>NZ_JBBKTT010000001.1 GCF_037892425.1 Lacibacter sp. H375
GTGAATGGTCCGGTTCCGCTCGCTGTTGTGGTAAACGTTGCACTTGCACCTGGACAAAGATTCAACGGTGTTAAATCTGTTGTACTGGTTGCGGTCTTCACTTCAAGTGTTGCACTTTCGGTAGAAGTGTTACATGCTCCTGTTACTTCAACGCTGTACGTTCCTGCATCACCTGCAGCCACACTTGGAATATTGTAAGAGTTTGTTGTTGCTCCTACGATCACTACTCCATTCTTCTTCCATACATAGGTGAATGGTCCGGTTCCGCTGGCTGTTGTGGTAAACGTTGCACTTGCACCCGGACACAGATTTAACGGTGTTAGATCTGTTGTACTGGTATTAGGATTCACAGTTACAGTAGCAGGATCGGAATTACTACATCCCGTCTGCGGATCTGTATAACTATAAGTTACTACATATTGACCAGGTGCCAGACCGGTTGCATTGAAAAGTCCGCTTGCATTTACATGAGCTCCACTCCATGTACCACCAGCAGGTGTTGCAGTGAGTTGAACTGTTGAACCCACACAAACAGAATTATCATTTGCAGTTACGGTTGGCAAGGGTATTGACGTTACATTTACTTCATTACTGGTAGAAGTACAAGCAGGAATGGAACCTACTCCAATAACATAATACCCGGTTCCAACTGGAAGATTTGTCCATGTTAAACCTGAACCCGTACCATTCTTGGGAGAGCCAACCGGCTGGTCAGCGCTGTTATAAAGTTGATAAGAAGCCCCTGATTGTGAAGTGGTAGAAGTAATAGTACCTGTGCCCGGCGCAGATACACAAATTGAACTACCAGTTAATATCAAAGCAGGCGGCGTTACATTGAATGCGCCACCGGCAAAGTCATCAAGAGAGGCAGTAATTGATTGAGAAGATCTTGTTTCAAGAATAAAACTTGTGTTACACAAATTCAAAACGCCCAGTCCTGTGAGGTTAACTGTTCCCTCAAAGAACATGTTATAATCATAAGTCGGTTGAATAAACGACCATCCTGTTGGAATCGGATACTGGTTGTCATTGTTTTCCGCAACAGTTCCAACCAGGTTTGTTGTTCTTAAATTGTTGTTCGTATTTGGAACAATTGTTTGCCCGGCAGGAGCAACACCATCATCATCCCACTGATAAATGGTTACAGTTGCGGTACGACCACCGCCGGTAAAATCGGCAAGTACTAATACATCTCCGTCAACATGTGGTGGACTAAAGATATTATTACCACCAACAGTAACGGGACCAGTTCCATTTAAGTAAAGCCAGAAACCAATCTGGGCATCTCCATTATTGGAAGTACGATCGCCCGCAAAATACAAAATACCATCTTTAATGATGGCGGCAGCATTTGCAATGTCGTTCTTTGCCTTTGTTTGACTGATTGACCAGACCAACTGATTGGCAAAAAAGAAATCTTTTGAGCCTTCCGTAAACTGGTTATCCACAACACCATTACCAAAAGCATCGCTTTCGTACTGTTTTATTGTGAATAGGTTAAAATTTGCAGAATTCCAGTCGATAGGATTACCATCGATCACGGGATTCACTTGCGTTAGTCCCGTTGGACTAAACGCAGAGAGAAACACAAGGAGAAAAAGCATCTGTCGCCAAAGCCAATTCCTACTGTGCTCGTTTTTCTCACCTTTTGAGGTGCGTAGCAGTTTGTTCATCATTGTCGAATTTTTTAAGTGAAAAATTTCTAACATTCCACAGGAGGCTATTGAGAGGATCTTAAAGACAGGACAACAGTTTACACCGAACACAAAAAGTTACCTATACCTCTTTCTATGAAGTATAATCATGCGTTCAGATAAAACAATAAAACGAGTGGACAGTACTAAGGATTACTGAAAGTTAAAGCAAGGATTCATTGGCATTAAAGCAATTCAAAGGGGAGCAGAAAGCAACTTAATAAAAATAACATAGAAACGGTGTTTGCTTTCGTTGGGGCTGGAATGTGTTTTTTGCGTTGGTAAACGTAGATACATTTTTTTTAAAATGCAATACCCTAATTAGGGTATTGATATATATATTTTTTTATTATCCAATTTTGATCACTTTTCCGCTTTAGGAAAATAATCGTTTTGCCAATACCAGCTCCATTTCATTCACATGATTTTCACAAAGGTATAAATGGCTTTTACTTATTTTTGGCGCATGTTGAAACAAATAAATTACAACCTATTCTTTGGTTTGTTCCTTTTAATTTCATGCGGGAATGATCCCGAAACTGATGAAACAACCACTAACTTACCAAGCATACCAGCGCCAACAGGTATAAATTATAAACTTGTAAAAGATTACCCACATGACAGTTCGTCTTTCACACAGGGTTTGATCTTTTATAAAGGAACTATGTATGAAAGCACGGGCAATCCAGGTAATGCGCTCAACAATGGATCATGGGTTGGCCCTGTTGATCTTACTACTGGTAAGCAAACAAAAAAAGTAACACTACCAGCCGATATTTTTGGCGAAGGCATTACTATCTTAAATGATAAAGTGTACCAGATCACATGGGAAAACAGGAAAGGCTATGTGTATGATCTTGCAACATTTAAAAAACTAAAAGAGTTCAATTATAATCATGATGGCTGGGGTATTACCAACAATGGCAAAGAATTAATTGTTAGCGATGGCAGCAGCAATCTTTATTTCTGGGATCCGGAAACGTTGAAAGAAATAAGACGCATCAGCATACAGGATAATAACGGGCTGCGCAACAACATTAATGAACTGGAGTTTATTAATGGCGCTGTTTATGCCAATGTTTGGCAATCGAATGAAATACTTAAGATAGATCCTGTAACAGGAAATGTAACCGGAAAACTTGATATGAGCAGTTTGAAACAATCCTATCCCGAATTAGTTGGTGCAAACGATAGTGAAAAGGTACTCAATGGCATTGCATGGGACAGTAGCGCAAGCAAATTATTTGTTACAGGAAAAAATTGGAGTAAATTATTTGAATTGAAACTGCTCAATTAAGTCAGGTACGCTCCAGTAATTTCATCGCCTTTCAGTTCTACGTATATATGTTCTTCCAATGTGGTGGCAATAGATAAGCCCACATAATCGGGTTGTACCGGGAAGGTTTTATGTGTGCGTTCAACCAATACAAGGGTTTGAATTTTCTTTGGCTGAAAACTGAGAAAAGGCTTTAAGGCGTACAGCATAGTTTTACCACTGTTGGCCACATCATCTATTAATAAAACAGATTGATTATTGAACCCGATCTCACGGTCAAGAAATACTTCCACAGGATATTTTTTATCAAGCGTTACTTCCACCAGTTCCACGTGAATATTACTGATGCTCATCACCTCTTCTGCCAATGTTTTTGCGACGATCGATCCATTTTGCCTGATGCCGGCAAAAAACATTTGCTGCTCATCGTGATTGCGCTCCACAATTTCAAAAGCCAGTCGTTTTAATTTACGATTGGTGCTATCCTTATCTAATATGTATTTCTTTTCCATAGTTGAGAAATTAAAGATGCGAAGAAATAGGGAAAGAAAAAAAAGCAGAAAGGAGAATGTTGTAAGCAAAAGATTTAAAGAATTTAAATAACTCACACCTTACGGCAATACCTTTCACCATGCGTCTTATACCTTTAACTCTTATCTTAGCAATACAAATAACGTTTGTATGCAGATCGTTCAACAGGTTTTGTTTGCCCTTTGTTTTGTAGGAGCTGTTTGGTTCTTCAGCAAAAAAGTAAAGGAGATCCGGAGGAATATTTTTCTTGGTTTTGATGAAGACCTGACGGATAACCCCGGTGTACGATGGAAGAATATGCTGCTGTTGGCCTTTGGTCAAAAGAAGATGTTTAAAAACCCGCTGGTTGCAGTGTTACACCTCTTTGTTTATCTAGGTTTTGTTATCATTAATATAGAAGTGCTCGAAATTGTGCTGGATGGACTACTTGGCACACATCGCCTGTTCTATCCACTACTAGGTTCTTTCTATTCATTCCTCATCAATTCATTTGAAGTATTAGCATTATTGGTATTGGTTTCCTGTGTCATCTTTCTTGTGCGCAGAAATGTTTTGAAATTAAAACGTTTCCTAAGTAATGATCTCAACGGCTGGCCACGCAGCGATGCAAACTATATCCTCATTACTGAAATTGTATTGATGTCGTTGTTCCTGCTGATGAATGCAACCGACCGTGCTTTACAATTGAATGGCGCAGATCACTACCATGATACCGGCAATTTTGTGATCTCCGGTTTATTTGCTTCTTCATTAGCTGGTTTATCTGAAACATCATTGATAGCAATTGAACGAAGCGCATGGTGGCTGCATATACTTGGCATTCTTGCATTCCTCAATTATTTACCCTGGAGCAAACATCTTCATATTTTACTTGCATTCCCCAATGCATGGTATGCACGCCTGACCAACACCGGTGAAATGACAAATATGACTTCTGTTCAAAATGAAGTGAAGTATATGATGCAGCCCGAACTTGCACCAACAGATGCAACTCCTCCATCAAAATTCGGAGCGAAAGATGTATTTGATCTCAGCTGGAAAAGTTTATTGGATGCATATAGCTGTACAGAGTGTGGTCGTTGCAGTGCAGCCTGTCCTGCTAACACAACAGGAAAATTATTGAGTCCACGAAAAATTATGATGAGTACACGTGACCGTTTGGAAGAAGTGGGTCGCAACATCAATGCAAACAAAGAATTTGTTGCCGACAATAAAACATTGTTAAACGATTATATCACGGTTGAAGAGTTACGTGCCTGCACTACCTGTAATGCATGTGTGGAGGAATGTCCTGTAAGCATCAACCCGCTTAGTATCATTCTTGAATTACGCCGCTCCTTAATTATGGAAGACAGTAATGCACCTGGCGAATGGAATGCAATGTTCAGCAACGTTGAGAATAATTTTGCGCCCTGGAAATTCAGTCCTGATGAGAGAGATAAATGGGCTGAGGAAATGGAGCAGAGTTGAGTGCATTTAAATCCGAAATCATAATTCACTCTTCCTGAATATCAATGAATATTTTTCTCCAACCCACCTGTTACTTCTTCGGGATGTTCTAATTGATGGATCGCATCTTTTTTACGGAAGATCCGGTAGAGTTGAAATAAGGCAGTAAATAAGAATACGCCCCCTATGATCCAGTTGAGCAAATGTTGACTTGCATTTAAACGGTCAACCAATAGTCTTCCCCCAAAAATAAAAATACAGTTACCCGCAAAGGTGCCGATGCCAATGCCGATGATGTAAAAATTATAATTTCCAGTCTCGGGTTTCAATATTTTTTTAGTGAACAGCACTGTACTCCATCCAAACCAGAAAGGAATCTGCACCGGGTTAATAAGACTCATGGTAAATCCGAGCAAACCACGATGCATGCCGCTTGACAAGATCACATTCTCGCCTACCGATGGATGTGCAGCAGCCCAAAAACTAGACATAGCAAGTGCCAAAACAATGATGAACGTAACCCATTCGAGTGCCTTCAATAATTTTTCCTGCTTGCGTACCCAGTCCATGGCTACAAGTGAAAGACGTACATAAATAATTTCAGCAGTTAATGAACCGGCAGAAAACCAAAGCGCAGGAGAAATGCCATCGGTAATACCGATCTGCATTGCTGCAATATTAAGTGTTCCAAGAGGCAATGAACCTAAAAAGCTGATGATAAAGCCCCACATTAGAATTTTTGCAAACTGTGGCATAAAACAAATATAAAGGCTTGAAGCAAATGAGCGATCATAATTTTGGAGCAATTGCATCTAATGAGGCTACGTGCAGGTTATTACTACGGAACATTTCCCTGGCTTCCTTTAATGACATGTATGAATGGCCTTTCGCATGATTCTGTTTACTGATGCGGTACAAAATAAACCAATGCCTGATAATTTCTTTCCAGGCAAAGAACAACGAATGCTTGGGATCGTACATGTGTGTTGGATCACTTCCTGCGCCGTTAAGTTCAATGATGTGAAAGTTTTTTCCTTGCCGCAGATCATCCCAGTCGTTATACATCACATCTAAACGGCCGTAATGAAATCCATTGATCTGCGTGCAAACTGCATCAATATTTTTAATGAATTCAGCATCGGCTTTATGCGTCCAGTCAACAAACTTCGAACCTCGTGCATGGTTTCCATATGGCGCAAGAATCAATTCTTTTCCTTTGGGTAACACCTGCAGAATATCCTTTCCAAATATCTGTTTTAATGCATCTATCTGCAGAATATAGCGAGGCTCCTCTAAAATAAGTTGATACAACGTTGAAACGCCATCACCAAAAACCGTCATTGGTTCTTTTGCTACAATACCTGTAACAGTTCCTGTACTTTCATTGGGCATGCGATGATAAAAAACTCCCACCTCATGTTTATATGGTGAAAGTTCCTGCACCATGTAATCAACAGTACAAACCTCTGCATAATGTTTCAGTTCTTCAACCGAGTTCACTTTCTTCACTGCTTTTCCCTGCATGCCAATTACCGGTTTTGCAATAAGCGGAAATTTGAACTGATGTGTTTCTATTTGTTGCTGAATATTATCGATAGATGTTCCTGCAGGTACAAAAAAGAAAGCCGGATAATATTGCTTAGGTATGAGCGGATAAATATCCTGTTTGGGTTCCATTAAAAAACCACCGTGCTTGATGGTTGGGTTAGCAGCAGTAAAAAAAAACTTGCCTCCTGCTCTTATACAAAGCATGGCAAAGATGGGATAGATCCATCCATACACTGTGTTGAAGCTCCAGTATTCCCAATGAAACAGGCGAATAAAAAACGGGTGATGCGTAAACAGTTTAGACAGACGCATGCAACGATGAAATAGAATGATTGAATTGCTGAGTGGAGATTTGTTCACTAACTAAATCATGATAATGCATGTGCGATAGATCTTTTTGGCGATGCAGTTGGGTAATACTTACAGTAAACAATTCATTACCTCTGTTCATTAATACATCATTTTGCTCATCGCCATCGCCGGCGAAGCGATGAAAATGCAAAATTTCTTTACTTCCAATTGATGAATATTCTTTCAGGAAAATTTCGAACCAACTTTTTCTTTTTGCAATGACGTCATCAGTATATAAAGTAGCAGATGACCAGATATAAGCAGACTCTGCATTTAATTCCCTGATTGTTTTTTCCTGCCCATCCCACCTCGTTTCAAATAATTGATTTGCCTGGCGAATAACGAGTGTGAACGGTTCAATCTTGTGCAGGTGAATTTGTTCAAATGCAGAAACAGGTTGTGGATGATCGAACACATCCAAAAAAATTAATCCCCTGCTTTTGCGGTAAGGTGGATTGTAATGGTGATTAACAATCCCTCCGTTCAATAACACCATTGCATTTCCATTTTCATGCAATGCCATCCAAGTGCCGCCGGCATTACCATCTTTTGGGAATAACAAATTACCACTGGCAAATTTGTACCACTCCGGTTGCTCTGCTTTTAAACGTACTTTTTTTTCATCCCTGTTTGATGTCAGGAAAAAAGAATCGTTGTTGGGTATATAAGTTACTGTGCACATTGTTCACGGTGACGGATAGTGGAAGAAGCAATGCCGAAATGCTCTCCCACCGGTTCTGTTTTTAATTCTTTTAATCCCACACGGATCAAGGCCATGTGGTGTACTGTATGTTCAAGATTATAAAGTAATTCACGGTTATAGTTGGTTGTAAGATGAAGTTGTTCTGTTGATGTTTCATCATATACGCCAGCAAGCTGCAACTCTATATTTTCATGTTCAATAGACGATGCAATATCTGCCAACAGTTGCTTTGCAAACAAAGGATCGGTTTCAATACGCACATCCCGTTTACGATCATCATAACAAACAGTTCCGTTTGCATAACCTGCCAGCAAACATTGAAATAATTCAATGATATGACGTGTATGCTGGCCAACAGAAGAACCTGATAAATTCTCTGAAGGAGTTTGATATTGCTCAACGGTTAAATGATCAATCACTTCATTCAACTGTTGAAAAGATGTTCTGATAGCGCTGTATAGCTGCATAGATAGTTTGTTGCTTTTTAAAAATAGTTATTTTTTAGTGAGTACGTTCAATTTCACTTTTAAATCGTTGGAAATTGTATTTTTTCCCCCTACCCCAAAATCACGACGCTTAATATTGAATTCCCCTTTAAAGCGGTAAGCGCCTCCTTCCTGTGTAACTGTAAAAGGGAAACTGATGTCTTTCGTTGTTTCTTTAATGGTGAGCCTTGCAAAAACTACGTAGTATCCGTTTGTAGCAGATTTAGCCAGCTTTACTGATTGTATCCTGATCTGTGGATAAGTTTTCACATTAAAGTAATCATCACCACGCAAATGTTTATCTCGTGTGCTATTATCGGTATCAATAGTGGCTGCATTTACTGTAACGGCAAAGGAGGAAGCCGACAGATTTTTTTCATCAAACAACACTGTTCCTTTTAAACCATTGAGTTTGCCGGTAACATCAAACCCAAGATTGCTGATCACAAATTCAACTGTTGAACCTTGGTCAACAGGCATTAATTGTTGGGCTTTTGCAACAAACGTTAATAACAACGCCATAGCTGCAAACAGGTATTTTCCTTTTTCCATATTTATACTTACGATTTTTTTGGCAACACGGAGCTGAGCAATACTCTTATCTGCGATTGATAAACAAATAACAATATTGCAGAGCTTATAAAAACAAGCAACGAATAAATGAACAACAGTCCGCCATCGCCTTTTACTTCAATTCCGAGTGTGGCAAGATGAAAGAATATGGCTCCGCTCATTAAACCGATGGCGAGTAAAGCACCAAATGCAGTTGTACGTGGAATCAAAATAAGTATTGCTGCGACCAGTTCCATTACACCTGTACCAATACGCCCCCATGGTTCCATACCGATTGTTGAAAAAATATAAACTGATTCTTCGCTGGCGGAGAATTTAAAGAAGAGTGTTTGCAACATAATAACAGCAGCAAGCAAACGTAATACCCAAAGAACAATAGTTAATGGCTTCATGATTGACATATAAATGATGTGGTTGAAAAGATCAATGAAAAAGTTTGCCCCAATTTGCATCAGCTTTTGCTTTCAAAGACTGCTCGTCTTTATTCCAGGTTTTGAGCGTGTTGTTAAACCTTTTGTTATAGAAGAGATAGAGTTTGCCATTTAAAATCTTAAACGTTTCCGGATCGATCTCTACTTTCTCTCCGTTAGCGCCCATTGCATAGGCGCACCATCCGCCGTATTGCGGTTCATATTTGCCCGGGTTCTTTTTAAACTCTTCCTTGTTGACAGTAGATGAAAAATGATACCGGATTCCCTGATGAATAACTGCAAGTGACGATTCTCCTTTTATTGCCTGTCCACTGAAATAAGCAACAACATCATAACCCTGCACAGCCAATCCTTTTTCGAGATTAAATGCTTGAGTGCGTTTTTGATCCTGTGCTGAAGTAACAAAAACTGCTGAAAAGAAAACCATGAATAAAAAAACCTGCTTCATTGTGTTGATTTAATGAAACAAAAGTAAACTATGGTTGAAGCTGCCTATGTCGCTCAACTGACAGCTAAACTCTTTTGCAGATTTTTAACGGAAGGGATACTGATCATCTGTCGGGTAACAGTAAGGAAGCCTGCTGTTTCCAATTCGTTAAGCATGGTGGTTACTGTTTGCCGGCTGCTGCCAATAAGCTGTGCAATGTCCTCATGGGTAAGAAAATTCTGGATAGTGTATTCTTCCTCATTTGTGGTTTCACCTTCTTCACGTGCAAGCATCACTAAAAAATTAACCAGCCTCGTCTTTACATCCTTGTTCAAAAGATTCAATAACCTGCTTTCAAACTTGCGGAGTTTCTGACCAACCTGTTTTGTATAATGAAAACCGATGTTTGGTTTTGTTTTGAGTAAGCGTTCGAAATCTTCAATATTAAATGCGCAAAGTGATACATCAGCTTTGTAAGCCTGTGCAAATTCTCCGTTAAGATTATTACGTTCCAATGTAAACTGCCCGAACACTTCTCCTTCACGAATGATCTCTTTAATTACTTCTTTCCCTTCTTCATCAATGTACCCGATCTTGATAGTGCCGCCTTTCAGGAAATAAAGTTTGTTGTGATATTGCGAATCGAAATAAATATACTCGCCTTTATTAGCTTCAATAAAATGATGATCAAGGTGCAGTTCTTCATATTCCTCATCACTGATATGAGCAAACAAATCGTAGTTGCGTATCAGCAGAAACTTTTGATCGGTACTCATAAATTGAATTGAACTTGAAATTAATCATATTTCTGCAAGAGCTTAAAGTGCTGTTGCGATTGTTTCAAAAACCTGTAGCCTTTTTGAAAACTCCAGTAAGGGAACCCATTCCTGTTATTATGCTTGCTGATCTCGTACAACGCTTTCCAGTGTTTCAAAATTTCCCGGTAAGCTTCTCCCAAACTCATGTTACAATCATAAATGTGGTTGGGCTCAGCACCACAGCCATTATATTCAAGTATCATGAAATTTTTGCCTTGCTTCAGATCTTCAATACTCGTTGTTTTAATATCGTACCTGCCATAATAAAAATGTTTTGAATAATGACTCAACTCATCAAACACTTTATGCAGGTTTTCATCGATCTCATTCCGCAGGTTGGTGAAATGAGCCCCCCTGTTATGATTACCTGCATACGACAGATAAAAAATATGACCCTTTTCAATCACCCTGTCAAAACGATGAGCATGACGATGCTGCATTTCCAACATACGATGTTTTGCACGTGGATGGTTTGCAATTAATTGTTGTAACATGTCGGTACCGTTTCCAATTACATGCAACAGCTCTTTATGAATAAAACCACTTACTGTTCCTTTTTGTGCTGATGGGTGACGGAAATAAAACACGCTCACTTCAACAGGCAACTCCACCAAGTCCTGCACAATATATTCAACCGGGATACGCTCATGATATTTTTTCAATTGATCTTCGGTATCAATCTTGCGGAAGAGAATACCTTTCATACCCACATCAGGTTTTACAATAAAAGGATACGTGAACCCAGCCAATGCAAGTTTTTTCTTCACTTCATCAAAGGAAAGATCATGCATAATATAGATCGTACGTGGAACTGTATGGGCTGGTAACTGATCGTACATTTCTTTTTTTCCTTCGCCTTCAAAACCTCCGAATGCAATTGTTGGATTGGATGGAGTAAAAAACCAAAACGCCCTGCTCCGGATCATATACCATACCCACACAAAGCTGATGGGAAAATAGATCACCGCAAAAGGCCACAGTTCCCAATTCGTCAGTCGTTCAAAAAATTTCTTCAACATGAAATTCAAAGATAACCGCCGCAAAGAATATATGAACAAACAGCTGCCTGTAATTTCATCGCTTTCACTTAGTTTTGAAACAAATTGAATATGTATGCATGTACCATCAATGGCTGAAATGATGGCAAATAACGAAACACCCGAAGTACTTTTTTGGGTGGGTTGTGCCGGTAGTTTTGATCAACGTGCACAAAAGATCACAAAAGCATTTGCCACTATTTTAGAAAAAGCAGGAATAAAATTTGCCATTCTTGGGAAAGAAGAAATGTGTACGGGTGATCCTGCCCGCCGCTCCGGAAATGAATTCCTGTTTCAGATGATGGCCTATAATAATATACAGGTGTTGAATGGATATGGCATTAAAAAAATTGTAACAACCTGTCCGCATTGTTTCAATACACTCAAAAATGAATACCCTGCGTTAGGAGGTTCGTATGAAGTCATTCACCACACAACGTTATTACAACAGTTGATTGATGATGGAAAAATAAAACTGAAAGAAGGCGGATCATTCAAGGGCAAAAAAATTACTTACCACGACAGTTGTTACCTGGGCCGTGCAAATAATATTTACGAAGCACCACGCAAAGTCTTAGAAGCTTTAGATGCTGAATTAGTTGAAATGAAACGTTGCCGCAGCAATGGCTTGTGTTGTGGTGCCGGCGGTGCACAAATGTTTAAAGAAGAAGAAAAGGGTACAACACGAGTAAATTGGGAACGCTCAGGTGAAGCTGTTGCAACCGGCGCTTCGGTTATTGCCGCAGCTTGCCCGTTTTGCAATACGATGATGACGGATGGCGTTAAGGTTGCTGAAAAAGAAGACTCGATGCAGGTATTAGATGTGGCTGAATTGGTTGCTGCAAGTTTACAATAAGGCATTGTTGCAAATTAAATCGAATGAAAAACTTTCTGACCGGATTTAACTGGAAAAACTTCTTTCAACGAACAGCGTTGTTTTTCCTGATATTTCTTTTAATACGTGTGTTGGTTGATTGGTTTGAAGGAAAATTCTCTTTTAACAATATTTCACAACAGGATTTTATCCGCTATCTTATTCTTGGTCTGATTCTTGGCTTGCTCGACTCCGACACATGGTCAAAAACAAAGAGTATGGGTACAAAAGAGGAGCCATTGCAATTCCGCAGCTTTCGATCTGCTTTATTCCATTATATAGGCCTTGCATTTTTTATAGCGTTGCTGTGCGGAGTTATTTTCGCCGCATTACTTTCACTGGTTTGGGGCATTAGCCGAATTACCGGCGCAGAGGTAAAGGGGAGTTTTACAGAAGCCTGGAAAACCTACTTACTTATTATTGCCACTATTGGTATTTGTTTTTCAGTGTACGATGCCATCAGAAACTACATGCGTGTAAAACGACTGAAAAAAACGGGAAACGATTAGCCGGCTATAATCACTCGACTC
The DNA here is from genome assembly GCF_037892425.1 of Lacibacter sp. H375. Classification (NCBI taxonomy): domain Bacteria; kingdom Pseudomonadati; phylum Bacteroidota; class Chitinophagia; order Chitinophagales; family Chitinophagaceae; genus Lacibacter; species Lacibacter aquaticus. The sequence goes on from NZ_JBBKTT010000001.1 coordinate 12,728, forward strand.
CCATTAACTTTGCTGTATGAACCTTGAATACAAACATTTACTCCCGGCCGATTTTGCTCCCGACTCCCGTGTATGGATCTACCAAAGCAGCCGCATGTTCAGTTTAGGCGAGGCTATACAGATCGAAGACCTGCTCAATCACTTTGTTGAGAACTGGAAAAGCCATGGCACACCGGTAAAAGGTTTCGGGACTATGTTTTTCGGGCAGTTCATTGTTCTGATGGCCGATGAACAGGCGACCGGAGTAAGTGGCTGCAGTACTGATAGCAGCGTTCGGCTTATTAAAGAAATTGAGCAATTATATAAGGTTTCTATGTTCGACAGACAGAACCTGGCCTTTGTTCGTAAAGATAAAATTGAGCTTCTTCCCCTTGGTCAGTTACAATACGCAGTTGACAATGGTTTTCTTTATGGTGACACCATATATATTAACAACCTCGTTCAAACAAAAGAAGAACTGGAGCAAAACTGGCTAATTCCTGTTAAAGAAAGTTGGCTGGCAAAGCGCATTAAGCTGGAGAACAGCCAAAAAGCCTGAGGCTAAAACCGTTCATCCTACATCACATATTTGGGTTATACCACTTTAATCAGTGTTTTGCACCTTTCGTCATCCAATTTCCGCAGTTCATAAGTAGGCGTTTTGCGTTAACATTTCCTTCATGCCATCCATCCTCAATTCACTCCCTTTCCCCAAAAAAAGAAAAGAATTTTGTGCTGTTGATGTAACAAAACAGAACGTTTACCGTCACATCTATACAAGTTCTTTGAAGCAAAATTAAAAAGCGTGCGTTTGCAAAAACTCAAGGCACCATTGGTGAAATCTTGAAAAATTTGCAAAAAATACGCTTAAACCGAATGAAAAATACTAATGGAAAACACTAAACTGTCAGTAAGTATGTAATTTTCAAAAATTTTTGAAAATTTAGTTGGAAGATAGTTTAGCCTGTTGTAAATTTGCATCGTCAAACAAAAGGTACCCAAAGCTCCGGTTAATATAGAAACACCGCCTTTGACAGTTTACTTCGAAAAACATCCCTGTTAAACTGCACTATAAACAGGTACCAAACAAAAAACGAAAGCGAACAAACCAGAACAAATTGCCTTGATGACCGGTCATCCAAAAAAATTGACCATTCATCAGCTTAATAAGCCAAACAAGGTATTATGTATTGCAAAGTACCAGTTTAAAATAGTATCTTTGTTATACAATCGAAAGAAAGAAACCCCGAAAGGGATAAAATAAAAAGAACCTTAAACATCAAAAAACGAGATGACAACAAAATTAACAGTGAACTCCGAAACTAACGGAACACTTAAACAGAACAACAACAGTTTAGGCAGAAGAATGATGCGTTTTACCGCTACAGCTCTCTTCGCAGTTATTGCCTTTGCTTCAATGTCTTTTACCCAAGACGACACCACAAAACGTGTAAATGAAAATACAGCTGCCGTTACAGATAGCTGCTGCACAGTAACTTTTGTAAACGGTAACCATCAAATTGTGATCACAAATACAAACGCATTTACTGCTGAAGTGAGGATCAACAATATGGATATCAATACATGGGTAAACAGCTTGAAAGCTTATACTTATAAGAGGATCAACTTCAATTCAATTGGTTTAGCCGACAATAAAATGGATGCGTCCTTTACTGTTGCTGAACAAATGAACAGAAAGATGGCAGTTGCCTACAGCAAAAATCTGGAAACTGAAAGTGCCGTTGCTGATAACCAGATAAACAACAGTTTTACAGAAGCTGTAGCTGCTCCCCTCTTCAGCAAAATGCTCCAGGTGCAGGCTGCTGACACTGATGCCTCAGTTGATAATATGATCGCTGATGATGCTGAGAATAAAGCAAAAGCTTCAGCTTTCAGAAAAGCGGTAACTGCTGGTAACATTGAAGCTGATGAGCAAGTTGACCTTATGGTTTACGCTTCATCAATTGAAAACACCAAACAATTGAACACAACAGATGCAGACAGTAAAATGGATGCACTCATGAATAAATCATCTTTCAGCCCTGTTCGTCCATCAGCAGGTGGCGCAGCTGATCAGGCAATTGATGCCTTGCTGAAAAAGATGAACTAATTATGATTTTCTACATGCAGTTGGTTTAGGTTTCGGGGTTGATTTCCATCAACCCTTCTTTTTTTTGTTAACCTTTGCGTAATTACATGGTCGGTTGCACAATTTTACGAACTGCCTCGTAATTTAGCACCCTAAAATTCAGACGATGAAATTGATTGTTTTTGCCATTGCCACATTCTTCATGTTCGGCACAAGTACAGCCCAGCAAGTAGTTAACGAAGCGGTTATTCAAATGAAAACCGAGACCACTAATCCTAATGCAGATGGTGGACCTCCCGTAGCAAATGATGGCGAAGGCCGGGTAATGGTTCGAATAGGTGAGGGTGAGATTAGATCAAAAATGTTTTTCAAGAATGGCATGACCAAGATCGAAAGTGATATGGGAATGGGCACCAACCAGGTAATTATTGATAGTAAAGAAAAGAAAACCACTACCCTGTTTGAAGCAATGGGTCGTAAGATGGGTTTCTATACAACTGAAGCTGACATGCAACGGATGATGGCTAGTGCTGATTCTGGTCGTCCTCAACAGCAAAGAGTTCAACAATTTAATCCAGAAGTATTTATTGAATATTTAAGTGAAACAAAGAAGATCGCCGGTATGGAATGCAAAAAAGCACTCATCCGTTACAAGGACCGTCGTGGACAAGAAGTACAACAGGAAGTTTGGTATTCCCCAGAGTTTGTTTTTGGTGAAGGCTTCCGTATTCGTGATGTAATGCGTATGGCAAATGTTCCGGGATTAGAAAAACTAAAAGGTTTCCCTATGGAGTTTGAACTTACAAGACAAAACGGAGCAAAAGTTCATTACCAGGTAACCAAAGTTGATCTTACTGCAAAAGTGGATGATAAAACATTTATTATCCCAAAAGACTACGATATTAAACCCATGAGCGAAATGAACCAAGGCGGCGGCCGCAATGGTTTCCAATTCAGGGTAAATGGTGGCGGACAATAACTCTTTCAACTTATACTTTTAAAAACCTCCTCTTTCGGGAGGTTTTTTGTTTTCAATCTTCTTCACATCTCTTTCGCTTACAGCATTTCAGTTATTTTTGCGGCACAATTACAAAGAATGGCAATACAGCAACAGATACAACAGGCAGCAATCAACAGTCTGGAACAATTATATGGCAAAGCTTTTACTGCAAAAGACTTCCAGATCAACAAAACAAAACCTGAGTTTGAAGGTGATTATACCATTGTGCTGTTTTCATTGTTGAAACCATTAGGGAAAAGTCCGGATGCATTAGGAAATGAGTTGGGTAAATCTCTGACAGAAAATCACTCACTGCTTTTTACGGCTTACAATATCATTAAAGGATTTCTGAATCTTACCGTCGCTGATAATTACTGGACCAACATTTTAACTACGAACTACAATGATGTCGATTTTGGTAAAGCAGCACCGAAGCATCAAAAGGTGATGGTTGAATATTCGTCACCCAATACCAACAAGCCGTTGCACCTTGGTCACCTGCGTAATAATTTTTTAGGATGGAGTATTGCGGAGATCATTAGAGCAAATGGATATGATACAGTGAAGACCTGTATTGTAAATGATCGTGGTATTCATATTTGTAAAAGCATGATCGCATGGCAACTGTTTGGTAATGGTGCCACGCCGCAATCAACAAATACAAAGGGAGATCATTTTGTTGGTGATTACTATGTGATGTTTAATGATGAATACAAGAAGCAGGTTGAAGAATTGATTGCTGCTGGAATGAAAAAAGATGACGCTGAAAAAGAAGCACCGATCATGAAAGCCACCCAACAAATGCTTTTAGATTGGGAAGCTGGCAAACCGGAAGTAATGGAGTTGTGGAAAGAAATGAACAGTTGGGTATATGCCGGTTTTGATGAAACGTATAAACGTATTGGCAGTAATTTTGATAAGATCTATTACGAAAGCAATACCTACTTACTTGGAAAGAAAACTGTACAGGAAGGATTAGAGAAAAATGTGTTTATACAAAAAGAAGATGGTAGTGTGTGGATCGATCTTACTGCTGATGGGCTTGATGAAAAAATTGTACAACGGAAAGATGGCACTTCTGTTTACATTACACAGGATATTGGTTTGGCGCAGCAGAAATATGATGAGTACAAAATCGACCAGAGTATATATGTAATTGGTGATGAGCAGAACTATCACATGAAAGTGCTGCAACTCATTTGTAAAAAGCTGGGGCTTCCTTATGCTGATAGTATTTATCATTTGAGCTATGGCATGGTTGAACTGCCTACCGGTAAAATGAAAAGCCGTGAAGGAACTGTTGTTGACGCTGATGATCTGTTGAATGAAATGGAACAAGTGTCTCAGCAAAAAACAGAAGAACTTGGAAAAGTAAAAGACTTTACTGCAGAAGAATTAAAAGAATTATACAAGACCATCAGCATTGGAGCATTGAAATTTTACCTGTTACGTGTTGATCCGAAAAAGAAAATGATCTTCAATCCCGAAGAGTCAATTGATTTTCATGGTTACACAGGACCATTCATTCAATACACGCATGCACGCATCAAATCAATATTAAGAAAGGAAAAAGCACAAGGGAATAACTTACAAACAACAAACCTTCTGAAACTTGAAAAAGAATTACTGATCGACCTGGAAAATTATCCAACAGTAATTGAACAAGCAGGCAGTGAACATGATCCTTCACATCTTGCAAACTACGTTTACAATATTGCAAAGACATTCAATTCATTTTACACTGAACATTCTGTGATGAATGCGGAAAGCACGGAGAAGAAACAATTACGTTTACTTATTTGCGAATTAACTGCGAATGTTATTGCAAGTGGCATGCAGTTGCTGGGCATCAAAGTCCCGGAGAGAATGTAATTCTGGTCGGTACGGCCCTTGGCCGTCAGACCACAAATAGAAAAAGCGGCAGGATCACTCTTGCCGCTTTTTTAACTTCCCTATTTTCTGCTACTCAATATTCACTCTTATTCCTAAAAACATTCTTCTTCCACTCAACGGAGCATAGTTATATGAAGGATCGAAAGTATATCCGTTTGGATTATTCACCTGATCATTTACACGTTTATCAAACGGATCTTCTGGTCGCAGAATCGGATCATTGGGCATAAAGTTCAAAAGGTTCTTAACTCCGCCATACATTTCCACTTTCTTACCAATGCGTTGCGTCAGCTGCAGATTTGCCAAAGTAAACCATGGAGAATACTCAGGACGAAAATCATTCGGAACAACAGGCAAACGTTGCGGACCAAAAACTTTACCTGTAAGATCAACTGCCAGTTTCCATTTGGGGAAAGTATAACTCACTGCATAATTACCTGAAAATTTCGGAGCAAATAGTTGCTGTTGTTTTTCGACAACCCCATCACGATTTTCTTCCTTTGTAAATACATCCATTAATGTAATGCCTGCAATGATCTTAAGCCTGTTTTTAAAAGCAAAATCAGTATTGAGTGTAAACCCTTTTGATACTGCATAGCCGTCTATGTTTTTATAAATGATCTTCTGCGGATCAGTATCGTAATCAGGAATGATCTTGTTGGTGAAATAAGTATAAAACAATGTTGCATCTAATGTAATAAAACCAAACGATGGGGTAAACGTACCTGTGTAATTCACATTGCCATTCCAGCTACGCTCAGGATTCAATGATTCAGCGATCACCACTTCTCTTGCACCACTTAATGCTGCATGATCTTCTGTAAACAGGTTTACAATTCTAAAACCATTTCCTGCACTGAAACGAAATATCTGGTTTTGACCGTTGTTCCACTTCAATGCTAACCGTGGCGACACAATTCCACCTTGAACATTTGTTAATTCATAACGCACACCGGCAAGCATTGTCCAACGATCATTAAATTTTAATTCATCCTGCACAAATAAGCCTTGCAGTTTTTGAACAGATGGTTGTGTGGTTACACCATCGGGTTTTGCCGTTGCTACTGTATTATCATCGTACCAAATAAAACGGTAAGGTAAGCCGGCAGAAATATTATGTTTCCCAATTTCTTTATTCCAACGTAGTTGAGCAAACGCACTATGCTGTTTTGCCATGTATGGAATGGTTCCGTAGTAAGAATCCTGATGATGAAAATTATAGGAGTATTCTAACAGCAGTTGTTCCTTCCCTGCTTTAATACCATAGTTGCCGATCAGCTCCATGCGTTTGGTGTAAATACTTTCACCATACACGCTATCACTTCCTCTCCATGTTTTATTCCATTGCATTTCACCACCCCATCTGTCTTCCGTTAACAAACGAACAGCAAACTGGAAAGGAAGTTTATTTGTTCGATCAAAGCTCCATTTGTTAAAGAGTGATATACGCTTTTGCAAGGTTACATCTGTGAAATTATCCTGATTCACATCGTAACGTTTACCAAAGTTGAATATGTTTACTCCCAACAATGAATGTGCTTTACCGAGTTTGAACTTTGCGCTGATGTCGGCATTCACTTCATCATAAGATGTAGCATATACATCTGCATGAAACAAAGCAGCAGATCCCGGATCTTTTGTAATGATGTTGATCAAACCTGCTACTGCTTCGCTGCCATACAAAGTAGACGATGGACCTTTTACAATTTCGATCCGCTTGATCAGATTAGCAGGTATACCAGAAAAACCATACACCGTTGCAAGGTTGCTTACTACCGGCATACCATCGATCAACACCATCGTGTAAGGGCCTTCCATACCATTAATATGTATATCACCAGTGTTACACACATTGCAATTCAATTGAGGTTGCACACCATTTACAATTGACAATGCTTCAAATACGGTAGCACTTGCATTTTTCTTAAAGAATTTGGCGGAATAAGATTCAACTGCAATCGGGCTGTTTGATTTCCTGATCTCTCTTAATGTACCACTGATCACCACCTCTTCTAATGATCTCGTTGCCGGTTGCAATTGAACAGAGATCATTTTGGTTGATGCAGAAACAGCGACAGTATCGCTGAGATAACCAATAGCAGTAATTGTAATGGTATCACCCGGTGCAACCATAAGGGTAAACTCGCCACGATGATCGGTAAGTACAGATTGCTGCCTGTTTACGTTTTGCACAGTAGCATGTTTGATCCTTTCTTCCGACCGAAGGTCTACCACCTCCCCCTTAACAGAAAACTGCTGGCCATTTACTACAGCGCTGATTAACATCAATCCCACAAAAATTACACCCCTCATAATTATTTTTTAGACTTGCCTAAATTTATATTTAGACAAATTTAGAAAATCTTTTCATATAGTCAAATTAAAATAGCGGAAAAGCTACCGGGCGTGAGCGAAAACAAGAAAGCCTGCTCCAATGGAACAGGCTTTTAAACTTATCTGCAACAATTCTTTTTTCGGAATAAAGAAAGGAGAAACAGTAATATCGGTTTAATCAGTTTCATTTCAATGCATTTAAAAAGTAATGCTCAAGGCTGATGAACACAGAACGTTCGGCCATACGGTGAGCATTGCCTGTCAACTGGTAACGGGCACCCACATTAAAACGGGTACTGCTGTTAAAAATCAACTGAACAGCGGGGGCAATATCAATAAAGCCGGCTTTTATATCTGTGCTTTGCTGAGCAAGAAACTCACAGTATAAATTGATATTTGTTTGTTTATAATTTTCATATTTACGGGGAAACAACAAATAGCCCATCGACAAATTGTATTGTAGCGCCTGGTTTGAAAAAGGGATTCCTAAATCCAGTTTATCTGTTTTTTCCAACTGTCTTACAAAAGCTACGCCTGCTGATGCTGCAAATTTGTTTACGAGCTGTGTTGCCACCACGCCCAACTGAATACCACTATTATCACCTTCTAGGTTTAATTCCTGGTACACCAAAGGATTATTACTCCATGCACCAGAAGCATACACTGCAGCACGGAAATGTTTATGCACTTCATCGTTACTGTAAAAACGGTACTTGGTATACAGCCTTGCACTTTCAAATTGTTGTTTCGATTCAAAGAACATATTTGAAAAACTTACGCCGCCGGTAAGCATCCAGTTCTTTGTTAATCCTAATTGCAACTCAGGCATAAATCTGTACTCACGTTCATTGTTGTGATAAGAACGCATAGTTTTCATGCCAGCCTTTGCCACAATTGTTTTTGCAGGAATATTCGAAGCCGGGTTAGAAAAAATATATAACTCCTGTCCGTTTGCAATTGAATAGATCAACAGCAACGAGCTGACGAATAAAAAACGGTACATATCGTTTGAAAAAAGGGAAGCCATTGGCCTCCCGGATAATTTAAATTGTTACATGATAAACTCGCACACCATTTGCCTCGCCTGTTTTGAAACTTTCGGCTTTGGTTTGGCCTGCATATTTTTTATATTCTTTTGCCGGTAAAAAATTCTTATCAACAATGGTGATCACTTTCTCGCCACTTAACTGCTGATTTTTTACAGACAAAAAGTAAAGCTGCTTACCAGCAACAGTAACAGGTTGATCGTTCTGAACAGATACATTATTGAAATTGGCAACTATCTGTAATTTGGCAACTGAAAATCCTGCATCTTCCACCTTCTTACGCAACTGATCAAAATTAATATCAGCACCCTCTTTAAAATTGATAATGAAAGAGGATGTTTTAATATCAGATTCCACACTTGCAATAAACGAAAGTGTTTTCAATGATTTGTTGATGGCGTTACTGCACATGGCACAGGTTAAACCACTTGCCTGTAAAGTAGCCGATTTAAATTGCGCTGAAGCAGATAAGCCAATCAACACGCTTATAATGAACAAGAACTTTTTCATAGAAACTTATTTGATGCTTGAGTAAATAGCTGCTGAGAAATGTTTTCTCAGCAGCTCTATCATATTTTAGTGATGTGTGCATTTGCCATCTTTGCAGCAATCGGTCATGGCAACTGTACCTTCTTTCTTGCAACAATCGCCACCTTTTTCACATTTCATTCCTGCGCAGCAGCCGCCTTCTTTTGCACAAGTACCATTTGCGCAACAATCAGATTTGCCTTCCACTTTTTTGCAACATGCTTTATCACCAGTGCATTTACCATCTTTCATGCAACATGCAGCAGCTTCAGTTGCTTTTTTGTCTGCCACTTTACGATCGTACTTGCAGCACTCGTGTAAATTATTATAAACATCTTCAGGAGCTGTGTACTTTTCGTTATCGTAACCCGCATTAGCAATACCTTTTTGAATTTTTTCATCAGATGATTTTGCTGCAGCATATTTTACCGTGAGCATTTTGCTATCCTCATTCCATTCGGCAAATGTTGCACCGTTTGTTTTGGCAGCACCTTCAATCGTTTTCTTACACATACCACAGTTACCCCATACTTTAAATACAGAAGTTTTTACTGCAGCTTGTTTACCACTTGTTTTTGATTGAGCATTAAGGGTTGAAGTTCCTGCAAACAAAAAAATGAATGCAGCAATTATTTGGATTGATTTCATGATTTACTAAGTTATAGGTTGATTAAATAAATATACAGTTCTGTAAGTACAGAACATTTACAAAATATCAATCTAAACTAAATCAGGAAAGTACTTACATCCCGATAAACCTTGTTGAAGGCTTTGGGAGGAGGAGAAACGTAGGCATCAACCGGAAGAGCAGTTACACCTTGTTCGGAATCATTTAAATCGATCAACCTCACCGGCTGACCTGCACTAATGCTTGAAAGTTCAAAATCAATCGATGAGGTTAGATGTGCATCATTCAACTTTACTTCCGCCACTTCATCCTTGCAACAATGATTTTCAGTTTTGAGCATGCCACATTTATCGCAAGTGCCATCGTTGTGATCTTTTTCATGACCAAAGCTAATGGATGATATCTTATCCATACAATAATGCACGTTCAAAACCATTCCGCTGGTAGCAGACAGGTAGAACAAGGCAATCATTGATATGAATAACTTCTTCAACACGTTGACAAAGATAACTATTTGAGACCAAAGGGATATGCAGTGGATCAGTTAACAAAACCCCAATAAACACCAAAACGTACGAAAAAACCGGGGGTTGGGTTTAGTGGGGCGGCTAAATTATTGTTTAAGAACCCGTTGCTTACACCCAACTGAAAAGTATTGAGGTTTTCCGCCCTTAAGAACATGCTTAAACTTCTGATGCGAAATTGAACATAAGCAGCGATATCCGGGAGATTATTGATGGTAGTATCGTTCTGCAAAAAGAACTGGCCGAGTATGGGTGAAAACCCATCGCCTTTATAAGGGGTGTGATAACGTAACTCAACACCCGTACTCAGGTTAAGCGTTTTAAAGAACTTGCCTTCAAATGCAAAACGGTTCCGGGTAAACAACAAAGGCAGATTAACGGGGGCACCTGCTGTTGATTGCTGCGCATATGCTTCAATATACCAGTTCCAGTGACGGCCGATACGAAACTGTTTTTCCAATTGCAATTGAAGTACGTTGAATAAGGTAGCTTCCTGATCGGCCTGTGAATAATTTTTAAAGTAGATATAATTTGCTGCAAGAAAATACTTTGCTCCCAATTTTAATTTCTGCTGCGGCAATTCATACAAGGCTGATGCAACAGTAGTGTTTTCATTTCCAAAACTTGTATTACCAAGATTCAGTTTTTTGAAATTACTTAAATCGTCATGAATAAAAGATGGCTTGCGGTTTACGTTGTCAAAACCAAGTGTGAGATAACCAAGTTTTTGCCCGATCAAACGTTTTAATGAAGCGTGCACATTGTAATCACCGGCGTTAAACCCACCGATGTACAATGTACCCGCAAGTTCCATATCCCATTTTTTATTCTTTGTTTTATTACGATACTCACCATTCAAAAAAAGGTTGGAGAAGGAAGGTTCTGCTGTTCCAAAATCTGCTGTGAGCTGTTGATAACCTGCTGCCGCTTTAATGAACTGCTGTTGGTTTTTAATATCAGGGAAAGAATAAATAGCTACTTCGTTTGTGAATGTTTGCCAGTAATCTTTTATGCCCAACGTGTCGGGAAGATTATTTAAACCATACAATAAATTGTAACCGGCGGTATCAACTTTTGAATCAACAAATTCAAACTTATAACGATTCAACTGCACTGTATGTTGAAAACGAAATCGTGGATAATACAAATAAACAGTGGTTGTATCATTTACTACAAGTGAATCCCTTTTACCAATATCATAATGATGACGGACTAAGAAATTTGATACAGTATAACGATTGCCCGTTGTAATGGCATTACTCAAAAAACTATTCTGAATCGCTTCAGCGCCACCAATATTGGTTGGTATGCTGAAACGCTCTGCAAAAAAGGGTAAACTGTCGAGGAACTTTGTACTTTTTATACCGCCATTCTCTGTTGCGCCGATCTTGTTGTTTGCCGCAATAAAGTAAACAGTATATCTTCTGTTTGGCGTGGTATACCAGGTATTAAAATTTAGATTCGTGTGATTATTCTTTGTGTTCCTGAAAATACCCGGTGCATTAATGAGTTTAAAATTAAAAGCGAAGTTCCAGTTGTAACGGATGTTTTGTGTATGCAGCACACCAATATTCTGTTCAACCTTTGCACCAAGAATATAATCAAGTTGTGTGTACGGTCTTGTTGTGTTGTAAAACTTTGTTTCTTCCAGCCTTGGTATGTATGCATCATAAGCATGAAATCCATGATCCCAACCTGGTTTCATATTCGGACTGAACAATAAACTGCGGGATGCACTACCTGTGTTGCCCAAAAAAATATGCGTCCATGGAAGATGCCATTTCTTGCTGAAATCATTCACCGTTGAATCGAGAAAATAAAACCGAGCCGTGTCTAAATAACGAAATGCAACGGTAATCGAATCTTCAAAGCCGGTACGGTGTAACAACGAATCTTTAAACGGACCACCGCCGCCGCCCCCGCCGCCACCAATTCTGTTTCCGCCCAATAAACCGGCACCCGGCAAACGTTGCAAAGGGTTCTGCGCCTGCAAAACATAGGATGAAATGAACAAGAAAAATAACAGCAGTAACCGGGTCATATAAGAAAAATGGGCTGTTAAAGCCCGTGCAAAAATAAATGAATTGAAATTGGCAGATGACAATTGATTCTTAAAATATGGTTCAATTCAGGTTTTATCACTTTTTAAATACAATATTCTCCGATTCACTTTGTAATGAGGCTACATAGGCATTCACATCATCCAATTTTTTAACCGACCCGTCTTCTGTAATAGCAAATGCTGTAAACCCTGATTGCTGTAATAAAGTCACCGCTTTCTGGTGTGGCTCATTTTTTCTTGCTTCGCTTAAATACTCCATGATCAGCACACAATTGTTTGCGGCAATATAATTTACAAGACCATTTATTACATTGAGCTCCCCTCCCTCTACATCTATCTTGATCATGGAAGGTTTGTATCGCCTTTCTTCAATTAATTGATCCAAAACAATGGAAGACACTTTTTTTATCTCTGGCTGATATTTCGATAACCACGCTTCTTCTTCAAATTGGTCAATATCGGTTGTATTGAACTCAGAAAACAAAACCGGAAATTCATAAAATAACAGCTCTTCAGTTGTATCAGAAACGGCTGCATTGTAAAGGTGAATATTTCTTTTGCTTGCTGCGTTTTGCTGCAATAGTTTAAAATTCGTTGATGATGGTTCGAATGAACAAACCACTCCTGATTCACCCACAAGTTTTACTGCTAACAATGTATAATATCCGAAATGAGCACCAACATCGAAGAAACAGGCAGCTTCACTTAAATTCTGGATCATGAATTTTGCCAGTCTTATTTCTGATGGATCGGCTTTGCCGCCTGTTAAATAAATATCGGTAGCTGCAGGAAGCATCAAATGCATTTCTGAATCAAAAAAAGTAGTTGCTTTTACAGGCATTCCTTTTTTAATCCATGGATATACAATGGTGCGATACCCAACTGCAAGCACATATTTCATGGGATGATGCAAAAGGCGCCTTAGCTTACTCAGCTTTGCAAGCATTTCAACTTGTGCTAATTTATTACCCAGGCTTTGCATGATGGGTTACTACAATTGAAACTTAAAGTTCAATGATGAGTTGTTTCACAATGGCTGTCATCTTTGGCTCTGCTTCCTTTGCAGCTTGTAAGACTTCTTCGTGTGTAATAATATTTTCTTCTTCACGAATACCAATATCGGTGATTACACTCATTGCAAAAACAGGAATACCCATGTGAATAGCTGCAATTACTTCAGCAACGGTGCTCATGCCCACTGCATCGCCACCAAGCATATGGATCATTTTATATTCACTGCGTGTTTCAAATGTAGGACCTGTTACACCGCAATACACTCCTTCTTTCACATCAATGTTCATGTTGGCCGCAATGGCCTTTGCTTTTTTGATGAAGTCTTTTTTGTACGGCTCACTCATATCGGGAAAACGTGGACCAAGTTCACTCATATTTTTACCGATAAGTGGGTTGGGTGTAAGCTGACTGATATGATCTTTGATGATCATAAGATCACCAACTTTAAATGATGTATTAACACCCCCTGCCGCATTACTGATAACAAATGATTGCACACCTAAATACTTCATTACACGGATGGGATACACTACATCACCTATTGAATAACCTTCATAGTAATGAAAACGACCGGCCATTACCACTACGCTCTTGTTTCCAAGTTTACCAAATACCAGCTTCCCTTTATGTCCTTCAACTGTTGATACAGGGAAGTGCGGTATATCGTTATAGCTGATCTCTTTTTCTATCTGCAATTCATCGGTAAAATGACCAAGGCCACTACCTAAAACTACACCCACTGTTGATTCCTGAGCATACTGGCTGCGGATGTAAGCAACCGTTTGGTTGATCTTATTCAGTAATTCTCCCATTGCTTCGATTTATGTAAGGCGGCAAATATAAGAAGAAGCAAGGCACAAGGACCAAGGAACAAGATGCAAAGACGAAGGAAGTCAACAAAACAAAAGTGACAGCTTTACCTTACTTCTGTTAGCTTAGTTTGGCGTTCACTCCATTTGTTCTTTCCTTATCTTCGCCGAAATTTTTGCAATATGAACCTCCACGAATATCAAGCCAAGGAATTATTGAAGAAATACAATGTTCCGGTGCAGGAAGGATTTGCCTGCAGTACAGTACATGAAGCCGAAGAAGCTTATCGCCAGATCAAGAACCAAAGCGGCAGCAGCTTTGCAGTTGTGAAAGCTCAAATTCATGCGGGTGGCCGTGGTAAGGGTACAGTGAAAGAAACAGGTATCAATGGTGTGAAAGTTGCAAAAAATATTGACCAGATCACTGAGTTTGCAAAAGGTATTTTGGGTGGCACATTGGTGACCATTCAAACAGGACCTGCAGGTAAAGTAGTAAACAAGATCCTTGTTGCACAGGATATGTATTACGATGGACCAACAGAGCGTAAAGAATTTTATCTCTCTATTCTCCTCGATCGTACAAAAAAACAAAATGTGATCATGTACAGTACCGAAGGTGGTATGAACATTGAAGATGTTGCACATGACACTCCTGAAAAAATATTTAAAGAGTGGGTTAACCCTGGCGGACCATTACAAGCGTTCCAGGCAAGAAAGATCGCTTTCAATCTTGGTTTGAGTGGTGAAGCGTTTAAGAACTGTGTGAAGTTTGTAACGAATCTTTACAATGCATATGTTGGATTGGATTGTGGTATGTTGGAAATTAATCCGCTGTTTAAAGCAGCCGATAACAAGATCATTGCGGTGGATTGCAAAATGAACATTGATGATAATGCATTGATGCGTCATCCTGATGTTGCCAACATGCGTGATACAACTGAAGAAGATCCTACAGAAGTAGAAGCAGGAAATCATAACCTCAACTTTATTAAACTTGATGGTAACGTAGGTTGTATGGTGAACGGTGCGGGTTTGGCAATGGCAACCATGGATATGATCCAGTTGAGTGGTGGTCAACCGGCAAACTTCCTCGACGTAGGTGGTACAGCCAATGCACAAACAGTTGAAGCAGGTTTCAAGATCATTTTAAAAGATCCGAACGTAAAAGCAATTCTCATCAACATCTTTGGTGGTATTGTTCGTTGCGATCGTGTTGCTGCAGGTGTAATTGAAGCATACAAAACAATTGGTAATATTCCTGTTCCTATCATCGTACGTTTACAAGGTACAAATGCTGAAGAAGCAAAGAAACTGATCGATGAAAGCGGATTGAAAGTACAAAGTGCAATTCAATTGAGCGAAGCAGCTGCATTGGTAAAACAAGCAGTAGCATAAGCTGAACTAAAAATAAACTGACGGTGCCATACGATTTTCGTATGGCATTCGTTTTTATACCTTGTGAATAGTTTAACCATTCACTTTGCCTGGTCGGCGTACTTTTTGAACCGATCCTGCAATTATAAACCATCAACCAATTATCACATGAAAGGACTACTCCGTAACAGTTTTGTTTTACTCGTTTGTTTAATTACCATTCAGTCAGCTTCTGCACAACTTAGTTTTGAAACACAACATCATTTTAAACCATTTGAAGTTTTATTAGATGCTGGCTACGCTCGTCCGGCAGGTAAAGGTGCTAAGGCCGGTGTGTTACTTGCGCTGGAACCACGTTTTAACGCATTGGATCGTGTAACATTTGGATTGCGCATGGAAGCAACGGCTATGGCTCGTGGCTTTGCTGGATTTGACGGAACAGATCCTAATGCAAATGGTGAAGCAGGTGTAGGCATTTCATTTGTACCTACGGCTGAGTATTATTTTGCTAATCGCACAGTACGCCCCTTCATTGGCGGTGGCGCAGGTGTTTATAATTTCCTGAGTATTGAAGCCAATAGTGAAAACGGAGGTAGTGTTACTGTGCCAGCTTCAACTAAGTTTGGCGGTATGGCAAGAGTTGGTGTGGAGATATGGCATATACGTGCAGCGGTTGAATATAACTTCGTTGCCAAAACCGGTGAGATCAACAATAACTATCTCGGCATAAAGCTCGGTATCATCTTAGGTGGTGGACAGTATTCGTTAGAAGATACCTATTAATATCTTACTACAGAGATGTAAGTCTCTAAGCTCTCAAAGGAAGAAAAGAAGTTTACTTTTCTTCCTTTGTGTTTTGGTGACTTCGTGGCCAACCTCTTTCCCTTTTTTGAAATAATAAATTTCCCTTTAGCTTTGAAGCATGTCTTCAACTGTTCATATTCGTCCCATACAACAAAGTGACAATGCAGCCCTCGCTGTGATCGTTCGTACTTCGCTTGCAGAGTTTGGTGCAAATAAACCCGGCACTGTTTTTTACGATCCCACAACTGATGCATTGTATGAACTGTTTCAAGCCAAAGGCAGTTTCTATTTTGTTGCAGAAGAAGATGGAAAACTGTTAGGTGGCGGCGGTATTTATCCAACCGAAGGTTTACCAGCTAAAACATGTGAGTTGGTAAAGATGTACCTCCACAAAGATGCACGTGGAAAAGGCTTGGGCAAACGGATGATCGAACATTGTCTTAGCTGGGCAAAAGATAACGGCTATGAACAAGTGTATTTAGAAACGATGCCGGAGTTGAAACAAGCATTGAAAGTATATGAACTCTTCGGCTTTGAATATTTAGATGGACCAATGGGTAACAGTGGGCATTTTGGATGTGATCGATGGATGTTGAAGAAGCTTTGAAAAAAAGTTCTGGAGTTCTAAGTTAGTAAGTTGAACTAAAAACTCTGAACTTAAAACTAAGAACTCATCAACTCCACCTCATACACCCCACTAAACAAATACACCGCCCCACTCTTCACATCAATTGCTTTATGGCGTTTGCGTAACTTTTCTTTTTTCTGAAACACACGACCGTCTTTTGTTTTAAATAGCTGATCATGTTGCAATTCCTCCACCAACACTTCACCATTCTTACGCACATCATAATTTTTCAACACACGCATCAAGTGTTCTTCACCGCAACTGGTAGCTGATGGGTTTTGTAATGACTTCATCAACGCCTTTTCAATATCAGCCGGGAAAATTTTCTTCAATAAAAACTGGGCGAGTATTTTTCCATATTCATGCTTCCACTCTTTACCGTGTGCAGCAATACGAAAACCAAAATTCTCAAATGCCAGCAGGTGAGCGATCTCATGTAACAACGTTACAAGGAAAGCATATTTATTTAGATTACCATTTACACTGATGCGGTGATTCTTTTGATTAATCGCATGGCGGTAATCACCAAGTATACTGTTACGTTCCCTGGTAATAGTTAAATGAATTTTGTAATGATGGAGATACTGCAACACCGGTTCAACCGAACCTTCGGGCAAATAAGCAGCCAATGCATGTAATGGAACTTCCTTCTTACTCATTATTCTCTTTCTTCTGCTTCAACAGGCGAAACACCATCCGCACTTCCATAAATGAATAAACAAAATACAAAGCCATACAAATGTACAATGCAGGTTTATTGATGTTGGGTTTTGCAACCATTGCATAAACGATCACTGCTGCAGCACAAACAAACATCTTGATCATGAGTGCGCCATACACGCTGCGGAAAAACACCTGGATGTTTTTATGCAGAAATCCTTTTACATGAAAATAAAGCGAAGCAATGGTTACTGCAAACAAGATGATGTTACCGATAATCAGTACATCCTGGCTCATACCATATTTGGTAAGCCAGCTTTTAGCAGTAATGAATAAGGCATTTAAAACAATAAACAAGATAACAATGGGAACAAAAAGCTGACGTGTTTCTTTCTTCATTTCATGATTTCTTAGACGTGTCTTTGAGTATGCGGTAAAACATGGCCAGTAAAACAACTAATGGCAAGAGCCATCCCAATAAAGGAAAGTTGAGTTGTAACCAGCCATCCGCTTTCAGCCCCAAAAATACAGCTAAGCCCAATGCCACGAGCAGTTGCGTAGCCAGGCCGGCATACTGCATCAGGTATTGCTTATTTGTTTTTGTTTCCCCTTTTTGCTTATTGGTCGTTGGCTGCGGCATTTAACGATTCTTTGCTGATCTCCAGCACGCTGGCCAAAGGTGCACTTGATACAGCAGCAGCGCCCATATGACATTCGCCATTGAACGAAGCAGTAGCATCAACCTGCAACTGACCGGCATAAATATTACCGTTTATCTGGCAACTGCCTTTCAGGTAAAGCAATTCGGTTACTTTAATGGTGCCGTTGATCTGCCCAAGCACATCGGCTTGTTGCGCAACCACATCACCGTAAATTTTACCCGATGGACCCACCAGCACTTTTGAGGAAGTGGTGAGGTTGCCATGAAGGGTGCCATCCACCCGGATGTCGCCCTTGCTTTCAATATTTCCTTTGATTTCGGTACCGGAGGCAACGATTGTTGCGAGGCCTGTTGAGGAATCTTTTTCCTGGGAACTGGATTTACTGTTGAACATATGCAGTGGTTTTTATTGTGTCGAACGTTCTACTTCAGGTACTTTCAGGGTATTTGTATCCAACACATTGGTTTTTACATCGCCTGACAATACCTTTTTCAGGTTATCAAGATACTGGTCTTTATACAACATTGATCTTTCCAGCGAATCGATCTTCGTTTTATAGAAGATCAGTTCTTTACGCTGACTTTGTGAACCATAGCCCGGTAAATAATATTTCAGGTTGGTAAACGTGATCAGCGCTACTGTAAGCCCCACCAATAATACAAAAATGGTGCTAAGAGTAACATAAACGCTCAATCTGGATAATTTAAATGTTACCACTTCTTCATAGGTATCATCGTTCATCACCACCAAACGGTAGCGGTTGCGCAAGCGCTTCAGTGTACTTTCTGCGTCAATTCGTTTTGCCATACTGTAAATGAGGACTAAATTTACTGTTTAACAGGTGGAAATAAAGAAATTCTTCCTGATTTTACCTTGAATTAAAATATTTTTGGTCGTATTGAGTTAATTAAGAAAAACGACCCAACGCCTGCATGCAGCCAATTATTGTACCTAAATTGAATCTCATCCTGATCGTTCTCCTGCTGGGCTGCTTTTCTGCATCGGCACAACCCGACTTTACCTTACCGCTGGTAAAACCGAAAAAATACGAGAACAAAACACTGGGTTCGGAAAAAACAGACGATAAGAAATTTACCCTCCCCCGCCGTATTTACCAGAGCATGGTTACGCATTATAACTTTCATTACAATGCCACCACCAAGATCAATGCTATTGTGGAAAAAGCGAAACTGAGCCACCAGGATGATTACACTCAACTCCTTCCCTTTTATAATTATTCAACTGACCGTACTGCTGCTGATTCACTTGAACTCGATTCGGTGATCTTTAAAGCTACAGCAGGCATTGTGCTGCACGATTTACGCAATAATTATATTGATAACATGTACCTGCTCATCGGGCAGAGTTATTTTTATTGGCAGAAGTATGATTCGGCTTACCGCATCTTCCAGTTTATCAATTACAATTTCTTCCCGAAAGGAAAAGATGAATACATTATTGTTGTTGGATCGAATGATCGTTCAACAAAAGGCGATCTGAATATTGCCACCAAAGAAAAGACCGACTTGATGCATAAAGCATTTTCGCATGAGCCCAGTCGTAACGATGCACTCATTTGGTTGACTCGCACCTACGCAGAAGATAATTTATACCCCGAAGCATATAGCCTCGTCAACCTATTACGGAAAGACCCAACCTTTCCTAAACGATTACATGGCAAACTGAACGAAGTACAGGCCTATACTTTTTATAAGCAGGAACAATGGGATAGTACTGCTTTTTATTTAAAAGATGCATTGGGTGAAGCTGCTGATAAAACGGAGTTGGCCCGTTGGGAATATTTGCTGGCGCAGTTGTATGCAAAAACAAATCAACCTGAGCTTGCTTCTTCTTATTTCAACAAAGCAAAATCACATACTACTGATCCGGTGCTTTACATTCATGCACGTATTTATGAAGCACAGCTCGTGAAAAAAGAAGGTGGCGATGCAGTGACTGAAACATTAGCAGATCTCTTGAAGCTTTCAAAGAAAGAACGTTTTGACGGCTATGAAGATGTCTTGTTCTATGCTGCAGCTGGTATGGCCTTGGAAAAAGGTGATACTACGCAAGCAATGACCTTATTGAAACGCAGCGTTTCTTACATGCCTGAAAATCCATCAACAAAAAATAAAGCATTTGTAAAACTTTCTGACCTGGCATATGCACGCAGAGATTATACGCTTGCATCAAACTCACTTGATAGTGTGAACATGCAAGACCCAGCTCTTGCAGACATGACCGCACAACTGCAAATAAAACAGCAAATGCTGAAGCAATTGGTGAATCTTATTACAATTGTAAAACAGCAAGACAGTTTGCAGGCTGTTGCCAAAATGCCGGAAAAGGAAATGGAAGCTTACCTGAAATCACTTGCACGCAAGCTTCGCAAGCAACGTGGCTTAAAAGAAGAAGCAGCCTACACGCCAACGTTAGCTGTAAACAATGGAACAGTCGATAACACACCCATTTTCACCAATGCAGGTAGTGGTAATAGTTGGTATTTTTATAATGCTGCACAAAAGTCGAGAGGCTTCAGCGAGTTTAAATCAAAATGGGGCAGCCGTCCGAATGTAGATAACTGGCGCAGGCAGGATGCAGTAGATGCAGCCAAACCAGAACAACAGGCACCACAATATGATCATAACAGCGGAGAAGATGTAAGTATTGAAGCAGATAAAATTCCTGAAGATGAGTTAACAGCTGAAGGTTTGAAAAGCCGTTTGCCTCTTACCGAAGAGAAGATGCTTGCGTCGAACAGGAAGATTGCAGAATCATTATTTGAGCAAGGGCAGATCTATAAAAACCAGCTCGAAGATTACGAGCAGGCAGCCATTGTATTTGAAGAGATATGGAAGCGTTTTGGCAATTATGAAAGAGAACAGGATGTATTATTTGAGTTGTATTACTGCTACACCAAAATTGGTGATAAAGAAAAAGCAGCTTACTTCCAGGATCAATTGAATAAGAAATATCCGAATGGCGACCTGGTGCAAAAAATAAATGCATCAAAAAATCCTGTGGTTATTTCGAAAGATGCAAAAACAATTGCTTACGAAAATATTTACAACCTGTTTATCTCCGGAAAATTTGACGAAGCACAACAGGAGAAAAAACTGGCTGATTCATTGTACGGAAATTCTTATTGGACCCCACAGTTGTTATACATTGAATCGTTGTATCACATCAAACAAAAAAATGATAGTGTAGCCATTGTTACATTAACCAACCTTGAACGCAATTTCCCTGGCACTCCAATGGCTGAGAAAGCAGCCGTGATGAAAGATGTGGTGAGCCGCCGTGCCGAAATTGAAGATTATCTCACACGCACCAACATTGTTCGTCAAACAGAAGATAGTGTGGTATTGCCATTTGATGAAGGCACAAAAGTGAATAAGGTTGTTCAGGAAATAAAGAAAGACTCAAGCAATCAGATTAAGCCAATCAATCTGCCCGGTCAGAACAATGCGAACATTCAAAGACCTGTGGCGCCAATTGAAAAAACGGATGTAAATAAAACAGATCGCAACAATGCAGGCAAACCGGTTATTGGCAACAAGCCCGGCATGGATACAACAACCATCAAGCCGTTGAAAGAAGGCAAAATTGAAATGGCTTATGTATACAACGCAACCGATCCTTATACTGTGCTGATGTATTTTGATGAAGTAGATCCGGTTTATTTAACAGAAGCCAGAACTGCTTATCAACGTTATAACTCATCATCATTTGGTGGTCAGAATATTCCTCTGAAAATTTATGAGGGCGACAAAGACAACACATGGATGGAAATGGGTCTGTTTGCCGACGTAACAACAGCACTTGGGTACATGGAAGAATGGAAAAAGAATGCCCGACAGATCGTTCCATGGCTGCCTGAACTGAAATACAATTTTGTCATTATTTCCGATCGTAACCTGGAAATGTTAAAAACCAGGAAGAATATGGAAGAATACAGGACCTTTTTACGTCAATACATCAAGGATAAATTTTAGGAATTCTTCTTCCTTTTGCCTCCCTGAATTGTTATAGATTTGTCTGGTATTGAATTTGCATATAATTGCATCTCACATTCTCATCTTATGCGTAAACCAATCAAGTATTTATGGCGTGCCTTTTTCATCGGTATGGGATTGTTTATCCTGCTGGTGATCGGTGCAAATTTCGGCCTGCTCGGTAAAATGCCTTCCCTCGAAGAACTGGAAAATCCATCTGCTTCTCTTGCCAGCGAGGTTATTGCCTCAGATGGTACCATGATGGGTAAGTTTTACCTGGAAGATCGTACTAATGTAGAGTACAAAGACATTTCCAAAAACATAGTAAATGCCTTGATCGCTGCTGAAGATGAGCGTTTTTATGAACATTCCGGCATTGATGGTCGTGCCCTTGCACGAGCCATTGCAAAACTTGGTAGCGACGGTGGTGGCAGTACTATTACTCAACAGCTGGCACTGAATCTTTTCCGTGAACGTGCAAGAAATAAATTCCGTCGTGTATTTCAGAAAATACAGGAATGGATCATTGCTGTAAAACTCGAACGCAATTTCACCAAAGAAGAGATCATTGCATTATACCTCAACACAGTCGAGTACAGCGATAATGTGTTTGGTATCCGTAATGCATCAAAAACATTTTTTCAGAAAGAGCCATCACTAGTTACCGTTGATGAAGCCGCTTTATTAATCGGGATGGTGAATGCACCTTACGCTTACAATCCACGTTTGTTTCCACCAAGAGCAATGCAAAAAAGAAATGCGGTGATCAACGATATGGTGCGTAACAATTTTGTAAGCGAAGCAGATGCAGAGAAATTAAAAAACAAACCTATCAATCTCAAGTATAAAAAACTTGATGAAAGTGCAGGTCTTGCTCCCTACTTCCGTGATGTGTTGCGTGATCAGATGAAGAAGTGGGCAAAAGAAAATAAAAAACCAAATGGTGAGAGTTATAATATTTACAGGGATGGTTTAAAGATCTATACCACCATCAACCCCCGGATGCAGTTATATGCAGAAGAAGCAGTATCGAAGCACATGAGCGCATTGCAAAAAAATTACTGGACACTGCCTTGGGTGAAAGATAACAGCATCTGGAAAGGTCATGAAAATATTCTTGAGCGTGGTATGAAAGACAGCGACCGCTGGAAGAAGATGGAAGCTGCCGGTATTGATGAAGCAGAAATTCGCAAAGTATTCAAAACAAAAACAAAAATGAAGGTGTTTGCCTGGAATGCCAAGCGTGAAACAGACACCATCATGTCACCTTATGATTCTGTTCGTTATCATAAGATGATCATACAGACAGGTTTTATGGTGATGGATCCTTTTACCGGTGAAGTAAAAGCATGGGTTGGTGGTGTGAACTTTAAAAACTTCAAGTTCGATCACGTAAACATGAACACTAAGCGCCAGGTTGGTTCAACATTTAAACCTATTCTTTATGCATATGCTGTGGAGAATGGTTATACACCTGAAACCCCATTACCAAGTGGCCCGATCAATTTAGGTGGCAAGATGATTACCGGTGGCGGTGGCCCAATGGCTATTTGTCTTGCATTTTCTAAAAACCCGGGAGCAGCCTATTTAATGAATCAATTCGGAGTAAAGAGTGTCATCAATTTTGCACAGAGCACCGGCATAAAAAGCGACATGCCGCCCTACCCATCTATTGCATTGGGTAGTGCCGACATCAGTGTATACGAAATGCTGCAGAGCTATACCATGTTCCCAACCAATGGTATGAGCACGCAACCGATTTATGTAACACGTATTGAAGACAGGAACGGAAATATTCTGCAAACATATGCTCCAGAACAAAAAGTGGTGATGAGTGAAGCCGCTGCTTACACCATGGTAAAGATGATGCAGGGTGTAGTTGATATTGGTACCGGCCGACGTTTACGTGGTATGGGATTAACAGGTGATATCGCCGGTAAAACAGGAACAACAAACGGAAATACAGATACATGGTTTATAGGCTACAATCCTCAATTATTAGCCGGTGGCTGGGTTGGTTGCGACGATCCATTTCTGAAAATGGTAGGTGAAGGTAACCGCACTGCACTACCTATCTGGGGTTACTTCTTCGATAAAGTATTTAATGATAAAACACTTGCTATTTCAAATGAAGCAAAGTTTGTGCAGCCTGAAAGTATGAAGATGGAAACATTTATGGATTACGAAAACTTTGCTGATAAATACCGCAATGAACCTGATGCTGAGAACCCCGATGCAGGTAATGGTACATCTTCTGATTACAATGATCTGAAGTTAACACCTGATCCAACCCTTGGTCCTGAGTCACAGATCAGTGAAGAACAGAAAGTATTACAGGAAGCGAAGAAACAAGCCGATAAAAATCCTGAACAGAAAAAAGATCAAACAAAACCTGTTGCTACCGATCCAAAGAAAGACAGCACTAAAAAGAAATGGTGGCCTTTCCGGAAAAAGAATAATTAATAAAAAAATCCCCGCAGCTATAGCCACGGGGATTTTTTATACACGCTGTCCTTTAAAAGGGAATAATGAATTTCATAGACCTTCGATAAATAGTAGTATAACTAAGTTGTCATTACGACAATGATGTACTCCAGGCAAGTTTGTAAATGCCATCGTCTCCTTTTACACAAGTGAACAAAAAGTTTGTAATAAACGGAATGTTCATTTGTTCAGTGCCTTCTGTTAATGCAACAGTTCCACTGAGATAAATGGAAGAAGAAGATGTTTCTAACGCTTCGCTGTCAACAGGTACCTTCTGGTGGCCAAAACCGAGATCATAGCGACGGTAAGCCAACTGTTCAATCATGTTTTCAAGCAGATCGGGCTGGTCGAGCGTAGCGGCAATGTGAATTAAGTTGTTCATGATCCTTTCTTTTGTGTAGATCAACCAATCGCCTCATTTGTTACCAAACTCTCATTCAATAGATGCAGTAACCGCTATTCTGATTAATAAAGAAATGTGAAAGCTTCAAAAAGCTGCACCTGTGAATAAACTCTCAGGCAGGTAATATTTCCGCTGAACACTTAATCATATTTCTGCATCTTTGTAAAGTAAACAAACTACTGATTATCATGTGTGGAATCGTTGGCTATATAGGGTCAAGGGAGGCCTATCCCGTTGTATTAAAAGGACTGAAACGACTTGAATACCGTGGCTACGACAGTGCCGGAGTGGCGCTGCTCAATCACGGAATGAAAGTGTACAAGAAAAAAGGTAAAGTTGCCCAGCTCGAAGAAGAAGTTATTGGCAAAGACGTTCAATCAAACATCGGAATTGGTCATACACGCTGGGCTACACATGGTGAGCCAAGTGATCGTAATGCCCACCCCCATCTTTCCAACAACGGAAAGCTGGCCATGATCCATAACGGTATCATTGAAAACTATGTATCCATTAAAAATGAATTGCTGAAAAAAGGCTACACATTCAAAAGCGATACCGATACTGAAGTACTCCTCAACTTTATTGAAGATATCAAGACCAACAACGAGTGCTCGTTGGAAGAAGCAGTGCGTATTGCGTTGAAACGTGTAGTTGGTGCTTATGTTATTTTATTGATCGATGAAGACACGCCCGATACCATTATAGCAGCCCGTAAAGGAAGTCCGCTCGTAATTGGTATTGGTAAGAATGAACATTTTCTTGCCAGTGATGCGTCACCAATCATTGAGTACACCAAAGAAGTAGTGTATGTAAATGATTATGAGTTGGCGATTGTAAAAGCCGATGAATTGATCTTAAAAAATCTCGGTAACGAAAAAATAACGCCATACGTTCAGAAACTTGATCTTGAACTGGCAGCCATTGAAAAAGGTGGCTACGATCATTTCATGATCAAAGAGATCAATGAACAACCGCATACTATTTATGATTGCTTACGTGGCCGTTTAGATCCTGTAGCAGGAACGATTACCATGGCCGGTGTACAAAACAATATCGAGCAATTAAAAAATGCACAACGTATTGTGATGATCGCCTGCGGCACAAGCTGGCATGCCGGACTTGTGGCAGAATATGTGTTTGAAGAACTATGCCGTATTCCTGTAGAAGTTGAATATGCATCGGAGTTCCGTTACCGCAATCCTGTAATTAATAAAGGTGATGTGATCATTGCTATTTCTCAAAGTGGTGAAACAGCTGACACCATTGTTGCCATTGATAAGGCAAAAGAGCAAGGTGCATTTATTTTTGGTGTTGTGAATGTGGTAGGTAGTTCCATTGCACGCTTATCACATGCAGGTGCTTACACACATGCCGGACCTGAAATAGGCGTGGCAAGTACAAAAGCATTCACTGCTCAGTTAGCGGTGTTAACAATGGTGGCATTGAAGATCGCATTAGAAAAAGGAACGATCACGCATGAACGTTATATGCATTTGCTGAATGAACTGCATGAAATTCCGGATAAAGTAAAACTGTTACTGGAAGATGCAGAGAATGTAAAAGCAATCGGATTGAAATATAAAGATGCACGTGATTTTCTTTATCTCGGCCGTGGTTATAATTTCCCGGTGGCATTGGAAGGAGCATTGAAGTTGAAAGAAATTTCCTACATCCATGCAGAAGGTTATCCTGCAGCAGAAATGAAGCATGGACCTATTGCATTGGTTGACGAAAAACTACCTGTTGTGTTTGTTGCAACTAAAGATGCGTACTATGATAAAATTGTAAGCAATATTCAGGAGATCAAAGCAAGGAAAGGACAAGTGATCGCCGTGATAACAGAGAATGATGAAACCATTCCAACCATGAGTAACGACATCATGTTTGTACCGGAAGCAGATGAAATTGTTGCACCGATGTTGAGCGTAATTCCGCTGCAGCTACTCTCCTATTATATTGGCGTGGCAAAAGGCTTGGACGTAGATAAACCGAGAAACTTAGCAAAGAGTGTAACTGTTGAATAAATCCTGAGCGAAATAGAAGTATGCGAAGTCATGTTGAAGTAAGCTGAAACATGGCTTTGTTGTTTTACTGAGATTAAAGTAAATTGAGCATAGTCATGAATCAGATTACAAAACAACCAATCTCCGATATTGGTTACAATTTTATACCGGCTGCTTATCTTCCAAAAGGAAAGGATGAGTATTATCTCCGCAATAAACAGAACCGCAGCGGCATCAATTACCGAAAGTTGACCGCTTTGGAAATTGAAGTGTTAGTGCGTAACAGAAATGCATCAGATAACTGGAACAATATTCTTGTATCAGATGCTTTCAACCCGGAGCTTGTAAAGAACTGTAAGTTTTTTGGATTGGTACGTATTGGAAAATTAGAACCGTACTATTTAGAATTTCATTCAATTAAATTACAGGTTGGTTTATACAACAGCACCATCATCAGTTGTGACCTGGGTGATAATGTAGTGATCGATAGTGTTCACTATTTATCCCACTACATTATCGGCAATGAAGTGGTTATTACCAATGTGCATGAAATGGGCACCACCAACTATGCAAAATTTGGTAATGGTATTTTAAAACAGGGCGAAGAAGAACGTATCCGCATCTGGATGGAAGTGTGTAATGAAAACGCAGGCAGAAAAATTATTCCGTTCAATGGAATGCTACCCGGCGATGCATGGTTATGGAGCCGCAACAGAGACAATCAACAACTGCAACAAAAGCTGAAAGAATTTACTGAACTGAAGTTTGATAAGCTTCGTGGTTATTATGGCAAAGTTGGCGATCGTACCGTTATTAAAAGCTGTTCGATTATTAAAGATGTATGGATCGGCAGTGATGCTTATCTCAAAGGAGCAAACAAATTAAAAAATCTCACCATCAACTCATCACTGGAAGCCAGCTCACAGGTTGGTGAAGGTTGCGAACTGGTGAACGGTATTATGAGTGAAGGTTGTAAAGCTTTCTATGGTGTAAAGGCAGTGCGTTTTTACATGGCATCACATTCACAATTGAAATATGGCGCAAGGCTTATCAACTCTTACCTTGGCAACAATGCCACTATCTCCTGTTGTGAAGTTTTGAACTCACTCATTTTTCCTGCACATGAACAACATCATAACAATTCCTTCTTATGTGCTGCAACAGTGATGGGACAAAGCAATATTGCAGCCGGTGCAACATTAGGAAGTAATCACAACAGCCGTAGTGCGGATGGTGAATTGATCGCCGGTCGTGGTTTTTGGCCGGGCCTATGTGTGAGCATTAAACACAATACAAGATTTGCTTCTTATACTTTGCTGGCAAAAGGTGATTACCCTGCTGAATTGGATATCCCTCTGCCTTTTTCATTGGTGAGTACAGATACCGCACGTGATCAGTTAGTTGTTATGCCCGGCTATTGGTTCATGTATAATATGTATGCACTTGCACGCAACGCATGGAAATACATTGACCGTGATCATCGCATTGACAAAACACAATACCTCGAGTATGATTTCCTTGCACCTGACAGCATCAATGAAGTGATTGACGCTTTGCAGTTATTGGAAAAATTTACCGGCAAAGCATTGCTGAAACAAAGCAAAGACAAAAAACTTACAGACACAGACTACATTAAGGCCGGTAAAAAAGCTTTGCTTAATAATGAAATTCCTGATGATTTAGAAATAACGGCAGATGGTTTTGAAAACAGTAAACGAAAAGTGTTGTTGCTGAAAGTGAAAAAAAGTTATATCCTGTTTAAAGAACTTGTTGATTATTATGCGGCAGAACAAGTATTGCAGTTTATTGCAGCAAATAAATTAAAATCAACTGACGATCTTTTTACAAAGCTTCCTAAAAAACAAAAAAGAGCTACATGGGTTAATGTTGGTGGTCAACTGATCCCTGCTGCAGAGTTGGAGAAATTAAAGCAACGCATCAGCACCGGTAAAATTAAAAACTGGGATGCAGTTCATGATTTTTATAAAACACAGGCCGAACAATACCCGCAACAAAAATTAACACATGCCCTTTCTGCTTTTTATGAAGTCACAGGTTTGTCGAAACTGGATAAGGGCAATTTAAAAGACCTCCTGCAAAATTATCTCTACACAAAAACATGGATGGTAGATGGTATTGCATCATCAAGAGCAAAGGATTATACCAATCCATTCCGTAAGATGGTTTATGAAACAGAAGCAGAGATGGAGGCTGTAACGGGAAAGCTGAAAGAGAATTCATTCATCCTTCAACAGCAGGTAGAATTAGAAACAACCAAAGCAACCGTGCAGAAAGTAATCAAACAATTTAAACTCTGATCATACCATTTGACCGATGAACCGCCTCGTTGATGAATACATCGAAAGTCTGCCTGATGAAAAAAGGGGAATTGCTGAACATCTCCGTGAGATGATCTTATCCCTCATTCCGCATGTGCAGGAAAAACTAAGTTTTAAAATTCCTTTTTATCACTATCATGGTATGTTCTGTTATATCAATGAAGTGAAAGATGGAATTGATCTGGGCTTATGTCGTGGTAAAGATCTGGTTGATGTATTACCACAACTGGAACAAGGCAACCGTGTAATGGTGGCATCGGTTATCATACGCACGAAAAAAGAAATTCAAACAAAAAATATACAGGATGTATTGCTTACTGCTGCTAACTGGCAGGAAGAAGCAAAGCGTTTGAAGATATCAATGATCAATACAAAGAAAAAAGCCGCTTCAAAAAAGAAGCGGCTTTAGTATGATCACTGTTGCAAATTAATCGCCCCAGATATTATCTTTTCCGTCGATCCATTTTTTCACCAGGTCGGTGGTAACAGATTTCGGACGTTCTAACGGGAAGCCCAATGCTCTGTCCCAGATAAGACTTGCCATTACACCCAATGCACGGCTTACGGCAAACAACACGGTGTAAAATTCATATTCCACCATACCGTAATGCACCAGTAATGCACCGCTATGCGCATCAACATTCGGCCATGGGTTTTTTACTTTACCTAGTGATTGCAAAATTGGCGGCACAACTTCATAAATATTCCAAACAGTATTTACCAATTTATCATCAGGCATATACTTTTTGCCAAATTCCATTTGCGCCGTAAAGCGAGGGTCAGTTTTACGCAATACAGCATGGCCATAACCCGGAACAACTTTACCCGAGCTTAATGTTTGCGCAACATATTCAGCGATCTGTTCTTTGCTGGGTTCATCAGTACCCAATGCTTCCTGCATTTCAAAGATCCACTTGATCACTTCCTGGTTAGCCAAACCATGTAAAGGTCCAGCCAAACCATTCATACCTGCTGCATAACTCAAATAAGGATCACTCAATGCAGACCCAACGAGGTGCGTCGTGTGTGCAGATACGTTACCACCTTCATGATCGGCATGAATGGTCATGTACAAACGCATCAACTCCATAAAACCTTTGTCTTCGTAACCAAGCATGTGTGCAAGGTTACCTGACCAATCGAGCAAACCATTCGGGTGAATATGTTCGCTATTTTTATATTTACGGCGATAGATATAAGCTGCAATACGTGGCAAGCGTGCAATGAGCGTCATCGCATCATCAAATACCGGTTCCCAGTAATCTTTTTTATTAATGCCTTCACCATATTGTTTTGCGAAAATACTTTCCGTTTGCAAAGCCATTACACCCACCACAAACATTGTCATGGGGTGCGTATGAAGGGGCAATGCATCAATAGCATCAAACACGTGATTGGGCACGTGGCTTCTGCGCATCCAGTTATCAGTAACTGAGTTGGCCATTTCAGCATCAGGAAAATCTCCGGTGAGCATCAGGTAAAACAAACCTTCAGGCAAAGGTTGCTCGCCACCATTCGGAAACCTTGGTAATTTTTGTTGCAATTCAGGAATTGTAAAACCACGAAAACGAATACCTTCCTGCGAATCGAGCAAAGAAGTTTCGGTTACTAAACCTGTAATACCACGCATACCCTGGTATATCTGTGCAAGAGTAACTTCGCCCGCCACTTTATTACCATGTTCCTTCAGCAAATCTTTGATTTCAGCACTGGCCGCATCAGCCTTCGACTTAAACCGTTCTTTCATGATGCCTGTTTTGTTTGTTTATTTTGAAATGAATCGTTGTAACCGTGATTTTTTTCGAATCTGCCAAAGTTAACCAATCCGAGGTTTCACAACAATTTACTTGAACGAAAAGTTCGTAAAACGAACGCTATTTAGGTGCACGCTTATACAGACGGTAAGCAACAATAGCAAAAAGAACGTTCGGTATCCATGCCGCAATAATTGGAGGAAGGTTACCCTTAGTGGAGAATACCATCGAGAATTTATCGATCACAATAAAGAAAACGCCAATGATAAATGCCAATGCAAGGTGAAACCCGCTACCACCCCTTATCTTTCTGCAGGCAAGAATTGCTGCGATCATCGTCATAATGATTACAGAAATAGCATATGCATCACGACGGTAACGTTCAAATTCAATTGCATTCACGCCTTCTGAACCACGAATTTTTTCCTGTTTGATAAAGCGGTCCAATGCAGGTGTTTTCAACTTGTCTTTCTTAAAATCATCCTCCGAAATATCGGTGGGCAGATAGCCAATCTTTAAATAGTAATTCGTAAGTATTTTCACTTCTTCATGCAGTCCATCGATCTTGCGCTCAACAGCACTTTCTAATTTCCAATGTTTTTTTGCTGTATCCCAGATAATCGTTTCTGAGCGAAGATTATAATACACCTGATTATTTTTTACTTTCTCCAGGAAAAATCCATTTCCGATCTTGGCTGTGGTATCATAGTTGCGCATGCCTGCATATGTGTATGTATCAACACGGAAATGAATGTTATTGAGATACTGCCGCTGCTGTTTGGCAATATTACCCATATCCACATACTTATTCTCGAAGTTGGTACGGATAACATTGGCAACAGGAATTAAAAAGTGATTAGATAAACCGAGCAACAATGCCAGAAAAATACCGCCTACCCAATACGGACGAAGAATCCTGTTTAAACTCATACCCACACTCAGCATGGCCACAATTTCACTACGCAATGCCAGTTTTGAAGTAAAGAATACCACGGCAATTAATACAAATACCGGGAACAGCAAGCCGATGATATGTGGAAGGAAACCATAGTAATACTTGGTAACAATGTCACTAAATCCCAATCCGCTGCGTACAAAGTCTTCGCTCTTTTCACTGGCATCAATAGCTAACGTGATCATCGAAAAGATAACCAGCAGAAAAAAGAAGGTTTTCAGGAACGATTTTAATATGTACCAATCGAGGGTTTTCATCAATGGCTGCAAAGTAAGGACAGAAATTGGAAAAGAAACTGTTAGAATTGCAAACAGGCAGTTTTAAAACCAGTTTGAAAGCGTAAACTGCAAATGAAAACGGCAGCATTGGCGAATTTTACAAATTGATGCTCCCCTTCTTTTGTTATTTTTATCTCTGACAATCTGCCGCAAAACCCAAAGTTATCTACCATGATCTCTACTGCTGATATTGAAAAAGTTGAGCGCCTGATACATCTCAGTGAAACTAACCCGGTTTTGCCCGATGAATTTATTCCCTGGCATATGCAGGAAAAAGATGAGCTACTGCTTCCAAAGGAACTTGTGTCGTTAGAAGGGCATCCTCTATACGATACATTAACTGAAACACAGAAACGGGAACTTGGCAGGCATGAAGTAGTACAGGTCATGTACTCTTACGCATGGGCCGAAGGGTTAGCCTGTTTTATTTTCAATAAGCGGTTATTAAAGATTCCACCTGATTCTGTAGAGTATCGATATCTCGTAAAAGAGTTGATTGAAGAATTCCGTCACCAGGATATGTTTGCAAGAGCCATTCGTTTACTCAACGGCAGAAAAATAAAGTTGTCGAAGTTTCACCAATTTGTTGGTCGGTTTCACAGTCGCTATATGCCGGCCTCTTATCAGTTTATTTCGGTGCTGGCTGTTGAACTGGTGACCGATATTTATGGAAAGATGATTCGCAAATCGCCGGCAGTTTTTGAACCAATCAGAAAAGTATCAGAACTACATCATATAGAAGAAGGCCGTCATATCCACTATACAAAAATGTGGATGAAACACTATACAGACAAAGCTGGATTTTTCAAACGCAGTGCTTTCAGTATTGTGGTGTTGTTGAATATCTGGTACATGCGTTCCTTGTATGTAACAAAAGAAAACTTTGAAGCAATTGGGATTGATGACCCTGCTGCATATGCAAAAGTTGCACGCAAACATCTCAAACAAAAATTCGGAACATTTTATCTTGATGAGATCATTGAGTTTGTAAATGAATTTAATGGCTTCAACTTTATTACCAAACCATTGTGGAGAAGCATTCTTGCTGCCAAAATATGAAGCGTGTTTTCATTGAACATATTGAATCGTACTTACCCTATGAACGTATTTGTAACGATCAGGTAGAGCAACGCATACGTATCGGTGGTTTTGATATACAGGCCGGGCTGTTAGAAAAAATGATCGGTAGTGAGATCCGTTATTATGCAAAAGACGACGAGCAGGTGTCGGACCTGGCAGTTGCTGCTGCAAAAAAGATCATAGAGAAATTTCCAGACCGACCTATTGACCTGTTGATCTTTGCTGCAGCATCAGGCGATTTAATTGAACCTGCTACTGTAAATATTGTGCAGCAGAAATTAGGATTAACCTGTCCGGGCTTTGATTTAAAAAACGCCTGCAACAGTGTTACCAATGCCATTGAAATTGCAAGCGCCTTGTTACTAAACGGCAGTTATAAAAATATTCTTATTGTAAGCGGTGAAAAAACCAGCGACAGTATCAAGTACACCAAAATAGAAAAAGAAACCATCAAAGATCATTTTGCAGCTTATTCATTTGGAGATGCAGGTGTTGCCTTGTTATTAACCACCACAACAGAAGATAAGGGTCTCTTTTTTCAGCGCCACAAAACATTTGGAGAGCATTGGAATCTTTGCCGTATTGAAGGCGGTGGGTCTATGCATCCGCATGATGCCAGCAAACTCGTTTTCAGTGGCGATACATTTGGCTTAAAAAATGTGATCTATGAAATTGCTCCACCATTTGTGAAAGATTGTATTCAAGAAGCCGGGCTGTCAGTAAATGATATTGATCTCATCTGTACACACCAGGTATCAAAAGATACTTACCGCATGGTTGCAGAAACACTTTCGTACGATGTAAACAAGATCATGCAAACATTTCATCTTTATGGAAACACTGCAGCCACGTCTGTTCCTATTGCTTACCAACAGGCATTGCTCGATGGAAGATTACAAAAAGGAAATATTGTGATGCTGTTGGGTATGGCGGCGGGTATTAATATTTCTGTACAGTTAATGAAAGTGTAGCATGTTGTATCAATCACCTTTTTTACAACTGCTGCAACAATTGCCACCAGATTATGCGGTGTGTATTTACGACAATAAAACACTAACCGTAGCAGCATTAATTGAGCAAAGTAAAAACCTTGCAGCTAATCTCTCAGCAAAAGGAATAAAGAAAGGTGATCATGTGTTGCTTGCCTGCGATGTAGGTATTGAGTTCCTTATTTTATTTATGGCGCTTATTCACCTGCGAACAAAAACTGCATTGGTCGATCCGCATATGGGCAACCAGCGGTATGCATCAAAACTTCAACAGTTTCAACCCAAATGGGCTTTTATCGACAGCAGGTTATTGTTGTTGCAGGAGCATCCTCTGATCAGGTTTATCTATCGAAGAAAAAAACCTGCTGCGTTTTATATTCCTTACTCAAACAAGTACACTGTATTTGCAACAGGCATGTGGTTGCCCATAATACAAAAGCATCATCGTTTAAAATTCACAGCAAATACAACAACAGATTTTATGCCATCGCAGGAAGATGATGAACTACTTGTTGTTTATACATCCGGCACATTAGCCGAACCCAAAGCTGTTGTGCATACCATGAACAGTTTGTATGAAAGTCTGAAAGCTGTTGCTTCTTTGTTTGAACAAAACAAACATGCTTCAATGGTTACTCATTTACCACAGTTTGCATTGATTGGCATGATGACTGGTTACAAAACTTTCTTCTGGAAAGAAACTACTCCACCCGATCAACGTATTACATTCATCAAACAACATCATATCACGACCTTGTTTGGACCACCTGCTGAATATAGAGATTTGATGAATTATTGCAAACAAACCAATCAGGCCTTTCCCGAAAGTTTGAAAAATCTTATTCTTGGTTCTGCACCGGTGTTGAAATCATTACTGGTTGAGTTGAGGCAATTCAGCAAAGGAAAAATTACCTGCTTGTATGGAATGACCGAGCACCTGGTTGTTGCAAGCATAGATGGGGATGAAAAAATAAATTATGATGGAAGAGGTGATGTGCTTGGAAAGCCATTGGACACGATGCAATATAAATTTGCTGATGATGGTGAATTACTCATTCATTCACCTCTTTTATTTAAACGCTATTTTCATTTACAGGAAGCAGATGAATTTCATGCAACTGGCGATTTAGTTGAAACAGATGCTAAAGGAAGATTGATCATGAAAGGAAGAAAAAAGAATATGATCATCAGGGCAAATAAAAATATTTACCCCGGTTTGTATGAAACAACCATTGCGCAGATCAAAGGCGTAAAGGATGTTTGTATGATCGGATTTTATGATGAAGCTATTCATGACGAGCGGGTGATCCTTGTTGTTGATACTGACGGTTCTTTAACAGAAAAAGAGTTGATAAAAGAATTAAGAACTGGCAAACATGCAATTGATTCCGATGCATTGCCCGATCATATTATTTTCCAGTCAATACCAAAATCAGGTCGCCAACAGAAAACAGATCAGCAAACATTACTTGAACAAATAAAACAACAACTGCCATTACTTACGACATCATCATAACCGGAGCAACCGGCTTTATTGGCGCAGCCTATACCCGTTACTTCTCAGCATTGGGTTATAAAGTGTTGGCATTGGCAAGAAGTAAAGAACCTCCTGTAAACTTGCTTCAATACGCCGGCTATCAATCGGTGGATATTGCCGAAGCTGTTCCAAAATTAGAAGCGGCTGTTTGCATTCACTGTGCAGGGTTGGCATCCGATAAAGAATCACATAATAATTTGATTCGTGTAAATACAGACGGCACCAAAAATGTATTCAGCAATATTAAAGCCGGGCATTTTATTTATATCTCGTCTGCATCTGTTTATCCGCCCAATGGATTACTGCACAAAGAAGATGAACTGATTGATGAAAATGAATTATCGGCTTATGGCTATTCAAAATTAAAAGCAGAACAATGGCTGCAACAACAGGCTTCAGATGGATCAAAAATCACCGTCATTCGACCACGTGCTGTATATGGTGCCGGTGATAGAATACTGATGCCACGTATTCTACGACTGAAAAAAGGACCTTTTCTTGTAACGCCTGCCAAATTAGATTATACCATTTCACTTACGAATATTGAAAATTTATTACTGGCTACTAAGGCGATCATACAATCAGAAAAGGAATATGAATACGAAGTTTACAATGTCACAGATGATCCTACCCATCAATTTGGAGAAGTGATTGAACGCATTTGGGAAATACTGGCAACAGAAAAGAATATATCTGTGAAAGTGCCGCAGCCGGTTTTAGAGTTTGCAGCAAAGTTGTTACCTCTCTCCGATCTCAATGCAAATACGTTGAAGTATTACCTCTGCCACCATCAACTGTTGAATGAAAAAGTAAAATCAACATTTGGTATTCAGCTGCCACATAATTTCAATAACTATATTCCTGTATTGGAAAAATGGATCAACTCAACTCCATTAGCTGATCTGCAAAAAGGTGCTGCTGATCTCCCTTGGAGAAAAGAAACCTTATAACCTCGTCTTCATTACATCCACCATTTCTTTTTTCCAGCTTACAAAATCACCGGCAATGATATGTTCACGTGCCTGCTTCACCAACCATAAATAGAATGCAAGATTGTGCACACTTGCCAAAGTAAGACCAGTAATTTCTTTTGCTTTAATGAGATGACGCAGGTAAGCTTTGCTGTAATAATTACTAATGTGGCAATCGATTCCATCATCCAATGGAGAAAAATCTTTTTCCCATTTTTTATTGTCAATATTGATCACGCCTTTACTTGTAAAGAGCATGGCATTACGTCCGTTACGGGTGGGCATTACACAGTCAAACATATCAACACCTAAAGAAATACATTCTAAAATATTCCACGGCGTGCCAACGCCCATTAAGTAACGTGGTTTTTGTACCGGCAATTCATCACAACACAATTCAGTGAATTCATACATCATCTCTTCGGGCTCACCCACACTTAAACCACCAATGGCACAACCTGTAAGATTTGCATTGGCCATAAACTGAGACGATGCTGTACGCAGGTCTTTATAGGTACTGCCTTGTACAATCGGAAAAAGGTTTTGTGTATATCCGTATTTATCGGGTGTGTTATTAAAATGCTTGATACAACGATCTAACCAACGATGTGTTAACTCCATCGACTTTTTTGCATAGTTGTAATCGCTTGGATATGGAGGACATTCATCAAACGCCATTACAATATCAGCACCAATGCTTCTTTGAATATCCATTACACTTTCCGGCGTAAACAAATGTCTGCTTCCATCAATATGACTTTGAAAAACAACTCCCTCTTCTTTGATCTTACGGGTGCCCGCCAATGAAAATACCTGGTAGCCGCCACTGTCGGTCAAAATCGGTTTATCCCATCCATTGAACTTGTGCAAACCACCGGCTGCTTCCAGCACTTCCGTTCCCGGGCGCAGGTATAAATGATAAGTATTCCCGAGGATGATCTCAGCCTTCACCTCAGTTTTTAATTGCTCAACCGTGAGCGATTTTACGCTTCCGACTGTTCCCACGGGCATGAAGATGGGTGTTTGAATAGTACCATGATCAGTAGTGATCTCACCTGCCCTTGCTTTCGATTGTGGATTGGTATGTTGTAATTGAAACTGTAAAGCTGCCATAAGGGCGCAAAGATAGCCGATAGCTATTAGTCATTAGCCAAAAGTGGGTTTGAAGAAGATCAAAGCTGCACACTAACGGCTACCAATTATCGGCTTCCACACATCTGAATAACATTCCCTTAGCTGTTTCAACGCAATGCAATATTTTCGCAGCTGCTTATGAGTGTGCATTGGCCCGAAATCTTATTTGCTGCTTTCTGTGCAACAGCAGCCATCCAGGTATTTTACTACCTGTACTTTTTTACCCGTTTGGCATTTTACAAAAAGCCGAAAATGGAAAGCTCTATGCAGCATGCCGTTTCGGTGGTGGTTTGTGCAAGGGATGAAGCGCAAAATCTTGCTGACAATTTACCCGAAATTCTGCAACAGGAGTACCGTTCAACCTTTGAGGTAATAGCTGTGAACGACAATTCGTTTGACGACAGCAAGTATGTGCTGGAATACCTGTCGAAACCATTCCGTAACCTTCGCCCAATTGAATTGAAACAAGAGGCAAGATTGATCAATGGGAAAAAATTTCCTTTGTCAATTGGCATTAAAGAAGCAAAGTATGAATTGCTTTTGCTTACTGATGCTGACTGCAAACCCGCAAGTGGCAAATGGATCGAGTTAATGCAGGGTGCATTCAATAATGGAAAAGAAATTGCATTGGGTTATGGCGCTTATTATAAAAAACCCGGCTTGCTGAATAAGCTTATTCGTTTCGAAACATTTTTATCGGCACTGCAGTATTTCTCTTACGCATTAGCAGGCATGCCTTATATGGGTGTGGGTCGTAATCTTGCTTATAAAAAAGAATTATTTTTTCGTAACAAAGGCTTCTCTTCTCACAACCAATTACCTGGTGGAGACGATGATCTTTTTATTAACCAGGTAGCAACAAAAAAGAATACGGCTGTTGTGTTAGATGAAGATGCTTTCACTTTATCTGAACCAAAAACAAGATGGAGCACATGGCGCAGCCAGAAAGCAAGACATTATACAACCAGTAATCATTACAAAGGCATTCATAAGTTTTCACTGGGACTGTTTGCATTTTCACATTTCCTGTTCTATCCACTGCTTGCCGCATCCATTATTTTCTTTAACTGGTGGATGGCATTGGCAGTGTTTGGTTTCAGGTTACTCGTGCAGGGGATCATCTACTACAAGAGCATGAGTAAGCTTAAGGAAAAAGATCTTTTCTGGCTTTATCCCATTCTCGATATCTGGCAATGGTTTTATTATCTTTTATTTGCAAATAGTTTATTTAAAAAACCAAGAGCCAATTGGAAGTAGTACTTAAATATTTTTCTGATTTTACGCCCGCACAGTTGCAGCAATTTCAGCAACTCGAAGCTGTTTACAAGGAATGGAATGAAAAGATCAATGTGATCTCCCGTAAAGATATCGACAGTCTTTATGAGAAGCATGTGCTTCATTCATTAGCCATTGCTGCAGTATTCAACTTTCAACCCGGCACACAAATATGCGATCTGGGTACAGGTGGTGGATTCCCCGGTATTCCGTTGGCCATCTTTTTTCCTGAAGTACAATTTCATTTAACCGACAGCATCAACAAAAAATTAAAAGTGGTGAACGAAGTGGCTTCAGCCATTGGTTTAAAGAATGTAACCACTCAACATACTCGCACCGAGCAGATCGTTAACCGCAAATTTGATTTTGTTGTGAGCCGTGCCGTTGCTCCGTTAAAAGACCTCTGGCAATGGAGTGTTCCCATTCTTAAAGCAAAAGGACAAGGCAAACCTGCCACCGCATTTGATGAGCCTTTTTATGGCGGGCTTATTTGTTTGAAAGGAGGCGATCTTGCCGAAGAAGTGAAAGAAAGCGGCCTGTCTCCCACCGTCTGGCAAATTGACGAACTGTTTACCGAAGATTTTTTCAAGGAAAAGTTTGTGATGGCTGTAAAACGCTGATGGTGAAGGATTAAACAACAAAGCTTGGCTTCTACAGCCACTCTTCAACCCATTTTTACCGTTAAAAACATGAGCTGTATTACCACTTAGTGGTATTTCTTATGTTGCACGAAAGATTCAACTTTGCAGTATGAATAAAATATCCGTTTGTATAGTTGAAGATGTAACAGATATCCGTCAGGCACTGGAGCAGATCATTGAATTAAGTGAGAATTGCAGTTTGGCCGGATCTTTTTCATCTGGTGAAGAAGCGTTGGTAAAAATTCCTTTGATTAAACCAGATGTTGTGTTGATGGACATTGGCTTGGGTTCAACCAATGGTATTGATCTCGTTAAGGAATTAAAGCCTCAACATCCTGAGATTTTGTACATGATGTGTACAGTATATGAAGAAGATGAAAAGATCTTTGATGCATTACGTGCAGGTGCAAGTGGTTATATTCTCAAAAAATCATCGCCTGCAAAATTGCTGGATGCAATTGGAGAATTGGTAGATGGTGGTGCCCCAATGAGCAGCCAGATTGCATTGAAAGTAGTGAATGCTTTTAAAGATAT
The DNA here is from genome assembly GCF_037892425.1 of Lacibacter sp. H375. Classification (NCBI taxonomy): domain Bacteria; kingdom Pseudomonadati; phylum Bacteroidota; class Chitinophagia; order Chitinophagales; family Chitinophagaceae; genus Lacibacter; species Lacibacter aquaticus. The sequence goes on from NZ_JBBKTT010000001.1 coordinate 53,134, forward strand.
GCCTGTACAGGAAACAATTGCATTGACTCCTGACAATGCCGATACTACAGTATTGACCCGCCGTGAAAAAATGATCTTAGAGAAACTGGCGCAGGGAAAAATTTACAAAGAGATCGGAAAAGAATTAGACATCAGTCCTGAAACTGTACGTAAACATGTATATCATATTTACGAGAAACTGCACGTGAACAATCGTGTAGAAGCAGTCAATAAATTTTACGGAAGATAATTGAACTTTAATGATAAAAGAAAAGCCGTTGTACCAATACAACGGCTTTTCTTTTTATTCAAACGGAAGTGTTTACCACTTCAATTCCAGTCTATTATTCTTCCTGTCAACATCAGCCATACGATACGATGGGTCAATTTCTGCAACAGTTAAATCCCTGAGTGGTTTATCAAACTCAATTACATAAGTAGGATGTGTCCATTTCCAAGCTGGATAAACTGTTCTTGCTATATTATTCTCAGCAGGTTTTTCTCCAAACATGAGATAACCGGGAACGTAATGTAATTGTTGTGTGCCGTCTTTAAATGTCAGTACAAGATCAATGGGCATGGGCATTTCATTCACACGCCTCAATCGAATTTTTGATTTGCCTCCTTCTTCCCACAAACTATCAATACCGTAGTCGATCGTTTTTGTACTGTTTACCCAATATTCTTTGTACCAGTCTAATTGCAGGCCACTCACTTTTTCAGCAATACGCATAAAATCATTTACGTTGGGATGTTTAAAACGCCATTGCTTATAATACTCCAGTAAAATTTTGTCTCTTACTGTATCACCGGTGATATAACCTAACTGTGAAAGAAACACTGCGCCTTTTGAATAAGAAGCAATACTGTATGCAAAGTTGGTATTGAAATGATCAGCATGGGTTGTCATGGGTTCTTCCAAACGGCTTTTCACCAGGCTAAAATAACTGCTGTAATTATCTGCATGATACTTTGGCAATTTATCATCTTCATGCTTTGTTCCGCTACGCTTTGCCATCTCGCTGAAATAATAATTTGCAACAAGATCAGTTGCATAATCAGTAAAACCTTCATCCATCCATGCATATAAACTTTCATTGGTGCCCATCAACATCTGGTACCAGGTGTGCATCCATTCATGAAATACTGTACCGAGCCCGGGGCCATTCAGCAATGTTGCCATAGGGTATTCCATACCACCATCACCACCTTGAATAAATGAATATTGTTTGTAAGGATATGCACCGAAGTTTTTTGCAATGAACGGATAAACAATCTCAGCAGCATCAGCCACCTTCATCCATGCTTCATCATTCTTAGGATTGTTAGGTTGATAATTATAAAACACATGAAGTGTTGGACCATTCTTCACCTGCCGAACAATATGTTTGTATTCAGCATCAGCTGCCCAAACAAAATCGTGCACATTAGGCGCAGTAAACTTCCACGTTAGTTTATCACCTGCAGGACGAACAACTTTTGCTCCCGCAGCTTCATACCCATGTCCTATTTGGTTTGCATTGATTAGATAACCCGTGCCACCAATAATGAAATTTTTATCGATGGTAATGTTTACATCAAAATCGCCCCACACGCCATAAAACTCACGGGCAACATATGGGTTAGGATGCCAGCCATCCGCATCATACTCACATAACTTGGGATACCATTGCGACATTGAAAATTTTACACCATTTGCTGCATCTCTTCCACTACGACGAACCTGCAAAGGAACCTGCGCATCCCACTCCATTTCAAGCATTACTTTTTGCTTTGGCAAAACAGGCTTGCTGAGTTTTACTTCAAGAATGGTCTCATGTTCGGTTATTGTTTGTGCAACTCCATTCAATTTCAGCGATTTTATTTTCTGGTAACCGATCTCATTCTCTTTTAAGTTAAGAATGCGATCCCTTACACGTGCATCCCAATCGGGCCGGCCGCCAACTTTTGCTTTGCCTAATTCCCTGCTGCGGGCATCCATCATACTGTTTGGCTGAAACGCATTCCAGTAAACATGATAAAACAATTTATCTAGCGTATCAGGAGAGTTATTTGTGTATTCAAGTTTCTGTTTACCAGTGTAACGATTAGTGGTTACATCCATATCAATATCCATCACGTATTTCACCCGTTGTTGCCAACGATTGGGCTGGGCATATAGTTCAAATGTGGTACAGACAATAGCTACGATCAAAACAATATTCTTCATGCTCAAAATTTTGAGCCGTAAATATCCTGAAAAATACTGTTCAGAAAAGCTTAAATGATGAGCGGAGCAACTAAGCCGACTTTTCTTCTTTCATCAGCTCTTTACGAATACCATCCAGCAGATCCGCCTGCTGCAGCTCAGTTGTATTGCGGGCATAGCATTGCAAAACGGCAAATTGCACAGCGTTGAGGATGGAAGCGCCAGTGAGCTCATATTTATCAGCCAATTGATACAGATCCACAGAACCATTTGAAGTGAGACTATCAGGCAACGATTTTTGCCAAAGCACATAACGTTCATGAGCATTCGGGATGGGAAAATGAATAACCGCATGAAACCTTCTTACAAATGCATCATCAAGATTATGCCTGAAATTAGATGCGAGGATCATCAAACCGGGATAATCTTCCACACGTTGCAACAGATAAGATATTTCCTGGTTGGCATACTTATCATGTGATGACTGCACATTGGTGCGTTTGCCAAACAAAGCATCTGCTTCATCAAAAAATAAGATCCAGTCTTTGCTTTCTGCCCGTTTGAAAACACTCTCCAGGTTTTTTTCTGTTTCGCCAATGTATTTTGATACCACTTGCGAAAGATCGATACGATACACTTCTTTCTCAAACTGCTTCCCGATTAAACCAGCCGTTAATGTTTTACCTGTTCCTGATGGACCATAAAACAACACCCGGTAACCGGGTTTTATTTTCCGTTTTAGATTTTCATCGGCCGATATTTTGTGATGATGTTTTAACCATGTAACGATATCTGCTACCTGTTGCGAAGTTTTGTTAGGTAACACAAGATCGTTCCAGTTCATTTGTGTAGTGATACGTTTGGCAGGAAAGTCTAATCCAAAGCGTGGCGCTGATTCCCGACCCAACAATATTTTATCAACTACATCCTGCGCAAGAATAATGCGGCCACTCATAACCGGCTCACCTTCTTTCACAGGTTCTAACCACAGAATACTTTCACGGAAAAAGAAATGATCTTCTGAAAAATAGAATTGTACTTTTAAACGATCTTCAACTGAAGTGCCTGCAAGAACAAACTGTACAGTTTCACCCGTTGGTAACATACTCCTGTGATTGGTTGCTTTAACACCGCCAAACTCTGCAAAATCGCCACCACCCGGTAATTGTTCCTGTATGATGCTTTCAAAAAAATTAGGGCTTACATGTGGTACTAATGCAAGCATCAGGATGATCCACTCATCCGGGTGTTGCAAGTGCGGAATATGTTTCCCGATCTCTTCGTTATACAACTCACCATTAAACTGTTGCGCCAACCATTGATGAAAAGGAAACAACTGCTCATTAAAATGCGCTTGTATGCGTTGCGAAATAATGATCCTGAGATCGGAAAGTGCAGAATCAAGCGATGAAGTGTGGATGTTTTTATGTAAGGTGTAAAGCATTCTTAAAGATAATTAATTTACTCAAGGAGTCATAGGTGTGCCCACCATATCTGTATGCGTTTCGCTATGCGAACTCATATCAGCATAATAAGTACTTACATCGCTGTTAAATGTACGCATGGCAGCATTGTATTGCCTGATGGTTGCTGGCACTTCAAGTGTAAATTGTGGTAATGGGTTTTGTGCAATATAATCCTGGTAGTCCTGCCCATGACTTCCTTCATGAAAACCCAGTGTTGTATTGCCGGCTGCAATATCTGCCGCAGTTGTGCCTCTGCCATAAGCAGAGGTATCAGAGGAAGAAGCCCTTGTTCCATAAAATGTTTTGATGTATAATGTATACGAAAGTGTTACCGAGGTAACACGCCTGCTTCTTCCTCTCCCTGTGTAAGTTGGTATTACCCTTGGCCGCAAACTAGCGGCTGTTACTGCACCTGTTCTGTTTACTCTGATACGCCGACCATGAAATGTAACCGTTGTGCCTCTTCTTAATGTTTGATCCGGCTCAACCACCAGGTTTACACTGTTCACTGTAAATGTTGCAATGTCTGTACGAGGATCAACAACAGCAGTTGCAGGTACGGGTGTAGAACGTTGCGGCTGAATGTAACCATCAGCAACAGTACCCTGCTTACTTTGCATGACATGTGCTAACTCATGTGCCAGTAATTTTTTCCCTTCAAAAGAATGCGGATTGTATTCATTCCTGTTGAAGACAATACTGTTGCCAACAGTATATGCTTTTGCATCAAGATCATTTGCAGATACTTCCGCTTCTGTACCGGTATGAATTTTTACATCCGAGAAGTCATAACCGAAACGGGCTTTGAAGAAATGATTTGAATCATGTGATAAGCTTGATGCATTTGTGCTTTTGAAAAATGCTGTTGCTTGGCCCACATCTTCTGAACTTTTGTTTGCTGATTGAATGGAAGTAGGTTTTGTGGCTTTAGTTGCAATTTGCCTTTTCCCTCTACGTATTTTCTTCATACTCTTTATTTATAGATAGTATTGACCCTGAATGTCATTTGTAATTGTACGGTTGATATTGTGATCGGATGTAACAACTTCTTCTCCTACCGATGGATCTATTTCCTTGATTGTACACACGAATGTGGTTGGCACAAATTTTTCAGCCTCGAGAATTTGTTTCACATCAGTTAACTGCCCAACGCTATATGCATTTAGGTAAGTATAATCAGACGGCACAACAGGAGCAGCACCTAAAGGGGCATTTTTAAAAGCAATCAAACTGTCTACAATATTTATCAGGGCAGCATTTTGACTTCTGCTGTAATTAGCTGTAACAACATAAATAAACCCTTTTCCATTTTCACTTAATGGTCCTTTCAATCTTGTTTCAACTGCCGTCTCATGCGATCCAGAGCCATACCAATCCCTATTGTTCGCTTGCTGCGATAATATAGATAAGTTACTCCAGGTATCACCAGGGCCGCCCAGATTATCATTTAACAAGTGCGCTCTGATGTAAAATGTATCCTTACTTCCCATACTTGTCTTTCGCTTACGAAGAGCATCCCAATTTCCGCCACCAACAGATGGCTGACCACCTGTTGTTGCCGGATTACCATCTACTATTCTAACACGCATTGAAGAGCCAAATCCGCCATGTACACCACCATATCTTGGAGCTTCTGATGTTAACAATGCACCTGAGGTTTCTCTTATCAACTCAGCTATTTCCGGACCGATTATTTCAAGAATCGCTTGAATCTTTTGTTGCTTATCATCTTCGGACATAGTAGTGTTAGCTATTAAACCGTCTACCTGCTGTAACATTGAAACAAGACCTGCTTTTATTGGATTTAGCTTACTTTGTTTCTTTACAGGAATAACAATACTATTAATGAAATCTCCAAAAACAACTGGTGTTGATGCCATCATCATTTTTCTACTTCCTTTATTGAAGTAAAGTGTATGCGTTTCACCTTTTCGAACACTCACTTTTTTCTTTAGCCCAACCCATCCCATAATTTTTGCACCAACTTGTTTCACTTTCTCTTTGCCCTGCTTCACCTTCTCCTTCGCCCAATCTTTTGCATTATTAATACCACCTTTTACTTTCTTCACCAGTTTATCAAGCCCTAGTTTTTTGGAGAAGGCAATGGCTTTATCCAATACCCAATCAATTGCCTTGTTGATAGGTGTCTGTACAGCTTTAATAATCTTCTGTACTTTCTCAGTTATGCCATTTAACCCAAGTAATGCTGCTAGGAAACCAAGTGTGACAGGGATCATTTTTGCCAATGCATCTTCTACCATCTTTGCTGCCTGACCTAAACTTCCTTCAACGATCAATGCAACAGAATCAATGACAGCATTTACTAAATCCATGATCTGTTTGCCTCGCTCAACAAAGAACATCACTATATCATAAATGAGTTTACATGCTTTGATAAATGCACCTGCTGGATTCATTAGCCCGATCACCCATGTAATTCCTGCTTTAATGATTTTCTCAACTAAGAAATCCTGGATGGCATCCATTACCATCACCTGCAGGTTGCCCACTTTTTCTTTGATGTATCGCCACAGTCCCGGCAAACCTTCTTTGATGATGATCTGGAAAATATCAAACACTTCTTCCAAAGCTGCTACCACAGGTTCACCCATTTTCAACACTGCACGTTGGCGGATATTCGTCCATGTTAGACCGATGATCTGCATTACAAAATGGAAGATGCCCGGCAGATCCCATTTATCAGGAAGTTGCAAACCAGGCGGCATATTACCAAGCAGCCAGGCGATCAATCCCTTCTTCATGTGATCCATGATGTTCTTCACAAAATTGTCGAGCCCCATTTTCACTGCTGCAATAAGATTGCTGAGGAAACCAATCGGATCTTTAATGATCTTACCAATAACATGTGCCACTTTCGCCAAAGTTTCCAGCAACATATCTTTTAACCGGAGTATGGCTTTGATCACACCAGCTATTGCATCAACCGCTTTGCTTAGCCAACCTTGTTTTTCACTCTTGATCTTATCAAATGTTTCCTGCAACTTTTCTACATTCTTCACATAACGGTCGCCAAGTTTTTCCACTAACTCATCATGTTTTGCGTGTACGCTTTGTTCCAGTTCATCAAATTTTCCACCGATATCTGTTTTGGCTTCTTCACCAATTTTTTGCATTTCTGGTGTTAAGCTGTTCCAATATTCATCAATTGCTTTTTTCCCCTCATCAATTGCTGTAATAGCTGCATTGAGTTCTGTTTCAACTTTCGATGCAATGGAATTGATTGAAGTATTCATTGCATTCATGAATGTTGCTTTCTCTTCACGGAATATTTTTCCAATTTCCGGCGACAGTCCACCACGCATATAATCACCAACTGTGTCATCAACCGTTGTAATACCATAGTGATCATCTAAACGTCGATGTACATTCCGTTCAAACACTGTATTGGCTGCATTGGCTGCTGTATCAAATTCAGTAATGACGTTTGTTTCTAAATTAGTAAGCAGTGTGGTAACCTTTTCTTTTGTTTCGTTATAGATACGTTGAAGATTACCGGCAATTTCTTTCCGCTTTTCTTCATCTTTTGTTTTGGTGTTGTTTTTACCTTCATCAACTTTTGCCAATGCGCCTGCTCTGCCCTCATGCATCTCCGTTAGTTTTCCTGCAACTGTCGCTTTCGCCTGGTCTTCAGCTTTTGCAATTTGCGGCTGCTCCTTGGCTCTATATTCTGCCGGTGCATTGCGTGCCTGTGTTTGTGCTTCCTGTTTGCTGGAAAGTGCTTCACCAAATGTTGGTTCATTTGAATTTGCCAGTTGCTCTTCTGTAACATCGCTCTCTGCCATTTGATCATCTAACGACTGTGCATCTTTCTCCATCGAAATTTCTTCGTCTGTCTTCGGCTTTGGCGCTGCTGCTTCAGCTTTGGGAATATGCGGTTTCTTACCCGCATCTTCTGGCTGCATGTCTGCAGTCTCTTTTGGCTTTACTCCCTCTTCTGATGGTGGAGCAGAAGTTGTTGTTTCAATGGCATTACCGGCTTTTTTCTTTTCCTCTTTCACATCTGTCTTCATTCCGTCTTTTGCTTCACTCATTGCTTTTTCTGCCTTGCTTGGATGTTCGTAACGATCAACTGTTTCGTTATCATCTTTTGGCAATGCACCTTCTATGCGATCATTCAATTGTTTTTTAAATGCATCTGCATTGAATTTCTGTTTGTCCTGCAATTCCATTTCGTTCACCTTATGAAACTGCGCCTGGCTGCTTTTATCTAAGTCAACTGGTATTGCAGATGCAAGTTGTGCCGCATCGGCTTTCGATTTCGGTGTATCATGTGTTTTTTGTTTTGATTTTACTGAACCAGCCTGCTGCATGATCTGCTGATAAGCAGGATCTTCTTCCGGTGTTTTAGGTGATGTTGGAATCACTTCTGCCTTTACTTCTACCGTCCCTTCTTTTGTTTCTTCTGCCGGAACAACCGCAGAGGCTTCGTCTGTTACAGGAGCAGGCATTTCTGCTACAGTTGTTTCAGCGGGTGTGTATGGTTTTATTTCAGCAGCTGTTGAAGCAGGGGCTGATAAATATGAAGTTGACGATGCACCTGCATCGCTCATAATTTTATTGATCTCTTCAGGAGTCAGTGCTTCCGGATTTTGCGGCAGCTGTTCCTCCAGTCCATACAATGGATTAAAGAATAATTTCCACACACTCATCGATTGTGAACGTTGTTGTACCTGTGCACCAAGATTATCTTCACCAGCCGTGTTACCATCAACTGTATTCACCGTTGCATTCTTTGCACCACCTGTTGCGTTTTCTACAATTGCATAGTGATGGTATGGCGGACCTTTATATGCAATATCACCGGCACGTGGTGTATAACCGGGAGGATATGCAGACTTGATATCAACTGCAGCTTGTCCCAATTTCCATTTCTTCATTGGAATGCCACCCTTGTTCAATGCCCAGAATGTAAAGATGCCGCACCAGCTAGGCATTGCATCACGCATTACTGCCGGGCCGGTTGGATCCAAAGGATTCATTCCTTTGGCTTCTTTCTTATACCTGATATTATCAATGTGAACGCTTCCTGTTTTGTATGGTTGATTACCTTCAAGTATTGCTTCATCACCCATGGCTGTTTTAAAATATTCCACCAATCGATCTGCACCAACTCGCAAACCATCTGGTGTTGTTTGCGATGCATTTACTTTTCCTATTTGTGATTTTGCATGATGAACTGCACGTATTAATTCAGGCCGTGGTTCTGCAGTAAGTTGTTGTGGTTCTGTTTTGGTTTGAACAAAAGGAGATGTGGCAGGGCTTTTTGCCTTGCGATGAAGTGTTGCGGCACCTTGCTGAATAGTGTGCGTTAACTCATGGGCAAGCAACGAACCTCCGGATGAAGTATGAGGATTATACTTTCCGTGATTAAAATAAATATCATTACCATGTGTAAATGCCTGTGCATTGATATTGCTGCTGAGTTGTGCCGATGTGTTATTGTTGTGAATACGCACCGAGCTGAAATCAGCACCAAACCTGTTTTGCATATTATGCAATACACTATGGTTCAAAGGAGCACCTTGTCCTTTGCTTTGTTGTAATTGTGATGAGAACGTGGATGTGTGAGTTGTTGGTGGGCCACGTTCCTTGCGATGAATGACTGCCGCACTGCAGCAGTTGCTATCTGCAAATCGTTGAATGGTTTCTTCCTGTTCTTCTTCTTTTCGTTGTACTGTTTCTTCTTGCTCCTCTTCTGCTTCTTTACGCATCAACCCGGCACTATATAATTTTGGTTGAACAGTTTCTTCATTTACTTCACCCGGTTCTTCACTTCTCATCACTAAACTGCCACCGGCATTCACAATCATTTTTGGCTGGATCATTTCTTCCTGCTCATCTTCCTTACGTTGCAATTCATCTTCTTTCTTTTCTGCGATTGATGGCACAGCTGCATCAGGCATACGCATAACCTTATCAGCCGTTTCGTCGGCTTCTTTTTCCAATGGATCGTTCGGCTGACTGATATTTAATTTGGCCTGAACTGTTGAATTGAAAAATGATGGATTTGTTTTTGAACTAAAAAAACTCTCCTCACCTGCTTTCCTGAAGAAAGAAGTTTTGTCTGCAGTTGCTTTTACAGCACCTGCAGGTTTGGATGTTTTTTCAGCCGATGTAAACAATTCTTTAAAATTGAATTTGAAAAATCAAACTATAATTAACCAATTATGATCCGTCCAACGGAGCGTACTCATCATTCATTACTCATCACTCATCATTTGTATTCAATAAACCCCCGATTGATCTTTGCAATTTTCCGTTGAAGCCGAAACACGCCAATACCATTTCTGCTTCCCGCATTATTACTGTTGCCTTCTATGGTATGAATAAATCCGCCTTCTACTTTTTCAACTATCCCAGTGTGGCCTGCACTTCCGCCTGTGTTCATAATAAAAATATGTCCGGGCTTTATAAGAGATGGTTTGTTCACTGCTTCATTGGTTGTAATTTTTTTACCTGTTGTTTTATTCCAATGCGTCATTACATGTCCTGTCTTCACTAGTGGGTTTTTCTTACCCAATGTGGTTGATGCTTTATCGAATCCCCAATACACAAAGGCAGCACACCAGAACAAACCGGGAGGCAATCCAACACTTGCAAGGTATTGATCAACCACCGGGCCTTTATTACTGCCGGGAGGTTCTTCCATAACACCAAGTTGCTTGATAGCAGCCTTTACTGATTCTGCAAGCAAAGCATTGGGTGCAGTATCCGTTACAACAACAGTATCTGTGCCAAACAATGTTGACCACGTAAGCGAACCAACTTGTCCATCCACTTCAAGTGGATTACCAAACTGATCCATATGTGTTGCCTGAAAAAGTTTCACTGCATTCTTGGTTTTTACGCCATACGTGCCGGTTCCTTCGAGGTTACCAATATTCAATTCAATGAGCTTTTTCTGAATTGCTTTTACAATTGCTGTATTGCCTTCGCCTTCTTTGATAATTCTGCCTGGGTATTTCATACACTTGATTTTGGTTATGAGTTATGAGTTTAGATTTTCAAATTGCGTGATCCTCTTTCCTTATTCCTTGTTTCTTGTACATGGAGCCTTATGCCTTTTTCTAAGTCCATTCAACAAATAGGGCTTGTTTCATCCAGGGGTAACGGATAATTGAATAAGTCCAAGGTAAGTACTGCATCAACACGTCTTCTGTTCGTTGTTCCACTTGCAGCAACCATTTATCTTCTTTGTGCGACAACTTACCTGTTCGTTGCAAAAAAATTTGTTGTAACGAGGGTACTGACGATTGTTTCAATGCAGGCCAATGAACAATTACCTGTTGCAACAAGTGAAAACATTCTTCACGCTCTTCTGTAGTTAATTGCACATTGCCATCGATCACCTCATGCATTGGAACACCACACAATAATTTATATAAAGGATAGTAGATTTCATCCTGCTCTGCATCGCCAGCAAGAACCGAGAGCAAGGCACAGGCTTTCTGTTTATCTGTGATCGATTTGCGGTCTTCACTCAATATGTGCAGCTCATTAAATAAGGTAGAGATAAATGGCTGCAGTAACACAATTCCTGCATTGTGTATTATGATCGATTCCTGATCTGTCTGCAACGAAACATTTTTTGTTGCTGCTACTTCCTTCAACTCAGTTGATAATTGTTTTGATGATCTGTTATAAGTTTCATGATGATGCATCACCCATTCAACAGAAGGTAACTGTTCTTCGTTTAGCAAAACAGAACTGTTTTTTTCAGAAAGCAGAAACTGCAAATATGTTTTCAATTCAAAATGAGAGAAAGGAATCGTACGATTCCACCTCACACTTCCTGTCTCCAGCAATGTGTGCAATTCCGGATGGAGTTGTTCAAATATCCATTGTTGCACTCTTGATGGTTCATGTTTTAAAAAACGTTTCAACCTCTGCTCATCACTTAATTGAGAAATTAAAAACTGCTTCAACTGATTTGTAGACTGCACAAACGTTTTCTTCCACCAACTTAGGCGCTCATGCCATAATACAAAAGACATATACGCAGGTAAATAACCCCGCTCTAAATAAAATGCCCAAGCTTTTAATAAAAGGTTTACATCAGGTGTTCTTGCATCATTTTTCTGTTCAACTCCTGTTGAAGTCTGAGCAAACGTATTATTTTTTTGCTTCTGTACTTGAGCAACAATCTGCTCCCGTATCTGTTCACGCAAGTGGTACTCCTGCTTTTTCAAATCAAATGAATCACTTGCAATTTGTAGATCAATTGAAAGTTTCTGAATAAATAGTAACTCATCATTTAATGCAAACTCATCAAACACGTCTTCGGCCATTCGTACAAAATCATGTTGCAGGTAAGAAGCTGCGTGTTGACGCATAGTAAATACTTTTCCCGTTTCCACTCCTTTCAGGTGAAACGAAATTTTACCGATGCTATGTGTTACAGTTGCACTCATGGTATTGTTACGACTTTAATGATAGCTGGTTAACAGCCATTCATTACCTTATTGGTGGCCTGTTTTTAATTGTTGTTATTTCTCTGTTTACCACACCAATTGTTTGATCAAAGGCAGCTTTCTGCAGATTCAGTTTTTCAGTTGCCGATTTATCGGCCTGAATAATTACTTCGTTTTTAAGAGTTGCAAGTTTTACATCAACCACCTGTGCATTAGATGCCATATCACGGTTAACAACAGCAATAGCCGAATTTATCTTGGTATCAGTTGTTGCAACGGTTTGTACCAGCTTGGCATCAAATGCATTTTCAACAGATGTAACACGATCGTTTACCCCTTTAACATCCGCTGTTAACTTAGAAGTTAATTCGGTTCTTACATTGTTTAATTTACCATCAAGCAAAACAAGATCATTACCCGTTTTGGTTATTTGTGCTTTGGTTGCAGTAAGTTCGTTTGCAACAGTGGTAACCTTTGTGTTAATCCTGTTTTCTGTTTCTAATATTTTACCGTTGAACTCTGTTCTTACGCCTGTTATCAGCTCTTCAATATCGGCTCGGGTTGTTTCCCTGATACCTCCATCAGCGCTAACTTTAATACTACCTTTTGTAACAACTGTATCGTAAGATGATATTAATTTAGAGAAAGAAGTTTCATACTTGTCTTTAACTACCGCCACTTCTTTTCCAATATTTTCCCGGTTTACAAGCACATCCTGTCCAACTTTGTTTATCCTGATGTCGAAATCGTTTAATCTTTTGCCTACTGCGATATCAGCATTGTTTGTAAGATCTTTCACTCTCAACAATTCGTCTTTAACATTAAAAAGTTCAGTGTTTAAAAGTGGCCGTTTCAGAATATCTTTCGAAATGGTGAAGTTGATTTCTTTCACAGGCCTAATCGGTATGGTTGTAGTATCAACCTTCGATTCCACCAATTCGTCTTTAACAATATAGGGTAGATAAAAATCGGCTACCACTGTTTCAGTGTCGCCAATCTTCTCATACACTAAAATAAACGTACCACCTTTACAAACTCCTCCATTATGCATCATCGCAGGATTCTGTTGCAAAAATTTGCTGAAAATATAACCATCTTCAACCTGTTGTTTTTGCTTTTGCAAAATATCGCCAAGCCACAAAAGTATTCGTGGCTGATCCAGTACCCCCAGATTCTCAAGAGGTGAGCGGAAGGCTGCCGCAGTAAACAGTTTTGAATTTTTATTTATTTCTGCACCTGCATTGGCCATGCTGATGTGCAGATCGTCCCAGGCAACAGCACCAACAACTTCTTTTGACGGTTTGGATAAGGCAAGTTTTGTGGTTGCAATATGTGTATCCAATTCATTTTTTTTACTTACCAGCATATTTCTTAAAGCTTTGGGGTCGCCATAGTCTTTTGTAATGGCAGGCTGGTTTAGTTCATCGTCGTTAGGAAGATTCAATAGCAACGATTCATTATACTTCTTCACATAATCCAGCTTGGTATCCATGTGTATGCGTTCCTTGTCATAAAGCAAATCAAGGATGCCTGGACGTATTGCTTTTGGTGGTAGTTTTCTTATTCTTTCTTTTTGCAGTTGCACTCCTGCAATATCAAAGGGCAGATCAAACTGCTTTCTTATTTTATCAATGGCTATGTATGCATCATCATACGTTTTCCCAACATGCCCCTCAATTCTTAAAAATGGATATTGATCGATATCATACACAAGTGGGGTTGTTACATGTGGCAACGTGGAATATTGCTGCGAATGATAGGATAATATAGTATTGCTTTTGTTACGTCGCCACGCTTTTGCTGACCAGTGTTGTACAACCTTTTCCGCTTCATAGTAATATGGTATTGCCCTGTTACCAATTAATTCATTGATGCCTCCTGAAGGTGTGATTTTTATGATTGCCCTTTCAGGGATGTTGAATGATGCTACTAACTTTGCCAGTCTTGCAAAAAGATGCAAGGCATCTTCCAGTGCTTCGTTCTTGTTGTTGAGTATGGGCGACTCAATAAAACAGCTTCTGTATTTTTTGTTTAACCCAAAATCATCGCCTTGTAATAGTCCTAATGCCACATGCTTAGGAAAAGCATCAGGTGTAGTGCAACAGCCATAGCAAAGATCAAATACGCTTTCCTTGAATTCGCTATATGAAGCAGCCACATCTTTTAAAAAACCATACACATATTGTATACCACGAGCATTATCCGTTACGGCTTTCTTTGCAATTGAGGGAACTTTTGTGACGATATTCATTTCAACCTGGGTAAACAATTCTTTATACCCGCCATTAACCTTATAACACTGTAATAAATCACGGGCAGTTGCTGCTGCTGTTTTCAAACCTTCTTCAAGGGTATTGCTTCCATTGTTAATTGCAGTTCCATAAGTACGCAACAAATCGGCATAGCTGAAGATATTATCATTTTCATTCAACAACACACGTGGAATACTTACTTCCGGCAAACTGAAATATTCATCGCCACAACAGCCTGGATCATTATCGATCAGATCATAATCGCTACGGCTAATGGCAATAAACTTTAATTCTGAATGATGCACCAAACCTTTGTTCTCACATTCATCAGCAGAACACTGATCAGTATCAATTGTGTACTGACTCAGGTAAGCCAGCACAACCGTATTCTGTGGCTGATTATTTGCATTGAAGAAATCTGTTAACCCGGTTGCGCCTTCATTGCTTTCAACCAACTCTGATAAACGCAAAGTTCCATCCTCATTCTTAAGCTTTTCAAATGCCGGATAGTTTGCTTTATTGTCGTCAAGTTGTTTGGCCGCAACTAATACTTTGTCTGTTTCCAACACTATAAGATCACCATCGCTGGTTACGCCTACACCTTTTGTAACAGTAATATTATTTCGGTTAAACACTATGTTGAGGCCGCATACAATGCCCACACCCAACAGTCTTGCACGTGTAAGCCTTTCCTGGTAATCGAAATACTGAACTACATGATTCAGTTGCTCGGCGGTAAGCACCTGGTTATCTTCAAAATAATTGAAAGAGTTTTTTGGCGATTTGAGTTTTACAGGAATATGTTCCATACCAATTGTTTTTAAAGGTTACCTAAACTGGTTCGTCCAAGAATAAGCGGGTTGTCCGGTAGTTCGCCACAATCGGGCAGCACTCCTTTCGGCATTAAACTCCGCAGGTTAAATAAAATATCGATCAATGCTCTTGTTGCAATTAATCCTTCCGTTGTGTTTTGCTTTCCTTCCTGTTTTAGCGTAAGCCATAATTTCCATGCTGTTTCAAACTTTGCCAGCTGCTCATTATTCACCCAACATATTTTGGGATAAATGTGCGCTGGTGTTTGTTGGCGTATCAGGTTCTCCACCTGTTTCCTGAAATCCATATTTCGGAAACGTAATGTTTCAGCAGGCAACACAACAGTGATGCGGAACGAGTAAGGATCCTGCTCGCAATCTTCACAATCATTATCAGTACATACAGGTAAAAAATTCTCTTTGTTAAACAACTCATTTTCTTCTAGCAAAAAAGATGCATCCATACGCAGAAGTAAATGCTCAACCACAAACAATCCTTCATTGCTGTATTGTTCTTTTACCAGCAACATTAATTTCAGGATCGCTGCCTCGGCGATGCTTGCAGTGGCGAAGTATTCAAAACGGCGTGCAAGCAACTCTCCCATTTCATCAATTATATTAAAGTGATAGCGACCATCAGCTGCTTGTTTCAGGTCGTAATAATCACGAAGTGCTGCATGCTCCATTGCCTTTGCAAATACAGCTTCGGCTTCTGCTTTTGTTGCGTATTTCTTGGTATTGCTGAGCAATGTGCGGCTTGCATTGTCAGGATCGGCAATGCGAAACACATATTCAGCTGTTCCGTTGTTGATCTCTTCCACCACTTCTGATTTGATAGTTGAAATTGAATGACGGAAATAATTGCTGATACCAAGCAAGCGACATATCCTGTGTTCGAGACCACTTACATTATCACTATCCCACACCGGCACTTCTGTATAATTGTATCCTGCTGAACGATTTTTACTCAAATCAGGATATTCTTTCAATAGTTGAATTTTTGCCGCCAGCAATTCACTGTCCGAAACATTATCTGAAAGTGTGTACAACTGCACAGCATAATCAGTAAACTGTTCTGAAAATCGACTGAGGAGATGATCAGTAAAACGATTTAACCGGTTGGTATCTTTTTCAAAATTGCTTACGATTCCTGCGAGTGTTCCGCCGGGGTTTGCATAAGATGCTGTATCTATAATAATTTCCTCTTGATTGCTTTGTATTTCTCCGATATCATTCAGCTTTTGATAAAAGTAAGTTTGAGGTGACACAACATCTGTCAACGGCTTCTGTAATCGTAAGATATCCTTTACATGATGCAGTTGTGAAAGATAATTTCCGAGCAACTGATCATAAAACACGAGATAAGCTTTTAATTGCTTCGCTTGCGAACGACGTGTAAGATCAGCATGTGAAGGTAACCCGTAATCACTCACACCATAAACCAATGGCAGATCATTTCGTACAGAACGATATGTACTTACATTTCTGTCAACACCTTTTTCATACTGATAGTCTTCGTAGGTTTTATTTTTCTTCGCCAGCCTGTCAGCTTCCATTTTTTCCCTGTACAAATCGATGGCTTTTTGCTTATTCGCATTTACAGGCACTACATCTTTATAAAAATGTAAAGCCATCTTATCCAAGCAAAGTCCGGGCTTCCTTCCCCTGTCGATACAAAGCACCCATTCATTCTTTAATTCTTTCTCGTCATTGCAAAAATTGAACTTCACTTCTTTTACTGCAATCACATGTTCAACATCCATCATGATGGAAATGATGTCGGATAAAAACACTTTACGTTTCAAGCCCGATAGTTTTATTTCTTCATCAGGAATAAATCCGAATTGAAGAACCGGGCCATTAAAGATTTCATCCATGCGATACAGTTCAGCATTCGTTTTTTTCAACTGCCGCATTTCCGACAACGTGTATTGTCTGACATCGGGTGCTAAATAATTCTGTACCCGGTACAATATCTCCCCATACACTTCAAACGCATTCGCATTGGGTTGTATTTCCACATCAGCACAAATACGAATCTTTTGTTCTTCCACCAGTTCAATATTGCGCAGATCTTCGCAAAGATTTCTGTGTGCATGGAATCTTTCTCTTAGCTGGTCAAATACTTGCTGGCGTTTTTCATCATCCCAATCACCGCCATCAGTTGCTTTCAGATCAAGCTCCACTTTTACATCATAAATGCCATTTAACTGAAACTGGTAAAACTTATCATGTTCAGGCTTTCCTGCAACAATATGTTCATTCTTCACATCAACAAACAACGATTCATCTGCTTTCATCAACCAAGCATTTCGAATACCGTCAATATCAATGAACAGTTTTCGAAGATCGATCTCTGAAACAGGTCTTGTGGGAAGTATTTCTTTTGCAGAATAAAACTGCGATTTAAAATTGGCATCGTTGTTTTCAGCAGTTGATAAAATATCTTTCAATGGAAAAGCTGTGCGGTAGCCAAGATCAGTAATGGCATAAGAAAGCAATTCCATGATGGTGATACCGGGATCATGTGTATTGTAATCGGTCCAGAGATCCGACCCGTATCGTTCGATCCATTTCATCCCTTCTGCACGCAGAAAGGCATAATCCATGGAAGGCGATGCTGGTTTTTGTTTTGTTATGGTAACGGCATTCTTCATACGCAAACTTCTGTTTCCTGGTAAGCGGTGATCAAATGTTGGTTATGCGAAACAAGTATAGCAGCCGGGTTATTGATCTTTATTTCATCAGTATCTACACTCTGTCCGCCATTTACAATATGATACATGTTTAACTCAGTTACAAAATCAACATAGCTGAGTTCTTCAACAAAATTCAGTAACACGCTTTTACGAATATGTCCGCCAAATACAATATCGGTATCTGTTGAATAAGCCCAGGGTGTCAGGTATTTGATGAGATCATTATTTAACAGATCTGCATAAAAACCAAAATCGCCTTCTGTTGTGAATCGAATTTTAAATTGCAGCTTCACTTGCTCGTAAATAGGATTCTTTACTTGTGGTATTACAAAAAAAGGACAAAGCTCTTTCAAGTAATCTTCTATTCTTGTAATCAGGTCAAGACTTACTTTCGGTTCAAGCGGGCTGAATTGATTTTTATTCCGAACGTCCGGTACTACTACCAATGTTACATGACCGGGCTTTACAAAATCGCAAGCACAGTCTGCAGGCAGCACACTATGGTTCAAACATTTTACTTTATATACTTCGGGGAATTCCTGTAATACGATATGTTCATAATCCCAAAGATCAACTGCACGTTGTTTATGACGCAAACGTTCACTAACACGCAAATAGAAATCATCTTTTGATTCTACTGCTTTCCCTCCAAACGATGCATAAGGCTGATTTAATTTTTTTACTTCAGCAACTTTGTTAACCAGCTTATTGATGGTACCTGCAGGTGATTCATGCAATGAACTACTATTTGCAGCTGCTTTAAATGTTGCAGTTACTGCCTGCGGTATAACATCATTGAACAAACAAACAGCATCCACATCCTTTTCTACAACAGCACAAAGCCAGATCTTACCTGCATCAAGCAAGCTGTTATCGGTAGTAGCTTCAGTCGGTATCACCAAACGAATAATACCACTACGCAATAAGTGATTGGTTTCATACTTTAATATTTCCGTTTGCTTCAGTTTTCGCCACTCGTTATTACTCAACGCAAACCAATGAATATTCACAGCTTCCTTTTCCGGATTAGCTGTTCCTTCAGCTAGTTGAAAAAGAAAAGAAACCGATTGACCAGGCAGAGCTCCGGTTAATGAAAACAGAAAGTTTCCTTCGTTTTTATAAGACGGAAAAAGATAAATGCTCTTATTGAACGGAACAGTTGGACCGAATAATCTTGCTGTTTCAGTTTTTAAATAACCATGCTGTTCTGCCTGGCCAAACACCCCGAGATGAAATAATTGAATTTCTTTCCGGTTAAAATCACCAAAGCTTTCTGATGAAGGAATGATCTCTGTTGATGATGCTGTATAATTGAAACGTATTGTTTTTATTGTTGGAGTATAAGGCTCTTTTGGCAACGTAGCTACAGTTATTGGTGGTGTAGCAGTCATTGCAGTTGCTAATACATGCGGATAAATGCTATGCAAAAAATCTTTCTGTAATTCAAAACGAATAAATCCTTTCTCCGGCGAAACCGGCAGAATTGTTTTCTTAGCTACTGCGCTAACCAAATTAAAGTTATATCCAAAAAAGCCTGCGATATATAAATTGGGATTTGATATCAGCGAATGATAAGAGTTGTATGTTGAAATAAAATACGAATTGAGCCAGGGGTAAAATGAAAACAATCCTGGTGAACTTGCTGTGTTAGGCCATGTAACTGTCGACTCTGCATTACTCACATCAAACAAATTGGTTTCACCATTTTTTGATGTACTGCTTTTTACAAAGTAGTCGGCTTTAAAATATTCGTTCTTGTCAACAGGGTTTGATGGATAATTACTGTAATGCGTACTCAGCTTTTCGGGTGGCGCCAGCCATGTTACATCAAAAGAAAATGTGTCTAAATTTTTATGCAACACTTCTTCAAACCCAACATAAAATGAAGAACCTTTTCTAGGAAGAGATCCAAATGGCTGAAAAGGTTTCTTTGCATCAACTACTCCCTGATCGTTCTCCAATCGTAACCCTGCAACGCCATTTACCTTTACATCGATCTTTACTTTACTTACTGTAGAAGATTTTAATGCCCCGAATAAATTACCGGTATTGGTTGTATCGGCTTTTAATTGCATGACCGGCCAAACAGTATTAAATGATTGCCCGTGAATCGCTCCATCATATCTCACCACTTCTTCATCGTCACCTCCTAAACTATGTTTGATGGTGATGGATTGATTGCCTCCACTGAAATTATTTACTGGAGTAATGGTAGCTTCAAATGGGCCTACCCAGTTTTTCTTACCGGTATAAAACACTTCCAGCTTTTCACCATCTATACTTGTAATTGTTTGCAGCGATTGCGCAAGTCCACTCAACTGAATCGTGATGGTTACTTCTCTTGTTCCTTCTTTCAATAACAATAAGGGTGATGCCAATGCAAAACCAATTTTGGTTGATGAAAGATGTTTGCCACCAAAAGCTTTCCACCAGGGTTTTGTTGGGTCAGGTTTTGCACCAAGTCCATCAGGTGAATTAGCAACGCTTGCAAAACGAACCACATCATTTTCAGCAGGATTTAAATAGATCGTTCGCTTATCGGCAATTGTAGCTGTATTAATAATTGTGTCGTCATCTGTTGTATAATGAAGAGGTAATTTCGTTGACGCATCTTTTCCTGCATCAAACAATATGTTTTTTGCAGAGAAAAATTCGGAAGCGCCTTTCGCCAGTTCGTATACCACATGCACTTTATCAGGCTCTGCTTTCAGTTGATGCAGATCGATCACATGCTCATAATAAAAATCGAGATGCTGTTGTGTTAAGCTGTTCAATTGGTTTTGAGCAAAGCCAAACAATTTTATAAATACGAGATAAAGAGCAAACTGCGGATGAAAATCACTTCGGCTGTCAATACTCTTTTTCAGATCTGCAAGGTTAAGCCCTTGCTGAAAAAAATGTTTCCAGTTACCATCGATCGTCAATTGTTCGTTGAAGAAGTTTACCTGCTCTGCAAAATCAATAGCGAACTGCACAAGGTCGTCCATGTTTCGTTCATCAATATTCACATAGTTCTTATTAAGCAGAACTGTTGCTCTTCGCTTTAATCTGCTTGTTCCATCACGCAGCAATAATTGTTCGTATGGTTTACCCGTGATCATTCGCCTGTTGTTTTTAATTCTGTTGCTTCTGCTTTATAAAATGGGAACACATAGTTATAGCGGCTGTTGGTTGTCCGCACCTTGTAATGAATATCAATGAGTATTCTTCCTTCGAGTTCTCCTTCATCATCAATCTCCAGTTTCTCCACTTCAATACGTGATTCATAGATCAACAATGCTGTACGCACTTTGTCTGCCATAACTGTTTTAAATGTAGTGGTTACAGGATCAAACAAAAACTCATTCATATCGCACCCATACTTAGGTTGCATAATGCGTTCGCCGGTTATGGTTGATAGCAGGATATGAAGACTTTGATTAATATCTTCAACAGCTGCCACGGTATTTACCAGGCCGGTTGATTTATTAAATGATGGAGGAAAGCTCCATCCCTTACCTAAAAAATCATCTTTTACTTCCATGATTAACCTCCTATAATAACTGTTGGACAACCAATAACAATTGTTCCGCCATGTGCAGTGGTATCACCCATGCGTGCAGCAGGCATGCCACCAATTAACACTGTTGCAGATCCTTTGACAATACTATCAGGCGGTCCTGTGCAAACCAGCATATCACCAACACGTGCAGCAGGCATTCCACCAATCAAAACTGTTGGGCATCCTGCTGGCATGACAGGTCCACCAACATGCGGCACAGTTCCGTTTACCATTGGGCATACATGCATATCACCCACTCTTGCTGCCATTGACATACTGCTTAATTTATTTGTACAATCGAACCTTTTACTGTTGTTGACCCACTCGATGAAACTTCCATTGTTCCACTTGCATTCAGTTTTCCGCTGGCGCTTGCTTTCAGTTCTGCATTCAATGCTTCCATTTTAAGATCAGTCCCCGCTTTGATGTTAATTGCTTTTGCTGCTTCAATGGTGATGCCATCAGCATTCATTAAAAATTTATTACCATTTTCATCAGCTATCTGAATTTCACCTGCATCTTCATCAACAATTATTTTTTTACCGGCAGGTGTTTCTGTTGTGAACGATTTCTTTTCATCATTCCACACCCATTTCATTTCGCTGCGTGTTTGTAATCCTTTTTCATGATTATCGTTATTCTGTTGAAGCGGTGTTGCCTTTGCAGAACTATGTAAACCACCAAGGATAACAGGGTAGTTGGGATCTTCATTGAGAAATCCGATCAATACTTCATCACCTACTTCTGGCCGAAAGAAAAATCCACGATTGTTTCCTGCATCGGGCATCATCATGCGTGCCCACATACCTTCGTCCTGCATACTGATTGAAGGGATTTTTATTTTCACCCGAAATTCATTCAACGGATCTTCCAGGTCAGTTACAATACCGGTATGCAATCCTTTAATGGCCGGACCATATGCGGCTGCAGGAAATGCACTGATTGGTAATGCCGCTGCATAAGCCGTAGCATCTAAACCAAATTGTGCAGTGGTTGTCCAGCTGCCATCAAACAACTCATGACGAATACCACTGATGAAAGCATTACTGCTGAAACGATCACCAACTCCTGCAATAGAAATCATTTGACCCGGTTTCACATCTGCATAACCCTGGAACTTTGCACTGCCTCTTATTTTCGATATACGATTGCGCATGAGTTGTGCATCGGCCCATTGTTGTAATTGCGGTTCAGACAATGAACCTCCATGCTGAATGATTTGTTTGCTGTTTGCGGTTGCGTCCGACAAATCTTCAGGAGATAAATTTCCTGCTTTGCTGATGGTTGGTACTGTTGCTTCCACATCAACAAGTTCCTGGTTAGCATGGCTCCATGTTTGTGCATGAACAGTTGCAAACTGGCTACGTGCATCAATTTCTGCATCCATCTCCAGCATAGTTGCACCAAATAATACACTTAATGTTTCCGCAGCTGCAAGATCAGGTTTCTTTGCAATGAGCTTACCATCTTCACAAAAACAGATCAACCCGTTTGCTTCTGCACGTGTCATAATAAAATCCCAATCGCTTGCATGGTATTGCACAATTTCTTTTAATGCAGCACCGGTATTTTCAATCTCCGATTCCAATCCTGCATCCTGTATTATTTCTTCTATCACCTGTTGATCGCTCAACTCAGCAAAGTATCTGCTCTTTGCATACGTGCTTAGTTTAATACAGGCATCTTTTGCTTCTACTTCCAACACGGGTGATTTTTCGTTTCGTATTTTGATGGCTTGTTTTACAATGAAACCGGTGAACAACAGATCTTCATCAGCTTCATAGCCTGCCCATAGTTCAAGTTTCTTACCCGGAATAAACAAGTCTTCGTTGCTTGCAGGAAAATTTGATTGCGCAGGATCGCCATCATAAATAATCAGCTTGCAGGAAGGAATACGATAAGCCTGACGTTGTATCACAACAGAACTGATGTTGATACTGCGTGGCACATTTTCTCCTTCGATCTTTACGGTGAACGTAACAACATCGGTACCTGCTGAAGACGATGGTATGGTGCGGGTATCTGTCATGCTTTTATTTTTTCAACTGGTGGAAAAAAAAGTTCCTGTCCCACTTTTATATCACGGTAATGGTTGAGTTGATTAACAGCAGCAACCTGCAGGTATAAATTTTCATCTCCATAAATAGTATAACACATAAAGGGTAATGTATCGCCGTGCTTTACACGACGCACATGTGTCAGGTCCGGTGATTGTGCATTTTCTGCAGCTGTACGTTGCACATCTTCCACCGCACCTATGAACGAACATTTGGCTGATGCACGAATAGGTGTTCCATCGGGTTTGAATAATTTATAAGTAATACTCAGGTTTGTTAACCTGCATTTAAACAACATGGTACCCCAATAGATTTTTACGTATGGTGTTTCGTGGGTCTCTCCTACAAAATCATACACCACCTTTTTCAGTTTATTGATGGTATCGACAATTGAATGAACAACTGTAACAACAGGAACGCCACTTTCTGCAGCAGGAATACCATCACCGTTCAACACACCTGTTGCGTCGAACAAGAAATCAAATTCAAGATTTTGTGGACGGCTGCTGCTATAACGTGGCTGTGCAGCGCTTGTACCACCTGCTTGCTGCTCTGTATATTCAATCGTATGTGTAAGGGTATAAGATTCAGGATTTACCTGTACAGTAAATTCTCCATCCGGCAGTGCGCTGCTATCACTAAAATCTGCGTTGCCAAATGCCTTTAAGGTCATCTTTTGTAACTTACCCGGTATCATATCAACGTTCTTCTTTTTCTTTTAAAATGCGCAATACTTCTTCCACACAAATTTTCACAAGCGATTCTTTTTTTGTTTCATCATCTTTCTTTTCGCCTTCACTTCGTCCACGTTGCTGCCTGTTTTCCGTATTACCGGTTTCATTTACATAAGCAGTGATCTGTATTTCGTTAATAACAACTGGCATAAGGTTTAACGGTTAATGGGTGAGAAATAAGCACAGCTCAATACAAGTGTTTCCACCACTACTTCGCTGTTGTTGGCATTGAAAGATGATAACTCCCACTTGGTTGGTATGCTGTTATACACACGCCACATATACACGGGTGCATGTACTTCGTTGAGTAGGCTGATTGTTAAATTCAATGGACGGAATTCAAAATTTTCCATTGCATTTTTTACCCATCGATAGAGTTCAGAGTATTCGAACAAACCACGCTTTAATGTAATGTCACTGAAGTTTGCCCTTGTTGGCAGCTTATGTGAGAATCGGTTTTCACCACCTTCGTTGATCGATTCTGTTCCCATACTTACAGACAAGCCTGCCACTTCCTGGAAACGTACGTCAACAGGCGATTGCGGAAACAACTCAAAGGTTACCAGAAAATGAAAACCGGTAAGCGGATACTCAAATGGCATACTCTTGTTTATGGAAGTTCAATAACCAAACCTTCGTGTGCGAGTTCCATTGTTTCAATGGCCACTTCGTTACCGTCGGCTTTCAGATCGGATGATTGCACCTTTACCGGGAAAGCATTCTTTACTTTCCATACCATTACCGGTTCGTGCTGCTCGTTCAACAATGAGATGATCAGATCTCTTCGTTCGATCTTATTCATCTGCACGGTGTTTAGCCATGCATAATATTCATTGTCACTTTCAAACGTTCCCCGCTTAAGTGTTACGTTCGAAAACTTTTGCAAACCCGGCATTTTTATTTTTGAATATTCAGGACTTGCACCATCACGGTATTCAATTACATCCAGACTTTTATCTAAACCGGTTACTTCGGTAAAACCAATGCGTGTGCCTCCCCATTCTACCCGGAAATGAAATTTTGATAAAGGATAAGTTGCCATACAATTCGTTTTGTTGTGATTAATGTGAATTCAAAAAATTAAGACTCCTGCATTTTATGTGAGAAGCGTAGGATGATAAACTCTGCAGGACGAACCGCTGCTAAACCAATCTCTACAATCAATTTTCCTTCAAGTATATCCACTGCCGTCATTGTAGCTCCAAGTCCGCAGGCAACATAAAACGCATGCTCAGGTTTTGCACCTGCTAATGCACCTTGCCTCCATAATACGGTGAGATAATTTGAGATCATGGCTTTTACTTTCGTCCAGGTGTTTGCATCGTTGGGTTCAAACACAAATTGCTCGGTTGCTTTTTTCACACTCTCTTCAATCATATTAAACAACCTGCGTACAGAAACATAGCGCCATTCATTATCATTACCTGCTAATGTTCTTGCACCATAGACCAATGTTCCTTTTCCAGTGAATGCACGGATAGCATTGATGGATTTACCTGCTGTTACATCAATATTCAATGCATCTAATTGTCCCGCATTAAATGTAAATGCCGGCCCGATGATACCACTGATGCTCACATTTGCAGGCGCTTTCCATACACCTCGTGTGCGGTCAACAAATGCATAAATACCTGTTACTGATCCTGATGGAGGAAGAATGGTTTTTGTATTCTGAATACCATCAAGTATTGCTTTGTATGCAGGTAATACAATGGCTAATCCTTTATCTGCTTCCTGTTCTGTAAGTGCTGCGGTTTTCACAATTGCACTTGATAAATAACTGTTGATGAAATTAAATTCGGTTCGAAGCAAAGGAATAATACTTCTGATCATGGCTGCATCATCGGCACCCGTCATTACATTCAGAGAAGCAGGTGGCGCACTAAAGATGGTGCCCCAGTTTGCATGTGTGGGTGAAGAGATGGAATGTTGTACAGTATAAGCACCGCTCAATTCTGCATCTGCCTCCACTTCATAACTGATGACCTTTGAATATGCATTACCTAATGACGTGATGGTTGTTTCAAAACCCGGTTTCAGATTGCTGCTTACAGCATCAGCTGTTGCGCCGGTAAGTTTATCTATTTCACGCGCCACATCAAACAGAAAATCCATTACGTTTTGAAGATTGGTTGGATCGGGTGTTGCAGACAGTGCATTCTCCAAAACAGTATATCGTTCTGCTACTGTTGCTGATGCACCTCTTATTGCTGTGATTGATGTCGCAACTTTTCCATTGTCAGCAATTGCAGAAACAACTTTTGCGATCTGGTCTGTAATGGCGGCCTCTCCGCCTGTATAGATCTGGCTCAACGTAATATTTACACCCTCCCGCTGAAAACGATTGGGAGAAGCGGCTGTATTCATAAAATCGCTGTACTTGATCTGGCGTGGCATTATCACTTCCAACCAAGGCGTGTACACAGCTCCATACTTTAAATTGTTGATGCCGATACTGCTTCGGAATGCATCTCCCTTGTAATCATTATTCTTTACATCCATCACTACAAACCTGTCTTTCAGATTTTCACATTGCAGTAATGCTTCCTGGTACACTTCATAATAATCGTTACCATTTGTCAGCAATGAATTATCGGGAAAGATGAGCAAAGTTGGTTCATCTACTTTCTCAATCACTTTCAACCCTTTTCCGTCATCGAGGAAGTCGTTCTTCGATTTCGGATCGGTATAAGAGCCAACGGATACAATGTAGCAATCGCCACCACCATTCTTAAAAAACATCCGCAGCGAATCGTACATAAACAACGCCTGGCTGATGATGGCCGATTTAAAATTGTTCAATGCATCAACAGTCACTTGCGAAACCGCCAATGAAGGTGCACCGCCAAAATAAGTTTCATAATCAAGCAGGCTGCTGATCTTTACTGCTTTGTTTTTGAGATCACCGGGACCATACTCATCTGCTTTTGCGGTGTAACCTATAAAAGCGGGAATTGCGGTTTCAACCTGTGCTATGGAAGGAGGAAATTTCGGTACCTCTTCAATATACACACCTGGAGTTTTTACTGTTAATGCCATAGTTGACAATGTTTAGAATGATGATTAATGATTTAAGTAAACTGATGAACAATTATAGATATCACTACCCTGCTGCAACGGGCTGAGCCATGCTGCTGATGCATTGGGTAATGGACTGATGTTGCCATGTATTGCTGATGTGAATGACAATGTTTTTACCGGCACTTCACTCAAAGGAAAGGGTGCAACACTGACAAACTCAAGTTGATTAGCGGCATTTGAAAAATTGAGTATTGAATCCGTGTCCTGAACCGATGTAACATCGTTTGTTTTAGCAATGTATTTGATCAACACAGAACGATTGCAAAAGCGAAGACTGAACATTCGATCAACTGCTTTACCTGAATCCAGCAATGAAAAATTCGGAGCTGTACCTACCCGGTTGCATAATTCAATAACTGCAACGGGATGTTCAACCATACCAGGATCTTTTACGACAATGAATGATGATTCGCCATTTACATCAATACGATACTTACCGGCATCTAGTCCTTGCAGACTAACATCAACCAATGTTCGTGATGTTTCAAATTTTTGTACAACAGCAATCTTTGCTTCTTTATTAAACAAACCCGTTTGTGTATCGATACCAAAATGCCTGATCACAAATTCTTTTGCAGGCACAGCAACTGTAAACGGATAACTTGTGCTGTAAACAGTTGCTGTATCCTGCTCTGCTACAAACTGCCTCTTACTTCTTTTACGCCAAAAAGATTGATTGCTTATTAAGATACCGTTTGTTGTTGTTTTTAAACACTCATAAACATCAGTTCCATCAGTTACTAAACGACCGGGTTTATAAATAGTAGCGGCAACATGTGATGAAATGCGCTTTGACAAATACAACCTGTTGATGTTGCCCGATGGTAGTACTGGTTCAGTAAATGCGTTATTTGAAAAATTCGATAACCAGTTTGCTTCTGCTTTCGCAGGTCTATAATTTGATTGGGTGATATTATCGAACAAACCATTTTCGG
Source organism: Lacibacter sp. H375 (assembly GCF_037892425.1). Classification (NCBI taxonomy): domain Bacteria; kingdom Pseudomonadati; phylum Bacteroidota; class Chitinophagia; order Chitinophagales; family Chitinophagaceae; genus Lacibacter; species Lacibacter aquaticus. The sequence continues at coordinate 81,310 of NZ_JBBKTT010000001.1, forward strand.
AAACAACGTAAAACACAAATTTCATATCGGCTGGCCAGGCTTTCACCGGCTCAGCTGCATTATTCACTTTTACTGCAATGATGAGTTGATGATCGAGTTGCTTCCATTTAATATCATAGTTCCTGCATAGTTTCTCCGTTGCTGCTGAAGCTTTCAGCAAAAGATTCTTTGCTTTTGATTCACGGTAATAATCGTGCAGCATTTCAACCCGGCAAACTATTTTGTAACTACTGTTCATATTACAGTTGGAGTTTTGTCTTTTGCAATAGTTTCAATTTCAAGAATAATTCCGCCGCCATTCTGCACAAACCTGTCGTCAATTACTACCTGGCGTATTTTATATAACACTGATGGTAAATATTTTCCGCCGAGGCTTGCCCATAAATGATTCACCTGTTCAAAATTCAGTGTCACCAACTCACTACTGATTTGCCGAACAGGTTGCATTGTATCTGTAAACAGCCCGGGACTGTTTTGTGCTGTGAATATGTTTTTATGCTGAAAGAACTGCATCACATAAGAGAGATACAGCAATGCATCATCTGTATAATCACGGTTAACAGAAAACAACACATATAAATTCACAAGCACAGGAGGATTCTTATACTCAACACCTGTTCCTGTTGGCGATGGAAAACTATTGGATGGATGCTTGCTGATACGATCTTCTTCAATATTCACCAATGACATAACAATTTTGGAAGTAACCGAAGTGAGTTCTTCTGCTTTGGCAATATTAGCAGCCACCACAATTCCGGTTGGAGTTGCTGCTCCATTTCGGAGCATAATAAACCTGTTCAGCTCTTCAGTGAAGAACCGAAATACGTGTTGTATCAACCTTTTCCGTTTTAAATGTTAAAAGCAGTTACGTACAATGTGTGCGGTTGGGTGTTGTTAGCCAGGGAAAGATTAAATCAGGTTTTGCAATGGTAGATTCTCTCACATATCATTCGAATGCTAATATTGAAAGTTTTTTAAACATTGTCAATACCTCAAAGCGGTATAAATAAAAATTTCTGCAACAGACAATGCAGAAATTCATCTTTTAGAAAGTTTAAGATTGTATAAAACTCAATGCAGCATTATGTTTCATGATACTTACTGTTGTAAGTAATTTGAAAATTATTTTTTGATGAATAAGCTTGTAGAATAAACAATGCGTAAAATATACATGTGATTTTTACATCATCAGGGTAAAATTACTGACACGTTTGTAAACAACAACTAGCCTTGGCTTTTGAAAACCAAGGCTAGTTATTGAAAAAGAATATTAAAAATATCAAGGATGTTACTTCTATAAACTCAGCAACTCTTCATACAATCTTCCCTTTGTATCAAATACTAATTTCTTTTTATTGAGCACAGATTTCTGTACGATGATGTAATATTCGTTTGCCTCGATCCGTGGTTTTGTAACTGTAAGTACATCCTTCAAAGTCCAGTCTTTGTATTTGCTATTTTTAAACCCTTGCTGCACCACGTCCGGTAATGCTTCCAGTTTCACCTGCTCTTCAGTGCTAACCCAGTCGCCTTTGGGTGTGTAATCAGCTTTGAGCTTTCTTTCACCTAACGTAAACCGTACAACATGGTTATCTATTCCTCCACTCCATTTCAGATCTTTTGCATCAGGATATTGCTTATCAAAACTTTGTTTCACAATATCAGGCACTGAAAATATCTGTTGTGCATTACTAGCAGCATGCGAGAAAATTAAGAAGATCAAAAAAGAAAAAACATTTTTCATAACTCTTCATTTGTATACTGCAAAGCTATGCAGCTTTCGTGCCTTAATATGTTAACAGCACGTTGAATTAATTGACTAAGATTTTTGGAGATTTATTCTTTACCTGCAACGACAATAACAATTTCACCTTTGATGGCTTTGGCAGCAAAATGATCATGCACTTCTTTTAATGTACCACGTTTGTTCTCTTCAAACTTTTTGGTAAGCTCACGACTCACGCAACACAAACGATCTTCGCCAAAATACTGCATGAAATCATTGAGCGTTTTTAACAAACGGAAAGGCGATTCGTAAAAGATCATGGTACGTTCTTCTTCCGCCAATTGTTTGAGTGCAGTCATCCTTCCTTTTTTTTGTGGAAGGAATCCTTCAAATGTAAAACGGGTGGTTGGCAGTGCGCTATTCACAAGCGCTGGCACAAATGCAGTGGCTCCTGGCAATGTTTCAACTGCAATATCATTCTTTATACATTCACGAACGAGCAGAAACGCTGGATCGCTGATTCCCGGCGTACCAGCATCGGTGAGTAAAGCCATCTTCTTACCTTCTTTCAATTGATCTACCAAGTGCTGCACAATTTTATGCTCATTGTGCTGGTGATAAGGTGAGATGGGTTTTTGAATATTGTAATGATTCAATAACACTCCACTGGTGCGTGTGTCTTCTGCCAAAATAAGATCAGCTTCCTGCAGCACTTCCAAAGCACGGAGTGTAATATCCTTTAAATTTCCAATTGGAGTGGGAACAAGAATTAACATAATTTGAAAATTTGAAAATGAATGAATTTGAAAATGAAAACCGAAACTGATTCAATTTTCAAATTTTCAATTCTTCAAATTATCAATTAACTGAAATTTCGTACTGCTCCATCACCGGGTTGGCGAGGAGTTTTTTTGCAGCTTCTTCAGCAATTGCTTTTGCATCGTCGGCAGTAGCTGCATCGATCTGCATGCTGATATTTTTTCCAATACGTACATCAGCCACACCTTGTAAACCTAAATTACTTAATCCACCCATTACAGCTTTACCTTGGGGATCTAATAAATCTTTGAGTGGCATTACTTTCACCTGAACTGTGTACGTCATTGTCGTATAATTAAATTATGAGATTTGTTTACGAAGCAGCAAAGATAAAGCAACGTAGGTTAAATAAATAAGCGGAATAGCCGCCCATTGAAAAACGACCGCCAAAATAATGGAGATAACCGCCAGTATGATCTTGGGCCGATTTCCCTTAAAGCTGTAATCTTTAAATTTCAAGCTCATAATGGGCAGATCGGAAACCATTAAATAGCTGATAAGAATAGTGATGGTGTACAATACCCAGCGGTTCAATACAAATTGCGCCAAATCCCAGCTATTATAAAAAACTACCAATGGTAAGGCTGCTACCATAAAACCGGTGATGGGTGTAGGCACTCCACGAAAAGAAATGGATTGACGTTCATCGATGTTGAACTTTGCAAGGCGCCATGCTGCACCTCCAGCAATGAGTATAGCTGGCAATAAAAGCCAAATAGATGTATCGAAAGCTGTTTCCTCTTTAAGATAACTCATGCGCAGCAGTTGATACATGATCATTGATGGCGCTACACCAAACGTCACACAATCGCTCAACGAATCGAGTTGCTTACCCATTTCGGATGATGCCTTCATTAAACGGGCAAGAAACCCATCGAGAAAATCAACAATACCAGCAGCAAAAATGAAGAAAGACGCATACGCCATTTTCTCCGGGAGATTAATAACAAGGTTCTCTCCATTGATCGTTGTAATTGATTCGCCGGGCTGAAGAATAAGAATGATTGCAATACAACCGAATACAAGATTCAACAGCGTAAAAAGATTTGGAATTTGTTTCATGTAATTGTTCGTGGTTCATAGCGCATAGTTAATGGATCGCAGCTATGAACTATGAACCATCAACTATGAACTGTATTATTTCTTCATCAATGCTTCAATCTCTTCAACAGTAATGGGAATATTCTTCATGAGATCTTTATTTCCATTGCGGGTGATCCAGAAATTATTTTCAATACGCACACCCATTTGTTCTTCTTCAATATAAATACCGGGTTCGATAGTGAATACCATACCTGCTTTTACAGGTTCTGTTTTTGTACCAAGATCATGTACATCAATTCCAAGATGATGCGAAATACCATGGTAGAGATATTTACGGTAAGCTCTATTCTCTGCGTCTTCATTCTTCACATCTGTCTTTTTCAACAAACCAATTTTTAAAAACTGTTGTGTTGCTTCTTCTCCCACTTTATTTGTGTAATCAACAATGGTAATGCCTGGTTTAAGAATGCTCTTGCAATAGTTGTGAATGTTCAGGCATGCATTATAAACTGTTTTTTGCCGGCGTGTAAACTTACCATTCACTGGGACAGTGCGTGTAAGATCGGCGCAATAACCACCATACTCTGCACCAAAATCCATCAATATCAATTCACCATCTTTACATTCTCCGTTATTGTTAACGTAGTGCAATGTTCTTGCATTATCACCACTGGCAATAATACTTCCGTAAGCAGGACCAGTTGATCCCTGCGATAAAAATGAGTGATAGATCTCAGCTTCAATTTCATTTTCCAATACACCAGGTTTAATGAAACCGAGTAAGCGACGGAATGTTACATCAGTAATATCCATTGCCTTCTGCATCAGTTCTATCTCTTCTGCAGTTTTAATTGGACGCAACTCTCTCATAATTTTTGCAGCACGTTGAAAATTATGCAGAGGATATTTTGCTTTCATCTCATCAATGAAACGATAATCACGGCTACGGATAGGCGACGCTTTTCGATCGTTCTCGTTGCTGCTTAAATAAATGTTGTCAGCCAAGTGTACCCATGCCTGTAACAATCCTTCAATACTATCTAACCAAACTATTGTTTGAATACCTGAAATCCCTCTTACCTCATTTGCACGTAAGCGTTTACCATCCCACTTTTCTTTTAATTCGTTGGGACGAACAAGCACCAACACCTCCCTGTATTTTGGATCCGGATTATCGGGGAAGAGGATCACCATACTATCTTCCTGCATCACACCGGTAAGCCAAAATAGATCGCTGTTTTGTTTGTACGCATGCAATGCATCACCATTCATGGGCCACTCATCGTTGCTTACAAAAACAGCAATTGAATTTGGCTGCATGGCTTTGATAAAACGTTCACGGTTTTTTGTAAACAGTTCGGGCTTAATGGGCTGAAATTTCATATATCAAGAATTTGGTGCGCAAAATAAGCCATCGGACGGGGCTGCCCAATTCTGCAGTCAATTAATCCACGAAAAGTGAAAAACTAACGACCGTTTGATAAATATTTATAAATCCTCCACCTGCTCTTGGATATTGTTCAATAATATTCATAATAGTAAGCTCATTTTAAAAATTATCAACCAAATCCTTGATTCTGTTTGATTTAATATAGTCGGGAACGATTGCGTAATTTTTCTGGAATCGGCCAACCCTGTATTTTTGACGAGCTATATAAACGAACTATTGATTATGTCTATACCAAGTGTATTCTTTCCTGAGCAGAAACTATTGAAGCTCGGTTTAAAACTATCGAGTAATATCCATTATCAACTCAGCCCAGAAGAGTTAGCCGAACAAACAATTAACCGTGGACAAGGCAGGTACAACGACACGGGTGCGCTTTGTATCAATACTGGTAAGTTCACCGGTCGCTCCCCAAAAGATAAGTTCATTGTACTTGATGATATCACAAAAGACACGGTTCATTGGAATGATTTTAACCAAGCCATTGATGAAAAATATTTCCATATTCTTTATAAAAAGATGATGGATTACCTGGGCAAAAAAGACGAATTATGGGTGAGAGATTCCTATGCCTGTGCCGACAATAACTATCGTCTCAACATTCGTGTAGTGAATGAAAATGCATGGAGTAATTTGTTTGCCTATAATCTTTTTCTTCGTCCCACAGATGAAGAACTGGAAAGTTTTGAACCTGATTGGCATATTATACAAGCCCCCAATTTTACAGCCAACCCCGAAACCGATGGTGTGCGCAACTGCAACTTTTCTATTGTAAGCTTTACTCACAAAATGATCCTGATTGGTGGCAGCGGCTACACAGGTGAAATGAAGAAAGGAATTTTTACCGTGCTTAATTATCTGTTGCCTCAGCAAAAGAATGTATTGAGCATGCATTGCAGTGCGAATGTTGGACAGGATGCTGATGTTGCTGTGTTCTTTGGATTAAGCGGCACTGGTAAAACAACCTTAAGTGCAGATCCTGCACGTAAATTAATTGGCGACGATGAGCATGGATGGAATCATGGTTCCGTTTTTAATTTTGAAGGTGGCTGTTATGCCAAGTGTATTGATCTTACTGCCGAAAAAGAACCGGAGATCTTTCATGCTATCCGCCCCGGAGCATTAGTAGAAAATGTTCAGTTCTTCGAAGGTTCAAATAAAATTGATTTCAGCAGCAAAGCCATCACCGAAAATACAAGAGTAAGTTATCCCTTGCATTTTATCAGCAATGCTTTGGAGCCTGCTGTTGGTGGTTTACCAAAAAATATTTTCTTTCTTACCTGCGATGCAACAGGCGTTTTACCTCCTATTGCTAAACTTACACAAGGTCAGGCAATGTACCAGTTCATAAGTGGCTATACTGCAAAAGTTGCGGGTACAGAAGCTGGTGTTACAGAACCTAAATCAACCTTTAGTGCATGCTTTGGCGCACCTTTCCTCCCATTACATCCGGCAAAATACGCAGAGATGTTAGGTAAGAAGATGGCTGAAAATAAAGTGAATGTTTGGCTGGTGAATACCGGTTGGACAGGCGGTAGTTATGGTGTTGGTAATCGTATCAAACTTTCATACACAAGAGCATTGATCAGTGCGGCATTGAATGGTGAATTGAATGATGTGGACTATGAGAACATGCCTGTGTTCAATCTTGCAATTCCAACTGCATGTAGTGCAGTTCCGTTAGAAATATTAAATCCCCGCAATACCTGGACAGATAAAGCAGCTTATGATGCAAAAGCGAAGTCTTTAGCTGAACAGTTTATAACTAATTTCAAAAAATATGCTTCCGGCAGTGGCGAAGAAATTCTAGCCGCAGCGCCGCAAGTGTAAGTGGTCGTAATCGATTGTTTGCTAAGAACAGAAAACCCCGCTATTCCTGGCGGGGTTTATTATTTACAAAATGGTTATGTTCTTCTAAAACAATCCGTACAACTGCGAATCGATGCGATTTATGATCTCACCTAAATGCTCTTCATTTTCTGCAAATTTGTTCTGATCAACATCAATCACCAATAAACTTCCTTCTTTATATTGATCGATCCACTTGTTATAATACTCATTGAGTTTTTTGAGATAATCAAGTCGGATATTTTCTTCATACTCTCTGCCTCGCTTTTGAATCTGTGCTACCAACGTTGGTACCGATGCTTTTAAATAGATCAACAGATCAGGAGGAGAAACCATTGTTTTTAATGTGGAGAAGAATGAAAAGTAATTCTCAAAATCACGTTTGCCCATCAATCCCATATCATGAAGATTGGGTGCAAAGATGTGTGCATCTTCAAAAATGGTACGGTCTTGTATAACGGTTTCTGTTCCACGTTGAATTTCCAATACCTGGTTTAGGCGATTGTTTAAAAAGTAAATCTGCAGGTTAAAACTCCACCGTGGCATGTCTTCGTAAAAATCGTTGAGGTAGGGATTATGATCCACATCTTCAAACTGGGGTATCCATTTGTAATGCTTTGCCAGCATTTCAGTAAGGGTCGTTTTTCCAGCGCCGATGTTACCGGCAATAGCCACATGTTTTGGTTTTTTACTTTTCGCCATAAATCAGATAATTCCAATGTCTACCATCCAAAATAGAAGGACGTTCAAAGTAAAACTTCTTTTTGGATTTTGGGTTTTGGACCTTGTGTTTTTTAAAAATAATTAAGTCCCATTGCTTCTCTCGTTAATTCAATGGTTTTGCGGGCACTGATCCTTGCTTTTTCAGCTCCTTTCAACATCACTTCTTTCAAATATGCATCATCGTTTTCAATAGCTTTTGCTTTTTCACGAATAGGCGAAACAAATTTGACCATATCTTCACCCAGTTGCTTTTTCATATCACCATAACGAATCACACAATTATTGAAATCGTCTTCAAACTTCTGAATGGTATCAGGTGTACTTACCAAACGCATCAACTGGAAAATATTTTCAATATAGTCAGGCTTTGTGGAATTCTGCTCAGTTGGACCAGCATCCGTTTTTGCTTTCATCACTTTTTTACGGATCACTTCATCCTCATCTGCCAGGTAAATCGTTGCGTTTTGGTTTTCACTCTTACTCATCTTTCCTGTTCCATCAAGGCTGGGCACTTTTATCAACTCCCCTCCAAAATTAAACGCAGATGGCTCAGGGAATACGTCTCCATAACGGTGGTTGAAACGGTTGGCAAAATTGCGGGCCATTTCAAGATGCTGCTCCTGGTCTTTACCAACCGGAACATAACTGGCTCGAAACAGTAAGATATCTGCTGCCATTAACACCGGATAAGTAAGTAAGCCTGCATTTACATTATCAGGATGCGCTCTCACTTTATCTTTAAAGGTTGTTGTTTTTTCCAGCTCACCTTTATAGGCCATCATGTTGAGATAGAGATAAAGCTCCGCTGTTTCATATATATGACTTTGACAATAGAACGCCACTTTTTCAGGATCTAATCCGCAGGCGATGTTCTCTGCAAACACACGTCTTACATTTGCTTTCAACTCCTTTGTATCAGGATGCGTGGTAAGTGAATGCCAATCGGCCACCATAAAAAAACATTCATACTCATCCTGCATTTTCACATAATTCTTCATGGCACCAAAATAATTCCCGAGGTGAAGATAACCTGTTGGGCGGAGGCCACTCATTACTATTTCTTTCTGTTTGCTCATACTATTTGATCTTTCTTACACAAATAAGTGGGCGAAGATAAAACTTGTTTTCTGTGCTATGGACAAAAAAATCCCCCCGTAAATCGGAGGGATTTCAAAATAAATATCTTTCAATTAATAACTTCTCAATTTCAATTCAACCCTGCGGTTTTTCGCTTTACCGGCAGCTGTTTTATTATCAGCAATTGGTTTATCAATTCCATAACCGGCAGAAGTCAAACGGCTCTTGTCAATACCTTGCGCAACCAGATAAGCCTTTACAGCAGCAGCACGGTTTTCAGATAATGTTTGATTCTTAGCCGCATCACCACTGTTATCAGTATGCCCTTCAACATCCAACTGAAGTGTTGGATTATCTTTCAATATCTGCGCCACTTCGTTTAACGGAGCATATGATTTCTTCTGCAACTGATAGCTACCAGTATTGAAGAAAATATTGCGTGCAGCAAATTCAACTTTTGTTTTGATTTCTTCCTTTACTTCCGGGCAACCTGCATTTGCTGCAATACCTGCAACAGCCGGGCATTTATCTTCTTCATCATTCACCCCATCCTTATCAGTATCAGGAACAGGGCAACCGTTGTAACGTGCTACACCTGCCTGTTGAGGACATTTGTCTTCTTCATCATTAATACCATCCTTATCGCTGTCGGGGATTGGGCAACCACTATAACGGGCCAAGCCTGCAACATCAGCACATTTATCATCTTTATCAGCAACACCATCTTTATCCTTATCAGGACATCCACGTAATGCAGCTACACCAGCTTCATCGGGACAAACATCATCCACATCCAATACACCATCGCCATCCTTATCTTTCGGAGGTTCCGGAGTTGGGGGAGGCGGAGGAGGTGGAGCTACCCTTTCTTTAAGTGGTACGCTTACCCCAAAAGAATGCACCAATCCATAATTAGCCCTTGATGTTACCGGAACACGGTAACCAGTGTTAAGATGAACAAATACCTGGTTGAATAAATTCACCTGTAGTCCTGCACCAACTGGAATTTGTGCCATCCAGTTTCCCCTTTCAACTGAAGCGCCTATACCGGCTTGTAAATAAGGGACTACCCAATAATTATCAGGAAGCAGTTTTATGTTCAGATTTGCGTCTATTTCACCATAAAATTTATCACTTGTGCCAACATCCAAGGTATTTCGGGAAGGGTAGGTTAAGAAAGTTCCGCCAATCCTGGCCATAACATCAATATTGTTTGTAATTCCTTCCATATAGTGAAGCGTAAGCCCAGGTTGCAAACGATCCCTTTTTCCCAAACTCTTTTCCCTAAGTACAGTTGAAAGACCTTTATTTTTTATATCAACGCCAGACTGAAAATCGAACATTGAAAACTGAAACCCAATTGAAGGCAGTTTTTTTAGATCCTTATTCTGAGCGCCTGCAGTTAAAAAACAGCAAAATGCGACCAGTAATACGAGCGATTGTTTCATAATATGAATTGTTTTGGAATGAGCAAAAATAACGGTAGGTAGCATAATGGTAAAATTAATTACCCACATTCTTATGAACTTAAGCCTCAATTTATTTCGATGGCGGCTTTTTACCCAGTACCTCAACTTTTACACGGGTTAGTCCGCTTTTGATGAATCCGAGTTTTGTTGCCGCCAGTCTCGACAGATCAATAATACGTTTGTTCTTGTGGTGCAGCCGATCATTTATTTTAACTACAACTGAGCGTTTGTTGCGAAGGTTGGTTACCCGTACATAGGTGCCTAAAGGAAGGGTGTTGTGTGCTGCAGTTAGCTTCTGATTACTGAAAATTTCGCCATTGGCTGTTTTGCGACCGTTGAATTTATTGGAGTAAAAACTGGCAAGCCCATATTGGATCTTTGATTTGCCGTTTGATTTTTTTACAGATTTTGTACTGTCTTGCTGAGCCGTAACATTGAGTACCGATGCTGAAAAAACCAAAACAAATAGAAGGCAGAATTTCTTCATCAATCGTTATTTGGTTGAGAAATAAGCTTCACGTGCCACTTTATCTTCGTTGTAAATATCTTCAAAGAAAATAAGCTTCCCCTCTTTCCCGGCTGCGGTAAAGTAACGGAAATAAACGGGAAGTTTGGTTTTTACCTTAACAACATGTTTCTCTTTTCGTTCAAGCCAAACTTTAATAGAATCACTTTCAACACGGGATGGATCAAATTCATAATTGATACTGTCAAGGGCAGAAATATAGTAGGTGAGTTTCTCCCATTCCTGCACACGAACACAACCATGACTTAAAGCACGTTTTGCATTCTTAAACAGATACCGTTGATTTGTATCATGCAGGTAAACAGAATATTTATTAGGGAAATTAAATTTCAGAATACCTAATGCATTATCATCTCCACTACCTTGTACTACTTTATAGGGAATTCCTTTCTTATATTTTGTCCAATCTACAGCATACGGATCCACCTCTTCGCCCTCCCAGGTTAGAAGTGAATACCCTTTTTTTGCAAGATAGCCAGGATCTCTTCGAAGAGAAGGAACAATTTCCTTCATGATGATACTGTTAGGAATGGTCCATTGCGGATAGGTAACCATATCGCTGATACGGCTTGTCAACAAAGGTGTTCGTGTATTTGGTTTACCCACCACCACTTTGCTTTCAAGACGAAGAGTATCATTATCCCACAGCTCAAGTTTATAAGCGGGAAGATTGACCCATATATAGCGCTCGGGCATTTTTGGAGGTAACACTTTATAACGGTCGAGATTAATAGCGATGCGTTTGAATTTTTCTGCATCAGTATTGTTGAGAAGACGAACCACCTGCACCCCAAATTTGCCATCAACAGTTAACTCTCTTTTCTTTTGCAGTTTAATAAGTGCTTCTTTTAATTGTGCTGAATCAACATTTTCTAATTGCCAGCTTAGCATTCCTTCTTCCTGTAAACGTTTCATCAACGATTTTACAAAGGCCAATGAATCTTTATAGGGATAGGAAACATAAGTATATTTTTTTTCGAAATCGGCACTGTCAATAAATTGCTTTGATGCCACTTTTAATTCAACATAACCATCGTGTGATGGTTCTAATGCATGAAACACTTCCGATATAGATTTTCCATTTATTACAGCATTCAGATTCGACTGATAAAATTTATCCGTGAGCACAGAATCCGGATTCATGAAGGTGCTATCAACTTTCAAACGACCCACATGCAGATGAGCAGCGATATTGAAAAATGCGTCCGTCAATAATACGTCAGCCTTCGACCAAAGAGCGGCATCCCTCCTGTCTCCAACAGCAGCCGTATCTGCAGCAAAACGTGCAGCAAGATTCTTCAGAACAGGATAATGATAATCGTTGGGAAATAAACCATACAATTTTGCCTGTTGAATAAACAACAACATCGAATCGGCTAAAGAAAGAAATTGCTCGTCGCTGCTCCAAACAGCTTTATATCCTGTTTGCTTATAGTAAGCATCAACAACATTTGGACGGGAAACTTTGGTACTGTCATCGGCTTTCCCATCATCTTCAATACGGGAAAGTAATTCATTGATATTTTTCTTAACCCGTTCGTTCATTTGTTCGGGTTCAACAACAATATCTTTCACCTCTTTTGTTTCTCCATCGCCACAAGCATTCGTGGTCAACATAAAAACAAATAACAGGAACAAGGAAGAGGCGGTAAACTGTTTTCTCATCTAATGATTACATTTATCTTTCCATCACCAAAAAGTTCAGTAATGGATGTTTTTCAGATAGTCAAAATAGCGAAACGGTTGCACATAGCAATAACCGCTGTCTTGTTTTTTTCCCTGTTGGTTTTACCCTCATTTGCGCAAAAGCTGAAAACCAGCAGATATGGCGTTCGGTATATTGCTTCTGAAAAAAGTTTCCGTCAAACATTAACATTGGACAGCAATAAAAAAATGGTCGAATTGAAACAGCTGATGCCCGCACTTATTTATGAATTTCACTATGCAACCAGTGACAATTTTGTAAAACGACCCTTATATCCAGTGAATACTGATTTCACCTTTTTAAGATTACCTGCTGCAAATGCCTTGCAAAAAGTACAAATAGAGCTGAATGAAAAAGGATTTGGGTTGAAGATTTTTGATGCTTACCGTCCCTACTCTGTTACCGTAAAATTCTGGGAACTGATCAAAGATGAACGTTATGTTGCCAACCCGACGAAAGGAAGCGGGCATAACCGTGGCCTTGCTGTTGACTTAACCATTGTTGATTTGAAAACAGGTGTTGAATTAAATATGGGCACTGACTTTGATAATTTTACTGATACTGCACATCATACATTCGCACAATTAAACACAACCATTTTGCGAAACAGGAAACTGTTGAAAGAGTTGATGCTGAAACACGGCTTCAATTTACTGGAAACAGAATGGTGGCATTATTACTGGCCGAATGACAGGAATTATGAAGTGTTGGACCTTGATTTTAAGAAACTGAAGAAACTTTCTTCTAATTGATTGCAACTACATCAACAACTGCATCAACATTAATTGTTCCATACACATGCGGAAATGTATCTTCAGTTGAAGGACTCCACTCAAATACAAAACGGCTTGTCAATTTATCCGTATCGACCACAAGTTTAACTAAATCAGTTTTGCCGGCGAAATAACGTTCAAGCACACCTGCCACCTGGTTTTCCTGTGAGCAATGAATAAACCCTTCTTCTTTGAGAGAAGGCGTTTCATAGTAGCCGTTTGCTTTTGCTGCATTCCATTCAGCAGCTGTGGTAACATGATAAATAATGGGCATCGTTAACGTTTTACTTCGTTCAGTTCAATTAAATAACCATCGGGATCGGCAAGATAGATCTGCACAGCACCATCAAAACGAACTTGTTTATGAAAGTTCATATTATGTTGCGTTAAATACTTTTCAGCAGCAGCAATAGAAGTTACAAACAATGCAAAATGACCGCCGTTGCGATCGTTCTTTACTTCAAAATTTCTTCCTGCCAGTAAATGTATCTGTTGATCAGTTCCCAACTTAAACCAGGAACGGATTGCTTTTAATGAATCAGGCACTGCAACAGGTTCAAGCCCCATTACTTCTTTATAAAATTTGGTACTTGCTGCAATGTCTTTTACGTGTAAGGCAACATGATTGTGTTTCACCACTTCGATCTTTGCATCTGTTTGTGCAAAAGAAATTGTTGTGATGAGTAAGGCAAAGAAGGCAATCGCTAATCGTTGAAGCATACTGTAAAGTTAAGAGACAATTCGTTTGATCCGTTGTTCCTGCAACATAAGATCAGCCAATACAATAGCTGTTGCAGCTTCTACAATAACAGGGGCACGCAAAGCAACGCACAGATCATGACGTCCCTTGATGGAAAACTTTTCCATCTGTTCTGTATCCCAATTTAAACTGGTTTGTTCTTTTGGAGTTGAAGATGTTGGCTTAATGGCAATACGGAACACTAATTCATTTCCATTGGTAATACCGCCTACCACACCACCGGCATGATTGGTCACTGTTTTACCAATCATATTTTCAATCGCATCATTATGTTCGCTGCCGAACATTTTTGCAGCAGCAAAACCGGTTCCGAATTCCACACCACGTACTGCAGGAATAGTAAACATCATTTGAGCAAGCAATGATTCAACGGAATCGAAATATGGTTCACCTAAACCAACAGGTAAACCCGTTACTCTGCATTCAACTAAACCTCCAACTGAATCTTTTGCATCAATTGCATTTTGTAATCCTTTCTCTAAATCTTTTTCGCCGCCGATCTCTTTTACTTCTGCATGAATAGAAACACCAGTCATGAGTTTTTTTGCAATGGCACCAGCGGCAACTAAGCCTGTTGTGAGTCGTGCACTAAAGTGTCCGCCACCACGATAATCTTCATGTCCGCCAAACTTTTGATGTGCCACCCAATCAGCATGACCGGGACGTGGAATGCTGCGTTGCTTGTTATAATCTTCGCTGCGTGTATTATTATTTTCAAAGAAAATGGCAATAGGAAAGCCGGTGGTCTTCTCATTAAACGTTCCACTTTTGAAAAACGGATAATCCGCTTCCTGGCGTGGAGTAGTTCCTTTTTGTTTGCCACCTTTTCTGCGTTCGAGATCAGGTAAGAGATCATCAGCTGTTAACGACAATCCTGCCGGACAACCATCTACTACAATACCTACGCTTTCGCCATGCGATTCGCCAAAGATGGATACACGAAATAATTTACCGAATGAGTTCATATAACTATTTAACCTTTCGTTTTATTAACAAGCGTACTAAAAATAATATTCTTTCTATGGTAAGTGCATAGGAAAATGAACAAACCAAAATTGGCAGCATGAAATCCCAAAACCACCCAACTGAATCCCAAAACGAAAAAGACCTACATTGTCGACTTACTGGATAAACTAATTTATCATACAACCCTTTGAAAAATGCCTGGTGAGCGCTGAGTTTATCGTCATAATTTTTTGAGTCAAGTGCAACAATTAATGCCCAGCAAAACAAAAAAACAAGGGAAACGAATATTCCCAAAAATATCCACAGTTTAAATCCTCTGAATATTAACTTGAATAGCTTCTCCAACTTTCATTTAATGAATCAGTAAGATACGGAAGCTTTTAACAATTTAAGATGCTCATAAAAATCAGGGTATGATTTGTTGATTGCTTCAGCTTCTTCAATCGTTACATCACCATCTGCTTTCAACGCTGCCACTGCACAAGCCATGGCAATACGATGATCGTGACGTGAATGGACAGTAGCGCCTTTTAATCCGCCGCCGCCATGAATAATCATGAGATCATCCTGCAACTCAATCGTTACACCCAACTTCGCAAATTCTTCCTGCAAGGTGATTGCACGGTTACTTTCTTTATGTGTTAAACGAGTTGTTCCTTCAATCACTGTTTTGCCATTGCAATAAGCTGCCAAGGCAACCAACGGCGGAAACAGATCGGGACATTCCGTTGCATTGAAATGAAAAGGCTTCAACGGAGCCGGACCAATTTCAATTTGCTCAGGTTGAATAGAAATAATACAACCGCAATCCATCAAGGCCTGCAACACGGCTTTATCAGCCTGTGTTGAAAATACATCTAATCCTTTCACTACGATGTTTCCTGCAACTGCACCTGCAACGAGTAAGAATGCAGCACCACTCCAATCGCCTTCTACAGTGTAATGGTGAGTCGTGAGTGGTGAGTCGTGAGTGGTCGGAGCAAAATAAAATGATTCGTAATTTTTATTCTCCGGCACTTTCAAACCAAACTGTTTCATTACATCAAGTGTAAGATCGATGTATGGTTTGCTTTTAAGATTAGTAACAGTAATTGATACATCACTTGCATTACTTGCTGCATAAGCCAGCAACAATCCCGTTAGGAACTGTGAGCTGAGTGAACCATCGATAGTAATATTTTTCGGAACGATTGGTCCTTGAATATTCAACGGCAATTTTCCTGCATTGCTTTTCACCTGCACATCAAGTTGCGGCAATATCTCATCGAAGAAATCCATTGGTCTTGTAGTTAAACTGCCGGTGCCGTTTACTGTAAGCGCATGATTGCTTAATGCAACCAACGGTGTAAACATACGGATGCTTAATCCACTTTCGCCGCAATTAATTTCACTGCTCACAGGTTGCACACCATTACTTTCAATGATGAGTTCATTTCCATTATTGGTGAGCGTTCCACCCAGGCGTTGCGTAATATCCATCGCCGCTTTATCATCGTTACTATGACCGGGATTTTTAATGATGCTTTTTCCCTTTGCCACCAAAGCTGCAGCACATGCACGCTGCATCGAACTTTTTGATGCGTTCGATTGAATAGTTCCGGTTATGGTTGATGGATGTATTGTTACTTTCATGACTTCATACGGTGGGTCACTCCCAAGTGTGGCCACCGGCTTGTTACTTATAATTTATAAATTAATTCTTCTAGCTGCACCAACGGAATATTCATCACTTTGGCTTCGCCTATTTTATTGAGCACAACATATTGCATTACATCCTGCGCTTTCTTTTTATCCTTCTTCAATGTTTCAAATGCTTCAGCTTTATCAAAAGTAAATGAAGAAGTGAGTCCGTATTGTTCAATGAGTTTGGTGAGGCGTTGTGTTTCAGTTGAAGAAAAATTATTGATCTCTTCCGAAATTTTTGCTGCTGCCACCATACCAATACTTACTGCATGTCCATGCATCAATTGATATTTATTCTCAATGGCATGTCCCAAAGTATGACCGAGATTCAACAGCTTACGATCTCCTTTTTCAAACTCATCTTCCTGCACCACTTTTGTTTTAATTAAACAGTTACGTTCAATTAATTGCTGCAATGGTTCTTTGTTATCCTGGTAATAAGTGATAGCATGTCGCTCCAGTTCATCAAACATCGCTGCATCTTTAATGGCAGCATGTTTAATTACTTCAGCAAAACCATTCTCCCATTCTTTCAGCGGCAACGTTTCAAGTAATGAAACATCATACAACAAAAAAGAAGGCTGACGGATAATACCCACCATATTCTTATATACTCCTACGTCAATTCCATTCTTACCACCAATGCTTGCATCAACCATGGCAAGAATAGTTGTAGGAATAAATCCGCAGGCAATACCACGCATGTACACAGCAGCAATGTAGCCAACCATATCAGTTACCACACCGCCACCAACACCAACCAGTGTTGATTTACGATCGGCACCCAGTTCAATCAACTGACCAATCACATCATCAACTGTTGATTGTATTTTATGAGCCTCACCTGCTTTCATGACAATGGTTTTCCAACCATCGAACTTTGCAGTATGTGCTGCAAATACATTTTCATCGGTGATGAGCACAGTGCCGTTCTTATCTGCAACAGCAGATAATTGTTCCATGCTGCCGTTGAAATAATCAACCGATGCCGTAGAAAATTGATAAGTCTGTTTTACCATAATATCATTGCCGCAAAGGCGCTAAGTCGCAAAGAAAAAAGATGAATAGAATTGTTACAGCACAAGTGAGTGACACAACGAAAGCAAAATAATTGCACTGCAGCCCACTCACAACTCAGCATTCACCATTCACGAATCAAGCACCTTCTTCTGATGATTAATGCTTTCCATATGCACCGCATCAAAATACTTGGTGATGAAATCTTTACTCAACCCTTTACGCTCACCTTCTTTAAATGCACGCTCAAGGATTTCGTTCCAGCGGTTTGTTTGTAAGATGGTGATGTTGTTATCTTTCTTGTACTGACCAATGTTCTCAGCAATTTTCATACGCTGACCAAGGATCTGCATCAACTCATCATCGAGTTGGTTAATTTGCTGACGTAATTTTTCCAATGCCTGGTGAAACTCATCTGATGCTACATCTTCTTTACGCCAGATGATGCTGCTCAGCATTTCTGCCAAACGCTCAGGAGTAACCTGTTGTTTCGCATCGCTCCACGCATTATCCGGATCAATATGACTTTCGATCATCAAACCATCAAAGTCGAGATCAATTGCTTTTTGTGCAGTCTCCTGTAAAATATCTCTGCGACCGCAAATATGTGAAGGATCGTTAATAATAATCTGATCAGGATTGCGACGCTTCATTTCAATCGCTAAATGCCACATCGGTGCATTGCGATATTCTGTATTACCGTAAGAAGAAAATCCACGGTGAATTAAACCAATTTGTTTGATGCCTGCACGAGCCACACGTTCAACTGCACCACTCCACAATTCAAGATCAGGGTTGATCGGGTTCTTGATCAACACCGGAATATCGACACCACGTAACGCATCAGCAACTTCCTGTACGCTGAAAGGGTTCACAGTTGTACGTGCACCGATCCACAATACATCCACTTCAAAGTTCAATGCATCTTCCACCTGTTTACCCGTTGCAACTTCAACAGTTGTTGGTAAGCCTGTTAATGCTTTTGCTTTTTGCAGCCATGGTAAACCTTTTGCGCCAATACCTTCAAACATGCCGGGTTTGGTACGTGGTTTCCAGATACCTGCACGCAACATATTTATTTTTCCTGTTGCTGCCAGGCGCTGTGCGGTTGATACTAATTGATCTTCGGTTTCGGCGCTGCATGGTCCGCCAATGATCAGTGGCTTTTTACTCCATGCTTCCTGCACTTTCTCTTTCATGTTTGCTTCTAATGTTTGCATTGTTATTGGTTGTAAAGTTAAGTTTTATGTTGCGAACACTTGTTCTGCTATCTGGCTGCTGTTGTGTCACTCACTTCAGCGTTCTTTTTCCAATCTTCTTTTTTCATTTCAAACTTTATCTCACCTTTTCCATACACACCTTTTTCAATCCATCCCTGCCTGCGATAGAATGTTTCTGCTCTTGTACCGGGGCTTGTACTCAACCACACCGTTTCATTTGTTTGACTGAAATACCAGTTCATCATCAGATCATGTAACTGCTTGCCGATTCCTTTTGCTTCACAGCTCGGGTCAACAAACAACGCCCAGATATTATGATCTACTAAATCAGCAATAGAAAATCCAACCACCACATCATCAATTACACAAACCCAACCTTTACCTCTTCTTGTGATGTAATCTTCCACATCTTTATCTGGCACCAATGCAGGATTGCTCAACACATTTTCTTTTACAGCGTTGCGTACAACCTGTATCTGCTGAATATCCTGTATCGTTGCTTCACGATAGGTCATTTGATGATGCGTCTTATTTTGTTTGCGTGTTCAATTAAATTTTGTAAGTCTGTTCCTTTATCATCTCTGATGCTGTCTCTGAATTTTGTCAACTGTTGTATATGTTCATTCAACACATCCAGCACATTTACTTTATTCTGCAAAAAGATCGGCACCCACATAGCCGGATTACTTTTTGCCAAACGAACCGTACTTTCAAAACCTGCACTCGCCATTTCGAAAATGGCATTGTCTTCTTTCTCTTTTTCCAAAACTGTATTTGCCAAAGCAAATGAAGTGATGTGTGAAATATGACTTACATACGCTGCATGCAGATCATGTGCTTTTGCTTCCATGCTCAGCAGGTGCATGCCTATTTTTTTGTACATATATTTTGTCCACTCCAGTGCATCGAGATCGCTATCACCTTCATTGCAAATGATCACTGCTTTATTTTCATACGCACCACGTACTGCTGCTGCCGGACCGCTGTACTCCGTACCCCACATGGGATGCGTTGCAACATAACGTCCACGTTTTGGATGGTTTGCTACTGCTTCCGTTAATTGTGATTTGGTAGAACCCAAATCAACAACAATCTGCTGATCTACTTTATCAAGAATAGAAGGCAACAATCTCACCATGAGATCAACCGGAAAAGCAAGAATCACTACGTCGCTTTGTGCAATGGCTTCATCCAATGGCAATATTTCATCTACCAGTTCAAGTTCTAAAGCTTTTGATTCATGTTCTTTATTGGCATCAGCACCAATCAAACGTGATGAGATCTTTTTCTCATGCAGCTGAATGGCAAGTGAGCCACCAATTAAACCCACACCAATGATTGCAATACGTTTACGTTCCATACTTTTTCACTTTTGACCTTTTACTTTTGACTTATACGAGCAATTGCTTCTTCGAATCTTGCAACCGGCGCACACAAACTCACCCGTATGTATCCATCACCTGCATTTCCAAAAATGCCGCCCGGTGTAATAAATACATTACTGTTATACAATACTTCGTCACTCAACTCATAGCCGGTTTTATATTTCGCTGGGATCTTTGCCCATACGAACATACCAACCTGATCTTTTGAATACACACAGTTCAACAGATCCAATAATTCAAATACTTTTTCTCTGCGTTCACGGTAAATTTTGTTTACTCCATCATACCAATCTTTGCCAAGATTCAATGCTGTTGCCGCAGCCAATTGCACTGGCAGAAACATACCGCTATCCATATTACTTTTAAAACGAAGCACTTCATCAATACGTTCTTTTGCTCCGCTCAGCATACCCACTCTCCAACCCGCCATATTCTGACTTTTGCTGAGTGAGTTTAATTCCAGCACACAATCTTTTGCGCCATCAATACTCAATAAACTCATCGGATGCTCATTCAAAATAAAACTGTACGGATTATCATGAATGATGAGGATACCTGTTTTCTTTCCGAATGTAACCAGTTGTTCAAATAATTTCCTGTCGGGCAACTGTCCGGTTGGCATCTGCGGATAATTCACAAACATCAATTTCACTTTTGAAAGATCAGCTGCTTCCAATGCTGTAAAATCAGGTGCATAGTTGTTGTTTTCTTTCAAATCGTAATTCACCGAAACCCCACCTGCAAGTTTTACAGCACTCCTGTATGTTGGATAGCCCGGATTCGGCACCAATACTTCATCGCCTTCATTTAAATACGTCATACAGATATGCATGATCCCTTCTTTGCTACCAATGAGCGGAAGAATTTCAGTATCAGCATTCAAATCAACATTGTACCATTTCTTATACCAGTCACTCATAGCCTTGCGTAACACAATTGAACCCTTGTACGATTGATAAGCATGTACATTCGGCTTCGCACTTTCTTCCTGCAAGGTTTTAATTACATCCGGGTGCGGTGGTAAATCGGGGCTGCCAATACCCAGATTGATGATTTGTTTACCTTGCTTGTTCAGTTCATCGATTTCCCGCAACTTCTGCGAGAAATAATACTCACCAATACCATCCAATCGTTTTGCTGTCTGTATCATATTAAACTGTCTTTCCGTTTTTATATACACCATAGATTTTCAACTCAACAGTTGAAGGTTTAATTGCTTCAATTACTTTCTGAAACTGCTCAATGGTTTCAAATTCCATATCTGCATGAAAGCTGTATTTAAAATCTGTCCCGGGTATCGGGAAACTTTGCAGCTTACTTAAATTAATGCCACCATCTGCAATTTGTCCCAGCACTCTTGCTAAACTTCCTTTTGAATGATCGGTTACAAAATTCACCGATGCTTTATTGGCATGTTCAATAGATCCGTTTTGTTCACGTTGTAAAATGAGGAATCTTGTATAGTTGTTCTTCATGGTTTGAATGGCCGGAGCAATAATGTTCAACCCATATAATTCTGCAGCCAGTTTACTTGCAATGGCTGCAATATGCTTGCTCTTGTGTTGATGGATATGTTTTGCACTCAACGCCGTGTCTTCTGTTTCAACCAACTTCCATTTATACTTATCCAAAAAATCGTAACACTGCTGCAAAGCCATCGTGTGCGAATGCACTTCCTTAATGTCTTCCAGCTTTACTCCCTGGTTAACGATCAGGTTTTGTTTGATGTGCAGATACACTTCGCCAACAATCACCAGGTTACTTTTCTGTAATAAATTATAGTTGGGCAAAATGCTGCCGGCAATAGAATTTTCAATCGCCATCACTGCGCCGTCGCTTTCTTTTTTATTGGCGCCGATCTTTACCACCTCCCTGAACGTTGCACAGGGGATTACTTCCACATCCTTTCCAAAGAATTGTCTTGCCGCTTCCTGGTGAAAACTGCCTTCGTAACCTTGTATCGTAACTTTTGCCATAATGCTTAAAATGAAGAATCCCGACCTTTTGGCCGGGATTCTTTATGTTGATTCGTTTCGTTCGTTTAGTTCGCATTCAACAACAGGAGTCCCGGCTTCATTCTAAAATAAAAGAAGCTAAAATAAAAGAAACGGTATCCTTTGTTGATTGTCATCAAGTCAAAAATAAACCAGAGCAAGCATAAAACAAGTGTTAGTCGTAAAAAAAATCTGTGCAACCGTTTGGAGCAAGTTCAGGAACTATTAGTTTTAAATTGATGGTTGAAGTAAAAACGGTTGATTCAAGACACGAAAAAAGCCATTCCAGGAATGGAACGGCCGTTAACGATTGCTTGCCATATGAAAATCTTTATCCTCGGGCTTAGTCACTACCCGGCAAGCTGGGATTTTCTTTCTTCACGAAAGCCCAGGGTAACTAATTACTTTTTAGTTGTGTCAACTGCAGCTGGAGCTGTAGTATCTTTCGCTGTAGTATCAACGATAACTGGAGCAGTTGTGTCAGCAGGAACTACAACTGTTGTGTCAGTAGTTGCTTCTTTTTCACCTTCATTGTTACAAGCTACAAAACCGAGGATAGCGAACGCTAATAAAACCTTTTTCATTCTTTCTAATTTTTAAAGTTTAAGATAATTATCAGGGATTAATACAGGAAGCGGGAAAAGGTAACCCGGTTTTTTTAAAAAATATTTTTAGCCGTTCTTTGGGTTACAATTTGCCCTTTTGGGTATTAAAATAACACAGCTAGTGAAACCTGAGATAAACGAATCGGAATTATTGGAAGGATTGGCCCGTAACGATAGAAAGGCGGTTGAAACCCTATATAAGCAGAACTATAGTATGGTTCAAGCGTTTATACTGAACAATAACGGTACAACAGACGATGCAAGGGACGTTTTTCAGGAAGCTATGATCGTTCTTTATGAGAAGGCAAAAAATGGACAACTGGAGCTGAATTGCCAGATCAAAACTTATGTTTACTCGGTTTGCAGGCGGCTTTGGTTGAAACGTTTACAGCAGTTGCAACGTTTTGGGGCTCCGGTTGAAAGTTTAGAAGATGTGGTACCGGTTGAGGAAGAGCTTGAAGAACATGATCGTAAAAACGAAGCGTTTGGGGTAATGGAAAAAGCACTGAACCATTTAGGTGAGCCCTGCAAAAGTTTACTGGAATCGTATTATATCCAGAAAAAACAAATGCTGGATATTGCCGCTGAGTTTGGCTACACCAATGCCGATAACGCCAAGAACCAAAAGTATAAGTGCCTTATGAGACTAAAGAAGTTATTCTTTGCTCAATATAAAAAAGTGGACTGAGATGGATGAAATTTTACTATTAGATGCAACTGAGCGTTACCTCAACGGCGAAATGAATGCCGAGGAGAAAGCTATGTTTGAGAAACTTCGGGAAACAAACCAGGAAGTTGACCAGATGGTAGTGGAGCATTCGTTTTTCCTGCAGCAGTTTGAACGTTACGGTGGTGTGAGGGAAATGAAACATTCGTTGCATGAGGTGCACAACCAATTGCTCCAGGATGGAGAGATAAGAGAAGAGGTACTGTCAACCAGCGCTAAAGTGGTGAACATGTGGAAGCGTTACAAACGAACCATGACCATTGCTGCTTCTATAGCAGGTATTACTGCTATCTCTATCAGTGGAATGACGTTGCTGTTTACTCCAAAAAGTAACAATAAGCAGGTACAGGAGTTAGTGAATACGGTGAACGTGATCAAGGAGAAACAAAGACAACAGGATAACCGTATCAATCACATAGCCAACGCAACAAAAATACCTACCGGAACTTCTGTAACAGGATTTGGTTCTGCATTTTTAGTTGATGGCAAAGGCTACCTCGTAACCAATGCACACGTATTGCGAAATGCAAAAGGTATTATCGTATTAAATAGCAAGGGTGATGAATTCAAAGCAATCATTGTAAAAGTTGATGCAGCAAAAGATATTGCTATTCTCAAGATCGTAGATAAAGACTACAAATCACTTGGTACACTTCCGTACGGTATCCGCAAATCATCAACCGATATTGCTGAACCTATTTTCACACTTGGTTATCCACGTAATGAAATTGTTTACGGTGAAGGTTACCTGAGTGCCAAAACAGGTTTTAACGGAGATACTCTCAGTTGCCAGATAGCTGTTGCGGCTAACCCCGGTAACAGTGGTGGACCGGTATTTAACAAGAATGGTGAGGTTATTGGTATCCTGAGTACAAAAGAAACAAAAGCTGATGGTGTTGTATTCGCCATCCAATCGAAATATATCATTGAAACCGTGAATCAATTGAAAAAAGATGATTCAACCATTGAGCTGAAACTGCCTTCTAAATCTTCAGTAAAAGGAATGGGTGCAAGCGAACAGGTGAAGAAGATCCAGGATTACGTTTACATGGTGAAAGTATATTGATGTTTTTCTGTCCGGTTATGAAACTAAAAACCCCCAACTAGTTGGGGGTTTACTTTTATCAGTCGGTTTCGGTTCTTACCATTTATCAACCTCTTCGTTAGCGAGGTTATCGCCACTTGTTGCAGGTACTTGTTCAACTGCAGGTGCAGCAGGTGCATCCTGAACAGGGGCCGGAGTTGATGCCGCAGGTGCAGCAGTTGCTACAGGCGTCCCATTTGACGATTCAATTGCCTCATTATTGCTGTATTCACCATCGCCACTTGATGGAGCATCTTCATGGTTGAATGCATCAAAATCAAAATCGGGCATTAATTCTGTTTTCACATAATCAACCGCTTCATTCAATCCTTTAATAAACTTGTTGAAGTCTTCTTTGTACAGAAAAATCTTATGACGGTCGTACCCTTCACCCGTAAAACGTTTACGGCTCTCCGTAATGGTGAGATAATAATCGTTGCCACGTGTAGATCTTACATCAAAGAAATACGTTCTTCTCTTACCAGCACGGATGCGCTTGCTGTAAATACTTTCCATCCGTTTGTCATTGTTTTCGTACGCCACAGTTTTTAGGTTTTAGTTTGCAATGCTTTTTTTCAAACAGCGACAAAGATATATTTCTTTTCGATTTGGCAAAATTTTCCAAAAAGCTTCAAACGACGTTGATTTTCACCTCTCAGGAAGGAGTTTCCTCGAGCTGTTGGCGATTGTATAAATCAGCATACAAACCCTGCTGCTGCAGCAATTGCTCATGCGTTCCCTGCTCAGCAATCCGGCCTTTGTCCATCACAATGATCCGATCGAATTGAAGAAGGGAAAATATACGATGGGTAATAACGATGGCCGTTTTATGTTGCAGGTAAGTTGCCAGATGTGTAAGTATTTCCTTTTCAGTCCGGGCATCCACCGCATTCAAACAATCATCCATAATAATAAGACCAGGATCTTTCACCAATGCACGGGCAATAGAAATACGTTGCTTTTGTCCGCCACTAAGTGTTACACCCCTCTCCCCAACCATTGTTTGGTATCCTTGTGGGAACGATTGAATATCCCGGTGCACCGATGCAGACATTGCTGCGGTTTTAATTTCCTCCTCAGTATTATTCCCTGTTCCAAATGCAATATTGTTCGCAATGGTATCACTAAACAGAAATACCTCCTGTGGTATATAACTTACCTGGCTGCGGTAATGCTGTAATTCCAGTTGCTTTATTTCAATACCATCAATCCGCACAGTTCCTTTTGATGGGTCATAAAATCGAAGTAGCAATTGCGCAATGGTTGATTTGCCTGAACCTGTGCGACCAATGATGGCCACCTTCTCCCCTTTCTTTATGTGAAGGTTGAAATCTTTCAATGCAACAATACCGGTGTGTGGATATACAAAACTCACGTTTTCGAATTGCACATCACCTTCCAGTTTATTTTTTATACCGTCAACAGGTGTTGGTATAGTTGTTTTTGTAAGTAAAAATTCATTTAACCGTTGCTGTGAGGCTGCTGCCCGTTGAATGGTACTGGCCACCCAACCGATGGCACTCACAGGAAATGCCAGCATCGTGAGATACATAATGAAGGCAGCCATATCGCCGAAATTGATCTGGCCTTCCATATATTTCAATCCACCCACCAATATAACCAGCAATGTGCTGATGCCAATGATAAGACCCATGATGGGGAAATAAATAGCTTCAACTTTATATAACCCTGTTGCACTGTTTCGGTATTGTTCACTATTGGTTTCAAAGAAACGCAGCATGGCTTTTTCCTGTACAAAAGATTTAATGACTCGAATGCCAGAATATGATTGCTGTGCGTTGGTAGTGAGATCAGAAAGCTTGGCTTGAACCTCTTCGCTCTTTTTATGAATGATGTTGTTTACAAAATAAATAGTGATGGCAAGGATAGGCATTGGTGCCAATACATACAATGACAGCTCTGCATTCTTCTTCACCATATAAAATACACTTAGAGAAATAAGCGCAATGAGGTTGATGAGATACATGATGGCAGGACCAGTGTACATACGCACCCTGCTCACATCTTCAGCCATGCGATTCATGAGATCTCCTGTTTCATGGGTCTTATAGAAGTTAGCATCAAGTTGCAGGTAATGTTGAAATACTTCGTTTTTTTGATCGAATTCAATATGCCTGCTCATCACGATGATGGTTTGCCGCATCAGGAACATAAAGAAACCCCGCAACACAGCAAACAGTAACAACATTGCAGCAAGCATTGCCACAATACCTGTTGGCGACATCGACATTTTTTCGATCCCGTTAACAGTAGCAACTACCAGCCAATCATCTTGCCGGAGTAAGCCCTTGGGAGTGCTGCTTGTTAAGAATGCCTGTACCTTATCAATAATATAGCCGGTTACCTGCGGTGCTAATACCGCAAAATAGTTGGAGATGAAAATGAAAATAATACCCAGCAACAACCGCCACCTGTACTTCCAGAAATATTTATTGAGATACGAGAGATGTTTCATGCAGCGGCAAAGTTACACACGGAAAGGCCACGGCAAGACCGTTCATCAAATGATGGAATAGTTTAACGGAATGTTTTCTTTGGCCGTTACTGACTGCCGGCTATTAAAATTTATGATTGGATATAATTCTGCAACTGTTCAATTGTTTCCTTCTGCGAAAGGATGGTTTCTGTAACCACATCATTAATTGATATAATACCAGTTACCTGATCGTTCACAAACACAGGCAGGTAACGGATATTACTTTCGCTCATAATGTGCATGCAGGTTTCAATAGAATTTTCAGGGGTAATGCGTGGCAAACCTGTGGTCATAATATCTTTTACAAATGTTTCGGTTGATGATTTTCCTTTCAGGATAACCTTACGGGCATAATCACGCTCCGTCATTACCCCAAGGTATTCACTTCCCTCCATCACCATAACCGAACCGATATTTTTTTCGGCCATTAACTGCAATGCATTGATAACAGGCAAGCCTGGTTCAACTGAAATAACATTTTTGCCTTTGCGCTGGAGTATATGCGAAACTTTTCTCATTCTATACGGGTTTAATTCAGGTTTAAGTTAATGAAAATCCATAAAAAAAGATGTGCAGATTTTACAACACATCTTTTCATTTTATCAGCTAGTTACTTCTACCTGCCAAAATCATCCTGCAAACGAACGATATCATCTTCATCTGAAGGATTTGCTGTATCGGTGTGCTGCCATATCTCAGCAATTACACCCCAATCTTTTAATCCAACCAAACGATGGCGCTGACCGGTCGACAGTACAATAATATCTCCCGCTTCAAATATATTCACTTCTGTTTCTTCATCGGTATCACTCATTACAACACCCACTTCTCCTTCAACCACACGCCATATCTCAGCACGACGATGATGGTATTGCCATGATAAGCGTTTGCCAGGTTCTACTACCAGAATCTTTGGGCTGAGTTTATTACCCAGCATTAAATCTTCTTTTTTATAAGTAGGAAAGTATGTTTCAATGAAAAGATCGGCCTGGCTTTCATCCAACACAAAAAATCCACCCCATGGACGGCTGAAATCAAATGAATGAATGCGAAATCCATCCTGCTCAATATACCGCTGCTGTTCTTCTAAAAATTGCTGTTTGTCGCTCATATATAAGTTTGTTTCGAAGTAAAAATAAACCAAGGACGTATCAGGGCAAAAAAAAACCCTCAAACTGAGGGTCTTTTTTATAAGTAGATTGAATTAAGCTGCTATCGCTATCAACCAAAGGATAAAGAAGATCACTGCTGCCAGCCATGCTAGGCCAGACAGGAACCAAACGAATGGAACAAACCATCCAATGATTGCCAAAACAATTGCAACCAATGCGAAAATGATCCACAAACGAAGCATTTGTCTTTCATCCTTTATATCAATTGACTTGCCTTTGTTGAGTTGTTTGCTCAATTTCTTTTGTGCCATTTTCAGAGCAATCTTCTGGCCGAATGTCATTTTCTTGCCAGTCATTTCTTGGACTTTTGCCGGAGTAAGGGCCAGGAATGCATCCATATTGGTTGCTTTTACTTTTTCTATGGTGGTTTCAACACCAGCTTTTGCATTGTCTGACGCATTTGCAGGAACATAGATAATGCCTGCATAAGAAGAAACACTGAATACGGCTGCTAATAGGACGATGATAATCTTTCTCATAGTAGAGCTTTGTTTTTTGGTTAATAATGGCAGCAAAGTACTGAAAATGAATTAATAAAACCAATAACATATACATGTGATGTTACAAATGGCCTACAGGAAGTAATTATGGGCAGGTGAATTGAGATTTTCTACAGTACTTTTCTGTTCACTCCTCTTCCCTTATCTTCGCAAAAATTTTTAACGCATGGAAAAGAAATCATCTGCATTAAACTGGATCTTGTTTTTTGTTTCTGTAGCTGCTTGTGTGATATTTTACTTTACTCCGGCTTTTGCCAATTACATCACCGCAACTTTTCCTTTTATCTGTTATTACTTCGTAAAGGCGCTGGACCTTATTTAATTATTAGTGTAACTTTATTATAAATGATTGCCCGTTGCTGAATAGCGACGGGTTTTTTAATGCTCCCATTTTCTTCATAATAGAAAAGCCCCGACAAATTTGTCGGGGCTTTTCTATTATAATTAATGCTTCAATTCAATTGAGCGGCTTATTTCACCTCTTCAAACTGTGCATCTTCTACATTATCACTTTTCGGACCTGCTGAAGCATCCGGACCGGCACCTCCATCAGCACCAGGTTGCGCACCCTGTGCCTCCTGTGTTGCTTTGTACATTTCTTCACTTGCTGCTGTCCATGCCGTGTTCATTTCTGTCATAGCTGCATCAATAGCTACTAAGTCCTGTGCTTTGTGAGCATCTTTCAGTTTAGTAAGAGCAGCTTCAATAGGTGCTTTCTTATCAGCTCCAATTTTATCGCCGTACTCTTTCAACTGCTTTTCTGTTTGGAAGATCAAACTATCAGCCTGGTTGATCTTTTCTACTTTTTCTTTTTCTGCCTTATCAGCTGCTTCGTTGGCCTTAGCTTCATTCTTCATCTTTTCAATTTCTTCCTTGCTCAAACCACTACCTGCCTCAATACGGATCTTTTGTTCTTTACCTGTGCCTTTATCTTTTGCACTTACATGCAAAATACCATTAGCATCAATATCAAAAGTTACTTCAATTTGAGGAACACCACGTGGAGCTGGCGGAATACCATCGAGGTTAAACATACCCAAGCTCTTATTATCCTTACTCATCGGACGCTCTCCCTGCAATACATGGATTTGTACACCAGGTTGATTATCGGCCGCAGTAGAGAATGTTTCACTTTTCTTAGAAGGAATAGTTGTGTTGCTGGCGATCAACGTCGTCATTACACCACCCAAAGTTTCAATACCAAGACTCAGCGGAGTAACGTCGAGCAACAATACATCCTTCACTTCACCGGTTAATACCGCACCCTGAATAGCTGCACCAACTGCTACTACTTCATCAGGATTTACACCACGGTTTGGTTTTTTACCAAAGAATTTCTCAACGATCTCCTGCACTTTAGGGATACGTGTACTACCACCTACTAAGATTATTTCATCAATATCGCTGGTAGAAAGACCTGCATCTTTCAATGCGGCTTCGCAAGGCTTCAAACAACGGGTGAATAAATTATCAGCTAATGCTTCAAATTTTGCACGGGTTAATTTTAATACAAGGTGTTTTGGAACACCATCAACTGCTGTAACATAAGGCAGGTTGATCTCAGTTTCGCTTGAAGAAGACAATTCAACTTTTGCTTTTTCAGCAGCTTCTTTCAAACGTTGTAAAGCCATAGGATCTTTACGCAGATCAATTGCTTCCTGGTTTTTAAATTCATCAGCCAACCAATCGATGATCACTTTATCAAAGTCGTCACCACCAAGGTGTGTATCACCGTTAGTAGATTTTACTTCAAATACACCATCACCTAATTCCAAAACTGAAATATCGAATGTACCACCACCAAGATCAAATACGGCGATCTTCTGGTCTTTGTGTTTTTTATCGAGACCGTAAGCCAATGCCGCAGCTGTAGGTTCATTCACAATTCGACGAACATTTAAACCTGCAATTTCACCGGCTTCTTTTGTAGCCTGGCGTTGTGCATCGTTAAAGTAAGCAGGCACGGTAATAACCGCTTCTGTTACTTCCTGTCCCAGGTAATCTTCAGCTGTTTTCTTCATTTTCTGAAGCACCATTGCTGAAATTTCCTGCGGCGTATACAGTCTGCCATCTATGTCAATACGAACGGTATTATTGTCACCTTGAGACACTTTATAGCTCCAGTGTTTGATCTCTTCGCCCACTTCGTCAAACCGACGACCCATAAAACGCTTCACGGAGCTAATAGTATTAATTGGGTTTGTGATGGCCTGGCGCTTTGCAGGATCACCCACTTTACGTTCACCGTTTTTCAAAAAAGCCACTACCGACGGGGTTGTACGGCGCCCTTCATCGTTTGCAATTACAACAGGCTCGTTCCCTTCCATGACGGACACGCAGCTATTTGTTGTACCTAAGTCGATTCCTATAATCTTTCCCATGATCTGGATTGTTTTTAAGTTCACTTACTCTACTCAATGATAATGCCATGGGTGCCGAAGGTGAAAAAATGGCAGAAACGGAAACGTATATCCTTTCTTGTTTCACTATTTAAGAGATCCAGCAATCGCTTTAATGGACAGGCATTTTGATTATTTACCAACCCGGGTGGTCTATTTCCATTAAACTAAGCTCATTTTACAACTGTTAGCTTTACTTTTTTTACCTTTCCCTTATTCAGTTTTTCAAAATTACCCAAAACCAGTTTTCAGCATTGTACCGTTACCTATTACTCTTACTTTTCCCACTGTGCTTATTAACAAAAGTTATTGCTCAAAAGAATGACTCTTTGTTAATGTTACTAGAACGGTCAGATATACATGACACAACACGTATCAACAGCAACAATATCATAAGCAGAAACCTTGCATATGTTAAGCCCATTGAGGCGCTTTCTTTTACTCAGAAGGCAATGGAGCTTTCTCTCAGGATTAGTTATAAAAAAGGTATTGCTGAATCGTACCGTAATCTCGGCAGCATTTATACCTATTTTGGCAGCTATTACCATACGGTATTTAACCTCCAAAAGGCAATTGAAGGTTATCGGGAATTGCACGACTCTGTAGGATTGGCAAATTGTTATATTTCAATGGGGCATATGTACCGTTACTTGAACGACATACCGAAAGAAATAGCCTATCATAAATTATCATATGAAATCCATTCACGGCAAGGTATACTTGAAAGAATAGGCGTTACGGCCCATAACCTTGGAGAAAGCTACTTTAACAACAAGGAACTTACAAAAGCAAAAGATTTAACGGAACGGGCTATCGGCATCAATAAGTCAATAGGCAATGTACAAGTTCTCTCCTCCTGCTATAAGGTAATGGGGAAAATCCTATTGGCTGAGAATAATGCAGATGAAGCTGAAATATACTTCATCAAAATTCTACAGATCTCCGATTCACTGAAAGACAATTCGCAAAAAATTGCCACCATTGAAGCTTTTCTGGAACTGGCAACAATCAATAAATTAAGGAAAAATTTAAAACATGAAGAGTTTCACTTGCATGAAGCTGCATCATTTGTATCACATTACAAACTTACACGTTACACAAGACAGATTTATCTGAACCTGATAGATCTGTATACCAGAACTAACCAGAAAAGCAAAGTACTTGAATACACTTCAAAATTCATACAAGTATCTGACAGCCTCGCAAAAATTGAGATGCGTGATAAAAATCAATTGGTTGCAGGCTTTACCAAAATGTATAAGGTTGAAAAAGAAAACAGTGCCCTTGAGATTGAAAACAAACTAAAGGACGAACGTGCAAAACAAAAAAATATAATTCTTTATTTTATTGGTGGTTTCTCCTTTATTACAATAATCCTGCTTCTATTACTGATCAGGACAATTAAAAAAATTCGTACTACCAATGAACAATTGGAACAAAAGAATATTATTATTGAAAGCCAGAATGAAAAACTGGCAGAATTAAATCATACAAAGGATAAATTTTTCAGCATTGTATCGCACGATTTACGTGCACCACTTAATGCTGTTTCCTCGTTTACTCATTTTTTATTCTCGGGTCAATTAAAAAAATTGCCCGATGAACAAATGCAAGAGTTAGTAACAGAATCGAAAAACCTCATTGATAATGCACGTAAATTAACCGATGACCTTATTACCTGGGCCCAGCTACAAATGAAAAAAGCAGAAGTACATCCTTCGTTATTTACAGCAGCAGATGTAGTAGATGAAACGATAGCTGTCTTTAAAGAGCCGTCGGCAAAAAAACAAATAACCATCAGCCATACAATTGATGAAAATATCAATTTGTTTGCTGATAAAAATCAATATTTATTTATTATTCGAAACATTATAAACAATGCAGTGAAATTTACAACAGCCGGTGGCACTATCAGTATTACCGCTGCAACTGATGGCATTAATTCTACGGTATCTGTTACCGATACCGGAACCGGGATGAGCAAAGAAGTATCAGATTCTATTTTTACGGTTGGAAAGGTGGCCAGTAAAAATGGTACCGAAGGTGAAATGGGCACCGGTCTCGGGTTAATTATTGCTCAGGAATTTGTTCATCTCAATAAAGGAGAAATAAAAGTATTCAGCGAGTTAGGAAAAGGCAGTTCATTTTCTGTTACAGTACCCTCTTACGAATTTAAATTGTAAGGTCATGGCTATAGTGCAGTAACAAATATCATCAGACCATAGCTCTGCCCTATCTTTGCCAATCAATTTTCAAATGCATGCGTGTTTTCAAATTCGGTGGTGCCAGCGTCAGTAACTATGAAAAAGTGCAGAACCTTGGCAACATCCTCAAACAATTTCCTGATGAGCAATTGATGATCGTTATTTCGGCGATGGGCAAAACAACCAACGCATTGGAGAAAGTAGCCGAAGCTTTTTTTGCTGGCAAGAAAGAAGAAGCATTGCAATTGTTCCGTGCAGTGAAGCTTCAACATCTTGATGAAGCAAAGTATTTGCTCGTTACACATTTCAATCCGTTGATGGTGCAGTTCAATAATTTCTTTACGGAAGTGGAATGGCTGTTGCATGATCAACCGGTTCGTGATTATGATTATTATTACGACCAGATCGTTTGCCTTGGTGAATTATTGAGCACCTCCATTGTAAGCGCATACCTTAATGAAATTGGCATCAGCAATCAATGGATCGATGTTCGTGACGTATTCCGTACCGATGATAATTTCCGTGATGCTGCTATTGATTTTTCATTTACACAACAACAAGTAAATACAATCATCAAACCTTTATTTACAATCAACAATATTGTGGTGACGCAGGGTTTTATTGGTTGTACTGATGAAAATGAAAGTACCACACTTGGTCGTGAAGGAAGTGATTATACTGCTGCGGTATTTGCATATATGCTCGATGCAGAAAGCGTGTCCATCTGGAAAGATGTAAAAGGTGTAATGAATGCTGATCCGAAATTATTTGCCGATGCACAATACATCAGCGAATTGAATTATGATGAAGTAATTGAAATGGCATATTATGGTGCACAAGTGATCCATCCAAAAACCATTAAGCCACTACAGAATAAAAATATTCCGTTGTATGTAAAATGTTTTGCTGATGCAAGCTTACCCGGCACTGTTATTCATAACAACCCCGTAAAGAATCTGCCGCCGATCATTGTCATCAAACAAAACCAGGTATTGCTGCAACTGCACACGAAAGATTTTTCCTTTATTGGAGAACAACCCATGAGCGATCTGTATGAAATAATGGCGAAGCTGCACATTAAACCCAATCTTATTCAAACACATGCCGTGAATTTGCAGTTGTGTATTGATGATCGTACTGACAAAGTGGAGAAACTTGCATTAGCTGCCTCCGATGAATTTGATGTCCAAGTGGAGAAGGGATTAACGTTGCTCAGCATCCGGCATTACGACTCTGAAACCATTGAGCGGTTAACAGCAGGAAAAACAATTGAATTAAAACAGCAAAGCCCTGAAACGGTGCAGATGCTATTGTTGTAATTATTGCTTCAGCAGTTTTGCTGAGTACGAACCATCTTTATTTTCTAAACGAATATTATAAATTCCAGCAGGTAAGTGTTTCACCGAAACAACAGTATTGATTTGCGATGATTGAATAAATAGTTGTTGATTGATGACTTGTCGACCAGTTATATCGGTTACAACTACATATGTTTTACCAGTGAAATTCGCTGGCAATTGAATTGTTACATCATCGTTTGCAGGATTGGGATAAAGATGAAATGTTTTTCGTTCCGGCGCTTCAATAAATACATGATTCGAGTATTGTCGTTCGCCGTTCAACGCATAAAGCACAAGACGATAAGTTGCATTGGAGCTTGTTTCTTCATCTGTATAAAAACCATTTACAGTTGAAGGGTTAATTTGTTCAGCTATTTTTTTAAACTGTTCATTACCTGTTTTTCTCTCCAATATAACTTTTTGAACGTTTTCAACATTCGTCAATGTCCAGTTTAGTTGAATAGATCGGTTGTTTCGCTTACCAGTAAATTGTTTCAACAGATCAAGTGGCAAAATAGAACAGTCGATAGTATTGGTTCCTTGAGGTGCGACGAAACCTGATTGAACAATACCAGCGGTTCCAGCAGCAGCACCGTTGGGTAATCCCTCACACGATGGATTATGTGATGGTGCATTTTTGATAATACCGCTTGCACCACCACTTACATTAGTTGTAATTGTACCTGGTAAAGTTCCACTGTGCCAAATAACACCACCACCACCACCACCACCGGGACCTGGGCAAGCAGTCTGAAAACCAGCGTTGCTGCCATTTGCCCCCCTTGCTTGTATAATTGCACTGCCGGTATAAGCCGTTATGTTTAGCATAACCGCGCCGGCGCCACCACCGCCACCACCGCCGTCGCCATTGGCTTCTGTTTTAACCGGTAAGCCAGGATTTACACCCTGCGCTCCGTTTGCTGAGATAGTAAACCCATTTCCGACTAATTCGTTTGCTTTAATAAAAATCAATCCACCTCCATCTCCACCAGGGGTTCCTTCAGAAACTGAAGCGCCACCATAATCATTATTACTTTCTCCGTTTCCTCCGGCACCACCTAAAAAAACTCTATTGTTTGAGGATGAATATCCAAATCCACTCAAAGCAAGGCCGGGTTCGCCATGCACTGTGGCAACACATGTCACTGATTTATTCCCGCCATTACCACCAGCCGCATAATTCGATCCACCACCACCACCGGTATTATCTTCATTCCCACCACCACCACCATTTGCCTGCTTTCCCCTCCCATATTCTTTATTACTGATAAATGCTGCAATACCCTCTCCTTTGGGGGCTCCTTCGTTTCCTATTAAGCCGTAATACCAAGCAGTTTCAGAACCACAATGATATGTTGTGTTTCTAAACAGTGGCCCGCCTTTAAATCCTGCACTATCGGCACTGATATTTGCATTCAGTGTAATTGTACCCGTTGCTTCAAAAGCAATAACTCCTCCAGTTTCAGAAGCGGGATTCCATTCTGTTGCTAACAATGTACCAGCAACTGTAACATCTGTAAATACGGGTACACGTATCACCTGAACGCTCGAAACATCATACGTATTCAATAAATGGTTGCTTAATACAATTGTGTTATTCAAAAACCCACATATAGATGAAAATTCATACTTACCTGCATTTCCGACATTTGCGATTGAACTGATATTTCCAAAACTTGAAGTATTTGTTTGATCAATCGTTGCTCCCTTCATTTGAATGATAAGGACACGATCACCCGTTGAAAGGCCAGCAATACTTTCCAGAGTGATTCCTGTGTATGAGTAAGAATTGTGTGTGCCGTTGACAATAGCCGTTACGTTATGATAACTGTTTATAACACCGGATATAGATTGCCCCTCGCTTCTTTTTGGAGATAAAAAAGCAGTTAGAGATAAGCAGGTAATTATAAACTGTCCAAATTTCATGTGGTGGGTTTTTCCACGGCGTACAGATCGCTTTACATGAATGCTGGATGTTGGGTTTTGTGGTTCGAACTCGAAAGATACTATAAATCTTCGGGTGCTGCAATATTGAGGTTCTGAATCAGCTTTGTATTTACAGGCTGGCCATCTTTAGTAGCCGGTTGCCATTTCAATTCTTTTTCAAATTTTTCTTTCACTACTCTGTTCAATTCGGCATGGCCACCACGAATTACCGTTGCTAATGCAGTGTTGCCATTTTTATCAACAATGAATTCAACCTGCAGAGACATTGAAGCATTTCCTTCCAAATATGGAACAAGAGATTGACTTAAATTAAATAACCATTTTTGTAAGGCTGCATTACCATCTTTATGAAAAGGAACACGATCAACCTTTTCTTCTAACGCCCAGGCAGCATATGGATTTGCCTTATTGTTGGTTTCAATTACTTTAATACGCTTTACTTTCGGTGTTTCAGGATTTGTGGCCACTACATAACTGCCATCCTTTGCAATTAGTACCGTAGGCAGCTGATGCGTGTCTTCAAAGAATTCATATGCATCTTTGATCTGCTTTGCAAACTCCTGAACATCCTGCTTGTTTTTTGTTTTGGTCACAAGCTGCTCCATGCCCTTTTGATTATCGTATCGAACGGGGTAAATATGAACCGGGATAAAATCCTGCCCCTGATCTTTTACAACTGATGCGAGATAATACACTTGCTCAATCAACGAATCTGTCAAGGGCAAACAACCAATGGTTACACAGTTGCCATGAATGTAAATATCGCCACCAGGTTTGGTATGATCACTTAAAATAGCATCAGATGCATTAGGATAATTTAAACCCAAGGCTAAATGATAATTACTGTTGGGTTTAAATTCATTTATATAATAGAAACCTTCGGGAATCTGCTTATCGCCTTCTTTACGCTTTGGTCCGTAGGTGCCGGATGTGGCACATACCTTGTATACTTTGAAGAGTTCAAATTTTTCGTCCCAGTCGTTCTTCAGCCACACTTCCAATTGCTTTTCGTGTTTAAAGGCACGCACATACATGTACTTTAAAGGCCATTGAAAACCTTTGTCTTTTAACTCTTTTCGTAATGAATCTTCTACTTTGGAAAATATACCAGCACCTTTAAAGCTACGTGCGGCAGAGACGGTAGCACTACTCCCCTCATATGGCGATTGTGCAGATACACCTGTTACGCACAGGCTCAAACTAAGAATAAGTAAAAGGCTTTTATTGAGCATACTGGATTTGTTATGAACGGACTGTTGTCAAAAATATTTCAATTTGTGGATAAATTCAAATGAAAAGGGGCAGTAAAACTGCCCCGTAAAATTACAGATTTCCTCTGGCTTCCTGCTCTCTTTCTATTGCCTCGAACAAGGCTTTAAAGTTTCCTTTACCAAAACTCTGGGCCCCTTTACGCTGAATGATCTCAAAAAACAGCGTAGGTCGGTCTTCAACAGGCTTGGTAAATATCTGAAGTAAATATCCTTCATCATCCCTGTCAACCAGAATACCTAATTCTTTCAACGGTGCAAGATCTTCGTCAATATGGCCAACACGATCGAGAAGATCATCATAATAGGTAGTAGGGACCTGCAAAAATTCTATTCCTCTGCTGCGTAATTCAGTAACCGTTTCTACAATATTATTGGTAGCCATGGCCACATGTTGCACCCCTTCGCCATTATAATAATCGAGATATTCTTCAACCTGTGATTTCTTTTTCCCCTCTGCCGGTTCATTGATGGGGAACTTTACATAACCGTTTCCATTGCTCATTACTTTACTCATCAAAGCTGAATATTCTGTTGAGATGTCGTTGTCATCAAAGCTGAGAATATTGCGAAAGCCCATAACATTTTCATAAAACCCTACCCATGGATTCATTTGGTTCCAGCCAACATTACCAACACAATGGTCAACATATTGCAAGCCCGTTTCTTTTACTTTGAAATACGGATTGCTCCACTCCTTGTAACCGGGCATGAACACGCCTTTGTAATCTTTGCGTTCAATAAATAAGTGAACTGTATCGCCATAAGTATGAATACCACTGATAACAACTGTTCCATGATCATCGGTTAAGGTTGTTGTTTCCTTATAAAGTTTTGCACCACGGCTGGTTGTTTCATGCAAAGCCGAAGCCGCATCGTCAACCTTTAAAGCCAATGCTTTTACGCCATCGCCATGTTTATAAATATGATCAGCCATTTCATTATCCGGACGCAATGGTGTGGTGAGCATCAGCGTAAGTTTGTTTTGACGTACCACATAACTTGCCCTGTCTTTGATACCTGTTTCCGGACCGGCATAAGCCAATGGTTGAAATCCAAATGCTGAAATATAAAAATGAGCGGCCTGCTTGGCATTGCCTACATAAAATTCTACGTAATCAGTTCCGTGCAACGGAAGAAAATCTTTTTGTACAGCCTGTTGTTTGTTAACAGCAATTGTTGACATGATTGTTGATTTTAAAATTCAATAAAAGAGGAACAAATCAGGTTCAAAGAACAGAACCTTTCTCAAACAATCAGTTGGAGTCAATCGCCAATACTTCCATCAGCAAACAGTAATTGCTGCGTTTATCGTGGAAGCGTTTATTGGCATAATCAGGGTGCATAGGGCAAAATTAAATAAAACCGGCAACTTCAAACAGAAACCTTCTAAGCAATTATCTTTGCCGCATGCAAAAAATCGGCATCCTCGGCGGCGGACAGTTAGGCCGTATGTTATTACAGGCAGCAGCCAATTATCCTGTTGAAACATATATACTTGAAAATGATGAGCATTGTCCATCGGCACATCTCTGTCATCACTTTACAAAAGGCGATATCAAAGATTTTGAAACCGTTTACAACTTTGGCAAAGGATTGGATGCTATCACCATTGAAATTGAAAGTGTAAATGTGGAAGCATTGGAAAAACTGGAAGCAGAAGGCGTAAAAGTTTTTCCAAAACCAACTGCTTTGCGCATCATCAAAAATAAAATTGAACAAAAGAAATTCTATCAACATCACCAGATACCAACATCTGAGTTTGTAATCACCGAAAACAAAGAAGAACTGAACGCATTGGTTTCTTTTTTACCGGCGGCACATAAAGTAGGCATGGGTGGTTATGATGGTCGTGGTGTTGAAATATTAAAAACAGCAAAAGATCTTGAACGTGGTTTTGATGCACCTGCAGTATTGGAAAAACTGGTACCCATTCAAAAAGAAATTGCCATGATCGTGGCAGTGGGACAAGATGGTGAAACAACCATGTACCCGCCAGCTGAAATGGTTTTTGATCCACATTTAAATTTGTTAGATTACCAGGTTTCCCCTGCCGAACTTCCTGAAAAAACATTCTGGAAAGTGGAAGCTATTGCCATGGCGGTTGTACGAAATCTTGAATCGCCCGGTTTATTTGCTGTAGAATTATTTGTTGATAAGAACGGCGATGTATTGGTGAATGAAACAGCCCCACGAGTACACAACAGTGGTCATCACAGTATTGAAGGAAATTACTCATCGCAATTCGATATGTTGTGGCGCATTATGCTTGGTTACCCACTTGGCTGTACCGATGCCATCATGCCATCCGTTATTTTAAATATTGTTGGTGAAGAAGGTTACAGCGGAGCTGCATACTATGAAGGTCTTGATGATGTATTGAAAATGGAGAATGCCTTTGTGCATATTTATGGCAAAACACATACCAAGCCGGGTCGTAAAATGGGCCACGTTACCGTTATTGGTAAAGACCGAAGCGAGCTAACATATAAAGCCAACCGCATCAAACATTTATTGAAAGTAAAAACGAAGTAAACGCCCCTTTTATTCATAAGAATTCGTATACAAGCAATTATTTCCGAAGACTAACCAATGTTTTTACCACTCATCCAACTGTAGGGGCATAAAATTGTTCTATGCTTACCTTTAGCCATTCTATACAACACATGAGAATAATTACATTGGTAGCAGCTGCCATATTCGTATTGGCAACAAGCTGTAAAGACGAAAAAAAACAATCCGCAGCACCACAGGGAGGCCGTCAGCAAGCACCGATGACGGTTGTTGGTTATATCGTTAAAACAGGATCTGTAAGCGAGCCCGTTCAACTTCCCGGTTCACTTTTGCCGATGGAAGAAACACAGATACAGGCTGAAGTAAGTGGTCGTGTAGTTTCACATTCCATTAACGAAGGGGCTTACGTTAATAAGGGAGCATTGCTGGTAAAATTGTTTGATGGTGATCTGCAGGCACAATTAAAAAAGCTCCAGGTACAATTACAAATCGCTGAAAAAACAGAAGAACGCAATAAAGAGTTGTTGAAAATTAGTGGTATCAGTCAGCAAGATTATGATCTTAGTTTTTTACAGGTGAGCAATATTAATGCAGATATTGAACTGCTGCGTACGAACATAGTAAAAACAGAGATTCGTGCACCATTTAATGGCAAGATCGGTTTCAGAAATATTTCAAATGGCGCATACATCACTCCGGCAACTATCATTACCAGTCTTCGGCAGTTAAGCCAAATGAAACTGCAGTTCAGCGTTCCTGAAAAATATACTTCCAAAATACGCATCGGTCAAACCATCAGCTTTTCAACTGAAGGTAGCAGCAGAAAATTCCTGGCAAAGGTGTATGCAACTGAATCAACTGTAAGTGAAACTACACGTGGTTTAAATGTGCGTTGTATGGTGCAGCAAAATGATGCCGCATTAGTGCCTGGTTCCTTTGCAAAAGTAGATATGGACTTTGCAAGAAATGACTACGCTATCCTTGTTCCATCGCAAGCCATCCTGCCACAGGCAAGAGGTAAAAAACTGATTTTATACAAAGATGGTATTGCCAAATTTGTAGATGTCCAAACAGGTATTCGTGATTCAGCCAACGTAGAAATTACAAGTGGCGTTGTTCCTGGTGATACTATTATTACAACCGGACTTCTCGGTTTAAAACCAGAAGCAAAAGTGAAACTCTCAAAAGTTCAATAATTAAGTATGACTATTTCCGAACTGAGTTTGAAACGACCCGTGCTGGCCATTGTGATGAACATCATGATCGTTTTGTTTGGTGTCATCGGGTTTCGTTTTTTAGGTATTCGTGATTATCCTGCTATTGATCCTCCCAATATAAGTGTACGTACTTCTTACCCCGGTGCCAATGCCGACGTTATTGAATCGCAGATCACCGAACCGTTAGAAAAATCGATCAACGGAATTGCCGGTGTAAAAAATATTACCAGCAGCAGCAGCCAGGGTAACAGTAATATCAACGTTGAGTTTGAATTGGGTTTTAATCTTGAGGAAGCAGCAAATGATGTGCGTGATAAAGTATCACAAACAGTTCGTTCGCTGCCAGCCGATCTTGATGCACCACCTGTTGTTACAAAAGCTGATGCCAGCAGTGATCCGATTCTTTCAATGACCATTCAAAGTGAAAGCCGGAACCCGCTACAGGTTACAGAATATGCTACAAATAATTTGCTTGAACGTATACAAACCATTCCCGGCGTTAGTACTGTGAATATCTGGGGCGAAAAAAGATATGCTATGCGTATCTGGTTTGAACCTGAAAAATTATTATCATATAAGTTAACTGCAAAAGACGTGCAGACAGCACTTCAACGTGAAAACCTGGAATTACCATCTGGTAAAATTTCAGGTAACACCATGGAGTTAACTGTTAGAACCTTTGGCCGTTTAACTACGGAAGAAGATTTCAATAATCTCATTGTTGCAAATATTGAAGGGCGTGATATTAAATTAAAAGATGTAGGACAAGTTATACTTGGTCCGGAGAATGAAGAAAGTGGTTTGAAGGAAAGTGGAACACCGATGATCGCCCTGGCAATTGTTCCTCAACCCGGCAGTAACTACGTTGCAATTGCCGATGAATTTTATAAACGTTACGAACAAATAAAAAAAGAAGTACCTGCAGATATTACACTTGATGTGGGTATGGATCAAACAAAGTTTGTACGTAAGTCCATTGCTGAAGTAGAAGAAACGCTTGTGCTTTCTTTTGCATTGGTGGTGCTCATCATCTTTCTCTTTTTCCGAGACTGGATCGTTGCAATCCGTCCTTTGATCGATATTCCTGTTTCATTGATCGGTGCATTCTTTATTATGTATCTGAGCGGCTTTACCATTAATGTGCTTACACTACTAGCCATTGTATTGGCAACGGGCCTTGTGGTGGATGATGGAATTGTGGTAACAGAAAACATCTTTAAGAAAATGGAACAGGGCATGGACAAATACAAAGCTGCCCGTGAAGGTTCTAAAGAAATTTATTTTGCGGTTATTGCAACGTCCATCACATTAGCCGTAGTATTTCTTCCTATCATTTTCTTAGAAGGATTTGTGGGACGCTTGTTCCGTGAGTTTGGTATTGTGGTAGCGGGTGCGGTATTAATTTCTGCATTTGTATCACTCACATTAACACCTGTACTCAACGTTTATCTTACCCGCAAAGGAGGAACCAAACATGGTTGGTTCTATCGTGTAACAGAACCATTCTTTACCGGTATGGAACGTGGCTACCATAAACTGCTTATCGGTTTTATGCGTGTAAGATGGGTGGCACTTATTTTAATCCTCGCTTGTTTTGGTATCATCTGGTTAATTGGGAATACGCTGCAAAGTGAACTTGCACCAATGGAAGATCGTAGCCAGTTTCGTTTACAGGTAAGTGCTCCAGAGGGAACCAGCTTTGAAGCAATGGATGCTTATATTGATAGACTGAATCAACTTGTCCTGGACAGTGTGCCAGAAAATAAGGTATTGATCTCCGTTACTGCGCCGGGTTTTACAGGAGCAGGATCAGTAAACAGTGGTTTTGTCCGTTCGCTACTTGTTGATCCCGATGAACGTGACCGTTCGCAACAAGAGATCGTCGATGTGATCAATCGAAATCTTCCAAAGTATAATGAAGGAAGGGCATTTGCCATTCAGGAACAAACCATTTCAGTAAACCGTCGTGGCGGTTTGCCAGTAGCATTTGTGGTGCAAAACAATAATTTTGACAAGCTGAAAGAAGTATTACCAAAGTTTTTAGAAGAAGCACAAAAAAATCCTGTGTTCTCCAGTGTTGACATCGATCTCAAATTCAACAAACCCGAGCTACGTTTAAATATTGATCGTTTACGTGCAAGTGAATTAGGTGTAAGTGTATCCGATATTTCTGAACTGATGCAGTTATCACTAAGTAACAGAAGACTGGGATATTTTATTAAAGATGGTAAGCAGTACCAAGTGATTGGCCAGGTATTAAGAAATGATCGTGATGATCCAACCGATCTGAAAAATCTTTTCGTTCGAAATGCTGGCGGACAAATGATCTCTGTTGATCAATTCGTAAGTTTCGAAGAGGAAACTACCCCGCCAACGCTTTACCATTTCAACCGTTATAAATCAGCAACTATCAGTGCAGGTTTAGCACCGGGCAAAACAATTGGTGATGGCATTAAAGAAATGGAAGCTATTGCAGATAAGTTGCTTGATGAATCGTTCAACACAGCATTATCAGGTAACTCAAGAGATTTTGCGGAGAGCAGT
This sequence comes from Lacibacter sp. H375, assembly GCF_037892425.1. Classification (NCBI taxonomy): domain Bacteria; kingdom Pseudomonadati; phylum Bacteroidota; class Chitinophagia; order Chitinophagales; family Chitinophagaceae; genus Lacibacter; species Lacibacter aquaticus. The sequence goes on from NZ_JBBKTT010000001.1 coordinate 125,510, forward strand.
GGCAATACATTTTTCGCATTGGGCCTGGCATTGATATTGATCTTCCTTGTATTGGCGGCGCAGTTTGAAAGTTTTATTGATCCATTAGTGATCATGTTTACTGTACCATTGGCTATCGCAGGTGCATTATTCTCGTTGTGGTTATTCGATCAAACCATCAATATCTTTTCACAAATTGGTATGATCATGCTGATCGGGCTAGTGACCAAGAACGGTATCCTGATCGTTGAATTTGCAAATCAGAAAAAACACACAGGCATGCTGAAGAAGCCTGCGGTTATTGAAGCAGCAACGATGCGTTTACGTCCTATTTTAATGACGAGTCTTGCGATGGCACTTGGTGCATTACCATTGGCATTGTCATTAGGTGCAGCATCAACAAGCCGCATTCCGTTGGGTATTGTAATTGTGGGCGGAATTATGTTCTCGTTGGTATTAACACTGTTTGTAATTCCTGCCATGTATTCGTACCTGTCATCCAAAAAAATTAAAGTGCATGAAGAAGAGACTGAAACTGTTATCACTAAGCTTTCTGATTAACATCCTTGCATTTGCTCAGGAACCGTCAAAGCTGAGTGTTGATGATGCTATACGCATGGCCGTTGAAAAAAACTTTGATGTTGAGATCGTAAAGAATGAACAACAGATCGGCGCTATCAATAACAACTGGGGCACTGCGGGTTTGTGGCCCAATATCAATCTTAACAGCACACTTGGTATTGCTTCTAATAATCTTGAACAACGTTTATCAAACGGCACAACCATTAAACGTAATGGTGCTGTTCTTCGTAACCTAAATGCAGGTTTGGCTGTAAGCTGGCGCATCTTTGATGGTATGCGGATGTTTGCAAGCAAACGCCGTTTAGAAGAATTAGAAAAGATCGGCGAACTCAGTTTCCGCAGCCAGGTAAATACAACAGTGTTTAATGTGATTGCTGCTTATTATGAAATTGTACAGCTTAATCAACAACGAAAAGCATTACAGGCAACCATCAAGTTTTTTGAAGAACGTAAACTGATCGCTGAAAGCAGGTTTACAATTGGCACTGCACCTAAAACAGATTTCCTGCAAGCCGAAGTAGATCTCAATCAACAAAAAGGAAGTTTGTTAGCCATTGAAAATAATATCCGTATAGCCAAAGCCAATTTCAATAATCTATTGGCCCGCAAACCTGATACAGTTTTTGAAGTAATGGAAGTGATTGAACCAGATGCTACAGTTAGCTACGCAACACTGCAACAAAAAGCTACAACAGATAACTATGATCTGTTACTGGCTCAAAGTAGCTTGTCTGTATTAGTACAACAAAAGCGTGAGATCATTTCACAACGTTTACCATCAGTTACACTCAACGGCAATTTCAATTTATCACAAAGTAAAAACGATGCAGGTTTCACCTTATTCAACCGTAACCTCGGACCTAACGGGAATATTGGAATAGCCATTCCTATTTTCCAGGGTGGTAATATCAAACGCCAGGAACAGGTGGCTGATATTGGCATCAAAAACCAACAGATCGTCATAGACCGTTTAAAGAACCAGGTAAATACAAGTTTGCTGAATGCTTTTTATAATTTTCAAAACGCACTCAATCTGGTAAAGCTTGAAAAAAACACATTGGCATTGATCGAAGAAAATAATGTGATCGCTACTGAACGTTTCCGAAAGCTGGCCATCACATCACTTGAATTACGCCAGGTGCAGATCGATTATATCAACGGACAAACACGTTATATCAATTCTCTTTACATGGCTAAGCTCGCAGAGGCTGAAATGAAGTTGCTGGCAGGAGATCTCAACAAACTTTAATTTATCTCAACATATTTTACAGGTCCGGTACATCAGCCGGACCTTTCTTTTTTTACTGCTTTTAGTTTTGTTTCTTTGCAGCAAATCAATTTATGGCAACTCCAATCATTGGTATTATCATGGGTAGCGACAGCGATCTTCCTGTTATGCAACCAGCAGCCGACATCCTGAAAGAATTTGGCATCGATTATGAATTAACGGTTGTGTCTGCTCATCGCACACCCCTTCGTATGGTGGAATATGCAAAAACTGCAAGAGATAGAGGATTGAAAGTAATTATTGCTGGTGCAGGTGGTGCAGCACATTTGCCGGGTATGGTTGCCAGTATAACAATTTTACCTGTAATTGGTGTGCCTGTAAAATCATCGAACTCGATCGATGGTTGGGACTCTGTTCTTTCTATTTTACAAATGCCGAATGGTGTACCAGTTGCTACCGTTGCTTTAAATGCCGCAAAAAATGCAGGCATACTTGCAGCAGAGATCATTGGAACATTTGACGAAACAGTGGCTGCGAAAATTTCAACTTATAAAACAAGTATGAATGATGAAGTACTCACCAAGGTTAACAAGTTGAAACAACAGGGCTGGGATAATAAGTTTGATTAACATATATGATAAGAACTATAGCAGAGATCATTGTATGCACTTTGCTATTGTGTGCCTTTTTACTTCCTTTTATTGGCTATTTCTTGGACTACAGAAGAGATAAAAAACTTTTTCTAAAGGAGTTAAAAGACGCCGGAGAAATGGTAACTAATTTCTTTATAAGGATGTTCAAATAACATTTTACTTAATGGTTAATACTACAAAATCCTGTTCCAGTGAAAGAGAGTGTTGATACAATGCATCAATAAACTCACCTCCCTGCTTTGCATAAAAGCTTAGAAAACTTTCTTTACGTTCCTGCAAGCCATTACCGGGAAACAGTTGTTGTTTGATCGTTTGTATCTGGCGTTGTTCATCGGCATACTTTCTTTTTTCTGCACGAATAATCTTCTTTTCCAGTTCCTGCAAGCGATAAACAGCTTTTACTTTTAATGCTTCAACATGTTGCAACAAGGTGGGATCAACAGTTGCTGCCTGTTCCTTCAATAATTCATACAACTCTTCGGCTTTGGTTAAACTGCCGTTGAGTTGAATTTTATTGACTGTTGTGCGATGTACATATTGATTGAGTAATGCTTCGCTGCTTTTGAAAAAATCTTCAACCGTAAAACCAAGCTTATCTATCTTCCCGATCCATTGCTTTTGTGTTACAAGGAAAGAATTACGCAATACCAACACAGGAAAAGGAACATGATGATGTGCAAATACATTTTTCAACTCTAACCAATAAGCCAACTCTCCCCCGCCACCAATAAATGCAATGTTGGGAAGAATCGTATCCTGGTATAACCCACGCAAAATTACATTGGGACTAAATCGTTCCGGATGTTCATTCAATTCCTTCAACATTTCATCTTTCGTAAACTTAATTGTTGAATTTGCAACCGCAAAACCTTCACCATCAGCTTCTATCCTTTCACGCAGGTCTTCATCAAAATAAAATAAATTGATCTCTCTGCCACCTGCCTGTACTTTATAATGCTCATCAAGTTTAGTGATTGTATCTGCCACTTTTTTTGCCGATGAACGATTCAGCAACTCATCTTCAAATACCGGGATCATTTGCTGCTTAAGTTCTTTCGCATCAGCATTGATCACAATTAATCCAAACCGTTCGAACAGAAAATGTACAAACTCAAATGTTGCATCCTGTATGGTTGTTTTCTCTTTGTAACAAGCGAGCAATGCATCTACTATTTCTTTGCCATGTGGTTCAACCAGTAACTGTCCACTAATTGCATGGATGAGTTGTGTGATATGCTTATCAACAACCATTCTTCCAAATGCTCCGTTCTGTTTCGTAGCCCATTGATATTTTACCCCATTCACTGTAGCATAGCTCAATTCTTCAAAGTCTGCATCTTCGCTACCCATATAATAAACAGGTACGAAGTTGTATTGCGTCAATTCCTGTTTTAAAGTATCAGCAAGTTTAATGGCATGCAGAATTTTATAAACGAAATAAAGCGGACCGGTAAATAAGTTGGGCTGATGCGCCGTGGTAATAGTGAATGTATGTTCGTTCAGCAACAAATCGATATTACGGTTAACCGCTACTGATTCACTTACGGAACTATATTGTTTTTTTAAATGATCGACCAACACTTTACGGTTGGTCTTATACGCCGAACGTTGTGCAATTGCCTGCTTAATACCTTCAAGATTGGGCCTGTGCACATAGAAAGGCTGCAATGCCTCAGCATTATCCAGGTAATCCAATACAATTGATGAGAAAGCAGCCGTGTTACGGTAAGTGATCCGTTGCGATGTACAGTCCATACGTTTTGTAAAATTAGGAACATCCGAACGGTTACACACAACCGTCCGACAAGTTTTCACATTCCTTTATTTAAGCTCGTAGGCTACCACCGAGTTCTTCCAGAAAGTGGGGATGTATACGATACGTTTCGCAGCATCGTAACCAATATCAGCGGAGTTAATCTTTTGTTCCCTTCCATCAAGCAAAACCTGTTTGGTTCCATCAGCATTTACATAATAAACTACACCCCCCCAGGTTGAGACGATGTAATCGTTGCCTCCAACGTTTTCAATACCATCTGTGCCACCTTCCATTCCTTCGGCCAGTTTGGTGAGCGATCCATCTTTTTCCATGCGATACATGCTACCGGCATCAAGCACATATAAACTGCCTTTGTGCTTTAATATGCCATTCGGTCCTTTCAGTTTTGAACTGTCGATCAGCATTGATGCTTTACCGTCTTTCACTTCATAAACACGTCTTGCACGTGAGTCGGTTACATAAACAGTTCCATTTTCATCGGCCGACACATCATTCAAACCTCCAGCACCTTCAATTGCAATTCGTTCAATAATAGTTCCGCTCTTTACATCTATCACTACCAATTCAGTAAGATCGGCAACGTATAATTTGTTTTTGTGTAATCCCATGCCTTTGGGAGCCTGCAAACCACTCACCCAATCAACAGCAATGATCTTTCCATCAAGCCCAACTTTTCCAATCGAGCCTTTTCCATCATTCGCCCAGGGTTGACCATCAATATTTGCTACGTACAAGACATTATTCTTCCCATCAAATAAAACAGATTCAGGAACTTTTAAAAGCGTATCAGTTGACCACAATTTTACTAATTGCTTTTGAGCAGATGCCACTGTGAAGAGAGCAGCAGCAATAACAAGCAGAAATATTTTTTTCATATCGTTTTGAATGATTAGAATAGCAATTTACGAAAATCGGTGAGGATCGTAAGGTTTTAAATCAACACTGGCTAGTTGTTCGTTGGCCAGTTCTGCCACCAGCTTTCCTGTTCCTGCACCTAAGCTCAAGCCGATCATTGCATGACCGGTTGCAATAATTGTATTACTGTTCAATCTGCCAATGTAGGGCAGCCCGTCGGGGGAACAAGGTCTATAACCGTACCATATTTTATCTTCGGCAGGTAGTGGTATTTTAAATTGGGGAACGAAACGTTCTACTGCGTTCAGAATGCCTTCCACCCGTTTAAATCGTGGAGGAGTTTTAGTTGAGGTAATTTCCATTGTGCCACCAAAGCGGATCTTGTTTCCATCCATTGGCGTAATAGCAACACGACCTTCCTGCAACACAGCAGGATGATTAAATATAAAAGGCGAATCTTCTAACGTAACAGAATAACCACGACCGGGCATTAGTGGCAAATTCATTCCAACCATTGCCGCAATTTCTCTCGACCAGGAACCGGTTGCTATCACCACCACATCTGCATCGTAAGTTTTTGTTGAAGTTTTTACAGCCGTTATTTGTTTGCCGCTTTTAATAAATCCATTTACTTCCGAATCAGGAACTAACTGCACACCGTTGCGTTGCAGAATACCCATCAACCCTTTCATTAATTTTTGTGGATACAAATGCGCATCGCATTTAAAATACAAAGCACCACGTATGTTGAGTTCAACCTGAGGTTCCATGGCCTGTACTTCATCTTTCGACAACATCACTGCATCCAAACCTAGTTTGTGTGATACTTCCGCAACATGATGCGAATGCTCTTCATTCGCTTCTGTTTGATACATTTCCAGCAGCCCTTTTTTCTCATATCCAAAATCAAAGTCCGGAAGTTTCGTCCACTCTTCATAAAGCTGCTGACTGAATAATGCAATGTCACGCAAAGGCACTGCTGTATCAGCAACATGTTTTGCAGTGGCACTCTTCATAAATTTTAACCCCCATGAAATAAGGGCAGCATTTAAACGTGGCTCAACATAGAACGGGCTTCTTGAATTCCACATCCATTTCAAACCTTGTGTTACAATACCCGGAGTTGCCAATGGTACAAAGTGGCTCGGACAAACATACCCTGCATTACCATATGAACAGTTATCGGAGAAATCGCCTTTATCCAATACCGTTACATCCCAACCGCTTTGTTGCAGATAGTAAGCAGAACTTAAACCAATAATGCCGCCGCCAATGACAATTGCTTTGCCCATAATTTATTGTTGATCCTTTATTGTTCGTACGCCAAAAACACGACCTGCAGTTTTTCCATGATTCGCATCGATCTTCACAATGATCTTTGTTTTACCACTGATCATGGTTGCAGGCAGCTTGTATTCAACATCAAAAAACTTACCCGTCTTACCTCCTTTCCATTCTACCGTAACAAGCTTTACGCCATCCACTAAAATATCAAATACTCTGTCTTTATCATCACCAATGTAGGTAAACAACAATGAATTATTTGTTGATGCATCCACTTTCATTTCAAATTCAAAAGAATTATTACTCCTTGCTTCACGCCCCATTCTGTCCATCGCATCGCTTACATAAGAACGTTCTGTTGCTTTAAGGTTATGATCACGCTCGGGTTGCATTTCACCAACACGGAAGTTATCGATGGTTCTGTTTTCAATTTGTTGCAAACGTTTTTTCTCTGCGTCATAATCGGCCTGCAGTTTGGTGAATTCTTCCGGGGTAAAATAATCCCAGTAAACGCTGTAATACTGATCATAGGTTTGGTAGAAAGGAATAAGCTTTACATCAAATGGTTTACCAACCGCTTTCATTTGAAATTGCAACGAAGAAGTTGATTGGATCCAATCACTCACATTGCGGTTTGAAGTCAATAACACTGGCACACCAATAACAGGATCGGGCTTTTCTTTGCCCAACAAACCAGCCAACACCAATGGCCCATATTTGAATGCGATACGATTAGGATTATCCGGCATTGCTTCGGTGTAAAGTTCCATCTGCAGATCAACTGTTACTACATCGCCGGTTTTCCATAAACGTGTTGCAGTTAAGTACCTGGCTGCATCTGTTTCTGTTTTTACAGGTGCATTGTTCACTTTTATAACAGCAGTTGCATTACTCCATGATGGCTTACGGATCTTCAGTATAAACGAAGTTGGCGTTGCAGCGGTAACAACAAGTCTAACCTGTTTGCTTTCCGGAATATAATTTGTTTGTGTGATGCTGATCTTTTTATCTTTCCAGTTTAATACCGATGGAATAAAAAGATTCACAAAGAGAATATTCTTTCCATCGTAACTGTATATCTGTTCGGCATACTTTGCATGATTTTCGATACCGCTGCCCACACAACAAGTGAATGTATTGAACTGATCACTGAACTGCTTCTTTGTTCCCATACGTAATGGAACAAAATAAGTCAGCATGCCATTCTCGGGGTTTTGCGATGCAAGAATATGATTGTACAAAGCACGTTCGTAATAATCCATTAACTGTGCAGAAGGTTGCCATGCAAATAAATGTCTTGTCAGCTTCAGCATATTGTAGGTGTTGCAGGTTTCGCAGGTGTTATCGCTTAAACGGTCGTTTAGTTTACCTGATTCGCCGCAATACTCGTAGTTACTGTTGCCACCAATTACATAGCTGTGATTATGCACCATTGTTTCCCAAAAGAAGGAAGCAATAGTTTGATCACTTTTGTTTCCGGTTAACTCATATTGTCTTGCACTGCCAATTGCTTTGGGCACATTGGTATTGCTGTGTTTGCCGGGCAAAGGATCGATGCGTTGTGCCAGTTTACCCATTACAAACTCATCGTAAAATTTATACGAGAGATCAAGATATTTTTTATTGCCGGTGAAGGAATAGATATTCGCCAGCACATCATTCATACCGCCATATTCACAGTTCAACATCATTAATCGTGTTGAATCGGGTAAATGATCGACGGTGTTGTATGTCCAATCGGCCATGCCAGTTACCAGCTTCAATGCTTTGTTGCTGTTGCAATACAAATACGCATCACATAAACCGGCCATTACTTTGTGCACGGTGTACCAAGGGCTCCATCCACCATTCAAATCAAAACCGGATGATTTGATTTCTCCTTTTGCTACTTTACCAAATATGGAATCCTCTTTTGGTATGGCGCCAATATAACCGGTTTTGCGTGCCAGCTGACAACGTTCCAGTTCTGCAACGATATAATCAACACGCTTTTTAAATTCAACATTTCCTGTTGACACATACATCATCGATGCAGCCGAAAGATAATGACCCAACGTGTGACCTGATAAACCTAATATCTCCCATCCGCCATACACAGAATCTTTCACGGGCAATCCTGCATTTTCATAAAAACGATACAGCAACCGATCTGCACTTAACGATAGCAGATAAGCACTATCTAACTGCATTGCTTTTGCAAAAGGACTTTGTAACAGTTTCACATCACTCAACGGAAAAGCAAATGCTTTTATCTGTACAACAGGCTGCACTTTTACTTTTGCATTCTTCCTTTCAGGAATATACGATTGTGCAGCACATAAAAGCAGCGAAGACAATAATGTAACTGTACAGATTAATTTCTTCATAGTTGTTATCAGTAATTAATTTTCACATCCTTAATAGTTGTAGGCAACCACACCTGCATTTCATTTTTACCACGGTTGGCCCATGTGTAATAAGGGATGGCAATGATCTTTCGTTTTTCTGTACGGATCGACAAGCCATCTTCCGCAACAAGAACAACAGGTACTTCAGCTGTTAATGCTTTCACCGGTTCATCCATTATTTTATAATCGATCGTTTCAAACTTTGTGTTTGGCGGCAACACAATATTCCATGCTTTATTATTGTTATCTGCACCTTCAACACAATATACAATTGGTCCACGTTGAATGGCAATGCGGCTGTTGTTTTGCTTCACTGAATCTTTTGCCATAACAACCTTTGTTTCCATTGGTAATATCCATAACACTTCATCGCCAGATTTCCATTCTCTTTCAATAACAACATAGCCATTCTCGTTTTTATAAGGTACCGGTTTTTTGTTCACCACTAAAGCAGCTATATTACCGGTTTTATTTGCAATACTGTAAAGATTTCCTGTATTGCTGTTGTCTTCCACCCAACTTGGTATCCGTAAGAACAATTTAAACTTTTGTGTCTTTGTTACATTCAATGTCACTTTCACCTTTCCCTCCCAGGGATAATTCGTTTCCATCTTTACATCCACTTTTGTTTTCGGCAACTGAATACTTGTATTGCTGCCAACAAACAAATTCACATAAATACCATCGTTGCTCTTTGCATAAATATAATCACCGAGCGATGCTACCATGCGTGCAATATTTGCCGGACAGCAAGCCGTACCAAACCATTCCCTGCGTTGATGTTGTCCACGTGATGCAAGCGGATTACCGTAAAAGAAACGATCGCCGGTTAAACTCAAACCATCCAAAGCGCCATTGTATAAACTCCGTTCCAACACATCCATATACATGGCATCACCTGTAAGTGCATTCATCCGTTGATTCCAGAACACCATACCTACACTTGCACAGGTTTCGCAATAAGCCTGTTCATTCGGCAGATCATAATCATTACTAAAACCTTCGTTACTTCCTGCAGAGCCAATACCACCTGTGATATACATGTTGCGATACACCACATCTTCCCAAACCTTTTTCATGGCACGCATATAATCTATATCACCTGTTTGTGCTGCCACATCTGCTGCACCTGTGTACATATACATGGCACGTACAGCATGACCTGTAATTTGTGTTTGTTCTTTCACCGGCAATACATCCTGTGCATAAGCCGTGTCTTTCCAATCGGTCCATGTATATCCTTTTGCTAACCGTTTACCACGTTCGCTCAATAACCAATCGGCCAGCTTTAAATATTTTTCATTCTTAGTTGTCTTATACAATTTCACCAATGCCAACTCTAATTCCTGATGACCCGTTACCCAATGACGTTTACCGGGGCCAAACAAGGCATCAAAATGATCGGCCCATTTAATACAAACATCTAAAAATTTGCGCTTGCCTGTTGCATTGAAATATGCAACTGCTGCTTCAATCATATGACCTGCATTGTAATCTTCATGCATACTCATATCGGTGTAACGATCCTGCAAGCCTTTTAAGGTGTACCATGTGTTGAGATAACCATCGGGTTGTTGTGCAGCAGCGATCTTATCGATCCACTCATCGCATTTCTTTTCCATTTCTGCATTGGGATGTGTCTTCAATGAATAGGCCATTGCTTCCAATGCCTTGAACACATCACTGTCATCGTAAAAAATACCTTCGTGTTGTTCACCTTTGTTTCTTGCAACACGTTCAAAATTGCGGAGACGTGGTGTGGCTACTTCTGTTTGATAAATACAGGCAGCTAATGTTTTGGTCGCAACTTTATCAATCTTTGGCTTCCAGAATGCATCCGTCACATTCACCTGTGAAAAATTAATGAACTCAATTTTTTGCAAACCGTTTTGTGCAAACAGGTTTAATTGAAACAGACAAACAAGTAAAAGGAGAAATACTTTTTTCATGTAACCAGCTATTGAAAACTTGTAAATAAATTATTGTTATGCGAAAACTCTGTTTTCTTGATTCCATCTTGTTCATCCTATAAATCATGGTTCAGATAACCTGAAACCCATACGCATACGGATCATCATCTTTATCAATGCTGATGGTATTGTAACCATAGATCTTTGCCCAACCTTCAATACCGGGCCTGATCGCTTCGATGCCATTCAACTCTAACTCTTCTTCAATGGTACCAATGAACTTACTGCCGATAATACTTTCATGAATAAACTGATCACCTTTCTTCAGCTTACCTTTTGAATACCATTGCGCCATACGTGCAGAAGTACCAGTACCGCATGGACTACGATCAATTGCCTTGTCGCCATAGAACACCGCATTACGTGCAGTGGATGTGGGATCGATCACGGCACCCGTCCATAAAATATGACTGCAACCATTGATCGTTGCATCTTTCGGATGAACGAACTCATATTTTGCGTTGATATTCTTCCGTAACTCTCTTGCCCATGCAATGAGTTTATCGGCTGCATAATGTTCCAGACCTTTAAAGTTTTTCTGCACATCCACAATAGCATAAAAATTTCCACCATAAGAAACATCCACCACCAACTCACCCAACTCAGGACATTCTACGATTAATTCTGTTGAGTGTAAATAAGCAGGTACGTTCTTCAATTTTACACTTTTCACTTTCGATTTTTCACTGGTGTATTGAATTTCCACGAGCCCCGCTGGTGCTTCCATACGAATAACACCCGGCGTTTTTGGTACGATCAATTTTTCTTCAACAGCAATGGTAATAGTGCCGATGGTTCCATGTCCGCACATCGGCAAACAACCGCTTGTTTCAATAAACAATACGGCCACATCATTTTGCGGATCATGCGGTGGATAGAGAATACTTCCACTCATCATATCATGTCCACGTGGTTCGAACATCAACCCTTTTCGAATCCAATCATATTCTTTTAAAAAGTGCTGACGTTTTTCACTCATGTTCTTTCCTTCCAAAGCAGGACCTCCCTCTGCAACCAAACGAACAGGGTTACCACAAGTATGCGCATCAATGCAATGAAACACCCAACCGCCGAAACGATTGAGCGAACTGTTGGGATATTTTTTTATGATCGGGCTAGTTGCCATTATTGTAAACTGTTTAAATCGTCGAGCACATACACACCTCGGCCGTATGTACCGATCACTAATTTTTTATCTCTCGGATGAATAAACAGATCGTTCACAGAAACAGATGCAGGAATATTTCCGTTTACAGCGATCCATTTCTTACCGCCATCCTTACTCATGTACACACCAAAATCGGTTCCGCAGAATAAAACATTTGCATTGTCGGGATGCTCGGCGATTACATTTGCGGGAGAAGCCGGTAAATTAGAAGCAACCGATTTCCATGTTGCACCATAATCATCACTTACATATACATAAGGCATGTGATTATCCGCACGACGATCATTCAAAACAAGATACACTCTTGATGATTTGAATTTAGATGCAGCAATTTTTGCTACATGTTTATTATACGGAAGCCCTTTAGTGATTTCTTTCCAGCTACCACCATCGTTTGTAGTCAACCAGACACGACCATCATCAGTTCCGGCGTACAATACACCTGCCTTATCACCTTCAGCAACTGCAGTGATGGCCTGGTGATAAATTAAGTAAGGATAATTTCCGTTGCGTTGTTTCTTGTTATACGACAAATCGCTGCTGATCATCTTCCATGTTTCACCGCCATCTTCTGTTTTGTACAAATGCTGCAAACCATGATATAACACTTTGTTGTTGAACTTGCTCATTATAGTTGCTGCCAGCCATTCGCCACGCAAGGAATCAATACGACCTACATCAAATTGCTTGAACTGTTTTGTGCCTTCCCTTCTTCCTTTGCTCATATCAGTACGCATCAAGCGTCCATAGTAAGAGGAAGCATACACAATATTTGCATCAATAGGATCAACTGCAATTTGTGTTCCTTCACCACCTGGTGCCATGCGCCACGGACGAAGTGTTGTATCTGCTGCTATTCCAAACGTATTGCTCACGTTGCCGCTCATTGTTCCTTCATCCTGCACCGCACCAAAAATGTTGAAGGGCGTTTGCATATCGTATGCAACCGTATAGAATTGTGTTGTAGGAATTTCATCGAAGAAGTTTTTCCATTTTGCACCGGCATTATACGTAATCGAAACACCACCATCATCGCCCATGATCATACGATCAGGATTTTCTTCATCGATCCACAATGCATGATGATCACCATGTGTCCACTCACTTTGCTTATCTGTTGCTTCCCAAACCTTCCATGTTTTACCACCATCTTCGCTGATCGCCTTCTCTACACCAAATGCATATACACGGTTTTCATTTTTCGGATGCACTCTTATCTGGCTGAACACCCAACCATAGGTTCCTGAAAATGGTTTTAAGAAATCATGCACTTCACCCATCTTCTCCCAGCTTTCACCTTTGTTAGTGCTTCGATAGATAGCAGCGCCAATCACTACCTTCTGCACTTTACGTTCATAGCTATCCGTTTCACCTGGATTGGGATCACGTTTTTTATTATGATCATCAACAAATGCATATAATACATTCGGGTTAGAGCGACTAACTGCAAGGCCTATCCTTCCGGTGAGTTTTGTATCAGGCAAACCTTTGCTGATCTTCTTCCATGTTTTACCGCCATCGGTTGTTTTATAAATATGATCGCCAACTTCAGGCACTGGATCGCTCCAGCGTTTGCGGATGCGGTTCCACATGCTTGCGTATAATGTGTTGGGATCACCTGGATCCATCACCAGATCAATACAACCGCTCTTCTCACTTTCAAACAAAATATTCTTCCATGATTTACCGCCATCAGTTGTGAGATATACACCACGGTCTTTGTTATCCGTCCACTCGTTACCGCTTGCAGCCACATAAACAACGTCTGCATTTTTTGGATGAACAATGACACGTGCTATCGTTCCTGTATTTTCCAAACCAATATGCTGAAATGTTTTACCTGCATTGGTTGATTTATACATACCAATTCCCGGCAATGATGCACGGAAAATATTTGCTTCACCAGTACCAACATATAATACATTGGAGTTTGACGGAGCCAATGCAATATTGCCAATGGATTGTGTAGCTTCCTTATCAAAGATGGGTTTCCATGTAGTGCCTGCATCTTCTGTTTTCCATAAACCACCTGTTGCGAAAGCTGCATAAAACACATTCGGATTACCGGTAATACCCACCACGTCGGTACTGCGGCCACTTCGGTTATCGGGCCCTGTTAAGCGCCACTGCAGATCTTTATACGGCGATTGCTGCAATAACAATTGCTGTTGCTTAAAAGCAGCGATCTTTTGTACGCCTGTTGTACTCTTGTTTTGCGCAACAGCACAAAAAGGCAAGATCAGAAAAAGAAAAAAATTTCGCATGGATGGTTCTGTGATTAAAATGATTCAGACGGGTTTCTTCGTCAACTCACTGTCCACTCTTCTCCAGATATTTAATGGATTTTCATTCTTCAATTCATCGGGCAATAATTCATTATCCCAGTTTTGTAAAGAGATCGGTCGTGCAAAACGTTTAATACCGTCAGCACCAACACTTGTAAAACGACTGTCGGTTGTTGCGGGAAACGGGCCACCATGGTGCATACTTAAACAAACTTCTACACCGGTTGGCACACCATTCAATATAAAACGACCGCAGATATTTTTTACAGCTTCGATCAATTCTTCATTCTTCTTCAACTCATTTGTTGTTGCCATGAGTGTTGCCGTCAACTGTCCTTCCAGTCGCTGTGCAACAGCCAACATCTCTGCTTCATTCTTACAACGGATAATGAGTGAATACGGACCAAACACTTCCTGGTGCAACAATGGATTGTTTAAAAATGTTTCTGCACTTGCAGTAGCAACTGTTGGTAATCCTTCATCTTCTTTCACAGCAGTTTCACTTTCTGCTACCAGGTGCACTTCATCCTGCAACAATGCATTTCCTTTCTTCTCTTTGTATGCTTTTACAATACCTGCATGCAACATAGCAGCAGGTTGTGTTTTTTGTATTGCTTTACCCAGATCATGCGTAAATGTTTTCAATGCTTCACTTTCAATGGCGATGATCAACCCGGGATTGGTGCAAAACTGTCCCACACCTAATGTAATGGAACCCGCATATGCTGTTGCAATGCCTGTTGCATCACTTGCCAATTTCTCAGGTAATAAAAACACAGGATTCACGCTGCCCATTTCTGCAAATACAGGAATCGGTTCTTTACGTTGATTGGCCCAATCGAATAATTGCTTGCCGCCACCATACGAACCGGTGAAGCCAACTGCTTTTGTATGCGGATGTGTAACCAATGCTTTTCCTGTTTCAAACCCTGCACCATATACATGTGTAAACACACCTAATGGTAAATTATTAAATGCAGCTGCTTTAAAAATTGCATCTGCTACTATGTGCGATGTTTCGGGATGTGCAGGATGCGCTTTCACAATAACAGGACAACCCGCAGCCAATGCACATGCTGTATCACCACCTGCTGTTGAATACGCAAATGGAAAATTGCTTGAACCAAAAACCACAACAGGCCCCATTGGTATCAGCATTTTTCTGATGTCGGGCTTTGCAGGCACTTTATCAGGAATCGCTGTGTCAATACTTGCTTCGAGCCATTCACCATTTTCGCATGCAGCTGCATAACTGTTCAATTGAAAAATAGTACGGCCACGTTCGCCTCTTAATCTTGCTTCAGGTAAATGCGTTTCACGCATGGCAGTTTGAATCAAGGTATCACCACAGTTTTCCAACTCAACGGCAATGGAACGCATAAAAGCTGCACGTTCTTTCAAACTTTTTTTACGGTAGATATAAAATGCTTTCCATGCTTCCTGCATGTAAGCATCAATTTCATGTAAGGGCGTATCTGCTAAATTCATGTTTGTTATTTGATGGATTATAAAACCGGTCGTGCAGCGAGTCCATCGTTAATGATTTTTAAAATACGATCCCGTTCGCTGCCCTGTAAAGTTAAGCGTGGGGCACGAACATATTCACTTCCAATTCCTGCTTGTGTTGCAGCGAGTTTAATATACTGCACCAGCTTGGGATGAATATCCAGTTCAAGCAATGGCATGAACCAGCGATATATAGCTGCTGCCTCTGTAATCTTGCCTGCCTTTACCAAATTGTAAATTGTTACTGTTTCTTTCGGGAAACCACATACCAATCCTGCAACCCAACCATCAGCACCCAAACACAATTCTTCCACTGCCAATGTATCAACACCACAAAGAATTTTTAAACGTGTACCAAAACGATTGATCAATCGTGTTACGTTGGTGACATCTCTTGTACTCTCTTTCACAGCAGTGATGTTGCTGCATTCGATCAATTCTTCAAACATATCAAGCGTAACATCAATTTTATAATCAACCGGATTGTTATAGATCATGATCGGCAGATCAGTTGACTTCGCAATGGTTTTAAAATATTCCACTGTTTCCCTGTCGTCACTTTTGTAACGCATTGGTGGCAACAACATCAAGCCTGCTGCACCCCATGATTTGGCATTGGCTGCCTGTTGCACCGCAATTTTAGTTGTGCTCTCTGCAATATTCATGATCACCGGAATTCTACCGTTGATGAATTTGATCGCATGTTTGATCAGTAATTCCTTTTCTTCTGCAGTAATAGTACTGGCTTCGCCAAGTGAACCTCCAATGATCACACCATGCACGCCTGCGTCAAGTTGTGCCTGTAGATTCTTTTCAAACATTTGCAGATCAACTTCATCGTTAGCGGTAAACGGTGTAAGTAAAGCGGGAAATACTCCTTTCCATTCAAATGACATAGTATAAAATTTTAAACGAAAGTAACCGATGCCTGAATGAAAACAGAGGCGGTTCTTAACGGATTCTTTACCGATATTAACCCTATATACCTGTATTTTTACAATAAAGGCTAATATTTGCTAAAAATGAAGATTGTACAGTTTACCATACCTGTGGCAGGTGACAGTTCCATTGTGGTGCAGCACGAAGTGTTGCCGCAGTTTTATGTACACCTTCATAGGCACCAGGAAATTCAGATCACCTGGATAAAAGAAGGAACAGGCACATTGATCGCCGGTAATTACATGCAGCCATTCTTACCCGGTGATATTTATATACTCGGTGCCAATCAGCCACATCTTTTTAAAAGCGATCCTGTTTACTTTGATAAACGCAAGAAGAAAAAAGTAGAAGCACTGTCACTTTTCTTTAATCCTGCACAATTTTATGAAACAGTACTTGCATTACCGGAAACAAAACCGATCCGTCGATTCATTGAACAGACAAACTCCGGGTTAAAAATTTCTGCTGCAACAAGCAAAAAGATTTCTGTTGAAATGCAGCATGTGCAACAGGCAAAACAAGCTTACCGACTTTCGTATTTTATTCAGCTGTTGCAAACACTCAGCAACAGCAAAGGAAATCGGGTTCTTTCATCGGCATCAACTATTTACAGCATTTCTGATACTGAAGGTTTGCGTATGAATGATGTGTATCGTTATACCATGGAACATTATACCGAGCACATAAGTCTTGAACAGATCGCTGCCGTGGCACACTTAACGGTGCAGGCATTTTGTCGCTACTTTAAAAAACACACCCGCAAAACCTATATCAGTTTCCTGAACGAAATACGCATTAACGAAGCCTGCAAAAAAATGACGATCAATGCAGAAGTTGCTATTTCTTCAGTTGCATATGAATGTGGCTTCAGCAGTGCGGTAAGTTTTAACCGGGTGTTTAAGCAGGTAACCGGCGTTTCGCCTTCCCGTTATTTAGCCGATTACCGGGAGCAGGTAAACTGACGGGCTTTTCTTATATTTGAATACGATTGTTTGCACATGGAAACCTACGGTAAAATTTTACTCATTGCCATGCCGGCTTTTTTATTGCTGGTAATTGCTGAAGCCTATTATGGTGTTTGGAAAGGAAAACAAACTGTCCGCAACCTTGATATGATCTCCAGTCTCAGCAGCGGCATTACAAATGTTACAAAAGATGTATTGGGTTTAAGTATTGCCATTATCGGTTATGGTTGGCTGGCTGATAAATTAGCCATTGTGCATATTGAGAATACAATCCTCACTTACATCATCGCATTTATGGCGCTCGATTTTGCGGGCTATTGGGTGCATCGCCTCGATCATGAATATAATTTTTTCTGGAACGCTCATATCATTCATCACAGCAGTGAAGATTTTAATCTGGCCTGTGCATTACGACAAAGCATTTCTGTTGTATTCCGTCTCTTCACTATCTTTTTATTACCGGCAGCGTTGCTGGGTGTACCAACAATGGTGATCGCTGTTGTTGCTCCTCTTCATTTGTTCGCACAGTTCTGGTATCATACACAACATATCAATAAGATGGGATTTTTGGAGAAGATCATTGTTACTCCTTCACACCATCGTGTTCATCATGCCATCAATCCCGAATATTTAGATAAGAACTATGGACAGATCTTTATTTTCTGGGATAAATGGTTTGGTACTTTCCAGGAAGAACTGCCTGATAAAAAGCCTGTTTACGGTATTACAAGACCGGTGCAAACATGGAACCCCATCAAAATAAATTTCATGCACCTCGGTTTATTGATCAAAGATGCATGGCTCACAAAAAGCTGGAACGATAAATTCCGCATCTGGATGATGCCAACCGGTTGGCGGCCTGCAGATGTTGCGGAGAAATATCCTGTGCATAAGATCAACGACGTTTATAACATGCAGAAGTATGATACCAAAGCTTCACCTTCATTACATGTGTGGAGTTGGGTGCAGATAACTATGACATTATTGTTTATCAGTTATCTCTTTGGCAATATTGCCTCCATCAACGCATTGAACGCTTATTATATTTATATCTACGGCCTGTTCATCTTCCTGGGCGTATATGCTTATACTGATCTGATGGATCGTAATAAATATGCAATTATTTGGGAAGTAATCAAGAACAGCTTAGGCATCGCAATTATTGTACAAACCGGAGATTGGTTTGGTGCAGCCTCACTTAGTCCTGTTATTAAATATGTCATTGCCGCTTACTTTTTACTTTCTACAATGGTTACGCTGTGGTTTGTGATGAAGCATGCAAAGGAAGATCAGCAGGTGATGCTGGTGGCGTGAGTTTTTTTGATACGCTATCGCTTCCACTCATCCTTCTTTTCCTCCTTTCATCTCTTCGCCAATAAATTCCTGTCCCGGCCGTGCAACAAAATCAATGACCTTTATACTTTCTATTATAAAAACCATTGAACCTGTCAACAATCATCCCATCAGCAGACTTATTGGTGCAGCAATGCCTCAACGGAGAAGCTTCGGCATACAGGGCCCTGTATGACCGTTACTCAAAGGCCATGTACAATACAGCGCTGC
The DNA here is from genome assembly GCF_037892425.1 of Lacibacter sp. H375. Taxonomy (NCBI): domain Bacteria; kingdom Pseudomonadati; phylum Bacteroidota; class Chitinophagia; order Chitinophagales; family Chitinophagaceae; genus Lacibacter; species Lacibacter aquaticus. The sequence goes on from NZ_JBBKTT010000001.1 coordinate 144,651, forward strand.
GGATCTTAAACAGAACGGACGATGCAGAAGATATTCTGCAGGAAGCATTCACCGATGCATTTCAGCAACTCCGTTCGTTTGAAGGCAGATCAACATTCGGTGCATGGTTACGACAGATCGTGGTGTATAAAAGCATTGCACATCTCAAAAAACAAAAACTGCATGTGAATGGGTTGGAAACTGATGCAGAAAATATTGCAGATGAAACGGTGCTGGAAGAAGATGAAGTGTGGTACACGGTTGACAGTATTAAACAAGCCATGCAAAAATTACCAGATGGTTACCGCACTGTATTAACGCTTCATTTGATTGAAGGTTTCGAACAGGAAGAAGTAGCGGAGATGATGAAGGTGGCACATTCAACTGTTCGCACACAATACATGCGGGCAAAACAAAAATTATTACAGCTGTTAAAACAAGAAGTATATGAGCAGTAACCTGGAAAAATTTGTGAACAGAAATCGAAGTGAATTTGATACCGAGCACCCGGGTGCCGATGTATGGAGCAAGATCGAAAAAACACTTCCTATCAAAAAAGAAGCAAAGGTTTTTTCGCTGAAAGACATTTATAAGTTCTCCGCAGCGGCCGCTGTAGTATGCATTGTGTTAACCTCGGTTTACTTTCTTTACATCCGTCAGCAGAAGAATGAATTAACGGTTCGAACTGAAACAAAGACAAATGCTTCAGAGTTAAATGGCATTGCTCCGGAGTATGTGGCTGAAGCGAAGCAGGTTTTTAATGCTATTGAAACACGCCAGGAAGAATTGAAAGAAGCAACAGCTGATAATCCTGAATTGTACAAACAGTTTTTAGATGATCTGCAATTACTCGACAGTACTTATAACATGCTGCAAAAACAAGCAGCTCATACGCCCAATAAAGATGTGATCATGAAAGCAATGCTACAGAATCTGCAACTGCAGGCAGAACTGTTGTATCGCCAGCTGATGATCACCAACGACATCAAGAAACAAACAAAACAAAACAATGGATTACCGAATGGTTAACACCATTCAACTGATTCACTTTACATCATTAAAAAAGTATGAACATGAACTTATCATTCAAAACCATTCTTGGTATGGCCCTGCTGTTTATTACAGTGCAGGCAACAGCTCAGCAAAAAGAAGAAAAGACGGAGAAAAAACGGTACGAGCATTTTAAGGAACGTACTATTTCTAAAACCTACTCAGCTTCCGGTAACACCCTGAATATCGATAACAGTTTCGGCAACGTAACTGTTACTACCTGGGACCGTAATGAAATCAAAGTAGACATTCACATTGAAGCAAGTTCAACCGAAAAAGAACTAGCTGAAAAAATGTTCGAGAATATCGATGTTACTGAAAGCAAAGATGGCAATGAAATAAAATTCAAAACCACCACGAGTAAAAACAAGAGTAACAATAATAATTACAATTGTAAGAATTGTAAAAGCAGTATGAGTATCAATTATACTGTGCAGATACCTTCAAACAATACATTGAAAATTGAAAACTCTTTTGGGGCTATCAAATTACCCGACTACAACGGCAGTGTTTCACTCAGCAGTAAGTTTGGTTCATTAACTGCAGGCAACCTGCCTAAAACAGAAAAACTGGTGGTTGAGTTTGGTAAAGCAACTTTGAAAAATGTAAACAACTCAACTTCTACATTTAAATTTTCAACTGTAACAATTGAAAATCTTACAGGCAGTAACAAGATCAATATGGAGTTTTGCAGCAGTAGCCGCATTAACATAGATAATGATCTTACTTCGCTTACATTGAACGAATCTTACAGTACCGTCAACCTACGTCCTGCTTCAAATTTTTCTGCTACTTACAACATCAAAACAAGTTTTGGTTCAGTAACAGACCGCAGCAATGCAAATATTAAACGTACTGATTCACCTGATAAATATGGTCCTGATTCAAATCGTAATTATGAAGGAAAATCAGGTTCCGGTTCTTCAAAAATAGAAGTGAAATCAAGCTTTGGCCGCATCATCATTGGTGAAGCAACCGCAGAAGATCTGAAAGAAAAGAAAAAAGAAAAAACAAAAACGAAAGAAGTTATCTAATAAAACCTTTTTCTCATGTTGATTATACTTCCCTTTTGATTCTTCAAAGGGGAACTTTTCAAACAGCTGCTTGCTGTAGTAAGCTGTAATAGTTTAAAAAAGACAGCTAACCTTATCATCGCTCCCCGCTTGCTTGCGCAAACGGGGATTTTTTATTCCATTAACCGCTGACTCAAACGCAACTGCCGCAAACTAACCGGTATACCAGCTATTGATTTTTGGCCATCTACTTTAGCAGTACCAAAAAATTAAACCAAAAATCAAAGACATGAAACAAACACTTTTTCTTGCCAGTTTTATTTTACTGGTAATTGCCTGCCAAAAAAAAGAACAGGGCATTAACAGTAATCAACCAAAATTTGATCTCGATAAATTTGAACAGAATATCAAAACTACGTATGGTCCACAGGCAGTAGGTTATTCTTATACCATTGCTATCGGCGATAAGATCATGCGGTATGGTGCAGCAGGTAAAGCCACCAGATCGGATGGAGATGTACCATACAGCATTGAAACAAGACAGGAAATATTCAGTGTTACAAAATTCATGACGGCCATTGCAGTTTTTAAAATGCTACAGATTAAAGGCATTTCTCCCGATGCATATATCCATAATTATCTGCCCAATTCGTGGACCATACATCCCTCGTTAATGCAGATCAGCTTCCGCAGGTTATTATCACACAACAGCGGCTTTGCAAAAAACGATCGTGACTATGCATCATTAAAACAAATGATGAATATGCCACAAGGCGATACAACACGCACTTACAACAATGCCAACTTTGCATTGTGTCGTATCCTGCTTCCTTATATGAAATATGGCAAAGGCTATTTTGCAGCGGCTGAAATGAATAATACATTGGAATCTGCAACAGCATTGGAGTTTAGAGAGATCATGCGTGATCTTGTTTTGCAACCATCAAACATTGCGCATTGGGAAAAAATTGATTTTAAAAACTGGAACCACCTGGGGTTGAATAATTATCCTTACACTATGTACTACCGTTGGAACAGCAATCTGTCGCCGGTAACAAACAGTGATGATGTATTGATTGCCGGTTCAAGAGGCCTGGTGATGAGTACTTATGAAATTGCTCAGGTAATGATCGCTTTTGAAAATAACCAACTGGTGCCAGAACAAACAAAACAATTAATGAAAATAGCCGGTTGTGGTTTTGATGGAGTGAACGGTATTGCCGGTGATAAAGGAAGATACTATTGGAAAAATGGTGCTGGCCCTGGCAGCGGCCCAGGTGGCGAATGTATCATTATGAGTTTCCCAAACAGTGTATATGTAAGCATTAATTCAAACAGTAATGTGAGTGATAACGTACAACATGTTGCCAGCCCTTCAAAACTGGCGCAAGCTTATGACAATGCCTGGTAATAAATAAGAAGTTATGTTGCTGACCTTGTTTACACCTTAATTGTTTTTCGTTGCTGATCAAACTCCGCCTAAATGCGGAGTTTGGTTACAACGCTTTGAAAGAAAAAGAGTAATTTTTAACCCTTGAAACAAATTGTTGTATTCATTTGATCAGAGCAATCCATATTGCAGTTCTCCTTTTCATTGCATTTACTGTAAAAGTAGCTGCACAAGGCCCGGCATTTTATCACCTCAGCACAGCAGAAGGATTAAGCGATAACAGTGTGAATGATGTAAAGCGTGACCGGAATGGAATTCTCTGGATCGGTACATCCGAAGGGCTTAATAGTTTTGATGGCAACAGCATCAGCACTTATTATAAATATGATCATCCAAAACTGGCAGGCAATGATATACTGCAGGTGATCTGTGACAATGAAAACCGCATCTGGTTGCGAACAGCAACGAATTTTGTAACAATGCTCGATGCAAAGCGTAATTTTCATTCGTTCGCTATAGGTGATTCAACAGAAAATACATTTCCTGTAAATTACTTACTAACAAAAGAAAAGGGGCTTATTGTTCGAAAAACGACCGGGCATTATGTTTTCAATACGTCAAACAATCGTTTTGAAAAATGGAATACAACCATTGATTCCTTATTGCCAAAAACTATACGATTTGTTGAACCGTTTGATGAAGATAAATTCATGGTGTATGGAAGGGGGCGTTTACTACTGATTGATTATGCAACGCAGCAAAAATTAATGGACATTAAACTGCCCTCTTTGTTAATGGGTGCTGCACGTATCAACAATAACGAGATACTTACCTATACCCTTTCCGGAAGTGGATTTTTCCGTATCAATATAAAAACACAAACTGTAACACACAGCTATACAAACCTGAAAGATCAAAACGGAAACACATTGGTAAAAAACCTTCGAAATATTACACGCATCAATGAACAGCAGTTTGCAATCAGCACACGTTTTTCCGGCATGTATTTGATCGATCTTGAAAAAGAAAGTTTGCAGTTGCTAAAGCATGATCCATTGAACGAACGCAGTATAGGTGGCGACAATACAAGTGCTTTGCATTACGACAGCAGCGGCTATCTTTTTGTTACAACTCGCACGTCCGGACTGCATTACCTGAACCTGAAACAACCACAAATTGCTTATCGTCCCTATTTTAAAGATGAGCAGGGCAATATATTTGATGGATATATTCAAACCATTACTGCAAAAGATGGATTGGTATGGCTGGGCGCACAGGATCGTTTGATCCGTTTGAACGGAATAACCAATAAAACAACTTTCATTAACTATTATTTGCCTGATGGAAGAAATCTTAACAATGAAGAGACGGTACGGGCATTGTATACCGATGAACAGGATCGTTTATGGGTTGGAACGACTCGCTATGGTATACTAGTGCTTGACAAAAACCAAAAAACAATTGCACACTTTGGCAGAATGAAAGGAATTACAGATTCACTCCCCTCTGCCTGGACGAATGGGTTTTGTGTTGATGCCACATCAAATTTGTGGGTGGCAACCATGCGGGGTATTTGTAGGATCAATACAAATAGTTTACAGGTTACAAATTTCACAACACATCGTTTATTAAATCAATTAAATGGTATCTATACAAATACGGTATGGATAGACAGCAAACAACAGCTATGGATCGGTACCAACCGTGGTGCATGGTGCTATAATGAACAAAAACAAACATTGAAACATTATAGTGACAAAGAAGGGCTATCACACAACCGTGTTTTCTCCTTCAATGAAGATAACAAAGGCAATATTTATATTGGAACCATTGCAGGTTTAACAGTACTTGCACCAAACGAAACAACAACAGTTTACAACCGTAGCAAAGGTTTACGCAATGATAAATGCGAAGGCATTTTAAAAGATGAACATGGTTTTCTGTGGATCGGTAATCTCAATTGTTTGATCCGCTTTGATCCGGCTACCAATAATTATGCGGTGTATGAAGAAGGATTAGGATTTAGTCATGCTGGTTTTCGAATGCGTAGCTGTTTTAAAGCAGCAGATGGTGAAATGTTTTGGGGAAGTGATAAAGGACTCAACTCTTTTTATCCGCAGCAACTGAATACCATCTCTGTGCAACTGCAGCCTTCCATCAATACACTCTACACAACAGATAGCAGTTATCGTTTTACAACCAGCGACACCGTTCGATTTCCCTATAACACATCCGCTTTTCATTTCTATTTTTCATCAGGTGAATTAACAGGATCAAAGAAAATTCAGTTCCTGTATAAGCTTGATGGCTATGATACTGATTGGAAAAAGCCAATCGCTTACGGACAAGCTGTGTACAGCAAACTCCCACCCGGTAATTATTTATTCCATGTAAAAGCGTCGAGAGACGGTATCAATTGGTACGAAGCTGCACATCCTGTTCAACTCAACATCAGTAAACCATGGTGGCAGCTAACATGGTTCAGGCTTAGTTATATCGTTGCATTCTTTGCATTGCTTTATGGCATTTATAATTTACTGCAACGACGCAAAAAAGAAAAAGAAGTAAAACAGATGATCGATTACTTCGCTCATTCAGGTTTTGAACATTCATCGGTAGATGATATTCTGTGGGATATTGCCCGTAACTGTATCTCCCGATTAGATTTTGAAGACTGTGTGATCTATACAGTTAATGAGGATGAAAAAGTATTGCTGCAAAAAGCGGCGTACGGACCCAAAAGCCCGAAAGCATACGAGATCAAAAATCCCATCATCATTCCGTTCGGAAAAGGGATTGTGGGTGATGTAGCTGCAACAGGAAGAGCCAACATCATCCACGACACATCAAAAGACAAACGATACATTGTTGATGATGAACAACGTTTTTCCGAAATAACAGTGCCCATCATTCACGAAGGAAAAGTAATTGCTGTGATCGATTCAGAACATTCACGTAAAAACTTTTTCACCAAACAACACCTGGAAGCTTTGCAAACTATTGCTTCACTCAGCTCCGCAAAAATTTCCCGTGCTATGGCCATGGACGCCATGAAGAAAACAAAACTGGAAGTAATGGAGTTGAACGTAAAAATGGCTGAATCGAAATTCATGAACCTGCGGTTACAGATGAACCCGCATTTTATGTTCAATGCATTAAGTTCCATTCAACATTTGATTGTATCTCAGCAAACAACAAAAGCATACAAGTATCTCACCATCTTCTCCAACTTCCTTCGTTCATTACTCAACTATGCAGAAAAGAATTTTATTCCGTTGGATGAAGAGCTGAAAATATTGCAGATGTATGTGGAGCTGGAATCGCTTCGTTTTGATCAATCGTTCAGTTACGAAATCAATGTAGATGAGAACCTGAGCAATGATGAAGTACTTGTGCCGTCTCTCATGGTACAACCATTTGTAGAGAATGCTATCTGGCATGGCCTGTTGCACAAAGAAGGTGAAAAGAAACTAAAGATCGAATTTGTGAACCATAGTGATGATCATTTAACCTGTACCATAGAAGATAATGGAGTTGGTCGCAGCAATGCGGCGGCCATACAGCGACAAAAGATCAGCAGTAAAATACATGAAAGCAAAGGCATTGGCATTATTGAAGAACGGTTGAAACTGTTGCAACAGAAAACCGGCAAGCCTGCGCATGTGGAGATAAAAGATATGTTTGATGCGCAGCAACATGCGGCAGGCACCAAAGTAATTATTACAATTCCTTATTATAACCCGGAAGAAACATGATAAAAGCATTGATCGTTGATGATGAACAATCGAGCATTGACTTACTGGAGTGGCTTATTGAGCAGTATTGCCCGGATATTTCTGTTGTACAATCGGCACGCAGTGTAAAAGATGCATTGCCGCTCATTCATAACTTTCAACCCGATATTGTTTTTCTTGATATACAAATGCCGCATCAAAGCGGCTTCGATCTGCTCACCACCATTGATCATTGGAATTTTGAAGTGATCTTCACAACTGCTTTCAACGAATTTGCCATACAAGCCATTCGCTTCAGTGCATTGGATTATTTATTAAAACCCATTGATGAAACAGAATTAAAAAAAGCAGTAGAACGTTTTAAAGCCAAACGAATTTTTGCGCCCGCTGGTCAGCAGTTGTTCCGCAACTTCATCCAGAATATTTCGCAAGGAAAAAAAGAAAAATTCAAACTCGCATTGGCCGATGCATCAGAAGTAAAATATGTTACACTCGATGAGATCATACGGTTACAAGCCGATAGCAATTACACCAAAGTTCATCTCACACAGAACCGAGTATTTGTTTCAGCCAAAACATTAAAGGAATATGATGAGATATTGAAAGAGCAACATTTTCTCCGCATTCATAAATCACATCTCATCAACCCCACACATATTGAAAGCTATGATAAGCAAGGATGGTTAAAAATGAGTGACGGATCGGAAGTGGAAGTGGCCCGCAGAAAAAAAGAATATGTGCAGGAAGCATTGAAAAATATCTAAGCATATCAATCCGCAAGTCATATTTTTTTAATGATTCACTCATTCCTTCTTATCTTGACCGCCACATTAACCCTGCATGCTTAGCTTTTCAGAAAACGAACAGGCGTTCAAAGACTTTATTACACAACACCAGCCACGGGTGTACAATACTGCATTGAACCTGTTGCAGAATGCTGAGGATGCCGAAGAAATTACACAAGATGTTTTTATAGAAGCCTGGAACAAGGCCCATACATTTAAAGGTGAAGCACAGGTGAGCACCTGGCTTTACCGCATTACCGTTAATAAAAGTATTGATCATATCAGGAGCAAAAAGCGGAAAAAGCGATTTGCCTTCCTCACCAGCCTGTTTCATGAAAGCGGCGAACCCATTAGTGATGCAGGAGATTTTGTGCACCCTGGCGTGGTCACCGAAAACCGGGAAAAGGCAGCGATGCTTTACAAGGCCATAGATCAGTTGCCTGAAACCCAGCGAATTGCATTTTTATTAAGCGAAACGGGGGGATTGAGCTATGCCGAAATAAGCGAAATTACCGGCAGTTCCGTATCTTCCATTGAGTCATTACTGTTCAGGGCACGCAAAAACCTGAGGGGTTTGCTGGCCGGTTACTATAAAAATTTACCTGAATAGCAAGTTTTTTACATCATGAACGTCAAAATGGTACAGCAATGAAGAAAAATCAGGAACAATGGATCGATGAAGTAATGGGCAGCCTGCAGGGCATTCAACCTGCAGAAGGCAATCCTTATTTACACACCCGTGTACTGGCCCGTTTACAACAAAACCCCGCCCGTCAAGCAGTGCAGGTGAAATGGGTATATACTGTAGCTATTGCTTTTACTGTTATGTTGCTTCTGAATGTAATGGGTTGGAATATGTCGTTTAACAATGATGAGCAGGATTCTGTAGACATTGAAACCGTGATCAACGAATACGAATTGGAAAATAATTATACTTCTTTACCCTGATGTTAAGATATGAGTAAGACAAAATTTCTCACAATCCTCGTTGTGTTATTATTAGTGCTGAATGCAATTACCCTTTATTTTTTTCTGGGCAACAAACCTGCTCCCAGAAAAAAACCGGGTGGCAACAGACCTTACTCTGAATACATCACCAAAAAATTGAATCTTGATACTGTTCAGCAACAAAAACTGAAAGAGTTGAGAGATAAACACAAACAGGAACTCGACTCACTACGCAAAGAAGACAGACAGATACAGGAAGCAAAAACTCAAATGCTGAAGGATGGCGTGACAGATAGTTTAAAACTTGATTCCGTCTTTACTGTTGCTGCTGCAAATAAAAAGAAATTTGAGATGGCGTTTCACAATCATTTTATGCAGATAAGGGCCTTGTGCCGTCCTGATCAGTTGCAACTCTTCAATCAAACATTGGATGAAATGAATAAACGCAGAATGCAGGCATGGGGTGATAAAAAAGGTCCGCAGCAATCAAAAGAGGAAGAAAAAAAATAAAAAAGGTAGGTACTTCTTTACATAAATAATCCCGATCGTATTGATCGGGATTATTCTTTTATAACGTTATTTGGTGCCTTCCCACTATCCACTAACTACTAACGGCTTTATTACTTATTGTCTATTGCCAATAGCCTTCAATCAACAACTTCCCCTTCCAGATCATAATCAAACGCCTTGGTAATTTTTACATTTACAAACTCACCGACCTTTAATCGTTTGTCTGTTTGAATGATCACTTCGTTATCTACTTCCACCGAATCAAATTCTGTACGGCCGAGATAACGACCTGCTTCTTTTTTATCAACAATTGTTTTAAACGTTTTTCCTATTTTCTCCTGGTTGAGTTCATATGAAATTTCCTGCTGCACACCCATAATCTCCTGTGCACGGCGTTCTTTTTCTTCGGCAGGTACATCATCCACCAAATCAAAACCACTGGTACCTTCTTCATGGCTGTAAGTGAAAATGCCCACACGGTCGAATCGTTGTTTTTGCAGGAAGAGTTTTGTTTCTTCAATATCATCCAGTGTTTCGCCGGGAAAACCAGCGATCAAGGTTGTACGTAAACAAAGCCCCGGAACTTTTTCTCTCACTGCTGCAATCAATTCTTCCGTTTCAGTTCTGGTAATTTGCCTGCGCATTGCTTTCAGCATATTATCACTTGCATGTTGCAACGGCATATCGAGATAATTACAGATATTATGTCGTTCACGCATCACATCCAACACATCTAATGGAAATTTATGTGGGTATGCATAATGCAAACGGATCCACTCTAAACCTTTTACATCTGCCAAACGGTGCATTAAATCACCCAACATGCGTTTTTTGTAGAGGTCTAAACCATAATATGTCAGTTCCTGTGCAATGAGCATGATTTCTTTTACACCTTTCTTAACCAGTCCTTCAGCTTCTTTCACCAAATCATCCATGCTCTTGCTCACATGCTGACCACGCATTAATGGAATTGCACAAAACGCACAGGTACGGTTACATCCTTCACTGATCTTTAAATAAGCATAGTGCGATGGTGTGCTCAACAAACGCTCTCCCACCAGCTCCGTTTTATAGTCAGCTTCAAATTGTTTTAAGATCATGGGCAGCTCCATGGTTCCATAAAACGCATCCACTTCAGGAATTTCTGCTTCCAGGTTATTTTTGTAACGTTCGCTCAGGCAGCCTGTTACAATCACTTTATCCAGTTTACCACGACGTTTCAGTTCCACCTGGTCTAAAATAGTATTGATGCTTTCTTCCTTGGCCTTATCGATAAAGCCGCATGTATTTACTATCACGATGTTGTGATCTTTTTTACTGCTCTCGTGTACCACATCAATTTCATTGGCCAATAACTGGCCGCTCAGCACTTCACTATCCACCATATTCTTGCTGCAGCCAAGGGTTATGATGTTTACCTTATCCTTCTTTAATGTCTTACTTTTCATGTAACGTGTTACTGATCAAAATTTCGTTTGCTTTTCTCAGCGTGCAAAGGTAACAGATTCAGGCAGAAAGGAAGCCATTCAGCATGATCTGTTAAAGTTTGGCATCATTTTTTCAATGGGGGTGGTACATCTAAAACTCACATTTTTATGAAGAGACTTATTATGGCCGCCATTGTGTTAACAGCATTTGCACAAGGGGCCGCAGCTCAGGCAAAAGGAAGCAGTTACAAAACAGCATTAGGTGTAAAATTTTACCCCGGTGCAGGTATCACACTCAAACATTTTGTGAAAAGCAATGCAGCTCTGGAAGGTATTGCCTATTTCTGGGGAAATGGTATGCGTATAACTGGTTTATACGAGTTTCATGGTAACATCAATGGAGCGCCCGGCTTAAAATGGTATGTTGGACCCGGTGCACACGTTGGTTTCTGGAATAGCCGCTACTGGAGAAGAGAGTATGGCGATTATCGTGGTGGAGCCGTAGCAGGTATTGATGGTGTTTTGGGTCTTGACTACAAGTTCAGGGGAGCACCGATCAATATGTCGCTCGACTGGCAGCCCTCCTTTGAATTTGGTGATTACGGAGCAGGTTTCAGCGGTAACTGGGGTGGTTTAGCCATCCGTTATACCTTCTAAACAGGAAATCCTGTGAAGGAAATAAAAGGATACTCTTAAACTTAAAAACAAAGTTTGAGGGTATCCTTTTTTCTGTTGCAACAGTGGTATTTTTAGTCTGTTGGCAAGAGCCAACTACCCTATAAGAGAACCATTTTAATCCAATCCTGAACGAAAACTTAATGATCCCGTATCGTATGAAAAACAACGGATGAAATCATCCGCCAATGTCCCTTGAGAAACTTCCACACGGAAGTTTTTCTTTTTTACAGCTTTTGCTTTGCTTCGTTTTTAATCCAATTCAACAATGCATTCTGAAAAGTATTTTCTTTGTAAAAAGAACATACTTTTCGTGTGTTCATTTTTATTTTTTTGACCACAGAGGATAAACGATAAAAATTATCATCGCTATTGATATAAATTAGCTCAATAATTTTTATGTTTATTGCATGCCGGATAATTACCAGATCGCCGATATGTTTTCGCTGCTAAGCAAACTCATGGATATTCATGGCGAAGACAGTTTTAAAGCAAAGACCTACGCAGCTGCTGCGTTTAATATTGAAAAGCTGCCGGTGCAACTGGCCGATGTTGATCCGGCAAAAATTTCTACTTACAAAGGCATTGGCGCAAGCACATCGAAAAAAATACTGGAGATTTTACAAACAGGTGAGCTGAAAGCGCTCACAGATATAGTTGCACGCACGCCACCAGGTGTTATTGAAATGCTTTCTATTAAAGGAATCGGACCCAAGAAAATTTCCACCATCTGGAAAGAAATGGAAATTGAAAGTATTGGAGAGTTGTTGTATGCCTGCGAAGAAAACCGTTTGTTACTTTTTAAAGGCTTTGGTGAAAAAACACAGGCCAATGTAAAAGAGTCGATAGAGTTTTTTCTGAAGCATAAAGACATTCATTTGTATGCTGATGTTGAAGCATACGCCATGGCAGTTGATAAAAACCTGCGGGAACATTTTAAAGACTATCGCTTTGAACTAACGGGTGAGTTCAGACGACAGATGGAAATTATTCATCAGCTTGAATGGGTAACCACTACTCCTCTTGCAATATTATCCCCGATTTTCACAAACAATAATTTTGAAGTAAAGGAACAAACCGATTCTTTCCTTTCGGTGAAAGGACCGGAGAATATTGTGTTGCAGTTTCATCTTGCAACTGCTGAAAATTTTGGAACCGTTTTGTTTCAAACATCAGCTACTGAACATTTCCTGCAAGGCTGGGGAACAGTAGCAACTGTTGCAGAAGAGCAATTGTTGTTTGAAGAAAAAGGTGTTGCCTTTATTCCTTTCTGTCTGCGTGAAGAATGGGGAACCGAGGCAATTCCTGATCTTATTCAACCTTCGTCCATCAAAGGCATTATTCATAGTCATAGTAACTGGAGCGATGGTGGCGAAACCATTGAAACCATGGCCCGTCATGCACAGGAGAAAGGATTTGAATACCTGGTGATCAGCGATCATAGCAAGAGCGCCGGTTATGCAAATGGTTTAAGTATTGAACGTATAGAAGAACAACACAAGTATATTGATGAGCTGAATGCTAAACTCAACGGCTTCCGCATTTTTAAAAGCATTGAAGCTGATATTTTGGGTGATGGTTCATTAGATTATGATGATGATACACTTGCCACATTCGATCTTGTGATTGCTTCGGTACACAGCAATTTAAAGATGAACGAAGAGAAAGCGATGATGCGTGTGATGAATGCCATTGAAAACCCTTACACCACTATACTCGGCCACATGACCGGACGATTGCTATTGAGTCGTGCCGGTTACCCACTCGATCATAAAAAAATTATTGATGCATGCGTAGCCAATAGTGTAGTGATAGAACTAAACGCACATCCACGTCGCTTAGATATTGACTGGCGATGGATACCTTATGCATTAAGTAAAGGGGCTTTACTTTCCATTAATCCTGATGCACATGAACTGAGTGGATATAACGATGTGAAGTATGGTACACTTGCTGCACAAAAAGGAAGGCTAACGGCCAGCCGTAACCTCAGCAGTTTTTCATTGCGGGAATTTGAAGAATATATAATGGATGTGAGGATGGAGAAAGGGATATAGTCCGTTACTATTACCATAGCTCCATCTTGTAAAGGGAATTTAAAATTGTAACTTAGATTATCATTTTAAAAACTTCCAGATGGAGAAAACCAATTTGAAATTTCTCGCCATAGGTGGGTAAATTGGTCCTATCCTGTTCACGGTAACAACCTTGATCTGTGCAGGTCTTCGTCCTGGCTACAGTCATATTCATCATTTTATCAGTGAATTGGGAGCCACAGGAACGCCTGATGCCGCACTGATGAATTGGTTTGGTTTCATTCCATCAGGAATCTTGATAAGTTCATTTGGCTTGTCGCTAACGTTGCTTCTTCCAAAAAAAGTTCTTGCTCGTGCGGGTTCAGTTTTAGTAATGTTATTTGGATTGGGAATGACTATCGTCGGTTTTTTTTCCTGTGATGAAGGATGCCCAAGAGATGGTTCATTGGAGAATAATATTCATGATCAGATCTCCGGTCCTGTTTTTCTATGTGCCATCATAGGGATCCTGCTGTTGGGTATTGCATTCAGGCGCCTACCCTATTGGAAGAAATTGTGGCTTTATTCGATCATCTCAGCAATCCTTTCAATTGTTTTTCTCATTCTCCTGATAAATTCACTTGAAGAATATAAAAATACCGGGCTGTGGCAGCGTCTGTTACTATTCACAATTTTTTTGTGGTTTGGAATTACTGGAATACATGTATTCAAGTATTGGCGTAGCAGCATATTAAATTAAAAGACTGCATGTAATTTACTATGCCGAACAAGTCAACACAAGGATTTATTTCCCGATCTGCCAAGTACAAAAAATAAAAGAGTCGCCCAGGAAAGGCGACTCTTTTTTATTTGCTCTTGTTGATTATTTTTTTACGATCAGAGTTTCCTCAGTTATGCGTGAGCTGTTTTGTACCGAAAATACCAAAGGCTTTTTAGTGCTCATGCCAATAATTTCGAACGTAAGACCAACTGTTCCTAACTCTTCAGTGTTTAACTGATACTTACGTTTAATATTAACACCGCTTAACGTTTCTTCGTGAATAACTGTGCCAAATTCATCTTTTACAACTACAAAAAACTTTTCGTTTTGTGCATTGTTTAATGAAAGCTGGAAAACAGGTTGCGCATCGATATGTGTAATCAATTTTAATTCTGCTGCCGGTGTTACTTCTTCACTTGTTGTTGCATTTGCAAAGTTTACTGCGATAATTGCTACGAAGGTAAATAATCCGATCACTGTGTTTTTTACTGTTGTTTTCATTGTTCTTATGTTTATAAGTTTAAATAATTATTACGTTTTCTTTATGCAGGCAAATAACCGGGTAATCTACGGATGAAGCAGATTGTCGAATGATCGTTGTTTGAAGTATTGTTGGATCTTTTCAATCCTTTAGCGTCATTGACAATACAAAAGTAAAGGAGCTTTCACAGCCCGGCAATTCATAAAACAGTCGCTTTAATGGTCTTAAATTTCAGAATGATTTGTGAAAACCCTTTATAGTAAAGGATTACAGGAAATTTGTTACATGATGTCCAATAGCAGAAACAGCTGTAAAAAAAAGCTGTAATTTTCTTATTCTCAACCAAGATTGAACATATGGAAGCAGAAATAAATCTTCAAATTATTCTTGTTAAGCCCACACCGGCTGTATTGTTTGGCTTACAAAAAGGATCGGGCAACATTTATGAAACGCTGCAAAAGCAGAAGTCGGTTTCGACCGACTTGTTATTTACATTCCCGATAAAAATCAAAGGCGATAAAGGGAAAGATGCGTTTCCAAAATTATCGGGTCCATTTGTTCAAGGGCCAACAGGTGCAAAATTCGTTTACATTGATATCGGAAAATGCGCCGGGCAAATTGATACGATCTGGTCGAGAAGATTAAAAGTTCCATTAACAGGCATTACATGGGACATGATCGACAAATTGATTACAAACCCTGCATTGATACTTGAAACAAAAGTTCCGGGAACAGGGAAAGATGGCGGGCCAAATTGTGCAACGGTAAAACCATTTGAGGGTTGGCGGATTAAAAGGTGAGTCGTGAGTGGTGAATAGGCAGTGGAATGTTCCTTGATTAAACAGCAATACTACTCTGCAAATAGAGTTTAAACATATTTCAACACAAGAACGATGAAACAACGTTTAATCATATTAGTTGCTGTGTTTTTAATGACCCATAGTTGTAACAGTAAACAAAATTCAATTACAGAAATGAACGTAACAACAGATACACTTAAGCAAGTGCTCGATGCATTTAACCGGCATGATCTCGATGCAATTATGGAGTACTTCTCTGAAGATTGTTCTTTTGATTTTCCAAGAGGACCTGAACCATGGGGACAACGCTTTGTTGGCAAAGCACAAGTGCGTGAAGGATTAGCCGGCAGGTTCAAAGGTATTCCTGATGTTCACTATGGCGACGATCAACATTGGGTCTCTGAAGATGGAACGAAAGGAGTTTCAGAATGGACACTTACCGGAACAACAACGTCAGGTATTAAATTGAATGTACGGGGTTGTGATCTTTGGGAATTACGAGATGGTAAGATCTCCCGGAAAAATTCTTACTGGAAAATAGTTGAACAGCCAACCCAACCTGCAGCGAAATAAACAGCACAAAAGAAGATGGTAAAGACAATAACAGATAAGAAAAAATGAAAGTACTATGCTGTTAAAAGTATTACTACCGGGTTTGTTTGTCTTGCTTATTTCCTGCCGGCAATCGCAAAAATCAAAGCAAATGGAAACAGCTTCAATTTACCAGGAGGGTTTCGTTATAGGCAATGGCGTTAAACTGCAATACCTCGATTGGGGTGGCTCAGGTCAACCACTTATTCTTATTCATGGCTTAGGTGATTCCCCGTTGTTATTTGAAGATATTTCTTCATCACTAAAAACAAATTTCAGAATCATTGCTTATGCGAGACGGGGCCATTGCAAATCAGAAACAAATGATGCGGATTACAGCAACTCCGCACTTGTTGCGGATCTGAAACTTCTTCTCGATAGTTTAAAGATTAACAAAGCCAGTTTATTGGGATGGTCAATGGGCGGCAATGAAATTACTGAGTTTGCCATCCGATATCCTGAAAGGGTGAACAAACTGATTTACTTTGAAGCAGGCTACGACTTATCTGATGACTCTTTTAAAGAGATCTTAAAAACACTGCCAAAATCATTTCTTGCCGACAAATCCGATTTGTCCAGCTTAGATGCGTATCGAAATTGGTATCACAAATTTTGGTTTGCAGATATGGAATGGAACGAAACGTTGGAAGCAAATTTAAAAGCAACCATCAAGATCAATCCCGACAGTAGTGTTACAACCATACCAGATGACAGTATTTTTAAACGAACCTTAGAATCAGCCATGAGTTACCATCGTGACTATTCAAAAATTCAATCACCTGCGTTGGCAATTTTTACCAGGAAATTCTTTGTTCCGCCTGTAACAGACAGTAATATAGTTGCAGTATACGAAGACATGGAGAAAAGAATCATCGACCCCTGGAGATTGCACAGTATCAATCAAATGAAAACGGAATTAAACAACCTGGCTATAAAAGAATTGGAGGCGGGTTCTCATGTTTCTTTTATTTTTTTAAGTAGAGATGTATTGGTGGAAACAATAACTGCTTTTCTACTTAATGACTGATGCATGAATTGCAAAGGAAATTTAAAAGAGGTGCCGTACAATCATTGCCGTCAACCGATAAGAATGGCAGATCAACAAATAAATCGACACCTGTCTTCACTGAACAAAAGTTGTTTTTACCGGATACGTTTTTTATTACTTGCCTTTACCCATCTTGTTTTTTTACATTCAGGGCAAGTAACCGTTGAGGCTGGTTGCAATCTCTCCGTATGGCCACAAAATGAGCATGCATAATGATCAACCTCTTTAATTTCATGTTGACCGCTGTGCAATGAATCAGGCATGATGGGTAAACCAAATTTTACTTCTTCATCCGGATAATAAAAGATGCTGATATTGCCTGAACTTTCTACAATGGCTTCTTCAATTTGTCCTAATTGCGATACACCCTGCATACGCAGTTCAGCAAAAAATTCATCTTCTCCCAGCGCTTCCTTCGAAAAATTTTCTATGGAAAAAGAACCGTTTCTGATGAGATAAACCGGTTTGCCCTCCACCATTTTTTCGAAATGCTTATTCGTGCCAATAAAGTAAGTGATCAAACTATACAATGCCACAATCACTGTAAACACCAGCAGCGCTGGCAAAATACCTACATCTTTATATAACATTGGATCACCAGCTGCAGAACCTAAACTGATAATTGCCACCAGTTCAAAGATCGAAAGTTGTTTTACACCCCGCTTCCCCAAAATACGCAGGCTCACCACGATGATGATAAACATGATGATGGTGCGTAAAATAACTTCAGGCAAAAAATTCCAATCTTCGCCCCCGATCATGATCTCTTTCCAATTAAAACCTGAAGAAGCCTGCAGTAAGTACATACAATTGTTTTTGCTTTTTCGCCAATGTTTACGCCAGGCTTATCCGTTCGTTTTTTTTCTGTCCAAAGCTACCAGTGCCACACCGGCAACAATGGCAATCACCCCTGCATAAGTTGGCCAGGCCACGGTTTTCTTTTCTTTTGCATTGATCTCTATGGGACCAATGTCCACTACCTTTTTCTCCTGCGTAAAACTAAATCCCTTCATTACCAGCATTAAGATACCGGCGGCTATCAGTACAATTCCAATAATTTTCATACTCATTCTTTCAATCAATAAGCCAATTTTGGTGCCACAAAGGTGGAAAAGAAGATAGTGGGAAGGTAGGTAGCCAGCCTATTATCCATGCCTGAACCTGCCTTAAAAGTGGGCGTAATGTGCCTTCAAAAGCGAAGGATGAGCGAAGGATGGTTGGATTTGCCTGCCTTTTTGTTTATCTTATTTACACCTACCTGTACCTATGGCACGCACAAACAACAATATTCTTACGAAGGCATTAAAAGGCCAAATCGGCAAACAACTTGTATTTAAGCAATACGGGAAGAAAACGGTAGTAACCCGTTATCCTGATATGAGCAAGGTTGTACCGAGTGAATTGCAAAAAGAACGAAGAAGCGATTTTGCTGAAGCGGTTGCTTATGCAAAATCGATCAATAATGATCCTGTGATGAAAGCGAAGTATGCGAAAAAGCTGAAGAAGGGAAAGTCGGTTTTTCAATATGCGATTCAGGAATATTTGAAGAACAACGCTTGAAAGCGGCGCTACGCTTGCTTTGGATTACCTAGAGACACGGAGCATTTCGCTCACAGATTACACTGATTTACACTGATGGGTTGGCCACAGATGGACGCAAATGAACACAGAAGATCCTGCGACTCCCGCATGGTACGGGACAGGTTCGCTCAGCCCTTCGACTTCGCTCAGGACGGGCCACGAATTACACGAATTGATACGAAGGGTGAATGGAAGGTCGTTAGCCGATGGTGGTGAGTCGCTAGTGGTGAGTGGTGAATGCCTGGCAGATTGAGCTACCCGACATTTTGCTGACTCTGATTATTTGCAGTTAAAGAATTTACACAAGCATTATCGGTTTGGCCGGGGAAGGCGGTGATGATGTTGCCGCTGGCGTTTGTGATGACGGTGATGTGTGTGGCAGGGAGGCCGTTTCTATCGAAGCCTATGTGTTGGTTGGTTTGGAGTGTTCGTTGGAATGTTGCTTTGCCTGCAACAGGTGTGAGGGGCATGGGTTGGGCTTCTTTTATGTAGTGCAGTATTTCAATTAAAGAGATGTGGAATTTTCCTGCATCGGGATGGCGGGGTATTTTGTAGTAATGCCTTTCTAAAATGTGTGCGAGTGCTGTTACGCTCAGGTAGTATGTGCTGGAACGGAATTTTCGTTTACACAGGACCGGTATGCTGTTGTAGGTTTCGTTGCATAGTTCATCGAGCCAGGCTTGGGTATCGGCAAGGGTGAAGATGAGTTTGATGAAGTGGGGTTCGTTGAACAGCATACCTTAGGTTATATTTTTAAAGAGAATTGTGCAAGCACAATTTGTTTTCTTGTCACTTTTTGCTTGTCCAAAAAGTAACCAAAAAGGACCCCGAAAACCAATGTACAGCCTGGTTTTCGGATTACGCCCTGATCAATATTGGTACTACTGTATTTAATTACTGTTGTAAGTACATCAACCCTTCAGGTGTAACAGGTTGATTAAATTTTTGCAGTTTGTTGAGGGTGGTGTTTTTGAGTTTTTGTTTTTGTTTTTGTTTTTGTTTTTGTGTTTTGTTTTTTGCCTATTGGATTTTGCCTATTGCCTTTTATTTCCGTCGGCGTGGGTGGCGGTGCCATTTTTTGTACCAGAAGTTGAAATAGTTGTTGCGCCAGTTGGCATGGGCGGTCTGGAATTTTGGTTTTGCATTTTTGGGCCAGAGCATGTTGATGGCATTTAGTTCGTTCATCATTTGGCGGATGTTTTCCTGTGTGTAATATTCCTGCCCGTAGTGCATGGCGATGATGTAATCCTGCAGGTGTGCCCTCGCCTGTTCTTTGCCTTCTGCTTCGAAACTGCAGTAGCTGCAATTTTCCATGAACCAATGGAGCATGTCGTTGGGTGTAGTGTCTAATAGCTTGCAGAGTAAGAGAAAACCGTATGGTATTTGAAAGCGAAATTCCTGTCGGCGACTGTAGTGTTCGGTTTGCCATTTTAGTTCGGGTTTTGGAGTTTTGCTAGATAGTTTGGGGGTGTCTTTTGTAATCAGCATTCCTTAAAATTTTAGGTGATGAGTAATGGATTGTGTAAACACAATTTTGTTTCTTGTTACTTTTTGCTTGTCCAAAAAGTAACCAAAAAGGACCCCGAAAACCAATGTACAGCCTGGTTTTCGGTATTCGCCCTGATCGAGTTTGGTACTACTGTGGTTAATTACATTGGTGCCTGCATAAACATCCTATGTGCTGCATCTGGGCTATTTCATACAGATTGTTTGTGCATAGAGTCGTGATAGTAAATGAAAAGCTGGTGGCCGAAAGTTGTGAAACGTGAGTCGTGAGTTAAGAGCCGTTCTGAAAAATAAATGGTGGGTAAGGAAAGGTTTTTCAAAAGAGATTGGTTGCTTACAAATTCCCGGATGACCTAACAAAGAACAGGTGTTTTGACGGTGTATTGTACCATGGTTGTTTGTATTTTACAAAGCATTAGTAGTATGTTACGGAGATTGGTTCATGGTTGATAGTTCATGGTTCATGGGAAGAAGAAAACCGTTTTATAAACAGGCAGAAATAATTACTTTAGCATTATGACAGAAAAGACCATACACGAAGGAAGAAATGTAAAACGCATCCGTGAAATATTAGGTATTAAGCAGGATGCACTTGCCATGGAATTAGGATTGAGCCAGCAGGCTGTTTCTGCATTGGAACAGAAGGAAGCTTTGGATAGGGATATCCTTGAGAAGATTGCTAAAACTTTAAAAGTAACTCCTGAAGCAATTAAAAGTTTTAATGAAGAAACTACCATAAACTTTATTTCGAGCACTTTTAATCATCATGACAATTCATCGGTTTACGGACACTATACTTTTAATCCAGTAGAAAAAGTGGTTGAACTTTATGAGGCACTACTTAAAAGTGAAAGAGAAAAAATTACATTACTAGAAAAAATGTTAGAGAAGAAATAATGAAATTTTAAAAGCCACCGTTATACGGTGGCTTTATCTTTTTAATCCAATTGACTATCTGCTTCCCCAACATCTTCCTTTTTTATAAAATCATCATTATATAATAAATTAAATATGTTTGGCTCAACTTGGAAAAAATGGGATTTGCATTTTCATACTCAAACCTCTTATGACTATGAAGATAAATCTATCACGGATGAGAACCTAATAGAAACCCTTGTCTCTAAGGGAGTGGAAGTTGTCGCAATTACTGATCACCATTCAATAAATAAAGAAAGAATAAAAAATCTTCAAAAACTCGGTGAAGGCAGATTGACTATACTACCTGGTATTGAATTTCTATCTGATGCCCGTGGTGATGAACCAATTCATTTTATCGCAATTTTTGATGAATTATGTGATATCGATTTTGTTTGGAAACAGATTGAGAGCAGAACTGATATTAAAAGAATACAAGGAGAAGGGAAAAAATACAACGAAGTTTACTGTCATCTTCTCGATACAATTCAATTAATTAAAGAACTAAATGGAATTGTTACAATTCACTCAGGTTCAAAATCGAATGGTATAGAAAATATTACCCATTCTTTAAAGCATGCATTGGCGCAAAAAGAAGATATCGCAAGGGCAATAGATATCTTTGAAGTTGGAAAGGAGGATGATATAGACGGATATAAAACCAAAGTAATACCTTATATTTTAAAGGCTATTGGAAAGAGAATTCCCGTTATCTTATGTTCTGACAATCATAACGTGAAGAACTATCTTACAAAACAAAACCTTTGGATAAAAGCAGATTCAACTTTCGAAGGATTAAGACAAATTTTATTTGAACCGCAATATCGAGTTCATATTGGGGAGTTCCCTCCAATTAATCCTCCAATTAGAATAAGCAAAGTTATTTTAGATTTTCCTTTAGATTCAAAATTTGAAAATGAAATATTTTGCCTTGCGGGAAAAAGAGAACTTCATTTCAGTCCAAATTTTACCTGTATTATCGGAGGAAGAGGAACGGGGAAAAGCACAATTCTAAATCTGATTCACGAAAAATTAAAAATTGGTGAAAATCAATTTTTTAAAGACAGAAAAATAAAAGATGTTAGCGGAAAGACAATCTCAATTGATTCATGCATTAAAATTGACAATGATGATGAGGAGAAATACGTCGAGTTTTTAAGTCAAAATGAAATTGAAGATTTTGCACAGAATTATCATAAACTAACGGCAGCAGTTTATGCAAGAATTATAAAGAGAGACGAGGAAGGTAAGATTTTGGAATATGAAACGCTATTAAAAGAAAAGCTTAATTTATTTCGAACATACATTGTAAAAAAAAGAAGATTATCCTCGTTAAAATTAGAATTAGAACAGAAACGAAAGGAATTAGAAACGAACAAAAAGATTATTGATTCATTTAGTAGTAAAGAATACACAGATATCAACGAAGAAATTAAAAAAATATCGAGAGCATTTAATGATTTAAATTATGCAAAAAATAAATATTCAGATTTGATTAAAGACTTAGAAGAGATTTTAAAAAAATATTCGATTAATCAACAAAACGCTAGTGCTTATTTATCTGAAATTATCGGGATTATCACTGCATTAAAGAAAATAATTGAAGAATCATCAAAAGTTGATTTTGCTCAGGTGGAAAAAATAAGTGCCGAACAAAAAGAAAAAATTCAGGAAAAGAAGAATGAGCTTGCAACTTATTTGCTTAATAAAGGCCTTACCGAAGAGAACCTAAACGACATTGCTAATTCAAACATACTTGCAAATCGTCTTGAAATTGAGATTCAAAGTGTGGCCGAAGAAATTGAAACTACACAAAGGAGACTGGATGAGTTCGATAAACAAGGAATGTTGCAAATAAGCACAGAATATCAAGCAGAGCTCGAGAAGCAAATAAAAGCCATTAGTACAATTTTGGAAAAGGTTGAAGGAAAATCTGTAAAACCCATTTCGTTGCACCTAGACTTTGATGTTAGTACCGCAAATGAAAAAGTTTTTCAAGATTTCAAATTGGCTTTCGAAGGACAAATAAACAAAAGTTCTCACAAGGGAGATAGTATATTAAGAGATGTTTTATTTTGCATTTTACCAAAAGAAATTTCTGATAAAGAAACCTTTTTAAGTACGCTAAAATCTTATTCCACTTCTTCCAGCGCTAAGACATTTTTGATTGATCTATTTACAGAAGACATAAATTTTGAAATATATCAACTTATTTGCGAGAGAACATTTCTAGATTATTCTGAATTTAAAAAAATTCGTGTTCAATATGACTCAAGACCGATTGAGAACTCGTCTTTTGGACAGAGGTGCACAGCGGTACTAGTTATACTTTTATTATTAGGAAACAACCCAATTATTATAGATGAGCCCGAGGCTCATTTAGATAGCTTACTTATTTCCAATTATCTAGTAGATCTAATAAAGGACAAAAAGCAGAATCGCCAAATTATTTTCGCCACGCATAATGCAAATCTTGTGATTAATGGAGATGCCGAACTAATTCACATTTTAGATATAAATGAATTTACACAAACAACTTCAATCACAAGTACTACGATTGAAAATACAAAAACAAAAGAAATTCTGATTGGCTTGGAGGGCGGAAAAGAAGCATTCATAAAACGAGAAAGCAAATATCAATTTAGGTAAAATTGAATTCACTACAGACTTAATATTTGCTCACTTAGCAGTAAGTATCATGAGGGGATGCCTACCGGCAAAGACATGTGCCACGGACCAAGCACATGCCCATCCGACACCTCGCTTACGAAGTATAGCAGATTCATCAATACAAAAATCTATGACTATCTTAAACGTTATTATTGGATTTCTTGTTTTATCCCTGTTTTCCTGTGAGACAAAACCAACCATTACTGACAAATCAATCAATGACACAACAAGGGTATTGGCAACAGTGCTCGAACAAGCTATTTCAGTAGAATTTATGCCGTCTGCATCAGCATTAAAACGAGTCTCTAAGTTTAGCGATTCTATTTTATTAACTGCTGATTCCCTGCCTTTAGGCTTATTACCAAAAAAATCAGGAGAACAGATTTTTAAAGTACTCCCTAAAGAAACCATTTACAAAATATTGACAGGATTAAGTTACAGGCAAGAACCTCCTAATTATTTGTGTATCTCACGATTTGAGAAAAGTGACACAGGCTATTATGTTCAGACTCAAAACCTGAGTGCTTTGCCATTTGGCGAAGGGGGTTCATTAGGACTGTACCTAAAAGAAGATGGAGACTCTTTAAAGATTATAAAAAAATCATCATGGTCTATCAATTAGAGAAGCGGATAAGTTGATATGCTTTTAAAGAAATATTTTTCGAATACCTTTCAGAACACAAACAGTTAACTTTATTTCCAATTGCAAAACAACTATTATGCAACAAATCAAAACACTCTTTTTATCCATTCTGTTACTTACCACTGCTACTACCTTCGCACAAAGCCAAGAGCTTTTAGATGGCTTGCCAACCACAAAGGAAGAATTTATTGCAAGTGAGAAAAAAGTATTAGCTACAATTGACTGGCTTGAGAACACATCTCTCAATCAAGACCAAGAAAAAAGAAAACTCCAAAATGCCATGCTCGTTTCATGGCTTACCAATTCACCAACTGTTACTTTAGAAATTAACGCAGACGTTTTAACTTTTACAAAGAAGAATGCTGATTTGCTTATAATATTCATGGGAGGATGGACGAGATATTCTCTTCAAAATGGCTATTCCAAAGATGCAGTGCAAGGATCAATTGCAGGTATAAAAAGCGCCATCAAGGTTTATAAAACCGGGCTGCTAAAAAAAGACAAGGAGATGCAAAAGATGGTGGATATGGATGAAAAGGGAGAGCTTGAAGCGTGGGTTAAAACCAAGCTGAAGAAATAATTGTTTAAGAATGCAGTTATAGTTTTGGTTGGTGAGGACACCAACCGTTAACCAAAATGTAGAAATTTATGTCCGTATTAGATCAAGAACAATTTGACTTTATAAGTATACATAAAGAAGGATATGTAGTGCTTTCCATCAGTGACCACCTAGAATGGGATGAAGAAGGAGAGCATTTATTTATGTTACAAAGTAAAATCAATAATTACCTTGACGGCATTGAAAGTGGACAACTAGTCACTCAATATCCAGATGCAGAGGGCAAACAAATCCTGATTCAAATAATTGCAAAATTCCGTCCAAATAAAAAAGGCTATGAATTCTTGCGATTAGCAAATAAGACTCTCCAATCTGCCGGATATAGGATGAATATAGGTTTTATCAATAATGGTGAACTGGAAATAGAAGAAATTGAGTAAGCTCCCATTGTTGGCTGCTATTAATGAAGGCTGCATTTATTATATCACTACTCGCAATTTTGGCATCTTGTAAAACAAGTGTTCAGCGACCAATTAGTGTGAATTTAATTTTTACAAGACCAGCATTTGTAAAGATAGATTCAATTGAACTGGCAAACAATGGTTTGAGAATATATGCTCCTTATAAGATTAGTGTTTCAAAAAATTACTTTCCTAACGCTGACAAATTTCGCTTAGGAACGCCGCTACTTTTTGTAAGAGACACATCCACTATAAGCACAGCCGTCACATATTTTTTTTCGGAGCCAGATAGCGTAATAAGACTTGTCGAGTATTCCTGGAATCGTGGTAAAGACAAGAATGAAATAGAACGACTTTTTAACTTTAATGATTCAGCCATTTCTAAACAACTAAGGAACCAAGGAATCAAAACACTAAATAAAAAAGATACATGGTCACAAGTGACAAAAATATGGACTTCTGATTCCGTTTATGTTAAGCAATTTATGCTTATAGAGGGTGCCCCAAGCAGGACAAGGGTTTTAATTAGCTGGAATCATTGAATAGACACTTTATTGATTTTATAACTGATATCTACTCAATCATAAATTTGTAACCCCTGCCATGTACGTTAATAAATTTAAGGGAGTTATCGTCGCCTACTTTCTTACGTAATTTCGACACCAATACATCCACATTTCTGCTGATGACAACGATACCTTCATCTTCCCAGATTTCTTTCATGAGTTTTTCCCTTTCCACGATCTGATTAATGTTTTCTGCAAATATTTTCAGTGCTTTTGTTTCTTTCTCCGAAAGCGTAATGGTTTTATCCGCAGTTTCAAGAACATTATTAGCTGCATGGAACTTAAAGCTTCCTAATTGTATGTAATCGCTATTATCAGCGATTGGTGCTGCCTCTTCTTTTTTCCAAAACCTGTCTTTCATATAAAAACCAAGAAATCCCACTGGAATGATCAACAGCAACAACCAAGCGGAATTAAACCTGTTGTTCTGCAACAATTCAATTTCAATTACATAACAACCAACCTCCAGCTTACGACCCCTGCATGGTGTTAAATCGCCTGCCTGTTTATTTATTTCGAATGCGAGGACCGTTTCATTTTGTTTACAATTCCTCAAATTCACGATATAATTGGTTGCCGGTGCATTTTTTTGAAAAGTCCGTTGCACTACATTGATGAGTGTATCTGAAATAAACCCAAAATGATTTTGAAAGGAGATCTGGTAGGTGGTTTCGTTTAACTTCTTAACCGGCATTACCCGTGATGAAGAATCTTTCGCTGTGAGCAAAAGCTGGTGTCCTAAATCACGCAATACAACTTCTATATGTTTTTCAGGGATCTCCTTCTGTGTATTGATCACTGCAACAGCAGAGATCAACATAACAATGATGATGATGGAAGATGCAAACAGCACAAACGGTTTCATATGTTCATTTTTAGTGCGCAGGCTATTGCCTGCTATTTTTATTTGTCATATGGTATCCCCAATCATCATTTGTTGGTGGCGTGCATCAGCTCGTGGGGATTTCATATGTTCATTTTAGTGCGCAGGCTATCGCCTGCTATTTTTATTTGTCATATAGAATCCCCCAATCATCATTTGTGCAAGTTGTGAGTCAGCTAGTGGGGGATTTCATGCTGCAAATTAATCTATTAAAGCCCGGTTTTCAGGGGTTTTACAAATGTTTTACGGTTCCTTTACATCTCTTTACTATAAAAACTCTGTGGGCTAATTGACAACGGATAGCTTTAGGTTATAATGGTGAGTGGTGAATGGTGAATGGTGAGTCGTGAGAGGTTAATGGTTAATAGACAATGGTCAATAGGCAATAGTCAACTTTATTGTTTCATAAAAATATATTCGTCATGAACATCTACAGTCTTACTTTTCTGCTCCTTTTTAAATTCGCCTTTGCATTCCCTGTCACGGATAGTGAGCAAAAACCAACTTCACCTAAGCCCGGGGTTGCGAACCTCGTTTTTAAATCTGCTGATGGCGGACAAAGCTGGCAGAACATCAGCGAAGGGTTGCCCGGAGACAAGCTGGAGGGTAGCCTTTTTGTAAATGATGGCGGGTTCTATTTACGCACCGGCAAATATATCTATCACAGTAAACCAAACAACAAGGCGCCTTTCTGGGAGAAAGAAAGTTTCCCTGACGAACACAGCAATATTGCCCCTGGTAAGAACGGGATGTTTGCCTACGATTATCACCAGGGTAAGTTCAGGCAACGAATAAACGGATCGGCTGAATGGAAACCTGTGTATGAGAATTTTCAGTTGAAAGGAATCATCGACGTTGTTGAAATTACCAGTGGCACTGTTTTCATTGTTTGTGACCGTGGCCGTGGCCTTTACAGATCCACTGACAAAGGAAAAAACTGGAAAGAAGTTACCCGTGGCGTATGGAAATTGGTAGAGTCGAACGGTGTACTGATGGCGAACAGTGTGAATGGAACAATCAGATCGACCGATGATGGCAAAACCTGGGAAACTGTGATCAGTGAAGGCGGTGTGGGCATTGATATAACACGCATCGATGGTGGTTTTGCTTCTATCACGTTCAATACACAGTCGAATACCAGGAGAATCAGGGTATCCTACGATGGAGGAAAAACCTGGCAGCCAATTGATGCCGGCTTACAGACATCAACTTTCGGTGTTCCGGTAGCAAAACCTTTCTCACAAATGAATCAACCTGATTCAGTGTGGAATCCCATTGCCATAAATACCGAGCTTCCTGAGCAAGCCTTTATCAGTTCAATTGTGCAGGTTGGTGAAGACTTCTTTTGTGGTCATCCTGCCGGTATTTTTAAAACATCAGACAAAGGGAAAACATGGAAACTGATACTACCTTCTGTTGACGGTAAGGTCTTTAATTTATCTGTTTCCGGCGGTGTGATTTATGCGATACCGAGGAATAGAGGATGTTGATTCAGGTGAATGGTGAGTCGTGAATGGTCAATAGTCAATGGGCAATGAAATACCTCGAGTGGCGGATATGGTTAAAAAGTCAAATTAACCCCGATAAAGAATAAACAGAAAAAATTGAAATCTAATAGGATTATTCTTTTGCTAACTATCATGTTACTTTTTGCTTGTGAAAAAAAGAAAAAAACAATTGTAAACAGGCAGAAGGCGATTAAGAAAGAAATGGAACAGGTAAAAGCATTTTATTATCGTCAATCAGACAGTTTAGACAGAGTAAAAGAAGCTGATACCAGTTCGGCTAAGCAGCATGAAATTGCAGAGGAATTTGTGTCAGCTGACAGGAAAAAATCTGTTACGTTAATTAAGCTTCAAAAGGAATATGATTCCCTGGAAGTAGAATTAAATGAAACACGATGAATCCTTTGCAGGTAACTTTCTATAAATAAAAAAATCAAACCAAAACATTACATCGCATCCAACACTTCCAACGCTTTTTTACGAAACACTTCTGCTGAAGGCGCAGCCTTGTTGCTTGCTTTATAGTTGATCAAAAAGCGATTCATCTGCTGATAATATTTTTGATGCAGAAAGTACAAAGGCATTCGTTCGCCCTGTTCGTTAATGAGTGACATTTGTTTGGACTCGCCGTTGGTTTCGTACTCGTTGTTATACATCTGCCAATGCAATGCAAACGGCAAATTAAGCTCCAGTGAAATCTTCATGATCTCCTTTGTTTCATTGTACTGTTTGGTAAATGATTCGGGCTTGTTGATGTTTGCATGATACCCATATTCGCCAATATACACTCTGCGTGAAAACGGCAGCCCTTCTTTTGGCTGCAGTTGTTTTTCAAGGTAGTCGAAGATGCTCTTCAACTGTTCTTTCTTTTCGCTGTAAGTTCTGTTTTTAATGGCTTCGTAACTGCTGTACGACACCAGGTCCACATTTACATACGGCAATACACTGCTGGCAATGCAAGGCTCACCTTTCATACCTTTCAGCACCAGGTTTACTTCGACGTAATGATAGAGCTGAACATTTTTTGATGCAGCTGCTTTCTTTGCATCATCAACTGCCTTTTGTCTTATCTGGAACCACTTGGTCATATTTTGCAGGTGTTCCTGCGGTGGAGCAGCAGTTCGGTTGTAATCGGAAAGCAAAAGCCAATCTCCTTCCCAGTTGCCGATCAAAAATGTTTTACCGCTGTTGTTGTAGGTCTTCAACAGGTAAGTAGCAAAATCAAAGATCTCATCATACAAACGTTTCTCCTGTTCGGGGTTGATACCCTTCTTCCAATTGATACCGGTGATGGTATGTACCCATATAAAAATGTATTTGAAATCCATGTCAACTACTTTCTTGTATTCCGGCGAAGCATTGAATAACTCCAAGGTAGCAGATGGTTTTTGATCGATGGTTAATGCATAACTTTTCGGCGAGTTGGCACCCAACGAAATTTTTAAAATGTTTGATCCCATACCCCGCACATGCTTTGCCTGTTCCAACAGCCTGGATTCGTTTGTAAACTGGTACTGGCCCCCGATGGTATTGGTGCCCAAAATAAAATTATAAGGCTCCAACGGTTTGATGCTATCGTACGGTACAAGTTTTTGCCCTTGTGCGACAGTAAACAGCAAAACAGAGACAGATAGTATAACAGACTTCTTCATGTAATTAGTTTTTAATGGATACAACTCCAGTGACATTATAACCGGCTACTTTTATTTCTTTGATAGCTTTTGTATCAACAGGTTCAAGCAAAATGGTTTTCTTTTCGCCGGGGAGCAATGTAAAATATCCGTCGCTGAAATAAGCCGGCAGTACAATTTGTGCTGCGTTGTCCAGTGCATCTAACTTGATACCTACAGCAGGATGTTTGGTTTTATTTTCCAATTCAATTTTAATCTTATTGTTTGCAAGACGTACTGCTTTCGAAGAAAGGGTTACATCAGGCAACTGGTTGAATGCTTTAAAATGGCCTGTTGCTGTATTGGCTTTCCAATATTCATTGTCAGCCAGCACATCCCCTTTTTTATCTTTTATGGAAAGACGTACCAAATAATTAGCAGGCAAGCTGGCTTCATCCAATGTTGCTGTAAACACTTCGGCTTTTGCATTTGCCTGAATAGCAAGAGGAGCAGTTTTGTTTTGCAATACTTTTCCATCCATTGTGTATACCTGCATAAAAGCGATTGCATCCTTCACGTTGTTCAACGAAGTATTCACGGCAATTACCTTGTTGTTGTGCAGGTTCATTTGAATATGCAAAGGCTCGCATCCTTTCTTCGAACCGTAAAACGAACCATGTGTTTGAAAATCCCATGAATAGGTTTGCCAGATCATGCTGGGCCAAGCAGGATGACTCATCCACAGCAATACGCCACTGCTGTTGTTCCATAATTTATTATTCCATGCTTCAAAGATGGCTCTGTGACTGTCGTAATTGATGAGTTGAATCTTGCGATTAAAATCATCAAGACTATTCGAAACTCCATACAAACTGTCTGCTGTATGCAGATAGCCTTCGAGGTTTTGATTGTTGGTGTGCAGATCGTGGTAGTGCCATACATCATTGATGGGCCATTGATCTTCCGGTGCTATAAACTTGCGGATAGTACTGGCTTCAGGAACAGAGAATGTACCGATCTCTGTTGTAAACCCATCGCCTTGTTTGGTAAAATAATCTTTGTTGTTCACGAAGAAATGCCAGGGACCGCTCTGCCGCAGATTTATTTCTCTTGAGTTGCCGATGTAATGTCGTGTACCATCTTCTTTTGCAATCTGTGTTGCCAGATCGTTTTCAATACCTGCAGGTGCATAGCCTTCGTTTCTCGGACACCAGATAGCAATGGATGGATGATTGCGGTAACGTTTAATCATATCTATACTGTTGTCCAAAAACAATTGATCATCGCTTGGGTTGAGGTTGAAGCCTTCGGTACTCAGCCAGAAATCATTCCACACCAACATGCCGTATTCATCGGCCAGATCAAAAAATACAGGTTCTGTACTTTCACCTGTCCAGTTACGGATCATATTGAAGTTTGCTTCACGATGCAAACGAAAGGCAGGTTCCAGATTTTCCCGGCTTACTTTTTTCATGGCATCATCTATCCCCCAGTTGCCACCTTTACAATACACGGCAACAGCATTCACTTTAATCACCAAAAATGGATTGTCATTATCTGACAGTACTTGCATTTTTTCCGATGGAAATTCTTTACGCAGTGTAGGTATAAATATTTTGTCTTTGAATGCACGGCGTTTTGTAAAATCAATAATGGGTTTATCTGTTCTACTATCTGTTGGGCTGTATGCAAAACGAACCGCTTGTTTCTCTTCTGTATCCGCCATCATTTCATACGAATATTCTCTTATGCCGAAACGAAATTGTTTGATTTCTTCAACAGCTTTCGCATCCGTTACTTTAATAGTAGCGTTGTACAAATTCGGTAAGCCATAACCATTGGGCCACCACAAGCGTGGATTTTTTACGTTGAGTTGTGCATTATCAGCAGGCGTAAATACAACAGGCAATATTTGTCCCGGTGCCAGTTTTACTTTTTTAGAGACTGCTACTCCTTCAAACGAAAAATGAATCGTTGCTTCCTGTGTTGATGTGCTGTTGTTGACAACTGTTGTACGCAATGTAACAGATGCACTGGTTGTATCGGGCAACGGCAGATCAGTGATTACCTGCGGATCAGAAGAAGTGACAGTACCGGTGAAAGATAGTTGTACATCCTGCCAGATACCCATGTTACGATCTCTGATACCGGGTATCCAATCCCAGCCTTCTGTTGCAAAAAATGCGGGACCATCCAATGTATGTACACCGCCATTTTTACCCATGCCCGACAATGCGGATTGTTCATCGGGTATGCCCGGATTATGTGGCGGTAATATTTGCACAAGCAATACATTGCGTCCGTTTGTTTTTAAATAATCTGTTACATTGAACTTACCACGTATGAATGCTCCTTTAATATCGCCAAGCAAATGACCATTTAACCAAACACGTGCTTTGTAGTTGATGCCGTTGAACCAAAGCCAGGCTAATTTTCCATTTTCATTTTTTGGTGTTTCAAATGTTGTACGGTACCACCATTCTTTGCGACACAACGAATCTGTGATGGCCATGTTGTTCAACCCAAAATAAGGATCGGGAAATTTTCCGGCTGCAACTAAAGAAGTTAACACTGTTCCCGGAACCACTGCATCGTACCAACCTTTGGTATTAATGGCTTCAGTAAACACAGAAGCATTACCTAACAAACTTGTAAGATCATCTGTCAATTCCCAGCCACTAGTAAGCGAATATCGAGCATTGCCCAGCGCTGTTGCTTCACCTGCTTTACCCGATCTTGGTTTTTCAACTGCTGTTTGAAACGGCGCTTTTCCCTTTGGTAAGGTTGCTGCCGGTTGTTTTTTTGTTAATCCAAAATTGGGTTGCTTCTGAGCGAATATATCGCTCTTACAAAGCAGCATACCAACAAAAACAGCTAACCCGATTTTAGTACGTACAGAATATTTCATAAAAGAATGGATGATTCTTTTTACAGAGTAATAAAACTATTTTCAATGCAAAAGACTACAGCATACATTTTTCATCACATCGCTTTTGAATGCAAATGCTTAAAAATGCAGCATGATTTTTTATGCATGCAGGTTTGTCAATAACGAAAAGCGTTAATACAATCCTTTGCTACCGTAATCGCCCCGTTTTTCATTGATTGGCTTTAATGGAATTTGTAAGCCACCAGTTTCCTGGAGCCAACTCCATAGTTCTTTGCGCATACGGCCAATTTCATTTTGCCATGCCGGATGACGATAGAGATTTTTCTTTTCTTCGGGGTCCGTACTCAAATCATAAAATTCAGATACATCCCAAAGACCGGGATAGAAAATAAATTTATGAGAGCCTTCTCTTACACCCAACGTTGTTGGTGTTTGCGGATAAGAGAACTCCCAGTAGTATTCGTAAAATGCTTTATTACGCCAGTTCACTGTTTTATCCTGCAGCAGCGGTAAGAACGATTGCCCCTGCATATTGGCGGGTTTTGTTACACCTGCTACTTCGAGTACAGTAGGTGCAATATCAATTCCCTGGATGATCTGATCGAGTGGTTGACCATTGTGCGACATACCCGGTGCATACACCAGTAACGGCACTTTCTGACTTTCTTCGTACATATTGCGTTTGTCGATGAGTCCATGTTCACCCATGAGGAAACCATTATCGCCCATATAAATGATCATTGTATTATCAGCAATACCCAATTCTTCTACTGTTTTTCTGATGCTCGCCACACTCTCATCAATGGCCAACAATGTTTCGCAATAGCGATAATAAAAATCATCAAACTGTACACGACCATCGTACATAAAATCTACACCATGCCAGCTGTTACGTTGTGCCCATACCCATTGCGGAATATCTTTTACATTGTAATTGGTATCATTCTTCACCATCGCTGCAATCGGACTTTTGCACACATCACCATGCAGTTTGCTATTTTCTGTTGCTGTTAAGTTGATGGTAGACGGATAATTGATGGGCTTGCCATGATACTTGTTACGATGACGAGGTGCAGGCATAAATTCATCGTGCACACCTTTATGCGATACATACATGAAGAAAGGTTTATTCTTCGGTTGCTGACGCATCCATGTTGCAGCATGTTCGGTTAACAGATCAGTGATGTATGTACTGTCTTTGTATTGCACACGCTGTCCATTAATATTCAACATTGGATTGAAATACACACCCTGTCCTTTGAAACTTTCCCAATGATTGAATCCTTTTTGCGGATCATCACCTGCATGACCCATATGCCATTTGCCGAAGAACGCAGTACGGTAACCAACTTTCTGCAGATACTCCGGAAAGAAGTTTAAATTATCAGGCAGTGGTGAAAAATTATCAACCACTTTATGTGTGTGAGCATATTGCCCGGTAAGGATAGATGCCCGTGATGGAGAACAGAGTGCAGTCGTTACTGTAGCATTGCGTACCCACACTCCTTCTTTCGCCATTCTGTCCATTGCGGGTGTTTCCAGCCACGGCACTCTACCGGTGAAACCCATAAAATCAAACCGGTGATCATCGGTTAAAATGAAAATCACATTCATGGGTTTGGGTGGATTCTCTTCCTGCTTTCGATCAAACCCAAACACAATTGTAACTGCCATGCAAAACACAGCAATTAATATTGATTTACGACTGCCGTTTTTTTTCTTCTGTCGTTGCATACTATCTTTTTTTCAGAAGCGTTCACACCTGAATTTCTTTTTCAGACCAAAAGCTTCATTACAAATTCATGTATCAATAAAGGCACTTGAATAACTATTCAAGCACCTTTATTGATCATTATCAGGTAAACTTTGCGATGATGATTCTCCCGTTGAGGAGGAGTTATTTCAAATGATACAACCTCCTTTAAAAACATTAGTATCCTTGGTTCTCAACCAAACTGGGATTATCAGCAATTCTGTCGATACCCAATGGTAAGTAGTAATGACGGGGTTGGAATACCCTTGCTGTACCCTCTGCATTTTTTAATGTGATGATGTATTTTTTTGCATCAAAATCATACACATAGTTTAATCCCTGTAAACGCTTTCCGTTCAACTCCTGTTCTGCAATGCGCCATCTGCGTAAATCCCAATACCTGTGCTCTTCAAAAGCCAGCTCGACTTGTCTTTCCTGCCGTATGTTGGCTTCGGTTAAGGTTGTACGTAAAGGCATTTTCGCTCTTGCTCTTACCAGGTTAATTGCATTAAGCGCTTCCGTATTTTTATTCAGATAGAAAGCCGCTTCTGCATAGTTGAGCAGAATTTCACCCAACCTGAACACAATGAAATCAGTGCTTGATTGTCCGCTTGCCGCAGGTGTAAGCGCTTCATCGCAACGCTTACGTACATGCACACCTGTTTTTTGTGTATTGCGATTGGGCGCTTTTGCATAAAAACCATCCGGGAATTGTGCTGATACAGAATTCGGAATCATGAAAGTTTCGCTGGAGCTTGTAACCACCTGGCCGCTTGCATTTCTATACCTGGTGCTGGAATGAAAAAACACTTTCTTTCCTTGCCATATACATTCAGGATAAAAAGTTGATGCTCTGAAACGGGGATCACGCTTTCCGAATAATGAATCGATATCATGCAACCTTGTGTTTGTAAGCAAGGAGCGGTTCATCACACCGGATCTTCCATCCTGGTAATCGAACAGGTCCATAAATTCGAGGAACACATTAAAGTTCGAATTCCAACCCGATGTAAAACCTGCCGGTGTACACAATGCATCCCATGAATGTCCTTTGTTAAGTGTTGCATCCCATTTAACGCCAAAGATTATTTCGGGGTTATTATTTTCATCCGTAAACAACTGCGTAAAGTTTTTAACGGGATCGGAAGGAACCTTGTTGTACAAACTAAATGCAGGATTATCCATGATTGCTTTTGATGCATCCATGGCAGCCGTAAAATATTTATCTGCTTCACTGGAAGGTATACCTACTACTCCATCCAAAGCGACTGTACCGAATTTTGCAATACTGCCTGCATATAGCATCGCTCTGCTTTTAAGTGCAAGTGCAGCAAATTTGGTGGGTCGGCCATAATCATTGCCCGCATACGAAGCAGGTAATAATGCGGCTATCTCGTCCATTTCTTTTCCAATAAAATCATATACTTCTGCTTCTTTGTTGCGGACAGGAAATAATTCTGATTCGGGATCAGTTAACTGTTGAACTTTTGTAATAATAGGAACACCCCCAAAACGTTTCACCATTTGATGATAAATGAACCCACGCAAAAAACGGGCTTCACTTATTTTTTGGTCTTTATACGTTTGTTCAAATGATGAACCTTTCACACCCTCAATAAATTCATTTATTTGTCTGATAGCGGTGTAAGCCCAATAGTCGAGCAAACCGGAACCTGTGTTATCGTAAATCTTAATAGAAGCGATGTAAGGATCCTGCCAATCGCCAAAAGCTCTGCATTCGCCACCAGGTCCTGCTAATAAACCCATTCTGAAATTTTCCTGGTTACCCAGTTCCTGAAATTTCGTACGGTCGTATAAACTCAGCAGGTTAGCTTCTATCAGATTTTTATCTTTAAACACTGCTGTTTCAGCAATCATATCGAGCGGTTGTATATCTAATACTTTGGTACAACCCACCAATCCAGTTATAATGAAAGCAATGATTATATTTCTCATAAACTTTTATTTAAAATGTTAAGCGCACTCCGCCTGCAATATTTTTATGAATCGGATAGTTACGTCCTTCTCCACTTAAGTTCGCATCCGGATCAAACGTGTTCTTGTAAAATCCAAGCTTACTGAACGTAAGCAGATTGGTAGCAGATGTAAATACCTGCAAATTTTTAAACCCTAATTTTTTAGTCCAGTTACCACTGAAGCTGTACGATAAATTCACATTCCGTAAACGAATGAATGTTGCATCTTTCATCCAGAAATCGGAACGCTTAATGTTATTGGGGTTTAAGCCCAATGATGCTGCCGGCAATTGTGCCTTTGGATTGATGTTCTGCGTTGGGTTTGCAGGATCGGGCTGCCAGCGGTAGGTATAATGATAATCGTAGGGAATCGATTCGTTTGAAAACATAGATGCCGATGCACCGGTTACATAAAAATTAAATCCGGTTGAACCTTGCCATAACATTTCTAACGACAGACCTTTATAAGTGGCGCCCATCACCAAACTGTAC
The DNA here is from genome assembly GCF_037892425.1 of Lacibacter sp. H375. NCBI lineage: Bacteria > Pseudomonadati > Bacteroidota > Chitinophagia > Chitinophagales > Chitinophagaceae > Lacibacter > Lacibacter aquaticus. Next base: position 181,888 of record NZ_JBBKTT010000001.1, read on the forward strand.
ACTACTTCGGGGAAGGTTCCTTTACCGATCACATCCTGATCACGCCAATCGAGAATACCATCGCTATTCAAATCAACATAACGGATATCGCCCGGACGCAGAGTTGTATTACCTACACCATCCTGGTTAAATGTGAGTTTATCAATTTCTCCTTGTGACATAAAAATACCATCCGACTTATAGCCCCATGAAAGGTTGGTTGATTTACCTGTTAACTGATAAATTCTGATTTGATCGGGATCGGTATAAGCTGTTTCATCTCTGTACTCCCATTTGTTTTGTGTAAACGTAAACGTGGGCATAATTGAAAGCTGTACACCGTTGATCTTTGGGCGGTAATCGATCATCAGTTCAAAACCTCTGTTACTTTGTTTGTTGAGATTTACCGGAGGTAAGGTTGCGCCAAAAGTTGAAGGCACCGCTCTTTGCTGCGAAGCAAGGATACCATCCCTTAATCTGTAAAACACGTTTCCTTCAAATACCAGTTTGCCTTTCCACAGTGTTAAATCAATACCTGCGTTATAGTTGGTTATACTCTCCCAGGTAATATTTGGATTTGGAAGACCTGTGGTACTGATTGTTTTGTAAAACGTATTTCCCATAATATATCCACCTGCATCAATATCATAACCGGTGAGATAACTGAACTGGCTGGTACCATCGTTACCCGACTGTCCGTAAGAAAGTCTCAGCTTACCATTCGAAAGCCATGATGATGCATTATCCATAAATTTCTCTTTCGAGAAAACCCAGCCAACAGAAACGCCGGGAAAATAACCCCACCTTGAATTCTTGGGGAAATTCGCACTGGCATCAGCTCTTAAAATAAATTCGGCGAGGTACTTACCTGCAAAATCATAATTCACTTTACCGATGTACGCCACTCTCGACATTTGACTTTGGGTTCCTGTATTATCCTGAAAGTCCTGGCCACCGGAAAACAGTTGTTGTATGGATGGCGACAACAGATCACGTCGAAAAGCCATTAACGAATTACCACCATTCTGCAGTTGCTCGGCAATACCCATTGCACTGATGCGATGTTCACCAAATTCACGATCGTAATTCACTTTCACCATTGGATAAACCTGGAAGTAACGTGCATTGGTTTCTCTGAGTGAAATGAAATTACCCATGTTGGCCATGTAGGTATAAACCTGTGTGTCGTAATCGTAGTCATATACTTCGGCGGGCGTGTTAAATACTTTCGTATAATCTGCAGACTGACTCACCAATAAATCGGCACCGATACGCAATCCATCAATAAAGGGTATTTTATAGTTGAGTCCAATCTGACCATTAAAGAAGTTAGAGCTGGTACGATTGTATCCTCTACGTTCTGCATCAATACGCAATAATGGATTGCGGCCCTGAAAACCTGTATATGCATTTTTGGTCGGGTCAGGCAGGTAGGGATTGTAACGTGGTTGTGCTGTGCTAAAATCTACCATTACATCTTCAATTGAACCTACCTGCTGATCCTGACCAAAACGATACTGCATATCAAACCGCAAAGACAAATTCTTTGCAATGGTTGCATCAACGTTTAATCTTGAGTTATAACGCTTGTAATAATAATCTCCTGAGGTAAAAACACTTTGCTGATCGGTAACACCAAGTGAACCAAAATATTTTAATGTTGGAGTACCACCACTAACTGTTATACTCTGTTGCAACATGGGTGCACCTGTACGGAAGATGGCATCACGCCAGTTATACGATTTGTAGTTCGCTTCGGTACCTGCTTTATATTTCTGCACTACTTCTTCTGTAAATTCACCGGGGCTCAAACCGTAATTCAATGCCGCTTCTCTGCGTAGCTCAGCCCAGTCGCCTGCATTAACTGTATTCTGAAAAGCAGAAGGCATCTGATAGGTGTAGGTGCCTGTATACGTAATTTGTGGAGCACCTGTTTTACCACGCTTTGTTGTAACGAGGATCACACCGTTTCCTGCTCTTGCACCATAAATTGCAGCAGATGCATCTTTGAGAATAGAAACTGATTCGATATCATTCGGATCGATGCGGTTGAAAGGTGTAGGCAATCCATCAACAATTACTAACGCTGATCCATAGCCCCTGATCTGCAGACTTGCATTATCCTCACCGGGCAAACCGCTTGCTGTTTTCGACAAAAGCCCGGGCATTCTACCAACAAGTAATTGTGATGTATTGGGAACAGGTGCCGACTGTAAAACTTTTGCACCTATCTGTGCAATGGCTCCTGTAACGGTTGCTTTCTTTTGTGTACCGTAACCTACAACTACAATTTCCTGTTGCTGAATTTCCTGTTTGCTTAAGGTGACCTGTACGCTTGTGGTTCCTTTTACACTTACTTCTTTTGATTCCATACCCACAAAAGAAATCACCAGAATCATCGATGAGTTGTCGGGTACACTGATTGTAAATTCGCCGTTGGCATCGGTGTTTACTCCTTTGCCGGTTCCTTTTAAATTTACAGATGCACCCGGCAGCGGCGTTCCGCTTTCATCTGTTATTTTTCCTTTTACCGTAATGTCGGCAGGAGGCGATTCTTTTGTAACATTTGCAGATGGTTCTGCCGTTATCTTACGTTTTATTACAATTGTATTTTCTATAATGGTAAACGTAAGCGGCGTTTTCTGCAAGCATTCATCCAGCGCCTGTTGTAAGGGAACATTTTTGGCGTTCACACTTACATTACCCACCAGTTCCATCATTTCAACAGTGCATATATAATTATAGCCTGTTTGTTTTCTGATTTCCTTTAATACTTTCTGGAAGGGCGCATTCTTTACTGAAAGCGTTACAGTTTGTGAGTGGGCTTCTGCAAATACCTGCATACTGGCCACGAAGAGAAAGACAGCAATAAGTTTCATAATCAATAGTGCCTTCCTGACAGGAGGGCATGTTTTGGTTAGTTTTCGCTCGTGCCGAAAACTAAAAGCAGTAAATGGCATAACTTCGTTTTTGGGGTTTAACGATAAACAGTCTCAGATGATTTGATTGCTTTTTGAAGAGCCCTAAACTTTCGCCGGGAGTGTTGCAACCACTTCCGGTTTTTTATGAGCTCTTGCTACGATACTCGGTTTACATTGTTCTGTTTTTTTACGGCATAACAATTATTTTTTTGCCTTCAATGATAAATCGCACTTCACCCGTTTGCTGCAGCATTGAAAGCACCTGCGACAGCTTTACATTGCGGGAAATGCCACCAATAAAATGTTTGGTTATGGTGCCCTGGTAACTTACCTCTACATCGTACCAACGGGCCAGTTGTCTCATCACCGATTTAATATCACTATTTTCAAACTGAAAGTTTCCGTCCTTCCACGCCACTGTTTCTTCCAGGTTTATATCATCAACAATCTTCATGTTACCCGATGGTTTCAGTTGCGCCTGTTGACCGGGTTGTAAATATTTATTTTCACTTGCGGTAGTAACTCTTACTCTTCCTTCCAGCAAGGTGGTGCGTACAGTTTCTTCGTCGGTATAACTATTAATGTTGAAATGTGTACCCAGCACTTCTACTTCGATTTGATTCAATTGCACCTTAAATGGTCTTGTTGCATCTTTCGCAATTTCAAAATAGGCTTCCCCAGTTATTTCTACTTTGCGTTCTTTACCGCTGAATACAACCGGATACTTTAAAGAAGATGCAGCATTGAGCCATACTTTACTGCCGTCGGGTAAAGTAATTTTATATTGTCCGCCACGGGGTGTTTGAAGTAAATTATATGCAACTGCATCGGTTGCATTATCTGAACTGTTGTACAACAGCTGCCCATCTTCTTTCTTAATGATCTCTGTTGTTCCCTGCTGTGCAAGCATACCGTTGCCCGCACTATCCAGTACAATTGAGCTGCCATCTGCCAATGTTAGTATGGCTCTGTCTCCACCGGGCAACCTGTCGTTTTGCTGCACTTGAGGTTGTGTCTTTTTTGCAACAGTGCTCTTCTTCTCATTCCGATTTGTCAAAACAAAAACAGAAGAAACAATCAGTAAAAGAATGGCAGCAGCAGCAACCCAACGATAGCGTTGGAAGCGGCTGATGGAAGGTTGCCGTTCTGTTTGATCAGATGCAGTAAGTTTTTGCTTTGCTTCCTGTATTTTTTGATCCCACTCAGCAGCAGCAATCAACGGAGCTTCTGTTTTAGCAGATTGCCAGAGTTGTTGCAGTTCTTCGTTCAATCCTGTTTCATCGGAATGTTCGTTCAATAATCGCCACAACTCTGTATACTCAGCAGAAGTTAACCGGTTATTGAGGTATTTATTTATAAGATCGGAGAGGTTCTCCTTGTTATTATTCATGTGCTGAAATGGAATGTGCTAAATAGTTGACGATCGAAAAGAAAATATGTACCAATGCGTCCTCAACTTTTTTATAATTAAAAAATGATTATTAAAGTGATGATAAAACCTGCAGTGCTTTTGTTCTGTATTCATCAGCCGTAGGGTACTTATTATTTTTCTGCTTTTCATCTTTCAGGTAAGTATTCATAGCCTTATAAAAGTTGTTGTGCAGCCCATACTGCCGTGTTTTGGATCCTGACTCATTGATCAATGACATCTGCTTCGATACCCCGTTCTCGTACTCATTATTGTACATCTGCCAATGCAAAGCAAACGGAAGATTCAGCTCAAAGGAAATCCGCATAATTTCCTTTGTTTCATCAAATTGTTTTTGAAACGTTTCGGGCTTAGAGGCATTGGCCTGATAGCCATATTCGCCAATGAAAACCCTCCTGCTGAAAGGCAATCCTGCTTTTGGTTTCAGCTTCGACTCCAGGTAAGTGAAAATCGCTTGCAGATCGGTTTTTTTCTGTGCAGCAGTTTTATCCTTGATAGCTTCATAGCTGGAGTAAGAGATGAGATCGATATCAACATTCGGAATCACACTTTCTGCAACACAAGGCTCGCCATTCATTCCTTTTAATACCAGGTTTGCTTCGATATAATGATACACCGAAACATTTTTTGCTGTTGATGCCAGTTTTGCATCGTCAATTGCTTTTTGTCTTATCTGAAACCACTTGCTCATGTTTGCAAGCAATTCCGGAGCAGGTGTAACTGTTCTGTCGTAGTTGGGAATTAACAGCCAGTCGCCTTCCCAGTTACCGATTAAAAATGTTTTACCCGAGTTATCGTATGTTGATAGTAAATGAGAAACGAAATTGAACATTTCATCATATAATACTTTTTCTTCGGCATCAGTGAGGGTCTTCTTCCAATCCACATTGGTTAATGTATGCACCCAAAAAAATATGTATTTAAAATCCATATTACAGACCGTTTTATACGGCAGGTTATTGGAGAACAACGCTAACGTGGTGGTACTTTTTGTAACCTCATTGATGCCATAGATATCTGCTGAGTTTTTACCCAATGTAATTTTCAGGATATTCGAGCCCATCTCCCGCACTTTCTTTGCCTGCTCCACCAGTTTGTTTTCTGAAGTAAACTGGTAACTGCCCGATATGGCATGTGTACCAAGTACAAAATTATAAGGCTCCAGTTGCTGAAGCGTATTTGTTTGTGGTTCGTTGGTCGTGTTGTTTACAACATCTTTTTTGCCACAGGAAAATAAAAAGACGATTAAAACTGATAACAGCTGGATTGGGATTCTTTTTTTCATGTTAATCTGGTATGTGCCAGATAACTGACGATTGAAAAGAAAGCATGTACCAATGCTCCCCCTACTTTTTTTCAAAATAAATGGCAAGCAGCAGTAACAGTGCGTTGTTTTTTTCTAAATACTCCCGGATAAACTGCAGGGATGCAGCGAGGTGGTTGCGCACTGTATGGGAGGATAAGTTGAGGGTTGCGGCTATTTCAGCATAGCTCAGATCTTCGTAGTGACGCAGCTCAAAAACTTTTTTTCGTTGGGGAGATAATTGATTGATAGCTTCTTTAATTAAGGCATCGGTGTTTTTAAAAATGAGCCGGTTATCGGCATTATCTGCCGCCGGGGCTTCGGTAATTGCTTGCCATAAAGCCTGCTGTAAAGCCTGGCTGCGTTTAGCCGCCCTGAAAAAATCAATGGCTTTGTTGTGCGCCACCTTGTACAAAAAGGCTTCAAAGTTTTGTATTTCGGTGATCGCTTCCCTTCCATGCCAGAGTTTTAAAAAAACATCCAGCACTATTTCCTCAGACAGTTCTTTTGATTTGGTGACTTTGTACAAATAGGCAAACAACTGATTTCGGTACTTTTCGAATATCAGGTTAAAAAAATGCTCATCCCCCTCCTTTATTTTTGAGAGGCAATATTCATCATTAACTAATGGCTTACCAATATCGTTCATGAGCAATCGTCGAAATTCACAAAAATCAAAATAACAGGAAAATACTGAAACAAAATACAGATTACATGGGCGTACAGACCTGTCCAAAAAGGTTTTCACCTACATAACACAAATATTGCAGTTCTAGTTCATAATGTGTACAAACTGATGGCAGAAAGCTATAATCAGACTCCACTCAGATTAAAAAGTGATCATATATCTTGCAGATTTAAAAATCACCTGCCTATCAAATTGTGAAAATAATTCGATTACTATATTATAAAAATGATTGATTAGAAATCTTATCGCATCTGTCCATAATCAGTTCTACTTGTATTACCAGCACTGTCTTTACTTTGAGCATTTAAGTCGGTTCGGCCACCTTATGCATAAACTCAAAATAGCCAAGTGGAATTCGTCTTAAAATTTTAATCGCCATTTGGTATCATAGTCCGGAAATTCTATCAATCATTTCAGGGCAACTATTTTAACCTGATAAGCCAATTATGAAGCCATAAAGAAAAATTTGGTTTACCGGCGTAGATAATTATACAAAAACGTGCATACCCATTAGCTTTGTTTACAGTATACATAACAACATGATCAGTTATTCTACATCAAACACAAAAGAAGAACTGGAAGGAATATTAGAACTTCAGCAATCAAACTTAGCACAAGGGTTAACCGTTGATGAAATACAAAGCCAGGGTTTTGTAACGGTGAAACATTCTTATGAGGTGCTGAAAAAAATGAATGACCTCGAAAAACATGTGATTGCAAAAGATGATGAAGCTGTTATTGGTTATTGCCTGGCCATGACGAAACAATCAAGATTTGAAATTCCGGTATTGGTTCCCATGTTTGATGTGTTTGATCAGATCGTTTATAAGGAGAAGATCATTTCAACTCTTCACTATATTGTTGTGGGCCAGGTTTGTGTTGACAAAGCCTATCGTGGACAAGGAATTTTTGATAACTGTTATGCAGCTTATAAAGAATTTTACCAAAAGAAGTATGATCTTGCAATAACCGAAATAGCCAGCAGTAATATACGTTCGTTGCAAGCGCATAAAAGAATTGGCTTTCGGGAAATACATTCATACACAGATCCTGCCAACACTGAATGGATCGTTGTAGTTTGGGACTGGAGAAATGATCAATAACAACACTTAACATTCAACATAAAAAAGATGCGAAAAATTATTGTAAACGTTGCTGTAACACTCGATGGTTTTATTGAAGGACCAAATGGAGAAATCGACTGGATCAACCAAGATGCTGCTGCTGAAATGGGAGAAGGTTCGGCCTTCGATCAATTTCTTACAACTGTTGATGCTGTTTTTTATGGCAGAATAAGTTATGATCTGTGGGGACAATATCAACCAGACAGTAATGCATCTGCAGCAGAAAAAAGTCTTTGGAAAAATGTGCACAGCAAAAAGAAATATGTTTTTTCAAATAATCCGAAAGAAGATGGCAAGGCAACATACATCAGCTCGCCCATAGCTGAGCGGGTGAATGAAATTAAAAAAGAACCGGGCAAGAACATCTGGCTTTATGGTGGAGGCAGCCTTATCAGCAGTTTTATGAATGAAGGTCTTGTTGATGCTTACCAGCTTGCAGTTTATCCCGTTCTTTTAGGTGAGGGCAAACCGCTTTTTTCAAACATCAAAAAACAGATCAACCTTGGCTTAAAAGAAATCAGCACGTCAAAATCTGGCGTCGTCTTTATGAATTATGAGCGGGTTTAATTTTTCCTAACCACAATCACCTCCCAAATCATTGTTTTTTATTACAGCAGGAATTAGCTTTCTGTATTCATCGAAAAAATCAGTTGCTGTCTGTTGTAAAATAAGAACACATGAAAAAGTTAGCAGGCAAAACAGCACTCATCACCGGGGCAGGTTCCGGTATGGGCAAAGCTATTGCCCTTTTATTTGCATTTGAAGATTGTAAAGTAGTTGCAACAGATATTAACTCCGAACGTTTACAATTACTTCACCAGGAAATTACCGGTCAGGGTGGCGATGTTACAACACTGTTATCCAATATGGCTTTGGAAGAAGATATAGATCGAATGATCAACCTGGCCGTTACAACTTATGGATCATTAGACATCTTAGTGAACAATGCCGGTATCATGGATCACTTTGCACCTGTTGCCGAACTTGACAACAGCATGTGGGAAAAAGTGATGAACATTAATGTTACAGGCCCCATGAAGGCCATGCGTCATGCAGTAAAAATTTTTCTTGCAAAAGGTAGTGGTTGTATCATTAACATCGCATCCATTGGTGGATTGCAAGGTGCAAGAGCAGGAGCCGCCTATACTGCCAGTAAACATGCATTAATCGGCCTCACAAAAAACACTGGTTACCTGTATGCTAAAACGGGTATCCGTTGTAACGCCATTGCACCTGGCGCAATCAATACAAATATCGGCGACACAATAGACATGAGTAAAATAACTCCGCTTATTAATGACCGCATCATGAGTGGTATGGTCTTGAATGCCAAAACAGGTGAGCCATCAGATGTTGCAAATGCTGCTTTATTCCTTGCAACAGATGATGCTGGTTTTATTAACGGTGCAGTGCTTACTGTTGATGGCGGATGGACCGCTTACTGATAATGCATAAAAAACTTACCGGTAAATCATTTTCTATCAGCTATATACCTCTGCCTGCCGAATAAAATGAAGAACACGTCGGATTCGTAACATTTGTCATACAACATACTGTTTTGATGAATAACTTTGTCTGTAAACTACATCACCTTTATCATGGCTACCGTCAAAATCACCTCACAGGATTTTAAAGACAAGATCTTTAACTACGAAACCGAAAAGGAATGGAAATACAACGGCACCGTTCCTGCCATCATTGATTTTTATGCTGATTGGTGTGGTCCCTGTAAAATGGTGGCGCCCGTACTTGAAGAATTAGCAATAGAATACGAAGGAAAAATTCTGATCTATAAAGTAGATACAGAAGCAGAGATGGAATTAGCTGCCGTATTTGGCATCCAAAGTATTCCTACTTTTTTATTTATCCCTGTGAATGCTGATCCCATGATGCAGCCGGGTGCGTTTCCCAAAACAGTATTCAAAGAAATTATTGAAGATCATTTGCTGAAACAGACAGCGGCGAAAGAATAATTGCCAATTGACAACATTCTAATTTCGAATTGTGCTTATTGAATAAGTGGCAGCTCCACAAAAAAAGTGCTACCTTTTTCCTGTTCAGTTACAAACCATATTTCACCTTTCATCTGTTCAACTATACTCTTACACATTGCAAGACCTAAACCTGTGCCCGATGTTTTGGTTGTGAAATTGGGATAGAATATTTTGTCCTGCAGCTCTGGCCTGATACCGTGTCCATTATCTGTAACAGCTACTATTAATTTTTCATCCTTCACCTCTACCTGTAATTTCACACGGGCTGTTTCATCAGCAGGCGCTGCTTCAATTGCATTTCGGGTGAGATTGGTAAACAAACGGTTAAGCTGTGTTTTATCTGCCATCACAAATGCTGCATCTGTATTGGTGCTGAAAGCAACATGTGCATCTTCATGCATATTGAAAAGATCAACAACCGACTGTACCGATTCAACCAGGTTTACTCTTTCCAAACGGGGATTTCCAATGTTTGCAAAGTTGGAAAAGTCGGATGCAATGTTTGATAAATAATCAATCTGCTCAACCAATGTTTTTGCCACGCTTTGGGAAATATTTTTTGCATCGGCTGAGTTTGAATCAACTGCCTTCTGCAAATACTGGATACTTAATTTCATTGGCGTAAGCGGGTTCTTGATCTCATGTGCCACCTGCCTTGCCATTTCACGCCATGCACCTTCACGTTCGCTTCTTGCAAGCAAGTTAGCACTCTCTTCAAGTTGCTTCACCATTCGGTTGTACTCCTGTACCAATTCGCCAATTTCATCATTACGGTTCCATACAATGGCTTCATTTGTTTTACCCAGTTTGATCGCTTTCATCTTTTCACTGATGATAGCAAATGAATTGGTAATACGGCTTGTTACAAAAAATGCAACCAATCCTGCAATAAGAAAAATAAATGCATTAAGGTTGATCAACGTTACAAGGAAATTCGATATTTCCTGTTTTAATTCATTCTGCGATGTGAAGTAAGGAATGTTGAGATACGCATAGGTTTGTCCATCTGCATCACGAACAGGCACATAAATACTCATGTAAGAACGGCTGCCGACTTTTTCGTCTTCAATTGTTTGCACAAGATATTCCTGAGACAATTTATAATAAGCCAATGGATCTGTTTTGCGGCTCAGCAATCCTTTGTTGTAATAATAAGGTTGCGATGATAAACGCAGGTTACCAGCAGGATCATAAATATTTACATCCACCCCATGTATCTCTGAAATACGGTTAATTTTTCCCTGCAGTTCAGCCGAGGCGGCATCATCATATGCTTTGAGCACATCATCAAATACAGCATGATTGTTTAATGCCACTTCCACTTCTGTACGCATGATCCCGATTGTTCTTGACAACCTTTCCTTATTAATACGGCTATGCCTGTTAATAAAGAAGAAGATGGTTGAGGCACCAATAATCAGGAATGAAAAAATGCTGATGCCTATAATGGTTGTGTGAACTTGTGTACGGAAAGTAAGTTGCAGGTGTTCTTTCCATTTGGAAGGTCTGATGCCTAACTGCAATACATATTGTATAAATCTGAAAACAGCCAGCATAAGCAGAAACACACAGAACAGGTAAGCAAACAAAGTAATTCCTTCAAGCAACCTGTTTTGCGGTTTTACCACAATTACTGTAAGGTCTTTTGAACTGCTGTACCATAATTCTGAATAACCATTTTTTTTCTTCTGCTCAATTAATAAACGGGCATTCCTGGTCTCATTCAAATGTATAGGGAAAGGATAATCATTTACACTGCTGATGAGTTCCTTATTCTTGTAAATCGCATAGGCATAAGAAGGCATGTCATCAGGAAGCAGGTTGAATGTCCGGGAAAAAAGTTCAGGATAAAATTTCTCATCAGCATAGCGTTTGGGACGGGAAATAATGAATACATATCCTATCAATTGATTTGTTTCCCGGTCGGTTACATTCCTGCGTGCAATGTAATAGAACTTATCAAACGATTCCTCGTAATACTGCCAGTCACGCACGCTCGTTGGTTTGCTTTGCAACGTATAGACAGTATTCAGTGTATTGAAGGAGATGGAATCAATATTGAATAATGGTTCTGGTTCTTCAGCTGCAGTAAAGGTATAGATCTCTGTTTCAAATTTATTGAGATACCCACTGAAGTTTTCGCTGATAAGACTGTCTTTTAAAAACTGGTTGCCACTTGAAGTAGTGAAACGATAAAACTCGTTATCAAGAAACTCAGGTCTGAAATTTTGCAGCGCTATGTTTAATAAAGTTTCCGCCGAGGGATCAGTTTGAAGGCTAAGTTTCTCAGCCATACTTGTGGCTTTTTGTATTTCTTTCCGACCGTTCTCTGTTATGAGCAAAGTTGTTAGTGATACAGAAAAGAAAAACAACCAGAAGATAACACGCCCATTTGATGGCAGAAACCTCAACTGCAGACGTTGCCTGTTTAGCAGGGTCAACAATAACAACAACCATCCAAGCAAAATGAGATGATATATTACTGCAGCAGAACTGATGGTAAACGTGAGGTAAACCAGACCGGTAATAGTTAATGCAAGTATCTGTATCTGGAGTTTTCCATTGCTATACCGCTTGAAAAATCCAGACAACCAATCGGCTAACAAAAAATAGTTGAGTGCAAGAGATCCAAGTAAGATAAAACCTGCGAAACTAAAAACGGTAAGTTCGAAAAAATTAGTAACGTCGAACGATATCTGTGAATCAGCAACCATACTGCGGATAATATTTCCAAACAGAATGGTTAACGCAAACAGAAGTACAGCTGTAATTGCGAGCCCAGCTTTATCGTTGATCTTTAAAGGCAACAGTGTTGTTGATTTTCCATACCTCCGTATAAATAACAGGACCCACAACAATAAAAATGAATTAATGAACAGATCACCCAGCGAACGAAGAATATTGTTTGAGCCATACACAGCAGGATCGAACAATTCGAACTGCCGCAGGTTCAGAGGCACAGGAAAATAATAACTCAACGTTCGTATGATAATAATAACCCCAACAAGAAAACACAAACCTACCAGGAATGAATACGTGTTTACAAGTGCAGCAGCAGTTTTTTGTATGAACATTAAGAAACAAAAAACAGCCAGTAATCGTAAAATAACTGTTGTTTTGTTTAGTGGCTGTGGAAAATTACTCTGTTCTTTTAGCCAGAACAAACCGGTACCATCAGTACTCTTTACCTGAAGTTCTGTTTGCTGCACATCGCTGAGTGAGTAATACTTCTCTATACCATCGAGGTATGCAAAACTGTTACTGAGATAACTGGCAGGAACAAAATAATTCCACTTGACGGGAATGAGGGCCATGGCATAACAAAAAGAACCATCACCGAGTTTCACTGTTTCTTTATAAACAGTATAGTAACCATTGATCAGTTGTTCGAACCAGATGCCGTTTGCACGTTGCCACAACTCAATGTTTGGCAAAATGGTTTGTGTGTTCCAGAAACGTGTTTGAAATCCATCGGCACCATCAGAGGCAATAAAGATGAAGTAATCTTTAACCAGTAGTTTTATCACTTCCCGCTTTTCGGCTCTTCCCTTTTTCAGATCAAGTAAAAGCGCTGTATCAGCAAGAATTTTTGTAAAATCATTTTCCCTTTTATTAATGGCCTTCTGTAAAGTTTTTTTCACCTGCACCGGTGCAGAAGTGTAAGACCAGTAATATTGAAAAAGATAAGAGAATGTGAGTAACCAACCGGCTAAAATAAGCAGGTAGCCATTTTTAAAAATGAAGTTGCGGATGGTTGAAATGTGGCTCAAGATATTATTATGCTTCCCTGTTTTTCTGTTTGATGCGGTTCCAGATGCCGTCCATCTCTTCCAAACTCATATGTGTCAACTGTTTTCCTTCACTTATAGCTTCCTGCTCCATCTGGGTAAACCGCTGTATGAACTTTTGATTTGTGCGTTCCAGCGCATGGTCAGCATCAATCTGCAAAAACCGTGCATAATTCACCAATGAAAAGAATACATCGCCTAACTCCTCTTCTATTTTATCCTGCTCGGCAGTTTGCACCACTTCTTTTAATTCATTGATCTCTTCTTCTATCTTTTCAAACACTTGTTCTTTGTTCTCCCATTCAAACCCAACCTGTTTTGCTTTTTCCTGTATGCGGATGGCTTTTACCATGGAGGGTAATCCTTTGGGCACGCCACTCAAAACAGAAGTCTTTCCTTCTTTCATCTTGAGTTTTTCCCAGTTGCGTTTCACATCTTCCTCATCATCCACTTTCACATCGCCGTAAATATGCGGATGACGTGCAATCAACTTTTCACAAACCCCATTGATCATTTCTGGTATAGTGAACTGTCCCTGCTCTGCTCCGATTTTTGAATAGAAGACGATGTGCAACATCAGGTCGCCCAACTCCTCTTTAATATCTTTCCAGTTCTCGTCCGAGATAGCATCTGTAAGTTCATAGGTTTCTTCAATGGTGAGTTGGCGCAGCGTATGAATTGTTTGCTTCCTGTCCCATGGGCACTGCTCCCGCAGTTCATCCATGATCTTTACCAAACGCAGAAAACTATCGGCTGTGGCTGTTTGCATAGTTTAAATATTAAACGCTGAGAAAATTAAAAATCCAGCAAAAAGAAATGTAACAATTATGAAAAAAATGAAGTTAAGAAGAAAGTACTTGATGATGGTTTTGGCTCTGCGTTGCAGGTAATAGTTACGCATGGCTTTATAGAGATAAATAAACAGGTAGAAGCCCAATGCTATCTGGATCCACAAAAAAATACTCCACCCGCTGATGTCTCGCAGTTTGTTTGCAGCAAAATAGATCAACATCAACAGGAAACAGAAGATATAATAGTAGATACTAAAGATGGCATGGTTAACAAAATTAAACTGCTTTCGTCGGCGGATGTATAACAACGAAAGGATAAGAGCAAACAAGGGTAATGAAACAAAAAAAATGGTGGGCAACTTATGCAGAAACACATCGCTGATACGGGCAAATGCAAGACCGGGAGTTTTGCCATATTTTTCATTGATGTGTGCTGCTTTCCTACTCACCAGAGTTGCAAACCAACCATCCCGTTCATCTGCAGGTAAACTCTTCTGGATGGAATCATATACTTCAAGCGATTCAAACTTTCCATTAAAGTCAAACAAAGTTGCCGGTTTCTTCTTTTTCACTGTGTCGCCAACTTGTGTTGAATCTTTCTTTTGTGCTTTTGCCCTGATAAGCGAATCGATCAGTTGCTCATTGAGCTTATCCATCCTGTTGAGATTGCCAACGTTTTGTTCACCAACACTAATTTCGCCAGACACAAAATTTACATCAAAATTCACATCGCTGTCTTTAAACCGTTGTTCAAGTTTGGCATAACTCAATGCAACTGCACTATCATCTATTTTGAACAACGAAAAGAAAATGATAAAGAAAAATGCCGATGTAAATACATACATCCGCACAGGATTCATATAACTCATGCGGCGCCCACGGGCATACTCAGCCGGTAAAAAGCCGGGCCTGAACAAAAGATAACGTATGGCTTTGCTGAATTTTCCTTCGAAATGGGTGATATCGTTAAAGAAATGAACGATCAAATGCCAGGCTGTTTCTCTCGGTTCAACATTTTCCTGGCCGCAAACATGGCAATAACGGCCAAAGACCCTTGCATTACAGTTTAAGCAGTTTTTTTCTTTCCTTCCCTCGCCGTGCGACATAGCCTTAGTTTTGGCTAAAATAAAAAGATTCACCCATACGTTTCTTATTTCAGGAATATCTTTGCCACACATGATGCACAAACTAATATCCGTTTTCGTTTTACTTGCCCTCTTACCTTTTGCCGGCAATAGCCAGTACTACCAGAAAGACATCCTCAGTACACGCCAAACAATGGAGCAGATCAAACAGTACAAAGCCAACAAAGTTCGTAAGGTGGTGTTGCAGTCTTTTGAAGGAAGTGGCCAACCTGTTGAACAGTTCATCTGCTTCCAGGAAATAAATCCATCGTTCAACATCATTAAAACATTTAGTCAAACAACGTCTACCATGCAATCGGTATTGGTGACACAGTTCAATGCAAAAGGACAATTGATACGCAGTGCCGATAGCAGTAACACAACATTGAATGTTTCGAGCTATACCTACGATGCAACAGGACGATTAGCCGTTGTTGAAAATGTATCGCAGGCATACGCTTATAAAACAAAAGAAACAGTGCGTCACCAATACACGTATGATTCAAGTGGCCTACCCGTTTCAATGTTGCGCATTAAAAACGGAACCGATACTGCGTTTGTACAATTTAAAGCTGATGAAAAAGGTAATGTGGGTGAAGAGATCATTACAGCAAAAGGAAAAGAAACGCAAACCTGGTATTACTATTATGATGCACAAAACCGTTTAACAGATATTGTACGCTTTAATGATCGTGCACGCCGTTTGCTACCTGATTATGTTTATGAATACAACGAGCAATCTTTGCTTTCACAAATGATCTCAGTGCAAAGTGGCGGCAGTGATTATGTTACCTGGCGCTATCAATACAATCCACAAGGATTGAAAACAAAAGAGAGTTGTTTCAGTAAACAGAAGCAGTTGATGGGATATGTGACGTATAGGTATGAATAGGCAATAGTCAATTGTGAATGGGCAATGGTGAACTTAATGCCATTCTAAAAACTAAAACAAAATCTGAAATGGATGTAAATAAAAAAAGCGACGTTAAACGTCGCTTTTTTTGTGCCCCGGAACGGAGTTGAACCGTTACGACCGTTGCGGGTCACAGGATTTTAAGTCCTGCGTGTCTACCAATTCCACCACCGGGGCTCCAATAGGGTGAAAAAAAATCCCGCATGAGAGCGGGACTGTGAGCGGAAGACCGGGCTCGAACCGGCCACCCCGACCTTGGCAAGGTCGTGCTCTACCAAATGAGCTACTTCCGCTTGTAAAAGAACGATTGGGGTGCAAATGTAAGGGACGTTCAATTAATTGACAAAAAAGAGAGCAAAAATTTTCTGCATTCGCCTGAAGAAAAGCGATCTCACGACCCGATCACAACTGAAATCCAATGCTAAAACCAATCTTTGTCAATTTTTACTCTTATCCCGTTGTTTCCAGTATGCATTAAAAACCGCCTGCATATCTATGATCAGAACTTTTGCAGCAGTATCGGTTACTGAAAATGCAGGCGACTGAGTTGCTGAAGAAACATCTAACAACACTTGTTTGGCTTCCTCCCTGCTTTTTGTTTTCTCGAACACAAGTTGTTTCAGCAATGGTTCAGGAGTCCAGTCTTTTTCAGTTGATGGATAGCCAAACTCGTCGGTATAATAATTCACCCCGAATGCCGACTTAAATAAATTCATGGGTGGTCGAACAAAAAATATCGCCTCTGTTCTTTCCTCATAATTATTCATGAAGTAAGAACGCAAAGCTGCATACTCATTTTCCAACGGTTTCGAAAAATTGATGTGGTAATTATAAAACGCAACTGCGCAAAAAATAAGACCGGCTAATGCTGCCACAATATTTCTCAATCTGTTAGTTCTCAAAAATGAAATAACAAAATCGCAAACCATTACAAATACAAGAAAGTTGAGTGCAAACATTGTTCTGTATGAAGCGAAGTTTTCAATCGAAATCATCAACGGCAGATAAGTAAGGATGAGCAATGCAAAACAAATAAGTATATGCCCGATAATCTTCCCAACATTCTTTTTCCCGATCCGTATAAACAAACTGATCATCCAAAACAGAATAACCAATGGATAAAAAATCTGCGACAAAATACTTCTTGCATTGTACAGAAAATTAAAACTAAATGCCTGTGCCAGTGGGTAAGAAAAAAAGAAACTGAGCTTTCCCAAAGGATCAATATTTATGGTGGCTCTTGTACTTGGCTGAACATTGTACACTTTCAATGAATACCTGAAAAGGAAGTAATACACAACATAACATGCAATATAGAAGCCTACGCCGATAATGATAGTTCTGTCAATTTTTGCAGATTTATTTTTTATGAAATACAGGAAGAAGGGCAACAGGAAAAAACCAAATGCCGTTTGGTAAGTAAACAATGAGCACATGGCGAAGAACAGACTTACAGCCAATGTGAGAGTAGAAACTTTTAAATAAGTCTCTTTACTGTTTACTTTTCTAAACAGGAGATACCCCGATAAAAATGCTGCAAGTGTGGCTAAAAATATTTCGGCGCAGGATGCCCATCCAACATAGATAGCAGCAGATAAACTACACGGAATAAATACAACAGACAGTGCCCATACTTTGCCATCGATTTTCAGATCATCAAACAGTTTTTTTGATAACACTCCATACAACACCATAAACACGACCATGGAGGAAAATGAAAATATCCGCAACCATTTTATATCGCTTACCGAATCCATATTGCCAAAGGCGCCATCAATTAACCATCCGGTAATGAGTCGGCCCTGGTTCAGAAACATGATAAAGTTCGATCCATCATTATTGAACCAGAGCTGATGGGCTTCATCAGTAAATGCATAATCGGCAAAGAATACCGGATAATAGATCAGGAAGCAGGCGAGGATGGCAATGCCAATTATTGTAAACAGGTGTTTTGAAGTCTGCATGCAATTAAATCAGGGTTTCAGGTTATTATCTCGAAAAAAAAAGCCCTCTTTTCTGCAAAGAGGGCCGGGTATTATTATAAGAAGACTTATTTATACTTTGGATTATAAAGTGTGCTTTCAGGTATTTGCACTTCTGGCTTTCCTTTGTAACGGTAGCTGTACAATTTGTAACATCCCCCCAGCAAAAACGCTGCAATACAAAACACCTGAACATAAAACAGGAAGCGGGATGAGGTTACCCAATTGCTGGTGATATCTTTTTGCTTTTCGTCGATGATCTCTTGAGCCATATTAGTCGGTTTTTACAGTTGCAAATGTAAGGGATGATGTGTTACAACCCTTCAGGCAGGCTTTACAATTTCAGAAAAAATCTTCTTTTTCCGGATGAAATACTGCCACACAACCGATCCTTGATATACGGTTTTTAAACGGGGATATGCGTTTGAAGAGGGCTGTTTTGGCCCGAATACCCATCCAACAAAGGCAAAATGTGCTTTTAACACCGCCAGCCAATAGCCGGATTTACCGCTTAGTAATTCTTTCCAGGCAGATACTGCATCTAACCCAACCCGCAACGGAACCTTCCACCATAATTCAGACCACGGCAGATTTTTGCAGATCATCACGAGGTTGTTACGGAAGTTGAGGAATACTTTTTGGCTGCTGCCGGTTGGTAAGGTGCCACCGCCGACATGATACACGACTGATTGTGGACATACATATACTTTATTTCCACCCCGCTGTAATCGCCAGCACAGATCGATCTCTTCCTGGTGGGCAAAAAAGAATTCATCAAATCCCTTCATCTCCTGAAAACATTGTGACCTGATAAACAGTGCAGCACCACTTGCCCAAAAAACAGGTACTGCATTGTTGTATTGTCCGTTATCTTTCTCCAGCACATCAAACACACGGCCACGTGAAAAAGGATAACCCAATGTGTCGATCCACCCTCCACTTGCACCCGCATATTCAAATGTATTTTTCTGATGAAAAGAAAGAATTTTTGGCTGACAGGCTGCAATGCTTTTATCTGCTTCCATCAACTCAATTACAGGTTCTATCCAGTTTGTTGTTACTTCCACGTCACTGTTCAGTAACACATAATAATCAGCCTTTACCTGTTGCAGAAAAAAATTATAACCTTTTGCAAATCCATAATTCTCTTTACTGGTTAATATCTCAACTGAAGGAAATGTTTGTTGTAAGAACTGCACCGAATCATCTGTTGATGCATTATCAGCAACGATCACCTGCAGATTGGTATACGTTGATGCCAATACAGAAGGCAGAAACTGTTGCAGGAAATTTCTTCCATTCCAGTTAAGAATAACAACAGCAACAGGCGGGAGGGTTTGCAAGTGTGGTAAATATTTTTTCAAAAATAGCGGTTGAGAGTGAAACCTTGTCTAAATTAGGGCATGCTTGGTCAATATTTTAACTGGCGAACATTACTGGCAATGATTGCCATTGGCATTGTAACCGGTACCATTTTTTATTCGAACTATCTCGCCGATAAAATTGCTGTTGATGAACGTTTGAAAGTGGAACAATGGGTTGAGGCCGGTAAATTCCTGATCATGGCACCAATTGATGCTGACACGAAACTCCCTTCGCTCATTCGAAATGAACAGAAATCGATTCCTATTATTGAAACAGATGAAAAGGATAGTATTGTTAGTTATATCAATATCGACAGTGCAAAAATTGCAAACAATCCCGGTTATCTCGCTTCCAGGTTAAAAGAATTTAAAGGTCAGAATCAACCTATCATTCTTGAAATAAGTAAAGACCCTTTACTCATCAATAAATATTATTATGGTCATTCTGCATTGCTGCAACAGGTACGTTACTACCCAATGGTTCAGTTGTTTATTGTGGCGCTCTTTATCATCATTACCATTTTCTCGTTGCAGGCAAGAAATAAATCGACCCAAAACCAGGTATGGGCTGGTATGGCTAAAGAAACGGCACATCAGTTGGGAACACCCGTTTCATCGTTACAAGGTTGGGTGGAAATGTTGAAAGAAGAAAACGCACAATCGCAAATTGCAACAGAGATCGAAAAAGATGTGCAGCGCCTGCGATTGGTGAGCGATCGCTTTGGCAAGATCGGCAGCATACCACAATTAGAACCGAATAATGTGGTAAGGCAGGTAGAAGAAATGGTGGAATATATCCGCAAACGGGCAACCGGAAAAGTACACCTGGAAGTGAAGAAGAATAGAGCGGATATGATCGTAGCAATTTCTCCCCCGCTCTTCGATTGGGTAATTGAAAACCTGCTCAAAAATGCACTTGATGCCATGGATGGAAAGGGAAATATTACAGTTGATATGCATGAGGAGGAACGAACCATCATCATTGATATCACAGATACAGGCAAAGGCATTGCATCGCAAAACATCAACCGAGTTTTTAAACCGGGCTTTACCACCAAGAAACGTGGCTGGGGCTTGGGCTTGTCGCTGAGTAAACGTATAATAGAACAATATCATAAAGGACAACTGTACGTAAAACACTCTGAGCCTGGAAAAGGCACTACATTCAGGATTGTGTTGAAAAAGTAGGCGGAAGTCAATAGTCTCAAGTGTTCAGTAGTTAGTAACACTTTACAACCAGCAGCCCTGCAAATAAATTTGATTGAATGGGTGCAGCATTTTACATTTGCACCCCGATGCCCGGGTGTTGAAATTGGTAGACAAGCCACTTTGAGGTGGTGGTGTTCGAAAGGACGTGCTGGTTCGAATCCAGTCCCGGGCACGATTACAAAAAGCGATTCAATAGAATCGCTTTTTGTTATTTCAAAGTGCATCTTTCAATTTTTCTTAAAAACCTTTAAATCTCCGTTGTATTGCGATGCAATTAACAAACTCAAACCTGACGCAGTTTTTAATTGCCGCAACTTAGCTCCGGCCATCGGAATATATAAACCACTTTCGTTCAATGAAAGGGAACGGTAGCCACCGGTTAAAAGTCCTTGCAAAAACAAACCATTGAAGGCATCTAACCGGCCATGTACTACTTCAAAACTAAAATCATTTCCGGTTAATACAATATCCTTGATGCCGTCTTTATCAAAATCATCAATACATATATCTTTTACAGCAGAGAGCTGAGCCTGCCACGGAAGTTCTTCAAAACGGAAGACACCATTTCCATTGTTGCGTATAACAACAGTTTTAAAATAGGAAGCGGTATGTTGTTCAACGCCTTTCCATTGCTCGGCTAAGAATATATCTTTCAAAGCTGCATCAGCAAAGCTACTGTAGGATAGATACCTTTTCTTAAGTGCCGGTATTTGATCCATCACATCGTCTCTTCCATTTGCAATAAACTCCTGTAATATTCCTTTTTTGTTTTTTAAGTATTTCGTTGTTACAAATTCGAAGCGGCCATTCTTATCAAAATCATTATAGTAATTATTGACAGGACTATTTTCGTTGAACGTAAAAAAAGAGTTGAGCCCGGTATTACCTGCAACAAAATCCACATCACCATCTTTATCAAGATCTGCAGCTTTAATACAATTCCACCAGCCTGATTGATTATTTAGACCTGTACTTTTTGTAACATCGACGAACTTGCCGCCTTTATTTGCAAAGAAAGTAATTGGCATCCATTCACCAACAACTACAAGATCAACCTCCCCGTCTTTATTGAAATCATTCCATACAGCATCACAAACCAATCCTACTTTTTGCAATACCGGCGCAACCGATGCGGTAATATCTGTATACTTTACCCTCCCTTGCCTGGTATCATTGCGAAGTATGATCGATGAAACTGCTTTCGGATAATTGCCGGGCTCTACTCTTCCTCCAAGGAAAAGATCGATATCACCATCCTTATCAAAATCTGCAGCACGTACACAAGATTTGCTTATTGGAACAGATGGTAACGAATCAATTGATGCAAGGAACTTCCCCTGTCCGTTATTCAAGAACAATGCGTCAGTGTAATAAGAAGATCCTGACGGTTGCTCATAGCCGCCTCTGCATACATATAGATCAAGATCAGCATCATTGTCTGCATCAAACAAAAGAAGATCAGCATCTGTTGATGTGTGTTCAATCAACAATGAATCGGTTTTGAATTGCCCGCTTTCTTGTTGAAAGAATAAACGAATGTTATTATTCCCACTTACAACAAAATCTTCTAGTTCATCTCCGTTTATATCACCGGTTGCAATTACCGGACCGATCTCCGATAATTTATGAGGCAATAATTTTTGAATATTGTAATCATTAAAATCTTTAGGTTGATGTTGATAGTTGACTTGTAACTGATTGCTTACTTCTGTAAACATAGCAGACTCATCTGGCCTTTTCCAGTTAAATACTTCTCTGTTTTGTGACTTATCAATCACAAGAGTTTTATTAGCAACAACGTTATACTGAACTTGCTTCGTATTATCTGGCCATATTACTTCGACTGAATCAACATGATTAATACTGTCTAAGCCAAACCATGCCATAAGTTCATTTGAAGATAAATAGCCACGTACAGGATTTACTTCATACACCTGCTTATTTATTCCATAGTAAATTGTAACCCATGCTCCATATGCGTTTCTATTTGGAGCAGGTGATTTTAATTTAACAGCCAGGAAATGTTTTAATTTATTTTCCGAATTATTTAGCTTGTTTTCATAAAGAAAAGCTTTGTCATTTATATTATTAATTACCACATCAAGATCTCCATCAATGTCAAGATCAGCTGTTGCAGCTCCATTTGAAAATGAAGGCTCATTAAATCCCCATTTCAATCCAACGTTTTCGAACCGGATGTTACCTGTATTTCGATAAGCGTAATTTTCGATTTTAACTTGCGGTATCATCGCTAATAGTTTTTTACGGTCGTTCAATGCAAAAGTACTGTTGCGATATACCATGAAGTCATGATCGGTTACATCTCGAGGAAAGCCATTTGTGATAATAATATCACGTAAACCATCATTATCAAAATCGGCTACAAGTGGTGCCCAGCTCCAATCGGTCTCAGCGATGCCACTGTAAAAACCAGTTTCAGCAAAAACGGGACGCTTTGTACTATCTCCCCCATCATTTACCAAACCCATATTTACATGCAACATGTTACGTACATATTGATATTGAAATCCGTAATAAGTATTATTGATATACGACTGATAATTACCTGAATTCAACATCATTTTTTTTCGGTAATTATCCTCGGGATTCATATCAAGTTCAATCACATCGCTCAGCCCATCATTGTTAATATCCACAACGTCAGCTCCCATGGCATTGTAAGCCGTATGTTTAAAATATTCGCTTGAATGATTTGTAAATGTTCCGTTTCGATTATTTATATAAAGTATATTTTCTGATAAATAATCATTTGCGACAAATACATCCTTCCATCCATCAAGATTCAGATCACAAATAGTTACAGAATGCCCATACCCCTCCTGCAACACGCCTGCCTTCCTTGACACATCAACAAAAACCGGATGGTGCTTTGCTGAATCCCAATCATTCCGATAAAGCTTGTCTGTATTTGGATGTTCTCCGTTTTTCAAGATTGGTCGATATGCATTTCCATTGTCCCTCTTTGCAAACATGTTCACTGTCATGTACACATCCAGATCGCCATCATTATCATAATCAAAAAATGCTGATTGCGTTGTGTAGCTGTTATCTGCTAATCCATATTCTCTTGCCAAGTTTTTAAAAACCGGTAGACCTTTGTTACTATTTCCCTGATTCACATAAAGGATGTTTTCTCTCTTTAATGAATCACTTAGCATGGTACAAGAAATATAAATATCCTGTAATCCATCGTCATTAATATCAATAATTGAAACACCCCTGCTCCACTTGCCCTCTCCTTCAACCTTTGCAATTGTTGTTATATCGTCAAATTGCATTTTTCCTTTGTTGAGATAAAGTTTATTACTGATCATATTACCTGTAAAGTAAATATCCTGCAAACCGTCGTTATTAAAATCGGCTATACCAATTCCGCCACCATTGTAAATATTCTCCTGATCAATGATGTTCATCGAATCGGTTTCACTAATCTGATTATTAAAATGAATTCCTGAATGAGATGAACTCACTTTTTCAAACAATGTTTCTTGACTGCAGGATAAAAAGAAAATACAACAAGCAAAACTGCATACATAAACTACATGTTTCATATAAAATCAATTTCGAATGACTAAAATCTTTGACCTATACAAGTCTTTATTATTTACTTGAGCCACCAAAAAATAAGTACCAGTATTCACCATTAGCCCTTGCTGATCTTTCAGGTCCCAAATAATTTGTTGATCCGGTAACAATACTTTGTGATCAATTGTGCGTATCATTTTCCCGCTTACATCGTAGAGACTTGTTTTTATCTGACCTTTTACTTCTTTAGGCAATTGTATTATACATTGCTTAATGGCTGGAACAGGATATACTTTTATGTTTTTGTAAATGGAAGAATTAGGATCAAACAAACCTGTTATGGTTGATGTAACATCACCTCTGTCCCACACTTGCACATTGCTTGCAGTTGCAGTACCGCCCTCAATAAAAAAGTCTATGATCTTGCTTTCAGGATCAGTTGGATATGCCCTTGATGCAAATGCCCATTTGTCATTGATGAATACTTCTATAACCGAGCCATCGGTATATATATGCCATTCAACGGGATCGTTATTGGGAAACATGAAAAATTCCGACTGAACATCTCTCGGCGTATTTGGATTCATCGATGCTTTAGAACGATCAACGACAAAAGATAACCCATTGTAATCGTAGTAGATCCTCGTGTATTCACTGTTGCCGGAATTCTTAAGCAATGTAAACCCAATCTTGGTTGCAGTTCCTTTTGTGATGGTTGCTTTTATTTCTGCACGAAATCCCTTTAAGTTTAAATAGTTTGCAGCAGAGGATTGCAAGTTGATGGTATTAAAATTATACAGAGTGCCACGACCTGTATTAAGATTAGGATGCGGACTTTGAAATAAACTATCGTTCTGCATTTGCCATACCCGTGGGAGGCTGAAAAAATTTGCCCAGCCATTTTCATATTGTTCATGCGTTGGCAATAGATCAGGAATAATACCAATAGCAACAGTTCTTCCCTGGGCATCAACATTCACAGCCGGAGATAACAATGAATTAATAATATCGAGGTTTTTCACAACAGGATTTGTTGGCGTAAATGTTTCATTTGAAAAATCACCTACCCAATAAAATGCTTTTGCAGGTGTTGGGCCAACAGGTGTTTTATTCACCAGTAATAAATACTTCGATCCAAATTTCCAGAAAACGGGCATCTCCCAAAAAATGCCCACACTGTTATATCCTGAATTATCAATGAACAATGGCTTTACGTACTGCCAGTTTGTAAGATCATTTGACTTGTACAAGAACACAGTTCCTGTTTCAGGAGAATTGATACCAGTGCCAATAATCATATACCATGTATTCCCTTCTTTAAATACATATGGATCTCTGAAATCTTTGTTAGATGGCGACACAGGTGCACGTTGAATTAATGGATTAGCAGGGTTCCTGTTCCAGACGTTAAACTCACCACTTGATTGCGCAGAACCAATACCTGCATATGCACCATTTACTCCGGTGTATATCAAAGTTGGATTCCCACTATCATCTTTCACAGCATGACCGGACCATGTACCAACAGATTCCCAACCGGGTTGCGGATACAAAGCAGGTTGCTTCTCCTGCCAGTTTACAAGATCAGTACTTGTAAGATGTCCCCAGTTTTGTTGAGAGAAAAAAGGTCCGTTTCCATTCTTCTGGTAAAACATGTGATAGACACCGTTGTGAAGAAATAAACCATGTGATTCATTGGCCCATGCATTGTTGGGTACAGGGTGATATTTAGGACGATGAAAATCATTTGCAAAACGGGACGCAGGAGTTTTCATATCAGGAGTAGAAGCGGGATTTAACGCTGCATACTCTTGTTGTACCTGTCCAAGTGTCCAACGTTTCCTGCGTACGATCACTTCATCAACAATACAGTTTAGATAGTTGACAGGATAAATGGTTTGAACGTTTACAGTGGAAGATGTTCTTGCTAAAAATGTTTTGCCGGAAGGCCAACTGAGTGTACCAGGTAAAAAACTTTGATTGATGATCTCTATGCCATTATTATATACCGTGCAATTCCCATTCACTGCATCCACATTCATCACCAGGAAATTCCATTTGTAATGTTCTGCCCGCATCAGCGAGCTAATGGTAACCGCCTGGTTATTGACGGTAAAATTAACAACCACATTCCCGAATTTATTAATGCCTATGTAAGCACCTTTATTTGAAGGTTGATCATAGTAACTCCATACGGCTGCCATATCAACCGGGTAAACTTCCGGCGCCAGCCATGCAGAAACCGAAAACGAATCAACAGGGTAAATATTTGTTACATCACCATCAACCCAACAAGTATATCCATCGGTTCGTAAAGCATTTTGTTTGATACCCGGCACTCGCTCAACTGTTGGCCATTTGCTGTGGATGACATAATCGGTATTTGTGATCGCCTCTTTTGTTGTTGAACCCAATGCTTCATTCAATCCCCAGTAAGCAATAGTATCTTGCCCAAACACTGTATTACAGGCAAATATTGCAATACCTGATATTACTTGTTTCAACCTCATATTCTTCATTCTTTTTTTACAAAGCAAGCCCTACTAACTAAAATTCTGTTTGGTTATTTGATGATCTAAGCTTCCACACTGTTGCGTTACTCAATTTTACCTCACCTCCTTCGCAATACAAATGCACTTCGTTACTTATACTTTTAAGTGGAAAAATTCTGGTAGTGAACGCATCTTCATTATTAATAAAACACTCCACTACAGAGCCATCAATAAACAAACGAATCTTTACCTTTTGGTTTCTACTTAAATTATACGTTCCGCTTCTGCCCTCATTCGGAATATTTTTATCCAATGATGATCTTGATTTATCAACCACAAACTCCTGCTGATCGAAATCGAAATAAATTTTCGTGTATTCTTTATCATGGGGATGTTTGCCGATAACAACGCCGAAACGTTTGGAGTCTTTAGGATCAAGCTCAAGTTCAATTTCCAGTTGTTGTTTGTTCTTGCTTAGCAGTATCGGTTTCCCAGGCAAAACATCCACATTAGTTAAAGTAGTTACATCTGTTCGCAACTTCTTTAAAGAAGGATGAGGTTGCTGGCAAAGTTTATTATTCTTCAACGTCCACACACGAGGAATACTGTAAAGATGTGCCCATCCTTGTTTGTAATGAGCCTCTGCGGTAACAAGATCAGGAATGATGGCAATGGCAGTCGTAAGCCCACTCTCATCTT
The DNA here is from genome assembly GCF_037892425.1 of Lacibacter sp. H375. Lineage (NCBI taxonomy): Bacteria > Pseudomonadati > Bacteroidota > Chitinophagia > Chitinophagales > Chitinophagaceae > Lacibacter > Lacibacter aquaticus. Next base: position 209,234 of record NZ_JBBKTT010000001.1, read on the forward strand.
TTGCAACTGACGGCGAAAGTAATTGATTGATCACTTCCAGCTTTTGTGGCACAGCTTTATCAGGAACAAATTTCTCATTTACAAAATCACCGATCCAGTACAATGCATTTGCCGGCTCCTTTTTGTATGGTACTTTATTTACAAGCAGAATGTATTTATTATTCTCTTTCCAAAACACAGGCATTTCCCAAAACACACCTGAATCATCAATAGAAGGTTTTCCTTCAAACAAAGTGTGCAGAAACATCCACTCTTTCAGATCAGTTGATCTGTATAAAAGCAAAGCACCTCGCCTGGTATTATTTTCATCAATACCAAATCCAACAGCCATGTAATAAGATGAACCTTCTTTCCAGATATAAGGATCACGGAAATCGAAACGGGTATATTGTTTCGGAGTTCCGTTTACAACGGGATTACCCGCATACTTTTTCCAACTAAGCAGATCATCAGCTTCAGGATATGCAAGATGCATTCCAAACGATGTATCTGAAGACGCTCCGGTGTATATGATAACCGGCTTGCCTAGCGGATCAAGTACACAATGACCAGACCAAATTCCCAACCGATCATAATCAGGTCCTGGCGAAAGAACAGGTTTATGTTCTGTCCACTGCAACATATCCTTACTACTGAAATGCCCCCAATTAATATTTCGGAGTAGTAAGTTGTTCCCATCTTTCTGATTAAAGATGTGATAACGACCTTGGTAATAAATCAAACCATGTGTTTCGTTTGTCCAGTTTGCAGCCGGAATCAAATGATACTTTGGCCGATGAAAATCGTCTTTGAAACGCACAAAAGGTACACTCAGATTTGGCTTTCTCTTTTCAACTAATGTATAGTTTATAGCTGCAATATCTTTTTGCTGATAAGCCTTATTCAATAAGATAACTTCATCGGCAATACCGTTAAAATAGTTCAATGGAAATTGGAGGATGTGTCGCTGTTTGCCGTTTCTACCAACAACCAGCTGCCGATAAGTATTTCTGTTTTCAGCAGCCTGCGACAACATCAATTTCCCATTGATATAATATTTAACCGAATCGCCGGCAGTAACAAGAGCTATATGCAGCCATTTGAATCGTTCAACAGTTGTTGTTGCTGTAAAAAAATGAGTAGATCCGTTTTCCGAAATTTCCAATACCGGGTAACCAAATTGGTTAATACCGGCCGCAATCCATTCTGTTCCGGCTTTATTCTGTAACAACAGAAAGCCAGCTGTATCCGTTGGATAAGTTTCCAATGCAAACCATCCCATTGCTGAAAGTCCTTTTTTCTCTGTTGCAATATCAACTGCAACAAAAGTGGAGTAACCATCAGTTCGTAACCCTTTACCAACCGCTCCGGGCACCAGCTCTGCTTGTTTACGTACAGTTGAAACAGCAATTGCTTTTCCCGTTTTTCGATTATAAATAGTTTTGCCGTTTGCTTTTTCAAAATTCAAATGCACGAGTGTATCCTGCATTGCAAACAACTGCATTGAACAAAAAAAGGAAATGGTTATTAAGAAGAAACGAATCATACTTAGTGGTTCTGGATTGATTTCTTACTTGTTTGTTTTGATCTCCCATATTTTCAGATCACTGATCACTGCCTGGTCACCTTCTGAGAAAAATTCGATGAGACCTTCTTTTTCGTTTGGAAAAACAAGATCAGTCAACACTGTTTCTCCATCGTTCACAAAAACTTCCACAATGCATTTATCAACCAGAACTCTGATCTTTAACTTTCCATCCTTTAAGGCAACAGGAGCCATTTCAACAGAAGGGAATTTTGTACTGAAGCTTACGTTGCCCGACCTTGTTCTGTCAAGCATCAACTCACCGGTTTTTTTATCAAAAGAAAGAACGGTTTCTTCATTTGCACTTTTTAATAATTTTACGCCTGCTTTAACAGCTTGTTTCGGATCGAGCGTAAATTCCATTTCATAAGATAACCCTGCATATTTTAAACGAAGCGGAGCCGTCAACACTTCCATACTGAGTGATAATACTTCTTTTCGTTTTTCAATCAGTTCCTGCACCGGCTTTTGAATCAACACAAGGTCAGTACCGGATTTTATAAGTTCGAATTCACGTGGCACGGCATACAAACCACGCCAAACTGAACCTGTTGGAATTTCACGAGCATATGTCCAGTTGCTTGCCCAACCAACAATTATTTTTCTTGGAGTTGAAAGATTATTATAAGAAACAGCTGCATAAAAATCTTTCCCGTAATCTAAATAAACGGGTTCGGTATAATCTTTCTGCGTAGTAAATTCTTTTCCATTAAAATCACCAACAAAGTATTGCATACCTACATACTTTTCCTGGCGATGACCTGCAGAAACGAGCAACACCCATTTCTTTTCGTTGGTACCTGCAACATTCATTTCCATAAGATCAGGACATTCCCAAACAGTAGCTGTATTTCCTTTACGTCCCCAGCGACTCATGTAAGACCACTCTTTTAAATTCTTTGATTCGTAAAACCATACTTCCTGCCTGTCGGATTTTACTAATAACAACACCCACTTTTGTTGTGGTGCATACCAGAACACTTTCGGATCACGGTAATCCATCGAGCCAACATCAAGGACAGGGTTTCCTTCATACTTTTTCCATGTGCGACCCTTATCAATACTATAGGCAATGCTTTGTGTTTGTGCCACTTCAATGTACTCAGATGTGCCTGGCCTTCTTCCTTTATGTTCAAAGGATGTATATACTGCCACCATTGGTGGATGTTCACCTGTACCGAAACCACTTGTATTGAGTGTATCCATCACAGCACTTCCACTAAAGATCATTGAGGAATCTTTGTTATGAAAATTCTTGTCTTCATACAATGCAACCGGCAATGTTTTCCATTGAAGGAGATCGCTGCTTACCGAATGCCCCCATGCCATATGACCCCAATTTGTACCGAACGGATTGTATTGATAAAACAGGTGATATTCTCCGTCGTGATAAACCAATCCGTTTGGATCATTGATCCAGTTTGAATCTGCTGTAAAATGATATTGCGGACGATAGTCGATCTCAGTTACTTTTTGTTCAGCTTCATTTTTACAACTAAACATAGCAACCGTTGTTATGGCCATTAAAATATACTTCTTCATAGTAATAAACTCCTTGCTTTAAAAAGTCCAGGGCTTAGAAAAGCCCCGGCAACTATTGATTATGATAAAACTTGTCTCAACTAAATTCTCTATTTAATTGACCGATATGTAGTTCCAATTAATAGTTTGGATCCTGTTTCAGTTTTCCACGACTAATATCGATCTCTGCTTGCGGAATTGGGTAGTATTCAACTTTTGGTGCATTAAATGTTGCTGCTCCTAAGTATACACGTTTTGTTTTTTCTGTATTATTATATGCATCGATTACTTGTTTTGCCACACCCCAACGTAACAGATCGAAGTAACGTAAGCCTTCAAGGCAAAGTTCTAATCTCCGTTCAAACCGAACTGCCTTCCGTGCATAGTCCTGCGTCCATCCCGTTGCAGGATATAAACCAATTTGATAATTGGCGGCATTGATTGCCGGGTTAGAGAAACTTTTGACTTTTGGCGTATTTGCTGCTCTTGTTCTTAACTGATTGATCAATGTGCGAGCCAGATCCAAATTCTGATTTAATTCGACCAAGGCCTCTGCTTTAATCAACAGAATTTCAGAATACTTTAAGAAAGGAAGATTCAACGCACCACCAGCCCATGGAAAATCAGTTGATGCTGTTGCACGGAACGGTGAATTAACGTAAATGAGATTTTTCTTTTTAACATAAGGACCATATGTTCCTTCAGCACGTGCCCAGCCAATTGTTTGCGGACTATTTGTATAATCTTTCCAACGAATACCAGGACGACCGATCGCATGATCCAGTCTTGGATCAACAGGCGTTGCAATGTCGGCTGCGGGTAAATCTGAATTATTATAAGTATCGTGTAAGGGCAAACCATTTGCATCGACCTTAAATGCGTTCACTAAGTTTTGTGAGGGCCGTTGAAATCCATCGCCACCACCGTATGGACCATTTGATGGTGCCACCCAGATATCACCCCAATTGAATCTTACATTGCTTTCTGCTCCACCGCCAACACTTGCTTCAATGGCAAAAATATTTTCACCTGCACGTTCCAGCGCAGGGTCTGAATACAAACCTTCGAGATTATTCAATAACTGGTATTTACCAGAACTGATCACCTGGTCAGCAGCAGTGATTGCTGCAGCATAATTTTTACGGAACATTTCCGCTTTTGCTATAAAAGAATATGCTACGTATTTATTTACACGTCCAGCATCCTGTCCATCAAATGGAATAGTAATACCGGCATTAAAATCTGCAACGATTTTTTCCCACAGCTGTGCTTCTGTAAGATTATTTGCTACTTCACCTTCCTGCCCTGTAACAACTGTTTCATCAATATATGGAAATGTGCGGAAGAGCTGTTTTAAGCGCATATAGTAAAACCCACGCAACACCTTTACCTCTGCAATTCTGCGCTGACGTAGAGGGAACTCAGCATCCGTTAACTGATTTAAAAGCTGTAATGCCTTATTACATCTCGATATTGAAACGTAATGTCCTTTCCAGATAACCTGGAATGCAGCGTTTGTTGTTTGCAGAATACCTAATTCAATTTGTCCGTATTCGCTTACGTCATCTGTTCCGCCGCCACCTTTGTAACAATCATCCGAACGAAGATCTCCGCTCTCCCACATAGAAGCATTATTCAACAAATTACTGCCAACATTTCCCCAACCCCACGATGGTTGTGGATCTTTATTATCTAAAATGGAGTAACAGGCTATTACCAATGCTTCTGCTCCTTCTTTGTTTTTTAGCGTCTCTGTATTGAGAGATCCTTTAGGAGCCTGATCAAGAATTTTCGTACAGGAATAAACTGTCGCAATGAGTAATCCCGCTATAATTATATATCTCTTTTTCATACTTATTATTTTTACTTGATTAGAAACCAACATTTAATCCAAATGAAAATCCTTTTGAGTGTGGATACTGTCCAAAAGCAGTTACGCCTAAAGAGCCGAGATCAGCATTCAATGTTTCAAAATCGTATCCTTTAAATTTGGTGACAGTAAACAGGTTATCAGCCTGCAGATAAACACGTAAACTTGCAATATGTGCTTTGTTCAAAATTGATTTTGGAATACTGTACCCCAGTGTAACGTTCTTCAGCCGGAAATACGATCCATCACTGATATAATAACTGGAATTAATTTTATTAAAAGATGCGTTGTTGTTGGTAAGAATAGGGATCGTCGTATTTGTATTTGTGGGAGTCCATGCGTTCAACAAATTCTTACCATGATTGGAAACATATCCAAGAAAGTCGAGGTTCCATTTGGTTTGATCCCAGATCTTGTTACCTAATCTTGAATCGAAGAAGACAGTAAGATCGAAACTTTTATAGCTTACGTTTGCATTTAATCCCATCTGTACTTTTGCCAAGGGACTACCTAATGCAATCCTGTCATCAGCATCAATTTTTCCATCTTTATTTTGATCCCGGAAGCGAAGCATACCAGGCTTCTTACCATCCTGCGCAGCGTGCGCATCTACTTCGGCCTGGCTGTTGAAAATGCCATCTACTTCGTAGCCATAGAACTCAGCAATAGATAATCCTTTTTTGATGATGTGAGGACCTGGATACTGAATATCTTTTCCATCTAAACCAACGCTTAATACCTTATTCTTGTTTGAAGTGAATGTAAAGTCAAGATTGTAGTTCAGATCTTTAGATGCTGTGCCTTTATAACTAACCAGCAATTCTATTCCTTTGTTTTCTATATCTCCTACGTTAATAAAAGGACGTGTACCCTCACCTACCGTACCCGGTAATTGTTGCTGATACAAAAGATCATTTGATTTTTTGATGTAGTAATCGGCAGTAATATATAAACTGTTATTAAACAGTCCAAGATCAAAACCAATATTTGTTTGCGAAACAGCTTCCCACTTGGTAAGCGGATTACCTATGCTTGAAGTAATAAAACCTGTAGCTCCGTTCCAGTTGCTGATATTGTTATTACCAAAAATATCATAGTTGGCATAATCTATACTTGGACCAAAGAAAGTAGCATAGTTGTAATCTTTAATATTGTCATTACCATTCTGTCCCCATGAAACTCTGAACTTCAGGTCAGATATTTTCTTTGCCAATGAACTTTTGCTGAAGAAACTTTCTTCGCTGATTCGCCATGCAGCAGAGGCAGCCGGAAAATAACCATAACGATTGGCTTCACCAAACCGTGAAGAACCATCTCTACGAATAGATGCGCTGAAAAGATATTTACTATCGTAGGTATACCCTACTTTACCAAACTGACCGATCAAACCATATTCGGCACCACCTCCACCGCTGCGGATGATATCAGATGCCGCTGAGAGATACAGATAGTCACGGTTTTCTACAAAAAAACCGCTGGCTTGGGTAAACAGGTTATATGATTCATTGTTAATCCATTCGTAACCTGCCAACGCTTGTACATCATGTTTGTTAAATGTTCTGTTGTAGGCAAGTGTATTTGTGATGGTGATATTTGTACTTCTGTTTTCAGATTGAGTAAGTTTATTTACATCGCTGCTGAAACGCCCCATCACATATTTGTTTTCGAAAAATTTAAGACCTGAAGCGACGTTATCAATAGCAATAGAACCATGATATACTAAACCTTTTACGATCTCTACATCCACAAAAGCATTACCAAACATACGCCAGCCTTTGCTTACATTATCCTTGTAGCGGTTAAGATCGCCCAATGGATTTCTGAAATCACCAAGGTTGTAGGTATTGGAAGGTCCGCCCCAGTTACCATTAATATCTTTCAACGGAATAATGGGCAGTTGAATAAATCCTGCTTCCAGCACACGACCTTCATTTTCCCTGTTACCACGCAGGTAACTGATTGAAAGGTTTTCTCCTAATGTAATTCGTTTACCTACTTTAAATGTTGTGTTCACACGTGCAGTAAGACGATCGTAGAACGTATGTTTGGCCAATCCTTCTTCTTTATTGTAGTTTACACCAAAATAAAAGTTTGATTTATCAGCGAGCTTGCTTACTGATAGATTGTAAGCCATTGTGTTGGCCGGCTGAAACACTTCATTCTGCCAATCAGTATTTGCAGAAGGCAATGTTTTTGCAGCATCAATAAAGGCAGGAATTACTGCAGCCGGGCCGGAACCATATGCTTCACCGGGAATAACATTGATCCCGTCATTATTATAACCACGATAAAGCACCGTACCATACTCCTGTGCATTCAACATATCAAGTTTGTTGCGGAGTTTTCTTGTGCCATAAAAAGCATCGAATGTAATTTTCGCATTTTGCGCTTTACCTTTTTTTGTGGTGATAACGATAACACCACTTGATGCCCTTGCACCATAGATAGCAGCCGAAGCCGCATCTTTCAATACCTGGAATGATTCGATATCATTCGGGCTTAACCCGTTGAAATCGTAGGTAGGAACACCATCAATGATAAATAATGGTGGTGTGTTAAAATTAAAACTCGCAAGACCACGCAGGTTTATGTTTACTCCAGAGCCCGGCGCACCGTCTGTTGAAATTGTAAGACCGGGAACTCTTCCCTGTAAAGCAGCAACAATGTTTGCATTGTTCTCCTTCAGTGCATCACCCATCTTTACAACAGTAACAGCACCTTTCAGATCTTTTTTCTTTTCAGTTGTATAACCAACCACCACAACTTCTTCAAGATTTTGTGGATCTTCTTCCATCGCAACGGTATACTCCGTCAACCCGGATACTACTTTTAGCGAAGAAGATTTATAACCCGTAAAGGTGAATGTAATAATGCTGCCATCAGAAGCAGCAAGAGAAAATTTCCCATCTGCACCGGTAACGGCGGATGAGTTACCAACCTGCACTGTTACACCTTGTAACGGCGAGCCGGATGATTTAACAGTAACCGTACCGGAAACTGGTCTTTGCTGTGCAAATAAATTAAACCCAGCAAGCAAGAAAACAATAGCAAAAAGCAACCTTCGCATAAGTCGTAGTTTTTATTGGTTTAAAAGTTCAAAAACATTTCAGCATGTTTCCATAGGTATTTTTATATCATGTAATTCATACATCGGGCAGGCACCATGTTTAGTTGCAATGAAAGAACCAATGACGCAGGCAAACTCTAACGCTTCCTGCCCGCTCTTTCCTTCTAATAATTTTGACAGCAAGCCTGCAAGAAATGCATCGCCACTACCAACTGTATCTGCAACAGTAACATTGAAGCCCTCCTGACGGTAAAATGTTTGGTTCATATTTAAGACCGCACCATGCTCACCCATAGTAACAACCATATCAGCAATATGGAAGCGTTCCATTACTACTTGCATCTGCTCTTCAATTAATTTGTAATCACAAAACCATGAACTTACAAACTTAAGTTCAGTCTGATTGAGTTTTAAGAACTGCGCCTTTGACAATAATTCTCTTAACAGTTGTGGTGTAAAATGTGGTATGCGCAGATTAATATCCAGCACAGGTTTCTTTGCTGCTTCCAGCAATTGAAACAATGTTCTTCCTGTATGTTGTGTGCGTGCTGCTAAACTTCCATACACAAAATAATCTGCTTGCTGAACAAGATCGGTATGGTTGTTTTGCAAATCAATAAAGTCCCATGCTGATGGTTTTACAATATCATATACCATTTCATCATCATCATTCGGCCTGCCATATACTTTTCCTGTTTCGTAACATTCATCAATCTGAAAAAAATCAGTACATACTCCACGTTTAGAAAAAATTGTTTTCAATTTTCTACCTTCTTCATCGTTCCCGATTTTTGTAATAAGTACAGGATTTTTTTTCAATTGCTGCAAATGAAAAGCCACATTCATTGGTGCACCACCCGGCACGGCTCCGCCCGGAAGAATATCCCATAGCACTTCACCAAAGCAAACAACAGGATGTTTCGGATTCATATTTATTATACTGAGTTTAGTAATTAATGTAAAATGAGTGCGCCTTCTATCTGTTCAAGCGACTTCCCTTTTGTTTCGGGCATTACCTTCCATACAAAAACCAGTTGTATACACATCATCACACAAAAGAATAAAAATGTATTACCGCCACCCGCCTTCTCTGCCAGGTATGGAAAAGAGAATGCAATAGCTGCTGCCATTACCCAATGTGTGGTACTGCCAAGTGTTTGTCCTTTTGCACGCACTTGGTTTGGAAAAATTTCAGAAATAAATACCCATATCACCGCTCCTTGTGAGAAAGCAAAAAAAGCAATGTATGTGAACAGGAATAATGGAACGAGTATGCCGCTGAAGTTTTGCATATAAAAAGAGTACGATACCAGTCCCAGTGTAAGGATCAAACCGAGTGACCCGATCATCATCAATGTTTTTCGCCCCACCTTATCAATAAAATTCATAGCGAGTAAAGTGAAAATGAAATTAATAACGCCAAGACCAATGGTAGATAAAAGTGATGATCCGGTTCCTAAACCAGTCATTTCAAAAATGCGTGGCGCATAGTAAATAATAGCGTTGATGCCAGACACCTGATTAAAGATGGCAAACAACATGGCCAACATTACAGGTGTGCGATACTTTTTTGAAAATAATGGTTCAGATTGCAGGGCATCATTTACGTTATTACCAAGCGTAATATCCTGCACTATTTTATCGGCCGATGCCGGATTAATGAGTTTAAAAATTTCTAGCGCTTTTGCATTTTCTCCTTTTTTCAGTATCAACCAACGTGGGCTTTCAGGAACGAACCGCAAAAGGATCAGAAACAGTGCGGATGGAATTGCCTGTATGCCCAACATCAACCTCCACGATTGCTCACCCGACAGTCCAATGATATAATTTGATAAATATGAAACCACAATTCCCAACACCACATTAAACTGGAACATACCAACCAGTTGTCCTCTTTTTTCTGCGGGAGAGATCTCAGAAATATAAATAGGCGCTGTAACAGAAGATGCTCCAACACCAAGTCCGCCCATAAAACGAAAAACAAGGAATACCCACCAATCAGTAGCCAAAGCGGTACCAATGGATGATAACAAATAAAGCACTGCAATGAGGATAAGAGTTTTTTTACGTCCCAATCTGTCTGATGGAATTGCGCCGAAGATGGCACCGATGATCGTTCCGATCAATGCAATAGAAACTGTAAGTCCATGTTCAACGGTAGTAAGGCCCCAATATTTTTGAATAGATTGTTCGGCTCCGGAGATCACAGCAGTATCGAATCCGAAAAGAAAACCTCCTATGGCAATTACGAGCGACCAGGTGAAAACGCTTTTTGCGTACATAAGCAATCATTTGTTGCTTCAAATTTCAATTTTGCAACAAACAATGCTGTTGAGTATAGGGTCAAAATCATTTAAAATTGGGACATTCTCTTTTTTTCATTTAAGTAGTTGAAAAACATTGTACTTACATTCCATAATTCATTTTTATGTCTCACATTGTTTCTAAAATTGAGTCGCAGATTATTGAAAAATGGACAAGCCAAGGTTCGTAAAACAAACTATCTAACCGGGAATGACCCGAAATTGAATGAAAAGGAACATTATTGAAAATGCGTTCTTAAGAAAATATCTCAAATTGCATTCAGGTTGCCTGGTTACTTTGTAGTTCGTAAACTGAAATGTATGCTGTGTAGAAAAGGTTTGCTTGTTTTATATACTCTGTTTTTTCTTTTGTCTTTTTCGTCCTGTAGTAACAGACATGAAAAAAAGACCCGAATTGGTTTTTCTCAATGCCTTGGTACTGATAGCTGGAGAAAGACGATGCTTGCAGAAATGAACAGGGAGCTTTCTTTTCATAATAACATTGAACTGATATATAAAAATGCCGATGGAAACAGTAAACGGCAGATTGAGCAAATAAATGAACTGCTTGCACAGGAGATCGACCTTCTCATAGTATCGCCCAACGAAGTAAACCCTCTTACACCTGCTGTTGAAAAAGCCTATGATTCAGGCATCCCTGTAGTTGTGATCGATCGTCGGACCAGCTCTAATAAATACACTGCCTTTATTGGCGCTTCAAATTTTGAAGTGGGGCAAAATGCCGGACGCTATGCCGCAGCTGTATTAAAAGGAAAAGGTAATGTGATTGAGGTAACGGGTATTCCCGATGCGTCACCGGTAATAGACCGGCATAAGGGTTTTATGGATGTGATCGACGATTACAAGGGTATTAACTATCTTAAACGGTTCAACAATTACCTTACTGATTCAAGCACAAAGAATCCCGTCTATCAATTCCTGCTGGCAAATCCACATGTTGATTTTATTTATGCGCAGAACGACTATATGGCCTTTGACATGTACAAAATCTGCAAACGTTTAGGATTAGAAAAAAAGATAAAAATCATAGGCATTGACGGCTTGCCTTTAAAAGATGAAGGTCTTGATATGGTGGCGAACAATTATATTGATGCCACTGTGCTTTACCCAACGGGTGGTGGCGAGGCTATTCTTACGGCGGTAAATATTTTGCAGAAAAAGCCTTACAAGAAAGAGAACCAGTTGTTCACCACAATCATTGACTCTTCCAATGTGCGAATCATGAAATTGCAGAATGCAAAAGTGCTTACCCAGCAGGAGGATATTGACAGAAGACAAAAAATCATTAACCGCCAGGTGATCGTATCGAAGAACCAGTCAAATATTATTATTGCTATTTCCGTTACACTTGCGTTGGCACTGATCTTTGGAGGTATTGTATTTTATTACCTTGAAGAAAATAAAAAGATCACCCGCAAACTGGCTCAACAAAAAGAAACTCTTCAACAACAAAAAGAAGAAATTGCCGACCAACGTAATCAGTTAATTGAATTAATGGGGAAAGTAAAGGAAGCAACAGATGCAAAATTTAATTTCTACACCAATATATCGCATGAGCTGCGTACTCCTCTTACATTGATCATGGGGCCACTTGAAGATGCATTATTATCTTCTAAACTTCATTTTACAATTAAGAATGACCTTGAGTTTATCCGCAGGAATACCATTCGTCTCTTGCGCCTGATCAACCAGCTGATGGATTTCCGTAAGATCGAAGAAGGAAAAATGAAATTACGTGCCTCTGAAAACAACCTTTCAAATTTTGTAATTGATATCACCAATGCATTTCAGGATCTCGCAAGAAAGAAATCAATTTCGTTTAGTGTCGACAGCAAGGTGAAAGATCTCAGCCTTTGGTTTGATGCAACAATGCTTGATAAAGTATTGTTCAACCTCCTTTCAAATGCATTCAAATTTACAAATGGAAACGGTTTTATTCATGTAATGATCGATAAAACAATTGATGGGAAACATGCACTAATAAAAGTAGAAGATAGCGGTATTGGTATGTCGCCAGAAGAAGCGAAACATATATTTGAAATGTTTTACCAGGGTGAAGACAGTGCAGTAAAGGGTACAGGACTTGGATTGTCACTTTCTAAAGAACTGATTTTACTTCATCACGGCAGCATTTCTGTCAACAGCACAAAAGGTAAAGGAACAACGTTTGAAATATTGCTGCCCATTGGGAAAGAACATTTGAAGCCGGAGGAGATCATAACTTTTCAACCAAGTTTAAGTCTTTACGAGGACATTAAGATCTATACAACCGATATTGAACCAATGAATATTGAGTCAGAAACTGTTTCAACGACAGAAAAAGAGCATTCTATTCTGTTGATTGAAGACAACGAAGACCTACGTGTATTTTTAGAGCAGCGTCTCGGCCAACAATATGAAATTCATTCAGCGGAACACGGTGATAAAGGCATTGCTCTTGCATTTGACATAATTCCTGACCTGATCATTTCCGATATCATTCTCCCGGGAAAAAATGGTTTGCAAATCACTGAAGTATTAAAGCAGGATATCCGCACTTCTCACATTCCTGTTATTTTATTAACGGCTAAAGGAAGTATTGAAGAACAGATTGAAGGCATCCGCACGCAAGCCGATGCATTTGTGGTAAAGCCTTTCAACCTTGAGTACCTCGAAGAAACCATCAAGAACTTAATCAAGAACAGGGCTGTATTGCGTGAACATTATACCAGTGAATTGCCAACTGAAACAAGAAGCAACTCAGCAAATAAGATAGACCGTAAGTTCATTAATCAGTTTACAGCCATTGTTGAAAACAATATTGAAAACGAGAACTTCTCCATTGATGACATTTGTAAAGAGATCGGCATTTCAAAAAAACAACTCTACCGAAAAGCAAAGGCGTTAATTGGATTAAACATTAATGATTATATTTTAACGGTACGATTGCAAAAAGCAAGATTCTTATTATCGAGCGAAGACCTGTCAATTTCCGAAGTTGCATTCAAAGTAGGTTTTGCATCGCAGGCATATTTCTCTACGGTATTCAAATCGAAATTTGGCGTATCGCCTTCTGAGTTTAAAGCGGGAAAGAAATTTAACAGTTGAATATCCTGACCGTTATTTTACATAAAATAAATCAACTGATTAATATCGGCAAGTAGAAAGTTTGAACTCTGTTTAGTCCCGGGCACATGCAAAGCCCCGATCAAAATATCGGGGCTTTGCAATATGTAGAGTTGTTTGTTGTCTATTATAAACGCACACCCACACTTGCAGTTACATAAAAACGATTGCGTCCATATTCACCGTTCGAAGTAATGAGGTTTTGCGGCATTACATAAGATGGGCTCAAAACTGCATTGAACTTACCCCACACCAATACAAGTGGCATTGTGTATTCGTAAGCTAAAATGGAAAATGTATTTACATTCCTGGTTTCAGTTACCGTTTGAGGTGGACCAACGGGCAGCCCCCCCACCGTACTGTTTTGTTTTTTCTGATACGTTTCGCTAAAGCGTTGTGTACCACCATAGGCTGTTATTGTAGGATTGATGGCAAATGCTTTTGCCTCACCTTCTTTTAACGGTATAATGAATAAATGATCAAGTCCTGCTGTTGCACCGATATCGGTATTGTTGCTGAACTTCAGATCAGCACCAAGATTTATATTGACAATTTTATTTTGAAGGGACGTGTTAATTCCTGTTTGGTATTTTAATGCTGACTGCACCAGCACTGATTCGTCTTTATATAAAAACCGTGACACAAATACATTACCTGAAAATTTATCACTCTCCGGAAAACGATAGCCAAGTTCTACACTTCCACCGGTATACTGAAAAGGCAACGCACTGTTTGCAATAAAAATAGCTGCACCCTGTGCATACAATCCATTTTTCAATTGATAGCTGATAATTGGTAATGTTGCGTTACTACTCAAACTATCTGTTCGGCCAAGAAAATGTACAAGCGATTGATGGGCTATGTTGGCTGTAAAAACCGGCTTCCTTGCATCAGCTTTTGTGCTATCGCCCTGTGCAGAAAGAATGAGCGGATTAACGAGCACAAGAAATAAGAACAGTTGTTTATACTTTTTCATGGCTTTACGGTTTGATAAAGGTTTGAAGAAGAAAGTCCCGCCGTGGCGGGACCTTCTTTCCCAATCGTCAATACAAAATATTCACCTTACTGACGACCAGCTGAAACTGCTGAATTACTGCTTGCAGAAACTTCAGCATTAGCGTTTACTTTTGTTTTCTTTACTTTCTTCACTGTAGCTTTTGCATTCTTCTTTGCGTCGGCAGCTTTTGCTTCTGCTTTTTCTTTCATTGCATCAGCTTTCGCTTTGGCATCAGTTTTCACTTCTGCACTACCATTGATCTCGCCATTTGCAGATGCATTGTTTGAATTTACTTCACCGTTTGCATTAGCATTGGTATTGCTGCTGATGTTTAAGCCGGGCTTAACATCATTCCGTAATTCTTTTTCTGCAGTACGGATGCCCTGTGCTTCAGCAACTACCATTTCTTTTACTTCAGCAGAAATACCTTTCCCCTGTTCTGTTGCGTTTGTCTCAGATTTCAAACGTGCATCAACGGCTGTTTCATTAGTAACTTTTGCATTGCTGCTTTTTAATGTTGCATTAGTTGCAGCATTTGTTTTTGCTGATACATTAGCAGTTGTGCGTATTGCAACATTTGCTGTTGTTTGCACCACTTTACCAGTAGCGTTCACAACTCTTGTTGTAGCCTGTGTTGTTTTACTTACAACATCTGCCACTTTTGTTGTACTCACTGTTGCTTTTGTAACCGCACTTGTTGTGCTGTTCAAGTTAAGGTTTACTTGTGCAAATGCTGCATTTCCTAAAAGCATTACTGCTGCTGCTACGGATAACTGTTTCATCTTGTTCTTCATACTGTTTTGTTTTGATGATTGAATATGTATAAAAGCTTTTGCAGCTTTTCAACGGATATACAGACAGATGATGTTTCCAGAGGTTTAAAAGTGTTGATAAAGTTTTTTTACATCAACACTCATCCAAAATCATAAACTGTGCCAAGAGAAATTTTCTTTTACTTATCACAAACAATAAGACGCAGTTCCTATTCAAAATCAATGCGTAAGAGATATTTAAAGAAGGATAAAAAAGATATATACATTCACAAAGTATCAGCTTATAAAACTTCTTTTTCTTGAGTTGAAATCCATTAAACACTCATTTACGTACATGAAGGTTTTCTTTGACTATACTTCTGTGTTAAGTATTTATTTTTATATCATGTAGCACTTCGATTATCATTGATCAGGAAAATGCGTATGGCATTTTATCTGCCTTAATCATGGTTATATTTTCGCTTATTATTACTTATTACAGACATTTCAATAGAAATATCAAACTATGATCAAGATCATCTTTTTCACCTATCCCTGTCAGCTACCTGAAAGCCCCTGCCTTTTACTTTCGTATGCAAATTATTGTACATGAAAAAAATCATCAGCTCCGGTTTTATTGCAAGCATCGTTCTACTGGTGTTTGCTTACCTGTGTTTATTGGTGATGCCCATCCTGCTACCAAAAGTGGCCGAAGAATACTATAATCCTTCGTTTGTCAATGATGAATCACGCAATCTCCTTTATTATGTTCATCCTGTTTTATTGGCTTTTGGCCTTGCATGGTTCTGGAACAGGTTTAAAGCATTGCTAAAAGGAAATGCATTGATGCAGGGTATTGAAATGGCATTCATCTATGTAATAATTGCAACTGTTCCTTCCTTACTAATTACTTATAGTGCCATCAATGTTTCATTGCTAACTATAGGAACCTGGTTGTTATATGGTTTTTTCCAAACATTGATCGCCGGACTTATTTTTTCAAGAATGCATGTTTAGATTCGTTTAAGTATAAATGGCAGACTTTCGTTTTCTCATGTTTAAGGTTTGACAAAAAAAGAAACCCCTCCGTAAAGCAGAGGGGTTTTACACAACTAATAAAAATCAACGATTCTAAAAATTCACCTTACAACTATAAAACAAAGATTTCTCTATGTTGAAACATAGAGCAAGTCATTAATCTGGTTTTTTACCATCTAAAAATGTGTTGATGGTATTGATCTGCGCCTGGTTATTCTCATCGCTTTGTACAGTGTAATTGCTGTAGAAATTTTCTGCAGGCGAAATTGTATTGTACAATTCTAAATTACGGCGGAGATATGCCGGCACAGTGTCAAACTCATTATTCGGATCGCTGCCATGAATGTTAAACGAGAGGTTTCTCAACTTCTGTAAACGATCGGCTGCTTTTTTCCGTTGCTCTTCTGCCTCATCCGTTACCGGAGGCTCTTCCGAAGAAGCAAGATGAACATTTTGATCGGCCCTAAGCTCTTTCTCCGCCGTTGGTTGTTCTTTTTTCTCCACCAACTGCATTTCGAACGACTCTTCCTCGTCCTTTACAATGTGCAATTGTTGTACGGGAGATTCAACCGGTTTTTCTTCGGCCTTTATTTCCGGAATGGATTCTTCTTCTGTTTCTACATAAATCATCGTTGGCTTCTTCAGGAATGCACTTGTAGGTTTTACTTCCTGAACCGGCTGTTTCATTACCACTTCTTCGTTCACTTCTGCAACCGGAGCTGTTACTTCAGGTTGCATAGTTTGTACAGGAGCAATTGGCTCTAATACAAATTCGATCTTCTCTGTTTCAACAACAGGTGCTGCTGTTACTTCCACTTTTACAACAGGTGCTTCAGTTGATAAAACAGGTTGCAGATTTACCTCTTTAGTAACGGCAGGGGCAACATTTTCAACAGGAGCCGGAGCAGGTGCCGGAGTTGGCTTCGGCTCCTCCGCAAAAAGAGCGGGCTGTGAATATGCTTTTTTCTCTGGCTCAGCCAAAGTCATAACGATCTTTTCTGTTTTCGGTTTTACTTCTTCAACAACAGCAGGTTTTTTATCGAATGGATCTTTTGCTTCGAATCCTGTTGCAATAAGTGTAATACCGATCTTATCACCTAACGTACTATCATAACCTAAACCAAGGATCACATCGGTGTTTTCACCAGCTTGTGACAACAAATGGTTTTGAATAATCTCAACTTCATCCATGGTGAACTCATGCTCACCTTCTGCACTATTGATATTAATAAGTATCCATTTTGCGCCTTTAATATCATTATCATTCAACAATGGTGAATTCAATGCCTCTTCAATAGCACGCTGTGCACGGTTATCACCATTTGCACTTGCATTACCAAGAATAGCCACACCACCGTTTTTCATTACAGTACATACATCCGCAAAATCGACGTTGATCTGACCAGTACTGTTAATAACATCAGTAATACATTTTGCAGCAGTTGCTAATACATTATCTGCTTTTGAAAATGCTTCTTTCATTTTCAAGTTACCAAACTGGTGACGCAGTTTATCATTGCTGATCACAAGTAATGTATCAACATATTCTTTCAAACGTCCAATGCCATCTTCTGCTTGCTGAATACGTTTCTTTCCTTCGTAACCAAATGGTGTTGTAACAATACCAACAGTAAGAATGCCGAGATCCTTACAAATTTTTGCAATGATGGGTGCACCACCCGTACCGGTACCACCGCCCATACCTGCAGTAATGAACGCCATCTTGGTATTCACCTCCAGCATCGTTTTTAATTCTTCTAAACTTTCCTCTGTTGCCTGTCTTCCAATTTCAGGATTGGCACCTGCACCAAGGCCCTGCGTTAAATGCGGACCTAACTGCACTTTATTTGGCACCATGCTTTGCGCAATTGCCTGTGCATCTGTATTACAAATAATAAAATTTACTCCTTCAATAACTTGAGCATGCATGTGATTTACTGCATTGCTACCACCGCCACCAACACCAATTACTTTGATGATGGATGACTTTTCCTTTGGCAGATCAAAATGTATCATAACTTTCCGGGTTTGCTGGGTTAGTAAGTTTTTTATTGAAGTCGGTAGCCGATAGTTGTCAGTTGATAGCCCTATACTATTTACTAAGGACTATCGGCTGCAGACTGTATTTAAAGCTTGCGATCTTCTTCTTCGTTAAACAAATCAATCAGCCCGTCTTTAATGCTGTCCATAAATCCTTTCAGGCTCTTGCGTTTTTTAACACGCACCACATGCGTTTCAGATTGCTCATCGTATACATTCACTACTTCTGCAACCGGTTCTTCTTTTATTTCAATTCCTTTCAACTTGTTCTGTGTGTTCTCGAATACATTATAGCCTTTCATGATCAAACCGATACATGTTGAATACATTGGCTTAGCCAACTCATCAATATGACCCGGAGCCAAATGTTCGTTCGGGAAACCGATACGTGCATTCAATCCTGTTACATATTCTGTTAACTGAATAAGATGTTTCAATTGTGAACCACCACCTGTTAACACAATACCACCATTGAGCATGCGGTTATCTAAACCAACCTGCTTTAAATGATAGGTTACAAAATCCATGATCTCACTCATACGTGCCTGGATGATGTGCGCAAGATTTTTTACACTGATCTCTTTCGGCGCCATTCCACGAATGCCAGGAATAGTGATGAACGCATTTGATTTTGCTTCATCAGCCAAGGCACTACCAAACTGCACTTTCATTTGTTCTGCCTGTGTACGCAATACACCTAATCCCATTTTAATATCGTTGGTAATATTCTCACCACCGAATGGAATAACTGCAGTATGTTTTAAAATACCTTCATAAAAAACTGCGAGATCAGTTGTGCCACCACCAATATCAACAATGGCAACACCTGCTTCAAGATCATGCTCGCACATAACAGCAGCAGCAGATGCCAAAGGTTGCAATACAAGATCTCTTACTTTCAAATTACTCTTCTCAACACTGCGATTAATATTGCGGATCGCATTTTTATCGCCGGTGATGATGTGGAAGTTTGCTCCAACTTTCACGCCACTATAACCAATTGGGTTAGGAATGTTTTGAAAGTTATCCACGGTGAATTCCTGTGGTATCACATCAATGATCTGATCACCTGCAGGAATATATGTTTTGTATTGATCGCCGATGAGCTGATCAATTTCACGTTGCGCAATTTCTTCTTCGTTGTTCTGACGAACAATATCGCCACGTGTTTGCAATGATTTAATGTGATGGCCTGCAATACCAACGTATACTTCGTTGATCTCAAGATTTGGGTTGCTTGCATAGCAATTTTGTAAAGCCTGTTCAATAGCTTTAATTGTTTGATCGATGTTTAACACCATGCCGTGTTGCACACCGCTGGAGTTTGCACGACCAAAGCCAAGAATTTCAAGTTTGCCGAACTCATTCTTACGTCCGGCAATAGCAGCGATCTTGGTTGTACCAATATCCAATCCCACGATGATGGGGTTGTTATTGACAGCCTGTGCGCTCATTGCTGTTCCGTTTGTGGGTGATTCCGTTGTCATAGTTGTATGTTGTTTTTTAGTTGTGTGAACTTTTTTGTTTTTATGGTTATCAACTGTTGTGCGTGTTTGTTCATCGTTGCGTCGCACTCTTGTACGGCTTTCTTACATTCATCTTCAACCCACCCCTTTCATCATTCCTTAGTGCAACACTCTGTCGCCCCTCCAGGGAGGGGATAAACACTCCTCACTCATTACTCATCATTCATCACTCATTCTCTTTCTTCTTCATCACTGCTTTAGGTTGTTTTTTCACAGGTTGGCTCTTCGCCTCATTCAACACACTTTCTTCTTCGGTCTTAGGCTTAGGTTTTTGTTCAGTTGGTTTTGGATTCTGTACAATGGTTTTTACTGTAGGGGTAGGGAGTTGGTTTTTCATCGCATTGCGATTTTCATTTGTCTCTGGTTTCACAGTAGCGGACTTTAAAACGGGCTCTGCGGATGTTGGTTCTCTCTTATAGGTCCCGGAGGTAAGCAAACTGTTTGGGTCTTGGTTTATAAGTGGTTTTTCAGTTGTTAATGTTGTGTCGCTGTTTATATAACTTGTATCAATAGCCCTGCTCACTTCATAATTATTTTGTTCTACCACAAAACTTTTGAACAGGCTTACACTGTCTCTTCTAACAGCCACCAGTTGTTTATCATAACGCACATCTAATGCGCTGTAATAATTCCAGCCGGTTTTATTCATGATGTTTTTATAAAACAACAGCAGGCGATTAAACTTCTGCTCCATTTTCTCTGTATTGCCAAATTGAATAAGATGATTCCCAAGCTTGGGTACCAATTCAAATTCATAGTTGTTGATGTTCACCTGATCAACCTGTGCCATCCAGAAATCATTCTTTATTAAGTAGTGGCCCATTTCTTTCACCTGCTCCTGTAACAAACTATCTTTCTTTTTTGCAACCGTTGTTTCATTCGGGAAAGATGTAAACACAGGTACACGTGCAACCTGGTCGTTGGTGATCGGCAACTGTTCGCCCATGTCATCAATATAAAACGACTGACCATTTACCATAAACACTCTAGCCACAGGTTCACGTTCTGTTATATCAGCATGCAGTACATCATTATTATCAAAGAACAATTCTGCATTACGTATCCAGAGATTACGTTCCAGCAGTTCTTCCAGCTGTTGCAGATCAAATGTTTTAACAGGCGCACCTTTCATCAGATCAGGACGACCACCGGAGATCGTATTCAGTATTTGCTTTTTACTCACATACTCCGTTCCATCAACTCCTGTAATATTTACAATAACATCTTTGCAGCGCTTTCCGTTTTTATTACGGGCAGCAGCAACCAGCAGCACAATTGTTGCCGTACAAACCACCGTCCACATGACAGTGAGTACTAACTTCTTCCACGAAAATTTCTTACTGCTCATTATAATTATGCTTCTATCTTCTTTTTTAACTCTAGTAACATCGCATCAATATCTCCTGCACCTGCTGTTACAAACACCACATCTTTATTTACTTTACTCTTTACCTCATTCAACAACTCTTCTTTTGATAATATCTGCTTCTTTTTCAATTTCATCTTGTTTAAGATGAGTTCGCTTGTTACTCCTTCAATCGGTAATTCACGTGCCGGATAAATCGGCAAGAGAATTACTTCATCAGCCATATCAAGACTTGCTGCAAAACCATCAGCTAAGTCTCTTGTTCTTGTAAACAGGTGCGGTTGAAATACCAGCACCAGTTTTTTATCTTCAAACAAACTTCTTGCTCCGGTGATTAGCGCTCTCAACTCTTCCGGATGGTGTGCATAATCATCTACAAACACCACTTCTCCTTCACCGGGCGCAATCACATATTCAAATCGTCTCTTCACTCCTTTAAATGCAGTTACTGCTTCTTTTATTTTTTCATCATCGATCTTCAATACATGCGCAACTGCAATAGCTGCTAAACCATTTTCAACATTATGCAGCCCACCAACATTCAACAACACATCTTTTAATATCCAATCACCAAACACCACATCAAAGACATAACTGCCGTTTTGTACTTTTAGATTCGTTGAATGAACCGTGGCATTTGTATCATTGAGGTGATAAGTAATGTGATTGTCTGCAACCAGATCATTGTATCGTTTCAATCCATGCTTGCTGATGAGCCATCCACCGGGTTTAATTTTTCTTGTAAACTCAATGAAGGCTTCTTCCATTGCTTCAGCAGTTCCATAGATATCTAAATGATCTGCATCCATTGCAGTGATCACTGCAATATCCGGACTCAGCTTATGAAATGAACGATCATATTCATCGGCTTCCACCACACACACATTGTTATCGCTTGCCCAGAAGTTGCGATTATAATTCACCGCAATACCGCCGAGAAAAGCATTACAACCAAAACCACTGTGGCGCAGCAAATGACCCGTCATGGTACTGATGGTTGTTTTACCATGCGTACCTGCTACACATATATTCAAAGAACTTTGCGTAATGATCTGCAAAACATCACTCCTCTTTACTACGCTGTATCCATTCTGCAGATAATACTGATACTCTTTATGTTCCTTCGGAATAGCAGGTGTGTAAACCACCAATTGCACATCTTTCGGAATACGATCAACATCTTCACTGTAATTCACTTCAATTCCTTCTGCTTCCAATTGCGATGTAAGTGGTGTAACCGTTTTATCGTAACCACTCACCTTCACTCCATTCTCATTAAAGAACCTTGCAATTGCACTCATACCAATGCCACCAATTCCTACGAAGTACACTGCCTTTATATCGTTCAACTGAATCATTTCTTTATCAACTTCAATACTTCTGTTGCAATCACTGTATCGGCATCTGCCACACCCAGTTTTGCAATATGTTGTTTCAATTCATTTTGCTTTGCTTCATCTTTTGCCAATGCAATGATGCTGCTTACTAATTTTTCTTTTGCTTCACTGTCCTTCACCATCAATCCGGCATGTTTCGCAACCAAATGTTTAGCGTTTACTGTTTGGTGATCTTCAGCTGCATGCGGATAAGGAACAAACACTGCCGGCTTTGCCACCAAACAAATCTCAGCAATGGCCATTGCACCTGCTCTAGAGATCACTACGTCAGCGGCAGAGTAAGCATGTTCCATTTGACTGATAAATTCATTCACCCACACATGGTATTTTCCTGCTGCTCTTGCCTTTGCTGTTTCAGCATATATTTTCCCTGTTTGCCAAATGAGTTGCAGATTATTCATTTCAAATTCATCAAGCCCGGCATCAATTGCTTCGTTAATACTCCTTGCACCCAAACTTCCGCCAACCACGAGCACCGTTTTCTTTGTTGTTTCCAAACCAAAGTATTTTAACCCTTCTTCCTTCGTTATAGTAGAAAGCGAAATAGAAGCACGAACAGGATTACCGGTGATCATGATCTTTTGTGCCGGAAAAAACTTTTCCATCCCATCGCTGGCTACAAATACTTTTGTTGCTTTCTTTCCCAACATAATATTCGCCTTTCCTGCAAACGAGTTGCTTTCATGAATAAAGGATGCAATGCCTTTACCCTGGGCAAAACGCAACACCGGAAAACTGGAATAGCCGCCAACTCCTATCACTGCGTCTGGTTTAAATTGGTTGATAATCGATCGCACCTGTACAAAGCTTCGTATCAACTTAAACGGCAAACCCACATTTTTTATCAAAGAACTTCTGTTAAAACCTATAATATCTATACCCTTAATATCATAACCTGCCTGCGGCACTTTTTCCATTTCCATTCTGCCTTTTGCTCCAACAAACAATATCTCAGCATCGGGCTGTTGTTTTCTAATCGCATTGGCAATTGCAACGGCCGGAAAAATATGGCCGCCAGTTCCACCACCTGCAAGTATGATCTTTACACTCATGCCAACTCTTCTTTAACGTTCTCTGCTTTCCCTTCTGCATCTTCCACATTTCTCGCCACACTTAAAATGATACCGATGGATAAACAGGTAAACAAAAAGCTACTACCGCCCATGCTCACCAATGGAAGCGTTACACCTGTTACCGGGAACAATCCCACATTCACCGCCATGTTTGTCATGGCTTGTATCACGAGTGTAAAACTCAACGCCAATGCAAGGAATGCACCAAAAGCATACGGACACTTTCTAAATAATCTTATACTCCTGAACAGAAATACCATATAGATAAACACGATGAATGCCGCACCAATTATTCCATACTCTTCTATAATAATTGCATAGATATAATCCGAATAAGGATGTGGTAAGAAATTGCGTTGCTCACTGTTGCCTGGCCCTAATCCAAACACACCACCTTTTGCAACTGCGATCTTTGCCTGTTGTACCTGGTAAGGCGCTTCACCTTTTCCGGCATATACAAAATCCTGCACACGCTTGATCCATGTTGGTATGCGTCCTGCTGATAAAAGAGCCGGCAACTCTTTTGTTTTTCCTTCTTCTTTATCGTAGTAGGCACTGGCAATACCAATCAGGATAATTACCGGTACCATTACAGCCGCAGCAACCAACGCAATATGCTTGAAACTTATACGACCGATAAACAACAACAACATACTTGTTGCACCGGTGAGCAATGCGGTTGAAAGATTCGCAGGTGCAATTAGTCCGCAGATGACCACAATAGGTATCATCATTGGAATAAATCCTTTTTTGAAATCTTTGATGACATGTTGCTTCTTTGATAACAATCTCGACAGGTACATGAACAAAGCCAACTTGGCAATGTCGGAGGTTTGTACTGTAAGATTGATGATGGGCAACTTAATCCAACGGCTGCCATCGTTGATCGTTGCACCAAAGAACAATGTATAAATGAGTAACAGGATGGAGATGTAAAACAACATCTTCGCTACTCTTGAATAAATGGTATAGTTTACCCTGTGCGCAAAGTAAACAATGATAATACCCAACGAAATAAATGCGATCTGTTTAAAAAGATAAACGTAGGTATTGCCTTTGTATAATTTATAAGCCAAAGAGTTGGTGGCGCTGTACACTACCAATAAACTCACCAGCGACAATACAACCACGATTGCCCAGATCACTTTATCGCCACGGGTTTTATCCCGAAGCCCTGCCGCTGAAAATTTAGATGATATGTTTGCGATTTGACTCATTTCGTTTTGCTTCTTCGTATGTCTTACTCCGTACCTCGTACTTCTTTTTACAGATCTCTTACTGCTTGTTTAAACTGGTTACCCCTGTCTTCATAATTTTTAAACAGATCGAAACTTGCACAAGCCGGGCTCAGCAATACTGCATCACCTTTTTCTGCAAAATGGTAAGCTGCTCTTACTGCATCTTCCGCACTGGTGGTATTCACGATCAATGAAACTGTATCACCAAATGCTTCGTGAATTTTTCTGTTGTCTAACCCAAGACAAACAATTGCTTTTACTTTTTCCTTCACCAGTTCTTTTAATACTTCGTAATCATTTCCTTTATCAACACCACCAAGAATCAGAATGGTTGGATGCGTCATACTCTCCAACGCATACCAGGTAGAATTGATGTTGGTTGCTTTACTGTCGTTGATGTATTCAACTCCTTTTACCATTGCCACCATTTCCATTCTATGCTCAAGGCTTTCGAATGTGGTAACGGCCTCCCTGATCTTTTCTTTGCGGATACCTAAAGTAGCCGCTGCAATACCTGCTGCCATGGTGTTGTACTGGTTGTGTTTACCCTTGATCTTAAAATCGTCTACGCTCATTGTTACTTTGTCGTCGTTCACTGCAATCGTCATGGTGCCGTCTTTGATGAAAGCGCCTTTTTGTGGTTCCTGTTTCATGGTGAATGGTAATGGGGTTGATTGGAGAGTAAGTTTTTTTAAATACTTTACTGTAACCGGGTCATCGGCACAGTAAATGAAAAAATCGTCTTTCGTTTGGTTATTGAGGATCTTAAATTTTGCGTTGATATAATTTTCAAACCTGTATTCGTACCTGTCTAAATGATCTTCGGTAATATTGGTGAGTATAGCGATCTCCGCTTTGAACTCCTTAATATCATCGAGCTGAAAACTGCTGAGCTCAGCGATATATACTTCCTTTGGATCAATAGCAACTTGTTTTGCAATGCTGATACCGATGTTACCCACCAATGCGCAATCCAATCCTGCATGTTTGCAAATGTGATACGCTAATGATGTGGTAGTGGTTTTACCATTGCTTCCGGTAATTGCAACGATCTTGCTGTTACCTTTAAAACGATATGCCAACTCCACCTCACTGATTACAGGAATGCCTTGCTTGCGTATCTTCTTCATCATTTCACTCTTCTCAGGAATGCCGGGGCTCTTTACAATTTCATCTGCACTCAGAATTTTTTCTTCGCTGTGCATGCTCTCTTCAAACTCAATTCCGTACTCCTTCAACTCTTCTTTGTAAATGTTTTTGATAGGTCCTGCATCGCTCACAAATACATCATACCCTTGCTTCTTTGCAAGAATAGCAGCGCCTGCTCCACTTTCGCCGCCACCAAGTATGTAACATTTGTGTGCCATGTTCATTTCAAGTTTCCAGTTGCCTGATAAATGTTACCGGTAACCGGAGACCGGTAACATTTTCTTTTTTGGTTTTTCTACTTTTTTTATTTCCAATAGAGAAATAAAAAAGGCTCTTCACAAGTATGGGTTAGTACAGGATCTCAGAGGTGCTACATAGATGGTTCTCTTCTAAGTCTTACATAGGATTGGTTGGGTAAGGATTTAAAACCAGGGGTGGTTTTTCAATAACCTCTTTAACGGATTTTGAGTGTTACAATCGCCAGCACCACACAAAGAATCGTTACGATCCAAAAGCGGGTGACGATCTTACTCTCATGAAATCCTTTTTTCTGATAATGATGATGCAACGGACTCATTAAAAATATCCTTCTGCCTTCACCATATTTTCGCTTTGTGTATTTGAAGTAGCCAACCTGCAGCACCACACTCAGGTTTTCTACTAAAAACACTCCGCAGAAAATGGGTATCAATAATTCTTTTCTTACTAAAAATGCTAATGATGCAATTACACCGCCTAACATTAAACTACCGGTATCGCCCATGAACACTTGTGCCGGATAAGAGTTGTACCAGAGAAAACCGATACATGCACCAACCATTGCAGCAATGAAAATGGATAACTCACCAATTCCGGGTATATATAAAATGTTGAGATAATCGGCTAAGCGAATGTTACCACTTGCATAAGCGAATATGCCCAGACATATTCCAATTACCGCCGATACACCTGTTGCTAAACCATCAATCCCATCTGTAATGTTTGCACCGTTTGATACTGCAGTTACAATAAACACGACGATCATTACATACAATAACCATGTGGCACCACGGATTGCTTTCGGCAATAGTTTTGAATAATTAAATTCATGTCCCTTCACAAATGGAATGGTGGTGATAGGTCCATCTGCTTTAATCATGATTTTTTCTTCGCCATCCAGCTTTGGTTTCCTTGTTTGTGCATCCGCTGGTAGTTCTGTTCCTGTAAACTCACGGTAGGCACTCACAGAATCATTAAACATTAATGTTGTTGCAACTGCTACACCTAATACAACTTGTCCTAATACTTTAAACCAACCTGCCAATCCATCTTTATCCCCTTTCTTATAATTAACACCTTGCTCCTGTGCCAAACGTTTTGCACGGAGTTTCAAATAATCATCAATGAAGCCGATCATCCCCATCCATATTGTTGCAAACAACATGAGCAGGATATACACTTTGCTCACATCTGCTAACAATAAAGTAGGAACTACAATCGCAAGGATGATGATAAGACCACCCATTGTTGGTGTTCCTTTCTTTTGTTGTTCACCTGCTAATCCAAGATCACGAACCGTTTCACCAACCTGCCGTTTGCGCAGATAGTTGATGAGTTTTTTACCGAACACAGTTGAAATGATCAGTGATAACAATACAGCCAGCATCACCCTGCTGGTGATGAACTGGAACAGATTGTCGCCCGGGAATTTTATCCCGATACTGTTCAACCAATCAAATAAGTTCTTTAACATGCATTCAGTTTTTATTGTGAATCGTCAATGGTGAATGGTAAAGCCCACTCATCACTGATTACTCATCACTCATCTTTCTAATAATTCAAACATTTGTTCCAACACCTTCTTATCATCAAACTCGTACTTCACTCCTTTAATATCCTGGTACTTTTCATGCCCCTTGCCGGCAACGAGGATGATGTCTTCGTGCTTGGCAAGACTTACAGCAGTTTTAATTGCTTCCTTTCTGTCAGCGATTGAAATAAATTTTCTTCTTGCTGCACTGCTCAAACCAAATTCCATATCGGCCAGTATCTCCAGTGGATCTTCACTACGTGGATTATCGCTGGTAAAAATCACTCTGTCACTGAGTTCACATGCCACTTCACCCATCACCGGACGTTTGGTTTTATCTCTATCGCCACCACAACCAACTACGGTGATGATCTGCTCATGACCTCTTCTTAATTTTTTGATTGTTGCTAACACATTTTCCAATGCATCGGGTGTGTGTGCATAGTCAACAATACCGAGTATGAGATCCTTTGGTGAAATGAGGTAATCAAATCTTCCTTCTGCACCGGTAACACCACTCAACACCTGCAACACTTTCAGTTTATCTTCCCTCAGGCAAATAGCTGCCCCGTACACGGCCAGTAAATTGTATGCATTGAACTCGCCGATCAAACGGAAATGCACTTCATCATTATTCACCAACATCTGCAAACCAGTGAGACTGTTCTCCAGGATCTTCCCTTTAAAATCAGCTATGCTCTTCAACCCGTAATAAAACTTCTTCGCTTTTGTATTCTGCAACATCACTTCACCTCTCTTATCATCCTTATTACTGATCGCAAACGCATCAGCCCCAAGTCCATCAAAAAAGCTCTTTTTAACTTTGATGTATTCATCAAAAGTTTTGTGATAATCGAGGTGATCGTGTGTGATATTGCTGAACAATGCGCCGGTGAAATGGATACCGGTAATACGATGCTGATGAATAGCGTGACTGCTGCACTCCATAAAAACATACGTACAACCGGCATCGTACATCTGTTTTAATAAGCTGTTTAAATTGATTACATCAGGTGTTGTATGTGTTGATGGAAATACTTTGTCGCCTACATGATATTCAACTGTTGAGATCAGTCCGCACCTGTAACCTAAACCACTGAACAGCTTAAATAATAATGTAGCAATAGTTGTCTTTCCATTGGTGCCTGTTACACCAATCACTTTCATTTGCTCACTCACATTTCCAAAGAACTGGTTGGCCATAAAGCCTGCTGCCTCTGCGCTGTTGGCAACCTGTATATAGTTTATACCATCATTCAGTTGATCAGGTAACACTTCACACACTACAGCTGTGGCACCTGATTCAATTGCTTTGTTGATGAATTCATGACCATCAACCGACACACCTTTAATAGCAATAAAGCAAGTGCCCGGTTTCACCATACGTGAATCGATCTGCAGATCATTTACATCAACATTAGTTGATCCATGAACACTGCGCAGGTGCACTTTATACAATATGTCTTTTAATTCTGCCATTAATTGAGATACAACATTATTTCTTGTCCTTTTGCAACAGGTGTACCTGCTGCTATCGATTGATTATTGATTCTTCCTTTTCCTGTCACTTTCACTTTTACACCAGCTGTTTCCATAACATACAGTGCGTCTTTCAATCCCATTCCTTTTACATCGGGTACCAGCTTTTCTCGTGTTTCAGCTGATAGAGCTTGCACACTATTATTCTTCAGATACGATCTGCGCCAGTTACCTGCCAGTTGATCAGCATAATTAAATCCGAACTGCAATGCGATCACCTGCAGTTCTTTTTTCATTCCGTTGAATGTGTACAGCATGGAATCAGCAATGGCAGGTAATTGATAAGGTTGTTGCTGTTCCTGGCTGTATTTATAAAGATGGTCAGCAATTTCTCTGAATACGGGTGCTGCCACAGATCCTCCATAGTAGTTAGCTGCATGCGGTTTATTCTTCACCACTACAATGATGGAATACTTCGGTGCTTCTGCAGGGAAATAACCTGCAAATGCTGATTGATATACACCATCACGATATTTATACTTTCCATCATTCACTTTTGCTGTACCTGTTTTCCCTGCTGCTTTATAAGGAGCAGTCTCAAATTGTTTCTTTGCCGTACCTTCTGTGCAAACAGCAGCCAAACATTCCTGTAATTGTTTGATGGTTGATACACTTGCTATTGCTTCATTCAAAACAACAGGTTCATTTTTCCTGATCACTGTTCCGTAACTTTTTATTTCGTTGAGCAGGTAAGGCTTCATCATTTTGCCATTATTCGCAACGGCATTGTATACCATCAGCATCTGCAAAGGCGACACCATCAGTTCATATCCAAAACCCCATGATGCCAATGTTTGCGGATGCCAGTTCTTTGGTTTTACTTTATTGGGATTCCTGATTAGCGGACTGAATTCTTCGTTAAGCTCAATACCTGTTTTTGTAGTAAGATGAAGCGCCTTCAGATGCTTGTAATATTCTTTGGGATCTTTTGTGTAATACTGATAAGCCAGTTTACTCATTGCCACATTCGAGCTTTGTGTAAAGGCTGTTTTAATACTGGTTACTTCCGGACCGTGATGATCATCAACAATTGTTCTTCCATTCAAATTCCAACGGCCACCATGGATCGCAATATTATCGTTGATGGTTACATGCTTATCTTCCAATGCAGCAAGCAGTGTTACCAATTTTACTGTTGAACCAGGTTCTGCAGTGCGCAATGCATAATTATCTGTTTCGAAATAAGTTCCATCTTTTGTGCGACCAAGATTTGCAATGGCTTTAATCTTGCCTGTTGCCACTTCCATTACAATGCATGTACCTTCCAGAGCTTCATTTGTCGTCATGGTACGCATCAATGCACGCTCAGCAATATCCTGGATGTTTACATCAAGCGTTGTATAAACATCATCGCCATTTTCAGGTTCCACTTCAAAACCTTCAACAGGCATCATTACTCCTCCTGCCACATAACGAACCAGGCGTTTACCAGTTGTACCACGCAACACACTATCAAATGAACGCTCAAGTCCTACGAGTTTTGAATTTTCACGATACAAACCAATAGTGCGGAAACCAAGCTCACCAAACGGATTAAGACGTTTTGTTTTTACTTCAGCAATAAAACCACTCTTGTTCCGACCCAAACGCACCAATGGGAACTCACGCAACTGTTTGTAATCTTCAAACGATACTTTTTTATGAAGCAGGTAGTAACGCTCCTTCTCTTGATAAGCCTGCTTTAATTCCTTTTTATAAGTAGCTGCTGTTTTATCGCTGAACAAACCTGCAAGCGCAATACTTAATGAATCAATATTCTCTTTGAAATTCTTTCCGGCTTTTGCACGCAAACCATCAGCGCCAAAATCAATGTAGA
Organism: Lacibacter sp. H375; assembly: GCF_037892425.1. Classification (NCBI taxonomy): domain Bacteria; kingdom Pseudomonadati; phylum Bacteroidota; class Chitinophagia; order Chitinophagales; family Chitinophagaceae; genus Lacibacter; species Lacibacter aquaticus. The sequence continues at coordinate 240,405 of NZ_JBBKTT010000001.1, forward strand.
TATCAAATTGTGGTAACGATGTACTCAGCATACTTCCATCTTCGCTGTAAATCGTACCACGCTCAGCATCAAGATCAAGAATCTTTGTGTGCAGACTATCGCCCATGCTCTTCCAATAACTTCCTTCAATGCGTTGTGTGTAAAGGGCCTTTCCTAAAATAAGGAGGCCAAATACACCCAAGCCGAGAAAGCCAAGGTAAACACGCCACAATATGTCTTTTTTTACTTCCATTAATTGTCTTTCAGTTTTGTACTGTCAGTTAATTTGATGGGTTGCTGAATATTTTCTTTTAAACCAATTGGCTCAACTGCTTTTGCCACTTCACTTAACCTGTTCTGGAACATGAGTTTTCCGTTGAGAGTTTTGTACTCATACTCCTGTTCTTTTAATTGCCTCGTGGTTTTGTTAATGTTGCGGATGGTGTTATCGGCGTAATGGCCATTGGCGATGTAAATGATCGCCAGCAGGGAGAGAAAGAGAAAGTATGGAACGTTCTTCACGATCCACTGGTAATTCAACCACTTTTTAAAATCGATCTTCGGCTCTTTTACTGCCATTGGTTTGTTTGTAATTTCCTGTGTTCAGTTTGTTTGTTTCTTCAGTTTTACAAGGGTTAAAGTTTTTCGGCTATTCGTAACCGTGCACTTCTGGATCTTGAGTTCAGTTTCTGCTCTTCAGCCGATGGTTCTATTGGTTTCTTCGAAATGATCTTAAATACCTGTTCTTTTGTTTCCCGTTCAAATGGGTTATACGTTTCCTCTTCAAAACTTCCTTTTTTTAAAAAGTTTTTCACCAATCTGTCTTCCAGCGAATGAAAGGAAATGATAGCCACTCGGGCTTTGGGTTTCAGGATACCGGGCAATTGCTCTAACAATTCTTTCAACACACCTAATTCATCGTTCACTTCAATACGCAATGCCTGGAACACCTGGGCGAAATATTTATTGGGATTACCCTTTACCACTGATTGCAATGCCTGTTTTAACTGCTCAATAGTTTGAAGCGGATTGGTATTACGTTGCTGAACGATTGTTGCTGCAAGCGTTTTTGCATTGGTTACCTCACCGTACTGTTCAAACAATTTGTGCAGTTGCTGTTGCGAAAAGGTTTGAAGAATGGTAGAAGCTGTAACCGGTTGCGATGGATCCATCCGCATATCAAGCGGACCATCGAACCTTGTAGAAAAACCTCTTGTACCTTCATCAAACTGGTGACTCGAAACTCCGAGATCGGCTAAGATGCCGTCCACTTTTGCAAAACCGTTGAGTTTTAAAAAGCGGCCGATATGTTTAAAGTTGTGCGGAACAAAAACAATACGCTCATCATCCGGCAGATTACGTTTGGCATCAGGGTCCTGGTCAAAAGCAACCAGTTTCCCATCTTTACCCAAGCGTTTTAATATCTCCCTGCTATGACCGCCGCCGCCAAATGTGCAATCAACATAAACGCCATCAGGATCTATGTTCAACGCATCTACGGCTTCCATCAACATTACAGGAATGTGATAAACATCCTGTTGCTGATCGACCTTTTGCGGGTCTGCAGCTTGTATTTTTTTTTGTTTCGCCATCTCTTACAACACCGGAGGTTTCACCATCACCTCATTCGCCAGGTTGCTGAAATCGTTGGCTGAAAGGGCTTCAAAGAACTGTTTGTACTTATTACTATCCCATATTTCTATCTTGTTTCCCTTGGCAAACAACACTACATCCTTATCAAGCCCTGCAAATTCTTTCAGTTGAGCGGGCACCAGTAAACGACCTGCAGAATCAAGCTCGACTGTGGTTGCTCCGTTCAAAAAGTAGCGTTGAAATTGCCTTACCTTCGGATCAAAATCGTTTAAAGAACTTATGTGGGCGAAAATTGGTTCCCAATGTTTAGAATGGTATAAAGAGAGGCATGAGTCTAAGCCACGGCTGATCACAAATTGGCTGTTCCACTCTTCCGGCATTTGCTTTTTAAAGCCAGCCGGGAGCAGGAATCGACCTTTTGCGTCGAGCGTAACCTCATATTCTCCCAGAAAACCAATCATTTAAGCGATTTTAATCGAATTCTTACACAATTACACACAAAATAACACTTTTTCCCACTTTCGAACCAAAAGTGTGAAGTTTTATTTTTTCCACAACTCCCTGAGTCTTACTGGCAAAGGACTTGGGCCGATTAAACCCCGATTTTTGTGAACTTGCTTGTGGATTACGGTGAATAGCCTGTGGAAAACCCTGATTTCATTGTGAATTAAACTTTTGTTCATGACTGGTTACTCAGGCACGGCGCTTATTAAAAAACTTGGAATTACTGATGAGATGAAACTCCTCATCCTAAACCCACCGGGTGGAATAGATGCGTATTGGGAATTGATATCTGCTGATTGCTCGGCACAATTATGCAAGCCAAAAGAACGGCCCGGGTTTATTCACCTGTTCGCAGCATCGCAAAAAGAATTTCTAAAATGTTACAAGCAAATTGAAAAGCGACTGAGCGGCAACGTTAGCTTTTGGGTGAGCTGGTATAAAAAAAGTGCAAGTATACCAACCGATCTTACGGAAGACTGGATACGACAGTTTGCCTTAGCTAATAATTTAGTTGATGTGAAAGTGTGTGCCGTTACTGAGCAATGGAGTGGATTGAAGTTGGTAATACCGGTTGCGAAGAGATGATGATCATTTCTTCAATGGCAGATCAACCGTAAACGTACTACCCTTCCCAACAACACTATCGGCTTTTACTTTACCGCCATGTGCCTCTACCATTGTTTTTACATAGCTGAGACCAAGACCAAATCCTTTTACATTATGCACGTTGCCGGTATGTGCACGATAGAATTTTTCAAACACTCGTGTAAGTGTTTCTTTGTTCATACCAATACCATGATCTTCTACCGTAATACGAATGAACTTACCCATGTTCTTAGTACCGATTTGCAGATGAAACGAATCATCTTTTGAATATTTCAGTGCATTATCAACAAGGTTGTTGATGAGATTGGTGAGATGAACTTCATCTGCATCCATCAGATCATTTGTTGCTGAAAGCTGCACATCAACCTTACCTTGTTTCTCTTCGATCTGTAACTGAAGATTAGTCAATACATTTCGTATGATGTCATGCACATGCAGCTCACGTAAGTTCAATTGTACTTCCTGGCGTTCCATTTGTGCAGCCTGCAGAATTGATTCCACATGTTTATTCATGCGTTTGTTCTCATCCTTGATCATATTGGTGAAATAGCCGAGCTTTTCAGGATTGCCCAATACTTTTTCATTTTTCAAAGCATCAACTGCCAGAGAAATAGTTGCTAATGGCGTTTTTAGCTCATGCGTCATATTGTTGATGAAATCATTCTTCATATCACCCAATTTCTTTTGACGCAACAACGTACGGATGGTGAGGAAGAATGCCGTGATGATGATGAGTGTAAATAGAATTGATCCGGTGATCATCCAACCTAGTGATTGAAGAACATAACTTTTTACATCGGGCACCACAATTACAAATACTTCGTCTGGCGCAAGGCTTTCGAGTATACTTCCACTACTTGCAACCAATGGATACCATGCTTTTAAATTATGTACGGTATCTGAAGCCATATCCATAAACCGTGGCGACTTCAATTCATAATGACCAAACACATTATCACTTGCCACTGCAAATTCAAACTCTGTGTCTCTTAAATTATTCCGGATAAAAGCCTTTTGCAGTTTTTCCCTGATTTCGTAAATGGTAAACCTGTTTGTGACGGAAAACTGTTTGTAGATATCATATCCATCTCCCGGAAATTTCATACCGGGCATGCGGCCAAGATTATTAAACGCATCGCTACGCTGTACCACTAGTTCCTCACCCACCTGCTGAATAACTGCGGACAGTTTTTCTTTTAGCTGCTCCTCCCTTAGAAAAGCCAGGTTCCTCAACCATGACACCTGTATATAAATAATCCCCATTAACGACAGTGTGATTAATGCAATAATGATGGGAAACGTTTTCTTCATGTGTTCTATTTACGGTTGTGCATTTGGCCTTTTGGAACGATCTGCAAAAATACCTGTGAAAGTAACAGGAAATCGCCTATTTCTAAACACCAGTTTCTTTTAACGAGGCTTTGACAGAACATGTGCAAAAAAATGGAAAATTGAAAATTCCGCTGTAAATTAAGTGTATGATTGAACCGGCAAGTGGCATATTACTCATATCTGATCCATTTTTAAAGGACCCGAATTTTATGCGAACCGTTGTGTTGCTCTGTGAGCATGATGAAGCAGGAAGTTTTGGATTGGTAATCAATCGTACGTTTGAGCAAACACTTAACGAACTGATCACCGATCTTGAGGGATATACTGTACCTGTTTATTATGGCGGACCTGTACAAATGGATACATTACATTTTTTACATCAACTGCCCGATGAGATACCCGGCGGACAGGAAATAACAAAAGGAATTTTCTGGGGAGGCGATTTTGACTTGGTGCTTAGTATGTTGAAAAACGAAACACTTGATCTTAATAAAATCCGTTTCTATCTCGGCTACAGCGGCTGGAGCAACGGACAGCTAAACGATGAAATGAAAGAAAAAACCTGGCTAACGGTAAACGCCAGCCGCAATATTGTTTTTCATAATCAAACAGACAGTATCTGGAAAGAAGCCGTTAAATCAATGGGTGGAGAATACAGTCAAATCATCAACTATCCCATTGATCCGCAGTTAAACTAAGCCTTCAATTAACGATGCAAACAAGGTACTGAGTTTTTCATCGGCCTTGCCTGCCACTTCAATAATCTCTGCAATATTTACCGGCTTTAAATTTTCAGGATCACATTCATCTGTAATTACACTTACGGCCAAACATTTTAAACCAATCTGGTTGGCAACAATCACTTCAGGTACCGTACTCATGCCCACCATATCTGCACCGGTGCTGCGCAACCATCTGTACTCTGCTCTTGTTTCAAGGTTTGGCCCCATTACTGCTACATAAGTCCCTTTGTGTAATAGAATATTTTGCTCTGTTGCTTTTTGTAACATCAGTTGTTGTAGCGAAGCATTGTACGGCGTACTCATATCAACAAAACGTTCGCCCAACAAAGGATCGCTCAACCCACGCAGTGGATTATCAGGAAGCATATTGATATGATCATCGATGAGAATAAGATCGCCTTTTTTGTAATGGAGATTCATACCACCGGCAGCGTTACTCAACAGAAGCGTTTCAACACCCAATGCTTTCATTACACGAATAGGGAACGTAACCTGTTGCATACTATATCCTTCATAATAATGAAACCTTCCCTGCATGGCAACTACCTGCACACCTCCAATTTTGCCGTATAATAAATTTCCTTTGTGAAACTCAACGGTAGCGTGTGGAAAATGAGGGATATCGGTATAAGGAATCGTGAGCTCCACCTCTATTTTGTTAACCAATGCTCCAAGCCCGGTACCAAGTACAATACCCACCACCGGCTTTACTTTCATACCCCGTTCTGCTAAAAAAGAAGCCGATTCCTGAATTGCTGCAACAATATTGTTCATGCGTTGTATTTATTGAGTTATTTATCAATCTATAATTTTCCCACTTACGTATATCCATGAAAATAGGTTTTTTGCGATTACGACCCTTCTTCATACTGTTTCTTTTTCCGGCATCCCTTGTATCGGCTCAGAACGGATACAAAACGGGTGATGCTGTGCAAAACTTTCCCATCAACAAAACACTGAACAAGGAAAAGCCTGCCACGAACTTCAATTCCTTGCAGAATGAACTTACCATCGTGGATTTCTTTGGCACATGGTGCGTTCCCTGCATCAAAGCAATACCACAGCTCGTAAAAATTCAGGAGAAGTTTAAAGATAAGCTAACGGTGATTCTTGTATCAAATGAAGAAGAAGCAAGATTACAGAAGTTCCTTGCTGCAAGAAAAAATTTTGCTTTCCCGATTGTGTCGGATGCAGATAACAGCATTACCAATTTATTTCAACCGCCTGCTTATCCTTACACCGTTATTCTGAAAGACGGAAAGATCATTGCCATTACAGAAGCCGAAACAATTACAGACGAAGCAATAACCAACTGGATGAAGGGAGAAAAGCAACCGATTGAAGAACCGAAAATAACAAGTGTACCAACCACGAATTACAATGAAGTGATGAACACAAAAACCCGCAGTAAAAATATGTTGGTAAAACTATCGCAGGATTATATCTATGCTGCAAAAACAGGCGAAAGCACTGCAGCATTGGAAGACCAACTCCGGTCGATCGCAATTACTGATCTTAAAAATAAATTAAGTACGGATGATGAGAAGAAAGCTTTCTGGATAAATCTTTATAACGGTTATGTTCAGGCTGCTTTGCAAAAGAACCCAGGTGCTTACAAAAGCAGACGAGCCTTCTTCAAAAGCAATCAATTAACGATTGCAGGTTTACCGTTAAGCCTGGATGATATTGAACATGATGTTTTACGTCGTTCAAAAATTAAATGGAGCGGCGGTTATCTTAGTAAATTTTTTCCCGGTAAAACAGAAAAGCAATTACGTGTGGAAGAACTGGATTACCGTTTACACTTTGCGCTGAATTGTGGAGCGAAGAGTTGTCCGCCGATTGCTTTTTACAATCCTGAAAACTTACATCAACAATTGGATATTGCAGCAACTGCTTACTTAACCGGCGAAGCGGAATATGATAAGCAAGCAAATACCATGAAGCTTCCTGCTATTATGGGATGGTTCCGGAAAGACTTTGGCGGCAAGAAAGGAATGATCCGTTTGCTGAAAGAAAAAGCGATCATCCCGAACGATGTACATCCGAATATCAAATTCAAATCGTACGACTGGACTTTATATTTAAATAATTATCAGAACTAAAACCAACAGCATGCACAATCATTATTACAATGCAGAAGACCTCGGCAAATTTGGAAAGATCGGTGAATATCAAAAAGACCTGGCAGATAAATTCTTTGCATGGTATGGTGCAACATTTGCCGACAGTGCGTTGACAGCAAAAGAAAAATCATTGATCGCCTTGGCAGTAGCGCATGCAGTACAATGCCCTTATTGCATTGATGCTTACAGCAGCGATGCATTTGAAAAAGGCTGGGATGAAGCACAAATGATGGAAGCCGTGCATGTAGCAGCAGCTATTAAAGGTGGTGCAGCATTGGTGCATGGTGTGCAAATGATGAACAAGGTGAAAGAAATAGCCATGTAAACAGAACTAAACGAATTACCAACCATCAATAACGCAAAGATGAGCAGCAACACGAAATCATTAAAGGCACAGGGAAACAGTTTAGCAGATGCGCATGAACAGATCGATATTTTAGAACATGGTTATAACGGTCACGAATATCGTCTTGTACCCTTTCAGCAAAAACTGGAAACGATAGGTCTTTATCCATTACAATCAACACAACTGGAAATATTCCAGATAAACGTTGGTAAAATGTGTAACCAGGTGTGCAAACATTGTCATGTGGATGCAGGCCCCGACCGTAAAGAGATCATGACCCGTGACACCATGCAATTGTGCCTGGATATACTTGCTGCTAATCCATCGTTTAAAACAGTTGACCTAACGGGTGGTGCTCCTGAATTGAATCCGGATTTCCGTTGGTTTGTGGAAGAAATTAAAAAGCTTGGTAAGCATATCATTGTACGTTGTAATCTTACCATCATTCTTGCGAATAAACGTTTTCATGATCTGCCTAAATTTTTCAAACAGCATCAAATAGAAGTTGCCTCATCGCTTCCCTCCTACTCAAAAGACCGTACAGACCGTCAGCGTGGTGATGGTGTGTTTGAAGATTCGGTGAAAGCATTACAAATGTTAAATGCAGTTGGTTATGGAGTGGAAGGCACGGGGTTAATTCTGAACCTTGTTTACAATCCCGCCGGTGCTTTTTTACCTGCGCCGCAAAACGCTTTAGAAAAAGAATACAAAGCAGCGTTGAAAAAAGATTTCGGCATTGTTTTCAATTCGTTGTTTACGATTACAAATATGCCCATCAGTCGTTATCTCGATTACCTGTTGCAAACAGAAAACTATGAGAAGTATATGGAAAAACTGATTGCAGCTTTTAATCCGGCTGCTGCTGCAAACGTTATGTGCCGCACTACGCTTTCCATTGGGTGGGATGGCTATATCTACGATTGTGATTTTAATCAGATGCTGGAAATGAAGGTATCGTGTAAAGAATCGCAGCATTTATCAACCTTCAATGCGGCAGCATTAACTAACAGAGAGATTATTATCAACCAGCATTGCTACGGCTGCACTGCAGGTATGGGTAGCAGTTGTGGTGGTGCAGTAGCATAATTGAAATCGAATGTATAACCATTCTTAAAAAACCGCATGCACAATTCTTTCGTTTATACGAGAGGGTAACAACTGTCGTATGGCGAAAAATTTTCCGGCAATTCATTTCATCAAGTCTGTACTGCTTTTTATCACAAGGCATCATATTTTAGTAACGCTGGGATTATGTTCTCTCGCATTTCAAATAAATGCACAGATTACAAGTGCGGGCATACGTGGCAATGTAAGAGCGCAAAATGGGGAAGAGCTTGAAAGGATAACCATACAGGCAATTCATGAACCTACAAAATCAGTGTATGCAACCGTTTCCCAAAAAGGAGGAACTTACAATTTACCCAATCTTAAAAGTGGCGGACCTTACACGCTCATTTTTTCTTATATCGGATTTGCGAGTGATACACTTACTGATGTTCAATTAAGTTTAGGCAGCATAGAAAATATCAACAGTGTTTTACAACCACTTTCAACCTCTTTAGAGGATATTATTATCCGTAGTAATAAAAAAATCATTCGCAGAACCGGTGCCGGTACTTCTATTTCAAAAAGCCAGATTGAAAATTTTCCTACCATTAGCAGAAGTTTACAGGATTTTACACGTTTAAGCCCACAATCAAATGGCAACAGTTTAAGCGGTACCAATTATCGCTATAATAATTTAAGCATTGATGGAGCCGCTTTGAATGATGCATTTGGTTTTACCGAACCTGCAAGTGGTGCAGGCGGATCATTGGCATCGGGCACTCCCGGAGGCTTAGCAAAAACACAACCCATCAGTTTAGAAGCCATACAGGAAGTACAGGTAGAAGTATCGCCTTACACAGTAACGTTAGGAAATTTTACCGGGGGCAGTATTAATGCTGTCACAAGAAGTGGTACAAATCAATTTTCAGGTTCTGCTTTTTTCTCAGGGAGAAACCAATGGTTAACCGGACCAACAGCCGATGCAAAGCGCCAACGCATAGAAAATTTTTCTGATTATCAAACCGGCTTTCGACTGGGAGGCCCAATCATCAAGAATAAACTTTTCTATTTTACAGCTATTGAAATTGCAAGAAGAAACGAACCTGTTGCATTCGCACCCGGCAGCGATGGCTCAGCTATACCGTTTGCACTTGCAAAAGCATTGTACGATACGGTTCTATCCCGTTACAACTATGATCTTGGCTCTTATGAAGATGTTACCTTAAAGATCAACAGCGATAAATTTTTTGCGAAGCTTGACTGGAATGTGAATAGTGTACACAAACTGAGCATCAGGCACAATTATGTACAGGCATTTGCAGATAACAATGAACGGTCTGCAAACATTCTAAACTTCGGCAGCCAGGGATTCCGGCACAGCAGTAAAACGCATAGTGCGGTGTTTGAAGCAAAATCCAATTTCTCAAATCGTCTTTCCAGTAACCTCATTATTGGTTTCACCAACACAAAAGATGAGCGGCAGATCAAAGGAGATCTGTTTCCACATATTGAAATTACTTACAACACTGCCAATACTATTTATCTGGGAGCGTACCGTGAAGCGGCGGTATATGGATTGAATTTAAAAACAATTGAACTAACGGATAACCTTACGTTCTACCGAAGAAAACAAACGATCACCATTGGCACGCACAATGAATTTTACAATATTGACTATCGTTTCCTTACCGCATTTAACGGACGTTGGGCTTACAGAAGCGTGGATGATTTTTTTGCTGAGAAACCAAGCCGCATACGTGGTGTTTATAATTTACAGAATAACGATTATGAATTCAACAGAAATAATCCGTCAGCCAGTTTTCGTGTGTTTTTATTGAGTCAATACATACAGGATGAAATTGCAATCACAAAAAACTTACGTGTAACAGCAGGCATCCGTTTTGATTTTACGGCTTACCCCGACAGACCTTCCGTAAATCCTGATGTAACAAAAACAAAAGGTTTTGAAAATTTTTCCAACAGTAACAATCCATATCCGCAAATTGCACCACGAGTTGGTTTCAACTGGAATATAAACGGTAACCAACAACTGGTACTAAGAGGTGGAAGCGGCATCTTCAATGGCCGTATGCCATTTGCATGGCTGGCGTATCCTTATTACAACAGTGGTACAACCTATGGCAATGTAGATGTTCGTCCCACAATAAGTGTTCCGTTGATCAACGATGTATCGCAGATTGCTGCCACCTATCAACCCGGCATACGTGAAATTAATTTACTCGATAACAATTACAAACTACCACAGGTATTCCGTAACAGTTTAGGTATCGATTTTAAAACGGAGAATGGCTGGTCACTTTCTGTTGAAGCTGTATATACAAAAACATTGAATGATGTGTTGTATAAAACAATCAATCTGAAAGACAGTACTGCCGGTTTAACCGGAGCAGGTGATAACCGAACTGTATATCTTGGCAATGGAAATGCACAAAAGCTGAATGCTTCTTTCACGAACGTATTTCTGTTAACCAACACGAATGAAGGTTACCGCTATCAACTTTCTGTTACAGTCGGAAAACGCATCAAAGCGTTTCAATTTCTTACCGCTTACACGTATGGCGTATCAAAAGATATTTCCAATGGTGTACGTGTTTCGCCACAGGCGAATTGGGAATTCAATCAAACGATTTTACCGAATGCTCCGCAGTTATCTTATTCTAACTTCGATCTGCGTCATCGCAGCATCAGCAATCTTCAATACAATCATAAGTGGAAACGCAGCAGTGTAAATGTGATCTTTGTTTATACATTACAATCCGGCAGTCCGTATACCTATACCTATATTGGCGACATAAACCGTGATGGTTCACCTAACAACGATCTGATTTATATTCCACGCAATCAAACTGAAAGTAACCTCGTTGATATAAAAGATGCGGCGGGAAATATAGTAACAACTGCTGCTGCTCAATGGGAGCAATTGAATAATTACATCGAACGAGATCGCTACCTCAGTAAACGAAGAGGCCAGTATGCAGAACGAAATGGAGCACGCACTCCCTGGAATCAGCAACTTGATATGAAGGTTATGTATTCGATACAATTAGGTTCCGAAGAACAAAATCATACACTTGGTTTTTCACTGGATGTATTTAATCTTTCCAATCTTATTTCGAGAAACTGGGGACGGCAATATTATGTTCCCAATATTTTAAACAGCAGTTACCAACTACTCACTGTTGCAAGAGTGAACAGTTCATTACAAACGGAATTAAATTTTTCAAACCCGCAAACAAAAGCCTGGCAATACGATGCACTGCTCTCCAGAGCGCAGGGGTTATTCAGCATTCGTTACAGTTTTTAAATTCTATACATGACATTTCTCTTATTGCTTGCAGTGCTTTTACTTACATACGCCAATGGTGCGAATGATAATTTTAAAGGAACTGCTACTTTATGGGGAAGTGGCACGTTGAACTACAAGCAGGCACTGTTGCTTGCAACACTATTTACATTCGCCGGATCGATCTGTTCCTATTTTCTTGCAAATGGATTGGTGAAAAATTTTTCAGGTAAAGGTTTAGTGCCCGATGAAATATTACAGACAAAAGAATTTGTATTGGCCGTTGCAGGTAGTACCGGTATTACTATTTTACTGGCAACATTCTTAGGTTTTCCTGTTTCAACTACGCACGGTTTAGTGGGTGCATTAGTTGGTGCGGGCATTGTAACTGCAGGCAGCAAGGTTGATATAAGTGTATTAGGTAAAACATTTTTTCTTCCATTACTCATCAGTCCGTTGATCGCCATTCTTATAACAGGTATTCTGTATAAGATCATTTCCACAACAAAGAAAACCGACTATACTGTTGCTGGATTATCCATAACAGGCAACAGATCGTTTCTTAACCCGCTTCACTATCTCAGTGCAGGCGTTGTAAGTTTTGCAAGAGGGTTGAACGATACACCTAAACTCATTTCACTACTATTACTTTCAACTTATTTCAGTATGCCCATCAACTTTTTACTACTTGCAGTTGTAATGGCAATTGGAGGATTGATCAATGCACGCAAAATTGCTGAGACCATGAGTAAAAAAATTACAAGGCTTTCACCCCAACAGGGATTATTGGCGAATATGGTTACCGGCACAATGGTGATCATTGCCAGTAAATTTGGGTTACCCGTTTCTACCACACATGTATCTGTTGGCAGTCTTTATGGCATTGGTCTTTCTGCAAAATCTGCCGATAATAAAGAAATAGCGAAGATCGCATTATCATGGCTGCTCACGTTGCCAATTGCAGCCATCATCAGTGCAACCATTTATTTTATTATATCGTATATCAACTAAACTCACCATCAAATAAAAAAGACAATGAGCACTACTTATCTCGAAACAACAAAAAATGTTTACAAAGAAGCCGCTGAAAACCCGCAAGTTGGTTTGTGCTGCACCACTACACCCATTTGGCAATTGCCAGGATTAGATATTCCGGTGCGTATGCAACAGATGAATTACGGATGTGGCAGTACCGTTCATCCAAGAGATCTCGTGAATAATCCACGAATACTGTATGTTGGCGTTGGCGGAGGAATGGAGTTGTTGCAGTTTGCCTATTTCAGTCGCCAGTTAAATGGTGTGATAGGTGTTGATGTGGTGGATGAAATGTTGCAGGCAAGCAGAGACAATTTTACAGAAGCTGAACGGAAAAATTCCTGGTTCCGTTCCGAGTTTGTGGATCTGCGTAAAGGTGATGCATTGAATTTGCCGGTTGAAGACAACAGTATTGATGTGGCTGCACAAAATTGCCTCTTCAATATTTTTAAACAGGAAGAATTGAAACTGGCATTAGAAGAAATGTATCGTGTGTTGAAACCAAGAGGTCGTTTGGTGATGAGTGATCCAACCTGTGAGCAGGATATTCCGGAGAACCTGCGTGAAGATGAACGCCTGCGGGCTTTATGTTTAAGTGGTTCTTTACCGTTGTGGGATTATATTAAAATGATCACCGATGCAGGATTTGGTACAGTAGAAATAAGAGCGAAACGTCCGTATCGTATTCTTGATCCAAAGAATTATGATACCAACGAATTACTCTTTATTGAAAGTGTGGAAGTGTGTGCCATTAAAGATCCGATGCCTGCTGATGGACCTTGTGTGTTTACCGGTAAAACAGCAATTTATTTTGGAAATGAAGAATGCTTTGATGATGAGAAAGGGCATGTATTATTGCCCAATCAACCATTAGCGGTATGCGATAAAACCGCAGCTGCATTGGCCTCATTAAACCGTGAAGATATTTATATTTCAGGCTCTACCTGGTTTTACGACGGTGGTGGATGCTGCTAATGCTAAAACTTACATGACCAAGAAAGCAATTATTGTATTTGTAAAAAATCCCGAACCGGGAAAAGTAAAAACAAGATTAGCAAAGGATATCGGCGATGCTGCAGCGGTTGACGTTTACCGTCAGTTGCTGCGGCATACGCATGATGTGCTGATACCTGTTGCCGCAAATAAATTCGTTTTCTATGCAGATGAAATTAATCGTCTTGATCTGTGGGAAACAAATTCGTTTTACAAACAGCTGCAGTATGGAAATGATTTGGGCGAACGGATGCAACATGCGTTTTCTTTTTTGTTTGAACTGGGTTATGAACATGTGCTGATCATCGGCAGCGATTGTCCGCAACTCTCTACAGAGCATCTGAACAAGGCATTTGAATTATTGGAAACACATGATGTATGCATTGGACCGGTTGATGATGGAGGTTATTATTTACTTGGATTACGTGCTGTTCATCCAGCATTTTTCAGTAACAAAGCATGGAGTACCGACAGTGTTTACAGCAGCACTATCAACGATGCAGCTGAGGCCGGGTTAACGGTTGCTGTAACCGAACAGTTAAGAGATGTAGACACGCTTATTGATTGGGAAGAGTTGAAAGAATTACTCGATTATCAGAAAGCTTCACCAATGGTAAAATAAAAAGCGGTTGAATTTTTTCCAAAACCTGCGTCTAAACGCAGGTTTATTTTTTCGGCAGGGTTTAATGCAAAACGAAGTCCTGCACCGTACGTTGTACGAATATGCTCCGCAATATTTTTCAGTTGATCATTTACTGCACCTGCATTGGCGAACACCGTTCCACCAAATCGTTTGTAGATCTTGAAGCGGTATTCTGTTCCTGCTGCCAGGAGATTTTTATCCCGGTAGCGCCCTTCATAAAACCCACGCATTTTTTTATTACCACCCAACAATGCCAGTTGACTGAACGGTACATTTCCATCAACCATGTCTGCAAACAGATTAAAAGCCCACACATTTTTTCGTTTGGTTGAAAGATAAGTGGATGCATCAAGTGTATAGCGCTTGTATTTATAGTTGCTGCCGGTTACATTACCGTAGAACTGTGCTCCTGCATCAACAAACACACCGGCGCCGGCAAAGAAAATATTATCACGGGTATCGTAATTCAATGCGGGACCAATACCTGAAATAAAACTTCGTGTACTTCCTTCGATTGTACCAGATGAAAGTTGCTTGCCCTGTTCTGTTTCCACCACACGATAATCTTCCAACCAATAACGCAGGCCTGCATAGAGCTTTGGATTGATCTTACGCAACACATTCAATCGCACTCTTGGATAGTTTACTTTGTATAATTCTTTGTAATCAGCAGGCTGATCATTTCCGATGCCGAAAAAGTAGTATGAGTATTTGTAATAACCCACTTCGCCATAAGCAGTAAACTTGCTTCCGGGTGTGTAAATACGAAACGGTGCATACAATAACAGTTGCTTATTAAATGTATAGGCTGCTCCAAACTGCACTTGAGAAGGATAAAGTTGTGCAGTATCTTTTTTATTCCGGAACGTATACGCTGCAAATCCGCCAACAGCCACGCTTGTTTCAGGCGAATAAAACACAACGGGAAATGCAGATAGACGACGAGGTTTATTTTTTCTGCTGCTGTCTTGCGAAAAAACATTTGCTGTAAAAAAAAAGATGACTGCAGAAAAAATAAACCTCATAATTGTGTGGCGCCTGCTACACTTTTACCCTCGAGAAACTGAGACTTTTTACCATCCAGTTGGGTAACGGTTTTTCAGGCTTCCTGTTTTTTAAGTTTAAATACCATCCTATTTTTTTCAGGATGGGTACACGATGTGTTTCTACATATTCGATCCATGTTCCGTCCGGATCTTCGTTGTACGAAAAGTGACCGGCTGCTTCACCCATATCAAAACTATTGGCACTGTCAACGGTGAACGGAAAACCATTTTCATTGCAGATGCGTTCGTGTTCTTCGTAACCATTAATATCAAAGCACACATGAATGTATCCCTGATCGCCCCAATAGCGGTTTTCAAAAATCTTCTTGGGCGTACGATCAGTTACTTCAATCAATTCAACATAGGTTGGGCCGAGTAACTTTGAAAATGCCCCTTCCTGTTTGCGTGTATGTCCCAGCATCACACGTTTGAAATTGTGTTGCCCACCGGGTATGTTGCTGAACTCATCGTAATGACCTTCATCCAAAAACAATTGCTTATCGTAACCCAATACTTTTTCATAAAACGGAATTGCTTTCGCTATTGAACTAACGCCGATGGTTACGCCACAAACACCACCGGTATGTCTTCCAGTATCACTGAACCAATTTTCATCCGCCATTACTTCAAAAATATTTCCGTACGGATCTTTCATGAAGAACGATTCAATGCCACCCGGATTTTCTTTTGGTGCGCTCAACAGGTTTAAACCTGCTTTCTGATATTCAGCATAAGCAGCTTTTACATTTTTACATTTGATCTTGATCATGAAAATACCTGTGTCACCCAACTGCACTTCAAATGTAGCAGGTTGTGATTTGCGGCTGCGGTATTCCCAAATTTCAAATCCACCACCACCTTGCATGTTCAATGCAAGGATTGCATATCGCTCGTGACCTTCACCACCGGTATAACGTTTCATCAGCTCTGCCCGTGCAGCATCTTTAAACACAACTACATCGGTTCCAAAATGTTTATTGTACCAGATAAATGCTTCATCTGCATTTGTTACACCGATACCTACCTGCTGAATACCACTGATGATCCGTTTCATTGAACTTATTTTTATTTACGAAAGCGTGAAGATATTAGTTTTTCGAATTTACCAATTGAGTAAGCGTTTGTAAAGTGCTGCCATTTCTTCCTGCGATGCCCCATTTTTATACATAAGCATCATAGTACGGTTTGCCGTCTGCACTTTCCACCAACTGTTTTTGTCGTATTTCCGGTCGGAGATGAGTGCCCCGGCAGCAAAGATTTTATACTGTGACTGTTGCCTTGCACGTTCAACAAATTCGTAATCCTCCATTACACGCATATCTCTTCGATAGCCGCCGGTTGTAACAAATAATTCTCTTGTAACAAATAAGGTTTGATCTCCGCCATAGCAGGCAAACCAATCGAACCGTGAAAAGAACGACATCATTTGCACATACCATTTCCTGGTGTTGAATGTTGTGCGATAACGGCCCAACCCATATCCATCGGCAACGGCCTTTTGAATATCGGTTGCAAAACTTGGTGGGGGAAATACATCGGCATGCACAAAATAAAAGACCGATCCACTTGCTTTTGAGGCACCATAGTTTAACTGGGCACCTCTGCCTTTTTTCGGTGATACAACAACAGTTGCTCCAGCTTTGGTCGCTACCTCCTTTGTCTCATCAGTGCTTGCTGCATCGCACACAATTATTTCCTGCAGTAAAGAACCTCCATGCAGCTTCAGGTAGGTAACCAGTGATGCTATGTTTTTTTCTTCGTTGTAAACAGGAATAATAACTGAGATCATGAACACAAATTGGCGATGAAGATAAGTAAGACGCAGAAAAAAACCGCAGTGTTTTGCTGCGGTTGATGAATGGTTAGTCAAGTTGTAACTTCTTCTCTTTCGGGTATTTTACACTGTACTTCATTTCCATTTTCTTCAACTGTTTTGGATCGATGGTAAAGGTCCAAGTGATGATCTTTGTTTCTTCGTTTAGCTTAGCGCCATCATACTTTATATCCTCAACTTCAATTTCTTTAAGCGTTGAAATAGGAAACTGATCTTCCACAATAATATTCACCGGAACAGTCTTGTTATTGCGAACGGTTATTTCATACTGTTTGGTTTCGGTACGGTTTCCACCAAGGAATTTCTTGCTGCTGAACTCTTTCAGCAATGTTCGTTTAACTGTGATCCCTTTATCGACACCTAACGAAAGTGATAAAGTATCATTATCAGTTGACAGATCGAGATAGGATTTACCAAGGAATGTTCCTTCGAAAAACAAATTGGTTTCACCGGGAATTAAATTAAGATCCTGCCAATTGATAAGCTTGGCTGTGAGGTATGCAGCTTCATCTAATTTGGGAGCAGAGTAATATTCATAATAAGCTTCGATGCTTTTGTCATTGATGCTCATCGTATTTACTTTGCCATCGTTATTCACTGTTGCTATTTCCTGTATTTCGTATTGAGTAGTGATGGGTTGAAAAGTTGTGACGACTTGCAAAGGAATTGATTTGTCTTCCTTTTTTAAAGAAGATGCCCCTCTTATTTGAATACCTGGAGTACTACCAGCCAAGAATCCTTCTGTAGTTCCATAGCCAGTTACAACGACTTCCTGTAGATGATTTACTGCCGGCTTTATTGCATAAGAAATAAACCATGGATTAACGAGTGGTTTTGTATTATTATCATTCGGGTTACCGGTTGATAATACCAGTTTAATGTTGTTCCAATTCTCTCCACTTGTTTGGTACACATTCGCATTCATTTCCAATTGCAGTTTACTCACCACATCTTTCACACGTATATTATAAGTGGGATACCAACCTGCTTTCTGCACGAGATAAGAAATTTCAAACGGAACTGTTGCCGTTTCTTTTACATCAGCAAGAACCACAATTTCATTGGTGGAGAGATCGATCTTCCTGCTCATTTCTGCCAGTTGATTCGACAATTTATTCCGTTCCTTATTCATCTCTTCGATCTCTTTTTGCAGAGTCAGTTGTTGTTTCAACACTTCTGTTAATCTTGCTCTTTGAAAATCGAGTGATTGTCTTAATTCTTCTGGCTTCAATGTAACTGTTGATCCAGCTATCTGCTGGTTTTTGATCAGCATTGCTTCTTCCTGCTTAAATACTTCCAGCACTTTGGATGTAAGACTGATCTTATCATTTAGCTGAAAGAATTTTTCCTGGGTTGTTTTGATCTCTTCTCTTACTTCCTGTTCTTTTAAATAATCACGTTGAACACGTACCGATAAAATAGTGAGTCGGCCATCGGCCTTCACCTGCACACTTTGTTTTTCAATATCGGTGGAGATACCTGTAAAAACAATTTCCTGCTTGCCTGCAGTAATGGATTGTTTTACCGTTCGTTTAACCTGTGCCCCTTTCATGAACACCGTTACCTGTTCCATTTTTGTTTCAACAGGAACACGTTTTACTGATTGAGCAACTAATGTAATGGGGAGTACATAAAGAAGAAATTGCAGCCATTTCGTTTTCATAAACAATTGTTTTATGAACGATTGATGCAACGGGAAATGTAATTACATAAAAAAGTCCCACGTTAATCGTGGGACCTTTCAAAACTTATCTAAACCTGTTTACACAGCTTCACTTCCTTCAATGAGTACTGTTACTTTATTGTTCAGCACTTCTACAAAACCACCCTGGATCTTATACAGTTCGTTACGGTTTTTTTCAACCAGTATTTTTAACTGTCCTGCTTTCAATGCACTCACCAATGGTGCGTGGTTATCCAGCACTTCAAAGCTACCGGCAATACCAGGCAACTGTACACCAATTACCTCGCCGCTATATGTTTTTCCGAGTGGAGTTAATATTTCGAGATTCATACGCTAATTTGAAAATTTGAAGATCTAAAGATTTGAAAAT
The DNA here is from genome assembly GCF_037892425.1 of Lacibacter sp. H375. Classification (NCBI taxonomy): domain Bacteria; kingdom Pseudomonadati; phylum Bacteroidota; class Chitinophagia; order Chitinophagales; family Chitinophagaceae; genus Lacibacter; species Lacibacter aquaticus. The sequence goes on from NZ_JBBKTT010000001.1 coordinate 259,590, forward strand.
TCGATTCAGCATCACGCCAATCTTCAAATTGGCAATTTCAAATCATCAAATCAATTATCCCTTCGCTGCTGCCATTAACTTCTTACCTTTTTCGATGGCATCTTCAATAGTACCTACAAGGTTGAATGATGCTTCAGGATATTCATCCACTTCACCATCCATGATCATGTTGAAACCACGGATCGTGTCTTCGATGCTTACGAATACACCTTTCAAACCGGTAAACGCTTCTGCTACGTGGAATGGCTGAGAAAGGAAACGCTGTACTTTACGTGCACGGAATACAGTCATTTTATCTTCTTCGCTCAATTCATCCATACCAAGGATAGCGATGATATCCTGCAATTCCTTGTAACGTTGAAGGATCAACTTCACACGGTTAGCAGTGTTATAATGTGCATCACCAACAATAGCAGGAGTAAGAATACGTGATGTAGATTCCAACGGACTTACCGCAGGATAGATACCAAGATCAGCGATCTTACGATCCAATACTGTAGTAGCATCCAGGTGAGCGAAAGTTGTTGCTGGTGCCGGATCGGTCAAATCATCCGCAGGTACATATACCGCCTGTACAGAGGTAATTGAACCGTTACGTGTTGAAGTGATACGTTCCTGCATCAATCCCATTTCAGTTGCAAGCGTTGGTTGGTAACCTACCGCTGAAGGCATACGGCCTAACAACGCAGATACTTCAGAACCAGCTTGTGTGAAACGGAAGATATTATCAACGAAGAACAAGATATCTTTTCCTTTACCAGTACCATCTCCATCACGGAAATACTCGGCAATTGTCAAACCAGAAAGAGCTACACGGGCACGAGCGCCTGGAGGTTCGTTCATTTGACCAAATACGAAAGTAGCTTTTGAAGATTTCAAACCTTCCATATCCACTTTACTCAGATCCCAGCCACCTTCTTCCATGCTGTGCTTAAATGCATCACCATAGTTCATGATACCGGCTTCAATCATTTCACGCAACAGATCATTTCCTTCACGGGTACGCTCACCTACACCGGCAAATACCGACAGACCACCGTAACCCTTTGCAATATTGTTGATCAATTCCTGGATCAATACTGTTTTACCCACACCGGCACCACCAAACAAACCGATCTTACCACCTTTTACATATGGTTCAATCAGGTCAATTACTTTGATACCTGTAAATAATATCTCGTTGGTTGTGCTCAATTGTTCGAAAGCCGGTGGCTTGGCGTGAATTGCACGACCACCTTCTTTGCTTACTTGTGGCAAGCCGTCAATGGCATCACCTGTTACATTAAATAATCGGCCGCTGATCAATTCACCGGTAGGCATGGTAATATTCTTACCTGTATCAGTTACTTCCATACCACGAACGAGACCTTCAGTACCGTCCATCGCAATGGTACGAACACTGTCCTCGCCTAAGTGCTGCTGTACTTCCATTACGAGTACATCACCATTAGGGCGTTTTAGTTCAAGAGCGCTGTAAATTTCCGGGAGTGTGCCGTCGAACTGAACGTCTACAACGGCGCCGATAACCTGTTTTACCTTACCAGTATTGGCCATATTGAATGTATTTAAAAAAGAGAGTTTTAAAATTAGCTCGTTATTTTTTATTTCTTTTTGCCTCGCTGAATAAAACCTTTGTTTTATTTGGCCGCAAAGGTAAGGGGCTGAAGGGGAAATGAAAAATGGAAAATAGGATAATTTAGAAATGAGGAAAACTTTGGAAAAAGCCTGAAACGGCTGGTTATAATTGTTTTAAGTTGGGGGCTTTCTGCGTTCTTTTTCCTCATCAACTTTTGTCCCGGCCATCCACTTGTAGTCCTCCCGCTTTCAGCGGGGGAGCTACCGCTGCTGTCCGGCAGCCCTTGGGCAGAAGAATATCTTTCGGCAAATAACAGCTTGCCCCTTTCCAAACTTTTTGCTCCCTTTGTGGTTATAAAGGCCGATGTTTAAACCTAAACTGAGAATCATGAAAAAAATCAAGTTTCGTTTACTACTGCCTGTTCTGGCAATTGTCGCTCTGGCAGCCTGTAACAATGAAGAAGCAAAAACAACCACAGAAAACAAAGAGCCCCTTCTCAAAGAAGAAAGTATAACATTTACCAGCGACACTAACAGCATGAATGGTTTTGTGGTGTATGATGAAAATATTGATGGCGCCCGTCCGGCCATTTTGATCGTACCTGAATGGTGGGGATTGAACGATTATGCTATGATGCGTGCCCGTGAGCTGGCGAAGCTTGGTTATATAGCTATGGCCATGGATATGTATGGGCACGGCAAAATTGCTGACAACCCGGATAGTGCCGGCGCAGCTGCAGGTCCATTTTATCAAAACCCGCAATTAGCCAAAACACGTATGGAACAGGCCCTTGCAAAACTGAAAAGTTACAAACAGGCAGATGGCAATAATGTTGCAGCCATTGGATATTGCTTTGGCGGTGCAATGGTATTAAATACCGCACGTATGGGATTAGATGTAAAAGGAGTGGTAAGTTTCCATGGCAACCTGGTGGGTACTCCATTAAATAAAGATTTGCTGAAGGCAAAGATTTTAGTTTGTCATGGCGCAGCTGATCCGTTTGTTCCTCCAACAGAGGTAGCTACCTTCAAACAGCAAATGGATTCTGCCGGCATAACTTATACATTTAAAGAATATGCTGACGCTACGCATGCATTCACCAATCCCAACGCAACAGCTATGGGTGAGAAATTCAACATACCGATCAAATACAATGCTGCTGCCGATAGTACAAGCTGGAAGGATATGAAAGATTTTTTTACCTCGCTGTTCCAACAACAGTAATCATCATTCGAATGATGGAAGGGCTTTCGAAAGAAAGCCTTTTTTTGTAAACAGTAAATTCACTGAAAACCCTATTTCGGAAACACAGCTATCTGAATATCTACACACTTATGAATTGGCGTTTGAAAAATGTGTCTTTTATAAAAGCCAACGATTATTTTCACCGAAACAAAATCAATTGTATCTCATGAAAAATTATTTCTTCGCAGCAGTTGCTGCCTCTGCTCTCCTGTTTTCCTGCAAAAAGAACGACAAAACATCTTGCGACAACACAGTTGCTGCGATTGCGGGTAATTATAAAATCACAAATATTACATTGGCTGGTCAGTCTGTTACTGATCAGTATTTGGATGCCTGTGAAAAAGATGACGTTTATCAACTTAAGGCTGATAAAACAATCATTTTGGTTGATGCTGGTACTAAATGTAGTCCTGCCGGAGATGGTGGTGGCAATTGGGATGTTGCCAGTGGTACCATAACAATTAGTCAAACTTCTGGTGGCGGATATGACTTTAGTGGAACTGTAGTTAATAAATGTAACAGCATTGAAGTTTCTGAAGATATAGGAGGGACCTATAAGCTCGTTACTACTTTTACCAAGCAGTAATTTCTAATCTCTTTTTTTGAAATAAGAGGGAACCGTATCATCGGTTCCCTCTTTTCTTTTTTACTCCTCTCAATTATTCGCTGCAGTAAGCATTAACCAGTAAGTCCTGTCAATTCCTGATCCTGCCAACTGCCATCCTTAAACTATGATATGAAACATTTTTTCTGAAGACAAGGATCACTATGCACTCGTTTTCGTAAAAAAGATTGGTTTATACCTTCATATAAAATAAATTGAGCTATCAAAACTAAAAACTCATGGCGCTTCAACCCTGGCGAACCGGCACAATCATCCGTATAGTTGACGAGACTCCCAACACAAAACGTTACTGGATTCAACTTCCCGAACTGGATGTATTTGATTTTAAACCCGGCCAATTTGTGCAACTGGAATTTCCCATTCATGAGCAGCAAAGTAAACGGCTTCGTAGTTACAGCATTGCTTCCTGGCCTGACGGCACAAACGTATTTGAACTGCTGATTGTTTTAAACGAACAAGGCGCAGGCACTACCTGGTTGTTTGCCAATGCTGTTGTGGGAACAGAATTACCTGTTCGTGGAGCCATGGGCGTATTCACTTTACCTGATCCAATTGAAAAAGATCTCTTCTTTATTTGTACAGGAACGGGCATTGCTCCATTCCGCAGTATGTCGCATTATATTAAACTGCATAATGTTCCGCATAAGAATATTTATTTACTCTTTGGTACACGCAAGAAAACTGATCTGCTGTACTACGATGAATTAACTCAACTGGTGAAAGATCTTCCGGGTTTTCATTATATACCCACACTTTCAAGAGAAGAATGGGAAGGTCGCAAAGGATATGTACATCCCATTTACGAAGAACTATGTGCCGGTAAACAAGATGCAAACTTTTTCCTTTGCGGATGGAAAGCCATGATCGATGAAACAAAGAAACGTATCATGGAAATGGGCTATGATAAGAAAGCCATTCACCAGGAATTGTATGGATAATATTCGTCATTGTAACAGATGAGAGGAAACAGTTTTCCTGATGACTGTCATCAATTGCTGCAACTCGTTCAACTGCGACCTTTCATCTTTCAAAATGATGATCCCTTGTCGGAAACTGATTCATTATAAAGATTCTGAATAAGTTTTTAAATAATTACGACAGGTGGAAGAAAGAAATGATGTAATTTAAAACCGCAAACAAACCATTTCATTTATGGGTGCTGCTTCGCTTATTATATTAATTCTTGCTGCCATTGCCTTTTCGGCCGGTGCTATTCTTATAGCAAAAGTGGTGACCAAAGCCACAAAAAACAAGCAAAAATCTGAGCCATACGAATGCGGTATACCAACTGTTGGCCCAAGCTGGATTCAATTTAACGTAGGTTATTATTTATTCGCTCTCATCTTTTTAATTTTTGATGTGGAGTTGATCTTTTTATATCCATGGGCAGTTGCAGCTAAACAAACAGGTTGGCTGGCGCTCATTGAAATTGTGATCTTCTTCTTCATTTTATTTATGGGCTTTTTATATGCACATAAAAAAGGTGCACTAAAATGGAAATAAAATAATCGTAAACAACACCCCAACCAAAAGTACCAGATGACAGAACAACAACATACCGCAACAGATTTCCCCGGACAGATCCACGAAACACCGGGCGGTGGTATTGTCCTCAGCAAATTGGATGATGTAATTAACTGGGCACGCTCCAACTCATTATGGCCACTTACGTTTGCCACAAGCTGTTGTGGTATTGAAATGATGAGTACGGCAGGTGCCAAATATGATTTTTCCCGTTTTGGTTTTGAAGTAGCACGTGCCACACCACGCCAGGCCGATGTTATTATTATAGCAGGCACCATCGTAAATAAAATGGCACCGGTGCTGAAACGTTTGTATGATCAAATGGCCGATCCAAAATATGTGATTGCAATGGGTGCCTGCGCTATCAGCGGAGGTCCTTTCTTTTATAATACATACTCCGTTGTAAAAGGTGCAGACCATGTTATACCGGTTGATGTATATGTGGCCGGTTGTCCGCCACGCCCCGAAGCATTATTACATGCGTTGATCTCATTGCAGGAAAAGATCAAGAGTGGTTTAACCAGAGAACAAATAAAGGAAGGAAAAGAAAGTATATGACGAACGAAGAATTAAAGACAAGTATTCCAACGCTGTTAGCTTCTGCAGTAATTGAAGATGGCAGCGATTTTCTGACGATCAACGTTGAAGCAACCGATTGGTTATCCTTCGCACAACAATTGCGCAATGATGCTTCGCTGCAATTCAATTTTCTTTTTTGTTTGACTTGTGTTGATTGGAAAACGCACTTAACAATGGTGTATCATCTGCGTTCCACCATTCATCGTCATGAGCTGGTAGTAAAAGCAAAACTCGACAGAACAAATCCTGAAATAGAAACCGTGAGCCATATCTGGCGCACTGCAGAATTTCACGAACGTGAAGTTTATGAAATGTTTGGTGTAAAATTCCTGAACCATCCCGATCTGCGTTTGCTAATCTTGCCCGATGGATGGGAAGGAAAGAAACCCATGCTGAAAGATTTTGAAGATCCGATTAACATGATCAGACTCTAATTTATGTTTGAAGAAGTAGGTACAACAACAGAAGGCGATTTAATCATTAACGTAGGACCACAACATCCTGCCACACATGGCGTATTGCATTTGGTAATTACGTTAAACGGCGAGACCATCAAGAATGTAGAACCGCATCTCGGTTATATTCATCGCTCGATTGAAAAGATGTGCGAAAGCCTCACCTACCGTCAATTCATTTATGTTACTAGCCGTATGGATTATTTATCGGCTCATATCAATAACCACGCTTGTGCCATGTGTGTGGAGAAAGGAATGCAAATAGAAATTCCGGCACGAGCACAAGTGATCCGTGTGTTGATGGATGAACTTACCCGTATTGCTTCACATGAATTATGGTGGGGAGCAATGGCGATGGATCTTGGTGCCTTCACTCCTTTCTTTCATGCATTTCGTGAAAGGGAAAGCATCAATGATATTATGGAAGAAACATGTGGTGCTCGATTGACCATGAACTACATGGTGCCCGGTGGTGTAATGCATGATCTTCATCCCAACTTTCAAAAACGGGTAAAAGATTTTATCCAACTATATAAAAGTAAAATTCACGAATACGATGAAATGGTAACCGGCAACATCATTTTCCAAAACAGGATGAAAGGTGTTGGTATTATTTCTCCGGAAGATGTGCTCTCCTACGGTTGTACTGGACCGGTAGCAAGAGGCAGCGGCGTAAGCAGCGATGTGCGCAAATTATATCCTTATGAAATTTACGACAAGCTGCAGTTTGATGAAGTGTTGGAAACAGGTTGCGATTCGTTTGCACGTTACATGGTTCGCATTCGTGAAATGCAACAATCGATCCGCATCATTGAACAATTAATTGATAATATACCCGAAGGTGATTTCCAGGCAAAAACAAAAGCTGTGTTGAAATTACCCAAAGGCGAATTCTATACAAAAGCAGAAACAGCACGTGGCGAGTTGGGTGTGTATATTGTAAGTGAAGGCGGAACAACTCCTTACCGTATAAAATTCCGTTCACCTGGATTCTCCAATTTATCAGCATTGAATCATTTGGTGAAAGGTGGAAAGATCGGCGATTTGATTGCCGCAATGGGAACATTGGATCTGGTGATACCGGATATTGACAGATAGTTTAATGGCAGATTAGCGGTTGCAGATTTTAGATTAAATCCGCAATCTGTAATCATAAATCGAAAATTGAATGTGGAGCTTAAGTAACATAGCAACAAGCATTGATCAATGGCTGAATGAAACATTCAACCCTACACTCGCACTCATAATTGAAATGCTGATAGCAGGTGTGGCAGTGATTGGCTTATTTGCAATGCTGGGATTAATATTGGTGATCATGGAACGCAAAGTATCTGCGTGGATACAGATACGTTTAGGACCAAACCGTGTTGGGCCGAAAGGAATGTTTCAATCATTAGCAGATACATTAAAGTTGTTGGTGAAAGAAGGAATGACCCCCGGTGGTGCTGATAAATTATTGTTTAATGTAGCACCGTTTGTGGCCATGATCGTTGCCATGTTGCTGATGGCACCTATCGCTTTTGCTAAAGATTTTCAATTATGGGATCTCAACATAGGCGTATTGTATATTACTGCAGTATCATCTATTTCCGTGATCAGTATTTTAATGGCAGGTTGGGCGAGCAATAATAAATATTCATTGCTCGGTGCCATGCGCAGTGGTGCACAGATTGTGAGTTATGAATTATCTGCCGGTCTTGCCATACTTGCCATTGTAGTGTTAACGGGAAGTTTGCGTATAAGCGATATCATCAATGCACAGGCCGATGGCTGGTGGATCTTTAAAGGACATATCCCTGCTATTATCTCCTTCATCATTTTCATCATTGCTGTAACAGCAGAAACAAACCGTGCTCCATTTGATATGGCGGAAGCAGAAAGTGAATTAACTGCAGGTTTTCATACAGAATATTCAGGGATGAAATTCGCACTCTTTTTCCTGGCTGAATATGTGAATGTGTTTATTGTTTGTGCGATCGGTGCTACCTTATTCTTAGGTGGATGGATGCCGTTTCACATTGGCAACTGGGAAGCATTTAATCATGTGATGGATTACATTCCATCGAGCATCTGGTTCTTTGGAAAAACATTCTTTTTGATATTTCTGATCATGTGGTTCCGCTGGACATTCCCACGGCTACGTATTGATCAGTTATTGAATCTTGAGTGGAAATATTTATTACCGATCAGCATGTTTAATTTATTGCTGGTAACGGTGATCGCCATATTAGGTTGGCATTTTTAATATAGCATTATGTTTTTAAAACAATACATAAAAGACGTCTGGGGTGCAATGAAATCATTAGCAACAGGTATGAAACGTACCGGCTATTATTTCACCCACCACAAAGAGATCATCACCGAACAATATCCTGACAACAGGGATACATTGGTATTGCCTGAACGTTTCAAAGGTGAAGTGGTAATGATACATGATGAGAACAACGAACATGCGTGCACGGGTTGTACTGCTTGTGAACTGGCTTGTCCCAACGCCACCATCAAGATCATTACCAAGTTTGATGTGGATGCAGAAACAGGCAAGAAGAAAAAAGCGATCGACACATTTGTTTATCATCTTGAATTATGCACCATGTGTAATTTATGTGTAGAGGCTTGTCCAACAGGTGCAATTAAGATGGCGCAAACTTTTGAACACAGTGTGTTCGACAGAAGTAAACTGACAAAGACATTGAACCAACCCGGATCGAAGATCAGGGAAGGTGTTGAATAATTGAATATTGGTTTTATAACGAACTGAAATGACTGCATCACAAATTATATTTTATCTCATCTCAGCTTTTATTCTGAGCATGGGTGTGCTATCAGTAACCACGAGAAAAATTTTCCGTTCGGCTATCTGGCTGCTGTTTTCATTAGTTGGAATAGCCGGTCTTTATTTCTGGATGGACGTGCAGTTTATTGCTGCAGTACAAATTGTAGTGTATGTAGGCGGTATTGTTGTACTCATTATCTTTTCCATTTTTCTAACGCAGCAATCGGGCAAGGAAATGCCTAAAGCACCATTGGTAAGAACTATCGCCGGTGCATTGGCCGTATTGTTTGGCTTTGCGTTTACTTATTTGTTAATTGATCAATATGGCTTTGTCACCATTGACCAGTCCTTTGATAATGATGTTGCACGCATTGGTAAAGCAATGTTGAATACAGAACAAGGTGGCTACTCCTTACCATTTGAAGTAGTGAGTATGTTATTACTGGCAGCCATGGTTGGTTGCATTGTTATTGCATTAAAAACAAAACCTGAAGAAAAATGAGCGAAGTTCCTGTAACACATATTTTATTTGTCAGCACGGCCCTGTTCTTTATTGGCATGTATGGTTTGTTTACAAGAAGAAACATGATCACCATGCTCATGGCCATTGAATTAATGCTGAACAGCGTCAACATCAACTTTGTAGCCTTCAATAAATATTTGTATCCCGATAAATTAGACGGCATCTTCTTTACCATCTTCATAATTACGATTGCAGCTGCAGAAGCAGCCGTAGCGATTGCCATCATCATCAATCTCTACCGCAGTCATAATTCAATTGATGTGGAAGACGCCACTGAACTGAAATACTAAGACATGAATTACTCTTCATACATCGCATTGATTCCTTCACTACCGCTTGCAGCATTTGTGTTGCTCGGAATGTTTGGCAGGAAATACATGAATCAATCAGCAGGCATTATTGGAACAGGTTTGCTGTTGATCTCAACTGTGCTTTCCATTTACACAGCTTATCAGTATTTTTTTGTTGATGGTAAAGTGGGTGATACTTATCAAACCATCACTGCATTTAAATTCACCTGGTTATCGTTTTCTGAAAATGTTTCCATCGACATGGGTGTCATCCTCGATCCTATTTCGGTGATGATGTTGGTAGTGGTAACATTTGTTTCACTGATGGTGCACATCTTCAGCCTTGGATATATGAAAGGCGAAGAACGTTTTGCAACGTACTATGCATTCCTCGGCTTGTTTACTTTTTCAATGTTAGGATTGGTGGTGTCATCTAATCTTTTCCAGATATATATGTTCTGGGAATTGGTAGGTGCATCATCTTATTTACTCATTGGTTATTATTTCCAGAAACCATCAGCCGTGGCTGCATCAAAAAAAGCATTCATTGTTACACGCTTTGCTGATCTTGGTTTTCTCATCGGCATATTAGTATTAGCATTTTATGGTGAAAGTTTAGACTTCAACACCATTATACAAAATTTAACGGCGCAGCAATCATCACAGTTTGTTGCCATCACATCTGCATCATTCATTGGCATATCTGCATTAACATGGGGATTAACCCTGGTGTTCATGGGTGGAGCCGGCAAAAGCGCCATGTTCCCACTGCATATCTGGTTACCCGATGCAATGGAAGGCCCTACACCTGTTTCTGCATTGATCCATGCTGCAACAATGGTGGTGGCCGGTGTTTATTTAGTTGCAAGATTATTCCCTTTGTTTGCTGTGAATGAAGAAGCATTGTCCATTGTTACAATTGTTGGATTAGTGTCTGCATTGTTTGCTGCGGTGATCGCTTGTACGCAAACAGATATTAAACGTGTACTCGCCTACTCCACCATGAGCCAAATCGGCTACATGATGTTTGCATTAGGTGTAAGTGGTACCGGTGGTGAAAATGGATTGGGCTACACTGCTTCCATGTTTCATTTGTTTACACATGCATTCTTCAAATCATTATTGTTCCTCGGAGCAGGTGCTGTTATACATTTATTGCACAGCAACGACATGAAAGATATGGGCGGCTTGCGCAAATACATGCCCATTACACATATCAGCTTTTTAATAGCTTGTCTTGCGATAGCAGGTGTTCCTCCATTTGCCGGATTCTTCAGCAAAGAAGAAATTCTGTTGGCTGCATACAATTCAAGTATGATTGTTTATGTAATTGCATTGCTCACATCGGGGCTAACTGCTTTCTATATGTTCCGTTTGTACTTTTCTATTTTTTGGAATAAACAAACAGAAGTCCACAACAATCATGGCGAAGGAACATTCTCTATGAAACTTCCGCTGATTCTTTTAGCAGTATGTACTCTTGTTGCGGGCTTTATTCCATTTGGCGAATTTGTTTCTGCAGATGGTAAAGCACTCGAATCACATTTTCATTTAAGTTTCTCTATTGCACCGGTGGCGCTTGGTCTTGCAGGTATTTTAATTTCAATGCTGATGTACAAAAATGAAAACAACAAACCTCACCAGGTTGCAACTGCACTGGGTGGATTGTACAAAGCAGCTTATAAGAAATTTTATATTGATGAATTGTACCTGTTCATTACCAAGAAAGTCATCTTCAATTTTATTGGCCGGCCTGCCGCATGGATCGATCGTAATATTGTTGATGGGTTGATGAATGGTATTGCATCAGGCACGGGAAAAATATCAAGTCTCATCAAAAATCTGCAATCAGGTAAAATACAGAACTACACCTTGTATTTCTTTGGTGGACTGGCTGCATTCTTAATCATATTTATTTACTTCTGGAAACCATAATATGAACCTCACGTTACTACTCATATTGCCACTTGTATTTTCGCTGCTATTATTAGTAGTGAAGGGACAAAAACAGGTACGCCTCGTTGCTTTAGTTGCTGCCGTTGTACAATTGGGTGCAGGTTTATTCCTGTTGATGCAATTCCTTGCAGAACGGGCAACGAACAATGCTGCGTTTTTGTTTGAACAAAATCATATATGGTACAAAGCACTCAACATTGGCTATCATATTGGCGTAGATGGTATTTCAGTAGCGATGATCCTCTTAACCGCTTTCGTGGTATTGGCAGGTGTGTTGGTTTCATGGAAACAGGAAACCATGCACAAAGAATTCTTCTTTTTGTTGCTCTTCTTAAGTTTAGGTGCATACGGTTTCTTTATTTCACTCGACCTCTTTACCATGTTCTTCTTCCTGGAAGTAGCGGTAATACCAAAATTTTTATTGATTGGCATCTGGGGAAGCGGCAAGAAAGAATACAGTGCATTGAAACTGGCGTTGATGCTAATGGCCGGTTCTGCATTGGTATTTGTTGGACTATCCGGTTTATATTTTAATACCAGCATCAACGGCGTCCATTCGTTTGATCTCCTGGAGATTTCAAAACAAAATATTTCGCCTGCCTTGCAAAACGTTTTCTTCCCGTTTGCATTTATTGGCTTCGGCATTTTCACAGCACTGTTTCCGTTTCATACATGGGTACCCGATGGTCACTCAAGTGCACCAACAGCAGCATCAATGTTTTTGGCAGGTATTTCAATGAAACTAGGTGGTTATGGTTGCTTACGTGTAGCAACGTATTTAATGCCCGATGCAGCAGAATATTATTCAACCATCATTATCATCTTATCCTGCATTGCAATTTTATATGGTGCATTTGCGACCATGATGCAGACCGATCTTAAATACATCAACGCCTACTCTTCCGTGAGCCATTGTGGTTTTGTATTGCTGGGTATTGGGATGTTAACCAAAACATCCATCAATGGCGCTGTGTTGCAGATGGTGAGTCATGGTTTAATGACGGCCCTCTTCTTCGCCGTGATTGGCATGATTTACGATCGGACACATACAAGACAGGTTGCGCAACTCGGTGGTCTGTTAAAAGTGATGCCATTCATTTCATCTGTATTTGTGATCGCAGGTTTGTGTTCGCTAGGCTTACCCGGCCTAAGTGGATTTGTTGCAGAGATGACGGTGTTCATGGGTAGCTGGCAACGTGCAGGTGCATTCTATCACACCGCTACCATAGTTGCCTGCGCTTCCATTGTGGTAACTGCAGTTTATATTTTGAGAGCAGTTGGTTCGTCTATTATGGGACCAATAAAAAATAATGAGCATACACAATTAGGTGATGCCGGCTGGAATGAAAAAACAGCGGCCGTTGTTCTATTAGTTGGAATATTAGTGATGGGTATTGTACCGTTCTGGTTAACAGATCTTATCAATCCCGGTACAGAAGTAATTATACAAAAGTTAGGATCGATAAAGTAAAACGAAGCAATGAGTAACTTTTTTCTTTTGATGCAACAGGAATTGCTGTTAACAGCAATCATCTTTATTCTACTATTCATGAAGCTGAGTACAGTGGAATGGAAGACTAAGAATGTGTTGCTGGTAGTGAATGTTTTATTAGCGATCAACATGGCTGCCGGATTTTTCTTTCAAGGAAAAGGAAGTTTGTTTGGCGATATGTTTCAGCAAAATGATCTGCTTCGACTCGAAAAAAATATTCTCAACCTCGGAACGCTTCTTATCTCCTTACAATCGTACAACTGGTTACTGAAACATAAACATGCAACAGAATTTTATTTGCTGATGCTCTCTACCTTGTTGGGCATGTTCTTTATGCTGAGCAGCAGTAATCTTTTGATGTTTTATGTAGGATTGGAACTGGCAAGTATTCCACTGGCAGCATTGGCCAATTTCGACCTGGAGAAAAGACGTTCATCTGAAGCAGCCATGAAATACATCATGTCGTCTGCATTTGCATCCGGCTTGTTATTATTTGGTATTTCTATGATGTATGGTGTTACCGGGACGGTGAGTTTTGCAGAATTACAAACAGCAGCGTCTGATCAACCTTTATTCTTATTTTCTTTTATCCTCATCCTGGCTGGCTTTGGATTTAAAATATCAGCAGTTCCCTTTCATTTATGGACAGCCGATGTGTACGAAGGTTCGCCCATTGCTGTTACATCCTATTTATCAGTGATCTCCAAAGGCAGTATGATCTTTGCGATGACGACTGTATTGTTTTCTGTGTTCGGTCAATTGATATTCCATTGGTACAATATCATTGCGGTGCTGGCAGTTTTATCAATGATCGTTGGTAATCTCTTCGCCATCCGTCAACAAAATGTAAAACGATTCCTCGCCTTCTCTTCGATTTCGCAGGTTGGTTTTATTTTGATTGGTGTAACCGGTGCAAATGCCATCGGGCAGAGTTCGGTTATTTATTTTGTGCTCATTTATATCTTCTCTAATCTTGCAGCGTTTGGCGTGTTGAGTTTGGTAAGTTCAGAAAAAGGCAAAGAAACCATTGATGATTTCAAAGGCTTTTATAAAACCAATCCATTGTTGACTTGGGTACTGGCGATCGCTTTGTTTTCATTGGCAGGTATTCCACCTACAGCCGGTTTCTTTGGTAAATTCTTTTTGATACTGGCAGGTGCAGGAAAAAATAACTATCCGCTTATTACCATTGCAGCGTTGAATATGGTGGTTTCGCTTTATTATTATCTGCGTATCATCAAAGCCATGTTTATGGATGCCAATGAAACGCCAATTGAAAAAGTAGAGATGACCTGGGCACCAAAACTTTCAATGGCCATTTGTGTTGCAGGTATTGTTATCACAGGTATTGTAAGCGGAGCATATGAATATATTTATTCATTAGTGAAATAAATGTTTTTGAAGATCGTACTTCGTACATCATAAATCGTACATGTTATGGCTATCAATAAAAATCATGAATTCGAAGATCTTGATGGAGTGAAATGTGCCATCGTGGAAAAGAATGCTTCAAAAGAACGTGTTGCGTTTTTAAAAGACTTACTTGAATTCAATCGCTATAAAGTAATTGTTGTTCCATCACCTCCTCCAAAAGCAGCGCCAGCTCCTAAACCCGTTGAGGGTGAAGCGCAGGTAGAAGCGCCTCCTCCTCCACCGGCACCTGAAACATTTACGGTTGGTGTTACAGATGTTACATTCAATGCAACGAATGCCATTTTCGGTCGGTTGTTGAAAACAAAAGATAACCGTGTTGTTACGTTGGCTTACTGGCAACAGGAGGAAACAACAAGCAGTGACAATATTCCTTATTTTTCGATTGACGAAAACAGTCATCAATGGAAGTAAAGAATTTATTTGATCAAGAGGCGTACGATGAGATCATGATTCGCCTTCAAAACTTAACGGCAACCAGTGAACGTCAATGGGGAAAAATGACAGCAGCACAAATGCTGGCCCATTGCAAAGAAGCTTACAAAGTTCCGCTCACGAGTAAAAAATTAAAGCGACTGCCCATCAGTTATATCGGTTGGATCTTTCGGCCTGTGTTATACAATGCAAGACCTTATCGGAAAAGCTTACCTACTGCTCCCAACTTTATTATTAAAGACGATCGTGAATTTGAAAAAGAAAAAGCAGAAATGCTTTCCATCGTAAAAGCGTTTCATGAACGAGGAGCAAGTGGTATCGGCGATAAAATGCATCCCACTTTTGGACGCATGACTGCAGAGCAATGGGGTAAGAGTATGTGGAAACATCTCGATCATCATCTGCGGCAGTTTGGAGTGTAGCCCTTTTGCATTATTTTGCGGCACATTCATATTTCAATCAAACCAACCACATACCATGGCGCAGAAGCAACTTTCGGAAATGACCGAAGAGGAATTAAAGAAAAACATACGAATGATGAGTATCGCAGTAACTGTGATTATTGTGTCTATTATTATCATGTTCATCTCAGCCATTTATACTTACACAAGAAAAGGCTTCACCGTTACAGCTGTTTTACCGTTTGCATTTATGCCCATTGCAATTATTAATCTGATGAATCTGAAAAAGATGAAAGCAGAGCTGAATTCAAGAAAGAAATAAATTAAGTAGCGCATATTCAAACAACAAAGGGAGCTTCTCACGAAACTCCCTTTTCTCTATTCATATGGGTCAATATGCTATAATCCTTTTAATGTTTCCAAACGTTCCCATCTGCTCACTTTTGCATCCTGTGCCTGTTCCATAAAACGTGCAGCGAGTTCAGGATCTTTTGCTTTTATAATGTTGAAACGGTTTTCATGATACATAAACTCAGCCAGGTCGAGTGAAGGATCTTTTGAATCCACCACAAAACGTTGACCTTTTGGTTTCATCGGATTGTAATGGAACAAAGGCCAGTAACCACTCTTCACTGCAAAGTCTTGCTCTTCTGCACCATGTGCCATATCAATACCATGTGCAATACAATGACTGTAAGCAATGATCAACGAAGGACCTGGATATGCTTCTGCTTCAAGAATTGTTCTGATGGTATGCATATCATTTCCACCCATTGCAATTTGTGCAACATAAGCTGTACCGTGTGCAATAGCCTGCATCGCCAGGTCTTTCTTACCCGTTGTTTTACCATTCACACTGAACTTCGCACTGGAACCTAATGGAGTTGATTTTGATTTTTGTCCACCGGTATTGCTGTACACTTCAGTATCCAATACCATGATGTTTACATTTTCTCCAGTGCTCAACACATGATCCAATCCACCATAACCAATATCATACGCCCAACCATCACCACCAATAATCCAGATCGATTTCTCTTCTAAGAAATCAGCCAGATGAAAAAGATTCAATGCAGCCATTGAACGTTCGCCACTCAATCTGTGTTTCAATTCTTTTACCAATTCATGTTTCTGATGAATGGCAGCTTCTGTTGTTTCGTTGTTATTCAGAATCATATCAACCAACTCTCCGCCGATCATTGGCCGTAATTCATCAAGCAATTGCATCGCCATTTCTCTTTTCTTATTGCTGGCCATACTGATACCCAACCCAAACTCTGCATTATCTTCAAACAAACTGTTGGCCCACGCTGGTCCTACACCTTCTTTATTTTTTGTCCATGGTGTAGTTGGTAAGTTACCGCCGAAGATGGATGAACAACCTGTTGCATTCGCAACAATCATCCGTTCACCAAACAACTGTGTTAAGAGTTTTATATAAGGAGTTTCGCCACAACCTGCACATGCACCGCTAAACTCAAACAACGGCTGGAAGAATTGTGAACCTTTCACTGTATTCTTATTTACTCTTGTGCGATCAACTTCCGGAAGTGTTAAGAAATAATCCCAGTTTTCTTTTTCCTGTTCCTGGATATTTGTTTTATCCAGCATGTTAATGGCTTTGTGACCGGGATCTGTTTTGCTGGTAATAGGACAGAACTCAACACACAACGTACAACCTGTACAATCTTCTGTTGACACTTGCAATGTGTATGCTTCAGTTTCTTTGTTCCATTCTTTGCCAATAGGATCAACATGTTTGAAACCTGCAGGCGCATCGGCTAACAATGTTTTGTCATATACTTTCGGACGGATAGCTGCATGCGGACAAATCATAAAACATTTACCACACTGCGTACACAACGATGTATCCCAAACCGGCACCGCATCTGCAATGTTTCGTTTTTCCCATTTGGTTGTACCACTTGGGAAGGTTCCATCTATCGGGAAAGCACTCACCGGTAATTCATCACCTTCACCTGCAATAATTTTACCCAATACCTGTTTTACAAAATCAGGTGCTGCATCGGGCACAGCAGCATCAATGGGCTTATCGCCAATCACAAATTTTGCATAATCCACTTCATACAAATTGGCCAATGTTTTATCAACCGCTTCGTAATTCTTTTGCACAACAGCTTCACCTTTCTTCCAATACGTATCGTAAATTGCTTCTTTAATTTTTGCAATCGCTTCTTCTCTTGGTAATACATTACTGATGGCGAAGAAACAGGTTTGCAAAATTGTATTGATACGGTTGCCCATGCCTGCTTCTTTTGCTACTGTGTATGCATTAATGGCATAGAACTTTAATTTTTTATGAACGATCTCTTCCTGGATCTTCTTCGGCAACATACTCCACAGCTCCTCTTTTTCATACGGTGCATTTAAAAGGAACACTGCTCCTTCCTCCGCATCTTTCAGGATATCATACTTGGTGAGATAATTGAAATGATGACAAGCCACAAAGTTTGCCGACTGTACCAAGTAAGTTGAATGAATCGGGTTTTCACCAAAACGTAAATGCGATACCGTTAACGATCCTGATTTTTTTGAATCATACACAAAGTATCCCTGCACATGATCGTTGGTTTTGTCACCAATAATTTTAATGGAGTTTTTATTTGCACTCACCGTTCCATCGGCACCTAAGCCAAAAAACAAACCACGGAACTTATGTTGTGCTTCAATATTAAATGTCTTGTCGTATTCTAAACTTGTATGAGTAACGTCATCATCAATACCAATGGTAAAGTGATTTTTTGGTTTATCTTTTTTCAATTCACGGAACACCGCTTTCACCATCGCCGGTGTAAATTCTTTGCTCGATAAACCATAACGTCCACCTATCACATGCGCATGATGATTTTCCTGTGCTTCGTTCAACGCATTCACCACATTCATATAAAGTGCTTCACCAATGCCGTTTGGTTCTTTACTTCTGTCGAGCACAGCAATACTTACCACACTTTTCGGAATCACTTTAATAAATGCCTGCACATCCAACGGACGGAACAAACGTACCACGATCATACCTACATGCGATCCATGTTCATTTAAATAATCAACGGTTTCTTTTACCGCACCTGCACCAGAGCCCATGATCACAATTACACGATCAGGATGTGCATGTCCGTAATATTCATACAAACTGTATTGACGTCCGGTGAGTTTTGCAAACTCATCCATGGTTGATTGTACAATAGAAGGAACATTAGCATGATAAGTATTGGCCGCTTCCCTGTTCTGGAAAAACACATCAGGGTTTTGCGCCGTACCACGTATCGAAGGGTTGTTTGGATTCAATGCACGGTTGCGATGTGCATGAATGGCTTCCATATCCATCATTTGTTCAATGATCTCATCAGGGATTACTTCAACCTCATTGAGTTCATGTGAAGTACGGAAGCCATCAAATATATTCAGAAAGGGAACTCTTGCTTTTAAAGTAGCCGATTGAGCGATCAATGCCATGTCCATTACTTCCTGCGGATTGTTACCAAACAACATGGCAAAACCTGTTGAACGCACCGCCATCACATCACTGTGATCACCAAAAATAGAAAGCGCATGCGTAGCAAGGCTACGTGCGGCAATATGAAATACAGTAGGCGTTAATTCACCTGCAATTTTATACATGTTGGGAATCATCAGCAACAAACCCTGCGATGCTGTAAATGTAGAAGCCAATGCACCGCCCTGTAATGCACCGTGTATGGCACCTGCAGCACCTGCTTCACTTTGCATTTCCATGATACGGGGCACGGTACCAAAAATATTTTTCATGCCTTTCGCACTCCATTCATCGGCCCACTCGCCCATTGTTGATGATGGTGTAATGGGATAAATAGCGCATACTTCATTGCATTTATACGCAATATAAGCAGCGGCCTCGTTGCCATCCATTACTTCGTAAAGTGCTTTGTCTTGTGCTACGGGGTTGGTTATTGCTTGCATGTAATTGATTTGAAGCAACGAAATTACCCGACCCTTTATGGGTAGTGAATGACGCTAATCAGTAAAAAAACTAATTGAGGTGAGGAAAAACAGGGAAAGCATGGGTGTTGATCATCTGTAGTATTATATGGCGTCAACTGTTGCCACGCTCGTTTCATGGTTCCGGTTTCATGGCAACATATACAACCATTCTTTCTTGGCGAATTACCCCACAGGATCATTTCCAAAAGTCGAACAGAAATTAATTTACCAGTTCCTTACAGCGTCGTAATATTGCCCACAATTAACTATGCATAAATCAACACACATGTTTCAGTCTATTCAAGACCGTTGCGCAGCACTTGTAAAAAACTTTAAAGAAATTCCGGCAGAAAGGAAAGAACTGCTGGAAAAAATTGCAGACTATATCATAAAGAAACGGGGTGCAAACGAAGCCATTAACCTGGTTTATGTGTGTACGCATAATTCCCGTCGCAGTCATTTGGGCCAGGTGTGGGCAGCAGTGGCAGCAGCATATTATAACATTGATAATGTTTACACATTTTCCGGCGGCACTGAAGCAACTGCATTCAACCCAAATGCAATCAAAGCAGTTAGTGCAGCAGGTTTTACGGTAAAGAAAACTACGGAAACAAATAACCCTGTGTATGAGGTGTACTTTGCTGAAGATAAATTCACCACTTGTTTTTCGAAAGTATATAACCACGAAGCGAACCCTGCGCAAAATTTTGCAGCCATCATGACCTGCTCAGATGCAGAAGATAATTGTCCATTCATTCCCGGATGTGATCTGCGTATCGGCACAACCTACAACGATCCAAAAGCATTTGACAATACTGTTCTGCAGGATGAAAAATATACTGAACGTAGTAACCAGATAGCAATGGAATGCCTGTATGTTTTTTCGAAAGTGAAATAAGAGATATTGCTACTTCGTTCTTCCTCTGCAGAAATAACTACGATTGTATCAACTGAAATACAAATGCAGCAATTACAGCACCGGCAATGGGTCCAACCACAGGTATCCAACTATAACTCCAGTTGCTGTTGCGTTTGTTTTTAATCGGAAGTAAAAAGTGCATGATTCGTGGACCAAGATCACGTGAAGGATTAATGGCATAACCGGTTGGTCCGCCCAAACTCAAACCTATACCTAATACGAGTAAAGCAACAGGCAATGCATCCAATGCACCTAAACTGTTTTGCGGAGCTGCAATAAATAAAACGCCAAGCATTAACGCAAACGTGCCGATGGCTTCAGTCAGTAAATTATAAAACACATTGGGGATGGCAGGTGAATTGCAGAATACAGCAAGTTGCGCATCAGCATCTTCTGTTGCATCGAAATGTTGTTTGTAGGCCAGCCACATTAAACCTGATCCTGTCATCGCCCCAAGAAATTGTGCAGCGATATACAAGGGAACATTTGCCCATTCAAACTTTCCAATACTTGCCAATGCAATCGTAATTGCAGGATTCAAATGTGCGCCGCTTACTGTTGCACTGCTGTACACTCCAACAAAAACAGCAACAGCCCAACCAAATGCAATTACAATCAATCCGCTGTTGTTTCCTTTTGTTTTTGCTAACAGCACATTGGCAACAACGCTGTTGCCTAATAACAGTAATAACATGGAACCGATATATTCTGCAACAAAAGGAGTCATGGCGGATTTTGATTTTAGATTTATGGTTTTAGATTGGCATTCGTTATTAAAATACAAGAATTTTATATCAACTGTCAGTCGGGCGTTCTTAAATCATACATCCGATATCAACTGAGCACATATCCTTTCGCTACTTCTTTGAATGCTTCGATCTGCTGTTGCTTCCACACTTCATCTTTATTCAATTCCTTCATCATAATATCAGCAACAAGCGGTGCTGCTTCAATGGCTGCTTTTGCATCAAGGATCAACGCTCTTGTCCTTCTGCTCAATACATCTTCTAACGTCATCGCCATTTCATGACCCACAGCCCAAAAAACTTCTGCAACAGTATATGGAAGATTTGGATGAATCAATTGAGAATAACCCTGGTGTTGTAAATAACGAATAGCTGCTGCATCACTTCCATAATAATGAAGCGGATCATCAAAATCAACTTTTTTCATCCAGCCATGAAGCTTCATAGTTTCTGTTTGGCAACGGGTATAAGCAAGACCACCTTCGTAGTGTGCTTTTAAAATTACTTCCTGTGCCATCTTGCGATACGTGGTCCATTTACCACCGCTGATATTGATCATGCCGCCTTTTGATACCCAAATGGTATGATCACGGGGAAGCACAGCTGTTTTCTTTTGACCGGGCACTTTCACCAACGGACGTAAGCCGGCAAACACACTTTTTACATCGCTGCGTTTTAACCCTGTATGTACATAACGGTTAAAATGATTGATCACAAACTCTACTTCATCTTCTAATGGTAATGGTTCAATCACTGCTGTCTCAACACTGGTATCAGTTGTACCAATAATTACTTTATCATGAAACGGAACGGCGAATAATACACGACCATCATCCGTACGTGGAATAAACAAAGCCTGGTCACCGGGAAAAAATGTTTTATCGACAACAATATGTATGCCTTGTGAAGGTGATACTGTTCTTGTCAAGCCATCATCATCCATACGCAGCACATCATCTACAAACACACCTGTCGCATTGATCACCACTGTTCCCCTTGCTTCGTAATCCTCATTGGTTATACAATCATGAATATGTACACCTGTTACTTTCCCCTGCTCATGAATAAGATTTGTAACCTTGCAATAATTCAAAACGGTTGCACTTACGTCAGCCGCTGTTAACGCAAGCGATACACACAAACGTGCATCATCAAACTGTCCATCGTAATACGCTACACCACCGCTTAATTTTTTTCCGTCAAGACCTTTAATGTATTCCTGTGTTTTCTTGATTGATAAAATTTCACTCGGGCCAAGACTCAATTTCGCTGAAAGAAAATTGTATACTTTCAAACCAAGTCCGTAATATAATTTCTCCCACCAACGATAAGCAGGCAATACCAATTTCAAACGATGAGCAATATGCGGTGCATTCTTCAGCAATAAGCCACGTTCACGAAGTGCATCACGCACCAAACGGAAATTTCCCTGTTGCAGATAACGCACACCGCCATGTATGAGTTTGGTTGAACGGCTCGATGTTCCTTTCCCAAAATCGTGTTGCTCGAGTAAAAGTGTTTTGTACCCTCGTGCTGCTGCATCAACTGCTGCACCTAATCCTGTTGCGCCACCACCAATAATGATGATATCCCAGTGGTTGGTGGTTTTTAATTGTTGTATTTGCTGTGAACGATTCAACTAAAATGAAAAATTAAAAATGGGAAATCGAAAATTAAACGCCTAAAGTTAAGGGATAGATATTTGTTGGCTAACAGCTAATATCTTTCGGCTTTCTTTAATAGCTCTGCGCCGCTTTCACCGCTTTCTTCCATCCATTCATCAGGCTTTCCCGTTTTTCTTCATCCATGTTGCTCTCAAATTTGCGATCGACCTGCCATTGTTCCTGTATTTCATCAATACTCTTCCAATAACCAGTTGCCAATCCGGCAAGATAAGCAGCACCCAATGCTGTAGTCTCTGTAATACGGGGACGTACAACCGTTGTATTCAACAAATCACTTTGAAACTGCATCAACAGATTATTAACAGTAGCACCGCCATCAACCCGCAATTCTTTGATCTCAATACCAGAATCGGCTTCCATGGCTTTCAACACATCTACTGTTTGATATGCAATGCTGTCCAATGCTGCTTTTGCAAAATGTGAAGCAGTAGTTCCTCTTGTAATTCCAACAATGGTTCCTCTTGCATGTTGATTCCAGTAAGGCGCACCCAAACCTGTAAATGCAGGCACAATGTATACACCATCGCTATCGGGAACTTTCGATGCCAGTTTTTCAATATCTGTTGAAGAACGGATAATACCGAGTCCATCACGCAGCCATTGCACCACTGCACCGGCAATAAACACACTTCCTTCCAATGCATATTCAGTTTTACCGTTGATCTTCCATGCAACAGTAGTTAACAGATTGTTTTTGGAGATAACGGCTTTCTCTCCGGTATTCATCAGCATAAAACAACCTGTGCCATAGGTATTCTTTACCATGCCGGCATGTGTACACAACTGACCAAACAATGCACTCTGTTGATCGCCTGCAATGCCGGCAATGGGGATATTGGTAGCCGTTAGTATGTTTTGTGTGGTGCCGAATACTTCACTGCTGCTTCGTATCTGTGGCAACATATTACCCGGCACATTAAATATCTTTTCCAATTCGCCATCCCATTGCAGTGTTTGTAAATTCATGAGCATGGTGCGGCTTGCATTACTTACATCTGTTGCATGTACCTGTCCTTTTGTAAGATTCCACAACAACCATGTATCAACTGTACCAAAACAGAGTTCACCTTTTTCTGCTCTTGCTCTTGCACCTTCTACATTATCCAGTATCCATTTCACTTTTGATGCACTGAAATATGCATCTACTACCAACCCTGTTCGTTGCTGAATTAATATGTGCAGATTTTTTCGTTTCAGTTCATCGCAGAAATCTGCTGTGCGCCTATCCTGCCAAACAATTGCATTATAGATCGGCTTACCGGTGTTACGATCCCACACCACCGTTGTTTCCCGTTGATTAGTGATACCAATGGCATGGATATTTTCTGTGCTTAATCCTGCTTTGGTAATTGCTTCTGCAGCTACACCAAGCTGTGTACTCCAAATTTCTTCAGGATCATGTTCAACCCAACCCGGCTGTGGAAATATCTGTTTAAATTCTTTTTGTGCAACAGAGATAATGCTACCGTCATGACCGAAGACAATGGCACGGCTGCTGGTTGTTCCCTGGTCGAGAGCGAGGATATATTTCTTCATGTGGCAGTTTTATTTGAAGTTCTTACAATACGCTAACAATCCGTTGTTGCATGAACCCTTACATTTGGACTACCAAAGAAAGGCACATGCAATTAGTTGAAGTTAAAGATAAACAGTCAGCAAAAGAATTTTTACAGGTTGCTGTTCTGTTATATAAAGATGATAATAACTGGATCCGTCCGTTGGATAAGGATATTGAACAGGTATTTGATGAAACGAAGAACAAAGCTTTTCGACATGGCGAAGCGATCCGCTGGATTTTGAAAAATGATGATGGAAAATTAATTGGGCGTATTGCTGCCTTCGTCAATAAAAAATATAAATCAAAGGGCGATGATGTTCCTGTTGGTGGTCTTGGCTTTTTTGAATGCATTAACGATCAAACTGCAGCCAACTATTTATTCGATACAGCAAAGAACTGGTTACAAAGCAAAGGCATGGAAGCAATGGATGGGCCTATCAACTTTGGTGAGCGTGACCGCTGGTGGGGTTTGCAGGTAGAAGGATTTCAGCAACCCTTGTATTGCATGAATTATAATCTTCCTTACTATCAACAGTTGTTTGAAAACTACGGCTTTCAATTATTCTTTAATCAATATTGCTATTCGCTGAAAGTAAAGGATAAGCTGAGCGATAAATTTTATGAGCGTCATGATCGTTTAGCGAAAGATCCTCACTACAAAGCTGTTCACATTAAAGTGAGTCAACTTGAAAAATTTGCAAAAGACTTTTGTACGGTTTATAACAAAGCATGGGCTGGTCATGCAGGACTGAAGCAGATGGAAGAAAAAACAGCAATGGCCATGTTCAATGCCATGAAGCCTGTAATGGATGAACGCATTTGTTGGTTTACCTATTATAACGATGAGCCGGTTGCTGTGTGGCTGAACTTACCAGACCTTAATCAATGGTTCATGGAATTGAACGGACGATTTGATAGCTGGAGCAAACTGAAATTCCTTTGGGTAAAAGCAACCAAGCGGAATAAAAAATTCACCGGCATCATCTTCGGTATTGTGCCCGAGCATCAGCACAAAGGTGTAGATGCGTTTATGATCATTGAAGCTGCAAAAGTGATACAAGCCCCTATGCTGTACGATGATTACGAAATGCAGTGGATCGGCGATTTTAATCCACGTATGATGAATGTGGCTGCCAGCCTGGGCACACATATCAGCCGCCGTTTAATTACCTATCGCTTTTTGTTCGACAGGAAGAAAGAATTTAAACGGCATCCGGTGTTGTAAAAAATTCTTAACATTACGGTCATGAATACCCGGCTATTCGAACAACTCCACGCTGACGGACTTGTATCTGACGGTTCATTTGAGAAAATAAAAAATGCTTCCGGTAAAGAACTTGTTTCCCTTCATTGGGACATCAAGACTCTTTTATACCTGGGCGTATTGCTGTTAAGTGGCGGACTCGGCATTCTTATTTATAAAAACATTGATACCATTGGTCACCAGGCAATTTTAGTTTTCATTGCATTAATTTGTGCGTCTGCCTTTTTTTATTGTTTTAAAACCAAACATCCTTTTGCAGCATCTAAAGTAGAATCGCCCAATGTTTATTTTGATTATGTGCTGCTCCTTGCCTGTTTAACTTTCTTGAGTTTTATTGCCTACCTGCAATTTCAATACAATGTTTTTGGAACGAGATATGGACTGGCCACTTTTATACCAATGCTCGTCTTGTTCTTCTCTGCCTATTTTTTTGATAACCTTGGCATACTCAGTTTGGCTATTACCAACTTAGCAGCATGGATCGGAATAACCGTTACACCATCACAATTATTAAAGGCAAATGATTTTAACAGCAGCACCATTATTTACATGGGTTTGTTCCTCGGAGCTTTTTTGATTGCATTAGCTTTTATCTCAAAAATAAAAGCATTTAAACCGCATTTTGAATTCACCTATGCCAACTTCGGCACCCATCTTCTTTTTATTTTCTGCCTTGCAGCAATGTTCCATTTCGATGATCTTTACCTGCTTTGGTTTCTGTTACTAATGGCACTGGCTTATTTTTTCTATACCAGAGCAATGCAGAATAAATCGTTCTATTTTTTAGTGATCACCACGCTGTACACTTACATAGGCATGGGCTATGTAGTTATTCAACTCCTCGATTCAATGCGAAATTTTGGAATGACATCTATCTATCTTGGATTAATTTATTTTATTGCTTCCGGAGTGGGTCTTGTTTTCTTCCTCATCAGTTCTAACCGTAAAATAAAAGCAGCATGATCGCCTATAACAACACATCACTGTATAATAAAGGCGTGCAGCAGCAATCAACCGCAGCTTTCGAAAACAACCTGATCACTGCAGATGAATTGCAACAGATCAAAGAAAAATACCCGGTTCAATTCTACACACCGAATTTTTTTATCCGCATCGGGCTTTTTGTATTAACCGGCATCGTCGTTTCGTTTTCCTTCAGTCTTTTTTCGCTGATCTTCATGAACTCTATCGAAAGCGCAATGAAAATTCTTATGTTATTCTTTTCCTTGCTTACGTATGCAGCGTTGGAATTTATGATTGAGAAAAACAATCATTATAAATCCGGAGTAGACGATGCGTTGATGTGGAATTCTGCCGGTATGCTGTTGGGTAGTCTTATCCTTATCATTGATTCAGGTGCTTTAACGAATAGTATTCTTACCTTCTTCATTTCTGTTTATTGTTCAGTGCGGTTTTCAGACAGACTCATGAGTGCGGTTGCGTTTCTGAGCTTTTTGGCCGTGCTCTTTTTTCTCTTTACCGATCATCTCGGAATTTCCAAAGCCATCATACCATTTGTGCTCATGGCTGCTTCTGCTGCTGTGTATTTATTAATGGCAAAGCTTGAAAAGAAAGAATCACTGAAAAACTATGAGCATTGCTTTACCGTTGTCATCATCTGCAGTTTACTTAGTTTCTATGCAGCAGGAAATTATTATGTGGTAAGAGAGGTGAACAATGCAATGTTTCATTTAACCAGCGATGGTTCATTACCTTTCGGATGGTTGTTCTGGGTATTGACAGTTCTCGTTCCCATTCTTTATATCATAAGAGGAGTACAAAAGAAAGATGTTATTTTTTTACGGATAGGACTTCTGTTGATTGCCGCTATGATCTTTACGATCCGTTATTATTACAGCATCTTTCCAATAGAAATAGTGATGACAATTGCAGGATCAGTCCTTCTTGTTCTCTCCTATGGATTGATCAATTATTTAAAGCAACCAAAGTTTGGTTTTATTTATGCAGAAAAGAATAGCGAACCCAAGGATGAAAAGTCGCTGATCGAATCATTGGTTGTTGTTGAAACCCTGGGGGAACAGGCAAAGCCCGCTGACACAACTAAGTTTGGCGGCGGCAGTTTTGGTGGTGGGGGTGCTGGCGGAGAGTATTGAATATTTACCTAGGCGTCTATGAGCATACGACCTTCTTGGGTAAACATATCAGTTGACTGTTTGTTAAATATCCTTTCCTGTTTGACAGGACGAAAGAGTTTAAGCGGCACCCTGTATTGTAATTATACCTGGCATCAAGCAACAGCTTTCAAATACAGATCATACTGGTATTCGAGTATACTTTTAAAGCTTTTGAATTGTATCAATGCCAATTCTTCCACTACATCATTTACCAGTTTATGAATAGTTGTAAGCTCGTAGTCAATAAAACTATCACCTCCAAAATATTGATAGTTTGCATTTACAAAATGAGCGGCCTTTGCTTTTAATTCTGCATTGGCATCAAAAACGCCATTATCCAACCAGTAGCCTAATAACAATCTCAAATCAGCACTTGCCTGCCTTAGTTCTGATGCCATTTGTTCAGCGGCTTCAATACTTACCTGCTGGCCCTGCAACAAAGGAGAAAGTGTGTTGACAACTTGCTGTGCAGTCTCAAAATGCTTATCTGCCCGTTTCCTATTTTCAAAATGCTCGGTATACATTTGTTTTAGCCTGCCAGCTGCCTGCTCCCCGTTTTGTTTGGCAGCTTTGAAAAAGAAAGCCATATTTTCTTCTTCATCGAGTTGTAACTGCT
Organism: Lacibacter sp. H375; assembly: GCF_037892425.1. Classification (NCBI taxonomy): domain Bacteria; kingdom Pseudomonadati; phylum Bacteroidota; class Chitinophagia; order Chitinophagales; family Chitinophagaceae; genus Lacibacter; species Lacibacter aquaticus. The sequence goes on from NZ_JBBKTT010000001.1 coordinate 287,799, forward strand.
TTTTCTGCTGTTCAATTTCCTGTTTTAGCATTTCAAGAATTGTTTCGGCCTCTTCCCGCTCATGCTTTACTCCGTCGTAATCAAATGTTTTAGTTTCTATACCACCATCAACAATTGCCTGTAGCAAAGCAGCATCCGATTCGTTTGCAAGCATCTGTTTACCTAACCCAACTTTTTCATCACTAAACAATGCCTTAAAATTTTCCTTACTTACTTCTTGTTCGTAAGGTTTGTTGACTAATGCTTCCAGATCCACATCATTAATACGTTTATCATCATAATATCCGTTGAACTCTTCGGGTAATCGAAACGATTGTATTTCATTAATATATTTTTCTCTGAATGCATTTTCATCGATCATCTTCTGTTTCATTTCTTCAGGCACCGATACATAAATGACCTGGGATAATTGTTGCTGAAGCTTTTCAGGATGTGCAAATAAAACCCATGCCGAACGCTCATCTGTTACACCATCAATTTTCAATTCATTCAATCTTGCTTCACGATCTTCGTTTGCAGGATGCGAAGCCCATTGATTTTTGATATTTAGCTTGCTCAATTGAAAACGCTTTAAAAACTCATCACTCACTAATGGAACTCCGTTTTGCACAGGCAAATCGTAGTCAACTGCATATTGATGCATTACCACTCGATGATTGCTGTATACATTGGCAAACACTTCTTTATTCTTTAACCACGCATCTGCTTTTTGCAGCACTGAAGTATAACATGCATCACTGATCTCCAGTTTCTTTAAGGCAGTTGCCAGGTTATAGCTGCCACTTACACTCGCAGCAACAGCATCAGCATGAAACTCCATTTCACGGGACAGGCTCATGTAGTTTTTATTGATGAAACTGTACATCCCCTGCAAAATAGATTGAATACCTTTTATTATTTGAACAGTGATCCAGACAAAAATGCCGATTGCCCAATGAAGATTACCCCATGTATGAAGAAACTTTCCAAAGTCGTTGTTCTCATAAAGCATGTTGTAAATAGCTTTATTAACATTGTAAACAAAACTTCCAAGTTTCATACTGCGTTGGGAAAAGTGCCCGAATTCATGAGCCATTACTGCCTTGAATTCACTGAGGGTAATTGTGTTCACCAAACCCAGCCCTATCATTAAATTCTTTTTCACAGGAAAAAACATGCTCCAGAAACTATCATTATAAAATACCGATGCATTGACTTCCGGAGAAAGAACGATCTTTTTAGGAAACTGTGTTTGTGTGTCTATGGTTAGCTGACGGATGAACGCAAACAATTCCGGCTGTTCTTTTTCTGTCACCTCTACCATTCCTGATTCATCTACTTTCTTTACAGAAAAAATAAACTTCACTAAAAAGATCACGACCATTACCCCAATACTCATAATTCCGGCACCGCCAATAATTACCAGCAAGTGCCCTGCATTAAGAATAACGGCCCAGCCCAGCAACACACATCCAACAGCGAGTGCAACTGCTGCTACCATCAGAATGATATATACAATAAAGAACAGGGAGATTGATCCCATTACTTTTTTCACTTCGGACTTAAACGAAGCAGAAGGTTCAGTTACGGACTCATCAACATTAACAGGATTTACAGGGTACAATGCGGATAATTGGGACATATTTTTTCTTTGATAACTGAAAATAATATGAGCATGTTACACCACAAAAAAATAGGGGTAGAAAAAACAACTCATCTAATATCTGACGGGAAATAGCTCATAAGTGTGCTACATTAAATTTTGAGGCAAAAAAGTGAGTAGGCTTTCTGTGAGTATTCTTCTAACGGAGATATTGGTCGAAATAGTAAATTGCACCCGCAGTTATGGATAAATTCATTGTTTCAGCACGGAAGTACAGACCCCAGACTTTTGATACAGTTGTGGGGCAAACGCATATCACCACGACGCTCAAAAACGCCATCAGCCACAACCAACTGGCGCATGCCTTTTTGTTTTGCGGTCCGAGAGGTGTGGGTAAAACCACCTGTGCCCGTATTTTGGCAAAGACCATCAACTGTGAAAATATTCAACCCAACGGCGAAGCTTGTGATACCTGTGTAAGCTGCAGAACCTTCAACGAAGGCACATCGCTCAACATTCATGAGCTCGATGCGGCCAGTAATAACTCGGTGGATGATATCCGTTCATTGATTGAACAGGTTCGCTTTGCACCGCAAATGGGGAAATACAAAGTGTACATCATTGATGAGGTACACATGCTCAGCTCCAGTGCCTTCAATGCATTTTTGAAAACATTGGAAGAGCCGCCTTCCTATGCCATTTTTATTTTAGCAACTACTGAAAAACATAAAATTCTGCCAACTATTTTAAGTCGTTGCCAGATCTTCGATTTCAAACGCATTACTACCAACGATACGGTTGATCATTTGCAGGAGATCGTTGAAAAAGAAGAGATCAAAGCAGAGAAACCTGCCTTGCAGGTAATTGCTCAAAAGAGTGAAGGTTGTATGCGTGATGCACTCAGCATCATGGATAAGATCGTGAGTTTTACCAATGGAGAATTGACTTATCAAAATACATTAGAGCATCTGAATATTCTTGATGCTGATTATTTCTTTAAGCTATTGGATGCAATGCAGCAACAGGATCTTGCAACTTCAATGCTGTTGTTTGATGATATTAACCGTAAAGGATTTGAAGGCGACATGGTATTGAATGCCATGGCCGAATTCTTCCGCAACTTATTAGTGTGCAAAGATGAGAAGGTGGCCAACTTACTCGAAGTGGTGGAAAGCTTTAAAGACAAATATATTTCTGCTGCTAAAAAAACATCTGCTTCTTATATCATCAGTGCATTGAATCTTTTGAACGATGCTGAGATAACTTACAAGCAGGCAAGAAACAAACGTCTGCATGTGGAGTTGGCGCTTATTAAACTCACCTACCTGCAACAGGCACTCGATCTCACTGATAAAAAAAAAGTAGTTGAGAAAACGAAGGCGGTTCAGTTTCGTGCATTAAAGCCAATTGAAGTAAAAGAACAAGCTGAAGGCACAAGAAACAAGGCACAGGAAACAAGTGGTGCCAAATTGATTGTTGAAGAACCCATTGAAAGGATACAAGGAACAAGGAACAAGATTCAAGAGCCAAAATCCAATATTCAAATTCCTGCTACACAAACTGCTGCTCCAAAAACTGCTTCAGCAGGTATCAAAGGTGGCTTATCAAAACTTCGTGAAAAAATTGCTGCAGAAAATAACAATCCCAACAATCAGCAAAAAGAAATTGATCCTGAAGGTTTAAAAATTGCATGGCAGGAATACATTCTCAAACTGAAAGCTGCCACCAAACATTCGGTGGTATCAACATTTGAGATGATGGAATGTCGCATGAAAACTCCTGTCGACTTTGAAGTACAGGTGTACGGTAATATTCAGCTTGGCTTTTTGAAACAGGAAAAAACAGCGCTGCTTCAGCATGTACAGAGTTTTTTTAAAAATCCGAACATTAATATACTTGTGCAGTTGATAGAAGAACCAGAAGATCTTACGCCGGTTGAACGACCGCTTTCCACGAAAGAACAATTCATGCGTATGGCGGAGAAATATCCGCTGGTAAAAGATCTGAAAGACAGGTTGGGATTGGAACTGGATTATTAGTTGATACAAAGCCGGTAGCCGTAAGTTATTAGCCCTTAAATCCCGGTTTTCGTTACTTCTTTTGAAGCATTTTAATGTGATTCTTTTGCGGTAAACACAGACTAACGATTATTGGCAAAAGACTACTGACTATCAACTAAAGACTACCGACTTATATTTCCCCAAATTGCCTTAATTTCACGCCCTCATTACGACAAAAAACTGATCTTATGGCTGAAGTGATTCGTATGCCCCTGTTAAGTGATACCATGACCGAGGGAAAAATTCTGAAATGGAACAAACAGGTGGGCGATAAAGTTAAAGGCGATGATGTGCTTGCAGATGTTGAAACCGATAAAGCTACGATGGAAGTTGTGGGTTATGCCGATGGCACCTTACTCTATATCGGCGTTCCGGAAGGCAAAGCAGCACAGATCAATGAAATTATTGCCATTGTTGGTAAAGAAGGTGAAGATTATAAAAGCCTGTTAGATGGCGGTTCGGCTGCCCCTGCTGCTGCAACCGAGACTGCTGCTAAAACTGCTGATGCCCCGGCTCCATCGGCTCCTGCGGCTGCAGGCGTTGATGCTGATGCCTTAGCCCAACAGTTGGGTGCTACGGTAATCCGGATGCCGCTCCTGAGCGATACAATGACAGAGGGAAAGATCATTGCCTGGAATAAGAAAGTGGGCGATGCTGTAAAGGCTGATGAAAGTCTTGCAGATGTGGAAACCGATAAGGCAACCATGGAAGTGATTCCTTATGTAGACGGTACAATTTTATATACCGGTGTTGAAGCCGGCAATGCTGCCAAAGTAAATGAAGTAATTGCTGTGATCGGTAAAGCCGGTACAGACATTACCGCTTTGGTAAATGCGTTTAAAAATCCAGGTGCAGCCGCAGCTCCTTCAAGTGCACCGGCTGCAACAACAGCTGCTGCCACAAGTGCTCCTGCTGCTGTTGCATCAGCATCCGCTTCAAGCACAGAAAACGGTCGTGTAAAAGCATCTCCGTTGGCTAAGAAAATTGCTGCAGAAAAAGGCATTGATCTCCATGCTGTACAAGGCAGTGGGGATGGTGGTCGCATCATTAAAGCTGATATTGACAATTATAAACCGGCTGCCGCTTCTGCAAGTGCTCCTGCAGCAAAAGCAGCAACTCCTTCTGCTCCTGTTATTGCATTTACTCCGGGTGCAGGTGAAGGGTTTGTTGATACGCCAAACAGTAACATGCGTAAGACCATTGCCCGTCGTTTGGGTGAAAGCATGTTCACTGCCCCTCACTTCTATTTGAAAATGGAGTTGAACATGGATAATGCCATGGCCGCCCGTGCACAAATGAATGCCATCAGCCCTGTGAAGATCAGCTTCCAGGATATGATGATCAAAGCATGCGCAATGGCACTCCGCAAACATCCTGCAGTTAACTCGTCATGGATGGGCGAATTCATCCGCACTTACAATCATATTCATATTGGTAGCGCTGTAGCGGTTGATCAAGGATTGATTGTTCCTGTATTCAAATTTGCAGATCAGAAAAGTTTGAGCCAGATTGCGTCAGAAGCAAATGGCTTGTACGATAAAGCAAGAACAGGTAAACTGCAACCGCAGGAATTTACCGGCAACACGTTTACCATCTCTAACTTAGGTATGATGGATATTGAAGATTTCACTGCCATCATTAATCCTCCCGACAGTTGTATTCTTGCTGTTGGCCGTATTAAAGAGATCGTTATTAAAAAAGCTGATGGCAGCTTTGGTACAACCAACGTGATGAAAGTAACCTTGAGTTGCGATCACCGCAGTGTGGATGGTGCCGTTGGTTCATCGTTCCTGCAAACACTTAAAAAGTATATTGAGAATCCTGTTACCATGTTGGTATAAGTATCTCCGATCAATTTTATACGATCCCGTTGCAAATTGCAACGGGATTTTTCTTGCTGAATGATTTTTATCTTTATCAACTAATACACAGCATCATGTCCATCACCAACAATGCAGAGCTTGAAGGCATGCAAAAGATCAGCAACGCTGTTGCTGTAACCCTTAAAGCCATGCGTGACTATGCAAAGCCTGGCGTCAGCACTAAAGAACTGGATGATTTTGGTGGAAAGCTATTGTCAGACATGGGCGCAAAATCTGCGCCTCTTCTCACTTATAATTTTCCCGGTTTTACTTGTATTAGTGTAAACAAATCATTTGCACATGGCATTCCATCTACCAATATTATTCTACAGGAAGGTGATCTGGTAAACATTGATGTATCGGCCGAGTTAGATGGTTATTGGTCGGACAATGGAGGCTCTTTTGTTGTGGGTGAAGATCTGCACCAACATCAACCATTGGTTGATTTGTCGAAACGTATTTTATACAATGCACTTGACCAGATCAAAGGAGGTGTTCGTATAGCAGAAATCGGGAAGCTGATCGAAACTCAAGCAAAGAAAGCAAACTGTAAAGTGATCAGGAATTTAACAGGTCATGGTGTTGGCAAAAGCTTACATGAAGACCCGCTTGAGATTCCAAACTACTTCGATCGCTTTAATACAAAACGTTTTCGCAAAAATTCAGTTGTAGCTATTGAAACATTTATCGCTACACATTCCACACAAGCCGTAGAGTTGGAAGATGGCTGGACCTTTGTTGGCAACAAAGGCGGTTACGTGGTGCAACATGAACACACCATCATGGTTACAGATGGCAAGCCTGTTATTCTTACTGCAGCTAACGGTGTTTGATGAACACAAATGATCTATATTAAATTTTTTAATGCCAATCAGCATTATGCAGTTGGCATGTTCGTTTTACTCCGTCTTCCTCAATGTTAAAACATTTTGTTGAAGGGTTTGTTGTACTAACTTAAAACTGTAAATGACAGCCAGGCGATAATTCGCCCAATAAACATAGCTTACATTTACAATAAGCATCATCAAATCATGATCAGGAAAAGTACAATACAGCTTTTGCGGTTTCATTTTTCGATTTTCTTAATGCCCGTTTACTGGTTTGCATTAACACAATTGGTGAACATCAACTGGAGCAATGCACTATTGATCTTTATAATACTGCATGTACTTGTCTATCCATCAAGCAATGGTTACAACAGCTATATGGACAGGGACAGCTCCCCTATTGGCGGCCTTGCCAATCCTTTGCAACCCACAAAGCAGTTATTTTATGTAACAATCGTAATGGATGTACTGGCAGTTGCACTTTCATTCTTTATCAGTTACTGGTTGGCGTTAGGTATACTTATTTATATCATTGGTTCAAGGTTATACAGCTATCGTGGCGTTCGGCTAAAACAATATCCGATCATTGGTTATCTCACAGTCATCACGTTACAAGGCGGTTTGGTTTTCTGGATGGTGTATCATGGAAGTTCTGTGTTGTTGAAAACAGGCATGCCGATTGCAGCTATGATTGCGGCAAGCTTACTGATCGGTGGATTTTATCCGCTTACACAAATTTATCAGCACAAGCAGGATAAAGAAGATGGAGTTACAACCATCAGTTACTTGCTCGGTTATCGCAAAACATTTGTATTCTGTGCAATTGTTTACTCAGTCGCAATGCTTTTTGTTGGATATACTTTCTTTGCATCGCTCATGATAAAAGAATTTTTCATCCTCAGCATCTTTTTTCTTCCCATTCTCGTTTATTTCTTATGGTGGGCAGTGAAAGTGTGGAAATCAGAAAGTTTTGCAGATTTTAAACATACGATGCAGATGAACGTTTTGGCAAGTGTATGCACCAATGCAGCATTTATAACGATCTTAATCATGAATCAATTTGAGTAAACTTGTTTCCATTGGCACGGCCGTTCCGGCGTTTAAACATGCACAAAAAGATATTCTGCAGTTCATGCAGGAAGTGTATGCATTGGATACGGTTGAAAACAGGAAATTAAAATTCTTGTATAGCCAAAGTGGTATTCATACCCGTTACTCGGTTATTCCCGATTACAGTCATAAGTTACCTGAATGGAAGTTTTATCCGCATAGCGAAAACCTTGAACCCTTTCCAGATCTTGAACACCGCATGCGTTGGTTCGATCGTTATGCCGCTCCCTTATCAGTTGATGCTATCAGGCAATGTATTGCTGGAAAGATCAACAGTCAACAAATTACGCATCTCATCACGGTTAGCTGCACAGGCATGAGTGCGCCAGGTCTTGACCTGATGGTGATGGAGTTGATGGATCTTCCAAAAAACATCTTTCGTACTTCCATCAACTTCATGGGTTGTTATGCAGCTATTCACGGATTAAAAATGGCGGATATGATTTGCAAGACGGATCGTTCAGCAAAAGTGATGATCGTTTGTACAGAATTGTGTACACTGCATTTTCAAAAAGATGCGAGTCCAGACAGTATTGCTTCTACACTTTTATTTGGCGATGGAAGTGCAGCAGCATTGGTAATGCATGATGATGCACCAGCAAAGGGACTGCACCTGAAAAGTTTTTACAGCGAAGTTGTTCCGAAAGGAAAACGGGATATGGCTTGGGAGCTTTCGTCAACAGGTTTCTTAATGACGCTGAGTGGATATATTCCCGATCTGATCAAAGAAGATTTTGCACCATTGGTAGAACGTGCTTTACAATATGCAGGCTTGCAGCAGGAAGATATCAGTAACTGGTGCATTCATCCCGGAGGCAGGCGCATAGTAGATACGATTCATAAATCGCTGCAATTGCCGGAAGGAAAACTACAAGCTTGTTATGATGTGTTGCGTGACTTTGGCAACATGTCATCTCCCACTATTTTATTCGTGTTGAAAGAATTGATGCAAAACAGCAGCAATGATGAATCCATTTTTGGTGCCGCCTTTGGCCCCGGTTTAACAATGGAAACTTTTGTAGCTTCAACACATGCCTGATCTTTCCAAACGATCATATCAAAAAGAAATACTCGATGGCGATGACAGCCCGTTTGAAGACATCAAACGAAACATGCACGAGCTTGATGTGATCAATACATGGTTGGGCGGACATCAAATTACGATTAATGGACTGCAGCAATTGATGAAGGATGAAAGTCACCCGCATGTAATTCACATCTGTGAAATTGGTTGTGGCGGCGGCGATAATCTCAGAGTAATACAACAATACTGTAAAAAGAAAAGCATTTCTGTAAAACTGATTGGTGTTGATATCAACCCACATTGCATTGCTTTCGCTCAGTCAAGAAAAGAAAATGAAGGCATTGAATTTATTTGTTCAGATTATTCAACTGTATCGTTCCCACAAAAACCAGGTATTATTTTTTCCTCTTTGCTCTGCCATCACTTTACTGAACAGGAATTGCAACAGCAGTTTGTGTGGATGAAGGATCATTCCTCAATGGGCTTTTTTGTGAATGACTTACACCGACATCCGATCGCTTATCATTCCATCAAACTCATAACAAGATTTTTTTCAAAATCATACCTTGTGAAAAACGATGCGCCGTTGAGCGTTGCACGAGGATTTAAAAAAGATGAGCTTACTCAACTTTGTGATCGTTCGTCCATCAACAAATATCAATTAAAATGGATGTGGGCTTTTCGTTGGTTATTGATTTATAAACATGACTGACAGGCATTACGATATTGCAATTATTGGTGGCGGTTTGGCTGGATTGGCACTAGCTATTCAATCGGCAAAACAAGGTTATTCAGTTGTGTTATTTGAAAAAGAAAAATATCCTTGCCATAAAGTATGTGGTGAATACATCAGCATGGAGAGCTGGAACTTTCTTGAATCACTAGGAGTTCCATTATCAACTTTAAACTTGCCTATCATTAAACAACTGGAAGTGTCGTCGCCTCAAGGAAATATCTTTCAACATGAACTGCCACTTGGCGGTTTTGGAATCAGTCGTTACAAATTGGATGAACTTCTGGCGACTATTGCCCGTCAACATAATGTTCTTTTGCTGGAAGAAACAAAAGTGAATGATGTGATCTTTCAGAACGACGCATTTATCATTCATTCATCTGCAGGTGCGTTTACTTCAACAGTTGCGGCGGGTTGTTTTGGCAAGCGCAGTAATCTTGATGTAAAATGGAATCGAAATTTTGTGCAGCAAAAACCAAATAAACTCAACAACTACATTGCTGTTAAATATCATATCAACATCAATCGTCCGGCTGGTGTAATTGCATTGTACAATTTCGAAAATGGATATTGTGGTATTTCACAAATCGAAGATGGAAAATATTGTTTGTGTTATTTGACTACTGCGGTTAACCTGCAGAAAAGCAATAACAACATTGAGCAGATGGAGAAAAACATTCTCTGTAAAAATCCACAGCTTAAAAAAATATTCTCTGAAGCTGAGTTTTTATACGATACACCCGTAACCATTTCACAGATCAGCTTTGAACAAAAGCAACAGGTAGAACATCATGTGTTGATGATCGGTGATGCAGGTGGAATGATCACGCCTCTTTGTGGCAACGGCATGAGCATGGCTATGCATGGAAGCAAACTTGCTTTTGAACAGGTACATGCGTTTCTGCAACAGCAAATCACACGGCAGCAGATGGAAGAATTTTATAGCTGTAACTGGCAACAGCAATTTGCCAAACGATTAAAAACCGGCAGGCTTATTCAAGGTTTATTTGGCAAACCAAGCATCACCAATCTCTTCATCAATTCAGTCAAAACGCTGCCGTTCCTGGCCAAGCCTTTGATACGCCTCACACACGGCCAATCTTACTAAAAAATTAATTTTCAGTAATTACTGAAAATTCGGAATTGTTTGCTAACTTAGGGCCATGAAATTATCGGAAGCCAAACAACAGTTCATCAGCACCTGGGGCGCCATGGGTACACATTGGGGCATTAACCGCACAATGGCACAGGTACATGCTTTACTGATGATCAGTCCTGACCCACTTACGCAGGACGATGTGATGGCCCAGTTGAATATCAGCCGGGGGAATGTGAACATGAATATACGTGACCTGATCGATTGGGGTTTGGTGGACCGTGTTTTGATCCAGGGTGAACGCAAAGAATATTTCACAGCAGAAAAGGATATCTGGAAAGTAGCCCGACAGATCATTAAAGAACGGAAGAAGCGTGAACTTGATCCCATGATGAAACTGATGGATCAGTTGAGCAAAGTAGATGGCGATAAAAAAGATAAAGAAGTAAAAACCTTTCTCGACACCATTAGTGGAATTAAAAAATTTGGTGCCCATGCTGATAGTATGCTTGATGTGGTGGTGAAGAGTGATGAGAACTGGTTTATCAGTACAGCATTGAAACTCTTTAAATAATTGATCAAAGATCAATACAAGCCGATTCGTTCGGCTTTTTTAAAACATATTATTTTCATTTTTTTCTGAAATTACCAAATACATGAAACATGAAGCTGTTTAAGCAATTTGAGATCCTCATTAATATCACAATTATTAGTATCTTTTTTATCTTATTCATCTCTACACAAGATTATAACTATGCGTTCTTTGGATATTTTATAATAGGCAGCATACAATTATTAAGCATTGTTATACATTTTTTTACTGGATGGTTTATTGGCAGAACTACTGCAAGAATTATCTATTGTTGGTTTTTAGTTTTACTTATATTTCTCGTTCCAAGTGGCCTTACTATCTTTTTCCTCTTTTTCGCTTCTCCCCTACTCGCACTTATTTATGTTATGATTTGTTTTCATGAATTAAGTATAATAAAATTCAAAGAGTTTATTCATCTTAAATAAATTGTTATGAACTACACAATCCCCAACTGGCTTATTTATATTGGCGCTGCCGGACAAATTTTTACTGCCTTGGTTTATCCTTATGTTCGTCACAAAGTTTTTGACTGGTATAACGATATCAAAAAGCTGAAACCACTTAACCAGGAAATTGCAAAAACATATGGCCGTTACATACAAGGTTTAAATTTTTCATTTGGTTTGATCTCTTTCCTACTTGCAGAGGAATTAAAGAATGGCAGTCCACTTGCTATTGCGATAACAGGATTAATTGCTGCTTATTGGACAGGTAAAGTTATTACTCAATTTGCCTACTACCCTATGTATGAAATCCCCAATAAGCTCATTTTCAAAATTGGAGAGGTGTTGATGAATACGTTGTTCATCACATTTGCAGTAGTGTTTATCTGGTTATTCATCACAAATCTTCTTCAGTATTTATAGATTTAATAGCACAAGATTCATCTCTCATTTTTTACTTTAAAGTTGGAAAGTGATATTTTTGGCCAATGAAAGATATCGCTCTGTTGACTTTTGCACTATTTGTATCAACTTCAACCTTTTCTCAAAATGTAAAGCAGGATCTATTAAATCGCTACTTTGAAGTAACAACAGAAGAAAAAGAAGCATTCTTTGTAAGGCTGTCGCAAGCTTACAAAGGTTTCTGGGCTTATACCGATTATGATGGGAAAAGCAGAATTGTAAGAACTGGTTTTTATACTGACAGCACATTTCAAACAGCAGTTGGTCCACATACTTTCCATTGGGAAGGGAAACTTGTTTACAACGGAAGTTATGTGGCTGGCAGGCCAAGTGGCTACTGGTATTTTTATAACAAGAAAGGGGAAGTTTATGATTCACTTCATTACGTTATAACTACTGCAAAAAAAGACAGTCTACCGGGTGCAGGAAACGATGAAGAAGAAAAGAAAAAAACAAAACAGCTGCAGGAAGAGCATTTAAAAAAAGATAGCAGCAAAGCGTTTTCAATTGTTGAAAAAGAAGCTTCCTTTCAAGGTGGAGATAAGGGGTGGTCAAAATATTTGACCAAGCAGCTTAGTTTTCCTGATCTGGTACTCGCTATTAATAAACCACAACGAATGACAGTTGAAGTTCAATTTATCGTTTGCAGTGATGGTGAAATTTGTTCTGTTGAAGCAATCAACAGTTCAACTCCATTACTGGATATTATGGCAGTTAATGCTATTCGCAAAGGTCCTAAATGGACTCCTGCATTCCAAAGCGGGAGAAATGTTAAAGCATGGCGCAGGCAAAAAATCACATTCACTATTCCTGAATAATAACATGAAGAAGAAAACACTTGTACTTGGCGCATCCGATAACAGTTCACGTTACAGCTATCTGGCTATACAACGTCTCCGCAATAAAGGACATGAAGTAGTTGGAATTGGTAAGCATACAGGTACGGTTGAAGATGTAACTATTGCAACAACACAACTACCAATCGAAGATCTCGATACGGTTACGCTTTACCTAAACCGTCTTCATCAAAAAGGGTATTACGATTACATTCTTTCGCTCAAACCGAAACGCATCATCTTTAACCCTGGTGCTGAAAATGAAGAATTGAAACAACTTGCACTTCAAAACAACATTCAACCAATGGAAGCATGTACATTGGTGTTGTTAAGCACTGGTCAATATTGATTCTCTAATTAAAGTTTTGTAGGAGGTTTACAGGTTACAGATAGTTCCGTGGTCTGTCGTTTATCGTCGTCTTCGGTTATCCCCAGCTGTTAATAAACACATAACTCAACAATCTTGCAGCAGCCGGAAAGAATTTCGTAAATTAGGAAAACCCTTTTTTATGAAATGGAGAAAATTCAATGGCGAGCATATCCGCATTCCAATCAAGGAAGAGGTTCGTGCCGCCATTATAAGAGAAACCGGCAGAGGCTTTCGTCTGAAAGTTTGTGTTGGTACAGACAGCCAGGTAAAAGGAATGGAAACAGAGTTTGCAACGGTCATTGTTTTTTTGCGTGAAGGTCATGGTGGATTTATGTTCATTCATAATGAAAAAACAAGACAGAAGTATTCCATTAAAGAACGTATGCTTGTTGAAGTTGCCAAGAGTATTGAAATTGCTTATGAACTTTGCGATCTTTTTACAGAGTATGATGTTGATATGGAAGTACATGCAGACATCAACACCAACCCTCACTTCAAAAGCAATGAAGCATTGCGTGAAGCAATGGGTTACATTCTCGGTATGGGATTTGCCTTTAAAGCCAAACCAGAAGCTTTCGCCAGCAGCAGCTGCGCCAATAAAATTGTGAATTGATCTTTTGCACAGATTCCTATTTCAACTGTGCGAACCACGGTGAGGTTCTTCGTCTCCCCTATCCTCAGCATCAAATTACAGCTCTCAGTTTAGCATCTTCAAGCCCATAAACAATAGTACTGTCAGGTCTACTTACTCAAAGCAGTTGGTGTCGCCAACCATGTATCCCCATAGTCAGGAACGTCATTGAAAAATTGTTTTGTAAGAGAATTAACAAACAGATAAGCTAAAAATAAAAGTGAAAGAAAAATAAAGACAATAGTGCCAACAGATAAAATATCTCGTCTCATATTCTCATGTTTTAGAAATGAAAGATAAATTTTGCGGCAGAGATAATTAATCGATTGTAAGGTCTGGTTATTCTATTAAAAAAGCAATACTTGAGTTTTGCATTTTCTGCTATCATGCAATACATAATAATGCAGCAGCCACTACTCCTGCAGTTTCGGTTCGTAATCTTGTTTCACCAAGCATTATTGGCTTGTAACCGGCAGCAATTGCCTGGTTAATTTCTTCATTGGTGAAATCACCTTCAGGGCCGATCAGTATTATTGCATTTGAAAATTTTTCAATTTGAAAATTTGAAAATGAGTTCTTCTCTGTTTCTTCACAATGAGCGATCAGCTTCAATGAATTTTCAAATTGCATCGTTTTCAACTGTTCGAATTTAACCGGCTGATGCAAAACGGGCATCCATGATTGCTGGCTTTGTAACATCGCACTTACAACTATTCCTTTCATACGGTCGTAACGGAAATGTTGTCGCTCTGTGCGTTCACTTAGCAACGGAATAATTTCTGTTACACCAATCTCTGTTGCTTTTTCAAGGAACCATTCAAAACGGCTTGCATTCTTAACCAAAGAAACTGCAATGGTGATTTTGCGTGCAGCTTGCGGTTGATGGCTTACAGACTTTACTTGTACCACACAATGTTTCTTGTGCGCATCAGTAATAGCAGCAGTGAGCAGACTTCCTTTACCATCCGTTAAATACAATTGCTCTCCTACCTGCATACGCAACACCTGCACCACATGTTTGGATGTTTCTTCATTCAACGTAATAAATTGCTCAGATGCATCAAAAGAATCAATATAAAAAAATGGTAGTGCCATAAAAAAATTTGTCCCGCCTTAAGCAAGCGGGACAAAACTATATTCATACATCCGAAATCAGAAATCTAAAACGGCGTTTCCTCATCGAAGTTCATATCATTCATTTTGCTTCCTTTCTGTACAAATACTTTCGGGCCATCATCACTTGGTACTGGTTTCCAGTTTCCACCACCGGGCATCATACCGGGTCCGCCGGGTAATGGCCCTTGTGAGCCACCAAATCCGCCACCACCCATATTATCACCGAAATCATCTTCCACAAATTTCTGAATATGTAACAATGCTCTTAGTTTGATTGTTTCCAACGAACCATTCCTGTGCTTGGCAATACGTACGTGTGTTTCGCCACGATTGCTTTCACCAAATTCATTCGATGTAATATCATAGTACTCGGGGCGATACAGGAACATTACCATGTCAGCATCCTGTTCAATGGCGCCAGATTCACGGAGATCACTCAACTGCGGCATCTTGTTACCATCTTTTCGTTTCTCAACTTCACGACTCAACTGCGAAAGAGCGATAATAGGAATATTCAATTCCTTTGCAAGTTGTTTCAAACCCCTTGAAATTGTACTGATCTCCTGTTCACGGTTGGTATTTTTATTACCGGCACTTCCACTCATCAATTGCAGGTAATCGATAATGATCAACCCAACTCCGTGCTTGTTTACCAAACGACGAGCCTTTGCACGTAATTCGAAAATATTCAAGGCTGCACTGTCATCAATAAAAATGGGGGCTTTGGCCAAAGGCTCAATACCTTTTTTGTACAACTGCTGTACTTCATGATCTTCCAGTTTACCACGGGAAATTTTCTCCAGCATGATCTCACTTTCGGCTGAAAGAATACGCTGCACCAACTGGGCAGCACCCATCTCAAGCGAGAAAAACGCAACAGGTGTTGGTTTACTTGGGTTAAGTGCTGCATAGCGCAACAGATTTAACGCAAATGCTGTTTTACCCACGGCAGGTCGTGCAGCAAGGATCACCAGGTCGGAAGGTTGCCAACCGTAGATCACTTTATCCATGGTTGGAAAACCGGTTGGTACACCTGTAATATCTTCCTGTTTATTCCGCATGTCTTCAATACGCTGAATGGTTTTGATCAACACATTATCAAACGAATCAAAGTTTTTACGGAGATAGTTATTGGTTATTTCAAACAGTTTGCTTTCCGCATCATCGAGCAAATCGAATACATCGGTACTTTCTTCATACGCATCACCTATGGTTTCACCACTGATGCGGATCAGTTCACGTTGCAAAAATTTCTGCAGAATGATACGTGCATGCGCTTCAATGTTGGCGGTAGAGACCACGGTATTGGTCAAGCGTGTTACGTAGTATGCGCCACCTACCATTTCCAGTTCTTCACGCATTTTTAATTCTTCCACGACCGTCAGCAGATCAATAGGCGAACTTTTAGCCGTGAGCCCTTGCATTGATCGGAAGATGCGCTGGTGAGCATCTACATAAAAACACTCCGGACGTAATATTTCGCTGATTGCATCGAATGCACTTTTTTCGAGCATTACGGCACCAAGTACGGCTTCCTCAAGTTCCTTTGCCTGGGGCGGAACTTTGCCATATACCATGGTAGTGAGGTCAAGCGGCGCCTTCCGCTTTGTCTTGCGGTCTTTATTGAGATTAGTAAGATCCATAGTTTAAAACAGGGAATACAATGGTTGAATTTGGGTTCCTTTCTTTCACAATCGTTTACACAATTTTCATGTTAAGCAATTGTTACCGGAACAAGGGCGACGAATGTAAATGAGAAAATGATACAAGCAAAAACAAATCCCACTCTTAATTTCTTCAACCCCTATTCACATTAAATTCACGGTTATCCACCGGTTTTGCTGCTTCATTAACACAAATCAGGCCTGTTATCCTCAATTTAAAATATTTTTTCGCCCAAACCTAATGTATTTGCACACCCGCTGTGCAGAAAGATTTTACAGCTTTTTTTTGGCGGACTGATGCGGATTACAATATGGATTTTTACGGTTTTTTCTACTCTTTTGCTACCTGAAAACCTTTACCCGCTTGCGTTCGGTACAATTCCGGAACATTAAAAACCGATGGCAACGCCAATCTGCACTTGCGCCTTACTGTTATCTTTTTTTGTTATTGATTTGAGTGAATCATCATTGCTGAAAGATTGTTGTGATTCTGATTTTATAATGCTTGATTTCGGCAAAAACTCGTTTACTCCTCAAGCCGTCAATCAATTATCTTTGCAGCTTTCTGAATAAAAGTTGATTAAAGTATGACGATCAGTTATAAATGGCTCCATGAATATTTACCGGTAGCAGTAGAACCCGAGCGCTTGAGCCGCATTCTTACTTCCATTGGTTTAGAAGTGGAGAGCATGGAAGCTTATGAAGAAGTAAAAGGTGGCTTGAGAGGCCTGGTTATTGGTGAAGTACTCACTTGCGTAAAACATCCTGATGCAGATAAATTATCACTTACCACAGTAAATGTTGGTGCTGCTGAACCATTACAAATCGTTTGTGGAGCACCGAATGTAGCGGTAGGTCAAAAAGTAGTGGTAGCAACAGTTGGTACAACCATATATCCCGTTAATGGCGAACCAATGACCATGAAAAAAGCAAAGATCCGTGGTGTTGAAAGCCAGGGAATGATCTGTGCAGAAGATGAAATTGGTTTAGGCACAAGTCATGCCGGTATCCTGATCTTAAAAGCAGACTCAAGAGTTGGCATGGATGCAGCTGATTACTTTCAACTATACACTGATTGGATTATTGAGATCGGCTTAACACCCAACCACATGGATGCAATGAGCCATATGGGTGTGGCGAGAGATGTGATCGCTTATCTCAACTTTCACGATAAGAAACATTACACACTTAAATCACCATTCAGCAACGGATTTAAAGTTGACAATAAATCACTTCCAATTACTGTAAAGGTTGAGAATAAAGATGCCTGTCAACGATATGCCGGTGTGAGCATCAGCAATGTAACGGTGAAGGAAAGTCCAACCTGGTTGAAACAACGGTTGAAAGCAATTGGTGTTCGCCCTATTAATAACATTGTTGATATCACAAACTACATTTTACATGAAACCGGTCAGCCACTGCATGCTTTTGATGCAGATGCGATTACTGGTAAAGAAGTGATTGTAAAGAATCTTCCGGAGGGAACTTCGTTTCTTACACTTGATGAAAAAGAGCGTAAGCTGAGTGTTGAAGACTTGATGATCTGCAATACAGAAGAGCCCATGTGTATTGCAGGTGTGTTCGGTGGAACAAAAAGTGGTGTTAAAGAAAGTACGAAGAATATCTTTTTGGAAAGTGCATGGTTCAACCCGATTACAACACGTAAAACATCGTTCCGTCATAACCTGCGTACCGATGCTGCCACACGTTTTGAAAAAGGTGTTGACATCAGCAATGCAGTGAATGTATTAAAGCGTGCTGCTTTATTGATCAAAGAATTGGGTGGTGGTGAAATTGCAAGTGATGTGGTGGATGTTTATCCAACACCAAAACAAAAAACGCAGATTGCTCTCAAGTTTCATTATTTGAAAAAAATCAGCGGGAAGAATTATCACCCCGATACGGTAAAGAAAATATTTGAATCACTCAATTTTGAATTGATCAAAGAATCGATTGATGAAATTTGGGTGGCTGCTCCTTTCAGCAAACCTGATATGGAACTCCCGGCCGATCTCGCTGAAGAGGTAATGCGTATTGATGGTTTGGATAATGTGGAAATACCAACCAGCATCACCATTTCGCCATCAACGGAAGCTGATCAAACAAGTTTTGCTTACAAAGAAAAGATCAGCAATATTCTTGCAGGCCAGGGTTTCAATGAGATCTTTACGAACTCTATTGCCAACAGTGCATGGTATAGCGAAGAAGTATTGAGCACAACGGTAAAGATGTTGAACAACCTGAGTGCTGAATTGAATGTGATGCGTCCTTCAATGCTGGAAACAGGATTGCAATGTGTTTCATTTAATCTCAATCGCAGGAATAATAATCTACGCCTGTTTGAATTTGGAAAAACTTATACCACTTCAGATGTAGGTAAATATTTCGAGACAGATCATTTAGCCATCTATACAACAGGAAGCACGGAAGCATCATGGAAACAAAAAGCTTCAGCAACTGATGTTTATTTTCTGAAATCGGTGGTTAACAGCATTTTGCTGCAGGCAGGTTTAACAGCTGAAACAGAAATTGCAGAAGCTGAAAAAGGTTTCAGTGGTTTGATCAATTACAAAGTAAAAAAACAAGTAATTGCAAAAATTGGCATTGTTGATGCAGCTCAATTAAAACAGTTCGACATTAAACAACCGGTTTACTTTGCTGATATTAACTGGAACATTCTAACCCAGCTTGCTGGCAAAGCAAAGCTGGAGTATAAAGAAATCCCTCGTTTCCCGGCAGTTGAACGTGATTTGGCGATCGTTATTCCGAAAAGCACCAGTTATGCTGAAGTGGAAAAAACGATCAACAATGCAAGAGTGGCTCGATTGAAAGGCGTTTCATTGTTTGATGTATTTGAAAGTGAAAAGATAGGTGCTGATAAAAAATCGATGGCACTCAATTTCATTTTCCAGGACGATGAGAAGACATTGGTGGATAAAGAAACAGAGAAGATGATGGATACACTTATCCAGGCATTGGAAAAACAATTGTCGGCCGAGATCAGAAAATAATATCTTTCAGCAAACAATTCATTGTGACAGCTATTGATCAACATATTCAATCTCTCCAGCAGAAAATGCAGCTGCTCATTAAAAAGCATCAGCAACTGGAAAAAGAGAATAAAAAGCTGAAAGATGAATTGAATGGGTTAAAAGATAAGCAGTTCGATAAGAAACAGGAAGTAGAGGTGTTGGAAATGCAGAACGCTATTCTCAAAGCATCACAACAACAGTTGGACGACAAAGAGAAGAAAGAGCTTGAAAAGAAACTCAGTCTTTTTATTAAAGAAATCGATCGTTGTATTGCTTTGCTAACCGAATAGAATCAAACACGTTTAACAATCTGCATTTTCATTTCATCCTCGCCCTGCTTTATTTCAATGCTGTAAACGCCGTAAGGTAAATCATGCAATCCACTCCAGGTGAGTGAACGGGGAGCAGATACATCCGATTCTAAACGACGGCATACAAATCCGCTCGCATCTTTCAACACGGCTCTTACGGCATTCTTATCAGGCGAAGAAAGTTCTAACGTAAGTGTATCAATGAACACTTGTGGTTTCACTTTTGCGAACATGTTTAGAGGTTGGTTTAGAGATAATAAAAACGGGAGGTATTTTCTCAGCCGGCAACGGATGGATAAGGGGACTTTTTTTACGAATGTCTAATATATAACAAGCTTTTTATATTTTTAGTATGATGGAATCTTTAATTCCGATAAATATCGTTATTGGCGATCGCAGTTACAGAATCAAGGTAAGCCCCGAACATGAGGAGCATGTACGCAAAACTGTAAAGATCATCAATGAGAAAGTCCTCGAATATCGTACCAGTTTTGCCGGTAAGGATATGCAGGATTATATTTCTATGGTGCTGATCTGGTACGCAACAGATATTACCTCAACAAATACAAAAGGCGCAAGTACTACAGATGAATCGGCTGCTGCCGACGCATTAAAGAAGCTGGAACTTCAGATCGATCAACTATTACAACAAGGGTAACCGTCAGTTCAAAAACAACAGGTCACTCTTTTTGAAAAGCTACATGTACATGTTAAAGCCTTGATTCTGTTAGCGCCTTCAAGGTTTCCTACTTCTTTTTTCTGTATTTTCGCCACTATTGTCCCGCTATGAACTTGTACAACGCCATAGAAAGGAACGATTTGCAGAAAACAAACAACAAACCAGTCAACAACAATGGAACCAGCAATTTTATATGTCATTATAGGTGTGGTCGCACTAATAATAGGTGTGGTTACAGGCAAGATCATCTTCGCAAAAAACACCCGTAAACAATTAGAGGAAGCAGATTTACAGGCTCAATCAATTATTAAAGAAGCAGGACTGAGAGCAGAAACCATCCGCAAGGAAAAGGAACTGGAAGCGAAAGAGAAATTCGTTCAACTCAAATCTGAATATGATCGTGAAGTAACGGAACGGAACCGCAAGATCAATGAAAGTGAGAATCGTGCCCGCCAGAAAGAGCAATCGATTAATCAGAAAGAAGCCAATCTCGATAAACAGATAAAGGAGAACGAGGCGATTAAGGAAAACCTCAACCGCCAGATCGAAGTGGTAAACCTGAAACGTACTGAACTGGAGAAACACCAGGAAGAGCATATCCGCAGATTGGAGAAAATTGCGGGATTAAGCGCTGAAGAAGCCAAGAATCAATTGATCGAAAGCCTGAAACAGGAAGCACAAACCCGTGCTTTGGTGCTTCAACAGGAAATTATTGAAGATGCGAAATTGAAGGCAAATAAGGAAGCCCGTAAGATCGTGATCCAGTCAATTCAGCGTACTGCAGCTGAACAAACAATTGAAAATACAGTAACTGTTTTCAACCTTGAAAGCGATGAAATAAAAGGCCAGATCATTGGTCGGGAAGGTCGTAATATCCGTGCAATTGAAGCAGCTACCGGAGTTGATCTGATCGTTGATGATACACCCGAAGCTATTCTTCTTTCTTCATTCGATCCGCTTCGTCGTGAAGTTGCCCGATTGAGTTTGCAGCGTTTGGTTGCCGATGGCCGTATTCACCCAGCCCGTATTGAAGAAGTGGTGGAAAAAACCCGCAAGCAACTAGAAGAACAGGTAATGGAAATTGGTGAACGTACCGTTATTGAATTAGGTATCCACGGTATGCACAAAGAATTGATCAGGATGGTAGGCCGTATGCGCTTCCGTTCCTCTTATGGTCAAAACCTGTTGATGCACAGCCGTGAAACAGCCAATCTTTGTTCTATCATGGCAGCGGAATTAGGTATGAATCCTAAGTTGGCTAAACGTGCCGGTCTCTTGCACGATATTGGTAAAGTGCCCGATGAAGAAACTGAATTGAGCCATGCATTGCTTGGTGCAAAGCTTGCTGAAAAATATGGTGAGAACCCGGCGGTAGTTAATGCCATTGGTGCCCACCACGATGAAATGGAAATGCAGTATGTGATCTCTCCTATTGTACAGGCTTGTGATGCCATCAGTGGTGCAAGGCCAGGTGCCCGTCGTGAGATCATGCAGCAATACCTCCAGCGTATCAAGGATCTTGAGAACCTGGCAATGGGTTATCCTGGTGTTGAGAAAGCATACGCTATCCAGGCTGGTCGTGAGTTGAGGGTAATTGTGGAAGCAGAAAAAGTGACCGATGCTGAATCAGACAAATTGAGCTTTGAAATGGCACAGAAGATACAAACAGAAATGGTGTATCCGGGTCAGATCAAAGTGACTGTTATTCGTGAAAAAAGAGCTGTAAACGTAGCCAGATAGTTAGAGAGTAATTGGGAATTAGGGATTTGGAAAGAGTGAATCAACTTTTTTTCCAAATTCCTGCCAACAAATTGCCAATTCCTCCAAAAACCCCCTACCTTTGCCGTCCTAAAAATTAAGAGTTATGAACGCCGCTGTTGCATTTGTACATGAGCAATTGACTGCTAAGAAAGAACAACCAAAGTTCAAAGCAGGTGATAACGTTACTGTGAATTATAAGATCGTTGAGGGTGGTAAAGAACGTATCCAGGGTTTCCGTGGAGATGTGATTAAACGCCAGGGACAGGGCGCAACTGCAACATTTACAGTGCGTAAGATCTCTGATGGTGTTGGTGTTGAGCGTACATTCCCGGTTAATTCACCAAACGTTGATTCAATTGAACTCAACAAAGTAGGTAAAGTAAGCCGTGCAAAACTCTTCTATCTCCGTGAAAGAAGCGGTAAAAGTGCCCGTATTAAGGAAAAGCGCATGAGATAATCGGCGTTTTGAACATATTTTAACAAAGGGGGAAAGAAAACTTTCCCCCTTTATGCTTTAAATAACCGGATTTCATTCTTATATTTAAACCCCGAATCGTACAGATTCTCTTAATCCCATACCTTTTGAAGTAATCGTTACTCTATTTATTAACTAAATAAGTCGTCTCGATCATGAAAAAGGTATTAGTAGCCCTCGCTGTAATTACAATGTTTTTAATGTCTTGTAACCGTGGTATCACTCCATACCAGGCTGCAAATGGCAAAGCAGGTAAATGCGGCAGGAATTTTATCCGTTAATCCCCGTTGAAATTAAACGCATTGAAACCTTCCCTTACTGGAAGGTTTTTTATTTTTCTTTTCAAGGCGGCGTTACAAATAACTGTAACTTTGTGTTCCTTTAAAATTTATATCATGAATTTTCAACCCATACTTCTCGGCGTTCTCGGTACCCAGGAAATTATCATTATTGCCATTATCATTTTATTGTTGTTCGGTGGTCGTAAGATCCCTGAGCTGATGAAAGGTTTGGGTAAGGGTATCCGTGAATTTAACGATGCCAAGAACACTGTTCGTAAAGAAATCGAGGAGAGCTCTACTCCTACTGATGCAAATCAGAACAAACAGTAATTTCTTTAACGCTCATTTTCGTTCTCACTTCAATTTTCTGAAGAGATTCTTCATTGTATCCTTTTGCAACCATAAAAGCATACCAGCAACGTTTGTTTGATGGAACAACCTCCTGTAAACAGGCGGTTGAATTCTATTTAACACAAACAAACAAGTATGAACATCTTAATGCGTTGCTGCACATTTTTCCGGAAGAAGCATTGCAAAGGGCAACTGAATTAGATGAGCAACGTGCTGCAGGTAAAACACCGGGCAAACTTCATGGTGTTGTCATTACTGTTAAAGATGTAATTGCCTGGGAGCAGCATCCTTTATCTGCTTCTTCAAGCGTTCTTAAGAACTTTCATTCCATTTATCATTCAACAGCCGTTCAAAAGCTGTTGGCAGAAGATGCAATCATCATCGGCATAAATAACTGTGATGAATTTGCCATGGGCAGCAGCAATGAAAATTCTGCCTTCGGTCCTGTAAAAAATATGCTGGATGAAACAAGGGTTCCCGGCGGATCATCAGGTGGTTCAGCAGTTGCTGTGCAGGCCAACCTTTGCATGGTGAGTTTAGGAAGTGATACAGGCGGTTCCGTTCGTCAGCCTGCGGATTTCTGTGGCATTGTTGGTGTGAAGCCAACGTATGGACGTGTAAGCCGGCATGGATTGATTGCTTACGGTTCCAGCTTCGACCAGATCGGTGTACTTTCTCATTCTGTTGAAGATGCTTCGCTTGTACTTTCGGTCATTGCAGGAGGAGATGATTTCGACAGTACTGTTTCTACAATTCCTGTTCCTGATTATACGTCAGCCATTGCTGAAAAAAAATCAACCAAACCTGTACTCGGTTATTTCAAACAAACGCTGCAACATGCAGGTTTAGATGAAGAGATCAGAACAACGCATACAAACTTCATTAATCAATTGAAAGCTGATGGCTATGAAGTGAAAGAACTGGATTTCGACCTGATCGATTACATCGTTCCAACATACTACGTTCTTACCACAGCTGAAGCCAGCAGCAACCTCTCCCGTTTTGATGGGGTGCGTTATGGCTACCAGGCAACACCTGTAAAAGAAGAATTAACAGAATTTTACTCGGCCAACCGCTCCGAGGGTTTTGGTAAAGAAGTACAACGCCGCATTATGCTCGGCACATTCGTATTGAGTGCCGGTTATTACGATGCTTATTATACCAAGGCGCAGCAGGTACGTCGTAAATTATATGAACAAACAAAACTGGTTTTCAGTGATATAGATGTGTTGCTGATGCCTGTTTCACCCTCTACTGCGTTTAAGATCGGGGAAAAAAGCAATAACCCCATCGAGATGTATTTAGCTGATATCTATACCGTATTTGCCAACCTCGTAGGTATTCCCGGCGTTTCGATTCCTTTGTTTCAGCACAGCAATGGTTTACCGTTCGGACTTCAATTGATGACAAAGCATTTCGATGAAGTATCTTTGCTCGGCCTTGCTGATGTGCTGTTAAAAAACTACAAGGCATCGTAAGGTTTTGCCGATGCATAAAATTATTCTTTCTCTCCTATTCATCTCTTGTTCCGTGTTGTCATTTGCACAGAAGGATTCTGTTGTTAATGGGCTTGCAACCGATACAACGGTCGAAAACAAGCAAGGCGATGTATCAAAATACGGATTCCAGGCGCTTTTTGTAAATAAAGAATTTAATTCTTCTACATCTTACGATGCACAGATCCATCCGCAGGCATGGGGGTTTATACAGGATTACCTTGATCGTTATGGAAAGAACCTGCAGAAAATGAAAGGTTGGGGCATGCCCTATTTTACCTTGATCGATAATGTGCTTACACAATATGGTTTGCCACATGAATTAAAGTATCTCGCCGTGATTGAAAGCGGATTGAACACCAATGCCACAAGTTGGGTTGGTGCCCGTGGCCCCTGGCAGTTTATGCCTTACACTGCTAAAGAATATGGACTGAATGTGAATGGCTGGATCGATGAACGCACTGATTATTTCCGCAGCACACATGCAGCAGCAAAATATCTCACCTCACTTTATAATGATCTTGATGATTGGTTGTTGGTGATTGCTGCTTATAACGGCGGGCCCGGACGTGTTTATAGTGCGATCAAGAAAAGTGGAAGTCGTGATTTCTGGAAGTTGCAATATTATCTCCCGACAGAAAGTCGTATGCATGTAAAGAAATTTATTGCCACGCATTATATCATGGAAGGCAAAGGCGGCATCACAACGATGGTGAATGATGGCAAGCAACCTGCAACAATTGAATTTGCACCGGAAAAAACAGATCCCAATATTGCTGTGGAGCCGATCGTTGGTAAATTCAGTTCGGTGGTGATGGCGAAAAATCTTATGATTGATCTTATATACTTCAATCAACTGAATCCAAATTTTGATGCGGTGCTTGCAGGCAATACTATTTTCAATCTTCGTTTGCCGAAAGATAAAATGCAGGCGTTTAATGCCAACCGTTATGCCATTCTCAATGAAAGCGTACAATTGCTGATGCGTTTTTACGGTGAAGATGGCATGAAAGATATGTATCCCAAAGTATCTGATCTGCCGGAGGTGAAGAAGAAACCGGTACCCAAGAAAAAAGGTTGAAACGTTTCTGATTATTTTATTGTACACTTCAAATAAGCATCTGCACACTGAAATTACGGCACTGCAACATGCATTTAAGACAGCGTAACTTCCGATTTTTTTATTGTACACTTCAATTAAGCATCTGTACCTGTTCATTAAGTTACTGCACAATGCTATTAAGGCACTGTAACATGTAATTAAGACAGTGTAACCATAATTAATTTACTGTAACGATCGATTTATGCGGTGTAACTCCTGTTTAAGTTGTTGAAGTACATGGAAAAATGTTTTATGTGGTTGGTCGGGAGACACAACCACGGCGTGTTTTTTTTCGATTCAACCAAAATGAGCAAAGAACTCGCCTTTGTCAATTTATTTTCCAATACTCTGAGTTTGGGTTGAGTGCTGAACTTATTAATTTTTCCTTTTCAACATCAAACTCAATACCTCCTGTATTTGAAAAGTAATACGCTTTCTCCTTGTAGCACTGGTAAATTGTATTAACAAATGTGTTTAGTGAATCATACATTGTTATGATAATATCAAAATCAATATTGCCTATTGAATGATGATATATCATACCATAGTTTACTGAAGATTTTTTACAGTCAATCAAATAAAATTCACCGCCTCCACTTGCGAATAATGGGAACATTCCTTCATCCCACTTAGGCAGATTGTTAACCCCTTCTTTGTAATAGGTAAGAGCTTGTTCAATTGGTAGAAAAACTCCAAAATTGTATAACCACAATTTATTTAGACTAATATCCTCTGTAATCTTTGTACCGTTCCGCCATCTATAAAGGAGTTTTACCTCGTTGGGTAGTTGTTCCAGAATACTGTCTTCAGCAAATAATTCAGTTCCTTCTTGTAAATAGTTTAAAATCGGAGCCTTAATTTCATCTAAGTAATTCTCCAATTGCAAAAGTAATTCTTCAAAATTTTTCATTTGTTGTTTTGGTCTATTATTGATACCGAACAATGTACAACCCAACTCAACCCAACACCTTCCTTATCGCATCAGCCTTCAACAAACATTCTTCATATTCTTTCTCTGCATCACTGTAAAACGTAATGCCGCTGCCCACCATATAAGAAAGATAATTTGTTGCAGCATTATAAAAAATACTCCTGATCACTACATTAAAATCAAAATCGCCATTGGGAGCAATATAACCAACAGCACCGGAGAATAATCCTCTTCTTGATTGTTCGTTTTGCTCTGTTAACTGCATTACTTTTCGTTTGGGTGCACCCGTCATACTGCCCATGGGGAAAGTTGCACGGAGAATATCCGTGAAGTTTAAAGCATCATTCACTTCACCGCTGATGGTGGAGATCATCTGATATAATTGCGGGAACGAATAAATACCAAACAATTCATCAACCTGCACCGTTCCTTCTTTGCAAACCCGACTGAGATCATTGCGAACCAAATCAACCACCATTACATTTTCACTCTGGTCTTTCTTGCTGTTACGTAATTGTTCTTTCAATTCTTCATCTGTAACAACATCTGCTGTGTTGCGCTTCAATGTTCCTTTGATGGGTTGTGAAATAAGTGTTGCTCCCTGCCTGCGTAAAAAACGTTCAGGGCTCGCACAGAGTAAGTAACTGTTCTCTGCTTTATAAAAAGCAGAGAAAGGATTGGGTGAAATGCTTGTAAGTGCGGCATAACTCTGCAATGGATCAATGATGGCATCTTCAGCAAAAAATTCCATGCAGTAATTCAACTCATAACAATCGCCACGAAGGATGTGCTTTCGAATGGTTTCAATTGTTTCAATGTACTTTTCTTTTGAAACACGCTCACTGATCTGCAATTCATTTACTGCAACAGTTGAATTTGTTTCCACAGCACCGATTTCACTCCATACAGTTTCGTGATCATCTGTTAATGACCCTATGCGTAACTCCTGTTCATTGAGTTGAAAAACATATTGCGGAACAAAGAATAACAGATCAGCAAAGCCAATCTTATCACTATGTGTTGAAGGAAGTTGTTCTGTTTCTTCTTTGAGATTATAAGCTAAATGTCCAAAGCACCAATTGCCTTGTTGAAGATCGAGCCATTGCTGCAATTCTGTTAATGCAGTGCCCGCATTCGTACTTACTGATGATGCAACACCACAACCAATCAGGCATTCATAACTATGACCAGGTAAACGGTAATGATGGTTATCCAAAAAAGAACAAATGTTGAACCGGTTACACCAGCTCAACATTTGACGTTTGGTTACAGAAAAATCTGTTATTAAGAAAGACCGGAAGTTATGCTTCACAAATTGAGTTAAAAATCATCATCGTCGTCATCAAAATCATCTGCGCCGCCACCCATCATATCAAACTCTTTAAAGTCGTCATCCACTTTAAAGTCATCCTCTTCTTCAGCGCCTTTCTTCTTGCCTGCAGCTTTGCCTTTTGATTTTGGAATATCAAACTCTTCAAAGTCGGGATCGTAATCATCATCTTCTTCGCCTTTGTTCCAATCATCATCTTCTTCATCCACTTCGTCTTCATCGTCATCATCATCTTTACCTTTCGATTTTGATGCAGATGCTTTTGCGCCTTTTTTCACAACGGGTTCATCATCCTCAAATTCTAAATCATCATCTTCGTCTTCATCATCTTCATGATTCTTTTTTGGCTTGGTATCAGCCTTCTTTGTATTCTCCGGTTTTGGAGTAGATGAGTCTCCTGTTTTCTTTATTGACTTTGCCATTTGTAACAACGATTATGCTGTAAAATTTCAACGGGTTTTTGAATTAGCCAAACTTTTTTTTAAAATTATTTTTGTAAGGCGTTTGTATTATAAAGTTACGATCTGATCTCTTCCCGGTCCGTTGGAAACGTACTTCACTTCCACACCAAGGTACTCATTAATAAATGCAAGATAAGTATTCATTTGTTCAGGAAAATCAGCTGCAACTCTGCAGTCAGCAGCGGGTTTACTCCAGCCTTTGAATGCTTTGTAAACCGGATCAATTTTTACCTTACTGATCTCAAAAGGAATTTCCTGTGTTTCTTTTCCATTTACATTATAAGATGTGCACACCTGGAGTTCCGCAAAACTATCAAGCACGTCTGATTTGGTCATTACAATTTGTGTAATGCCATTGATCATACAGGCAAATTTAAGCGCCACGAGGTCGATCCATCCGCAACGGCGTGGACGACCGGTTGTTGCACCAAACTCGTTACCGATCTTACGTAGCTCATCGCCCGTAGCATCAAACAACTCAGTTGGAAAAGGTCCGCTACCTACTCTTGTGCAATATGCTTTGGTAATACCAATCACTTCCCTGATCTTATTTGGAGCCACACCAAGTCCTGTACTTACACCAGCCGAAATAGTGTTTGAAGAAGTTACAAACGGAAAGGTTCCGAAATCAACATCGAGCATACTACCCTGTGCACCTTCGGCCAATACTTTTTTGCCTTCGGCTATTTTTGCATTGATGAAATATTCACCGTTTACAATATTTAACGTTTTCAGGAATTCAACCGCTTCAAAGAATTCGGCTTCCCATGCACTGATATCTTCTGTGAAATTGTAATTATCGAGTAACTGCTGATGCTTTGCCTTCAGTTTGTTGTACAGTTTATTAAATTCAGGATCGAGGAGATCACCAACACGCAATGCATTACGTCCTGTTTTATCCATATAAGCCGGGCCAATACCTTTTAAGGTTGATCCGATCTTCTCATCGCCTTTTGCCAGTTCAGCCGCCTTATCTAAAGCTCTGTGAGTTGGGATGATGATGTTGGTGCGTTGTGCAATGAAAAGATTCTCTTTTACATTCACACCCATCGATGCTACTTTTTCACACTCTCTTTTTAATGTTACCGGGTCGAGCACCACACCGTTTCCAATGAGGTTAATGATGCCTTTATGAAAAATACCGCTGGGGATTTGATGAAGCACTACTTTTTCACCATTCACATACAGTGTGTGTCCTGCGTTTGGACCACCCTGGAAACGGGCAATCACATCATAATTAGGTGCAAAAAAATCAACGATCTTTCCTTTTCCTTCGTCGCCCCATTGGAGGCCCAGAATTACATCAACCATAAAATAATTTGAGTGGATAATTTGAAGCCGCAAAAATAAGTGAAACACAAGGGGAAGAAGAAATAAAAATGCAGTTGGGGAAAGAAAATTATTGCTCGGTATCGTAACGCTCAACTTTCTGAATGCCCGTTAGTTTATGCAGCCGTGAGACAAGTTCGTCGAGTTCATCTTTATCGTGTACAAATATTTTGATGTTGCCTTGAAACACACCTTCTTTTGCTTCGATAGTAATGGCGCTGATGTTAAGACGCATTTCACCACTGATAAGATTGGTGATCTTGCTCACCACGCCCACATCATCAACCCCAATGATCTTGATACCGGTGAGGAAAGAGATTTCTTTGTTCTTTGCCCATTTTGTTTTAACCACACGGTGACCAAAATTTGCAAGCAATCTTGATGCGTTGGGACAAGTGGTGCGGTGTATGATCAAGCCTTTACCTGTTGATACAAACCCGAACACGTCATCACCCGGAATGGGTTTGCAACAATTGGCTAATGTATAAACGATCCTGTCGCTGCTTTCGCCAAAAATGATGAGTTCAGAATCTTTGTGTGATCCTGTACGGTTAGGATCATATTCCGGCTTGGGTTCCATGACGGGCTTCACCGGTTTCGGGAGTTCCAGTTTATCGCCATGAATATGCAGCTCTTTTATTTCCTTGAGATCAATGGCCTTGGTAGCAATTTTATAAAAGAGTTCAAGTTGTGAAGGCAGTTTATAAAACAATGTGAGCGTTTCTACATTGTTCACATCAAAACTGGCACCCATTTGTTCCAGTTTGCGTTGCAGCACATACTTTCCTTCATCGGCCACTTTACGTTTTTCTTCTTTCAGGGCATCTTTGATCTTGCTTTTTGCTTTTGCCGTTACAACAAAGTTCAACCAGTCTTCACTGGGTTTTTGTTTGCTGCTGGTGATGATCTCGATCTGGTCGCCACTACGCAATTTATGCGCAATAGGTACCAGCTTATGATTCACTTTTGCACCAATACATCGGCTGCCCACATCACTATGCACACTAAATGCAAAGTCTAAAGCAGTTGCACCAACAGGAAGCATTTTTACATCACCCTTTGGTGTGTACACATAAATTTCTTCTGCAAGAAAAGAACTTTTAAAATCCTGCAGAAAATCAAGTGAACTGCTATCCTGGTTACTTAATGCTTCACGAATATTATGGAACCATTTATCAAACCTGTCTTCATCGCCACTACCCTCTTTGTATTTCCAGTGAGCAGCCAAACCTTTCTCCGCAATTTCATTCATACGCTTGGTACGTATCTGCACTTCCACCCATTTACCTTGTGGCCCCATTACTGTTGTATGCAAGGCCTCATAACCATTGCTTTTGGGATTACTCAACCAGTCACGTAAACGTTCTGGTGATGGTGTGTACATATCTGTAACAATGGAATAAGCTTTCCAGCAATCTTCTTTCTCCCGTTCACTTGGTGAATCGATGATGATACGAATAGCAAACAAATCATACACTTCTTCAAAACTCACGCCCTTCTTTTTGATCTTGTTGGAAATGGAGTGGATGGATTTTGGCCGGCCATATAATTCATAATTTGTAAATCCGGCACGCTCTAATTTTTCCTTGATGGGTTTTACAAACTCGTTGATATACCTGCTGCGTTCCCGTTTTGTTTCTGACAATTTGCGGGCAATTTCTTTGTACACATCCGGCTCCAGGTATTTCATGGAAAGATCTTCCATCTCCGTTTTGATATTATACAAACCAAGACGATGAGCTAATGGTGCATACACATAAACCGTTTCGCTGGAGATTTTTAATTGCTTCTCACGCTTCATACTATCCAGCGTACGCATATTGTGCAAGCGATCGGCCAGTTTAATCAGGATCACTCTCGGGTCATCCGTAAGCGTAAGTAATATTTTCTTGAAATTCTCTGCCTGCTGTGTTGAGTTGGCATCAACCACCGTTGATATCTTGGTAAGTCCATCAATGATGCGTGCAATTTCATTTCCAAATTCACGGGCCACGTCTTCGAGTGTAACATCGGTATCTTCCACGGTATCATGCAACAAAGCACAAATCGTTGATCGCACCCCAAGTCCGATCTCTTCCACACAAATTTGGGCTACAGCCAACGGATGTAATATATAAGGCTCCCCGCTTTTCCTGCGCATGGTCTTGTGGGCATCAGCCGCCATCTCAAAGGCAGTACGCACCAGTTCCTTATCGCCTTTTTTGAGTTTAGTCTTGAGCGAACGTAACAAACTACGGTAGTGACGAAGGATTTCCTTTTTCTCCTGATCGGGGGTAAGGGTATAGGCCGGTATAGTTGAAATTGTTTCCAGTAAATGCGAATTTACGAAAAAGCCGTTTGCGAAAGCGTATGAATAACTGAAACCCCCTACCTTTGCAGCCCGTTTTTAAACAAAGTTCTTCCGGATGTGGTGAAATTGGTAGACACGTCAGACTTAGGATCTGATGCCGTAAGGTGTGGGGGTTCGAGTCCCTCCATCCGGACCAAAAAAAGCTGACAGCTTATCGCTGTCAGCTAAAAGCTAAAAATCAATATGGCAACAGTAACAAGAGAAAACATTGGTTTGTTAACCGACAAACTCACTGTTAAAATCACCAAAGAAGATTATTTTCCTGCATTTGAAAAAACGCTTAAAACGTACAGCAAACAGGCGAATATCCCAGGTTTCCGCAAGGGCATGGTGCCTGCAGGAATGGTGAAGAAGATGTACGGTCCCGGCATTTTTACTGAAGAAGTGATCCGTAATATCGAAAAAGGGTTGAACGATTACCTGGTGAATGAGAAGCTGGACATTTTTGCTCAGCCTCTCCCGCTCAGCAATCTCGATTTCAAACCAAATATGGAACAACCTGCCGATTACAGCTTTGATTTTGAAATTGGTTTGAAACCTCCGTTTGAACTCAACCTCAGCAGCGTAAAAGCTCCTTACTACAAAGTGAAGGCAACGCCTGAAATGGTGAATGAAGAAATTGAGCGTCTGCAAACTCGTTTCGGCAAAATGACCGAGCCTGAAACTGTAAACAGCGACGACAATGTGCTCAATCTTACTTTCGAAGAAAGTGATGCAGCCGGTAATTTGGTTGAAGGCGGCATTAAAAAAGATAATTCTTTACTGGTTAAATATTTCACGCCTGCTTACCGCACACAACTGCAAGGCAAAAAGAAAGATGATACCATCGTTATCACGTTACAGGATGCGTTTGAAGAAAAAGAACGCAATTGGGTGATAAGCGATCTTGGTTTGAAAGATGCTGCTGAAGCAGAAGGAAAAAATTTCAAACTCACCATTACAAAAGTTGGTTTTATTGAAAAGCGTGAGCTCAATGAAGAATTCTTTAAAGAAGCTTTACCTGGTAAAGACATTACTACTGAAGCTGATTTCCGTGCAGCTATTGAAGCCGATATCCAAACCTATTGGGATCGCCAGAGCAGCAACCAGCTCCAGCACCATCTCTACCATGTATTATTAGATGATACCAAAATGGAATTACCAGAAAGCTTCCTGAAAAAATGGTTAGCTACTTCCGGTGAAAATCCAAAATCACCTCAGCAGGTTGAAGAAGAATATCCAACATTCAACAATCAATTACGTTGGACGTTGATCACCGATAAAGTGATCACTGAAAATAAATTAGAAGTTACACAGGAAGAATTAAAAGAAAGCATGCGCCAGCAGGTATTAGGTTACTTTGGCAGCATGAACCTGGGCGATGGCAACCTCGAATGGTTAGATCAATACGTTGATGGTTTATTGAAAGATGAGCAGCAGGTTGACCAAACATACCGTCGCCTTGTAACTGAAAAAGTATTTGTTTGGGCTGAAGGCCAGGTGCAGAAAGAAGAAAAAGAAGTAAGTGCTGAAGAGTTTGCAAAAATGAATGAAGAGCACCAGCACCACCACCATTAAGATTTCTGATTTGCGATTTTAGATTTCAGATTAATACAAAACCCCGATGCAGCAATTCATCGGGGTTTCTTTTGCATTAGTCGTTGGCATCAATGTAATTGAACTGATTAATCGTCAACCAATCTGCAATCGCCCTTCTGAAATTTGCAATAAACTCAGCCAATATAACCGACCTGCAACAACTTTCCACTTCCCACTTTCCACTTTCCACTTGTCTTCTGCCTTAATGTCCTGATTTTCTGCCTCGCATGGTATTTGAAAATAGATTATTCCAAACGATTTCCCTTAACTTCAAACCGGAAAAAAAACGATTATGGATTTGAATAAAGAATTTGAAAAATACGCCGTGAAACATCGTGGTATCTCCGGCGCCACATTGCATAATTATCAATCAGCATTAAATAACCCAACCAATCTTACGCCATACATTATTGAAGAGCGTCCGTTGAACGTAGCCAGCATGGATGTGTTCTCACGCCTCATGATGGATCGTATCATTTTTTTGGGTGAGCCGATCAATGATTATGTAGCCAACATTGTAACTGCACAGATGTTGTTCCTTGAAAGTACTGATCGCACACGTGATATACAGATGTACATCAACAGTCCGGGCGGAAGTATTTATGCTGGTCTTGGCATTTATGATACCATGCAATACATCACACCTGATGTAAGCACTATTACCATTGGTATTGCTGCCAGTATGGGTGCCGTGTTAATGTGCGCAGGTACAAAAGGAAAACGTACAGCATTAAAACATTCACGCATCATGTTACACCAGCCTTATGGTGGTGCAGGTGGCCAGGCTACAGACATCCAGATCATGGTGAATGAAGTAAAGAAACTCAAAGAAGAACTCTATGAGATCATTGCTTATCACAGCGGTCAAACAATTGAAAAAGTAAAAGAAGACAGCGACCGTGACTTCTGGATGAAAGCCAGCGAAGCAAAAGAGTATGGATTGGTGGATGAAGTGTTAGTAATGAACCCCCGTAAATCAAAAGAAAGCTAAACCTCAAAAATCAAGTAAACGATGTATCAGCATAATTTAAAATTTCCCGTTCGTTTCGAAGACGAAGAAGATGATGAACCAAAAGAAAATCCGTTAGAGAATTTTACTGCTGCGGCCTTTGGTCCTTACAATAAAAAATTCTTAGAGCAACGTAAGATATTTTTCTGGGGCGTTGTGCACGATAATTCTGCAAAAGAGATCGTCAACAAATTATTATATCTCGATGCAGTAAAACCTGGCGAAGAAATTAAACTGTATATCAACAGCCCCGGTGGTGTGGTAACAAGTGGTATGGTGATTTATGATACCATGAAGTTGATCAGCTCACCTGTAAGTACAATTTGTATGGGCATGGCTGCTTCTATGGGTTCTATCCTGTTAAGCGGTGGCACAAAAGGTAAGCGTTATATTTTCCCAAGTGGTGAAGTAATGATTCACCAACCAAGCATTGGTGGTGCACAAGGTACCAGTGCAGATCTTGAGATCATTGCCAACCAAATTGCAAAGACAAAGGAGATGGGGGCTAAAATACTGGCAGAAAACTGTGGCAAAACCATTGAACAGGTTTTGAAAGATTTTGACCGTGATTACTGGATGGATGCCAACGAAGCAGTGCAATATGGCATTGTAGACGGTATTCTGGATAAACTCTAAATCAGCCGTTATATCAGCAAAAGGGATGGAATCTTGTAGTATTCCATCCCTTTTTCATCATAATACTAGCGTAATTAAAAAGCATTATTATCTTTGAGTTGGTTTTGTATAATCAAACCAACCTGAAAAATCCATTTCAAATGGCGAAAAACAACATGTTGCACTGTTCCTTTTGTGGCAGAAGCAGAGACGAAGTAAAGATCTTGATAGCAGGACAGGAAGGACATATTTGCGAAAACTGTGTAGAACACGCTCAGGAAATCATTGCCCAGGAATTATTATTGCGCAATGAAGCAACTACCTCCAACTTTAAACTGAATGTAAAAAAACCGGTTGAGATCAAACGGTTTTTAGATGAATACATTATTGGTCAGGATGAAGCTAAAAAAGTTTTAGCTGTTGCTGTTTATAATCACTACAAACGTTTAAAGCAAAAAGCAGAAAGCGAAATTGAAATTGAAAAGAGCAATATTGTAATGGTGGGAGAAACCGGTACCGGTAAAACCTTACTTGCCAAAACCATTGCACGATTACTTAATGTTCCATTTGCTATTGTTGATGCAACCGTATTTACTGAAGCCGGTTATGTAGGTGAAGATGTGGAAAGCATTCTCACACGCTTGTTACAGGTTTGTAACTACGATGTAGCTGCTGCTGAAAAAGGTATTGTATATATTGATGAGATCGATAAAATTGCACGCAAAGGTGATAATCCTTCTATTACACGTGATGTTAGTGGCGAAGGTGTTCAGCAAGGTATGTTGAAGTTGCTCGAAGGAACTGAAGTATTGGTTCCACCACAAGGCGGCCGTAAACATCCTGAACAAAAACTCATCAAGATCAACACACAAAACATTCTCTTTATTTGCGGTGGTGCATTTGATGGCATTGATAAAGTGATTGCACGCCGTGTAAACACTAATGCTATTGGATTCAATGTAAACAAAGAAGAACAAGAGCATATGAAAAAGAACCTGCTGCAGTATGTAAATGCACAGGATCTGAAAAGTTTTGGTTTGATCCCTGAGTTACTCGGTCGTTTGCCAATCGTTACTTATCTCAATCCATTAGATGTAGAAACACTCCGTGAGATCCTGGTTACGCCTAAGAATGCGCTCATTAAACAATATCATAAGTTATTTGAACTGGAAGGAATTGAACTTATCATTGATAATGATGTATATGATTTCATGGTGAGCAAAGCAATGGAATACAAACTTGGTGCAAGAGGTTTACGCAGTATCTGTGAAAGCATCTTGACCGATGCCATGTTTGATCTTCCCGGCAGCGATGAAAAACAATTCCATCTTACTCTCGACTATGCAATGCATAAGTTTGATAAGAGCAAACTTGGACTGCTGAAAGTAGCATAACAAGTACGAGGTAAGAAATACGAACAACGTGAACTCTTTTGAAACCTGTTGATTTTTTTCAACAGGTTTTTATTTTACTTGAATCAACACTTTTAACTTATAACTTTCCACTTTAAACTGAGATTATGCAAGACCTCATCAACCGTTTAATGGCCGAAGGGTTAACTGAACAACAAGCGTACAAATCTATTGAAGTGATCAAAAATTTTGCGAAAGAGAAGTTTCCCATCTTCGGCGGTGCAATTGATAAATTATTTGACAAGTACGGACCAAAAGATGAAGATGATTTCCTGGATTAAATAACAAAGCCGCCCCTTACGGAACGGCTTGCTTTCTCTCATGCTTAGTAACTATTTTAATTGCTCACGTGCAATAACGATCTTTTGAATTTCACTTGTACCTTCTCCAATTGTACACAGCTTCGAATCTCGATAATATTTTTCAACCGGAAAGTCTTTTGTATAACCGTAACCGCCAAAAATCTGTACGGCATCATTACTCACTCTTACTGCAACCTCACTTGCATAATATTTTGCCATGGCTCCGGCTTCCGTCACCTTTTCACCCCTGTTCTTCAGATCGGCTGCTTTCATGATGAGCAATTCAGCGGCTGCGATCTCGGTTGCCATATCTGCTAATTTAAAAGAAATTCCTTGAAAATTTGCAATAGGCTGATCAAATTGATAACGCTCCTGTGAATATTGCAAGGCTGCTTCAAATGCACCCTTTGCAATACCCAGCGCTAAAGCTGCAATCGAAATACGGCCTCCATCCAATATTTTCAATGCTTGACGAAACCCATCTCCTACCTCACCAATCCGGTTAGCATCAGGTATACGACAGTTATCAAAGATCATTTCGGAGGTTTCGCTGGCACGCATTCCTAACTTATTTTCTTTTTTACCAGCTTTAAAACCAGGGGCTCCTCTTTCAACAATAAACGCTGTGGAATTACCACTCACTCTTGGTTCGCCTGTACGGGCAATAACAACGGCAACTTCTGAACTTATACCATGTGTGATCCAGCATTTTGTTCCATTCAACATCCAATCATCGCCATCTTTCACCGCTGTTGTTTGCATGTTTCCTGCATCACTGCCAGTATTTGGTTCTGTTAGTCCCCAAGCCCCGATCCATTCACCACTTGCAAGTTTTGGTAAGTATTTTTTCTTCTGTTCTTCATTTGCACAGTACAAAATATGACCGGTACAAAGTGAGTTATGGGCAGCAAGACTTAATCCTACTGAACCGCAGACTTTTGCAGTTTCCACAATGGCTGCAACATATTCATAATAACTAAACCCGCTACCGCCATACTGTTCCGGAACAAACATACCCATCAATCCAAGCTTACCCATTTCCTGTAAAACATCTTTGGGGAAATGTTGGGTCTCATCCCATTCCATCACGTGCGGTTTGATGTGTTTGTGTGCAAAATCCTTTGCCACCTGCGCTACCTGTTGAGTTATTTCGTTTTGTTTAAAGTCCATCGTCTGTGTTTTATTCCCAATATGCCCTTAAAATAAGTTGAGCCATGAACTGACTAACAAACCAGCACCATGACTCAACTATTTTACATAGCAATCAATCGAAACGGCACTACAAATATAAGAGAACGCTAACACATGTTAGTCAAAATCTAAAAAAATATTTCCCTTTTATTTTACTGTAAGATAAGGACTGATTTTTCGATAAAGTATCCCATCTATGGCACCGATCTTTTGCAGATCGGTAATTGTGGAGAAATTGCCATGCTGGCTCCTGTATTGCACAATGGCGTTGGCTACTGAGAAACCGATGTAAGGATGGGCTTTCAGCTCATCAATTGTAGAATTATTCACATCAATTTGATTGATGGAAGCACTGCCGAAACGAAGCTGCTGTTTCACTTTCTGAAAAACAGAATCCGGCAACCCGTATGTCTCACCTACCTGTTCTATTGAAACAAACCCACCAAGTTTTGTTCGAAAGTTAACGATCCGTCTTGCGTAAGCTGAGCCAATTCCTCTCAACTGTTTCCAGGTTGTTGTGTCAGCGTTATTAATATCAACCACAACAGAAGCATATTCTTTTCGCTCAGATTTAGTGTCAAGTGGAACGGTTGGCGATTCAGTAACTTTTTTGGTTGAAACCTCAAGTCGTACATAAGGGAACAAGCGTTCATACTCATCGGTATGCAAACCATAAATCCGTTGCAGATCTTCAGGTTTATAAAACTTTCCGCCTTTGCTTCGGTATTTGACGATTGTTTGAATGGTTTTATCACGCAGGCCTAAACGCTTCCACTCTTCTGCTGTAGCTGTATTTGGATTAAAAGAAAATAATTCGCTTACGATTTTTTCTCTTCGGTATTTTTCAAACTTTGATTCTTTGGGCTGATAGAGGTCGGCATCGGAATAGGAAGCTGTTGCAGATTCATTTTTATCGGGTAGAATTTCTAATGCAGCTAATTCACGTTGCGCAACCGTATCAACAACCAGTTCAATGTCGTCTTTCACAAGAAAAGGGAAAATTGTGGGCAAAAGAGAAAACAATAACGCCAATAAACCAAGCATGATAATGGCATTACGCTCCTTTTTTGTGAAGGAGAAATATTCCTTCACCCATTTGGTTTGGGTAAACTGCATACCTCTAAAATAACAGCCGAAAGAGAAAAATGAAATACTACAAAGCGGGTAGTTGATTATAAATTCAGCACTAATCCATCATAACCCAGATGTACGCCTGATGGTAATTCCTTAGTGACCGATACATGTAATCCTAATTGATGACTGATGTGTGTGAAATATGCTTCTGGTACTTCTAATTCCTGCACCAGTTCAATTGCTTCATCAAGATTATAATGTGAGATATGTTTTTCCTTTCGAAGTGCATTCAACACCATCACCTTACTACCTCTTATCTTTTGCTTTTCGTTTTCTTCAATAAGATTTGCGTCTGTGATGTAGGTAAACGGACCGAAACGAAAACCATACACAGGCATTTTTAAATGCCAAACCATGATCGGTTGAATAGAAAGATCGTTAATCGTAAAAATTTCTTCAGTGATCGTATTCAAATTGATCTCAGGCACACCGGGATATCTTGTATCGGAAAACGCATAATAAAAATCACGACGCAGCGCTTCTTCTGTGAGGTAATTGCAATATACTTCCATTGGCTTTTTACTGATGTAGTTAAATGCACGTACATCATCTAAACCTGCAATATGATCTCTGTGTGGATGTGTAAAAATAATCGCATCAACTTTTTTGATACCAAGCCGAAGCATCTGGTAACGGAAATCGGGTGTAGTGTCAACAATAATGGTTGTTTCTGCCGTTTCAACCATGATACTGCTGCGGAGACGATTATCCTTTGGATCAGTTGAAGTACATACTTCACAATCGCAACCGATCATGGGTACACCGCTGCTGGTACCTGTTCCTAGAAAAGTAATTTTAATTGGAGGATAGCTCACGGAACGAAAGTAATGAATGATGAGTGATGAATAATCAGTTTTTGGAGCTCTGTAATTTCTTTACTCATCATTGATCAATCATTCCTCATTTGTAGCTTTTGCTTTAGCTTCAGCCAGTGCCATTACTTCTTCATATAGTTTTTGTGAACCGGCTGTAAGTGCATCAAAGTTGATGTTCACCTGAGGAATAAGTTCGAGCAACGTGTTGATACGACTTTCCTGCATCAGGAATTTGTTGAGCACCACCACTTTTTTCTGTTCCAATATACAATAGCCGCTTTGGAAAGTGCCACGTTCGTAACGCACAACGTAGCCGCTTTCCTCGAGTATATCTTCTAATTTATCTAATGTTGTTTGATTCAGTTTCATGCCCAATCCCCTGAGGGATTTTTAGTTCGTTGCAAATTTACCGTTACTGCTGCTCATAACCTGTTTCGCCAGAAAGGACTTTTCCACAGTTTCTGTTGCATTGTCATTGCTATTTACTCGTCATTCTTACCACCGGAATGATCATTTCCTCTAAACTCACACCACCATGCTGAAACGTATTACGGTAATAATTCACATAATAGTTGTAGTTATTGGGGTAACAGAGGTACATATCCTCTCTAGCAAAAATGAACGATGAGTTCACGTTAGGCATGGGCAAACCTGCTTCAGCCGGATCACGGAAAGCCAATACTTCTTTTGGTTCGAAGTTGAGATTGCGGCCGTGTTTATAACGGATGTTGGTAGTAGTTTCTTTGTCGCCAATAACCTTCGATGGTTTTTGTACACGAATGCTGCCGTGATCGGTCGCCATTACAATATTGATCTTCTTATCAGCGATCTTTTTCAACGCCTGGTTGAGCGGTGAATGTTCGAACCAACTGGTGGTAATGCTGCGGTAACTTTTTTCATCGTTTGCAAGTTCTTTCAAAACTTCCATTTCAGTTCGTGCATGACTCAACATATCAACGAAATTGTACACGATCACATTAATATCATTCTGCAACAGGTTGTGAATATTATTCACCAACTCTTGCCCTGCATGATGATTCAATACTTTGGTAAACGATACTTTTAAATCTCCTTTCCCTAATCGCTTTAACTGCTCTCTAAAGAATTCTTCTTCATGCAGGTTCTTTCCTCCTTCATCATTATCGTTCTTCCATTGCTTCGGAAATTTCTTTTCAATATCAACAGGTAATAACCCACTGAAAATAGCATTGCGGCTGTATTGCGTTGCGGTTGGTAAAATTGAGTAGAACGATTCTTCTTCTGCTATGCGAAAATTCTCAGCAAAAATGGGTTGAATGGCTTTCCATTGGTCGAAGCGAAGATTATCGATCAAGATAAAAAATAACGGAATTCCTTTCTCCACATGTGGTAACACTTTAAACTTAAAAAGTGTATGGCTCATGATGGGTGCTTCAGCCGATTTTGGTTTCAACCAATCAGCATAATTCCGTGAAATGTATTTGAAGTATTCATTGTTGGCTTCGCTTTTTTGTTGCTGCAAGACTTCGCTCATCTCAGGACTATCGGCCTTACTCATTTCCAGTTCCCAATACACAAGTTTTTTATAAATATCCATCCACTCATTATAGTTAGGATTGCTATTGAGTGCCATGAATAAATTGCGGAATTGCTGCTGATATGCCGATGTTGTTTTTTCGCTCACCAATCTTTTGTTATCAATGATCTTTTTTAAACTAAGCAACACCTGGTTGGGGTTAACGGGCTTGATGAGATAATCACTGATTTGCGAACCAATAGCATCGTCCATCAGGTTTTCTGTTTCATTCTTTGTAATGAGCACAACCGGTATCGATTGATTCACTTCTTTGATCTTTGTGAGTGTTTCCAAACCGGTTATACCCGGCATGGTTTCATCCATCAACACCACATCAACAAAGTTTTCCTTTACATAGTCAATAGCATCAAACCCATTGGTGAGTGTGTGTACTTCGTAGCCTTTATTTTCGAGGAAGAGTTTCTGTGATTGCAGACTTTCTATTTCATCATCAACCCAAAGAATTTTTGCTAATGCCATGCTTATTGGTTTAAAACAAAAGTTAAGTGCTCAAGGTACAAGTTTCAGACCACAAGACATTACCTTTGCACACTTGCTGCCTTGATATTTAACAGATTAAAAATGAAATTCAGGAAAATAGTAAATGATCCCGTTTATGGCTTTATCACGTTTGATGATGTATTGATCTATAAAATACTCTCCCATCCCTTTTACCAGCGTTTGCGCCGTATTCATCAAATGGCACTGGCGCATTTAGTATATCCTGGTGCTGTGCACACAAGATTACATCACAGCATGGGCGCATATCACCTCATGTGCCAGGCATTGCTTGAATTAAAAAATAAAGGAGTTGAAATAACGGCTGAAGAAGAACAGGCCGCAAAGCTGGCAATTTTGTTACACGATGTCGGTCATGGCCCATTCAGTCATGCATTGGAACATGTGTTGATCGAAGATGTACATCACGAAGAGATTTCACTACTCATTTTTGAACATCTCAATAAAGAATTTAACGGAGCACTTGAACTCGCAATCTCCATTTTCAAAGGCACTTATCACAAACTGTTTTTGCATCAGCTCATCAGCAGTCAATTGGATGTTGACCGGATGGATTACCTTACCCGGGATAGTTTTTATAGCGGTGTGAGCGAAGGGGTTATTGGTTACGACCGAATCATTAAAATGATGGTGGTGCATAACAACGAGTTGATGGTGGAAGAAAAAGCAGTATACAGCATTGAAAAGTTCCTGGTTGCCCGCAGGTTGATGTATTGGCAGGCCTACCTGCATAAAACAGTTTTGAGTGCTGAAAATATGTTGGTGAAGATACTCGGGCGTGCAAGGGTATTGGCAAAAGAGGAAACAGGAGCTTTCTCTTCAAACCCTGTGTTGGATGAATTTCTGCGTACAACTAATTCGGCCACTTTTATCCGGAATAACCTTGCTAAGTTTTGCGAACTGGATGACTACGATGTGCTGGCCTCGATCAAGAAATGGATGCACCACCCTGATATAGTATTAAGCACCTTAAGCCAATGGTTGTTAAACCGTAATATGCTTAAAACAAAACTGCAGATGCAACCGTTTGATGAAAAAGAAATCGAGGCCGTGCAGCGGAAGGCAATGGAACAGTTGTCGTTAAGCAGCGAAGAAGTTGGGTATTTTGTGTTTAACGGCATTGCCGAAAACAGGATGTATAACCCGGGCAACGAGCATATTAATATTCTTTATAAAGACGGTACGGTTAAAGATATATCAGAAATAGAGTATGGATTGATCCATAAAGCTATCGCCAGCCCCGTTCGTAAGTTCTATCTTTGCCGGCCGGCACTAAAGTAAAAAGTGAACAACTGGCAAAGTAAAAGATTGTTTCGAATCGTTTTTGAAAGTAACTTTAAAACATTAAGACAGGATACATGGAGTTTTCGGCTTCGCAAATTGCGCTCATCATTAAAGGTTCGGTAGAGGGTAATCCTAACGCAACAGTAAATTCTTTCAATAAAATTGAAGAAGCAGTTGCCGGTCAACTCGCCTTTTTAGCCAATCCCAAATACGAAGATTATTTATACAGCACCGGTGCTTCTATCATTATCATTAATGAATCATTAGACTTGCGGCAGTCAATTGGAGCCACGTTGATCCGTGTACCTGACGCTTACAGCGCTTTTGCCACCTTACTTCAGGCTTACGAACAGATTATGGAGCAAAAGATGGTAGGCATCCAGGAGCCATCATTTGTAGCCAAATCGGCCAGTATCAGCGAGAATGTTTTCGTGGGCGCTTTCACCTATATCGGCGAAAATGTGAAGTTGGGAAAGAATGTGAAAGTACACCCACACTGTTTCCTTGGAAATAATGTGGTGATCGGTGATAACAGCATACTTCACGCTGGTGTTAAGATTTACCATGATTGTGTGGTGGGCAAGAAGGTCATAATCCATGCCGGCACCGTACTTGGTGGCGATGGATTTGGTTTTGCTCCCCAACCCGACGGTACTTACAAGAAAGTTCCGCAGATCGGCAATGTGTTGGTTGAAGATGAGGTAGAGATTGGGGCAAATTGCACCATCGACAGGGCAACCATGGGTTCAACCATTATTCATCATGGGGCTAAACTTGACAACCTCATTCAGATAGCTCATAACGTAGAAATAGGAACTTACACTGTTATTGCTGCCCAAACCGGCGTGAGTGGAAGTACCAAGATCGGCAACCGGGTAATGATTGGTGGACAGGCAGGCATTGTTGGCCATATTTCTATTGCAGATGGCAGCCGAATTAACGCTCAAAGTGGTGTGAGCAAATCAATGAAACAGCCAAACAGTGTGGTAACGGGCTCCCCAGCCTTCGATTATACCAGTACGCTGCGCAGCCAGGCTATTTTCCGCAACCTTCCAGACCTTGAAAAGCGCATTGCTGAACTGGAATTTCTCATCAAACAATTGATGGCAGAAAAAGAAAGTATTTAGCCTGTTATACGCTTACGGTCGTTTCACCTCTTTTTTATTACTTTCGTGCCCATGAATCAGAGTAACGGCAACGGGCAAACCAACCAACATACACTGGCTGAGTCAATTACCATTTCCGGCGTGGGCATCCATACCGGCTCCCCGGTAAATATGACCCT
Source organism: Lacibacter sp. H375 (assembly GCF_037892425.1). Lineage (NCBI taxonomy): Bacteria > Pseudomonadati > Bacteroidota > Chitinophagia > Chitinophagales > Chitinophagaceae > Lacibacter > Lacibacter aquaticus. The sequence continues at coordinate 332,795 of NZ_JBBKTT010000001.1, forward strand.
CGAACCCGCCGAGCCAAATACAGGCATCATTTTTCAACGTATTGACCTTCCTGATCAGCCAACCGTAAAAGCTGATGTGGATTTTGTAATAGAAACAAACCGCAGTACTACCCTCTCAAACAACGGAGCTTCGGTTAGTACAGTGGAACATCTGCTGGCAGCTTTTGCCGGTTGTGAGATTGATAATGTGCTCATTAAAATAGATGGACCGGAAACCCCGATCCTTGATGGCAGTTCGCAGCCATTTGTTGAAGCTTTGCAAAAAGTAGGACGCAAAAAACAGGATGCCATCAAAACCTGGTATACCATCGACCATAATATTTATTTTCTCGATGAGAATAAGAAAGTGGAAATGGTTGCAATGCCGGCCGATACTTTCCGCATCAATACATTGATTGATTTCAACTCACCTGTGCTTGGTACACAACATGCGCAAATGAGTAATCTCGGTGAGTTTAATGATGAAATTGCATCGTGCAGAACCTTTTCCTTTTTTCACGAACTGGAGTTTCTCTTAAAAAATAATCTCATTAAAGGCGGCGATCTCAATAATGCGATCGTAGTGGTTGATAAACCTGTAAGTGATGAGCAATTAGAAACACTTTCAAAGGCATTCGGCAAAGAAAAGTTTGCGGTTACCAGCGAAGGTTATCTCAACAACCTGCAATTGCGTTTCCCCAATGAACCTGCACGTCATAAGTTGCTTGATTTGGTTGGCGATCTTGCATTAGTGGGTATGCCCTTCAAAGCGCATATTATTGCTAACCGTCCGGGCCATGCAAGTAATGTTGAGTTTGCCCGCAAGATCAAAGAGCATATTAAAAAGAACAGGTTCAAAGTAAATGTTCCTGCTTATCATCCTGATAAACCACCGGTACATGATGTAACAGCAATCGAAAAAATCCTTCCGCACCGTTACCCTTTCCTGTTGGTTGATAAGATCATTGAACTGACCGATACATATATTGTGGGTGTAAAGAATGTAACTTACAATGAACCATACTTCCAGGGGCATTTCCCGGGCAACTATGTTATGCCGGGTGTATTACAGGTAGAAGCATTGGCGCAATGTGGTGGATTGTTAGCTATTCCAAAAGATACAGAAGACAAATACGATACTTATTTTCTGAAAGTTGATAATTGCAAATTCAAACAGAAAGTTGTACCGGGCGATACCTTAATTTTAAAAATGGAATTAAAAAATCCAATAAGAAGAGGGATCGTAGAAATGAGGGGAACCATTTTTGTGGGCAGCAAAGTGGTGTGTGAGGGAGATCTTACTGCTCAAATCGTAAAACGAACAAAGAATGATTAGTAATCTTGCTCATATACACCCCAATGCTCAGATCGGTAACAATGTTACCATTGATCCCTTTACCGTTATTCATGATGATGTTATAATTGGAGATGGGACTCATGTTATGAGCAACGTCACCATTTTTTCTGCTTCACGAATTGGAAAGAATTGCAACATTTTTCCAGGTGCTGTTATTGGCGCCGTGCCACAGGATCTGAAATATCGTGGAGAATATACGTTGGCTGAAATTGGTGACAATACCACCATTCGTGAATGTGTAACCGTGCATCGTGGTACAACCGATAAGAATACAACGAAAGTTGGCAACAATTGTCTCATCATGGCCTATGCGCATGTTGCGCATGATTGTATTGTTGGCAATAATGTTATTCTTGCCAACTCTGTCCAATTAGCGGGGCATGTGACCATTGATGATTACGCTATTATTGGTGGAATGAGTGCGGCTCACCAGTTTACACATGTTGGTAAACACTCCTACATTGCCGGAATGAGTGCTATACGAAAAGATGTACCTCCTTATGTAAAAGCAGCACGTGAGCCATTAAGCTATGTAGGCATCAACAATGTTGGTTTAAGCCGCAGAGGTTACAGTAAAGAAACGATTGAAGAGATTTTCAAGATCTACCATATTCTTTTTGTTGAGAAACATATTGTATCAAAAGCAGTTGAGCTGATTGAGCAAATGTTACCCATTACGGAAACAAGAGATGAAATTCTCGGATTTATTAAGAAGTCTGAGATCGGCGTTATCAAACGTAAATCACAAACCGGCGGCGATGAAGATATTGCTTTCTGATGCCGGCAAGCGATATAACAGGGAATGGATCTTTCGGGGCCTCACTTACGAATTTACTGACGCTGATGCTTATGCCATAACCGGCAACAACGGTTCGGGAAAATCAACCTTATTACAGATCATTGCAGGTGCGGTGCAACATTCCGAAGGGAAAGTTGATTTCATAAATTCTGCTGGCAATATTGCAGCAGAACATCATCATCAACATATCGGTATTGCAGCTCCTTATCTTGAACTTCCTGAAGAAATGACCTTGATCGAGTTCCTTGAATTTCATCAATCATTCAAATCTTTTCTTTCTACCTATACAGCAAAAAGCATCATCCATCTACTTGGTTTGGAAAAAGCAAGTAATAAACAACTCCGCAACTTCAGTAGCGGTATGAAGCAACGTGTAAAACTGGCGCAGGCTATTTTAAGCGATGTGCCTGTTGTTTTGCTCGATGAACCTTGCACAAACTTAGATGCAGATGGTATTTCATTATACCACAGGTTGATTAATGAGAATTGCAGTAACCGGTTAGTAATTGTGAGCAGTAATGATGAAGTGGAATACAAGTTCTGCAATCACAAGCTCAGCATTATGGACTATAAATAATCAGCACATGTATTTCCATCATCTCAATTCTATTGCAGCAAAAGAAATGTTTCCAGGTTATCATGGAAAATTCATTCATACCGGAAAATCCACTATTGCATTCTGGAACATTGATGCCAACTCTCCTATTCCTGAGCACTCGCATATGCACGAACAGATCATGCATGTAGTTGAAGGCGAATTTGAGTTAACGGTTGATGGTAAAACTGAAGTGCTGTCAGCAGGAGCTGTGGTAACCATTCCCGGAAATATTAAACACGGTGGCAAAGCAATCAGCAATTGTAAAGTGATTGACGTGTTTATGCCGGAGAGGGAAGAGTATAAATAAAGTCTAACGGACTACAATTTTCAAATCTTCAAATTCCTGAATTTTCAAATTCCTTCCTACCCCCTGCTTGCAATCAACAAATTCAAATCGGTGTACTTCAGATCAAACCGTTGACTGAGATAAAAATTGGTGAGAGATCCCTTGAAGAGATAAATACCGTTGCGGATATTCAGCTTATGCCAGAGTAATTTTTCCAAACCGCCTTCATCAGCAATTTCGAGCAACAATGGCATCAATACATTGCTGATGGCTGTAGAAGCAGTACGTGCAAAACCACTCGGAATATTCGGAACACAATAATGGATAACGCCGTGTTTGATAAAAATGGGACTTTCATGACTAGTAACCTCGCTCGTTTCAAAACAACCACCACGATCAATACTAACGTCAACGATTACACTACCCGGACGCATTGCTGCCACCATTTCTTCGCTCACAACAATGGCACTTCTTGCGCCTCCAATTGACGACAACGCACCAACCGCAACATCGCAAGTCTTCAACTGTTTCGCTAAAATTTTCGGCTCAACAACTGAGGTCCACATGCGATGACCGATGGCCGTTTGCATCCGCTTCAGTTTATAAATATTATTATCAAACACTTTTACACTTCCACCCATTGCCAATGCTGTACGTGCTGCATATTCACCCACAATACCTGCACCGATGATGATAACTTTTGTTGGAGGTATACCACTGATACCTCCCAGCAACACACCTTTACCACTATTGAAACTGCTCAGGTATTGTCCGGCGATCAGCATCACAGCACTCCCGGCAATTTCACTCATACTACGAACGATGGGATTGTGCCCGGAATCATCTTTCAGGTTTTCGAATGATAATGCAGTAATACGTTTCTCCATCATACCTTCCAGTATCTCCGGTTTCATTACCGCAAGATGGATGGGAGAAATAATCGTCTGACCTGGTTTAAGGAGTTCCAGCTCTTGTTCACACACCGGAGCCGATTTGATCAATATATCACATTGGTAAACTTCTTTGCGGTCGTACGCAATCTTAGCACCTGCCTCACTGTAATCTTTATCGCTGAAATGCGATCCTTCGCCTGCAAGGTATTCGATCATTACCCGGTGACCATTGCTCACCAACACACTTACCGCTTCCGGTGTAAGTGCAATGCGGTTTTCCTGGAACATTTGTTCACGGGGAATACCGATGAACAACTGGGCGCCTTTTGCTTTAATATCTAATTTTTCTTCTAAGGTCTCGTAACTGAACGATGCACTCACTATTGGTTTTGATAACGCCATACAATCGCTGCCTGTTGGTTTTTTAGAAAGTACCCAAATTACAAAACTACTTCGGAACTTTTGCAGTTATTCTCCTTGTGTTTGCATCAATCACCTCAATTGAGAGGTATACAGTATCATCGGGAAAGAGGTCAGCTGCCTTGCCGGGCCATTCAACCAAACAAAGATCACCGCTGAACAACACATCTTCCACACCCGCCTGGATGGCTTCTTCTTCATCTTTTATACGATACAGATCAAGATGATAGATCATTTGCCCATCAGCCGATTGATATTGATTGATAATAGAAAAAGTTGGGCTGCCAACTGCATCAGTTACACCCATTACATCGCACAGGGCATGAATAAAGGTTGTTTTACCGCTACCCATTGCTGCGTCAAAAGCCCATACTCTGTATTGCTTCAATTGCTGCAACAGTTCTTTTGCAACGCTGTGTATATTTTCTTTTGTTAAAGTGTATTGCACAAAGGGATTTGAATAGTGGTTGCAAAGATATTGATTGACGGGCTTTTGCTCCTGCCGTAACTTTGCATTATGGAAACAATGAATTGGAAAGTAGATGGAATGACTTGTGCCAATTGCGCCCTTACGATCCATAAATATCTTGAAAAAGAAGGTATGAAGAATGTAAAGGCCAACCCGGCAAGCGGTGAAGTATTGTTTGACCTTATTGAAAATACGGATACAGATAAACTCGAAAAAGGACTTGAATCATTAGGCTACCAAGTTGCAGAACGGAATGGTGTTGCAGCAAAACCTGTAGAGAAGAAAAAGATGAACAGGTTCCTACGCTATGTATTACTCTGCGCACCATTTACATTGGTGTTGATGCTGCACATGTTTGAAAAATGGATCCATATTCATTGGTTGATGAATCCATGGGTGCAATTAGGGTTATGTATTCCGGTGTATGTTATTGGTATGAGTTTCTTTGGTCGTAGTGCATGGAAAAGCATCCGCAACGGTATGCCGAATATGAATGTATTAGTGGCAGTGGGTGCAACAGCTGCATTTGTGTATAGCTTGTACGGCACATTAACCGGTCAGGCCGAACAATATTTATTTTATGAAACTGCAGCCACCATTATCACCTTAGTATTCCTTGGTAATTACCTGGAAGATGCATCCGTTGAACAAACACAACGAGCATTGAACAGTTTGGCAAAGAGCCAGAAAGTAATGGCGAATATGATTGCGTTTGATGATCATCATCACGAACAAATATTCCCTGTTGAAAATACTGTGTTACATGTGGGTGATCTTATTCTCATTAAAAGTGGCGAACAGATTCCTGCAGATTGCAAAATACTTTGGGGTGAAGCAACAGTTAACGAAGCAATCATTACCGGCGAAAGTTTGCCGCTCACCAAAAAACAAAAAGATCAACTGATTGGTGGAAGTATTTTGGTTGATGGAACTGTAAAAGCTCAGGTTACTGCAACGGCCAAAGATTCTGTACTCTCAAATATTGTGAATCTTGTAAAACAGGCACAGGGAGAAAAACCACCTGTGCAACAATTGGCCGATAAGATCAGCGCCATCTTTGTTCCAATCGTATTAGGTATTGCGTTGGTAACACTTGCAGCCAACTGGATCATCATCAAAGAATTTACACCTGCATTGATGCGTAGCATTGCTGTATTAGTGATTGCATGTCCTTGTGCAATGGGATTAGCAACACCGGCTGCAATTGCTGTGGGTCTGGGTCGTGCTGCAAAGAATGGAGTCTTGTTCCGTAATGCGAAAAGTCTTGAACTGTTCAAAAATATTACGCAGGTTGTATTTGACAAAACAGGAACTTTAACTACTGGTAATTTTGTGTTGGCAGACTGGAAAGTTGTGAATGGTGAGCGGTCAATGGTGAACGGCCACTCAGCAGTCATCAATCGTCAATTTGCAAATAGTTATTCATCAAATACACAAGAGAATACAGCTTTAGACTCTCCTATTCAGCATTCACCACTCGCCATTGACGACACAGAATTCAAACGTATCGTTTATTCGCTTGAAAAATATTCGAATCACCCTATTGCAGCTTGTATTACATCTTCATGGAAAACAAACAAAGATGAACGCTGGACTTCAATAGAAGAGATCAAAGGCTTTGGAATGAAAGCAGTGACTAAAGAAGGCGTTGAATGGATAGCAGGTTCATACAAAGCAGCGGAAGCAGAAACAACAGATGAAACACATAATGTGTATGTATTAAGAAATGGAAAATTAGTTGGTTGGGTTGATGTAAAAGATGAATTACGTGCAGAAGCAAAGCCAATTGTTCAATACCTCAAGAGTAAAAACATCAAAACCATTTTACTCAGCGGCGATCGTAAAGCAAAAAGCGAAGCCATTGCTAAACAGTTAGGTATTGATGAAGTGATTGCTGAACAAACACCCGAACAAAAATTAGAAGTGATCGAACGGTTGAATAAAATTACACCTACTGCCATGGTGGGGGATGGTATTAATGATGCACCTGCACTTGCCAAAGCAACTATTGGAATTTCATTAAGCGAAGCTTCACAGGTTGCTATGCAAACAGCTGATGTAGTGTTGATGAATCATGGTTTGAAAAATCTGCCTTTATCGCTGGGATTGGGTAAACATACATTCATCACCATCAAACAGAATTTATTCTGGGCATTTTTCTATAACATCATTGCCATTCCTGTTGCTGCATTCGGTTTATTAACCCCAACATTTGGTGCGTTGGTTATGGGGCTAAGTGATGTGGTATTAGCAATCAACAGTGTGCGTTTGTTTGTGAAAAGAGTCGTGTAACTTCACGGCATTGATGCAAAACCTCTCTTCCATACTTCAACAATACTGGGGCTACTCTTCTTTTCGGCCAATGCAGGAAGAGATCATTACTTCGGTATTAGAAAGTCATGATACACTTGCATTGCTTCCAACAGGCGGTGGTAAAAGCATTTGCTACCAGGTGCCCGCTTTAGCAAAAGATGGAATGTGCATTGTTGTATCGCCACTTATTGCTTTAATGAAAGACCAGGTGGAAGCACTGCATCGAAAAGACATCAGGGCAGCAGCGATCTATACCGGCATGCCTTTCCCGCAGGTGAAAGATATTTTACAGATGGCAGTAAATGAGAAACTGAAATTCCTCTACGTATCTCCGGAGCGTTTAGAAACAAATCTATTCCTTGAATATTTGCCGGGGATGAATATTCAACTTATTGCCATTGATGAAGCACATTGTATTTCACAATGGGGTTACGATTTTCGTCCTTCTTATTTAAAGATCGTCAACTTCAGAAAAGAATTAAGAGGTGTTCCTTTGCTTGCAGTAACAGCATCGGCAACTCCACAAGTTCAGGATGATATCTGCAACCAACTGCAATTTCGTAATCATCATATTTACAAAGGTTCTTTTCTTCGCCCTAATGTTTCATTCAGTGTGTTTCGTGTAGAAAGCCGCATTAATAAAATATTACAGATACTCAACAATGTGCAAGGTTGTGCTATTGTGTACTGCAAAAGCAGGAAGATAACACAGGAAACAGCACAACTTTTGCAACTGCATCATATTTCAGCAGACTATTATCATGCAGGCTTGTCAAATGATGAACGAAGTAAACGACAGGAATCCTGGCTAAAGAACGAAACAAGAGTGATTGTTTGTACCAATGCATTCGGCATGGGCATTGACAAACCAGATGTGCGTGTAGTAATTCATCATGACATGCCTGATTGTTTAGAAAACTATTACCAGGAAGCAGGCCGTGCAGGTCGTGATGGTCAAAAATCGTATGCTGTTCTTCTGTACGAAGAAAAAGATCTTATTGACTTGAAAGGATTATCTGCTATTCGCTTTCCCCCTGTTACAGAAGTTAAAAGAGTTTATCAATGTTTGGTAAATTATTTACAACTTCCGAGTGGTAGTGGTGAATTGCAATGGGTGGATTTCGATCTGAATGATTTCATCAAAACTTTTAAGTTGAATGTTTACACCGCTGTGTATGCAATCAAAACTTTAGAACAGGAAGGATGGATCAGTTATGCAGAACAGATCTTTCTGCCGGCAAAAGTTGTTTTCACAGCCAACAAACAACAGCTTGTTGAATTTGAACAACAACATCCGCAACTGGAGCCTGTTATGAAAGCATTGTTGCGTACTTACGGTGGCATTTTCGACATGGAGTCATTTATTTCAGAAAAACAATTAGTAAGTGTTGTAAAAACTGATCTTGATTCTATCAAACAGGCATTGTTTCAATTGCACCAACACGGCATCATTAATTATAGTCCGCAGAAAGATAAACCACAATTACAGTTTTTAGAAAACCGCCCGGCAGTAGAAGATCTGTTCATTAATCCTATGAATCTTTTACAACGCAAAGAACAGTTTGAACAACGAGTCAACAAAATGCTGGAGTATGTAACTGCTGCTACAACTTGCAGAAGTAAAACGATCGGAACATATTTTGGCGATCAAAATATTGGTGATTGTGGAGTATGTGATAATTGTTTACAGAAAAAAGGAAATGATCTATCGCCTGATGAGTTTGAACGTATCCGTTCATTCATAAATGAAAATGCCGTTGATAAAGGCATTGTAGTAAAAGACCTGTTACTTAAAATGGGAAGTAAACAGAAAGAACGGATATGGAAAGTGATTGATCATTTAATGGCAGAAGAAAAAATAACCCTTACAAAAGAAGGTTTGCTTAAATTGAAATAAAGTAAAAAACACGCTGCCAGGCAGCGTGTTTTTTACTTTCACCCAAAATATTCAATTACCCACCGGTATAAATATCCCAGTTAAGATCTGCCTGTGGTTTTGGGAACTGTTTGAATACAGCACCTTGATCTGCAGCAACAGGAATTTCATTCATCCGGTCGTACCTGCGAGTATCAATCCAGCGATGCCCCCATGGTTCAGCCCACAATGAATATCTACGCTGATAAAGAATTTCACTGATCAATGCAGGTTGCGTTTGTGCTCCACCGTAAGCTCCGATGTTGGCAGCTGTTCTGATAATATCAATTGCTGCAACTGCCTGCGTTAGTTGATTTAACTGTGCATGAGCCTCCGCCTTAATAAGGATCAGTTCTTCATTTTTTATGAATGGAATAGCAGTCGTATTCGTTGGCCAACGACGATCCTGGTGGGTACCGAATAATGTACCCGCATCTGTTGAAACACTGGCCGCAGTTGTACGTTGGAAAAACTTCGCAGCCACTCGTGCATCATTAGGTGTTGCATCAGCAATCATAGAAGGATGCACAACAATGATCGTACTGATACTTGCATCCAGCACATAAAATAATGGATTGAAAATATCGGGAGCTGCACCGTATGTATGTGCAGGGCCGGCACTTAAACTTCCAGTTAAGTTCATGAAAGATGCATTAGCTGCATCTAAAGCACCTTGCCAGTCTTTCCTGTAAATCGCAAGGCGTGCAGCAATTGCACGGTTCACTTTCTTTATCCCGTCAATGTTATTATAGCCGCTCCATCCTGCAGTAAGACTAAATGGGAATGTAGTACCTGCTGCATTCAGATCAGCATAACCTTCATCCAGAATTGCTTTAATAGCTGTAAGTGCATCCTGGTAAGGAACAAAATCACCTGGATTTAGCGGATCTTCAATATCAACACGAATACCATTATCATACAAAAAATTAGCAGGTATCATGAATTGATAGCCCATGATCGTTTTTGCAAAGCCAGTTACAGCCTTTTTTTCCTGGTCGTTTAATGCACCGGTATTGTTTGCAGCATTACGCAACACAATTGCCTGGCGAATGGCTTGGTATGGTGTTGCATAAGCTGCACCACCGGTAGCGCCAAAACCAAAATAAGCAGCATCTGGCCTCCTGCCGCTTTGTCCTAACCAATCTGTCTGGAAACGGGGATCGGATGCATTAAAATACCAGATCTCTCTGCCAAATGTTCCAAAAGCGGCCGTTACAGTAAAGAGATAATCACGATGACGTGACTCTAAGCCTGTGATCAAAAATTGTATCTGTGCACGGGAAGCATTATTTGATACACTTCCTACAGATGGGTTGTTAGGATCTGCCACTTCATCAAGCTTCATCGGGTTACATCCCACCATCGAAAGAAGTGCAAGACCTCCCAGGAATGATTTTATGAATTTATATTTCATACTAAATAATTTAAAATTTTAGAAATCAAGATTAATGTGGAAGAAGAGACGACGTGTTGTAGGATATGGAGCCACATCTACGTTTCCGGCAATTGACTGTGCACCAAATGTTGAAGTTTCAGGATCATAACCTTCATACTTTGTAAATAACAAAACATTATTTCCGGAAGCTCCAATCCTGATGCGATCTACGAAACCGTTGAACCATTTGTTTACACTGTTTTGCGGAACATTATAATACAAGCCGATCTCTCTCATTTTTAAGAACGTTGCATCTTGCACCCAGCGTCCTGCATTGTTGTACGGTGCAGGTGGACGTTGCCGTCCGTTTGGTGTACCATCTTTATTATCATCATCAAACCAACCTTCTGTTGTACCACCTGAATCGGTAAGAAAACTTGTAAGATTGATATTATCGCCGCCGTTTCTCCACTCCCACATCATACTGAAATCAAAATTCTTAAGAAAGGTTACAGTGTTAAACCATGACATCGTGAACTTGGGTTGATTATTTCCCCAAACAGTAAACACGCCGGGAGTTATAGCCGGAGAACCAACAATCGTTAAAGGACTAACTCCTTCCTGTATAAGGAATGTACCCAAGCCTGTACCGAATGCTCCGGTTAAATAAGATGGTATACCAAGTTTCTTTACAAGAACATCATTCTTCCACCACATTAAACGTGAGAACCAACGCACATTAGATTTTTGAATAACAGTACCTGCCAGCGCAAGCTCAATACCTTTATTCTCCAGTTCTGCTTCATTACTTGGCGTTGTATTCACACCTACAGCAGGTGAAAGATTCAGGTTCTGAATATTATTCGCAGTTGTTTTGATATAATAAGTGGCTTCAAGTGAAAGCCGGTTTTTAAATAACCCGGCATCAATACCAAATTCAATTTCACGTGCTGTTTCGGGTCGAATTCCAGTATTACCAATTTGTGTTGATACAACTGAACCAAGTAAGCCGCCAATATTAGTACCATTCAATGGCGTAAAGGTTGAACCAAAAGCAACAGGGCCGGCTGTTTCACCATATGCAATTCGTGGTTTTAATTGATTAATAAACCCTACGTTCCAGAAATCAAAATTGGTAAGATTAATTGCAAGTGAAGCCTTTGGAAATGCATACATTTTATTGATATCTCCATTAAGAGTTGACTTATCAAAACGAACACCGGCTGTTGCAATAATCTTATCATCCCAGTTAACTTCTTCCTGTGCAAATATGCCTGCTTCCTGAACACGGCTGTCGAACTGTTGATCGATCTGTTGAACAGTTGCCTGTTGCACATTTGTTTGTTTAGGTGCTAAACCACGTCCACGAATAAAGAAAGAATTATAATCAAACTCAAGACGAACAATACCTGCCTGTGTTGTAAAACCAAACTTATTTACATTCACATTATGCACCAATGCAGCCTGGAAGTTCTTATTAAAACTTTCCTGGCGGCCATGTAACACATCACCCGGATTAGCTTGTGATCGTTGATATTGCAGATCTTCAGGCAAATGAATCAGTGTTTTGTTTTGCACAAAATCAATACCACCTGTTACCTGTAATTTTAAACCAGAGTTGGCACGGTCAATAATTTCCCAGTTTAAAGTTCCCGATTGAATAAACCTGTTCACCAAAGAATTATTGGTTGCCTTATCTGTTACTGCCAGCGGGTTTTCTCTTGGGCCACCATAATCTACATCAGGATAAATACCTGCTGCGTTTGGACGCAGGTCAAAATAATTAGGGATGTAAGAAATATTATAACCGATAGATGCACCTGTATTATTTTGGTTTCCTGTAAAACCACGATCAGTATTTGATCTTACATAATTTGAATTAACAGAAAAGTTTAATCTATTGCTGATCTTATGCTCAATGTTAGCCCGTATTGAGTAACGTTCAAAACCTGTTCTTCTTACGGTACCTTCTTCGTTCGTAATAACTCCACCAACATAAAACTTTGTCTTATCAGTACCACCTGTTACAGTTAACCGAGTGTTAGACAGTGTCGCCGTATTGGCATAAAAGATCTCTTCATAATCGAAAAACTGACCTGTGCTTTGCGCCTGTTGAAAGCGAGCCAGTTCAGTTGCACGTTTTGTCGCATTAGTAAAGAAGAAATTAATTTTTTCAACACTCCAGTCATCAGTTCCAACTAAACGTAAAGGACGACCAAAGCCAATATCCTGACCAAAGCTGATTGCAGTTTTACCAGTTGATCCTTTTTTTGTTGTAATAATAATTACACCGGCGTTCGCTCTTGTACCATAAATGGCCGCTGCTGAAGGTCCCTTCAGGACTTCGATATTTTGAATATCTGCAGGGTTGATATCAGCTAAACGATTGGCCCCATCATCTTGTGCGGGAGCGCCTGCCCCTGCTGCAGCACCGGTAATTGTTGCACGACCTGTACGTTGAAACGAATTGTTGATGTACACACCATCAAGAATGATCAATGGTTGCGATGCACCTACCAGAGAAGAAACACCACGCAACTGTATGGATAACCCACCGCCCGGTGCGCCACCATTCATACGAATATTTGCACCAGGTACTTTACTATACAACGCCCCGTCGGTAGTTTGAATTTGCGTAGTACCTGTCAGCTCCTTTGAGTTAATAGATGTAACCGCATTGGCGAGGTTACTTCTTTTAACTGATGTGGCCAAACCAGTTACAACCACTTCTTCAAGATTAAGTACATCTGTTTTTAACGACACATCAAGTGCGGCACTTGTGCTGGAGACATTGATAGATTGTGACATAAACCCTACCAATGAAATTACTAACGTGACAGATTTGTTGTCGGGCACAGCAAGACTGAACGTGCCATCTGTTCCAGTTACTGTACCAATTTTTGTTCCTTTGATTTGAACGCTTACGTTAGGTAGAGGTTCGTTCCTGGCCTCGTCAGTAATTTTTCCCTTAACAGTGTACTGGCTGAAGCCGGCAGTGGAGAATAGCAGGAACAGCAACAGCTGTCCGAGCCTTTGCACAGATTTTCTCATGCGTAATTTGTTTTGATTTTAAAAAATAAAACCAAACAACCGGATCAGCCGATAGATAAATAGCAAGCAATCGTTCCTCTGTCCACTGACCACAGGTTGTCAGTTTTCATTACAGAAAAATAGCAATTCTCACTTTACTTCAAAAACATTTTCAATGTTTTTATTGATGAGGGAACTGCCAATTTTAAGGCTAAGACATAAGGCATCGGAAAGTCGCTGCATATACAAGAAGCTGGAAATGTAAAGCAGCCGACAAATGCAACAATTTTGTTTAAGAAAACGATTACTTAGCAGGTAATATTTAAAACCATCCCGTCTTCTTCCTTCTCGTTGTACGGCCGCCCAAACCCAATGCGCCCAATAAACTTCTTGTAATAATTGAGGCTGCTGTGCGGCCAACCTGCTTCACTGTTGGGTTATCAAAAAATGTTTCTTCTTTTTTGGCGGGCCGTTTCTTTTCTTCTTTTTCTTCGGCTTCTGCTTCTTCAGCTGCTTTTGTTTTTTCAGCAGCTTCTTCCAGTTTAGCCGTAATTATTTCGTGAGCACTTTCGCTATCGATCGTCTCTGCATATTTTTTTACCAGTTTACTTTTGGTAACAAGTGCATCCACTTCTGCATCTGTTAATACATCCATCCGGCTACGAGGTGCAACCAGCATTGCATGAACCAGCGGAGTTGGAATTCCTTTTTCATTCAGCAGTGTTACAAATGCCTCACCAATACCTAACTGAGTGAGCAATTCATCTACATCATAAAATTCTGTTTCAGGATAATTTTCTGCAGCTTGTTTAATTACTTTCCTGTCGGCGGCTGTAAAGGCACGCAAAGCATGCTGCACCTTTAACCCTAATTGAGATAATACACTGGCCGGAACATCCTGCGGATTTTGTGTGCAAAAGAAAATACCAACGCCTTTTGATCGAATCAATTTGATCACTGTTTCAATCTGCTGCAACAATGCTTCATTTGCTTCCTGGAAAACAAGATGTGCTTCATCAATGAACAAAACAAGTTTTGGCTTATCCATATCGCCTTCTTCGGGCAGAGTTGCATATAACTCAGCTAATAAGCTCAACATGAATGTGGAGAAAAGTTTTGGACGATCCTGCAATTCCATCACTCGAAGAATACTGATCATACCTCGCCCATCATCGCTGATGCGCATCAGGTCATCTACTTCAAAACTTGGCTCACCAAAAAATGCATCTGCACCTTGTTGCTGCAGTTCAATTACTTTACGCAGAATAGTTCCGGTTGATGAAGTAGATATTTTGCCATAATCTTTTTCAATGGTTGATTTTCCTTCATCACTGATGTATTGAATGATCTTGATAAAATCTTTCAGATCAAGCAACGGCATTTTATTATCATCACAAAACTTAAAGATCATCGCCACAATTCCCTGTTGTGTATCATTTAAACCTAAGATCTTTGATAATAAGATAGGTCCAAACTCACTCACGGTAGCCCGTAGCCGCACACCTTTACCATCATCAGTCAATGTCATTAACTCAACAGGAAATGCCGATGGTTTATATTCGCCTCCCATCAGCTGAATACGCTCTTCTATTTTTGAATTACTTGCACCTGCTGCTGCAATTCCACTCAGATCACCTTTTATATCCATCAATACAACAGGAACACTGGCATCACTCAATCCTTCTGCAATTACCTGTAATGTTTTTGTTTTACCTGTACCTGTTGCACCTGCAATTAAACCATGACGGTTCATTGTTTTAAGTGGCAGTAATATTTCTGCTCCTTTTACTATCTGCTTATCGTGTACACCAACACCTAAACGAAATGATTCACCTTTAAATGTGTAACCTTGTTGTATCGCATGTACGAATTGTTCTGTGGTTGCCATGAGAAAAAACTTTACCGAAAGATAAGATATAGAATGAGATAATATTAAAACAAAAATACCTGTTTGTGGTATTGACATTTGCTGATACAAGTAATAGTTTTACTTCAGCAATTTTCTCAGCAATCGTTTACGACGCCGCATTTATATGCGGCGTTTTTTTATACTACTTAAAGGTAGATACCGTAAAGTGGTATTGTAAAAATAAAAATATGAAAATAGCTTTGCCTCACATTAATCATTAAACCTAAATCACAAAAAAATGAACAAGTTAATTATTGCAGTACTCGTGTGCAGTTTCGTTTTTATTTCTTGCAAAAAAGACAAAGCACCTGAAACAGCATCCATAGTTGGATTTTGGAAAGGCAAGTGGGGAAACAGTGACGTTTACCCTGCTTATGGATATGCAGCTTTATTCCGGGCAAATGGTACTGTTCGCATTTTCGATGGAGCTGATACCGCTACAGCTTCTAAAGCAGAAGGTACATATACTGTTGCCGGCACTACAGTGACAGCAAACTATACATATACAGGCTCTTCAAGTCCACTGGCTATTTCCGCCATTGTAGATGCAAAGTTTACATTTCTTGAAGGAACATGGGGAACTAGTCCAAGCAGTACCAACGGCGGTAAATGGATCTTGAACAAAAAATAATCTCTGGTTTCGATAATAGTTAAACGGCATCCTGTGTTTACAGGATGCTTTTTTTATAGCTCTTCTTCACGCTCCAGCATAAGAATAGCACTTTGCGGAACAATGAAATAACGATCGCCTTCATACATTACTTCGGTGGCACCGCTCAACAGGAAAATTGCGAGATCACCCTCTCGTGCCTGCAAGGGCACATACTTTACCTGTTCGTCTTCATTTTTCCAAGGCTCATCATCCACGGGCATTGGAATAGCGTAACCGGGACCGGTTTTAATAACATATCCTTGTTGCACTTTCTCTTTTTCCTGCACACCCGGTGGCAGGTACAAACCACTGGCAGTGCGTTCATCGGGCTGGCTTGGTTTAATAAGTAAACGATCACCAATCACAATCAGCTTCTTAAAACGATTATCGGAAGTAATGCGCATAGTCTCTGTTTAGATGCAAAAATAACAGGAGAACAGCTATCACTCATCTATCTTGCTCATATTCAAAAAATCTTCTTTAACAAAAAATTAGACGGGCAAAGAATTTGAGCCAAAAGGTTTTATCTTTATTTGTCAACACAAACACAAGTAAAATGGAAGAAGCTAAATCAAAAGTATTATTAGTTGAGGACGACAGCAGTTTTGGAAATGTACTGAAGAATTACCTGGAGTTGAACGATTTTGATGTAACACTGGAGCGTGATGGCCGTTTAGGTCTTGCTGCCTTTCAACGTGAGAAGTACGATATCTGTTTATTAGATGTAATGATGCCGCATGTAGATGGTTTTACACTGGCTGAAGATATACGTGATATTGATCCGGATGTTCCCCTGTTTTTCCTGAGTGCAAAAACCATGAAGGATGATATTTTAACCGGTTATAAACTGGGCGCCGATGATTACATCACCAAACCATTCGACAGTGAAGTGTTGTTGATGAAGATCAAGGCTATTTTGAAGCGGAACGAAGAGACCAAACACGAAACAGAAAATAAAGAATTCGATCTTGGAATGTATCATTTCAATCCCAAGTTGCGTGAACTGACTGTTGAAGGAAAAACAAATACGCTTTCACCAAAAGAAAGTGAATTACTTCGTATGTTATGCGAATACAAAAATGATCTTTTACCAAGAGAAACAGCATTGAAACGTATCTGGGGCAGCGATACTTATTTCAACGGTCGCAGTATGGATGTTTACATTGCTAAACTCCGCAAATACCTGAAAGAAGATCCAAAAGTTGAGATCGTAAATATTCATGGTAACGGTTTCAGATTAGTTGTAAGCGAATAATAATTTCAGACTTATAAAATAAAAAGGTCGTTCAGTTTGAACGACCTTTTTATTATCTGGTTATTTCCTTTGCAGCTATCGCTTGTTCCGCTGCCTCTTTGTTGCATTCTTCAATGAATTGCAAAATTTCTTTCCGTCCCCGGAATTTTACTGCCGAGCTCACAAAACTTTGTGGGAGGAACTGCCACGTTTTACCCAACGCAGCTAAAAAGGTTTTTACCATTGCTGCAACTTCCTTCTGGGTGCTCTTATCAGCTTTTGTAAATACAATGGTGAAAGGGATCTTCCACTCACCGAGTTGATTCATAAACTTCAGATCAAGTTCCTGTGGTTTATGTCTGCTATCTACCAGCACAAATAAATTCAGCAGGTTTTCCCGTTTGCGGATGTAATTCTCGATCATCTTGATCCACTGTTTCCGCTGCCCCTGTGCTACTTTGGCGTAACCATAGCCAGGAAGATCCACCAGGTACCAATCGGTTTTCTTATTGTTCTTCTCATCGAGACTTTCAATAAGAAAATGATTGATCATCTGCGTTTTACCGGGGGAGCCACTTGTTTTTGCCAGTTTCTGGTTGTTGCAGATCATGTTTATGAGCGAAGATTTGCCCACATTACTACGACCGATAAAGGCATACTCGGGCTTATCGGGCTTGGGGCAATCCTCCACCTTTGGACTGCTGATGACGTATGTTGCTGAGTGAATGTTCACGGCTGCAAGATACTGCTTTAGCCAATAGCCGTCAGTCGGGAGTAGATAGCAGGAACCTCTTGTACTATTGGCTAACAACTATCGGCTATCGGCTTCACCCTACTTCTTAGTTCGTACCACGTACTTCTTCATTCCCTCCTTACCTTTGCGCTCCATGAGCGAACAATACGCACACGATAAAGTAGTACCCGACAAAGCATCGGAACAAAGTAAGAAGAAACAAGTAGCGGAGATGTTTGATGACATTGCTCCCCGTTACGATTTTCTCAACCGTTTTCTTTCAGCCGGCATCGATACAGGCTGGCGCAAAAAAGCATTGGCCAGGTTGAAAGACCTGCAGCCAAAACTGATGTTGGATGTGGCAACAGGCACCGGCGATGTGGCAATTATGGCGGCAAAACAGCTGCAACCGGACAAGATCATTGGAATTGATATCAGCGAAGGGATGCTGCAAGGCGGCCGTGTAAAGGTGAAAGCCAAGGGGTTAGAACAGGTAATTGAGCTCAAAAGCGGCGATAGTGAAACAATAAATTTTCCCGATAACACGTTTGATGCAGTAACTGTTGCGTTTGGCGTGCGAAATTTCGAAAACCTTGAAAAAGGCATCAGCGAAATTTACCGTGTGCTAAAACCTGGTGGCCGGCTGGTGGTGCTGGAATTTTCGAAACCAAAACTACCCGGTGTATTACAGGCATACAATCTTTATATGGGATTGGTTGCCCCACAGGTGGCTGGCGCTTTCAGTAAAAACAAAAAAGCCTATCAATATCTTAACAACAGCATCAAAGCATTTCCTGAAGGACAAAATTTTGTGGCTGTATTGAACAAAACCGGATTTAAAGACACTTCATGCAAACCTCTTACGCTCGGCATATGCAGTATTTATTGCGGCGACAAATAATCGTTACCCTTCTTCTAATTACCTGTGCGTTTTCATCATTTGCACAACGTGAAACAAACCTGCCTAACCACGAATTAAAATCGTACTACTTTGGTATTACATTGAGTGGCAACAGCGCTTATTTTCATATGAATCATCATCCAAAATTTTTACAGGATGACAGTGTTGCAACTGTAGGTTCTACCAGCAGTGCAGGATTTGGATTGGGTTTACTCGGCACCTTGCGTCTGGTTGATCATTTAGAAGCAAGGATAAATCCCCAACTCATTTTTGCCTCACGTGGTATTAACTACTATCTCAATTATCCGCTCACAGGAGATAAGAACTGGCAACAAAAAACAGTTGAAAGTATTTACATCAGTGTGCCATTGCAATTAAAATTCAGCAGCGACAGAATTGATAATTTTCGTGTGTATATGTTAGGTGGTGGCAAGTTCGATTATGATCTTGCCAGCAACAGCCAGGCACGTCGTGCAGAAGACCTTGTAAAACTCAATAAGTCGGCACTGGGTTATGAAGTTGGTCTTGGTTTTCATTTCTACTTTCCAACGTTCATCATGAGCCCTGAAATAAAATTCAGCAACAGCTTTCAAAGTGTTCATGCCAGGGATCAACATCTCATCTATTCAAATGTGATTGATAAGATGCAGGCGAGGATGATTGTGTTTAGTATACATCTGGAAGGGTAAGTTGATAAAATCACAGATTAGACTGATTGAAAAAATATTCATTGATTTTTTATATTAAATCTTTGTTTATCCTCTCCATCTGCGTCCTCAGCGAATCTATCAATCAATAATCATAATCCCTATACCACAAATTCATCCTAACTCCTAACCCAAGCACAGTTGTATTTTGTGCAGCAGCATTTCCTTTGGTGAATCGGCGAAGCAAGAGATTGGCATCAATAAAAATATTTTCATACACTTCATAGCTGGCAAGGAATAATGCGTTGATGCCTTTGCTCGCTACACCATTTGTTGTTGTATAACCATAGTTGCTTGTGCGGCCATCAGTATTCAAACGGAAAATATCAGAACCTGCATTACGTCCGCTTGCACTGTCCAAACCCTGTTTCCAGTAAATCAGTCTGCCGGTTAAATTCAATTTGCCTATTGGTTGATAACGCAGCACTGCAATTATTTCTTTAAAGTTGGCACCAAGCGGATGCGCCAATGGCTGGTTATAGTGTGTATAGCTCGATACAGAATCAAAATGCGAATAAGTAAACGGACGAACAGTATTCCATTCCAACTGCAGATCAAGATTATTGACATTGGCTACATCAATGTATTTCAACCCAAGCTGTGTTCCTGTTTTATTACCCCACCAACTACGATTGTTCCTTAATTCAGCGAAATTAAATTCATCAATCACCAATTGTCCGTACAGTTGTACACGTTTGAACAGGTTCGCTTTAAAATCGGCGCCCACTAATGCGTTATCGCTGCTACCTAAATTACCTTCGATAGTACGGTAGAAAATGATTGGGTTCATATACCCGAACTCAAACTTATCCTTTCTTCCAAACACCACACCTTCAAACAAACCAACATTCAACCAGGGCAATACATTCATACTTAAATGATGCATGGCTGCATACTTCTTTGGCACCAAGGCATTACTGCTGTTGCTTTTGCCTGTGGTATGCAATTCCATAAACAGGTTTTGGTAATTAAATTTCCAGAAACGTGTGTTGAGTTTTACAAATAACTGGTTGCCGGCAAACTCACTCAGCATTAAACTGCGGTATCCATTGCCAATAAAATTCCGATCGTATCCGATCTGGAAGTTGATATATTTTGCTGCATTAAAAGTGAACGATCCACGTGCATCAAAATAATCAACACCTGATTGCTTGAAGTCCTTGTAAAAATTAGCACCGGGTACAGCATCGAGACTATCGATCCAGTTTTGTACAAACAACGGAGCACGCTCCTGCACATCCATGGCCATGGCACTAAAACCAACACGTTTGCCAATATTGCCACGGACGTTCAAACCACGTTGATTGATGAAAATGTTCTGATCCGTATTATTCAACTCTACCGATTGACGATAGCTGATCATCGGGTTGATGGCAATAAAGAAATCATCGCCGTATTTTTCAATAAAGCTGGCAGGCGTTTTATAAAATTTCTTGAGGAATGGCTTTTTGCTATTAAAGGTGCTGCGATCACCCGATACCCATTCCTGGTTATTGAGATAAAGGCTGCGGAGATTGTACTGATCGGCCTTACTTAACCGAAGAGCTGTATCCTGGTTATAAAATAGTGGCGTAAGCGCCAGCATTGAATCGGCTTTTGCACCCAGCCATTGCACAGCATAACGGCGGTCGTATGGCTTGGTACTGGTGAAATTGAGATCGCTGATATTACCGGTCTTTAATTCAAGCCGGTCGATAAAATGAAGGTGTTTTGATTGCTGCTGCAGGTAAGTACTTTGCGCAGCGGAAAAAAAGGGTATAGCAAGAAGAGCTAACCATAGACTGCATTTGCTAAATTGCATGCGGTTGTGTTTTAATCGTAAAAATAAGTGTTACAAACGATACATCGTGCCGAATAATACAGAGTTTTAAGGACTTGTACCGGCAAATTACAAACCAAATATTTGAAATAACTGAACAATACATGGCGCAACATTACTTAATTAAGAACTGCTTACTTGTAAATGAAGGAAAGATCACTCCAACTGATGTACTCATTAAGAACGGACGAATTGAAAAGATTGCCTCGTCTATCAGTAATGCAAACGGAGCAACAGAAATAAATGCAGAGGGAAAATATCTTTTACCGGGTGCTATAGACGACCAGGTGCATTTTCGTGAACCCGGATTAACACACAAAGCAACGATTCATACCGAAGCAAAAGCAGCTGTGGCTGGTGGCGTTACCAGTTTTATGGAAATGCCCAACACCATTCCAAATGCATTGAATCTTGAATTACTTGAAGACAAGTACACGATTGCTGCAAACACCTCGCTTGCCAACTATTCTTTTTATATGGGCACCAGCAACACAAGTGCCGATGATACATTAAAAGCAAATGATTTTAAAAACAGCATTTGTGGTATCAAGATCTTTATGGGTGCAAGCACAGGCAATATGCTGGTCGATAATTATAATACACTTGATAAGGTTTTTCGTGAAAGTGAAATGCTGGTGGCTACACATTGCGAAAGCGAAAGTATTATCAAAGAAAATTATGACCGTTTAAAAGCTTTGAAAGGTGAATTATCGCCGGCAGATCATCCACTGGTGCGTGATGAGAACGGTTGTTATGAATCATCGTTAATGGCAATACAAATCGCAAGACAATACAATACACGTTTACATATTCTGCACATCAGCACAGCAAAAGAGCTGGAGTTGTTTGGCAATATGATGCCGTTGAAAGAGAAACGCATCACCAGCGAAGTATGTGTGCATCATTTACATTATACGGCTGATGATTATGAAACACTTGGCTATCGTATTAAATGTAACCCGGCCATTAAAGCAAAAGAAAACAAAGAAGCTTTGTGGAAAGCATTGCTTGATGACAGGATAGATGTAATTGCAACCGATCATGCACCACATGCATGGGAAGAAAAACAAGGGTCGTATGAAAATGCACATGCAGGATTACCATTGGTGCAACATCCTCTGTTACTAATGCTGCATTATTATAAAGAAGGACGTATTTCCTTAGAAAGAATTGTGGAGAAGATGAGCCATGCAGTTGCAGATTGTTTCCAGATAAAAGAACGTGGTTATGTGCGTGAAGGTTATTTTGCTGATCTCGTGTTGGTTGACCTCAACAAACCATCTACGGTAACAAAAGAAAACTTACTTTACAAATGTGGCTGGAGCCCGTTGGAAGGTTTTACTTTTCCGGCTACCATCACACATACTTTTGTAAATGGTCATTTAGTTTATGGAAATGGAAGCATAGATGAATCACAGATGGGGCAACGATTACTTTTTGACAGGAATTAATTTAATACAGTCAGTACAACTTGGAAATAGACAAAGTCACATACCACGACCTTTCGATCTTCAATAACGAGGAAGAGTATTCGCTGCTGCACCGTATCAATTTCTGTAACACATTTGGTGGTAAACAGAAACTGGAATACCTGTTAACGCATCCGCATCACAATCTGAAAAAAATTGTCGATACACAACAAACACTGCAACAGATCAGGGAAGTGATTGAGCAATGGCCCAAAGAAATCACGAATGGAACCATACTTGTGTTAGAAAAGTTTTATGGCTATCCGTTTGATAAAATTCCAGACAGCTATTCACATGTTCCAGCGTTTTTTTATCGTTTGTTTGAAGGGCCGGATTATCGTTTGGTTCGTTACACAGTCGGGCATTTTATTGATTTCCTGAGAGGCATGCATCAATTGCAGCAATTGTTCAACAACGATAACATCTCTCCTATCCTCCGTTCATTAGTAGTTGATATAAGAAAGTTGTTGGATCATGGCATGGTGCATGATATGATCAAACAACATTCATCTGCCACACTTGCCCCGCCAAAAATGTTACGTTTTGGTAATTTTTTGCGCATTGAATATAAAAGGCAGGCAGAGCAACTGATCGATATTTATCATAAGCTCGATGCTTATTACAGCATGGCAAAAGCTGTAGATCATTTTAATCTGCATTTTCCTGAAGTAAAAGAAAGTGGTGAACCATTGATCAAAGCACAGGGTTTATATCATCTGTTGTTACAGACACCAGTTGCGTATGATATTACCTTGAACCCGCAAACGAATTTTCTTTTTCTCACCGGTGCGAATATGGCGGGTAAGAGTACGTTTATTAAATCAGTCGGTTGTGCTGTTTATCTTGCACATGTGGGTATGGGTGTTCCTGCGGCTTCCATGGAGTTGAGTTTGTTTGATGGTTTGCTGAGTAATATACAGGTGCAGGATAATATTGTAAAAGGTGAAAGTTATTTTTATAACGAAGTTCAACGCATCAAGAATACCGTTCTAAAAATAACTGATGGAAGAAAGTGGCTGGTGCTCATTGATGAACTATTCAAAGGCACCAACATACAGGATGCCATGCATTGCAGCACAGCCGTGATCAAAGGATTGCTGAAGATCAAAAACTCTTTGTTCATTCTCTCCACACATTTGTATGAAATTGGTGACGAGTTGAAACAATATCCAAACATTTCCTTCCGCTATTTTGAAACAACGGCTACCGATGAGCAGTTGCAATTCAGTTACCAGTTAAAAGAAGGTATCAGTAACGACCGCTTTGGTTATTTGATTTTGAAACGGGAGAAGGTGGTGGAGATGCTGGAGAAATTGTAGAGCTAGACAATAGAGTCACAGATACTGCTGATTATTAATGATTTTTTTCCTTTGTGTACCTTGTGAAATCTTTGCGTCTTAGTGATTCAATAAAAATTTAATGAAAAAATTCTTCATCCGCATAGCTATCATCATCGCTGTTCTTCTTTCGGCTTATTTCATCTGGTCATTCACTGGCCGTGCAAAAGAAAAAGAAACCGGCTGGAGTAAACTACCCGAACTCAAAGCAAGATTTGAATATGTAGAAGTTGGTATCGACAGCGGCAAAGGAAATATCATTGGCATTCAGCCTTATCTCACTGCCACCAGTTATTCAACTGCTTTTAATTTTGAAATATCACTTCGCTTTTATTTTGAACAATTGAAGCGTGAAAACAAACTCAACGATAAATCAATTGTTGTATTGCCGGAATATATCGGCACATGGTTAGTAGCAGCAAATGAAAAAGAAACGATCTATAAACAGGAAAAAATTGAAAAAGCGATGACGACCATGGTACGCTCCAACCTGTTCAGTTTTTTATACGGTTATTTAAAATCACCAGCTGCGGACAAATCGAAGTATGCCATCTTTCATTTGAAAGCAGCGAAAATGGCCAAGCAATACCAACAGGTTTTCTCAACATTAGCTAAAGAATACAAGTGCACTATTGTCGCTGGCTCGATTGCATTGCCTGATGCTTCCATTAACTCCAACGGTGACTTGCAGATCAAACAAGGCGCACCTGTTTATAATACCTCCGTTGTATTTGGAAATGATGGAAAAATTCTTTCTCCATTGATCAAGAAAATGTTTCCCATTGATGATGAACAGGGTTTCACTGCGGCAGCTGATACTTCACAGCAATCTGTGATCACAACCAAAGCGGAAAAGATGGCAGTACTAATTTGTGCTGATAGTTGGTATCCGCAGGCATATAGCAATCTTACAAACAAAGCAGATTTCATTGTCGTGCCATCTCTTGGCGGCAAGGATAGTGTTTGGCTTGCAGCATGGAATGGATATAATGGTTTTAAAGTTCCTGTTGATGTTGATACAACTGATTACAAAAAGATAAGCGAAGGTGATGCATGGCTTAAATACAGTATGAACAAACGGGCTGTACTGGCAAACATTCATCAAGGCATGAATGTATTTTTCACAGGCAGTTTGTGGGATATGAAAGCGGAAGGCAGGGTATTGATCTTACAAAACGATTCAACAACTGTGTTACCTGCATCTGTTGGTAAAGGAAGAATTGTGAATCTCTACTTACAATGATCATTGTCAATTGAAATATTTATTTGTTCAATTGCTGCAATACCGATGAACGGATTGCGACGCAACCGGGAATAATCAGGGAACTGTCGCTGGTATTCAAATTTCTTATTAACTTGTTCTCACTTCTCAACTAACCATCAATTGCATGCTCGTTAAAACCTTTGGAAGCGCTGTTTACGGAGTGAACGCTATTACTATTACGGTAGAAGTGAATGTGAGCGGCGGACAAAAATTTTTTATGGTTGGGTTGCCCGATAATGCAGTAAAAGAAAGCGAACAACGTATTGAAAGTGCATTAAAAACATCCGGCTACTATTTTCCAAGAACAAAGGTTGTTGTAAATCTTGCGCCTGCTGATATTAGAAAAACAGGAACTGCTTTTGATTTATCCATAGCAGTTGGCATTCTTGGTGCAACTGAACAACTTGCCAACCCTGAACGACTGAGTGAATATGTGATCATGGGTGAGTTAAGTTTGGATGGAACCATTCAATCCATCAAAGGTGCATTGCCCATTGCCATTCAGGCTCGCAAAGAAAATTTTAAAGGCCTGATCGTTCCCAAACAAAATGCAAAGGAAGCAGGGATGGTGAACAACCTGAATGTGTATGGTGTTGAGCACATCAATGATGTAATTGCCTTTTTTAAGGATGAAACAACATTACAACCGACTGTTGTAAATACGAGAGAAGAATTTTTTAATGCGCAGTATGAATTTGAATTTGACTTCAATGATGTAAAAGGTCAGCATAATATAAAACGTGCATTGGAAATTGCAGCAGCAGGTAGTCATAACGCCATTCTCATTGGTCCACCCGGCGCAGGTAAAACAATGCTTGCAAAACGTTTACCTACTATTCTTCCTCCATTGAGTTTGCAGGAAGCATTGGAAACAACAAAAATTCATAGTGTAGCAGGTAAACTCCCGGAGAATGCAACATTGATTTCTAAACGTCCGTTTCGTTCGCCGCATCATACCATTAGTGATGTTGCACTTGTTGGCGGAGGAACCAATCCGCAACCCGGTGAAATTTCATTGGCACATAATGGAGTATTGTTTTTAGATGAGTTACCAGAATTTAAACGAACCGTGCTGGAAGTGATGCGTCAACCAATGGAAGAACGACGTGTTACCATTTCACGTGCAAAGATCGCAATTGATTTTCCTGCATCATTTATGCTCATCTCTTCTATGAACCCCTGCCCTTGTGGTTTTTATAATCATCCTGAAAAAGAATGTACTTGTCCGCCAGGGGCTGTGCAGAAATATCTCAATAAAATTTCAGGACCGTTGCTTGATCGTATCGATCTGCATGTGGAAGTAACGCCTGTTCCTTTCAGTGAATTATCAAAAGCAGAAAATAGTGAACCTAGTGCAGCTATCCGTGACCGTGTGATTGCTGCACGTGAAATTCAGGCTGAACGTTATAAAGATGTGGATGGTATTTATGCCAATGCACAAATGAGCAGCAAACAACTCAAAGAAATTTGTGTGATCTCACAAGCAGGACAAACGTTATTGAAAGCGGCCATGGATAAACTGAATCTGAGTGCAAGAGCCTACGATCGTATTTTAAAAGTTAGTCGTACTATTGCCGACCTTGCACAAAGCCCCGATATAAAAGTGGAACACCTGGCTGAAGCTATTCAATACAGAAGTCTGGACCGGGAAGGATGGGCAGGGTGAGAAAATTACTGTGATGCTCGATTTTTATCTTTTAATTCCATGTTACAACAATACGGATGGATTGATCCGGTCGCTTTTTTCGGTTGAATACCCGAAAGAAAAGTATAAAGTAATGGTAGTTGATGATGGAAGTACTGTTCCGGTATCGTTATCGGAATTTCCTGAAGCGTTATTGCAAAACCAGAGCATTGAAATCATTCGATTGCCACAAAACAAAGGCATCACCGAGGCATTGAATACCGGCCTTCGTTTAATTCTCAACAGAAATGATTCATTATATACTGCACGTTTAGATTGTGGTGATATTTGCAGAGCAGATCGTTTTACAAAACAGATTTCATTTTTAAGTGTAACCACTGATGTTGCCCTACTTGGTTCTTTGTGTTTATTTGTTGACCATAAAAAGAAAACTCAATTCGTTTACAAAGCAGCTGAGCATCATTATGCAATTCTGAATCAAATGCATCTCAAGTGCAGTTTCATTCATCCAACAGTCATTTTCAGGAATGAAATGATCAGGAACACGAAACTTTATCCTTATGATTATCCTTATGCGGAGGATTATGCCTTTTTCTTTGAGTTAACGAAAAAATATAAGACGCACATTATTCAGGAGATACTGGTTGAAGCACAAATAGATACAAATGGAATAAGTGTAAAAAAAAGACAGGAACAAATAACATCAAAAATAAAAATCATCAAGTTCTATGGCGTCATTAAATCATTAACTTGCATCGGATTTATAAAACAAAGTATACTCGCATTGCTTCCGTATAAACTAACTACCCAAATCAAGCATTTGTTATTCCGCATCGGAAAATAAATTGTTCGCTAAAATTCATAACTGTGTGCTTTAAGTAATAAGTGTGCGTTTAATTAAATGTGCAGCAAGTACCTTTGCAGCGCTTTTTGTTTTTCATTTGTCAGTACAAATGACAAGAAGAGAACCTGAGAGAAAATACAATATCTGTAAATGAGAATTGTTCATGTAGTAGAGCCCTTTGCATCGGGCGTAGTAACCTTTGTAAAATCACTGGTGGAGCATCTGCCGGAGGATTATCATATTGTTATACACGGCGAGCGACAAGAAGTGATGGAACGTGCTGAAGTAAAGAAGCTTTTCCCACCTAACCAGGTAAAATTTATTCATTGGAAATCGGCGCAGAGGGGTCTTCACTTAGTAAAAGACACAAGGGCCTTATTTGAACTTTACAATATTTTAAAACGTTTTCGTACTGTTGATGCTGTTCATCTTCATTCATCGAAAAGTGGTTTTATTGGAAGATTGGCTTGCCGTTGGTTAAAGATCAAAAATGTTATTTATACTCCTAACGGTGCCCCTTTTCTCATGCAGCAAAGTAAATTCAAACAATTGCTATACAAGCAACTTGAGTTGTTAGGTCATTCGTTTGGCGGTAAAGTTGTTTGTGTATCTGCGTCAGAAGCCGATGCTTACAAGCAATTAGGTATTGAGGCATCCTATATTAATAATGGCACTACACTGCCTTTTGTGAACAATAAATTACTTAATGCAGCCACTGATCAGAATAAATTCATTATTGCTTTTTCGGGCCGCATACTTGCCCAAAAAAATCCGAAACGTTTTAATGACATTGCCCAACAATTTTTGAGTTATTCAAATGTTGAATTTGTATGGATTGGCGATGGTGAAGACAGTGATTTACTTTCCTCACCCAACATACGTATTACGGGCTGGCTTACTGAAGATGAAGTGAAGAATGAATTAGCAAAAGCTTCTCTGTATTTGTCAACAGCAGATTACGAAGGTTTATCCTTTGGTGTTTTGGAAGCGATGGCTTTAGGCAAACCTTTGATCCTTTCGAACTGTACAGGGAATAAAGACATTATCCGTTATGGCGTAAATGGTGATCTTTTTGAAACAACAGCACAAGCTTGTACGCAGATTCATTACTACATGAATAATCCATTTATGATGGAAGCCATGGGGAGTTACTCGAAAGATCTTTGCAGCACGGAGTTTAATGCAGCCAGCAGTGCAGGCAATTATCGACTTGCTTATACCTATTAAACCAGTAAGACACCAATATGGATACGCAACCAAACAAACAATCAGATCAGGGCAAACTGATCGCATTACCCGGTAACCTCACAGAACTTCAGTTAGAAGATCTGTTACGCCAGGTGTACAGTCATCTACTATCTGAGAATGAATATAAACGTGAACGGATTGAAGATTTGATCAAGCGATTAAAAGATCTTGAAGCTAAACTTGCGGAAGAACAACAGGAAAAGAAACAGCTTCATAAAACGTTAACCGAAGAAAATAAGAAACAGGAAGGCACAAAACAACTGATCAATAAATTACTCGAAGACATTCGCCGCTATCAAAATGATATTGAGTGGTATAAGAGGACGTATGAGACGAGGAGTTTACTAGGAACATTAAAAGAAAAAATCTTCAATCGACTTGGGTGAGTTGTCTTTTAACTCCTTACCCATCATTTTATAAAATGTAGACTAACGATAATATGTTAAAGAATTCGTATGCCTTAACTCCTGTAAAAGATCTTTCTTTTGATGAGAAAACAAATCTCTTTCACAGTTCGGGTGTTGATCCAATATTCACAATAAACCTAAAAAATAAAAAGCTAAGAGCAGGCTGGTATTGGATATCAATAAAAATATCGCTTAAAAAAGGGTTATTCTTATCTCCTAAGCTATACTTCGATTACGGCAGAGGCTATAATGAGGAAGACAGTTGGCCGCTCAATCGTCCCACAGATGGCATTATTGAAGGATTAGTAAAATTCCCGTTTGATATTTTGCATTTGCGATTCGATCCCAGCATAGCAGATTGTAGTTTTGAACTTAATTACCTCCAATTAACCCCGATTTCAAAAGTTCGTGCTTTCAGTTATGCATTAAAGAATTATCGCAAAATCAATAACCTTAAAAACAGCTATGCTTCTATAATCTCACAACTATTAAAAACATTTGTGAAAGCAGGTGTTCTTGAAGTAAAAGGAAAGATGAAGGATGCTGTAACGATCAAACAAGAAGAAACATACTCTGAATATTATCAATGGTTCAAACACTACGATAATATTTTGGAGGAAGACAAGATAGCAATGCAGCATTTGATAAAAGGCTTTCGGCACAACCCTCTTCTGTCAATTGTAATGCCTGTATACAATGCGCCTGTTTATTTTCTTCGGAAGGCTATCGATTCTGTTTTAGAACAGGTATATCCTAACTGGGAGTTATGCATTGCCGATGATTGTTCAACATTACCGGAAGTAAAGAAAACGCTTAGTGAGTACGCCAAAAAAGATAAACGTATAAAAGTTACTTACCGTACCCAAAATGGTCATATAAGTGAAGCCTCGAATTCCGCCATTGCAATAAGCACAGGAGATTTTATGGTGTTACTTGATCAGGATGATGAATTAAGACCTCACAGTCTTTTCATGATAGCAGATGCTCTGAATAAAAATAAAAACCTGGCGCTTATTTATAGCGATGAGGATAAAATTGATGAAAATGGTTTGAGATACGATCCCTATTTTAAAAGTGACTGGAACCCTGACTTGTTTTCCGGTCAGAATATGATTAACCATCTCGCTGCCTATAAAATGAGCATAATCAAGGAAATAGGTGGGTTTAGAAAAGGGTATGAAGGCAGCCAAGATTATGATCTTGCACTACGATTTATCGAAAGGATAGAAACTCGCCAAATACATCATATCTCTCATATTTTGTATCACTGGCGGGCTATCCCAGGGTCTACAGCTACTGAAACAGCCAGCAAAGGGTATGCCTACAAAGCAGGTCTAAAAGCATTACAAGATCATATTGCACGTACCAATACGAATGCTGTTGCAGAAGAAAACATCAATTTCTCCTACAGAATAAGAAGACAGCTTCCAGAAAAGAAACCATTGGTTTCAATTATAATCCCTACAAAAGACAAGATTGATATTTTAAATACTTGCTTACAGAGCATTTTAAGTAAAACAAGCTATCCCAACTATGAAATTATCATAATTGATAACAATAGTGAAACTGAAGCTGCGCACTACTATTTTAAAAAAATGCAGGAACAGACCCGATCGATTAAAGTTTACAATTATAATAAAGAGTTCAACTTTGCGGCGATAATGAATTATGGCGTCAATTTGGCAAATGGAGAAGTGGTTGTTCTACTCAATAACGATACAGAAGTCATCAATGACGACTGGCTAACAGAAATGACGTCCCACACCTTACGCAAAGAGTGCGGCGCTGTGGGGGCCAAGTTGTACTATCCAGATAATTGCATTCAACATGCTGGGGTGTTCGTATGTGAGGGGCATCCGGGAATTCATGTTTTTTGTAGACAAAACAGAAACGAACCAGGTTACTTCAACAGGCTTCACCTAGTTCAAAACTATATTGCAGTTACTGCCGCCTGCCTTGCAGTAAGGAAAAATCTGTATCTGAAAGCAGGAGGCTTAGACGAAGCAAATCTAAAAGTGGCCTATAACGACGTTGATTTTTGCTTAAAGTTGCATGATATGGGCTATCAAAACGTATGGACTCCATTTGCAGAACTGTATCATTACGAATCATTATCACGGGGCAGCGATTTTGATGAGAAGAATATTGAACGTTTTAAACGGGAACATAGTTATATGCTTAAAAAATGGGATCGTCTAATTAAAAAAGACCCATACTTCAATCTTAATCTTTCATCCGACACTTATAAAATAAAATTTTCATACCCTCCTAAAGTCTTATATCCCTGGCATTAGACCACAAATCATTTTAATTTAACAACATGAATTATACACTAAGTATTGTTTTAATTGCAAAAGATGAAGAAAATTACTTGGAGGAGTTTGTATGCTACCATCATTTGATAGGAGTAGAACATTTTTTTATTTATGATAATGAAAGCAAAATTCCAATAAAAGAAATTCTGAAAAATTATTCAGATATCTGCACCTTCATAGACTATCCTGGCACTGCAATGCAATTCTCGGCCTATACCCATTTTTGTAAAACCCATGGGCACAAAACAAAATGGGCAGCTTTTACTGATACAGATGAATTTGTTGTATTGAGAAATCATGCCAACCTCATTGATTTTCTGCATGAATATAAAGGCTCAGATGCAATTGGTTTAAATTGGGTGTACTTCGGTGACAACTATCATGAAAATAAACCTGTCGGTTTGGTTATAGATAATTTCATTTTATGCCAACCGGGGCAAAATAATCATATTAAGACAATTGCAAAACCCGATAGGATCGAGAGTTTTGGGAATGCTCATTTTATTACAATGAAACCGGGTAGCATTTATACAGACGTGAAAAGAAACAGAATTACAGGCCCGTTTAATGATAATGAAGTAATTGATATTGCTCAGATAAATCATTATTTCTCAAAGTCAAAGGAAGAATGCATAAAAAAATATAGTCGAGAAAGAGTAGATACGGGTACAATATACCCAATATCTGAAGAGACATTAGAATCATGGCGAAATTCATTAAATCAAAGAGAGGATCCATACATAAAGGATAAATATTCATCTCTTGTAAAAGAGATGATCTTGAAAAGAAGGGAAAAATGATTGCAGTATTCTTACATATATATTATAAGGAAAGCATTGCAGAAATTGCCCCGCTTCTTACACCACTTAAGCGAAAAGGAGTAGCATTCTATATTAATCTCACAGCGCCACTATCTGCTGCTGATATAGGCGAACTGGAACTTCCAAATGCTGTTGTAAAAACATCTCCCAACCTGGGTAAAGACATCGGGGGGAAATTTTTGCTGCTGCAGCAGTGGTTATTATTGGGTGCAAAAGAAGACTATCTAATTTTTCTGCATGACAAAAAAAGCCCTCACTCTCCTTTAGCCCATTTTTGGAAATCAGAACTTTTTAAAATAATAGATAGTACCAATATTGAGATTGTTCTAAATCATTTTTTAGCCAATTCGGGAACAGGCATTGTTTGCTCTAAATCATTTATACGCAATGAACATATTTCCGGCAATGAATTTAACACAACAAATAACCTTCGACTGAAAACCTTGATTTCAAAATACAATCTTGCTGTAAATGACTACTCTTTTGTAGCCGGTACTATGTTTTGGTGCAGGGCGTCATCTTACCGAGATTTTTTCATTAAGCACAGCCCTTTATCAATAAGAGCAACTTTGGAATCAGGAAATGTAGATGACTTTCAAAATGGAACAGAAACACACTCATGGGAACGGCTGTTAAGTTGGATATGTACATCAAATAAGAAGAAGATTTATGGCATTTAGCCTAAATAAAATACTAGTTCACTCATCTTTTATTGCACAAGGTGCTGCAGTTATTCCAACTGCTGTGCCATTTTATGAATTTGATCTGAGTTCATCACAAGAAGATCTTACTATAAAACTCTGTTCCGGTAAATCTGAACAAGCTTTTTGCATTTATTTAAAACAAACCCAAGAAACTACACATCCCGAGTCTTTTAATCAAGCTATTCTTTGTTTAACACATCCCTATTATCTTAAAGAAGGTTCCATGTATTTATTACTAGCCGATAACAGCTCACTAAATACGGAAATTAAAGATTACATGAATGCACAGGGGTTTGATTTTCGTTTTTTGATGACAGACGAAAATGACTTAGAAAACTTGTGGTCCATCAAACATACAGCTGAAATTGAGTCTTTAAAACCAGAGTATGAAAAGCGAATTTTATCGCAACATTTTTTAAATAAATGGATCATCATTGAAGAAGCCCTAAATGAAAAAGATCTCTTAAAAATCGTTGAATGCTTAGATAATACCGAAGCTCACTTCAAAGCCAAATTCCCTTTTCTTGAGACGATAGTAATAACAAACAGGACTTTAACACAACAAAACTGTCTTTTGGAAGAAGAGAATAAATACTTAACAAGAGAGTTGGAGCACTACAAGGTCTTTAACCAGCAGCTCAAAGATCAAGATGAAAGTGAAAAGATTTTACACTTTTATCACAAAGAATACGAGCAACTCCCGCTTTGGTACAAACGTTTTGGCCATGTTATAAAAATAATTATGGGTAAACGAAAGTTAAGTTCACTTTATAAAAAGGAAAAAGATTGACGTATTGGCTACTTACAACAGAATTTCCTCCATTTTACGGAGGCGGTATCAGCACTTATTGCTATCATACCGCTTGTATGCTTTCGCAAAAAAAGCATACAGTTTCCGTTTTTGTAGCTGATCCAAGCCTTAACGTTAAGGTTGAGAACGAAAAAAGAAATGACTATCGCATCATTAGATTTAACCCATTTCTAGTTTGCCATCATAAAGAATTAGGTCATCAGGCAAGAATTAACTATGCCTTTGCTTTGTTAGTTGAGGAGTTTCTTCGAAATGAAGGAAACCCTGATTATGTAGAAGCCCAGGATTATTTAGGAATTGGTTATTATGTGCAACAATTTAAACTTCTAAAGTATCCTCTTTTTGAAAATCTATCAATTATTATAACCATTCATTCTCCCGCATTTATATATCTGGAACACAATGAAGTTTCCACCTACAAATACCCCGACTATTGGACATGTGAGATGGAAAAACAAAGTATTATTTCGGCAGATTTACTCATTTCACCTTCAGAGTTTATGGCTACTGAAATAAAGAAATATCTCGTGAATCTGCCGCCGATTCAAGTTATTCCCAATCCATTTGACTATAATTTTCCTGCCGAATTACCTCGAGTTAAAAATAACTCATTCGCATTTCTGGGTAAATTGACCAGGCAAAAAGGGGTTTTTCATTTGTTGCAAACGATGGAGTCGATCTGGAACAAAAGAAAAGAGATAACTCTTACTTTAATTGGAAGTACAGATATAGTGTACCATCCGGAATTAAAAACTGGCGGCGAACTTGTTAGAAGAAAATACAAAAACTTCATAAAAAGTAAGAATTTAATTATTGCAGGTAAGTCTACACAAAAACAAATAGAAGCCCTAATTAAAGGTGCTGAAGCGGTAATTATTCCAAGTATAATTGATAATCTCCCATACGCTGTATTAGAAGCAATGGCACAAGGAAAGCTTGTAATTACTACTACCAGTGGGGGGCAGTCTGAAGTAATAAGAAATGAGATAGACGGCTTTCTTTACAATTATGCCATTGACGGCTCTTTATCGCAGACCATCAAGAAAGTGCAGAATTTAAATGAAAAGGAGTACAAGACAATCTGTACAAACGCAATAAACAGAATCCAGACAAGGTACTCATACGATACTATCTATAGTGAAAAGATAAACACCCTCCAGCAATTTCAACCTGTACCTAAAAGAAATTTCCCCTTTTTATCTCAGGAAAATTATGTACCGATTGAAGTAAAAGATAGTAACGAGTTTCTCAGCGTTGTGATACCATTTTTCAATATGAGTAAAACAATTGATGAAACAATTGAAAGCGTATTGAAAAGCACCTGGCCAAAAACTGAAGTTCTGCTTGTTAATGACGGCAGTACTCAAAAGGAAAGCCTTGACAAGATCGAAAAATATCGGAACCACTCAAAAATAAAAGTAATTGATACTGAAAACAACGGGCTTTCGGCAGCACGTAATACAGGTGCACAATTTGCCAAAGGTTCTTATCTGACATTTCTTGATGCAGACGATAAAGTTGCTCCAACGTATTATGAAAAAGCAATAAGAGTATTGAAAAATTATAATAATGTTTTTTTTGTTGGCGCATGGACACAATACTTCGAAAACAGCACTGCTACGTGGCCCACCATACATCCGTTACCACCACTACTTTTATTTCATAATACCATGAACAGTAGCGCCTTGGTATACAAAAAAGAAAGCTTTCTCTATTCCGGCCTAAACGATTCTGTATTAAAAGATGGGCTTGAAGACTATGAAAGCGTACTTCACCTTGTATCCAATGGATACAATGGAGTAGTGATGCCGGAAATATTGTTTTTCTACAGAGTAAGGAAAGACTCCATGTTCAGAAAACTAAATCACACTAAAAAAAGAAGCGCTCTTGAATACATCATTACAGTTCACTCTGAATTTTACAGTAAGTTTGCGGCCGCAATAATTAAGTTGCAAATTCAAAATGGGCCAGGGTTCTATTATGACAACCCGGCTATAGAATATAAAACAAGATTTACGCTTCACTCTAGTGGGAAAATATTAAAAATTGCAAAAAGATTTGCCGCCCGCTACCCAATATTAAAAAAAACAGGATTAGCTATATACAAGCGTTTAAAAAACAACTAACATGATCAGTTCGATTAAGAAACAAAATTCGGGTTCAAATAAAATTGAACGCATTTGGCTGCTTGCAAAGATTGAATTCAAATTAAGATACTACGAAAATAAGCTGGGGCTTTTTTGGGCATTGTTTAAGCCTCTGATGGATATTTTCTTGTACTATATTATTTTCCAGATAGTAATGAGACAGGATATGCCAGATTTCGCATCCTTCCTGTTTATTGGGCTTATACTTTGGAACTTCTTTTTGGAGTCCACTTCCGGAACCATTCAAATCTTAAAAACCAAAAAGTATTTGTATGAGTACAGCAATATGAACAAACTTGAAATTTACGTTTCAACCATTCTTAGTAATGTTATCGGATTCTTTTTTAATTTGATTATGTTCTTGCTGTTTTACCATTTAATACAAAATGGTAATGGGCTAGCTATGATGAATCTATGGCTAATCCCCTTGTTCATTAATCTATTTATTTTATCTCTTGGTGTATCCCTGATATTGTCTTGCACCTTTATTCTGGCTCATGATATAACACAAATATGGGGAGTTGTATCAAGCTTCATGTTTTTCTTGTCTCCGATTTTCTTTAAACTTATCACTTTCAAAGAAACTCTTCCTGGCTTCGATTACATCAACCCTATTTCTGGAATTGTTATCAACGCAAGAAACGTACTTATGCTCAACAAACTCCCTGATTGGGAACTTTTCATTTTCAATTTCGGTTATGCAATATTTCTATTATTGATAGGCATTCTTTTATTAAACAAATTGGGGTCACAGGCCGCTGAAAAATTATAACCATCATGGAAAACAATATAGCTATTACTGTACGGAATATCAGTAAAACGTTTCACATATCAGAAGACAGCCATAACACGGTAAAACATCGTTTGTTTAATCTGTTTAATCCGCCAAGAACAAAACATATAAAAGCTTTGAAAATGATGTCACTTGAAATAAAAAAAGGTGAATGCATTGGCTTTATTGGCAGAAATGGGTGCGGAAAATCTACTCTTACAAAACTTTTGGCCGGGGTATACAAACCTGATACGGGTTATGTGAAAATAAACGG
The DNA here is from genome assembly GCF_037892425.1 of Lacibacter sp. H375. Classification (NCBI taxonomy): domain Bacteria; kingdom Pseudomonadati; phylum Bacteroidota; class Chitinophagia; order Chitinophagales; family Chitinophagaceae; genus Lacibacter; species Lacibacter aquaticus. Next base: position 370,242 of record NZ_JBBKTT010000001.1, read on the forward strand.
TTCAACTATGCTTATGAATCTTGGGGTAGGCATGAGTCACGAATTGACTGCACGTGAAAATGTTTATGTATCAGGATCCGTATTGGGCTTAAAAATAAAGGAAGTTGATGCCATTTTTGATGACATTATTGAGTTTGCAGAACTGAAGGAGTTTGTTGATACAAAGATTAAATTCTTTTCATCCGGTATGGTTGCCAGGCTTAGCTTTTCAATTGCCGTTAAAGCCGGTGCCGACATTATGTTTTTGGATGAAGTGTTTGCTGTAGGCGATATGAAGTTCCAGGAAAAAGCCATCAAAGTTTTTGAAAGCTCATGGATCGAAGGCAAAACAGTTGTGCTCGTTAGCCATAGCATGGAGGTTATACAACGCTATTGTAAACGAAGCGGCTACATGAAAAATGGTGAAATGGTTTACTTCGGCGAAACAGAAAAAGCAATTGAATTATACATGGCCGACAATCAATGATCGGCTATGTATTTCTTTTTGTTGCAGCAATTAAAGAAAAGAAAAACCCTGCAAGCATACTGCCAATACTACGGGCAAGATACACTTCAAAGATCATCGAAATAATAAATGCTGTAACCACAAAAAGGTCGAACATGTCTTTTCGTTTTGACACATCAATAAGTGGTAACACTACAAATGTCAACATGAAAAGAAACAGCCCCCCTACTCCAAAGGTAAGTAAGGCATCGAGGTAACTGTTGTGTACATTCTTTTTTGTTTGAATGGCCATGGTGAAATTCCTGGCTTTGTACACTTCGTTCACCGCTTGTATACGATCACCGATACCAACTCCCGTGATCAGGTTTTTTTTCGCTACTTCCCATCCGCAACTCCAAAGAGCAAGACGTGTGTTGGCTCCATTCCATTGTTCTTCGCTCAACTTCATATCATAGTGGCTTTCTGCGGCTGTGCTGCCATACTGATAATTGGTGTAGGTTAACTCCTTAAATCGTTGTACTGTCTTTGGAAAAAATTTGAACAGGATAAATGAACCAATAAACATTCCAAGTATCAAAGTTGTTCCTTCCAGGTACTTGCGTTTCTTAATAATATAATAAACAGCAAATAAAAATATCCCACCATACAGAATGATCATCGCTGATCGGCTGGCCAATAAAAAATGATAGCCAAACAAAACAAAAATAGCCAGGTATAACAGACCAGGTATTTTAATAAAGGATGGCCGTTTGCTTAACAGATAGATCAACCCAACAATTGAAATGTTCACAAGCATTGCCACATAAATGGACTGTAACACAAAATGAATAGTTAAGCTGTCATTATATAAATAACCGCTGTTACCTGTTGTTCTGTATTGAGAGAAGGATAACCCCAGACTTATTAAAGCAGCTGCCGTTGTAACAATGGCAATTGCATAAATGATCCGGTCTTTTAAGACACTATTGATCACCAGGCTGCCAATTGTTAATGGAAATATCAATATAGGCAACCGCATCGACAACTGTGTTGTGGCTTCGCTCTTATCATTCGACCAGAAAAAACTTAAAAGATGCAGCAGATAGTAAAGAAGAAAAAGCAACATGTATGGTTGGGCCTTCAACAACTGAAACTTTTCTTTAAGAGAATTAAAACGGAATGAAACGATGACTATAAACCCTAGGATGATGTTTGTAACAACCGGCATAAGTGGAAGGAACAGGCTACTAAAAAAAAGTAACACGAGAGCATACAACAACTTTTCCACGGTTCGTAGTTGCCTACCCTCTTCATCCAACAATACCAATGCCTTCATAAATAAATTTGTGCGCCAAAATTAACACGTAAAGCGCTCTAAAATTCAACTGCTTTTCTAAACATCACTAATACTTCTTACTGCAGAATGAATTGGATTAAACTGTCGGTTTAACCGTGTATATAGAATTCTTTTATCTTTAGCTGAAAAATCAGACACATCAACCACCCATCAGCCAATATAATTGTTGATTGCGAACGCATGAAGTACCCCAACACGGGCCTCTATTATTTCTGCAAATATTTAAGCGAAGCAATCCTTGAACAAAAGCCTGCAAACCAGAATTCGCCTGCCTTTTATATACGTCCCGCTGAAACAGGGTTTCTTCCGGATGGTACAATTTACTACCCCCAAAAATGGTGGCATAAATTTTATCACCCTATACCTTCAAACTATAAAGTATGGCATGGCACTTACCAGGGAAGTAATTATTATCCAACCGGCAGAAAAGTAAAAAAACTGTTGACTATACATGACCTGAACTTTTTGTATGATAGCAGCAAGGATGCAGAAAAGAAGAAGAAATATTTAGAAAGAACACAGGCAATGATTGATCGTTCCGATAAAATTGCCGTAATCTCAGAATTTACGCACCAGTGTATTCGTGAATATCTTGATCTTTCAAATGTATCTGTGCAAACAATTTATAACGGGTGCAATACACCGGAGGACGACTCTGTTTTTCAAAAACCCGCTTTTATAAATTCGGACAAGCCTTATATTTTTTCAATTGGCACTGTTTTACGAAAGAAAAACTTTCATGTTTTGCCATGCCTGTTAGTTGGTAATGATTATCAACTCATCATTGCCGGCATTAACCAGGATAAAAGCTATGTTGATGAAATACTTGCAGAAGCAAAAAAGCATGGTGTAGAAGACAGGGTTCTCTTGCCCGGCTCTATAACGGAAAATGAAAAATGGTGGTTGCTGAATAATATGTTAGCAATGGCCTTCCCTTCCATTTCAGAAGGCTTTGGATTACCGGTGGTTGAGGCAATGCATTTTGGCAAACCCGTCTTGTTATCAACACATACTTGTCTTCCTGAAATTGGAGCAGATGCTGCTTATTATTTCAATTCATTTGATGCTGAAGATATGCAGCAGACTTTTCAGAATTCGTTGCAACACTTTCACACACATCCTGAAATGGTTAACAAGATAAAAAACAGGTCAGCTTTTTTTAGTTGGGATAAAGCTGCCAAACAATACTGGCAGTTGTATGAACAGCTGTTGCAGAATAAATAGTTCTCCTTCATCCAGAAAATTAATCTTATGCCTGCGAAAGGATTTAAACGATACATCGAGTTATTCAAACATATTCAAAACCCTTTTGAATATGTTTTCCATAAAAATGAAAGGTTCAAGCGATCATTGATCTTTACAACAAAGCCGAACAAGATTAAATTTAACGTAGCACTGCCTTTATACCAGGTATTTAAAGAAATATTTCTTGAAGATGTTTACAACATTAAAGCCGTTGTTAATCAAATACCGCAGAAACCAGTGATCATTGATATTGGTGCGAATGCCGGTTTTTTTGATGTGTTGATCCTGTCAAAAATAAAAGATGCAAAAATATTTGCGTATGAACCAATTCCCAGAAATACGCAGCAAATAAAAACGGTACTCGATGCAAACCCAATCATAAAAAATAATGTGATCGTTCACCAGGTGGCCGTAACGGGAACTGCAAGTGGAAAAATTGATCTCTACATTGAATCCGAAAACGATAACAGCGTTATCGCCAGTATTTTTTCAGACTTTAATTCAAGTAATGCAAAAAAAATATCTGTTGATACAATTACATTAACGGATATATTTTTGAAGAATGGACTTACTGAAGTAGATATTATGAAAGTTGATTGCGAAGGAAGTGAATATGATATTTTTTATAACACCGATCCTGCTTTAATTCGTCGTGCAAAAATGTTACTGCTGGAAGTTCATGACCTGGATGATGACAAGAACAATATAACTGCTATGCATAAATTTCTTGAAGGTATTGGCTATGATGTAACACATGAGCCGATTAACAACTTTTGCCATGCAGTTGAAGCTGTCTTGAAAAAATAGTGAACAGTGTTACTTATACTTTTATTTTCTTAAAATTCCTGAAATCAAATAGCCTGTACCCTGTCTTTTTTTCAACCCAGTATAACAGCCAGTTCTTCAACGTAAACTTCTTTTGATTTACATCAAGTTCTACATCCCAGTTTTTTGAGGCGATGCGTTGTTGCATAACAGTTGGATGGGTACCGGTGAATTTCCGCAACGAATCAAATTGACTGAAATCAAAATGATCTGCTTTTACAGGTGCAACCTCAATCGATTTATCATCATGGTAAAACCTTGCAGTAATTTTTTGTTTCTGCCGCATCTGTTCCGGGCTTTTTACCCAGCCATAATGATACACTTCAGCAGCAACGGGTACTACATTCAATTTCACTTCGCCTTTTCTGAAACCCTGCGCATCTTTATATGAGCTTATAGAAGGATCGTTACGGATAATTCTAACTTCATGTCTGTACCATTTTCGGCTATCACCCACATAATCGTAAGTGCCATAAAAGTGCAGGTATTGAAATAACAATCCTTCTACACGTTTATCAGCTTTGTAACGTTCTGCTGTTTGCCTGATGACTGGATGATATTTTTCATGGATTACTTCATCGGCCTGTATATAAAAGATCCAATCGGTATCGGGTGACACATGGCTTTTCACTTTATCGGTTTCAAGTGCATATACCCTTCCGCCTTCACGCAGGTTCATATCCCAGGTGGAGTAAACGATCTTCAACTTATCCGATTTTATAGATCGAATGAGTCCATCGGTATCATCATCGCCTTTATCAATACTTACGATCATTTCATCTACCACCGGCAATATAGAAGAGATGGCTTCCACAACGGGAAAGTCATTCAACACTGCATTACGTACGATGGTTATACCGGTAATTTTCATGTGCCCAAAGAACCGATTTTTTTTAATACAAAGTAAAAACCGGTGACTGTTCGTCATGCACTTATGCTGGTGGATATTGGCAGGTTACTGCTGAAAGATGCCAGTAGTCTGCAATTAGCGGCCGGGTTTCCTGCAAACTTGTCTTATTTTTAAAGATGGTTCAAACTTTGACCCTTCCTAACCTTTTACATTTATTATGAAACTGCTTTTAAAATATTTAGCGCCTTACAAAGGCCTAATCTCACTAACGATGGTACTGGCTGCCATCAATATTGGTTTTTCACTAATCGACCCTATTTTGTTTGGTAAGCTGATTAATTTAGCTAACCAGCACCAGGGAATTGAAAAACCACCTACACATAATTTTGATTGGGACCGTTTCTTCTATTCTTTCAGCTGGAAAGAACCGGGAGTACTTTTTGTACTCACGATGTCAATCTCTGTTGCAATGGTGAGTCGCATTGCCAAAGCCTTCCAGGATTATTTTCAAAACCTCACTACACAAAAATTCGGGACAAAGGTTTTTACCGATGGTTTGAAGCATGCGATGAAATTGCCTTACCAGGATTTTGAAGATCAGCGTAGTGGTGAAACACTTTCTATCTTAACCAAAGTGAGAACAGATACAGAAAAGTTTGTGTCAGCATTCATCAACATTCTCTTTCCTGTAATTATCGGTATTGTGATCGTATCAGTTTATGCATCATCTATTCATTGGTCGTTACCGTTTATTTATTTCGGCGGGATTATCTTACTCGTTATTATTTCAAACGCACTCAGCAAAAAAGTAAAAGCCGTACAGAAAACCATCGTGGCACAAACAACACAATTAGCTGGTGCCACCACTGAATCGCTCCGCAATATTGAGTTGGTAAAAAGTTTGGGATTAACTGAACAGGAAGTAACACGTTTAAATAAAAACACGTTCAAGATACTTGGGTTAGAATTGACCAAAGTAAAACGCATCCGCAGTATCAGCTTTGTGCAAGGAACTTTTGTAAACACACTGCGCCAGGTAATTTTATTTATGCTGATGTGGACGATCTTTCACGGACGAATGGATGCGGGGCAGTTAGTAACTATGCAGATATTTTCCTTCTTTGTGTTTGGGCCATTACAGGAAATTGGTAATATTCTTCTCTCTTATCGTGAAGCCGAAGCTAGTATCACCAACTTTCATATACTTATGGAAAAGAAACCGGAAGCAACACCGGTTAATCCCATGCACCTTGGAAAGATTGACACACTCTCATTTAACAAAGTTTCGTTTAAACATCAAACAGCTGGACAAAACGCCATTACTGATATCAACTTTAATGTAAAGGTTGGCGAAACGGTTGCGTTTGTTGGTCCATCGGGTTCTGGTAAAACAACATTGATGAAATTGTTGGTAGGATTATACCGTCCACAGCAGGGAAATATTTTATACAATGGGAAAGATGAAAACTCAATCAACTTTGAAGACCTGCGTAACCAGATCGGTTTCGTAACACAGGACACACAGCTGTTCAGCGGTACCATTAAAGAGAACCTGATGTTTGTGAATCCTACTGCAACCGATGAAGAGTTAACGGATGCACTGCACAAAGCAAGTTGTCAGCGTTTGTTGGCCCGTGCAGAAAAAGGTTTGGATACAATGATCGGTGAAGGTGGATTAAAATTAAGTGGTGGAGAAAAACAACGTCTGTCCATTGCACGTGCCCTGCTGCGTAAACCACGCCTGCTCATTTTCGATGAAGCCACTTCTGCACTTGATTCTATTACTGAAGAAGAGATCACCTCAACTATTCGTGATATTTCTGCGGGTGAAAACCAGATCACTATTTTAATTGCACACAGGTTGAGCACCATTATGCATGCTGATCGTATTTATGTATTGGAAGGCGGCGATGTGGTTGAAACCGGAAATCATCAGCAATTGCTGGAAGAAAAAGGTTTGTATTATGCCATGTGGCGTCAGCAAATTGGTGAACGCAAAAAGTTAGTTGCAACAACAGCTTAACGGTAATGTCTGCCAACCTTTTTTGAAACTACCAGCAATTTTATATTTGCTAAGTAAGTTCGGCATCTAATTTACTGTGATAAATTACTTAAAGGTGTCTTTTGTCACACGCAGTAAATAATCAAGGGTTAACTTTGCGAAAATTTTAAAGCATGTCTGCCTCCAAGCCCAAGCCGAATTATTTATGGAGTATGTTTTCAATGCATTGTCCACGATGCCGAAGAGGTAAACTGTTTAAAGATTACAGTGCGTACAATTTCAAACACACGTTCGATATGCACGACGAATGCCCCGTATGCAAACAAAAATTTGATATGGAACCAGGCTTCTGGTACGGAACCGGTTATGTGAGCTATGCCTTAACAGTTGCTATTTCTGTGGCAACATTTGTGGCCTGGTGGGTGTTAGTTGGGGTATCGTTCAGCGATAACCGTGTGTTCTGGTGGTTGGGTTTAAATTCTGTATTCTTATTGATCTTACAACCTTGGCTGATGAGGCTTAGCAGGGCCATGTATCTCTACTTTTTTGTGCGGTATAATGAAGACTATGAAACATCGGAACCGCATAGGTTTGATTACTGATGTATGTCTGAACCATGATTCTTAGGATTTGTGAGACGTATGGGATTTACGCTCAACAACGATGATATATTGTTAATCTATTAATCAACCCAAATCCCGGTTCAGACAATTGCAACATGGCATTTCCGAACGTACAAGAGTGCGACGCAACTGGCGTTGAACAGCATTCCTAACGACCGTTACCAAAAAACCTTGAAAATCGGTTGAAAATTCACGCTCAGGTTAACGCTCAATCCAATACTTTTGCAGCCAAATTCTCCCCATGCCAAAAGATAAATCGATAACCAGTGTGCTGATCGTAGGCAGCGGCCCCATTGTGATTGGCCAGGCCTGTGAGTTTGATTATTCGGGTTCGCAAGCAGCCCGTAGTTTACGTGAAGAAGGAATTGAAGTAATTCTCATCAACAGCAACCCTGCCACCATCATGACCGACCCAATGATGGCCGACAAAGTGTACCTGTTGCCCCTCACTATTGAAAGTATTGAAGAAATACTGGAAGAAAATCCACAAATAACTGCTGTGTTGCCAACGATGGGTGGGCAAACAGCCCTCAACCTTTGTAAGGAAGCAGATGAGCTGGGTATTTGGGAAAAATACAATGTGAAAATGATCGGGGTTGATGTTAAGGCAATCGATACAGCTGAAGACAGGGAAAAATTCCGTCAGCTGATGATCGATATTGGAATTGGTGTTGCGCCAAGCCGTGTTGCCAACTCTTTGTTAGAAGGAAAAGAATTTGCTCAGGAGATCGGTATTCCTTTGGTGATTCGTCCATCGTTTACACTTGGTGGTACCGGTGGTGGTATCGTTATGCATAAGGATGAATTGGACGCAGCACTCGACAGAGGTTTGAAAGCAAGCCCGATGCATGAAGTCTTGGTGGAAAAGGCATTGCTCGGTTGGAAAGAGTTTGAATTGGAACTGCTGCGTGATAAGAACGATAATGTGGTGATCATTTGTACGGTTGAGAACTTCGATCCGATGGGTGTGCATACCGGTGACAGTATTACAGTTGCTCCGGCCATGACATTGAGCGATACTGCTTTCCAGAACATGCGTAACATGGCAATCAAAATGATGCGTAGCCTTGGCAACTTCGCCGGTGGTTGTAACGTGCAGTTTGCTTTGAATCCCGAAAATGAAGACATTATTTCGGTTGAGATCAATCCACGTGTGAGTCGTTCATCAGCGTTGGCAAGTAAAGCAACGGGTTATCCTATTGCAAAAATTGCTGCAAAACTGGCCATTGGTTATACATTGGATGAGTTGAAGAACCAGATCACTCAAACAACATCTGCTTACTTTGAACCGGCCCTTGACTATGTAATTGTGAAGATGCCACGTTGGAACTTCGACAAGTTCAAAGGTGCTGATGATCGTTTAGGTTTACAGATGAAGAGTGTGGGTGAAGTAATGGCCATTGGCAGAAGCTTTACTGAAGCTGTTCAGAAAGCCTGTCAGAGTTTGGAGAACAACGCTGTTGGCTTGGGTTACTATGGCCAAAGTGTAAAACATGCTGAAGAGCTGATCGAATATATTAAGGTGCCGAAATGGGATCGCATCTTCCGCATTAAAGATGCGTTGATGGCGGGTGTGAGTGTGAAGACGATCGTAGAAGCAACTAAGATCGACCGTTGGTTCATTTACCAGATCCAGGATATTGTGAACATGGAGAAAGAATTGATGAAGCATGATATGCAATCGCTCACAAAAGAATTACTGACTGAAGCAAAACGTATGGGCTTTGGTGATGAGCAGATCTGCAGAATTATGAAAGAAGATGCCAGTGAAGACGAACTCTACGAAAAACGTAAGGCCTGGGGCATTACCCGTGTGTACAAAATGGTAGATACCTGCAGTGCTGAGTTTGAAGCGAAGACGCCGTATTTCTATAGTACGTTTGAGTAAAACAAGAATATTGAAGATAGAATTTAGAAGAAGCATTGATTGATCGTCAATGCTTCTTTCTTTTTCATGCATCACAACACTTCATCGGAAACGTTTTTTATCTTACATCGCCATGATCAAAAACCTGAAAGCATTATTGTTTGGTTTACTTGTTGCACTAGTGCTATGCGAAATTGTATTGCGTATTTATAACCCGTTCACCAATTTCACCAAGCAGGGGAAATTAGTACTACCAGCAAGTCAGCAAACATTATTCGATAACCAATGGATCAAACAACTGGATGCAAAAATCAATTACAGTCGCAATGCATTGGGTTTCCGTGGACCAATGCCAACAGATAGCATTTCAAAACTCAATTCCATTATTACGGTTGGTGGAAGTACAACAGAGTGTCGCTTTTTGAGCGACAGTACCACATGGCCTTTTTTGTTGGGTGAAGAACTGAAAGATTCGATTCCAAATCTGTGGGTGAACAATGCAGGCATTGATGGTCATTCAACATTTGGCCATTTGTTGTTGCTGAAGGAATACATCATTAAACTGAAGCCGAAGTATGTGGTGTTGCTTACAGGTGTAAATGATGTGGAAACAGAAAAGCCTGAAAGCTTTGATGTGATGAATGAAAACAAATTGCAGTATAGTTCCGTAAAAGCGTTCTTTAAATCATTACTCAACAAAACAGAAATTGGTGCCACAGTTTTTCAACTATACAATATTCGCTCTGCCTATAAAAAAGGATTGATCCATAAGGAAGTTAATTACAACCAACTGAAGGATACAACTTACACGCCTGCATATATCCAAGAATCAATCAGCAAGCAGAAAAACTACCTCCATGGCTATCAGTCAAGGTTACAGGAGATTGTCAATATTTGTGAAGCAAATAGTATAAAACCAATCCTGCTTACGCAACCATCTTTGTATGGAGCTTTTACTGATAGCATAAGCGGTGTTCGTATGGATTTGAAATTTCATGAAAGTAATCCCGGTAAAAACAATTTGTTGCAAGAACAGGTGTTGGAGGAATACAACAATGTGGTTCGTTCGTTTAGCGCACAGGCAACAGTTATTGACCTGGCGAAACTGATGCCGAAGAATACTGCTTACTACTACGACTTTATTCATTTCAATAAACAAGGAGCCGCTAAGGTAGCAGAGATATTAGCAACCTCTTTGCAACAAACACTTCAACAGCATTAACAATCTCAGCAGATCCCCCTTCGTCGGGATGACAAGTAGAAATCATTTATTTTGCACCCATGTACATTCTCGGCATTTCAGCTTTCTATCATGATTCAGCAGCAGCCATCATTAAAGATGGAGAGATCATCGCTGCTGCACAGGAAGAACGGTTCAGCCGGAAGAAGCATGATGCCGGGTTTCCATCAAAAGCTGTTGAGTATTGTTTAAAAGAATCAGGCATTTCAATCGATCAACTTGAAGCAGTCGTGTTCTACGATAAACCATTGCTGAAATTTGAGCGCTTGCTTGAAACCTATTATGCATTTGCACCAAAAGGTTTTGCTTCTTTCCTTATGGCCATGCCGGTTTGGTTGAATGAAAAACTGTTTCTGAAAAAGATGATCCGTGATGAATTGAAGAAAATTCAACTCTACGATAAAAAGAAACTGAAACTGTTGTTCCCGGAGCATCATCTCAGCCATGCAGCATCTGCATTTTACCCATCGCCTTTTGAAGAAGCGGCGATAGTAACCATTGATGGGGTTGGCGAATGGGCCACCACAACCATCTGCAAAGGAAAAGGCAAAGAGATTGAAATACTAAAGCAACTCAACTTCCCCCACTCTGTTGGTTTGTTATACTCTGCGTTTACATACTACTTAGGTTTTAAAGTAAACAGCGGTGAATATAAATTGATGGGATTAGCTCCATACGGCGATCCGTCATCTGAACAAACAAAGCAGTTTGTTTCGATCATAAAGGAAAAGCTGGTAAAAATTTATGATGATGGTTCTATTTATTTAGATCAGCAGTATTTCAACTATTCAGTTGGGTTACGAATGGTAAAAGATAAAAAGTTTGAAGCCTTGTTTAGCTTTAAACGTAGAAGTGAAGAAGAGGAATTAACTCAACAACATTGTAATCTTGCTTTGGCCATTCAACAGGTAACAGAAGAAATTGTATTGAAACTGGCAGCACATGCAAAATCATTAACAGGTTTAAACAATATCTGTTTATCGGGTGGCGTAGCACTGAACTGTGTAGCAAATGGTAAGCTGCAGAATTCAAATCTGTTTGAGAACATTTTTATTCAACCCGCAAGTGGCGATGCAGGCGGTGCAGTTGGTTCGGCCTTAGCAGCCCATCATATTTATTTTGAGAAAGAACGCATTGTCAGCTCAGCAATGGATGCGATGAAAGGTTCCTATCTCGGCCCCTCTTTTTCTGCTGATGAAATTGAATCAACTATTCAACAATACAAAGCAGTTGCAACAACATTCAATAACAGAAATGAATTAAACCAAAAAGTTTCAGCACACATTAATGAAGGGAATGTAGTTGGCTGGTTCCAGGGACGAATGGAGTTTGGTCCAAGAGCATTGGGTAACAGAAGTATTATTGCTGATCCACGCAACCCGGAGATGCAGAAAAAACTCAACCTGAAGATAAAATACAGAGAAGGTTTTCGTCCCTTCGCTCCTGCTGTGCTTGCAGAAGATGTACAGGATTATTTTGACTTAGATACGTCATCACCTTACATGTTGTTAGTACAACCGTTGAAGAAAACATTACAGCATACTGTTCCCGATAATTATCATCAACTCAGCTTAACAGACAAATTGTATTTCCAACGCAGCAGTTTGCCCGCCGTTACGCATATCGATTATTCGGCCCGTGTTCAAACAGTACATCAGAAAACTAATGCTGCTTTTCATTCGCTCATCACAGCATTCAAACAACAAACCGGTTGTGCCGTATTGATCAACACAAGCTTTAATGTACGTGGCGAACCCGTTGTATGCACACCACAGGAAGCTTATCAATGTTTCATGCGTACAGAAATGGATTATCTTGTTATTGAAAATTACCTGTTCAGCAAACAGGAGCAACCTGAGTGGAAAGAAAAAGATGATTGGAAGAAAAACCTCCAGGCTGATTAACTTTGTAAAACTATGATGGAGTTTTTAAAAGACATGTGGTCCTTTTTGAAAGAGCGTAAGAAATGGTGGTTAGCCCCCATCATTATTGTTATGCTGGTGCTTGGCGTGTTACTTATTTTCGGTGGCAGTACATCGGTTGCACCATTTATTTACTCCTTGTTTTAAATGAGGTGGCAAGCTAAACATACTTCGCTGGTTGTAATAGCCGCAGGCTTTTTCTTATTTTATTTACAATTTAATAAGCTATGGTTGCTCGGACCGGTTATTCTTTCTGCCATTGGTTTTGCAATAGCTCCCTTGGGCGAATTTATTCACCGAGGTTGGATGAAACTGGCAAAAGTATTGGGCTATATAAACAGCCGAGTGTTGCTTTTTTTGATTTTCTATGTAATACTTACACCTCTTGCATTAATACAGAGACTGTGTCAATCAAAAAAAATAACTGAAAGATTGAAGAAAAACAGATTTCTTACCCGAAACCATATGTTTGCAAAAGACGATTTTATAAAACCATGGTAGTACTTATTTGCCAGAGAAAAATCTTAGTTTAATTAAGCAAATAAACGTATTGAATCCCCCTTTTAGCATTACATATGAAAAGCCAGTAATACTTCGTTTTTTTCTGAACACCTGGTTAACTGAAATATTTGTCACACGCTGACCAGCTTGGATAAATAAAGCACTCAACAAAACATTAGGAGCAAAACAATTTGTTGGAATTTTTGGAAGAAAAGAATGAACCGATGTTAATCGCATCAAACGATATGGACAATTACAATCGTTAATCCCTTTACCAAACAAACTCCTTATCATCAAAAATGAAACTTTAGAAAGCAGTATTCTGAATACACCTTGTTTATTTTCTGCAAAACGTTGACCTAGTAACAAGTCGTACTGTTGTCTACTATTCCAAAATAGTTTAAACCGATGATGATCAAGCTCGTGATCTGAATCGACTTGGAAAATCCATTCAGCATTTTTAGCCTCGCTATAAGCCTTTATTAGAGTTGATCCATGACCGCTATTTTGCTTTTCGACAATTTCAATTTCAGAATATTGGTCTGCGTATTCCTTTATTCTGGACTTAGATTCATCTGTCGAACCATCGTTATAGAAACGAATAACAAAATCAATATCCAATGTTTTCAGCAGCATTACCCAGTCTGTAATAAAACCAGGCAGATTAGCGGCTTCATTGTAAACAGGTGTCACAAGAAGCAGGTCAAGGTGTTTAGTTTGCGTCATTAATTTTACGTTTGAAAAGAATAAAATTATCTTTTTGATATAATTCTGTATAGTTCTTTTTAAGATAATCTTCCCACTGTTCTTGAAAATCTTTTTTATCTACAGGTTGTAATTTGTAGAAATCGAGAACATAAGTTGTTCGATACCTATCCAAGCCTGCAATAATTTCTTTAATAACTCTTCCATCAGTATCAAAATTTATCAGATGCTGACGGTATTGCGTTGTATATATCCATTTTGTTGGCGAGAGTACGTTCAAGTTATTATTCAGAGCAAGAAACGGAGTACTACCCATTACATATAATTGCCCATCCTTATTTCGGATCTTTTGCAATTCCTTTGTAAGATCCTCGACCTGTAAACCAATATCCGAATGTTTTCGCTTTATGATATTATGGAACGAGTTCTTCCACATTACAAAGAACAATCCTGCAGCAAATGTAAATGACAAGGGACTAAGATATCGTTTCGAAAAAAAAGGTTGCCATTCTTTAAAAACAATAATTGCTGACACTGTAACAATTGCACTAACAGTTAATAGATAATGGAAAGCAGCAAAATGATCAAAAATCCTACCTGCAAATGTTTTAGAAATCAATGCAAATAATATTGTAAAAAATGATGTAACGTGAAGTGAGACATTTGTGGCTCGGATTATATAATAACCATGAATGATTAACAATGGAAATACAAGAAACAGGTATCTTGAATGAAATAAAATTTGGAATGCTGCTGTGACTTTATACAGTATCGGCCTTCGGCTCTCATAAACAAGAAGGTTAAACAGATAGCTTTGTTCCCAATAATCTGCTAAAGCTCCATTTACAGCAATCCACAATAAAAGTGGAATAGTCAATAAAGAAAACCCGATAATCATCATCCCAATTCGCTTCAATATAAGTTGCACTGGATTTCGGGATCCTTGCTTTGTCTGATTAAACAAGTGATACATTACAAACGGAAATGCTAACAGCAGTTCTTCCTGTTGCATGTGAAATATTAACGCACAAATAAAACCAGTAAGTATATATTTTTCCCCTTGATTAAGCAGAATAACGGAAAACAAAATAGCAAGGAAGCAGGCTGTATACTCTCTGGTGAGTGTTCCGGATATTAAAATGAAAGGGGGCAGCAAACAAATAAGAAAAATGAGTGGGAAAAGCCACACATTTACAAGCAACATTTTTTGACCTGTCTTGTATAAAAAAAGTGATGCAACCCATTTTGACAGAACCCCTAAACCAAAATATCCCCATGCTTTCAAAGGCCATGCAAGCGACAATAGTAAAAAAATTAGCGGAGGTTTGTGATCAAAAAAAGTTTTATACGGAATTTGTCCCTTCCATATACTCATGGCACCATAAATGAACACTTGTTTATCCGGACCAACATTTCCAAATGGCGGAGCATAAGGCATACTCAACACAATTGTGACTAATAACAGTAAAATGGATACAAGCGTGAATCTATTCACTAGTTTGTAATTTATTTAGTTGATCATCAAAAATTTCCAACGCCCGGTTTATAGTTTCGTGCATATCATAATACTTGTAGTCGCCCAACCGGCCTGCCACTATAAGATTTTTTTCCTGCCCGGCTAATTTTCTATACTCTTTAGCGAGTATTGTATTGTTTGCATCGGGAATGGGATAAAAAGGTTCATTCCCATCATCGGCCTTTGAATACTCTGTAAATACAAGTGTTCTTTCTATTGTGTAACTACGCTCAGGATGTAGATGTCTTGGTTCGTGCTGTCTTGTAAAAGGAACGGAACTATCTGCGAAGTTCATTACACTCGTTCCTTGATAATCTTCAACATCAAATATCTGTTTCTCAAATTGCAGCGTACGCCAATTCAGTTTACCCAGTGAATAATTAAAATAACGATCGAGTGGTCCGCTGTAAACAATTGTTGCATCAACTGCAAGCTGGCCTTTCACATCAAAAAAATCAGTATTCAATCGCACATCAATCAAAGGATCACTCAACAGCTTTTCAAAAATGGCTGTATATCCTTTCGATGGTATGCCTTGATATGTTGAGAAATAATAATTCTCATCATAATTTTTCCTGAAAGGAAGCCTGCTTAAAAGCTCTGCCGGGAGTTTCGCAGGGTCAGTTTGCCATTGCTTGGCTGAATATCCTTTTATAAAAGCCTCATATAACTGTCTTCCTACAAGGCTGATCGCTTTTGCTTCGAATGAAGAGGTATCGCTTATCTTTTCCTTGGCTGCCTGTTGTTGTAAAAATTCTGCAACCTCAAATGGCTTTAACGACAAGGAAAAAAAGCTATTGATCGTTTCAAGGTTTATTGGCAACTGGTACACCTTACCTTCATGCGTAGTAAGTACCTGATGCCGGTATTGATTAAAGGAAGTGAACTGGTTGATATAGTTCCATACCCGTTCGTTGGAAGTATGGAAAATATGTGTGCCGTATTTGTGAAATTCGATCCCGGTTTCCGGGTCAATTTCCGAATAACAATTTCCTCCAATATGTGCCCTCCTTTCCAGCACAAGCACCGGTTTTTTTAAAACAGAGGCAATTCGTTCCGCCAGAACCGAGCCGAGGAAACCGCTTCCGGCAATAACATATTTATAGTCAGATAACTGCATCCGTACAAATATAGGGTCTGTATTTTTTCTAATTGCGGCTGGTTGTAACTAAACAAATCACTGTTAGTTGTGTACTTAGATAAAGTGCAAAAAAATCCCTCAAAATTTTTCCTGTAACCGTACATTTGCACCGCAATGGCAAATACGATCCTTCACAACGAATCCATTCCATCTCAACGTAAAAAAATTATTGTTCTCGGCAGTGGCCCCAACCGCATTGGTCAGGGTATCGAGTTCGACTACTGCTGTGTTCATGGTCTGCTCGCCATTAAAGAATGTGGCTACGAGGCGATCATGGTGAACTGTAACCCCGAAACGGTTAGTACCGACTTCGATATGGCCGATAAGCTGTATTTCGAACCGGTTTACTGGGAACATCTCTGGGAAATTATTGAGCTGGAAAAACCATACGGTGTAATTGTACAACTGGGCGGACAAACTGCCCTCAAGCTGGCAAAACGTCTGCACGAAAGAGGTATCCGCATCATCGGTTCTTCGTTCGACAGTATGGATATTGCCGAAGACCGTGGCCGTTTCAGCGATTTATTGAAAGAACTGGAAATTCCTTACCCAAAATATGGCACAGCTTATACCACCGACGATGCCATTGAAGTAGCAAAAACAGTTGGTTACCCAGTGTTGGTTCGTCCCAGCTATGTGTTGGGCGGACAAAGGATGCGTATCGTTATCAACGAAACCGAACTGGAAAGTGCAGTATTGAGCCTCATCAAACATTTGCCCGGCAACAAGATTCTTATCGATCATTTCCTCGATCGCTGCCAGGAAGCGGAGATCGATGCGATTTATGATGGTGAGAATTTTCATATAATGGGTGTTATGGAACATATTGAACCTGCGGGTATTCACAGTGGCGATAGTCATGCAGTATTACCTGAGTTCAACCTCACACCATTGGTGGTTGCAACCATGGAAGAATATGCAAAGAAAATTGCGAAAGCATTGAAAATACAAGGTCTCATCAACATCCAGTTTGCCATTAAAGATGGTAAAGTATTTGTGATCGAAGCCAATCCACGTGCAAGTCGCACTACCCCGTTTATTGCAAAGGCATACCAAATACCTTATCTCAACATTGCAACTAAAGTAATGATGGGAGTAAATAAACTCACCGACTTTACATTTGAGAAAAAACTAACCGGTTATGCTATCAAAGAGCCGGTGTTCAGCTTCAGCAAATTCCCGAATGTAAACAAGGAGCTCGGCCCTGAAATGAAGAGTACCGGTGAGGCCATCCGCTTTATTAAAAACCTTCGTGATCCTTACTTCCGCCAGTTGTATAAAGACAGAAGTATGTATCTCAGTAAATAAATTTCAAACTCCGCACTTGTTGCGGAGTTTTTTTATAGTTGCCAGGAAGGCGGAAAGACGAAAAGAAAACTTCCCGTCTTTCCGGCTAAGTATTTTTTGTTACAGGCACTTGCTTTTCACGGCATCAACTGTTGCGTCGCACTCTTGTACTGCATTGCAGAGTGGGGCTAATCTTCTTAACTTAGAAGAATGAAAAGCGAAGTACAATCGATCATCAGCAATCTCGAACGAGTGTTAACCGGTCAGCCATGGTATGGTGAAGCAGTAATGCCCATGCTGCGCAAAATTCATCCGGCAGTAGTGTACATCAATCCAAAGAATTCACATGCAGCCATTGAAATATTGTATCACATGATCAATTGGGCTCAGTTTACATTAAATCGTTTGCAACGAATCCGGGAAGAAGACCTTATTGATTCAGAAGAATCGGATTGGCGTACCATTGATCCCAAAAAACATACCTGGGAAAAAGGATTGAAAGAATTTGAACAACTGCACAAACAGATCGTAACTGAATTACAAACCAAAGACGATTCGTTTTTAAAAGAAATGGTTGATTACCGGGAATATAACTTCCGCTTTCTCCTCAATGGATTGATACAACATAATATTTACCACCTCGGTCAGATCGCCTACCTGAAAAATCTATTAGGCGAATAATATAGCTCACAGATTGCACAGATGTTTACAGATTTTGGTATCTCATCCGTGTTTGCTGTGAAATCAGTGAGCAACTCTCTTGCAAAAAAGGGTTAAATCCCCCTGTCCTTTCGAAATGTCAGTTGCTATTTTGCCGGAAATAGTTGCTAATGATCCCTGTCTGGAAAAACATCCCCTTCCTACGCATTATCATTCCATTTAGTGCCGGCATTTTAGCAGGCTGGTATTTTTCGTTGCATTGGCAAATTGCTTTGATCGCAGCAGTAGTTGCTCTCCCATTCTTTCTTTACCTGCAGTTCAGCGGCGAACGAAGCCGCTTTTATAACAGTTGGCTTGATGGTCTTTCCTTCAACATCATTTTCATTTCACTTGGCATTGCACTTGTTTGGTTACAACAAAAACCACATCAACCAAACTGGACAGGGCATTTTTATAAAGAAGGGGATGCTGTGCAACTGCGTTTACTGGAACCATTAAGTGAACGGGAGAAAACGTATAAAGCACTTAGTGAGATAACCGTTGTTTATCATCAGCAAAAAGCAAGAAAGGTAACAGGCAGGGCAATGATCTATTTTCGAAAAGATAGCATTGCCCCTTCTTTACAATATGGTGATGTAATTCTTGTGCGCAGCAATTTGCAGGAAATAAAAAATGCTGGCAATCCAGGCGGGTTCGATTATAAACGATATGCATTGTTCAATGGCATCACCCATCAACTGTTTGTAAAATCAAACGAGTATAAAAAATTACCGCAACAACAAACATCCCTCTTCTATAAAAAAATGTATGAGTTCAGAAGTTATATTCTGCAAACCATCCGTAGGTATGTAAAAGGCGATATGGAAAGCAGTATTGCAGAAGCGTTACTCATCGGCTACCGTGATGATCTAGACAGGGACCTAGTGCAGGCATACAGCAACACAGGTGTTGTACATATCATTGCTGTTAGTGGAATGCATCTTGGTTTGATCTATGGCTTATTGATGTTTCTTTTAAAAGGTTTGAACAGAAACAAAAGGCTGAAAATAATAAAAGCTGTTTTGATCATTACATTGTTGTGGCTGTTCAGTTTATTGACCGGGGCAAGTGCATCTGTGTTAAGAGCTGTTCTTATGTTTACTGCGATCGTTGGTGCAGAAGTAATCGACCGCAAAGGAACTATTTACAATAGCATGGCAGCATCAGCAGTTGTATTATTACTCTTTAATCCGTTTTTGTTGTGGGATGTAGGTTTTCAATTATCATACGCTGCTGTGTTAAGTATTGTTCTTTTCATGAAATCCATTTACAACTGGTTTGCCATTCAAAATAAATTATTAGATGGGCTCTGGAAATTAAATGCATTGACGCTCTCTGCACAAATATTAACCTTGCCTCTTTGTATGTATCATTTTCACCAGGCTCCAACATTATTTCTTATTACGAATCTTGTAGCAGTTCCATTATCAAGTCTAGTGTTATATGCTTTGATCTTATTGATGGTTGTTTCTCCATTCGTCGCACTTGCAAATGCAGTTGGTTGGCTCATTACAAAAATGCTTTGGCTCATGAATCAATTCATTCTTTGGGTCGATCATTTTACGTTTGCCGTAGTGGATGGTATTGAGCACTCGCCTGTTCAAACCATTTTGCTATACCTCATTATTGCAGGATTGGGTATCTGGCTTATTCAAAAGAAAAAAGCAGCATTAAAATTTACGCTTTTCTTCATCGCAGTTTTCTTCGCTGTTCAATTCTATTATCAGTATGCAACTTCAAAGCAACAAAAATTGGTGGTGTATAATTTATCGCAACACACGGCCATTGATTTTATGTTGGGGAAACGATATTACTTTAACGGAGATTCAGTTTTGCTACAAGATGGTTTTCTTCGAAACTTTCACCTCAAACCCTCCCGCATTGCTCATCGTACCTATGAGCAGCCCAACATCAACTCAAATAATGCATGGACGATCAACAATAAAACCATCATACACATCAACCAATCGTACCGCTACGATTCTACTGTAAAGATCACTGCCGATGTGGTCATCGTTTCCAACAATCCCAAACTTTACCTCAATCAATTGCAAAAAACGATCAACTGTAAGTTGCTTGTGTTCGACAGTTCTAACCCGCAATGGAAGCTCAAGTACTGGAAAACCGATTGCGAAAAGCTCGGCATCCACTATTTCTGCACAAGTGAGCAGGGCGCTTTTGTGATGAACCTGTAGAGGCTTACCTTTGCCGCTTCTAAAACAGCACGCCACCTCTGTGGCCCAAAAACTCTCTCCTCGTTATGAAGAAAATTCAATCGGCACTCATTTCAGTTTTTTACAAAGACGGACTCGATTCATTGGTAAAGCTCCTGCACGAGCAAAACGTAACCATCTACTCTACCGGTGGTACACAACAGTTTATTGAAAAACTCGGCGTTCCTGTAGTGCCTGTTGAAAATTTGACGAGCTACCCATCTATTTTGGGTGGTCGTGTAAAAACATTACATCCTTCAGTGTTTGGCGGTATTCTTGGCAAACGTGACGATGAACAGCATTTGGCTGAAATGAAGCAATACAATATTCCTGAAATGGATCTCGTGATCGTTGATCTTTATCCTTTTGAAGAAACCGTTGCTTCAACTACTGATGAAAAAGCAATCATTGAAAAAATAGATATTGGCGGACCATCGATGATCCGTGCCGGTGCAAAAAATCATAAAGACGTAGTAGTATTAGCAGCGAAGAAAGAATATGCAGTATTGGAAGGTATTCTTCGTGAACAGAATGGCGAAACAAGTTATGAGCAACGTCGTGCGTTTGCCATCAAAGCATTTGATGTGTGTACAGCATACGACACCGCAATTTCTAATTACTTTCATCAATCAGCTGTTGAAACACCTTTTAACAAAGAAGAAAAGATCATGCGTTATGGTGAGAATCCGCACCAATCTGCACGCTTCTTCGGCAATCTTGATGAACTTTTTACACAATTAAACGGCAAAGAACTTTCTTATAATAATCTGGTTGATGTGGATGCTGCAGTGCAACTCATCAAAGAATTTACCGATACAACCTTCGCCATCATCAAACATACCAATGTATGTGGTGTTGCACAACGTGCAACAGTGAAAGACAGTTGGGATACTGCACTTGCTGGTGATAATGAAAGTGCATTTGGTGGTGTATTGGTTTGCAACGGCGAAATTGATAAAGCAACTGCCGAAGCCATCAATGAAATTTTCTTTGAAGTGTTGATCGCTCCTTCATTTGCAGCTGATGCATTGGAAGTATTAAAGTCGAAGAAGAACCGCATCCTGTTGCAACTGAAACAACAACCGAACGTAAAAGAACAATACAAATCATTATTGAACGGCGTGTTGGTACAAGGCTTAGATGAAGGCAACTATACCGAATGGAAAGAAGCTGGTGGCAGGGAAACAACTGCTGCTGAAAAAGATGATCTCACTTTTGCCAACCTCATCTGCAAACATTTAAAATCGAATGCCATTGCATTGGTGAAGAATAAACAACTGGTTGGTAAAGGTTGCGGACAAACAAGTCGCATTGATTCACTTCGTCAGTCTGTTGAGAAAGCAAAACAGTTCAACTTTGATCTCACAGGTGCAGTTATGGCAAGTGATGCATTCTTCCCGTTCAATGATTGTGTGCAGTTAGGTCATGCAGCAGGTATTGTTGCATTTATTCAACCGGGTGGTTCTATCCGTGACAATGATTCAATTGAATATTGTAAACAAAATAACCTGGCGATGGTAATCACAGGTATGCGTCACTTTAAACATTAATGCCCAAGCTCGACATCAATAAAGCATTCAACTATTCTGCTGATACAATAAAAAGTCTATCAGTATTTAATCCTTTGACTATTCATAAAAAAGGAACCAAAGCAAAAGCTGTTTTTGCTTTGGCGGTTGTTTGCATTTTGTGGGGCACTACATGGATCGCTTCAAAAGAAGGCGTTCGACATATGCCTGCAATACAGTTAGCAGGTATTCGTCAGTTACTTGGTGGTATCTGTTACATGATCTTCTTTTTGATCAAAGGAGCAAGTTGGCCAAAAGCAAAAGATCTGTTACCGTTATTCTTACTTTCTTTTTTAAATTTTGTGATGAGTAACGGGCTCAGTACATGGGGTCTGAAATATATTTCATCGGGCCTTGGTGCGATCATGGGCGCTATCTTTCCTTTGTGGTTGGTGATCATTGGCTTGTTTTCTTCAAAAAGTAAAATTCCATCCAATGCAGTACTTGGGTTAATGATTGGCTTTGGTGGTGTTTGCATTATTTTCTATGAACACCTGGCTGATTTCTTTAACCCTGATTTCCGCTTTGGTATTTTTCTTTCACTGATCGCTACTTGGACATGGGCCTTCGGTTCACTTTATACCAAGAAACATGCGGCGCAGTTCAATCCTTATTTTGGGTTAGGTTTTCAAATGCTCATTGGTGGCGCAGCATTATTAGGCGTATCAACTTTTGATAAAAGCTTTTTACCCTTTACAGAAATTCCAACTGCTTCATGGCTTGCAATCGGCTACCTGGTAGTGTTTGGTTCCATCATTGCCTTTGTATGTTATTTGTATTCATTGCAACGCTTGCCAACAGAGCAGGCAAGTATTTATGCTTACATTAACCCAATTGTTGCTGTGCTTCTGGGTGCGTTGATCTTTGATGAAAAACTTACACTCACATTAACAATTGGCGGGTTGGTAACATTGCTGGGTGTTTATCTTGTAAACAAAGCATTTAAACGCACGGCTGAAGAGCAACGTGAAGTGCTCGACAATTAATCCTGCTTACATTTACTCTATGGCCGAAGAAAAGATCAGTTTAAATAAATACATCAGTGCAACAGGTTACTGCTCACGCCGTGAAGCAGATAAACTGATCGACCAGGCACGTGTAGTAGTGAATGGCAATATTGCTTTAGCAGGCACAAGGGTTTCGTCTAAAGACAAAGTTTATATTGATGATGAATTGCTGAAGGTAAAATCAACAGCCAAGCAGGATCAGTTTATTATTGCTTTCAACAAACCGTTAAATATTACTTCTACTACTGATGAGAAAGACCGCACAAATATTATCCGCTTCATCAATCACCCTAAACGCATTTTTCCAATTGGAAGATTAGATAAAGATTCAGAAGGATTGATCTTCCTTACCAACAATGGCGATATCGTTAATAAGATTTTACGTGCAGGGAACGAACATGAAAAAGAATACATCGTTACGGTCAATAAAAAATTAACGCCCGACTTTGCTGCAAAGATGAGCAACGGTGTACATATTCTCAATACTGTAACACTACCTTGTAAAGTACGTACATTAAGCGGCAAAAGCTTTTCCATCATTCTCAAGCAAGGATTGAACCGTCAGATCAGGCGCATGTGTGAAGCATTTGATTATGAAGTAGTGAGTTTACGACGTGTACGCATCATGAATATTCAACTCGGGAATATTGCAGTTGGCAAATGGCGTTACTTAAGTGATCCGGAAATGAAAGAGTTGATGCAAATGCTGGAAGGTTCGAAGAATGAGCAGTGATGAGTGATGAATAATCAGTGATGAGTTTGTTAGCGTACTTCTTACTTAGTACCTCGTACTTCTGCTAAAAACATTTCATACATCTCCCTCCATCCTTTAAACATCGGATCTGTTCCCAGCATGTGATTATGAAAGATGGGGATGAATGTGCCGTTTACCTTTTGCACTTCACTGCAAAGATTTTTCATTTCCTCTAATGCTTCTTCAGGTGAATGATGTAATTCATAGAATGAATTTGCTTCCATGTATGCAAACGGATGAACACACAATGCAGTTGTTTCTCCTTTTTCCAGATCGTACCATAAAAACGATTGCGAAGTTGATGCTCGAAAACCATTCACTGTTCCATAGCCCATGCTGTATTCATCTTTAAATCCATTTGCAAATAATGTACGATAGGAATGTGGCAAATGAAAATGGATATAATGATTGCGTGTTGCAGTAATTGCTTTCCTGCTGATGATTTGTAAAGTTGCTTTCTCCTTTTTAAGTAACGTTACATTCACAGCGCTTTGTTTGGATGGATGTAAAGCAACTTCTGCCTTAGCAGCTGTTGAATGAATCAGTTGCCGTAATGCTGTCTTCTTTGGTAAAATGTTTTTATCGTATTCGCTGTTACGTTCTGCCAATAAGAAAAAGTAGATCGGCTCTAATGCATACTGCTCATGCAATTGCTGCAACCAGTCATATGAATCAAATGGATCTTTTTCTTTACCACTAAAAACATGTAACCGTTTTGTAATTGTTGACGGATGAGTTATTGCGGCAGCAATACTTCGCAACCAGCCTTTGTGTTTGTAACTCCAGGCTATATCAATATCGTAAGTGGGGAGGAAGCGGAATGATGAGTGATGAGTGATGAGTGATGAGTTGTGCTCCTTGAGTTTTGCTTCAAGCTTCATCAACCATACATCAATAATCGGCTGATGTAAGAATCCTTCTTTCCAAGCTAATGAATTCCAATGTGCATAGCGTCCGTATTCATCCGGTTCGTATTCAAGATATTCTTCGTAACGGGAAATGAGATAGAAGATTGCCGAGAAAATATCAAAACCTACATCATCATTTGTTTCATAAAATGCCTTTACACCTTCCCATTCAAAACAATTGATCCGTTGTTTTCGGATATCGTGTTGCTGTAATAAACCTGTTGATTGGATAAAGAAAGAAGTCGTATCAATACGATCACCTGCATAAACAACCTTCACATCATTGCTTTGTTGAAACAACTCTTTATCATCTGTTACAGCTACTTCAATCTGCCAACGCTCATTCAGCAGTTGAAGAATGTAACTGATGCGGGGCCTGATATGCGGAGTGTAAACAAGCATGTTTGAATTTACTGCCCGTTTCGTTCACGCCAAAGTTGATTGAAACTTTTTTCAGGGAAATGCATTTCGCCACGGTGGCGTGTCCAATCTTTCACAAATTTATTGATCATCCAGCTACGCATTTTACTGCTACCGGTGTTCATGAGCTTACGACTGAGCGATACTCTTTTCCAAACCTTCCATGCCATGCGTTCGCCAAAAGATGCATAACCTTCTTCCACAGCTTCGTACCTGTTCTCTAATAATAATTCGTGCAGGTTGATACGCATCGGACAAACTTCAGTACAGTTACCACATAACGATGACGCATAACTGAGATGTTTGTATTCTTCCAAGCCACTGAGATGCGGTGTTAATACTTTACCGATAGGGCCACTATAGGTTGTACCATAACTATGCCCGCCAATATTTTTATACACAGGGCAAGCATTTAAACAGGCGCCACAACGAATGCAGTATAAGCTTTCTCTTGTCTTTGGATTCTTCAATACGTTTGTTCGTCCATTATCCAGCAGGATCACAATCATTTCTTCCGGACCATCCTTCTCTCCCGGTTGTTTCGGACCCAGCACAATACTGTTGTACACTGTCACATTTTGCCCGGTACCATACGTTGAAAGTAATGGCCAGAACAAACCAAGATCGTTCATGCTGGGTAATACTTTTTCAATGCCAACAATTACGATATGTGTTTTTGGAAATGCACAACTCAATCTTGCATTGCCTTCGTTTTCTGTAACAGCAATGCCACCCACATCTGCTAAAATAAAATTGGCACCTGTTACACCAACTTCGGCTTGTACATATTTTTCACGGAGAATTTTGCGTGCAACCAATGTCAGTTGTTCTGGTGTTGCTTTTGGATCGGTTCCCAATTTATCTGCAAACAACTTTGCTACATCTTCCTTGCTTTTATGCATAGCGGGTGTAACAATATGATACGGCGGTTCATCATCCAGTTGTTGAATGTATTCGCCGAGATCAGTTTCTACACTTTCTATATTATGTTTGGTAAGGAAATCGTTGAGATGAATTTCTTCCGTTACCATACTCTTGCTCTTCACCAAAGTTTTGCAGCTACGTGCTTCACAGATCTTTAAAATTTCATCACATGCCTGCTTTGCATTTTCAGCCCAGATTACTTTACCACCCCTGCGTGAAAATTGCGATTCAAATTCTTCCAGTTGTTGATCAAGAGTTTCTAATGCACGCCACTTTACATTCTTGGCTCGTTCACGTGCTGTGAGTAATTGTGTGAACTGCAGTTTACCTTCCGGCACTTTTGCATTATACTTTCCAATATTAAAATTGATTGTACGACGATGATCAAGGTCAGCAGCCTTAATGGTGCTCTTTGCAATAAATTTATCTGCAGTCTGGCTCATTTGATTAAAGTTACTTCTTTGCTTCCTTCGATGTATAATACTGATCTGCTATTTGTGTTAGCACTTCATAAAAATCTTCGCCGTATTTGCGAATGATGGCTTCTTTCAAAAACACGTAGACGGGTACTTTCAGTTTTTGTCCGTTCAAACAACCGGGGTTACACATCTGGTCTCTCGGTTCATAATTCACATACTGCTGTTCTGTGTTTTTACTCTTACTGATTTTGATGGGATAAAGATGACAGGAAATGGGCTTCTTCCATTTTAATTCACCGGCATAGTATTGTTGTTCAAATGAACACTTCACAATTCCTTTTTCATCTACCAAACCATACGCACACATACCATTACTGATGGTGGGTGTTACCCAGCCAAATTCCTGGTCGTATTGATAAAGACCATCACGCTCAATTACTTTTCGTCCTTCTTCTGTGAGCAAGTGTTTTACTTTTTCAAACCCTACAATCACTTCTTTCAACTCATCGTTTGTGAGCGGTGCGCCTGCATCACCATCTACGCAGCAGCCACCTTTACACTTGTTAAGGTCGCATACAAACTGTTCCTCCACCACTTCATCACTGATGTAGATATCATCAATTACAATCATGGCACAAAGATACGGCCGTACAGCAGAAACTTATTAGAGAGAATTCAAGAGAGAGGGATAGGTCAATTTCTCCATTTCAATGTCTGAATCAGATGTTGCATATCCTTATACAGGAATTGCTCTACCGGTTGAATAGAATCGTAGTTTGGTGTTGCGTCAAAGTACAAGGCACCACGTAAGAAATGCTTGCTGCTGTCGGTTACAAAAAACTGTTTACCGGTTGCAGCATTTCCACCCACGTCAAATATAAATCCGTTTACACCAGCTTGGCCTTTCACCGGAATTTCATCAATGGAAGTTGCTTTTAAACTGTGCTTGCTGGTCATCTTAAATGCATCCTGCACAAGTGCATCAAATTTATTTTCCCCACCAATCAATTTGTAACTGATGTGAATACGCCCTGCCAGTTCAGGAAAGTCAAGATTCACCCAGTAAGGATTTTCTGCCTTTGCTTCAAAGAAAGTGCTATCCTTCAACACTTTTCCATACGCAGGGTATTCGAAAGTGTAGGGATAACCCGGTTCATCAAATAACACATATTTCTTTTCGGGAAAATCAATTTGAAAATATCCCTTTGGCCTCGGACGTGGATCGGAGTTGCAGGCAATTAAAACAAGAACAGAAAGAAGAAGATAAAAAGCACGAGATACAAAGTATGAGATACGCAAATGCATTTGTTTCATCTTGATCAGTCAAGGGGTTTAATGGTCACTTTTACTTTTTCAATACGGTTACGGCTTACTTCCTGAATAGTAAATTGGAAATCGCCCGTTTCAAGTACGTCACCAACTCTTGGTAAACGCTCTGCCAGTTCTAACACAAGCCCGGCCAGCGATTCACTCTCACCTTTCACTTTATCAAACGTATCGGCAGGAAGATTCATTGTGCGGCACATATCATGCACAATGGTTCTGCCTTCAAAAATGTAGTTATTCTCATCAATCTTTTTGTTCACGCTTTCATCATCATCAAACTCATCTTTTATTTCACCAATAATTTCTTCCACCACATCTTCCATTGTTACAATGCCGCTGGTGCCGCCAAATTCATCAACCACAACTGCAAAGTGAATACGTTTCTGTTGAAATTCTTTCATCAGATCATCAATGAGTTTTTGCTCAGGCACAAAGAACGGAGTACGCATCAGTTGCTGCCAATGAAAATCATCAGCATCATTAAGATGTTGCAACAGATCTTTTGTTTGAAGAATACCAACTACTTCGTCTAGATTATTTTTATAGATCGGCACACGACTGTAATGCAACTCCTGCACACGTTTCACTACATCCTGGAATGGAGTTTTATATTCAATGCCACTCACATCAAGTCGTGAACGCATCACCTGTTTCACCGTGATGTTGCTGAAATTCTGAATGCCCTTTAAAATCTGTTTTTCTTCAACCGTAGCTTCATCTTCACTCATCAGGTCAATGGCATAATCAAGTTCTTCTGATTTTAAAGAAGATTTTTTCTGATACTTCGATATTCTTTTTTCAATGCCATCAGTATAACCGGCTAACCATCCACCTGTTGATTTAAAAATGGGATAAACAATTGCATCGATCCACCAACTTGCGAAATAAGCAAAGAAAATATTGTTTTGCGATGCCCATACTTTCGGCAATGTTTCACAAAACAAAAGTATTAATGCAGTAATGGCTGTTGCTTTTAAAATAAACTCAACCCACCATAAATTGTGACGGAGGCTAAGTGCTTCATCAATTAAAAAGTTGGTGAGAAAAATAATTCCCAGGTTGAATATCACATTTGCAGCCATCAAACTTGCCATCAACACTTTTGGTTCTTCAAGCAGGTTTACGATACGGCGTGCAGGTGCATCGGGTTTTGTTTTTATTACATTCAAATCTTTATAACGAAGCGAAAAGAATGCTACTTCTGCACCACTTACAACAAATGAGAAAAAGAGCAGGATGAGAAAAAGGATAACCAGTAATGTTAACCCCTGGCTGTTAATTGCCAGTAACACAGGCTTAATCGACAATACAAAAGAAGTGCTGACGTGCTGATAATCCAAAGCATCAAAATTAAGTGAACAATGTACCGCTGTACCGGCAAAAATAAACAACGCAACGGTATTTCCTAAAATGGAAGGTCGGCACTTGGTTCTCCAATTGGTGGCAAATCGTCGCCATGATAACCACCTATTTGTTCCGGCGAATCGGGTTTTCCCATACCATCAGCTCTCTTATCAAGCATGATGAGATTGTCACCCACAACTTCAGTTGCATATTTCTTAACGCCTTCTTTGTCTTCCCAACTACGTGTTTTCAAACGTCCTTCAATATAAACAAGGCTTCCTTTGTGCAGGTATTTCTGTGCTAACTCTGCAAGCCCTCTCCAGAGAACTACAGTGTGCCATTCTGTTTGGCTCACCAGTTTTCCGGTGCGGTCTTTAAACGTTTCAGTTGTAGCTAATGGAAATTTAGCAACGGCAATGTTACCTTCTAAAACCTGAACGTCAGGTTCTTTTCCAAGGTTGCCAATAAGCATCACACGGTTAACTCCTCGCATACGTATAAATTTTAGTTCTGAATGATTAGATCATGGCCAGACCCGTCTGTCACTCCTTCTAAATTACGTTTTTTGCTTTACTGTTGTATGCTTCGCTGCAAATAATTCAAGAACACCTGCTTTTAAAAAATCATTTAACAATTTGGGAAAAGGTAACTGTTTTAATTGGCTTGCCGTTTTCCATTCCCAATCCTGCGGTATTGTTTGCTTTCCTTTTAACTGAACCAATACAGTATTCCCATAAATGAGTTGATGACTTAATTGTTGTTTGATGGGTTTGCTGGCAGATAAAACTGTAAATGATTGTTTGATGTTACAGCTTTTGAACCATGCTTCTATTGATGAAGTATCCGCCTTCTTCCATTCTTTCTCCGTTTTATATTCTTCGTTTGGAAATTCATAGAGGTTCCCCCACACATCTTTCCCAATTCTTTTTTGCACTGCAAATGCTCCGTTCAATTCCAGGATATAAAACCTGAACCACCTGTTGCGAATTTTATTCTTCTTTTCTTTTACCGGCAATTCATTCACAATACCTTTTTCGAAAGCAATGCATTTGGGTTTCAGATTACAATTGCTGCAATCGGGAAGATCGGGTTTGCAAACTGTTGCACCAAAATCCATGATAGCCTGATTGTAAGCAGCCGGATCAATTGTATCAAGACATTGTGTTGCCAGCAGCTGAAACTGCTTCTTCCCTTCTGTGCTGTCAATTGGCGTATCAATGCCAAAAAAACGGCTTAAAACTCGAAACACATTTCCATCAACAACAGCGTGCGGCAAACCAAACCCAAATGAAGCAATGGCAGCAGCGGTGTATGGACCAACGCCCTTTAACTCAATGATGGTTTCGAATGAATCAGGAAACTTTCCATTTAATTCAAAAGCAATGAATTGGGCAGTGCTGTGCAGGTTACGACAACGGTTATAATAACCAAGTCCCTCCCACAGCTTATACACTTCTTCCAAGGGAGCATTGGCCAGATTTTGAACAGTTGGATAATGATGTACAAAGCGTTCGTAATATTTCCAACCCTGTTCTGCACGTGTTTGCTGCAGAATAATTTCGCTCAGCCAAATGCGGTAAACATCTTTTTCGCCTTTCCAGGGAAGTTGCCTTTTGTTTACTGAATCATGCCAGTGAAGTAATTTTTGTCGAAAATAATTTGATCTGTTCATATCATTTTTATTCCTCAAATACCCAGTACGCCTGCAAAATAACAGCAATAAGCCCTAACAACAGCCAGCCATTTTTTGTTCATAATCAACCAGTTACTAAAAAAAAATGGCCGATATGTTTCATTTTTTGGAATTTATTCAGGATATTAGACCAATAATAACCAGAACCCTTAAATTTTTACGCATGCGAAAAGCAGATCTTGTGAACCAAATCTCAGAAAAAACAGGCATTCCAAAGGTGGATGTTCTCGTTACTCTTGAAACAATGTTCAAAGAGGTAAAGGATTCTCTTTCTGCGGGTCAGAATATTTATATCCGTGGCTTTGGGAGTTTTATTACGAAGAAACGTGCAGCCAAAATTGGCCGCAACATTAAGCGTAACACGGCTGTTCATATCCCTGAACATTATATTCCTGCTTTTAAGCCAGCAAAAGAATTTGTGCAGGAAGTTAAGACCAGTTATAAAGGTGGGGCAGTGAGTGACGATGGCGGGGACGATGACGAAAGTTAAATACGCAATGGTAAGGTATTTAATGCCTTACTTCCTGTAGCTTTGCACTTCAATTTTTCTGAAGCGTGAACAGGCAACAAATTATTTATGTAACTGCTGCAATCACAGCAGTTTTTCTTTTGTATTTTTTCGGACGTACCGTTCCAAAAAAGGTAGAAGATGATCATGCTGGCCATGATCATTCTAATACCGCTGCGCCGGCAACTGCCCCTAACACTCAGGCTGTTACTCTCGACTTCCCCACTATGCTTGGTCTTGCCAAGAAACGTTTGAATGCCCAGCAGTTACAAAAAGTAACCGAATGGGAAAACTCAGTGGTGAGGGGCGATGTAAAAAATCAACAGATCCAGGTTTATCGCAAGCTTTCTGCCTTTTGGATGGATACCATTGGTGCATTTGTGCCTTACGCCAAATACATTGCAGAGGCTGCTAAGTTGGAAAATTCAGAGAAAAACCTCACCTTTGCAGCCCATTTGTTTTTAAGGGAGCTGCAAACAGTATCGGAACAACCGTTGCAGGTTTGGATGGCCAAAGAAGCAAAAGAGTTATTTGAAAAGGCATTAGCATTAAATCCTTCGAACGATTCAACCAAAATTGGTCTCGGCAGCACTTACTTTTTCGGTGGTGCTGGTGATGAGCCTCCAATGCGTGGAATTGCTTTGATTCGTGAAGCTGCGGAAAAAGATCCGCAGAATGCATTTGCCCAATATATGATGGGGGTTGGTTCAACCATCAGCGGACAATGGCCAAAAGCGATTGAACGATTCGAAAAAGTGCTTGCACTTGAACCACAGAACCTGGAAGTGATCCTTCGTTTGGCCGATGCTTATAAAACCAGTGGTGATAAAGTAAATGCCAAAAAGAAATACGAGATGTTTTTACAAACTGTAAGATCACTTGAAACACAGGGGAAATTCAGGAGCAGTCCTGAAATGATGAAACAGATAGAAGAACAGATAAAGTTATTATAACCATATTTTTTAAAAAACGTAAAACGTATTAAACATGCCTTGCGGAAAAAAGAGAAAGCGTCATAAAATTGCGACGCACAAGCGTAAGAAACGTCTTAGAAAGAACCGTCATAAGAAGAAGAATAAATAATCTTCTGAATTGAACGGAGTCCCGCTTGTAAACGGGACTCTGCTTCGCTATGGCCATTGCAGAAATTTGTCTGCTTGCTTGTATACATCTGCTGTACAGTGGCCTCCTTCCTTCTGATCAGGTGAAGTAGCATAGTTCAATTTAAAAGACGTTTTGAGTGAATAAGGAACTGATCATTAATTCTGCCCCAACCGGGGTGGAAATAGCATTGTTAGAAGACAAGAAGCTGGTAGAGCTGCATCAGGAAAGTCATGATGCCAGTTTTACTGTTGGTGATTTATACCTCGGTAAAGTAAAAAAACTTGTACCAGGTATGAATGCCGCATTTGTGGATGTTGGTTTTGAGAAAGACGGCTTTCTTCATTACACCGACCTGAGTCCCTATGTACGCTCCCTCCTCAAGTTTACCACACAATCAATCAACGACAAAGGTGAAAGCATCAGTGATTTTGGCAAGTTTCAAACAGAGGCCGAGATCATTAAAACAGGAAAAATTGGTGAAGTGCTTAACGGCAAACCCAATATCCTGGTGCAAATCCTGAAAGAACCCATTGCAGCAAAAGGCCCACGCCTTAGTTGTGAAATTTCTTTGCCGGGTCGTTTTGTTGTACTTACTCCGTTCAATGATATTGTAGCTGTATCACGCAAAATCCACTCTAGTGATGAGCGTAAGCGTTTACAAAAGATCGTTGAATCGATACGCACCAAAAACTTTGGTGTGATTGTGCGTACTGCTGCTGAAGGAAAAAATACAGCAGAACTACACGAAGATCTCAACAACCTCATAAATATGTGGCAGCAGATTCAAAAGAATCTGAAGAATGGAGTTGCACCTTCTAAAATTTTAGGCGAGACTGATAAAACAACCAGCATTCTCCGTGATTTATTGAGCGCTGATTTCAACCGTATTGTTGTGAATGATAAAAACATTTACAATGATGCCCGCACTTATATTCAAAAAGTAGCACCTGATAAAACCGAGATCGTAACCTTTTACCAAAACGGCTCTCCCATCTTCGATAATTTTGGCGTGACCAAGCAAGTAAAAGGATCATTTGGTAAAACAGTGAACCTTGCCAGCGGTGCATATTTGATTATTGAGCATACAGAAGCATTACACGTTATTGATGTAAACAGTGGATATAAAAGTGTAAGTGCAAACCAGGAAGAAAATGCATTGCAAACAAACCTGGAAGCTGCTGAAGAAATTGCCCGCCAATTACGTTTGCGTGATATTGGTGGTATAATCGTGGTTGATTTCATTGATATGAAATTGCCGGATAACAAACGTCGTTTGGCAGAAGCGATGGAAGAATTTATGCGTGCCGACAGAGCAAAGCATGCAATCCTTCCCATTTCTAAGTTTGGTTTGATGCAGATCACACGTCAGCGCATGAAACCTGAAGTGAACATCAACACACAGGAAGTTTGTCCGAGCTGTAATGGCACAGGTAAAGTTTCAGCAACCTTGATACTGGAAGATGAGATTGAAAAGAACATCAGTTATCTTGTTATGCAGAAGCATAAAGAATTAATGATAGCTGTACACCCAATCATGGAAGCATACCTGAAAAAAGGTTTCATCTCGAAGCGTATGAGGTGGAGCTGGAAATACAAACAAAAAATTAAGGTGAGAGCAAATACTTCTTATCACCTCACTGAATATCACTTCTTCGATAGCCACGACGAAGAAATAAGACTCTAACGAAAAACGGTTGATCAAAAGATCAACCGTTTTTTATTTTTTATCCCGCAGCGATCATACTGATCTCTACATTCACATTTTTCGGCAACCCTTTTACCGCAACCGTTTCCCTTGCAGGAAAACCACCATCGAAGTACTTACCATAAATTTCATTCACCTCACTAAACAAAGCCATATCGCTGAGAAAGATCGTTGTCTTTACTATATTACTGAAGTCTAAGCCTGCTTCCTGCAAAACAGCTTTCAGGTTATGCATCACCTGGTGTGTTTCTGCCTGTATATCTGTATTGTTCATTTCTCCTGTATCAGGCTTAATGCATATTTGTCCTGATATAAATAAAAAACCTCCAGCCGCTACAGCCTGGTTGTATGGACCGATCGGTGCAGGTGCATGATCGGTTTGTATAATTTTCTTTTCCATCATGCGGCAAACTTACTTTATTAGCCGAAGAAATAAGCGTGTTTACTTTGCTTCCCTGTAAATTTGCTTGTATGCGTTTGGTCCTAATCAGTTCTCAACCTGTAACAGATTTATTTGGAAAGGAATTTCCTTTTTCAGACATTGATTGCATTAGAAGAGAAGAATTCTCATCTGAAGATTTGACAACAGCCGATTGCATCATTGATCTAACAATTGAAGACCATCCTACAACTATCGATCAATATCGAACAGCTACCATACCCATCCTCATAGGTTCAGTAACATTTACTTTAAAGGAATTAACGACCGATTCACAATTACCCATTGCACGCTTTAATCACTGGCCAACTTTCATCAACAGGAACTGTATTGAGTTCGCAGTAGTTGATAATCACATAGAGAAATTTCAGCAGCTTTTTCATACACTCAATATCCCTGCATTAAGAACTGAAGACGAGCCCGGTTTTGTAAGCGCAAGAACAGTATGTATGATCGTGAATGAAGCATTTCTTGCAAGGGAAGAAGCCGTTTCAACTGAGTCAGAAATTGATACAGCTATGAAATTGGGCACCAGCTATCCAATAGGGCCATTTGAGTGGTGTAACAATATTGGGGCTGATCGTATAATCCGGCTTCTACACAAACTGGCAGAAAAAGATAAACGCTATCAACCCGCTTCTTCTTTCACCGAAACCATCAAAAACTGATATGGCATTGTTGCTTTGCATTGATACTTCTACCACCCATGCTTCAGTTGCCTTGGCAAAGGATGGGATTTTGATAGGTTTAAAGACCAACCATTACCAGCGGGATCATGCTTCGTTTCTTCAACCTGCCATTCATTCTTTATTGCATGAATCAAATCAAACACTCAAAGATCTTGAAGCAATAGCCGTAACATCCGGTCCAGGATCATATACTGGCCTCCGGGTAGGATTTGCATCGGCTAAAGGCTTGGCTTATGCGTTAGATATTCCATTGATCAGTATTGAAACTACGCTTGTAATGAGTGCTTCGGCCTCATCTATTCTTAAAAATGAAGCAGATTCATGGTTTTGCCCAATGATCGATGCCCGCCGGATGGAAGTATTCGCCGCTCTTTATTCCGCAGATTTGCAGCAGGTTGCTCCCGTTTCTGCCCTAATTCTTACCGCCGACTCTTTTGCCAAGCAGCTTGAAAGCTCCCGTATTTTCTTTTTTGGTGATGGTGCTCCTAAGTGGCAAACTATTTGCGCCCACCCAAATGCAGCTTTTATAGATGTGAAGTGGAATGCCGGTGATATGATAACATTGGCCGATAAACAATTTGAACAAAAAAACTTCAGTTCACTCGCTTATTCGGTTCCTGTGTACGGTAAAGAGTTCCATTCCACGCAGATATGAATTATGTCTTTTACGACTATTAAATGCGTAAATTTACTGTTAGTTTTACAATAGTTAGATTTAGCACCCGAAATTACCCAACCACTAAACTACCCTTAGATGGCAACCACTAAGAAAAAAGAGAGCAATGTTCCTATTCCTCTCGATTATCATGCGGTGAAGAAGGCTTCACTCATTCTTCGTTCTGTAAACCACAAACTAAGACAGCAAATTATTCAACTCATCAATGAAAATGGTCAAATGACCGTAACTGAAATCTATGTAAAGCTTCGGCTTGAACAATCAGTTGCATCACAACATTTAGCCATTTTGCGCCGCAGCAACATTGTGAAAACCACCAGGGAAGGC
The DNA here is from genome assembly GCF_037892425.1 of Lacibacter sp. H375. Classification (NCBI taxonomy): domain Bacteria; kingdom Pseudomonadati; phylum Bacteroidota; class Chitinophagia; order Chitinophagales; family Chitinophagaceae; genus Lacibacter; species Lacibacter aquaticus. The sequence goes on from NZ_JBBKTT010000001.1 coordinate 406,470, forward strand.
AAATTCATCTGGTACACAGTTAATCATGAACGACTGCAGGAAGTAAATGAGTTTGTAACACAACTTCTCGCCTGACCTTTTCCCACACCTATACGCACTCCTGAGGCTGTTTAAACAGACTAACGTACTTTTGCAAAAAAAGCAGAGAAGATTATGTACGTACAACAGCTGTATACAAACTGTTTGAGTGAAGCAGCCTATTATATTGAAAGTAATGGCGAATGTGCCATTATTGACCCGTTAAGGGATGTAGAGGTTTACATTAAACTGGCTAAGGAAAGAAATGCCACGATCAAGTATATCTTTGAAACGCATTTCCATGCCGATTTTGTAAGCGGTCATCTTGATCTTTCACAACAATCAAATGCGCCAATCGTTTACGGGCCACAAACGGAAACATCATTCCCCGTTCATGTAGCAAAAGATGGCGAACAATTCAAGGTTGGGGATTTAACCATTGAAGTTTTACATACCCCCGGTCATACACTTGAAAGTTCCTGTTACTTATTGAAAGATGAAACAGGTAAAGATCATTGTGTTTTTACCGGCGATACTTTGTTTGTAGGAGATGTTGGCCGTCCCGATCTTGCACAAGGTGGCGATCTTTCTATGAGTGAGCTTGCAGGTAAATTGTATGATTCGTTGCAGCAGAAGATAATGCCCTTGGCAGATGATGTGATCGTTTATCCTGCACATGGCCCCGGCAGCTCATGTGGTAAAAGTCTCGGACCCGAAACCTCCAGCACAATTGGTGAACAGAAGCAAACAAATTATGCATTGCAGCCATCAACCAAAGAAGAATTTATGAAAGCAGTAACTGATGGGCTTGATGCTCCACCGAAATATTTTCCCGTGAATGCACGAATCAACAAAGAAGGTTATGGATCATTAGAGGCTGTTTTGAAGAAAGGTCTTATTGCATTAGATATTGATTCGTTTAAACAAAAAGCCAACGAACCGAAAACACTTATACTTGATACCCGCAATGCAGACATATTCACCATAGGATTTGTTCCGGGATCGATCAGCATTGGGCTTGAAGGACGGTTTGCTGAATGGGCAGGTGCTTTATTGCCGTTTGATGAAACTATTCTGTTGGTGAGTGAAGAAGGAAAAGAAGAAGAAACTATTGTGCGTTTGGCGAGAGTTGGTTTTGATAAAGTGGGTGGTTATTTAAAAGGTGGTTTTGACGCATGGGCCAATGCCGGTGAACAAGTTGATATTATTATTGATGTTGAAGCCGATGAACTGGCCATGGATCTTCCATTTGATGATAATCTTGTTGTAGTTGATGTGCGCAAGGAAACTGAATATGCCGATGGTCATGTGAAAGATGCAGTGAACCTTCCTTTGGGAGAGATAACTGACCCCGGTTTAATCGCAAACATTGAAGAAAGAGATAACCTGTATGTGCATTGTCAAAGTGGTTATAGAAGTGTAATTGCTTCTTCAATTCTTAAACGTCAAGGATTCCATAACCTGCGCAATGTAGTAGGTGGGTTCAATAAAATAAAAGAACAGAAAATTAAAATAGAGAAAGAGAAAAGTGTTTTGAACTAAATGAAAAGTCCCGCAATTTAAGCGGGACTTTTTTATACCGATACAATACCATTTTTAATTGCGTACATCACCAGCCCCACCCTTGTTTTAATTTCAAGTTTTTCAAATAATGCATCACGATAACCGTCAATTGTTCTGGGGCTAAGAAACATTTTTTCAGCAATTTCTTTGTACGTCATTTCCGTACATGCATGTTTCAGAAATTCAACTTCACGATCATTTAACTCGTTGAGAATTTTTATTTCGCTTTTATTATCATCCATTTGGTTGATGGAATGAATCAACCGTCCCGTTACCAACTCAGAATAATAATACCCTTTTTGATGAACAGAATCTAATGCGTTCTGTAATTCGGGTGGCTCACTGTCCTTAAGAATATATCCTTTTGCTCCGGCTTTAAACATTCTGATAATAGCGTTTTCGTTGTCATACATGGATAACGCTATCACATTTACTAAAGGATAATGCTGCTTTAGCCATTGAGCAGTTGCATAACCATCCATCTCCGGCATGTTGATATCCATCAGTACAATATCAGGCTCTCCATGTTTTTTTATCTGCTGTGTAAAATGCTGGCCATTGTCAGCTTCAAATAAAACCGAGTAGTTCCCAAAGCTGTCTACCACTCCTGCCAAACCTTTTCGCAGCAAAATGTGGTCATCAGCCAATGCTACTTTAATTTTTTCTGCCTGCTTCATCCATCGTTTCGTTTAAAGGTACCTGAAGATAAAGTTTTGTTCCTGATCCCGGTTCACTGTTAATGGAAAACCGTGTTCCAATTAATGTAGCCCGTTCGTGCATATTACGAATGCCAAGACCAAACGATTTACCTCCGGAATTTGTTATTGGTTTTATATCGAACCCTTTACCATTATCCTCAATACAAATTTCCATTGCATGATTACTAAATACAACTGTTGTATTTATTTTGCCCGCCTCTGCATGACGTATTACATTGTGTATTGCTTCCTGAACAATACGAAACAATATGAGTTCTTTGTGCTTGTCAAGCTTTTCAACAGTTCCGGTAATGAGGAAACTTGTTTGAATGCTACCCGTTTTCTTCAGTAACTCGAGCTCATATTCGATAGAGCGCAGAAGGCCCATCTGCTCTACATAGTCAGTATTCAGGCTGCGGCTCAAATCACGCAAATCCTGGATAGCTTTACCTATGAGTTGCTGACTTGTTTTAATTTTCTCCCTTGCACCCGAGTCATCAACAGCAGTAGTTGCAAGATTCAGTTTGGCAAGTGTTAAAACTTGCCCCACGTTGTCATGAATTTCCTGCGAGATGTTTTTGAGTGTTTGTTCCTGTATCTCAAGTTGGGTTTGCAAAAGTGTTTGCTCATAAAGAAGCCTTGTTTGCTCCTTTTCTTTGAGGTAGTTATTCATACGTAAGCGATAAATGATGACAAAGACGATCAAGAAAATACCCAATAACAAAATTGCTATTGTAAAATAAAAAAGTAGTTGTGCTATTTCTGAATCCATTGTTTACGTGCCATTGTTATGATACCGATTGAAATAGTGGCATATAAAAGTATAACCAGGTTGTTATTGATTTTACTGATAACAGTGCTCCACTTTTGCCAATCGCTGAATAATATACTCGATAATGAAACATACAAAAACTCCCCGGCATTGAACAGAAATAAACCAGATGCGATCCAAAACATGGGCTCACTCACAGGATTCACAGGCACTTCTTCCCGCATAAAATCGATAAAATAAAAACAACAAAAGACGATCATTGCAAGACTACCGATCTTGAAAAAAATGGGATTGAAGGTAGCCAGTTCTCCAAATACAAATAGTTGCAACCCTGCAAAAACAAAAAAGCCAATTAAAAATACTCTTGCAATCTTAATAAAAACATTGCTTTTGAAGTATTGGCTTAGCAACCAACCGTAGAACAAATACTCAATTGGTACGGAGAAATTATAAAGCCATGCATTGGATTGATGTAAAACCGTTCTGTAATATCTGCCCGTTAACTCAACCAGTACAATAAAGAGCATAAAGAATGCTAACCAGCGTAATGGCGTTTTTTTGATGGAACGCCAACAAATTATGCTGGTTAGCAGTGCGAAAATTTCAAAATAGCTATGTAATGTGAGAAATGAAAACATTCAGATTAAAATTAAGCACCACCTACCGTACCTCCCTCACAATTGCTTGGACAAAGTTCGGCATGGTTAAAGCCAAGTTCACCCTCCTCTTCTTCAACACTTCTCAATGATTCTACCTGGCTTTCAGTATCCGGATCACCAATTTCTTCAGAAAGCTTTTTTACTTCTTCAGCCGAAATATAATCATGATGCGTACTACCTCCATGTAAACTATAGGTTGGCACAAATACAACGGTGTTTTTGTCTTGTTTTTCCGGATCACTTACGTTATTTGGATAACGGCTGAAATACACTCGCACACCATCACCTGTTTTACCTGTTGCAGAATCATTCAAATCTCCAATCAGCTTAACAATTTCCTGCATATTGGCTAAAGAAAACCAGGCAGAAATGCTGTTTTTCTTCTCCCCACTTTTTTTATACTTTTTTACTAAGCGAACAACTTCTTTTTTAGAAATTTTTCTTCCTGGCATGACGTAGTAGTTTACAATTAAATGAATTGGGTTTGCTGTTAAAACTAATAAGTTTGTAAACACAAAACATTCAACCAGTCATAAACCGTGAAATCATTTTTTATTTACCGTTAAAACACGGTACGATCATTTATCGATCCACATCTTTTTATATTCATCCCTCCATTCATGCTTCCACCTTCTGTGGCTCCATAAATAATTAGCAGGGCGTTGACGAATAGAGTTTTCAATTTTATCAACGATCAAACGGGTGAGTTCGCCGTCCTTATAATTATTTGGACTAGATGTCAACAATTCAAACTCGCATTTATAATAACCACGTTTTACTTTATAAAAATCCGCATAAATAACTATAGTATTACCTCTTCGTGCTCCTTTCTCAGGTCCTCTTGGGAAAGGTGCCGGCTTTGTGAAGAAATTAGTCCAATATGCTTTTGCCGGGTTTCCGGGGTTTTGATCTCCAACTAAAATTAATGCGTGTTGATTTTTTGTATGCTCACGCACCTGGTTTTGAAAATCTGTAGCCGGCACTAAAACCACACCCGTCTTTCGCCTTAAATCATACACAACTTTGTCGATGGCTTTATTACGTATAGGCATGTACACAACAACGAATGGCATTTTTGACAGAGCCCCTAATCCAAGATTGGCCATTTCCCAATTAAAGTAATGGCCAGACACGATTAGTACGTTCTGATCTTTGCCAACAAAATCATTCATCACTTCAATATTGCAGACAAACCTTCTTTTAATTTCTTCGGTATTCCATGAAAACATTTTGATCATTTCAAGAAACGTGTCACAAAAGTTATGATAGAATGTTTTCATAATCTTCTTTCGTTCTTCTTCTGTTTTTTCGGGAAAAGCAGTTAAGAGATTATTCATCACCACTTCTTTTCGATAGCCAAGCACATAGAAAATAATTACATAAGCAAGATCGGCAAGCAAGTAAAGCACTGCCATTGGAAGAAAGGAAAGTAAACGAAGGAAACCGTAAACGATATAATACATGCCGTGAAATTAACGATTAAGCTTTTTTGCACAAAGCCTACAGTACAATGTTCTGAAGCAATGGATGCTTGTTTGGATAATCGGTATTGAAGTGCAATCCCCTGCTCTCTTTCCTGAACGATGCTCCTTTAGTAATGAGATAACCAACAGAGATCATGTTACGCAACTCCATGATCTGCGGAGAAATTGAACTGCTACGGTAAAGATTTTCAGTTTCTTCCCACAACAGATCTAAACGACGCATGGCCCTTTGTAAACGTATATCGTTGCGCACAATACCAACATAATCACTCATCACCTGTTGCAACTCTTTTAAGCTTTGGGTGATAAGGATCATCTCTTTGGGTTGACTTGTTCCTTTTGCATTCCATTCCGGCAATACGGGTTGTTCTGCATCCAAGAGCTTGATTTTTTCAACAGCATCCATATAACTACGATGAGCAAATACCATTGCTTCCAATAAAGAATTACTGGCCAAACGATTTGCGCCATGTAAACCTGTGCTTGCACATTCGCCGGCTGCATATAAATGTTTAATGGATGTACGTCCCCACTCATCTGTTTTAATACCACCACAACTGTAGTGCGCAGCAGGAGCAACTGGTATCATATGTTGTGTTACATCTATTCCAAGGCTTTTACATTTTTCATAAATATTCGGAAAGTGATGAATGAACTTTTCAATATCCATATGCCTGCAATCGAGCCACACATGTTCAGTACCGCTGATCTTCATTTCACTATCAATTGCTCTTGCAACAATATCACGGGGAGCAAGATCTTTACGTTCGTCATAGTTCTCCATGAATGCTTCGCCTTTATGATTACGAAGAATACCACCATCGCCACGTACTGCTTCTGTAATTAAAAATGCTTGCCCTTTTTGTCCTGCCTGGTATAATGCTGTTGGGTGAAACTGGATGAACTCCATATTTTCAATACGGCCTTTTGCACGATAGACCATTGCCACACCATCACCACTTGCAATTACTGGATTGGTTGTTGTTCGGTAAACCTGTCCGTTTCCTCCGGCAGCCAATAAAGTAATCTTTGCCTGGATGATCTCAATTGTATTTGTTTTCAGGTTCAGTGCATACACACCATAGCATTGTACATCTGGTGTTGATTTGGTAACAAGAAAACCAAGATGATGCTGGGTAATAAGATCAACTACAAAATAATGATTCACCAATGTAATGTTCTTGCTGCGTCGAATGGTTTCAAGCAAAGCTCTTTCCATTTCTGCACCTGTTACATCTTTATGATGAAGGATGCGGTGCTCACTATGCCCGCCTTCTTTTCCTAACGAATAATCACCATCTTTTTCTTTATCGAACCTGGCACCCCATTCAATAATTTCATTTACACGCAAAGCTCCTTCTTTCACTACTATCTCAACGATCTGTTGATCACACAATCCATCTCCAGCAATTAACGTGTCTTCAATATGTTTATCGAAACTATCATTCTCCAGATCATTTACCACGGCGATGCCGCCTTGCGCATACTTGGTATTGGTTTCGTCTGCATTGGACTTGGTTACTACCAATATCTGTTTATCAGGGCATGCTTCCGCAACTTTAATGGCATATGTTAATCCAGCTATGCCCGATCCTATTACGAGAAAATCTGTCTGCATCTATTATTTCAGTTAAAGCAATAAAGATAAAGAAACCAAATCAGCTTAATTTACGGTTTGTTATAGTAGATATCCTAAGTATTAAATTACCAGTACTTAGCTATTTAGGGTATTGATAAATGTATTTTGAATACATAATTTTACATCCATAACACATAATAAAGTGTTTACATGTAAGCAGATCCTTCCCAGTAAGACGCCCAATCTTTACTTCGTAAATCCATCAACGTATCTCAGACCTTCTGTAAGTATTTGCTTGCCGCAAATACAACACAGTTATTATTTATTATTAAACCTTATTAAGATGTTAACCAAACACGAAAAATCGCTTGTTCACTGCTGCCCTGAACTGATGGAAGATGATCATCACGCTGAAATTAGTTTCAGCAGAATGCTTACTTACCAACAGCAATTTCAGCAAATAACTGGGAAGAATAAATGTGGAAGTAATTCTACATTCTAAATTCAGTCGGCAAAAACGAGATGTCTTTTTGTGATAGGTGGAGAAAAAGCAAATTTATTAACAACAAAAACTACTTCAATGAAGAGCCAAAATATTAAAATCATCTGGAAATGTAGATGACCGTTTTTGCATTCGTCACAATTGGGTCATGGTAAATTCAATCTGATTTTTTGGCACGGCGTTGGATAATAAAATAAAAGAATATGTACTGACGACTGATCACCAAACGGAGATTAAGATCAGTTTCAAAAAATAATTTCTGCACTGGCTCTAGCTTATCAGCTTAATGCAATGATGGGGGCCAGTGCAAAATTTTTCTTCTCTAATTCACCTCCATTTCAAAATTTTTATGAGTTGATTTTGCGCTGTGGCAATTTGATAGCGTGTAGGAGCAGGTCAGGAAACAAATATTGTTTTCTGAATAAACGCAACCGTACCGAACCTTTACTGGAAAAAGTAAATCCCCTCTGAACTTAAAACACAATAAGGAAACTTCCGTTTTCAGGATCTTCCATCATTTCAGCCATGGAAGCAGTAAAGAAAACGGTCTTTTTATCATCAAGCAGTTTTGCACTTTTGCCCTCAAGTCTTTTTACAATTCGTGGTAGTTTTATGGTAACACTCATCACCATCTGGCTCATGAACATTTCAGCACCTTTCATTTTATCGCCATAGGTTTCTGTCATTGATTCTTTGGTAAGTGCAATACGTTGTATGCTTGTATCTGTAATGATATAAGGTGATGCTGTTGATGGCATGTTGCCCATCACGTTTGCCAGGCCACCCATACCTGCGCCCGGTGCTCCTTCTTCCGGTGCTTCTTCACCAGGCTGCGGTGTTTTCTTTTTTGATTTATTTACTGAATCAACATAGTAGTAAGCTTTAAAAAACTTTTGCAGGTCCTTAATATCCTTCACCGGATATTTTGTTTCCATGTTGAATTTATTATCATCCATACTCATCACCATGTGAAGAGTTCCATTTTTAAAGTAAGCCTGCTCTTCTGCCGAGAGTGGTTTATCTAATGAATCAAGTTGTGATGCCAGCGACATTGTGGTATCGATTTTTTTCCCTTTTAAACTGTCGGGCATTTGTCCGCCACCCATGCTCTTCATCATTTCCAAAGCCTGGCTCATATCGGTGGCCAACATATATTGACCTTTGCCTGCAGTGCTCAAATCTATTTCTTCATTGATAGTGCAACTGGCAAAGGATGCAACAACTAAAATACCTGCAATGATCTTTACAATTTTCATACTTCTTGTTTTACGCCGGTTCAACCCAGGCACTGTTTTCTTTTAATAAATTAATGAGTTCGTCAACTGCCACTTCACTATCTACACTTCGTTTCACCACTTCCTTTCCTTTGTACAATGTGATCTTTCCCGGACCACTGCCTACGTAACCAAAATCTGCATCCGCCATTTCACCGGGGCCATTTACAATACATCCCATGATAGCGATCTTCACACCTTTCAAATGATTGGTGACAGAACGGATCTTTGCTGTCGTTTCCTGCAGATCAAATAATGTTCTTCCACAACTCGGGCATGAAATATACTCCGTTTTTGAAATTCGTGTACGTGTTGCCTGTAAAATACTGAAAGCCGTGTTATTGATGAACTGTTCGGGTGATTGGTTACTTAGATAATTTCTACCAGCTGTATTTTGCGAATAGTTGGCGGCTTGCAGCGAATAACTTTTTGTACTCATTCCCAAACAAATTCCATCGCCCATACCATCGAGCAACAATGCACCGCACTCAGTTGAATAATGAATGAGATGTTCATCGGCAGTTTGCCAGTTACTGTCTGTAATTAATACAACAGGATTTTTGATCTTACGATTCATCAGTTCAATAAACATGCGACGCACACTCTGCATTGCATTTTTATTGGTGCTGCTTAAACACAATACAACAGTTGGATCGTTTGCCAATACGTCGAGATAAGTATAATCATTAAGCGTTGTATCATCGTTATAACAATCGATCATAACAAAATTCAACAGATCATTTTTTACCTCAGCTTCTGCATAACCACTATCTGCAAAAATGGGAAAGTATTTCTGTTCGCCTGAAACAGTAGCAACAGATGCTTTCCATGTTTCAGGGTAAACGATCACTTTCAACGTGCCGGGCAATTCAAAATTTAATGTTTGATTGGCAATGAAAATATAATCAGCAGCCATATCACCTATACTCCACTTGTCAGTTGCTTCATCATATTTATACCCCACACGTTCCAATTCTTTTGGTGTGATAGAATCAAGTTTACTCAAATCAGCTATTACAACAGGCACTTGCTTTCCACCAATATTGCCGATTGCAAAACTTTCTCTGCGTTTGTATTCAAAAGGAGAATAAGGTAATCCGGAAGTAGAAATAGCCGGAATCTTTGCTGTCGGCTTTTCAGTTTGCTGATAACGTTTTACCAGGTCTCTGCAAACGGGAATTTCAAACTCGGGATCTTCGGTTAAGCTTACACGCACCGTATCACCAATACCATCTTCGAGTAATGTGCCGATACCCGCAGCACTTTTTACACGGCCATCTTCACCATCACCCGCCTCAGTAACGCCAAGATGCAACGGGTAACATTCGTTGAATTCATCCATCATGTGATTGATGAGCATACGATATGCCTGCACCATCACCTGTGGATTACTGCTCTTCATGCTCAGCATAATATTGTGAAAACTTTCTGCACGTGCTATGCGCAAAAATTCCATGGCACTTTCCACCATACCAATCGCAGTATCGCCATAGCGGCTCATAATACGATCGCTAAGTGAACCATGATTGGTACCAATACGCATTGCAGTTCCGTACTCTTTACAAATTTTCACCAACGGAGTAAAACGTTCACGAATACGATCGATCTCTTCGAGATATTCCGCATCAGTATATTCGATCTGTTCAAATTTTTTCTTGTCAACATAGTTGCCGGGGTTAACACGCACTTTCTCCACAATACGTGCAGCGATCTCGGCAGCGTTTGGTGTAAAATGAATATCTGCCACTAACGGTGTGTTGTAACCTCTTTTGCGTAATTCATCTTTGATGTTCTGTAAATTCTCCGCTTCTTTTTTTGAAGGTGCAGTAATACGAACCAACTCTGCGCCGGCTTCAATACAGCGGATGCTTTGCTCTACCGTGCCAATGGTATCCATTGTATCAGTAGTGGTCATTGTTTGCAAACGGATGGGATGGAAATTACCCAGCAGCAAATCGCCGATCTTTACCTCTTTTGTTGCCAGTCGTTTATAATCAGTTAAGGAAGCGCTATATAAAAACATCAATTTGAAAATTTGAAAATGGCTTAATTTGAAAATTCACAAGAATCCGCTCTACGAAATTTCAGCACAAATGTAACAAAGAAAGGGCTCTAAGGTTTAGGGAAGATGCACTTCCCTGCATTTTCAAATTGTCAAACTAGGAAATCTTCAAATTGCCTACCAGTCTTTCTCCGGTTGGTTGGGAACAGCGGTTTTCTTCCGCACTTTTTCCTGTAATTCACGCTCTTTTTGCTCCAGCGCTTTGAGGTATTGCTCAGCCTGCTTTTTGGTAAGCTTGCTTTTTTGAGGTTTGGGTTGTTGCGGCTTGGGTTCTTCCTTCTTTTTTTCCTGTTTTTGCTTTTGCTCCTTTTGTTCTTTCTTTTGATCCTTTTTAGGTTCCTGTTGCTTTTTCTGTTGAAGAGCCAGTTGCAGATTTTTTCTTACTTCTTCATCATCAGGATTTAAACGCAATGCCTGTTTGTACGCATCAATTGCTTCGGTTAAGCGATTGCCTTTGTGTAATAAAACTCCTTTGTTGTAAAGTGCCTTTGTTTTTAATTCAGGATCATCGGTAGCGTTGATCACGCCATCAAACGATTTTACCGCATCATCAATGCTCTCTTTTTTATAAAGTGTGTTGCCGAGATTATAACGTGCAATCAGGTTTTCTTTTTTGCTCAATGCTTTTTGGTAAGCTTCCTCCGCTTTATCATAATTACCTTCTTTGTAGTAACGATTGCCCTTCATTACTTCCCCTTCCTGTGCATGGGTAAGCAACGCAGCAAATAAAACAAATATGGTTAAGAAAATCTTCATACCTTCTTTCGTTCATGAATAAACAATTCAACAATCAACAGCAATAATGCTGCCGTTAAAAACCAGAAGAAGAAGTTGTTATAATTGGTATTGCTCACTTCGCCTTCCACACCTTTCTTTTCCAATTGGTTGATGATGGTTGTTACTTCCTTCAGCATTTCATCGGTATTCTCAAGATTACCATACAAGCCACCATTCACAGCAGCAAGTTGACGAAGCAATGGTTCATTCAACTTCGATACAACTGTTTGCCCCAGGTTATCTTTCTTGAATTCTTTTGTTTCAGGATCAGTAATGGGCGAACCTTCTGGTGTTCCCAAACCAATGCTGAGTAATAAAACACCACGGTTCTTCAGTTCTCGGGCCATGTTCTCTGCTGCTTCATCATGATCTTCGCCATCTGTTATCAGGAGCAATACTTTGTAACGTTTACTTTCCTGCGGAAAACTTTCTGCTGCCAATCGCATGGCTTCACCAATAACAGTTCCTTGCGTTGGCACTGCATCAGGACCAGCCGATTGCACATATAATTTAGCAGCACCTTGATCTGCTGTTAACGGCATAGGCAAATAAGCTTTACCTGCAAACCAAATAAGTCCGATACGATCATCAGGCAATTGATCGAGAAGTTTATTGATGAATTGTTTTGCCTTATCTAAACGGGTAGGTTTTACATCATCAGCCAACATACTTTTACTTACATCCATGGCAATGATAATGTCACGACCTTTTCGGTTTACATTTTCTGCTTTACCTGCTGTTCGGAGATTAGCTGCACCAACTGCTGTTAATGCAATTGCGGCGAGAAAAATATAAAACTTAGCAGCAAATTTTTTCGTGGAATGATTGACAGTTAAAAGATTTACCAACTGCTCGTCACCAATTTTCTTTTTTGTTTTCTTTTTCCAACGTTTGTTGAATACAAATAATAAAACCACTGGTATTAGTACTACCAGCAAGAGTAAATATTCTATATGTGCGAAGGAGAACAAGGATAATTGTGATTAAGGTACAAGATACAGGTTTACAGAATGAAACAAAAGTTAAGCCAGTTTTTTGATTTTCACGCAAAGAGCGCAAAGGAGCAATGGGGCAAAGGAAACCGATTGTTCCACTATCAAAAATTAAATATCAGATATTCCTTGTTATTTTTTCCCTTGCATAAAATCGTAGTGCTTCAAAATATCTTTTAACAAAGCAAGACGATTATTGCGCATATCATAGTTCTGATCGGGAGATTGTACCAGTAACACAAAAAAGTATGGATGACGGTTCTCTTCTATCCAGCCAACGATCCAGCCAATGTTTTCTCCTTTTTCATCAAAGCCCCAACCGGTTTTGTAAGCAAGTTTGTACAACGAATTTTCTTCCTGCATCATCACTTTACGAACGATCTGCTGTGTACGTTTTTGAAAAGGAAGTTGCTCAAAATACAGGCGCTTTACCAAACCCAATTGTTCATCGGGCGAAATCTTAATGGTATTGTTGAGCCAGAAAGAATCAATAACACTGCCTAATTTCATATTACCGTACTTGATCGAATCGATCCAGAATTGCATGGTATCTCTTCCAATATTCCGTGCCAGTTGTTGGTAGTAAGGGACATATGAATTTTTAAAAGCTTGCTCCATAGTTATATCAGCAATAACCTCAGTTTTTTGCTCTGGAATTATACCGTCGTACTTGATAATCATCTTTTCATCAAAGAGCTTACCCGTTTCCAAACCAATAAGTGAGTTCACAATTTTGAACGTGGAAGCGGGTGTAAAACGTTTTCGGAAATTAGCTGAATCGTAAATGGTAAACTGTGCCTGCGCATTATCAAACAACGAAAAAGAACCCGTTGCTTTGTATTTATCGAAATACTGTTTCAGGTCGTTATCAATTGAAAAATTATTGATAGAACAAGAGTTAAATAGCACAACCAGGAAGAACAAAACAGGAACAAACCGCATGTTTAAAATTTTGCACAAAAGTAAAGTGAGAATGTGAATGGCCACTTAAAACTTTCCGAAAAGCAATAAGCATCTTTTCAATGCGTTTTAGAGTCTCAAAACCAGCCACCATGTCCCGTACACTCCTTCTGCTGTTGATCAGTGTTACTTTTTTTGCACTAAGCTGTAAGAAAAATGAAACTGGCACCAGTTCTGCAAAAGTCATCTTCAAATTCAAATTTGATTCCACGCAGGTAAGGCTGAACAATATTGGCCAGCCATCAACCATACCTGCAGGAAATGCAGCCCAAAGTGGCGTGATGAATAAGATGAGTGCGCATTATATTGAGATTGCTCCCGGTCCTCTTACTTTATTGGGAAAGGGCGCAGTTCTGTATCATGCAGCAGAAACAACAGCAGGTGGCAGTAAAGCCATTGATTTTGAAAAAGCACCACAAGCCGGTAATAACGAAGTGTTTTATGAAGTGCCGATCAACCAGATCGCAATTGGTGAATATGAATGGTTACGTATTTCGCTCGCCTATCAAAATGGAGATGTGAAAATAAGAGTTGATACAAGCATCAACGGTGTTTCCATTAACCAGGATCGTACGGCAACCATTGCGTCCTTCATCGGTTTCAACAGCTATATCAAATCATTTACCGTAAAAACACAAAGCATTCCGGTAAATGGCAACCGCACTCAGGGTTTCTGGGGTTTGGAAACAAGTGTTCCTGTGCTGGGAACAAATATTCCTATTACACAAAACGGACAGGCACCGGCCGGGGCAACAACAGTTGTAAATCCACTGTTCAATACATCGCCTATCCCTGCAGGAAGTTGTGTGGTAACTGCTGCATTTGCCAATGGAAAACTGAAGATCACCGGAAATGAAACAAAAGATATTGTTGTGGAATGCAGTTTCAGCATTAACAAAAGTGTGGAATGGAAAGACCTGAACCCAAATGGTAAATGGGAACCGCTGAAAGGCGAAACATTGGTTGATATGGGCATCCGTGGTTTGATCCCTACCATTAAATAAAAGCACTTAAAACCTATTAACAACAGAGGCTAACTTCAAATAAAAATTGCATCTTGCAGTACTTATTTTAAGCAAAAAATCAGATAGATGAAAAAGAATCAACTCTATGTACTAACACTTCTCTTTGCAATTATTTCCTTCGGGCTAAACTCCTGTTCAAAAGAAAAATCTTTCAGCAGTGGCGGCAGCGGGGGAACCGGTGGAACAGGTGGCAGCGGAGGCGGTGGTGGAAACAGCAGCTATTTCGTGAAATTTAAAATTGATGGTGTACAAAAAGATTTCAGCGGATCAACAAACGCTCTTTTAACATCGTTCGATGCTGGCGGAACAATGATCTATACAGGGGCATTCCAGGGAATGCAAAATGCAACAAATCCGCAAGTAAACCTGATGGGAATAAACATTAATGATGTTACCGCAATTGTTACAAATAAGACTTATACAGATGCAATGGTTGGTGTAACTATACAGGGTGCACTGATCTACTTTAATGCAAGCGGCGAACAGTTAAGTTCACTTTTTGTTACAACTGATGCAAATGTTGCGATTCGTCTTTCTGAGATCACAACAACAAGCATAAGCGGAACATTTAGTGGGAAAGTACAGTCGATGACAGGTGCTCCTTTAGCAATAACTGAAGGAAGTTTCCGGGTAAAACGATAATAAATTCATTTCTCCAGCTTCAGCAATCCTTGCTGCTGTCCAACTACTTTATAACTATCAACGGGTGGTATTTCTTTTGAAGTACCACCCGTTTTTTTAATAGGATTTGTTGCGTACGTAGTAAATGAAACGATCAAACCGTCAGCTGTTAATTCGTACTTGCTCACAATTGTACTTCCGGAAACAGAAAACACTGAGGTAAACGTATTGCCGATAAAATATCCATCCAGCACAATTGTATTTCGTTCATCAATTTGCCAATGGCCTTTTGAAGTATCAACCGGCAATAATACATACGGACGATCATCAACCTTGTTTCCAGTGGAAGGATTATCATCACCATAAATTATCTGCCAGGTATAACGACCGCTGTCAACAGCTTGAATATTCAACCGCATGGTAAATTGCTGTGGCGCTTTTTCAGCCCTGTTCCATGCAAGTGTACCCTTCCAGTTGCCAACAAAAGATTGTGGGAATGAAAGTTTTTGTGCTGATGAAACCAAACAGATCAGCATCAATGCATGTGCAATCAAGAGTTTCCTCATGCAGTTACTTCTTTCAATACACCCAACTCCTTACCTACTTTGGTAAACGCTGCAATGGCTTTATCCAAATGTTGTTGATCGTGCGCCGCACTCAGTTGTACACGGATACGAGCTTGCCCTTTCGGCACAACGGGGAAGAAAAATCCGATCACATAGATTCCTTCCTTCAACAATTTGGCCGCAAAATCCTGCGCCACCACCGCATCGTATAACATGATGGGAACAATTGGATGATCACCGGGTTTAATATCAAAACCGGCGGCGGTCATTTTACTACGGAAGTATTTTGTATTTGCCTCGAGTTTATCACGGAGTTCAGTTGTTTCGCTTAACAGATCCATCACTGCAATAGATGCACCCACAATACTTGGGGCAAGCGTATTGCTGAAAAGATAAGGGCGTGAACGTTGGCGCAACATTTCAATTACTTCTTTACGTCCGCTGGTGAAGCCACCACTTGCACCGCCGAGTGCTTTACCCAAAGTGCCGGTAATGATATCGATCTTACCCATCACGCCACGGTATTCATGTGTACCTCGACCAGTCTTTCCGAGAAAGCCACTTGAATGACACTCATCTACCATAATTGCCGCATCATATTTTTCTGCGAGTTCAGCAATTTTATCAAGTTGGGCAATAGTACCATCCATGCTGAAACTTCCATCGGTAACAATCACACGGTTACGGGCATCCGCAGCTTCCTGAAGTTTTGCTTCCAGATCGGCCATGTTGTTATGCTCATAACGGAAACGCTGGGCTTTACACAAACGAACGCCATCAATAATACTGGCATGGTTCAATGCATCGCTGATGATGGCATCCTGCTCACCAAACAATGGTTCAAATACACCTCCATTGGCATCGAAAGCTGCTGCATATAAAATGGTATCTTCTGTACCGAGGAATTTCGAAATTTTCGCTTCCAGCTCTTTATGGATATCCTGTGTGCCGCAGATAAAACGCACACTGCTCATCCCAAATCCACGCAAATCGATGTATTTTTTTGCTGCCTCAATAACTTTCGGATGAGAGGACAACCCAAGATAATTGTTGGCGCAGAAATTCAGCACAATCTTCCCGTTGACCATGATCTCAGGACCTTGGGCGCTCTCAATGATTCGCTCGGTTTTAAAAAGCCCGTTGGTCTTGATCTCATCCAATTCATTTGCAATGCGTTGCACTAATTTCTCATTCATAACAATAAGTTTAAGCGACAAAAATAAGAGGATTCAGAGGTTCTTTTATGCGTAACCGATTGCATGTTCAAGAAATTCACACAAATATGTGGTGCAACTGTAACATTTTCCTTCTACCTTCGTCTTATCCTTCAAACAGGTGTTTATGAAAAAGCAAATCATCCTTCTTGGCGCTGTGGTATTAGTTACCGTTTCTGCATGGGCATTGCTTAACATTACACCTAACAAGAAATCAGCTGCTACTTCTCCCAAATGCAGCAAAACCTGCCAGGAAAAACCGGCGCCTAACTCGGCCCCGCAAACCGGCTTTTTCATTTTCGATTCTTTTTCGGGTACGCTTTAAAAATATTTTTATTTTCCTGTAACTTTTATTTTCGGTGTCCGTAATACTGATAGTTAAACTTATCATCACGGATCACTAACTGATTTATGACCGCCAGAGAATATAATGAATGTGTGACCCGGTATGCCGACAACGTATACCGTTTTATCCTCAAGAATTTGGGGCACGAAGAAGATGCACGGGATGTTGTGCAAAGTGCTTTCGAAAAATTGTGGGTGAATAAAGACAATGTAGATAATGAACGCAGCAAATCATACCTGTTTACCATTGCCTACAACCAGATGATCGATCACATTCGCAAACACAAACGGATGACCTTGCGGGATGAATTTGCAGAAGAAGTGAGAATACAGGACCGGCCGCAACATAATATGAAGAAAGTGTTGGAAGAAGCACTGGCCCGGTTAAGTGAAACAGCAAGAAGCCTTGTTTTATTAAAAGATTACGAAGGATATAGTTACGACGAGATTGGTGAAATAACGGGATTGAACGAGAGCCAGGTAAAAGTTTATTTGCACCGAGCAAGATTACAGTTGAAAAATTATTTAGTGAGTATTGAAAATGTAATGTAGTTGAAAGAACCAAGGCACATATCCTGGGTTCAAGAAAATAAACACAAACAATGAATATTAACCGCCATAATTACGAAGAGTTTTTCCTCCTGTATGTCGACAATGAGTTGACAGCCGGGCAGCGGAAAATTGTGGAAGCATTTGTGGCGACCAATCCGGATCTGCAGGAAGAATTTGATTTGATCCGGCAGTCTGTTTTTACAGATGATGTAAAACTGGATACTTCATTCATCAACTCTTTATTGAAACCGGTTGATGAAGAAAGCAACATCAATGAAGAGCAATTGTTACTTTATGTTGATGATGAATTAAGAGCTGATGAAAAAGCACAAGTTGAAAAAGAACTTGTAGCTAACACAACACTTCAAAAAGAATTACAATGGCTTCGTCGAAGCCAGTTAACAGCTGACACTTCTATTGTATTCCCCGATAAATCTTTACTGTACAAACAAGCTGAACCTGCACGTGTGTTCTCGCTGAGCATAACAGCCAGGAGATGGAGCGCTGCAGCTGCAGTTGTTGTGTTGCTGGGTAGTGCTATGTGGCTGATGTTGGATAAAACGAAAACAACAGATAAACAAGAATCTATTGCTGTAGTTGATCAACAACAACCAGTAAAGAAAAATACAGAAGAAACAAGCAGGCCTTCTTCAGTAAAAGATTTAGTGAAAGAGACATTGGATGAACAAACCAGCGAGTTTAATCAGTCTACAGCATCTACTGAATCTACAGAAAAAACAAAAACATCTACAACTGGTAATGTTTCTGCTCCTGCAGTTAACACAACTGAACAAACAGAAACAACAATTACTACGCCTGTTGTTGAACAACCAATAGATATTGTGAAGACTGATGTGCCAGAAAAAATATTTGAAGAAAAAAATGACGCTCCCAGTAACATTCCACAAACTTCAACCGTACAACCTATAGCAAACAACATCAGCTATGCTGCTTACAACAATGATGTTGCCGACAATGACGAGGATGCACTCCTTAACGAAGAAAGGCAACGCAGAAGTGGAATAGCAGGGTTGATAAAAAAAGCAAAACGGACGCTTGAACGTAAAACCGGTATTCAATCAAGTTCTTCCGAAGTACGCTTTGCAGTGTTTGCAGTAAACACCCAATAACAAAAACTTTAAACGGAAATTTTTATGAAGCAGTTTTTATTCTCATTGCTAGGTCTAGTACTATGCCTCGGACTCAACGCACAATCTGACACCACAAAACCACAAAGTGCCGATACCATTAAAGTCGGTAACATGATCATCATCAAAAAACATGATGGTAAAGAAAAGAAAACAGAAAAAGATGAAAAAGACGGTGACGACGATGATGATGGCGTATCGGTTGAAATCAAAAAACGTAAAGACTACAAAAAATCAAACGTAAGCACCAACTGGCTTATTCTTGATCTTGGTTTCTCAAATGTAAATGATCAAACAAATTATGCATCCCCTGAAGCACAGGCTTTTTTTCCAGCAGGAACAAAAGATCAAATGGGTTTGCGTAACGGTCGATCCATTAATGTAAATGTCTGGTTCTTCATGCAACGTGTTAACATTATCAAACACGTAGTAAATCTGAAATACGGTTTAGGTGTGGAAATGAACAATTACAGCTTTGAAAAAAGTATTCGGTACAATACTGAACCAGTTACAAATATTACCGTTGATAACTTCAAATACAAGAAAAACAAACTGGCAGCCGATTATTTAACAGTGCCAGTTATGCTCGACTTCAATTTTGCTCCAAAGCGCAAAAAAGGTTATGGCTTCAGCGCAGGTGTTAGCGCAGGTTACATGTATGCAGCCCGCCAAAAAATGAAGAGTGAACAAAATGGCAAAGAAAAAGTAAGAAGCGATTTCAACCTTGAACCATGGAAGCTTTCTGCAATTGGCGAATTGAACCTTGGTGCGGTTCGCTTGTACGGTAGCTATGCACTTAACAACTTACATAAAAACGGACTGGAACAAACACCTTACAACTTTGGTATAAGATTTAGCAGCTGGTAATACAGCTCACGCTGTATTCTCTGGCTTAACCGCTCTTCAATTTTGAGGAGCGGTTTTTTTATTCCTCCGTGAAGAGCCTGTCCGGATTTTTTCGGCAGGTTGGGTGGGTTTTTTCTTTACATTGCCGAACTAAAAAAAGAATCATGAGTTATAAAGTGATCGATATTGAAGGCATCGGGCCAAACTATGCAGCACGTTTGGAAACTATGGCCATTTTTACAACAGACGATCTGTTGATACAAGGCGGAACAAAAAAAGGAAGGGTAGCTATTCATGAAGTAACCCAGATTCCGGAAAACCTGGTCCTTACCTGGGTGAACCATGCCGATCTGCATCGTATAAATGGCGTTGCCGGACAAACAGCAGAATTGCTCGAAGCTGCAGGTGTTGATACCGTTAAAGAACTTGCAACACGTAATGCCGAAAACCTGCACACTAAACTCCTTGAAACAAATGAAAAGTTTGGTTTGACCGGCAAAGTTCCTTCAGCAGAAAAACTGGCAGCCATGATTTCCGAAGCAAAAACACTGGATCAAAAAGTTTTTCACTAAGCATTCTTACGAATAAGAAATTAAAGCCGCCGTCTTTACAAGGCGGCTTTATTGTTTGTATCAAACAAGGTTATCCATCAGTTCTCCATAAAGGGATTGTTAATTAAATTCACACTCATACTATAGCATAATTATTGCCCGTTAATTCTGTACTGTTGAAAACAACGTGTAAATGAAGAACCGATCAACCCCACTTATTTTTTGTTGTGTGCTGATGCTGCTGTTATCCGGGTTTAGTTTTTTCAGCCGGAGTAAAACAGCACTTCAAAAACCAGCTGTAAGAAAATCAGCTTTTTACAAAGTAGTTATCGATAAAAGCAACTACGAGCTGAAAGTGTATGATGAAGAAGGATGGTTGTTTACCTACCCGGTTGTGTTTGGTTCAAGTGAACTGACCGATAAGATGATGGAAGGCGACCGCCGCACACCCGAAGGCACTTACCACATCATTGCTAAAAAACTCCACGCTGAATGGGGCCATTTCTTATTACTTGATTATCCCACGCAAAGTGATATTGAAAAATTCAATGCCCGGAAATCGAGAGGGATGATTCCCTATAATGCGAGACCTGGCGGCGGCATTGGTATCCATGCCACACGCCGTAACGAAGACCGCTTTGTAGATTACTATTACAACTGGACGCTGGGTTGCATTTCCACAAAGCGTGAATATGCCAAAGAATTATATACGCTGCTTCCTGTTGGCACAGAAGTAACCATACTTAGATAATAAAATACCGTCTCAAGGGTATGAAAAGAACAAACAGGAATTGCTTTTTTTGGTTTCAAACTCCACAACATGAAACCGATTTATGTTCTGCTGCTTCTTTTTGCAGGCAGCAGTCTTGCAACACAAGCCCAAAAACTTTCCCAAGAAGGAACACACGAAATTTCAAAAAAAGCAAACAAAGGCTACCTGTATGAGCCAACGGTAGATGAAGCAAAGAATGAGGTTGTAATGACCTATGTTACTAAAGCATCAGGCCGTAAAGCAAAGTTTGAAACTTACAAATTTGACCTTGAATTTAATTTCAAGGGAATGGAAGAAAGTGAAGTTCCATTAGAAAAAATTAAAGGCTTTAAAGCCGATAAAGGTGAAGAATATTCTGTTGAAGCCGTTACTGTGGAGCCGAATCTTTTAGGCACACTAATTCTTAAAAGTAAAACCTACAAACGCAAATGGAACTGGTTTTGGGGTGGCTATGATACTAAAGTGAGTTTCGGCGAAAAAATAAAACCAAAAAGCGACGATGGAGGCAAGTTTCAATACATCGCTCATTCTGAACAACAGGAAAGCGGCAACATTCTGATCTTTGCCGGCGATAAAGGAACAGGGCTTGGCAATGCGTTAAAGATGACCACCGAAATTCATATTCTACGTTTTGATCATGACTTGAATAAGATAAGCGACAATCTGTTGAAGTTTGACTATCCGCAAACTGTGGTTGCAGTTAACACAGACGACCAAGATGATGATAATGATACAGACAATGATGTATTGCTTCTTTTTGCACCGATGGGTGGGAAGGCTTATAAAAAATCTGCCGACCCGGTTGCCACCAACTACACATTTGTTCGAGTGGGAAAAGATGGCACTGTAAAAGAACGTGTAAGTGTTGCATCAAAAGCAGGCATTTTCAATGGCAATATGTTTGTGACAATTGGAGATGATGTACTGATCATGGGAGCTACCGGAGAAAAGACAGATGATTATTTCGATGAAAAATTTGCTGCACCCGTAAACATGCGTGATGATGAAGTAGAAAAATTTAAAGCAAAAGGTTTCCAGGTTGTAAAGATCTCAAAAGGCAAAACAGAATTTGTGAGTAACAATACGTTGGAAGATTTCGATAAAAAATCACAATCGCCCCCGTCACAAAAAAAGAACCCTGAGTATACCGGCCGAAAATTCAAAGTTGCAGATATAAAACTTTTAAGTAACGGTGACATTTTATTGGCTGGACAGAAATATACCAAAGCAAAAGGCGGAGGACATGTGATGAAGTTTGGTAATCTTGGTTCTCTTGGCGGCGGCAGTGGCGGTGGTGCTGAATATGAAGATATTATCATGATGCATTTTGGAGGCAACGGTGTGTTAAAAGCTTCTTACGGAGTACGTAGAGAAGAAAATGACAAAGACGCAAAATCGTCGCCCAATAACCAACTGATCATGGAAAGCAAAGATGGAAAATCTGTTTACTGGACCATTATGGAAATGAAAGGCTGGAGACAGGAAAAAGAATTGGGTGAAAGCAAATATAAATTCCTGATGTATCCCAATGTTACCAAAATCGATGTTGCTAATGCAAAAATTGGTGACTTCGTGCAGATGGGCCAAGGCAAATCAGATTATTACGTCAACAACAAATACCCATCGCTCCCAATTGGTAAGGGGCAAATTGTTTTCTTAGGTGAAAATAAAAGTGGAAAAACATTATGGTTTGCAAAGATGCCGCTGGAATAAAATTCTTCAGCGACTTTAAAAAACTTACACGGATCGATACCCAAAATCCTCTTGTAAGAAAGAGCCCCGACGTAGGTTTCGGGGCTTCTCTTTTTATAACTTTCCGTTTTTTATTTCATCTACAACTGTTGGATCAAGCAATGCCGATGTGTCACCAAGATTTGAAATTTCGCCTTCGGCAATTTTCCGAAGAATGCGCCGCATGATCTTACCACTTCTTGTTTTTGGTAAGCCGCTTACAAACTGGATCTTATCAGGCTTTGCAATGGGGCCGATAACACGTGTTACCGTTTGCAAAATATCCTTTCGTGTAAGTTCTTCATCATTGTTATGCATATGCCCATAGATCACGTACGCATAAATGCCTTGCCCTTTTACATCATGCGGATAGCCAACCACTGCACTTTCCACAACACCTGCATGCATGTTGATCGCATTCTCTACCTCCGCAGTACCAATACGATGACCACTTACATTCAACACATCATCTACCCTTCCTGTAATTCGATAGAATCCATTTTCATCTTTTAATGCGCCATCACCGGTGAAGTATAAATTTTCATACGTTGCAAAATAGTTCTGCCGGCAACGTTCATGATCACCGAAGGTTGTGCGGAGAATTGCAGGCCAAGGTGCTTTAATGCACAGGTTTCCTTTTAAATGACCATACTCATCTTTCTCAGTAACTTCTTTTCCATTTTCATCAACCAAAATTGGTTGCACACCCGGCATCGGTAAAGTTGCCCAACTTGGTTTTGCCGGTGTAACACCAGCCATGTTTGAAATTAAACAACCACCAGTTTCTGTTTGCCACCAAGTATCAACAATAGGACATTTACCCTTGCCTACATGTTCATCATACCAATGCCATGCTTCTTCATTGATGGGTTCACCAACAGTGCCCAATATTTTTAACGAGGAAAGATCCTTTCCTTTCAATGGATCTAACCCAAAACCCATTAAACTGCGGATGGCTGTTGGTGCGGTGTAAAGAATATTTACTTTATGCTTATCAACAATGTCCCAAAAACGACCTGCATCGGGCCATGTAGGAATACCTTCAAACATCATTGAAGTAGCACCAGCACTTAACGGACCGTATAAAATGTAACTGTGTCCTGTGATCCAACCAATATCAGCAGTGCAAAAATGCACATCACCTTTATTGTATTGAAATGTATTCACGAATGTGTAGTTCGTCCACACCATATAACCTGCACTGCTATGCACCACACCTTTTGGTTTACCTGTTGAACCACTAGTATATAAAATGAACAAAGGATCTTCGGCATCCATTTCCTGTGCAGGAAAACTTACCTCACCATTTTTTTCCACCTGGTGTTCAGCAAATTCCATTTCATCTTCCCACCACACATCTCTTCCTTTTAACATGGAAACAGGAGTGCGTGTGCGTGTATAAACAATTACTTTTTTAATTGTGCGGTTGCCGATCAATGCATCATCGATCACACTCTTCAATGGAATATCTTTATTGCCACGGTAAGCACCATCGCAGGTAACAATAAATTCTGCTTGTGCATCATACAAACGGTCAGCAATACTTTGTGCAGAGAAACCACCAAAGATCACACTATGTATAGCACCAATGCGGGCACAACCTAACACGGCATAAGCCAACTCAGGAACCATGCCCATGTAAATACAAACACGATCACCTTTTTTAACGCCATTGTTAATGAGCACCTGTGCAAACTGACAAACACGTTTATGCAAACGGTTATATGTTACTACACGAACTCTTTCTTCAGGATTGTTTGGCTCCCATATAATGGCGGGTTTATCACCCATTGTTTCTAAATGGCGATCAATACAATTTTCAGTGATGTTGAGCTTAGCACCTTTGAACCATTCTACTTTTGGTTCTTTAAAATTCCATTCAAGAACCTTATCCCATTTTTTTCGAAAATGAAAATGTTCAGCAATTGAACCCCAGAACTCTTCGGGTTGTTCAACACTTTTTTGATAAGCTTCTTTATACTCGTCGTAAGATTTGATCTGGTAAGGATATGACATCATTCGTTCTTTGGGCGGTAAATATAAAAATATTGCAGCCTTATGCAGCGAATTTTATTCGGCATCAGTCTTTTTATTGAAAGAACACAGACAATACCCTATTGATCTGTTTGATGTCTGTTCATATGGTTGGTTTTTTATGAAAGCCTTTGTTGTTTAGCAAGGGCTTTTTGTTTGTTGTAAATGAATGTTTACATTTAAGCTTCTTAAGCAACCGATGTACAACCTGAAGCCATTTTGTATTTTAATAGCGATTGTTAGTCTATGCCTGTCGATGGTTCAATCGTATGCGCAATGCTCAAGCAACGTATTATTTTATGAAAATTTTGGCGGCGGAGTCGGATCTCCCCTAACTGGCGCAAGACTTCCCGCCGGTGTTACAACTTATGCATTTGATTCGCTTGGTGCTATTGATGATGGACAATATGGAATACGTAAAACAACAGCTGACATTGCAAGCGGTCAACGGCAATTTGGTGTATGGCATATTGGTAGTGATCGTTCCGGCGGCAATATGATGATCGTGAATGCTGATTACACCGCAGGAAAGTTTTACGAAACAAGTGTCAGCAATCTCTGCTCTGGCTCGCAATTGTATTTTTCTGCGTGGTTGGCAAATCTCATTCCTTCCGGAAGCACCAATCCTCTAGACCCGATATTACGTTTTGAAATTGCAAGTGCTTCTACCGGTACTGTATTATCAAGTTTTGTAACTGCAGCTATCCCACGTTTTAGTTCACTTACATGGACACAATATGGATTTAATTTTTCTTTGCCTGCTGGTGAAACTTCAGTTATACTTCGCATTTTTAATAACCAGGTTGGTGGTTTAGGGAATGATCTTGCTCTTGATGATATTGAATTCACATTATGCGGCGCAACAATTGCACCCGTTGTGAGCGGAACCCAGTTAAATACAAATGATGCTTGTGTTGGAAGCACAATCAACATCAGTGGAAATGTATCAGGCATATTCTATACAAATCCTGCATACCAATGGCAATTTAACAATGGTAGTGGCTGGGTGAATGTTCCTGCCGCCAACACTCCTAACTTAACCATCAATAATATTCAGAAAGCAGATAGCGGTAATTACCGTTTGCTGGTTGCAGAAGCGGCAAACATCAATTCAAATAATTGTCGTTCTGTTTCAGCACCAATTCCTGTGCATGTATTTGCACCTGTTGCACCAATGCTGCAAAGCAATGCTCCCGTTTGTGAAGGCAAAGATCTTTTACTGATCGTTCCTGTTAATGCCATTGCTTATATATGGACCATAAACGGCATGAACTTAAATATGAGCAGCGATACCTTGCGTAGAAGAAATGTAACGGCAGCCAACAATGGAATGTACCATGTGCGGCTGATCACAAAAGGTGGCTGTTCAAGCATGGATTCAATTGCTGTTACTATTCAATCGAATCCATTGCAACGTCTTCTCCCATTTGATACACTACTGTGCGATGCTCAAACATTAGACGTGGATGCAGAACAACCAACTGCCGCAACCTATTTGTGGAATGATGGAACAACATCGGCACAACGAACACTTTCAGCAGAAGGCACTTATTCATTACTTACAAGTGATGGTGTTTGCGACCGTACAGATAGTTTTGCCATCACCAGAAATTATACTCCTTCTGTTCAGCTTATCAGCGATACTACGCTTTGCGTAAATGAGCCCTTACTGTTGAATGCAACGCATCCCTTAGCTGAATTTTACTTGTGGAGTACAAATGAAACAGACAGCAGTATTGTTGTTACATTTCCCGGTACATATTCTGTTACAGTTGGTAATGGTTGCGGCATTGCTGTTGATGATGTTACAATTGATTACAAAGATTGTGCAGACATGATCTTTGTACCAAATGCATTTACGCCAAACGATGACAGGTTAAATGATGTTTTGTACGCAAAGGCTTATTTCGTTATTGAAGCATTTGATTTTAAAATTTATAATCGGTGGGGGCAACAGATATTTTCAACCAACTCATTGTTTACAGGTTGGGATGGTCGAATGAAGGGCAGTAAAGCTCCACCCGGTCTTTACACCTGGACGGTGAGTTACAAACGCAACGGTAAGCTGTATACACAAAAAGGAACGGTTCTTCTTATTCCCTGATGATGTCCTGCATTTTATGCGTTAGTTTTTCATTTTATTTTGGCCACATAGTATATCCACAAAAATTATTATCGCTGTTTGTTTAAGTTAGCTCAATAATTTTTATGGATATTTCATCTATTTTTGAAGCAAACACAGCACATGTCAATTGAGGTCAACAACCTGGTGAAACTTTATGGTGAGCAAAAAGCGGTGAACAATATTTCCTTTAAAGTAAACAAAGGAGAGATCGTTGGTTTTCTTGGGCCGAATGGAGCAGGAAAAAGTACCACTATGAAAATGATCACGGGTTACCTGCAACCAACAAGTGGTACTGCTGTTGTGTGTGATATAAAGGTGAATGACAATCCGATGGGCAGCAAACAAAAGATCGGCTACTTACCTGAGAGCAATGCGTTATATTACGATATGTATGTGAAAGAGTATTTAGCTTTTGTTGCTGAAGTGCATCAAATACAAAATCCAAAGAACAAAATCCAAACAACAATTGAGCAGGTTGGTTTAACACCTGAAGCACATAAAAAGATCGGACAGTTGTCAAAAGGTTATAAGCAGCGTGTTGGTTTGGCTGCTGCACTCATTCATGATCCTGAAGTATTGATCTTAGATGAACCAACAAGCGGACTTGATCCCAACCAGATCATTGAGATAAGAGATGTGATCAAACAACTTGGATTAAACAAAACAGTTTTATTCTCTTCGCACATCTTACAGGAAGTGCAAGCCATTTGCGACCGTGTGATCATTATCAACAAAGGAACCATTGTCGCAGATGATCAGTTATCTAACCTCTTGAAGAAAGTTCATGCTGGAGAAGTAATTCTTGAATTAAAAGAAGAAGTAGATGAATCGCTCTTCAGTTCAATTCAAAATTGTATTCGCATTAACAACACTACCTGGAAATTTAAAACAGATAATCCGGATGCAGTGAAGAAACAATTGCTGCAATTATCCATCGAAAAAAATCTCAATGTGCTTTCTTTGAAGAGCGATGAGAATTCACTGGAAGATGTGTTCAGGAGTTTGACTAATTAATTTTTTCTCACCACTCGCCCTACTCGCTTCACCAATATCCATCCCACCAAAAACAACATCAGTACTGCAATTAAAATAGGTGCAGTAAAACTCAACGCAGTGCCGCCAATTGCAGCTGCATTCTCACCTGTTGAAACAACAGCATTTCCTACACCTGCAGTTGTCTTTGAAGAAAACAAACGCAGCAAGCCTGTGCCTGCATGCACAGTTCCTGCCGCTCCGCCACCTGCAATAATAGCCATGATCCATTTCAACAACGGACTGAATTCTGCAATGGGCAAAAACGATGCAGCCAGTACAGTTCCTGCTGCTACGGCTAACGGCGTAGCAATTGCATCCAGCAGGTTATCAACAAAAGGAATATAATAAGCGCCAATTTCAAGAATGGCGGCAGTACCAAAACAAATCAACGCAGGCAGGCTTCCCATCCATTGCATATCCGCCGGCAATGCAAACCATTGCTGGTATGCTGCAAAGCTGGCTCCAAGCATGGGCACAAATACCCGGAAACCACAGCAGGCACTCAGGGCAATGCCCATTGCAATGGAAGTAAGTAAAGCTGTGTCCATACAATCGTTTGTTGTACTTAAAAATAATCAATTTCACTGCCTTTTATCCTTTGTTGCTGCCTTTGAATGTCTTTTCTTTGCAGCGCAAACAAAAAAAGTCAGAAAAGAGAGAAGTTAGAAAGTCCGAAAGAACAACTCTGCTGATCTCCATCTTCGGAACGAACAATCTTCCGGTATTTTCTCTTCACGACTTCCGGACTAAAACATTAACTACAAACTGAATTTTATGAGCTTTATCGCAGACATTCATGCAAGACAAATTCTCGACAGCCGTGGCAACCCTACAGTTGAAGTAGACGTGATAACAGATAATGGTATAATTGGCCGTGCTGCCGTACCAAGTGGTGCAAGTACAGGTAAACACGAAGCCGTTGAATTACGTGATGGCGATAAAAGCAAATACCTTGGTCGTGGTGTGATGAAAGCTGTACAAAATGTAAATGATGTTATTGCTGATCAGCTGATCGGTATTGATGTTACACGTCAGGCTTACATCGACAATCTTCTTATTAAAATTGATGGAACAGAAAATAAAGGTTCACTTGGTGCAAACGCAATGCTTGCAGTAAGTATGGCTGTTGCAAAAGCTGCTGCTGAAGAAAGCGGTTTGCCTTTATTCCGTTACCTCGGTGGTGTAAACAGCACAGTGATCCCTGTTCCTATGATGAATATCATGAACGGTGGTGCACATGCTGATAACAAAATTGATTTCCAGGAATTCATGGTGATTCCTTTTGGTGCTCCTTCTTTCAGTGAAGGTTTACGTTGGGGTGTTGAAATTTTCCATCACCTGAAAGCAGTATTAAAGAAAAAAGGCTTCAGCACGAACGTTGGTGATGAAGGTGGTTTTGCTCCTGAAATTCAAAGCAACGAAGAAGCAATTGAAACTGTATTGGAAGCAATTACTGCTGCCGGTTACAAACCAGGTGAGCAGGTTGGTATTGCAATGGATGCGGCATCAAGCGAAATGTATGATGAAGCAACCAACACGTATAAATTCTATAAGAGCAATCCAAGTAAGGTGATCAGCAGCGATGAAATGGTTGCTTACTGGACTGAGTGGGTAAATAAATATCCGATCATTTCGATTGAAGATGGTATGGCTGAAGATGATTGGGCAGGTTGGAAAAAATTAACTGAAAGCCTTGGCAAAAGATGCCAGCTGGTTGGTGATGATCTTTTTGTTACAAACGTAAAACGTTTGAAAGAAGGTATTGATAAAGGTATCAGCAACAGCATCCTGATTAAAGTAAACCAGATTGGTACCGTTACTGAAACAATCAATGCGGTGCAAATGGCACAGAACGCAGGTTTCACAACTGTAATGAGTCATAGAAGTGGTGAAACAGAAGATACTACCATTGCTGATTTGGCTGTTGCATTGAATTGCGGACAAATTAAAACAGGTTCTGCTTCACGTACCGATCGTATGGCAAAGTATAACCAACTCATCCGCATTGAAGAAATGCTGGGCGAGAATGCAATTTATCCGGGCGGAAAGATTAAATTTGGTAAATAGCAAATAGTTAATGGTTCATAGTTCATGGGCATTAACTGTGAACTATGAACCATTTTTATTTTGATCGCATATGAAAATTCTGAATAATATTCCACCCATATTAAAAAACAAATATGTTTTAACCATTATTGGTTTTGCGGTATGGATGTTATTTGTTGACCGGAATGATTTTATTACCCAGATCAGCCGATT
This sequence comes from Lacibacter sp. H375, assembly GCF_037892425.1. Taxonomy (NCBI): domain Bacteria; kingdom Pseudomonadati; phylum Bacteroidota; class Chitinophagia; order Chitinophagales; family Chitinophagaceae; genus Lacibacter; species Lacibacter aquaticus. The sequence continues at coordinate 436,634 of NZ_JBBKTT010000001.1, forward strand.
TAAGAAACTGACTGAATTAAAGAGCAGTAGTACCTATTACGATCAGAAGATCGAAACGGCCAAAACTGAGCTGGAAAAGCGCAAAAACGACCCTTCAGCCTACGAGCGCCTCGCCCGTGAGAACTATTATATGAAGCGTGATAATGAGGACATTTTCCTCTTTAACGAATAAAAAATACCTACCCGTACAATACAAGTTTACCGACAGCGTTTAATAGCAAAGCAGATCCTTTGAGAAGCCCCTACGCAACAAAAAACAGGATTGCTTATGACACATAAATTTACGCCGGAAGACTTGTTACAATATCTCTACAAAGAAACGACCCCAGCCGAGAATGCCGCCATCGAACAAGCGTTGGCCGAAGATTGGACCCTGAGAGAAAAATTCGAGGTAATCAAAAAAGCAGCTCAACGACTTACGAAATTTAAATTTTCTCCCAGAACAGAAACCGTTCTGTCTGTACTGAAATATGCAAACAAAGATTTAGCAGCTTCCGATATTTCATCTTCAAACTGATCTTTCCCTAATTTCGCCGTCATTCCCAATTCAGAATGACAACAAAAGAGCGTTACCAATCGGTTATTGATTATTTTTCTGTGCATGCCCCTGATGCTGAAACAGAATTACTGTACGACAATCCTTTTCAATTATTAGTGGCCGTTATTTTAAGTGCACAGTGTACTGATAAACGTGTAAACCTCACCACACCTTCTATCTTCGAAAAATATCCTGATGCAGAAAGCATGAGCAAGGCAACGTTTGATGACTTGTTTCCACTCATTAAAAGCATTTCTTATCCCAACAACAAAACCAAACATTTAATTGGCATGGCGCAAAAACTCGTTAACGAGTTTAACAGCGAAGTGCCATTAAGCGTTGAGGAATTGGTGAAGCTGCCGGGTGTTGGACGAAAAACTGCCAACGTTATTACATCGGTTGTCGATGCACAACCGAACATGGCTGTCGATACGCATGTATTTCGTGTAAGTAAACGCATTGGATTAGTGAAACAAGCAGCCACGACTCCTTTAGCTGTTGAAAAAGAATTGATCAAACATTTTCCAACAGAACTTATTCATAAAGCACATCACTGGCTCATTTTACACGGGCGTTATATCTGTGTGGCACGCACTCCAAAATGCAGGGAATGTGGATTACAGCATTGCTGTAAATATTTTGAGAAGAATAACAGGTGATTATTGTTTCGGAAAATGTGCGATCAACTCCACTTCCAGTTTTGCATCGGGCATAAATAACCGAACGATCTGAACCCATGTCGCAGCAGGAAAATCTCCTTTATAAAATTGTTTGCGCACATAGTTCAATTGCTTCATCGCTTCAATATCAGTAGTGTAAAGATTTTCTTTTACCACATGCTGAAAGGTTAAGCCATATTGCTTGAGTGAACGTTCTAAACCACTGTATAATCGCTTCACCCCTTCTTCATTCATATCTGTTGCAACTGTCCCGGAAATGTATAACACATCGCCCACTTTCAATGCCTGCGCATAACCGGCTGATGTATCCTGTTTGTTTGGATTTCCCCAATGCCATTTTTCTTTTTCGATAGGTGCTTTTGTTTGCTGCGCAGCTGTAGCAAATGAAAGAAGCAGGAAGGCAATTATGAATAAGTTTCTGTTCATGATCATAAGATTTGAACGTAAGATAATTTCTGCTTTAGTAAATGAAAACAAAAAATCCATCAATGGGTATTGATGGATTTAATTATTTAAAAGACTGACAGTAATTTACAAATACTTACCGATTTCTTCAATCAATTCACCTTTGGTGATAGGCACCCCTTTGATCTTGTTATAACCTTTCGCATCAACAAAATACAGATCACGAATAATACGGATCAGCTGACCATTATTGATCTCAGGTACCAACACTGTATCAAAACTCTTCAGTATGTCACCAAGATTTTTCGGAAAAGGACGGATGTAACGGAGATGCGCATGCGATACTGATTTACCCTGCGCCTGCAGTTCAGCACAAGCACTTTTGATTGCACCATAAGTACTACCCCAACCCAGTACCAATACTTTACCTGTTGCTGCACCACTGTCTAATTTCTGTTCAGGAATATAATCAGCAATTTTATCAACCTTAGCCTGTCTTGTTTTCACCATGTGCTGGTGGTTATCGGCATCGTAGCTGATGTTACCGGTAATATCCTGTTTTTCTAAGCCCCCAATACGGTGTTCCAATCCGGGCGTGCCGGGAATAGCCCAGGGGCGAGCCAGTTTTTCATCACGTTTGTAGGCCAGTAATTTTTCTTCGCCTTCATCAAGTCCTTTCTTAAAGTTCACTTTTATTTCAGGCAGATCAGCGCTTTGTGGGAATTTCCATGGTTCAGCACCATTGGCAATGTAACCATCGCTTAAGAACATAACTGGTGTCATGTGTTGCACCGCAATGCGTGCAGCTTCATACACCGCATCAAAACAATCAGCAGGCGTTGATGCAGAAATGATCGGCATCGGGCATTCGCCATTACGACCATAATAAGCCTGCATCAGATCACTCTGTTCAGTTTTGGTGGGTAAACCTGTTGAAGGACCGCCACGTTGAATATTGATAATAAGCAAAGGAATTTCCAGCATCACTGCCAAACCCATTGCTTCACCTTTTAATGCAATACCGGGACCACTGCTTGTAGTAACAGCTAATGAACCGCCATAAGCAGCTCCAATAGATGATGTAATAGCAGCAATTTCATCTTCGGCCTGGAATGTTTTTACACCGAATGCTTTGTACTTACTGAGATCGTGTAAGATATCTGAAGCAGGTGTAATTGGATATGAGCCGAGGAATAATTGAAGCCCGCTTTTTTGCGAAGCAGCGATCAAACCATAACTCACAGCCTGGTTACCCATAATGGAACGGTATAAACCGGGTTCCATCCTCGCTTTCTCTACTTTATAAGTTGTGGTAAATGTTTCCGTTGTATCGCCGTAGTTATAACCGGCTCTCATTACACGGATATTGCTTTCAAGAATATCAGGTTTCTTACCAAATTTATCTGTGAGGAAGCTGATGGTACTTTCCATGTCACGATTGTACATCCAGTACAAAAAGCCCAATACAAACATATTCTTTGCACGGTCTTTTTCCTTCATACCCATCGTGATGTCGGTCAATGCTTCCCTTGTCATCTTGGTCACATCCATCTTGATCACTTCATAGTTCGATAAACTATCATCGTCGAGAGGATTAACACCTTCGGGGTAGTTGGCGAGGCGAAGATTCTTCGCATCAAAACCATCTGTATTGACAATGATCTTTCCGCCCTTCTTAATGGCTTTGAGATTAGCTTTTAATGCAGCAGCATTCATCGCCACTAACACATCGCAATCATCTCCCGGTGTGTACACATGGTCGCTGCTGAAACGCAACTGATAACCACTCACACCTGCGAGAGTTCCTTGTGGAGCACGGATCTCAGCCGGAAAATCGGGGAAAGTGGCAAGATCAATTCCCATGAGGGCGGTATTATTGGTAAACTGGCTACCGGTCAATTGCATACCATCACCACTATCGCCGGCAAATTTGATAACTACATCGTTTAATAGTTCCTGAGTTCTTGTCATAGCAACGCAAAATTAGGCAGGTTCAATCTATGAAAAAATTCAATCTTACAAATATTCTCAGTGTTTTTTCAGTCACAAAACACACAGAAAGTATTAATTAAACAGAATTTCTGCTTAAAGGCAGATTAAACCCCTGCTGAAAGCCCAACCTTTCTACCTTAAACTGGTTGAATTTTCTTATCTCTATTTTGACTTATTGATTGCAATAGCTATTTTAAACACTCTCATGGAATCATTATTAACGGCAGCGAGTACTATTTTTTCCCCGTTTGATAAGCGAATAAGCGACATGTCTTTCACATCACCTTTCAATATAAAACCGCTGGTTGCCGGTGGGACTGATGTAAACGATTTATTGCTGGCACCTCGAAGAAAACAACCGTATGATGCATCATATCTTCCCGTCATTACCTCCGCCTGGTATTCATTACCTGCCAGCAACAGATCTTTAAAGCCATCGTTATCCAGGTCGTCGCAGATAATAGAATTAACAGGGGAAAATTGTGCTTCTACCGGCAATACATGTTTGATGAATTTGCCATTGCCTGTATTTTCAAAATAACAGGTTCTTGTTTCATCACAAAGCAACTGCAAAATTTTTTCGGGTGATTTTCCTTTAAAAATATCCTGGTAGCTGGCGTGTGCAAAATCCTCATTTAATAGAAATTGCTTTTTTATAGCAGGTACCCGTTCAGCAAAACGGCCTCTGCTAATGGCGGGATAAGAACGTTTAATACCATCTCCGTCCTTTATATAATAAAATAAAAAAGGATCGGTACTGCCGTTGCCATCGAGATCAGTTGCGAATAATTGCATGGGCTCCTGCAGACTAACCTTGTATTCACAATTCAACCCAAGGTTACCGGCAACAAGATCAATATCCCCATCATTATCAATATCAGTTGCATTCAAACTACGCCACATACCATTCATTTGAGTAAGCCCGGTTGCTGCTGTTACGTCAATAAAACGTCCACGATCATTTTTAAAAAATTGTAACGGCATCCAATCTCCGGCAATGATAAGATCTGGTTGATGATCATTATTAAAATCTGTCCACACTGCTGCAGTAATCATTCCCGGTGTTTGCAATGCCGGGCAAACTTTTGCAGTAACATCAGTGAAAATGCCTTTGTTATTATGCAACAAAAAACTTTTTGGAGCTGTGGGGTAATTTTTTGATACTCTGCCTCCAATAAATAAATCGACGTAGCCATCGTTATCAAAATCATTTGCGCTTAAACAGCCTGCAATTGTTCTGACTGAATCAGGTATAGCATCAGGTTGCAGTTTAAAATTTCCTTTGCCATCATTGCTAAACAAACGTGGTTTATAATAAATTGAATTTTCCTCATACTGCATTCCGCCATAAGTAACCAATAAGTCGTTATCGCCATCTCTGTCAGCATCAAACAAAATGCAATCCTGGTCTTCTTCAAACTTAATGCTGTCGGTGAGATTTTTTGAAGTAAATAGTTGTCCGGCTGTTTGTGAAAAGATTTTTCCTGAAAAATTAAATGCACCGCCAATAAAAAAATCTGTTGTACCGTCATTATTGATATCGCCGGTAGTTATAAACGGGCCCAATTGAGAATATTTCTGCGGCAATAATTGTTGACTGGCGTAATCGTTATAAATGTTATCGCTGTGTTTATATATCAAACCATTGTACCCTGTTATATCTGAAAAAATATAAGGAGAATTAACTGCAGCAACCAGCTCAACAGCTGCGTTTTTCCATGCAAGTGACAAGCTGGTATCAGCCTTTACATTTCTTAACAGCTGTTTCTTGCCATCGGGCCACACAACAATCAATGAATCTGCATGATCATTCTGTGCTAAACCAAAAACAAGCTGTTGATCTACCGATGAGAAATAACCACGGACCGGGTTTTGTTCCTGCAGCTGTAAGTTGCCGTTATTGTAGATAAATACTTTTGCGCCAAATCCATTTTTATTCAGACTGTCACCAATCAGTTGCAGACTTAAATAATGAGAGGCGGATGGTTTGTTTTGTTGATTGGTATTGTTGAGTAAAACAAATGCCGGTTTATTAATATTATTTACAACAAGATCAAGATCACCATCATTATCCAAATCGGCATATGCCGCACCATTAGACATAGAGGGCTCGTCAACGCCTCCATTTTTTGATTCATCTGAAAATGTAAGGTCTTTATTATTGATGAATAAATAATTGGGCAGGTTAACATTTTCTAAAGAAGCCAGTTTTTTTCTGATCGCTTTTTGCTTTTCTTCCTTTGTTAAGTTGTTATTGAAAATATTATTACTGAACTCCACGAAATCGGCATCAATAAAATCCCTACCGATGCCATTGGTGACATGCATATCTTTCCAGCCATCATTATTAAAATCAGCCATCAATACACTCCAACTCCAATCAGTGGCATGTACGCCGCTCAATCGTCCTATCTCACTAAAAAAAGGGATATCGGTATTTCCTGTTTTTAAATGACCATTATTCAACTGCAGCATGTTGCGCATAAATTCCGGCTCGTAACCCATCGCTCTTTCTGATTCATACCGATCGTAATTCATAAAAGACACCGAAGTCTTTTTTCGTTTATTCATTTCCGGCAGCATATCAAGCGTAATGATATCCGTTAAGGTGTCATTATTAATATCTGCTGCGTCAGCACCCATGCTTGAGTAAGACTGGTGCTGAATAGATTTGTCAATACAATTTGTAAAGGTACCATTGCGGTTATTCAGCCATAGTTCATCATTGGATATAAAATCATTTGCAACATAAATATCAGGCCAGCCATCGTTATTTAAATCACTAACGGAAACGCCTAGCCCATAACCATCTTCTTTAATTCCGGCCGCCATTGACACGTCTGTATAAACAGGATGCCCCGCATTTGTGCTGTCGCCATCATTACGGTAGAGTTTATCATTAGCAGGTGAATAGCCGCTTTTGTCACGTGGCAAAATGTTGTTGGAATTATTGGCTGATAATAAATAATTGGCCAGGTACATATCCAGATCACCGTCTTTATCGTAATCAAAAAACACCGCCTGGGTGGAATTACCCATGTTGGCCAATCCGTATGCTTCTGCTTCTTCTTTAAAACTAAGGTTGCGTTGGTTGATGAATAAAAGATTTTTTGAACGGGTCACCAGATCCTTACCAAATACGCAAACATATATATCATCAAAGCCATCGTGGTTAATATCAACAATGCTTACGCCGGTACACCAGACATTTGTACCTATTCCTGCTTTCTCTGTGATGTCATCAAATTTATTATTGCCTTTGTTTATATACAACCGGCTGCTTACCTGGTTTCCGCTAAAAAAAATATCCCTCAGTCCGTCATTATTAAAATCGCCAATGCCAACACCTCCACCCATATAACCAAACTCGTTGATGAACGAGTACGAAGAATCGTTATCGTGGATATCATTACTAAAATGTATACCAGATGATGTTGCCGGCAATTGCGTAAACAACGTCTCTTTTTGCTGACGATTACACGACAGTAATAAAATGATGCCGGTAAAAAAAACAAACTGTATACAATCAGATAAAAGCTTGGTCATGCAGATTACAAGTTATCGTTTAAAACTCTCATGGCTACTAATCAGCAAAAAAATAGAGGCTATTGGAATAGCCTCTATCTAAATTACACTACTCCATTTATTTTATCATTGGATTAGTTGAAGTTTCAATTGCCGGAATCGGGAACATATCTACTTGCCCAGGTACAGGATCAGGTTTTAAAGAAGGGAAGTATCCTTTTTTCCTCCAACGCAATACATCTATATTGGCCACTTCTTCGCCACCTAATTCAACTGCCCTTTCGTGCATGACTGCTTTCAAAGCATCGTTTTTTGTTGCCGGTGAAACAGGTGGCATAGCAACACCCGGACGGCTACGTACTTCGTTGATATAAATTGCTGCCTGTGCAGGTGTTCCTACTTCTGCTTCACATTCAGCTAACATCAGCAATACATCTGCATAACGAATTACACGTTGATTAATACCGCCGGGATGGAATCCGGAGTTTACGTATTCATAAATACTATACTTGCGGAAAAAACGCTTAATGGTTACACCATTTTTTGTGCTTTTTGCAATGTTCATTGCAGCAGCAGTAAGTTGACGTGGTGTAACTGATGGGTTATTGATATTGTCAACAGCACCGGGAGCTGTTAAGATATTATCACCTTCTTCGTAAATAGTAAACTTGTATCTCGGATCATTCGCTTCAAATTCATTTAGAAATCTGTCTGAAGGAATGACATTACCCCAGGTAATTCCATACTCCTGATTACGCACTGTACTCAACGGACTTGTTGAACCTTCACCAATATAACCCCAGTTAAAGTTGTTATCACCCTTATCAACAAACACAACTTCAAAAATAGATTCAGCATTAAATTCATGTCCGGCTGTAATAGTTACACCACCATCACTCTTTATATCACCATCAAAATTCCACAGGTAATTAGGTACCAGCGAATATTTGCCATATACTTTTAGCAATGCAGTTTTAGCAGCAGCATAGTCGCCTTTTTGCATAAGTGCTCTGCCAAGTAAAGAATTAGCTGCACCACTTGTTGCTCTGCCATTATCCGCAGAACCATAGCTTGCAGGCAAAGCAGCTGCAGCTTCGGTGAGGTCTTTTACAATAAGAGCGTAGATATCAGCAACAGGCGATTTGCCTTTAAAACCAATAGCAGAAGAAATTGTTTCTGTATACAACGGAACTTCTCCCCATTGTGATACTAATTCAAAATAAGCCCAGCCTCTTAAAAATTTAGCTTCGCCAACCACACGGTCTCTTAGTGCAGTATTATCAGTTATTGCAGGTGCTTTACTAAGTACCAGGTTTGCCCTGTTGATCATTCGGTAGCAGCCAGTCCATACATCAGACATTACAGAGTTTGATGTTGCCGGTGATGGTTGCTTTAACAACTCAGCTCTTGGTGCCTCTAACTGATCTCCACCAGACCAACATTCGCCGCCTCTCATATCATGTGTAAAAAACCATTCCCGTCCAACCAACTGCGCAGATCTTAAACTTGAGTAAACAGCATTTACGCCATTCTGCAGCTCGCCTGCTGTTTTAAAATAACTTTCCGTTGTTGGGTTATTTTCATCCAACACCTCCAGTTTTTTGTTGCAGCCCATCATACTAACAATTGCCAATGATGCTGCTATAATTGATTTTATATTTTGTTTCATAATACTATAATTGTTTTATAAAAATAAACCTGGGATAATACCATTAAAAACTTGCCTGAATACCTGCCTGGAAAGATTTAGGCTGTGGGTACACAGCAAAGTCGATACCATTGGTTAATGATGAACCAGGAGTTCTGTTACCCACTTCCGGATCGAATCCCGTGTATTTTGTAAACGTCAGAATATTTTGTGCCGATACATAAATACGCAAGCTCTTTACTGTTCCTTTTGTATGTGTTTCTAAAACCTTCACAGGCACAGTATATCCTACCATAATATTTTTCAGGCGTAAAAACGAACCATCTTCAAGGAATCTGGTAGATGGACGGGCATTCCTGTTAGGATCAGATGAAATAGCACGGGGGATATTTGTTTTTGTGTTGGTTGGTGTCCATGCATTCAATACTTGTGTGCCTGCATTGAAGAAACGAACCATACCTTCTGTAATAACCCTTGTGGCATTGTAAATCTTATTACCCTGTACTCCCTGGAAGAAAAGTGATGCATCAAAATTTTTGTAGTTGCCTCCAAGATTAAATGCGTAAGTAACTTTAGGAATAAAGCTGCCTAGAAACTGGCGGTCATTGTTGTCAATTATTCCATCTTTGTTTAGATCCTTAAACTTAAGATCACCGGGAGCTGTAGCGGCAGTTTGTTTGGCATGGCTGCTAACTTCTGCAGCGTTTTGAAAGATACCTTCTACTACCCAACCATAAAAACCCTGAACAGAATATCCCGGAGCAGTATTGGTAATATTATCACCACCAAAATCTGCGTCGTTGCCCCGCTCAATTTTTGTAACACCTTCAGCCAACTTAGTTACCTGGTTGGTTACAAAACTCATGTTGGTACTTGCATACCATTTAAACGAACCTTCTCTTTTATTATAACCCAATTGAAATTCAAACCCGTTATTTTTCATGGCACCAACATTTTGCAATACCGTGTTGTTGATGAATCCAAACGATGGCGGAATCGGCACTCCCAAAATCAGGTTATCAGTATTTCTTTTATAATACTCAGCTGAGAAAGTGATCTTATTTTTAAATAATCCAAGATCAAGACCAATGTTTATCTGTTTTGTTTTTTCCCATTCCAGATCCTGATTACCCAATCCTGGAATATTAGAACCAGGTCCACCTGTAATTGAATTACCGAAAGGATAAGATGAGCTATTTGCAAGTACGCTAACTAACCAAGGCGTGTTTCCTAATACCAAGCCATTAAGACCAGTAATTCCATATCCCACTCTTACTTTCAATTCTGAAATTTTGGGAATGTTTCTCATAAAATCTTCCTGGTCAACTCTCCAGCCAACAGAGGCAGATGGGAATGTTGCCCATTTTTTACCCGGCGCCCAAACTGAAAGTCCATCACGTCTCACAGCTACACTTAAGATGTACTTGCTCTGATAATCATAATTCAAACGTCCCAGGTAGGATAACAATGTATTTTCTCCAACCAGCGTTTGTGCAGAAATATTCGTTGCATTATTTAACGTGCGCAGGTCGTTTGATGGCTGATTACCACTGGCATTTTCCTGCTTTGTTTGCTGATCCTGTTGTTCATACACAGCAATTACATTGAGATGATGGTTGCCAAAAGTTTTGTCGAATGTAAGTTGCTCTGTAAATAATTTTACAGTTGAAACATTACGGTTATTGGTAATTGTTGCCTGCGTGGCACTTGAACCGGCTACCGCACCATTATCATTAAAAATTGGAGCGAAACGGTAATCTAAACCTGTTGCATAATCAATACCAAATGTTGATTTAAATTTCAACCAGCTGGTTATATTAGCCTCGAGAAAAGCAGTACCAAAAATCTTTACTGTTGATCTTTTCCCACGGTTCTTTAATGCTGCATCTTCTACAGGGTTAGTAGGATCACCACCATCTTTAGTAGCATCTACACCTCTGTATCCTCCATTAGAAGTTGGATCGTAAACAGGTATGTGCGGCATCATTCTTATTACGTTTACCAAATTGGATCTTGAGCCGGTTTCATTATTATCATAATCCTGTGTACCGGAAGCAACATAGAGGTTTTCACCGAACGTAAAAACCTTGCTGATAATATGATCTGAGTTAATGCGGAAATTATAACGGCGATATGCCACAGTTGGAGTGGTACCTTGCTGGTCGGTGTAACCCGCAGAAGCATGAAATCTTGATATATCATTACCGCCACTTAAGCCTACATTATGCTGGTTCATTGCGCCTTTCTTAAAATAGGCATCCTGCCAGTCTGTATTAGTTTGGCCATACGTTTGTGCTGCTCCCGCATGTGTGGGTTGATTTATTTGAGGTTCTGTAAGTCTCGGCACCTGGCTGCCTCTGTAAGCAAGTGCATATTGCTTAAACTGTTCTGTGTTCAGAAGTGAAAGACGTTTTGTTACTTCCTGTGTGCCAAAATAAGAATCAAGAGTAACACTCATTTTACCGTCTCTTCTTCCTTTTTTTGTATTGATGATTATCACACCGCTGGTAGCTCTTGAGCCATAAATAGCAGCAGCTGATGCATCTTTCAATACATCTACCGATTCAATATCTTTTACATCAATCGCAGCAAGATTTCCTGTGGGAAATCCATCTACAACATACAACGGATCGGAAGCAAAACTAATAGAGCTGATACCTCTGATCCGCACAATTGGCTCGGTACCCGGGCTTCCGTTATTTGTTACCTGCAAACCAGCAACACGACCCTGCAAGGCCTGCGAAATAGTTAGTGCGGGCAGCTCATTCAACGTTTTACTGTTTACAGTTGAAACAGCACCTGTTACCAATGCCCTTTTCTGCGTTCCATAACCGATCACCACCACTTCATTTAATGCTTTATTTGATAAAGACATCACTACTCTTACAGAAGATTTGCCTTCTATATTTACTTCCTGGGTAACCATACCAATAAACGACAATACCAGCACTTTGGCATTGTCCTCTACTTCTATCGAGAACGAACCTTTATTATCCGTAGTAGTTGCTTTGTCAGTTCCCTTTACCTGCACCGTTACACCGGCAAGGGGTTCTGATCCTTCACCTGCTACGGTACCCGTGATTGTACGCACAACCTGGTTACCTTCAAATTGATCTTTTTTCTCTGAAATAATAAAAACACCTGAAGTTTCATCAAACCGGTATTTAAGTCTGGTTTGTTGCAGCACAGCATCCATTACCTGTGACAATGGCGTTTCTTTTGCTTTTACAGTTACAATCTTTCCTGGCGGAATAATGTCATTAGAAAACGTAAACCTGTAATTGGTTTCTTTTTCAATGGCTTTAAAAAACGTGGTCATTTTTACCCCGTTCAGCGAAAGGGTTACTTTCACATCCTGGGAAAAGCCTCCTGCATGTACCATGAGGCTACATACAAACAGAAAAATCGCAGTCAGTTTCATAATTTTAAGCAGCTTCGTTAAAGATGGATTTGGCATACTCCACCTGCAAGGATGATTTTTTTTCATACCTTTATTTTGGTTTTAATTTAAAAAATAGAAACTCTTTTATTTTAAAAGCGTTTCAAAGTTTTGATACAGGTAGAATGCTGCAACATTCTCCTGTATTTTTATTTTGACAGGTTTATGGTTAATGTTTGGCCTGGTTCAATTGTATAATTAAAATGTTTAGATTCCTTTAAATAATCAAGAACCGTATTCAGATCCTCCTTTTCGTATGTTCCTGTAAACCGATAGTGGCAAATGGTGGTATCCTTAAAATTAATTTTTGCACCGTACCACCTTTCCAATAAAATGGCGATGTTGTGAAATTCTTCATCATCAAACATCAATTTGTTTTCTTTCCAGGCTATTTCCTTAATATCACCGGTACTTGTGACCACCAATTTTTTCGGAAGGCTATCTGTAACATAAGTGTCCTTGCTTGCCGTGGTTAAATTGTTATTTAGCGTGTTGGCATTCCCATTTTGCCATTCTATTTTTTGGTTGGGATAAAGCAACATCTTAACATTATTATTTTCTTTAAGTGTTACTTCCACCAATCCACTTATCAGAGATGCTTCAGTGTTTTTTTCATTCAGATATGCCTTTACATTAAAAGCAGTACCCAATGCTTTTACATCCATTGCGGGGGTGTGCACAATAAATGGTCGGGTGATATCATGCTTCACTTCAAAAAAAGCTTCTCCTTCTAAATAAACATCCCTTGTAGCTATACCATAATTTTCATTGATCTTGATATTGCTTCCGGCATTTAACGTAACAACAGAGCCATCGGGTAATTGAATATTCTTTCTTTCGCCATATACCGCCGCATAGGTTTTACTATTATCTCTGCCTCCAATAAAATAGTTGATCGTAACAAACAGACCTGCCACAATGATAGCCGCAGCTGTAATTTTTAGCACTAGAGGCAAAACCTTTCCTCTCCAGCCTTTTTTAAATTTCACCATCTCAACAACCGGCGTACTCTCTCTCAATGCAAGGCTGTTTTCTAAACGGGTAGCCTGTTCCTCGAGGTCGGCCTGCGCCAAAGCATTAAATAGCTGAACATATTGTTCTTCGGCATCCGCAATCAATAAAGCCTTGTCGGGGTTTTCTCGTATATAATTTTCCCAAAACGCAATATCAGCAGGAGCAGACCTTTTGCAATAGTTAATAAAAGATTCGTCGGAAAGTAGTTCTTCAATGGTCATTTTATCAGCGTTCATGGTATAATATTAGGATCTGTTCTAAAGCAGAGTAAGTTGCAGGCATTTTTTACCCGTCATTTGAAAAGATTTTTTAAAAAAAGCCAGCCTTAATACTTTTGGCACATGGCAAAAGTGGCAGCAGAGGCCAAAACAGTGAGCACGGACATGAGTGCAGCACTTTGTGGATGACGGCTCTTCACTATATCTAATTTGAGCTTCTTTAATCCCTCATGAATTTTATTATAAACCGTGCGATGAGATAAGCCGGTTCTTTGTACAATTTCCGGGTAGCTTAACCCGTCGTAGAACTTTAGTATAATCAGTTCTTTTTGACGGTTCGGCAGTTCATTGATACGATCCATCAACAGTTGAAACAAATGGCTTTGTTCATCTTTACGTATTAATTTTTCTTCCGGATTAGGTTGCGGATCTTCGGGGTAGCTGCTCCATACCACTTCTAATAAACCTGACTGTTTGTTTTTTTTCCAGTCTGCAGTAAGCTTTCTTAAAAATGAAGTGATGAGATAGGATTTTACATCTCTTGCATCCTGTATTGTTTCCCTCTTTTCCCAAAGGTATAAAAATAATTGCTGGATAATGTCTTTCACCAAATGGGCATCCTTCATTTCCTTCAACCCAATGAATAAAAGTGTATGATAGTATTTTTTATATAAGGCTAAAAACATTTCTTTATCACCTTGTTTCAGCCCTTGCCACAAGTTGTTATCATTATCCATAAGCAATCGTAATGAACGTTGGTGAGTTCTATCTTATAATAGCACTACATGTTTCCAATTAGAAAGTAAAGTAGAACTTATTTTGCAATTTGAAAAAACTATACCCAACGATTCTTCGGGTAAATATATTTAATACCCGCATAGAAAAACGAAAAAAATGCAACCAGCTTCTAAATCAATATGCAATTACGAACTCTCTTTTTCGCTTGATGACAATGGAAAATAAAATTATATCGTCTTAGCTTCTTGTGTTTTTTCACAGTTTGGTCGGGCGGAAATTGTATGTCCCGACTTTTTGATTCGCTGGTCCACTATAAGATAACTGATGAAATAAACCCACCAATTGGTGGGTTTATTTTTTATTGTTTGATGAACTGATGTGCCTGCTGTTCTTTTCCGTTCGTTATTCTTACTACATAAGAGCCTTTCGCCAATGATTGTATTGGTATTGATCGTTCATTTATTCCTGCTGTTGAATTTGTTGATGAACGATAAACAGTTCTTCCATACAGATCAATAATAGAAATAATAAGTAGTTCTGGTTTTTTTGCAGTCCATGTTACCTGCAAACTGTTAGCAGAGGATTGAAACACTTTTGAAATATTTACGAATTCGTCTTCACGGACAGAAGAAGTAACACCATCAAATACTGATGGTGTAAATGCAAGGCCTTTAAAGGTTGTATTTGCGGCGGCTGTTGCTAATGTTGTGAGTGAAGCGGTCATGTTGGCATTGTAACCAGATGCATCAACAAGTGAGTAAAGATTGGTGTTACTGGTTACATAAAGTGTTACTGTGGTACCATTAACTGTTCCTGTTAAACCACGGGGAGCAGTAATTGCTTTTGAATTATTCTTCACCCATGAGCCAGCAACCAATGAATACTTTGTTAGTGTATTAGCTAAAGTCCCGCCGAAGTTGTTACCATCGCATACATATAACACATCAGGCCCGGCAACGGCATTATCCAGATCAGCAAGGAAAAAACCGAGAGGCGTGGAATTTGCAGTTGGTAATCCCGGAAGATTTGTAATTGTGGGAGCCACCGTTACAGGGAAGGTTCCCGAGAAAACTCCAACTGAAACATTGTTGAATTCGCAGGAAATGTACAATTGGTTATTAAATACGTTTAACTGATAATTAGAAAGGTTTGCAGTATTCACAGACAAAGATGTTGTTCCCCCAAGTGTAACATAACGAACACCACCACCTCCGTTAAGATTTGAACCTGCTACAGCAATGTCTGTACCATTTGGACTATACGCACTCTCAACACTTTCGCCACTATATGCTCCTGTAACAGTAGTTGTATTGATCACTTCATTTTTATCGATTCGTGCAATAACCCTTGGAACAATAGCCGAAGTGAATGAAGTAAGAGGTTGCGAAAACTCATCTACATCATAACCCGGCAGAAGCAGGTAACGGTTATCGAGTGATAAAGTAACAAGCCCTCCATAAGCATTATTACTCAGCATAAACTTCCTGTTTGCACCCGATGTTGTAACAGGCATGGCAACTGTTTGCACAAGTGTGCCGGTGGTTGTATATTCATCCAAGAAACATCGGGCAGCGGCATTACCGTTATAAACGCTACCATTGCCTAACCTTACTACGACAAGATTGCCGGTTGTAAACTGGGCATCGCAGAAAAAAACAAAAAATAAGAAAATTGCAGATAGATAGCTTTTTTTCACACACAGAAGTTTTGGTATTCACAAATATAAGGTCTGGAGCACGCTGTTATTTTATTTTCTGTTCACAGTCGTGACTTGCTGGCACAACGCATCAACTGGACTGATAATTGATATACTATATTAAACACACAACTATGGTCAACCCCAAACACATCGCAACATTCCTGCTGGGCGCAGCAGCTGGTTATGCCTTGTTCAAGTACAACAGCATGACCGATGAAGAAAAAGAAAAAATGTATGCCGATCTGAAAGAGAAAGCCAATAAGCTGAAAGATGAGGCAGAAAAATCGTTCAACAAAGCCGGTGATTATTTTGAAGAGCTGAAGACAAAAGGCTCTGAGAATATGAAAGACTATATGAGCGAGGCGGAGAACATTTTTAATGACGTATTTAAGAAGAAACCGACGGAAAGCAACGGCAGCACAGGCAATGTTTAGAAACTCTGTTTTTTTATGCCATAAGACTTAGTTAAGCCTTGTGGCATTCCTATGTCATACCAAATTATCTATTAACTTTAGTGTTCTAAATTAAATGCCCATGTCTTTATTTAAATCAGGTAATCCTACTCTTAGTGAAAAACATTTCGACCAAACCGGATCAGCTTATTCCGGCGATACCATGACCGTTCGTGGTACCATGAACAAATTTGGTTTTTTAATGATCATGGTAATGGCCGGAGCAGCTTTTGCATGGCAATGGTTTGATGCAGGTAAAAGCATTTTTCCGTTGATGATCGGTGGTGCATTGGGCGGTCTTGTAATTGCTCTTGTTATCACCTTTAAAAAAGAATGGAGTGGCTACCTTGCTCCCGCTTATGCTATTGTTGAAGGTTTATTTGTTGGTGGCATCTCCGCCTATTTCAACTACATCTTCCAGGAAAAATATCCGGGTATTGTTACACATGCTGTGTTACTCACTTTTGCCGTAGCAGCAAGTATGTACCTGCTTTTCACATTGCGTATTATTAAAGTAACAGAACGTTTGCGTTCTATTCTGTTTGTTGCCACAGCCAGCATTGCTGTTTTTTATCTGCTCACGTGGGTTCTCAGTTTCTTCGGAATTAATTTTGGGTTCATGTCTGCCAACAACGGATCAATGTTCAGCATTATCTTTTCACTGGCAGTGATTGGCATTGCAGCATTCAATCTCTTACTTGATTTTGATATGATCGAGAAAGGAAGTGAAATGGGTGCGCCGAAATATATGGAATGGTATGGTGCATTTGGATTATTGGTGACATTGGTTTGGTTATACCTTGAAATACTTCGCCTCTTATCTAAGCTTAACAGCCGAAAATAATCATCAAATTCTTTTAATAATAAAATCCCTGTGCCATGC
Source organism: Lacibacter sp. H375 (assembly GCF_037892425.1). Taxonomy (NCBI): domain Bacteria; kingdom Pseudomonadati; phylum Bacteroidota; class Chitinophagia; order Chitinophagales; family Chitinophagaceae; genus Lacibacter; species Lacibacter aquaticus. The sequence continues at coordinate 453,865 of NZ_JBBKTT010000001.1, forward strand.
GTGGGGATTTTTTGTTGTGCACATCCTGCCCCCATCTCTCAAAAAGTTTTTCCTATCTTCCTTTTCTTAAATCAACTGCCGTATGTCTGAGCAAAAGTTTCAACCCTTTGTTCCCGATGACAGCAAGATGGCCGAATTCACTGTTAAGAGTGTTTTGGTTGGCGCTGCGTTCGGAATCATCTTTGGTGCATCAACAGTTTATCTCGCATTGAAAGCCGGTTTAACCGTAAGTGCATCTATTCCAATTGCTGTAATTGCAATTACACTAGGAAGATGGGCACTCAAAACAACCATTCTTGAAAATAACATCATTCAAACAACAGGAAGTGCAGGTGAAAGTATTGCTGCAGGCGTTGTGTTTACGTTGCCGGGATTTTTATTCCTGAGCGAAAAAAGCAGTGCCCAGTTCTTCAACTATTTCACTATTCTTACACTCGCTATTTTCGGAGGCATACTCGGTACATTGATGATGATACCGTTGCGGCGATCACTTATTGTAAAAGAACATGGCACCCTTCCCTATCCTGAAGGCACTGCCTGTGCCAGTGTTTTAAAGGCGGGTGAACGGGGCGGCTCATTTGCCAAAACAGCTTTTATGGGATTGGGCTTTGCATTTGCTTATGCTATACTTCAAAAAATCTTTCATGTAATTGCTGAGACTCCTTTTTGGATGACGAAGCAGGCAAACAAATTTTTTCCTTCAGCAAAAGTGAGTGGAGAAATTACGCCTGAATATTTAGGTGTGGGTTATATCATTGGGCCAAAGATAAGTGGAGTATTGGTTGCGGGTGGTGTCATTGCATGGTTTGCCTTTACGCCTTTAATGGCTTCTCTTGTACCACCCGATACTATTGCTCTGCAATTAGTAAAACTTGGTTATCTCGGAGGTCTTGATGTTGCAGGTGGTCCCGGTAGTTGGGATCCTGCTACACATACTTTTGCTGATTATTCAACGGCAATTTATCGTGCATACATCAGGCAAATCGGTGCCGGTGCTGTCGCAGCTGGTGGCTTCATTACACTCATCAAAACAATTCCAACAATTGTTTCATCTTTCAAAAGCAGTATTGGTTCTATCAAGAAAGTTGATGGCCAACCTGTAGAAGTAAAAAGAACAGAACGTGACCTCAATATCAAGATCGTTGGTATTGGCAGCATTGTATTGATCTTATTGATGGCTGTATTACCACAGGTTCCCGGCGATAATATCGGCAGTAAATTATTACTTGGATTACTTGTAGTGATATTTGGCGCTTTCTTCGTTACCGTATCATCACGCATTGTTGGTTTGATTGGTTCTTCTAATAACCCAATCAGTGGTATGACCATTGCGACACTTATGGGCACCTGTCTCATCTTTATTGCTGTCGGTTGGACCGGTAAAGTATTTGAACCAATGGCGCTTGTTGTTGGTGGTATGATCTGTATTGCAGCAGCAAACGCCGGTGCAACATCACAGGATTTAAAGACTGGCTATATAGTTGGTGCCACACCAAAATATCAGCAGATCGCTTTGTTTGTGGGTGCAGTTGTTTCTTCAATTGCAATTGGGGCAACTATTAAAGTACTTGATACGCCAACAGCTGAAATGCTTTCACAAGGAATTACACATGCTATTGGAACCGATAAATATCCCGCACCACAGGGTACATTAATGGCTACGCTTATCAAAGGCATTCTTTCATTCAATCTCGATTGGCAGTTTGTATTGGTTGGTGTGTTCATCGCCATTACAATGGAATTATGCGGTATTAAGTCATTAAGCTTTGCTGTTGGTTTGTATTTGCCGTTGTCAACTACTCTACCCATTTTTGCCGGTGGCGCTATTCGTGGTATTGTTGATCGCAAGAAAAAGAAATCAGGTGAAGTGCTAACTGCTGAAGAAGAAGATTTGGGCAAAGGAAATCTCTTTGCAACAGGTCTTGTTGCCGGTGGTGCATTGGCAGGAGTTTTAGTTGCCATCTTATCAGTAAATGATTCTATTGCTGCTTCTCTTGGAAAAGTAAATGCAGAACATGGACTTGTGGGTTGGCTTGGTGAAAATGGATATTATCTGTTGGGCGCTATCTTCTTTGCAATAATGGGCTTTACACTTTATCGTATCGGTATTAAGAAAACAGAAAAGATAGAAGAATAATTATGAGTTATTTGTCCGACGCTTTCGTCAGACAAATAAACTTAAACCTTCCGTCAGACGAGGGTGTCAGACGGAAAAAAACAAAAGCCTCCTATACGGAGGCTTTATTCTTAAAACTACAACTATGCGAACGGGTAAGTAAGTACAGAATTTAATCAGATCAATCCGAGTAGAGAAGCAGCTGCTTTTGCAGGACGAAGAATAAAGAATTCCTGTGCAGGTCTTGCTGCAACTTCTTCATACAACTCAGTGTATTTATTGGTAATGTTATTGATGCTGTATTTGTAACGCATCTTCCAGCCGTTGTTCACTAATTGATCACGGTATGCTTCGTTCTCAATGACGTTTAAAATACCACGGCGGATATCAAGAATATTATAAGGATTTACTTTGCAAGCTGCATCATCTGAAATTTCATCCATTGGTGAAATGCGGCTCGTCACCAACGGGCGACCAACAGCGCATGCTTCAAGGATCGGCAAGCCAAAACCTTCATAGGTTGAAGCAAACACAACCATATCGCACAATTCATATTGATGTTTCAATTGATCGAACGAAAGATTGGTATGTGTTTTAAAATCGATTTTATTTTCCTGGAGGATCAGTTGTGTTTCTACATCCAAACTGCCAATGATATGTAATTCACAATTCACACCTTTTAATGCTTTAGCCAGGTTGTGAATGTTTTTGTTTTCTTTTGTACCTATCTGAAGGATACGTGGCTTTTGAGCATTAAATTTCTTTGGTGTAAACTCAAAGCGAGGATCAAAAAAGTTCGGAACAACTTTCACCTTATCTGCATTTACGCCAGTGAGGTTGATCAGTTCACGTTTTGTTTTTTCGCTGATGACCGTAATGGTGTTGGCACGCCACATTGGTAGTTGATACCAAAAGAATTTAAACAACCAATACTTAAGATTTGTCTTATTGTATTTTGTTAAGAACACACAGTCGTGAATGGTCAACACCGTGTTACGCTTTTTCATACCAAGCGATACATAATGAATATCACCTGTGATGTGGTTGATCTGTGATTGACTGCTGCGTGACTTGAAAATATTTGCGAAGATGTTGCGGATAGAAGGCACCTCTACTTTATTAGCTTTAATGCCGGTTGTTTCAGCAACCTGGGCCTGCACATTATCGAATAATGATTCGATACTGAATGCATGAAGCCTTTTTTTACGGAAGAAGTAAGATACTTCCATAGGAATTGGACGATGTTTGGTTTCTCAAATAATTGGACAATACAAATATAGACGGCATCTGAGCCTTAAACAATAGGAGTTTTCACCTAAAAATCAGACAGTAATTTTACGAGATGCGGGGTGGGCCACACTTAATGTGTTGCAAAGCCGTTCTCCGTTATTAAATGAAATCCAATGGTTTAATGGACTGTTTTAAAATTACATCGGCATCTGCTTCCATCCATTTGTTGAGAACAGTTGCGTACACCTGCTTGAAATCGAGTTGGAATTTTACGTCGCCATCATCAAGGTTTGTTAGATCCGGTAAAGGGTTATATATGCCTTGTTTTTTCAAACCACCACCGATGAAGAACATATTATTGGCTTTACCATGATCGGTACCATTACTTGCGTTTTGTGCCACTCTTCTTCCAAACTCAGAGAATGTAAACAACAATACATCATTAAAACGGTTATTGGCTTTCAGGTCTTTTACAAAAGCTTTTACAGCATCATTCAGTTCAGTAAACAAACGTTTCTGTTGACCTTCCTGGTTAATATGAGTATCAAAACTTCCCAAAGAGATATAATACACTTTGGTATTGATTTCACTAAAGATGAGTGATGCAATTGTTTTTAATCCTTTTCCTAAATCGGAGTTGGGATATGATTCTGCTGATGGGCGCTGCTTGCTTTGTTTGAAAATATAATCGGCACTTGAAATAGTTTCGGCCATTGTCTTATATAAATAATCAACCGGGCGTTCATGTTCCTGCTGGTGCTGTTTCATTATTTCTTTGAAGTAACGTTCCTGGCTTGTAGTGTACAAACGTCGTGGATCTTCAACAGCAATACCTTTAATATCATTGCCTTTCAATGCAAGACTTAAAACATCATCAATTTCCAATGCCTGTGTTGGTTTATCACAACCTTTGCATTGGTCATCTAAATATCTGCCAACCCAACCGGTGTTCCAGTAATCACGACTGTCACTTGCCGTATGCCAGATATCCATACTGCGGAAATGACTTTTATCAGGATTAGGATAACCCACGCTGTTGAAAATGCCCATGCTGCCTTCATCATACAATTCTTTAAACGCAGTGAGTGATGGATGCAGACCTGCTTCATCTGTTAACGCCAACGCTGCATTGCGTTGAATACCTAAACGTGGGCGATTACTGTAATACAAATCGTTTCGATAAGGAATCACTGTATTTAATCCGTCATTACCACCACTCAATTGAATGATGACCGTTACTTTATTTCCGGGAGGTACTAGCTTTCCTGTTTCAAATGCTTTTAGAAACTGTGGCATCAGCATCGATGCTGTTGCAAGTGATCCTATCTGAAGAAATTCTTTACGTTGTATAAACATGAGGCCGGTTTTAGATTTTAGAATGACGATTGCAGATATAAAATCCGACATCTGCAATCCGACATCAGAAATTGTTTAGCACATTTGGTATTCAGGTGTACACATCAACTGAATGACAGCTGTTTGAATATAGCGTTCACGTGTTGAAGCATCTACAAATTTTTCAACAGTTGCTTTGTTCATCTTGCTGGTATCAGTTTGCCAGACATATGAAGCAATATTGCTGAGCAATTGCTCCCGTGATGTTTTTTCCAGTTGCTTAATGGCAGGCTCCCATTTAATGGTTGTTTGCACTACTCTGCCGGGCATACGTCCTGCTTTACCCATTTCCTGATCGTCATCACTTTTTGCTTTGAACTGAAACGCTTCTTTAGTTGCCATTAATTGTGGAATACGCATACGGAACATGAGCGACGAACTATCGATCCAGTTGAACCCTCCGGGCCAACCTGCCACATTTGGTGGATAGAATAATATTTGTCCCAATACTTTCTGCAAAAACAATTGCGCATCTTCGTTTTCAATCTGCATCGGTAAGGAACGTCGGATACCAACCAGCAGATCAACCGGCGATTTTACTCTTGAACCAATATTCTTCTCTTCGTAAAACCAATCGCTGGTGAAAATATCTTTCAATATTGTTTTGATCTCGTATCCTGATTTGTAAAATCGATCCGCCAGCCATTTTACTTTTTCCTGGTCAACTTTTTCATTCACAAAATACCTATACATCTTGTTAGCAATGTAGGTGGCTGTTTGTTTCTGTTCGAGTAAGAGATCAAGAATATCATCACCATCAAAATTACCTGTGCGGCCCAACACTGTCTTTGTGCCATCATCATGTTGATTAGCCCTGAAAATAAATTCACCATCTAATTTAAACTGCCAGCCTGTAAATGCACGTGCAGCTTCTTTAATATCCTTTTCGGTGTAATTACCACGGCCCATGGTGAACAACTCCATCACTTCACGTGCAAAGTTTTCATTGGGCTTTTGTTTGCGGTTCTGTTGATTATTGAGAAAAGCAAGCATGGCCGCACTGCGACTTACTTCTTTCAGCAATGTGCCGAAATTGCCAAGTGCATTAGCACGAATGACACGTAACAATTCCTGTTGATAGAGTGAATTAAGATTGCGACATGCAAAATGACCGTGCCAGAAGAAAGCCAGTTTTTCACGGAGTTGCTGTTCACTGTTCACCATCTCATCAAGCCATTCAAGATTAAGATTGCGGATATCTTCTCTTGACTTCTTTTGCATTTGCTGTCGTTGCTCCTGTGTTAATTCTGTGCGCCTGATACCGTCAACACCATTCATCAATCCATCCACAAAATTGTTGGCCACTTTTAGTGGCAGCGGTTCTTTGCGAGATGCTTTCTCAAGCGACTCGTATAATTTAACAGGGGACGTTTTGTTTAGATCGTTCCATTGCTCAACTGCAGGACCAAAGCCTGCCCGCCATAACAAATGCTGATTTTTTAACTTTACTGATACGGCCATATATAGATTTATTGCGTTAAGACCTACTCAAACTCCGATAGTTTAAATGTAAACGATGAAATGCACAAATTCTTTCAGGCAAAATTAAAATAGACGATACTATACTGGAACGGAACAGAAAAAAGGGCATCATATAGATGCCCCATGAAAAAAAGATAGGTGCCTTTGTAATCTGTTTAATTAATGACAATGATAAAGCAGGAGTATCAAACAAACTCCTAATGAAATGTTTCTTACAATAACTTTAAGAATCCTTGTTTTTCGTAGTTCTACGATCTACTTCTCAGTTATTCGTCATTTAACGCATTTATTAACCTGTTTGCAGCGACGTTTCAAAAATTAATTCCCATACACTAACAGGCGTAAGTGAAAAAAGAATACATTCACAAGTCATTTTTCTACACTTAAACCTAAACAACAAGTACATGAAGAGATTATCTGTATTGGCAGCGGCATCGCTGTTTCTTTTTTTTGGATGTAGTAAATCTGTATCAGACAAAGAAAACGTTGAAGAAGAAGTTGAACAATCGTTGGCCCAGGGCCGCCGTTGTGCCAGTTACGAAGTATTACAGGCTAAACTGAAAGAAGATCCGTCTCTTCAAAAAAGAATGGATGAAATTGAAGCTTTTACTGCACGTTATGCAGCACAAAATGTAGCTGGAAGACTGGATGCTAATGGAGTAATGACAATACCAGTTTATGTAAATGTTCTTTACAATACCGAAGCGCAGAATATTTCTGACGAACAAATTGCATCACAGATAGCTGTTTTGAATGAAGATTTTGCCGGTACAAATGCAGATGTAAACAGCACAAGCACATATCAATCGGTAAAAGCTAGTACAACTGATATTAAGTTTGAATTAGCTGGTATTATCCGCAAACAAACCACAGTTACTTCATGGAGCACCAACGATGCAATGAAGAAAAGTTCACAAGGTGGTATTGATCCAACTACGCCTACCACTGCTCTGAATATGTGGAGTTGTAACTTGGGTAGTTACTTAGGCTATGCACAGTTTCCAGGTGGCTCAAATGCTACTGATGGTGTTGTAATTCTTTACAGCGCATTTGGCAGCAGGGCTAAATACCCTCAAGGAACTTACATAAACTCCTATGATCTGGGAAGAACTGCTACACATGAGGTTGGTCATTGGCTGAACCTTCGCCATATCTGGGGCGATAGAAGATGCGGTGATGATTTTGTTGGAGATACTCCCGGACATGATGGTGCAAACTATGGTTGCCCTGCTCCCAACACAACAAGCAAATGCAGTGGACGACCAATTGAAATGACAATGAATTATATGGATTATACAGACGATCGTTGTATGTACATGTTTACCGCAGGTCAGGAAACACGTATGCGAGCAACTTTTGCAACTAACGGTCCAAGGGCTGGTTTGCGTCCTTAATGGCAAATCGTAATCAACATGAGAAAAAGTGACCCGCCAAATGGCGGGTCTTTTTATTATGAAACTCATCGGTTTGTTTTTAATCTTGGGTATAAGATTGTAACTTATAAGACTCAAATCATTTCATACACCTCAACTAAAACACATGAAAAATTTTCGTTTCATACTGCTATTATCCTTTGTTGTTTTGCTAGGCTGTGAAAGGAACAAGGATCAGGCAGCGCTTGCAAAAGAAAACAGCATAAAAGACCAACATGGAAGATTGTGCAAAACCTATGAAGTTTTTGCAGAACAATTAAAACAAGATCCGTCTTTGCAGAAAAGAATGGACGAGATCGAAAACTTTACACTACGGTATATGAAAGATCCGGCAGCTTATCGCTTACTGGCCGATGGCACATTAGAATTACCTGTAGTGGTAAACGTACTTTATAACACAGCCGCTCAAAACATTTCTGAAAGACAGATCAATTCCCAAATAGATGTGTTGAATGAAGATTTTGCAGCTACCAACAAAGACCTGTTTTCAACCTCAACTTACAACAATGTAAAATCCGGTAACATTAAAATAAAATTTGTTTTACAAAAAATTGTGAGAAAGAACACACCCATAACTGCTTTCTTTACTGATAATGCAATGAAGAATTCAAAGCGTGGAGGTATTGATGCAACAAGTCCTGAAACAACCTTAAACATATGGGTTTGTAATATGGTTGGGGGTATTCTCGGCTATGCTCAATTTCCCGGTGGCAACAAAGCAACTGATGGCGTTGTAATTACAACACTCGCATTTGGGAGGGGGCGTGCTTACAATTTATACGAAGAGTTTGACCTTGGTCGTACAACTACACACGAAGTTGGCCACTACTTTAATCTGCGGCATATTTGGGGCGATCGGAAATGCGGCGATGATCGTGTTGATGATACACCATTACATGCAACTTATAATTTTGGTTGCCCTCCTGTTAACAAAATCAGCACATGCGATGGCAGTATTGAAATGACCATGAATTACATGGATTATACCGATGATGCCTGTATGTATATGTTCACTCAAAAACAGGCATTGCGTATGCAGGCAACTTATGCTGTTGGAGGGCCAAGAGAAACATTAAGATAACTGCTACTGATAACAAACGACCCTTGCATTTCATTTGCAAGGGTCGTTTCAATTTTATGACAGTTATAATTTAATTCAATATATCTGCACCAAAATAGGGTTGCAATACTTCAGGTATTTTAATTCCATTTTCTGTTTGATTGTTCTCCAGTAAGGAAGCAAGAATTCTTGGCAACGCCAATGAACTTCCGTTTAATGAATGTACTAATTGCATTTTACCATTCTCGTCTTTAAAGCGAACCTTCATGCGGTTGGTCTGGTAATTTTCAAAGTTGCTTACACTGCTGCACTCCAGCCATTTCTTTTGAGCCGCACTCCACACTTCAAAATCGTAGGTAAGTGCAGAAGTGAAACCCATATCGCCGCCGCATAAACGGAGGATGCGGTATTTCAAGCCGAGGTTCTGTAACAGCTTCTCAACATGTGCTACCATTTCATCCAACACTTCATAGCTTTTATCAGGATGCACCAATTGAATGATCTCAACTTTATCAAACTGGTGTACACGATTCAACCCACGAACATCTGCGCCAAAACTTCCTGCCTCTCTGCGGAAACAAGGTGTGTAAGCCGTCATCTTGATTGGCAATTCATTTTCCTTTACGATCTCATCACGATAAATATTAGTAACAGGTACTTCAGCAGTTGGGATCATGAAAAAATTATCTTCCTGCATATGATACATCTGTCCTTCCTTATCGGGCAGTTGACCGGTACCGTAAGCAGATGCTTCATTCACCATGTAAGGTGGAATGTATTCAGTATAACCGGCTGCAGTATTATAATCAAGAAAATAACTGATGAGTGCACGTTGCAACTTCGCACCTTTCCCTTTGTACACAGGAAATCCTCTGCCTGTGATCTTCACCCCTAATTCAAAGTTTACAATATCGTATTGCTCGATCAATTCCCAATGCGGTTTTGCATCAGCGCCTAATATAGGTTCATTACCCCCTTCCTTTACATTCACATTATCTTCAGCCGTTTTACCAACCGGCACTAATGCAGATGGAAGATTTGGCAAGCGCACCAACAATTCATTTACCTTTTGTTCAAACGAAGCGAGTTCTTCAGCAATTTGTCTGGATGATTCTTTATACTGTGTTACTTCCGTTTTCTTTTGCTCGGCTTCTGCTTTTTGTCCCTTACCCATGAGCATACCAATTTCTTTGGAAGCAGCATTTACTTTTGCAGCCAGGTCATCATTCTCCAGCTGTTTTTTACGACGCAGTTCATCTAATGCAATAATTTCATCAACCAGTTCAAGGTTGGCAAAGTTTTTCACGGCCAAGCGCTCTTTCACCAATTCCCTGTTCTGGCGGATAAATGCCAATTGTAACATAACTCAAAAATTTGCGGCAAAGATAAGATTGAAGTACGAAGTACGAGGTAAGAAGTACGAAACCCCGTCAACGGAATGCTGAGTGGAGTCGAAGTAGTCTTGACGGCGTTTGATTTTATTCTGAAGCTGCTTTATAAATATCCGGCTTGTGTATCTGCATCCAGCGTTCCGGAAAAGTAAGTTCCGAAAATCCAAACTGTGTATATAAGCCATGTGCATCACGGGTAGCCAGCATCATTCTGCGCAATCCCTGTAGATCAGGATGAGCCATAATTTCTTCCATCAGCCATTTGCTCAATCCTTGTCCACGATAGGCTTCATCAATAAACACATCAGCAAGGTATGCGAAGGTTGTTTTATCTGTTATGACTCTTGCAAAACCGATCTGTCTGCCTAAATGAAATACGCCGAAGCTAAGTGAATTGTTAATCGAGCGCTGTACTGTTTCAATAGGAATATTTTCTGCCCAATACGACTTCGACAGAAAAGCATGAATAAATTCAACATTGAAAAAACTTGTTTCCGTTGTGATAGCGAAACCTTCCCGTTGCATGCTTATAAATTTTATGAAAGATATTTTCCTACAATTGGCACTCTCCTGCCCACTCCAAATGCTTTTGGCGAAACACGAATGATGGGACAAAACTGATTACGTTTGTATTCATTCACATTCACCATTTTCAAAATACGATCAACTAATGTCGGATCGTAACCCATTGCTTTGATCTCTTTCGGTCCTTGTCTGCGTTCGATATATAGATATAATACTTTATCAAGAATAGAATAATCAGGCAATGAATCTGAATCTTTTTGTCCGGGCCTTAATTCTGCACTTGGTGGTTTGGTAATGATATTCGTTGGAATAATTTCTTCATTCCGGTTGATGTACTTCGCCAGTTCATACACCTGCAGTTTGTAACAATCGCCAAGCACACCAATACCTCCGGCCATATCGCCGTACAATGTACCATACCCGGTTGCAAGTTCACTTTTATTGGAAGTGTTGAGCAGGATGTAGCCAAACTTATTGGCAATAGCCATCAATAAATTTCCACGGCTGCGGCTTTGAATATTTTCTTCTGCCAATGAAAAAGGCAAATCTTTGAAGATCGGTTTCAGCTCAGTTAAGAATGCATCATAAATATTCTTGATGGGCACAATATCATAAGGGTTGCCGAGATTTTTGCTCAACTGTTCTGCATCGCTCACACTATGATCTGTTGAATATTGTGACGGCAATAAAACAGCCCGTACATTTTCCTTACCCAATGCTGTGCAGGCCAATGCTAATGTAACAGCGCTATCAATACCACCACTGCTGCCGAGAATGGCTTTGCTGAAACCCATCTTATGGAAGTAATCACGAATGCCCAGTACAATGGCGTTATGTATTTCAGCAATGCACAAGGTTTCATCTAAATGAGTAGGATTAAATTCTTCGTTGGGCAATGTATCGGCAGTTGCTAAAACAGGTTCTGTAAATGTCCCATCATCCTTCAACTCCACTCCCACAAGTTCTTCATTAAAAAAGGATAAATGCTTTACCATGTTTGCATGCTTATCAAACACAAGCGATCCGCCATCAAACACAATTTCTGTTTGGCTACCTACACAATTACAATACAGCATCGGCAGTTTGTATTTCTGTACATTCAGTTTTACAATTGCTTTTCTGTCTTCTACATGCGTATAATCAAATGGTGATGCTGAGATATTGAGCATCACATCTGGTTGAAACTTCATCAACTCATCCATTGGACAAATGCGGTACAACGGGTTATCACCCAGGTTCCAGATATCTTCACAAATAGTAATGGCTAATTTCTTTCCTTTAAACTCCACAATCTTCCAATCATACGCCGGTTCAAAATAACGGTACTCATCAAATACATCATAGTTGGGCAAACAGGTTTTATGAACAACAGCTTTTACTTCCTTTTCGTACAGAAAATAAGCAGCATTGTGCAGGTCCTTTCCTTCAACCCGTTTGTTATGATCAGGTGCGCCAATGATCACTGCAATAGAATCGGCATGTTGCCTGATCTTATCAATGGCTTCATTGCATTTATTGAGAAAGTCGTTGAACTCTAAAAAATCTCTTGGCGGATAGCCGCAAACACTCAACTCACTAAAAAGGATCAGCTCAGCGCCCTGTGCTTTTGCTGCTTCAACAGCTTCAATAATTTTTTGCGTATTACTTTCGAAATTGCCGATATGATAATTTTGCTGCGCAAGAAATATCTTCATGCATCAAATTTCACGAATTTCAGCCACAGAAACGCACAACAAAGTCAGGAAATATCCATAAAAATTATCAGACGAATGTCTAACAACAGCGTGCAAGTTTTTATGGATATACTATTTGGCTGAAATCAAATAGAAAATTACACATAAAACTTAAAATATACACATGAATATTCCGTTAGTGAACAGCATGAAAAACTTATTCCCCCTTTTCCTTATTGTAACATTCATTGCCTGTAATGATAAGACCAATGCCCCGGATGTTTCGGGTATTAAAGTGGAGCTGAAGGTAGAACGCTTTGAACAGGATTTCTTTGCCATCGACAGCAATGCTACCAAACATGGTCTTTCACAATTGCAGCAAAAATATCCAACGTTTTTACCGCTGTTCATCAATCATGTGCTGGGTCTTGGTCCGGTGGTTGATAGTAACAGTCTTGCGTTTGAAGGAAGCAAGCGCTTTCTGCACCTGAACAAGCCTGTTTATGATGCATCGCAGAAGCTGTACAAAAATTTCAGCAGCACAACCGATGAACTTACAAATGGATTTCGGTATGTGAAACACTATTTTCCTTCCTATCAAATTCCAACCATTATTACAACTGTTGGACCAATGGATGCATTGGCACCAATGAGTAATAACGAGCCCAGCCCCAATTATCTCGGAGAAAATTTTCTTGCCATAGGTTTGCAATTTTATTTAGGAAAAGATTATTCGATCTACAACGATCAAGGCTTCATCAGCAGCATTGCACCGCAGTATCGTAGCCGCAGGTTTTCAAAAGAGTTTATGGCGAGTGATGTATTTGCGTTGGTGATTGATGATCTGTATCCTGACAGCAGCAAACGCTATCCACTGATTGAACGTTTTGTAGAAAAAGGAAAACGTTTGTATCTCCTGAATCAATTCCTTCCTAACAGTAACGATACATTGCTGATTGGCTATACAGGTAAGCAACTTGAATGGTGCAAAGACAACGAACGCAGTGTTTACAACTTCTTCATACAGCAAAATCTGTTGTACGAAATTGATCCTGCTCGTGTGCAGAATTTTATTACTGATGGACCTACCACGCAAGGAATGCCTGAGCAAAGCCCGGGTAATATCGGCGCATTTCTCGGTTGGGAAATTGTAAGATCGTATATGAAGAAAAATCCTGCAGTCACGTTACCGCAGTTGATGAAAACATCGAACAAGACCATCTTTAATGAATCGGATTACAAACCGCATTAAGCTGTTTGTGGGGGTCGGCCCATTTGCTTCATCATCTTAAAGTGAGATACAATAGCGGCTCTCATTGTTCTGATTGAGTTGTAAGGCAGTTTATATTCCTTACACTTCTGCTCTACTATTTTACTGATAGCTGGGTAATGAATGTGGCTGATACGTGGAAATAGATGATGCTCCACCTGGTAATTCAAACCACCTGCAAACCATGAAACAATTTTATTACGGGGAGCAAAGTTTGAAGTTGTTTTTACCTGGTGCACAGCCCATTCGTTTTCGATTAGTAGTGCTTCGTTAGGGCCGGCATATTCAAATTCTGTTTCTTCCACTACATGTGCAAGCTGAAACACAATCGCCAACACAAATCCGAGTACAATTTCCATTACAAGATAACCGATCAGCCATGGCACAAAACCAACTACCATTATTGGTAAAACCATGTAAAAGAAAGCGTATAACAGTTTACTCACCCAAAAAACAACATGATCATTCACGCTCATTTTCTGCATGGGCGTATTGTTCACTTTCTTTTTGAAGTATTTATCAAAATCGAGATAGGCTGCCCAAGCCAACGAAGAGATAGCATAAAGAAACACAACGTATATATGTTGATACTTATGTGCTGGTTTCCATAGTTGTGATTGACATTGACGCATTAACGGGCTTCGTGCAATATCATCATCAACCCCATCCACATTTGTATAAGTGTGATGTATGATATTATGTTTGAACTTCCATATAAACGAATTCCCACCCAATGCGTTAATGGTATAGCCCAACAAATTGTTTACCCATTTCTTTCTGCTGTAACTACCATGATTGGCATCATGCATCACATTAAAACCAATACTTGCAAACACAATACCCAATACAGCACATAACAACAACGACACCCAAACAGGCATAGTTACAGTTAAAAGTGATATGTAAATGAGTAGTGCGGCCGGAATTAAAACAATTGTTTTAAGATAGAGCTTGAAATTGCCCGTTTTCCGTGTATTTGTCTGCGAAAAATAATTCTCAACTGCTTGCTTGAGATCAGAAAAGAAAATCGAATTCTTGTTATTGAAAGTAACTTTTGCCATTGAAAAAAGCTGCTTTGTAATGCCGAAAATGCAGCACACGAAGATACACTAAAAAAACAAGGAAATAGTTTTGTGGAAGGCGCTTATGGCGCTGATACTGTTAAAGTAAACAGTTAATTGTTCTTGAAAGGTGCAATCATCTCAAACATAGGGATGTTTACCTTAAATTGTTTTTTGGTGTGGAGATTTTCCATGCTGTAATTACCCTCCATTTTACCCATTTCAGTTTTAAGGTTACAACCGCTCACATACTGATACTGATCACCCGGCAGTATAACAGGTTGAACACCCACTACTCCTTCGCCATCAATTTCTTTATACGAGCCATTACTATCGAAGATGTTCCAGTGACGTTGCAGAAGCTTTACCGGGAAAGTGTTGTTGTTTTCAATGGTAATCCGATAGGCGAACATAAATTCAGCAGCAACCGGATCGCTGTAATCCGGTTGGTAGTATGTTTCCACACTTACCTTTACACCTTCTGAAATTTTGAAAACCATATCTTAATTTGCTATAAAAATAATCGAAATTTAGAGAACTACAGCCATTGAGATGAAGAATGGCTTAAAAACAACATCCATCTGCATGCCAAAGACAACACATAAATACACAAACGGAGAAGTAACCATTGTTTGGAAACCCGATACCTGCACACACTCAACTCTTTGCTGGAAAGGATTGAAGGAAGTATTTAATCCAAAAAAACGTCCATGGATCGAGCCAAATGGTGCGACAACTGATCAAATTATTGAGCAAGTACGTAAATGCCCAAGTGGTGCATTAAGTTATTTTATGAATGATGCGGAAGAGGTAGAAAAGGAATAATTGTTATTTCTCGAACCACCACCCCATATTGGTTTTGCTCAACAACCATGTAACAGACATGCCTGCAACCAAAACAGAAGAGACCACCATTAATATAATGGCCCGCTTTTTCTTGCGGCGGCGGCTTGTTGAACCGGAAGCATCATAAAACAGGAAGAAACTCCATATCAGGGCTCCAAAAGCCAGGAAAAAGAAAAACTTGAATAGTTCAAGCCTTGCTGTGTATGCGCCTAAAAGAATGATTGACATTACGGGTTAGATGGTTTGGTTGACTTATCGTGTTGTTGTAAAAATAAATAAAACCCTGTTTGCTTCAGCAGAAAACGTTAGCCGGCCTTTTTTGTTTTACTGTAACCATTCTTGAGTAAGTATTGAAGTACTTTATCACGGTGGTCGCCCTGCACAATAATTTCACCATCTTTTACTGATCCACCACTACCGCACTGGTTCTTTAATAGTTTACCCAGCTTTTCAGCATCTTCATCTGTTCCAACAAAACCATCAACCAACGTTACTGTTTTGCCTGCCCTGTGTTTTGTCTCCAGTTTTATACGCAGATTTTGCTGCGCCGGTGGCAAGGTTTCTTTTGCCTGTTGTTCCTCATCTTCAAAACGGAAATTTGGATCAGTGCTAAAAACAAAACCTCCTCTGTCTGGTTTAAATTTCTTACTCATAGTTTTTCTTTTACTGTTCAACAACTGCTTTTAAACTCAGGTCAAGACTGCGTGCCTGGTGAATGAGTGCACCTACGCTCACATAATCAACACCTGTTGCAGCATAATCTTGAATGTTCGCAAGATTTATTCCGCCGCTTGCTTCTGTTTCAATTTGTTCACCAATCAACGCAACGGCCTCGTTTAGGTGTTCCGGTGTAAAGTTATCTAACATGATGCGGTTCACTTTACCTGTTGCCAGTACTTTTTTCACGTCATCCAGGTTTCTTGTTTCCACTTCAATTTTTAAACCCGGTTTTACCTGTTGCACATAATTGTATGCTCTTTCAATAGCTGCTTCAATACCCCCACAATAGTCAATGTGATTGTCTTTAAGCATGATCATATCATACAATGCAAACCGGTGATTATGTCCTCCACCAATCGCTACCGCTTCTTTTTCGAGCAAGCGAAAGTTAGGTGTTGTTTTGCGTGTATCGAGAATACGTGTTTTGTAACCAATTAATTTATCGGAATAAGTTTTTGTGAGTGTTGCAATACCGCTCATACGTTGCATGCAATTCAACACAAGACGTTCGCATTGGAGAATCGTGTGAACAGTTGCTTCTACTTCAAAAGCAATATCTCCAAACTGCATCAGATCACCATCTTTTTTGTATGGATGAAAAACAATATCAGGTTGCTGAAAACGAAAGATAGTTTCCGCCACTTTCATACCGGCAAGCACCCCTGCTTCTTTTATCTTCAATATTGCTTTCCCTTTTGCTTCGGGTGAAATACAACTAAGCGTTGAATGATCTCCTTCACCAATATCTTCTTTTAATGCCGAAGCAATGAGCTGTTGCAACAGTTCATCGTAGTTTGCTACCATAACGCAAACGTACAGGAAATTTTTGTTCACTGTTATGCACGAAAAAGCCCTCCGTCAATCGGAGGGCCCATCGTACTTATCTTCCCGTTTGCCTGATTATTTTTGTTCAAACTCCACACCCTGAATCAACTGTTTATCACCTTTTGTACGCATGTAAACAGTGGTGCGATAAGTACCACCTGCTGTTGTTAAGGTACCAATGATAAAGTTTGATGAGGGGTTGCTGCCCGAGTGTTGTAATTCAAAATTCTTCACCTTGTTCAGGCTGAAGAAATCTTTGATCACGAGCTCTGCTTGTCCTTTACTGAATGCGTTGCTTTTGCCTGGTACGGTTACGTCAATTGTGTTATCGAAGTACTTCGACATTTTTTCAACGTTACCCGTTTTGAGGGCAGCAACAATATCATCCTTCTGTGTAAACGAAACCGTTAGCACAGCCAGGAGAAACAGGATGGTTATTTGTAGAAGGTTATTTGTTTTCATACCGCTAGGTTTGATTCACTTATTACGAAAAACATGCCATAAAACTACTTAACAGACGTATAAAGATAATGATCGGTT
Source organism: Lacibacter sp. H375 (assembly GCF_037892425.1). Classification (NCBI taxonomy): domain Bacteria; kingdom Pseudomonadati; phylum Bacteroidota; class Chitinophagia; order Chitinophagales; family Chitinophagaceae; genus Lacibacter; species Lacibacter aquaticus. The sequence continues at coordinate 471,432 of NZ_JBBKTT010000001.1, forward strand.
GCCTGTGTTCGTAAACGAATGATTTTGACCCAAATAAAGTAATTTTGGCCGTATGACAAAGAAAAAAGCAATCCTTGTAATAATGGATGGTTGGGGCCTCGGGCAGGTACCCGCCGCAGATGCAATCCAAAACGCCAATGTGCCGTTTGTTAGTAGTCTTTACAGCCAATATCCCAATACCACCCTGGTTACCTGTGGCGAAGCCGTTGGTTTACCCGATGGGCAGATGGGAAACAGCGAAGTAGGTCACCTGAACCTTGGAGCTGGCCGGATTGTGTACCAGGAACTTCAGCGTATTCATGTTGCCGTTCGCAGTGGTGAGTTGGCGGCCAACAAAACCCTCAATGACAGTATTGACTATGCTATCAACAATAAAAAAGCACTTCATATTATCGGGCTGGTGAGCGACGGCGGTGTGCATTCGCATACAAGCCACCTGAAAGCTATCACCACTTTGTGTAAAGAGAAAGGTTTCAGCAATGTATTTTTTCATGCATTTACGGATGGCCGTGATACAGATCCTAAAAGTGGCTTAGCTTATTTAACTGATGTGCAGCAGCATCTTACTGCAACAACCGGTGTTATAGCTTCTGTTACCGGTCGTTACTATGCAATGGACCGTGACAAACGTTGGGAGCGTGTAAAACTTGCTTATGATGCATTGGTGAATGCTGTTGGTGAAAAAACAACAGATGTGCTGAAAGCTGTAGCTGCTTCTTACGAAAGTGGCGTAACAGATGAGTTTATGAAACCGATCATCAACAGCAATGCAATCGATTCGTCTATTAAAGATGGCGATGCTGTTATCTGTTTCAATTTCCGTACAGATCGTTGCAGAGAAATAACACAGGTGTTAACACAAATTGATATGCCTGAGTTTAACATGAAGAAACTCGATCTTCATTATACCACCATGACGGAGTATGATAAAACATACAAAAACGTTCATGTGATATTTGAAACTGATAACCTCAGCAAAACATTAGGTGAAGTATTGGAAGAACAAGGCCGTACACAAATACGTATTGCCGAAACAGAAAAATATCCGCATGTGAGTTTCTTCTTTAGTGGTGGAAGAGAAAAACCATTTGAAGGCGAAAAACGGATTATGATCCCTTCACCAAAAGTGGCTACTTATGATCTGCAACCGGAGATGAGTGCAGTAGAAGTAACAGATGCTATTGTTCCGGAAATTGAAGATGAAACGGCTGATTTTATTTGCCTGAATTATGCCAATGCAGATATGGTTGGGCATACGGGTATTTTCCCTGCAGCAATAAAAGCAGTTGAAACTGTTGATGCTTGTGTGAAGCGTGTGGTTACTGCAGCTTTGAATCATGGCTATACTGTTTTTCTTACTGCTGATCACGGCAATGCGGATTATATGATCAATGAAGATGGTACACCTAATACGGCACATACGCTTAATCCTGTTCCTTTGTTTGTGATCGACCGTTCATGGAAAGGAACCGTAAAACCCGGGAAATTGGGAGATATTGCACCTTCCATTCTTTCAGTGATGGGCTTGCCGGTGCCAAAAGAAATGACCGGCGATGTATTGATCGATCAATAATGCAATTCATCAGAACGATAACAGCAATCTGTTTACTCATTGGCTTCAGTTTGCCGATGTTTTCGCCTGTTGTTTTGCAACTCAAACAACTTCATGTACAACACAAAATGTTGGAGAAACTCGAAAAAGAGCAACTCTTCAGCGTGCGTGTAAAAGCGTCTACCGTTCATTGGGTAAAACCAAAAAAAGAATGTGTCCTCGGTACGGAAATGTTTGACGTAAAGAAAATAGTAGTTGATGGCGATGATCTTATTCTTACAGGATTGTATGATGCTAAAGAAAAAGAGTTAAAGCGAATTATCCGTCAACAATCGGAACAACAATCGAAGCAATCAAAACAAACAGTACAGTTATTATCAGCATTGGCATTACCGGTTGAAGCAGCTAACGTTTTTTTATATAAAGCCGGAACAGGTATACCAAAAAGCCTGTTCCGGCAATCTTTTTATCACCCCCCTTTCCTGGGTTTTCTTACTCCTCCACCACGATCTGTATAAACACGTTTTAAACAACAGTCTTTGAATATGAACCTGCAATAAGACGCTTAACGTGATCTTGTTGACAGGTAATTGGTATTTATATTTTATCAAACCGAACGAATGAGAAAGATAGTATTTGCTTTCCTGGCATGTTCTGCCGGCTTATGTACCCATGCGCAGGAAACAGTAAGCGATAGTGCATCAAAAGAATTATCGGAAGTGGTGATCAGTGCCAGCAAGTTTCCTGAAAAGAAATTAAACATTGCACAGCGCATTGATGTCATCAGTTCAAAATACATAAGCAGGGTTAACGCACAGAATACAGGTGATCTGTTGATCAACACAGGAAATGTATTTGTACAAAAAAGTCAGCAAGGTGGTAGCAGCCCGGTTATTCGTGGCTTTGAAGCAAGTCGTGTCTTGCTGGTGGTAGATGGAGTAAGATTGAATAATCTTATCTATCGTGCTGGTCATTTACAAAATGCCATTACGGTTGACCAGAATATGCTCAGCAGTATGGAAGTGTTATACGGACCTGCATCAACTATTTATGGCAGCGATGCATTAGGTGGGGTTGTACATTTTCGTACAAAATCACCTGTGCTTGCAACTGATAGTAAAAAAATGTTAGTGAGAGGAAGTGGCTTTGCACGTTACAGTTCTGCCAACGGTGAAAAAACAATTCATGCAGATGTAAATCTTGGTTGGAAAAAATTCGCATGGTTGCAATCATATACCTACAGTGATTTTGGTGATGTAAAAATGGGAAAGAATTATCCTGATGATTATCCAACATTCGGACGCAGAGATTCTTTTATGACACGCATCAACGGCATTGATTCCGTTGTAAAAAATCCTGATCCACAGGTACAGAAATTTTCCGGTTACAAGCAATGGGATATGTTGCAGAAACTGTTGTTCAAACAATCAGAAAAAGTATCGCACATGTTGAATGTACAATATTCCAACACAACGAATGTACCTCGTTATGATCGTTTGCAGGATAAACGCAATGGCACGTTACGCTATGCAGAATGGTATTACGGTCCACAAGAGCGTTTACTTACTTCGTATGAATTAAGTATTGGCAAAACAGGTTGGTTCAATAACATTAATCTCAATGTAAACTATCAGAGCATTGAAGAAAGCCGTTACACAAGAGATTATCGTCGCTATGATCGTTTAGATGGAAGAGTGGAGAATGTGCAGGTAGCAGGTTTTGTATTAGATACCCGTAAAATCTGGGGCGGTAATGAATTAACATTAGGTGCAGATGGACAGTTCAATACACTTAAATCAACTGCATCAAGAGTAAATATCAATACCGGTGCATCAACTAAACTCGATACAAGATATCCGAACGGAAATAATACACAGCTGAATGCCGGCTTGTTTGCCCAACATGTTTTCAAGTTCAAAAATAAAAAATGGGTGTTGAATGATGGATTGCGTTTACAAACAATCAGGCTTCATTCAACTATTGCCGACAATTCATTTTTAAATCTACCTTTTACAGCGATCAATCAAAACAACACAACTGTAACAGGTAACATAGGCTTAGTGTATTTGCCGGTTGCCGGTTCAAAGTTGAGTGCAAATATTGCCAGTGGTTTTCGTGCACCAAATGTTGATGATCTTGCAAAGATTTTCGAGTCAGCCACAAGCCCAACCATCAGACAATTAGTTGTTCCGAACCCTGCTATTAAACCTGAACGTACCTATAATATTGATCTCGGCCTCAGTCAAAACTTCGGAAAGAACATTCGTATTGAAGTAAGTACTTTTTATACCTGGTTCCGTAATGCATTAGTAAAAGCACCCTTCCGTTTAAATGGACAGGATTCTGTTTTATATAACGGTGTATTAAGCCAGGTGCTTGCAAATACAAATGCCAACAAAGCAAATTTGTATGGTGTATCCGGCGCTGTGTATGCAACTATTGCAAAGTATATCACTTTCAGCAGCCAGATCAATTTTACAAGGGGGCGTTTCGAAACAGACGGTTCAAAAAACTCATCGGTATATGAGAAACAAAGCAATGGCAGTTATGCATTGGTGAGTAAAAAAGTTTCATCGAAGCCACTTGACCATATTCCACCTGTGTTTGGTAAAACAAGTATCAGCTATCAAAAGGATAAGGTGATGGCAGAAGTGTTTGCCTTATACAACGGCTGGAAAAAACTTGATCAGTACAATGCTGATGGAGAAGACAATGCTCAATATGCAACTGCAGATGGCATGCCAGGTTGGGTTACATTTAACCTGCGTACTTCGTACAGTTTTAAGTTTGCTTCTCTGCAATTTGCAGTAGAAAACATCTTGGATCGTAACTATCGATATTTCGCTTCAGGTTTTTCTGCACCAGGTAGAAATTTCATTATTGCAGCGAGAGTCGATTTCTAAATCAACAATCAATGACCCAGAAAATTGTAAAAAGAACAAGGTGGTATAGAAAGATTCATCGTTGGATTGCATCCGGGCTATTTGTTTTTTTCTTCTTCATTGCCGGAACCGGCTTGTTGCTGGGCTGGAAGAAAAACAGCCACGGATATCTTCTTGCTGATTCGCATAAAGGTGTAAGTACTGATTCTAAAGATTGGCTTCCGATCGACTCTCTCCAGTCTATTGCCTTTAAAATATTCAGCGACAGTACACATGCTGTAAATATGCCAACTGTTGAGCGTATCGACATAAGGCCATCGAAAGGAATGGTGAAATTTGTTTTCAGTGAAAATTACCTGGCTATTCAGCTCGATTGCACAACAGGAAGCATGCTGCATTTCGAACGGAGAAGAGCCGATTTCGTTGAGCATCTTCATGACGGAACTATTCTTGATAATCTATTTAAAAACAAGAGTGGACTGTTCAAACTTTCCTACACCACCATAATGGGTGTAAGTCTCCTTCTCCTTACTATTACCGGGTTCTGGCTTTGGTACAACCCAAAACGGATCAAACAAAAGAAACAGTAACAACCTGTTTTTAATATACTGCTGCTTCGCTGTTTTTTTAACAGGAAGCAGCAGTATTTCCAAATAATTTGTCTAAATTGAGGGTTGCAAACCCATCTGTGAATGACTGAGGAAGCACTCTTACAAGCATGTCTGAAAAATCAACCCGCCGCACAGCAGGAATTATACAGTAAGTATAGTCCTAAAATGTTGGCTGTTTGTTACCGTTTTGCCCGTAACCGGGAAGATGCGGAAGACATGTTGCAGGAAGGCTTTATCAGGGTATTCACACAAATTCATCAGTTTCAAAACAAAGGCTCTTTTGAAGGTTGGATCAGGCGTATCATTGTTCACACTTGCATTAATCACATCAAAAAACACAAAAAGTTTAATGACAGTGTGGATATTAGCCAGGCACACACGTTGCAGGTTAGAGAAGACAGTGTTCCTTCGATCATTCAGGCCAAACAGGTAATTGAGTGCATCCGCATGTTGCCCATTGGTTACCGAACGGTCTTGAACCTGTTTGCTATAGACGGGTACTCACATCGTGAAATTTCAACGATGTTGGATATTGAAGAAAGCACTAGCCGATCGCAATACACAAGAGCTAAAGCGATGCTGGAACAGATTTTAGTACAGAAAAAAATCATTTTCCGGCCGCAGAAACAGGGTGAATGGGTGGCAGCAGCCCATGCTCGGTTTTAGTAATCCGTACAACCAAACCAAAAACTGATTATGGAGCGCTTTATGTACCAGGACGAATCATTTGAACGAATGCTGAAAGACAAAGCAGACGAGTACAGAATGTACCCGTCTCAACAGTCATGGGAAAACATTCAGAAACGAATTCGTCCAAAGAACAATCTCTTTAATTTCAAATCCATTGGTTTAAGTGCTGCTCTTTTGTTAGGTTTTGCTATTTCAATTTCTGATGAGCAAACAACAAAAGACACTAACTCAGCTTTCATTACAAATTTTATTGATGACCAGGAGCTTCCAGTAGCTACGGCACAGCCTCAAAAAAATACAGCGAAGGTTATTCCAATTACGGCCGCTATTCGTGTTAATCAAATTTCGACGGAGTTCCCCGAAACAATTACCGCCGAGGCTGTTGAAACACCGACCAATGAATCAAGTGTGCTGCAGCCAATTGAAACAGCTGGTTTAATTATAACAGAAGAAGATTTGCCTTCCTTAACAAAGGCAACGGTAACAATTGAACCAAGTTCGTTGAAACCATCTGCACCTGCATTTATCAATACTGTTGAAGAAAAAACAATCGATATCACACCGAACGAATCATCATTGTCAGTTGAGCCTGATTTAGGTGAAGCGGATCTACGAACTAGACTTGATGTTCCAGTGATCAATGTGCCAAAGCCAAAAAGACAATTACAGTTTTACATAGCATCTTCTGCCAGCTATCGTGTGCTCTATAACGATAATAAACTCACATTTGGCAATCTTTCACAGCAAGACCCTGAAAAGGTAGCCAAACACAGTCCTTCATTAGGTGTAGAATTTGGAACTGCTGTTCTGCTTCCACTGTCAAAAAACATAAACTTCAGAACCGGCATTCAATTAAATTTTACACGCTATAATGTCGAACTTTTCAGATCAAGTCCACAGGTAGCTACAGTTATTTTAAATAATAATAATGGCGTGATCCAACGGGTAACATCATTAAGCAGCCAAAACAATAACGGTCTTTTTAAAAGCGATGAAGTAGCAAATGAAACTTACCAGTTGTCAATTCCAATTGGTCTTGAATTCCGCCTTGCAGGCAAGCGTAAATTGCAATGGAATCTCGCAACGAATATTCAACCTACATACTTGCTCTCAGCTTCAGGATACATGTTAACGAGTAACTTTGAAAAATACATCAAGGCCCCGGATCTCTTAAGTAATCTTAACCTGAACACGGCCATTGAAACATTTCTCCGTTGGAATGTAAAAGACATCCAACTCCAGGCAGGGCCGCAATTACGTTACCAGCTGTTTTCGAATTCTCAAGAGGGATATCCCATTAAAGAACATTTGGTTGATTATGGTTTCCGCATTGGTATCGTTAAAACAATCAAATGATTTGAGCTGAAACCGGCTTTCGCATCTTTCCGAATATAGTTTTCGATATTTTTACAGCATGATACGTTTTCTCCTCGTTGCAGTTTCTGTTACTGTCGTGCTTTCATTAAACAGCTGTAAAAATCAGAAGAAAGAACCAAAAAACTATATTGATGTTTCTTCATATCTGAAAGGTCAATTAAAATATATTGATTCTGTTCCCTTCGCCTTTTTAAAAGTAGCGGTAAAGGAAGACAGCATTTTTACCGATTCTCAATTTATCAGCAAAGAACAGGTAAGGGCAATTATACAACCGTTCCTTGTAGAGGAACTGGAGAAAAAGAATTTCGAAAAGAATTTCAAAGAAACCTCTTTTGCTGATGCTACCATTGAAACAGTAACAATCACATACGAAACAGAAAACGATAAAATACCTGTATCTAGAGTAGATATTTATGTAAATCCTGAAAAGGAAATGATCAGCCAGCTCTATTTGATTCGCCATGAAGATAAAGGCGATTCAGTGTTTACCCAACAACTTCTATGGAAACACAATAAAAGTTTTGTGTTAATTACAGGCCGTGGAAAGAAGAATGAACCCGAAAATATTGTTACAGAAAAAGTGATCTGGGACGATCGAGCAGACCAATAATCATGACCGAAGTTGAATTAAAAAAAGTACTCCCCGGCATCCCCGCCCAGCCCGGCATTTATAAATATTACGATGCGGATAAAAAACTGTTGTATGTAGGAAAAGCCAAACACCTGCGTAAACGTGTTTCTTCCTACTTTACAAAAACACTCCAATCATACAAAACACAGGAGCTTGTACGCCGTATACACAGTATTGAGTTCACCGTTGTAAATTCAGAACAAGACGCATTCTTCCTTGAAAATTCGCTCATTAAACAATTTCAACCTGTCTTTAATATTGATCTGAAGGACGATAAGAGTTATCCGTTCATTGTTATTAAAAATGAAGCTTTCCCAAGAGTGTTTCTTACACGAAGAAAGATAATTGATGGCTCAACTTATCTTGGCCCTTTTACTTCGGTTGCCAAAGTAAGAGACCTTATTGATTTTATCCGTCAGCACATCCCCATACGTAATTGTAAACTGAATCTTAGTGAAGCAAACATCAGGAAGGGCAAATTCAAGGTTTGTCTTGAATATCATCTGGGTAATTGCAAGGGACCTTGTGAAGGACTACAAACTATCGAAGATTATAAGGAAGATCTTGAACAGGTAAAGAATATTCTTAAAGGAAATTTATCGCCTGTTATCCGGCATCTGAAAGAAGAGATGAAACAGTTTGCTGCTGATCTTAATTTTGAAAAAGCAGAGATCAACCGGAAGAAAATTGAGCACCTTGAAAGTTACCGTGCAACTTCAACTGTAGTGAATCCAAGACTTGGTGATGCTGATGTGATCTCGATCGTTGTACAGGAAGAAAAAGCATTTCTCAATTACATGATGGTGCAAAATGGAAGTATCATTCAAACGGAAAACCTGCAGCTCGAAAGCAGGCTTGGCGAAAATGAAAAAGAAATACTTGAGTTTGCTGTAAGTTATATTCGCAATAAATTTGAAAGTCTTTCCCCTGAATTAATTGTTCCTGTTGAAATAGAATTGCTTGATGAAGCGTTAAAAATAACGGTGCCAAAAGCAGGTGAAAAGAAAAAGTTGCTGGAGCTATCCCAAAAAAACGCAGCTATTTTCTTTGAAGAATACAAGCGCAAAAAAGCATTACAGCTAACGGATAAACGGAAAGAGAATAACCTGAAGATTGTGGAACAGTTAAAAGATGATCTTCACTTAACACAATTGCCGCTGCACATTGAATGTTTTGATAACTCCAACTTCCAGGGTGCATACCCTGTTGCAGCAATGGTATGTTTTAAGAATGGTGAACCAAGTAAACAAGACTACCGGAAGTTTAATATCAAAACTGTACAAGGCATCAATGACTTTGCTTCCATGAAAGAAGTAGTGATGCGCAGGTACAAACGTTTGATTGAAGAAGATAAACCATTGCCACAGCTGGTAATCATTGATGGTGGTAAAGGACAACTCTCGTCTGCAATGGAAAGCATTAAAGACCTGAAGCTGGAAAATAAAATGACAGTGGTAGGTCTTGCTAAAAATGTTGAAGAAATATTTTTCCCCGGCGATAAAGAATCATTAAAGCTTGGATATAACAGCGAATCGCTCCGACTGATTCGAACCATCAGGGATGAAGTGCATCGCTTCGGCATTACTTTTCATAGAGCTCAGCGTAGCAAAGGTGCATTTAAAACGCAATTAGATGACATCAAAGGAATTGGCGAAGCAACCATTGAAATGCTGATGAAAGAGTTTAAATCAGTTAATAATATCCGTAATGCCTCACTTGAAGATATTGCTGCAATTGTGGGCGAAAGCAGGGCAGTTTTGGTGCAAAAGGCATTAATGCAAGATGAGAAAGGCTAGGTGAAAAAAAATGGGGCCAGGATAGAAATCCAGCCCCGTCTTTAAAATCCAATATCCTATGAAAAACCGAAACGAAGATACAAACACTTACTATAAAAGCAATACCTCAAAGCGGGTATTTTTCAAATTCATCAGTATTTTTTCAGTGTTGTAAAATGACATTTTTTTAGGCTAACCCTCTGCTATTCAATTTTCATATTTCAACCACATGCATAAAAAAACCGCCATTGAGGCGGTTTCTATAAATAATTTTTAAGCACTTAATATGACCATAGATCTTGCTCGTAGTTGAATATCTTGTCCTTGATATTTTCACCTTCAAGTAAGCGAAGGATTGGGTCTTTGATGAAATCTTTCAAACGACGGTCATATGGATTGTCCATGGTTGTTTTCGTGATATAACTGCTGAACATACGATTTTCAAACAGTTCCTCCCATGTCATACGTGCACCAAAGTTTTTACCATTAAATGCTTCAAATCTTGATAGCACACCACGTGCATCCGGGTAATAAATCCAGAATAATGGCGACATATCGATAAACTGACCTGTTGACGTATAAATAGGTTTTACAGGGCAAATTCCGAGAATTCTTACAAACATTCTTGATGATTCTTTATCGAACACCCACTCTTCTTTTACTCTGAATTGGTAGATACTGTCAGGATCAACCTCTTTTGTACGAACCTCGTAACGCTCAATATTACCCTGCAGATCATAAACAGGAACAGTATCAACACCACCTGAAAATGATTCCATTACAGCCTGCGGCGTTAATGGTGTAGAAAAACGATCATCAAGAGGATCGAAAGCTGTTATTTCTCTATCTCTGATCGCTTTCAGAATAATTGAAATGAAGCGCTGGTTACCATTATCCTCATCAGCTGAATACCGGAAAGGTAGGTTCATCTTTTCACGTGTGTCGATTTCTCTCCATACACGTTGGCGATAAACCGCATCATCTTCACGAATATGCTCATAAGCCAATGGCTGACGATCTTTAATGAGGTTACGCTCAATAGACGCATCGTTACGAAGCGATGGTTTAATAGTATCCAAAGCAGCATTACCCGTTGATTTCACCACCACAATAGGAATATTCGCCTGTGGCTGATTAGTAGGTTGCTGTTGGTTATTATTACCATATGCCGAGTTCTGCTGCGTTGGTTGCTGTTGAGTTTGAGTAGGCGTTGTGCCATACCCGGATGAACCATAGCCCGAAGATTGTGCCGGTGGCGTTGTTGTTTTACGTGTTGTCTTCTTCCGCTGTTGCGCAGAAACAACCCCCGAAATCATCAGGGAAGCTAACAACAAACCAACAGAAAGGCTTTTCATTTTCATGATCGTGTCTTTTAATATAGATTAAACGCCATTGTAGGCAAAGTTCTTGTGTTACCACCTGGTCCAACCGCTTTTATTTCATCAAGTACCACAGTTGTACCTGGTTTGCAACGGTTCATCAGGTCCTGCACAGCATCAAATGTGTTGCTGCGGATACCTGGCTTAACACCAGCATCCGGGAAACCAGCACCTGTTGCATAGAAAGTATATCCGGTAACAGTAAAGCTTACCCCTTCAAACACGAAGTTCTCAAGCTCGGCTCTGATACCTCTTTGTGCTTTAAATACATTGGCTGGAATACGTCCGCCTTTGCTGGCACCAACCATTGGCGTAGGATCAGGAACGGTTTTCACTCTGAATTCAAAGCTACTTGGCTTCCCATCAGAATTAACTGTAACGATAGCTTTACCAGGAGTTGTAGGCTTGGCAACGTAACGACCCGGACCAATTTTACTCAAAGAGCCATTGTTGATACCTACTGTTACTTTTTCATCACCTACATTACCACCGCTAACAGCAAGCTCATTATCTAAACCGATGTATAATACTTTTACTTTTTCAGCACTTACAAACGCACCCGTTGCAGTACCTACCGTATAGTTAATTTCTGTTTCTTTTGATTGTGGGTTACCATCCTGGTCTGTATAGTTTACAACAACTTTTACTGAACCACTTGTGCTGCCAACTTTGATCTTTTTAACAGCCATACCCTTCTCGTTCAATTCAACCGGAGCACCTGCAATAGATACTGTAGGGAGTTTGCTTTTACTGAAAGCACCTAACCCTGCCGTAATTTCTAATTCCTGTCCGGGGAACAGATAGCTTGAACTTGATCCAACAATTGGCTCAAACGCATCAAAACGAACTACTACCTGGCCGACACGGTTATGAAATTCATTCACAAAACGGCTTTCAGTTGTTTTTACGTCGTTCTGAAACTTACTGAGCATTGTTAAAGCAGCAACAGTAGGGGTCATATGGAAGTAAGCTGAAGCCCATGTTACTTTACCCATTTGACGGGTATTTGACTTTGGAATTTCAGTATTGATCGGAAGATTCTTTTCAAACATTTTAGCCACTTCAGGATCGATGGCTAACATTGCTTTTTTATACTGCTCTAATTTCGCTCTCAGCTTTTCGCCTTCACCCTGCTTATCCATAATACGGGTAGCGATATCTACATTATCTTCTTTAAATTTTGATTCAGGATCTTTTGGATCGTATCCTGCTTCAACTTTAATTTTCATTTTCAGTTGCTCAATATAGTCAGTTACTTCTTTCGTTAAACGAACTGCAGTTTCTGCTTTTGGCATCCATACTTCGGCTTTAACTCTTGATTCTGGTGCAGCAAGTTTTATTTTGAACGATTCCATGATCGTTTCTGTAGAACGGTTAACGACTGTATTTGTAGTGGTAAGACTATTGTCAACTACTTTAAATGCATTGATGATCTCTGCTGATACGTTGAGTGCCAACAGTGCTGTTAACACCAGGTACATCAGGTTGATCATCTTCTGCCGGGGCTCTTTAGGTAGTGCCATCTTTTTCGGATTTTGGTTTTAAATCAGGAAATAGTTTTGGTTGCTCTTCTGTTGATTCGTATTAACGTCCCTGCATTGCATTGATCATATTTCCGTAGATGTTGTTCAAGGTGCCGAGGTTTCTTGCAAGGCTGCCAATTTGCTCCTGTGCTTTCTTCGCATCATCTACGCTACCCAACATTGCTTCAGAAGCCTGTGTAAGGTTACCATAGAATTTGTTCATTGCTTTCAGGTGATTGTTGGTATCCTGTAATTCCAATTCGTAAATTGTATTTAAAGAACCGAGATTCTTTGTCATAACCTGTACTTGCTCATGGTACGCTTTTGTACCTTCTGCAGCCAGATTGAAAGAAGAAACGGTTGAAGCAGCTTGCTGATAAGCATCTTTCATACCATCCAATACTTTAGCAGCTTCTTTAGAAGATGCACTTAACTGGCCGGTTGAAGAAACTACATCGCTAACATCTTTAATACCACCAACAGTGCTGTTGAGCTTTTGGAAATTTTCTCCAAGGCTGCGGAGGTTTGCCGGTGTAATATCTGCATCGCTCATCATTTTATCTAACGAAGCAAGTGCTGGCGTTCCTGCGGGAACTGCTGCTTTATGATCATCGTGCATACCATAACCTTGTGAGGCTAAGTATGCGTATACTAAGAAGATACCTGCTTCGGTCAACAGACCTACTGTAAGCATCATATCTGCAAATGAAAGGTGGAGGATCTTGGCCCACGCTCCGAAGATTACAACTGCTGCACCTGCGGAAACGATAATGTTCGTGATTTTTTCGGTTGATTTAGAGACTGCCATAAAAGTTGGTTTTAAAAAAGGTAATTCAATGATGGTTTGTGATCAGCTCAAAAAACTTAGGTTTTTGGACTAAAAGGTAAATATTAGGATTATAAATTTCAATGGTGATGATTAACGTTTGCGCATCATAGGTGGCAGGTTGATCACGCAACGGAAACCGATGTATGATTTTGCTGTATCCTGATACTCATAGTTACGGGTACTTGTTTGCAGGAAGTAACCAACCGACTGCCAGCTACCACCACGAACCACTTTACGTTTCATGCGTGGAGGATCGCTGTCCTTTGCATTGTAACGGATATCGGGGTTCATGTCATGTGCAAAGTTGTATGCTCCTTCATAGTAAAGAGAACCTGTCCACTCTGCCACGTTACCAGCCATATTGTAAAGACCGAAATCGTTTGGCCAATAAGCATCTGCACGTACAGTATAGAAACCACCGTCTTCAGGATAGTTACCACGGCCGGGTTTAAAGTTGGCCATTAAACATCCTTTACGGTTGCGGAGATAATAGTTACCCCAAGGGAACATTGATTGTGAACGTCCGCCACGGGCTGCATATTCCCACTCTGCTTCAGAAGGCAAGCGATAGCTTGATTCTGTTGCATATCCTTTCTTATCATTGAAGTCATTGAGGTGACGTGTACGCCAGTTACAAAATGCATTTGCCTGTTTCCAGGTAGTTCCAACTACAGGATAGTTAGCAAAAGCCGGGTGAGCAAAATAACGCTGGCTCATTGGCTCATTATAACTATAAGAGAAATCACGCACCCATACCAATGTGTCGGGATATACTTTAACGGGATTCTTAATAATGAATTTTGAACGGGGTTCGTTTGGTTTGCGGTAAGCAGCTGCTTTGTAGTCTACATACTCTTCCTGATAAATGAGTTTGTCAGGGTCGATTTCCATTTTACCGAAAATGCGATCATCCGGTGCCATCATCATCTGGCCGAGTTTCTCATATACATTCTTCTCTTTCCAGATACCGGCAGCTTTTTTCCAGTCGATGGAGTTTGTCTTCGGATCGATGTAGTTTAATACAGTTGCCGCAATGGAATCCCTTACATAGAACACAAACTGCTTGTATTCGCTATTGGTAACTTCAGTCGCATCCATCCAGAAACCGCTTATCGATACCTGGCGGTTACGTGCAGTATACGCATAGTTGATGTCCTCATCACTTGGTCCCATGTGAAAGGTGCCCTGAGGAATCATCACCATTCCAAGATGTGTGTTGTTGTTTTGCTTGGCGTTGTAGGATGCACCAACAAGTTGACCGTTGTTTGCTGATTTCGAAGAAGACTTCGATTTACCGCAGCTAACAGCTAGTACGGATAAGGCGGCGATTGTTAGGCAACTTAACAGTTGGTTCTTCATTTGTTAAGAATTTAATTTTCTTGATTAAGGTATTGGACAAATTTAAGACGTCCTTTTCAGGATTGACCTTAAAACTTATCGCAATGCTAGTAATTAATTTTTAATTATTCAAAATGTTTTTACAGCTCGTCATCGATAACGGGGAATCAATATTTTTATTGTTTTACACTGTCATAGAACCTAAAACTGCCCGTATTTCCTGTGTTTCAGCGGTTGGTTGGAGGCAGGCATATTCCTTACATAAGTAAAAAAGGGTTTCACCGCTGGGTGCATCCCTGTTCAATAATAGCGGAAAACTACTATTACTTTTTGTGGAAGACTGCATAATTAAATTGGGTCTGTACCAGCCTAAAACCTCATCTCTTTTTGTTTCGTGGTCCCTGCCAACGATTGCCAGCTCCCTGAATCCATTGATTCGGTTCTGTAGAAGACCTGCCCAAACCCCAAACGAACCCGGGTACCGTACCATTACATCCTGCAAACCAAGCAGCATTTTGGTGCTTCGTTCCGTCCATTCGGGCCTGTTGAAAATAATACCCAGTTGCTGAAGATTCACCGCCATCACAGCATTACCGGAAGGCGTAGCCCCGTCATAGATTTCTTTTTTGCGCACCACGATATCTGGTTGGTCGGCGGCTGTAAAAAAGAAAAAGCCTGTTTCCTCCTCTCCAAACTGGTCAATGGCTGCGGCCATCAAGTATTTCCCTTTGAGCAAATAGCTTGTATCGGAGGTTATTTCTTGTAACTGCAACAGGGCTTTGATCATATAAGCATAGTCATCTAAAAAAGCCGGATACTTTGCCGTTCCATTTTTATAAACATGCCACAACCCACCCGTATACTCAAAAGCCTTCAACAGAAACTGCATATTACTAATGGCCTTTTGCCGGTATTCTTCCTTTCCGGTTGCTACAAAAGCACTGCTATAAGCACAGTTCATTAAGGCATTCCAGCTAAGAAGTATCTTATCATCGAGTAATGGCCTGATTCGTTTTTCTCTTGTTTGAAGGAGTAAATCAAGACAGGTTTTCATTTTCAGTTCAAATGATTTCAGTTCCAATCCATTCTCCTCGCAGAATACTACTGCTTTTTGTTTGATGCGGGGAATATTTACTTCTTCCCAATTGCCATGTTCTGTTATGTCATAAAACCGGCAGAAGAGTGCTGCATCTTCTTTCAAAAGTTCATCTACTTCACTTTTATTCCATGTGTAATATTTTCCCTCGACACCTTCACTATCGGCATCCAGGGCAGAATAAAATCCATTCTCGGATGATGTCATTTCCCGTTCAATGAACACCAATGTTTCTTCGATAGCACGTTTGTATTGCGGTTGCTTTGTGAGTTGCCAGGCTTCACTCATAACGATCACGAGCAATGCATTATCATAAAGCATTTTTTCGAAATGCGGTGCCAGCCATTCTGCGTCTGTACTATACCTTGCAAAACCACCACCCACATGATCATAAATACCACCTTCAATCATTTTATCAAGACTAAGACAGGCTTGCTCTAGTGCTTCCTTATTACCTGTGAAATGATAATACTGCAGCAAATAACCAATCGTAAATGTTTGTGGAAATTTGGGGGCATTGCCAAAGCCACCCCAACTACGGTCGGCTGTTTTCATAATAGCATCAAACATTAATTCAGCTTGCTTCTGCGGAAACAATTCTTCTGCCGGCAAATCAAACTTCAATGCGTTTTGTGTGCCGAATGAATTAGCATTTTGCAAATGCTGCACAAGCTCTGCTGCCTGTTGTTCCACTTCTTCTCTCTTCTCTTTAAACGCATTCGCAACTCCATACAAAACTTCTTTCCACGAACTACGATTAAATGCTTTAACCGGTGGATAATAAGTGCCACCATAAAACGGTTTGAGATCAGGTGTTAGAAAAACATTGAGTGGCCAGCCACCACTTCCCGTCATTGCCTGCACTGAATCCATGTAAATATGATCAAGGTCGGGACGCTCTTCACGATCAATTTTTATATTCACGAAAAGCCTGTTCATAACATCAGCAGTTGCTTCATCTTCAAAACTCTCACGTTCCATTACATGGCACCAATGACAAGACGAATAACCAATACTAACAAGCACAGGCTTATCCTCTTCAGCAGCTTTTTTCAATGCTTCATCTCCCCATGGAAACCAATCCACCGGATTATGCGCATGCTGTAATAAATAAGGGCTACTTTCTTTAGCAAGACGATTGGTGTGTGTCATAAAAGATCACTGCTGTTGATTCTTCAGCAAACCTACTTTGTTTAGAACACAAAAAATGTAAATGAAATTACTTTGATGCCTGTGCAAGAAATTTATCCAAAGCTGACACCATACTTGGCGCCTGCGGATCGGGTGCTTTAATCTGCAATTGCAGACCGGCCTCTTCAACCGCTTTAAAGGTATTAGCACCAAATGCGCCGATAAACGTTCCGTTCTGTTTGTACTTTGGTAAATTCTCGATGAGGCTTTTTACACCACTTGGGGTAAAAAAACAAATGATGTCAAAGTCGCCTGTTGTGATCAGGTCTTTTACATCATTACTAACTGTTTTGTAGAGAATAGGTGTTGCAAATTCGCAGTTATGATTACGAAGCCAGCTGGTGATCTCGTTATCAAGATTTTCACTGCAGGGGTACAAAAACTTTTCGTTGCTCTTGTGTTTGTTCACCACATCAAACAAGCTTTTATTGGTACCATCAGCACCATAAAAAACTTTGCGTTTTCTGTAGAGAATAAACTTCTGGAGGTATAAAGCCACAGCTTCGGTAATGCAGAAATACTTTGTTTCCTGCGAAACAGATATTCTCATTTCCTCGCAGGTGCGGAAGAAATGGTCAATGGCATTACGGCTGGTGAATATAACAGCTGAGTAAGCTGTGATATCGATCTTTTGCTTTCTGAAATCTTTAGATGGTATCCCTTCAATACGTATAAAAGGCTGAAAAGACAACTGTAAGTTGTATTTCCTGGCAAGCTCATAGTATGGCGACTTATCGGATTCTGGCCTTGGCTGCGTTATCAGGATGTTTTTGATCGCTTTCTCTTTGTTGGGCTTCATACCGTGTTTTTCCATACGTGGAAAAGGAAAATTTCTGCAAAGGTAAGTACAATTGTTTACAAAAAGCCAAGGATCAACTTATAGATAACCAGCAATGGGGCAATCTCAAAAGCCAGGAAAAAAATGAAAAAATGGAACCTGCCAACCTTAATCTCAGCCTGAACGGGTCGGTAGGCCCGAAGAAAACGGTAAAGGAAAAGTCCCACAATCACAACCAAAGAAATAGTGATGGCTATACCAGCTAGTTCTTTTTCGGCAAAAGCAATCACAAACAGAAAGGGAAGCAATACTACCCCAACGATCTTATTGATCAGGAAAACAATAAACGAATAAGTTTCAGCAGCATTCTTCATTCCAAACAACCAGCCGCTTACCTGCAGAAAAACATACTTGCCCAGATACATAAGGGCAATTGTTACGGTTGTTATTAGGGGTATAAACAAATCGGGTAGTTTAACCGATACGTCAAAATAACTGATGAGCAGGTACACATACGTGCCGGCTGCCACTGCAAAAAACAAATTGAACAATAAAGATTGAAGGCCCGATTGCACTAACTGCTCCCTGATCTGGTTCACACGTAACGATGTGCGGAAGAACACCCGGAACATATCGCTGAAATAACGCAGGTAACTGATTCGCAATAAACCAAACAGCAATGCAATACCCAGAATATAATAAAACAGCCAATCCCTGTTTTCAACCTGCTTTTCTTTTTCGATCTGGAATTGGGGCTTGGCAAAAAGATTCAACCTGCTTTTTGCAAGAATAGCTTTGTAAGAAGAATCAAAGGAAACCAGCGGCATTGTTTGCAATTGCCGAATGGTATCTTTTGCAATTGGCGCCGGCGAACTAACAGAAACACTGTCAGGCCTCTGCTGCGCAACAGATGTATCCTGTGCAGCAACAGTAAATTGAACCAATAAAAGAAGTAAAAATAGAATTAAGCGCATGGGTTGGTTGCAAAAATAATCAAGCGATCACCAACCATCAGAAAAAATTCACATAACCAAAGTGAATTTTACTTTGACGCAGATTCAAAGGTGAATCATCTCTTTTACCTGCTGCAAAAGCAATATTGAAAATGCCCGCTTTTGTTTCGAAAGCCATTCCCAAACCTGAACCGATGAAGCTGTTGCTTGTATTGGCAAACTGGCTGTTGTTGCGCACCCATCCCCCATCAAAAAATGCATAGATGTAGCTGTTGAGCCCGATAAGAATTCGGTATTCAGCTGTTGCAACAGCATAAGCCGATGCAAAAATGCTTTCTTCGTCAAACCCACGCAACAAACGAAAACCACCTAATTGATACAACTCATTCCGGAAGATGCGTGGGCTTTGGATCAATCCTGCGTTGATAGCTGTTTTAAACGCTGCGTTCTTGCCCGCTTTTAAATAATTAGCGACGCTGGCCCGCAAACGAAACGTATAAGCTCTTGTGCCAACTGAGTCGTAGAGCGATTGATAGTTGAACCCCTGGTTATTTGGATCTTTCAACGATGAAATATTGTTGTTGGGTCTGATTTTTCGAATACCTGCCGAACCGGTAAACTTCATATCAAACCCTTTGCGTGGATTGAAACGGTAATCGGTGGTAAACCATTCGTACTCCAACCCAATGTTTGAAGTTGTTTGATCGATCTGATCGGGCAACCGTTTGCTGATGCGAATTGCGTTTGTATCAACCGTCAACAGGTTGGAGATAGATTGCTGATAAAATATCTTGCCGCTCCTGTTACCACCAAATGCATACTGCACACCCAATTGCAAATTGATGTTTAGAAAGCTGCTGTCTTTTTTCAATCCGTCGAACGAAACATCCACACCAAATGGGGAACCGAATAAAAAAGGTTGCAGGTAGCCCATTTGCAAACGTGGCGACTGCACCTGTATCTGTTGAAACACGATGGTTAATGCTTCACCCAAACCAAATCCATTTTTCAGGTTAAGATTAAAATCACCGGTTACTAATAATTTGTTACCTCCCAGCTGATCGTTAGATGGAAGAAACCCAATGATCCCATTGATCTGGCTGCTCTTTCTTTCTTTGAGATACAGATTAACGATAGAACCTGTTCCTAAAAAACTCATGTTCCATTTTTGTTCTTCGAAGAGATAAGGCAGTTGTAATAAACGTGGACTGATGTTAAGCAGTTTCTGCTTTTGGTAAACAGAGGCATCTTGTATTTCAAGATAACGTTGCAGGAAACGGCTGCTGATCTTAACGTCGCCATATACACGAATACTATCGATCTTATACAATGGACCTTTATCAATTTTCAAAACTGCGGTTATGCCTTCCTGTTGCAGATTGAAACTATCGAGGTAAACATTGGCAAATGGATAACCCGAGTTCTCCAGTTTATCAAGTAACCTTGTTTGTAATAATTGTACAGCAGCAAAATCGAGTGGTTGCTGTTTGAAATTCTTATCACGATAACCGGCAGCATTCAACAGATCTTGTGGCACTGCTGATGTATTAAGCAATGCCCAGCGATAAGTTTCACCAAGGAATAACAATACTTCTGCTTTTGTTGAATCCATTTGTACCGAATCAACCGAAGCGGTGATATAGCCTTTCTTCTGCAACAGTTTCGGCAATTCAAAAATGTATTGGCTGCATGCTCCCTTGTCATCAAATTCTTTTACCAAGCCAAGCGATGCAGAAACGTCAATAGTATCAGCAAAACGATACAGCAATTGATACTTTTTTTGCGCATGCACAGGCATCGCAAAAAACCAGCAACAGGCTGCAAGGAAAATGGCTTTGTAAAATGCTGAACGGATTTGAAGCACGAACGGTTAGTTTTGCAGTTTCGAAATTAAGGTATCAGTTTGAGGATGGCAGGTATTTATATTCATATTCCGTTTTGCAGGCAGGCATGTAATTACTGTAATTTTCATTTCAGTACAAGTCTGCATTACAAGAACGATTTTGTGGAAGCTTTATTGAAAGAGATCGAATTACAGGCAAAAGCCAACTACCTGCAAGGCCAGAAAATTGAAACAATTTATTTCGGCGGAGGCACCCCCAGCATTTTGCAGATCGAAGAGTTAGAACAGATCATGCAGCAACTCCATCAACATTTTAACATCGATCCATCTGCTGAAATAACGTTAGAAGCAAACCCCGATGATGTAAATGATGATAAGCTGAAAGGCTGGAAACAACTTGGCATTAACCGTCTCAGTATCGGTATTCAATCGTTGTTTGAAGAAGACCTGCGCTGGATGAACC
This sequence comes from Lacibacter sp. H375, assembly GCF_037892425.1. Classification (NCBI taxonomy): domain Bacteria; kingdom Pseudomonadati; phylum Bacteroidota; class Chitinophagia; order Chitinophagales; family Chitinophagaceae; genus Lacibacter; species Lacibacter aquaticus. The sequence continues at coordinate 492,343 of NZ_JBBKTT010000001.1, forward strand.
GGGCACATACAGCTGATGAAGCAAAACAGGTAATTGCAAAAGCAAGAGCAGCAGGCTTCAATAGTTTTACAGTTGATCTCATTTATGGCACACCCGGATTAACTGATGAGAAATGGTTGTATAATTTAAACTGGGTGTTGCAGCAAAACATCAATCATCTCTCCTGCTATGCATTAACGGTTGAAGAAAAAACACCGTTGGATAAACAAATACGTCAGCATCAAAAACAGGATGTTGACCCCGAACAACAAAGTCGCCAGTTTCTATTGCTGATAGATCATCTGCAACAAGCAGGTTTTGAACATTACGAAATTTCAAATTTTGCAAAACCCGGCTACCGTAGCAAGCACAACAGCAGTTACTGGAAAGGTGTACATTATCTTGGATTAGGACCATCAGCACATTCATTTAACAGCAGCAGCAGGCAATGGAACTTAGCCAACAATCAACTCTATATCCAATCTTTAAAGCAGGGAACAATTTCCTTTGAAAAGGAAGAATTAACGGTAACGCAACAGCTCAACGAATACATCATGACCAGCTTACGACTTATGGAAGGTTGCGATCTTAACTATATCAGCCAAAAATTCGGCAGAGACAAATCAGCTCAACTACAAACAGAAGCTTCGTCTTATGCAAACAAAGGCTTATTGATTGCAATAAACGACCATCTCATTCTCACAAAGGAAGGAAAACTCTTTGCCGACAGCATCGCTTCAGATTTGTTCTTCTAAAAAACCTGCTTTACATTTTCATGTCTTTTTTGTAAATTAGAATGCAAGCGGTTTTCGGGTTGCTACTACCAAAATTACACCACATGCTAGAGCCGACTATTGATTTTACAAACATGCCCTATTGGGATTTGTTTGGCATAAAGATACTGGAGCCATTTACGGTTCTCACCAATCTCTTTATTGCTGCAGCTTGTTTTTATGCGTGTAGAAATCTTAAAGTAAAAGGATTACTTCAAACTGTTCCTCATCGATTAATAAGATTGTTTTTTTTGCTGATGGGTATTGCCACCATTGCGGGTGGAGTTATTGGTCATGCTTTCTTATATGAAACAGGCCTTTATGGAAAAATTCCCGGATGGTATATCAGCATGGCCGCCGTGGCTGTGTTTGAACGTGCCGCCATTATTCATAGCCGCCCTTTGATGAACAAAAATATCGGTCAGTTTTTTTCATGGTTCAATTATGCAGAGATCCTTACGTTCATGATACTTTCATTAATCACACTCCGATTCACATATGTGATCATACATGCCATGTATGGTTTACTGGTAGTTGTTTTTTGCTTTGAATTGTATGTGTACAGCAAAACGAAAGATCCTGCATTAAAACATATTTTTTATGCAACTGCCTGGGGGTTTGTCGCCTTGCTCTGCCACACCTATCAACTAAGTCTTCACTATTGGTTTAATTACAATGATGTGAGTCATATGGCTATGATCGCTTCAATTCTACAGTATTATAAAGCCGCAGTTGGAATGCAGGTAGATGTGAAGAAAAGAGAAATGATTCCGTTAAGATTAGAATAACAGGTTAATGCGAAGACGTTTTTGGACGTCGGTTGCTCACAATATGTTGCACAATGCCAACTGCCAACATCAGCAGAAGCGCCCAAGGACCAAAACCTGTGAAAGAGAAAGGCATTGTTTTTTATTTGTGTAAAGTTACGGACAATCGAAATTTGTGAGGTAAAGCGTTGAAAATTTAACAATACTAAAAACCAGCATTGGCATTTATATCAACACCTGCTCCAACTGTTCAAACGCTTCGGCAGGCTGTACATCTTCCCATAAAATTTTATAGACAGCAGTAGCAATGGGCATATCAGCACCAAGTTCTTTATTGATGTGGTAAAAACATTTACTGGCATTATAACCTTCGGCCACCATATTCATTTCAAGTTGGGCAGCTTTTACACTAAACCCTTTGCCGATCATATTCCCAAACGTACGGTTACGGCTGTACAAAGAATAACAGGTTACCAACAGATCGCCCATGTACACACTCGCTGCATAGTTGGCCGATTTACGCAACGATGTTTTCATTAACTGCACTCCGGGAATGGGTTCTTTGTGCACACCCACTTCCATATTACGGATACCCACTTTACGTAAAAAGCCCGCCATTTCATCGGCAGCATTTGCAATCAGCACACTCAGGAAATTATCACCATACTCAAGGCCATGTGCAATTCCACTACCCAATGCATAAATGTTTTTGAGAATGGCTGCAAACTGCACACCATACACATCATCATTTGTTACAGTGTTGATGTAATGATTGCGGAACTGATCAGCGATCCATTGTGTGGTTGTTTGATCAAGACCTGTAAACGTGAGATAAGATAATTTTTCAGATGCTACTTCTTCTGCATGACAAGGGCCCATGATGGTGTAATAATCTTTCGGATCAAAACTGAAGTCATTTTTCAGATAATCATTGAGCAGAATATTACGATTCGGCATAATGCCTTTAATTGCAGAAATGATCTGTTTGCCTTCAAAAATATTTTTGGGTAATTTATCAAGTACTTCTTCAGTATAAGCAGAGGGAATGGCGAGTATCAGGTAATCGGATTGCTCGATAGTTTCAGTCAGGTTTGTGGTTAACGTGAGTAGTGATGTATTAAACGTCGCCGATCGCAGATAGCTCGGGTTATGTCCATACTTTTTAATTTGATCAATAATGTTTTGATTACGCACACACCAATTCAAGTGCACGCCATTTCCATTGAGGATTTTTGCCAGAGCCGTGGCAAAACTGCCACTCCCGATAATTGCAAACTGCTGATTTAGTTCTTCCTGTTTCAAACAATTAGTTTCAGAACATCTAAAATAAAAGAATCCCGCCATCAGGCGGGATTTTGCTATTCTTTTTTTCCGATTTATTTTTCGTCGTACACTTTATCCTTTGGCACCACTGTTACTTTCATACCATCTTTTAATGTTTTACTGATGGTATTATAAGGTGCACTCACCACTTCATCGCCTTCTTTCAAACCACTCATTACTTCAATGTATTCGTTATCCTGGATGTTTGTGCGGATGGCTACTTTCTTTACCGTACCGTCTTTTTGTACAACAAATACCACTTCTTCCATGTCGTCTGTCATCACAGCATTGTTCGTTGACACTTCCTGTCCCTGTGCTTTCTTTTTGTCTGCTTCTTCTTTTGCTTTTGCTTTCGATCCCTGTTCGTTTTTATCACGAGTGGTAACTGCAAGAATTGGTACAGCTAATACATTCGCTTGTTTTGTGGTCATAATATCTGCACTTGCACTCATACCCGGACGGAACGGAAGATTCTTTCCTTTTGCCGGATCGATGAGATCAGCATAAGAAGAAGGATCGATACGGATATACACTTTATAATTTGTTACATCGCCTGAAGCTGCTGCTGCGCCCGCTGTTTGAGCAGATGTACTGCTGCTCGAAATTTGCGTAACCACACCTTTGAACTTGCGATCGTTATATGCATCCACTTCCACAATGGCACTATCACCAAGTTTTACTTTTGGAATATCATTCTCACCAACATCAACACGCACCTCAATCTTGCTCATATCTGCCACCCGCATAATCTCTGTTCCTAAACTGAAGCTGTTACCGGCAACACGTTCGCCCTTTTTCACTGCCAATAAAGAAACAATTCCATCCATTGGCGCAAGAACTGTTGTTCGTGAGAGATTTTTATTAGCTGCCGTTAAACTTGCCTGTGCACTTTGTACACTTGCCTGACCACTTCGGATGGTTTGTTTTGCTGCATCAAGATCAGCTTTGGCAGTTAAATAAGCACTTTCGGCTGTTTCAAATTCTGCTTTGGAGATCACTTTATCATCAAACAATTTCTTTTGTCTGTCGTAAGTAAGTTTTGCCTGGTTCAACCTTGCTTCAAACGAACGAAGTGATGCTTGTGTATTTCCTACCTGTGCCTGCTGCTGGTTAACTATGGATGCAGCCCGGTCTCTGTCTGAAGTTAATACATCGGCAAATACTTTCGCAAGTAACTGACCTTTGCGAACGCTGTCGCCTTCTTCCACATACATCTCAACCACTTCACCACTTACGTCGGAGCTTACCTTGCGCTCATCTTCGGGATATACTTTACCACTAGCGTTTACTGTTTCAATAATAGTTCGCTTTGTGATCTTTTCAGTAGCAACTTTGGTTGCTTCCTTTTTACCGATCACTTCTTTTTTCTTCAGGATGATAAGTGTTGTCGCCAGCACCAAGAGGATACCGATGATCCACCAGATTTTCTTACTCATATACGGTTGTTGTTCCTTTGTTGATTAGATTAATAGTCTTACAATTTTATTCCCTGACCTTTATAAAACTCCAGCACTTTCATGCGAAACACATACTCAAATTGATTGGAAATTCTTTCGAGTCTTGCACGGAATAAATTATTTTGATTCGTGATCAGGTCAATTGTTCGTGATAATCCTGCCTCATAACGTTTCTTCGAAAGTTCGTATGAATATTCAGCAGTTTGTACACTTTTAATAGAAGCCTGGTAACGTTGAAATGCAGAGGTGGCATTATTATAAGCGAGGTATATATCCTGCTTTAATTTTTGGTCACTCTTTTCAATCTGTAATTGTTGGTTTTGGTAATTCAGTTTGCTGCGTTGCCATGCAGTACGGGCCTGACCGCCGTTAAAAATTGGAACCGTTAAACTGATTCCCACTGACTGACGGAAGTTGAAATCGAGTTGTCGAATAAAATCAGCTTTTTGCGAGCCCGATGGAATAAATGTTTGTGTAAACACATCCGGGTTTTGTGCCGAGCCCATTGTAGTAAATCCAATTGGTATCGTAACGGGAATATTAGCTCCTTTTGGAAGATTCTTTAACGCACTCGAATAAGCAGAATTCACATTTGCAAACGCACCAATACTCGGGTACATATTTCCTCTTGCAGCCTTTTGAAATTTCTCCAATGCCTGTAAACGAAGCTTGTTAACTTTCTGAAGCGGCATATTAGCCAATGCCTGTGTATAAACAGGTTCAGGTCGCAGATCTGCAAATGTTTCCACTGGTATGCGATCGATTGGAGGCGTGTCAAGCTCAAACGGGACCGAAGGATCCAGGTTCATAAAGGATTTTAGGGACAACAAATTCGTTTGAAATTGTGTAAAAGCTGCAATGTATGTGCTACTATCCCTTGCAAGCTGTGCTTCCAGTTCTGCGGCATTTAATTCGGGCAAACTACCTGCATCAACCAGTTTCCTGGTATTGATCAATTGCTCCCTTGTTTGATTGATTTGGACAAGCGCAATATTTACCTGCTCTCTTGACAATAATGCCGTCAGATATGCTCCTGCAATATTCAACGAAATATCATTCTTCCAACTTTCAACTGCCGCATCCTGCGCCTTGGCCTCGAATTCGTTACCAAGAATCGTATTTTTCTGCGAATTAAAATTGAATAAGGTTACACCACTTGAAAGACCAAACTGCGAAAAGGTAATCTGCTGATTGGTAAAACCATTGGTTGCCGGATCAATAGAGCGGCCAAATTGAAAACCGTTACTATTCTGAAAATTAGCAGTGGGCCAGCGTTGAAGTTTGCTTTGTTCAAGAGTAAGGTGGCTACCCTTTGCTTGGATAGTCGCTTGCCGGACATCTATATTATTTGCAACAGCATATTCAACGCAACGGCGAAGATCCCATTTTTCCTGGGCCTGAATTTGGGTTCCGGCTAGCAACAGGGATGATAAGAGAGTAAGCAGGATGATTTTTTTCATATATAACTATAGTGACAATATAATGACATTTGGGGCACGAATTTATTCTTTTTTGACAAGCGGGAAACTAGTTATTCTGATTTTCAGGCCTAAATTAAAACCATCATTTTAACCCCGAATGCTCAAATGCCCGATTCAGGTCAGTAATAAGGTAGTTTGCATCTTCCAAACCCACGTATAATCTCATCATCTGATGCTCCGGATTGACAGCGTCAAATTCATGATCTTGTAACCCGGCACACTTCGGCAACAGCAAACTTTCGTGACCACCCCAACTTACTGCCATCTGTATATGTTGCAGACTTTCGCAAAAGGTTACAATCTGCTGCCTGTTTTCTGCCTGAACATAAAAAGAAAATAACCCTGGCGCCTCTTTCATTTGTTGTTTAGCAAGTTGGTATTGAGGAAAACTCTCATCAAACGGGTAAAGAATTCGTTTTACTGCCGGGTGCGCTTTTACAAAAGCAACCACATCTTGTGTTGTACGGTTAATGCGTTCCAGTCTTGTTGACAGGGTTCTCAATCCACGGATCAACAGCCAGGCGTTGAAAGGTTGAATTCCGCTGCCGATATTGAGGTACTCACTGTCGAAGATCTTTTTCATCATGGCATGTGTGCCACTTAAAACGCCGCCCAATGTATCACTATGCCCGCCGATATACTTGGTGGCCGTTTGCATTACCAGATCAATGCCCATTTCAATTGGCTTTTGATACAACGGCGTGCAATAACTGTTATCAATTAAGGTGATGATGTTATGCTGTTTGGCATAAGCAGCAATGACAGGGATGTCCTGCATAGCAAAATCCCAACTGTTAGGGCTTTCGAGATAATAAAAGGTAGTGTTTGGATTAGTTGCGTTGAAATAATTATGCGCATCTCTCCCGTCAACATACGTTGTAGTAACGCCAAAACGTGGTAGGATCACATCAAATAATCGTAGTACCCAAGTGTAAGGTTTACTTACACTTACAATATGATCGCCTGCTTTCACATTCGCCAATACGCCTGCAAAGATGGCTGCTGCTCCATTGTTGAACACCAGACAATCTTCTGCTCCATCCAATGCTGCCAGTTTTTTGCGAAGAATATCAACCGTTGGGTTTAACCCACGGCTGTAGAGATAAGTACTCATCTCATCGGCAAATGCAGCACGCAGTTCATCTACTTTATTAAAACGAAAATTACTTGTCTGAATAATGGGTGGTGCAATGGCATTGAAATAATGCTCACGGTCTTCACCCAGTTCGTTGAGGATATATGAAATGTCCATATGAATTTTATGCGCCGGTTATAAATCCAATATGATTGCCGAATGGATCTTCCACAATTGCTACTTCTATTGTGCCGCCAACATTGTGTGCAGGATCAATAACAGTTGCACCAAGTGATACTGCTTTTTCAACGGCAGCCTGTATTTCATCAACAGTCCAATAAGCTGTGCTGTGATTGCCTGTTTGTATTTTACTCATATCAGGATCAAGACCTAATTCGAAGCCATTGATATCAAATCCAACATAAAACACTTCATCAAAATAAGGCTCTTTACCTGTAAGCGAAGTGTACCAGTTTTTTGCAGCGGCAAGATCATTGGTATGATAAATAACGGTGCGGAGTTTCTGCAGCATAAGGTTATTTTTTTCGGTGAAAAATAAAATAGATCACGATAAAAGCCGCTAATATTCCAAGCCCGGTTAAGGCTGCAGAAGGATCAGCAATGGCAATACTTGTTCCTACAAATAAATAAGCAGCAATAAAGATGATAGGCATCAGCGGAAATAATTTCATTTTATAAATGCCCGTTCCATCCAAATGCTTTGTCTTTCTGCGGAACCAGAAAATAGTAGCACTGCTCAGCACCATCCCAAAGCAATCAAGAAAAATAGTAAAGGCTAATATTTTTTCAAATTCCTGTGCAAAGAATAAAATGATGATGCAAATAGCTGCAAACACTGTTAATGAAAAGGTGAGCACGTTCGTTTTTTCATTTTGCTTTGCAAAGATCTTTGGCAAGCTGCCGTCATCACCCATTGCATACATCACCCGTGGATTGCTCATGAGCAATCCATTTACATAGGCCAATACACCAAGAAATAAAAAAGCCGAGAATACAGTTGCACCTGTTGTACCAAATATCTTGTCGATCACTACATAAGCAATTTCACGCTCCCCTTTCATTTGCTGAAAACCAACGAGATTGTAATAACTCATGTTCACGAGTAAATACAAACCAATGATGATGGCGATGCCCATAAAAATACCACGTGGAATATTTTTGGTGGGGCTTTGCACTTCGTTCCCGAAATTGATCGTTTGCTGGTAACCTCCATACGTAAATGAAACAGCGATCAAACTCACACCAAGACTTTTGATCCAATCGATATTGCTGAATGTAGTTACTGCAGTAGTTGTTTCCTGCACTGCATATTTATCAGGGAATAACAATGCGGCGATCAACACGAGGATCATCCCGATCTTGATGATCATTAAAATATTCTGCGCCATCGAACTCAACTTCAGTCCACGCAGGTTTATAAAATAAAAAATGGCGATGGCCACACAACTCACCAACGCTTTATGAATATCAGTCCAATCACCAGGAAATAATTTTAACAAATAACCGCTGCCGATCAATGCCACACCACTTAAACTTGCTGCGTTGCTTACTAAGATCAAACAGTTAATTGCAAAGGCAATACTGGGATGATAGGCTTGTGCAAACACTTTGTAGTAACCACCGGTTACAGGAAACCGGCTGCCGATCTCTGCATACGTTAAGGCGCCACACAAAGCCACCAATCCGCCAATGAGCCATGCACTGAAATAAACCGATGGATCAATTGCATCTTTTGCACTGGTTGCGGCAGTACGGAAAATACCCATACCGATCACCAGACCTACAACGATCATGGTGAACGAAAACAGGTTGAGCTTGTTGGTTGAAGTTTTCATGCTTTTTCTTCTAGCGATGAAGATAGTTTTTCTTTCAACTCATTCTTTTAAAAAAAACATGAAAGGCAAACCCGGAATGTCTGTAATTTTAGGGCGATGAAGAACCAATCACTAACCCTGCTTGCAACAGTTGTTGCGCTTTTCTCATTTGCACAGTCACAACCCGACTCCAGTTCCAAAGAATTAGGCGAAGTCGTTATTACAGCGTTTGAACAGAACCGTAAGCTCATGGATGTTCCCGCAGCTGTAAGTTATGTGGGCCAAAAACAATTGAACCGTTTCAGTAATGCATCCATTGTTCCGGCGTTGAATGCTGCACCCGGTGTGCGTATGGAAGAACGCAGTCCCGGCAGTTACCGTTTAAATATTCGTGGCAGTTCACTGCGTTCTCCGTTTGGTGTACGCAATGTAAAAGTTTACCTCAACGATATTCCGTTTACCGAACCCGGCGGCTCCACTTATTTAAACCTGTTGGGTTTTTATAATATCAACTCTGTTGAAGTATTAAAAGGACCATCCAGTAGTTTGTATGGCGGCGGCAGCGGTGGCGCTGTGTTGTTGAAAACAAATGGCAACAATCAACCCGCAGGAGTAGGTGTTGATTATACAGGTGGCAGTTTTGGTTTGAGTAATGTAAATGCGGTTTTACGTATTGGTGAAGGTGCCACACAACAAACCATCAGCTATAATCGATTACACAGCGATGGTTATCGTGACTGGACAAAACTTGACCGATCGGTGTTTAGCTGGGACAGCCGTTTTGCACTGAACGAAAAACAAAGCCTCCGTACGTACGTGATGTATGCTGATCTTTCGTACCAAACGCCCGGCGGATTAACTGCTGTTGAGTTTGCTGCCAATCCTAGACAGGCAAGACCAAGAATTGGCCAGACTCCTTCCAGTGCACAAGCCAATGCAAGTGTGAACCAGGAAACATTCTTTGCAGGATTGAGTCATGATTTCCAGATTACAGAAACATTTAAGAATACTACATCTTTATATGGTGCTTACTCACAGTTTGCCAATCCAACCGTTCGCAACTTCGAACGCCGCAGCGAACCACATGCCGGAGGAAGAACAGTTTTTGCTTTTACTCCACGTAATGTAATTGGTGAATTAAAATTTGTTGCCGGGGCCGAATTGCAACGAGGCTGGTATAACATTCGTGTATATAAGAATGTGAATGGCACAAGCGATAGTCTGCAAACTGAGGATGAAGTGAATCCATTCTTATGGAATGTATTTGCACAAGCCGATTGGAAATTACCACAAGGCTGGATCATTACTGCAGGCGCAAGCATTAACCAGAATAAGATCGAGATCATTAGGCTGAATAAATTCCCCTTGAATCCGCAACGCAGAACGTATGATAATGAAATTGCACCACGACTTTCTGTTTTGAAAAAGATCAAAGAAGAACTGTCGCTGTATGCTTCTGTTGCAAAAGGATTCTCTGCTCCCACTTCTGCTGAAGTGTTGCCTTCAACAGGCGTGATCTCTACTAACCTTAATGCAGAAGAAGGCTGGAACTATGAAGCAGGTGTCCGTTTCAATTACAAACGCAAACTGTTTGTGGATGTAAATGGTTTTCTCTTTAACCTCAGTAATACTATTGTACAACGCAGAGATGCAGGAGGTGCCGATTATTTTGTGAACGCCGGCAGTACAAGGCAACGTGGTGTGGAAACATTTGCACGTTATGCCATTGCAGATAGCGAAACAGATTTTATTTCAACAGCAAATGTTTGGTTGAGTTATACCTATAATGATTTTACGTACAAAGAATTTAAACAACTCACAAACGATTTCAGCGGCAAACAATTACCGAGTGTACCAACACATATTGTTGCTGCAGGATTAGATGTAACACTAAAGCCCAGTATTTACCTCAACGTTACTTATAACTACAATGAGAAAACGCCTTTGAATGATGCCAATACATTTTATGGTGGCGATTTTCATTTGCTGGGTGCACGGCTTGGCTACAAGCAATTATACTTTGGAAAACTACGTGCTGAAGTATTTGTTGGTGCCGATAATCTCTTTAACGAAACCTACAGTTTAGGAAATGATATTAATGCAGCAGCCAACCGTTTTTACAATGTAGCACCGGGAAGAAATTATTATGCAGGGGTTTCTGTTTTTCAGGGATGTAAGAAGAAGTAATTGAATTTTATTTCACAGCTACTCATCTTACCAAATATCTCCCTGGTAAACTTCCACTTCTTCTCGCCACGTTGCATAAGAATTTTTTGTTTCGTACAATCGCAGTTCCACCAGTTTCATATAGTCAGGTAACACATCCTGTACAGCACGTTTAATAAAGAGCAATAAATTTTCAGCAGTAGGTTCAGCATCCCATGCAACAAGATTTTCCTGTTCCATTACTTCTGGGTGTTGGGAAATATAATTGTGCGAAAGAACGAGTTTATGATCGAAGAGATCAACTACTGCTGTTTGAACGATCTGCTTCAGGTCTTTAAAGTCGAGCAGAAAACCGGGAGCCGGTAAAAATGCATTCTCGTTTACCAACGAACCAACCGTTACATGCAGTTCGTATGAATGACCGTGTATGTTTTTGCACATGCCGTTATAGCCATCAATAGCATGAGCCGTTTCAAAATCGAAAATCTTTGTAAGTAATAACATATATCCTGATTGAGGCGCAAAATTATCAGGAGTTATTTTTATCAACGACTTTCTTACACTGATGTTCATCAGTTTACTGAAGAATGATCATCATTAAACCCAATTTTCCTCTGCATTATTCCCGCATCTGTCAGCAACACATTGCTACTCAAGCTTTCACCAATACGCAAACATTTGTTGCCAATGCCAGCTTGTAAAACAATACCTTTAAACGCTTTTACCGAAAAAAATAAAGCCTCAAAAGCCGGTTAGCAGCTCAAATAAATCACTATATGAAGATCTATATAAAAAACATGGCGTGCGAAAGCTGCAAAGCTGTTGTGCGGGTAGCTTTGGAAGAGCTGGACATATTACCTGTAAAAGTAGAATTAGGAGAAATTGAAACCAGAGAAGATATTACTGATGAAGACAAAATGAAACTGAACAGTAAAATAAAAGTCGTAGGATTGGAATTATTGGAAAAGAAAAGTGGTGTGTTAATTGAAAAGATCAGGAAAGAGATTGTAGATTATGTCTACAATTCAGATGAGAAACCAGACATTAAATTATCGCTCCTGCTAAGCAAGAAACTAAATTACAGTTATACTTACCTGGCAAATTTTTTCTCCGAAGTGGAAGCTACTACCATTGAGCAATTTGTGATCGCTTTAAAAACTGAACGTATAAAAGAGCTGATCATTTTTGGAGAAGATACTTTTTCAGAAATAGCTTACAAGCTGCACTACAGCAGTGCTGCACATTTATCAACCCAGTTTAAAAAGGCAACAGGTTTAACACCATCCCACTTCAAAGCATTGAAAGAAAAAAGGCGGATTGCAATCGAAAATATTTAAACAGCAGCTCACAGTTCCAGGATCATGATTAACGCATCATTGCTCAACGCTTCCATTTCCACAGAGGTTGTTTGCCAAATAGCCAGACCATCTCTTGCATGCAACAAACGGCCTTCTACTTCGAAAGCACCTTCCAGTACAAACACAAACACATTTGCAGAGGAATGTTCGGTTTGATAAACCGTTTCTGCTCTTCCTGAAAATTTTCCAACAAAAAGTATTGCAGGTAATTCATACCTTTTACTTACAGCCTGAACAAGATCATCAGGCTTCTCATTTACATCATAACTATAAATAAAGCCGGAAGGCAATTGATCATCGTCTGTTTTAAATGCAAGCACTAATACATTTACCAATTCTTCTTCAAACACGTTGGTCAATTCAATCCCTTCCCCTGCTTTTTTCAGCAACATCATCGACTGCCCCGCAATAACAAGTTGTTCTTTTTGTTTCCCATTTCGATATTGTACTGCTCCCACAACCGGCAGCAACAGCACAAAGGAATCTTCTGAAAAATTTACTTGCACACTAGCTCCACCATCCAATGTATAATCATTCAACAGATAGAAACGTTCAAACGATTCACGGTGTTCGTTGTATTGATTGCCGTAATTAAACAAAGTTCTGTTCCGGAAGCTGGTTGTTTCAACAAGCCCATGTTCATCAGCAAGAAATATTTTTGCCTGTAATTGTACGATCATACCATTTCTTCTTTTAATGAATAAATATCAAGATAGGGTTGCATAGGCAGCATGTGTGTGAATATTCCGTCTTTTGTTTGCTCGGCTGTAACTGCAGATAGCAACATATAATCAGCAACAGTTTCGTGCCATACGAATGCATCACTAAAAAAACTGATAGCTACACGGTGTTTTGTTTTATCAGTGAAATCAGAATCGATGATCTCAAATTTAAAATCACTGAAGGTGAGAAAACGATGCCCTCTGTTATTGTACACATCGGGAATAAATCCATTCAGCTGACGCAGGTAACCAACGGCTGCAGTGCTTGTGAGAAAATGTAATTTTTCAGCAGTGGGTACATCGTTCAGTAAAGCGGAGAATGCTTGATGTTTCTTTTCGCCGTTATAGAACTGCTGCTGCATAAACAATTCCTGCCAGGTATGCTCCCACAATAATTTTTCCCAGCCAGGTTGTGCGTTAACATCAATTACTTTCTTATAACAAATTCGAATGATCCTTCGTTGCATAACTAAATTGAAAAAAGCACCGGCTTTGCAAAACCGCTCCACCAGCGCTTATATGTATGAGAAAACAAGTTTCTTATGCAGCTACATAAATATTATGTGTAAGCACGTACCCTGCAGCCACACTCCCACTGATAGAAGCAATCTCTTTTCCGCTCGTATCATCACTAAATATATTGTCGCCTGAATTGTAAGTATAACCGCTCATGCCTTTTGTGTAACCATAAGAACTTGCAGCATTCACTGCAACCACTGCACTGCTGCTTCCTTCAGGAAAAGCAATTTGTGTAATTAATAATGATGTACCGTTTGCTTTGTAAATATGCACATGAATATGTGTTGCACGACCGGTGTACCAACCGGGAAAAATTGAAGTGAATTGAACAAGACCATTTGCATCAGTTGTTTGGCGGCCACGCAAAAAATGCACAGCCGTATAATTAACTGATTGCATACCCGTACCACCATATTCTGAATAATAACCGTCTTTATCGCAATGCCAGATATCAACAATTGCGCCCTGCAAAGCGGCACAACTGCTGTTGGTGTTCAGAATATTTACTTTAATAGTGAAAGCAACGCCTGTTCTGTCGTCACGAATATCTGTACGTACAAGTGATGATGGTGTAATAGTAGGAAAAGGGCCTGCTGTTTCAGTTGGCGAAACAGAGCAAGTGCCACTGCCTGCGCCCGTTCCTGTTCCCGAACCATTATCCGTATCTGTTGCACTTGTTTTTTTGCACGCTGCTAAAATAACTGGAGCAGATGCCGCACCGATGAACATATTTTTTAAAAAGTGTTTGCGTTCCATACAAATTGGTTTGATGTTGTGATAAAAAATCTGCTTTCGTTCTTTCTGATGTAAATCTACCGGTGATGTTTAATGAAATTTTTTATCAGTCGACCAACAAGTACAATGCATCGGTGAATTGGTTGCTATTGACGCAACGGCGGGCATTTCCAGCTGGCATTCTTGCCAAATTTGTACGTAGCTCCGATTGAAATGCTGGAATACGTATCTTTTCTTGATGGGTTAGCAGACCGACTAAACCCATCTAAATAATCAGTAAATGTATAACGGTAAGTTGTTTCAAGATGCAGGAACCATTTATCAGATAAACCATATTGCACACCTGCGCCAATTGGTATAACCGGCATAAGTCGTGGAGTACGATGAGCCTGGTCGGATGCAAGACCGGTTAAAAAATCATTGTCTTCTGCAAAGTAAGCAGGATTGAGATTGCTCCAATCACGCCTGATCTTTACCAATCCCAACCCTGCGCCCGCAAATAAGTAAGGTGAAATACTTCCCTTTCCTTTATTTGAAAAATTATCGGCAAACGGTTTCCATACAGCAACGGCGGATACTTCAAACAAATTTGTTTTGAAATTAAAATTGCGTTGCTGCCGGTAATCAGGTGTTGCATACTTTGCATCATCGCCATTTAATCTTGAGAAACTAAGATTGGCTCTTACACCCCACGACGGCGACAGGTATTTTGTACCATATAAACCCAAGCCGGGTTGCATTGTTTTAAATGATCCAAAACGGCTGGGCGCAAGATCGCCCTGGTAAATGTAAGTGCCAATATTAGCCCCTACTTCATACTTCGATATATTGACCTGTGCTTTTGTTTCGTATGAACATACGAACACAAGCACGAAAGAAATTGGACGGATGTAATTTGCTTTCATTCAATTGATTTTTATACTTGTTTAATGAAAGCAGCAAGTTTGGTAAGCGAATAAGATGGATGTGGAGGTTATGCCTGTAACGCAAAAACAGGATACGGATTTTACACGATTTGTTAAATAGCTGGATCTTAAAAACGGGGCGTTGTTACAGACAAATGAGGACTAGAATTGTTTCATGCAGTATTTTCTTATAATTATTTCGTTGCTGCAAAATAGATGCCGTAAGTTGAACATCATCAAAATATCGGTGAATTGCTATTTTGTACCGACGGATCAGGATCGTTTCCAGGCCTGCAGCACATCGAGATAAGTTTCGCTGACTGGAAGTTCTGCACCTGATAACAATTTGATCTTTCGATTGGCAACCGATCTTATTTTCTCCATGTTTACAATATAACTGCGATGCATCCTTTTAAATTGTGTGGAAGGGAGTTTTTCTAACACAGCTTTTAGTGTCATTAAGGTCATCACCGGTTTATCGTTGCTGATATTGATGCGGATATAATCATCCAAACTTTCGATGTATTCAATAGTACTGCAGTTGATCTTCACCAATTGGTATTCCGAAAAAACCATCAATGCTTCCTCAGTGCTGGTTGCTGGTTTGGTTTTGTATTGATGATAATCGGCAGCCTTTTGCACTGCTTTTGAAAACCGTTCGAAGCTGATGGGCTTTAATAAATAGTCTATCGCATTCAATTCAAACCCATCGATTGCAAATTTTTTATACGCTGTGGTGAAGATGATCATGGGCCGCTTACTCAACGAACGAACCAAATCAAGCCCGGTTATATCAGGCATATTAATATCTACAAACAACAGATCGACGCTTGCGGTTTTTAAATATTCAGACGCCGATACTGCATCGGTGTACGTTTGCATTAATTGCAAATGCGGATGATCAGAAATGTATTTCTGAATCAGCTCCAAAGCAGGCAACTCATCATCAATGGCTACACATTTTAACGACATAGATGCAGATAAGTTTTAAATCAGAACTGTAAAGTTAGTTTAACCGTATAAAAGCCATTTTCACTTTCCATACTGATGTTATGTTTTGATGGATACATATGCTGCAATCGCTTCAACGCATTCTGTTGACCAATACCTGTACGCTCTAGTGGCGTGTTCTTTTCATACAATTTATTGATCGTTTCAAAATACAATTCCTTTTCAGCTGCTTCCAAACGTATAACGATAGGTGCAGGTTCGTGATTGCTTACACCATATTTAAATGCATTCTCAACAAAAGTCATGAGTAACAGCGGTGGAATTTTTTTCCATTCTGTTTCACCTGTAAGTGTAAACATTACCTGGGCGTTCTTTCCAAGTCGCAATTGTTGCAGATCAATATAATCACGAACACAATCCAGTTCCTGTTGCAGATCTACCTTATCTTCTCTTGCTTCATCCGTAATGTAACGCATGATATTCGACAGTTTCATAATACTGTCTGCCGTATGTTCACTTTTGCTTACAGCCAATGAATAAATATTGTTAAGTGTATTGAACAGAAAATGCGGATTCACCTGTGCTTTTAAAAACGAAAGCTCTGCATTAGCCTTATCTGCCTCGGCTTGTAAGATGCGTTGTTCCGATTGCCGCCATTGCCTGAACACAAACATAGCCGATGAAAAAAGCCACACCAACAGAAACAGGATGGTGCTCATGATGTCAAACTTCGACTGCTTGTGTGGAGGCCCTTGCGGATAAAACTCATTCAGTTTAAATGGTGGTGGTCCCGTCATCCCATCCGGCGGCCGAACATTACCCTGCCCTTGATTATGATTTATCACTCCATCAAATGGTTTTAACCAAAACACCAACAGAAACAACCCGGCAAATGCAAGCGCATACAACAAGTATTGTTTATTATTGAACAGTTTAGGGATGAGCAGGAAACGATTGGTATAAAAAATAGCAGGAAAAACAAGAAAGAAGAACAGGAAAGGCCCACTTAACAGAGGAAGCTCCGACGAACCACCATTGGGATTCCCGTTTGCAATAAAAGCAACTACCATAGAATAAAACAGGAGCCAGCCTGCAATATGCATACTCACTGTTATGGCGGAAGAACGGTTCATGTGCAAATGAAGTTCGTTAAAAATAAGAAATGCACAGAGTATCGGTGAACGGGTAAAATGAGCAGATGAACAGGGCGTTTTATCCGCCTCAGCATGTGCAAAAACTTATTTTGACGAACAGGTACCGCTCCCCTACTTTTGCTCCCGTAGCGGTTTCCGGTGTTCATAGCCGGAATTAAAAGGGAAGTCCGGTGCAAATCCGGCGCTATCCCCGTAGCTGTAAGTTCTTATGATGAGTAATCAGTAATGAACGATGAGTAAAGCAGTTCTGCACTCATTATTCATCATTCATCACTCATCCTGCTGATTTCTACAACCACTGTTCATGAAAGCTGTTTGGCACATGAATGGGAAGGTGCTCAGCAGCGAACGAGCCAGAAGACCTGCCGATACAGTTTCTTTAATCATTTGCTTTCGGGTGAAAGGCAGGAGGTGTAACGGCAAATCGCTTTTATATTTTCTATTTCTTTTTCTGAAAGCAGTCACAACAAACCCTTTTTTCAACACATGAAAAAGAATTTATTTGTAGTGGCTGCCGGATTATTTTTCAGCAGTCAACTAAATGCCCAGGACAGTACAGTAAAATCATTGAATGAAGTGGTGATTACCGCTAACAAGGTAAACCAGAAACTGCTTGAAACAGGAAAGGTAACTACGGTCATCAATCGCAAAACAATTGAACAGAGCGCAGGAAAAGATCTGGCACAACTTTTAACAGAACAGGCCGGTATTGTAGTTAATGGTGCTACCAGCAATCCCGGTAAAGACAAAAGTATTTTTATGCGTGGTGCTGGTAATGGTTATACTGTTATTTTAATTGATGGTATACCTGTTAATGATCCATCCTTCTCCGGTGCATTTGATCTGCGCTTACTTCCCATCGACCAGATCGAACGTATCGAAATTGTAAAAGGTGCACAATCTACCAACTACGGTTCTGATGCTGTTGCCGGTGTTATCAATATCATTTCAAAACGTGGCGCATCAAAACCTGCACAGTTCTATGGATCTGCAGCAGCAGGTTCTTTTGATACATATAAATTCACAGCAGGTGTGCGTGGTACTGCTGAAAAAACTAACTACAATTTCTCGTTCTCACATAACGAATCAAAAGGTATTTCCGAAGCAGTTGACAAAACCGGTACAGGCAATTTCGATAAGGATGGGTTCCTGAACAATGCACTTAATTTTAGTGTTGATGCGCCCGTAACAAAAAACATCCGCATACAACCATTTACACGCTACAGTTATTTTCAGGGTGGTTACGACAATGGTTCATTTGCTGATGCTGCCAACAACTATACTTCATCTTTATTTACTGCTGGTTCTGCTGTTGAAGTAAAAACAGAAAAAGCCGGTGGCCGTGCTTACTTTAGTTACGATGAAATGGATCGAACCTTTAACAGTGAAGCATGGGGGCCTACTTCTTACAAAGGCACGAATAAAATTGTTGACCTGTTTGCTTACTATCAAATTGCACCAAAAGTAAAATTGCTGGCGGGTGTTGATAATCGCTACCAGAAAAATCTTGATTCAAACGTTCATATCAATAGCCCTTATCTGAGTGTGTTTCTCCAAAACCTTGGTAATTTTTACCTAGAAGCAGGTGCACGTTATAACAAACATTCAAAGTATGGCAACAACTTTACTTACAGCATCAATCCATCATATGTGCTGAATGAAAACACAAAACTGTTTGTGAACTACGCCACCGCATTTCGTGCGCCGGGCATTAGTGCATTATATGGTGCATGGGGCGCAAACCCTGATTTGAAGCCTGAACATTCACAAACATTTGAAGCAGGTGTGCAAACTTCTTTATTGAACGATAAAATAAGTGTACGAGCAGTTTACTTCAACCGTCATAACAAAGATGTTATCATCTATACATCGAAATATGAGAATTACGATAAGCAGGATGATTATGGTATTGAAATTGAGCCTACCATCCAGTTCAATAAAAAATTAAAATTAACTGCTTACTACAGTTTCCTCGATGGAGAAGTAACTACCAAAGGGGCGGGAGGAAAAGATACCAGCTACTTTAATTTGCTGCGTCGGCCTAAACATTCATTTGGTGCAACAATCGGATACCAGGTTACACCTGCATTTTTTGTAAGTACAAATGTTTACAATTATGGTAAGCGCACCGATATGGATTTTGGCACATGGCCTTCAACACAGGTAAACCTCGATAGTTATTTGCTGTGGGGCATTCATGCTGAATACAGTGTTATAAAAGACAAGCTTGTTGTTTTTGCTGATGGTAAGAATCTATTGAATTCAGATTATGTGGAAGTATTAGGTTACAGCACACAAGGCATCAACCTTATTGGAGGCATTCGATTCAATCTTTAATAATCAATGATGAGTAATGAGTGATTAGTTGAATCCACTCATTACTCATCATTAATAACTCATCAACTATGTCTACACAAAAGATCAATCCCCGTTTTGCAGTACTGGCCATTATTATGGTTGTAGTTGCGGCCTTACGTATTCCCAATGCAGCACAGCTTGGGCCTTTGAGTAATTTCACTCCAATTGGTGCTATGGGTTTGTTTGGCGCTGCCTATTTTAGTAAACATTG
Source organism: Lacibacter sp. H375 (assembly GCF_037892425.1). NCBI lineage: Bacteria > Pseudomonadati > Bacteroidota > Chitinophagia > Chitinophagales > Chitinophagaceae > Lacibacter > Lacibacter aquaticus. Next base: position 512,112 of record NZ_JBBKTT010000001.1, read on the forward strand.
GAAAGCATTTGGATTTCCGTTGCTTACACTTTTGCTGAGTGATCTTATCATCAACATTTTTGTTTACGACGGACAGTACGGAATTATGTATGGCAGTTGGTATTGGGTGTATGGTGGTTTTGTGTTGATCGTATTATTAGGAAGATTGCTCCTGAAAAAAGTATCGGTAAAATCTGTGGCGCTTACAGGTATTGCTGCAACATTGGTATACTGGTTGGTTGTTGATTTTGGCGTGTTCCTTTTTGGATGTACTGATATTACTACCGGCCAAACAATGGATCACAGTTTTGCAAGCCTTATTAAATGTTATGCACAAGGTGCGCCATATATGAAAAACTTTTTGATCGGCACATTGGTATACAGTGGTATCATGTTTGGTGCATTTGAATGGATGAAAGCAAAAAGTCCTTCTTTACAAACAGCTTAATCACTCATCATGAAAGCCTGCTCCTTTTTACCAGCCGCTACACAAATGATCTATGACATGGGTTTGCAACATTTGCTCCATGGTGTTACGTTTGAATGCCCTGCTACTGCTTTGGAAGAAAAACAAAAAGTGGTGCGTTGTGTAATGGAAGGAAAAAATTACAGCAGCGAAGAGATCGATAAAATATTTTCAGCCAGCAAAGCGCAGGGCAAGAGTTTGTATTATGTAGATGAAGATGTATTACAAACCATACAACCCGATGTGATCTTTACACAGGATGTATGTGAAGTATGCCAGATCGATACGGCCTGCACTGCTGCTGCAGTTGCCAATCTTGAGAAACAACCTAAACTAGTTACGCTCACACCACAAACACTCGACGATGTGTATTACACAGCAGTAACTATTGCAACAGCGTTGGGTCATGAATCGGCAGCTTATAATTACCTGGCAGGTTTGCAAAAAAGAACGACGCATATTCTTGATAAACTACGTCGCCATCAAATGCCGATGAAACGTGTGTTGCTGATAGAATGGATAGCACCTGTTTATAATTGCGGCCACTGGATCCCTTTCCAGGTAGCACAGGCAGGTGGCATTGATATGCTAAGTAATCCCGGTGGCGACAGCATTGTTACAAGTTGGGAAAAGATTGTAAGATATAACCCGGAGATATTAGTGATCGCTCCTTGCGGTTTTCATGTGGATCGCAGCAAGGAAGAATTACATCTCCTAACAGAAAAACCCGAGTGGCAACAACTTGAAGCTGTTAAGAATAATGCCGTATTCATTTGTGATTACGATCTGTTTACACAACCATCGGCTTCAACATTAGTTGATGGTATTGAATTATTAGCTGCGTTGTTTCATCCTTCATTATTTCGTGTACCCAAACACCTGCAAACAAAATACTTTCACTTCTCCAATAGTCTTGAGCATGTGTAAACACGAACAAAAAAACTGTCCACGTTGTGGTGCAGACTTTGAATGTAAAGTTGGCGATGTTACCAATTGCCAGTGTTACGGTATTGAGTTGAGTGTGGAAGAAGAAGCATTCATCACAAAACAATTTGCCGATTGCTTGTGCCGCAACTGCCTGTTGCAATTAAAAAGCAGGCACACCTTATTTGTAGAACAGAAAGATCTATACAGCAACCGTTGATATGGCGAAAGAAAAGAATTGCAGCAGATGTGGTATTGCTTTCGGATGCAGTACAGAAGATAACGGTAATAGTTGCTGGTGCAATCGATATCCTCCTCTATTTACACCAGATCCGGTTATTAATTGCATGTGCCCGCAATGCCTGCACGATGCAACCAAAGAAAAGATCGATGCATATGTTGCGGAGATGACAGTTGAAAAAGCATTAACTAATAATATAGCAAAAGATCTCCCTCCGGCTAAACAATTGATCGAAGGGATCGATTACTACATGGAGAATACAAACTTTGTGTTTACTGCGTGGCATCATTTACGTAGAGGATATTGTTGCAGGAGCGGGTGCAGGCATTGCCCATATGGATTTAAAAAACAAACAGCATGATCATATTTATAACAGGCGGCGCAAGAAGTGGCAAGAGTAAATATGCACAGGAGTTAGCTTTATCACTGAGTGATAGTCCGGTGTATGTTGCTACTGCCAAAGTGTGGGATGATGATTTTGAGAAACGGGTGAAGCGTCATCAGAATGATCGGGATGAACGTTGGACCAGTATGGAAGAACAACGCAATGTAAGTGCATTATCCATTGTGAACCGTGTTTGCGTTATCGACTGTGTAACGCTTTGGCTAACCAATTTTTTTGTAGATACAAAAAACGATGTGGAGGCTTCACTTGCATTGCTGAAAAAAGAAATTGATGCATTGTGTACAAAGCCAGGCACGTTTATCATCATCAGTAACGAAATTGGCATGGGTGTACATGCTGATACAGAGATCGGTCGTAAGTTCACTGATCTGCAGGGATGGGCCAACCAGTACATTGCAGCCTATGCACACACGGCAGTGTTAATGGTAAGCGGAATTGCAGTTAAAATAAAATGAGTAATGAGTGATCGGTAAGAACACTAATCATTCACAACTCATCATTCATTACTCATCACTCATCATATGATACCATCTATATTTTGTTGGAGCGGAGGAAAAGACAGCAGCTATGCGTTGCATAAAGTGTTGCAGGAAGGCAAGTATGATATAAAATATTTACTCAGCACCTTCAATGGCAACTTCAAACGCTTATCGATGCATGGTGTACGGGAAGAGTTGATCGAAGCCCAGGCTGCATCCATCGGCATTCCATTATTAAAAGCATATGTGTATGAAGCAAGCAATGCCGAATACGAACAACAGATGAAAAGCATTTTGCTCCAGGCTAAAGCCGAAGGCATTAATCATGTGTTGTATGGCGATCTGTTTTTAGAAGACCTGCGTGCTTATCGTGAAAGCAAAATGAAAGAGCTTGAAATGCATTGCGTATTCCCTATTTGGAAAACGGATACACAATGGATGATCAATGATTTTGTGGCGAAAGGTTTTCAATCGGTACTTTGCTGCATCAACGATGGCTATTTAGATGAAAGCTGGGTTGGAAGAACCATCGACGAGCAGTTCATCAATGAACTTCCTTCAACAGTTGATCCATGTGGAGAGAATGGCGAGTTTCATTCTTTTTGTTTTCATGGCCCCGTCTTTAAGCATCCAATACAAATTGTAACCGGTGAAAAAACTTACAAAGCATTAGAGATCAAAACCAGCGATCACCCAACTCCTATCAAGGATGTGGGTACAAAAGGTTTCTGGTTTTGTGATCTTCTTTTACAAACAAACAAGCATGACACTTACAGAACAACTGCAATATAAGATCAACAATAAAACCAAACCTGTTGGGGCATTAGGTATGCTGGAAGAACTGGCATTGAAGATCGGTTCAATTCAAAACAGCCTATCGCCCACTATTAACAAGCCGCATATCGTTGTGTTTGCAGGTGATCATGGCGTAGCAGCGACAGGAAAAGTAAATCCTTATCCGCAAGCAGTAACGGCACAAATGGTTTTGAATTTTGCAAATGGCGGCGCTGCCATTAATATATTTACCAAACAACACAATATCGGTTTAACAGTTGTTGATGCAGGAGTGAATTTTGATTTTGATGAATCGCTTCCCATCATTCATGCAAAGATCAATCATGGTACAGCTGATTACAGCGAATACAATGCAATGAGTATTGATGAAGTGAATGCAGCTATTGAAAAAGGCAGCAGTATTGTACAAGATTTATTTGAAGATGGTTGCAATACGATCGGCTTTGGTGAAATGGGTATTGGTAATACTTCTTCTGCATCACTCATCATGCATCACGTATTAAATCTTCCATTAAGTGAATGTGTGGGAAGAGGAACAGGCGCTACTGATGAACAACTGCAACGTAAGCTTGTTACATTAGAAGATGCGAGTCGTTTGCATGAATTGAATCAATACGATATTACGCCTCATCAACTACTTTGCCGTATCGGTGGATTTGAAATTGCGATGATGGTAGGTGCTTATCACAAAGCAGCAGAATTGAATATGGTCATCGTCGTTGATGGTTTCATTGCAACCGCAGCTTTGTTAGTAGCAAAACAATACAATCAAACGATTACCGATCATTGTGTATTTGCACATTGTTCTGATGAGAATGGTCATCGTAAAATGTTAGAGCACTTAAATGCAAAACCATTATTACAATTAGGTATGCGTTTAGGGGAAGGAACAGGTGCAGCATTGGCAATACCATTATTACAAAGTGCTGTTGCATTCTTAAACGAAATGGCTAGTTTTGAAAGTGCCGGTGTCAGCAGCAAAGAATAATTTTAGATACCAGGAATGCAACCAATACTTGATCGATATGCGCAAACAGGTTGAAATATTTTTTACCGCATTAATGTTTTATACAAGGATCCCCTGTCCCAAATGGGTAACGCATGATCCGGAATATCTCAACAAGGCCACACGCTATTTCCCCTTCATTGGCTGGATCGTTGGAGGCGTTTGTGCATTAGTATATATGGGTACTGAGTTTTTTCTTGGCGCACCCATTGCCATTCTACTATCAATGATTGCAGGTGTATTAACAACAGGTGCTTTTCATGAAGATGGTTTTGCCGATGTATGCGATGGTTTTGGTGGCGGCTGGACAAAACAAAAAATACTCGACATTATGAAGGATAGTCGGGTTGGTGCATACGGGGTAATAGGTATGATCCTGATCCTGTTATTGAAGTACTCATCATTAAACTCAGTTCCTTTCAGCCAAATGTGGATGGTATTGTTGGCTGCACATAGTTTTTCCCGTTTGTGTGCAGTGCTTGTTGTTTCAACAAGTGTATATGTTCGGGAGAATGATGACGCAAAAGCAAAACCATTGGCCAAATCAATTACAGCAAAAGAAATTGTTCCGGCTTTCTTGTTTGGATTAGCCCCGTTATTGCTTTTTCAACGTGTGGATATTTTATATGCACTCATTCTTCCACTCCTTGGCACATTTTTTCTTAGAAGATATTTTCATAAATGGATTGGTGGGTACACGGGTGATTGTTTAGGCGCCACGCAGCAGGTAACAGAGGTGTTGTTTTACCTTGGCTTGCTGGCTTATTGGAAAATCGAGTATATACTTTTGTAATACAAATTCATCGACGAGAAAAAACAATGAGTACAGAAATCTATCTCATACGCCATACAACCCCTGCTGTTGAAAAAGGTACTTGCTACGGACAGGCTGATCTTGATGTAACCGAAAGTTTTTTCGATGAAGCAGCATTGATCAAAGAATATTTACCTGCAAGTATTAAATCGGTTTATGCAAGTCCGTTGCAGCGTTGCAGTAAACTGGCCCAACATTTATTTCCCTCATACAATATTTCTTACCACGACGATTTGAAAGAAATTAATTGTGGTGAATGGGAGCTTCGCAAGTGGGATGATATTCCACAAGAAATTGTAATGCCATGGATGAATGACTTTGTAAATGTGCGGATACCTGGCGGTGAAAGCTATCTCGATCTGTTTGCACGCACCACAAGCATTTTCCAAAACATTGCGGAGAAAAAAGAAAGTGCCGCCATCGTTTCGCATGGCGGTGTATTGCGGAGCATTTTATCCCATCTAACCAATACTGCATTGATCGATTCGTTCAACGTATTTAAACTGCAATATGGTTGTGTTGTAAAATTATACTTGCAGGAAGATCAGTTTGCACATGAAGTGTTGCATAATGTTCAAAGCACATCTGAGCAACATAAACCTAGCTTTAAATAGTTGATGATTGCTTAAACAAAGCAGCTCAAAAGAAAAGTTATCTTTGCCGAAACAATCGCCATGAACTTCGACTTCAGCCTCAGCCAGCTGCTTACTGTTTCGTTTACTTTATTTGCTGTGATCGATATTATCGGTTCTATCCCATTGCTGATTGCAATGAAGGATAAGATGGGCGCCATTCGTGAATTTAAAGCAACACTTATTTCCGGTGCATTAATGATCCTGTTTTTATTTGTGGGCGAATCGTTTTTGCAAATGCTGGGTGTCGATCGTCGTTCCTTTGCTGTTGCAGGTTCCATTGTGATCTTTGTGTTGGGGTTGGAAATGGTACTGGGTCACGAATTTTTCAAAAGCGATAAAAATGCAAAAAGCGGAACGGTGGTGCCTATCGCCTTCCCCATTATTGCAGGAAGCGGAACCCTCACCACCATTATGTCGTTGGGTGCCAACTATTCCGATCTTGTAATACTTGTAGCCATCCTTTTAAACCTGATATTAGTATTCTTTGTCCTCAAATCACTAAAGTGGATCGAGAAATTGTTAGGTCCTGCAGGTTTACTTGCTGTGCGAAAATTTTTTGGCGTAATATTGCTGGCCATTGCAGTAAAAATATTTGCAGGTAATGCAGGAGGATTGATCAAATAGGAAAATCCAAAAGCCAATAAACAAAATCCAAAAGAAAAACAGGCGTAGTATACTTCTTGTTTTTTGGGCCTTGTCTCCTGGATCCTAATTTTTGGCCTCGTAGTACAATGGATAGTATAAGAGTTTCCGAAGCTCCAGATTCAAGTTCGATTCTTGACGAGGCTACCAAAACAAAGAGTCGCATCACTGCGACTCTTTTCATTAAACCTTATCATCATCATTAACCTATTTTAACCGATGTCATCGTTAACGACCCGCCAACGGCTTTATCATTAAAGAAAGAAACATCTTCTTTATTGTTTTGCAAACCCAACGTATACAACAAAGGCAGGTAATGTTCTGGCGTTGGAATAGAAAGTTGTGCCTCCTTTCCAAGCAATGAATAATTGATGAGCTTATCGTGTGTTTTATTTCCAATCAACTCTTTAAATGTATTATTCATTTGCAAAGCCCAATCATAACCATATGCAGGCGCATCTAATTTATCCTATGCCACCATGCGTAAATTATGTACCATGTTGCCGCTGCCAATGATCAGCACAGCTTTCTTACGTAAGCTGTACAACTCTTTTGCAAGATCATAATGGTATTGCGGCCCTTTGGTATAATCAATACTTAATTGCAGCACAGGAATGTTTGCTTTGGGATACATATGACGAATGATGGTCCACGTTCCATGATCCAATCCCCAGTCGTGACTTAAGCCAACATCTGCCGAATGAATCAACGACTTTGTTTCCTTTGCCAATTCAGGTGAACCCGGTGCAGGGTACTGCACATCGAACAACGCCTGCGGAAAACCGCCAAAGTCGTGAATGGTTTCAGGAAAATCCATTGCAGTAATATGTGTTCCTTTCGAAAACCAATGCGCCGATACAACCAACACTGCTTTGGGTGTTGGAATTTCAGTGGCCATCTTCGCCCATCTTCTGCTAAATTCATTGTCTTCAATTCCATTCATGGGCGAACCATGACCAATGAACAACACCGGCATCAATTGATCTTCTTCTTTCAACTCATCTGTAAAGCGATTGAACGCTGCCAAGCCTGTCATACCTGCTGCTCCTGTTAATACTGTTGTTATAAATTGTTTCCGTGCATGAACGATTGCTTTATTAATATGCAACTGTAAAACGTTGTTGAATATGTTGCTTCTGCTCCACTTCATCTGCAATAGCAATTGCCATATCTTCTACTGAAATAACACTCCTGTTATTTTCATCAAACACAGGTGTATCATTCCCTTTTCTGTAAGTTCCTTTGCGTTCACCTGAAGTTCCCTGGTGCATTTCCAAAGCAGGACTTAAAAATGTCCACTTCAAATCTTTTTCTTCTCTGATCACATTCAGGTAATCTCTTGCTGCCAATGCACCCGGTTTCCATTCTGCAGGAAACTGTGGAAGATCAACAAACTGATCACCTGTAGCTGTATGTAAACTGCCAGCACCACCAATTATAAATAAATGTTCAACACCCGCTTTCTTCACTGCTGATTGAATACGTTTTGATCCTTCCAGGAAATCAGTGTACAGGTTTGGATTTGTCCATCCTGCATTGTACGAGCTGATCACTGTATCATGACCTTCCACTGCTTTGATCAATTCTTCTTCGCTGTTGATATCAGCATTTACAGCTGTTACATTTTCTGCTGAAGGAAGTTTTTCTGTATTGCGTGCAATACCAGTTATCTGATGTCCTCTATGCTTTAATTCATTTACGATTGCCGAGCCAACAAAACCTGTTGCGCCTATTACTGCTATTTTCATGTGCCGATTATTTTTATGTTAAGTGTTTAGTTATCTGTTTGTCCAGGCCGGTAGTGATTTTTTGCGATGCAGCAAATAGTCAATTGAATATTTTCCACTGCCGGTAATAAAAAGTATTACATACAGTATGAGATATTGAATACCCGGTTCTTGCTTTGCAAACGGATCAGATGAGTGGATATACAATACTGCTACGAGCATGGTAATGATCAACGGAATTACTGCCAGCCTTGTACCTAATCCAAACAGGATAAATACAGAACAGATCACTTCTGCAAATACGGTTAACGTTAATGATAGTTCACCGCTCATGCCAAGTACAGCAGGAAATTGATTTCCATTACCTGAGAACAACATTCCTAGTTTTGGTAAACCATGCGACAGCATTAATGCAGCAGCTGTAATACGTGTGAAGAGTATAGCCAGGTCAATACCTTTTTGGCTAATGTGAATACTTGTTAATTTTTTCATTGTTTAGTGTTTAAGTTTTATTTATTGTGCAAATTCACCGTCTGCTTTAATGAGTACTTCATCGCTGAGCATTGGTGCAGGAAAACCATTACCTAATGCAAAGTCTGAACGTTTGATTGTGCCTGATAACTGAAAACCTGCTGTTGGTTTTTTGCTCATAGGGTTTTCAATTACACCTCTATACAACAAGTCTAATACAACTGGCTTAGTAATACCTTTTAATGTAAGGTCACCTGTGAGTTTATACTTGTTCTTGCCAACGCTTTTAATTCCCGTGCTTTTAAAGCTGATCTCAGGGTATTTTGCTGCATCAAAAAAATCGGCACTTTTTAAGTGGTTATCTCTCATTTCAATACGTGTGTCAATAGATGCTGTTTTAGCTGAGAGCGTAAATTCAGCATCACTGAAGTCTGGTTTTGATGTTTTTACTTCTACATCAAAATCATTAAATGTACCCGATACATCAGAAACACCTAAGTGAGTAATAGTAAATGCAAGTTGAGAATGTGCTTTGTCATTTTTCCACACCGCAACAGTTGTAAATGCTGTTGCTAAAAAGAATACCGAAAGAATAATTGCTACCTTTTTCATTTTGTTTTTTTGATTATGTTGATGAATGTTTACTTATTGATGCAGGATCTTCCAACCTGCGAGCCAGTTATAATTATATTTCATGGTAAGTTGTATCAGCAATAACTGCATTGCTTCGAGAGTACGGCTTACAGAAAGTTTACCTGCTATGATGGGATTGAAACCGGTGGTCTTCACCAATTCTGCAGTTGTCTGCAAAGCAGCTTCGTTGTTACCGGCAATAAATGCATCGGCCTGTTTGCCATCGATAACTGTTTGCGTAAAATTTGCAGCGTAAGTAGTGTTAAATGCTTTCACCACTTTTGCATGTGGCAACAAAGCCTGCAATTCTTCTGCAGCACTTGTCTCCGGATTGGTAACAAGCGCATCGTATGATGCATTGAGTGGATTGGCAATACTGATAACAATTTTTTGATTGGCTACTTCTCTTATCGAATCAGCAATTTCTGCCTGTGCTTCATAAGGTGTAGCGAGTATAATAATATCAGCTTCCCAGCTTGCATGCATAGGACAAGTCATACCGTCAATATCTGCTAACGGAAATTCACTTATGATCGCTGCCTTTAATGCTTCCACTTTGTCAAGCTCTTTGCTGAACAGCAATAACCTGTCGTTCCCTTTTGCAAGTGACTTGGCAATAGCAGAGCCCATGTTACCGGAAGCTCCTATAATTGCGATGGTTCTTTTTGTTTGCATATCAATGAATTTGATATTGCAAAGCTACCGTGAGCAACTACCTTGCTCCAATGACATGTGATAAGAAAAGGCATTGACATCGGATAAGAAAAATCTTGACATATGTCAAGAGAAATTACCGGGAGGCCATCTGCTTGCGTATGCGGCTGAGTGTTTCGGGAGTAATTCCTAAGTAAGAAGCGATCAAATGTTGCGGCACACGATTTACAATTGTTGAGTATTGATCAACAAGGTGCGAATATTTTTCTTCAGCCGTAAGACCAATCGTTCCTTCCAGCCGTTGCTGTAAGGCCACATAAGCATTCTGGTATAACATACGGACATAGGTTTCATACTGACGAACATTTTTTAACAGGTAATCATGTTGTTCATGATCAAGTAACAACAATTCGCAATCTTCCAGTGCTTCGATGTTGAGTTTCGATTCTTCTCTTGTAAAAAAACTATACAGATCAGATATCCAAAATCCTTCAAACGCAAACTGCATTACACGCTGTCCGCCTTTTGCATCGGTAGTGTAAGAATACAATGCTCCTTTTTCAATAAAAGCCATACGGTTGCACACATCACCCTCTTGCAGCAAAAATTGCTTGCGCCTTAACCGTTTTGGTGTGAAATGCGTTTTACACAGCCGCAGATCCTCTTCAGTTGATGGTACTTTTTCCTGGATACTTTTAATGAGAAGTTCAAACATAATTGCCCGATTGAATTTTCAAATGTACAGCTTTGTAATGTGAGTGATAATTAAGAGTAAAGCAGAAAATAATTAATGACAGTTATATTACCTTTATTAACAGTATTGATCAGTAATCATAACACATGGACATCGTTATCATCTGTATCGCCGCTTTTCTTGTTGCCATTCTTACATTTTTTTCAGGTTTTGGTTTGGGTACGATCCTCACGCCTGTTTTTATGTTGTTCTTCCCTGTTGAACTGGCTATTGCGTTAACAGGTATTGTCCATTTTTGTAATAATTTATTTAAACTCTTTCTCGTAGGTGCAAAAGCCGATAAAGATGTATTGATTAGGTTTGGGGTACCCGCTGTTATTGCGGCATTCGTTGGAGCATGGCTGCTATTACAGATAACTGATCTGCAACCATTGTTTTCTTACAACATCGGAAGTAAAACGATTGATGTATATCCTATAAAATTTATTGTTTCTGTTTTACTGCTCATCTTTGCAATTATTGAACTACTACCTTATTTCAAACATCTCCAGTTCAATAAAAACAAATTACCGATCGGTGGAATACTCAGCGGCTTCTTTGGCGGACTATCCGGTAACCAAGGAGCATTACGCAGCGCCTTTCTCATTAAAGCAGGTTTATCAAAAGAAACATTCATCGGCACTGCAGTGGTTGTATCAACTTTTGTTGATTTCACACGGTTGTCAGTTTATGCAAGCCGTTTTAGCAAAGTGGGTATTAAAGAAAATTTTGTAGTGATCATTTGTGCAGTAGCATCTGGCATTGCCGGTTCTTACCTTGGGCTAAAACTATTAAAGAAAGTAACACTTGCATTTATACAAAAGCTGGTAGCTGTATTGCTGATCGTTCTTTCTGTTGCACTAGGCACAGGCCTTATTTAATTAATCATGCTCTCGCCCAACAATTTTTCCATTACGCCAGTTGTTATTCAGTTCTTCAAATTCTTTTAACTCTTCAATAGTAAATTCTTTGTTACTGAGTTTTTTCAGATCGGGCTGACCGGCATTCACCCATGCCGTGTACCAAAAACTTGCTACAGCAAAAATGCTTTGCCGCATGCGGCGTTCAATCATCCCATTCAGTTTATTATTATAGGTAGTGGTAAAGGCTGTTGAATAGGTTCTTATTGTTATGCCATTCCTGTTTTCAAACGAATACTTCTGGTCGGCAGGAAAACTCTGCGTGAGCTCTTTTTCATAACGCAACACCGTATCGGCCGCTGCAGCACTTTCCAATACTCTTGTCCATATAAATTGTCCGGGGTTTTTAATATGCGCTGCTTTATCAATCCAGAAATCAAATTCTTTTTCGGCTAATAACTCCGGTACACGGCTTTCCCAAAAACCATGAATACCATTTTGATTGGTGAATTGTCCGTTATGATTATGCGAAGCATGTAAGGGTACATGTGCATCAGCAATGTAATGGCCGATCTCTGCACTCAGCTTTAAAATTTTGACCTGGTTCTTTTCTTTAAATGCAGTGGTTAATCGCCATAACATTGTTTGCACCCACCATGGAACAATACCATAGGCATTTACTGTGTCGGCACTGAATTTAGTCACAGCACTATCATAGTTGTGCGGCAATTCAGAAAACGGATAAGAGCCGTAATGATCAATATCTATATAATGACGTGGCCCTTCTTCCGGAATTGCATAGCGGCGTTTATCGGGATCAACTGAATGTTCTGTAAGAAAATCAATATGTGTTTTGTAAAACCCGATCATATCCGGCGGCAATAAAAACACCGCCAGGTAATTGATCTTGCGGTGTCCAAAAAATCCCCAGCAGAAACATTGTTCTGAGAGGAGTAATAAAACAACAACGAATAAAGTTTTCTTCATAAACACTATTGCTTGAGTGCTTTCTCTTCTTTCGATATTTGTTCATCGATCTCTTCATCCATTTTTGTAACACCTCCGCTGATCGCAAATTTCATAGCTTCTGTACCTGTCAACTGTCCTTCAAGTGATTTAATACGGTTGGCTGGTATAAGATAAACATTGCCTGCAATCGAATAACTCATGGGCACATAAACAGCAACATAATCTTTCAACCCAAAGTCTTCTGTATCTTCTCTCGTGAGAAAACCCACACGCCACACATCGTTATCATCTATGTTCGCCAGCACCGGCCGGTTGAATTTTTTCTTCTCCCCTGCAAATGCTTCAAAAAAATCTTTTACGGTAGTATAAATAAACTTGATACCGGGTACTTTCTCCAGCCAATGATCAAACAAATTGAAAATACGGCTTTGAATAAAAAAGGTACTGAGGTAACCTACCAAACAAATTGCACCAATTATTATGAGGAAGCCCAGCCCAAAATTGCGGACAATTACTTTTCCTTCATCATCAGTAAAAGTAAAAATGGGGATCAGTTCGTCTATACTTGTCACGATCCAAAACAACGCATAGCCGGTAACCACAATTGGTGCTAACACCAGTAAGCCTTGCAAAAAGTATTGGAATAATCGTTTGTAATTAAAGGTTTTAAACATGTTGTTGCATTTACCTGACCAAAAATACATCATTCGATTGCGGTGCCACAGTATTAATTTTTTGTGACGAATGGAAAATAAATGTGATGGAAACTTTGGCTACGTCTAAAGTTTCCATAGTTTTGTCGCCGAATTGTGAATATGGATACAAAAGAAAGAATACAGAAAAAGGCGCATGAACTGTTTTTGCGGTACGGCATCCGGTCGGTTTCAATGGACGACATTGCTGCACAGCTGGGCATGAGTAAAAAAACCATTTACCAGTTCTTTTCAGAGAAAGATGAACTGGTAACTGCTGTGATGGATGAAGAGGTGAACTACACACAGCATAAATGTGAAATGTGCCAGGTGGATGCACGCAATGCAGTTGATGAAATATTTCTAACGCTGGAACGTGTGCTTGAACAGTTCTCGAACCTGAACCCGATGGTGTTGTACGATGCAGAAAAGTTTCATCCAAAAGCGTTTGAAAAATTCAGGAAGATGAAAGAAGAGTTCCTGTTGCAGGTGGTGGCACATAACATACGCAGAGGAATTGAAGAAGAGCTCTATCGTGATACCATTAATGTAGATATGATGAGCCGCTACCGTGTTGAAACGATGATGGTGCCTTTTGCCATGGCTGCAGCAGCGCCAAGCAAATACAACCTGGTAGATGTATCAAGAGAAACCATTGAACACTTTGTGTTTGGTTTGGCTACACTAAAAGGACACAAATTGATCATGAAATATAAAGAAGAACAACAAAAGAGAAAAAGTAAACCTTAACATCCATACTAACGCAGGGACAATGAAGCCGTTCAATTTTCATTTCCTATGCGGATAGCGGAAAATCACTAACTAAAGACAAGCGATGAAAAAAACAACAAGAAACAAGTGGCTCGTGTTTGCACTGCTGCTGCTTGGTTTCCAATCAACACAAGCGCAAACAGAGTATAAGCTAACGGTAAAAGAAGCAGTAGACCTGGCATTGAATAATGTTGCTGACATTAAAAACCTCCGCATTGATTCGCTAAAGCAGGAAGCACAAAACAAAGAGATCGTTGGATCAGCTTTGCCACAAGTATCAGGAAGCGGCCAGGTGGCACATTATCTTACATTACCTAAGATTCTTTTTCCCAGTGCAGGTAAAACAGATGTATATACTGTATTGAACCAGGAAGGTGTAAAAGATGGAAGCGGCAATACCATTCAGCCAAAACAGGATTTTACAGTGCAGGAATTCAGCTTTGTGCAACCATGGAGTATCACTGCAGGTGTAAGTTTAAATCAATTGCTGTTTCAACCAGATGTATTTGTTGGCCTTATTGCCCGCAAAACTTCTATTGAATATGCAAAAGAAAACATCAAAGTGCAGGAAGAAAAAACACGTGAGCAGGTACAGAAAGCTTACTACCAGGTTTTAATTGCTGAACAACAACTGGGAGTATTGCAGCAAAGCCTGCAACGGTTCCAAAAATTGCTGAGCGATCAGGAGCAACTGTTTAAGAATGGTTTTATTGAAAAACTGGATATCGACAAAACAACAGTTAGCTATAACAATACCAAGTCGAGTGAAACACAATTGAAGAATGTTATTGAGTTGGGCTACGCAGCATTAAAATTCAGTATGGGTCTTACTCAAGCAGACAAAATTGTGCTCACTGAAAAACTTACAACGCAAACTGTAAAAGAAAATATTCTCGATGATGGAAGCTTCAATTATAATAACCGTAGTGAGGTTCGTTTACTAAACACTGTTCAAAAACTACAGCAGCTTGATGTAAGACGTCAGAAACTTGGCTATGCACCAACATTGGCTTTTTTCTACCAGTTTCAACAGCAAGGTCAGTTAAATAAAAACTTCTCTGCGTTCACAGGTCAAAACTGGTTTTGGTTCAACTCTAATCTTATTGGCTTGAATTTAACCGTTCCCATCTTCGATGGCTTTCAGCGTAAGTATAAAATTCACCAGGCTCAATACACGTTGGAAAAGACTGTGAACACTATGGAAAATGTGAAAAAAGCAATCGACCTTGAAAAAACATCGTCACAGATCAATTTGCGTAATGCCATTATTAATATGGATGCACAGCAAAAGAATCTTGAACTGGCGGAACGTGTTTACAATACCACGAAGAAAAAATATGAACAAGGTGTAGGTAGCAGCTTTGAAGTATTGCAGGCCGATACTGAATTTCAACGTGCGCAGGGTAACTACTTTGATGCCTTGTATAACGCAGTGGTAGCTCGCATCAGTTATTTTAAAGCCATTGGACAATTAAACTAATCATCAACCATTACTATAAACATCAAATTATGAAACGTATATTTCAATACACAATCATCGCCGGGTTTGCAGTTGTTCTTGTTGCCTGCGGACAGGGATCAAAAGAAAAACGAGGATCACTCGGCGATAAAAAAGCAGAACTTGAGAAACTGAAAACAGAACAAGTTACGCTTTCAACAAAGATCAAAACACTTGAAGAAGAAATTGCCAAGCTCGACACAGCGGCCGGTAAAAACGACAAAGCAAAGCTGATTGCTGTTACTCCTGTAATAACAGAAGATTTCTCTCATTATATTGATCTGCAGGGAAAAATTGACGCAGATAATATTTCTTACATCGCCCCACCAAACGGACAAGGTGGTCTTGTAACTGATCTATACATTAAAGAAGGACAGTTTGTAAAGAAAGGCCAGCTTATTCTGAAGATGGATGATAAAGTTCTTCGTCAACAAGTAAGAATCACTGAAACACAACTTGCATTAGCAAAAGATCTTTATCAGCGTCAGAAAAATCTCTGGGATCAGAACATTGGCAGCGAAGTGCAATTGATCTCTGCAAAATCGAACGTAGAAGCTTTAGAACGCCAGATCGCAACCATCAATGAGCAGATCAAACTTTACACGGTTTATTCTCCTGTAAGTGGTATTGCTGATGCGGTAAAAATAAAAGTGGGTGAATTATTTACCGGCGCAGGTATGAACGGTGTGCAAATAAGCATTGTTAACAACAGTACATTGAAAGCAGTAGTGGAAGTTCCTGAAAATTATATGACACGTGTGCGTGTAGGAAGCCCGGTTATTGTTACACTGCCTGATATGAACAAAACCTTTAACTCTACAGTGAAACTTTCATCGCAAACCATTAACCCAAGCACAAGAACATTTACAATTGAAGCAGCCATTCCTGGTGGTGGCGTTCGTCCAAACTCAATTGCTGCTGTACGCATTAAAGATTATGATGCACCTAATGCATTGGTTATTCCTGTAAATCTCATTCAAACCGATGACAAAGGAAAGTATGTGTATGTGGTGGAGAAAGACAGCAAAGGACGCAGTATTGCCGTTAAAAAACCAGTTGTTGTTGGTGAATCTTATGGCGACAAGATCGAGATCAAAGCCGGTTTACAAACTGGTATGCAACTGATCTCCGAAGGTTACCAAACCGTTTACGACAAACAAGTTGTAACAATTGGATAAAAGACATCATCAGTAATAAAGCATCGTTATCAAATGATCAATCTTTCATTTGTTGCACTTTACTGCTGATCAACTAAAACAAGTGCTGACTACATAATCTTATTATATGCAATCAAATCTCATAGAAGGGCTCAGCAAAAAGTTCAAGGAGTTTAAACCTACGAGCTGGAGTGTTGATAATCGCACGGCCATCTATATCATCACCATATTAATTACAGCGTATGGGCTTTTCAAGTTCAATACACTGCCCAAAGAACAGTTTCCTGATATTGTGGTGCCTACAATTTCAGTAGCAACCATTTATGTAGGTAATTCACCTGCAGATATTGAGAACCTGGTAACAAGACCAATTGAGAAACAACTCAAAAGCATCAGTGGCGCAAGAGTTATTAAAGTACAATCATCATCACAACAGGATTTTTCACTGATAGTGGTGGAGTTTGATACTGATGTAAAAGTTGATCTCGCAAAACAAAAAGTAAAAGATGCGGTTGATAAAGCAAGAACAGATCTCCCGCAGGATCTTACTGCCGAACCGGATGTACAGGAATTTGCTTTCAGCGAAATGCCCATCATGTTTGTAAACATAAGTGGCGATTTTGATCCGGTAAAACTGAAACAGTATGCTGATAAAATGCAGGATCGTTTTGAAGAATTAAAAGAGATCACAAGAGCTGATATTGTCGGTGCACCTGAAAGAGAGATACAGGTAAATGTTGACCCATACCGCATGGCAAGTTCAAGGATCACTTTCAGTGACATTGAAACAGCCATTGCACGTGAGAATAATGATATTACAGGTGGGCAGGTTGAGATCGGCACTATGAAACGCACTGTGCGTGTTCGTGGACAATTCAACAGTGCATTTGATATCAACAACATTATTGTGAAAGGTGTAAGCGGTGCTCCTGTTTACCTGAAAGATATTGCTACGATTAAAGACACGGTAAAAGAAAATGAAAGTTTTGCCCGGTTGGATGGGAAAAATGTTATTACACTCAACATTGTAAAACGTAGTGGAGAGAATCTCATCAATGCAGCTGATAATGTGAAAGCAACAGTTGCGGATATGCAGGCAAATGATCTGTTACCAAAAGATCTGAAAGTAACCATCACAGGTGATCAGAGTAAGCAAACAAAAACATCGTTCAATGAACTGGTAAATACAATTGTGATCGGTTTCATACTAGTGTTATTGATCCTGATGTTCTTCATGGGTGTAACCAACGCCTTCTTTGTGGCATTGAGTGTGCCGTTGAGTGTGTTTGTTGCCTTCCTCTTTTTACCATTGGCTGACTACATTGTTGGTACAGGTGTTACGCTCAACTTCATTGTATTATTTGCATTGCTGTTCGGACTGGGTATTATTGTGGATGATGCCATTGTGGTAATTGAAAATACACATCGTATCTATCATAACGGTAAAGTGCCAATCATACGCAGTGCAAAAGAAGCAGCAGGTGAAGTATTTATTCCTGTATTAGCGGGTACAGCTACAACACTTGCGCCTTTCTTCCCGCTGTTATTCTGGAAAGGAATCATTGGTAAGTTCATGATCTACCTACCAACGATGCTTATCTTAACGTTGGCTGCATCATTGATCGTTGCGTTCATCATGAACCCTGTATTTGCGGTAAGCTTTATGAAGCCAGAAGGCCGTGCTTATGATGATAAGAAAAGCAACATCTTCCGTAAATGGTATTGGTGGGCATTCATCATCATTGGCATCATCAATCATGTAATAGGAAATCATGGTACAGGTAACTTCCTGTTCTTTATGGCACTGGCAAGTGTACTGAACCGCTACTTATTGCGAGATGCTATTTATTTCTTCCAGGAAAGAGCATTGCCAAGATTGATGAATAGTTATGAAGCGTTGTTGCGCTGGGTATTGAAAGGATGGAGACCTGTATGGATGCTTGTTTCATTATTCTTACTGTTCCCGATTGCAGTAGCATTGCTTGTTGCACGTGGTAACTCTTCAACGTTCTTCCCGAGTGGCGATCCGAACTTTATCTATGTATATTTGAAGATGCCTGTAGGTAGTGATGTAAAGTATACCGATTCGATCACCAGCCTGCTTGAAAAGAAAGTATATAAAATTCTGGAAAAAGAAAAGCCCGGTGAAGAAGGTTCAATTGTTGAAAGTATCATTACCAATGTGGCGGTGAGTGCAAACAACCCACGTGATAACAACCGTAGTACACAGCCAAACCTTGGCCGTATACAGGTGTCGTTTGTGGAGTATGAAAAACGTCATGGCAAATCAACCAAAGTATATATTGATGAAATACGCAGAACCATCAAAGGTATTCCCGGTGCTGCTATTAGTGTAGAACAGGAAGATGGCGGTCCGCCCACTGATCCTCCGGTGAATATTGAAGTAGTAGGTGATAACTTCAACAACATTGCAAAAGTTGCAACAGAGTTATTCAACTATCTCGATACAAACCGTGTGGATGGAATTGATAACCTGCAAATGGATGTTGATCTCAACAATCCTGAAATAACAGTTAGTGTTGATCGTGAAAGAGCGTTGATTGAAGGCGTGAGTACGGGACAAGTGGGTATGGAATTACGTACTGCTTTGTTTGGTAAAGAAGTAAGCAAACTGAAAGATGGTGAAGATGAATACAAGATCCAGCTTCGCTACAGCGAAATGCAACGTAACAACATCATTGACCTGATGAATATGAAGATCACTTTCCGTGATTTCAATACAGGACAAATCAAACAAGTACCGATTAATGCCGTTGCTAAATTTGATTACACAAGCACAAGTGGCGGTGTAAAACGAAAAAACCTGAAACGTACCATTCAGTTGCAATCAAATATTGCTGATCCCACACAGGGTGCGGCTATTAATGCTGCGCTGAAAACAAAGATCGATGACTTTAAAAACAAAGTGCGTATTCCGGAAGATGTAACCATTCGTCAAAGCGGGCAAAGCGAACAGGAAGCTGAAACAAATGCATTCCTTGGAACAGCTCTTGTTATCGCCATTGGTTTGATCTTCTTAATCCTGGTATTACAGTTTAATAGTTTAAGTAAACCGTTTATTGTAGTAACAGAGATCTTCTTCAGTGTTATTGGTGTGTTGTTGGGTTACGCCATCACAGGTAAAACAATTGCAACGATCATGTTGGGTGTTGGTATCATTGGATTGGCTGGTATTGTGATCAAGAATGGTATCCTTTTAATTGAGTTTACCGATGAGTTGCGTCACCGTGGTTACAAAACAAGAGAAGCAGCAATACAAGCGGGTAAGATCAGGATCATTCCTGTATTGCTCACAGCTTTGGCAACAATGCTTGGTCTGTTACCATTAGCTGTTGGCTTTAACATTGATTTCGTATCGTTGTTCCAGCATCTTGATCCCAAGATCTTCTTAGGTGGTGACAGTGTTGTGTTCTGGGGGCCGTTAAGCTGGACGATCATTTACGGATTGATCTTCGCATTCTTCTTAACATTGATGATGGTACCAAGTATGTATATCATCTCTGAACGTTTAAGAAGACCCATGGAACGTTTTTATGGCACCAAGTATATTGCTTTGTTTGGTTTCCTCGGTCCTTTCTTCTTCATCTTTGTAGGCATTATGTATCTCGGCAGAGCCATACAAGGCAAGAAAGTTTGGGTAGGGCAACAACGTAAAACAGTTCCTTCGAAGATTTAAGATAAAAGTCAATTGTCAATTTTAGGTTAGTAACCCTCTCCGTTTCCGGAGAGGGTTTTTCTTTGGCGTTTAACAAAATAATTCTTTACAGATATTTCTCTTCCCATTAATTTCACAAAAAAATTATCATCATGGCAACAGCACACGAAATTGATTACCGCATTGTAGGCGAGGAAATGCAGTATGTAGAAATTGAACTTGACCCCAATGAAACAGCCATTGCAGAAGCAGGAAGTTTTATGTTAATGGATGAAGGCGTTCAAATGGAAACTATTTTTGGCGATGGCAGTGCAAACCAGGGCTCAGGCGTATTGGGTAAATTATTTTCTGCAGGCAAACGATTACTCACCGGTGAAAGTTTATTCATGACAGCCTATACCAATATTGGCCAGGGAAAAAAGATGGTGAGTTTTGCATCACCTTATCCCGGTAAAATTATTCCGCTTGATCTGATGCGTTTAGGCGGACCGATCGTTTGTCAGAAAGATGCGTTCCTCTGCGCAGCAAAAGGCGTAAGTGTTGGCATTGCTTTGCAACGTAAACTGGGCACCGGCTTATTTGGCGGTGAAGGATTTATCATGCAAAAACTTGAAGGCGATGGATTAGCCTTTGTACATGCAGGTGGTCATGTGTTTGAACGTGAATTGAAACCCGGCGAAGTACTGAAGATCGATACAGGTTGTGTTGTTGCTTACACCCACCAGATCGATTTTGATATTCAATTTGTAGGTGGAATTAAGAATACCATCTTTGGTGGCGAAGGTTTATTCTTTGCTACTCTCCGTGGTCCCGGTAAAGTGTGGATACAAACATTACCAGTATCAAGATTGGCCAGCCGTATTCTTTCTTATGGACGAGGTGCACGAAAAGAAGAAGGAAGTTTGCTGGGAGGTTTGGGTAATTTATTGGACGGTGATGGAAGATAATTAAGCGCATCATAATTGTCATCCCGAGGAACGAGGGATCTGTCGCATAGCAGTAAAAATGTTCAACAGTTCCCTCCTACGTCGGGATGACAGAAAACAGAAGCCGGAAAAATTTTTCCGGCTTTTTGTTTGGAAATCTGAAATGCTTAATCGTATATTTGCGATATAAAATAAATAAGACGAACAAATCGTCTTTTTCTTTGAACACAATCATCGTATAAAAACGATAAAAGAAATGGCCATCCACAAGAAAGAAGAATTCAGCACGAAAGAGCAACACCTGGCAGCTTTTGCCAAAGCCATCAGTCACCCCGCCCGTATTGCCATCCTGAGTGTATTGGCAAAACGTAATCAATGTATTTGTGGTGAGATCGTTGAGATATTACCTCTTGCACAAAGCACCGTAAGTCAGCACCTGAAAGAATTAAAGAATGCAGGCCTCATTGATGGCGAAACAGATGGACCACGCAGTTGCTACTGCATTAACTGGAAAGCCTTTGAAAAATTCAATGCCGATTTTAATTCTCTCTTTGAAAAGTTGAAAGAAGCAAACGCCAAATGCTGTTAATTATCATCATCAAATCATAGCAATATGAAACCATTATCATTACTCCTTATCAGTTTTATCATCACACAATTTATTTCAGCACAAAATGCACAACAGAAAAAAAGTCCTGTGCCACCGGCTTGGGGTCATTATCAAAAACTTTCAAACTTATCAGCCTCAGCACAACCAGGGCAGGAAGCAACAGATAAACGCCTGTTTGAATTAACTCCAGCACATAAACAGGTAACTGACCTTTCAGTTACCGAAGTATTTGGATTTCGTTTACGTAAGCC
This sequence comes from Lacibacter sp. H375, assembly GCF_037892425.1. NCBI lineage: Bacteria > Pseudomonadati > Bacteroidota > Chitinophagia > Chitinophagales > Chitinophagaceae > Lacibacter > Lacibacter aquaticus. The sequence continues at coordinate 534,127 of NZ_JBBKTT010000001.1, forward strand.
TTTTTATTTAAAAGGAACAGAAACATTTTCCATTGCTCCACCACCGGCCAATAGCTCAGCACAAACCAGAGCAGAATTGGATTTTTTACTGCAACTGCAACAACGCCGTTCTGAAGAAGATATCCGTGCATCAAAATATTATGCAACGGTTTACTACAACACCGATACAAAACCTGGTGATGCGGATTATGAGAGAATGCAACGCAATCTTTTTCATATTGGTCGATCTATTGGCACATGGTTCAATGCAGATTCGTTACCACAAACTGCAGTGTTGGCTGCTAATGTTTGGAAAGATGCAAGTTTTATTATCTGGAAATACAAAAACTATTTTCTCCGCATCAGACCGGGAAAACTTGAACCGGAATTAAAATATTTGGAAGAAACTCCATGGGCAGCTTATCCCAGCGGACATGCAACTAACTCTTACGTAAATGCCTATCTCTATGCTGCCTTGATTCCTGAATTTGAATCCTTCTTTTTAAAAGATGCTTATGATATGGCCCATTCAAGAGAGATCATTGGTGTGCATTACCCTAGTGATTCAGAAAGCGGTCGTTTGCTGGCTTATGAACTTATTCAACGCTTAATGAAGAACGAACAGTTTCAAAAAGATTTTGCAGCTGCAAAAGCAGAGATCAAACAAATAAAAGATACAAAAGGATTCTAACATTATAAACGTACAGATCATGTCAACAGAAACACAACTCAAAGAAATTGTAAAACAGAAGTACAGCGAAATTGCTTTGCAGGATAAAGAAACCAATCAATCGTCGTGCTGCGGTGCAGGTGGTTGCTCAACAGAAGTATATAACATCATGAGCGATGATTATACCAACCTGAAAGGATATAATCCTGATGCTGATCTTGGATTAGGCTGTGGCTTACCAACTCAGTTTGCAAAAATTCGCCCTGGTGATACAGTGATCGATTTGGGAAGCGGCGCAGGTAATGATTGTTTTATTGCCGTTGCAGAAACAGGGCCAACCGGTAAAGTGATCGGTATTGATTTTACTCCTGCTATGATCGACAAAGCAAGAACCAATGCAGAAAAAAGAGGATTGAACAATGTGGAGTTCCGTCAGGGCGATATTGAACACATGCCTGTTTCTGCAAATACTGCAGACGTAGTTGTGAGCAACTGTGTGTTGAATTTAGTGCCGAACAAAGATGGTGTGTTCAAAGATATTTTTCGGGTGTTGAAAGCAGGTGGTCATTTCAGCATTTCTGATGTTGTATTGGTTGGAAATTTACCTGAGGCATTGCGTAAAGATGCAGAGATGTATGCAGGTTGTGTTTCAGGTGCTATTCAAAAAGAAGTGTATCTCGAATTGATCCAGCAAAATGGATTTGAACATATCACCATCCAGAAAGAAAAAGCAATTGTGATCCCGGATGATATTCTAAAAAATTATTTGAACGAACAGGAACTTGCCGATTTTAAACAAGGAAACACCGGCATTTTTTCTATAACCGTATTTGCACAAAAGCCTTCCTGCTGTGCACCCGGCAGTGGCTGTTGTTAATTCTTTTTTTCACATATAAACCTTAGCATCATGAACACTAATCAAAATGATCCCGGATGCTGCTCTACAGGCAGCGATTGTTGCGGCGGCGTTTCAGCTTGTTGTTAACATTAAGAAAGCCTCTGCTAATGCAGAGGCTTTCCATTTACTTTTTAGTTTTATTAATTATAAAGTTGAGCGCACTGCCCCTCCATCAATCATAATCGTTTGTCCTGTTACATAACCACTTTGCTTACTCAGCAACCAAACAGCCAGTGATGCAAAATCATCAGCTTCACCTAAACGACCAACAGGTATTTGCTGAATAGCTGCTTTTTTCACTTCATCAAATGCCACACCTGTTTGTTCACTTTTCTTATGGTATAAACGATCGATGGCGGGTGTGTTATGACTGCCCGGCCCAAGTATATTCAACGTAACTCCGCTCTTTGCAATTTCCTGGCTTAATGTTTTTACCATACCAACAACAGCCAACCTAAGCGATGTACTCAATACTAAATTTTCAATCGGTTGTTTAACACTGCTGCTTTCGATATACACAATACGACCATAACCAGCCTTGCTCATAGTTGGTACAAATGCCTGAGTGATCTCCACTTTCCAGCGAAGGATCTTTGCATAGGCATCATCCCAATCGTCCAATGTAGTTTCTAATACAGTTTTTGCTGGCGGACCACCCGCATTTACCAACATACCATGTAATGTTCGATCAGCCACTTGTTGTTTTAGTTGTTCTATAGTGAAGGATTGTGTAATATCTCCAACCACTACTTCAGCGTTTCGATGCACATCATACAACTCATGCAGCTGCTCCCTGTTTCTTGCTACTGCAATAACAACTGCCCCTTCTTCCAGTAATTTATGTGCAACCGCTTTCCCAAAACCACTTGTGGCTCCACCTACAATAAACAACTGATTTTCTAATTCAAGATTCATGATAATATTTTTTGCATTCAGGCCGCTAAGAGCATCCCCTCCATATTATGGTAATCGATTTGCATGACGGCTCACTAATAGCCAGCCGTTCTGTCGCTTTGCATACACTTCTGTATAAAGCAAAGAAATATCAATGGGCGTTCCGTTCATTACTACATTAAAAATACCCTTGCCATTAACGATCACGAAACCTTTATACACTCGTGCAGTTGCTTCACTCACTTTTACACTGGTCATAGTAAGCTTTCCGCTTTTAATATCTTCAATGATCTCTTTTTTATTTTCGGTCCAACCATTCGAATGAACATATTGCACACGTTCATCGAGAATTGCATTCAAGGAATCAAGCTGCCTGTTTACCATCCAGCGAAATTTATTCTCGTGGAGTTTTAGTACAAACTTTTCGGTGGCAGATTCTTCTTTTGTTTTTTGTGCAAAAGACCTTGCTGAGGCAAATATCAAAAGGAAGAAAAAAAGTTGTTTCATGCATTGAAGTTAGCAAAATAAAAAGCCCCGCAACAAGTGCAGGGCTTGGTCTATTTTCAAGTGAAGCATTAAGCCTCCATGTGTACTTCAATTTCTTTTTGCAACGATTCGAATATTTCATCGATCGTTCCTTCGCCTTCAATTTCGGCGAGCTTATCAAACTGTTTATAGTAATCAGCAACAACAGAAGTCTTGTTGCGGTATTCTACAATTCTTGCACGGATGATCTCTTCGTTTGTATCATCGCTGCGGCCGCTTGTTTTACCACGGTTGAGCAAACGCTTCACCAGTTCTTCTTCACTCACCAGCATCGAGATCATGGCATGGATCTGTGTGCCTTTTAACTTCAGCAATTTATCCAATGCTTCAGCCTGCGCAACTGTGCGTGGGAAACCATCAAACAAAAATCCTTTGGCTTGTGGGTTTGCATCCAATGCTGAGCTGATCATACCAATTACTACTTCATCCGGCACCAAATGACCTTTGTCCATCAACTTTTTTGCTTCAAGGCCAAGCGGTGTTTGACCGGCAATTTCGCTACGCAGCAAATCGCCTGTGCTCAAGTGCTTGAGACCATATTTTGCAATTAACTTTTCTGACTGGGTTCCTTTACCACTGCCCGGAGGGCCAAATAAGATCAAATTAAACATAAGCAGAATGTAAGCTTGATGAAGTTGTAAATATAAACAGCATCATTTAAAAATCTGCAATCTGAACCTATTTTGATTGCAATTTGTTTAATACAAGGGTTTGTTAAGATAAAAAGACTGTCATTAAACAGACATCCGTTAGCAACCAGCCTTTCGTAACTTTATCAAACAATAAAAATTGATCATGAAGCAACTATTGACGATGCTTGTTCTGGTACAGCTTACATTTGTTAGCTGTGATGCGCAATCAACCCAATCAAAAGAAAAAAAGAATACTATGAGTGAAGCAAAGAAACCCGATCAGCCAAAAACTGGCAACCCGGTTTATTCTAAAAGCGATTCTTCAAAAGTGAATCTGAGTGAAGAAGAATGGAAAAAAATACTTCCATCCGATGTTTATTATATCGCACGCCAAAAAGGAACGGAGCGACCATGGACCAGCAAGTTTGAAAAGTTTGAAGAAGTGGGAACGTACTACTGCGCTGCATGTGGTAACTCATTGTTTAAAAGCGATACCAAATTCGACAGTGGTTGCGGATGGCCCAGCTTCTATGAACCCATCAGTAAAAGTTCGATCATTTACACACCAGATAATACACATGGTATGCAACGTACCGAAGTACAGTGTGGGCGCTGCAAAGCACATTTAGGTCATGTGTTTGAAGATGGTCCGCCACCAACAGGCTTACGTTATTGCATTAACGGTGTGATACTTGATTTTGAAAAAGCAAAAGAAACGGAAAAGAAATTCAATGAGAAGAAAGGTTAAGTTTTGTTTTAGATAATTATCAGAAGAAACGAATCAGCAATGGTTCGTTTTTTTATTGGAAGAATGGTTTAATCATCATCATTATCAAGAAATGTTTTGAACAGGCTTGGTCTGTTAAGTTCCATATCACTTAATTCAAGATCGATAGCCCTGGTGCTGAGAATGATTTCAAACAATGAAAAGATCAAGGAAGTAAGCAGGCTTAGCAAACTAAATGCAAACACCCATTTTGAAGCTGCATCATACTCACGAAAAATAAGATACATGCAAATGATGCAAAGCAAAAAACTTAAGACACCTAAGGCCTGCATGTTACGTATCATGCTGATGCGTGTACGGAGGTTGCTGATCTGCTTATGCAAAAATTTTCGTTCCTCTGCTTTTCCATATTCATCGTGCAACTTTCGAACGAGCGCTGCTATAGCAAGAAAGCGATTGGTATAAGCCAACATCAACAATGTGATGGCTGGAAATAATAATGCGGGTGTTGTAATGGATAGTTCCATAACATGAATTTACGAATTGAAACCATACTCAGCACAATTCATAAACCGAACCATCACTTCCAGTTAAATTCTAATGGAACATTTAGTTTAATACTGAAGTTGCGGCCCATATTATACACACCTGTTCTACCTGTTGCCGGATTTTCACCAGCATACTTCAAACGGTTGAGATGATGCTGATAAGCCACATCGGCAAGGTTTGAAACCACGAAGTAAATACCGGCAAATGTTTTACCATTCTTTTGAAATTCTGTGCCAAGTCCTGCATTCAATAATGTGAACGATGAACTGGCTGTTTCTGTATTGTAAGTGGTGAACGCATTTTCCTGCGCAAAGTTATGATCAAGCTCCAGTTTGAAATAAGCATTGCGAAAGGTCTTTTGCTTTCTTTGAAAAAGTTCAAAACGCAATTCACTTAATACTCTTGCTGCAGGAATGAATGGAATGTTTCTGTTGCCTTCAACACGCTCTGATAATAATCCACGCACAAACGAAAATGAATTTTCAAAGTGCAGCCAGTCTAAAGGATGTGGATGAATATCCAACGAAAGTTCCAATCCATACAATCTTGCATCCTGTTGAACAAAACGGAAGAGATAAAAATCTTCGCCATCAATTGTAATAATTGAATCTGTACCTGCTAAAGAAGATTGCTTTTCGAAGAAGATATAGTTCCTGATACTGTTGTGAAACAATGAAGCCGTAAGTGTAAGATGTTCGCTGTTTAATTCAACACCTGCATCGGTCTGGAAACTTATTTCTGATTTGAGATCACTATTCCCTACTTCATAACGATTGGTTCCTTCGTGTGCGCCATTGCTGCTTAACTCAGCCATGTTTGGTGCACGGAAACCTCTCGCCACATTAAAACGAAGCAATACTGTTTTTGGAAATTCATACGTGAAACCTGCACTTGCAGATAAGTTGGAATAGTTGCGTTCAAATGCATTGAACTTTACATCAGGTCCTTCTAACAATTCTTTTCCATTGACTGTTCTGTTATCGAAACGCACACCACCGCTGAAATCAAAACCATTTACTTTCTTTTGTAAGAAAACAAATGCACCTGCATCATTCAAACGATAGTCAGGAATAATGGCTTCGGCACCTTTGTTGGTATTATGTTGATTCATACCACTCAGGCCAAATGAAAATTTCCAATCATTAATTTGTTTCAGATGATATTGCACATTGTAATTGATCGTCTTCAGATCAAAGTATAATTCCTGTTCAGCCGGATCTTCTGCATTGCCATATTCCCTGCGTTGGTTTCGTTGTACTCCAACATTCAGATTCAGTTTCCCTCCACGGATAAACAGGCTGTTATCACTTACCAATTTTTCATGTGTGATGTGTTGATAAGGGATCGATGGTTTTGTTGAATTGAAATCATCATCTGTTGCAACAGCTTCTAAAGGAGTACCTCCATACTTAATAAAGTTTCCATCGTTGTCACGCTCACCTTCCACCAATCCAAGTTTTTGATTGAACGTACTGAACACAAGATGACTGTAGCCCCACTTTTTACTCAAGCCAAGCATCGCACCTGCATTGCGTTCATTAAATTTCGAATTGAACACATAACCATCTTCTGCATTTTTATAATCAGCTGCGTCTTTTAATGAAGCATATGCGTTAAATAAAAATCCATTCTTATTACCGGCAACATTTCCTGAGTAACCTCTTTGCCTGTTGTTGGTTTGATAATTGCCAAATAGATTCGCTTTGAATTTACCTTCTGTTACCGGCACATTGCTGATGAAGTTTACCACACCTGCAATTGCATCTGAGCCATACATCAATGAAGCAGGGCCTTTTAATATCTCTGCTTTTTGAACGCTGTATTCATCCACTTCAATACCATGTTCATCGCCCCATTGCTGACCTTCCTGGCGCAAACCATCATTGATCACCACAACTCGGTTATAACCCAACCCACGAATAACAGGTTTGCTGATAGCAGGCCCTGTACTTGTTTGACTGATGCCCGGCTTTTTCGTTAATGCTTCAATAATATTGGTAGAACCTGTTTGTAACAATTCCTGTTTCCGCATAACCACAACAGGCGTGGTTACTTTTCGTAATGATGTAGCTGATGACACACCTGTTACCACGACTTCATTGTGTTCGGCAACAGTTGGCTTCAATTGAAACACTTCGTCAATATCTGATTTGAATTCGATGTTGAGAATAACGCTGGTGAATCCACTGTATGAAATTTCAACCAGGTGCCATCCGGCTGGAAGGTCTTTAAACTGGAACTTTCCATTTACATCGGCTGAAGTACCCCTGCGCAGATCGGGAATGAAGATGTTAGCGCCTTGCAAACCTTGTTTATCAATGCTGTTAACCACGGTTCCGCTGAAATTAACTGTTTTCGTTTGTGCAGAAACAGCGATCATTAAAAGAAAGGAAACCGACAGAAGAACTAGTTTTTTCATGCTTGTTTTTTTGAAACGATGTTGCAAATATAAGCGCCCGCCGTTTCGTTCCAAAAAAATTTTCCATGTTACCGAACCTTTAACATGGGTTTCACCTGCTGCGTCATCCCGTTCTGAAAGCGCATATAATAAACACCGGCAGGCAATGCATATCCTTCGAACGTGACCTGGTATTTACCTGCTGCATAAGTTCTGTCGACGGGTGTTTGTATAACCCTTCCAAGTGAATCCATGATCTGAACCAGTGTATGGCCACCTTTGGTTGTAAAGCTGATGGTGGTTGAAGTAGTAAATGGATTGGGATAATTAGAAATGAGCGTGATGCCAGCATTGCGCAGATCATTCACGTCAGTCGTAGTGCTGCAATTACCGCTTGCACAAATACCCAACTGCTGAAAGTTTTGCAGCATAATGGTTTGAAGGGTTGTATTATCAACACAAAACCAGTTTTGCAAAATACTTGAATACACACTACGGAAATCGAATTGCATCGGAATATTATCATTCACTTTTGCCGTGGTCGGTATGGTTGGGTTAACACCTGAAACGCCGGGATTTACTTTTGTACCAAACACAAACATAGGTGCAGCAGCGCCATGATCGGTTCCTGTACTTGCGTTTGATTTTATTCTTCTTCCAAATTCTGAAAAAGTCATACCTAATACACGATCTTCAATACCTAACCCTTGCAAATCATCCTGGAATGCTTTCACTGCATCACTCAGACGCTGCATGAGTGTTGCATGATTACCTGTTGATGTATCGGTATTTGTTTGTGCCGAATGCGTATCGAACCCTCCCATACTTACCATGTACACTCTTGTTTTCAATCCACCTTTAATTAACCGTGCAACAATTTTCAGTTGATCGGCCAATGTGTTATTGGTAGGATATGTTCCCTGTGTGGGCACAGCAGCAGCTGCTGCAGATATACGTGTTGAATATTGATTGGCCTGTTGCGCTACTAACCTTACATATTGCAATGCATCGCCTGCACGTGTTGCAGGAACAGGATCCTGTATACCATTGATGAGATTATAGAAATTAGTAGCACTTGAAATACTGATACCCATATTTACACTTGGCCCCTGGAATGCGAGTGATGCAGATGAACCAATTTGTATACCCAACGGATCGGGCACTGTTGTGTTAGGATAGCCAACCGGGTAATTTGGATACTGATCGTTAAGATAACGGCCACCCCAGCCCGACGTTAATTGCTCATCACTATCAGCCGCACTCATCCAGATATCAGTTGCACGAAAATGAGAGAAGTTAGGGTTTGGATAACCAACGGCCTGTACTAAACGAAGTTTACCATTGTTGTATAATGTTTGTAAACCCGTCATGGATGGATGAAGACCTACTGCATTTGTACCTGACAGCGTTAATACTTTATTTTGTGCAATGGCAATATTTGATCTTGCATTATAATAATTGCTGTATTGATCTAACGGAATCACCATGTTCAATCCATCATTACCGCCGTTGAGTTGAATGATCACAAGAACCCTGTCCGTTTCCACATAAGTATTAAGCAATGCAGCCATCACTGGGTTATCTCCCAACACACGGAAAGAATAATTACCAACCAGCGATGGCAGTACTGCTGCAGGTATGGTATTTTGTAAAAAGTCTCTACGTTTCATTTCAACGGGTTTTGATATTACATCAGTTGGTATTCAGCCAGGTTCATACAATATTTAAATAATCCACGTAAACGTGTATTTACAATATTATAATTGGCTGACGTTGGTGATCCGATATAAATGTTCCATGCATTGCTCCAGTAATAATCCTGATCTTGCCCTGTTAACAGAAAATCTTTTTTTAGCTGATCTTTTGATTGTTGCGAAATAGGAATGCGAAACAGCATTTCAAATAATTCATTAATCAGCAAATTTGGATCAGCAGGATTCGCAAGTTTTTTGGTGAATTCAACAGGATCGATCACAATTTTCTTTCCATTACGTGAATAACCATTGCCGATCATGAGATCACTGAATTGATTTCGTTTGGGAAGTGTATCGGTATTGATCCATAATTCATAGAACTGCGGCACCTGGTAATAAGCAGGCCAGCCTGCCACACTTGGTGGATCGCCTAAGTTTTGTTGGTAATTAGCTGCAATCGTCATCACATAATTCCACATACCATATGCATCGGCATAGGCTGTTACTGCATCAGGAAAAATAATTTCCCACTCACGACAAATTGCGCCTGCATGTTCCAATGGCGATTTGAGCATTGCTCCCTGGTTGAGTGCATCAAAGAAATGTTCACTCTTAAGTAAAGCACTCAGTGCAGGTTTTATTTCCCAGTTATTGTTACGAAGTATTTGTGCTAATGGTTCAATTACGTTTGCTTCTGCTGCGGCATCAATTTCTGAATACACAAAAAAACGATAGAGCTTCTTGGCCATGAATCGTGAAACTTCTATGTTCTTTGCAAAGATCATATTCAGTAAATCATCTAATTCAAGATCACCGGCTGTTGTTCCCGTTCTACCGGTAATAACAGTATTAGCAAAAAACGAAGAAAATGTTTTGTTGGTTGAATCGTGGCGTGATGAAGTGAAATAAGAAGGAAATGTATTCACATTACTATCAACCCGCCAGCCAGTAAGCACTTTAGCTGCAGCCTTCACATCAGCCTCGGTATAATTGGGGTTATTTTCTTTACCAAGTGTAAATAATTCCTGCAACTCACGTGCATAGTTTTCATCTGGCGCAGTAACCGTATTAAACCGTCCGTTAAGATAAATCAACATGGCAGGATCAAGTGTTACATCTCGCACCAGTTGTTTGAAGTTGCCCAATGATTTTGTTCTTAGCAGATTGACATGCTTGTACAAAAAATTTGCATTGCCAACATCTACTGTTTCTGTTGCAAAATGATTGTGCCAGAACAGCAACATCTTTTCCCGGATACTTCTGTCTTGATGAATGATGCAACCCATCCACCATTTCTTCAAAGATGCTCGTCTGCGGCTTTGAATCGTACCATCATTACTTACGCTGTTCACCCATGTTGCACCAGCAGCTACATCATTATCAGGTGTAGTTGCCCCGGTTACACCATCATATTCTTTTACAGGCGGATTTGGTAATGCGGCTGAAGGGTTCAATAGTTCATCTACCGCTTCATTCATTGTTTTTGCAGCGAAATAAGAAATATCAGAAAGTTTTGCGCCGAACATGGTTCGTTTAAGTAAATGCACCACTTCGTTCCGGGTCCATGGACCATTATAAACGTTCAGGCCAGAAAAAGTCCTTGAAAGCGTTTTTGAAATGCCAGTAGTAGCATTTCCAGATCGTTTACCCGCAGTAAGAAATTCCCTGCGATCCATATTCAGTTTGGTTTTGGTGTGAGGGATACGAAACCTTAGACCATGAATGTACAAAAAGTTTAATGGCGGTTCTAAAGAAAGACTCCTACGAAAAAGCCCCCGTTGTGGTGGAGGCATTTAATCGATATATCTCAGTTTGTTTAAGCAATGTTTTCAATAATACCGGCAATACCCTGCCCGCCGCCGACACATGCTGTAACAATTCCATATTTTTTATTGAGTCGTTTCATATCCTGTGTGATCTGGATGGTCAATTTAGCACCGGTGCAACCTAACGGATGACCTAATGCAATAGCACCACCATTGATATTCACAATATCAGGATTGAGATTTAGTGTTCGAATAACGGCCAATGCCTGTGATGCAAAGGCTTCGTTCAATTCAAACAAATCAATATCATTCAGATTCATATTTGCCTGCTTCAATACTTTCGGCACCGCTTCAACAGGGCCAATACCCATAATGCGTGGATGCACACCTGCAGAAACACAATTCACCAAACGTGCAATTGGCTTTAGTCCCAGTTGATTCACCAATCGTTCACTCATCACTATTACAAACGCAGCACCATCACTTGTTTGTGATGAATTACCCGCAGTAACTGTTCCGTTCACAGCAAATGCCGGTTTCAGCTTTGCTAATGATTCTGTATTTGTATCAGCACGCACACCTTCATCGGTATCGATCACATAATTCTTTGTTTGCTTCTTGCCTTTTGCATCGAGTGATACTTCTTCCACATTGATTGGAAGAATGCCGCCTCTGAAATAACCATTTTCAATGGCCGCCTTTGCTTTCATGTGAGAGTTGTATGCAAACAGATCCTGGTCTTCACGATTTACATTGTATTCTTTCGCAACAGCCTCGGCTGTTAGACCCATACTTAAGTAATAATCGGGTTCATCTTTGGCAATGGAATAAGCAGGCACTGTTTTCCAACCTGCTGTTGGCACCATGCTCATGCTTTCTGTACCGCCGGCAATAATACATTCGGCCATACCCATTCTGATCTTTGATGTAGCAATAGCAATTGTTTCCAAACCACTGGCGCAATAACGGTTCACCGTCATGCCCGGCGCATGAAAACCAACGGCTCGTGCCGCAATAATACGGCCTACCTGTAATCCCTGCTCTGCTTCCGGAACGGCATTACCTACAATTACATCATCTACTTGTTTTGGATCAAGCTGCGGCACACTTGCCAGCAAACCTTTGATGACATCAATGGCCAGATCATCGGGTCGTGTAAAACGGAATCCACCACGTTTTGACTTGCCCACTGCTGTGCGGTAACCCGCTACGATATATGCTTCCTGCATAGTAATATTTTTAGGTACAATCGTTAAATAGTTGTTTATGCAACTTTCTATACCAAAATTAACATCTTTCAGCACTTAAAGAAAAACTTTTTGCTATCCCCTTGATAAGCGTTTTTTTTGACCCTTGAAACAACAAATACCATGAAAAAACTAGCATTTTTCTTTCTCGTTGGTTTGGCCATTTCTTTTTCTGTTACTGCCCAAGGCGACACAGAAATGAAAAACCGCCTGGATATTTTTATGAATTTTAACCGGACACTGAACTTTGAGAAGATGATGGATTATATCTATCCAAAAGTGTTTACCGTTGCGCCGAGAGAACAACTTATAGAAATATTTAAATCAACCTTTTCGGGAAACGATGAAATAAGTGTTGAAATGGATTCGCTGAAACACGGAACTATTTCGCCATTAATTTCTGTTGATAAAGGTAGCTACCACCTGGTTGCTTATTCGATGCTGATCCGAATGAAGGTTAAGCAAGAGTCTGGCGAGCAGAATGGTAGTGCGAATTCACGAATGTTAGAGGGTTTAAAAAGCCAGTATGGCGAGAAGAATGTACGCTATGATCAACATACCGGGAAATATGTAATTACAGTTAATACAAGTATGGTGGCAGTAAAAAATGAGCTATCACCAAATTGGACATTCCTGAATTTTGAACCCGATCATCCGCTTGCAGCACAGCTACTGGATGAAGCTGTAACTACTAAACTTAAAACGTTCAAGGAGGAACACAAGAACTGATGTATCAATTTATACGGTCCGTTTTCTTTTTATTTGACGCTGAGAAAGTGCACTATTTCGCTATGAATGCCCTACGTTTCTTTTGTTCGATTGGATTCATAAAAAAACTGTTAGCTGCCAGCTTTCAACCGAAATCAAAAGACCTTGCGATTGAAAGATGGGGATTAGAATTTAAAAATCCTGTTGGTCTTGCAGCAGGTTTTGATAAAAATGCAAAATACCTGCGGGAGTTGGAAGTGCTCGGTTTTGGTTTTGTAGAAATAGGAACCGTTACACCCAAACCGCAGGATGGTAATGATAAACCACGCCTGTTTCGTTTACCGCAAGACAAAGCGATCATCAACCGCATGGGTTTTAACAATGAAGGTGTGAAAGTGGTGGCGCAGCGGTTGAAGGAATGGAAGCAAACACAAGATGCAAGGTACAAGGCACAAGGCACAACACTCATCACTCATCATTCATCACTCATCATCGGAGGTAACATCGGTAAAAACAAAGTAACACCGAACGAAGAAGCATGGAAAGATTACGAGATCTGTTTTAATGAGTTGTTTGATTATGTTGATTATTTTGTTGTGAATGTAAGCAGCCCCAACACTCCGGGCTTACGTGAACTGCAGGAAAAAGATTCGCTGCATAAAATTTTATCACATTTGCAAACGCTGAGAGCTGAACGTTTGAAATTAAAAGCAGAAGAACATATACAAAAACCTATCCTCTTGAAAATTGCACCCGACTTAACACAATCGCAGTTAGATGATGTGATTGATCTTGCAAGAGAGATTCAACTCGATGGATTGGTGGCGAGTAATACAACCATCAGTAGGGAAGGACTTACAACCGATGCCTCTGTTGTAACAGCCATTGGTGCTGGCGGACTCAGTGGTTTGCCGGTAAAGCAACGCAGTACAGAAATTGTACAGTACATTGCACAGAAATTAAAAGGCGAGGTACCTGTTATGGCAAGTGGTGGAATTTTTACAGCAGCCGATGCAAATGAAAAACTAGATGCAGGTGCTGCACTGGTGCAGGTTTGGACAGGTTTTATTTATGAAGGCCCGGCTATTGCAAAGAAAATTTGTAACAACTTACATCAATAAGCACTAGAGAATAAGCAATTGGCACGATGATTTGCCTGTTGTTAATTGCAAATTGACAATTCAAGAAAAAATGGAACATCTTTTTACATCAGAGAGTATTATCAGTTTTATCGTTCTTGTGGTGCTTGAAGTAGTACTTGGTATCGACAATGTGATCTTCGTAAGTATTATCCTCAATCGTTTAAAAGCAATCAAGGATCAAAAGAAAGCACGCAGGCTCTGGATGATAACCGGCATCCTATCCCGTAGTTTATTGCTGATGGCATTGGGATGGTTGTTATCACAAAAAGGAAAAGCAGTTTTCACAGTAGCAGGAAAAGGATTTGATCTCGCAAGTCTGGTGATGCTGGCCGGAGGTCTGTTCCTTATCTATAAATCCGTTCACGAAATACATCAAAAGCTGGAAGGCGAAGACCCAAACAAGGATCCGAAAAATGCAAAAGGCATTTCTTTTGGTCAGGCCATGGGGCAAATCATATTGATCGATGCGGTATTCTCATTCGATAGCATCATTACTGCAGGTGGTACAGCCAAGCATGTGGAGATCATGATCGCTGCGGTGGTTATTGCAATGACGGTGATGTTTTTATTCAGTCCTAAAATTGCAAGCTTTATTCATAAACATCCAACATTGAAAATGTTGGCGCTTTCATTCCTTGTAATGATCGGTTTGAGTTTAGTGATTGAAGGATGGAATGCAGAAGCTGCACACGAGTTGCATCTTAAAAATTATATTTACTTCGGTATGGCTTTCTCTTTTGCTGTAGAAATGCTCAACATGGTAATGCGCAACCGCCAGAAATCAAAACGTGTTGTGGAATTGAATGAACCGAAACTGGAACAAAAAATTGAAAGCGATCAGGCACATTAGCACAGAAATAATAACATCATAAAAAAGGTCGCTGCGTTTGCAGCGACCTTTTTTATGTAAACAATGTAGGATTGATTCCGGCATTTGGTTTCTTTCCCAAATGCTCATACGCTTTTGCTGTTACCTCTCTTCCTCTTGGTGTGCGTTGCAAAAAACCTTCCTGTATTAAAAATGGTTCGTATACTTCTTCCAATGTACCCGATTCTTCACCAACTGCTGTTGCAATGGTGGTAATACCAACTGGCCCGCCTTTAAATTTATCGATGATGGTTGTAAGAATTTTATTATCCATATCATCCAACCCAAACTCATCAACATTCAAGGCTTTAAGTCCATGTTGTGTTACACCAAGATCAATCACTCCATTTCCCAAAACCATTGCAAAATCACGCATCCGGCGTAAGAGCCCGTTTGCAATACGTGGTGTGGCACGACTACGTCCTGCAATTTCTTTTGATGCATCGCTGGTTATCTTCACATTTAAAATACCTGCAGCACGCAGAATAATTTTTTGCAGTGTTTCTGCATTATAATATTCTAATCTTGATTTAATGGCAAAGCGTGATAACAAAGGCGCACTCAGTAACCCACTTCTTGTTGTTGCTCCCACCAATGTAAATGGATTAAGATTGAGTTGAATGCTTCTTGCATTTGGACCACTGTCGATCATAATATCAATGCGGTAATCCTCCATCGCCGCATATAAGTATTCTTCCACCACAGTACTCAAGCGATGGATCTCATCAATAAACAAAACATCATTTGCTTCGAGCCCTGTTAACAACCCTGCAAGATCGCCGGGTTTCTCTATTACCGGCCCGCTTGTTTCTTTAATGTTTACCCCCAATTCATTTGCCACAATGCGGCTGAGTGTTGTTTTCCCTAAACCGGGAGGCCCATGAAACAACACATGATCCAATGCTTCGCCACGCATCTTCGCCGCTTTGATAAATATCTTCAGGTTCTCAATGATCTGTTGCTGACCACTGAAATCTTCAATATTCGAAGGACGAATATTGTTTTCGAATTCTTTCTCCGCAGCACTCAATGCTTCTCTGTCGCTATTTAAATTGGGATTGGCCATTTCTCGTTGTAACTTACTGTAAAACTAAACAATAAAACTAATCGTCATGAAAATAGGAATACTTGGTACTGGAGCTGTTGGTCAAACAATTGGTACAGCGTTGATCAACAAAGGTCACGAAGTGTTGTTGGGAAGTCGCACTGCTACTAATGAAAAAGCAATTGCATGGACCTCACAAAACGGAAACAAAGCAAAAAATGGAACGTTTGAAGATGCAGCACTTTTTGCAGAATTAATTTTTCTATGTCTTAATGGAAATGGAGCTGTTGATGCAGTGCAGCAGGCAGGCAATCATAATTTCAGCCGTAAGGTAGTAATTGATGTCACCAACCCTCTTGACTTTTCGCATGGCATGCCTCCTTCGTTGTTACCTGAATACAGCAACACCTGGTCGTTGGGAGAAGAAATACAAAAACAATTGGAAGGTGCAAAAGTCGTAAAAGCATTGAATACGGTTACAGCAAAGCTGATGGTCAATGCAAGTTTGGTAAACGATGCCAATCACAACTTATTTATTTGTGGTAATGATGTAGAAGCAAAAAATACTGTTAAGCACTTGTTTGCCGATAACTTTAATTGGAAACCTGAAAACATACTAGACCTCGGCGATATCAAGTATGCACGTATGACAGAAGGC
Organism: Lacibacter sp. H375; assembly: GCF_037892425.1. NCBI lineage: Bacteria > Pseudomonadati > Bacteroidota > Chitinophagia > Chitinophagales > Chitinophagaceae > Lacibacter > Lacibacter aquaticus. Next base: position 550,548 of record NZ_JBBKTT010000001.1, read on the forward strand.
ATTGTTCCCTTCTGGGTAAGCGTAATGCAACAACAAGGAACTGCGATGTTTAATTATTTGGTGGTGAGATGAGCAGTGATGAGAAATGAATGACGAGGTAAGATCTGCTCCAAAACTATTAGCACTATATTCTGATTCTCCTTATTAGCGAGATGCTACTCATTATTGATCCTTCACTACTCATCATAAAAACCTGTTCATCTGTAAGATCAAATCAGGATCGGGACAATTTTTTAAATAAAATTTCTGATCACTCAAGCGGCACACACCGGGATAATCACCTTCATGCAACTCAATATTTTCAATGATCTGAAAATGCAGATGCGGCGGCCACTGACCATTTTCATGTGGTTCACCAAAATGTGCAAACACCTGTTCACGGTTAATGTATTGTCCTTCTACCAACGCTATATCTCTTAAACTCAAGTGACCCCACAATGTATAAAATGCAAAACTTTCCAACTGGTGTAATAACACAATCGTGGCACCGTAATCACCATAACGATCATTGAACTTAAAACTGTGTACCATACCACCCAGTGGTGCAAATACTGGTGTTCCTGCTTTACCCCAAATGTCAACACCTAAATGCAAGCGTCTTGGCTCGCCTCCATCCGGTGAATCAAACACTTTACTGCGGCTATACACACTACGATGTTCGGCATAACCGCCAATACCATAACGGGCACCTGCATTGCTCAACTGCTCATCAACATAGCTACTGAATTTTGAAACATCTTCAATCACTTCTTTTGTGAGCCCTTTATTCGTTTCTGTAAAATCCATTTTCAGCAATCGATCTTTCCCAGGTTCAAAAGGCACAACCGGGTAATACTGAGTTTTATTTTTTTCGAGAATATTAATGAGTGGCGTGGACATTCGTTTAAGCATTCTTTGTATTGCTAAATTACCATTCTAAAATCAAGCTTACATGAATATATTTCGCATAAAAAAGCCCCAGAATTTGGGGCGATGTTCTTATAGGTGAGCCTTACTAAACAAGATCCGGTTGCTTCACTTGAAACAACTCATCGAACGATATAGATAGATTGTTTGCTAATTGCTCTTCTAACAAATCTGCATAGGTTTCAAAATACACGATCACATCTTCACGTACGTTTCGTTTCAGCCAACGGAAACCACCTGGCAATCGTTGCAGCACTGCTTTGTCTTCAAGATATTCAAGGTTGTGAATATCACTTGGCGTTAAACCAATTTCCTGGAGTTTGCTGATAAGCAAACCAGCTGGTGCATTTGTAACACCACAATACTCTTCTGCCAGTTCCGTCCACTCACCAATGCCTGTGTGAGCATGAGCCAATATTTCTTCTTTACTTAAATTGGTAACTACTTGTGTAAGATTGCCGCAATTGCAGGCGCCATGGTTTCCCCATGCATAGGCTGCACCATTGCGGAGACGGGCTGCCGTTTCACGCAGCGCTTCAATCAGTTGAATATTTGCCTGTGCCATACGCTAATTTCCTACTAAAATAAAAATGCTGTTGCTTTTGTTGAAACATTAACATCCTTTAAAAATATTTACATCAACATTTCGTTTAAGCTCTATCGCATGAAGAAACATTACGTCTTTTTACTGGCTGCTTTCCTTGTGTTTAGCTTATTCGCTCATGCACAAATGATCACGGGTGTGTGGAAAGGCAAAGTGGGCAACGGCTTAAAGCCGGGCAAACTTGAACTGAAACTCATTCAGCGTGGCGACAGTTTATTCGGCACATCCTATTATTATGAAAATCCAAATAATTACCGTCGCTATGCAGTGAAGGGATACTTCAATCAGCAAACAAATGAAGTGATCTGGTGGGATGATGAATTGCTGGAAGCAAAAACAGGACGTATTGCCATTACCTCTCCCGGTGCAGTGCCGTTGCTGATGGAAGCTGATTTTAATTGTCCTGGCGGCGGCGTGATGATGCTTGATGGAAAAGCGGTAACGAAAGAAGAACAAAAAAACAAAGGCGATCTGCATTTAGATAAAGTGGATCAACCACAGTTTACTGATGAATGGAATTATGTGATCGATAATTATACAGTTGGTGCCAATGATCCTGATTTTATTGACAGTGTGGCAACGATTCATAAAACAGTAAAGCAACCGGAAGTTATAGCGGTTACACCTCCGCCGGTTGTTGTAACTGAACAGCCAAAGCGTGAAGAACCAAAAGGTGAACCCGTAGTAGTTCAGCCGCAACCAACTATTCCTAAGGAAACACAACCTGTTACAAAAACAGAAAACAAACCACCCTTAAAAGAACCAACAGTTTCTATTACTAAAGTTCCTACCATCAAAGAGAAGTTTGTTGAACGTAAAAAAGTATTGACAACAGAATTACCATTATTGGGCGATACGATTGAAATTCATTTTTATGATAATGCAGAAATCGATGGCGATTCTATTTCATTGTTCATGAATAACCGTTTGGTTTTTGAGCATGTAAAACTCAGTGACAAACCATATGTGGTAAAGTTTGCTGTTACTGAACTAACAGAAAGCAATGAATTGGTGATGGTGGCAGAAAATCTTGGTGCTATTCCGCCGAATACTTCTTACATGATCGCCTATGTAAATGGTGTGCGTTACACTGCTAATCTTGAAAGTACAGAGAACAGCAGTGCGATGATACGGTTTGTGAAGAAAGAGTGAGCTAAGAGTTTGGAAAAAGAGGGTTGTTTGCTACGCTTACAATGATTACCACAGAGACGCAGAGACACGGAGACAACAAAGATGATTTAGCAAATAAAAAGGGTGTACTGAAGTACACCCTTTGTTTATTAATTTAAGATGTGAATACCATGAAATTTATCACTCATCATTCATCCCTTGATTTGTTTCAATATTTCTTCAATGGCTTTATCCAACTGCGGATCTTTACCGTTTAGTTTATCTTCAAAACTGTTGATGAGTAAAATGTCCGGTTGCACACCACTCATCTCAAGGTCTTTCCCATCCAATGAATAACAACCCCATGCCGGCATACGCACATTACTACCATCAACCAGTCCAATACCACTGGTGAAGATGATCCAGCGATAAGTACCATTACCTATGATCTTGCCCAGCTTCAAGGCTTTAAAACCTTGCGCTGTCATTTCTGCGTCGCTCAACGATTGTTCATTGATCAATAAGATGATTGGCTTATCTGCCGGTGAAAAATTTGATTGAGGTGCTAACTTTCCTTCACGGTATTTCCATTGCAAGTAAGAGCGCTGACTTAAAAATTTCAACACTTCATCATGTACATTACCGCCGGTATTGTAGCGGAGATCGAAGATAAGTGCATCTTTGTTGATCAATTCCTGTGTCATGTCGGTAATGAATTGATCCAACTCACCGGTACCCATGTTCTTCATATAACCGTAAGCAATACGTCCTTTGCCTTTTTCATCAACTCGTTTCTGGTTGTTATCAACCCATTCATCGTAGAGTGTATTAAACAAAGTTGCCTGTGGATGAATTTTTACATTCACTGTTTCTGCACCACGTTTAAAAGTAAGTTTCAATTCCCTGTCACGTGATGGCAAGGTGAAGTAGGCATTACGGTCTTTGTTTACATCAACCTCTTCATCATTCACTTTCACCAATACATCCCCCGGTTTAATATCAATATTCTTACGATCAGCTGCAGAACGTTTCGCAATATACTTTACCTTATATGGCGCATCATTTTCGAAGATGATGCCTGTTTCCATAGTTGCGCTCGTTAATGCAATGTTTTCATCATCTCCAAATGTACCAAAGCCCTGATGCGAAGAGTTGAGTTCACCCAACAGATCGTTAAGCATTGTTCGCAGATCAGCACGGTTGTTTACAAATGGAAGAAACTGTTTGTAATAATCTTTTGTTTTTTTCCAGTCGAGTCCGTGGAAATTTTCATCATAATATCCTTCTTCCATGCCAGCCCATGCCTCATAAAACATCTGGTTAAACTCTTCTGCAAGATTTCGACGGAAGGTAAAACTGATATTAACAGGGTCAACACGGTTTGCATCAAGATTCAGTTTTGCAATAGTTCCGTTTGACAATGCATAAAATTTATCGCTCACTTCAATTGTTTCAAAACCAAAAATATTATCAGTACCTGCTATCTTCTCTGTCTTGTTTTGTTCAAATGGCTCGATCACTGTTTTCCAGATCGCACTGCGGCCTTCTCCATGATTACTTACAAATAACACCGTTGTCTTCTCTCCTTTCTGATACACATTAATTAAATACTGTGCACCAAACGATGGACTGATCTGCTCCAACCTTTCCATCAACAGATCGGTATCAACTGTAATTACTTTACCGGAATCTGCGTTTGCACCTTTCGCATCTTTCTTTTCTTCTTTAAACAGTTCACTGTATTTATCCAAACGATAAGGTTCATCTAATTTCTCTAATGGCACACGAAATACTTTTGCATTGGCCATGCCAAACGGATACGAAGGCTTCAAACGCTGCGAAACGAAATAAATATATTTTCCATCGGGCGACCATATCGGACTATTCTCTGTTACACCAGTATTTGTAAGATTGGTTGTTTTGTTATTCTTGATGTGATGAATAAAAATATCTTCTTCGAAATTTCTACGTGCAGTAAATAGAACATATTCATCGTTTGGTGAAAAACCGGGATCGCTGTTCTGGAAAGCCCATAGCTCATCTTTTACAATGGTTTTGCTTTGTAATGTTTTCAGATCAAGCAAACGCACTTCATCACGACCGCTGAGATAAACAGCCATGGTTCGTTTTTTATTTTGAACAAGACTCCGGTTATTTCGTTTATCCGTTGTGAGTTGTTTTGCTGCACTGCTGCTATCAGCACGAATAGTAAAAAGATTTGTATAACCATCAGCTGTTTGCGTAAAGAGCATTGTTTTGTTATCACTCATCCATTTTACTTCACGCACACGTTCTGCCGAACCACGATTGATCTGTTGAACAAATTTTCCATCCACATCACTCACAAATAATTCACCACGAGAGATGAACGCCAGTTTCTTTCCATCAGGCGACACATCAAAGGCTGAAATATTTCCACGCACTTCGTAATCTTTTTCCTTTGGCAATACATGATTGCGTACAATGGAGATGTCAAGTTTCTTTTCCTTATCTGTCTTTACATCATAGATCCATAGCTGGTAATCTTTTTCAAATACCACTTTACCTCCGTTGGCATTTACCTGTGGTGTTTTAATGGAAGATGAAAAACGGGTGAGTGCTTTCTTCTTTCCGTTATCCATTGTGTAAAGATTGTATTCGCCATTTGCTTCGTCAGAAATGTAAAACACAGTTCCTGCTTTGTCGATAGTAGCAGCAAAATCCTTTCCTTCCCATGTTGTGTATTTCGTATGTTTTTTTGTTTTGAAATTATACGATTGTATATCCGGGTTGAAAGGACCTTTGTACCGTTTCCTTTGCGACTGACTGATACTTTCCCATGTATCATTAAAAAATATCTCACCTGTTGTTGGATGCTCCACAAGGTTGTGATCATATTGAAAAAAATTACTCCCAAATACACGTTGTGGTGTGCCGCCTGTTGCAGCTACTTTAAAACCTGCTACCTGTCCCATACGACCACTGTTGAAATAAACATTCTTACTATCCCAGCTCCAACTGGTAACCTCATCGTTACCGCTGTGGTAAGTAATTTGTTTTACATCTCCACCATTCAATGGCATCACAAACACATCAGCGTTTCCGTATTGCCGCCCGGTGAAAGCGATCCACTTCCCATCGGGTGAAATACGTGGCGATGTTTCGTAACCCTGCATGGCTGTAATACGGGTTGCCTGTCCATCGTTGACATTGGCTTTCCACAGATCACCTTCAAAGGCAAACACAACGGTTTGTCCATCGGGAGTAAGTGTGGGGTTTGATAAAAAATGCGGAGTGCTTTGTGAAAAAGCAATGTTACTGATAAGGAATAAAAAAAGAACCGAATACAGAGACTTCATAACTGATGGTATTTATCTTGGAAAATACAAAACAACATCCATTGAACGGTTCAAAATGAAGAAAGGTTGATGAATGGCGAAAAACCTTCATCAACCTTCTTTATTATTGTATCAACTGTATTACTTCTTTGGCTCGTCTACCTGGTATTCCTTCAGGTGACGATATAACAAGGTTCCATTTTCAACTTTTACCAAACGATACTCCATGAATGTACTATCTGCATCATAAAAACCAATGATGCAGGAAAGGTCATCAGCACCTTTCTTTAATTCAGGTTTTGGCATAATGCCCATGTTTGGTAAGGTGAAGATCTTTTCGCTGCTTGCATCTTTGTATGAAAACTTCAGCTCATAATTGAGTGATTCTTTTTGCTCGAACAACTGTACTTTAAACTGTGCAGTATCAGGACCCGCAACATATTCTTTTACGGCAGCAGGGTTTACGGTTGCACGCTCTTTTACAAAAGGCTCATTATTATTGGGATTTTTTTCGCCACAAGCGGCCAGTGCAAAGAGGGCAATAACGACTACTAATTTCTTCATTTGTTGTTTTGAATTTAAGGGTGATGCGGTGTCCCACCGCAAATTATATTACTACATTGATCATTTTATTCTTCACGTAGATGATCTTCTTTGGTTGTTTACCATCGAGCCATTTCAATACCACTTCGTTGTTCAACACGATCTGTTCTACTTCTGCTTGTGTAATGCTTAGATCCAATGTTAACTCTGTTCTTGTTTTACCGTTGATAGCAACCGGGTAATCTTTGGTTGATTCAGTTACATACTTCGCTTCAAATTTCGGAAACGCAGCATCAAGAATAGAACCACTGTTGCCTAATGCAGCCCACAACTCTTCACTCACATGCGGTGCATACGGTGTTAAGAGAATAAGCAACTGTTCAAGAATTTCTTTCTTGTTGCATTTGAGATCGCTCAATTCGTTTACAGCGATCATGAATGTACTTACACCGGTATTGAAACTGAAACGTTCTGTATCATCTTCAATCTTCTTGATTGTTTTGTGCAACACTTTCAACTCGGCATCAGTTGCTTTGTCGTTGTTCCAAACCTGGCCTTTAAGATCATCATAAAACAAACGCCAGAGTTTTTTAATGAAGCGATGTACACCTTCAATACCTTTTGTATCCCAAGGCTTACTGATCTCCACAGGTCCAAGAAACATTTCATACATGCGAAAAGTATCTGCACCGTATTTGTTTACAAGATCATCGGGGTTCACTGTGTTGAACTTGCTCTTACTCATTTTCTCAACTTCGGCGCCGCAAATGTATTTGCCATCCTCTAAAATGAATTCGGCATTTACATATTCTCCGTTACGCCATTTTTTAAAAGTCTCTATATCGAGTTCGTAGCCATCAACAAAATTTACATCGACATGTAGTGGTAAGATTGATAAATTCCCTTCGTTGGAATTGATTGAAGGTGATTTCCAAGCCTCATTCATTCTCCCATTTAACCAATCTTCAACCGTTTCCTTACCAAGAAAACCTTTTCTCAAATATTCCTGATAATATTTGCTTGAGACAAAAATTGGATAATTAAATATTGCTGAACTATGTGGGCTCTGAATAGTAATTCGATACACAAATCTCGAACTTCCCTGTATCATCCCCTGATTCACCAATTTCTTAAACGGTTCATCGTAGCCAATATGTCCCAGATCATACAATGCTTTCGTCCACATACGGCTGTACAATAAATGACCAACTGCATGCTCTGTTCCGCCAATATAAATATCAACCTGGTTCCAGTAATCACTTACTGCACGGTCGCAGAATGCGTTTTCATTATGCGGATCCATGTAACGTAAGAAATACCAGGATGAACCTGCATAGCCGGGCATGGTATTCGTTTCTAATTCTTTCGCCACCCATTCAGGAATATTTGCCAACGGACCTTCGCCTTCAGGACCGGGAGAATAACTATCTACTTCAGGTAACAACAAAGGCAATTCAGTTTCGCTTAATGCATAAGCTGTTCCATCCTTCCATTGAATGGGGAATGGTTCACCCCAATAACGTTGACGGCTGAACGCTGCATCACGCATTCTGAAATTCACTTTTCGTACGCCAATTCCTAATTCCTCCAACTTGCCAATTACTATTTCGCTTGCTTCACGCATTGGTGTTCCATTTAAGAAACCACTGTTCTCCAGTATGGCATCTTTTGTTGCGTTGGCATCTTCGCCATTGAAATGTTTACCAATGATATTAGTGATGGGAATATTAAAATGCTGAGCAAATTTAAAATCACGTTCATCGCCGCAAGGCACCGCCATAATAGCACCTGTGCCATAACCCGCCAATACATATTCGCTGATCCAGATGGGAATTTCTCTTCCATCAAACGGATTCACGGCATATGCACCGGTGAATACACCGCTGATCTTTTTCTCAGCTTGCCGTTCACGGTCACTGCGGCTTTTTACATAAGCAATGTATTCATCAACTGCTTTGGTTTGCTCTATTGATTTTATCTGATCAACTAAATCCAATTCAGGAGCAATCACCATAAAGTCAACACCAAAGATGGTATCGGGTCTTGTCGTATACACCCGTAACTTTTGTTCGTGACCTTTTATTGCAAAATCTATTTCAGCGCCGCTTGATTTACCTATCCAGTTCGTTTGCATTTCTTTCATGCTTTCGCTGAATTCAATGCGCTCCAAACCTTCCAGTAAACGATCAGCATATTCAGTAATACGCAAATACCATTGACGCAATTTCTTTTTAACTACCGGATGTCCGCCACGTTCACTCACACCATTCACCACTTCATCGTTCGCTAACACAGTACCCAATGCTTCACACCAGTTTACTTCGCCATAGCCGCAATAAGCAAGGCGATATTGCATGAGGATGTCCTGCTGCGTTTTTTCAGCAAATGATTTCCACTCTTCTGCAGTAAAGGAAGTTATCGGGAATTGGGAATTAGGGATTGGGTGGCTGGCGTTACCTTTAGCTTCAAACGAAGCAATCAGCACATCGATCTTTTCAGCTTTGTTTGTTTTACGGTTGTAAAAACTATTAAAGAGTTGTAAGAAGATCCACTGTGTCCATTTGTAATAACCGGGATCACAGGTGCGCACTTCACGATCCCAATCGTAACAAAAACCGATATTGTCTAACTGGCGGCGGAAATTATTAATGTTCTGGTCAGTACTAACGGCCGGGTGTACGCCATGTTCAATGGCATACTGCTCGGCAGGTAAACCAAATGCATCATAACCCATCGGGTGTAATACATTAAAACCTTTCAGACGTTTGAAGCGGGAATAAATATCGCTGGCAATGTAACCAAGCGGATGACCCACGTGCAATCCTGCACCACTTGGATAAGGAAACATATCCAACACATAAAACTTTGGTTTGTCACTTACGTTCGAAACCTTGTAGGCATTTGTATTGATCCATTGCTGTTGCCATTTCTTCTCAATTTCTCTGAACTTATATTCCATGTACCGTTCCGGTTAGTTTTTATTTTGTAATCGACTATTACTAATTCTATTCCACTGTTGTTGCCACGCTCGCTTATGCGTTCTTATTTCTATTCATCATTAGGTGTAACACTTAATTGCTCATTTGAAAAACAGAACGTACAAGTGAGTGACACAACTGGCGATGAGTAAAGCTGTGAAAGAAGACTTAAAAAATCATCTTCGTGCAGCATTTCTGCACCACTTGCAAAATAAGTGCAGAACACCCTCGTTAAAGGGCAACAAAATTAAGGATTACGGGGCTTGTGCAGGATAAATCTGCTAAATTTGCCCACATCCTGTGTAGGGCAGGATATTTCATTTTTCGAACTTACATTAAATCAACACGGCATGGCGCAACAACCGAACAAAGCATCGATGAAACGTTCTAAACCATCGTACCTCTACAGTATTATTGGTGTGGCTCTGGTGCTCTTCATCCTCGGTGTTTTAGGATGGATCTTCTTAAATTTTCAGAAAGTGGGTACTACCCTGCGTGAAAATATCCAGTTTCATGCTTGGTTGAGCACCACAAATAAAAAATCAATCGACAGTTTAACAACGTATGTGGCGGCACAGCCTTACGTGAAATCTTCGGCCTATATCAATAAAGAAATGGCGAAGGAAATTTATAATAAAGACGGTAACGAAAGCTGGGATAAGATTCTCGACGAAAATCCTTTGCCGGAAAGCGTTGACTTTTATGCCAAGTCGGATTATGTGCAGAAAGACAGTCTAGATAAAATTACAGCCGATCTGATGACCCGTTTTCCCGGTGTGATCAGTGAGGTACAATACCCCAAAGCGCTGGTGAATACCCTGAACGACCGGGCACAAAAAGTGGGCATTGTCTTATTGATCGTTGCCATTTTGCTGAGCGCCATTGTGATCGTATCGATCGACACGACCATACGTTTGGCCATGTTCAGTAATCGTTTTCTTATTAAAACCATGCAGATGGTAGGCGCCACCCGCAGCTTTATTGCACGGCCAATGAACATCAGGGCCATTATTAATGGACTGATCAGTGCGGGCATTGCCATTGCAGCTATCTGGGCAGTTATCACCTGGGCCGAAAGCTATATTCCTGATATGAAGGCGCTTCGTGATCCGAAGATCTACCTCATTCTTTTCGGTTCCATTATTGCCATTGGTGTGGGGATTTCGCTTTACAGCACGCACCGCAGTGTAATGAAGTATTTGCGCATGAAACTCGACGAATTATATTAAGCCTTAGCCGATAGTTGTTAGTGGACAGTAAAAACTACCGGCTAATGACTATAGGCTATCGACTAACAGCTTTTCCTTATATTGCACCCCTCAAAACAAGACTATGAGCCAGAAAAAAATAGCAACCATTTTTACCAAAGAGAATTACAAGTGGATGGCCATTGGCGCTGCAGTGATCGTTCTTGGTTTTCTGTTGATGATTGGTGGCAAAAGTGCCGACCCGAATGTGTTTAATAAAGAGGAAGTGTATAGCTTCCGCAGAATTACACTTGCACCACTTCTGATTATTGCTGGTTTGATCATTGAGATCTACGCCATCATGAAAAAGCCAAAAGACTAAAAGACATAATTTGAAAATTTGCCGATTTGAAAATTTGAAAACGAACAGTTCAAATACTCAAATCGGTTTTTTTATTTTCAAATTTTCAAATTAATCAATTCTCAAATTTCATTCGTGAATACAATTGAATCCATCATCATCGCCATTGTGGAAGGTTTAACGGAATATCTTCCTGTTTCTTCTACCGGGCACATGATCCTTGCTGAGCGGTTGATGAATGTACCTCCTGATAACTTCACCAAACTGTTTACAGTTGCCATACAGCTTGGCGCCATTTTAAGCGTTGTTGTTTTGTACTGGAAAAAGTTTTTCGATTTTAAACGCTGGGAGTTTTATGCGAAACTGATTGTTGCAGTAATACCTGCGTTGCTGCTGGGTTTTCTATTCAGTGATCAGATAGATGAACTGCTTGAAAGTCCGTTAACGGTTTCTATTACATTATTGGTTGGAGGTATTATTCTGTTGTTCATTGATAACGTGTTTAAGCAACATACCATCAGCGAAGAAAAAGAAATTTCGTTTGGTAAAGCATTTATGATCGGCTTGTGGCAATGTGTGGCGATGATACCGGGTGTAAGTCGCAGTGCAGCCAGTATCATTGGCGGTATGCAGCAAAAACTTACACGACCGTTGGCCGCTGAATTTTCCTTCTTTCTAGCCGTACCAACCATGGCCGCAGCAACGGGCTATTCATTATTCCTGAAAGACTGGAATGAAAATGGTGTTGAAGTGAAAGGCTATGATCTGATCCTTTCTTCAACGCAATACACACAGGCATTTATTATCGGCAATATAGTTGCCTTTGTTGTGGCGATGCTTGCGATTAAATTCTTCATTGGCTTTTTACAAAAGCATGGTTTCCGTTTGTTTGGCTGGTACAGGATTATCGCCGGTATTATTCTGCTAATCCTGTTTATGACCGGTTACCTCAAATAGCATTTCGTTTAATTATCCTATTTTCATACAGGCAGTCTTTCCTGCCCCCAACTAAAACCATCTGTATGCAGACTGCATCAAAAAAAATTGTGAACGGCTGGGCTATGTACGACTGGGCCAACAGTGTTTACAATCTTGTGATCACTACCACTTTCTTTCCTGCTTATTATGCCGCTGTAACGGGCATCAAAAATTTCCCTGATGGCATAACGTTGTTCGGAAGAAACTTTGTAAACACAGAATTGAAAGATTATGTGTTAGCAACAGGTTTTTTACTGATCGCATTATTATCGCCCATACTTTCATCTATTGCCGATTATAAAGGCAACAAGAAGAACTTCATGCGCTTCTTTTGTTATTTAGGTGCAATCAGTTGTTCACTCATGTTCTTTTTTGATAAGAATAACGTGATGCTCGGTCTGGTGTGCTTTATGTTTGCCGGAATTGGTTTTTACGGCTCACAAGTATTTTATAATTCTTACCTGCCCGAAATTGCTGCGGAAGAAGATATGGACCGCATCAGTGCAAAAGGGTTTACCATGGGTTATATCGGCAGTGTGTTATTGCAGATGGTTGGTTTTGGATTAGTGGTTGTGATGAAAGAAGATCCTTCACTTCCATTAAAGATCACTTTCTTACTGGTGGGTGTTTGGTGGGTTACATTTGCACAAATTCCATTCAGTCGTTTACCTAACCGTAGCGATAAAAGCGAACGTAAACTCAAGAAACATGTATTGGTGAATGGATTTCATGAATTGCAGCTGGTGTGGAAACAGGTAATCAAAATGCCGGTGTTGAAACGATTTTTAACTGCTTTCTTTTTTTACAGCATGGGTGTGCAAACTGTATTACTTGTGGCCATTGATTTTGGCATCAAGATCCTGAATCTTGAAAATGTAAAACTCATTATTACAGCAGTGTTATTACAGGTAGTGGCAATCGTTGGTGCACTCCTGATGTCGAGGCTATCAGGAAGGTTTGGCAATATTCGTGTGCTCATCTTTACCGTATTGTTATGGGTGTGCGCATGTATTGGTGGTTACTATATTCAAACTGAAATGCATTTTTATATTGTGGCTTCGTTTGTTGGTTTGGTGATGGGTGGCATACAGGCATTGAGCCGTGCTACTTATGCCAAGTTAATGCCGCAAACAAAAGACACTGCATCGTTCTTTAGTTTTTATGATGTAACAGAGAAGTTTGCGATTGTAATTGGCCTGTTCTCTTTCGGCATAATTGAAGGTCTCACAAAAGACATGCGCAACTCAATTTTAGTACTCATTATTTTCTTTGTGCTTGGTCTGCTGTTTCTCTTGCACACCTTGGTTACTCAAAGAAAAGAACAAACAAAGCTGATATGAAACTCTATTCAATCGAAACCGGTTATTTCAAATTAGACGGTGGTGCAATGTTTGGTGTAGTGCCAAAAGTGATGTGGAATAAACTGAACCCAGCCGACGAAAATAATCTCTGCAGCTGGGCCATGCGTTGTTTATTGATAGAAGATGGCAACCGGTTGATCTTAATTGACAATGGTATTGGAGATAAGCAGGATGAGAAATTTCTTGGTCATTATTATTTGCATGGCGACGATACGTTAGACAAATCATTAGCCAAACATGGGTTTAGTAAAGATGATATTACCGATGTGTTTCTTACGCATCTGCATTTCGATCATTGCGGCGGTTCTATAAAACGTGAAGGCGATAAATTAGTCCCTGCTTTTAAGAATGCAACATTCTGGAGTAATGAACAACACTGGGAATGGGCCACAAAACCAAACGACAGGGAGAAAGCTTCCTTCTTAAAAGAAAATATATTGCCAATTGAAGAAAGCGGACAGTTGAAATTTATTGTGCCAGGTGAATCGCAGTTTCATCAATTATCTTCATCAGTATTCAATGAAAATATGTCTGTACGTTTTGTAAATGGTCATACCGAAAGTATGATGTTACCGCAGATCAACTATAATGGCAAGACCATTGTGTACATGGCTGATCTGTTACCTGCTGCTGCACATATTCCTATCCCTTATGTGATGGCTTATGATATGTTTCCGCTTACTACCTTGAATGAAAAGAAATCATTTCTGACAGAAGCAGTTGAGAACGACTACATCTTATTCTTTGAGCATGATCCGCAGATCGAGTGTTGTAATTTGCAAAAAACAGAGAAAGGCGTGAGAATGAAAGAAAGATTTAGATTGGATGAGATTTGATGTGAGGACTCACTACTGTCCACTAACAACTATCGGCATTACAATTATCTTGTGCTGATCAATCCATTCAACTTATGACGTGTGTTTTTATAGCCCATCATATCCACTTTTATACTACCAACTGAAATGGGGCTTTCAATGCGAACGGGAATTCGGTTAGCATCATCACTCACCCACACCGTCATTTTTTCACCGCCTTTAAAAATGGTTCCTTCGATGAGTAATGGTTTGAATTTGATGGCATTGAATTTACCATACTTGGTCTTTATTTTTTCTTTGCCCAAATAGCGGACATACAAACTATATGTTTTATCATCAATAAACATATTGAAGGGAATACGATCGCCTGGTTTGTATTTATTGAAATCAATATTGCGGGAGTAATAGATGGCACTCAACACATCCTGCACACACTCGGGCGTTTTAAAGGTACCGCCTTGTGATGTTGCTGTATTGGCTTGCTGATTAAACGTAACAGTTTCAAACTTTTTGAAATCGCCTTCTAAAATATTACGGACAAACTTGTAAGGTTGTAATGTAGAAGTATCAATAAAACTTTCATACTTATCCCTCACTTTAAAAAGTCCGTCAAAAAAAGACGTTGTTCTTCCTTCCCCAATAAGATGATAAACTGCTTTTCCGTTATATCTTTCGAGGTTAATATGAAAATCGGCATGGCCACCATGCACATAAACTCCGGCTAATGTGTAATAAACCTGGTAGTTGATCGATTCGCCGTTTTGCCATGCAAAATTGCGGATACTGGCACAAAATTCATCACTTGTTTCCGGTTGTGTTGAAACAGGTGCAAAAGAAAGCAGTACTACTGAAAACAGAATCAAAGTGATCTTCATCGTTCCTTAAATATTTTTATCGTCAATAACAACAAACTTCCAATCAACGCCGGCACTACAAGATTTAATAACCAGATACCAGCCGTACCTGCAAGAATAGCAATACTGTTTACACTGAACACACTCACAATACTTAGCGCCACAGCTCCACGGATACCAACATCAGCTATTGCAAAACCCGGTACGATTGCCATAATTAAAAAGATCAATGCCACACTCCAGAAACCCTCCCACCACGGAATATCAACTTGCAATGCCTGCCATATCAACACATACTGCAGGGCAAAAACAACAAAACGTAAAAACGAATAAAATAATATTACAAGATACGTTCTGTTTTGCAAGCCATCCAGCACATTTGCAAACGATAACTTTTCTTTTATACCCGGTATCCATTGAACCGCTTTCGCCAACATCTGCATTCTGAAAAAAAACAATCCCGTTAAGCCGATAAAAAACAAAACCGACCAGGTAAATACCTGCAGCAATATGCCTGATAAATGTGTACCTCCAAGCTGCACATCGTGTAGCCGGGGTCTCAAAATAAGTAAGGCAATAAAGCCGCACAGTAATGTTATCAATAACTGACCAACACTTGTTACCAATGTAAGTGCCACTCCCTTCAATCTGAAATCAGGCTTCAGGTACACTACTCTTCCGCCATACTCACCGATACGGTTTGGCGTATTTACCGCCAGGGATAATCCACTCAACACAGATTCAAATGCTTTTTGAAACGATAATGGTTGAAATTTATTCACCAGCAGATACCATTTCCATGTTTCCAAACCCCAGTTAACTGGCATCAATAAAACAGATAACCACAGCTTCCAGCTTTCATTACCGGTAAAGGCCTGTTTTATCTGCTGCCATGCCCTTGGTAAGTCGGGTTGTTGCTTCACTTGGTTGTATAAGGATATGCTAATCCACACAAAAAGTATAGGGCCCAGAAAGTAATTGATAAAGATTTTGAATTTCCTGTTCAGTTTCTGTTTATTTTGGTCAAAATTAACCTGCTCCTTGCAAAGTTTTTCGAAAATCATTTTAGGAATCGACCCGGGTACTGTTATCATGGGCTATGGTTTGATTGGCGTTCGCCAACAGCAACTGCATTTAATTGAAATGGATGTGCTGAAACTTACCAAACACAAAGACGTGTACATCCGCTTGCAACTCATTCATGAGAAAGTAAAAGAGGTAATTGAAACGCATAAGCCCACCGATTTTGCCATTGAAGCACCCTTTTTCGGCAAAAACGTACAGAGTATGCTTAAGTTGGGACGAGCGCAAGGCGTAGCAATTGCGACTGCTATGAGTGCCGGATTAACTGTTACTGAATATTCGCCCAAGAAAGTAAAACAGGCTGTAACAGGAAATGGAAACGCCGATAAGGAACAGGTTTGGAAAATGCTGCAACACTATCTTGATTTTAAAGCCAAACCAAAATACTTTGATGCAACTGATGCACTATCCGTTGCACTTTGTCATCACTTTCAAACCAATAAACCTTTATTGAAAACAGCCGGGAAGGTAAAAGGATGGGAAGATTTTATTAAACAAAACCCGGGAAGGTTAAAAAAATAATCAGTCAGCTTCTCTGTAATATTTTCGGTGCGAAACGTTAGAAAAATAATCGTGCACCAAAGAAAAGGAGTAATGATTGTTGCTGCTGATTAAAATTGTTGTGCTCCAAAATGGCCTTGAGATGTAGCACATTTCATTACGTTTTTTCCAAGCAAACCTTTTTATATCAAACACCTGTTGCAGATATTTCCTGAAACAACTATCACAGTCGGCCGTTTGTGTTTGCTTGTAACATTTATTCTTCGGGTTGAAATAACAGGTAAAATTCAAGTCTCTCACTGCAGTATCCTTTACCAGGAGTGTTACTGTTGTATCAGTAATTGAAATAGTGCTCTTAAATGAAGCATTTTTTGCATAACGCTGAAATTGTTTAATAACCGCTTTCTTAGATCGCAGGAGATAAATTTGCGCAGAAGCAACTTGTGTAAGAAAAAAAATTGAGGCAAGCAGTAAAATGCAACGACGAATATTTTTCATACAAGCAGTCAGGTCAGGAAAATTTAATCTGTTTTCCGCATTTTCTTCAAACTCAATAAAAAAATACCAGCCGGTATGTATGCAAGCAAATAGAGCGTGTTAAAATGCCCGAACAACAAATCGACCCCCAGTTTGAGTGTTACAACAATTACAAAGCTGATGGGTCCCCATTTTTCCATACTCCAGGTACCACTCAATGCCACAAAACTAAACACCATCATTAATGCATTAACAGCCGGATACAACGTATCAATTCCACTTTTATTCAAGGCCGTATTGCCGGTGTACGAATATACAATCTCACCAAGCCCCCATGCAAAAAGTAGAACACAAAGAATAGTGATCAATTGCGGACGTGGTGCTTTCTTTCCCTTCTTACGTTTATATCCATACTGATCGTACTGTACCTGGGTCATGCTGATTGCTTGTTTAAATGTTGCAGTATTTTTTGTTGAGCAGTTTTCATTTGCTCTTCGGTTAACTTCAGTTTTGGTCTTGTAAAATTGAGATCATCGGCACTGTTGATCGGCACCAAGTGCAAATGTGCATGTGGCACTTCTAATCCTATTGTTGCTATCCCTACACGATCACATTTGAAAGACGCTTCAATTGCTTTCGCAATAGGTTTTGCAAATACTAACAATTCTGCCAGATCAGCGTCATCCACATCAAAAATCTTATCTACTTCTTTCTTTGGCACAACCAGAGTATGCCCTTCAGCCAATGGAAAAATATCAAGAAATGCATAGAAACGATCGTTCTCTGCAATTTTATACGATGGTATTTCGCCTGCAATGATTTTTGAAAAAATACTCATGCCGCCAATTAATTTTGAACGAAGATAAAAGAAGACACGTTGCAATGATGATCCATATTTCATCCTGTTAAAGGTAGTTACAAACACAGCTTCACGCTTCCTCGCTCGCCTCCCACTAATTGCATTTACAGCTAGCTTACCAATTGCAAATTTTCAACATCACAACGTAAGCAGCAGCCAGCAGCTTTTAAACGAAGATATCTTCTACTTTAAATTTTACGACACCTGCTGGTACCTGCACTTCTGCCACCTCGCCCACTTCCTTGCCAAGTAATCCTTTGCCGATAGGTGATGTTACAGATATCTTCCCGGCTTTCAGATCAGCCTCCTGTTCACTAACGATCTGGTAAGTAATTTTTTTCTTGGTAGCTAGATTGGTGATGGTCACCTTGGTTAATATAGCAACACGACTTGTATCAATGGTACTTTCATCCAACACACGTGCAGTAGCAAGCACACCTTCAAGCTGGCTGATCTTTGCCTCCAGCATACCCTGCGCCTCTTTGGCAGCATCGTATTCAGCATTCTCTTTCAAATCGCCTTTTTCACGTGCTTCTGCAATAGCTTTTGATGCAGCCGGTCGTTCTACTCCACGCATGTGTTGTAACTCGGCCTGCAATCTTTCAAGTGTTTCTTTTGTAACATATTGAACGCTCATGGTTCCTCCTTGTCTTTACGGTTATACAAAAAAATAACAACGCCTCAATTGAGCTTGAAGCGTTGCATGTTTTGTTAAAGAACAAAAATAGAACCTTTTTTTGAAACAGGGAACAGTTGTTTGCTTTTAGCGGAAGCCAGGGCAAGATTTAACAGCCGGCCCTGGAATGAATAATAATTTGAGAATCTGTTATATAGATAACCCTTATCCTTTCCCTATTTTTGAGCAAATTTTTGCATGAAAAAAATCGCTTTTATACTTGCTTTGAGCTTTGCCGCTTTAACCGGCAGTACCCAGGAAAAGAATGTTAACTATAATCCCAACGCAAAAAAAGATACCACGAAAAAAAGTATCAAATGTGCAGCTGTTGGAAAGATCGGTTCGGGAAATGTGCGCATCAACTATTATTCACCGGGTGTGCGTGGTCGCATTATTTGGGGAGGTGTGGTACCGCTGGATGAAGTATGGGTAACTGGTGCGCACTCTGCAACAAATATTGAAATAAGCAAAGCATTTCGCATTGGCAATAAAACTATACCGGCGGGCAAGTATGCTATTTTCACCATCCCATCGAAAACAGAATGGATCTTTATTCTCAATAAGAATTACGACCAACACCTCACTGATGATTATGATGCGAAGGATGATATCATTCGATTAAAAGTAAAACCTGTAGCCCTTGCAAAACCATTGGAGCGGTTGCAATACTTTGTTGGGAATAATAAACTCAGTATAGGTTGGGACAAAGTGAAAATAGATGTTCCCTTAACGATTGTAAACTAATTACTGCAATCCTAATTTATCAGCCAGCACTTTACTCATTTTATAAAAAGCTTCGTGTGTGTAGCCGGCAATATGTGGAGTTAAAATAACATTGGGTTGTGCAGCCAGCCAATCAAATTGTTGCTGTTCGCTTTCGGTGTACGTGTTGAGTTTTTCATTCTCCTGCACGTCTAAACCAGCACCTGCTATCAATCCTCTTTTCAATGCATCTGTGATGGCAACAGTGCCATGCACTTTACCTCGTGATGTATTTAAAAAGAAGGGACGTTGTGCTGCCGCTTCAAAAAATGCAGTATCGGCATAATGATAGGTTTCATTGGTCAATGGTAAATGTAAACTGATCACATCACTGTAACGCAGCACCTGTTCAAGAGATGCTTCTTTTACCTGCTCACCGCCAAATTCATATTGATATTTATCATGTGCAAGAATCGTTACATCAAACCCACGAAGTTTTTTTGCAAAAGCACGACCCGTATGCCCAAAGCCAATAATGCCAACTGTTTTTCCATTTAACTCCACTCCACGATTCTCATCACGCAGCCATTGATGCTGTTTCACTTCTTCAAAACTTCGACTGATCTTATTCATGAGATTAAGCAGCATAGCAAGTGTATGTTCACCTACCGCATCACAGTTTCCTTCAGGACTGCTGAGCACTTTGATGCCTTTACTTTCAGCAAAAGGAACATCAATTAGCTCCAGTCCGCTGCCAAGCCTTCCGATCCAGATCATTTGCTTGGCGTGCTCAAGTAATGCGGCATCAATTTTTACCCGTGTTGAAACCACAAGGCCGGCGACATCTTCTATTTGTATGGCTAACTCTTCGTATGAGATCGTTGGCGCATAAATTACTTCATACCCACCTTCCCGCAGTTTTTCCTGCAGGTAATCATGACACTTGGCTGTAATGATAACTTTCACTGTTTATATTCTCCTGCTGTTGATTGTACTTTTATTAATGGCTGATCTGTTTATCTACCTCATCCTGAATGTAAGTGCTGCGAAATCATCTACTGATAGTTGTTCTGCCCGTTTATTAAACAATTCATCTTTTAATTCTTCCGGATCAAACAAACCTTTCACCCCGTTGCGCAACATCTTTCTTCGTTGATTAAATGCAGTCTTAACAAGCAATTTGAACTTCTGTTCACTTTGCATTAATGGAATTGTTTTTATTGGTTTCATCTTTATAACTCCGCTTTTCACCTTTGGTGGCGGATTGAATGCCTGCTCATCCACATCAAACAAATACTCTACTTCAAAATAAGCCTGCACCAAAATGCTCAATATACCATACGCTTTTGATCCGGGTTTGGATGCTACACGTTGCGCCACTTCTTTCTGAAACATCCCTACCACACAATCAACTTGTTCTTTCCAATCCAACACTTTAAATAAAATCTGTGATGAAATGTTGTAAGGGAAGTTACCTACTATCATAAACCGTTCCGTAAAGGGACATGCAGCATCCAAAAAACTTTGATGCAGCAATTTTCCTTTGATAGCTGGAAAAGTATGTTCGAGATAGGTGATCTTTTCAGCATCCAGCTCCACCGCTTTAAAATCAAGATCTTGGTATTGTAAAAAATATTTGGTGATGGCACCGGCACCGGGTCCAACTTCTACCAAATGCTGTGGATGTTCATCCATAACAGCTTCTACAATTCTTTTTGAAATTGACTCGTCTTTTAAAAAGTGCTGACCTAACGATTTTTTGAGTGTGTATTCCACGCTGCAAAAGTAGCAGAAAAAAGCCCCCCGATTTGAACGGAGGGCTGTTGAATTGATTTAATGTGAAACGACGATTCGTTTTCTGAATATTTCATCCCCCACTTTACATTGAATAACATACTGACCAGGGCTCCACTTAGCAGCTTCAGTTACCATCCACTCATTAATACCAGTGTTTACCTGCTCGATGCTTCTGTAGACAACCGATCCAATACTGTTTGTAACAGTGATCTCAGCGGTTTGATTTCTATCTGAAGTGAAGTTTATCCGGAAAAGATTAGTAGCAGGGTTAGGTGACACAACTAACTCAAATCCGTTATTGCGACGAATGAATAATCGTATTGCATTTGTATAAAATACTTGTCCGCCTGAGCCTACATATTTTAATCGATAAAATACTTCGGTAGACCGGAAATTGACAAGATCGTCCAGTTCTGAATAAGCGCCACTGCTACGAGGCGAAATACGACCACCAACGGAAGTGTAATCAATGCCATTTGCACTGCGTTCTACCTGGAAATAAGAAATACCTTCTTCGCTATCACTATTCCAGCTAATCATACCTGATTTGCTTTGCAATCGGGCATTGAAATTATATGGTTTGCCCGCAAGAACATCGCAAGCTGCGTATTGTGTAATGGTAACAGTATCTGTTGCGTAAACTGTTCCACAACTATCCATCAACGTTTGACTTACTATATAAGTACCTGCCTGGCTTGCAGTAATACGGTCGCCTGATGTTGGACCTACTATATTACCTCCAATGGTTGACCAGTTGTAAACTGATGTAGACAATGGATTAGTTACATAAACTTCTGCAACACCAGCCGGACAAAGTACCGGGAAATCTGTTTCGATCTCTGCACTTGGTGCACGGAAAAAACTGAAAGGCCCTACGAAGTCTTTCAGTGCCGCCGTGAATGAAGTAGATGCTCTTGATTTCACCAATATTCTTCTGAATGGCAAACCACACACGTCGCCTTCTCTAACCAATGGATCAAGACCAAGCTTACTGAGGTTTACAGAAAATTCCATAAACTGATCGGCTGTGTAATTATCTACAACCGCCTGGCTACCCAACACAAGTTTAAATGGCCCGGCCCATGTATTGTTTCTACTTGTTAAACCATTATAAAATACTCCTCCGGCTTTAGGCTGAATAGCTGCATAACCATAAGTGGCACCGTTAATTGCACCATCAAACGTATAGTTACCGGGCGTACCAACCCAATTAAAAGCTGTTGGTGTTAAAAGTAAGGCGTCTTTATGCACCCATATCCGAGCTTCAACCATTCTGAGGCCAGTACCAAATTCAGCCGTTAAAATAATATCACCTGCACTTAAAATATTACCGGAAGCATCAAACTTCCAGGATGTGTGTCCGTCATCGGGTCCATATCCTTTAAAATTCAAATTAGGTTTGTCGTAATAAATATCTGTCTGATACATTTCAAAATCGAAATAACGGTCACCGCTTGTATTCTCAATTGATACACCTCCAAAGAGCCATAGTGAGTCGTTTGTTTCGGTGCCATCTCCATCTCTGCGCACATGCATAAACATGTCAAGAATTTCGTTCTTATCAGGTACACTTTGTGCTACTGGTGTCGTCCATGTATTTGGGTTCATCCCGTTCTTGTTACTACCTGATGCGAAAATTGTTGAGTCATCACCATGGTGGTCACGAATAAAAATACCATCAACCAATAACATACCATTTAACACATGAAACTGTGGGTAACGCATGTTACGGAAGAAGGGATAATTTCGGGTTGCCGGTTGCGAAGTATATCTCGCAAGAATACCTGCAGCACCAGTAGTATCAATAACAAAATCTCCAACACCCGGACCAACAATAACATTATTACTGAACCAGTCATCGTTACCAACCTGCAAAAAGTTATTGAAAAAGTTAGCTCTCAAATCACCATCAACACCAAATCTTGCTTTGATCTGCTGTGCTGTTAGTGTTTGGTTGGTTAGGGTAAGAAAGAGAAACAAACTGAGTAAAAGTTGTTTCATAAGTAACGGATTTAAATGAGTAGAAAGGCTGTGCACTGTAACCTGCACAGCCTTTCAAAAAGTTAGCCTTTTTTGCTTACAATACGAATCTCCTCTACAGGAGAGTTCTCTTTAGTACCGTCGAGGTGATGAGCCACAATACGATAAAACAGATAACCAGGGTATGCTCCTGTGTCTCTGTATTTATATGTTGGTTCAATAGAGGAACAACTTACTTCGTCAACTTCGAAGAACCAGAAACCATCATATGAACGTTCAATTGTAAAACAAGAAACTATTGAGGGATTGGCAACTGCCCAGTTAAGAGAAACATCGGCTGCCTGACGATGAACCCGGAAATAGCCAAAAGCCTGGCCAGATGGCGTATTACCTTTTCCTGTTGATTGTGCGTTGGTTGCAGTGAAAGACAGCGCAAACACTGCAATAATTAAGATTGCTTTCATGGGGATTACGATTTTGACACAAGTTAGAAACAGCCACTATCTTATCCTAAGAAACGGTCATGAATTTCCACTTAGTGCCGCACCTTTTTTTCCCACTAAAACACCGTAATTACTGCAATTGACCAACGTAGAAAAATTCCGCAAGCAAAAGCCTCTGTCTTTCAACTGGTTAGCAATGGCCTTCTAAAACAAACAATCCACTACATTTGTAAGCAATACAGTTTATTATATGACGCAAACCGAACAAAAACCAGTTATTGGCTTCAGCTGTGGCGACCTGAATGGAATTGGTATCGAAATCATTATTAAAACCCTGAACGACAGCAGGCTTACAGAACTTTGCACCCCTGTTGTTTTTGCATCAAACAAAAGCATCAACTTCTATAAAAAATCGGTGAGCGATGGTAATTTCAATTACCAGGCAGTAAGGGATTTCCAGCGTTTAAGTCCTAAAACAGTAAATGTGTTCAGCTGCTGGGAAGATGAAGTAAGCATTACCCCGGGTCAGTTAACAGATATCGGCGGCAGTTATGCCATTATTTCCCTCACCGAGGCTGTGAAGGCATTGAAGGAAAAACAGATCGATGCTTTGGTTACGGCTCCTATCCACAAAAAGAATGTACAATCAGAAGCTTTTCCATATACCGGTCACACGCCTTATCTGAAAGCTGCGTTTGAGGCAAATGATGTGGTGATGTTTATGGTGGCCGAAAATATTAAAGTGGCATTGGTAACCGAACATATTCCGGTTGCCGAAGTAGCGCAGCATATTTCAAGAGAAGCCATTGTAAGTAAACTGAAGTTGATGAACCAATCACTGAAAAAAGATTTTGGCATTGATAAACCAAAAATCGCAGTGCTGGGGTTAAATCCACATGCGGGTGATGAAGGTTTGATCGGCAAAGAAGAAGAGGAAATTATTAAACCAGCCATTAAAGAAGCAAAACAAAGTGATGTATTTTGTTTCGGTCCGTATAGCTCTGATGCGTTTTTTGCCCGTGGACAACACGAAAAATTTGATGCAGTGTTAGCCATGTATCATGATCAAGGTTTGATCCCTTTTAAATCACTTGCTATTGGTGAAGGCGTAAATTATACAGCGGGCTTACAAGGCATACGCACAAGTCCCGATCATGGAACTGCATTTGATATTGCAGGGAAAGGGAAAGCTGATGAATCATCAATTAGAGCAGCTTTGTTTATGGCAATTGATATTTTCCGCAGCCGCAATGGTTATGCCGATGCACGCAAAAACCCGATGCGAAAAATGAGTGCAGCAATGTTGGCAAGAGCTGTTGATGAAAAAATTGAAGAAGAATAAATAGAAAAGGTACAAGGAACAAAATTTCAAAATACAAGGTTCAAGATAAAAAAGGCAATGCATGAAGCGTTGCTTTTTTTATTTCATCATAGCATCTGTCACACCTTTATTGATGACATAAGAACTGTAGCTGATCTCTACTTTTCCTTTTTTATTTTTAGGGAGCTCAGGTTTTTTACTGCCATCATCATACTCAAGTGTAATGCCTTTCGGAAGTTTGTAATCTTTTGTATTGAAGGAGAATACTACTTTATCAGGCAAGCCCCACTCTGCATACTTACCGAACTGCATTTCCATATCATAGGTACCACTTTCTTTGGTAGTAGTGCTTGATTTACGGATGAGCAGATTCTTTTCGTCAATATACATCGTAGTTAAAACCACATCGCTGGTTTCACTGAGTGGTAACAGTTTAATTATGCGTACTACTGTGCCTGCAACAGTACCTACACCTGCATCAATAGCAGTATAACTATCGGTGAGTAATAACGAACTTACATTTACACTCACACCACCTTTCGGCAATAACGAAACACCTCCATCTCTCTTAATGGCGAACTTGTTTGGTTTCTTGAAATAAGATTTGATATTAGCAATTGGTGCTTTGATGAACACTACATCCGTCTTCATTTTACCGGTAGCAATATAATCGTTCACCTTATCCATCTTCGCCTTTACATTGCGGATGAGTTCATCAGCCGTTTGTGCTTTAATTGATGAGGCCACAAGAAAAAAGAATGAGGTAAGAAGGATCTTACTCAACAAGGGTATAAAAAAAGATTTCAATTTCATCATTTAGTATAACATTAAAATTTTAACGTTCAACTGTAAACACATCATCAACTCAGCACATCTTTCCTGTTAAATATAAAGATAGCCGACCCTGTGAAGATGAAAATATGCAGCAAAAGGATGCCTGCACTTCGTAAAACTGCCGGTAAATTTCGAATAGTACCCGGAATAGACATCCCTTCTGCATCTGTTTTCATCTCAAAAAAACCTTTCCAACCGATCATATGCGACGTAAAGAAAAAATCTTTAACATCCTGGAACATCGGGATATCCAATGTTGTGAGGATGGTAAATACAATGATCACACTCATTGTGGCCACAATGGGCCCCAGCGAATTCTCTGCAAAAATGGAAAAGAAAAATCCAAGCGATGAAACTGTGATGAGCGCTATTGCTGCATAACCAAACGCACATAAGTAGCGCCAGAAAATATCATTACCATTCAGGATAATGATCTCGTAACTTTTTGCATTCATCAAACCATCGGTACCGAATATAGCCATTGAAAGAAACAAACCAAGTATAGCAATCCAGATAAGAAGAATAATGGCATAAATAGCCGATGCCATGAATTTGCTCATCAACAGTTTTGTACGGCTTACTGGTTTTGTGATCAGTAACCGAAGGGTACCCATATTCGCTTCACCCGCAATCATATCTGCGCTAACCAATGCCACGAGCAACGGTACATGTATCAGCAATGTTTGCAAAATAACAAAGCAAACAAAATAGCCATTGAGCGGATTCCCGATCACATCAAAATTATCTTTCACATCTTTCAACACAAAATCCATGTACTTGGCTCCATCAACATAAATAGCCAGTTGTATCAACGACACAATTGCCCAAACAGCAATAAACGCTATGTAAGTGCGTGGACGTTTGAATACTTTGAACAACTCAATTTTTAAAAGGCTCCACATGTTGATTTGCTGTTGTGATCTTTAAAAAATAATCTTCCAATGAATGCCTTGCTGTAATACCCAATACACTGATGTTATTTTCAACCAACAATTTTGTCAATGCCGGCACTTCTTCTTTACGCAGTTTCAGTTCAATACCACCTGCATCAATCCCCATCATCTTATCTGCATAATTTGTTTGCGTGAGTAATTGTTCGCAAGTTGTGTGATCCTTTGTTTCGATATAGACTACGGTGTCATCGGGATGAAATAACTCAGCCACTGTCCCTTCAACCAATTTCTTTCCCTTATCAATAATGAGCATGCGGTTAGCAATCTGCTCAACCTCACTTAACAAGTGCGATGAAACAAGAATGGTCTTGTTCATTTTTTCACGCAGCATAAGAATAAGATTCCTCATATCAGCGATCCCTTGCGGATCTAATCCATTGGTTGGTTCATCTAACATGATCAGCTGCGGATCATGCACCAATGCAACGGCAATACCTAAGCGCTGTTTCATGCCTTGCGAGAATGTACGCACTTTACTGTTGGCCCTTTGTGCAAGACCAACAAGTTCAAGCTGATCCATAAAGTTTGCTTTCGTGAGTTTTACGCCACTCATTTTTGCAAACAATTGCAATGTTTCGTATGCCGTTAAATATTTGTAGAGATCAGGACGTTCAATCACTGCACCCGTATTACGCAGAATTTCTTTTCGGTGCTTGTACAGATCATAACCAAAAATTTCAATGGATCCACTTGTAGGTGTAATAAGCGTAAGCAACATACGGATAGTGGTAGATTTACCTGCACCATTCTGTCCAAGAAAACCATACACATCGCCTTTCTGTACAGTAAAAGAAAGATCGCTTACCGCTGTTATTTCGCTGAAAACTTTACTGAGTTGAGTAACCTTAATGACTGATTCCATAAAATTTGCTGCCGTAGCAACACTCAAGTAAAGATAAGGTTGGATTTAACGGAAAAATTATTTGGGAAGATAAGTTTGCAATGCTTTCACATAGGTTTCAAAAGCTGCAATGCCTGCCGGAGTAATCTTGCAGATAGTTTGCGGATAGTTGTCTTTGAACTGTTTGATCACATCCACATAACCAACCTCTTTTAGTTTACTGATCTGCACACTGAGGTTGCCAGCAGTAGAGCCCGTTTTCTCCCGGATGAAGGTAAACTCAGCTTCCTTAACGCCAATGAGCAAGCTCATAACGGCCAGCCGCAATTGAGAATGTAATATGGGATCGAGTTCTTTAAACATGTTGTTGTTTTCCCTGCAGGTATTTCATACGAAGAATAATACCGGGTACAAGCCAGGCTAGTGCTGCGGATAAAGCCATTAATAAAAAATCAAACTTTGTAATGGTGAATGCACTGATAACAGCACTTACCCAACATACAATTCCTCCAAAAGTCATTAGCTTAAACTTTCTTGCGGCTCCTGTTACAATTGTTGGGTAGCCATATACAAACAAGAGGTAAGATGAACCGAATGTCCAGAAGTTCGGAACATCCGATTTTCCTGTTATTTCTCTGTAATCATTGAGAATCGGATGCAATGTGTCCGCTGCAACATTGTTGATAAAATTCACAATAAAAATTCCTATGCCAAAACAAAGCCAAACATAACCCATCACGTCATCATCCCATCCTTTTGCTTTCCGTTCACGGCGTTCACGTATGGAAATGAATATTTGCGGAATAATGGCCAATAGTGCAAGTAACCAGATATCAACAGGCATACTCCACTTGAACTGAATAATACAAAATTGGATTAGGCTGCAGAAAGTGAT
Source organism: Lacibacter sp. H375 (assembly GCF_037892425.1). Classification (NCBI taxonomy): domain Bacteria; kingdom Pseudomonadati; phylum Bacteroidota; class Chitinophagia; order Chitinophagales; family Chitinophagaceae; genus Lacibacter; species Lacibacter aquaticus. The sequence continues at coordinate 578,924 of NZ_JBBKTT010000001.1, forward strand.
AACAGCTCCCCACAGTATCGGACCAATACCTGTATCAACAAAATCACTTTTTGCACGGTTGATCATTTGTTGAATGATCATTAAACTTTCCTGTTCCGTTAATGGTTTTTCCTGCATGATCAATTTTGTTTTTGAAAGCGTGAACGAAGTAAGTATCCCGGAACGATCCATGTGATGATAACAGCCGCTGCCAGTAGCAAAAAAGAAAACTGGTACGGAATAAATACGGACACCAATGCCAATACCCAGCAACTCACTGCTCCGATACGCAATGCTGAAAATTTTAAAATAACTCCGGATAAAAATGTAGGCATGCCATACAACATCAGGAATAACGGGTTAAACAATTGCGGTTGCCCGCTACGTCCAATGATAATACCAACAATGAAGCCCATGATCACAAACACCAGCCATACAAAACCGATGATCTCATCGGTATAAGTGCGTACTGTTGTACTTTTCTTTACACGGGAGAGATAGATCATCTGATAAATAACGGTGGGGATTGTCAGCATCCACACATACATTAAATTCTTAAAGTTGCCGAAAAAGTAAACTGAAATAAAACTTGTAATACTACACACCAGAATAACCCAACCCCACAGTAAATACAAATGACCGTTTTCGCTGAAACGGTTCTGAGCTTTGCTGATCATAGATTCGATTAGCTGCAAGCTGTCTTTAGCTGAGAAATCCTGTTGCTCCATGTATTATTGTTTAAACGTCAAAAATAAGGGGAGTCCCGAAGTGTTTACTCCGGGACTAATACACATTATTTACACGCTGCGTATGCCTGTGCGTTTTGCTCTTTGCCCCAATTAGGATGTAATGCTGATGCCGGCTTGAATGCATCGAAAAGTTTTACCGCTTCTTCAAACACTGGTTTTGCTTTTGCACAACCACCACCAAATTGCTCAGGGGTTCTGCTAACACCTTGCGCTTCCCACATGTATGGACGTGGATTAGTTGGATCAAGTTTCTTAGACAACGCCGTGTTCTCCTGAATGATAGCTCCATACTGCATATACCTTGTCATTGGATCAGCACTCATTTTTACAGTAGCGATCATTGCTTTCACCAAAGCGATCTCCGAATTATTTTTTTCAAACTCTTCTGCTTTGTTGATGAATATAGTTGCTTTATCTGCTAAAGGATCGAATTGTTTTGGATCGTTTGTCATGAATGCATGCCACACTTGTGCAACTGCAGCATAATAAAACGGAAGCCATTGATTTTTTTCGGCATTACCAATACGCTCAAATGCATTTACTACATCCAGCATGGCGTCGGCTGTTTTTGCTTCGCCCATTGCCTGCATATTTTTTTGCATGGCACCGGTATATCGTTCGCTCTGTGCAATTGCAGCTGTAAAAAGATGAGCAAAAAAAACAGCAAGAAGTACTTGTTTCATGATTTTTTTTATTTAGAAGATGAGAAAGGTTTATTGTTTGTTTTTGAGTTTTTCGTACTCACGTTCAACACTGTTGCTTTTCGGATAAACGTATGCACCAAAGTAATGCGATGCAATACCAATACCCCAGCCAAGCATTGGCCATACCGGCCAGGGAACACCACCACCATAATGCTTTGCTCCATTGATAGACCATAGTATCCAGAAGAATGCATTGATCAGTAAATAAGTGATAAGATGCTGTTTGAACGATGCACGCTTTTGTGCGATCTCCCAAAGCTGTTTGTCTTTTTCTTCGTTTGAATCGGGGATTCGTTGAAAGCTACTCATGATAAGAGGTTTAATTATTATAGATTTTTTACATTATGCCACCGGGCTTAACAGCGGCCATTTTAAGATCATTAGTAAGAAAGCAAGTAAAGGAGTAAATAATGATAATGCACCCCACCACTCCCATTCTTTCTTATACTTTGTAAACTGTGCTTTATCATAGCTGTTGTTGCCAATACTTTGTTCAAGGTAGTTTTTCATTTTCGTTTGCAACGGCCCGACTTTTGCCATGAACATAATGCCAGATAAAGTAAACAATACAATCGACCAGAATATCCAACCCGTACCAAGCAATGGATAACCACCTTTTATTGCAGCCATAATTCCTCCTGCTGTTATCACCAGTACACCCGGAAGTGTAAAGATCTTATCTGCAGCAATAATACCTTTTACTGTGTGCTGCAAATAACCAACATCATTTACTTTGTATGCCCACTTCATCCAGAACAATCCGATTGTGATATTGCCAAGGAAAGCAACAACCGCCAACAGATGAATGATTTTAAACAGCAAATAAATATTCATAACTCAGTTCTTATAAATTGTTGTTGATGGCATCTTCACTACGGTCAACACCAAAGCTGATAAATGCCCCAATGAAAATGAACATTCTTGATGGCGGCACCAGTTCACTTCTGCGTGCACCATTTGTTGAATAATTATACCCATACACCTGCTTAATGTTAAAGATGTTACTCACGCTTAAAACATATACCGCAAATGCTTTTGCGTTTTGTTTTCCTATCGATGGCAGATAATTCAATGCAAAACTTACATTGTGATAATCAGGGATGGGTCCTTTATCAGCAAAGAATGTTTTGCTTGTGTTTGCATCGTACTGAATATTGTAATAAGGTCTGCCACTTGCATAGTTGTATGATAAGTTGATGTTTGTTTTAAGTTTGGTCGCAAACTTTTTCATCACTATCGATGCTGTGTGCTTTGCAGCAAAGTTGGGTGTAATGGCATTGGGGAAATTCAGGAAATCACGTTTGGTGTCAAGAAAAGAATACGATATCCAATAATCAAGATTCTTCACTGTTTTCTTATCTCTCCAGAACAATTCAAAACCGCTTGCATCACCAAACCCATTATTACTGCTTCCAATTTCACGACCATTTACATTACTTGTCTTGATCAGGTTGTCATACTTTTTATAAAACGCTTCTACACGAAATGTAGTGAGGCTTGTTGTTTTTTGAAACTGCGCAATGTAATGTTCTGCCTTCATAAAGGTCAATGGATTCACAGAAGGCTGGTAACGCAGTTCAGGATTTTGATAAAAGATGCCGTAAGCCAATGAAGCCTGGCTTTCTTTACCCAACTTATATGCCAGTGAAACACGTGGTGCAAGATTGGTTTTATTCAGGTAAGCTGAATGCTCAGCACGGGCTCCCAATTTCGCAGCAAGATTATTTGTCAGGTATACATCCTGTTCTGCAAATAATGAATACACATTTTCGATCAACCTGCTGTTGAACTTCATTCCATTGTATGACGTGAATGTACTTCTATCGTCACTATGATTATATTCTGTACCAAAGCGAAGGGTATTCAAACCTTTGAAACGTTTATCAAAAACGATGCGGGCATTTGTATAAAATCCTTTGCTGTCAATATCAAAACGTTTATACTCGAGGCCAGTCAGCAATACATCTTTCTTATCTTCATCCTGCATGCCAAATGCTATATCGTCTTTATTATTTGAAACAGAAAATCCTGCCTGCAATTTCCATTTGTTCTTAAGTGTTTCTTTCCATGAAAAATTATGATACGTGTTTCCGTTTGATAATGAAAAACGGTCTCTGTAACCTGCCGAGTCTAAACTGTTTTGCGTAAAGCCCAGTTTGTTCGTGCTGTAAAAACCATAATATTTCAGCATACCAGTTTTCGATGTTTTAATACGGAAGTTGCCATCGATATAATGTGCATCCGGTGCTTTTGTATATTCCTGTTGTTGTTTGATAACTGCAAATGCGAGTGCAAGATTTGAATAGCTGTAATTCACGCCCCATGATGCTGTTTTCTTTTTATTGAGTTTTTGAAATCCTGCTCCGAGACCTATCACAGAAAGATTCAATGTCGCTGATGATTGTTCAGGAAGATCGATTGACTCAAGAATTAATGCAGATGATAGCGCCTGGCCATACAGTGCACTATAACCTCCCGTGCTAAAAACAGTGCCTTTAAAAATAAATGGAGAAAAACGACCACGTTGTGCAATGCCCGGCACGCTGCTGAAAAAGAAATTATTCACTAACGTACCATCAATAAATGTTTTTGTTTCAGCTGCCGTACCACCACGCACAAACAATCCTTCGCTCTCTCCCACCTGTTGGGCACCCGGTAATGTTTTTAAAGCTCCGGTAACATCGCCATTTGCACTTGCTGTTGTTACAATATCAATAGATGATAAAACCGCCGCTGCCCGTTTACGATCACTTGCTTCAAATGATCCCGCTGTAATGACTACGGCACTCATTTCAGTTATTTCTTCTTTTAACTGAACAGGCAATTGCAGATCGCCACCTTTTAGTTCAACGGGCAACTCTACCGTTTTAAAACCAATGGCAGTAATGATGATAATTTGATTTCCCTTGTCGGTGGTTTTAAAACGGAAACGACCAACCGAGTCAGCAGTGGCACCGTCGTAAGAATCTTTAATGGCAACGGATGCGCCGGCCACCGGTTTCTTTTTATTGTCCAGAACGGTGCCACTGATGGTGGTTTGCCCAACAACGAGCTGGGTGATGATAAGGCTGATGAATAAGGTTAATGCTTTCATTTCTTATAAATAGATCACAAACATAGACTAGTTTATTTTATAAACCAAATATTCAACCCAGATTTTTTTGAAGTAACTGCAACAAAAATGCCCCCAGGAGCTGAGGGCATTTCGCTTCATGACGTTTGGCTATTTAGCTTTCCGGAGAAGTTGAGAGCTTTTAAGTTGACCTGCCCTTACCTCTAAAATATAATTGCCTCCTGGCAATTGGGGAAGGTTATTTAACTGAATTGCATTGGTTCCTTTAAATACCGATCTGATGGTGTTGTACATAATTCGTCCATGTTGATCGAATAAGCGGATATAAGCGTCTCCACTTGCCTCAACGGTTGCCTGAATATTTATCAACTGGTCAAACGGATTAGGCGATGCGGTCACTCTAATGGAGCTGCTGCTATACAATTTGATAACTGCACTGTAGCTTGATTTACCATCTTCATCCACCATCTTCAATCGATAATAATTAAACGATGCAAGAGGCGACACATCTACAAATTGATATGTCGTTTCAGCAACAGAGTTTCCGGTTGCTGCTACCGAACCAATGGAAAGGAAATTAATTCCATCGCTACTTCGTTCAATGAGATAATGACTTGCGTTTATCTCAGTAGCTGTTTTCCAGTTTAACTGTGATTGTCCATTCAGTAAACGACCATTGAACGAGAGTAGCTGAACAGGTAACGTACCGGATACAGTAATGGACGCTGTAGCGACAGAAATACAACCTGATCCGGATAATTTATCAGCAACAATTTCAATATCATAAGTACCGGGTGATGTGAATGTTTGAGTGGTGATGGTTTCTGCACCGCCATTACCAAATTCAGACGTTGCATAACTTGTACCACTGCCCGCATCCTCAACAACGTACAAAACACCTGATTGTGTATTAGAAACAGTATAGGTAACTGTTTGTCCAACTGAGATCGTTGATGTTGATGGACTAATCAATGGTGTTGTAGGAGCAGAACAGGAAACAGTGGTAGTAGAACCACATGCTGTGTTTAATGTACTGCTTGTTGCCTGTGCACCTACAGTCAATACGCCACCTGCATATAATGGATTAGATGCTGCAACAGGTACTGTCCATGATGATTGTGCTGAGAGTGACGTAGAGCCAATCAAGCCTCCATCCTGGTATAAATAAACTGTGCCAGTAAACGGACCAGTGATCGATCCTGAAACAGAGGTATTTCCTTCCGTATATGATCCGGTGATAGTTGGGCAAACAGTTGTAGCCGCTCTTGCAGTTGCTGATGAAGAGTTGGTACTAACAGAACAACTTCCGTTTTGTGCAGTTGCGTAATAGGTTGTTGCATTGACCAACGCAGAAACAGTAACCGACCATGTGCCATTTGCCTGCACTGTAGATGAACCCTGTAACACATTCGATCCATTATATACACGGATAGTTGTACCGGCTGGTTCAGATGATGTTCCTGTAACGGTTGTTGCACCACTGGTTAAATTACCTTGAATATCTGTGGTAATAACAGGTGCGGCGGTAAAGCACGACGCTGTAATTGTTGCTGCACTACTTACACACTGGCCACTTGCCTGTTGACGAACTGTAATTATATCACCTGCCTGAAATGTTTGATTGGAAAAACTATAAGCACTTCCTGCAGCAGTTGTTGATGCAACAATAAATCCATTAATAAATAAACGTACTGTTGCACCTGTTACTGCAGTTCCACTGATAACAGAACCCGGATAGAGAACTGTCTGTGTAATAGTAGGAGCTGCAGTTTGTGTGAGTGTTAAACAACTGAATGCAGGTGCTGATTCGCATTTACCCGATTCAACAACAGAAAAGGCATAACTGGCCGATGTCATATCATTCGCACCACCGGTACAGGCCGCATTAGGGCCACCATTATTTGTACTGTTATATTCCCAAATGGTACCTGAAGGATCTGTTGTTTGGTTATATGTAATTTTCAACGTTGTTGTTGCATCATCTGCCAATAAAACAAGATTGCCGCCTGCTGCAATTGTATATAATTTGATTCTTGCATTAGCGGGTTTTGTTCCTTGTATCCCTTTATTCGTTATACACGTAATGACCGTTGTTGTATTAGTTGAAATATTTGCAGGTGAGCATGATGTTACTGCAACACTATTACTTGTTAAACACATACTCTCACCGGTTGATTGCGATTTTGATGTAATGATATCTCCAATCGCTACACTTGCAATGATATAAGTCCAGGGGCTTCCACTAGTTGCAGTGGTTGTGCCGGCAAGAACGCCATTCTTGTAAATTGAAATTGTTGCTGTTGAGGGTTTGGTTGCATCAAGTCTTGTCCAAGTGCCTGTAATATTTACGTTTGATCCCGAAGCAATATCTGTATTTATAGCTGGTGCGGCAGTACATGCATCTGCAGGGCCAGAACCACCGGAAGTAACATCGTTCAAAGTAAAGCTTGGCGTATTCTCGCCTAAAAATTCCCATGCGTCCGTTGTGCTAGTAAAATTATCATCATTCAAACCATATATATCAGAGCGTGTTCCCTGAAATGCTGAACCTGGATTTGTATTGGTTGAAATAACCATGCGGATAGGTGTTGATGCGGTAATACCTAATGCCGACATGGGCACATAAAAATCATAGAAATAATCTGCATTACCAGATTCCCGACTGAGTGCAACTGAAATTAATTGGTTTGTTGCAAGAGAATAAGTATTGCTAGCTGTTGGATTTATAATACCATCTACATTATAAATAGCAACACGTCCGTTTGTGCCTGTTTCAAGCGCTACTTCTAATTCAAAACCGGGATTACCATTCCCGCTGTTTGTAGCTGCAATATAATTGGGATCAGCAGAAGAACCCGATGCTCCAATTTTAAGATCGGTATCAATTAAAATGTTATACGCTTTTGCACCGCTTACAATACTGCCAATACGCAAACGGAACAAAAGATTTGTTCCATCATTATAAATATAACAACCGCTGTTATCTACTGTTTTTACAATATCAGAATAACCGCCGTCTGGCCCTGTTGCAAGATCACCTGTGGGTTCAATCATTACAGGTTTTATGATCTTATACAATATTTCACTTTGAGTAATATCGCTCGTAATGAACCCTGCCGATGTTGCAGAAGTAAAAAAATCCTGATTGGGATTGAGAACAAGCGGACCTGCGGCACCTGCGGGTCGAACAATTAATCCCGGAGATTGAGCGTGCGTTACATAGGTGCACAATAAAAAAATAAAGGGCATCAACAGCCCTTTAAAATGTTGGGATATGGATTTCATTTTAAAGGTTTTACTAAGGGATTGAGTATGCTGTAAAATTAAGTAGTAGCCATTAGTGGCTATGTAGTATAACCTACAATCTATGTATAGAGAAATTTATTTGACGGGTGTCAAATAAATTTAAGACAGCAAATACGAATTACTTATGTCCTATTTTTTCACGAAGTAATGTCCTTGCATTGTGTGTACCATCCTCATCGGTAAAAGCATCTTTGGGAATTAAGAAGAATGAGCGTTCATCGATATAAAGATGAAAAAAGTTAGGTGTTTCAATAAAGTACTTGAAGGCTTTGTAGCTCCAGTTCTTACTTCCATTTGGGTTTTCGATATGCATATATGTATCGAAAAAAGTAAGGTTGAATGAATCCCTGAATGTTTTTGCCCGACTGTAAACTGTAAATGGCAGAATGAACCAAAACGAAAGCATGAGTGAAAACCATAAGAACGAACTAAGCAGAAAAGCTACCGGCGCAATTTTTTTCCAGAAGAACATACCTGCAGCAAAAAGTGCAAACACATTCACAAGTATTATAAGAATGCGTATTTCCTTTTTAGATATAAAATGATAACGTAGGGCCTGGATCACTTTTTTTCGATCGTATCGGAAAGAAATATTCATACTTGCTTATGTTTATTCGTTCAATTAATTCTTATCGTGGGTATTTCAATTCATTTTCAGTTACACTCCACTGGCCAAGCTTATCACCTTTCACTCCAAAAAATTCAACCGTTAGTTTGCGTTGGCCTCGTTCGCCAGTGAAATTAAATTTACCATAGTTCTGTTTTTCATCGATTCCAAAAACACGATAAGGATTATTTGCTTCAACGCCACCAAATTTATGCGTGCCGGCTGTTAAGGGTGACACGGTTATATCATACAAAGGATAAGCTCCTTGCCTGTTTACTTTGATCACTTCTGTATGATGACGATCACCACTCATAAACAATACTCCCGGAATCTTATTCACTTGTAAAAAACTCATCAACTCTTCATACTCAACCGGGCAGTTCAATAATTTGTCGAAGGGAGAAACAGGATTTAATACCTGGCTGCCATTGGCGATGATCTTGAATGGAGCACGACTGAACAACAATGAATTCTTCAACCATTGCATTTGTTGTTTACCCCACATCAGTTTATCCGGATTTGGTTTGCCGTTAATTGAATCTTTCATATTGTCGGCACTTCTCCACCAACGATCATCCATCATAAAAATATCTACATCACCATAACTCATCATGGAGTAAATACCATCGCCATTCATTCCATAGCTTGTGTTTAACCAATAATTGGTAAACACATCACGTGAAGTCTTCTTAAGAATATAGTTTGAACCAATATCGTTCGGACCATAATCATGATCATCCCACATCGCATAATGTGAGGTTGATTTCAGAAAGTTCTGCAACACAGGAACTGAACGATCATGGCTGGCCCTGTTCCATAAACCCCATGCATCATAATAATCAACATCACGTGTGTACCAGTTATCACCCATCCACAACATGAAGGCAGCTTTTTCTTTGGCCATACTTTCAAAGATGGATGAATCGCCACCGTAAGGTTTACCAGGACGATCAACAGCAGGTTCATTTATATAAGCACATGAACCGGCCAGGAAAGAAAAATCTGGCGCTGGTTTGCGCCACTGCCATAATTCTTTTGTGGTGAATGAACCAATTGCTTTTGTTGGTTTAGCAATCACTTTCTGATTAATATAGAATTGATATTCGTAAGTTGTATTCATATCCAGTCCAACAACTTCAAACACAAGAGGTGAAAACCAATCATCACGATCAGTTTTCTTCTGCATTGATTTATACGAATTGAGGTTTCCCTTTTTCCAGTACTGTAATACAACATCACTACCGGGCTTTACTTCGATCCACAATTTTGCTGTGCGTAATTCAACAGGGCCAAGCATGGGTCCACTTACCAACTGTGCTTGTGCACTAATTGTAAGAAAAAGAAATACAGGGAGCAGTGCCCGGCAAAATAAGCTTCTCATAATAGTAAGTATAAGCAACCCCGTTTCGGGGAGCTGCAATGTAAATAAAGTTTACATGCCAAGCCCGTGCAGTGGGCTGATTCCTGTTATATGCACATTAATTTTCAATAGAGGGAGAACCGGAAGGGTAAAAAACTACCCCCGTTTTGCGGGGGTATAATGAGTTATCTGACACGCATACATTTGCGATAGGATCCATGTGCGGCTTCATAGGGCGTCAGGGATCTGCTGCAGCTACTCAGATAAAAGATACTTAACAGCAATACAGTATAAGCGATTGCTCTCTTCATTGGTACGGATTTAATACATTTTAAAAATAGGTCTTTCGACAATACAACAACGAAAATCGGGCCACTGAATTTTACAAACTAAGAGTATCCCTTAGAAAAAGTTTCAAAATAGAATTTCTACTTTGTAATGTTACGCTTATCGATTCGGGGATTTACGCAATTTTCTCACCATGCTCAATGAAAAATAAAAACGCTCCGGAGAACCGGAGCGTTTGTTATAGGAACCTCTGTTGAGATTTGTTGTTGAGCGATTGCATTAACTGCAACCCATACTGTTACCACAATTCAAACATTTGTAACAGGTACCACTCCTGATGGTGATGTGTCCGCAAGTGTTACAGGCCGGTGCGTCACTTTGCATACTTTTCGCTGCTGCATTCACTGCATCAAGACCGTTATCCATCTTCACAGGATTTGCAGCAACTCGTTGTGCTTTCTGCACCTGTGGTGTAGTTGGTACTGAACCAACCACTCTTACATCACTTAGTTCCGGAGTTTTTTTTTCGTATTCCAAACCTGTTGGCACATCATCCCAATCATCCATACCTGTATTATTGATCTCAGGTTTATCTAACACATGAACGAGATCTGTACGTCCTAAATATTCATAAGCCAGGCAACGGAATACAAAGTCAACAATAGAAGTTGTTGATTTAATATTCGGATGGTCCACCATTCCACTTGGTTCAAACTTGGTGAACACAAACTTCTCTGCATATTCTTCTAACGGAACACCATATTGTAAACCAACAGAAATAGCAATGGCGAAACTGTTCATCAATCCTTTTAATGTACTTCCTTCTTTTGCAAGATCAACAAAGATCTCTCCTAATGTACCATCACTGTATTCACCAGTGCGTAAGAAAATAGCCTGTCCGTTGATCTTTGCTTTTTGTGTAAAGCCACGTCGTTTAGCCGGCAATGTTCTGCGTTCAACAATGCGTGCAAGCTGACGTTTCAGTTTTGTATCGGGTGAAGCCTGTACACGTTTGTTCAATTCTTCCAGCAGTTCTTCTACTGTAAGCTTAGCCATGTCAACAATATTGCTTTCAGCTATCGCAACTGTTTCTTCGGCTGCAGTTTCAGTTGATTCTTTTTTCTTCTTGTCGCTTCCTTTTGTACTTAACGGTTGCGAAAGTTTAGAACCATCACGATACAGTGCACATGCTTTCAATCCCAGCTTCCAGCTTTCGTAATAAGCATCAGCAATTTCTTCAACTGTTGCTTCGTTTGGCAGGTTGATTGTTTTTGAAATAGCACCACTCAGGAATGGTTGTGCAGCGCCCATCATTTTAATATGACCGCTATGATGAATATAACGTTGACCTTTTTTGCCACATCTGTTTGCACAATCAAATACAGGATAGTGTTCCAGTTTTAAGAACGGAGCACCTTCAACCGTCATAGTACCACAGATATAATCATTTGCTTCAGCTATCTGTTCATCAGTAAAGCCTAAAGCTTCTAACAAGCTCCATTCAAAATCATTGTATTGCTCAGGAGTAAAACCAAGGCGTTGTAAACACTCTTCGCCCAATGCATATTTATTGAATACAAATCCAATTTCAAATGCACTTGCAAGAGAAGCTTCTATCTTTTTAATCTCTTCAGCAATAAATCCTTTTTCGCTGAGGCTTTGAGGATTTACATGCGGCGCACCATTCAATGAAGCGGAACCTACTGCATATTTTACAATGGCTTCGCTTTCTCTTTCTGTATAGCCGAGTTTTTTCAAAGCAGCCGGTACAGATTGGTTGATGATCTTGAAATAACCACCACCACTGAGTTTCTTAAATTTCACCAAAGCGAAATCAGGTTCAACACCTGTTGTATCGCAATCCATTACCAAACCAATTGTTCCTGTTGGAGCAATTACGGTTGTTTGTGCATTACGGTAACCATATTTCTCACCCATTTCTACTGCATCGTCCCAGCTTTTGCATGCACTTGTCAATAAATAATCAGGACAATATTGTGCTTTAATACCTAATGGTTTAATACTTAGCCCTACATATGCTTCTTCAGCATCGTAAGCAGCCGCACGGTGGTTACGCATTACACGCAACATATCTTCAGCATTCTCTTCGTAACGTGGGAACGCACCAAGGAATGAAGCCATCTCTGCCGATGTTTTGTAAGAGATTCCTGTCATGATAGCTGTTAATGCACCGGCAATACCACGTGCTTCTTCGCTATCGTAAGGAATTCCCATTACCATCAGCATAGAACCGAGGTTGGCATAACCTAAGCCGAGTGTGCGGTAATCGTAAGAAAGTTGTGCAACATCTTTTGATGGGAACTGTGCCATCAACACAGAAATTTCCAGTACTGCTGTCCACAAGCGACATACGTATTCAAAGCCTTGTACATCGAAGGTTTGTGTTTCTTCATCAAACAAACGACGAAGGTTTACAGATGCAAGATTACAAGCAGTATTATCCAAGAACATATACTCACTGCAAGGATTAGATGCATTTATGCGTCCGCCTTTTGGAGATGTATGCCATTCATTAATTGTTGTATCGTACTGTGTACCCGGATCAGCACAACGCCATGCAGCATAAGCGATCTGGTTCCATACTTCCCTTGAAGGAATTTTTTTCATAGTACGACCATCGGTACGTGCTTTCAATTCCCAATCTTCACCTTTCTCTAATTTCTCAAAGAATTCGTTTGGTATACGTACAGAGTTGTTTGAGTTTTGTCCACTCACTGTGCGGTAAGCTTCACCTTCGTAATCAGATGCATAACCTGCATTGATCAATGCACCCACTTTCTTCTCTTCTTCAACTTTCCAGTTGATGAAATCCATGATCTCAGGATGATCCAAATCAAGACAAACCATTTTAGCAGCACGACGTGTAGTACCACCGCTTTTGATAGCACCTGCAGCACGGTCGCCGATTTTCAAAAAGCTCATCAAGCCACTTGACGTACCACCACCGCTGAGCTTTTCACCTTCTCCACGAATGGTAGAAAAGTTTGTACCAACACCAGAACCATATTTGAAGATTCTTGCTTCACGTACCCACAGATCCATCAAACCACCTTCATTCACCAGATCATCACTCACGCTGAGGATGAAACAGGCATGTGGTTGAGGCCGTTCGTATGCAGAAGTTGATTTCTTTAATTCGCCATCGTTTGCATCAACAAAGTAGTGACCTTGTGGTTTTCCTTTGATGCCATAACTTTCATATAAACCCGAATTAAACCATTGCGGACTGTTTGGTACACACACCTGGTTTAAAATACTATACACTAACTCTTCATAAAAAACCTGTGCATCCTGTTCAGTTGCAAAATAGCCGTAACGCTCTCCCCAAACCCGCCAGCAATTGGCCATACGATGTGCCACCTGCTTAGAAGATGTTTCACGACCCAATGAACCATCGGGTTGCGGCACACCTGCCTTACGAAAATACTTTTGCGCCAAAATATCTGTAGCGATTTGACTCCAATGACTCGGCACCTCCACATTATTCATCTCAAACACAATTTCCCCAGAAGGATTGCGAATCACAGAAGTACGGTAATCGTACTCAAACAGGTCGAAGGGTGTAACACCTTCTTTTGTGAACCGGCGGCTGAACTTCAGTCCCTGTTCTTGTTTCTTTTTGCTGGCCATTTTGATCTGTAAGTTTTGTGGGTTAGTTAGTGGTTGGGTTAAGAAATCGTTAAACGATAGACTACGAAAATATTTTTTCAAACGATACATGCAAAGTCATAGATATACACAGACTGTGGAAATCAGTTGCAAACGCAATGCTGACGTGTGTTTGCCTGTGGATACTGAGTTTTCAACCTATTCTTTTAAAAAATGAGCAAAAAAAACTTGGCTATTTCCAAATATTTCCCTTTAGCCTGCTGCCATTGCATTTGAGGGCATGAATACCCGAAAATGAAACTAACGCTGGCATCTAAACGCAGAAAAATGCGCTCCTGTTGATATCAATTTTTAGCCTAATATCTGCCCTGTGAGATAAAAAGAACTGAATCTGAAAAAGATGGACATTTTTTTGCATTTTTGCAGGAATAGCGTTCACTGAATGAAGCAACACATCTATAAAGAATTACTGGAGCGAAAACAGAAAGGTCAGAAGTCGTTTGCTGTTTTAATTGATCCCGATAAAGTTAATCCACCCGCCATTGAGCAGTTGGTAAAGCTTTCTGTGGAAGCAAGCGTAGATTATTTTCTTGTAGGTGGAAGCCTTGTTATTTCCAATCAATTGGACGAGGTGGTACAGCAGATAAAAGCAGCTTGCGATATTCCTGTCATTCTTTTTCCCGGAAGCCCTTCTCAAGTAAGTAAGTATGCCGATGGTTTGTTATATCTCTCTTTGATCTCCGGACGTAATCCTGAATTATTGATCGGCCAACATGTGATCTCTGCACCATTTGTAAAGCAAAGCGGACTTGAGATTATTTCAACTGCTTACATGGTGGTTGATGGTGGTGCCCCAACAACCGTGTCTTACATTAGCAATGCTGCTCCTCTCCCTTCCGATAAAAATGAGATTGCCATGTGTACTGCGATGGCCGGCGAAATGCTTGGTATGAAAGTGGTTTATATGGATGCCGGCAGTGGTGCCAAACGCCCCATCAGCGAAAGCATGATACAAGCCGTAGCTCAACAAATTGAAGCTCCTCTCATTATTGGTGGCGGCATAACTGATCCTGAAAAAGCATACCGCAACTGTAAAGCAGGGGCTGATGTAATTGTGATAGGCAATGCTATTGAGAAAAACGCCACACTTATTAAAGAAATGGCCGCAGCTATACATAGTGTGCCTGTAAAAGCATAAAATTCCCTTCTTACGTCTTATTTTTACTGGTATAAAATTCCCTGTTAGCAGGAACCAAGACCCAGTATGCTTTTGAAAACCATTGTCCTCACTTCTGTTTTGCTATTCTTCTGCTCGCTGCTATCAGCACAGCAAAATCCTTTTCATAATTTCCAAACCGATGATACTATTCTGAAAAAGAATTGGGTGCAGTCAGTGCGCATTGTGAAAACGTCATGGTTATCGAAAGCTACTCCATCACTGAAAAAGGATTATGAAGAGATCTATAAAACACATTTCGAACAGATTGAAAAAACGATCAACAGCAAAAGTCCTATCACTGCAAAAGAACCTCATCAATACCTGCAACAAGTGTTGGGCAAAATCATTAAAGCTAATCCTGTATTAAAAGCTGATGAGTTACGAATATTTTTTACACGTGACTGGTGGCCGAATGCATATAGCATGGGAGATGGTTCCATTGCTATTAATGCAGGACTTGTAATACATATGCATAACGAAGCAGAACTTGCATTTGTGTTGTGCCATGAACTGGCGCATTACTATAAAGCACATACGCTGCAGTCGGTCGACAACTATGTTACTGTAACAAATAGTCCGGAATTTCAAAAGAAACTAAAAGAGCTGTCGAAAAAAGAATTTGGTGTGAATGCAGAGCTTGAAAAACTAAGTCTGAATTTGATTTTCAACAGCAGGCATCATAGCCGCAGCAGGGAAACAGAAGCCGATTTGCAGGCTTTTACTTTTTTTAAGAATACCGGGTACGATGCAAATGGTATTGTATCGTTACTGCAATTACTCGATACAGTTGACAAAGCAACTGTTTTCCCAAAGCTCAATGTGCAGACAATACTCCACTTTGAAAGCTATCCGTTTAAAAAGAAATGGATACAGGAAGAGTCGGCTATCTTCAGTAAAATAGATACTCAGTCGGCCGAAGAAAAAGCAAAAGAAATTGATTCATTCAAAACACATCCTGATTGTACAGTTCGTATTGCGGCTTTGAAAGATTCAGTAGCTGCAAAAACCGGAGGTAACTCTTTCCTGGTTGATGAAAACTATTTTCATAAACTGAAAGAAGAACTTTTGCTTGAAATGATTGAACATACTTATCAATCGGGTAATGTAAGCCGTAATATTTATTACAACCTGCTTTTGTTGCAACAACAAAAGCAAACAAATCTTGCCGCATACTTAATTGCAAGAGATCTGAATAAGTTATACGAGCAACAGAAAAATCACAAAGCAGGCTTACTACTTGATACAGAAAATAAATTCTATTCTAAAGACTATAATGAACTCCTGCGGTTTCTTACCCGCATTCGACTTGATGAAATGGCTCAATTGACAAAAGCATTTTGCAACCGTTACTTATTGCCATTAAAAGAATTTAAACCAGTAGCTGAACAAATAAACATAGCCGAAAAAAACAATAATCAACATTAAAACAAAACCACAGAAATGAAAAAACTAACAGTTTTATTTATGCTTATGGGCTTTATAGCAAGCACGCAGGCACAAAAATTAAGTATTGCCAATATTCAGAAGGCGAGTGTAATGCGCAATTCTGACGCCATTAAAGAAGGCAGCGAAGTGAAAGGTTATTATTTCTTTTACGTGAGCGACAAAATTGACCGTAAAACAAATGAATACACATTACAGATCATGGATCAAAGCCTGAACAAGTTGAAAGAATTGAAATTCCAGGATTCAAAAAACGTGAGCATCATTGAATCATCGTTTAACGGTACCGATCTTATATTCTTGTTCTATAATTCTGATGCAAACATTCTGGATTACCAGGTTTATGGTGCAGATGGTACAAAGAAATTCTCGTACACAAAAAGTATATCCAAAAAGGACGAGGCTTACTTAAGAACCAACTATTTATTAGATGATGAGGACAATAATTTTAAAGGATTATACCCGGTAGAAGGAAAAGGATTTATTTCAAATGTTCCCAGCCGTGATAACAAAGATTTTACTTTTCAGATCAGTTACGTGGGTACTGATACAAAAAAACAATGGACTTATGTTCCGGCAATGGATGGTAAAATGTTTGTGGGTGATTATCTCGGTACTTATAAAAATGTAGTATATGTTGAAATGTTGAAATATTCCAGCAGATTCGATCGTAATCCGGAATCGTTTGTACTTGGTTTATCGCTTGAAAACGGGAAACTACTATTCCAAAAATCGACCAATGAAGGAAAATATAATTTCTACCCAATCAGCATGTCGGTTTTAAATGATGGTAAAGCCTATCTCTATGGAGAGTATTTTGACAAGGGAGGTAATGTGATGAAAGATAAATCAAAAGGGTTTGCGTTTTTTGGGATTGACGAATCAGGAAAAACCCTGAGCGAAAAATATTCTTCCTGGGCACTTGATCTTGGCAAACATCTCGGCACAAGTGGAAGTGGTAAAATCGATGATTTCGGTTATATGTTCCTTCACAATATGATACAAACAGACGATGGTAGCATTTATGCGATTGGCGAAGGTTACAAAAAAGCTGCAAGCGGTTTGGGAATTGCAACAACTATACTTGCAGGTGCCGCAGGCAGCAGCTCGAATATCAGCACGGTGAAATTAAAAGTGACCGATATGCTTGTGATTAGATTTCAGCCTGATTTTACCGTTAAAGAAGCTTCGATTTACAAGAAAAGCGATAACGATTTTCAACTCACCAGCGGTTCTGAATTTATAAGCACACAGATGCTTGGGAAACATATCAAATACTACTACAGTGGTTTTGATTATGCATATACACAGGTAAACAAAGACCATAGTTCGTTTTCTGTTTGCTACAGTGATTATGAGCGGGGAAAAGGTTATAAAGGAACTACGTTTAATTCCATTACTTACAACGATGGCAAACTTACCCAGGACAAGATCCAGACAAAATCAGATGCCAACAGATCAATTGTATTACCTGCACGCCAGGGACAAGTCCTGATCATGGATTATTATAAAAAAGATAAGAAACTGGATCTGCATTTTGAAAAACTGAATTAAACTTCAACTACGATCATAAATAAAAAAGGAGCAATGCTCCTTTTTTATTTATGTAGAATAAATTGTATGTTATCTCAACTCTTCCACTTTCACTCTTGATGGCGAATCTTTCCCGCTCACAATACTTCTTGCGCTCATGGCAATTGATTTTATGATCATTGCCATATTATCCATATCAAGTGTTTCCACTTCATCAGATACTTTATGGTAATTTGGTTCATTATCCATCTTTGAAGTAGAGATGGTATGCGCAGGAACACCTAAACGTGCAAGTGTTGCATTATCGGATCGATAGAATAAATTCTGATCAGTGTATGGATCGGGATGAAATGTAAACCCTGTCCCTTCAAGATTCTTCTGCATAATTGCGCCCATATCTGTTTTTTCATAACCAGTAATGTAGGCAGAGTTTTTACCCCACTTACTTTCAGTACCAATCATTTCAATGTTAAACATCGCTGCAACTTTTGCCGGTTCAAATTGACGGGAGAAATATTGTGCACCATAACCACCTGATTCTTCTGCAGTAAATGCAGCAAAGATGATGGTGCGTTCATTATTGTTTAATGCTTTGTAATATTTTGCAAGCATTATAACTGCTGTGGTTCCTGCGGCATCATCATTGGCACCATTAAAAATTGAATCACCATCAACAGGCTTGCCTATTCCAATATGATCGTAGTGACCCGAGAAGATCACATACTCCTCTTTTTTGCTTTTGCCCGGGATAATTCCTACGACATTCGACAATTTCTGTTCCACCACTTCATGCTTTGCTTCAAATGCATACGTTGATAACTCTTGTGCTGTAGTTGCAACAAATATCACGGTATTTGTCAGCTTAGTTGTACCACGTTTGAAGGAAGAAAGCCAACGGAAATTCTTTGCATGACTTGTATCAACCAGCACTACATAGTTCTTACCTGAGCGAACAATCGTCTGTGCTTCATTGAATAAATTTGCACCAGCTGCGATCGTTGCTTTTTCATAACCAGATTGTTCATTGATAGTTACTATTGGCTGATGGGTTACAGCTGCAATGTTTCGTACATCAACCTGTACGCCATTAACTGTACCCGAAGCACCAAGAAATCGTGGATTGATAACAGAAAACTCCTGGCGATAAGTGCCGCTGTTGTTCCATGTTTCCAAACCGGCAGCTTTAAATTCGGCAGCAATAAAATCCGCAGCTTTATCGATCTCCGGCGAAAACACACGACGGCCTTTCATTTCATCTGATGCGAGCACACGTTCAATGCGTTCTACTTCCTTTGCATTGATGATGTTATCAACTTTCGTTTGTGCAAATAAAAACGTGGTTACTGTAAGCAATAACCACGTTGCAAAAAATTTCTTCATTGATAAGGTATTATTTTAAAAGACTACAATTTATAAACTCATCATTTCTTTAAACTTCACGGCCTGTCTGCGACTCACTTCAATTTTATCGCCACCATGAATTTCCAACAACAACCCGCCATTAAAATAAGGTTCAACTTTTTCAATCATGCGCAGGTTCACAATATGTTTACGGTTGGCACGGAAGAATATTTTTTCATCCAAACGCTCCTCCAATGCATTCAGTGATTTTAAGATCAATGGTTTGTTTGGACCAAAATACACTTTCGCATAGTTGCCTACACTCTCAAACAAACGGATATCGCTCAGCTTTACAAACCAGCAACGCTCACCATCTTTTACAAAAACCTGGTCGTTCTCACTCAGCATGCTGCGGTTAACCGAAACAGGCTCACCATCAACAGTTGTTTCTTTATCATCTTCATCCAGCTTATGTAATGCATCAGCCAAACGCTTGGGTTCAATTGGCTTCAACAAATAATCCAATGCATTCACTTCAAAAGCACGCAACGCATATTCATCATAAGCAGTGGTAAAAATCACTTCGGGTGTACGGTCAAGTTCGCTCAACAGATCAAAACCTGTTTTACCCGGCATCTGGATATCGAGAAAAATAAGATCAGGGTTCAAAGCTTCTATCTTCTGCAAACCTTCATCTACATTCGATGCTTCATCGATCACTTCTATATCCGGAAACTCGGTCAATAATTTCTTCAGTTCATTCCTGGCCAAACGTTCATCATCAATAATGATAGCTCTTTTGTTCATGGCTCGTTATTTTATTAGGTACAATTTAGTCTATTGTTGTTAATTACAAACCGGCGGGCATACTTACTCTTGCTTCCACTTCATTTCCGTTTACATCGCTGATCGAAAAAGCAGCATCTTCACCAAACATTAGTTTCAACCTGCTTTGTGTGCTGGATATACCAAAACCATCGGGGTTAAAATCACCATTGAGTTTACCGGTATTCCTGATCACCAGTTCATGATGATCGTTCACAAATTTTGAACTGATCTTAATAACACCACCCGTTATGTTTTTGCTGATGCCATGCTTGATCGCATTTTCCACCAGTGTCTGCAACATCATAGGCGGCACCGGCTGTTCCAGTGTATCTTCATCAATATCAAAATTCACTTTCAATCGTTCTTCAAACCGCATCTGTTCCAGTGCGAGGTAATCTTTTACAATACCCAGCTCTTTTTCAAACGGAACGGTTTCCATTTTCTCCGCCTGCATACTGCTGCGCAGGATGTTACTCAACTCAGTGATAGCTGTTCTTGCACGTGCAGGATTTTCATCAACCAAAGCCCGTATACCATTCAATGAATTAAAAATGAAATGTGGATTGATATGCGCTTTAATTGTTTTGAGCTCCAGCTCTTTCACCACACTTTGCATCTTTAATGCATCGAGCTGTTGTTTACGGAAGGATTCAACGTAATGGTAAATAAAGTAGATCAGGTTCCAAACCAATAAGGTTACAAACGCATTAATGGCAGAACCAACTAACAGCCTGGTGAAACTGTACACCCGTTGCTCAGGCGTAAATAAACCGAGTATGTTGAAAAGGGAAAGCGAAACGAAAGGGTACAACATAGAAAAGGCAAGCGTAAGAATCAGGAAGTAAACCACCTGTCGTTCAAATGTTTTCTGCAAAAGGTTCGACTGAATGATCACCCAACGCATAAAATGAGTAATGATCAACCCTAGCGCAGCAATAATGAGCGAACGCAACACAAAAGATGCATTGATCTCCCGGTTGTATGTCCAGGCAAAAAAGAAATTCATGAGCATATTACCTCCCCATCCAGCTACCTGGCACCACCAATAAGCTCCCATTTTACTGATTCCTATGCGCATAGTACTTACAAATCTAACCGTTAAGATATGGGTTTCACCCCCCTAAAGGTACAAAGGGCTTATTATTTGGGTAAATGGTTGAAATAATGATTAACGTTTTGTGCGCATTTTCAACTTTTTACAGGAACAGTTGTTAAACAAACCAATCTTGTACGATTGAACGTAAGTTTTTTACCTTTACACAATTATTCTGGAAAATATGGAAATAAAACCCGGTTCCCTACTCAGCAAAATTGATTCTCCGGCCGATTTGAAAAAACTGCCTATGGATCAATTACCCCAGGTTTGCGATGAGTTACGCCAGTATATTATTGATGTGGTGAGCGTGCATGGTGGCCACTTTGGCGCCAGCCTTGGTGTGGTGGAATTATCAACTGCTCTTCATTATGTTTACAATACACCTTACGATCAGTTGGTATGGGATGTTGGTCACCAGGCTTATGGTCATAAGATCCTAACCGGTCGCCGGGATAATTTTCACACCAACAGGAAATACCACGGGCTTAGCGGTTTCCCCAAACGCAGTGAAAGCGAATACGACACGTTTGGTGTTGGTCACTCTTCTACATCAATTTCTGCAGCATTAGGCATGGCAATGGCTGCAAAAATGAAAGGTGAAAACCGGAAATCAATTGCAGTGATTGGTGATGGAGCTATGACGGCTGGTTTAGCTTTTGAAGCTATGAACCATGCAGGTGTTGCTGATAGCGATGTGCTGATCATTTTGAATGATAACTGTATGAGCATCGACCCGAACGTTGGTGCGTTGAAAGAATACCTGACCGACATTACTACCTCCCCCACTTACAATCGTATTAAAGATGATGTGTGGAAGGCGTTGGGCAAATTACCGGTTGGTAAAACCTTTACCCGTGAAATGGCGAGCAAGCTGGAGCACAGCATAAAAGGTTTTGTAAGTAAGAGCAGTAATTTATTTGAAGCATTACAGCTGCGTTATTTTGGTCCTATCGATGGACATAACATCACGAAGCTTGTTGATACACTAAAAGATCTCAAAAATATTCCCGGGCCGAAACTATTGCATATTGTAACGGTGAAAGGGAAAGGATATGAGCTGGCTGAAAAAGATCAAACCAAATGGCATGCACCGGGTTTGTTTGATAAAGTAACAGGTGAAATTCATAAGAAGAAATTTGACACTCCCCAACCTCCCAAATACCAGGATGTGTTTGGACATACGATGATTGAACTGGCTGAACAGAACGCAAAAATTGTCGGTATTACTCCGGCAATGCCAAGTGGCTCTTCACTTAAATTCATGATGGACAAAATGCCGCACCGTGCATTTGACGTAGGTATATGCGAACAGCATGCCGTTACACTCAGCGCAGGTATGGCAACTCAGGGAATGAAAGTGTTTTGCAACATCTACTCCTCATTTATGCAACGTGCATATGATATGGTGGTGCATGATGTAGCTATTCAAAAACTGCCTGTGATCTTTTGTTTAGATCGTGCAGGTTTGGTAGGCGAAGATGGGCCTACACATCATGGCTGTTACGATATTGCTTACATGCGTTGTGTACCCAACATGATTGTGGCTGCTCCCATGAATGAAGCTGAGTTGCGTAACATGATGTATACTGCTCAACTTGATACACATACATTGCCTATTTCTATCCGTTATCCAAGAGGTGAAGGTGTAATGCCTGAGTGGAGAAATGAAATGAAAGAAATTGAAATTGGTAAAGGCCGCAAGTTGAAAGATGGAGAAGGCATTGCGATTTTATCTTTTGGCCATCCCGGCAACTTTGCAGCAAGTGCCATTCGTGAATTAAAGAACGATGGCATTAATCCTGCACATTACGATATGCGTTTTGCAAAACCAATTGATGAAGAAATGCTGCACGAAGTGTTTGCAAAATTCAGTAAGGTTGTAACCATTGAAGACGGAACTGTGGTTGGTGGGTTTGGAAGTGCAGTGCTTGAATTTATGGCTGCTAACAATTATAATGCTGAAGTAAAGATCATGGGTATTCCTGATGCACTGGTAGAACATGGCACACCAAAACAGTTGTATGAAGAAATTGGTATTGATGCGAATGGTATTGCAAAAACGGTGAGAGAGATGATGGATGTGAGGGTGACGGTGAAAGCTTAATTCATTTCTTTTTTATAAATAGAATCCCATTGCTGAGCGATGGGATTTTTTTATCAATATAGAATATCGCAAGACACAAGCATATTTAATGGCGACTTAATTTTTGATGGAATCTTGTCATAGTCAAACGGATAAATAATCCCATTGGTGTGAAGCATCCATTTATAACCTGCAAGATTTGACGATCTCGTATAAGTAACTGTTGAAGAGATGTAGTGAGAACAATAAACTCCCGGACCGATTACACGTTCCTTTTTCGTATTTATTCTTTCTTTATTTATACTATCTGCTATCCACTGAACTCCAACAAAAAACTGATCGTCACTCAGAAAAATACCCTGGCCTTCGACATCAATATGCAATACATTATTTTTTGATGAGTTTTTTGTAATAACAATATCCTTTTTCAGCAACTCGAAAGCCGGCTCCCCATATTTTCCGACGTTGTAAATATGTATACGAACAGGATTTTCTTCATTAAAGCCAACTCCGTTTATAGAAACACTCTTGAGCTGAAATTGCCCAACGTTATCCGGAATATTTATTCTGGTAGCCATTTCAAATCGTAAACAATCATCCGAATTCATAGTAAATTTCTTCTTCCCCTTTGTTAAACCTATGGTCATTGATTGCCTTTTGCCAACAAAAACTTCAGATAACTGAACAGGCAAGGGTTGAAGAAAAACAGTTTGCTCCTTTTTTAAATCACTGATAGCAATTTTATGATCCTTGTATCCGATACTTGTTACTAATAAAGTATCGTCACCAAAAATATCAATCTCAAAAAATCCACTACTATCTGCATCGGTAAATAGATTTGTCTTTTGAAGAACAACGGTGGCAAAAGGGACACCTCTTCTTGATTCAGCATCAATACAAACTCCTTGAATTCTTTCAAAGGCATGAACAACTTTGACATTAGCAAATAGGCAGATAAGTAAATAGCAGAGGTGGTATTTCATGCAGCCAAAATAATATGCAGATTGTTAAGAAAACGGGAATAATTTTCCCTTTTAATCAAAAGCCACTAATTAAAAAAGCCCCATCGCAATTGATGAGGCTTTCACTTATTCTGATAGAATTATTTTCCTTCTTCCGGCGAACCTGGATACACAAATGAATCTTCCGCATCTTCTTCCCGGTTCTCATTCCACTCAACAATAAAATTATTTTTCCCTTCACCAACCAATAAGGTCATATAGCGTTGTTGTGAAAGTTCAAGCAACGAAAGAAATAAGAAAATAGCGTGAATACGGTTCTCCACCACATCAAACAATTTTTCAAACGGCATGTTCTTTTCTTTCTTCACCATATCAAGCATATACTCACGACTGCCTTCCATGGTGTAGTTGTACTGCACAACAGTATGCACCGGTTTATTAAAACGTTCATGGTGTTTCTTCATCACACGTTCAAACGTTTTCATCAGTTTAAACATGGTGATGGTTTGTATCTCTGTTCCTTCACCCGTTTCTTCACCAATACTTGAAAGTTCTTTTGCAATGTTACCACGCTTTACCATGAGCATACGCATTGCTTCCATCTCCGCCATTTGCACACTTGCTTCTTTGAAACGTTTGTATTCAAGAATTTTATCGATCAGTTCCTGGCGTGGGTCAATTTCATTTCCTTGCTCATCTATTTCTTTACGTGGCAACAGCATTTTCGCTTTAATGCGCATCAATGTTGAAATGAACAAAATAAATTCACTCGACAATTCAATATTCAGCTTTTCGGTTTGATGAATAAAATCCATGAAATCTTTAATGATACGTGTAATGGGGATGTTATAAATATCCAATTCATCACGTTCAATAAAAAACAACAGGAGATCAAAAGGGCCTTCGAACTGGGGCAGTTTTATCTGGTATGATTCTGTTTGCAAAGTATTTCTGTTTTTAACGAACAAGTCCCGTACGATTTGTACAGGACTTGCAAATGTAGGGAACTAAACCTTACTAAAAAGTGGCTGTAAACCCAATACCCATGAGGGATTTGAGCTGCGTACCCATTAAACCACCGGTTTCGACATTTTTTGTATCGTGGTCGTAAATGAGGTCGAAATTATAGCTTACACCAATATATTTATTCACCTTGAAACCCAATGTGTTGGTCCAAAACACATCGATATTCTGCGGATTATTCCTGTAGTTACTGAACAGATCGAGCCTGCTGGTGAGACCGATATTTTTCGCCAGTTCTTTTTTGAGATTAGCGGTTAGAAACGCACCAATCTCGTTAATAGCCATCTTAGTGGTATCAGTAAAATTGAAGAGGCGGCGGATATCTTTATTTTTCCCGTTCACAATTACCCAACGTGAAGTAACGGGCGAAAGAAATACATCGAATGTTGCATTGGGCTTGTACATAATACCCGGCGATACCAACAGGTATGCAGGTGCAAACAAAGCCGAATTTTTTCTTTGGGGATCAACGGCATAATTGTAGCCCGTTGTCATTTGTGTACGGAGGTTCGCTAAGGCCGATAAGTACCATTTACTTGTTGCAGTATCGCCCAATTGATAACCGTAACGTGAAAGGAGATCGAAACGATCATCATTTTTTCGTGTGCCGATACTTGTTGCATTCACAATACCATACTGCACATTCAATGTGTTATCCCACACATTCCTGTATCGTTTGTAATAAGCAAAGGTGTTTGCCAATGCATTGATAGAAAAAGAAAATTTCTCTGCACCAGCAGCCCAGTTACGGCTGGCACCCTGGCTGAGATTGAGATTGAAGACGCCTCCTTTTGTCCAACCTTCTTTTTGTTCAGGCTCTTTCTTAATAGTTTTGTTCGATTCGTCCTTCAAACGTTTTACCTGCGCATCCTGTGCATTTGTTGTTGTACAATACAGCATAACAACAGAAAATAATATCTGTTTCATCATAAGTGTTCTGTTTAGATTTTTCAGCAGCAAAGATGAAGCCATCCCTTAAAAAAAACTGCAGCAGAAAAAAACTTCCGCTGCAGTTAAGTTTATATCAACTTACTTTTTTAATGCATCTCTTATTTCACGTAGTAAAACAATATCTTCCGGAGTCGGTGCCGGAGGTGCAGCTTCTTCTTTCTTTTTTGAAGCATTAAGACCCTTGATGATCAAAAACAATACAAATGCGATTACAAGGAAGGAAAGTATAGCCGCAATAAACTTACCTAACAGAATGCCCCCGGGAGCCCACTTATCAATTTCAGATACACCGGCAGCCTCTAAAGCAGGCTTTAACAAAACAGGAGTAATAATGTCGCCTACTAATGAATTAATGATAGCACCAAATGCGCCGCCAATAATAACACCAATAGCAAGATCAATAACATTGCCTCTCATTGTAAACTCTTTAAACTCCTTGAGCATTCCCATAAAATTAATTTTTAGTGTGATGAAATAAATAAAGACTTCTGTGGGGTGTCACAAATCTTTATAAAAATATTTGCCTACGCAAACTTTATTTTTTCAAACCCGGGTATTGCATCTTCAGTTTCTTGAGTGTGTCATACACTTTTGATGCAATGAGGTATTCTTTATACCAGTTCTGATCGCTCGGAATAATATGCCAGGGCACTTTGTTGCAGCTATTAAAACATTCATCATAATAACCCATGTATTTCTTCCAGAGTTTTGCCTCAGCAAAATCATTTTCGTTGTACTTCCACATTTTACGTGGGTCGTGTGTACGTTCCTGCAAACGTTCCTGTTGTTCCTTCGGTGAAATGTGCAGGTAAAATTTCAGTATCTGTGTATTGTTATGCTGCACCAGCAATTCTTCCATATCATTAATGGCTTTCATCCGCTTTGTTGCAGTAGCATCATCGCACCAGCCATGTACACGTGTGATCAAAACATCCTCGTAATGACTGCGGTTAAAAATTTTGATCATTCCTTTTGCAGGAGTTTCTTGGTGTATGCGCCACAAAAAATCATGACTCAACTCTTCAGCCGTTGGCGCTTTGAATGATTTTACTGAAACACCCATCGGATTCAATGAACCAAACACATCACGTATAGCACCATCTTTTCCACTTGCATCCATCCCTTGTATCACCACCAGCAATGAATTTTTTGCTTCAGCAATTAACAGGTTCTGCAATTCATCTAACTCTACTAATATCTTTTCTGTTTTAGCTTTTGCTTTTTCTTTATCAATGCTGCGGGGTGCCTTTGTGCTGATGGAGGAGAGTTTCACTTTAGCCATAAAAATCGTTTTTACGAATATAATCTTTGTTTTGAATGGGTGAATCACCCGCCATTGTCCATTCATCAAACCAAATTGGCCGAATGATTCTTTTCACGAACCTTTGCATCTTCATTTATGCATCCAAAACTTTTCAACTGGCTTCTGTTTCTTATTCTGTGTCTTGTATGGGGTAGCTCATTCATACTCATGAAAGAAGGATTGAAACAACTATCGGCGTATGAAGTAGCTGCCATGCGTATGTTCAGCGGTGGTATTGTATTACTTCCTTTTGCCATTGGCAGTTTCAAACGTATGCAGCGAAAAGATCTTGGACTATTAGTTGTATCGGGATTGCTTGGAAGCTTTATACCGGCCATCCTTTTCTGTGTTGCAGAAACAAAGATCGATAGTGCACTGGCAGGTATGCTGAACGCATTAACACCCTTGTTTGTAATTACGATTGGTGCGTTGTTGTTTAAATCAGCTGTGCCCTGGAAAAAATTGGTTGGGGTATTGATCGGTTTCGGTGGAATGCTGTTGCTTTTTTTGGCACAGAAAGCAGACAGTGCCAACAGTGATGTGTTTCTGGCATCACTCATTGTGGTTGCAACACTTTCGTATGGTTTGAATGTAAACCTCATCAACCGTTATTTAAAACATGTGGGCTCGCTTGATATTGCTGCCATTGCATTTGTTTCATTGATCATTCCTGCAACAACTGTTTTATTACTGGCAGGTTTTGCCAAACACGACTTTACTGATTTTGCAGTGATAAGAGCAGTAGGCGCTTCCGTAGTGTTGGGTGTTTTCGGAACTGCCATTGCTTCGATCCTTTTTTACATGCTTATGAAAAGAGCAGGACCATTATTTTCTACTATGGTTACTTATGGTATTCCGTTCGTAGCAATTGGATGGGGGTTACTGGCAGGCGAAACAATTGGTCAGCTGGAGATCATTGGATTGTTGATCATTCTTTCCGGTGTGTATCTTACCAATAGGTAATAAAAAAGGGTTGCAATTGCACCCCTTTTCTTGAATTATTTGTTCGGTTAAACCGACATGATTTCTTTATCCTTTGCTTCCAGATGTTTATCGATCTGTAAACTGTATTTATCTGTTAAGGTCTGAACATCTTTCTCCGCATCTTTCGCTGCATCTTCACTTAATCCTTCTTTTTGCAGTTTCTTGATTTGTTCAATTGCATCACGACGGATATTACGCACAGCTACTTTTGTATGTTCACCTTCGGCATTCACACGCTTTACTAATTCCTTGCGACGCTCTTCGGTTAGTGGCGGTAAAAATAAACGGATGATATTGCCATCGTTTTGAGGCGCAAGACCAATATTTGAGTTGATGATTGCACGCTCAATGGGCTGCAACATATTTTTTTCCCACGGCTGAATGGTCAATGTACGGGCATCGGTTACACTGAGATTCCCGATCTGGTTAATAGGTGTGGGGGTACCATAATAATCAACTACGATCCCATCAAGCATATTTGGATTTGCCCTGCCTGCACGGATCTTTACCAATTCTACTTCAAGGTGCTGAATGGCTTTATTCATGTGCTCTTCAGCATCGTCCATGATTAACGAAAGCTCTTCTGACATACAATTAAAAATTATTGAGCTGCAAACCTACTGAATTGTTGTTTATTGCTGCCGCAGAAAAATTAAGACTGTTTGTGTTTGGCCACATCTGCCTTTTCGGGAATTATAGCTGTGCCTCCCGATAATGGGATAACTTTTGTTTCACCATTGATTGTTTCTGCTGGCGCCGTTGAAACATCGTTTGTAAAGAGTTTGCGCCGGTTATTCCGGTTTGAATAAATAAGCAGGCTGATTACGGAAAAACCTACACTTATTAACCCCAGTAACAGGAAAGTGATGTTCAGTTCTCTTGCCAAAACGGTTGCTCCGGCAATCACAAGATTAAATGAAACAGCCAAAAAAGTCACCATTTTATGACTGAACCCTTTCGCCAGTAAGAGATGATGAACGTGGTTCCGATCGGGGCTGAATGGCGAGCGACGTGATAAAATACGATAGGCAAAAATGCGAAGCGTATCGAATAATGGAACAAACAAGATGGCAAAGCCGATAGCCGGAGCCGCTGGCAAATAAACTTTCGCTGTTGGCAATGTTGCTACCTGTATAAATTTGATCACAAGGATAGAGTTCACGATTCCTAATAAAAGGGAACCGGTATCGCCCATGAATATTTTAGCAGGTGAAATATTAAAGATTAGAAATGCACCCAGGCTTCCTGCCATAGCAAAGGCCATCATGGCGTAAAATGGCTGATCGGCCAAAACAAAATAAATACCAAAACAGATGGAGGTAAACATACCAAGCGATCCTGCAAGTCCATCTACCCCATCAATTAAATTAAATGAATTGGTAATTACAATGATGGTGAGGTAAGTAAATGCAAGACTCAGAATAAAAGGCATTTTTTCAAACCCCATAAAACCAAACATTCCATCTATAAGAATATTGCCTTTGTACACAATAATAAATGCCGCCAATAACTGGCCGAGAAATTTTTTGAGTGGCGTCAACACCACAATATCATCCTTCAGCCCCAGGAAAAAGATCACCAGAAAAGCTGCCCCGAAATACTGTACCTCCACCAAACCAGCAGGCACAGCAATTAAAAAACCAAGTATGAAGCCAGCAAAAATACCAATGCCGCCAAGCGAGGGAACAGGGGTTACATGCACTTTACGGTCGTCATCGGGCACATCAAAGAGGTGCTTCGCTTCTGCCACCCTGATAATTATGGGTATAGCCGAATAAGTAATTAAGAAAGAAATAACCGATCCAATAAGAAGGTGATCCATGCAGTTGTCTAATTCAAGTGTGTTGCAAATCTATACTTTCTGAGCCGAAAGAGGAAGCGATAACAGTAATTTTAAATGCCATCGTGGTTTCCGGTCTTTTGCTCACAGAAGCGGTATAGACTTTAATTTGCCTGAAAAGTTTAGTCCGTTGCAAACATTTTTCTATTAGCTTTGCCCGCAATTCAAAAAAACTATGCCAGAACTGAAAGAAATTGCGACGCAGCTACGCCGAGACATTGTAAGAATGGTACATGCTTGCCAAAGTGGTCACCCGGGTGGCTCTTTAGGTTGTACTGAATATATGACAGCTCTCTACTTTAAAGTGATGAAACACAACCCCGCCTTTAGCATGGATGCGCCGGGTGAGGATCTGTTCTTTCTTTCAAACGGCCATATTTCGCCCATCTTTTATGCGACGCTGGCCCGCAGTGGTTATTTCCCAGCTGCAGAACTGGCAACTTTCCGCAAACTGAACAGTCGTTTGCAGGGTCACCCAACCACTCATGAGCATTTGCCTGGTGTGCGTATTGCATCCGGTTCACTTGGGCAAGGCTTAAGTGTTGCTATCGGTGCGGCTTACACGAAAAAACTAAACAAAGAAAATACAGTAGTTTATTCTTTACACGGCGATGGTGAATTACAGGAAGGCCAGATATGGGAAGCAGTGATGTTTGCGGCTCACCATAAAATGGACAATGTTATTGCTACTATCGATTGGAACGGACAACAAATTGACGGCCCTACCAAAAAAGTTATGAGCCTTGGCGATTTAAAAGCCAAGTTCGAAGCATTTGGCTGGGAAACATTGGTGATTGAAAACGGTAACGACATGGATCAAATGGTTGCCGGCCTGGAAAAAGCAAAATCATTTGTCGGCAAAGGCAAACCAATTGTGAATTTGATGAAAACAGAAATGGGTAAAGGCATCGACTTTATGGAAGGCAGCCACGAATGGCACGGTATTGCTCCTAACGATGATCAATTATCAAAAGCACTCACGCAATTAGGAGAAACAAGCTTAGGGGACTATTAATCTTTCAGAAAATCTATTGATAGAAGCAGATGGTGAAAATCATCTGCTTTTTTTATGCCTCAGATTATTGTGCCCGCAGCGAAATCTTTTGTCGTGCTGCTTTCACAGAAGGAACCCAGGAAGCCAGCAGGCCGATCACAATCACTGTTGTAATTACAAGTAAAATATCGGTGAGTAAAATTTTTACCGGATAGTAGTCGATCACAAAAGAACCTGTTAATGGAATAAGTTTAAACGTAACCTGCAGATAGGAAAAGATCAGTGCGAGTATTATTCCGATAATGCTACCTGTTAATGCAAGTAAGACACCTTCGGTCAGGAATATTTTCTGAATGAACTTTCTTCCGCCACCCATTGCCTGGAGTATTTGTATATCTTGCTCCTTCTCCAGCACCAGCATCGTTAATGCACCGATCATATTAAAAGCAGCGATCACTAATATCAACGAAAGAATTCCATAGATCGCCCATTTTTCCAATTGCATAACGGCAAAAAGTGAACGATTTTGTTGATACCTGTTTTCTACCAAATAACCCCTGCCCAGCACTTTTTGTAAAGCTGCAATAGTTTGTTCTTCGTCTTTTATGTTTACTAATTTAATTTCTGCTGAGCTGTATTCATTTGGTTTCAGGCCAAGCATTTCTTTCAGTATATCAATGTTTGTGATGACATACTTGTTATCAAAATCCTGCTGAATAGAAAATGAGCCCGTTGGTTGCAAGTTCACTGTACTGATGGCTTCTAATGGATCAGAAGAAGTTACGCCACGCTTTGGCAAATAAGCCGTAACGGGATTTATTGCACGATCACTTAACAGGTTCAAGGCATTTTCAATGCCCACACCTAATACCAAAGCAGGTGTTTCAACACTTCCGGTCTCAAATTCACCATTGCTGATCATAGAAGATACACCACTTGCTTTGTTGTAATTATCATCAACACCTTTGATCACTGCATTGGTGCGGTAATCACCATTTTGCAGGTGCACATTTTCTTCCACCACCATACTTACTGCAGTAACGTTCGTCAACACACGAATTTTTGCAAGCGTAGCATCATCAAGCAACATGATCTTCTGCTGCTCTGCTGTAATACGTATATCCGGATAAAATGAAGAATATAATGTTTTCACCAACCCTTCAAAGCCATTGAAAATACTCAACACCACCACTAATGCAGCTGTACCAACAGCCATAGCCGTTACAGTTACCCATGCAATAATGTTGATGGCATTGGTTGATTTCTTTGATCTGAAATAGCGCCAGGCGAAAAGAAAATTCAATGGATAATTGTTGTGAATGGTGAATGGTCAATTGTGAATAGTCAATACCTAATTTACTGACGACAATCAACTACCGGCAGCTTACTCTTCCCCCTTCTTCTCCTCTTCGATTTTTTTAAAGAGTTCTTCCATTTTAAACACCTGGTCAAGTGTATCATCCAGGAAGTATTTTATCTCTGGTATACGGCGCAGTTGGTGTTTTACTTTCGCCGCCAGTTCACGCTTTATTTCATGAGCTTTTTCTTCTACTTTTTTCAGCACCGCCTCATTATCCTTCGCCTGGAAAACGCTCAGGTAAATACGGGCTTCCAGCAAATCGGGTGTTACTTTCACCGATGAGATGGAAACCAACCCGCCATCAACCATTGATAAACCCAGTTTCTGAAAGATCACTGACATTTCCTCATGAATAACCCCGGCTATCTGTTTCTGTCTTTTTCCTTCTAACATATCTTCAACGTTTAAAACGCTGTAAAAGTAGTTACTTTGCGGCGTTTAACGCATGAAACAGTTTCAACGCATTTTTAAATACCTGCGGGATTATAAAGGAAAGATTGTTCTTTATTTTTTATGTATCCTCCTCTCCATTGTTTTTTCAATGGTATCGCTGGCTATGCTGGCGCCTTTTTTGAAACTCCTGTTTAACCAGGAGGACCTGATAACAACAAGACCGGAGTCAATTCTCTCTGCATCTGATCTGCTCGATTTTCTCATGTATCAAATCAGTAAACTGATAATTGAGAATGGAACGGAAGCTGCACTTGCTTTTATATGCCTGATCATTATTTCAGCCATATTGTTAAAGAACGTATTTCTTTATCTCTCTTATCGAATTCTTGCACCAATGCGTAATGGTGTGCTCACCCGTTTGCGTGGTGATCTCTATGATAAAGTTTTGAAACTACCCATTGGTTATTTTACTGAGCAACGTAAAGGTGATCTTATTTCACGCATGAGTAATGATGCAAATGAAGTGGAATGGAGTGTGATGATGGCATTGGAAGTGTTGATCAAAGAGCCACTGAATATTCTTTTCTATTTAATCGGGATGATAATCCTTAGCCCGCAGTTATCATTATTTCTTCTGGTGTTTTTACCGATAATGGCATTGATCATTGGACGTGTAAGCCGCTCATTAAAAAAACAATCAACCGAAGCAGGTGAAAAAAATGGTTTAGTGATTTCTATTCTTGATGAAACACTTGGAGGGATTCGTGTTATCAAAGCATTTACTGCGGAGAAATTATTGGGCAATCGTTTTCATAAAGTAAATGAAGAATTCAATCACCTCCGTAATAAGATCCATTTCAGAAAAGATATGGCTTCGCCTTTATCGGAAGTATTGGGTGTGCTTGTATTAAGTGCCGTGTTATGGTTTGGTGGCCGGTTGGTATTAGGTGGTGATGCAGGTGGACTTTCATCAGAAGGTTTCATTACTTATATTCTGTTTTTTACACAAATCATCAACCCATCAAAATCACTTTCAACTGCCTACTACAATACCAAACGTGGCAGTGCTGCAATTGAGCGTATTGAAGAAGTGATCAATGCACCGGTGGTAGTTGAAGAAGCAATAAACCCCGTTACTATTTCTTCGTTTGAAAAAAGCATTGAATTTAAAAATGTATCGTTTGCATATAATGATGTAACTGTTCTTACAAACATCAATCTCAAATTAGAAAAAGGAAAAACAATTGCATTGGTTGG
The DNA here is from genome assembly GCF_037892425.1 of Lacibacter sp. H375. Taxonomy (NCBI): domain Bacteria; kingdom Pseudomonadati; phylum Bacteroidota; class Chitinophagia; order Chitinophagales; family Chitinophagaceae; genus Lacibacter; species Lacibacter aquaticus. The sequence goes on from NZ_JBBKTT010000001.1 coordinate 613,230, forward strand.
TTCAAGTGGTTCAGGTAAATCAACATTGGCTGATCTTGTTCCGAGATTTCATGATGTAACCAGTGGTGAAATTTTGGTTGATGGTGTGAATATTAAAAACTATTCACTTAATAGTTTGCGTCAACTCATGGGCATTGTAACACAGGAACCCATTTTGTTTAATGATAGTATTGCAAATAATATTGCATTGAGTAAAGCAGAGGCAAGTAAAGAAGAAATTGAAGCTGCTGCAAAAATTGCGAATGCACACGACTTCATTGCCAAAAAAGAAAATGGTTATGATGAAAACATAGGAGATCGTGGCAGTAAATTAAGTGGTGGTGAACGCCAACGGGTAACAATAGCACGTGCGGTTTTAAAAAATCCACCGATTCTCATTTTAGATGAAGCCACTTCTTCACTTGATACAGAGAGTGAACGTTTGGTACAAGATGCTATTAATCATTTGATGCAGGACCGTACCAGTTTGGTGATCGCACACAGGCTATCAACTGTTCGCCATGCCGATGAAATACTGGTGTTGCAGAAAGGAGAAATTGTGGAACGGGGTACACACGATCAATTGGTTGACTTAAACGGCTTTTACCGCAAGCTGGTAGACATGCAGGAGGTACGTTAAGTTTTTGTTTTGGCCCATTCGCTTTTCTCAATAATTCCCCTATCTTTATAGAGTTAATGTGAATTCAGTCCATGCTTTCTGAGGTTCCAGGTGCTTTTCCTTCGATCAGTTTCCCCGGTTTCAGTTGCTAATCCTGGTTCATGATTTTTGTTTTTTAATTTTTTTCTTGTGAACATTTACGTAGGAAACCTGGCCTGGTCCATGACGAACGAAGACCTCGCTGCTCTGTTTGAGCAATTTGGCGCTGTAACCTCTGCCAAAATTTTAACCGACAAATTCTCTGGCCGTAGCAAGGGTTTTGCATTTGTAGAAATGGAGAATGCAGAAGAGGCCCAAGCTGCAATCAGCCAACTGAACGACACTGACGTTCAGGGACGCAAAATTGTAGTGAACGAAGCTCAGCCTAAGAAAGACGACGGTGGCTTCAAAAAGCGCAGCTTCGGCGGCGGCGGTGGCGGTGGCTTCCGCGGCGGTAGTGGCGGTGGCGGCTACAAAGGTGGCGGCGGCGGTGGCGGCTACAAAGGTGGCGGCGGTGGCGGCTACAAAGGTGGCGGCGGCGGTGGTTATAACAGAGATTATTAATCAGCTCTATTCGTCAAAATACTTGAAATCCTTCCGGTTCGGAGGGATTTTTTATTACATGTAGGTCTGTAGTATTTCCCTACGCACAATAGCACAGCATACCTGAAAACAAAAAATCCTCCCGTTAAACAGGAGGATTTGTATTTCAAGTAGTCTTTGTAAACTTATTCGCCTGCAGGCTGAGGACCTTTCACAATACCCATCTTTGCTTCAATGCTCAACGTAGCATGAGGCACTGCACGTAAACGGGCCTTATCGATAAGCTTACCGGTTACACGGCATATGCCGTAGGTTTTGTTTTCGATTCGCATCAGCGCCTTTTCCAGGTGATCAATATAAGTGATTTGGCGGCTGGCCATCTGGCTCAGTTGTTCACGTTCCATACTTACACTGCCATCTTCCATGGTCATGTAACGGCCATCATCGCCATCACCACCCTGGTCATCCTTACGGGTGATCAAGCCTTGCAAATAGTTCAATTCTTTCTTTGCAGCTTCATGTTTGCGCTGAATGAGTTCTTTGAACTCCACGAGGTCTGCATCACTATAGCGGACCATAGGTCCTTGAGGTTTCTCTTCCACTGATTTATCTAATACTGATTTTGTAAAATCGGGTTGATATTTCACCGAGGTGTTTACCGACGTTTTAATTGGCTTCACTTCTTTTGGAGGAGCCGGCTTTTTTGCTTCTTTTTTCAAATCTTGGATTGCTTGTTTAACGGTGGGTTTAATAGCACTTACTGGTTTCGCAACCGGCTCGGGCTTCTTTGCTTCCGGCTTTACTGCTTTTGCTGGAGCAGGTTTAGCAACCGGTTTGGCCACTGGCTTGGGAGCAGGCTTGGCAGCTACTTTTGCCGCTTTGTGCGGCACAGGTTTAGGAGCTGGCTTAACTGCTGCCTTTGGGGCCGCTTTTTTTGCTACAGGCTTTGCAACCGCTTTTTTAGGAGCTGGCTTTTTAGCAGCTGGCTTTGCTGTTTTTTTGGCGACTGGTTTCACCGCCTTTTTGGGAGCAGGTTTTGCTGCTTTCTTTTTAATTGCCATTCTATCCTCCTTTTTTGAGTACTTGAACTTTTATGGGAATATCGTTAACCTCAACTTCGATGCCATTGGATAAATGCGGTACAAATTCAAGGTTATCTGCCAAAATTTCGGCGCAAATATAGGATTTAAATTGAGTGATAGAAGGCTGCAGGCTCTCATTCTCTAAAACCTGTACAGCTATTCTGTCAGTCAGCTCAAAACCACTCTCTTTGCGGATTTTCTGGATCCTGTTCACTAATTCCCGGGCATTGCCTTCGTTGAGCAATTCGGGGGAAATGGTTACATCCAATGCCACGGTAACTGCTCCCTTGTTCGTCACCATCCAGCCGGGCACATCCTCGCTTAGAATTTCTACATCTGTCAAATATAAAGGAACGGTTTCATTCTCTATCAACAGATTATAAACAGTTTCACGCTCAAATTGGCTGATGTCTTCCTGGGTGAATTGGGCGAGGGCTGCCGATACCGCTTTCATCTTCGCTCCCATCTTTTTACCGAGGGCGATAAAGTTGGGCTTGATCTTCTTTTTTATGAAGGTATTGTCGGCAGTGAGGTACTCGATCTCTTTCACATTTACCTCGCTCATGATAATGTCTTCCACCTTACTGAATTGCTCTTTCATGCCGTTGCTCAGCACGGGGATCAATATTTTCTGTAAAGGCTGACGAACCTTGATGTTTACTTTCTTACGGAGTGATAGCACCAGCGAAGAGGCATCCTGCGCCAGTTGCATACGTTCTTCCAGTGCGGCATCGATGAATGATTCGTTGGCCACAGGAAAATCAACATGGTGTATCGAAGCTGCATCAAAACGATTACTCACTTTGTTCAACTCGCTGAAAATAGCATCGCTGAAGAAAGGAGAAACCGGTGCCATTAAACGAAGCACAGTTTCTAAACATTCGTACAAGGTTTGATAAGCACTGATCTTATCTTGTTCGTACTCTCCTTTCCAAAAACGTCGGCGGCACAAACGGACATACCAGTTACTCAAATGCTCATCAACAAATTCTTCAATTAATCGACCTGCCTGTGTCGGCTCATAATCATCCATTGCCTCCGTCACTTTTTTGATGAGTGTGTGAAGCGATGACAAGATCCATTGATCAATTTCAGGTCGTTCATTTACAGGAATAGCTGCTTCTTTAAAAGCAAAACCGTCCACGTTTGCATACAATGCGAAGAACTGATAGGTATTATAAAGTGTACCAAAGAATTTGCGTTGCACTTCTTTGATGCCTTCAATATCAAATTTCAAATTATCCCAAGGCGATGCATTGGTGATGAGATACCAACGTGTAGCATCGGCACCAAATTTTTCAATAGTTTCAAACGGGTTCACCACGTTGCCGAGGCGCTTACTCATTTTGTTACCATTCTTATCTAACACCAACCCATTACTTACCACCGTTTTGTACGCCACACTTTCATACACGAGTGATGCGATTGCATGCAATGTATAAAACCAACCACGTGTTTGATCTACACCTTCAGCAATAAAACTTGCAGGATAGAGATCTTCGAACTTATTTACACCTGCAGGAAGTTTAAACGGATACTTGTCTCCATTCTTTACTTTCTCATGATCCAATCCCCACTGGGCGTAAGGCATTGCACCACTGTCGAACCAAACATCGATTAGGTCTGGTACACGTTTCATAGGTTTGCCTGTTGGGCTGATGAGAATGATCTCATCAACATAAGGTTTATGCAGATCAATATCGTTGCCTAAATATTTTGCATTGTTGGTACCAAGTGTTGCATCTGCTTTTGAAGCATTTTCTTTTAACTCTTCAACTGTACCGATGCAGATTTCTTCCTCACCATCTTCTGTTTTCCAGATGGGTAATGCTGTTCCCCAAAAACGTGAACGACTGAGGTTCCAATCAACCATGTTCTCTAACCAGTTACCGAAACGTCCTTCGCCTGTTGACTTTGGTTTCCAGTTGATGGTTTTATTCAATTCCACCATCTTGTCTTTGATAGCAGTGGTTTTGATAAACCATGCATCTAACGGATAATAAAGAATTGGTTTATCTGTTCTCCAGCAATGCGGATAACTGTGTTCGTATTTCTCTACTTTAAAGGCCCTGTTTTCTTTTTTCAGTTTAACGCAGATGTCAACATTCACATCTACATAATTCGGATCGTCTTTATAATTTTTTACATAACGGTTGCTGAACTCACCTAATCCGTCAAGGAACTTTCCTTCACGATCAACCATAGTAAGAATGCCGATACCGAATTTCTTTCCTACACGATAATCATCTGCACCAAAGGCAGGAGCAGTATGCACAATACCAGTACCATCTTCTGTGGTAACAAAATCACCAACCAACACACGGAACGGATCAGCATCGGGCGTAATGCGTTTTACTTCTTCAATGCTGTTGGCTTCGTACGGCAACAGTTGCTCGTAATGCAAACCTTCAAGCTGTGAACCTTTGAACGAAGTGATGATTTTCCAAGGCAATAATTTCTGTTCACCATTGTAGCCTTCAAAATCTCCATTTTCTCCTTCTGCTTTCAAATATTTATGCACCAGGTCTTTCGCTAACACAATGTTCACCGGTAAGTGTGTGTAAGGATTAAACGTTTGCACCAACACGTATTCGATGTTTGGACCAACAGTCAAACCTAAGTTGCTTGGCAAGGTCCATGGTGTTGTTGTCCACGCCATGAAGAATACTTCTGCACCATGCACTGCATCGTGAAGGAATTTACTTTTTTCATCTTGCGTTGCACGGAACATCACGGTTGCACTGGTATCTTTTACATCTTTGTACGTGCCGGGTTGGTTCAATTCATGCGAACTTAAACCTGTACCTGCTGCAGGTGAGTATGGTTGAATGCTTACACTTTCGTACAACAATCCTTTTTTGTACAACTGCTGCAGCAACCACCACAATGTTTCAATGTAACTGTTTTCGAAGGTGATGTAAGGATCGTTGAGATCAACCCAATAACCCATCTTCTTCGTGATCTCATCCCACTTGTCTTTATAACGCAACACCGCTTCACGGCATTTCCTGTTGTATTCTTCAACGGTGATCTTTACACCAATATCTTCTTTGGTAATACCTAATTCCTTTTCAACACCTAACTCAATTGGTAATCCATGGGTATCCCATCCGCCCTTGCGGTTTACTTTGAAGCCCTTCATGGTTTTGTAGCGACAAACCAAATCCTTCAAGGTTCTTGAAATAACGTGGTGAATGCCCGGCATACCGTTAGCACTGGGTGGACCTTCGTAAAACACAAAAGGTGTTGCCCCTTCCCTTACTTCAATGCTTTTTTCAAACGCCTGTTCAGCATCCCATTTAGCCAATATCTCCTGCTCGATGGAGGGTAAATTCAACTGCGAAAATTCTCTGTACTTAACGCTCATAAGTCAATCCCTGTCTTATTTTTAAAGTTGCCAAAGGTACGGAAGTTCGGGGGTGAATGAACACCCAAATCAGGGGTTTTCATAAACTGACAGCAATCATCTTCTGCTTGTTTTTTTGTCAGGACGAAGGGCTGGTCATTTTAGCAATTTTGCCCCATGCAACAAGAGACTATCAGGAGCCTGACGAAGAAGTATAACCGTCCGGTTCCCCGCTATACGAGTTACCCTACCGTTCCTGTTTGGAAAGAAGGCATTGATGTGGATGAATGGAAAGACCTCCTGGCCCAGCAATTTGAACTGCACAATACCCGGAAGGGCATCAGCTTGTATATTCATTTGCCGTTTTGTGAATCATTATGTACGTATTGCGGCTGTAATAAAAAGATCACGACGAATCACAGTCTGGAAGAGGAATACCTAGCCATGATCGAACAGGAATTTAAATTATACCTTGAACTCTTCCATCAAAAACCCATCATTCGTGAACTGCATTTGGGCGGTGGTACACCTACCTTCTTTTCACCCGCAAATCTTGAGCGGCTGATTCGCTTTATTACTGATCGCTCCATTGTTCATCCCGATCATGAATTCAGCATTGAAGGTCATCCCAACAATACAACATTCGCACACCTTGAAACTTTGTACAATCTTGGTTTCCGTCGCATCAGTTATGGTGTGCAGGATAACGATCTGGAAGTACAACGCATTATCAACCGCATTCAGCCTTTGGAAAATGTGCAGCGGGCAACAACCGATGCACGAAAGCTGGGCTTTGCTTCAGTGAATTACGATCTCATTTATGGTTTGCCCAAACAAACATTGAAAAGCATTACCAAAACAATTGAAGAAGTGATTACTCTTCGTCCCGACCGTATTGCGTTTTACAGTTATGCGCATGTGCCATGGACCAGCAGAGGCCAGCGTTTGTTTGATGAAAACGATTTGCCTTCACCGGAAGATAAACTGCAACTATATCTGAAAGGAAAAGAAATGCTCACTGCTGCGGGCTATGTTGACATTGGCATGGATCATTTTGCATTAACTACAGATGATCTTTACACCGCCTGGAAAACGGCGAAGCTTCACCGCAATTTTATGGGTTATACCACGCAACACACTTCGATGTTGTTGGGATTAGGTGTATCAAGCATCAGTGATATTGGTGGTGGTTTTGCACAAAATAGAAAAACGATCCATGAATATTACGAAGCAATTCAGCAAAAGGAATTGCCTGTGTTCAAAGGCTATTTTCTCACAGATGAAGACAAGGCTTTCCGCAATTATATTCTCAGCATCTGTTGCAGAGATTATGCAGTGTTCAGGAGAGAAGACAGACGACTGATCGAAAAATATGTATTACCGCAATTGCAGCAACCGCTTGATGATGGATTGATCAATATGAATGATGATGGATTGGTTGTTACAGAAACAGGCCGACAGTTCATCCGCAATATCTGCAGTGCATTTGATCTGTACCTGCAAAGGGAAATTATTACACCGATGTTCAGCAAGGCGATATGATGATGAGTGACGGGTAACAAAAAACCCCGTTAGACGGGGTTGTATCTCTTATTTCACTTCTCCTTCAACCCACTTTTTAAATACGGCAATTTCTTCAGCTGAAAGCTTTGATTTTTTGAACGGCATAAACCCTTTTTCACCCGGGTTTAATTCTACACGACGAACGATATCCTGGGCAACTGCTTTTACACTGTCGTAATTATCGAATGGCTTTTTCTTTCCACCTTCTGCAGGCAAATGACAGGGGGCGCACTTTGCAGCGATCAACGGTTTTACACTGCTTTCGTACATCGCAACATGAGCCGCTTGTTTTTTGCTTGCCAAGGTAGCAGCAGATTTTCGTGAACAGGAGAAAATGATAAGTGCAAATGATAAGCACAGTGAGGTCAGTAAAATAAATTTCTTCATTGATGGCTGTTTGGCTAAAACTAATGATTTTCTTTTCACGACAAACAACCAATTATCACTAAATTCCAGGCAGTAAAAAATAACAGGGTTTACTTGCGCAGCAGCTTATATATCTTGATTGCGCTCATCAACAGGGCAACAAACAACAACAGTCCCAGCACACCCCACAGCGCACTAAGGTTTTGTTTCACCACTACCAGCATTACAACAGCTACTAAAAAAATCGTTGCAACTTCATTCCATATACGGAGTTGCTGTGAAGTGTAGTTAAATACTCCTGCTGTTTGCTGCTTGAAAATCTTATGTAAGGAGAAATGATAGAGATATAAGAAAAGAACAAAGATGAGTTTGATGAGCATCCATCTTCCTGCGGGGTCAAATACAGTTTTAGAATAACCGCTTTCAAACAAAACCCATGTACCAAAGATGAGCGTTAGAATTGCTGACGGCCACGTAATGCCATACCACAAACGTTTCATCATAATACCAAACTGTTCCTGTAATACTTTGCGGCTTGTTTCATCTTTTGTATTTGCTTCCACATTGTAAATAAAAAGCCTGGGCATATAGAATAAACCCGCAAACCAGGTAACGATGAAGATGATATGGATGGCTTTAATGTATAAATACATGTTGTGAATGTTCAATGGTGAATGGTGAATAAATCACCGCACACTGTTCAAACCCGTTTAATATAAAGATGTAACTATTTACTTTAACCTATTTCATTCAAGGCATATTACTCACCACTAACCGTTCACCTCATCACAACACCATCTCCCTCTCTCCCTTCGCCACTCCTTCCACATAGTTTGCAATCGCTTCCACCCACAACGGATGCACATTCATACAAGGAATCATGGTATAGGTTTCACCGCCTGCTTCTTCAAACGTTTCTTTTCCACGTTCTGCAATTTCTTCCAGTGTTTCCAAACAATCACTTACAAATGCCGGGCAAAGGATCAATAATTTTTTGATGCCTTCTTTTGGCATATCACGCAAACGATAATCGGTGTAAGGTGTTAACCATTGTTCACCTGCTAATCTCGATTGAAACGATAAACTGTATTTATCTTTTGTCAACCCAAGTTTTGCAGCGATCAGTTCTGTTGTTACAAAACATTGATGCCGGTAACAGGTTGCATGCGCCGTTGAAGCGACATTACAACAATCGCCTGTTTTTAAACAATGACTTTTTGTAGGATCTGATTTTTTTAAATGACTTTCAGGAATACCGTGATAACTGAACAGAATATGATCGTACTCCTGTTCAAGGTATGGGCGAATATTTTCAGCCATCGCCGTGATATAATGCTCTTCATTATAATAAGGCTTAATAAAACTCAGCTTAAAAGAGTACTTATTTTTTGCATGGATCTCTTTTGCACTTTCAACCGCAGTTTCGTAACTACTCATGGCATAATGCGGATACAATGGCACAGCTATCACTTCATCCAGATCAGGATTTTGTTCCAGCAGTCGATCCAATGCATATTTCACAGTAGGGTTACCGTAACGCATGGCTATTTCAACCGGCATATCAACTTCTTTATCCAACGCATCACGAAGTTGCTTTGTAAGCACAATCAATGGTGAGCCTTCTTTTGTCCAGATGGTGCTGTACGCTTCAGCCGATTTCGGCGCACGGAATCGTGTAATAATTCCCTTCACCAATAACAAGCGTAACAGGTAAGGATAATCGATCACACGCTCATCCATCAAAAATTCATTCAAATAACGACGAACATCTTTTACTTCGGTTGAATCAGGCGAACCAAGATTCATTAAAAGGATTCCTTTGCGTGTTGCTTTTTCCATGTGCATTTTTACTGGTTTGCAAAAGTAACGGCATTACAAAACAAAAGTTCATTTTCCAAAGAAATCTGCATCAACTGTAGTATTTAAAAGATGAACTGTAGTGTTTTTGCTACAAATAATTTGTTGACAACAAACAGCTGTTATCATGATAAAAATCAATGGGTAATATGACATTGCAATGACAGATTTTTTAGGTTCATAGTGCCGTCTGCAACTACATTTGCGCTGTAGAATTTCTTACGATTAACACATGCACAGAACAGGCGCAAAAGACATATCAAAATTTTTTATTGCGGGTATCAACTATCGCAAAACAGATGCATTGATCAGGGGGCAGTTCGCCGTAAATCCGGAACAATACAATGCTATCCTGCAACTCGCACCTGATTTTGCTGTGCATGAATTCTTTTTGATCTCTACCTGTAACCGTACAGAGATCTATGGTTTTGCTGACGAGGCTGATCAACTCATTCGCCTGCTTTGCACACAAACCGATGGAACGGTTGAACAATTCAGACAACTTTCTTACATCAAACAAGGACAGGAAGCAATCAATCATCTTTTTACTGTAGGTGGTGGATTGGATTCTCAGATATTAGGCGATTACGAAATTGTTGGCCAGATCAAACAAGCTGCAAAGCTGGCTAAACAACACGATCGTATTGATGCATTTACTGAGCGTTTGGTGAACTGCATGTTGCAATCATCAAAAGCCATTAAGAATAATACAGCCTTAAGCGATGGTACTGTTTCTGTTTCTTTTGCAGCAGTGCAATACATCCGTAAGCACGTTAAAGCGATCAAGAATAAAAAAATATTATTGCTCGGTACCGGTAAGTTTGGACGCAACACCTGCAAAAACTTAGTGGATTATCTCGGTACAAAAAATATTACGCTTATCAACCGTACGGAAGAGAAAGCAACAACTTTGGCGCACGAGCTTGGTTTATCATCTGCACCTTTAAATGAATTGGCTGACCATATTAAGCTGGCTGATGTTATTCTTGTAGCAACAAATGCTACAGAACCAACAATTTTAAAATCGCATCTTGAAGGATTGAATCATAAACTTATTATTGATCTTTCTATTCCGCATAACGTTGAGCAATCAGCAAAAGAATTGCACCATATTACGCTTGTAAATGTGGATGAATTATCGAAGCTGAAAGACGAGACACTGGCCATGCGTGAAGCAGAAGTGCCTAAAGCAAAAGCCATCATTTCAGAACATATTGCAGAATTTATCGACTGGTATCAGATGCGCAAACATGTGCCTGTATTAAAAGCGGTAAAAACAAAGCTGAAAGAAATACATACTTCCCCATTATACATAACTTTGCAACCGCATCATACAGCCTGCACCACGACCGATGAAAAAATTCAACGGGTGATCAATGGCATGGCGTCAAAAATGAAGGAGCAAAACCAGCGTGGCTGTTATTATATTGAAGCCATCAATGAGTTTATTGCTACGGGCACAGACTAAAATGGGACAAATCATCCGCATTGGAACAAGAGAAAGTCAATTAGCAGTATGGCAGGCAACACAGGTAAAAGAATTGCTTGCCCAACATGGTTTTACTGCCGAATTAGTTTACATCAAAAGTGAAGGCGATATCGATTTAAAAACTCCCTTATATGAAATGGGTGTGCAGGGCATTTTCACAAGAAGCCTTGACCTTGCGTTACTCAACAACACAATTGATATTGCGGTACACTCCATGAAAGATGTGCCAACGCATTTACCAAAGGGAATCATACAAGCTGCGGTATTACCAAGAGGACCCGTGAAAGATCTGTTGGTGTGGAAAGGAGAATGGTCAATGCTGAATGGTGAATGGACCATACCAGGAAAAGCAGAACTACAAATAGCAACAAGCAGCATCAGAAGAAAAGCACAATGGCTTAATAAATTTCCATCATCACAAATTCATAACCTGCGTGGTAATGTAAATACACGTTTGCGCAAGTTGAAAGAAGAAGATTGGGATGGAGCCATTTTTGCCGCCGCAGGATTGGAACGCATCAATCTTCGTCCGGAAAATTCTATTGAACTCGATTGGATGTTACCTGCACCTGCACAAGGAGCCATCATGGTTGTTTGTCGTGAAGAAGATAGTTATGCGTTGGATGCATGCGTTCATTTTAATGATGCTGATACCGACTTCTGCACAAAGATCGAACGTGATTTCCTGCGTGCATTAATGGGCGGTTGTTCTACTCCCATCAGCGCTTATGCAGAAATGAAAGATGATGAAGTTCATTTTAAAGGAAATATTTTATCGCTCAATGGAAAACAAAAAGCTGAATTTGAAATTACCATGCCTGTTTGGGAAGCAACAGACATGGGTTCTTATGCAGCAGAACAAATTTTGAATCACGGTGGACAAGTCATCGCAGACAGTATTCAGCATGCAGGAAAGTAATATTCAAATATTATCTACACGGCCATTGAGTAAATCATTGGTACAAGAAGCGAAAACTATTGGTATTTCGATTGATGAATTGTCGTTTATTGACACAGAATCTATACTGGACATCGCCACGCAGCAGGAAATTGAACAGGCCTATCTGCAATCTACAACTGTTGTATTCACCAGTATGAATGCAGTTGATGCAGTTGTTGCCTGGCAGGATGGACAACTACCTGATTGGGTGATCTATTGTATGGGCAACACCACCAAACAAAAGCTGAAAGAAAATTTCGGCGATCATAGTGTAGTGGGTACGGCCAATAATGCTGCAGAACTTGCTGAGCTAATTGCAGAAGAAAGTGATGCAGATGAAGTGATCTTCTTTTGTGGTGAGCAACGCAGAGATGAATTGCCAGCTATTCTCCGCAGCAAAGGAATAGAAGTACAGGAGATCATTGTGTACGAAACAATTCACACACCACACAAGGTCAGCAAAGACTATCATGCTATTTTATTTTACAGTCCAAGTGCGGTGAGCAGTTTTTTCAGCAACAATAAAGTACCTGCGCAAACAATTTTGTTTGCCATTGGTAATACTACAGCAAAAACTATCCAACAATATTGTAATAATACCATCATCATCGGCAAATCACCCGGCAAAGAAGAACTGGTAAGGCAGGCGATGGAATATTTCTCTTGATATAGGATGGTGGATGTCTGATTTATGATTTGCAAACAGATCGCTTCAGACATCAGACATCATATATCCTAAATCAGACATTAATTTATGCTTAAGAACGATTTATTATTAAAAGCACTCAGAGGAGAAACTGTAGAACGTCCTCCCGTATGGATGATGCGCCAGGCAGGAAGATATTTACCTGATTACATAAAGCTGCGGGAGAAATATGATTTCTTTACCCGTTGCCAAACACCGGAGCTTGCAACGGAGATTACCTTACAACCGGTTGACCAGGTTGGTGTGGATGCAGCAATTATCTTCAGTGATATTCTTGTAATACCACAAGCAATGGGTGTTGAAGTATTGATGGAAGAAGGTAAAGGACCATCATTGCCGAAAACAATTGCTACGCAAAAAGATATTGATGCATTGATCACCACTGGTGCAGAAGAAAGTTTGAAGTATGTGTATGATGCGTTGGCTTTAACCAAAAGAGAATTAAATGGGCGTGTACCCTTGATTGGTTTTGCAGGTGCACCGTGGACCATTCTTTGTTATATGGTGGAAGGAAAAGGAAGCAAGACTTGGGATAAAGCAAAACAGTTTGCATACACTCAACCTGCAATGGCACACCAACTTTTGCAAAAGATCACTGACATTACCATTGTCTATTTAAAGAACCAGGTGAAAGCAGGTGCAGATACTGTACAGGTATTTGATAGCTGGGCAGGTTCTTTATCACCAGCCGATTTTAAATTATATGCTCAGCCTTATTTATTCCAGATCGCAGAGGCATTGAAAGATGATGCGCCGGTGATCTTATTTCCGAAAGGAACCTGGCATGCGTTGAAAGAGATCAGTGAAAGTGCTGCAAGCGGTGTGGGTATCGATTGGTGCATTACACCACAAATGGCAAGAGAGTTTACACAGAATAAGATTACGATTCAAGGTAACTTTGATCCTGCAAAATTGCTGGCTCCAATTCCTGAGATCAAGAAGGCTGTGAAAGAAATGATTGATGCATTTGGCACACAACGATACATTGCTAATCTTGGTCACGGTATTACACCGAATGTACCTGTGGATCATGCAAGAGCATTTGTCGATGCAGTGAAAGAATACAAATAATGAATGATGAGAGATGAGTAATCAGAATCTTCTCATCTCTCATCACTGATTACTCATCATATGGACGTTAAAGAAACCTGGATATCATTCATTCACGATTTGCAGAACCGCATCTGCACTGCATTGGAGCAAAGCGATGGCAAAGCAACTTTTGTAGAAGATGCATGGGAACGCCCCGAAGGTGGTGGTGGCAAAACACGTGTGATCGCTAATGGAAATGTAATTGAGAAGGGTGGTGTCAATACATCTATCGTGTTTGGTGATGTTACTGATGCAATGAGAACACAACTCAAGATCAACGGAGCAAAATGGTTTGCCTGTGGTTTGAGTTTGGTGATTCATCCCATCAATCCATTTGTACCAACAGTACATTGTAATTACCGCATGTTCGAGTTGTATAATGAAAACGATGAAGTGATCGACAGGTGGTTTGGTGGTGGTACCGATCTGACTCCTTATTATTTATTTGAAGAAGACGCAAAGCATTTTCATCAGACCTACAAAAATGCATGCGATGCATTTGACGTGTCGTTCTATCCTAAGTTCAAAAAAGAATGTGATAACTATTTTGTGAACTGGCATCGCAATGCTGAACGCAGAGGTATTGGTGGTATCTTCTACGATTACCAAAGAGCAACTGAACAACAAGATGTAACTTTCTGGATCGAGTTTGCGAAGAAATGCGGCAATGCATTTATTGATGCGTACATTCCCATCGTTGAAAAAAGAAAGCACACAACGTATACAGCGGAAAATAAACACTGGCAGGAAATACGCAGAGGAAGATATGTTGAGTTTAACTTAGTACACGATCGTGGTACACTGTTCGGTTTAAAAACCAACGGACGTATTGAAAGTATTTTGATGAGCTTACCTCCTACTGTCCGGTTTGAATATAATTATCAACCTGCGTTTGGTAGTGAAGAATATAAATTGCAGGAAGCTTGTCTGCATCCGAGAGAATGGCTGAATGAAATAAGTGAAGAAGAAAGAATTGCGTGGGCAAAGCGATCGAATTCATGTTAACAGATTAAACTCGTTCTATGTATTTACAAAGAAGAAACAGAATCACCCGTCAATCATCTGCTATCAGAAGCATGGTGAGTGAAACGATTCTTACACCAAACGACTTTATCGTTCCGCTTTTCATTGACGAAGGCGAGAATGTAAGAACAGAGATCGCTTCTATGCCCGGCTACTACCGCAACAGTTTAGATGTAACGGTGAAGGAAGTGAAAGATCTATGGAGTATGGGTTTAAAAAGTGTATTGCTCTTTGTAAAATCAAAAGACGAATTAAAAGATAACACCGGTAAAGAAGCATGGAACAAAGATGGACTGATGCAACGCAGCATCAAAGCCATTAAAGATGCTGTACCGGAAATATATGTAATGACAGATGTCGCATTAGATCCTTATTCTTCTTATGGACATGACGGTATTGTGAAAGATGGACAGATCGTAAATGACGAAACTGTTGAAGCCTTGGTGAAGATGAGTATCAGTCATGCAGAAGCAGGTGCTGATATGGTTGCACCAAGTGATATGATGGATGGAAGAATCGGTGCTATCAGAAAGGGTTTGGAAGAAAATAATTTCATCAACACCGGCATCATGAGCTACAGTGCAAAATATGCATCATGCTTCTATGGACCTTTCCGTGATGCACTCGATAGTGCACCCGGCTTTGGTGATAAGAAAACATACCAGATGGATTATTCCAATAGAATTGAAGCCATCAAAGAAACGTTGATGGATGTAGAAGAAGGTGCAGACATTGTAATGGTAAAACCTGCATTAAGTTATTTAGATATCATTCGTGAGGTGAAGAACGCTGTGGATGTTCCGGTGAGTGCATATAACATCAGCGGTGAATATGCCATGATCAAAGCAGCAGCAGAAAAAGGCTGGATCAATGAAGACAAAGCGATCATGGAAGTATTGACTTCGATCAAACGTGCAGGTGCTGATTTGATCGCTACCTATTTTGCGAAAGATTTTATTAGAATTACTGGCCAGTAAGGCAAAACATAAAGAGATGTACGAAAAAAGCAAAGAACTATTCGAACGGGCACAGAAAAGTATTCCTGGTGGAGTGAATTCCCCGGTACGTGCATTTAAAAGTGTAGGCGGCACGCCGCTCTTCATGCAAAAAGCAAAAGGTGCTTACATGTATGATGCAGATGGCAATCAATACATCGATTACATTGCTTCGTGGGGACCAATGATTCTTGGTCATGCACATGAACCAATTGTAAAAGCTATCCAGGAAAAAGCACTTGATTCAACTTCATTCGGTGCACCAACTGAATTGGAAATTGAAATGGCCGAACTCATTTTGAGTATGGTGCCGAATGTGGATATGATCCGCATGGTAAGTAGCGGCACAGAAGCTTGTATGAGTGCTGTTCGTTTGGCAAGAGGTTTTACAGGAAGAAATAAGATCATCAAGTTTGAAGGACATTATCACGGTCATGCAGATTCATTTTTAGTGAAAGCAGGAAGTGGCGTTGCGACGTTTAACATTCAAATAGTGCCTGGTGTAACAGCGGGTGTAGCAAAAGATACATTAACTGCTGCTTACAATGATCTCGATGCAGTAAAGAAATTAGCAGAAGACCATAAAGGAGAAATTGCAGCCATCATCGTTGAACCTGTTGCAGGCAACATGGGTTGCATTTTACCACAAGCTGGTTTTCATGAAGGTTTGCGCAAGTTGTGTGATGAAGAAGGAATCGTTTTCATTTTTGATGAAGTGATGACCGGCTTCCGTTTAGCACCCGGTGGTGCACAGGAACGTCTCGGCATTAAAGCAGACTTGGTTACTTATGGAAAAGTAATTGGTGGCGGCATGCCTGTTGGTGCATTTGGCGGCAAAAAAGAAATTATGCAGCACATTGCTCCGTTGGGAAATGTGTACCAGGCAGGAACATTAAGTGGTAATCCTATTGCGATGATCGCAGGCTTTACATTGCTGACTGAGTTAAAGAACAACCCTTCCATCTATAAAGAGCTTGAAGAAAAAACCATTTACTTACGTGATGGCTTGAACGAAGTATTGAAAGCTTGGAGGCAACCATATATCATCAATCAGCTTGGTTCAATGATCAGCGTGCATTTCAGTGAACATGCAGTTACAGATTTTGCAACAGCAGCATCTGCAAATAACGAGTTATTCAAAAAGTATTTTCATGCAATGTTGAAGCGTGGAGTTTATTTACCTCCTTCTGCATTTGAAAGCTGGTTCCTCAACAACGCTTTGACGTATGAAGATCTCGATAAGACTATTGCTGCAACAAAAGAAAGTTTACAGGAGCTATAAACAATAAAGCGACCCGCCTCGGCGGGTCACTTTATTTATGCTACTTTTTCATCACCTGTTAATGCAACAACAGGTTCTTCTTTTTTGTTTTTCGTTTTCTTCTTCATCTTGTTCAGCCAGATCATTGTACCTGTGATCGGCAAACTCGTTGCGATCAGGCAAGCAAGGAAATAAAGAATCTTCGTAAACGTACCATATACATTTCCAACGTGAATGGCCTTGATAGAACCAGCCACTCGTTCATTAAAAGGTTTCTTCTTAAAAATATCCAGCTTCACCACTTTCCCATTCTTTGGATCCATGGTAATTCTGTCGCCCGCAGCAGGAGCAAAGAAGCCCAGCTTTGTTTTTGTGATCATTGTTTTTGCATCTGCATCGGCAGGTAATGTGATCACATAATTTCCATTATACGCTAATAATTTATCCGCTTCTTTTACATAATCAGCAATTGATAACTGGACAGTAGCTAACGCTGTTGTATCTGCTGCAACTTCTTTCTTTCCTTCGCCTTCTTTGCGTTCGCTTTTTGCTTGTCCTTCTTTACGCTCTCCTCCTTTTCCTGCTTCAACTGGTTTGTATGTGCCCAGTGTTTTCTGTAATCCTTTTCTATACCATTCAAACGACCATTGCGGACCGGTCAATCCCATCAACAATAAAAAGATCAATGAATAAAATGCAAGACTGTTATGCAAGTCATGATTCACACGTTTCCATCCGGCATTCCATTTTATTTTTAATCCTTGTCGCCAATGTTTTACTTTTTGTGGAAACCAGATGATCAAACCTGTAATACATCCCAGAGTAAAAATGATCGTTGCCCAACCTGTGATCATACTTCCCAGCTTCCTGTTTTCCAAACCATCGATGATAGGTTTCTTCACTTTATCCAATAACAACCAACGATGTAAACTGAACATCGTTCCCATAAATTCTTTGGTACCATTCTTTTCTTTGGAGTTGCCAACGATAGCGCCTGTGTATGGATTCACCATATAGGTTGTGCCACCTCTCGCTGTGCTGTCTTCCTTCTTCTTTACATTGAATTGATAAGTTCGGTTTAACTCTGCAGGAATCGTCACACTTGCAATAGTGCCGCCTGTTTCCTGTTTTACTTTTTCTAATAGCGAATCAACAGGAATACGTTCTTTACCTGTAACAGGTTGCACTTTGTATAAATGCGGCGCAGCTTTTTCAGTAAGCTCCGTATTAAAAACATATACTGTTCCGCTAAAACAAACAGCAATTACAATTAATGCACTGCTGAGTCCCAACCAGAGATGTATGTCATTAAACAACTTTCTTATTCTTTGCCACCTGGTTTTTTGTGTGGTTATTTTGGCCATTTTAATCTCTATTATCTTCTTTTACGATTTGTTTAGTATGTCAAAAAGGGATCGCATTGCTACGAGTCCCTTTTTGACGTCTTTTATTTATTTTTCCTGCTTAGAATTTGTAAGAAACAGTTGCTACAAAATTACGTGGCGGAATCGGGTTGATGCTATAATTCTCATGCACGTAATAATTATATGTATTAGTGATATTCGCAAGCTTAGCAAGTACCGATACTTTTTTATAAGTGTAGCCAACACTTGCATCAATTGTATTGAAACCGTTGATGCCAAAACTTCTGTTCAAGATGCTGCCGTTTGCCTGGTATGTGTCGTTCCAACCCACAACACGGTCGCCAATATAGTTATACACGAATCCAAATTTCAAACTCTTCAATGTTCCTTTTCCAACAGTGTAAAAAGCGGATGCATTGGCTGTGTGTTGAGGTGTGTTTACCAAACGCTGACCTTCCACAAAACTTCCGTTTCCTTTGTTGGTTTTGTTGTAGTACATATGATTATAGCTGTAACCCGCTACAACAAACAATCCTTCAACGGGGCGACCCTGGATATCCACTTCAATACCTTGACTGATCGTTTGTCCGCTCAATTGTTTAATGGCTGTATTTGTATTTGGATTACCGTTTGCATCTTCCAATGCTATCACAGGAAAGTTGTTATTGATGATCTGGTAAAGCGTAAGGTTTGCACTCAGCTTTCTTTCAAAGAAATCATTTTTGATACCCAGCTCAAACTGATCAATGATTGAAGGTTTTAATGGATTGAAAAAAATATCCGTACCTGTGTTAGGTGTAAACGAGTTTGCATAACTCGCAAACAACGACATCTTTTCAGTTGGCTGATAGACCAATCCCACTCTTGGAGAAAAAGCCTTATCAATTTGTGCTTTAGTATAAGCTACTGAATCATTTTTCAACAGGTAAGTTGTTTTTGTTGGATCTGTATGTTGGTAAGACCAACGAACCCCGGCAAGCAATTTCAATTTCTTTGTAATAGCAACCAAGTCCTGCACATAAACACCAAAACGTGTTACAGGTATTTCTGCACGTGTGCTCCATACTGCATTTGGAATATCTGTTCGTTGAACAAATTTCGAAGGATCTAAAATATTAATTGTGTCGTAAATAGTTCCTGTGATAGCAGATGCAAGGTTTGCTGTTTGATACTGATCTGCGTCAATACCTGCAAGCAGTTTATGGTACATTCCGCCGGTTTTAAATTCACCGGTTAAATTCACCTGTGCTGCATAGTAATCTTCTTTGTTATCGAACTTACCAAGCGGACGCTTCCATTTTCCTGTAGGATCGGCCTGTATTCTTTCAACTGAATAATAATCTCTGTGGTAAAATGCTTTTGATACACCTCCACTCAACTGCCAATCGCTGTTAAAACGATGTTCAACTTCGGAACCAACTGTAGATTGAATTGTGTGCGTATACTGCCAATTAGTACCCATAAATCTTGAGCGGGGTACATCAGCTATTTGTTTACCTACATTGGTAGAAGACGTTGTGCCAATCGTTCCGATACCAAAGTCAGGAGTAAAATCATGCTTCAAATAATCACCCTGTACAATTAATGTTGTTTTATCGCCAAGGTTAAACAATAACGAAGGGTTTACATAATAACGTTTTGAGGTTACAGACTCCCTGAAACTGTTAGCTGATTCACAAGTACCGTTAACCCTGAAGGCAATTTTCTTTGACAATGGACCATACACATCGAATGCTGGTTTGTATAAATCAAAACTTCCGGTTCGCATACTCACTTCACCACCAAAATCGAATTTTGGTTTTTTGCTACGCATGTTTACAATACCGCCCGGAGCAACGTTACCATAAAGAATAGCTGCACTTCCTTTTAATACTTCTACACTTTCCAAAGAGCTGACTTCAGGCATTGCACCGCTGTTGATGCGGAAACCATTTTTAAACATGTTGTTATTGCCAAAGCTGTAACCTCTTGCATAAAACGCTTCCTGCGTATTACCACGGGTTGTACCTAAATAAACACCGTTTACATTTTTAATCACATCGCTCAAACGCTGCGCCTGTTGGTTACGAATTACCGGCTCTCCGATAATTGCAACAGCCTGTGGCAGATCCATTGATTTGATGTTCACTTTCCCAACAGAAGTAATTTTTTCATTTGCATTGCTTGATGATCTGATGATGATTTCTTCTAATTCAGTTTCATTTTCAGTTAATACAAAATCTTGGATTGCAGACTCCCCTTTTTTGATTTCTATAACAGCTTCCACTGTTTTCAACCCGGTAAATGAAACAATAAGGGTGTATCGACCTTCAGGAACAGAATAAAAGAAATATTCACCGGCATCGTTGGTGATGGTTCCCTTATTGGTTTCCTTCATGATAATATTCACAAAACCGGCAGGTTTTCCATCCTTTGTACGTACAATACCCTTTACTATGGGAGCAGGAGTAGGATTTGTCACCAAAGTGTGGTTTGCAGCACCTGTATTATTTAAATTATTTTGAGCTGATACTGATAAACTGATAAGTCCGAGACTAAGCGTTAGTAATGTCCGATTCATAATTCACATTTTATTCGGATGCAAATTTCACTTATCAACACCCATTTCATTTACACAATGAGGAAAAGCGTTTACGCAATACGAAAACAACGAGTTAGAAACCTTTTGAACAAAATGGCATAAAAAAAACTTCACAATAAGGTGAAGTTTTTTTGATAATCTGTTCCAGTTTAGAATTTTGCTCCAACGCTGACGAAGAACGTCCTTCCATCTGCCGGCATTGCACCCGGACCCGGATAGCCGCCCGCCCTGCGTGTGAAATATTTTTCGTTTGTGAAATTATTAATACCTGCTTTGATATTTAGATTTTTATTGAAGCGATAAGACGCCGTTAAATCAGTAACAGTATATGCAGGAATAATTCCGTTTTGTGCATTTGCTGTTGGTGCAACTGTATTGTTTGCATCGGCAAATGCATCACTTACATAGCTTACCTGTGTGGTGAAGGAAAATCCTTTGAACGAATAAGTTAAACCACTTCTTACAATATGCTCCGGTGCGTTTTCCACTTTTTTATTCTGCAGATTGCTTTCAACCAACTGGTTGCTGCTGTTCTTTGTTATCACTTTAAAGTTTCCATAACGGGCATCTGTGAAACCATAAGAAACAAACAGGTTAATATCGCCCCATGTTGATTTTTCAGTAATTGCTTTTACCGGGCTGAATTCTACCAAGGCCTCAATTCCTTTGCTTGTGCTGTTGCCCACATTTGTACGATAGTTATAAAAACTTCCATCGGTGCGTTGTTGTACAATGGTGCCGATACGGTTATTGTATTGCAGGTAAAATGCACTTACATCAAAAAATAGATATGAACCAAAACGTCCACGGTAGCCTAAATCAGCATTATACCCCTTCGCATCTTTAATATCCTGGTCCACAACATCGGTTGTGGGTGGCGCTGTTAAATCAGCAAACTGTACAGGGCGGTAAGCTTGTGTAATATTTGCATAGAGTTCGCTCATTGATGTAACATGATATTCTGCTCCTACGCCGGCAAGAACAAATCCACGGCTGCGTTTTTGATTCTGTAACAACACTTCATTTCCGGCACTGAAACCATTTCGTCCGCTTGCTTGTCCGGTAATATATTCATAACGTAACCCGGGGATAATGATCAACTTTTCAGAAATTCTGAAAATGTTTTCTGCATGTAAAGCTGCATTGATCGTATTGAAGTCAATATCTCTTGTCCAGATACCGTCACTCACCCTCATATCATAATCTGTTCCTGTAGTTCCTTTTCCATCAGCTGCATAACGGAGTGTTGTGCCTTTGTATAAACGCCCGCCCAATGAAAATGAGTTGTTCATTTTACCAAGCTTGTAGGCGCCGAGATAACGTACTTCCAATCCATAATTCCTGTAATCATCTTCGTTCAGGTTACGTGCATTGTATTGATTGGTGGTTTTGTTGATGGTATCCTTTACAATTATTCCCGCAGATGGCATAAAGCCAACACTGTTCCTGTCGCCATGTACTGCAAATAACTTTACATTCAAACGTGAATTTTCACTGAATTTATAATTGCTGATTAGTGCGGCAGTTGTCCAGGTAACATCAAACCAGTTCCGGCTTCTGAAACTTTGTTTGATATCTTGTTTCAATTGCGCATCTGTTAATCCACCAGGTTGCTGGCTACGCATGTTGCTGCGCATCAACTCTGCAGTAATCGAAAATTTATCAGTAAAACGATAAGTAAATGTTCCGAAGCCGGAGTTATTATAGTAACGGCTGTTCTGCCTGTATCCATCTGCGTTACGATGGTCAAAGAAACCATAGTAATGATATTTCTTTGTTTCACCACCTACAGCATTATAACTATTAAACAAGCCGTTGCTGCCAATGGTTTGTTGTGTTTCAAACTCAAACGGTTTATTAATCTCACTACCGTTTCGTAAAATATAATTAACCATGCCGCCAAACTGCGGACCGTATTGGAGCGAACCATGCCCTCTTATAATTTCAATCCGTTGAACTGCCTGTAACTGCGGATTGTAGTATGCTTCCGGATAACCGTAAGGATCGGCAGCAATATCATAACCGTTTTGTCTTGTATTAAACTCCCAGCTGCGGTTAGGGCTCAATCCTCTTGCAGCAATACCGATCTGTATACCACTGCCATCACTTTCCCAAATTTGAATACCGGGAATTTTAGCTACCACTTGCCGCATGGTATTGGTAACTACGTTTCCCTGCACATTATCAACTACAATTAATGAGTTCTTCTTACCCGCATTGATATTTACACCAACAATTTCCGGTAAGAAATGTACATCAGCACGGCTGTTACGGCCAACCACTGTTATGTCGGCCAGGTATTTTGTATGGAGACGACTGCTGTCTGTTTTTGTTGAATCCTGTTGAGCTGTTGTTTGTAAAGCTATTATTGCCAGGCAAATTGTGATAATGGTTCTGTTCATGTTCATTTCCAAGTTTAATCGGGGGCAAAGGTGCGTTACAACCATTCAAATCATTTACAGAATAAGGAAAACTGTTTACGCAATACGGAAAGCCTCAGAAAAAAATGAACAGGTATTAGTTTGTTCTGAACAACAATTCACAAGGTTTCAGCCCTGTGTGTTTTTTAAACGCAGTAGAAAAGTGTGAGATAGAGGAATAACCGAGTAATGCACTTACTTCAGTAACGCTTAATCCTTTTTCGTATAAAAGATATTTAGCGTGTTCCATACGTTGGCTTTGATAAAATTCGAAGATTGTAGTTCCGAACATTTCTTTGAACCCTTTTTTCAAATAACATTCGTTGGTACCCACTTTACGGCTCAATTCCTTAATGGTGATGGGCTCGCCAATACGTTGCAATAAAATTTCCCGGGCCTGCAGAATGGTATCTTTTGCGTTATCTGTTGCAAGAAAACGGCAGACAAAACTTTCCTCGGCTTTCTGATCTGTTAAACATTCCAATCCATACAACAGCAATGTTTGCAACTGGCTGTTTACATAAATATTCTCGAGTGCATTACTGTAATTATGCTGTACCAGGTTATCCAATACCGTTCTTATACGGCTGCAAAGATTAACCGTTGTGCTGAACGATTGCTTCTCTTTAAACGCCAGCACACGCTCACTTTTTGTTGTAATAGTTTTACCCTTTACAAACGGAGTAAGGTAGGAAGGAGAAAAACGAAACATGAATACATCGATGGTGGGTTCTGCTATACAATCGGTTGAAGTTTTTTTACAAACCCCGTTTGCGCAGGTTTTGCTGTTGCAATATTTATTGCCGTTGATGCAGAAACGCAGCTCAATGTTTCGCTCCTTTGATTGCTTAGGTTGAGAATTGTACACAAGCACAGCTGTATCTTCCTGTGTAACATGTGGCAGCAATTTGTAGCGATAAATGCCATACTGCACCGAGCCGGGAATTTGCTTTTCCTGCTCATACACCAAGTCCAGCTCATGCGTTAAGAGCGGGTTTCGGTTGGTGAGTGTGAGTAATTCGTTCAACTGCTGCATCGGGTGCAAAGATAGGTCATAAAACAGGGCTACTATCATGGGCTATTGACAGAGTTTTGTCATGTTTTTGGCGTGAAAAAGAACCGATGTTTCGTCTCCTTTTTCAAGAATTCCACTACCTGTTTCAAACCCTTCATTTTCAGTAATAAAATTGTGGATTTCTTGATACAAAATCGGCTTTAAAAATCGCTTCAACCGCCGCCTTTTCCGTACATTTGTCCGAATATATTTTCACCACTCCCAATCAGATTTTTTGAGAATCATTATATGAGCACAGAGTTAACAGACTTACAGGAAAAAGCCATCAGCGCAGCAGCACAAAATGCAGGTTATGGCGCAGATAGTATCCAGGTTTTAGAAGGTTTAGAAGCGGTTCGTAAGCGTCCCGCCATGTACATTGGCGATATCAGTGAAAAAGGTTTGCACCATCTCGTTTATGAGGTTGTCGACAACTCAATTGATGAAGCATTAGCCGGTTACTGTAAAAACATTACGGTTAACATTCATGAAGATAACAGCATCAGTGTGCAGGATGATGGTCGTGGTATCCCCACTGCTATGCATACGAAAGAAAAGCGTTCTGCTCTTGAAGTTGTAATGACGGTGTTGCACGCAGGTGGTAAGTTCGATAAAGGTTCTTACAAAGTATCGGGTGGTTTGCATGGTGTGGGTGTAAGTTGCGTTAACGCACTTTCAACCAAACTGCACGTAACCGTTCAGCGGGAAGGAAAAATATTTGAGCAGGAATATCGCATTGGTGTTCCTCAATACCCTGTTCGTGAATCAGGTGTAAGTGATATTACAGGTACAAGAGTTCATTTTTGGCCCGATACGACCATCTTCACCGCATCTGTTTATAAAAAAGAAATTCTTGAAGCACGTTTACGTGAATTATCATTTTTGAATAAAGGCATCCGCATTATCCTCAACGATCTTCGTGAAGTGGATGAGAACGGTGCAACTTACAGCAGCACATTCTTCAGCGAAGGTGGTATCACTGAATTTGTAGAATTGATCGAGAAGAATGGTAAACGCAGTCCGCTGTTACCACAAGTGATCTACATGGATGGTCATGACCCGGAGAGCAACGTAGCGGTAGAAGTTGCGATGGTGTATAATGATTCGTACAGCGAACATATCTTCTCATATGTAAACAACATCAACACCATTGAAGGAGGTACACACGTAACCGGTTTCCGCAGATCAATTACGAGAGTGTTTACATCTTACGGGAAAAAAGAAGGCTTATTTGAAAAAGCTAAAGTGGATGTTGAAGGAGATGATTTCCGTGAAGGTTTAACTGCTATCATTTCAGTGAAGGTTCCTGAACCACAGTTTGAAGGTCAAACAAAAACCAAGCTCGGTAACAGTGAAGTAAGTGGTATTGTGGAAACATCGGTAAGCCGCACATTGGAAGCTTATCTCGAAGAAAATCCAAGAGAAGCAAAGAATATCGTTCAAAAAATTATTCTTGCAGCGCAGGCAAGGGCAGCAGCCAAGAAAGCACGTGAACTGGTGCAACGTAAAACCGTTTTAAGCGGTGGCGGCTTACCCGGTAAACTTGCAGATTGCTCTGATCGTGATCCTGAGCGTTGCGAATTATATTTAGTCGAAGGTGATTCGGCGGGCGGCACTGCAAAACAAGGCCGTGACCGTAGCTTCCAGGCCATTCTTCCTTTACGTGGTAAAATTTTGAACGTAGAGAAAGCAATGGAGCATAAGATCTACGATAACGAAGAGATCCGCAACATGTTTACAGCGCTTGGTGTAAAGATGGGTACGCCTGAAGATCCAAAAGCATTAGACATCAGCAAGCTTCGTTATCACAAGATCATCATCATGACCGATGCCGATGTGGATGGTAGTCATATCGCCACTTTGATCCTTACCTTCTTCTTCCGTTATATGACGGCGATTGTTGAGCAGGGTTATCTCTATCTCGCTCAGCCACCGTTATACCAGGTAAAGAAAGGAAAGGAAATGGCTTATGCATGGAATGAAGAAGAACGTAAAGCCTATACGATCCAGTTTGGTGGAGGTAAAGAAGATAGTGTGGGTGTGCAGCGTTACAAAGGTTTGGGTGAAATGAATGCCGACCAGTTATGGGAAACAACCATGAACCCGGCCACACGTGCGTTGAAGATGGTTACAATCGAAAGCGCAGCTGAAGCCGACAGGGTATTCAGCATGCTGATGGGCGATGAAGTAGCTCCAAGAAGGGAGTTTATCGAGAGCCACGCCAAGTACGCCAATCTGGACATTTAAGGCGGATTTTTATACAAATCATACGAGCGGCCCGTCAATCCGGGTCGCTTTTTATTGATTTTCAACGTGTAGTGGCTGTGGAAAGCATTTTGAGCCCTTTTTTAGCGAAAATCTGTACTTTAGCCCGAACCGAGAGACGGTAATTATTAACTAACCCCTCATAAAAAAATTTCAATTATGGAATTAACAGCGTATAACGTAAAGACAAAAGAAAAGAACGTTCCTATCCAGAATGCGGTTGTTGAGCGTACAGCTAAAGGTGGATACATTGCTAAAGGTGATGATGGAAAAGGTAACAAACTTACTGCCTTATTAGGCGAAGCAAAAGCTCTGGCCGCAATTGCTGCAGGCACTGCAAAAAAAGGCTGGGATTAATTTTATTCTACCCATAAAAAAAGTCGTTCTGCTTACGTGGAACGACTTTTTTATTTGAGTGCTACTTTTTGTTTTTCTACAATGGAAATCTTCTTGCAATAGCTCTTGTTACATTTTGAATTGATTGCTGGAAGGGATAGTTCCAGTCGGTCTGGTTGGTAAAGCGTGTGCTCCAGACAGTATAACCTTCCTTCACCAAAGCGCTGCTCACAAACATATCACTTGTGCGTGCCATTCCTGTTGGCACACCAATACCCGGCACGGTGCGGTTAAGAATACCACCTACTACATCAACACCCATTGCCACTTCATTACTTAGGATATGGTTCTGTGTTACCTTGGTTGATACAACCGCATCAACACCCAGTATTTTTGAAAGCTCAGCAGGATCCATTTGCCATGATGCGGAATCAGTGATCCCTTTTTCTTCCAATAGTTTCTTTGTGCGTTCTGAACTCTGAAATTGAACTTGTGAATAACGACGAAGGCGGGTATCAACATACTGCACCAGGTCGATGTACAAAGCACGGTTAAGAAAGGTGGAGTTTTTAGCCACCATCTCACTCACTTGTTCAGGCGTTAATTTCTTTGGAATGTTTCCGGTTACTTCTAATTGAGCAGGAAGAATGGCAATGGTGCGGATGTTATATTGCTGCACCCGTTCCATCATTCGTTTTCTTGCGCAAGAGGTAATCAGTAATGAGAGAGAGATCAAGAGTAAAACTTGTTTCATAAAGTTTCGGTTTTTATTGAATAATACAATGTGTCATAGATATTGGAACAATTGCAATACCAAAAATAATAAAGGCTTTCGTTTATGAAAGCCTTTATCAATGAATTAACTTAAAAAAAGTAAAACTACTTGATGAAGCGAATGGTAAACGGATAACGGTACAGTACATCATCAGCTGCTTTTACAGCTGCAATAATGTACAGGATAAGTGAACCGATCCCGATAGCGATCAACAGGAAAAAACCTATAATTAAAAATATCAGCGGTATACAAATGATACAATAAATGAAAATGCTGATCTGAAAATTCAATACTTCTTTCGCATGCTCACCTATATAACGTGATTCATCTTTTTTTACGAGGTAAATAATTAATGCAGGAATAATGGAAAAGAAGATCGATAAAACATGTGTAAGAATAGCAATAGAGCGTTCGTCGCCACTTACCTGTGCGTACCTGATCTCACTTGAATTTGCAAAGTTTTGTTCCATGAATGAAGGTTTAATGTTTAAAAAATGATCGGTTAAAGACGGAAGAAACAGCAACTTTGTACATTTAAAAATAAGAAGAAATTGGGTGGATTAAGAAAAAGTACCCATTTATTCAGTTGGAAGTTTTTCCGCCTGATCCAAATAAGAAAAATTTGTTGATGAGAAGACTTATGCAGTAATGGGTTTTTCCACCACGGCTGCATGCATTCTCGTCAGGAGACGAAGCAATGCTTCCATACCGTTTATGTCACGCACTACGAGCAGGAAGAGTTTGCCCGTTTGTTTCAGTTGTGCTTTGTTGAGAGACGTTTGCACAAACTGCATGATACCCTGGAACACTGGTGATTCAAAGTAAGGAGAATCAGGATTATTGATGAAGTAGCAACGCAGCGTTTGTTCTTTCAAGGTCATTTTTTCAAAGCCGAGTTCCACTGCTAACTTTCGGCAACGCACAGTTGTAAACAAATCTTCCACTTGTGGAGGTATCGGACCAAAACGATCAATGAGTTCTTTATGGAATTCAACCAGATCTTCTTCGTTCTCACAATTATCTAATCGGGTATATAAACTTAACCGTTCACCGATACTTTCAACATAAGCATCAGGAATAAGTATTTCAAGATCAGTATCGATCAGACAATCTTTTACATAATTCTCTTGTTCGAGAATTTCATCTTTAAACAGCTCACGGAATTTCGTACGCTTCAATTCACGGATGGCTTCATCCAACACCTTCTGATACATTTCAAACCCGATCTCTGCCATGAAACCACTTTGTTCACCACCCAGCATATTACCCGCACCACGTATATCCAAATCACGCATGGCAATCTGGAAACCGCTTCCCAACTCACTATGCTGTTCTAATGTTTGCAAACGTTTTCTCGAATCGTTTGGTAATGTACTCATAGGTGGAGCCAGCAAATAACAAAATGCTTTCTTGTTACTGCGGCCTACTCGTCCACGCAACTGATGCAGATCACTTAAACCAAACTGGTGTGCATTGTTGATCATGATGGTATTCACATTAGGAATATCAACTCCGCTTTCAACAATGTTCGTGCAAACCAACACATCATATTTTTTGCCGATAAAATCGAAGATGCGCTCTTCAAGATCATGACCTTCCATTTGTCCGTGTGCAAAACCAATGCTGAGATCAGGACACAAACGTTGAATGATGGCAGCCATTTCAGCCAACCCTGCAATTCGGTTATGAATAAAGAACACCTGTCCTCCACGTTCTGTTTCAAAGTAAATAGCATCACGGATAAAATCTTCCTGGAACACCTGCACTTCCGTTTGTATCGGCTGGCGGTTTGGTGGCGGTGTATTCATGATACTCAGATCCCTTGCACCCATTAAACTAAACTGCAATGTACGTGGAATAGGTGTTGCCGTTAGTGTAAGTGAATCCACATTCGTTTTTAATGTTTTGATCTTTTCTTTATGACCAACTCCAAATTTCTGTTCCTCATCCACCACCAGCAAACCAAGATCTTTAAACTTTACATCCTTGGCCAACAGCGCATGCGTGCCAACAATGATATCAACTTTTCCTTCCTGTAATTTCTGATAGGTTTCCTTTTTCTCTTTTGCTGATTTGAAACGATTCACATAATCAACCGTAACAGGAAAATCTTTCAATCGCTCCTGGAATGTTTTGTAATGTTGATAGGCAAGAATGGTTGTGGGCACCATGATAGCAGCCTGCTTACCATCGCATACTGTTTTAAAAGCAGCACGTACAGCAATCTCTGTTTTACCAAAGCCCACATCACCACATACCAAACGATCCATGGGTGATGGCGCTTCCATATCTTTTTTTACATCTGCCGTTGCTTTGCTTTGATCGGGCGTGTCTTCGTACATAAACGAAGCTTCCAGTTCTGTTTGCAGATAACTGTCCGGTGTATGTTGAAATCCTTGTTGTGCTTTACGTTGAGCATACAGTTGAATCAAATCGAAAGCAATCTCTTTTACTTTGGTCTTTGTTTTTTCTTTCAGTCGCTGCCATGCATCGCTGCCCAGCTTGTTGATCTTCGGTACACTCCCTTCTTTACCTGTATACTTCGATATCTTATGCAGTGAATTTATGTTCACGTACAAAATATCACTGTCCTTATAGATCAACCTTACTGCTTCCTGCATTACACCATTCACTTCTATCTTTTGCAAACCACTGTATGTACCAACACCATGATCGATATGCGTTACATAATCACCCGGCTGTAATTCTTTTAATGCACGAATGGTTAATGCCTTACTCTTGTTGTATGCCTGCTTGACTTTATATTTATGATAGCGCTGGAAAATTTCATGATCGGTATAGCAAATAATTTTCAGGTCTTCGTCAATAAATCCTTCATGAATAGCTAATGCAATGGGTGTGAAAGGAATCTCTGCTTTCAGATCAGTAAATATGCTGTGCAAGCGTTCGAGTTGCTTAGGATTCTCAGCAAAAATGAATATTTCAAATTTCTTTGTACCCCAACTCTTCAAATCATTAATCAGCAATTCAAACTGCCGGTTGAATGCAGGTTGAAGTTTGGTATGATATTCCAGTTCAAACTTGTTCTTCTCTTCAACAGTATTTAATAAGTGGGGTTCATAACCAAATTCAATGGTATGATGTTGCTGTATCTGTTCTTCAACAATAGCAGCAGTAATAAAATCCTGTTCATTCAGATCGATCTTTTCCAATCGCTCATCATCATCACGTTCCTGTTTTGAAACGGGCAATTTCAAGAACTGCTCCATATCTTCTTCCATAGTAAGCAGTCGTTCTTTCATCACATCAAAATCCTTTACCCATACAATGGTATTATCGGGTAAAAATTCAAACAACGAAACTTTCTCGCCACTTTCAAATTGTGTTTCCACATTGGGAATGATGCTTACCTGCGCCAACCTTCGTTCACTCAACTGTGTTTCGGGATCGAATATGCGGATGCTGTCTACATCATTACCAAACAACTCCAAACGATAAGGCTTTTCGTTACCAAATGAGTAAATATCGAGGATACCACCACGTACTGCAAACTGCCCTGGTTGATATACAAAGTCGGTACGTTCAAAACCCAGATCAACCAGAAAACCCATCATATTATCAACGTCTAATGTGTCGTTGGTTTTAATGAGCAGCATATTGCCTTGTAACTTTTTCGGCAACACAACTTTTTCAAACAACGCATCCGGATATGTAACCAAAGCGCCCACACGTTGACCGGTTGGCATGGAAAATTTCGTCAGCGCTTCCGTACGCAACATTACATGCGAGGAGTTGAGCAAACGAAAATTCTTGGGATGTTTGAATGATGACGGGAAGTAAAAAAGGTTGAGTTCTTTTGTGATACTTTCCAGCGAATTGTGAAAGTATGCGGCTTCTTCTGCATCATTTACGATAAACACATGATTGTACTGCTCCAGCGAAGAATGGTTAAAAACCGAAGCTGCCACGAACTGTGATGAGCTTCCCAACAGGTTCTTGAGATAGATCCGTTGAGTTTGGGAAAAAGAAAGCCTGTCCGCCAATTGAAAAAGGCGGGGATCATCATTAAATTTTTTCTGCAACAACTCAAAATTCACAGGCGGCAAAGATACGGTTAGAATGAGGATTTTTGTGCATGTCTGATTGTTCGGAAGGCTTCCTTTTTCGGGAAAGAATACCTATTTTTGAACTGAATCCAAATATGTAAAACCTACTTCATGAATTACCGCCATCCGTATGTACAGCCACACTCTTGTTCATTCAGGCAAATACTCCATTTTACTTACCTGTTCAGAAATATGAAAAAAGCCTTTTTGCTGACTGTTTTACTGTGCAGTATCAACTCATCAATTGCACAAAAGAAGGTCACCACACTCCGTTTGAAAGCTGGCGATGTTGCCATCCAGGGAAATATGGAAGCAGAAACCATTACAAAAGAATTCAGGAAAGGTCGTTTTGGAGAATGGACTTACTCTTTACTTGCTTTTGAAAAACCTGTTACGAATGCACAACAACTTGCATTGAAAGGTATGGGGATTGAATTATTAAGCTATCTGCCTGACAATAGCTACCAGGTGCGCATGAAAAGGATGCCGATGTTTTCGCAACTCTTTGGTGCGGGTGTAAGAGCAATGATCAATATGCCCGGTTCGGCTAAGCTAGGCCGTGAGTTAAATACTCTGTTGCCAGCGCAACAACCTGAAACCGTACTATTGCTTAATCTTCAGTTGCAGCCTGGTGTTAAATGGAATGAAGTAAAGGAAACTCTCTCAGGGTATGAAGTTGTATTAACAAAATCAGACTATCTCAACCAAGGGCTTGCACAAGTGAACTTTCCTGCTAAAAATATTACGGCGGTCAGCAATTTGCCTTTTGTTTCCTTTTTAAACGCATCTTTTTTGCAACCAACGCCGTTGAATCAACGTGAAAGAGGTTTATTTGGGTTAACGAATCTTACAAGTTCAGAAGTTGCCGGTAGAAATTTAAGTGGACTTGGGACCACTGTTGGTGTTGGAGATAATGCAGATCCACTTCATCTTGATAACACAAAAAACGTATTAAACAGGAATCCTTCCTTTACAACAAATAACCATGGCCGGCAGGTAACGGGTGTAGTTGGTGGTGATGGGCTTATCGAAGAAAGGTACAAAGGTGTTGCGCCCAATAGTTTATTGATCGTAGATTACTTTGACCTGGTTCTTACAAAATCGGCAACTTATTTTACGGATTTTGGAATGACAGTTACCAACAATTCTTATTTCAATGGTTTGGCCGGCTGTCCCGGGAATAGTGATTATAATGAGTTGAGCGTTTATGTTGATCAACAGATCTATAACAATCCTTTTTTGCAACACATTTTTTCAGCTGGTAACGATGGTCAACGTGTTTGTTCGCCCTATCCACTTTCATTTGCAACGATCAAGAGCGGATACCAGGTTGGAAAGAATGTTCTTGACGTGGCCGATTACCATGTTGGTACAGATGTATTAAATCTCAGCTCAAGTAAAGGACCCGTTGAAGATGGACGGTTAAAACCTGAAATTACCGCTAGTGGTGTAAATGTATTTACAACGAGTAACAACAACACATATGCTGCGGGTTTCGGTACAAGTTTTTCTTCTCCCTACGTTGCCGGTGTGTGGGCTTTACTTACAGAACGATACAAACAACTTCATTCAAATACTCTTCCAAAATCTGCTTTGATAAAAGCTGCGCTATGTAATTCCGCTGATGACAGGGGAAATAGTGGGCCAGACTATGGTTATGGTTTTGGACTTGTGAATCCACGCAGAGCAGTTGAATTACTCGAAAATAATCGATACTTCATCGGGTCCCTTTCAACAGGGGGTGCTTCATCGCAGATCATTTCCGTGCCTGCAAATACTAAGCAAGTAAAAGTGATGTTATATTGGCACGATAAAGAAGCTTCGCCTCTTGCATCAACTGCATTGGTCAACGATCTCGATCTCTCCGTTACTGACGGAGCAACCACATATCTTCCATGGACACTTAATCCATCCCCTGCAACTGTAAATAATCCTGCAATAAGAGGATTCGATCATATCAACAATATTGAGCAGGTTACAATTGACAATCCCGGTGCAAACATCAGCATTAACCTCAGCGGTTTTAACGTGCCCAACGGTCCGCAGGAATACTTTGTAGTTTATGAATTTTTGAAAGATGAAATTGTTCTTGAACATCCATATGGCGGAGAACGATTTGTTCCCGGAGTTGAAGAGATCATTAAATGGAATGCCAAAGATAACAGTACTAATACGTTCACTATTGAAATATCAGTTGACGATGGTACTACCTGGAGTGTAGTTGATGCGAATGTTCCAGCCGATCAACACCGCTATAGATGGACCGGCATCCCCAAT
The DNA here is from genome assembly GCF_037892425.1 of Lacibacter sp. H375. Lineage (NCBI taxonomy): Bacteria > Pseudomonadati > Bacteroidota > Chitinophagia > Chitinophagales > Chitinophagaceae > Lacibacter > Lacibacter aquaticus. Next base: position 647,269 of record NZ_JBBKTT010000001.1, read on the forward strand.
ACCCCAACCAACAAAGGAAAAATAAGAATCACAAGAAATGGTGGTGGTGCAGCAGCTACAAGCCCGGGAAACTTTACCATTCTTTCACAACCAACGCTTACAGCAACTGTTCCTTGCGAAGGTTATGTAAACCTTTCTTGGACAGCTGTAACAGGTGCTTCAGATTATGAAGTACTACAATTAAATGATGGGGCATTTTCATCATTAGGAACAACTAACACATTGAATTATCGTGTAAGTGGATTGAACAAAACACAAACTTATTGGTTTACTGTGCGTGCACGAATAACTGATTCATTAGGCCTTCGTGCAGTTGCCAGAAGTATAACCCCTACTCTTGCCACGGCATGTACTGCTTCAGAATTTGACAATGATCTCAAAATAGATTCACTACTTTCTCCAATTCATGGAAGAGAAAATACAAGTATTGGTTTATCAGCAACCCAACCAATTACTGTGCGTATCAAAAATCTTGATAATGTTGCAACAAGCAGTACGTACAATATTTCTTACCAAATAAACGGCGGTATAGTTGTAACAGAATCATCTGCTGTTTCCATTGCTGCCAATTCAACCGTAAATTATACGTTTGCAGCAACTGCAAATTTATCTGCACCAGGTATCTATAATATTAAGATAACAGTTAAACAAACTGGCGACGCACAAACTGCCAATGATGAACTTACCTATGTTGTGAAGCATATTGCAAACCCGCCAGTGAACCTACCTTTTGCTGAAACGTTTGAAGCAACAGGGAATGATGAATACAAAACAAATTTCTTTGCATTAACCAATGCAGATCGATTTGACTATTTAAATACCTCCAATGGCAGGTTACGCACATTTGTTAATTCAGGTGTAGCGGTTAACGGAAGTAAGGCCATTACGCTTGATGCTATCAATTACAATGGAGGGCTGGCAGGAAACAGCGTTACAGGCACTATTAATCTCAGCAGTTACACAGCAACACAAGGTTTACGTTTTGATTTCAATTTTAAAAATCACGGACAATTAAAACAACCCGGAACCGGAGTATGGATGCGTGGCAGCGATACTCAACCTTGGGTGCTTGTGTATAATCTTTCAAACAATCAAGGTAATCTTGGCGAAGTAAAACGTGTAAGCATCAACATCAACGAATTAGGACAAACAGTAAGTTCAAGTTTCCAGATCCGGTTCGATCAGATAAGCAGTACATCGGCAAATAATGCAACGTATGATATTGGCGGATACGATCAAGACGATGGATTTACCTTTGATGATATTCGTATTGTGCAGGCAAGTAATGATGTGTTACTTACCCAATTAGTAGCGCCTGATACATTTAATTGCACTCCGGGAAATGCGAGCATCACGATCAAAGTAAAAAATACCACGGCTACTACTTTCACGAATGTTCCTGTTTATTACCGTATCAATAATGGAACAGCTGTTGCCGGATCAATTCCTTCTTTGGCAGGAAATACAGAGCTTGATTTTACATTTCCTACACAAGCCGATCTGTCCGCATTCAAAGCATATGAAATTGATACATGGGTGCAGCTCAGTGGCGATGATTATCCGGTGAACGATAGTATTAATAACCGTTTTGTTTACAGCAGCCCTGTGATCAGTTCGTTTCCATATCTCGAACGTTTTGATAACTCCAATGGAAACTGGTTTACAGATACACTCAGTTACAGCAGCTGGCGTTGGGGCAAGCCTTCTAAAACATTAATGAACCGTTCTGCAAGCGAAGGCAAAGGTTGGTTTACCATGCTCAGTAATGCCTATAAACCAAATGAAAATTCTTATCTCTATTCACCTTGTTTCAATTTAAGCAGTTTAACACAGCCTGTTTTAAGCTTCAGCCATATTACGCAGCAGGAAGATAATTGTAATTGTGATTATCACACATTGGAATACAGTACAGACAATGGTAACACATGGCAACGATTGACTGCTACTAATGGTACCAACTGGTTTGATTCATCTGTGAATCAATCTTGGAAAAAAAGTATTCAGCGTTGGCATGTATCAAGTACTGAAGTGCCGAATGCTTCCAACATCCGTTTCCGCATTTTCGTTTCAAGTGATGAAGCAGCTCAGTATGAAGGTATTGGTATTGATGATATTCACATCTTTGAAAAAGCAACGATCTATACTGGTGTTGATGTATTGAATTTAAATCAATCAGTAAGTGGAAATAACTGGGTACATTTTAACAGCAGCGGAACAAGAATTGCATCAATTCATCCAATGGGTCAAAATCTTGGCAGCACAGATGTAAGTGCATTTATCAATGCGGGACCTGTTCGCACAATGAATAATCAGTACTACCTCGACCGTAACTTAGTGATCCGTTCAACTATTGCGCCGAATGATAGTGTACTAGTGCGATTCTATTTTACAGAACAGGAAGCAAAAGCTTTGATCGATGCAACTGGCTGCGCTCTTTGTATCAAACTTACTGATGCATACCTGGCGGCAGTTACCAAATACAACGGAAGTGCCTCCTTTGAAAATGGAGTATTGAATGACGGAGCAGATGGAACATTCCAATTCATTGATTCAGGAAAGGTTGATGTAATACCATTCAACAATGGTTATTATGCAGAGTTTAAAGTGAAGAGCTTCTCTGAATTCTGGATCAATGCTGTAGATATGGGTCTCACCCAAACAGTAACTGATGTAAATGATGTAACCGGTACAGGTATCTTTATTAAAAATGTTTATACCGATGATGCCGGCGGCTTGTTCATTAATGCAGGTAACAAAACTCAGATACGTGAAATGAATATCCGTATCATAAACGCCATGGGCCAGGAAGTCATGAGCAAACAAACCTCTTACTCCGATACAAGGCTCAACATCAACAACCTTTCAAGCGGCATCTACTTTGTTGAAATAAGAGACAGAAAAGGTAAAGAACAGTTCGTAAAAAAGATCGTAAGAACTACAAACTAAATAAGACGAGATGTCTGCAAAAAGAAAAGTCCCCTGTTAGTACGGGGGACTTTTCTTTTGTATGTTGTTGCAAGTTTTAACCGATTTTTCCGAGAGGTATTTTTCTTACTTTCTCATCTTCTTCCTCATCGATATGTGAAACAGGATACGGAATTTTTGCTTTTTCCAATGTTTCAGCTAATTGCTTATTTGTCTTTGCAAAATGAAGTATTTCTTTATGTGCCGCCAACATCTCATCTTCTAATTCCAATATTCTTTTTTCTTTCGACATTACCTGCTTTTTGCCGATCCTGACGCCAATAAACCCAACCACAAGCATAATACCTGCAAAGAGAATTACGTGAATTTCAAGAGTCGATTGAGTAATGCCGAAAATTCCGCCTAGGGTGACACCGAGGATTTCAAGGGTTAATTGAGTAAGGTTCATTTGTTCCTTTGTTTTGTTCTCAAATTCATCGTCAGGAAACGATTTTATTGATTTGGGTATACAATTATATTATGTATAAGTTACTTATCGACGGCAAATTAGTTCACTTTCGCCAACTATGCAACACTATTGAGGATAAATTGTTTAACGGCAGATAACGGCATGCGTTCCTGCATCAAAGTATCCCTGTTCCGGATGGTCACTGTATTGTCTTCCTTGGTCTGATGATCGACCGTTACACAGAAAGGCGTTCCAATGGCGTCCTGGCGGCGATAACGCTTGCCGATTGTGTCTTTTTCCTCGTAAAAGCAGTGGAAATGTGGTCGACACTCATTCATCAACTGCCCGGCAATTTCTGGCAAACCATCTTTTTTCGTGAGCGGGAAAACAGCCAGTTTGATGGGGGCTATTTTCACCGGTAAACGCAAAACGGTCCTGATTTCAGTTTTTCCCTCTTCAGCGGTAGGCACTTCTTCCTCGTGGTAAGAATTGCTGAGCACGGTAAGGAATAAGCGATCCAGACCAACCGATGTTTCCACTACATACGGGATATAATTGCCAAAAGGTTTTCCTTCAGCATTCAGATCGTTATCGAAATACTGCATTTTCTTTTTGCTGAACTCCTGGTGGCGGCGTAGATCGTAATCAGTACGTGAATGGATGCCTTCCAATTCTTTCCAGCCAAACGGGAATTCAAATTCAATATCTACAGCAGCGTTGGCATAATGTGCCAACTTAATATGGTCGTGAAAACGGAGTTTTTCAGCAGGCAGACCTAAGTCTTTATGCCACTGCAAACGGGTTTCTTTCCATTTTGCATACCAATCGAGCTCAGTGCCGGGGCGAACGAAGAACTGCATTTCCATTTGTTCAAACTCCCGCATGCGGAAAATGAACTGGCGGGCAACAATCTCGTTACGGAAAGCCTTACCTGTTTGGGCAATACCAAACGGGATTTTCATCCGTCCGCTTTTTTGCACATTCAGGAAATTCACGAATATCCCTTGTGCTGTTTCAGGGCGGAGGTACACAATATTATCTTCTGGATTATCACTTGACACAGCTCCAAACTCAGTTGAAAACATGAGGTTGAACTGGCGTACATCGGTCCAGTTGGCCGTGCCGCTTACAGAACATTTGATCTTATTTTCTTCGATAAGTTGTTTGATACCCACAAAATCATCTGCAGCTAACAACTGTTCCATTTTGGCGATCAATGCTGCTGATTCAGAATCAGAAAGGGTTTCTGCATGCGCTTCAATTAGATGATCTACACGGTAACGCTTTTTGCTGTCTTTGTTATCGATCATAGGATCACTGAAATTATCAACGTGACCGCTGGCTTTCCAGGTTGTGGGATGCATGAAGATGGCTGCGTCAATACCAACGATATTGTCGTGCAGCTGGGTCATGCTTTTCCACCAAAAATCACGGATGTTCTTTTTCAACTGTGCACCAAGCTGACCATAATCGTATACCGCACTTAAGCCATCATAAATTTCAGATGACTGGAAAATATAGCCATACTCTTTTGAGTGGGAGATAATGTTTGCAAAAAGCTTCTCGTTCGCCATGTTCGCTGTTTTTGAAGGTGGGCAAAGATAAGTGTTTGAAGGCGCAAGACGAAAGGAACGAGGAACAAGAAAGAAAATCCATAAACTAAATTCCAAAGCACAAGACCTATTTTAATTTTTCATTCCCTTGATGCCGGTTTGCATCCCTGATATTCTTCTTTTCAAAATTCTTCTGTAACGCTTCTGTCAGATCAATACCAGTTTGGTTGGCCAGACAAATGAGTACCCACAGTACATCAGCCATTTCATCTCCCAACTCTTTGCCCTTATCACTTTCTTTGAATGATTGCTCGCCATACTTCCGTACCATTAATCTCGACAACTCTCCTATTTCTTCCATGAGAATGCCAAGATTTGTAAGCTCATTAAAATAACGAACACCTACGGTTTTGATCCATTGATCAACGTGAAGCTGTGCCTGTTTAATTGTAAGTTCTGTGCTCATGTTATTTTCAAATTTTTTTAAATTCCTTAATTCTCAAATTATTCCGTGCTCTTCGTATCAATCACAATCGTCACCGGCCCATCGTTCAACAATTCTACTTTCATATCGGCACCAAAAATGCCGGTTTGTATTTTTTTACCAAGATCGGTTTCAAGTTGAGCGATCATTTTTTCGTACATCGGTATAGCAACATCCGGCTTACTGGCTTTGATGTACGATGGTCGGTTTCCTTTTTTTGTTGAAGCATGTAATGTAAACTGGCTCACCAATAAGATATCGCCATCAATATCTTTCACACTCAAATTCATTACTCCATTCTCATCATCAAAAATGCGCAGGTTCACAATTTTACTGCTTAACCATTCAATATCTTCAGTAGTATCTGCATCTTCAACACCCATTAATACCAGCAAACCTTTCTGAATAGAACCTGTTATGTTTCCATCAACTTTAACAGAGGCAAAAGCTGTTCGTTGCAGTACCGCTCTCATATTTCGTTCAATTGGTTGTAAATTCGATCACCGAAAATACAACGCTTCGGTTTTGATGCATGATAAAAGATGTGAGTACAGAAATACAGTTCCAGACGGCACGAAGTGGTGGCGCCGGCGGGCAAAATGTAAACAAGGTGGAGACCATGGTGATGGGTTATTGGCATATTGCATCGTCTGCGCTTGTAACCGAACAACAAAAAATAGTATTGCAGGAAAAACTCAGCAATCGTATTAATAAGGAAGGGACACTGATCGTTAAAAGCCAGGTGCACCGCAGCCAGCAGGCAAACAAACAGGAAGTAATTGAAAAAATCAACCAACTTATTTCGGTTGCTCTCACACCTAAAAAAGCAAGAATAGCCAGCAAGCCGTCGAAAGCTTCGAAAGAAAGACGTATTGAATCGAAGAAAAAACAGAGCGAGCATAAACAAAGTCGCCAAAAGATCCGTTTATCTGATTTTTAGTAATGCAGAAAAGAAACACCATCCTCTTCATTCTGACATCTGTGTTATTGTTTACATGGCTGATTGAAAGCTGTCGTAAAAATGATCTTATACTTACACCCTATACTGTACAAATTCCATCGCACTTCCCACAAACTGACTATTACCAACGCAACCCTATTACCAAAGAAGGTTTCGAATTGGGCCGACGTTTGTTTTACGACAGACGCTTTTCTGTTGATGGAAGTATTTCCTGCGGTTCCTGTCATCAACAAGGTGCGGCTTTTGGTACTTATGATCATGATCTCAGTCATGGTGTAAATGGTTCACACGGCATTCGCAATGCCATGAGTTTATTCAATCTTGCCTGGCAAACTTCGTATGGTTGGGATGGAAAATATGCATCGCTTGATGCAGTTTATGCAGCACACATCAACAGCCCAATTGAATTTGGCGAGAACATCAACAACATCATCAATAAAATAAAAACGGATAGCCGATACATTGAGCAATTTAAAACTGTGTACGGCTCTTCATATATTAATCAGCCACGTGTTTATAATGCACTCACCCAATTTGTAAGTGCATTCATCAGCAGCGCAACAAAATATGATTCGGTAAAACAAAACATGAAGACGTTTACCACAAGTGAACAGGCAGGTTACACGGTGTTTCTCAACAAATGCAACAGTTGCCATGCAGAACCATTGTTCACTGATTTTTCTTATCGCAATAATGGACTACCGCTTAATATTTTTAATGATAAAGGAAGGATGGCGGCTACCGGCAGCAAGGCTGATTCATTAAAATTTCGTGTGCCTTCGCTGCGGAATTTATTTAAGAGCTACCCTTTTTTACACGATGGCAGGTTTATTGGCTTTGAGCAGATCTTTGAACATTACAATTCGGGTGTGCAACAAAGTACTACGATTGATCCTTTACTCAGCAACGGAATTCAACTTTCAGCTGCCGAACGAACAGCTTTGGTTGATTTCTTCCGCACGTTAACCGATAACAATTTTACAACAAAGAGCAACTTTGCGGCACCACAATAAAAAAGCCCCGTTAATCGGGGCTCTTGCTTTATGCTGTTTTTCGTCTTGCTCTTAATACATCCAATGCTTTTTTCTGATTCTCTACTTCGCCTTTCTGCTTTTCGATGTTCTTTTTGTTTTCTTCAATATCATCTTCCAGTTTCTTTTTCTTCTTCTCAAGGCTTCCGCTTTCCTCTTCATAGTCTTTCAGTTTCTTTTCATTCGACTTCACTTTGTCTTCCTGGCCTTTTATCTCTACTTCTAAAGCTTGTGCTTCGGCCAAAGGAATAAATCCGAGGCAGTATTGTTTGATCTTTGAAATTAGTACCGCATCATCCGTAGGTTTTACGTAATTCTCATAACCACGGGATACAACAAAATAAACATTACTCTCATCCTTTTCCTTGCGACTCTTACGCTCCACTTTCAATAACAAATCAAAAGTTTCCTCAGTTATTTCAGGAAGGCGTACAGCTTTGTAAGTATAAACGCCTTTACTTTCTCTAGCGCTGTACCCCATTTGGCTGAATTTTTGCCGTATGGCATCTTCTGTTACGGAAGCAGTGTAAGGTATCTCGGTAATTACTGCAGGAATTTTTTTCTTCTGTACTTCCAGCTCACCAAAAGTTTGCGCACTTGCGTACATTGTAACCAGTAAACTTGCAAGTAACGTGTAGATTTGTTTCTTCATAACATTCAATTTTGTGGTACTAAGATAAAAAACAAGCCCTATGTGTTGCATGAACATCGAAATATGTTTACCTATTTTTGAAGAATCTTAATTTCGCTGATTGAGTACCATTAAAAAACTAGCAGGACAAACGCTGTGGTATGGCTTACCTACTATTGCCAGCCGCTTTTTGGGTTATTTAATGAATATGGCATTGCCATTCATTTTTGCGCAACCATCTGCAACTGCCAATCTCACCCAGGTATATGCCATTATTCCTTTTCTCAACATCCTGTTTACTTACGGTGTGGAAACAGCTTATTTCCGCTACTCCAATGAAAAAGACAGATCAACACTTTATAACACATTAAGCCTTTCCATCTTTGGTACAACAATCCTTTTTACAGTATTGTTGTATTTTTTTCAATCACCCATTGCTTCGGCAGCAGGTCTTTCTGAAAATCCGGAATACATAACATGGATGCTGGCAATTCTCTTCTTCGATACCTTGGCAACTCTGCCTTTCGCCCGTTTACGGCAGGAGAACCGGCCAAAAAAATATGCATTTGTTCGTGTTGCCGGAATTGTGGTGAACATATTGGTCGTATTTCTTTTTCTTGGCTTTTTCCCTGCCTACGCAAAAGAAAATCCCGATAGCTTCATCGGCACATTCTTCAACAAAAAGATTGGAATAGGTTATTATCTGATCGGGAATCTTTGCGGAAGCATCTTTACGTTTTTGCTGTTGTGGAAAGAATGGAAACAGATAAACTTGCGCTTTGACACAGGCATGTGGAAGGAGGTAATGAATTACAGCTATCCCCTAATTATTGTGGGTTTGGGTGGAATGATCAATGATATGCTGAGCCGTTTGGTTTACCAACATGTAGTTGATCTGCCGGAACAACAGGCCAAACATGAATTAGGTGTTTTTGCAAATATTTACCGTATTGCTGTTTTGATCACCATTATGATACAGGCATTCCGAATGGCAGCTGAGCCCTTCTTTTTCAACCGGTCAAAAGACGAAGATGCACATCGTACCTATGCACGCATCATGAAGTTTTTTGTGATTGCCTGTTGCTTTATGTTCTTGTTCATTGGTCTCTATTTAGATGTATTGAAATGGATCATCACTCTAAAATCAAAAGCATGGGGCGAGGGAATGAATGTTGTATTGCTATTGGCAATGGGTAACGTTTTTCTCGGCATTTATTACAACCTGAGCATCTGGTACAAGCTGACCAATAAAAATTTATATGGTGCAGCCATTACAATAGGCGGCGCTCTCATTACTGTTGGATTGAATATTGTCCTTATTCCAAAATATCATTATTGGGGTGCTGCTATCGCTACGTTTACCTGTTACTTGTTTATGATGATAGCAAGTTATATACTGGGTCAGAAATACTATCCTGTTCCATATACCAAGAAAAAGCTTATTTCATACCTGGTGCTTGTTAGCATGATCGTGCTATTACATCGCAGCATTACATATTTCTATACACCTCTTTGGTTCAGTATTGCTACAGGAACATTATTACTTGCCTTGTTTACTAGGTTTGTAATAAAAATCGAACGCAAAGAATTACAGAAGCTCCCCTACGTCGGCAAATTCATTTCAGCCAATTAAAAAAGGATTGTTTCTTTTTTCATACCCGATGGTAGTAGAAGGGCCATGCCCGCCGAACACAATTGTTTCGTCAGGCAACACAAAAAGTTGTGTTCTTATGCTGTTTAGCAGGGTTTGATGATGACCTCCCGGCAAATCGGTGCGTCCTATACTTTCACGGAACAATACATCACCGCCAATTACAAAATTCTGCTCCTTGCAATAAAAACAAACATGGCCCGGTGCATGTCCCGGGGTGAACAGCACCGTTAGCTTATCATCGCCCATCTCCAATTCATCCCCTTCTTTCAACCAATGCAGCGGACCATTATAATTATCAAACGGCAGGTTCCACATTAAACCACTGGCCGGGGCAAAGTCTAATACCTGTTTTTCGTTGGCATGCAGGTGCAGTTCCAAACCATAAGTTTCGTAGACCCATTTATTTCCAAACACATGATCGAGATGGCAATGTGTATTAAGCAACTGTATGGGTTGTAATTGCGTTTGTTTAAGAAAAGAAGCCAATTCATCACGCTCTTCTTCAAAATAACAGCCGGGGTCAATAATGAAGGCCTTCTTTTGTTCGTTATAGAGGATATATGTGTTCTCCTGAACAGGGCTGAATGTAAAAGCTTTAACAGTGAACATGGATTGATTTTTGTACTTTTAAATGTCGGTTTTCCCAAACCTGATTCTCTAAATGATATAACACGAAAATATGCGAATTCAAGTGAACGGTTTTCTTCGTCTTGCGGCAACAGTATCATTCATCTTTATTTTAATCCTGAACCATGCTTCTGCGCAGATAAACATGGTGGAGTTCGGGAAAAACCGGGTTCAGCACACCAAATTCAAATGGAGCTTTTACCAAAGTCCCAATTTCAACGTTCATTACACAATAAATGGATTGGAACTGGCGAAGTTTGCCACACAGGTAGCCGAAGCTGAACTTCCCACACTTGAAGATTTTATTGAGTTCGGTATTCAACGCAGGATCAACATTGTTCTTTACAACAACTTCAACGATTATAAACAATCGAATATTGGTATTGGTCTTGATATTCCAAACGCCGGCGGTTTAACCAAACTGGTGAATAATAAGATGGTGGTGTATTACAATGGCGATCATAACGATCTCCGCCGCCAGATACGTGAAGGCATAGCCAAGGTGTTGGTTGAAAGTATGCTGTTTGGTGATGACCTTGGTGAGTTTGCACAAAACCAGGCATTGCTTGATCTTCCAAAATGGATGACCGATGGTTACATTTCTTACGCCGCTGAAAACTGGAGCACTAAACTCGATAACGAATTAAAAAGTGCCATGATTGGTGCCGACTATAAAAGTTTTTATCATTTCGCTTACGAGCAACCACGTTTGGCCGGTCACGCATTCTGGTATTACATAGAAGAAAAATACCGCCGTGAAAACGTAACATATCTGCTGTACCTCAGCCGCATTTACAAAAACGTAAACAGGGCTACACAAACCGTAGCTAAGAAAAAGCTGAAAGATGTATTGAAAGATTTCATGCTTTACAACCGTGATAAATATTTTAAAGATATCCGTGCAAGAAGAAATGTTCCCAGTGGCCGTTTAACTGTTCCAAAAGAAATTGGCAAGAATGACTATTTCCGTTTCCAGGCAAATCCTAATCCAAAAAGTTTTACTTACGCAGTAGTTGAATACCGAAAAGGACAAACAAGAGTGATCCTGAATGAGAATTTCATTTCTGAAAAAGTATTGTGGAAGAGTGGTGTTCGCAACCTGGAAGAAAAACCAAATCCAAATTATCCGTTGCTGGCTTGGGATCCAAAAGGTACACGAATTGCCATGATCGTTTGGGAGAAAGGGAAAGTATTGTTGAATGTGTACGATGCGTTCCGCCGTATTAAAACAGTGAAGAATGTTGAACTTCCGTTTGAACAGGTTAATGATATGCAATACATGCTCGATCCAAATACATTAGTGATGAGTGCGGTGAAAGGCGGCCAGAGTGATGTGTTTGTTTACAAGATCGACAAACAAACTGCAGAGCAGGTAACCAATGATGTGTATGATGATCTTGATGCGAGCTTTGTAGCTTTCCCAAACAAAACAGGTATTATCTTCTCGAGTAACCGTCCATCGCCAAACGCTGCAACCGGCGATACAGTATTACCAAAAGAACGTTACAATGTTTTCCTGATCGACAACTGGAACAAATCTGAATTCAAACAAATATCACAGCTCAGCAATATCAAATATGGTAATGCCCGATTCCCGACACAATACAATATGAATCACTTCACCTTTATTAGTGATGAGAATGGTATTGGTAACCGCTGGGCCGGGTTCTTTAGTACAACTGCTGCCGGTTTAGATACCATCTTCCAGGTAGGTGATGAAATATTACGTAATCCTGAACCAAAAGAACTTGATTCAACGCTGAAAGCCTGGAACAAACAGGAACCTGATTCAATATTTACATTTCGTGTAACGGATGACAGCTCCTATACTTTCCCAATGAGTAATTACCAAAGCAGTGTATTGGAAACACGCATTGCCGGTGATAACGGGCAGGTAACAGAAGTTAACCGTCAAGGTGAATTTAAATTCCTCTATAAACTGAAAGTAGATGAAAATACTTTGCGTAAACGTAATGTAAATGCAAGACCAACCGAGTACATCAAACGGATGACAAGACTCGACAAGATCGCTGGTGAGAATACTCAGAACAGAACCGATATTGTTGACAGCACGACTAATCAGAAACCAGCAACAGATTTCTTTGAAACAGAATTCAAGAACGATTCTATTCAGCCGGGCGAAAAACTGATGGGTGCAAAAAAACAGAGCCAGGAAGAAGTGCTGGCTCGTATGCGGTTATTTCCTTACGTCAAGAAATATTTTGTTGATAATGTGACTACCAATTTTGCTTCGAACGGTGCGCTACTCATCAACCGTTTTCAACCCTATACAGGAGCCACTGGTCCTGTAAATCTCGGTAACGGCAATCCATTGAATGCAATGACAAGAGTGGGTGCCATGGAGTTTTTAGAAGATTATAAATTCAGTGGTGCTTTCCGCATCAATTATGGTTTGCAGGATAATGAAGTGTTCATGCGGTTCGATAATCTTAAACGTCGTATCGATTGGGGCTTATCTTATTATCGTGCAGCTTCTACTAATGTTACACTGCAAACTTCAAGGGGAATATTTCCGGTGAAGACATTCAACAGTATTTACCAGGTGAATGTTGCTTATCCATTAAATGAAGTGCAACGGATTCAGGTGATCGGCGGCATACGTAGAGATGTGTATATTGTAAAAAGCGATGATGCCATTCCGGGCTCTTTAGCTGAACCTGATTACGATGAGAATTTCGCAATGGGTAGAGTTGAATTTGTACATGATAATACCATCAACCCTGTTACGAATATCTGGCATGGCTTCCGTGCAAAAGGATGGGTGGAAATGTTTAACCGCTTAGGTGGTAACTATTCTGAACGCCCCGGCGACCTGACATTTAATTTCGGTTTTGATGCAAGACATTACCTACGCATCTACCGCAATTTTATCTGGGCTGTTCGTGGAGCTGCAGATGTATCGTGGGGTGATAACAAGTTTATTTATTATCTCGGTGGTACAGATGGTTGGTTAATGTTCGGACCAAATGCGGTTACAAGAAATGGTGTAACAAAAGAGCGCTACTTCAATACTGCAAATAAGCCGGCACCTGATCAGAGTTATGTGTATGAGTCACTAGCTGTAAACCTGCGTGGTTTTACACAAAATGCAGCCAATGGAAATAATGCACTTGTGATAAATAGTGAACTTCGTTTGCCTGTGTTTACAACATTCTTTAATAAACCGATCAATAATGCTTTCCTCCGCAATTTCCAGTTAACTCAGTTTATTGATCTTGGTACTGCATGGAACGGACGTTATGATAAAATCGGAAGACCGGAAGTCACTTACACAGATTTGTCTAACCCAACAAACCCGGGACCGGTATCAGTAACAATTAAAGCGCCTGGTATTGGACCATTCCTTGGTAGTTATGGTTTTGGTGCAAGAAGTACATTACTTGGTTACTTCCTTCGTTTTGATGCAGGTTGGCAAATGAATGGTTTCTTTAAAGGAAAACCGGTAATGCATGTATCAGTAGGACTCGATTTCTAAATTTAATTTTTGTTTGATAAGGATGCCTGCTCACTAAAATGAGCAGGCATTTTTTTAAGTGTTTCATAGATCAGCAACAGCACAACTGCAAAAAGAATGGTTACCGCCCACACCCGTGGATGTGATGCCGGCGAAATAATTTTCGATAATATCCCCTGCATAAGGTCAAACGGTTGTGTTACCAAATGCCAGCTGTTATAACGATCGTACCTGCCGAGATAAATACCAAAACCACAGAGTACAAAAAAACTTAAGATCATTGGCCTCACCTGAGCAATGGAAAAACGTTTCAACAACAGCTGCTCAATATTCCGTAAGGAATACAAACCCATCAATAATCCATTCCATGCAGCCATGAATAGTAATACAAGGTCATAATATAATGGAACACCCACCCTTTCCTGCAAATGAAAAAGATCGGTGATGAGATAAGGTGAATTAGGAAAGAACAGTAACCATAAACAGAACAGCGATACATTCCGAATGGAGAATTTCGCATCCTTGATCATACTGCTGAACAGCAGTGGCAACCATGCAAGAAAAAGATTCCACGGAATGAACAGGAAAAGAAAATTTCCCGTGTACCATACTCGAAATAAATAAAGTAAAAACGAAAAACCAACCGAATAGATCAAAATGTTTTTCATGCTGAAAAAAGTGAAATGAGTTTAGGAAGAAAAATAATGAGTGCTGCAACAACACTACCTGTTGCTGCAACCAACACAGCAGCAGCAGCAATGTCTTTTACTTTTTTAATGACGGGATGCTGTTCGGGATGAACCATATTGCATAGCTCTTCAATTGCTGTATTGATTAGTTCAAATGAGATCACCAATACAATGCAAAGAATTATAACGATCCACTCTGTTAAAGTGAGGCTAAAATAAAATCCTGCAATACATGCCAAAACCGCTGCAATGATATGTATACGCATATTTACTTCACTCCCCAATGCTGAGATCAATCCGTTAATGGCATACCTGAATTTTTTCATATTCTTCTATGATGATAAAAACATATCTCGTTTTGATGAAAATGTTGTCATAAAGAATCATTTAAAGTTATGAATGAACTTGTTGTTGAACAACTGTAAGTGGTTGTTCCATTATACCAAACCAATCCATGTTTTCAAGACTTTTTGACTGCTTTCCTCTCTGCCATGCTTTTTTAAAAGAACTGTAATATTCCGGCATTGTTACCAAACCATAGATAACTGTTGCCAACACCGGGAACGAAACCCGTCCGTTTGCCAACATGAAAAACTGCAAACTAACCTCACCTTCATCTGTAAAAGGATAATTAAGCACTACATGTTTTATATCGTGCCGCTCATAATAAGGAAGCAGGCGCAGGTTTTCTGCATTCAGCAGTTGCCATAATTCATTTCCCACTGTTTCAAATGGCAAGGCGCTGAGTTGCTCCATGCTATAAGGAAACTTTTTCTTCCTTCTTACGATCTTCAATATCGGCAACGCAATTGTGTGGGTAAGCATTACCAGTATATTACTGCGGAGTTTTTTCAATATACGTTTCATGATACAGTTGTATTATCGTTAATTGTTTCAGTTGCTGTTATTTTCTTTCCTTCTCCATACCAATCGATCTTACGGGAGTAATACATCACAATAGCAAGCAGGATAAATAAACCAATACTTCCAAACAGCAACGCACCATCCTGTAACTGGATAAGAATATAAATAAAACCGTACAACGATGAGAGGAATACAAGCAACGCAATGGCAATAGCTGATTGTTTAAAAATGCTGTAGGTATATGATGTTATTAAGCCAATCGTAGCAACAGATGCAATGAGGTAGCCGATATTAAAACCTGTATATTCTGAAACAGACAACAGCAATGTATAAAATATACAAAGTGCCAATCCCACCAACACATATTGCAATGGATGCACACTTCGCTTTTTCAATGTTTCAATAAAAAAGTAAAGAAAAAACGTAAGTGCTATAAAAAGCAACGCATATTTTACTGTACGCATGGTTTTACTGTACGAATCAACACCCTGTAATAATTCTACACCGAATGCAAACCCGTCAATATTCTGTTTGCCTTCCTTCCACATCTGCGGAATATCACGGGTGAAATGAAGGATGTTCCAACTGGCAGTAAATCCTTTGTCAGTAATTGCATGTTGAGTTGGTAAAAATTTACCGTCAAACGAAGGATCGGGCCATGTTGATCGCAATTGCACATTGGTTTGTTTACCAAGTGGTGTAAAGTAAAGCCGCTCCGAACCTTTTAATTTCAATTTGAGTTCATAAGACTGTGCTGAATCTTTTAATGCCATTGCATTTTTCAATAAACTGCTTACACCTGAGCCGGCAATATCTGTTGGCGGAAAACCGGGGTCCATTTCTGATGATGCACCATTCCAGTTTAATGATAATGCTTCTGCAATTCCTCTGTTATCGGATATGCCCAAGCAAAGCCTCACTTCATTCCACAAAACATCAGCAGGGTCAATACCAAGCTGCGAAAGTTGTATCGGCAAAAATTTTCCACTGATCGTTAGGTCTGATTTATAAAGAATGATCTTAAAAATACTTCTGCTGCGTTCTTCTGGAATTAATTCGCCATTGATGTTTTCTGATTCGGGGAGGTAATGCATCATTCGCTTTACCATCATCACTTTGCCTTTGTCATCCACAAATTTCTCCTGGTAGGGAATCATTAAAAAAGGACCACTTACTGTTTGTGCCGATGCCCATTTAGAGCTTACTTCAGCTATCACTTCACGTTGCCTGTCTTGACGCTCACGTACCAATTCCATAATAAATGCTGTTGGAATCAATAATACAAGAACGAGAAAACCTACAAGGATAGATTTAATAAAGATGCCATACCGTTGCCAGAAAGAAGGTTGTTGCGTGTCCATTTTGTTTATTTTAAAAGTACTTTGAATTTCAAAGTTTAGATACAAAAAAATTTACTTCCCCATTTGTTTGATCATTTGCTCCAATGCATCGAGGTGTAACCTGAATGCTTTCTCACCCGCTTTCGTAACTGCATACGTTGTATTTGTTTTACGTCCAACAAATCCTTTGTTCACTTTAACGTAGCCGTTTTCTTCCAGTGCTTTAAGATGCGATGCAAGATTTCCATCGGTTACATTGATCAGTTCTTTCAGCTCATTAAAACTTACCTGCGCATTTACCATTAACGCACTCATTACGCCTAACCTTACCCGGCTATCGAACACCTTTTGTAACTGTTCTATCGGATTCTTCATACTTTCTTCTCCATTTGCATGGGCTGTCGTTCATATTTATTCCACATCACTATTCCATATATAATGTGTAACAGTCCAAAACCTGCGGCCCAAAAATAAAGTCCATACCCCGGAAACCAACAATTAATTACTCCCAATGCAGTGATTACATAACCAAGAAAACGAATTTCTCCGAAAGTATACTTCGCTCCATTGATCAATGCGATACCATAAAAGATCAAACAACCCGGAGCAATTAAACCATACACGCCGGCTTCAATCAATTTCAAAAGAAACAAACCTCCGGCTACCAATGGCACTGCAATATTCCAGATCATTCTTTTTGCAGTTGATCCCCACACCGGCACACCTTGTCTTTTACTTCTGATATAGGTAAAGAATACAGCCAATACAATTGCAGAAATTAATGTGAGCACGGCTATTGTAAATAACCGGCTACCCATGAAAGAACGAAGCATATCCACACCATCGCTGCTATAACTATCTCCTATTAAACCGGATCTTCTTACGCCTGACCCATCAGAACTTTCGATCACATCATAAGCAAACCAGGCTCCGGTTAATGCACACAAACCTGCAGCAATACCACTTAAGCCACTAAGACTGATAAAGCGACTGCTGCGGTCCATCATATTACGGATGTCCTGGATAGTTTCAAGCGTTTGATTCTGGCTATTCATAAAAGCACTTTGAATTGCAAAGTAAATGGTTTTTTATCTATTACTCAAACTATCCTTTGGTCTTTTTAACAGAAAGTTTTGGAAAACAATCAGCTATCGTAAAAACCCTGACAGGATGAGCGGCTTGGATTCACTATTTTTATCGCTCGAAACAATCGCATTAACCGGATGAAGTATATCGTTTCCCTTGTGCTGAGTACCTTTTGCATCTTAAACATAACGGCGCAAACAAAAGTTGTTTCCGGTATTATTAAAGATTCACACTCCGATGAACCTATTCCTTTCGCATCTGTACAGTTGAAAAATACAACGATTGGTAAGTTGAGCGATTCAGCAGGTTTATTTTCATTGCACCTTACTGCAATCGCAGCAACCGATTCTTTGCTCGTTAGTTATGTTGGCTATAACAGCATGACCATTGCATTACCATCTACATCAAAAGACACTATATTCTTAACGATTCAACTTGAACGTGGCAGTGCAGGAAAAGAAGTAGTGGTGAAATCGAAATACGGAAGAGGCTGGATATTGTGGCGAAAAGTGGTGCGACAAAAACCTGTTAATGACCGTTACCGTTTCGAAAACTTTGGCTATGAATTATACAATAAGCTGGAGCTCGATATTAACCGCTTCAATAAGGACAAGTTTAAGAACATCGGACCTCTCAAACCATTTGGTTTTATACTCGATCAAACAGTTGACAGCACCAGTGAAGACAAACCTTTTCTGCCGATCTTTCTCACGGAAACTATTTCCAATTACTACTTTCAGAAATCGCCGCTACGCCGACGGGAAGAGATCAAAGCCAGCCGCACATCGGGTGTAGATAATGAAAGTGTACAGAAATTACTGGGTGGCATGGATCAAAACATCAATGTGTACAATAACTACATTCCGATTTTTGATAAACGTTTCATCAGTCCTATCAGCGATAATGGCGATGCATTTTATAGTTATCGTGTACCCGATACACAATTTGTAGCAGGCAAACGTTTCTTTCATCTTGTGTTTACGCCCAAGCGAAAAGGAGAAAATACGTTTGAAGGTGATTGCTGGATACATGATACCACATTTGCCGTACAGAAAATGAACCTGCGATTATCGAAAGAAGCAAATGTGAATTATGTGGAGAAGTTAAGTATTGTGCAGGAATACAAATTTGTGAACGACTCTATTTGGTTTTTGCTGAAGGATAAGTTTATTATTGATGTGGCACCAATTGGCAAACAGAAGTTTGGGGTTACTGGGCGGAAGACCACTACCTATAAAGACGTTCTCATCAATTCAGGTGTGGTGTGGGAACAATTGCAGAAAAATAAAAAACTGGAAGAAACAATACTGCTTGCAGGTTCAACCCAACAACCGGAAACTTATTGGAAAGAGTCAAGGCATGAAGAACTTGCGAAAAATGAGAAGGCCATTTACAGCATGATCGATACGTTGCAGAAGATGCCGCTATTTAAACGCTACAGCGATATTGCTACTTTTCTTGCAACAGGATACAAAGCATTCGGAAGTTTTGAATATGGTCCGTGGTTCAACGTGATGAGTTCAAATGTGGTGGAAGGCTTCCGCACAAGATTGGATATCGGAACAAGTACAAACTTCAGTAAAACATGGTGGTTACGTGGTTATCTTGCTTATGGATTTACAGATAAAAAATTTAAAGGGCGTGCAGAGATCACACACCTTTTCAAACGTGACCCCCGGGTTCGAATGTACCTGTCGTACACAAATGATTATGATAACGGACAACGCTATTATGATGAAGTGGGAACCGACAACGTGTTTACTTTAGCGGCACGTAAATCGCAAGTACCTATTAAGTTCCTTCGTGTAGAACAACAACGTATTGAATTTTCGAAGGAAACACATGCTGGCTTCACTTTCGAAGTATCTGCCACACGTAAGAAATTTGATCCTGTCCGTTCTTTGCCTAGTAAGTCAATTTATCCAGATGGAGTTGGTGAGGCTTTAAATAATTCTGAAGTGGGCTTTCGTATTCGTTATGCTTATCTTGAACGTTTCCTCGAAGGAACATTCTTACGATCCAGCTTAGGCAGCCCCTATCCTATTGCAGAAATAAAATATGCAAGAGGTTTCCCTGGTTTCTTAAAAAGTAATTATCAGTATCATCGTTTAACTGCATCAATACACGATTATTTTAAGATCGCTAATCTTGGTGAACTGTATTATAATGTTTATGGTGGTAAGATCTATGGTACACTTCCTTTCCCATTATTAGAAATTCATCCCGGTAATGAAATCTTCTACTACAATAAATATGCGTTCAATCTTATGAACAGGTTTGAATACTTGAGTGATGAATATGCCGGCGTAAACGTTGAACATAATATTGGCAATGGTATGTTCCGTTTATTAGGACCAACACGCAAACTGAAGTTGCGCCAGTTCTGGACAGCAAAAGTTTTATGGGGAAGTTTGAGTGATGCCAACCGCAGCTTTAACCAGGTTGGAGCCATCTTTGATCGTGGTCACCAATTCCAATCGCTCAATGGAAAAACATATATGGAAGTAGGCACGGGTGTTGATAATATTTTCCGTGTATTGCGGTTCGATTTTATCTGGCGACTGTCACCACAACCATTACCGGAGGAACGCTATAAACGTTTTGGTATTTTTGGAAGTTTCAGGTTGCAGTTTTAGAAATGACAGCAAAGAAAAATCATAACTGATCCAAACACTCAATTATCACTTCGCATGCTTTTGTAATGTCTTCTTCAGAAATTGTTAATGGTGGCGCAATACGCA
This sequence comes from Lacibacter sp. H375, assembly GCF_037892425.1. Classification (NCBI taxonomy): domain Bacteria; kingdom Pseudomonadati; phylum Bacteroidota; class Chitinophagia; order Chitinophagales; family Chitinophagaceae; genus Lacibacter; species Lacibacter aquaticus. Next base: position 667,778 of record NZ_JBBKTT010000001.1, read on the forward strand.
AACAATTTGATGCAAATAAAAACCAATCTGTAATCACGCCTTTTGCAATGCAGGCATCAATTACTTTCTTATTTGTTTCAAAACTATCGAATACAACGGCCATCATCAAACCCCGTGAACGTACTGCTTCAATTTTAGGATGATGCAGTAATGTGCGGAAGAGAATTTCTTTTTCGGCGACACCCTTTACCAATTCTTCTTCAAGTAATACATTCATGGCGGCCATACCTGCGGCACAACAAACCGGGTGACCACCGAAGGTTGTAATATGACCGAGCACCGGATTCTCCGTAAACTTCCACATCAATTCTTTATCGGCAATAAATGCTCCTAAGGGCATTCCACCGCCCAATGCTTTTCCTAATAATAAAGTATCAGGCACTATGTCAAACTGTTCAAAAGCCCAAAGTGAACCATTTCGCCCAAATCCACATTGTATCTCATCCAATACTAACAGGGCGCCCGTTTCGTTACAGCGCTTACGCAAGGCTGTTATCCACTCTTTCAACGGAGCATTTACACCTGCTTCTGCCTGGATAGTTTCAGCAATTACACAAGCTGTATTACTTCCAATCAGCTCCAAAGCTTCGAAAGAATTATAATCTGCATGATGAACTCCGGGTAATAACGGACGAAACGAGTTCCGCCAATATTCGTCGCCCATAACACTTAATGCACCTTGAGTGCTGCCGTGGTAACTATTATTAAATGCAACAATTTCTGTGCGACCTGTCACCCGTTTAGCCAGTTTCATTGCACCTTCGGTTGCTTCTGTGCCGGAATTGGTAAAATAAACAGAGTTGAGGGATGCGGGTAAATGATCGGTGAGCAGTTTGGCATATTGCACTTCCGGGCTTTCAATAAACTCGCCGTACACAAGCAGATGCATGTATTTGTCAACCTGTTGTTTAATGGCTTCCACTACTTTGGGGTGGCAATGCCCCACATTACAAACACTAATACCTGCAATAAGATCAAGATATTCTTTACCATCAGCATCCCACATGCGACAATCTTCAGCCTTCATTATTTCCAAAGCCAATGGTGCTGGCGAAGTTTGAGCCACATGCTGTAAAAAAAGTTGACGCTGGTGCATAAGTGGATGCAAATGTCGGTAAATAGTTTGTTGACCTCAAATTGATGGTTATTTAAACCGGTATCGTTGCCACTGCGTATATCTCTAGAATTAAGTTGAATGAACCGGTAAGAACATGGCCTTTATGGGCAGAAGAGGTTAAAAAACGGATAATTACTTTAAAAAACAGGGGAAACATTATGTACCCTCAGAAAACATTACGAAATTTACAGACGAACTTAAACCACATTCCGTATGCCCGTAATTCTTCCTGTAGAAGGCGTTTTTCCACAATTTGGCGACGATTGCTTTATAGCTCCTAATGCTACTATCGTAGGCGATGTAGTAATGGGTAATGAATGCAGTGTGTGGTTTAATGCGGTTGTGCGGGGAGATGTAAACAGCATCATATTGGGCAACAAAGTGAATATACAGGATGGGGCGGTGTTACATGCTACATACCAAAAGACGAAAACCATTGTTGGTAACAACGTGAGCATTGGACACAATGCCATTGTTCATGGTTGCACGGTGCATGATGATGTGTTGATAGGGATGGGAGCTATTGTTATGGATAATGCCATCATCAACAGCAATTCCATAATTGCAGCAGGTGCAGTGGTTTTGGAGGGAACAGTGGTAGAAGCGGGAAGCATATATGCAGGGGTTCCTGCCAAAAAAGTAAAAGACATCAGCCAAGAGCTTATCCATGGCGAGATCAACCGAATAGCTAATAACTATATCAAGTATTCCGGTTGGTTTAAAGATGCCTTAACAGAAAATAGCTGATTACGGTACGAACATTGTCTATATCCAAATGTTAAACAAGAATAATTATATGAAACAGATCACCAAAGCAGCGCTCGTCGTAATATTACTGTCTTTCATGACAAGTTGCAATGTGTTTAAACGAACACCCAAGGAAGGATGTCCAACCAATGGCAAGAATGTTGGAGCCGAGAAGTTACTGAGCGGTGAAAAGGTGAAAAAAGCGAAACGATTTAACAGCTAAATAATATAAAGAGAACTAACCCCATTTATAACACCATAAAAATTACCGCTATGAATCCAACATTACGCAACCATGTAGGATATAACGAAGCCGTCCTTGACGATGATGCCAGTTATGAAAAATTTCATCGCTGGGCGGATGTTCTTGCCGATAAGTTAAAAATCTCCTTTACCAAGAAGCTTGATGATTTTGAAGCCCTTTACTGGGATTTTATTTACAAAGGCACTGCCCTTACGCTCAGCTTTAATATTTTCAATGGTATTTCTGTGTTTCCGTCATTGGAAGAAAAGAGTGAACATTTTGAAAATGCAGCCATTGCCGAACTCGTTGATGCGTTGAAGGATGCTGATCCCGGTGAAGCATAAGTAAGCTTACCAATATTGAAGTAACTATTAAGAAGCAAAGAAGATGAAGTGCGGCTTAGTAGTTTTTTTTTGTCTCAATTGTGGCAAGAATTCCGCAATAACTGATATAACGAAGTGGATGAATTTCCTCTTTTGACACGGCTGCTTTTACTGCACAGCCCGGTTCTTCAAGATGTAAACAGTTATTAAATTGACAATCGTTGATGAGCACCCGCATCTCCGGGAAATAATGAGAGAGTTCTTGCCGGCTGATATCAACGAGACCAAATTCCTTTACACCAGGTGTATCAATGATCTTTCCGCCGAATGGCAAATCGTACATTTCAGCAAAGGTGGTAGTGTGCATTCCCTTGCCACTCCAGCCACTTACTTCCTCAGTTCGCAGCAAAAGATCGGGCATCAATGCATTGATGAAAGTCGACTTTCCTACACCAGAATGACCGCTCAATAACGTTACTTTATCTCTCAATGTTATTTTAATATCATCAATTCCCAAACCGGTTTCCATAGAAGCCAGAATCACTTTGTAGCCAACCGCTTCATACATTTCTTTCCAGTCTTCAAATTGAGCCTGCTCTTTTTTCTTATAAACATCTGACTTGTTAAAAACGATCACACTTGGAATATGATACGCTTCAGATGCAATCAGAAACCGATCAATAAACCCCTGGGACGTTCGAGGTTCTTTTAATGTAGCAAACAATAAACTCTGATCGAGGTTGGAAGCAATAATGTGGTGCTGGTGTTTGTTAGCGGGACTTTGGCGATTAATATAGTTCCTGCGATCAGCAATAGCAGTGATCATGACTGTTTGTTCCAGATCATTTTCCATTTCGATCTCCACTTCATCGCCAACTGCAATGGGATTGGTTGAAGTAAATCCATCGATCTTAAACTTCCCTTTAATACGTGCCTGCACGATCTTGCCTTCTTCTGTTTTGGCAACATACCAACTTCCGGTCGATTTATAAATGAGGGCTTTCATGCAATGCAAAGAAAAGTGATTATTTGCCACGAAGGCATGGAAAAATCATTTGCCACAAAGTCCCAAAGACACAAGAAATACAAAGGAAAATAATTAGACAGATAAGATGAATTAAGAAATTAAAGGTTGGGGGGCAACTTTGTGCCTTCGAGTATTTGCGGCACAAATCATGGAAACTTCCGCAGCACTTTGTAACGCAACCATGCTTCAATCAACAAAAGTATTACCACTGCTATGGCAAATGGATAAAACTCTTCTTTATAACGGGAGAATGTACTTGTTTCAATTTTTGATTTTTCCAGTTGATCAATATCTGCATAGATCTTACTGAGGCTTTCATTATCCTTTGCACGGAAATAACTGCCGCCGGTTTCATTTGCTATTTCACGTAACAGTCTTTCATCAATATTAACTTTCTCCATGGTACGCACCACACCACCAGTTGTCTGTTGTGGTAAAGCGGCAAATCCTTCTGTTCCCATACCAATAGTGTATACTTTTACCTGGTAGGCCTTGGCAATTTCTTTGGCCGTACTGGGAGGGATCAATCCGCCGTTATTCTCACCATCAGTTAACAGTATCACCACTTTGCTTTTCGATTCACTTGTTTTCAAACGCTCTACACTGGTTGATAGGCCCGAGCCGATGGCAGTACCATCCTGCAGAATACCACTACGCACTGCATAGATCTGGCTTTTGAGTGCAGCATAATCTGTTGTTGGCGGACATTGTGTAAATGATTCGCCGGAGAAAATAACCAACCCAATACGATCCGTTTTTCTAGCATCAACAAAATCCGATGCTACTTTCTTCATGGCTTCCAACCTGTTTGGACTAAAATCTTCCGCCAGCATACTGCCGCTCACATCCATGCAAAGGATAATATCAATGCCCTCTCCTTCCACACGTTCTTCACTGCTTCTTGTTTGTGGACGGGCAACAGCAACGATCAGCAATGCAAGTGAAAGCAAACGAAGAACAAAAGGTAAATGACGCAAAACGTTTTTCGAACTACCAGTCTTGCGATAAATACCCAATGATGAAACGGTAACTGATGAGGATGATCTTTTATGACTGATGATATACCAAACAATCAGCAATGGCAACAATAACAGCAACCATAGCAGGTAAGGATAAGCAAATACAATATGTTGATACCACTCGTTAAGCATCGGGTTTCAATTCTTTTTCTGATTGTTTGACGGTTGTTTCCATTCGTTCAATTGTTTGCAGACATTCATCTTTAGGTGCAGCAAACTTGGCAAACTTTACCGCATCGCCTAAACGAAGTGCTTGTATGATGTTGATGAGCGTTTCATTGAGCACATAAGGCTTCAACTCCATCGCAAATTCATCTGTTGTTAACCTGGTAAATGGCTGCTGAAGTTTACGTTCGTAATAACGTTTCACAGCAAGTGACAGATCAGAGAAGTTTTTCTTTTGAATGAGTTGCGTATCCCAGTCCTCTGCTTTCAATCGTTTTGTTGTGATAAGGAAATCTTCCAATGGCGTATTTGCCGATTCTTCAATAACAGTGCCGATTTTTTTCTTCTTCCATCTTCTAAACAGGATGATCAACCAGATCAACGCAATAACAGCAGCAGCAGCTACTGCATAACCGATCCATGCTTCACCGGAATTAACATCAATAATGGGTTTTACATCGTTCAGCAATTGGTTACCTGTTGTATCGTATTCGATCAGTATTTCCTTTATTGGAAAAGTCACTAACTGCTCTTTGTCATTTACGTTTGAAGGGATAACAGCTGTTACGTTTTCAACCACCCACAGGCCGCTGTCAAAACTGGTGATTGTGATTTCACGTTTCAACAAGTCTGTTGTATCAAACGAAACATATTCAAAGTGAGGAATACTGTCCGGAAATTTCCAATGTACTTCAGCATTACGACTGATGGCTTTTAATTCAAACCTGAGCTTTACCGGCTCGCCAATAAATATTTTTTCTTTTGATGCTGTTACAACAGGAGTTACCTGGGCCATCGCAGACAGGCCCATCATCAAAAAACAAATTACAATTAAAAATTCCCGTCTGATCATCTGCTCCTGTTAATGAAAAATTTCTGTAACACTTTTACATAATCATCTCCTGCCCGCATATGCAAAAGATCGGCTCCCGAACGGCGGAAAACATCTTTCACATGATCATTATGCTTATGAAAATCTTTTTCGTATTCAAAACGAACCAATGAACTTGATGTATCGATCCAACGTTGCTCACCTGTTTCTGCATCAGCCACCTGCAATAATCCTGCATCGGGCAAACGCATATCAAGTTGATCGTAAATTTTAATACCAATCACGTCATGCTTTTTACAGGCAACACGCAACGCATCTTCATAGCCCTTTCCTAAAAAATCACTGATGAGGAAGCATATGCTTTTTCTACGGCATACATTATTGAACATGCGGAATGCATCAATATAATTAGTTTGCTTTGATGCAGCATCATTGCTCAGCATTTCACGTACAATATAAAGTGTATGCTGTTTTGCTTTCTTTGGTGCGATGAAACGTTGCACTTTATCACCAAACAAAATAGCACCAACTTTATCATTATTATTTACTGCTGAAAAAGCAAGTACCGCAGCTAACTCAGTTACAAGATCTTTCTTTCGTTGCAGATGTGTACCAAAACTGATGCTTGCACTGTTATCAATCAAAAGAAATACACTTTGCTCACGCTCTTCTTCAAACACTTTACTGTAAGGATGTGCGTAGCGTGCACTCACATTCCAATCAATAAAACGAATATCATCACCGGGCTGGTATTCACGCACTTCTTTATAACTCATCCCCTGTCCTTTGAACGCCGAATGATACTCACCCGTGAACATGTGATTGGTAAGCCGCTTGCTTTTTATTTCAAGTGCCCGTACTTTCTTTAATATTTCTTCCGTAGTTAACAAGAGAAGTTCTGAGTTTTGAAGTTCTGCGTTGAATACTGATTATGTTGTTATAAGTAAATTGCTTAAGGCACTTTCACTGCATTCATAATCTGGGTGATGATCTCTTCAACTGATATATTTTCTGCCTCTGCTTCGTAAGTTAATCCAAGACGATGGCGCAATACATCTGCTGCAATTGTGCGTACATCTTCCGGTAACACATATCCACGCTTATTAAGAAATGCCACCGATTTAGATGCGAGAGCCATATTAATAGAAGCTCTTGGAGAACCACCATAAGCTATTAATGGTTTGAGACTACTTAAACCAACCTGTTCAGGTTTACGTGTTGCAAATACAATATCAAGAATATAATTCTCAATTTTTTCATCCATATAAATGGTACGTGCAAGATCACGTGCTTCTGTTACTTCACGCATTGAAACAACCGGATTAATTACAGGAGAAGCTATCTGTTGTGTATTCTGGCGAATGATCAATTGCTCTTGTTCTTTTGTTGGATAGTTCACCACCACTTTCAACATAAAACGATCCTGCTGGGCTTCAGGCAACGGATAAGTTCCTTCCTGCTCCAATGGGTTTTGTGTAGCCAAGACAAGAAAGGGTTCTTCCAGTTTGTAAGTATGTTCCCCAATTGTTACCTGGCGTTCCTGCATTGCTTCGAGTAAAGCACTTTGCACTTTTGCAGGGGCACGGTTAATTTCATCAGCCAACACAAAATTGGCGAAGATGGGTCCACGACGCACAAAGAATTCATTCTTCTGCTGGTTATAGATCATGGTGCCAATTACATCGGCCGGTAACATATCAGGAGTAAACTGGATACGGCTGAATTTTGCATTGATAGCTTGAGAAAGCGTTTTAATCGCCAATGTTTTTGCTAGACCGGGCACACCTTCCAATAAAATATGACCGTTACCCAACAAGCCAATCAATAAACGATCGACCATATATTGTTGTCCTACCAATACTTTTCCAACTTCTGCACGCAGACGGTCGAGAAAACTTCCGGCATATTCAATTTTTTCATTCAGGACTTTTATGTCTTCTGCGGTTTTTAACATGTAATCTCGGTTTAGGTTGTGAAAATACAATGCCGTTTGCTTAAGCGAAAATCATTTTATAAACGGTTGTATCTTAAAATCATTTCCCATCACGCAAAAAGAAGGCCGAATTTCAAAAAGTCGACCGCCATTAGTACTTAGTATAATTACTTCAGCTACAGCTTACAACTATCCACTATCGGCTATCCACTATCTTTGCAGCCTATGGATGCAGCGAATGATCTTTTTGTAAGGTGGATGCACCTTGAACAGAAAATGGTAGAACGTTTTGGAAAAAAGCCCGACCTGGAGGCAATTCTCTTCCTCATCGGTGTACAGGAGTTTGGTGAGTTGAAAGAAAAATATACTAAGGAGCAAAAGCAGGATTTGATGCACGTAGCAGTTTGCTCTCTCCTTTCCCAAAGTGGTTATTTTGAATTTGATGATTATGATAAAGATGGATGGCCCCATTTTAAACAGTTGAAAGCCATGCCCAGCATGGATATGCGTGAGCAGGAGAATTTCATCAAGGACCATGTACTGCTCTACTTTGAACAAAAAGGATTTTAAATGCGATTGTCTGTTTTATTGATCTGCTTTCTTCTTCTCATTGCTGATGCGGGTGCCCGTAACCGTAAGGTGAAGATCATTACAACAAAAGGAACTATTGTTGTTCAGTTGAGCGATAAAACGCCCAAACACCGGGACAACTTCATCAAGTTGGTAAAACAGGGCTATTATAATGGCATATTGTTTCATCGTGTGATCAAGGAATTTATGATCCAGGCGGGTGATGACTCAACTAAAAATCCTGTTCCCGGCAAACGTTATGGCAGCGGAGGCTTGAAAAATAAAATACCAGCCGAGTTTGATATTTCGCTTTTTCATAAAAGAGGTGTGCTGGCAGCAGCACGTGATAATAATCCTGAAAAGGCAAGCAGTGGCAGCCATTTTTATATTGTGCAGGGAAAAGTTCACACAGACAGTTCGCTTAACGAAATAGAAGAAAAAAGACTAGGTGGACGAAAACTTCCCCCTCACCATCGTGCTGTATATAAACAAATTGGTGGCAGCCCGCATCTCGATCAGAACTACACAGTTTTTGGCGAAGTGATGAAAGGTATTGAGGTTGTGGATACGATTGCGCAGTCAGAGCGTGATCAATACGACAGACCCAAGGAAGATATCCGCATCATTAAAATGAAACTGAAGAAGAAATTTTTATTTTTCTGATTGCAGGAAAACAATCAATTTAGCAGCGTTTAAAAATAACTACATCATGAACTTTCCAGAGAATCTCCGCTACACAAAAGACCACGAATGGATCAGCTTAGAAGGCAATGTTGCAACAATTGGAATTACTGATTTTGCACAGTGTGAATTGGGCGATATTGTTTATGTTGATATCAACACTGTTGGAAAAACATTGAACGCTGAAGAAGTATTTGGTACTGTGGAAGCGGTAAAAACTGTAAGTGATTTGTTTTTACCTGTTGCCGGTACTATTGCTGAAGTTAACAGTGCTTTGAATGATAAACCCGAAGCTGTAAACAACGATCCCTATGGTGAAGGTTGGATGGTGAAAGTTACAGTAACCAACCCTGCTGATGTTGAAGCTTTGATGGATGCTGCTGCATATGGTGCACTGGTTGCATAATGAAACAACAACTCCGGAAATATCTTTATACAAAATGGCCGGCCATTATTTGGTCGGTCATTATTTTTTTATTGCTGGTAATGCCACCAATTAACATCAGCCCAAAAAAAACATTAGAGTTTTCAGGTCTTGATAAGACCATCCATTTTCTTCTGTTTGGAATAATGCTGTGGTTGTGGGGTTATTATCAGAAAACAGTTTCTTCAGCAGGAAAAAATCTTGTTCTTCAATTATGCTTCATCACCATGGTTGTGATTGTTTATGGTATTGTAATGGAATATGTGCAGGATTGGGTAGGGCGTGACTTTGATGTGTGGGATATGGTTGCCGACGCTGCCGGCGCTATAGTCGCTTTTTTTATACTGTTAGTACAAAAAGAAGACCCCGGTGGAAACCGGGGTCGAAACCAAAACTAACTGCTTATGAGAAAAATTTAAATTCAGATTTGTTACACAAAGTTCGGTCAATCACTCACTCCAAACTGTCAGCTACTTGTTAATATTTCCTGAAACGTTGTGTTTTTAAAAACGGGTCCCGGTAGAAACCGGGACCGTTAACCAAAACTAACTGCTTATGAGAAAATTGACTGCTTTAAAGATCTTGTACATTTAAGACGCTAACCTCATTCCAAAGTTTGCTCTCCATCTGTTAAAAAATCCTAAAAGGATATATCAGCGTCTCGATGCTATATCACACATTTCGAAAACCATGCCAATTGGTTAGATGCTGAATTTATTAACGATTCCCGCAGGTCTTATTACCAATCAAGAAAAGTTAGAAATCATTCATTAAAAGTCAGTTACCGGCCAAACAACCCCTTTACAATATCCATCATTCCTCCCCCACCTTTTTGTTGCTGCTCTGCGGCACCACCTTTTACCATATTAATAATATCGTTCAAATCGGTATCTCCGTCCCCATCTCTATCGAGGCCGCCCCCTTGTGTAATCCGACTTAACATGCCCTGCAGATCAAGGCCACCAGTTTTTCCGCCGGTGAGTGAACTGAAAATACCTTGCAGATCGAAGCTGTTATCACCAGGGTCATTGGTTTTTGAGATAAACTTTTGCAAAACGGCAGGCAACAGGCTGCTCACAATGCCACCGGCCTGACCCTGATTCAGACTAAATTTATTCATCAGCGACTGAACTGCATTGACCGAAAGCTGATTGGCCAAAGGATTACTCTGCAGATCACCTCCTCTACCACCTAACAAGCTAAGAACATCGTTAAACTGCCCACCAGCCAATGCCTGTTGCAGCCCTCCGGAAATATTGTTGGTTACATCCGCAATCGCTTCATCATTTCGTTCATTGGGAATATCAGGGTTTTGAATAATTGCTGAACCTGCCTGTTCTTTCACCAAATTGAAAAGTTGTTCCAACATAATCGTTTGCTGTTTAAAAGATGGTACAATCAAATTACATGAAAAAAAACTCTAATGCAAGCAATCCATATAATTTCTTTGTTATGATAATATCAGCAGACAATCACAAAACAAAAGACCCGGGTACTCTCCGGGTATACTAATTATATCATAAAGTAGCTGCTTAACGAACTTTATTTGCAATGAGTCTTGCATCATCCTGCATTGTATTGCAACCAGAATAAGCGGTACCTACCCACCATTTTCCTACCGGTTGATAATAAGAAACGCCCATGATGGGTGCTTCGCCATTACCTCCCGGATTGTAATCGGCAACGAAATTGCAGTTAGCATCATACTTTGTCTGGTGATTTAAACCAAGTGTATGGCCTGCTTCATGTGAAACCGCTTCCCAATTATATTTCTGGTTATAGCCAAGGGCTTTGGAGAATACAAACGCTGGAATATCCATGCCCCAGCTAATTGTATTTAAGTAAGCAACACCACCAGCACCACCGTACCATGAATTGTTTTCTGTAATGATCACACGTTGGCGTTTTGCAGCACTTGCGGCAAAGTAAACTGTAGAATCAGTTGTAACAACGATTGTAGGGAATACAGAATAATCACTCTTTACTTCGGTTAGAATGTTTGCAATTTCTGTACTTGAAAAACCAGAAGGTGTGCAGTTAATTGTAATGCCACCGTTCCAATATGGAGTGGTTACTGTTTGTCCATCAAAATCAAGGAAAATAACCCATGATGAAGTAGAAACTGGTGTTGTCGGGTTTGTTGTTATGCTGTTGTTATCACAAGCGTCGCCTGTACCGTCTTTGTCAGTATCGAGTTGATCAGGATTGTAAGTGGAAGGACAGTTATCTGATGCATCTGCAATGCCGTCTCTATCCCTGTCTCTTCCTTTTGCTGAAATGTTTGTTTCAGAGATATCTCCTCTTCTTACATTGTTGTAATTGCCTTTCAGGAAATCACATGTCTCAAGTTTTTTTGATGCTGATTGCTGTTTAAGCAACTCGGTTGTTTCGGTTTGAACGCTGTCTTCTTTTTGACAAGCAGCTGCACAGAATAGCAGCAAAGAATAGAAAAGTACCCTTTTCATAGAGATTTGGATTTTATTGGATTTTAAAAATTGGTTGTTTTCTCAGCAGGCAAGTTTCTCTTCCCTGCTTCGTAAGTTTATTCTTAATTTTTTAGCGTGATTGATTTAGAAAACATAATGCCAAAAATGAAAGTTTATTTCATTTCGAGCCAAAATAGTGATGATTATGACTTCCGCAGCTATTGAAATTGGTCTGTGGGCTGCAAAAGCAACATCATCTCTACCTGTCTTCTTCCAAAGAGCATGTAAAGAAACTCATTCTTTCTTGCCCGTATTATCGAGCAAAGAAGCATTCGCTTGTAGTTTTAAATTGATACCTCTTCAGGGTTTACTATTACTGCAGAGTAAGTTTTTCTGCATTCTCAGCAAACTGCAGTGCATCGATGAGCTCCTCAATTTCGCCATTGAGTACTGCATCTAAGTTATAAAGTGTGAGACCGATGCGGTGATCGGTTACACGCCCTTGGGGATAATTATAGGTTCTGATCTTGGCGCTTCTATCGCCGGTACTCACTAAACTTTTTCGTTGGCGGGCAATCTCTTCTTCATGTTTACGCACTTGCTCCTCATATAAACGGGTACGCATCATCTGCATCGCTTTTTCCCGGTTGGCCAATTGTGTGCGCTCTGTTTGACAGATCACTACTGTACCGGTTGGTATATGCGTAAGCATTACTTTGGTTTCAACTTTGTTTACATTCTGTCCACCGGCACCACCACTTCGTGATGTTTCCATCTTAACATCACTTTCCCGCAATTCAAAATCAATTTCTTCTGCTTCCGGCATCACGGCTACGGTTGCGGCACTGGTGTGTACACGACCACTGGTTTCAGTTGCCGGCACACGTTGCACACGGTGTACACCGCTTTCAAATTTCAACGTACCATATACATCATCGCCCGTAACTTCTAATTGCACTTCCTTGTATCCGCCAACAGTTCCTTCGCTTTCGCTAAGGATTGTTGTTTTCCATCCACGACGCTCACAATATTTAATATACATCCGCAACAGATCACCTGCAAACAAGCTCGCTTCATCGCCACCCGTTCCTGCACGTACTTCAAGAATGGCATTCTTATCATCCTGAGGATCTTTTGGAATAAGCAATTGACGGATGTGTTTCTCTAACTCATCCTTTTTCTCTTCCAACATTGGCAATTCTTCTTTTGCCATTTCACGTAACTCTTCATCGCTACCATTCAGTGCTTCTTTATAACTCTGCAGATCGGATAGTACAGCAAGATATTCCCTACGGGATTGTACCAGTTTTTCCAGGCTGCGGTACTCTTTACTCAACGCCGAAAACTGCTTGTTGTTGGCAACAATTTCGGGATTGGTTAATGCCACACCAACTTCATCAAACCTTGCCTGGATAGCTTCTAATTTATCTAACATAAATAACTGTGTTCCTGAGAGGGAATTGTTTAGTCTTAAATTTGAGCGGCAAATTTAAATGAATTAACGCATGCGCTACAGGAAATTAAGAGCAGACAGGTTGTTTGATGGATATGGGTTCAGAAACGATGATGATATATTGGTTACAGATGAAGAAGGGGTTATTATTGATATTGTTACATCTGTTCATGCGGGTGACGATGTTGAACAACTGTCAGGGATTCTTTCACCCGGATTGATCAACTGCCATTGCCATCTGGAGTTAAGTCATTTGAAAAACATGATTCCTCCGCATACAGGTTTAATCGATTTTTTATGCTCTGTTGTAACAAAACGTGGGTTTGAAGCTGATAACATTGCGGCTGCTATTGCAGAAGCTGAGCAGGAAATGTTTAAAAACGGAACAGTTGCAGTTGGTGATATCGGCAATACTGCAGATACAGCTTTTGTAAAAAGTAGTAGCAAGATCCGCTGGCAGAATTTTGTGGAGGTGTTGGGATTTTATGATGCGAAAGCAGAAGAAAACATCAAGAATTATCAGGCAATAGCAAACGAGTTGAATAGTGTACTTCGTACTTCCAACTTCGCACATCGTACTTCTCTGGTTCCACATGCACCTTACAGTGTTTCTGCAAAAACATTTCAGCTGATCAACGAAGCAACTGCCGGACAGATCATTTCAATTCACAACCAGGAGAATCCCGCCGAAGATGAATTGTATAAAACAGGTAGTGGCGATTTTCTAAAACTGTTTCGTGTGTTTGGTATCGAGTCTTCACCATTTCCAATAACAGGAAAAAGTTCTATCAGTTCGTATTTACCTTTTTTCAATAATAGCCAAACGATTTTTCTGGTGCATAATACATTCATGCCAGAAGAAGATATTGTTTGGGCAAACGATTATGCTTCAGAAAATGGATTAAAAGTGATCTACTGTTTGTGCCCCAATGCTAATTTGTATATTGAAAACAAAGTGCCGCAGGTTTCTTTATTTCAAAAACATAATTGTGAGTTGGTGTTGGGAACAGATAGTTATAGCAGCAACTGGCAGTTAAGTATTGCAAAAGAAATACAAACCTTACTGCAACATACTTCTATATCCATTGAACAAGCTTTGCAAATGGCAACAATCAACGGTGCAAAAGCTTTGCAGTGGGATAATGAATTAGGAAGTTTTAAAAAGGGAAAAAAACCGGGTGTTGTAATACTTGCAGAAGACTTCAGCAGTTCAGAAAGGTTATTGTAACATTACCTCTCTCCTTCAATCTTGACTATGCACAGGAGTCATCACTCATTATTGATCACTCATCATTCATCTTCACGGTTCCATGATCTGCTGCAATACCGGTAACGTTTTCATCTTTGAAAAATCGGGCATATGAAACATGTAAAACACTTCAACTGCTTCAAGCAACTGACGGCGTTGCAGATAATTCATTGGAATTTCGGTTAACTCATTTGGCTGCATAGCTTTCAATAATTCGCTGATGAGTTTTGCAGATTCCCCTTCTATAAAATAAACGTGCTGCGGATAATGTTCGGCAAAACTTCCTTCCTGCAGATCGAAAATAGTATATCGTTCCGCATCTTCTGTATTCATTTGGAAACCGAAAAAATTAGTAAGATGCAACGAAAAGTACAAAGGGAAATTAGCAGTTACAGCAGACGATGCTTTATCTAATTGCATCAATGCTTCTTCAACAAAATAAAACAGATCAGGATTATTTTCGGGTTGCTTTACACATTTCTGTAACAGTTCCATCATGTAGAGCAGTACACTGTTTTTTATAACATCAGCAAACAACTCTTCATACAAATAACTCCATCGGAATTCCTTTATACGTTGAAGGTTTTTTACATCATGATGATAAACGATTAGCTCGAGAATAGCACCCGGTTGAAAATAATTGGCTTTAGCCCCGCCCTTCTTTGCGTTTGTTCTTACCCCTTGCACAATATAACTCTGCAATCCATACAATTCAGTATAGGCCGATACAATTAAACTTGTTTCGCCATACTTTACTGTTCGTAAAATAACTGCCTTTGTTTTATGGAGCACATTACTCAATCTTCACTTATTTTATAAATACGATCTTGCCTACTTGTTTCTCTGCACCAAATTCATCTTTTGCCAATACCATGTATACTCCGCTTGACACACGTTGGTTTCTATAATCTCTTCCATTCCAAATTGCCTGCCCACCCAATGATCTTGTTTGAAAAACTAACCGTCCATTTAACTCTACAATTTTTACAATAGAATTTTCCGGTAAGCCACGAATCCCAATGTTACCATTGTAACCCGGTGGCACAGGGCTAGGAAACACAATTACTTTATCTGGATTTTCGTTCACATCTGTTGCACCTGCACGATAGCTGCAAATACCATTGAAGGTTGAAAAATATACTTCACCGGTTTTTGGATCAATTGCAATACGAATGATTGCGTTACTCAACAACGGACTGTTTTCTGCAGTAAATCGTTCCAACACTTTTTCTCCATCAGCACTGATTAACCAAACACCATTGCGTGTGCCTACCCATTTGCGGTTGGCAGCATCAACAGCTATTGCCCGGACATCTTCATTCTCGAATAGAAATCCTGCAAAATTATCCTGTTGCACAACCGGCTGAAAAGCTTCACATCCGTTTGTTGTAAATACTTCACCAGGGCATTGAATAATTGCAATGCCTTTATCTGTGCCTAACCAGATAAAACCATCTTTATCCTTCACCATGCAGTTCACTGCATTACTTGGCAGGTTACCGCTGCCTCTTCCGGTTTGAAACCATTTCCAACGATCATCACCAGTGTTATCGATTGACGCTCCATGATTATAAACAAACAGTCCATTTCCCTGCGGCACTTGTATCCATTTCTGATCAGCATCATCAATCAATATTGCACCTACCATATTATCCTGAATTAAAAAAGGCACACGAAACTGTTGCCAGTTTCCGTCTGCTTTTTTTACTAAAAAATTATTAGAGCCGGCGAAATTGCTGACCCATAAATTATTGGCCGCATCAAAAGCCATACCTCCAACACGATAATTATTTGGGTCGCCAACAGCAACATTCAAAGGCGAATTCTGTTTGTAGATCTTGTATTGGGTGGCTGATTTAAATTCTACCAAACCACCACCAAATGATCCCGCATAAATTGTTTCATCTCGTGGATCAATAGCAATACTGATAACATCAAATACCGTATCCATAAAGGATAAATTAGTTCGATTGTAATCTTTCCATTCGTTACCATCAAACGTAAAAAAACCTGTACCGTTGAATTGATAATTCCATGCATCGTTAATACTTCCTCCGGCAACATATAATTTGTTGTTGAAGAAAGACATTTCGCCATCTAGCGGACCATAAGGTGAATTGATGGCATAACGTTCAAATAAACTGCCTTCGGCTTTCAACAATCCTTTTTCAAAATCGGCGATCCATATTTCTGTTCCACTTTTAACGGCATGAAATGGGTAACGCAGTTCGTTGTTATTCTGAACAGTTGCATTTACAACTCCGTTGGTATTCATTGATAATACCCGCCTCTCGTTCCATCCAAAACGTTCTTCGCTGATAAGAATAGCAGCATCACTTACATTCACCGATTCCCATCGCCAGGCATCGTTATAAATGGCTTGCCAATTGAGGCCATTGTTTACATAAATCGTATTGAAGTATTGAACAACAATTGCTGCGTTAATAGTGAATACCTGTTGTATTGCACCTACGGGTAAGCCATTTGTACCACTTACTGTTGTCCAGCTCCTGTAATCATTCAGGTTTGTTGCATTCTGATTTGCAACTTTCAATCCTTCTTCAGTAGCTGCATAAAAACGTGTTGCGTCAGCTGCAAAACCATTCACTTTTACATTTGATCCGTTGTTACCAATAATGAACGTATTGCTGATCTCGTACTTCTCCAGATCAACTACAATTACGCCAAGACCTGTGCTGAGGTAAGCTTTGTTGTTATAAAAGTTGATGTTGTAAATGGTTTTATCACCTGTAACAGTGCTACGGAGTATATCCGGGATATTTATTACATCATTCCGGTACAGCACGTCGAGGTTACTGTTGTTATAAGCGATGAGCAGTTTTTCGCCGGCAGTATAATAATTCAGCGTACGTATCCCCACATCATTCAATCCACTTACTTTACTTATCCTGGTAATTTCTCCATCTTCCCGCCCAACACTGTAAGCACCGAAGTTTGTTGCCACATACACCTTATCATTCGCCAAGGCCACACGTTTGCCCGAACGGTAGTCCATATGCTCACGCCATTGACCAATGGGTGCAAGTTGTGCCAGTGATTTTGAACAACAGACCAGTAAAAGAAAAAAATAAACAAGAGAATGCCTCATCGCTTTCAAATTTAACTGCTTTTCATTCAAGCACATCATTTGGCTGATTTTATGCACTCTTTCCCTGTGGCAAACCAATACAGGTAAGCAATCAAGCCAAATTTTATGCGTTTGTTCAGGCAGAATGGCGTTTCTTTGCGCTGCTTTATTTCAATAAAAACGTATCAGAATAGCATGTGGTATAATCTGGGTAAATGGGTGTTGCGTAACAGGCTTCCTTTAATTATTATTGTTCTCCTTTCAACTGCTGTCATGACTTTTTTTGCATCGAAAGTGCAGCGCAGTTATGATTTTGCAAAAGCTATTCCGCTCGATCATCCAAAATACTTAGAGTACGAAGCATTTAAACAGAAGTTTGGTGAAGATGGGAGTTTGCTGGTAGTTGGTTTTCAAAAGAGCGATTTATTCAAACTTGAATTCTTTCAATCGTTCACTTCCTTACAGAAAGAAATGAAAAAAGTAACGGGCGTTGAAGATGTGTTAAGCATCAGCGCTGCTGTTAACCTGGTGAAAGATTCCGCCACAGAAAAACTAAAGACCACACTTATTTTTCCTGAAACAATTCAGACACAGGAGCAATTAGACAGCTCCAAACAAATACTCTTGAACCTTCCTTTTTATAAAGGACTGTTTTATAACCCTGACAGCAATGTATACATGATCGCTGTGCGCCTTAACAAAGAAGTGTTGAATTCGAAAAAGAGAAATGCTTCCGTTGATGGTATTGTAAAACTTGTCACTGCCTTTGAAGAAAAGCAAAAAGTCACGTTGCATTTGAGTGGCTTGCCACATGTGCGTACTGTGATGAGCACCCGCATTGCCGAAGAGATGCAGTTTTTTCTGTTGGGTTCAGTATTGCTATCAGCCCTTATACTGCTGGTGTTTTTCCGTTCATTCAGTGCCATGTGGTTAAGTATGGCTGTGGTGGTGATTGGTGTTATCTGGAGCCTTGCAACAATTGTGTTCTTTGGCTATAAGATCACCATTTTAAATGCTTTAATCCCGCCATTGATGGTAGTGATCGGTATACCCAACTGTATTTATTTCCTCAATAAGTTTCATACAGAATATAAAAAGACGGGAGATAAACATCAGTCGCTTGTGAACATGATCGGACGCATGGGTATTGTTACTCTCTTCTGTAACATTGCTGCAGCTATTGGTTTCGCTGTGTTTGCATTAACCAAAAGCCAGATCCTGCGTGAGTTTGGTATTGTGGCAGGTATCAATATCATGGTGTTGTTTGTAATTTCTTTTACACTCATTCCAATTGTGTTGAGTTATTTACCACCGCCAAAGCAACGACATGTTCGTTATTTGGAAAACGAGCGTCTCAACCGCTGGCTCATGCGGATTGAAAGCTGGGTGTTCAATCATCCCAAATACATTTATACCGCAACCGCTGTGCTGATCATTGTTTCTGTTCTTGGCGTGATGCGTTTGAAAAGCGTTGGCTACATAGTTGATGATCTTCCGCAAAATGATAAACTTTATGTGGATCTGAAATTCTTTGAAAAACATTTCTCCGGTGTAATGCCTTTGGAAATTGTGGTTGATACAAAACGTAAACAAGGTGTAACACGAAATATAAAAAGTCTTACAAATATTGATTCCCTCGTTTATTATTTACAAAGTCGCCCTGAGATCGGAAAAGCATTGGCGGTAACTGAAGGTTTGAAATTTGCCCGTCAGGCTTATTACGACAGCGACAGTAATATGTACACGGTTCCCAATGAATTTGATCTTGCTTTTCTTGCACCTTATTTACGCATGAAAGGTGACAGCAGCAACAAGAACAACAATTTTGTAAAGCTCGTGGCCAATTTCATGGATAGCACCCAACAAAAAGCACGCATCAGTGTAAACATGGCTGACGTTGGCAGCGACAGCCTTCCGAAAATTCTTGCAGCCGTTCAACAAAAAGCAGAAGAGTTGTTTAACGGTGACAGTCTTGCATATGCAGGATTGATAAACAAAGGCGAAGTAAAACCAGCAGATATTGATTCATCAAAACTCAAACGTACTGCAGATATTCAACTCACAGGAACAAGTATCATCTTTGTTGAAGGCAGCCGCTTTATTATTAATGGATTGAAAGAAAGTATTTTCTGGGCATTCCTGTTGATTGCAATTTGTATGCTCTACCTCTTCCGTTCTTTCAGGATACTTGTTTGCTCTCTCATTCCTAATATCATTCCGTTGGTTATTACGGCTGGCGTGATGGGCTGGGTTGGCATTCCATTAAAACCGAGTACGGTATTAGTTTTCAGCGTTGCTTTGGGTATTGCCATTGATGTAACCATACGTTTCTTAATCAACTACAAACAGGAACTTCCTCTGCATAAACATGACGTTAAGGAAACGGTGAAACAAACCATTCGCCAAACCGGTATCAGTATTATTTATACTTCACTGGTATTGGTAGCCGGCTTTATTATTTTCTGTTTCTCCGGTTTTGGGGGTACTAAGGCACTGGGCTGGCTAACCTCACTTACCTTACTGGTTGCCATGATCACAAACCTTGTACTATTACCGGTTCTATTGATCACTACAAGTAAAAAAGTGACATACCGTTCATAAAAAAACATTGTAAAAAAGCAGCATCAGCGTAATTTTTCTGTCTTCCTTTAACAAATCTTAACATTAGCTGTTACATTTGACGTCTCCTTACGTAAAAAAGGCTCTAGCTGATTGATTGCACCCCCAATTTTGGATTTAACTTTCATTAATAAACCTAAATCGAGTATGAGAAAACTTGTAAGTATGACGTTCGTGCTATTACTCTGCATGATGCAGGCAGTTGCACAAGAAAAAACTGTTACAGGAAAAGTAACAGACGAAAAAGACGGCACACCATTATCTGGTGTTTCGGTGACAGTTAAAGGCTCCTCCATCGGGACAACTACCGCTGTTGACGGAACTTTTCGATTAAGTATCCCCTCTAGCGCAAGAACATTAGTATTTTCTTTTGTAAACTATGCCGCAGTTGAGATGAATGTGGCAAACAGAAGCACTTTTACCGTTTCTTTATCATCTACCGATAAAGATTTGCAGGAAGTAGTAGTAGTTGCTTATGGCACGAAAAAGAAAAGTGACCTTACAGGATCAGTTGCTACAGTAAAAGCCGCGGACATTGAGAACAAACCATTCAGCTCTGTAGACAAAATTCTTCAGGGCGGTGTACCAGGTTTGCAATCTGTTGCTGCTTCTGGTCAACCAGGTGCTGCGCAAAACATCCTCATTCGTGGGGCAAGTTCTATTACAGCAAGCACTGCTCCCCTTTGGGTTATTGACGGTATTCCTATTAACAGTGGCGATGCATCACGTTTACAAACAACTGCCAATTTGTTAAGCACATTAAACCCAAATGATATTGAGACTATCACAGTCTTAAAAGATGCGGCATCTCAATCAATTTATGGTAGTCGTGCGGCAAATGGAGTAATCCTTGTTACAACAAAAAAGGGTAAAGCAGGTAAAACTGTATTCCGTTTTGATACAGAATTTGGCGTAAACTCAGTGGCTTACGAGAATGATCGTTACCGCCCTCTTACTTCGGCAGAATACTTTACGATTACAACTGAAGGGTTGGTAAACGCAGGTGCAAGCCAGGCAACTATCAATAGTACATTAGCAGGCTTAGGTTTTGGTAATGGTAACGACTTTAACTGGAAAAAAGGTATCACAAACGAAAATGCTGCTCAACAACAATACAATCTTAGTGTGCAAGGTGGTAACGAACGTACGACGTTCTTCCTTTCTGGTGGTCATTTCATCCAGGAGGGAACTACTGTCAACTCTAAATTCAAGCGTACTACCGGCAACTTTAAGCTAACCCATAAGGCAACCGATAAGTTAACAATCATTGCAAACCTGAATGGTGGTTTTGTTAACCAACGTGCTCCTCTCGCTGGTGGTGCATTTGGTAATCCAGTGCTTTCGTCATTCTTCCTGTTACCATCAAGAAGTGCATATAACACTGATGGTACATGGAATTACAACCTTGGTGGTTTACATAACACTATTGCACTTACAGAACTCGACAAGCGTTTTCTCAGGGAAATAAGCATGAGGGGTGGTTTGAGCGCAGAATATAAAATTCTTAAAAACCTTCGCTTCAAAACCAGCTATGGCGGCGATCTCAACTTCCTCGAAGAAGATCAATATAACAATCCGTTCCATGGTGATGGTTTGGCATCAAATGGTCGTGCATTTTCATATTATACCCGTTATTACAACTGGGTTTGGACGAATACACTTGATTTAGATCAAAAAATTACACGCAACGGTGATCTATCATTAAATGCACAGATTGGTTATGAGAGTCAAAAGTCTAATGGCTATTTCTCGTCTTTGCAATCGCAGGATTACCCACCAACGTTGTTGTTAACTTATCCGGCAGCGGGTGCGAGACCAACTACTGCAAGCGCCACTATCTCTGATTATTCGTTCAATTCACAATTTGGATCGGTAGCATTAAACTACCAAGATCGCTTTGTTGTATCAGGAAGTTTGAGGAGAGATGGTTCTTCACGTTTCGGTGCAAAAAACAAATTTGGTGTTTTCTATTCAATAGGTGGTACATGGAATGTGGACAAAGAAGCATTTATGCAGAATGTGGAGTTTGTAAATCAGTTAAAACTCCGTGCATCTTATGGTGTTAACGGTAATGCTGGTATTGGTAACTACGACTGGTTGCCTTTATATGGTTATGGCGCTAACTACAACCAACAGCCTGGTAGCTTCCCTTCTAATGTGGGAGATTCCAGTTTGACATGGGAATTGAATAAACCATTTAACGTGGGTATTGATTTCAGTATCTTAAAGAATCGTGTAAGCGTAAGTGTTGACTACTACACACGTAAATCTGAAGATCTTTTGTTGAATGTACCATTGTCACGTACAACAGGTTTCTCGTCAGCTACCAGAAACATTGGTGAAATGGAGAATAAAGGTGTGGAAGTTGATATCAAAACAATTCCTGTTTTAACGAAAGATTTTACCTGGAATCTCGATTTGAATTTCGCACACAACCAAAATAGGATCACAAGTTTACCTGGTGGACAGGATATTGCTGATGGTAATTTCATTATTCGCCAAGGTGTTGCATACAGAACTTTCTTCCTGCGTGAATATGCAGGTGTAGATCCAGCAAATGGAGATCCTCTTTGGTACACAGACGCTACTCGTAAAACCACAACAAATGTTTATCCGGGTGCAGGCGCCCGTATTTTACAAGGGAATGCATTACCTAAATTCTTTGGTGGTTTAACCAACACGTTTACTTACAAAAACTTCTCACTTGATGTACAGTTGTACTACAACTTTGGGAACTTTGTATACGACACTTGGGGAAGCTATTATGTAGGTGCAGGTTTTGGTGCAACCTTCAATAAGGTTTCAAGAGTATTAAACCGTTGGCAGAAGCCTGGCGATGTTACGGACATCCCCAAATATATCTACAACGGAAATAAAAATTTCCAAGGCGGTTCTTCCTTCTATCTGAATAGCGGCGATTTCGTTCGTGTTCGTAATCTTCAGTTAGCTTATACGCTGCCAAAAACTGTTGTTTCAAAAATTAAATTGACAGGAGCGCAGTTTTATTTCAGAGGTACCAATCTGTTTACTTGGGTTAAAGACAAAAATCTGCCTTTCGATCCTGAACAAGGTACCGGCAGCGCAACCAACCTGCAGGTGTTTATTCCTAAAACAATTACTGCGGGCTTAAATATTACTTTCTAAAATTTAATATTCGATTTATTATGATACGATCAATAAAAAATAAACTGTTTTTGCTTCTTGTAGCTGCTGTCGCATTTACATCATGCAAAAAATCGTTTTTGGAACTTAACCCCCCAACCTCGTTAACGCCAGGGCAGGCATTAGCTACAGAAGCGGATTTGCAAGTTGCTTTAAGAGGCGCTTATGCTGGATTGCGTGGTGTAGATTATTTCGGACGCACTGTTCCAATTCTTGGCGATATTATGGCTGACAACACTTATCAGCATGCTGTTAATACCAATCGCTATACACTCTTTAACAACTACTCATTTGTTGTTACTGATGGTAATGCTTTGGGCCTATGGACAAGTGCTTATTCTGTCATTCTCCGTGCGAATAATATTATTAATTCGCCCGTAGCAAGTAACGCTAACGTCAATCAATACAAAGGTGAAGCATATGCACTGAGAGCGCTCTCATATTTTACATTGGTGCGCTATTTCAGCAAGCCTTTTACCGATGCTCCCGATAGTCACGGCGTACCTTTAGTTACGACTTATAATCCTGATGATAAACCAGGACGTGCTACTGTTGCCCAAGTATATGCTTTGATCTTAAGTGATCTTACGCAGGCTTATACATTAATGACCAAGTACACCAACTCGTCACAGTTCAGCAAATATGCTGCAAAAGGTTTGGAAGCAAAAGTTCATATGACAATGGGAACTAAGGCAGCGGCATTAACTGCGGCGTTAGATGTGATAAATAATGGTGGTTTTGGTTCTTTAACTGCAGCTAACCATGCCGCTTATTGGACAAGCCCTGCTATTAGAACTGACAAGCTTGAAACTTTATTTGAAGTTTCCTCTGATGCAGTAGGCAATCTTTCATTCGATGCTCTCTCGTATCTCTACAGTCAAGCAGGTAACTACGGCGACTTAGTTGTAGCCGATGATTTATATGCATTATTTGGTGCCGCTGATGTACGTAAAGCTTTGTACCCTGTTGTGCCGCGTCCAGCTGCCGGAGCCTCTATTCCTACTGTGAACAAATACCCTGCTATTACTGGTGATTTAAGTGAAACAAAAGTATTACGCTTAAGCGAAATGTATTTAATTGCCGCAGAAGCATCGTTACCTGCCAATGAAGTAAATGCATTGACTTATGTAAACTATATCACTAGTCGTCGTGGAGCTGATGCGATCGCATCAACCGGCAATCAATTATTTGAAGACATTATTACCGAAAGAAGAAAAGAACTTGCTTTTGAAGGTGACCGTTACATGGATTTACAGCGTTTGAAACGTACTGTTTCCCGTAGCACAAACTATCCAGCTGCAGCAAGAACTATTGACTACACAAATTTCAGAAGGATTTTGCCAATCCCACAATCTGAAACTGATGCAAACCCTACTATTAAAGCACAACAAAATTCAGGTTATAACTAATAATTTTTCCTGTATTGAATAAATAAAGCCGGTTTTAAACCGGCTTTATTTATTCTTTCCTATTTCTTCATTACTTAGTAGGCTACTATTATAAACATGAATTTATTGGCTAAATCAATTACTCTTACCTCAACACCTCTTCCAACTTCTTCTCCAAATCACTCCCTCTCAAATTATCTGCAATAATTTTTCCTGTTGGGTCAAGTAATACATTGTAAGGAATTCCATTGAAACCATACAAACCGACAGCTTCACTATCCCAGAATTTTAAATCGCTGATATGTGTCCAGGTAAGACCATCTTTTTTAATGGCTTCTAACCAGGCATCCTTCGTTTTATCTAACGAAACACCAAGTATCGTAAAGTTTTTATTCTTATATTTATTATAAGCTGCTACTACATTTGGATTTTCGCCACGACAAGGGCCACACCAGCTTGCCCAGAAATCAACCAACACATACTTACCTTTTAAACTACTCAATGAAAAATTATTTCCATTTACATCAGGCATGGTAATATCAGGAGCCATTGTACCAATAGCTGGTGTATTTTGTTTTGGTGCCTGTGGTGCTGAAGCTACACTTTCACGATATTGTTTCACTACGGTTTGAATACCTGTATGCTTCGGAAAACGCTTCAGCAAATTGTTATACATCGCTTCGTTTTCCGTTGCATCTGTTCCTGTATTGATCGATGTGGCGAACATACTTACCATCGGACTTTTGTCTTCCATGGCAACTTTTTTTACATAAGTTTTGAAAGCTGTAACCATGTTTGTCATAGCCGCTTGCTGCACATTACGAAGACTATCGCCCTGAATTACATTCTGCAATTCGTATTGCATGCTGCCCAGCTTTTGTTGTGTGGCTGAGAGTGAATCAACAAACTCACGTAAGCGTTCACTTGCAGGAGAACCTTTGTAACTCAACTTGCGGATATCATTCCAATCACCTGTAATGGTAATATCAGATTTGTCATTGATCACAAAAAACAATGGTCCGTTTTCAATCTGCGGGAAACGTAATTGCAACAATGATTCTTCTGCTGCTTTTCCTTTCAATGAGAATTTACCGCCGTTCAATGTAATACTATCCAACACCTGCGGTGGCATGTTATCGAATGATATTTGTTCAAGGTAAACAACAGTAGCCGGTGCATTCTTCACTTCACCACTTACCGTAAAATTTTTACTTCCATTGTTTTCACATGCTGCAGCCGAAAAGGCAATCAATGCAATGATTCCAATTTTTTTCATGTTCATTATTTAGTTCGCTAATTTTTCTGTTACTAATTGATTCAGCAGCTTTGGATCGGCTTTACCTTTTGATTTCTTCATCACTTCACCAACAAACAAACCAATCAACCCTTTCTTTCCTTTCTTATACTCGGTTACTTTCTCAGGCATATTGTTCAACACTTCATCGATCAACTTTTGCAACGCATCTTCATTACGTTCCTGGATTAGGTTCAACTGTTGTGCCAGTTCCAAGGCAGTTGTTCCATTGGATTGCAACATAGCAGGGAATAATTTCTGTGCTGCCATCGTATGACTCACTTTCCCATCTTCCACCAATTGAATGATCGATACAAGTTGTGCAGGTTTGATCGAAAGACTGCTGATCTCTTTTCCTTCTTCATTCAATACCGATTTCACCGGACCAAGCAACCAGTTGGCAATTTGCTTATATGATGTTGTTTCAGCTGCAGCAGCTTCAAAATAATCGGCCAGCTCTTTATCATCAGTTAACAATGCAGCATCATATTCAGGCAATGCATATTGTTGAATAAACCGTTGCTTCTTTTGTTCGCTCAGCTCAGGCAATGCCGCTTTAATAGCATTGATGAATTCATCTGTAATTACAAACGGGGGCAGATCAGGATCAGCCATGTAACGGTAATCATCTGCATCTTCTTTAGTACGGATAGCAAATGTTGTTTCTGTATCAGGATTAAAGCCTCTCGTTTGCTGAACGATCATTTCACCTTTTTCTTTCATGTCGATCATCCGCATTACTTCATGATCAATTGCTTTTTTCAGAAATCGTATCGAGTTGAGATTTTTGATCTCCACTTTTGTTCCAAGCTTCTTCTCTCCTTTCAAACGGATTGAAATATTTGCATCGCAACGCAAACTGCCTTCTTCCATATTACCATCACACACGTTTAATGTGCGAACAAGTTTACGTACCTCAGTAACATATGCTGCTGCTTCATCGCCACTATGCAGATCGGGTTCTGTTACAATTTCAATTAACGGTACACCTGCACGGTTATAGTCAACAACAGAATAATTTTCTTCCTGGTCGTGCATACTCTTGCCCGCATCTTCTTCCATGTGTATGCGGTTGAGTTGAATGTTCCGTTCTCCATCATCCGTTTTGATCTTCACAAACCCGCCAACACAAACAGGTGTGGTATGTTGCGATAGTTGATAGCCTTTCGGCAGATCGGGGTAGAAATAATGCTTGCGTGCAAAATAGTTTTTACGTTCAATTGCACAATTACAGGCAAGCCCCATACGCACTGCCAGTTCAATAGCTTCTTTATTCAACTTGGGTAATGTGCCGGGATGAGCCAATGTAATGGGACTGATGTGTGTGTTTGGTTCAGAACCAAAACCTGCACTATCGCCACAAAACAATTTGCTTTTGGTGAGCAATTGGGCATGTACTTCCAGTCCTATGACTGCTTCATATTTATCACTGTAATTCGACATAAAGTTTATTTTCAACTCTTTTTGCCTCGACTAGCCGATCGACAAAAAGCCAACCCTTCGACTACTCTATGGGTAGCCCTTGGTTTGGGTTGGCAAAAATACCCGTTTTACCCCGAAGCATCTGTGAGTAAGCTCACAAAAAAGTCCCCCGGTTGACCGGGGGACGAACTAAATCAGAATATTTATCGAAAACTTAGAGATCTGCCTTGTTGAGTTTCTTTGGGATCTTCACTTCAACGGTAACGGGTTTGCCTGCACGTAAAACTTTCACTGTCCAGAGGTTTTGCTCATTATTAGCACGCAATGCTTCTCGGGCTTCAGCCACATTTTTCACTGCTTTACCATTCACTTCTGTGATCACATCATCTTTCTGTAAACCGCTTTTTGCTGACGGTGAATCTGCTTCCACTTCCAATACTTTCACACCATTTCCTTCCTCTGTATCCTGGATGGTAGCGCCAAATTTTGGACGGCCACCTTGATAGATCCTGATCTGATCTTGCAAACCATGCAAACGTGGTTGCAGATGTTCGAAATTGAATTGTCCATCGCCAAAATGCATATCAGGCATCTTGAAGTTGAAGTTATGCATGCCCTCAGGTCCTTTGCTTTCGCCTAGTTTTGCTTTTGCTTTCTTCTCTCTTCCATCACGCAAATAAGTGATCTCCACTTCATCATTTGGTTTCTTTGCATGCACAGCTTCGCTGAGATCTGAAGGAGAGCCAATCTTCTTATCGCCTACTTTGGTAATTATGTCGCCTTTTTGCAATCCGGCTTTTTCAGCAGGAGTTTCTTTCTGTACCTCTTCAACCAATGCACCTTTATCGTGATCTTCCGTAACAACACCAAGGAAAGCAGCCGACTTCCAGTTCATTTCAAACTCTTTTAGGAAATGATCACCATTGAACTGCTCCCAGTTACCATCATGCTGGAATCGATAAGCACCACGAGGCGCTGTTACACGCACTTTAGGTGAACGGAAAACAAACTCATCGTCACCATCAAAACGATGAATGATGATATCTTTATCGCCTTTTTCCACCGGTTTGCCATTGACGGTTACTTTATCACCCTCAATAACAATAGTGGTCTTTTCTGTTTTATCACCTTTTTTACGGATGATTATCTGCTCTTTCTTTTCTTCTTTTTCCCTTTTTTCTTTTTTATCCTGAGCCGATGCAGAAAGGGTAAGCAATTGGGTAGCGGCTACAAATGCGCAAGCATACACTGAAATACGTTTCATATAAATAAGGTTTTATTAGTTGACAGGGCTAATGTACGAACATTTTCTTATTTACGAATTATTTCGGAGATTTTCTGATTTTTTAACATTTTGGCTGACAGACTCCTAAAATAGAACCGCCGTAACTGGAAGCTACGGCGGTTAATAACTAAGATGTGGAACTCTTCGTGATGTTAAACACTATAATAATCCTTTCACTTTTTCAATTACCTGTTGCAAATTGCTTGCATCCTGTCCACCGGCTGTTGCCAATGTTTTTTGACCGCCACCACCACCTTTGATTAGAGGTGCAATATGTTCTTTAATGATCTTACCGGCATCAAGATCTTTTGCAGCAGCTACAGTATCGCTGATACCAACAGCTACAAATGGTTTCCCATCGATGTTGGCACAAAGCACAGCCACATAATCGTTGAGATTTGTTTTGAGATCGAAACAGATCTTCTTCAGCGCATCTGCATTGCTTACCTCAACAATATCTCCAATGAAAGTGATATTGTTGATGATCTCATCTTTCTGCAAGAGTTCATTACGCAGCACTACGAGTTGACGTGCTTCCAGTTTTTCCAGTTTCTTTTTCAGTTCATTGTTTTCTGATTGCAGGTTTTCAATTGACTTGCTGAGGTCTTTCGGATTTTTTAATAAGCCCCGAATTGCATGAATTGACTCGAATTCTTTATTCACGAATTGTTCTGCTGCAAAACCTGTAAACGCTTCAACACGACGAACACCTGCTGCGACTGCTCCTTCAGATGTTATTTTAAAAAATCCAAGTTCTCCTGTTGAACCAACATGTGTACCACCGCATAATTCAACGGAATATTTTTCATCCATAATGACCACACGCACTACATCTGCATATTTCTCACCAAACAGAGCCGTAGCACCAAATGCAATGGCTTCCTCTTTCGGCATTTCTTTTATTACAACTGGAATATTTGCTCTGATCTTTTCATTCACCAATGCTTCAACCTTTGCAATTTCTTCATCGGTCATTTTTGCAAAATGCGAAAAATCAAAGCGCAGGTATTCCTCATTTACCAAACTACCTTTCTGTGCCACGTGTGTGCCCAATACTTTACGCAATGCAGCGTGCATTAAGTGAGTAGCCGAATGATGTACAGCAATTTTCTTTCTACGCTCAGCATCAACTTTTGCAGATACCACTGCCGACATATTCATCGGTAACTGATCAATGAAATGAATGATAAGATCATTTTCTTTCTTTGTATCTGTTACAATTGCTACTTCTCCATCAAAACTCAATTCACCTGTATCACCCACCTGGCCGCCACTTTCTGCATAGAAAGGTGTTTTTTCCAAAACGATTTGAAAAGATGTTTTTCCTTTGATGTTCACCTTGCGGTATTTCACCACTTTACTGTTTGCTTCGGTGGTAGTGTATCCAACAAATTCAACCGCATTGTTTGGTACAACTTCAAACCAGTCTTCTGTATCAATGGTTGTTGCTGCACGGCTACGTTCCTTCTGTTCATTCAATGCAGCTTCAAAACCTTTCTCATCAATGGTTAAATTATTTTCACCAGCGATCAATCGTGTAAGATCAATCGGGAAACCATATGTATCAAATAATTCAAATGCTGCTTTACCATCAATGGTTGAACCCTTCGCATCATTTACAATATCATCAATACGCCTCAATCCTTTTTCCAATGTGCGTAAGAATGCATCTTCTTCTTCCTTCACTACTTTCTGCACAAAACTTTCCTGTGCCTTCAGCTCAGAAAACACTTTTTCGAATTGTGTTGCCAATACAGGCACGAGTTGATGTAACAACGGTTGCTTATAACCGAGATAAGAATAATAATAACGAACAGCTCTTCTTAAAATCCTGCGGATAACATAACCTGCCCCGGTATTACTTGGCAATTGACCATCAGCAATGGTGAAACAAATAGCACGGATATGATCGGCCAATACACGGAAGGCAACGCTTTCCTTATCATCGCCTGCTGTATATTTTTTGCCAACGATCGTTTCAACTGCAGCAATAGTGCTGGTGAAAATATCTGTATCGTAATTGCTTTGTTTGTTTTGTAATACACGGGTTAAACGTTCGAAACCCATTCCTGTATCAACATGCTTCGCAGGCAATGGCTCAAGTGAACCATCTTTCAAACGATTGAATTGAATGAATACATTGTTCCATATTTCGATCACTTGCGGATGATCATTGTTCACCAATGTTTTTCCATCAACCAGTTTGCGTTCTTCATCTGTTCTGCAATCAACATGAATTTCAGTACAAGGGCCGCATGGTCCGGTATCACCCATCTCCCAGAAATTATCTTTCTTGTTACCTAACAAAATCCTGTCTTCGGCAATTACTTTCTTCCATTCATTCCATGCTTCTTCATCTTTAGGTATATTCTCTTTCTCATCACCTTCAAATACGGTTACGTATAAACGATCTTTTGGAATGCCATACACATCTGCCAACAGTTCCCAGCTCCATGCAATGGCTTCTTTCTTGAAATAATCACCAAAGCTCCAGTTGCCAAGCATTTCAAACATGGTGTGGTGATAGGTGTCAACACCTACTTCTTCCAGATCGTTATGTTTCCCGCTCACACGCAAACATTTTTGCGTATCGGCCACACGGGTATGCTCGGGTTTCCGGTTGCCGAGAAAATAATCCTTAAACTGGTTCATCCCTGCATTGGTAAACAATAATGTAGGATCATTCTTCACCACTATCGGTGCCGAGGGAACGATTTGGTGCTTTTTAGAAGCAAAAAAATCTAAGTATTTCTGTCTTATTTCAGCGGCAGTCATCATATTCATCCCGTGTTTGGATTGATTTTTGAGGAGTGATACACCTATATTTGTAAAACCCCTTTTTAATGGGTAGCAAAGGTACGCCAAACCTATGACCACCTGATTGCTTATATGAAGAAAGTAAAGTATTTCTACAATACAAATACGCTCCGGTATGAGAAACTGGTGACGCCCCTGCGGGTAAAACTGCTGCGGGTGTTTAGTTTTTTGGCGGCTGTTACAGTGGCTGGTTTTCTTTTTATGCAGATCTCCTATCGCTATTTCCCTTCGGCTAACGAGCAACGGTTGCGGAATGAAAATAACCGGATCAGGGATAGTTACAGCATTTTGAGTGGCGAGATCAAACGGATGAACCAGGAACTTCGTGAAATTGAGAAGCGTGATAACCAGGTGTACCGCTCAATTTTTGAAGCAAGCCCCATTCCTGATAGTGCCAGGGCTAAAATGATGGAAAAACAGGCGGAAGATCGTTTGATCGCCAGCCTTAGTGAAGATGAACTTAACACAACCATTCTTCAACAGATCAACACACTCCGCAGCCGGATCTACGCACAAAACATTTCGTTCAATGCAATTGACGGCATGATCAAAAACAAAGAAGCGTTATTGGCTGCTACTCCCGCTATTCAACCCGTGAGTAATAAAGAATTATCAAGATTAGCGTCAGGTTTTGGTTACCGTATCGATCCTGTTTATAAAACCACAAAATTTCATGCGGGTCTCGATTTTGCTGCACCACAAGGCACGCCTATCTATGCAACTGCCGATGGTACGGTAACTCTTGCGGGTAATACAGCAAATGGATATGGCAATCATGTGGTGATCAATCATGGCTATGGTTATGAAACATTGTATGGTCATATGGTGCGTGTGAAGGCAAGAAGAGGACAACGTATCCGTCGTGGTGAAGTGATAGGTTGGGTGGGCAGTACCGGAAAAAGTACCGGACCTCACCTGCATTACGAAGTACACAAAAATGGTCGAGACTTGGATCCGATCTATTTCTTTTATAATGATCTTACTCCTGAGCAATTCGATCGTATGCTTAAGATAGCGGCAACGGGTAATCAGAGTTTTGATTAGTGAATAGTTGATAGTTCATGGTTCATAGAAAAATCATAAACTACCATGAACTATAAACCATGAACCATGAGCTATCGGCTGAATCGTTACTTTTGCTGAAACAACTTACAACTGGCAACACCTGCACAAATAGCATTTGAATTTGATGAACCGCCAAAGTCGGCGCCAAGGCGTGGACGTAAGCCATTGAACAAACCTCCCAAGCCTAAGCAAAAGCGTGGCCGCAAGAGTTTGAAAGATATGGGTGATGAGGCGGAGTTTGTTGAATTACCATCGGATGAAGTGTTGGGTAAAAAATTGTATTACAGTATTGGTGAAGTGTGTGATCTGTTTCAGATCAATCCATCTTCTATCCGTTATTGGGAAACAGAATTTACTTTCCTGAAGCCACGTAAGAATAAAAAAGGTGATCGCTTCTTTAATGCAACCGAAGTAAAAAAAGTTCATCTTATTTACTACCTGCTGCGTTATAAAAAATATACCATTGAAGCAGCCAAAGATTATTTAAAACAACATAAAAATGATTCAGAAACGGAGGTAAGGTTTGAACTGGTGAAGAGTTTACAACAGATCAAACAATTCCTCTTGGCACTAAAAGCCGACCTGTAAAACTATTCGTGCAACGAAACAATTCAATATGAAATTCTTAGCAATCGCATTTCTCTTTTTATCTCTCAACAGTTATTCACAAGTACAGTACGAAGTTTCTAAAGATCCGCAGAACGGATTGAAAACATTGAAAGGCATTTTAAGCCGTGAGTTATTACTGAACGATGCTGAATTTGCATGGATGAAAAATGATATCAGCTGGTACAAACCAAATACTGATTGTGTTACAAATCTTACAGCAGTAAAAGATACTATACAGTTGCTGGTGTTTGTTGGAACATGGTGCGAAGATTCACAAATTGTATTTCCGCAACTGTTGAAAATGCTCGACCAGGTTGGGTTTAATATGAAACGTTTAACTGTAATTGGTATCGATCGACAAAAAACAACTTTGGGTTCACTCACGCAGGCACTGGGTGTTAGCAAAGCACCCACAATTATGGTGTTGAAAGGCGGAAAAGAAGTTGGCCGTGTAGAAGAGTTTGGTAAATATGGAATTTACGACAAGGAACTGGCCGAGGTATTAGCGAAGGCAAAATAAATTCATCTGAAATCTCCTAATAGAAATGCAATCAGTTAACTGGTTGCATTTTTTTATGACTCCGGTTTCCACATTTTTTTTGTAAGGAAGTATTCAAAATTCAATTTCTCCGGTTCACCATGATAAGCAACAGAAATTTCTTTTTGCTTCACCGCACCAATTCTTCCGATGGCAATTTGTGAACGTGTATTGTTAGCACCAATATGAAAAAGAATCTTATCGACATATTGAAATGCATGATCGATCATTAATGTTTTCATTGCCGGGTTATAAGCCTTGCCCCAAAACTTCCGTGCAATAAACGTATAACCGATGAGCAAAGAACTTTCAGTTTCATTATAGTCATAAAAGCGTGAACTGCCTGCTACTCCACCGGTCAACTTATCAATAAGCAACAAAGCTCCTTTTGACTCCATGGCTCCTTCAAAATAGGTTTGAAATACTTCCCTTTTGTATCGGTCTTTGTTGGGATGCTGTTCCCATATCAAAGGATCTGATGCCACTGCATATAATCGTTCAAAATCATTTTGCTGCAATGGTTGCAACAGGATCAGTTCATTTTCTAGAACAGGTTGTAAGTTGATCATCGTTTTACGGTTGGTTGCCTGTGAACTCAATGCCAAGTCCTTCCATCATCCGCAGGATATTTAAATTGATGGTTTGTTTAATCTCCTGGAAGAGTGCAAACTCAATGGTTTGTGTAAAATAGTCAACCTGAAGAATAAGTGATTTTGAACCAAGCTCGTTCAGTACAACTGTGCTGTTTTCAATTTCTTCCTGTTGCTGCAATAGCATTTCAATCTTACCGATCAGGTCGTCGATTTGTTTGGCTGTAGTTTTCACATTTAACTCAAGACGTATCTCTGCTTTGCGTTGTGTGCGAAGCGTAAGGTTGTCAAGAATGCTATCCACCATTTTCTTGTTGGGCATTGTTAAGAACGTCTTTTGTTCTGTTCTGATGCGTGTGCTACGTAAGCCGATCTTTTCAACAGTACCTGTTACACCTTCTACTTTTACAAGATCACCTAAAGTAAATGGCTTATCAAAGAAGATGATGAATGATGCAATAAGGTTTTCAAGACTTTCTCTTGTAGCGAGTGCAACAGCTGCAGTAACAATACTCAGCCCTGTAATAAGACTTGAAATGTCGAAGTTGAAAACAAACTTCGAAAACATGATAATGCCGATAATAATGGCAACCACTTTAAAAAAATCCCGGAAAAAAACAACCAGTTGATTATCGCTCTGGTCGGGTGTTTGATCAGCCTTTGCCTTAAACACCAGTGCAATAAAATCAATGAACCTGCGCAACAGTCGTATGAAGAACACAACAAGTATTGCTTTACCGGTTGCTTCAATAATTTCTTTTGAGGTGATCTTATACAACTCAACATCAAGCACCGATGGAAAGTTGAGTTTATGAAACGAGAAGATAACCACCATCCACACCACAAACCACTCCATTGGTATCAACACCAATGCAATAAACTGTTGGCGGGTAACATATTTTTTTGCTCCCGGAAAAAAACCATACAGAAGCCCACACAAGAATCTTGATACAATTCCTTTCAATAAAAACATCGCCAGCAGAATACCAGCGATCCATAAATAACTGATGAGCGGGTTATCGAATACAAGCGTTTGCAAAAATTCAGGCATATGCAAAAATAATGTTCGGCAGATTTAATTGCGGTTAAAATGTGTAATGCAGAATTGCTCCGTTCTGCAACAGGTAAAAGTGGCCGGGCCTGATCACCGCTTTTTCCCTCACCTGTAAAAACGCAGGCAGGGTTAATTTCTTTTCGGTGAGTGTACCGGTTGTATAAGCCAGTAATTGCGGGCCATCAATACCGACAATTGTTTTACCAAATATGGCAAGATCAGTAAGTCCTTTATAAGATATTTTGTTTTTAAATGAACCATAAATATCAAATACATAAATTCCTTTTTCAGGGTCGTAGAGATACACAAAACCATCCTGGTCGAAAATATGTGTTGGGTTGGGCACTTCATCGAAGATGATTCGGAAATCAACTGTCTCACTCAGCACCTTTCCATCTTCACCAATTTTTTTGAGTTTGCTTACCTGTTCATCATACACCCAAATATTGTTATCATAACTCTGTGCAATTGCTTTTGCCTGGAAAATGTCTTGCTTGCGCAAATCAATGGTATTAACGCTGTTTAAAAAACGATCAAGCACAACTACCGTTGCAAAGCTTTTATAATAAAGCAATACTTTCAACGGATTGGTTGCATCAATGGAATAAAGTTTGCCATACCTGCGCACATCATTGAACACACCCATTGAATCACCATTTGCATTCAGTTTCTTAAGCTGATTGTTTTTTGAAAGCAGGTAATAGTTGCCGAGATTATCAATGCTGAAATCGATGTATTCACCTTCCACCGTTTTTACTTCTGTAAACACAGCATTTTGCGCAACACAAAAGTTTGCCAAGAGAAAACAGGTTATGGAAAGGACGAGTCTCATTTTTTATAATAAATCAGTTCAAGTTGTTCACCATCAAACGATGCATAGCTGAAATAACGTATCCAATCGCCGAGGTTTATATAACGGCTTTTATCAGAAAGACGAAAATCAATGGGCAGGTGTCTATGTCCAAACACAAAAAAATCAACTTTTTTTTGCTGCAACACCTCTTTGCTGTAAACTATGAGCCATTCATTGTCTTCGCCTAAGAACTTTTCTTCGGTTGCGCCTGTTTGTGCACGGCTTCTCCGGCTGAGATAATTGGCTAAGCCAACACCAACGTATGGCGGCAGAATACCAAAAAGCCATTGGCAAACAGGATTACGAAAAACCTTCTTCAGCATTTTATACCCATGATCGCCGGGACCTAATCCATCACCATGACCAATCAAAAATGATTTACCTGCAAACTCAAATTCCTTTGGTTCATGATAAACCGGGATGTTCAGTTCTTTCTGCAAATAATCGTTCATCCACATATCATGATTGCCAACAAAGAAATGAATCGGTATTCCTGCATCAGTTAACTCAGCCAGCTTTCCCAGCAATCGTACATAACCTTTGGGAACCACTGTGCGATATTCATACCAGAAATCAAACATATCACCCACAATAAAAATAACCGCAGCATTGTGTTTGATCTCATCTAAAAACTGAACGATCTTTTTTTCACGAACAAGACTCTGTTCATAGTTGGGTGCCCCCAAATGAAAATCGGAAAGAAAATATATTTTTTTACCGGGAGGAAGTTGCATCAAACAAATATAAAGAAGCTGCGGAACACCGTTGCTATTTTGCTTTTTGCCTCATGTATTCAAGCACATCGCCACTTTCAATAACAGGCTTATCTGTTACATCGCACTTATACCAATAGATCCACGCAGAAAACTCGCCATTATCAGTGTACACGGTTGTGAGTGCCCGTTCGTATAACTGCACTTCACCTTCTTCGGGATGCACTCCTTCATAATCATCTAACTGGCTGATGGCCCAGTCGAATTCATCGGGTGAATTGGCTTCATACAATTCGCCAATAATAAAATGATCATCTGTAGTTGGTAATGCGGCGGGATATTCACCAAGATCATACAACTTGCCTTTCACTTTTCCATCGGCAAGGTGCTTAAAGTAAGGAGCGATATATTGAAAAGCAGGGCCATGAAAACCTCTGCGTAAACTTCCGTAAACAAATATTAATTGTATGGCATTATTCATGCCTTAAAGATACAAAGTGCGGGGCACAAGGAATGAAAATCCAATGTCCAAATAGCAATATCCAAGAATAAAGAATCAGGGTGCAAGGCACAAGAGAAGAGACGAAAAGACATGAAAGAAAATCCACTAAGAAAAATCCAAATCCCAAATATCAAATTACCAATTCCTGAAACTCTATCCATCAATCAAAAACACATACACTTCCTTGGGACCATGCACACCCACCACCAAAGTTTTTTCAATATCAGCAGTACGGCTGGGGCCGGTTGCAAAACTGATGAAGGACGGCAACTGACCATTGTACTTTTCACGAAGTGCAAGCAATGCATCTTTGAGATCATACACTAACTGGCTGCTGTAAGCGATGCAAACATGAATAGGTGCATACACACTTGTAGTACGTCCACTTTCATTAGCTGTGCTCAATACCATTGTGCCCGTGCGACTCACCAATAATTCGCAAGTAGTTAAACTCACATCCGAATCGGCCAGGTTATTATGAAAATTGATCGCTAATTTTTGCTGTTTAAAAATGTCGATCAGCTTTTGCTCTCTGCAAACCACTTTATCCCATTTACGGGTGGCGGCCAAATGCAGGAGTTGATCAGCCATATCCTGCTCATCAGCACAAAATGCAAACCTGCCTTGTAGCTTAGTAAACTCCTGTGCAAACTGCACAGCCATATCATCAACCGGTGGTTGAAATACGCTGCTGTTTCCTTCACTATGGGGAAAAGGAACAGGCACCGGATGACTCAGTGCCTGTCTTATTTTTTTCAGAATATTTTCCTTTGCGGGAGAAATGCTCATACTGATTATAATGATTCTTTCAAGTCACGACCTTCCTTGTCAACATTTGCGGCATGCATCACCGGAACGTTATCTTCATCCAACAACTTCTTATGTTCAAACGGACGCTTACCGATCAATGCTTCCACATCACTTTGGAACAACACTTCTTTTTCCAATAAAGCCTTCGCCAGTTTTTCAACATCTTCCTTTTTCTCAGTAAGTAATGCCTTCGTGCGTAAATATGCAGAATCGATAAGCAAACGAACTTCGTTATCGATCATCTCTGCTGTTTTCTCGCTATAAGGTTTTGTGAATGTTTGTTCCTGGTTAGGATCGTAATAGCTGATGTTACCCAGCTTATCGTTCATACCGTACACGGTGATCATTGAATAAGCAATACGTGTGATCTGTTGCAGATCATTGCTTGCCCCTGTTGAAATTTTACCGAAGAAAATATCTTCACTTGCACGGCCGCCAAGGGTCATACAGATCTGATCGTTCAACTGTTCGATGTTATAGAGA
Source organism: Lacibacter sp. H375 (assembly GCF_037892425.1). Taxonomy (NCBI): domain Bacteria; kingdom Pseudomonadati; phylum Bacteroidota; class Chitinophagia; order Chitinophagales; family Chitinophagaceae; genus Lacibacter; species Lacibacter aquaticus. The sequence goes on from NZ_JBBKTT010000001.1 coordinate 706,280, forward strand.
TACTGTTCTTTTGGTGTGTATTGCGCATAACCCAACGCAGCCGTTCCTCTTGGAACGATGGTTACTTTTAATAACGGGTAGGCATGTTCTAAATACCAACCGCATATTGCATGACCAGCTTCGTGGTAAGCAATGATCTCTTTTTCCTCGGGGCTGATGAGTTTGTTCTTCTTTTCCAAACCACCGATTACACGATCAATGGCATCCTGGAAATCGCTCATATCAACAGCCGCTTTTCCTTTACGTGCAGCGATCAATGCTGCTTCGTTACAAACGTTGGCAATATCTGCACCGGCAAAACCCGGTGTTTGTTCAGCCAGTTTATGAATATCGAGTGTTTCAGAAATTTTGATTGGTTTCAGATGCACTTTAAAGATCTGTTCACGACCTTTTACATCCGGACGGTCAATAGAGATTTGTCTGTCGAAACGACCCGGACGTAACAACGCAGGATCCAATACATCAGGACGGTTTGTTGCCGCAAGGATAATGATACCGGTATCGCCACCAAATCCATCCATTTCAACCAGCAACTGGTTCAATGTATTTTCACGTTCGTCGTTACTTACAATGGCGTTTCTTCCACGGGCACGACCAATTGCATCGATCTCATCAATGAAGATGATACAAGGTGCTTTTTCTCTTGCCTGTTTGAACAAATCACGCACACGGCTCGCACCCACACCCACAAACATTTCCACGAAATCGGAACCACTGATGCTGAAGAAAGGCACTTGCGCTTCACCCGCCATGGCTTTTGCTAGCAATGTTTTACCTGTACCGGGAGGGCCTACCAGCAATGCGCCTTTTGGAATTTTACCACCGAGTGCAGTGTATTTCTTAGGTTGTTTCAGGAAATCAACGATCTCCATCACTTCCACTTTTGCTTCATCTAAACCAGCCACATCCTGAAAGGTTACGTTTACTCTTGTTCCTTTTTCAAACAACTGGGCTTTTGATTTGCCGATATTGAAAATACCGCCACCACCGGGGCCAGCCCCGCCACCACTGTTCATCTTACGCATGAGTAAAACCCAAAGGCCTATCAATACAAGAATGGGAAGGAGTAAACTGATAAGAGGGCTTAACCAGTTCTCATCGGTACTGTAACTGGCAATCGGCTTACCAGTCACCGCTGTATTTGTGGTAATGATTTGCTGAATACGTTTATCAAACTCTTTATGATCTGCAACCGTAAACTCAAAGTTGAGCGGTTTGGTTTTATCGATCTTCACCTTAGCTTCTCTTGCTGTTACGATCTTAATGATAGCCGGATCGTTTGCTGCTTCCGTTTTAAGTGTAACCCTTACAACGTCCTTATTTCGTACAATGGTGTATTTCTCAACATAGCCTTTCATGAGCATGCTGTCCTCAAATACAACTTGTGAAGTGGGAATGGCGTCGGGTGTAATGCCACGGTATAGATTAAAGCCGATCAACACGGCAGCGATTAATGCATAGAGCCAGTAAATATTAAAACGAAACGGTTTACGTCCGTCTTTCTTATCACCGCCGCTATTGTCTGTATTATTTCCTTGGTTCAAACTCATCTTGTTGTTTTTTTCCCGTCTGTGGGATTTCAGATAGTATTACAAATAAATGGCTAAATGTTTCGGGTGCTTTGTTAATTTATTCCTGCGGCATTATTCATGGTCGGCAGCTGCAGCATCACTCCACATTTCTTCAAGCCGGTAAAATTTTCGTGTTTCGGGGTGAAAAATATGCACCACCACGTTTACATAATCCACCAATACCCATTGCAAGGCATTCATCCCTTCATGACGGTAAGGACCTTCGCCACATTCTTCTTTCACCAGGTATTCAACATGGTCGGCAATTGCTTTTACCTGTGTGGTACTGCTTGCTTCGCAGATGATGAAAAAATCTGAAACGGCTTCCGGTATCTTCCGCAAATCGAGGCTAATAACATTTTCACCCTTTTTTTCCTGGATGGCCCGAATGATCGTTTTAAATAATTTGCTGTTTCGGTTAATGCGTGCCGTAGTGCTTTTAGAATCCTTGCTCCGGTTATTTAAGAGAGATAAAGTACTCAATCGCTTGGTGGTTTAATGAATAAATCTGTTTTTTGCTAACGACGTTTCATCGCAGCTTTTTACTTTTTAATTTGTCCAAAATTAGTCAATCTTCAGTAACCATGCTTCCTAAAAAATCAGATAACTTATGGATTGAGCTTCCTTCAGTGGACAGTACCAACAACTATGCCATGGGGCTGATACATGAAGGACTGGCACAGCATGGTTTAACCGTTCGTACCGCCCACCAAACCAAGGGAAAAGGACAAAGAGGTAAAGTTTGGGAAACCGAACCCGGCGCCAACCTCAGTTTCTCCATTATTGTGAAACCTGGATTGCTTCTTACCCAAAGTTTTCAATTGCTGGCGGCTACTGCTTTGGCTGTGAGAGATGAATTGGAGAAAGTTTTAGGCGATGAAACAAAAATTAAATGGCCCAACGATCTTTACTGGCGTGACAGAAAGACAGGGGGAATTCTTATTGAAAACGTTGTTCGTGGCAGCCAATGGCAATGGGCCGTGATCGGCATTGGCATCAACGTCAATCAAACCGAATTCAAAGGGCTCAAAAATCCTGTTTCCATAAAACAAGTAACAGGAAAAGATTTTGATGTGCTTCAATTGGCGCATTGCATACAAAAAGCAGTTTTAAAGGAATGTGATCATCTGCAGCAGCAGGGCTTTGCCGGCATTTTTGAAACCTATAATCGTCAACTCTATAAACTGCAGCAACCCGTTCGGTTAAAGAAAGAAAGCCGCATTCTATCAACTAATGTGAAAGGGGTAAATTCAACAGGCCAGTTAATTACGGGCATTGATGTGGAAGAATGCTTTGATTTTGGCGAAGTGGAATGGCTTCTTTGAGATTTATTGAATTTTTAATGAGTTCATTTTTTCTAAGTCCTAACGGATGTTACCTTTGCGACTCTCGATAATCATCAGACTAAATTAAAATAATAACACATGAAAATTGCTGTAGCTAAAGGCGATGGAATAGGCCCGGAAATTATGGAAGCTGTATTATCCATTTTTGATGCCAACAAAGTTCCGTTGGAATATGAAACGGTGGATATGGGTAAATGGGTATTCGATAAAGGTTTCAACAACGGTATGACGCCGGAAGCCAAACAAACCATTGAAGCATTAGGTCTTCTTTTTAAAGGACCGATGGAAACCCCCAAAGGCAAAGGTGTAAAGAGTATTAATGTTACGGCACGCAAAACCTGGAATACTTACGCCAACAAACGTGATTTCCAAACACTGCATGGTGTTGATACAGTATTCAGCAAAGCCGGTATTCCAATCGACATTACGGTAGTTCGTGAAAATATTGAAGATACGTATGGCGGTATTGAGCACATGCTTACCCATGATGTGGCATTGAGCCGTCGTTTCATCACACGCCCCGGCAGTATGCAGGTAATCCGTTATGCGTTTGAAATGGCAAGGCAGAAAAATGCAAAACGGATTACCTGTGGTCATAAAGCAAACATCATGAAGATCACCGATGGATTGTTCCTTGAGTGTTTTCATGAAGTAGCGAAAGAATATCCTGAATTGAAAGCAGATGATATTATTGTAGATGACTTGTGTATGAAATTGGTTACACGACCCGATCTGTTTGATGTGGTGGTATTAACCAATCTGCAAGGTGATATTGTGAGTGATCTTTGTGCCGGTTTAGTTGGTGGTTTAGGTTTTGCACCAAGTGCAAATATTGGTGATCATATTTCCATTTTTGAAGCAGTGCATGGTACAGCACCAGATATTGCAGGAAAAAATATTGCAAACCCAACGGCTTTATTGTTGAGTGGTTTGGCCATGCTTCGTCATCTTGGTTTAACAGAAAATGCAGGATTGATTGAAAATGCATTGCTGTACACATTGGAGAATGGAATTCATACGGGTGATTTTGGTGATAAATCTATTCCTGCAGTAAATACTACACAGTTTGCAGAAGCTATCATTGGCAATTTTGGCAAGAAACCTCAAAGTGGCGGCAGGGAAATTATTCCTAATAAACCGGGCACTCCTACACCATTAAAATTGGAATATAATTCCATGATGGTATCAAAAGAAGGCGAAGCTGAAACCATTGTTGGTGTTGATCTGTTTATCGAAAGCGATGAACAACCAACAGCTATTGCTGAAAAATGTCAGCGCCATGCAGGTGTAAAGTTTAAATTAGTAAGCATCAGCAACCGTGGTACACAGGTTTGGCCAACAGGTTCTGTTTATACCAACTTAGTAAATCAATACAATGTACGTTTTGAAAGTATTGAAGATTATCCGCTGAATCAACAAGATGTAATTGGATTGTATGTGAGCATGAGCGGTAATTTCAAGATCTGTTCATTTGAATTACTGAATATGTGGGGCGATAAGAAAGCGTATAGTTTGGCGCAGGGGCAGTAACATACTAGTTTAAAGTATACATGAAAAAATATATCTTCACAGGGGTTCACATGAATCCCTGTTTTAATTTGAGACACCATGAAAAAAATATTCACCTCACTCCTTCTTTTGTTATGCTGCGTCGGCATTTATGGCCAAATAAAATTTGAACCCCTTACCTATGAAGAGGCATTGCAAAAAGCAAAGAAGAAGAAGAAAATTCTTTTTGTACAACTGCAAAGCCCAACCTGTGACCAATGTAACGAAGTAGGCACAAAAGGATTAAGCTCTTCTGATGTAAGTGACCTACTGAAGAAAGAATTTATTGCCGTTACATTCAAAGCAACTGACCCGGATTGGAAAGTTTTATCACGTCAGTACTTTTTAAGTTTTGGTAGCCTGTTCTTTAATTCATCAGGCGATCTTTTACATAAGTACACCGGCACATCTTCTTCTAGCTTAACCTATGTGAACGAAATAAAAAAAGCAACTGAAAAAAATTACGACTACGCCTATTTTCAAAACTTAGAAGAAGACTATAAGAAAGGTGAAAGAAGCCTTGAAAAAATTAAAGAGTTGATCCTATATAAAATCAAGTTTAATCAATCACATGATCAACTAACAACTATTTATCTTTCTTTATTACCTGATGATAGCTTGTACACCTCAAATAATGTTGCGTTCCTAATTAAAACATCTCCACTGCTAACATCAAGAGCCGACAGTGTGATGCGTAAAAATCAAATTATTTTCGATAGTTGTTGGAATACAAATCCACTTGCAGAAAGAATTCGTATTAATCAACTTATTATCAACAAATCGAGAATGCATGCCATCATCACAAAAAACAGTTCGTTCGCATACAAAGTAGCTGCATTCACCCGCAGTACTTACACTACAAATATTGACGAGGGGATAAAAGCAGGTGAAAAACAAATACTATACTTTTATCTTGGCGTAAAGGATACCTTTCGAATATATGCTCATGCACGTGCTTATGCTGACAGATTCCTTATGAACCAGTCAAAAGAAGACATAAAAAGGAACGACAGTTTGGAACTGGTTCGGTTGTTTGCAGAAACTAAATCTATTGTTGAAAAAACAACTGGCGGTTCTGTTGTAACAAAGAAAACAGTTGCACATCCGACAGTTGGTTCAAAGATTTCAGCAGAATTAAGAGAAATCAGTTTGATGATGCTAAATAGTACAAAAGACCCTGTGAAACTCGAAAAAACGCTTACGTACATTAACAGGGCCATTGAACTAAATGAGGATGGTAACTCTTACGAAGACAAAGCAAAAGTTCTCCAGAAATTAAATCGCATTGATGAAGCTATTAAAACACTGGAGTTTGCTCTTGACCGATTCCGTTCAAGAGGATTATCTGCCGACTGGCTTATCCCAAAAATTGAAGCATTAAAAAAAGGAGCCTTCCTTAATCAGGACACAAACAATTAGATAATTAATTATTTGCCGCACCTGCATCAATCCAGCAAATGATTGAATTCTTTTGAGCAGCAGTTAATGTGCCCGACTTTGGCATAGATCCACTCAACACAGCAGCTCTTATCTGAGTTTTTGCAGCACTGATCTGCGCATGGGTTGATAACTCACCAGGGCCATTTCCCGAACCTGAGTTATGACAGCCACTTACAGCACAACTCGACTGGATAATTGGCAATACGTTAGCAGAAAACTGTATGGCCGCACTTGTACAATTAGGAGTATAGGTAGTACCCCCACCTCCACCGCCATTATTACCTCCCGTTGTATCACCACCAGATTTTTTACAGGAATAAACAAAGCATAACGCTAACAGCGTTGAGCAAACTACAAGCCATTTCATATTGAATAATTTAAAAGTTATGATACCTATAACCTGATGAACGGCAGAACAGCTTAGATGGTTGCCTCTTCTATAACTTTTAAAAGTTGGTCAGTATGTTTTTTGGTGAGTACACGAGTAACAATACCGGTGATGATTCCTTTTTCGTTGATGACAAAACTTGTGCGCACTAGTCCGTCATATATTTTACCCATGAATTGTTTCTTGCCCCACACATCGTAGGCATTGATCACTGCATGATCTTCATCCGCAATTAGGCGATAAGGAAGATTATATTTTGTTTCAAACTTCTTGTGTTTCTCCACGCCGTCTTCACTGATGCCAATCAATTCAAAACCCATTTCTTTTAACATGCTGTAATTGTCACGCAGGTTGCAGGCTTCCTGTGTACAGCTCAGTGTATCATCTTCAGGATAAAAAAAGAGGATCAGTTTTTTACCTTTATATTCAGCAGAAGAAATTTTCTTACCGTCCTGGTCAACCCCTTTAAACGCAGGAGCTTTATCACCTACTCTTAACTTCGTTACATAATTCTTGAAAGGTTCTTTCTTTGCAGCTTTGGCCGTTGCTTTTACTGCTGCTTTTTTAAACACTGATTTCTTATTTGTTGCCATTATCTTTTTTTGAGAAAAACACGAATGCTTCTGATTTGTTCGAACAGGTAAGGAAATGTTCTTTTATTTTCTCGTAAACCTGATCACTCGTTCCGTAACATTTCCTGCTTCATCTTCCACTCTCAACTTGAGTTCATGTTCACCGGGCGGACAATGCTCATCAACCCTGTAACGAAATACGGGGCCAAGCCCACTGAACATTAACCATTCACCATCGAGCTCTGCACGAAAACTATAGATCGCTTTTTTATTATCTGCAACTGTACAGGTAATTGTTGATCCATTCCCAACTGTGCCACCATCAACCACACCTGCAACTGCAAGTGTGGGAGGCACTTCATCCACTTCCAGCCAAAATTCACCAAAGTCACGTGACTTCGCTTCGTACCATCCTTTTACAAACGCCGCTCTTTCCACAACCATTTTCCCTTTGGCGTTATGGATCATGATCACCCGATTGCGTGCACTTGCAGGAATTTCTTTGTTGGGCCTTATGCGAAATATCATTGAATCATGCGCAGGTATCAATGGCGAATGCATCACATGAATATTGGAATAAGCGGTAGCACTTGTTTTATAATTGTATACAAAACGGAAAGCATCATAAAAACTTTTTTCACTGCTCACCATTTGCACATCGGCCTGTTCAAAAACATTTATCTGGTTGGGTAGCATATACCTGCTGTCTTTCTGTATGTTGGCAGCTGGCGGTACCGTTGCAGAGCGTTTCAGATTAAACCGAAGTGTTGATGCATTATTGTTTGCATCCTTTACAACAATTTTTACCTGGTGAGTTACCGTATCATTCAGATGAATCAGCCCATCATCTTTTCTAAAATAAATCGGTAAGCGATCACCGGGCAGCGGAGACAAATGTTGATAGTAAGAGCCTCCATTTGTTTTTATACGATAATCAATATGTGCATTGAGGTAACGTGTTTGCAAATAATCAATGCCGTCAATCTGAAATCCACTGATGGGTTCTTCATCAACATAAACCACCGCTTCAAAAATTCCATTGGCATTCGGTACACCAGTAATACGATCGGTTGATACAATTGCAAATGAAACTGCTTCACTGCTTACTGTAATTGTACCACCAGCCACACTATACCCGCCGGCAGCACGTGTTAACATCATAGTTCTGGGTGTTTGCTCGTATGTACTTTTTGTGCGATCGTAAATTGCAAGTTTTGTTATATCAGGAGGCGTAACATCATGTACACGATGAAAGAGCAATGCATTCAAACACGCATCATCATCGGTTCTGCGGATCTCATAATGAACATGCGGACCTGCAGATGCACCTGTATTTCCACTGTAGGCCAAAAGTTCATTTTTCTTTACAGGGAATTCATTTTTTGCAAACTCTACATCTCCTTTCCAGCTTTGTTTTGCATACTGTCCTTCTTTCATGGCCTGCAAAACTTTTGTAGGAAACGTATTCATGTGACAATACAAAGTTGTATAACCATTTGGATGACCTACATAAATAGCATTACCAAAACCATTGGGATCTACTTTTACTTTTGAGATCCATCCATCTGCCGGTGCATATACGGGCAAATTTTCACGGCGAAGTGTAAACAGATCAAGCCCCATGTGAAAATGATTGGGCCGCATTTCTCCGAAATTTGCATTCAGTTTTAACGCAATATCCAGTGGATAACGAAAATAATTGGTTGGATAATTTTGCTGAGGAAACAATTGAGCAGATGCTACATGAAAAACAAAGAATGAAAAACAGAAACTGAAAAAGTGTTTGACCATGCGGCAAAAATAAGAAAGATGAAAGATTGACCGCAGATGAATATGTTAAGACACGGTGGAAAATCAATGAGATCAGAGATTCACTCAAATGAACACAGAAATGCCACCCATCAAATTCTTTTTATCCGGTGCGTTTTCAATTTATCTTTAAAGTTCCACAACAATTCAAGTATGAAAAAAATTATCCTGTCTGCACTGGCCGTTTTAGGACTCAGTGCCTTTGCATTTGCCCAAACGCCAACCTGGTTACGTTATCCCTCCATTTCGCCCGATGGTAAAACAATTGTGTTTACCTATAAAGGCGATCTGTACAAAATAGCATCAACCGGTGGTACCGCAGCTCCGTTAACTCTGCACGAAGCTCACGACTTTATGCCTGTGTGGAGCAAGGATAGCAAGAGCATTGCTTTTGCCAGCGACCGGTATGGCAATTTTGATGTATTTGTTATTCCCGTTGAAGGCGGTGAAGCAAAACGTCTCACCTATCATTCATCTGCAGAATATCCTTACAGTTTTACCAACGACAATAAAAGTGTAGTGTTTGGCGGTACCAGAATGGATCTTCCAACAAACCGACAATTCCCTGCGGGTTATATGACAGAGCTATACAGCGTTTCCATTAACGGAGGAAGAGTAGCACAACTATTTACCACACCTGCCGAAGAAGTAAAGTTCAGTAAAGATGGAAGCAAGCTTATCTATCATAACAAAGTAGGTGGCGAAAACATCTGGCGCAAACATCATACATCAGCTATTACAAGAGATATCGTTTTATATGATTTCAAAACCAACACACATAAGCAGATCACTTCATTCAATGGTGAGGACAGAAGCCCTGTGTTCACAAGCGATGAAAGCGGTTTTTATTATTTGAGTGAAGAAAGTGGATCGTTCAATGTACATAAGATGAATATGAGTGGTGGCAAATCAGAAAAACTTACTTCATACAAAAAACATCCCGTACGTTTCCTCAGCAGCAGTAACGATGGTTTGCTTTGTTACAGTTACGATGGAGAGATCTATACCATGAAGCCGGGATCATCAGCACAAAAACTAAGTGTTGCGATTTTAGCTGATGCCCGTAATAACAGGGAGCAGGTATATCGTGTAGCAACAGGTGGCGGTATGAGTCCGGCATCAAATGGAAAAGAAATTGCATTTGTGTATCGTGGTGAAGTATTTGTAACAAGTGTGGAAGGTGGCATTACAAAACGTATTACCAATACACCTGAAGCAGAAACAAGTGTGCAGTTTGCACCCGATGGTAAAAGCATTATTTATTGCAGTGAACGTAATGGCAAGTGGAGTATTTACGAAACAAAAATGGAACGCAAGGAAGAGCCTTACTTCTATGCATCTACCGTGTTAAAAGAAACGCCGGTGCTTGAAAATAAAAACACCAATACACAACCTTCTTATTCACCCGATGGAAAAGAAATTGCATTCATTGAAAATCGTAACCAACTCCGCATTTATAATATCGCATCAAAACAAAGCCGTACTATTTTAACAGGCGATCATTTATTTGCATGGACAGAAAACGATCAGTACTTCCAATGGAGTCCTGATGGCAAATGGTTATTGTTTGACTATGCAATGCCCGGGAGTGCAGTTGGTGAAGTGGGTATTGTAAGTGCAGATGGTAAAAAAATTGAAAACCTTACGCAAAGTGGTTTTGGCGATTATAATGCCAAATGGATCAATGGCGGTAAGGCGATGTTATGGTTCAGCAACCGTGATGGATTGCGTGGTGCAGCAATGGCTGGCGGATCGCAGGCCGATGCATATGCTATGTTCTTCACACAGGATGCATTCGATCGTTTTAAATTAAGCAAAGAAGATGCTGCCTTATTAAAAGAAACAGAAGAGAATAAAGCAAAGGCTGATTCAACAAAAAAGAAACCAGCAAAAGATTCAGTGGTGATTGACTGGGATGGTTTGAGTCAACGTAAAACCAAACTCACTATTCACTCTTCATCAATGGGTGATGCGTTGGTTAGTAAAGATGGTGAAACACTTTATTACCTGGCACGTTTTGAACGTGGTATGAATTTATGGACAACCAATCTCCGCACACGTGAAACAAAAATGCTGATTCCGTTGAATGCAGGTTTTGCAAACATGGTATGGGATAAAGATCAGAAAAACATTTTCCTGAATACAGATGGTGGTTTTATAAAGATCGACCCCGTCAGCAGTAAGCAAGACCGCATTACTATCAATGGTGAAATGATGGTAGATGGATTGAAAGAACGTCAATACCAATTTGATCATGTGTGGCGCAGAACAAAGAATACATTCTATACACAATCGTTCCACGGAATTGATTGGGATAGTTACAAACCTGATTACGAAAAACATTTACCAGACATAGGTAACAACTATGAAATGAGTGAATTGCTAAGCGAGTTACTCGGAGAATTAAATGTAAGTCATAGTGGTGCTGCTTATGGTGGTGTACCTAACCCTAATGCAGATGCAACTGCTGCACTTGGCATCTTCTATGATTTTACACACAAGGGAAATGGTATTAAAATTCTTGAAGTGATCAAAGATGGTCCGTTAGATAAAGCTGGCATGAATGTAAAAGCAGGAACCATTATTGAATCAATTGATGGAGAGATCATCACTGCCGATAAAGACATTGCACAATACCTCAACCGCAAAGCTGGTAAAAATACATTGCTGGTGTTGGTTGAAGGAAATACAAAACGTGAACTCATTATTAAACCGGTTTCTTTAGGCGAAGAGAACCGCTTGCTGTATGCACGTTGGGTAAAACGAAATGCCGATGAAGTAGATAAAATGAGTAACGGCACATTGGGTTATGTACATATACCCGGTATGAACGATGGTGCATTCCGTACAACTTACGAAGACATCATGGGTAAACATTTCCAGAAAAAAGGAATTGTAGTTGATACACGCAATAACGGTGGTGGTGATCTTGTTGCTGACTTAGCGATGTTCTTAAGCGGTAAAAAGTTTATGGACTATGCAACTGATACACGCAGCAATGGTTTTGAACCAAACTTCCGATGGACCAAACCAAGTATTTCATTAGCGAATGAAGGCAACTACAGTGACGGACATTGTTATGCATACATGGTGAAGGAAGTTGGTATTGGCAAGCTGGTTGGTATGCCTGTGCCCGGCACCTGTTCATTTGCTGCATGGGAAAGCTTGATGGATACCGGTATCCGTTGGGGTGCTCCGACTGTTGGTTGTAAAGATGCCAATGGTAAGTATCTTGAAAACGCTCAGACCGACCCAGACATTAAAGTGAAACCCGAAAATGAAAAAGTAAGTATGGGTAATGATCAGCAGTTAGAAACAGCTGTGAAAGAATTAATGAAAGAAACAAAGTAAGTACGAGATACCAAGTTAGAAGTACTTAGCAACGCCACTGCAGAAATGTAGTGGCGTTGCTGTTTTTGAGGAACATATATTATATGGGCCACAATCAAAACCAATGCAGCATACCTGTCTCAACTGCCAAACCCAATTCGACAATTCATTTTGTAACAACTGCGGGCAAAAAATTATTCATCGTTATTCTGTAGCTCATGTAATGCACGAACTTGTTCATGTATTTACACATGCCGATAAAGGCATCTTTTCATTTATTTGGAGCATTCTCCGCAAACCGGGTATTGTTGCACTTGACTTAGTAGAAGGCAGACGAAAGCGTTACTTCAACCTTTTTCAATACCTGCTGATCATTGTGGGTGTAACAACCTTCCTGGTTACACAAACCAATCTTGTTGAAAAAACTTTTGTTACCATGAATAAGGTAAACAATATTCCCCCAAGTACTGAGCTGGGAAGAATTCAGCAATCAGTCGCTCTTTTATTACAGAAGTATAATAATATTTTTCAACTGATACTTATTCCACTGTTTGCTTTTTTCTCCTGGTTGTTTATTGGCCGAAACAGGAAATATAATTATGCCGAAAACATTGTGTTGCACGCTGCAAGCAGTTCGCAAAGTAATACACTGGCAATTTTCACCAGTTTGTTGTTTTTGATCAGCTCAACGAATACGCAATACGTGATCTTATCCTTTCTTTCTATATCTGTATTGATTTTTTCCTTTGCAATCAGTTATAAACAGTTTTTTAAAATTTCCTGGTGGAAGTCGATCCTTTATGCTTTGGCCGTTTTCGTTTGCTCTTACATCATTCAATCGATGCTTACTGCTGTTATTGTGATTATTTACATGTTAATGAGGTAAACATCATTGCCTTTATGACCGGGAAAGCGTTCATGCTTACGCCAGTACCAATATAGAAATTCCCATTGCCGGTAAACTACCAGAGCCGGTGAATCGCATCACATGTTTATGGGATATGGGGCAGTTACGGCCGTTGTATTTTTGCACGTATTCCCATTTATAACATTCAAAGCATGATAGCCTTCCATTCTAAAAAATATTGGTTCATTTTTCTTTTTGTGATGATAGTAGTTGTGTCTGAAGCACAAACCCTGATAATTGCAACCTATCAGTACGCCGATAACAACCGTATTGCAAATATTCAACCCCTGGCAGATCATATCGCCGCTCAAACAGGACAAACTGTTGAGGTGAAAAGCTATAAAACAGTTCATTTGCTGATTGAAGCGATTCAAAAAAATGAAGTTGACCTGGCTCTTATCAACAGCTTTGGTTATTTCATGTTAGAAGCTTCCCAAACTGCATACCCTATGAAGCCTTATGCAGTATTACGTATTAAAGAAAATGCAAAAGATAATTACAAAACAGCGATCATTATTGCTCATCGCTTTAATGCAGACACATTGCGTGACATAAAACCGATTGCATCTTCGCTTAGACTGATGTTGGTTAGCCCAGGCTCAACATCCGGCAATCTTGTTCCCAGGTTAGCATTCAATTCTGTTGGTTTAAAAAATCCGGAAACTGATTTTCAAAAAGTGAGTTATGGAAAAAATCACAAAGCTGCGGTCGATTCTGTGATATTGGATAAAGCAGATATTGCTGCGGTAGGCAGTACTGAATATTTCAATTTATTGAAAGATAGCAGCCGTGCCAAACAAATCAGACTACTATGGCTATCACCTGAAATTCCATTGGGGCCACTACTCATCAACAACCGTGTTGCAGCACCACTCCGTCATTCAATTATTACAATATTACTCGACCTGCACAATAAAAATGCATCCGCATTAGAAGCTGTAAAAAAAGGTTGGAGTGAAGCAGCTCAAGCCGATCAATTTATCCGTTTGCCCAAAAACTATTACATGCCTTTTCGCAAACAATCAGGCGATGAAAAAACGATGACGAAGATCATAAAGCAGTTCGTGAATTAAGAACGGTTCGAAGCGCCATCACTACTTGCATCCCATTTATAAATGAAGTAACTTACTTGTCCGTTAATCATCTCTACCCATTAAAACACTCGCTTAACCACAAACGTTCTTAAAACAACTTTTTTACCTGCTAAAAGTTTGTACATGACAACTAACCGTGAGTCCGCCATCGAAATGAACCGAGAAGAGTTCAAACAAATGGGCTACAAATTAATTGACAGTATTACTGAGTTCATCGGGAACATTGAGCAAAGGCCAGTTACTACCGGTGAAACGCCTGAGCAAATTCAAAACATCTTAGGCTCTTCCTCTTTACCTGAACATGGAACGAGTGGTCCGGTGTTGTTAGAAAAAGTAACTGCGTTGATGATGAATCATTCCTTGCTCAATGGTCATCCAAAATTCATGGGCTATATCACTTCGTCTGCTGCACCTATTGGAGCATTGGCCGATCTGCTTGCTGCAACGGTTAATCCAAATGTTGGCGCAAACATCTTAAGCCCCATGGCCACTGCAATTGAAAAACAAACGGTAAAATGGTTGGCAGAGTTTATTGGTGTTTCTCCATCTTATGGTGGAGTGCTGGTGAGTGGTGGCAACATGGCCAACTTCACGGCATTTCTGGCAGCAAGAACAGCAAAAGCACCAAAGAACCTGAAAGCAGATGGTCTTGCAAAAGCAGGTGCTGATATGGTTTTTTATTGTCCCAAAACAACACATACATGGATTGAAAAGGCAGCGGTATTATTTGGTCATGGGATGAATGCAATACGATGGATAGCTACAGATGAAAACAATAAAATGAACAATGATGTGTTGGTTGAAACAATTGAAGCTGATCTGCAAAACGGAAAGAAGCCCTTTCTTGTTGTTGGCACTGCCGGTGATGTAAGCACTGGTGTTGTGGATGATCTGAAAGGGATTGCCGCTATTTGCAAAAAGTATGATCTGTGGTTTCATATCGATGGAGCGTATGGCATACCTGCTGCTGTTATACCAGAACAAAAAGAATTATTCGCTGGTATTGAAGATGCAGATTCCATTGCACTTGATCCACATAAATGGTTATACAGTCCGTTGGAAGCTGGTTGCACATTGGTGAAAGATCCCAATCATCTGATCGATACATACAGTTCGCATCCTGTATATTTTAACTTCGGTAATAATGAAGAAGCACTCACGCAAAACTTTTATGAATATGGATTGCAAAACTCACGTGGCTTCAGGGCATTGAAAGTTTGGATGATGTTGCAACAGGTGGGTCGAAGTGGTTACATCAAGATGATCAATGATGACATTCAATTGTCGAAATTATTTTTTCAATTAGCAGATCAGCACCCCGAACTGGAAGCTATTACACAAAACCTGAGTATTACCACCCTTCGTTACGTTCCGTTGAATCTCGAAAATTACAGTGAAGCAACTGAAACGTATCTAAACAAATTAAATGAAGCATTAGTGAATGATCTGCAACAAGGTGGTGAAGTGTTTTTATCTCATGGGGTTATTGGAACGAAATATTGCCTGCGTGGTTGTATCGTTAACTTCCGTACATCAAAGAAAGATATTGAAGAGATCATTGAGATCATAGTGAAAGAAGGGCGGAAAATACAAAAGCAAATGAAGAATGAAGAACCGAGCATGCAGCTCTAACCTGTTCTTCATTCTTCATCGAGTATAAATTTAAGTGTTTACTCCACTTTCATCTTAAACCGTTTTACCTGTTCTTTGATGATGCGCTCAACTTCTGTTTCAAGTGTAACAACTGTTGTTGCGTCCTTTGTTTTTTGATCATTGATAAACTTCTGACGTTGCTGATTCAATGCAATAATTTTTGTTTGAATAGCGGCACGCTCTTTCTTTTTTTCATTCACGATTGCTTTCAGTTGTGCTGTTGTTTTATTCTGCAAACTGTCGGGTAATGTTTTCTTATCGATCTTTTCAATTTCTGCTTCATTATCTCCTGCACGGTCAACCAGATCCCAGCCAGCGTTGTTATATACTTTCGAATTGCTTTTTGTTTCAGCTCTCTTGATGGCCGCTTTCTTACTAACCATTTCATTAGCCTGATCCATTTTTTGTTGCTTACTATAATATTCGCCACCTCTTGCACCATAGGTGATGTAAGTTGTATTTAGTTTCTCATTTAGTTTAAATATCTCATCATCATAAGGTGTTGCAATATCTTCGATCTTATGGTCCTGGTTGATATTACTGAAACTACCGTTACCACATTCCCCCACCAGGTTCCAGTACTCACGAATGCCTTGCTGACGGTCGCCACAATAAATAGTGTTCACGATCACGCCTTTAGTTTTTGCTTCAGTACATGCTTGTGTAAAACTGACACTACCCTGACGGAAGCTTTCGTTACCTGCAATGAAAACTACTTTGTACGAATTGGGGTTTGCATCCCACTTCAATTGTTGTATCGATTTGAAAATAACCTGGCCGCAATATTCATCACCACCATCCGTAGTTAATGCAAACAGATTTTCAGAAAGCGAATCAAGATCAGTAATGAAATTATTGATCTGTTTTATATAACCGTTGCGTACATCATTGCGTGGTGAGCCATACTCATACAAAGCAATTTCAATTTTTGGATTGGCCTTGTTATCGCAATGCACACGACCAAGTGTATTCACCATTGTCCAGAGTTGAGCTTTTGCCTGGTCGATCAATCCATCCATGCTATTACTAACATCAAGCAGGATGGCAACCTGTATTTTCTGATCTGTTGTTGGAGGAGAAAGTATTTCCTTCTGTTGAGGAAGGGTTTGTTTTTGTTGAGTTGGGGCTTGTTCGTCAGGAGATTGCTGTACCTGTTCTTGCGGGGCTCTGGTTTGTCGTCTCTGTTTTTTTGGTTCCTTAAATGCTGAAACGATGGAAATAGCTGACAGTATAACTGCAACAGCCAGTAATGGTTTGTGATAAGATTGCATAGCGTTGATTTTTCACTTTGATGCACGGGCTTGTAAAAATGCATAAGTGAAAGAAAGTGTTTGCATGGTTTTAACAATAAAGCCTATAAAAGAGTAACAACGGGCAACAAAACGCATCAAACTGCTTTGTACCTTTAAACAAAAAACTATGCTACTCACTACAACACCCACTATTGAAGGCAAACCAATTCAGCAATACATTGGCATTGTTACAGCCGAGGCAATTATTGGTGCGAATATTTTTAAAGACCTGTTTGCAGGCATCCGTGATATTGTGGGTGGGCGAAGCGGTACGTATGAACGTGTAATTGAAGAAGCCCGACAAAATGCGTTGGTTGAATTACAGCAAAAAGCACAGCAATTAGGTGCTGATGCAGTGGTAGGTATTGATCTTGATTTTGAAACGGTAGGAAGTGGTGGCAGTATGCTGATGGTGGTAGCAACTGGCACTGCAGTAAAACTCTAAATTCTTTCAGGAAAAATAAGGAGCCGCTCTGTGAGCGGCTCCTTTTGTATTAATGCCTTTCGGGCGCCAGCACTTCGTTTGGAGAGCGCCATAACGCACTCAACAATAACTGACGCATAAATAAAAATTCTTTCGGAAGGCGGTCATACAATTTTTCGAACAACTCCTCATGACCTAGTAATTCCTGTTTCCATAATTCAGCGTCGATGTGTTGTAATTCATGGAACTGTTCACGTGCAAATTTATCAAGGCCCAATCCATCCCATGTAAGATCACGATAACGTGGGCGCCAACCAATAGGACATTCAACAGCACTGGCCTGTCCTTTGCAACGTTCAACGATCCATTTCAATACACGCATGTTTTCACCAAAGCCCGGCCACATAAATTCGCCTTTATCATTTTTGCGGAACCAGTTCACACCAAAAATGCGTGGTGCATTTGGTAAGTCACGACCAAACTGCAACCAATGGTTAAAGTAATCGCCCATGTGATAACCAAGGAAGGGCAACATTGCAAATGGATCTCTTCTCACTTTTCCTAATTCGCCAAATGCAGCCGCAGTCATTTCACTACCCATGGTTGCTGCGAGGTACACACCAAAATTCCAGTTGAAAGATTGATACACTAATGGAACTGCTGTACTTCTTCTTCCACCAAATACAAACGCTGAAACATATACTCCATCGGGGTTATCCCAATCTTCATCAATAGCCGGGTTTTGATAGGCAGGTGCAGTAAACCTTGCATTTGGATGGGCGGCAGGTTTTCCACTGTTTTTATCGTAAGGATTTCCATGCCAGTCGATCAAACCATCCGGTACTTCTTTGGTCATTCCTTCCCACCATATATCACCATCTTTTGTTACTGCCACATTGGTGAAAATTGTGTTGGCCTTAATACTGGCCATAGCATTCGGATTTGTTTTTTCATTGGTACCGGGTGCTACACCAAAATAACCTGCTTCGGGATTAATAGCATATAACCTGCCATTATCACCTTTGTGTATCCAGGCAATATCATCGCCTACGGTTGTTACTTTCCAGCCATCCATTTCTTTTGGTGGAATCATCATGGCAAAATTTGTTTTACCACATGCACTTGGGAAAGCAGCAGCAACATAAGTTTTTTCTTTCTGAGGATTTTCTACACCCAACAGTAACATATGTTCAGCCAACCATCCCTGGTCACGGCCAAGCACAGACGCAATACGTAACGCAAAACATTTTTTGCCCAGTAACGCATTACCTCCGTAACCACTGCCGTATGAAATCACCAAACGTTCTTCAGGAAAATGAGAAATGTATTTTACAGTAGGGTTGCAAGGCCATTTCACATCGGTTTCACCTTCCTGTAATGGTGCGCCAAGTGTGTGTAAACATTTTACCCATTCGCCGTTAATGTGTTTTAATACATCATCGCCCATGCGTGTCATGATACGCATGTTTACAACAACATATTCACTATCGGTGATCTGCACACCGTAACGTGAGAATTTTGAACCAACAGGTCCCATGCAGAATGGAATAACATACATGGTGCGGCCATGCATACTCCCTTTTGTAAGGTCTTCAAGGATATGTTTCATTTCAGAAGGTTCCATCCAGTTGTTGGTGGGACCAGCGTCCTGTTTACGTGTACTGCAGATAAATGTTCGATCTTCTACACGTGCAACATCACTTGGATCACTGAAACAAGCAAAGCTGTTAGGACGTTTTTCGGAGTTTAGTTTGATGAACGTTCCTTTATCAACCAACTGTTGACAAAGTTGATCATATTCTTCTTGTGATCCGTTGCACCACAGTACTTCTGCGGGTTCAAAATGCTCTTGCATTTTCTTCACCCATTCTTTGAGTTCTGTTTTGTTAGGAGCAATCATTTTTTTGCGGGGTTTTGATGCGACAAACATAATATTCGATTTAGATACCGCAAGTAAAAAATATTAAGATTGAGAAAAGATGACTGATGTAAGTGTGCTGTCCAATCTGTATCATTCGGCATGAATAGATAGAGTTTACAGCACTTTTTCATGATCCTCATCAGTTTATTACAGCATAGCAAGGAAGAAAAGTTGATCATCGGCATGAAATATTTTTCAATAACAGAACATTTGATAAGTTTTTGCTGCTTCCCTTTTTCACCCTACCTTTTAGCATAAAATCGCATTGTATGGTTGGCTGGATCACTTCGCTTTGGTGGAAAATAAACGGTTGGAAAATAAACGGAACATTTCCTGATCATCTACCTAAAATGGTGATTGCTGTTGGGCCGCATACCAGTGCATGGGATGTTGTAGTTGGCCTGGCTGCACGCTATGTAACACCTATTAAACATGCTTATTTTCTTGGCAAGAAAGAGTTGTTTGATGGTGCATTTGGCTGGTTCTTTCGTGCAATAGGTGGCACACCGGTTGATCGTTCCTCTTCGCATGGAGTGGTGCATCAGGTTGCAGATAAATTTAAAGAGCATGAAATATTCCGTATAGCGATGAGCCCTGAAGGAACAAGAAAGAAAGTTGACAAGCTACGCACAGGATTTTATTATATTGCTAAAGAGGCGAAGGTTCCCATTCTGTTAGTAGGGTTTGATTTTAAAAATAAGCAAGTGATCTATGGTCCGGTTATTCTGCCTTCAAACGATGAAGCAGCAGATTTTAAACAGATCACAACATTCTTTGCTTCAATAGAAGGGAAACATAAAGATGCGGGCATGGCACATCTTGGTTAGTATTCATTAATTTAATTCATCATACCAAAACCAATCAGCATGAGAACAATATTTACGGGCTTTCTTTGTCTTTTATTCTCTTACACATCAATTGCACAAACTAAACCTGTTCCTTCATCAAAAACAGAAGCATGGAAAAAAGAAATAATTAATTCTGTTGACAGCAAAGCAAAAGATGCCCAGGTAATGGTTGATATGGTGTTCAGTTTTGCTGAGCTTGGTTTCCAGGAAACAGAAACAAGTGCTTATCTCACAAAAATTTTAGAACAAAACGGTTTTACAATTGAACGTGGTGTTTCAGGAATGCCCACTGCATGGATCGCTAAATGGGGCAATGGCAAACCATTTATTGCATTGGGAAGTGATGTGGATTGTATACCTAAGGCTTCACAAAAACCAGGGGTTGCGTATAAAAGTCCGATCATTGAAGATGCACCGGGACATGGTGAAGGACATAATTCCGGTTTACCATTGGTGATACTCGCCGCCATTGAAGTAAAGAAAATTATGGAGCGTGAAAAATTAGCCGGCACGTTGATGATATGGCCCGGTATTGCCGAAGAATTGGTTGGAAGCAAAGCATGGTATATTCGTGATGGTTTGTTTAAAGATGTTGATGCCTGCATCTTTACACATGTTGGTAATAATTTAGGTGTTAGTTGGGGCGATGCAGGAAACAATGGATTGGTATCAGTTGAATTTCAATTTGAAGGGAGCTCTGCCCATTCTGCGGGTGCACCGTGGCGTGGTAAGAGTGCATTAGATGCAGTTGAATTAATGAATATTGGATGGAACTATAAGCGTGAACATTTAAAACCAACGCAACGTTCGCACTATGTGGTTACTGACGGTGGCGATCAGCCGAATGTTGTTCCGTCAAAAGCTGCTGTGTGGTATTATTTCCGTGAACGTACTTATGAGGATATTAAAGCAATGTATGATGATGGTATCCGCATTGCAAATGGTGCAGCCATGATGACCAATACAACCGTAAAACATCGTTTGCTGGGCACTGCATGGCCGGGGCATTTTAATAAATCTATTGCTGAGGCAATGTATAAGAATATTAAAACTGTTGGTTTACCTGTATGGAGCAGTGATGACCAGGCATTGGCAAGAGCGGTGCAAAAATTAGTGAGTGCGCCCAAAAAAGATCAACGTGGCAATGCAATTGATGGATTAGCTGTAAAGCTCGATACATTGAACGGACCTGTGCAATTCTCTTGGGGCGCAGGTAGTGATGATATTGCTGATATTGCATGGAATGTACCTACTGTTGTCTTACGTTATCCATCTAACATTCCCGGAACACCTGGTCATAACTGGGCCGATGGCATTGCCATGGCAACCCCTATTGCACACAAAGGGGTGATCAATGGAAGTAAAGTACTTGCCTCAACATTAATTGATATGCTCACCAATCCGAAAATCATTAATGATGCATGGGACTACCATAAAAATGTGCAAACAAAAGATGTGAAGTATATTCCTTTCGTTGAGAAGAATACGCCACCTGCAACTTTTTTAAACACAAAGATCATGGAACAGTTCAGACCACAGTTGAAGAAGTTCTATTACGATCCATCAAAATACAATACATACCTGGAACAGTTAGGCATCACCTATCCAACATTGGAGAAAAAAGAGTAATTGCCTTAGGGTTTTAGTGAAGCTTTATTTTACTTCCTCAAACATACCTGTCTGTTTGTTTTTGCGCACATTGTCCCAATTGAAGTAGCGGCCATTCATTGCTACATACACACCATGCGGTAAAGATTGAGCAAAGGCCAGCGCACTGCCAAGGTTAAATAAGCCATCGCTACTACCAAACTTGATGGGAATCATGGCACCGGTAAGTACTACCGTCTTATCTGTCACTTTTTGAGCAATCACCTTTGCCGTATCACTCATGGTGTCTGTTCCATGTGTAATAATGATCTTGTCTTCATCACATTGGATACATTGATGAACTATCAGCTCACGGTCTTCATTGGTCATTTCCAGACTATCAACCATCATAAGCGTACGGATTTCGACAGGCACGTGGCAACGTCCCATCTCCAGCAGATCATGCATATGCGTATCCTTAAAGAAAAGCTGTCCGGTAATTTCATTGTATTCTTTATCGAAAGTGCCCCCGGTAATAAAAATGCGAACTGCCATGACAAGTTGTTTAATGATGGGAATATTTGCAAAGAAAAAGAATCTATAGCTTGCAGTATAATAAAAAAAGGGGCGCCGTTGGCGCCCCTGGGTCATAATCAGTAGCAATCATCAAATTATTAAACCTGAAGAGTTAATATAGTTCACTAACGCTGCACTGTTTTTTAAATTTAATTTCTTAAGGATGTTGTGACGATGTACCTCCACTGTTTTAAGTGAAATATTCAACTCACCTGAAATTTCCTTTGAAGACATACCCTGTTTGATGTACTTAATGACGTCAAGTTCACGGGTGGAAAGTGTGTTTGCACCTGTGCTTTCTTCTTCAAAAATCTGCTCGCTCAAAATTGTCTTTACTTCGGCACAGATATAGCGCTTGCCTTCATGCACCGCTGCAATAGCATCAAACATCTCCTGCTGCGGAGAGTTTTTGGTTACATATCCCATTGCACCAAGCTTCAATAATTTCTTTACGTAAGCCGGCTGTGAGTGCATGGATACACCAATAATTTTTGTTGCAGGTGAAAACTTCCGGATTTGCTCCGTTGCTTCAATCCCGTTCATAGGTGCCATGTTAATGTCTAACAAAGCTATTTTCGGACGTAATTTCTGAGCCATTTCAATAGCTTCCTCACCATTACTGCACTGTGCAATTACAGTAAAGCGTGGATCACTATTTAGGATAAAAGTCCATGTTTCACGAATAAGCTTATGATCGTCGGCAATTAAAACTGTAATCTTTTCCATTTCATGTAGTTTTTAAAATATTAATAGGAATTTGAATAACTAATTTGCATCCTTGACCAGGATTTGTAAGGATCTCTACCGATCCTTCCTGTAATTCAGCACGGCTCTTTATATTCATGAGCCCCTGGCCCTTTTTTACTGTTTGCAGGTTAAACCCAATACCATCATCGGCAATAAAAAGATAAACCTTGTTATCTTCCTGGAACATTTCCACCATTACATTCTTTGCATCTGCATGTCGAACTATATTGTTCAGTTGTTCCTGTAAGATGCGGTAGATCGTGAGTTTAATAGTATCATCCATCCATTCTTCAATTGAATTGGATGCAAAAAAACGGATGTCAAAACTGCCCAGCGCACGGAAACTTTCAATCAGATCGTTTACTGATGCTATCAAACCAAGATCGTTAATACTTGAAGGAACCAAAGATCTTGACAGGTTTCTTACTTCGGTAATGATAGTGTTGATATGTTTTGTTCCACGATCGATCAACTCAATAGGATCGGCCTGTTTCAGTTTCATCATCTCTAAATATAACTTGGTAGTGGTTAACAGCTGTCCAATATTATCGTGCAATTCTTTCCCTATCTCTGCTCTTTCTTTCTCCTGTGCAAACACTGCTGCCTGAGCTATCTGGAATTGGCGGCTGCGTTCCTTCAGCATTAATTCCTTCTCCAGTTTCTTACGCTCTGTTATATCACGCATAGCACCAACAATACGCACCGGCTTCCCTTTGTTGTTAAAAATCATATACCCTTTATCGAGCACATTGGCATACGAGCCATCTTTTCTACGAAAACGGTATTCACATTCCCAATGAGGTGTTGTATGCTGTTGAAGAAATAAATTGAAACTATCGATTACCCTTATACGTTCATCGTAATGAATATTGGTTTCCCAGAAATCCAATCCCTGGTCAGCATCTTCAAAACCATGACCAAACAATATACGATAACCTTCACTCCAGGTCATATTGTTCTGTTCAAGATCAAGATCCCAAATTGCTTCATTGGTTGCTTTTGTTACCAATTCATACCGCTCATTACTAATCTTAAGTTTTTCTGCAAATTCTTTTTGTTCTGTAACATCCTGCATTGTACCAACTAACCGGATGGGTAGTTGATCTTTATCAGTGATCAAATAACCTTTATCTGAAACAAAAGCATAAGTGCCATCACTTTTTTGAAAGCGATATTCACAATGCCATTGTCTTACAATAGTCTGACTTAAAAAGGCATGTAATTCGTGCATCACACGTGCTGCATCTTCGGGATGCAATTTTGATTCCCAGAAATGAAGATTTGAATGCTCATTATCTGTATCGTATCCAAATAGTAGCTTATAGCTATTGCTGCGAACTATGGATTTAGAAAGCAGATCATAATCCCAAATTGCTTCATTGGCCGCATTCTTGATAAACTCGTAACGTTCGTTACTGATTTTAAGCGCTTCTGCGGCTTCCTTTTGCGCAGTAACATCACGATGGGATGCAATGATGATTCCTTCGTTCAACAACGGTGTTGCTGTCCATGCAACCCATTTTGTTTCACCGGTCTTTGTAACAATACGGTTTTCAAAGTAAGGGATCACAACACCTCGACTAAGTTCATGTAGCTTCTCAAGCACCGCAGGCTTATCATAATCATGCACATAGCTCAAGGGGTGAATTTCTGTTGCTTCCTCGGCAGTATAACCACTAAAAGCTTCGAAAGCCGGGTTCACACGCTTGTATCTTCCATCAACACCAGCGATTGTGAGAATATCCCGGCTGATGAGAAAAAACTGATCAAGCATCAAATTGTTTTTGCGCTTGGCTATTTCTGCGCCAAATAATTTACTTTGTATACTGATGAGATTTATTTCGTTACGGTTCATTTTCTTTTGCTGTCTGTTTAAAAAGAAAAGACAACAAACAATAGTATTCTCACTCACAACAGGAACTGCTAATGCAGTTTGAAAACCGAACCTGATCGCAGTATC
Source organism: Lacibacter sp. H375 (assembly GCF_037892425.1). Classification (NCBI taxonomy): domain Bacteria; kingdom Pseudomonadati; phylum Bacteroidota; class Chitinophagia; order Chitinophagales; family Chitinophagaceae; genus Lacibacter; species Lacibacter aquaticus. The sequence goes on from NZ_JBBKTT010000001.1 coordinate 731,293, forward strand.
TTTCCGTTTAAATTCAAACTCACTTGCCGAAATATCTTCAATCCAAAAAGGCTTTTTTGAAATGCTTACATCACTTGCCACATAATCACTCAGTAAATAAACATGGTTTTTTGTTGTTTCTGCAAATGCGGCTATTTCTTTATCTGACACATCAAAATCCGAAACCTGGTTGTGCAGATAAACAGCGTCAAATCCGGGTACCCATATTTCTGCAAGCTCCCAGCCAGTAAATAATCTCAACTTATTTAAAGCGAGTTTCAGATTCTCATTTAATGGATTGGGTTGAATAAGAATCTCTGAAATATCAAAACCCAATTCATTTTCACGATTAGTACGATACGAATCTGTTACATCATTGATTTGCAAAAGATACCCATTCAAATTTGAATGAACGATCTCATGGCGGCCAATTGTTACCAACATTACTTCGCCACTTTTTGTGCGGTGTTCAACCGGCTGGCTACTTTTATAAAGATCATATAAATGTTCGCATTTAACCTGCTTTTCAAAGATCTTGCATAAGCTTAGAGCTAAGAACTCTTCTTTGCTATAACCATAACGTTCTATGGCAAACTGGTTTACATCAAGTATGGTTTTATGATCATTACTTATCACAAACAGCGGAAGAGGCAAATGGTCAAAAAATGACTTATACCTTTTCTCGCTTTCCTTTAATGCCTCTTCCCATTGCTTTCGTAATGAAATATCATTTAGGTTAATAAGCATTGAACGGATATGAGGATTATGAAAAAGGCTTCTTCCTTTTGCCTCTGCCCATAACCAATCTCCATCTTTCTTTCTGAAACGAATATCTACAGCACGGTTCTGATCGGGATATTCTAACTCCTGTTTAAAAGTGTGAATTGCGAGATCCAGATCATCTGGATGCACAAAAGAAAAACCATTCTTGCCTATTAATTCGGCCGATTCGTAACCAAGTACTTTTTTTACGTTCGGCGAACAATAACTTACATTGTTGTTTACATCCGTAAGGAAAAAGACATCGATGCCATTTGAAAGAAGTTGTTCAAGCATTTCCTCTTTATGAGTAGTACTCCTCTCTGAAGTTATATCCAGTACACTTTGCTCCACATCAAATCCAATGCATTGTATATAATACTCCTCGCTATTATTTGCTTCAATACAGTTAAACTCCCACTTTGTAGAAATGTAACCTTCATTAGCTATTGCTGTGCGTAAATTTACTGAAACTGTTACCCCTGGCTCTTGCAAAACCGATTTAATTGCAGCCGTATAAACAGTGTGATCATCTGGATGAACGGTTTCATATGAATGAGTAGTTGTAATTCTCTTTTCATTCAAACCAAAACGGCTGAAAAAATGAGGATTTCCTCCTGCATAATAACCATCAGGCTTCACCAGCACGTAATAAAGTTGCTGGCTGAGTTCGAAGGATTCGGGTATAAGTGCAATACTATTCATTAATATTGGATACGTAACAAAAGTAATTTAAAACACTTATGGCATTTGTAGTACAAAATGTATTTAGAAAGCGGTAAACTTTAAACTATTTGTACTACTTACACTACAACGGCTGACAGTATATTCAAGTAAAAATTAATATAAAAATCCTTTCTGCTGAAATAATGTTTTGCCAGTTGGTGCAAAACCTTAGGCAACACAAAAAAAGCTATGTTTCCATTCATACAATCTTACAACCTCAATTTGTATTTTCCCTTACCTTAAGCCCTTCATTCAAAATAAATCAACTACAGCATGAGAAGATCAGTCCTTTTCGCCTGGCTGTTACTGTTTACCGCAGTAGCCAGGGCGCAGGAAACCTTTCCTGTAAACGGCGTAGCCGATCCCCGCAGCGGCCTTTATGTATTTACCAATGCAACCATAGTAAAAGATGCGGCCACCACCATCAGCAATGCCACTTTAGTGATCAAAGACGGACGTATTGTTTCCGTTGGCACTAATGTAAGCGTGCCTGCCGATGCCGTGGTGATCGATTGTAAAGGGAAATACATTTACCCTTCATTTATTGATGTGTATGCCGATTATGGTATGCCAACACCGCAACGTACTCAAGGCGGTTTTAACTTCAATGCTCCTGCCCAGCTCACATCAAACCAAAAAGGAGCTTATGGCTGGAACCAGGCAATCCGCACGGATGTGCAGGGCGTTCGCATTTTCACAGCCGATAACGTAAAAGGTAAAGCTTTGCGTGATAATGGCTTTGGATCTGTGCTTGCTCACCAGCGTGATGGTATTGCAAGAGGCACTGGTGTTTTTGTATCCTTGATTGATGCAAAAGACAACAAAGCCATCCTGAAAGAAAAAGCATCGGCTCACTATTCATTCAGCAAAGGAACATCCACTCAATCTTATCCCGCTTCTATCATGGGGTCTATTTCACTTCTGCGTCAAACGTATTTAGATGCGCAGTGGTATAAGAACAATCCTCTTGCAGAAGGTGTGAACCTTTCGCTGAGATTTTGGAACGAACATCAAAACCTGCCCCAGATATTTGAAGCCAATGATAAATGGGCCGTTGTTCGTGCCGATAAAATTGGTGATGAGTTTGGTGTGCAGTATATCATAAAAGCAGGGGGTAATGAATACCAACGTATCACCGAAATGGCTGGTACAAAAGCAACCTTCATTCTTCCGCTTAATTATCCTGCAGCAATGGATATTGAAGATCCGCATGATGCACGTTTCGTTTCATTAAGTGATATGAAGCACTGGGAAATGGCTCCTGCCAACGCAGCAATGTTTGAGAAAGCAGGTATTAATTTCTGTTTAACTACATCTGATTTGCGTGATGCACGCCAGTTTCTCACCAATCTCCGCAAAGCAATGGAATATGGATTGAGCGAAGCAAAAGCATTAGAAGCGTTAACAAAAATTCCCGCAACTATTTTAGGTGTGTATGACATGGTAGGAAGTATTGATGCAGGTAAAGTCGCCAACTTCCTGATTACATCAGGCCCCATCTTCTCCGAAAAAACAGTGATCTATCAAAACTGGGTGCAGGGAGAAAAATATGCAGTGAAAGAAGAATTATGGAACGATGTAAAGGGCGTTTATAATTTAACGGTGAATACTCCGGGTGGTGCGAAGAATTATACACTTGATGTAAAGAACAGCACTACTGCAAGTGTTATTGGAAAAGACACGCTCACAGGTCGTTTTACGTTTGATGGCAAACAGGTAAAACTGAATTTCCCTGAAGCAAAGGGCAGTCGTAACAACATTCGTTTAAGCGGTATTGCTAATGATAATCTCTGGAGTGGTGTTGGCGATGATGCAAATGGCAACCGTTTTACATGGACTGCCGCATACAGCAAGGAAACAACTGTAAAGGCTGATACTACACGCCCGAAAATGGCACCTAAACTTGGTGCTGTTCCCTACCCCTTCAATGGCTATGGTTTTACAGAAATGCCAAAGCAGGAAACTATCTTAATTAAAAATGCAACTGTATGGACCAATGAGAAAGAAGGGGTTTTACAAAATGCAGACGTATTAATTAAGAACGGAAAAATTGCAGCCGTTGGTAAAAATCTGAGCGATGCAGGTGCTAAAGTAATAGATGGTACAGGTAAACATGTAACTGCCGGTATTATTGATGAACACTCGCATATTGCAGCTTCTTCTATTAATGAAGGCGGACAAAGTGTAACATCTGAAGTGCGTATTACTGATAACCTTAATCCTGAAGATATCAATATCTATCGCCAGTTGAGTGGTGGTGTTACATCATCACACATTTTGCATGGTTCAGCTAATACCATTGGTGGACAAACACAACTCATTAAACTCCGTTGGGGTGCAAATGATGAAGGTTTGAAATTCCAGAACTGGCCCGGCTTTATCAAGTTTGCGTTGGGTGAAAACGTAAAACGTTCAAGTTCACAACAGAACAATCGCTTCCCTGATACACGTATGGGTGTAAGCCAGGTGTTGATCGATGCATTTACACGTGCAAAAGATTACGAAGCTGGTTGGAAAAAGTATGATGAAGAGAAAAAGAAAAATGTAAAAGCAATTACGCCACGTCGTGATCTTGAACTGGATGCATTGGTTGAGATCATGAATAAAAAACGTTTCATCACTTGTCACTCTTATGTGCAAAGTGAGATCACAGATATGATTCGTGTAGCTGACCGTTTTGGCTTTACACTCAACACGTTCACACATATTCTTGAAGGTTATAAAGTAGCCGATAAAATGAAAGAACATGGTGCTGCTGCATCTACCTTCAGCGATTGGTGGAATTACAAAATGGAAGTATTGGATGCAATTCCGCAGAACGCAACCATCATGCAAAAAGTGGGTGTAAATGTTGCAATTAATTCTGATGATGCAGAAATGGCCCGCCACTTAAATCATGAGGCAGCAAAAAGTGTTAAGTATGGCGGCATGAGTGAAGAAGATGCGTTGAAGATGGTTACGCTTAACCCGGCTAAGATGTTGCATGTTGATGATAAAGTGGGCAGCATTAAAGTGGGTAAAGATGCTGATGTTGTAGTATGGAGTGATCATCCTTTAAGCATTTATGCAAAAGCTGAAAAAACAATTGTAGATGGTATTGTTTACTACGATCGTGAAAAAGACAAACAGCTCCGTTTGGATATTGCCAAAGAACGTGCAAGGCTGATGGCAAAAATGATCGGCGAAAAAAGAACAGGTGGTCCAACCGTGCCTTTTGCACCAAGTATGGAAATTATGCATACATGCACTGATCATTATCACAATCATGGTTTACTTGTAATTGATGCAGATGATGTAGATCAAAACATCAACCAATAAAATTTACGACAATGAAGAAATTAATATTCAGTATACAACTTTTGCTCGTAGGCATTCTTGCATTTGCGCAGGAAACTGTTTACCCGGCAAAAGCTCAAACAGAAACGATCACCATTACTAATGCCACTATTCATGTTGGTAACGGAACGGTGATTACGAATGGGTCAATCACATTTGAAAACGGAAAGATCAAGTCTGTTGGCCAGTCAGCAGCAGCAACGGGTAAAGTGATCGATGCAAAAGGCAAACATATTTATCCCGGTCTTATTTTATCTTCTTCACAATTAGGTTTAGCAGAAATAAGCAGTGTGAGAGCAACCATCGATCACACGGAGTTTGGTTTATATAACTCAAATATCCGTTCTATTGTTGCTTATAATACCGATTCAAAAGTGATTGCCACACTTCGCAGCAATGGTATTTTATTTGCGAATGTTGTACCACAAGGCGGCACCATCAGTGGCACTTCAACAGTTGTGCAGTTAGATGCATGGAATTGGGAAGATGCTACTTACAAAGCCGATGGACAAATGCACTTGAACATGCCTAGTTTATTACCACGTCCAAGTCGTTTTGCAGCATTCTTAGGCCAAACTGACACAAGAAGCACAGCTGATCAGGTGAAAGAAGCATTGGCTCGTGTAGAAGAAATCAAAGGATTTTTTCGTGAAGCAAAGGCTTATCACAAAGAAGCAACACATGCAAAAACCAATTTAAAGTTTGAAGCAACAAAAGCTTTGTTTGAGAAAAAGCAGAAGCTGTTTGTGCATTGCGATATCGTAAAAGAAATGCTGGTTGCAATTGACTTTGCAAAAGAGTTTGGTTTTGATGTAGTGATCGTTGGTGGCAGCGAAAGCTGGCAAATTGCTGATCTGCTGAAACAGAACAATATTGCAGTGATCCTTGCTGAGCGCCATGCATTACCAACTTCACCAGATGATGATGTTGATCTTCCTTACAAATCAGCTACCTATTTACAAGATGCGGGTGTTTTGTTTGCCATCAATGATACAGATGGTTCAACCCGTGGGCGCAATCTTCCTTTCAATGCAGGCACAGCAGCAGGTTATGGCATTACGAAAGAGCAGGCATTAAGTTCAATAACACTCAATGCAGCCAAAATTTTGGGCATCGACAAAGTAACCGGCTCCCTAGAAGTAGGAAAAGATGCCAATATTGTAGTGAGTGAGGGAGATATTCTTGATATGAAATCGAGCATTATCACCCATGCTTTCGTCCAAGGTCGACAGGTAAGTCTTGATGACAAGCACAAACAGCTGAACGAGCGGTATAAGTACAAATACGGCATTAAATAAACCGTTTCCCCTGATATTCATAAAAAAAGGTTGCCAAAATCGGCAACCTTTTTTCTTACGTACATATAAACACTTAAAAAACGTTTATACCTTCACAGTACCAAATCAACTAACCACACAAACTATGAAGAAGCATGTATTTTATTTGTTCATCTTAACGGCTCTTTTTTCGTGTCGTAAACCGCAGGATACTCCGCCCCTGCAAAATATTCTTACGCAAGGCAGCTGGCGCATCTCACTTTTGAGAGACAATGGCAATAATATCACCTATCTCTATAACGGTTGGAAATTTACGTTCAATGCTGATAAAACAATGCAGGTAACGGATGGTGCAACCACTTACACCGGTACATGGAATGAAAATCCACAGGGCGATACGTTTGAGTTAGATATTTCGTCTACTGAACTTGAGTTGGAATATATCAGCAAACTCTGGCACAATGAATTGATCAATCCAACCGGCGTGTTGTTTCATAACGACAGGAATAATCCCACCCAAGAATTACAGTTTAGAAAATTATAGTGATCAGGGCTGCAATTTTGGATAATCAAAAAACCAGAATTCCTTTTTTGCTTTTGCAAAATCTTTCCAGTTATCAATTTCTGCCTTCACTGCAAAAACAGAAGAGGTAGGCATATTATCAATGCTGGTACTTGTGAGTGTGTTGGCAAATTCTGTAATGCCTTCGTTATGTGAGAAAATAGCAGCCGTTGAAATTGCTGCAGGTATGTTTATTATCGTCTGCATAAACACATCAGGTGCTGCCAGGTATAGTTGTGATTGAAGATGCATAGCTGCTTCATCGACCTTGAACGTTTTCATGAAAAGAGAACAGGTTTGCTTTGCCCGTATTGCAGGGCTGCTAATGAATGCATCAATCTTTATCTTTCGGTCTAGCAGGCGTTTCGCCATCACAGGTGCATCTTTTAATCCTCTCGCATTTAATGGCCGGTCGAAATCGTTTTGTGTGGGGTTATCCCAACTGCTTTTTGCATGGCGTATGAGGAAAAGCGATTTCATAATAATGAAAATAAGCAATCAGCAGCAATAAAAAAACCATCCGAATATTCAGATGGCTCTCTTAAAAGTATTTTCCCGGTTTGATTTAAGATTTTAAAGACGGGTAATAATTAATAACAAAAATTCAGCCAAAGAGTTGTTTCACTCTTCTTTTTTAATATCCACGCACATTTTTCCCATCAAGATAATTGAGTAACGCTTTGTTACATACCCTGTTACCTCCAGGGGTTGGATAGTTACCGGTGAAATACCAATCTCCTGTGTTGGTAGGGCAGCTGGCGTGCAGATCCTCAATATTCTGATAGATCACCTGTACAGGAATAGTAAATCCTGCCGGTGTGATGAGCTGTGCAATTTTATCGCTGATCTCTTCTGTTGTAAATGGCTTATATAATCGGCGAACAACATTCTCAGTATGCAATTGATTGTTGCGTTGTAACTCTTTGATGGTGGTATGCACTTCATCGATCAGGTCAGTCATTCCTCTTTCTTTCAACAATTCCATTGCTGCACGGAATGCCACAAAATCACCCAGCTTACTCATATCAATACCATAACAATCGGGGTAACGGATCTGCGGTGCACTTGATACAACAATGATCTTTTTTGGACCAAGACGACCCAACATACGCACAATACTTTCTTTTAATGTTGTACCACGTACAATTGAATCATCGATCACCACCAACGTATCAACACCCTTCTGAACAGTACCGTATGTAATATCATATACGTGTTGTACCATTTCGTTACGGCTGCTATCTTCCGTAATAAACGTACGCAGCTTCACATCCTTGATCGCAATTTTTTCCTGCCTGATCTTACGTGTGATCATCTCGTTCAACTTCTCTTCATCAAAATCTTTACCCCAACTCATGATACGTTGTACTTTGATCTGGTTGAGATATTCTTCCATCCCTTTCACCAAACCATAAAATGCCACTTCAGCTGTATTCGGAATGTATGAGAAGATCGTATTCTTCAAATCATAATCAATATGTTCAAGAATACGTTTGCTGAGTTTATGACCAAGGGTGATACGCTCACGATAAATTTTTTCATCACTACCCCGGCTGAAATAAATACGCTCAAATGAACAAGCCCTGCGTTCTTTTGGTTCAAGTATTTGTTCAATATGATATTGCCCGTTTGCCTCCACAATAAGTGCTTGCCCGGGCATCAGTTCTAATACTTCATTTTCGCCAACATTGAAGGTGGTACGGATGGCTGCACGTTCGCTTGCTGCAACAATTACTTCATCATCCACATAATAATACGCAGGACGAATACCATGTGCATCACGCATTACAAAACCTGCGCCATTACCGGTCATGCCACCAATGGTATAACCACCATCAAATAAAGGTGTTGCTTTTTTCAGCACATTAAATACCGACGGACTGTTAGGACTAACCTCATCTTCTTTCACTAAGAAATGATGAACGACTTCCATCATAGCAGCTAAATCACTCTGGCGTTGAAACTCACCCGGATCAATATTCACCAAACCAAATAACTCATCTGTATTTACGAGATTGAAATTACCGGCCAATGCCAGGTTACGTGCAGGGTGAGTGTTGCGCTTTATAAAAGGATGGCAAAACTCAACATTGTTTTTACCCTGGGTACCATACCGAAGATGACCCAACATTTGCTCACCAAGAAATGGAAGATGGCCTTTCATTAACCCGGCATGCTGTTTAATATCGGGTTGATATTTTTCCAACTCCTGCACTTCCTGTCCTACTTTAAAGAACAGATCGGCAATAGGCTGATTGGCGCTGCTTCTTAAACGATGGAGAAAAGGATAACCCGGTTCTACATCAAGTTTAACAGCTGCAATACCGGCACCATCCTGTCCACGGTTGTGTTGTTTTTCCATGAGCAGGTACAGCTTGTTAAGGCCATACAGCACGGAGCCATATTGTTTCTGGTAATGAGAGAAGGGTTTGCGTAAACGAATGAAGGCCAAGCCGCATTCGTGTTTTATTTCGTCGCTCATGATTGTTGTGAGAAGTCGACCTTGGTTCCCCCTCGGCCGATGAAGGCGCAAAGGTAAGAATCAATGCCAACATTACTGCATTAATTAAGGACTGATTCGGGATGAAGGCTCTGTGCAAGCCATAAAAATTCCCGAACAAATACATCTATGCTTTTTTGATAAGCTTCATCAAGCAGGTTTCCGTCTTCGTCGAATTTCTTATCTACATTCCCAACCACCAACATATGAGGGCTGGCAATACCGAATAAAGCATTGATCAGCAACTGCATTTGCTGTGTTGCACGGATTCCGCCCATGATTCCCGTGCTGGCAGTAACGATCCCAAATGCTTTGTGACTTTGCTTTGGATAATGATCCAATATATTTTTCATCACTGGCGTGTAGCTACCGTTGTATTCCGGGGTCACTAAAATAAACGCATGCGCATCGAACATTCGTTTGCTTAAAGGTTTAAACTCCTCTGGTGTAGCATCAACTGAAACAAATACATTTTGCAGCAAAGGGAGATCCCATTCTCTTGCATCAATTATGTTTACAGTGTGTGCTGTTCTTGCAGTCAGCAGTTTTTGGAGGAACAAAGCAACACGATGTGTTACGCTGTTTTCTCTCGGACTGCCAGATATTATTTCGATGTTCATTTATTCATGATTGATTGGTGATTGATAATGACCAACGCCGATTCTTTCTTAGTCCAACGGAACAAAAATACCCGTTAATCCTGGCATAATGTCTTTCTATTGATAGATCAGATGATCTCAACGTTCAACTCTGATGCGGCAGAAAGTGTTTTTGACACAGGGCAATTTTTTGCTACCTGTACCAATCGTTGTATTTGAACCTCTGAAAGTTGATGCTCAAATTTCAATTGCCGGGTGATGATTGTTTTGCCATCTTCACGTTTCAACGAAACTGAAAGATCAATTGAGCCAACATTCCATTGCTTATGATCGGTATACATCCGCAAGGTGACCAAGGTGCAACTAGCCAATGCTGATTCTAACAACTCATCAGGTGTTGGCGCAGTATCCATTCCTCCTTTTTCAACCGGTTCATCAGCATAAAACTGATGACGGCCATTGCTATGTGTTACTTTATATTTTTCTGCGCCAATGAATGAGTTGATCATTTGTATTAATTAAGATTCCCAAATTTACCGGCATTATAATCATCAATTGCTTCCATAATTTCCTGTTGTGTGTTCATCACAAAGGGTCCATACGCTGCAACAGGCTCGGTAATTGGTTCACCACTTAACAATAACAAGTGTGTTACATTATTTGTTTGGATATGGATTTTCTCACCGCTATTGTCAAATATCAGCATGTCGCCTTCACGTGCTGTTTTATCATCATTGATGAGAACAGTTCCTTTCAATACAAGTAACGTTGTATGATCACCATCAACCACATTCAGATCGAATGAAGCATCTGCTTTTGCATGTGCATCAAAAATATTAATGCGGGTAAATGTATTGGCTGGCCCTTTCACGCCGTTCATTTCACCTGCAATGATGCGGATCTTTCCTTTATCATCTCCTATCTGTATCTCAGGAATATTGTTCGAACGGATATCCTGATAAGCAGGTGGAGTTGATTTATCTTTTGCTGGCAAGTTCACCCAAAGTTGGGCACCATGTAATAAGCCACCTTTCTTACTGAATTCTTCTTCATGAAATTCTTTATGCAGAATCCCGGCACCTGCCGTCATCCATTGCACATCACCTGCAAACAATTTGCCTTTGCCACCACTGCTGTCTTCGTGTGCCAATGCGCCATCCCACAAAATACTTACGGTTTCAAAACCTTTGTGCGGATGTACATCTACACCACGAGGATGATCAGTAGGCAAATAGTTTGTCGGTTCAATGTAATCAAGCATCAGGAAAGGGCTCATGTCTTTCCACATTGCCGACGAAATAAATGTTCTTACCTTAAAACCATCTCCAACCATATGAGCGGGAGCCGCTTTCCTTGTATACTTGATCTGTTTCATTTTTATTCGATTGCTTTTCAAAACCGGGTTATCCCGTTTTCGTTATTGTTTTACAAACTGAACATGAAACTGAAGTTTCACATCATCACTTACCACGATGCCACCTGCTTCTGTTACGGCATCCCAACCCAATCCAAATTCTTTACGTTTTATTTTCCCTTCTGCTTCAAAACCAACTTTTGTTTGTCCCCATGGGTCTACAACAACACCATTGTAATCAGCTTTCAGTTCAATTGATTTTGTTACATCACGTATTGTTAAGTCGCCTTTCAATACCAAACCATCATCTGTTTTATTAACTGAGGTAGAAACAAATTTCAATTGTGGGTATTTATCAGCAGCAAAGAAATCTTCGCTTTTTAAGTGTGCATCACGTTGTTCGCTACGGGTATCAACACTGTTGACATCTGCAGTAAAAGTTACAACCGCATCGCTGAAATCATCCGCTTCACCGGTTAAGGTTGCATCAAACGATTTAAATTGTCCTGTTACTGTTGTGATCATAAGGTGTTTTACTTTGAAGATAATGTCGCTGTGCGATGCATCAATTTTGTACGTTGCCATTTTGTTTGTGTTTAGATTTTTGTTTTTATAAATTGTTGATTTAAACTTTTAGTTGAGCATGGGTACTTCCATCAGCAATAATCTTGCATCAGAATCTGCTGTAATATTGAGTGTATCTGTTTCGCTGATACCAAGACCATCACGTTTGTTGAGCGATTCTCCGTTAATGGTTACATCCCCTTCCAATACAAACGCATATACCCCGCTGTTGATTCCTTTTAGTTTATACTCTTTGGTAATTCCTTTATCAAGATTACCAAGGCTGAACCATGCATCTTGATGAATCCATACGCCTTCATCATCCGCATTAGGACTTAGCACCTGTAACAGATTATTCTTCATTTTACTTTCATCCAATGTGATCTGTCCGTAACGGGGCTGCACATTTTTCTTATTTGGGAATACCCATATCTGTAAGAACTTTACGTCGGTATCGTTGTTGGCATTCATTTCACTATGTGAAATACCAGTGCCTGCGCTCATCACCTGGATATCGCCTTGCTTAATGATGGCTTCATTACCCATACTGTCCTTATGTTTCAGATCTCCACTCAATGGAATGGAAATAATTTCCATGTTATCGTGTGGGTGTGTTCCAAAGCCCATGCCTGCCGCTACTGAATCATCGTTCAATACACGTAGTGCACCAAAATGAATCCGCTCCGGGTTATAATAACCGGCAAAGCTGAAACTATGGTAACTGTTGAGCCAGCCATGGTTGGCGTGGCCTCTTGTTGCTGATTTATGTAATACTGCTTTCATAACTATTCCTTTATTACATGTACATACATGTATTTGTTTAAAAAAAAATCAACTTTCTTTTGCTCTGATCTGCTCAAGCAGATCATTCAACTTTGCGGCTGAAGCTTCATTCATTTGAATCATTTCTTCAAACAGGTTGTTGATGCGTTGTGTACTCAACTCCAAAATGTTAAGACCTGCTCCAGTGAGTGACATCACCGTATGACGTTTATCGTTCAAATCAGTGGTTCGCTTCACCAGTTTCTTCAGCACCAAACGATCAATAATCCTTGGTACATTCGAGCTTTTTTCGATCATCCGGCCCGCTATATCCTTCACGCACATGTCATCGGGCGCCTTTCCTTTTAAGATGCGGAGTACATTGTACTGTTCATGTGTTAAGCCAAAATTTTTTAATTCCCTGCTCATCAATGTCTTTAACCACCAGGCAGTGTACAGGATATTTAGGCCTGCCTTGTGGGTTTCGTCTTTAAAATTCACACTTTGTATGGCTTGTTCTAATTTCACTATGCAAATATATGTACGTACATGCAATTTTCAAAACAAAAAGGCAATCGATTTTTTCAATTGCCTTTTTTCACAATTTCTTTAGTTTTTTACAGTGCTCCCGAGAATGGCTTTTATGGGTGCACAATCCTTGTATTCGTCCTCGATCTGCACATAAAATGTGTTCGAATTCTTAATGAACCACTTTTGCAGTTCTTTTTCTTTCTTTTCTTCTAATGCACGACCAGCAATTTTGCTGTAATCATTTTCTATATTCTCTCTATGCGGAGCTGTACGGCTAACCAGGTAGATCAAACGAACACCTTTCTTACCTTGTGGATCAGTGAAAGCTGTTGGTTGTGCAAATTCACCTGGTTTTAATTTTTCCAGTAAAGGCACCATTTCTTTATCGAGGTCATCAATGTAAATAATTGATGTACCATCTTTTCCACGCATCATACCAGCCGTAAATTTTGAATTTTCTTCATCAGAATACTTGCTAACCGCTTCACCAAACTTCAAGGTTCCGGCAATTAATTTAGAACGAACTGTATCAAGCTTATTGATGGCATCTTTAATATCAGGCTCATTAATGCGTGGTATTTTCAGAATATGTCTTACAGTTACTTCTTCACCATTTTTTGATAAGCATTGAATGATGTGGTAACCGAATTTTGATTTAATGACTCTTGAAACCTGTCCTTCTTTTAAACTCATAGCCGTATTAAAGAAAGTTGGGTCCCATTGATTATCGTTTCTATTCAACACATACAACCCGGCATTTTCTTTTGCTGCAGGATCTTCACTGTATTGAGAAGCAAGGAATTCCATTTTCTTTGAACCACTTTCAACCTGGCGCTTGAATTCTTTTAATTCTTCCTGTGCATACTCTTCCATTTCACGACCGGCTTTTGGATATACCACGATTTCACCGATCTCTAATTCTGTTTCGTAAAATGCAAGACTGTCTTTTGGTATCTTATTGAAGAATGCTCTTACTTCTGTTGGAGTGATCTTTACATTTTCAACGATCTTACCACGCATAGCTGTAGCCAGTTTGCTTTCCTTGATGGGTTCACGCATTTCTTCACGGAACTGGTAAATGGTTTTACCGGTGATCTGTTCGATCACTTCTTTTGAACCATATTGCTGAATAAAATAGCGGATACGATTGTCAACATCTGCCTCTATCTCTTCATCACTCACAGGAAGTGAATCCTTTTCAGCCTGGATTGCCAGCATTTTATTAATGATGAGCTGTTGCATCAAATAACATGATGCATCAGGAGGTAGGTCATAATCTTTGCTCTTCGCATCGTTGATCTGGTTGTCGATATCCGACTTCAACATAATACGATCCCCAACAACACCAATGATTTTATCAGCTACAATTTTCTTTGTTTGTGCCTGCACAAACAACACAGCTAATAACGCAATAACAGTAAATATTTTTTTCATTCTAAATATGATGAGCGTCAAAAGTAATAGAGATGGCCGTCTTTCCAGCACGGCCATCTTTGTTTTAACATTCTGTTTCTATGCTTTGCAGCTTATAATGTTCGTTTCACTTCTTCTTCTTCAAAGGCAACAATGGTATCGCCTACGTTCAGATCTGCGAAATTTTTGATCGTTAAACCACATTCCATATTCGATGCTACTTCTTTCGCATCGTCTTTGAAACGTTTCAAGCTACCCAGTTCTGCAAAACCACCTTCTGTACGTGGGTATACCAATACACCATCACGGAACAAACGGATCTTCGCATCACGTTTCATTTTTCCTTCGAGCACATAACAACCTGCAACAGTTGCCTTATCAAACTTGTACACTTCACGTATTTCAACTGTAGCAACTTCTTTTTCTGTGATCTTCGGTTCCAGCAAGCCTTCCATCGCACTCTTCACTTCTTCGATAGCATTATAGATGATGGAGTAGTTCTTGATCTCTACACCTTCCTGCTCAGCCAGACGTGATGCCTGCAATGATGGACGAACGTTAAAGCCAATCAGGATCGCATCAGATGCACTTGCCAATGTTACGTCAGCTTCAGAGATTTGACCAACTGCTTTGTGGACCACATTCACTGCAATTTCTTCTGTTGACAATTTCTGCAATGAATCGGTTAAGGCTTCTACTGAACCATCCACGTCACCTTTGATGATGAGGTTAAGTTCTTTAAAGTTACCCAATGCCAAACGGCGACCGATCTCATCGAGCGTAATATGTTTCTTGGTTCTGATACCTTGTTCACGCAGGATCTGTGCACGACGGCCGGCAATTTCTTTTGCTTCAGCTTCGTCTTCATACACTTTAAATTTCTCACCCGCCTGTGGTGCACCATTTAAACCAAGTATCTGAACCGGTGTTGAGGGACCTGCTTTTTCAATACGCTGGTTTCGTTCGTTGAACATGGCTTTGATACGTCCGTAGTATTGTCCGGAAACGATCAGATCACCTTGTTTAAGTGTTCCGTTCTGAACCAGAATTGTTGCAACATAACCACGTCCTTTATCCAACGATGCTTCAATGATTGATCCGGTACCTTCCTTATCAGGATTGGCTTTCAGATCAAGCAATTCAGCTTCCAGCAATATTTTTTCAAGGAGCTTATCTACATTCAATCCTTTCTTGGCAGAGAGTTCCTGGCTTTGGAATTTACCGCCCCACTCTTCAACAAGAATATTCATTTGTGATAACTGTTCGTATATCTTTTGCGGATTAGCTCCGTCTTTATCGATCTTGTTTACTGCAAAGATCATTGGTACACCAGCTGCCTGCGCATGGCTGATGGCCTCTTTTGTTTGCGGCATTACGGCATCATCTGCTGCTACAACAATCACGGCAACATCCGTAACCTTGGCACCACGGGCACGCATAGCCGTAAACGCTTCGTGACCCGGTGTATCGAGGAAGGTGATCTTTTTACCTGCAGCATTGGTTACTTCATACGCACCAATGTGTTGGGTAATACCTCCCGCCTCGCCAGATACTACATTTGCATTTCGGATATAATCGAGCAATGATGTTTTACCATGATCAACGTGACCCATAATGGTAACAATCGGTGCACGTGGCTTCAGGCTGTCAACATCATCTTCATCATCTTCTTCCTCCATTTCTGCCTGCTTCTCCATATCAATGAACTCAACTTCAAAGCCGAATTCACCAGCCACCAATTCAATCAATTCCGCATCAAGACGCTGGTTGATTGAAACCATCATACCCAAACTAAAACATTTTGCCACAACATCAGTTGCTGATACATCCATCAAACTTGCCAATTCAGCAGCACTGATGAATTCTGTTACCTGCAGCTTGTTGTCTTCGCCACCCTCCGGCATATTATCAGCCATTTCATCACGCTTGAGTTTGCGGTATTTAGCCTTTAAGCTCTTACCACGACCACCCTGGCCTGAAAGTTTGGCTTGTGTTTCACGAAGTTTTTCCTGGATCTCTTTTGCATCGATCACTTTGTCTTCACGACGGGTGATCGCCGGACGGTTACCTGCTCTTTGAGGAGGTCCGATCCTCGATCCGCCATCTCTACGCTGACCACCACCTTGTTGCTGGCCACCTCTGTTTTGGAAGCCACCCCCTTGCTGGCCACCCTGACCTTGTTGCTGACCACCACCTTGCGGAGGTTGACTGCCTTTCTTATCGATAGGGATACGTTTGCGTTTACGCTTTTCTTTATCCTTATCTGTAATAACAGGCTTAGGTCTTGTATCGGAATTAACAGGAAGTTCAATTTTACCGAGGATCTTAGGTCCCTCCAGTTTGTCGGCTTTAATGTTTTCAATTACTACTTCTTCATCTTCTTCTGCAACAGGTTCTTCTGTAACTGCTACCGGTGCCACAACTTCTTCTTTTACTTCAGGAACAACCACTTCTTCTTTTGGTTCTTCTTTCTTTTTCTTTTCGATCTTCTTAGGTCTAGTAGATGAATCGATTTTATCAAGATCGATCTTGGTTATGATCTTTGGACCTTCCACTTCCGGAGCTTCCACCTTTGTTACTTCTGGCTCTGGTTGTGGTTGAACTACTACCTCTTCAACTTTTGGTACTTCTGCCACCACTACCACTTGAGGTTGTTCTACCACTACCGGCGGCTCAACCGGTTTTACTTCTTCCACCTTTGGCTCTTCTTTTACAACCTTCTTTACTTCCTTCCTGATCGAAATGTCCTCTTCTTCTTTTTTCTTCTTCAAATCAGACATACCGCCCTTCGGAATTTCGATCTGATCACTTTTTGCTTTCGCCAGTTTATCAGATGAGAATTCTGCCTGCAACGCACGGTACATTCCTTCCGTAAGCTTTGCAGTGGGCTTAAGATCGTCTTTATTGAAGCCTTTGTTGGCCAAAAAATCAATAAGGGTGTCCTTACCGATATTGAACTCCTTGGCTGCGGCCATTAAACGTGGTGTATTACTTTCTGACATAATGAACTTCCCTTGCCATACCTCAGTACGAGGGAATATCTTGTTTAATTGTTTATATAAATCTTATCTAAATAACTTTTTACAGTTACTCTTTTTCAAACTCTTCTTTCAATACACGGCGTACTTCTGCAATGGTTTCTTTCTCCAAATCTGTACGGCGCTCTAATTCTTCTGCTGTTAATTCCAATACACTGCGTGCAGTATCGCAACCAATACGCTTCAACTCATCAATCACCCACCCTTCGATCTCATCTGTAAATTCATCCAGATCAATATCAAATTCATTTACTTCTTCTTCCGTATCACGGTAAACATCAATTTCGAAACCAGTTAATTCACAGGCGAGTTTAATGTTTACACCACGCTTACCAATGGCTAATGAAACCTGGTCGGGTTTCAGATAAACTTCTGCATGTTTTCTATCCTGGTCAATATCCATGCTGGTGATCTTGGCAGGTGTCAATGAACGTTGAATAAGCAGGTTGATGTTCGCTGTGTAATTGATCACATCAATATTTTCATTTTTCAGTTCACGAACAATACCATGGATACGGCTACCCTTCATACCAACACAGGCACCCACCGGATCAATACGATCATCGAAGCTTTCAACTGCAACTTTCGCTCTTTCTCCCGGTTCACGCACAATTTTTCTGATAACGATCAAACCATCAAAGATCTCCGGCACTTCAATTTCGAGCAATTTAGCAAGGAACAATGGACTTGTTCTCGATAAAATGATCACAGGTGCATTATTTTTCAGTTCCACTTTCTTGATCACTGCACGAATGTTCTCACCTTTTTTGAAATAATCCTGTGGTATCTGCTCACTTTTTGGTAACAATAATTCGTTTCCCTCTTCATCGAGCAATAAAACTTCCTTCTTCCACACCTGGTAAACTTCTGCACTCAGAATTTCACCAATACGATCGGAATATTTTTTCACTAACACATTCTTCTTGAGGTCGCCAATACGGCTTGCCAGTGTTTGCTTTGCCGCAAGGATTGCACGACGGCCGAAATCATGAATATCTACATCTTCATATAACTCTTCACCCACTTCATAATCAGGCTCGAGCTTAACAGCATCTGTATAGGCAATCTGCGCTAACGGATCTTCCACTTGTCCATCTTCTACTATGGTACGACGACGCATGATCTCAAGATCACCCTTCTCCGTATTTACGATCACATCAAAGTTATCGTCACTGCCATATTTCTTACGAAGCAATGTTTTAAACACATCTTCCAGCACTTTCATCATCGTGGGGCGGTCGATATTTTCCGCATCCTTAAACTCCTGGAAACTCTCAATAAGATTGATACTTGCCATAACACTTTTTTTTAAATAGTCCGGTTGTTTTCACTGTCAGCAACCGTAATCAGTTAAATACAATTTGAATTTTAGTTGATTTAATATCTGCATAAACCAGGTTGTGTTGTATCACTTCCTGTTTCTTACCTTTTCCTTTTGTTTCCTCCAGCGTTACTTCCAGTTCACCTGCTGCCAGTAATTTGCCTTCAAGTTTGCGGCCATCTTTCATAATTATTTCCACTTGCCGGCCGATGTTTTTGAGGTACTGACGATGCAGTTTCAATGGTTCTTCTAGACCGGGTGATGAAACTTCGAGTGCAAAATCACCATCATTAAAAAGAGCAGCCTCTTCAATCTTCTTGTAAAGAGCCCGGTTATACTGGATGCAGCGGCTGATAGGCAATCCGGCATCGGCATCTACAAATACCTGGATATTATTACCCGGTACCATTTTTATATCTACCAGGAAACAATCAGGATCGGTGCTGATCACTTCCTCCATCATTTGCCTGATGCTTTCTGTCTTTTGTTCTAAGTTCATGTAAGGAAAATAAAGAAGGGAACGTTTTCCGTTCCCTTCCACTGTTTCTTTTATCCGACCGCAAATGTAAGAGAATACAGGGTAATGGAAAAATTTTTTTCAGCCTGTATTCAGCGGCAAGCTTTAGGGGAATCTTCACACAAAGCGAAGCGGTTTAATTTATCTTTGCAGCATCATGTTACTACGTTATTTACTCTACGGACTCCTGATCTATTTTGTGTTCCGTTTTATTTTCAGATTTGTTATTCCTGTAACAAGGGCTGCACGTGATATGAAAAGCAAGATGAACGAATTTCAGGCACGTATGCAGGAACAACAACAGCAACAGGCTGCTGCACAACGCCCTCAACCTGTAAAGGAACCGCTCACTCCTAAAGAAGATGATTATATTGAGTTTGAAGAAGTCAAATGATAAGTAAAAATCCAAGGCACAAGAGACAAGGAACAAGGTTCAAGAATAAATCCTACGTCCTGCATCATAAATCAGACATCAGCCCCAGTTCTTCCACTTTCATCCCCGCCTGCAAATGAATTGTTTGTAAACCCAGCTGTTGAGCTGCTTCAATATTATTGATACTATCGTCGATAAATATTGTTTCTGCAGCAATTAACCCATGTTTCTGTAATACAAATTCAAAAGCGGAGGCATTTGGTTTGCGATGCCCGATGCGGTGCGAATAATAAGCCGCATCAAACAAATCATCAAACACCTGCCCGGGCCTCCATGCCTCATACCTTCGCTGAAATTCCTGCAAATGAATTTCATTGGTATTACTGAGTAAGTATATTTCATACTTTTCTCTTAACTGAGGTAATACAGCAACACTTTCAGGTCTGAAATCGAGCAACAATGCATTCCATGCATCCCTTATCTGTTCGTCACTTAATGATAAACCGGTTGCTGTACGCAGATCATCATAAAACAAATGATCCTCCATTCCTGTTTCTAATCGACGGAACAGATCATTACTGTGAAACTGGTTGAAAAAATCGGAAAAGTTGGTAACGCCCAGCTCAGCAAAGGCCTTTTCGCTCAATTTGAAATCGATATCGAGCAATACACCACCAAGATCGAATATGATCGCTTTTGTTTGTTGCATACTGCAAAGAAACAAGACTGTTTCAAATGATGAATCAGCAGCGGAATTTCTTTCTTTTGATGGCCAAAAAATATCTCTTGAAATTATAGCAGCACGATACATCGATTTTTCTATCTTTGCCCCCGCCCAAAAGGCCGGATCCTTAGCTCAGTCGGTTAGAGCATCTGACTCATAATCAGAGGGTCGTAGGTTCAAATCCTACAGGATCCACGAATAATAAATGCCGGTAAGGCAGAAAGACGGGAAAAGAGTTGAACTTAAAGATACTTCTCGCCTTTCCGTCTTCCCGGCTTTATCTTAAAATGGCTTTAACCTTTGCTTAACCGATAAGCAAATACATTTGCCTCTTTACAAATTATGAAGAAACTAATACTGTTTACGCTCATCCTCGCCACCGGCTTTTCATTGTCGGCCCAGGAAACAGAAAAGAAGAAAAAGAAAGACTGGTCAAAAGTAAGTCTTGGCAACCGTCCGAAAGATCATCTCATTTTTCAAATAGGTTATCTCACTTGGCTGCAAAAACCTGATAGCATTGCTACAAAAGGTTTGGCCAGAACAGTGAATGCATATTTCTCATTCGACTTCCCTTTTAAAACTGATCCACGTTTCAGCGTTGGTTTAGGTGCAGGTGTTGGTGCCGATAATATGTATTTCGACAAGAATGCAGGCCGCAACCTCAACATCATTAACGGTAATTCATTCCAGTTTGCACCTCACCAGGGGAAAGACACTTTGAATAAATACAAATCAATGAAACTGGCTACAGTTTATCTTGAAGCACCGGTTGAATTGCGTTTTATGGTTGATCCCACACAACCTAACAAGAGTTTAAAATTTGCATTGGGTGTGAAAGTGGGTACATTAATCAGTGCCAACGATAAAACAAGATTTACATCTGATGCCAACGGTAATGTTGCATATGTATTAAAAGAAAAAGACAAAAAACATTTCAATACGTTGCGTTTGGCAGCTACTGCCAGAATCGGCATGGGCAACTTCGCCATCTTTGGTCAGTACCAGTTGAATGATTTTATTAAAGAAGGACAAGGGCCTAACCAGATCCGTCCTGTAACTTTTGGTCTTACCTTAACAGGATTGTAATTCAATCCTAAAAGAAATTTGAAAGCGTGGCGGACTCCGTCACGCTTTTTTCTTTACCCATGGCAGAGAAGTTCAATTACCTTTGCCTTTGAATTTTTTATAAAGTGATTGAACGTAAACAGGAAATACAACAGGAAGAGCGGGCCATTATTGTTGGCGTAGTGCAAAAAGGACAAACAGAATTACAGGTGCAGGAGTACATGGACGAATTGGCATTTCTTGCCGAAACGGCCGGTGCTGTAACCATTAAGCGGTTTATGCAGAAACTGCCCCGTCCTGATAGTAAAACATTTGTAGGGAAAGGAAAACTGGAAGAGATCAAAAACTATGTGCAGGGTCATGATATTACCTTGGTGATATTTGATGATGAACTTACCGGTGCCCAGATCATGAATATTGAAAAAGAAGTAGGCATTTACACTATCGATCGAAGTGATCTCATCCTCGATATTTTTGCCCGCCGTGCAAAAACAGCACAAGCTAAAACGCAAGTTGAGCTTGCACAATACCAATACATATTGCCCAGGTTGAAAGGCATGTGGAAACACCTTGAACGGCAAGGTGGTGGTGTGGGTACAAGAGGTCCGGGTGAAACAGAAATTGAAACCGATCGTCGTATAGTAAAAGATAAGATCTCCTTACTCCGCAAACGTTTAGCTGAAATAGATAAACAGGCATTCACACAACGTAAAGACCGTGGTGAATTTATTCGTGTGGCATTAGTTGGTTATACCAACGTTGGTAAAAGCACACTCATGAACATTCTCAGTAAACGGGATGTGTTTGCAGAAAATAAATTGTTTGCAACACTTGATACAACTACAAGCAAAGTGGTGTTTGAAAACACTCCTTTTTTATTAAGTGATACAGTAGGATTCATTAGAAAATTACCACACCATCTCGTTGAAAGTTTTAAAAGTACGCTTGATGAAGTGCGTGAAAGTGATGTGCTATTGCATGTAGTGGATATTTCGCATCCGCAATACGAAGAGCAAATGAATGTGGTGAACAAAACGCTCCAGGATTTGAAATGTCATGATAAACCTGTTATTACCATTTTCAACAAAATGGATCTGTACGAAGAAAAGCATTTCGATGAATGGCTCGGCGATGATATAAAAGAAACCATTCTAAAGGAATTGAAAGAACGTTGGGAAAACGAGACGCAGGGCAACTGTGTGTTTATTGCAGCAACAGAAAAAAGAAATATCCCTGAGCTTCGTGACCGGTTGCTTGACCAGGTTCGAACAAATTATAAAATACGTTATCCTTACAAAACAGAATTTCTGTATTAATGGCTGCTGAAAAGAAATACAGTTGGGTGAAGATCGGGGAAGCAGTCAACGATTTTTTCTGGCAGGAAAATAATCTTTGTGAGATCAATGTAAAAGGCAAAACCATCTGCATTGCCAAACATGGGGAGCAGGTACTGGCATGTGCGCATAAATGTCCGCATGCGGGAGGCCATCTGGCAGATGGTTTTATTGATGCGTTGGGTAATATTGTTTGTCCGCTCCACCGTTACAAATACAGTTTGCAGAATGGCCGCAATACAAGTGGTGAAGGATACTTTCTCAAAACCTATCCCATTGAAACAAGAAGCGACGGTATTTATATCGGGTTGGAAGAGAATTCGTTCTTCAGCTTTTTTAAGTAAAAAAAGTTATACAGAAATAGAGTGTAAAAAACCAAATTCCCCTATTTTTGCAACCCCGAAAGGGGAAGTATTCCTCCTTAGCTCAGTTGGTTAGAGCATCTGACTGTTAATCAGAGGGTCTCAGGTTCAAGTCCTGAAGGGGGAGCAAAAGCCTCGCAGAAATGCGGGGCCTTTTTATTTGTATTATCACCAGAAAACCTATTCATCTCTATACTCCAGTATATCTCCCGGCTGGCACTCAAGCACTTTACAAATGGTTTCCAGCGTACTAAAACGAATGGCTTTTGCTTTTCCTGTTTTGAGGATGGATAGATTGGCCAAGGTTAAACCAACTTTATCAGAAAGTTCGTTCAAACTCATTTTGCGTTTGGCCATCATCACATCAAGGTTTACAATTATTGCCATAGGTTATACAGTTAATTCGTTTTCATTTTGGATCTCTATCCCTTTTTTGAATATAAAGGCGATCACGAACAAAACAATTCCCATAAACCACCACACATCCGCACCAGCCAAACGCATGTAACGCAGGTCGGGTATGCTTACTCCCTTTTGCGTCAGCCCTTCAACAAATCCAGTTCCCCAAGATGAGAAGAAAGCGATCCCAAGCGACAGGTAGCCCAGGTTTAACACAAATCGTTTTGTTGTTTCATTAAAAGGCTTCGACAAGTTGAAGTTCTTATGATAAAAGAACTTTATGATCACATAAAACATTAAGGCCTTTAATATTGTAGCAATAATGATGAGGGATGTAAGCGTAACAAAATAGCTCTCACTGTAATTGTACACGGCTGTCAGGTCAACCTCCTTCCACATTTTTGCCGCCTGTTCAGGTTCAAGCATAAGTTTAAGGACAGTGTAAACGATAAAGATGCCCGCATCAAGACAAAGGCCTATAAACACGATCCATGATAGCACGTTCAGCGCTTTTAAGATGTAATCTGTTTTAATTGACATAAAATTATTTTTTACTGAAGCACAAAAATAGATAAATATTTATTGATAAACAATAAATATTTATAAAATATCACAAAATTTATTCCGCTTGTTCCTTGACACTTGTGCCTGGTTTTCGTCTTTTTTTGCTCCGCAAATAGGCTGCAAAGTGAGTTTGTTCTTTTACAGTATTAAAGAACAGATTATGCAACAGCTATCATTTCCATTCAGCAACAAATGTTACTTCAGTATTTGCGAAGGTCGCCAGCATTATTCGCCCATTGAGGCCGAAGAAGCAATAACCTCTGCTGAAATTTATCAATCGCTCAATTACCGTAACCAGTTCCAGTTTCGCAAACCGTTGGTATTACATTTTCCCGGAGTTGATCAGCAAACTGCGGTATGGTTTGGATATAGTTTTGATGTAGAGGTGATCTTGGTTGATGCAACAGGAACCATCAGCAAAACATTCACCATGCCGAAACGTAGAGAAGGCGATGCGTTGTTTGTACAATTCTTTATTGATTGTTCTTATGCTATTCTTGTTCCGGTTGGTTTTTGTAAGAAGTGGAATATTCGTGAACAACAGCACTCAGTAAAACTTACTTCGTTTGCATTTCTGCAAAAACAAAAGATCAGTTAAGTCGTTTAAGCAGTTGAATGAATAATTATATGCTCCGTTTGGTTTTGCTTTCTTTTATGCTGTTGCCGTTGTTGGCCTCTGCACCCCCACCTGTTTACAAATTAAAAGGAAAAGCTGTTCGCATTATTGATGGAGATACTTTCGATCTTTTAGTTGGAACAACAACGCATCGTATTCGTTTGGCGGGTATTGATGCGCCTGAAAAGAAACAGGATTTTTCCAATGCATCAAAACATTTACTGGGTCAGTTATGCAACGGTCAACAGTTAACGGTTGTGGTAACAGATACAGATCGTAACAAACGAAAGATCGCCGACATTTATACGCAGCAAAAATTGTGGATCAATAAAGAAATGATTGTAAGGGGAATGGCCTGGCATTTTCTAAAATATTCATCGAATAAAGAATTAGCCAATGCAGAGTTGCTTGCCCGAAAACAAAAAATTGGTTTGTGGAGTTTAGCAAATCCTGTTGCGCCTTGGGATTGGAGGAAGAAGATATAGAAACAACGATGACACAGATAAGACTGATGAAAACAGATAACCAAGTTTCTTCCCTGCATCCTCTACTCTTTATGAAAAAGCTTAATAATACCCCATCGCTTTCTGCAACTCTTCTTTCATACGCTTCTTCAGTGTTGCAGGCCTTATCACTTTCATTTCATTACAGATACCAAGTAACTGGTGGATGAATTCTTCTGTTACTGTTACTTCAAGTTCAACAACTAATTTATCATTTGCTTCTTTGATGATCTGTTGGGTATGATGCATAGGACTCACCTGCAACATACGTGAAGCGGGACCATATACTTCCAGCACTACTTTCTCTTTCGGTTTGGGCCCCTCCATAATGCCGGTTGAATATTTAAAGAAATCATCCGGGTTAAAATCACGGCGATACTTGAATGCTTTTACTCCCTTTTCTAAACCTGTAATGCGGTCGAGAGCATACGTGGTAAAGTTGTTATGCTTATTTGTCCAGCCAATGAGATACCATTTGTTACGAACCTCTTTCAACAGGTAAGGATCCAGTTCGTGTGTGCGTGTTTCATTCTTATAAATATTGAAATAGGTAAACGTAACAGGTAAACGATTGACAATAGCTTCGTACAATGGTTTGATCCAATCTTTACCTTTTTGTATAACCGGTTTTTCAAACTGTACGTACTGATTAATGGAAGGATCTTCCAAATTTCCTGAAAGCGATAAACGTGTGTTGATCTTTTCAATGGCTTCCTTCAGGTTTTCAAACAAAGGAACATCAGCGAATAAACTCAACGTATGTGCAGCACTTCGTAATGCTTCACTTTCATCTTCATTCAACGACATGCCATCAATACTGTACTCTTCATCCGTATAAAAATAGCCTTTGTTTAAACGGTCATATTTGATTGGAGCAAAATAACCAAGCCCTGCATCTTCACGCATGGCAACAATATCTTTTTCAATAGTTGATACAGAAATATCATCTGCCATATCACCATACAATTCTTCCATGCATCGCTGACGGATATATTCTTTTGTGGGATATTTATGTTGCCGGTTACGCAAACAACGATCGATGATGCGATAACGGATAGCGGCACTTTTATTAACAGGCATACTTCGCTGATTCTTTCACCGAAAGTAAGAAGCTTTTATTTGATGGGAGGGGTATAAACCACAGAGACACAAAGACACAGCGGAATTATCTCTCTGTGTAATCTGTGTCTCAGTGGTAATTATTAAAGTGCTTTATCTAACGCATACTCTACTCCTCTTAACTCAGCCAAGCCTTTCAGTCGACCAATAGCAGAATAGCCGGGATATGTTTTCTTTTTAAGATCGTCAAGCATCTGGTGCCCATGATCCGGGCGCATCGGGATAGAAATATTTCTTCTGCGTTGCAGCAACACAACTTCTTTGATTACCTCAAACATATCTGTATCACCACCTAAATGATCGGCTTCATAAAAATTTCCTTCCTCATCACGCTTGGTATTACGCAAATGAAGAAAGTGAATATGATCACCAAAGCGTTTCAACATCTCTGGAATATTATTATCCTTTCTTGCACCAAATGAACCAGTGCAGAAACATAATCCATTTGCAGGTGATGGAACAGCCGCCAACAGATCAGCAGCATCCTGTTCTGTACTCATAATACGTGGTAAGCCCAATACAGAATAGGGAGGGTCATCCGGGTGTATCGCCATCTTTAAACCACATTCCTCTGCTACCGGAACAACCTGTTCCAAAAAATAATATAAATGTTCTTTGAGTTTTGCAACATCAATGCCTTCGTATTTTTTTAACTCTGATAATACCTGTTCCGGAGTAAACGCATCATCACTGCCCGGTAGGCCCAACATCATATTGCTGAAGAGCTTTGTACGTTGCTCTTTATCCATCGCACCAAAACGTTCATTCGCTCTTACAATTTCTTCCTCAGAATAATCCGCAATAGCATCGGGGCGTTGCAATAAAAATAAATCGAAGATCACATAATCAAGACGGTTGAAATAAAGAGCTGTACTGCCATCAACCATCGGGTATGCAATATCTGTACGCAACCAATCAAGCACGGGCATAAAATTATAGGTCACCACTTTTAAACCACATGACGCTACATTACGCAGACTTATTTTATAATTCTCAATGTGGTACATGTAATTGCCCGATTGCCTTTTTATATCATCACTCACCGGCAAACTTTCAATCACCGTCCAGGTCATTCCTGCTTCCTCGATCATTTGTTTGCGTAACAAAATCTCATCGGTTGTCCATATATCACCAACTGGTACATGATGAAGTGCAGTAACAACACCGGCACAACCGGCTTGCCTGATATCAGCTAAACTTACCGGATCATTTGGCCCGTACCAGCGCATGGTTTGATGCATCAACATAATTCATTCGTTTGTGCAAATGTACTTTGCGGAAATAAAAATGCTTACAATAAAAATTTTACTTCTTATTGTAAGCAAGTTCCAAGCCATTTATTATTAAATAAACCGGTTCACAATATTCTCCAGGTATTCCTGTTTGCCACTGCGAACAGCAGGCTCACCACTCTCTAATGCATAAGCACGCAGATCTTCCAACGACAGCTTACCCTCTTCAAATTCTTTTCCTTTACCACTATCAAAAGAAGCATATCGATCTTTTCTTATTTTTTTGTAATCGGATTTCTGTAGAATTTCATCCGCAATAATGAGTGAACGGGCAAATGTATCCATACCGCCGATATGTGCATGAAAAAGATCTTCAGCATCGGTGCTGTTTCTGCGGATCTTCGCATCGAAGTTGATACCGCCACCTGCAAGACCACCAGCTTCAACAACAACCAACATGGCTTCCACCAATTCATTTACATTATTCGGGAACTGATCTGTATCCCAACCGTTCTGGTAATCGCCACGGTTTGCATCCATTGAACCCAGCATACCTGCATCAGCAGCAACCTGTAATTCATGCTGGAATGTATGACCGGCTAATGTTGCATGATTTACTTCAATATTAATTTTGAAATCGTTCAATAAATCATACTGACGAAGGAAGCCGATCACTGTTTCGCAATCATAATCGTACTGATGCTTGCTTGGCTCACAAGGTTTTGGTTCAATAAAGAACGTTCCTTTAAAACCATTTTTGCGTGCATAATCTTTTGCTGCATGAAGGAAACCTGCAAGATGTTCTTTTTCACGCTTCATGTTTGTGTTGAGCAAACTCATATACCCTTCACGTCCGCCCCAGAATACATAGTTCTCACCGCCCAATGCAATGGTTGCATCCAACGCTGCTTTCACCTGTGCTGCACCGTGAGTAAGCACATGAAAATCGGGATTGGTTGCAGCACCGTTCATATAACGCCTGTTTGAGAACAGGTTGGCTGTACCCCATAAAAGCTTTACACCACTTGCTGCCTGCTTCTCGCCTAGGTATTGGGTTAATGCCTGAAGTCTGCGATCATTTTCATTGATGTCGTTGGTATAATCTACCACGTCCACATCATGAAAACAATAATAAGGCAGATTTAATTTGGTGATGAATTCAAATGCAGCATCTGCTTTATCTTTTGCACGCTCAACTGCATCGCTCTTCGAGTCCCATGGGAAAATATGCGTGGGTTCGCCAAACGGATCGGCGCCACTACCTACAAAGCTGTGCCAATAAGCACATGCAAATCGTAACCACTCTTTCATGCTCTTTCCTGCTACGATCCTGTTCTCATCGTACCAGCGAAATGCTAATGGGTTATCAGTTCCTGTTCCTTCAAATTTAATTTGAGGAATACCTTTGAAAAATTCGGTTTGTCCTGTTACTACTGTCATTGGTTGTTTTTTTATCTGCTGTTGTCAGCTCTGTTATTAAAATAGCTCTGTTACTTACCCGAGTTGCTTTTGTAACAACTCATTCCATTTGTTATACAGAGCATCATATTGTTTTACTGTATCATCCGGCTCAATTACGGCCAGAGGTTTTGCATTTGTAAATGCTTCTTTTGCATTGGCGTAAATGCCTGCACCTATACCGGCGCCAAGAGCAGCGCCAACACTTCCATCACAATTATGCAATTCCACCGGTATATTTAATGTGTTCACAAACGCTTTGGTAAATACATCACTCAAAAACATATTGGCTTTGCCTGCACGGATTACTGAAGGATTCATTTTATTCTCCCGCATAATATCTAATCCATAGCGGAATGCAAATGCAATACCTTCTTGTGATGCCCTGTAAAGATGTGCATTGGTATGCATGTTCAGATCAAGTTGTTGTACATGTGCACCGGCAATTTTATTTTCCAGCATTCGTTCAGCACCATTACCGAAAGGAAGAATAAATAACCCATCACTGCCAATAGAAACAGATGCTGCTGCTTCATTCATTTGTTGATATGATTGATTACCAGTTGTATTTTTTACCCAGCGATTTAAGATGCCTGTACCGTTGATGCAAAGCAATACGCCGATTCTTTTTTGTGCAGCGGTATGATTTACGTGTGCAAAACTGTTGATACGTGATTGGGGATCAAAGGTTAATTCATCACTAACGCCATAGATCACGCCACTTGTTCCTGCTGTTGCAGCAACTTCGCCTGCTTCGAGTACGTTTAACGACAATGCATTGTTTGGTTGATCACCTGCCTTGTAAGTAACAGGGATGCCTGGTTTTAATCCAAGGGTTGATGCATTTACTGCTGATAGTTGACCATGTTCTGTAAACACATCCTTTACTTCCGGAATAACTGATTTACTAAATCCATAATAACTGAACACATCTTCTGAAATTTCATTGTTTACAAAATCCCAGAACACTCCTTCTGATAAAGCAGATATACTTGTTGTTGATGAACCTGTTAATTGCAAAGCAATATAATCGCCCGGTAACATCACTTTATCGATCTGCTCATAAACAGCAGGTTCATGTTGTTTTACCCAGGCAAGTTTACTTGCTGTGAAATTACCCGGCGAGTTTAACAAATGTTGTAATGATTTTGACGGACCAATGGCATCAAATGCCTGGTTACCTATTTCCACTGCACGACTATCGCACCAGATAATACTGTCACGTAGTAATTGATTGTTTTTATCAACTACAACTAGGCCATGCATCTGGTAAGAAATACCAATTGCCGAAATAACTGTTGGATCGTATTTCTTTGTTGCGTTTGCTTTCAAAATTGCCTGCTGTGTGTGTTCCCACCATGTGCCGGGGTTTTGTTCTGCCCAGCCCGCTTGTTTTGAAATGATTTCTGTTTCTGTTTCGGGGTAACTTACCGACACAATACGCTGTTGCGTTTGTGCATCAACAACTGAAACTTTAATAGACGAAGTACCGATATCAATTCCTAATAACAACATATTCAAATGTACATTTTTCAATTTTTAAAAGAGGGGGGAATGAAGATACACTCCCCCGATTGTTGATTATGACCCTAAACAAACTAACATGATTATAATTTTGCTTTATTACTACCCTATCTCGATATTCGTTTACTCCAGATATATTTTTTCATTATTATCAAATATATTATTGCTCAACCAAGGTCACCACACTGTTAGGCGGTAACGTAAATTCAAAACTATTACCGGTTGATGTTACAGCTGCACCTTGCTCAACGTTCTTAGTTGGGGTGGTTACATATGGAACAAATGAAGCCGCAGAAGCTCCTTCAAATGCAATTTTCTGTTTCACATTGTAAGAGCCTACATTGATGGCCACTATCACTTTTTTCGATCCGTTTTTATAGGCCGACAGCAATACATCCAATCTTGAATTTGCCGAAATGCCTACTCTTACTGCACCGGGTTTAATGAACCTTGCAAAATGCGAAATGATATACCCACGACGTGTAACAAGTCCATCCTGTCCGATGGGTCCGTAAAAACGTTTACCATACCACCAGATATAAGCGTTGAAATTTGCTTTTGTCAAACAATCATGTATTTCAACAGCGGTAGTAATACCCGATGGATAGGTTGAAAGCGTATCCAGATGTTCTGTCATCCAGATCTCCTTGCCTTTACTTCTGATCTGCGGATTATCAATAATGCCACCGCCATAAATATGGGTGCCAAAAATATCAAGGTTGGCCACTGCAGCATTGTCGGATAAAATTGTGTTGATATAGGTTTGATTGTTATTCACCAGTTCGGGCGCCATTAATTTTGTAGCAGTAACAGCAGCGCCGTGGTTCTTTAAAAAATCTCTCATTTCCGTTCCTGTCCATACACAACTTTCATAATTCGTATCCCAATCTGGTTCGTTTTGAACAGACACTGCATACAGAGGAGCACCATTGTTCGCCATATACAGCGCAAAATCATTCAGGTATTTTGCGTAAGCAGCCGCACTATCCGGAATCAGTTTGCCACTGATAATGCTGTTGTTTGTTTTCATACGGGCAGGCGGGCTCCACGGACTGGCAAGAATAATTGCTCCACGTTGTATGGCCGCTTTTGCGTAGTTCAGTTCGGTTGCTCTCCAGGCATCATCAGAAGCTATTCTTATTCTGAGAATATTCAATCCTACTTGTCCGTTTGCTGAACCGAACAATCGGTCAAACTCTTCTGACGTTAATGCACTCGTATTAGGCGGTGTAAAAACTGTTGCACAACCAAACCCCTGAATCACCTGCTTATTTTCATTGACAAGAACAGTAGCAGAAGCATCAAGTGTAGCGATAACTGGAGTTGTATTTTTATTCTCACCCTTCTTGCAGGAAAGCAGAACCAAAAACAGAAGTGGAAAAATTTTCTTGGTAGTCATGAAAAGTAAGTTTGTAAGCTGTGTTTTGGCGAATACCTATTTGAAGAAGTTGAAATAGTCAATTAAAATTTGTTGTGAGTGTTGTTATAAAAAAATCATCAGGCAGAAGAAATGTGAAGGAGTTGCATTGCATGCGAATGTTTACTGTTCCATTCAGATAAAATATCCGTGAAACAGCAACAGCTTTTCTGAATACACAAAGATTGCCGAGACGGTATGGCAAGTGGTGCTGGCAAAACAATCAATTCTATCATAAAACGCACTGATGTTGAGTAAAAGCCTAAATCCGTGAAATGAAGAAATTCAAAAATGTAATCGATTGCACAATTCCCTACACAAAACAGATTACTTTTCCAATTGCTTACAATTTTTGCTACGTTGTTTTTAACATCATTCAACCACTTATTCGTCGACAACATTTGGCGAAAATTCGCACCAGTAAAGGGTAAAAACAACCAACAGGGACATTTGGCAGGACCTATTTGAAAGCTAATGTAGGAAAATTTTCTTAAAATGCAACCGATTGCATTTTGTTTAAATTTTATTGAACTCTTCACCGTTGGGGCTTGGGCTGCCACCAATATTCCATAAGATTTATGCAGGGCGGCTGGCCGCTTTGCGCAAAACAAAATACTACTGCTTTCGACTCCTGTTTATACTACCTAATTTCGTTTGATCTGATTCCAGGCGTTCGCCACACTCTCCACCGGAAGTTTGCAGGTGGCATTGGTACATACATAGATCATCGTTTTATTGGCCTGTAGTTTATCTTGCAGCAAGGGGAGGTTCTCTTCGTTTACTGAACCCATAAACAGGCAATCGGGTAAATATTTTTTCTGCAACTCACGATTCCGGGTTTGTGCTTCGCTGCCCATTACAGCTACTTCATATGTTCCGTAAGTCATCAACCCCGACAATGAACACCATTGAGCATGATAGGTGGGTTGCTCATTCATTTTTCCTGCGGCAACAGTTAGCATGCGTGTGCTTTTGTTCAGGTAGTTACTGTCAGATAAAAATGTAGCAAGCGAATGAAGAACGCCGGCCATTACTGCATTGGATGAAGGAATCACGTGATCCTGAATATCAATTTTCCGTACAACCAGGTTTGTAGTATTTGCAGCTGTATAAAAAAACATGCCTGATGATGCGTCATAAAAATGATCCAACGAATAATCGGTGATCAATTTTGCCTGCATGAGCCAATGTTTGTTAAACGTAACCTGATATAATTTTAAATAGGCAGATGCCAACCATGCATAGTCATCCAAAAAAGCATCGACCGAAGCTTTGCCATCTTTATAACTACGAAGCAAGCGTCCGTCTTTTGCCAACATATTTTTTTCGAGGAACTCAGCATTTGTAATTGCTTTCTGCAAATAGGTTTCGTTGCCTGTTGCTGCAAATGCATCGAGATATGCTTTGAGCATAATGGCATTCCAGGAGGTTAGAATTTTATCATCAACTGCAGGCTTCTTTCGTTTATTCCGTTCTGCAAACAATGCCTGCCGGGTTTTAGTCAGCAGGGTAGTAAAATCAACCACATTGATGTTGTTGGCAATTGCAAATGCAGCCGGCCGGTGAGTTGTGTAAACTATGTTTCGTTTCTTTTCCCAATTTCCCTGTGGCTGTACATGATAATAAGCAGCAATGGATGCGGCATTTTCTTTGCCGGTTGTTTTTACAAACGCATCATAGCTCCATGCATAAAATGCACCTTCGTCGCCATCTGTTTCTGCATTTAGCGAACTGTAAAAACCTCCGGCAGGCGATGTAAGTTCCCGGTCTATGAAGTCAATCGTTTCTGTAAAAACAGTTTTATAAAATTCATCGTTGGTCAATTGATAGGCATGTGCATACAGGCTGATCAACTGGCCATTGTCGTACAACATTTTTTCAAAATGAGGAACACGCCATAAACTATCAGTACTGTAACGGGCAAACCCACCACCAAGATGATCATACAATCCACCCAATGCCATTTTTTCAAGTGTGGTCGTTGCAGTTTTTAATGCTGATGTATCACCCGTGAGATAATGGTATTGCAATAAGAATTCCCAAACAGAAGGAGTGGGGAATTTTTGCTTTCCTTGCAGACCTCCGTTAACAAGATCAATTTGATCAATCGCTTTTTGAAACATCGCCTGGTAACCAGTATTGTTTCCCCGATCTGTTGTTGTTACATCTTTAAACAGAAGACTATCGCTGTCAATAATACCATAGGTAAGCGAATTTGCCTGCAACACAACTTTGCTATTTTTATTCTTATAACTATCGCTGATTTGTTGGAGTAGTGTAAGCCAGGTATCTTTTGTATAATAGGTGCCTGCAAAAAAAGGTTTGCCGTCAGGAAGTGCAAATGCATTGAGTGGCCAACCTGCTTCTCCATTATTCAACAGTTGACAAGCATGCATGTAAATATTATCAAGATCGGGACGTTCTTCCCTGTCTACTTTGATGCACACAAACGACTCGTTCATTACTCTGGCAACTGCAGTATCCATAAAGGTTTCACGTTCCATTACATGACACCAGTGGCAGGATGCATAGCCAATACTGATCAATAAAGGTTTGTTTTCCTGTTTTGCTTTGGCGAGTGCTTCATCGCCCCATTCATACCAGTCAACAGGATTGTCTGCATGCTCTTTCAGGTAAGGACTTGACGCATATTGCAAACGGTTTTGTGTTTGCTTCTTTTGCAGATCTGTACAACCTGATACAAACAATAACAAAAGCATGATCCCATAACACAAATTTCTACACAACTCTTTGTTTGTTTTTGCAAGCATGAAATAATTCAATTAGTTGCGCTTTTCAAAAACACGCAGGCGGTCATTGTTTGAACTTACAAGAATGGCGGAGCGGTTTCCTGCATTGATCAACTGAATATCCTTTACATTATAAGGTACAAAAAATCCACTTTGCATTGGCATGTAACTTTTGAATTCGTTGTTGCCTAAACCTTTCAGAAAAACACCGGGTGAAGCATCTGCAGGAGTAGTTTCCACTTCCACATCAAATTTATTTCCTGCCATCAGGATGTCTTTAATGCCATCGCCATCAAAATCTTTTACAATGATGCCGTTTACGGTTGATAGCTGTGCCTCCATCGGCAACTTCTTTGCTGTGAACTTTCCTTTTTCGTTCACAAATACAACTGTAGAAAAAAGATGAGCCTGGTGATGCAGAGCCGATTTTAAAGCTTCGTCACCTAAAATCCCTGTGAGATCACTTTCTGCAAATGATAAATAAGTTGGAAATTTTTCTGTGATCATCGGGCATTGTTGCGATGTACATTCTCTTCCACGTATCGGAACCATTTTATTGCTCAGATGCTTGGCAAGAAAAATATCGTTGGTACCATTGCCATCAAAATCTTTTGCATACACTTCAAATGGTTTTTCAATACTAGCCTGGAACTTATAATTTTCTCCAAGGTTACCCGCAATTAAATCAAGATCACCATCACCATCAATATCATCTGCTACCAGTTTGTTCCACCAACCTGCTGTTTGATCAACGCCGAAGTTGCCGGAAACATCTTTCATTTTTCCTTTTGTGTATTCAAATACTTTAACAGGCATCCATTCGCCGGCCAATATTAATTCGGCTTTTTTATCGCCATTTAAATCGGCACCAATCGCTGATTTAACCATTCCGATATTCATCAGATCCGGTGCCACTTCGTTTGTCTTGTCAACAAACTTTCCTTTTTCGTTGATCAACAAATAACTTGTTGGCGGATAAGGATATTTATGTGCCATTACTTCTCCACCTCTGAACAAATCAAGATCGCTATCACCATCAACATCAAAAGCAACTACACATGATCCGCTGCTGATAGTGGCAGGTAAAACTGATTTTGTGAAATTTCCTTTGCCATCATTGATATACAATCGATCCTGATACATGCCGGAACCTTCATTAAATTCACTGCCACCGCTTACAACATAAAGATCCAGATCTTTATCACCGTCTGCATCAAACAGTAAAGTACCCATGTCTTCATACTTCTTATCTGCTTCAAACGCAGCAACAGTTTGTTTTACGAACGCTCCATTTAACTGCAAATACAAACTGCCTGATTGATCTTTTGCTCCACCAATAAAAAAATCTTCTGTGCCATCAGCATTTACATCACCCTTTGCAACAAAGGGACCACTGCGGCTGAATTCATGCGGAAGTAATACCTGGTCAACATATTCATCCAGTTTATTTTCTGTATGTAGAAATGGAGTTGAAAGAAATTGATTGGTTACTTCAGCAAATAAAGGATCGTACACATAACGATGATTACCTGATTGAACGGCCTGTTGATAATTTACTTTTACAACCTGATTCGTGGTAAGATTTTGCAAGCTGTTTGATTTTCCATCGGGCCATACAATTACTGCACTATCAATCTTAGCAGTTTTGCCAACGCCAAAATGAACTACAGGATCGTTTGACGAAAGATATCCCCGCACTGTTTTTTGTTGAAAGAATTGTTGCAGCTTGCCTTCGTAATACAAAGATATTTTTGCTCCAATACCATCTCTGTTTTGTGCCGGACCTTCCAGCTTCAAACGCAGGTAATTATTTTTCTTATCAGTTACATTCTCGTACAGATCAGATTCTCCATCAAGATTATTGATCACAAGATCGAGATCACCATCATTATCAAAATCAGCAACTGCAGCTCCGTTTGAAAATGTACTGTCTTTGAAGCCCCATGCTTCGGATACATTTTCAAATTTTAGTCCGCCATTATTTTTGAAAAGATAGTTCCGCACTTTAATGGGATCATAGATCGACATATACTCTTTAAATCCTTTTGAGAACATTTCTTCGGAAGAGTTGTACTTGCTCATGTTTGCTCGGATATACATTTCCTGCTTTTGCTGAATGTCACCATCGAACAAATCACGTCGGTAACCATTGGCAACAAAAATATCCCGGTATCCATCATTGTCAAAGTCAGATGCAAGTGTAGACCAGCTCCATTCTGTTTTAGAAATACCAGCCATTTGCGATACATCACTGAAAAAGCCATTGCCATGATTCAGGTGAAGTACATTGTGCATGTATTGTTTATGAAAACCGCTGTCAACAATGGCCCAAAATCCCTGCACATCCATACGTGGCATGGAAACTTTGGAACGCTTATAATTTTCAGGCAACATTTCCATCACCAGAATATCTTCAAAACCATCGTTGTTGAGATCGGCAATATCGGCGCCCATGGAAAACAGCGAAAGATGATTGGTCATCGATTTCACTTCATCTTTAAACGTTCCGTTTTTTTGATTGATGTAGATATAATCATTATCAGCATAATCGTTGGAAACAAAAATATCTTCCCATCCATCGTTATTGAGGTCGGCAGTAACTACCGACAATGCATATCCGAAATTATTTCTGATACCCGCCTGTTTCCCAATTTCAGTAAACTTGCCATTATCATTCCGGTACAATTTATCCCTGCAAAGATCCGGAGGGTTTCGTTTGCCGGATACCATTCGTGAAAGACCTAAGTAGAATGAATCGGGACGATTGGTGAGATACATGTCCAGGTCATTATCATTATCCATATCAAAGAAAGCAGCATGGATCGAATAACTCTTATCGTCCAGTCCGTATTTTTTTGCCTCTTCTTTAAATGTGAGATCACCGTTGTTGACGAACAACAGGTTTCTCCGTTCTTCATCAGTATCCTTATAGCCACCTCTGCAAACATAGATGTCCATGAAACCATCGCTGTTGATATCAACGAAGGTTACACCGTTATCCCAACCCTTACCGCCATCCACATTTGCGGTAGTTGTAATGTCTTTAAACTTCATTCCACCTTGGTTGAGGTATAGTTTGTTGGGCACTTCATTTCCTGTAAAGTAAATATCCATCAATCCATCGTTGTTCACATCTGCTGTGGCAACACCGGCACCATTGTACACATACGCAAACGTGTCGAAATAATTACGATGGTAATTTTCTTCTACCATGTTGGTAAAACTGATGCCGCTTTCCGATGTATTCACTTTATTGAAAACAGGATCAACAGAAGATGTAACAGTCGTATCTCCCGTAGTGTTTTTTTCTTTACATCCGGTTGAAAGGACGAACATGCACATGCCGATGATAAAAGCAGTGCATGCGAGTACAGTTTTTTTTGCCATCTTATTTCGTTTTTCTTCGTATTCAGTTTTTTTCGCCGGTGTGGTATAAATATTTCTGCCACACCAGTGCTGCAACATTTCTTCCCAATTTCAATCCTTCTTCATTTTCACATTGAATATGATATCCACCCAACACTCTTGAAAGACCGGCCATATTCGCCGTTTCAGTAAATGTGGGAAATGACAAAGTTACTTCAGCTCCCACTCGATCCGGTTCAGTCATTTCGCCCGGCTTACGTTTTACTTCCACTCCAAATTTATCGCTACCGGTAAAGAGCCGCAGAATTTCAGCACAAGCACCACTAATAGTACTATGACCTGAAATATAACTTGGGAAAGGCGGACATAAAAATGTTTCGGGCGAATAGGGTCTCCATTCTTGCCCCGGTATTTCAATCATTCCTTTGTCTGGACCACCCCAACCTTTGATTGTTTTATCTTTAAAATAATAATGTACCAGCGTGTAAGGCCGTGCAAAATCGTATTCCATTTTTGTATCCCAGCAAGCAATGAATCCATCCATTGCTGCAGCTTCAACAGCAAAATACATTTTTACATCCTGATCTAATGTATGGTTATCACGTACCGAAACATCTTGTGCAAATATGAGCCAGTGCCCTGCCTGTTGAACTGATTTCGGTCCGTCACGCATAAATTCCACCAACGCTTTTTGCTCGTTGGTAAGTGCAGCCTGTAATTCCACTACTTCTTTCACCTCCTTTTCCAATTGCGCCGAACCGATAGCGGGTGGAGGCTGGCATCGGAACTGACTGCCCGAATCTAATAACAACGGCTTTACTTTACCCCAGTGGGGCGTTAAACAGGCGGGAGCAAATTTGCCACCCTTACCATCTGCAAAATATTTTGGTTGCCAGCGTTTAATATCGATGAGTGTATCAGCACTGTTAACGGGCATATAACCTGTGTAGTCGGAGTAGACTTTTCCATTAGAGCCGGGCATAGTTCCTGTTTGGTTGGAGCCATCGTTCAATCTTGCTTCAATAACTGTTTTGGCAGCAAGGTTGCCAATACCTTCGGGTGTAGTTGGATCTGTCGAATTATTATCAGGATCTAAACCAAATTCTTTCATCTTGTTGCGAAGCATCACTGAATCGCTGTAAAAATATTGCAGCATAGCTCGGTAGGCTGCATAGCTGATCGCAATTTCCTTGTTCTTTATTGTCCGTTTTTCTTGTGGTACACGTTCCACTTGTTGCAGGTACAAAGGACGTGCCTTTTCATCATACCTCGACCAAGCATCGAATACGGCCGTCCAAACAAGACCAAGCATACGTGAAGTAACAGTAGGACGTGGCCGAAATGTTTCGGTATCATTGGCAGTTGCTTCTAATGAGATTTTACCCCATTGGTAGGCTCTGTTATTGGCACCTCTTGGTTCTTCTGTAAGTTGTTTGTTATTGCCGCTGCAGGAACAGAGAGCAACAACAAGAATAAAAAGTTGGATATAGCGACTCTTACCCTTCATAATAACAATACAATTAAAGTAAAATTTTTGGCAATAGGCTCTCTTTTTTAGAACAAACCGGGAACCAGAAGTACTGGTTCCCGGTTTGGAAGATTCTCACTTTATTGTTCTAATAGACTACTTCTTATTGATATCCGGGATTCTGTGGATATTTTGGTCCTTCCGATACGAGGTTGATCTGCGTTTGAGGGATAGGTCGCAGCATATTAAATGACTGGACGCCTGCAGCACCTTCCGGATTGTGTAGTTTAACCCGATCAACAAGTTTCTGTGTTCGTGCAAGATCCCACCAGCGGGTATCTTCCGCATACAATTCCCTGCTTCGTTCATCCAGGATAAAATCAAGCGTTATCTGGCCGGCGGTAACCTGCTGTGCAATTACTGCGGCAGCATATTCGGCAGGCGTCTGATTTAATTTCAATGCAGCACGGGTACGCAATACATTGATCATGTCTGCTGCATCCTGTAAAGTAGCACCACCTTTCAATGCCGCTTCTGCGGCAATAAGGTACACTTCTGAGAAACGGAAGAGGATATATGGTCTGTCTGAATAGTCATTCAGATTTCCTCTTGTTGAATCATCAAATTTCCGAACATTCGGATAGTAGCTCGCTGTAAAAGGAACTGTTGCGCCGGGTAAGTGATTTGGTTCAAACATGATTCCTTTAAATGCCGCTCTTTCTGCAGGAGTAACCAAACGGTCACGCATCCAGATTGACGTATCAATTCCGTTGATAAGCTGACCTCTTGGTGTAACAGCACCGTTTGTTCCTCTTACAGACATTTCGGTATTGTTTGAAAGCCATACTGTTTGGAAAGTTCCTTCGTATCGTGCATCTGTTGCACGGTTGGCAAAGGCAACATCCATGATATAACGGGTATTTGGGCGAATGCGTTGGAATGGACGTCCATTATTTATATCACGAACCGTAACATTGGCTCCACCACTAGCCGGATAATTTGCATTAATAGTTGGATAGTTTGGACGCCAGAAGAAATTGGATTTGTTTTCTGCACCATTGGTAGCACCTGCACCTACTGCGGAGTTTTGGCCGAATTTCAGATCTTTTGT
Organism: Lacibacter sp. H375; assembly: GCF_037892425.1. Classification (NCBI taxonomy): domain Bacteria; kingdom Pseudomonadati; phylum Bacteroidota; class Chitinophagia; order Chitinophagales; family Chitinophagaceae; genus Lacibacter; species Lacibacter aquaticus. The sequence goes on from NZ_JBBKTT010000001.1 coordinate 771,916, forward strand.
ATGATCAATGACCATTAGCACTTCAGAACTGTACTCCTGTCCTTCTCTGAAAACATTACCAAAATAAGGCAACAGGTTTAAGCCGTAGGTCGCTTTGTTATCGATCAGAGCTTTTGAAATAGTATATGCCTGTTGAAAATCAGTTGGCTGAGCTACTGTAGACCAACCTCTCCAGAGATGGGTTTTAGCCAGCAGAAACAAAGCTGTTGATTTAGTTGCAGGTTTGCCTAAACCAGCTGCGGGTGTATTGGGCAAATCAGCCGATGCCTCTGTCAGATCTTTTATGATCTGTGCATACACATCTGCAATGGGAGATGGTGCATCGGCAGCAGAAGCGGAAGTATTGAATTTTGTCTTTAGCGGAACAGATCCAAAAGTGGTTACTAAATAATAGTAACAGAAGCCACGCAGGAATTTAGCCTGTGCTAATAACTGTGTTTTCTGAGCTGCAGGAATATTAGCAGCAGCACCATATTCCAATACGCCGTTCGCAGTATTGATATTGATGAACATACTGTTCCAGAAACCTAAATAGTTATCGGTGTTACTCTTAATTACCGCATTGTTATACTCAAACCAGTGTTGCACATCGGCAGCAGCTCCTTTTTGAGATTCATCTGTACCTGCGTTAAAAAGCTGTGTGAAAATTTGCGTACCCCAATGTCCACGGAAGCTGGAATAGATACCTGCAATTGCTCCCTGGATACCATCAGAGGTAGAAAAAAATGATGGCGTAAATCCTGTTCGTGGCTGCTCCTCCAATAATTTCTTACAACCGGTAGCCGCAAGAAGAATGGAGCCCAGAAACAGACTAAATATTATTTTCTTATGTTTCATACTATAAAATTTAGAAGATTAAAATCGAACATTAACTCCAAAAATGATTTGACGTGAAGGAGGAACACCCATGCCTACAGTAACAGCACGTCCCTGAACAGGGTTTAATCCACCGCCTTGTGAAGCCACAGCATTACCTGTACCATTACCCTCCGGATCTAAACCTAAACCGTCTCTCACCAACGGAGCCCATAAAATGAATGGATTCTGTGCAGATACATACACTCTGAGTCCGCTGATTTTTGCTTTGCTCAAAAGTTTCTCTGGAATGTTATATCCGAAATCAATTGTTCTGAGTTTAATAAAAGAACCATCACGATACGTGAGTGTTGAAGTGAAGAGCAGGGCATCCTTACTTGCATCCGGCTGAGGGAATGCATTAGTTGGATTGGTTGGAGTCCAGTAATCAACTTTCAACTGGTTTACACGGCTGTTCAGGAAGAAAGGATAACCGGCGCCGCCACCATCAGCAGAAAGGTAGGTTGCAACTACAGTTTGTCCAAATCGACCAAACATCACGATGTTCAAATCAAAATTCTTGAATTCAAAACGGTTTGATAAACCTGCTACCAGGTCTGGCTGGAAGTTGCCAACCACCCCTCTGTCCGCATCATTGATCACATTATCTTTATTCACATCTTGAATCTTGATGTCGCCGGGAGCAACACCATACACAGCAGCCTGAGCAGCTTCCGATGTTTGCCAGATGCCTATTTTTTTGTAATCAAAAATGGTGGTGATAGGTTGACCTACAAACCATCCGTTGCCACGATCCTGTTGAAGTCCTAATTGCAATGCAACAATTTTTTCCCGGTTGAAGAAACCGTTGAAATCGGTGGTCCATCTGAAACCGTTTTTGCTTTCGATATTTACACTGCTCACCGAGAATTCTAAACCGTAGTTTGAAGTTTCTCCAACATTTACAAGAATGCTGTTCACTCCATTACTGCGGGGCAACTCACGGTTCAGCAAGATATCGGTTGTGTTGTTTTTGTAAAAATCAACAGAACCTGTAATACGATTCTTCAGCAAACCGAAATCCAGACCGATGTTGATACCTGTTGTTTTTTCCCAGGTAAGATTTGGATTAGGGCTCGTATTAATCAAATAACCATTTACATAATTTACACCAATGGCCGAACCTGATCCGAAGTTATAGAAGTTGTTACCAAGGCTGCCCAATGTGGTGTATGCGCCTATACCAGCATTTGAGCTGATACCCCAGCCTGCTCTTAATTTAAGAGATGAAATAGCTGCAACATTCTGCATGAACTTCTCATTAGCGATATTCCAACCCAAAGAAAGGGCAGGATAAGTTACCCACTGATTGCCGGGAGCCAATACAGATGCACCATCTGTGCGCACAGTAGCAGTAAGAAGATATCTGTCATCAAACGAATACACGGCTCTGCCCATATAGCCGATTAAAGCAGACTCATTGAAATTGCCACCCTGGGGATTGATGGTGTTTACCTGTAGCCAGTTGTAATCCTGCAGAAAGTCGGCAGGTACACCTTGCCCGTTAAATTGCTGTGCACGGAAATGATTTTTTTGAACTTCCTGAAGCGCCAACACAGTCACTTTATGCTTTCCCGCAAAGGTTTTGTTGTACTCCAGTGAGTTGTTTATTGTGTATTGCCATCCTTCTGAATTATTCTGACTCAGATTAGAACCGGCAGGTGTTGCGTTAATATTAAATACAGTATTTGGTCCGGTATAATTGCTTGCAAGTGTTTGCGACCAACCATAACCAAAGGTAGATTTGAATTTCAGATCTCTCAGGATCTTGATCTCTGCATAAAAATTATGCTGGAACTGATACCTCCTGCTAAATTCCTTGATCAGGTCGTTATTGCCGATGGAAGTAAGCGGATTGATCTGGGCGTTATCAACCCCTTGTAAAATAGCGGGTTTAAAGTTGATCGTACCGTCATCGTTGTAAGGTTTGTACAACGGTCCTAATCGTGTACCGGCACCGTATGCATTTGTACCAAGTCTGTTAGAACGCAATAAGGTATTAAAGCTGGTAAATCCTATTTTAATACGATCTGAAACCTTATGATCAATATTTACATTAAAAGAATACCTATTCAGGTTTTGATCATGAATAATACCAGTCTCATTGTAATAACCAACACCAAAAGAGTACTGTGTTCTTTCGGTACCGCCTCTCACACTCAAATCATGACTTGTGCGAATTCCTTGTGTCAATAACAGATCCTGCCAGTCAGTACTCACACCTGCTGCAAGGTTTGCCTGCTCCGTTGCATTTAATGCATAAGGATTGTTATTAGCAGGGTTCGGCTGCCCTTCCTTTGCATCTTGCTTAAATTTTGCATATTCTGCGCCGTTAAATAAACGGTACGTACCAATTGCATTCACCACGCCCACATAACCGTTGTACGTAGTAGTTGCTTTTTGAGAAGTACCACGTTTGGTTGTAATGATGATGACACCATTTGATCCACGTGATCCATATATAGCAGTTGCAGATGCATCTTTTAATATATCCAGACTGGCTATATTATCGGGATTAATATCATTCACACTACCGCCATACACCATTCCATCAACAACGATCAATGGGTTGTTATTTCCTGTAAGCGAACGGTTGCCTCGTATACGGATTTGGCCGCCAGCTCCAATCTGGTTGCTGTTATTCACAATATCCACTCCGGGTGCACGACCTTGTAATTGGTTGAAAATATTCGGTGCTTTAATCTCGTTCAGGGTTTCACCTTTAATAGTAACAGTAGATCCTGTTACGTCTTTTTTGCGTTGTGTACCATAACCAATCACAACTACTTCGCCGAGTGCTTCGCTGTCAACAACCAGATCAATCGTAATTGTTGCCTGGTCGCCAATGCGAACTTCTTTTTCAGCATACCCAACGGCTGAAACTACCAGGGTGCTTCCTCTGGAAGCACTGATCGTAAAGGAACCATTGTTATCGGTGGTGGTTCCTTGGTTGGTTCCTTTAAGAGTGATAGATGCACCTCTTAATGGAGTGCCATTTTCACCGTTCACTGTACCTTTTACAGTAATGTCTTGAGCTGATACCTGATTTGGTATTAGCAACACCTGTAACAGTATCGCAAATACAAAAGCAGGAAAATTTGCCACCAGTTGTTTTAATAGAGGCAAACTGATTTTTTTCTTTGGCATAGTCAATTCTAGTTTTGAGTTTAACAGTTAATTTATTAGCAGTGAGTGGAGAAACAATATTCTGTTCCTAGGGATCAGGAGGAGAAAAATGTAAGAAATAAATAAAGCGTTGATGTGGAAAGTTGTAAATAACAGGCGTAATAACTAACGAACAAGTAATTCCAGGACGCAAAGACTTCAGTTTGTCTTTGGCAAAGGCAATCGTGGAGTTTACACCCATAGCAATCAATCTTCTCATATCAGCAGTTATCGTTAAACTTCATTCTTTTCTCAGGAAAATGAAGTGATCTTATATTGCAATCGGTTGCATATAAAGACCAAAAAAATAGCACTTTCCCACTCGGATGATCCGTTATAAAATGCTATGTTCAGGAGTTACATCATCACTAGTTCACTATAAGTAATAATGACTTCACTTTCTGTATTTATCTACTGTATACTGTAAACAGTGCAGCAAATAAATAGCTTGTCTTTTATATACAAAGAAGCTAATCTGAAAGCTAATGTAGGAAATATTTTTAAAAATGCAACCGATTGCATTATCTTTTTAAAATAATTTCTACCTTAGACCGATAAACGATGTTTGTCATACTCTTCTTATGCAAAAAGATGTAACGATTTACGACCTGGCAAGGGAGCTTAACTTATCGCCTGCTACTATCAGCAGGGGCTTAAAGAAAAGCAGTGCCCTTAATAAGGATACCGTAAGCAGGATACTTACTAAAGCAGAAGAGATGGGCTATCGCCACAACAACTTCGCAAGTAGCCTTCGTAATAAACGAACACAAACCATTGGCATCATCGTTCCCCGGTTGAACAGTTATTTTATGACTTCTGTATTATCAGGCATTGAAGACATTGCCAGCAAAGAAGGTTATAATATTATCATCAGCCAGTCATTGGAAAAAAAGGAACTGGAGAGAAGCAATGCACATACCATGTTTAATAAAAGAGTGGATGGCTTACTGATATCACTCGCCTATGATACAACAGACATTGAACATCTGCAGCCTTTTTTCGATAAACATATTCCTGTTGTTTTTTTCGACAGGGCCTTTCCAACTGAAGAAAGCACCTGTGTTGTTATCAATAACCAGGAAGCTGCTTATAAAGCTGTAAAACATTTGATAGAGCAGAGATGCAAAAGGATCATGCACCTGGGCGGCAACCTATTGAGAGATATTTATGCCGATCGTTTGAAAGGCTACAAACAGGCGCTGGAAGAAAACAATATTACATACAATGAAAAATTAGTGCAGATTTCTAAGCTTGGAGAACAGGATGGTTATGATGCTGCCAATTATATTCTTTCAATGAATCCTGAAGAAAGACCCGATGCCGTTTTTTGTGCCAATGATATGTCAGCAGTGTATTGCATGAGCGTGCTCAAAGAAAATGGAATTAAAATCCCTGAAGACATTGCATTTGTAGGTTTTAATAATGATGCAGTAAGCAGGGTAATTGAACCAAAACTCACAACAATTGATTACCCCGGTTATAATATAGGCGAAGCAGCAGCTTCAGGATTAATTAATATTCTGAAAGGTGACGCTACTACAATGAAAACAACAAAAGTTGTTTTGCATGCTTCCCTTTTGGTGAGAGATTCTTCTATACGAACGAAAAATTAACAGACGATTCAACTATAAACCAGAACCATGAAGGAAAAAAAGGAAGTGACCATTTACGATATTGCACAAGTACTGGAGCTTTCCACTGCAACTGTCAGTCGTGGTCTTCAGGATCATCCTGCCATTAGCAAAAATACCCGCAAGAAAATTCAGGATGCAGCTAAGGAGATGGGTTATCGTCATAATAATTTTGCGAGCAATCTCCGCAAACAAAAGACAAACACCATCGGTATAATCGTCCATGAATTGAACAGTAACTTTATTACCTCTGTGCTGGCTGGTATTGAAAAGATCAGTACAGAATCAGGATACGATCTCATCATCACCCACTCATCTGAAAGTTTTACAAAAGAATCGGCTAACGTTCTCAATTTATTTCACAAACGTGTAGATGGTATTATTGCCTCACTTTCATTCGATACCAAAGGATTGGATCACTTTCAACCATTCTTCGATAAAAACATTCCGGTTATTTTCTTTGATCGTGTGGAAGAAAACTCTGACAATGCCAAAGTAGTAATTGATAACTACAAGAATGGTTACCAGGCAACACAGCATTTGATTGAACAGGGAAGCAAACGCATTGTGATTGTTACTGCTAATCTCAGCCGTAACGTATATGCCCAACGTTTTAAGGGATATAAAGATGCGTTATTTGATAACGGAATTGAGTTTGATGAAAATCTTGTACTCATAAAAGATTTGAGTGAAAAGTGTGGCCGTGAAGCTGCTTTGCAGATCCTTGAAATGAAACCCATGCCTGATGCTGCCTTTATCACCAATGATTTCTCAGCAGCTGTTTGTATGCAAACATTAAAAGAACATGGCGTTCGCATACCGGAAGACATTGCCATTGTTGGTTTTAATAACGATGCCATTAGTAAAATAGTTGAACCACAGTTGACCACCGTCAACTATCCCGGTATTGATATTGGTGAAATTGCTGCACGTAATTTAATTGCACACCTGAAAGGTGATAGCAAGATCACACAGACGAACACCATCATTGTAAAATCAGAATTAATTATCCGCAAATCATCTCTACGTAAAGGATGATGCTGTAACGATTACTTACATGAAGAGAATAAACGTATTGCTGCTGTTATTGATTTGTTGTTCGCTTGTACGGGCAGAGAATGGTTATGATCTGTGGTTACGTTATGTGCGTATCAAAAACAAAACTCTTCTTGTTGAATACAAAAAACAAATTGCGTCACCTGTTGTGTTAGGCTCATCAGCTACGGCTGATATTGCACGGAAAGAATTAGCAACTGCACTAACAGGGTTAACAGGCAGCAGTTATTTAATAAACAGCAACATCAATACAACAAGTGTATTCATAGCGGGCACAGTAAAATCATCTCCTGTTTTAGCTACACTTGTTACAAAAGAAGAATTAAATCGTATTGACGATGAAGGCTTCATCATTAAAGCAAAACCCGGCAAAACATTTATTACCGGCAATACAGATGTTGCTGTACTCTACGGCATTTTTCATTACCTGCGCCTAATGCAAACCAATCAGCAGGTAACAAATCTCAATATTATTTCAGTACCCAGACTGAAATTACGCATGCTGAATCATTGGGATAATCTCGATCGTACAGTTGAGCGTGGCTATGCAGGCTTTTCTATCTGGGATTGGCATCGTCTTCCAACATTTATCGATCAACGCTATATTGATTATGCAAGAGCAAATGCATCGATTGGCATTAATGCAGTGGTGTTGACGAATGTAAATGCAAATGCGATCATCCTCACTCCTGCTTATCTCGAAAAAGTAAAAAAGCTGGCTGATGTATTTCGTCCATATGGCATCAAAGTATTTTTAACTGCACGTTTCAGTGCACCAATCGAACTGGGTAAATTAAAAACTGCCGATCCGTTAGATAATACAGTACAACAATGGTGGACTGCAAAAGCAAATGAGATCTATTCACTCATCCCCGACTTTGGTGGTTTTCTCGTGAAAGCAAACAGCGAAGGACAACCCGGTCCGCAGGATTATAAACGCACACATGCCGATGGTGCAAACATGCTGGCCACTGCAGTAGCACCACATAAAGGAATTGTGATCTGGCGTGCATTTGTGTATGCAGCAGAGAATCCTGTTGATCGTCATAAGCAAGCGTATGATGATTTTGTTCCGCTCGACGGAAAATTCAACAGCAATGTATTAGTGCAGGTGAAGAACGGTGCTATTGATTTTATGCCCCGTGAACCTTTTCATCCGTTGTTCGGCGCCATGCCCAAAACGCCGTTGATGATGGAGTTCCAGGTAACACAGGAATATCTAGGGCAGGCAACTAACTGGGTTTTTCTTGCTCCATTATTTAAAGAAGTACTGGATGCCGATACATATGCAAAAGGCAAAGGCAGCACTGTTGCCAAAGTAATTGATGGCAGTTTAGATGATCATTCACTCAATGGTATGACGGGTGTTGCAAACATCGGCAACGATATTAATTGGACAGGGCATCCAATGGCGCAGGCCAATTGGTATTCATTGGGACGCCTGGCATGGGATTACAATGTAACCAGTGATGTAATTGCAGATGAGTGGTTGCGTATGAGTTTTTCCAATGATGCTGCGTTTGTACAATCAACAAAGCAGATCATGTTGCGCAGCAGAGAAATTATGGTTGACTACATGAACCCGATTGGTCTGCACCATATCATGGCAACAGGTCATCACTATGGTCCGGCTCCTTGGGTAAGTAATCTCAATCGTCCGGAATGGAATCCAGTTTATTATCATAAAGCCGATAGTGTTGGGATTGGTTTTAATCGCACCGCTAGCGGCAGTAATGCAATTGGACAATATCATCCCGAAGCACGGAAACAATGGGAAAACATTGCAACCTGCGATGAAAAATATCTGCTTTGGTTTCATCATGCAGCATGGAATCATAAAATGAAAAGCGGTCGCACACTTTGGAACGAACTTGTTTACAAATATTACAACGGAGCAGATAGCGTAAAGTGGATGAAGAACGAATGGTTGAAACAACAACCAAAAATTGATGCACAACGATTCAGGGAAGTAAGCATGTTGCTCGATACACAAGCAGAAGAAGCAAAGTGGTGGCGCAATGCATGTGTATTGTATTTCCAGACTTTTTCAAAACAACCGATTCCTTCGAATTACGAACAACCTGACAAAACTTTAGATTACTATAAAAGTTTACGTTTCCCATTTGCACCGGGCAACTAACTTGCAGTTAAACTAATATTTGCATTATGAGTAACAAACAAAAGTTAGCTATTGTAACCGGAGGTGGATCAGGATTAGGATTAGCCATTGCGAAAGCATTTACGTCAAACAACGTCAAAACAATTATTGTTGGACGTGATGAAGAAAAATTAAAAGCAGCGAAAGCTGAGTTGGGTGAGAACGGTTTTTACAAAACCTGCGACCTGAGTGATCTTTCATCCATTCCTGCTTTGATTGAAAATATTGTTGCTGAGTTTGGACAAATTGATATTCTCGTTAACAATGCAGGCATTAATCAAAAGAAAGTATTTGAAGAAGTAACAGACGAAGAGTTTCAACGCATTCTTACAACAAATGTAACAGCAGTGTTCAGCATCAGTCGTGAAGTAGTGAAAGATATGCTGAAAAGAAAAAGCGGATGCATCATCAACATCAGTTCAATGGCTGCACAATATGGCTTACCAAAAGTAATTGCTTACAGTGCAAGTAAAACAGCGATCGATGGAATGACAAGAGCAATGGCCGTTGAACTCAGTCCGAATGGTATTCGTGTAAACGCCATTGCACCGGGCTTTATATATAGTGCAATGACGGAGAAAGCATTGAACAGCGATCCTGAACGTAAAGCAAAAGTATTTAACCGCACACCAATGGGTCACATGGGACAACCTGAAGATATTGGCGCTGCAGCTTTATACTTGGCAAGTGATGCTGCTAAATATGTTACCGGTGTTGTGTTGCCTGTTGATGGTGGCAACAGTATAGGTTTTTGATTTTTTGAACGAACGATTATAAACAAACCGGTCCTGTGTTTGCAAATGCAGAACCGGGTTGCTTCTTCTTTTATGAAAAAAACGATTTTGCTTGTCGGTTTTTTTTGTGCATACATACAGTTATCGTATGCACAATTGATTGCTGAAACTGCAAGCCCTTCTTCTATTGCATTATCCGGTGCAACAATTCTTGTAGATACCAACGATTATACTGTTGTAAAAAAGGCGGCGCATTTTTTTTCTTCCGATATGCAATCGGTTACATTGAAAGAAAGCAGTGTAAAAAATGGAATAAGCAAATCGAATAAAACAGCTATTCTCATTGGCTCAGTTGACAGATCCTCTTTCATTAAACAACTCATCCAGCAAAAGAAAATCTCTGTTGCAGATATCAAAGGCAAATGGGAAGCTTATAAAATACTTACGGTAAAAAATCCATTCAAAGGAATTGACCAGGCGCTTGTGCTTGTGGGCAGCGACCGAAGGGGAACAGCATTTGCAGTATTTGAGTTGAGTAAACAAATTGGAGTATCGCCATGGTATTGGTGGGCAGATGTTGCTGTGCAAACAAAAAAAGAAATTTACATCAATGCAAATGCAACGATCAGCGATGCCCCAAAAGTAAAATACCGTGGCATCTTTATTAATGATGAAGCACCTGCACTCAGCAACTTGAGCAAAGAAAAATTTGGCGGCTTCAATTCGAAATTTTATGCCAAGGTGTTTGAATTAATGCTTCGATTAAAATCAAACTATATCTGGCCTGCAATGTGGGGCAATGCATTTTATGATGATGATTCACTCAATATTAAAGTAGCAGATGACTATGGCATTGTTATCGGCACATCACATCATGAACCGTTGATGCGTGCACATGCCGAATGGGCCAGGTATGGTAAAAAACAAAAATGGAATTACGATAGTACAGAGGCAGGACTGAAAGAATTCTGGCGTGGCGGCATGCAGCGTGCATGGAACGAAAAAATTGTAAGCGTAGGTATGCGTGGCGATGGTGATGAACCGATGAGTCGTGAAACAGCAACAGCCTTACTGGAGCGTATTGTAAAAGATCAACGAAAAATTATTGCAGATGTAACCGGTAAGCCCGCAGAAAAAACTCCGCAACTCTGGGCATTGTATAAAGAAGTACAGGATTATTATGATAAAGGCATGCGTGTGCCCGATGATGTGACCTTGTTATTGTGTGATGACAACTGGGGCAATCTCCGCAAACTGCCAAAGCCAAATGAAAAACCACGCAAAGGTGGTTATGGTATTTATTATCACTTCGATTATGTGGGCGGTCCACGCAATTACAAATGGCTTAATACAAATCCGCTGCCTCGTATTTGGGAGCAGATGCATTTGGCATACGAACACAATGTAAAAGATATCTGGATCGTGAATGTGGGCGACATCAAACCAATGGAACTTCCCATTTCGTTCTTTTTAGATTATGCATGGGATCCAACAAAGATTGACGCTGCAGATATTCAAGCATACACAGTAAAATGGGCTGCACAGCAATTCGGAACAAAACATGCAAACACAATTGCTGAATTACTTGCGAAGTATGCAAAGTATAACAGCAGAAGAAAACCTGAAATGCTTGATGACAAAACCTACAGTTTATTCTCTGGTGAATGGGAAAATGTGGTAAATGATTACAAGGATTTGCTGAACAAAGCGGAAGAGATCAACAACGATATACCAACCGAACAGAAAGATGCCTTCTTTCAACTGGTGCTGCATCCAATCAAAGCCTGCGCCAACCTCAATGAAATGTATTACAACGTTGCAATGAACAAAAATGCATTTAAGGAAAAGTATGAATCAACAGTTGAATATGCTGACAGAGTAAAAGAGTTGTATAAAAAAGATTCGTTGATCACCATTGAATATCATCAACTCAACAAAGGCAAATGGAACCATATGATGAGTCAAACGCATATTGGCTACACCTATTGGCAACAACCTCCATTTAATAAGATGCCGGCAATTCAATACCTGCCTGACGGCACAACATTTAAAGATGAAATTATTTCAATTGGAAGGATACCGCAGGCAGAATATCCTGCAACTGCTAAGCCGAATAGTTTTATCGAACGCTTCGAAATAGTATCAATTGAAGCAGCGCATTTCACCAAAGCTATCAACAGTAAAACCATTTCCTGGAAAGTATTGCCTGATCTTGGCAGAACAGGTGATGCTGTCACAACATTCCCTGTTACTGCACCAGAACAAAAACCGTCGCCTGCAACTCCGTTTCTGGAGTATGAAATTTATACTTACAGTAAAGACAGTTTTACCATTCATGCATACTTCTCTCCTTCTTTGAATTTCTTTAATACTGAGAATGGATTACAGTATGCCATTTCAGTTGATGATGAAGCGCCGCAAATCATCAGCCTGAATAAAGAAGATAAAAACAGCATCAGCGGTATCTGGAATAAATGGGTGGGCGAAAATATCATCATCAAAACAAGTAAACACAAGATCAGCACCGCCGGTAAGCATGTAATCAAATACTGGATGGTGAACAGTGGCGTTGTGCTGCAAAAAATTGTTGCAGATTTCGGAAACATGAAACCGAGTTACCTGGGGCCGCCTGAAACAAGAATCAACAACTAAACTTTTAATTACTGATTAAAACGAGTAATATGAAACAATTCATCTTAAAGATTACAGCAGCCGGGGCAATCCTTGCCTCCTTCTCTTATTGTGCTGGAACGAGAAACGTAACAACGAATGCTGCCTCTTTGAAGGATGCTTATAAAAATGATTTTCTTATTGGCACTGCATTGAGTTCAGGCCAGATCGAAGAGAGAGATCCAAAAGCCCATGCATTGATCGTTCAACAATTCAATGCTATTACGCCTGAGAATATTATGAAGGCTGAGATCATTCATCCTGAATGGGACAGATATAATTTTGATCTGGCAGATAAAATTGTTGCTTACGGCACAAAGCACAACATGAAAGTGAACGGTCATACGTTGATCTGGCACAGTCAGCTGCCACAGTTTGCAAGAAGAATAAAAGATGTTGATTCATTCAAAACATTTTTCACCAATCACATCAACACTGTTGCAAGCCGTTACAGTGGTAAGATATTTTCATGGGATGTGGTCAATGAAGCATTGAACGAAGATGGCACCATGCGCAAATCAATCTTCCTTGATAGAATGGGAGATGGTTTTGTAACCGAAGCTTTTCGACTTGCAGAAAAAGCATCACCCGGTACTGAACTTTATTACAACGATTACAATAACGAACAACCAAAAAAACGTGAAGGCTGTCTTGCACTCGTGAAAAAAGTACAGGCTGCTGGTGTGCGCATTGATGGTGTAGGTATACAAGGTCACTGGCATTTAGGTCGTATACCGTTCAAGGATATTGAAGAAAGCATTCTTGCTTATCATGCATTGGGTTTGAAAGTAATGATCACTGAGCTTGATATTGAAATGCTGCCGAGAAATTTTCAGGGAGCAGATGTAGGTCAACGTCAGGCTTCTAATCCTGCATTGAATCCTTATGCCAATGGTATTCCTGATAGTTTGTTGCAACAGCAGGCAACTGATTATGCCAACCTGTTCAAATTATTTTTAAAACACAAGGATAAAATTACACGTGTTACATTCTGGGGTGTAAACGATGGACAAAGCTGGTTAAATGGCTGGCCTGTTCCCGGTCGCACCAACTATCCACTACTGTTCGATCGTGCATTTAATCCAAAACCTGCTTTTCATTCTGTTATGGCCTTAAAGAAGTAAACTAATTGCTTGTTCATTAAAATCAAAAAATGGAATCATCACAAAAATTATCAGTAAAAGAAAAAGTTGGGTATAGCTTGGGCGATCTCGCTGCCAACCTTGTATTTCAAACACTCGTAACCTACCTGGCTTATTTCTATACCGATATCTACGGGCTCGATACCAATCATGCATCGGCACTGATGTTAGTTGTAGGCTTGATTGCCGCTTTTGCATTTAATCCCATCATTGGTGCCATTGCAGACCGAACAGTTTCCAAGTGGGGAAAGTTTCGTCCATGGATCTTGTTTACAGCTGTCCCTTTGGGTGTGATTGCATTACTTGCTTTCAGCACACCTGATTTTTCGTATAAAGGGAAAGTGATTTATGCAGTAGTTACTTACACGCTCTTGTTGTTATTGTATGCTGCCAACAATCTTCCTTACTCTGCATTGAGTGGTGTGATCACCGGCGATATGAAAGAACGCAACAGTTTATCAGCCTATCGATTTGTAGCGGTGATGTTTGCACAGTTTTTTGTGCAGGTCTTTATGCTGCCGATTATTGTAGCAGCTGGTGGAGGCGACAAAGCCATTGGTATTGAAAAAGTAATGACGTGGCTAGCCATCATCGGAACCGTGATGCTGCTCATTACCTTCTTTACAACCAAAGAACGCATTGTGCCAAAGCCGGAACAGAAATCAAGTTTAAAAGAGGACCTGGCTGATCTGTTTAAAAATAAGCCTTGGGTCATCATGCTTGTCCTTACTATCCTGGTGTTTATTACGCTGGCAATGAAAGGCGGTTCCTATGTTTACTATTTTAAAAACTATGTTGATAAAGCAAGATTAACCGAATTTATTACACCCATCTTAAATGGCTTTTCGAATATTGGTATCAACTTTTTTGGAGAAGATCCGGTGTCAGCAGGTTTTGGTTTGTTTAATGCAGGCGGAATTATTTTCATGATTGTTGGCATTGGTTTTTCCAAACGTCTTGCAGATAAATATGGCAAACGGGATGTATTTGGTGTGGCACTGGTGATTTCAACCTTGTTTATCTTTCTATTTTATTTCTTCTCATCAACCTCAGTTGAGTTGATGTTTGGTTCACAAATTTTGCATGGCTTTTTCTATGGCATCACGATTCCACTACTATGGGCCATGATCGCCGATGTGGCCGACTACAGCGAATGGAAAAACAACCGCCGTGCAACGGCCATTATTTTCTCTGCTATGATGGTTGGATTGAAAACAGGATTAAGTGTTGGCAATGCACTACTGACATGGATATTGGGACTCTTTGATTATGCTGCCAACAGTGAAACGGCGCAAACAGCAACAGCAATAGAAGGAACCAAACTTTTAGTGAGCGTATTCCCATCGATTCCTTTTTTGCTTGGAGCAGGCTTGCTATTTCTTTATGAGATCAACAAGAAGATGGAAACACAAATTGAAAACGATTTAAAACAGAGACGTTCATAGATTTTAAAACACGTCAGACGAGGGTGTCAGACAATCAAAAATTATTTTATGCCTGAAGACAGTATAGCACATATCGACTTTGATGCATTAAACAGCAAAGCAATTTCGCAACCATTGGTGAAACATATTTACACAGCCGATCCATCGGCACATGTGTTCAATGGAAAAATTTATATCTATCCATCGCATGATGTTGATGCGGGTGATGCATTTGATGATCTCGGAAGCCATTTCGCAATGGAAGATTATCATGTTCTTTCCATGGATTCACCAACAAGCGAAGCCGCTGATAACGGTGTTGCATTGCATGTAAACGATGTGCCTTGGGCTGCAAAACAAATGTGGGCACCGGATGCTGCAGAAAAAAATGGCAACTATTACCTCTTCTTTCCTGCAAAAGATCATGAGGGTATTTTCAAAATTGGTGTGGCTGTAAGTGATTCACCTGTTGGGCCGTTTACGCCACAACCGGAAGCAATCAAAAACAGTTTCTCCATTGACCCTGCTGTGTTTAAAGATGATGATGGAAGTTATTATATGTACTTCGGTGGTATCTGGGGTGGGCAGTTGCAGCGTTGGCGTACCGGAAAGTTTAATGCTGATCAACCGGAAAGCCCGGTTGCATTTTTACCGCAAGCAAATGAACCTGCATTGTGTCCCAAGGTTGCAAAGCTTACTGATGATTTACTGGAGTTTGCTGAAGATGTAAAAGATATTTTGATCACCGACGAAAACGGTCAACCGCTTTTACAAGGCGATACCGATCGACGTTTTTTTGAAGCAAGCTGGGTACATAAGTACAACGGCAAATATTATTTCTCTTATTCAACAGGTGACACACATTACCTCTGTTATGCCATTGGCGATAATCCTTATGGTCCGTTCCAATATGCAGGACGGATATTAGAACCTGTTGTGGGCTGGACATCACATCATTCGATCTGTGCATTTGAAAACAAATGGTATTTGTTTTATCACGACAGCAGTTTGAGTAAAGGCGTTACACATTTACGCAGTGTGAAAGTGACCGAGCTTATGCATGACGAAAATGGTTTCATCAAAACAATTAAGCCTTACAACGATTAAATAATAAAATCAGATGACGAAATTTCTCTTAACCCTTTCTTTTGCAATTGTGATGTTTTTTACAAACGCACAAACCTTTAACAATCCCATACTCGCAGGGTTCTATCCTGATCCAAGTATTTGCAGAGTGGGAAATGATTATTATGTAACCACTTCTACGTTTGCCTATTTTCCCGGTCTGCCGATTTTTCACAGCACAGATCTGGTGAACTGGAAACAGATCGGCAACGCCATGGATCGTGAAGAGCAATTGGATCAAACCAATGCAGGTGTATCAAGAGGTTTGTTTGCTCCAACCATTCGCTACCACAAAGGAACGTTTTACATTCTTTGTACATTGATCGATAAGAAAGGAAATTTCATCATCACTGCAAAAGATCCCAAAGGTCCATGGAGCAATCCTATCTGGTTACCGCAGGTACGTGGCATTGATCCATCGATTGATTTTGTTGATGACAAAGCCTATGTTGTTTACAACAACGATGCACCTGATAACAAACCATTGTACAATGGTCATCGCACCATCCGTATGTATGAATTTGATATTGATGCAATGAAGGTTGTGGGTGAAGAAATTTTATTGGTTAATGGCGGAACCGATCTTTCAAAAAAACCAATCTGGATCGAAGCGCCGCATATTTTCAAGAAAGATGATTGGTATTATTTGATTTGTGCAGAAGGCGGTACAGGATACAATCATACAGAAGTTGTATTCAGAAGTAAATCGGTGAAAGGGCCGTATGTTTCATATGAGAAGAATCCGATTCTTACACAAAAGCATTTAGATAAAAAACGACCTAATCCTATCACAACAACCGGTCATGCTGATTTTGTAGAAACACCCGATGGAAAATGGTTCGCTGTGTTTCTTGCCTGTCGTCCTTACGATGATGATTTTTATACAACCGGTCGTGAAACTTTTTTGTTACCTATTGAATGGAAAGACGGCTGGCCGCATATATTGGAAGGTGATGCAACAGTGCCCTATACCTTGCCTGTTCCCCTACCTGCCCTCACCAAAAAAGTAGATAACCCTTTCGGAGGTAACGTTACATTCAGAGACGATTTCAAGAATGATCAATTTGATTTCCGCTATCTCTTCTTACGAAATCCTGAAAAAGATGTATACAGTTTAACAGCAAAAAAAGGATCGCTGCAATTAGCTCTACGTCCGCAAACTGCTACAGAACGGAAAAGTCCTTCTTTCCTCGGCTACCGTCAGAATAATCTGAAAGGATCTGCTTCAACCTGCATCAATTTTACACCTGCATCAGAAAAAGAAAAAGCAGGCATGCTGATTTTCCAGAGTGAGAACTTCTATTACTTCCTCTGCAAATCTGTTGAAAACGGAGAGCCCGTTGTTCAGTTATTCAAATCGCCTGCAAGAGGTAAAACAGAAGCTGAACTGCTGGCATCACAAAAATTAACTTCATCAAAAGAACTGTTTTTAAAAATTGAAGCAAGATCTGACACTTACGCTTTCTTTTTTGGAGAAAAGAAAAACCAATGGAAACTGTTGAAAGAAGGAGTTGATGGATCGTTCCTTACAACAAAAGTTGCAGGTGGATTTGTGGGCAGTCTCTTTGCATTGTATGGGACTTCCAACGGTGCTCCCACATCATCTGTGGCCGTTTACGATTGGTTTGAGTATAAAGGAAACGATGACGCTTTTAAAAAATAAAAAAGCATAATTTGTATAGATACGATATCATTTATCGCATAACGACATTAAATTAAGATCAAACTATAATTCGATGAAATCATTTCTCACCACCATTGCAATAGTTTTTGGCTTAACCGCAACAGCACAGGATTACAAATCGTTCCCGATGTGGAATACAAAACTCTCCATTGAAAAACGGGTGAATGATGTGGTAAGCCGTTTAACACTGGAAGAAAAAGTAGCCCAGATGTTGAATGCAACTCCTGCTGTTCCACGTCTCGGCATTCCTGCTTATGATTGGTGGAATGAAGTATTGCATGGTGTTGCAAGAACACCATTCAAAACAACTGTATTTCCACAGGCGATCGGAATGGCCGCTACCTGGGATACCAATTCATTGCACCGCATGGCCGATTATTCTGCATTGGAAGGTAGAGCGATTTACAGCAAAGCAGTTGAACAGGGACGAACTGCTGAACGATATCTTGGACTTACTTACTGGACACCCAACATCAACATCTTTCGTGATCCACGCTGGGGCCGTGGACAGGAAACATACGGCGAAGATCCATTCCTAACGGCAATGCTTGGGCGCTCTTTTGTACGTGGCTTACAAGGTGAAGATCCGAAGTATTTAAAAGCGGCAGCGTGTGCAAAACATTATGCGGTACACAGCGGACCTGAACCGAGTCGTCACTCCGATAATTTTAATCCAACGGCTTATGATCTGTGGGATACTTATCTGCCTGCATTCAAAGAATTGATCGTTGATGCAAATGTGGCGGGTGTAATGTGTGCTTACAATGCTGTTGATAAACAACCTTGCTGCGGTAATGACCAACTGATGAATGATATTCTCCGCAAACAATGGAAGTTCAATGGTTATGTAACAAGCGATTGCTGGGCAGTAGATGATTTCTATAAATATCACAAAACACATAAAGATGCAACAACATCAGCTGTTGATGCCGTGATCCACGGAACTGACTTAGAGTGCGGCGTTACGGTTTATAAAACATTGGTGGATGCTGTGAAGACCGGATTGATCACAGAAGCACAACTCGATATTTCACTGAAGCGTTTGTTTACGATCCGTTACCGTTTGGGTATGTTCGATCCGGTATCAATGGTGAAATATGCACAAACACCTTCTTCAGTTTTAGAAAGTGCACAACATAAAGCGCATGCATTAAAAATGGCGCAGCAATCGATCGTGCTGTTGAAGAATGAAAAAAACACATTGCCACTTAGCAAAAAAATAAAAAAGATCGTTGTGCTGGGTCCGAATGCTGATAACAGCATTGCGGTTCTTGGAAACTACAATGGTACACCTTCTGAAATTATAACCATTCTGAAAGGAATTCAAAACAAGGTTGGCAGTAGCGTTGAGGTTGTGTATGAAAAGGCGATCAATTTTACCAACGATACATCTTTGGTGTATGCTGATGTGAGTAACCAGTATATGTATGAAGGCAAAAAAGGATTCAAAGCAGAATATTATTCGAATAAAGATCTGCAAGGAGAACCTGCTGTTGTACAAACTGAAGCAGGCGTTGATCATTTCTGGCAGGAAGGACAACAGGTGCTGGGTAACATACGAGCAAATAATTTTTCAGTTCGCTATACAACCAACTTTACTGCTGCAACTGATGGATCCATTTTGTTTGAAATAGAAGCTGATGACGGCTATAAACTTTCCATTGATGACAAAGAAGCGCTGAATGCATGGACAAGAAACCGTTGGGGTGCAAGAACCTATAAACTAAACACAGAAAAAGGGAAAACCTACAAACTGGTATTGGAATATTGGCAGGGTGAAGGAAAGGCCAATGTGAAATTAAAAGCAGGCAACTTGGCACAACTGAATTATGCTGACTTACTCAAAAAAGTAAGCGACGCTGATGCGATTGTTTATGCCGGTGGCATCTCTCCACAATTGGAAGGTGAAGAAATGCGTGTGGATTATCCGGGCTTTAATGGTGGTGATCGTACAACCATTGCTTTACCAACTGTACAAACTGAATTGATGAAGAAACTACATGCAACCGGAAAGCCGGTTGTATTTGTAATGCTCACAGGTAGTGCTATTGCTACGCCATGGGAAAGTGAAAACATTCCCGCCATTGTAAATGCATGGTATGGCGGACAAAGTGCAGGCACTGCTGTTGCAGATGTTTTGTTTGGCGACTATAATCCGGCAGGTCGTTTACCTGTTACATTTTACAAGAGTGATAATGATCTTCCCGGTTTCAGTGATTATTCAATGGAAGGAAGAACCTATCGTTATTTCAAAGGCGAAGCATTGTATCCGTTTGGTCATGGTTTGAGTTATACAACGTTTAACTACAGTGGTTTGCAGTTACCTAAAACCATTGCAGCAAACAAACCCGTTACTGTTACAGTAACCGTGAAAAATACAGGAAAGCGTGATGGAGATGAAGTAGTGCAGTTGTATGTATCACATCAACAAACAAAAAGCAAAGCACCAATTCGTGCATTGAAAGGATTTAAACGCATAGCATTGAAAGCAGGTGAAAGTAAAACCGTCAGTTTTAAACTTACTCCTGAAGAATTAGCATTGGTGAATGAAACAACAGGAAAGTATTATCAACCGAAAGGAAAAGTACAGATCAGTGTAGGTGGCGGGCAACCGGGTGTGAAAAATAAAACAACAAGCAATGTAGTAAGCTCACAGCTTCTTATTCAATAACATTAACATCAAACATTATGCGCAGCAATAAATCAGGCAGAAGAAAATTTTTGCAGGACGCTACAAAAGCGTCCGGCTTAATGCTGTTTGCACCAATGGCCGGCAAGTTTAAATCTATCCAATCTACAGAAAAGAAAAAGGAACTTGTTATTCCACCGGGCAAAATAAAATTTGCAGTCATCAGTATCAATCATCCACATATTTATGGAATGACGGATGCAATCAAAAGAGGCGGTGGAGAATTAGTGGCTGTTTATGCAAAGGAAGCTGATTTACTGGCTGCGTTTTCGAAAGCATATCCCGAAGCGAAACTGGCAAAAACTGAAAACGAAATTTTAGAAGATAATTCCATTCAGTTAGTGTTAAGCTCAGGTATTCCGGATGAAAGAGCTCCGCTCGGTATTCGTGTGATGAAACATGGTAAAGATTATTTAACCGATAAGCCCGGCATTATTACGCTACAACAATTAGCTGAAGTAAAGAAAGTGCAAAAAGAAACAAAGCGGATCTACTCGATCATGTACAGTGAAAGGCTTGAGAACAAAGGCACAGAAAAAGCAAGTCAATTGGTAAAGGCAGGTGCAATCGGCAACGTAATACAAACAATAAATTTAGCTCCGCACAGGATCAGTAACAAGTTTGGCACTTCGGGTTTGGCTGTTAGACCCGATTGGTTCTGGGATAAAAAACGTTATGGTGGAATATTAACTGATATTGGTTCGCATCAATTTGATCAGTACTTACATTTTACAAATACAACTGAAGCAACTGTGTTGATGTCGCAGGTAGGGAATGTGCATTTCCCAGAAGCTCCCCTATTCGAAGATTTTGGAGATGTGATGCTGAGCGGAAATGGTGGCGTGGGTTATATAAGGGTAGATTGGTTTACACCCAACGGGCTCGATAGCTGGGGCGATGGACGATTAACCATTTTAGGTACCGACGGATATATTGAGGTAAGAAAGAACATCGACATTCTTTCCGGCAAAAAAGGTGGTAATCAATTATATCTCGTTAACCAAAAAGAAACGCTTCATATGGATTGTAACAATGAAGCACTTCCGTTTGGGCCATTATTTGTTGATGATGTTTTAAACCGGACTGAAACTGCCATGAGCCAGGCGCATTGTTTTTTAGCAACAGAGCTTGCTTTAATAGCACAGAAAAAAGCAAAGGTTCTGAATTTGAAGAAATAAATTCCTGTCATACGATTGAAGTGGTCAACTAAACATATTGCCATGCAAAACGAAAAAAGAAAAGGTATCGGAAGAAGAAAATTTCTAAAAGATACCATGAAAACAGCGGCAGGCACTGCAATTGCCTTGCATTTACCATCCATTGTACCTGCAAGTGTGTTTGGAAAAAATGCACCAAGCAATCGTATTAATGTTGCAGCTATTGGTACGGGCCGAATCTCACGTGGTCATGATATGCCTGGTGTTTGGAAACATAATTACACACAGATCATGGCTGTTTGTGATCTTGATCTGAAGCGAGCAACAGAAGGCAAGCAATTAGTAAATGACTTTTACACAAAGAGAGATAACAAACCTTACGATGGTGTAAAAGTTTACACAGATTTTCGTGAACTCTTATTGAATAAAGATATTGATGCAGTATTGATCAGCACACCTGATCATACACATGCAATGATTGGTGCAGCAGCAGCACGTGCAGGCAAACATATCTATATGCAAAAGCCTGCATCATTAACGATTGCTGAGGGAAGGATCATCAGTAACGTAGTACAGAAAAGTGGCGTGAAATTTCAAATAGGAAGTCAGCAACGAAGCAGTGATCAATTCCGTTATGCAGCAGAACTTGTCCGTAATGGACGCATTGGTGAATTGAAAACAGTTTATGTTGGTTTACCCGGTGATCCTCCTGGTGGTAGAAAAGAGGAGATGCCGCTTCCTGCAAATTTCAATTATGACATGTGGCTTGCATCAACACCTGAAGTTTATTACACAGAAGACAGAGTGCATCCGCAAGTTGGTTATGGTCGGCCTGGTTGGTTACGTTGCGAACAGTTTGGTGCAGGTATGATCACAGGTTGGGGTGCGCATCATATCGACAGTGCACATTGGGGCATGGGTATGGAAGCAAGTGGCCCTTTAGAAATATGGGCTCAACATGTTGAATTTGCAAAAGATGGTTTATGGGATGTACACGGCATTTTTAAAACAGGTGCGAAATATGCAAGCGGTGTTACAATGATGGTGAGTAATGAATTTCCCAACGGGATAAAATTTGAAGGAACCAAAGGATGGATCTTTGTTTCAAGAGGCGATTACCAGGCAACATCAAGCGACCCCAATGCAGGAACTGTGCAGGCCAAGAAAATTGATGCAAGCGATCCCAAACTACTTACTTCTGTCATTGGCGAAAATGAATTTCATTTTACTGTAAGCAAAGATCATCATGGTAATTGGCTGGAAGCAATTCGTGATAACAAGAAAACAATTGCACCTGTTGAAGAAGCACATCGTGCATGCTCTGCATGTTTACTTCATCACATCTCCATGAAGCTGAAACGAAAATTGTATTGGGATCCTGCAAAAGAACAATTCAAAAATGATGCAGAAGCGAACAGCATGTTATCAAGACCACAGAGAAAAGCTTATGAGGTGAAATAATTAAATATACTTTTCATGAAACGATTACTTGCCACCTTATGCTTCATTCCCTGTTTTGTATTTGCACAGAAGGATTCTGTTCAATCAGGTGCATATAGCTGGCAACAACCTGCTACACCTAAAAGCAATATTTCATCTGTTGTTTTACTTGAAGGAAAAGTGCATGACTTTGAATGGATGCAATTCTCTGCAAACAGTATTGCAGGCAAAACAGAAATAAAACAAACCATCCCTGCAAATCAGGAGCAGCTACTGATTGTACGATCGGGTACTGTCACCATTCACTTTGGAGATTCCAGCTTTTTATTGACAGCGAATAGTGTGGCTGTGTTAATGCCCGGCGAAAAATACAGCTTATCAAATGCAGCAACAACGGCCGCAGATTTTTTCACCATGAAATACCGCAGCAAAAAACCTGTGGATGCCCAACGTGGCGGAAGTTCTTTTGTGAAAATATGGGAGAACATCCCTTTTAAACCAAACAATAATGGTGGAGGTCGTCGTGATTTTTTTGAAAGACCTACTGCTATGCAGAAACGTTTTGAAATGCACGTAACCACTCTGAAAGAGGGATTGAAAAGTCATGAACCACATACGCATCGTGCAGAAGAAATTGTGTTCATCATTAATGGGGAAACAGAAATGCAGTTGGGGAATGATGTGGTGAAAACAACTGCAGGTTTCTATTATCTCGGCAGTAATGTGGCACACGCTATAAAAAATACCGGCACAAAATCAAGTACCTATTTTGCTATTCAGTTTGAATAACAATATGATCCATACAGCATATGGAAAGCTTAGAAGAAGCTGTTCCCGCATGTCCTGTATGGTTCAAAAAAAATAAAAATGAAAAAAATAATATTAATGTCCTGTTCTCTCATGTGTTTCTATTCCACAAGTTCGCAAACCAGCCTGGGCATGTTTGATGAACATGCTGATGTAGGCAACCCGACATTAAAAGGAAATACAGTTTACAATAAAGAAGACCAGACCTACCTCATGTCTGGGGCAGGAAAAAACATCTGGTCAAAAGCGGACCAGTTCCAGTTTGTTTGGAAAAAAATAAAAGGGGATTTTATTATCAAAGCAACAGTACGTTTTATCGGCAAGGGGGTAGATGGCCATAGAAAACTCGGCGTAATGGCCAGGGATAAATTAACAACCGACTCCCGTTATATAGATGGCTCCTTTCACGGAGGTTTGCCCTTGCTCACTTCGTTACAATACAGGCAATCGGATGGCGATACTACCGGCCAGCTGATTATTTCCTCTATTCATCCAACCGAAATAGAATTTGAACGCAGTGGAAATACGTTTACTTTTTCCGCTGCAACTTATGGTGAAAATTATAAAACCGTAAGCAAAGAAATGGAGCTGAATGAAGAAGCCTTAGTTGGTCTTTATTTATGTTCTCATAATGAAACCGTAATGGAACAGGCTGTGTTCAGCAATGTTCGGGTTATAATACCACCGGCTAAAAACTGGGTGCCGTACAGAGATTATATCGGCAGCCATTTAGAAGTAATGGATATTACAACAGGTCATCGAAAAATTTTACACTCTGCTCCAAATTCTTTGCAGGCGCCCAACTGGACTCCGGATAATAAAAATCTTTTACTCAGTTCTGATGGTTTGCTGTATAAGTATGATTTGAAAACCGGTGCCATTGCAAAAATAAATACAGGAGCAATTAATGATCTCAACAACGACCATGTGCTGTCAATGGATGGTAAAATGCTTGGCATCAGCAATCATTTAGGAAACAGGTCAACAATTTATACTTTACCAGCGGAAGGGTCAGATAACCCAACGCAAATAACCGCCGATAGCCTGGCTCCATCATACCTGCACGGCTGGAGCCCCGATAAGAAAACATTAATATTTACCGGGCTGCGCAATAATCAATGGGATATTGTTGCCATTGATATTGCCAGTAAAAAAGAAACACTTTTAACCAACACAACAACGCTGGATGATGGATCTGAATATTCTCCGGATGGCAAATGGATTTACTTTAATTCAGTGAGAACAGGTACTATGAAAATATGGCGGATGAAACCGGATGGCAGCAACCAGGAGCAAGTAACCTTTGATGAATACAATGACTGGTTCCCTCATTTTTCACCTGATGGTAAATGGATCGTTTATATTTCTTTTCCAAAAGATATCGACCCCACCACGCATCCGTTTTATGAAAAAGTTTATTTAAGGTTGATGCCCGCAAGTGGTGGAGTACCGAAAAATATTGCGTACCTGTTTGGCGGGCAGGGAACCATTAATGTGCCATCCTGGTCGCCGGATAGTAAAAAGATTGCCTTTATCAGCAATACAAAATACCCCTAACCCAAAGAGAAATTAATACATCCATACATGAACTACAAAAAAATAAATATTGCTTTTGTTTTGCTCCTGTCAATGAGTTTACACTCTCTTTTTGCACAGGTAAAACTTCCCCAGATCGTAAGGGACAGTATGATCCTGCAAAGAGATGTTCCGGTAAACATCTGGGGATGGAGTGCAGTGAATGAAAAAGTAACTGTAATGTTTAATGGCAAAACATACAAGACAAAAGGTAATGCTGAAGGTAAATGGATAATAAAACTACCGGCAACAAAAGCAGGTGGACCTTATACCATTGATATAAACGCCAGCAATAAGATCAGCCTCAAAGAAATTTTATTTGGTGATGTATGGTTTTGCAGCGGTCAATCAAATATGGTGCATCAACTCAATATTCACGATGTAACCTATGCAAAAGAAATAGCGGAAGCAAATGATCCGCAGATCCGCCAGTTCTGGGTACCAACACTCACCAGTTTGCAAGGCCCGCAACAAAATTTACCAAGTGGTTACTGGAAAGCAGCCGTGGGTGAAGACATTCGACCCTTCTCTGCAGTAGCTTATTTCTTTGCCAAACATTTACACGAAAAATACAAAGTACCCATCGGCATTATCAATGCAAGTGTTGGAGGCACACCGATAGAAGCATGGACGAGCGAAGAAGGATTGAAAGATTTTGCAGCATTGCAAACCACCATCACAAAAAATAAAGACACGGCTTATATCAACAGTTTAAATCGTCGTCCAACAAATATGCCCCGTATCGCTCCTCCCGTTGATGCAGGTTTAAACGGAACAACAAAATGGTTTGACCTAAACTATATTCCCAAAGGTTGGCGCAACATCAACATACCCGGTTATTGGGAAGACCAGGGTATTAAAGATCTCAACGGTGTTGTTTGGTATAGAAAAGAAATTGACATCCCTGCATCTATGATTGGTAAAGCTGCCAAAGTTTTTCTTGGACGGATCATTGATGCAGATGAATTATACATCAATGGTGTGCGTGTGGGCAACACAACCTATCAATATCCGCAACGCAGATACACTGTTCCTGCAACTGTTTTAAAAGCAGGTAAAAATGTTTTCGTTATTCGTGTAACTAACAATGCAGGTAAAGGTGGTTTTGTAACTGATAAACCGTATTGTATTTTCTCCGGAACAGATACAGTTGATCTCAAGGGAACATGGCAGTACAAAGTGGGTCTTGTAAACCGGCCATTTGCCGGAGGTGGTTTTGGTGGTGGCGGTATCAATGCACAAAATCAACCGGCGGCATTGTACAATGCAATGGTTGCTCCTGAAATAAATTATACCATCAAAGGCTTTTGTTGGTACCAGGGCGAAAGCAATGCAGGCAGGCCACAGGAATACGGGGCTTTGCAATCTGCACAAATTCGTGACTGGCGCAACAAATGGAACCAAGGTGAATTACCTTTTCTGTATGTGCAATTGCCGGGCTTTATGGATTATAATTATCTCCCTTCCGAAAGTGGATGGGCCACGCTTCGTCAACAGCAATTACAAACACTCGCTGTTCCAAATACAGCAATGGCAGTTGCCATTGATCTGGGTGAGTGGAACGATATTCATCCGGATAATAAAAAAGATGTGGGTATTCGTTTGGCATTGGCAGCACGCAAACTTGCTTATAATGAAAATCTCGTTTACTCAGGTCCGTTATTTCAATCGGCAAAAATTGACGGCAATAAGATCGTTGTTTCATTTCAACATACCGGCAGCGGTTTAATTACAAATGATGGGGAAGAGTTGAGTGAGTTCGCTATTGCAGGGGCTGATAAAAAATTTGTATGGGCAAAAGCAAAAATTGATGGCGATAAAGTAATTGTGTGGAGTGATGAAGTGAAAGAGCCAATGTATGTGCGCTATGCCTGGGCCGATAACCCGGTGCAACCAAACCTCTATAATAAACAAGGATTACCTGCGTCGCCTTTTACAAATGAAAAATAAATCATCATATGAACTTGAATAAGCTTGTATTCCTGTTAGTGACAATGTTCGGAGTTAACTCGATTGCAACGGCACAGGTAACTACAATTGACAGCAGTAAATATCCAAAGCTCACTGTATTCAATGTACAACAGGATCAGGCAAACATGATGCAGCAATTGGGTATTAAAAAATTACGACCTGGAAAAAGCGGTAATGAGAAAGATCCGAATCATGCGAATTATGATGAGGCGTTGGCGAATCCTTGTCCGCAGTTGCCCGATGTACTTACATTAAAGAATGGAAAGAAAGTGACAACTGCTGATATGTGGTGGAAGCAACGCAGGCCTGAGTTGATTGAAGAGTTTGAACGGGAAGTGTATGGACGTATTCCAAACAATGTTCCAAAAGTAACTTGGACCGTTAAGATACTCGACAGAGAAGTAGTGAATCGCATTCCTGTTATTGCAAAAGAAATCGTTGGGCATGCAGATAACAGTGCCTACCCATTGATCAATGTTGATATAAAAATGGTGTTGGTTGTTCCAACAAATGTAAAAGGACCTGTACCTGTATTGATCATGTTTGGCAGACCAGTATTACCAGCACCTGCACAACCATCGCCTGATGATCTGGAGAAAATAAATGCAGCATACAAAGAAATGATGATCAAGTCTGATCCTGCAATGAAAGAAATTTTTGAAAAGTATCCCGCTTATCAACCCATTACACGTCTCCCCGCTCCTAACTTTTTTGCACCTGCAAAACCCGATGAAGAGTTAACACCACAGGAAAAATTATTGGCTGCGGGCTGGGGTTATCTAACTATCGATCCCGGAACAATACAACCGGATAACGGTGCAGGATTAACAAGAGGAATCATTGGCTTAACCAATATGGGTCAACCACGCAAGCCGGAAGATTGGGGTGCATTGCGAGCATGGGGATGGGGTGCAAGTCGTGCATTGGATTATTTGGAAACAGAACCATTAGTGAATGCAAAGCAAGTTGGCATTGAAGGTGTATCAAGATATGGTAAAGCAGCATTGGTAACAATGGCATTTGATCAACGTTTTGCAGTTGGATTAATTGGTTCATCAGGAAAAGGTGGTGCAACATTGCATCGTCGTGTGTTTGGTGAGTCAGTGGAAAATTTAACCGGAGGTGGCGGTTATCATTGGATGGCCGGTAACTATTTAAAATACGGAGCCGAAGAATCAACCTTTGGCAAAAAAACAGGTTGTGATCTTCCTGTTGATTCGCATGAACTGATTGCATTATGTGCACCACGTCTAACATTCATCAGTTATGGCATTCCGGAAAAAGGTGATGCTAACTGGCTCGATCAAAAAGGAAGTTACCAGGCAACCATTGCTGCAGGCACAGCATTCAAACTATTAGGTGCAAAAGATCTTGGTGTAAGTAATGATTACATGAATGAAAAAATGCCACCGATGCTTACCGATATGTTGAATGGACATTTGGCATGGCGTCAACATGATGGAGGACACACTGATGCGCCCAACTTTAAATTCTTTATTCCATGGGCAAGCAAGTGGTTGAACTATGAAAAGAAAACCCAATAACAACTAATTAAAAAATCCTGCAGTCTTCAAATGCTGCAGGATTTTTTTGTTCAATATGCGATGTTAGTGAATTTTTATTTTCTTACCGGTTGCCATTGCCTCATAAACTGCTGTAATTAATTTCACATCTCTTCTTCCCATCTCGCCGGGAACAATAGACGGTTGATTTTTCATCATAGATAGTGCAATACCATCCATCTGTTTTGCCTGCTGATTAATATTTGCAAAACTCATTGGGCCTTCAGATGTTTTTCCTCTCAACCCTCCGTAGTTATAAGCCGGCGATAATTCAAACGTGCCTTTCTCCGCTTCTGCTCTCAGGAAATTCATGTTACCTCCGTAGCTTGCTTCACCTTCTGCAATTAAACCGTTAGGCATTTCAAATTGCCATTTCAGCGATTGTTCTACTTCTTTAAATTTATCTGCTATTGTTTTAGGTCCTTCCTGTGCGGTAACTGCAATCGGTACCATACCAGTTGTATAACAAATACCCTGTACACAATAAATACCGAGATCCTGCATAGGGCCTCCGCCGGCCAAATCTTTTTTCAATCGCCACTGGTTTGGATCACCTATTATAAAACCAAATCCTGCTGTCATTTTCTTTATATCGCCATAAACTTTTGTTGTACCCAACCGCATCATTTCTAAATTATGCGGTTCAAATTGTAACCGATAGCCAATAGATAATTGCTTACCGGCTTTTTTTGACGCAGCAATCATTTTATCACAATCCTCAACAGTAAGCGCCATGGGTTTTTCGCAGATCACATGTTTACCTGCTGCAAAACCACGGACTGTATATTCTGCATGCATACTGTTCGGTAGAACGACGTAGATAATGTCGATATCAGGATTGTCTTTTATAGAGTCATAATTTTCGTAGTTGTAAATATTCTTATCAGGAATATTATATTTCTCTTTCCATACTGGAATTTTCGACGGCGTTCCTGTAACGATACCTGCGAGATAACAATGTTCAGTTTGCTGCAATGCAGGTGCTAATTGTCCGCCTGCATATCCGCCAAGTCCCACTAAGGCGATGCCAAGCTTTCCTTCCTTTTTCTGTTGCATGAAACGTTGTTTTGATTGTTGTTCATTACAGGAATTATTGGCAGAGAGTAATGGAAGACTCAAGCCTGCCAATCCGATCTGTTGTAAAAACTTCCTTCGTGAATGTTGCTGACCCATACGAATTGATTTTATAGTGATGCTTTATTGCAATCATTTAATTGATCATTGTTTGTTCCCCTTTCGTCTTTGATTGATATAGTCTGCTACTTCCAACATTGGTGCCACATAAATGTCCTTCTCTTTTTGTTTGATATAGCGAAGTATTTTCCGATGATTCTCTATGGATACATCAAGTCCGTTGCCACCACCAACCCCATGAAACAAAATTACCAGCAGCGAACTAGTTTGTATAGCTTGGTCGACCCATGCTTTCATTTCGTCAAAGCTGTGATTATTCACCACGTAGCAATCTACGTTGTAGAGATCAATTTCGTTCATCTTATGCATTTCATTACGCACAGCTCTTGCTGCAACAAAATCTTTTTTCATGCCATTGATGAAAGATGAATCAGCGATTTTCATATCGCCACATGTGAAAGCAAAGGTTCGTTTTGTTTTTCCATCCAGTGATTGCAGAAAGAGATTTGTCATGCGCATTTCGTTTTCCATGCGTTTAACAGAATAGTTGTTCATATCGTTTTCCTTGCTCACCCATTCACGGCCCGGCATATTACCAATACAGGGATGAAACAACGTATGATTACCAAGTTCATGACCTTTCGCAGGAAGTTTTTTCCACTCCTTCAATCTTGTTTGAACCGATTGTGAAAACGCAGTTATATAAAATGTTGCTTTTAATCCTAACGAATCTAATACCGGTGCAGCATTATCTAAATGCTGATCAATAGCATCATCGTAAGTAAGAACAACTGCACATTTCTTTCCCTTCCATACATTATTGGTTTGTGCATATACACAAGCAAACAAACTGAAAACGCAACAGACTGCAAAAATTATCTTGTTCATTAATTAACCATTAGTATGATCATTCAAAAAAAGGAACACCCGGCACTGCATATTTTTTCATAGCAGTTTCATTGATATCAACCCCTATCCCGGGTTTCTCCGACAAGGTAATGTAACTATCTTTCACCCACTCTCCATCATACGTTACAATTTCCTTGAACATCGGGTTTGTATGAAAATAAGATTGCCATTCCAATATTAAAAAATTAGGAACAGAAGCACATACATGTGCCGATGCCATTGCGCCGAGGAACGACGCAACCATATGTGGAGCAAACGGCGTGTAGTATAAATTTGCAAGGTTAGCAATACGCTGGCCTTCACCAAGTCCACCTGCTTTTTGCAGATCGGGCATCACAATATCAACGGCTCCTATTTCAAGTAATCGCCTAAAACCATAAGCCAGGTAATGATTCTCCCCTGCGCAAATAGGTGTGCTTGTGCTTTCTGTAATTAGTTTATATGCTTCTACATTTTCTGCAGGTATTGGTTCTTCCAGCCACATTAAATTCAGGGGCTCTAAACGTTTGGCTACCGCTTGTCCTGTTACTGCATCATAACGGCCATGCATATCCACACATATATCAATGTTTGGGCCAACTGCTTCTCTTGCTGCTGCCATTTGATCGTACATACGTTGCAGCTCCATGGGACTTGCAGTCCAGTTATACGCATCATATTTATTGGGATCGTTTGCCTGATCAAGATCAAATTTAATTGCATTGAAACCCATCTTCTTTGACGTCAATGCTGCTTCTGCAAAATCTTTCGGTGTTGGTAAATTGCGTTGATACAAAGCCGTATCGCAATACACTCTTATTTTATCACGAAATTTTCCACCCAATAATTGATACACCGGAATGTTCAATGATTTTCCCGCAAGATCCCATAATGCTGTTTCAATGGCTGATAACACAGCAATATACATTCCTCCCTGAGCTCCCTGGAAAAAACCACCTTTGCGGATATCTTCAAACAACCGATGTACATTCAACGGACTTTTGCCTTTTAACCTGGCCCCGAAGTTTTTCACCAAATGATATGTACCGGGAACTGCATCTACTCCTTCTCCCACACCATAAATATCCTGGTTGGTATAAATTTTTACAAACAGGCTTCCACGTATGTAACCACACTTAATGTCTGTAATTTTCAGATCAGATGGTGCAGATGATTTAGGTGTGCGTTCAACTGCTTCTTTGTATCCTTCTCCAAAAACCTGCATTGAAGCGATTGGCATGAGAGCTGTTGCAAGAGCAGCTTTTGATAAAAAAGATCTTCGTGAGTTATTGTTGCTCATATAAAATGTTGATTGGATGAAATATAATGTTTACATGATCTGCGTTACCATGTTCTGTCTTTTAAATATTGTTGTATCAATTCCTTCGGCACGGGTAATTCACTAATATGATCGTTGAGCCACTTTGAAAAATCACGTTCAATTTCGTCGCTCCATCTTGCATCAATTTGTCCGGCAGTATATTTTCCTTCACGCAAACGTTGATGACCAAACATATCTCTTAGCCTGACGATCTCTGATGTAGTAACAACCTTTTCTGCAAGATGCGGCGGAACAAATACAACAACTCCAAGTTTACCGAGTACAACATCACCAGGCATTACTGTAACTCTTCGAATGCGTGTGGGATGATTAATGCCTACGATCATTGTTGTTAGATCACCGGGAGGATTATGAAATGATGGATCGTAACTGGTATAATAAGAAGTGAAGCCGGGAATATCTTTTAATCCTTCCACATCACGCAATGCTCCATCGTACACAATTCCGTTTCCTGTTTTTGCATAGATGGCATTGCCAACATTATCTCCAATAGTTGGCCCGTTCTTTTGTGCACCAAACTGATCGGCCACATATACATCGCCTTTTACAAGTATATCAACAGCCCATGTATTTTGTCCACGCTTCCCCGCTTTTTTCCCAACTGAATCGATAGCTTTCCAAACATCAGGTCGGCCAGGCATAAACGTTGCGGTTACAGCACGACCAACTAATACACTGTCGGGATGAATCATTTGCCAGCCTTCAGCAATCTGATATGCATAGCCTGCATTTTTCATCACTGCCCATGCTTCTTCAACACTTACATTTTTCATTCGTTTTAAAATCTGATCGGGAACTTTTGGTCGTCCGTCGGGGAACCGTTCACCTGTCCAAAGTGGTGTTAATGAGATCAGATGCTCTTTGCTGATCTGTACTTCCTGTCCTCGCAGTTGTTGAAGCAATACAAGAAACAACAACAGTAGCAATCCGTTTTTAATTTTTATCATGGCGATTGTTTTTATTGAATGATCTTTTTTGATTGTTTTATTTTTTTTCCACAGGTGGACGGTTATGCCACCAGCTTGCCAATGCCGAACCTGTAATATTCATTAATGGACCAAACACAGCAGCGGCTAACCCAATGGTTGAAATTTTTCCAAGCTCTTTTGCAATGCCCGATGCTAGCCCTGCATTCTGCATGCCTACTTCAATGGCAATGGTTCGGCAATCTCTTTCACTCATTTTAAATAAGCGACCGCTCCAATAGCCCAACAGGTATCCAAACGTATTATGTGCCAATGCAACAACAGTTAACAGTAATCCAATTTTGAGCAGGTTATCTCTTCCGGAAGCAACAATGATTGTAACAATGCAGGTAATGGCAAACATCGAAACAAATGGCATAGCACTATCAAGCCACTTAATTTTTCCTTTTAATAATTTATTGAATAACAAACCTGCGCCAATAGGAATGATGATCATTTTAAAGATATCCCACATCATTTTCAATACATCTATTTCAATTAAAGCACCGGCAAATAACTTCATCAATAACGGTGTAACAAACGGGGCTATCAACGTAGTGATGGATGTAATGGTAATTGATAATGCAAGATTTGCTTTTGACAAGTAGGCCATTACGTTTGAAGCCAGGCCGCTTGGTGAACAACCGATCAAGATAATCCCTGCTGCTATTTCGGAAGGGAAATTTGTTGCTGAAGCCAGTATAAAACCAAGCGACGGCATAATAATAAACTGACTTGCAACACCTATCATTACTCCTTTTGGCGATTTCACAACAGCAGCAAAATCGTTTACACTCATAGACGAACCCATTCCAAACATGAGCAGCTGAATGAAGGGAATAATTGTACTGCTTAACTGAAAATTACCCCAGGTGGTAAAATATTCAGGATGCCACATAGCTAACACAACTGAAGCTAAAATAATGGCAGTGAAGGAGAGACCCTTTAACAATGCAATACCTCTGAAAGCAAATGCAAGACTTAAAAAAAATAAAACCAGGAACCATCCTGACATGTTTATATTTTCTGTTAGCCAAAATACCGTAGCCAATGATGCAAATAATACAGCAAGTGCAGAAAAAAGAACCGGTTTTACTTTACGCTCCATTTTTATTTTGGTCTTAATTAGTGATTGTGAAATTTGGAATTTCTTTTCGATATGGATTTTTTTCAAATAAAAATCAACTTATGCTGATGTTACTACTGCTGTTGCAACGCAGCAATATCTGCAAACTCACTCGCCAGCTTGGTACTTAACCGTTCAAATATTTTGTAATACTTCAAATACATTTTATTGTTCTGTTTATCCGGTGTAGCAAGGTCGGGAAGCACCACTGTTTTCGCTGCTTCATCAAGAGATTTGTAAATACCCATTTCAGTTGCGCTTAATAAGTACGCTCCATAACTTACGCTATGATAATTCTGTCTTAAGCGAACTGGTTTGTTATAAATGTCTGCTACCATTTGTGTAAAGAATGGCAACGTACCGAAACTTCCGTTTATTGACAGGCTGTTGATGCTCCTGTGTTCTTCAAGTGTTTTTCCAATACTGTATAGTTCATAAATAATACCTTCAATAGCAGCTCTTACAAAATGTGCTTTCTCATGTTTAATATTTATTCCGAAGAATACACCTCTTGCATTGGCGTTCCATATTGGTGCACGTTCGCCCAGTAAATAAGGAAGAAAGATCAATCCGTCGGAACCTGCAGGTACTTTCGATGCATCCTGAATTAGTTCAAGCATTGTATGTTCTAAGTCAAATGGATTTTTAAAATCACCAAACTGTCGGGTGAACCATTCAAAGATGACGCCACCATTATTCGTGGGTCCACCTGATATGTATTTATTCTCAGTAAGCAGGTAATTAAAGAATCGTTGTTTATCATCCTGCATGACCTTATCACTCACTACTCTCACTGCTCCACTGTCTTCAACTGTAATTGTTGCTACACCTTCTTCATTTACACCATCGCCAAGAACGGCCATACAGCCATCACTTGAACCAACCAGTATTTTTGTATCTGCCGATAAACCCAGCGATGCCTGGTAAGCTTTATTTAATTTTCCCACTTTTGTATCTACAGGTACTAACTCTGGCAACATCGCAGCAGTAATGCCAGCAAACTTGAGTGACTCTGTTTCCCATTTAATTTTATGAATATTCAACAAACCTGTAGCGGAAGCAATACTGTAATCAATAACATATTCTCCTGTTAGCTGCTGCAGAATATATGCCTTGAGAGATAAAAATTTACTTACCTGTTTAAACTTTTCCTTTTCATTGTTTTTGATCCACGCAATTTTTGTAAGCGGCGACATGGGATGTAATGGTGTGCCGGTAGCACTGTAGATTTTTTTACCAAGGGGTGAATTCTTAAGTTCAGCTGCTTCTTTGTTTGCCCTGTTATCGGCCCATGTAATTGCATGGCCCATTGGATTACCTCTTTTATCTACGGCAAGTACACTATGCATCGATGAACTGAAACAAATGCATCTTACTTTATACTTTCTTGGATGCAGTACATCATTCAACAGGTTCTTCAATACATAAAGCATCGTAATGAATATCTGATCGGCATCCTGTTCACTGTAATCAGGCTCACTATGAAAAGTAGGACAGTACCCCTTCAATGAGCCAATGATGTTCCCATCAAGATCAAATGCGTAAACTCTTACTGCATTGGTGCCGAGTTCTATAGTGATGATACATTCCATTTGATTATTAATTAATTTGTTCCAATATGATTTTTTCTGAATTCACTGGGTGTATAGCCGGTGAGTTTCTTAAATGTTGTAGAAAAATGTTGCGATGAATAAAAGCCGGTATCAAGTGCAATATCAGTTAAGCTTATACCCGGTGTTTTCAATAATTTGATTGCTTCTGAAATACGGATATTGATCAAATAGTTCAATGGTGAAAAACCGGAATAACTTTTTACCTTCTCGTTGAAAAGCGTTGTACCTAATCCTACCAGTGCTGCCATTTCTTCAACAGTCCATTGGTGTGAAAGATTTTGACGTAATTCCTGTTCCAGCTTCATAAATGTTTTAGGAAAGTCACGTCCGGGGTTCGACATTCTTGTAAACTGCCTGCTTACCTGTATAAAAATTTCATCGATCAAATGATTTACCCTGGCAAGGAAACCTATTTCCTGTTTAAACAACTCAGTTTGTATTCCTTTCAGAATAACACCTACATCTGTAAATTTTTGAAGTATGGGCGTATGGTCTGATTGCAGTATTTTATTTATTGCACGGCTTTCTGCATCCGATAAACTGCTCCACGCAGGATTTTCCAGTTCACCTTTTTCATTTTTGTTAACCTGTAGATGTATCCAGGAAAAACAACCGATCTCAAGTACGTTGCTTTCGTTGCCGAATGAAGTGCCGGGCAACACCAATGCAACATCTCCCGGAAAAAGTGTGTAAGAACGATCATTGATGCACCATTCAAATTTCCCTTCCTGTATATAGTACAACTTTAAGCAACGATCAATTTCACATGGAAAACCATTGAGACGTATCGCCGGATTTTTGATTACGCCTATTTCAATAATATGCGGGAATAATCGCAACTCCGATGCAGCATTATGGCTAAGCACAAATTGATTCATATAAGATCTGAACAAGCTTTAGGA
Organism: Lacibacter sp. H375; assembly: GCF_037892425.1. NCBI lineage: Bacteria > Pseudomonadati > Bacteroidota > Chitinophagia > Chitinophagales > Chitinophagaceae > Lacibacter > Lacibacter aquaticus. The sequence goes on from NZ_JBBKTT010000001.1 coordinate 808,731, forward strand.
AATGATCATTCCTCCATCGTTATGATAATAACAGACTGTATAAAGAAAATCATTTTATCTCATCTGCATTTGCAAAATGCAACGAAGTTTTTTATTGGAAGTTTTTGCCTCACAGCATAAATACTTTAGCGTAAGATTATAACCCGGGTAACTGTGAGATCAGTTACCCCTGCCATTTATCACTCAACCAAAACGATTGCATTATGAAGGTAAAATTTCAACCCGCAACAAATACGGGTTTGATCCGGCTTCTGTTTTCATTCATCCTCTTAACAATTCTTACAGCTGCACAGGCGCAAACCGTCACCGGTACGGTGGTGGATGAGGAAAAAAATCCTGTTAACGGAGCAACCGTAGCAGTAAAAGGTACAAACAGAGCAACGGTCACCAATGCTTCCGGTAATTTCAGCATTACTGCTTCCGGAACAGACGTATTGCTGTTTAGCTTTATTGGATTTGTAAATTTAGAAGTTCCCGTCAGCGGCAGAACAACTGTTTCTGTAACGCTCACCCGCTCTGAAACAAACATGGATGAAGTGGTAGTGATAGCGTTGGGTGAGAAACGTGCAGCAAAAAAGCTGGGTTATTCCACAACATCTGTTAATGCGGATGAACTCGTAAGACAGCGAACTACCAACCTCGGTGAATCGCTTGTAGGAAAGGTTGCCGGGTTAAATATTACACCTCCCGCTGCAGGTGCCGGTGCCAGTAATCAGATTCGCCTGCGTGGACAAGTTGGTTTTGCCGGAGCAAACAATGCACCCCTGTTAGTTATTAATGGTTTGCCTATGGATCAGGGTGTACGAAATGCCGAGGGTGCCGGTCAGCAACGTGACCGTGGCGATAACCTGGCAAATATTAATCCTGATGATATTGAAAGTATGACGGTGTTGAAAGGAGCAGCTGCCGCCGCACTGTATGGTTCAAGAGCCGCAGCCGGTGCGATCATCATCACAACAAAGTCTGGTTCAAAAAATCAGGGTATAGGTGTTGATTTTACGTCCAGTTATACATCATCGCAGGCCTTAAACTTCATGGACGAAATTGTACAAACTGAATATGGCCAGGGACAAGGAGGAAACAAGTTTACAACTGCTGCACAAATACAAGGTAATGGTCAATGGGGATGGGGCGCCAAATTAGATGGACAGCCAACCATCAATTTTGATGGACAAATGCGTCCATACTCTGCTAATCCGCACCAACTTTTCGACTTCCTGCAAACAGGAACAAACCTAACCAATACGCTTGGCTTATCTGGTGGCGGTACCAACGGGAGTTTCAGAACTTCCATTTCAACCACGAGTGCAAAAGGTATTGTGCCAAGCAATGAATACAAAAGAAGAATTTTCAATATAGGTGTCAATCAAACAATTGCCAAAAAACTCAAACTACAGTTGAATGTAAACTATGCAGATGAAGATTATATTAATCCGCCACAGATTGGTACACAGGGCGATGGGGCTGTAAACTTCTTTACACGTATGCCGATCTCTGTTCCGATAGAAGCTTACCGTACCAGTGCAAAAGATCCTGCTACTGGTGCAGAATGGAGAACCAACGGCTTCCAGGGCACAGTGAATAACCCTTATTTTGCTTTGCAAAACGGTCAGAAATACAAGGAAGACAGAAACCGTTTTCTTGGAACAGCTACATTACGTTATGATATTACCGACTGGCTCTATGCGCAGGGTCGGTTCAACTACGATCGTGGCGATAATTTTGCTGAATGGTATACACTCAACGGTACAGGCGCCAATACTGTAATTGCCACCACCACCCCTACTGTTACTTATAGAGGCGGTTATAATTTAAACCAAACTACTACAACCGATATTAATGCCGACTTTCTTGTTGGTACGAGCAACCAGTTTGGAAAATTTTCGGTTGATGCGGCTTTTGGTGGTAACACGTTACGATCAGAATGGAAAAATATGGTTCAAACATCTACAAACTTTACCGTTCCCAATGTTTATTCTTACAGGAATGGCACGGTAAAAGGCGCAGGCGATGGATTTAATTACAGCCAGCAACGTGTTAACTCAATGTATGGATGGGTTGAATTAGGATACAATGGATTGTTATTCCTTAACGGTACTGTCAGGAACGATTGGTTTTCGATCCTGATTCCTGAGAACAACAGTAAATTTTATTCATCTGTTTCAGGTAGTTTTGTTTTCTCACAACTCTTAAAGAATGTTAACTGGCTTTCGTTTGGTAAGTTAAGAGCTTCATGGGCGCAGGTAGGTAGTGTGGCATTAGTGAATCCTTATGAAGGGGTTTTAACGTATGGAATTGGTGCAAATCTGTTTAACGGACAAACGTTGGGGAGTATTAATGGTGCCGGTGCACCCAACCCTTTGTTGCAGCCATTTACTGTAACCGAAAAAGAAATTGGTCTTGAATTAAGATTATTTCAAAACAGGTTATTAATGGATGTTGCAGCATTTGAAAAAATAACTACTGACCAGATCATTGATGTAAATCTTTCCAGCTCATCGGGCTATAATACGTCAAAACAAAACAGAGCTTCATTAAAGAACAGCGGTCTTGAAACGTTGGTTGAATACAAAGCTATTCAGCAAAAAGATTTCAGTTGGACCACTTCATGGAACAATGCATACCTCAATACAAAAGTTTTAAACGTTGGTAACCCAAGTGGTACTATTCTCTTGCTTTATTTCAACGGAACCGGTAATGAGTTTCTGGGAGAGATCAGGTACACCGAAGGGTTAGGCATGAACCAGTTGTACACAAGAACATACCGAAGAAATGCCAATGGCCAAATTCTCGTAGGCGATAATGGTCGGCCGCTCCCATCCAATACAAATCCAAAAGGTATCACAGGAGGTTTTAACCCGGTTGGCAGTGCCATTCCAAAATTCACTGGCGGATGGAATAACTCGTTCACCTATAAAAACCTGAGCCTGGGCATTAATATCGATTATAAATTCGGCGGAACAGTGTTAACATCAACGCTGCTGAACATGACACGTCAAGGCCATAGCAAATTGTCTTTAATTGGTCGTGAAGGTGGTTATGTATTCCCCGGTGTAAATGTAAACACTGGTCAGCCCAACACCGTTTCAATTACTGTTGCAGGAAATGGTTTGCAGAATTACTGGACAGGTTACAGAAACGACCAGATTGGTGATCCTTTCACCTTCAAATCAGATTTTGTAAAACTCAGAAACATTTCTTTGGCATATAATTTAACCAGTCTTATTGGCAAGGTAGCTGTGTTGAAATTCGTAAAAGGATTATCACTTTCTGCTTCCTGCCGCAACGTTGCAATTCTTTACAAAGATCTGCCTGGTCTTGATCCTGAAGCGATCCAGTCATCTGGTGATATTAGGGCTGGTTATGAGAATTCATCATTACCAACAACACGTAATTACAATCTTACTTTAAATGTTAAATTCTAACGACATGCTGAAAATATTTAAACAACTGATCCTTGTTATTTGCAGCGGCTGTTTTCTTACCGCCTGCGATAAGGATTTTGAAAAAATAAACACGAACCCGTATGCAGTATTGTCCATTGATCCTGCACTCTTGCTTTCAGGTGCTCAACGAACCCATATCGGCACATGGAATGCAGAGCACATCATTGTGCAGCATTTTGTGGTTCCTTACAACACCGGTGCAAATCAGGGTTTCAGTTTTAATGTTGATATTGACGGAAACAGTAACCCAAAATGGGATCAATCCTACTCTGGGGGTAGCAATGGTAACGCAGCACCGATCAAAAATCTTACGCAGGCATTAACTCTCCTTGGAGCAAACACAACCCGTGTTAATTTAAAAAGTATGATCCGCATCTGGAAAGCACAAGTATTCATGGGCTTGGTTGATAACTATGGAGATGTGCCTTACTCAGAAGCCGGCAAAGGGGTTGCTCCTGATCTGTTGTTTTTTCCAAAATATGATGATGATGCAGCCATTTATGATGACCTGTACAAAGAACTGAAAGAATCAATTGCTGCATTAAGTACCAGTGGTGAATTTATTTCTGCTGATCTTTTCTATGGCGCAAATGCACAGCCATCAACCAGAACGGCGAACGCCACAGACCAGGCGACGAAATGGAAAAAATTAGGCAATTCATTATTGTTACGTTTGGGAATGCGTTACAGTAAACTTGATCCTGCAAAAGCTCAGGCAATTGTTGCCGAAGCATTCGCCGGTGGAGTGATGACATCAAACGCAGATAATGCATTTGTAAAAAATGATGGAACTGCTTTTTCACAACCCGATAATGCGGCATTGCGAAACTTCTCTCAATTCAACTATGCGGCTGAGCCGTTTGTAAATCAATTGAAAGTAACCAACGATCCAAGAGGCAAGTTCCTGATCGCACAATATCCGGATCCCGGTGCTATTGCAAACAATCTTACGCCCGATATGGTTTTAGCAAATCAATATGGCGTACCAATTGGAGTTACCAGTGATCAGATATTAGCTGCAGGAAGTCCGTATAGAGGTGCCAGAGGATCGGGACTAAATTATTCACAGTTTAATGTAAATATCGTTGCTGCTCCGGGTGTTCCTGAGTTCTGGGTAACTTATGCGCAAACATCATTATTGCTGGCAGAAGCAGCTAAGAGAGGTTGGATTCCGGGTGGTGATGTTCAGGCCAAGATCTATTACGACAATGCAATTACAGCCGACATGGCATCATATTCTCTTTACACCGGCACTACGCCTATCTCCGGTGCAGATGTTACTGCCTATCTGAATGATCCGGGAGTGGCCTATACGCCGGCCGATGCGCTCAAGCTGATCAACACCCAATACTGGATCGTGAATATCAGAAACGGAACAGAAGCATTTGCCAATTTCAGAAGAAGCGGATTTCCTGCTTTAACACCCAACCCGGTTGCAGGAGCTCTTGGAAGTGTTGGTTTTGCAAGAAGACTTTCTTATCCTGATCTAGAAGCCTCTTCAAATACAGCAAACTATAACGCTGCATCTGCAGCTATTGGTGGAGATAAATTAACATCAAGGGTATTTTGGGACAAATTGTAACATCAAAAAAAATCGTGAAGTTTTCTTTACTGATTAAGTCAATAACAGAAACTTTTTAAATGCAATCAAAAGGAGTGGATAATTTTAAGACTGAAATTATTTAATGTAAATAGTTTAATCAATTTCAAGTTTGCATAGAAATGTATCGTTAGAAATAGACCTTTTGTATCTACAAAGGGTCTTTTCCATACTGCATAATTATAATGAGTGAAATTTAAAATATGGTAAAAGAGAAACAGATCATTGGCTATCATTTTTCGGACGAAGGGAGTGAAACTTTTTTTTCATACAATCCCGCAACAGCATTGAATAATGAGTATGCTTTTTCAAAAGCTACTTCTGCCGAAGTTGATACGGCTGTTGAAAAAGCAGCAATAGCTTTTCAGCAATACTATAAGAAGAGCGGAGAAGAGAAAGCTGTTTTTTTAGATGCAATTGCAGCAGAAATCATGAATACAGGCGATACGTTGATTAGTGTTTGCAGCAGTGAAACCGGCTTACCGCAAGCACGAATTGAAGGTGAAAGAGGAAGAACAGTTAATCAACTAAAGATGTTTGCGGCATTGTTGAGAGAAGGTTCATGGGTAGATGCACGAATAGAAACAGCAATACCTGATCGTGTTCCTTTACCCAAATCCGATTTACGTTATATGCACATCGGCTTGGGCCCGGTCGTTGTTTTTGGCGCAAGTAATTTCCCATTGGCATTTTCAGTTGCAGGTGGCGATACTGCATCTGCACTTGCAGCAGGATGTCCTGTTATTGTAAAGGCACATAGTGCCCACCCTGCTACATCTGCAATTGTTGGCAAAGCCATACAAATGGCGGCACGTAAAACCAATATGCCTGACGGTGTTTTTTCTTTGCTTTATGGTGATGGCACTACTACCGGTATACAGTTAGTAAAACATCCGCAAGTAAAAGCAGTTGGCTTTACCGGATCTTATAAAGCAGGTAAAGCATTGTATGATGCTGCTGTAAGCCGGCCTGAACCGATACCTGTTTATGCAGAGATGGGAAGCAGTAATCCTGTTTTTATTTTACCAAAAGCTATGAAAGAAAAAGGAGCAGCAATTGCTGCTGGCTATTCGGGATCAGTTACAATGGGTGTTGGGCAGTTTTGTACAAACCCCGGTATTTTATTTTATGATGCAAATGAAGAGGATGTTTTCAAAAGTACATTGAAGATGGAGTTTGAAAAAACAAATGGAGGTGTAATGCTGGCACCATTAATTTTCAAATCATACAAACAAGCTGTGGAGCACCATTTGCAAATGAATGGTGTGCAGCAATTAGCAACAGGCAGTAATGCAACAACTAGTGATGGAAATAATATAGCCACACCAATACTTTTTTCAACTAACAGTGACACATTTAACAATAGCCCGTCTTTAAGCGAAGAAATTTTTGGACCTGCAAGCATTACTGTTACTACTGCCGGAAAAAAAGAAATGCTCGAGATAGCTTCAAAGCTTTCAGGTCATTTAACGGCTACTATTCACGGAACAGAAGATGAATTAAATGATTATAAAGAACTCATACATATTCTTGAACAAAAAGTAGGACGACTTGTAATAAACGGATTTCCTACCGGAGTAGAAGTATGCAGTGCGATGGTACATGGTGGACCATTTCCATCAACTACCGATAGCAAGTCTACATCAGTTGGTACAGCAGCCATCTATCGTTTCACAAGGCCGGTCTGCTATCAGAATATGCCCGACTCATTACTGCCGTTTGAATTAAAAAATAAAAACACATTGATGATTTGGAGGTTGATTAATGGAGAAAGGACAAATAAAGATTTAAATTAGCCCCTCAAGGCAAACCATGAAATTTATAAATCAAGGAAGATGAGTACACATTTAAGAAGCCACGATTGGTTTGGTAAGAAAAATAAAGACGGAATTATTTACCGTAGCTGGATGAAAAACCAGGGAATGCCCACCGACATGTTTGATGGCAGACCGGTGATTGGTATTTGCAATACATTTAGTGAACTCACGCCTTGTAACGCTCACTTCCGTGATCATGCAGAAGCAGTGAAACGTGGTGTGTTGGAAGCAGGTGGTTTCCCATTGGAATTTCCGATCATGAGTTTGGGTGAAACATTGTTGAAACCAACAGCCATGTTGTTTCGCAACCTGGCGAGTATGGATGCTGAAGAAAGTATTCGTGGTAACCCTATTGATGGTGTGGTGTTGTTGACAGGTTGTGATAAAACAACTCCATCAACAGTGATGGGTGCAGCGAGTGTTGGATTGCCAACGATTGTTGTACCGGGTGGACCAATGTTGAATGGACGGTACAAAGGACAAACCATCGGCAGTGGTACGCATGTGTGGAAGTTTGATGAAGACATGAAGACGGGTAAGATGACGCAGGAAGATTGTGAATATGCAGAGAGTTGTATGAGCAGAAGCATTGGTCATTGTATGACAATGGGCACTGCAAGCACAATGGCTGTAATGGTTGAATCGTTAGGATTAACATTGAGTGGTGCATCAGCCATACCTGCTGCAGACAGCAGAAAAAAAGTAATGGCACAATTAAGCGGACGACGTATTGTAGAAATGGTGAAAGAAAATTTAACCATCGACAAAATACTTACACGTGAAGCATTTGAAAATTCGATCAAGGTAAATGCTGCAGTCGGAGGGTCATCAAATTTTATTATACATCTTACTGCCATTGCAGGAAGAATTGGTGTTGAATTAAACTTAGAAGATTTTGACACACTTGGCAGCAAAATTCCTTTGCTCTTAAATCTGATGCCTTCAGGCGAATATTTGATGGAAGATTTTTATTATGCTGGTGGATTACCGGTTATTTTAAATGAATTAAAAAAAGAGCTTCATCAAAATGTCATCACCGTTACAGGAAAAAATCATCACGATAACATTACTGGTAATACCGAATGTTATAACGAAGATGTAATTGCAAAGTATGAATCGCCTATTAAACCCGAAGCAGGTTGTGTAGTGGTGAAAGGAAACCTGGCAACAAACGGCGCCGTTATTAAACCATCAGCAGCTACGCCCGCACTAATGAAACATACTGGCCGTGCAGTTGTGTTCGAAAGTATTGAAGATTACAATGCAAGGATTGATGATCCTGAATTGGATATTGATGAAACCTGTGTGATGGTGTTGAAATATGTTGGCCCTGTTGGTTATCCCGGTATGCCTGAAGTTGGTAATATGGCATTGCCAAAAAAAATATTAGAGAAAGGTATAAAAGATATGGTGCGCATCAGCGATGGACGTATGAGTGGCACAGCATATGGTACAGCCGTATTGCATGTGTCGCCTGAAAGCGCAATTGGTGGCGCATTGGCATTGGTGCAGAATGGCGACATGATAGAACTGGATGTAGAAAAAAGATTATTACAGTTGCATGTGAGTGATGAAGAGCTGGAGAAACGAAAAGAAGCATGGCTTGCACCAAAACCTGCAGCTACACGAGGTTATGTAAGTATGTATATTAAACATGTGATGGGCGCAGATAAAGGTGCTGATCTTGATTTTTTAAAGGGAAGTTCGGGTAGTGTAGTAACAAGAGATTCACACTGATGGAAACATAGATGACGCAGATGCGAAAGATGAAAACAGTTAAGACAAAAATATGAAGCCATATAAATCAATATTCATTGTTGCAGTAATTGTATTGCTTTCATGCAGTAATGAGGAGAAGCAAACTATGAGTGAATATAAGACTACAGGATCAGTTGAACGGATTGACACTGCATTGAATTCAATTATTGATGCAGATGCAACAGCAGAGATAATTGCCGAAGGTTTTGAATGGAGCGAAGGAACCTTGTGGATCGAAAAAGAAAACATGTTGTTATTCTCTGATGTACCTGCCAATACTATTTATAAATGGACAGAAGCGAAAGGAAAAGAAGTTTACCTCACTCCTTCCGGTTATACTGATACTATAAAACGTGGTGGTGAAACGGGTAGCAATGGTTTATTATTAGATCCAAATGGTAACCTGGTTTTATGTCAGCATGGTAACAGGCAGATGGCAAGAATGGATGCGCCAATTAATCAACCTGTAGCTAAGTTTATCACACTCGCAGACAAATATCAAGGCAAACGGTTGAGTAGTCCTAATGACGCTGTCTATAACAGTACAGGTGAATTGTTTTTTACTGATCCACCTTATGGTTTGGAATCGCAAAGTGATGATGATCCGAAAAAACAATTATCATTCAACGGCGTGTATAAAGTCAAAACAAATGGTGAAGTGATCTTATTGGTCGATAGTATTCCACGTCCCAATGGCATTGCATTTTTACCTGGCGAACAGCAAATCATCATCGCCAGTTCCGATTGGAAAAATCCAAACTGGTTCCTTTATGATGTGGTTGGTGATTCGTTAACGAACGGCCGACTTTTTTACAATGATATTGCTTCTGCAAAAGGACAACCTGGCTCACCTGATGGTTTAAAAGTTGACAGCAAAGGAAATGTATTTGCAACAGGACCCGGCGGTATCTGGATCTTCAACAAAGAAGGAAAAGTACTGGGCAAACTAAAACTCAAAAACCCCACATCGAATTGTGCACTGAGTGCTGATGAAAAGACTTTGTACATCAGTAACGATATGCAGGTATTACGTTTTAAAATGAGAAAATAAATTATCAGCCATCGTGAAGAAATTTTTATTCCTCATTTTTTTAACTACAACCGTTGCCTGTGCGGCGCAGGATTCGCTTTATAAGCTGGGGCCGGATTCGCAACGAAAAGAGGGTGCACCAAAAGGTACTGTTACAAAACACGAATGGCAAAGCAAGCTCTATAATAATTTCCGTGAATATTATGTTTACATACCTGCACAATATGATGCGTCGAAACCTGCAGCATTAATGGTTTTCCAGGATGGACATAGTTATGTAAATGATTCCGGCGACTTTCGTGTTCCCGTTGTGTATGACAATTTAATTCATCAAAAGAAATTACCTGTTACCATTTGTTTGTTTGTAAACCCCGGGCATAATACCAAAGAGTACCCGCAAAACAGGTATGCAGCAAGAAACCGTGCTGATGAATATGATGTAATGGATGATCGTTATGCTGTGATGCTGATGGATGAACTCATACCTGAACTGAAAAAGAAATATAATATCAGTAGTGATCCCAAGATGCATGGCATTGGTGGTTTGTCAAGTGGCGCCATCTGTGCATTTACGGCTGCATGGGAACATCCGGAATACTTCAGCAAAGTGTTGAGTCATATAGGCAGCTATACAAATATCCGTGGAGGTAACAACTATCCATCGATCATCCGCAAGCATAAAAAGAAAGACATCAAAATATTTATGCAGGACGGCACTAATGATCTTGATAACGAACATGGAAACTGGTGGCTTGCGAATTTGGAAATGGAATCGGCCTTTAAATTCAAAGGCTATGAATTTAAATTTGAAAAAGGCACAGGCACACATAGCGGAAAACATGGTGGCAGTATATTGCCCGAATCATTGATCTGGCTATGGAGTGATATCACAAATAAATAAACAGATAATTATACAAACATGAAATTATTTAAGACCCAAGCAGGAGTTGTTATTGAACAGGCAGATCAGTTTTTTTTAGTTACAGATGAACGCTGGGATGAGTTTATTAACAATGATGATGTGTTTGAAAAAGCAAAAGCACTTACTTCGAAATTGACCGCATCCGATAAAAGTTTAATTAATGAAGTGTTGGCACCTATGGGCAGCAACCAGGAGTTATGGGCTTGTGGTGTAACCTACTATCGAAGTATGGTGGGCAGGCAGGAAGAAAGCAAAGCAGCAGGTGGCGCTGATTTTTACAGCAAAGTTTATGAGGCCGAACGACCGGAATGTTTTTTCAAAAGCTCGTTTCATCGTGTTGTAGGTCATAATGATTTTGTTCGCATCCGCAAAGACAGTACATGGGATGTACCGGAACCTGAGTTAACATTAGTAGTTACATCATCTGGTAAGATCATTGGCTATACTGTTGGTAACGATATGAGCAGCCGCAGCATTGAAGGTGAAAATCCATTATACCTGCCACAGGCAAAAACATACGATGGTTGTGCAGCAGTAGGTCCATGTATTTATCTTACAAATGAACCGCTTAGTCCTGAAACATCCATTCAGCTTTCGATAAAACGAAATGCGGCAGTAGTGTTTGATGGAACAATTGCTATCAGTCAAATGAAGCGCACTCCCAAGGAACTGGTTTCATTTATCTATCGTGAAAGCAGTTTCCCGCATGGTTGTTTGATCATGACAGGAACAGGAATCGTTCCTGGGAGCGATTTTACTTTGCAAAGTGGTGACGAAATCAGCATCAGCATTGATGGCATCGGCACGTTGCAAAACACAGTAAAATAATTATTTCCTTTTTTACAGGAATAACGTATCGATCATTAAAACAGATCATGTTGAAACTAATTCTCTTTTTTTCGTTTGCGTCTACAGTGTTATTATTTGGTTGCAGTCAATCGAAACGTGCAGGTAAAGGAGCTAATAATGGATTAGTTTTGAAAGACGTCTATAAAGATGCCTTTCTGATAGGCGTTGCAGTGAACGATCCGATCGTTTCAGGTTCAGCAAAAGCATCGCAGGATATTGTGGTGAAACACTTCAACACAATTACATTGGAGAACAGCATGAAAGCTGCATTGATCAATCCGCAACCAAACGTTTTTAATTTTGGTCCGGCAGATGCATTTGTTGCCTTTGGTGAAAAACATAAAATGTTCATCATTGGTCATACGTTGGTTTGGCACAATCAAACTCCCGCTTGGTTTTTTACCAATGCAGCCGGTAAACCAAATTCAAAAGCAGAACAGATCGAGCAGCTTCGCAATCATATCAAAACAGTTGCGGGACGATACGCAGGAAAAGTGCATGCATGGGATGTGGTGAATGAAGTAATTGATAACGATGGCAGCTATCGACCAACCACCTGGGTAAATGCATTTGGCAATGGTGATACATTGGTTAAATATGCGTTTAAGTTTGCCAGCGAGTTTGCTCCCAATACAGAATTATACTACAACGATTTTAATGCATGGCGTCCTGCAAAAAGAGATGGCATTGTACGTCTTGTAAAAATGTTGCAGAAAGAAGGCATCCGTATCGATGGCGTTGGCATGCAGGGACATTGGGGATTGAACTATCCCAAGACAGAATACATTGAAGCAGCTATTGATGCGTATGCAGCATGTGGTGTAAAAGTAATGATCACCGAACTGGATGTAGATGTTCTTCCTTTAACAAAAGAGGGACAGATCATTGGACAGGGAATGAGTGATAAACAATTTCAACTGGAAGAATTTAAAACCTTTCTTGATCCGTACAGGAATGGATTGCCTGATAGTGTTCAAAATTTATTGACCAAACGTTATGAAGAACTATTTGCTATCTTTTACAAGCGAAAAGAAAAAATTGCAAGAGTTACTTTGTGGGGTGTGCAGGATGGAATGAATTGGAAAAACGATTATCCAATTCCTAACCGTACGAATTACCCTTTGCTATGGGATCGAAATCATCAGCCGAAACCTGCACTCAATGCTGTATTGAATGTTCCGGCAAAGCTGAAATAACAATAGAGCACACTCAACGAAATAATTATGGAATTGCTTGTCATATTTCTTGCCATTTGTTTGCAGATATTTTTGACTTATAAAAAAGTAAGTCCATTTTTATCATTGTTGCTGGTGGCCATTCTTGCCGGTCTTTTTCTGGGCATGGAACCGATGCAGGTTATTAAATCAATTGAAAAAGGAGTTGGTAATACATTAGGAGGATTAGCCCTCATCATTTGTCTTGGTGCTATACTTGGTAAGGTATTGGAAGCAGGTGGAGCTGCTGAAAAAATTTCCACTACATTGATCAATGGATTCGGACAAAAAAATATTCAATGGGCTGTACTGCTCACTGGTTTTTTAATTGGCATTCCACTTTATTATAATGCAGGCTTTATCATATTGGTGCCGTTAGTTTTTTCCATTGCGAGCAAAGCAAAACTTCCATTGCTATATGTTGCCATACCAATGGCTGCATCATTATCTACCACGCATTGTTTTCTTCCGCCGCATCCAAGTCCTGTTTTTCTGGTAAATGCATTTAATGCAGATATGGGAAAAACATTGATCTATGGTTTGCTCATCACAATACCTGTTGTAATAGTGGCGGGTCCTGTTTTAGGTCGTGTGTTGCAACGTATTGAAGTAAAAATTGCAGGAACATTTCTTTCTCCACAACAAACTCCTGAACGGGAATTGCCGGCTGCATTTCCAAGTTTTTTAATTGGCTTGTTGCCTGTGTTGTTGATTACATTGGCTGTAATTGCTGATAATTTTTTGCCCGATCAATTGTTGAAGAAAATAATTCTTTTCATTGGCGATACAACTATCGCATTATTATTAACTGTTTTTATTGCGATCTGGTACTTCGGTATCAGGGCGGGCAAAACGATGGAAACAACAATGAAATGGCTTGCTGATGCAATTGCAGGTATTGCTCTTATCTTATTGATCATTACAGCAGGTGGTGTCTTTAAGCAAGTGTTGCAAGACAGTGGTACTGATAAATACATTGCTTCATTCAGTGGTAAATGGCAAATGCCGCCGCTTATTTTCGGATGGGTGGTGACTGCATTGTTACGTGTTGCAATTGGTTCTGCTACCGTTGCGGGCATTACAGCTGCAGGTGTGGTTACTCCTTTAGTAGCGTCGGGAGTTGTGTCACCAGAACTGATGGTGTTGGCTGTAGGAACGGGCAGTGTATTTGGATCTCATATTAATGATTCCGGTTTCTGGATGTTCAAAGAGTTTTTTAATCTTACACTCAAACAAACATTTTTATCGTGGACGGTAATGGAAACGCTCATTTCCATTTTGGGATTGCTGGGTGTTTTGCTGCTAAACTATTTTATTTGATTGTACTATTAGTTAAACAGTCTGTATATCCTGCACAACCTGTTTAATCTTATTCAAAGCAGATGTAATTTCCTCTTCAGTTGTAAAACGTCCCAAACTAAAACGTATAGAACCAATCGCCAGTTCATCTTTCAAACCCATTGCTTTTAATACATGCGATGGTTCTGCTGATGCAGAAGTACATGCTGATCCTGATGATACAGCAATATGTTTACTCAATTGGCCGATAAGTTGTGCAGCAGCAGCAAAATCAAACGAAACATTTGCTACATGCGGAAGTAAAAAGTTTTTACCGCCATTAAGTTTGACGCATCCAAGCGCCAGTAATCCATTCAACAATTGATCACGCAGTTGTTCAATTCGTAAACTATCTACCTGCATATCTAACAAACAAACGTCGCATGCTTTTCCCAAGCCAACAATACCGGGCACATTCAATGTTCCGCTACGCAAACCTTTTTCATGACCACCACCATACAAAAGTGGACTCAGTTTTACTCTTGGATTTTTTCTCCGCACATACAAAGCACCTACTCCTTTCGGACCATAAAGTTTATGTGCCGATAAAGCCAACAGATCAATATCCTCTTTCAACACATCAACCGGAACTTTTCCTACTGCCTGCGTGGCATCACTAAAAAAAAGCACGCCCGCTTTTTTGGCAATTGATGACATCTCTTTTATGGGAAACAAAACACCTGTTTCATTATTGGCATACATCGCTGCAATCAAAATTGTTTCAGCATGTATATTTTTTTCAAGCAGAGAAAGATCGGGCAGGCCCTTTTCATCAACAGGAAGATAAGTTACGATAGCACCCTGTTTTTCTAAATAAGCACAGGTATCCAACACTGCTTTATGTTCAGTGTGGTAGGTAATAATATGTTTCCCTTTTGATTGATAAGTTTCATAAACACCCCGCAATGCAAGATTAACAGCTTCAGTTGCTCCCGAAGTGAAGATGAGTTCTGACGGATCAGCGCCTATCAGTTTGGCAACCCTCTCCCTGCCTATCGTCACCGCTTCTTCCGCCACCCATCCATACGCATGGGTTCTACTGGCTGCATTTCCAAATTGATTGGTAAAGTAAGGCAGCATTTCGTCCAAAACCCTTGGATCGCAGGGAGTTGTGGCATTATAGTCGAGATAGATGGGGTTCTGCATACTTATATGAGCTGCAAATTAGAACATAAATAGAACCATTGGCATAACTGTGCGGCTCTTGCAGGCACATTCTTGCCGAATTCGAACCCTTTTTTAACATCCTTGCTAAAAAGCATCAACTACCTTTGCACTGCTCCACCAACCAACAGGCGCTACCACAAAACACTTAGTTCCGAAACAACTCTGCTGCCTGAGATACTATTTTTCACATTAAATCGTTACCGGCTATGAGTTTGGTGAAAGCGAAACATTTATTATTTTTAAAAATCCAACATCCGTTAAACCTCTTAACTATGAAACTATTCCGTACCAACCTGCTGTATATTGCTATTACGGCACTTATCACATTACAAATACCAATCGCAATTGCCGGTAACAGTCCTGAGGCCGGAACTCTTACGCATTATCTAAAAGAAACAAAGGAAGCCGCTAAGGTAGAAATGAATGCAGAAGAAATGATCGCTGCAAAGGCGGATAGCATTTATGACACACTACATCTCTTACAAGCGGGTTTGCAGGAAGAAGCATTTGAACTGGCGTATGAAGGCTACTATAAACTTTTAGAGCAAGGTAAAATGTCGAAAAAAGATGTTTTAACGATTGCTGATTTCTCGAAACCATCTTCTGAAAAGCGCTTGTTTGTAATTGATATGGAAAAAGGAAAGATCCTTTTTCATACACTCGTTGCACATGGCCGTAACAGCGGGCTTGTTTATGCAACAGAATTTTCGAACAAATTTGAATCAAATAAAAGCAGCCTTGGATTTTACCTCACCATGCAAACGTATTATGGTGGGAAAGGTTATGCTTTACGGCTTCAAGGTTTAGAAAAAGGAATTAATGACAATGCGTTTGAAAGGGCTATTGTATTGCATGGTTCAGATTATGTAACAAGCCAGTTCGCGAACAGCAATGGCTATTTAGGTCGTAGCCTTGGTTGCCCTGCTGTGCCAACAAAACAAACAAAACCTATCATTAACAGCATTAAAAACGGAAGTCTTTTATTTATTTATCACCCAACTGAAGAATACAAATCAAAGTCAACGATACTGAACAGTTAACGCTGTTCAATCTTTTTAACCAATTGAGATTCGAGTTCCTGATGATGAAAAGCCCTGGCATTCCTGCCGGGGTTTTTTAATGTACGATCATCCATGCAACTAGCTGAATGACGATGCCGGCAATAAGACCGGTATAAATTTCGACCGGTTTATGATCACTAACTATCAACCGGCTGCTGCATGTAACACCGGCAATAAGTATTGCTACCAATAAGGAAAATACATCATCTAATTTATTTGCAAAAACCAGGAGTATAAAAAAAGCTGCCATGCCGCCAACGCCAAGCGCATGCATACTTACCTTCATATAATTATTAATGATGAGCGAAGCACTGGACGCAACAAATGCACTTAATAAAAATGCACGCAATTCTGTTGGGTCTCCTAATTGTTTTGACACATAATAAGTCCAGAAGAAAAAAGTAATGCAAGCAACATATGGAATGATACGGTCTTTCTGTGTAGGCAATTGAATTGATTGAATAAACCCAAGTCCTTTCAACAGCAATACAGTTACGATCGGTAAAAAAATACTAGTACCGAACACCCGCAAAAAATAAATGATTCTTGTTTCAGGATCAACACCAAGAAATACATGATTGTTTTGATATAAAAGATACAGTACCACCCAACCAATAATAAAAAGCGGGTGAAATACATACGAAAAGATCAATGCAGGAATTCTCAACGCAGCCGGGTATTTTCCAGGAGTTGTATCCAGGCTCCCTTCTTCATTAATCACCAAATGTTCCGCCATAGTTATAATTGTTTACGTAACCTGGCCACGGGTATATTCAACTGCTCCCTGTATTTCGCCACGGTTCTGCGTGCAATATTATAGCCTTTTTCCTGAAGGAGTTCGGTTAACCGTTCGTCGCTCAAAGGTTTTCTTTTTTCTTCGGCATCAACCATGTCAAAGAGTATTTTTTTCACCTCCCGGGTTGATACTTCTTCACCACTTTCAGTACTTAATGATTCACTAAAGAAGAATTTCAAACGATAGGTACCAAATTCTGTTTGTACAAATTTGCTGTTGGCCACACGACTCACAGTTGAAATATCCAATCCGGTTTTTTCTGCAATGTCTTTCAGGATCATCGGCTTGAGATT
Source organism: Lacibacter sp. H375 (assembly GCF_037892425.1). Classification (NCBI taxonomy): domain Bacteria; kingdom Pseudomonadati; phylum Bacteroidota; class Chitinophagia; order Chitinophagales; family Chitinophagaceae; genus Lacibacter; species Lacibacter aquaticus. The sequence continues at coordinate 826,022 of NZ_JBBKTT010000001.1, forward strand.
GGTTTCATCGCCTGTCAGAAAAAACTCTTCCTGGTGGCGCATGATGGCGGTCATCGTATGAAGTAAAGTATTCTGCCGTTGTTTAATGGCGTCAATAAACCAACGTGCCGCATCAATTTTTTGTTTGATGAAAAGAACTGCTTCTTTTTGACGTTTATCTCTTTTGCTTCCTTTATCGTATTCCTTCAGCATATCCCGGTAACCTTCACTGATGCGCAGGTCAGGTGCATTGCGGGAGTTTAACGTGAGTTCAAGCTTGCCGCCGTTATTCAGGATGAAAAAATCTGGAACAATATAGGTCTCTGCTTTATTTACTGAACCAACATTACCTCCGGGTTTGGGATTCAGTTTTATAATTTGCTGAATGATCGCTCTCAATTGCTCATCATCCAAGGATAAACTGCGTTGGATCTTTTCGTAGTGCTTTTTTGTAAACTCATCAAAATACTTTTCCAGTATTGTGATGGCCTGTTCTATATCCTTCGATGCATTTGTTTTCTGTTTATGCCGCAACTGAATCAGTAAGCATTCCTGCAGATCTCTTGCGCAAATGCCGGGCGGATCAAAATGCTGAATGATCTCGATCACTTCTTCAACTTCAGCTTCAGAAGCATCAACATTTTGTCTGAAGGCAAGATCATTTACAATAGCACTGTTTTCACGGCGCAGGTAACCATCGTCATCAATACTACCAACAACCTGTTCTGCTATTGCTTTACGTTTATCGTCAAGCTTCAGCATCCCTAATTGCTGCAACAGCACTTCGTAGAAGCTCGTTTCAAGTTTTACCGGAGTAGTTTTATGTTCTTCCTGCTCGCCGTAACTATCATCACGCATGCGATAGTCGGCAATATCATCATCACCTTCATTCACATAGTCATGAATGTCGATATTGTCATACTCGTCTTCGCCGCCATCCAGATCATATTCCTCCTCATCAGAAGTATCAAATTCATCCTTCACCTCACCAGTATCCTGGTCATCATTTTCCTCATTGGATTGTTCCAATGCCGGGTTTTCTTCCAACTCCTCTTTAATCCGTTCTTCCAGATTTGCCGTAGGTACCTGCAGCAGCTTCATTAACTGAATTTGCTGGGGCGATAACTTTTGCAGTAATTTTTGATGTAGTCCCTGACTCAGTGCCATTTTCTCAATACATTTAACGTTACAATGCAATTACAAGGCGCTAAAATATTAAAAAAAAGAACAGAAAAGATAAATTGGAACAATTTTTGCGGATTGGTGACAATTCTATTGCTGGTTGCCCTTCCAGGTAAAGCACAACAAATTGATTCTGTGATAATTAAACAGAACACTCCTCAGGTAAATTATTCCTCACTTTTTAACAGCCATTTCTCATTAAAGCCTATATCGGCCAATTCTTCAAAAAAAATTTCGACCAATCTTGGTAATCCTTTCGCCCATTGGGGATTTATGTGCGTTGGCGAATACAAGCTGGAGCAAAAGACAGGCATCCCTTTGAAGCTGAGACTTGGTTCACTTGAATATGTAAACAAACTGGAAGGGAAGCGTTAAGATCACACTACTGCACAATGTTCTCTTTCATATAAAGCAGGTGATTTTGAACAGCACGAACATCAGCAAAACTATATTCATCGCCCAAAGCCACTTTGTGAGCGGTATTTGATTGTTCAGGGAATAATTCGAACCTGTTTAAAATGGTTTGCAGTTTTTTGGCATTAAGTAACTGTTCCACTTTTACAGTACCGGTTTTTATGAGATCAACCAAATGACCTTCAATGGTTCCTTCGGTTAAATTGCGTGTTTCTGCAATTTCTTTAATGGTTTTTCCTTCTTTAAAATAAGTAAGCGTTACCGATTTAGTGTCCTCCTTTGGCTCAGTTGATTTTTCTTTACGCTCACGCTTAGGGCTATCTTTTTTTGCTTCAATATTTGTGTGGAGGTTATGCTCTTCACAATAGCTTATCACCATCTCAATTATTTCATCACCATATTTTTCTGCTTTGGCTTTACCAAATCCTGAAAGTAATTGAAGATGTCCTTTTGTAAAAGGCAGATAAGTACAGATTTCCTGCAAACTATTACTGTTAGCCAATAAATAAATAGGCATATTCTGTTCATCGCAAATTCGATCACGCCAGGTTTTTAAGCGGAAATACAAATCCGGATGATTGATACCAACAGCGGTTTGTTTTTTGTTCGCTGCATAACTGGTAAGATTTGCACGAGGCGTTACAAGATTAAGTTTGTGCCTCAAATGATCTGTTATTGAGAATGGTTGTAATCCCGATTTTAAAAAATAGATCTCTGTATGAAGTGCAATGAGCAAAGCATTCAACTGCTCATTCACTTCATCAGCCGCTGTTTTATGTTCGGTAATAAGCGGATGTTGTTTCAACTGCTGCTGTAATTCTTCAAAACGTGGAAGGAAATAGTTCACTGCATCTTTTACTCGTTGCTGCAACTGGGTGTTTGTTTCAACAACTGGTTGCTCCTTGAGTAGCTGATTGATCTGGAGCAAAAATTTTCTTGCAACAGATTGTTCCTGCTGAAATTGAAATTGCATACTACCGATCCATTCTTCTGCCCCTTCATTCAATTCGAATTTATGTTTGGTTGCAGCCTGCATCAGCAGCTTCAACGCCAATGCTGTTTGTTGAAATGTAAACAACTCTTCCAGTAATTGTTGGGAGAACGCTTTCCGTGCTTCTTCAAAACGTTGTGGCAAAGAACCTTTTGGAGACAATGCTTTTTGTCCATCAACTACCTGCTGATTACTGAAAATCACATTGGGTTGAATTTTCGACAGCAGCACAATTCCATCTAAACTTGTGCAGCGACTCAACGCCACATACACCTGTCCACTAGTGAATGAAAGCCCGGCATCGATCATCACTTTATCAAATGTTAGCCCCTGGCTTTTATGTATAGTGATAGCCCATGCCAACCTTAAGGGGTATTGTTCGAATGTTCCCAAAACATCCTGCTCCAGTTTTCCATCGGTACGATTGAGTGTGTAACGTGAATGATCCCATGTTTCTTTTTGTACACGGATAGTTTCCTTACCACATCTTACAATTACTTCTTCATCAGTCAACGAATGCACCACACCAATCTTTCCATTAAAAAAACGTTTACTGATAGTATCATTTTTAAGGAACATCACCTGTGCACCTTCTCTTAATACCAACTCAGCATCGGCAGGATAACTGTTCTCCGGGAACTCCCCATCGATAGTTGCTTTGTAAGTATAAGGCGGCGCTGTTAAACGTTGCAATTGCTGACGGTTAATTAATTCTGCCTGGTTGTTGTGTGACGTAAGTGTAATAAATGTTTCATCACGATCGGGTTGAAAGCCGGGCTGATAACGTTCATTCAATATTTCCAGATCATCTGCATCCAGTTGATTGTTGCGTACTTTGTTGAGCAGCTTTACAAACAACTCTTCTTTTTGCCGGTAAATTGTTGTTAACTCAATGAGCAAAGGCATTTGTTCCTGTATTGCTTTACTATCGAAAAAGAAAGTAGAATTATAATACTCCTGCAATACAGCCCATTCATGATTCTGTGCAACGGGTGGCAACTGAAACAGATCACCGATCAACAATAACTGTACACCACCAAACGGAAGATCGTGTTGGTAACGAACGCTTCTCAAAATTGTATCGATGGCATCCATTACATCGCACCGCACCATACTCACTTCATCAATAATGAGCACTTCCATTTTACGAAGCAACTGCAACCGCTGTTTATTATAACGGATCTTTGAAAGCAATTCTTGTTTACCTGCGTTTGTAGGTAACAACGGATGCAAGGGCAATTGAAACAAGCTGTGCAACGTCACACCACCTGCATTAATTGCTGCTACACCGGTTGGTGCAGCAACAATCGTATTCTTTGCACTATGCTCTTTCAGGTATTTGAGGAATGTTGTTTTGCCGGTCCCGGCTTTACCGGTGAGGAACACGCTTTCCTGCGTTTCGGTAACAAACCGATACGCTAATTCAAACCTTTCGTTGCGTTCCACAGATTGCATAAATAAATGATAAATTGATAAATAAGACTCTTGTGATTGATTGCCGTGCCGCCAAAGTTAATGATCAAACATAACTTCAATCTTTCAATCAATTCATGTCTTTTCCGCCCAGCATTAAAATTTCACTTACCTGCACTTCAGTGATGTATTTCTTATTCCCCTCTTTATCATTATAACTGCGGTTGATGAGTTTACCTTCGATCATCACCTCCTTTCCTTTTACCAGATACTTTTCAGCGATCTCTGCTACCTTACCCCAAGCCACAATTGTATGCCATTGTGTTTCGGTGATCTTCTCACCTTTCGCATTGCGATAGCTTTCACTGGTGGCAACATTGAAACGTGCCATTTTCTTTCCACTTTCTAATGTTCTTACTTCAGGTGCATTACCGAGGTTACCGATCAATTGCACTTTGTTTTTTAATGCGTACATAAGTTTGAAATTTGCCGCCCTTAGTTTGTACAGGCGAGGTTTAAAAATTTGTTATCTCAATCAGCGGTACTTGTTTTCCCGTTGACAACACAAAGATGCCTGCTGCAAAAACGATAGTCGGTAGTTAACCGTTTCTTCCCGAAGCTAAACGTGTAGAAACGTTTGCACACGGATAAATAAATTGTATCTTATCGGTCAAAAGCTATGCTATGACTGCATCTGACAATAAAACCTGCCTCGCCTGCGGTAAAACATTAAAAGGAAGAGTTGATAAGAAATTCTGTGATGATTACTGCCGGAATAATTATAACAATCAACAAAAAGCAAAGGGCAGCCACAGCAGTTTTGTACGCAACATCAACAATACATTATTGAAGAACAGGAAGATATTGGAGGGCCTTTTGCCTGATGGTGAAGAAACTGCCAAAGCCAATAAAGACAAACTCCAACGGCTGGGTTTTCATTTTAAATACATCACGCATATCTACACAACCAAAACAGGCAAAACCTATTTCTATTGTTACGATTACGGTTATCTGCCGCTGGAAAATGATTGGTTTCTGGTCGTTAAAAAGAAAGAAGAATAAAGTTATGATTTGATTGCCGATCCCCTGATCAGCAACTCAGGTGTAAGTACACGCTTTTCAAATTCTTTTACCGGCCTTTTACTTTCAACCAACTGCAACAACAGTTCTGTGGCTGCTCTGCCCATTTCTTCTGCCGGCTGACGGATAACTGTCAATGGCGGGTCAACCAACTCAGCAATGTCAGAATTTGAAAAGCCGATCAACGCAATGTCTTTTGGAATATCCAATCCACGACGCTTCAAGGTTTTTAAACAACCAGTTGTTAATTTATCGCTTGTGGTAATAATGGCATCCGGCTTTTGTTTTAAGGTAAGCAGCTTGTTCACCGCTTCTTCCACTTCAGAAAAAACCATTCCGCCATAAAAACAATGCTGTACGTATTCTTTGCTGTATGAAATATTATGCGCTTTCAATGCATCATTGTAACCGGCTAAACGTTCGGCAGTAATGGACAAAAACTCTGATCCTGCTAATGCAGCAATTCGTTTAAATCCGTTCTTAATAAGATGTTCAGTTGCTTCATATGTTCCCCGGTAATTGTCTACAATTACTTTGTGCGTATCAATATCATCATGAATGCGGTCGAACAGTACGATCGGCATTCCACGTGCATGCAGGGCTTTGATATGTGTAAGATCAGTTGTTTCTGTTGATAAAGAAATGATCACCCCATCAACGGAACGTGATGCAAGGAACTGCAGGTCGATCACTTCACGTTCGTACGACTCCCGGCTTTGCGATACAATTACATTATAACCCCTGTCGTAAGCGATCGATTCAATGCCATTGATCACCTGTGAAAAAAAGGTATTGGCAATTTCACACACTACAACGCCTATAGATCTGCTTCGCTTTTCTTTTAAACTTAATGCAATAGGATTGGGCCGGTAATTGAGTTTTTCAGCACACTCAAGCACCAGTTGTTTGGTTTCTGCACTGATCTCATGACTATCACGCAATGCCCTCGAAACGGTCGATGTAGAAAGCCCCAATGCTTTAGCAATATCTTTTATCGTTACAGCTTCAAACTTCATATAAACAATCTTGCGGCTAAAGATAGTTTATTCATACCTGAAATGATGGGCCACTTCGGGCCTCAATTCATAACCTATTGCAAATCATTTTTTTGATAAAACAGACAGGGCAGGATGGTTGTTTAAAAAATGGCATCGTTCTCGGGAACGATTGCGTAAATAAAAGGTTTTAAACCCTTCAGTAATCCTCAAAATGTGCCTAGACTTGTTACGACAACAGAACGGATTGCATGCTAAAACATAAGTCGCCAGACCGTGTCTAATTCAACAGCCATTTAGTTAACGATTCAAAAAATCAGTTTCTTTTTAAACCCATTTTACCGTGGTTGTGTGCTCCGGTAAAAAATCAATTCTAAACAAAGCGTAGTATGAAACAATCTTTACTCCTGCTTTTGCTTTTGATGTGCGGCACTTTGCTATTTGCTCAAAATCGCCAGATCAAAGGAAAAGTAATGGACGATGCAGGTGCACCGCTGCAAGGTGTAAACGTATTATTAAGTGGATCAAAACAGGGAGTGCAAACAGATGCGGCAGGAAGTTTTGCTATTGAGGTGCCGGGATCAGGTGCAGTATCACTTGTGATCAGTTACAGCGGTTATAAATCTCAAACTGTAAGAGTTGATGGTAAATCCGACGTATCTATTAGCCTTGAAAAAGATGTAAGCACTTTGGAAGATGTAGTGGTGATCGGTTATGGATCTATTAAACGTAAAGACCTTACCGGTACGGTTTCTTCCATTGGTGCAAACGAACTTTCTAAGATTCCGGTTGCAAGTGCAGCCGAAGCGATTACCGGTCGTTTACCGGGTGTGCAGGTAACAACTGTTGACGGTGCGCCGGGTGCAGAAATCGTGATTCGTATACGTGGTGGCGGTTCTGTAACACAGGATAACTCACCATTATACATTGTAGATGGTTTCCCGGTAAACAGTATCAATGACATTGCTCCTGCAGATATCGCCAGCATCGACATTTTAAAAGATGCAGCTACTTCTGCTATTTATGGTGCAAGAGGTGCTAATGGTGTTGTGATCATCACAACCAAATCAGCAAAAGCGGGTAAAACAACTATTTCATTTAATTCATTTGGTAGTGCCCGAACATTGCCCCGTCAGTTAGATGTCCTGTCGCCCTATGAATTTGTGTTGGCGAATTATGAGTATGCAAGATTGCGTAGCCAAAGTGAAGTAGATAATTTCAGCAAATACTTTGGTGTGTATGAAGATCTGGAATTATACAAATACCAGAAAGGAACAAACTGGCAAAAAGAATTGTTTGGTAAGCCGGTTTTCTCTCAGCAACATAACATCAGTATTACAGGCGGTACTTCTAAAACAAAATTCAGTTTAAGTGGGACGAATAATACCGACCAGGGATTGATGAAGGGTTCGGGGTACATGCGGAACTATCTCAACTTTAAACTGAATCATGAGCTTGCAAAATCATTGAAGCTTGATTATTCAACCCGTTTTATACATACTGTTATTGATGGTGCAGGTTCTTCCGGTTCATCGAGCATTCGTATTGGCGATGCTATCACTACCCGTCCGGTAAATGGTCTTGCTGATTTTATTCAGCTTGATAATACCGGTACTGATGATGATTATGAACAATTCCTTAAAAGTTTGATCAGCCCGACAAAATTGCTTGAACAGGATTATCGCAAACGTTTAGCTCACACGTTAAATATGAACGTTGCCGGAACATGGACTATCATTCCAAGCCTTACTTATCGTTCTGAGTTTGGTATGGATCTTACTTTCGGTCAGCAAAAGCGTTACTATGGTCCTTTAACCAGTACTTCACGAAACGAAGGTGGTAATCTTCCGCTTGGAGAGATCACCAATTCAAACGGACGTAGTTTCCGTTGGGCAAATACGCTCACTTATAAAATGGAATTTGGTAAACATGACTTCACAATCCTTGGTGGCCAGGAGATCAATATTCTGAACAAAGGATTTTCAGAATACAACCGTGCGAAACTCTTTGTTGAAAACACAACACCCGAGCGCATGTTTGCAAACATGACCCTTGGTACACAGGACAGACATACAACTACAGTTCAGGCAGGTCAAAAAATTGCTTCATTCTTTGGACGGATAAACTACCAGTATGATTCTCGTTACTTGCTTACGCTTACAGTTCGTTCAGACGCATCTACAAAGTTTGCACCTGGCAGACAGTGGGGCTACTTCCCGGCTGCATCTTTTGCATGGCGTGTATCACAAGAAGACTTCATGAGCAATGTGAAGTTTGTTGATGATTTGAAGTTCCGTATCAGTTATGGTGCTGTGGGTAACGATCGTATTGCTGATAATATCTGGAGAGTATTGTTTGCACCATCAGACAACAGAACAATTGGTTTTGCTGATGTTGCCAATCCATATTACACTTATGCAACAAGATCATTACCTAATCCTTTTGTACAATGGGAAACAAATATTACACGAAATGTGGGTCTTGATTTCACCATGTTCAAGCAACGCTTAACAGGTACATTGGATCTCTACTGGAACAGTGCAAAAAACCTGTTAGTTGAAACAGACATTCCACCAACAACAGGATTTACTGTACAGCAACAAAACATTGGTCAAACTTCTAATAAGGGTATTGAGCTTGGTTTGAATGGTACAATTTTCCAAAAGAAAAACTTTACGCTGAATGCATCTTTCAATATTGGTCTCAACAAATCAAAAATTGATAACCTTGGCGGACCACTTGAAAAAGCGCTGCAATCAAACTGGGGAAGTACAGATCTGAGATCGCAGGATGATTACCGTGTTTATGTTGGACGAACAATTGGTTTAATGTATGGCTATGTAAATGATGGCATGTACAGTGTAGATGATTTTGCATCATACAATCCCATTACTAGAACGTATGCTTTAAAGCCAGGTGTAACAAATATTCAAACATTCCTTGGTGGTATTGGTTTACGCCCCGGTGTAATGAAATTGAAAGACCTGGATGGTGATGGTATCATTACAGCAGCCGATCGTCGTGTGATTGGCAGTGCATTGCCTAAATATTCTGGTGGTTTCGGTTTGAATGCTATTATAAAAGACTTCGATGTAAGTGCCTTTTTCAATTTTGTTGTAGGTAACGATGTGTATAATACAGGTAAGATCTCTTACAACCAGTTTTACCGCACTACCTATGGTAATATGCTGAATACAGTTAATTCAAGCAACCGTTTTAAATACATCGATGCTGCAGGAAATCTTGTTACCGATCTTGCAGAGTTAGGCAAGTTAAATCCTAATCCTACAATATGGTCGCCGTTCTCATTTGGCAATGCTACACCGGTATTTCATTCATGGGCTGTTGAAGATGGTTCGTTCCTGCGTTTGAATAACCTTACAGTTGGTTATTCATTACCCAAACGTATTATTCAAACAATGCGTATGACCAAACTGCGTGTATATGCTACAGTATACAATGCGTTCCTCTGGACAAAATATTCTGGTTTCGATCCTGAAGTTAGTACGACAAGAAGCGATGGTTATTCGCAATTAACCCCAGGTGTAGATTATTCGAGCTATCCAAAGAGTCGCAACTTTACTGTCGGCGTTAACGTAACATTTTAAAGGTTTCAAACATTCAAAAGCATTTGCTATGAAAAAAATAGTTTTCTTTTTAATCGTTCTTGCTGCAGGTTCACTGCAATCGTGCAAGAAGTTTTTAGTGGCCGATTCGCCATCACTTACAGATCTTGAGTATGTGTTTAATAGCGAAGCCGATGCTAAAAAAGCAGTGAACGCAGTGTATGCGCTGTTTAACCAGGATGCATATACTTCAAGGCTCTCAAATAATTTTTCCGGCAACACAGATATTGAGTGCGGCGGTGTTTCAGGTTCGCCCGATGGTGCACGCCGTGATATCTGGTCGTTTGAAGCAACTCCTGCCAATGCTGATCTATTAACTGTTTGGAACAATGGATACAATGCCATTAACCGTGCAAACGAATGTGAAAAAGGTTTGACAGAGGTTTCATTGGCAAAAGATCCCAATAACAAAGTGTACAATAATCTTTTGGGTGAAGCAAAAACGCTTCGTGCATTATGGTACTATTGGTTAATGAATCATTGGGGTGATGTTCCTTTTAAAACAACACCATCTCGTGCTGGTGATAACTTTTATCTCGAAAGAACCGGAAGAGATACCATCCTTACATTCTTAATAAATGATCTTATCGCAATAGAACCAAAAATGTCGTGGGCCGAAGAACTTGATTTTGGTATTGAACGCATCAACCGTGAATTTGTAATTGGTTTCATTGCACGTTTATCATTGATGCGTGGTGGCTACTGGCTTTATCCTGACAAGACGATGAAGCGCAAAGATGATTATCTCAAGTATTATGAAATAGCTAATACTTACACAAAAAAACTGATGGATCTGAAACCACGTGCTCTTCCCGATTATGCAACGGTTTTCACGAACGTAAACAAATACATCAAACCGCTTAACAGTGATGTGTTGTATGAAGTGGCTTTCCATCCCGGCTTTGGTGATGTTGGTTGGAACCATGGTATAAGAGTAGATGCGGGTACGCATCCTTACGGCTCAGGTTCAAATTACCTATCATTACCTCTTACTTACTATCACTCTTTCGACACTACAGATAAACGCTTGCCTGTTACTTGCTACCTGGTATATTTCGATAAAGATCTGGTTCAGCAACCTGCCGGTGCAACTTCTATTGCTCCCGGAAAATGGAACAGGTTATTGGTGCCAACACCATTAGGACCATCCACCGCAAAAGGTACAGGTATCAACTGGCCGCTTATGCGTTATGCCGATATCTTATTAATGTTTGCAGAAAGTGAAAACGAAATAAACGGGCCAACTGCTGCTGCACAGGAAGCATTGCGAAAAGTTCGCAAGCGTGCTTTCACAGAATCATTGTGGGCCGATAAAGTAGAAACCTACATTACTACAGTTGCAGGAAGTAAGCAATCTTTCTTTGATGCAATTGTTAACGAACGTGCCTGGGAGTTTGGCGGCGAATGCTTACGCAAATATGATCTTGCACGTTGGAACCTCTACGGCAAAAAAGTAGCCGAAGCAAGAAACACACTTTTACAAATGGGTATTGATGGTCACGCAGGAACAGGTACTTATTCAAATCTGCCGGACGTAATGTATTACAAACGTAACCCTGATAATACAATTACATGGTATAATAAATATCGCAGAGCAGCGGTAATACCACCATTAAAAGATGTGCCTTCAGTTGGCAGCAACCCCGATGGTTATTTGCAGGTTAACTGGACAAAAACAATGTACACTCCTTCTACAAGTACACCAGGCAATTTCGTACTCTGGACATGGCGTGGATATACAGATAACACAGGGGTTACGCCATTAAGGTATATTCTACCACTGCACAGTGGTGTTATCACAAGCAGCCTTGGTACATTAAAAAATCAATACGGTTATTAATAAACCTGATTGGCCATTATTAAAACATTAGCAATGAAGAAATTACTTTTTATATCACTTGCAACAATATTGGTACTGGTTGCCTGTAAAAAAGAGGACGATCTTGGTGAAGCTCCACGATTGTTCCGCCCGGTTATTAAAGAGGCTTTAGAATCAAATGGCAACTGGATCAAAACATCCTGGCAGGCTGTGGCAGGTTCTGCATCCTACACCGCCGAAATAAGTACTGATAGTTTTAAAACAGTTGCAGCAACGGTAAAGACTGACACCAATGTTCACCTGTTTGAAAACTTGTATTGGGAAAAATTATACCAGGTGAGAGTGAAAGCAAATGCTGCGGACACTTCAAAGAGTTCAAAATTTGCAGATCTGGGTGCAATTAAAACAGCACGTTTCCCAACTATCTTAAATATCCCGGCAATAAGTGAAGTAAACGATGCATCAGTAAAAGTAAGCTGGACAACAAGTGGAGCAGCAGTAACTGAGGTGAAAATATTATTGGCAGCAGATAGTTCGGTTGTAAAAACAGCCGCATTAAATGCAACAGATGTTACCAATGCTTATAAATTGGTTTCTGGTTTAAATGCGTCAACAGCTTATATCATTTTCCTCTATAGTGGTACAACGGTTCGTGGCTGGGCAAACTTTACAACAAAAGCGGCGTTAACCGGTGCGCTTATCGATCTGCGTAATATCACCGGAGTTGCAAGTGTGTTGGCTGATACAATTCCCGATGTAGCATCAGGCAGTATCATCTTATTAAAACGAGGCGAAACCTATAATATCAGCAGCACGATCGCCTTAAACAAAACACTTACGTTTATGGCAGGTGACGATTTGTTGAATCCTGCCAAACCAATTATTTACATGCCGGCAAACTTCAATATTGTTTCCGGTAGTATAATTGATTCACTCGTATTTAATGATGTTGTGTTACGTGGCAGTGATTATGCTTCAAAATATGTATTCAACATTAACGTAGCATGTACAATCGGTAAGATCCGTTTTGAAAATTGTTTGGCAGAAATTTTCAGAGGTGTTGTGCGCACGCAAAGTCAACCCGCACTGATCGGCACATTTGAAGTAAACAATTGTATTGTTGACAGTATTGCCGGTTATGGTTTGTTAACTGTTGATGTGGCTACAAGCAAAGCAGATGTAATTAAAGTGACCAACAGTACATTCTATAAGATGGAGAAAGTTATTACAAGCCGTAACAACTCAACTTCCGTATTGGTTGACAACTGTACATTTAATGAATCGCCACTTGGAGGTGGTGGTGCATACTATATTGACTACAGCACAGCGGGAACTAACAATGTTACGAATGGCATTACCGTAAACAATTGCATTTTCGGGATCGGTAAATACAATGCTGCAAGCGGTACGCCTTACACTGTACGTGACGCACGTGCAAACGCAGCAACAATCATAAATACAAGTAACAACTATCGCACCTCCGATCACTTATCGGCTGGCAATGATTTCCCAAGTATTTCAACACATCCCAAAACCGTTGTTCAATTGTGGCAAAACCCAGGAGCTGGTGATTTTAAAATTATTGACGGTACGTTTCCGGGAAAAAATAATACAGGTGATCCACGCTGGAGACCTTGATGACGGCTAATAAAACCAAACCCTGCAACCCGTAAAACGGTTGTGGGGTTTTCCCAAAATCTGTTGTTAACGAAAATGCTGCCGCAGTATCAATGATGCTGCATTAGAAGTTTATTGCTGATTTAATTCAACAGAAAGAAAAAAATAATGAATACAAAACAGGTTACAATTGCGCTTGCTGCTTTATTACAGTTTACGTTGAATGCCTGCGCACAAACAAAACAGGTAACCAATAACAATACAGCAGCAATTGCTTTTCCCGGTGCTGAAGGTTATGGTAAATACACAACCGGTGGCCGGGGCGGTAAAGTATTGATCGTGACAAATCTCAACGATGATGGCCAGGGAAGTTTTCGTGATGCAGTGGAAGCAAAAGGCAAACGCATTATTGTATTTGCTGTTTCAGGCACCATTCATCTCGAAAAGAAATTATTCATCAAGGGCGATGTAACCGTTGCCGGACAAACGTCACCTGGTGATGGTATTTGTTTCGCAGACCAACCGGTGAGTTTAGCAGGCGACAATATTATCATGCGTTACATACGTGTACGCATGGGTGATAAATACCAGCGACAAAAAGGAATGGTTGATGGCAGTGGTGGCGATGATGCGTTTGGTGCATCAGGCCGCAAACATATCATCATCGATCATTGTTCGTTCAGCTGGAGTACCGACGAAGTATGTTCTGTTTACAAAGGCGACAGTACAACGCTGCAATGGAATATTATCACTGAACCACTCAACTACTCTTATCATTTTGAAACAGGTGATAAAGACTGGGAACATCATGGCTATGGTGGTATTTGGGGCGGACAACATTTATCAGCACATCATAATTTGTTTGCGCATTGTGTAAGTCGTAACCCACGCTTCAATGGTGCACGCCTTGGAGCCGATGCAGAGTTTGTTGATTTCAGAAATAATCTCATCTACAATTGGCAACACAACAATGTGTATGGTGGCGAAGGTGGCACTTACAATATGGTAAACAATTATTATCGTTACGGTCCTGAAACAAATAAGAATGTTCGTTACCGCATTGTAAATCCTTCAAAACTTGACAAACAACCTTACGGACAATTTTATGTTGATGGCAACTATGTTGATGGAGCACCTGAGGTAACAAAGAATAATGTTGCGGGTGTACACATGGACCCGAAAGGAACAGAAGAAGAAAAGAAAACAGTGATCAAAACTGTTGCTTTCCCAACTGATGTAATCCCAGTGCAATCTGCAGAGGATGCATACAAAGCGATCTTAAAACAAGTTGGCGCTTCTTTTCAAAGAGATACCATGGATGCACGCATCATCAATAATGTGATCAACAGAACCGGAAAAATTATTGATGTGCAGGGTGGCTATCCGCATCACTCAGCCTTTGAAATCACCACCAATGCTTGGCCCGTTTTGAAATCCGCACCCTCACCTGTTGATACAGATAAAGATGGTATGCCTGATGAATGGGAAAAGAAGAACGGATTAAATGCAAATGATGCTGATGATGCAAGTACAAACAAACTGCATCAACACTATACCAATATTGAAGTTTACATCAACAGTTTAATTAAGTGAGATGAAGAAAGTTTTTTTGCTTTTTGCTTTTCCATTGCTTTCGTTAATGCTTCCGCCAAAAAAGAAGATCAAAATCTTTATTGCAGGCGATTCTACTGCAAGCATTAAAGATGTAAAAGCCTATCCTGAAAATGGATGGGGAATGCCCTTTGTGTATTTCTGGGATTCAACTGTAACAGTGGTGAACAAAGCGAAGAACGGACGAAGTACTTCATCCTTTCAAACAGAAGGCTTGTGGAAACAGATCCTGGATGAAGCGATTGAAGGTGATTATGTGTTTATCCAGTTTGGGCATAACGATGAAGTACCTACCAAGAAAACGGCTACTACTCCTGAGCAGTTCAAATCAAACCTCAAAAAATTTGTAACAGAAACAAGAGAGAAGAAAGCCATTCCTGTTTTACTCACTTCCATGGCAAGAAGAAAATTCGACAGTACCGGTAAAATTGTTGGTACTCACGATGAGTATATGAAAATTACAAGAGCCGTTGCAAAAGAAGAAAACGTAATACTCTTTGATATGGACGTTTTTACACAACAACTCTATCAAAAGTTTGGTCCGGAAAACTCTGCTCTTCTTTTCCTGCAATTAAAACCAGGTGAACATCCAAATCATCCACAGGGAAAAGATGACAATACACATTTCAATGAATTTGGTGCACGACTTGTTGCACAATTAGTCTTGAAAGAAATACGAAATCAACTTCCTGAACTCGCTGCAAGAATTGTAAATACAAAAGAATAATCAACGCCAAATGAAACTGCTTATTAACGATTGCTTTCTGAAACGTACTATTGTTTTTCTTTTTTTATTATTGCTGACTACAGTTGCAGCAAACGCACAACAAATCGCATTTCCCGGTGCTGAAGGTGCCGGTCGTTTTTCAACTGGTGGCAGAGGAACAGTGAGTGCGCCAACAACTGTATTTGAAGTAACACACTTGAACGATGATAACAGTGTTGGCAGTTTACGTTATGCATTAGGTCAAACTGCAACACATCGTACCGTTGTGTTTCGTGTGTCTGGAACGATTCATCTAACATCACGTTTAACCATCCGCAGTAACACAACTATTGCCGGACAAACAGCTCCCGGCGATGGTATCTGTCTTGCTGATTACCCCGTGGTCATCAGTGGTGATAATGTGATCGTTCGATATATCCGCATTCGCATGGGCGATAAAAATCAACTCATCACTACACCTGCAAATTGTGGTGTGCCTGTTTCTCCTTTTACTGCAGCTTGTATGCCAACAACAAATAGTGGTGGTGATGATGCATTTGGAAATCTTGGTGGCAAGAATATCATCATCGATCATTGTTCCATCAGTTGGAGCAGTGATGAAGCATTAACTGTTTATCGTGGTGATAGTTTGACCATGCAATGGAATCTTGTTTCAGAACCGCTGAACTATTCTTATCACTACGAAGGTGATGCCGATTTCCAGGAACATGGCTATGTAGGTATCTGGGGAGCAAAAAGAGGATCGTTCCATCATAATTTATTGGCAGATGCGAAAGGACGTAATCCACGCTTTGCAGGTATCAGCACTTACTCTCCTGCAACAATTGGAATTGAGAATGCAGATTTCAGAAACAATGTTATTTATAACTGGGGTGGCTATAGTACCAATGGTGGTGATGGTGGTAATTATAATGTGGTGAACAACTATTACAAGTATGGGCCATCAACCGGCACAGGCACATCTGTTTCTGTTCCCGTTCGAGGCATGATCGTTCAACCAAGTAAAACAACAGGTACCACACCTATTCCTTATGGTAAGTTTTATGTTGCAGGAAATTATGTTGATGGATATAATGCTATCAATGCAAATAACTGGTTGGGTGTGTCCATGAGTGGTGGTGTGCAAGCCGATACAACGTTAGCGAAAACAACAACCGAACATGATATTGCACCTGTTACAACGCATACTGCATTGGAAGCCTACAATCTTGTGTTGCAATATGCAGGTGCAAGTTTAAAACGTGACACGTTAGATGAACGTATTGCAAACGATGTACGTAACCGCACAGGAAGAATCATTGATGTGCAAGGTGGCTATCCGCATGGTACTCCTTATGCAAGTACAGTAAATGCATGGCCCACCTTACTTTCAACGGCAGCGCCAACAGATACTGATCATGATGGTATGCCTGATACATGGGAAACTGCAAACAGTTTAAACCCGAACGATGCAAGTGATCGTGGGGTTTTTGCCGGGAATGGTTATACCAATCTTGAAAATTATCTCAACTCATTAATTACAACGCAGCAATCAACAACACCTGTTATTTACACATCAGGTACGTTAACTGCATTTACACAAACAGTAGGTACTCCTTCAACTTCACAATCATTTACTGTTTCAGCAGCAAATCTTACAGCAAACCTCAGCATTACGGCTCCTGCTTCTTACGAACTTTCATTAGATAACTCTACATGGAATAATTCTGTTTCATTAACTCCAACAAGTGGCACCGTTGCTTCCACACTTTTATATGTTCGGTTGAATGCAATTGCAGCGGGACCTTATGCCGGAAATATTGTTGGCACAAGTATAGGTGCAAGGAATATGTCGATTGGAGTGACAGGTACTGCTTCACAAAATTTACAAAATGCAGCAATCGGTTTTTTTCCGGGTCTTGATGGAGGTTTCGAAAATCAAACAGTAGGTTCATACTCTACTGTCAGTGCACACACATCAACTACCAATTGGGAAGTATCTGCTGCCTGGGATATAAAATCAGGTGATGCACGCACGGGTAATAAAATTATGTTTTACAAACAGGCGAGCACAAGTGTTAAATATATGTTTTCGCCAGTGTTAACCAACCCTGCGCTCAGTCAGAATACGGACTATGTCATTCAGTTCTGGTATAAACCTGCAGGTACATTAAGTGCGGCAACTGTATTAAATGGTTCTGCAACAGTGGTGGGAGCAACGGGTGGAACAGGTACTTCGTTAACATCAGCAACTGTTACGTTAGATGCATCCACTCCGCAAGACTGGCAACTATTTACGGGCACATTAAAAACAGCAAACACAACTCCTACCAGTACTTATTTCGGAATGAAAATCACCAATCCGCAGTCGCCTTATTTTTATATTGATGATTATGTTGCTTATCCGGGCACAACAGTAGACAATGCAGCACCAGATGCAATTACAAATTTAGCTGTCGCTTCATCTGCTACTTCTATTGCATTAACCTGGTCTGCTCCTGCAAGTGGAATTGACAATGGCGGTTACATGGTTGTAAGAAGTACAGTTAACACAGCACCAACACCCAATGCAAAAGGTGTATATGTCCTGGGGAATACGATTGGTGCTGATCATACAGTTTTATATACAGGAACATCTGCTGCGTTTACCGATAATTCTGTTTCAGCAGGCTCTACTTATTATTATCATGTATTTACTGCAGATAAAGCATTTAACTATTCAGTAGTAACATCTGTATCTGCTACTGCAAGTAATTCAACATCTCCAACTATTCTTGCAACAGCAAGCTTTACCAATTTTACTCAAACGATTGGTTCGCCATCTGCCGTACAAAAAGCTACAGTAAGTGGCACGAATCTTACAGGTGATATTACAGTTACTGCTCCATCAGGTTATGAAGTTTCATTGAATGGCACAACATGGACAAACAGTGTTGTCTTATCTCATGTATCAGGAACAATTTCATCAACAGAAGTTTCGGTACGTTTGAATGCAAGCATTGCAGGAATTTACAATGGAAATATTTCTGTTGCAGGTGGTGGAGCAACAACAAAAACATTAGCCGTAAACGGTATCACATCAAATCCTGTTGTTACGCCTGCGTATGATGTACTGGTAGCAAAAGATGGTTCAGGTAATTATACATCGGTGCAGTCAGCAATTACTGCAGCACCAACCAACCGCACTTCACCATGGAGAATTTATATTAAGAAAGGAAAGTATGTAGAAACGGTTACGATTCCAACCAACAAACCATTCATGCAGTTGATTGGTGAAAGTATGGCAGAGACAATTATCTCTTACGATAACTATTCAGGTAAAGCGAATCCTGCGGGTGGTACCTATGGTACTTCAACCAGTGGCACTATGACCATTAATGCTGCAGATGTAATGTTGATGAATCTTTCAATAGAAAACGCAACCGGTTATGGTATTAATGCAAACGCACTTGTTCCTGCACCGGGCGATGGACCACAAGCTGTAGCAGTCTATACAACATCAGACAGAGTGGTGTTTTTCAACTGTCGCATGAATGGCGGACAAGACACCTACTATGGTGGCAATAACAAAGGCACACGTGTATATATGAAGAACAGTTACATTGATGGCAATACTGATTTCATCTTCGGATCATCAACCATCATCTTTGATACATGTGTTATTTATCCACGTACAAGATTAGATAACAGTACAGGTGGTTTTGTTACTGCTGCTAATACAAAAGCAGAATCAGGTTATGGTTATGTGTTCAGAGATTGCAAGCTCACAAAAAACCGTGGCACTACATTATACACATTAGGTCGCCCATGGCAAAATGATGCCGGCACAATTGATGCTGCGAAATCACGTAACAAAACAGTATTCCTGAATTCATTCATGGGATCATCTATTAAACCAGAAGGTTGGAGTGTGTGGGATGCGGGTACTAATACATCATACATTACGTATGCAGAATACAATACCAAGAATTATGACGGTACTGCAAAAGATATTAGCGGTCGTGTAAGTTGGAGTAAACAATTAACAGCAGGAGAAGCGGCGAAGTATTATAACAACGATACGGTTTTTGTAAATGCAAACACGCCTGCTATGGCCACATGGAATCCATACAGTACATGGCCAGAGTTGAATACTGCATTTGTTCCTGAATTATCTGCATCAAACGTCATTGCACGTAAACCTAATGCAACATCAACAACAGTAAATGTTACATGGAATATCAGCTGGCCAATGTCAGGCATCAAATCCGAGTTGTACAGAAGTTCAGACAAACAAAACTTCAGTTTAATTGATACACAGATCAGCAGCGAAGATTCTGCCTGTAATTTTATTTATGTCGATAATGCACCTGCAGCAGGAACCAGTTACTATTACATTGTACGATTATCGAAAGCAGGATTTACAACTACTACATCAGATACTGCTTTTGTATCAAGCAAACCAACCATTACTGTAACCGCAGCATTGTCTGATTTTTTACAAGGACTTGGTACGCCATCAACAACACAGAGCTATTTGGTTTCCGGATTGAATATTATAGACAGTATAAAAATTGTTCCACCTGTTAATTATGAAGTATCCGTTGATGCAGGTACAACATGGTATAACAATACAAAACCACTGGGACTGAAGCCCACGAATGGTACTGTTGCAAATACAACGTTAGCATTAAGATTGAATGGAACGGGCATTGGCACTTTCAACGATAATATTATTCATAGCGGTACATTAGCTGATACAGTAAAACTGGCGGTGAAAGGAACCATTCAATCGCAACCGGTTCAAATTTCAAGTGTGTTGCAACATTGGCCATTCACACAAAATAACCAGGACAGTGCAGCCATCCGTTCAGCAGGTGTTATTGCAAGTGCTCCAACCTTCAACAAGTTTGCAGTATCTGATGGCGTTACGGTTGCCGGCGTGTTGCCTTATTCATTAACACGTGGACAAGTATTTGCTGCAACTGCCGATGGATTATGGACAACTGCTTCTGGTGGGCCGGGAGGTAATTTGAATCGTACAAACTATGAGCAGTTTACGATCACTGCTGCATCAGGATACACAACAAGGATTGATAGTTTGCTGTTCAATAATGCATTCTACGCTTCAAGCAGTAATATTAAAATTGCAGTTGTTTACTCGCTTAGTGGGTTTGTAACCGACTCAACTGAAGTAACAGGTTATTCCTTTGCTACTGCGAAAACATTGACGCAGGATAACAACGGTCCATCTGCTGTCTATCGTTTTCCATTGAATGGATCGACAGGTGTAACGCTCCTCGAAGGACAAACCCTTTCAGTAAGATTGTATTTTACTTGTGGCAGTACCAGTGCCGGTCGTTATACACAGTTAAAAGATGTAATTGCAAAAGGGATAGCAACACAAAATGTAACAACGGGTGTGCGGGATAATGTTGTGCCTGTTGGTTTCTCGGTTTATCCGAATCCTGCGAATAACAAGGTTTACATTAAACATCCACGAAGCGGAACAAACACAACAATTGCATTGTATTCGCTCATCGGCGTTAAAATTGCCGAATGGAAAGCAACTGCAAACACCACACTTACGTCAGTAGATGTCCAAGGCTTGCCACAAGGTCAGTATCTCATTCATTATAATTCAGGAAAAGAGAACGTAGTTTTAAAATGCATCGTAGTACATTAGTTGATATGAAGAAGAGTTTAGTAATTCTTGTTTTATTTTTTAGTTGCGGATTCGTTGTTGCACAAACAGCCAATCCGCAACAATACAAGTATACATTCACTGTTGCCAAAGATGGCAGTGGCGAATTCAAATACATTCAAGACGCTATTGATGCAATGCGTGTTTATCCATTGGCATCTATTACACTCTACATTAAAAACGGCGTATACAACGAAAAGATCGAACTGCCTGCTCCAAATACTGATGTAACTTTTATTGGTGAAAGTGTAGAGAAAACGATTATTACGTTCAATGATTATTCAGGAAGAGGAAAACATACCACCTTTACCTCTTACACAGCAAAAATTTCGGGCAATCGTTTTTATGCCGAGAATATCACATTTGCCAATAGTGCTGGCCCTGTTGGACAAGCGTTAGCATTATATGTTGATGCAGATAAAGCCATCTTCAAAAATTGTAAATTCCTCGGCAACCAGGATACCATTTTCGCAGCAGGTGAAAATTCCCGTCAACTATTTCTCGATTGCTATATTGAAGGAACAACCGATTTTATCTTTGGACCATCAACCGCAGTATTTCAAAACTGCACCATTCGCTCTAAAACAAATTCGTACATCACTGCGGCAAGTACGACTCCCGGTAAAAAATTCGGCTATGTTTTTCTTGATTGCAAGATCATTGCCGATTCAAGTGTAACCAAAACATTACTTGGCCGGCCATGGCGTGCACATGCAAAAACAGTGTTCATCCGTTGTGAAATGCCCAAGCAGATCGCACCGGAAGGTTGGAGCAACTGGAACAACCCCGTCAATGAGCAAACGGTTTTGTATGCAGAATATAAATGCACAGGTGAAGGAGCAGCCACAGCTAAACGTGTTACATGGAGCAAACAACTGAGCGATAAAGACGCAATGGAGTACACACTCGACAATATTTTTTCGAATAACAGTTTGGTGAAAGATGAAAGCGGCTGGTTTATGCAGTTGAGAAGTAAACCGTTTCAATGGACTGAAGCCAAAAAGTTGTAATAAACCATAGCACAATGTTGAAACAAAAGATTGATCTTATCTTTCCAACTCTTTTTAAATAACAACAGCATGAAATTAGTTTTATTGATAAGTTCGCTTATGGTTGTAACAGCAATACACGCCCAACAGGAAATGCCTTTGTACAATGGTGCGGTTCCTAATTCAAAACCTGCACGCAATAAAGAAACGGCAGTATCAAAAGATAATGTTCTGCGCATTTCAAAAGTTAGTGTGCCCACACTTACCGTGTACAAACCGGCAAACCCCAACGGTATGTCGGTGATTATTTGTCCGGGTGGTGGTTATGGTATATTGGCCTTCGATAAAGAAGGTACACGTGTGGCAGAAGAAATGAACAAGTGGGGTATCACGGCATTTGTATTGAAATACCGTTTACCTGATGATACAACAAATATTGATCGAAGCACTGCACCGTTGATGGACGCTCAACAAGCTGTTCGTTTGGTCCGCAGCAAGGCAACCGAATGGGGCTTGAAAAAAAACAAGATCGGCATCATGGGATTTTCAGCAGGTGGACATGTTGCATCAACTGCAGCAACACATTTTAACAGAAAGGCTGATGCAACAAACAAAGACACCACATCGGTACGCCCAGATTTTGCTATACTAATTTACCCTGTGATCAGTTTCGACAGCACTATCACACACAAAGGATCAAGAAATAATCTGGTTGGTGCAACTGCATCTGCTGATCAAATCAAATTGTATTCAAACGAGTTACAGGTAACGGCTAAAACACCCCCATCGTTTTTAGTACATGCAGGTGATGATGGCGCAGTACCTGTTGAAAACAGTATACGTTATTACCAGGCTTGCATTAAATATAAAGTGCCTGCTGAAATGCATCTCTATCCAAAAGGCGGACATGGTTTTGGCATGTTTAATAAAACAACAACTGATAACTGGATGGAACGATTGCAAAACTGGCTGAATACTTTGCAATAATAAATGAGCCCTAACCTTAGCACATCAACTAATTTGCGACTGAATTATGAAACCGATCAATACAGCAATATGCTCCTTTGGAATGAGTGGATGGGTATTTCATGCACCATTCATCAGCACTCATCCCGGTTTTAATTTTTATGCTGTATGGGAACGGAGTAAGAATCTTGCACAGGAAAAATATCCGGCTGTAAAAACATTTCGTACGCTCGAAGAAATGTTGGCTGATGAAAATGTAGAGTTGGTTGTTGTAAATACGCCCAATATCACGCATTACGATTATGTAAAACAGGCATTGCTTGCAGGCAAACATGTCATCAGCGAAAAACCATTTACTGTTGAAGTAAGTGAAGCGGAAGAATTGATTGCATTAGCGGCTGAAAAAAACCTGAAGCTTTCTGTTTTCCAAAACAGAAGATATGATAGTGATTACAAGACCATCAAATCAGTTCTTGATCAAAAACTGTTGGGGAATATTGTTGAAGCAGAATTTCATTTCGACCGATATAAAGAAGAGATCAGTCCTAAAGCTCATAAAGAAGTAGCGATGAAAGGAACAGGTGCTTTGTACGATCTTGGTTCACATTTGATCGATCAGGCATTGCAGTTGTTTGGTAAGCCGTCTGCAGTGTTTGCAGATATAGCCATCATGAGACCCGTATCGCAGGTGGACGATTATTTCGAAGTACTACTCTACTATCCTACATCAAGAGTACGCATTAAAGGAAGTTACCAGGTGCGTGAAGCATTACCCGGGTATGTGTTGCATGGCAGCAAGGGTTCCTTCATCAAACCAAAAACAGATATGCAGGAAGCACAACTGCAGGCGCATATGTTACCTACTGATGAAGCTTATGGCATTGAACCCGAAACTGAAAAAGGATTACTGCATACCGAAGTGGATGGAAAGATCATCAATGAAAAGATTCCTTCGCATAAAGGAAACTATACAGATTATTACGAAGGCATTTACCAAGCCATCCGTAACAATGCAGCATTGCCTGTAACAGCGGAACAAGGAACAGATGTAATTAGAATTATTGAAGCAGCTTTCAAAAGCAACGATGAAAAAAGAGTGATTGATTTATGAAGAATTTATTGACGATCGGTTTAGTTTCTATTTGCATACATGCGAGTGCACAAACTGTTTCGAAAGTTTGGGTAAGCGATCAAAAAAACGGAACGTATAAAAATCCTGTTGTTGATGCAGACTATAGCGATCCTGATGCGATTCGTGTTGGTGATGATTATTATATGGTGTCATCATCGTTCACACATATTCCCGGCTTACCAATTCTTCATTCAAAAGATCTGGTGAACTGGAAGCTGATCGGTCATGCATTAAAATGCCAACCACCATTCGATCATTTCTCAACTGTACAACATGGTGGTGGTGTGTGGGCGCCCTCGATCCGATATTACAACAACGAATTTTATATCTACTACCCCGATCCTGATTTTGGTATTTATCTCACCAAAGCAAAAAATATTAACGGCCCATGGACTGAACCAATTCTTGTGGAAGCAGGAAAAGGTTTGATCGATCCGTGCCCGTTATGGGATACTGATGGTAAAGTTTATTTAGGACATGCGTATGCAGGAAGCCGTGCAGGTTTCAAATCAATCATTGTTGTAAAAGAACTCAATAAAGAAGGAACAAAAGTTATTGGCGATCCTGTGTTGGTGTTCGATGGTCATGCAACTGATCCTACTTTAGAAGGACCGAAGTTTTACAAACGTAATAGTTACTATTACATCTTCGCTCCTGCCGGTGGTGTTGCCACTGGTTGGCAATTAGTGATGCGTTCGAAAAATGTATATGGACCTTATGAGCGAAAAGTAGTGATGGATCAGGGATCATCAACGGTAAATGGTCCGCACCAGGGTGCATGGGTGAACACACAAACAGGTGAAGACTGGTTCCTGCATTTCCAGGATAAAGATGCGTACGGTCGTGTGGTGCATCTTCAACCAATGACATGGAAAAACGATTGGCCGGTAATTGGAGTTGATAAAGATGCTGATGGGAAAGGTGAGCCAGTGATGGTTTATAAAAAACCAAATGTTGGAAAAACATATCCTGTGGCAACAGTTGCTGATAGCGATGAATTCAATACACCCAAACTTGGTTTGCAATGGCAGTGGCAGGCTAACCCGCAACAGGGCTGGGCTTTTCCAACTGCTGAAGGTGTATTACGAATGTTCTCGGCACTATTACCCGATAGTATTAAAACTGCCTGGGATTATCCGAACCTGCTGGCGCAAAAATTCCCGACAGAAGAATTTACAGCTACCACAAAAATCTCTTTTCAACCCAAACATGAAAAAGAACGTTTTGGGTTGATGGTTCATGGTGCCAGTTATGCTTATGTGGCTGTTGAAAAGAGAGCCGATGGAAACTATATCAGCTTTGTAAAATGCGTTGATGCAGACCGAAAGGGAAAAGAAACAGTGCAGGATGGTGAAAAACTGAAGAGTAAGGATATTTATTTCCGTGTGCAGGTGAGCAAAAAAGCTGTTTGCACATTCAGTTACAGCGAGGATGGAACAAACTTTAAAACGATCGGTGAATCGTTAGCAGCCAAACCCGGACGTTGGGTGGGTGCAAAAGTTGGTTTCTTCTTCAATCGCAGTAACAAAACAAACGATGCCGGCATAACAGATATTGATTGGTTCCGCATCGAACAATAACGATTCTTAAAAACTACAATTGCCATATGGAAAGAAGATCATTTGTAAAGTACACTGCAGCAGCAGGCGCATCGCTCATGCTGCATCCATTTACTTCAATTGCCGCATCAAAACCCGGACAGAAAATAAAACTGGCACTTGTTGGTACAGGTTCACGTGGCAGCAGTCTCTGGGGTAAAACTATTCTTACCGAGTTTAAAGATGTGTGTGAGTTTGTAGGATTGTGCGATATCAATCCCGGTCGTGTGGCCTATGTAAAACAGTACATGGGTGTAACCTGCCCTACTTTTACCAGCATTGATGCAATGTTGAAAGCAGTAAAAGCCGATTACATTATTGTAACAACTGTTGATGCCACACACGATGAAATGATTGTAAAATCCCTCAACGCAGGATTTAATGTTATTACTGAAAAACCAATGACGACCGACGAAGACAAGTGTCGGAAGATTTTAGCAGCAGAGAAAAAATCAGGGAAAAAAGTAACTGTGGCGTTTAACTACCGGCACAGTGTACACGCTATGCAGTTGAAAGAATTGCTGGCAGCTAATCGTGTTGGAAAGATCACTTCTGTTGATTTTAATTGGTATCTCAATGTGCATCACGGAGCCGATTATTTCCGTCGCTGGCATGGCCGTATGAACAAAGGCGGCTCCCTGTGGGTGCATAAAGCAACGCATCACTTCGATTTATTAAACTGGTGGCTTAACAGCGAACCGGTTGAAGTGAGTGCGTATGGTTCGTTGGAACATTACGGAAAGAACAATGAGTTCCGTGGTACCAAATGCCGTGGTTGCGAACACAAACCCAATTGTAAATTCTATTGGGATATTACCAGCAACAAGCAAAACGTAAACCTATATGTAAATAACGAACAGCACGATGGTTATATCCGTGATGGTTGTGTGTGGAGCAACGACATTGATATTTACGATAAGATGAGTGCACAGATCATTTATGCAAATGGCGTAACGGTTAACTACTCACTCACTACCTACTCTCCTTATGAAGGCTGGCAAATTGCGTTCAATGGTAAGAAAGGAAGACTTGAAACATGGGAAGATATTCCTTACCTGCAAAAAACAAAAGTAGATGAGGAGAAACGACATGCCATTGAAATGAGCAATGCCGATGATGCTATTGCAGGTGAAGCAAATGAAATACTTGCATGGGATAATTTCGGTAAGGACTTTGAAGTGTACACAACAGCAAAGATCCGTGGCGGGCATGGTGGAGGTGATATTCGTATGCAACGCCGCATGTTTACTGATACAAATGATAATCCGCACCACGTAATGGCAGGAACAAGAGAAGGAGCAATGAGTATTTTGATCGGTATAGCTGCACGGAAAAGTATTCAGCTAAAACGTCCGGTGAAGATCAGCGAATTGACCGATCTTGTGCCGATGGCAAACAGGTTTTGATTTTTTAGCAAACAATTCAAACAACCGATCATGAACTACAGAAAACAACTCTTCTTTTTTATTT
This sequence comes from Lacibacter sp. H375, assembly GCF_037892425.1. Lineage (NCBI taxonomy): Bacteria > Pseudomonadati > Bacteroidota > Chitinophagia > Chitinophagales > Chitinophagaceae > Lacibacter > Lacibacter aquaticus. The sequence continues at coordinate 853,293 of NZ_JBBKTT010000001.1, forward strand.
TTCTTATAAGCACTGTTGTTTCCACTGCACAGTCAAAAAAAGAAACGCAGGTTAATGCTGCTGTTGAAAAACTAAAACTAGCGATGGTTAGTGGCGAACGAGCTGCGCTGGAGTCAATTGCGGCTGATCAGCTCAGTTATGGTCATTCAGGTGGCTTGATTGAAACAAAAGCCCAGTTTGTGGAGAAGATCGCCAGTGGCGCTTCTGATTTTGTAACGATCGATTTGAAAAACCAAACAGTCACATTGAGTGGTAACACAGCCATTGTTCGTCATGAACTGCATGCAACTACCAACGACGGCAACAAGCCAGGCGAGGTACATTTACGGATCATGCTTGTTTTTCAAAAGCAAGGAAAAGAATGGAAATTATTGGGTCGCCAGGCAGTCAAAATTACCCCTTAAAGCAGTCAATAATACTCCTTGAAACCGGTAATGAACTTATAATTTTATCTGGTTGATTCCGAACAGGTTTTACGCAACAATTCCCGGTATCGTTTGCGTAAATAAACAACTTGATTTGCTTGACCGGGTTGGCAGTTAAAGGTAAAATTGTACCCCGAAAGCGGCGTCATTTCTATCTTTTAACGATTCAACGTTGTCATGAAAAAAATAATCGCAATACTGTCTTTTATTTCTATTGGCTTATTTGCATTTGCGCAGTTCAATGCAAAGTTGCCGGTGATCATTGCTCCCAAGTTTAAAAAAGACACCACCAACATAAAAAAATTCGGCGCCGTTCCTGATGGTCATACACTTAATACAAAAGCCATCAACAATGCAATTGATGCCTGCAGCAAAAAAGGTGGTGGTGTTGTATTGGTTCCTGCAGGTTTATGGTTAACAGGGCCAATTGTATTGAAGAGTAATGTCAATCTGCATTTAGCAACAGGATCTACTTTATTGTTTACAGCTGATAAATCGCAATACCCATTAGTGAAAGCAAACTGGGAAGGGTTGCCGCAGATGCGTAACCAATCTCCGATCTCTGCAACTGGTGTAAGTAACATTGCAATTACAGGTAAAGGAATTGTAGATGGTAATGGTGATGGATGGCGCTCAGTGAAAAGCGATAAGTTAACTGCGGGTCAATGGAAAAAATTAGTTGAGAGTGGTGGTGTGGTAAGTGATGATAAAAAAACATGGTATCCTTCTGAAGCTTTTATGAAAGCAAGCAAAGGACCGGCAAATCCAGGTGAGATAAAGCCTGAACGTGATGCCGCTTACTTCGCCGGCATCAAAGATTTTCTTCGTCCCAACATGGTGTTGATCACCGATTGCAAATATATTTTACTGGAAGGTGTAACCTTTCAAAACTCAGCTGCATGGTGTTTACATCCGTTAATGAGTGAGCACTTAACAGTACGTAACATCTTTGTAAAGAACCCCTGGTATGCACAAAATGGTGATGGTATTGACGTAGAGAGTTGCAGCAATGTACTCATCGAAAATTCGGTGTTTGATGTGGGTGATGATGCATTGTGTATGAAGAGTGGTCGTGATGCAGAAGGCCGCAAACGTGCAATGCCAACGCAGAATGTGATCATTCGTGGGTGCACCGTGTATGCATCACATGGTGGTTTTGTAATTGGCAGTGAAATGAGTGGTGGTGCAAGAAACATGTACATCAGCAATTGCACGTTCATTGGAACAGATATTGGTTTACGTTTTAAAACAACAAGAGGTCGTGGTGGTGTAGTAGAAAATATCTTCATCAAAGACATCTACATGAAAGATATTCCTGCTGAAGCCATTTTGTTTGATATGTATTACATGGCGAAAGATCCTGTGCCGCTCTTAGGCGAAAAAAGAGAATTACCAAAAGTGGAAGTAAAACCGGTTGATGAAACAACACCGGTATTCAGAAACTTTCATATCAGCAATGTGTATTGCAACGGTGCTGCTAAAGGCATTTTTGTAAGAGGTCTTCCTGAAATGCATGTAAAAGATATTGTCTTAGAGAACATGGTATTGCAGGCCGATAAAGGAATTGATGTGCAAGAAGCAAGTGGTATTACGTTCAAAAATATCCAGATCATTTCTGCTGATACAAAACCGGTAGTTGATATTCTCAACAGCGATAATCTATCATTCGACAAGATCACTTACAAAGACGGCAGTGAAGTATTGTTTCGTGTAAGTGGTGCTCGTGTAAAGAACATTAGCATAAAAAATACGAATGGTGCAAATTCAAAACAAAAGTTGCTTACTGAATTTGGAGCCGATGTTAAAGAAATTAAATGGTAAGATTGACCAGGATATAAACGACGCATATAAAAAAGGAACATGAAGAAACTTATTACATTAGTACTATTTGCAATTACGCTTCAGTCAACTGCTCAAATAAAGTATAGTGAGAAAGTTGCTGCCACAGTTGATAAGATCTGGCCCGATAGTTTACCCATCGGCAGCAAAACCAAATGGAGCTACGACATGGGCGTGGTGTTGAAAGGTTTTGAAAGCCTTTGGATGCGTACCGGTAATGTGGCTTATTACAATTCCATCAAAAACCGTATGGATTATTTCGTACAGAACGATGGAACCATTAAAGGATATGAAGCAGAAGAATACAATATCGATCATGTAAACAATGGTAAGCTGGTGTTAATGCTGTATCGTATTACCGGTGCAGACAAGTACAAGAAAGCAGCCATGCATCTCCGTGATCAGTTGCGTACACATCCCCGTACGAAGGAAGGTGGTTTCTGGCATAAGAAAATTTATACCAACCAGATGTGGTTGGATGGTTTGTATATGGGCGCTCCGTTCTATGCAGAGTATGCTATGCTCTTCCACGAAGACACAGCCTTTAATGATATTGCCAACCAGTTTATCTGGATGGAGAAACATGCACGTGATCCAAAAACGGGATTGCTTTATCATGCATGGGACGAAAGTAAAGAACAGCAATGGGCCAATAAAACAACCGGCACTTCACCACATTTCTGGGCAAGAGCCATGGGTTGGTATGCAGATGCATTGGTTGATGCACTCGACTACTTCCCTGCTGATCATCCAAAACGTAAAGACCTCATTGCAATACTGAACCGTTTGGTCAATGCCATCGAAAAACAACAAGACCCAACAACGGGTTTGTGGTATGATGTGATGGTGTACAATGGTCCGGGCAAAGAGAAAAACTATTTTGAAGCGTCTGCTTCTTCTCAATTTGTATATGCAGTAGCAAAAGGTGTTCGCAAAGGATATTTACCTGCGGCCAAACTTTCGATTGCAAAAAAAGGATACGATGGAATTGTAAAACGTTTCATCAAAGAAGAGAATGGTCAAACGAATTTGCATGGCACGGTGAAAGTATCAGGACTTGGCGGTAAACCTTACCGTGATGGAAGTTTTGCATACTACATGAGCGAAGATGTGATTGTGAACGATGCAAAAGGTGTTGGTGCATTTTTGTTAGCAGCCGGTGAAATGGAACAATTGCCGACACAATCAATAGGCAAAGGAAAAACAGTTTTGCTCGACCGATGGTTCAACAGTGAGAAAAAGAAAGATGCTGGCGACCAAATGAGTTACTGGCATTACACATGGGAAGAAAGAAGTCATGGCGGTTATTATACATTGGGAACTATTTTCGAACGTTATGGTGCAAATCTTAAATCATTAGATGTTGCGCCGACAGCAAGCAATCTTAGCAAAGCATCGGTTTATGTAATGGTTGATCCTGATCATATCCGTGATAATCCAAAACCAAATTATGTTACTCCTAAAGATGTAACGGCTATCAGCAATTGGGTAAATGCAGGTGGCGTGTTGGTAATAATGGCCAATGACAGTAACAACTGTGATCTGCCACATTTAAATCTTCTTGCAAATAAGTTTGGCATCAACTTCACCAACAATAGTCTGAACATGGTGAAGAATGATACATATGTACAGGGTGAAGTAATGCCCGGCGTGAACAATCCTGTTTTCATAACAACAAAGAGAATGTTCCTGAAAGAACTCAGCGAACTGACAGTTAAAGCTCCGGCAAAAGCATTGGTAACAAAAGACAACGCCGTGATCATTGCTGTTGCAAAATATGGCAAAGGAACTGTGTTTGCTGTGGGTGATCCATGGGTGTATAACGAATATATTGATAACCGGAAACTGTTACCTGCAGAATTCGAAAACTATAAAGCAGCAGAAGACCTTGTAAAATGGCTATTGCAGCAGGCAGTTAAGAAGTGAGGAAGTGGCTGACGATATTGAGTTTTGTAATGGTTTATTTGCTGATCAGTTTTTCAGCAAACAGTCAACAAAGATTGGTGGTTGCACAGGATGGAAGCGGAAATTATACAACAGTACAGGAAGCCATCAATAGTTTAAGCGATTCATCAGCAGTTACAAGATCGATCTATATTAAGAAAGGGATATACAAAGAAAAGATCTTCATCAAGAAAAATAATCTCGTACTCGAAGGCGAAGACAGAACAACGACTGTTATAACAGCTGCCATTGCAAGAGATGAATGGCGCTGTGATCATATAGATGATTGGGGCGTTGCCACCATGAATGTTGGCGCCAATGATATTACATTGAAAAACCTCACCGTCAGCAACAGCTATGGTTTTGATTTTTTACAAGACAGAGTTGTTGCCTGTGCTGCTGATACGGTGACAAAGAAAAAAACGATCACAAAGGGTGGTCACCAGATGGCGCTGCGTACCATGGGCTGTACAAGATTAAAAGCCATCAACTGTTATTTCAAAGCTTATGCGGGCGATACAGTGAGTCCATGGGAAGTAGAGAATGGCATGTGGTATTTTAAAGATTGTGTGATGGAAGGTGGTGTTGATTTTTATTGTCCACGTGGTTGGGCATTTGCAGAGAACTGTGAGTTTATTGCCAACACCGGCTCAGCTGCAATATGGCATGATGGTTCAAAGCATGAAGATTCAAAAACCGTTTTGCTGAATTGCAGGTTTAAAGGTTATGATGGATTTCTGTTGGGTCGCTATCATCGTGATGCACAGTTTTATCTCATCAATTGTTTGTTTGCAGATAACATGAAAGATGCGCCCATCTATCGTGTTTCAACAACCAATAACATTCAATGGGGCGAACGGATCTACTATTACAATTGTCACCGGAAAGCAGGCGATTATACCTGGTTCAATAATAATATCAGTAAGGAATTGGTTCAAAAGATCAATGCACAATGGGTGTTTGGTGAACGATGGAAACCTTAAAACAGGAATAGTGATGATCATCAAATAAGAAGATCATTGCTGTTCAGTTAATAATTTAAAGTGAGCATAAGATGCAGTTATCAAAAGAAACGTTATCGAAATTAAACGGCACAGTACAATCAATTCCTACTGATGCATTGTTTGCATTACCTGAAAAAGTACTTCAGTTTGGTACAGGTGTGTTGTTACGTGGTTTGCCCGATTATTTTATCGACAAGGCAAATAAGAAAGGCATTTTCAATGGCCGTGTAGTAATTGTAAAATCAACCGACAGTGGTGGAACAGATGCGTATGAATTGCAGGATGGTTTATTTACCCATTGCATCAGCGGTATTCGTCAGCAAAAAATAACGGAAGAGTATATCATCAATGCTTCCGTAAGTCGTGTACTCTCTGCAAAATCGCAATGGCAGCAGATATTGGATTGTGCTTCTAATCCTGAAATGGAGATCATCATCTCTAACACAACAGAAGTTGGAATTGTGTTGGTGGAAGAAGATAAGATCACTAACAATCCACCGGTATCGTTCCCGGGTAAACTACTTGCATTCCTGCATGAACGTTATAAAGCATTCAATGGCGATGTAACTAAGGGCATGGTGATCGTACCAACAGAACTCATTACCGACAATGGAACAAAACTCCAGGCTATTGTAATGGAACTGGCGCATCTCAACAATCTTGATTATGCATTTATTGATTGGCTGGAAAATGCAAATACATTCTGCAATTCATTGGTCGATCGTATTGTGCCCGGTAAACTTCCTGTTGCACAACAAAAAGCAACAGAAGCAAAACTAGGTTTCACAGACGAACTAATGATCATGAGTGAACCTTACAGCTTGTGGGCTATTGAAACATCAAATCCTAAAGTAAAAGAGGTATTGAGTTTTGCAAAAGCAGATGATGCTGTTGTCATTACCAATGATATTAATAAGCAACGTGAACTGAAACTGCGTTTGCTCAATGGTACACATACATTCTCCTGCGGTATTGCTTTCCTTGCAGGTTTTGAAACTGTAAAAGAAGCAATGGAGAATAAAACGATGGGGCTATATGTATATGATCTCATGCATCACGAGATAGCACCATGTGTGAGCAATGAAAAAATTTCTGTGTTGGAAGCACGTGAGTTCTCCGGTAACGTTATCGACCGTTTCCGCAATCCGTTTATCGAGCATAAATGGATTAGCATTACGCTAAATTATTCGCATAAAATGCGCATGCGTAACATACCTTTGCTGCTCAAACATTTTGAACAGGATCTCTATGTTCCCGGTTCGATGGCATTGGGTTTTGCAGCATATATCTTATTTATGAAGTGTGAACACAGCGAAAGCGGCACCTACTATGGTGAAGCTAACGGTGTAGTTTACCCTATACAGGATGAACACGCCGGTTTTTTCCATCAGCTTTGGAAAAACAACAAACCATCAGATGTAGTGAAGAAGGCATTGGCGAATGAGCAGATCCTTGGACATGATCTTTCAGAGTTACCCGGTTTTGCATTTGCAGTGAGCTCTTATATGGATGCGATGATGGAGGAAGGTGTGTTGAACACTGTAAAAAATTACCAGTTAAACAGAGATAAAGTAGAGAGTAATGAAGCATAAAGTTTTAAAAGTACATCCGAAGGACAACGTGATCGTTGCGTTGACCAATTTGAAAAAAGGAGAAACCATTTCATTCCAGGGTAATGAGTATGTGTTGCAGGATGATATCAATGCAAAACACAAATTCTTTGAGAAAGAAATGCAGCCGGGTGATGAAGCCATCATGTATGGTGTGTTAGTAGGCAAGGCGCAAAAACTTATTCCGGCTGGCGGATTGATGACAACAGAAAACCTGAAACATGCCGCACTCCCATTTACCTATCGCCCTTCGCATTATGAATGGCAGCCGCCTGATGTGTCGAAGTTTCAAGGAAAAACATTTAATGGTTACATGCGTGGTGATGGCCGTGTAGGTACTGCCAATTACTGGTTGTTCATTCCTACCGTTTTTTGTGAGAATAGAAATCTCGATGTGATACGTGAAGCGATGCATAATGAATTAGGTTATGCAGTAACAGCAAAATACAAAAGCTATACGCATCAATTACTCGAAGCATATCAGAAGGGTGAAAACATTGAAGATGTTGACCTCTCTCCTTCTGTTACTTCACAAAAGATACGTCCATTTAAAAATGTTGATGGTATTAAGTTTCTAAATCACCAGGGTGGTTGTGGTGGTATTCGCCAGGATGCTGCTGTTCTGAGTAAATTATTAGCTGCATATGCAGATCATCCAAACGTTGGTGGTGTAACAGTGTTAAGTTTGGGTTGTCAGAATTTACAGGTTCAGGATTTCAGGAATGATCTGAAACAACATAATCCCAATTTCGATAAGCCTCTTTTTGTTTTTGAACAACAGCAATCGCAAAGCGAAGAGCAATTGATCGCTGAAGCAATCCGCAAAACATTTGAAGGATTGATCGAGATCAACAAACTGGAACGCCAGCCTGCATCACTTGATAAACTTTGTATTGGTGTGAAGTGTGGTGGCAGCGACGGCTTTAGTGGCATCTCTGCTAATCCTGCTGTTGGATATGCATCAGATCTTGTTGTTGCATTAGGCGGCAAAATATTATTGGCTGAATTTCCTGAATTATGTGGTGTTGAGCAGGAACTCATCGATCGTACAAAAGAAAAAGAAAGTGCAGAAAAGTTCATTCACTTAATGACGGCTTATAACGACCAGGCATTGAAAGTTGGTTCTGGTTTTCATATGAATCCTTCGCCTGGTAATATTAAAGATGGATTAATTACGGATGCCATTAAAAGTGCGGGTGCTGCAAAGAAAGGCGGCACTTCTCCTGTGGTTGATGTATTAGATTATACAGAGCCTGCAACAAAACCCGGCTTGAGTTTGGTTTGCACACCGGGTAACGATGTGGAAGCAACAACAGGGAAAGCGGCAAGTGGTGCCACATTGATCTTGTTCACAACTGGCCTCGGTACACCAACAGGTAATCCTGTTTGTCCTACCATTAAAGTTTCCACCAACAGTAATCTCACCAAACGCATGAACGATATCATTGATATCGATTGCGGACCGGTGATTGAAGGTGAAAAAACAATTGAAGAAATGGGTGAAGCCATTCTTGAATATTGTATTAAGGCAGCAAGTGGAGAAGTAACACCAAAAGCAGTACTGTTGAACCAGGATGATTTCATTCCATGGAAACGTGGGGTGAGTCTTTAATTGGTAGTAACGATTGTAATCGACCATATTTTCTTAGCAAAACAAACGACATGAAAAAGTTCTTAGACAGTAACTTTTTACTGCAAACCAAAACAGCCGAGCAACTCTACCACGAGTATGCAAAGCAAATGCCCATCATTGATTATCATAATCACCTGCCACCGGAGCAGGTAGCAAACAATATCAACTTCGAAAACCTGACGCAGGTGTGGTTGTATGGCGATCATTATAAATGGAGAGCCATGCGTACAAATGGTGTGAATGAAAAATTCATCACCGGTAATGCCAGCGATTGGGAAAAGTTTGAACAATGGTCGGCTACTGTTCCTTATACGTTGCGTAATCCTTTATATCACTGGACGCATCTTGAACTGCAACGCTATTTCAACATTACTGAAGTATTGAATGCTGAAAGCGCCAAACGCATTTATGATGATGCTACCGCACAATTGCAGAATGCATCGCATAGTGTGCAAGGCTTATTGCAACAAATGAATGTAAAACTCATTTGCACAACAGATGATCCTGTTGATGATCTGAAATATCATCAGCAATTACGTCAGCAAGGAAGCTTCACAAAAATGAATCCTGCTTTCCGTCCTGATAAAGCCATGAATGTTGATGATACCATCGGCTTCAATAATTATCTCACCTTATTAGAAAAGGCAGCCGATACTTCCATCAGCACCTTCAACGATTATTTAGCCGCATTGAAAAAGCGTCATGATTATTTTGCGGCCAATGGTTGTGCAGTATCAGATCATGGACTGGAAGAGATCTATGCAGAAGATTATACACAAACAGAGATCGTTGGCATTTTTGCACAGGTACGCAGTGGCGGCAACTTAACACTCGAAGAAAAGAAAAAATTCAAGAGTGCCATGCTGGTGATCTTTGCAGAATGGGATCATGAAAAAGGTTGGGTGCAACAATTCCATCTTGGTGCATTGCGCAACAACAACAGCCGCATGTTGCAACAGCTGGGTCCTGATACTGGTTGGGACAGCATTGGTGATTTCTCACAAGCAAGAGCGTTGTCGAAATTCTTAAACCGTTTAGACAGTAATGATAAACTAGCGAAGACCATCATCTATAATCTGAATCCTGCCGATAATGAATTGTTCGCAACCATGATCGGTAATTTCAATGATGGTTCTGTTGCAGGTAAAGTACAATGGGGAAGCGGTTGGTGGTTCCTCGATCAGAAAGATGGAATGACCAAACAGATCAACGCACTCAGCAACATGGGACTACTCAGTCGCTTTGTTGGTATGTTGACTGATAGCCGCAGCTTCCTCTCCTTCCCACGTCATGAATATTTCCGTCGCATACTTTGTAATATGTATGGCGAAGAAGTGGAAAATGGTGAGTTGCCGAATGATCTTGCATTGATTGGTAAAACCATCCAGGATATCTGTTACAACAATGCAAAACAATATTTCAACCTGCAGCATCTCGATGCAGCAGAAACAGTAACATCAAAAAACATATAATCGATCATGCAAACATTGGATCTCTTTAACCTTTCAGGCAAAACAGCATTGGTAACCGGTTGCGATACCGGTCTTGGTATGGGTATGGCAACAGCATTGGCAGAAGCAGGTGCAGATATTGTTGGCGCTTCTATTGTAGAAGATTATTCAGCTGTTAAATCAGCTATTGAAGCAACAGGTCGCAAGTTCACGTATCACCGTGTTGATATTGGCAACCGTGAAGCACTCTATGCATTCATCAATAAAGTAAAAGCAGAAAATAAAATAGATATCCTTGTAAACAATGCAGGTATCATTATGCGTAAGCCTGCTGCCGAACATCCTGATGAATATTGGGATAAAGTAGTTGACATCAACCTCAATGCACAATTTATTTTGGGTCGTGAGTTTGGTAAACATATGATCGATAATGGAGGTGGTAAGATCATCTTCACCTGTTCATTGTTAAGTTTCCAGGGTGGTATTAATGTACCGGGTTATACTGCAACAAAATCTGCAGTTGCCGGTTTGGTTCGTGCATTTGGTAATGAGTGGGGAAGCAAAGGTGTTTGTGTAAATGGTATTGCTCCCGGTTATATCGCAACCAACAATACACAGGCGTTACGTGAAGATGCAGACAGAAGTAAATCAATTCTTGATCGTATTCCTGTTGGTCGTTGGGGTGTACCTGATGATTTTAAAGGACCGGTTACTTTCCTTGCATCATCAGCATCAGATTATGTAAACGGTACAGTGTTGTTTGTGGATGGTGGATGGATGGCACGTTAATACAAGCCGATAGTTAATAGTAATTAGTCATTAGTAATAAGAAAGTCATGGCAATAAAAAAGGCAACAGCTCCGGCTCTGCAATTGAAAGATTATAACAGCAATACGTACATGGATGGGGATATGGAAGTACGTTTTGCTGTAAGTCCTGAAGAAACAAAAGGTTTCGATACGCAACAACTTATCGATAATTTTTTGGTGAAAGAGTTGATGGTAGCTGATAAACTGAAATTGGTTTATACGCATTACGATCGTGTAATTATTGGTGGTGCAGTTCCTGTATCAAAAACATTAACACTTCCTAATCATCCGGAATTAAGAGCTGAGTATTTTTTGGAAAGAAGAGAGCTCGGCATCATTAACATTGGTGGTAAAGGAACTGTAACTGCAGATGGTAAGAAGTTTGAAGTGGATAAACTTTCCTGTTTGTATCTCGGTAAAGGAACAAAGAAAGTAAGTTTCAGTTCTGCATCAAAGAAGAACCCTGCTGTGTTCTATTTATTATCATCACCTGCACATGCAACTTATCCAAATGCCATGTTCACCAAAGAACAGGCATCACCGGTTGAGTTGGGTGCAGTTGAAACAGCGAATAAACGTACAGTATATAAATACATTCACCTCGATGGTTTAAAAAGCTGTCAGTTGGTAATGGGTTTAACGGTACTTGCTCCCGGCAGTGTTTGGAATTCTATTCCACCACATACACATACCCGCAGAATGGAAGTGTATTTGTATTTCGATTTACCGGAAGGACAACGTTTATTCCATTTCATGGGTAACCCAATGGAAACAAGACATATGGTGATGACCAACAACGAAGCTGTAATTTCTCCACCATGGAGTACACACTTTGGTTGCGGTACCACCAACTATGGTTTCATTTGGGGTATGGCCGGTGAAAATTTAGTTTATACTGATATGGACCCGGCTCCGGTTCCAACGCTGAAATAGTTTATGAGTAAAGTGCTTTGCTTTGGAGAATTGTTACTTCGGTTACCGCCTGCGAATGGTGGTGAATGGTTGCGTACCAACCAGGTGCCCGTGTTTGTTGGTGGTGCCGAACTGAATGTAGCAACAGCATTGGCTACCTGGCAAATACCGGTGAAGTATTGTACAGCATTACCTGATAATATCATTACCCGTGATATTATTTCTTTCCTGCAAACAAAAAACATCGACACCTCTCCTATCATTCTTTCAGGCGAACGCATTGGATTGTATTATCTGAAAGAAGGCGCCGATATGAAGAGTGAAGAGAATGTGTTCGACCGGAAATATTCTTCCTTTTCTACACTTAACACAGGTGTGGTGAATTGGGATGAAATTTTGCAGGGTGTAGAATGGTTTCATTTCAGTGCCATTGCTCCTGCTGTGAGTGAAAAAGCAGCAGCGCTATGCCTGGAAGCAGTAAAGGCGGCATCGCAACGGAACATTAGCATTTCTGTTGATTTGAATTATCGATCACTGTTATGGAAGTATGGTAAACAGCCTTGGGAAATCATGCCCAGTCTCGTAAAGTATTGCGATGTCATTATGGGCAATATATGGTCAGCACAAACATTGCTTGGTGTTTCTGTTGATGATAAACTGTTACAACCACGAAGCAAAGAAGTGTTTTTGCAACATGCTACGTTTACTGCACAACAATTATTCGATCGTTTTCCGAAATGCAAATGGGTTGCCAATACATTTCGTTTTGATGCAGAGGCCGGTAATATCAGTTACTATGCGGCACTCAATGCAAAAGAAGAACAGGCTGTAAGCCCTGTGTTTGCAACTGATGCCATTGTTGACAAAGTAGGCAGTGGCGATTGCTTTATGGCCGGCCTGATCTATGGATTAAAATCACAACATGCTATACAGGATGTGATCGGTTTTGCTGCAGCTGCTGCATTTGCCAAGCTGCACGAAAAAGGCGATTCAACAAATAATACAGTAGAAACTATTCAACAGGTAAGAGCAAAATTTGAACTAACTAAACAACAATCATTTATTTCCTAGCATTTAAAACAACTGATATGTCGAAAAAAGTAGTAACACTCGGAGAGATTATGTTGCGTTTGTCAACCCCCGATTTTAAACGTTTTGTACAAGCCGATACATTTGATATCACTTATGGTGGTGGCGAAGCAAACGTATCTGCTGCATTATGTAACTATGGTTTAAACGGAACATTTGTTTCCAAAGTACCTAACAATCCAATTGGTCAATCGGCCATTAATCATTTACGTCGTTATGGTGTAGATACGCAGTTTGTTGCAAGAGGTGGTGATCGTTTAGGTATTTACTTCCTCGAAACAGGTGCATCTATGCGTGCATCACAAGTAGTATATGATCGTGCAGGTGCATCTATTGCAGATGTGGATGCAAGTGAATTTGATTGGGATAAAATTTTTGATGGTGCTGACTGGTTCCATACCACAGGTATTACTCCTGCATTAAGTGATAAAGCTGCTGCTTTAACGTTGGCTGCATTGAAAGCTGCAAAAGCAAAAGGCATCACCACTTCAATCGATCTTAACTTCCGTAAAAAGTTATGGACGAAAGAAAAAGCCCGTGAAGTAATGACTGGGCTTTGCGAATTTGTTGATGTTTGTATTGGTAACGAAGAAGATGCTGACTTATGTCTTGGCTTCAAAGCAAAAGATACAGACGTTACAAAAGGCGAATTGAACCTTGATGGTTTCAAAGATGTATTCCAGCAAATGAAAGCGAAGTTTGGTTTCAAATTCATTGCTTCTTCTTTACGTGAAAGCCATAGTGCTTCTGATAATGGCTGGAGTGCATTGGTATATGATGGCACAGATTACTATCACACAAAACAATATAGTGTACGCATCGTTGACCGTGTAGGCAGTGGTGATTCATTTGCAAGTGGTTTGATCTATGGTTTAGTTACAGGCATGCCAATGGGCGAAGCTGCTGAGTTTGGTGTTGCTGCAAGTGCATTAAAACACACAATTCCCGGCGATCTTAACCACGCAACATTAGGAGAAGTAAAAGACCTGATGAAAGGCGATGGCAGCGGAAGGGTACAACGTTAATCAGTAATGAGTGATGAATGATGAGTGATCAGTTACTCATCATTCATTACTCATCATTCATTTTATAAATTACGACGATGATCATTGATACAATCAAGAATGCACCCAAATACTTTTCAGCACATCCGTTGTTTGCAAAAGCATTTGAGTACATTCAGCAAACCGACCTGGCAAATGCTGCCGATGGTAAAAGTGATATTGCAGAAGGTTTAAAAGCCATCATCAGCAATGGACCAGGTAAAACAAAAGAAACCAGCCTGCAGAAATTTGAATGTCATAATAAGAATATCGACATTCAGCTTTGCATTAAAGGTGTTGAAACCATTGGCTGGAAACCGAGAGAAAAATGTGTAACTCCAAAAGGTGAGTACAACGATGAAAAGGATGTGTTGTTTTATGACGATGCTCCTGATACGTATTTCCAATTGACCGATGGACAGTTTGCGATCTTCTATCCGGAAGATGTGCATGCACCGATGATCGGTGAAGGTGAGATTAAGAAGTTGGTGATTAAGGTGAGGAAGTGAATGGTGAGTGGTGAATGGTGAGCCGTCAGTCGTGAGTCGTGAGTGGTGAATGTTGAATGGTGAGTTGCAACTGCTTCATTATACCTTACAGCCTTTAACTTCTACCTTTTTAAAATCTATAATTTAAAACTTATTACTTTTTTTATGAGTAAAACACAACAGATATCAGATGCAATTGTACAACAGGGTATTCTCCCTTTGTATTTTAACCCAAGCGAAGAAGTGAGCCTTGATGTATTAAAAGCGATTTACAAAGCAGGTATTAAAGCTGTAGAATATACCAATCGTGGTGATGCTGCTTTGGCCAACTTTACCAAAATGGTGCAACTGCGTAATGCAGAAATGCCCGGTTTGTTACTGGGTGTGGGTACCATCAAGAACATGCAACACGCAACTGATTATATGGCAGCAGGTGCCGACTTTTTAGTAAGTCCGGGCTTTGTTCCTGATGTAGCAGCCTATTGCGTGGCCAATGATATATTCTATGCGCCGGGTTGTATGACGCCGAGTGAAATTATTGCAGCAGAAAATGCAGGCATTAAATTCATTAAGTTATTCCCCGGTAATATGCTGGGCACAGAGTTTTTAACCACTATTAAAGATATCTTCCCTAAATTGTTGTTTATGCCAACAGGTGGCGTTGACACAACCAAAGAAAGTATTGAGAGTTGGTACAAAGCAGGTGTATGTGCAGTGGGCATGGGCAGCAAACTCATCAGCAAAAAATTAATGGAAGCAAAAGATTATGCGGCCATGGAAGAAGCAACCAAACAGGTGCTTGCCATCATTGCATCAGTAAAAAAATAATAACCCATTCCCGTTCAAGAACGAATCAAATCGTTTGAAAGCGGCGGATAAAACAACGAACATGCAACAAGCCATAGGTAAATACAGGTGGACGATCTGTGCTCTACTCTTCTTTGCTACAACCATCAACTATCTCGACAGACAGGTGTTGAGTTTGTTACAACCTACTCTGGAAGGAGAATATGGCTGGACCAATTCAAATTATGCAAACATCACCATCGTATTTCAATTGGTGTATGCAATTTCTATGCTCTTTGCGGGAAAGGTGATCGATAAACTCGGTACTAAAAAAGGGTTTGTCGTAGCAATTATTGTATGGTCTGTTGGTGCAATGATCCATGCCGCAGCTATTCCACTTGGTACAGGTTTCAGTAAACTGGTGGCTGCCTTTGGTATGACCATTGGTTCTGTTTCTGTATTAGGGTTTATGTTGGCAAGAGCAGTACTTGCAATTGGTGAAGCCGGAAACTTCCCTGCTGCTATTAAAGCAACAGCGGAATACTTTCCTAAGAAAGAACGTTCACTGGCAACAGGTATTTTTAACTCTGGTGCAAATATTGGTGCCATCGTTGCTGCTCCCGTTGTAAACTTTTTATTGGGTGTTTGGAATTGGCAAGGCTCATTTATTGTGGTTGGTGGTGTAGGTTTTATCTGGATGGGTTTGTGGATCTGGTTTTACGATAAACCCGAAGAACAAAAAAGATTATCGGCTGCGGAATTAAACTATATACAAAGTGGTGAAGACGAAGTTGCAGCTCCTCAAAACGACAAGCAAAAAGAAAAAGTATCATGGGGTAAACTGCTTGGTTATAAACAAACATGGGCATTTGCTTTTGGTAAGTTTATGACCGATGGTGTATGGTGGTTCTTTCTCTTCTGGCTTCCGGCTTTTTTGAAAGCACAATACGGCATGACGAAGGCTGATATTAATATTCCGATCATGACTTTATATAGTATGACCATGATCGGCAGTATTGGTGGCGGCTGGCTTCCGATGTACTTTATCAAGAAAGGTTATCTCGCTTATGATGGTCGCATGAAAGCCATGTTACTGATCGCCTTGGTTCCTTTGGTGGTATTACTGGCTCAACCATTTGGTCATATCAGTTATTGGGTGCCCGTATTATTAATTGGTATTGGAGCATCGGCTCACCAGGCATGGAGCGCCAACATCTTTACGACCGTGAGTGATATGTTTCCGAAAAAAGCAATTGGTTCGGTGGTAGGTATCGGTGGTATGGCCGGAGGTTTTGGTGGTGTTATCCTTTCTAAACTCGGTGGTTATTTATTTGATACTTATAAAGCGGCCGGTATTGCAGAAGCATGGGTAAAAGCCCAGGCAAATGGATTAGGTAATTATGTTACACAGATCCGTGACCTGAAACTTGTGACCAAATATGGAGATGCAGTAAATCTTAATCAAACAGACCTGAACGGTTTAACAAAAGAAGTAGCCGAACAATTAAAAAATATCGATGCATCTGCCTTTGACCAATTAATGCAATTACAAAAACCACTGGTGCAGGCGCAGATGACCACATCTTACACGATTATGTTTACCATTTGTGCGGTTGCATATTTAGTGGCATGGGGAGTAATGAAAACATTAGTGCCGAAGTATAAAGTGATTAATGATTTGTAAGATAAAAACGATATTAATTGAGCTAAAAATGCTAACCCTAAAAAGGTTGGCATTTTTTTTTACAGAAGATTCACTTCGCAAATAGACTGCAAGCTACCCTCCTAGTTTCGTATTCTAAATAACAACGCATGATCCTTATTGCACAACTTACCGCTCAGCAACCCGAAATTAAACTGCTTATTCACGGAGCTTATGTGAACTGCAGTATTCTCAGTAAACAGCTCAATACAAAAGATCCCAATCAACCACCGCTCAATATCGGCTGGCGCATCATCGACCGATCACAAACAGCTGCTTCACCCGATTGTCTTGTATTGGCAAACCATGCTGAACATGCGGAGATGTATCAATTACAACCTATGGGCGAAGTGATGCATCATTCGCCGCATAATCTCAAGGAATTTTGTGTGAACACCGGCGACTATAAATTAGCTGGCTATGAACAGGTAACCGTGTTGCTGGAAATTGATACGGCAGTTTAGGGGTCAACTAAATGCTGCCTGCCGTATCTTTCCTGCTGAAGCAGTTTTGCCGTTCCATGATCTATTACCAGCATTTTTATCCGGAAGAAGTGAGTCCGCAATTGCTTGATGCGTATTTAAGCAAGGGCTGGTACCGTATTCATCAAATGCTCATCACTACTGATCTTATTGCAAAAGAAGATGAGTTCTTTGCCGTGTTCTGGTTGCGTTACCGTTTAAAAGATTATCAACACAGTAAAAAAAGTGAGAAGCTTTTACGTGCATGTGAACAATTCAGTTGCAGCATTGAACCTTTACAATTCACCGATGAGTTGGAAGAGCTTTTTACCAACTACCGTGAGCAGCTTGATTTCGACATGAGTGATTCAGCAAGGGCTTATTTACTGGGCGACAGAACTGAAAATGTATTCAACACTAAACTACTCACCCTTCGTTACAAGGGGCAGCTGATTGCCGCAGGTTGTTATGATGAAGCGGAGACATCGCTCATGGGTTTATTAAGTATTTATGATCCTGCTTTTAAGAAATACAGTTTGGGAAAAGTGTTGCTCTTAAAAAAATTAGAAGAGGCCATGCGTTTACAAAAAACATATTTCTATCCCGGTTATATCAGTCTGCATACAACTAAGTTTGATTACAAATTATTTCCTGCTAAAGATGCAACAGAAGTGTATAACCGTTTAACAGATGCATGGCAGCCTTATATTAGCTGCAACCTGCAGGAGTTGTATGATGCGATGCTGATGGAGTTTTTGAAAGAACAGCAGGGATAAAGAAAGAGCTGCTATTCCGGCTCAAGCTCAATATATGATTCTCTGGCATAACCAAGGTATTCGCCTGTAGGGTTCATATTCGTTTCAACATAATGATCCAACCAAACCATTTTCTCATGCCTTAATTCCTGCAGCTGACAAAGAAAATGATTAAATGTCTCTCGATATAAAATCCAGTATCTCTGCTGTCCCATTGAAATGGGCAAATTTCGTTCAATATTAATGTAGATCAACTCCCTGTGCTTCTTACCTCCACCCCTTATGTTAAAAGCCCAGGTGCCTGTAAGTATGGATGTATCCTTTTCGCCTCTGTAGTCATACATTTCAAAATGCCCACCTTTTGTGAAATAATAAAGCACTCTCCGGTTGATTTTTGTACTGGATGTAACCTGAACTCCATTTATATATTCAACGACTGAGTCTGTATGTATACCGTTTTTAATTGTTTGAAAAAACTCATCTGTATATGTCTTATAAATGTTCGATTGCTTAATTGAAAGAGTTTTTACTTTCCACTTCCCCTCCACCCTGGCTTTTCTCGAACGTAAAGAAATAAAAGGATCATCCTCTCCTTTTCTGAAACAGGATAATAAAGCAGAACTGATAATTAAAAACAGAATAAAGTATGTTCTCATTTGTTATAGTGATTCATAAATAATAATGATGGGTGTTCGGCAATTATCTCGGCTCCAGCGTTACAACCGAATTGCTCTTCGCTGTGGTAAAAGAGGTACCGCTCACATCAGGTTTATACTCATAAAAATCTTCCCAAACCATTTTCTTATGACGCAGCTCACGTATGTTACAGAGGTATTGGCCACCGCTTAACAGATATGAAGTGCGGGTTCCATCAAAAAATAAATTTGTAGAATAGGCTTCTGACGGATAGATGTAAATACCGATTTTCTTTTTGACGTATTCCGACTTATCGTTAAAAGTCCATTTACCTTTTACAATCGTTGTATCACTATCTGTATAATCATACATACGATAGCCCCTGTTCTTCTCAAATTCATAATAAAGTATCCGCTTCCCTTTTTTCACTCTTATCTCTCTTACCTGGTAATTTAAAACATACACATACGAATCAATGTACTCCCCTTCGTTCAGTTTGTAAAACCATTTGTTCACTTGCGAACCATCTCCGTAAGAAGTACTATCAACCTTATTTATAGACGTTACCCTCCACTTCCCTGCAACACGGTCTTTACGTGTACGCAGCGAAACAAAAGGATCATCTTCACCTTTTTTAAAACAGGAGTCAAGTAACAGGAGAAGTAAAAAGCAAATAATCAAACGCAGCATAAGAAAAGCGGTTAAACCGGTTATACAATGTCCTTTTCAAAATAGCGCTTGTTTCTGCAAAATCAAAATGCACGGCTTTGCATTTTCTTCTTTCTTTATATCTGTGTTTAAAAAAGCATGTGCGTGTCATTGTCCTATTGCCTTGCTGATACTTTATGTATGCCTTTGCGTAGGCTTTACATGGGAGTAAGGCCTTTCCGGCATAGCTATACATTTTCGGCTTAAACAATCACTTTTGGCATAATGCGGCAAAAACGGCGGGTTGATTTCTGTTCGCTTTATTGTGTTTGTAATCTTGTTGTGTCGTTGCAACTGACGGGTTTTAAAAAAATGTACCCCTGAAACATTTTCATTTTATTCAGTTTTAAATTTTAAACCGATGGCACAACAAAAAGGAATCCTTCCATTGAAGGGTACAATCGGTAACATCACTTTTTACAAAAGCAAAGACGGGTATCTCGCAAGAGAGAAGGGCAGCCTGAATGCAGAGCGTATTGCCAATGATCCTGCGTTTGCACGTACCCGTGAGAATGGTGCAGAGTTTGGCAGGGCCGGACAGGCGGGCAAAGTATTACGCACTGCCCTGCGTTCTTTATTACTTAACACAGCAGACAGTCGAATGCTTAGTCGTTTAACACGTGAGATGATGAAAGTGATCCAGGCGGATGCGATCAATGAACGTGGATTGCGTAACGTGATTGACGGTGAAGCTGAATTGCTGGAAGGTTTTGAATTCAACGCTAACAGCAAACTTGGCACTTCATTGTTTGCGCCTTACACTACGACCATTGATCGTGTAAGTGGTGAGCTGAGTGTGAGTATCCCTTCATTTGTTCCAACGAACATGGTGGCTGCACCAAGTGGTGCCACGCATTTCAAATTGGTTTCTGCAGGTGTTGAAATTGATTTTGAAAACAAGACGTACGTGGTTGCGGTTGCAGACATCAATTCGTTGCCGATGAATTCCACTCCCACTGCCGTGGTGAATATCAGTCACCAGGTGACTGCAAACAGTACGAAGCCTTTGTTTCTTGCATTGGGTATTGAGTTTTACCAGGAGGTGAATGGTAACCAGTACAGTTTGAAGAATGGAGCGTTTAATGCATTGAGCCTTGTTAAGGTGAACGGAGGTTAAGGAAAGGCACAAGGGACAAGGAACAAGGTGCAAGGCACAAGGTACAAGGTGCAAGGTGCAAGGAAGAAAAATCCAAGGCCTAATGTCCAAAAGACAAAATCCAAGGATGAAAAGCTAATGGGCAATGGACAATTGGCAACAGGTAAGGAAGAAAAGCCGATAGGCGGTAGTCATTAGTTGTTAGTGAAAACAAAGGGTAGTCGTTTCTTTCTCTGACGGAGCCTTATCCAAGATTGGATTCAGCAATGATTTATTGCGTTAAAAAATAACTCCTGAGCGGATGAGGAATTGTATTGCCCTTTGTTTTTTCATTTCATTTTTTCAAATCACAAATTCAAAACATGAAAAAGATTTTGAAACGTGCGAAGCGACGTACGCCGAAGTTCTTTAAACAGGTACGGAATATTGGTGTGGCCCTGGCGGGTGTGAGTGCAGCCATTCTTGCAGCGCCTGTTGCATTGCCTGCTGTGCTGATTAAAGTGGCCGGTTACTTAGCAGTTGCCGGTGCGGTTGCAGGGAGTGTGAGCCAGACGGCTGTTACGAATGAACGCAACTAGTATGCAGCATCCGTCTTTTTTGAAAACAGGAACGGCCGGTGGAACGATCACGATTCTTTTTGCAAATATCAATGCAGATGATTTGTTGAAGACAGTGGTGCTAGCTGCTGTTGGTGCGGCGGTGAGTTTGGTTGTGAGTTTTGTGTTGAAGAAGATGTTTGGGAAGAAGAAATAGTTACACTGGTTTGAGAGCCCCGATTTATTTCGGGGCTTTTTTATGATGCTACGCTGCGCTTGCATTTTCTTTTGTCACTTTTTGCTCCCGAAGATGCTTCGCTCATCGGGACAGGTTGTCCAAAAAGTAACCAAAAAGGAGCCCGAAAACCAATATACAGCCTGGTTTTCGGTTTACGCCTTGATCGAGTTTTGTACTACTGTGATGAAGTGCATTAGTACTTGCATGAACATTTCATGTGTGGCATGTTGCTTTTATGCAACTTGTTTCCTACGTGCGTATTTGCGATCCCTGATTGTTTGGCGAAGCAATCTGAGAAAATAATGAAGAATGAACAATGAATGTTGAAGTGATGTGTCAGGATTGGAGGAAGTCTTTGATGAGTTCTTCATCGATGCCGGTGAAGAGGGCGAATTCTTTGATGGTGATGAATTCGTCTTTGGATTTGCCGAGGGCGTTGCGGATCTTTTGAAGAAGCTGGCGTGCTGTGCGACCACGACGGCCGGTGATATTCTCAACATCTTTTGGATAGAGTACAACACGGGGAGGAATCCGGTTGGGTACTGTTTTCATGGTTTGGTGTTTGGTCAGGGAATAATTCAATTACTCTAAGCTATTTTATGGTGATCGTAATTACAACAGGGTTTACCCTCTTGTGATGAAAAATATAGTTATGTATTTTGACCGGGAAGCGGAGGGTTTACCCTCCTGCTGCGGCAGGGTAAACCCTCCCGTTAAAGGAGGGTAAGCATATCATATGTGGAGGGTTAACCCGCTTGTTCTATGTTTTATAAATGTGGTGCTTTGTAGTTCACCAAATCTATATTTTATGAGCCATTTTATTTCCCTCCAAGAAGCCATTGATATGACCACATTGTATCGTCAGGAACATGAAAACATTCTGAAGTCTGCTTACCAGAACCAGAATATTTTAGCCCGTTCGGAAGCTTTTGACCGTGCAGCTTTTGATACGTTGTTAGCAAAAAACGGTTGTGCCGGCTTACGTATTTATTATGGTATGGATGAGCAATTGAAAGTACATGCCATTATTGTACCCACAGATGCGAACGGCAATGATATTCTGCCATCGCAATCATTAACATCAACCGAAGAGGGAGACGATATTGCAGAGCGAGGTTTACGATGCCCGGATATATGCCCGGATCCATCAGTCTTAAACAGTTAAAGATTGCTTTATGGTTTTTGAAACACATGTGATTTTCAGTTTAACGGCAGGTGCCGGTGCATTGATTGGCTGGATCAGGATTAAAAAAACTGATCCGGCCTATTTGCCTTTTATTCTCTTGCTGACTGCAGGTTTTGTAACTGAGCTGGTCAGTTTGATTGTGATGGAAAACGGTTATTCGAATGCTGTTTATTATAACCTGTTTGCTTTGGCAGAGGCCCTACTTGTAACGCAATTGTTTTACCGTTTAGGATTATTCAAGAATAAGAAACGATACGTGGCCCTGCAAGTGTTTTATGTTGTTCTCTGGTTGTGTGAATGTGTGTATCACCTAAGCACTACCAGTTTTAATACTTACTTTATTGTGATTTACTCAACCGTACTTGTGTTTCTGGCCATTGACCTGCTGCATGAATTATTATTTCAGATGCCTCATAAGTTATACCGTAATCCTGTTTTCCTGATCTGTATGGGTATGATTGTTTATTTTACTTATACCATTATTGTGGAATTATTCTGGTTTTACGGACTCAATCAAAGCAGTACATTCAGGATACGTATTTATGAGGTGTTCTCTTATATTAACCTTTTTACAAACATCCTTTTTATCCTGGCCACATTATGGATACCATTGAAACGAGAATATATACTGCATTCATTATAAGTGCTGCAGTTATCGGGGCTTTGCTACTATATTTTGCGGTTAAGATGTATCGCAACCACCGAAAGCACTTTATTTTTTTAAGCAACTTTTATCTGCAGGAAGTGGAGTTGCTGGAGCAGGAACGCAACCGGATAGCCCGTGATCTTCATGATGAATTGGGACCACTTGTATCTATTGCACATTTGCTGATCCATAACAGTAAGGGAGCTGCAGAGGAAGACCGTGAATATTTAAGTAAAGCCGAACAGAGTTTGCATGAGTTAACTGAACGTTTCCGTGAAATTGCCAAAAACCTTACGCCGGATGTATTAAGCGGTAAAGGGTTGCATTTGAGTATTGAACGTTTTCTTAACCGGTACAGCAGCGTGAGTACAATTCAATTTCAATTTAACTGTAAGCTGAGTAAAGAACCTGCGCAAAATTTCGGTTTACAAATTTACCGGCTTGTACAAGAGCTGGTACATAATGCCATTAAACATTCTGATGCGAAAGAGGTTACACTCACTCTCGTTGAGCGAAACGGACTGATTCATCTTTTTTATAAGGATGACGGTAAAGGCATGGAAAGTGATTTCAGCAAAGATGGTATTGGCATTAAGAGTATGCGCAGCAGAGTGACCATGCTTAACGGTTATATGGAGATGAACAGTAAGCATGGCAAGGGAACAGAATTTTATTTTGCACTACCAATAAACAAACATTATGAGTAACCCCATCAAAATTGTAATTGCCGATGATCATTCGCTTTTCAGAGAAGGTATTCAATTGCTGCTGAAAAAAGAAAAAAGTATTGAACTGGCGGGAGAAGCATGTGACGGAGAGGCATTGCTTGCTTTAATTGAAGATGTAAAGCCGGATGTTGTTATTACAGATATTGATATGCCGATCAAAAACGGCGTTGAAGTGACACGTATTGTAAAGCGTGCACAACCCAATACAGGTGTATTAGCATTGACGATGTTTGGACAAGAAGAGCTTGTGGTTGATATGATGGAAGCAGGTGCGAATGGCTATTTATTAAAAAGCAGCAAGAAGGAAGAATTGCTGCAGGCTATACAGACTGCCAGTGAAGGAGGTTCTTATTTCTGTGAGCAAACCAGTGTGCAGTTGAGTAAAATGATTGCTGCAAGCAAAGTGTCCAAGAAACAGGAAGAAGCAGATTTATCCGCTACTGAAATTGAAGTTATGCGGCTTATCTGTGAACAAAAGGCTAACAAGGAAATCGCAGATCAGTTAGAACTGGCTGTAAAAACAATTGAGAAAATAAGGACTAAGATATTTGAAAAGACAGGATCAACCAATTTAGTGGGTGTTGCGATCTATGCGATTAAGCATGGTTATTACAAGCCCTGATAACAGCGGAAAGATGCATCAATCAGTGGTGGTTTGTTTGCATCGATATGAAGAAGACAACAATATTTATAATAAGCCGTGAAGAACGGAAAGTACTTGCTTCGTTAAAGAGCCGTATGCGAAAAATGCCGTGGCTTGACTACGGCATTCAAAAGCTTGTGATTGAAACAGGCATTAACCGGACCAAGCTTCAACAAAGCTTTTATTTTTTATTTGGTGTGCCTATTCATGTGTACCTGCTTGAGCAGCGAATGACATTTGCAAAAAAATTACTCAGACAAACAACGTTACCTGTGAAAGCAGTAGCTACTCAAAGCGGATTTAAAAGCGAAAAGTATTTCTTTCGATTCTTTAAGCAGAAGACATCCTCTACACCCATCGCCTACCGCAAACGAAGTAAGAACCCAAAACCCTGATTGTTAAAAGTGCACTTCTTTCTGACAATAGTGCACTTCTTTTATTTGCATTTCAATTTTTGAATTCAGAATTTTAATCTTTGATACAGTGGTTGATTCGTCTTTAACTAATAAGATGAAAAAGCTACCTGTACTACAAATTGCATCGAGCCTGCTGATACTGCTGTTTGCCTACACCGCTTTCAGTAAGCTATTTGATTACCGGGCATTCACCCAAACACTTTCGGAATCACCACTGATTCATAATGGAGCAGACACTATTGCCTGGTTGCTACCCGCAACTGAGTTAGTAGTTGTTCTGCTCCTGTTTTTTGAACAAACAAGAAAGGCCGGCTTGTATGCTTCGCTTGTGTTGCTATCTGTTTTTACTCTTTATATCGGGATCATGTTGTTGTTTGTTAAAGAACTGCCTTGCAGTTGTGGTGGTGTGCTGAACAAGATGAGCTGGAAGGAACACTTGTTTTTTAATGCTGGGTTTCTTGTTATTAATCTTATTGCTATTGGAAGATTTCAGTTATATGAACTTCTCAACTTTCTACGTAGGCAGGGTATGCCGAAAACCTGAAACAGAGTAGGCGATCATTTTTAAATTTTAGTTTATGAAAAAGTATTTATTGAGTATGAGTGCAGTTGTAATTGCTGTATTGCTTGTTGCCTTTACGCAACCAAGGAAAAGTGCCACGCAAGAAGACATGTATGTGTTTGAATTTGATCATACACAAAGCGGTGGTTATGATGAAGCCAATGTTGAAAATGAAAGCAATACTTACTGGAAGTATATCGGTAAGAATCTTTCATTATGTGACAATGATCCTACAAAAGCCTGTCGTGTAGCTGTAACCAGTTCGTATGTCAATAACCCTACTACACCAACAGCTTTATCAGGTGTGACCATTCAAGCTACTGAAAGCTCGACAGGTGTTGCTTATGTAACAAGTATTACAGATGCTCCATCGATCAATCAACTTTCGAATAAGGAATAGTAAGAAGAGCATGTATGAAAACAGAAGAGGCCTGCGATGCAGGCCTCTTCTTTAATTCTGTTGTATTCCAGTTATTTGGATAATATCGGTTGGCAGCGGCAGGGCATAATAGTTTGCATTTGGTTGCAGTGTATATATTTGACCTGCTATTTTTCTGGTAAGTATAATTGCTGCATTTTCTTTGTTGAGACGTTTGATATCCATCCAACGAAGGGCACGCATACACAATTCTTTACGACGTTCGGCAAGTATGATTGTGAGGGCTTCTTCTTTTGTATTAGCTGTGAAAGCAGGAAAGGGAACTGTATTCTTCCAACGTTTTATCATGAGCTTATTGACATCGTTCATCGCTTCTGTTACCCGACCTGCCCGTGCATGTGTTTCTGCTCTTATCAATAACAGTTCAGCTGTTGTTATTCCTGAAAAGAACTGTGAACCACTTCCCGTATAATTTCCTTTGAACTGATAGTAACCTGTGACCGGACGGAAGAACGCTGTTTTGCGTAAATCGTTATTGTTGTATTGTGCATACAGCATTGTGTCGATTCTACCGGTTGATGTGCGGTGAATAGCAAAGTTTGTATTTGTTTCGGTATAGAAGATGGTTTCTTTATTAAACCGTTTAAACGGAACGTTTGACGTAATGCTTCCATTGATATCACTATCGGCATTGTAATCTATCAACTCATTTCTCAGCTGCAAACAACGACCGGCATATACAAAGGCACTATCATATTTTCGCATTGATAAGTATGCACGGGCCAGCAAGCCATAAGCTGCGGCTTTTGATGGACGCATGCAATGAACCGGATGATCGGGTAAAAGCATGATGGCTTGTTTTGAATCGTTAATTACTGCATTGTATGAATCCAGTACAGTTGCTCTTACAGAAGGCACATTAAAGTCGGAGCTGTTACGAAGGACAATACCCAGATCGGTTGTTGCTGCAGCTTCATCAAATGCTTTTGCGAAGACCCATAGTAAGTTGAGGTAGTTATACGCCTTGAAGAACAGCGCTGAGCCTTTGACATTTTTCCATGCTGTTTCATTGGTTGTATTTACCGGGATTTTATCCAGTTGTTCCAAACAAAAATTTGCATTGTAAACAGGCAGGTATGCTTTGGACCAATCGTTTTGAAATTTATACTCACCCCTATTCCATGTGTATATTCCCTGTTGTTCGACCGGTAATGCGTTAAAATTAGCGTCTGGTAAAAAATAGTCATCGGCTGATGCTTCTCCGAAGGAAGGCGATTGTTGAATATTCATGTATTGTGATTGATCGAGCAATGCCTGGAGGTCTTGCAGTTTGGTTGGTACTGCGAGTTTGTCATCGGGTTTTTTATCGAGATATTTTTTGCAGGAACTGATTGAGAGGATAAGTAACAAGTATAGAAATGATTTGTATTTCATGTTTTGTTGTTTTGATTGATTAATGTTTTTTTCTTTGTCCCTTTTTTGCGGAAAAAAGTAACTCCCGCAGGGACGGGACAGGCAAAAAGCCGCCCGAAAAACCCCGCCTGCGTCGGGCAGGGATTACCCCCCGTTTTCGGGATTGTACCCTGATTGAACTTTTGTACTACTGTCGCTTCAACTTTTGTTGATTGTTGTACACTTTGTGTGCTACAGGTTGATGAATAGCATAGTTTCTGGATTTTGATGATTAAAATGTAGCTCTGAGACCAAAGGCAAATGATGCAGGCGGTTTAGGACCTGATGGAAAATCGGGATCAATACGCTCTTTGTTGGCCGTCCACAGGATGCCAAGGCCCGAAGCATTGAACCATGCTTCGATTTTTTCTACATTTTTATTTTTCATTAATGATGGTAATGTGTAATTGAGATTAATATATTGCAGGCGCAACTGATCGCCTTTGCGAATGTGTATTTCTGCACTACCGTAGAACCCATCTCTATTGCTATTGGCAGGGTATTGAAAAGAAGGCACATTCGTGAATGCTTCATCGCCTGGTTTGAGCCACCTGTTGCTGTATTCTTTATTACCATAACCGTTACTGATTAAGCCGCTATAACTTATTGCAGGTTTGCTGAACCAGTACCCGAGTTTATATGCGATGTTGAAGGAGAGCTCGAGCTGTTTGTATGAAACGGTATTGATGACTGAACCGAAGTAAACAGGAATGGATGAACCAATATAAAAGACCGTTCCATTTTTTAATCCTGATTGAGCGCCTTCCATAGCGATGGCAGAATAATTGGTACTCAGCTGACCATTGAGATAGCCCTGGGGATTTCCAAACTGATCGAGACCGCCCCATTTGTAAGCCGCTTTGCTATACAATGGTTTACCAATAACTGGTGTGATGTTTTTTCCTCCACCTAATAAGCGGCTGAGCCTTAGTGATGCCGCTTCGTAATAACGGGTGGTTTTACTCGTGTTGTAATTAAACAGAAGAGTTGTTGACCATTTAAACGATTGATTGATGTTGAGTGTTGTGAGCTGGAGATCGATTCCCCTGCCTTCCATATCGCCAGCATTTGTAACAATTGTATTGAGTACTCCCCATGTTGTATAATCGTAAGGTGTTTCTGCATAGAGATCTGTTCCTTTTTTGATGAAGTATGCTGCAGTTAATGCAATGCGATTGTTTTTTGAAGCAGCTTCCACTGCGATGTTTAACTGACTTACTTTTTCCCAACGAAGGCCGGGATTGTTGAGCGTGCCAATGGCAGCAGCAGGCAGGTTTGTATTGAAATCACGGCCATAGGATGCGACGGGTAAAGCTGTTCTGCTTAAATCGACATTGCCGCTATAGCCAAAGGTTGATTTGAGTTTTATGTAAGGCAGCCAAGTAAGCTTATAGAATTTTTCTTTTGAAAGTTCCCAACCCAGACCAGCTGACCAAAGCGGTTTCCATTTATCGTTTGTGGTGGCACCAAAGAGATTGGAGCCATCTTTCCGTGCACTTGCCGTGAGCGTATAACGCTGGCGAAAGGTATATGCAAGATTTGCGTAGAATGAAAGAAACCTGTTTGCTGTTGCGGCAAATGCCGGGGGGCCAGCAATGCGTTCATAATTGCCTGTTATAAACGTTGGATAACGATTTACATGATCGACGTTTGTAAATGCCAAGGGATCACTGTTATAACCATAATAGATGAAACCGTTTTTGTTTGCCAGCACTTCCCTTATCTCTGTTCCTGCTAAAGCGGTTACCCGATGATTTGCCCAGGTTTTATTTGCATTTAACTGTGCCCTTGCATTCTGACTTTTGATTGAACCGTTGAAGATGTTGATGATATCTCCAACCGGAACAATGTAGTTGACAATGCCTGTTGACCTGTTTAACTGACTGAATAGATTTATGGTATTGCGAGTATCAAAACTTTGTATACCTGCCCTTGACTCTGTTGTGCTATTTTGTAACTGGTACTGGTATTTGAGATCGAGGTTTAACCATTTTGTAATTGTGTAGTTGAGACCAAGCGATGCCATGAGCTCATTGGTGTGGGTGGTGCCTTTGTTGTGTTTGTAATCTTCAAGCGGATTGTATTGCCAACTGAGCAGTTTGCCTGCACCGGCAGTATCCGTATAGTTTTTATTATACAATGTGGATATGGGTAAGGGATTGCCATCGGGATCAGCAAATTGCATGTAAGGAACATAGCGGCCATTGATGCCCGTTAGTGTATTGTACGCCGGTTTGCCTGTTACTGATTTACTGTTAGTATAATATACTGCTACATCGATGAGCAGTTTCTTATGTGGTTTGTAGGTATTATTAAAGCGAAGATTGAGTTTATCGAAAGTGCTGCTTAGATGATCATTGCTTTTATCGTAAGCGGCTGCCAGTAACCATGCAAGATTTGTGGTGCCGCCCCTGAGATTAAGTGCATATTGTTGTGTGGCTGCTTTACTGTACACCTGTTTTTCATAGAGCTCCCTGCTATTGATATTTTTTAATGCATTGATCTGTGCAGCAGAATCGGCAGCGGAAAGCAGGCCGGTTTTACGTTTATTAAATACATCTACAGCCGGAGAAAAAGCCCTGTATTGCTCGGCAATTATGCTATTAAAGTAACCTTTGTTAAACAGAAACTCTTCGAGATCGATGTACTCAGTGCTGCTGATTTCGGGGATGGCCGACATGCCTGGTTTGTTTGTAACAATAAATGATGAAGAGAATTCGAGTTTCATCTTTTGATTGAAGCGGCTCTTTTTTGTTGTGATGACAATAACGCCGTTGCCTGCCCGTGCACCCCAGATGGACGCAGCGGCAGCGTCTTTTAATACTATTATGCTCTCGACATCATTCGGGTTGATATTAGCGATGTTGCCTTCGTAAATAAAATTGTCGACAACAATGAGGGGGTCGAGCGGGCCGTTGATGGTGCCGAGACCACGTACGGAAATACCCGTTTTACTTTGTGCATTGCCGTTGCTGTATCCTTCGTTGAACGACAGCCCTGCTGTGACCCCCTCGAGGCGTTTCAAGATATTGGTACCGACTTGCTGGTTGAGTTGTTTGTTGGTTATGGTAGTGATGGCACCGTTGGTTTCGTTTGGTTTCAGTTGCTGGTAGCCGGTGTTGATAGTTATTGTTTCAAGGTCGACAGTTAAGGGTTGAAAGTTAAGGGTTATGGGTTGGGTTACCGATGCGGCAGTGATCACTATTGATTGCGGCTGGTAACTGATGTGTGTGATTAACAAAGAGTCGGGTAAGGTGGAAAGTGTGATGCTGAATGTGCCTTTGTTATTTGTTGTAACTGTTGTTTTGTTTTTGACAGCAGTTACTGTTGCATTGGGGACGGGTTGGTTTTCGTGGTTGCGGATGGTGCCGGTGAGGGTTTGGGCTTTTACAGATGTTGTAAGTAGTGTGAGGAAGATGATTAGTATTCTCATGATTTAGATAGTTAAAGGTTATGAGTTAAAAGGATCGTGAGTGGTGAGTCGTGAGTGGTGAGGCCCCCTCTGTATCTCCCCCTTGAAGGGGAGAAAAGAAGTCTTCGTAGGATGCAGTTTTTATGGCGAGTGCCCTTCGGCTGCGCTCAGGATGTCGTTTTTTGTTTTCATGGGGTTGGGTTTGCCAGAGAGGACTGACTGAATGTTTTCTTTTGTGAGTGCGGAAGAGGCTGTGATGGCGACGACTTTGTTTTGATAAAGCCATACATAGTGCGGCAGGAAGAGGCGTGGAAAAAGTTGCTGCAACTCAGGACCATCTTCGATGGCTATGGGAAAACGGATGGTGGTTTTGGGTGAACTGTTTCTTTTGATGAGATAGTTGTGAATGGCCTCACCAGTATCTGCAGTTGTAAGGGTGTTGTTGACAAGGATGGGTTGTAACTGTAAAGGAAACTGCTTTTGCAATGAATCGAGCTTTGAAAAGCCTTTTAGACAGGAGCTGCACCAGGTGGCCCAAAAATCGAGGATGACGAGTTTGTGGGGGAGTTGTGAAAGATCGATCTGCTGCTGGTACGTGTTGAGGAGATTGGATAATAAAAACGGGGGCATGGTATCGCCAATGGCGAGGGGTTTTAACGTGTGGTTCTCTGCTTTATTAAAGTTTCGTTTGAGCAGCACCGTTATGAGACCCCTCTCATTGTTAGGAACGGTTTCTGTTTTGTAACCATGGCAGGTGATGCGGATGGAATCGAGAGCAGAAGTGTTTTTTAGAACAAACTCTCCCTGTTTGTTTGTGAGGGTTGTGTTGTTACTGTAGAGCACAGTTACTGTTGCGCCAGCAATCGGAAGGCCGGAAGCGTTGATGACATTGCCTTTGATGGTGACGGGCCTACACATGCTTAAGCAAGGACAAAGCATTGCCAGGCAATAAATGAGATGTTTCATTTTTGCAGAATGGTTTAGGTGTTTGCAACTAAGAAGAAGCAAACGGGTGATTAAATAGCCGGGAAGTTTGTAGTAAGGCGGGAAGAAATAAGTACTACAAAATGTATTAACCGTGATCCTGTGGTTTGCAAGTGAACTTCGTTAAGAGCAAATAAAATGCTTTGTGAATGAAATAAACTTTCATAGCAAAATATAATTAGCTAAGAAAGTCATATGTAAGGGGGCGAAAAAGAACGAACCCGTCTTACCGTCAGTGGTACCGCCAGGCACCCGGAACACGATAAGCTGATAGGGCCCGTTCTAAGCAAATATAGAACGGGCTTGCTCTATCATCTCGTGTTCCTAAAATAACTGGCGGTTTTCTGAACGAGACTCTTTAGCGAAGCACCTACTTTTTATTTTGAAGCAGGTTAAATTAATAATGAGATCAAATATAATACTATTTTTGAAAGTAGTCTATATGGCTTACCTATTTTTTTTAAATAAACACCAGCTTGCATTATGCCTGCTAAGCTGGACAATATTGATATTAGTTTGAAACTCGCAATTGCTAAGAGATTTGCAGAAATTAGAAAAGATTCTGGCAAAACACAAGAGGCTTTTGCCCACGAGTCGGGGAGAGATAAACAGTCTTATAATAAGAATGAAAAGGGTAAAGGAGCAACTATTTATACAATAAATAAATTCTGTATTGAGAATGGTATGACACTTAAAGAATTCTTTGATTCGCCATTATTTCACACAAAAAGGGGAAAGAAATAATTACAAAAGGGTGAAAACACTATAGTTTATTTCATAACTATTTTGCATATTGGCGAGAAACTAATTTATGAGAATCCTTTTAATCCCATTGCTTTTGCTATTTGTAGCCAAAAAGAGCTATTCGCAAAAAGTTATACCACTTGAAGATATAAATAAACACATTGGAGATAGTGTAACCGTATGCGGCAAAGTAAGTGGTGTACGTTTTTTAGAAACCTCAAAGAATACTCCCACCTTTATTAACCTTGGCCAAGCTTTCCCTAATCATACTTTAACAATAGTTATCTGGAGTGATGTAAGGAAGCAATTTGAAACTGTACCGGAAGTATTGTTTAAAGATAAAGAGGTATGCGTTACCGGTAGGATTGAGTTGTTTCGGGAGAAAGCGCAGATTGTGTTGAGGAGGAAAGACGATGTATTTGGGAGAGACTGATATTGTGGAGTTGTACTTTACGCCTGAGAGCGTATTTGAATTGGCATATGAACAATTGAGTTGAAAATACCGTGGAAAGACGAGTTAGAGGCTGAGGGCAGTTTTTATATTGAGTTTTGCAAATACACACTTTAGTTGTCATTTAAACCCCAATTATCATGTTCGTAGATTCCATCGAAGAGGTCTCTAGATTTACAAGACCTGTTCACATAATTACTAGAAATTATAAAGAGACAATTGTAAGCCCAGGTGCAGCGACATTATTCTTTATTAACGAGGAAGGTGTTGCTATTACTTGTAGGCACGTTATAGATCTAATAGGTAATCGACACGCAATTAACGATCACTATGAAAAATTCAAAGTTGAAAAAAAAGCAATAGGAAAAAACAATAAATATAATCAAAGAATAAAGGCATTGGAAGCTTCCTATAACTTTAAGGATGGCGTAACTATTCAACTTCAAGAATTATTTGTTGCAGTTACAAGTGAACAATCTTTAAGTTACCGGTGGATAAATCACCCCAAATATGATTTATCAATAGTGATTTTTGAAGACTTCAAGAGCCCACTTTATCAATCTTATGCAAGGTTTTTGAAAGATAGCAGCAGTTTAAAGCAAGGCAAGTTCCTTTGCAGATTGGGATTTCCATTCCCAGAATTTACAAATTTTCAATATGATGCAGCCACCGATAATATTATGTGGACACAGGTTGGGCAAATTGATACACCAAGATTCCCAATAGAAGGTATGTTAACAAGACATTTAATAAATGACGGAGAAATATTTGGTATTGAGCTAAGTACTCCAGGCTTAAGAGGGCAAAGCGGCGGCCCACTATTTAACAACGACGGCATAATTTGTGGGATGCAAACAAGCACGAATCATTTGCATCTTGGTTTCGATATGAAAAATTTTGAGTATAATTCAAATGGGCATAAAATAAAAGTAACCAACCAGCCCTTTTTACATGTTGGACAGTGTATTCATGTCAACGTCATAAAAGATTTTTTAAAGGCCAATAAAATAAAATTCTACGAGGAATAAGATTGTGTTCAATGACATTTATCAAATTCAACTATAAATGCACTTCAGATGTTTCATGAGCCTTCAATTCATTTCCTCTATTCTTCTTATAAAATTCAGGTAGAGCATACTGATGGATATAAAGTAAAGACTGGTACTGCAACAGCGTTCTTACTTGAGATCGGCAAAAATTTTCCTTGGATTATTACCAACAGGCATGTTGTTGATCTTGACTACAACCAACCAACTGCACAATATAAAGACTTTAAACTATCCAAATTTCAAATAACTGGACGTAAGCCAGATGATAGTGAATATACATATCAACTGTACGAAAAAGCAGATATATATTATCATGATGACTATGAAAATGATGTTGCAATTATTAAGGCACATGTAGACTTAGTAGAAGGCCAATCATTTCATTGGCATTTTGGGATGGAGCACCTTGCGGACGAAGAGATATTTAAACAAATTCAGCCTTTTGATCTTATCTGTTATTCTGGATTTCCTGATAGTCACGACAAACTGGCGAACAGACCAATTTTAAGAAGCGGTCACATTGCAAGTGATCCTAAATTTCATTATTCTTGGAATAAAAAATTTCAAGGACAATGCGTAGCATATGAGGGATTTTCTTCTCCCGGTGCCTCGGGGAGCCCGGTTTTTGCCCCGCCACGAGGGTTGAGAAATATTCCAAATTCACGGCATGGATATTTAATTGGAGTAAACGCTGGTCATATTCCTGAAAATTATGGACATAGTGGGATCTCATATTTTTACAAATCAACTGTAATAAAAGAAATTATCGAAAAACATAGACTGAAGGATTTTTCATTTTAACATGCAGTTAAATCACTCACTAATATTTTAGAATATAAATGAAGTTTGAATATAAATATTTAGGAAATCGGCAACCATACAGCAATATTGAACCGGTGGAGTTGGATGATTGTTTCCGAATACTACGTGAAACTTTTGGTGATGCATGGCTTGATGAGCGCAACAATAATGTTTTACAAAAACTTTGGACAAGAAGAGACAGCCTAGCTACACGTGAGCTGTTTAGCCTTGGCTTTTCAATTCGTGCTTTATCAAAATTTTCCGATTTTATAAAGGAAAAGGTAGAATTGATCAAAACAAACGATCCAAAAAACTGGAATGGCGCACTGTTTGAAATATTTGCCTTAAGTTTTTTTTTACGACATAATACTGTGCCAGCTAAAAGAAACCAAGCTGGTTATGACGGCGTCATTAATTTAAATACCGATAAGAAAATTAGACTTTCAATTAAAAACTATTCAATTTCCAAACACCATGAGATTTTTCTAAAAGAGTCGGAGCTTATAAATAGCCTAACTCAAAAAAATATACAAGATTATAATTGTTCTCCAATCGAGGTTATTATTAATAAAAAAAACGGCTATCCCTCTTCAGGAGATTGGCAACTGCTAAAAGACAACTATCATGGTATATTTATAGAGTACAATAAAAGAGGGAAAAACTTCATGCAGGCTGATATTGGTGATTGGGGTGTCATTGTTCAAGGTTTGCGGCAAACAGGCAAGCCTTATTCGAATCAAAAAAAATCTTATACACTCATCTTGTCTGCACCCTTCCATACTAATGAAGAAAAGAATATATTTGATAAATTGGAAGAAGCTTGCGCCAATTTAGTTAAACATGGTGGGGCTGAAACTGGCGACGAAAAAAACATGGTAATAATTCATCTGCCTAAAATTGCCAGCAGGCAAAATTGCGAAAAATGGATTAAAAATTATTTTGAATTGTTCCCTGCAAAACCGATCTCTGCAGTCATCTTATATCAACCACTTGTTCTTAGTATAAAAGAGGGCAAAGGGACATATATCTCAAATGGAATATCAATAATTTCCCGTGAAAGTTTTGAAAAAGACTTCGAATCTCTAATTCCTTTGGATATTGTTTTTCCAATGGGAACTCCTGAAACAGAATTTCCAAGTCATAAAATATTTGTTCAAGAAACGTTGGCTACCGCTTTTGAAATTAGTTTGACAAATTTCTATGTATTTCAACAAGGTCACCATTATCATGACGCTCAAAAGGTTGGAGCATCTATGGAAGGTTCGCTTAATAAAGTTGCATCAGGAATTTTCACACATAGCATTTTTGAAATAGATGGGCAGCATGTGGAGTTTTCTGGACATTTCGAACCTTTGGATCAACTAGATATAATGTGAGCGGAGCCGAACAGTATTTGTATGCATTAGAAGGTTGCATATGCTGGTGATCGCAAAGCCAATTCTATACTACTATAGGTTACAAAATGAAGGAATTAAATTTTGAATATGATTTACAGGAGGAGTTAAAAAGGCTTTCTTCTTCCATTGGATTTAAAGTTGCAAATTATAAGCCACTGGACAAAATGCTTTTGGACTACTTAACGGTGAGAACTAAAATTATTGAGCCCTTAAATAGAACTGTCTTAATAAATCCTCGCTTTAAACTTGAAATACTTACTCATCCCAAAAAGAAAGAAATTGAGTTTGTTATCAATGCCGCAGCAGAAGGTAGAAATTTGAACGTCTTCCAAAACAAACGACTTTTGGAATCAAACTTTCACGATCACTTACAAAATGAGTGGAATATTTTTCACTTTCACCTATCATTAAAGAAAGAAAAGAAATCGAAATTTGTAAAGCAGGTAAATTCATTGCTATTTGCCTATATTAATAAAGAGCATATCGTTTTTTTAGGCTCAGATACGCATAATGACGATGTTTTTGGCAACCCAAAATGGATTGAGGTTTTACATGATTTCTTTCCAGATATCATTAAAGAATATAGAAACGATGAGATAGTTTCAGTTTATCCTAAAGTTAATTCAAAGGAGCGTCAAACCTTGTGGAACAAAGGGTATACGTTGGGTATGACTGAGATTAGGGGAGTAGTATACCATAGTCCCGGAGTTGGAAGGGCTACAAGCGGCCACAGTCTGATGAATTCCAGGACAGCAGACGAAATCTTGCGGTGGATTTATAAACTAAAGGAGCAGGTTCTTGACTCACACCATTTGCTTTGTAAATATCTTCAGATAGATGAGCATTTGGCAAAATTTAAGATAAGGTTTGGAGAAGAAACTTTGGAGCTGTACGAAAGAACAACCGAAGAAACACTTGTAGTTTTTCCAGATATTTTGCAAGAAAAGACAGAATTAGAGAAAAGGATAATCCCTTAGGATCACGACAAATTTTGTAGTTTCGTTTAACCTGCACAGTTATGCAAAATTAAATAGACATAACTTCATATTTCAACCCTTAATCTCCAAGTAATAGTGTCAAAATCAGTTACATACCCAAGATTTATCAGCAATCTACCCTGCGGCGACGATTTATTCGAAAGTAAGTCACAGGAGAGAACGGCCAAGCAAATTGCAGAGCATATTACAGCCGGTGATAAGGATTATCAATTGATAGGCCTTGATGGTGAATGGGGATCAGGTAAATCGAATGCGATTAGTATTGTAAGAAAGCAATTAGAAAAAAAACATCACCTATTTATATACGACACATGGGCACATCAGGAGGATCTTCAGAGACGGTCTTTTCTTGAAGAACTTACAGACGACCTACAAAAAAATCATATTGTTGATCAGGTAGAGTGGCGAACCCGACTGAATGACTTGCTAGCCAAGAAGAAAGTCACGATTACAAAAACAATCCCAAGATTAAGTTATGCAATTATAGCTTCTCTTCTCGTTGCAATATTGACGCCGTTAACAAAGGTGATTTCAGACGAAGTGCCTGATGATAAGCCTATTTACAAATTTCTTATTGCTGCAGCACCTCTGATGATTGCAATTGGCGTATGGATTATAGCAGCCCTCCGGGATAAGCAACTTTGGAACATTACGCAGCTGTTTAGTATATATGAAAAACAGGATCTGCAAAAGATCACCGATGAAACAATTTCAGAAAATGAACCTTCTGTTCGGGAATTTCGAAACTGGATGCATCAACTTGACCAGGCTTCTAACAAGAAAATTGTTATTGTATTCGATAACATGGATCGTCTGCCATCTGAAAAGATAAAAATAATATGGGCGCTGCTTCACACATTCTTTTCGGCAGGATACTATTCAAATATTTGGGTGATTGTGCCGTTTGATCGATCACATGTAAGACAAGCATTTGAAAAAGACGGAGGAGACAACAATTTTGAAAAAACGAATCATTTTATTAATAAAACGTTTTCGGTAATATTTACTATATCTCCGGCTGTACTAACCGATTGGAAAAAGTTTTTTGAAATAAAGTTCAAAGATGCATTTGGAGAGGAAGAGAAAGCAGAATTTATCATCGCAAGGAAAATATTTGATTTGCATCACGCTTCAATTACCCCACGAAAAATAATTGCCTTTCTAAATGATATTGTATCTCAAAAAATGATCTGGCGGGAGCAAATTAAGTTACGTTATATTGCTACATTTGTTTTGAACAGGCAGGAGATTGCTGCCTCGCCTTTATTTGAAATTTTCAACAAAAAGTTTCTTGGAAAAGCAAAGGGCCTTTTTGCAGGTGATGACACTGTTTCTAACAATATTGCGGCTTTGCTTTATAACATCCCTTTAGAAAAAGCGGCTCAGGTTGCCCTACAACGTGAAATAGAAATTACGATTAGGGAACGAAGAATAGATGATCTTAAAAAAATGGCTGACTCCCCAGATTTTATCAGCATTTTAGAACAGCTTGAGGTTGAAGATATTGATATTGAAGCGACAACAATATGTTTGAATGAGATACAAAAAGCGCTACCAACTACAAATGAAGATTCATTCCAAGTAATATGGGATCGCATAATAGGTTCACAACTAGCTACACAAATTCAGGCGGTTGAATTTACTGAAATCCATAAAATACTTATTCAGCAATCACGGCCGGAACAGCGCAAATACTTTGTTGCGTATCTGCTAAAGGGATTCTCTGGGGCTTCAGAATTTGCAGGTTCAAGATATTTTTCGGCGCTGTCGGGCATAGAGGAATTCCTGAAAGTAAATAATTTTAATATCGATTATTTATTGCTGGTAAAACCAAAACAACTATCGCCGGAGCAATTTCTTGACTATCTTGATAAAGCTGGCAGCAACTATAAGAAATATAAAGCTAGTTCCGCTAGCGCTTCCGTTGAAGAATATCTTCTTAATAAAACACCAGGAGACCTTGCCAACGCTTCTGTTATTCAGCATCTAAAAGACGAATTTCAGTTCACTGAACTTAAACATAAAATTGAAAGTACTATAAACAACAAGCAAGTGACTTTGCAAAATGTTTATTCATTGTTTGCGACTTACAGTGCGGTTTCACCTGAGTTGCTTCTAAGTGCAAAATTGCAAGATCAACAGATATACGATTTGTTGGCTGAGGCAGAGGAGGATTCAAATGAATACAACGAGCTTGCTACTATGAGGATTGCACGTGCGAATAAATTTGCGAATAACGGTCCGGCGATGAATACACTGCTTTCCGTGGTTGATGATGACTATATTTCAGCCATTTACTCCCGGATTCAATGTTATGCAGATTACGGCGGTCTTTTGGTATCTGTTTGTAACTGGCAAAAGCCGGCTTTACAAGCAGTGCTGAAGAAAATGATACTCAGTAGCAATGGGCAGTCCTTGAGAATATTAGAAATACTTTCGAGGTTTAGTCAAATCGCTGTCGCTGTAGGGGTTAGCAAAGAGGACTTGTTGAAGGACTTGAATCGTTGGGTGGATAGCTTAAGAGATCAACTAACAATTGACTATTTAAAATCAGCGATACCGGATGAGGAGTTTTACAAAGATGCACTCTCCATTGAATGCGAGTTGTCAGACCTAGTCTTAAAAATTGCCGTTAAATATGTCGAACAGGAGTCCGAAGATCATTGGAACGAGGCATTTAAAGGAAATGACCCTTATTTGCTCAATGTCTTAAACATTCTGCTACCTTCTGATAAGATTGTAGAATTTCCCCAAAGTTTATTTGCCGCATATAAAACTGCTCTTAAAGCAATAGCCGATGGTGATGATGATTATGATATTTCCAATGTCCCACATGGTTTGTGGGACATGCTGTTCGTTAAGTGTGACAAATCTCATTTACAGGCAACTGTTAAAGACATCAGAGACATTTTTTTAAGAGATTCGAAAATATTGGAAACGCAATTTCTATTTTTTGAACCCATGTTGAGGGAACTTGGAGGACTGCAGGAATGGAGTGGTGAGGTTGTAAGGAAGATTTTAACTTCTTGCTATTCTTCAACCGAATGCCTTGAAATATTGGTTGCTAACAAAGATTATTATTCTTCCTTGATAGATAAAGCCGGCGATGATGCCCTTGAATTTATCGACATTATACGTGGTAATCTTGAAAAAAATACAGGAAACACTTTGCTGAAAGAGTTCAGTACAAAAATTGACGAGGAACTAGCAGAGAATATTACTATATCCTATGTTGATTATTTTTCACCTGATAGGAAATCAAGCGGTTCTGACAAAATCCCAAATTTGATAAAACGAAAAATTGAAAAGGGCCGTATGCTTCATTTCCTTGTTGATAACAATATGGTAGATGGAGATGACCCACATGTAGGTGAGTTAAAAAGGCTTCATATAAAATACATATATAAAGGTGAGAAAAAGGAAAAAATAGTGACAGAAGGAAATTGGATGAGTTTACCGTAGGTCAAACCAATTTATTCACTTCTTCTTATTTTGACAGAAGTTCTAATTAAATAACCCCAAAGATAAAAATTTGAGGAAAGGCAACTGATAAAAGCTACAAATGAAATAGCGCTACTTATAACAACTATTAGCTTACTAGAACACACACGTAATCCATGCTAAAGAAAATAATCGACTACTTGGTGCAAGACTTGGAAGTGCAACCCAATGTGGCAGTTACAATTATTTTATCACTTCTGACATTTTGTTTGGGTTTTATCATAACATGGACTGCAGCAGGAGTTTCTAAATGGATCAAGAGGAGAAATTACAAAAGAAGCCTTAGAGTGGTTATTCATAACTTTCTGGAATCCTGTAGGAAACAGTATTTACTTTTAGAGCCATTGACGAAACAAAAGGGATTTTTAGAAGGGGAGAATTACAATGTCTTTGTCAAGTCAAACTTTGGCCAACATTATCTATCGTCTATAGATATTAAAACTTTTATTGATAATTTTTCATCTTTTTTTAGCAAAAGGAGGCCACAAGAGATTGCTGATTTTTTTGAAATTGTAGAGACTGTGAGGGCAGTGAAGGATACTTCTAAAGAACAAATAACTATTTACCAATCAAGCTATGATGAAAACCTCAAAAAATACAACGAAAACCTTAACGAGTTAAGAAAGCTAAATGATGAATTTGCACTGGAATATTCTGGTAAGAATGTAAATCCACACTTGGTAAGCTATA
This sequence comes from Lacibacter sp. H375, assembly GCF_037892425.1. Lineage (NCBI taxonomy): Bacteria > Pseudomonadati > Bacteroidota > Chitinophagia > Chitinophagales > Chitinophagaceae > Lacibacter > Lacibacter aquaticus. Next base: position 894,497 of record NZ_JBBKTT010000001.1, read on the forward strand.
TTTCCAATTTTGCAAGCACTTTTATTAAATGGATTGAAGGCGGTGGCAATAAAAGTGTTCAAGCTACCAATTTTGAAATTGTAACACCTTTAATCGAAATTGCTAAATCTTTTCCTCACGGCCCTCATTCTCGAAAAATAATAGATCATTGTGTTCAATGTAGGGCTGCATTTGAAAACATTTACAATGTTGACGAGTATATGAAAGATGAGATCGGCAACCTGCGGAAAATTCATAAGAATTCTTACGATAGAGGTATCGCACTTGTAAAAAAATGGTAATGCACGAAATAAGAGTATCTAATAATTTTTTTGCATTATTCTAAGAGGCTTGAATTTTAAAAGCTGTAGCATGAACGAAATGAAATTTCCAAAAGAAGAAATAGAACTGCTTTTTTACGAATGCTATTCTTCTGTAGAAGAAAAAACTATCCTTGAGTTGAATGAAAGAGAAGTAAATGGAAATATTTGTAATGTAGTAGTTGGCCTGGCAAAACATTGCTATTGTACATTTCTGCTTACTGATAGCAAAGACGTGTAGTTCCAGTTCCTATATATAAACGGCGGTAAAACAGAGCTTGAAGGTGATTGTTTAACAATGTCTTTATCTACCAAGCATCATGATTATGTGTTGTTTTATTTTTGCAATTTTCTTGCCCACAACTATGAGGAAGTAGATTCAATTGATTCATCTAACACTTTTCAAAGTCAGTTAAGGACAATGATGGAGAAAATTAATTTTATAACTGTTGATAATTTCACTTTTGACAAGCTTGAGAATCCGATCTTCTTTGCTCCACATAAACGAGGTGTAATAAAAATTAATTTGTTGGATCGATTACAGCTTTACCGAGATATATTTTATTCTTCGAAAAATGAAACAGAAACTGAATTTTCAGGCGATCATGTGTATTTAATGCTAAATAAACGAAACAATTATATTAAGATAGGAAAAAGCAAAACCCTTGGTTTTAGGGAAAAAACACTTCAGGCGGATGAACCCGAAGTTGTATTAGTTGTAACTTGGCATGCACCTGCAAAAGTGGAAAAGGAATTGCATCGAATGTTTTCTGATAAAAGGAAAAGGGGAGAATGGTTTAATTTGAAATTAAAGGAACTTAAGATTATCAAAGAGTATATGAAGCTTTATTTAACTAAATGATAGATCTTAACAGTCCATGACACTTTATCAATTTAACAGGCTCGATGAATTAGAGCAGCTGGAAGCCGTTTGGGAGCATGGTGCATTGGTGGCAGAACGTGAAGATGAGGTGAACCGTTACAAGCTTTACCAGATCGATTCATTTTATGTGGAAGTAGAATGGCACAAAGAGTATAATATGCGCAAGTCTTTTTATTCTTTTGCGAGTACCAATGCGGAGAAGATGAAGCCTTATTTGGAGAAGATTGATATTTAAAAAATTAAATACAGATAAGTAGCCACGAATTTCACGAATGGATACGAAAAGAAAGAATCGACTATGCATTCCCGTTAGTTATGTTGTTGAGTTGCGATAGATTGTAAGTCCCGGGGGGTCGGCTAAGGCCAGACCCCGGGTGAAGTATGACTTAATGTGTTATCCTAATACATGACTTGCCAGTAATTTTTGCACTTCATACACATCCACCGATTTATTGAATTTTTTACTGATGCTTGGGGTTGCTTCACTGGAGACCCAAATCTTTAATTCAGCATCAAGATCGAATGTGCCAGAAGTTTCGATACTGAATTTGGAAATGCTTTTATAGGTGAGCGATTTATACTCGACCTTACTCCCTGTGATGCCTTGCACATCGATAATAATAAAACGCTTGTTGGTAAAGATGAATGTGTCACGGATGAGTTTGAAGCCCAATTCAATCTGTTCGTTTTGAATGAGCAGTTTCCCGTACTGTTTTTGTAAATCATCATTACTGACTGAACCAGCGTTACCCATGAGTGCGGAAAGAAGACCCATTTTGTTTGATTTGTGTTTTTAGTTTTTTAAATATGCTACCTGGCTTTGATTTATTTTCATGTCGTCTACAATTCTTTTTGCTATTTGATTTTTTACAACCACAGCATTGACCTTTATATTTACCTGGATTGCATCCATTACATTGTCGTTGTATAAACCAAGGTATACTTTACCAACCAATGGGGCCGTCATTTTGGAAGCATCGTTTATTACATCGCCTTGTTTGTATTGATAATACGTTTGGTCTTTCATAAAGGCTAGTACGTTTTCCCAATTACTAATAAACCTATACTTTACGTTATCGCCACCCTGCGCTTTTTGGAATGCGTTGAAACCAAAAAGTGCCAGTGCACCCATAATACCATAGCCTGGAACCGAGGAGGCTTTATAAGCTGCTGTTTTTATAAATTCTGATTGACCTTTTTGGTAAGCTTCCTGACCTTCAATGCCTACTCCAATATAGTAACTCCATGAAACTGTTCCTTGCGGCAATGTAAAATCGACAACTGTTTTATTGGTATTTCCATTTAACGCCGAGGTTGATGAGACTTTTGCTATCTGATCAGTTATTGTTTCGATTGATGTATCGCTGCTTGCAATATAGAGTTCTTCTTTTGGCGTGATAATGGTGTCATAGACAGTTTTCCAATAAACAGAGGAATTAAACTTTGCTGTTTCCTGTGAGCCAGGTATCCGTTGAATATTAATTTTACATACCCTGCCTCCGATGGCTGAGTTGGAAAAGCGAAATTTATAAATACCTGTGTGATTTATTGTGATGGTTTTGTTTTGGATTTTTTTGGATTTATAGTCCATGAACTTGGAAGAACCAGGCATTTCAATGATTTCAACTTCTTTCAATTCCTTGCCATTCATTTCCTGGAAATTGAATACCAGTTGATCACCTTCTGCGAAGCCATAATAAAGGATTTGTTCACCAAAAGCACCTATTTTGATTGTATTATCTGCAACTTCGACCGGGGATTGAGCAAAAAGATTAAGAGAAGTAAGCAGAAATAACAGGTGTAACGCTGTGGTTTTTTTCATGATTTTGGATTTAGGGTACTTAAATAGGCTGTAATTATACAAACTGTTTTTTAAAAAATGAAATTTAAGGATAAGCGTATCATTTTCAATTACAGGTGCGTATTAAAACGCAGTATGTGTACTGATTAACCTTTTAAACTTCCGAATTTTATTAAACCGACTGATTCTCGCAAGAACATTAAATTTGCCTGATTCCAAATTGATTTACATGCAGATTTTACATAAGATAGATGATTTTTTAGGCGAGCTTTTTCCGGGGTTTAAGACTTCTAGAAATAATCTCGAGATTTTAAAGGATGAAGTTGCCCGATACTATACTTATGGAGCGTTTAAACCAACAGTTACTATAAATGGAGACCTGGTTATCGTTGATGTTGATACTTCCAGTATTCTAAACCAGGATGCTGACTACAGAGAGGTTGTTTCATTGTGTGATAAAGGTAAATTTAGTGATGCGATTCTTATTTTAACAAAGCTGATTGCGGCTAATCCTACCAATTCGGAATATCATCGCATTTACGGACAGATACTATCAGAGCAAGGAAATCAAGACGCAGCGATCAACTCATTAATTGATGCATTAAGGTGGGATCCGAAAAACGGCTATGCTTTGTTGATGATGGGGAATATCTATGGCCGTTATAAAGATGATGTAGCTACTGCTATGACGTTTTATAACAAGGTACTTGAACATAACCCAAGCGATTATATTGCGATGAACAATATCGGTGCTTTTTTACTGCAACTGCATAAATATGAAGAGGCAGCAGGTTATTTTGAAAAAGCGTTTGCCATAAATGATCAATACCCCAATACTACGTATGGGCTGGCTTATGCGTACCATGAAATTGGAAGTCCATTGATTGCTTTTGATTTTGCGATTAAGAGTTTGAAAAGCTGTAAGAGCAGCAGTGACCAGCTCTACCGTAACAGTTACAGCCTGGCAGCAACTATTGCAGAAGCCTATTGCGATTCAGAAAAGGGGAACCATATTTTTGAAGGCTATAAAACAGCGCTTGAGAAAAAAGCAGGATTACCTATACGTGCAGAAGCAGACCAAAGTATTGCTACAGCGGCAAAGATTGAATTTGCAGAAAACTATAACCGTGATTTCCACTTTATTAAATACAAACCCGGATATGAGGTCGTAGCTCATTTGATGATGCATGAGCTAGTGCACCTGGATTTTATGACTGATGCCCGTGCAGTTAATAATAATATGCTTTTTACTGCCGGCGGGGATATGCGTTTGCATTTTAAACGGGATTATGCAAAAGATATGCGAAGGTTGGCAGGTACAGGCATGAGTGAGGAAAGTATTGCCGGATTCATGGATGCTTTGTATAACGGTATTTGTAACCAGATTTTTAATGCGCCTACAGACCTGTTTATTGAAGATTATTTGTTTAGCAAATATGAAGCGTTACGGCCGTACCAGTTTTTATCGGTACACAGGTTAATAGAAGAAGGCAAGAATGCTGTGACTGATAAACGTGTGGTACAGTATAGCCCGGCGTTTATACTTTCTGCATCGAAAGTTTTAAATATGCTGAATGCGATACAGTTTAAAGATTTGTTTGGCGTAGACTTACTGAAAGCTTTTGACGCAACTTTAAAAGAGCAAAAACAAGCAGAGGCCTTATGGGAAGAGTATTTAGACTACAGGGCAGATAAAGAGCCCGGTGAAGAATATGAAATTATACAGCATTGGGGCGAAGACCTTGGATTAGAAAAGTATTTTCAATTAATAGACGAGCAGGATTTTCGTAAGCGACCGAAAGATGTTGACAGTTTTCTTGAATCGTTAGATAAAGACCCGTTAGGGCTTGAACAGGATACAAACCTGAAGGAACGGGAAATGAATAGATTTCAAGAGAACGAACAAAGCAAGGGCACCAACCCTGCTGTACTGATGTATATGGTTGATGCATTGGGTTATTTTGAAGGGATGGGTAAAGACAAGATCAAAGCGATTGCTTTTGATATAGCCATGCTGGGAACACAAGGTATTAACCCGGAGGAGGGGAATGTGTATAGTGTACCTTCAATTCAGGGCAAAGAATTTTCGGGTTATCATCTTTTAGCGTATTATTATGTTAGCTGGAAACTAGCTGTGCCAGAAATGTTGGGGCAATTAGGCTTGCCATTTGATGACGAGTATAAGCTGGCTGAGCAAATGTACCATGCAAAGAAATAGTTATGAGCGACCTGCAATTACTTACTGAGAAGATTCTTGCTTTTAGAAATGACCGTGATTGGGAACAGTTTCATAATGCAAAAGATTTAGCATTAGCATTAAACGTTGAGGCCGGTGAATTGCTGGAACTGTTTTTATGGAAAGAAGCGGAGCAGGCAGATACGACGAAGGTTAAAGAGGAGCTGGCTGATGTGCTTATGTATGCATTGTTACTTACGGAGAAATATCAATTGGATGTGAAGCAAATTATTTTGGATAAGCTGGAGAAGAATAACGAGAAGTATCCTGTTGATAAAGCGAAGGGAAATGCAAAAAAGTATAATGAACTCTGATGCAGCTTGAAGCATTACTAAAATATAAATCCCTTTATAAAATAACCGGCACCCCCGAAAATTTTCTAACTGCCTTGCGATTTATGCAATGGGGATTTAATGACAAAAATTATAAGTCCTGGAAAAAAATTCAAACAGGTGATATCGTTTGTTTTCATTCCAAAGCAGAGGATTCGAAATTTATAAAGAAAGGAACCTCATGTGTTATTGGATTTGGAATTGTAGGCAACATAAAGTTTGAAACTAAAGAATTGCTTTGGATAGAAGAGTTTGAAAACCAGCAATTGATGTACCCGTATCATTTCAATTTTTCTGAAATAACATTTTTTACAGATGTAATAGTTGATGATACATGGGATTCCCAAACACTAAATAAAAGAGAACGAACAGCTGAGCTTATCAATAAGTTGTTGCAGAATGGAATCCCTTTGAGAGAACTGCCAGGATTTAACCAAATGGGCTCGTTTTCTATTTTAAAGTCAGTTAATTCCGCACTACTATTTCAAAAACCAAAGGTGTTTTCTGTTTTTGACAATGAAAATGATGAGGTTCAAACTAATTCGCCACTTGAAAAAGTTGAACTAGCCGAAGAAATTTTTAGAAAAGCGACTTCACTCTCTGTTAGTGATGAGGTGCAACAAAAAATTATAAATAAGAAAAGTGTTACAACAACAAAAGACCTGACGTTACTTGAAAGGGCTGAGAAAGAACATTTTGAAACATTGCAAAGGACTTTACTTTTTTTTAAGGATAAAGGCTTCGAAACATATTCAAATAAATATGTTGACTTATTTGCTATAAAAAATGATGAGTCGTTTTTGGTAGAAGTAAAAAGTCTGGAGAATAGAAATTTCAGAAGCCAAATGCGAAAAGCAATAGCACAGCTTTTTGAATACAATTATTTTGAAATCCAGAATTTCCAAAACGAAAGAAATATATTAGAACTAAATAATACAAACCTGCTTGTGACTTCAAGAAAACCAACACAAAAAGAATACATAAATTTTATAAATTCACTTAAAATTGAAATGGCCTATCGTGACAATGATGGAATTGTTGGCATAGGTACCAGAAATAGCTTCATTTAGACTTGCTATAACCCAAAAACACACCGCCAACCATGATTGTATACCAAGCTACCAAAGCTGAGTTTTCTGACGACGTTTTAGACGATCGGATTGATTTAAAAATACTAGAGTTTTTCAAAAAAAACTTAAAGCAAAGTACTTCAAAACAGGAGATAACTGCCTGGAAGAATTCCATGATTTACATGGATAAAGTCCTCAATGATTCTGAATTGCCGGATGACTGCGGCGTGGCTATTGAATACCAGCTTCCACAATCTGCCAAGCGAATTGATTTTATTTTGACCGGACTCGGAAATGACAATGAAGAGTATGCAATCCTTGTTGAGTTAAAGCAATGGAGCGAAGCAACGCTTTCGGATAAGGATGGTGTTATCAATTCATTTGTTGGTGGAAATATCCGTGAACTCACCCACCCTGCTTACCAGGCATGGTCTTATGCCAGCTTACTGCAGAATTTTAACCAGACTATTGAAGAAGAAAAAATTCAACTGCAACCCTGTGCCTATTTACATAACTATATAGCAGATGATGTTATCACGAATGAATGTTACCAAGATTATATTGATAAAGCTCCTGTGTTTTTAAGAGGTGATGCTGTTAAGCTACGCAACTTTATTAAACAGTTTGTAAAACATGGAGATAAGACAAACATACTTTACCGAATTGACCAGGGTAAGATAAGACCATCGAAGATGCTTGCTGACAGTATGGTTTCGATGCTGAAAGGCAATTCTGAATTTGTGATGATCGATGACCAGAAAATTGTTTATGAAACGGGGATTTCTTTGTCCGTTAAGGCAAGTGAGAAGAAGAAAAAAGTGCTGATCGTAAAAGGAGGGCCTGGAACCGGAAAGAGTGTTGTTGCTATTAATCTTTTGGTAGAGCTTACAAAACGTGGACTTCTTGCACAATATGTTTCCAAGAATGCAGCACCCCGTTCTGTTTATGAAAATAAGCTGACGGGTACATTTAAGAAGACAGTTATCTCTAACATGTTCAGTGGTTCGGGTGCTTTCATTAGTACCGGGGCTAATACGTTTGATACATTGATTGTTGATGAAGCACACCGGTTAAATCAGAAATCAGGCTTGTATGCTAATTTAGGAGAAAACCAGATCAAGGAAATTATTGATGCTGCTAAGTGTTCCATTTTCTTTTTGGATGAAGACCAGCGGGTAACGTTAAATGATATTGGTTCGTTCAAGGAAATTTATAAATGGGCCTCGAGGGTGGATGCAGAAATTGTAGAGATGGAGCTTTCCTCTCAATTTCGTTGTAATGGGTCGGATGGATATCTGGCATTTCTTGATCATATCCTTGATATTCGAGAAACGGCAAATACATCACTTGATGGGATTGATTATGACTTTAAAGTTTTCTCTGACCCGAATGAAATGCGTGCAGCTATTGAGGAGAAAAACAAGATCAACAACAAATCGAGAATGGTGGCAGGGTATTGCTGGGAATGGAACAGCAAAAAGAACCCGCAGTTGTACGATGTGGTGCTGCCAGAATATGATTTTAAAATGCAGTGGAACTTAACAACGGATGGCAGTCTTTGGATCATTAGCCCAGAATCGATTAACCAAATAGGGTGTATTCACACTTGCCAGGGCTTAGAGGTTGATTATATTGGCGTGGTGATTGGGCCGGATTTAATTTACAAGGACGGCAAAGTGTTAACTCAACCTGCAGCAAGAGCGAAGGGAGATAAATCTGTTTTTGGCTACAAGAAATATATGGAACGACACCCGGAAGAAGCAAAGGCAACATTACGTTCCTTGATAAAAAATACTTACCGGACTTTGATGACAAGAGGAATGAAGGGTTGTTATGTGTATTGTGTAGATAAAGAGCTTGAGCGATACTTAAGAAGTGCTCTTTAAAAAAACATTTATTTTAGGTAGTCAATTGATTAATCCAAGTTGAATATAATATTTACTGCAGGTTATATTCATCATTGTAACAAACACATCTTATGCAATTTGAATTGGATGACTTAGGGATACAACATACATTAAACATTGTGGGTCATTTAGATATACTTCAAGTGATAGAAGGTCCGCCAATTGTTTTTCTAATAGATGAAAAGCATCATGATCAATCTATTAAAATCAATGTTTTAAATGCCCGAGAATTAATCAAATTTGCGAGTGTAGAGGTGATTGGCGTTGAAAGTCATGAGGGTGGCTTTGAATGGGATGAAAGTGATGAAACATATTATGAGGAATTTAATGATGGTAATATAAATAATCAACAAACTAATACATGCCCCGAATTCGCTAATTCATTAAAAGAATTATTGATCACTAATATTTACGGAGTTGAATGCCGTGGTATGTTAAATAAAATTGAATGTGATCTTTTTGACCAAAGTTTATTTGATGCAAATTCTATTGTAAATCATCCTCTGCAACTAGGACGATCAAAACACTTTATTCAAACATTGTTTGGACATAAAATTCGAAATAATAAAAAAGGTAACTTGTTACTGAATTGCGGAAGCAATCATAATTCGCACATAGAACAATGGATAAAATCAGGAGAAATAAATGCAATTACAAATCATCCAGCAAGTTATATCAGATTGAATGCCTTCAAGTAAACCCAACAATTTAAATTATAATGAATCCAAAATCAGCGAGCCAAGAAGCACTAGACTATAAAAAGAAGACTGAATTTGAGAATGCTTTAAAGCAAAGGAACTTTGAAATAGATCTATTTTGGAAGAGAAGTTGGTTTTTCGGTGCTTTGATCATTGCAGAAATAGCAGCTTACTATAAGTTGAAGGTGGATTATAATGAAAATTTTCCTCCTGTTACTATTGCTTTCTTAACATGTCTTACTGTTTTAGCACAATGCCTTATGAACAGAGGTAGTAAATACTGGCAAGAGCGTTGGGAATATATGACTATGAATAGAGAAGCTGCCCTAAATCTTGAATTGACAAGGTTAAAAAAGTTTGATGATGAAACTCTCAATTCGTGGTTATATAAACATTATAAAGACGACGATAGAAACGAATGGTTTTTTATCGATGCTTCAATCTTAGCAAAAGATGATAATCTATTGACTAAGGCTCGAAGGTTTTCAGTTTCAAAAATCACTTTTCTTGTTTGGGATATAATTTTAATAATTTCGGTTTTATGTTGGTTTAATGAATCACTTGGTCTATTATCATCGACCCCAAATTGGATATTCACTATAAAACTCTCTATATTCTACTTTATCATTCTGGCTTATATTTTCCTTTTCTGGAGAAATGGAAGTGTTTATGAGAATTACAAACAGTCTATTGCTGATTTAGGAAAAGAAAAATTAAAAGAAGTAAATAGCAACTACGCAAATGGAAAAATAAGTACCACATTCCCTTTACAATAAAGAAATCTATAAAACTTATTATACTATTTGTCTAACCATTTAATGGCTCCGTAAATGCAAATAAAACATAAAGAACTTACGATTACATCTGAGAAACCTTTTGAACATTGCAGACTCGAAAGGAAAAAGTATGCAGAAGTACTTACTAGCATTGTAAGCACCTATGAAGATGGATTTGTTTTAGCCATTAACAATGAATGGGGAACAGGCAAGACCACATTTGTAAAAATGTGGGAACAACACTTGAAGAATCAGCATTTCCATACTCTATATTTTAATGCTTGGGAAAATGACTTTGAGATTGATCCACTAGCTGCATTGCTTGGTGAACTGAAGAAACTATTTCCTGAAACACAAAAAACTGCTTTTAAAAGTTTATTAGAAAAAGGTTCTATCCTTACAAAAAACATCGTTCCGGCCTTAATAAAATATTTAATAAAAAAACATACTGGAAAAGAAGATTTAGCAGACCTTCTTGAAGCGAGCGCTAAAGGTGCCACCGCTCTTCTTGAAGACGAGATTAATGCATATACAACCAAGAAAGATGGGATTGTTGAATTTAAAAGAGAGTTAGAAAAATACATTAGTGAGAGTGCCAAAGCAAAACCAATAATTTTTATCATTGATGAGTTAGATAGATGTCGACCAAGTTATGCAGTGGAAGTTTTAGAACAAATGAAACATTTTTTTAGTGTACCTGGAATTGTTTTTGTTTTATCAATTGACAAAGAACAACTAGGGAATGCGGTAAGGGGTGTCTACGGTAGCGAGCAAATAAATGTTAATGAATATCTTCGAAGATTTATTGATGTTGAATATAGCCTTCCTAATCCAACCATTAGTGCCTTTTGTAAGTATTTATTTCATTACTATGATTTTGACTCATTCTTTAAGTCGACAGAAAGAAATTTCATAACAGAATTTCATAATGACGGCAAGTCATTTTATGAGTTTTCTTCTCTACTGCTTGAAGAAAAGAATTTGACACTCAGACAAGTTGAAAAACTTTTTTCGTACTCAAGACTTGCACTTAACTTATTTAGCAAGGATAATTATATTTTTCCAAGTACTTTTCTGTTTTTAATTTATCTAAAAGACTACAATAATAAAATATATCAACAGATTAAACTTAGAAAATATGATTTGCAACAATTTGTTGATAATACTTGCATACTACTCCCCTTTTTAAATACTGAAGAATATTCAAACTATTTTTCAAAAATAGAGTCTTTACTGATTCTTACTTATTATAATTATTTAAAACAAAAACAATCTAGTATTAAGTTATTGATTCAACAACCTGATTATAAATTCAGGCTGAATATAAAATCATCAATTAAGACTGACGATTCAGACTCATTACTTTTACGATATTTAGAATCTTATAGATATAAGGACTTTTATAACATTGGTATTGATCATTTGATATATCGTATTGATTTGCTAGAAGAAATAAAATAAGAATTTAGAAAGAAGCAGAAACAAGAGCCGAGGGAAATGGTTAAACTATTTCCTTTTTGGAAACGGTGGCCGAGGTGAAATTATAAAACTGCAACTCAACGAAAATTTCGAGCAGTTAAAAACGTATTACGCTGGCCAGTTCACTTATATATGAATGATATGGATTATTAATTGTTCAGCCCATTGGAGCAATATTGCTGAGGTGTTCCGGAAAAATGCTGTTAGTAAAAAGAACCAGTGATTGAAGGTGGTTGTAACTATGCCAGCAGACGGGAGGATTTTTCTTTTTAAAATGCAACCATTAAAAAAAATATACCAATCGGTATTTATTTTCCTATATTTGTTTTGCTATGAACGATGCACTTTCAAAATCGGAACGGACGAAGCAATTTATCATTGAGAAAACAGCCCCTGTTTTCAATGCAAAGGGTTTTGCCGGTACCTCACTTACCGACCTCACAAAAGCAACCGGATTAACGAAAGGAAGTATTTATGGAAACTTTGAGAACAAAGATGAAGTGGCGCTGGCGGCGTTTGACTACAACTTTGCAAGGATAACTGCGTATATGAAAGCGAAGATACTGGCATCGGAACATTCCATTGACCGGTTGCTGGCTTATCCGAAAGTATACAGGGATTTTTTAAAGATCCCTTTTCTGCAACCCGGCTGTCCGATTTTAAATACATCAACTGAAGCGGATGATACGCACCCCATGTTAAGAGCGAGGGCGGCGGAAGCTTTGGCCTTCTGGAAAAAGTCGATTGAGAACCAGGTGAAAAGAGGAATTGAACGTAAGGAAATTAAGGCGGGAACAAATGCCACTGCGGTTGCAGTTATTATGATGTCGATTATTGAAGGCGCCATTATGCAGGCCAAGGTAACGGGAAAATCCACGGAGTTAAAAATAGCAATGGACTACCTGCAGCAACTGATTAACGATTTACGTGTTTGATTTTTTTTGCACTAAAATATACCGATTGGTATAAAATAAAAAATGTATGACTGAACTGAAAAAGGTTTTAGAAAGTAAAAAGAAAATCCGCTTTCATGATTGTGACCCTTACAATCATTTGAACAACTCACGGTATATCGATTATATCGTAACTGCCAGAGGTGATCAGTTGCTGGATAACTACCAGCTTGATATTTACAAACTGGCGGCGGAGCAGGGCATTGGCTGGGTATCGGCCCAAACACAGATCTCTTATCTGTATCCCGCCTACCTGATGGAAGAGGTGGTGATACAAACTCAACTACTGGCATTTTCTGAAAAGAGTTTGCTGCTTGAAGCGTTTATGTGGAACAACAGCAAGACCATCTTAAAGGCTGTGATGTGGACGAAGCTTGTGCATTATCATTTAAAGGCACAAAAAAGTTATGCGCATTCAGATGAATTGCTGCAGCTGTTCGGGCAGGTAGTAAACCCGCTGCCTGCTGCTATGGATTTTGAAACAAGGATAAAAAGTTTAAAACAAACCACATGATACCATTACTATTAGTTGTTGCTGTTCTTGCGGGAAAAGTATGCAGCTCACAAACCTTTACACTTAAGTCGAGAGATTTAGGTGGACAGGCAACGCAAAAGCAGATACTTCCGGGATTTGGATGTACCGGTGAAAATATCTCTCCTCAATTATATTGGGAACAGGCACCGGCCGGTACGAAAAGTTTTGCGGTTACCATGTATGATGAGGATGCGCCAACCGGCAGTGGCTGGTGGCATTGGTTGATATTTGATATCAATAAGTCTGTTACTGAACTTTCATCAGATGCAGGTAATAGTAAAAGCAAACTGGCGCCAAAAGGTTCGGTACAAAGCAAAACAGATTTTGGCCGGGAAGGTTATAGCGGGCCCTGCCCTCCTGCCGGCAGCGGGTTTCACCGGTATGTGATCACTGTATATGCTTTAAAGGTGGAGAAACTTGGACTGGATGAAAACGCAAGCCCGGCAATGGTTGGGTATTACCTGCATGAGCACACAATACAAAAAGCATCCCTATTATTTTACTATAAGCACTCATGAGTGAATGATGGCAGCAGACCATTTTTGGAAGAAAAGAAATGGTTTGTCTGAACACTTATGTACAGCCATGAAAAGACCGACTGCAGGTAATTTATAAAAGAATACGCCAATGAAATTTGAATTAGAGGAGACGCTTAAAATTATTGAGGCAACACCTGAAACGCTTTATGTATTGCTTCATGGTCTTTCACGGGACTGGATATATGCCAATGAAGGCGAACATACCTGGAGTGCTTTTGATGTGGTTGGGCATTTAATTGTTTGTGAGAAAACAGATTTTATTACCCGAACAGAAATCATTCTTTCTGCATCTGATAACAAATTATTTCCTCTTATTGATATGACGGCCCAGTTTGAACTGAATAAGGGGAAGAGTATAGCTGAGTTATTACAGGAGTTTCAACAACTCAGAAGAGAGAATATCAAAAAATTACTTGCCTTTGAGCTCACAGAAAGTGATTTTAAGAAAACGGGGATACATCCAAAAATCGGAGAAGTAACACTTGCTGAATTACTTGCCGGCTGGGCCGCCCACGATCTGAATCATCTTTCACAGATAGCAAGAGTAATGGCAAAGCAATACAAACATGCCATGGGGCCATTTATGGAATTTGTAAGTATAGTAAAATAAATACAATGAAAACAATCGGACTTGTAGGTGGTATCAGCTGGACTTCAACCATTGACTATTACCGTTTTATTAATGAGGAAACAAATAAGGTGCTTGGCAGTTTAAACTTTGCCGAATGCATTATCTATTCTGTAAACTTTGAGCATTTCAGAAAAAGTAATGCTGCCTACAACTGGGATGCCACATTCGAATTATTATTAAAGGCTGCGTTGCATTTAGAACAAGCGGGTGCCGAGGTACTTCTGTTAGGTGCAAACACAGCGCATATTGTTGCAGACAGAATTCGTGCATGTGTACAGCTGCCGCTGATTGATATAAGGGAAGCTACCTCTAATGCCATTCATGAAAAGGGACTTAAAAAAGTTGGATTGATGGGAACATCCTATACAATGGAACTTGATTTTTACAAAGAGAAACTTTCAGCAAGTGATATTGAAGTTCTAACACCTTCAAATAAAACAGACAGGGATTATATAGAAGAAACGCTTGTGCATGAGTTAGGCAGAGGAATCCTGTCAGAAGAAACCAAAAAAAACTATTTGACGATTGCCAACAGGTTAATTGCGGAAGGTGCGGAAGGAATTGTATTAGGATGTACTGAAATTCCACTCATTATTCAACAAGCCGATCTGCCTGTACCTGTTTTTAATACCACGCAGATTCATGCAAAAGCAGCTGTTGATTTTGCCTTACAGTAAATGACGTTCATTGATTAAAGAAGTAACATGTATTTCAGAAAATTTCTACGGCGAAAGCCTCTTGCTGCTTATAACGATGACATCAAGACAAGCCAGTTAAAAAGAACATTGGGTAAATGGGAGTTAACCGCCATTGGGGTTGGAGCAGTTATTGGTGGTGGCATTTTCGTTTTAACAGGTGTAGCAGCTAATCAATATGCCGGACCGGCGTTGGCTTTGTCGTTTGTATTGGCCGGGGTTGGTTGTCTGTTAGCAGCTTTGTGTTATGCTGAGTTTGCAAGCATTTTACCTGTTTCGGGATCGGCTTATGCATATTCTTACGGAACGGTTGGCGAATTGTTTGCGTGGTTTGTTGGCTGGAACCTGATACTTGAATACATGATGGGCGCTACTACAGTTGCAGTGAGCTGGTCGAAATATTTTATAAAGCTGCTGCACTTATGTGGAATCTCTAACCTTCCTGTATGGTTACTTAATGACCCCATAACGGCGAAAGAGGAGGCAGCAAGACTTGGCACTACGGCTCCTGTTTTTTCCATTAATCTGCCGGCTGCTTTGATTGTATGGGTTGTTACGTATATTCTTGTAAAAGGGATTAAAGAATCAGCAAGGGCAAATAATTTAATTGTTGCATTGAAGGTAGCAGCTGTTTTGTTTGTGATTGTTGCAGGAGCGTCATATATCAATCCCTCCAATTGGGAGCCGTTTGTACCCAACAGAATTGTGGATAGTTCGGGCATGAGCCACTATGGAATGCCCGGCGTTATCACCGCAGCAGGAATTGTATTTTTTGCTTTTATCGGATTCGATGCGGTGTCGACACAGGCACAGGAAGCTATTCATCCTACTAAAGACATTCCGTTTGCAATTATTGCTTCATTGATCATTTGCACCACATTATACCTGCTGGTTTCATTGGTGCTGACAGGCATGGTTAACTATACATCAATTGAATTGGGTGCACCGGTGGCATCGGCCTTTGAAGCTGTTGGTTTGAGGTGGGCGTCGTTGTTAGTAACGGTTGCAGCCGTTGTAGGTTTGATTTCTGTGATGCTGGTGATGTTACTATCACAAACAAGAGTTTTCCTGAACATGGCCAAGGATGGATTGCTACCTTCCAAAATTTTTGCTGCTATTCATCCTGAATATAAGACCCCATGGAAAAGCACCATTTTGTTAGGCGCCATTGCATCGCTGGTAGCTGCAGTAACACCAATAGAGAAAGCAACGAAGATGACAAGTATCGGTACACTGCTGGCTTTTGCAATGATCTGTTGTGCAGTACTCATACTCAGAAAAAAGCAGCCTGATCTTCACCGACCCTATAAAGTGAAGTACCTGCCATGGGTTGCCTCACTGGGATTTCTCTTTAATGTTTTGCTGATGTTGAGCCTTGACAGTGCCACCTGGCTTCGATTGATCATATGGAGTGCTGCCGGACTTCTGGTTTACTTTTTATATAGTGCAAAGAACAGTAAGCTTTCTAAAAAATAAAATCAACCAATCTTATTCTGCGGTCAAAACTTTTCACATGAATAAAATGATGAAACATGCAAACGAGAATAATGCCTGCTACGGCAGCAGATTCAGACACTATTTGCCAACTATTTGAACAGGCGATAGCCTACCAAAAAGAACATAACTACATAGGTTGGGAAAGCTATGACAAATTGCGTATCGA
The DNA here is from genome assembly GCF_037892425.1 of Lacibacter sp. H375. Taxonomy (NCBI): domain Bacteria; kingdom Pseudomonadati; phylum Bacteroidota; class Chitinophagia; order Chitinophagales; family Chitinophagaceae; genus Lacibacter; species Lacibacter aquaticus. The sequence continues at coordinate 910,994 of NZ_JBBKTT010000001.1, forward strand.
AAAAGATATTGATGCGCAACTGTTATTTAAGATCTTGAGTAATGATCAGGTAGTTGGCATCTTTACTATTTATTACAGCGATCCATTAATCTGGAGAGAAATGGAAAAAAATGATGCGATCTACATACACCGTGTTGTTTTGAACAGGAAATTTCAAGGTATAAAACTGTTTAAATTGGCACTTGACTGGACGATGGAACATGCCCGTGAAAGAGGATTGAACTATATACGGATAGATACGTGGGCAGCAAATGAAAAAATTATCAGCTACTATAAAAATTATGGTTTCCGGTTTATTGAGAATTATACAACCGGTGACACTGAAGAACTACCTGTACCACACCGGAACCTTAACGTAACATTACTGGAGTTAGCTGTGTAAGCTTTTCAGCAACTGATGATTGTTATATGAATAAAGAAATAATACTTGCAATATGGAGAAAGTAAATATCATCGACGAACTATCGACCATTAAAAAATACTGGACTCAAAAAATTATTGGGGTTGCCAATGGTCAATTAATCAAACTTGCAAAAGGAGTTGGTGAAATAAACTGGCATAAGCATGACGATCAGGATGAGTTGTTTCTCCTTTACAAAGGACATTTGACTATTCAGCTAAGAGATCAAGCTATTGACCTGTACCCCAATGATCTGTTCATTGTTCCTAAGGGAGTGGAGCATTGTCCGAAAGCAGACGGTGAAGTTGAATTTTTGATCATGGGAATAAACATCACATCGAATGCTGCTGGTGGACGCCCAAGTAACCGGACGTTTAATGATTCTTCAATTTAGCGTGATTGTATAAAATGAACGTAAACCTGACTAATTCAGGATTAAGTAAAAAAATACCGGACCATGCAATTTAATTTTGACCAGGATATTCTACTTGAAAGCGAACATCTCTTATTAAGACCGCTTTCTGTAGCTGATATCGAAAACCTGTTGGGTGTTGCCACAGCGGATAAATCGTTGTTGCAGTTTTCTCCTAAGCAGGTTTATACCAAGGAGCTTTTGTCGGAATATATCAGCGAAGCTATGCTGGCAAGAGTTGCTAAAACCAGATATCCGTTCAGTATTTTCAATAAGACTTCGAATTGTTATGCAGGCAGCACTTCATTTTTGAATATTTCCAATGCCGATGACCGGCTTGAAATCGGAGCTACCTGGATAGACAGGTCGTTTCATGGCACCGGATTGAACCGGCAATGTAAGTTCCTGTTGTTGCAGTATGCGTTTTATGAAGCAGGAGCTCACCGTGTAGAATTCAGAACTGATGAGCGGAATATACGTTCGAGAAAAGCGATTGAGAAAACAGGTGGGGTTTTTGAAGGGATTTTAAAAGAGCACACTTTAATGTATGATGGTTTCAGGCGTAACACCTGTTGTTACCGGATTTTAAAAAGTGAGTGGGAACAGATGAAACCTTCGTTTATACTATAAAATAGTTAACCTTAATTACAAATTTTATTGAAATGGAAACAAACAATCTGCTTCTTATACATGCTGTTAAAGTAATTGAATATCGATTTATAAAAGCTACAAACGGTTCAACAGAAAGTTTCGGTGACTTTAAAATCAGTGAGCATACACGAACGCCGACTGAAATCATCAACCACATGTTTGACTTAGTTGCCAAAACAAAGTCGTTGATTGTTGATGGACATTTTAACATAGCTCCCATCGAATTGTTCGATTTTGAACAGGAGAAAGAACGTTTACTATTTGGCTTGAGGGATTTGCAGACGATTATTAAAATAGCTGAAATTGATTTTGAAATAATAAAAAAAATACTTCAAGGGCCTGTCATGGATATCACAACACATATAGGTCAAATAGCAATGCTGAATGGACTGCATGGCAATAAAATACCCAAAGAGAGCTACTATGATTCAATTATAAATTAGTGCTGCAATGAAAACGCAGAAAACAATTTACATTATTGGTGCAGGGGCAATAGGAAAAGCCCTTGCAACATTTCTGAGTTATGAAGGAAAAGAGGTAATTATTCTACGGGGAAGTGTTGACGATCATTCAGACTACGTTGAGAAAATTAGTATTGAATTGAATAACAGTGCAGAGATACAAGCCGATTTGAGGATCAGTACGATCAGTAATGTTTCACAGTTAGATGGAATTGTTGTTTTAACCAATAAATCATACGGGAATCAACGTCTTGCGGGATTGCTTAAAATGAAGATTAAGAATTCGCCAATCATTCTTTTACAAAATGGTCTGGCTATTGAGGAACCATTCATTCATGAGGGATACAGTCAAATCTACCGATGCGTTCTTTTCGCTACAAGTCAATTTTCATCAATCAATAAACTAAGGTTTAAGCCGGTTGCAGTTTCACCTGTTGGCGTAATTAAAGGGGATTCAGAAACACTGTTCATGATCATCAACGCAATAAACACTACCTGGTTTCGCTTCATTGCGGAGCAGACTATTCAACCTGTTATCTGGACAAAAGCAATTGTAAACTGCGTTTTTAATTCTATCTGTCCGCTTTTGGAAACTGATAACGGAATTTTTTACCGGGATAAAGAGGCTCTGCATATTGCAAGGAGAATCATTGCCGAATGTATCGCTGTCGCTTCATTGCATGGAGTTATTTTAGATATAAAAAAAGTAGAGGAAAGTCTTTTGCTAATAAGCAGGGAGTCTGAAGGCCAGCTTATTTCCACTTATCAAGACATTGCCAATAAACGACGAACAGAAATCGACAGCCTGAATTTTACATTTGTTCATCTTGCAGATGAATTGAAGAAACACGAGCTGACAAAAGAAACGAAGTTGTTGGGTGAATTGATTAGGATAAAATCGGGACTTAACTGCAATTTTTGATTGACTTGAGATTTTAGCTACCCCCGGCGAACCTTATATTATTAAGTAACTGAATTTGAGCTGTTAAAACAGTAATATGCAGCTAATCCTGTCGCACATTTAGTAACAATTTGCGACGGGATGATGAGTAAAAAGGCATTGTTACGACTTCGCTGTTTCCACCTGCTTAATCGCTTCAATTGCCGCCAGCATCTCACTCATAAAAATAGGAGGAAGCTGATCAAAGGCAACCAGTTTTTCATCTTCTTCATTCTTAGGATAGGTATCCCACTTGGTTGTGGTTTTAGTTTTATCAATTACATAAAGTCGGCCAAGTTTTTCATCCATCCCCCAGCCATAACCGGCACCCACGCCTTCCACTTCCAGAATTGCTTCGAGCTTTTTCTCGAAATACAATAAGCGCATCGACTCAAGCATACCACCATCTCCGGTGGGTCCTTTGTGCCAGCCATAACGTTCCAGTGTGGAGCGGATGGAACCTGTTTGCATATGTCTGCCTTCGTATTGATGCAGGATGGTTGTGTGCAGATTAATTGCTGAGAGATCGGGTATCTTCCGATCGAGCTGCGGAAATACCTGGTCTACTTTTTCATCAAATAAAAACTGTTGCCATTGTTGTAGAACAGCCGGCGCAAGTTGTGTGGGATGAACCATGCCGATCATTGCCTCGTCAGGTATCGATACTTCATCATGATTCACATCAATCAATGAACTGTCTTCGTTGCAGGTGAAGGTGGTTTCAATTGTATGTTCGTTTGCATACACAGCCCACACAAGTTTCGTGGCATAAATAAACATCACAGGGTTGTTGAGGAAAAAAGCCTGCCATGCATCAAAGCTCCAGCGGCGCTGCACAATGAGATAATACTCCATGCGTGGCGATTGTGATTTCACCACATCTCTTACTTCTTTGGCAATAGCTTTAAACTCTTCTTTCAACGCTGCATCAGCCGCAGCAGGAATTGCTTTGAGTTGTTTATTGTCTTCATTAAAGAAAGCAAGTTTAAACTTACTGTCAATAAAGGCCCGGTACTCTTCATTGCCAATGGTAAAGCTTTTGTATAAGCCGTCAAATCCAAAGTCGGGTACAATACGATCACCCAATTCATGCGTGCTGATGTTCAGTTCTTCGGCCGCCTGCTCTAATGCAGCCAATGCTGCTGCGCCTACGTTTGCTTTTTTGCTTCTGTATTTACGGCTATACCATTCTACCCAACGAAGGGCTTTATCGCTTCCCTGTAAAGCGAGGGCACCTACTCCATGTTCTGCCATTTTGTAACGGTTCTCCTCCATCCAGTTGTTGATGGTCGCCCTTATTTTATCTACAACCTCATCGTTACCCAATAAAGCAGCTAATGCCATCAGGTATTTATGTTCGGGTTTAGCGCCTTTCTCTTTATACAGTTTGATCAGTTCTAATGCAAAAGGGGCTGCTTTTTCTTTATCCAGGAATTGGAGAATATACCTTGCTTCCATATCACTCCGCATACCCTTCACCCTGCTCATACGATATAACAGAAACCGTCTTTCATCTTTGCTCAGTTCTTTACCTGTTGTATAATACAATGATGGCAATTCATCTTCATCTAACCAGGCTTCAACTGGTTTATTAAGTTTGCCTCTTTTCCTGGCAGCTTCTACTGTATCAGCAATTATTTCCAAACTTGCCTTTGTTGGCAAATGATCAGCTATCGACCCTAATAAAATATCTCTTGCGTTATCGTTTGTTTCACTATTAATAACTTTCATAACTGCATTCATTGCTTCTTTTGACGAAGAGTAACTGAGAATTAAAGCAGCAGTTTGCCTGGTATCAGCATTTTTACTTTCCAATAAATCAATTGCTCTCTCTTCTGCGCCTGCATCTTTTTCAGAAAGCACTTTCGCTACCAATTCACGAACCGGCTTTGATTTGCTGTTGACCAAACTCCATATAGTTTGTAAATATTGATTGGCATCAAAATGTTGCTGTATAAACCCTACCACTTCCCTGGTATAGTCAATTCCACCAGTAGTAGTTTCTGTCTTTAAAGCAGATTCAAAATAGATAAATGAATCTTTTTGCAAATGCTGGTACAGGATGCGGAGTACTTTGGCATGTATGAATACTTTACTGTTCACCCACTTATCAATCAACTCCACCGCTTTATCTTTCTCAATCAGCAAAAGCAAATGAACGGCACAGGCTGTATAAGGCAGATAGCTTATATATGTATCTGTAAACTCCTGCATGTGGAACCCATTCTCCCATTTTTCTTTAAGATGATTGTCACTGCAATATTCAATATACTGACGAGCCATTTGAACTACCAGTTCTGTAAATCGTTTTGAATCTGCTTCATACAATCTGATTGCAGAAGAAAATTTTAATTGTAGTGTTTGAATATTTTGATTTTGCTGATTGGTAATAAAAGAACGGATAGCCGGTAAGTACTGACCTTGCTTATAGTCCATAAAAAATACTACCGGGTTATTTCTGTCTGAATGTAAACCATAGAGTGCATACTCAACAGCAAATTCAGAAGAAGCCTCTTCCAGTAAAGTAAAATAGAAAAAACTCCAGTCATTGTGCCAGGAGAGGTATCCCTGTGTGGGGTAAATAAGTTGCTTTGCATTCTTAATATGGTTTAGTAAGAATTGTTTAAGTGGCGTATCATGAATAGCAACCGACTTTGTACTTCCAAAGCCAATCGAAAAGACAAGATGTTGAAAAATTTCATCATCGTTCATGCCTTGCTTTCTGAATTGATTCAATGCAGCCTGAAATGCCTCGTCTGATGGATTGTTGTATACGTACAGGAGCAACCAGCCATTTAAGTTATGTTGCATATAAGGAAATAGTACCGGATGATAAATAACATCCAACACTAATTGCTCCTTTGCAGGAGGATTAACTAAGTCGGTTAACAGGTTAATGACCGTACCCCAATGATAAATCATATCATCCAGCTGAAAACCGCTTAGAGAATTTGACTTACCCGTTAAATAATCGGATATAACTGTATAGTTTAAGCTGCTTTTAAAATCTGCATTCTGTGGAAAGTACATTGGCCATTCTTCCCGAGGTGTAACTAATGCCCTCTCTATCTCTTCAATCGTAAATGTGTTCATAGCTTATTATTTCTTCAATACAAGATCTTCTTTCGCTGCCCATATACCAATATCCTGTTTGCTTAATGCTGCTGCCATCAGGTCGGGAAATTTATCGGGTGTGCAGGCAAACACAGGAATGCCGAGTGTTGCCAGGAAGTTGGCGTTCTCATGATCGTAAGAAGGTGCACCTTCATCATTCAATGCTAACAATACAACTACCTGTACACCTGCAGCTGCCAGCTCCGTTGCACGTTTACGCATACCGGCCACATCACCACCTTCATACAAATCGGTGATCAACACCAACACGGTATCTGTTGGACGTGTAATAATTTGCTGGCAATAAGTAAGTGCTGCATCAATATCCGTTCCGCCACCTAACTGCACACCAAATAATAATTCAACCGGATCAGTGAGTTCTTCCGTAAGATCAGCAACCGCTGTATCAAACACCACCATCTTTGTTTTGATGGCAGGGATAGAAGCCATCACCGATCCAAAAATACCGGAGTACACAACCGATGTACCCATGGAACCACTCTGGTCTAAACAAAGCACCACATCTTTTAACGATGTACGCTTGCGGCCATAACCGATTCTTGTTTCAGGAATAATGGTTTTATACTCGGGTTGATAATGTTTGAGATTTTTCTGAATAGTGGCATGCCAATTAATCTCGTTATGCTTGGGTCTTCTGTTTCTTGTACTTCTGTTTAAACTTCCAACAACAGCTTGTTGCGTAGGTTGCGCCAGCTTCTTCATCAAATCATCCACTACTTTCCGCACCACCATGCGTGCCGTATCTTTTGTCTTATCAGGTATCACATGGCTTAAGGTCATGAGTGTTGCTACAAGATGCACATCGGGTTCTACATTTTCCAGCATCTCTTTTTCAAACAGCATTTGCGTGAGCTCCAGTCGTTGCAATGCATCTCTTTGCATCACCTGTACAACCGTGTTGGGGAAGAAGGTTCTGATATCACCCAACCATCGGCTTACATTGGGCGATGATGGACCAAGCCCGCCTTTGCGATCTGAATCATACAAAGCGCCGAGTGTTTTGTCCATCTGCAGATCATTGCCCTGCAACGTGAAACCTGTTCCATCACTTTGTTCTCCACCGAGGATCATCCGCCATTTACGTATCAGTTGTTCGTTTGCCATGTTACATCATTCTTCTGTTTACACAATTAAAACATTAACCCACCCCAACCCCTCCCGGGAGGGGAAACCGTTCTATTCAGCTATTGTATATGTATTGATCAAGTTGCATCTATTGATATGAAGATTATCATTTTAATAGCCCAATAGTTTCATTACAATCGGTATTCCTTTTGCTGCACGTTCTTCATCAATACCTGTATGCACTTGTTTTGTAATGATGGCTGTTCCACCTGTTTTTACTTTCTCACCTAACTTCCTGCGTTCGGGTTTGGAGAATTCAGCAAAGGTTCTTCGCAATAAAGGAAGTACTTCAATAAATACTTCGTCTTCCAATTTCTCCACCCAACTGTTTACTACAGCCCACAGATCTTCATCCAGTAATAAAATGGTTCCGCTTCCTTTCAAAAAACCTTCGAGCCAGGAAGCAGCAACTGCAGCGGCTGTTGAGTGCGACATGGAATAGTAAAATACTTTCACCAACTCATCGCCCTGTAACAATTGATGATCGTGTAACAAGCGTGTGCAGTAACCGGCCAATACAGGTGAACTGTTTTTGTTGGCTGAAATAGTTTGCAGTGTTTGTTCCCACTCCTCTTCTATTTCTTTGTGTTGCAACAACTGAACAGATTCGTTCATACTTACAAACAAAGGCAGTAAATCCAGTGCAGCATCATCTGCAATACCCGTGCTTGCTGCAGGTAAACTGATGCAGGTGCGGGTAATCATACTCTCCACAATACCTGTTACCAGTTCTGCATCTGTTTTACGTACGTTACCATAACGGGTAACATTTACCAGCCCGGGTATTACTCCCATAAACTGGATCACATCAGTTCCTGTTGCTGCAAGGTTGTTGATTTGTGTAATGAGTTGCTCAATAGCAAGCGGAAGTTCGGCAGGTAATGTGCGTTCCAATAAACCACATACTTCATTTAATGATTGTGATTCCCCTGCTTTTGAAACAATGTATTTTGATGTTGCTTCTTCAACCGTATTACCCCAGTTTCCTTTTTCAATGATCTGGATCGATAACTCCGGTTGCCATTGCAAACGCCATTGTTCTTTAAAGGTTCCTTTACCTGCTACATCACTTCGTTGTCCCCAATGAATACCGAGTAACTGCAGACGATGCAATAACACACTTCGTTCGAGATCAGTTTCTTTCCGTAAGTCGAGTGTATAATCTTTCCAATCGGCAGTGGATGGTAACCGTAATCGCTTTTGTTGTTTTTCAATATCTGTTTGAAGAGGAGGCTTTGGAATATCAACCGGCACTTCACCGATCTTATCACTTACAATCAATTCATCATGCACAAGCGACATACGGATCACTTCACCATTACAAATAACACTAAGTGTTGCTTCATTCAATTCTTCCAATCCTGCTTTGGGTAGATTACGCAAAGCTGCTAATGATTCAGACAGCCTTACTGCTTCCATTACATGTGCAACAGAAGTGTCCATTTGTTTTGAACGAAACAGCTTCGCTACTTTAGCCATCCATCTTGTTCCATCATCGTATGGATAATGCCAGATATGATCGTACCAACCCGGCGATGCAATACCGGCACCATAACCACTGTACATACTTAAGCGGTTATATGTCCACGGTACCCATGTACATTCTACTTTTACTTTCGGTAATCCTTTCAGCAGATCATTATCTTCTTTTTGTTTGGGCATGTTGAGCAAAGCAGGTGCATGCCATGCGCCACAGATAACGGCAATGTTTTGAAACATTTCTTTTTCTGCCTGTCGGATTGTTTTACGCATATATGCTTCACGTAAACTTTCTGTGCGGTCATCCTTCGAAGGAACTTCCTCACGCAATACCTGCATCGCTTCGTTTACTGCATCAAACACTTCTTCGTTTTGATGACGATGCTCAAACATATGCTCCCACCATTTCTCTCCATCATCATAACCTGCCGCTTCTGCTAAATAAGAAACAGGATCTTTCCTTATGATGACGATGGGTTCAGCTTCATTATTGCTGATGCTGTAATTGTTGATGGTATCAATCACATCTTCTTCATCTTTTTCATCCGATGCTGTCTGTTGTTCTGCTGCTTTCTTTTGTTCTTCAGCATCAAGCGCAAATTGGTGTGCTGCCGGCAGATCCATGAAGCGGACATGAATATTATTTTTTCGTGCATACAGAATGGCTTGCCACTCGGGTGAAAATTCTGCAAAGGGATAGAACGAAGATTGTTTGGTATTATCGGGTTGAAAACAAAGTATAGCCACCGGTGGTTTCAACTCACTGTGCGATACCCATTGCAAAACAGGATCAGCATCGGGCGGACCTTCCACCAAAACAATATCCGGTTTTGTTTTCTCCAAAAACTCTTTTACGTTTCTGGCAGAACCCGGACCATGATGTCGTATACCAAGAATATGAATTGCCACTATAAAAAAATTTACTACTATCTACATTGTTTATTTCGATGGCATTTTCAATCCCATCTTTTTCATTGCAAGTAACGCTTCTGCATTTCCTTTTGCGTCATTAACAGGATTATGGTCGTGAACAGTTTTACGGAACAACTTCTTCCATTCGCTATTTACCCCTGTGTCCATTTTCATTCCGCAATACAAGTCACCTATTCTTCTTCCTGAAAATCCAAATGGATTCTTTCCTGTAAAAAAATGGAAATAATAATTGATCCATTGCCAGTCGAATGCAAGGTTATCGCTTATAAATATGGGGCGTCCATCAGAGTTTACAGATAGCCATTCTGAAAAACGCTCCATCGTTTCTTTTGGTTCGTCAAACTGTTCGTGTTGTTCCCTTGATATACTGCTTACTGCAAGCGCCTCTGGAATCCATTGTGTTGAAATTGGTTTCACCTTGCCATAGAATGTTTTTGTAAGAGTGGGCTCAACCACAACTGCACCAAAACAAATCATTGAATACTTGTTTGGAATAGGTCCATCCGATTCAACATCCACAACGATATAACTCATGTTTATTTTATTTAATTAAATGCCAAGATCACGACAAGCCCTGTAAATATCTTTCCATTCATCTCTTGGCTTTACGACTGTTTCCAAATATTCCTGCCATACAATTTTATCCTGCACCGGATCTTTTACCACAGCTCCAATAATACCTGCAGCCAGATCATTTGCTTTTAATTGTCCATCGCCAAAGTAAGCGGCCATGGCTAACCCATTATTCACAACAGAAATTGCTTCTGCAGTACTAAGTGTACCACTGGGCATTTTAATTTTTGTTTTCCCATCCATCGTAACACCACTTCTTAATTCACGGAAGATGGTAACGATGCGACGGATCTCCTGCAACGCAGGTGGCTCAGCAGGCAACTCCATAATTTTTTCAAAACTTTCAACCCTGCGTTTTACAATATCAATTTCTTCATCCATTGAATCAGGCACAGGAAGAATCACCGTATTGAAACGTCTTTTTAATGCACTGCTCAATTCGTTTACACCTTTATCTCTGTTGTTGGCAGTTGCAATTACGTTGAAGCCTCTTACTGCCTGCACTTCTGTATTCAATTCCGGAATGGGTAATGATTTTTCTGAAAGAATAGTAATCAATGCATCCTGCACATCTGCGCCAATACGTGTCAACTCTTCAATACGAACGATCTTACCATCTTTCATTGCACGCATCACCGGTGTTTCCACCAATGCTTTTTCAGTTGGACCTTCTGCTAATAATCTTGCATAGTTCCAACCATAGCGGATAGCTTCTTCACCTGTGCCTGCTGTTCCCTGTACAATTAATGTTGAATCGCCACTAATAGCAGCCGCTAAATGTTCACTCACCCAGCTCTTGGCAGTACCGGGCAAACCATATAATAACAAAGCACGGTCGGTAGTTAATGTAGCTACGGCAATTTCCATCAGTCGTTTATTACCGATATATTTTGGTGTTACTTCAAAACCATTTTTCAGTTTACCGCCGATGAGGTAAGTAACTGCTGATTGTGGAGACAGATGCCAGTTCGCAGGTCGTTTATCCTGATCTTGTTTCCTTAACTCTTCCAGTTCCAATGCGTATAATTCTTCTGCATGCTGACGTAAGATGGTTGCCATAATGATGTATTTAAGCGGTAAAGGTTGTTGTGATTTGATTTTTTAAGTTGATGAGTTTCCCTAAATATTCTTTCGTTTTATTCCAGCTGTTCCGTTGGTATTCTTCAGCAGGCATAATCAAACCCAGTTCTCTTTCAATGGCAGAAGGGATGCGTTCAATATGTTGACTAAAGAATGATCGTGTATAGTGATAAGGATTATTTGCAGCGTGCGTTAAAATCTTTTTCGTCATCTCAATACTCCATTCCCTCTTGAATTCAACAGCATAGCGAATGATGGCATCTGCATGATCGGCAAATGACCGGTTTGAATAATATTCCTGTTGCTGTGCAGGCAACATCGGAATGAGATCAATATAAAATGTGCTGCAATACTGCATCATAAATACTGCCCATTGATGCTGTTTGAATTGCAACGTAGCCAGCACTAATGCCGTGATCATTTTTTTACCCGTAGCATCTTTCTCAAATAACTCAATGATCTGTTGGGGCGATTTACCTAACTGCTGCTCCCAAAATGTTGGTGGCACAAACTGTATGAGTTGATAAATGATAAACTCATCATCGCTAAACTCTTTACTGTTACTGCTCAGCTTTTCAATTCCTGATTTGAATATTTCAGGATCAATATCTGCAGGCACCTGGAACGAAAGTGAGGTCTTACTCATCATGCCCAATAATGCCTTTTCGGTTTTTATGGTAACGGCTTTTTCTAAGACGCCTATATACTGTTGTACCAATGCAGAGCCGGGAATCTGCTTTAGTAATTTCAGTGCTTCTTCTTTTACTTTCTTACTCTTTTCGTTTTGTAATGATTCAAGAAATACAAGATCCTCATTGCTGACATTGATTGACAGTATTTCTAAAAAAGAAACTTTTGTTGCGGCATCTTCCTGTGCCCATGTTTGTTCAAGTAAAACTCTTGCAGCAGCAGGATCAGCAGAGCGCAATTCAGTAAGTACAGCTTTGCGTTGATCTGTTGTACCTGTATTCCAAAGTTCTTCCTGTGATTGTGATACAGAAAAATTCCACTCCGGATTAAACTGGCATAACCATTCACCACGTTTACCCGTACATGGTGCGATAGCGGCTCGCAGCTGTTTATATTGTTTACCGATTGCAAATAAAGAGGGAATCATTTCAGGCGATACCAGCCTGTTTGCCTTTGCACAGGCGGTTAACCATAACTGCAACAACGATTGGCTTTCTTCAAACAGTATATCTTTTAATACCTGCATGGCTGCAGGACTGCAGTATTGTTTTTCTTCAGCTGGTGCCTTGTCAATAGTGATCGTTTCTTTTTTCAATGGCAGTATTGCACACTGGCGATAGTTATACGTGAGTGATGCCAGTTGCAGAAACTTCTCTTCCTTATCAATCGTGGTATTTTCTGTAATAACAGCTCCTGCTCCGGCAAGTTTTGGCGCAAGCTCTTCCACACCGATTATTTTTTTATCGGTGCCCATCATTGCCGTGTGTATAATCTTATTCCATGCTTCCATTATTCAATGCTGTATCGCTTATTGTAATAGTTTATATTCATCGTGCAGCCAAACACCAACTGCTTCGTATTGATCTTCCCTTCCGATCAATGCCATGTCTAATGCTTCGCCTCCGCTGATCGCTAACAGTTTCCAGATGTAGCGTTGTTCATTTTTCAACAGCATCATTTTCTGTTCTGCATCCTGCAACCACCATTGCTGATTGTATTGTACGGGTTTTAATTTGCTGATGAGATAAGGCCGTTCGCCTCGCACCGGCAACTGACTGTTTAATGTTGTTTCTGCAGCCAACACTTCATCCCAGTTTTGATAACCGCTGAAACTTGCTTTCATGGTTGAAGCAATCTGTCGTTTTACAATTGCACGTAAAGGAGAAACAGAAGGAAAGAATACCAACTCCGCCTGTACAAATATTCCGGGCGTGAATGTTAATTGACCTCCTTGTCCACGTACAATGAACTGCAAGATCAATGCATATTGTTTCGATGTAGTGCCATACAACCAATAACGTTCGGTGGTAATATTATCTACTTCTGAAGTTTGTTTGGCCAATACAAGCCATGTATCGGTTACACCTGTTTGTTCTTTTAACTCTTCCTGGTTTTGTGTAAAGCCGATCCAGGTGCGAATATCTTGCTGCAAGGTTTCATCCAACGATGCTGTGCTCTGAAAAGCTTTCGTGGAAAGATAGATGACAGCTAACTGATCCATGAACTTACTCTGCCAGCCTTCTGCATAAAAGTTGATCTCTCCTAATGAACGCACCATGCCTGCTAAGCCCGGTGCCTGCGCATCTACCATTCGCTTCGCCATATTTTCAAACCAAACTGATCCTTTGTCGGGCATGGTTAAAATACCGTTCCGTACAATATCCTTTAACCACAATTGTAATTCTTCAATACCATCTGTTACTTTCAGCTCACGTGCCTGTGTGCGTTTTGCTCTCGCCGCTTCATCAACAGGTTTCTCTTCTTTCTCTACCTGCTTCTCTTTCTTCTCTACACGTTTACTGATCCAGTCTTCTACCCATGCCGGCATAGTTGAAGCACTGAAATCATTTGGCTGACGGGCATTGTATAACAACAAGCCCAATCCATGTTTGCAAGGAAATTTTCTACTGGGGCAGGAACATTTGAAGGCAATATTCTGCAGATCGATCTGGGTTTGATAGGGCTTGCTGCCGCTTCCCTGGCACTCGCCCCATAAAGCCTGTTCATTAGCGCCTTTGCTTACCCATTTGGATGGGTTCGCTAAATCTTTTCCTGATTTTTTGGAAGACTCATCGGGGGCAAGATTAAATATTTGTTCTTCGGTGAATTGCAAGAGGAAAAATTTGTCATGAAGTTATAGGACAAGACATTTCCTGCAAATATTTTTTTCGTGTTTTAGTTAACAGCAACAACAAAATTTATCAATCTCTATTTCTCCCTTTTTCTTGCGGGTATAAATCTTTTACAGGATCGCTCTGCCAAAACTCTTTACTATCAACATCCATAATCGTTAACGGACCGGTAAACGCCGCACCTGTATCAATATTCCACACGTTACAACCCTGCATTGGCACAGTTATGTTGTAAGCAACAGTTGGCGTATGGCCAATATAGATTTCTGAAAATAATTTCAACCGTTTCGGAAAAAGAAGAGAATCTTTTTGAATCCTTTTATCCATGGTTAAGGCCATTTCCCAAAGTGTTCTGTCCCAGGTAAAGTTTGTTGAGTAGAATTCCTGCTCCGGTCCATGCATAGATGTGAAGCCTGCATGAATGAATAAGCGGTTCTGTTCATCCACATGAAACATTTTAGTTTGCTCAAAGAATTGAAGATGCCTCAATCGTTCTTCTTCACTAAAGCCATCATAACTTTTTCTAGTTTCTTCACCGCCATTAAATAACCATCTGTTTTCTGCTGCACCAGTTCTCAGCCAATCCTCAGTCCACGCATCATGATTACCTTTTATAAAAATGCAAGATTGTTCCTTTGCCAACCCAATAAGGAATGCAACTGTTTGTGCTGATTCGCTCCAACCATCTACATAGTCACCGAGAAAAATCAAACTGACATCTTTTGTTACAGCTGCTTTTTGCAACACTTGTTCCAAGGCTTTTAATCCGCCATGTATATCACCAATTACTAATGTTCTTTTCATACTTAAAAGCGAATGTATTGAACCGGCACTTCATCTGTTAGCCAGACTTCGTTTTCGGATAAATAAAACTTATGCCCGTCAGCATACATCTTTGCTGATTCAATAGTGAGAATAAATGGCTTGCCCCTTCTGCTGCCAACATTAACAGCCGTTTCCGTGTCTTTGCTTAAGTGCACATGATGACGCTCCATCTTTTTCAATCCATCTTTGCGTATTGCCTCTACAAATTTTTCAACTGTCCCGTGGTACAGTAATTCGGGAGGCTGCACTTCTTTCAAATTCAGTTCAACATCTATGCTATGCCCCTGATTTGCACGAATCATTGTTTTGTCTTCACTAAGAACAAAACGTTTTTTATCGTTCGTTTCCACGATGGTATTGATCAGTTCAAGTGTTACATCTGCACCCGTTGCATTCATTTTATCGATCAGCTCCTGCACATCTGACCATCCATTTTCGTTCAATTGTAAGCCAATCGTCTCCGGTTTATGCCGAAGCACAAGGCTCATAAATTTGCTTATCTGTTTAAGTTGTTTTTCCATTTCTACTTTTTTAAATTATCACGCACTTCCATTAATGCAAACCCCAACAGGTTCGTACCCTTCCATTGAAACGGATTGTTTGCTTCACTTGCATCTTGTGACAAACCAATACTCCAAATGGAATCTGTGGGACTTGCTTCTACAATTACTTTATCTCCTGTGTACAATAGAAATTGTTTCAATTTTTCATCTTGCGAAAACTTATGTTGATTCCCTTCAACAACGAGAGCATAGGCGGAAGCATTCCAACTATCTGCATCAAAATTCTTTACTTCTCTGCCGAGAGCTTTAACAACAGCCGGCTTTTCAGTAATAACGATCTTTTGAAATATCTCTTCATCATTAAACAGTTTAGCTTTTTGCGCCATCATCCAATGTTCTGCAGTTGAATAGGTAATTCCATCAACTACAAATGGAGATGGGTACCATTGACTGAAACAGGATTTATCAACTACTCCTTCTCTTTTGGGAGTATGCCCCCAAAAGAACAAATAGTCAAAGTGCTTACCTTTTTCAATTTCAGATTGAAGGCAGTCTATTGAATACTTCATTGCTTTCTAAATTTTTCTCCATAAAAACTATTCACAACTCTTATCTCTCCAACAATATTATTATTGAATTCATCGAGTTGTTCTGCGGGCACCCACAGCTCGTTATGAATTTCGCCTCCTACATTTTGTACAGGAAATTGTTGTAGATAATCATCCGGCAAATTAAACGCTGTTACATAGCCAGCATAACCTGAAAACTCATCGTTTGTGTTCCACTCCAATGCAATCTGTTCAGCATAGGCCTGGTTCATAACAGGATAAAAAATAGGCTGCCACTCCAAACGGGGTGGAAACCGTTTGTTGCCTGAATCCTTGATGAGGTCAAGTTCCTTCTGTCCAACAGGACGATATAATGTAACTAAGTTCATTTAAAATATGCTTTGTAGATCCTTTCATACTGATCAAATTCTTTTTGTCCGAATACAACCAGAAATACTTTTTCTATTGAATTGTTCATCTTTAAAAACTCATCAATTGTTGACAATGCAATACTTGCGGCTTTATTAAACGGAAAACGATAAGCTCCAGTACTAATGCAGGGAAAAGCAATTGTTCGGATATTATTTTCATTTGCTAATTGCAAACTATTTTCATAACACTTACGCAAAAGCTCTTCTTCATTTTCTGTACCATTATTCCAAACAGGGCCTACTGTATGAATTATATACTTCGCTTTCAATTTAAAGCCTGGACTAATTTTAGCATGCCCGGTTTTACAACCTTTGAGTGTAATACAATAGTCTCTCAGTTGCGGACCGGCCGCTCTGTGAATAGCACCATCAACACCGCCACCACCGGTAAGTGAGCTATTAGCAGCATTTACAATTGCATCAACCGCAAGTATTGTAATATCGGTATTGATTATTTCTAGTTTCATTTTATACTTTGGTTTCCATCAGCTCACTAATAAAGCTCTAATTTCTGCTAAAGAAAACTCTTTTACAAGCTTACCGTCTTTAAAAACTGTTTTCAATTCACTTTCATTTTCCTCCTCCCATGTAACTTTATCGTACAACACAAAACGTCCGTTTTCTTTTTTTACATTCAACAAACCGGTAGCAGAACGTTTTGTACCATCATCTGTTACAGGATCTTTGTAAATCTCCTGTCCTTCTCCGTCAATCACTACATACGTTGCTTTCATCGCTGTACCAAACGTATCACGTGTATTATATTGATAGGTATAACTTCCAATACCAAATACAACCTGGGTAGCAAAACCTTTTGCTTTCAATCCTTCACAAATACGTGTTGCACGGTCGATATTAATACTGTCACCATAAATAGCACCAATATGCGCATCCAGTAATTTATATCCCTTCGCTGTAATTGTTCCGCCAAAAATATCCCACAACAGTTCAACCACACCTTTCCGTTCCACTTCAGTTTCTCCATCAGGATCACCACAAATAATTTTTACCGGATCTCCACTATCTGGCCGAATTACTACTTTCCCATCACGACTTAAAACTGTTTCTTTTAAAGCAAAAAGATATTCTGTACACACTTTCCATAAATCCCATGTATCGCTAACAATACTTACAATACCTGAAGGATACACTTCTGTAATTAAGCGTCTGAATGTTTCCAGTTCGCCATCTTTACTACCACTGCACATTACACTATGTTCTGTTGCTGCAACACTACCACCAATCAATTCTGCATCAGCATTTGCATTGTAATATTGTTCCATTGCGTCGATAGCTGGAATAGTATCAGTACCGGTAAAACTCAACAAGTGCCCCATACCACTCAGTACTGCTGTTTCCAACGAACTCATTCCTCTGAAAGAAAAGTCATGTCCCTGCCATTGTACAAAGTCCATTGGCATACCCGTTTCTTCTGCATATTTATTTAGTAGCTTTCTGTAAGTGTACGCAATGGTTGCACTGGTACAAGGTTGCCAAATAACTGAACTTAACAAGGTTTCCAGAAAATTTGTAAGCCAGTAAAACTCTGCCTTTGTATTTACAATTGTTAAGCAAGGAACACGCATAGGTACTTTACTCCCTTCGGGCAATGCTTTTATTTCAACAGGTAAATAACCTAAATCATGCAAAGCTGAAATATGCTCGTACGATGGCAGGTGTGTGCCTAAAGAAGTAACGATTCTCCGCTTATACTCCGTCATCACTTTTTCTTTTGGCTGTTGAAAAAAGTTTTCATTGAAATAATTGATCAAATACTCTTTCATGAAATATTGCAAACCAAAGAAGACCATTTCATCAACTCCGTTAATACGACTCTTGCGTGGAGTAAGATTGCTATAAACCAGTTCAGTTTTGTCTGGGTATTGGAATACGTGGCCAACTTTATAGTAATCGGTCAATAAAAAAGGATTCGTTTTCATGTTTGTTCTTTTAGAAAGTTGTTTTAAATGGTATTACCTGAACAATAGGTGAATTATACTCCTGCTGATAACTGTTGCTTACAATGATCTGATCAAATGATTTCTCCAATTCTGTAAACCCTTTGCTGAAGATGCCGTGTGTAACAATCAATGTGAGATGTGCAGGCCTTATCTGTTGCGCAATGGCAAGGAAGGTTCCACCACCATCGCACAGATCATCAATGATCACGCAATTTCTGTTCGTGCATTTTTCAGGTTCTATTACCTGTAAGCTGATTCGTCCGTTATTTAAATCACGGGTTTTATTACAGTAAACAGTTTCAACGAGATTTCTATTCCAGCCAGCATAACTACTGATTTTTTTTGCAGCGCCTTTATCCGGACAGATAAGTATTGCGTTCTCTTTTGTATAAGATTTTACCAATGCTTCGTTTGTGATATTGACTGAATTATGAATTAATTCCAGTGAAACTTCGGAATGAACATCGTACAAGTAAACTTTATCAAACTGCATATTGTTGATCAGATCAGCAATTACTTTCAAATCGAAACTATCTCCCTGTAACATCAAGCGGTCATATCTGGCGCCCATGAGATAGGGAATGATCAGATTCGTTTTTTTAGCGTTTACATTTTCAATAGCATTCGCTGTTTGTAATAACTGAAGTAACACTGTGCTATCTGTAATTGAACAGATGACAGTAACCTCATCGTCTTTACTAATATCCTGAATAACAACGTGGGGTTGGTTATCTGGAAACACAAACCGTTTTAAACCCCGGTTATTATTGATATGAATTGTTTTCATTTTGCTTAATTTATAAGCAAATTTAATACGGCTTACTGAGATGACCAAATTTTGCTTCATTTTGAAGCAAATTAATTTTAGGTCCCTTTCAACTGTCTGAATAATTATTTCCTTTAATTTGTTCTAAAACCGGAATGTTATGGGCTTATTTGATTCATTGTTTGGCCGAAATAATAAAAAACAGGAAATACCAGATGATAAGCATCTCCTGGAAAAAGTAGAAGTTGCCCCGGGAATTGTACTTCCAAAACTCTTTGCCGACCACTGGCCTGCAATAGAAAAAACAGCCATTCCGTTTGTTTCGATTAAGGCACTTCCAAAAGACGACCTTGCTCTGGAAGAAAGCAAATTTGGTCATTATCCCTGCATGCCATTAAATTTTGAGTACCCGAAAGATAATCAAGGCAGATTCATGTATCCACTTGCGCAAATCAATTGCAGTGATATCCCTCATTTGGAAGGTTATCCTCAATCGGGCTACTTACAATTTTATATTTCCGGTTTCGATGATGTCTATGGTTTGGATTTCGACAATCAACAAAATCAAACTAATTTTCGTGTTCTATACTTTCCAGAGAATGAGGTTGAACAGTTTAAAGTTGATTTCTCTTTTCTTGATGAGGTAATGCAAAGTGATATGCTGCCTGTATTTAAGCCACATGGCCTTGCATTTTCGAAAAGCGTTGAATATGTAGGTTTACAAGATGTGCATTACGACAAAGTCCCAACAAACCTGCACAATTTTGCACTCCCTTACCCTGAGCTAGAAGATGATTTAATGGATATGGCTTATGATACATTTACTAATAATGGTCATAAGATCGGTGGTTATGCATACTTCACACAAGAGGACCCAAGAAAATACAAAAATGAATTTAAGGATTACATTCTCTTATTTCAACTGGATTCAGATGATCATATTATGTGGGGAGATGTTGGTGTAGCTAATTTCTTTATTCATCCGGATGATTTGGCAAAAAGAGATTTCAGCAAAGTGATGTACAACTGGGATTGCAGTTAAAGAGATTCGATTTCTCTTTCCATATTTTTCTTAGCCGATTCCTCATACCTTTTATGAAAGTGTTCGGTTTTAAAAATCCGCTGCATGGAAAGGAAATGCTGCAAAGCTTTCTTTCGTCCAGGCTTGTATAACAGATCAGGATAGATCGCATACTCCTTCCGAACATTGTAGCAATAGGTATGGTATGTTTCCCAATCTTTCCCAAGAATACTCAAATCAGCATCGGTAAAAAGATTCACATCTGCGTCATCAGATAATTGGTGAGACTTTGTTGCAAGTATCAACTTATTTACCTGATCAATTAACGCAGCCTGGCAATTGAGTTGTTGTAAATGCGTATTTGCTAACAATGCACTTTGTTCTTCATTATCTTTTCGATGTGCTTTGTAAACAACGTCGTGATAAAAGATTGCTAATACAATTGCATCCCAATTATTCACGATAGTTTTCAACTCTATTAACTCTGCAAGAAGATTTTCTAAATGCTTGAGGTTATGGTAATGTCTTTTCTTACCCGAATAATTCTTTTCAATTTCCAACCACAACTTTTGTTGCAAATCGATGTCGTTGTTATATTGACTGATTACTGAAAGAAAAAGCTCTTTTAGCATAGTGTGCTGATTAGATTTCGAAGTGAAAGCCTTCCTTCAACAATTCTTTGTACCGCTTTTGATTAAACTGGTACATTTTACTGGGGCGGCCTTTGCCTTCCGACTTTGATAACTCGCCTGTTTCTTCCAGAAAATCAAAGGAGAGTATTTTCTTACTGAAGTTTCGTCGGTTAATTTCCTTATCCAATAAAGCTGTATAGAGTTTCTCCAGATCGGAGAAGGGGAATTTTTTATCCAGTAGTTCAAAGCCAACCGGCTGATAACGAACTTTTGCACGCAAGCGCTCAATGGCCACCTGCAAAATTTGTTTATGATCAAATGCCAGTGTCGGCAGTTTTTTAATGCTGAACCATTTTGCATTTTCAGCATCCGTACTCGCTTTCAATTCCTGGTATTGCGATGCTTTCACCAATCCAAAATAGGCAACTGCAATAATGCGTTGACGGGGATCACGTTTGGGTTCACCAAACGTATATAACTGCTCAAGGTAGTTGACCGTAATACCTGTTTCTTCTGCCAGCTCTCGCTTTACTGCTTCTTCCAGGCTCTCATCCTCCAATACAAAACCGCCGGGGATAGCCCAGCTGTTTTTGTACGGCTCATATTTACGCTGAATCAGCAACACAGAAACACCATCTTGTTTTGAATAACCAAAAACAATGGCATCAACAGCTACTTTTATGACAGATGATTTATTTTGCATACAATCAAAGCAAAATTACATGTATTTAGTGATACCCGGGAGACACCAATTAATCACACAGTTTCAATTCGAGTATCTATCGTCATTGATTAAAGGTGGTCTTTACCATGTAAAAGATGTTGAGGGAAGAGAATTGCAAATAAATGAACCGGTTGAAGCGATCATCTTTCCGGTTACATCTGCTAATCACTCTAACACAAGACGAAACCCACTTCCATTTTATTTGCGGGCAATTTCGATTGAAGCAATGGCTGCTGAGTTAAATGTACCCGTTTACATTTATGGTATTGACGATGTTGGATCCCTTTCCAATTTTGCCAGCTACACACTTAAGCGTATCAAACATGAAAGTGATGGCAAGTTTGATTGCACAGCACAAAACAGTTTGATCATTTGTTCAACTCCTGTTCTTCAATTATATCAATCGCTTGGTTTCAACATTCTACCTGCTGAGCTGGCAGATGTCAAGAACTGGAAATATCATTCACTGATGCCTTGGGATATTGTAGAACAAATTGCTGCATCCTCCATCTGGACCGAAGATGAATCGATTAAAGCAGCCATGCATCATTCTTCGTACAGTGTTTGGAAAAAGTATGGCGTTGGTGAAAAAGTAAAACTTCTGTTTACTGACCACATGATCGGCAGCGATGGGGATTTAACTGAGACCAGGGATTACAATGTATACGTTCGGCAGATGGATGATATTGCTGAATTAAAATATCATGACACTTCTTCCTATGTTCAACCAGGACGTATTGGTGATATTGGTTGTGCGGTTGGCAGCTGGATTAAGCTTGCTTGCAAAGATGAGCGGTTAAGAGAAAGTGATTTCTATGGTATTGAAGTCAGCCGGCATTTATATCAGATTTGTCAGCAGCGAAAAGAAAACGGAGAGTTTCAAAATCCATTTGTGTTCTTCTCCCAGAAGAATGCGGTTTCAGGATTAGTGTATGAGCAAGGTTCAATGAATACAATTCATACTTCTTCACTTACACATGAAATTGAATCGTATGGAAGTCGGGAGGATTTATTGAAGTTTATCAAAAATAGATATGAAGAACTTGCGCCAGGTGGAGTATGGATTAACAGAGATGTTGTTGGACCAAAAAACAAAGAGCAGGAAATTTATTTGTGGTTGAATGATGGGGATGGCAATAATGCAGATCCATTTATGCAGTTCGGTGATCGAAATGAGTTATCACATTTTTTACAATCACTTTCTACTTATGCAAGATTCCTTCGCTTTGCAAAAGACTTCAGGAAAAAGGAAGGCTATATTGTAAAGTTTGAAGAGGTAACTATTGAAAACAAGCTTTATATCAAAACATCTTTACGTAATGCTTCTGAATTTCTAAGCCGGAAAGATTACACTGATAACTGGGAAAGTGAAATGCACGAAACGTTTTGCTTCTGGGATTTTGAAGAATGGAAGAATCATTTAACCGAAGCTGGCTTTCGAATACATCCTTCCTCCTCATCTTATACGAATGGCTGGATTGTAAAGAATCGTTGGGAAGGAAAGGCAGCAATTTATATTATGCATGACGATGAATTGCAACAAATTGTTTACCCAGAGACAACGATGTTGTTGATTGGTGTGAAGTAGGGCAATGCAAACACCAGTTAGCTTCATTTACTTATGCATAAGAAAGCCTCAACTTTCGTTGAGGCTCGTGGTGTGGGCCGGGATCGAACCGGCGACACAAGGATTTTCAGTCCTTTGCTCTACCGACTGAGCTACCGCACCATTCCTGAAACACATCTACTCCGGTAAGTGGAAGCCTATCCTTCGTTTTTGTGCTTCGGGGCTGCAAATATAGAAGAATGAGCTTTAATATCGAAATCTTTGCCCTTTTATTTCAAATTCAGTTGTTTCTCACTGATTGCAGGGAGGCATTTGCTTTGCCCGCTTACATTCCATATTCACTCAAAAACTTAATGCGCATGATCTTCAGCTGTTCCCAGTTATAACCACCATCTTCCAGTTCCTGCTGCGCAATTTTCAAATCACTGGTGCTGCAGGTCTTGAAATAATCAATGATCTCTTCCTGTTCGTATTCATCGAGCCATTCATCAATGGCATAATCCAAGCGGAGTTTGGTGCCGCTTGCAGCAATGGTCTCCATTTCTTCCAGCATTTCATCCATGCGCCAGCCTTTGTTCTTGGCAATGGTTTCAAGCGGAATACGTTTGTCAACATTTTGTATAAGATATACTTTGTTGCCGCTCTTATTCACCACGCTCTTCATCACAAACTCATCAGGCTTTTCTATTTCATTTTCCTCTACATACTTCGCAATCATTTCCACAAAAGGTTTGCCATAACGGATCGATTTGCCTTTACTCACACCCTGGCATTTTTCCAGCTCTTCCAACGT
Organism: Lacibacter sp. H375; assembly: GCF_037892425.1. Taxonomy (NCBI): domain Bacteria; kingdom Pseudomonadati; phylum Bacteroidota; class Chitinophagia; order Chitinophagales; family Chitinophagaceae; genus Lacibacter; species Lacibacter aquaticus. Next base: position 934,776 of record NZ_JBBKTT010000001.1, read on the forward strand.
GGTAGGATAAAGCGTGGCCATATCAAGCAATGAATTTTCGAGGAAGATCACAAACGGTGGCAATCCTTTTTTCTTTGCTTCTTTCTGCCGCAGTTCTTTCAGCATTTCAAACAACTTATCGTCTGATGCCAGACCACCACCAGCTGCATCTGCTCCTTCGTCATCATCAGCAGTAGCTTCTTCGTATAAATTATTGAGAACAATTTTGAAACTCTTCGGCTTTTTCAAAAATGCTTCACCTGCTTTGGTGAACTTGAGCAAACCATATTCTTCAATATCTTTCTGCACCAACCCATGCAGTAATAACTGGCGGATGAGTGAATTCCAGAAGTGCTGATCCTTTTCTTTACCGCTTCCGAATTCAGCGATCTGATCGTGACGATACATCTGGCTCTGTGGTGTTAACCTGCCCATGATCACCGGTATTACATACTCTGTTGCAAAACGTTCGCCCAATGCTTTGATCGCTTTGAGTGCAATCACTGCTTCGTCTTTTGCTTCGATCTTTTCTTTCGGATGCAAACAGTTATCACAGTTGCCGCAATTCTCCTGCTGGTATTCTTCACCAAAATAATGCAGCAATATCTTACGGCGGCAAACAGAGCTTTCTGCAAACGCAACTGTTTCCTGGATCATTTGTGCAGTTACTTCACGTTCACTTAATGGTTTATCACGCATTAAATGTTCGAGCTTGCTCACATCTTTATGCGAATAGTAAAGAATACATTTCCCTTCCATCCCATCTCTTCCGGCACGTCCTGTTTCCTGGTAATAATTTTCAATACTCTTGGGGATGTTGAAGTGAATCACAAAACGGATATCAGGTTTATCGATCCCCATACCAAAGGCGATGGTTGCAACAATTACCTGCACATCTTCATTCAGGAACTGATCCTGTCTGTCGGCTCTTACCTTTCCATCAAAACCGGCATGGTAAGCAACAGCTTTGATGCCATTCGCCATCAGCATATCGGCCAGCTCTTCCGTTGTTTTACGGTTGAGGGTGTAGATGATGCCGCTCTTGCCTTTGTTTTGTGAAATAAACTTCACAATACTTTTTACCGTTTGATCTTTTTTGATCTTGGGTTGAATTTCGTAGTAGAGGTTTCCACGGTTGAACGAGGAAATATAAATATCAGGATTGCGTAAGCCAAGGTTCTTTACAATATCGCTCTGCACTTTTGGCGTTGCAGTAGCTGTTAGTGCAATGATGGGAATATCGGGGTTGATCTGGTCCATCATTTCTTTCAACCTGCGGTATTCAGGACGGAAATCATGACCCCATTCACTGATACAGTGTGCTTCATCCACAGCAAAGAAGGAGATCTTCAGATCACTGAAGAATTCCATGTTTTCCTGCTTGGTGAGTGTTTCAGGTGCCACATAAAGCATTTTGGTTTTGCCTGCCAGCAAATCATCATGCACTTCTTTTATTTCCTTCTTGGTTAATGTTGAATTAAGAAAATGCGCCACATCATCTTTGCTGCTGTAGCTACGTACCAGATCAACCTGGTTTTTCATGAGGGCAATGAGCGGACTTACAATGATTGCCACCCCTTCGCTCACCAATGCCGGCAACTGGTAACACAAACTTTTACCACCGCCTGTGGGCATAATCACAAATGTATCTTTCCCACTCAGCAGGTTGGTGATCACTGCTTCCTGTGTGCCTTTAAATGCATCAAATCCAAAATGTTCGTTGAGAGCTGCATACAGATCAATACCTGCTACAGTTGCGCCGGACTTTTTACCGTTGGATTTGGCAACCGTCCCGTTTGTTTTTGGGGCAGCTTTTTTTGCCGTTTCTTTTACGATAGTTGTTGTTTTGGCCGCTTTTGGCGTAGTTTTTTTCTTAACTGTTGTCATCACTTGTTTTTCCTTCACTCTTTGGTTTTACAAACTGGACTTTCTACCGGCAGTTGACTGTTTCAGCACAGAGGTGCTGTTTTGTAAGGGGCACGAAGTTACTGAAAACGGGGGAGCTTATCCCCGTCTATTAGCCAAAAAGCTGCTAAAAAAGCCTTATTTTAAGATAATTGATTTTTCCTGAACGCCGGCCACAAGATTTACACAATTGGCTCTTTTCTGTTCTCTTGAATTACAGTAGGTTTGCCCCGCCAATGGATAAATTACAGCATACAAACCCGCTTGATGTCGCCCGACGAACGATTGCCCTGGAGGCGGGGGCCATTGAAGGGTTGTCTTCTCAGCTTACCGACGATTTCAGCAAGATCTGCCAAACCATCCTGGAGGCGAAGGGTCGTTTGATCGTAAGTGGCATTGGGAAAAGCGCAGTGATTGCCCAGAAAATTGTTGCAACACTTAATTCAACAGGCACGCCTGCAGTATTTCTCCATGCTGCTGATGCTATTCATGGTGATCTCGGTATGATCCTGAATCATGATGTGGTCATGATCATCAGCAAGAGCGGTGAAAGTCCGGAGATAAAAGTGTTGACGCAACTGGTGAAAAACTTTGGTAACCCGGTGGTAGGCATGGTGGGCAATCTTGATTCCTATTTAGCCAAACAAAGTGACTTGTTACTCGATACAACGGTTAGCCAAGAAGCTTGCCCCAACAATCTTGCTCCAACCAGCAGCACCACTGCGCAGATGGTGATGGGTGATGCCCTGGCTGTTGCGTTGATGGAATTACGTGGTTTTAAAACAGAGGATTTTGCGAAGTTTCATCCGGGAGGTGCGTTGGGCAAAAAACTTTACTTACGTGTAGCTGATCTCTATATTCACAATGAACAACCAAAAGTATTGGCTGATGCATTGCTGAAAGAAGTGATCGTGGAGATTTCAAAGAAACGATTAGGCGCCACTGCTGTTGTAAATGCTGCTGATGAATTATTGGGTGTGATCACTGATGGTGATTTGCGCAGAATGCTGGAAAAGAATAACCGTTTAGATGAAGTGTCGGCAACACAGATCATGACCGTACATCCAAAATCAATAGAAGCAGAAGCATTGGCGATTGATGCTATGGAACTGATGCGGAAAAATAATATCAGTCAATTATTGGTTGTTAACAACAAACAATACCTTGGCATTATACATTTGCACGATTTAATTAAAGAAGGATTGATATAAAAGGTGAATGGTCAATGGTGAATGGTGAATGAAACTCACTCCTCACCGCTTACTACTCGCCACTCACTAATTACTATGAACAAGAATCATTACGTTGCCATCATGGCCGGTGGAATCGGCAGCCGTTTCTGGCCCATGAGCCGCACCGCATTTCCAAAACAGTTTTTAGATATTCTCCATACAGGAAGAACGTTGATACAATCGACATACGATCGGTACCTCCAGTTCATCCCCAATGAAAATATTTACGTGGTTACCTCCACTGAGTATGCTGATATTGTAAAAAAGCAATTGCCGGATCTCCCGGCTGAAAATATTTTGTGTGAGCCTTCAAGAAAGAACACTGCACCCTGCGTGGCCTATATTGCCCACAAACTTCAACTCATCAACAAAGAAGGTTTGCTGATTTGTGCACCTGCCGATCACTTAATTCTTGATGCGCCTGCATTTACCAAAGTGTGTACTGATGCATTTGAATTCGTAGACAGTATTAATGCACTGGTGACGCTTGGTATTAAGCCCACTTATGCTAATACCGGCTATGGTTATATTCAACACGAACCGATGCCCGTGGCTGATCATGTGTACAAAGTGAAGACGTTTACAGAAAAGCCTAATCTTGAACTGGCAAAAACCTTTCTTGCCAGTGGCGACTTTCTATGGAATGCCGGCATTTTTGTGTGGAAGGTGAAGAATATCATCAAAGCATTTGAAAAATTTCTTCCTGAGATGAACGAAGTGTTTGTTGCTGAGAAAGAACATTTCAATACAGCCGGTGAACAGGAAGCGATCGACCGCATCTACCCGCAATGCACCAATATCTCCATTGATTATGGTATTATGGAGAAAGCCGATAACGTGTATGTGGTTCCATCATCATTTGGCTGGAGCGATCTCGGCACCTGGAACAGCGCTTATGAAAATATGGAGAAAGATTATTTTGGCAATGCTGTGGCCGGTAAACATGTGATGATCATTGATGCAACCAAGAACGTGGTACATGCACCTGATAAAAAATTAATTCTGTTGCAGGGGCTCGATGATTTTATTGTGGTTGATACACACGATGTGTTACTCATCTGCAAAAAAGAAAAAGAGCAGGAGATCAAAGAATACGTGGCAGAGGTGAAAAGAAATAAGGGAGAGAAGTTTCTCTAGAAAAGAATATAGAAGATAGAATTCAGGAGATAGAAAAAGGGAGATAATTCATTATCTCCCTTTTATTATTATTCTATCTTCTATATTATTATTTCCTCAATTCTTGTTACTGATAAATTCAAATGCTTTAAAATCTTTTCGCATGACTGCTTTCTTTACCCTGCCGGACTGTGTGTAAACTTTGTAGCGGTTGAGATCGATCAGTTCATGTGCTTTGCAGAAATTCTCCAGCTCCTCTACATGATACAATACTTCGTGCAGCCATTCCACTTCGTGATCAATAGCCTCTTTGCTCCGGTGTTCATTGTTGAGCAACACAAGTAAATCCCGCCGCTTATTCCTGTTCATCTGCTTCTTTTTTATAAGAAATATTGCCAGATGTTATTCGCCACAAAAAAATTATCGTCGCATGTTGACACTAATTGCTTGATAATTTTTTGGCTCATTTCATAACAGATAGCAATTTTTAATAACCCACCATCCCTTTTTTGTTGGGACAACCACAGCTGTTTTTCTTTGATGCACTGCAGCCGCTTCCCAACAAAGTAATAATAACTAATAACAAAAGAAAACCAAACTTAGTTGAACGCTGCATCTGCAAACTCACAAAATTTTTCCGGATCATTGGATATTTGTTTAAATCGTGATTTCTAAAATAACTACTTTCCCTCACAATTATTGTCATTTCTGCGATGAACGGCCAAAAAAACAGACGGATACTGCTGGCACCCCTCGATTGGGGGCTGGGTCATGCTACCCGGTGCATTCCCATTGTCCGTTCCTTACAGGAAAATGGCCACGAGGTTGTACTTGCTGCTGATGGAGCGGTAGCCGCTTTATTCAATAGTGAATTCCCCGGGATCGAGATCAAGGCACTGAAAGGTTACGGCATCAGGTATAGTAAAAATGCATCGCTGTTTGGGAGTATGCTACAACAAATGCCGGGCATACTGAAAAGCATCCGTTATGAACAGCAATGGTTGAGTGAACTGTTACAGAGAGAAGAGTTTCATCTGATCATCAGCGATAACCGACCGGGGTTTTATAGCAAGAAGGTTCCCTCTGTTTATATCACCCATCAACTTCTTATCAATTCAGGAAAAGGAAAATGGCTGAACAGGTTGTTGCAACAACTGCATAGCCGTTACATGAAAAACTTTCGTGCCGTGTGGGTGCCTGATCTTGAAGGCAAAGAAAATCTTGCGGGAGAGTTAGCACATCCTTCAACTCCACTTGTACAACCGGTTTACCTTGGTTTGCTTTCACGTATGAACCCAGTGATAACTGAAGTAAAATATGATGTGATGATCATGTTATCAGGCCCGGAACCACAACGAACAATACTGGAGGAAAAATTGATTGGCCAGCTTTCAACTTATACGAAAACTGTTTTGCTTGTCCGGGGATTGCCTGAGCAACACAGCAGTACACTTCAAGTACCCTCACACATCACCGTACACAATCATTTACCGGCTATTTTTTTGCAGGAAGCTCTGTGTTCATCGAAACTGATCATTTGCAGAAGCGGTTACACTACGTTGATGGATCTGATTCGATTGAAGAAAAAAGCGGTACTCATTCCAACACCCGGTCAGCCGGAACAGGAATATCTTGCGGAGTATATGCAACAGCAGCAATTGTTTCCTTTTATAATACAGGAAAAATTTCATCTTACAACAGCATTGACTGTTAGTGATTCTTTTTTATACAATCAACCATTTAGTGAAGCAGATTTTCAACAACACAATGCCATCATTACAACACTTGTACAGAAGTTCACCAACAGATGAGGCGTTTCCAATAACTTTACAGCTTTATTTTTAAATCCATTTGTCAACAACCCAAACCAATAAGGCGCATTTAGCCATACTTGCTACCAATTTAATATTTGGTATTAACTTTAGCGTGGTAAAATATATTTCGCCCTCGCTTATTAAACCCTTCGGGCTTAATTTTATTCGTGTTAGTGTTGCCGTTTTATTGTTCTGGTTTCTGTTCCTGCTCAAGCCTTCCAACGGCGGTATTTACAAAAAAGACATTCCCCGTTTTTTACTTTGTGCATTAACCGGGGTAGCAATCAATCAGCTGCTATTCATTAAAGGATTAACATTAACTACACCCATTCACGGCGCACTACTCATTCTGGTTACACCTGTTTTTATTTTACTGCTGGGTTTTTTGTTGCGTACAGAAAAAATTACGGTGCTCAGACTAACCGGCCTTGCATCGGGCATCTGCGGTGCAGTTTTATTGATCCTGTCAAGAGAAAATTCAGTAATAGGAAGTAACATGGTGCTGGGTGATGTTTTGGTTGTGATCAACGCCATCTCATATGCCTTTTATTATGTACTGGTAAAACCATTGATGAAGAAATACACACCCATACACATCATACGCTGGGTATTTTCGCTGGGTTTTATAATGGTGTTACCTTTCTGTTGGCACGAGTTTATTACCATTGACTGGAGTTTATTCGATACATCACATTTTGCGGCATTGGCCTTTGTTGTATTAGGTGCTACATTTTTTGCTTATTACTTCACAGTATACGGATTGCAGCATTTAAGTGCCGCATCAGTTGGTGCCTACATTTATCTTCAACCACTGTTCTCGGCAATTGTATCAGCTATTTTCTTTCATGAAACAGTTTCAGGTTACAAATTAATTGCAGCTGCATTGATTTTTACAGGCGTGTATCTTGTAAACAGAAAAAAGACAGTTTCGTAAAATGCCTTAAGGACTGATTATTTCCCAAGCCAATTCTTTCGTTCAAACAACCAGCTAAAGGGTCTTTGCGTTTCATGTTTTAATTCGAAACGTTTTATACTTTTCTCTTTCAGCACTTCCATTGCTTCTTCTACTGAATCTGTTACAATGAACAGCTGATCATCGTTGGGTGAAATGGTGCCACGTTCTTTCATGTGTTGCACATGTTCCATCATTTCTTTATGAAACGCTTTGCCCATTACGATCACCGGAAAGTCTTTGATCTTTTTTGTTTGAATCAGCGTAATAGATTCAAACAGTTCATCCAAAGTTCCAAAACCACCGGGCATACAAATAAAGGCGTAAGAGTATTTAATGAGTAATGTTTTGCGTACAAAAAAGTAGCGGATGTTTACCCAAGTATCGAGGTAAGGGTTTGGATCCTGTTCAAACGGAAGCACAATATTACAACCAACACTTCGTCCACCTACTTGCTTTGCTCCACGGTTGGCAGCTTCCATTAAACCAGGGCCGCCACCTGTCATAACTGTAAACCCCATCTTTGCTACTTCAGCTCCTACTTTCTGCGTAAGCTCATAGTATTCGTGTCCTTCGTTGTAACGAGCCGAGCCAAAAATGGTGACACAAGGACCAACAAACGCAAGGCTTCTGTAACCTTTTATAAACTCCAGTAACACCTTCCATGCAAACTTGAATTCACGCCAACGACTCTGCGGACCTTCTAAAAATTTTATTTCACTCAGTTGTGTTTTTATTGCTTCCTTTTCATTTTTCATAAATTCTGATTATTTCTTTTTAGGTAACCAATTCATTTCAGGAACAAGTGCAGGTTCTTTAAAATAATGCAACCGCAAACTATCGTTCCATCCATTGGGGTTTTTATTAAATGTTTTGCTGCTGAAAAATATCATACCCTGCATATTGGGTGTGTTGCGGAGTAATTCGATCTGCCGTGGAATAAGTGTACTGTCTTTCCATGCATCACTGCTGCCTGCACGATAAATTCCCAGGCCAATATAACAATGTTTACCGTATGTGTTTTTGCTCCACCAATCGATCAACACTTCGTAAGGAGCTGCTTTATGACCAAACTCCCAATAAAGTTGTGGTGCCACATAATCGATCCAGCCTTTTCGTAACCACAAGAGAATATCTGCATACAGATCATCGTAATTTGTTTGTCCTGCTTTTGTATTGCTGCCTCTTGGATCTCTATCGCTGTTACGCCATACACCAAAAGGACTGATACCAAACTTCACCCAGGGTTTTGTTTTTTTGATCATACGACTCAAACCAACAATTACTGAATCAACATTACTTCTTCGCCAATCATCTATTGCAAGCCCGTTTTTATATTGATGATAAGAGATTGAATCAGGAAATTCTTTACCTGCAATGCGGTAAGGATAAAAATAATCATCGAAATGAATGGCATCCACGTCGTACCGTTCCGTCATATCACGGATCACTTCTACTACAAATGCCTGTGCTTCTTTATTCCCGGGATCGAAATATTTTTTTCCACCATAATCTAAAAACCATTGTGGATGCAAACGTGTAATATGTGATGGGGCGATCGAGGCTTTTCCAATATTGAAATCAGCACGATAAGGATTGCACCATGCATGAAATTCCATTCCCCGTTTGTGCGTTTCCGTAATCATAAAAGCCAACGGATCGTAATAAGGAGATGGAGGTTTGCCCTGTACACCACTTAACCATTCGCTCCAGGGTTCGTAAGGTGAAGGATAGAATGCGTCTGTCGCCGGGCGAATCTGCATGATCACAGCATTCATGCCATTGTTTTTATGCAGGTCCAGTATGCGGATGAATTCGGCTTTTTGTGAATCGACCGCCAGCCCTTTTTTCGATGGCCAGTCAATATTATCAACTGTTGCGATCCATACTGCCCTGAACTCCTGTTTGGGTTGGGCCGCAACAAGCGATTGTAAAAAAATAAGAATGAAAAGAAAATAACCACGTGCCATATCCGAAATTAATCAGAACCACGCACTTTATCGAGCAAAGAGTTGAGTTGTCTGGCATCTTCTTCTGAAAGATTATTCATCACTCCATCAATGAACGACTGTGTACTGTCCAGTTTATTCAGGAGTTTTTTGCCTTTTGAAGTAATTGTTACATCAACAAGGCGTTTGTCTTTTTTGCTGATGGTTTTCTTTGCAAGATTTTTCAACAGCAACCGATCAACAATACGACTGGTATCACTCATTTTATCGAGCATACGTTCACGTATCTGTAATGTTGAGAGTGGTTTATCGCTGCCACGTAAAATACGGAGTATGTTGAATTGCTGAAGCGTAAGATCTTCTTCATCCAAAAACTGCTTCAGTTTTTCTGTAACCCAGTTATGTGTAAATATGAGATTGACAACTGTTTTATGATGTTCATTTCTGAACTTCCTTATTTGTTTAATGTCTGTTTCTAAACTCATAAGCTGGTAGTTTTTTAATGAAAGGTTTGCATTCAAACGAATTTAATTTCCGGCAATTGTTGCTTCAGCAGAAGAAGTGTTTATTTAACAACTCTCTTAATAACATACCGGCGATTAAATAGTTTCCAAAGGTATTGTTGCGTAATCGCTGTTCAATGCTGTTTAATTCGGAGGGACGGATAAAGGCTCTTAATTGCCTGCAAATTTCGAAGCGCCAACCAGCAGAATACCGGTAATAGAATCAATGCGGCCATTCTTTAGCTGCTCATCACTTTCAAAACCTTTACCAAAGATGGTTTTTGTTTTTTGCCTGATCTCAACATCTTTTGTGGTATAGAGTTTATGCAAATTCTGTTCCCAGTAAAGTTCGTCGGTTTTAAGTGTATCGCCATCAATTCGTATTACCACCACACTATCCGTCAGCACAATACGGCTCTGCTGTTCGTAGTAGGATGCTTTTTTTGCATCGAGATAACTCTCGATCTGCATGCTGTCGTTATAAAAATCAACATGCAATGAACTGGGGAACTCAACCCTTGGAACACTATCGAAGTAACGAAGCATAAGCGGAGCCGTGAGTTTTGCTTTCATTCTACCGCCCTGGCTGAGGTAGCTGGTTACATTTTTCACCTCATCAACCGAAAGACGGGTGCGCTGCATGTCACGGATCTTTTCAAGATCGTTCTCGCATGCCATGAAAAAAAAGCAGCCCATAATTAGTGCTGCTGCTTTCTTTATTGAAAAAATATGGTTGAGAATATTAATCATATTTCCGTTTAATGAACCAGATATCACTCAACGAGAAACCAACCGTAAACCTGAAATAATTTTCACGCAATAACATGGTGCGGTTACCACGCTGGCCAAATTCAAAAGCTGTATTTACTACATTACTCTTGTTGATCTCCTGGTATGTAAAACGTTTGATCGGCAATCCTACACCAAATGTAATACCATATGTGTTCATGTTGCCATCAACAGTATATGGTTCTAATCCGTAGTTAAATCCTGCACGGTACATTACCTGGCTCCAGTAAGATTTTGCACGTCCGGTAATATCAGGTATGAATTGTCCACCAACTTTTATCTGCCATCCGTCCTGCAACATATCTTTAGCTCCGTTGTAACGGTAATCGCCCCATTTTGAGATCACATAATCTGCACCTAAGCGCAAACTGCTTTTACCATCATGCTCATACATCAACCCAAAACCATAGGTTGAAGGAAAGAGAATATTTCCTTTGATATCTGTTACTTCTGAAACTGAATCAAGCTGCTGATCGTTTCCTGATGACTGATCGATAAGGAACGTTTCAAACAGTTCATCACGTGTTGAACGCATGCTGCTTTGCAATGTTGAGTACGCACCCAGGTGCAACACACTTGATTTACGGCTAACTGTATCAACTTTTAATTTGATCATATACTGCACGCCAACTTCTGCAAACGCAGCACCAAATTTATTGCGGATCTTTTTCTGACCACTACGGTAGCGGCCAACAGCGGTATCGTTGTAAATATTTACTCTTGTTGTATAATCGGCAGTACCAAAACGGTAGCCTCCGTTTACGCCAATGCTGAAATTCTTAATGCCGATAGCTGTACCTAAAAATGCCTGGTAGCTGCCACCTGTTCCTTCGTAAAGAGTAATCGTACTGTCGCCTGAAGGAAGACGGCCACCCGATTGAATATTGTAACTCACCTTTGTAACCGGGCGCAGACCAAATGCCATTCCCCAATTTACTTTTGACTTTACGGGTTTGATCTGGAAACCTGCTGCCAGGTAAGGAATCACCGCATTGTTGGAAGTATAGGTGTCGCCCCTGTTATTACTCAGCTTACGGCTGTTGATGTCGATCCCGACATCAAGGATGGAACGCTGTAAGCCAAAACGGCTGTACGAAGCAGGGTTTACGAAATTGATTGTTTGAAAGTCGCTATATGCAGCCCCTAAATGGCCCATGCCCCTTGTGGCAACATTGCCTGTAGGAACAATATCGCCTAAACCGTAACGGCTCCAGGGCGAATTATCCTGTGAAATAGCGGGAAAAATAACTGTTAACGATAGCACGAACACCAACGAAACACGCTTACCGATTGAACTCACTGATTGCATACAGACCTTTAAATATTAGTTGAGGGTCTGCAAATATCTGGTTTTTGAGCAGAGGAGCAAAATGAAGCGTATCACCCCCGGTTAATTGCACGTTAAAGTTCCCGTACTTTTCAGCATATGCATCAATGATTCCATCGATCTCTTTGGCCATCCCCCAAGCAACTCCGCTGAGCAAATTTGTCTTGGTATCATACCCAATTAAAGGGAAGTGCCACTCCATATTTACCAATGGCAGCTTGGCCGTAAACCCATGCATGGCTTTGAAACGCATTTCAAGCCCGGGTGAAATACTGCCACCCAAAAACTGGTTCTGATTATTGATGAAATTATAGGTGATGCAGGTGCCTAAACCAATGGCTAAATTATTTTTTTGGGGGAAGAGATAAACGGCGGCTGCACAAAGTGCCAACCGATCGGCACCAATAGTTTCAGGTTTACCAACCGGGGTGCTGAAAGGCAGTTTTGTGAGATGTGATAATTTATGAAAGTTGGTATGGCTGCTCAGCACGTCTTCTACCACGGGTTGATGATTCACCACCGACGACAGAATGGTAAACTGCGGCTTATATTTCTGAACGATCTCTTCAATGGTTGAGCGGTGATCATCCGGCAGAATAACAATTTCTTTCAGCTGATCCTGTTCAAACACCGCTGCTTTTAAACGTGTGTTGCCGAAATCGAAACAAATGGTAGTGGGCATGTGTGCAAGTTATAGATCAAAGTCAAACGATTCGAGGTTCCTGAAATGTCCGTTAAGTTTTACTTTGTCTTTCAGGTTTTCCATTTCTGATAACATAGGAATTACTTTACCTAAATGACGTTTCAGATACTCCTGTCTTTGCGCTTCCTGGAAAAGGCCAAGTAATTCATATTCTTCTTCAATATTCAAACCCATGTGATGTGCTACATCAAAGGCTTTTAATTCTTCTTCGGGTTTTTTAAAGTCTTTGCTTACTTCCAGCAGGCGATGCAGTTCTTTAATTCCTTTTACTACTTTCTGCATCAACTCACGTTTGCCATCATCTTCATCTTCAGGATAAGTAACAATAGCGCCGCTGTATAATTTTTCCGGTATTTCTTTAATGAGTTCCAATAAACGAAACACTTTTACGCCACGTGTGGTAATATCCATCTTACCATCTTCATACACTTTCTTTATGGCTGTTACTTCCACTAATGTGCCAAGGTCTTTTAATTCTTTATTTACAACTGCAGGAATGCCAAAAGGTTTCTTCTGTTCAAAACATTCGGCTATAAGTTGCTTGTAACGTGGTTCAAATATGTGGAGGTTCAGATTTTCGCCAGGGAAAACAATAATGCTTAAAGGGAAGATGGGAATAAAATTCGTCATGCAGTGGTTGGTTCTGTATACAAATTAACGAAGAAACCACTTTATTGTTTAGCGGCTTTTTGAAGATTATACAAGGTTTGATATTTCAGACGGGTGTAACGCCTTGTCATAGCAGCGATCTGCAAACCTTCCTTGCCATCGAGAAAACCTAATTTGAGAATATAGCTGTTGAAAAAAGAATATAATGGTGAAAGATAACGTTTGTACCACGCTCCTCTTTTCCCTGCTTTGAAATATTGTTCCCCGCTTTTAATACCGTAGGCTTTCATTTTTTGTTCATACTGCTCAGTTGACTGAACAGTTTTATGGAGAATGTAGCCATTCAGTTTTTTCACTACACAACCATCTTCATAAACCAGTTTTTCGTGTACGTAGTCTTCGTTCCATAATGCCTGGTTGCGGTTGAATAATCGAAATGGTTCATCTCTGCGCCAATCGCCGTAACGGATCAATTTGTCTTTAAAAAAATTCTTACGGCGTATCGTGTATACAAATTTCTCATTTGAAAGATCGAGGTGGAGTAAGGTTTGTAAAAGTTCTTCATCTACAATTTCATCAGCATCTATTTGCAATATCCAATCGTACACTGCCTGCTCATTGGCTATATTTTTTGTAAGGCCGTGCCCTCTCCATTTTTCTTCGATCACTGATGCACCATTTTTTACAGCAACAGGAATTGTAGCATCGTTACTGCCAGTATCACAAACAACAATGTCATCGGTAAGTGATTTTACACTTTGCAATGTGGGTGCAAGCAGGTGGGCGGCATTCTTTGTTATAATTACGACAGATATAGGTTGCATACTACTGTTTGACCGGGCGAATAGATAAATTCCAATACAATATAAAAAAACAAAACAAAAACACACCGAATTGATCGTTGATTGTTGACTCGTAGAAAAACACGAGATCCATAAACAATACAAAAGCAAGTGCCTGTTTGTTTTGCTGCCAATGTTTACTAAAAAAAGGCAATAACACAACCACTGTAAATAAAAGAACGGCTGCAATACCTGCACCGCTTCCATTCAGCATCCATTGGTTAAGCGGAAGAAATTGTTGTGATGACGGAATTTCAGGCGCATTAGCTGCATACCATTTTCCTGCTTCGTCTTTTATATCTCCATAACCCACACCAGCTAACCAATTATTTTGAAAAACATGCCATCCACTACGAATAGAAGCTAACCTGTTTACATCACTGAAATTTCCTGCAAATTGTTTCTCTTGCCAATTGTTTTGCTCATATATCACATACTGTAACCTGATACGAAAAGTTGGTATACTGTAATAGGCTGCAACAGGTAAACACAACACAGCTACAAGAGCTGCAGTTGCCAATTGTTTACTTCCTGTATGGTACAATTGCCAAATAAATAAAGGCAGCACAACAATATACAAACCCATCAGGCCCGTTTTGGCGCCAAGTAAATGCAGATAAATTATAAACCATGCGGCGGCAATGCGACAAGCCCATTTAATTACATTAGGTGAGCTAATTTTCCATTCTTCCAGTTTCAACCATAGCAGTAATGCAATTACAATGGCCATGCTGAAACGGATATGATCATTTTCTGCAGGTGTAGGAAGTGTTTTCGATATGCGATACAATGCCTGGTAGATTTCCTGATCGCTTAAATAATGAGTGGCACTCCACACAGAGCCTATAAATAATAAACAGATCCATACTAAAGCAAATAAGAGAAAATGTTTTCGTTCAAACCCTTTTTGTATTGTCATTGCAAAGGGTAAAAGAAATAATGGAATCAAATCCTGCATCATTTCCAGCCAGACAGATTGATTGCTGCTCCACAAGCCTGAAATAAATGGAAGCAAAAAAAGACAGCTAATGCCGGAAAGTAAATTATCTTTTTTAAAAACTTTCACACGTTCTTTAAAATCGCCCTGCAGAAATCCATTTGCAATAACGGTGATCATCCCAATGCTGAGCATTGCACGACTAACAAGGAAACCAACCATCATTAAGAGTATACCCGTACAAAAAAGATAAAAATGTATCGTGGATCTGTTTGTTGACATGTTGGAACTGCAAATAAACAAACTTTCAATGTTATACCAACTCCGTTTGATGTACGTGCTGATGTTGCAGATAACTGTGATGAAACCTGTCCCGATCTTCCCTATCAACGGCTGTAATGCGCTTTGAATAATTATTTCAGTTAGGTTTGTGTCATGTGGGCTGCTTTACTGCAAGAAGTTAAACAAGGCAATGCCAAAAGCCTGGCACGTTGCATTTCGTTGATTGAAAACGAAGTGGAAGGCTATGAAAATTTCTTACAAACCTTACCTGCATCTGCCACTCCTGTTATTGGATTAACCGGACCACCCGGTGCCGGTAAAAGTACCTTGACGGATAGTTTGATCGGTTTGCTGGTGAATGAAGGAAAAAAAGTTGCGGTGCTTTGTATTGATCCATCCTCGCCATTTAATCTTGGTGCGTTGTTGGGCGATCGTATACGCATGAGTAATTGGTACAATCATCCCAACGTATTTATCCGTTCATTAGCTACACGTGGATCGTTAGGTGGATTGCATCCAAAAATTTTAGAGATCACCGATACCTGTAAAGCAGCCGGGTTTGATTATGTAATTGTAGAAACAGTTGGTGTGGGACAGAGTGAAATTGAAATTGCAGGCCTGGCGGATGTTACAGTTGTTGTTTTAGTTCCCGAAGCTGGTGATGAAGTACAAACGATGAAAGCAGGGTTGATGGAGATCGCTGATATTTTTGCCGTGAACAAAGCTGATCGTCCGGAAGCTGATTTGTTTGTTCGTAATCTTCGTTTGATGTTAGCTCCTGCATTTGCAACACATACACAGGAAATACCGGTGGTAAAAACAATTGCCACCGAACAAAACGGTGCAGGTGAATTGCTGCAAAACATTCAAACATTATTACAACAGCAGCATGTAAACGAAAGAAGAAGCTGGTTACTGGCGGAGAAAGCCTATTATCTTATTCAACAACAACGCATGAAAGATGTGTTGAAGAAAGAAATGAAACTGCAGATTGAAGAAGAACTGAAAAAGGGTGATTTTAATTTGTACCGGTTTATAGTAAAATACATGAGCTAAGAAATAGAAGGAGTGAAAAGAGATAAAAAAGAGGAGACCGTTTCGATCTCCTCTTTTTCTTTTTCTACTCTTTCATCTCTTAGCTTAGTCCTCACAACCAATCGGTGCACCCGGCGGCGCTTCTTTATGCAAGGTTGGTTTCGCATCTTTCGGATTCTTCATACGCTCCAATGCCAATTGCAAATGACCGGCGGTATTGCCAGTTGCGGTTTTTAATTGCAATTCAATTTGTTTTTTCAGATCGCTTAATGCTTTTTGTACAGCAGCACGAACAAGAAATGAATTATTCTCATCAACAGATGATGCAAGTAAATACGTTAATAATACCTGTTCCGTTTGTTGCTGAATCAATCCTTCCATACCGCTCCTTCGTGGTGCTTTCCATGTTTTATCGATTAATGTTTGAATCATTTCAGAAACACCCAAGCCACCATTTACTTCCTGCTGCACCATTCGGCTCAACCGTTCGCTGTTGAATAAAAAAGAGAAGGGAAGATCGGCACCTGTTTCAGCAGGTGATAACTGATCAAATGATAAACCAGTGCGTTTGCGGAACAATTCTCTTGAACTGCCGTAACCCGATGGTCGTGGTGGTATCAATGCTGCAATACGATCGGGTACCATCAAAACTTTCGGATCAATACAATCAACAATTGCATTCAGTGCTTTGCGTTGTTCTTCCTTCGGCAACATTTTGGTGATGAGTTGTCCATCGCCACGTAATGCATAGTTATAATACATACCGCCAACAAGTTTTGTGGCTGCTTCTATTTGATAACGATGATAAAAATAAACCGGCACCAACGCATCTTCCAGCATCGCCATTGGCATACCGGGCACAATATTTTTCTCTCCAAATTGTTGCAAGGCTTTGCTGCGCACTTTCATTACTTCTTTTAGTTCGTCTGCAGCATTTACACCATTGTCCCACAAATGTGCCTGCGGATGTAAACCACCCGGTGCACGTGCATCCCGATCGCTGATGAATTGCAATCCTTTTTTATTTGCATCGATGATAATATTATTCAATGCCGTTTTCTCATTTGTTCCTGCAGGAAAATCCTGATAGCCCCAAGTAACAGCTACTTTATCCCAATCACCAATTTTATCATCATACACATTGGAAAAATCCATTTCACCAGTTGCATTTACACGAATAGTTGGGTGCGGATAATCCATCACACTTGCACGGTTGCTTACACTGGCTGCATAGTTGTGCATTAATCCAATAGTATGTCCAATTTCATGGGCCGATAATTGACGTAGCCTGGCCAATGCAGCCTGCAACATTTTATCATTTGCGGGAATGCCTGTTTCGTAAGGCGATAACAATCCGGAGAAGATGAGATAGTCCTGTCGCACTCGAAGAGAACCAAGCGATACCTGTCCTTTGATGATCTCACCGGTGCGTGGATCAACAACAGAAGCACCATAACTCCAGCCACGTGTTGAACGATGCACCCAGTTGATCATATTGTAACGGATATCCATGGGGTCTGCACTATCAGGCAGAATTCTTACATCAAATGCATTCACATAACCTGCAGCTTCAAACGCCTGGTTCCACCATTTGCCGCCATCGAGTAAAGCAGAACGGATGGGCTCCGGTGTTCCATTATCTAAATAATAAATGATCGGCTTCACTGCTTCGCTCTTTGCAGCAGCCGGATCTTTTTTCTTTAAGCGATGACGGATGATGTATTGTTTTTCGATGGGATCACTAACGGGTGATGCATAGTCGTAAAATGAAACCGGAATAAAACTGCTACGGGGATCAAACACTCTCGGCTTATAATTATTATCGGGTAACTGCACCAATGAATGATGAATACGAAGTGTGATTGCTTCTGTTGAAGGAGTAACTGATTGTACAAAATTGCCTACTTCACCATCACTGTTGGTATAAGTAACGGTTACTTCCAATTCAGAATTAAGTGGAAAATTTTTGGTGCGTGCAAGGTACATGGCGCTACGGGTTTTATCCAGTACATAATTTCCCTGTCGCATCCGTCGGATAGTATTGCTTACTTTCATTGCATCACGCATCAAAAAATCAGTTGCATCAACAAGGAATTTACCATTGCTTTCTGCTTCGGTGGTAAAACCCCAGACTGTTGTTTGAGCAAATGCCTGCTCTACTGCACGCCTTTCTGCAGCATCATTTGATAGCGCACGGTAACTGTAATTGGGTTGAATGAGTAAGATCTTGCGCCCAACTTTATTGAATTTCACCACACGGTCTTCGCCCAACAAACCACGATCCAGACCAATATCATTTGATCCCAAACCTGCGGGAAGCGAAACAACATATAAAAATTCTGTATCTAACTTATCTATTTCAAGCCAAACTTTTCCTGTATTCTCATCCCAGTAGAAAGTGAAGTAACCTTCATATTTTTTCAGGCCGTTTGTCTTTTCTTCAATAGAGGGAAGTTTCTGTGCCGTTGTAAAAAGAGGTAACAGCAACACTAGTAAAATTAATTTTTTCATGTGCACCTTTATTATTTTATTTTGGCCACATAGTATTCGCTTTAACAAATATTCATTGCCCTTAGGATAAAAATGAATATTTGTTGAAGCTCATTTCATATGCAGTTGATTGTTGCATACAAGTTACGGGATGCCGTTGATTGGCAAAAAGTAATTTGATTAATGGTTACTACATTCCGGACGCCCTCGTCAGGCGGAATTAGAATTACCGATGATTAGAATAAAGGGAAAATTAAGCTTGTGCTTCCTCGTCTTTCTTCTGTAACCTCCACCAGCGCCAGCCTATGAAACCAATGATGAGTAAAGGGGTGCTCATGAGATAAATAATGGCACCATTCAAGGCCTTCGCTGGTTTTTCACCAAGCTGTGAAGCAGTTTTTGTACAGATCGAACATTGTGCTTCAGCATCAATGCCTGCAATCAGCAATGCAATGGCTAAAAAAACGATCATCAATCCCCACTTTTTCATGTTCTTAGTTTGAACTGCAAAGTTAAGGGAAGAACAAGTAAGAAGAATTGACAATAAGCAATTGGCAACAGACAAATAAAACGGGAAGCGCTAATTTACCTATTGCCCATTAGCGATTGCTTATTCCCTCTCCGTCTTGCTCAGCTTCCCCTGCAATAGCTTTTTCTCGATGGCAGATTGGGTTAGTTCTATGGCTTCTTCAAAATACTCCCGGGCTTTATCATATTCTTTGAGCCGCCAATACAGTTCGCCGAGTGTCGCAGGTAGCAGATAATAGTTTTTCAATGTTTCCAATCCATGAATAGCTTCTATGGCTTTAATTCCTTCGGTTGCGCCTTTTAGTTCACTTACAACAATAGCCCGATTAAGCGCAATTACAGGTGATGGATACAATTGATACAACAGATTATAACAATTCAGGATATTGTGCCAGTTGGTGTGATCGTAATCCCTTGCCTGTGCATGTTCGTAAGCAATACCTGCTTCAATATGATATTTACTGATGGTTTCTCCAGCAGCCGATTCCTCCAGGTGATACACGCCTGTTTCTATTAAAGCCCTGTTCCATTTTCTACGGTCCTGTTGCTTCAACAGTAAAACATTTCCTTCCTCATCCATACGTGCTGCATTTCGGGAAGAAGTAAAACACATTAATGCCATCAACGCATGTGCATTCGCATGCTGTACAGACGGGCTTCTGCAAACAAGTTCACACAAACGCATAGCCTCATTCATAAGATCATTGCGAATGAGATCTTCATGATTGGTGGAATTATATCCTTCGTTGAACAACAGGTAAATCGCCATCAATACATTTTCCACCCTGTTATTCAGTTCTGATGATGGAGGCAATTCAAACTCGATCTTGTTTTCACGGAACGTTTGTTTAGCACGATAAAGTCTCTTTTCAATAGTATCGTAATTGCTTACAAAAGCTTTTGCAATTTCTGTTACACTAAACCCACAAAGGATACGTAAAATCAAGGCCACCTGCGCTTCTGTTGGTAAAGAAGGATGACAACAGACAAACATCATCCGCAATCTGTCGTCATCAATTGTTTTATCATTCACCAACTCATTAACTGTTGGAGCCAATGTATATTCTGATTGTAAAAGATGAGAAACTGATTTTGCATATGCTTCGCCTTGTTTCTGTTTACGGATCACATCCACAGCTTTGTTTCGTGCAGCTGTAAACAACCAGGCAGAAGGATTGGCCGGCAGTCCATTGATCTTCCAGTTATCCAAGGCTTTCAACAATGTGTCCTGCACCACATCTTCAGCCAGTTGCAGGTTGTGCACGCCAAACACTTTGGTGAGAGCAGCTACCAACTTTCCCCATTCATGACGAAAAAGATGATCAACTGTTTGCTCTATTGTAGATGACTGTTGCAAAAAAATGCTTTTCTGCAAGTTATAAAAAGCAGATTGGCAAATGATCCTTTTTAGCAGGCTTTTATGAACAATGCCCTGCGGTAGCAGGGCATTGCAGACACTTTATGCAGGTACTTCCATTTTCATAACCTGTCTTACATGAATGGTTCCTCCCGATTCATAATCAGGATAATCTTCACATAGTGCAACGGCCTCATCATAATCCCCGGCATTCACGATAAAGTAACCGCCTACAATTTCTTTCCCTTCCGTAAAAGGGCCATCAACTACATTTTTACTATTGCCTTTGATCACTTTACCGCCGGGTAATAAAGGTTCGCCTGATACATACTTACCCGCAGCTGCCAGTTTATTAACCCAGGCCAGCCATTTACCCATATTATCCTGCATTGCTTCGGGAGATGCGTCGGGAGATACTCCACCTTGAAAGATCAACATAAACTTTTCCATAAAGATTGTTTTAAGAGATGAGTGAATAATGATTTATATATTGACGAACAACCGAACATAATCCGGACATGTCCTTGAAATTTATTTTTAACTCCCCATCCACTCTTTAAATGCTGCTGCACTTTCCTGGCTTACGATCACTTCTTCGGGAGCGGCGGGTTGCAGTTCAAGCTCCAGTTTGCTTTTGGGATACGATTTGATTTTCTGGATGGCCGATACATTCACTAAATACTTCCTGTTTACACGATAGAAAACGGAAGGATCAGTTTCCTTTTCCAAGTCAGCAAGTGATTGGTCAAGTATGAACTTCTGGCTGCGGTTATCAACCATACACACCAGTTTATGTGTGGCATAGAAATAAGCAATGTCTTCTGTTTTGATGCTGATGTAATCGCTGCCACGCTTCACCAAAAAACGCTTCCTGAATTCTGATGTTTGTTTTTGTTGCGATTGTAACAACTGCTGTAAATTTTGAGCAAAGTATTTTTTCAGTGATTCATATTTATTCAATGCCTGTTGCAGTTTTTCATCGCTCACAGGTTTTAACAAATAGTCGATGCCATTATGTTCAAAAGCTTCCTGCCAGTATTCATCATAAGCCGTACAGAAAATAATGGGGCAGCTGATCTTTACCTTATCTAACAATTGAAACGAAAGCCCATCAGATAATTCAATATCCATGAACAACAGATCGGGCATGGGATGAGTTGAAAACCATTCTGCAGCCGCTGAGTTACTGCCAAGCACCGCTTCTATTGCAAAATCCTGGTTTGCTTTCAGCAAAGCTTTCTTAAGTTTTTCTGCGGCTGGTTTTTCATCTTCAATAATTACAATGCGCATATAAGTGATATTTACAATCAATCGATTTTCAGAATGGGTAAGCAAACTCTGAAAGTTTCTTCTTCTTCTTCAACACGAATGGATTTACCTGTACTGAGCCGGTACCGTTCTTCGAGGTTTTGCAAACCAATACGTGATGATGGTTTACGCAGCTTTTTTTCTTTTAGCCTGTTCCGCATTTGTAATTCATGCCCCACAAATCGAAGCTGTATCTGCATGGGTGATGTTTCCGAAAATTCATTATGCTTTACCGCATTCTCTAACAAGACCTGTAACGAAATAGGCGGAATTAAATACTGATCCCATAATGCTTCATCAACATCCACTTCCAGTTGCAACGCATCTTCAAACCTGATCTTTAACAATGAAAAATAATCCTGCATAAACAACATCTCATCACGTAGCAATACAAGATCCTTTGCTTTGTTCTGCAAAATATAGCGGTACACATCGGCCATATGATCGTTAAAGAGCTTGGCCTTCTCCGGTTTCTCTTCAATTAAATGCGACAATGTATTGAGCGAATTAAAAATAAAATGCGGATCGATCTGGTTCTTCAAAGCCTCCAGTTCAGCTTCTGCTTTTGCACGTTCCAATTGTTCCTGCTGCAGTTTATCATTTGCCACATCCCGCACCAAAAAAACCGTTTCATACAAATTCACCAAAAAGAAAACAGCAATTAAAATGATGATGGATGATAGCCGCACCACATGCCAATCAACCACTCCGTTCATGAATATCTTGTACCAGCCCACCAGCATCAACACACTTACTGGTACTACATAAAACGGAATAGTGATGATAAAAGCTAAAATTTTCTTCAACGGTTTATTCAACCAATCGAAATACGAACGCAGTGTAAATTGTAAAAACCGGACTCCTTCATAGATTACTAACGCAATTAATATGGTGTAGAGATAGCTGAGTTTAATTTGCCAGTTGCTGAATTGTGCATGCGGCACCATCTGCGTAATTAAGGGAATGGCAATGCCAAACAAAGGCACCAGCACCACACGGATACCGATGTCGTTGATCTTGTCTTTCGGACCAAACAGTTTCGTCGCTATGTTTTGTGCGTTAGTCGGCATCAGTTCCGGTTTCGTTCGTTTGCTGCTTGTGCATGTAAAGTTTGTAAAATAGATTCGAATACAAACAAATTTTTCAACCCAAAAACCAACTGTATGGACATGAATTCAATTAACTGGCTTGCTGTATTGGCGGCTGGCATTTCCGCTTTTGTATTGGGCGGCGTTTGGTATTCTCCTTTGTTATTTGGTAAAGCATGGATGAGTGAAAATAAACTCACTGAGGAAGATGTAAAGAAAGGCAACGCTGCAAAAATTTATGGTTGGGCCTTTGTGCTTTCACTCATCATGGCAGCTAACCTGGCGATGTTCCTTGCTGATACACCGGCTGAATGTACCGGCAACTGTGCGCAAAAAACAGATGTTACCTGGGGGACCATTGCAGGTTTTCTTGCTGGTATCTGGGGTTTTGCTGCTATTGCCATTGCTGCTTTGTTTGAACAAAAAACTGCACGCTACATTTTTATTAATGGGGGTTACGCATTATTTGCACTTACACTAATGGGCGCAATCATTGGTGTATGGCGATAAAATCATGACATTAACCATTACCTTGTTATCAAAACCTTATCGTCATGAAGTATTTGCTTTTTCTTTTCGCCTCCACAATAACCATACAGCTAGTTGCACAAAAACCTTGCAGTGCTCCTGCTTATCGTCAATTCGATTTTTGGATCGGTGAATGGGATGTGTATGGAAAAACAGGTGCTAAAGCCGGCGACAGCAAGATCAGTTTGATACTCGACAGTTGTATTATTCTTGAAGAATGGACGAGTACAGGTTCAAACCAAGGGTTACGGTTTGCAGGCAAAAGTTTTAATACCTGGAACAGGAATACAAAGCAATGGCAACAAACCTGGGTTGATAATACAGGCGGCAGTACCGAATATCTCGAAGGGAAATATGATGATCAGAAAATTATCTTTCAAACAAAGCCATTTCCTTTTTCAAAAGACACGATAGCTGTAAGAAAGTTAACCTTCTTCAATCTGTCGAAAGATAAAGTGCGCCAGTTTGCAGAAATTACAAAAGACAATGGCGCTACCTGGCAAACAGAATATGATCTTGAATACCGTCGCAGAAAAGGATGAATGGGGTAAATTTCTATTATCTATTTCCGAACTTTAAGAAAAACCTTTATCATGAACCGTAAATCATTTTTGCAGAACGTAGCTGTTGGCAGCGGCATCATTGCTATCCCTTCAATGATACTTGCACAGGACACAAAGCCTGTGCAACAAACAAAACCTGATCCGTTGCCTGCTGATAAAGTAAAAGACTTTGTAAGTGCCGGACATAACAATCTTGATAAAGTAAAACAGTTGTTAACTGAATTCCCGACACTCATCTATGCCACTTGGGATTTGGGTGGTGGCGATTTTGAAACAGGATTGGAAGGTGCCGGGCATGTTGGCAATAAAGAAATTGCGAATTACCTGATTGAAAAAGGAGCACGTACCAATTTATTTGTGTTGACGATGTTGGGTAAAACGCAAATCGTAAAAGCTTATATCGAAACCTGGCCGTCGTACCTGTATGCAAGAGGTCCACACGGTCTTACTTTGTTGCATCATGCAAACCGTGGAGGTGAGGACGCAAAAGAATTGGTGGAGTACCTGCAAAGTAAAGGATTGAAAGAAACTAAATCTCCATTATAAACCTTAAAACTTACAACATGGATAATGCAATCAGCTGGTTTGAAATTCCGGCAACCGATATAGACAGAGCACAAAAATTTTATGAGGCCGTTTTTGATTTTCAAATGCAGGCATTAGATTTCCAGCAAACTAAAATGCGGATGTTTCCCATTGACGATCCTATGAAAGGTATTGGCGGTACACTTGTTGATAGTGGCGGTTTTCATAAACCTTCTGCTACCGATGGTCCACTCATCTATCTCAATGGCAATCCCGATGTACAGATATTTCTAGATCGTGTAGAAGCAGCAGGCGGTAAAATACTTGTTCCGAAAACTGTGATCTCTGATGAATATGGCGATATGGCTGTGTTCTTAGATACAGAAGGCAACCGCATTGCATTACATAACATTCCTGAAAAGTACAGACAATAAGCAATTGAAATGAAAAAGAACAGCATTGCGTTCTTGCTGCTATTTTCTGTTTGCAGTTTTGTAACAGAGCTGCCATCATTCAACGGATCAGTAAAATCATTTCACTGGCTCAAAGGTTCATGGCAAATGCAAACGAGGCGTGGAATCATTACTGAAAAATGGGCCGTTGCTAACGACAGCACACTTGCAGGAGAAAGCATCATGACACGTTCTGATGGAACAGAAATTATGTTGGAAAAAATTCAACTGGCATTTCGTAGCGGCAATTATTATTATATCCCGACTGTAAAGAATCAGAACGGAGAGCAGCCGGTAGAATTTAAAATCACTTCGCATAGTGAAACAGGTTTTGTGGCTGAAAATGCACAGCATGATTTTCCAAAACGTATCAGTTATACGTTGGTCAATAAAGATTCTATTCATGCAGTGATCGATGATGGCGCTGCAACTCCTGTAAAAAAATCAAACTTTTATTATTCACGTAAAAAAGATTGATCATGTCTTCCTTCGATTGGAGCAGGTTTACTGTTCGCATCAACATTAAAAGCAATTCAATTGAACAACTCTATCGTGCATGGGCCACAAGAGGCGGTATTGAATACTGGTTTTTAAGAATGAGTGAATACAGTCAACCAAATGGTTCATTACGAGGTGACGATGAACCTGTGCACAAAGGCGATACTTATCGATGGCGCTGGTTTGGTTATAGTGACGAAGTAACTGAAACGGGCGAAATACTTGATTGTAATGGCATCGATTTTTTCAAATTCCGTTTTGGCGATGCTGGCAACTGCAGTGTTCGCATTTATCCCGAGCAAGATGAACTCATAGTTGAATTGTTACAGGATAATATACCAACCGATGAAAAAGCAAAAGAAATGTGGCATATCGGTTGTAAAACCGGCTGGACTTTTTATCTCGCCAATATGAAATCGATGTTTGAAGGTGGTATTGATCTGCGTAACAAGAATGAGGCTTTGCAAAACGTCATCAGCGCATAAAAAATCAGCATGGCATTCAACGAAAAACTAGCCGACCGCACAAGAGAATTGATAGCCCTCACACAAAAAAATGTGGAAGAGAAGAAAATGTTTGGGGGGCTTTGTTTCATGGTGAACGATAAAATGTGCATTGGTGTAGAAAAAGAACGGTTGATGGTGAGGATCGATCCTGCACGTTATGATGAAGCAATGGAAAAAGAAGGTTGCGCACCCATGGATTTCACCGGAAAAGTAATGAAGGGTTTTGTATTTGTAGATGCTGACGCTGTTACTACAAAAAAGAAACTCGAGTATTGGGTAACACTTGCACTTGAATATAATAAGATCGCCAAAGTATCAAAGAAGAAAAATGAAGTATCAACAGCAGGAAGCATGTAACATACTTGAACGTACACCACTTGTTTTAAGATCATTGCTTACAGGTTTATCAAATGATCTCATCCTGACTAACGAAGGACCGGATACGTTTTCACCTTTCGATGTAGTGGGTCATTTAATTCATGGTGAAAAAACAGATTGGGTAGTACGTGCAAAGATCATTTTGGAACATGGGATAAATAAACAGTTCGATCCATACGACCGGTTTGCTCAGTATGAAGAGAGCAAAGGAAAAAGTTTAGAGCAATTGCTGAATGAATTTGAAGAGATCAGGAAAGAAAATGTTGCATGGCTGCAATCAATTCAATTAACTGAAGATGATCTGGAACGAAAAGGAAAACACCCGGTGTTGGGAGAAGTTACCTTACGGAATCTTTTGTCAACCTGGGTAGTGCATGATCTTACGCATATTGCGCAGATCACAAGAGTAATGTCGAAACAGTATATAGAAGAAATGGGACCATGGCCGCAATTCTTCAGGATACTGCAGTTCTAATGCAATTCAGAAAAGTTCTTTATAATTCGGTACGAAAACGAAGTGCCAGTTCAAGACCGCTGTCAGCTGGAGTAATTGCAACGCTGCCACCGAGTACGGCAGCCATTGGCATAAGCTGTTCCATTTTATGGAATATGTCTGCACTGTAACAACGGCCATTTTCATTTACCTGTAGAAAAACCTGTTGCTGTTGTTCGTAAGCTGAAATCCGGATGCAGTCGCTTTCGGTTTGGGCAACTGCTGTTTGTAGTAAGTTACTTAGTACTGATGCAAGCAAATCACGGTCGGCTGATACTTGCAGATCAGGAGCAATATCGTTTACAAAAAAACTGTTGCGACTAACTGCAGAAGGTAAAATTGATTGGGCAACATGGCCAACAAGTTGTTTAAGGGCAAATTGATTTTTCATATAAAAGATTTGAGGAAGCAAGGATGGTTTACTTACAAAAACAAAGGGTACAATTCAATTGTTCTCACAGGAGTAAAATAGTTTTCAAAAGAGTTGGATTAAAAACGGGGCCCTCTATAACTATCAACATGAACATTCAATAATGGGTTGTGGGTACGGATCAAACATCGGTTTTATACAATTGGATTTTGGATAAGCTTTCATAAGGTTTGGTTTCAGAGATAAAGTTTTCAAGGGTATGGATCAAACAGTGGTTTTACATACAAATTGGATTTCGAATAATGCTTCCAGGGTTCAGTTGTTCAAGTGGATACGGATTGTTGATTTATGCTTTGGATATTGTTTCAATGTCATTGACAATACAAAGTAACAACCAAAGTAAGCCGGATAAAATAGTACTTGAGCTCATTAAGCCGTACTTGTTTTATTGTGTTGTTGTAGTTGAAATTCGGCAGCAGGTAAAGCTAATTCGGCAACAAAGGTTGGATTTGCGCAACCTGCCAATGAAAACCCAATAATAACATAACCACAATTAAAAAGGATACTTTTTAAAGTTGATGCTGGGTTAATATGAAGATTCTAATGGATGAAAGAAAAGGCTGAAGCTGATAGAGAAAGATGAAAAAAAAAAGCTGATCGTGGAAACGACTGGCCGATTTTCGAAACTTAGGTTTCGGGTAAGTTAATCATCATGCAATTTTTCGAAAACCTGGTTTACACAAGTACGGATCAAAACTGGTTTTCTTATAGATATTGGTATAAGTAGTTTGGGTAAACGACCTTTTAAGAACCATTGTGGTTTCAATGGGTTTTGGGTAAACGGTACAGGTTAAATTCGGTTTTTGGTTTGGATACAGGACATCAGTAAGGGTAAACGACCTTTAAAAGAGCTCTTGTGGTTTTAGTGGGTTTTGGGTAAACGGTACGGTTAAAAGCAGGCTTTTCAATCAGGAATAATTACATGTGGGTTTTGGGTAAACAGTTTTTCGTCGGGATCAATTCGTTATATATTGTCAGTTAGCTGCGTTTTGGGTTGTCCGTATCATCATCGTTGCGGGTACAAAGTAACAACCTCGGCGAGCCTCCTACAATAGAACCTTTACTCATTAGCTTGTACTTGTTTCTAGTAGTTTTCGTGTAGTCGAAATTCTATAGGCATGAACCGACAGTAGCAGTAAAATCTTAATTTGTAATCATATTTTAATAAAACAACCCTGACTATGCAATCAGCAGCAACAGACCCCAACGACTATATTGCAGAAATGCCGGAGGAGCGGCAGGCAGCATTTAAGAAACTAAGAGCCGTCATCAAAAAGAATTTGCCCAAAGGTTTTAAAGAAGGGATGGGCTACGGCATGCTTGGGTATGCCGTGCCTCACTCAAAATACCCGGCCGGTTATCATTGCAACCCCAAAGATCCGTTACCTTTTATGGGCATTGCTTCGCAAAAGAACTTTATTGCGGTGTACCATATGGGTATTTACGCAAGCCCTGAGTTGCTGAAATGGTTTACGGCAGCACATGCAAAAGCATCTCCAAAAAAATTGGATATGGGCAAAAGCTGTATCCGTTACAAAAAGCCGGAGGATATCCCTTTCGAACTCATCGGAGAGCTTGCAGCTAAAATGTCGGCCGATGAATGGATCGCTCTTTATGAAAAAAATTTAAAACGATAAGTAATGAAGCAACTGCTTACAATTATCTGCCTTCTGTTCGCCTTGCAGCTATCTGCACAAGACAAGACAAAAGCACCGCAATGGCTGGGCATTCTTACGCTGGCCGACAAATATAAAGAAGCAAAAAACTGGACCAAAACAGATGAAGCCATCACTGGTGAACATTTCCAACGGTTGGTAAAGCTGAAGAACGAAGGTGTTGTTTTGCTTGCCGGAAGAACACAGTTGGATTTAGCTGATCCCGGCATGATGGGCCTGGTGATCTTTTATGCAAAGGATGAAAAGGATGCCATGCAGTTTATGCAGGAAGATCCTGCGGTGAAAAACAAGATCATGCTGGCGAAAGTAGTGCCATATGCAGTTGCCGTAAACAAATGCGAATAGACGGTATGAATCTTAACAAACTCAGCCCCCTGCTTTATACCAGTCAACTGAAAGATACTGTTGACTGGTATGTTCATGTGCTTGGTTTTACCTGCACCGATTTTGTTCCCGTTCACGGATTTGCAAGAGTACAGTTGCATGCGGTAGATATTATGCTTGCATTACCGAACGCACACATTCCTTTTGAACAACCACAGTTTACCGGTTCTTTTTATATCAATACAAATAGCGTTGACTACTGGTGGGAAAAATTAAAAGATACATGTAAGGTTTGCTATCCTATTGAAAATTTTGATTATGGAATGCGTGAGTTTGCGGTGTATGATATCAACGGTTATCTCTTGCAATTTGGTCAACCTGTTTTTAATTCAAACACAAACACATGAACAACCCTGCGGATGATATTATCGAACTGATCGAACTGCATGCAGCAGATGGCATTCACAACTGTTTCAGATTAGGCGTTGATGTCAACAGCCTGCATAACAACCAACCTCTCATTTATGAACTGCTGAGTGAGTACACCCGCTCTCCCCGTTTCAAAGATTGTGTAAAAGCATTTGTTGATGCTGGTTTGCGGTTCGACGACAGAGCTTTACTTGCGGTGTTGTTGAATGATGCAACAATGCTGGAAGATGAACTAAAAATAGATCCATCGATTCCTTCAAAACGAATTTCATTCCGTGCAGCTTACACTCCGCTTGAAGATGTTACGCTGTTACATGTATGCGCAGAATTTAATCATGTGGCCTGTGCTGAAGTGTTGGTAAAACATGGAGCCGATGTAAATGCAGCAGCAGGTGTGGATGAATATGGCTTTGGGGCGCAAACACCCATCTTTCACACGGTGAATCAGAACAATCATCAATCAAAAGAGATGATGCATTTTCTGTTAGAGCATGGGGCAAGGCTGGATATAACGGTGAAAGGAATTATTTGGGGAAAAGGTTATCCGTGGGAAACATTGATGCCCTCAGTCAACACAATCAGTTATGCAATGATGGGGTTATTGCCGCAGGTGCACCGGAATGAAAAAACCATTCATGAAGTGGTGTCGCTTTTGTTGAAGCATCAGTACAATATAGATTATACGTCTGGTAATGTTCCAAACAAATATCTTAATTCCTGATAGTAAAAAAAGAATGATCACTTCTTGTTCAACCACCGCTTGTCATAAATGCCTTTTCTGTTTGCAGATACAGTTTTAACTTCTAACAATTCTTCACACAAAAATTTGTGTTATGAACCGACTTATCATCATCCTCATCGCATCATTGTTTCTTTCAACAGAAACAAAAGCAAAAGAACCACCAATGCTGATTACAGCAGAGTGGCTCAACGATAATATCAACAATCCTGAATTTGTTTTGCTGCAAGTGAATTTTCTCCGGTTCGATTATGAAAAAGAACATATCAAAGGGGCCCGTTTGTTATGGCCCGATTGGCTGGCAGCAAATTCGCCTGATGGAAATTTCAATCCACCCGATCCAAAAGAAGCAACAAAGGTATTACAACAGCTTGGCGTCAATAAAAATTCAAGAGTCATTCTTTATCATACCAAAGGAGATGTAACTGTCACTGCACGCATGTTTGTTACATTGGAATACCTCGGCTTAACAGGAAGAGTACATTATCTGAATGGCGGCTTAGAAGCATGGAAGAAAGCAGGCTATCCGGTAACAAGTGAATTGCCTGTAGTGAAGAAAGGTGATTTTGTTGCAAGCGTCAACACTGTTTTGGTTGATAAAGATTATGTGTTAAGATCACTGCAATCACCATTGGCAGTTGTGGTTGATGCACGAATGAAACGTTTTTATGATGGCGACCCGACAGGTAATCCAAGAGACGGACATATCACCGGCGCTAAAAATATTCCTTATCCTGATCTGCTTGATTCAAGTTTTCAATTCAAACATATCGATCAACTAACCGGTTATTTTCAACCCGTAGTGCCCGATAAGAAAACAGAAATTGTGACCTATTGTTTCATTGGACAAACAGCAAGTGTTGTTTACATGGCTGGCAGGTTCTTAGGTTATAATGTGAAAGTTTATGACGGTTCTATGCAGGAATGGAGTCGCAAAGAATATTTGCCGATGGAAAAAACAAAGAAGGATTAACAATTTACAATACACTAAAACTAAATTGAACAAAATGAGAAAACAATTACTGATGCTTGTTGTAATTCTGCTTGCAGCTTTTACCACTAAAGCACAACTGGCCGATTCCATCAAAGCGTATTACATTAAAGATTGGGAACGTGCAAAAGCATATACCAAAGAATACCTGGATGCAATGCCGAAAGACAAATACAGTTTCAGGGCGCAAGACAGCATCCGCACATTTGCACAACAAATGCTGCATCTGTCTCAAGGCATTGTTGGTTTTATTGCAAACGGCACCGGTGCCCAACGTATTTCATTCGGACAAAACCTGGAACAACGTGCAACAGCACAATCAGCTGACTCAGTAATACATTTTGTAACGACGAGTTATGATTATGCCATTGAAAGCATCCGTAATATGGATGTAAGTAAGTTAACCGAAACAGCCGGCAGAGGTAATTTTATGTTTTCACGATTGGTTTGGTTAAATAAAGCATTTGAACATCAAACACACCATCGCGGACAAACCACTATCTATATCCGTTTGGTGGGTATTAAACCACCGAATGAAAAATTATTCTAACGGCTAAGTTGATTTATCAAAGGAAAAGTTGATCATACACATGGTCAACTTTTTTGTTACCTTTCTTATCCATTTTCAAAACCAACTGTTATGCGTAAACGTAAACTTCTCAGCAGTCTGTTACTGCTCACCATCTGCATTGCTGTAACCGCACAAAAGAAAGCAACAACTCCGGCAAAGGAAGAACCAAAAGATGTATTCAACAGCGGATTGCTGAGTGGTCTGCAGTTCAGAAGTGTTGGGCCTGCCATTACATCGGGTCGTATTGCTGATATTGCTGTGAACCCAAAAAACCACAGTGAGTATTATGTTGCAGCAGCTGCAGGTGGTGTTTGGAAAACAACAAATGCAGGCGTTACCTACACGCCTATTTTTGATGGCGAAGGTTCATTTGCCATCGGCTGTTTGGCGATTGACCCAACCAATACAAATGTTGTATGGGTAGGCAGTGGTGAAAATAATAATCAACGTGTGGTGGGTTATGGCGATGGTTTGTACAAATCAGAAGATGGTGGAAAGAGCTTCAAGAACGTTGGTTTAAAAAATTCAGAACATATCGGTCGTATTGCGATCGATCCAACAAATGGTGATATTGTTTATGTAGCAGCTTACGGCCCGGTTTGGAACAGCGGTGGCGAACGTGGTATTTACAAAACAACTGATGGCGGTAAAACATGGAAACAGGTGTTGAATGTAAGTGAGCATACAGGCTTTAATGAAGTGATGGTTGATCCACGTCATCCAAACATTGTTTATGCTGCAGCGCATCAACGTCAGCGGAAAGTGTTTACCTATATTGGTGGCGGTCCTGAATCTGCATTGTACAAAAGTGTTGATGGCGGCGCAACCTGGAACAAGATGATGAATGGATTACCCGGCGGTGAACTTGGAAGAATCGGTTTGAATTATTCACCTGTTAATCCTGATGTATTGTATTGTGTTGTGGAAGCTACAGAAGGAAAAGGTGGCGTGTTTAAAAGTACTGATCGTGGTGCAAGCTGGGAAAAACAAAGCAGCTATTCAACTTCGGGCAACTATTATCAGAAAATATATTGCGATCCCAAAGACATCAACAAAGTATTTGTCATCAACGTTTACTTCGGAGTAAGTAAAGACGGCGGAAAGAATTTTTCAATCCTCGGTGAAAAGAATAAACACATTGACAACCATGTGATCTGGATCAATCCAAAAAACACAGAACATTATTTGGTTGGTTGCGATGGTGGTGTGTATGAAAGTTTTGATAGTGGTGAGAACTGGAATTTTAAAGCCAATCTTCCGGTAACACAGTTTTACAAAGTAGCAACTGATAATGCATTTCCGTTTTATCATATTCACGGTGGCACACAGGATAACTTTAGTTTGGGTGGACCATCACGCACTTTAAGTGCTAATGGTATTTTTAATTCTGATTGGTATTTTACAAGTCTTGGTGATGGCTACGAATCACAGATCGATCAAAGCAATCCTGATATTGTTTACTCACAAGCGCAGTATGGTGCATTAACACGGTACGATAAAAAGAGTGGTGAATATTTGTTTATTCAGCCACAGGAACCGGAAGGTGAAGCTTATCGCTGGAATTGGGATGCACCGCTCGTAATTTCAAAATATGATAACAAACGTCTTTATCATGGAGCTAATAAAGTTTTCAGAACAGATGACCGTGGCAGTACATGGAAAGTGATCAGTCCTGATTTAACAAGACAGATCGATCGTAACAAATTGTCGGTGATGGGTAAAGTGTGGAGCATGGATGCCGTTGCAAAAAATGGTTCAACAGATATTTATGGCAATATCACTACCATTGCCGAATCAAAATTTGATGAGAATACGATCTATGTTGGTACTGATGATGGTTTGATACAGGTTACAACTGATGGCGGCAACAACTGGATGAAGGTTGATAATATTGCCGGTGTGCCTGAACGTACGTATGTGAATCACATCATCACTTCGCAGCACGATAAGAATGTGGCGTATGTCACCTTCAATCATCATCGTTATGGCGATTTTCATCCGTATGTTTATAAAACAAGTGATGGCGGTAAAACATGGAAAGCCATTACCAATAATTTACCGGAGAGAGGAACATCTTATACCATTGCTGAAGATCATGTAAACAAAGACTTACTGTTTGTAGGTACTGAGTTTGGTTTGTTTGTAAGTATTGATGGTGGCGCCAAATGGGTGCAGATGAAAGCAGGTTTACCAACCATTGCGGTGAAGGATCTGGAAATTCAAAAGAGAGAGAACGATCTCATTCTTGCAACTTTCGGTCGTGGGTTTTATGTGCTGGATGATTATACACCGTTACGCCATTTGAAAAAAGAAGACCTCGATAAACAGGCAGTGATCTTTCCTGTAAAAGATGCGTGGATGTTTATCCAATCGCAACCATTGGGTGTAAGAGGCAAAGGTTTCCAGGGCGAAAGTTTCTTTACCACACCTAATCCTAAAGTTGGTGCAGTGTTTACGTATTATCTGAAAGATGATATTAAAACGATCAAAGAAAAACGCAGAGCAGCTGAAGCAGAAAAGATAAAGAAAGGTGAAGCTCCAACATATCCATCGCCTGATTCACTTCGTTTGGAAGATGAACAGCCTGCGCCGCATTTGTTATTTACTGTTACCGATGAAGCAGGTAATGTTGTCCGTAGATTAAAAGCGCCAGCGAAAAAAGGATTGAAACGTATTGTATGGGATTTCCGTACTTCTCCGTTTGGCCCGATCGACTTTACACCGTTTGATGAATCATTTGCATTCAGTTCGCCTGACCAAGGATATTTTGCTTTGCCCGGTACCTATAAAGTTTCACTCAGCAAATTTGAAGATGGTGTGTATACCGAGTTAGCGTCGGCACAAACATTCAAGGCAATGACCTTGAACACAGCTACACTTCCTGCAACTGATAAAAAAGCATTGGATGATTTCAGTAAAAAAATTGCTGAGCTGAGTCGTGTTGTTGCTGCAACTGATCAATACCGTGGTGAGTTGGTGAATAAAGTGCGATACCTGAAACAAGCAATCATTGAAACACCTAAGCAATCACTCGACCTCTCAAAAGCATTACAGGATGTTGAAAAGCGATTGAATGCTGTGAACCGCCAACTGAATGGCGATGCATCAGTAGCCAGAAGAGAGTTTGAAACAACACCATCTATCAACGGACGTATTGGTTATGTTATTGGCTCGTTGTGGAATACAACTGCTGCACCAACACAAACGCAACTCAACTCTTATCAAATTGCTGCGAAGCAATTCACACCTGTTTACAATGAGATCAAAGCAATTGCAACAGAAGTAAAACGATTGGAAGATATTTTAGAAAAGAATGGTGCGCCTTATACACCGGGAAGAATGCCTGAGTGGAAAGGGTTGTGATAGATTCGCAGATGACACAGATTTTACAGATAAGCACAGATTAATACACATTACAGAGCCTCCATTCAAAGGAGGTTTTTGTAATTAAAAACAGTACGGCATTATCTTCATCAATTTTATTATGATGCAAAGTGGTAGAAAGAATATCAAAAACTTTTCCCTCATTGGGAAATGGAAGAATGTCACAAAGTCAAATGACAAATCATCGTTTGAGTTATTTTTTTATGACAATAAAAAAGTTGTTATTAGACTAACACCCGGCAATGAATTTCTGTACAATTATTCCATTGAAAACAAGGTTGATTATTCTATCCTTCGTTTTGAAAATGAAGTAACCGGCGAAATTGGATTGTTGGTCATTCTATTTAAAATGGAAGATACAAACACCTTAAAAGTACAAGTAATAGATAAAAACGATATTCCTGAATGGGACAATAACGCCTCGGAAATAAATATTGGGTTCTTAAAAAGAAGAAAAGATTAAACTCCTGTTTCTTAAAATAAAATCATTGCCAATCTTTTCAATCCGTGTCATCTGTGAATCTATCATCTACATCAATATCCCTTTCACCGGTTCAATACGTGCAGGTAATTCTTTTTCGCCCAGCATTTCACGAAGTTCAATTTCAATATTTCGGCAAATAGCTGTCATTGGAATATCATTGATCCCATTATCGAATGGATTTTCACTTGCATCACCTATCTGCTCCATCACAGCAAACACCCAAGCGATCAACATAGTGAAAGGAATAACCATCCAGTTAATGTCGGCATTCAGTTTTGCCAGTTCACCAATCAGTGAAAAAGGAAGCAGTGTAATGAAGATGAATACAAACACTGTACTGAAACTTGCATACTGTCGGGGGAAAGGGAAACTTTTGATACGCTCCGATGCGCCTTGTTGATTGTAAAATTCAAAAACCAGTTTTCCCATATCGCTGTGTTCAAACTCATCGAGCCATCCTTTATTTTTAAGGTGGATCAATTCTTCGTTCTGGCGTTTCATTAATGCAGATGCAACATTTGGTTTACGTTCCAATTCTTTTATTTCAGTTGCATTTAAAAACTTTGTCATCACTTCGGCGGCCTGGTCTTCAAATTTCTCATCACCAAATACATCCCGTACAACCTGCAGCTTGGGAGAAGACACATACCATGATTCATGAAAAACTGGTTTACGACGCAATTGCAAACGAAGCATATTCAACCAGGCAATATGCCTGTACATTAATTCTTTTTTCACAGCAGTTGCTTCTTCGGGTGAATCAG
The DNA here is from genome assembly GCF_037892425.1 of Lacibacter sp. H375. NCBI lineage: Bacteria > Pseudomonadati > Bacteroidota > Chitinophagia > Chitinophagales > Chitinophagaceae > Lacibacter > Lacibacter aquaticus. The sequence continues at coordinate 971,256 of NZ_JBBKTT010000001.1, forward strand.
CTCTTGAAGCAACTACGTCTGCTACCATTGCACCCCACATGCGGCTTGCATTGGTAATACTTCCCCAAATCCTTCTTGCCTCCCACAAACGATCATAGGCAGAGTTATTTTTAAAGCCAACATAAAATGCAACAGCAGTACCAATGGTTGCTACAGGTAAAAACGGAATGGCAATTGATTTAATGCCTAAAAAATCATGCGCAACAAATACAAGTCCACTGATCACAAAACACACTGCCTGTAAGCGCCAGGCAAATTGAATGATCATTTTTGGATTGATGATCCGGTTGGTGAGCATAAGCGATTGTTTGAATAATAAATCTACATAAAAAAGCCCCTTGTAAAACAAGAGGCTGTACATAAGGCTAATGGTTGACTATTTTTTTACACGCTTAAATTTTGCTTCCATAAATTTTACTTCTTTACCATCAGGTCCGTCACCATACATTGTCAATACATAATTATCATCATCAATAAACTTTTGTTCCTGCCGAACCTTTGAATCCTTACCCGTTGTCGGATCAGTTTGTGTGCCGTTCAGGTTCATGGTTTTTGTTGCGGCATCGTATTGGCCTGTCATGATCATAAGACCTGAGCCAAGATTATCGATCCACGAAAGAGCAAATTGTTTCTTGGCATTGTCATAGGCCATTATACTTTTCCCGGTGAAAGGCATGCCCATCATGGTGCCAGAAAGATTTCCTTCCTGGTACAATCCATTCATCACCATCTTTACTACTTCTGTTGCTTTTGATGTTGATGGTTCAGCTCCGGGCATAAACGAGGTTACTTCAGCATCCCATGTTCCTGCATGACTCGCCATCCATTTGTGCATTTCACCCGGCGTCATGAAATTTTCCCAGGCTTTCGCCATTGCAGCAGAATCCATTGGTGGAGCGGGAGGCTCCGTACTTGTTGCTGTTTTGTCTGTTGCTGTTGTGTCTGTTTTAGTTGTTTCTGTTTTGGTTTCGTTGTTGCATGAAGTAAAAACGAAACCGGCAAGAGAGAGAATAAGAGCAATTCGTTTCATGTATTTAGTTTTAAGGAAGAAGAAGTTACTGTATTCTTTCTCCTTTCGCAATAGTAAACCAGATGAAACAGGAAATTAAAAGGACGAAGATCAACTCATGCCTGCAAATAAACGTTCTGCATCTGCTTTGTGAAAGAGTTGAGTACCTGCATTCATGGTAGCAGCGCTGCCACAAGCAACACCAAAAGCTACCACTTCTTTGAGCGAACGGTTTTGTTGTAACATATAGGTCATGCCTGCCACCATACTATCACCTGCACCAACTGTACTTTTCTTTTCAACTTTTGGTGCTGCAGCAAAATGTTTTTCATCGCTGCTTACCAGCCATGCGCCATCGGGGCCCATACTTACAGCGATCAATTCTGCATAACCATCATGAATAGCTTGCTGTGCTGCATTTGGCACTTCATCTTTCGCCAGTGTTTCCACATTCAGCATTTTACACAACTCACTAATATTTGGTTTTATGAGGTAAGCACCCTTGCCCTGCAATGCCTGTAAAGCCGGTCCGCTTGTATCAACAATGCAACGAGCGCCAACAGTTTTTGCATTCTTAACGATCAATCCATAAAAATAATCGGGCAAACCAGGAGGTAAGCTGCCGCTTGCAATAACATAAGAAGGAGAAAAACTACGGATATGGTCAACCAATGTAATGATCGTTTCTTCCTGTACAGCCCGACCGGGAAAGGTAAAACGGAATTGATTGTTGGTAGATGATTCAAGTACGATCCAGTTTTCTCTTGTTTCGACCTTTGAATCTACTGCATGAAATTCGATCTCTTCTTCTTTTAATAAGGAGCATAACATGGCACCGTTATGGCCGCCTGACGGAAATAATGCAACTGATGCTGTTTCTAATTTCTTTAATGCCTTACTTACATTAATTCCTCCACCACCCGGTTCATTCACCACTTCTGTGCAGCGGAGTTTGCTTTCAGGTTTCAATGTTTCAGCTACGGAACTTTTATCAATGCAAGGGTTGAGGGTTACAGTGAGGATCATGTGGCACTTTAATTAATTATATGAGTGATTTTCAATTTCGGTTAAAACAAGATCAATGCGTTTGGCAAGTGTATCATAATCAGTATAACCTCTCGCAAGCAGATGGAATTTGGTTTCTGTGAGCTGTATCAATACCTGAGGAAAGCCGGTTACCTGCAATTGCTTACACAATTGAAATTCGTAATAAGCTTTCTCCTTGTATTCTTCTGATTTCAGTTTTGTATAAAAATCATCTGCGTCAATATTATATTTTTCGAGGAGATGACGGTAAGCTTCTTTATCCGTCAGATCTCTTCCCTCATAGTGCAGACTGTATTGCAGATCAGAAGCGAATTGTGCCTGTTGTTCAGAAAATAGTTCTTTGAAAATGGATAATGCAATGGCAGGTTTTTCAGATGAAGGAAACCAATCACTTTCTTCAGGATTTTTGATATGCCAGAGATAATCTTCGCCAAACTTTATTCCGGTATGGTCCTCTACTGTTTTGTAAGCTTCTCTAATATAGCCAGCCGTTACACGAATGTGTACAGGTTGATCAGGCAAGATCATTCCACCGCTCAACACTTCGCAATGAAGTTTCTGCTTATATGCTTCGCTGATTTTTTTGATAACAGGACTGAAACCGTAACACCAGCCGCAATACGCATCGTAACAATAAATCAAGATCGGTTGCATGGCTCAAAGGTAAAATGTTCTGCAATATGAAATTTCATCACCACAAAATCAGCCCTTGTTTTACCCGCAGGGAAATGTTATAGGCGTGCTCAAAATTTTCCAAAGGATTTTTTGACAGGATGAGAAAACTTGCTTCATAACCTTCCTGCAGTTTTGCAAATTTTCTGTTGGGGAAAATAGCAGCAGGCGTAACCTCGCACCACATCTTCAACAATTCGAGATTGCTGTAAATATTCAGATTGCGCAAATACTCGATTTCGGTTTGAGCTGTAAGATTGTAACTGTCGCAACCAACGGTTACGGGCACTTGATATTTCTTCAGCAACAACAGGTTTGCTTTTTGTACATTCATCTGCGCTTCACGTTGCTGATTACTCATTGGCTTTATTTCTGTTTGCAACAATGAATAAGTAGGATCAACATGCACACCTTTTCGTTTCATAGTCCGTGCAAGTTGTGATGTGAGTTTATAATAAATTTCGGTGTACCCATCTCTCCATCTAACCTGATAACCCGGCAAATGATTGATCTCATCTGCACCAGCTGCCAGTGCAACTTTCAAATCGCTTGGCGTTTCTGCATGTGCACTTACTCTTAAGCCTGCTGCATGTGCTTTTTTAGTAATCAACTTAGCCAGCTTTGGATCGATCCCTTTTTTGCCATTGAAAAGAGTATCATTTTTCCGCTGTTCATATTCTTCTGAAAAGATGAGATAGAATTTGATGAAGCCGGGTTTTTGTGAAAGAATGAACGGCCACTTCTTTTCCAGTTCTTCTTTTGAGTTGATGAGATAATATGCTTCGCCTTCAAAACTTTTGGAAGTCCAGCCGGGTAATGCTTTTTTATAAGTTGTACCCAACATATAATTATACAACGTTGTTGGATGCCCACCATTTGCAGTAAGTCCACCATTGGCATAAATCACATCCACACTTCGTGGATGATTGATCTTGCTTTTGATCTTATTCGTTGCAAACGGAATACTGTTTGGATTTTTAATGTAGAAGATACCATCGGCGAGGTAACGTTCAATGAACACATCAATATCCTGATCGGTTTCAGGTGAATGATTATGTGCTTCGCCAAAAGGAGGAATGATAAATTGTTGTTTGAGATCAACAACTGTATCAACAGCTGACGGTGCATTCTTTGTAAGAAGCCCGTTCACACTATAAAAATCAGTAACGATAAACTCTTTTCCATTGAACCATTGCCCGTTGATAAAGTGAATAGATTTTACCTGCGCCACAAGGGCGATTTTAATAGAGATACAAACAATCAATAAGAAAAAACGCATCACCGTTTTTGTTTAATGTGCTTCTAACCAGTTATCACCTGTTCCAGCTTCTGCAATTACCGGCACACCATGTGTAAGTGGCATGGCCGTTTGCATACAATCAATGATCAATGCTTTGATGTCCTCTGCTTCTTCTTTCAACACATCAAAGACCAATTCATCATGCACCTGCAGGATCATTTTACTTTTGAATGTACTCTTTTTTAATGCATCATGTGTTTTGATCATCGCCAATTTGATCATATCAGCAGCTGTTCCCTGTATAGGCGAGTTGATGGCATTTCGTTCGGCATAGCCACGCACTGTAAAGTTGCTGGAATTGATATCACGCAACCAACGTTTGCGGCCCATCAAGGTTTCTACATAACCATTTTCACGTGCAAAGTTCACGGTATCGTCCATGTACTTTTGAATACCTGCAAATTCCCGTTTGTAATTATCAATAATCTCTTTTGCTTCGGTTCTGCTGATACCTAAATTATCTGCCAAGCCAAATGCACCTTGCCCATATATAATACCAAAGTTTACACTCTTTGCTTTATAACGCATCTCTTTGGTCACATCTTTCTCGTCGATCTTATACACTTTGGCTGCTGTGGCAGTATGAATGTCTTTTCCTTGTATAAATGCTTCGCACATTGCAGGATCGCCACTGATAGCAGCAACAATACGTAATTCAATTTGTGAATAGTCGGCACTCACCAATACATGGTTGGCATCTCTTGGTACAAATGCTTTACGTATTTCTCTTCCTCGTTCTGTGCGCACTGGGATATTCTGCAGGTTCGGATTGTTACTTGCCAAGCGACCGGTTACTGCGACTGCCTGTCCATACGTTGTATGTACACGACCTGTTTTTCGATTGATCAGTTGTGGTAATGCATCGACATAAGTTGATCTCAATTTCGTTAACTCACGGAAAGCAAGGATATCTTCTACAATCGGACTTGTATGCGCCAGTTTCAGCAACACATCTTCACCTGTTGCATACTGGCCTGTTTTTGTTTTCTTCGCTTTGGGATCAAGCTTTAAATGATCGAACAACACTTCACCTAATTGTTTCGGCGAAGCAAGATTGAATTTCAAACCAGCTGAACTGTATACTCTCTGTTCAGCTTCTTTTGCTTCTTTATCGAGTTGTTTCGAATACTCATTTAAAAAATCAACGTCAACACGTATTCCTTCAAACTCCATATCAGTGAGCACTTTCACCAATGGATTTTCCACTTCATAGAACACACGTTCTACTTCTTTTTCTTTCAACAATGGAAACAACGAATGTTTTAATTGTAATGTGATGTCGGCATCCTCTGCTGCATAATCAGTGATCTTCTCTAATTCTACATCACGCATTGTTCCTTGCTGTTTGGAAGTTGAGTTCTTTGGAACTTTTTTTCCAATCAGTTCCTCAATATGCACCGGCTCGTAACCAAGAAACTGTGCACTCAACTCATCCATGCTTCGTTTGCCATCGGGCTCTACTACATAATGCGCCAGCATGGTATCAAACAAGGGTCCTTTCAACTCAACATCATACCACTTCAACACCAACAGATCGTATTTGATGTTCTGACCGATCCATGTTTTACTCTCATCATCAAACAACGGCTTGAAGATGGACAACACTTTTTTTGTTTCAGTTTGATCAACAGGACATGGAACATACCATGCTTTGTGGGGTTGATAAGAAAAACTCATTCCCACAATTTCACAATCATTCGCATCGATGCCTGTTGTTTCTGTGTCAAAACAAATTTCTTTTTGCGTTGCTAATTCAGCAACGAGTTCTTTCATTGCTGCTTCTGTTGTTACGGCAATATATTCATGCTCTGTGTTATGGATATTTTTTGAAGCGCCAAGATCCAACACAGCAGCACCCTCTTCCTGTTCTGCAGTTCCTTCGGCTTCTGTTGCATCAGTTGAAGCAAAGATTTCTGTTTGAGCAGATTTTGATGGTGCTTTCTTTTCCTTCCGCACTTCACCCATTGTTGTATCGATCACGTTACCGAAAAGATCTTTCTGCACACCAACAGGTGCCGTACTAAATGCGTTGAAGTCGTCACCTAAAATCCGTTTACCAATTGTTTTAAATTCCAGTTCAGCAAACACTGCCGCTAATTCTTCTTTGTTCCATTCTTTCAAACGAAAATCTTCTTCATGAAATTCAACAGGTACATTGGTAATAATGGTGGCAAGTTTTTTACTCATGACGGCAAGATCTTTTCCTGCGGCAACTTTCTCGCCCATCTTTCCTTTAATGTTAGCAGCATTGGCCAACACATTTTCTAATGTTTCGTACTCTGCCAACAGTTTGGCTGCGGTTTTTTCGCCCACGCCTGGTATACCGGGAATGTTATCAACCGAATCACCCATCATACCAAGTATATCAATTACCTGGCTTACATTTTTAATTCCCCATTTGGCACAAACTTCTTCTGGCCCCAGAATCTCAACATCACCACCTTGGTATGCAGGTTTATAAATTTTTACTTTGTCGGTTACAAGTTGACCATAATCTTTATCTGGTGTAACCATAAATACTTCGTAACCGGCAGCTTCACCCAGTTTACTTAATGTGCCAATCACATCATCAGCTTCATAACCATCGCTTTCAATTACAGGAATATTAAATCCTTTAATGATGCGCTTAATATCGGGAATAGCCAGCAACAGATCTTCAGGAGCTTCCTGGCGATTGGCTTTGTATTCTGCAAAATCGGTATGACGTTCAGTTGGCGCAGCCGTATCAAAACAAACCGCCATATGTGAAGGCTTTTGCTTTGTAATAAGTTCGATCAATGCATTGGTAAAACCAAACTGTGCATTGGTATTTTTTCCTTTGGATGTATTACGTGGACTGCGAATAAGTGCATAGTATGCACGGAAGATGAGTGCAAACGCATCGAGCAGAAAAACTTTTTTATCATTGGCCATGCCGCTAAGTTAGCATCCTTGCCAAAGAGAAAAAGAGAAATTTTTATAAACGAGAAAAGCCCCGTTTTATAACGTGGTTTTTTTGTAAGCAAAATAAAAACAGGAGGTGGTGGAAACCACCTCCGCAAAACTTACATTATGAGAAAATTCAACACCGGCAGCAAATAAAAATATAGGGTACGGATCGCCGGTTCGTTGACTGCTTAACGAAATAGTTGATGCACAATATGTATTGTGAAATTATTTGCCGCTATTTTCAGCGAGCTCATTCTCTAAAGGCTTTGCTTCCTTAGATTGTTTTTGAGCTGTTTGCTGTTTTGCAACTTCAGATTTGCCTGCAACGACACGTGCCAAGAAAGAATCTTCCTTGTAAAATACGTTCAAATAAATAGCGAAGAGGAAAAATACGAATGAGAAGAAACGCAATGGCTTTTTCATGACATTTGGATTTAGTTTTTTCAAAAGAATTGGACAGTTCAAATGTAGAAACAGATTCTGACTTATGCAACAGTTGGAAATCTATTTTCGAAAATTCAGTGTTAGTACTTAAAGCCGATTTGGTAAATTTACGGTCGGCTGAAATCCGCTACTGTATTGAGTTACAGCACTCCTTCCTTGATCTCTTCCCACAAATCCCGATAGCATTGGGCAGCGTAACTGCTGCGTGCAAATTCTTCTAACGGAGCTTTGTGTACACCCATTTTTTCTACATCACTTAAATAAGGAATATAGTTTTCGAAGAAACGTTTGTCTTTGTATAATTCTTCCATCACTTCGTTGTGCATGTTGCGACGCAGATCGGTCATGGTGAAGAAGCAGGTCATTTTTTTCTGATCGATATTCTTCTCTTTAAAATAATCTTTCACCATGTGATAGGTGCGAACAGAAAGTGTTGTTGGTATGATGGGCATCAACACAATATCTGATGCATTAAAAATATTTTCTGCTAATGAACTTAAACCGGGAGGACAATCAATAAAGATGAAATCATATTCACTCTTCAATTGCTTTAAGATAGTTGCCAAACGTTTTTTTGATGCCTGCATTTCATCGATCATTACATCATGTGCTTTTGCAGTTATATCGGCAGGAATAATATCGAGGTTTTCATATTCAGTTGCCATGATGCTGTCAGCCAGTTCTGCATCTTTTCCAACCACGTCTTTCATCACCACTTTTTGTTTCGGTTTTACTTTGTAGTAAAACGAAGTGGCACCCTGCGGATCAATATCCCACAGCAAGGTTTTGTAACCGTCTTTGGCTGCGAGGTAAGCAAAGTTTACACAACTGGCAGTTTTGCCAACACCCCCTTTGAGGTTGAATAAAGCAAATGTGAACATGGCATTTTTTTTGAAAGAGCTTCAAGTTAAGAAAAGACGGGGAGATTTTCATAAACCTTAACCGTAGACGCCGTTTGCGGCCTCAATGCTATTTCTTCATCGCCTCAAGTTCCTTTTGCAGCCTGAACATTTCATCCCGTAAACGTGCTGCTTCCATAAAATCAAGATCACGGGCTGCTTTTTCCATTGTTTTCTTCGTCCGGGCAATCGCTTTTTCCATTTGCGGAATGGTTTGATACACTTCCTGGTCTTCAGCCGCTTCTACCAACTCGCCGTCTGGTGCAAGTGCATATGATTTTGCAGGATCGTATCCTTTGATATCAAGCACTGCTGTTTGCCCCATTACCTGTTCAATGCTTTTCTTGATGGTGCGTGGTGTAATACCGTGTTCAATATTGTATTGGATCTGCTTTTCTCTTCTTCTGCTGGTTTCTTCAATGGTGCGGCGCATACTTTCTGTCATCTTATCAGCATAGAAGATAACGAGGCCATCTACATTACGTGCAGCACGACCGGCGGTTTGCGTTAAACTTTTTTCATTACGTAGAAAGCCTTCCTTATCTGCATCAAGAATGGCAACCAGTGATACTTCTGGTAAATCAAGTCCTTCACGCAAAAGGTTTACACCAACTAACACATCAATAACACCCAATCGCAGATCACGCAAAATTTCAATACGTTCTAACGTGTCAACTTCACTATGGATATATTTTGATTTGATGTTGATCCGCTTCAGGTATTTGTCCATCTCTTCAGCCATGCGCTTGGTTAAAGTTGTAACCAATACACGATCGCCTTTTTTCACACGTTTATCAATTTCATCCAGCAGATCGTCGATCTGGTTTACACTTGGGCGGATTTCAATGGGCGGATCCAGCAAACCTGTTGGACGAACAACCTGTTCCACCACCACACCACCGGTTTTCTCCAATTCATAATCATCCGGTGTTGCACTCACAAACACAACCTGGTTAAGCAAACTTTCAAACTCATGAAAATTCTGCGGACGGTTATCCATTGCACTCGGCAAACGGAAACCATAATCAACCAATACCAATTTTCTGCTTCTGTCGCCACCATACATACCACTCACCTGCGGAATGGTTTGATGACTTTCATCGATCACCATTAAATAATCCTTCGGGAAATAATCCAATAAACAGAACGGTCTTGTACCCGGTGTGCGCCTGTCAAAAAACCGTGAATAGTTTTCAATGCCATTGCAATAACCCAGTTCACGGATCATTTCCAGATCATAATCGGTCCGTTCTTTCAATCGTTGCGCTTCAATGTATTTGCCTTCACGTTTGAAGTACTCTACCTGTGCAGCCGCCTCGTCCTGTATCTCATAAATGATCTGCTGCATCTGATCTTTTGGTGCAATGTATAAGTTGGCGGGGAAGATGGCAGCGTTGTCCACTTTACCAATACGTTTGCCGGATTTGGTATCGATGGTTTCGATCTCTTCAATTTCATCACCAAAAAAACTGATGCGGTAACCAAAATCAACATAAGGAAGATTAATATCAACCGTATCACCTTTTACACGAAATGTTCCTCTTGTAAAATCACCTTGTGTACGGTTGTATAAACTATTTACCAATGAATGTAAAAAGCCTTGTCTTGAAAGTGTTTGTTTCTTTTGAATACGGATGATGCCATTTTCAAAATCAACCGGGTTACCCATACCATAAATGCAACTCACACTCGCCACCACAATAATATCTCTACGTCCGCTTAACAATTCACTGGTAGCTTGCAAACGCAGTTTGTCAAGCTCTTCGTTAATGCTGAGATCTTTTTCAATGTAGGTGCCGCTCACCGGCATGTATGCCTCGGGTTGATAGTAATCGTAATAGCTCACGAAATAACCTACTGCATTATCAGGAAAGAATTGTTTGAACTCTCCATACAATTGCGCCACCAATGTTTTGTTATGCGTAAGCACAAGTGTTGGCCTTTGCACGTTTTGAATAACGTTGGCCATGGTGAATGTTTTACCACTGCCGGTTACGCCAAGCAGTGTTTGGAATTTCTCTCCGTTTAAAATTCCTTCGGTAAGCTGTTGAATCGCCTGCGGCTGATCGCCTGAAGGAGAATAAGGTGAATGAAGTTGAAAAGGCATCTGCAAATTTAGTGACTGTTAGGTTCATTTGTTGGTTGACATCATGTTTGCAAATCACTCAAATAAAAAACCGGCTTTCGCCGGTTCACAATTAATTGTTATTTCCTCCGCCTTGTCCACCGGGGCCGCCGCCACCGTTACGTCTCTTTTGCATTTCTTCCTGCATTTCTTTTTGCTTTGCTTTCAACTTCTCTTTTTGCTCTGCGTTCAGTAATGCGTCGATCTGCTCACTGTATTTTTTGCGGATTTCCATCATTTGCTCACGCTGTTGCTCACGGCTCAGCGAACTGTTGTTACGCACTGCTTCAGCTTCTGTACGTTGCTTTTCCTGAATGGCTTTTACTTTTTCCTGCTGGTCTTTGGTCAGGTTCAGATCCTTGTACATATCTACACGGGGGCCTCTGCCTCTTGAAGTATCGGCTGGCGGCTGCGCCTGTGCCATTGCACCCACACAGATGAAAAGGAATAAAAATTGGAGTACTTTCATTGTAATAAAATTTAGTTTGAACAGGATTAGACGGCAGGTCTCAAAAAAGTTTACGCCGTTTGTAAAAAAAAAATCTGAATGAATTATCTAGCTCATGCTTACCTATCGTTTCACCAGCCCGAGTTACTCGTGGGTAATATGATCAGCGATTATGTGAAAGGCAAGAAGAAATTTGACTATTCGCCGGGTATACAACAAGGCATCGAACTGCATCGTATCATCGATTCGTTTACTGATGATCATGCAGCAACAAAAGAAGCAAAAGAAATTTTCAGACCGCATTACCGACTATATGCAGGTGCTTTTGTAGATGTGGTATATGACCATTATCTCGCTACTGATCCATTGATCTTTAATCATGATTCGCTTGAACAGTTTGCAACTGATACCTACACGATGCTTGAACCTTATACTGCTGTTTTCCCGGAACGGTTTGCAAGCATGTTCCCTTTTATGAAAACACAGAACTGGCTTTATAACTATAGTAATAAATGGGGAATTGAAAACAGCTTACACGGGGTAGTGCGGCGTGCAACTTATTTAACTGAAAGTGCAACGGCCTTCGCTTTGTTTGAAGAACATGATGCAACGCTGAGGCAATGTTACCAGGCCTTCTTTCCTGAAATGATAGCGGTGGTAAAGAACTGGATAACGGAAAGATAAATAGGTATGGCATACTTATAACAGAATGCATAATTAGTTGCAACCCCCGGCAGTTTGCCATACCTGATCAACAACCTTAATGAATATAAGAATCGTAAACTAGAAATTGTTTAAAGCGTTCTATACATGCCCTCTCCAGCATTTCTCTGTCATCGGGGTGTGCGATATCGATCAATGCTTTTGCACGCTGACGTAAGTTCTTTCCATACAAATGCGCAACACCATATTCTGTTACTACATAATGAATATGTCCTCGTGTGGTTACCACACCTGCACCTTGTTTTAAGAAAGGCACAATGCGGTTAATGCCTTTTGCTGTGCGTGATGTAAGTGCAATAATGGGTTTGCCACCTTCGCTCAAAGCAGCACCACGCATAAAATCCATTTGTCCGCCAATACCACTGTATTGTGTTGTGCCAATACTATCAGCACAAACCTGGCCTGTAATATCAACTTCAATTGCACTGTTGATGGCCACCACTTTTGGATTACGACGGATCACATGCGGATCATTCACATAATCAATATCAAGAAATACAAATGCAGGATTATCATCAACATAATTATACAACTTACGTGTGCCCAATGCAAAACCGGTTACTGTTTTATTCGGGTGAATTTTTTTATGAACGTTGTTGATGATATCTCTTTCAACAAGATCAATGATACCATCGCTGAACATTTCGGTATGGACTCCGAGATTTTTGTGATTGTGCAAGGATTTAAATACCGCATCCGGAATGGTACCAATACCCATTTGCAGCGTGCTGCCATCTTCAATCATTTCGGCAATGTACCTGCCGATCTGCATTTCATCTTCCCGCACCTTCATACCATAATCCACTTCAGGTAGCTGTTCTTCGCAATACACCATTGATGTAAACCGATCAGTATGGATCAGGCTATCGCCATGCGTACGGGGGACATTTGGGTTTACCTGCGCAATAATATATTTGGCTGTGTTCACAGCACTTCTTGCAATATCAACACTCACGCCAAGAGAGCAATAGCCATGTTTATCGGGCGGCGAAACATGCACCAATGCTACATCAACCGGCAAGTGGCCTTTATTAAAAAGGTCGGGAATATCGCTGAGAAACACAGGAATAAAATCGGCCCGGCCTTCATTCACCGCTTTCCGTACACTGTTACTCACAAACATGCAGTTGATGTTGAAGATGCCTTCGTATTGTGGCTGGTCAACCGTTATATCTCCTTGTACGGTAATGAATACGAGCTCTACCTGCTCCAGCCTGTGGGAATGTTTAGCCAGCTCACGTAATAAATAAAGAGGAGTTTGGGCACTGCCATGAACAAACACCCGGTGTCCGCTCTTAATCACGGCAAGGGCCTGCTCCACTGACTGGTAGTGTATATGCTTGTACATGATCGAAATATTAGAATACAAAAATAAAATGCAAGAAAGCCTTTGAAACTGCCAACAAACAGGATAAATGGTGATTACCGACAGCAATCTTTGGGCTAAATTTGCGTTCTCAAAACAACCTCGGGGAGAAAAAAGCAGTCATAATAACTGTTACCAATAAAATAAGATCCAAAAAAAGAGAACGTATGAAATTGTTATCGATGATTTTTTTATTTGTTGCATTTGAGTTAACCGCAACAGCACAGAACGGAAGCAAATTACCGCCATTGGATAAATCACCAATGGATATGTCGTATTACCCTGTGAACTATCCTGTTCTTAGAATTCAGCCAAATAAAGTAACCGAACCATTGATTGCCCGTGTTATTTACAGTCGCCCTTCAAAGAGTGGCCGTAAAGTATTTGGCGAATTGGTGGAAGATGGAAAGATCTGGCGATTGGGCGCCAACGAAGCAACAGAGATCGAGTTTTACCGTGATGTAAAAATCGGAGGCAAAACAGTAAAGAAAGGTCGTTATACCATGTATGCGCTAGAGAGTGCTGCAAAATGGACAGTGATCATTAATAAAGATACCGATGTGTGGGGCGCATTTAAATATGATGCAAGTAAAGATGTAGTTCGTGTTGATTGCCCTGTTACAAAAACAGCAGATGTGACCGAATCATTTACGATGGTATTTGAAAAGGTTAACGATAAAAGCATCAACCTGATTATGGATTGGGATGAAGTGATGGTGAAGATGCCGATTAGCTGGTGATTGGAAGTACGATGTTAGATGTACGATGTACGTGGTGAACTAAACTATCGGGAATTTAATTAATAGTAAGGCTCTGCATTTCTGCAGAGCTTTTCTTTTTGGTTTATCTGCATTGAAAGTTCGATTTTTACAGCATGTGTGGTATTGCAGGAATTATTTCAATGAACCCCAATAATGTTTCAACAGAACGTTTGAAACAAATGACTGACGCCATTGCTCATCGTGGACCGGATGGTGAAGGTTTTTGGTTGAATGAAAACAAAACAGTTGGCTTTGGTCACCGGCGTTTGGCCATCATTGATCTGAGTGAAACCGGTAAACAACCGATGCATTTCCCCTTCCCGACAGGTGAAGCACGCCCCGACAATCCGGTTGAACGGGGACCAAGAGAAAGGGCACGATACAGTATTACCTATAATGGGGAGATCTACAATTATCTTGAACTGAAAGAAGAATTGAAGCAAAAGGGTTACACCTTTTTTACTCATTCCGATACAGAAGTTATTCTTGCTGCTTATGATTTTTGGAAAGAAGAATGTCTGCAACAATTTGATGGTATGTTTGCTTTCGCCATTTGGGATGAACAGGAACAAACCCTTTTTACTGCACGTGACCGCTTTGGAGAAAAACCATTCTACTATTTTTTTGATGGCGAACAGTTTTTATTCGCCAGTGAAATGAAAGCATTGTGGGCTGCAGGTGTAGAGAAGAACATCAACCACAGTATGTTGCTCAACTATATTGGGTTAGGATGGGTAAAGAATCCTGCTGATCTGTCGCAAACATTTTATGAACAGGTCCGTAGTTTACCACAATCACATTACCTGAAGTTAGATTTGCGTAGCGGCAAGAATGAAATTGTACAGTACTGGGATCTTGATAAAGAAACTACATCAACAATAACAGAAGCTGAAGCCATTGAACAGTTTCAGCAACTGTTCAATGTATCTGTTACAAGAAGATTGAGGAGTGATGTGGAAGTTGGTACATCGCTGAGTGGCGGATTAGATAGTTCAAGCATTGCAGCAATTATTAAATCCCAAATCACAAATTCCAAAACCCCAATTCCCAATTCCCAAATCCAGGCCTTCACCGCTTCCTTTCCGGGTTTTGAAAAAGACGAAACGGCTTTTGCTAAACAAGTTGCTGAGAAGTTTCAACTGCAACATCATCTTGTTTCACCAACAGCAGAAACATTATTGAATGATATTGAAAAATTAATTCATCAGCAGGAAGAACCTTTTCAATCGAGTAGTATTTATGCGCAATACAAAGTTTATGAACTGGCGAAGCAACAAGGCGTCAAAGTAATTCTTGATGGGCAGGGTGCCGATGAAACCTTAGCCGGTTATCATAAATACATTCATTGGTTTTTGCAGGAGAAAGCTCGTGATTCATCAACCGTTAGCCATGAGTTAAAGGCGTTCGCACAAAACAACATTTCAGTTGACTGGAGTTGGAAAAATAAACTGGCTGCAAAGTTTCCCGAAATGGCAGCTGTTCAACTGGAAAACAAAGTCAACAAAGAATTATTGAACAATAAATTCATCAACAACAATTATCGCAAGACACATTTTAATAAGAAAAGCATTTTCAAGCCAACAGTGAGCAAGCTTAATGATCTGCTGTATTACAATACCATGCGGTTGGGTTTAGAAGAATTGCTGCGTTATGCTGATCGCAACTGTATGGCACACGGTGTGGAAGTTCGTTTGCCGTTTTTATCGCATGAATTGGTGCAGTTTATTTTCTCTTTGCCTTCGCATTACAAACTACAGAACGGGTTTACGAAATATATTTTGCGTGAAAGTATGAAGCAAGTGCTGCCTTCATCCATTGTTTACAGAACAGACAAGATTGGTTATGAACCACCGCAGCAGCAATGGATGCAGTCGGAAGGCTTTAAAGAATTATTGCAAAACGGCCGGCAAAAACTGGTGAATGAGAATATTCTGAAAAAAGAAATTCTGACACAACCTGTAAATGCACAATCAGCACATGCTGTTAAGAATGATGATTGGCGTTATTTCTGTGCGGCGCATCTGTTGTAAATCCTCATCTTTGCAATTCTCGTTTGACGAGCTAAAACTATAGATATGAAACTAGATACTAAAATGATCCATGCCGGTTCGCATCCCGATCCTTCAACCGGCGCTATTATGACACCCATTTATCAAACCAGTACCTATGTGCAGGAAGCTCCGGGCGTAAACAAAGGATATGAATATGCAAGAAGCCAGAACCCAACACGCTTTGCATTGGAAGAAGCAGTAGCCGTAATTGAAAACGGAAAGTTCGGTTTGGTGTTTGGAAGTGGTGTGGCTGCAACAGATGCCGTGATCAAATTGCTTGCGCCGGGCGATGAAGTGATTGCGGCGAGTGATATGTACGGTGGTACGTATCGTTTGTTCATGAAAGTATTTGAAAAATTCGGGTTGAAGTTTATTTATGTTGACACCACCAATCCTGAAAATGTAAAAGCAGCGATCACTGCCAATACAAAACTCATTTGGCTGGAAACACCCACAAATCCGTTGATGAATATTACCGACATCAAAGCTGTTTCCGTGATTGCAAAAGAAGCGGGTGCATTGCTTTGTGTTGATAACACCTTTGCTTCGCCTTATTTGCAAAACCCGTTAGATCTCGGTGCGGATATTGTAATGCATTCCGCTACAAAATATCTCGGTGGTCATAGTGATGTCATACAAGGTTGTTTGGTCATGAATGATAAAGACCTTCGTGAAAAATTATACTTCATTCAGAAAAGTTCCGGCGCTGTTCCCGGACCAATGGATTGTTTCCTGGTGTTGCGTGGCATAAAAACTTTGGCTGTGCGAATGAGAGCGCATTGTGCAAACGGTGCAAAAATTGCACATTGGTTAAAAGTCAATCCAAAAGTGGCGAAAGTTTATTGGCCTGGTTTTACAGATCATCCCGGACATGCAATTGCAAAAGCACAAATGCGTGATTTTGGTGGCATGATCAGTTTTGAATTGAAAGATGACAGTATTGAAGAAGCAAGACGTGTATTGTCATCCACCCATTTATTTGCATTGGCTGAAAGTTTAGGTGGTGTTGAAAGTCTCATCAATCACCCAGCAAGCATGACGCATGCTTCTATCCCAAGAGAAAAAAGAATTAAAGATGGCTTGCATGATTCGCTGATCCGTTTGAGTGTGGGTATTGAAGATGCTGATGATCTCATTGAAGATCTGGCGAAAGCAATTGGATAATGAAGCAGCAAGAATTAAAAAAGTTTCTCAATGCGAAGGTTGATTTCTACAATCAACCTTCGTTCATTAAAGATGATCCCATCTGCATTCCCCATCTGTTTAGCAAACAACAGGATATTGAGATCGCCGGTTTTTTTGCAGCCATCTTCGCATGGGGCAACCGCACCACCATCATCAACAAAGCAAGAGAACTTATGCAGCTGATGAATATGCAGCCATATAACTTTTGTCTGAACCATTCTTCCGGTGCATTAAAAAAATTAAGCGCCTTCAAGCACCGCACATTTACCGCTGATGATCTTTATTACTTCATTGAATTCTTTCAGCAGCACTACAGTAACCATGATTCATTAGAAACAGCCTTCTTTCCAACAAAAGGAATGACGGTAGAAGAAGGGTTGAATCATTTCAAAAACTATTTCTTTTCATTCGAGCATTTGAAACGAACAGAGAAGCACGTTTCAGCACCGATGCAAAAATCAACCTGCAAGCGTTTGAATATGTATTTGCGCTGGATGGTGAGGGACGACAGCAGGGGTGTTGATTTCGGAATCTGGAAGAATATCAAACCATCTGATCTTGTTTGTCCACTGGATGTGCATGTATCAAGAGTAGCACGACAATATGATCTGCTTTCCCGCAAGCAAGATGATTGGGAAGCGGCGCTAGAACTCACAGCCAATCTGCGTATCTTAGACAAGAACGATCCCGTGAAATATGACTTTGCATTATTTGGTACTGGTGTAATGGAATATAAACTTTAGAAAATAATTCAAATGAACCCAGTTAAGCTCATCCAGTTTTTTATCCTGCTTATTGTCAACTTCGTTATAGTTACTTTGATCAACTATGCCTTTTTGGTATGGGTGGCCAACCAGGCAGATACCACCATCAGCTCGGTATTAGTAAAAAGTGCGATTGTAGCAGTTGTACTAACGGTGCTTTTTACTTTCTACAATAAAAAGAAGGAAAAGTCAGATGAGTGATCTTAATAAAGATATCATCCCTTTGCTTAACAAAGAACTGTCGCTTGAATTTTCCGAGAAGTTGGCGATGGATGAACTGGAACAACAGCTTACTGATCATGTCAATATACTCATCAATACAGATTTTGAAAAACTTGTCTACTACCTCTACCGCATTGATGTAAACGAAACAAAAATGAAACAACTGTTGCAGCAACAGGGTGGTGAAAATGCGGCTCAATTGATCGCAAGGCTTATCATCGACAGACAACTGCAGAAGATCAGATCAAGAGCAGAGCATCGATCAACCAAGATTGATGACGACGGGGAAGAACGATGGTGAAATCACTGTTCAATCGTTTGTCCTGTTAACGTTTGGTAAACAGGAATCCAGTAATTTTAAAAATCATCTAAATAAGACTCATGAAATTTCTGAAACGATTGCTGAAATGGGTTCTCATTATTCTTTTTGTTCTTACAGTTATTTATTTTGTTGGCCCCAACCCATCAACCCCGGTTTATACAACTACATTACCTGCTGTTCCAACTGAAGCTGCTGCGTTGGAAAACTATATTACACAAAACGAATCACAACACAAGATCAAGGCGGAAAATGAAGCCCGTATTGTTTGGTATAACGATTCCACCAAACAAAAAACGGAATACGCAATTGTATACCTGCATGGTTTTTCTGCTTCGCAGGAAGAAGGCGACCCCGTGCATACCGCCATTGCCAAGAAGTTTGGCTGCAATTTGTATTTAGCACGTTTAGCTGAGCATGGTATTGATACAAGTGACGCTATGCTTAATCTAACCTCGGAAAAATATTGGGAAAGTGTAAAGCAGGCTTATGCCATCGGCAAACAACTCGGCAGTAAAGTTATCGTCATGGGTACATCAACAGGTGGAAGCAATGCATTACAATTGGCTGCTAATTTCCCTGAAATAGCATCACTCATTTTATTGTCGCCTAATATTGCTATCAATGACCCCAATGCCTGGCTTACCAATAATCCATGGGGTTTGCAAATGGCAAGACTGGTAAAGAAATCTGATTATCATGTCACCAAAGATCAACGGGATATTTACAAAGCTCATTGGTATTCAAAATATCGTTTAGAAGCTATTGTGAATCTGCAGGAGTATCTGGAAACAGCAATGGTTCCCGAAACATTTAAGAAAGTGAAACAGCCAACACTCATGCTGTATTATTACAAAGATGATGTGCACCAGGATAGTGTTGTGAAAGTAAGTGCCATGCTGAAAATGTTTGATGAACTTGGCACAGTTGCTGAACAAAAAAGAAAAGTAGCCATGCCCAACACCGGCGATCATGTGATTGGCGGTTATATTAAATCAAACGACTACCAGGGAGTGGAAATAGAAATAACAAAGTTCATGATGGATGTTTTAAAAATGCCGCTTAAAACTAATTGATCATTTTAAACCAGAATATATGTCTTCATTATCACGCAGAGATGCGTTAAAAGCTTTAGGAATTTCGATTGGTGGATCTGTTTTGCCGCTTTCATCATGGGCAACCAATGATAAAGGTGAACGAATTTATCTTCCTGAATTCAGTAACAGCTTTGTACCGGATAAACCGATCACTGTCATTACCTGTGGTGCAGGTGCAAGAGGAAATGTTTATGGCAACTATGCTGTTCAATATCCTGCACAACTAGACATTGTAGGTGTTGCTGAACCAATTGCTATTCGTAATGATCGATATGCAAAGAAGCACGCAATAAAAGATGAGAACCGTTTTAAAACATGGGAAGATGTATTCAAGCGTCCCAAGTTTGCAGATGCTATTCTTATAACCACACCTGATAATCTGCATTACGGGCCATGCATGAAAGCATTAGAAATGGGTTATCATGTGTTGCTGGAAAAACCAATTTCTCCAAGCGAAAAAGAATGCCGTGATATTTTAGCCATGACAAAAAAAACAGGAAAGATCGTTGCAGTTTGTCATGTACTTCGTTATGCTCCTTACTTTGAAGAATTGCGTAAGATCATGCAAAGTGGTGTATTGGGTAAAGTGGTAAGCGTACAACATATTGAACCAATTGAACACATACACATGAGTCATTCTTATGTGCGTGGTAACTGGCATAACAGTAAAGAAACAACGCCAATCATTCTTGCAAAGAGTTGTCATGATCTGGATATATTACGTTGGATGATTGGTAAACAAAGCAAGAGCATTCATGCACAAGGCGATGTAAGCTGGTTTAAAAAAGCAAATGCCCCAGAAGGAAGTACGGCCCGTTGCACCGATGGTTGTAAAGTGGAAGCAAGCTGTCCCTATTCAGCTTTGAAACAATATTATCGGGAACGGAAACGGACTTATGTATTTGATATGCCGGAAGAAAAAGAGAAACATGCCGATCATATCATGGAGAAATTAAAAACAACCAACTATGGCCGTTGTGTGTACCGGATGGAGAATGATCAACCCGATCATTATACCACCAATATATTATTTGAAGATGGTGTTACCTGCAGTTTCAGCATGGAAGCATTTACTTCCTACGAAGGAAGAAGAACGAGAGTAATGGGTAGTCTGGGAGATATTGTGGGTGATATGACAACGATGGTGCATACCGATTTCCTCACTGGTAAAAAAACAGAATGGAAAAATGCAACTGATATGCATGGCGGTGGCGACTGGCGTCTTGTTGCAAACTGGATCGAAGCGATATCGAAAAACGATCCATCCTTACTTACATCAACAATTGATGCATCAATTGAAAGTCATTTAATGGGTTTTGCTGCTGAGCAAAGCAGGAAGGGAAATAAGGTGGTAGAGATAAAACTGTAATCCGTTAACATATTTGAACTCTAAACAAGTTGGGCCCCGATAGAAATCGTGGGCCCTTTTGCTTACCTCTGAAACCACAAAAAAATAGATCTTTTATGTTCAGAAAGAGTTACAACAATTTGAGTTGCTATTATAAAAGACAGTATAATAAATTAATTGTAGGGAGGAACTAATTGTTCATCAGCGGGATATTATGGAATACCAGGAGCTTTGTAAGGGAAATTGGAATTGGGTTGGACGGGGACCAGATGTGACGAGATAAATATAGACCAGTCTTTTGGAATATGCAAGAAAAACAAACCCTTCTTTCAGTCTAAATCAATTCTTTTTCAGCGGCTTCAAATGCTTTTCGTTTTTTGAACGAATACCACCATTGCGGAGCTGTTTTCTTCAACAAAGTATCTATACCACGCATCCCAAACAGGTTCCATACACCATGCAACTTTGGCGCTATGCCTTCCTGCATTGCACGCAGGCTCATCGCAAACCCACTATCAAGATATTCCATATGATGAAAGTAACCGGCAGGCATAAACAGGGTATCGCCATGCTCAAGTATTACTTCATAACCAGTTGCCTGCCTAATAGCCGGGAACTGTTCGTAGTCGGGTTTTCCGTTTTTGAGATGATAATTGCTGAAATCGGCCAGGCTCAAAACTTCAAAAGGTTTGCGGTACAATTTGTATTGTTCTTCATATGGGAAGAGCAGCACCCGCTTACGACCCACAAACTGTGTATGCAGGATATGCGACAAATCAATATCAAAATGCATATGAGTGATGGAGGTTGCCCCACCCACAAATAACATCGGGTATTTTTTTACAAAGCCCTTCATATATTCTTCGGGCCAGGTAAAATCCTGTGTCAACTCCGGTGAATGATCGAAAATATTAAAGAGGAAAATGCGCCAGCCTGCCGGGCCTTCGGAGATCATATCAACATATTCGCCAAAGGTCTTATAATCATCAGCCGTGTTGATGGGCGTGTATGCATCACTTTTAATATTATTATAAATGCCTACTTTATGATGCCCTGCAATTTGCTTCAGAAAATTCCAGTTCCACTTGTTATAAGCTGGCCATGTTTTTGCGAGTGATTTAATGATCACAGGCTTACCTGGCAGATAATAGTCACGACGAAACTGCTCTGGGCTGATGGTATCAAATGTATCAACGGGTTTCAGTTGCATAAACAATCAGGGCTAATAATGCACAATCAAATATAAACGAACAATTGCAGATAAATGGTCAGCCGAATGATAAAATTGGTTCAATTCAATAGTACTTTTAATTATGTTATTGCACGTTCATCCGGAAAACCCTCAGCCCCGGCAGATCAAAACCATTGTTGAGTGTCTGCAAAGCGGGGGCATCATTATCTATCCAACCGATACGATTTATGGTTTGGGTTGTGATATTTTTCAGCATAAAGCTATCGAACGCATTTGCCGCATCAAAAATGTTGACCCGCAAAAAGCGCAACTTTCATTTATCTGCCACGGACTGAGCGATCTCAGCAATTACACCAAACAGATCAGCACGCCTGTTTATCGTATGCTGAAGCAGTATCTGCCAGGTCCTTATACGTTCATTTTACCCGCCAGTCGTGAAGTGCCGAAAATCCTGAAAAGTAAAAAAGATACCATTGGTTTGCGTGTGCCTGATAATAAAATTGCATGTGCCATAATCCGTGAGTTAGGCCATCCAATATTAAGTGCGTCATTGCCCGGGGAGATGGTGGAAGAATACACCGATCCTGAATACATGCATGATAACTTTAAGAAATTGGTTGACTTGGTTGTTGACGGTGGAATTGGTGGTATGGTTCCTTCAACCATTGTGGACTGCACGGATGATGAACCGGTGGTGTTGAGAGAAGGATTGGGCGACTGGGTAGGTTAAGCTAAGAGATTGAAAGAGGGGAATAAGCAAAAAAGGAATGCACAACATTTTTCTCTTTTACCTAATTCGTCTTCCTTATTCTTTACTCAGGATCAAAACAACTCCTGAATTTTCAACGGATCAATATTAAATGACTTACGATGGTGCTCACATAATCCATGCACTTCAATTGCCTTGCGATGTTCTTCTGTTCCATAGCCTTTGTTCTTTTGCCAATTGTAGTGGGGAAACTGTTGGTGAAGGTTGAGCATGTATTCATCACGATAGGTTTTGGCCAAAATACTGGCCGCTGCAATTGAAGCAAAACGTCCATCACCTTTTACAAATGTTTTGTGTGCAGTGCGTTTGTATTTAATGAAGCGGTTCCCATCGATCAACAATAATTGTGGCTTTTGCTTGAGTTGATCAATTGCCAAATGCATGGCTTTAAACGATGCTTTCAGAATATTGATATGATCGATCTCTTCTACTTCTACTTTTGCCACCGCATAAGCCATTGCCTTCTCCTCAATGATCAACCGTAACGTATTTCTGTTTTCTTCTTTTACCTGTTTACTATCGTTAAGCAAAGGATGATGAAATTCTTTCGGCAAGATCACTGCTGCTGCAAACACCGGTCCGGCATAACAACCCCTTCCCGCTTCATCACAACCGGCTTCAAGCAGTTCTTCCTGGTAAAAAGATAGTAAAGACATCGCCCCAAAGATAGAAAGCTTAGGAGTTTTAAAATGTTGTAGTGCTTTTCAAATCCAAAATAAAATTCCACATTTGTGTATGGCTACGCAACAGGTACACGACGATCTTCTCCGCAAGAGTTATCCTTTATTTGAAGATCAACTTGTTAATGAAATTGAAGAACAAGGTGAATTCAAAACATTTCCTGCTAATGAAATACTAATGCGTAAAGGCCAATATATCCGAAGCACCATGCTGGTATTAAATGGCCTTATCAAGATTTACCGGGAAGATGATGATGGCAATGAGTTTCTCATGTATTATTTAAAACCCGGCGAAGCCTGTGCGTTATCACTCGTTTGCGCTGCCAAACATGAAGCAAGTCCCATTATGGCGAAAACTGTGGTTGAAACAGAAGTGATGATGGTCCCCGTTGATACCATGAGCGAATGGATGGGCAAATTCAAAAGTTGGTACCAGTTTGTAATTGAAACCTATCGTGCACGTTTTGATGAATTACTTGTTACGTTGGATAATGTTGCTTTCCGTAATATGGATGAGCGTTTGGAATTTTACCTGAAACGTGCAAAGGAAGCACAGGGAACAACGCTGCTCAACATCAGTCACCAGGAAATTGCACAGGAGCTGAATACTTCAAGAGAAGTAATATCAAGACTGCTCAAAAAAATGGAGCAGAAAGGGTTGGTTGGATTACAACGCAATGCCATTGAGTTGAAAAATTTATAATTGTTTGCCTGTGTGATTTGTATCACCTTCCGCTGCTGAAATTGCATCCACATTTGCAGCATGGAAATAATCGGATATCTCGCCTCTATTGTTATTGGTATTTCGCTTGGTCTTATTGGTGGTGGCGGCTCCATCTTAACAGTACCTGTTTTGGTGTATCTGTTTGGCGTTAATCCTGTATTAGCAACCGCTTATTCGTTGTTTATTGTTGGTGCCACCTCACTGGTAGGTGCTTTCCCGAAATACAAACTTGGACTTGTAAATATTAAAACAGCCCTGATTTTTGGCACACCTGCCATTGCGGCTGTGTATGCAACACGAAAATTTATTGTACCGGCTATTCCTGATGAAGTGTTCAGTATTGCCGGCTTTACAGTAACCAAGCCCGTATTAATGATGCTGTTGTTTGCAGTACTGATGGTGTTTGCATCCTATTCCATGATCAAAGGAAAGAATGAAGATGAAAACGGTAACGGCGGGGAACAGAAATTCAATTATCCGCTGATACTGGTAGAAGGAACAGTAGTAGGCATCTTGACAGGATTGGTTGGTGCAGGCGGAGGCTTCCTTATTATTCCTGCATTGGTATTACTCAGTAAACTTCCAATGAAACAAGCAGTTGGAACTTCCTTATTAATTATAGCTGCCAAATCATTGATCGGCTTTTTAGGTGATGTAGGGCATCAGGTCATTGATTGGAAACTACTCGTTATTGTAACCGTATTGGCCATTACAGGCATTTTCATCGGCAATGCTTTCAGCAAAAAAGTATCAGGCGATAAATTGAAAAAATGGTTTGGCTGGTTTGTGTTGGTGATGGGCATTTACATCATTGTGAAAGAATTGTTTATTCGTTAAACTTCTTTTACTCCAGCGCATTTGTGTGACTAAAGTCATAGTTCACAGCCTTCTGAAAACACAACTTTGCATTATTCAAGTCAACAATAAAAAAATAAAAAAGCATATGAAATGAGCCATAAAATTTTTTAGCGATTATATCTACGGGTGATGAAAATTTATGGCGAATAACATGTGGCAAAAAAAACAATTAAAAAATATACACATGAAAATTGAACAGATCTATACCGGTTGCCTGGCACAAGGTGCTTATTATATCGAAAGCGAAGGCGAGGCCGTAGTGATCGATCCATTGCGTGAAGTAAAGCCATATCTCGAAAAAGCAAAGCGCAATAATGCCAAGATAAAGTATGTATTTGAAACACACTTCCACGCTGATTTTGTGAGTGGACATATTGATCTTGCAAAAGAATCAGGTGCAAAGATCGTGTACGGCCCAAATGCAAAACCCGATTTCGATTTTCATTCAGCAAAAGATGGTGAAGAGTTGAAAGTAGGGAAGCTTACATTCAAAGTGTTGCATACACCCGGCCATACAATGGAAAGTACCTGTTACCTGTTGAAAGATGAACATGGAAAAGATATTGCCATTTTCACCGGTGATACATTGTTCATAGGTGATGTTGGTCGCCCCGATCTTGCACAAAAAATTGTAGCCGATCTAACACAGGATATGCTTTCAGGTTATTTGTATGAATCATTGCGTAACAAGATCATGCCACTTTCTGATGATTTGATTGTATATCCGGCGCATGGTGCCGGCAGCGCATGTGGTAAGAACATGAGTAAAGAAACATCTGATACATTGGGGCATCAAAAAGCAACCAACTATGCGTTGCGTGCCAATATGACCAAAGAAGAATTTATTAAAGAAGTTACAACAGGCTTAGTGGCACCTCCCCAATATTTCCCGCTGAATGTAATGATGAATATTCATGGTTACGATAGTATTGAAGAAGTATTGAAGCGTGGTACGCAAGCTCTAAGTCCTGATGCATTTGAAACGGCAGCGAATGAAACCGGAGCGTTGATTCTTGATACAAGAGATGCCGAAGTATTTGCAAAAGGATTTGTGCCAAATTCCATTAACATTGGTATTGATGGAAGTTTTGCGCCATGGGTTGGCAGTATGATTCCCGATGTAAAACAGGAAATACTTCTTGTTACTGATGAAGGGCGTGAAGAAGAAGTGGTTACCCGTTTGGCCCGTGTTGGTTACGATTATTCGCTGGGTTATCTGAAAGGTGGTTTCAATGCATGGAGAGAAGCAGGTAAAGAAATTGATCAGATCAAACGTGTATCTGCAGAGGAACTGGCAGAGATTGTTACAAAAGATAACAATGCAAACATTCTTGATGTACGTAAAGAAAGCGAGTTCCAGAGTGAGCACCTGTTTAATGTAGAGAATGCACCGTTAGATTTTATTAACGACAGCATGTTAAAGGTTGATAAAAACAAAACCTATTATGTGCATTGTGCAGGTGGTTACCGTTCTATGATTTTTGTTTCCATTCTTCGTGCACGAGGATATGATAATTTAATTGATGTGCGTGGCGGTTTTAAAGCAATTAAAGAAAGCGGCAAGTTTAATTTAACCGATTACGTTTGTCCGACTACACTTTTATAATGAGTCATTTTTAAACTGATGAAAGGAGGCTCCATAACAACCTCCTTTCATTTCAAATCATACTATGAAAAACCGAATCCTTTTCCTGGCAGTTGGATTTTTTGCTGTTCTTTCAGCAATTGCTCAAATAAAAAATGTATCGCCTGTTTTTGCTGAAAAGAAATTAAATAAGAAAAAAGTAGTGGTACTGGATGTACGCACCACACAGGAATTCAACGAAGGACATTTGCCCAAGGCAGTTCATATAGATGTGATGGATTCAGTTGCATTTGTACAACAGATCAATCAGCTAAAAAAAGGAAAGACCTACCTGCTTTACTGCAAAAGTGGACGACGCAGCGCCAAGGCAGCAACCATCATGGAGCAACAGGGCTTTCGCCACATCTGGAATATGGAAGGCGGTATCACTTCCTGGAAAGGAACAATTAAACAATAAACGAAAAACCATTTGATATGAATCTAAAAGAAATCGTTCAGAACCCACACACAAAGTTTGTGGATGTACGTTCAAGAGAAGAGTTTGCCGACGGACACTTTCCCGGCGCAACCAATATTCCGCTGCCCGAAATTGCAGCGAAGGCTAACGAGTTGAAAGAGTCTGATAGTCCGGTAGTTTTGTATTGCCGTTCCGGGGCAAGAAGTACGAATGCATACTTTCTGCTAAAACAACTGGGACTTGAAAATGTACACAATGCAGGTGGCTTGCAAGATTTACTAACCTTGAAAAACCTCAATTAGTATGTTCAATTTTATTAAAAAATTATTTGGCCCCGGTACAGATTTTAAAGGATTGCAACAACAAGGTGCAGTTATAATTGATGTACGTACGCCAGGCGAATTTAGTGGTGGCCATATTAAAGGTGCCATTAACATTCCGGTTGACAGTATTCGTTCAAAGGTCAACGACATTAAGAAAAAAGGAAAGCCTGTCATTACCTGTTGCGCCAGTGGAATGCGTAGTGGTTCTGCCACATCTATATTAAAGCAGGCAGGCGTTGAAGCATATAACGGCGGATCATGGATCAGCTTACAAAATAAAATAGCATCATGATCATCCAATGGTTGAAACAATGGAACGGTATGCGTCTCCTTCGTCTCGGCATCGGTATCGCAGCCATTGTACAAGGACTTTATTCGCCTACACCCTTTCTTTGGGCAATTGGTGCTGTATTAGTGATTCAGGCTGTTATGAATATCGGGTGCATGGGCGGTGCCTGTGCTGTTCCGCAAAACAAACAACAACATAAAAATGAAGACTCTCTTTAAAAAAGCAACCTGGGTTTTACCAGGATTAGTGTTGGGTGCTGTTGGCGGCTTCTTCTATTGGAAATTCGATGGTTGTGATGGTACTTGTTTGATCACTTCAAGCCCCGTAAGAAGTATGATCTATTTCGGGGTGATGGGAGCTGTTGCCAACAGCATGTTCAAGCCAAAGCAAAAGGAAACAAAAGAACAGGGCGAAGTTTCGAACAACAATTGATTGTAACCTTTTCTTTCTTCTGTACCTTACAGAAACACCTGTTTCCAATGTAATATTTATCACATAATTCCGGCAGGTGGAATTCTACCTTGCAAGAACTTAAACGAAACAATTCATGAACCTGATTGAATTTATTAAACAGCCGTGGCCATGGTATGTAGCTGGTCCATTGATCGGGTTAACAGTGCCCACACTACTCATCATCGGCAACAAAACCTTTGGCATCTCTTCTTCACTGCGGCATATCTGCGCAGCATGTTTGCCGGCTAAAATTCCTTTCTTTCAATATGATTGGAGAAAAGAAATGTGGAATCTATTTTTTGTAGGTGGTATTTTATTGGGAGGATTCATTGCGTTTCTCTTTTTGCAAAACCCTGAACCAATGATCGTGAATCCGAAGCTGAGTACAGAGTTAGCCACGTATGGTATTACCAATTACGATTCACTTGTTCCAACAGAAGTGTTTAACTGGAGCAGCCTGTTCACACTACGGGGTTTTATCATGATGGTGGTGGGTGGTTTCCTCGTTGGATTTGGAACACGCTATGCAGGTGGTTGTACAAGCGGACATGCAATTATGGGTATTTCCACTTTACAATGGCCTTCATTGATAGCAACAATCAGTTTTATGGTGGGTGGTTTTATTATGGCCAATCTTCTTCTTCCTTTTATTCTTAAACTCTAACGATTCATGGAACAACAAAAAAATATCGCTGAAGAGGAAATAGTGGTTGAACAAAAACACCATGAATTCCTTACGGAGAATACAGATTTTGAAATGCGATCGATGGATGCTACCTGCTTCAACGAATCAGAACTTCAACATCCATGGTGGCATAATTTCAAATATGCGTTTGTAGGATTATTGTTTGGTATTCTCTTCGTAAAAGCAGAAGTGGTTTCCTGGTTTCGTATACAGGAAATGTTTCGCCTGCAAAGTTTTCACATGTATGGCATCATTGGCTCTGCAGTAGTGGTTGGAATTATCAGTGTGTGGCTTATTAAAAAATTTAAGATCAAAACCATTTATGGTGAGCCAATTGAATTCGTTGATAAGAAATTCAATAAAGGTCAAATCTATGGCGGTCTTTTGTTTGGTTTGGGCTGGGCCGTTACCGGCGCTTGCCCGGGACCGTTATTTGCACAGATAGGAAACGGTGCCACTGTAATTGCCGTAACATTGCTGAGTGCAATTGCCGGTACATGGGTGTATGGTAAGTTCAGAGAACAACTGCCTCATTAAATTCGAAACACAGAAAGTGAATACACAGAGAACCATACTTCTTTTTATCATTTTACTGTTATTAATTACAGCCACCCAGATTGGTTGTAATGATTCAGGCAAAGAGGAATCAACTGCAGTTGACTCAACCATTCAGCAAACAGTCTGGATGGGGCCGCCTGCAAATCAAATCCCGTATTATTCAAGAGAAGATGGAAAACTCATTTGGTATGGTCATCAACTTATATCCAACACATCAAAGTATCTCGGTCCAAAAGGTTCTGTGTTGCAAATAACAAATGGCATGAACTGCCAGAACTGTCATTTAGATGCGGGCACCAAACCCTGGGGCAATAATTACAGTGCTGTTTATACAACATATCCAAAATTCAGAGATCGTTCGGGAGGTATTGAAAC
Organism: Lacibacter sp. H375; assembly: GCF_037892425.1. NCBI lineage: Bacteria > Pseudomonadati > Bacteroidota > Chitinophagia > Chitinophagales > Chitinophagaceae > Lacibacter > Lacibacter aquaticus. The sequence goes on from NZ_JBBKTT010000001.1 coordinate 1,000,912, forward strand.
CATTTATAAACGTGTGAACGATTGCATTGAACGGAGTTTGAATGGAACAGCTCTTGACACAACGTCAAAAGAGATGCAGGCCATTTATGCTTATATCAAATGGCTGGGCGAAGATTTAAAAAAAGGTGATAAACCAAAAGGCTCCGGCATTATAGAACTTCCATACCTCAATCGTGCTGCTGATCCTGAAAAAGGAAAAATTGTATATGTACAGAAATGCCAGACTTGTCATACTGCAAACGGGGAGGGGCAATTAAATGCAGATGGCATTACTTATACTTATCCGCCCTTGTGGGGTAAAAACAGTTATAATGTTGGTGCAGGTTTATTTCGTTTATCACGCTTTGCAGGTTATGTAAAAAATAATATGCCGCAGGGAACCGATTATCATTCACCACAATTAAGCGATGAGGAAGCATGGGATGTAGCAGCATTCGTTAACTCGCAGCCACGCCCCTCAAAAGATCTGAGCAGCGATTGGCCCGATATTTCAAAGAAACCGATCGATCATCCGTTTGGTCCATATGCAGATACGTTTAGTGAACAACAACATAAGTACGGCCCATTCGCCCCAATTAAAGAATACAGAGAACAACAAAAGAAATCCGGTACTAAAAAATAATTGTTAACACAAGCATGCCAGAAAAAAATACTACACATCTCCACAATTGTTCATGTAATAGTTGTTCAGATGGTGAACAGATTGCACCCATCTCTCAAAACTCACGAAGAGATTTTTTTAAATCTGCATCCGCTATTGCAGCAGGTGCGGTATTGCCCGCATCCATCGTGAATGCAGTTAGTGGCGATGATTATCATGCAAAAGAATTGTTCGGAAATAAAGCGTTGAAAGATGGTAAAGCAAACGTAATTACTCTACTGCACACATCCGATATTCACGCACAGCTTCACACACACGATGAATTCTTTTTTGAAGATGGAAATGCAGTTTATAAAAAGCGTGGAGGCTTTGCCGTATTGAAAACAATGCTGCACACACTCAAAGCACAAAACCCAACCAACACAATTATTATTGATGGTGGCGATTGTTTCCAGGGTGGTGGCGTAGCAGCATTAACTGAAGGAAAAGGCATTGTTCCACTTATAAACAATATTGGATACGATCTTATTCTTCCCGGTAACTGGGAAGTGGTGTATGGTAAAGATGCCATGCTGAAAGATCTTGGTGGTTACAACAGTGCAAAGATCTGTGCCAATATGTTTCATGATAATTCGGATGAAAATAAGAACGACCTTATTTTTCCTCCTTACTGGACAAAAATGTTGGGTGGAGTTAAAATTGGTTTCATTGGTTATAACGATCCGCTTACACCCAAACGTCAATCGCCTGCATACAGTAAGGGCATAACGTTTACAAAACCGGAAATGAATGTGGCGAAGTATATCAAAATTCTTAAAGAGTATGAGAAGTGTGCAATGGTATTCTTAGTTACACATATGGGTTTGGCGCAACAGGTTGATCTTGCCAACCAACCCGAATTACAGGGAGTTGATTATATACTTGGTGCCGATACACATGAACGTGTACGAGTACCAATACAAGGTAAGTATGCAAAGGTAACTGAGCCGGGTGCCTTTGGTTCTTTTGTTGCAAGGCTTGATATTGTTATTGAGAATGGACAGATAAAAGATGAGAATTATCAATTGCTTGATGTAGATCCGGAAAAATATAAGCCTGATCCTGCAATGGAAAGGCTGGTTGAAGAAGTAAGTGCTCCACATAAAAAAGAACTCAATAAAGTAATTGGCAAAACCAAAACAACATTGGTACGCTATTATGTTATTGAAAACCCAATGGACAATTTGATCACGGATGCATTGATGTGGAAGTTTAAAGATGCAAACGTTGATGTGGTGGTGAGTAATGGTTTTCGTTTTTGTCCGCCGTTGGTTGCAGATGCAAAAAAAGGATATGCAGAGATCACCAATGATTTTTTATGGAGCATGCTCCCGGTTGAAAGTGATGTAAAGATGGGCGAAGTGAGCGGTGCACAGTTACATGATTGGATGGAACAGGAGTTGCACAATGTCTTTGCAAAAGATCCGGCCAAACGTTTTGGAGGTTGGGTGGTTCGTTTCAAAGGAATGGAAATGAACTTCACCATGAATAATGATTTGGGCAAACGTGTAAACCGGATCACTATTAATGGCAAGCCGTTAGATAAAAACAAACAGTATACCATGCTCGCCTGCGAACGTGAAGGTGATCCTGATGATACTTTATGCCGTTTAGATAAGGTAAAGAACCCACGCAAACCCGGCTATACTTTACATGGAATTATGCGTGAATACCTGGCTGCACATCCAATGGTAGCACCAAAAATTGAAGGCCGTGCAACAGCAACCGATGCCCCGTCAACATTATTATCGCAATTGGAAGGATATAATTATACATTTATCTGATAAAACAACTCATATGCAAGGATTAAAATTCTTACTCGTATCAGCACTGGTTATCAGTTCATCATTTTTAAAGGCACAATCAAAAATTGTTTGGGAAATGGCATCGGGTGATACTGCCCAGCAACGTATCCTGTTCAGACAGGTAGGTAATGTACTTGCAGCTGCTCCTGATACAAAAATTGAAATTGTATTTCATGGAAATGCTGTTTGGGGATTGCTGAAGGACACTGGTTATTTTAAAGAACAGATTATTGGCTTTCATAAAAAGGGAGTAGTAATGGCTGTTTGTAACAATGCTTTAAAAATGAGGAATATTAAAACAGACAGAGTGATACCCGAAGGAACCGTTGTTCCTGTTGCCATTCTTGAATTAGTAAAGAAACAGGAAGAAGGCTGGAGCTATATTAAAGCAGCCAATTGATCTGATTGAAAAGAGGAGTGTGAATGATGAAGCAAGGTTTGCACGAAAATAGAAATCAATTTATCCTGCTGGTGCTTGTAAATGCATTCGTAGGTGCAATGGTTGGTTTAGAACGAACCGTAATGCCCGATTATGCAGCTGCACGTTTTCAAATGGATTCAACTGTTGCATTGGTTTCATTTATTGCCGCCTTTGGTACAACCAAAGCAATCTTCAATTTGCTCACCGGTTATTTACACCAACATTATAATCGCAAACAAATCTTATTACTTGGCTGGGCAGCCGCAATACCTGTTCCTTTTCTGTTACTCTATGCACAAGACTGGTGGATGGTGATTGTCGCCAATATTTTTCTGGGCATCAATCAAGGGTTGGCATGGTCATCAACAGTGGTCATGAAAGTTGATTTAGTAGGAACGAAGAACCGTGGACTGGCAATGGGCATTAATGAATTTGCAGGTTATGTAGCAGTTGGGTTAGCCGGGTATCTTGCAACCAGTCTTGCTCATACATATGGTGCAGGATTTTATCCGTTTGTACCAGGTATCTTTTTTGTAGTGATAGGTTTTTTATTATCATGGTTATTGGTAAAAGATACCACAGCATTTGTAACACATGAACAGCAAGCAACGGAACAACGAGCATTCAAATCGCTTTGGAAAGAAGTAAGCTTCCGTCATTTTAACATGGGCAGTGTGAACATCAATGGGTTTATTAATAATCTGAACGATGGTGTGCTGTGGGGTTTGTTGCCCATCTGGTTATTATCGAACGGTTACAGCATTCTAGAAACAGGAAGTATTGCTGCTATCTATCCGGCCGTGTGGGGCATCAGTCAATTGTTTGCAGGAAAACTGGGGGATCATTTTTGCAAAAAACAATTGCTTACAGTCGGTATGTTGTTGCAGGCTGCAGGTATTGTTCTTCTTGTAATTGGCACTGCAAAATTATTTGTGATCAGTGCTATGCTGTTGATGGGATTGGGAACAGGTTTGGTGTATCCAAACTTCCTCACGGTTATTGCAGAAAATCTTTCTCCCGTTCAGCGTTCAAAAGGGTTAAGCATTTTTCGTTTCTGGAGAGATCTTGGTTATGTTGCCGGTGCGTTAGGTGCAGGACTTATTGCAGAACTCTTCAGCATACCCATTGCGTTTACAGTTGTTGCAGCTCTCACAGCAGCCGCCGGCATTATGGCCAACCTGCGCATGTGCTGCACCTTTAAATTATTATGGCGCAGCCATACCTGCACGGAAGCTGCTGCATTTTGAACTGCTTTACCTAAACAAAACAAATACAATCACAGCTATATAAACAGCATGTGAACTCCTTCGCCTTCGCTTCTTTTATAAAAATCACTAACGGTTATAATATCATCAACACCTTCATACAGATCTTCTTCTTTGTAATGGAACATATCAAACGCAAGTTTGCAAGCCCACATTTTTACACCGGATGCATATAAAATATCAAGGAACTCAGGAACTTCCGGCATATCTACTTTTTCCATTTCTTTTTTCATCATAGTTGTTGCCAGTGCTTCCATACCGGGGAGCCCGCCAATCATCGTTGGCATGTGCATAGCAGGATTACCTACAGTGGCAATATGCAGGCTATCCATTTTCTTTTTGTTAATTGCCTCCAATCCAAAGAAGGTAAAGAATAACTCAGCTTCAATTCCTTCCATACGTGCACCATTAGCTAATACAAAAGCAGCATATACATTTTCCAATGATGCTTTTGATAAGATGATCATCATCTTTTTTATTTTTCCATTATTCTCGGTCATGGCTTTTAATTTTTGATTGTTAAATACAACTTGCAGGCTTGGGTATGCCGGCAATTTTTGTTGAAGTTTTCAATGGTGCATTGGGAAATAAGGAATAGAATTCTTTAATATCCACCACACCGCTTTTACCTACACGCCTGATGCTGAGTGCCACCTGGTTCTGCTGTTCTTTTTGCAGATATTTCAGAACTTCCCAATGGCGGGGTGTTAGATCAATGTTGGCTTCAGATGCTAACTCTGTTCCAACATTCTCATCCCATTGGCTGAAATCAGTTAAATAACCTTCTTCGTTAACGGTGATTATTTTACCGGCTATTGTCTTTTCCATAATATGTTTTTAATTAGTGAATGATTTAGTTATAATGTTTTCCGCTTTCGCTCATGGTTGCTGATACAAACGGAATATGAGTTCCTTTTAGCAGTACATTCCAATAGATCCAGCGAAAGGCGAGTTTACCCATGTGATTCATGCGGCTTTCTTTCAACAAACGCAACGGACCAATTCCTGCAAAAGGAAAACTACCTTCTACCGGTTCGTGTGTATAGTTGAAGTCGATGAGCAATGCTTTACCGCCGCCTGTTTCAATAAAACAGTTTGCATGTCCATCGAATTCTTCTTTCAATGGTTCAGCTTTTACATACCTCAGAATATTTTCTGTTAAGATCTCTGCTTCAAAGTGTGCAACAGACCCTGCTTTTGATGCAGGTATATTACTTGCGTCGCCAATTACAAATACGTTTGCAAAATTTTTCGATTGCAGTGTTGATTTGTGAGTAGGCACATAGTTCAGATCATCGCCCATTCCTGAACGTTCCATCAATTCATCGCCTTTATTGGTAGGAACTGTAACAAGAATATCAAACTGAATTTCTCTGCCGCCATAATCAACAATGGTTTTGCTTTCATTATCTACATGCTCAATCGCAAAATCACTTTCAATCTTAATTCCTTTTTCATGCAGTAAATGTTCCAGCGCTTCGGTTGCCTTTGGTTTTGTAAAAGCACCGCTTAATGGCGTTACATAAGTGATCTCAACTTTGTCACGCATGTGTTTATGCTTAAAGAAAGAATCGGCCAGGAAGGCAAATTCCAATGGCGCAACCGGGCATTTGATTGGCATTTCAGTAATATGCACCACCAGTTTACCTCCTTCCCAATCTCTCAATTTGTTGCGTAATGCAAGTGCTCCTTCAAATGTGTAAAAATCAAAAACAGATTTTTGCCATTCTTCACCCTTCATGCCTTCTGTTTCTTCGGGTGCAATTTTTGCTCCCGTGGCAACAATGAGAATATCATAATTTAATTCAGCACCATCTTTCAATTGAATTTTATTTTCATTTGGAACGATGCGTTCAATTTTACGTTTTAACAGCGTTACATCTTTTGGAATAAATTCTTCTATTGTTTTAATGATATCATCAGGAGTGTAAATATCAAACGGGAGAAAAAGATAACCTGGTTGGTAATGATGCTCTTCACGTTCATCAACAATGGTAATTTGCCAATCGGGTTGTTTTAATTCATGGTGCAGATGATTGGCCATCATGGTTCCCGCAGTACCAGCTCCCAGTATAACAAGATTTTTCATTTGCTGATTGTTTTGTTGTGTGATTTATGACATAGTAAAAATCGATCAGCAACAGTTATTGTTTAATGACCTGTATGCGCATGCAGAATGATACTTGTCAAGAAAAAATGGAGAATCATTTAAAATGTATTAGTTGTGTGATTTTTGTCACAACGAAAAACGCTAGAACACTTGTTGTATGTGACTTTTAGCACATATCAGCCCCTTTCCAATAACAGGTTTCTACATGATTAATATCACAAGATGCACTTACCACTTGCGCTACTTTTGACACATTAAGAAAGTATAAAAATAGATTAGTAATGAAGTACATCATTGTAGGTGCCGTTGCAGGTGGGGCGAGTGCAGCAGCAAGAATAAGAAGGTTAGATGAGCATGCAGAGATCATCATCTTTGAAAAAGGCGAATATATTTCGTTCGCCAATTGTGGACTGCCCTACTATATCGGCGAAGTGATCAAAGACCGGAATAAACTCTTTGTGCAAACTGCAACAGCTTTCAATCAACGTTTCAATATTGATGTGCGTGTACAAACTGAAGTAACTGCCATCAATCCATCTACAAAAACCATTACGGCTGTTAAACAGGTAACAAGCGAAGTGTATGAGGAAACTTATGATAAACTGATTCTTTCACCGGGTGCAGAACCTGTTCGTCCTCCTTTGCCCGGCATTAACAATGAAGGCATCTTTACATTACGAAACGTAAAAGACACCGATTATATTAAAGCTTATGTGCAACAGAAGAATGTGAACAAGGCAGTGATTATTGGTGCAGGATTTATTGGCCTTGAAATGGCGGAAAACTTTCATGAGCTTGGTTTGGATGTAACCGTTGTTGAAATGATCAACCAGGTAATGGCGCCTGTTGATTATTCCATTGCTTCTTTTGTACAGCAACATATCCGTTCTAAAAGAGTGCATCTTCGTTTGAACACTGCCGTTACAGGCTTTACAAAAGTTGGAGAAAGAATTGAAGTAGCCTTTAATAATGGCGAAGTATTAGTGGCCGACGTCGTGTTACTTTCCATTGGTGTTCGCCCTGATACCAGGCTTGCTGTAATGGCAGGATTAAAACTCGGACCGGCAAAAGGTATTTGGGTAAATGAGTTTTTACAAACATCTGATCCGGATATTTATGCAGTTGGTGATGCAATTGAATTTGAAAATCCGATCACACATCAATCCATGATCACTTACCTCGCAGGCCCGGCCAATAAACAAGGACGTATTTGTGCAGATAATGTGGTACTTGGAAATGTACGATCGTACAACGGCTCCATTAATACAGCAATTGTAAAAGTATTTGATATGACGGTGGGTACTGCAGGTACAGCATCCAAACATTTAACTGCGGCTGGTATTGAACATATTGTTTCAACCACACATAACGGATCACATGCAGGTTACTATCCCGGTTCTAAACAAATGACGATACAACTTGCTTTCGCACCCAAAGACGGACGTTTGTTGAGTGCACAGATCGCAGGATATGATGGTGTTGATAAACGTATTGATGTATTTGCATCTTACATCAAACAAGGAAAAACCATTTACGATCTGATTGAGTTTGAACATGCTTATGCTCCTCCTTATTCATCAGCGAAGGATCCGGTGAACATGGCCGGTTTTGTTGCAGAGAATATTTTACTGGACCGTCTGCGTGTATTTTACTGGAATGAAATAGAAGAATTAAAACCAAATGATGTGTTGATCGATGTTCGTCGTAAGGATGAATTTGATGCGGGCAATATTTCCGGGGCAATCAACATACCGGTTGATGAACTAAGATGCAGGTTAAATGAAATTCCAAAAAACAAATCAATTTATATTTATTGTGAAGCAGGTTTGCGTGGCTACCTGGCACAACGCATACTTCGGCAAAACGGATTTAACAAAGTAGCCAACTTGTCCGGTGGCTATATTTTATGGAAAGCCTGTGTAAACGAGCAAAACAAGCTCGCCAATAAACTGGAGGATTTTCTTATTCATCAATAATAATTGAGACCTGTTCCTCTCCTACCTTTGCCATCGTTATGACGCAAACTTCCTCTTCAAATAAAGCAGTCGCTAATTGGTTGCTCTTTGGTGTATTCATGTTAATTGTCCAGATCTTATTGGGCGGCATCACCCGTTTAACAGGCAGCGGCTTAAGTATTACAGAGTGGGACGTTGTAACAGGCACATTACCGCCACTGAACGAAACCAAATGGCTGGAAGAGTTTGCAAAGTATAAAGCAACACCGCAGTATCAATTACTCAATACCGATTTCACCGTCAGCGATTTTAAATTCATTTTCTTTTGGGAATGGTTTCATCGTTTATGGGCGAGAGTAATGGGGATGGTGTTTGCTGTTGGTTTTATTTACTTTTTAGTGCGCAGGTATTTTAAACAGGAGATGATCAAGCCGTTGCTCATATTGTTTTTGTTAGGTGCGTTGCAGGGTGCAGTTGGCTGGATCATGGTTGCAAGTGGTTTGGTGGGCGATGCTGTTTATGTAAAACCAACAAGACTGGCGCTTCATTTTATTTTAGCTATGGGTTTGCTTTGTTACACGTTTTGGTTTGCGTTGCAGTTGCGTGTAAAAAAAGAACAGGTCACACACAACAAGTCTATTCACAGTTTTACAATGTGGTTGTTGGTATTACTGGTTGTACAACTGATGTTTGGAGCATTGATGGCGGGTCATAAAGCTGCAACAGCCGCACCATCGTGGCCAATGATTAACGCCGAGTGGATACCTGCTGCCTTATTTAAAGATTCTCCCTGGCTTATCAACTTTATTGAAAATAAGATCACTATTCATTTTGTACATCGTGGTCTTGCATATTTACTTACTGCACTCATTATTGCTTGGTATTACAAAGCTGCCAAAATAAAAGGCTCCGATCTGTTCCAGGCAACACGTTTTCTTCCATTGTTCCTTGTGGTTGTGCAGGTAGTGTTAGGTATTGCATCAGTACTTACATCACCACAAATTATTCCTAGCCGCTGGGGCTTGTTTGAGTGGATGGCGCAACTGCATCAACTGGTGGGTATGTTCTTATTGCTAAGCTTTATTTGGATACTTTATTTAGTACGCAGGAAACAAGTGGTATAACATTCAACGCCAAGCAGCGTTCTTATGTAAATTGTTTTCTTTTACGTAACTTCTGTCCCATGAAGAAATACCTGCTTGGCATATGGTATTCATTCCCTGTTCAATTGATCTTTCTGCATTTCCGGAAATATCAACTCATGTTGCTATTCTGGGTATTACTGGCTAGTGCAGCCAGTGGTGGTTTTATGAGCGACTATGGTGCTAATTCACTTTTTTTATCGCCTGAATATTTAGGTGAAGTAAATTTTTTCAGTGCCTTCTTTGTTGGAGTTGCGTTTGGTGGTTTCGTTATGAGCTGGAATATTACCACCTTCATTCTGTTCAGCAGTTACTTTAAATTTTTAGCCACTACTTCAAAACCATTTTTAAAATATTGCATTAACAATGCAGGCATCCCTGTTATTTTTATTATCAATTACTTTATCCAGGTTGTGCGTTTTGGCAAATACAAAGAGCTGATGGAGAATGGAGAGATCATTCTTATCATGTTTGGTTTTATTGCGGGGCTTGTTATCTTTCTTCTGTTCTCTATGCTTTATTTCTATGGCTCGGAAAAGGCGATCCTGCGTGATATGCAACCGGTGCTGCGTGATCCCCAACAATTCAAACAACAATTCAAACCTCATCATAAAGCAGAAGACCATCAACAGGTAATTAAGGTTCAGTATTTTTTAACCAGTTTTCTTACATACCGCAAAACAAGAAACGTAACACATTACAGTCGCTTGTTTCTGGATGTGATCTTTAAACGCCATCACTTTTCTGCAGTGCTTGCAATCATTCTTGCGTTTCTATTGCTCATGATTTATGGTTTGTTTCTCGACCGGCCTTCGTTGCAGTTGCCTGCTGCAGCCAGCATCTTTGTATTCTTTGCAATCCTCATTGGTGCATCTGGTGCATTGGCGCATTGGCTCGATACGTGGAGCATTCCTGTAGCAATACTTCTTGTTCTTGTTTTCCATATGTTATTCCGATACGAATACATCGATATCCGCAACAAAGCATTTGGATTGAATTATGAAGATCGTAGCAAACGTCCCGTGTATTCACTTGCCTCAATGGTGAAACTGTGCACGCCTGAACAAATGCAGAAAGACAGTTTGAATATGATCAACGTGCTTGAGAACTGGAAGCGAAAACAGGTTGAAGAAAAACCATTCTTTTATGTGATCAACGTAAGCGGCGGCGGCAACCGTTCTGCTACGTTTACGGCGAACATGTTGTGCAGGATCGATAGTTTTATGAATGGTAAACTGATGCAGAAGACTGCACTATTCTCCGGCGCATCAGGTGGCATGTTGGGATTAACTTATTACCGTGAGCTATACCGGCAACAGCAAAAAGGGAAACCACTTTCATTTACGAATGAAATGATCTCCGCCAACATCTCAAAGGATTTATTGAATCCTATTTTTTCTGCCTATGTTACAAGAGACCTTGTTACACCTGCACAAAAATTTTCGGTTGGGCCTTACCGTTTTGTAAAAGACAGAGGTTATGCCTTTGAGCAACAGTTTAACTTCAACACCGGAAATATTCTTACTGATCGATTAACTGATTACCGAACCGATGAGTTTGAAGCAAAAATTCCATTGGGCATTTTTAGTTCAACAGTTTCGCAGGACGGACGTAAGCTGATGATCTGCAGCCAGCCAATCAGTTTTTTAATGCGGCCTAAATTCGACAGTACAAAAGGAATTACTGCTGAGCCTGATGCGATTGATTATACAGCTTTCTTTAAAGATCTTGATCCTTACAATCTCCGGATGCTTACGGCGCTTAGGATGAATGCAACATTCCCTTATGTGCTACCCAACGTATGGCTGCCCACCAAACCAATCGTAGATGTAATGGATGCAGGTTTACGTGATAACTTCGGACAAGAAATTACTTTGCGTTTTCTGCATGTGTTTGCAGATTGGATTAAGGAAAACACATCGGGTGTAATTTTTATTCAGATACGTGACCGGAAGAAAGGTGAGTGGCATGATGATTTGCGTGAACCTGGTGTAGGTGATATTCTTTATAAACCTGTTACTACACTGCAGAATAATTTTTATAAAGTGCAGGATTATATGCAGGAGAGTATGCTTAGTTATTCAAAGGAAACAGTGCCCATAAACAGATTTATGTTTATGTATCAACCATCTGGTAATAAAAAGGGAGCTGCACTCAGTTTTCATTTAACAGAAAGGGAAAAACAGGATATTTCAAGAGCTGTGTTTGATAATGTAAATGAGCAAACTATACAAAAGTTGATGCGCCTGCAGGAAATGCAGCGCCCTGTTCAGCTTGCTCAGGGCATTAATAAAGAATAAGCTGCCGGTAATACTTTTATGTGGAAAAATGATGCAGTTGGTTTGCCGTCACCATCAATATGAAATGGTGCATTGTCGGTGTTCGTAATAGTTAACTCAGCTGTCTGGAAATAAGTAATGCCTCTACGTTTTGTAAAATCTGCGGTAAATTTCCCAAAACGTATATGCAACAAAATGCGCATCAGTACAAAAAAGATATTTGTTTTTTCTACTGCTACAATGTCAAGTAAGCCGTCCTGTAAACTTGCTTTTGGCGCAATGGTGAATTGATTGCCGAACTGGTTACTGTTAGCAATACTGATGAAGTAAGCCCTTAATTTCAGATCTGCTTCTTTTGCTTTGATACCAAAAGTATAGGTCCTTATTCTTTGAAGGTTTTTTAAGATTAGCCGGATATACTTATTCAAACCTCTTTTCTTTTCTCTGTCGAATTCATGAGCTACCTGTGCATCGAAACCAATGCCGCTCAACATACAGGAAAAATGATTGTTGATAACAAATGCATCAACCCGATGTGCAGTTCCGTTAAAAATAATATCGATCGCCTTGTTCACATCCTTTGAAATACCTGCCGCTAATGCCAATCCATTTCCCGATCCTCTGGGAATAATACCAATATTAACCGGCAAATCTTTAATGGCTGCAACAACAGTACTGATGGTTCCGTCGCCTCCTGCAATAACGACGTCAGTTACTGATTCATTTATAATCTTTTCTTTCAGTGATGAATAGTCGCCATCAGCACGGCTATGTTCAATACTGTAATGTACAGCGGCCTGTTGGCAACGTTCGGTAATGATCTCTGCCAGAGATTTTCCCTTTTGCACACCTGAATGAGGATTGAATAAAAAGATAAAACGACGTTGCATCACGTGGCAAAACTACAGGCGAAAATGTAAACCTGCGAAAAAAGCTCTAACGGCGTGGGTACAATACATCCCGGTTGTAAGACCAGATCGCATCCTGCAGATAGTTGCCAGCTTTACGGCGAAACAAGGAACCGATAAGGTTGATGGTATTGCCGCTAATGACCGTGATATATCCGGGCGTTCGGTTTTTTTGCGCCATAATAATTCCTGTAATAACTGCGGCCGTGCCAAATATTGGCAACACATTTCCAACACGTTTATTCTTGAGATATTGTTTGTAGTATGCAGTGGCTTCAGGAGAAATGAGCATCAGATTCTTCACCGTTTGGGGTTCAAGCAATGAACCATTCATGGTAATACGATTATTAAAGCGCAGAGTTTTTTGATTGTATTGCATGCGAAGGGAATCGATATTAAGCTGGGCACTGCCAGCAAAAGCAATAAAAAGACATAGTGAAAACAATAATGATCGCATCATGCTATAAAAATATAAATAGGTGTTAGTTTTTTCGGCTACTCATGACTGAAAGTATACTTTTTATGAAGTATTATTGTATTAATACGGCTAATACTTAAACAAAGATGGCTTAATCTACTGATAACACTGTAAGCTTGTCTATCTGATGCTGTTGCCTTACATTTGCCGAAACTTACGATTAATAAATGCAACATCACACCTTACGAATAACGCTTTCGGTTTTACTAACGGGTGCTGCGTTTGTTTTCTTTGCACAATTGGTGTTCTTGCCGCTTAATGAAGATCAACGTTTTTTCCTAATCGTACAGGCATTATTATTCTTATTCCTCTCTTCAGCGAATTATACGGATAGAAAAAAGGCATTGCTTGGCAAACCGAAAACACATTTAGTGATACTCATTGTCCTTGCTGTAGTATTATCGATCAATGGATATTTTTTGGTGAAAAAAGGAAATACAGACATCGCTACTTCTCGGTTAATAACTAAAAGTCACACGCTTTAATTAAAGCAATTTCGCTTACCATTTCAGTAAGGCGCTGGCCCAGGTAAAGCCGCTGCCAAAAGCTGCAAGGCACACGAGATCACCTTCGTTAAGTTTACCTGCTTCCCATGCTTCGCATAACGCAATAGGTACCGATGCTGCTGTTGTGTTGCCATATTTCTGAATATTGTTAAACACCTGGTCGTCTCTGAGTTTTAGTTTTTGTTGCACAAATTGTGCTATGCGCAGGTTTGCCTGGTGTGGTATCAGCAATTTCAGATCAGCCGGTTGATAACCGTTAGCAGCAAGAGCCTCCATGATTACTTCCGGAAATTTTACTACCGCTGTTTTAAATACTGCGGGGCCATCCATATTGGGGAAGTTTTCACCCTTATCAATCATGTCATGACTCATAAACATATCTGCTATTTCAGTTTCATTAAAACTTGCAAGGTTTTGTTTCCAATGATTCGCATGCGTACCTGGATTATACATCGCAAGAATTTCCGCATCATTTCCATCACTGTGCAAATGTGTGCTGAGGATGCCACGATTCTCATCTGTTGTAGGTTGTAACACAACAGCACCTGCTCCATCGCCGAAGATGACACTGATATTTCTGCCTCTTGTACTAAAATCTAATCCAAACGAATGTTTCTCTGCTCCAACAACTAATATGTTTTTATACATACCGGTTTTAATAAACTGATCGGCTACAGAAACAGCATATACAAAACCACTACATTGATTACGCACATCCAATGCCCCAACCTGTTTCATTTTCATGGCACGTTGTAGCAGCACGCCGCAACCGGGAAAATAATAGTCGGGACTTAATGTGGCGAACACAATAAAATCAATATCCTGTGGAGTAATTCCTGCACGTTTGATTGCAATGGTTGCTGCTTCCACACCCATTGTAGTAGTGGTTTCTTCTGTTCGATGCGCATAACGACGCTCTTTAATACCGGTTCGTTCCTGTATCCATTCATCGTTTGTATCCATATATTTTGTGAGGTCGTTGTTTGTAACAACGTTGGAAGGAACATACATACCAATCCCTGCTATTTTACTGCGAACCATATGGCAATCAATTTTAAAGAAAGTTAGGAAATAGAACCGAAATGAAACTATTACAAACAGAACCGTTACGAAGGCACAAAAAAAAAAGGGGCAATGCCCCCCTTTTTTAATATTCTTTCTTATGAATGTTATGCCATGATCTCCCACACTTCGTTACCACGTAAGAGTTTATCGAGATTGCCAACTCCTTTTGTTCCGATGGCTTCATCGATCTGCAGTTGCATTACATCTTCGTAGCAGGCACGTTCTGTTTCGTAAAACACGCCAAATGGTCGTGGTAAATGACCTGCAATGCGAGGATCATCAAACATGCGTACTAATATCTGTGCTTTGTAAAAGTCTTTTTCATTGTGGATCCACAGATCATCTTTGCTAAATCCTTCATCGAGATTAACGATCACAGGACTAAAACCATCAAGCTTAATTCCTTTATTTTTTGCAGCCCCAAACACTAATGGTTCACCATGTGCAAGGAATAATGTTTCGTCTTGTTTGCTTGATTTTTCAGTGAACACTTCAAATGCACCATCGTTAAAGATGTTACAGTTCTGATAGATCTCAAGGAATGATGCTCCTTTATGTTGCTGACTGCGGATGAGTGTTTCCTGCAAATGCTTCGGATCACGATCCATACTGCGTGCAATAAATGTTGCATCGGCACCCATCGCTAAAGCCAACGGATTAAACGGATGATCGATACTACCCATTGGTGTACTCTTGGTCACCTTCTTTTCTTCGGAGGTAGGTGAATACTGCCCTTTTGTTAAACCATAAATCTGGTTATTGAACAACAATATGTTCACATCAAAATTCCGGCGCAGTAAATGAATTGTATGATTACCACCAATACTCAAACCATCACCATCACCGGTTACGATCCACACACTCAGTTCAGGTCTTGCTGCTTTTAATCCACTGGCAACAGCAGTTGCACGGCCATGGATAGAATGCATACCATACGTATTCATATAATAAGGGAAACGGCTGCTGCAGCCAATACCACTTACAATTACAATATTTTCTTTAGGAATACCAAGCGTTGGCATCACTTTCTGTACCTGTGCTAAAATGGAATAATCTCCACAACCGGGGCACCAGCGAACTTCCTGGTCGGTTGCAAAATCCTTAGCGGTAAGGGCAGGGGCGGTCGTTACTTCACTCATAGAATTGTATTGCCTCAAATTTACGCAGAAATTCAACTGCACAGCATTTTAAACAACTGAATTGATCATTTCGCTGTTAATTCTTCCCAATATTCTGCAGCTCTTCTTGTGTGGGGGATCACAATTGTACCACCAACAATGTTGGCCACAGCAAATATTTCATACATCTGCTCGGTACTAATGCCTTCCTCATGGCATTTACCCAAATGATACTTGATACAATCATCACAACGCAATACCATACTGGCAACAAGACCTAACATTTCTTTAGTTTGTGTTGAAAGAGCTCCTTCCGCATAGGTATTGGTATCTAAGTTCCACAGACGCTTGATCACAAGATTGTCTTTACTCAAGATCACCTCATTCATTTTGGTGCGATAGTCATTAAATTCCTGTACGAGATTACCCATAGCTTAATTTTTGCCAAAGATATTTGATTGCATTGCTGAAAAAACAAAACCCCCGATGTATCGGGGGCTTGCAGTTCGGGTATCTAAACAAGATCAGTAACGGTTGTTGCTGAAGCTTCTGTTGCCAGAGAAAGAACGACGGTCGTTATTGCTGCGTTCTTCACGTGGTTTAGCTTCTGTTACTTTAATAGCACGTCCTTCAACCATACCACCATCGAGTTCGCTGATGGCTGTTTTTGCAGCTGCATCATCGCTCATTTCTACAAATCCGAAACCCCGGCTACGGCCGGTGAATTTGTCGTTGATCACTTTAGCACTGGTTACATCACCATAGCTTTCGAAAAAACCTCTTAAGTCATCATCAGTCACGTTGAAGCTTAAGTTAGAAACATAAATGTTCATGTTGTTAATTAAACATTGAATTAAAAAAATCTGAGAAAATACGGGCGTAAAAGATGACTAACTATTAGCAGATCCTTAGATAAACTCAGGACAAAGGCGTAGCAGATAATACGATTCACTTACAAAACACTGTATAACTCAAAATAACGCCGCAAATATAAGGAGATACACCTGCAGGAGTATCGTAAATACCCTTTAAGGGCTCAATTTGAACTTTTTTTTAAACTTTTTTTTAGACTAATGGGTCACAATTAATGCATTAATCCACAATTGCTTAGCTGCGCTTAATACGAAGCTTGTATCGTAGATTAACGATAATCTGTAAGAAAAATACTGAAAAAGATTAGGATAATTTAAAACTACCTTATACTTTTGCTAAGCATTTACCCCTAGAGAACGATACATACACAACTAAATAGCTAATTCTCAGCTGTTTTTTTACCATCGCACTTCTTAGGGTATTTACTAGAAAACTAAACGTACCCGTACCATGAAACAAAAATTTACCCCAGTAATTTGTGCAATTGTTATTGCCCTCACTTTTCTCTCAAACAACATTTTCGCTCAATCTTTATTAATCGGTGAGTATCCAGCCGCTTCAGAAACTCTGTTGGGTGTTCGTTACCGTAAAATGAACTTTGGAAACAGCAATCAAAGTAGTGCAGTATTTTCAGGCATTCCTGATCTTACAAACGGAAACAAAGCAACCGGTGATTTAACTTACGGCACTACCGGATCATTTTCTTTCACTATTACTTTTAACAGCGGCGACAATACATTTACAACCGTAACAACTGTTAACGGAAACCCGGTTAGCACTTCATTTGCAAACGTAACTGGAAACTTATCAAGTGCCGGTAAGCTTGCTTCTGCAAACAATATTAATATGTTGACATTGGCTATTAAAACGCCAAACAACGGAACTATTACTGTCTCTGATCTTACGATTGATGGTATGGCCATCATCGGTAGCTATACACGCAGCAACTCAAATGGCACTTCAAACTGGTATATGCCTTCATCAGCCTTAACAAGCGGATTTGTAGTTACCGGCACAGTTACCATGTCTGGAACAATGGGTAATGGTAACGAAGCTCAATTGGTAGAATTAGGTTTTGCCAATTCATCTTCAGCTCCCGGTCCTCTTCCTGTAGTTTGGGGTGGGTTTGCCGGTAAGCGTGTAAACAGTTCAACTGTTGGCTTACAGTGGAGAACATTGCAAGAACAAAATGCATCACACTACAACGTACAACGTTCTGAAGATGGTATCCGTTTCCGTACAATAGGTATGGTAATGGCTCAGGGTACTACTGCTTCAATTACAGATTATACTTTCAATGACAAGAATGCAACTGGTACGATGTATTACTACCGTTTGCAACAGGTTGATCTTGATGGAAGCATTGATTATTCTTCAATCATTAAACAAGGTAATGGTGGTCAAAAAACTTTGGTTGGCGGTTTAGGCAGCAACAAAATCATGGTACAGTTCTTCAGCAATGATACACGTAACCTCCGCATCGTTAGCAACAGCGGTATCATTGTAAAACAAATGAACAGCTCTGCACAACAACAGGTGTTAGATGTAAACAATCTGCCTGTGGGTGTTTATGCTCTCCAAATAATTAACAGCGATGGTACTTCAGAAGTACACCGCTTTGTAAAATAATTTCTAGGTTCTCTTATGGTACGGATCTGAGGGCTCTGGTTTCCACCTAAGCCTGACCAAGATCTAAAGAAAAAGCCCCACATTAAATATGTGGGGCTTTTCTGATTTTATTACTAATGCAATTATGCAGTTACTGCTTCACCATATAACTCCTGCTGCAATTGTTTTACTCTTGCATCTTCAAGATATTCGTCAAACGTTGTAAGCCTGTCGATGATTCCACCCGGCGTTAATTCAATAATACGATTAGCTGTTGTATGCATGAATGTATGATCATGTGATGTTAACAGCACCACACCTTTATATTCAATACATTGTTCGTTGAAGCTTTGGATACTTTCCAGGTCGAGATGGTTTGTTGGCTGATCTAAAACGATCACGTTTGGATTCTGCATCATCATTTTGCTAACCATGCAACGAACTTTTTCACCACCACTCAGAACATTGGTCTTCTTCATAATATCATCACCACTAAACAACATCTTACCTAAGAATCCACGCAGGAAAGGTTCATCTGCATCAGTTACATGACTTGGTACATATTGACGCAACCACTCTATCAAATTCAAGCCTTCGGTAAAGAAGCTGTTATGCTCAACCGGCAAATACGCTTTTGTAATGGTTGAGCCCCATTCGTATGATCCGTGATCAGCGATTTCTTCTGCGTTAATAATATCGAAGAAATGAGTTACCGCCAACGGATCTTTACTAACAACAGCGATTTTATCACCTTTATTAACGGTAAACGTTACTTTATCGAAAAGCACACGGCCATCGATTGACTTTTTCAAATTCTCGATGTTGAGTATCTGGTTACCAACTTCACGCAATGGTTGAAAGATGATACCCGGGTATTTCCTGTTTGATGGTTCAATTTCTTCGATAGTAAGTTTTTCGAGGGCTTTCTTACGGGAAGTCGCCTGCTTACTCTTCGAAGCGTTCGCACTGAATCGTGCAATAAAGTCGAGAAGGGCCTGGCGTTTCTCTTCTGTTTTCTTATTCTTATCGCCAATCTGTCTCGCCATCAACTGACTGCTTTCGTACCAGAAGCTATAGTTACCGGTGAAAACCTTGATCTTTGAACGGTCCACATCGGCCACATGCGTACAAACAGCATCAAGAAAGTGACGATCATGGCTCACTACCAATACAATATTTTCATAATCGGCGAGGAAATTTTCTAACCAGCCGATGGTTTCAATATCCAATCCGTTGGTAGGCTCATCCAGCAACAGGATGTCCGGGTTGCCAAACAAGGCCTG
This sequence comes from Lacibacter sp. H375, assembly GCF_037892425.1. Taxonomy (NCBI): domain Bacteria; kingdom Pseudomonadati; phylum Bacteroidota; class Chitinophagia; order Chitinophagales; family Chitinophagaceae; genus Lacibacter; species Lacibacter aquaticus. The sequence goes on from NZ_JBBKTT010000001.1 coordinate 1,020,368, forward strand.
CGCTAATAATACCCTCACTTTCAGGTTAGAGGGAATCTCTTTCATCAAACTCTGGAGATATTCTTCTTTAATACCAAGCCCACTAAGAAATGCTGCCGCATCGCTTTCAGCCGTGTAACCACCCATTTCACCGAATTCCCCTTCAAGTTCCCCGGCACGCATACCATCCTCTTCGCTGAAATCGGGTTTCAGGTAAATCGCATCTTTTTCCTGCATCACCTCCCACATTTTCTTGTGCCCCATTAGTACGGTGTTCAATACCGTTTGTTCATCGAACTCAAAATGGTTCTGTTTCAATACCGCCATGCGTTCGCCCGGGGTAATTTCCACAGTTCCCTTGTTGGGTTCAATTTCGCCACTCAGGATCTTTAAAAAAGTACTCTTTCCGGCACCGTTGGCACCAATTACACCGTAACAATTGCCCTTACTGAAGTTGATATTTACTTCGTCGAACAATACCCGCTTTCCGTAAGAGAGGGTTATATTTCTTGCACTGATCATAGTTGTGATTGTTGCATACTGATTGAAGGATGTTCACAGATGTTTGTTTCTGAACATTTCCTGTAACCAGTAAGATTTTTGAAGCTGCAAAGGTATGGAAAAACAGGCAGGTAAAGGGTTTGAAAGATCGTGTGTTATAAACAAAAAAGCCGATGGATTTACCACCGGCTTTTACATAAAATCATTTTCTTTAGTTTCTTGAACCACCACCTATGTAGAAACCGAGGTTTACACCAATGTAGTTGTTTGAAATACGGCCTGTTTTAGGATTTACATCATACTCCAGGTTAAAACGGAAATGACTTACATCAAAACCAGCTCTTACCATTCCAGAAAAACCATTTTTTGTTTGAGTTTCTGCGGTTTCTTCAGTTGCTGTTGCAGTAGCACCAGCAGCACTTGCAAAACCTAAACCAATACCTGCAAATGGACGGAATTTTGCACCGGCTTCTTTTTGAAAATAGTAATCACCTGTTGCTAAGTAAGAAGCCACGGCAGCAACTGATGCTTCACCAATTTCTTCTCCTGAAGCATCCAATGTATACTTGAGAGTTAATGCACCACCAAGACGAAGACCTGCACTGAAGTTGTCGTTGATGTGGTACTTAGGTTCAAGATACAATGCGATACCGCCTTTTGTTCCTTTACCGCTCGCAGCGGCGTAACCACCCATGAAATCTACTTGCCATGGAGTGTAAGCTGTTGATTGTGCAAAAGAGTTGAGAGACAGGGTAAGTACTGTAAGAAGTACAATCAGGGTTTTCTTTTTCATGTGAATTTTTTTGGAACACAAAAAAAAGAGATTGCAGATAAAGAAAAAAATAAAATTTCTAACTGTAACATATAGCCGCACTTATTATAAAAATCAACACGCTTGTTACTTTGAAATCGTGTTTTTACTAATAACAAATGATAAATTACACATGAAAACAGAATAGACTCAGAGTCTGGGTTTTGAGACCAGATTTGACTAATGCAACGCTACTATGAAATGAGATATCTGCATTAAAACCAAATACTCACATTTTTAGAAATAGTTTATTCATTACTTCTGATCTCCGCAATTTTTTCATCCTGCGGTACAAATAACAGGCTTGAGAATTTTAAAAATATGGTTCAGTACTTTTAAAGGCAATTTCTTTTTAAACAAAAGTGATGAATGTGGCAAGCCGGGTTCAGATATATCGGTGTCAACAAATGAGAGTTTAAATTCAACTCCACTTTTTGTGAAAATAGAATCCGGCAAGCTGCAATTAAGTACTCCGTATTGTTATGCCGACGGTGCAAGCACTTATTACAGTAGGATACAATAAAAAAACGGATAAAGGTGACCCTACATTTGTATGATTTAGATTAACACCTCAAATCACCCTTCTTTCGTCACTTCTCTTTTAAAAAGGTATAAGTAATCACTATTGTCAGTACTGTTACTTACAGTGTGTACCAATTTCCAACCTTGCTTACCCATATAGTTCAATGCATCAACCGGTGATTTAAAACGTAGGAGATTGTTACTGCTGTCACGCAGTCGCTTACCGAGCCTGTGCATTAGTTCATCATCTTTGCCTTCGTCAATTGTAATGGTTGCTCCCTCAGCAAGAATGGAATAATAGATCTTCATTGTGCAATACTGTTCAACTGTGGTTGTATGCTGCCCCATAACAAATACTGTCACAAAAGATAACAAGGTTGTAATAACAAGATGCTTCATGTGAATTTTTAAAGCAAGCTACTCACTCATTTCAAAAACTGTCGTTAAAGCAAAAGCTGCTGCACTTTTAGTACAGCAGCTTTTGCAGTCTATTAACGTTTAAGTAAAACGTTACAATTTCCTGATCTTAATATTCCTGAACCATACTGCATTATCATGATCCTGCAATACAATTTTTCCTTTCTTAAATGTTCCAAAGCCGGGCCATTGTTTAAACTTGCTGGCAGCGATCATCTTTGTCCAGTTATCATCCCACATTGTAGTGGTTACAACTGTAACACCATTCAAACGATGTTCAAGTTTACCGTCTTTAATAATGATCTCGGCAAGGTTCCATTCGCCAACAGGCTTTACTGTTTCCGGTGTAGCTGAAATGAGATCATACAAATCACCTGCACGATGTTTGTTGATTTTTGCATCGGGATGACCATTGTTATCCAGCACCTGCATTTCAGGACCTGATTCATATGGATGCTTATACTTTGCTGTATCTTCATTAGAAAGGAAGATGATACCGCTGTTTCCGTTTGGAGATATCTTCCATTCAATTTTTAAATGAAAATTTTCATATTCTTCATCTGTTAGAATATCACCGCCATCAACTATTTTTCCATCTTTTTTTACTGATGTATCAAGATGCAATGTACCATCCACAACTTTCCATGCATTGCCTGCAGATGTGCCACCATACTTATGCCAACCCTTGGTACTTTGTCCGTCAAATAACGATACCCAACCATCTTTTACTTCCTCATCAGTTAATAATGGCGGAGTTGCAGCAGGTAGTTCTGCTGTTGAAGTATCATTTGTAGTTGAGTTTTCGCCTTCATTATTACAGGAAGCAAATAAACCCACGGCTGCAATCATTAACATTGAACGAATCATGTTTACTTGTTTTTAAGTAAGAGAATATACTTTACCATTTGTTCTGCATCAGCAATAGTTACAACAGCATTTGGCGGCATAGCTACGTCACCCCAAACTCCACTACCACCTTTCACTACTTTTTCAGCCAGCATTTTAATATTTGCTTCTGTTGGTTCATATTTATTTGCAACATCACGATAAGCAGGACCAATTACTTTTTCATCGATCTTATGACAGGTTAAGCAAAGGTTCTCAGGCTTGGCAACAAGTGCAAGACCCTTTTCGTAATCGGGATTATCACTTGGTGATGGAGGAGTTGCTTCCGCTTCCTGTTTTGGTTCTTCTTTTGTTTGCTCTTTATTTTCTGTACCTGCACCACCACAGGCAATTAAAGCAAGCATCACAGCCGAAGTAAATAAAATCTTTTTCATGTGTATGTTTTTTAATTGTTTTTAATTGTCACAGAATTTGCTCATAATCATTTTCAATTGTGATGATAAGCTTACGGGCATTTCATGATCTATTGTTTTAAGTTGAAAATGTGATTAATCGAGACCTAAAATACGTCGGTTAGTTGCAACATCGCTTCCACTGCCGGCAAAATCATCGAATGTTTTGTCAGTTACACGAATAATATGGTTTTTGATAAACTCCGAACCTTCTCTTGCACCATCTTCAGGATGTTTAATGCAACATTCCCATTCCATCACCGCCCATCCATCGTAACCGTATTGAGTAAGTTTACTGAAGATAGTTTTAAAATCAACCTGACCATCACCAGGTGAACGATAACGGCCTGCTCTGTTTAACCAACTTTGATACCCACCAAATGTTCCCTGCCGGCCGGTTGGATTGAATTCTGAATCTTTTACATGAAATGCTTTGATGCGTTCGTGATACAGATCGATGTATTCAATATAATCGAGTTGCTGTAATACAAAATGCGATGGATCATACAACAAACAGGCACGTGGATGATTATTTACTTTCTCTAAAAACATTTCATAAGTAATGCCATCAAACAGATCTTCACCGGGATGAATTTCATAACAAACATCTACACCACATTCGTCAAAATAATTCAGAATCGGCAACCAACGTTTGGCCAATTCTTTAAAACCTTCTTCTACCAACCCATCGGGACGTTGCGGCCACGGATGAAATGTATGCCATAACAAGGAGCCACTGAATGTTGCATGTGCTGTGATACCCAGGTTCTGCGATGCTTTTGCGCCATACATTAATTGTTGCACTGCCCATGCTTGTCTTGCTTTGGGATTGTTCTTTACTTCATCTGCTGCAAATGCATCGAACATTGTATCGTAAGCCGGGTGCACTGCAACAAGCTGACCTTGTAAATGTGTACTGAGTTCAGAAATCTCTAACCCATAACTGTTGATCTTTCCTTTTAACTCATCAGCATATGTTTTACTTTCTGCCGCAAGTTTCAGATCGATCAATCTTTTTTCCCATGTTGGTATCTGTACTGCTTTAAAGCCGAGTGATGCTGCCCATTCACAAATCGTTTCCAGACTGTTGAATGGAGCTTTGTCGCCCATGAACTGAGCTAAGAATATGGCTGGTCCTTTTATCGTTTTCATTTCTTAAGTATCAATTATGAATTAAACTACAAACTCCTTCCACTTTACATCACTCTGTCCGCTCTCGATCACATTATTTACAAACGCCATCCCCCGCACTCCTTCTTTCACACTTGGAAAATCGAGCCACTCTTCTTTTGGTTGTTCGCCATTCATTTTTGCACGAACGGTTAATACAAAGTTGCGGTAAAGATTTCCAAAAGCTTCTAAATAACCTTCCGGATGACCAGCAGGTACTCTGGTGTTATGTGCAGCGAAAGAGCTGTTATAACCACCGCCCGTTCTGTAAATCTCTGCTGGTTTATCGAGCCACTTCACCAATAAGGTATTTGCATCTTCCTGCTTCCATTCAATGCCGCCTTTTTCACCATATACTCGGATCTTTACATTGTTTTCTTCACCAGCTGCAATTTGTGTAGCCATCAACACACCTGTTGCACCATTATTGAATTTTAAAAATGCAGCACCGTCATCATCCAGCATTCTTCCTTCAACAACAATATTTGTATTGGAACAAAGATGCGTTACTGCTAACCCGGTAACATATTCTGCAAGATTAAATGCATGCGTGCCAATATCGCCCATTGCACCTGCTTTACCACTTTTCTTGGGATCGGTTCGCCAACTGGCTTGAGCATTTCCTGCAGCCTCGAGTAATGTGCTTAACCAACCTTGCGGATATTCAACATACACTTTTCTGATCTTACCCAATGCTCCGCTTTTCAACAATTGTTTTGCCTGTTTCACCATCGGGTAACCCGTATAGGTATGACAAAGCAATAAGCTCAATCCTGTATCTTCAACTTTTGCTTTCAGTTTCATGGCTTCTTCCAATGTAAATGTGATCGGCTTTTCAACCACTACATTAAATCCTTTTTCCAATGCCATCATTGCAGGATCAAAATGCACAAAGTTGGGCGTAACAATGCTTACAAAGTCAATGCGTTTATCAGCAGGCATTGCTGCTTCTTTTTCGAGTAATACTTTGTAATCGGTATAAATGCGGTCTTCGTCAAGAAATAATAGTTTTCCTGATTCAACTGCAACTTCAGGGTTCACACTTAATGCGCCGGCAACAAGTTCGGCCTGTCCGTCCATATTCATAGCAAGGCGGTGTACTGCACCAATGAAGGCATCTTTACCACCACCGATCATTGCCATTCTTAATTTTCTGTTCATAGTATCAATCGTTCTAAATGAAAAAAATATTATGTTATCGTCGTTTGGTTCTTTGTGTGGCTGTTGTTGCCACGCTCGCTTGTACGTTTTGTATTTCTATTGACCGTGAGCGAAGCCGAAGGACCCACCCCTTTCAATTATCATAAACATTTAAGACTCTACCGCCCCTCCATGGAGTGGATGAACACACTCATGACTCATCATTAATCACCATCCCGTTCTATACTCCCTCTTCACAAACTGGTTGGCTTCATCAAAGTTGGTGATCTTCATATTGGCAGCATCCCACAATAACTTTTTACGACCAAGATATTTATCTCCCCATCCCGTCAATTTCGGGTTTTTGATCATCCATGATCGTATTGCCAAATTACCCATTAATATACTTTCAGTAAAAGGTCCTGCATATTCAAACGGTGAACTTGTTTCTCCATTACCATAACCAGCCATACATGCATTCACCCATTGTACATAGTGACCTTCGGGGACACGCTTCAACGTTTGCTTTGGCAAACGGTCTTCTTTCATGCGTTTTGTTGGTAGCAGAGTTGGCTTTTCACCATAGCAACCACTCATCATCTTTCCTTTTGTTCCTTCAAAGATCACTCCTCCGTCCCAATTGCCCATTGCTTCATCCGGCAATAATTCTTCCGGACGTTTTGGTAACAGTCCACCATCCATCCAGGTAACTTTTATTTGTCCTTTACCATCAGTTCTTGGATAGTTAAGATGTATTATTGAAGCCGGCGGACAGCTATCAATATAACCTGCTTCTGTCCATGCTGCAGTAAACTGATTGGGCAAACTACATTCTACTTCGTTTGGATAAAGAATTGGTAAGATGCGATAAATAGGATCCATGATATGACAAGCCATATCGCCCAATGCGCCTGTACCGAACGACCACCAACCTCTCCAATTAAATGGATGATAGGCCGGGTTATAATCTTCAAATTTTGATGGACCGATCCATAGATCCCATTTGAAATTTGCGGGAACAGCATGTGTTCCTGTTGGCTTTGCTAAACCTTGCGGCCATACTGGACGATTGGTCCATGCATTAACACTGGTTACTTTACCAATAAGACCGGCATCATACCATTCTTTCATTAAACGAACGCCATCGCCGCTACCACCCTGGTTTCCCATTTGTGTAACCACTTTATATTTTTTTGCAGCTTCAGTGAGCATACGTGCTTCATAAATATCATGCGTTAACGGCTTTTGTACATATACGTGTTTGCCCATTTCCATAGCAGCTAATGTTGCAATAGCATGTGTATGGTCGGGTGTTGATACTGATACTGCGTCAATATTATTTTTTTCTTTCTCCAGCATTTCACGGAAATCGTAATAGAATTTCGCTTTAGGGAAACGCTTAACCGAGCCTGCAGCCTGTGCTTCATCAACATCGCAAAAAGCAACAATATTTACTTTCGGACTTTTTGCGAATTCAGCCAAATCACTTGCTCCTTTACCACCGGCACCAATACCTGCAATATTCAACCGATCACTTGGTGCAATATAACCGGGTCCGCCCAATACATGTCGTGGCACAATAAAGAACCCTGCTGCAGCAATAGATCCTGTGCGTAGAAAATCCCGTCTTGTTTTTTTGTTGCTCATGTAAGTTGTTTATTGATCAAATAAAATATTATGCTTTAGTATCGAACGAAACACATTCTTTCAATTCCTTTTCAGTGTAAGCCAAGCCGTATTGTTTTAACACATCATCAGGCACACCATTCCATTGATTAGGCCTGTTACCCATGTAACCAAGATCTTTTACGCCGATTTCTGATGTATAAAAACCTGTAGAAGTTAAGTTGCGCATCAGATTGAAAAATGCAACACCTTGTTTCATTTCTGGTTTTGCTTTTTCAGGATAAGCTATATCATCAACAATAGCGATCTGTTGTTGAGTAGTGCAATCTTTGAATGCTTTTTGAAACCGTTTGCTGCTTTCCAGATCGAGCCAACGCAAACCACCACGCATAGGTGTTTTGTTTTGCGGCATATCTTTTACAATAAACTCAATAAAATCGGGCACACCTGCTTCACTTGCACTTCCGCTCACTTCATCTTTCGGGATAATAATATCGGCAAGTATGGTGATGGTTGCCATTTCATGTGCTGTAAAAAATGTTTCTGCCATCAGCTTTGCTTCGATCTCTGCTTCAACTTTTGTTCGATCGATCGTACTGGCAGGAGTTGTAGAAGATGAATCTGCAGATGTAGATGCGTTTGCTTTTTCATCAGCGGTTTTACACGCATCAACCAATACAGATGATGCAACCGTACCAACTAAAATAGCTTTAATGGAATCTCTTCTTTTCATGTTGTATTTCGATTAGAGATTATTTTTTTTGAGCTGGTCAACAATATATTCACTTGCCCGCATGCTCAGTGCCAAAATCGTCCACGTAATATTCTTATCAGCTTGCGATACAAATGCAGCACCGTCAACTACAAACAGGTTTTTACAATCGTGTGCCTGGTTGTATTTATTCAATGCACTTTTCTTTGGATCGTTACCCATGCGTGCAGTTCCTGCTTCATGAATAATTTTTCCGGGTGTTTCCAATCCGTAATCATTTTCGGGTCCATCGTCGCCACCCCAAGTGATAACAGCACCCATGTTATGCATCACCTCTTTAAAGGTTTCCTTCATGTGCTTTGCCTGTTTTATTTCATGTTCACTCCACTTTACATTGAACTTCAACACTGGAATACCATACTGATCTACCACATCGGGATCTATTTTACAATAATTACTTTCTAAAGGAATTGCTTCACCACGCCCGGCCATACCTACATTGGCACCATAGAAATAACGCTGGTCTTCTTTTAATGAAGCGCCATAACCACCGGCTTCTTTTTGTTTACCTGCAACTGCATACTTGCCATTTAACATTTGAATATTCATTCCAAAGCCATAAGCCGGTTGACCCATGCCACCCCAATATTCAATATGATAACCACGGGGGAAATCCAGTTTCTTATTATCTAACCACCAGGGCGAATACACATGCATTCCACCCACGCCATCTTCATTGTATTTTTTTCGACCGAAGAGCTTCGGCAATACTCCACCTAATGCAGCACCTGTACTATCATGCAAATATTTACCAACCACATCACTGCTGTTGGCTAATCCGTTTGGATGACGTGGTGATTTTGAATTGAGTAATATTCTTGAAGTTTCACAAGCACTTGCAGCAAGGATCACCACCTTACCATTTACCTGGTATTCGTTGAGATCATCTTTGCTTACATAACTAACACCTGTTGCCATTCCTTCCTTGTTCGTAAGTACTTCACGTGCCATGGCATTTGCAATAACATCAACATTGCCTGTTTTAAGTGCAGGATAGATCAATACATTGGTTGATGAAAAATCAGCTTTCGCCATACTGCAGTTACGTCCGCATTGCGAACAATAAAAACAAACGCCTCTTTCAGTTGTGCTTTCTATTTTTTTTGTGAGGATCGATAAACGGGAAGGAATCACTTTAACACCAGCCTGGGTTGCTGCATTCTTAATAAACAGTTCGTGCAAACGTGGTTTAGGTGGTGGAAGAAAAAATCCGTCAGGATCATTTTCCAAACCTTCGTTAGTTCCAAAGATGCCGATGAGCTTGTCAACTTTGTCGTAATAAGGTTTCACATCATCATAACCAATTGGCCAATCATCACCTAATCCATCAATACTTCTGCGTTTGAAATCTTTTGGACCAAAGCGTAAAGAGATACGTCCCCAGTGATTGGTACGTCCGCCCAACATACGTGCACGCCACCAATCCCATTTTGTTCCAGCCTCTTTTGTATATGGTTCACCATCAAGTTCCCATCCGCCGTAGCATGCATCAAAATCGCCAAAGGGTCTGTACTTTGTGCTTGCACCTCTGCGTTTACTTTCCCATGGATTCTTTAATTGTGTAACGTTCTTTTGCGGATCATACATGGTGCCAGCTTCAAGCAAACACACTTTCAATCCCGCTTTACTTAATTCGTAGGCAGCCATACCGCCACCAGCGCCAGAGCCAACGATTACTACATCGTAACTTTTGGGCTGAACTTTTATCTGGAAATCTCCCATGACATGCAATTGGTTTGAAGGTTCTAAAGGTAATGACTAAATGAAAACAACAAATTCAATTTACTTACTTATGATACAATCATTGCTGAAAATGATACGGGAAGATAAAATAGTATTTATGATTAGAACAATGAGTTTAATATTCATTAACATTTTAAACGATTGCCGCACCGGATTTAAAAATTTCAGGTTTCTCAATTAGGAAATAGCCTAAATTTATTTTTTTCTTTAACCAGCCTAAACTTTAAACGATTGTAGAATGAATTCCATTAACCGTAATCAACTATTTCTTGCCAGTCGTATTGCACTGATTGTAACAGCCATCACGTTTGCCTATCGTGCAGCCCTTGAGGGTACATGGGAAAAAGAATTTCATCTCACCAAAGAACAAATTGGCTGGATATTCAGTCCGGCATTCTGGGGCTTCACTTTAGCTATGATTTTTGGTGGCCCTCTTTGTGATATAATAGGCATGAAAAGATTAGTTGGCCTGGCTTTTATAGGCCATGTCACGGGAATTGTTATTTACCTGGTTGCAAATGATGCCACCATGTTATTTATCGGTACAGTTTGTATTGGTGTAGGAAATGGAATGGTGGAAGCTGCATGTAATCCTCTTGTTGTTTCTCTTTATCCGGATAATAAAACAACGATGCTGAATAAATTTCACGTTTGGTTCCCTGGTGGAATTGTAATTGGAGGATTGATTTCGTATCTGTTTTTAGAACAACTGCATCTGGATTGGAGAATCATGGTTGCCTTGCTAGTATTACCTGCAATTATTTATGGCGTTATGTTCTGGAAACTTGATTTTCCAAAAACCGAACGAGTTGAAAAAGGAGTCAGCACAGGTGAAATGTTTAAAAGCTGTCTTAATCCGCTATATCTTATCATGATTGTTTGCATGTTTATGACAGCTGCCACAGAATTAGGTACAGGTACGTGGATTGGTGCTTTATTAAGCGGAGCAGGCGTTTCGGGGATATTAATTTTGGTATTTATCAATGGTATAATGGCTGTCGGCAGGTCATTCGCCGGGCCTATCGTACATAAACTGAATCCGAATGGTATGCTGATATTCTCTTCTTTATTTGCAGCCATTGGATTATATCTTTTGAGTATTTCAAGTGGCGCCGCAGCAGTTGGTGCAGCTGCAGTGTTTGCAGTTGGTATTTGCTTTTTCTGGCCAACAATGCTTGGCTTTGTATCGGAGTATCTTCCAAAAACAGGAGCGTTGGGTCTATCATTAATGGGCGGAGCAGGAATGTTTTCTGTTTCCCTGATATTACCTGTTATGGGCAAATGGTTTGATAAAGCAAAAGCGGCGGCTGTTAGCTCGGGAACTGATGTTGCAAAAGCGGAAGCTGTGGCCGGGAGTGATACTCTTTTAAAAGTTGCCATTATGCCCGCTATACTTTTTGCAATATTTACAATTATTTATTTCATAAGAAAAAGTAAACCAGTTAAATCCTGATTGTTGCATTGCAGGCTTATAGATTTACATACATGGCCAAAGCATACAAAGTTTAACAACTGGATAAACTTATTATTCAAATAACGTATTAATCACTAATAATGGTTAGTACCATCGCATCAATATTCATTAACATTTCAAACGATTACAGCACCCGCTTTAAAAAAATTAGGTTCTCACAAAGCAGAAATACCCTAAATTTAAAACCTCATATTAAGCTGTGGTTGAGCCAGTATTCAGCCATTGTATTTTTTGAACTTTAACCAACCACTTAAATCGATTGCGCATGTCTTTTACTACCCGTGTACAGCTTTCCTTTATGATGTTTCTTGAGTTCTTTATCTGGGGAGGATGGTTTGTAACATTGGGCACTTTTTTAAATAATAATTTGTCTGCATCGGGGGCTGAATCGGGACAGGTTTTCTCAACACAGTCATGGGGCGCCATTATTGCTCCGTTTATTATTGGGTTAATTGCCGATCGTTTTGTGAATGCAGAAAAGATTCTTGGTGTGCTGCATATTATAGGGGCATTATTGATGTACCAGATGTACAGTGCCGATAATATTGCCGTTTTCTACCCTTATGTATTAATATATATGATTTGCTATATGCCTACACTGGCCTTGGTAAATTCAGTATCATTCAACCAAATGAAAAATCCAGAAAAAGAATTTTCCGTGATTCGTTTGTTTGGCACAATCGGCTGGATCGCTGCGGGTTTATTGATCAGTTATCTGTTTCATTGGGACTCAGCAGAAGCGACAAAAGAAGGTTTATTGAAAAATACATTCTTATTATCAGGTGCTGCATCATTGGTGCTTGGTTTGTTTAGTTTCACATTGCCGAAAACTCCTCCTAAAGGGAAGGGCACAAAGGTTACTGTGAATGATATTCTTGGATTAGATGCGTTAAAACTGCTGAAGGATAAAAACTTCCTCATCTTTTTTATCTCTTCCATTCTTATTTGTATTCCACTGGCTTTCTACTACCAGAATACAAATTCTTTTCTCTCTAGCATTGGCGTTGACAACCCAACCGGCAAAATGACAATTGGCCAGGGGTCGGAAGTATTGTTCCTGTTGTTATTGCCTGTATTCTTTAACCGCTTTGGTTTTAAGAAAACAATTTTAGTTGGTATGCTTGCATGGGCCGTTCGTTATGTGTTGTTTGCATACGGCAATGCCGGCGACCTCACATTTATGTTATTAATAGGTATTGCCCTGCATGGTATTTGCTACGATTTCTTCTTTGTATCAGGACAAATCTATACCGACTCAAAAGCAGGAGAACAACATAAAAGTGCAGCACAGGGATTAATTACATTGGCTACTTATGGTGTGGGTATGCTCATTGGGTTTGCTGTAGCCGGAAAAATCACCGACAGTTATAAATTGGCAGATGGCACAATGGATTATAAAATGATCTGGTTAATTCCATCGGGTATTGCATTTGCAGTGTTCCTGATTTTTGCACTGCTGTTTAAAGATGAAAAAACAAACAAGACCGCTTAATTGTATAAAGTAAAGTATTCATGTCAAAGCAATCATCGAGAAGAGAAGCCATTAAGAAATTTGCAGCAGCAACGGTTGCTGTTACAGCCGGCAATGTTGTAACTGCAGGTGCAATAGAAAGAGTTATGGAAGAAACTCAGTATAAATTAAAAGGAAATATCAACCATTCTGTTTGTAAATGGACACATGATTTTCTTTCACTTGAAGAATTGTGTATAGAAGTAAAAAAGATGGGCTTTGCTGCCATCGATCTTCTTACGCCAAGTGAATGGCCCATTGCCAAAAAGCACGGCATCCATTGTTCTATGTGTTATACGAATGGCAAGATCAGTTTAACAGAAGGCTGGAACAACAAGAAAAACCATGCACAATTGATTGCTGCTTTTACAGAAGCTATTCCTTTGGTGGCAGCAGCAGGTTATCAAAATCTCATCTGTTTCAGTGGTAACCGTAATGGTATGGATGATGAAACCGGTTTGCAGAATTGTGTTGAAGGGTTGAAACAGATTATGCCATTGGCTGAAAAGCATAACGTCATCATCCAGATTGAAGTGTTTAACAGCAAAGTGAACCATCCTGATTACATGGCTGATAATACCAAATGGACGATCGAATTATGCAAACGCCTTGGTTCACCCAACTTTAAGATCCTGTATGATATCTATCACATGCAGATCAGTGAAGGCGATATTATTAGTACGATCAAGAAGAATCATCAGTATTTCGGTCATTACCATACAGCAGGTGTTCCCGGCCGACATGAGATCACTGAAAACCAGGAGCTGTATTACCCGGCCATTATGAAAGCAATTCTTGAAACAGGTTACAAAGGATACGTAGCACAGGAATATATACCCACAGGAAAAACAAAAGAAGAAAAACTGGCTGCATTGAAAGATGCGGTGAAAAGATGTGATGTGTAACAAACGAGAGTTTTGAATGATCAATCATGAGTAATAATTACAAGTGACGATTCATCTTTCAACAGTGGTGAATAGAATTGCAACCGTACAAGTGTGCGACGCAACAACAGTTAAATAGAAATAAAGAAGCTTAGTTCATATAAACAATAACCACTCAAATAAGACAATATGCCGGATAATTATGTGTATGATGCCATTGTAATTGGCTCAGGAATCAGCGGTGGATGGGCCGCCAAAGAGCTCACTGAAAAAGGTTTAAAAACCATTATGCTTGAGCGTGGAAGAAATATTGAACACATCAAAGATTATGTAAATGCTACAAAAGAACCATGGGATCTCCCGCACCGTGGTAACCGAACGCAGCAGATGATCAAAGATTATCCGGTGTTGAAACGTGATTATCCACTCAATGAAATGGTATTGGATTATTGGGTAAAAGATAAAGAATGTCCTTACGTAGAAGAAAAACGCTTCGATTGGTTTCGTGGTTATCATGTAGGTGGCCGCTCTATCATGTGGGGCAGACAAAGCTATCGTTTCAACAAATGGGATTTTGAAGCAAATGCCAAAGAAGGTATTGCAGTTGACTGGCCTATCCGTTACGAAGATGTAGCACCATGGTACAGCTATGCAGAAAAATTTGCAGGCATACAGGGAAGTAAAGATGGATTGGAGGTGTTGCCCGATGGCGACTTTATGCCCGCAATGGAACTGAACTGTGTTGAGAAAGAAGTGAAGAAACGTTTAACAGCACATTATAAAGGCATGCGGCATTTAATTATTGGCCGTAGCGCAAATATTACACAACCACACCACAACCGTACAAATTGCCAGTATCGTGATCGTTGCTGGAGAGGTTGTCCGTTTGGGGCTTATTTCAGTACACAATCTGCTACTTTGCCTGCAGCAATGGCCACAGGTAATTTAACACTTCGCCCATTCTCCATTGTTACCAAGATCGTTTATGATAAGGATACCAAGAAAGCAACGGGTGTTGAAATTCTTGATGCAGAAACAAACCAAACATATGTGTACAAAGCGAAAATTGTTTTCGTGTGTGCATCAGCTTTAAACTCTGCATGGGTGTTAATGAATTCAGCAACTGATGTTTGGGAAGGTGGTTTAGGAAGCAGCAGTGGTGAGTTGGGTCATAACGTAATGGATCATCATTTCCGTGCCGGCGCAAACGGAACCATGGAAGGTTTCAGTGATAAGTATGAATATGGACGCAGACCTACAGGTATATATATTCCACGTTTCCGCAATATCTATGACGATAAACGTGATTACCTACGTGGCTTTGGTTACCAGGGCGGAGCAGGACGTGGAAGAGGTATTGATGTAGCTGAGTTAACCATTGGTGCTGATCTGAAAGAAGCATTGAGTGTTCCAAGTGATAACTGGAATATGGGTATTACCGGCTTTGGGGAAATGCTGCCATACCACGAAAACAAAATCACCATTGATAAAGATGTGAAAGATAAATGGGGATTACCGGTGTTGAAGTTTGATGTTGAGATCAAAGAAAATGAAAAGAAGATGCGTGTTGATATGATGAATGATGCAAAAGAAATGCTGGAAGCTGCCGGTGCCAAAAATGTAAGTACCTATGATGCTGGATATGCCCCGGGTATGGGTATTCATGAAATGGGTACAGCACGTATGGGTCGTGATCCTAAAACATCAGTACTCAATGGCAACAACCAGGTATGGGATGCAAAGAATGTGTTTGTTACCGATGGTGCATGTATGACATCAGCATCATGTGTAAACCCCTCATTAACTTATATGGCATTAACAGCACGTGCTGCAGATTTTGCTGTAAGCGAATTGAAAAAAGGCAACCTTTAATTGACCCATTATGGCAGATAACACATTTGATGCAATAGTAATCGGGTCGGGTATCAGCGGCGGCTGGGCAGCAAAGGAACTTTGCGAGCAGGGGCTTAAAGTGCTGATGCTGGAGCGTGGTGCCGAGCATAAACATATCACCGATTATAAAACTGCCAACAAAATGCCTTGGGAGTTTGAATATCGTGGCAAAACAACTCAGCAGCAAAAAGAAGACTACCCTGTTATTCACAGAGGATGGGCTGCCAATGAACGTGTAATGGATGCATGGGCCAACGAAAAAGATTCGCCCTATACAGAAGTAAAACCATTTACCTGGTGGCGTAGTTACCGTATGGGTGGTCGTTCTGTTTTATGGGGACGGCATAGTTATCGCTGGAGCGAACTTGATTTTGAAGCCAATGCTAAAGACGGGTTTGGTATTGATTGGCCCATCCGTTATAAAGACATTGCTCCATGGTATGATCATGTAGAACGGTTTGCAGGTATCAGCGGCTCAGTAGAAGGTTTACCTTATCTCCCCGATGGGCAGTTTCTTCCTCCTGTGCCGTTGAACATTGTTGAAAAAGATGTAGCAGCAAAGATCAAAGCGTTTTATAAAGGAGAGCGGCAAATGATCAACAGTCGTGTAGCCAATATTACGGTACCACACAATCAAAGACCGGGTTGCCAGTTTCGTAACCGTTGCTGGGAAGGTTGCCCTTTTGGTGGTTATTTCAGCACACAATCTTCTACTTTACCTGCAGCAGTAAAAACAAACAATCTTACTGTTCGTCCATTATCAATTGTAACAAAAATCCTTTACGATAAAGACAAGAAAAAAGCAAGCGGTGTAGAGGTGCTTGATACCATGGATAATAAAACCTATGAGTATAAAGCAAAGATCATTTTCGTTTGCGCATCGGCTCTAAACTCAACCTGGCTTTTATTCAATTCAGCTACTGATATATGGCCCGGTGGTTTAGGCAGCAGCAGTGGTGAGTTGGGACATAATGTAATGGATCATCACTATAACCTTGGTGTAAGCGGCGAAATAGATGGATATGAAAATGTAACTGAATATGGTCGTCGCCCAGCCGGTTTTTACATCAGCCGCTTTGCCAACACCCCGGGTGATAAACAAAGAAATTTTGTAAGAGGATATGGTTATCAGGGAAGCGCAAGCAGGCAAGGTTGGGGAAGAGTTGTCGCCGAACTTACTATTGGCAGCGAGTTAAAAGAAGCACTTACTGAACCCGGCGGATGGCGCATCGGTGCAACAGGCTTTGGAGAAATACTTCCTTATCATGAAAATAAAATTTCGTTGGATAAAGAAGTAAAAGACAAATGGGGTTTACCTGTTCTATCGATGGATGCTGAATTGAAGGAGAACGAGATGAATATGCGTAAGGACATTAAAGAAGATCTGCAGGCCATGTTTGAAGCAGCAGGTGTAAAAAATATATCTGCTTATGATTCAGGGCATGCAATGGGCCATGGTATTCATGAAATGGGAACAGCACGTATGGGTCGTGATCCCAAAACATCTGTACTGAATGGCAATAACCAAGTATGGGATGCACCAAACGTATTCGTTACTGATGGTGCATGTATGACAAGCGCTTCCTGTGTTAATCCATCTTTAACGTATATGGCATTAACAGCCAGGGCTGCTTCATTTGCTGTAAGTGAATTAAAAAAAGGAAACCTGTAAAAAAATAATTAAGCAACTTTAAAATCAACTTTTTATATGAATCGTCGTGATCTCCTAAAACAAATAGCATTACTTACCGGTGGTGCAGTTATTGGTGGCGAATTGTTTTTAGCTGGTTGTAAAACCGGGCCTAAAGTAGCAGCAGATTTTTCTGCCGCCAATATTTCTTTACTTGATGAAGTAGCTGAAACTATTATTCCTGCAACTTCAACGCCAGGCGCAAAAGCTGCTAAAGTTGGTGAGTTTATGAAAGTGATGGTAACAGATTGTTACACCCAGCGCCAGCAGGATGCATTCATGAGTGGTATTGGCGAACTTGAAGATGCCTGCAAAAAAATGCACAGCAAATCGTTTATGGAATGTACACCTGAACAACGCAAAGCATTATTAGTAAGTCTTGAAAAAGAAGCCAAAGAGTTCAATACCAAACGTGATGAAGCAGATAAACCATTGCGGGAAGAACATCATCAGAGAAATGAAACCAAGGCATGGAAAGATCAAACAGAGTTTGAAGGCGCACCAAGCCATTATTATACTATGATGAAGCAGTTAACGTTGACGGGCTTTTTTACATCTAAGACCGGTATGACAGAAACACTGCGTCATGTACCTATTCCAGGCAAGTTTGATGGTGAGTTCCCTTATGCAAAGGGTGATAAAGCATGGGCAGAATAAAGTATAAAGCAACGGCTTAGTTCTTGCAAACGTCTTTAAACAGCAAACGCTTACTTTAAACATACACTTCCGCTAAATGAATGTTTAGCGGAGGTTTCAATTTCACAAAAAATGGCTTACAATCGCAGATCATTCTTAAAAACTTCAGCAGCTGCCACTGCAGGTATTTCATTGGCAGGCTTGCCGTTAATTTCATGCGCAAATAAATCATTGGCTGATACAAAAAAGTATGGTCTTCAGTTATACACTGTGCGTAATGATGTTGCAAAAAATCTTGCAAGCACCTTAGATTATGTTGCCAAAGCAGGTTACTCGCAAATTGAATTATATGGTTTTGATGGTAAATCGTTCTTTGGTAAATCACCAAAAGAATTGAAGGCCATGTTTGATGGATTGAAATTAACATCACCCAGTGGTCACTATAATTTTGGCCCGGTGTTAACCGAAGGCAATCTTGATTTCTGGAAGAAAGTGCTCGAAGCTGCCAACATCATGGGTAATGAATATGCAACAATCCCGTGGTTAGATGCAAATCAACGTGGTGCTGATACACTTCCGAAACTTGTTGAGCTGGTGAACAAAGCTGCAGACCTTACCAAAGCTGCGGGCTTGAAACTGGCTTACCATAATCACGACTTTGAATTTAAGAAACTGGATAATGGTAAATCATTCCTTCAAACATTGTTAGAAGGCACAGATCCTTCCATGGTTGATTTTGAATTGGATATTTACTGGTCATCTTTTATGAATGAAGATGCGGTGGAATGGTTCAATAAATATCCAGGTCGTTTTACCATGTGGCATGTAAAAGATCTTACTGTAAATAAAGAAGGTAAAAAAGAGAGTACACAAGTGGGTGATGGTACCATCAACTTCAGTAAAATTTTTGAGCACAAGAAACATGCAGGTCTAAAATATGCATTTGTAGAACAAGAGGCATACACAATGCCAGAGGAAGAGTGCATTAAGAAAAGCATTGCTTATATGAAAAAGAAAGACTGGGGTAACAGTTGATCTTCTTTCATCAACGAGATAAAGCACAGGTCAAACGCCTGTGCTTTTTTATTTACGATCAGTTCATAAAATTCGTATAATTGGTGGCTTCATTTTTACTACATTCAGTTTATGAAAAAACTATTCTTCCTTTTCTTGCTGGTTTCAGCAATCCATGCAAACGCACAAACAAAAGATAAACAACACATCCTTTCCATACTTGACGCACAAACCAACTACTGGAATGCAGGTGATCTTGAAAACTTCATGAAAGGTTACTGGAAAAGTGATTCACTCATGTTCATCGGCAAGAGCGGTGTTACGTACGGCTACAACAATACTTTAGAGAATTACAGCAAAGGATATCCCAACAGAGATGCAATGGGCATTCTCAAATTCACTATCCTGAAAGTTGAAAAGATATCGGCTGATGCATACTTTGTTGTGGGCAAATGGCATTTAACAAGAGAGAAAGTAGGTGATGTTGAAGGACATTACAGCTTACTGTTTAGAAAGATAAAAGGAGAATGGGTGATTGTGGCTGATCACAGCAGTTGATTATAACTTCCCCTTCCACAACTTGTAATAGAAATAGATCAACCCGGCAAACGAAGCAAGAAATACAATGTAATAAATGATATTACCAATGCCGGGGCTGCCTTCAAAAAAGCCCCAGTTGAGGTATAAGCCAAAGGTCATGTGCAGCAACAGAAATAGTATACCCATTGAAACCGTTTGAATGATCCGCTTCAAAAAATCCTGGGCTTCCGGCTCCATACCACTCATAACATGTAAATTTTAAGGAAAGTTACGAACATAAAAAATGCTGTTGTACAGGAGTACAACAGCATACATATGATTTTGTTTTGTTACAGCGTAAACCGAATAGCAAAACCACCCCAGTTACCATAAAAGCCATTACGGTCAGCTCCGCCTAACTCAAAAGCTGGTTGCCAATCGAGAGCAAGATTCAATGGAATATTATTGAATTTATAATCAATACCCACAACACCATCAATACCCACTGCTGTAGAATTTTTGTATATGCTTACATGAGCACCAGGTCCTACATACCATTTCAACGAACCTTCTGTACTCAGGTTACCGTGAAATTCATACAATCCTGTAATGCGTGTACCAAACCTATCGAAATAACCGATAAGCTCTATTGCATTATTCTCTTTAATAAATGTTTTGATCGACACGCCGGCACCGGCCCACACTTTTACACCAATGGCTGTTTTATATTCGGTACTATTAGCAGTGCTGTTCTGTGACATTACAGCATTGACCGATGCTACGAAGAAGATAGAGAGTAAGATTTTTTTCATCTGTCTGATTTTTTTTATTGACTGTTCCTTAAGACGTTCTTTATAATTAAGGCCGATGCAAAAGTAGTTATTTCAACAGCAGGTTTTCAAATTGAGTACTGTCTCCACTGAATACATTAAAATCAACTTTACCGGGAATACCATTTACACGACCGCTTTCGCTGTGTTGCCAGAAATGCCAATCACGATCAATGCGTGGTGCAACCGGACGAAGATAATGTGCCACCCACAATGGATACTCATCAAATCCTTCTTTTAAGTACTGTTTATAAAAATCCGCATTCGTGTAAATAATAGGCTTTATACCATACGCCAGTTCAGTTGCATATAAAAATGCTTTCACCCGTTGTTGTAAAATGGTTTTGCTCACGCCATAGGTTTGCTCAACATCAAGCACCGGAGGCAAGTCACCTTTCTCCAGCTTTACACACTTCACAAAATTTCTTGCCTGCATCGTTCCATCTTTCGTGGCAATAAAAAAATGATAAGCTCCACGGGTCATACCTGCTTCTCCTGCTTTACGCCAGTTGCGTTTAAAGTGTGAATCGGTACCGCTGTTTCCTTCTGTTGCTTTAATAAACGCAAAGCTGATCTGCACACCTTCCACATTCATTCCTTTTACTGCATCCCAGTTTATGATCTGCTGGTAACGGCTTACGTCAATACCATGCATACTGTATTTTGTAGGAATAGGAATGCCAAACTCACGGTAGCGGATCATACCGGCCTGCCGTTCGAGCCACCAGTTACGCACAACTAAAAAAGCACCACCTGCAAATACAAGAGCTACAATAATAACAGGAAGATAGCGAAGTGATTTCTTTTTCTTGCGGGCCATAAACGGTTGCAAATCTAATTTCAACAAACAGAAAAACAGACGATCAGCAGGTTTTTAATTTTTTATTGGCGATTGGTTGCCACAGCATTGTTATTTTGCAGCATGCTGTGGCTGCTGCTTACACTTTTACTGTTTGTGCCTTATTCAATACTGTTGCTGCTGTATCGGTATTGGTGGAGTAAGTCTGCGACACTCAACCTTCCTGATTCATTTGCTGCAACCACATCCTTTACCATTCTTATTCCCGCACGCAACGAAGAAGAAAATATAAAAGCGTGCTTGCAGAGTATTCAACAGTTAAACTATCCGAAAGAGTTGATCGAAGTAATTGTGATCGATGATTTCAGTGACGATAATACGGTTGCAACTGCAAAACAATTTTCAGCTTTGCAGGTGATTGAGTTAAAAGATATACTGAAAGAAAAGATCAACTCCTATAAAAAGAAAGCCATTGAAGTGGGTGTTGAAAAAGCAACAGGTAAATACATTGTAACAACAGATGCTGATTGTACAGTTCCAACTAACTGGTTACGCAACTTTGCTTACATCATCGAATACCAACCAACAGTTTTTATTGCAGCACCTGTTGCTATGAAAGAAGAAAGTTCATTTATTAAATTATTTCAGTCGCTTGATTTTTTAACACTGCAGGGAATTACTGCAGCGTCTGTTGGCGCAGGTTTTCACAGTATGTGCAATGGTGCTAATCTCTGCTACAGCAAAGAAGCGTTTTACGCTGTTGGTGGTTTTAAAGGTGTGGACCATATTGCCAGTGGTGATGATATGCTACTGATGCATAAACTCTATCGCCGTTTCCCAACCCAAGTGCATTACTGCAAAGCAGCAGACAGTATTGTGCTCACCAACCCTGTTGAAAGGGTAAGTGAATTTTTCCGTCAGCGTATACGCTGGGCCAGCAAAGCCGATCAATATGATGATAAACGTATCTTCTGGGTATTGCTGTTGGTTTATTTGCTCAACGTATTGTTTGTTGTTCTTTTTATTGCTGCATGTTTCAACAGCAGTTTATGGATGCTCCTTGCTGGAAGTTTACTCTTCAAAACAATCATTGAACTTATTTTTCTGATACCTGTGGCCGGTTTCTTTCAAAAAGAAAAACTGCTGTGGTGGTTTCCGCTTGCACAGCCTTTTCATATTGTGTACACGGTTATTGCAGGTTGGTTGGGTAAGTTTGGAAAGTACGATTGGAAAGGAAGAACAGTGAAGTAGGTCACGGAACTGGCAGCAAAGCTTTATTTTTAATTAATGTCTGACACAGAATATTCCTTTACAAAAATCTTCTGGAAAAAACTCCGCCGGAATAAAGGCGCTGTTTTTGGCTTAAGCATTATTGTGTTGGCCTTACTCACTGCTGTGTTTGCATACATCCTTGCGCCCGATGCGACTCCTGATGCTAACCGTATAATCGTCGAGATCGCTGCAAAGAAGCCGGGCTATAAACAACAGTTCATTAAAATTGAACGTGAGCAGCAGAACAATTCTTCGCTCTCTGATCTTTTCTTTGGTGCAGAAGATCAATATCAATACATCCCTATCAGTTCGTATAAGCAAACAGGGAACGGTTATGCCGTTGAGAAATTTGTAGATGAAGGAGTAACTGAACCGTTGACATTTCGTTTTACCGGTCATCAAAAAGAAAGCCCGATCGTTACCAAAACCTTCTGGCTGGGTACCGATAAATTCGGCCGGGATATTTTAAGCAGGCTCATTGTTGGTGTGCGGGTGAGTTTAAGTGTTGGGCTAATTGCTGTGGCTATTTCGTTAACCGTTGGCATTTTTCTCGGAGCTGTAGCCGGTTATTTCCGTGGCTGGATCGATGAAGCTATTCTCTGGCTCATTAATGTAGTGTGGAGCATCCCTACTTTATTACTGGTGTTTGCCATTACGCTGGCTTTGGGCAAAGGTTTTTGGCAGGTGTTCATCGCCGTTGGCTTAACGCTTTGGGTGAATGTGGCCCGCCTGGTTCGTGGGCAGGTGCTCAGCATCCGTGAACTCAATTATATTGAAGCCACCAAGGCCATGGGCTTTTCGCATTCCCGTACGATTTTTAAACATATCCTTCCAAACATTATGGGCCCGGTGATCGTGATTGCGGCCAGCAATTTTGCCAGCGCTATCGTGATTGAAGCCGGTTTGAGTTTCCTGGGAGTTGGCGTACAGGCACCGCAACCCAGCTGGGGACTAATGATAAAAGAGAACTACAATTTCATTATCACTAACAATCCCATGCTGGCCATTGCCCCGGGCATTGCTATTATGCTGCTGGTACTGGCCTTCAACTTGCTGGGTAATGGGTTAAGGGATGGGTTGGATGTGAGGAGTTAAATTTTATCATGGAGGTACGAGGGAATCTGCCCGGCTCCTGCTATAATGTTCAAGAGATTCCTCCTTCGCCGGGATGACAGACAGGGCCGCCAATCCTTATTGCTGTTAGCTTTCCCGATAAATCCCTATTTTTGATGGAATTGACCTGTGGTAAAGGATTTGAGAACAGAAAAGGTCAACGTGTAAAGAAGGATTTTGTGAGTGAGCTTTTGAATTACTGATCGTCTTTAGTTGCGTCGCACTCTTGTACTACATTGCCAATATCGGCAACGTATTTCAACATATCTACTGAATTTCAGGCTTTAACAGCTGAATAGCCAACAAAGCGTACAAGTGAGTGACACAACCAAAGCTTTATAGACATTCCCCGGCTTGCCCCATCCTCTCTTCTTATTATTAACTTTTTAATTCTCATAATAATGAGTTGTACAAGTTGTAGTACGGGTAAACCGGGCGGTTGCAAAAGCAACGGTGGCTGCAGCACAGGAGGTTGTAACCGGTTAAATGTGCACGATTGGTTGGCAAACCTGCCTTTCAGCGACCCCGACAGCGATTGCCGCATTGTGGAAGTAACTTTCAACAACGGAAGCCGGAAAGAATTTTACCGCAACAATACGTTGCAAACCTTCACCAAAGGCGACATGGTGGCGGTGGAAGGTGTAAGTGGTTTTGATGTGGGTATGGTAAACATCAGCGGTGAGCTGGTGCGTTTGCAGATGAAGAAAAAGGGTGTGAAAGAAGATAACCCGGATATTAAAAAGATCATGCGCCGGGCCAACGAAATGGACCTTCAGAAGTGGAGAGAAACCAAAGAGCGGGAAAAACCAACACAGGTAAGAGCAAGGGCTATCATCATTCAGCTGAAGCTGGACATGAAACTGATCGAAGTGGAATTCCAGGCCGATGGACGAAAAGCTACTTTCTATTATACGGCCGAAGACCGTGTTGATTTCCGTGAATTGATCAAAATCTATGCGAGTGAGTTTAAGATAAAGGTGGAGATGAAGCAAATCGGTATTCGTCAGGAAGCAGCGAAGATCGGTGGCATTGGCAGCTGCGGTCGTGAACTTTGCTGCAGCAGCTGGCTCAGCGATTTCAAAAGTGTAACAACAACCATCGCCCGTTACCAGAATCTCACCATCAATCAAACAAAACTCAGCGGCCAGTGTGGTCGTTTGAAATGCTGTTTGAATTATGAACTGGATACCTACCTCGATGCGTTGCAACATTTCCCGAATAATGCTGATACGTTAGAACTTAGTCGTGGTACTGCACAGCTCATTAAAAAAGATATTTTTAAAAACCTGATGTGGTATGTGTTGCCCGACAGCAACAAACAATACCCAGTTCCTATTGAACGTGTAAAGGAGATCAGGTTCATGAATGTAAAAGGTCAACGTCCTGATGAGTTAGGTGCTATTGAACTTTCACCTGCAAAAGCTGAAGAGAAAGAACATGCACACGTGGAGTTGGTTGGACAGATCAGCTTGCGCACGCTGGAACGTAACAGCAAAAAACGTAAAGACAAAGAGCGTTCGCAGCAGCAAAAACAACAAGGCGGAGGACAGCAAGGGCAACAACGTCCGCCACAACAACAAAGACAGCAGCAACAACGACCACCACAACAGCAACGTGGGCAGCAAGGGCAGGGCGGTCAGCAAAATAAACAAGGTGGACAAGGACAGCAACGTCCGCCACAACAGCAAAGACAACAGCAGCAACAGCGCCCACCACAACAGCAACGAGGTCAGCAGCAACAACGACCGCCACAGAACAAACCACCTCAACAAAACAGGCCGCAGATCGAAAAGAAAAAAGATCCGCCGCCACAAAATGATAACGCATAAGCAAACGAACCCCGACGAGAGTTGGGGTTTTTGTTTTAACCAAACCTAATGATGTTTGTAACATACATTTGAAATCAACCACATTAAACATTTCGTAACTTACTATAATGCCACGCTGGATGAAACGCTCCTTTATGATTCTCGGAATTATTTTATTGCTATGGCTTGTTATGGCGCAAAGCTGTATGAAAATGCGCATGAGCGATAGTAAAGCCAAATTACAATTTGAAGAAGCTGGCGTGCAACTGCAAACACCTGTTAAGACGATCAATGGCTTTCCGCTGCATTACGCACAAACTGGTAGCGATACATTACCTACGTTGTTATTTGTACATGGCACACCCGGGAGTTGGGATGCATTTGCTGCTTACCTGCGCAACAAAGAATTATTACAGCATTACAGAATTATTTCCATTGACCGTCCGGGTTTTGGTTACAGCGATTTTGGTAATGCCATGAATTTAACTGAACAAACAACTATCATCAGTGCATGGATGGATTCTGTTTATAACAACAAACCATTTATCATCATTGGCCATAGTTTGGGCGGACCAATGACCATTAAACTTGCCGCAGCACGACCACAATACACAAAAGCGTTGGTGATACTCGCAGGTTCACAAGATCCTGCTGCAGAAAAGCCGGAGAAGTGGCGACCCGTTTTATTTAAAACACCGTTGAATTATTTGGTACCCGGTGCCATGCGGCCAAGTAATGAAGAGTTATGGTATTTGAAAAAAGATTTAGTGGAGATGAAACCAGAGTATGAAAAGATCACCTGTCCTGTTTATATCTTACACGGAACAAAAGACATCCTTGTTCCATACAGCAATGTGGCTTACACCCAACAGATGCTCACGAAAACAGATTCGGTGTTTGTTACCACATTCGAAAAAGAAAATCATTTTATTGTTTGGACGAGAGAGAAAGAAATTGTGGAGTTGTTGATGAAGTTAAAGTGAGTTGTGATTGACTACCTACGTTTATAGAGATTCAGTTTTAAACAAAAAGTACCTGGCAAATAAAATAACAATCACTGTCCACAGTAAGTAACCCAATGCAAGGTAAAACCAATATTGTTTGAATTTATACTCTTTCCGTTTGTCTAGAATAATGGCTGCAATGATATTATGTAAAAAAATAAAAAAAGGAAACACAACAAGTATAACCTTATACTTTATATCTAAACCGGTTTCTCTATCGGGTTTGTATAGTGAATCGTGTGTACTGATTAGCTGATTGATTTCATCAGTAGGTATTCTTCTACTGTCAAATTCTGCATTTGCATCTTTCCTGATATTACTATCTAAGGATGTATTTCGAATAATTGGAAATTGGAAAGTTGAGAAAAATTCATATTGCCGATTTATTTCTCCAACAACACTTTATACAAAGCATCCTGAATCTTCCCTCTTACATTCATCGTTAACAATTTTGTATTTGTTCCGCCTTCGGGATGCACACGGTTGCTTAAGAAAATATACACGATCTTAGTCTCAGGATCAGCCCACACACCGGTGCCGGTATAACCTGTATGTCCGAATGTTGACGGCGATACACTCAATGCAGGATAAGGCTCTTTTCGTGTAAGATTATCTTTCTCCGGTTTATCAAATCCCAATCCTCTTCTGCTGGTTTCACTGCCGTATGCAATAAATTTCGCTACCGTTTCAGGTTTAAAAAAAGTATACTGACCAATTGTTCCGCCGTTGTTCAGCATTTGTAAGATCACTGCTAATTCATATGCCGTGCTGAACAAACCTGCATGTCCTGCAATGCCACCAAACATAGCTGCACCGGGATCATGCACATCACCTCTTAATAACTGCCGGCGAAACTGCACTTCACGTTCGGTTGGTACAATTCGGTTAACTGGCATGCGCTGCAACGGCAGAAATCCTGATGATTCTAAATGCAATGGTTCATAAAATGTTTTACGTACATATTCATCGAGCGTCAACCCTGTAAGTTGCTCAACAACTTTTCCGAGAAAGATAAAATCATTATCACTGTACACATATTTTCCATACGGTCCCATTTCACTTTGCAGAATACGTTGATACATGGTATCACGCCAGTCATTACGCATGTAAAATGTATCAGCTACACGAATGGCATAATCTTCACTTGGTCCGTTTGCATATAAACTATCGTATGGTGTTCCTGTAACAGTATCGATCGTTTCCTTGAAAAAAGGAATCCATGATTTTAAACCCGCCTGGTGCAATAAAATATCCTGTATGAGCAAATCCTGTTTATTCGTGCCATTTACCCAAGGCAGGTAATAACCAAGCCGTTGATTCAAATCGATCTTTCCCTCTTCATACAACTTCATTACCGATATTGTGGTGGCACAGATCTTTGTTACCGATGCCATATCAAACACCGATTCCAATGTCATTGGTTCCTGTTGCTCATACGTATAATAACCATACGCTTTTTCAAACATGATCTTGCCATCTTTTACTGCCATCACCACACAACCCGGCATTGCTTTTTTCTGAATGGCATCTGCAACAATTGAATCGACAGTGACAAACTTTGATTCATCCAATAAATTCAGTGGCAGATCACCCATGGCAGGCATCATGTATTCAAGCCCTGTTCCGTATTTAATATTCTCACATACTGTCACCGGTAGTTTTCCTGTTGGTCGTTGTTTACCGATCAATACATCAAAAGCCGCAGCCTGTGTATGAGCATCATCTTCGTAACAAACCACACTTGTCTTTACATCGCAGAAATTCTTTAATGCGTACGGATTACCAAATAACAATAATGCAGCTTGTGGTAATTCAGATAACTGTTTTGCTAATTGCAATGCTGAAACACTGATACCGAAATTGTTTTGTGGTCTGCGGCTATAGTTATGCATACCAATTACTACATGACTGTAATTCTGTTTGATCAATTCAACCAATGATAAGATCCGTCCCGCATCACTTTTATAAGAAAAGAAAAAGATGTCTGCTTTCAGTTCATCCTTCATCTTTTGCGTAATTACATTCGCTGTTGTAGTGCCAATAGCTATATATGCGATCTTCTTTTCTGTATTGGTTGCCTTTCCCATAAAAGATAACGCAGCTGAAGAAAGCGGCAACAGGCTTTGATCATTCTTTACCAGTGTTACTGAACGTTGAGCGATCAGTTTACGAATTGCTTCAGTACTGCTGTTAAGATCAGTCACCAGGTTATTGGTGTCAATTGGTTTTACGTCACCCAAACCATATAAATATTTCGCCATCAATACACGGTGTACACGACTGTTGAGATCGTCCCAACTCAACTTTTTCTTTTTGATGGCTGACTTGATTTTTTTAATAGCAGCGGGAATGTCAGAAGGCAAACACAAGAGATCATTTCCTGCGATCAGCGATTGTACACTGGCTGCACCATCAGGATAAAACTTTTTCACGCCCTGCATTTCCAATGCATCGGTAAACGTTAAGCCTTTATAACCGAGTTCTTCACGCAACAACTTGGTTACGTTATTATATGATAAAGATGTCGCTTGGTTTTTTGTATTGTCAATTGCAGGAATATACAAATGGCCGATCATAACACTACCCACACCGTTTTCAAAAATTTCACGGAAGGGGTAAAGTTCTAATGAATCAAGTTGCTCTTTTGTTTTGTTGATAATGGGCAGATCGTAATGACTGTCTGTTTCTGTATCACCATGACCGGGAAAATGTTTGGCACAAGCCATCACACCCACATCCTGCATTCCTTTCATTACCTGCACACCAAATAATGCTACTTTGTAACGGTCTTCACCAAAAGAACGATCATTGATCACAGGATTGTTTGGATTGTTATTTACATCAACAACTGGAGCAAAGTTTACCTGTATGCCTATGCGTTTGCATTGTTCGCCTAATATCTTTCCATAGTCGTATGCAATTGCTGCATCCTGCACTGCGCCCAACATTAACTGCCTCGGTAGTGATACCACACTATCCAAACGCATACCCAAACCCCACTCACCATCGATGGTGATCATCAACGGAGTTTTTGCAATGCTTTGATAGAAGTTGGTGAGATTGGCCTGCCGAACCGGACCACCCTGGAAGAAACAAAGTCCACCCACATTGTATTTCTGAATAAGATCGGTTACCTGTTTTACATGCGCCGCTCCAAGATTACTGTGTGCACGGATGATCATCAATTGTGCAATACGCTGATCGTTATTCAAGGTTTGCATCACACTATCGGCCCACCGCTTTGCCAGTTCCTGTTTCGATTGCGAATAGCTAAGAGAAATGGTCGCAATACAAGCCAATGTCAGTATAAGTTTTTTCATGTAAGTTTTCTGCTTTTTTCGATCCGCTTAAAGGTAACGAATTATCCTTCGACGGTTGGTTGAAGTAACGTAAATTTGGCGTTTCAAAAACACAAAAGCGTACGTGCCGGATATCATTCAATTATTACCCGATCATATTGCAAACCAGATTGCAGCAGGTGAGGTTATTCAACGACCTGCCAGTGCTGTGAAGGAATTACTCGAGAATGCGGTTGATGCGGGTGCAACAGAAATTCAACTCATCATTAACGATGCGGGGAAGCAACTGTTGCAGGTAATTGATAACGGTGGCGGCATGAGCGAAACGGATGCACGCATGGCTTTTGAGCGCCACGCCACTTCCAAGATCAAAGAAATTGATGATCTGTTCCGCATTAAAACAATGGGCTTTCGTGGTGAAGCACTTGCTTCTATTGCAGCCGTTGCACAGGTGGAAGTAAAAACCAAACGTGCAGAAGATACAGCAGGCACTTATATTGAAATTGAAAACAGCGTTGTTAAAAAACAAGAACCTGTTGCTACGATCAACGGTACCAGCATCGCCATGAAGAATTTATTCTTCAATGTTCCTGCACGCAGAAACTTTTTAAAAAGTAATGCAGCCGAAATGCGACACATTGTGGATGAGTTCATTCGTGTGAGCATGGCTTATCCTGATATTTTCTTTTCGCTTAGTGCAAACGGGCAACAAATGTTTCACCTCGACAGAGGCACATTAAAACAACGTATTGTTCAGTTGCTCGGCAATCAATACAATGCAAAATTGGTTTCTGTTGAAGAGCAAACCGATTACATGAATATCTATGGCTTTATCGGCAAACCTGATACAGCTAAGAAAACAAGAGGTGATCAGTACTTTTTTGTGAACCATCGTTTCATCAAGAGCGCTTATCTCAATCATGCAGTAGCCGGTGCCTTCCAGGAAATGATCGCCACAGATAGTTTCCCCACTTATGTGTTGTTCATTGATCTTGATCCTGCACAGGTGGACATCAATGTGCACCCAACAAAGCAGGAAATAAAATTTGAAGATGAGAAGATCGTGTATGCATTTGTTCAATCTGCAGTGAAGCATGCGTTGGCACAGTTCAGCATTACGCCCACATTGGATTTTGATCTTGACCCAACCATTCAACATCTTGATGCAGTAAACAAACCTTTTACAAGTGAACAGAAGTCGCAGGCTTCTTCTTCGTCGCTGTACAATACGTTCACACAAAAACATGCAGCACATAAAATTGATCCGCAGCAGAAAAGTGAATTGAAACATTGGCGGGAATTTTACGAGCCAACGAAGACGACGGACGGTGGACAACAGACCACAGTTGGTACATCTGCAGATTTTTCAGCGATCAGTCAATCGAAGATTTTTATACCTGAACAGGATTTTTCGCAACAACATAATACCTACATTCTTGCATCAACAGCAAAAGGCATGTTGATCATTCATCAGCAGAATGCACATGAGCGTGTGTTGTATGAACGTTATCTCGCTGCAGCTGATGGAAAGCCCATTGCTGCTCAACGAAGTTTGTTTCCTTCTACTCTCCATCTTTCAACTGCCGATGCTGTTTTATTAGGTGAGCTGAGTGATGAACTGAAACAACTTGGTTATTTGATTGAACCCTTTGGAAAGGATACATTCGTCATTCAAGGTACACCTGCTGATGTAGAACAAGGCAACGAAGCAATGGCGATTGAATTATTGCTGGAACAATTCAAGCATTACACCAGTGATCTCAAGTTTTCCAAGCGTGAAAAACTCATCCGGTCATTGGCGAAACAACACAGCATTAAAGCCGGTCGCTCTCTTACACAAAAAGAAATGAAACAGTTGGTGGAAGATCTGTTCAACTGTGCACAACCAAACTCAACATCAAACGGATTTCCTGTTTACATGGAAATTAAAAAAGATGAGTTAGAGAAACAGTTTGGGCGTTAAAGTTCCAAGGCATAGCTAACACTAAAAACAAAGAGCAAACTGCTTAGCAGCTTGCTCTTTATTTAATCATATTTCTTTCAGCAGTTTTATTAATTCACTTTCTGAAACTTACTGGTACAAACCTGTTCACCAACTTTCACTTCAAGCATATAATATCCGGGTGCTAATGTTGTAACAGGTAAACTAAACGTATTAATTCCAGGCACTGCGCTCAAATAAAACACTGCTTTCCGCATTCCGGTCATATCTACTATCGAAGCAACAACCGGCTTCGCTACTTCAACCTGTACTTTAAACTGGATGTTTGTTATTGCCGGGTTTGGTGTTACCTGTAAATGACATTCCCTGGGCACATAAGTAATATGAACGTAATCGCAATATTCCTTTACACATCCGTTTGCAGTTGTTACACGCAAACAAACTTTGTAATAACCGGTATCCTGGAAAATATAAGTTGGATCGTTTGCATTGATCTTAACCGGCGTGGTTGAGTTGTTTCTAAAAATTGTCCAGCTTTGTGAAGTAATTGGTTGATTACTGACCGCAGTAAACTTCACCGCATTATTATTCGGCGGGTTCATGCGTTGCATTTCAAACTTCATTGTTGTTTGTTCGCAATTCAACCCACCAATAACAACTTCCTTACACGAAGCGGAAGCACAGCTATCGGAACGATAAATGGTTAAACAAACTCTGTATGTACCCGGACGATCATACTTGTGCGAAGCTGTTGCGCCTAATGCACCGGTACCATCACCAAAGGTCCAGGTGTATTTTATGGTTGCTTTATTTGTCTCTGCTTTAAAGTGTAATGTATTCGGGCTTGAACTTGTTCGTTCGATCGTAAACCTGCTGAGCGCTTCACAATTTTCAATTGGCGGAACAGTTACTTCTTTACAAACTTCTTTCACACAACCTGCATAATACTCAATACGTAAACAAACCTTGTATGTGCCGGGTTGCTGGTAAATATGGAGCGGACTGTATTCTGTACTATAAGTACCATCGCCAAAACTCCATTTTGTACTCAACGGTGCAATGGTAAGTGGAGAAGGAGTTGGAGTGAACTTTACACCACGCATCGGATGCGCATTGTCCATCACCCAGCTAAAGCCTGCATCGAAATTGCAATCTCTCACAACAACGTCTTTGCAGTATTCACGTACACAAGTATTACTAACAGTTGCAATCAAACAAACTTTATATACTCCGGCTTTTGCATACGCATGAACAGGATTGGCATCAGTACTGGAAGTACCATCGCCAAAAATCCATTTGTATTGTGTAGTTGCAGGTGTGGGATTTGTTTTGTTGCTGAATGTAACAGAGAGCGGATGAGCTGCATCAACCGTCCATAAGAAATAAGGTTGAATATTACAGTTAGGATTAACGGTTACAACAGTGCAATAAGTTTTTGTACAAACCGGTGCAGTTGAACCGGCAACCTGATAACTTACAGTAAGACAAACATTGTACTGACCCGGTGCTGCATAAATATGATCGGGATTGGCAGCAGTTGAACTTGTGCCATCGCCAAAAGTCCATTTATAAACAAGAGAGATTCCAATAGTATTGGGCAACGAGTGATTAATGAAAAAGACTTTAGACGGATTAACCGAATCTTTTCTCCATTCAAACTTTGACTGGACCAATTCACAGAGCGATGCCGTTATGCTGAATTCCTTCACAGCCGAATCATAACAGTTCAGTAACGAGTCTTTTATATAATGAACAACTCGATAATTGCCCGCTGCTATATAGGTATGAGTAGGATTGGCGACGTCTCCAACCTGTCCATCTCCGAATTTCCAGGAATGAGCCAGCGGTGTGTTAACCGTAGTTGCTGAATAAAATTTAACCGTATTGCCAGTAATTGTAAGCTGGAAAGCGGCTTTGCCTTTGCACAGATTATCCTGGGCCACGGATGTAAATGCAGATAACAGGGCAATGAAAGAGTAGAATACCTTTTTCATAATACAACGTTTTGGGTCCGCTTTATAAGGGGAAGCAGGCGGATCGGGGTGAACAATCGTACTGCTGTGACGGATTTATCCTGTAGAGGTTTAAACTGGCAATAAATAATTTCCTGCTGAACAAAGTCAAAGGGGTATTACCTAATCAGTCCGTAGCTCTTTCACGAACTTTTCAACGGCTCTTCGCACTGCTGTAGCCGATGTGTTGTGATTGTTTACGATAACCGAGAATACCAACAGCTTGTTTTTTGCTGTGATAAGAAAGCCACTTAAAGCAAGATGCCCGGTCAAAGATCCTGTTTTAGCAAAAATGTATCCTGCTTCATCCACATAATAATTACGCAATGTTCCTGTATTGCCTGTTGGCAAGATGGTTTTCAAACGTTCTAACCCAAATTCATCTCTCATCTTTAGCAACAACCACACAAAATCTTCCGGTGTAAATAAATTGTAACGGCTCAATCCGCTTCCATCAACCCATTTTGGTTTTTGTGGAAAGCCGCTTAAATCAGTCTTTAGTAAATGAGCAATCAGTTTCTGTTCATCCATTTCAGCAAACAGTTGATTGCTCACCATCATCAGCGTTTGTTCCGCAAAGAAATTATCGCTGCGGTGCATGAGTGGTTTGAACATCGAATCAACCGGCTGCGAATAAATTACCTCCGGGTTAGAAATGTTGAATCCTTCTGCTGTGATGGTTTGATGCACGGTATCTTTCAATAACTCCAACGCCGATTGTAATCCGTTCGTTACAAAAGGCACTTCGAGTTCTTTCTTCAACTCTTTGCCTTCAGTGATCGTGTATTTATTTTCGGTGCGTGGACGGGTTACATCAAACGCTGTGGTCTTGCCTGTTTTAAATTGTACATCCCAACTTATTTCAGGATCTGTAAAAACAATTCCCGATGTATCCATATTGCCATCACGTTCTTCCACATTCCGTTGCTGGATCCATTTAATATAGTTGCCATACACCGGGAGCGGACTACGCTCTGTCATGTAATAACCAAGATAATCGTCCCATGCCCAGCCATAACCCAATGCTTCAGCTTTCCAGTTGCTGTTATTAATGGCGATCGG
Organism: Lacibacter sp. H375; assembly: GCF_037892425.1. Taxonomy (NCBI): domain Bacteria; kingdom Pseudomonadati; phylum Bacteroidota; class Chitinophagia; order Chitinophagales; family Chitinophagaceae; genus Lacibacter; species Lacibacter aquaticus. Next base: position 1,055,108 of record NZ_JBBKTT010000001.1, read on the forward strand.
CTTGGTTTGCTTCTTTAAAAAATCAACAACAGGTTGTGTTTTATAATCTACGTGCAATAAAGTTGGATCGCCTGTTGGTTGAATGTATAATGTATCGTTCTCTTCTTTGTATTGTAAGCCGGGCAATTGTGTTCCGAGATACTTCATACCTGCATACAAGGTTGGAAGTTTGGTATTACTCGCCGGTACAAAATATTTGTTGCTGTTGTATTGATGAAGATAGGTTCCGGTTTCAGTATCGTATACTGCAATGCCGACAAACGCATTCGTTAATGCAGAATCGCCAACGAGTTGCTTTTGTAACGGCGATACTCTTGCCATTTTTTGCGTTGTGCAGGAAAACAACAGCACCGAACCCAATATCAATTTACCCAGTGGTTTACTGACCAACATCATGCTCGTTTTTGTTCTAAATATACAAGTTTCCTTTTCTTTGCTATACGAAGTAATTGCTTCCTATAAATTTAATGATGTACTTCCTCAGGCTGTTAAAATACTTTAAGGGATTGCTTGTTCCCATCAGTCTATTCGTTGTGTTATTGTTCATTGGCACGGCAGGTTATATGATCATCGAATCGTATAACTTTCTCGATGCATTTTACATGACTGTCATTACAGTGGGTACTGTTGGTTACCTCGAAGTGCAGCCGTTATCTGATGCCGGGCGCATTTTCACCAGTATCATTATTATCGTCAATATCGGTGCGTTTACTTTTTTTGTTACATACCTTACCCGTTACCTGCTCGACGGGGAATTCATCCGACAATACAAACATTTAAAAATGGATAACGCCATTCATCAGCTCAACAATCATGTGATTGTATGTGGCTTTGGCCGCAACGGCACACAATGTGCACAGATCCTGCACGACAACCACATACCCTTCGTGGTACTGGAAGAGAAAATAGATTTACCCGAATCACTTCCATTTGAAGTAAAACATTTTGTGAAAGGAGATGCAACAACGGATGAGTCTTTGCTTAATGCAGGCATACAGCGTGCCCGTGCTATTATTGCAACCATGCCGGTTGATGCAGATAATCTTTTCATGGTGCTTACTGCACGCCAGCTGAATCCGAATATAGTCATCATCAGTCGTGCCTCGCACGACAGCAGTGTTAACAAGCTTCGTGTTGCAGGTGCAAACAATGTGATCATGCCCGATAAAATCGGTGGTGCACATATGGCAACAATGGTACTTATTCCTGATGTGGCCGAGCTGCTTTCGTTAATGAGCACACGTAATACAACAGAGTTTAAAATTGAAGAGATACTTGCCAACAAATCCATTCAGCTGGGTGAGCTAAATCTCTGGAAAAACTGCGGATGCACTATTTTGGGTATCAAAAGTAAAGGCAATTACATTCTCAATCCGGGTCCATCCCACAGCATTACAGAAGGCGAACGCCTTATTATCATGGGTAGTGAATACCAGATTCGCAAAGCGAAAGAATTAGTATAGGAATGACGCTGAAAGAAAAAACATATCAAACCTGTGTTGAAATTGTACAGCAAAAAATTAATGTGCTGCAAAAGAACCTGCATGATCTTACAGATAGCGCAGGCAACGAAACCAAACGAACTGCAGGCGATAAGCATGAAACAGCGTTGGCCATGCTGCAGATCGAGCAGGAAAATAACAGCCGTCAATTAAACGACGCACTCCAACAAAAAGCAACACTTGAAAAACTTGACGCACATCTTCAAACAGATATGATTGTGCGTGGCAGTCTTGTGATTACCAACAAAGGCATCTTTTATATCAGTCTTGGCTTAGGGAAGTTGAAAGTAGATGATGAAACTGTTTTCGCTGTTTCGCCCGATGCACCGCTGGGAAAATTATTGTTGATGAAGAAAGCAGGAGATGCATTTCAATTCAACAATACAGCTTACGAAATTCTTTCAGTAGACTAGTGGCGATAGATATCGCAGATGAACACAGATAACATCTGCGCAAATCCGTGAGCAACAAACAAATCAATCTCTCTCCTGTGCTCTCAACCAACGTTCGGGTATTTCGCTATGGATCGCTAATTGATAATCGGTGGCACTGCAGGCAATGAATTTTTTATTCGGCATCTGCATCCACCAGCGGCCGGTTTTATGACTGCGTAAGAACAATACATCCGCATCATTTATGGTCGTATGATATTCGCTGAACTGATGACGATCTTCCAATGGCGCCTCTGTTTTTCCTTTGCTCAATCCATCAATAAAATACCAGATCATTTGTGCGATCTGTATCGCTGTTAATTCATCCACATCAAGCTTGGCATTGTAACCATAAATACCCAGCGTACTTAACTGGTCGCTCAATCCTGCATAACGGGTGAGTGTGCAAATGTCCTGTCCGTTCAATCCGTTCGGCGATGTGCGGTTCGCAGGCGCATACGCATTTGCCATTGCTGCAATATCAACACTCAGCATATCGCTGCTGCGGATCACCGGTTCCATTTCTTCCAATGCATCTTTCACCACACCTACACGGAAACAATCGAATCGCAATCGATCCATTGTTTGCAAAATAGTTGGGTGTACATAATAACTCTGGAACGCCATATGGTTGTAATGGCGGATAAAATTCGGTTCACCCGTGAGCATCTCCATCAAAAAGTTTTCACTGCGCACAGGTGTATCGTTACTCAGGTTAATGAATGCATCCACGCAACTTGCTTCAATAATTTGCTTGCGTTGCACATACGCACCATATTGTGCCAGCGTAAGATCATGACTGCCGCCAAGTATCAGCACCGTTTTCTTTGCATCAACCAGTTCTTTGATCACCGCTTTGGCTGCGGCATAGGTATCTTTTAATGCAGCACCCGCCATCACATTACCAATATCAGCAATTTTCACATCGGGGTGCCAGTTGTATAAACGGTATAAATTTTTACGGATGGCCGTTGGTGATTCGCCCAACGAAACTCCGTTACCTGTACCTCTTTCATCGGTGATACCAACGATCACCAGGTCAATATCCGTCAGATCGGGAAACAGGAATGCATAGGTTTGGATATGCCGGCCCAGCTGCGCCTCATTCAATTCTTCATCGCCTAATACTGCTGAAAGATCAACCGGCTGCAAAAAATCTTCAATTATCTGTGAATCACTCATGTGTTTTCGTTTCGGTGGCAAACATAAGAAAGAAGGTAGAAGAAAATCCAAAAACCAAGGGACAAGGCTCAAGGCACAAGAAAACAGGTTCCCCGAGCTAAGATCACGCCCAACCCATAACTCATAACCATTAACTTTTAACCTTCTTAAACTTATAGCCAGAAACTATCCACTACAAACTGCGAAGAATTATCTTTGCCGCATGGAACAGGTGTTACAACAGATCGAGACTTTAAAGAAAGAAATTGAAACGTTACAGATCGACAGTGCCAAGGCGCTGGAAGAGTACCGTATCAAATTTCTTGGCACCAAAGGTTTGGTGAAAGCGCTCATGGGCGAAATGAAAAATGTGGCCAACGAACAGAAGAAAGCGTTCGGTCAAAACATGAATGAGTTCAAACAGTTTGCCGAAGCGAAATACGAAGAGTGGAAAGCGTTGACCGGAAACGGTACTGATGATACAGCAACTAAAGTTGATCTCACATTGCCTGGTGATGCATTGCCTATCGGCAGCCGTCACCCCATCAGTTTGATGCGCAATCGCATGGTAAATATTTTCCAGCGTTTGGGTTTCTCTGTTGCCGAAGGACCGGAAATTGATGACGACTTCCACAACTTCACCGCATTAAATCTTCCCGAAAATCATCCTGCACGTGATATGCAGGATACATTTTATATCAGCACCGATCCTGCATGGCTGTTACGTACGCACACAAGCAATGTGCAGATTCATGAAATGCAAAAGGGCAAACTGCCGATCCGCATTATTACACCGGGTCGTGTGTATCGTAACGAAACCATCAGCGCAAGAAGTCATTGCTTCTTCCATCAAATAGAAGGTTTGTATGTTGATGAGAAAGTAAGCTTTGCCGATCTCAAACAAACACTCTACTTCTTTGTGCAGGAAATGTTTGGCAAAGATGTGAAGGTTCGTTTCCGTCCTTCTTACTTTCCGTTCACTGAACCAAGTGCAGAAATGGACATCAGTTGTTTATTATGTAATGGCGAAGGTTGCAGTGTGTGTAAGAAAACAGGTTGGTTAGAAATTCTTGGTTGCGGCATGGTGCATCCGAAAGTGTTGGAGAACTGCGGCATCGACAGTAATAAATATTCAGGCTTTGCATTTGGTATGGGCATCGAACGCCCAGCTTTGCTGAAGTATGGTATTAAAGACATTCGTTTGTTTAGTGAGAACGATGTGCGGTTTTTAAAACAATTTACGGGAGCGGTTTAAGAAAGTTGATAGTTCATAGTGGATAGTGTGAACCCGGCTGTATCAATACTTTTTAACTTCGGTTGCGTCGCACTCTTGTACATTCAGTAATTCTATTCGACAAATGTCTGAACCAGGATTTAGGCAGATTTTTTCCCGGAGAACCTAATGAAGAAAGCTAAATGACTTTATATGAATAGAATTGTTTCCTTGTTTCTTCTTTCAATAACTGTTTTGTGTGTTTCCTGTAACCGTGCAAAAGAAAAAGCAAAAGAAGCCATTAATAAAACCGGTGAAACGGTTGGCAAAGGTGTTTCTGAATTTGCAGACGGAGTAAAAGAAGGCGTAACAAAAACCTTTGACTGTAAAGTACTGCTTTCGAATGATCTTACCAGTAAAGGTGTAGGTGCCGGAAAATTCAGTATCGAATCTGACAGTACAAACGATAATAAACTAGTTGTTTACCTCATCTTCGATAAAGACTTCAATCAGCCAATCAGAGCAAAAGTATTTGATGTAGATAATAAAGAATACGGTCGCACATCAGTAGCAGTAACAGGAAAAGCTGGTGAAGCCAGGTTTATTGATTTTGTTTTTGATCAGCGAACCGATATCGAAACGAGAAGTAAAATTGTTTTGGAGTAACAACCCCATCTTCTAAATCCTAATCATCTCCCCAAATCATGGTTCAGACTTTATGCGTTTGCGGTGCAGGAACTATGGGCAGCGGTATTGCACAGGCTGCTGCACAAAGCGGCATCTATACACTACTCTTTGATCTGAACACTGAAGTATTACAAAAAGCTGAAGCATCCATCAATTCCAATCTCGACAGTTTAGTTGCAAAACAAAAAATAACGGAAGAACAACGCAACAATATAAAAGGCAATCTTCAATATATCAACGACATCAATGGTTGCATTGCCGATGTAATTATTGAAGCCATCATTGAAAAGCCCGAAGCAAAAATTGCCTTGTTCAATCAACTGGCAGAGATCAATCACAGCGATACAATTTTCGCAAGTAACACTTCTTCGTTATCCATTTCACTTTTACAGAAATCAATACAGAAACCACAACGGGTTGCAGGTTTGCATTTCTTTAATCCTGCCACCATTATGAAATTAGTTGAAGTGGTTCGTGGTGAACAAACCAATCAAGAAGTAATTGAACAGTTGGTTGCGTTAACAATACAGATGAACAAAACTCCTGTCATCTGTAAAGATTCTCCCGGCTTTATTGTAAATCGTGTTGCACGACCTTACTATATTGAAGCACTGAAATTAGTGGAAGATGGCATTGCCGATTTTGCAACAGTAGATGCACTAATGGAAGCAAGTGGTTTTAAAATGGGACCGTTCAAACTCATGGATCTTATTGGCAACGATATTAACTATGCTGTAAGCTGCAGTGTGTATGAGCAACTCGGTCAACCCGAACGTTTGAAACCATCACCTATTCAAAAAGAAAAAGTAGAATCAAATAAGCTCGGTCGTAAAACCGGTGAGGGTTACTATAAATATTGAAACACATTGCATGAAAACATCGTACTTCGTGGCTCTTAAATCGTACTTCGCATGATCTTCGTTACCGGCGGCGCAGGTTTAGTTGGCTCGGCTTTATTGAAACAGTTGTTGCAGGAAAAGCAGGGACCCATCAAAGCATTGTACCGCACATCAATGCCCTTACTGTTGAGCGAAGAAGAAAAACAACAGATCGAATGGATCAAAGGCGATGTGCTTGATGTAAATCTGCTCAGCGATATTATGCAGGATTGCAAACAGGTGTACCATAGTGCAGCTGTTGTATCATACCACAGCAGTCGCAGGCAGCAGATGTACAAGATCAATATTGAAGGCACGGCCAACATGGTGAACATGGCGCTGGAGAATAATATTGATAAGTTCATTCATGTAAGTTCGGTTGCAGCTGTCGGTCGTTTAAGGCAAGGCGAGCTCATTACTGAAAAAACAGAATGGACTGAAGAGACGAACAACTCACACTACGGCAAAACAAAATATTTATCAGAGATGGAGGTTTGGCGTGGCATCGGCGAAGGTTTGAATGCTGCCATCGTTAATCCTTCCGTTATACTGGGCGAATCGAACTGGGAAAATGGTTCGGTAGCTATCTTCAAAAAAATTCATGGCCAATTTCCCTGGTACAGCGAAGGCGGCACCGGCTTTGTTGATGCAAAAGATGTAGCTGAGGTCATGATCCGTTTAATGAACAGCGATATTTCAGCTGAACGTTTTTTGTTAAGTGCAGAACATTTAAGCTTTCGTGATTTGTTCAATAAGATTGCAGATGGATTTGGTGTTCGTGCACCGCAGCGTTTAGCAAAACCGTGGATGGGCAATCTTGTTTGGCGCATGGAAGCACTCAAAGCTATGTTCAGTAATAAAGAACCCTTGCTCACAAGAGAAACGGCCAGCACCGCCCAGGTGAAAACTTTCTACGATGCATCAAAAGTGCAACAGATGTTACCGGGTTTTAGCTTTACACCTATCGATGAAACGGTGAAGCGTACCTGTAATTGGCTTATCGACCATTACGGTTTAAAATAGGTATGCCATACTTCCGGCAACCTGTTACTTTTCATCATAGTGTTGTAAGTATTGCATACCTGAACACCCACGATTTCCTCACATCAACCGTTTGCAGTACAGAGGCATAAAAAACTTGGTTTATCTTCATAATGATTGCTGCCACGTGCAGTTGTGTGTAAGATTTAAAACAACCATTGCCTCAACCCAACTAACTGCACATGTCTATTTCCAAACCCCATTTAAGTTTTTGGCAGATCATTAATATGAATGTTGGCTTCTTCGGCATTCAGTACAGCTTTGGTTTGCAGCAAAGTGCCGTCAATCCTATTTACGATTTCTTAGGTGCAAAGCCCGATGAAATTCCATGGCTCAATTTAGCAGGACCACTCACCGGTTTAATTATCCAGCCCATCATTGGGGCATTGAGCGATAAAACATGGCATCCACGTTTTGGCAGACGCACTCCGTATTTTTTTATTGGTGCCATGATCTGCAGCATTGCATTATTTCTATTTCCGTTCAGCAGTGCATTATGGATGGCAGCAGGATTATTATGGATACTCGATGCAGGCAACAACACAGCAATGGAACCTTACCGTGCATTCATTGCAGATAAATTAGATGCATCGCAACAACCTACCGGTTTCCAGGCGCAGAGTTTCTTTACCGGTTTTGGTCAAACACTTGCAAATGTTTCCCTCTTTATTTTTCCATTGATCTTTATTGGTAAAACAGGTAAACTTCCAACCTGGGTGTTCGCCTCTTTTTTTCTTGGTGCAATTTGTTCAATTGGTTCTATCTGGTGGAGTATACGCACTACACCTGAAATACCACCAAGTGAAGACGAGTTAAAAACACTATACGAGAAGAACAAAGGCATGCCGCATCCGGCCATACAATTTTTTCTGTCGATCATTACAACAGTTGTTGCTTACATCATCATTGCCATCTTACTCATTCCTTCCTTGTTTGTAAAAGGATTGTTGCGTCGTGTATTGAATTATGCAGAAGAACATCCAACACTGAAGATTCTCTTTGCACAGAATATTGAAATTGTAGATGCCATTACCCAAATGCCGAAAGTAATGTGGCAGCTGGCACTGGTGTATTTGTTCCAGTGGTATGCTTTGTTTTGTTATTGGCAAAACTCTTCAAAGAGTATTGCCTTATCCGTTTGGAATACAACGCCTGAACAAAATCCGGAGTTGTATGAAAAAGCAGTTGGATGGACGGGTCTCGTAAATGGCTGGTATAATATTGTTACGTTCCTATGCGCATTCGGCTTGGTGTACTTCGCAAAAAAATATTCACCCAAGCTGGTGCATTTCGGTTGTTTAATTCTGGCAGGTGTTGGTTTATTATTCTTTCCTTTTATTGAAAACAAATATTTGTTGTTTCCTGCTATCACCGGTTTTGGAATTGGCTGGGCAAGTATGATGGGTATTCCCTATCTCATTGTGGTAAGTAAAATTCCAAAAGAACGTTATGGCGTTTATATGGGTGTTATTAATATGATGATCGTAATACCCATGTTTATTCAAACAACAACATTTGGTTTTATCCTGAAGAATTTTCTGAATAATGATCCGGGTAATGCGATTGCATTTGCAGGTGTGTTCCTTGTCATAGCTGCATTGCTTACGTTATTCATTAAATCAGATAAAGCCGGAGAAGATGTGGTGTTGATGGGCGGTGGAGGACATTAATGAATACTAAAACAAGTTTATGCAAAAATTCAGTTTCTATATTGTTTTGAGTTGCTTGCTCTTTTTGTCGTGCAACAATGAAGAAACAAAAGAAGAACAAAGTGATCTAAGCACCAAACGTACATGGTGGAAAGAAGCTGTTGTCTATCAAATTTATCCACGCAGTTTTAAAGACAGCGATGGTGATGGCATTGGTGATCTGAAAGGCATTATCTCCAAACTCGATTATATCAAATCACTCGGTATTGATGCAGTATGGTTAAATCCTGTTTATGAATCGCCCAATAAAGACAATGGTTATGATATCAGCGATTATCAAAACATCATGAAGCAGTTTGGCACAATGGATGATTTTGATGTGTTGCTGAAAGGTTTTCATGATCGGGGCATTAAAGTAATGATGGACCTCGTGCTTAACCATTGCAGCAATGAACACAAGTGGTTTAAAGAAGCCAGCAAATCACGAAACAGTCCTTACTACAATTATTTTCATTGGTGGCCTGCAGAAAAAGGCGAACCACCATACCGCTTCAGCATCTTCGATGAAAAAGGTTATGGCTGGGAGTATAACAAACCTACCAACTCATACTATCTGCATTACTTCGGCGATTTTCAACCCGATCTTAATTGGGAAAATCCGGCATTGCGAAAAGATATCTATACCATGATGAAATTCTGGGGAAAGAAAGGGGTGGATGGTTTTCGTATGGATGCATTTGCGTTCATTTCAAAAGATACTACCTGGCCTGCACTACCGGCTGAGTACAATGGCAACTGGACCTTGTATTATGCAAGTGGCCCGCATTTGCATGAGTACATACAGGAAATGAATAAAGAAGTATTAACTCCTTACAAACTTGTTACTGTGGCTGAAGCAATGGGTGATGTACCCCGTGTAAAACTGTTTGTTGATGAAGACCGCAACGAACTGAACATGGCTTACAACTTTGAAGCAATTGATTTTGGTTATCTGCCAAATGAATATAAAATGCCTGATCCTAAGGGGTGGGATCTTGTGAAATGGAAAGGCATTTATAAAAAATGGGATAGCGCATTTATCGAAAAAGGATGGGGCACGATGTATCTCGGCAACCATGATCAGCCACGCATGGTTACACGTTGGGGAAATGATGCACCGGAGTTCAGAGAATTATCATCAAAAATGTTAACCACTTTTATTTTAAGTATGCGTGCAACCCCTTATTATTATTTTGGTGATGAAATTGGTATGAGTAATATCAAGTTCGATAAACTGGAAGATTACAATGATGTAGAACTGCACACAAACTATGCGCAGGTAAAAGCAAAGGGCGGCGACATGAAACGTTTTCTTGAAGGCATGAAAATTTCTTCACGTGATAACGGTCGCACACCTATGCAATGGGATACAACAACGGGAGCTGGTTTTACAACAGGCACACCTTGGCTGAAAATAAATCCGAATTATTATACAGTAAATGTTGCCGCTGCAGAAAAAGATCCAAACAGTTCACTGAACTACTTCCGTAAAATGATCAAAATGCGGAAAGAGAATGAAACACTTATTTACGGATCGTTCACATTGGTTGATGCCGATAACCCCGATGTATTTGCTTTTACAAGAGAATTGAAAGGAAGAAAATTTTTGGTGCTGCTCAATTTCAGAAATAAAGATGTTAGTGTAGAAACCGGAGTTGACGCAAGTAAAGCAGAAGTGTTGATCAATAATTATACAACAGCTCCTGCGGCCGATAAGCTGCGGCCTTATGAAGCGGTGATTTTTAAATTATAAATATATATCAAACCCAATATTAAACTCACATGAATAAGATTCTTTGCATTGGTGAAGCATTGATTGATATGATCTGTATCGATAAAGGCAAAGCACTTATCGCCGGTGAAAATTTCCTAAAAAAACCGGGTGGCGCTCCTACGAACGTGGCTGCTGCTATTGCGGCATTAGGTGGCCATGTTGAGTTATCTGCAAAAGTTGGCGTTGATCCGTTTGGTGATCACCTGGTAGCTGTTATGAAAAGTTTCGGTGTGTCTACAAAACATATGTTGCAGGATGCTCATTACTTCACCACGTTTGCGTTTGTTTCGCTGATGGAAAATGGAGAGCGGGATTTTTATTTCAATCGTGGTGCCGATGGACAGTTAACAAAGGAAGAAGTCGACGCAATCGATCTTGACGCATTTGTCATTGTGCATTTTGGTTCAGCGACTGGTTTTTTGCCAGGCCCTTTGCAGGAAGCATATATTGGCTTGCTTAACAAAGCATCAGCAAATGAACTGTTCATCAGCTTCGACCCGAATTACCGTCACCTTCTATTTCAGAACAATACTGCATCATTTATCAATCAGTCATGGTACTTCCTGGAGCATTGTAACTTTTTTAAAGTAAGTGATGAAGAAGCCATGATGCTTACAGGCACTGTAACAGTTGAAGAAGCCGCAACAGTATTTCTGCAAAAAACAAATGCTGTATTTACCATTACACTTGGCAAAGAAGGAACCTTGCTTGGGTTGAATAATGAAACTGTGATCATTCCCAGCATTCCCATCACACCTGTTGATACAACCGGGGCAGGCGATGCATTTACGGGAGCAGTTTTATATCAATTAAGTAAAAGATCAAATAAAGAGATCAAGTCAATAAGTATGGATGATTGGAAAACCATCATCAGCAATGCAAACAAAGCAGGTGCACGCACCTGTGAATATCTCGGTGCTATGGAAGCATTTAAACATTTAAGTAACGACATCTTCAATTAAGGTTATGTACACGTTCGGAGTTCATGAACATATCAATGCGCTGCTCAAAGAACATCAGATAGATGTTGGCGGAAAAGACAATCCGTTTTACACAAGGTTTCTTGCAGATACTTCTGCCATCTTTGAACTATACCTGCAACTGTATGAGCATTATCCAGCTGCAGAAACATTGTTTGATGAGTTGATCAAAACCATCATCAATGCATATAAGCAACGTCCTTCAGTTTTAAAGCAACGTGATATTCAAAAGCTGGAACAGGAACATTGGTTCCTCAGCAACAAGATCAATGGCATGAGTTTGTATGTGGATCGTTTTTGTGGCAATATCAAAAACCTGGAAACAAAACTTGACTACTTCGAAAATCTTGGCGTTAACTTTCTTCACCTGATGCCGGTATTTGAAAGTCCGGCCAATGAAAGTGATGGCGGTTATGCTGTTTCAAATTTCAGGAAAGTAGATGAACGTTTTGGTTCGCTTGAAGATCTGTTACACTTACAGGAAGAAATGCGGAAGCGCAATATGTACCTGATGATCGATATTGTGCTGAATCATACATCGCACAGACATGAATGGGCATTAAAAGCAAAAGCAGGTGAAAAGAAATACCAGGATTATTTTTATTTCTACCACGACAGAAGTTTACCCGATCAATATGATAAATCTATGCCGGAGATCTTTCCTGAAAGTTCGCCCGGAAGTTTTACATACATAGAAGAATGTAATAAATGGGTTATGACAGTGTTTCACAATTACCAATGGGATTTGAATTATACCAACCCGTTGGTGTTTATTGAAATGCTTGATACCATTTTCTTTTATGCAAATCTTGGTGTAGATATTTTACGGATTGATGCACCAGCGTTTATCTGGAAACAACTTGGTACAACTTGTCAGAATTTACCACAGGCGCATACACTGTTACGTTTAATCAAACAATGTGTACAGGTAGCATCGCCGGGAATGGCGTTGTTGGGTGAAGCTATTGTTGCACCAAAAGAGATCATGAAATATTTTGGTACTGATAACTATACAGCACGTGAATGTGATTTTGCTTACAATGCCACACATATGGCGTTACAGTGGGATATGCTGGCAACAGGTGATACCAAAGTAATGCTGGCTGCACAACATGAGCTTCTGAAAAAACCTTATGGCACGTCGTGGATCACTTACACCCGTTGCCATGATGATATTGGTTTAGGTTATGACGACAGTATGATCGAAGAGGCAGGTTATAATTCCTACGCCCACCGCAAATACCTGAAAGAATATTATTCAGGTGTTCACCCTGGTTCTCCGGCAGTGGGTGCATTATTTTCCAGTAATCCAAAAACAGGTGATGCACGCATCAGCGGATCACTTGCTTCGCTATGCGGATTGGAAAAGGCAATGGTTAAAAAAGATAAAGCAGCAATCGATCTTTCGATCCAGAAAATAGTAATGATGCAGGCACATAGTTTCTTTCTTGGTGGTGTGCCAATGTTATTTTATGGTGATGAGGTTGGTTATACAAATGATTATTCCTATTTACAGGATGAAGGCAAGAGTTATGATAACCGCTGGATGCACCGGCCGGTCATTGACTGGGGTAAGAATAAAAAAGCTGAACAGAAAGGAACTGTTGAAGAAATTGTTTTCAGTGCAACAAAAAAGTTGTTAGCAATAAGAGGGCAGTTACCTGTTGTAGCCGATCGTAGCAATCTCATTTGGCTTACGCCACACAATGTTCATGTAGCAGGTTACATTCGATATAAAGAGGAGAAACGTTTGTTTTGTGTGTTTAATTTCAGCAATGCGGCTGCTTACTTAACCTGGTATGCCTTTAAAGAAAAAGGAAATCCGCCAACAACTTTAGTTGATCATTGGAGTGGGAAAACGTACAAAGTGGGACAGGATCATGAATTCCTGGTATTGGCCCCTTATGAATTTGCTTTGCTGGAAGGATAGATATTAGCTAATCAGATTATGAAACGACGAAAGTAGCACAGTACCAACTACTTCACCTTTTACTTCCACTGCAATTTCATTCCTGAGCTTGTGCAATTGTAAGCGTCCTTTAAAAATACTGCCACTTTCTGTTTGAAGAAATGCGGCAATTGCTTTCTTTCGTTCAATCCTGCATACCCATTCATGACCCGATTCATTTATCACGAAGCGAAGTTTACCATTGTATAATTCAACAGAAAGCGTAAGTGATTTATTTAATCTGAGGCTATTCATATTTCTTCATCAAAGCTAACAAAACTCCATTCGTCCAACCAAAACCATCTTGTCCAGCATATTCTCCACCTCCGGCTTCTAAATGTGTATCAACAACATTGTATTTTTCCATCAATTTACCAGTACGTTGGTATACATCGGTGTTAAGTTGTATCCATCGTTTGGCCACTGTTGCGGCAAGTTGAGTATGACCATAATTTTCCAAACCAACTATACTCATCCATTGCAAAGGTGCCCAGCCATTCGGCGCATCCCACTGCTGACCTGTTGTTTGTAATGTAGTTGTTAATCCTCCGTCTTTTAAAAATTCGTTTTCGAGTGTAGCAGCCACTGCATCTGCTTGTTCTTGTGTAGCCAGTTTAAAAAACAAAGGCGCAACTCCTGCCAGAGTTTTGATCTGCTTTTGCGAATGATCTGCACTATCATAATCAGTAAAGAACTGTTGCGCTTCATTCCAGCAGTAATGATGAATTGCCTGTTTTCTTTGTACTGCCAGGCCAATATATTTCTGAGCAGTTTTTTCATCGCCTTTTAACATGTAAGCTTTAGCAATAGTTTCCTCTAAATGAAACAGCAAACAGTTAAGATCAACAGGAACGATCTCTGTGGTATGTATCGAAGCAAAATCGTCTTCTGATTTAAACCATCTGCAACTGTAATCCCATCCCGATTCTGCTCCGGCACGTAAATGCGCATACAATGCTTCTGTTGGTTGTTTGGCCGCATGCATCAGCTCCACATCTTCACGATACGATTCCGGTCTTGCAGTATGATATGCGTCGCAGTAACGATTCAGCAGTTCACCTTCTTCCATCAACACAACATGTTTTTCAAAACGATGCTCGGCCGAAATTGCATCAACACCCATCATCCAGAATTGATATTCTTTTTCCAATGCCGGGAGATAGTTAGTAAGAATTGTTTCGCCTTTTATTTCCATTAGTAACTCAACCATCAACGCATAAAAAGGAGGTTGTGATCGTCCGAGATAATAAGTGCGGTTTCCGTTTGGAATAAAGCCGATGGTATGAATAAGATGCGTGAAATTGTTTACCATGTTTTCGATCATTTCATACATACCTGATTCTTTTAAACCAAGCATGGTAAAATAACTGTCCCAGTAATACACTTCACCAAAACGGCCGCCGGGAACAATGTATGGATTGGGTAACGGTATCAATGAGCCACGTTGCACAGCATCGGGCTCACGAGTGAGCACCTGCCATAAAGCATGAATATGCTCAGCTACACTTTCCTTTGCATCGGTATGATAATCGCCGGCAAAAACATGTGGCAGTTCAAAATGCGTTATTACAAATAAACGCAGATCAAATCCTGGTTGTGATTTCTCCTGCTGGTATTCTGCAAGAATAAGTTCGGTTGGTTGTTTTGGCGTGCAATCAACAAATGTTTTTCCATCTTCAAATACCTGTTGCATCTGCACATCCTCAAACAAAGGACTCAATTCAAAAATTTCTTTCTGTCTCACTGTCAATGTCCTCCTTTCATTTTTATATCAACTACTGCGCCCGTTTTTGGCTGCAGCCGTTTGAACACGTATAACAACACGATCAAAATACAAATGGGTGCTAATGAAAAATAAAAAGCGGTTTGTCCGCCATATGCTTCAAAAATATTTCCTGTAATGATAGAACCCGTTGAACCACCTAATGCCGAGAACACAACAATCAACCCACTCATTGATCCATGACGGTGTGCAGGAAGATTACTCAATATAACAGAGTTGATGGCAGGATAAATAGGTGCCAGGAACAAACCGATCAGCGGAAAAATAAATGCGACTAAGGGAACATCGGCCAGGCTATTCACTGTTATTCCTGTAATATTTTTAGTTAACGGAACAGCAAGTAAAACCAATGCACCTGCAGCAAGCAAACAAACAACTAATACGATCAGCCAATCGGCTTTTCTTAATATCAACCCTGCAAGAAAACGACCCAATGCAATTGATGCTGATAAGATGCTCGCCATTTGTATACTCAGGCTTGTAGAAAGTTGCAGCACATCTTTGTTGAACGTAGGTAACCAGCTCATGATACTTTGTTCGATCAACACATAAAAGAATGCACTGAATATAAACACAAGTACAAGCGGTAATAGAATAAGTTTCAGCATTTCTACAAAATCATCAGATGCCGATTTGGATTGCTCTGCTTCTTTAATGCTCGATTCATCAAGCTTTGTAGTGAATAACAATAGAAATGCAACAACAGCAAGTCCACCTAGAATATAATATGTATTGAACCATGTTGTTGATTTCGGATTATTGTTATCAACCATTGATGCAAACAGGAAATAACCTGTTAATACTCCAACCATAAAAAATGATTCGAGAAAATTCATGAAGCTCAGGTGTTCATTCTTTGATTTGGTAACGAGTCCAATTGTTGCAAACACACTAACCTTGATCAATGCAAATCCTATACCTGCCGCAGCAAATAACATCTTTGTCATCATAAAACTACTCACTGATGGAATGATCAAACACATCACAGCGATCAACCCCAATGAAATGAGCATCGTTTTTTTATAGCCGATCTTATTTACATAAGAAGCAATAAGAAAAGAAGTGATCGCAATACTGAGATCTTTAAAAGCTTCAAGCACACTGGCCGAACCTTTTGAAACATCAAAGTTTGCCTGCACTTGTAATATAACAGTGCCTACGCTGTTAAGCAGTATTGCAAAAACAAAATAATTAAGGAACAGTGAGATCTTAATGCGAAGGTTGGTCATGGCAAGTAAATGAAACGTGTAATTAAATATACCCGTTACCAATCACTTACCAAAGCATTTTCACTATAAAGAACCACCTTTTACAAGTATTGATTCAACGCAAACGTTTTCGGAAACTTCTTCCCCTTTTAAACGCCCCAGCATTTGAGAAAAAGAGAGTTTGCCAAGCTTGTAACCGCTCGTTTCAACATAGGTAATGACAGGGTTATACATGGTTGGAATAAAGCCATTGCTGATACTGATGACAGCAACATCTTCCGGAACTTTTAAATTCAGTTCATGAATTGCACGCATCACACCAATTAAAATAAGATCGCCCATGCAGAAAATAACATCAGGTGGGCTTGTTGATTGCAATGCTTTTAATGCAATTTCCTTTGAAGGTTCAGGTTGTTCAGGAAAATGAAGTGTTATGTTAGCAGAAGGGAGTTGTTGTTTGAATGTATCAACAAATGTTTTACTACGCACTTTTGAAATGCTGAGATGCGGGTGGCCAAACAATGCCAACACATTTTGTTTTTTCTTTTCAATGATAGCTTCAGCAGCAAGCCTTGCAGCATCAGCATCTGATAAACAAACGGTATGAAAACCTTTTTCTTCCGGTACACGATCAAAAAATATCACCGGTATTTTCAGATCTTCCAGTTTATGAAAAGGTGCCATGTCATCTGTGGCAATTGATACTGTTGCAAAAACACCCATTGCCATATTCTTGCGAAAGATGTTGAGATTAGCTGTTTCGATCTCTACATTATCTCTCGACTGCATGATCATTACAGAATAGCCAAACTTCCTGGCTTCATCTTCAACCGCAGCAATAAATGAATCGTAAAAAAAATTATCGATGGACGGGACAAGCAACCCCAGCACATTGCTTTGTCTTGTGCGCAATTGCACGGCATAACTGTTAGGTTCATACTCCATTGCCGCCGCCAGTTCTTTTACTTTAAGTTTTGTGGCAGCAGAAATATCCGGATGATCTTTTAATGCACGTGATACAGTTGAGATACTGATACCAAGGGCTTCGGACAGTTTTTTTAGTGTACTTTGCTGCATGCAATAATCTTTGGAATCGAATTATTTTTAATCGTTAGTAGGTTAAAGATAATTTTTTTCTACATCCAGCAATCAAAAAGAAAAACAACCACAGAAACCATAGATCACTGCAGCACTATAATTGTATTATATACTTTTTATTTTTCCGTTTGTGGTTGAAACGTGCGCCAGCTATGCCAAAACTCCTGGTAGGCTATAATTGGTTTTAAGTTTAGTGTTGTATCAATACCAGTTCCATTTAATCTGAAGTGATTATTGCCAAGCGTTACAGTATCGTTGTTTAATAAAAACAAATCGTTGTACGAAGAGCGTTCGAATGCAAAAAAACTTTTATCATCTTTTGCAAGAAGCAGAAGAATAGCTGTTCGGTTAAATGTATCATGAATGATGCGTTCTTTTTTTAAACGATTCCAGTCATATGCTTTTGCTTTATTTCCAACTCGTATCCCAACAACCCATGATTTATCATTCCAGGAAAGACTATCTGTTCCTGTGAGTTTACTTTTACTTTTTCCGCTTTCATATTTGTATGAAGTATCGTAATGTTTTATGAAGGAAGGATCTGCTTGCAGAATACTTGTTTGCGGATGCAACTCAATCCATTTATCTAATGACGTTTGTTTGCTCAGCAATTCAATCAAGTTAAAACCTTTTAATTCACCTGCGATTGCTTCACCCGTTGCCTGTCGCCACCAGCTTTTGGTTGTCTCATCTTCAAGCATTGCATTGAAATGATCCATACCTACTAAACGAAACTGTTCATGTTTACCGTTGACCATTGGTTCAAACACTCGACCTGTTCTGCATACAGTACAATACGTTACTAATATGGCTTTGCCTCCAACTGTATCCTGCAGATGATGATGATAACCGATGTATTGAACAGGATAAGCTTTTGCTTCTCCGTTTATTTCAATGCCGATGATTAACCTGTTGCTGTCAACTTTATTATCAGCAGCATGTTTGAATACGATCTGTTTGGGTTGTTGAAACATTGCATCTGCTGCCATTTTAAAATTGGCCATATAGATGACGACTGCAGCCAATACCAACGGAATTGCCGGCACCCATTTTCTTTTCCATTTGCTTTTTACTAAACCAAGTAATAATAAACCTGCAAATAATAATCTGAAATACCAGCGATAATTGTATAAAAAATAAGCAACATCAATACTGTTCATCCGCTGACTGCCGGGCATAGGCATAATGAAATACACATTGCACACTTCAAACAAGATCAAACCAATAACAGCAAACCAAAAAAGCAATTTCATATGATTTATTGTTGATTTAAAAAACAGCCTCCCCTGTTAAAACAGGGGAGGGACAATTTATACTACTGATTAAAAATAAATACTCGCTATTAATTCGCTCCATCAAGATTTGCTCTTGAAATAGCGTAACCACCAATTACATTACCACATTTCAATCCTTCTTCACAATCACTTCTGTAGTGGATAGCACCATACAATCTTGAAAGCGATGCTTCTTTTGCCATATTCTCGTAAGCTGTTTTACGTGACGGTATAATACGACCAAGAATTGTAGCAGCTGCTCCACTGAATGTAGAGTGACCACTTGTATAACTTGGAAAGTTCGGTAAGCCAGTCCATGTTTTTATTTCAGGATTTACTTGTGAAGGACGTGGATTGAAATAAAAAAACTTTGCATCCCAGCAAGCGATAGCAGCATCCATCATACTCATATTCAACAATGCCATGTTACGTGCCCAACGCACTTCGCTAAAACGTTGACCAATAAAATCATCAGCAGCTATTGCGTTCCAGTGACCCGGAGGTGTATGTGTTGCCAAACCATCGGCCCAGTAATGCACAGTAGCCAGTTGTTCTCTTGTTGCATTTTTACTGTAATGCAATACTTCAGCCACTTCCTGTTTAAATTTTTCTGATTTAGTTGACGGTGGTGGTCCGGGACGAATACTTGTTACCATCGTTAGCGAATCGAATAACCATGTTCGCACACGACCGAACAATGGTAACATGGGTGGACGCTTTGGTGACTCCATACTTATCCATGGTGTTTCACCTGTTGCTGCTGTTTGCGTTTCCATTTGTTGCCACAATGCTGCGTTACCAACTGCTGCACCGGCTCTGTCGCCTCTTGCTCGTGTAACAAATTTTTGAGCAACCAGTCTTCCTAATGCTTCACCCGCTTCAATATCACTCCGCACATTCATGCCTGCCATGATTCTTGCATTCTTATGTTCAGTTGCGAGTTGTTGAATAGCGGCCTGCTCGCCCGGGAAAAATAGTTTCAGCATTTCAATCATCACACCAACAACTACTGCATCTTCACTTGGGTAAGATGGCAGATCAGTTTGCGGCAGCAACGTTGTAATGGTATTGTTGATCTTATAAGGCGCTAAACGATTATATAATTTCTTATAATGCCATGCTGCTACCAATGCATCATATTGTGCAGCGCTTACATATGCATATGCACGTGATGCATACGGTGGGTTGGCAAACGGGAATTGCGGATTATTAAATGGATTGTTTGCATCAGGAACAGGATACGTGCCATCGGGATTTTGAAACGGCGGCAAGTTATATTTTGCAACAAGTCCACGCATAATTTCATTCCAGCGTAATACTGCGCCTGCACCCCAATAGTTCAAGCGTTCCTTCTGCGCACCTGTAATTGATTTCTGGTAGCTTTTAATCTCGTTGATCTCGGCTGTGTAACCGGGGCCGCTTGCTGCACCGGGTGCGGCTACGGCAAATTCATTGGGAGCTGTAAGCAACACAGGTTTCCATGTGCCTGCGTCAATATCAATGTTTGCAGGGTTTAACGCTGCAGTAGTTTTGGTTCGTTCTGTAATTTCTTTACTGCACGATACTGCTGTAACACATAGCAGTACCACAGCAGTAATTTGTTTTATGTTGATGTACATAATTTCGTTTTTTCTTGTGTTAGATCAATTTGTGCCTTGTTTGTTCTTTTTCTCTTTTTTATTGAGATCGAAGACATAAAACACAGCTCCGTTTACATTGAAGCTTTGTCCCATGTTTCTTCCGGCAATTACCTGGCTGGCTCCTCCTGTTAAAGAAAGCTGTGGCGTATTGCGAAAAACAAATTTGAAGTTTGCACCAAGTGAAGTGGCATTCATACGATTGCTGATAAAAGGCATGTTATTTTGCGTGATATCAAAACCGCCCTTTGTTGTCCAGTTATTTAATACCGCTTCTGCAATGATCCACTGTGTGCGGTAACCTGCACGAATATTGTAACTGGTTGCATTCGGCATGTTCACTTCGTTCGAAAGAATAAATTGATCAGTGTAATACGAATCACGATCGAGCGTAACGTTACTTCTGTACACATAGGTTGCAGATGCTGTGGCAAACCATTTATTATCGTAGTAGTAATCCAGCATCAGTCTTGCCATTGCTGTTTTACTTTGCAAACCGATCGATAATGGTAAAAGATCGGCTGTGTAATTACTAAGTGGAATAGACCCACCCAACATACCAATGAGTGCAATACGATTATTAAAGACCTTTTTGTTGATGGCACGGTATTTCAACATGAGGCTGAGATCCTGCATGCCTCGTTGGCCTCTTAATGTTCCCGCACTTGCTTTAGTAACAACATACGGTACATTAAACAACACATTCAGTTTATTGGAAACGCCGTAGTTGCCCATTACGGCAAACATTTGTGTTGATACTGTTCCAAGATTGAGGTTCTCTCTTTTTTTGGTTCCCTCCCAGTATTCCTTCCAACTGCTGTAGGAATAACCGGGGCCAACACAAAAAGCATTCTTCTCCATCATGATGGCATCAAGATCTGTTTGGGCCGATGAGTATTTTGCTGCAACGCATAGCAACATTATCCACACCGTTTTAATAGTCAATTTCATTTGATGATTGTTTTATACGAACTATAGATTTTCTGATAATTAGAATTTTACTGTACAGCCAAGGTTAATTGAATAATCAGCAAAAGCAGCGTCGCCTTGTGCAAATACGCCTGTAATTTTTGTACGCTGTTTATCGGCATAGCTCTGTGTGCGGTTTTTGCTGAACCAGTATGGAACAGTTGCAAACAGACTTACTTTTTTAAATTGATAAGCAACGCCTGGCTCTACACCAAAAATGCGACCCGGACGACGGAAACCGCTGCTGCCTCCAATGATATCTTCTGATGGAACTACTTCTAAACGAACACCGGCAGATGCAGAGAATGCACCAGCCATCAGGTTCAACCCGCCACGTAACATGTATTGATCGGGCACACTCATAACACTGCTGCCATACAAAATATTTGTAGCAGAAGTTGTTCCGCCTCTTGCAGTTGATACCCCATTATGTTCACGTGGGTTACTCAAATAATAGAAATTTCCATAAGCACTCAACGCTTTTGTGAATACATAATAACCATTCAACTCCAATGAAATACCGGTACCACCATCACCCAACTGGATCGATTGATCAACCGGACCTAACACTTTTGTAGAATCATTTTTCCAGAAGAAATCGTTGTAACGGTAATCACCTGTAGGAAGTTTTAATCCCAATCCCACCTGGATATTTCCTCTTTTGCTTTTCATTGGATCAAGCATCCAACGGTAAGCAGTAATACGGATATCACCCATGCCGAACGTTGTTGTTTCTCTTCTTGCATTGGGATTTGTGCTGCTGTTACCATAATGCTCATACATTGATGAACGACGATTGGAAATAAGTGGCATGTTTACAGCAAGCGACATGCGTTTGTTGAGTTTACGTACCAAGGTGAAATCAAGTGCATGTTGCCAGTTACGCACATCTGTTCCTTCTTCAACACGCTGTTTTTGTTCTTCTGTTCCAACAAAATGACGGAAGGAATGAAAATAACGGTAACCCGTTGTTAATTGCCATTTGTGATTGTCTTCTCCATCGGCATGGCTCACCGTGCACATTGCTCCATTGCTGCGTACAGCAACGCAACCTTGTGCAGCAACATCATTCATCATAAAAGAAACGAATGCCGTAAGCATCAATTGTAATACAAGTATTTTTTTCATTTCAATAATAGTTTGGTTGTTGATTGTAATCGATCAGGTGTTTCCTTTAGTTAGCTCTTAATTTGATCCTTTGCACGATCAGTTCTCCCAATTGCCGGCCTGCCTTTAATCCTTCTTCATTATCGAAACGATAGTGAATGCCGCCATACAATCTCGACATAGAAGCTTCAGCCGCTGCCGCACGGAATGATTTGATTTCCCTGTTCGCAATACCAAACTCCAGTAATGAAGTATCAGTAAAGGAAAGTTGATCACCAAACCAAGATGTCATTGTTTCTGCAGCTGCTGCAGAATTAGTGGCATGTCCACTTACATAAGAAGGGAACGGAGGTGTTTGAATATAAGGGCGCCATTCCTGGTCAACATATTTATTGATCGCTGTTTCAGGACGTACATAATTGCTCTTGTATTTTTCTTCCCATCCACGAATGAATGCATCAAAAAATGCGATGGAGGTAATGGCGTATGCCCCAACAGTTGAATTAAAATCAGCCTTTGCTGTTTTTGCTGCAATACCTACAATATTTAACCAATGCCCCGGAGGTGAAAACTTTTTGGTAGCAAACATTACATGTCCGCTCACATTCATCTTAAACGGATTATCGTCCCAGAAATCAGCAATATGTTTTTGTTCATCCGTTAAACTATCGCCCACATTTTTTACTTCCATCATTGCCTTATAGTAAGCACTGTTTTTATTTGTAACGTCAAATACCGGTGGGCGTGGAATTTCAAACTGCGAAGAACTGTCTAACACCATTGGGCGAATTTTTCCCCAATGTGGTTCCACTGCAGTTGCATACATAGGTGGTGTAGGTAACCAACGGCCATTTTCTTCACGCACGGTGAATTTTTCTGCGCCACGTGTTGCAGCGTAATTGTCGCCTTTGCTCCATTTGAGTATAGAGGCAACGATCGTATCAGAAAAAGCAATTGTATTCTCTAACATGTCTGATGGCATACCTGCTGAATCAGCATTTGCTTTCAGTTCATTGTAATACTCCATCATGCTTCCTTCAGGAAACGTAACAGCATTACCAACTTTTGTAAATGCAAGCAATGCAGCTAAAGAAAAATCAATAGGTGCTTTTGTTGTATCAGGTTTCGGCATTGGCGGCATGTGTTTAATTTGCCCACTCATGCTTCTGTAATTCTTATCGCCTGCTGCAACACATTCGTATGCTGCAATATTTGCATACACATAATTACGTGCAGCGATCATTGGCGGAAAATTATTTTCCAATACAACATTGTTGAGTTTCTTCACTGTTCTGCTGTATAAAAAAGGATCATTGGTATATGCCTTATAGTCTCCGTTGGGTTTGCATGCAATCATAAAAACTGCAACGATTGCTGCGAATACAATTTGTTTCATCTTCTGGTCTTATTTTTTTGTAACGGTCTTTAGCACGCTATGCTGCTGCATAGGCGACGCTCCTTTCAAATGTGGAATGCTGTTGAGCTTTGTTACTCATTTTATTAATGCGCCTGTAAGTGTGCGGAAACATACCCCCTCAAGGTGTTATAACACATTACAAATTAATTATTCAATAAACATGAAAAGGAAATGAGTAACAAAGCAATTATGCTGTTACTTCCGGAGGCTGTTCTGCTGTTAAAATGAACGCAGATAGTGTAGTTGCTGAAAAGGTATGGTTGAATGGTTGACGCAGTTTGTCCAATACATCGAGCGACCAATGGCTTAACTGCTCACAATAGTCAAATGAAAAAGCTTTGTACGAGGGTGCAGGATGCTTACCTGATTTTTGTTCCTGCTGATTTTGCAGATCGTTTACAAGCTTAAAGAAATTTTCCCGTGCGTTTACCAAACGGGCTTTGTTTTCATCGGGAATACATTTATAAATCATTTCCCCGCCTTCAAGTTTGCGCTCTACATATTTGTAATGCATTCCGTTGATGGTGATTTCGCCGCTTACACGTTCAAAATCTTTCCAATCGGTTTGATAAGGCAAGCTTACAGGTGCACGCACTTCAATCAATGCAGTTGCATCGTATTCTTTGTTATCAAGTTTTTGTTCGAAATGTGTATCGGCTTTTTGCTGTACATAATCCATAACAACCCGGTAACCAAACCAGTTGAACAGAAGTATAGTGAGGAAGAATATGGAAGCAATTATTCTCAACAGCAATTCATTTTTGGCCCTTTAAAGATAAAGGAAATCCTTTACCTGCAAAGCATTTAACGACGGAACAATTTTTAAAATATTATCGTACTCTTCGAAATCGTTTGCAGAATAATGCCCCGTGATGGCAACTGCTTTCATCCCTGCTTTCTGGGCAGCTTCCACACCTTTCGGCGCATCTTCAAACACAATGCAATGCCCGGGCGGGGTTTGCAACGCCTCGGCAAGTTTCAACCATGTTTCAGGATGCGGCTTGCTCAATTGCACATCATCCGCACCAACAATTCCGGTGAAGTAAGAGCGTAGCTGCAGCTGATCTAATGCAAAATCAATATTGGCCTGGTTACTGGCGGTACCAATACCCATTGGAATATTTTGCAGAAGTGCTTCGTCTAAAAATTCTCTTGTTCCTTCCAGCACCGTTATTTGTTTGCCATATAGTTGACGATAGCGTTCCTCTTTTGCATCAACAATTGCTTTGGCTTCTTCTTCAGTGAATGTTCGACCGGGGATGAGGCGGTTCATTAGCTCGGCACCATTGCCGTATAATTCATTCATCAATGCTGCGCCTTCCAGTGGACTACCCATTTCCTGTACAACCATCTGCCATGTTTTAAAATGCCAGGGCATGGTATCGATAAGTGTACCGTCGAGATCGAAGAGAAAGGCTTTGTTCATACTGCAAAAATAAAGCTGTTGGCTTTTCTGTTGTAGCGCTGTTGTCTTTTTGTAATTAACCTTTGTCGTAGAGATTTCTCCTTCGTCGAAATGACGGAACTCCGAAATATTTATCCACTTTATGTAATCAAGTTCTATAAAATGACATCCATCATAGCTTGTTCACGAACGTCTTCTTCTGCACTCCCACACCACTAATCGTTACACTCTTCCAATTGGCAGGCAACACCGTTTTTAGTTGTGTAATACCAGCCGGCGTAATTTCCAATCCGCCAAAACCCATCAAAACGCTTTGTAAAATACCACCGGCACCTGTTGCGAAGTATGGATTGGTACCGCCTTTTGTTTCTGCAATAACACGGAAAGGCGGATTGAGATTTGGAATGAACGCATCTTTAAACCAATGATATGCTTTCTCTGCGTTGCCGAGCCTTGCATACAAGGTGGTGAACACCGCTTGCGTCATTGCAGGTGTGCCTTCGTTTGGTACACGTTGTTCGTAGTATTCTAAGTCTTTCTTAATTGATGTTGCGTCTTTCACTTCTTTCAACGGATAAGCCAACAAGTTTACATCGGCCTGTTTAATGCCTTCGCCATTATACGTTGCATGCTCTCTTGTTACACCATCAGGGAATTTCAACACAGGAATATTATTCGCCACATTCATCCAATCAGCATTTGGTGTGATGCCTAACAACTTTGCTGCCTCTGTTGCAAACTGTAAGTTGGCTTTTGCAGCAGCATTTGTAAACGCATTGTTATCTACATTCTCCGCCCACTCATCTGCAGCCACTACGTTTTTTATATCATACTTACCGGCACCGTTACGCTCAACTCTGCTTGCCCAGAAATCGGCTGTTGCACTAATGATGGGATAACCTTTTTCTTTGAGCCATACTTTATCCTGTGTTACACAATAATAATTCCATGCTGCTATTGCAACACATGCAGTGATGTGATGTTCAAACGGACCACTCAATGCCCACACAGGTGTTTCTTCAACTCCTGTTTCTGCACTTTCCCATGGGAACATCGCTCCTTTAAATCCTTTGCTGAATGCATTCCGTTTTGCAGCTTCCAATCGTTGAAAACGATATTCCATCATGCTTTTTGCAAGCTCAGGTTTTAATACGAGTAATGCAGGATACATCCACAACTCGGTATCCCAAAATACATGACCGTTGTATCCCAATCCACTTAAGCCCATTGGTGAAGGCGATAATGCAGTGCCTTCTCTTGTGAACGAATACAAATGATAGAGCATGCTGTTAACGTCTTGCTGATCCTGCGCTGCGGCTGCATCGCCTTCAATGGTAATGCGGCTGCTCCATAACTCATCCCATGCTTTGTTATGAAACTGCAGCAAGCGTTCTCTTCCTTCAAGCTTTGCATAAATAGTTAAACGTTCTGCTTCATTCAATGGATCATCGTGATGGGCAGAGGTAATAGATGAACCGGCAATAGAATAACGATAGGTTTCACCTGCTTTTAATTGCTTAGTGAATTTTACCAGATGCATATTGTTATCCCACATTTCGTGGATCACCCTTGGTTCGCTGCCATGATGTTCGGTAAACAAAAACGTATTGCTTGCACACATCAGCAATTTACCTGTTGGACTTTTTGCTGAAGAAGTCAATAAACTCATGGTTACATGCGGACGATCAATTTCATTGTAATAATTCTGTACATCTTTCAACGCATCCGGTGCTTCCATTACACTGGCACCTGTGATGTTGATGTTCTTTTTCGGTGTAATAGTTATATCCATCAATACCGTAAATGGCAAATGACGCAATGAATAGTATGTGTAAGTTACTGTTGCTTTATCTGCATAATCGAATGTTGTGGTAAAGCTGGCATGTTGCATATCCAGTTCCTGTTTCATATTCGAAGCGGACTTTGCATCAATGCGTTTACCATCAATTTCCAGGTAACTGTTGAGCAAATTGAAACTTTTTAAGAAATTACTGACCCTGCCACGACCATACAGATCGTATGCGCCAGCCAACACTACTTCCTTCACTTTAAATGGTTCAGGTGATGATACCACACCGATCATTCCGTTGGCAACGGTGATGCCATAGTAATTAGAAGGATCAAAACTGGTGGCAGAAATTTTCCAGGGATCGATTGTTTGAGCTGCTGTTGAAAAAGCAGCAAATAGCAATGCAAGTACTGTTAATCGTTTCATGGCAATCTTCGTTAGAAGCAGAAAGATAGATACTAATAGCGAAAGGATTTAAATGCTTTGCTATTAAGAAAACTTGCAAACGATTGCGATGGAAAATTCCATCTCAAAATACCGGGTAATACAAACGAGTAACCCATTTTGTGGTATCTGGCTCTGCTCTTCTGTCTGTGATCATCAATTCAAATGAAATAGCAGGAGAGGTAAATTGATAATCTGATTTGAATTGTTCCAATGCCCGTAACCCGTTATTAATAGTTCCCCTGCCTCCCTGAACATCAGCTATCAGCGTATTGCCCTTTACCATTTGTTTAAATAAAAAGTTGCCCTCATTGTCGATCACTTTATCAATGGGTAACGCCACCATAATTTCAAAATGAGAGCTATCCACCTGTTCTACATGCATCATTGGCTGGTTTACCTGCTTCGCATTTTTTTCGCTTGCATACACTCTTAACTGATCAATAAGTTGATATATCTCGGCTTCGTTTGGATGATGATCGAATGTTTTCCGTGTTGAAATAAATAATGAATCCGGTATTCGTCCATCTGTTATCTCTACGCCATAAATATTCTTTTTGTCTTCAGCAAAGCTGACAAACCGTTGCAGCAGATCGTCTATCACCGTTTCATAGCTTTTCATCATTTGCCATTTTCTGAAACGTGTAAAGGGATTTATTCCAGTTGCAACATTGCTGATCACGGAGATCTTGGTCTTTGTTACCGAATCATTCACAAAGCCAATTTCATTGAAAATAGTGTCCCCCTCTTTTAGAGCATCAAATGTTACGGATGTATAAGTCGCTCCACCGAGTTTCAGTTGATAATCCTTGTATTGAATAAGATCAGATGTAAATGACTCTTTGGGTAACCATTTACTCCAACCTTGTTTATTACCAATTAACACCAAAACATTTTTATCAATGCATTTAACAGAAACTGTTTTGCTGATTGTTATTGTTGATGGAATAAATACATAAATAAATACGAGCAAGATTATAAGAATAAATGCCACTATAAATACCACACGTTTCATGATCCAATCTGCGTTTAATTAGTTTATTGTTTGATAAGCATGAGGCTATCATTGTTTCGTGCAAGTAAAAATGCCTGCTGCTTATTTACCTGTATCGATTTGATTTTTCTGATTTGCCCCTTGATCACAATGTTTGGATAAGCGGCTTCAAATTCTCCTTTGCCTTTATTGAGCAGCACAGTACCATAGTCAGCGTCGTATCTGCCCATTTGAATATTGTTTTCCCTGAAGTTGCCTCCTAATAACAGATCAGGAAGTTTATCTCCATTGGCATCCAGTACAACTGCAGATCGATATGTTGTTAACTGTGCTTTCCACGGAAATGGTTTCATAGCAAAATTCAATTGCCCGTCGTTGATGAATACCGCACTCTCAAAACAATCGGCACTATAAGTAACAGCATTACTCAGCATTGATTTACTGAATATGTCGCCCAGTTTTGCTTTTGCAAAATCATCGGCATATAGAAATTTCTTTTTCAGAAATGGCAATTGCTTTTCCAGTTCTGCTTTGTTAGCAAACGGAATTTCCTTTCCATTTAGAAAATAGGTAAGCACCTGTTCCTTTTTGCCGTTCTCATCAAAATCGTTGTAATACATCTTGACAGGTTCTGCTGATGTAGCTTTCAAACGACTGTTTAATCCAAGATTACCCGCTACTATATCAATATCTCCATCATTATCAATATCAACAGGTAATGCAAAATTCCACCAGCCTTTCTTATCGGTCAGTTTCCTTTTACTGAAACTTCCTTTGTTATTGATGAATGTAACAAGCCCATCCCATTGCAATGATAACAGGAGATCAGCATCGCCATCTTTATCCATATCTGTCCACGAAGCGCCTGTAACCATTCCGATGGTTTGTAACTCTTTACTGTACTGAGCTGTTACATCTTTAAACTTTCCTGTTTTATCATTAGCCAGCAAATAAGAGCGAGGCGTTTCACCATATGCCCAAGGAACAGTTCGTCCTCCAATAAACAGATCAACAAATCCATCACCGGTAAAATCAGCTGTTGCTATAGTTCCTGCGGTTACATAGATATTATTGACAGCATTATCTATCAATGAAAAATTTGCCTTCCCGTCGTTCAGGAAAACTCTTGTTTGCTCATACTTGTTCTTGCCATAGTATTCATTACCTCCGCTTGCAAGAATGAGATCATTACTGCTATCATTATTGACATCAACAATTACAGCATCGGTGATCTCAAACATACTATCCGCTTCCAGTTGTGGTTGTACTGTTTTTATGAACTTACCTTCATCCGTTTGAAGAAATAAAGTTGGCTTATATGTTTTGCTGCTGCCAATAAACACATCTTCCAGGCCATCCATATTTACATCGCCTGTTGCCAACGCAGGGCCTTCTGTGGTAAGCATATGTGGCAATAAGTATTCACGGTTAAATTCATTAAACTCATTTTCATGGTGTAGAAATTCTAAACCCGATGCTTGAGTAATGTCTGTAAACTGTAATTGCTTTTTCCATGCAGATGCATTGAATTTTAAATAGTCAAATTGAGGTAATCCCTTTCGATATTGTGTCTTTATCTTTTTACCTGTAACGATAAGTTTTTCATAAGTACGATCGGGCCATATCAAAATAACAGAATCGGCTTTTACTTTTTGCAACCCAATGTGCATTGGTATTTCCATACTGCTTTGAAAGCCTCGTACCGGTTGTTTTTCAAACGCATGAATATTGCCGGCGCTATCATATACAAGTACAGATGCTCCAAGTGCATTGTGGTTCACGCTATCGCCCTTTAGCTCCAGTGAAAGGTATTGCTGTTGCTGATTATCATTTGATGTGTTCTTATACAGCATTACTGCATCATCAATATTGTTGACCACAATATCAAGATCACCATCGTTATCCAGATCAGCATACACAGCACCATTACTGAATGTTGGCTCATCATTTTTGATAAGCGGAGCTTCATCACTAAACTGTACTTCACCTTTATTACGGTAAAACTTATTAGGCAGTTTGATCTGGGGAAACTTGTCGATCACCGTCATTTCCTGTTCGCCCAATTTTCCCTCTCTGATCTTCTGTTGAATTTCAGCATCTCCCACATAGTTTACATAATCAATATCATTCAATCGTTTGGGAATACCATTGCTTACAAAGAGATCTTTCAAACCATCATTATCAAAATCTAACCAAAGCGGAGCCCAACTCCAGTCAGTTGCGTAAACACCAGCGTACAAACCAACTTCACTAAACATTCCATTTCCTCTGTTCAACTGCAATGCATTTCGTGCATATTGATAATTGTACCCATAACGAAGTTTCATATTAAACGTTTCGTATTCATCTTCACCAAGACTACGTTTGAGAATATAAGGGTCCTGCGGTAACATATCCATTGAAATGATCTCAGGCAATGCATCATTGTTGATATCAGCAATATCCACACCCATACTGAACTGGCTGGTATGCATCATGCGCTCATTCAATTCTTCTTTGAATGTTCCGTTTTGCTGATTGATATAGAGATAATCGTTCTCATGAAAATCATTGCCAATATAAAGATCAGGCCAGCCATCTTTGTTAATATCACTCACACAAATGCCCAGGCCATAACCAATAGCTGAACTGTTGATGCCGGTTTCTTTTGTTACATCAATATATTTACCTTTCTCATTTTTGTAAAAGCGATCGCCGCTTAATGGATGATAAGTGTTTAGAAAGTTTGCACGTGCCGCAAAAGTGCCGTTATGATGCACGGAATGATTCATCAGGTAAATATCAAGATCTCCATCAAGGTCATAATCAAAAAAAGCAGCTTGCGTACTGAAACCGGAGAAGTCAAGACCATATGCAGTTGCCTGATCTTCATAAACAGGAACTCCACTCTTGATTTCTTTACAGATCAACAATTGATTTTTCCCTTTTAATACTTCATACTGGCCAACACGACATACATAAATATCCAGCAAGCCATCATTGTTAATATCAACCACACTTACACCGGTACTCCAACCACCATCATTGGGGATAGCAGCTTCCTTTGTTACATTTGTAAACTGTAAGGAGCCTTTATTGATAAATAATTTATTCTGCGCCTGGTTGGAAGCAAAGAACAGATCGATCAGGCCGTCGTTATTAAAATCACCTGCACCAACGCCTGCTCCGTTGTAGAAATACATGTAATTAAACATATTGAAAGCAGGAGTAGCGGTGAGTTTATTTGTAAACTGCAGACCTGTTTGCTCACTCTTCATCAATTCAAACAACGGTTGTTGTTTAGGTGATGAACAGGATACAAGTATAACCAGTAAACTATAAATAAGAAAAATTCTATTACTCACATTTATTTATTTAAGCTATACAACACAGGTGTATCATTGTTTTGCAGAAACAGTATGGCCTTACCATTTCGGGTTGATATCCATTGAATATCCCGTACCATACCACGTACAAAAATGCCTGATTGATTTTGCATTAATGTTTGCCATTGCCGGTTTCCCTTATTTAACATTACAGTACCATAACCTGCATCTAACCGGCCAAACTGGGGAATAAAGTTGAATTCATTACCCGCCATGATCAGGTCAGTTTTTCCATCATTATTTATATCTTTTGCTACAATGGCATTGATGCTGCTTAGCTGTGCTAACAAAGGAAGAGGCTGCACAGAAAACTTACCATTCCCATCGTTCCATGCAATACAACTGCTGCCGTAATTCACCTGCTTCAGCACACACTTTTCCAAAATATCTGCAGCAAAAAGTTGCTGAATGGTTTTGGTTGCAAAATCTGCGTGCTTTAGGTTTTGTTTTTTCAAGGATGGTATCTGCTCCTGTAATTCACGTTTCAGAAAAACAGGTTTATCTTTTTGATCAATTGATTTTGTAATGATTTTTTCAGGTATTCCGTTTCCATCAAAATCGCTGATGAACATTCTTACAGGATTGCTGCTGTCTGCATGCAGATAAAAATTATTTCCGTAGTTGCCTAGTATAAGATCATCATCACCATCAGCATCCAGATCTGCTGCAGTGATCGTTTGCCACCAACCGGATAACTGGTTTAATGAAGAGGGTATTTCTTCATACTTTTTATTCCTGTAGCTATAAAAATGGGGCGCCATCCATTCACCTGTTATAATAAGTTCTTTCTTTGCATCTCCATTCACATCAGCAAATACAGCAGCTGTAACCATTCCAATGTTCTTAATTGTTGTGTTTAACTGTGCTGTTGCATCAGAGAATATTCCTTTTCCATCATTGATCAATAGAGTGCTTTGTGGTGTTACGCCATAGTTGTAAGATTTACTTCTCCCACCAACGAATAAATCGGGATCACCATCATCATCAATATCATTGGCAACAATTACACCTGTGTTATCAGCATTGGCAGGCAAGGCTTGCACATCATAACTAAAGTTTCCTTTTCCATCATTGCGATATAAACGATTCCTGATCTCGGCTTTTTGAGATGGCTGAGTATGTCCGCCACTACCAACAATCAGATCAAGATCTTTGTCGCCATCTGCATCTATCATCAAGCTTGTTACATCTTCGTATAATTTCATTTCATCAAACAACGGCTGTTGCTTCTTCACAAAACCGGTATTTGTTTGCAGATACAACTGGCCCGCTTGCCCCATTGCCCCGCAGATATATACATCATCCAGTCCATCGTTGTTGACATCTCCCACAGCAGCACGTGGACCTTGTGCACTTAGTTTAACAGGAATATTCCGTTCATAGTAAAAATCAACAAACTCATTTTCCTTGTGTGCTTCAAAAATGCTGTCTGTCTTTACAAAAAGAGGTTGTGCTCCCTGATAGGGTTCATTCAACTTTGTTTCATTCCCGGTTTGTTGAACAAAATGAAGTTGATTGATGCCCGGTTTTTTGATAACTGTTTGTGTAAGATTTGGCCATATGATCAACAAGCTGTCAATATTTTTATTGCCGAAGCCAATCGTTTGCCTGTAATCACAACTGCTTTGAAAGCCACGGCTCGGAATTACTTCACGACTGATGATCTCACCGCCCGCATAAAGTTTTATTTTACTGCCAATGGCAAATGTGTTTTGTTCTTTTCCTTTTAGTTGAACAGTGATGTAGTTATTCTTCAGTTGATCGTTTGAGTGATTACGATATACAAATGCCTTTTCGTTTACATTATTTACAACGAGGTCGAGATCGCCATCATTATCCAGATCAGCATAAGCAGCACCGTTGCTGAAGCTTTTTTGTGTAAACCCGTTCGCCTCGCCGGCATCAGTAAATTTCAGGTCGCCTTTATTATGATAAAATTTATTGAGTATAGGTGTTGATGGCATTTTATTGATAACCTCACTTACTTCTTTCTTTTCACCGGTCATAACCATGCGTTGAATAATTTCGTCAGCAAAAAAATCTATAAAATCCTGATCAGTGACATCATGATAAATGCCGTTGCATACATACAGGTCACTCAAGCCATCATTATCAGCATCAAAAATTAATCCTCCCCAACTCCAATCACTACCAGCCACTCCGCTGATATGTGCTGTTTCCATAAAAGCACCGCTTTGATTATTTACCTGCAACGTATTCTGCATGTATTGGTGATAGAAACCTTCTTTCACTTTTCTTGTATGAACTTCTACATTGTCATAGCTTGATGTTGTTTTCAAACGATAATCATCAGCAGGGTACATATCTGTTACAAAAATATCCGGGTAATCGTCATTATTAATATCAGCCATATCGGCTCCCATTGATGATAAACTGATATGCTGCATACGTTGTTCAAGCTCTTCTTTGAACGTTCCGTCTTTTTGATTGATGTAGAGATAGTCCCTTTCAAAAAAATCATTTGAGATATACAGATCAGGATAATGATCACCATTAATATCGCCCACTGTTACACCAAGACCAAAACCTATTAAGCTTCCGTAAATACCAGCCTGTTCACTTACATCGGTAAACCTGCCGTTATCATTACGTAACAATTTATCACCGCCTCCTTTTATAAATTCTTCAACAGGCCAATCCTTTGCACGGAGGTTCCGCTTATTGCTATAGTTGAGTGTATTAACAGGAATGAAACTATTGTTCAGTAAATAACAATCGAGATCACCATCGAGATCATAATCAAAAAAAGCAGCGTGAGTTGTAAACGAAGCATCATCTAACCCATAATCTTTTGCTTTTTCTGTAAACGTTCCGTTCTTATTGTTGATGTATAATTCATTCTCCTGCCCAACTCCCTTTTGGTATCCGGCATTGCAAACATAAATATCCAACCAACCATCGGCATTTAGATCAACCATTACCACACCGGTGCTCCACTTTTTTTTCTCAGCGAAGCCTGCTTTTTCGCTGATGTCTTCAAACTTAAAACCACCTTTATTCAGGTAAAGTTTATTAGGGCCAATATTCGCTGTAAAAAAAACATCGGGCAGGCTGTCGTTATTTATATCACCAATTGCAACACCGCCTCCATTATAGAAATTACGATAGCTGAAAATATTAAAGTCCTTACTGTCGTCCACCTGGTTGGCAAAATCAATTCCACTGTGTTCAACCAACTCAAAAAGTGTTTCACTTTTTTTATCGCTACAGGAAACAACAGTAAGAAAACAGAGAATGACAATTGCAATTTTTAACCTCAGGTTCATAGCTCAGTGTAAGAATGAAAGAAATTCAATTTAGTTGAAAATGTTGAGTTCTTTTGTCGGCCTGTCAATAAAATATATCAAAAAAAGAGGCCACTTAAACAAGTGACCCCTTTCCCTATTGATTATGATAAAAACTAATAACCAGGATTTTGTGTAAGGTTAGGGTTCGCTGCAATTTGTTGTGCTGGAACAGGGAACAATAACCTTGTTTCAGGTGATGTTGTTTTTCTGATCTGTCCTGCTTGCAGGAATTTGCCAAATCGGATCAAATCCATTCTTCTCCATCCTTCCCAATACAATTCACGACCACGCTCATCCAGCAATTGATCAAGATTAATTGAAGCAAGTGCTGAAGCACCTCTTGATGAATGTGTACGAACATAATTCACAATACTCAATGCTGTTGCACCATAAGGAGCAACATTGGTAGCAGTACCACCACGGAGAATTGCTTCGGCCTTCATCAATAATACATCAGCCAAACGGAAGATCACAAAGTCGTTATTAACGTTATCGCCATTGTTGTAATCAGGCGGATATTTCACAACCCTGATACCTGTTACTTCCAATGTGTTGGGATCGGTTTCAACAGCTTTTACTGCTTTCGTGAAAGCCAGGTTACCGCCTTTACGGTCTTTCAATGCAACGCCATTCTGGTTAAACTGTTGACCCAATAACAAACCAACACGTAAACCAGATACATCCGTCACGCCAGTGTAAGCATCGCCTCTTCTTTTATCTGCGGCTTCAAATTTGTCGTAAAAATCTCCCAAAGTGGTAAAACCATTCCAACCACTTGGAGTTTGATTATAGTGCAATGAGCAGAAATATCTTGAACGAACGTTTCCACTGCTTGATCCGCCAAAGTTGATGCCGGTAAAAAGATTTTCAGTTGACAATGCATCATTATTAGGTGCAAAGTTGTGATAGAAGTTAACAGAAAGTGTTTTACCTGAAGCAATCACTTCATCAGCTAATGCAATTACTTTGTTCATATCCGCTGCCTGGTGAGTTGGTGCTGTTCTGTTAGCAACCACTCCTTTTGTCAGATAAGCTTTCATTAACAGTGTACGGCATGCATTCTTATTGGCTGTATTTGTTGGACCATCGGGCAATGCTGATTTGATAGCTTCCAACTCAGTAATAATATAATCTAATCCTGCAGTTCCTACACGTACTTGTGGAATTGCCAATGGGTCGCCGCCTGGCTCACGATAAGGAGCCTGATTCCAACCTTCAATCAAATAAAAATTGGCAAATGCACGTAGGAATCTTGCTTCAGCGGCTTGTTGAGCGTTGGGGCTCTTTGCCAAAACCTCTGTAGCATTGTACACTACACGACCAAGGTTTTCAAATGCACCACGAACATAGTTATGGTTGGCATCCCATGTGTGCTGGTGCAGTACACGCCAGATACCGTTATCATCCCAGTCGCCACCTCTAGTTGGCCCGATACATTCGTCAGTTGTATGTTCCTGGATGGCCCAAAGGTTTGTCTGATCCATGAACGCACGGATATCACCTTCATAAATATTCTTCAAAATGTCAGCAGCCGTTACGCTTGAGGCGCTGGCTCTTACCAGGCTATCACTGAACTTCTCATCGATTTTTGCACAACCGGCAACGGCAGCAAATAAGAGAAGCAGAGACATTTGTTTGATATGTTTCATAATCAAATAGATTTAGTTTTTAGAATGATACGTTAACTCCAAATAAGAATGTTCTTGCTGAAGGGTACCCGATATAATCGATACCAACAGAAGGGATACCATTCACTTGTTTATCTGTATTTACCTCAGGATCAAATCCATTATACTTGGTTAAAAGGAAAAGGTTCTGTGCTGTTACATACACTGTAATTCCACTGATCTCTTTACCAATGTTTCCAAACTTATAAGACAGTGTAGTATTAGCAGCTTTCAGATAATCTCCTTTCTCTAAATAGCGTGATGAAGAAGTAATTGGGTTCGTAATTGACTCTCCATTCTTATACAAATCCTTGGCAATATTTCTTGTACCAAGGTTACCAATAGGTAACACAGAATTTGCTGTATTGTTGTAAAGAACATGACCAAATGCACCATTCAGATTTGCAGTAAGTGATAAGTTCTTGTAGCTTACTGTTGTTGAAATACCAAGAATGGTTGTTGGATTAGGGTTGCCCAGGAAATAAAACACGTTTCCATCATTTACGTAAATTGATTGACCTGTAGCCTTATCAATTCCCCTGAAATCTCTTGTGTAAAACGTATTGATAGGTTGCCCGTTTGTAATAAGTTGAGATAATGTACCAGACATACCTTGTCCGTTCAACTCACCTGTTTGAATTGGTGCAGGCAAGCCGGATACTTCATTCTTAACAAATGTGGCGTTTACTCCAAAATCCCATGAGAAATCCTGTTTTGAAAGAATTGCTGCATTCAATGTAATCTCAATACCCCTGTTCATTACTTCGCCATCGAGATTCTTCCAGATTGTTGTACCCGGAGATGGCTGAGGTGAAATACTTGGGAAAAGTAGTTGCTTTGTGTTTCTGCTAAAAAGGTCAATTGTACCACTCAACTTTCTGTTGAACATAGAAAAGTCGATACCAATATTTGTTTGTGCATCCTGTTGCCATTTAAGATCAGCATTAGGTAATTGCACCTGCGAAATACCGCCATTGTTTTCATTCAACACATAGCGTGCAAGCGATGCACCTGCCGGGAATTCCTGGTTACCGGTAATACCCCAGCCACCACGTACTTTCAAGCTATTGATAAAGCCCACATCAAAGAAATCCTCGTCTGAAACATTCCATCCCGCTGAAAAAGAGGGAAAGAATCCATAACGATTGTTTGAACCAAACTTGCTTGATCCATCAGCTCTGAATGTTGCAGTGAGGTAATACTTGCTCTTATAATCAAAATTCAACCTTGTAAAGAATGATCTGATCTCTTCAACGGGATTATTGAAAGCGTAAAATCGCTTATTCGAATTTAACCCAGCTTCAATTACATCAGTATAATCGAGATCTAAATATCCAAATCCTCCTCTTGCAAATAAGTTGGAGCCTTTATTTTCTTTTCTGAAATACTCATATCCCAATAAACCTGTAAAGTTCAATTCTTTTCCTATTCGCTTAGTATAATTGAGTGTTTGTGTTACGGTTTGAGTAAGCAGTTGGTTGTTACCGATTGCAGCAGTACCTCTACCGTTAGGATTAGTGCCATTAATTCCATTCTCCTCTAAATTTACCCAGTTACGTATAGATGTTCTGCGTTCACCACTTCCGTAGTTAAAACCATAAATCAACTTATACTCAAGGTTGTCGGTAAATTTAAATGACGGTGCAACACTACCTACTACGTTTGTCGATAATATCTTATCGTTGTAACCCTCAATAAATTCTAATGGATTGAGTGTGGAACCATCAAAGTAGTTATTGATCGATCCATCAGGCTTTCTTAAAGCACGTGTTGGGTTCCATTGCAATGCAGTTGATAACACGTTACCGGTAAACCCTGCATTGTTACTAATGGCGCCAAGTCTTTCGTTTTGTTGTGATACAACCAAATTAAAATCAAGACCGGCCCGCTTACTTTTCAGCAGCTTCATAGTTGAGTTAATACCTGCAGTTAATTTCTTGAACCCTGTATTCTTGATAATACCTTCCTGGTCAAGATAACCAACAGATACACGGTAGCGGGCGCTTTCTGATCCACCGCTTACAGCTAATGAACCATTAAGTGTATTAGCAGTTGTTAGAATGGCATCATATGCATCCACATCTGCATTATAATTGCCACTTGTTAATCCATAATCTGTTAAAGATTGTTTGTATTCAGCAGCATTCAACACTTCAATTTTTCTGAGAATAGAACTAACGCCGTAGCTGCCGCTCAATTCTACCTTAGGAGTGCCGCTTTGACCTTTCTTGGTAGTAACAATCACTACGCCATTGGCGCCACGTGAACCGTAAATGGCTGTTGCAGATGCATCTTTTAATACATCAATTGACGCAATGTCGTTTGGATTAATAAAATTCAACGGATTGCCATCGGGAGTTGAACCCAAGCCCGTAACGCTTAAGCCCGGTCTTGCGCTTGATCCATCCACAATAACTCCATCGATAACAAACAAAGGCTGGTTACCCGTTCTTAATGATGAGTTACCACGAATTTTGAAAGTTGTAGCGCCACCGGGTTGACCGCTGTTATTAATTACCTGTACGCCGGCAACTTTACCCTGAATGAGCTGATCAGGTGCAATTTGCACCCCTTGGTTAAAGTCTTTTGCTTTAACAGAAGCAACTGCTCCCGTTAAATCACGTTTACGTTGTGTACCATAGCCAATTACTACCACTTCGTTCAAAGCTTCATTGGCAACTTCCAATGTAGCGTTAACAACATCGCCGGATATACTTACTTCTGTAGAAGTATAACCAACAGATGAAATAACTAAAGTGGTTGCATTAGATGGAACTGCTAACCGGAATGTACCATCATTGCCGGTGGAGGTAGAGGTTCTTGTTCCTTTAACTGTTACAGTTGCGGAGGGTACAGCTTCGCCTTTTGAATCTGTTACTTTACCTGTAATCGTTTTGGTTTGTGCTGAAGCAAACGCCACCAGTACAAACACACTGAACATGGTGAGAATGCCTCTTGCAAGTTTCGTCAAGATCATAATCAGTAGTTTTTAAATTGTTGAGGGGTTATAGACCACAGCTGTCTATGCAGGAATTACCTGAAGGGAGGGTTCAGTTTTAAGGGACTGATCTTCCTGAACCATACTTATATGGCAAACATGCAATCGATAAGCTGTTAATCTTCTGTGAATTTAAACTAAGTTTTGACCAAATAGTTCCAACAAAACGGCTTAAGTTTACGAAAGGAACATGCAAACGATTGCGAAAATAATTGCGGTGGAAAAATTATCGACCCTAAACTTTCAATATGGCAAACGCAACACTTAAAAAGATAGCCCAGGTACTGGATATCAGTATTTCTACCGTATCAAGGGCACTAAAAAATCACCCTGATATTTCACAAAGCACGAAGCAAAAAGTCATGGAGTTGGCTGAAACGTTGGAATACGAACCAAATGCCGTTGCTGTTAACCTTCGCAGTAAAAACACAAAAGTTTTTGGTATACTGATTCCATCGATTACCAATAATTTCTATGATTCTTTTATTGCGGCTGTGGAGGAGGAGGTAAAGCAATCGGGTTACTCGCTTATGATTCTACAAAGTGCAGATAATCCAGAAACAGAAACAGTAAACCTGAAGATCTACCGGCAAAACAGGGTTAGTGGTGTGTTTGCATGTTTATCAAAAGAAACCACTAATCTCGATGCATTTCATAAAATGAAAGATGCCGGTATACCTGTTGTATTTTTTGATAAGGTACCGGATGATGACACTTATAACAGGGTTTGTCTTGCAGATAAAGATGCCGCTATAATGGCTGCAGAAGCTTTACTAAAGAAAAATAAGAAGAACATTCTGGGCATTTTTGGTGACACACATTTGTCAATTACCAAACGAAGACTCAAAGCGTTTCAGGAAACTTTGTTAGCAGATAAGAAAATAAAACTCTCTCTTGAATATGCAGATACGCCTGAGGAAGCCGAAAATATCAGCAAGAGTTACTTTCAATTGAAGAAACAGCCTGATGCTGTTTTTTGCATGAGTGATGAAATATTAACTGGTGTAATGAAGAGTGTTCAGAAACTGAAAATCGGGGTGCCACAACAAACAGGCATTATTAGCTTAAGCGATGGTTTTTTCCCTAAACTATATTATCCAGAGATCACGTTTGTTGAAACAAGTGGTTATCAATTAGGTAAGCTTGCCTGTGAACGTATGATGCAATGTGTAAAAGGGAAAGAAGAGCCCAAGGAAATATTTGTCGGCTCACGTTTTGTTGAAGGTGGTTCGTTATAACAAAACAGGTTGTTTGTTTTGTTCATTAACTTTTACCTGTAATCTTATCAGCAACCCAAGTATAATAAAATAAAGACTGCCGATCTTATCTGTCTCAATCAAATCGCTCAGCAGGTTCAGTGTTACAATCATACTCAATACAACTGCACAAAGCATGGCAAGCGAACGCTCAAACGGATCATGTAATGTATGATATGCCTTTACAGCAGCTGCAAACATGTAAATAAGCAGGACTAACAGTAATACCAACCCAGGCAAACCTTGCTCAATAGCGATCAATAGGAAATAATTATGTACTGATGATTTTTCTTCGTTACTGCTTACCCAAGTTTTAAAGGCTGTAACTGTGTATTCTTTATAATAAATAGTAAAACTGTTTGGACCAAAGCCATGCATCTTCTCTTCGTTCAGCATTTTTATACCGGCAATCCATCGATAGAACCGCTCCATTGTCGACATATCTTTTAATGTATAGGTTGCCTCCAGGTGCTCATTGAAATCGGTGTGTTGGGTTGTGGTATTAAAATCAGGTGCAAACTTTAAATAGTTATCATTCTGCATAAGCCAGAACAGAGCAGCTCCGGCGATGATCAATGCAGCAAATATGAGCGATAATAAAAAACGGCGCTTAACTGCAACCCATGTAATGGCACCGGATAAAAGGCATAGCCATGCACCTCTTGAATAAGCAAAGAACAACGCAATAATAAAAACAGTTATGCAGGCAATGATCCATTTACGCAGTTGTTGCTCTCCATAATAATACCACATGATCAGTATAGGGAAC
This sequence comes from Lacibacter sp. H375, assembly GCF_037892425.1. Classification (NCBI taxonomy): domain Bacteria; kingdom Pseudomonadati; phylum Bacteroidota; class Chitinophagia; order Chitinophagales; family Chitinophagaceae; genus Lacibacter; species Lacibacter aquaticus. The sequence continues at coordinate 1,096,899 of NZ_JBBKTT010000001.1, forward strand.
AGACACACAATAAGTGCGGAATAATTGACATGATTACGAAAAAACGGATCAAGCGTTGAGTTGATCGATTCGAATGAAAAGCCTTTGCCTGCATGACGTACTAAACTTATTACAATTGGTATCAGCATAGAAAAGATCAATGCCTTTGATGCAAGCTTGAGATCATCTTTTGTACGGAGGAACAGCAAGCCACCAATAACAAACGCTAACAGGAACCACGATTTTGCAAGACAATATTTGATACTCAACCATATTTCATGTGAAAAGAGAACAGTTACAATCATCCACACCAACTGCAACAGGACCAACAGAACCAAACTGCTTTTCATTAATTCCTTTGGTAGCATTGAAGGTTTAAGAATCAGCAACAACAACAATGAACCAGCCAGCATCAACATCATCGGTTCGTCAGGCAAGTCGGTTGACAGCGTGGCCGTAACAGAAAATTCAGTTGAGAGGGGAATGGCAAACAGTAATGCAAAAAATAAGTAACGTAGATTTTTGCTGAATACAAATATGGCGAGTGCTGCAAAAGGCAGCACCAATAAAATTCTCTCATCTAATACAATGCCCGTAACAAAACAAATAATTGCTCCAATGGCTGGTAGCCACCAACTCACTAAATCCTGTTTTGAAACAGCCTGCTGCATCAGCTTGTTTTTTGTCTTGAACGCCACTCAACAAACAATAACAGCAACACAGAAAAGATAAATGATACAATTGCTGCCATGATCATTCCTGCCAATACTTTCGGCTTATCTTTCTTTAAAGCAGGAAGCGCTTCTTCAATCACAAACAAGGCGCTTACTTCATTCACACTGGTGTTGAATTGCTGGATCAACTTTTCTGTTTCATTCAGGCGATTGATCACATCTGTTTTACGTGCAGTAAATAACGCATCAGCTTTTGTTTGTAGTTGCAGTTCTATTTGCTGAAGGCTATCTTTCTGTGCGTTAAAATCATGTTGCAGCTTTCGTAATATTTCCAGCTTCATATTATTAGATGAAGCAATACTCTTTGCATTTGTTCTTGCTACAATGGCATTGGCAATAGCAGCTGCCAGTTTTTTATCGGTATCCCATACATTTACTTTTACATGCCCAAACTCATTTTTATGAATGCGTACATTTTCCTTGTATTCATAATCGGCTAAAAAAGCTGCTTTTTCGTCGGCCGCATTTATTCTATAGTGTTTGATCAGATCAAAACTATCAACCATAAAACGACACATCTCTTCTGAACGTGCAAGTGCCATCATCCGGTCATTATCAAACTCACCACCATAATAAAAGTATTGCTCCCAAAATTCTGTACGGTAAATATTCGAACGGTCACCCAAATTAGGATTGGCAGCAGTGAACACAGCTGTACTCCGGAAATAAGGTTTTTGCAAATACAGGATACCACCTGTGAGAACAGTTGCAAGAAACACCAGCAGCAAAGCCTGCATCCAGCGTTTACGGATTACATCAAAAACAATATCTAAATTCATATGCAGTATTATTCAAAAGGATCATTTTAAAATCAGTTAATGTAGTGATCAGGCAAGATCCTGTACCACTTCCACTTTGCGGTTAAAGCTTTCATCAAGCGAAATAAAGGTTTCTGTACGTTCGATCCCCTTAATTTTCTGCAACGCATCGTGCAACACAAAACGAAGTTGATTGATATCCTTACACACCACTTCAATAAACATACTATAGTTACCGGTTGTATAATTGAGGCGAACGATCTCCGGTATCTTGCGAAGGTCTTTTGCAACCGTATCGTACAACGAGCTTTTCTCCAGGAATATGCCCACAAAGGCTGTGATATCATAACCCAGAGCTTTCAGATCAACATTGAGTTTAGTGCCTTTCACAATACCATGTTCCTGCAGTTTTTTAATGCGCACATGAATGGTACCGCCTGAAACAAAGAGTTTCTTTCCCAAATCGGCATAGGAGATCTGAGCATCTTCCATCATTTCAGAAATGATCTGCAGGTCCAGTTTGTCAAGATTCAATTTAGCACCCATATTTCAAGTGTGTTTTAAAATATTTTCAATATTAAGAATTGTATTTTGAATATCATCGAAAGTTTTAAAATTTTTGTTGAAAATTGTTCAAAGAATAGCCAATATGCTTTAATATTGCACTGTAATCGTTCTTTGAACAACATACTGTGGAGTGATGAAATTTTCGGCAGACATGCCCTCTCGTCTCGGGGGTGGAGATAACAGGATAAAGTCCGGCAACGGAACTAACTGCTCCGTGGAGGTTCGATCCCTCCCTCTACAGCTCAAACAAAACCCAAGATACAAAGTCCGTTGAATATTGGATTTTGGACATTGGATTTTCAATCAGTTCTTTTTACACTGTGGGGTGATGAAATTTTTGGCAGACATGCCCTCTTGTCTCGGGGGTGGAGATAACAGGATAAATATAGCATAGAGCCGTTTGGTTAGCAATAACCATTCGACCAGGGTCGACCACTGAACTTTGTGCTACAACTAACTGCTCCGTGGAGGTTCGATCCCTCCCCCTACAGCTTATTTCGGTTGCTTTCCATACCGATCAACTCTGGTCCGTACAGATTTTTCTCATGCTTTTTTTACGATTGCCTTTTGTTTTTACAAAGGGCTCTTTCGTTTTATAGACTTTCCCGATTTGTTTTATTCCAATTTTACTTCACACATAACCGCTTTCATTACAGTTGGTTTTTATCAACAATCTTGTAATATCCAACACATTTTGTCAATCGTTTGTAGCGCCCTTTAGCACGACGTTCTTGCAGATGAATCCTTTTTGCATGCGGATAAACACGAACTACTTTTATGCGTCTACACTACTACGTTAGTGCTTTTTTGGGTTGTTTGTCGCCTGAAACGCAATGGCAGTAGGCTAAAGGGAAAATTTATCAATTAGCAAAGGTTTTTTTTACCAATTATGCGAAACCGTTAGTTGAAAACTCTGTATCCACAGCGAAACCCTTGCTGGGCGTGCATTTGCTGTTGTTTTTCACAGTCTGTGCATATATATGACTTTGGAAGTATTGTTTGAAAAGATATTTTCGTATTCCTTGCATTAGCAAGCAGTTCTTTTACATACATAAACTTGTATAAAGCAAAAAGCTCTCATTTGCGAGATGAGAGCCGAAGACTTTACTTGGGAGTAGCGTTCTTGTCCAGCACAATGATACGAACAGATATCATTCGTTACTCCTTTTTAAATCCTTCACTTTTTCACAATTGTTAATAAACCGATCATGGAAACATGAGACCGGTCGATTAGACTGAATTTGTATAATTGAACAGGATTGCTTTACTTTGGCCTGTTTCTATTCAATAATACACCTCCTGGGAACACGTTATTTTCCCACATGTAACATTGTCACGGAGGGTTAATGTAATTAGGAAAGCCTCAGTCTAATCAGCTGAGGCTTTTTCGTTTCCATGACTTTTTGGTGTAGATGTATGGCTGAAATGCCATTAAGCAACATGGACTGCTGTGAAATGTCCTGATTAACAAACCTCAAACGAAAGGAGGTGTATTTTGAATAGAAACACAAATACATGTTCTAATTGTGGTCAACCCAAAAAGGAAGTCTTTGCCCGTTATATTACGGTTAAAGGAAAGATTCGCTATCCACTAAATAGCCAATTCTTCCATTTCTGGGCTTGTGACTGCAAAAAGAACAAGTAAGGAAGCAGGTGTTCCTCCGGACTGATTAACCGGGGCTAAGCCGACTGAAGGCTCAAGATGGATTCTTGGGCCTTCTTTATTTTATAAACGTAATGTTACAAATATTGTTCCCTTTTGAATTCATACAAGAAATCTACAAGTGTGAATAAAGGTATCAAAAGATTGGTTATTAACTGATTAAACCGTTTATTATCCGAGAGAATCCGTGTCAATACGTTCATTAATCCGTGTAATTACTGTTCACTTATTATTCGATAAACTCCTGTGCGATCCACCATCGTTTTGTTTCAATACCTATTTCCATTTCAACCAAGTATTTGCCGAAAGCAACATCACGAATTGTTCCTTTTGCTGCATACGGAACAATGATCACTTTACCTGCAGCAACAAGAGTTCGCAATGCTGGCTCGTCTTTTTTTGCACTTATATCATCAACCAATTCATAAGTTTCTTTCGTATCAGAACCCATGCACATCTTATTTACGAATGCAACATCACCGGACATAACAAGATGATTATCTCACAGGATCAGCAGTTCATTTCCTGTTAACAAAATACATTTCAAGATCGCCTACATTTTTAGCTGAGATTTTACCTCTTGGCGTACAACTAAAATCGTTCTGAATGAGGTAATAAGTAGCCTGTGAAATATTTACCTCTCCGGCCTCACCTTTTTGCTCCATACGGGCAGCAATATTTACTGTTTCGCCCCATACGTCATACACAAATTTTTTCTTGCCAACCACACCTGCAACAATTGGCCCTGTGTGTACGCCAACCCGTAATTGAAACGGAAAAGAAATGTTACCGGTTTGTTTTATTCGCTCCACTTCTTCCTGCATTTCCAATGCGGCTTTCACAGCATCATGAGCGTGTGTATTTGTTTCAGTTGGAATTCCACCAACAAACATGTATGCATCCCCAATGGTTTTAATTTTTTCTAACCCGTACTTCTCCATAATATCATCAAACGCACCAAAATACAAACCAAGTTCTTCCACCAATTTACCCGGAGTTAAATAGCGGGCACTTGATGAAAAGCCGATAATATCAGAAAACACGACGGTTACAGAAGCATAGCCCCTTGCCTTGGTCCATCCCGAATTTTTTAATTCAAGCGCTATTTCACCGGGCAAAATATTTAATAAGAGCGATTCCGTTTTTGCTTTCTCTTTTTCTAATTGCTCCTGAAATGCATTTGATTTAATAAAAGCGCTTTCAACAATAAAATAAATGATACCGCTGATAAAAATAAAATTGATAATAAAAAAAGTAAGGCTCAGGTTCCTCGGCATTTGAAAAGGCCGGTTGATAATACTAAACTCCCATATGCCCACACCAATAATTCCGATAATAAACAGAACGAAAAAAAAACGTGCTGTGCGAACATCAGTAAAGATCAACGCACCCATTGCAGCCAGTATTGCACATAACCCCACGCCGCTGCTGTCAACAAATCCACCAAGCACAACATGATTGAGGAAGCCAAAAAAAACAAGAATGATAAGCTGTGTTATTTTAAAAAGCTTATACTTTTTTGAAAAATAAAATACGAGAATGTTCAGGATGGTACTGATGATTGATAAAACAGAAACAGTAATTGCTTCAGTAAAACCAAGGTACACGTAAACGAGGTTGTACATGGTACCCGCCACCACAATCCACAGGGCCAGTTCAATGGTCATCCGCCGTTTACGGCGTTCCTGTATGTCAAGTACATCAAACTCAAATAAGCTTTCAATAAAATTACCCCATGCTGACATTAGCGGTTTGTTTTTTCTTTAACCAATAGAAAATACAGATATAAACAATATCTAAAATTGCCGTGGCAATACCAAGGCTGTATAAAAACCATTCGCCCTTCCATTGTTCATGATTAAAACAAAACAATGTAACCAGGAAAGTACCCAGCCATTTTAACCATGCACCAGGTAATGAAAAATATTCCAGGTTTTTTGTACGAAGTATAAGTGTAATATAGGCCGAAGACATGAGCATGTTGCACCAGTAACCGCCATAACCACCCATTCCACTTTGAGGAATATCAAATTTAATACTGAAAAAATAAAGTACAACCAGCCAGGCTATCCAATATGCAACAAAGGAAAAACGTGTAGCTGACTGCGATACGGATAACTGTAATTGCTTATAACCATACCGCAGTGTATAAAAAACAATAAAGCAATCAAGAAAAAACCAACTTCTGTAACCCCACACATACAACATACCCATATCCGAAACAAAAAACCAGCTCCACAAGGTTTCCCATGCAAAGTTGATGGACACCGCAATCATTGGAATCTCCACAAATTTAAATTTGCGGATATTGATCAATGTCAGGATATAAACAATCACCCATAAAAAACAACCGATCCCAAAAAGCAGGTGATCTAAAACAGTATAGTCTTGCAAATTAATAAACGGCATAGAAAGAAGTTTTTAAGTGGTGAGACAACATTGTACATCAGCCTATTTACCCAACAGCTTTTTAAAAAATTTCAATACAGCTATAACCAACTTCAACCACCACGGTTCATACGATTTCCAGGGCAGCCCTTTCTCGTAACGCTTCTGATCGTGTGCACGAATCGGGGCAAGAATTGCGGGCTCGTGCAAATTCCATATTTCACAGAGTTTGGCTTTACTGCCTGATGTACTTATGATTGCGTTAACGGCACGGCGTGCTGCTTCATTTGCTCCTTCCATTGTTGCCAGATCGGTATAAGTGCGTACGTAGTCTGATGCAAGAAAAAGATTTGGAATAAGTGTATGCGCATCAGGACGAAGCCCCCATGAGTTGATTGTATTCACCAACAAGGGCTCTTCATTTTTTTCACGACTTCCTGAGCCGGGAATCCGTTTGATGTCTCCATCAATATGCCACAACAACGGTGTTTCATCCTGCACAAGTTTCTGTCCGTTCACATTCAGGCTCGCTTTTATCTGGTGCCATACTTCATCTTTTATTTCTTCATGCGAACATTCTTTTGCCGGCTTACCATTGGTGCAATCAATTGAGCCAGGTGTATCCCAATCCGATACATCAACCGAAAACACAGTTCTGATTTTTCCATTTCCTTTTGTGCGGATGTCATAATCTTTCCAGAATTGAAGCTGCGAAATGGATGTTACAGCCCATGCAGAATCGGAATAAATACAATGCCCATCAACTACGTTCACTTCATCAGTTAAAAAATATTGTACGCCATTCATCCACGCCACACTTGGTGCAAGATTTACCACGCCCTGCAATGTTGGATCAATTGCCAGCATTTCCTGTGTAAACAATGGCGCTGCACGTTCAACTGGAACTGCCAGCAAATAATAATCGCCGGTAACAGTTACCGGTTCATTTGTTGTGTGGTTTAGGAGAGTTGCCCCGGTAATTTTCCTCTTCTCCATTTGCAAAGCGGTTACTTCATGATGTTTTATATACTTCACTCCCTTTTCTGTTAAGTAGGTATACCATGGGTGCAGCCACACTTCGTTTGTAGGACCATTTAATACCCTATCTGTATGCACACCAGGATTTGTCATATTAAATACCAACTGCAGAAAAATATCGCCGCCTGTTTTTGTACTTGCCTTGCGAGCATTTGCGGCTACCAACGTTCGGGTTAAACCCTGCACTAACAAAGCACGGTAATCGTCACTGAAACGATCTGCCTCTAAATAATCCCACCAACTGATACGTTCATAGTCGTTGGCCCGCCTGTCGTAACATGATGTCATCAGTTGCCACACTTTTGTTGCAAAAAATTTCTTCTCTTCTTCTGTAAGACCTGTGTTGGCGTGCATGGATGCAAGCAGAACATGCAGATCATTTAATGAATGCGGAAAATTTACAAGCGTTGTGATTGATTCTTTTCCTTCCCTTGCTAACCTTACCCGTTCGGTTGGTACAAGATTATCAACCACCGTTTTCGTTTCCCCTTCTTTAGTTGTAAAGGGAATACGCTTCATGGTATCAATGATGTGTTTGTAAAAACCGGGGAAAAACCGGAACCCATGTTCGCCCGGTAAAGGTTCGTTTTGCTCATGTCCGGCAACAGGTACGTTTACGCTGCGGGCCTTCCCTCCGGGGTATTGCTTGTGTCTGTCGTAAACTTCTACTTCAAAGCCACGCTCCATTAGCTCGTGTGCGGCACTCATTCCCGCAACACCGCCGCCAAGAATAATAACTTTCGGCATACCAGATTTGTTTTACAAGTTGATTAATTGGGTAACAGGCGTACAGTTAGCAGGAAATCGTAAGGGATGGGATATGGCAGTGAAAAAGAAATGATAATCCTCAACACTGCTCTTATGCATCCAATATAATTCTTTTTATGGCAAAAAGAAACAGCCGGTAACCAGATTACCAACTATACATGCTGAAACACTGACCGTGCTTATTACCTTTGCCCGCTATGGGACAAAAAAAGCTCATCCGTTTTGCTGAAATAGAAACCTTTCCTAATGTGTTGCAGTATCCGCAGGATATAAAAGGAAAGTGGAATGAATTTTTTAAGAACGATCACCCGATCACTTTAGAACTGGCTTGTGGCAAAGGCGAGTATGCTGTTGGGCTGGGCCGTTTATATCCTCAACGGAATTTTATTGGTATAGATCTTAAAGGCAACCGCATTTGGGTAGGAGCCAAAACTGCATTGAAAGAAAGTTTGACCAACGTTGCGTTTGTACGTTCACAAATTGACCAGGTGACGAATTATTTTGCTGAAGGCGAAGTAAGTGAAATATGGATCACGTTTCCTGATCCACAACTCCGTGCATCGAAACACAAAAAGCGTTTAACACATCCAAAATTTTTACGTTCGTATCAGCAATTGCTGAAACAAGGCGGACTTATTCATTTGAAAACTGACTCACCGGTACTTTATCGTTTCACAAAAGAGGTGATCAGCTTGTATAATTTGCCGCTGCATACTTCAACCGATGATCTGTATAAAGAAGAAACCATCAGCGATGAGTTGAAGATCAAAACACATTATGAAGGGTTGGATATTGCACAAAGTAACCGCATCCATTACCTGCAATTCAGTTTACCTGCAACGCCATTACCTGCTGAGCCCGATGCTTTGTTAAAAAAATGGGTGTTTGATTCTGAGAAAGACTGAACGAACTGATTTTCTGCAAAAAATAGTTGCAACAAAATGGATTGTGGTTGGTTAAACAATTATTACGCCCACAGGAAGCACATGAATAACTTAAAGGAAGGATTGGATTTCTATTATGATGAGCAAGACAATATAGTGCTCACTGCCAAGTATCATCTTGACAAAGGATACTGTTGCGGCCACGGTTGCCGGCATTGTCCTTACGATTATGAAGCTGTTCCGGAGCCTCGTCGTACCTTGGTAATAAAAGAGCGAAAAGATGCCCTCCAAAAAACAACCTCAACTTCCCAAAACGGGTAAAGCAAAAGAATATTCTTTTTTCCAGGATGTATATGATGTGGTGCGACAGATACCGAAGGGTCGTGTTACGTCTTATGGTGCTATTGCTGCCTATCTCGGCACCAAGTTATCTGCACGCATGGTTGGCTGGGCTATGAATGGTGCACACAACGTAAAACCAAAAGTACCTGCACAACGTGTAGTAAACCGAAATGGCATGCTTAGTGGCAAAGCACATTTCGAAACACCGACACATATGGAAGAACTGCTGAAGAAAGATGGTGTTGCCGTAAAGAATGATACGGTAGTTGATTTTGAAAAACGTTTTTGGGACCCGGCCATTGAGTTAGGTTGATGATATTCCCGTAATATTTTGTTTGATGAAATTATAATCTGTCGATGGTTACATCATCCACCCCAATAACCACTAAACAAGAATTCCTTAAAAATCTCAACCTCTTATACTAACTTTCTCCAAAACTAAAAAGTATGAGAAAGACTGCATTCGTGCTGGCCCTTATCGGCTTGTCGGGCCCGCTTGCTGCACAACAACCTGCAAAAGACAGTACAAAAAAAGACACCATGCCTTATACGGCATTTGCAAAACTTCCCCTTAAACCTGAACGTACCATTAAATTCACGGCCAAAGAAGGTACATGGATGAGTGTGGATGTTAGTCCTGATGGACAAACTATCGCCTTCGATCTCATGGGCGATATTTATACCATGCCTGCTGCCGGTGGTAAAGCAACTGCTGTAACAAAAGGTATTGCTTACGAAACACATCCTCGTTTCAGTCCCGATGGAAAGAAAATTCTTTTCACCAGTGATCGCAGTGGCAGTGATAATATTTGGTACATTGATATGGAGAAGAAAGATACCGTGCAGTTAACAAAAGATCCAACGGAAGATTTTCCTGCAGCGGTTTGGACGCCTGATGGTAATTATATTATCGCCAGTAAAGGCCGCCGCATTCCAAAGTTGTGGATCTATCATAAAGATGGTGGCGGTGGTATTCAGTTGAATGATGGACCACCCGCATTAAAAACAATTGACCCGTTTGTAAGTGCTGATGGCAGACATGTTTACTACAGTCAGCGTAACGGTTCATGGAATTACAACGCATTATTACCTCAATACCAGATCGGCACATATGATCGTGATAAAGGAATTACCAATACGATTACTACTCGTTATGGTTCAGCATTTACGCCAACGCTTAGTAAAGACGGGCAATGGATGGTATACGGCAGTCGCTACCAGGATAAAACCGGTTTGGTTTTACGTAACATGAAAAATGGTGATGAGCGTTGGCTCGCCTATCCTGTACAGCGTGATGAACAGGAAAGTATTGCACCACAAGGTGTATTACCAGGAATGTCGTTTACACCAGACAGTAAGTTTCTCGTTGCAAGTTATGGTGGTAAGATCTGGCGCATACCTGTTGATGGAAGTAAAGCAACAGAAATTGCGTTTGAAGCAGATCTGAATTTAGAAATGGGTCCACGTTTGTATTTCAACTATGCGATTAAGGACACAAGTGCTGCATTAGCTAATCAAATACGTGATGGCGTTCCTAGTCCCGATGGAAAGAAATTAGCATTCACGGTTCTCAACCGTTTATACGTGATGGATTATCCAAACGGCACACCAAAACGTGTAACCAATAACAACTTTACAGAAGCTATGCCAACATGGAGCCCAGATGGAACACAGTTGGCGTTTGTAACATGGAATGAAACTGAAGGTGGTCATTTATACAAAGCAACCTTGGGTAATAAACCTTCCATTACAAAACTTACAACAGAGCCGGGTTTTTATATGCAGCCGGCCTGGAGTTATAATAACCGCATTGCATTTTTTAAAGCCCCGCTTCGTTTATTCAAAGATGCAGAAGACCCGTTTTACAGTGGTGCAGAGGCAGATATTGTATGGATGAATGCAACAGGTGGACCAATAACAAAAGTTGACTTAACAGTGAATGCAGGCAATATTCATTTCACAAAGAATACAGAACGTATTTTCCTGAACGGACAAGGTGGTACACTCATCTCTTGCCGCTGGGATGGTACCGATCTTAAAACACATGTACGCATCACCGGTATCACAACCTATGGCACAGCAGCAGATGCACACGAAGATCATTCAGGTCATGAACATACAACTGGTACAGCAAATGATGTTACCTATGTAATGGGTAAACCAATAATGCAGACCAGTGCTGTTAATTACTGCATGTTGCCCGAAGGTGCAAGCAACCGTGAACCACAAAATCTGCCATCATCAGCAGGCATTATTCTGATGGCACCTGAGGGAAATCAAGCTTTGGCACAAGTAAACAACAACGTGTATGTGGTTACTATTCCGCAAACAGGTAAAATGCCAACGATCAACGTAGCCGATCCATCATTCAGCAGTTTTCCTTCAAGGCAACTTACAGAAATTGGTGGCGAGTTTCCTGCATGGGAAGGCAATGGAAAGAAAATACACTGGAGTTTAGGTAATGGACATTGGGTATATGACACGGAGCGTGCACAGTTTGTTGAGGATTCAGTGAAAGCAGCAAAAAAGATCGAAGCGCAAAAAGCTGCTGACAGTGTGAAAGCATTAATTGCTCTCGGACCTGATGCAAAAAAACTTGCTGATTCATTAGCAAAGAAAAGTGCTGATTCACTTGCAGCCATTTTAAAAGTTGATACAGCACGTGCAAAGCGTGAAGCATTGGCAAAAGAAGAATTAAAGAAGAAAGAAAAATATACGCCTGATGAAACACAGGTGAAAGTATATTATCAGAAAGATCTGCCAACAGGAACAATGTTGCTGAAGAATGCACGCATTGTTACTATGAAAGGTGAGGAGGTGATTGAAAATGGTGATGTACTCATTGTCAACAACCGTATTAAAGCAGTTGGTAAAACAGGAACACTTACTGTACCTGCAGGTACAAAAGAAATTGATTGCACCGGTAAAACCATTACACCCGGTTTTGTAGATACACATTCGCATATGTGGACCTATTGGGGTTTGCATAAAAACACATCGTGGATCTATGCTGCCAATCTTGCTTATGGTGTTACTACCACAAGAGATCCGCAAACAGCAGTTACCGATGTGTTAACATGGAGTGATATGGTTGATGCTGGTCAATTACCTGGCCCACGTGTGTACAGCACAGGTCCCGGTGTTGGTTTTTGGATGTATAATTTAAAGAGCCTGGAGCAAACACGCAATGTGTTGAAACAATACAGCAAGTATTACAACACACAATACATCAAAATGTATTTGGTAGGTAACAGGCTGCATCGCCAATGGGTGATCATGGCGGCAAAAGAACAAAAGCTGATGCCAACAACTGAAGGTGGTTTGGATTATAAGTTGAACATGACACAATTGTTTGATGGTTATCCCGGTCATGAACATGCTATTCCGATCTTCCCATTGTATAACGACGTAACAAAAACGATTGCAGAAAGTAAAATGGCCTACACGCCAACGTTACTTGTGGCTTATGGCGGACCATGGGCAGAAAACTATTTCTATACCACTGAAAGCCCGGTGCATGATAAGAAGCTCAACTTCTTTACACCTTATGAAGAATTGAGTGCTAAATCACGCCGCCGTGCAGGTGGTTTGGGCGGTTGGTTTACACCCGAAGATCATGTGTTTACAAAACATGCACAAGGAATTAACAGCGTAGTACAGCAGGGAGGTTTAGCAGGCATCGGTAGTCATGGCCAGTTACAGGGGCTGGGTTATCATTGGGAATTGTGGAGTGTTGCAAGCGGTGGCCTCACGCCGTTAAACGCCCTGCGAACTGCAACCATACTTGGTGCAACTGCATTGGGATTAGATAAAGAACTGGGAAGTATTGAGGAAGGTAAACTTGCTGATATTAATATTATGGATGCAAATCCATTGCAGAATATCCGCAACACCAATACCATTCGTTATGTAATAAAGAACGGACGATTGTATGATGGCAATACATTGGATGAAATATATCCAACACCACGTAAAATGGATGCAGGCAGTTGGACAAAGCCAGCACCAACGGTGACAACTGAAGTGAAGCAGTAAAGAATTTGTAAACAAGATGAATCGCCGCTCACTCAACTGAGCGGCGATTTTCTTTTTGAACGATTAATAATACTTTTGTTCTCCTTCTATGCTTTCCAAAACATTCAACTCCTATAAGCAGGCATATACAGGTTTATCGAAAGAAACCTGGCTACTATCATGGATCATGCTTGTAAACAGAAGTGGAACAATGGTGGTGCCTTTTCTGAGTTTATATCTCACAAGTCCTGCAATGGGTTATTCACTCAGCCAGGCAGGTTTTGTATTTGGTTTGTTTGGTGCAGGAGCATTTACTGGAGCATACATCGGCGGAAGATTAACTGATAAGATTGGTTTTTATAAAATTCAGTTGATCACATTGCTTGGTGGGGGATTGTTGTTTATAGTGCTGGGACAAATGAAAAGTTATCCGCTCATTTGCATTTTTACATTTGTTTTGAGCTTTGTGAATGAAGCCTTCCGTCCTGCTAACTCAACAGCTATTGCATTTTACAGTAAGGAAGAAAACAGAACAAGATCTTATTCACTCAATAGGCTGGCTATTAATCTAGGCTGGGCCGTTGGTAGTGGCTTGGGTGGATTGATTGCACATTTCAATTACGAACTGTTGTTCTGGATTGATGGTATCACAAATATCTCAGCAGCATTACTCTTGTATCGATTACTGAAACCACCGGTACAGGAACTAAAAAAAGAAACTGTTGCTGCAGCAACTGTAAAAGCTCTTTCTGCTTACAAAGACAAAGTGTATTTATGGTTTATCTTTTGTTCCTTTTTATTTGCTGCCAGTTTCTTTCAGCTATTCACCAACCTTTCTGTTTACTTTAAAAAAGAACGTGGTTTTTCTGAACCGTTTATCGGTTCGCTCATGGCTGCAAACGGGATTTTTATTGTGTTAACGGAAATGGCATTGATCTATCGCCTGGAAAAAAGAAAAACGCCTTTACTGTTTGTTGTATTAGGTGTGTTGTTGACAGCAATTGCGTTTCTGCTCCTGAATTTTCTCAACATTACGCATATTATGGCAATGATGATTATCCTGTTTATTACCGTTGGTGAAATGTTGTCGATGCCTTTTATGAATAGCTTCTGGATCAGCCGAAGCGATCACAGCAACCGTGGACAATATGCTGCACTATATACAATGGCATGGTCGGCAGCGCAAACCTTTGGGCCCATGTTCGGTGCAAGGATTGCAGATCAATCGGGGTTCACTGTTTTATGGTGGGTTGTTGGTGCAGTATGTATGCTGTCTGTAATTGGTTTCAACCTGTTGCGTAAACAACAAACAGCAGCAGAATCTGTAACATTAAATCAGCAGGAAAAAATTATGGAAGATGAAGTTGCTGCCGCACAGGATATGGCGGGGTGAGTTTCACACAATCAATAATACAAGTAGCCGCATTTATTGATGCGGCTTTTTCTTTGTGCAAACGGTTGTCTTCTGCTTTCCGCATAGATTAACATATTTTCAAGGTTAAAATAATTGCATGCAGCAACAAACGATACAGATGGTTCTGCCCAAAAAGCAAACAACGCTCATCCCCATGATAATGATTTGCGCTTTGTTTTTCATCTTCGGATTTGTAACATGGGCAAATGGAACGTTGATTCCTTTTTTCAAACTATCATTTGGGTTAACCGATTTCCAGGCCTTCTTTGTTACGTTCTCTTCCTACATGGCTTATTTCTTTTTGGCATTACCTTCATCATGGATATTAAAGAAAACAGGGTTTAAGAACGGACTTGTTCTTGGCATGCTCATTTTAGGTGTTGGTTCGTTATTATTTATTCCTGCTGCAAAATCAAATTCATTTGGTTTGTTCCTGACAGGAATTTTTATACAGGGTTCAGCGCTTGCATTATTACAAACTGCGGCAAATCCTTACCTCACCATTATTGGCCCTATTGAAAGTGCAGCAAAACGAATCAGCTTTGCTGGCATATGTAATAAAACAGCCGGCATACTTGTTCCCATTATTATGGGCACATTGTTTCTAAAAAATGCAGCAGCTATTGAAAAGCAAATTGAGGCATCGACTGGTATTGAAAAAGAACAACTGTTGCAGGAAGTATTGGATCGTGTAAACATGCCCTATATTGTTCTTGCTATTGTTTTTTGTTTGTTTGCATTACTGATAAAATTCACGCATCTCCCCGAAGTACAGGTTGAAGAAGATGTTGTGGATGAAACAAGCGGTGAAGTTGTTCAGCATAAAAGTATTTTCCAGTTCCCACATCTATTCCTTGGAGCATTTTGCATATTCGTATACGTTGCTGCAGAGGTTATGGCAGGAGATATTATTGGAGTATATGGAAAAGCACTGGGCATCAGTGCTGATATTGCGAAATTCTTCACTGCCTTAACTTTAAGCGGAATGCTTATTGGTTATATCGCTGGGATCATTTCCATCCCGAAATATATTTCACAACAGAAAGCATTGCGCATCTGTGCCATGCTCGGTATCATTTTTAGTATTGGCGCATATTTAACTGGTGGCTATGCATCGGTAACTTTTATTGCATTATTAGGATTAGCCAATTCATTAATGTGGCCTGCTATTTTTCCTCTTGGTATCAGTCACCTTGGTAAGTTTACCAAAACAGGGTCGGCTATTATGATCATGGGTATTGCGGGTGGTGCTATCTGGCCAATGATCTATGCCTGGTTAAAGGATAACTTGAAACTTGATTTTCAACTGGCATTTTTTATTGCGGTATTACCATGTTATTTATACATACTCTACTTTGCAGTAAGCGGACATAAAGCGGGTTTGAAGAAAAGATACACAGCATAGTCAAACAACTTTTTTACTAAATTAAAACAATGTCTCTATAAAAGACGTTCAGAATACTGAACGTTTTTTTATTATCAGTTAAAAGAGAATCGGGTTTAAATTCATTTTCAAAAATCCCGCATAAAAAAATTATCAGTTTGAGTTGAATGTAGCCGCATGAAAACATATTTAAAATAGTTGTAATTCTTACACATGTTTCATAATTTTAAGAGAGCATACTTAACGATCGAACAAAACCAAATCCACAGTTTATTCATCAGTTTTGTCGCTTTAAGTAATGGAATCTATGAAACTATCGATCAGAAGTTCAATACTTGTCGCCTTATTGCTTTTTACAATTCTTATTGTATCGATTGTTTACATTACTATACGTCGGACGGCAACGCTGAAAGATACCAACCAGGAAGTAATGTATTCAGAAGATATCCGTTACCAATTACAACAGCTTTTACTTGCGGTAACCGATAACGAAACGGGTGCACGTGGTTATGTTATTACCAGCAATGAAACTTTTCTTGAACCGCTTTACGCTTCCGAACGCACATTAAAATCATACAGCAGTCAACTGGAACACCGTATTCAGAATCCTGAAATCAAGTCGATCTTTGTTGATTCATTAAAACCACTTCTCAACAAGCGCATAGTATTCTCCCGTTTAATGATCAAAACAACGATGCTGCATAATCCTGAAGCTGCAAGGGATCTTGTAGCCAGTGGTGTTGGAAAACGATACACTGATAGCATAAGGCTGTTAGGTGTTAAAATAAATGCGCTGCAAAATAATTACCTGCAGCAAAAACGCAATAATAATGAACAGGCACTCAAGCAAATGAATGTCTTCCTGTTTTCCATGTTGTTTATCATTTTCTGTTTATTAGCCGTTAATTTCAGATGGATCGTTTTGTATTTCAAGAAACAAAAACAAACAGAAGAAGAACTTGAAGAGAAGGTACAGAAAAAAACAAAAGAAGTACTTGAAGGTGAAGTACGTTTCCGGAAAATGATCGAACAGATCTCAGACGGATTTTTCACTTTGGATGTTAACTGGCGCTTTACTTACATCAATGCAAATGCAGCACAGTTGTTTGATCAATCGGTTATTGGTAAAAATATTTGGGAATGTTTTCCTGAAACTACGGGTGGAGAAATTCACAACGCATTTCAACAGGCCATGGCCACTCAAAAAGAAGTGTTCTATGAAGGTTACTCCACTTATTTTAAACGTTGGACCGAGATCAGTATTTATCCCGCAACAGACGGCTTGGTAATTTATTTCAGAGATATAACTGAAAAGCGTTTAGCTGAAATGGAGGCACAAAGGAGCAGGGAACAATACAAAACATTGATTGAACGCATCAGCGATGCATTCATTGCAGTTGACAATGAATTCCGTTATACATTCCTCAACAAACAGGCTGAAGAACTGATCCATAAGAAAGCAGATGAACTTATAGGCAAAACTGTTTGGGAAGTTTTTCCTGATGCAGTTGGTTCAGATACCTATCATGCATTTGAAAGGGCGATGAAAGAACAGATCTACGTAACAAATACCGATCATTACCCTGCGCTTGATCTTTGGCAGGAAAATCACATCTATCCATCGGCTGATGGTCTCTCTGTCTTTATCCGCAACATTACCAAGCAAAAGAAAAACGAAATAGCAGCAAGAAACAGCGAAGAGATCAGGCGGTTGATCATGAACTCTTCACTCGATGCCATTATTTGTGTTGATAACAGCAACAAAATTATTTTCTGGAACAACCAGGCAGATAATCTTTTCGGTTGGTCGTTTGATGAAGTAAAAGAAAAAGCTTTTCATGAAACGATTATTCCGATAGCCTATCGACAGTTTGCAGAAAAAGGCATCCTGCATTACCTGCATTCGAGAAATGCTGAAAGCTTAGATCGAATAATAGAAACAACAGTTGTAAATCGAGCGGGCAAAGAATTCCCGGTTGAGTTTTTTGCTCTAAAAGTACTGACCGATAATAACAGTTTTACCTGCGCATATATTCGTGATATCAGTAAGCGGAAAGAACTTCAACAACAGTTGATCAGGCAACAGAAAAAAACTGCAAGAGAAATTACTGAAACTGCTCTTGATGCGCAGGAAAAAGAGCGGAATGCCATTGGACAGGAATTGCACGACAACATCAATCAACTGCTTGCAGGAACAAAACTGTTATTACAGATGATTCAAACCAACCCAGACAAACACACGCAATATCTTGCCATGTGTGTTGATGCCATCAACCAGGTAATGAATGAAAACAGACGTATCGCACACGAAATGGTAACACCATTTCTAAGCCATGAAACCCTTGTCGATCTGCTTTACAAAATTGCCAACAGCATGCTCGCCTTTGTGGGCATTGATGTGGAATTTGAATTGAACAACTTTAACGAAGACAGCCTGAACGAAAAACAAAAACTCACACTTTATAGAATTGCACAGGAACAGTGTACGAATATTATTAAATATGCCAATGCTTCAAAAGTGATCTTTGCACTTGAATCGAATGAAGATTCCGTACGTTTAACGATCAGTGATGATGGCGATGGCATGACAAAAAAAGCAGCACAAGAGGGTATTGGCCTAAAAAATATTGCAAGCCGGTTAAGTGTGTACAATGGTACAATGGATGTAGTAACAAGCCCGGGTAATGGGTTTATGTTATCGGTTGAATTGCAGACGGAAGATTTGTACCAGGGAGTTTAAGTGAAAAAGAAAAGCCGCATCAAATGATGCGGCTTTTCTTTTATGTGTACAATCTTATTCTTCTTCTTTCGGTGGGTAAGAAATATTGATCAATCCTCTTCTATTCTTTGCACGGCCATCAGCGTTATCACGACCATTGATGATTTCCATTTCTAACGGACAACATTCACCAAACGATTCAAAGTTGATACGTGCTGTATCCAATCCTTTTGCAATTAGGTAATCTGCACATGCTTTTGCACGCTTATCTGAAAGTACTTTGTTGTATTCAACTGTACCCAAACCATCGGTGTAACCGCTGATCTGTACAATGGCTCCAGGGTTTTTCACGAGGATATCATACAATGAATCGAGTTTGAATGCTGCATCATCTTTAATGTTATGCTTATCAAAATCGAAGTAAACAGTTACAACCGTTTCAGGTGTAAGAATGATCTTGCGATCGAGTACAATATCATTGTTAGTAAACTTATCAGTACTCCAGCTGCTTTCATCTGTTTTTACGATTGCTATATCAGTTTGCTTTTCACTGTAACGGTGTTTACTTACAGTTACATTTCCTGTAACATCTGTTTCCACCTCAACTGTATAGCGACCGGACGCATCAGTAGTCACTTTTTGTTGTTTACCACCAACATTCACTAATACGGTAGCACCGCTCACAGGTTGATTATCTTTTTTATCGATCACCAATCCCGTCATGATCTTCTTCTTTGGTGCCTTACTTACTGTGTAAGTTTCCAAACAACATTCTGATCCACGATCGGAACTAAACACAGCATTTTTTAATACAGATGTTTTATCGGTTGTATGATAATACACATCATCTCTTATTGAGTTAACAGGATGACCCATATTCTCAGCGGCTTTCCATTCTGTTTCCCAGCCTTTGGCTTTATACAGATCATATCCACCCATTCCCAGTTTGCCGTTCGATGAAAAAACCAGTGTACTGCTGTAACTGTGATAGAATGGAGCCTGTTCATCTCCGGCTGTGTTTATCACCGAACCGGTATTAACTGCATTACCTGTTGTACCATCGGCTTGCAAAGGAGCATACCAGATATCAAAACCACCAGCTCCACCGGGGCGATCAGATGAGAAGAATAAATATTTTCCATCGGTAGAAACATAAGGTTGCTTACTACTGTGGCCATCTGCATTAACAGAAGTAAGCGCAACAGGAGTACTCCATCCGTCACCTTGTTTTGTAACAAGATAAATGGCTGAGCTTTTGCGGCTATTGCTGTTTTTCCATTGTGTGAAATAAATACGGTTACCATCGGCACTTACACTCGCAGCTCCCTGGTTGATGGCTGCTTCACCTGTTGGAAGCGAAACGCTTTCGCCAACTTTAAATTCATTATTCTCCAAGGTTGCTGTAAACACTCGACTGTGATATGGATTTACACCTGCTGTTGCAGCAGTATCTGTCTCTGTGCTTGTGATTAAAAATTGATTTCCGCCTAAATGCGTGGCAGCAAATACACCTTTACCTGTACCGTTTGAAAGAGTTGTTTTGTTAAGCGTGTACATGATTGTATCAGGACGAACCAATTGTGTTTTGATAAACTTCAATGTTTGCAGTTCATTTTCTGCAGCTGCTTTCAATGGATCGTTGGCAGTTACATTGCTGAGGAAACGATTCACACTTTCCTCTGCATCATCATATTTACCAAGACTGCGTTGGCACACTGCATACCAGTACCATGCATCATTATACTTTGATGGTTCCAGTTCTGCAACAGTTTTGTAGCGCTCTGCCGCTTGCGGAAAATAATTTGCCAGGCGAAAACTTTCAGCCTGTTTATAAATGATGTCATTTTTTGTTACGCCTTTGCCCATGCCGCTTCCCTGGCTGTTGCGTTTAGCGTTCAGTGGAAAATCAGCTTTTGATTTTTCTTTGGGGTCCGGTTTCAGAAATTGCTCATACAACTGTGCAGCTGTATAATAATCACCAGATGCGTAATAGGCATTGGCCTGCACAATACGTTTATCCTGTGCTTGTGTTTGTACAAAGAGGGTGCAGGCAATTGCTGAAAGAACAATCTTACCTGCGGTTTTATATACAATGTTCATTGTAGAAGCTTTTTGTTGAAGGGAGATATTGGGTTTCATTTTTTCTTTAGGTTTATCATTCACTTCAATAGGATTATAAGCGTGGGCAACGGATCCAATCAAAAATGCTTCTTGTTCCGCTGCGTTTGATATAAGAAAGACTTAATTCAAAACTGTTTACGTTTCTTGTCATTGATCCAAGCTTTGATGCATTCACATCATAACTCAATCCCACAATAAAATTTCTCCAATCAACACCAATAAAAGGAGCAATGGCATCTTTCAAACGATAGTAGCCGCCAAACATAAAATCAGTTTCTTCATTTACATTCAGCTGTACATATGTGCCGATCATTGCTTCCGTTGCCGTACCCTGTCGCATGTATAACACGTGGGGTACAATGCTTGTACGTTCAGATAAATTAAAACTCAAGCCACCATGTAATACATAACGTAATGGAATGGTATTAAGACTTACACTTCCTGCAGAAATGATCGGATCTTTCGGACGATTGATATGAAATACTGAAAGACCTGCAAATGCATTTGTTTTCTTATCGGGCGTTGCATCGTAGTACAACACACCCGCACCTGCATCAAACGTAGTTGAGTTTGTATTTGCAAATGATTCGCTTGTTGCGTTTGATGCATTATAACCTGTAATAGGATTCCATTGATCGCCCCATTTGAATTTTGATTGATCTACTTTACGGTTAATCAACCCGGCTTGTATCGCCAACACTAAACGGTGATTATTATCTGTTCCAAACTTAACGCCGGTGTAAGCAACAGAACCATAAGCATTGAAGTAGTTAAAACCACCGTCGCCTGCTTTTTGATTCATTAAGTTAATACCTACTGCAATGTTTTTGTTTGTACGTGTATCGAACGATAAGCCGGTAGTGCTGTATGGATTCGTTACACTTCCCCACTGGTTGCGGTACACTGCAGATATTCGGTAATCACCATCGCTGCCACCCGTCATTGCCGGGTTGGTATACATGGGATAGGTGTAGTTCTGTGTAAAATGCGGATCTGTCTGGGCAACCGATTGAAGCATGCCGAGCATCAACAGACATGCTGTAAGCAAACCGTGTTGTGTGATGAATTTATTTTTCATTGTATTGAACAGATATAAGATTTTAAATATGGTTATCAGGTTAATAGTATTTTATCGAACAAGTGTAATTGAGCCTTTGAGATCAACTGTTCGACCGTCGGTCATTACTGCACGCAATGCATACACATACACACCAACCGGCTGTGGTTTTCCTTTATGTGTTCCATCCCAACCTTGTGTTTGACTGTTGAGGAATGCAACCTGTTGTCCCCACTGATTAAAGATGCGCATCTCTACTTTGTTAATGTAATTACCATAGATCATCACCCTGTCGTTCTTACCATCATTGTTTGGTGAGAATACATTCGGCACAAATACTCCTTTATCCAAAGCCTTCACGGTAATGGTGTAAGTTCTTGCTGTGCCGATACAGCCATTGTTACGTGGTGTAACAGTTATAGTTGCGGTGATATCTGTATTACCTGGATTGGTTGCAGTAAACTGTGGCACATTGCCGGTACCGGATGCTGCTAAACCAATTGCCGGGTTTGAGTTGGTCCATGTTACAGATGCGCCTGCAGGTGTAATTGTAAAGTTTGTTGCTGGCACAAGTGCGCCATCGTTCACTGTACTATTTGCAGGAACAGTTACTGTTGGTACTGTACTTACTTCAACAGTATAAGTTTGTGCCACTGCACATTGTCCTGCTGTTGGTGTGAATGTGTAAACAGTAGTTCCAGCAGCGGCACTGCTTACAGTTGCTGGCGCCCATGTTCCTGTTACATTATTTACTGATGTTGTTGGCAATGCCTGAACAGTTGCACCCACACAAATGGAAGCTGTTGTACCAAAGCTGAATGTTGGTGTAACAATTGGATTGACTGTAACAGTGAATGTTTGTGTTGTTGCACAAACACCTGCTGTTTGTGTAAATGTATAAGTACCGCTTGCAGTGTTGCTTACTGTTGCGGGTAGCCATGTTCCGCTTACTCCATTATCAGAAGTGTTTGGCAAAACAGGAACTGTTCCGCCAGAACATATAGAAAGTGTTGTTCCAAAACTGAATGTTGGAATTGTATTCGCAACGACTGTAACATTCAATGTCGTACTTGTTCCGCACTGACCTGCATTTGGTGTAAATGTATATGTTGCGCTAGCTGTATTACTAATTGTTGCAGGGCTCCATGTTCCGGCAATACCATTTGTTGATGTTGCAGGTAATGCAGGAGCTGTTGCACCGCTACAAATACTTAACGTGGCTCCGAAACTGAAAGTTGGTGTAAGTATCGGGTTTACTGTAACAGTAAATGTTGCTGGCACAGCGCATTGGCCAGCTGTTGGTGTAAATGTATATGTTCCGCTTGCAGTGTTACTTACTGTTGATGGACTCCATGTACCTGTTATATTATTTGTTGAAGTATTCGGTAAAGCAGGAACTGTACCGCCATCGCAAATGCTGAGCGTTGTTCCAAAACTGAATGTTGGTGTGATGTTGGGATTTACCGTTACAGTAAATGTGGTAGTGGTTGCACACTGACCTGCTGTTGGTGTGAAAGTATAGGTTCCACTTGCAGTATTACTTACTGATGCAGCACTCCATGTGCCTGTTATACCATTGGTTGATGTGGTTGGCAATGCTGGAACAGCTCCGCCAGAACAAATTGTAAGTGTTGTACCAAAACTAAACGTTGGTGTAATGTTTACATCAACAGTTACAGTGAAAGTTGTTGGAACTGCACATTGTCCTGCGGTTGGTGTAAATGTATAAGTTGCACTTGCAGTATTACTTACTGTTGCAGGACTCCATGTACCTGTTATATTATTTGTTGAAGTATTCGGTAAAGCAGGAACAGTTCCGCCAGAACAGATCGCCAGGGCTGTGCCAAAACTAAATGTTGGTGTGAGATTTGGATTTACTGTGACCGTAAATGTTGCAGGCAACGCACATTGTCCGGCTGTTGGCGTAAATGTGTAAGTTCCGCTTGCAGTATTGCTTACTGTTGCAGGACTCCACGTACCTGTTATGCTGTTAGTTGACGTATTTGGTAAAGCAGGAACTGTTCCACCATCACATATAGTTAACGTGGTACCAAAGCTAAACGATGGTGTAATGTTCGGTGCTACTGTAACAGTAAACGTTGTTGTTGTTGCACACTGACCTGCAGTTGGTGTAAATGTATACGTACCACTTGCAGTGTTACTTACAGTTGCAGGACTCCATGCACCTGTTAAGCCATTATCAGATGTGGTTGGCAAAGCGGGCACCGCTTCACCGGAACAAATACTAAGTGCTGTACCAAAACTAAATGTTGGTGTAACGTTTGGTGTTACTGTAACGGTAAAAGTAGCAGGTACAGCACACTGACCAGCTGTTGGCGTAAATGTGTAAGTTCCGCTTGCAGTATTGCTAACTGTTGCAGGGCTCCATGTACCTGTTATATTATTTGTTGAATTATTCGGTAAAGCAGGAACAGCGCCGCCTGCACATATACTTAATGATGTTCCAAAACTAAAGGTTGGTGTAAGGTTCGGTGCTACCGTAACAGTGAACGTTGTTGGCAACGCACATTGACCAGCTGTTGGTGTAAACGTATACGTTCCTGAATTTTGATCATCTACAGTTGCGGGGCTCCATGTCCCTGTTATATTATTGGTAGATGTATTTGGTAAAGCAGGAACCGTTCCGCCTGCACAAATACTTAATGATGTACCAAAACTAAATGTTGGTGTAATGTTCGGCGCTACTGTAACCGTGAACGTTGTAGGCAGTGCACATTGTCCTGCAGTTGGTGTAAATGTATAAGTACCACTTGCAGTATTGCTTACAGTTGATGGACTCCATGTACCTGCAACTGCATTGTCAGAAGTAGTTGGTAATGTTGGTACTGCTCCGCCAGAACAAATATTTAAAGATGTGCCAAAGCTAAACGTAGGTGTAACGTTTGGTGTTACCGTAACTGTGAATGTTGTCGGCAAAGCACATTGTCCGGCTGTTGGTGTAAACGTATATGTATCACTTGCCGTGTTACTTACAGTAGCAGGACTCCATGTACCTGTTATATTATTTGTTGATGTGTTAGGTAAAGCAGGAACAGAGCCGCTTTCGCAAATACTTAATGTTGTTCCAAAACTAAACGTTGGTGTAATGTTTGGCGCTACGGTAACCGTGAAGGTTGTAGAATTAGCACATTCACCTGGGTTAGGTGTGAATGTATACACACCTGAATTCTGATTATCAACCGTTGCAGGACTCCACGTACCTGCAACTCCATTTGTGGATGTGTTGGGTAAGTTGGGAACAGTTCCACCGGCACATATACTTAATGATGTGCCAAACGAAAAGTTTGGTGTGGTGCGGGCCGTCACAGTTATATTGATGGTTACAGGCAAAGCACATTGACCAGGAGCTGGTGTGAATGTATATGAACCACTTGCAGTATTACTCACTGTAGCCGGGCTCCATGTACCTGTAAGACCATTGTTTGATGTTGTTGGTAATACTGGTGCAGTTGTGCCTGAGCAGAAAGGGGGTATTGCTGTGAACGAAGGAACAATGATGGGATTTGATAAGATTACACCGGAAAACAAGTTGGTTGTATTTCCGTTTTCCGTGATTGTAAATCCGGCATACACACCTGCATTCAAACCGGTAATAATTGCCTGGCCTGCGCCATTTGCAACAATGGTAACCGGACCAACCGCATTTCCGTCGTCTGTATAATTAATATCATAACTGGTACCAGGTGTTAACCCATTAATTGTTACTGAGCCATCCGTTCCATTACAGGTTGTAGGATTAGAACTTGAAATGGTAGGTGCAAAAAATGCATGATCGGTTGCAGTTGCATTTTGGTCATCAGTAAGATTCCAATTACTCAACAATGGGAAATCACCAAGTGTAAATGCAATAGTGCTGGCATTGTCAAATACTGTCGGGGAAAAACCCTCTACAGTATAATCGAATTGATTATTGTTGGCACTTCTTGCAGATGCAAATGTTCCAATTGATTGGGCATGTGAAAAGAATGAAAGTAACAGAAACAATATTGTTCCTGTAAAGGAAATTGGATTTTTTGGGCTCATTTTTTAGCTGTTAGTTCAGGTTAATACGGAGAATTAATACATAAACATAACACAATCATTATACTTTATAAAGCGATACAGTATTTTTCCTTAAAAATTGTGTGTTTCTACTTACGGTGTCTTGAACACGAAAATGAGTACACTTCATGATTAAAAAACGCACTGCTTCATTGCAGCAATTACTTTTTTGTGTTGCTGATTTCACAGTTAACTAACCTAAGTACGCACTGATTTATACTTAGTACACGCTTACTGTCTCATGCTAAAAATAATTGCAGGAAAAACACATAGTCTAACTAAGTGATACTAATTAAAATAGGACAAGACATGCCGCTGTCAAATAATGTTAAGTCAAAAAAGAAGCCGAAATATACTGCTACTTTTCAATTACAATAACACTGTACTCGCCAATCTTACCCATTAATTCGGGTTTTTCTTTTTCCTTTCTCCAGATATAATTAAGCAGTTGTACTCCTCCAAATTTTTTGTGCAGGTATAATTTGCTAAAGTATTTATTTATACTTCGCCATGCGTAGAAACTTATTTTGGTGCCTGGGTTATTTCTTCTAAACCAATTTTGACTATGAGAGTAGAAGTAGAGCTTGTTTTTTTTAAACATTCCTGCATACAGCTTGCCCGCATAGTGCCGGGCTATGCGGTAGAGTTGTACTGGCCCCAGAGCAATGTTCATAAAAGCAGAATGATAAAACCAATCATACACAACTGCAATGGTAGTGGCCGGCTTTGCAATACGGCACATTTCTTTTAATGCTGTTAGTTGCAGATCTTTCTGTACATGGAATAAGGCATGGTGACATACGACAGCGTCGCATACGTTTTCTTTTAACGGCAACGAAAGCATATCAGCACAAATAAAAATTCCTTGCTGGTTTTCCTTTTTGAGGTTATGCCTGGCTTCCTGCAATGCGTTTACTGATATGTCAATACATATACGATTAGCATACCCATCTGCTAAACAAACATATTCTTTAAATGCAACGGGGCCACAGGCTATATCAGCAAAATATGTTCCCTGCTGCTTTATGTATTTGCGTACATTAGAAAAACCTTGTTGTGTATAAGCTAACATAAAATCACGAAAATCAACCCACTTGTCTGCATCTTCATAAATCTTTTTTCCCTCAAAGTCAATATATTTTATGTCGTTATAGTAGTTAAAGATTCGCTCTTTATCGAAGTCTATATTTTTTTTAAATACAATTTCTTCGGTAAGTGGTATGCAGTAATGCTGATGAAGAAAGATAATATGTTCTTTTATTGGGTAAAAAATTGTTTGTGAAAGATTGACCAGCCCTTCTGTGATGTTTTCTTTTACACGCAGCTTTTTGTTTACCAACGTCAGTACATCGTCGTTGGCAGGAAATAATTCTTCACCGGTAAGCGGGCATTGTAATATTGAGTAATCAATAACCATACGCATGTTACACAAAAGAACGAAACTTTATGCTGCAATGATTATCTTAACAATCAAAGTACCGGCAAATGCAGCAGTTCAGGAATAATAAGGACTTATCATTAAAAACACAATTACACCTGTAACGGCAACATAAAGCCAAAGCGGCCAGGTAATGCGTGCCAGTTTTTTATGTTTATGAAATTCAGCGGTGAGGCCACGGTAAGCTGTGAACAATATAAAAGGAAGGATTAATCCTGCTAGTATGATATGTGTGATGAGAATAAAGTAATAGACTATTTTAATTAGGCCTGATCCTCCATAACTTGTTTCACCTGTAAATAAATGATGACAGATATAGGACACCAGAAACATTACGGAAAAACCAATTGCCCACAGCATTAGCTTTTTGTGTGTACGATAACGCTTGTCTTTCACTGCAAACAACGCTCCGAGTAACAGCAAAGCAACAAACGTATTGATCAGTGCATTCAGCCTGGCAAAAATATGCTTGTCAAAACCAAGGTTAATTTTCAGTTCCACACGACTAAGAAAGGCCACTGCCACAAAAACAATAATACTTACCGCAAAAATGAGAATGTAAGCAAGCTTATCATTCTTCTCAATCGCCGGGGGTAATTTCCCACGTCTGTGTTCTCCTCTACTGTACGACATAGTTGTTCGTCTTATAGCTTTATTTACGGAATAGGTTTCGTTTTTTCTTTTTGTCTTTTTCTAAAAACAACAAACCAATATCTCTCGCCATTTTCGCCATTGCAATGGAATCTGTTCCATCGTACCAGCCACGTATTACCCGATCTTTATCAAGCAGGTAAAATTTATTGGTATGAAGAAAGGCTGTATCAACTTCTCCTCCATCAATGGTTGCTGCTTTAAATTCATCATAGGCAAGTTTGTAAATGGTTTGCTTATCGCCTGTTAAGAACCACCAGTTGTTATGCCTCACTTTATATTTATCGGCATATCGCTTAAGCGCTTCTACACTATCTCTTGCGGGGTCAACGGTTAAAGAAATAAAGTGCACCAGGGAATCTGTTTTCAGAAACGCATCCTGCATCTTCTTCATATTACGAGTAAGCGTGGGACATGGATTGGGACACCGTGTAAAAAAATAATCCACCACCAATATTTTTCCTTTCAACGAATCAACACTTACTGTTTGGCCTAATTGATTCGTAAAGCTGAAGTTGTTTACCTTATGCCATATAGTATCTTTTACCAGTTTTCCCTTCACTGTTTTTTCAGTTACTGAATCAAAAAAATAGTGACGGGGCATATCTACTATCCCTTCGCTGCTATACTTCACGATCAGATAAGCTGTAACCGGTATGCCAACTGCCAACAATAAACCGAGAATTCCTTTTTTACTCATACACTTTTCATTCGCTGCTAAAAAAATCGTCCCGATACTCCACGAAGGAAAACCGGGACGAATATGAATCAGATAACATAATTATTTCAACCCACCTTCATGAGCGCCACCGTGAGCCGGTTCAACTTTCTGTTCATATTTAACCGGATCTTTCGGGCGATATTCATTACGGAGGTTTTTCCATGAATCGCCATCCCACAAAAAGGCAATGATGAACCAGATAAACAAAGCCAACGGTACAACAATTGTCATGATCATATTACGGATCTCATCACCAAGGTGCATGAAAATAGAAACGATATAAAATGCTTTTGCCAAAGAAAGGATAACAATGATCCCTTTGATAGCAATGTCTAATCCTGCACTGAAATCAGTACCGTATAACAAATAACCGAGTGCAAGTTCAACGATGGTAATACCAGACAGAATCCAGGTTGTTCTCCAGATCCTCTTTTTCGAATCATCACCGGGTGCATCATGTGGTATTGTTACTTCACCGCCAAATGTTTGATGTTCCATATATAAATTATTTCTGAGTAATAGTTATTGAATAGAGTTAAACAAGATAGAAGAATAAGAATACGAATACCCACACCAAATCTACAAAGTGCCAGTATAAACCAATCTTCTCGATCATGAGATAATGACCTCTTCTTTCAAACACACCACGCCATGCCATGATGGTTACAATTATATTGATCACCACACCGGAAAATACGTGGAAACCGTGAAAACCCGTAATGGTAAAAAAGAAGTTAGCAAAATTGCTTGAAGCAACAGTACCATCTGCATTCGGGAAAGGATTGCGACCCCACCATGCACCTTCGTGGTGCAAGTGATTCCATTCCCATGCCTGGCAACTTAAGAATGCCAATCCACCAACGATAGTCCAGATCATCCATTTAACCACACCTTTCTTATTTCCATGATGACCTTCATGTACAGCAAGCACCATTGTAACAGAACTTACAATGAGGATAAATGTCATTAAACTCACAAACACCAATGGCAATCCATTACCTAAAAACGGGAAGGACTGAAACACAAAGTTTGGATCGGGCCATGAAATACTGGATACACGTACTGTACCGTACGCAATCAAAAATGCGCCGAATGTAAACGCATCACTCATTAAGAAATACCACATCATCAACTTGCCATACTCCACATTGAAGGGGCTTTTACCGCCACTCCACCATTTTGTGTTTGCTGCTACTGTTTGTGCCATTTATCTGTTTTTAATTGTTCTCAAAAATTTTACGCTCAGGATACCAGTAAGAAAAATGCAAACAGGTAGATCCATAAGAGATCAACAAAATGCCAATACAAGCCGGCTGTTTCAACAGGCGCCGTACTGTAGAATTTTGTTTTGGTATTGTATGCACGCAAAAATAAAACCACCAGTGCAATGATTCCGCCAACAACATGCAAAGCATGCACACCTGTAATAATATAAAAGAACGATCCCGCCACACTGTCCTTAAATGTTATTTTGCTTGCCCACAGTTCAGAAAAACCAATGAACTGTGTTGCTACAAATGCTAACCCTAATACTGCAGTTACCGAGATGAGCAAACGGTATCTCGCCATTTCTCTTGAAGCCATTGCTTTTTGAGCAAGAAAAATACTGATACTGCTTGCAACGATCAATGCAGTTGACAAATAAAAGATCTTCGGCACTTGCACAGCTTCCCAACCTGCCTGGTTACTCTTTACAATGTATGCGCTGGTGAAACCGGCAAACATCATTGTAATACTTCCAATGGCAATCCATAAGGTAAACTTATGAGGATGCATTTTTTGTGTTCGTTCGCTACTCATAACCTTCTCCATCTTTCAAACGCTTTTTATCATTACTGCCGAAGCAGTTTCTTTTCAGTTATTACTGTCCAAGTTTATCAGCAAGTAATGCGAGCAATACAATTGGTAAATAAATGTAACTGCTGAACATTACTCTTCTTGCACTCTTTACATCCATGTTGAAATACAATCTTACACATTGGATAACCATAAACAGGTTAGCGCCAACGAGTATCCACATGCTAAAAATACCACTCATGTTAAAGAAAAACGGTAACATGCCCACAGGTATCATCAACAAAGAGTAAATCACTGTTTGAATGGCTGTAAATTTAGTTGGCCCTTGTTGCGAAGGCAGCAATTTGAATCCTGCTTTGCTGTAATCTGTATGTGCAACCCATGCTATAGCCCAGAAGTGAGGAAACTGCCAAAGGAACTGGATAGCGAATAATATCCAACCGCCAGTCCATGAAAAGTTCTCAGCATCATAAGCTGCTGCCCAGCCAATAAGACAGGGCAAAGCGCCTGGTATTGCACCAACAAGTACAGCAATAGAATTTACTTTCTTCAACGGTGTGTAAACAAACCCGTAAATAAATAAACTCAGCAATGCTAAACCCGCAGCATACCAACTGAAATACAACCACAAAATCAAAGAACCAACTATTGCAGCAATAAAAGCAAACGCTGTTGCTTCCTGCACACTCATTCTTCCACTTGCAACAGGCCTGTTACCTGTTCGCTTCATTACTGCATCTGTATCTTTTTCCGCTATTTGATTGATGGCATTGGCACTACCTGTTACCAACATACCACCTAACAATAACAGCAGAATACTTGCAAAATCATATTCCACTACATTGGGTGCAAGCATGTATGCGATCACACTACTGAACACCACTGTAAAACTGAGCGTAAACTTGATGAGCTGTTTGTAATCATCGATCTTGCCCATCACTCCCGACTTCACCTGTTTCTTATCTTCCGGTTGACTACTCAATTTGTTTTATCATAATGACACATTTGTGTCTGTCAATTAATGCTTGCTTTCATCGGCGCTAACCGGTGTGGTTTGCGGGATGAAATCTTTCCCATCCTTACCATAGTCGTATGCCCAACGGTGTACTTCAGGGATTTCACCAGCCCAGTTACCATGGCCCGGATTGATTGGTGTGGTCCACTCTAATGTATTTGCACCCCAAGGATTTTGTGTTGTTACTTTTCTTCCTTTCCAGATGCTGTAGAAGAAGTTAAAGATGAACAGTATTTGCACAAGGAATACAATGATGGCAACGATACTGATGAATTTATTCAACCCATCATAATGCTTGAATGATTCCCAAATATCGAACTTATAGTAACGGCGTGGCACACCCGCCAAACCTTGATAGTGCATTGGCCAGAAGATGAGGTATGCGCCGATCATTGTTACCCAGAAGTGAATATAGCCGAGTGTGTTGTTGAGATAACGGCCATACATTTTAGGATACCAATGATAGATACCTGCAAACATTCCGAACATACTTGCCACACCCATTACAATATGGAAGTGAGCAATTACGAAATACGTATCATGCAGGTGAATATCCAATGCTGAGTTACCAAGGAATATACCTGTTAAACCACCTGAAATAAATAAGCTCACAAAACCCAATGCAAAAAGCATAGCTGGTGTGAAGCGGATATTACCTCTCCAGATAGTCGTTAACCAGTTAAACACTTTGATGGCGCTTGGTACCGCAATCAATAACGTTAACAACACGAAGAACGCACCGAGGAACGGGTTCAAACCCGTTACAAACATATGGTGAGCCCAAACGAGGAACGCAAGGATTGTGATGGCGAACAACGAACCAATCATCGCCATGTAACCAAAGATTGGTTTACGGCTGTTCACTGATAAAATTTCTGATGCCATACCCATCGCCGGTAAAAGGATGATGTATACTTCTGGGTGACCTAAGAACCAGAACAAGTGTTGATAGAGAATTGCACTACCACCTTCATTCGGTAAGGCTTGTCCATTTATATAGATATCACTTAAATAGAAACTTGTTCCAAAGTGACGATCAAAGATCAATAAGATAAAACCAGAGAACAATACAGGGAATGATAATACACCCAATACTGCGGTAAAGAAGAATGCCCAGATAGTAAGTGGCAACCTTGTCATGCTCATACCTTTTGTACGCATGTTCAACACAGTTGCGATATAGTTCAAACCACCGAGTAATGATGATACCACGAACAATGCCATCGACACAAGCCATAGATCCATCCCCACTTTTGAACCGGGTGATGCTTCACCCAATGCACTCAATGGAGGATAAGCAGTCCAACCACCACTGAAAGGTCCAGTTTGTACAAACAAAGAAGACAACATGATGATACTGGCAGTAAAGAAGAACCAGTATGAAAGCATATTTAAGAATGGTGATGCCATGTCTCTTGCACCAACCTGTAAAGGAATAAGGAAGTTAGAGAACGTACCACTCAAACCGGCAGTTAATACAAAGAACACCAACACCGTTCCGTGCATGGTAACTAATGCATAGTATGCTTCTGCCTGTAGTTGACCACCTTTTGCCCATTCGCCGAGGAGTGTTTCCATCCAGGGGAATTTTGCGTCAGGGTAGCCAAGTTGTAAACGGAAAATAACCGAGAACAAACCACCCAGCAAAGCCCAGAACATACCGGTGATCAAAAACTGTTTTGCAATTGTTTTATGATCCTGGCTGAATACATACTTCGTCAAAAACGTTTCATGGTGATGACCATGATGCACTTCATCATGCGTTTCATGCGGAACGCTTACTACTGAAGTGTGTACGTGTGATGTCTCGTTACTCATAATCTCTTTTTTATTCAGTTCTATTGACTATACAATTATTTATTCATTGCTACAGTGGTCTTAACTGCAGCGGGTACAGCTACTGTAGAATCAGCAGCAGGCTTAACAACCGCCGGATCTTTGTCCGGAAAAGCCGCATAATAATTTGGCTTTTGCTTCGCCATCCAGATATCAAATTCTTCCTGTGTAACTACTTCAATAATACCTTTCATAGAGTAGTGCCCGTTACCACACATCTGATCGCAGGAAATTTCAAAAGCAAAATTCTGATTGCCTGTGCGCTCTCTCATTTCTTTGGTAGTGTATTTTGGTGTAAACCAAAGTGTGGTTGGAATACCCGGTACAGCATCCATCTTTAAACGGAAATGATTCAAACCAACATCGTGAATTACATCACGGCTGCCTATGATCAATTTCACCGGGCGGCCTTTTACGATGTACATGGTTTGTGTGGTTACCACATCATCAAAGTTTGTAGGATCAGCTTTCAGTTTAAGATCAGCATTGTCTTCCCAGATCTGTCCGAACGGATTACTGTTTTCATCACTGATCACTTTAAAATATGTTTTACCGAATTGTTTGTCTTTACCCGGGTAGCGCATCATCCAGCCAAATTGCTTACCAACAATTTCTACTTCCAATGCACCCTTAGGAGCATCAGATGTAATGCGGAACCAGAAACGCAAACCAAACACAACCAACACTGTTAAGAAGATAGCCGGTACAACTGTCCAGATCAATTCCAACTTATTATTATGCGGGAAGAAGAATGCTTTACGGCCTTCTTTCTCCTGGTATTTCCATGCGAAGTAGAACAACAGGAATTGTGTTATCACGAATACCAATCCGGTAACTGCAGTTGTGATCATGAACATCTCATCGATCTTTTCACCTTCAACTGATGCAGAACCCTGTGGGAACAATGTTGTTTTATACAACAATTTATTGCAGTAGTATACACCAATGAAACCTACAATCATAAAACCAAGCAGCATAAAGCCGTTGATACGGTTGTTTTGTTTGCGTGAAGTTTCTTCACCTTTTAGTACACTCACATACTCGCTGGCCTTCGCAATCTGGAAGATAACAATGAACACCAGGAGGGCGGCTGCAATGATCAGATATGTTGTAGTAGTCATAGCTTGCGCAAATTATTTATAGTTCGTCAATTCTTTTTTCTTTGTTCAATCATCAGGTATGGTGAATAATACTTTCTTTCACCAACGGATGATTCTTCGGTAATAACGGTGCTTTTGTTAAATGTTTTGCCGTGAGGTAAATCACTAACCCAAGGAACCCTGCACTCACACCCAAACTGTACACAAAATGACTGATTGGGTTTGAATCTTTACCTAATTCTTTCAACGGACCAGGTGTAACCATTTGGTAGAAATCTAACCAGTGACCGAAGATGATGATCACTGACATTAATGTTACTACTGTATAGTTACGTTTTGAACCACGACGCATCAGAATGAGCAATGGTGCAAGGAAGTTGATGATCAGATTAAGCAAGAACATTGCTCTGAACGGACCATCGCCTTTACCGCCAAAACCTAAACGGTCAATAAAGTATTCAGTTTCTTCAGGTTGGTTACTGTACCAGATCAACATGAACTGTGAGAACCACAGATAAGTCCAGAAGATAGAGAATGCAAACATGAACTTACCAATATCGTGGATATGCTCTTCGTTCACAAATTCGAGGTAACCGTGATTTTTCAGGTACACCACAAACAACATCATCAATGATAAACCTGCAACCCATGAGCTTGCAAAGGTGTACCAGCTGTACATGGTGCTGTACCAATGCGCATCAATACTCATCAACCACATCCATGGCAATGTACTCAATACAGTTAAGCCATAAGTAACTAGAAATGCAGCGGCAATTTTTAACGACTTCCAATAGAAAGAACGATCACCTTGCCCTGCAAGATCTTCAGCCAATGAATTTTTACGGAACCAGTTGCGGAACCAGATCCACAGACCAACTGCTGCAACTGACAACACTGTATAAAAAACAGGATTTAAGAATCCGCTTTTCGCTTTTAATTTTTCATCGAGATGTGCAGAATCTTTCCAATGATAGATATGATGATCATCAGAGATCCAAACATAAGCCAACAGAATAACGAGTGTAATTGGGCCTAACACATTCAAACCACCCGAGATAGCTTCAGGTACACGACGGAATACCAATGGAAAACCTGCCTGTGCAAGTGTGGTAGCAGCTACAAAGAAGAAGCTCGCTGCCACTACCAATAACCAATAGATACTGTTTTGCATTAATGCCATCCAGAATTTGGTTGCACCATATGCTTCAGCTCCATGTTCTTCACCATGACCACCGGAGAATGGATGCAGAAATATAATGCCCAGTATGAGTGTTAACACACCCACACCCATCAATGCATAGCTCCATTTTTTTAATCCGCCCGGTATTTCAAATTGTTCTTTCAGTGCCATTGAACTTCGTTTATAGTTGAATGTTAGTTTGGTAATTCTTATTTCGACGCCTTGGTTGTATCTGCAACAGGAGCAGCAGTTGTTGTATCTGCAGCAGGAGCTGAGATAGTTGCACCGCCCGGTTGCATTTGTTTAATGTAGCGAATGATCATCCAGCGTTGTTTTGTGCTAAGCTGAGATGCATAACTACCCATCAGGTTTTTACCATAGGTTACTGAATACATCATCTGACCTTCCGGCATGTTTTCATACTTCGCATCACCAACCAATGTAGCAGGTTTTGCAGGATATGGACCATCACCACCTTTATACAAAGGACCATTGCCATCTAATTTTTCACCATGACAAATACCACAGTTGATTTTATACAGTCTTGCTGCTTCAATAATCTCTTTATCGTTCAGCTTTGGTAAGGGGTTTTGTATTTGCTTTGATGCAACATAATTAGCAGTGTCGCCTGCCTTGTCAATTGCCAATGGGAAATAGGCAACATCGCCACGTTTTACCGTACCTGCAACAGGTGTTGCATCGTAGTAAATGTTAGCATCTTTTAAATGGCTGTGATCAGCATACGTTTCTACTGCACGGCTGTAGGCCATATCGGGCATATAGATTCTTCCTGTATCACGGCGTGGGCCGTTGTTGCAGGCTGCTGCCAATACTACTGTAACCAATCCAATTGTAACAATCTGTGTTGAACGCATTTCAATATGTTTATGCTGTAACGATTTCTTCTTTTTCAAATGCTTTTCTTGTTTTGTCGTAACGACCAAGCCACCAGCCGGTTTCTGCTTCTTTCTCAAAAATTTCTACTGCACCTGCACTCTGAAAGAACGCTTTTACTTCTTCAATATTTGTTTTTTCAGTGATCTCAATTGGCATTACAAACAGATCATCTGTTGCACGAAGGTGGAAATGATCTTTCCGTACAAACGGCGCCAGCTGACACAGGTAGCAGAACGTTAACACCATACCTACGGCAGCACACAATACCGTTAATTCAAACACAATTGGAATGAATGCAGGTAAAGGCAAGTGTGGTTTACCACCAATATTCATTGGCCAGTCTTTGGTGAACACCCAGCTCATAAATGTTAAGGCAGTTGTTGTACCTGTCATAGCATAAATAAAACCGGCAGTGTGTAAGCTGGTATCACGCAAACCCATTGCATGATCTAAACCATGGATCGGGAAGGGTGTGTACACATCATGAATCTTGTAACCTGCCTTGCGTGTATTTTTTACCGCAGGGAACAGCGTTTTTTCATCATCAAAACAGCCAACTACGAATTTTTTTACAGACATATTTTTTAGCTTTTAGCTTTCCGTTTTATTCAATTAATGTGCATGCACCTGTTCGTGTGCAAATTCTTCCACTGATTGTGCTTCAATTGGATCCATTTGTTCCTTGTAGCTTTCACCATTTTTCTTGAGAATATGTTTGATCTCAGCAATGGCAATTACTGGGAAGTATTTGGAGAAAAGGAAGTAACAGGTAAAGAACAAACCAAATGAACCGAGGTAGAAACCAACTTCCCAAATTGTAGGACGATAATAAACTGACCATGAAGAAGGCAGATAATCACGGTAGAGCGATGATACGATGATCACAAAACGCTCGAACCACATACCGATGTTCACCACAATACTCATTAAGAACGTAAAGGCGATGTTGCGGCGGAGTTTCTTCACCCAGAACAACTGCGGAGTAATTACGTTACAGGTCATCATCAACCAGTAGCTCCATCCATAAGGACCGGCAATACGATATTTAAAGAAGATATCCTGTTCGTACTTCACAGCACTATACCATGCCATGAACAACTCAGTTAAGTAAGCACAGCCCACAATAGAACCGGTCAAAACAATAACCTTGTTCATGTTTTCAATGTGGCTGATGGTGATATAATCTTCCAGATTCATGATCTTACGTGTAACCAACATCAGGGTTTGCACCATGGCAAAACCGGAGAAGATGGCACCCGCAACGAAATATGGAGGGAAGATGGTTGTATGCCAGCCAGGAATAACTGATGTGGCAAAGTCAAAAGATACGATTGTGTGTACTGACAATACAAGTGGTGTACTCAAACCTGCTAACACCAATGATAAACTTTCATGACGCTGCCAGTGCTTGGTTGAACCTGTCCATCCGAAAGAAGCAACACCATAAAATGCTTTTGCCCATTTCTTTTTTGCACGGTCACGAAGCGTAGCAAGATCAGGAATCAAGCCACTATACCAGAATAAGAGAGATACAGTAAAGTAAGTAGAGATCGCAAATACGTCCCATAACAACGGTGAGTTGAAGTTCACCCATAAAGGACCACGTGTGTTAGGATAAGGCATTACAAAGAAGGCCATCCATACACGACCCATGTGCCAGATCGGGAACTGGCCCGCACAAATAACCGCAAAGATGGTCATGGCTTCTGCCGCACGGTTTACACCTGTTCTCCATCCTTGGCGGAAGAGCAACAAGATCGCAGAGATCAACGTACCGGCGTGACCAATACCTACCCACCATACGAAGTTGGTGATATCCCAACCCCATCCGATGGTTTTATTGAGGTTCCACATACCTGTACCGTACACCACCTCTTTGTAAAGGCTCACTACACCAAACAACAGGAGGGCCACCGAAATAATGAAACCGATCCACCACAAACGTGTGGGAGCAGCTTCCACCGGCTTACAAATATCCTCTGTAACATCGTGGTAGGTTTTGTGACCATCAACCAATGGTTCCCTAACCTGTGATTCGTACCTTAATAATGACATACTTGTTTTCGCTTTTAGCTTTCAGCTTTCGCAGTAAGCTTTGGTTTTATGTTTTGTACTTAGCTCCAGATTCTTTGTTCGTCTTCTGTTGCGTCGCACTCTTCAACTTAGTTCAATTCTATTTAGCAGTAACAGCAGATATTAATGTGCTGCAGGCGTTGCTGCTTCTTTTGCTTCTGAATGCGCTTCACCGTGTCCGCCCTCTTCTTCGTTACCAACCTTACGGTCGGTGTTACGCAGTTTCGCCATGTAACTTACGTTTGGCAATACGTGTAATTGTTCCAGTACATAATAAGTACGGTTAGCCGCTTCAGTTGTACGCACTTTACGGATCGCACTTTCTTTATCATTCACGTTACCAAACACAATAGCGTTTGTAGGACAAGCCTGCTGACATGCAGTCTTGATGTCGCTGTCAACCATTGGACGGCTGTCTTTCTTCGCTGTTAATTTAGCTTCCTGTAAACGTTGTACACAGAAAGAACATTTTTCAATTACACCACGGCTACGAACAGTAACATCAGGATTCAACACCATACGTGTCAGATCATCGTTCATATCCAATGTTACTTCGTTAATGCGTCCGTAATCGATCAATGGTTGCTGGTTGTCTTTAAAGCTGTCAGCACCATTCCAGTCGTGCCAGTTAAAGCGACGAACTTTATAAGGACAGTTGTTGGCACAATACCTTGTACCGATACAACGGTTATACGTCATCTGGTTCAAACCTTCGCTGCTGTGGTTGGTTGCTGCTACCGGACAAACGTTCTCACAAGGAGCGTTATCACAGTGTTGACAAAGCATAGGTTGGAACACAACATCCGGGTTTTCCCTATCACCGCTGAAATAACGGTCGATACGTAACCAATGCATGTCATGATATTTCGCAACCTGATTCTTACCAACAACAGAAACGTTGTTTTCTGCACTACAAGCAACTACGCAGGCACCGCAACCATTACACAAGTTCAAGTCTAAACTCATTCCCCATTTAATACCTGGCTTATCATAAACCGGGTACATGGTTCCCTGCTCTTCCAACCCTTCTGTACCACCGTAATCTTTCAATTCGGCCATACGCTCGTTGATGAAATGCTTCGGATCTTTTTTGAATACCGCAAGACTTGTTTCCTTTACTACTTCAATACGATTGCCATAATAGCTATGAGTTTGCATCTGGGCAATGTCATACATCTTATCTGTCTTTTCGATTGTTACTTCGAAAGCAGCGTAATCATATGTCTGTCCGTTAAAGGTTGCAAACGGATAAATGTTTTTACCAACACCCTTTGCTGCACGTCCCACTTTTTCACTGCGACCATAACCGGTTGCAATGGCAATAGTACTTGCATTCATACCAGGGATGATGAGTATTGGAAGTTCAATTGGTTCTCTTCCGGCAACAGTAATTTTTATTACAGGCTTTGGAGGATTTACTTCAAAATCATCATCAGCTACATAACCTAATTCTTTAGCGATCGTTTCAGAAAGGATCGCATAGTTATCCCAGCACGCACGTGTAATTGGATCAGGCATTTCCTGCAACCATGGGTTGTTGGCCATTTTACCATCACCAATACTTACTTTCTGATAGATCACCAGTTCATGCTTGCCTGTTTTTTTAGCGGCACTGAGTTTAGCAACTGCATCAGTTAACGCAGCACTGTTAAATGAAGCACCAGCAACAACAGGAGCAGCCGGTTCAATTACACCATCCTGCAATGCTTTGTCGAAAGCAGTTTGAGAACCAAGCTTTGTGATCCAGTAATTCTTGAAATATGTTTCGTAATCCGCAACAGTGCTGCCACTCCATTTCAATAATGAAGTTGCAAAAGCTCTTGTTTTAAATAACGGATGAATTGTAGGTTGAATGAAAGAGAGGTAACCAGCTTTGGCTTCAGCATCGCCCCAACTTTCTAAATAATGATGATCAGGAAGAACATATTTACATTCAGCAGTTGTTTCATCTTCACGTTCGTTGAATGAAACGGTGAGCGCAACTTTCTTCCATGCAGCTACAAATTTCTTTGTGTCGTTGTAAGTATAAACTGGGTTTGCACCGAGTACCAATACAGCACCCACATTGCCGGCATTCATATCAGCAATCAGTTGTTCCATATCAGCATCAACACCCTTGCGGTAGTTAACCGGTGTACCGAAGTTGACTGTTTTGCCTAATGCACCAATTTGTGCATTGATGGCATTTACAAGTATCTGCGCATTTACATTATTGCTGCGGCTTACCACTAAGGCGTTACCACCTGCAGCCAATAATTCTTTTGCAGCAGCATCAATACCAGCAGCCAAACGTTTATCAGTAATAGCCGGAGCTGTAACAGCGCCTCCAACTTTTGCATATAAGTTTAATAACACCGCACCAAGTTCACTTGGTTTGTGTGTGTAACGCTCATCGGCACTTGCACCTGTCATGCTGTACATCGCTTCAAACTGGAAGTGACGGCTCATGGTTGGGTTCTTCTCATCGATCTTACGACCTGTAGCATATTGCTTAGCAAATTCAACAGGACTCAACCATGTACCAAGGAAATCGGCGCCAAAGCTTACGATCACTTTTGCCTGGTCGAAATGATAAGAAGGAATTGCACGCTGTCCAAATGAGGCTTCGTTTGCCTGCAACATACCGCTGTAAGAAACAGCATCGTAAGTAACATGCTTGAACGTGGGATATTTTGCTTTGAACTCTTCAATTACTGCAGCAACAGAAGGAGAATTCAATGTAGAACTTAATAATACAATTTGTTTGCCTCCTACAGTTGCCAAAGCAGCGGCAATTTTCTTGTCTACTGCTTCGTATGTTGGAGCTTCTTTAAAACCATCGCCTGTTTTTTCCATTGGGTAACGTACACGGGCAGTGTCGTACAAACTAAGTACAGAAGCCTGCACACGTTGTGAAGTACCGCCTTTGGTGAAACCCATTTCGTTTCCTTCCAGTTTAATAGGACGACCGTCTCTTACTTTCGCTAATACCGGCACCACATCACCATCCTGTATAAACGTAGTTGCATAATAATTCGCAACACCGGGAACAATATCAGCAGGTTTGTTAAGAAAAGGAATGGCCTTTTTTACGGGAATTTCACAACTGGCAGCCAATGTAGCGGCAGCAGTGCTGAAACCGAGATACTTTAAGAAATCACGGCGTGGCGTTTTGGCTCCGTTATCATCCATCTCAAACGGGAGATCTTCCTTAAACTCGTTCTCCGCATCGTTGATGTATGCCTTCGTGTTGTTCAGCTCTCCGAAACTTTGCCAATATTTTTTCTTGCTCATATGCTAATTAGCGAATTTGAAAATTAGAGGATTTGAGAATTTGAATGTGCTGATCAATTAAACAGCGCAAGCAGATCTTCAAATATTAATAGTGACATTTTTGACATTCAGTACCACCGATCTTTTCAACGGTTACACTATCCATTTTGCCGTTCTTGATATCGTTGTGGAATTTCTCGTACATGCTGTAAAAGCCATTGTCCTGAAACTTCACATTTGTTTCACGGTGACAGTTGATACACCAGCCCATGCTCAAATTGCTGAACTGATAAACTTCACCCATGTTCTGAATTTCACCATGACAGGTTTGACATTGTACGCCTCCTGCTTTTGTGTGCTGTGAGTGATTGAAGTATACATGGTCGGGCAGGCTATGGATCTTGATCCACTCGATTGGTTTGCCTTCACCAGTGTATTTATTAGCGGCAGGATCCCATCCTGCATATTTATATAACTTCTGAATTTCTGCTGTACCGTTTACTTCTGAACCATCTTCACGAACGATCTTTTCGCCTTTGTATTCGTTAATAGCCATGTGACAGTTCATACACACATTCACACTTGGAATGTTTGCATGTTTGCCTTCCATTGCACTACCGTGGCAATACAAACAGTTTACCTGGTTAATGCCTGCGTGTACTTTATGCGAATAATAAATTGGTTGTTCAGGTTGATAATTTGTCTGGCGACCCAAACCAATTGCACCCTGTGCAAAGAAGTAACCTGCAACAATAAAGAAGAGGATGGTCAATGTTGACATATAAGCCTTATTTCTCCAGAAAGGAATCGGCTCACCACGTACAACACCTTCTTTCTCATCAGTTAATTTTTTCAGGTTGCTGTTGATCTGTAATAAGATGAGGGTAACAATGGCTAATACCAACGCAAGAATACCAAAGAGTAGAGAATTATCTTCAGCCGGTGCATCAGCAGTAGTTGCTCCAGGGGTTGGGCCTGGAGCTGGTTTAGCGGTATTGATATAAGTAATGATCGCATCGATTTCAGCGTCTGCTAAACCAGGAAATCCAGTCATCAACACACCTCCAAACTCTTTAATGAGGTTTGCAGCATATGGTTCTGTTTTAGCAAAACCTGCCGGATTGTGAATCCATGCATATAATTTCTTACGATCACTCCAAGGACCACGTCCCTCAACACCTGCAAGTGCAGGGCCGGTCAATTTCTTATCAACTGCATGGCAGCTTGCACAATTGGCCTGGAACAAAGCTTTCCCATCCTGCGCAAACAACTTTTCAGTAATCAATAATGAAACAAAGACCAGACAGAGCGTGACCGACTTTCGGAGTAGTAATTTTGGTTGATTCATAACGTTCTGGAACCGATTGTGATTAGGAAGAATATCCTGTTATACAGGCTGCAAAAATAGGGGAGGATACTGACATAATATCCACAGTTTCAAAAAAAATTTTACTTAGTTGTGACTTGAGAATGAACAAATTGCTGCGTTCATAACCTTTCAATTCATCCTGAAAAAACTGAATGACTTTGTAGTGCCATGTTTTTTATAATGTGTGATGTGGTGAAACAAAGTTTTCCCCGATTTTTGTGAGATGTTTGAAAAGCTGCGTAATAAATGGAAGGTTGGCCCACTTCAACTGGCCCTCATCTTATGCACTTTTGCCGTTGGTGGTAGCCTAACAGGATTTTTAGGCAAACGCATCATGCCGCTTTTCGGCATCGAAGCTCCCTGGCTCTATATTCCTGTATATATTATAATCATCACACTCATTTGGCCGTTGATGGTATTATTGATCAGTATTCCTTTTGGACAATTCCGGTTCTTTACCGGTTATTTAAAGAAGATGGGTCAACGGATGGGGTTGCTGAAGAAAGCCCCCTAAATCCCCGAGGGACTTTTGCTCAGCATAACAAGCCAAATTTTTTGATGAGCTTTATAAAAAGTTCAGAAAGAAAAATGGGGTCGTTGTAATTCTCCGAGCATCGCTTCAGCAGCCATGTAGCCAAAACTTGCCCATTGCGGTCCTTCAGTAACTCTTCGAAGAAGATCAACACCCTCAGCTGCATGACCAATACTCAGGTAATAGTTACCCAGCCCAAAACCGATCGTAGCATTTGAAAGCGGGCTGGTATCATCCAAAAATTTGGTTCTGATCTCAGCCGGGTTTTGTTCTCCTTTATATATTACTAAGATGGTTTGGTAATCTGTGTTTTCAATCAGCTTCGTTTTCTTGTGGATCTTTTTGAGCAATGCATTCGCTTTGGCCACCTTTTCCAGCTTCCATAACGTAATATAATACCAGTTGGCTGTAGCCACG
Organism: Lacibacter sp. H375; assembly: GCF_037892425.1. Taxonomy (NCBI): domain Bacteria; kingdom Pseudomonadati; phylum Bacteroidota; class Chitinophagia; order Chitinophagales; family Chitinophagaceae; genus Lacibacter; species Lacibacter aquaticus. Next base: position 1,141,069 of record NZ_JBBKTT010000001.1, read on the forward strand.
TACATATCAGGGTTGTCGGAAACTTTCAGGCATTTCTTATAAGCTTCCTCGGCTTTCGCATAATCCTTCTTTAAATAATAAGCCAGTCCGAGGTGATACCAGATGTTCGATTGCAGACTGCTGGTGGGCGTGTTCTTTGAATTGGGTATACCGTCGGGCTCAATCTCATCCTTCTTCCCTTTGATGAGCTCACCGGCTTTTTCAAAATCGGCTATGGCTTTATCATAACAACGTGTTGTGAGATAACGATGCCCACGGTGCCGGTACATTCTTGCGTCGGTGGGGTGAAGGGCAATCCCTTTGCTGAAGCTTCTTATAGCTTCATCGTAACGGGCGAGATAGGCCAATCGTCGTCCATACCATATAATATTATCGGCATTGCTGCTGTCGGTCTCATAATTTTTCTTTGCTGTCTGCAGACTGGCATTCAGTTTCAGCAGAGCCGAATCAGAAAAAACAGGAGCAGCATAGCTTTTGCCATTACATATACTGTATTGTGCATGCAGTACATGAAAAGAAATCACCAGGGTACAAAAAAGAAACAGCTTTTGCATTAGAGAAAGTTACAATTTTGCACGAAATGAAACCGGGCACATTCGTTCTCAAAACAGAACGAATCAGTTGTACGGTAACATCTCGTCGATAAACCCGTCCGACCGATTCATCCGGGCGGGCAATAATAAATAATCAGATGACAAGTATCGCCATTTTCGCTTCCGGCGCCGGGAGCAATGCCCGTAAAATTATTGAGCACTTTTCCCGGCACCCAAAAATACGGGTTGAACTGATAGTTTGCAATAAACCTAATGCAGGTGTATTAAATATTGCCGATGAGCATGGCATTCCTACCTTAATCTTAGATAAGGAGCAGTTTTTTCGGGGTAACGCTTATGTTGATGAATTTAGGGTTGATGACATTAAGTTTATTGTGTTGGCGGGTTTCTTATGGAAGATTCCCGATGCACTCATTCATGCCTATCCTGAGAAGATCGTTAACATACATCCTGCTTTATTACCGAAGTATGGCGGCAAAGGCATGTACGGAAATTTTGTACATGAAGCTGTGATAGCTAACAAAGAAACCGAAAGCGGCATCACTATTCACCTGGTTGATGAAGTGTATGATCATGGAAAGATCATTTTCCAGGCAAAGTGTGAAGTAAAGAAAGATGACACGCCAGAATCATTAGCTGCACGTATTCATGAACTCGAACACAAGCATTATGCAAAAGTGATTGAGCAGCTGGTTTCGTAAAAGCTTCCTAAAATAATTACAACTACAGCTTTTTTCAGTTTTAGCGATTAACATTGCAACAGTTTTGAAAAAACTTGCCCTTTATATCATTGTCTTCCTGTTCGCAAAAACCGGTGCCGCCCAAATACAATTGTCGGGCACGGTTTACGATAGTACCAAGCGTAATGTGGTGATGAGTGTGCAGGTGATCTGTACCTGTGGTACCATGAGCTTTACTGATAGTGCCGGAAACTATTCCATTTATGTGGGCGCAAAAGATTCTGTTTTCTTTTTCTTCAGCAACCGGCCAACGCAAAAATTTTCCGTTGCTTCTATTAGAGATTATTCAGCGTTTGATATTTCCATACAGATGCATGTGCCCGGGCGTTACAAACAGCTGAAAGAAATTATTGTGTACGGTAAGAACCGAAAACAGGATTCCATTGATAACCGTGTGCAGTACGATAAAGTTTTCAACTTCGATAAAGGCGGCGTTCGTTTCTCGGGCTCTAATCCTGAAGCAGGCATGAGTGCAGGTATTGATCTTGATGCATTGATCAATGTATTCCGTTTCCGTCGCAACAGAAGTATGGCCCGTTTCCAGGAACGATTGATCCGAGAAGAACAGAACCGCTATATCGATTACCGTTTTAATAAAACCATTGTACTCCGTTTAACCACACTGAAAGAAGGACCGGCGCTTGATGAGTTTCTGCAACGTTACCGCCCCGAGTATGATATTCTTACGCAAGTATTAGATATTGAACTCTATCAATATATTCAAACAGCAGCAAAAGCTTTTCAGAAAGAGAGAGGGTTGTAATTCCTGATGATGCCGTCACCCAGAGGCAAGAGCGGTCTCTACTAAAACGATGTGTATTACTTTATCAGTACGATTGCATTAATCAGTGTACTTGTGTAGAGATGCCTCTTTCGTCGGCATGACGCACTCTCATTATTTATCTATGCCTTTTCAAGGAAACGCCACAAAATAATAATTCAGTTTTTGGTAATACTGTTCTTCAAATAAAGTTTTGTTGAGAGCTTGCTCTTCCTTCAAATAATTCTTTAACAGCGAAATGGTATAGCCATACTCAGCAAAGAAGGTAAACAGTTCTGCAGGAGTTGTATCATACACATCTGTGCCGCCCAACCCACATTCGAATACGATCACTGGCCTGTCACGTTTGATCAATTGTGCGGCTCCTTTTAAAACGCCTAACTCGGCTCCTTCCACATCGATCTTCATAAAGTCGATCTTTATGTTTTCCTGTAACAAAACATCATCAAGCCTGGCTGTTTTTACTTCAATCGTTTCATCAGTTTCGTTTGTACGGTCGTAGTTCCGTTTTTTAATACCGCTGTAAGAAGGGTTACTGGTAACATGATTGAAACTACTGTTACCGTTTGCTTCACTCAAAGCCACATCGAATAACACAATATTTTTCTGTTGCCGGTACTTGGCACGAAGTGATTCATAAAGACCCGGCAAAGGTTCAAAGCCAAAATGCGTACCGTATGGAGATTGTTGCAACAACACATCAAGCAAATCACCGTTATGCGTGCCCACATCAACCGTGTTGCTGTGTGCATTACATACTTTGCGAATGATCTGTTTGGTCTGGCTGTCGTACTGTTGATTTCTTGTAATAACAACAGGCAGTTTCTTTACCAAACGTTTCAACCGAAGTAAGATGCCGGTATTGAAAAACGGGGTCATAAAATTCTAAAGGTTTTCTTCATTGATCCGAGCCAGCAAGTTAACCTCTTTTACAGAGAAAGATTTACTTTGCCCTAAATTCAACAATGCGTCAGCTGAAAAAAATATACAATGCTATTTTTCGCCCGGCAAAACTGGCGCTGCTCGATTATGAAATAGTGCCAGCGCCTGTATACCACAAACAAAAACCTCATGATCTTTTGTATAAACAGATCGCTTTAAATAACACCAACTATACACAATTACTCAAAACAGCATTACTCTATCAACAGCAATTCACTTCTATTCCAATAAACGAAACAACAGATCATAAGGTTGCCTCTTGGAAAAATGGTTTTTTTCCGGGACTTGATATAGTGATGCTGTACACATTACTCACTCAACTGAAACCAAAACGTTATATCGAAATCGGCAGTGGCACAAGCACCAAACTTGCAGCCAAAACAAAAACCGAACAGCAACTTTCATTTTCTATCACCTGTATTGATCCTTATCCAAGAAAAGAAATAACCGCTGTTGCTGATGAATGGTTAAATGTTCCTTTGCAACAGGCACCACTTTCTTTGTTTGCAAACCTGGAAGCAAATGATGTATTGTTCTTTGATGGTTCGCATCTGTTACATGCCAACAGCGATGTGCAATGGTTTTTTATGGAAGTACTGCCACGCTTGAAGAAAGGGGTTGTTGTACAGGTGCATGATATTTATATGCCTTATGATTACCCGCAAAACATGTGCGATCGTTTTTATGCCGAACAATACATGCTGGCTACAATGCTATTGAGTAATTCTGATCGCTACGAAATTCTTGCAGCAAATTTTTATATGAGTGAAGATGCAGAACTGAAAACAATTTTAGAACCATTGTGGAAAGAGTTACCGGGCGTGGAGAAGCACGGTGGTTCGTTTTGGTTGAAGGTGAAATAAGTGTTTATAAATCCAGTTAGAACAAACAGCTTAATAATTATTCCGCTTTCAGTTGTACTTTGCTCTTCCAAAATTTTCGAACATGGAACAAACAAACCTCGGCATTGGCACACGCCTGCAACATACACAACACGGTCCCGGTGTAATCGTTGGCATCCGTTATGCCACCTATTTAATTTCATTCATCCACAGCGGTGTAAAAGAAATTGACAAGACCGATACACACCTAGATGAGATCATCCCTGAAAATGTAACTGAAGAAATTGAAACGCACAGCGAAGTGGAAAGATCGCTGTTGAAAATTTTACGTTTGTGGAATGGCGTGAGCGAAGTGGTGCCACTCGGCGAAAAATGGGAAGGCGGCACCATGCTCCTGCAACCCAAAGACAAATCACTCAAGCCAAAAGAAATTCCCGTGGAAGATTTCTTTCACAAAATTGTGATGCTGCGTGATCGCTTGCGTGTACTGGAACAAAACATCAACAGTAACAAAACCCTAAGCGACGAAGAGAAAGTAAACATCCAGCAATACATTACACGTTGCTACGGTTCACTCACTACGTTCAATGTATTGTTCAAAAACAAAGAACAGTGGTTTGTGGGTGAAAAAAGCAGTAAAGAAGATTAAAACAGAAAGGCCGCAGTATTGCGGCCTTGTTTTTCTCATGTGATGTTATTACAAATGCACTTGTGCAATTACTTCCTGCTCCAGTGTTTTCGCTTTCGGAAAAAGAATATTATTCTCCAGGTGAATATGCGTGTGCAGATCGTCTTCAAACTCTTTCAATTTAGCATACAACACACGATATGTGTTACAGGCTTCCGGTGGTGCTGTGTACTGATCGCTGAGCGTAGCAATTTCGTGAAAATGATCGCCAGCAAATTCATGTTCAGCTTCCATCATCGTGATCGGATTTTTCACCGTGCCGAAATGTGGCGCCTGAATTTTTACGTTGTTTCGTTTGGCGGCTGCGAGTTGGTTTACATAAGGAAATAAAATGATCTCTTCTTTTTCGAGATGATGCGCCAGTTCATCGGCCACTTCATTATACAAACGTGCAATGGCTTTTGTTTCCGGACGATGAGCACCATGTACCAATGCCACTTTGTTTGCATACTGACGGATGAGTTCGAGGTTATTCGTTACATAGCCATGATGTTTCTCCACAATATAATTCGCCAGTTTATCCAACGGCCACTCTTTGAAATTTGTATCTGTTGATGGAGTTGACTGACCAATGCGGCTCAGTTCTTCCGTTAACTGTTCGTAAGAGATATTCTTTTTTACGCAGATCTCTTCCACTGTTACTTTACCACCACAGCAAAAGTCGATTCCGAATTTTTTAAATACATCGGCCGTGCGGTAATCTTCTGTTACCAGTTCGGCTACTGTTCTCTCGTTTGTTGCATTCATGATTGATAGAATTTGTTGCAACGAAACTACTGCCGTTCAAAAACAAGCATTATGAGGCAAATCATAAATAAAAACTATGACGGTAAGATTACAAGCACAGATCAGGGGTTCAGGCTTACAGATCAACATATTTCACCATGATCTTGATATCCCTGTTGCGGCCTTTATCATCGGTGCAGGAAATTTTAATGTTGCCTTCGGTTGGCAGAAAGAACTGTTTGCTGCCTGCATCGGTTGTTTTGTAGAATTGATTATTGATATACCAATACACACGGCTCACATCGTTACCCGTTTCACAAACGAGTTGTAAGGGCTCAGGATTTTTTTTACTGATGAGATATTCGCTGCCGTTCACCGGTGATTTGATCTGCGGCGCACCCGATGCAAATATTTTTTCGCATTGCGGATTATGTGGCGGAATTACTTCAACTGCTAAGCCATTTCCCTGCATCCAGTTCTGCACTTCGGCTGCAATGAGTTTATAGCCTTTTCGTTTGAAACCCGTTTCGGGTTCACAGCTTTTGCAATAGCTGATCTTTTCATCGGCACTCACAGCGATCTCTTCGAAGTTGTTACAGGTTTGTGTTGATGAAATACCAGGAACAAAATAATCCAACACAAGATTGGTACAATGTGCCGATGGCGGCAACCCTGTTTCGCTGCATATCTTCCGTTGCTCCAGTTCTTTCGGCGGCGTAAACCATGCACGGTCGGCATCGTAATCGAGTGTATTAAAAATGCGGAACAACAATGGTGTGGCTGTATGTGCACCGCTCAGTTCTGCATTTCCTTCTCCCGAAAAATTACCGACCCACACGCCTACTGTATATTTTTTATTGTATCCAATACTCCATGCATCTCTTCGTCCGTATGATGTGCCGGTTTTCCAGGCAATCTTGGGCAAGTGTGCCGTTGCATCCCAATGCAATGGAAAGTCGGGTCGGTTGATGCGGCTGAGAATATCGGTGACCATATAAGTCGCATCGGCCGATAAAATTCGTTGGGGTTTTGAACCTCCATCGTGCTGCACAAACAACGGACGGTAATACATTCCTTCTGTTGCAAAACAACTGTACATACCCGTTAGTTGTTCAAGCGTGGCGCCGCAACCGCCCAGGATCAAACTCAAACCCAATGCTTTTTGCTTTGATTGAATTTGTTTAAACCCGATGCTGCTGAGTTGCTGGATCATCTTATCCTTTCCCAGTATATTCAATGCTTTTACAGATGGTATGTTGAGCGAATGTTCCAACGCATATTCCACAGTAACCGGACCGTTGAAATTTTTATCATAGTTCTCCGGTGAATAGCCAGCGTAATTCACAGGCACATCGTTCATCATTTTCTTGGGAGTGAGTAAGCCTTCATCAAAACACAAACCATAAAGCAATGGCTTTAACGTACTGCCCGGCTGACGAACTGCCGCTGCACCGTTTACCTGTCCGCCATCAGTTGTATCAGTAAAATCGCCGCTACCAACATAGGTAATCACTTTGTGCGTTTCGTTATCGATGATTATGACGGCAGCATTGCGGATCTTACTCAACCTAAGTGTACGCACATAATCCTGCAGCAGTTTTTCTGTTTTGTATTGTGTGTTTAGTTGCAGGTTGGTTTTAATAATGGGGCCGCCACTTTGTTTGAGTTTGTAGGCAAGATGCGGAGCAAGCTTTGGCACCACACCACGCTTTGCTGTTAATGGCTCGGCCAGTGCATCTTCAATTTCCTTTTTGGTGAACACCTTTTCTTTTGCAAAACGGTTGAGCCATTTGTTGCGTTGTTTTACGATCTCCTCATTGTTCTTACCAATCACTAATGATGACGGCCGGTTGGGTATAATGGATAAAGCGGTGATCTCAGCCAATGATAAATGATCAGGATTTTTACCGAAGTATAAAATAGAAGCCGACTTTACACCTTCAATATTGCCACCGTACGGAACGAGGTTGAGGTAGAGTTGCAGGATCTCGTCTTTGCTGTATTTCAGTTCCAGTTGTAAAGCCCGGAACATTTCAATGAATTTGTTTCCGATGTTACGTTTCTTCGGCTCCAATGCTTTCGCTACCTGCATGGTAATAGTGCTGGCGCCGGATGTTCGCCGGCCGGTAAATACATTCATCACAAACGCACGGCCAACAGCAATCGGATTGATCCCGAAGTGACGATAGAAAAACTTGTCTTCTTTCTGCACAATCGTCTTCCGCAGCAATGGAGAAATTTCGTCCAGCTCGGTTTTCATGCGCCACTGTTCGTTGTTGGTAAGAAAAGCGTGGATCACTTCGCCTTTATCATCCGTTATAATGGTAGAGTATTCGATCTTATCGGGCAATGGAAAAAGAATATGAATGATAAAAAACAAAACGATGAAGCCAAGTACAGCAATGCCTGTTCTTCGAAAGATTTTTTTCCACGACGGTTTTGGTAGCTTCATATTTGCGGTAGCGTTACCTGTTATAAATGTAGGATGTAAATAAACAGTTTCAATAGTGTTGAGTTGCTGTTGCGAAGTTTTTCACAAGCATTTACAAATCTTTAATAAATAACACTTGGAAATATGATGAATGTTGTATTAAATTCAACTTCAAATTATCTCCACTTCAAACGTCTTTCAACTTTAACCTTTATGCGCAACCGCCTGCACCTGCTGTTTGTAACAGTAGCAGTCATTCTTTTTATTTCCTGTAACCGTAATGCCGTAAAACTAACCGAGAGTAATGCCAAAGGCGAAATTCAGCAATTACAAAATCTTGTGTTCCGGTTTAATAAAAACCTGGTGCCCGATTCATTGCTCAACCGTTGGGATTCGATTCCATATGTGGAGTTTGAACCAAAGATCAGCGGACGATTCCGCTGGGAGCATGGCGATGAGTTGATCTTTTCTCCATCAGCTCCGCTTTCACCTGCTACTTCTTACAAAGCAAGCATTAATAATGAAGTGCTGGCTTTCACCAAATACAACAAGGTATCGGTTGATGAACCGCTGGAGTTTTTTACACCTGAACTGAAACTGGAAAACTCCAACATCACCTGGGTATTGGATGATGCAACCAACAAAGCCATTCCGCAGGTTGATCTTTATTTCAATTATATCGTTACGCCTGCTGCGTTAAAAGAAAAGCTGAAAGTGAAACTGGATGAGCAGGAGAAAGATTACAGTGTGCAGACCATCAACAACGACCGCAAGGTTTCAATCCGGCTGTTGAATGTAAAAACGGAAGACCGTGATTACAATACAACCGTAACACTTGATAAAGGTTTGGTGCCCGATGGCGGAAAGAATGCAACGAAAGAAGCCATCGAAGAAAAATTTACGATTCCGTCGCCGTATACCTTAACTGTTACCAATATGGAAGCAAGACATGATGGTTTGTCTGCTACGGTAAAGGTATTTACCTCGCAACAGGTGGTTGCCGATGTGTTGAATCAATACATCAAACTCAACCCCGGCGTAAAGTATGACGTGGAAGTAGAAGATGATGGTTTTATTATTACAGGTGATGCGTTTGATGTAAGCAAAACCTATGAACTCTTATTAACGAAAGGTCTGCGTGGTAAACTCGGCGGTACCTTGAAAGAAGATTACAAGGAAACAGTTGCCTTTGGCGAACTGGAACCGGATATTGCATTCGGCAACAGCAAAGCTGTTTATCTTTCTTCGCAGGGCAATAAGAATATCGAGATCAGGATCAGCAATGTGCCAAAGGTGAAAGTGATCATTTCTAAAGTGTATGAGAACAACCTGCTCGCTGCACATAAATATGGTTACTATCCAAAAAACAGTGAAGACGATTATTATTACGATGAAGAAGGTGGCGATGCAACACTGGGTGATGTGATCTATGAAAAAGAAATTGATACCCGCAGCTTACCAAAGCTCGGCGGCAGTCGCTTGTTCAATTTCAATATTGCTGACCGTGTGAAAGATTTCAATGGCATATATCATATAGTAATACAATCAACCGAAACCTACTGGATCAAAAACCAACGTTTTGTCTCACTCAGCGATATTGGTTTGATTGCCAAAGAAGGCAAAGAGAAAATGCTGGTGTTTGCCAATTCCATTAAATCAGCAGCATCGTTAAGCGGAGTGAATGTAACGGTGTATGGCAGCAACAATCAACTACTCGGCACAGGAACAACCAATAATGATGGTGTAGCAGAAGTTGCATACGCAAGAAAAGAATACAGCGGTTTTAAACCGGCCATGGTGATCGCAAAAACGGCTGACGATTTCAACTACTTACCTTTTTTTAATACGAAAGTAAATACAAGTCGTTTCGATGTAGGTGGTAAAGCATGGAGCACAACCGGTATGGATGCCTTCATATATGCAGAGCGTGATATTTACCGTCCGGGTGAAAGAGTGAACGCCAACATTGTGTTGCGTACCAATGATTGGAAAACTCCCGGTGAACTACCCGTAAAACTCAAGTTCATTATGCCGAACGGTAAGGAAATGAAAAGCTTCCGTAAAATGCTGAACGAACAAGGTTCTGCTGAAGTAAGTATCGACTTGCCTGTTGCTGCCATCACCGGCAGTTATCAACTCGAATTATATTCAGGCAACGATGTATTGCTCAGCAGTAAATCATTCAGCATCGAAGAGTTTGTACCCGATCGTATTAAAGTGGCGGCATTACTCAGCAAAGAATTTTTAACCGTTGGTGATTCTGCTTCATTGCGTATCAATGCAACTAACTTTTTCGGGCCACCTGCCGCCAATCGTAAATACGAAACAGAAATACAATTCAAGCAGGCATATTTCTCACCAGATAAGTACGATCGCTATACATTCTCGTTAAGCAATCAATCTTCGTTCTTCGACAAAGTGGTAAAAGAAGGAACAACCGATGCAAACGGTAACGCAACTGAAGGCGTGAGTGTTCCTGCACTTTATAACAATCTGGGTTTGTTACAGGTTGATATTTATACAACAGTGTTTGATGAAACCGGTCGACCGGTAAGTAAACTCACCAAGGCCGATGTGTTTACACAAAAAGTGTTTTATGGTTTGGGTTATGACGGTTACTATTATTATCCGCTCAATCAAAGCATTAAGTTTCCGTTGATCGCTTTGAACAAAGATGAAAAAGTAGTAAACGCAATGTCTCGTGTGCAGGTGATCAAACATGAATACAGAACAGTGTTAAGCAAGAGTGGTGATTACTTCCGTTACGAATCGCAGAAAGAAGATAAAGTGATGAAGGAAGATGTGGTAACCATCATGGGCGAGAATACCAATTATGTATTTGTTCCCCGCCAACCCGGCGATTATGAAATACGCATTTATGCGCCGAATGCTGATACTTATGTGAGCAGAAGCTTTTACAGTTATGGCAGTTGGGGTGGCAACAACAGTTCGTTTGAAGTAAACACCGAAGGACAAATTGATATTGAAACCGACAAGAAGGAATATGCAACAGGTGAAAAAGCAAAGCTCTTATTCAAAACACCTTTCAGCGGTCGTATGTTGGTAACGTTTGAAACAGATCATGTGGTATCATATCAATACATCAATGTCGAAAACCGTTCAGCTTCAATTGATCTTTCCATTGCAGCAGAGCATTTACCAAATGTGTTTGTAACAGCAACACTCATTAAACCACATACAACAGGTGATATTCCTTTAACGGTAGCGCATGGTTTTCAATCCTTGAAAGTAGATGAGAAGAGTCGCAAGATCGATGTGCAGATCACAGCCAACAAATCAACACGCAGTCGCACACATCAGAAAGTAAAAGTAAAAGCAGCACCGGGTAGTTATGTTACATTGGCTGCAGTTGATAATGGTGTGTTGCAGGTGAGCAATATGAAAACACCTGATCCTTACAATTATTTCTATCAAAAGAAAGAACTGGGTGTAAATGCATTTGATCTGTATCCGTTATTGTTTCCTGAATTGCGTGCACGCCTCAGCAGTACCGGTGGTGATGGTAGTGATATGGAAAAACGTAACAACCCGATGCCGAACAAACGCATCAAAATTGTAAGCTACTGGAGTGGTGTGCAAAAAGCAAATGGCAGTGGTGAAGCAGAATTTGAATTCGATGTGACACAGTTCAGCGGTGAAATTCGTTTGATGGCTGTTGCTTATAAGAACGAACAGTTTGGTGCCGATGAAGAAAATATGACGGTGGCCGATCCTGTTGTTATCAGTGCAGGCTTACCACGCTTTTTAAGTCCGGGTGATACCGTACTTGTTCCTGTTACATTGAGCAACACCACAAAAAATGCAAGCAGTGCCAGTGTAAAAATTAATGTAAGCGGACCGTTGCAGGTTGTTGGTGTAAGTAATCAACAAGCACCTTTACCTGCCAATGCAGAAAGCAGGGCAGTGTTCCAGGTAGTGGCACAACAACGTATCGACTCAGGTCGCATACGTATTGAAGTAAAAGCAATGGGCGAAACATTTTTTGATGAAACACAGATAACAGTTCGTCCGCCATCAACCTTACAAAAAGAAAGTGGCAGCGGCAGTATCAATGCCGGCGCAACACAAAGCATCAATATACCTGTCAATCGTTTTATGCAGGGCAGCGCCGATTATCAACTTATCATCAGTAAATCACCTGCGTTGGAATTAGGTGATCAGTTGAAATATCTTGTGCAGTATCCATACGGTTGTACAGAACAAACCATATCGGCTGCGTTTCCGCAATTGTATTTTGCTGATCTGGCAGATCAACTCAAACCAAATAAAGGTGCATCTGCAACTTCAGTTGCCAACATCAATGAAGCGATCCGCAAAATAAAAATGCGGCAGTTGTACAATGGTGCTGTTACGTTGTGGGATGATGAAGGCACTGTTCATTGGTGGAGTACCATTTATGCAGCACACTTTTTACTGGAAGCACGCAAAGCCGGTTACGATGTTGATAATAGTTTGGTTGAAACAATGATGGGTTATCTCATCACACGTTTAAAAACAAAAGAAACCATCGACTATTATTATAACCGCACACAGAAAAAGAAAATTGCACCAAAGGAAGTAGCGTATAGTTTATATGTGCTGGCATTGGGCAACCGAGCACAGATCAGTGTGATGAATTATTACAAAGCCAATCAAAATATGCTCGCACTTGATAGTCGTTACTTATTATCTGCTGCGTATGCATTGAGTGGAGATAAGAAAAGTTATGCGGCAATGTTGCCATCTTCCTTCAGTGGAGAAATAAGTTTACCGCAAACAGGAGGAAGTTTTTACAGTGATGTACGTGATGAAGCTATTGCACTCAACACCTTGATGGATGTTGATCCGGGTAATGCACAAATACCGTTGATGGCAAGACATGTATCACAATTCTTAAAAGAACGTCGTTGGTTAAGTACACAGGAACGTGCATTCGGCTTTTTAGCATTGGGTAAACTTGCCCGCAATGCAGGCAAGAGTAATGTTACTGCGGATGTTATAGCCAATGGTAAAACAGTAGGCAAACTCAACGGAACAGATCTGAAATTGAATGCAAAGCAATTGGGTTCTTCTAACATACAGGTGGCGACAAAAGGCAGTGGACGTTTATATTATTACTGGGTTGCCGAAGGTGTAAGTGCAACAGGTGATTATAAAGAAGAAGACAGTTACCTGAAAGTGCGTCGGCAGTTTTATAACCGCTATGGTCAGCCGATTACAGGAAATACGTTTAAGCAAAACGATCTCATCGTTGTGAAAATAACCATTGAGAAAAGTTTCTCCACTTTAGTTGAGAATGTGGTCATCACTGATCTGTTACCCGCAGGTTTTGAAATTGAAAATCCACGTACCAAAGAATTGCCGGGTATGGATTGGATCAAAGATGCATCGAACCCAACTGCATTGGATGTGCGTGATGATCGTATTCATTTCTTTGTTGATCTCAATAGTGGAAGACAAAGTTATTATTATGCAGTGCGTGCAGTATCACCTGGTAATTATCGCATGGGACCTGTTAGTGCCGATGCAATGTACAATGGCGAATATCATTCTTATCATGGAGCTGGTGTTGTAAAAGTGATACAGTAATAGAAAAACTTCCGGGTTTTTTGAAACTCCGGAGGTTTTTTAATTAAGTAATTCAATGACAGTAATTGAAGCACAAAAAATTGGGAGTAAACAAGGACTAGTCTCTGGTGGATTAGGCATATTGATAGCTCAGCTTATTATGACTGCAATGATTTCGTCTGACCAAGGCTTTTTCAAGGCATTCTTTTGGTTTTTAGATGTTGACTACAAGTTGAACCTTTTTATTGGTTGTATTATCATGCTTTTTTGTGGGTATTATTATGGTAAAATTGCAGGGAAAGCAATCATCATAAAGCAGAGAAATTTCATCTTAGTTGGTTTTCTTTGTGCGATTGCTGTTTTGTTAACGACGGCTTTTCTTGCAGGTTGGGTAGGCTTCTTTCAAGAAGGCATTGACAATATTGGTACTAACGATAACCCATTTGAAGATTATATTTTCAAACCCCTTTTCTGGGTTACATTATTTGGGATAATACCAGCTTTATTAGTTAGTATTTGGTTTGGTGGGCAAATCAAAAGAAGGGGTAAGAAATATAACAAGAGCATGCAACTTGATTAATACATTAGGTTGTTATAGATATGTATCCCTAGAACAAAAAAGCTCCTTCAAGTTTTGAAGGAGCTTTTCTTTATTCAAAATATTTTTACACTAAATCTTTTTCCATATACACCACTTCATCCAAAGGATTTTCGTAATAGGCTGTTGTCTCTACAAAACCATATTGCCTGTACAAACCAATAGCAGGTTGTAATTTCTCTAAGGTATCGAGTTTCATTTTTGTATAGCCGAGCATCTGCGCATCTTTGATCAGTTGCTCCACCAACACTTTCCCGATCTTATGTTTACGGTAAAACGGCTTTACATAAAGTCGTTTCATTTCGCAACTACCTTTTTCCCGCAATGGTTTTAAGGCAACGCAACCGGCCACTTCGTTATTCCACTTGGCCAGGTACAATACACCTTTCGGCGGCCCGTAAAATTTCAAAGGATCTTTCAACTCATCTTCAAAACTCTGGAAACATAGATTTTCGTCCAGCTCCGTTTCATATTCCCGAAACAGCTTCCTCACCTCGTCCATCAACCAGCCTTCCTGCTGTATATAAATTAACTCCGTCATTTTTTTAATACCTTAACTGCAAACTTACAACCTTTAGCTGCTCATGATTGTACGAATTCTTACTTTATTATTATTTCCTGCATTCCTCTTTGCACAGAACTACAAAAAGCTTCATAAGAAAGCAGTTTTGGTAGATACACATAATGATATTCCTTCATCTGCCATTGAAAAGAAAGTAGCGTTTGATACCGATCTGAGAGGCAAAACGCACTCTGATCTCAACCGCATGTTTGCGGGTGGTGTGGATGCACAGATGTTCTCGATCTTTTGTGGCGGCGAACAAAAAGAACCTTACAATTTTGCCAACCAGGAAATGGATAGTGTATATGCATGGGTAAATCGAAATCCTTCAAAGATGAAGTTGGTTTACACGCCTGATGATTTTAAAAAAGCCATGAAAGAAAAAAAGCTGGCAACCATGTTTGGCGTTGAAGGCGGACATATGATTGAAAATGATCTCACCAAACTTGACGCATTGTATAAAAGAGGTATGCGTTATATGACCATCACCTGGAATAATTCTACTCCCTGGGCAACAAGTGCTGCAGATGAGACAACACCCGGCGGTGCTGCTAACAGCGAGGGGAAAAAAGGATTGACTGAATTTGGAAAAACTGTTATAAAGCGCATGAATGATTTGGGTGTGATGGTTGACATCAGTCATGTAGGTGAACAAACATTCTGGGACATTACAAAGATCACAACCAAACCCATCATTGCATCGCATAGTTGTGTGTGGAATTTATGTAAGCACAGAAGAAACTTGAAAGACGATCAGATCAAGGCCATTGCAAAAAGCGGCGGTGTGATCTTCCTGAATTTCTATGCAGGATTTATCGACAGCACATTCGAAACAAAGCGAAATGCAATGCTGAAACAATACCAACCAGAGATCGATTCGCTCATCAAACAAAATGTGCAGCCCGATTATGCAAGGATCATGACGGCTGAAAAATACAAGGACAAACTCACAAGCATCCTGCCATCCATTTCAGTTTTACTTGATCATCTCGATTATATTGTAAAACTTGTTGGTGTTGATCATGTAGGTATGGGCAGCGATTTTGATGGCATTGAAGCTCCACCGTTAGAATTGAATGGTGTGGAAGATTATCCACTCATTACAAAAGCATTACTGGAACGGGGATACAGCAAAAAAGACATCCACAAAATTTTGGGTGGAAATTTTATACGGGTGTTTGAAGCAACTATGAAAAACACAGCACAATAGTTCAAAAGAATTTGCCAGTTTTCTATCTAGTAATTGTGACACGCCACTCTTGCGGTGTAACACCGTATTCCTGTTTAAATACCCTTGCAAAATAACCGGAATCGTTGTATCCGCAATCCAATGCAACAGTTGCAATGCTTAACGAAGGATTCGCTAATAACTCTTTGGCTTTATTTAAGCGAATGATGCGGATAAACTTATTGGGCGAGCAACCTGTAAGTGCTTCCAGTTTGCGATGCAGTTGCGAGTGACTCATAAAAATCAATTTGCACAACTGCTCTACACTAAATTCATAGTTGGTAAAATTAGCTTCCACTAACTCTCTTACTTTTTTTACAAACTCATGCTCGGCTTTTTCTTCTGCAACAATTTCTGTTCCTACTGTTGATGTAGTTTCAACATTATCTGCAATACCGATTTGTTTGCTGTAATACTGCTGTAAATTTTTTCTCATCTCCAGCAGTTTTTTAATACGCAGTAACAATTCCTCCTTATAGAACGGTTTTTCTAAATATACATCAGCACCTTTCTCCAATCCTTCCAGTTTGCTTTGCATATCAGCTTTTGCAGTAAGCATGATGATAGGGATATGACTGGTGCGTTCATCCTGTCTTAGCTTTTTACACATTTCAAATCCATCAATGAAAGGCATCATTACATCTGTAATAATTAAATCAGGAATCATTTCTAACGCAATTTCAAATCCTTCTTTTCCATCTTTACCAACAGCCAGTTTGTATTGGGGCAGGCAACTTGCAGTATAGGCCACAACATCCACATTATCTTCTACCAATAATATCAACGGTGTGGTTGCAGCAGCATGTTCATTGTTGATGATAACAGGTTTGCGTCTTACAGAAACAGGTTCAATAGCAGGTTCTTTTGTAAATACAGGAACGGTTGCTGCAACTTCTTCCGCATTTGCTTTTTGCAGTGGTAAGGTGATGGTGAACTCTGTACCTTTTGTTGCACCAACCGGCGGGCTTTTTACTGCAATCGTTCCATTCATGAGTTTCACTAATTCTTTGGTAAGCGCCAGTCCAATTCCTGTTCCTTCTGCTTTGCGTGTATGACTGTTATCCAGTTGATAAAAACGATCGAAGATGTGCTGCAACTGATTTTCAGGAATACCAATGCCCGTGTCTTTTACTTTTAAAACCATTACAGTTGTACCGGGTTCTTCCGTTGCTTCCTGCGAAATACTTACATACACATTGCCCTTTGCCGGAGTAAACTTCAACGCATTGGATAAAAGATTGGTAATGATCTGTCGTAACTTTTCTGCATCATACGCAACCACCAATTCATCTGCATCCGCTAAAAAGTGAAATTGTTTTTGCTGACTTGCAGCCAATGATTGAAATGATTCCACCACATATCTTAAAAAATTGATCACATCACCTTTAACCAAATGCAGTGTCATCTTTCCATCTTCGAGCTTCGACAGGTCAAGCATTTCATTTACAAGATTGAGTAAATGATTTCCGTTGCGAACGATCATATCCATTCCGCCATCGAGATGTTCTTCCGGCTTTTCTTTTACCTGTTGTGCCATTCCTAAAATAACGGTAAGTGGTGTGCGGAATTCATGTGTGATATTGGCATACAGTTGTGTTTTTAGTGTATCTAATTCCTTTACACGTTTTGCTTCCTGCTGCTCGTAATGTAATTGCGATTGCAGTTTTGCTTTATTGATCCTGAATAAAAAATATGCTCTTGCTGCAAAGCCGATCAACAACGCATAAAAAAGATAAGCCTTCCATGTTCGCCACCAGGGCGGCAGCACTCTTATTTGCAGTTCTTTTATTTTATTACTCCAAACACCCTGGCTGTTGCTGGCCTGTACTTTAAAAATAAAGTTTCCTGCCGGCAGATGTAAGTAAGTAGCGTTACGTCTTGTACCACTTTCTACCCAGTCTTTATCAATACCAACCAGCTGATAACGGTATTTATTTTGATCAGGTGCCGTAAAATCAAGCGATGAAAATTCAAGTGTTAAAATATCCTGTGCATGATTTAAGGTAATGGATGGAGCGTATTCGATCGTTTGTTTCAGTAATCCGGTTTTATCATTGGGCAATACCACTTCATTACCTACCAAAACGCTTGTGATAAATACATTGGGTGAAATTCCATTTTGTAAAACTGTTTCCGGATTAAAAATATTTAGTCCGTTCACTCCACCAAATGCCAGATCACCGTTGGGGAGTTTTGCATAAGCGCCTGTATTAAACTCATCGTCCTGCAAGCCCGACGCTTTTGTGAAATGCCTGAACAACCATTGACTTTGTTTTTCTTTCTTGCTATTCAGCAAACAAAAAATACCGTTATTGGTACTGCCCCAAATATTACCTGCATCATCAGTCAACAATCCATACACCACATTATTGCAAAGACCTTCTTTGGTTGTGATATGTGTAAACTGATTGCTTGTTTTATTCAGGCGATTGAGACCGCCTCCTTTTGTTGCCACCCACAAAATTGTATTGTCGAATGCATCATTGATGATGCATGACACATGGCTGTAGTTCAACGCTGTTCTATCAGCAGCGTTTGTTTTGTACCATGTAATTTTTGGCGGCGCTTCAGCATTGAATTGAAAATTAATTTTTGCGAGTCCGTTTTCGGTACCCGCCCAAAACACACCGCTTGCATCTTCGTGCAAAGCAGTTATCTGTGCACCTTTTAGCATAGGATTGACAGGATCGGTGTTGATCGTAATTTTTTTATACGCTCCTGTTGAAGGATTTAATACAATCAGCCTTCCTCCAAAACCGGTAAGCCATATATTACCTTTACTGTCTTCCAGTTTTGGTTCCAGCAACTCTTCTTCCCTGTTTACATTTATCTTGTAGGTAGTTGAAACTTTTGTGACGAGGTTTAACTTTTTAATTACTTCATCAAAATTATTGGCACTGTAGCCTCCCTTACGGTGCAAGCCCCAAATGGTAAAGCCTTTGCCCATGAAAAAATCACTGCCATCAAATAGTTTCTTTTCTTCCTTGCCGGATAAATTTCTTCCATCAACATCAAACCTTTTTAATTCGCCCCAGCCTCTTATAAAAACCTCGTTGTTTGGCAACCCCATTATTTTACGCACACTAAAACCACGATCAATATGATGAAATTTTTCTGTTTCGTTGCTGTACTTGCGCAAGCCGTAACCATTCGTGCCCAGCCAAACAAGTCCTGAACGGTCTTTATAAATTCTTGTTGGTGTTACTTGCGAAAAGCTATGCAACCTTGTTTGTTCGGGATCTACCGGACTACCACGTTTCCAGTTTTTAATATCAAAAATTTCCAATCTGCCCGAATCGGTTATGCCAAGCCAAAATCTTTTTTTATCCATTTCGTGAAAAAAAACTCTGCCATGACCTCTGACGATATCTTTTGAAAACAGCGGATAAGCAATGGTATCCTGCACCTGGCTAAAGAAAAAATCATCTGCCCACACACTACCATCTGCAGCGGGTGCAGTTTGACCAAATTCAAAACTATTCTTTCGCCATACGAGCGACAGATCGTTGGGCAGCAATTCATAAACCTTATCAGAAATGATCCAGACTTTTTTACTGCCGTCCATATACATGCACGAAACATTCTGCGCCCCCGGTGCAGTTAAATGTGTAATTACAGGTTGGGAATTATTTTCCAAAAAATCATCGGGTAACGAAATAACATTTAAACTCTTCTCCTGCGGAAATACAAGAAACCTTCCATCAGGCAGTTCAATGACCGGTAAAAAAACTTTATTTCCGGATAGGCTGTTTGCATTTTTGGGATTGTGTAAAATGCGCCGGAAACGATCGCTGGTTTTATCGTAAATATTAATGCCATCATCTGTACTTACCCAAAGCCTGCCTTTGCTGTCTTCAAAAAGGCGATTAATGTTGTTATTACTTATTGAATAAGGGTTGTAGCTGTCGTGTGTGTAAACTTTAAAAGTATACCCATCGTAACGGTTAAGCCCGTCTTTGGTACCAAACCACATAAAGCCATCTTTATCCTGCAGTATGTCGTACACATATCCCTGGCTCAAACCTTCCGATGTGGTTAGCTGCTCATACTTCAGCTGTCCCCAACCGGGTATAGCCAACCAAACCCCAAAGAGGGTGATCAGCAGTTTAGTTGTGATGTGGCTTGGGGGCATTTGCTATAAAGATAATCGAAGCCCAATTTTTTATTTCATCTTAAATAGTAAACAGATTTTTTCCGCACAGAATGATGAATTTATCCCGACGATGCACAATTTGTCCTGTCGATTGCCGAGAAACTGAAGTTGAATGGTGGATTCGTACTCACAAAAAGTCTGGTTTGAATGGAGCTTTGAAAGACCCCATTATCACATTTTTCCTAAACCAAAACAAACAAGTATGACACAGAAAATTACTGCCAAGCTCAGCGCATTCCTTCTTTTAATGCTGACAATTGCTTTTGCCGGCATCAGCCAAACCAAAAACGTAATATCTACACACCGGGTATTTCCTAAAATTGACAAGATCACAGAATTTGAAAAGGCCGTTGCTGCCCATGCCCAAAAATATCATACGGGCGATAATCATTGGCGTGTGTTTGCCATTCAATCAGGACCGGATCTTGGCGGGTATCATATAACCGAAGGTCCGAAGAGTTGGGAAAGTGAAGATGCAAGAGGCGACATCAGCCCCGAACACCAAAACGACTGGAATAAAAATGTAGCCATTTGGTTAACAGACAAACAGAGCGGCGGCTACTCCGTTTACCAGGAATCGTTAAGCACCATTGCGTTGGGCGATTTTACTGAGAAGATCCAGATCACACATGTATACCCAAAACCGGGGCAAAATGATAATGTGGTGGCCATTCTTAAGAAAATAAAGAAAGCATGGGAGGCTTCAGGTGTAACTGTTGCTGTGTATGTAAGCAGTTCTTCGGGCCCAACACAATATACCTTAACAACAAGGTATAAGCAGGGATTGAAAGAACGGACTGTGGGTTTCCGCAAACCGTTTAAAGAAGTGTATGAAACTGCAAACGGTGAAGGTTCTTATGCACAGTACCTAAAAGATATAGCAGAGTACACACAGGAAAGCTGGAGCGAATTATTGTTTATGCGTAAAGACTTAAGTTCGAAATAACCCTTTTTCCATGTTGATAGTTAAACAACCTCATCATTCTAAAAGTGGTGGGGTTTGTTTTATAATTCATTTAAACCGGGTTAGCGTTAACAAAAAAGAAAATGAAAAAAATCTTATTCCCGCACATTGAAAAATGGTTCCTCTTATTTATACCCTTAGTAATCATTGGCTTTTATCCCGGCTATTGGAGTAAGATAACCGCTAATAAAACAACGATACTACATGTTCATACCTTCTTTATGTGTTTATGGGTAATTATGAGTATTGTACAACCCTGGTTGATCATGAAGAAGAAGACCAGCATTCATAAAATTGTTGGCAAAGTAAGTTATGTGTTGATTCCTTTAATCGTAATATCAGGTTACATACTTATTCAAGCCCGCTACGAACGAATTCTTCTTCGCATTCAAAATGAAGTAGCAACGGGGAAATTGAACATTACAACTGAGGAGGTACTGAGCAGAGTAGCCAGTTCACAAAGGTTTGGAATTATTTTCCTTCTTATGCTCATTATTTTTTACATACTGGCCATTGTCAATGGCAAACGGTTTCTCCATCATGCAACATATATGATCGGTGCCATCTTTACTTCCATTGATCCGGCTTTAGCCCGCATGATTGGTCATTGGGCAAAAGCCAATGATATAGCGCCTAACTTTTTTGTTGAATATAGTTCGCAACTGTTCGCACTCATTTTATTGATTGCCCTTGCTGTTTACCAACGTTCGAAAAAACAATCGTTGCAACCAATATTGATCGTGATTGGTATTTATGTAATTAGTTTTTTGATCGTTGATTTTGCAGGCAATACTGCTGCCTGGCAATGGTTTGCGGAAAGCTTTTTATTTCGTTAGTCAATAAAATAGTCATTCGTGAATCGTAGAAACTTTATACAAACTTCCACTATTGCAACCGCAGGTGTTTTGCTGCCGATTAGTGTAGCTGCATCTGGCCAAAAAACAAAGAAGAAAGTAATTGTGCTTGGTGCTGGCCTTGCTGGTTTAACTGCCGCATGGGAACTCGTACAAGCCGGTCATGAGGTGATCGTTGTTGAAGCAAGAAATCGGTCTGGTGGTCGTGTACTAACTCTTCGGGAAGGTTTTACTTCGGGGTTAACAGCTGAAGCCGGCGCTATGAGTTTCAACGATAATTATTTCAACCTGCTTCGTTATGTGAAGTTTTTCAATATTCCATACGAATCGCTGAAAGCTCCTGCTATACGGAGTATTGGAGGAAATACAGTCTATCATCTGCGTGGCAAACGCATTGTTCCTGTTAACGGCAAAATAGTTTGGCCTTATGAACTCAAACCGGAAGAACGTGAGGGCAGTATCACCAACAGGTACATTCAGCCTTTACTGGAAGGTGTGGATGATGTATCTATTTCCAATTCACTGTACAACTGGGCCCGTTCAATTGACAACAAGACATTGCTTCAGTTAATTGCAGAAAAAGGTGCATCTGCAGGTGCGCAGGAAATTATTCGTGTAACAACCTGGTATTGTGACCGGCAGGGATTGGCTTCGGCTGCAGCGAATCTGTTACCCGTATTACAGAGTGCCACAAGTAAAGATGTGTACAGCTTTCCCGGCGGAGTTGATCGTTTATCCTCTGCATTTGCAATTAGATTGGGAGAACGAATTCATTTTAATACTGAGGTGGTGAGTATAAAAAATGCACCCAATAGTGTAGAAGTAATTGTGAATATAGCTGGTAAGCAAGAAAGCATTAGTGGAGACAGGATCGTTTGCACAATTCCTTTTTCGGTGTTGCAAAACATCGATATTTCGCCTTCGTTATCAGCCTTCAAAAAAGAAATTATTGCCGGGCTCTATTACACACCAACAACCCGTGTGTTCCTGGAAGTAAAGAAAAAATTTTGGGAAAGCAACGGAGAGAATGGTTCAGCTATGACTGATCTCCCTATAGGCCAAGTACAAAAACATCCAATGATCAAAACAGGAAAAGAAGGAGAAAGAGCTATCCTTGAAGGTCATGCACGTGGGCAGGATGCTTTGCAACTTGACAAGATGTCGAACGACGACAGATTAAAATTCACACTTGAACAGATGAGCAAAGTTCACCCTGATGTTTCCGACTACTACGAGGGTGGCATTTCAAAGAGTTGGCAGCTTGACCCTTATTCGCTTGGAGCATATTCGTTATTTCTTCCCGGCCAAATTACTTCATGGCTGCCTGAAATCATCCGACCAGAAGGTCGTATACATTTTGCCGGAGAACATACTTCTATATACTCAGGAAGTATGGAAGGTGCGGTTGAATCAGGTGCACGTGCAGCAAAGGAGATTAACGAAGTTTAAGAGGATATTCTGATCCGGCATACGCTGCCGTGGTTCGTGAAGACACGAAACACAGATATAGAAAAAGAAAAAAGAAAAAAATGAAAAGTAAATCAATCATAATCCTGCTTGCAATTGTGCTTTCACAACTATTCATGATCCCTTTCACTTTAACAGCACAGCATAATACTGTAGATTTTTCATCTGCAATAACAGTTATTCATTCCTTTAACAGTGAACAAAAGACAAAATCTGTTTTTCCTTTTGATGAAATGTCAAGATATGACTGGCATTATCTTCCTCCAAGTTTGATTCCAAGAAGAGGCGTGTGTTTAAAAGACCTGGATAGCTCGCAAAAGAAAAATGTTTATGCCTTACTTAAAAGTTTTTTAAGTGAGAAAGGGTTTTCACAAACGCAGGACATCATGAATAACGAGTATTATTTAAAAGAGTTAGAGCCAAACATGATACACCGGATACCTGAAAATCATTTCATCGCATTTTATGGCAATCCCGGGAAAGACAGCGTTTGGGGATGGAAATTTAGTGGACATCATATTGCTCTGAATTTTACAGTAGTAAACAATCAATTAGCATTCACTCCGGTTTTCTTTGGAGTATATCCTGCTGAAATAAAAGAAGGAAAGAATAAAGGAAGGCGAATCATAAAAGACGAAGAAGATCTTGGCTTTGAGTTAATCAATATGCTTACTGCTGAACAAAAGCTCCAGGCTATCTTTCAATCAAAAGCATTTACTGATATTGTTACTACAAACGCTATTCAGGTTGGGCATCTTGCCCCTGTTGGTATTTTAGCCAAAGACCTGACACTTCAACAAAAAAACATTCTAAATAAATTAATTGCCTGTCATCTTTCTTCTATGCCAACTGAAATAGCAGAGATGAGAATGAAGCGAATCGTATCAGAAGATTTTAACGAATTAAGATTTGGATGGGCAGGTGGTTTAGTAAAAGGAGTACCACATTATTACAGAATACAGGGGAAAACTTTTTTAATTGAGTTTGATAACACTACACACAATGCGAATCATATACACATTGTATGGCGTGATTTCAATGGTGATTTTGGAGTTGACCTTCTAAATGAGCATTATAAAAAAAGCAAGCATCACCACAAATAAAATTGATGATACGTTTTTTTCGAGATTAAACTACCAAGATTCAATAAATAGTGAACAAACAAAACACGTCGTTGACTTTGCAGAACAGTAGTACTAAACACAACAATTTTTAAAATGAATAATAACGCATCACCCTTAATTAATCAAAGCAAACCAGCCTCGTTTGTAAAATCAGGCTTTGTATTACTTCTTATGCTCTATGTAGGTGTAGTTACTTTTCAGGAGATTTTACCCTACTTACGTCTGAATAAAGAAAGTTATGGCAGGTTTTGGGATTATAAGTGGCCCTTGTTTTTCCATATTTCAAGTGGAATTACAGCCATGTTAATTGGTCCGTTTCAATTCTGGAAGAAATTCAGAAACAGATATATCAAAATACACAGAATGCTGGGGCGTATCTATCTGATCGCAATTTTAACCGGTAGCATCAGTGCAACCTATTTAGCGTGGACCAGTGGATACAAGATAAGTTTTTCATGGGCGTTTGGTTTAGAGGCATTAGCCTTTGCCTGGATTTCTACGGCATTGATGGCCTATACATCAGTGAGGAGAGGTCGCATTGTTCAGCATAAGGAATGGATGATACGAAGCTATGTAGTAACGCTGGCTTTTTTCTTTTTCCGCATTTTTAATAATTCAACTTATGTGAAATCTATTATACCGGAATTTAAAGAAAGAGGCGTAACGATTATTTGGTTTTGCTGGGCAATTCCATTATTAATAACTGAAATTGTTTTGAGTCGGAAAAAGAAATAATAAATAAAATGCAATTGTTGCCTTACGAAAAACAGCCAGAATTAGTAACAAAAATCGTTGGCATGTGCATATTAAGAATTAGATTTAAGTCATCGATTCTTTCCCAAATCCATCTCCCCTTGAGAAAAGTGTGTACGCTTTCCTTTTAACTCCCTATGTGTTTGACAATGACTTTGCATCAGCAAAGCATTACTTAATAAGTAAAACCAGTAACATGAGAAAATTTATTCTGCCTATTCTCTGTTTTCAATTTGCATGTATTGTCTCATCTGCACAAAAAACAAAACCTACCAAAGGCATTGCGGGTATATGGCAATTGGTTGAGTTTGCTGATTATGATTCTGTTTCCAATACATGGATAAACCGCTACGGAAAAAATCCACGAGGCTATTTTATTTACTCGCCCGGTGGCATATTAAGTATTAATGTTTCCAGCGATACGCCACTTAAAATGACGGAGGAAGGATCAAAAAATTACACGATCAATTTTCATGAATTTTTCAGCAGTCATTCTTTCGGATACTTTGGTACGTACACATACGAACCTGCAAAGGGACAAGTGATCCATCATGTAAAAGGAGGAACGCTTCCTTTCTATACCGATACAGAACAGCCCCGGCAAATTCAACTAAGAGGCGATACAGCAATCATAGGCGATAACATCAGAACAAGAAGAGTACTTGTAAGAGTTGAATGATAATTAAACTTTATTATAAATGAAAACAGACTTAACGAAATCGAGAATAACATCAATTGACCTTCTTCGTGGTGTTGTTATGATCATAATGGCACTGGATCATGTAAGAGATTATTTCCATGCCGATGCTTTTATTTATGATCCGCTTGATCTGGAAAAAACAAAACCGGTACTTTTTTTTACCCGATGGATCACACATTTCTGTGCACCCGTATTTATGTTTCTTGCGGGTACATCTGCATCGCTGGTAGGTGAGCGTAAAAGCAAAAAGGAACTGTCTATGTTTCTCTTTAAACGTGGAGCATGGCTGATACTGCTAGAACTTACGGTTATCAATTTCGGATGGAACTTTGATATTACATTTAACAATATCTACTTTATTGTCATCTGGGTACTCGGTCTAAGCATGATCGCCTTAGCAGCTGCTGTTCATTTACCAAGAAAATGGATTTTTATCATTGGCCTACTCATTTTAGCCGGGCATAATCTTTTGGATGGAATTCATGTACAGGGAAATACTTTTAAAGCATTTGCCTGGGCTCTTGTTCATGATCAAAATTTATTTACATGGGCAAGTAAAAATATATTAGTAGGTTACCCGGTATTACCATGGATTGGCATTATTATGCTGGGGTATTGTTTTGGGGCATTGTATTCGCCTGCTTTTGGTGCAGAAAAAAGAAAAAAATGGCTACTCAATATTGGTGGCGGAGCTGTACTCTTATTTATTATTATACGCTTTGCCAATTTTTATGGCGATCCCGGCCCCTGGAGTAAGCAAGATAATTTCTTAAAAACATTCCTGGATTTTATCAGTACCACTAAATATCCACCCTCATTATTATATGCATTAATGACACTTGGACCTTCTGTCTTATTCCTTGCATTTACAGAGAGAGCAAATAACACGTTTACAAAATTCATTTCAATTTATGGAAGAGTGCCGATGTTCTACTACATCCTGCACATTTACCTGTTGCATGCTGCAGCCTTGGTAGCAACCGGATTATTTACCGGTTTCAGCTGGCAGATATGGGTATTGAAAGAGCCGTTATGGTTAACTCAAACATTAAAAGGCTACGGCTTTTCATTGGGCATTGTATACATCGTTTGGATAGGGATCGTATTGTTCTTATACCCTTTGTGTAAATGGTACGACCGCTACAAACAAAACCATAAAGAAAAATGGTGGTTGAGTTATTTGTAAGCATTTAATACGGCCTTGTGGTTGGTGAAGACACGAACCACAAGGCTTGCAATTATAAATCTTAACCAGCTAAAACTAATCATTATGCAACGCAGAACATTTATCAAAAATTCATCACTCACAGTGATCAGCATTAGCGCATTCGGGGGGTTGAACTGGAATGGGAAACATTTTGAAGGCGATACCCCAACCACTACAGATATACTTGGTCCTTTTTACCGACCGGGTGCACCATTACGAAACAATCTCAGGCTTGCCAATTCAAACGGCACGCCCATCGTTTTAAAAGGATTCATTTTTAAAGAAGATGGGAAAACGCCCATCAACAATGCATTGGTAGAAATATGGCATTGCGATGAACATGAAGTGTATGATAATTCTTCTGATGATTATAATTACCGTGCTGCACAAAAAACAAAAGCAGATGGTAAGTATGCATTCAAATCTATTTTGCCTGTTCCGTATAAAGCCGATCAGAATGATGAAGCATCATGGCGGCCTGCGCATATACATATGCGTGTGTCTGTACCTAATCAACAGGATCTGATCACGCAGATTTATTTTAAAGGCGGCAAGTATGTTGAAACCGACAACTGGGCTTCTGCTCCACAGGCAGTAAACAGAATACTTGATATAACGAAGAGTTCAAACGGAGAAAGTGAAATTGTGTTTAATGTAGTGATGGCGAAAGAATTTCCGCTTGAGCAAAAAGTATATGATAAGATCACGGGGCTTTATCAAATGGGCGAAAACATTACGCTTGAATTCCTGAAAAATGACGATCTGCTGTTTATGAAAGTAAACGGACAACTGAGATCGAGTTTGACCTATACAGGCAATAACACATTCATTGGTGGAATAGGTTATCCCAAAGTAACATTTGAGTTACAAAAAGACGGAAACGTAAAAGTGGTTGTAGAGCGAGCTGCGGGTAAAACGGTTAGCGGTACTAAGTTTTTAAAGTATAAACAATAAGAAGATATTGCTTTGTGATGGTTTGCCAAAAAAAATATCAGAAACATTATCGATGAATATTTTATTCATGTGTTCGTTGCACAACAAGAGTTCACTTACTGTCAGGGTTTGCAAAGCTCAAAACTTCTGTCTACCTTTTGGCAATAGGTATTTTGTCTGACTTCGTCATAACCAAAATCAACAACCATGTCCACGGCATTTACACCAGTACGTACAAGTGAACGTATTCATATTATGGATGCCCTGCGTGGTATTGCTATCCTGGGTATTTTTATTGCTAACCTGGGTGCGGGTTTTTCATTTTATGATTCTTCACTCAACAACGTTGGCCCTTACTTTCATAGGCTCGATCATACCTTTCACTTTTGGGAGCATGTTTTCATCGAAGGAAAGTTTTATTCCATCTTTAGTTTATTGTTTGGCTGGGGTATGGAAATACAATTAAAACGGAGTGAAATAAACGGGTTAACCCCTGTAAAGTTCATGCGCAGGCGATTGGGTTTTATGTTTCTGCTTGGGCTTGCACATTTGTTATTGCTATGGACTGGTGATATTGTTGCGTTTTATGCATTGGTTGGCTTTGTGTTTTTATGGATCCGCAAGTGGAACGATCGAAAATTATTTATCACAGCCATTGTCATGCTTTGCTTACCTGTGCTTATTTATTTCCTTCGAATGAAATGGAACGTCCTGCTGGCGCCTGCAGGTTTGCTTTATGGCACTGGTACAAAAATTGATTCGTATTTAACAGGTTCAAAATCTTTTGACGAGTTTTTGATCAACCTGAAAACAGGAAACTATCTCTTCCAGTTAAAAAGCCTAGTCGCCGGTGTGTTTTACCGTTTTGGCGATTTGATTTTTCAAAGCCGTCCTTTAAAAGTGTTGGGCATGTTTATCCTTGGTTACCTGCTGGGGCGTAATGACCGTTATAAAACCATTCTTGCAAATAAACAATTACTCTGGATGGTTGCAGGTGGAGGTTTACTTATTGGTTTACCTGCAAACTATCACTTATCAAAATTGATGGAAACAGGTTTATACTACCAGTTGAAGATAGAAGGTGTTTATCAAAGCATTGCTTATGCATTGGGCGTAGCTCCATTGGCATTGGCTTATGTTGCATTGTTCTTTCTATTTGCTCAAACAACTTTTGGCAAAAAAGTGGTGAGCATACTTCAGCCGGTTGGTAAAATGGCATTCACGAATTATATCAGTCACTCAGTGATCGGCACTATTGTTTTTTATGGGGCGGGCTTTGGTTTAGTCCGTGAAGTAGGACCGGTGTATTACACTGCGTTTGCATTGCTGGTATTTATCGGACAAATCATTCTAAGTACATTATGGTTGAAGTATTTTAACTATGGGCCCATTGAATGGTTATGGCGTAGTGCAACTTATAAAAAATGGCAAACGTTCAAAAAGAAATCTCAAACAACTAATATCGATAACGAATAATGGAATCGACATTAACAACTAAACGGATAGAATCCATCGATCTGCTTCGTGGCCTGGTGATGATCATTATGGCATTGGATCATACACGTGATTTTTTTCACAGGGAAGCTTTTACAGGAGATCCGCTGAATCCGGAAACAACTACAGCTGCATTATATTTCACACGTTGGATCACTCATTTCTGTGCTCCTGCTTTTGTATTTCTTTCCGGTGTGTCTGCATGGCTGCAAAGCAAAAGGAAAACAACAAAAGAATTGAGTTGGTTTCTGATCACTCGTGGTTTTTGGTTGGTGCTGATCGAATTAACGGTGATGACATTTGGTGTATTAGGTGATATCTATTTCAGTACCATCATTCTGGCAACAATATGGTCCATCGGAATCAACATGGTTATATTAGGGTTGCTCATTTGGTTACCATTCCGTGCTTTGCTCGTAATTGGTTTGTTGATCGTATTTGGTCATAATCTTCTGGACTTTGCTGAAGCAGAACGTAATGGCGCTGTTCCGGTATGGTGGAGCTTTTTGCATCGTCCCGCTTTTCTTCAACTGGGGACTAATTTTACATTAGGCATCATGTATCCTTTTCTGCCATGGACAGGGCTAATGATACTCGGTTACTGTTTCGGAAAACTTTTCAGCAATACAGAAACTGAACGTAGAAATAAACTATTGCTGTGGATGGGAGTTGCTGCATTACTGTTATTTGTCGTACTACGTTCGATTAATGTATATGGTGATTCACAACCCTGGAGTAGCCAAAAGACGGGGCTTCAAACATTTTTCTCTTTCATGAATGTGCAAAAGTATCCGCCATCGTTGCTTTTTATGAGTGTAACAATTGGCGGCGCACTTATTTTCTTATCCTTTGTTAAGAGCACCAGTAGTCGTTTTGCGAAATTCGCTATCGTATTTGGCAGGGTTCCCCTGTTTTATTATATCGTACATTTTTATGTGCTACATATTATTTCAATTATCCTGTTCTTGGCGAGAGGGCATAGTATAGCAGAAGGAATGAATGTGCCAATTCCCTTTAAATTCATTATACCGGGCGAAGGTTATAGTTTATGGATCGTGTATCTAGTCTGGATTTCTGTTGTGCTTGCATTGTACCCATTGTGCAAATGGTACGATAATTATAAAACCAATCATAAAGAAAAAAAGTGGTTGAGTTATTTATAACTACAACCTGATGGTTCACCGAACATTCAACATTACCCAAATCCCTTGCAATGGAATTCATTAACAAACTACTCGCCATCAATTCCAATTATATCATCATTGGGTTGATGGTGCTTTTTTATTCGCTTGAACAATTGCTCATCAATCAATTCAACTTCAAAAAAAGACCGCAACACCTGTTTCAAAACAGTCTGTTTTATTTTGTTTTTTTTCTTGTAAACATTTTCTGGGCTTCGGTTACAGTTTTCAGTGTTGAATGGTTGAACAAGCATGAGATCGGGTTATTCTATCTTGTGCAACTGCCGCTTTGGTTAAAACTATTGCTGGGTGTTGCCATGATCGACCTGGTGAGCTACGGGTTTCACCGACTTTCACATGTGGTACCACTGCTCTGGCGTTTCCATCGTGTGCACCACAGTGATACAACCATGGACGCATCTACAAATTTTCGTGGGCATCCGATCGAAACTTTTCTTTGGTTTGGCAGCAGCAATATTCTTGCGGCTGCTGTTTTTGGTCTTGATTTACTTACACTGGGTTTGTACTTTTTTATTGCCAGCATTTTCTTTTTCCTGGAGCATGCTAATTTTCGTTTCCCTAAATGGCTCGATAAAAGTATTGGCTTAGTCATAACAACACCTAACATCCACAAAGTGCATCATGATCAGGATCAGTATTACACCGATTCTAACTTCTCTGATATTTTTATTTTATGGGATCGCCTGTTCGGTACCTATAAAAGTAAACCGGTTGAGCAAATCAAACTGGGGTTGAAAGAATTTGACGAAGAGAAAAAGCAAACGTTCTGGTATTTGATGAAGAGTCCATTTATCGATGTAAAACGAATTGGCTCTGCCGAATTAAATAAGATGGAACAACAGAAATAAAATGAATCACAAAACGAAGCTTCGCTTTTCGCTACTGCTCCTTCTTACGTATGTACTCACCGCATAGGTGCGGGTGAGCAAAAAAGCCAAAGCATAAAAACACAGTTACGATTCTATTCGAAATAAAATAACGAGTTGTTGAAGCAACAACACTGAACAAAAATTTGAAGCAATGAAAAAAATCAGTATTCTTTTTTTACTCCTGTACTCATTTAGCAGTCTTGCACAAACTTATTTTCCTGATGCAGACTGGCAAACAAAAAAGCCCGAAGAGTTAAAGATGAATAAAGTTTGGCTCGACAGTGCAGTAAGTTTTGCATTGAAAAATGAAAACAAAGTTGAACGTGACTTGCGTATTGCCAATATGAAATCTTATTCACGGGAACCGGGATATAAAATGATCGGGCCTATGAAAGAAAGAGGTGGCCCTGCGGGATTAGTGATCAAGAACGGATACATCGTTGCGCAGTGGGGCGATGTGAACAGAGTTGATATGACGTTTAGTGTAACAAAAAGTTATCTCTCTACTGTTGCAGGTTTAGCAGTTGACAATGGATTGATCAAAAGCGTAAACGATAAAGTTGGTCAATATGTGTGGGACGGCTACTTTGAAAGTGCGCATAATTCAAAAATAACCTGGGAACATTTGCTCAACCAATCATCCGATTGGAACGGAAGTTTGTTTGGTTTACACGATTGGGCCGATCGTCCGCCAAGAGAAGGCAGCATTGATGACTGGAAGAACCGTAAGCTGCTTGAACCCGGAACAAATTATGAATACAATGATGTACGTGTAAATCTCCTTGCTTATTCGTTATTGCAGGTTTGGCGTAAACCATTGCCTGTTGTGTTTAAAGAGAAGATCATGGATCCCATTGGAGCCTCCACTACATGGCGTTGGTTTGGTTACGAAAATTCTTTTGTAACTCTTGATGGATTAACAATGCAATCAGTTAGTGGCGGCGGTCATCATGGTGGTGGCATCTTCATCAATACACTTGATCATGCAAGGTTTGGTTTGTTGTTTTTGCGAAATGGAAAATGGAAAAATCAACAACTGATTTCTGAAAAATGGATCACTGCTGCACAGCAACCATCTGCTGCCAATAAAAATTATGGTTACCTGTGGTGGTTAAATACAGATCAGAGCTGGAAGGGCATCTCCCCCAAAGTATATTATGCAGCAGGATTCGGTGGCAATTATATCATCATCGATAAAGAACATGACTTGGTAGTTGTTACCCGTTGGATGGATGACAGTAAGGTGGCCGAGATGCTGAGCCTCGTTATTAAATCGATCGAAGCAAAATAATTTCAAACAGCTTTCACACTTAACCCAAACACATGAAGCCGGTTTCAAAAAAAGAAAATCTTAAACGAGAAATCGGTGTCAGGTCGTTAACGTTGGCCATTGTAAACATCACAGCCGGCTCGGGCATTTTTATTATCCCTGCAATTATTGCTGAAGATCTTGGTGCTGCTGCTATTCTTGCTTACCTGGTATGTGGCGCACTTATTTTTTTAATTGGTCTTTGCTTTGCCGAAGTGGGTTCCAAAACTTCTGTGAGTGGTGGCGTTTATAGTTATATAGAAACGGCTTTTGGTCCTTTTGCAGGATTCCTTGCTAATAATATCTATTGGCTTGGAGGATGCATTGTATCAGACGCAGCCATTGCCAATGCATTGGTTGATACGTTGAA
The DNA here is from genome assembly GCF_037892425.1 of Lacibacter sp. H375. Lineage (NCBI taxonomy): Bacteria > Pseudomonadati > Bacteroidota > Chitinophagia > Chitinophagales > Chitinophagaceae > Lacibacter > Lacibacter aquaticus. The sequence goes on from NZ_JBBKTT010000001.1 coordinate 1,174,128, forward strand.
ATATTTTTTCCCTTTCTTAAGTAACGAAGTTTTCCGGGTAGTTTTATTAGTGTTTGTTTTTGTAACGATAACACTTATAAATATCCGAAGTGTAAAAAACGGTGTACGCCTCATTGAGTTTGCTGCACTCGGAAAATTAATTCCATTGATAGCAGTAGTAGTTGCAGGAGCAGCGTTTCTGTCACCAGAAAATCTACGCTGGACAATCGAACCAACTTTCAGCAATCTGGGCACAGCATCATTGCTTTTATTTTTCGCTTTTATCGGTTTAGATGGCCCTTTAAGTAATGGTGGTGAAATAAAAAATCCAAAACGCACTGTGCCGCTTGGAATATTTTTCGGCATAACGGCAGTATTACTTTTATACATCTCTATTCAGCTGGTAACACAAGGTGTGCTCGGTGCAACTGTTACAGCGCATAAAGATGCTCCGTTGGCTGCAGTGGCAAATATTGCGTTTGGCAAATGGGGAGCCATCATCATTATTGCAGCCAGTGCACTTTCAATGTTAGGTGCATTGGGTGGCGAAATACTTTCTATTCCACGGATCTTATTTGCCGGCGCAAGAGATGGACTACTGCCAAAGCCATTGGCGAAAGTTCACGACCGCTATTTTACGCCACATGTTGCCATTGCATTTTATGCGTCGTTGGGTTTGATACTGGCTATATCCGGTGGCTTTAAACAGCTTGCTACTATTGCCAGTGCAGCGGTGTTGATCATTTATCTGGGCGTTGTATTGTCTTCAGTAAAACTCAGGAGAAAAGATACCGTAACAACCGAAAAAACATTTCGTGTGCCTGGTGGCATCATTGTTCCATTGTTGGCTGCTGCCGGTATTATTTGGTTGCTATCGAATTTAACCAGAAATGAACTTACAGGTATTGGTCTGTTTATGATCGTGTTCTCTATTGCCTATTTCATTATGAAACAGGTAAAAAAGAAGAAGCAGGATAAAGAGAACAGTGGTTTGAAAGAATAACAATTTCATTAAAAAAAAGTACAGACAAAACAATTCCGCATGATGCAAAAAATAAAAGTTCTGCTTGTTGTACTGCTCTTTTCTGCAAGCGCAAGTGCACAAAGCACACAAGAAGAGAAAAGGGTACAGCAAGCCGTTGAAAATATGTTTGCCACCTTAACCAATGCTGATACGGCTGCGTTGAAAACATTTGTTGCGGCCAATGTGCATTTTTATGAGTATGGCCAGGTGTGGACGATTGATACATTGATTCAAAAAGTAATACAGGGTGCATCTGTACCTGGTTTCAAACGAACCAACAGCTTTGAGTTTGTAAGCACCACCATCAATAAAAATACGGCATGGGTTACCTATTATCTGCAATCAACCATTACCAGGAACGGGAAAGACGATATTGTAAAATGGATGGAAACAGTTGTTTTAATAAAACAAAAAAAACAGTGGAAAATAAATGTGTTGCATTCAACCAGATTGCCTAAAAATTAAAACCAGCTATATGAAAAAATTATTCACTTCGATTTGTATCATCTTGTCATTTACGGCTTTTGCCCAGTCAGCCATTGTATATGATATAGTGCTCAAAGGTGGCCGTGTGATTGATCCCGAAACAAAACTTGATGCTATCAGAAATGTGGGCATTCTCAACAACCGCATTGCACAGATCAGTAGTGAGGCCTTGCAGGGAAAACAAGTAATTGATGTAAGCGGCTTAGTTGTAGCACCGGGTTTTATTGATCTGCATATACATGGCCGCAGCAATGTGGAGCAGGAATACCAATTGCATGATGGCGTAACAACTGCTTTAGAATTGGAATGGGGAATTGAACATATTGGCAAATGGTACGAGTCAAGAAAAGGTAAAGCACTGATCAATTACGGTGCAAGTGTAAACTGGCCTTTTGAACGCTTTAAAGCAATTGGTAAATATCAGAACGCTGTAGATAGTTTACTACAAATGACACTGAAAGGAGAAGCAAACATTGGGGCAATGACCAACACTATTTTACGGGCCGCTGCTGAAACGATTTCTCCCGATGCATTGAATCAAACATTGGCAAACATTAAAGTATCATTGGCTGAAGGTGGTATTGGCATTGGGGCTCCTATTGGCTATTTGCCTAAAACAAATCCCAATGAAATGTACCAGGTGTATAAACTGGCTGGTGAGTTAAATGCACTTGTGTTTTCGCATGTACGGCAGCCGGATATTATTTCTATACAGGAAGCAATGGCTGTTGCAGTACTAACCAAAGCGCCGTTGCACATTGTACACATCAACAGTATGTCGCTGGGAAATATCGGACTGTCGCTGGAGATGGTAAATGCAGCAAACAAAAAAGGTTTTGACATCAGTACCGAATTATACCCTTATACCGCAGCTTCCACTTCGCTGCAAAGTGCCATGTTTGATGAAGGCTGGCAGCAACGGCTTGGCATTAGCTACAGCGATCTGCAATGGGTGGCAACAGGCGAACGCCTTACCAAAGAAACATTTGATGCCTTTCGCAAAACAAGCGGTGTGGTGATCATTCATGTGATGAAACCCGAATGGATTAAAATGGGTATTGCTGCTCCGGGTGTTATGATTGGTTCTGATGGAATGACGTATGCCAAGCTTGCACACCCTCGCACTGCCGGAACTTTCTCAAGAGTACTCGGTAAATATGTAAGAGAAGATAAAGTGATTGACTTAATTACTGCTCTTGAAAAAATGACGCTGCTTCCTGCAAAACGTTTAGAAAACATTGCACCATCCATGCGTTTCAAAGGACGAATACAGGTGGGTGCCGATGCTGATATCAGCATCTTCAACCCCAACACTATTATTGATAAAGCAACATTTGAAAAAGGACTTGATTTTTCAGCAGGTATTGAATATGTTATGGTGAACGGAAGTTTTGTATTGAAGAATGGAAAAACAGTAGCCAATGTTTTTGCGGGGCAGGCGGTGTATGGAAAGTTTAAAAATTAAAACAAAATGAACAACGTTCGAATTTCTTTACTCATTCTTTTCCTGCTGATTCACTTTAGTGTAAAGGCGCAGAATAAAGACTCAAAAGCTGTTATGAAATCCGTTAACGATTTCGTTACAGCGTTTAATCATTTTAACTGGGATACGTTTCGGGGATCATTCACTGATGATGCAACTATTTTTTATCCTTATTGGAGTCAAGCAAAACGGATACATGGCAGACAAGAAATTGAAAAAGCGTGGTTGACTATTTTCCCGGAATTTATAGATATCAATAATAGCAGAAAACTACAAATAAGCCCGAAGGACATCCATCTCCAACTCTACCAACAAAATGCAATTGTTACATTTCATTTAGGTGATGGACTAAATTCATTATCCAGAAGAACCTTACTAATGATAAAGGAAAAAGGAAGTTGGAAAATTGCTCATCTTCACGCCTCCTCTGTAACAAAAGACCCTGTTGTTTCGAAAGATACAAGTAAACTAAACATCGATGTTTTAAAAGCTTCGCCTGCCAATTTCAAATTATTATTAGAAAACGAGCATGTAAGAGTGCTTGAATATACGCTGAAGCCGGGCGAAAAAGATACAGCACATACGCACCCTGCCAAATCTTCTTATATAGTAACCGGAGGTAAAATAAAAGTACATTTTGAAAATGGCGAAACCATTTCAGTTGATGAAGTGGCCGGAACAGCTTCGTGGATGGGTTATACAGGTAAGCACTACGTAGAAAATATCGGCAACACAACTATAAAAATTGTAATAACGGAAGTTAAATCAGTGAGATAAATTTTTGAAATGAAAAAAACAAATAAGAATACATGCTAAAGAAAATCTCCATAGCTGTTTTTTGGTTTGCCTTCTTCGCATTCTTTTTATATAAACTGATACCGAAGTACAAGTATCTTACAAATAGTTCTCTTGAACATTGGGGAGATAAGACCTCATTTGATAACAGCGTTTTTGCCATCCATATTTTTTCAGGCATTATTGTGTATTGTGCCGCCATACTACAATTCACGCCTGCCATTCGGAACAGGTACATTTCCTTTCATCGAAAAACGGGCAAGCTCTATATTCTTTCATCGTTCATATGTATTACTACGTTGTACATAATGTTACCCAGGACAGGATGCACCGCCTGTATGCCTTCACAATTTACAGTAACCAGTTTATGGCTGCTGTTTATCCTGCTTGCTTATTATTTTATTAAGCAACGGAAAATAGTATTGCATCAACGCATGATGATCAGCAGTTTTATCTGTGCGGCTTATTTTGTAACGATAAGAGTCATTGACACATACGCCATGGGAGTATTCAATTCTTTATTTACCGATAAATCAACTGCATTTCTTGTATCAGACATATTTGTGTGGCTGCTGCCATTGTTATTCTTCAATTTGTATTGGTTCATAAATAAAAAAACTTTAAATAATGCAACGCAGAAACTTCATTAAACAATCATCGCTCACCGTAGTTGGCATGAGTGTATTTGGTTCTTTGTTATCGAACAGCAAAAAAGCAGGAGCCGCTTTAAGCGTAAACAGCAAGCGTATAGAACAACGCATTTTTGAACTGGCAAAATTTGGCATTGATGAAAAAGGCCGTGGTTACCGTGTTGCTTATACCAAAGGCGATATTGAAGGCCGTGCATGGTTTATGGAACTGATGAAAAAAGCAGGACTTGATCCAACCATTGATGCAGCAGGCAATATCATTGGTAAGCGCAAAGGAAAAAATCCATTACACAAACCAATTGCATTTGGTTCGCATATTGATATGGTGCCCGACGGTGGTAACTATGATGGTACACTCGGCTCCATCAGTGCATTGGAAGTAATTGAGATACTCAATGAAAACAATGTGGTTACAGAACATCCTTTGGAAGTGATCGTATTTGCTAATGAAGAAGGCGGCACCATTGGAAGTATGGCCATGGTGGGGAACTTAACTCCTGAAGGATTAAAACAAAAAAGCCAGAGTGGATTAACACAGGCAGAGGGCATCAAAGTTCTTGGTGGTAATCCAGATAATATTCAATCAGCGAAACGCACTAAAGGAGACATCCATGCATGGATTGAATTGCATATTGAGCAAGGCGGCATTTTAGAAAGAGAAAAGATACAGATCGGTGTGGTGGAAGGTATTGTGGGTATTGTGCATTGGGAAGTTACGGTTGAAGGTTTCGCTAATCATGCAGGTGCAACACCTATGAACCTTCGACAAGATGCGTTGCTGGCTGCATCAAAATTTATTATTGCTGTAAACGAAGTGGTGAACAGTGTAAAAGGAACACAGGTAGGTACTGTTGGAAAAATTGCAGTACAGCCCGGAGCTTACAATGTTATTCCCGGTAAAGTTGTGTTGGGTTTAGAGATCCGTGATTTAGATGCTGCAAAAATTGAAATGCTCTTTAAAGAAATGGAGAAGCGTGCAGCAACCATTGCCACATCAACCAAAACAAAGATCAGTTTTGAACGGCAGGCCAATGAATCAAAGCCTGCATTGACCGATAAAAAATTACAGCAGATCATCAATACATCAGCAAAAGCATTGGGCTTTACCACAAAGTTTATGCAAAGCGGTGCAGGTCATGATTCACAGGAAATAGCAGAGATAGCACCCGCTGCCATGATCTTTATTCCAAGTATTGGCGGCATCAGTCATTCATCTAAAGAATTTTCAACAGCAACAGATATGGCCAACGGAGCAAATGTGTTGTTGCAAACCATCTTAAAAATTGATAAAGATTAAGCAGGGCTTATACTTCTCAAATCATAAGAATTCAAACATGCACACTCAAAAAGATCAATCCGGCAATGAACGTGTTTATGCATTAGATGCCCTGCGTGGTATCATGATGTTACTCGGTCTTGTATTACATGCCGCATCAACATATTCTTTAAAAAGTGAATGGGGTACATGGAGGTCAAAGGACCCGGATAATAATTTTCCTTTTTTAGTGCTGGTAGAATACATTCATGCTTTTAGAATGCCCGTATTTTTTGTAGCAGCAGGTTTCTTTGGAGCTTTGCTGTATTACAAAAAGGGTCCCCAAGCACTTTTAAAAAACAGGTTGCAGCGAATTGTACTTCCATTTATTGCAGGAGTATTTATTATTTGGCCGTTGGTGCAAGCAGCATTTACTTTTTCCATGGCAGCATTTAAAGGAGTAGCCAATCCTTATGCAGAAGCGTGGCTGTCAATAAAATCTTTAGCGTTTATTCCCTTTAAGATGACTCATTTATGGTTTTTGTATTTCTTAGCCATACTTGCTTTGCTATGTTATCTCCTTGCTATGTTATTCAGAAAAGAAACTGCTTTTACAATTTCGTTCAACAAAGCAACAGCATACGTTTTAAAAAATTTCCGGTTAAGATTGGTAGTTGTAATAGCCTGTTATTTTCTAATGTTGGTATTTATGGGTACTGCAGGTATTATCACCAGCCTTACCTGGATACCTAATTTTGTTGTGCTCTTATTATACTTTGTTTTTTTTGGTTTGGGCTGGATGATTTACAAAACAGAAAGTCTTCAATTTCTAAAAACTAATTCAATTGCACAATTAACAGCAGCTACATTGTTATTTATAATTGCAGATTTTGTTCATTGGCAAAATACCGGTTGGGAGTATACCGTTAAGCAATTACTAACTGCTGTTTCCGGCACCTTATTCATTTTCGGATTCATTGCATTTTTCCTCACCTATTTTCATTCCTACTCTAAACGCTTAAGCTATTTAATGGAAGCATCTTACTGGGTATATATTATTCATTTGCCCATTATTGGTTTTATTCCCGGTCTTATGGCCGATAGTGGATTACCCGTCTTCCTGAAATTTGTTATTACCCTTACTGTTACCAGTGTTCTTTGTATGATCAGTTATAAATATTTTGTTAGGGGAACTTTTATTGGCATGTTCTTAAATGGCAAGGTGCACAAAAACACGGCAAGACAATCACTAAACTAAATGAGCATGGAAGAAAACAAACCCATCCACAACGAAGAAGAGCCTATGTCACCAAACAATGAAGAACAGTTGAACAACCCTTCAACTGATGAAACCATTATGCCTGCTGCCGAAACATCCGACGTCATCAATCCTACATCAGAAATAAAAGATATGGAAGTACATCACCACGCCCACGACCCTGCGGCACCGCACCATAAGAAAAACTGGAAAAGTTATTTCTGGGAATTTTTAATGTTATTTCTGGCTATTACACTTGGCTTTCTTGTAGAAAATCAACGTGAACATTATATAGAACACCTCCGGGCAAAAGAATTTGCAAAATCATTAATAAAAGATTTGGAAAGCGATAAATTGTCATCAGACTTTCACCAGATAAAGTCGGAGCGTTACATTGTTTTTGTAGATAGCTTGCTTCAGGTTTCTAAAAGAAAACTGGAAGGAAGAAATGCTGCTGCATTTTCCTTTTACACCCGATTTTTATACTGGACCGAAGCGTTTTCGTGGAACCGGGCCACGTTTGAGCAAATTAAAAATTCGGGTAGCCTTCGCTATTTTAAAAATTCTTCGCTGTTAGATAAATTAATGAAGTATGAAGCAATGGTAAATCAAACTGAAGGAGAATTCAGCAATCATCAAACAAGAGGAAACACTTTATTAAATACCATTAATGAAGTTATCGACCCATCTTACCATCAACTCTTATCAAAATACAGAATTGCATCTATCGATTCGTTGTCGTCGGCATTAATCGAAAATTACCTCTCAATTAATACGGAATCTCTCGAACCAAAAAGGGATAAGATAATGTTGCTGTTGAATATGGCCATTGTTCAGCAAAGGAATTTGCGTTTTAATATCGATAGCCGGTTAAAGCCAACGAAGTTGCTTGCTGATGAATTGATAAATGAACTTAAGAAAGAATATCACCTCAAATAAATTATGGAAGAAAATAAACCCATCCACAACGAAGAGGAAGCAAAGCCACCAAGCAATGAACAACAGTTGAACAATTCTTCAACTGATGAACCTATTGCTGAAGCTGAACAACCCATAACTCATAACCCACCACCCGTAACTGAACAAGATATGGAAGTACATCATCATGCCCACGACCCTGCGGCACCACATCACAAGAAAAACTGGAAAAGCTATTTCTGGGAATTTTTAATGTTGTTCCTCGCAGTATTCTGCGGATTTTTAGCAGAGAACCAACGGGAGCATTATATTGAAAAACTCCGGGCAAAAGAATATGCCAGAAGTCTTTTAAAAGATTTGCAGAAAGACACGGCTGATATAAGAAAAGCATCGTTGTATGAAGAACGGATCAGTAATATGATTGACAGTGTGGTTGGTTTTATCAGTAACCCGGCTACCGATCAAAAAACAGGGCGACTTTATTATTATATGCGAATGGCTTGCTGGAGATATAATGTTGACTGGAATAAATCCACCATGAACCAGCTGATCAACTCCGGCAACCTCAGATATTTTACCAATAGCCAGTTGGTTAGCTCTATCAGCAATTATAATACTCTTGCCAACATGATTACCACTTACGATGAAAACATCTATGAAAAAAACAATAAGGCTGTTGAATACAAATATCAAATTCTTGTGGCCAAATATGAACAGAGACTTTCGGTACTGAGTATGGATGATGTTGTTCACGGTAGAAAACAAGCATTCATTGATTCAATCAACCATTCAGATTTACCTTTACAGAAGAACGCTGCTGAAATGCTGAATGCCTTTGCCAACGCACTGCTGGACACAAAAAGCAACCGTAATTATCTACAAGTAAAAAATTATCCTCAAGCCACAGAGCTGGCCATTACAATAATGGAGTTGCTAAAAAAAGAATATCACCTTGAATAATTTATGGAAGAAAATAAACCCATCCACAACGAAGACGAAGTAAAGCCGCCAAACAATGAGCAACAGTTGAACAATCCTTCAACTGATGAAACCATTGTGCATTCTGCCGACACAGCAGAAATCATCAATCCACCATCAGAAATAAAAGATATGGAAGTACATCATCACTCACATGAAAGTCATGGAAAGAAAAACTGGAAATCTTATTTCTGGGAATTTTTAATGTTGTTCTTAGCTGTGTTCTGCGGATTTTTTGCAGAGTATCAGCTGGAGCATAAGATAGAAAGAGACAGGGCTAAACAATATGTATTGTCTTTTTATGAAGACCTCATAACTGATACCACACGTTTAAATGAAATGCTGCTTTACGATAAGGATAAGATCAAAGCACTTGATGAAATGGACCAATGCTTTGATACCATATCATTAAATCCTCTTTCTACCGAATGCATGACAAAACTTGTTCTTCACTCCAGGGCAAACCGAGCATTCAGTATAACAGAACGTACCATTACACAACTGGCAAATGCCGGTGGTTTCCGTCTTATGAAAAAAGAAGATGCAGACAGTATATTGATTTATATAAACAAATTTAAAGAGTACCAGGATTTTCAAATAACCGTCTTTCAGGAATCGGAGGATAATGTGCGTAATACAATGAATGAATTACTGGGTTTTAAAAATGCACAGTCTTTAATGCAGTTACCTATGTCATCTACCGGCACTACTTCTTCAAATATTTCTGCTGAAATGATGGCGCATGGCCCTCTTTTATTTTCTAATGACGCCTTTTTAATAAACAAATGGTTTAACCAGTTATCGGTTTACCTGCGTATAACAAAAAGACAACAACAGCAACTGCAAGGCCTGAATGAAAAAGCCAAAGATCTTATTAACTATTTCAAAACTAAATATCGTTTGAAATAATTTATGGAAGAAAATAAACCCATCCACAACGAAAAGGAAGTAAAACCGCCGATCTTACTGTGGTGATTAAATAATAGTTTATGAAAAAATTCATTATAATAATCTTCGTTCTCAGCACTATCACAGGTCTTTCACAACAGTCTGCAGAAGCAGAGAAAAAGATCATACTCGAAAAAGTAAACTTGTTTTTTCAATCGCTGGAAAATCAGGACACTTCATTATACGCCAGTCTTTTCCTGCCTGAAGCTCAAGGGTGGGCAGTACGGTTACGGAATGATTCGATCATATATACCTCGTGGCGAAACTCCGATCGTGTAAAAAGATTGATCAATCCATCAGCGATCGTACAGGAAAAATTAATCAGCTGCGAAATAAAAGTACATGAGCAAATAGCTATGGCCTGGGTGCCTTATACACTAAGTATAAGCGGCAAGTTCTCTCATTGTGGTGTGGATCTTTTCACCTTCATTAAAACCGGCCAGGGATGGAAGATAAATTCCTGTTCTTTCACCATTGAGCCAAACGGATGCGGAGCATTTGAACCAAAGGAAAAACAAGGCAATCTTTAGTTCAAACCAGGTTAACCGGAATTATATGAGTGAAGAGGAAAACAAAAAAAGCCCGCCGTCAACAGACGACAGTCCACAGCAAGACGTACAGTTGAATACTACTTCAACTGATGAAACCATTGTGCCTGCTGCCGGAACATCTGACATTACAAATCCTACATCAGACATAAAAGATATGGAAGTACATCATCACGCCCACGACCCTTCCGCACCGCATCATAAGAAAAACTGGAAATCTTATTTCTGGGAATTTTTAATGTTGTTCCTCGCAGTGTTCTGCGGGTTTTTAGCAGAATATCAGTTGGAGCATGTAATAGAAAACAGCAGGGAAAAACAATTCATTGAATCTTACATAGAGGATTTAAAAACAGATACGGCTTCCATCAACCGGAATCTTGCTTACCAACTATCAAGAAAAGAACAGTTGGATTCCATGATGAAGTTTTTAGAAACACAAACGATCAAAGGCAATGAGGGTGATTTTTATTATTTGGGAAGGGTTCTTATACGAACCAGGCGTTTTCAACCGAGCGACAGAACCATTACCCAGTTAAAAAATTCAGGGGCACTACGGCTTATCCGGAATGAACAGGCGGCGGACAGCATCATCAGTTATCAAAAACTGGTTGAAACAATTCTTGGCAATATAGCAGACGAGCGGGATGAACGAAGAGATGTTGATCCGTTGATGTCACTCATATTTGATCCCTATGTTTTTGATAAAATGCTGGACGATGACAACATCATACATAAACCGGCGGGTAATCCGCCATTGCGTTCGTATGATGCCTCGTTGCATAAGGATTTAGCTTATCGTATTCATCAATTAAAAGGGAGTAACAGGATTCTTGATACGAGGCTCACACAATTGCGTGAAAAGGCAGTCCGTATTATTGCATTTTTACAAAAAGAATATCATCTTGAATAAAAATAGAAACATGAAATCTATTTCACTACTTCTGCTTACTGCTCTCCTTGTTGTTAGCTGCAACTCCAACAAACAACAACGCCCTGCCGAAACATTTTACATGCCTGCAGAATGGGAACAACATGATGCTGTGTGGCTCGGTTGGGAAAAAGACAGTTCATTTGGTTACTATCCCACAGTTGTAAACATCATCAAAGCACTGGCGCCAAATGTTACAGTGAAGATTGCTTTTCACAATGATACATTGCTGCAAAAAGCAAAAGCTTATCTCGCATCGCAGGGCATAGACAGCAGTATGTATAAACCGTACATCGTACCGGGTGATCGTTATTGGATTCGTGATCATGGTGCTGCTTTTTTAGTAAATGGAAAAGGAGAACTGGGTGTTGCAGATTTTGGTTGGAATGGTTACGGGCTGCCGGGCTTTTTAAAAGAAAAGTACAACGGCAATATGGATAGTGTAACAAAATATATCGACCGCAGAAAAGAAATGATGAATAAAACGGGAAAGGTGGATAGTCTTATGGCAAAAACAGAAAACGCTGTTTTGTTTACAACCAATGTGGCACACGAAGGTGGCGCCATTGAAGTAAACGGTGCCGGCACATTGATCCTTTGTGAAGCAACCGTGTTACAACGAAACCCCGACATGACGAAAGCGTATATTGAAACAGAGTTTAAACGTGTGCTGGGTGTTACTAATATCATTTGGGTAAAAAAAGGTTTGGCCGATGATCCACTGCGTTACTTCAGACGCATCAGCGGCAATTATGTAGGTGGTGGCACCGGCGGGCATACCGATGAGTTTGTCCGCTTTTCCAATTCAACTACAATTTTGCTTGCATGGGTTGATGAAAAAGAAAAAGATCTTAATCCCATCAATCAAATGAACTACGAACGTATGAATGAGAATTACAACATTCTCAAAAATGCAAAAGACCAGGATGGAAAACCATTCAACATCATAAAAGTTCCTTTGCCTGATCTGCTTACAAAGAAAATACGGGCAAGAGAAAAAATTGATTCCGCTGAAATAACATTTGATGTGGAAGTAAACAGTTTTATTCCAACTGAAAAACCAAAAGTGGGCGATACACTGCTGAGAGTCCCCGCCAGCAGTTACATGAATTACTTAGTTACAAACGGAACTGTGTTGTTACCTACGTATACTGCTTCAGGTTCTTCCAAAGAAAAAGAAGATCAGGTACGTAAACTATTTGAAGAACAATTTCCCGGAAGATCAATTGTATTTATTGATGCGATGATGCTTAACTGGAATGGAGGTGGTATTCATTGCAGCACACAACAACAACCATCAAAGAAGAAATAAAACATTCGCTTTTTACATAAATGCTGTTTACATTAGTAAAACCACAACTCCACTGTAATGAGCATCGAAACAACTACTTCCTCCGACAATCAGCAACCATCACTCAAAAGAGTACTTGGTTTAACAACAGGTATTTTATTGGTAGCCGGAATGATGATCGGTTCCGGTGTATTCAAGAAGATCATTCCAATGGCGCAAACGGGCTTGAGTGAAACATGGATCATACTTGCATGGGTTGGCGCCGGTCTTGTTACCATGTTTGGGGCATTTACATTAGCAGGTCTTTCCACTTTAACAGAAGAATCAGGCGGCGTATATGAATACCTGCGTCTTTCGTTCGGAAATTTCTTTTCATTTATTTTCGGCTGGACCGATTTTGCCATTATGGGTTGTGCATCTGTTGCTGCATTAGGTTTCATTTTTGCACAGACAGTAAATGCAGTTATTCCATTAGGCAACCCGTTTCATTCATTAGAACATATTGCCATTGCAGGTTTTATTTTTCCTTTTGCGGAGGGTGGAATAAAAATACTTGCCATTGTTGCCATTGTAATTTTAACATGGATCAACTATCGGGGCGTAGAACATGGAGGTCTCATTAATAATATTGTTACATCAGCCAAGATCATTGGCATTCTTTTACTCATCATACTTGGTCTTAGTTTTTCGCCGGCAGAAACAACTCAAACTGCAGCTGCAGCAGAGGCAACAGCTCCTCTGCAAGGTGTTGCTTTGCTTAGTGCTGTGTTAGCTGCAATGCTTAGTGCATTCTGGGCATATGAAGGTTGGAGTAATCTTTCGTTTGTTACGGGTGAGATGAAAAACCCCAAACGCAATATTCCGATTGCTATCATGAGTGGTGTTGCCATTGCCATGACACTTTATGTACTGGCGAATTTATCTTACATGCATGTGTTACCACTTGAGGCATTAAGAGCAGTTGATCAAAGCCAGATCGGTGCAGCTGTTGTTGCGGAAGCCCTGCTTGGAAAAGCGGGACAAACTTTACTTGTAGTTCTCATCATGGTTTCGGTGTTTGGTACACTCAACGGAATCATCCTTTCACATGCAAGGGTTTATTACCGGATGGCGCAGGGAAATTTCTTTTTTAAAAATGCAGCCAAGGTACATCCCGTTCACCGCACACCTTCTGTTGCCTTAATTTATACGATGGTATGGAGTTGCATCTTGGTGGTGTCGGGCACGTTTGATATGCTTACCAACATGGTGATCTTTGCAGGATTCCTGTTTTATGGTTTAATTGGAGTAGCCTTGTTTAAAATGAAACGCAACGGAAGAATTACAGCAAAAGTGATTGGTTATCCTGTTATCCCTGCAATTATCCTGTTGTTTTCCATTGCCTTACTTATTAATACCATTTATACTCAACCAAAACAATCGCTGATTGGTTTAGCACTTGTGCTAAGTGGTGTGTTCTTTTATTTCTATTTCAAAAGAAACAATACCAAACCATGATAGGGTTGTTCAGCACTTTCTTGTACGTTATGTAAAACACTCAAATGAAAAGCCAAAAAAATAGAGTATTTTCCTAAACGATTTCACTGTAAAATACACCTGTCTCTCTTTTCAATCCAATTGTGTTGTTTCGCTTAGTTGCAGGCTTTCATAAAATTTCCGTAATTCCTTTCCTTATTTTTTATAGATGCGAAGTCTATAGAGGTTATCAGCAGTATACGTATATAAGTTGAATTAAACCCAAATTCTACAAGCTTTAATCAGCAAGAATGAAACTGACCAAAAAACTGGAAGCAGAAATCCTGAAATTATATAATGATTATTGGGATGCCTATCTCAAAGGTGATATAAAAACCTCTGTTTCTTTTTACGATAATCATATCACTGTTTTTGGTACCGCCAAAGGAGAAATCTTTACCAATAAAAAAGCGGCCGTAAAATTTTACAAGGCAACGGCTGATCAAATGACCGGCAAAGCTGAAATGCGCAAAAGGAAGATCGTAGTAAAACCGGCAGGTAATACCATTATTGTAAATGAACAATTTGATTTATATGTTTTAGCTGAAAAAGAGTGGGTGTTTTACGGGCACGTACGTCTTACTTCTATATTTGAACAAAAAGGGGATGCATGGAAAATAATTCTTCATCATGGTTCTTTTCCCGACAGCCGGACAGAAGAAGGCGAACAAATAGCAACGCAAAAAATAAAAAAAGAAAATCTTCAGCTTAAAGAAGCAGTACAACGCCGTACCGTTGAGCTGGAAAGCAAAAACAAAGAACTGGAAATAGAAGCGGCGTTGGAACGGGTTCGTACTGTAGCCATGGCTATGAAGAAGGCAGATGATATGCTCAGCATCTGTAAAACCATTTCACAGCAGTTAAAAAAATTAGGGGTTAAAGAAATACGTAATGTACAGACGGCTGTTATCCGTAAAGAAAAAGGCACTTATATCAACTATGAGTTTTATGCCGGGCACAATAAGCTTTTAGTTACAGAAGTAAGTTATACGGATCATCCCATGACAAAAGCATTTATTAAAAAAATGCTGGATGGCCCCAATGAATTTTTTAAACGGAGTTTGAAAGGAAGCAAAGTAAAGGAATGGTATGTCTTTCAAAAAAAATCAACCAACCAGTTTGTTGATGAGTATTTGCTTAAAGCAAGCTCACTCAATTATTACTGGTATTCATTAGGGCCGGTGGCATTGGGCGTTTCTACTTATGCAGCATTGAGCAATGAAGAACAGAAGTTGGTTATCCGCTTTCGCAATGTATTTGAACTGGCCTACCGCCGGTATCTCGATATTGAAAAAGCAACGGCACAGGCACGAGAGGCACAAATTGAATTAGCATTAGAAAGAGTTCGTGCAAGAGCAATGGCTATGCAGAATTCTGATGAACTTGCCGAACTTGTTTCTGTTTTATTCAGAGAACTGACTACGCTTGATTTTTCATTGACCAGCTGCA
Source organism: Lacibacter sp. H375 (assembly GCF_037892425.1). Lineage (NCBI taxonomy): Bacteria > Pseudomonadati > Bacteroidota > Chitinophagia > Chitinophagales > Chitinophagaceae > Lacibacter > Lacibacter aquaticus. Next base: position 1,189,633 of record NZ_JBBKTT010000001.1, read on the forward strand.
TTATCTGGATAAGCGATACACAAACATCCACCAATACCTTATGGGTAACCAGTGCAGAAATGAATAAACCCGCAGAGCCTGTTCGATTAAAACCATTTCAACACGATTTCTTTCATTCCATCATTCATGCATGGAAAGAAAAAGATCCTAAATGGATCTATACATTAACAGGCAAAGAGAAGACAAGTTTTGAAAAAACTTTTTTTGCCAACGAGCCCAATATGCCCGGTGCTTTAAAGAAAGCTTTATCTGTTCCAAAAGAAGTTGTTTTCTCTGCTTCGTTTAACAACTTTGGAGCGTTGGAAATATTGGGTACTGAAGCCTTATCAGATGAAAAGTTCAGCATCCTTCATCGCTTTGGAAAAGTGTTTGATTCAAGCTATACCCGTTTCAATGATTTAAAACAAGCAGAAGCACAGGCAAGAGAAGCACAGATACAATTAGCACTTGAAAGGGTGCGTGCAAGAAGCATGGCCATGCATAAAAGTGAAGAGCTTGCAGATCTCTCACTTGAATTGGTGAAGCAGGTACAGGCTTTAGGAGTAGCCACGTGGTTTTGTGCATTCAATATAAACGATGAAGATCCCAACAGTTCACTGGAATGGGGCAGTAATGGACAAGGTACGTTTCCGCAATACAGAACGCCACGAGAAGGAGTTTTTCTTCGTTACTATAATGCCGCACAAAATGGAAAGACTTTTTTTATAAACGAGATCGGTGAAAACGAATGTCCTGCTCACTATGAGTATTTATGCAGTTTGCCAGGTGTAGGAGATCAGTTACTGCAAATGAAAAATGCCGGTATTCCCTTTCCTGCTTCGCAAATTGATCATGTAGCTTTTTTCAAATATGGCTACTTACTCTTTATCACTTATGAACCGGTTCCCGAAGCGCATGAAATTTTTATGCGTTTCGCAAAAGTATTCGAACAAACCTATACCCGTTTCCTTGATCTGCAAAAAGCAGAAGCACAAGCGAAAGAAGCACAGATAGAATTAGGCCTTGAAAGAGTTAGGGCAAGAGCAATGGCGATGTACAACTCAAAAGAATTAAGCAACCTTGTTGCGTTGCTCTTTGAGGAACTAACAAAGCTTGACTTAATTCTTTTCCGTTGTATTATCTGGATATTTGATCCGAAAACACTGACAGCAAGATTATGGATGGCTAATGCTGAAGACAAACACAACGCAGAAAGCTATTTCATAAAACGCCTTAAGCACCCATACTACGATGCAATTATAAATGGATGGAAAGAAAGAACTCACAAATGGGTATATGAGTTACAGGGAGATGAGAAAAAAACAATTGATCACTTACTACTGAACGAAACAGAACTTTCACGGCTTCCAAAAGCGGTTAAAAAAGGAATTTTAACTTCTAAGCATACCACCGTCTCAGGATCATTCAACAATTTTGGATTAATAGAAGCATCAGGCCCTGCGCAACATACGGATGAACAGTTAGATATTCTTTTCAGGTTTGCAAAAGTGTTTGATCAGTCTTATACACGTTTCCTCGATCTGCAAAAAGCAGAAACACAGGCAAGAGAAGCAAAGATAGAAGCGGCGTTGGAAAAAGTAAGGGCCCGTTCATTGGCTATGCAAAAGCCGGCAGAACTTATGGAAGTAGCCAGCTTATTAAGAACAGAAATGGGAAAGCTGGGCGTTGAAGAACTGGAAACAATTTCAATTTATATTGTTGATGAAGAAAAACAATCTGCTGAATGTTGGTATGCTATCAAAGACATACGGGAAGAAAGTAAAAGATTGGTGAGCGATGAAATAACGTTAATATTAAACGATACCTGGGTTGGAAAAGAAATGTGGAAGTTCTGCCAGTCAGCGAAGCAACAAACTTCCATTATCATGAAAGGTACTAACCGTAAAGAATGGATCAACTATTGTGCAGATCGTTCAACTGTTTTACAAGGTTATTATGGTACTGAAATTCCTGAACGCACTTATCATTTGCTGAAATTTCCCGGTGGTTATATGGGTGCTGCTTCTCCCGGAGAAATATCAGCTGAAAGTTGGGATTTATTAAAACGGGCTGCAGCTGTTTTTTCATTGGCATATACCCGTTTTAAAGATTTGCAGGAAGCAGAAGCAAGAACAAAAGAAGCACAGATCGAATTAGCCTTGGAAAGAGTTAGGGCCAGAACCATGGCCATGCAGCACAGTAACGAATTACCGGATGCTGCAACAATTCTGTTCCAGCAAGTACAATCATTAGGTATGCCTGCATGGAGTGCAGGTTATTGTATCTGGAATGATGAACAACAAAATGCTGTTACACTATGGATGAGTAGTGAAGGAGTATTGCAACCACCCTTTACAGCCCCTACCACAAAAGATGAGTTATTTATTCAGATGCGAAAGGGACAGGAAGATGGAAAAACATTTCATGTAGTAGAAATGGGAGGGAAAAAATTAGTGAAGCATTACCAGTATATGCGTTCGCTACCGGTGGTGGGTGAAATCCTTGATTCAATTATTGCAGCAGGACATCCTTTACCCACTTTCCAGATCATGCATCATGCCTACTTTTCCAAAGGTTTTCTTTTGTTTATTACATATGAACCTGTTCCGGATGCACATGATATTTTCCAACGCTTTGCGAGTGTGTTCGATCAAACCTATACCCGTTTTCTCGATCTGCAAAAAGCAGAAGCACAGGCACGGGAAGCACAGATTGAAGCAGCGTTGGAGAGAGTAAGGAGCCGTACGATGGCCATGCAAAAAAGCGAAGAACTAAAAGAAATAATTAAGGTAGTGTATGAGCAGTTGGTTCATATAAACATTGCAGTTGAGCATGCCGGCTTTATTATGGATTATAAAGAAAGTGATGATATGCATATCTGGCTGGCTGATCAACATTATATTCCCTCAGAGATAACCATTCCTTATTTTGATTCGCCCCACTGGAACAGTTTTAAAGAAGCAAAAGCAAAAGGCAGAGAATTTTTTGCCAATCATTTAAACTTTGAAGAAAAGAATAAATTCTACAAAGACCTCTTTGCTTTATTTCCTGTGCCCGATAAAGACAAAGAATATTACTTCACTTGCCCCGGTCTTGCCATATCAACTGTATTATTGGATGATGTTGGCTTGTACATTGAAAATTTTTCAGGCACTCCTTATACAGAGGAAGAGAATACTACACTGATGCGTTTTGGAAAAGTATTTCAGCAAACCTATACCCGTTTCCTTGACTTACAAAAAGCAGAAGCACAGGCAAGAGAATCTCAAATTCAATTAGCATTGGAAAGAGTTCGGGCAAGAACAATGGCCATGCAGCATAGCGATGAGTTACGGGAAGTGGTACAAACGATGTATCATCAGTTACAAACCCTCCATTTTAATGCAAACGCAAGCAACATTGTTATTGCGGATAAACACACCGGCAACAGAGAATTTTGGATTGCTGGCTTTGCTCAGGATCAATATCCGGAAAGCTACAAAGTCCCCTATTTCAACCATCCGTATGTAGATGCACAACTGACTGCCTGGAGAAACGGCGAAGCGTACAGTGTATTTGAATATACCGGTGAAATGAAAAAAACATACGATGCTGTTTTTTTTACAAAGACTGATTTTAAAAAAGTTCCGGCCAAAGCAAAGGCAACAATGATTGCAATACCGTTTCTAAAGTTCTCAACGGCATTTTTTTCACATGGTTACCTGCAGACATTAAGTAAAGATGAGCTTACAGAAGAAAATGCCACCATTCTTCAGCGTTTCGCAAAAGTGTTTGAACAGACGTACACCCGCTTCCTGGACTTAAAAAAAGCAGAAGCACAGGCAAGAGAAGCACAGATTGAAGCGGCGTTGGAAAGAGTAAGAAGCAGAACAATGGCGATGCATAAAAGCGATGAACTGCCCGAGACATCTCATATTCTTTTTGAACAGATGAAAGAGTTGGGCGAACCCGTAGAACAACTCACTATCGGAATTATAAACGAGGAAAATCATGTAGTGGAAATTTCAGCAACACTGCTTGGTGACACATTGAAGAAAATTTACAACCACAGTATTGATGAACCTTACATGATGGCTAAAGTTTATAAGGCGTGGAAAAAGCAACAAAAAACATTAGTTGTAGAGTTGAGGGGAGATGAATTGAATGCCTATAACCAGTATAGAAATGAGTTGACAAATTCGAAAATGTTCCCCACTAATCTTGGAAAGGAACAGCAGCGAATTGTATGTGCAGCATTTTTTTCGAAAGGAATGTTGGCTTTAGGTGCCAATGAAAAACGACCTCCAGAGTCATTGCAATTGTTGCTAAAGTTTGCATCAGTGTTTGACCTTACTTATACCCGTTTCCTCGACTTACAAAAAGCAGAAGCACAAACAAGAGAAGCAAAAATTGAAGCATCGCTTGAAAGAGTTAGAAGCAAAGCAATGGCCATGCACAATACGCAGGATTTATCGGATACCATCCATGTGTTCTACAGAGAGCTGCAAATGTTCAGCATTACGCCAAGAAGATGTGGCGTGGGTTTGCTTGATAAGCAAAGCCGCAGCGGAGAATTGTTTACTTGGAACACAACTGAACATGGCGAAAGTCTTGAGCTGGTAGGTCGTTTAATTATGGAAGGTCATCCTGTATTGGAAAAAGTATATGAGGGATGGCTTACACAAACCGATTATTATCCTGTATTAAGAGGCGACGAAATAAAGGAGTATTACAAAGTGATACGGCCACAAATATCCTTTCCTGATTATGCACATGATGAAGTACAATATGGGTATTTCTTCTTCTTTAATGAAGGTGGCGTGTATGCATGGACAGAAAAAGAAATGAAAGAAGATGAATTACAGATTTACCGCAGGTTTACATCAGTGCTTAGTCTTACCTATAAACGTTACAAAGATTTGCAGCAGGCTGAAACCCTTGCAGTGAAAGCAGAACAGGATTTGATTTTATTGAAAGAAGAAAAAAAACGTACCGAAGATGCATTGAATGAATTACAGGCTGCACAAAAACAACTGATACAATCAGAAAAAATGGCCTCATTGGGAGAACTCACTGCAGGCATTGCCCATGAAATTCAAAACCCATTAAACTTCGTTAATAATTTTTCGGAGGTAAGTACAGAGCTGATCGATGAAATGAATGAAGAAATAGCAAAAGGAAATGTAGATGATGCAAAACAGATAGCAGAAGATTTAAAGCAAAATCTTGAAAAAATAAATCATCATGGCAAACGTGCAGGCGATATTGTAAAAGGAATGTTACAACACAGCCGCAGCAGCAGTGCTACCAAAGAACCAACAAATATTAATAAACTGGCTGATGAATATTTGCGGTTAGCCTATCATGGTCTTCGTGCAAAAGACAAAACTTTCAATGCAACCATGAAAACAGACTTTGATGAAAGCATCGGTAACATCAACATTATTCCACAGGATATTGGAAGAGTAATTCTGAATTTGATTACTAATGCATTTTATGCAGTGAATGAAAAGGCAAAACAAAACATAGTAGGTTTTGAGCCTACAGTTGAAGTAAGTACAATGAAAGAAGACAACACGGTTTTGATTGCAGTAAAGGACAATGGCAGCGGCATTCCTCAAAAAGTATTGGATAAAATATTTCAACCATTCTTTACCACTAAACCAACAGGACAAGGGACGGGTTTAGGATTGAGTTTAAGTTATGATATTGTAAAAGCACATGGTGGTGAATTGAAGGTAGAGACGAAAGAAAGAGAGGGTTCAACATTTACTATTCAATTATAAAATCAACTATGCAATGAAGTTTATTTTTAAATTATTGCTTTTACTTTTTATTCCTTTTTTTTCAGATGCACAGTTGATATTATCAGATAGTCTGGTAAATGCATATAAGAACGCTGCTAATGATTCCATGCGATTCGCATTGAACCGTCGGTTGCTATCTTATTATGTAAATACCAACCTTGACTCTGCACTTAAATATGCTGAAATTGGTGTACAGATTGCTCAAAAAAATAACATGAAACTGGCTGAAGCAGTCGCTTCATCTACGCTTGCATGGCAACTACAAAACAAAGGCAGATATGCGGAATCCTTAAAATATTATTTGTCAGCATTCACAATAGCTGAGAATCCTGAAATTGAAAAAAGCAATGAGTGGAATATTGCAGAAGATAAACCACTTTCTTATCAAAGACTATCAATTCTGGCAAACAATCATGTTCAGTTTTCGTGGCTATTGGGAAGAATAAAAAACTATGATAAACAATTGTTTCATCTTAACGAAGCAATAAGAATTTCTGAGGAGACCGAAAATAAGTACAGATTGATGGTTGCGACCAATGATTTGGGTGCACTATATCTTAAGTTGAACAAACCTGATTCTGCCCTTCTGTTTTCAATCAGGGCAGAAAAAATTGGAAAAGAACTTAATGATAAAATCTATTATTGTTATATCCTGGTGGATCTTGGATATATCTATTGGAAGAAAGGAAATAAGGATCTTGCACTTAGCTATTACCATTTGGGAATTGAACGAGCAAATGAGCAGCGATTTCTTAGTGCTCTGGCCAGAGGATATTTAAGACTTTGCGAATATTACCTTGCTGAAAGCAAAAAAGATTCTTCACTTTACTACGCAAAACTTTTTGAGCAAACACTAAATTCTCAGGGGCGGGTTGAACGGGAAAATCAGGATATTGGGGTGGCATATGAAAAAATATATCAAAGCTACTTGTTACAGGGTCAACAGGATAGTATTAAGAAATATGCCGGACTCACTATTGTAGCTAAAGACAGTATTTCCAATTATAGATTACAAAATATGGCTGCCTTTCAACAAGCTTTGTTAGAAGACCAATTACGGCTTCAGAATATTGAAAAGGAAAAGAATGAATTTCAAAATATGATCAGAACCTATATACTATCTGCAGGACTTATTGTAATTCTCTTAATAGCATTCTTACTTTACAGGAATAACCGACAGAAGCATACTGCCAATCTTGTTCTGCAAGAGCAAAAAGATAAAGTGGAAAATACTTTACACGAACTCAAATCCACCCAATCTCAACTAATTCAATCAGAAAAGATGGCCTCATTGGGAGAACTCACTGCAGGCATTGCCCATGAAATTCAAAACCCATTAAACTTCGTTAATAATTTTTCGGAGGTAAGTACAGAGTTGATCGATGAAATGAATGAAGAAATAGCGAAAGGAAATGTAGATGATGCAAAACAGATAGCAGAAGACTTAAAGCAAAATCTTGAAAAAATAAATCACCACGGCAAACGTGCAGGCGATATTGTCAAAGGAATGTTACAGCACAGCCGCAGCAGCAGTGCTACCAAAGAGCCAACGGACATCAATAAACTGTCTGATGAATATTTCAGGTTAGCCTATCATGGTCTTCGTGCAAAAGACAAAACCTTTAATGCCGGAATGAAAACAGACTTTGATGATAGCATTGGCAAAGTTAATATGATTCCGCAGGATATTGGAAGAGTGATTCTTAATCTGATCACGAATGCGTTTTATGTTGTAGATGAGAAGAAGAAGTCAGGAATCATAAATTACGAGCCCATGGTTACTGTAACCACAAAAAATAAAATAAACAAAGTTGAGATCAGCGTAGCAGACAATGGTAACGGCATCCCGAAAAAAGTGATGGATAAAATCTTTCAGCCATTCTTTACTACCAAACCAACCGGACAGGGAACAGGTTTAGGTTTGAGTTTAAGTTATGATATTGTAAAAGCTCATCACGGTGAGTTGAAAGTGGAAACAATAGAAGGTGAAGGAACAGTATTCAGTATTATTTTACCCAAATAAATCAACATAAAACATGAAAATTTTAGTGGTTGACGATGAGCAGGATGTGCAGGTACTTTTTGAACAACGTTTCAGGAAAGAAATCAAGTCAGGCGAATTCAAATTTGTATTCGCTTTTTCTGCTGAAGATGCAATTACATACCTCCATCACAACGAACATGAGGCCGTTCTCATCCTATCCGACATTAATATGCCCGGCATGACCGGCCTTCAATTACTGGAACATATAAAACAGAAATTTCACAAACCACCACCGGTTGTAATGATGATTACCGCCTATGGTGATGTAGAAAATTATCGTGTGGCAAAAGAATTAGGTGCTGATGATTTTTTAACCAAGCCCGTGGATTTTATAGCTTTAAAAGAAAAACTCAAAACCTGCATTGTATGACAAAAATATTGGTAGCAGACGATGAGGCCGATCTGGAGGTGCTCATCCGGCAAAAGTTTCGGCAAAAGATAAGAGATCATCAATATGAATTCTTTTTTGCTGCAAATGGTACGGCAGCGTTAGATCAAATGCAGAAGCATCCGGATATTTCTATTGTGTTAAGTGACATCAATATGCCTGAAATGGACGGACTTACATTGTTGAGTAAGTTGAGTGATGTATCGCCTCTTACAAAAGCCGTAATGGTTTCAGCCTATGGTGATATGGAAAATATACGTGTTGCCATGAACAGAGGTGCATTTGATTTTATAACCAAGCCGGTGAATTTTGAAGATCTGGAACTGACAATGGAAAAAACAATCCGGCATGTAAACCAGATGAAAGAAACACTGCAGGCTATTAAGGAAAACAATATATTGAAAATGTATGTTGATTCAAATGTGCTCACATTTATGGGTACAAGGGAATATGAAGCATCATTAAGTGACAATGAAACAATTGAAGCTACTGTAGCATTTATTGACATCTGCAGTTTTACATCCATCAGTGAAAAAGAACCGGCCGATACTGTTGTGCGTATGCTCAATAATTATTTCGACCTGATGGTGAAAGAAATTATTGCACAGCAAGGAATTGTAGATAAATTTATAGGAGACTGCATTATGGCTGTTTTTAAAGACGAATATCATTTAGACAGGGCGATTGATGCATGTTTATCTATACGAAATAAAATTGATGCATTGCCGGAGGATCATGGCTTTTCACCCAAAGTATCAATGGGTATTCACAGTGGTGAAATGATTTCGGGAAACATCGGGTCTGCAACGTTACGTCGCCTAGATTATACCGTCATTGGCGACACTGTAAATATTGCACAACGAATACAATCGAAAGCTGACAAAGGTCAGATCGTTATCACTGAAGAAAATTATGAAAAAGTGAAACTCTCATTCAATTGTAAAAAAATAGGTACATCTGTTTTAAAAAACAGGCAAAAAGAAGTGGTGCTTTTTGAAGTTTTAGATTAATCCACATCATTGATCCCAAAAATTAACCCCGAATGTCACATTTAAAAAAAATACAGAACGAACAAATAAATTGGTACCAGGTATTCGATTTACGAAACATGTTACAAATAATTATTGGCGTATCCCTGGCAGTGCTGGCCATGCGTGGCTTTATGATACCTAATCGATTTATGGATGGCGGCATTACCGGTATTTCAATTTTACTGCACGAAATTTTTCACTGGAACATCAGTATACTTACGTTGTTATTGAACGCACCCATTATTTATCTTGGTTACCGTCGTATAGGTAAAACATTTGCTGTGCAAACAATTTTAGCTGTTATTCTTTTAGCCATTGGTTTGCAGTTTATAGAAATACATCCCATAACCACCAACCCACTACTCATTGCCATTTTTGGAGGTGTTATAATCGGTTGCGGCGTTGGCTTGGTGATACGTTGCGGTGGTGTTATTGATGGTGCCGAAGTAATAGCTGTATTTACCAAACGCAAAACGGGTTTTTCCAACAGTGAAATTATCCTGCTGATCAACTTTCTGATTTTTACGGTGGCCGGCACACAGTTTGGTCTTGAAACAGCTATGTATTCTCTCATCACTTATTTTACTGCAACACGTGCAGTTGACTATGTAGTGGATGGTATTGAACAATATACGGCCGTTAACATCATTTCTGCCGAACCTGAATTAATAAAAGATTTTCTTGTTAATCAGAAGGGAAAAGGAATCACGGTTTATAAAGGTGAGCGTGGCTATCTGCCAGGTAGTTTTGACATTAAAACCGATTGCGACATTATTGTAACAATTGTGAGTAGATTGGAAGTACATCAAATTCAGTCAGCAATTATAGGAATTGATCCCAAAGCATTTATTTATGTTCAAACAATTAAAGAAGCTGCAGGTGGAGTATTAAAAGCAAGGGCACATGTCAGTTAACATTAACGATCTTTCATCTAATAATCAGCATGCACGATAAAGAAATCAAGACAGCCGATTACCAAAAAGCAGAGGCATTTATTTTAGGCTGTTTACAAAAAGAATTGTCAACAGACCTGGCTTATCACGGTTACCATCATACACTCGATGTTATGAATGCTGCTATGAATATTGCAGCATTTGAAAATTTATCAACCGATGAAATTGCTTTATTGCGTGTGGCCGTAGCCTTTCACGATTCAGGTTTTATTTATACGCACAAAAACCATGAGGAAAAAGGTTGCCGGTTGGCAGAAGAATATTTACCCGGCTTTCATTTTACACCCGAACAGACTGCAGCAGTTTGTTCAATGATCATGGCTACAAAAATTCCACAACAACCAAAAACAAGACTTGAATCAATTCTTTGCGATGCTGACCTGGATTATCTTGGCCGAGAAGATGCTGTATCAATTGCACACACACTTTTCCTTGAACAGAAACTACATATAAAAAATCTCGATGAAAAAAGCTGGGATGAAATGCAGATCGGCTTTTTAAGAACGCATCAATATCACACATCCTATTCGCTGGCACATAGAGATGCTGGCAAACAAGCTTACCTGCAAATGCTTTTGCGCAAATGGCAGTAAGCAAATCGCCAAACGACTGAGATCAGCATTGAGTGTGACAGAACTCACTTACCGGCATGCTGGTAATTGTATTTTTGCGCAATGTATTTTCAGACAATTAAGTACTTCTTCATTTTGTTTCTTTTCCTATCTCACAACAGTTCAGCACAACGTGCCCGTGATGTACAAACACAAAATCATTTCTGGACAAGTGTGAATACACAGGCACGCATCAGTAATAAATGGTCTGTAATTGCCGATCTGCATATACGTCGCACGAACTATTTAAAGAATAATAACTTTTATTATACCAGGGTTGGTGCAGCCTATCACATCAATAAAAATCTGAGCATTTCGCTGGCCGGGGGACACATGTGGCTTGCCAACAAAACAGCTACTACCGAATTATTTGTAAATGAAAACAGGTTGGTACAACAGTTGCAACTCAGTCAGCCTGTGGGTAAAATACAACTATCGCAACGTTTTCGGATAGAAGAACGCTGGATACAGAACGTCATCAACAGTGAATTAAGTAACACGTACAAATACAGCACACGTTTCCGTTACCAGTTAGCTGCTTCTATTCCGCTCAGTAAGAACAAATACATTCCTTCACTTGCCTTTTCAGATGAACTGATGATGCAAGCCGGTAAGCATATTATCTACAACAACTTTGATCAGAACCGCTTTTTTGCCGGCATCAAGCAACAGATCACCCCTTCGCTGGCATTGGATTTCGGTTATATGCATGTTTGGCAGCAACGGCTGAGTGGCTACCAATACAATCGCAACCACACCATTCGTTTATTTTTCTATTGGCAACCCGACTTTAGAAAAAAACAATCTTCTCCACCAACAGCACAAAACAACCTACCGTTACTGTAAAGCTTTTTGCAGGCATGCAACGAATACTTAGCTTAGTGGAACAGACCAACTCTACTTACAGCTATGAGGTATTTTCTTGTTCTTCTTTTGCTACCGTTACAAATTTTTGCTCAATCGTTCTCACAATCAGAGATCAAACGTTGGAAACAGCAGGCCCAACGTGTAACCATTATTCGTGATAACTGGGGCATTCCGCATATCTATGGAAAAACAGATGCAGATGCTGTGTTTGGTTTGTTGTATGCACAATGCGAAGATGATTTTAAACGGGTGGAAGCAAACTATATTGAAAAGCTGGGCCGCAAAGCAGAAGTTGCAGGTGAGAGTGAATTGTATAATGATCTGTATTTACGTTTAGTGATCGATAGTGCAGAAGCAGTTGCTGATTATAACAAAGCGCCGCAATGGTTAAAAACATTATTACTGGCTTATGCTGATGGTATTAATTATTATCTCTATACACATCCTAGTGTTAAGCCGGCGTTGCTTACTCGTTTCAAACCCTGGTATCAATTACTATGGACCGATGGAAGTATTGGCGCTATCAGCACAGGTGATATTACTGCAGAAGATGTAAAGAACCTGTATGGGAATACAAATGCAACCATTGCTTATCACCCAAAAGAATTTACAGACAACAGCAGCGGTTCCAATGGATTTGCCATTGCTCCATCAAAAACAGAAAGCGGCAAAGCGATATTGTATATCAATCCGCATGTAACATTTTATTTCCGCCCGGAAGTACATGTGGTAAGTGAACAGGGATTGAATGCGTATGGTGCCGTTACATGGGGACAGTTTTTTGTGTACCAAGGCTTCAATGAATATTGTGGATGGATGCATACCAGTGCAAATGTTGATGTGGCTGATATGTATGCAGAAAAGATGAGTGGCAGTGGAACGAACATGACGTATGAATACAACAATGAAAAACGTGCAGTAAAACAAAAGCAGGTCAGCATCAAAGTGAAGCAGGGTGATCAGCTCGTTACAAAAACATTTACGACATATTCCACGCATCATGGTCCGGTTATGGCAAAACGTAACGGACAATTCATCAGCGTACGTTCAAGCAACCGCATGATAAATGGTTTGTTGCAAAGCTGGCAACGCACCAAAGCAAAAGGTTTGGATGACTATAAAAAAGTAATGGCGCTGCGTGGTAATACCAGTAACAGCACTGTGTTTGCAGATAACAAAGGCAACATTGCTTACTGGCATGGTAACTATGTGCCGAAACGAAATACAAAATTCAATTGGGGAAAGACAGTTGATGGAAGTACTGTTGAAACTGAATGGCAGGGATTGCATGACGCAACGGAAACAGTGCAGATGATCAATCCATCAACAGGTTGGATACAAAACTGCAACTCCACTCCTTACACTGTTAGTGGCGAAGCAAGTCCAAAGAAAAAAGATTACCCGGTTTATATGGCCCCTGATGGAGAAAACTTCCGTGGTATAAATGCAGCAAGAGTATTGAGTAAAGAAAATAAATTCACCATTGATAAAACCATTGCTGCAGGTTATGATACTTATCTGTCTGCGTTTGAAGTGCTGATTCCTGCGCTGGTGAAAGCCTATGAAACAGGTGTGCAACCGGGCGACAGTCTGCATCGTTCATTGGCAGCGCCCATTGCTGTTCTTGCAAACTGGGACTTCCATTCTTCAAATCATTCGATTGCCACAACATTGGCGGTTGAATGGGCACAACGTTTAAATGCATCTATCCGAAAAATTTATATTGAAGATGGAGATGACGACCAGGTAACTGCTACGAAACGTTTTGCTGCAACAGCTATTCCGCTGCAATTACTGGCGCCTTTGAATGAAACAGTGAAACAATTGAAACAGCAATTTGGCACATGGGAAATTCCGTGGGGAGATATTAACCGTTATCAACGGGTGAGTAATGATCTTGTTCAAAAGTATGATGATAATAAGATCAGCTATCCCGTTCCGTTTGCTTCTGCACTTTGGGGCATGTTGCCCTCGTATAACAGTCGCACTTTCCCCGGAACAAAAAAACGCTACGGCTTCCATGGTAATAGCTTTGTGTGTGCGGTTGAGTTTGGAGATAAGATAAAAGCAAAATCATTATTGGCCGGTGGTAACAGTGGCGATCCCAACAGTAAACATTTTACTGATCAACTGGAGATGTATACGAAGGGACAATTTAAAGACGTGTTGTTTTACAAAGAAGATGTGCTGAAACATGCGGAACGAACTTATCATCCGGGTGAATAAGTTTTTAACTTGTAATATCGCTTTGCGAATAATTTAACTGACATGAGATCAATTCTAATCTTCCTGTTTCTACTTCCACTGTTTGCTGTTGCTCAGCAATATGATGTACTTATTACCAATGGAAAAATTCTGGATGGTACGGGTAACCATTGGTTTTATTCTGATCTTGCTGTGAAAGATGGAAAGATCGTTGCCATTGGTAAATTGAAACAGCAAGATGCAAAACGTGTAATTGATGCAAAAGGATTGATAGTAGCACCCGGCTTTATTGATGTGCACACCCATATTGAAGGCGAAGAAAAACGAACCCCAACAGCAGAGAATTTTATTTATGATGGTGTTACAACTGTTGTAACGGGCAACTGTGGTTCGTCGCAGGTTGATATGAAAAAATACTTTGCATTCATCGACAGTTTGAAAACATCGATCAACATTGCAGCACTCATCGGTCATAACGATGTTCGCAGAACAGTATTAGGTCGTGCTATGAAAGACCCTACCGAAGCAGAGATGCAACAGATGATCTTGCTGGTGGAAGAAGCAATGAAGAACGGGGCTGTTGGTTTTTCAACGGGTTTAATTTATATCCCCGGCACGTATTCCAAAACAGATGAAGTGGTAAAGCTGGCAGGTGCTGCAGCAAAATACAATGGCGTGTATGCAAGTCATATCCGCAATGAAGGTGATAGTGTGGCAGTTGCCATTCGTGAAGCTATCCAGATCGGTTATTTGAATAAGATGCCGGTAGAAATTTCACACTTTAAAGTGAGCGGTCAACAAAACTGGGGACGAAGCAAAGAAACCATTGCGATGATCGAAACGGCAAGAAGAGATGGTGTGGATGTAACCATCGATCAATATCCTTACACTGCCAGCAGTACTTCACTCGGCATATTGATACCGGATGAGATTTTAGCTGATGGACAAGATTCAATCGTTGCACGATTGAATAGACCAGATACCCGCAAGTATGTTATTGAATCAATGTTAAAAAGCTTGAAGAAACGCAAGCTGAAACATTTCAGTTACCCTGTTGTGGCGAATTATCGTTTTGATACAACGCTCAATGGTAAAAGTATTGAGCAGGTAAATCTTATTAAAGGAAGAAAACATAAAGCAAAAGCGGAAGCCGAAACGATTGTTGAAATGGTGATCAACGGCGGCGCACAAATGGTCTTTCATGGTATGAGTGAAACTGATGTAAAACGCATCATGCAATATCCGTTCAATATGTTTGCAAGTGATGCAGGTATCCGTTTGTTTGGTAGTGGTGTGCCGCATCCACGTGGTTATGGCACCAATGCAAGAGTATTGGCGAAATATGTTCGTGAAGAAAAAATACTCACTTTGGAAGAAGCCATCCGCAGAATGACCTCATTGCCTGCACAAAAATTTCAATTGAAAGATCGTGGTTTGTTGAAAGAAGGTATGGCTGCTGATATTGTGATCTTTGACGCAGCAACTGTAAAAGACAATTCAACATTTGAACAACCGCATCAATATTCAACCGGCTTTACGTTTGTGTTGGTGAATGGCCAGATTGTTGTTGAAGATGGAAAGCATAACGGTACAAGAAGCGGTCGCTCACTGAAAGGGCCGGGCTTTCAATTGTAAACATGTCAATCAACCAGAATGAAATTTCTTTCTTTCATCGTTTGTACATGCTTATTTACTTCTGCTCTTGCACAGGAACGAAAACCTGCTGAAGCATACGGCATTAAAATCGGTGTAATGCAAAAGGGACCCACCAACTCTATTCTTGATGTGGCAGGTGTGAAAGTTGGTCATGTTACATTGATTGTTGCAGATAGCATCCGCACAGGTGTAACCGCAGTTCTACCGCATGGCGATAATCTGTTTCAACAAAAAGTACCTGCGGCTGTTTTTACCGGAAATGGTTTTGGTAAACTCGCTGGCACCACTCAAATAAAAGAACTCGGAAATATTGAATCGCCGATCATTCTAACCAATACCTTGAGTGTAGCAGAAGGAATCAATGGCGTTATCAATTACACACTTGCACAAAAAGGAAATGAACAAGTGCAATCGGTGAATGCAGTAGTTGGTGAAACAAATGATGGTGCGTTGAATGATATACGTGGCAAGCATGTAAAAGTTGATCATGTATTGCAAGCCATCAATACAGCATCCACACAAAAACCACAACAGGGAAATGTGGGTGCAGGTACCGGCACGGTGTGTTTTGGTTTTAAAGGAGGTATTGGTACAGCATCACGAAAACTGCCTGCATCATTAGGTGGTTATACCGTTGGTGTGTTAGTTCAAACAAATTTTGGTGGAGTGTTACAGATTGACGGCGTTCCTGTTGGTGAAAAACTTGGTCGTTACTCGTTCAGTGATCAATTACAAAATCCGGTTGATGGTTCTTGTATGATCGTTGTGGCTACGGATGCACCACTCGACAGTCGCAACCTTGAACGTTTAGCTAAACGTGCTTTTATGGGTTTGGCAAAAACAGGCGGCATTGCATCGAATGGCAGCGGCGATTATGTGATCGCTTTCTCTAACAATGCATCGGTGTTGATTTCACACGACAGCAAAACATCTACTATTACAACAACTGTGTTACCGAACGATGTAATGAGTCCGCTGTTTATGGCAGCTATTGAAGCAACCGAAGAAGCCATCATCAATTCGTTGTTTATGGCAACAGATATGAAAGGCAAAGGCGGACGAACAATTGAAGCTTTACCATTAGATAAAGTATTACCGATCCTAAAACAATATAATCGCATCAACTGATCATGTGGGCATTCATCAACAATAAATTTGTAAAAGCAGAAGAAGCGGTATTATCTGTAAGTGACCTTTCGGTCCAACGTGGGTATGGCGTATTTGATTTTTTTCGCACAGAAGAACATGTCCCGCTGTTCATCGATGATCATTTAGATCGCTTGCGACATTCAGCTTCAGTTCTGCGTTTGCAGCTTCCGTATAACAATGATGAGTTGAAAAATATTGTTCGTGAACTCATCAGAAAAAATAGTCTTTCAAGTTCCGGCATCCGCATCACGGTTACCGGTGGCAATGCAATTGATACGTACACACCCACAACACCCAACATCATCATCACACAAAGCACATTAACGATGGATGCGGCGTTTGATGCTTCAAAAGGTTTGCATCTCATCACCGAAGAATATGTACGTGAATTACCGACCGTAAAATCGATCAACTACCTGATGGGTGTATATCTTCAACAAAAAGTAAAAGATGCAGGTGCAGGTGATGTGTTGTATGTAAAGAATGGATTCATCAGTGAGTTGCCACGTTCTAATGTGTTTGTTGTATCAACAGATAATAAATTGCTTACAGCAAATGAACATGTATTGCACGGCATCACCCGAAAACATATTCTGCAAATCGCAACATCAGTGATGGAAGTAAAAGAACAACCAGTTTCATTTACCGATGTGCTCAATGCAAAAGAAGTGTTTGTAAGCAGCACTACAAAACGGTTACTTCCCGTTTTTTCTGTCGATGGAAAAAAAATTGGTAACGGCAACACCGGGACTGTTACTGCTGATCTGTATCAACGTTTCCTTGAGCTGGAGCAACAAGTCATCAGTAAAGTTTACTAACTAATTTTTTCTGTTGGCGATATAAAAGTCACGCAGGAGTTCAGCTCCTTTTAATTTACCCGGATCTTTCCACCAGCTTTGTTTCTGCCACAGCATATACTGTTTTCGTTCCTCTAACAAAAAAGATTGAAGAAAAGGTGCAGGTGTTGTTTGTTGTATTGTACTTGCTGATGCAGGCAAAGGATAATTAACTGAAACAGGAACAGAGGGCGGAACCTTTCTAACCTCGCTGGTTGATGATTGACCATAATTTGTACTGAACTTATAAGTAACTGAAGATTGGGGCAATTGCTTTTGTTGCCAATTCTGTTGTTGTTTATTATGATAGCCCGCAAGTTGCTGAAGCGTTGGGTTTTTTGGAAGATTTTGTGCGGTTCCAGTAAATGAAGGAGCTAGCAGTAGCACTGCTAACCAAATTTTATTTCCCTTAACCGGGAAAATTAGTTGCGGAAGCTGATACTTAGTAAACATACACTGATTTTTAATTGATGATCAATTACAGGGCATGATTAAACTATAAAGAACTTGTTTCTAAGTTACAACACTAAACAAAGAAATCAAATAGCTGTTATAAGAATCCGGGGCTGGGGAATCATTTGTAACTTGTACGCCTCGCTCACATAACATGAAAATACTCTGGCAATATTTAAAACCCTACCGCAAACTGGTATTTGTTGCACTGCTACTGGCCGGTGTTGCACAAATACTTTCGTTATACGATCCCATCATTCTTGGACGCATCATTGATGAGTACACGCTTAATCCAGATAGCAAGACAGAACCAGAGCAGATTCGTGGTGTGTTGATATTATTAGGTATTGCACTAGGTATTGCACTGGCTGCCAGGTTATTCTTATCGTTCAAAGATTATGTGATGAGGTTGGTGGTACAGAAATTCGGGATGCAGATCTTTAATGACGGATTACGTCAGATGCTTCGTTTGCCTTACCAGGATTTTGAAGATCAGAGCAGTGGTGAAATTTTATCCATCCTGCAAAAAGTACGTAACGACACGGAACGCTTCATTACTGCTTTCATTAATATTCTATTCTCATCCATTGTTGGTATTGGTTTTCTTATCTGGTATGCATTTACCAAACATTGGGCATTAATACCTGTTTTCTTAATTGGTGTGGTATTACTTGGCGGATTAACAAGTATACTCAGTCGGTCCATTAAAGTATTGCAACGTTCACTCATCCGGCAGAACAGGCAAATGAGCGGAACGATTACAGAAAGCTTACGCAATATTGAGTTGGTGAAAAGCCTTGGACTTACTTATCCTGAGATAAAACGATTGCGAACACACACGCAGGAAATTTTTGATCTTGAAATGAAGAAGGTGAAAAAGATCCGTTCACTTTCTTTTTTCCAGGGAAGTATTCTGATACTGTTGAAACAATCGATCCTTTTTATTTTACTATGGCTCATCTTCCGTAAAGTATTATCGCCGGGTGAATTGATCTCAATGCAATTTATTTCAACCGGTATTATTGGACCATTGCAGGATCTTGGCAGTATCATCCTTTCTTATCGTGAAGCTGAAGCATCCTTGCAATTGTTTAATGAACTGATGATGAAAGAAACAGAATACCGTCCTGAAGAACCTGTTGATGTGGGAGAGATTGAACACCTGCGTTTTGATGAAGTTACCTTTCGTCATCGCACTGCAACAACCAATGCACTGGAACGTATTTCGTTTGAGGCATCGTTGGGCGATACCATTGCATTTGTCGGTCCATCAGGTTCAGGCAAATCAACGCTGGTTAAATTATTGGTTGGATTATATACGCCGGTTGGTGGTGACATTTTGTATGATGATGTTTCATCGAAAGATATCCGTTACAACCGCATGCGCAAACAGTTAGGGTTTGTAACGCAGGAAACACAATTATTTTCCGGCAGCATTCGTGATAACATGAAGTTTGTAAAAGCAGATGCAACAGATGAAGAAATTTATGCCGCCTTGGAAAAAGCATCGGCACTCAGCATCATCAACAATAAAGACCTCGGATTAGATACGCTGCTGGGCGAAGGCGGTAAAAAGTTATCTGGTGGTGAAAAACAACGTTTGTCAATAGCCCGTGCATTACTGCGCAAGCCACGGCTTTTGATTTTTGATGAAGCAACGTCTGCCTTGGATTCAATTACCGAAGAACAGATCACACAAACTGTTCGGGAAATTTCCAGTTTAAAACAACAGATCACCATTCTCATTGCACATCGTCTTTCAACCATCATGCATGCCGATACCATTTATGTGTTGGAGAAAGGTAAGATTGTCGAACAAGGAAGCCATGATGTATTGGTGAACAATAAAGGATTGTATTATGCCATGTGGCGGCAGCAGATTGGTGAGCGGAAGACGATGGCGACGTCAATTGAAGATAACGATGAGGAGTTTGAAGAGGCTGAATAGTTAACGTTATTGTATCCTGAGCTTGGCTCTACAACTCTGGCACAAATCCTTTTCCCTATCCAGTTTCATCTGTCCTTCTGCGTCCACCATAATACAGGTTTCATTTGAACAATGCTGCAGACCGAAGTTGTGTCCCATTTCGTGCACTACAACTTTAAACAACCGTTGCTGAAAATGTTTTTGTGATGTTGCTGTTTTTCTCAATCGAAAAGTTGAAATAACGCAGGAGCTGCCTGGCTTATAGCCTAAGCCCATCACACCATAATCTTTATGTGCTCCCTTATTGACAGAGACATCCTCGCTTGTAATTCCAACGATTGATCTGACTGAATCAGGCTTTATGTGTTTCAACCATTTGATCGTTGAATCAGCACGGTAACGGTTGCGGGGCTTGTAGTAGGTATGCAGTGGAAATTCCTTTGATGAAGAAATTACGATTTTAACGGGATAGAATTTTTCAATTGAATCTTTTAAAAAGGAAAGCGTTGACGTATCTGAAAACTGTAATGGTTGCAATATAACAGTTGGCTTATTCCTCTGCGTAATTTTCAATTGCGATTGATCGTTACAGGAAACATAAACAACAGCAAACAATATGATGAGGCAACGCAAGTTCATACAATTTTAATAGCTGATGAGCTTTTCAATTGTTTCACTCAGTCTTGCCTTTGCCATAAAATTTTGCTCTAATTCTATATTGAAAGGTATAGGTGTATCCAAACTTGCACAACGCATTACCGGTGCATCCAGTAATTCAAAACAATGCTCTGCGATCCATGCTGCAATTTCACCACCTATACCACCGATCAATGTGTCTTCATGCAGCAACAACACACGACCGGTACGTTGCACGGCTGCACGAATAGCTGCATAATCCAGCGGAGCAAGCGAACGCAGATCAAGAATATCAATCGAAATCTCCGGATGTTCTGCTGCATAATCTTCGGCCCAATGCACAGCAGCACCATACGTAATGATGGCTACTTCATCACCACTTCTTACATGACGTGCTTTGCCAATTTCAATTTCATAATATTCTTCGGGCACTTGTCCGCTAATTGCACGGTACAATGCTTTGTGTTCAAAATATAAAACAGGGTTAGGGTCGTTGATAGAAGCGATCAACAAACCTTTTGCATCCATTGGCGTTGATGGATACACGATTTTCAATCCCGGTGTTTTGGTAAACCACGCTTCATTACTTTGGCTGTGAAACGGACCTGCCCCAACACCACCACCCGTGGGCATGCGTATCACAACATCGGCATTCTGACCCCAGCGGTAATGGATCTTCGCCAGATTATTAACGATCTGGTTGAAACCCACCGTTACAAAATCGGCAAACTGCATTTCCATCAATCCCTTGTAACCTTCGAGACTTAAACCAAGTGCAGCACCAACAATAGCACTTTCACAAATAGGTGTATTACGCACACGTTCTTTACCAAATTCCTGCACAAAACCTTCGGTTATTTTAAAGGCACCACCATATTCAGCAATATCCTGCCCCATAAAAACAAGATTGGGATGTTGGGTCATGCTTTGATGAAGGGCTTCTTTGATAGCATCAACGAAACGTTTGTCGTGAGTGGTGAGTGGTGAATGCTGAATAATGTCTGAATGATCGAGATGTTTTACTGATGATTGTCGACTGTCGACTGCCGACTCTGCAAACAAATCATCCAACTCTTCCTCCGTATCAATTTCCATTGGCTTGGCTTGATTCGCCAACAACAGTTCACTGTCAATTAAGTTTTTTAATTCTGTACGGATCGTTGAAACATCTTCTTCTGTTAATACCGCTTCGCTCAGCAAATACGTTTCATAATTTTTGATGGGGTCTTTTTCTTCCCATATCTCAAACAAATGCTTGGGTACATATTTTGTTCCGCTTGCTTCTTCATGTCCACGCATGCGGAAGGTCATACATTCGATCAAATAAGGTTTCTGATGCTCGATGCAATAATTGCGCACACCTTTAATGGTGTCGATCACTGAAAGAATATTATTACCATCGATCTTCACCCCGTCCATACCATAACCTCTTGCCCGCTCCACCAAACTTTCGCAACGGTATTGCTCGTTCGTGGGTGTGCTCAAACCATATCCATTGTTTTCAATGATGAAGATCACAGGTAAATCCCACACAGCTGCTACATTCAATGCTTCATGAAAATCACCTTCACTGGTACCGCCTTCACCGGTAAAAGCAAGTGAAACCTTTTTATCCTTTCTTAATTTATGTGCGAGTGCCACACCATCAGCAATGGCCAGTTGAGGACCAAGATGCGAGATCATACCACACACATGATGTTCTTTGCTGCCAAAATGAAAGCTGCGTTCCCGTCCTTTGCTGTAACCTTCTTTATTGCCCTGCCATTGCATAAAGAGTTTGTGCAAGGGCATATTACGGGTGGTGAAAACACCGAGATTACGGTGCAGCGGCATGATCCATTCGTCGGAATCAAGCGCCAACGTGGCTCCAACAGCAATTGCTTCCTGGCCAATTCCACTAAACCATTTGCTAATTTTTCCCTGCCTGAGCAATAAAAGCATCTTTTCTTCGATTAATCTGGGGTACAGCAAGCTTTTATAAATACTCGTTAACTCAGTGTTGGTAAGGTTTTTGCGTTCGAAGAGCATCTTAAAATTCAATATCTGATGAGAAACAAAGTTCAGGTTTCGTTCCGTTTAAAAAAGGAATTTCTTTTACTAATGTTTGTAATCGGTTGCCAGCTTCCGGCAACCGTCAAGGCACAGGGTCATTCTGTTGATAACAGCAGCGCCAAGGTTATTACTAAACCTGCCGAGTTAAAAGTGAAACAACAGGGTAGCAATTGGCAATTTTCTTTCCCCCGCATTCAATTCAGGTCTGCATTAAAAGTAACCAACAGTAATGGGGCTTTGATAAAAGCAGTAATGGTTGATGAAGGATTGGAAGCAATCAATGTTTCACTCAACAATCTGCCCAAAGGCATTTATCAGTGTGTGTTGGAAAACCGTACGCAACGGTATGCAGCAAGAGTTATGGTTCGGTAATTTATTTATTCTCTTTCCCTTCTTCTTTCAACACCATCTTGTGAACAATAGAATTGATGATGGATAAACAGATGCTGAAGAGTAATGCATACCAGAAGCCATCAACTGTAAATCCTTTTACGAAATAAGCATCGAGCAGGATGATACAGGCATTGATCACAAACAGGAACAAGCCCAAAGTAAAGATGGTGGCAGGTAACGTAAACAATACGAGAATTGGTTTTACAACTGCATCGAGCAATGCCAATACAAATGCCACAGCAATCGCTGTAAAGAAATGATTGATGCTGATGCCCGGTAACAGGTATGCTAAGACAAAAGCGTTAACGGCGGTAATAAGAACTTTTAAAACAAATTTCATACATCAATGATTTCTGATAAAGGAAAATAAAGATACTATTTACTGCCAATGATTTTCTAAATTATATAAATGTAAAGACCGGCTTGCTTAATGGAAAGCAAGCCGGTCTTTTTTACATCTGTCAATTGAATTATTTGATGTTGAATGAAACCCGTGCAAATACAAACCTTCCGTTGAAACCCATTTGCTGCACACGACGGCTGTACATAAATCTTCCTAACGACATGTTACTTGAATGTTTGTGCAAATCCTGGTATTCATCAAACAGATTGTTCGCACCGGCAGTTACTGTAAAGAATTTCCCTATTTCATAACTCAAAGAAAGATCGGTTACTGTTTTTGGCGAAAATTCCTGGTCGAGCGTTTCACGTTGGTTATTATTGAATGCATTCATGGGGAATGCACCCGGATTGGCTGGGTTTATTGTAGGGTCTAGATAAGTAACTTTTCCAAAATAGGCCGTACGTAACATCACTCCTAATTTCTTGAACTTATAATTCAACATAAAACTTGCTTTTGATTGTGGATTGGCCACTTCTATACGGCTTTGGTCTTCCCGATTAAAATAATTACCCAACTGACCGCTGTTGATCAATATTTGACTTGCCTTTATGATCGGCTTTCCGTCTGCGCCTTTGCGAACTTCGTTCTTAATAAATGTTGCAGCTGCCGTAAACCGGAATTTGTGTTCTCTTGCGATGTTGAACGAATAATTTACCACTGCTTCTATTCCTTTATTGCGTGTATCAATTGCATTGGTAAAGAAGTTGGCCGTTGTTGCACCCGCTGCTGATAGTAATGCTTGCAATGCAGGATCACTACCACCATTAAAATTGTTGGTCAGTACGATCCTGTTATTAATATTAATGATGTAACCATCAATTGTAATTTCAAGACCGGTAAATGGTTTCGCTGTAATACCTGCGCTATAGTTTTGACTGGTTTCTTCTTTCAATTCGGGTATACCAAGAATTTTTGCAGGAGCACTTCCATTAGGGAAAGTTCCACTTTCAGTTGCCACTAATCCACCTGGAGTTGATACAAACAACGTATTTGTCTTTGCATAAAAACGTTGTTGCATGCTTGGTGCCCTGAAACCTGAACTTGCTGCTGCACGAATTGTAAACTTGTCAGCGATCTTATAGCGTGAAGCAAGTTTGTAATTCAACGTGCTGCCAAAGTCGCTGTAGTTTTCAAAACGTAAAGCACCTTCAACCATCCACTCCTTTGTGAAATCCTGTTCCATATCAACATACAATGCTATGTTGTTTCTGCTGAATGTTCCGGCAAACGGCGGTGTAAAGCCTGCAAACACCTGCGCACCTGCCGCCGCACCAGAAGGAATATCATAATTTCTATATGATGATTCTTCACCTGCTTTCTGCCCGTATTGATCAACTCTCAGCTCTGAACCAAAAGCCAGGTTCATTCCATCAAGTACATTAAAATTCCGGCTGAAATCAATATTGGAGGTGATTTGCTGAAATTTTAATTCACCTGCATCAAATTTTGTTTGTGCATTCGTTGGTGTTTGTACAGCAAACTGTGAATAGTTTACTGAATTATCAACTGTAAACCCGAATGTATTTACACCAAATGTTTCGCTGAAGCTGGCATTCCATTCGCCCACTTTTCCTTCAAATGCTGCTGATATAGAATAGTCCTGGATGTTTGTTTTAATGAGCGGAAGAAAGCCTTCGGGATAAAGTTCTAATCCTTCACCTCTGTATGTTGAACTTGCGCCGCTGAATATTGAATTCGGATAACGATAAAAGCCCGCCGCCTCACCATTTTTTTTATTATAGCCACCAAACACATTCAAATTCCAACCACCACCTAAAGGAAACTGGCTGTTAACCATCAAAGATCCGCCAGCAATTTTTGAGTTTCCTATACGCATGTCAAACGTATTACGGTTGGTACCTCTCGCAGTCATGATGCTGTCGTCTTTATTTTGTCCTCCAACTGATGGATAAATCTGTCCGGTGTACGTGCCGGTACGATTACTGAAGTCACGCAGGTTGTATTCACCACTGAAATTCATGTAACCTTGATTTTTAAATCCAATACCATAATTCAATCCGGCCTGGAATGTACCTCCATCATTCACCTTTTGATCGGGAGCCTCCCCTCTGTTTGTGGTTTTAAATAATGCATAATCTTTCGGATAAGCAGTTATGTTTTGTCCATATGAAACACTGCCATTCAGGATACCAGTACTTTTTTTCAATACAATATTTATTACACCTGCTATGGCATCGCTTCCATATTGTGCAGCAGCGCCATCACGTAATACTTCTACACGTTCAATGGCGGTTATTGGAATAGCTCCGAGATCAGTACCAACCTGTCCACGGTTTACTGTACCATTTACGTTTACCAATGCACTTTGATGACGTCGTTTTCCATTGATCAAAACAAGGATTTGATCTGTACCCAGCCCTCTTAATTGAGCAGGGTCCACATGATCAGTTCCATCGGCAATCGTTTGTCTGCTACTTTGGAAGGACGGGGCTACATAAGTAAGAATTTGGTTCAGATCGGTCTGTCCCACCTGGTTGGCAATTTGTGTAATGGGGATGATGTCAACTGCAACAGGTGTTTCTGTTCTTGTTCTGCTGAGATTGCGGCTACCAACCACAACAATGTCTGTTAACTGATCTGTTGCCACCAACATAATTTCGAGACCGGTTGTTGCGTTGCCAATTGCAATGTCTTTGCTTTCATAACCAACATAACTTACTGTAATTGTTTTTGCCGATGAAGGAACAGACAACGAAAACGCTCCCGAAGAATTGGTGGTTGAACCAGCAGTTCCCCCTTTCACAAGAATGGATGCCCCTTGCAATGGTTGTTTGGATTTGTCGTCCTTTACTGTACCGGTAACAACTTTTTGTGCCACTGAAAAGATGGGCAGAAATAATAACACGATGTAGAAGATTCTCTTGCTCATATGCTTTTGCTTTAGTTTACGTTTAATAAAAAACAGTACGGAAAAACAATGTGAACAGAAGAAGAAGTCAGGAAAGGAATTTCACATAAGTAAGAACGCTGATTTGTTTGGTATATGAAATTTAAGCATTAATAGCCGAAAAAAGATGGGTGCCAGTTATTTATTTTTCAACGGCACAGAATAGGTATCGGTTAGCAGTAAGCGTAAAAAACAAAAGCATCTCCTAAAAGTAAGATGCTTTTGCTACTATTAATAAAAGTCAATTATACAACTACAAGCTCATAAAACTTTTCAGGATGAAGGTATTTATTTGCCAGCTCCTGAAGTTCTTTTGCAGAAATTGTTTTGATGATGTTTACTGATTTATAAAAATAATTCTCATCGAGTCCGTTGAGGATTAAATTTTTCCAGCGGCCAATGATATGAAACGGACCATCAAGATCGCCAAGAATGGTGCCGATGAGGTAATTCTTTACAAGCTGCAGTTCTTCCTCATCTACCAGTTCTTCACGCAAATCTTTCATTTCATTATATATCTCAGTGATCGTTGCTTCGCTCACATCTCTTCCTGCTTCCGTACTGATCATCCATGCAGTAGTAGAAATATGATTTAGGATATAACTGTGAATGCCATACGTGTATCCTTTGTCTTCACGAATATTACTCATCAATCGTGACCCAAAGAAACCACCAAACAATGTGTTTAACACCTGGATTGGTTGAAAATCGGGATGATGACGGTTGGGGAATGGCTGTGCCAAACGGATGGCACCCTGCACACCATTTGGATCATTGGCTATTCTGTATTTTTTTTCAACTGCAGGTGTTAACGGATGAATTATCGTTGGAATCTCTTTTTGATTCAACGGCAGCTGACCAATTGTTTTGTTGAGCTCCTGTTCAAAATTTGCAGGCAATAAACCGGCCGCAAAAATGATACACTTGCCTTCGGTATAATATTTTCTATAATAATCCTGAAGCTGTTCCTGATGTAATGCATCGTAATCTTCTTTGTTACTGTACACTCCATACGGATGATCTTTACCAAACACATATTCATCGATCAATCGACCAGCAACAAAATCGCACTTTTTCAAATTCACCGTCAAGCGTTGCTGCATATTCTGTTTATAAATATCCAGTTCATGCTGCGGATAAATAGCATCAGTGATCATTTCAGCTATCACAGGCAAATGTGTTGCAAAATGTCTGTCAATACAATGCAACACAATATTGGCTGTTTCATTATAACAACCACGACTCAGGTGCGAACCGTAATAATCAAAATGCTCGTTGAGCTGAAATGCTGTTTTGTTCTTTGTTCCGTTCTTGATCAGGTAATTGGTAGCAGCCGCTACATTATTCTGCTGCTCAAACCAGTTACCTGCGCTGAAAACGAGTTCAAGGCTCAATACTTCCTGTGTACCTGCGTTAACAGCATATACTTCCACGCCGTTATCCAGCACATATTTATCGTAAGCCTTTAACTTAAGATCAAATTCGGTGGCGTCTTTTATAATTGGTGCTACGCTTCTGTTTAACAGTTCGGTTACTACACTCATTCGGATAATTCTCGTTTAAATTTTTTATTTTAAGAAGCACACAAAGTGTTCGCATTTGTGCTTCGCTTAATTCTTACTCAAATAATACAAGGTATTACTGTTGTTCTCATCAAATATCTTCTTACTTTCTTCCAGCAATTCCTGTGCAGTGATACTTTGATAGCGTTGCAATTCATCGTTCATCAGTTCTGCATCACCAAGCAGTTCATAATAAGCCAGGCTGTTTGCACGGCTCATCACACTCATATCTTCAAACAAAATAGTACTCTCTGTTTTGTTGATCACTTTTTGTAACTCTTTTTCATCTACTAACTCATTCTTCATCTTCTCTATTTCTTCATTCACTGCACGTTCGGCTTCTTCAATGTTTACACCTTTCACCAATTTGCCTTCAATGGTGAGCAATCCATTATCAATACTGCCAAAGTGATAACATTCAATACTGCTGAAATATTTCTTCCCTTTCACCAACGATTCATATAGCCTGCTGCTGGCACCGCCACCTAAAATATCAGTAATAAGATCAGTAACATAATAACCTCGTTCCAGCCTTGATGGCATGTGCCATGTTTTTACAAACGCATCAAGCGGTACATCGGCCTTTACTTCCATACGTCGTGCTTCTTTTTGTGCAGGTTCTTTTGGTAACTGCCGAACATATTTTTCTCCCGCAGGAATTGAACCAAACCATTTTTCTGAAAGCTGCAATACTTTTTCTGTTTCCACATTACCAGCCACTACCAATATTGCATTTGATGGAGTATAATGCTTAAAGAAAAAATTCTTTACATCCTGCAATTGTGCATCTTCAATATGCTTCAGCTCTTTTCCAATCGTCATCCATTTATACGGGTGTTGTTTATAAGCCATCTCCCGCATCTTGTGCCACACATCGCCATAAGGTTTGTTGAGATAATGTTCTTTAAATTCTTCGCTCACCACTTTACGTTGTACATCCAAACTTTTTTCACTGAAAGCGAGACTCAACATACGATCACTCTCCAGCCAAAAAGCTGTTTCAAGATTTTCGGCAGGTAACTGGCAATAGTAATTCGTTAGATCGTTTGTTGTGTAAGCATTGTTTTCACCACCTGCCAATTGCAATGGTTCATCATAATCAGGAATATTGATGGAACCACCAAACATCAGGTGTTCAAACAAGTGAGCAAAGCCCGTACGGTTTTCATCTTCATCACGTGCACCTACATCATACAACACATTTACAACAGCCATTGGTGTGGCAAGGTCTTTATGTATCAGCAGCCTTAAACCGTTGGAAAGTATATAGCGTTCAAATTTGATCATAATTCAATTGTAATAAATAAATGAGTTGGTAAAATTCGGTAAAAAACAAATGGCGAGGCGGCTTACTTTAAAATACTTCCAATTTTTAACTCAAACATTTGTGGCAGTGCATTCCTGAAGATGAGGATGCGCACTTTTTGTCCGGGGTTTTGCAGCAATGCTTTGTATTGACTGATGTTGTTGCTGAAATTGTTTTCGATACCAAAAATAATATCACCAGGCATAAGTCCTGCACCTTCAGCCGGCGAGCCCTGCTGAATTTCGGTGATCACTATTTTTCCATCAATGAAATAATAATTCATCCCTGTATATGAATAATCAAACGGATCACGCATATGCGTATTGGGAGTAAGATGGATCAAGCGGGCAGGATAGTTGAGCACAATATTGAACCTGCGCAACAGATCACTTCCCAACAATCCTTTTACCGATGGATAACCCAGGACATTGATCGAATCGGAATACACATGCAAAGGAATTTTTTTAAACTTGTAGGGCCCAATGCTCATTCGCTTCACTGTTGTAAGCCGCATACCTATTTTACCTAGCAAACCTTCTACCTGTGTATTTACCGATTTTCTTGAACTGCTGATCAACACACTGTCTTTTAAAAACTGTTCAGCCAGCAGCAACGATAAACCAGCTCCCGTATCAAAATAAAAATTCAATAGATAGCTTCGTTCATCCTGCACCCAATGTTGTGTAATAGGGATGGAGGCAAAAGCTGGTTTTAAAAACGTGCCCCGCTTGGGATATTTATATGTACCGGGCATGTATACACTCATCATGTGCTTATCGTAATCAAGTGCAACAATATACCTGCGGAGAAACGAAAACCCGATAATACCATCCACCCGTAAACCATACACTTCAGTAAGTATCTGGTAATCGTTGATGTGAAAATCAAGACCGGTTACATCAAGCCCCGGAAAATGCAGTGTACCGTTTTTGTAATAGTTGATGTTTTTCGATCCACCAATTCCCCTTACCGTTCGTTCACTTGCTTCCAACGGAAGTTTGTAATAAAGAGCGGTTGTTGTATCGAGTGAAATACCTCCGCTGCCGGTATCTAAAATAAAATTGAGTGTATCGGGGAGATCGTTGAGTGTGGCATGAAGGATAATGATACCGCCGGTAAGCTGCTCAAACTGGAAACTTGTGAGCAGTCGGGCTGGTGGGAAATCATCGTTTTGGGCCGATAACTTCAAGCAAAGCAGCAGCAGGCATATCGTTTTGGTCAACTTCACGTTTCAATATTAAAGGAAACTACTGGTACAGACAATCAAATTAGGATGAACGCTTCGTGGTTCGTAAAATATCCGGCCGTACCTTTGTGGCCACAGATGAACGCAGTTAAACACATGATGAACAGTTTTGTTCGCAAGTAACTGCAGCTCTCCACCGTGAATCATTTTTCAACTTGATGTACTATGAATCTGAACGATCTCTATCAGAAAGCCTCCAACTTTGAATTTTTAACCGTTGAAGAAGGAATGTTTCTTTTCCAACATGCACCGCTCACCGAACTGATGTTTGTGGCTGATGAATTACGCAAACAACAGGTGCCGCATGGTAAAGTAACCTGGCAGATCGATCGTAATGTTAATACGACCAATGTCTGTATTGCCAATTGTAAGTTCTGTAACTTCTTTCGCATACCAGGTCATGCAGAGGCATACATCACCGATATTGAAACCTATAAAAAGAAAATTGAAGAAACCATAAAGTGGGGCGGCGATCAATTGCTGTTGCAAGGTGGGCATCATCCTGAACTCGGATTGGATTTCTATGTGAACCTCTTCAAGCAACTCAAAGCATTATATCCAAACATTAAACTGCATACACTCGGACCACCCGAAGTGGCACATATCACCAAGTTAGAGAAAAGTACACATCATGAAGTGTTGAAAGCTTTGAAAGAAGCGGGTATGGATTCGTTACCCGGCGCAGGTGCAGAAATTTTGATCGATCGTGTACGTCGTTTGATCAGCAAAGGAAAATGTGGTGCCCAGGAATGGCTCGATATTATGCACGAAGCACATAAGCTCAACATCACAACAAGTGGAACGATGATGTTTGGTCATGTGGAAACATTACAGGAACGTTTTGAACATTTGGTGAAGATCCGTGAAGTGCAAAGCCGTAAACCCGAAGAAGCAAAAGGTTTCCTTGCATTTATTCCATGGACGTTCCAGGATGTAGACACATTACTTGCAAAAATTCGTGGTGTACATAATTTAACTACGGCTGAGGAATATGTACGTATGATCGCAATGAGCCGTATCATGTTACCGAACGTAAAGAATATACAGGCGAGTTGGTTAACGGTCGGTAAACAAACTGCACAACTTTGTTTGCAGGCTGGTGCCAATGACTTCGGAAGTATCATGCTCGAAGAAAATGTAGTGAGCGCAGCAGGAGCACCGCATCGCTTTACGTATAAATCAATTCAGGAAGCTATTCGTGAAGCAGGTTTTGAACCACAACTCCGCACACAACAATATGAGTGGAGAGAATTACCGAATGTGATTGAAGAACAGGTGGTGGATTATTGAGTTAATAGAAACGCTGATGACGCAGATTATTGCGGATTGGAAAGATAATGACAGCCGATGCTATGCATCGGCTGTCATTATTAAAAGTGGTTCATTTTTTAATCCTGCTCAACACCTTATTTTATCTTCAACGTATTGTGAAATGATCTGATCTTCCAGTTATCTCCATTGCGAACAAGTACCATTGAAACAGTTGAACCGTTTTTTCCAGCTAATGGACCAAGAGGTGCATCAAGTTCTGCATTTGCATGAGCAATGATTGTATTTTGATCGATCAATGTTGATTGTACCTGTTCGTACACAACTGTACTGCCTTTATAAATGCTCATGAAAAGACCTTGATGTGCTTGCCCTAGTTGTTCTGGTGTTGCGCTGGCATGCAATGTTCCTCTGATATCAACATACTCCGATGCATCTGCAAAAGGAATTGAAAATTCTGCTCCGCTTGCGTTGTTCCATCCGCTTTCAAGTGTGTTGAGAATGTTATCGACAATTTGTTTTGTTTCCATTTTACTTATTGTTTTTCGTTTGTGAATAGTTTGCTTTCCTGATTATAGTTGTTACAATGATTTATCTATTTTCACCACATCAGCCAATGCACCTGTTCCTTTTACGCCTGATGTAAAACCTGAATTCAAGCCATACTTCACCACACCTTCAGTTCCCCCAAGCGTTCCGCCTGCACTTCCGTTTCCTCCTGCTAATACAAAAGGTGTATCACCAATTTTAACGGAGGCCTTACCCATAATGCCTACATCACTAAACTCATTGTTGTTATCAAACGAAACGTATACCATCGCTTTAATATCAGCACCGCCTGTGTTGGCAAAAAACTTTGCCTTGGCACCAACGCCTGCAGCAAGCGTGGTAGTTCCTGTTCTGAAATTGTGTTCGTAACTCGTCTGCCAAAGCTTTCCTACTTCAAGTGCATACTTACTGCAATCGGCTTTTATCTTAGCCACTTTTACATCTACTTCAATATTCAACCACGACGGACAACTGAGATCAAGATTTCTTGAAGAAGCAATTAAACTATCGGCTTCGGCAGTACTAAGACTTACACTACATTCCATTGGTGGATCTAAAAACTGTCCGCTTCCCCAGCACTGGCCTAACACAACGAAATACTGTTGCAGGTTACGGTACACCATAATCCTGTTTCCTGCACTTGGGTCGAGTGAAACAATATTGATGAGATCGTTGAGGTATTCTCTCCAGATGCCCAATGCACGGTTACCTCTTTTTGTAACAAAGGCATTATATTCCGCCACAAACCCATCCATGATCGGTTTCTTAATGTCGCAGCATTTTTTTATGTAGGCCTCATATTCACCATGCGTAGCGCCCGCAGGTGCTTGCGGACATTCCACCGCCATCATTTTTGTATTGTAACTATTCAATATTTGCTCAATGTGATTAATATCAAGTTCATTTAGCACCAGCAGCTCTTCCGATGTGTACACTTCATGTAAGTCTTTCAGCAATGCTTCCACATAGTCGGCATAAATGCTGGGCATCGCTTCACCGTCTCGTTTTATTTCTTCGGGAGAAAGCTGTGCCTTGCTGTTCCAGTAAAGCATTTCTTCCATTACTGATTTGCCGAATGATTCACCTTTTATTTTAGCTTCCGCAGTTTGATCAGTTGTTTCAGGTAACGATGGCACTTTAAAATTCTGGAAGGAGAGTTCTCCAAAATAATTACGACTGGGAATGTTACGTTTCTTGCGAAGTTGATAAATATTAAATGCTTTGTCTTTGCCCCGCATCAACGCCATTGTGCTTCTGCGGTAAGCAACTTCTAATTCCTTTTCAAAATACTTCATCCCTTCTTCGTATTGATCATAGAAGTATTTGATCATGCCCATGCTGCGGTTTGCTTCAGGGTTTAACGGATCGTGTTGCAAACATTGTTTTAAAAACATTTCCGCCAAACCAATATCGCCCAGACCGAGATAAGCCTGCCCCATATTATTCAACATCATGCTGTTGTTGGGATCGTTTTGCAATTGATTCATTAAAATTGGGATGGCCTTATGCTGAAAACCCGTCATGTTCATAATGGCCGCAACATTGTTCCATCCTGTTTGATCGTTCACATCTTTTAATGCAGCTTCTATAGCAATAAGAAGTGATTGCTCCGGTTTATCTGCATAAAAGGTTCCGATAGCCGATTGTTGAAGTGCTTCTGCATTTTGACCTTCAGTAATTTTCTTTACTTCCTGTATCACTGTTGGCTTTACTGCTGCCTGTATCTGCTGCTTTGTTGTACGCAACATATCACTCAGCTGAATTAACGTTGGAGGTTGTGTTGGTATGAGTGAAAGGCGTTTCACATCTTTGGTGGGAAGTTGTACTTTAAAATCGGGAAGCGTCATTTCATCTATCTTAAAATTCGCTTCCTGTGCAATATGTTTTGCCTGCGCACTGTATTGCTTCTGCATTTGTTTTTTGTAGGCTTCCAATTCTGCAGGGCTCATCTTCATCATCTTGTTTACATCAGGCATTGTGGGTTTTGTTTGCGCAAATGCTGGTGAAATAGTGAGCAACAATAAGACGATCATTAAGGCTGTTTTCATCCGATTAGTTTTTGAGAACATAAAAATAGAATAGGTGCATACAGCCATTAGATGTTTACTGCATCAATTGAATTTTCAGGCGTATGAATTGTAACCAGGCTATCGCAAAAAATTTTAATGCGGGCATTTTTTCATTTGGTACTTCTTAATTTCGTTCTATGCTTACAGACACACTGGCAACTATTTTTCAACGGGATATAGCAAAACTTTACTCAGAAATTGAACAATACAAAAGCGAAGAGAAGCTTTGGGTAACAGAACAATCAATTGCTAATTCAGCCGGTAATCTTTGTCTGCATTTAGTTGGTAATCTCAAAACTTATATTGGTTCGGAGCTTGGTGGCTTTACTTACACAAGAAACCGTGATCTTGAATTTTCTTTGAAGGGTGTTCCAAAAAAAGAATTGCTTGCAATGGTTGCTGAAACAAGAACCATCGTTGCTGAAACATTACGCAAGCTTCCGGCAACTACTTTGCAAGATGAATATTCCATGTTGGTATTTGCAGAAAAAACGTCAACCGAATTTTTTCTCATTCATCTCGCCGCACACTTGAGTTATCATCTCGGACAAATTAATTATCACCGTCGTTTGCTTGATGTACAGGAATGATGCATAAAGATTTTTATCTTGTAGTAATAAATTATTAGCATGTTAAGTCTCATCAAAACAAATTCCGACAGCAGCGATTTCCGTTCGCTGGTTGTATTGCTTGATGCCGATCTGCAGGATCGCTACGGCGACCAGCAATCGTTCTTTTCGCAATTCAATAAGCTCGATCATATCCATCATGTAATTGTTGCTTATGAAAACAATCAGCCCATTGGTTGTGGAGCATTTAAAGAATATGAGCTGGGAGTGGCCGAGATCAAGCGAATGTTTGTAAAACAGCAACATCGGGGAAAAGGAATTGCAGGTCAAATCTTGGCTGCATTGGAACAATGGGCAAAAGAAGAAGGTTTTAAAAGCTGTATTCTTGAAACAGCCATAAAACAACCTGAAGCCATTAGGGTCTATGAACGTGAAGGATATAAACTCATTCCCAATTATGGACAATACGTCGGAGTGGAGATTAGTTTATGTATGCAAAAAGATATCAGTTGAATTTTTTACCGATTGAATGCATACAACGCAGCATCTTTATTTTTTCTTCCTTTGATCATATCCGTAATTATTTGCGCTGCTATTAAACTAAACGTAATACCGTTACCTCCAAACCCTAAAGCATAATAAGTGTGGGGTGTTTTACTGTAAGTGCCAATATACGGCAATGCATCCCATGTTGAACCAAATGTACCTGTCCAGCTAAACTCAGGAACAAAGTCTATTGCGGGAAACAGTTTCAGAAAATCCTTTTTTAAAAGTGCCGACTTCTTTTTAATAAGCCGGTCACGCTTAGCCGGGCTGTAAAAATCCTCGTCTCTTCCCCCAACTATGATTCGGTTATCTTTCGTTAAACGCATATACAGGTAAGGATCTGCAGTATTCCAAAGCA
Organism: Lacibacter sp. H375; assembly: GCF_037892425.1. Classification (NCBI taxonomy): domain Bacteria; kingdom Pseudomonadati; phylum Bacteroidota; class Chitinophagia; order Chitinophagales; family Chitinophagaceae; genus Lacibacter; species Lacibacter aquaticus. The sequence goes on from NZ_JBBKTT010000001.1 coordinate 1,225,384, forward strand.
TGGTCTTACCCTTCCAAACGGGGATTGTTGATTGAATATGTTCTGAGGCAATTGCATAGGTCGAGTGAAGTGTTACAATTTTTTTGTCAATGAATTCGGTTATCTCATAACCTGCTGCATTCACAATTCTCTTTGCATTGATCAAGTGTCCTCTCTCAGTCGTTAAGACGGCCCCTGATTTTTTGTATTCAATTTTTGAAATGCTTGTTCGGTCGAATACGGTAAGTCCTTTTTTTATTGCGGCAGCAAGTAATGCATGTGTAAACAAATAAGCGTCGGTGGCGGCGGCCTGTGAAGAAAGAATAGCTGCCGCAGAGTTGAATCCGAATTGTTTCTGTATGTGCGCTTCGTTTAACAGCTGTACACGAAATCCTGCTTTTTTACGAATTGAAAACTCCTCTTCAATCAGACTTTTATCTTTCTTGTATGCTGCAAAAAATAAGCTTTGTTGTTTTTGAAATAATTTGAAGTCGAGTTTTTCAGAGATTGCTTCTAAACCATCGATTGCCTCAGCACACATCATGTAGGCACGAGCTGCTTTTGCATAGCCGATTTGTTTTGCAAGTTCACACAACGGTTTATCTAATTCGTATTGAAGAAGTGAAGTGCTTGCACAAGTGCTGCCTAAGCCAACCGTTCTGGCATCTACCAGCACACATTGTATTCCCGCATTTATTAAATGATAGGCGCTTAATGCGCCGGAAATTCCGCCACCAATTATCACTACATCTGTTTTAATTGATCGTTCAAGTTTTGGATAGTGTGCCGGCAATCCGCTATTGATAAGACTGTATGGATAGCCAGTTGTAAGATTCATGATTTATTACGCAGTTCTTTTTACTTGTCTGTAGAATTCTCGCCCCATTTCCTACTTCTGTATAATTCCCTTTTGTGCTGTAGACTTTCTTTCGTGATGGGCATTTGCTTCGTTGATTGAATGTGACTCCTGTACAGATAGTTCACTCTTTGCTTTCTCTGCTAAATGTTTGTAAAACGCCTGGAGCACTTTCAGATCGTCTTCGCTGATTTCTTCTACCGCTATCAGGCGGTTACTGGCAAATTCCTGCGAAACAATCAATTCATTCAGCTTTAAATGCAAGGCAATAGAATCTTTGTTTTGACTACGTTGAATAAGAAACACCATCAAAAATGTAACAATGGTTGTTCCTGTATTAATAACCAGTTGCCAGGTATCAGAAAACTTAAAAATCGGTCCACTTATCAACCAGGCAATAATCACAAAGAAAGCAATGATAAAAGCGGCAGTGCTGCCGGAGGCCTTTGTTACGGCAATCGACATTTTTTCAAATCCGGTCGGTTTTTGGGACGTTGTCTTTTTCATATAAGAGAGTTTGTTGGGGAATTCTGCCCGCTGATTTTGATCTAATTAATTAAAAAGGCCTCCGTTAAGTTATTTATTGCTGTGATTGAATGATTTATTCAAATGTTGTACCAATCATTCCCATGATTTAGTTTTATGGTTGAGGAAACGACAAGTATAAGAGTTGAAAAATTAACAAGCGTCATTCTGTCCAAAATGCAACGTTGGTATCTCATTTGCACTCTGATTGAGTGTTTTAAACAACAACTCAAACATGAACAAACAACAAACCTCTCTCTTCTTCTGCCTGGTAATGGATGCAGTGGGTTATGCTACCTATGCATTTCCTTTTCTTGGTGAGTTTGGTGATTTGATCTGGGCGCCAATCTCTGCTCTTATTTTCTTCCGCACATTTGGTGGCTGGAAAGGTGCTTTTGGTTCGGCCTTTAATTTTGTGGAAGAGCTTTTACCATGGACCGATTTTGTACCCAGCTTTACGCTTATGTGGGCATGGAATTATTTCGGACGAAAGAAAACCAGCGTTGCAATTCAACCTGCCAGATAAAAAAACGTCGCACATTGAGTGCGACGTTTTTATTTTAGTTTTTATTCGTTCCATACCGCCATGGGTCGTTTGTATCTTTTGTAGGACGCATATCTTCATCTTTCTCTTTATCATATACACGCAAGTAAATGGTCCATTCAAAATTCTGGTACTCTGCTACAAGGTCGATCACCAGTTTGCTGAATTCACCTGTTACATCATTTATATGAAACTGATTACTCCACAAACGCAATTCTTCTGTTGGCGTACTGTAAGTGCCGCTTGGCGTGATACTGTTGTTTGCTCCTTTACTGAAAAGCGATTTACCTAAGATATCATTGTAATAAGCTTTGTATTGTTTTTGCATTTCTTTTGTTTCTTCAGTTACCAGAAGTTTTGCTTCCCAAAGCCAATTGATCTTTTTATTGGCAGGGTAACCAAGAATTTTTGTTTCAACAGCGCCTTTCATTTCCACTTTCGAACTATACTCAATAACGCTCGGGTCACCCTGGTTCTGTGTGCCTTTGATCAATGCAAATTGATTGGGATAATCGTTAATTACTTTTTCTAACTGGGGCCGGATGGTGGTGAGTGTGTTCTTCGTTTGTGCAGATGAAAAGAATGCAATCAGAATAATTGCTGATGATAGCAGTAGTTTTTTGGTCATGGATAGAGATTTGATTGCAATATAGTAAAACAAATCTTTCTATCATACTATACCGGGTATCAGTCTTTTTACTCTTTTCATGTAGTCTTTGTATTGATCACCAAAAACAGCAATCAATTTTCTTTCTTCAAGCCACATACCAATAAAAAGATAAACGATCATCAACAATAACAAATACCAGTTTTTATAAAAAGGAAAAGCAATACAAATACCTGTAAAGAACAATAGTGTGCCGCTATACAATGGATGACGCATGTATTTATGCAGCCCTTTTATCTGTAAAGGCATGTGTGTCTCTTTGCTTAATCCAAGAAAAGATGAAAGCTCGTATTCTCTTGCTGATTGAATCATAATTGTAAGACCCGTGAGCGACAAAACCGCTCCCGCAACAATAAGAACTGTTGTGCTTTCATAAAACGGCGGACATATAAATCGAATATGAACCCATAACAAGCCCAGCAAACCGAAGAGATTAAAGAGGTTATAAGCAATTCTATAGCCCTGTCTTGAAATGCCGGAAACTCTTTGAAACCAATGCTTTACAGGCTCTGCGGCCAATGCGCTATGCAGAATGAAATACAACGTCCATAATGAAAGCAATAAGATCATATTACGAATGTAGTAGGATTATTACACAGAAACCCGTAAAAATAACAAGTGAAAAAACATTGTTTCTACTCTTGCAAACCAAAGAAAGCGTTTATACTTTTATAGCCTTAAATCCAATCGTTATGAAAAAGAACCCTACCGTACGTAAAAGCTCTTCTGTTCTTCAGTCAATCAAACAGATTGTTCATTTGCTGGTTGAATCTTTTGAATCACCACAGACAAAGCAATTTAAACGTTGGAAAAGTTATGTAGCTGAATAATATGAATGAACTTTACCCATGAAAGCCAATACAGCTGCGAGTGTATGGCTTTTTTTATGCACCTGTTTCAATCAATATTTTATTTCGCTGAAAACAGAATGTATTCTGAAGGAGTATAACCTTTAACAGAAAAGATATAGTTGTTTTGAAAAGAACCCTGTCTTACAAAATCGCCTTTTCTCGTATATACTACAACCGCCCCTCCGTTTCCGGGATTCATTGTACCAACTAATACCGATGGCAATAATTTCATGTAAGCAATAGTTGATACATCCAGCATCAACATCTGGTCAATATCAACTTCCATTTCATCAATAAAGTAGGCTTTGATCTTTTCTTTACGCCAATACAATGCCTGCTGACCAGTTGATGGGTCCAAACTCATTGTAAGCCCCGGAGATCTTGTTTGTAAAAACATGAGACAATTGGTGTAGGTAAGAATATCATCATTATCAAGGAAATCATATTCCCTTTCCATGATATTATCGAACAGACCCGACGTGTATTGTTCCTTATACTTCTCCAGCTTGGTCTTACGTGTACCAGTAACAACAATTTGCTGCAATTCTTTTCCTTTCCCTTCAACTCTTACTGCATTGGGTGGAAGTTTATTGATCAACTTCAGCGAATCATATTCGGCAGATGTAAACAGGTTTGCAGAAAAATCGAAAGTGTTGGTTGTAACTGAATCGTAGTCTTTTGCTTTCGGAAATACTTCAATAACAATGTCGGGTTTTTGTTTTCGCTTTGTGCCGAGGAAATTAAAAAACACAGTGGCTTTATTTTCAAAGACCAATTTCGGCAAAACGAACCGTTTATCTTCATTTACTTCTATTACTTTATTGTAGTTCGATATATCTTTTCCAAATACAAACATTAAAAGTGATGAAGAGATTTTACTATTGTTGAGTGTACCCGTAACCTGCCTTAGTCCTGGGTAATAAAAAGTGGAGATTGATACTTTATTGTTCTGAAAATTTTCTGGTACGGTTAAAAGAAAACTATTGAGCGTGTCAATTACAGGATAATACAAAGTATCAACTACTCCTGCGTTCATGGCTTTTGCCACCACCATCAGTGTTCCTGCTTTTACAAATGCGGTTTGTTGAAGCGTAATCCAGATACTGTCTGTATCAGGTATCCGTTCAACGCTTACCGTGGCAGCTCCTTTATCCTGGGAATAAGTGCAAAAGCATACAGAAGTAAAAAGAATAATGGATAAGATGAGTTTTTTCATAACAGGTTTTAATAAAAAACCGCAACACTCATATGTTGCGGTTCAGTATAATCATTTAGAATTTCGCCAGTACTTTATTCATCTCGGCTGCAATTTCTTCGCTGCAAAGATTACCAATACTTCCTTCGTGTGTGTGATGTAATTGTTGCAGATCGTATTCAAATTCTCCTTTGTTGATAGCGTTACCCACCTGCTGGTAAGCTTCACGGAAGGGAACACCTTTGTTCACCAGTTCGTTCACTGCTTCTACGCTAAAGAGATATTTATACTTCTCATCGGTGAGAATATTTTCTTTCACCTTCATATTGCTGAGCATGAGTTGCATTAACTGCAAGCAGGCTTTCAGTTCTTCGATAGCAGGAAATAAAATTTCTTTTGTTAACTGCATATCACGGTGATAACCGGAAGGAAGATTATTGATAAGCAACGTCAATTCGTTTGGGATCGATTGAATGCGGTTGCATTTTGCACGGATGAGTTCAAATACGTCTGGATTTTTCTTGTGCGGCATAATGCTGCTGCCTGTTGTCAACTCATCGGGAAATGAAATGAATCCGAAATTCTGATTCATGTACAGACAACAATCCATCGCCAGTTTGCTGAGTGTTGCAGCAACAGAACTCATACCGATGCCGGTTACCTTTTCTGTTTTACCACGACTCATTTGTGCATACACGCTGTTCCAGTTAAGTGTGCCGAACTGTAATAATTCTGTTGTACGTTTTCTGTTGAGCGGAAAGGAAGAACCATAACCAGCACCGCTGCCTAATGGATTTTTATTAGCAACCTGGTAAGCTGCTGCTAATAATTCAAGATCATCAACCAAACTTTCTGCGTACGCACCTAACCATAAACCAACGGATGATGGCATGGCAATTTGCAAATGAGTATACCCGGGCAATAATGTATTCTTATGCTGATCGCCAGTTTTGATCAACAGATCAAACAGGTTTTTTACTTCGTCTTTAATATTGCCGATCTCTGCACGCAGATATAATTTAATATCCACTGCAACCTGATCATTACGGCTGCGGCCACTATGAATTTTCTTTCCAACATCGCCAATTTTTTGTGTGAGTAGATATTCAACTTGTGAGTGAACATCTTCAATACCTTCTTCAATGATGAAAGAGCCGAGCTCAATTGTTGCAGCAATTTCTTTTAAACCATTTACTGCCGTCTCTGCTTCTTCATTGCTCATCAAACCCACTTCGCCCAACATAGTTACATGGGCAATGGAGCCTTGTACATCGTACTTCGCTAACAACAAATCAAATTCTTTATCACGACCAACCGTGAATTGTTCTACCAATGCTGATGTGCTGCTGTTTTCTTTGCTCCAGAGTTTCATAACAAATGCTTTCGGCTTTTAAAGAATCTTATCTAGTAACTGAATGTATAATTCAATTCCACCCTTAATCTCATCAATATAAATATACTCATCAGCGGTATGACTTCGTGCACTGTCACCAGGACCCATTTTCAAAGCAGGGAAAGGCATCAATGCTTTATCGCTGGTGGTTGGTGAACCATAATAACCACGACCCAATTCAATCCCTGCTTTCACCAACGGATGATCCATAGGAATAGAAGTCGATTTCATTCTTGTTGTACGTGGCTTGAACTGGCTTTTGAGGTTTTGTTTCAATTCACCTAAGATTTCATCGAACGTATAAAGCTCATTCACCCGCACATCAATCACAAATTTGCATTGCGGTGGTACCACATTGTGTTGTTGGTTTTCTGTACCGATCACTGTTACAGTTAACATCGATTCACCTAACAACGGACTTACTTTATCGAACTTGTAATTGCGGATCCAGTTAATATCATCAACTGCAATATATAATGCATTCACCCCTTCTTTGCGTGCAGCATGACCTGCCTTGCCTTGTGCAATGCAATCGATCACCATCAATCCACGCTCAGCAACAGCCATGTCCATTTTGGTTGGCTCGCCGACAATTCCAAAGTTGATATTGCCGAGATAAGGCAAGACCAGTTCAATACCATTCACACCGCTGATCTCTTCTTCAGCACTTGCTGCAAACACCACATTGTGCGAAAGATTTTCTTTTTCGTAGTAATAAAGAAATGTAGCGATCAAGCTCACCAAACAACCGCCGGCATCATTACTGCCAAGACCATATAACTTTCCATCTTCTACAATGGGTTCAAATGGATCTTTTGTGTATTTCGCATTTGGCTTCACCGTATCATGATGCGAATTCAGTAACACCGATGGTTTTGATGCATCGTAAAACTTATTCTTTGCATATACATTGTTGCCAACACGGAAATGTTCAATTCCTTTTTGTGCAAAAAACTGAATGAGTATTTCTGCAGTTTCGTTTTCTTCTTTTGAAAAAGACGGAGTGGCGATCAGCTGCTTTAACAATTCAAGCGCCTCTGTGTGAAGTTGGCTGATGTCCTGGTTTGCCATAATAATTTGTTTAACTGTTTGTAATGGATGTTCCGCTTTCTCCGTTGATCAGATCTTTCAAATGCTCAGCTTTACCTATTACTACTTTTTTTACGCCACTGTTTAACGCAGCAAATGCGTTATCGAGTTTCGGGATCATGCCCGCAAATATTTTTCCTTCTGCTTTTAATTGTTCATATGATGATGGATCGATGTTGCTGATAACTGTTGTATCATCATTTGCATCGAGCAACACACCTGCTTTTTCAAACGAGTAGATAAGACTTACTTCATACAAGCTGCTCATTGCTTTTGCTACTTCCTGTGCAATCGTATCTGCATTGGTGTTGAGCAATTGACCATTGCCATCGTGTGTAATAGGTGCTACCACCGGAATAAAACCATGATCTAACAAACTGCTCCAGCTTTGTGCGTTGATCTTATCTGACTTTACATCGCCTACAAAACCATAATCAATTTCTTTTACTGGACGCTTATTGGCAGGAATTAAATTACCATCTGCACCAGTAACTCCAATGGCATTGCAGTTCAGTGCTTGTAGCTGTGCAATTACTTTTTTGTTGATGAGACCGGCATATACCATCGTTACTAAATCAATGGTTGCAGCATCGGTAATGCGTCTTCCATCAACATATTTACTTTCGATGCCCAATGATTCACCGATCTTAGTTGCAACTTTACCACCGCCATGAATAAGGATCTTTCTTCCTTCCACATCAGCAAAACTTTGCAGGAACGATGAAAGCTTTGTTTCATCATCTACAATGTTGCCACCAATTTTTATAACAATCAGCTTATCCATTTCCTTTTAATATTTCTGCAAGAACCGTTTGAGCTGCCCATACACGATTGCTCGCCTGTTGGGTAACAATGCTGTTGCTGCTGTCAAGTACTTCATCGCTTAACTCCACATTTCTGCGAACGGGTAAGCAATGCATTACTTTCGCATTGTTGGTTGTTTTCAATTTTTCTTCTGTGAGCATCCATGCAGGATCGTTGCAATAAATGCGGCCGTAATCAGTATATGTACTCCAGTTTTTCACATACACAAAGTCGGCATCTTTCAATGCTTCATCCTGGTTGTGTGTGATGGTTGCACCTTTCGTGAATTGTTCATCCAGTTCATAATCCTCCGGATGTGTGATCACAAAATCAGCTTCACCCCAAGCATTGATCCATTGTGCAAAACTGTTACTCACGCACTGTGGCAACGGTTTGATATGTGGAGCCCAGGTCAATACAATTTTTGGTTTGCGTTTTTCTTTGAATGTTTCGGTGATGGTGATGATGTCGGTCAAGGATTGCAACGGATGTAATGTTGAACTTTCCAAACTCACCACCGGAACGCCTGCATATTTGATGAACTGTTTAATGAACAGTTCGCTGTAATCATCTTTCTTATTTTGTAAAGATGGGAATGTGCGGATAGCCAGCACATCAAAATAATTTCCGAGAATAGGCGCTGCATCTTTTACATGCTCCACAGTTGTACCACTCATGATGGCTTCCTCTTCAAACTCCCAGGTCCAGCCTTCACTGCCCACATTGAACACGATCGGCTTCATTCCAAGATTCTCTGCAGCAACCTGTGTACTTAAGCGTGTACGTAAACTGGGATTTAAAAAAATAAGACCTATACGTTTGCCCTTGCCCAATTCCTGATCTTTCAGCGGGTTGGCTTTGTAGTCTAATGCTTTTTCAACGAAAGCATTAATGTCTTTTACATCATGAACGGAAATAAACTGTTTCAATCTTATCTATATTAAATCAGTAAAAAATCTTTTTTACAATTATCCTTTCAATGCTTCAAGCTCTTCCTTCACGGCATCAATAAACATTTCTGCATCTCTCTTCTTCAAACCAAGACTTGGTAGCAAACGGATCACATTTGGTTTTGCTTCGCCGGTGAAGATCTTTTGGTTGAGCAATAAATTTTTCTTTAGGTCTTTATATTCTTCAGGAACATCAAAACCGATCATTAAACCACGGCCACGAACATTTTCAAGTTCTTCGATCTTTTCCAATTCTTCACGCAGATATTTCCCGATCATGACTGCATTGCCCATCAACTTCTCTTCTTCCATTACTTCCAACACAGCCAATGCAGCAGCACAAGCCAAATGATTACCGCCGAAGGTTGTGCCTAACTGGAAATGTTTGGGTTTGATGTGCGGTGCAATAATGATTCCACCGATGGGAAAACCATTGCCCATGCCTTTTGCCATGCTGTAGATATCCGCATTTACGCCTGCAAAATCATGACTGAAAAACTTACCGCTTCTGCCATAACCACACTGCACACTGTCGGCAATATAAACTGCACCATACTGATCGCAGAGTGAACGGATCATTTTGAGGAATGAATTTTCCGCTACGTTAATGCCACCCACGCCCTGAATACCTTCAATGATCACTGATGAAATTTCATCGCCTTGTTTTTTAAAGCAGGCTTCTAAAGCAGCTTCATCATTCAAAGGAAGAAAGATCACATTATCGGTTTCATTTACCGGTGCGATATAATTTTTGTTATCAGTTGCACTTACAGCAAGAGATGTTCTGCCGTGGAATGCTTTTTTGAACGCAATAATTTTTTTGCGTCCGTTGTGAAAGCTTGCCAGTTTTAATGCATTCTCATTTGCTTCAGCTCCTGAGTTGCAAAGGAAAAGTTGATAATCTTCTTTACCGCTCACTTTTCCAAGCTTTGCTGCTAATTCTTCCTGTAATGGAATTTTAATCGAGTTCGAGTAGAAAGCAATTTTGTTCAATTGTTCTTCAATTCGTTTTACCCAATGCGGATGAGTGTGTCCAATACTGATCACAGCATGACCTCCGTAAAGATCTAAATACTGCTCGCCTTGATCATCCCATACATAAGTGCCCTTGGCTTTTGAGATGGCGATGTTGTTAATTGGGTAAACGTCGAATAAATTCATGATGTTAGTTTTACCACAGAGGCTCAGAGACACGAAGAAAGACTCGGTGCTCTTTGTTTCTATTTGGTTTATTTAAAAATAGTTTGCTTTCAACTTCAATCCTGTTGTTTCGTCAAGACCAAACAACAGGTTCATGTTTTGTACCGCTTGTCCGCTTGCTCCTTTTAATAAGTTATCCGCTGCTGAATGAACAACAAGCATGTCAGCAACTTTCTCTAATTGAATAAGGCACTTGTTTGTATTCACTACTTGCTTTAAGAAAACAGCTTCTTTAATGATATGGGTAAATGCAGCGTCTGCATAAAAATCTTCATAGAGTTTGTTGAGCTCATCCAGGCTCTTTTCACATTTCAATTGTGAACTGATAAAAATACCTCTGGTGAAATCACCACGCCATGGAACAAAGTTCACAGCAATATCGCTGTTGGGTTGTAACTGCAACAATGATTCGCCGATCTCGCCGAGATGCTGATGCGTTAATGTTTTATATGCCTGGATATTATTTGCTCTCCAACTGAAGTGTGAAGTAGCAGCAAGACTTTGTCCTGCTCCAGTACTACCGGTGATGCCGGTTGTGTAGACATCTTTCAGCAAACCTGCTTTTGCTAACGGCAATAAACCAAGTTGCAATGTTGTAGCAAAGCAACCGGGGTTAGCTATGTTGTTTGCGGTTATGATTTGCTTTTTGTTCAATTCAGGTAAACCGTAAACAAACTTGCGGTTACCAATCGTTGAACTGTTTGCCAAACGAAAATCGTTAGCCAAGTCAATTACTTTGATCTTTTCATCGATTGTATTCTCAGCTAAGAATTTTTTTGATTCGCCATGACCAAGACACAAGAACAATACATCTACATCATTCGATAATTCACCGGTGAATTTGATTTCTGTTTCACCAACGAGATCCTGGTGTACTTTATAAACAGGCTCACCTGCATTGCTTCTGCTGTGAATAAACGATAACTGTGCGGAAGGATGATTGATCAACAAACGGATCAACTCGCCACCTGTATAACCTGCTCCGCCAATGATTCCAACTTTGATCTGCATGACTATTATTTTTCATTTTCTGCCTGTACAGAAGTCCAGATAGAAGTTTGATTGCCGAATATTTTTGAGAAGCCTCTCACATCATCACCTGTAAAGCCGGTGTTCATTTCGCCATATTTACCAAACTTGCTGCTCATAAGATCGTATTTGCTGTCGATACCAATTACCTGGAAACGGTAAGGCATTAGTTGTACAAACACATCGCCTGTTACGTTTTGCTGACTGCTGATGAAATACGCCTCAATATCACGCATCACGGGATCAAGAATTTGTCCTTCGTGCATCCAGTTACCGTAGAATTGTGCAAGTGTATCTTTCCATTGCAATTGCCATTTGGTAAGTACATGCTTTTCTAATGCATGATGTGCTTTCAGGATCACCATTGGAGCAGCTGCTTCAAAACCCACACGACCTTTAATACCAATGATGGTATCACCCACATGAATATCTCTTGCAATACCGTATGCACCTGCAATAGATTGTAAATGATTGATGGCATCAACAGGATGATCGAACTTCTGATCGTTCACCGCTTTCAGCTCACCTTTTTCGAAATGAAGTTTTACTTCTTCACTTCCGGTTTTAGTTACTTGTGTAGGCCATGCTTCTTCCGGCAACATGCCTTTGCTGTTGAGCGTTTCTTTACCACCAATGCTTGTTCCCCACAATCCTTTATTAATTGAATACGCAGCTTTTTCAAAATTCATTTCTACTCCTTTGCTCTTGAGGTAAGAAATTTCCTCCTCACGACTAAGCTTCATATCACGAATGGGAGTGATGATCTCAACACCGGGAATCATGATGTGGAAGATCATATCGAAACGCACCTGGTCGTTACCTGCACCGGTGCTGCCGTGTGCTACTGCATCAGCATTTAATTTCTTTGCATGTTCAGCAATATGCAAGGCCTGGCTCAAACGCTCGGCACTTACACTTAACGGGTATGTATTATTCTTCAAACAGTTTCCGAATACGAGGAACTTAATGATGCGTTCGTAATAACCTTTAACTGCATCAACAGTTGTGTGTGATTTTACACCAAGCTTGTAAGCATGTGCTTCGATCCTTTTTAATTCTTCTTCACTGAAACCTCCGGTGTTTACAATGACCGAATGAATTTCGTAACCTTTTTCATCACTGAGATATTTGGCGCAGTAAGTAGTATCCAATCCACCACTAAAGCCGAGTACAATTTTTTTGTTTGCCATTGCTGAATAGAATTATTGAACGTACAAGTGAGTGACACAACAACAGATCAACTATGAACCGTTGCCGGAAACACCCAACTTATAAATGAAAAAAATATTGTAAGAATCTTTTTGCCTTGCTTTCACCACCGCTTCCTTTATCATCTTTGTCTTTACGCAGGAATGGTTTTAATAATTTCCATTCTTTGAAACGCAACAAACGTTCAAAGCCTTTTTTATTTTCTTCGAAGTATTGTTTTGTTTCTTCAGGCTCGTAATGATCTTTAGGATCGTAAAGCATAGCCGTGCACATACAGTTTTTGCGCTCTTTACTGGTGAGGATATCAAAGTTCACACAGCTCCTGCAACCACTCCAGAATTCTTCATCCTGCGTTAACTCACTATAAGTAACAGGTTCGTAACCGAGGTCAGAATTAATTTTCATTACAGCAAGGCCGGTGGTTAAACCAAAGATCTTTGCTTCAGGATATAATTGTCTTGATAATTTGAAGATGCGTTCTTTGATTTGTTTGGCGACACCGCTCTTTCTGAACGCAGGTGAAACAATTAATCCGCTGTTGGCAACAAACGCACCGTGGCTCCATGTTTCAATGTAACAGAAACCAACCCATGTGCCATCTTTTGTGAGAGCAATTACAGCTTTGCCTTCGCTCATTTTATTCGCCACATATTCGGGACTACGCTTGGCAATACCTGTGCCTCTTGCTTTGGCACTTTGCTCCATTTCGTTGGTGATTGTTTCAGAATAGTGAGTATCGCCACTATTGGCTACACGTATAATAATTTCCTGATTGTCCATGATTGTAAATGCTTAACAAAACCGGGATGACCAATCCTAAGAGTATTACCGGGAGGTTGTTCACTGACAGGGGCCGTGGTGAAGGGCTCGTCCTATCAGACGATGCGTCGAGGTCGTGGGGAAAATACATAGAAGTTAGAAGTGCTGTTGTTGGCACTTACTTCAATTGTGTGATATGTATTTGCGTTTGTCAATTGCTTAATAAAATTGAGGAACAAAAGTAATTGATATAATTATATGATGCACATAAAATTTTGGTAAAGATTTAAGAACGATAGTTAGTGAAACGAGCGACACTCAAGCACTTATGCGTTTTGCTTCGTTCTGCTTTTTGATAAATGAAATGATGAGTCCGCTGATGATGATGCAAACAATGCCCAATAACGAAACACTGTCGGGAAAAGCATCGCCTAACATCATACCAATAAAGATGCTGAAGATGATGCCCGCATAGCTGATGGCAGAAACAACGCCTGCTTTATCTGCACCGTATGCTTTGGTAACGAAGTACTGACCAAACAATGCTGATGTGCCCATGAGTATAACAGGAAACCATTCGGCTTGCTGAGGCCAGCGCCAGTTGATGAAAAGAACTTCATCGGCTGGTAATTGCAGCAGGTAACGAAGCAATGTAAAGAGTAAAGGCGCAAGCACACCTGTGAGTACAAAAGAGAGTACGATCACTCGTGTATCATAATATTTCGTTAGTCGACCAACTGTTAGGTAAGCTATTGCCGACAGAATGCCGCTCAACAATCCTGCAAGATGATAATACCAGGGAAAATGAATATTGGGTTTGTAGATGAGCAACATTCCTGCAAAGCCAAGCAACACTGCCAGTAACACCCATCTGCCTTCGTATTCTCTAAATAAGAGAAATGAGAAGAGTGCAATAAACAAAGCAGAAGTAAGATTATAACTCATAGCCGTTCCCAATGGCAAATGCAGAATACAATAGAGTAACATGTAAACTGCTGAAGTGCCCATTAGTCCACGAAAGATGAGCCGGAGAAGTTTGCCACCTGTTTGTTCAGGTGCACGATTGATCAAACTGATGGTTATAAATAATAATCCAATGCTGTTTCGCCAGAACACCAACTGTCCTGCATTAAAACTTCCTTTCAACGCTTTAGCAGCACCGCCCATGATGGAAAATCCCAATGCTGCCAGCAACATGAAAAAAATGCCACGATATGTTGGAGAGATGTTCAATGTTAATTGCCAACATTCTTGTTTGCTCTCGGCACCAGGTAAATTTCTTTCTGTCTTCCGCCGATATAACGGAAACCATTCTCATCAAAATAACCATCCTGCTCCAGCATAATGCGTATGCTCTTTTTCCATTCGGGAATATCTGTTGCTGCGTTTAACTCAATGCTGTAAGCCGTTCTGTAATTCATTGGGAAATCGCCTGAACCCGGCACTCCGCCTTGTTGATCCCATAAACCAATGGTTGGACCAGCTGCATGTCCGTGAAAACCTAACGGATGTGTGTAGATGGTTGCTGCAATATTTTCTTTCTTTGCTTGTGCCAATGCATCAGCAAGGATCTGGTTTCCTGTTTTATCTTTCTTGAATTGTGATGTAAGAATATCTTGTAAACGATTTGCTTTTGCAAATGCATCACGAATAGATTTTGGCACTTCTGTTTCTCCCGGCTTTAATACATAAGCATGTTCCTGCACATCGGTATTCAATCGCAGATAAGTTATACCAATATCAACATGTAAAAGATCGCCCGGTTGAATCACATCATCTTTTGGACGATTGGAAAAACTCCGCAAGTGTTCAAAGCTTTCCGGATCGTTCCGTTGAACTGATACGGAAGGATGAAACCATGTGCTGTAGCCCATGCTTCTGATCTTTTCACGGAACCACCATACTACATCATCAGTTGTTGTAACACCAGGCGTAATTACTTTTTCAGAAAATCCTTCCTCAATAATTTTTCTTGTTTCATACACAAGTTGCGGATAGATCTGCATCTCACGTTCTGTTCTTGTTTCTAACCAATTAACAGCAAGCGTTTCTGCACTCACCACTTTTGATTTGAAAGCGGCAGGTAACTTTTGCATCATCTCGTTGTAATCTGTTACATCCATTCCATCTGCATGACCAAAATGAGTGGAGGTGTTGATGCCGATCTTATTTGGATTTCTTGTTGTGATGATGTTCATCAATGCATCCCACTGATTGGGAAATTTCTGCAAATCCCATTCAGCTTTGATGTTCTCACCTACATTGTAACGGGCAATGGCGAGTTTTTCAAAAACTTTCTTTTCAGGATTATTATAAAATACAATGATGGTTCTGCGGCGTGCAGAGATCCAGGTTGAAGGAAGCATGGTGCGTATAACAGGATCTTCATTGTACTCTCTTGAAACAATCACCCATAAATCAATACCATTGCGTTCCATTAATACCGGTAACAGGTTGTTGAAACGATCGGCAAGAATTTCATCGATGACTTTCGCCTGCTCACGCATGGGAAGCACTTGCGCATGACTAAAACAAACAGACGTAAGTATAAGAAGGAGTAAAAAATATTTTTTCATACATTTTATTTACGTGTTCGAATGTACGAAAGCCGAAAAGTATTACCTGTGTAAGAAAATGAGTAGAAAAAAGTTTGTGGAATGAATTTTTACATTATTTTAGCAAACCTTTTAAAAGAAAAAGGTCACCTGTAGAAACAGCTGACCGTTAACGATTGCTTGCCATATAAAAAAATAGTTCTGTATCTTTATCGACCACTTTAAGTGGTTTGATTCTTGGCCGTTTACGATGCTTCCCCTTTAACGATTGCCTGCCATATACTTTTTAAGCCCGAATCCGAGACAAAAATAATCTTGTTGTTTTTGTGCTTCAAATCAAATAACGGGTCTTTTTATGACGTCAAAGTCGGGGAAAGACAGTGAAACACAGACAGGACAAGGGTTTCAGGAAAAAAAAACATTATGGCCAACAGGTTTTCAGATACATTATTTCAATTAGTTCACTCCCTCGAAAAAGCCGAGAAACGACATTTTAAACTCTACATCAAGCGTAGTTCTTCAAAAGAAGACCTTAAGATCATCCAGCTTTTTGATGCATTAGACAAAATGCAAGAGTATGATGAACATGTTTTGCTGCGCAAGCTCACTGATAACAGTAAAACAAAACTCGCCAACCTTAAAACACATTTGTACAAAGAATTATTGGCCAGTTTACGTTTATTGAAAACAGGCGAGAATGTGGATCTGCAATTAAGTGAACACTTAGACAATGCCCGCTTACTTTATAATAAAGGATTAAAGCAACAAGCATTACGCATCATTGAAAAAGCAAAAGAACTTGCACGTGTTAATCAAAAAATGAACACGCTTGTACAGTTGATCTCTCTTGAAAAGAAAATTGAAACACTTCATATTACACGTAGTTCTACTGATAAGACAGAGATGATGGCTGAAGAAGCGTTTCAGATCAGCAGTCATATTGATCGTGTAACACGTTTATCAAATCTTGCATTGTTGTTGTATCGCTGGTATGTATTGAACGGACATGCACGCAATGAAGAAGATGAAATTGATATCAAAGCGTTCTTCAAAAGTTATTTGCCGAAAGATCTTTCTCTCATTAATGGTTTCTATGAAGAATTGTATCTCTACCAGAGTTATTGCTGGTATGCATTTATACGTCAGGACTTTTTGATGTACTACAGGTATGCAGAAAAATGGGTGAACCTGTATAGGACAGAGCCACATTTGAAAAATATTGAAACAGGACATTACATCAAAGGAATGCAGGCATTGTTGAATGCACATTTCGATTTGCGTAACTTCAAAAAGTTTGAGGAAACGCTGAAAGAGTTTGAAGCCTATGAAAGAACGCCGGAAGCACAAATGCACGACAACTTCCGCACACATACTTCCATTTACATTAACAGCTCACGTGTAAATGGTCATTTAATGAAAGGCACTTTTAAAGAAGGTCTGAAACTTGTGCCTCTTATTGAAGAGAAGCTGAGTGAATATTCCCTGTTTGTTGATCAGCACCGCATTCTTGTGTTCAACTATAAAATTGCATCGTTGTATTTTGGAAATGGCGATTATGAAAAAGCTATTGACTATCTGCACCGCATTATCAACGGACCAATGGATATGCGTATCGATCTTCAATGTTATTCACGTTTGATGCATTTGCTGAGTCATTACGAATTGGGTAATTATGAAATTCTTGATTCGCTCAGTAAATCGGTGCACCGTTTCATGGAAAAGATGAAAAACCTTACTACAGTTGAAGAAGCTGTCTTCAAATTCCTGAAGACGAGCTTTACGCAATCGCCTGATAAAATTAAAAAGGCATTGGAAAAATTATTGCAGGACATCAAGCACCTCGAGAAGAACCGTTTTCAAACAAGATCATTCGCTTATCTCGATATCATTTCCTGGGCTGAAAGTAAGGTGTATAATAAAACGATGGAACAGGTGGTGAATGGAAAGTATAAAGCCAGCAGGCGTAAATAAGTTTTCTGGTGAGCCACCCTTGTATACATGCAGGTGACTCACCGCTGAATCATATCTTCATCAATCGCTCAACTGCCTGTTGTAATGTTCTGTTTTGTTTACTGAAACAAAAACGCACCACTTTATCATCTTTGTGATTATGATAAAAAGCAGAGAGTGGAATGGTGGCAACACCCGCTTCTTTTGTTAATCGAATTGCCAAATCTTTATCCGCTTCATCACTTATGCGGCCATAGCTTGCACAAACAAAATAACTGCCGCTTGTATTCAGCAAATCAAACTTCGTCTGCTTCATCAGCTCAATAAAATAATCACGCTTCTGTTGCATGAAACGTGGTAGTGATAAATAAGCATCTTTATTCTTCAGATATTCGGCCAATGCAACCTGTGCAGGAGTAAAGCAACTGAAGCAATTAAACTGGTGTACTTTCCTGAACTCTTTTGTAAAAGCAGCAGGTGCAATACAGTAGCCCAGCTTCCAACCCGTGCAGTGGTATGTTTTACCAAATGAAAAGTTTACAAAGCTGCGTTCAAATAACTCAGGATATTTCAACATGCTTTCATGTGGAAGGTCATCATAGATCAAATGTTCATACACCTCATCACTTACAATAAAAATATTGGTATTGGCAACAACAGATTTTAATTCGGCAATATCATTTTTATCTAACACACTTCCGGTTGGGTTATGCGGCGAGTTGATGAGAATTGCTTTTGTTTTTGCGGTAATGGATGCACGCACCAACTCCCAATCAATTTTATAATCAGGATAAGTTAGTGGAAGCGGAACTGCTTTTGCTCCATTGATCTCGATGTTTGGAATATAACTGTCGTAAGCTGGCTCAAACAAAATCACCTCATCGCCGTGTTGCAATATGGTGGTTAACGATGAGTAAATAGCATAGGTACCACCGGGAGTAATGGTAATCTCCGTATCTGGATTCACTTTTGTTTTATATAAGAACTCAACTTTTTCTGCAATGCTCTCCCGCAAACCAATCAACCCTGGCATTGGTGCATATTGATTATGCCCGTTCTTCATTGCTTCAGCAACTTTAGCTGTCAACTCTTCACTCATGGGATAATCAGGGAATCCCTGTCCGAGATTCACAGCCTTGTGTTCTGTTGCCAATGCACTCATCACAGTAAAAATGGTAGTGCCAACATTGGGAAGTTTGCTTTTGATCTGCATACATACAAAGTAAAGAAGATCAATTGTGTTGGTAACGAATTATTCTGCAGAACTCTTTTTTCCGCCAATAACTTACAGTTGTTAAACGGTTAAATACTTATCTTTCTTTTTCTAAATATTAATAACGATGAATGCACGCCGAAAGTTTCTGCAACAATCTACCCTTCTTGCAGCAGGAGGTTTACTGATTCCTGCGTTTGAATCCAACGCATTTTCAATTTTCAAGAGTAATGTTTCTCCTTCCGACCAGGTAAACATTGGCGCTATTGGTATTAAAGGAATGGGATGGGCCAACGTAATGGCTGCATTAAAAATTCCCGGAGTAAATCTTGTTGCCGTTTGCGATGTTGACAGGCCTGTTATCGATAAACGGCTTGATGAACTGAGCAAAAAAAATGTAAATATTTCCAACATAAAAATATATGGTGATTACCGGAAGATGCTTGAGCAGAAGGATGTTGATGCGGTCATAATCGGTACACCGGATCACTGGCATGCACTCATGATGATTCATGCATGCGAAGCCGGAAAAGATGTGTATGTTGAAAAGCCGGTTGGCAATTCAATTGTTGAATGTACCAGAATGGTGGCGGCTCAAAAACGTTATAACAAAATTGTACAGGCAGGGCAATGGCAACGTAGTCAGCAACATTTTAAAGATGCTGTTGATTTTGTACACAGCGGACAGTTGGGAAATATCCGTACAGCGAAAGTGTGGTGTTACCAGGGATGGATGAAACCAGGCCCGGTTGTTCCTGATTCTGCACCGCCTGAAGGTGTAGATTATAAACAGTGGCTTGGTCCTGCTAAAATAAGACCGTTTAACAGCAGCCGCTTTCATTTTAATTTCAGATGGTTTTGGGATTATGCAGGAGGATTGATGACCGACTGGGGTGTGCACTTGTTAGACTATGCATTGATCGGCATGAAAGCAGATCTGCCGATCAGCATTGCAGGACTTGGCGGAAAATTTGCCTACCCCGATTTGTATGAAGAAACCCCTGATACATTAACTACGCTGTATGAATTTGATAAATTCAACATGGTGTGGGATTCTGCTATGGGTATTGATAACGGATCTTACGGAAGAGATCATGGCATTGCTTTTATCGGCAATAATGGAACACTTATTTTAAATCGTGGTGGTTGGGAAGTAATTGAAGAAAGACAAAGTAAAAATAAAGTGATCATGCCTTTCCAAAAATCTTCAGATAACGGACTTGATAAACATTTTGTGAATTTTATTGCGGCCGTAAAGTCACGCAAGGCGGAGGATTTAAACTGTTCGATACAGGCGGGGGCGCATGTAGCTACCGTAGCACAAATGGGAAATATTTCGTTCCGTAGCGGAAAAAAATTATTGTGGAATAAAGCCAAAGGGGCGTTTACTGATGAAGCAATAAATAAACAATACTTATTGAAGGAATATCATAACGGCTATCAACTTCCGAAAGTTTAGTTGATTTGTGTTAGGCTGTTAGGCTTGTGTTTCCCATACTGCAACATTATACTCACTCACCCGTCTAACTGACAAGTGACTAACAGCAACAGGAATATTCCGGCAGATAAGGAACTGGTACAGCAGGTGCTGGATGGCAATCTGCCTGCTTATGGCCAGCTTATCCGGCAAACGGAAAGGCTGGTAGCACAGATCGTATTTAAAATGATCAGCAACGTTGAAGACCGAAAAGACATTGTCCAGGATATTTATTTGAAAATCCACAGTAAACTTCCTTCCTTCAACTTTCAATCGAAACTTACTACCTGGGTTGCACAGGTGAGTTACAACACCTGTCTTGATTATTTGCGAAAGAAAAAACTTCTCCTCCCGGGCGATGGAACCGAAGTAAATGAAACCGAAAATGACGGATGGTTTGCCAATAAATTTTTTGCCGGTTCTCCAGCGGTTGCTGTTGATTCAATGATTCACAAAAAAAACTTAGCAGTTATTTTAAAAACAGCCATCAGCAAACTGCCTCCAGTGTATAATACCCTCATCAGTTTATATCATCAGGAAGAAATGAGTTATGAGGAGATCGGGCAAATAACCGGTTTGCCGGATGGAACAGTAAAAAACTACCTGTTCCGTGCAAGAAAAATGCTGAAGAATGAACTTTTAATTACTTATAAAAAAGATGATTTATGAATACAAAACATCTTACCGATGATGAACTGCAGCAATATGCTTTGAACAGTGCAGACGATAATTCAACCATTGCTGAACATCTACATTTCTGTGAAGATTGCAAATCGGCAGTTGAAACCTATCGCTTATTATTTACAAGCATCAGCGAACAGGAGGTTCCTGCTTTTGAGTTTGATGTTTCAGAGCTGGTAGTAATGCAGTTGCAGCCTCAGTCAAAAACAAAATTGCTGCCGGAAGACTTCTTCATTTACCTGTTTTCATTTGCAATGATCGTTATAACAGGTGTAATGCTATATTTCTTCAGGAGGTATATGATTGAACTCTTCAGTGGTGCAGGCAATTTTGTTGTGTATTTAACGGTATCGTCTGTAACAGTTCTGCTGGTTTTTCTTTGTATTGATCAGTATAAAACTTATCAGCAAAAAATGAAAGCTATTGACTTCTATTAAAAAGACTGCAACATAAATACGACTTATCCGTCTCATCATTTATAAATAAAATCTAAAATGAAAAAAACAGTTACAACAGCAGCATTAATTTTTACAGCCCTCTTTGCAAATGCCCAGGGTGGAGATTCTTTTAATGGAGAAGTTTTCAGAACCATTTCTGTGATTTTTGTTGTGATCCTGTTCATGGTTTTCATTGTAAATGTGTTGAAAATTTTTCTTGAAAACCGTATGAAACATAAAATCATCGATAAGGGTGTATCTGAAAGTGCCGCTTCTTCACTTTTGCAAACAACACCAAAAAACGATCAGCTTACCACTATAAAATGGGTTTGCATCTTAGCAGGCATTGGCGGTGGCTTAATGATTGTAAATTATACCCAGCCGTTAGGCATTCATTCGCTGGCAACAATGGCATTCAGTATTTCTGTGAGCTTTTTAGCGTATTACTTTTTTGCCAAGCAGAGCAGTAAGTAAGCAAAAATTTAAGTGGCAAAGCTCAATGAAGGTTTACACATCAAGTCATTAATCAGCAATATTTACTGATCTTCTATCGCTAAAAGTTTACTTGGTTTTCTTCTTCCCCTTCACCAATTCATACGAATGATCGATCCATTCACGAATAAGTTTTGACGGAACAGTGCCATCAACAAAAATGGTGTTCCAGTGTTTCTTGTTCATGTGCCAACCTGGTAATACGCAATTGTATTGCTCCCTTAATTCAATGGCCAGGTCAGGATCGCATTTTACATTGAAGCGGAGTTCTTCTGTATCGAGCGGAAGCAATAGAAATGCTTTGTTGTTTACTTTAAATACAATCACATCCGGGCCAAACGGAAGGGTTTCTTCAGCATCGGGTTTCGACAGGCAGTAATCACGAATGGTTTCAATATTCATACGCTGATCTTAAGAAAGTTGCTGCAACGAAATTATTTCTTTTGTTGTCAACTGTATATGAAACATCCTTTTCTTATCATCCTTGCTTCTCTTAGCCTGTTTGTTTCCTGCAAAAAGAAATCAGAACAGGGCTATCAATGCAAAGCAGACCTGGTTTGTCCGGCAGTTGTTTGTATAGCTTATTGGAGTAATCTGCATTTCACTATTACTGATAAAGCAACAGGAAGAGATTTGTTGTTTGGTTCAAATCCTTCGTTGACTGTGGCTGATATAAAATTATACAAGAAGCAAAATTCACCTTACACACAGGTGTCTGTTCATCTTGATAATATCCAAAAACGCTTATTCACAATGCAGGCGGCTGATACCATGGCTTTACAAATTAAAGATGAGCCGCTTCAATACCTTTTAGTGAAAAAGTTTTGTGCTGATGAATGTTGTGCACGCAATGCAGTAGAAATAGTGCAGGAAGGAAAACTATTGATCGCCAATGAACAAAAGTTGATACGCTTCCGCTATTAGTTTGTTATTGTTTGTATTAAATCAGATAAAAAGAAAAGAGATCGATTGAAACAAATCAACCGATCTCTTTCCCCCTCTTTCAAAACTTTTAGCTAAGTTTTTGCATCGCCTCTTTCAGCTTGCCTAAAAATTCGGGGATCTCTTCTTTACGACAGGTACCAACACTCAAGCGATACCAAGGAGAAGTTTTACTTGCACCAAATGCAGTGAAGGGAACAATTGCCAGCTTTGCTTCGTCCAATAAATATTGTGTTACATCTGCCTGTGTCTGTAATACATTGCCATCAGCTTTTTTCTTTCCAACAAGATCAATTTTTATGGTGAGATAAATAGCGCCCTGCGGAGCAACCACATCAACAGCAAATCCTTCGCTCTTTAACTGCAACAGACCTTTCGAAATTTCAGTGAGCCGGTAGCTGATCTCCTCTTTAAAATGGACGAGGTAACGATCAATATTTTCTCTCTGTAATAAATATTTTGCTGTTGCTTTCTGTTCAGCCATTGGTGCCCACGCACCAACATGTGAAAGTATAGCCTTGAGCTTTGAAATGATCAACTCAGGACCAACAGACCAGCCGACACGAACGCCGGTTGCTGCAAACACTTTGCTGATACCATCTACAAACACGGTGATCTCTTTCATCTCCGGACGGAGTGTAACGGGATTGTAATGTTCGTTTCCGCCAAATGTCAATGTCCAATACATTTGATCGAACATCAGGAATAATTTCTTTGCGCCTTCTGCTCTTGATCTGTTCTCCTCCAAAATCATATCACAGATCTTTTCCAGTTCTTCTTTCGGGAACATTGTACCTGTTGGATTTTGCGGTGTACACAAACACAGCAGGGTAGCGCCTTTAATATGTGGCTTGATATCGTTGGCTGTCGGCATGAAATTATTCTCAACAGTTGCTTCGATCAACACATGCTCTGCTTCTGTAAAATGTGCGTAGTGATTATTATTCCAGGAAGGTGCTGCATAAATTACTTTATCACCCTTGTCAACAATGGCACGAAAAATTGCATAGATAAGTGGACGACCACCTGAAGCAATTTGAATTTCATTCACCCCATAATCTAATCCTTCACGCTCTTTTAAAAATTGCGAGACACTTTGCCGCAAATCCAGAATTCCTTCAGCTGCAGGGTAAGTAGTAAAGTGATGTTTATAAGCATCAATAATTTCATCTTCCAGTTCCTTAGGTATAGGAAATACACTGCTGTCGAAATCACCAATGGTGAAATTGTAAATGTGTTCGCCTTGGCGCATACGTTCTTTGATCTGGTTACCCAGTTTTACAATTTCAGAACCTATTAATGTTTCGGCGAGATGAGATAGCTTCATGTACTTATTTTTTGTAGTTCCGTTTTTGGCGGATCATAATTCTGCTCAATTTTTAAGAAAGCGCAAAAGTAGGGCAAGACCATGAAAAACGATCAACTGTTCGTTTATTGACATAGTACAAAGAGCCTCTTACTCTAAGCAGTTGCATTATTCTTCCATACGATCCAAACAACCATGTTCTTTTTTTAGAATATCATCATATGCATCGGCTTTCTGAAATAACTCACGAAACTGCAGCTCTCCATTTTCATGTGAAAGATCAAGGTCATAGATAATACGACTCAACACAATATTCTGGTTTTGGCAACTCAGCACCAGGCCCTTGTTGTGATAATTTTCCTGCAATAAATATTGATACAGCGGTTTTATCTTCGTCCCATCCGATGGCAGCAGGCAGAGATAAGCATCGCTGGCAATAAAATAATTTTCAGGATTATAACGGATAACAATTTTTGCACTCCCTTCTTTTACGCTCCAGATGTTTACTCCCTCCCGTGCAAGTTTAATATCCTTACCTAACGCTCTCAGAATATTTTCGATAGTCTTACTCACACCAACGGGTTCGTACTCTTCTGTTGGCAATTCGGGAAGTTTTACTTCGCTGCCGCATGAAGGACAATATTTTCCATTGTCAATATTCTCTGGCAATACCAAAAACTCACAGGCATGACAACGGGTAGAAGGTTTGCCTTTATAAGGCGCATAAATATCCAGCGCCGTTCGCAGGTATTGTTCAGGCAATGCGAAACCAAGATTATCGCCTCCACGTATGATGAATGTGTTTACACCAATTACTTCTCCATTCATGTTCACCAATGGTCCACCGCTGTTACCGGGATTAATCGCTGCATCAATTTGTATGTACTTTAATCCTTCCCGCACACGATCAACTTTCGAGATCACACCTTGAGTTGCTGTATAATTTAATCCGTACGGATGACCAATTGCGATCACCGGATCTCCATCTTTCATTCGTGCATATTCGCCCAGTTTTATTTCAGGCAACTGTACTTGTGGCGGTGCCTGCAAAAAAGCAAGATCATGTTTACGATCGGTATACCACACACGACTTAATTCTTTTTCAAATTGTTTGCCCGCAATGGTTACCTCAGTATTTGTGTCAACTACATGATTGTTGGTGACAATAAGATCATACTTGCGCAGGTAAAAACCAGTGCCTGTACCTGTTTGTGTGGCAATTTGTATGATGGTATCCTTGAAGGAATCAACTATCTCGACCGTTGATGGCATTGATTATATTTGATTTTAATGATGAGATAATTTACTTGACTTCCGTATTCACAAACTCTATCTCTGCTGTAAACGATAATGTAAAACTGAGTAATGAATCATATTTCAGGTTCTCTGTTTTGAAATTGATCTGTGGATATTTTTCACGCCATTTATCTATAATGGCGGAGATCTTTTGCCCGATCAATTCTCTGTTGAATTGTTGTGTTTTGCTGTTATATAACTCTTCAGTAAAACCAAGATCACGGAAAAAATCTGCATACGATATTTTCATTAAAATAAGATAGAGATCAGTAATTGGCTTTGGTAAACTGAAATTATACTGGCAATAACCCAATCCATATTCACTTATCTGTTGTGCCACATATGGTTGATTATTGTCTTTGAACCAAACCGTGTTTTGGTTAGCACCAAAAATAGAATCAGCAATTATTTTTTGCTGTGTTGGCTGTGTAATTGCAAAACTGTGTTTGCTCCTGAAGAGGCTCGGGAAAACATCTTCTTTTGTTTTCGTCATCATCTTTAAAAAGCCCTGTAGCATTGTTTTGTTCTTTTCACTTGCCGGTTTATCGTCTTTCATAAAGAAAACCGCAACAAGATCTTCAAGATCGTATAACAACCGGCTCTCCGGCACAATCAAAAAATCGATTCGGTAAGCAAGATTCAGCAGCAGGTAAGAAATTCCGCCGCTCATTTTGTCCGGATCCAACTGTTCAATGGCCGACGCTGTTTCCCTGATCCATTGAATAAGATAATTATACTTCACTTCCTTTTCTGAATCAGCTATCTGTTCTATATGTTCTGTATCTATTGGCAACAGCGTTTGAAAATCCTGTAATAACAGATCGTCCTGCTTATCGGCCCGGGTGGCTAATTCCTTGAACGCATAATAAAGCTTGTTGGGATTGGCCGTATTCATCTCTGTATCAAAACACATACAAAGGCGGTCAGCATCCAGCCCGTATCTGCAATAAAAGAGATTAAAATTATGTTCCAGCAAGCGACGCATCACCGGTACAGAAGGCAGCACCATGCGGGCCAATGTTACCTCGGCCGACAGGCTTTCCCCGTTATAGCGTCCACGAACCAGCTTACTTCCCTGGTAAAATGTAAAAGTTTTTTCTGTACCACTGGTTGATGTTTGCACATTTTGCAAGTCATCATCACGCATATAATCAAAGAAAGCTTCTATGCTTTCATAATATTTTTTTTCTTTGAAGAGGTTTTCCGCATCGGCCCATCGTTTTGTTTTATGCAGGGTTTTATTGTTATCGCTGTAACGTCCAAAAGTAATGGGTGGTGTTACCGCTTCCGGGATTTGTTTTTTCTTGGTCCAGCCAAATAGTTTGTCCAGCATCTTCAAGCAATTAATAAGGTCGAATGTACAATGATTTTACTGCAATGTTTTCTTGTTTTACAGGCATTCTTCCCCTGTGAGTAAGGCTGAAAACAAGTTGATAATTTAACCCTTATCTTGCAGGCTCATGAGGCAAAAATGCCTTACCTTCCCCGTTATTAAATTAAGAACAGCGTTATGAAGTTTATCGTTTCGTCATCGGCTTTACTGAAACAACTGCAGCAGATCAATGGTGTAATTAATGCCAACACCGTATTACCCATTCTGGAAGATTTTTTATTTGAGATCAACAAGAACAAGCTCACCGTGGTTGCTACCGATCTGGAAACTGTGATGAAGATCCACATGGATATTGAAGCCAAAGACAATGGCCGGGTGTGTATTCCTGCACGTATCCTGATGGATACCTTAAAGAATTTACCTGATCAACCACTCACCTTTAATATTGATAAGAACTTTGGTATTGAAATTACCAGCGACAGTGGTAAGTATAAAGTAATGGGCGAAAACCCAGACAATTTCCCGAAAGAACCTGTGGCTGATGATACTACTTCATTCACCACTACTTCTTCAGCATTGGTTACTGCCATCAACAAAACATTGTTTGCGGTGAGTAATGATGATCTGCGTCCTGCAATGACGGGTGTGTATTTCGAACTCGATAAAAAAGGATTGACCTTTGTTGCAACAGATGCACATCGTTTGGTACGTTACAAGCGTACTGATGTAAGTTGCCCGAAGAGTGAAAACTTCATCGTTCCAAAAAAACCATTGAACTTATTAAAAACAGCATTGCCTGATAATGAAGATGAGATCACACTCTCTTACAACAGCAACCACCTGTTTGTTGTTCATGGTACAACTGAACTTGTCTGCCGCTTGATCGATGCTCGTTTCCCTGATTATAAAGTAGTGATCCCTGCAGATAATCCTTACAGCATGATCGCAGGACGCAACGAATTGGCTGGTGCATTACGACGTGTAAGCGTGTTCAGTAACAAGAGTACTAACCAGGTGGTGTTGAGCATTGGCGGAAGTTCATTGCAGTTAGCTGCACAGGATGTTGATTTTAGTTTTGAAGGTAATGAGCGTATGAAATGCCAATACGATGGTGAGGATATGCAAATTGCTTTCAATGCAAAATTCTTAGTGGAGATGCTGAACGCTGTTGAAACAGACGAAGTAAAAATGGAATTGAGTACGCCGACAAAAGCCGGCCTCATTAAACCAACAGAACAAAACGAAGGTGAAGATGTGTTGATGCTGGTAATGCCGCTTATGTTGAATCAATAAAGAATATAGAAACCAATACTAACAATAAAAGTCCCGCTTGCAAGAACGGGATTTTTTATTGAACATTATTTTACAGGTATATTGTTGGCTTCGAATGTTGAAATTAAATCTCGCATTTTGTGTTCGGAGAAGTGATCTAAGTTCATATTAACCGTAAACACAAGCGTTTTCTCTTTCAAAATTTCAACAGAAAGAATTTTTCGTTTTGGAAGCCATTTACTTTTTGATTCCCAATCTTCTTTTTTAACGTGCATGTTTTCAAACGAAGTTTTCATTTTTCTCAACTTCGTTAAATAACCTTTTGAATAGAAATGAAGTTCCTTATTATCCTCATCAAATCTGATTTCCTGCACTCTGTCAACCAGCATTAAACGGACGATACTTACTAATAAAAAAAAGTAGAATAAATAGGGAGCATTATTTGATTTATGCGGAAAAAACAGCAGCAAAACACCTAATATCACTAGATAAGAGATAAGGGAACAGGCTATTTGCAAAAAGAATTGATGCTTTAGTAACGGCTTATCAGTTATAAATGCTGTCATGGTATAATGCCTTTACAAAATAATGAATCTTTTCATTGTATTTTTAGTCATGAGCTACACCATCCTCAACACATACGATAACTACATCGACGCCAACCTTCACATGATGCAACTACAGGAAGAAGGCATCAACTGCTGGCTCAAAGATGAAAACACAGTTACCATCGATCCGCTGTTGACCAATGCCATTGGCGGTATTAAGCTCATGGTGCATGAAACACAAAAGGACCGGGCAACAGATCTGCTGCGTACCATCGTCAACAAAGCAAAAGAGAACCGGGCCTGCCCTTACTGCGGATCATTGAATGTGGAGTATATTTTCAGCAACCGGAAAACGTCTAATTGGTTCAGCGCCATTTTTACTTATCTGTTAGGAGGCTATGCTCTGGCTTCTGAAAAAATGTATCATTGTTTTGATTGCGAAAAAGAGTTTTCTGAAGTGAAAGAAAAACCGTCTGACGCCCTCGTCTGACGGATGAGAACTCCCAAAAATACTGTCAGACGAGGGCATCAGGCAGGCATTAAACAATTTTTTTTCATCCATGAAAGCCTTCGTAACTTTTGACCTAATTGTAACGCCATGTGGAACGACATCCTGAACCACTTTCAAACACTTGAACATCGTCCGCTCGAACGGATGGCGATACTTGTGGGTGGTCTTTTACTTTTCTGGATCATTGAAGGGGCTATCCCTTTGTTTCCGCTCCGTTACAAGAAAACAAAATTGCGCCATGCAGGTGTAAACTTTGTGTTCACCGTTATCCATCTCATCATTCATACATTCCTGGCAATACTCATTATCAAGTTATCAGATTGGTGTGCGTCAGCTGAATTTGGTCTCGTATACTGGACAAATGCCAACATACTTGTTACCATTTTTATTGGTGTGCTTGCTCTCGATTTCAGCAGCTGGTTGGTGCATCTCGTAATGCATAAAGTGCCTTTGCTCTGGCGTTTTCATCTTATTCATCACAGCGATACCAATGTGGATGTAACAACAGGTCTTCGTCATCATCCCGGCGATAGCTTGTTGAGAGGTATCTTTTTTCTGCTGCTCATCTTTATTTCGGGCGCACCGATGTACAGCGTAATGATCTATCAAACGCTGGTTGTGCTGGCAACTGCATTTACACATGCCAACATCCGTCTGCCGGTAAAACTTGATAAAGCACTCAGTTATATTCTCATTTCACCCAATATGCACAAAGTGCATCATCACTGGAAACAGCCTTATACCGATAGTAATTATGGTGCTGTTTTCTCTATTTGGGATCGCCTGCTTGGTACCTTCACCAGTCTTGATATAAAGGATGTGCGTTATGGCCTCGACCGGTATTATCCTGAAGAGAAAGACGAAAATGTAATGGAGCTGCTGAAAAAGCCCTTTGGCAAACTGGAAAAATAGACCAGCTACGTCGAAACTCTATCTCCTGATTTCATCATTTTGCTGATAATATTGGCTAAAGCAGGCAGTTCAAAAAAAATCTCTAACTTTTTAAAAAATATTTTCTATTGATAAAGCGCTGTAAAACAGCGCTTTAATTTTTATAAACTATCGTTTTCTGCCAGCTACTAAAAAAAAGATGGTACTTTGTGTTGCATAGTACTGAATTTTCATTAGCTTTGTTTTGTCAATGTAATTAAGGTGATTGGAAGGCAGAAGCAAAAAGGAAGAGCTCTCCCCAATGATTCTCCACCACCTTTCACCAAATAAACAAACTCCTCAGGTTATGAATATCGAGAACACACAAAGCCAGATGCGCAAGGGAGTCCTGGAGTTTTGCATTCTCTCCGTTATCCAACGGGGCGAAGTGTACCCCAGTGATATTATTGAGGAAATGAAAAAGGCAAACCTTAACATCCTCGAAGGAACCCTGTATCCACTACTTACCCGATTGAAAAATGCCGACCTGCTAACTTACCGCTGGGTTGAAAGCAGCAGCGGCCCGCCACGAAAATATTTTGCACTAACAGAAAAAGGAGCAGCCTTTTACAAAGAACTGGAACAAACATGGAACGAAATGTCCAGTTCGGTTGAAGCCGTAACCAAGAAGAACGGCCGAGCCAATGCCGTTGTAACCGGTGAAAGCGTTCAGGTTCATCCTCCATCTGCTGAAAGCCCACTTTAACCATTAAACTGTTATTATTATGAAAAAGGTAATCAATATAAATTTCAAGGGCCGGGTGATACCCATCGAAGAATCGGCTTTTGAGCAATTGCAGAAATACACCGAAAGTCTGCGCCGCTACTTTGCCAACGAAGAAGGACGTGATGAGATCATCAATGATATTGAAGATCGTATTGCTGAATTGTTCGACGAAGAGCTGAAAAAAGGCGCCACTTGCATTACCGACGAAAGTGTTGCCACTATTTGCAGCAGCATGGGCAGCATCGAAGATTTTGAGCAGATGGATAATGAAACAGGTGCTTCATCAACTCACAGCAACTCTTCATCAGCATCTGCTGCTTCATCAACAGCATCTGCAACAGCCGATGAGCCACGTGGAAGCCTTGGCCGTAACGCCAACGATAAAATACTTGGTGGTGTATGTAGTGGCCTTGCTCATTATTTAAAGATCGATCCTACTGTAGTGCGTATTCTTTTTGCCCTCATCACCTTTGGTGGTTTTGGTACAGGTGTACTTATCTACATTGTTCTCTGGATCGTGTTACCATTGAAAGATCTCAAAACAAATATCCGCAAGCGTTTATTCCGCAATCCTGATGATAAAGTATTAGGTGGTGTTGCAAGCGGTTTAGCTAACTATTTCAATATACCGGTATGGGTACCACGTGTGGTATTCAGTCTACCCCTGATCCTCGGTATCATTTCATCGATCTTCCGCAATGCCATGTTCGATTTTGATCTTGAACCCAACATCGTATTCGGTGGCTTTGGCGGAACACTGTTTGTGATCTATGTTATTCTCTGGATCGTTTTACCAATGGCCAGCAGCGCAACAGATAAATTACAAATGCGTGGCGAAAAGATTGATGTGAACAGTATCAAGAATGCTGTGCAGGAAGAATTAGGCAGCGGTGGTACTATTAAAGAAAGAGCGGCTCAAATGAGCGAAGAAATAAAAGAAGGTGCACAACGTATGAGCGCAACCATCACTGAGGGCGCAAAACAAATGAGCTCCGAACTGGGATCAAAAAGCAAAGCATTTGCAGTTGAAGCCGGACCTATTGCCCGAAGCACAACAAGCGGTATTGGTCATGCAATTGGTGTACTGTTCAAAGCATTCTTCTTATTTGTAGCAGGTACAATTGGTTTTGTGTTGTTGATGGCATTAATTGGTGCTGTGATTGGTGGTGTTGCAGCGTTTCCTTTCAAAGGATTCTTTTTAGAAGGCACCTGGCAAAACATTGCTGCATGGGGCACGCTGCTTCTGTTCTTACTTGTTCCCGTGGTTGCATTATTAACCTGGGTAATCCGTAAGATCATTGGCACAAAAAGCCGCAACCCTTATTTAGGTTACACATTCGGTTTCCTTTGGTTTGTTGGTTTGGTTTGCTTCATCACACTTATTTCTTCCTTCTTCAACAACTTCCGTGTATCAGCACAAGAGCAGCAGGCGGTTGAAATTGCACAGCCTGTAACCGGTAAAATGGTTGTGAAAGTGCCAACAGCAAAAGTAAAAGTGTATGGCCGAGCGTTTGGTGTTGATGATGTGTTCAGTATGGATGGTGATAGTTTGTACATCAACAATATCCGTCTTCGTATTGTAAAAAGTACCGATAGCCTTTATCACGTAAAATATGATAAACGCAGCTCAGGCGCCACAAGAGATAAAGCACTTACAAATGCGCAATCAATTAAGTACAATGTAAACTTTAAAGACAGTGTGCTGTCACTCGACAAAGGTTTTACTGTAAGTGAAGAATCAAAATTCCGTAATCAGCGTGTGATCGTTACAATTGAAGTTCCTGTTGGCAAACGCATTTACATCGACAAAAGTGTTGATCGTTTAGAGTGGCACAACATTACGTTCAATGGTCGTGGCGGCGATTGGGAATGGGAAGATGATAACAGGTGGAGCCACACCGGTTGGAATGATACAAACGTGGAATACATTATGACCGAAGAAGGACTTGAACGTGTAGATGGTAAAGATAAAATTGAAAAAGTTGAACGTGAAGAAGGAACAATTGAAAGTGAACTGGAAAAGATTGAGCGTGAGAAAAGAGAGCTGAACGATCGTGAAAATGAATTAAAGAATAAGAAGAAAGAAAACGACAGTCTTCGCTACCGTTACAATCCTGAGGCACCTAAAACACCTCCAACAACACCTGCAAAACAGATCGTTGAACGAATAGCAACTCCTAACAGTGATGCAGTGATCATTCAGCCAATGACCATTAACGCACTGTAACCTCGGTTAAAGTTGGAACAGCCAACGGCCCCGATGTTTTGAAAGAAACGGAGGGGCTTTTTTTAAGGCGCACAAAATCATCATCATTACCATTAAACCTTTTTTATGCGACTACTTCGTTTCCTTACGCTCTTTTTATTGGCAGTTATTTTATTTGGTACTGCAAATGCACAAGATGCAAACCAGAAACACCAGGATAAAGAATTGTTTCAAACCATTTTCAAATTAGATAGTGCATGGTTTGCGGCATTCAACAAAGACATTACAGTTTTCAGCAGTTATATCGATTCCACGCTTGAATTCTATCACGACGGAAGTGGGCTTACTTTTTATGCAGATAACGTAGCTGCTTTTAAACGAATGATGGCCCAGACACCAGATTTAAAACGTGAGTTGCTAAAAGAAACCATGGAAGTATATCCCATTCCCGGTTATGGTGCGGTGCAGATAGCACAACATCGTTTCTGCCATATGGAAAATGGAAAAATGGATTGTGGTGTCTTCAAGTTTATTCATACCTGGAAAAAAACAGAAAAGGGTTGGAAGGTGACACGCATTATCAGCGTAGATCATTAATACATCCGCATTAACCATTACCTAATCATCATTGATGGCAACTGGTTCGCCTGTTGCATCAACACATTTACCTTATCATGAAGTCAAGAATTAAAAAGATTACAGAAGTTCTGTTTATCTGTCTTCTGATCATCGCTATTCTCTACGGTATACTTTGGCTGTTAGGTTATCTTCGGTAATTTTATTGCTGCAAAACCTGGCTTGGTTATGGAGCATCAACCACAAATCATAACACTACGTGCTGGCACAATCGAAGATCTGCCAATACTCGAGTATTGGGATGAACAGCAGCATGTGATCGATTGCGACCCCAGTGATGACTGGGAGTGGGCAACAGAATTACCAAAACAAGTTCCCTGGCGTGAACAACTCATGGCCGAACTGAATGGCCGGCCCATCGGTTTTATCCAGATCATTGACCCGGCATTGGAAGAAACACATTACTGGGGCGATGTCGAGCAAAATCTTCGGGCCATTGATATATGGATCGGTGAAAAAGAACATCTCGGCAAAGGATATGGCACACGCATGATGCAACTGGCCATTGAGCGCTGTTTTGCTGAAAAAAATGTTAGTGCTATTCTTATCGACCCACTTATTACCAACACAGCAGCACGTCGCTTTTATGAACGGCTTGGTTTTCGTTTTGTTGAAAACAGGACATTCGGAAACGATGAAACGGCTGTTTATATCTTAGAACGTAGCAATTGGTATGCTGCAAAATAATAGCCGTCTGCGCAATCGTTTTTTCAAAATCACCATTTATCAAAACTTCTCTCGGCTCATTCTCCTGCTTCCTTTACATTTGTGGCCATCACAAATGATTGAAGCATGAAATCAACTCCCTTTACAAACAAACACATTGCACTTGGTGCGAAGATGGCTGAATTTGCCGGTTACAATATGCCCATTTCTTATACCGGTATTAATGATGAGCATGCTGCTGTGCGTAACAACGCAGGCGTGTTTGATGTGAGCCATATGGGTGAGTTTATTTTAAAAGGTGAAGGAGCGTTGGATCTCATTCAACGTGTCACCAGCAATGATGCATCAAAATTAACAGCAGGTAAAGCACAGTACAGTTGCTTACCAAATGCGCAAGGTGGTATTGTAGATGATCTGTTGGTGTATTGTGTGGAAGAAAACAAAGTATATATGTTGGTAGTAAATGCCAGCAACATTGAAAAAGACTGGAACTGGATTCAGCAATTCAATACCGGCAATGTAGAGATGCACAACATCAGCGAAAGAACCTGTTTGCTTGCAATACAAGGTCCTAATGCAACAAAAATTCTGCAGCCGCTTACTGAAATGGATATCCTTAACCTGAAGTATTACACCTTTGTAAAAGGAGCGTTTGCCGGTGTGGAGAATGTATTGGTAAGTGCAACAGGTTATACCGGTGCAGGCGGTGTTGAAATTTATTTTGAAGACAGCAATGGTGCTGCTGATAAAATCTGGGATGCCATTTTTGAGGCAGGGAAAGCAGCTGGTATTAAACCGATCGGACTTGGCGCAAGAGATACACTGCGTTTAGAAAAAGGCTTTTGTTTATATGGCAACGATATTGATGATACAACTACTCCATTAGAAGGTGGGTTGGGTTGGGTCACAAAATTCAACAAAGACTTTACTGCAAAAGAAATTTTAGAAAAACAAAAAGCCGAAGGCGTAAAACGTAAGCTCGTTGGTTTTGAAATGATCGATCGTGGTATTCCCCGCCATGATTATAAGATCAAAGATGCTGATGGTAATGAAATTGGTAAAGTTACCAGTGGCACACAATCTCCTTCGTTACAAAAAGCGATCGGGCTTGGCTACGTCGCAACCACGCATTCAAATTTTGATTCGGAGATCTTTGTTGAGGTGCGTGATAAACTGTTGAAAGCAAAAGTGGTGAAAACTCCTTTCCTCTAAAAACCCTCCGAAAAAGTAAAAGGCATTATTCTTGCTGCTAAATAACAGCCGATGAGTCACCAACTAAAAAAGGTGACTCATTGTTTTTTAAACAACCATCTTCTATGCCATCAATTCACGTAACCACATTTATTGCCGCACCCATTGATCGTGTGTTCGATCTAAGCCGGCACATTGGTGTTCACAAAATTTCTCAACAGGATAATAATGAAGAAGCCGTTGGCGGCGTTACATCAGGCCTTATTAAACAAGGCGAGTACGTTACATGGAAAGCAAAGCACTTGTTTAAAACAAGATTCATGACCGTGAAGATCACGGAGATGAAAAGCCCCGATTATTTTGAAGATGTAATGGAGAAAGGCGATTTTATTTCTTATGCACACAAGCATCATTTCAAAGCTGTGAACAACGGCACCATCATGATCGATAAGGTTGAGTTTGAAGCGCCGTATGGTTCTGTTGGAAAACTCTTCAGCCGTATTTATCTCACAGGTTATATGAAACTACTTATTGAGAAACGGAACAATACGATTCGTGAGTATGCAGAAAGCACGAAGTGGCAGGCTTTATTATAATTTAAGTGTTTTTCCTGCTGTTGATATTTTGTACAAATAATCTTTATTGGTTATACTTGTATATAAATCGTATCCTGATGAAACCAGCAAGAATGCGCCTCTGGCTTATTGCTTTGTCTTTCGCCTTTTCCATTCCTCAACTATTCTCACAATGCTTGATGGTTCCTGTTTCATTACAGGAAAGAGTATCGTCCTCTGATCTTGTGATCAGCGGTGTTGTTACAGAAAAAGAAAGTTTTATTGATTCAAACACGATGCAGGTGTACACGGTTAATAAGATCAGTGTAAATGCATGGCTTAAAAACCAACGTGCATTGCCAACTGTTTATGTTATTACCGAAGGTGGGGTGTATAAAAACCGTTCAACGGTTGTTTATCCTTCGCTTCAGTTACAACAAAACACTCACTATGTTTTGTTTCTGCAAACAGCTGCAACTAAAAAGAAAAGCAAACAATTGCTGAAAAAAAATCCGAACGCTTTTCAAACCATTCCATATGCCGGTGCACAGGGTGCAATTATTCAGCAACAGAATTTGTTTATTGATGCTGTGCAAAACCAAAAGATGACAGAATCAGATTTACTCAACCGCATTAAACAAGTTAGTAAAGTAGAAGCATTAACGCCGGAAGGAAAAAAATATACTGCAGTTGTTGCCAATCCTGTTGCTAACAGAACAATGGCCATTACTTCTTTTTCACCCGGTACATCAAGAGCGGGGACTGTTGTTGCTGGCGACCAGATCACCATCAATGGAAGTGGATTTGGTGCAAGCGCCGGTACTGTTTATTTTACAAATGCTGATGATGGTGGTGCTACATTCATTGCATCATCACAACCGAGCGATATAATTTCCTGGAGCGATAACAGCATTACAGTGAAAGTACCTTCCTCAGCTGGTACAGGACCTATCAACGTCAACGGCAGTGCCACTTCTGTATCCAGTTTAAATGTGCAATACAGCCATATTGATATCAACCATGATTTCTTTGGCTTTGCATCAGCTACACGTCAACGTTATTATCTCCGCAATCTTGATGGAATTGGCGGATATACTTTTCAATTCAATACAAGTTTTGCGTCTAACACTGCAGCAGTTGCAGCGTTTAACCGTGCTTTGGTAAGCTGGCGTTGTGCTACAGGTGTTGGCTTTCGTGCAAGTGGTACAACTTCTGTTACCACTTCGGCCAACGATGGCGTAAACGCAGTTTACTTCAATTCAGCACTTCCCGCAGGAACACTCGGCGTGTGCACCAGCAATTTTGATGCATCAGCAACCGGCGGTTGCAATCAAAACAATACGGTATGGTGGTTGGCTGATATGGATATTCAATTCAGAGATATTCCTCTTGCGGGTTTTAACTGGGAGTTTGGTCCGGTATCTCCTTCCGGTTCTGAATTTGATTTTGAATCAGTGGCATTGCATGAACTTGGTCATGCGCATGGACTTGGTCATGTAATTGCGCCGGGCAACGTGATGCATTATGCACTTGCAAACGGAATCGTAGCAAGAACATTGGCAAGTAATGATATTGCAGGTGGTGCAGATAAGCTTTCGTATTCTGATGATCCAACTTGTTTTAACCCTGCCGGCTCCGGCACCGAAATGCAAACCGTTGCTTCGGGTAGTTGTGTAACATTACCCATTACACTTGGTGAATTAAAAGCTAAACGCATGACAAACGGTTTAATTCAATTAGATTGGAATACCATCCAGGAATTAAACAATGATGGTTTTATTGTTGAGCGTGGCGAAACTGCACAACGTTTTCAACGCATTGGTTTTGTAAAAGGCAAAGAGTTTTCTCTTGAACCTCAGAATTATAGTTTTCCTGATAACAGTGCCGGTCCTTATGGATGGTATTACCGTTTAATTCAAAAAGATCTTGACAATCACCTGGTGAGTTCGTCGATCATTTTTGTAAAAGGTGAAGAAACCAAACAGTGGAAAGTTTGGAGCAGTGAAGATGGTAATACTCTTTCCTTATACAATAAAGAATCACAAAACAGGAATGTGCAGTTCTTATTGTTTGATGCAATGGGTCACCTCATCTTCAACACAACTGTAACCAACGGTAAAGCACAGTTTAGTTTCTCACATCTGCGTAAAGGGTATTACAGCTATCGTGTTGCAGATGTAAATCAAACTATTTCAGGAAAGTTGGTACTTGGCAATTGATCGATAAAAAATCAGAACAATCATACCCGAAAGAGCAGCATTCACTGCTCTTTCTTATTTTTGCGCCTCATGGCAAACAATAAACCCACACTCTATACCTGTCTCTCTCCTGCGTTATTACATTTATACGATCTGCGCAATGCAGTGGTAGTGATCATTGATGTATTTCGTGCAACATCAACAATTGCATCTGCATTGCACAACGGCGCACAATGTATAATTCCGGTTGATGAAGTAGCCAAAGCAATTGCTCTCAGCAAAAATATTGCAGGCAGCATTGCAGCCGGTGAGCGTGACGGACAAATTGCCGAAGGTTTACAACATGGTAATTCGCCGCTTGAATACAGTCGTGATTTTATTGAGAACAGAACATTGGTGCTCACTACTACAAACGGCACACGTTTGTTGCAAATGGCATTGGATAATGATGCAGATACCATCATCACCGGATCATTTCCAAACCTAAGTGCTGTGTGCGATTTTCTCATCAAACAAAACAAAAATGTTGTACTTGGTTGTGCCGGTTGGAAAGACCGTTACAATTTAGAAGACACGTTGTTTGCCGGTGCTGTTATCAGCCGCATCAAAGAAAACTTTACCATTCATTGCGATAGTTCACTCACTGCAGAATTACAATACCAACAGGTAAAAGATGATCTGCATGGTTTTGCACCAAATCTTACGCACTACCATCGTCTTGTAGATCGTTTTGGTTTGATCGAAGACATTCGTTTTTGTATGACACCTGATATTGCAAACGTGTTGCCGTTGTATAAAGAAGGAATGTTATTGAGGGGCTAAGAGTTTAAAGAGGGAAAAAAGAAAAAGAGAAATTTCATCTGCGTCTCTTTGTGTTCATCTGTGGCCTTCTCTCTTCTTCATTCGTGTAATTCGTGGCAACCACTTTTCGCAAAAAGAAAACCTGTAAAGATAAGAACCTTTTCCTGTTCAGCAATCACATCATAGCTGTTGATATTTCTTTCCTTTTTTAACGGGAAATGTGCATTTAAAGCCTTTACTTTTGCAGATTACCCTTTTTTGAACGGACCCTGTTTTCATTCTGTTTATAGAGGTTAATGCAGTCGTTATTTTGAACAAGAAAAAACTCAAAACACTTGGCATTACCACACCTGTTGAAGTTTGCATATAATCACGGTACCGAAGAAGTGATCCGTAGAGGGAAAAAAATTCATGCTATTGGTTTTGCGGAACTGGTGGAACATGATGAACTCATGGGCACTGTTGTTTTTCGTGTGCGTGACGATTCTTACTCTACTTTTTACAAAGTATATATCCAGAAGTACAAAGATGCCAACGCCATGAATGTGCGTTGCAGCTGTCCATACAATCTTGGTGATATCTGCCGGCACGAAGTAGCTTCTTTGTTTCAATTGCAGGATCTCATCGATAAAAATATTCTTGGTCTCAAAGATCTGCAATACGATCAGCGCCACACTGTGGTGAAGATGAAGAATATTGAACTAAAAACTATCCGAACACTTACTGCTGCTGCAGCATTGGATGATGCAGAAGTTTTTTTACGCAGCAATAAAGCATCTATTCTTTCTGCGAAGGATGAATGTGTCAGAGCCGAGTTGCAGATGAACGGAGAAACATGGCCGGTAACCATTCAGAAAAACGACGAACGTAATTTCGATACTTCCTGCACCTGTGCAGAAAATGCTCATGCTATTTGTGAACATAAAGCCATTGTGTTTATGCAGTTGCTTAATGCACACGGGCCCATGTATTTCGACAGCATCCGCAACATGGATAAAGAAAAAGGAAAGCTGTTGGGCATTTATGGTTATTCACTCAACGATAACTGGCAGGAAAAATTTGAATTCATTTATAAAGACGGGAAGCCGTTTCTCCGTGTGCTTGATCCCGGCGTAAAACGTGTTGAACCTTCTACCTTAAAAAAACCGGAACCTGTTGCAACAGTTGCTGTAAGCAATGAAACAGAAACAGAAGTTGAAACGGTAGAAGAAGTAAAACAATCTATACGACTTGGTGTAGTGTTAAACAACAACACCAAACAGTTTCCTTATTTCAGTATTGAAGTAGTAAAAGGCGAAGTGGATGAAGAAGGAAATGAGTTTACCGGTACTGTAGAAAAATTAGACGTCAGCAAATTTATTGAAACAGAAGACCTTTCAGAGAACGATAAACTATTATTACAATTGCTGCGTCGTTTGCAACCTGCAGAGATCAGCAAGTTTGTAAACCGCAACTCTCCCTTCTCCGGCATTTGGGAAAACATTATTCATCATGAAGAAGACGATCTTCCTGAAGACACGAAGACATTGATGCTGGAATATTTATTGCCACGCATTCAAAAGTTATTTGCAGAAACAAATTCTCCTGTATTACTTCTGCCGAAAGGAAAAGAATTCAAAACAAAAAATCTCGTACACATATCAACTACAGGAACTTTCCTGAAACCATTCTTTGAACTCAAACAACAGAAGAATAAATGGGAGTGGAGTTGCAAAGTGAAGATCAACAGTGTGGCAATGGATGTGCATGAAAATGATTGGAACAGTCCGCTCATCTTTTTATTCAATAATGAAGCCCGCACCTGGGAAAAACAGGAAGATGCGCAACTGGTGATCGATTTTGCATCAAACAAAAACAGGCTCATCAACAACAGCGATCTGTCTGTGTTCCTTGAAAAAGAAGCATTGAAAATTGCCCGTGATTATCATGTTGATTTCGACCAGGCATTGATCAAAGAAGTAAAATCAGGTGAGCCTGATATTACCTTGCAGTTACAGGAGCGTGGTGATTATTTAGTGATGGTGCCAACGTTTAGTTACAAAGGATATAAAGTTCGACCAACAGATAAAGAAGAAATTATTCTTCCCGGTGAAGATGGATTGATCATTGTAAGCCGTAACCGTGAAAAAGAAAATGAATTTATTGAGAAGGTAGAAAAACTGCATTCTCAATTCATCAAACCCGAAGGGGGTGCACAACTGGCATTAAAAGGCGCCGAAGTATTAAAGAACAACTGGTTCTTTTTATTTGTTGATGCCATGAAGGAAATGAAAGTACCGGTTGAAGGTTGGGAAGTACTTAAGAATTTCCGTTTCAATACAGCCAAACCAAAAACAGAAATTTATATCAGCAATGGTGTTGATTGGTTCGATGCAAAAGTGAAAGTGGTGTTTGGCGATCAGAGTGTGAGCATTGCTGAAGTAAAGAAAGCATTGGCCAACAAGCAATCACTTGTGCAACTGCAGGATGGAACCTTGGGTGTGTTACCTGAAGAATGGATCAAGCGTTACTCCATGCTCTTCCGTGTGGGTGAAAACAAACAGGACCAACTTCGTTTATCAAAATATCATATCAGTGTTATTGATGAACTGTATGAAAACAGGAATGAAGAAGAGTTGATGATCCAGCTCGAAGAAAAGTATGAACGCCTGCGTGAATTCAAACACATTAAGAAAGTGGATCCGCCTGCACATCTGCAACCTATTCTTCGTCCATACCAGGAAAGTGGATTTCACTGGCTCAACTTTTTAAGTGAAGTTGGTTGGGGTGGTATTCTTGCTGATGATATGGGTTTGGGTAAAACCATACAGGCACTTTCATTTTTGCAACACATGCAAACAAAGCATGGTAAACTGAAAGCATTGGTTGCTTGTCCTACAACGTTGATGTATAACTGGGAAAACGAGATCAAGAAATTTACGCCATCACTCACTTATCATATTCATCATGGTGCACAACGCAACCGTGATAAAGCGTTCTTCGATCAGTTCAATGTGGTGATCACCACGTACGGTACACTCCGCAGCGATATTAAATTATTAAGTGAGCAGGCGTTTGATTGTGTGGTGCTGGATGAAAGTCAGGCCATCAAAAATCCAAACAGTAAAGTAGCGAAAGCAGCTTGCCTGCTCAAAAGCAAACACCGTTTGTGCATGAGTGGTACGCCTTTGCAGAATAATACGTTTGACATTTATGCACAAATGAACTTCCTCAATCCGGGTATGCTGGGTACTGTTGAACATTTCAGAAACGATTTTGCTACACCTATTGATAAGTTTGGTGAGAAAGAACAGAAAGACCATTTGCGCAAATTGTTGTTCCCGTTTATTCTTCGCCGTACAAAAGAACAGGTGGCTAAAGATCTTCCGGAAAAAACAGAAAGTATTTTGTATTGCGAAATGGAAACTGAGCAACGTAAAATTTATGATGCTTACCGTAACGAATACCGTTCAAAAATTCTCGGTACTATTGAAGAGGTGGGTATTGGTCAATCGCAATTAACCATCCTGCAAGGGTTGATGAAACTCCGGCAGATCTGTGATTCACCGTTTATCTTAAATGAAGCAGAGAAGTTACCGAACCATTCAATTAAACTAGATGAGTTGGTGCGTGAGCTGGAAGAAAACATGGGTAACCACAAAGCATTGGTATTCTCTCAGTTCCTTGGTATGCTGGCGTTGATCAAAGAAAAACTGGAAGAGCTGAATATTCCGTTTGTGTATTTTGATGGTAGTACTTCTGCTGCTGATCGTGAAAAAGCGGTACAGGATTTCCAGAACAACGAAGAAACAAGAGTATTCCTTATTTCATTGAAAGCCGGTGGTGTGGGTTTGAACTTAACAGCTGCCGACTATGTGTACATTGTTGATCCATGGTGGAACCCTGCTGTTGAGCAACAGGCCATCGATCGTACACATCGTATCGGGCAAACGAATAACATCTTTGCGTACCGTATGATCTGTAAGGATACCATTGAAGATAAAATTTTACAACTGCAGGAACGTAAGCGTTCACTTGCACGTGATCTGATTGCTGATGATAATGGATTTGTGAAGAGTTTGAGCAGGGAAGACGTGGAATATCTGTTTAGTTAGGCTGGTCACCAAGACGCAAAGAAAGAAAAGGAAGTACGGTATACTTCCTTTTTTATATTGTGCATGTTTTTTTACTTGTAATTACCGAAGCTGATGAACAAGAAAAACTACTAAAGTCTTGCGTAACCCAGTGTTTCCAGCTCTGAGATGTTTTTCGTTAAATGAGTTTTGCCTTCTGCCAGTACATATAAGCTATCAGAGATGTCTGTAATGTATCTGAACATATGATCTGTTACCAATAGTCCTTTATTTTCTTTTTCTTCGGAAAGCAGATTCTGTACTTTTTCTATTTGAAGTGGATTCAAATGAGTAAAAGGTTCATCAAGCATTGCAAACTGAGACTTGGATTTTACTACAATGTAGAGTTCAATTAATCTCTGTTCTCCACCGGACAAACTATTTATGGTAGAGCGATGCCTTGTTTTAAATTCCAGGAATCGCTTTTCGAATGACGAATATTCCAATTCGTAATCATCAAATATTCTTTTGAGAGAAAGTGATTTAGGGATAAAGTTAAACTGCGGGAGATAAAGTAAAAGGTCGGGGCGTTTGAACGGTTCACGATGTGCAACATCGTCAAAGCGTACAGATTTTTCGCATTCTAAACTTCCGTAGATAATTTTCATCAGGCAAGATTTGCCCTCCCCGTTTCTTCCCAAAATACCTGTGATTTTACCCGTCTCACATTTCAAATAAATATCTCTCAATATCTTTCTACCATTAATTTCAAATTGGATACTATCGGCCTCTAGTTTATGAATCATCTGAATTTGTATACCTGTATTATCAACAATATAAATAAAACAAAGTCAAAGGTGAGGGTTGCGGTCCATAGCAAAACCTTTGAAATTCCTAAATTTTGATAATAGTAATACTCTCTTCTCTTGTAATTGTTAATGAAATAGAACGTCAATCCAAGTGTTGCGATTTTCAACCAGAACAAAGCAACAAATGCACTAAAGCCGTATTTCCAGAATAATAGCAAACTGCATATAGTTATTAAACCGGACGCTAAAATAAAGTTTCTGTAAAACGTCCAAATGAGTCTTATGGTTTTTGTTAGTCGCATAACTGAGATGTGTGCTACAAAGAAAACATTTGTTCTTTTGTATTATGGCAAAAAAACTTCTTTAATTTTTACAATACTTCCTTTATCATTAAGTGTCAAAATAAAGGGACTATCATTAAAAATTATTTGCAAGCTTTTTAAGGAATTTTCGAAAACGGGATGTAACCTGTCTGGGTTATGTATCAAATCAAATACACAGTCTTTGGCAACAGGCAATCGTCTGATTTTTTTGCTTTCATTAAGTATAAAGTAGTCATTAGGTACTGCAAATTCTCTCTTGCCACTTGGCGTTACAAATGTGTCAATATCTTGTCTTTTTTTTGCAGCCTCAATTGCTGCATCCCCAGTTAAAAACTGTATATAATCAGCATCAATAAATGTCGTCTCTGCCACGAGAAATATTCTAATGATATTGGCATATTGATCTTTGGCGTTTTCTTGTATGTCAGTCTTAGATAAGGTGTTTGAATGCTTTGAAATTGTATCGCTTTTAATTTGTATTCTTTCGTTGGAATTATTTGTTTTGCATGAAAACAATATCAAAATAAAAGAAGTATGAATTAATTTATTAAGTATCATCGTTTAAAATTGTGCCTGACACTCTAATTTATGATATAATATTATAGTTTGCAAAATCAGTCATTAGCAACTGAAACATCTCAAGTCAACAACTTACCATCCTAAACCAAATCCTATCTTCGCAGCAAATTTCTATCAACCTTATGCAGCAGTTCCGCTCACTTCTTCTTGGCTTTATAATTCTTGTTTCCTGTTTCTCATCTTTTGCACAACACAGTTTAAAAGCAGTGGTAATAAAT
The DNA here is from genome assembly GCF_037892425.1 of Lacibacter sp. H375. Lineage (NCBI taxonomy): Bacteria > Pseudomonadati > Bacteroidota > Chitinophagia > Chitinophagales > Chitinophagaceae > Lacibacter > Lacibacter aquaticus. Next base: position 1,270,337 of record NZ_JBBKTT010000001.1, read on the forward strand.
GAACAGGATCAACCACTAGCTGCTGCCACGACAGTTATTCAACAACTCAAGCGTACGGCTGTTGCAGATAGTAACGGTGTTGTATTTTTCAAAGATCTTCCTGCAGCTGTGTACACTGTTTTGTTTTCGCATGTGGGTTATAAAACAAAAACGGTTTCGGTTCAGCTGCCCATTGACAGCACGCTTGTTGTAGTGCTTAACGAAGAAGAACATGAAGAGGAAGAAGAGATCATTATTACATCTACAAGAACCAGCAGGTATATTGCCAATATCCCCACACGTATTGAAACAATTTCAGGCGAAGAGCTGGAAGAGAAAGGCAATATGAAGCCCGGTGATATCCGGATGATGCTGAATGAAAGCACCGGTATACAAACACAACAAACATCGGCTACTTCTTATAACTCCAGCATCCGCATACAAGGGCTCGATGGAAAGTACACGCAACTATTGCGTGATGGTTTTCCGTTGTACTCCGGTTTTTCAGGCGGGCTTGGTTTATTGCAAATTGTTCCGCTCGATCTCAAGCAGGTGGAAGTGATCAAAGGCGCCTCTTCTACATTGTATGGTGGCGGTGCCATTTCCGGTTTGGTGAATCTTGTGTCAAGAACACCGGGCGAAGAACGGCGGCTTAACTTTCTATTCAATGGTACTTCTGCATTGGGGCTAGATGCAAGTGCATTTTATTCGGAAAAATTCAAGAAGCTAGGTACAACAATTTTTGCTTCGTTCAACGCAGGTACTGCTTACGATCCGGCAGATATTGGTTTAACGGCTATTCCAAAATTCAAACGCTATACAATTAATCCAAAACTGTTTCTTTATTTAAATGAACGCAGCACGCTTCATCTTGGTGTGAATGGTACGTTTGAAAACAGGATCGGTGGTGATCTCAATTATATTAAAGATCCTGCGAACAACCCTAATCTTTATTTCGAAGAAAATAAAACAACACGTATCAGCACACAGGCGGGGTATGATTACAATATCAATCCGAAGTCAAAACTTTCATTGAAGAACAGTGTGAGTTTTTATGATCGCAGTATTGCTGTCCCGGGATTTCGTTTTGCAGGTTTGCAAACAGCTTCGTTCAGTGAAGCGAGCTATCGTCATGAAAATGAAAAACTGGAATGGATCACGGGTATGAATGTGTGGACCGATCTGTTCACACAAAACGAACCTTCTTCAGGTTCTAAAGTAAATTATTCACACTCAACAGTTGGCTTGTTTGTTCAAAACACCTGGAATGCAACGGAACAGTTTATTCTTGAAACAGGTTTGCGTGGCGATTATCAAAATCAATACGGTTTTTTTGCATTGCCAAGAATTTCTGCGTTGTATAAATTCACTTCACAATTTTCGATGCGTGTTGGTGGCGGGCTTGGTTATAAAACACCAACTGTGTTTACAGAAGATGCAGAACGTATTCAGTTCCGTAATGTATTACCAATTGATGTGGCTAATACAAAAGCTGAAGAATCTATTGGTGGTAATCTTGATCTCAACTACAAAACAAAACTTGGCGATGAAGTTGAATTATCGGTCAACACACTTTTCTTCTATACCAAAGTAAACAACCCGTTGGTGCTTGTTCCAGAAGTAAATAATGTTTATCGTTTCCAACAACCGGCTGGTTTTGTTGATACAAAAGGTGTGGAGGCTAATGTGAAAATTTCTTATGCTGATTTTAAATTGTTCATTGGTTATACTCTTGCTGATGTGCAGCAACGTTATAATGGAAACAGCAGCACATTTCCGCTTGTTGCGAAGCACCGGTTGAATAATGTGCTGATGTATGAGATCGAAGAAAAATTAAAGTTGGGTTTAGAAGCTTATTATTTCAGTAAGCAACAACTCAATGATGGTGCAACCGGCAAACCTTATTGGATCTGTGGTTTTATGGCAGAGAAACTTTGGGAACGTTTTTCAGTATTCATCAATTTTGAAAACTTCTTAAATACAAGACAAACAAGATTTGATACTATTTATACCGGTTCAATCAACAACCCAACCTTCCGTGATATTTATGCACCGGTTGATGGGTTTGTGGTGAATGGCGGTATTAAGATCAAGTTGTAAACTCATTTATGCTCATTCGTGTACATCATATCGCCATCATCTGTTCAGATTATGGACGGTCGAAGAAATTTTATACAGAAGTACTCCAACTTTCTTTTTTCGGTGAAGTATATCGCAAAGAACGGGGGTGGCACAGTTCTCCCGACCTGCGCCAGAAGAAGCCAAAAATTAAACGGCTGAAGATTGAATGTATAAAGAAGAAGGAAGTACAGTTGTACTTCCTTCTTCTTTATATTTATAGTATGCTGCAGAAGTGTAGAGTATTTTATTCCGGCACAAATAGAACATTGTACGTTTTTGCAACGCCTTTGTAGTCAAATTTTACAACCGCTTTACCATCCTTTGTTGCAGCTTGTGTAATGCTCACTTTTACAGTACGGTTGTTTGAAGATGCTGTCAATTTTGGAATACTTGTTTCACTTGCAGGCACTTTCACCGTAGCCTGGTAAATGTTGTATTCCGTAATTCCGTTCGCATTGGTTGACCTGACAGGCGTTGCCGGAATATCAATTGCTTTTCCATTGACCATAATGTTAACAACAGGAACAACTGGACGTACCAATTTCTTTGTCTTTGAACTGAATCCAAGACCACTTAAATTGAACAGTACATCCGTGCTGTCTCCTTCGGCCACTAAAAAGATCGCATGCTTTTTATCCAGGTTGTCTACGTATTTCGCTACATCAATAGTGAATTGCGTAACCTGCTGTTTAGAATCGGCAGGTACAATGATCTCACCGATTTTTTTGCCGTTCCAGGTAGCATTGTCCCAAGGCCCGTCAATCCATACATTCACCTTCAACGATTTTGTTGTAGTGGGTGTAAGGAAAAGATGAAACTTCGTTTGGTTACCCGGCTTCGTTCCTTCAAAAGCTTTCAACCCGTTTTTATTCTTCGACAGTCCACCAAACCCGAAATATTTATAACCGATGATGTGGCCATTTTTTACTTTTTCAATCGGCATATGATTATCCCAGATATCCCACGAATCTTGTTGGGTGGCCGGAGTTGAAAGATAAGAGGCATATCCTGCTGAATAATATTGATAGGGATCGAGGCCATAGAAATGAAAACCTTCCGAAGTAACTTCTGCGCCTTTGTATTCTTTTCCCTGGCTGTCTTTTGCGGTCCACAAATTATCTGTTGCATAAGGATCGTATGCTCTGATGGTAACTCTTCCACCATCTGCTACCGGTTTTTCATCGGCAATAACCGTAACCGGGGCTACCATTGGCTGACGTGCGTAACCAAAGCCACGGGGCGGACGGTGGTAAAACGCATACCACTGACCGTTGATGTCCTGTATACTTCCATGTGTATTATGTCCGGAGTAACTTGTTTGCAAAGCGGTTCCATCCCGGTTGAGAACCGGCGCTCGGGAATCCACCAATACACCACCGCTTTTCCAGGGGCCTAAGGGAGAGTCGGCATACGCATAACGCAACGTAGAGTTAGAGCTGCTCAATCCATAATCAGGTCCGGAATAACCACTGTACACCGTTACAAATTTGTTCCCCACTTTGCGGATCGAAGAGGCTTCAAAAAAGTTGAAGGTTCCCAGATCTTCATTTGGAAAAATGCTGGGATACACCGTACCTGCTGGTTCACGAAGCGCTCCGCCATATCGTGCGCTTGCCGGTAAAAATGGTTTGATAATGCTGGTGCCGGGACGCAGCGTATACATGGTGTTCTGATCTAGTTGTGCTGCAGATGATCCCTGGAAACCCCAGTAACCATAGGCACGGAAACCAATTTCATAATCAGGGTCTTTGGGGTCTGTTACATATTCGATATACACGGCGGGGTCGAAACCTAAAATACTTCCCGGTACAGTAGCCTTGCCATCTGCTGTTAAGTTGATGGGTGTAAACGGCCCGTCGGGACGATCGCCTTTTACTACCATGGCCTCCCGGTTGCGGCCACGACTGTGCGGGTACAGGTAATATTCTTTTTTACCGTTCTTACGTTTTACTTCTACGAGATCGGGTGCATACATTACATCCCACTGATTGTCGATCGGGTAAGTAAACACAGGGCCTTCATCCCGCCAACTGGATAAGTCTTCCACCGGCGCCGACCATATTCTGATGTCGGGACCACAATAACTGTTCACCCGCAGATCATGCGAACCAATGATATAAGCCCGGAATTTGCCCGCCTTGTCAGGATCTTCAAACACACGGGGTTCACCATCCGGCAAATGTTCCCACAATGGGAGGTAGGGGTTACCCGCCCCTTTATGAATAAACTTGTTAGTATTCTTTTTTGCAGTCAAGCTGTTTTGCGCCCTTGTAACTGTTAGTGCAAAAAGTGAAATGAAAAGGAAAAGGATCGGTTGCTTATGAAAGTGGAAACGCAGCATCTTTTCGAACAATTGGTTTTCTACCATCTTACTGTTTTTGGTTTTAGATCTGTTTTTATATTCTGATTTAAGGTTCTTCATATGGTATACCTTGCCGTTAAATCTGGAAGAATCAAATGCGGTTTCCAAATTTACGGTTCTGTAAAATGAAAGCGATTAGATTGTTGGTATTTACAAGACGAAAAAAGATTACTCAAACTTGTGCTGCTAATGAAATTCAATTAGAAGATTCGTAACGGTTGCCAACAGGGTCGGAATACTTGTGCCAGAAGAACCTTTTTTAAAATATGACATTAACAAAACAGCTTTGCTTTTTTACCCTGTACGAAATCACTTCATTCTTGTTCTGCACAGTTTTTAATACGTATTTATAAACCCTGCTAGAGAGTTTTTGTATTTCCAAGCATATTTGTAATTCAATTCGTTTTTCATGTTACAAGCTGTTCACCACATCGCCATTATCTGTTCCGACTATCATGTGTCGAGACAATTTTATACCGAAGTATTGGGTCTTACAATCGTAAGGGAAGTGTATCGCAAAGAACGAGATTCATACAAACTCGATCTTGCATTGAATGGAGAATATATTATTGAACTGTTTTCTTTTCCTTCGCCACCTGCACGGCCATCAAGACCGGAGGCATGTGGTCTTCGTCATTTAGCATTTGCTGTAGAAAATCTTGAAACAGTATTGCAACATTTGCAACAACATAAGGTTGAAGCAGAACCAATACGTATTGATGAGTTTACCAACAAACGCTTTACGTTCATTGCCGATCCTGATGGATTACCAATTGAGTTTTATGAATTATAGTTCTTCGTTTAATCAAGAACTTTCAGCTGAATATTTTTATACAATACTTTGCTATTTGGATCATGGCCCTGCAGTGCAATGGTACCGCTGCTGAGTAGGCGGCCTTCCATTCCTTTTTCACGAACAGCATTTTCAGGTTCCGTATAATCAACCAATTGTTTATTGTTTACAGAAACTTTAATGTTTTTATTTTTCACAACAATGTGCATGGTAAACCATTCGTTGTCTTTGGCAGGTGGTTCTTTTATATCCTGCACAGCATACAAACCTCCGGTGCGGCGCCAGTCGCCCTGCGAATTATTCACCTGCACTTCATATCCCTTTTTTGGCCATGAGCTTTCCTGGTATTGTGTGTGAATATATACGCCGGAGTTTGAACCAGGCATGGTCATAATATCAAGCTTCAGTTCAAAATTTTTGAAGTCGTGTTTTCCCACTTCTCCGTCATAAAATAAGTGAGCAACTTTCCCATTCACTACAATTGCTCCGTCTTCTACTTTAAAAGTTTCAGCATTTGCTCCCACTTTCCAGCCATTGAGTGTTTTGCCATCAAACAACTGAACCCACTTCTTTTTCTTCGCCGGGGCTGTAGCAGCCGAAAACAAAACAACAAAAAACAACAAACAACTGATGCGGGCAAACGTGGTCATAGTATCTTTTTAAGAGAAACAAATGTATTAATTCATTTCATTAACGCAGCATTGTTTGAAGTTCGTTTACATTTGTTATATGCAAATCATTGCTGTTATACCAGCCCGTTATGCGGCCACCAGATTTCCTGCAAAGCTGATGCAAATGTTGGGTGCTAAAACTGTCATCCGCCATACGTATGAAAATACTGTGGCCACCGGTTTGTTTACCGATGTGTTGGTGGTAACCGATAGTGATATTATTTTCCAGGAAATTACTTCCAACGGTGGTAAAGCAATGATGAGCAGTAAAGAACATGAAAGCGGTACAGACCGTATTGCCGAAGCAGTGAACGATATGAATGTTGATGTGGTGATAAATGTGCAGGGCGATGAACCTTTTGTACAGAAAGCTTCGCTTGAAAAATTATGCAACATCTTTCAAGATCAGTCGGTGCAGGTTGGTTCGTTAATGCATATTCTTACAGATGAAGAACAGATCAATGATCCGAATTGTGTGAAAGTGGTGGTGAATAAGCAAATGGATGCGCTATATTTCAGCCGCAGTGTAATTCCTTACAAAAGAGATGCTTCAACGCCAATTGCTTATTATAAACATATTGGCATGTATGGCTACCGGAAAAATAGTTTACTACAGTTTACTGCATTACCTGCCTCCTTACTGGAACAAACGGAAAAATTAGAGCAGCTTCGCCTCCTGGAGAACGGCTTTCGTATACGAATGGCTGTAACTGAACCAGTTGGCGTTTCTATTGATACTCCCGCCGATTTAGAGAAAGCGAAACAGCTTTTATAAGTAAAAACCCTATTGTTTAAAAAAAATACAGAAAAGTCTTTCGGTTTCTCGAAAACGTTTCTATCTTACACTCGGTTTTTCATAGGATATTGGATTTTAAAACGGGGCAGGATTTCTATCTGGCCCCTTTTTTATTTTATAGCCTTTTAGATCAGTCCAAACTGAGCACTTAACTCAAGCATACGATCAATGGGTTTTTTAGCCGCTAATCTCAACTCTTCATCCATTAAAATTTCGGGCATCTCATATTCCATACACAGGTAGATTTTTTCTAGTGTATTCCGCTTCATGTGTGGACAATCATTACATGCACATGCATTATCAGGAGGAGCCGGTATAAAGGTCTTGTGTGGGTTACTCTTGATCATTTGATGAAGAATACCAGTTTCCGTTGCCACAATATATTCCTGGCTACTGTCCTTCTCGGTGTATTTGAGCAACTGAGTAGTGCTTCCAATAAAATCTGCCAGTTTTAATACCGGTTCTTCACATTCCGGGTGAGCAATCACTTTTGCGTTCGGATGACGAAGTTTCAGCTTGGTAATTTTCTCAACACTGAATATTTCATGTACCATACAGGCACCATTCCACAGCACCATATTGCGACCGGTCACTTTGTTTATATAGGCTCCGAGGTTTTTATCGGGTGCAAAAATGATCTTCTGGTCTTTCGGAAGACTTTCCACAATTTTTTGTGCATTACTGCTGGTGCAAATAATGTCGCTCAAAGCTTTTATACCGGCACTGCAGTTGATGTAAGAGATCACCAGATGATCAGGATGTTGTTTTTTGAATTGCTCAAACAGAGGCGGCGGACAGCTGTCGCTGAGCGAACAACCTGCCTTCAGATCAGGAATCACCACTTTTTTTGTTGGGTTGAGAATCTTGGCTGTTTCAGCCATGAAATGCACACCAGCAAAAACGATAATATCAGCGTCGGTTTGTTCTGCTTTTTGCGCAAGCCCAAGGCTATCGCCAATGTAATCTGCCACATCCTGTATGTCGGGTTCCTGGTAATAGTGCGCCAGAATAATGGCATTTTTTTCTTTTTTGAGACGTTCAATTTCGGCGAACAGATCTAATTCAGGATCCAGCTCAATATTTAAAAATCCATTTTTTTCAACGTTTATCTTTGGATCAGTTACAAGCATTGTGTTCATCACGCTTTGTTTAAATTTGATTCGAAACTAGGACAAAAAAAAATAGCTCTTTTACCGTAGTATATCTTAATAGATACTTATTTATTTAATAATCTATTACTATTATGTATGTGAATTCGTGGATATCTCCTCTTCACTTCTTTTTGCAAAGTTAGCGAAGGCTCATTTATTCACATTAATTCCCAATTCATCCACATGTTGATATACAGCAGCAGTAAGGAAACTTTGGCTTTGTTCACAACTGTGGATTCAAAAACGGTTGTACAACTAACATCAGTATTTTTTCTTTTTGTTGTGTTAAAGCGGAGGGGATAAACACGGGGTTGTAAACGTAGTTTTTGAACCATGGGTCAACCTTCACAGATCTCAACTAATCACTAACGAAGTTATCCCTGTTAAAAACGACCATATCCACAGCTTTCAAGGTTTATTCACATGGCTATTGTGAATTCTTTATTTCGGTTTTTGAAATAGTTGCCCCTTCTTTTCTAAAACCTTTACCCTGTGCAGATTACGGGAGTTTTCCACAATTTGTTCAAACCTCTTTTTCCCCCTATTTTTGCCGCTCACTTTTATAACGTACAATATACTATTATGTCCATTATTCAGCAGATTCGTGAAAAGTATGCAGCCGTGAGCATTGCTGTGATTGCTTTGAGCCTTATCGGATTTATTCTAACAGATTACTTTGCCGGCCGTGGTAGCGGTGCCGGATCGCAACCTACTTCTATTGGTTCTGTAAACGGAAAAGATATCGATGTCAATGTTTTCAGTGATCGTTTAACAGAAATGGAAAATGGTTACCGTGCCCAGGGAATGGATGTAAATGATGAAATGCGCCAGCAATTGATCGAAATGTTATGGAGTAATGAAGTGGAAGAAACAATTCTTACTGGTGAATATGAAAAACTTGGTTTAACGTTCTCTTCTGCTGATATGAATGAAGCGTTATATGGTAGTAACCCACCTCCGGCATTGGCACAACAATTCAGAGATCAGCAAACCGGTGCGTATGATGTAAATGCAGCCCGCCAGTTTATTAATTCACTGAAAAATAAGAAAGCAAACGATCCGCAACGTGTCTATGTTGAGCGCAACATCATTGATTATATTGTACAGAATGGTTTGCGCACAAAATATGGTGCTCTTTTAGCCGGTAGTGTATTTTATCCAAAATGGTTAAGTGATAAAGACCTGAACGATCAAAGCAGTATTGCTTCTATCAGTTATGTTGCTGTTCCTTATACTACTATCAGCGACAGTGCTGTAAAAGTTACGGATGAAGATATCAATGCATATGTGCGTAAACATAAAAATGAATTCAAGCAGGAAGAAAGCAGAGCGATCTCTTATGTAATTTTTGATGCTGCACCAAGTGCTGCAGACTCTGCTTATGCATTGGGTGAAGTAAATAAACAATACAGTGCGTTTGCTACTTCAACAGATGCTGAACAATTTGTAATTGCCAATAGCTCAACCACAGCTTTCTATAATGGTTATGTTTTGAAATCTGCTTTACAGGTTCCCAATGCAGATTCTATCCGCAGTCTTCCTGTTGGTGGTGTGTTTGGACCATACCAGGATGGCGGTAATTATGTTATTGCCAAAATGGTTGCTAAGCGTGACATTCCTGATTCAGTAAAATGCCGTCACATTCTTGTTGGTGTAATGGATCAGCAAACTGGCCAGGCGATCATGAGTGATAGTGCTGCATTGAAACTGATCGACAGTATTAAAAATGCTGTGAATGCAGGAGCTAACTGGGGTGAAATGGTGAAGAAGTATAATCCATTAAGCGATGGAAGCCGTGAGAATAATGGTGAAATGACCTTTAGTGCCAACCAGGTGCAACAACCAAACTTTGCAAAAGAGTTTGCCGATTTTATTTTGTTAGATGGTAAGGTTGGAGAAAGAAAAGTAGTGAAAACAAGTTTTGGTTACCACTACATTGAAATTATGGAGCAAAAGAAAATAGAACCTGCTTATAAAATTGCTTACTTCTCACGTGCGGTTCAGCCGAGTGATGAAACCATCAGCAGTGCAAGTACAGCTGCAGCCCAGTTTGCTGCTGAAGCACGTAATGCAAAACAGTTTGAGGAAGCAATTACAAAAAAGAAATTAGTGCCACGTGTTGCAGAAATTCGTCCTACTGATTACTCTATTATCGGTTTAGGCGGGGCACGTAATCTTGTTAAGTGGGTGTATGAGAATAAAGTGGGTAATGTATCAGAACCTACAACACTTGGTGATAAAGTTGTGGTAGCATTAATTGCTGAAGAAAAAGAAGAAGGTGTGCCTGATGCCAAAACAGCACGTATCCAGGTTGAGAGCATTGTTCGCAATCAAAAGAAAGCAGCACAGATCATTAGTAAGATTGGGAACAATCGTGATCTAAGCCAGATCGCAACCAGCTTTAAAACAAATGTGTTACGTGCAGATAGTCTATCATTCTTCTCTCCGTTTATTCCGGGAGTGGGTATGGAGCCGAAAGTTACCGGCGCTGCATTTAACCCTGCGGTAAAAGGAAAGAGCAGCGAACCAATTGCCGGTAATACAGCAGTATTTGTGATCCGTACAGAAAATGTTGGATTGCAGCCAGCGGGAAATGCTGCCTACAACGATCGTCGTTTACAGATGGAAGCTGGCATGAAACAAAATGCTGCAAATGCAGCATTACAGTCATTACGCAAGGCGGCTAAAGTAAAAGACAGGAGAATTAAGTTCTATTAATCGTCCTCGGTTTTAAATAACGCAATGGGCATAATCTTAAGTTATGCCCATTTTTATGCACAGTAGTTTTACGTATACCACGATGAAAAACTACGATGCTGAGAAATGGTAAAAAAGGAAATTGCATATTTGGAGTAAATTTACTATCTCAATAGACCTGATATGAGTGAAGTGATAGTAAATAAAGTAGCTGAAAGTGCCTTGCAAACCATTGATCTGGAAGCCTGGATCCCAAAGGAAGAACCTGTTCTATTCGACTTGAAGGATTTCCTGTTTATGGGATTGATCATTAAAGAGAAAGAATTCAGGGCATCGCTTCAGCAAACAGATACAAGTGTTTATAAAGACAAAACTGTATTGATCAGTTGCAGTGCAGATGCCATTATTCCGATGTGGGCTTATATGCTGGTGGCATCTTTATTACAGCCTGTAGCAAGTGAATTGTTTTTGGGTTCAGCGGCCGAATGGAAGAGGCAAAAACTTATGCAGGCAATTGCAGCGCTTGATACAAGTGTTTACAAAGATCAACGGGTGGTGGTAAAAGGATGTGGCGATGAACCAATACCCGAAGCAGCTTATCTGGAGATCACTAACAAATTAAGACCTGTAGCGAAAAGCATCATGTACGGAGAACCTTGCAGCACTGTTCCGATTTTTAAACAACCAAAACCAACTGTATAAACCTCAGTGCCACTTAACGACTTTCGTAACTACCATCCTTACCGGCTCACTCAAAGGCAAAGGAAATTTTTGAAGCTGTGGGAAAAGCGAAGAACAATTCCCAGGTGGAAATATATTCTCTATCACGGTGTGTTAAGGGAAGGATTAATTTCTATGCTTGTGATTAAGTTGCTTCAGTTTGTTTTTGATCCGCAGGCATTCACAGGTTTTTACTTTACTGTAATGGGTGTTATCTTACTTGTAATGGAAGTTTGTTTCTGGCTTGGTGGAGGTGGTATTATTGGCTGGTTCAAACACCGCAGTTTTGAAACTGAATATGAAATGCTCAAAAGCATGGAGCATTTTTAATTACTCTTCTACTCTACTTCTACCACCATTTCAATTTCAACAGCAACATTAGACGGAAGTGCTACCATGCCCATTGCTGCCCTTGCATGTTTTCCTTTGTCACCAAAAATTTGTACCAGCAGATCACTGCAGCCATTGATCACTTTCGGTTGCTCTGTAAAATCGGGCAGACAGTTAACGTAGCCATTTACTTTTACAATTCGTTTTACTTTATTTAGGTCGCCACCAAGAGCATCTTTCAACGTACCAACAAGACTGAGTGCTGTAACCTTTGCTGCCTCATAACCTTGATCAATAGTAAGATCTTTTCCAAGTTTTCCTGTGATGTGTGTTCCATCTGCTTTTGTTGGTACATGTCCTGCCAAAAAAATAAGATTACCGGTGCGCACATACTTTACATAATTGGCAATGGGTTTACTAGCAGGCGGCAATTGTAATCCCAGTTCTTTGATCTTATCATCAACTGTTTGTGCACTTACAGTAACAAAAGCGAAAGCAAATAGTAATACAAAGAATAATTTCATACATGTATAGTTGTTGATTGCATCTGATTAAAACCATCCCCTCTTACGGAAAAAATATAACATCACCATTGGAATCAGGATCATCATACCGCAGGTTAAATAGAAACCCCATTTGTGATGCGCATAAGGGATGATGTCGAAATTCATACCGAACATCCCACCAATTACAGTTGCGGGAGCCAATAGACAAGTTACAATCGCCATCACCTTCATCACTTCATTCATCTTCAGGTTTACATTACTCAAGTAGAGATCATGTAAGTTCATCATCATATCACGGTAGTTTTCTGCAAGATCATTTGCCTGAACAATGTGATCATAAATATCTTTAAAGTATTTCTCTGTGCGTTCCTGTATTAACGGACTTTCGCTTCGAAGAATGCCATTGATCATATCACGAACCGGAGCAATATTTCGTTTTAATACGATCATTTCTTTTCGCAGTTGGTTGATCTTTGCCAGTGAACGTTTATCTGGGTGTCGGATAATATCTTCTTCGAGTAACTCGAGCTTATCGCTGAGCTTTTCCATCACCACAAAATAATTATCAACGATCATATCAATAAGCGAATAAAAAAGATAATCAGTTCCGCTTTGCCTGATCTTGTTACTTCGGAATTGCAGTTTATCACGCAAAGGATTAAAGACATCCCTGGAAGCATCTTCCTGGAAACTAAGCACAAACTGCTTTCCCAACACAATAGATATTTGTTCTGTTTCCACGGTTGAGTCTTTATCATTAAAGTATAGCATGTTCAACAGGCAGAACATGGTGCCGTCAATATCATCAACCTTTGGACGTTGACCAATGCTGAGAATATCTTCAAGCACCAGGGAGTGAATATTAAAATGATTGCAAATATCTTCAATGTCTTTTCTGCGAATGCCATCCACATTAATCCATGTAACGCTCGATGTATGTTTGTACCGGAACGCATCTTTTACTTCGGCTAACTTTTCCTGGTGCAGGTTTTCAAAATCGTAATCATACACGTATAAATTGATACGGTCGGGTTCTTGTCGCAGTGGAACTACCGTGGGATTTACGTTGAGGATACGTTTTGTCCGCAGGAGGTTGAGAGGATTCAACACAATGTCTAGATAGGAGCTCCGCTTTCCCATAATGAAAATTTAAACGAATTTAAACATTCATTGCGCATCTTCACAAGTCTTATGTAGCTTTAAGACATGATTCGATATATCCTAACTCTTTGTTTTGTTGCACTGGTTGTGGCCTGCAACAACGAAGCCTCCAACGAAAGCAAAGCTGCAGCAGATGCTGAGCCGCCACAACAATGGTTTGTAACCGATACGGTAATTGTTTGGGATTGCAGTGCCGAAACGAAAGAGAAGAAAAAGATATTTGCTCCCAAGGATTCTGTTACAGTTCCGCAAGCTTTTATAAATGGCGTGAACAAAACCTACAGCGAAATAAAAATGGTATTCAATCGTATTTCAACCGATACGGTTTATGTCAATATACCCGACGCTATGTGGCTTACCGACAGAGCCGGAAATTCAGGAGCAGAACAATATCTTTCATTTGCAGCTCTTAACCTCCTTGAAACAAAAGGAGTGCATTATGTGCATTTCGATTTTACAGCTGGCGTTCATGCTCGGCCAGCCACCTGGAGCAGGAAAGATTTTAATGATTGGAAACTCGACCCGTCATCTGTTCAATAAAACATACAAGATCATTTGTGTTGCTTTTGGCATTCCTCTTTGGTTTGCAATTTTGCTATGCCCAAAAGACTGATCAGAAATTGAAGAAGCGGATCGAAGAACTGATCAGCGGTTTTAATGGCGATATTGGTATTTATGTGAAGAGTTTAAAAACAGGAAAAATAGTTGCCATAAATGCTGATACGGTTTTTCCAACTGCAAGCATGGTGAAAGTGCCCATCCTGCTGGCAGTAATTGATAAGATCAACAAAGGAGAGTTGACTTATCATCAACCAATCATATACAACGATTCAATACTTTATGCAGGAGTTGATATACTCGGCTCTTATAAAAACAACGAGCAGGTGGAGTTATCGAAAGTAATTATGCTCATGCTTACCACCAGCGATAATACAGCAAGTTTATGGTTACAAAGTTTAGCCGGAACCGGTACACGCATTAATGAAATTATGCAGGAGCTTGGGTATAAGCATACACGAGTCAATTCAAGAACACCCGGCCGTGAAGAAAACCGAACTGCTTACGGATGGGGACAAACGACCCCCTTTGAAATGGCGAATATCATAGAACGTATTTACCGTAAAGAGATCTTTAACGACAGCAGCTGCATCCGCATGATGCGATTGTTAGGCCGTAATTACTGGGATGAAGAAGGGTTGTCGTCTATTCCTCCAACGGTTGAAGTATTCAGCAAAAATGGAGCGGTAAATGCCAGTCGCAGCGAAGTTATGCTGGTCAATGCGCCACATCACCCTTATGTGGTTTGTATCATCACAAAAAACAATAAAGACCAAAGTTGGAATGCAAATAACGAAGCCTGGACACTAACCCGTAAGCTTTCTTCGTTATTGTGGAACTATTTTGAGCCCAACATGAAGTTTTAAAATCCGTATACATTTGTTAAAGAAATCCAGCCTTAAGGAACTGGTATTTGCTTTGAGCTTAGTTAGAAAAACCATCAACATATGAAACAACTTTTACCCATTCTTTTTATTGCGATCACATTTGCTGCCTGCAGGGGTAGCCGTTCTGCCAGCTACGGTGATGAGAAAGATCTTGCAACACTCATCAGCCGATTGAACAAAAAGGGAGCAGACGATAAGATCATCGCAGATCTGCAACAGGTATATAATAACGCCTACACAAAATCAATGCAGCGGCTGAACAATTACCAGTACGACCCTGCACCGGAGAAGTGGAATAAGATCATTCCCGAGCTGGAAGGTCTCCATCGTATGTACGAAACCGTTAGCCAGAGTGCATATGCGGTTCGTTTACTGAAACCCGCCAATGTTTATCCTCAGCTTGTTTCAACCAAAGATTCTGCAGCTGCAGATTACTACCAGTTTGGTGTAGAGCAGTTGAATTTGAATACAAGAGAAAATAACAAAGAAGCATACTATGCTTTTCAACGTGCACAACAATATGTTCCTAACTATCGTGATGCAAAGCTCCGGATGAAGGAAGCGTTTGATCGAAGCATTGTGAATGTACTCATTAACCAGATTCAATATGATCAGTTCGGCATGGGCGGCAACAATTGGGGTTGGAATCAATACAGCAGCCGTGACCGTCAGCACCAGGCAAATATCATTCGTGATCTCGGCGGACAAAACTCAACTACCAATCCTGCACGTTTCTTTGATGAATACCAATTGCGTAGTATGGGTGCCGGTCCTGATCTTGTAGTTGATCTTGTTTGGCGCAATCTTCGTTTTGATCAGCCGCTTGATCAATCACGCACCTACAACCGCAGTAAACAAATTGAAACAGGGAAAGATACTTCCGGTCGTCCTATCTATACAACAGTAACGGCTACAGTTCGGGTTACAAGACGGGTGTTGAATGCAGATGCAGATATGAATGTGATCATTACCGATGCTGTAACACGTAATCAAATAAAGTGGGATCAGTTGCCATCTGAGTATCGTTATACTTATGAGTTTGCTGAATACAGCGGCGATAAACGTGCCCTTGATAATAATGATATCGCATTAATTAATCGTGGTAGTAACCAACGTTTGCCTACAAAGGAAGATGCCATGGCAGAAATGATGCAACGCATTTACAGCAGTTTGGTAAATAGAATAAGAAGTACAGTAAGTTGGTAGGAGAAAGGTATGAGTTAGAAGTTATGTGTTACGGGTGTAGCACAATTTGCTAGTTATAGTTATTTCAACAACTGGTAAGCGATCAAACTTAATATATATGCAAGGCCTGTCATATACACGAGTTGTATGATGGGCCATTTCCAACTCCGGGTTTCACGTTTTACAATGGCGAGTGTGCTCATACACTGCATGGCCAACAAATAGAAGATCATCAACGATACACCTGTTGCAAGTGTGTACACTTTTGTTCCATCGGCTTTTACAGCAGCATGCATTTTCTGACGAAGAGTTTGCTCGTCAGCACCATCACTGTCAACGGAGTAAAGTGTAGCCATCGTTCCAACAAATACTTCACGTGCTGCAAAGGAAGTGATCAAGGCAATACCAATTTTCCAATCGTAACCAAGTGGTTTAATTACCGGTTCAATGTATTGACCCATTACACCTGCGTAGGAATTTTGCAACAAGGCAGTTTGTTTTTCTTTTTCGATGACTTCAGCATTCTGTGGTGCAGCTGCCAGGCGTTGTGCATACGCTGTATTTACTTTTTCAATTCTGTTATCGGGACCGTAAGAACTCAATGCCCACAGTAACAAACTGATGACCATAATGATTTTACCGGCATCAAACACAAAGATCTTTGCCTTTTCGATCATAGTGATCACAACATTCTTATAACGTGGATGACGGTACAACGGAAGCTCCAGAATAAAAAAGCTTTTCTCTTTCAGTTTAATGAAACGCTTGGCGACATACGAAACCACCAAGGCTATCACCACACTAAATACATAAAGACCCATCATCACCAAACCCTGTAAACTCAGGAAGCCAAGGAAATATTTTTTAGGAATTACCAATGCAATTAGAATAGTATAAACAGGCAGTCTTGCGCTGCAACTCATGAGAGGAGTTACCAGGATCGTCAGCAATCGCTCTTTCTGGTTCTCAATATTTCGCACACTCATGATAGCCGGTACAGCACAGGCAAAGCCGCTGATCATCGGCATCACACTTTTTCCATTCAACCCTACTTTACGCATGATCTTATCGGTTAAAAAACCAATGCGTGCCATATAGCCTGTCTCTTCAAGTATAGTGATTAAACCAAACAGGATCATGATCTGTGGTACAAACACAAAAATGCCGCTCAAGCCTGCGAGCACACCATTAATGAACAGATCAGTTAGCCACGTATCAGGCAACCAGCTGCTGAACCAGTTTGACGCTTTCAGGAAAAAGAGCTCGATCATATCCATGGGATACTGTGCGATCCAGAATATACTTTGAAACAGCAGGAACAATACTGTAAGTAAAATGGCATAACCCCAGACACGATGAAGCAACACCCGATCGAGTTTTTCTGCGATCAATTGTTTTTTTACCGGCGATTCTTCGGTGATGGTATTCTGAACGATTTGCTTAATGCGTTGGTAACGCAGCATGATCTCTTCGGCCTGGATACGTGTATGCTGAACTTTGTTACGTTGTTCGATCGTTTCAATTTTGTCCTGCATCGCTGCATTCAACAAAAACGATTCGTGGTTGATGAGGTGATGGATAGCTGCATAATCACTCAGGTGAGGCAAGATCTCTTTTACTTCATTTACCGCTTCAGTAGCAAGATTTTTATTGAGGATGAAATCAAAAGCCGGCGGACGGTATTGCTGCCTGGCCGTTGCTTCCACAGCTTTTTTCAACGCATCAATTCCTTTGTTTTTCCTTGGATTTACCGGAACAACAGGAATGCCCAACTCTCGCTCCAATCCTTTCAGATCAATGATAATGTCTTTCTTGCGGGCTACATCCATCATGGTTAGTGCCAGCACTGCAGGTATCTTCAGGTCAATTATCTGGGATACAAAAAGGAGGTTCCGTTTCAAGGTGCTTGCATCTGCCACAATCACCACCACATCCGCTTTTACATCTGTGTCCTGGTTCATGAGTACACGATAGCTCACCCATTCATCTGCACGTCGGGGATACAGGCTGTAAGAGCCGGGTAAGTCAATCAACTCGGCCCTTAAATCAGTACCCAGATTTAGTTCACCGGATTTTTTATCAACCGTAACGCCCGGGAAATTGCCCACTTTCTGGTTAAGACCGGTTAGGGTATTAAACAAAGAAGTTTTACCGCTGTTGGGGTTGCCAACTAATGCAATATGAATTTTGTTTGTGGCCATGAAAGCAAGTGCAAATGTAGGTGCAAAAAGATTGAGGCATTTACGAAGTTGGAAAGATTAGCTTCGGGTTTGTGAAATGCTCTTTAATTTTCTAAGCAACCTTACAGGGAAAGCATACATCTGTTTAACTTTGACCCTCTAATTAATTTCATACATGAAAAGCTTTCTTTCGTTTTTGTTTTTTCTACTCATAACCATTGGTTCTTTTGCACAAAAGCTGAGTAAGGCCGATAAACTGAGTTTACTCAATCTCCGTACACATACAAGTTTTCTGGCTGATGATAAACTTGAAGGAAGAAGAACCGGCACAAAAGGCGAAGAGCTTGC
The DNA here is from genome assembly GCF_037892425.1 of Lacibacter sp. H375. NCBI lineage: Bacteria > Pseudomonadati > Bacteroidota > Chitinophagia > Chitinophagales > Chitinophagaceae > Lacibacter > Lacibacter aquaticus. The sequence continues at coordinate 1,288,782 of NZ_JBBKTT010000001.1, forward strand.
TTACAAATACATCATCCAGGAGTTTCAACGAAACGGTGTGGAGGCAAAAGGTGAAAATGGTTTCCTCCAGGTGTTTGAGATAAACGAAGGAAAGCAAATACTGCCTTCCACCTTTTTTATTATTGACGGAGAACATTTAAAGGTTGATAAAGATTTTTTCCCTTTCAGCTGGAGTGCAAACGGAAGTATTGAAGCAATGGCTTCTCCCAGTTTGCATGAGGGCGGCAGTGCCTGGTTCTGGGATATAAAAGAACTGATGGCTGAAAACGAAAATAATCCCCATTTCGATTTGTTGAACGCTATCCGCACAAAAGAAAAAGATGCCGCACAAAAGGGCGCAACAGCTTTGATATTGTTCAATAGCGGATCGAAGGAAGCAGGGTTGAAGTATGATGCAAAAGATCGCTCAGCATTATCTACTATTCCTGTTATCTGGTTACAAAAGCGTATTGGCGATAAAATCGCTGCAGATCCATCGGCTATGCAGGACATTAAACTGAAAGTGGAACAAGGCGAAAAGATCAGGAAGGGACATAATGTAGTTGGTTATATTAACAACAATGCAGCAAGCACCATCATCATTGGCGCACACTACGATCATTTGGGCTATGGTGAAGACAATAACTCACGCAATACCGGAGCGGCAGCAATTCACAACGGTGCTGATGATAATGCCAGTGGAACTGCCGCATTAATTGAGTTAAGCCGTTTATTAAAAACCGAAGGAGCAAAAACAAGTAACTACCTGCTCATTGCTTTCAGTGGTGAAGAACTGGGATTGTATGGTTCAAAATATTATACTGATCATCCAACTGTTTCGTTGAATACAGTGAATTATATGATCAATATGGATATGGTTGGTCGTTTCAATGATACGGCTAAAACGATTACTGTTGGCGGCATTGGCACATCACCAACATGGGGAACGCTTATCAATGAAAAGAAGCCCGCTTTCAGCATTAAAGTAGATAGCAGCGGAACAGGTCCCAGCGATCACACTTCTTTTTATCGTAAGGATATTCCTGTGTTATTTTTCTTTACCGGTTTACATACTGATTATCATAAACCAAGTGATGATTTTGACAAGATCAATTACAACGGTCAGTTATTGGTTGTAAAATATATCACCCGATTAATTGCACGCAGCAGCAAAGAGCCAAAACTGGCATTTACAAAAACACGTGAACAGCAAACTACTACTACTGCACGGTTTACAGTTAGCATGGGAATTATGCCCGATTATACATTCAGTGGTAATGGTGTGAAAGTGGATGGCGTAAGCGAAGGACGAGCAGCACAGAAAGCCGGTTTAAAAGCTGGCGATGTTGTAACAAAGCTGGGCGAATTTAATATCAGCTCTGTTGAGGCTTATATGCAGGCTTTGAGTAAATTTAAAAAAGGTGACAGCACAAAAGTGAAAGTGAAAAGAGGTAACGAAGAACTTGAATTTGATATAGCGTTTTAAAAATGGTTGGTAAAGACAGCAACCACGGCTGATTGCAAACATGAAACTCAAAATCGATAACGAACTGCTGGCAGAAGAATTCTTTGAGAATACACTTCTGCTTGGTGTAATGGCGCCAATGGAAAGCCAGAAGTTTGTTTGGCAGGTAAACCAATCCATGCGTTTCGATTTTCGATTGAATGATGATATCGAAATTCAGTTAACCAAGAAAAACAGGCAGTATTACTTTTCGGTTTTTGAATACAGGGAGCCAAACATGGTGTTGGAATATTATCTCTATAAGAATCAATTTGACGGTGAGTATCTTTTGCCTGAATTCAAACACCTTGATTATTTGTGGCTGACAAAAGGCGATCTGCCTGGTGAAGAAGATGAAAAAAAACTGATCGCTGATATTCGAAGCATTCCCGGTGTGCAGTTAGTGGTTGAGTTAACCAATGAGAAAATAAAAAACAAGCAACATCTTATTTTATAACCTCGCTCAATTGTAAAGATTATGTGGACAGAAACTGATAATAAACTATACCGCAAATTTGAATTTGCTGACTTCTCGGAAGCGTTTGCGTTTATGACTCGTGTGGCGTTAGAAGCTGAAAAGATGGACCATCATCCGTTATGGACCAATGTATGGAATAAGGTGGAGATATGGCTCAGCACACACGATGCAGGTGATATTGTTACAGCAAAAGATAAAAAGCTTGCCGACAAAATCGACAAGCTTTTATAGTTTTCGTGTGACAACAACCGAATGCTTTTATTTAATAAACTGAAACCATTGCTGATAGTAGGTTCCTACAACAGGCAATGGTTTTTCTTCGCCATTTAATGCAGAGATCAATCCCAACACCCAAAGCACCACAAGTGCTATCCATATGATCGTAATTAAAAAAGATAGAAAGGGAACCATAAACACCAGCATCCAGAAGGCAATATATATGGCCAGGCCTGTTACCATGATTCCAAAACTTTGTCGGAGATGATATGTAGCTAGTGAACTTTTTGGATTCAGATTGCCGTATGAAACATAAGCAATGATCCAGCCAATGAGGGTAAGATAGCTTACCCAGGCGATTGTTTTTGCGTCCATAAAAATTGGTTTAAGTTGATTACAGGCAACTAATATACTCATCTATCATTGCCATTGCAATACATCAACTTAAAACCTGAACAACCTTTTCGGCTTTTGGTACAAGTCGCCCGATTGGTTGAGTAAAAGCTTCAAGATTATTTGCTGCAAGAAGTTGTTGCACTTCAATTAGATGTTCTTCTTTGACAGCGATCAATAATCCGCCATTTGTTTGCGGGTCGGGCAAAAGGTTAAAAGCTTCCATCACATTTACGCCTGCACCAAATCCAACCTTAGTACTATAGCTGTTCCAGTTACGATAGGTAGCGTCGGGAACAATGCGTTGCGCCAGGTATTCTTTTGCTGCCGCAAGAAATGGTATTTGCTGATAAGAAAGCTCAGCAGAAACCCCTGCACCTTCACACATCTCTATTAAATGTCCAAGTAAACCAAAGCCGGTTACATCTGTCATGGCTGTAACAGCTTCTAGTTTTCCAAGCAACTCACCAACAGAGTTAAGTTGTTTCATTTGCATTGCTGCAAGTCCTTTATGTTCTTCTTTCAACACATCTCTTTTTTCAGCAGTGCTTAATACGCCAACACCAATGGGTTTGGTCAGTAGTAATACATTTCCTACCTGTGCGGTATTGTTTTGTTTAAGGTGTGCAATCTGCACCATTCCGTTTACTGCTAAACCAAAGAATGGTTCCGGCGAATCAATACTGTGTCCACCTGCTAAAGTGATGCCTGCTTCATTACAAATTGATCTTGCACCATCTAACACCTGTTGTGCAAGTGTTGCAGGTAGTTTTTCAACCGGCCATCCAAGGATTGCAATAGCAAGCAAAGGTTTGCCGCCCATCGCATACACATCACTGATGGCGTTTGCCGATGCTATTTGTCCAAAGCTGAATGCATCATCAACAATGGGTGTAAAGAAATCGGTGGTAGAGATCATGGCCAATCCATTGCCTAGATCGTACACAGCAGCGTCGTCTTTACTGCTGTTGCCAACAAGTAGATTTTTATCTGTAATAGTTGATAGCGATGATTGGAGAATTTGTTCTAAAACCGCAGGTGCAATTTTGCAGCCGCATCCTGCACCGTGTGAAAACTGTGTGAGTCTGATTGTTTCTGGAAGCATGTGCAAATGTAAATCCAGATCGTATTACTTCCTTGTAATACGTACAGCGGCACTTTTCTTATTATCCGATTTAAACCTGATCTCGTAAACCAAGCCACCAGTTTTTACAACAAGCACACCTGTGTTCGGAGGAATGGTTCCTTCGTTCTCTGCAAACAACGTAAGTAGAAGCCCAGTCTCAGTTTTAGGAAGAGCAATTGTTTGCTTAATGCCTTTATCTGACAACCCAATGCGGTTTAGCAAAACACTGTTGTTGTTAAAAACAGAAACACTGTCACCATCGATCAGTCCGTCATCATACAATTCAATTAAAACAGAATCAGCGTCAGTCTCAATACTTTTTACGATCTCAACTGTTCGGGAAGATAGTTTAATGGAATCTTTATTAGGTGTTGGATGTTGTACAGGTGCTTTTGGTTTTTCAACCTGCACGGCATTTTTTTGTTCGAGTACTTTTAGAAGACCAGATTTTGAAGGATCATCTTCTTTCTTCAAAAAGGTTTTTCCACTTTCTTCAAATAGTTGTGTCTTGCGTTTGTTTGATTGTTTCCATTCGCCACTTACTTCTTTTGTATCGCCGTTTAGAAATAAAATATGACTTTGTAATACACCCTCAGCGCCGGGAGGATTTTGATAAAGCGTTTTTGTTTCGGTGATCACCATATATCCCTCAAACAGGTTCCCTTGTATTTCGCATACTCCATAAAATTCTCCGTTTACGACTGTTGAATAAGAATAGCCGGTTATCTTATTGCCTTCCTGGAACAACAGTAGTTCATATTTGTATTCCATGTTCATCTGCAAAGGATGATTGCTTGTGAAGCGGCCACGCCAAAGCCCTGCAATATTTTGTGCAGAAGAAAAAAGTGTGCAGCAAACCAGTACAAGCCCGAGAACAAATTTCATACTGCAAAGAAAAACATTCAATTGCTATTGTGCTGTTATTCTTTTCGCTTTAAGACAATGGAGGAACTTTTGTTGAGTGTTGAGCTGAAGTTTACCTGGTAACGTTCATTGGTTGTGGTAACGATCAGCAATCCTGTATTTGGTGGAATGCTTCCAAGGTTTTCAGCAAATAGTGTAAGCTGTATAATTTCACCTTTTGGAACAGCAATAGTTTTTTTATAAGCACTTGCCTTAATACCAATTCTTGATACGATCAACTCGTTGTTAAGAAACACACTTACTGTGTCACCATCAATTTCACCATTGTCGTACAACGATAGTACAACACTATCCTCTGATACTTCCAGCGCCTCAATAATTTCAACCTGACGTTTCACAATTACAGGGTTATTAATTACCGGTGGCTTACCTGTTCCTGTTTGTGGTTGACCTGCAGTATTGCCGGCATTTACATTGCCAATGGTACTGATACTTGATTGCGTTGGCTGATTAGTTGTAGCAGGCGTTACTACAGCTGGTGTTGTTGGTTTTTGTTCAACAGGTTTATTGGTAACTGTTGATGTATTCTGCTGCGGATTTGTTGTTGCAGGAGTAGTTGGTTTAGATGTTGTTACTGCCGGTCCTGTTTGCTGAGGTTTCGGTTGCTGTTGATTTGTAACAACAGGATTCGTTGTCGGTTTATTATCGGGTACAGATGGTTGAGTTTGAGACTGAGTTGTAACTGGTGGTTTATTGTTTTGTTGAGTAACCGCAATAGTTGTTTGTTGTGGTTTTGTTTGTTGGGGATTATTAACAGCAACGAATGTTTTATTTGTTGAGTCAGCAGGTTTTATTACAACAGGTTTGTTTTGTTGCTGTGCAGTTGTTGCAGCAACGTTGTTGTTACCGGTTGTGTTTGTTGGTTTGTTATTAGTCACAGTTGGTTGAGTTTGTGACTGTGTTGTAACAGGTGGCTTGTGGTTTGGCTGATTAACAGAAACATCGTTCGGTTTAGTTGTTGACTGTTGTGGATTCGTATTTACAATATTTGTTTTGTTGCTCGAGTCTTTACCAGGCACAACAGGTTTAGTTTGAACTGGATTTGTTGGTTTATTAGTTGTTTGAATTATTACAACATCATTTGGCTTTGGTTTTGTCTCTTCAGGTTTGGTAACTGCAACAGTGTTGGTGGCAATGGAATCGTTCGTAGTTTTTACCTCGGGTTTATTTTGGGTTGAGGGATTTGTTGTGGTTTTATTATCGGTTGGTTTGTTAACTACAACATCCGTTGGCTGAGGTTTTGTTGGTGTTGAAACGAGAACTGGTTTTGGCTCATCAAACATCATTTCTTTGGTGAGTTTTTTTTCTTCGAGGCGTTTGTATAACTGTGTTGCTAAATAGTTTCGTTCTCTGTTTACAACAAGCTTGCCGGGCATTGCATAAAGATTGCGCCAGCTCGATGTACTCCAGTCACCATATAAAACCGATGCAGTGTCAACAATGTCTTTGATGTTGAACATGTATACGGTTTTAATACCTTTTGTTTTTTGCTCAAAGTTGTTTGATACTGACTTTTCGTCTTCAACGATCAATACACTGTCTTTAATACGGGCTTTTACTTTTACCAGGTTATAATACAAAACATCTTCAATTAAAAACAATCGCTGACAATAGCCATATAGTTCACCATTCTTTTCTTTCAACGTCAATTCAAAATCAACCGAATATTTTAAACTATCGGAAACCATCTTTCCTTTATACACACCGGTTACTACCTGCGACTTACTAAAGAAGGAAAGCGAGCAGAAAAATAGAAGAAGTAAATAGTTTTTCATCAGTTTTTTGTTTGAGCTACTCCTGCAGCTGTAAGAGTTGTTTAATATTGGATTCTTGGACGGTTTCGCAGGGTATCTTTACTAATAACGCCTGAAGGTTCTCTCTATTATGTAAACCCTTTGAATACCACTTATCGTAATAGCTAAGTAAGATACGGAAACAATCTTCCACCCTGTCTTCAATAAGGGCATTAATGGCCTCTTTGGTCTCCAGACCGCCTAATCTTTTTTTGATACGGATAACAGCATTCACAAGTCGCTCACGCTCATGCTTTCCGTATTCGTCTACAATATGTTTCAAGCGTTCTTCAAAGGGTATATCAACAAAATACACTGGTGAGGTCCGCATCTGTTTCCAGATGCTCATAGGTGTATTTACATCGCCAATGCGTTGACTTTCATCCTCAATCCAAATTGGTTCTGGCCTTTTGGCCGCTGCGAACAGGGCAAGCGCCAGTTTATTTTCAAATTTTTCCTGTGAAGGTTGAGGAGGCATGCCCAGGTTGCCAAAGGCTGAGCCTTTATGATGAGCCAATTCTTCCAGGTTGATAACGTTCTCACCAGATTTAGCGAGTTTATCCAGTAACGGCGTTTTACCTGAGCCTGTAAAACCCGCAAGAATGCGAAACGAATAGGTTTGTTCAAATTGTTCAAGAGCCCATCTGCGAAATGATTTATAACCACCAACGAGTGTGTAGACATTAAAACCATAAAGATCCAGCAACCATGCAACGCCGCCGCTACGCATGCCACCACGCCAGCAATGAACAAGAACTGTTTTATCATTTCTGTCAGACCCGGACTTGGCCGATTTTTTTCGGATGATCTCATTGCAATCCTCCACCAGCTTTTCTGCCTCTTCCACCATACTCCGCATTTTCACACCAAAAAAGGAAAGACCGATCTTGATTGCTTCTTGTCGGCTTTGTTGTTTATAAGCAGTGCCAACTACTTTTCGTTCTTCGTCAGAAAATAAAGGAAAGGAATAGGCGCCGGGAATTTTCGCATGTTTGTATTCGCCCGGACTGCGTACATCCAAAACAGGATATGTAGCAGCAAGCGAAAGAAACTCCTCGATATTTATTTTTTGAATAGCCATAACAACAACACACAAATTTATTTATTTCGTCTTGCAACAAAAATGGAGATAAGCCAAAGTAAAAGTGAAATGCAGAAGAATGTAATAGTAAGTTGTTTGGCTGTTTGGAACAGTTGCAGGTTGCTGGTAAAAAACCATGCATAACACATCACAAGAAAAGAAAACATTCCGAAAGCCCTGAAGATATTACCGAACGTCTGAAGCATAATACAAAGTAAAAAGTCCTGCAGAAACCTGCAGGACTTTTATAAGTTTAATTTTCTTTGATCTGGATGTTTACTTCTTTTCCCTTCTTCTCCACATTGATGTTTCCACTGTCACCGGTTTTGATTTCTATTTTGCCATCCTTTCCCTCAATCTTAATTCCATCTTTAGAATTGATTTTGATGCTTGCAGAATCATCTCCGGTAATGGAAATGCCTTCTTTACTGATCTTTATTTCACCAGAGTCGCCACTGATTTCAATTTTTGATTCACTGCTTTGTTTTTCATTATCTGATTGCTGCGAATCACCACAACTAAAAAGAGTAAGTAACAATGCTGAAAGAAAAAAGTATTTCATACGAAGTGTTTATAATTGTTTAACCATTCATGCTGATAAGAAACTCGTTGTTGTCTTTCGTTCCACGCATGTGTTGTAACAATGTATTGATTGCTTCTTCTGTATTCATATCAGCCATGTGCTTACGCAGGATCCACATACGTTTAGCAGTGTCTTTATCAAGTAACAGATCATCACGACGTGTACTTGAAGCAACAATATCAATTGCAGGGAATACACGTCTGTTGGCCAGCTTACGATCAAGTGCCAATTCCATGTTACCTGTTCCTTTAAATTCTTCAAAGATCACTTCATCCATCTTACTGCCTGTATCAACAAGCGCTGTTGCAATAATGGTTAACGATCCGCCATTTTCAATTTTACGTGCAGCACCAAAGAACTGTTTTGGTTTTTGCATAGCGTTTGCTTCAACACCACCACTCAATACTTTACCACTTGAAGGTGCAACGGTATTGTGCGCACGAGCTAATCGTGTAATTGAATCTAACAGGATAATTACATCATGACCGCACTCAACCAAACGCTTTGCTTTTTGTAAAGCGATGGTACTTACTTTCACGTGTTTCTCTGCAGGCTCATCAAACGTACTGGCAATAACTTCTGCTTTTACACTGCGTTCCATATCAGTTACCTCTTCCGGACGCTCATCAACCAGTACGATCATCAGGTAACATTCCGGATGGTTTTCTGCAATGGCGTTCGCAAGTTCTTTCAACAGCATCGTTTTACCTGTTTTTGGCTGGGCAACGATCAATCCACGTTGTCCTTTACCAATTGGGGTAAACAGATCCATGATTCGGGTACTGTAATTATTGGAAGTAGTTGTAAGATTTAATTTTTCGAACGGGAACAATGGTGTGAGGTAATCGAACGGCACACGGTCACGCACCTCATCAGGTCGCTTTCCATTGATGGTATCCACTTTTAATAGGGCAAAATATTTTTCACCTTCTTTTGGAGGACGAACAGAGCCGTAAACAGTATCACCTGTTTTTAAACCAAACAGTTTTATTTGAGATGGTGATACATACACATCATCGGGACTTGATAAATAATTGTAATCACTGCTGCGTAAGAAACCATATCCATCGGGCATCATTTCCAAGACACCCTCACCTTGTATCACACCATCAAACTCAATGTTGAAAGGTTGTTCACGCTTATTATTTTGAAACTGTCGTTGTTGATGTTGCTGGTTTTGCGGGCGTTCATTTGGTTGCGGATTTTCAGCTTCCTGGTTTGATTCAGCAAGTTGTTCGCCTAATTCCATTTCTGGCGGTCCGGCTACGAAATCATCTTCGCCCGGTAATGTAAAGCCAGGAGGAATAATTGGTTCGGGAAGTTCTGTTTTCTTGAGCACTTTTTTAGGAGCCGGAGCTGGTGCGTCCTCTTTCTTTTTGCGAACCTTTGGTGCCGTTTCCTTGTCGCCGCTTTCCACAACAGCTTCTTCAGTACCGGAAGCAGTGGTGGTCTTTACAATGCGTTTGCGCTTTTTTTCTTCTGCGCCTTTGTTTTCACTTGCCATAACAGCTTGATTATCGAGGATTTTATAAATTAGTTGTTGCTTATCTAATTTTTTAGCGCCTGCAATTTTTAATTGCTCAGCTACGTCTAGCAACTCAGGAACGAGCATGTCGTTCAATTGTAGAATGTCGTACATAAGAGATTAATTCATTAACACGGAATGGTAAAACCTGAGACTTGTTTTTAGATCTGAAAGTTTGTGTTGATAAAAGTTAAGGGAACCTGGAACGACCGAATTTGATGAGCTTTTGGAAGATCGGATTTTTAAATATCAGTCGGAATCCGATGCAATGTTACGGTAAAATCGGAAAAAAGGAAAAAAAATTAGTATGACTGCTGGTTTTAACAAAAGGTGGGGCAGGCAAGCTATACAGTAGAAAATGAAAGCTTAGTGATGGTCAATAATTATCTTTGCCGCTCAAAATTTCAGCATTTATGTTTAACAAAAGGGTTAAGATCAAAGAATTGCTTAGTCAGGAGCCACAGCAGCAGGAGGTAACGGTTATGGGTTGGGTGCGTACGTTCCGAAATAACCAGTTTATTGCGTTGAATGACGGAAGCACCAATAATAACCTGCAGGTGGTATTGGAGTTGGGCAAATTTGATGAAGAGACCCTCAAGCGGATCACAACATCGGCTTCTTTAAAAGTTACAGGAAGAGTTATTCCTTCTCTCGGGAAAGGTCAGAAGCTGGAAGTGAAGGCAAGTACATTGGAAATTCTTGGTGATAGTGATGCAGAAAAGTATCCGCTTCAACCCAAAAAACACAGTCTTGAATTCTTACGTGAAATTGCACATCTGCGTTTTCGAACCAACACATTTGGTTCTGTCTTCCGTCTTCGTCATGCATTGGCGTTTGCGGTACATAAATTTTACAATGAAAAGGGATTTGTTTATCTCCATACACCAATTGTAACTGCAAGTGATGCAGAAGGTGCAGGTGAAATGTTTCGTGTAACTACTTTACCTTTTGATAATCCTCCACGTAACGAAGATGGCTCTGTAAACTTTAAAGAAGATTTCTTTGGTCGCTCTTCAAACTTAACGGTAAGTGGTCAGCTGGAAGGTGAGTTAGGTGCTACTGCATTTGGAGAGATCTATACGTTCGGTCCAACTTTCCGTGCTGAGAATTCTAATACAGCACGTCACCTTGCCGAGTTCTGGATGATTGAACCGGAGATGGCTTTCTGTGATCTGGAAGACAACATGAACCTTGCTGAGGAGTTCATCAAATACATCATCCGTTATGCAATGGAAAATAACAGGGAAGACCTCGAGTTTCTTGCCCAACGTTTGGCTGATGAAGAAAAGCAATTACCACAAGACAAGCGCAGCGAGTTAGGGTTGATCGAAAAGTTGGAGTTTGTTTTGAACAACGATTTTGAACGTATTACTTATACAGAAGCTATTGAGATTTTATTGCAATCACCTGCTTATAAGAAGAAGAAGTTTCAATACGAAGTAAAATGGGGCATTGATATGCAGAGTGAGCATGAGCGTTATTTGGTTGAAAAGCATTTCAAAAAACCAGTGATCGTAACAAATTATCCTGCAGCTATTAAGGCATTTTATATGCGCCAGGATGATGGTTGTGAACCAGGAAAGGAAACAGTTGCTGCGATGGATATTCTTGCACCGGGCATTGGCGAAATTGTTGGAGGTTCGCAACGTGAGGAACGTATGGACAAACTGATGAAACGTATGGAAGAGATGCATGTTCCTGCTGAGGAGTTATGGTGGTATCTTGATACACGTCGTTTCGGTAGTGTTCCGCATGCAGGTTTCGGGTTGGGTTTTGAGCGTATGGTGCAATTTGTAACCGGTATGGGAAACATCCGTGATGTGATTGCTTTCCCCCGCACGCCCAAGAACTGCGAGTTTTAAGCAACATGCAGCTTAAAAAGACGTTGTAGTATCTTTATACAAAACCTAAACCATGCAAAAAACGCTTTTTATCTGTACGATTCTGTCTATTGTTCTGTCTGCCGGGAATTGTAAGAAGCCTTCAACTCCTGATCCTGGAACACCTGCTTCCACTTACCAGCCAACGACAACCGGTAGCGAATGGAATTATACGACAATCGGAACAACTGCGTCAGGTCCCGTTAATACATCTTTTAAATTGACTGCTACATCAAAGGATTCGGTGTCTAATGGAAAAACGTTTCGAGTGTTTACCAACACAGCGGGGGCAAATGAATACTATGTGAAAGTTGGAAATGACTATTCAAGAATATCATCGTTGGCTTCAGTAACGAACCAAGTGGAAGTATTGTATCTGAAAGACAACTTAAGTGCAGGGGCCAGCTGGAGTGAGGTAAAAAATGTAGTCATCACTGGAGCTCCCTTTCCCGTAGATGTTAATATTAACTACACGGTAATTGGAAACAAATTTGACACTTCATTCAATGGAAATAGTTTTAAGGAATGTATCCGAATAAAAGTTACTCCAACTATTCCTGGTCTTACTATAAACGAAAACAACATTACTTACTTATTTGCTAAGAATGTAGGTATGATCTCAAATAAGGTCAGGTTAAAAGTAACTATGCTTGCAATGGATGTAGATACAGAGACAAAGCTTGGAGCTTTCATAATTAAATAGATTATTTCTTCACTAGCTTTTCAATTTCGTCCAGTGCTTGTTTGCGAATGAGGTCTGTTATTTGTCGCTCAAGCCTACGCATGCGTGCATATAGTTTCAGAATAACAAAATAGAACAGTACAATACAGATATAAAGGACAAGATCGGTGCCACGACCAACGCCTAATTTATTTGCTAATACACTTGTCCATTCAGGAAAAAGGATAAACAACACTGCTACTCCTACAAGAATGAAGAGCAATAACACATCGGCAATGCGGTTACGTAAACGCACAAAATAAAACAAACCGGTAAACAGGAATCCGATGATGAGTATGAACTGAATGGGTGTCATCGTAATAGTTTATGTAAAATTAAATCGAAAAGAATACGAATGCTGTTCCATCCTGATTGACCTTTGGCTTTGGAATACTCAGTGTAGCGAACTTCTACTGCAACTTCTTTCAACCTGAGTTTGTATTTTTTTACCAGAATCAATATCTCTGATGCATGCGCCATTCGGTTTTCTTTTATACGGATCAACTCAGCAGCGTTTCTGTTAAATGCACGAAAGCCATTGTGTGCATCACTTAACAGAAGTCCGGTAAAAAGAAAATTTACATAACGTGCGGTATGTAATAACAGTGATCGGGAAAAAGGCAGTGATGATTGATCAGATAAAAAGCGTGACCCAAACACAACATCTGCTTCGTTGTTTTGAAGGGGTGCAAGCAAACGGTCTATTGCAGAATAATCGTGTTGCCCATCAGCATCAAAATGCACAATAAAGGTGGCACCCTTAGCCAACGCATATTGGGTTCCTGTTTCCAACGCTGCACCTTGTCCAAGATTCTGCTGGTGGCGGATAACTGTAATGGGCACATCGGTAAGTGGTTTTGTCTGATCGTTTATTGAGCCATCGTCTACAACAACAATTTCATAGCCCTTATGCAAGAGTGGTTCTACAGTTGAACGGAGAACAATCTCTTCATTAAAAGAAGGGATGATGATGAATATTCCGGAGTCACTCATAAACTTGACTAAAGATAATTAAGAAATGGTCGATGGAGATTGACTATTCGGAGTCTATAGTTGTTGAATAGATGGTAAAGTTCGGTCGGTGGAGAACTGGTACAGCTTTATGGTCTTGTATAAAACGAAATTCTGCTTCTGTAGCATCCTTCTGGCAAATGATAAGCAAACGAACTTTCTTCTTTGTTGAAAGCCTTGTCTCTCTAAGCAATTCAATTTTTTTCGTAATGGCTACATTTTTAATATAAGGAAAGAATGTAAAGTAAGGCTCAGTGTAAGTTATTACTGTTGGCGGTTCGTCATTACTTGTGGCCCGAACATAGTTGTATGCGGCGGCTCTGTCAAGGCGGTTGCTTAATTCTTTGTCAGGAATATTATTGGTTATTGCATTATAGCAAAATTTCAAGGTTAGAGCGAGGTTGTATACGATTGTAATTACAAATAATGTGAACAACGTTTTTTTGAGAATACCTGATAAACCTGCCCATTTATTCTGGATAAACCAGAATGTAAGGAGCAATAGAAGGATGCTTGGAAGGATAAAGTATCTGCCCTCATTAACATATGTCCAGCCGCCCGGTTGACCTGTGCGACTGTTGTGTGTTAGTGATAAACCAATTAAGACACTAATCGGTAAAAGAAGGAAAGGGACTAGTGAAAGAACAGAAAGCGTTTGCCTGATAGCTACTTCATTATTTCGTATTTCCCTTTGGCGAGTGATGTTAAAAACCAGGAAACGTGTAATTAGGAACAACAAAAAGATGAGTAGGAAAGCTGCCACGGCAAAATAGAAATAGCGAAAAGGTAGAATAATGTGTTTCCAGGTGTTCTCAACATAGGAGATATTGAAAAATGTTTTGAAAAAGAAAGGGTAAGAGTTCTGCAGATTAAATAGAAAAAGACCCGTTTTGTCCATCGCAACTGCCTGGTTTATTGGCTGTGAAGTATAAACAAACAGGAAGTATTCCTGGAGAATGATGAAGAGTAGTACAAGAAGCAGAGATATCGCAGATCGTTTCAACAGAGTTTTGTCTTTTAAGTAAATTGACGACAGAAGTAGGACTAGTGGGAAGAAAAGGGTCACAGGATAATATTGATAACGAAATGCGGAAGGAAGAAAGAATAAAAAAGAACCAAGAAGAAGAGTTAGATTTCTTGACAGATTGTTTTTTTTCAATTGCTTTACTAAGAATAAGATAGCCCCGATGCAAAAGAATGCTGCGGTCAGATCACTAAAGCCGGGGCGTTTAATGAGTTCAGGGTTTAAAGCAAACACCAGAAAAATGTATACAATGTAATTTGTTTGCATACCGATCTCTTTGCATAAAAGATAGAGCACCCATATAAATCCTATCAAGACAAGCGTCATCATTAATAAATCTGTTGACGGATGATGTCCGGTAAGATCTAAAAACAAGGCGGTTGTTGCTGTGACAAGTGGTGGCCACAAACGTAAACCCTCAAAGTAAAAAGAAGAAAGGTCTTCAGGGGATGATCGGATAAATCCCATGCCATGACCCTCGATCAGATTCTGAGCTGCAGAATTGATCAGCATATGATCTGTCATGTGCAACGGAAAGCAATATAACAGAAGCAAACGTATAATAAAGGCAAACACTAGAACGATTTGCAATTGGCGGGTTGCGGTCATTTCACTTTAATTGCTTTTTGTAATATGGTTTTTTTGATATGCTGTAATTCTGTCTCTCACATTTTTGCGGATGGAATAATAGAACAGATTCAAATCTCCTGCATGGTAATTCTTTGAGCGTAGAAAAATACTAAAGAAGAAACGTGGCTTATTAATCCATAAAACTCCGTTGTGATTTTTTGCACCATTTGTATGGTTATAAGTTTTATTAAACTTGAATAAGACGGCACCCTTATTTTCCTTTCTTGAGATTGCTGAATCAGACAGTGACCAGCTTAATGGATTAACTGTCCATGTTTGCCCTTCTTCCTTTTTAACATAGTCTGGCACATATCCTTTTCTGAATGTTCGCCAGGTTACGAAACAATTAGTTTCGTTTGGACCTCGGCATGGCTCCATAACTGAAAAATAATTCAGTGGAATACCCAAGCCGATTATGTAAGCACATACAAGCTTAGATGATAGTGGTTTGTTTTCAAAAAATTCTTTTAATAACCTACCTGCATGATATGTCCCCTGACTGTGTGATGCAATGATGATTGGCCTGTTGTTGTTATGTTTTTCAAGGTAAAAGAGAAACGCTTTTTTTACATCAGAATAGGCAAGTTCAAGTGCGGCTTGCGATTGTGCTTGTTCAATAGAAAAGAAAGAATGAAGATGCGCCTGCCTGTACCTTGGAGCAAAAACTCTGCAACTTCCATTAAAGATACTTGCCTGGTATAAAATCGACGTATAGTCGGTTTTGGTATTTAATGTATCACTTTTGATAGAGGCATTCCATACTTTTCCGGCCAGTGCTTTTGATGTTAAAGTGGTGGGGTGAATAAAGAAAACATCAGTTGAACTGTCCCGAGTTTCGTATTCAAAGGATTTTGGAATACTGTCTGAAGGGTCTTTTTTCGAAGGATGTGCAGCCCAGAAACGCAAATCAGAGTAATCAGGAATACTATCAGCAACTGTAAATTCCTTTTTATATTTTTCTATTTGTGAAACATACGATGGCCTGCACGCAACGAGGAAAAGAAGTGCGATTTGTGATACAATTAAAAAAGCTTTCGTTGATTCAATCAATTTTGTAATTTTTGCAAGCCAAACCTAACAGAATTACAGCAATTACTTTACTTATTAAAAGAGTTTATTATGACGATTCCAGTAGTTGATCTTGCCGAGTTCACCAGTGGTGACCCTGTTTTAAAACAGAAGTTTGTAAATGAATTAGGAAAGGCATATGAAGAGGTTGGCTTTGTAGCGGTAAAAAATCACGGCGTTCCTGATCACCTCATTGCTGATCTGTATAAATATGTTCAACAATTTTTTTCACTACCTCTGGAAAAGAAGCGGGAATACGAAATTCCCGATTTGGCCGGTCAGCGTGGTTATACATCTTTTGGAAAAGAGCATGCAAAGGGAAGTGATGCTCCAGACCTGAAGGAATTTTTTCAATACGGGCAGAAGGCAGAAGGCACAGAATATGTACCTGAAGAATATCCGGAGAATGTGCAGGTTGGTGAAATTCCGGCTTTCAACCCAACATTTCATGCGGCGTACAGATCGTTTGAAGAATCTGGTAAAAAGCTGCTGCAGGCAATTGCGTTGTATTTGGGTCTTGACGAATTTTATTTTGATGACTGGGTCCGCAACGGGAATTCCATTTTGAGAGCAATACATTATCCTCCTATAACGAATGAACCTAAAACTGCGATCAGGGCTGAGCAGCATGAAGATATTAACCTGATCACTTTGTTGGTTGGTGCATCAGCAGATGGATTACAGATTCTCACAAAACAGAATGAATGGGTTGGAGTCACATCTCTGCCTGAGCAGATTGTGGTAAATGTTGGTGATATGTTGCAACGTTTAACCAATAATAAGTTGCGCTCCACAACACATCGTGTAGTTAATCCGCCAAGAGAGCTTTGGCATACGTCGAGGTTTTCTATCCCATTCTTTTTGCACCCAAAAGGGAATATGTCGTTGGCATGTTTGGAGAGTTGCATTGATGAAAAAAATCCAAAACATTATCCAGATGCAACGGCGGGAGAGTATCTTGACGAACGCTTACGTGAAATTGGATTAAAGAAGTAACCATTTAAATCCGTTGATCTGAAATTTATCCGACACATTCCATTCTTAAAGGCGGTACTCATTTATACGCTTACTGCTTTTGGTGGCCCGCAGGGTCATATCGGAATGTTGATGAAAATTTTTGTAAAGAAACGGCGTGATCTTACAGAACATGAATTAACGGAGATCATTTCTTTTTGTCAGCTTCTTCCTGGTGCAAGCTCTACACAAACAATTACTCTGATAGGTTACAAGCGTGGTGGTTTACCACTAGCATTAGTTACTTTATTTGTTTGGGTGTTTCCTGCATGTTTCATTATGGGCGCTCTTTCTTTTTTTGTGCATTATCTTGATAAGAAAGCGTTACATACTGATATATTTAAATTTTTGCAACCCATGGCTGTCGGGTTTTTAATCTATGCTACATGGAATACCTACAAGTCAGCTGTGAACAGTGCTATCACCCGGGTGATAATGATTCTTGCCGCCATTGCTGTATATATTTTTTTTAGAACACCATGGGTGTTCCCGATAATTCTTGTAGTGGCAGGCGTTGTTACGAATTTTAATAAGAAGCGTATTCCGCAAAAAGAAATTCCAAGAAAGAAAATAAAATGGTCGAATATTTGGTTGTTTGCATTGGTGTTTGTGGTTGCGGGTTTTTTGAGTGAAACGGCAAGAAAGCAAGAATGGGAAAACAGACGTGCATTTAACCTGTTTGAAAACTTTTATCGTTTTGGCAGTTTGGTCTTTGGCGGTGGTCAAGTGCTTGTTCCCATGATGTACGAGCAGTTTGTAATTCGTGAAAAAACGCAATACATGACAGGAGAGGAATTATTGACAGGTGCCGGATTTGTTCAAGGTATTCCCGGTCCGGTTTTTTCGATGGCTTCATATACCGGCGGAATGGCAATGCGTGATCTGGGAGCTGAAAAACAAGTGGTAGGGAGTATTATAGGGGCAGTAGCAATTTTTCTTCCCAGTTTATTACTTGTTCTCTTCTTTTATCCAATATGGAATAACTTAAAAAAGTATGCGGTTGTTTATCGATCGTTGGAAGGGATCAATGCGGCTACTGTAGGATTGATGGCAGCGTCTGCTTTTTACGTAGCAAGAGATATTTCTATTCTTGAAATGAATGCGATCAGTTACCTTAACCTGATTGTAATTTTTTCTACTACAATACTTCTTTCCACAACTAAAATTCCGCCACCTATTATTGCAGTGGTATGTTTGTTACTGGGGTGGATTTTTTAGTTTGTAATAGCCGGCTGATTCTATTTCATCACACACCACATCGGGTACAAGAAAGCGGATAGATTTTCCTTTTGAAATTAACTCACGGATATGTGTAGCCGAAATTTCCAGCAGTGGTGCAGTAAGCGAATGAAGTTCTTTTAGTTGATGAGGAATTATTGGGAAGCCCGGTCTTGTATAAACATAGACAGGATAGTTTTCCATGATCTGTTCGGCGTTTTTCCATTTGTCCAGGTTTTGCAGACTATCACTACCCATAATTACTGAGAAGGTATGTTGGGGATATTTCTCCTGCAGGTAAGTAAGGGTTGTAATCGTGTATGAGGGTTTGGGTAATCGAAACTCAATATCAATTGCTTTGAGGGCAGCGCTTTTTTGAATGGCGAGATTTACGAGATGTAAACGATCATACTCATTTAAAAGATGTTTCTGCTGTTTAAACGGGTTTTGAGGGGACACTACAAACCAAACCTGTGCAAGGTCGGTTTCATTTATGATATGCTGGGCTATTATCAGATGCCCGCTATGGATGGGGTTAAAGGAACCAAAATAAAGTCCAACCTTCATTAATTAATTGAATTACAATTAGTTAGATGTTTTAACCAATATGCTTTGTGCCTCTTCAATTCGAAGACTTAGCTGATAGCCTGCTACTTTTATGCTGATGGGGTCACCTAATGGCGCCTGCATTTCTACAGTTACTTCTTCACCTGGTACACAACCCATTTCCATCAACTTTAAAAAAATCTCATCGTTTTCAAAGGAGTGAATAATTGCTTTTTGCCCAGGTTCTAATTCCGATAATCTTTTCATACTCGGATGCAAAAGTATCGCTTCCTTAAGTGAAACTTTCCCGAATTTTGGAATTATGCAAGTAGCACGTGTTAATTTTTTTTACCAAGATGTCAGGTTCCCATTTTCTAATCGAACAGCCATAAAAGTATTTTTGAAGAAGCTCTTTCAGAAAGAAGGCCATAAACTGAATGAGTTGAATATCATCTTCTGCACTGATGATGCTTTGCTCGAGATCAATAGAATTTATCTTCAACACGACTATTATACTGACATTATCACTTTTCCGCTAAGTACTGCATCCGACCCAATTCAAGCTGAACTATATATAAGTACCGAGAGGGTTAAAGAAAATGCGAAGCAAGGCGGTGTTTCTTTTAAAGAAGAATTACACCGTGTAATTTTTCATGGGTGCCTTCACTTAGCCGGATATGGCGATAAATCTTCACAACAAATTAAGAAGATGCGTGAACGGGAAGACCATTATTTGCGTTTATATCTCCACAAATAACAGATATGTTCCACGTGAAAAAAGTGATTTTTATCTTCTTTGTTTTCTTTAATAATCATACTGTTTATGCACAGGGAGTATTAACCCTTAGAGACAAGCCTTTCGAATTTAAGCATGTGGTTGATTCAGCGTTACTACAGCAACTACAGTTACATAGTTCTTATAAAACCTTATCGAACCACGAGAAAGACCTTTTCTATTGGACCAATTATTTTCGGCAGAACCCACGAAGGTTTTACGATAACTTGATTCAGGAGTTCTTAAAACAGTTTCCTGAGGCGAAGTCAACGTATAGCAAAAGCCTTGAAGCAGATATTCGAAAAGCTCCTTCTTCCTTAGCATTGTTGATACTAGATAATGGGCTGTTAAATACATCAAAAGCCCACGCTTCAGATTTAATTAAAAGGGGGGGCATTATTTCGCATAATTCATTCAACGGTAAAACCTTTCCACAAAGACTCCAAGAGGCTGGTAAATACACATGTGGTGCTGAAAATGTTTATGTCGGGTCCTATAGTGCTCTTGAATCTTTAATTACTCTATTGATTGATCATGGCGTGCCTGACAAAGGGCACCGCATGAATCTCCTCGACCCAAAGTTTGGTAAAATGGGCCTCTCCTTTCAAGTCGCTGGTTCAGGGAAAGGAGTGTTGGTTCAAGACTTCGCATGTCCCTGACGTTCCACGTGAAACGGCATTCTGTTCTCAGCTAATTAGAAGTTATCTTTGCAGGCCCATAAAAAGGGCTTATCAAATGTTTCCTGAATACGATGTGATAGTTGTTGGTGCCGGACATGCCGGTTGTGAAGCGGCAGCCTCTGCTGCAAATATGGGCAGTAAGGTGTTGTTGGTTACCATGAACATGCAGACCATAGCTCAAATGAGTTGTAACCCCGCTATGGGCGGTATTGCCAAAGGCCAGATCGTGAGGGAAATAGATGCACTGGGAGGATACAGCGGGATTGTTAGTGACAAGAGTATGATTCAGTTCAGGATGCTCAACCGCTCAAAAGGCCCCGCCATGTGGAGCCCCAGGACTCAAAACGACCGGATGCTGTTTGCCACCACCTGGAGGGAAATGCTGGAGCAAACGCCAAATGTTGATTTCTACCAGGATATGGTGCGCCAACTGTTGGTGAAAGACGGTCGCTGCTATGGAGTAGTAACAGGCCTCGGCCATGAGATCAAAGCCAAAGCAGTGGTGGTCACCAGTGGTACTTTTCTGAATGGTGTTATTCATATTGGTGAGAAGCAATTAGGTGGCGGACGTATTTCAGAGAAAGCAGCAACAGGGATTACCGAGCAATTGGTTGAGCTTGGATTTGAAAGCGATCGCCTCAAAACAGGCACACCTCCACGAATTGACGGACGCAGTCTCGATTATTCCAAAATGGAAGAACAGAAGGGCGACGAAGAGATCACTGGTTTTTCCTACATGGATGTTCCCGTCATTAAGCCCGAGCAACAACGAAGCTGTTTTATTACATATACAAGCCAGGAAGTACATGATGTTTTAAAGACAGGTTTCGACCGCAGCCCCATGTACCAGGGTCGCATCCAGGGAACTGGTCCACGCTATTGTCCAAGCATAGAAGACAAGATCAATCGATTTGCCGAACGTGATCGTCACCAACTATTTGTTGAGCCGGAAGGATGGAATACCGTAGAGATTTATGTAAACGGCTTTTCAACTTCTTTACCGGAACAAGTACAATACGAAGCACTTCGTAAGGTGGTGGGTTTTGAGAATGTGCGCATGTTCCGCCCCGGCTATGCCATTGAATACGATTTCTTCCCTCCAACACAATTGACCTATTCACTCGAAACAAAACAAATACAGAACCTGTTCTTTGCCGGCCAGATCAACGGAACCACCGGTTACGAAGAAGCAGCTTGTCAAGGGTTAATGGCAGGCATAAATGCACATTTAAAAGCAACAGAACAGGATCCGTTTATTTTGAAAAGAAGTGATGCCTATATCGGTGTGCTGATCGATGATCTCATCAGCAAAGGAACCGATGAGCCATATCGCATGTTTACCAGTCGGGCAGAATATAGAACGTTGTTGCGGCAGGATAACGCTGATCTGCGATTAACAGAACTCAGTTATAAAATGGGACTGGCAACACAGGAGCGTATGGATAAAACACGCAGAAAACTTGAAGCGGTTGAACGCATCAAATTATCGCTATCAGATGTTTCACTCACACCTGATGAGATCAATGATTTCCTTGTTGCAAACAATAGTGCGCCGCTTACACAAAAACAAAAAGCGTTACAACTGTTACTTCGTCCCGGCATACAATTAAGCAAACTGATTGCTGCATCACCCACCTTGCAACAACTTACGGGAACGCCTACCGCAGAGGTAATGGAGCAGGCAGAAATACAGGTGAAATATGATGTGTACATCGAAAAGGAAAAAGAACTGGTACAACGCATGAGCCAATTGGAAGACCTCGAAATTCCAAACAGTTTTGATTATAACAAGATCTCTTCTTTAAGTACAGAAGCATTGCAGAAGTTTAAAAAAATCAAGCCACGCACGCTTGGACAGGCATCACGCATCTCTGGTGTAAACCCAAGTGATGTGCAGATACTGATGGTGTATATGGGTCGTTAATATTGACGATTTTTTCATATATGATTGATTTGGTAATATTCTGACATGACTTAACAATTGTTAACTCCATTCAATAGTTTATTTCACTCTCTGTCATTAATCACTACGACACGATTCGTTTTTAAACAACATTTGTGAAACCGAATCATCATGTAACATGCAACGATTGCGTGTACATTAACATGCTTGTAAAAGTTACCATTGATTCGGGTGCAGATAACACTTGAATAAATGAACAGAGTTACATTAAGCCTTATCATCCTTTTCTTTGCAGCTGCTGTGTCTGCACAAACATCCGTACGTGGAAAAATAACCACCACCATTCTCAACCAGGATAAAAAACCGGTTGAGAATGCAACAGCTGAATTATTGCGGAGTAAAGATTCTTCATTGGTAAAAACAGCATTGTCTGACAAAGCCGGCCTGGCAGAATTTGAACGCATCCCTTTAGGTTCTTACATCATCCGCACCAGTATGGTTAACCATGAGAAACAATTTTCAACTGTCATTACAATTTCAGAAAATCAAACAACTGCATCAGCAGCAGATGTTGTACTTCAACCTTCAGCCACACAATTAAAAACAATTGAAGTAACAGGAAAGAAACCTTTTATACAACGTCTTGGCGATCGTATTGTGGTGAACGTTGAAAACAGTGTGGTGAATGCAGGTAGTTCTGCCTTTGATGTACTGGAACGTTCGCCAGGTATTTTAATTGATGCAAATGACAACCTTAGTATGCGTGGCCGTAGTGGCGTGATCATCATGATCGATGGCAAACCTACTCCTATGACTGGTGCTGATCTGGTGAACTACTTACGCAGTCTTCCATCAAATGCTATTGAACGCATTGATCTCATCACCAACCCATCATCGAAATATGATGCAGCAGGTAATGCAGGTATCATTGATATCCGCATGAAAAAAGATCAACGCTTTGGTACCAACGGCAGCATTACTGCAGGTTACGGACAAGGTGTTTATCCAAAAGCAAACGGTGGTATCAATTTCAATCACCGCAATAAGAAAATGAATTTGTTTGGTGGGTATAATTATGCATACCGAATGAATTTAAACAACCTGTTACTCGATCGTAATTTCTTTACCAGCTCAGGTGAGTTCACAGGGAAAGATGAAAAGAATAACTACACAAAAATTCCATTAGACCTGCACACCTTACGTATTGGTGCCGATTTTTTTCCTTCGAAAAAAACAGTGATTGGTTTTGTGTTGAACAGCAACATGAATTTTATCAGGCCGAACAATAACAACAGTTCTGTTGTGAGTGATGCATTCAAACAACCAATGTTCACCTTCCGCACACAAACAAATAGCCAGAATGAAAACAAAAATGCTGTGGCAAACGTGAACATCAAACACACGTTCGACAGTACAGGAAAAGAATTAACTGCTGATATTGATATGGGTTATTTCGGATCAAACAACAATTCACGTGTGGCAACCCAATATTATAAACTTGACGGAACAGCTTTACAACCTGATTATATATTAGATGGTTTCCAAAAAGGAAACTTACGACTTGCAACAGCAAAGGCCGATTATGTGCAACCTATGAAAAACAAAAGTAGTTTTGAGGCGGGCTTTAAAACAAGTTTGGTGCATGCCGATAACGATGCACGCTTCTTCGACATGAGCAGCGGTTCACCGATTGATGATGAAAACAAAACCAATCATTTTTATTACGACGAAAACATCAATGCAGCTTATACCAACTTCAAAAAAGAATACAAGAAATTCGATTTCCAAATTGGTTTGCGTGCAGAGAACACCAATGTAAAAACAAAACAGGTAAAAGGAAATATTACCTGGGATTCATCGTACACACAACTCTTCCCAAGTGCATTCTTTAATTATAAGTTGAAAGAAGATCAAACACTGGGAGTATCCGTGAGCCGTCGTATAGACAGACCAAATTATTCTCAATTGAATCCGTTCTTATTCCTGATTGATGTAACAACCTACTCAACCGGTAACCCGGCATTGCTGCCCCAGTTCACCTGGAGTTATGAGTTAAACTATACCGTGAAGAATATCAACTTCACACTTGGTTACAGCCGCACCAAGAATAACCAGAACATTGTGATCACACGTTTTAAAGATGCGTTCCCCAATATTCCGAGTGATGACAACATTACCGTGCAGATACCTGTTAACCTTGCTTCATCTGATTACTATGGCTTAACCGTTGCTGCACCTGTGCGCATCAACAGATGGTGGAACATGATGAACAACGCCAATGTGTTTTACAATCATTTCAATGGAAGACTTGCCGGCACAACTTTAGATAACGGGAAGGTTGTTGTAAACCTCAGCAGCAATCACACATTCACGTTTGGAAAAAGCTGGACAAGTGAATTGTTTGGTAACTATAATTCAGGTGGACAATATGGCTTTATGGCCATGCGTCCGCAGTGGGGTGTTGGTGCAGGTGTACAAAAAACGTTATGGAAAGGAAAAGGCCAGGTACGTTTCAACATCACCGATATTTTCTGGACCAATTTACCAAGAGCAACCATTACGTATAACAATTATATCGAGATATGGAGAGCATACCGTGAAACAAGAGTAGCCAACCTCAGCTTCACCTATCGCTTTGGCAGTAACAAAGTAGCACAGGCAAGAAAAAGAACAACGGCATCAGAAGAGGAGCGCCAACGTGCACAATAGACCGCTGATGATGTGAATGGAATGATGCGCATGATGATCATTCAGTGGCTTTGACAACTATGTACATTTTTTCTCATGTTGATAACGGGCTGGTATTCTTATCGGCCCTCTTTTTTTTCTCAGCTTGCTGATAAAAAACAATAGGCAATATTCAATAGGCAAAAGACAATAGACAATATGCAAAGTTTCAAACGAAAACACGCTTTGTTTTTTTGTCAATTGCTCATTGCCAATTGTCTTCCTGTATTCCCTGGAATTTGTTTTTTGTCTTTTGGACCTTCTTGTATTTCTTCCTTGAACCTTGTCCCTTGTGCCTTTCTACCTCAATTCTTTCTTTCTTGCAATCTGCAATAACTGCAGGTGAGGTTGTAAATGCACGAGGCTGTCTTTCTGTAAAAACTGGCGGAGATGTTTGTGGAAATGACTGTAATCGTAGTAACCGTACACACCGTAATGAAATGTTTGCGGACGGCTCACGATATGACTCACAGCTTTGCGTATACGCAATACCTGCAGGGCCTGTTTGCTGCTGATGCCGGTACCCGTTTCAAAATAACGTTGCAAGGTGCGTGTGGAAATGCTGTAATGTGCAGCAAGTTCTTCAATGGTCGTATTGAAATTATTATTGATCACTGCTTTCTGCAGAATCTCTGTAACAATATTAATAGGTTGTAAGGAGCCACGGTATTGCTCAATGGTATCTTCATAATGTTTGGTAAGCAGCTGCACACGTTTTTCAAACGAAACAGCATGCTTAATGTTGTTGATGAGTTGCTGATCCATGAGATAACTCAATGGAAACATGGTGCCGCTGTACTCCGAAAAATTTACCTTCTTCTCAAAGATCACGGGGCTCACTTTAAACTTAATACCAAACACAGAATTTCCCGGGCGGTGAAATGCTTCAATATTATTGAGCCTTGGTAAAAAACCATCACCTTTCATTTGCTGACGGTTCTGCTCGATCTGCATTTCATAGGGCGACCCTAAATTAATGAGATAGGAATAACCAAGATTGGGAAACAATACATCACTGAAACCATCCGGGTATTTCTGCCAGAGATGTTCAAATTTTGTTTGCCAGAAGAATTCAATAAACAGAGATAAAGGTCCCGTTACATGGTGGCGGTGGTAGTTAGTTTCGAAGTGATCGCTATGAACAAATTCAATGTGTTGCACGGGAGCAAATTATAAAACAACAACAGCAACCACAATCTTTTCATGATGAATGGCTTCCGCTTATCAACTATTTATATTAACGCTTTATTAGCAAACCATAAAGCAACAAACCAAGCGTTAGTAACACGTGCAGCAACAGCCATCCTTTTTGCCAGTTTTTTCTGTTAGTCCACTTAACAGCTGGGTTAAACGGATCGAAGATCAATGCAATACCCAAATTGGAAGCTGCTGAAACAAGGTCTTTACTCACAAACAGAAAGTAAAGACTTAATAAAACAAATGCAGCATAAGCCCAGCGGTTAACAGATGTACTGATGTTTTTGGGAGTTGTTTTCTCTGATGTCATTACAAAGGTTTACCAATGAGTGTAGCAATTCCGCTACTTGTTACAACTCCCTCGATTAATAATATATGATCACTAACTCTGTTAACTGTTCAATCATCAACATTGAAATGATACTTACATAAAGGCTTTTCGTTTTGTTGAATTAACATCAATGGCTATTCCCTGAAACTAAAACAACTAAACAGTTTGTTGCAAGCGGGGGAAAAGCATTACTTCTCTTCTCCAAAGAAGAAAGATGCAGCTGCGTACATCAGTGGGCCAAAAAAAAGCCACCGGAGAATATCCGGTGGCTCGTGTAATTATCAGCAGTATAAAAAATTAATGCTTGTGTTTCTGCTGTGGCAGATGTACAGGTTTTAAACGAATGATACGTAAGGCATGCATTACACGCATGATCACAAAGGTGAGATCAAACTCATACCACTTACGTGCAAAGTTTGCATTGTCTTTATCCTTGTGGTGATTGTTTTGAAACAGTTCACCCATCAGCAACACACCCCATGGCGTGGTGTTCTTGCTGTGATCTTCAATTTTATAATTACGGTAACCCAGCTTATGACCAAACCAGTTTACAATAGCACCTTGTATTGGCCCCATCAAAAAATGAATCGGTAATAACAGGAACCACCAGAAGCCTGGAGCAAAAAAGAAATAGAACGCTACATAGCCTGCAATAAAAAACCCACGGGTAATATTGTTATGGCCAAACTTATCGAGCTTATCCCAAATGGGTAAGTACTCACGGGTGAATTCAGGATCAGGAACATTTTTACCTGTTACAAAACCACTGAAGATGCGTGCCGTGTGCACCATCATTTGCCAGATGTCTTTAAAGAAATGTGGTGAGTGCGGATCTTTCTCTGTATCACTATAAGCATGGTGCATACGATGCATCACTGCATACGCACGTGGCACAAGAAAAGAAGAACCCTGTACAAACCAGGTTAAGAAGTAAAATGTTTTTTCCCATCCCGGTTTTGCCGTGTACATCTGGTGGGAAGCATACCGGTGTAAAAAGAACGAATGAAAGAACAACGATAAGAACCAATGAAGAGAGAAGAAAAGAATAATAGCTGTCATAATAATATCCCCGATAAAAGAGTGCAAAGAAACGCCATTAATAATTGTAAACAAGCATTGTGGAAGAGTTTAACGTAAATGAGTTTTGTTCATGCTACATAGTGAACCTTCGTTAGCAATACATTGCCACACTAATGTCATATTACCTCTTTTAACGGCGGTGTTCTTATTACCGGTACATAAAACGTGCCGACAAGTATAGAAAGCAGATTGGCACGATATTGACATACTGAAAGCAGTATGTAAAGGCACAGAAAGTTGTGCCTGTTAACACAAAGAGAACCGCTACCTCATAAAGCCCTTTCACGAAAACACAGAGCATCAGCCGGAATGGCTGGTGCTTTTTTGTTGCTGAATTATTTCTCGCTCAAAGGAGTCTTTCATGAACGCAGATGAACAAACCCACGAATTCCTTTGTGAGTTGAAACTTCGCAGAACAGAACACTGCTACATGCGAATGAATTGCGAGAAGCAGGCATCCGCTTCTCGTGGCATTTGACAGGGCTTTGCTATGCCTTTGACAGGGAGTAAGGTCTTTTGGACATAGCTGTACATTTCCGGCATAAGAAAACAATGTTGGCATAATGCGGCAAAAGCGGCGGGTTGATTTCCGTTCGCTTTTTTGTGTTTGTAATCTTGTTGTGTCGTTGCAACTGACGGGTTTTAAAAAAATGTACCCCTGAAACATTTTCATTTTATTCAGTTTTAAATTTTAAACCGATGGCACAACAAAAAGGAATCCTTCCGTTGAAGGGTACAATCGGTAACATTACTTTTTACAAAAGCAAAGACGGATATCTCGCAAGAGAGAAAGGCAGTTTGAATGCAGAGCGTATTGCCAATGATCCTTCGTTTGCACGTACCCGTGAGAATGGTGCAGAGTTTGGCAGAGCCGGACAGGCAGGAAAAGTATTGCGCACAGCACTCCGTTCTTTATTACTTAACACAGCTGACAGCCGCATGCTTAGCAGACTCACACGTGAACTGATGAAAGTGATCCAGGCTGATGCGATCAACGAACGTGGATTACGTAACGTGATTGATGGTGAAGCTGAATTGCTGGAAGGTTTTGAATTCAATGCAAACAGTAAGCTTGGCACTTCGTTGTTTGCGCCTTACACTACGACCATTGATCGTGTAAGTGGTGAGCTGAGTGTGAGTATCCCTTCATTTGTTCCAACGAACATGGTGGCTGCACCAAGTGGTGCCACGCATTTCAAATTGGTTTCTGCAGGTGTTGAAATTGATTTTGAAAACAAGACGTACGTGGTTGCGGTTGCAGACATCAATTCGTTGCCGATGAATTCCACTCCCACTGCCGTGGTGAATATCAGTCACCAGGTGACTGCAAACAGTACGAAGCCTTTGTTTCTTGCATTGGGTATTGAGTTTTACCAGGAGGTGAATGGTAACCAGTACAGTTTGAAGAATGGAGCGTTTAATGCGCTTGCACTGGTGAAGGTAAATGGAGGTTAAGAAAAGGCACAAGGGACAAGGGACAAGGTACAAGGTACAAGGGACAAGGCACAAGGGAGAAAAATCCAAGAGCCAAAAGACAAAAGCCAAGGAAAGGTACAAGGGACAAGGGACAAGGTGCAAGGCACAAGGAAGAAAATCCAAGAACCAAATGCCAGAATCCAAAGAAGAAAGCCGATAGCCGGTAGTCATTAGTTGTTAGTGAAAACAAAGGGCAGTTGATTCTTTCTCTGACGGAGCCATTTTTCTGAACAGAAAATCAGCAATTATTTATTGCAATAATAACATCACTCCTGAGCGGATGAGGAATTGTATTGCCCTTTGATTTATGAACATCATTTTTTCAAATCACAAATTCAAAACATGAAGAAGATTTTGAAACGTGCGAAGCGACGTACGCCGAAGTTCTTTAAACAGGTACGGAATATTGGTGTGGCATTGGCTGGTGTGAGTGCAGCGATTCTTGCAGCACCTGTTGCATTGCCTGCAGTGCTGATTAAAGTGGCCGGTTACTTAGCAGTTGCCGGTGCGGTTGCAGGGAGTGTGAGCCAGACGGCTGTGACAAACGAACGCAACTAATTATTCTTATGCAAGACTCGTACTTTTTGAAAACAGGAACTGCCGGTGGAACGATCACGATTCTTTTTGCTAACATCCATGCAGATGATTTGTTGAAGACGGTGGTGCTTGCTGCTGTTGGTGCAGCTGTGAGTTTGGTGGTATCGTTTGTGTTGAAGAAGATGTTTGGGAAAAAGAAGTGAGCCGGTTTGAGAGCCCCGATTTATTTCGGGGCTTTTTTGTTTCACGCAGAGGACAGGAGAAGCAGGGAATGTTCGCTTTGCTCACAAGAAGTTGCTCACTGATTGCACTGATGAACACAGATTGTTGCGGCGCTGCGCTTGCAGTATCTTTTGTCACTTTTTGCTTGTCCAAAAAGTAACCAAAAAGGACCCCGAAAACCAATATACAGCCTGGTTTTCGGTTTAGGCCTTGATCGAGTTTTGTACTACTGTGATGAAGTGCATTAGTAGTTGCATGAACGTCTCATGTGTGGCATGTTGATTTTATGCAACTTGTTTCCTAGGTGCGTATTTGCGATCCCTGATTGTTTGGCGAAGCAACCGGAGAAAATAATGAATATTGAGTAGTGAATGTTGAATGATGAAGAGATGTGTCAGGACTGGAGGAAGTCTTTGATGAGTTCTTCGTCGATGCCGGTGAAGAGGGAGAATTCTTTGATGGTAATGAATTCGTCTTTTGATTTGCCGAGTGCGTTGCGGATTTTTTGGAGCAGCTGACGGGCAGTGCGGCCACGACGGCCTGTTATATTTTCCACGTCTCTTGTATAAAGTACAACACGTGGAGGTATTGCGTTGGGTGCTGTTTTCATTGAGGTGATTTTAGGTGTAAAAGGGTAACACAAAACTTGGTATTTTATTAGTTTCATAAAAGCGTGTTGCTACGTTGTTGCACTCCAATTTATAATATCGTATTTTACTGAAGCTGTATAATGTCGTATAAATACCACTGGCAATGTCGCATTAATCGGGTTTCACAGGGAGGTTCAAGATGCAAGCTTTGTGGTTCATCAAAATCATATTTTATGAACCATTTTATTACCCTGCAAGAAGCCATTGATATGACAACGTTGTATCGGGCAGAGAACGAAAACATTTTAAAACCAGAGTTTCAAAATCAAAACATCTTAGCCCGTTCAGAGGCGTTTGAAAGAGCTGCCTTTGATACATTGCTTGCGAAAAACGGCTGTGCCGGCTTAAGGATCTATTATGGCATGGATGAAAACTATAAGGTACATGCCATCATTGTTCCCACTGACAGTAACGGGAATGATATTCTACCTGCACCAGGTTTAAACGAAGAAGAAGAGGGTGAAGATATTGCTGAACGAGGCATCAGGTGTCCTGACTTATGCCCAACGGCATCGCCACTAAACAGTTAATTTATTTACACATGAATTTTGAGTTGAATGCTGCTTTCAGTTTTACAGTAGGAATTGGTGCAGTGATCGGCTGGATCAGAATTAAAAAAACTGATCCGGCCTTTTTACCTTTTTTATGGTTGCTTCTGATTGGCTTTGTACATGAGATAAGCAGTTTTGTACTTTCTTATACCGGCTATTCCAATGCAGTGACGTATAATTTTTTTACGTTGGCAGAGGCACTTCTAATCTGTTATCAATTTTACAAGTGGGGGCTGTTTGAGCAAAGGCCAGGTTTTTATTACCTGCTTCAATTTCTTTTTGTAACAGGATGGATCTGTGAACTACTCTACCGAGCGAGCTTACAGGAATACTTTTCTTATTTTATTATCGGCTATGCAACACTACTTGTTTTTATGGCTATCAACATGCTCAACAACATATTATTCAGGGAACCAGGCTCGGTGTTATTTCAACCGGAGTTCCTTGTATGTATGGGTGTTGTTGTTTATTTCACCTACACCATTCTCGTTGAAGTATTCTGGTTTTACGGGCTTAACAAAAGCAGTGCATTCAGGCTTCGCATTTATGAAGTATTTGGCTATATTAATTTATTTACCAACCTCGTTTTTGCATTTGCTACATTATGGATACCACTGAAACGGCATTATATACTGCAATCCTGATTGTTTCAATAGTACTTGGAACGGTACTGCTGTATTTTGCGATGAGCATGTACAGAGGGCGTGTAAAACATTACCGCTTATTAACCAAGCAACTGCTGGCAGAAATGGATGTACTTGAACGTGAGCGAACACGTATTGCCACGGACCTGCATGATGACCTTGGACCCATGCTGGCTGTTACGAAAATTCATCTTGAACAAATTGAGCCAACCACTGTAACTGATCAACAACGACATTCAGTTGCCGTGAGAAACATCTTAACGTTAACCAACCGACTAGGAGAGATCGCAAAAAACTTAACGCCCGCCATTTTAAAATCAAAGGGGTTACAGGTTGCACTAGAAGAATTCATTGACCAGTTTAATGATGTGAGTGAAATGCATATAAAGCTTGAGTATATGATCAAGCGCACACCCAATACGTTTTATGCTTTGCATATTTACCGCATTGTACAAGAGCTTGTTCATAATGCAGTAAAGCATTCGGCGGCACAACATGTGCTCATTCAACTAAAGGAACATAAACAAAAGCTTTATATTTTTTATACCGATGATGGCAAGGGTATTGAAACTGCAAACAAAGAATCAACACAAACGGGACTTGGATTGGGCAGCCTTCAAAACCGAGCCAACCTGCTTGGTGGTAAAATGACCCGCACACAAACGAAAACGAAAGGAACTGATTTTGTATTTGAACTACCTCTTAACAAAAACGATGAACAAACAAACCAGGATCGTATTAGCAGATGATTACCCGCTATTACTTGAAAGCTTTTCTTTAATGCTTGCACATGAAGCAACAATTGAAATTGTTGGACAGGTTGCCAACGGTGAACAACTTGTTGCCTGTGTTGAAACAGAACGGCCTGATGTTGTGATCACTGATATTGAAATGCCGGTGATGAATGGTTTGGAAGCAGCCCGTATTATTAAAGAACGTTTTCCTGCGACCGGTCTTTTAGCTTTAACGATGTTTAATGATCATCACCTGATTGTTGATATGATGGAAGCCGGCGCCAATGGGTATTTATTAAAGCAAACAAGCAAAGAAGAATTGCTGGCCGCTATTACAGCTGCTAAAAATGGTTTGCAATATTTCAGCAATGATACTTCGATGCGGCTGTTTAAACAGTTAGCAAAAAGCAAACTAAAGCAGGAAGAGGAAACCGTCAATTTTACTGAAAAGGAACAAGAGATCATCCGGTTGATCTGCGAACAACATGCGAGTAAGGAAATAGCAGCGTTGACACAATTGAGTAAACGAACGGTTGACAAATACCGTGATCATATTATGCAGAAAACGAAATCGATAAATTTTGCAGGGGTTGTGATCTATGCTATCAGGCATGGATTGTTTAAACCATAAGAAGGGAATTTGAAAGTGCATGCAATCAGGGGAGATTGAATTGCATGGTTATGAGGAAACGACATTCTATAGTTTTAAGCGAACTTGAATCTGAACAACTAGGACAGGTAAAGATGCTTCTTGATTCAGCATCTTACCATTATGAAAACCTACAGTTGCTATCTCAAACAGTTGGTATTAACGTAACGAAGCTTAAATACGGTTTCAAGCAACTTTATGGTGTAAGTATTTATCATTACTCTCTTCAATTACGGATAGAAAAAGCCAAACAACTTCTATTAAAAAATGAACTGAGTGTAAAGGCTATTTCGTTGGATTGTGGTTTCAGGAATTGCCAGCATTTTATAACGACGTTTAAGAAATGGACTGGTGTAACACCTGGAAAATACAAATCAAACATTACCTGATTTATTTGTTTCTTTTTAATCAAGTTGATTAATTGATAATATCATGTTTGTGATATACACTGCCTGTTCTTTTGTCTTGACACAAAAGAACCAAAAAGTCAAGCCGGAACATATTACCCCCATGTTCCGGCAACAGCCCTGATTAAGCTTTGGTAATACTGTGGTGAAGTACAGTTGTAGTTGCATAAACATCTTATGTGCGACAGCATGATTTATTACAGTCTTGTTGTGTGACCAAATTGAAACCAAGAATATCTTTTTTGAAACCTGATTTATTTGCAAGCGGAGAAATGATTGCGGAATTTTAAGTTGTGATGCAGGGGAATGATTCATCAAACATTTTACGTGATGAAAAACATTCCTGTAACTATTCATTGTTCGAGTTTGCTGATACTCCTGTTTACTTACACTGCCATCAGCAAATTAACTGACTACGAAAAATTTGTACGTGTACTTGATGAATCTCCCCTGATTCATAAGGGAGCAGACACGATTGCCTGGTTGCTACCAGTAACTGAGTTGATTGTAGTTCTGCTCCTGTTTTTTGAGCGAACCAGAAGGATGGGCTTGTATGCTTCACTTGCATTGCTTACTGTATTTACTATTTACATCGGATGTATGTTGTTGTTTGTTGCAGAGCTGCCCTGCAATTGTGGTGGTGTGCTGAATAAGATGAGCTGGCAACAACATTTGTTTTTTAATGCAGGGTTTCTTGTTATTAACGTGATTGGTATTGGAAGAACTCCTTTATATGAACTTCTAAATTTTCTGCGCAGACAGGGTATGCCGAAAACCTGAAAGAGAGTAGGCGTCATTATTAAATTTTAGTTTATGAAAAAGTATTTTTTAAGCATCAGTGCTGTTGTTATTGCAGTATTGCTTGTTGCCTTTACGCAACCAAAGAAAGCAATGTTTGACCCGATCTATTTCCAGTATTCGGAAGATGACATCAGTTTTAATAACCTGAAGGACCCTGCACATTGGCAACTGATCAGTTTGCCTGCAACAGGTTGTGATGAAGGAAGTATTCCATGTGTTGTAAAAATTGAAGGCCTTTCTGATTATGGTGGAAGCTATTCACCGGGTTATGTTGATGAAGTTGATTTTGCCCGTTATCTTGATCTGCAAGGTGAAACCAACGCACAGGCATATGTGACCGGTGTAAATATGGAAGCGAGCAAGGATTAATTGAAACAACTGAAAAAAAATAAAACCGGTTGCAGATACAGCCGGTTTTTTCTTGTGACATAGCCATTGCTTAGCGTGGATTCTGAACCATACCCGTTAGCTCAATTACTGTTTCAGGAATTGGTAATGCAAAACGGAGATCGTTCGGTGGTAAGAGGTATGTATTGCTACCGAGTATTCTTGTTAATGAAATGGATGCACCTTGTTTGTTCAAACGTTTTATATCGATCCAGCGAATGCTACGCATGAGTAATTCTTTGCGACGCTCTAACAGAATTTTTTCTACAGCTTCTTCTTTTGTTGCCGCTGTGTATGGAATGAAGGTTCCCGTTTTCCAACGTTTGATGAGTAATGTATTAAGTGTGTTCATTGCTTCCATTGCGTTGTTTTTTCTTGCTTCACACTCTGCTTTCATGAGATACAACTCATCTACTGCAAAGCCATTGAACAAATTAATTACTCCAGAGTAACTACCACGGAAACCATAGGTGCCATTGTTGTTGTTACGAAAGAAGATCGTTTTCCTTAAATCATTTGCATGGTAAGACCGATACAGATTTGAATCGATCTTCGCTCTCGAGTTATTTAATATTGAACCGGTTGCAGTATAGCAATCGTATAATACTTCAGGATTTGAAAAACGTGGATCAAATGGATAGGTTGTTGAAGCGTTGAGCTGGTTGTAATCTTTAATGTTGTTTTTTATTGAGAGTGCCCAATCGGAGTAATACAAACAACTATCATAATTACCCATGAATAAATAGGTTCGTGCAACCAAGGCCAATGCTGCCGGTTTGCATGGACGCAGCAAATGCAATGCTGTTTCCGGAAGTAATGCCGCTGCTTGTTTTGCATCTTTTAATACCTGCTCGTAAGATTGCTTGACTGATGAACGAACTGATGGCGAATTGAATTCAGGATCGAGACGCAGAGGCATTCCTAAATCGGTTGAAGCTGTTGCCTGATCATAAGCAGGTGACCAGATGGCCAGGCCCTGTAAGAATGAATTGGCTCTTATGAAGTATGCGTGACCCAAACATGCATTGCGTTGTTCCAAGGTACCGGCAGACAACGGAATGTTTGGCATTTCAGTTATAATAAGATTTGCCTTGTACACATTATCAAAGAGGTTTGACCAATCGTTGGTACCTGTTACAAAGAGAAAATCTTTTTCCCATGTGTATATGCGTTGATCGGGAATGGTTGTTAAGGCAGCCCAATCGGGTTGTGTGAGATAATAATCATCGGCGCTTTTTTCGGCAGCGCCGGGATTGAACTGGTTGACCCGTGCATAGCTGTCGAGCAGGCCTTGCAGATCCTGGACGGTGGAGGGTATAACGAGTTTTTGGTTTGATTTTTTATCCAAAAACTTTTTGCAGGAGAGTAATGCGGTGATGCATACTGCAAGGATGAATATGTATTTCATGAAATTTGGTTTAGTTGATTTAATGTTTTCATTTGTTTAAAGCAGGTTGATGATTTAAACATCGTAATTATTCTTTGTCACTTTTTTGCGGAAAAAAGTAACCAAAAAGCCGCCCGAAAAACCCCGCCTGCATCGGGCAGGGATTACGGCCCGTTTTCGGGATTGTACCCTGATGAAGCTTTTGTGCTACTGTCGCTTCGGCTGGAGAATTTGCATGTGCATATCATGTGTAGCAGGTTGATGAATTAATATTGGTTTGTGTGTTTGATACACTATTTGTTCTTTTGTCTTGACACAAAAGAACCAAAAAGTCAAGCAGGGAATTATTACCCCCAATTCCCTGCGATAGCCCTGATTTAGCTTTGGTACTACTGTCGCTTGGGCTGGAGAATTTGCATGCGCATATCATGTGTAGCATCGTGTTTTGTTTGTGACTTTTATTCTTTGTTGACCACACTAGAAATTTATGTTTAGGCCGAAGGCGATGGTTTGGGATGGTGGCAGTTCTGCATAGTCGGGATCGAGGTTGTGATTGTTGGCTTTCCAGATGATGGCGATGTTGTTCCATGTGCTGTAAAAGCGGATAGACGATACCGGTAGTTTTTTGATGAGTGCCTTATTGAGTTCGTAACTGCACTGGATATACTGGAGGCGAACGTGATCGCCTTTTGTTGCCAGTACTGCGGAGCTGGTATAAAACTGATCACGACCGGAAGCAACGGGGTATTGCATGGATGGAATATTTGTAAAGAGTTCATCGCCTGGTTTCATCCAACGCTTATCAAAATCGGCATGGCCTTTTAACTGGTTGTATAAAGAACCATAATCGATAGAGCGACGCATGAACCAGTACTTGAGTTTGTAGGTGATGCGAACAGAGAGCGAAAACGATTTGTATGAAACGGTGTTACCCATTGAACCAAAGAATAGCGGTGTTGCTGAACCAACGTGCAGCAAATCGTTTACTGTTAATGCAGGACCGTTGAGTTGGTTATAATCGGCAGATAGCTGACCCTGTAAGAAACCCTGCGGATCACCTGTTGCTGAGAGTCCGCCCCATTGGTATGCAAACAAGGAATGCAAGGGATAACCATTTAAAGCACGGCCGGAACTACCTGCATAAGAAGATGCCTGTTTTGTATTGGCATAGTATTCTGTGACCTTGCTTTTGGTTGTGTTGAAAATTAAACTGGTGGACCATTTTATTTTCCTGTTTATGTTGAGTGTGTTGATGGCAATATCCCAACCATGGTTGTTCATTTCACCCACATTCTTTACAATGAGTGTACCGATACCCAATGTTTGATCGACGGGAACAGATTGATAGAGATCGGTTGCCCGTTTGTGATAAAATTCAATGCTGCCATTGATGCGGTTTGCTGCCATTGCGAAATCGAGCCCGATGTTTAACTGGCCTATTTTTTCCCAACGGAGATCGGGGTTATAGAAATTATTTACCGATGTCATTTGTGTCAGGGTATATGGATTGATACCGGAATAGAGCAACGTGGTGGCAGCAGATTTTGACTGATCGAGGTTGCCACTGTAACCCCATGTTGCACGGAGTTTTAATTGTGATATGTAGTTGAGTTTATAAAATGATTCGGCAGCAATATCCCATGCAGCACCAATGGACCAAAGGGGATTCCATTTATCGTTGGTGTTTAAACCAAAGAGGTTGGATGCATCTTTTCGTGCGCTGAGTGAAACTGTGTACTTGTTGTTGTATGTATAAGCAGCGTTGGTATAGAATGAAAGAAAGCGGTGGTTGAATGAAGAGAAATCGCTACCACCGGGAATGAGCGCTGCAACGCCTGTAATAAAACGAGGGTACGGATTTACTAAATCAATATTGGATACGGTTAAGAGATCGGGTTTGTAGCCATAGATGCGGGTAGAGAATCCATCGGTTATCTTTTCGCTGAGCTGTGCCCCAGCAATGGCATTGATGTTGTGTTTGTTAAATTCTTTATTGATGTTGAGCTGGGCACGCAGGTCCTGCGCCAGCATATCATTTGACCTGGTGTTGAGTATTGCACCCAATGGAATTTTGTATGTAACCGCTCCTGCGCTGCGGTTGAGTTGCGTAAACGTATTGATGAGGTCTCTTGTGAAATAACTTTCCTGTGTTAAGATATTTTCTGATTCGGTTTGTTGCAACTCGTAGCGATAATTAAGACCGATGTTGAGCCAGGGAGTGAATTTATAACGAAGACCTGCCACTGCTGAAAGATCGTGCAGAGCTGATGTAATGTTATTGTGTTTGTAATCGGTTAAGGGATAGTAGTTCCAATCTAAGAGTTTGCCGGCACCGGCAGTATCGGTATAGAGCAAACGATAATCATCATAGAAGGGCAAGGCATTACCTGCATCATCAGCAAAGCGAGTATAAGGCGGGAGATTGCCAATGGAAGTATTGATTGAGCCCCATGCCGGACGGCCATTGTGATAGTTGCTTTTTGTATAGGCTGCACTTAATGAGAGTTCCAGTTTTTTTGAAGCACGGTATGTGTTTTCCCAACGGGTGGTGAGGCGTTTGTTTTGCGCATGGAGATTGTCTTTGTTATCATCGAGACCAATGGACAACGACCAGGCATAGTTTGGTGCGCCTCCTTTTAGTGAAAGCGAAATTTGTTTGTTGATGCCCTGTGTGTACATGTGTTGCAGGAATTCATTCCGCAGATCGTAATTGCGGAGCTGATCAATTTGCTGTTGTGCCTGTTGTTGTGTGATGGCACCCTTACGGGCAAGGAAGAGGATTTCAAAAACGGGGGTGAAGGGAGGACGAACCAAACTATTGGTATCGGAAAAACGAAACCGGTTTGCAAATAGCATTTGTTCCATGTCGATAAAACCTGATGTGCTGATGAGGGGCAGTTTTTCCAATGATGGTTTTGCCGTGAGCGACATGTTTGTATTGAGTTCGATCTTTAAGGGCTGGTTGAAGCGGCCTTTTTTTGTTGTGATAACAATGACGCCGTTGGAAGCTTTTGCACCCCAAATAGAAGCAGCAGCTGCATCTTTTAACACGGTAATGCTTTCGACATCATTTGGATTGAGGTTATCGATGCTGCCTTCGTAGGGAAAATTATCGACGACGATGAGCGGATCATTGACTGCTGAAAAACTGGTGACGCCACGGATAACGGGTTGCCTGTTTGAACTGATGCGCTGCGGTTGCGTGGTGTAACCGTTGGTGATATACTCTAATCGTTCGGTGATGCTTTTGCCTACCTGCTCGTTGTAGAGTTTGTTATCGATAAGGGTGAAGGAACCAGTAGCCCGCTCCTTTGGGATTTCCTGGAAGCCGGTGCTAACGATAACCTCTGCCAAGGCTGTAAATTTTCGTTTGAGCATGATGGTTAGTAAGCCCCGCTCGTTGTTTGGGACAGTTTCGGGATTGTAGCCGGTGGCTGTGACGAGCAGTGTATCGTTTACCCGTGCCAAAGAGATCATAAAGGAACCATCACTGGCTGTTACCAATGTTTGTGATGTGCGCTTAAGTGTAACGGATGCTGCAGGGATGGGTTGGCCTTCTTCGTTTATTACTGTGCCTTTGATGGTGATGGTTTGGCACATGGAGAAGAGAGGCAGAAAGCTGAGTAAGAAGAGAAGTTTTGGTTTCATGTTGTTAAAAGTTGATAGTTAATAGATCATGGTTGATGGTGAATCGGGAGACGGCAATCGTGAGTGGTCAGTGGTGAATGGTGAGGACCCCCTCCTGAGCTACGCCCGTTCCCTTGTTGGGAAGAGCGTGATTTGGGGAGAGGACCCCCTCTGTATCTCCCCCTGTAAGGGGAGAAAAGGCAGGCTTCGGAACAGGCATAGATAGTTTCGAGGGAGGATCGTGTTTTAATGGCAGATTACCCCCTCCAGCTCTCCCTTTAGGGGGAGAGCTTAGCTTTGTAGCACTGTCAATCTTCGTGGGGAGGGTGAGCTTTTTTCCTTTGAGGATTTTTTTGATGTTGGAAGCGGTGACATCATTCGAGCGGGTGATGGCGATGAGTTTGTTGTTGTATATCCACACATAATGCGGTATCTTATTATGGGGGAAGCTGTTTTTTAAGAGACTGTCGTTATAGATAATAGGAAAGCTGAACGACATGCCAGTGGCCTGTTTGCGACGGATGAAGAAGGCAGTGATCTTTTCCTTTGTATCACGGGTGCCATAACTGCTGACAAGACGGATGCTGATGCGATTGCCGAACTGTGTTTGCAGGCTATCGAGTTTTGGAAAGGCCTTTGCACAGGAGGTGCACCAGGTGGCAAAGAAATCGAGAATGATGAGCTGGTTTTTTTGTGCGGGGATGGCTGATGTAATACTATCAGGTAACTGAGTGCCGATGGCAGGCTGTGCCGGAGAAAATAAAGGCAGAAGGCCAAGGAAGAATAAAAGCTTTGATTTCATGATTGTGAGTTGTGAATGGTGAATTGTGAAAGAGTTCGTGAGTGGTGAGTCGTGAATCGTGAATGCTTCGACCCGTTCGCTGAACCCTTCGATCCTTCGGTTTCGCTCAGGACTGCTCAGGTTGGGCAAAGCAGTGGCAGGCAAAGAATGAAGAGTTTCATTTTTTGCAGAATGGTTTAGGTGTTTGCTGCCCTGCAGGAGCAAACGGGTGATTAAATAGCCGGGAAGTTTGTAAGTATGCTTATGCCGGAAAGGCGATAAGACGGGAAGGACTCATGCAGGCATGAGTTGGGTATTAGACAGGGTTTTTGGGTTTGCAGGCAAACTTGGTTTGCAGTAAGTAAAGTGCTTTGTGGGTGTACTGAACTTTCATGTGTTATGGTTTAACGCCGAAAGCCCCGCTGGTAAGAAAAGAAAACGCTACGGCGCAGACTCAACTTACCGTTCTGAGGCCGTGAGAAGCCTGCCACAATAAGAGAGCCCACGCCGTAGCGTGGGCATTCTACTTATCATCCCGTGGCTTTGAAATTTCTCACGTTTCAGAACGAGACTTTAAGCGAATGCTTCAAATCATTTATGAAGTATCGCAAACTTAAAAATACAGTACGAATATAATCAAAAAATAAATAAGTGGGGCTAATACCCTACAAATTTTTTAGCCTATTCGTTGATCTTTTCCACTTGATAGCTAGATAATGAATAAAGACCCCAGAAAAGATTATCTATTAAGGTTTGGAGAAAATTTAAAAAGTCTTCGAACATCAAGAGAACTTTCCTTGAGAGCTCTGGCTGCCCTATGCAGTATTGATCATAGCGATATTGCAAAAATGGAAAAAGGTGAAATCAATATTACTGCCCTCACAATATTAGAACTTGCAACAGCATTGGAAGTAAAGCCAAAGAAATTGTTGGATTTTGATTCGTGATTTTTTGTTACTTTAAAAGTGAAATAACAGTTGATGTTACAACCTATAAAAATTACAGAAGAAGAGCTTTCAAAAAATTTTCAGCATTGGGTTGATCAGTTTAACCCAAGAACAGAGCCAAGTACGGAACTTACACAGAATGTTAGCAGGCTTTTTACGACACATACTTTTGGATATACCAAAACTGTTGAAGGAGAAATTTTTTATCCATATAAAAATATCTTTGGAATTGATATCCCTGCTCAGGGTTTGCTTTCGGATATGTATAGAGAAATAAACGGGCTTTTTGAGGAAAAAGAAAAAAGAAGAACCATGACAGCTGCAAGAGCTGTTGGTTTAAATAATTATGTATTTGCCTATTTGAGTATTCATGATCCTTACTATGGAAGACCGGGAATTGAGGACACTGATATGAATCACCGACCCTTCGGAATATTTATCAATAAGGAAATCGACATTTATCCCAATTGTTTACCTTCAAGGAGAGATGTTAACATTTATAATATTTCAGAAACTGTTAAAATCAGAAAAGAGTTTACCCACCCTAAGAAAGTAAAAGATCTTGCAACATATCAAGTGGTAAATGACAATGATCATAAGGGAGACTTTTGGCATTATTATGGTTCCCCAGAGCACTGTCAAAATGAAATATATACAATTGAAGCTTGGAAAAAAAGAATTGAATATCATTATTTTGAGAAAGTTGATCCCGAAAATATTGCTGCAGTTTTGTGGCCGATTTGGATAAAGCATGTAAGAAAACCTGGGGTTATGGATTGGGATGAATCATATTATTTTATACAACAAATAAGTCTTAATTTCCCTAATCTTAAAATCATAACATATCAATGGGACGAAGCCGATCCTGAAATGTGTTTTATAGAGGCATCTTACTTTACGGCAAAGTATTTAATGAAGTACGATACTTTTCCAGAAACGGTTGAAATTGCTAAAACAGAATCGTATGAGTAAGGAAAATATTAATCAAGATTTTTATGTGACTCATTTTATTTATGAACCACCAGCTGATGAAGGTTATATAAGGTTGTCATTTATGACAGCAACTGCGGAAAGCCTCCGAAAAAATATTTTCTATATGGGGTTTTCCAAACACAGGCCATTTGACGTAAAATTTCTCAAAGCAAAAATTGACGCAGGCTCATTAATAAAGTTAAATACTCCCCACAAAATTGTAAAGGAAAAATCCTTATGGATGGACACGATGAAAAATGTGTTCATTGCGGATAAAAGTGACCCTTTTAAAGATGAGGCTTTGCAACAAGTATACAATCCTAATTTTATATCAGAAAGCGTGCTTGCTTCAAGAAATAAAATTAATTACGGCAGACAAAGGGCATCTAGGCGAGCAAGTTTTGTAGAAATTGGAAACATTTATAATAGCACATTTCCAAAAAGTAGAATAAGTGTAGAGAGATACACCAA
Organism: Lacibacter sp. H375; assembly: GCF_037892425.1. Lineage (NCBI taxonomy): Bacteria > Pseudomonadati > Bacteroidota > Chitinophagia > Chitinophagales > Chitinophagaceae > Lacibacter > Lacibacter aquaticus. The sequence continues at coordinate 1,331,432 of NZ_JBBKTT010000001.1, forward strand.
AATATCAACAAGAGCTGTATCGGGTAAAGGGGAACACAGACAAAATTTTGATAAACTAAAGGATAATAATAAAAAAGGTGGTAATGAAAGAAGAAAGCCAGTTACCTTATAATGACATCTTTTACCCCCTTTTGCTTAGTATACATAAAGCATTAAAATATTGCTATACGGTTAATAAGGAAGGGAAAAAGGAACTTTCGGAAGATGATAAAACGCTAGATGAAATATATTCACCGTTTGAAAAGTGGTTTAGAGCAGGTACTAATAAGCATATAACAAAAGGACTTTCACCAAGCGCAAAAAAAAAATATAATATTTTCCCCCGCTTATCAAAACTAACAATACAAGCTTTTTTTGAATCGCAGAAGATTACAACAACTTCGAAGTTAATTGGATCGGTACTCCCTTCTCCCTTAAAAATATTATATCAAGCTTTAACTGTTTCAGACGAACCTCAAACTTCATCTTATGCTCTGGTACTTTGTAGGAGTATGTTATTTGATTTTTTATTACTACATCCAAACCATGTTGACTTAAATAAATATCCACATCTAAATGCATTTGAAGAAAAAGATATTCTTGAAAGCATTGCTTCTTTTAGAAATTATATAAAAATTCAAGCAAGGTGGCCCGATTATAGAATGACGGGTAGTTTTACAGCAAGAGTTAATTATCTAACAGGGCATTTTTTATCATTAAAAGGGTATGCGTATTTATGGTTTTCAACCGAAAAGGATTTAATTAGTTTTTGCCAAATCGAAAAAAATTCAACTAGTAATATAAAAGCCAAGTATAAAGATCCTTCGTATAGGTTTCGCTTATCTGAGCATTATGAAGACCTTCCGGAACCAGGCGAAATAATTAACTCTCTATTTGGTGTACCCCTTCCTTTCAGAGGCGCAGATACTCTTTTTTTTGGCGGACTCAAAATGACATCAAAGGGAGGATCTGTTGTTAATTTAAGTGGCAAACCAGGAGCCGGAAAAACTTCAATTTGTCTTTCTATCGCAGCATTGCTAGCACCACTAAACACCAAATGCATTTATATTAGTCTCGAAGAAGAGAAGGAAGATCTGTACACAAGATTAATTACTCTAATACCTGAGTATTTAAAGGAATTAAGTATTTACAAAAAACCAAAAGGATTGGATAAAACTGATTGGTTTGTCCCTTATAAGATTAATGAGAACATAGGTTTTGGAGAAATAATCCAGTTTCTTGAATTATTAAATGATGATATTGCGAGTTTAAACAACAACCATGGAGTAAGTTATTCTGATGCAATTCCTGCAGTTTGTCCGTTATTAATTGTCTTGGATAATATAAATGAGTTTGCGTCAGGGTACCAAGATACAAGGGAAGGGTATAAGGAGGTTGAAGACTTTATATCTACATGCAGAAAAATGGGTGCAATTGTAATATTAATTTCTGCAGATGAACTGATACAAAAATTTAATATTGATTATCTTGTTGATATTGCGATAAATATTAAGCAAAGTGGGACTGACAATACTCTCATAAAGCCTATTCGAATATTTCAACTCAATAAAACCAGACATCAAATCTCACGACAAGGTTCGCATATTTTTCACCTTTCAGCACCATCAGGATTTCGTATTTGTCCGCAAATCCCTTCGCAGATGGACAAAAAGGAAAATCTGAAGAGATTACTGCCAGACAAGGATAAATGTATTCACGCTTTAAATTTTATTAATAGAAACTACAATTATTATTTGCAAATATTTCCCAATAGCCAAATACTTATACACGGTGTCGGTAGTTCAGGTAAAGCTGGATTTGCACTTAAACTGCTCCTTTCTCCAGCCATAGATAAACCAGAGAAGCTTGGGAAAAGTAGTTTCCTTTCCAGTAATAAAGGCTCACAATTTTATAATCAAATATATAGTCAACAAATAAGTCTGAGTGATTTCGGAAGCTCAGAATACCAAACAAAGGTTTTAATAGTTTCGTTTCTTTATCCAGAAGATTACTATCAAAGTTTGGTAACTGAAAAAGTATTCTCTGATATCAGAAAGTCGTATAGTGGGATTAAAAAACCCAAAATTAAAATTTTACCCTTTTATCCAGGCTATTTAGCAGTAGAGGATTTTATAAACAAAATAGTGAGACATTTAGACGAAGCTATTTTAGAGGGTGAGCCATATAGTGGAATACTATTGGATGGATTGCATAATGTTTTTCTCCAATTTAAAAACCTGCAAGAAAATGATATGGTTTGGCCTCTTCTTTATGGGATTTTATCGAGGTATAAATTGACTGTAGTTACCACATTCACAAATTTTTCGGTAAATAATCATAACGATTCAACTACAGAGTTTACGAATATCAAGGATGATCAAAAAATCATGCTAAAGGGCCAAGCACCATTCTTACATAGTCTAGTTAAAGCCTCGGACTTTTATTTAACCTTAGATGAGAAGCACGATTTAAATAATGCAAGTCGTTACATCATTTCTGTAAGAAGTTCCATTGATCAAAAGCCTCCAATGGAACTTTTAGAATGGGATAGACAAAATTTGAGAATCATTAATAAGGGAACTATAGACTCACTTGGAATTAAAAAAGTATAACAAAGGTGGTTATAAGATGAGTTTGTTAGGATAATTAAAATCAGAAAGCCATTTTTCTAATGCACTAAATTTTGCTTGTACCTCTACGGAATCAAGTACAACGCCGTCACGGACTTGTTTTATAAATGTATAGTAATCTTTAGGTGTACTATGTTTGTTTTCTTTTATCCACTCTATCATTCTGGTTGCTCGTAACTCAATTGCGTTTTCACTTTCTTGTACGTCTTGGGTTTGCAGGAGTTCTGGAATATATCTTGCTGTTAGATCAAGGGCCTCGTTAAGTATTGGGACGTTTAGTTTGCCATTGCTCAATAAATCAGATATTGCAGCTATATGAGATGGGTTTAATTTTTCGTCTACAAGATTCCAGTTAAGGATATCCTGCCAAATGAGTTTTGAAATATTTGAAAGGGAAGACCTGCTGATCTCAGCTATTGTTGCGTCAATAACCTCTTTTCCTTTTGCCATTCGTTTCGGTGGGTTTTCAAGATCAATTAAATCTTGATTAATTGAGGTTATATCAGGAGAAAACCCACTTTGCCTAATTGCAAGCCAACAAGCAGAGTCTTTCGCAAATTGCCCATATAACGAACCCGGTGATTTTTCTTTTATTAATGCTTCTATCTTGTATAGTAAATCTTTTATAAGGGTACGCATTTCTTCAGAAACTTCCTGATGTTGCCAGATGCGATACCAGTTTATAGGATTCTGCTTTAAATAATAATTTAAATAGGCAAGTGTATAAGGCACTGTAACATATCTTAGGTCACCAATCGCATTAGGAGCACGACCATATTCGTTTTCTGTCGTACGAAACAGAATTGCTTTTGCTATTGCATCTTCAAACCATATACTATCGGGTAAACCTTTAGGCAGATTATATTTAATGAATGCGTCGTGATTTTTTTGACTACCCTGTACGACACTATTTGGACCAACAATAAGATTTGGTTTACCTTCCTTCGTTTTTTCTATAAGAGTAAATGTATTTACATATTTCGCAAGTTCTTCTTTTGTAAAAAGCTGATTCTTAGGATTACGGGCATCAAATGATTTAAGCTTGCTTAATGTATTCCCATCTTTTGCTCTTTGATTTTTATATTGAGCACGACTACGTTCAAAGAACCAGTGCGTTTGTACTGTTTGCCCAGCAACATGAGGTGCGACTATTGCCCTGCTTAGTTTTTCAAGTTCAACATAAAATGGGTTGTTTGCCGTAAGATCACTGAAACTGACCTTGTTCTGAGTGTTTGCATACTCTGCGATACGCTCTACAATTTTTGGATAGTTCTCTTTATTATTGATAATATTTAATTTCATTGGTACTGCAATTCCACTTAAAACGGCCCGGTCTTTACGCCAAGTGTGACAGAGGGACGCAGTAGTTTGACCTCCATTAACTATTTGAAGGTCTTTTATGTAACTTATTATTAAGGCACCATGGCTTCCTCGTTCTAATCTAATTTCCTCAGCCGTTGCTGCGATACCGTTATTGTAGGCAAAAAACATTTCGGGGTTATTGTTAATGGTATGCCTAATGCCTTTATTTATTTTACCAGAAAACTGCAAAAAGGTGCGCACATTTTGTTCCAGTAATTTTTGCCCATGTTCTTCGTATATTTTTGCCAGTAGTATACCGGGTACAATAGCGAGGTAGCTTTGATAAGTGTCGATAATAACCGGTGCTTTAATACAAGGAACTTCATATCCTAGTTTTGAAAAATCAAGTTCTATAGGTAAATGAGGCTTATCTGATATGTTGTATAGATAATTAAGATCTATAACTCTAAAAAAAAAGTTTATTTCACCTCCGGTGCCCCACTCATCACCTTGCTCTATTGCCTCTTTTTTTGGAATAGCGCCATCATAAAAATTGTTCGTTAGAATTATCGCATTGACACGCACAAGGTTTTCCTTTAAGGGTTTACTCTTTTGAAGTGTGTGTGCAAGTTGATATATCTGAGTAGCTGGATCAAGTTCATCTACATATTGTTTGTTAATGGCCTTGTGAAAAAAATTTGAAATCCTTTTAGCTGCTGTATCAATTTCACTTTTTGAAAGTTTTACTGCTTCATTGTTGTTATTGTGAATTGTGATGAAAAGGTCAACAGTTTCATAGTTGTCAGATATAGCGTAGCCGTTAATCATGTGTTGACCGGCTCTAGTAAGGTTGCGTTCATCATAAGCAATTATCACATTAGCTGTTTCACCGGCATCAGCAAGTCTATCAGTTGCAATACGTGTAAATGCCTGCACGGGGGTCCCTCCAACATCTAAGTCTTCATTCATTACAGACATTATATCATCTTGTAAATTCCGAAAAAAACGCTCTATTGGTTTTTCCATATTTATAAATTAAGAGTTGCAAAAAAAACTTCCTCACTCGTTATAAAAGAAGTGCATGCGGATAGTTTTAATGTGTATTTCACTTCATTTATTCCAATCGGAATGTTTTTTAATGTAAGTGAAGGAAACCCATCTTCCACCAAATAGATTTTTTCTTGCCTTATCAGATAGCCACTTTTTTCGTAGAGAAATGACTGATGAAAGAAATAACCTATTGCAGCCAAGCGCAAGTTTAAGAGCTTAAGTGCAGCTGATGAGTTTTTTAAAAGCAATTTTAACTCAATAACTAAGTTGTTGAGGGTAACACCCTTTTCGGCATACTTATCTAGTGTAATATGCCAAAGGAACAGGTGTTTTAATCCGCTTGCATTTAGCTGTGACTCATTAGCAATAATTACAGAATCGTTGCTAGTCGTTGTTTTTACCTCGGCAGCCCATTCATTAGTCTGAAAGTCTTGTTGGAATTTATCAGGACCCTGCCACGCTGTAAGTAACTGCATTGATTTATCAGGAAACTTTTTCAATAGACGAAGTAAAATTACCAACTCTCCAAAAAGACCTTGCTGTTCAGTGGTGCTCATACCAGACTCCGTGTATGTTTCCAGTAATTTTTTCCATGCACTTAAACGGTTAGCAAAGACATTTAAAGATTCTGTTTTGTCGTTTAAGTTAGCTAGTGAAGAAATGCAATCTTCCAATAGGACATCAAATACTTCTGAATAAATTATATCAGTTAAGGAAAGCATTAAAAGAATTCTATCTGGGCTTGCCTTTTCGAATACCCTTTCAAGTTTCATTCCTTTACCCACAAAGGGTTCAATAAAGCTTGAATTGATTCCTGTTGCATCAATTATTAATGCCTTGTTTCGGTTTGGAAAAACCAAGGCAAGATAAACCGCTATTGCAACTGAGGGGTCTACCAAAGTTTTGACAAAGCCAACAGAATGCGACTCTTGTTGATTCAGCGATTGCCATAAATCAGCTATCCGTACTTTCATCTTCATTGTTTTGGTCAAATTCCTCAGGATAATCGTACTCATTTTGGAATTGTTCATTCACAGCATATTCTATTTTCTCATCATGCACGAGTTCTGGAAAACTTAGTGCTATTCCAATAATTGGGAGACTGGCTATTGTTTTTCGAACTCCCTTTTTTTCCGTTTCTAAATCTATGTGATATGGATCCGGATTCATTGGGTATATTATTAGCAAGCCTTCCCTACTTTTTCTTTGTTGTCGTATACGGGGACGAGAAGGTTGAGTGGGTTGTTTCGCTTTCGTTTTTTCTTCTTCTGACTTGCTTTGTAAATCAAATTCAAAATCTGTTATTGTAGCAGAAAGTGCTGAACTTATTTGTTCATCATCAAAGTCAACCATCTCATGACGTTGATCTGTTATGTTTGCCTTAGATACTTGATAGATCCCTTCTTTGTCCGACTGATTTGTACGGTCAGTAAGCCCCACAGATTCGGAAAGTCCTGGGAAGACATATTTTCTATCAGCAGCGGCGGTACTATTATTTACCAATAGAATATTCCAGTTTGTAAGATTTTCTTTGGAAGCCTGTGCTTCAATATAATCACAAATTTTTCGAACATCCATTACTGTTGGATTGATTAAATAGTTTCGTAAAAAAGTTGTAATAACACGAAAGTTATTTAAGCCCCTCCAGAAAAAAAGCTGACTTCGGTTTTCTTTATTTAGAATAGGAGACGTTTTTCCTAGTGATTTAATAAGATTTGAGGTGATGTCAATGTTGTTTTTTACTTTCTTTTCGGATATGTCGAACTCGTAAGTTTGTGCTAAACTGCCTGAATAGCTAAGCAACATTGTTGTATGATAGCGAAACTTGTTTGCAGCCGTAATTTTCAATACTCCGGGGTGTGTACGCACTTTCAGTCCATATTCTTTAGGTGTGCGCCTTAAGTGATACATGTAGTCAAATTCTGCACGCATTTCCTCGCTTGCAATTGTTATGTGGCGATACCATCTAATGAGTTCTCCGGTAGTAAATACTCTGCATAAATCTGAATATCCAGGTCGATAACCAAACCAGCGACCCATTTGCATTAGCGTATCATACATTTTGCTTGCTCTTAAATAATAGCTAATACTTAGACCTTCAAGAGTAAGCCCCCTGCTTAATTTATCACCACCTACTGCTATAATGTTTAAATAGGTGCCTGTTTGCTCCGCTACAAAGTAATCTAATGGCGATATGTTGTGATAGTGCAACCCAGCAATGTTTTTATCACCGTGAACTGCACGGACTTCAATTGGCATTATAGCTGCATGAAGGTTGGCCTCGATTTCACTCCAAGAGATTTGTGTTATGGAAGGATCTTGATATGTGTTGCTTATTGCAAGAATTGTTTGCGAGGTTGGCTCGAATTCCGATATCCACAGTTCTCTTAGTTCAGATAGTAAAGAGCCAGTACGTTGGTCAACTTGTCTTTGATAGAATTTTAATTCTTCATCTACTAATACTGAAATGTGATCCTGCCAACGTATGAATCTAGAAACGTGGACAAGCATGCTATTGTGAGTATTAATTTGCCCTCTTGTACGACGGGCTGTAACAGCTAATAAAAAACATTTTATTGCACGCTTTAAACTATCTGGAAGAGCCTTGGGAAGTGGGCTATGTTTTTTATGTTTATCGGGAACAAAAACTGTATCTGCGTCATCAAAATCAATAACGTTTCTGATTAACGGTAATGGCCTGGGATCTATTTCTTGATTGACAAGACCGTCTTCTAACCCAAATAATTGACAAGGCCCAATATAATTGGAGGGAGCTGGTATGTTGATAATAAAATCTTTCGGGAAAAGATCATCCCCAACTGAAAATGCGAAGTCTTTAATAGAAACATCCAACCCCTTTGAGTTCTGAGCATCCTTTAATGGAATGAAAACATTTGCAAAAGGCGTTGCCGTGTATCCGACATATGCACTTTGTTCGAATAGACTAAGTAAAGCACGTATATAACCATTGATTGCTGAGACTCTTTCTTTACTGACATTAATTGAAGCATTGTCTGCTTCATCATCAATGATTAGTATTGGTAAATTTTGGATTAGAAGCTTACCGTCCGCATTTTTTGTACCCCATTTAGCAAGCCAGAGAATAAGATTTTTTAGTATTGAAGAATTCTTTTTAACTACAGCTACTATCGGATCTGAGCCCCTTAAATTCGTGCTTCCTTGTATTTTAGTTTGATTGAAATCGCCATTAATGTGCCCACTTGTTAAAGCATGAACCGGAAGTTCCTTGATATTACCAGTTATTGGATCAGTAGGATTGAATTTGCTTACGCCTAAAAAATAATGAGATGAATATTGCAGGGATCTTTGTGTGTTATAACCTAAAAACCCTTCATCAATACGAATTTGAGTTTGACTTCGTAAGCTATCATGCATACCAGCAAGTACAATAATCAATTTATAACCTGTATCAGCAGCTTTATTAATTAAACCAATATAATTTCCTGTTTTCCCACTCTGTACCTGACCAACAACCAAACCCCTTTTATCCCAATTGCCTGAAACCGCCGGATTCCCAATTCGATCTAAAATGTCATCAGTAAGATTGTCAAGTTTATTTAAAGTATCACGAGCCATTTTGTGTTGCATAAACGCCTCATACCTTTTCCAGAAGGATAAGTTTATTTGACCTCTTGCTGCCTTAATCCACGGGCTATAGCCTTCCTTCCCATCTAAAATTTTATATCCTTCGGAAAATATTCCAAAAACACTGATAAGGTGTTTTCGCAAGTTTTCTTTTTCGGCTTCATTAAGACTAAAAAGGGAGGAAACTTTGCTTATCACCTCTACAACATCTTGGTCAGTAGGATACAATACACCCTCTAACAAAGTGACACAGATTTTCAGAGCTTGAACATTCATTTTTTGTCAATGTTTTTTATTTCCTCAGGGTAATGATTAAAAGGTTCAAGGAATTCAAGTTTAATTTTAGCTTGATGATCATTGAGCCCACTCTCCAGAAGAGTTTTATAAATCTCTTGCATAACCGTTAGCATTTCATCTCTTTTTCCTTCTTCAAATGGTAATGTTTGGTTGTAACTGTCTTCAGCTTCCTTGATGAATATTGATTTCACTGGTACAGTTTCTTCCAAAAGCCGTAATAATAATTTAATTGCTTTTGAAGGATTGCTATCTGCAATGCGTAAAGTTTCTGATATTATTAGATGTTCACGGTTAATTCGGAAGGTCCATTTTTTTGTACCCGAGTTAGTAAATTCTTTCCAGAGTGGCGTTAATGATAAATTGCCTTTCCCAAGAACAGGTTTGCTTTTTGTTCGATATACATTTACTGCCACAGACCGGACATCGGTTGCATTACTTTTAATACTGTCTTTTAAATGTGAGGGAAGACGAGCGATAGCCTTGCGAATATCAATCTGCCATTCTGTATCGACGTTATTGCTGATATCGATGGAAATTCTAGCAAGTTTATAATGTTCTTCCTTTGCCCACAGACCCAGCCAGCTACCTGATACCAACATCCGATTTTTACGGTAGATATAAAATCCCTGATGATCATTCCAGCCTCTTATACCTGAAGCGGATTGAAATTCTTCAGTTGTAAATGCAGACTTGTGTTTTAGTACATAACCTTTAACTTGAACCTGATTGTTACAATACGATGTTGAGGGAAAATTTTGAACTCTTAATTGTTCCGAAAGAAAGGGATTCCATGGTTTAATTTCTCGATCCTGAAACCAAATTGTTAATTCTTTAGACTCAATGAACCGATGGAATATCATGGAAAGGTGAGCTTTTATCCTTTCTGCAACTATTGTAAATTTTTTTAAAGATGGTTCATCGTTTTTGTAATCTTTGGTGATCCGATCAATAAACTTCCACTCTACAATTGTTCCTTTCTCTTGTTGATTTAACTTTTCAATTAGATTGATACTTGGCTCAATTTTAATTAGGTGCCATAGACCAGATTGACTTACATAATCTAAATCCCACGTCCAATACGATATTTTTTTTTTTGACGACTTAGTTATTACAGTTAGATGTCTGCATTGAGAAAAAGAAGCGGTCTTTAATCCTAATCCAAATCTACCTAAATCATTTTCTTCTCTTTCTGACAATGGATTTTTCGTTCCTGGACGCATAGCTTCAATGAGTTCATCATCATTCATACCAACGCCATTGTCAAGAATATAAAGGGAAGTATCTTTTCCTTTCCAGTTATAGTTAATATGGACTTCACTTGCTCCAGCAGAAATAGAATTGTCGATTAGGTCGGCGATAGCTGTTTCAATGTCGTATCCAATTGCTCTGAACGTTTCAATTAGTGAAGCAGCATTAGGAGTTGCATCAGCGGTTTCTATATTATTAAAGCGGCTTTCAATCATTGATTATAAAAGCATTTTAAGTTGAATAGCTATTGTAAAAGCCATTAGTGGAGGCACGGCATTCCCGGTTTGCTTAAATGCCGCCGTTCTGTTTTTTCCTTCTTTCACTCCTTCAAAATAAAAGTCATCAGGAAATGACTGCAGACGTGCAGCTTCTCTTACGGTTAGAGATCGATTTTGTTTTATATCGGGGTGTATATAGTAATGACCATCCTTAGCAATATGCGCAACGACAGTTTGAGCATGAGGGGCATTTGCATCCACTACTTTAAACCGATCAAAAAAAGAATGTTGATTATTATGTGATTTTAAACGTCCAGGCAATGAGGTATAACTTAGGCGTTCACCCTTCTGTAGCAACTGAACTGCGATGCGGTATATTTCCTTGTCTTGCTCTGTATGTGGCCTCGCCACATGCTGGGTTAAAATATTAATACCGTTTCGGATACCATTCTCATTTAAATAATCTGTAGAGTCGTTTTTGTAAGAGGCATATTTATCAATCCCCTTACCTGCCTGTAGTACAGGTAAATCAGACAATAATTCGTTTACAGTATGTTTTGTTTTGTAGCGCATTGCTTCCAGATCAGGAAGAGTAATATTCAATTCCTTTTTCCAGCCGATTATGATTACCCGCTTTCGATTTTGCAATACTCCAAAGTTGTTTGCTTCCACAGAAAATAACTTCATGTTGTAACCCTTTTTATCAAAAAGCTTTTCCATGTTTTTCAAATAAATTCCAGAGCCCGCAGATTTTAATCCCATTACGTTTTCAAACACAAACATTTTAGGATTGTATTTCTCGAGGTATTTACCATACTGAACGTATAAATAGTTCCGATGATCACCTTTCATCCCGTCTTCACTTCTTGCTCTACCTACTAATGAATAAGCCTGACAAGGAGGTCCGCCAATGATGAGGTCAACCTTTCGTTTTCCTAATTGCCGTTCAATTGCTTTATGAATGCGAGGGTTATTATCTCCGCCGATGGGCAGGTTAATTACGCTACTTAATATTTCATCAGGGATATTTTGATACAATTCTGCCCGTGTTATTTCTCCCTTTAAATAAGCGGTATAAGTTTCGTATTTATTTATTGCTTTTAGGTAATGATATGCCGCCCTTGTTTTTAATGTATAACAAGCAGCTTCATCCATTTCAACATGTGCAATGGGTTCAAACCCTGCACGTATAAACCCTTCTGATAAACCTCCTGCGCCAGCAAAGAGGTCGATAAACGTCAACTTCTTTGCCATTATTTAAATTCTTTGGTATTAAAAAACTCCTTTGGAGTTGTTCCTAATGCATTAATGATTTTCTCTAATGTAGACAGTGATATGTTTTTTCGCCCGTTTTCAATGTGCGTGAGATATGTTCTCTCCATATCAGCTTCATACGAAAATTTTTCCTGCGACAATTCTTTCGCTTTCCTGAGCTGGGTAATCCGTTTGCCAACTTTGATTTTTAAATCCATAATGGTTTCTGGTAATTGGTCTGGTGTTCGCCGCATACATTGGTTAGAGCATAATTTGCCCTATAGCGAATTTATCTTTGTGTCCTATAAAACACCGCATACTATAGGACACATCGTTAATAATGTATAAGCTTTGCTTTCATGAACAATGGTAAGCCATGTGACCTTAAGAATATTTGCTTTTAAGTCACCTATAGTTTTTGTTGGTAGCTATTCAAGAGAGTGTTGTTACAAGGGAGGCTAGTGTTGCTTCGAGCTTTACTGGTTTTAGATCACATTCCCATAGGATAATAATTTTCCATCCATCTCTCTTCAGCAACTTCAATGCGTTTACATCATTCGCAATATTCTTATTGATCTTTTCCTTCCACCACTCAGTTCTTGTTTGCGGAATTTTAAAATACCTGCAGTTAGTATGACCGTGCCAGAAACATCCATGAATAAAGATGACAGTTTTGTATTTGGGTAAAACAAGATCGGGCTTACCGGGAAGTGTTTTGTCGTGGAGTTTGTAACGGAAGCCTTGTGCATGCAGATACTTGCGCACGAGCATTTCAGGCTTTGTGTCTTTGCCTTTGATGCGGCTCATGTTGAAGGAGCGTTGGGCGGAGGTGTGGACGTCGGCCATGGGTATAAAGTTAGGCCACAGATGGACGCAGAAGAACACAGACAGTGCCACGAAGTACACGTATGTGCATGAAAAAGGCCATAGATTAAATCCCGGGGTCTCCTGCGGAAGACCCCGGGCGGACGAACCTGTTGAATCTACCTAAGCAATGTTGTACTACAGGTATTCCTTATTTTTTTGGGACATTATGACCTTCTGTTTCGTTATCTTTTTGGTGACCTTCCATGATTGTCGTTTTAAGTGGAGCATTTTTCCATTAAGATAAAGTTGGGGTTTTTGAGAGCTAAGCTATTTACCGGATGAGGTAAAGAGTTCCGCTGCGTTGCTGTGGTTTTTCTCCTTCCATTTGCCAGCTGCATTTCCAGCTAAACACACCTGAAGGTTGTGGTTGATTACGGTGTACACCATTCCAGCCCTGCGTTAGGGTTGTGGTGCTGAAAATGCGTTCGCCAAAGCGGTTGTAAATGCTGAATTCATATGTGGCAACCCTGCCGAAAAGAAAAGGCTTGATTAGATCGTTGAGCCCGTTGCCATCGGGCGTAAATGCATTGGGCATGTAAAAGCCGGTAAGGCAATCTTTAAGTGCTATTGTTATGGTATCAGTGCCACTGCATCCAAAATTGTCCTGCACTTTAAGCCAGTAAGTGCCGGGTTGGCTGATGGTGACCTGTTTCGTGAAAGCCCCGGTATTCCAGAGGTAGGAGCTATAGCTGCCGGGTGTGGTGAGGTTGAGTGTTCCGTATGAGCAAACAGCAGTATCATTACCAAGGTATGGGATGGGCAGTGGGCGAACAAGCGAAAGTTTGCTGTTACCCATGCCCTTGCAGCCGTTCAGATCGGTTACAACAACACTGTAGGTTCCGGGGTTTGAAATACTGATGCTGCGGGTGGTGGCCCCGGTATTCCATAAATAGGCATTAAAGCTACCTGCATCGAGCAGCTTGGTTTCACCGGCACAGAGTGCTGTATCGGTGCTGAGGAGAACAACAGGGTTAGTAAAGACCTGCAACACTTTTATTGTATCGGTGGAGGCACAGCCATTTGCTGAAACAGCTTTTACAGTATAGGTTCCGGGTGTTTTTAAAACCGTTTTTTGTGTTGTTGCGCCATTGCTCCACAAGTAGCTTGCAAATGCGTTGCCAGCATCGGCCACAGCGCTATCGCCATTACAAAACGATAAGTCGGAGCCTAATTGAAGGGGCGGCGAGGTATTCACTTTTACCCGTATTGTATCGAAGCCAAAGCAGCCGGGTGTTTTTTCTGCCTTTACAAAGTAGCTGGTATCTGCGGCTGGGTTCACGATAATGCGGGCTGTATTGGTCGGGCTGCTGTTGTAAGACGGTCCCCAGCTGTAATTGATAAAACCAGCGGGAGCTGTTAAGTGAAGGGTATCGTTGTTACACTTGGTACGATCGGGGCCAAGTGAAAGTGGTACGGCAGGTGCGGAGCTAATGCGAACAGTATCGGTGAGCAGATTATCGCATGAGTCTTTTACCTGTACCCAATAGGTTCCGGGTTGGGTAGCAGTTAAGGCCGTGTTGGTGGTGCCGTTATTCCACAGGTAGCTTAAAAACCCGTTGCCTGCATTCAGTTGAATGCTGTTGCCTGTACAGAGGCTGGTATCTGCGCCGAGGTTGAGTACCAGGTTTCCTTTAGGCCGTACAACAACTGTGAGGGAATCTTTCACGGGGTTACAGGAGAATTCGAGCAACGCACTGATCGTTATTTTTTGAAAGGAAGTGAATTTCACTTTCAGCGAGGTATCGGTTTGTTGTATTACCTGGCAACCATTTGGTGGGAGTATCCATTTGAGCGGCATTGTACAGGCATTGTTCCGTTTTGCTTTGAACTCAACCGTTTCGTTCAGGCGACAAACTTCTGAAGGTCCATAAAGTTTAATGTATGAACAGGAGTCGATGAAATCGGTGGGGCAGTTAAAGTAGGTTTGCGGGTAGGCATCATTTACATTGAGCTGTTGCGTGCTGAAGGTGCTTACTGCGTTTCCCTCGGTGGTCCAGACAAAGGGTGTATTGGTTGCTGTTACACTATGAATGGTTACGGGAGTTTGATTAATGCGGCAATTTGGATCGGATGGGGTTACAGCGGCCGAATCCATTTTTACAAAGTTGAACTTGTTGGAAATATCTTTGAAATAGTTGGTGCCTGCTCCTGATTCTTTACCTAAGCCAACAAGTGCCTCTTTTCCACCCGTTGCTGCGAAAGCCAGTGGTGAGCCTGCGAAGCGGCTGTATTCTTTTACCCAGCTGACATTGAACGAGGCATCAAATTTCACAAATACGCTATGCGCAAAGGAATAGGGTTGGAGGTTAAGGATTTCCACACCGTGATTGGCAAGGTACCAGTTTCCGCTTGCAAGAGGAAAGAGCAATGTGTTTGCCGTAACCAGCGGAATTGAAGTTGTAGCAACTGTTTTCGCCCACCGGGGGTTGCCGGCAGTATCGGTGTGAATCAACGTATTGTTGGCGTTTTTAATGCCCGTATTGGCGAAGCAGTTTACTATGAGACCATCGTTATACCATTGCAGATCTCTTGGGTTGATATATTGATTGTTGACCAACAGGGTTTTAGTCCAACGTGTTTCGCCTGTAGTATAATTCAGTTTCAGGAGGTTGCCGTAAGGGTCAATGGTACCTGTTGCACCGCCATTTTGAAATAAGGAAACATCACAAAAGAGGTAAACATCGTTGTCTTTGTGCAGCAGGCGGGTGGCCACATAACCGGTGAGCGAACCGCCGGGTTTTTCGAAGAAGCGACTCCATTGAACGCTTCCGTTTGCGTCGCTTTTTATGACTACAATTCCTTTGTTCCATACTTGTCCGCCGACCAGGATGTGGCCGTCGTCGGTTTCCAGAATGGAGGTGAGGGTCATTGCCTGTCCATCTACTCTCAGGGTTCGGCTCCATCGTACATCACCTGTACTGCTGAGGTTGAGCAGGAAGAGTATGTTGTCGGTAAGGCCGGTTATTATAAAACCGCCGTCTTTCAAGGCCAGAGTTTTTTCTACCCTTGTATAATTCTGATTGCGGAGTGTACGGGACCATTCAGCACAACCAGCATCGGCAACTTTGATCACTAAGCCGCTTTCAAAAAAAGAAAAATTACCAAATGGCACATCCCCAACATATCCGCCAACGAGGTAACCGCCGGCTTTTCCATTGGTAATACTTGTGGCAGTATTGTTTAAACCTGGAAGACCATGGTAGGCCTGAATTTTATCCCTGTTGACCGGCTGTACACCCGTGAGTACATACAGTGCAATGGAGGTATCGGTGCAGCTGCCGTTGGCGGCAATGAGTTTGAATTCGTAAACTCCGGCATCATTGAATGCGTAATTGAAAGCTGCCACATCTGAGATATATAAACCATTGATGTACCATTTTTGAGATGTGGCATTGGTGCTGGTACTTTGAAACCAAATGACCCTGTCTGTTGTGAAAACTGAGTCTCTTGTTGCCGGCGTAAATGATGCTGTTACGCCACAATTATTTCCTGCTTTGGTATTAATTGAAAGGACAAGTAAAACAAGGATGAAGGATATGGACAGGGATGAATGGGATTTCATACGTTGCTAAAAATAATACTTGTGTCCTATTTACAGCAATAATTTGATCCTGTGTTTGTGTGACAATGCGGTTTTTTTGTAAATGCGCAGACTTGAACAGTTAAGTGTGATTGTTGGCCAACCGGTGTGTAAGTGGAAACGTCACTATTAATCCAAAAACCCGTTACTACACTTCCGGATGGCTTTCTATAAAACACATTTACGATTACTTCTTTGATAAGATGAAAGCAAGAATACCCCTTTAGGGGTACAGTTCTTCCTGTTTCATCAACTACTTTTACAAGTGGCCTCACTTCTATATTATTAAACTCCCTTTCATGAAAAAGCTATCCGTATTTCTATGTCTTGTATTGATTTTATATTCCTGTTCGAAAAAAGATAAAGGCAATCCCGCCGGAGAAGCAGAACGAACAACGCTTACAATAGATTCTTCATATGCCCTGCCGGGGGATCCCTTAAAAATTAAACTAAACAGGAAGATCACACAGGCAGAAGTTATCATCAACCTGGGCACTGTACAAACAAAGGCGTATGCCGGAAACGATTCGGAATATGTTTTCTTTTTACCTGTACTTATGCCGGGAAAAACACCCGTAACAATTCCGTCAATAACAAATTCAAACAGCTTAACGCTCACAGTTCGTGATTATGCAGCCATTGCGGATCCGCAAATTGTGATCAACGAGTTTGTTTCTAAACGAAACAGTTGTATCGATTCTCTTGCAAAAAGTATTGCAGGAAGCAGCTACCAAACATCTCCTCAAACAGCATTAATCATCAGTCAGCTAAAAGAAGAGTGGGACGATCAGTTTGCTAAATTGCAGGTAAACGATAAACTGTTGCTTGCCTATATTTTAAAGAAGATAATGCCTCAGCCTTCAGATTTTTCGTTCACACTTCGTCAATCGAATAATATACTCGCTAAAGAGCAGGGATTAATAGATGCGGGAGAAAAGTTGGTTTCATTGGCTAACAAATTTGTGATATTAAAAATTGCCTGCGTTGTTCAAATTCCGTTTATTCTCGGAAGCCTGTACTCACTGATTACGGCACCGAATCCTATCTCAGCAATTATACTGGCCGGTTCTATTATCACGTTTATCATTTTGCGGGAGGCGGTTATCCGGCAAGCTGAACGTGTTGGCGAATTGCCGGGAATTTTGGAATCAATCTTCTCTACCAATGTTAAGCGGGTAATGGCAAACGAGTTCAATAACAATACCGAGAAGACGATTGCGCTGGATGTTTTGTTTCGTAATCTGAAATCATCAGACCAAACGATTCAGCAGAATATTTCCAAGGCGTTTACTTCGGATAATGAGCTGCAGACAGAAGACCGGGAAGTAGAAAAATTATACACAAAAGCAAAGCAGTATACCTCCAAATTAAAAGCGCCTTATAACCCTTACACTGCAACTATTGGAACCTATCCGCAGGTTACCAGCACGCAGCCCGGAACGGGGAGTGAGGTTATTATAAAGGGCGTAAGTGATAACCGTATCAGCTATACATCTTCTTTAACGAATGGAAACAGGATGATTAAAATTACATCTACGTCAACGCAGGAATTCAATTTCGATATTAACGTTGCAGTGAAACGACCTCTTGATGGCGTTGAGTTTGTAAAAAGTATTCCTTGTGTATTTAAACCTGAAATTGATTCAACAGACTATTATAAAAGCCTGGTACTTGGTAACTGGACAGTCAACTGGTATGATGTAGTTAGTGATAAGTTTCTCCAGGAAGATAGAATTGAAGTGAAGCCAAACGGAATTGCAACGAGGTATGAATCGAGGTATGCCTCCGGATTGGTGGAACAGTATTCAATCACTTATCCATGGAGCGTAACAAAATCCAATGGAAATTATATTATGAGAATTAATACCCATTCAGGGAGGATAACGCCAACGCAATTACAATTTACCCAGATAGGGCTCTATAAAACCATCACACAAAAAATGTGATGAAAGCCAAAACATAAACAAACTGTTCATTGCATACGTATTAATAAAAAAGCCCTCCACTTCCGGAGGGCTTTTCTATAATAGCAAGAACGTTTATTTCTTCTTCTGGTAGTGGCTCAGTTTTTCATCGGGCTGCAGCATCTTCCCATTCTCCATGCGGATGTCGTTCAGCACATTCATCGGGTCGGCCACTGCTATTGCATCTTACAAATAAATAGAGTAGCTTAGGAGTCACATCACCCAAAACCCGCTACCTTCTTCGAATTCAAACCTTTTACAGGGCCTTCTCTGCTTTATGGAAATCGGTCGCAGCACTGTTCCAACAGGTACTGCATGAAACATTTTTTTAACGTAAAACCAATTAACATGCCCACCATCTATTTAAGTGTGAATGGCGGTTCCACCAATCTGCGTTTGCGTGACAGTGAAGGTCACAATCCCGGTAATGACGATATTACCACAACGGTAACTGTAAACGACACCGTTACCTGGGAACCCGATCCCACACCACCTCCCGGCGCCAATGCTATTTCCAGTATCGTTAGTATATACCGGAAAAACTTACCCAACAATGGCGATTTGCTCACCAGCCAGCCGAACAACAACGGCAGCGGTCAATATGTAGCCACTGTAAAGTCTGTTTCACCCGGCTCGGGTACGCAGGAAAGTTATGGTGTTCAGTACACTCTCTCGGGCAGCACAACCATTTATACCGATGACCCCAAACTGCAGATGCAATAAATGAAGGCAACCCGCTTGCACATACAGTTGAAAAAGGCCTGGTTCATCACAGGCCTTTTTCTTATCGGGCTATTGCAGGCCCCGGCACAGGACCAGCAGGTGGCCGATAGTCTTGCAAACATCTACCGGCAGCAAAACCTGCCCGATACGGCGAAACTACGGGTGCTGAATGCGCTTGCTTTTTATGAAACCCGCAACCTCGACCTGGCCCTGCAGTATGCACAGGAAGCAATTGCACTGGCCACAAGGCTTAACGATTACATCAACCTGCACAAAGGGTACTTTCAAACGGGTAATAAAAAACGGCTCAAAGGTGATTTAGCCGAAGCCATTACCGCCTATTTTAAAAGTATTGAAGCCGCTCAAAAGGCCAACTACCTGGTAGGTATGGGGAAATGCTACAGCGCCATTGCCGATATCTACTCCATTTCCAACAACCATAAAAACGCCATGCTCTACTACCGCCGGGGTATAGATGTGCTGCTGAAAGCCAACGATTCACTGCTGTATGCCACTGCAGTTTTTAATGCCGGCGATGAATTGCTCAAGCGCAATTACTTTGATTCAGCGCTGGTCTATTTTAAAAAATCCGGCACCATTTTCAGCCGCATCAATTATCTCCCCGGTATTGCTTATAATATGGGCAACCTGGGTATGGTGTATGCTCACCTCGGCAACCCTGTGTTGGCAGAGCAAACCATCAACACGTCGATTAAAATGCTGGAAGAACAGGAAGATTATTCGCCGGTTTGCACTTATCTCTTATCGATGAGCAGCATCTATGAAAAAAAGAAAGAATACCCCGCTGCTTTCAGCTATGCACAACGCAGCCTGCAGTTAGCGTTGGCTTATGATCTGAAAGAAGAACGCAGCAAAGCCAATGAACAGCTGTCCATCCTCTATGAAGCAACAGGGAACAAAGAGCAGGCCCTCATGTATTACAAAGAATTTATCCGTTACAGGGATAGTGTGAACAATCTCCATGCTGTGCAGCAAATGGCCGACCTGCGTACAGATTATGAAGTGTCTAAAAAACAGGTGGAGGTCGATTTGCTGCATCAGCAAAAAAGGAACCAGCGAAACATTCTTATTTCACTCGCCATTATCCTGCTTTTAACCATTGTTATTTTAACCGCCCTGTTCAGGTTTTATAAAATCATTGCCCGTGAAAAACGGCGTTCTGAAAAATTATTACTCAATATCCTACCTGCAGAAACAGCAGCTGAGTTAAAAGCCAAAGGAACAGTGGATGCGGTGAAGTTTGATGAAGTAACTGTACTCTTTACTGATTTTGTACAGTTTTCCAAACAGGCCGAACATATTGCTCCGGAAGTATTGGTAAAAAGCATTGATGCTTATTTCAGAAAGTTTGATGAAGTGTCCACGGCATTTGGCCTGGAAAAAATTAAAACAGTGGGGGACTCGTATATGTGTGCAGGTGGCTTGCCTACAGTTAACAAAACCCATGCAACAGATGTGGTGGCAGCAGCACTGCAGATGAATGCGTATGTAACGGAGTCATTAAACAAAGAAGATGGACTGGCGCATTTTGAAATACGCATCGGCATTCACACGGGTCCGGTGATTGCCGGGATTGTGGGCATTAAAAAATGGCAATACGATATCTGGGGCGATACGGTGAATATTGCGTCCCGTATGGAATCGGCCGGCATGCCGGGTAAAGTCAATTGTTCTGAATCCACCATGCAGATCATCCGGGAACACTATGTCTGCGAATACCGTGGTGAAATCGAAGTAAAAAACCGTGGTTCGTTAAACATGTATTTTATAACAGGGGAAAAGAAATTGCAGCTGCCTGTGTCTTGATTCGTATGCTCACGAAGCATTTATATTCCTGTCTATTTACAAAAAAAGCCCTCCATAACGGAGGGCTTTTCTATAGAGCAAGAACGTTTACTTCTTCTTCTGGAAACGACTCACTTTTTCATCGAGCTGCACCATTTTACCATTCTCCATCCGTATATCGTTCACCACATTTACAGAGTCGGCCACACCTTTGGCATCTTTCCAGCTTTGTTTGTACCAGAGGGTTACCCATTCGTGTTTTTTATCGGCTGATACAACCGAAACATAATCGTGCATGGTAATCACAAGATCGTTGTACATGTTACGTGCATCGGTGAAAAATTTCATAGCACTGTCACGGCTGAGCTTGGCTTGAAAATTATCAAAGTCCAATCCAATAGAATCGCCGGTGCCGGCTGCCAGTGCTGTAAAATCTTTGTCAACAAAGGCTTTTAAACCTGCCATGGCAGCAGCTACATTTTCAGTACTGCCGATTGACCAGTTTTTGTAGGGTGCCGACAGTGTGTAAGGAAGTTTCACTTCAGCGGCAGCGGGGGCTTCTGTGGTTGTTGTTGTTTCAGCAGTTTTGGTTTCGGCATTGTTGCAGGCAGTCAATGCAAAGGCAAGACAAAAAAAAGCAAGAATCTGTTTCATGTAAAAATGGTTTTGGGTTTAAAAATGATGCAGGAGAAGGGCAGGACGAGATGTAACCAATTGTGTTGTACGATTACTATCGGCAAATAAGGTAGTTGATTCCAACAGCATTTGCAAGCATTCGCCGGGTTTTGTTGCTGTATAGGGTTGCCAACCTTCGCAAGGTTGGCAACCCTTAGTCATAAAAAAGGCGCTCCATGAAGCGCCTGTGAAATGAAATTGAATACGACCTCTACTCAATGGCTTTTACCATTATGCAGTTGTTGGCCTCACTGCCTCCAGCACGCCATCCCATAAACCTTTTCGTAAACGAAGTGCTTCCACGCAGGCCGTGGCAGCTTCGTTCCATTTCTCTTCATCAGCACCACAGAGTTCCTGTACCATCTCCATCGCCAGGTGACTGTGATGATCACCATCCACTTCAATATGCCGTTCGAGATAATAGGTAAACGTGGCCAGTTGTTCAGGATATTGTTGCGATAAACGGGTTACCAGTTCGTGAAACATGGCCGGTATCAGATCTTCCCGTCCGAATGTGAAAACAGCCGCCTGCACATGGAGGGGTGCTTTCTCAATTAAGGAAAAGGTAAAGGAACAGAAATCGATCACTGCCTGCGGAAGTTTTACTTGCTGCAGTGCCCATTGCACCGGCACGCCTTGCTGTAGATGAACCAGCAGCTGTTCGATGGCCGTTGTATCGGCACCCAACTGTTGCATGGCCCGCAGGTATAATTCAAAATGACTGGTGCGGTTGCCGGCTGCATCCACATCACTTTCTTCGCCGGTTACAATTTCATTAATGAGGTAACGTGTGTTGGCACTGCCCACGGGTACCCAGGGATTGCTGACACAGGTGAGACCACGTTGTAAACTTTTGAGCAGGCTCATAAAATCCCATACCGCAAACACATGGATTTGTGTAAACTGCTGCACATCCTGCAGATCCTGTAAACGATGATAGAGCGGGTGTTCAATAATTTCCTGCCGAACACCGCTGATGTGTTCCTGTAATACGGATAGATTCATGTTGTAGATTTTGAAGTGCACGAAACTAAGGGAGGAACAAATTAAAAATGCAGACTGGTTAAGATGTAAAAGCCGGAATTGTTGTTTTGTAAAACAGTGAGCAGTTCTTTTTTACTTCAGCTTCAGGCAGGCTTTGCGGTACAGATCCTGCAACACAGAGTCGCTTAGCGGCGACAGGCGGTTCGGTTGCTTTTCGATTAACAAAACAAATGTGGGATAAGTGATGCCGTTGCATTTCAGTTCCGGTGAATAGGAACCATTACTGTATTCCCCTACATATGGTTCTTTCTCAGCTTTGCGGTTGATCACCTGCAGATTCATGCGTTCGCCCTTGCTGAACGGGCGATCCAGCAATACGATCCCGTCGGTCGCTACGTCGATGGTTGTACGTTGTAAGAAAAAATTCCGGTGCACACCAGGTTGTGTTTGGTGGTTTTGTACTACCAGGATCCATGTTGTATCGGCTTGCAGGTACAGGGTTGTTTGATAAAAATACCGGTGCCAACCCAGCCACAGAAAAGGTAAAGCCAGCAGCAGCTGTAACAGCAAGAGACGGCTTCTTTTTGCAGGACCTTTCCTACGGGTAAGGATATCAGCCACAATAACCACGATGATGATACCAACAAATACGGGCAGAATAAAAAATCCCATCATGGCTTCCCTGTTCGTCTGCATGTCGGCAATGATGACTCCGCCATACAACAGTGTGCCGAGGAGCAAAAGAACCACCAGCCAGGAAAAAAAGCTGGCTTCTTTCCATAAATACGTAACGAGAAAACGTTTCATGAACTGCTATGAAATAACAACAGCAGAACAGTTGAAACAATGACCGGCAGCAGGTTGATGCAGAAGAGTGGTTTGTATGGTTTACAAGCCGGTTCCACCAGAAGCGATCATTTCATGCGACATGCCCAGGATGGCTGTAGCAACAGCTGCGATCACAAACTGCATTTCCTTGCTTTCATTTTTCGGGAGCCACACAAAATTCTGTTTGTGTGCCATGAGCGGTAACCCCCTGAACTGAACAGCAGCGATGGGTTTTCCATTTTCAATAAACACATAACCTAATGCAAACATGGCTTTTTTTCCATCGGCATAATGATTCACGGGTAACAGTTCAATTTCACGGATACCATTGGTGAGCACGCCAATGATCTCTTCTGAAATACTTACCACACCTGCTGTTTCCTGTTGTGCTGTACTGAAGATCCAGTCGCTGGTATCGGCCGACAGGATAGTAGTAACCAAATTACTCTTGCCACGGTTATAAGTAGCCGGTCCTTCATTACGTCCAAAGATGTTGTTCTTGGGTCGGTTGTAATAAAGCGTGCTGGAGACAGCGATGTTGACAATAGCCGTATCCGTATCGTTACGTAACAATTTGAATGATCTTTTCTCTTTGATGTTTTGTTCCACTTCTTCCACATTTGATAAAAGACGGGAGAGCACATCGTGCCGTTCGGTTGTTGCGGTTGATTTTGTTGTCCAGCCTTTGCGGCTGTTGAGCAAACGGTAAGGCCCGAATTCATAACGGAGAAAACCAATACCGGTTTTTTGTTTTACCTGCAGGGGTTCGCCCAGTTGTGAAAGACTGTCGGGCAACTGCATGAGTTTTTGTGCAATACTTTGTTGCATCAGCAACAACAAACAAAGTATGATACTAAACCGGCGCATCGTAGTTTGAAGTTAACTGATTTTTTTTGAGCAATGATGGCTTCACCGGATGAAGAGGGACTTGAATGTTGATGAGTGAAGAAACTGAAAACCTTTTCTTCTTTTCACTTTCAACCATACACTCCTTATTCGCCAACAGTTGATTCAATGTGGGGATTATTTGTTCAGGCAGCAAACAACAATTCAAAGCTCACTGCGCACGCCGGTTTTTTAATGTAGTTCCTACTTTGTGCTTGTTATTGGAGTGCGGCGATCCTCTGTCACTGTTGCGAGGTATGAGCGACATTCTGCAATGCTTTTGCGGCAGGCATCAGCTGATTGTTTGCAATGCTCCAGGTGTATAAATTTTTCACACTCTTCAGCACATGTGGTATAAATTTCAATGCACAAGCGATACACTTGCGCTAACAGCTCTGTTCGGCATACCATTGCTTTCATTGCCACTTTGGAGACGATAACACAGCTTTGATTCAGCTTCGCACAACGGGTGAGAAAATGGTTTTCCTGCTCAAGGCATGCACTTGAACAACGTGAAGATGCGTCCATGCAATCTTGCAGCAGGCGTTTAAATGATTCGTAATTCATACGCTTCCAGGTTGTCTTGTACAAACGGCTGTACAATTAACTGAAAGATAGTTGCCTTCTAACTCCAAAATGTTATACAGCTGTGGAGAACCTTTATAAAATATACAGGTTAGCGGACAAAAAAGGGCGCAAACACTATTCAACTACATCTGCATAACTGTCGGGTTCCACTTTTGGCGATTGTGTGATGATACCAAATTCAAACTGCATATCGTTGAGTTTGCGATAGAGTCCGTTGTGGCTCATGAGTTCGCTATGTGTGCCGCTTTCGGTAACAATGCCTTTGTCGATCAACACAATTTTATCGGCATTGCGGATGGTGGAGAGACGGTGTGCAATCACGAATGAAGTGCGGCCTTTCATGAGATTATCCAAAGCTTCCTGCACGAGTTGTTCGCTTTCACTATCGAGTGAGGAAGTGGCTTCATCTAAAATTAAAATTGCAGGATCTTTTAAAATAGCACGTGCAATGGCAATTCGTTGCCGCTGACCACCACTTAATTTAATACCACGTTCGCCCACAATAGTTTCATACTGCTCCGGGAACTGTTGAATAAATAAATGGGCATTCGCACTTTTAGCAGCGGCCATAATTTCTTCTTCGGTTGCGTTGGGTTTACCGTAGGCAATATTTTCTTTAATGCTGCCGCCAAACAATAATACTTCCTGCGGAACAAACGCCATTTGCCTGCGGAGTTGCGAAAGTGGAAAAGAAGAAGCAGGTCGCTCATCAAAATACAAGGTGCCTTTATCGGGTTCATAAAAATTCAGGAGCAAAGAAGCAATGGTTGATTTACCTGCACCGCTTGGCCCTACAATAGCAATCTGTTCTCCATTGGCAGCACTGAGTGTGAGTCCTTTTAATACAGGTACATCTTTACGTCCGGGGTAACTGAAGGCAATATTATCGAACCGTACATTTCCTTTCAGCTGATGTTGCGGTTCTACTTCAATAGCTGTTAATGAAACAGGCTCACCATCGGCACGTAAAATTTCCCTTACACTTTGTGTGGCGCCCAATGTTTTCTGCAGTTGCGAAAACATATCTGCAAAGCCGGCAAAGGTGCCGCCTACAAACACAGAAAAAATCACAAACATAGTGAGCAGTCCAAGGCTGAGGGTACCTGATTGTACCATTCCAACGCCTACCCACATTACAAATGCCATGCTGCCAAAGACACTGAAGATCATGAACGAAATAAAAGCACCACGGTAGCGTGAATTGCTGATGGAAGTTGTAACGACTGATTGTATACTTTTTACATACCGACCGATCTCATAAAACTCGCTGGTGAATGCTTTTACAATTGATATACCCTGGAAGGTTTCCTGCACAATGGTTCCGCTTTCGGCGAGTTGATCCTGTGCTTTGCGTGCCATCTTACGGATGCGCATGCCAAACACTACAGCCAGTATAGCAATAACGGGCACGATTGACAGCATAATGAGCGCCAGCTTTGCACTGATCCAGAAAATAAAAAACAATCCAATAACGAGGGTGAAGATGCCCCGCAGAAATTCAGCCAGTGTAAAAGAAATGGCATCCTGTATCTGCGACAGATCACTTGAAATACGACTGCTTAATTCGCCCACTCTTTTCTCCGTGAAATAACTCATGGGCATGCTGAGCAGTTTGCTGTATACATCTTTGCGCATATCGGCCAATGAACGTTCACCCGCTGCTGTTAACAGGTACACACGCATGAACGAAAAAATAGTTTGCAAACTCAGCTGAGCAAATATGAGGAGCAGTGTTGTATTTAAACTGAGCTTAATATTTTTTAAACCAAAATCGAATTGTGAAGCAGTGGCCATACCCGGAAGGCTTGCACCTGGTGATGCAGCGTCAATCATTTTTCCTAAGAAAAACGGGAATAGACTGGTGGTAAATGCAGACAGTGCAATACAAACCAATGCCCAGATGAATTTTCCACGATAAGGTTTTAAATAAGTAAACAGGATGAGCGCCTGTTTAAGACTCTCCTTTGAAATTTTTGCTTTTGCTGATCCTGTATCTTTTGTATTGTTTGAACGACGTGTTGCTCTGGCCATGGTTTTTGTTATAACGAATGGTGTTCCTGAATTACTTCATTACAATGCAAGTTAACGATTAAGGTTTGGGCGGTTGATGATGCCGGTGCGGTGAGTCGCCCCCTGTCTTCAAGGGTGGCTCACTGGAGTTATTTCAATACCTGTATAATGATCGGTGCCAGCTTATCGGCCCATCGTTTATATTCTGCAGCAGAAGGATGCAATCCATCAGAAGCAATAAGGTTTCTGTTGGTGCGGCCTTCACGTGATGAAGGAGTAATATCGAGATAGGGACAATTGTATTGTTGTGTTACATCCCTGTTGATGTTGTTGAACCAATCAATCTCTTTCCTGATTTGTACAGTATCATACGAAGCAGCAAAAGGTGTAACACTATAATCGGGGATGGATACTACAAACACATTTTGTTTTTTTCCATTAGCCAGTTCAATCGCTTTTATCAACAAATCAGTAAAGCGTTGACGGTATCCTGTTGTATCTCTTGTTTGAAATTGATCATTTACTCCTATGAGCAAACTCACCACGGTATGTTTATTTGGATTGTTGCTGTTGATGTTTGCTTGAAGGTTTGTGGTGGTCCAGCCTGTTGCAGCAATATAAGTGGGTGTTTGTACTTGTATTCCTTGTTGCAAAAGCAGTGCTGCAGTTTGCGTAGGAAAACGTTCAGTTGCTGCAACGCTTTGTCCAATGGTATATGAATCACCAAGTGCCAGCCATGTATGTATGATTGGTGATGAAGGAGGCGTTGTCACTGTACGGTTGGGTGCATCCTTGTTACAGGAAGAAAGAAAAAATATGAATATGCAGATGAACAATAATTTCATACCACTAATTACGGATAAAGAAGGAGAAAGGTTCGGATTAGCAAGAGTATTCGCTATGCTCTTTATTTTTTACCGCAGAGACACAGAGGCGCAGAGATACCGGGAATTGGTAATTTGGAATTTGGGTTTTGGATTTTTTCTTCCCTAGGCTTTACTTACTCTGTGGGTTAAAATCTTTTCACTTTGAAATACCCCTCAGAAACTACAACTTTGTAAACACTGATTAAACAACAAGTAAATGACAAAACAGGAGTTGATTGCCTACCTGGAGCAACACGATAAAGAACAGGTGAAATTTGCCTTTGCAGATATTGACGGCGTATTGCGTGGCAAGGTGATCAGTAAACAAAAGCTGCTCGATACGTTGGAAAGCGGCATTGGTTTTTGTGATGTAGCATTTGGATGGGACAGTAATGATGCAGCTTATGATAATGTAAAACTAACGGGCTGGCATACGGGCTATCCCGATAAGCCGGTGCATATTGATCTTTCAACCTTTCGTACCATACCCTGGCAAAATGATCTACCGTTTTTCTTAGCTGATTTCAGCGCTACCGATGTGGCAGCCTGCAGTCGTTCCTTGTTGAAGAAGGTTGTGAAGCAGTGTAGCGACCTAGGTTATCATGCAGAATTTGCTCAGGAGTTCGAATGGTTCAACTTCAATGAATCACCACAGAGTTTAGAGCAAAAACAATTTACTTCCATCGAGCCGATGACACCGGGCATGTTCGGTTATTCTATTCTCCGTACTTCCCTGCAAAGTGATTTTTATTTTGATCTTATTGAATTACTCAACAAATTCAACATACCCATTGAAGGTATTCATACAGAAACCGGTCCGGGAGTGTATGAAGCTGCTATTGTACATGACAATACATTGGCAGCAGCCGATAAAGCAGTTTTGCTTAAAACATCTGTGAAAGAAATTGCTTACAAGCATGGCATCATGGCATCGTTCATGGCGAAGTGGAATGAAAAGTTGCCGGGTTGCAGCGGACATATTCATCAAAGCTTATGGAACCCTGCAACCAAAGAAAATATTTTTTACAGCGAATCAGATCCGCATCACATGAGTGAGCTGATGAAGAATTATGTGGCAGGCCTGCTGTATTGTTTACCACATGTATTGCCTATGTATGCTCCTACAATCAACAGTTATAAACGTTTGGTGGAAGGTGCATGGGCTCCTACTACCATTACATGGGGTATAGATAACAGAACAACTGCATTGCGTGTGTTGCACCCCACCGTTAAAAATACCCGTGTTGAAATGCGTGTACCGGGAAGCGACAGTAATCCTTATTTAGCCATTGCAGCTTCACTTGCTTCGGGATTGTATGGCATCAAACATCAACTTCCATTAAATATTCCGGCAACAAAAGGGAATGGTTATACGGATAAAGACAACGGCGTATTACCATCGTCCTTACTGGAAGCAGCAACTCATATGCAACAGTCGTCCATTGCAAAAGACCTGTTTGGTGATGAGTTTGTTGATCATTTTACAAAAACACGTTTATGGGAATGCCGTCAGTTTGATAAACATGTAACTGATTGGGAGTTGAAGCGGTATTTTGAGATCATCTAACAATGTCTGATTTCGGATGCAGGATTTATGATTTGGGTATTTGAACCTTGGATTTTGAGTTTTCTCTCTTGTGTCTTGAACCTTGTTCTTTGACCTCTATCTTTGTGTTCCTTTGCGCCTTCGTGCCTTAGTGGTTTAAACAACAAGTATGACTGAAGCATTAAAAATTATTCATAAAGCGTGGGAAGGTTATGACGCCACGAAAAAGATTGCACATATAGAAGAGATCAGTGCCATGGTATCAACCAACCATGTGTACCGCATTACTTTTGAAGATGAAGATATTGTGATTGCCAAGCTTTCTTATTTTGGTAAGTACGAACATTTCAAAGAAGATCATCGCATCATCCATACACTTTCAAACAACTTGTTGTACCCGTTTGAAAACCTGCTGGCGAAGTCGTTGCTGAAAAATAACCGGGTGTACACTTATCATTACCGTTATCGCAAAACAGAGGCATGGGTGGTGTTTTATAATCCTGTGCGGGTGTTGCAGCGTATGCCCAAACGATTGGATGAAAAACTGATACGCAAGTTTGGCCAGCAGATCGGCAGGTTTCACAAAGCATGTTCGAAGCTTCGGAATAATTTACCGAAATCATCCAAAACGCTCCGCACCGATATTTATACGTTGATGGAAAGAGTGGAGGCCGATGAGTCGCAGTTCGGCACAAGGGCACAGGCCGATATGATCAAATATCATTGTGAACTGTTTCTCAAAAACAGGTTGAAAACAAATGCGGCTTCATTTGAAACCATCCCTGTGTTTATTGATTGGAACATCGGCAACTTCTCTGTAACAGATAAACTGGAATTGTATTCACGTTGGGATTATGATTGGTTCCGCATGAGCAGCCGCATGATGGATTTTTATTTTTTTAGTCGGGTGGTAAGTGATGCCGGCGACAGAACGGTATTCAGTTATTATATCAACACCATGATGGAAGACCGTTTTATTCTCTTCCTGGAAGAATATCACAAAGTAAATCCGCTTACTGCAGATGAGTTGCGTTTCTTAAAAGAAGGCTACCGTTTTTTTGTGCTGAACTATGTTATCAAAGATGGCAGTTATTTCTTCAGCGAACAGTATGCAAAAAAATTACAAGCGGAAGCTTACGAGATCTATCTTCCTTCTGTTGATCGTGATTTCGATGCAGACAAATTGATCAAGGCTTTGAAGATAAAAGACGAACCTGTGAAAAAATAACACCTGCTGTAACACTTAAAACCCAACAACGGCATGTTTTCAGTTCAGGATTTTAAATCGGTAGTAGATAAGTATAAAATAATTTTTTTCGACGCCTTCGGCGTTATTAAAAGTTATAACGGGCTTATCACCGGCATGGAAAAAACCTTTGCCTATCTTGAAGAGCAGGGCAAAGAATATTATATTGTTACAAACGATGCATCGAGAAGCCCGATGCAGTTGGCCGAGAGTTATCATAAAGTTGGTTTGGATATTATACAACACGACCGTATTATTTCATCGGGTATGCTGGCGAAAGAATATCTTGATCTGAAAGTGAATAATGGAATTGTTGCATACCTCGGTACTGAAAGCTCCGCACATTATATTGATAGTTCAGGTTTGCACACCTTGCCTGTGAGTGCTATTACACAATATAATATCGACGAGGTAAATGCATTGGTTTTACTGGATGATGAAGGCTTTAACTGGTTTGATGATCTCAACAGAACAGTAAATATTTTACGTAAGCGAACTATCCCTGCCATTGTTGCAAATACAGATCATATTTATCCCATCACCGGAAGCAATGAAGTATCGATTGCCATTGGTGGCGTTGCAACGATGATCGAAAGTATAGTTGGTAAAAAATTCATCCGTTTTGGTAAACCCGATTCGCAAATGTTCATGTTTGCCTATGATCTTATTCGTGAGCGTACACTGGTGAGTAAAAAAGATATCCTGATGGTGGGTGATACATTACACACCGATATTCTTGGTGGCAATAAGTTTGGGCTTGATACTGTGCTGGTTCTTTCTGGTAATACGTTGCCAGATGATGCAGAAACAAGAATCCGTGCAACAGGTATTGTACCGACTTATGTGTGTGAAAGTGCGGTGGTATGATGTGGTATTTAAACTAGTTGAAAAAATTATCCTGGTTTTTCTTTTTATTATTATTCGACTTTATTCTACAGTGCACTCTTTTTAGTGCGCTGTTTTTTATTATAAATGAGTAACAATTTATACAACTGCGTAACAGATGAATTTTTGAAAAACGGTATTCAAGAAAATATAAATAAATGAATACTGTTCTCTTGAATCCTGCTGTAGTTTTTCTTCCTGAATGCGCTATTTTTATTACCCAATAAACCGATGCTATGAAGAAATCTATACTTCTTGCCGTTGCTCTCTTTGTTTCGTTTTCAATCTTTAGTCAAATATTGTCGAATCAGTTATTAGGTTATCAGGAGCCGTATTCGCAAATTCAGTCACAGGCAACTGACAGTAGCGGAAATGCTTATTACGCCGGTACATTTAAAGGCGCTCTTGTTATCGACAATCAAACTGTTCTTACAAGTAACGGAGGTGAGGATGTATTTGTAGCAAAACTGAATACGAAAGGTGAACTGCTTTGGGCAAAGAAGTTTGGCGATAAAGGGATGGACGTGTTTTCAAGTTTAGTATTTCACAAGGGAGCGCTATACATGAGCATGATGATTTACCAAACCACGCAAATGGGAACGGTGTCATACAATGTTTACTCTTCAACAATTCCAACTTCTCTTATTTTGAAAATGGATACTGTTTCTGGAGGAATTCAATGGGTACGAAAAACTTCTCTGCCATTTCCAAAACTTCTACCTTCATCCGATATTCTTTACATTCATGGCTTGTCGAGCTCTCTAGTTACAAGCCCTCTGTATTTTGAAGAAACCCAGTTAGAAAGTGCCGCTTCCGTTAATCGAACTTTTTTTCTTTATGTTGATACAACGGGCAACATTAAAGGTCATAAGTTGTTTGCTACCTCGCCACAAGGTTCATCGCCATTTACAGTTATCTCTGTTGCCCCTGCGGCCAACAACAGGCAGATATTCCTGATCAACACAACTACGACAGAAAGTTTTCAACTCGGTTCGTTGTCTATTAATTTTCCAATACGTTCAAATTATCAATTGCTCATTAAAACTGACACGTCTCTTACCGATATTCAATACAAAATACTAAACCCCAATGGCGAAGGTTATGGCTATAATTTATGGCTAGAGAATACAGGATTTACTGTTTCAGAAAAAGGTGATTCCCTTTTTATGGTTTTGTCTGGGTCAAGCAATACCGGGAGCTACAAATTGGATGGTTACAATGTTCCCGTTGGCGATCAAAGTGTACTTGTAGTGATGGATACAAATTTTGTAACAACCAACGTGAAGCCTTTGAATATTCAGCGGATAGGAGGGTTCGTTAACAGGGTGGGTATAAGTCACGCAACATCCGATAGCCTTTATTATTATTTCCGTGGACGTATAAGTGGAATGAACAACGCTTTGCCCGTGAAGGGTATTACGCCCCAAAAGCTAGAGGTTGATCTGGTATATGGATTAAAGGATACGATTAATATCGCTGGGCCCAGCAGAAGCTTTATTATTAAAGCAAAAAAGGATTTGAGCGAAAGCAAAGTTACATGGCTGGGTTATCATACACCCTATGAAAGTCCAACTGTAACTCCTGCTTTTTTTACTCATCAAAAAAGGAAAATTTACTTTCTACACTTAGTGGATAATATTTGGAATCCTTGGGTGATTGACACTTCACTTAACGTAATCAGTGGAGGAATGAAAACTAATTCTGACCGGGGAGAAATTACTAATTATGTCAATTATTTCTCAGACGGGAGTAAGGCAATTGTTGGTTTGGCTAAAGGTAAAACTGCACTTGATGTTGATTCCCTCAATATTGTCAGCAACCAGGCAAAAAGCGATTTGTTTTTTGTTGGGATGACTAAAAATGACAAAGTAAGCTGGTATAAAAGAATGAATCACAGTTTTGCAAATCTTGGGATTCAAAAGGTCGTCACAAGAAATGAAATGATCTATGTATCATTTGTGTTGCTTGGCCCCCGTAATACCGGTGCAAATAATTATATACGTATTGACAGTTCTGTTTTTTTCTTTACGCCGCTGCCATCTCAATCATCAGGTATGTTGATATTCGACAAAAACGGGAAATTTAAATTGCTCTTATTGCCGACACCATTCCAGACAGCGACCATCTTTGATGTGTTTGCAGACGGAAGCTTCGCAACAATAAGTGCCCCCACTTCCACAAGTCTAACTGTTTCTGGAAAATCATTTACGAACACCGGAGGTGTATATGTCGGCAGGTTTGATACAACTGGCGCCCTCATAGATGCAATAAAATTTTCAGGATCTGCAAATACTTCCTTGACATCACCAACAGATCTTATTGCAGATACACTGACCAAAAGCTTTAAAATTTTGTGGGTGAGCAACATCAGCCCAAGTTCTTCAGGCAATTCTTTTGCTTTCATGAATGGAATAAGCCCAACAAGCAATTATACAATAGCAAATCCACAGCCTGCCATCACCAGCAGCAAATTGTACTTGCTTGCAACAAACAGCAGCTTCGCAAGTGTGTTTGGCTCTGCAACAATAGGACCGTTAAACACTACCACAAGAACAAGTGCACAAATAAATAGTAAGATATTTTTGTTGCTTGGAAAATCAAACTTAAAGGATTCAATCTATTTTAATACTAACCTGATTATACCAGATAGTAACAGTAATGTGCGATTCATAATAGGCATGGATACAGCTCTAAATTATTATCAACACAAGATTCTTAATACGACAAACGATATCAGGCTTGAATTTGGTTTCACAAATCTTAAAGCTTATAATAATTCCATTTATGCCTCGGGCAGTAATATGGCCACCGTCATGTTTGATACAATAAATGTTGGATACTCCGGTATGTCAGATGCAATTACAGTTCAATTTGACACAACCTTTAAAGCAAAAAGAGTATTCAGAGTAGCATCCCCTTTCAATGAAACAATGCTTGGTTGTGATATCTATAAAGATTCAATCATCAGTTTTGCTTATACCTCCCAGGGAAACCCTTCATTTGTCAACGGTCGTTTTTCCGCAAGGAATACAAATACCGATCTGACCGACCTTGATGAAAACGCATACATACAAACTGTGCTCCTTAAAACAGGTGTTGTTACTTCAGTTGATGAACCGTTAAGAGTTGAAGGATTTAAGCTGTTTCCTAATCCTGTTCTTTCCAATATCGTGACAGTTGACTTTGGTAACACCGAAGGGGGCCGTTATCAATGGTTGTTGTATAACACGGAAGGAAGATTAATCGAAAGTAATATGCTGCTGTGGAACCCGGGCCAAACGAAACAAATACAATTCAGTAACAGATTGCAGGCGGGGAATTATGTATTGGTGATTAAAACCGGGAAACAACAAACACTAAAAGCAGTTAAACTAACAATATTGTAGAGAAATTAAATCACTTATTGTTCTACCGCTTTTATTCCGGTTTTTGTTAACTCTATCTTTTTCTCTTTATAGAGTTTGCCAATGGTCATTTTGAATGCTTTCTTACTCATGCCGAAGAAATTGTAGATTTCTTCGGGATCACTTTTATCATGATAGGGGAGATAGCCGTTTGCTTCTGCGAGCAGGCGCATGATCTTCTGCGCTTCATCTTCTACACGCAGATAACCTTGCTTGCCAATGCCTACATCAATCTTTCCATCTTCACGAATGGTTTTAATGTAGCCTGTTACTTTATCGCCAATGTTCAGCGGTTGAAAAACATCACTGAAAAATAAAAGCCCGATATGTTTTTTGTTGATGATGACCGACCAGCCTAACTCTGTCTGGCGATAAATGATCAACTCCACTTCATCTTTTTCTTTTACGGTCAGCTCTTCATTGCTCAGTAAATGTTCAATGTATTGCGATGCGGCTGCACGACCTGTTTGTTCATCAATATACACATGCACCAGGTATTCGCCACCCAAACGCATAGCAGAAATCTGTTTGCTCTTGGGTACAAACAGGTCTTTCATTAACCCCCAGTCTAAAAAAGCACCATGCGGGCTGGTACCTACAACTTTCATCAAAGCAAAATCGCCCACTACAGCTGTAGGGTGTTGTGTGGTAGCAATCAACCTGTCTTCACCATCGTGGTAAACAAATACTGTTAATTCATCACCCGCTCTTGTGCCACGGGGAACAAAACGTTTAGGTAACAGGATGCCTTCTCCTCCATCATCAAGATAAGCTCCTGCATCTTTCAAACGCTTTACAATAAGACGGTTATATTGACCAACTTCTACCATGTACAACGAAGATAAGTTAAGAGACCGAAGAAGATGTCTGATTTCTGATGTAGGATTTATGATTTGGATTCTTGAACCTTGTGTCTTGACTCTTGTTTTCTTCTTTGGATTTTGGGATTTCTTTGTATTTCTTTCGCCTTAGCGCTTTTGTAGCTCAAAAAAAGAATTGGTATATTCACGTCCGTTTGCAGCGTCAAACGAAACCAATATTATTATTCACTAAAACTCATAGTTATGTCGTTGTTTAATACAGGGAAAAATAAAAAAGACAAAAAGAAGAATGCACCTGCAAGCAATAAATCATCCATGTTTATTGCGCCAAAAGGTGGAGGAAAAGCAAATACAAAAACATCAAGTAATGCCGGAAAGCATGTTGGTGGCGCACAAAGAGGAGCGTAAGTATTTAATTTGTTTATGAACTCTATGGAACATCAACCAGACGTCCTTACTGAAATAATAACTAATTCGCAAATCAAACGATCAAAGCTTCTTCCCTGGTGGATTAAAGTGTTCATGTGGATCTTCTTGATTTTTGGATTGCTAGTTCCGATAAGCTTAGTTGTTGCTTTCTTAGGTTTCGG
Organism: Lacibacter sp. H375; assembly: GCF_037892425.1. Taxonomy (NCBI): domain Bacteria; kingdom Pseudomonadati; phylum Bacteroidota; class Chitinophagia; order Chitinophagales; family Chitinophagaceae; genus Lacibacter; species Lacibacter aquaticus. The sequence continues at coordinate 1,367,284 of NZ_JBBKTT010000001.1, forward strand.
TTTTCATATATCACTTTATGGAATTGAAACAAATGGACCACTGTCCTTCACTGGTCTTTTACTTATGGGTCTTTTTTTGTTGAAAGGGGTCGTTTCTATTGGTTTGTTGAAAGAAACTGGGTGGGCTATAAAGTTGGGAATTGTAGACGCTCTTATTGGAATTGTTATTTGTGGATTTGTAATGTTTGTTTATCCATTTTTTAAAGAAGGAAATGGATTTGTATTCTCACTAAGGTTGGAGTTATTATTACTGATTCCTTATGCAATTAAACTCAGAAAAATCAAAGATGATTGGGAAGGTCAAAGTGTTATGGCCTGATAAGTAACGAGAGGGCGACCAATAGTCGCCCTCTTTTATTTTAATTTAAGCAGCTCTTTGTCGATTTCTTTCTTCACTTTTTCCCGTTCAATATTCAGTGTATTTGCATTGGTTGGTTGTGCTGAAATTTTTAATGTAAGCTCCATTTCTTTTTTTCGCAACTCTACATATCGGTTAACCGTTGCTGCTAATTTTTTCATTTCATCACCCACATCAAGGTTCATCATTTTCACCGCAATGCTATTGGCCTGTTCAAGTTTCAGTTTGAATTGCTCCAGTATTGGTTGAGGTAAACCTGAAAGGTTATCGCCGTGTTGATGATAGATTTGCAAAGCATCGTCTTGTACAATCACAAATTCCTGATACAATTCTTTGAACCGATCAACGTCGGGATAGCTGTCGTTTTTTATATCACGAAGAACATTGTTACGAACATCGGGTGATACTTTGTTTTGCTGCAGATACCAACCACAAATAAATATACTTATAGCGATCACTGCAGGAGCAACCCATAGAGCAGCTTGTTGCTTCTTTTCTTTTTTGATAGTGAAAGCAAACAGGTAGCCGATGATGGCACCACTTACCAATCCTCCTATATGAGCGGCACTATCAATGCCTCCCTTCAGTCCGTAAGCAAGATTGAAAAGCACGAAGATCACAATACTTTGTAACAATTGCTTCCGTGCTTTTTTAGGTATGATGTTCGTTGTAAGCAATGCCAGGAATACACCATACATGCCAAACACGGCACCGGATGCACCGGCACTGTTTACTGAATCAGTATGCCACCACAAACTTGCAAGACTGGCGAGTATACCACAACATAAATAAGCAGCGATATACCGCAGTTTTCCCAACATCGGTTCGAGATATGCAGCAATAGAAAAAAGCGCATACATATTAAACGCAAGATGGAGAATACCGAAATGAAGAAAAATTGCCGTAAACAAACGCCACCAATCGCCGCTTGCTGTAAGCGGCCCGTAATTGCTTCCCCAGCGAAGATGCACCAAACCATTTGCTTCGAAAATACCTGCGCCCTGTAACCCCATGATCATAAAAACAAGAACATTGATGCCAATGATAGTGTAGGTAACTGAAAGACTACCGTTTTCGTCCTGGGGCATAGAGGGTGGTTAAGTGATAGATAAAAATAACTTTCTTCCGGAAATTATGAGAATAAAAAAAGGGCTGCAAATTGCAACCCTTTCCTTAATTGATTTCTTTTATTGCAAAGCTGCGGCCTGTATCTTCTGCATCGCTTTCTCTGCACGTTTAATCGCCAGTTGCTTTTTGTAGTTGAACCATTTTTGTCCACGAATCTTGAACATGATATCGTCGAACTTACGCTGCAGCGTTACATTCCATAACCCGGTTAAGATAGTGCCCAGGCTTGCCCCAATGGTGCGAACAGATAAACCAAATCCGCCTTCAGCATATTCAATATGATGCCAGTAACCGCTCGGCATATACAGCGTATCGCCATACTCTAAATATCCGGTGTAACCTTTTGCGTATTGCATGGCAGGATAGGTTTCAAAATCGGGCTTATCAATATCTACTAACCCATGCACGTTAAACGGCAGGCGATATAAAAAATCGCTTTGATCAGGAGGAAATAACACTACACGACGCTTACCTGCAAACTGTGTAAGAAACACATTACTCATGTCGATATCCATGTGCATACGGGTTACCGAATGTTTTGGACCGAAAAACATAAATGGTATTTTGATATAACGGCCGGTAATCTTTGGATAGCCAAAATCTTTCAGCAGTTCAGGTTTATGTTTGAAGACAGGGAATAAGAACAAACGAAGATCGGTTGGTTCTTTTTCAATGAGATCTAAATATTCATTGAACTTCATTTCAGCATGTGCCACACTTAAGGTTTCGCTGGGGTTGGCTTTTTTGGTGCTGAACAGTTTCACTTTTATATCGCCCATGGATTGTCTGAAATAATCCATCGTCCATTTTTCGTAGGCGGGATATTGTTTCCATAAGCCACGAAGAATAACAGGTTTCTGCGGCCTCAGGTATTTTTCGGTAAACTCTTTGCGTGTAATTGTTGTTCCGTCAACGATAGGAATTGGCGTATCAATATTCATCTTCATGTTTGCCTCTTTTTACAAATTTTGTAAGCGGCACAAATTTAGGCCAATTCGGGCAACAGCGGTCAGGCAAAGGCTGATACTCGTCAGATGCAACTAAATTTTGACAAATGGCTGAACGAAAACCCAATGTCCAAAAAACAAACTCCAAGAAAAAGACATAAGTCTCAAATCATAAATCCCGCATCCGAAATTAAACATCTTACAGTTGTTCCCAAACGGTTTTTGCAAACTGTTCCAATCCCGGGTCACGAGCACCCATGAGCAGCAGCACACAATCTTCCGTAAAATGCGGACGAAGGGCTGCAACCAGATCGTTCCTGTTTTCAACAAAAAATGCATGCGAACCATTTGCTTTCAAGTCGTTGATAAGATCGTTGGCAGAAATATCTTTTACAGCAGTACCACCGGCATAAAAAATTTCGCTCATCCATATTTCATCTTGTGGACGAAGGGCTCTGCTGATCTCTTCTACAAAATCGTTGCGCAGGAATTTTGTTGGTCCATATCCGTGTGGCTGAAACCAGGCAATTACTTTTTTTGCCAATGGCTGACAAGCTTCAATACTCGCCGCACACTTGGCAGGGTTATGAGCATAATCATCGATCAGCCAAACATTGTTTTTTTGTCCGATGATCTGGTGACGACGATAGATACCTTCATAACTCTTCAACGCTTCGGCAGCAGTTTCTAATGGAACACCAATGAGGTTGGCAACTGTTGCTGCAGCAAGGGCGTTTTCCATATTATGCTTCCCAACACTGTTGAGTGTAAATGGAACCTTATTGATTTGAAATGAAATGCTGAAACCAACCTGCTTAAACTCTGATGCATGATACGCTGCATCATCAGTTACATCAACTGAAAAATTATGTTTAGGATTGGCTGATAACCTTTTCGCCAACGCATGCGATTGATTCACCACGAAGAATTGTGAAGTGTTCTTTTTGAACTGTTCAAAAATTTCAATGAGTGTATCAATCTCTTTATGGTCCTTATCGATGTTGATGAGCAACCCAATTTCCGGTGTATAGTTCACAATGCTGCCATCACTTTCATCGGCTTCAATTACAAGCCAATCGCCACTTCCAACTTTTGCATTGCCGATCTTTCCTTCTTTAATGATACTTGTTAAACCTGCTCCACTGATAATGCTTGGCTTCATACCTGCATGTTGAAGAATATCAAATAACATAGCACTCGTGGTTGATTTGCCACTGGTGCCGCCAACAGCAATTGTTTTTTTGCTTCTTGCAATAATGGCCAACAACTCTGCACGTTTTATGATGGGAATGTTGAGTTGTTTGGCTTTGATCACTTCTTCAACAGTGTCTTCTACCGCCGTTGAAACCACAACGAGATCTGTTGCATTTGTAATGCCTTCTCCATTTTGTAAAAAACAACGGATGTTTTCTGTTTCGAGTTTTTCTTTTGTTTCATTCGGTTGGCCAGGATGAAAGTAACGGTCGCTGCCGCTTACATCTTTACCAATACCTTTTAAATATTGTGCAATGGCACTCATGCCCGTACCGGCAACACCAATAAAGAAAACTTTTTTGAAATCGTTGATAGAAGTAATCATAGAAAGCAAATGTAATTGAAACAATAAAGTGAAATGAGATTCTCTACCTTTGGCCTCTCTATTTTATGAGTTAAAAATATTGCTGTATGAAATTGATCTCCTACTTAAAAGATGAACACGAACAATTAGCGGCTGTACACAACGGACTTGTGTATGATATGGACACGCTACATCCTGATCTGCCAACAAGCATGAATATGTTTTTGCAATACTGGGATGAATATCTTGAACTTGCCCAAGCCAGTTTAAAAGCTGTGCAGGAAGGTCGTTTGATGCCGGGTAATGTTGTGCCTGTAGAACAAGTGCAATTGCTGGCACCAATTCCTATGCCTCCCAGTTGCAGGGATGGTTATGCGTTTCGTCAGCATGTTGAAGCTGCAAGAAGAAACCGTAAGGTGGATATGATCGCTGAGTTCGATCAATACCCGATCTTTTATTTCACCAATCATCATAGCATACAAGGCCCCGGCGATGTGCGTTGCATGCCCGATCATTTTGAAAAACTCGACTTTGAATTGGAAGTTGCCATTGTTATCTGTAAGCACGGACGCAATATCCGTGCAGAAGAAGCCGATGAATACATTGGCGGTTTGATGATCATGAACGATCTGAGTGCACGTCGTTTACAGATGGAAGAGATGCTGCTGAATCTTGGTCCGGCAAAAGGAAAAGATTTTTCTACAGCAATTGGCCCATGGTTGGTAACGCTTGATGAGTTGCAGCAATACGTAGTACCTGCAAAAGAAAATCATGTTGGTCTTAACTGGAATTTGAATATGAAATGTTGGGTGAACGGCAAACAGGTGAGCGCAGGTAATGTTGCCGATATGGATTGGACCTTTGCCGAGATCATTGAACGTGCATCGTATGGTGTTGATCTTTATCCTGGTGATGTAATTGGCAGCGGCACTGTTGGTACAGGTTGTTTCTTGGAACTCAATGGCACAGGTAAGCTAAACGATCCTGGTTATAGTGAACAATGGTTGCAGGATGGTGATATCGTGGAAATGGAAATTGATGGATTAGGAAGGTTGAGTAATACGATGGTGAGAGATGAGGATGATTTTTCGATATTGGCTAAGAAGAAAAATATTTAACCACTGAGACACAAAGATCACGGAGATTCTCTGCGTACTCTGCGAGCTCTGTGTGAAAAAGATAAAAAATGATTATTGATCTCTCACAACTCAACCCCATGCAAAAACAACAATGGCTGCAACATGCCATTGCGCCACGCCCTGTTTGTTTTGCATCAACTATCGATAAAGAAGGAAATGTTAACCTGAGCCCCTTCAGTTTTTTCAATTTGTTTTCATCGCATCCACCGATCGTTGTGTTTTCACCTGCACGCAGAGTGAGAGACAATACTACCAAACATACATTGCAGAATGTGCTGGAAGTTCCGGAGGTAGTGATCAATATTGTCGATTACGATATGGTGCAGCAGGTAAGTTTAGCCAGCTGCGAATTTCCAAAAGAGGTGAACGAATTTGTGAAAGCTGGATTTACAGAAGAAGCGGCAACTATGGTAAAACCACCAATGGTAAAAGAAAGTAAAGTAAAGATGGAGTGCAAGGTGATTGAAGTAAAGCCCCTTGGTAACGAAGGTGGTGCTGGCAATCTGGTTATTTGCGAAGTGTTGCGCATGCACGTTGATGAAAGCATTCTTAATGCAGAAGGCACCATGATCGATCAGCGCAAGCTGCATCATATTGCACGCCTCGGCGGCGATTGGTACTGCAAAGTAGATGAGCACAGTTTGTTTCATGTTGCCAAACCAAATACACAACTCGGCATTGGTGTTGATGCTTTGCCGGAGACGATCCGCAACAGCAATATTCTCACTGGCAACAATCTTGGCCAGTTAGCGAATGTGCATGAATACCCAATTGTTGATGCAACGTTTGAAGACGAGCGCTTGAAAAATATCATCCAGTATTTCTCCATCAACCCCGACGAAATGGATCAGGAACTACATAAATATGCGAAGGAATTGTTAGATGCAGGAAAAGTGAACGAAGCCTGGCAAATACTGCTGGCCGATAGTTAATTGCAGATTTTCGTAAAAGATTCTTCTTCAGTTATGCTGTTCGGCAAAAATTGCAAACCTTCATTTTTCGTTAGGTAAACATCAATTAGGAACTCGCTCCTGCCAGAAATAGCTTAGTGGTAGAAAAGAAACAGTGTAAAACCTGTATCGATCATCAACTACTATCAAACTTCTGTGTATGAAAAAGTTAATCTTAATTCTGCTGGTGGCTATGCTTGCAAACAGCGTTACAGCATCCTCAATTCCCACAGATACTACTCAGAAAATTTTAGCAAAGCCAATTGTTTTTATTACAGGGGGAGTTCTCTTACCTGGAATTGGAACAACAAAGCTTCCATCAAGTAGCGCTATGACAAAAGCAGGGATAAATGCCGTGCCTGTTACTGCTAAAGTGATCAATACAAAAACAGTCAGCAACAGTAATACAGGGAATGATTTATTCACAAGCGGTATTGTCGCTATTATCACAGGCGAGCCTCTTTTTGTTGTTTCATCACGGCATAAAGAAAGAGCGTTTTCTGTATCAACAACAGAACAGGTGATCAAGAAAATGCAACGAAACAGTATAAGCAGGGTTTCAATTCCTTCCATCAAATTAACGATCCATTTATGAGACAGACATTAACCCTGTTGATCTTTACAGTTGCTGTAATGGAAAGTTATGCAACAGTAACCTTCTTGAACGTGCGTGATACATTTCATATGGTGAAGGTGATTACGAAAGGAGGTAAAATAATACACGGCGAGCTACAGTATGTAACCGACAGCACAGTGCATATTCAACCGGGATCGAATAGGGAAGTTCGTAAGGGCTTTTTATATGAACCGGTTTCAATACCATATTCCGACATTGTTTCCATTCGGTATAAAGAATTTAACTGGATCGGTGCCTTGCTAAGCCTGGGTGGAATGACGGTAATCTATTTAATGATAACGGGTGTAATACCGGTGTTTAATAATGGTTTGGGTGATCTGAATTTTCTGATCTGGCTTTCTCCTTTACTGTTTGGATATAGTCTTTTTCGAATGTTTAAACGAAAGCGATATGTTATTAACGGCGATAAAAAGCGGTTTGATAAATTCAAATTATGGCACGAGAAAAGAAACCGGTCTGAAAAGAAATGGATGGAAGATAGCAGATAACAATTTTTGTCGAGCTCATTCAAAGTCTGTCTTAACTTTAATCTATGTTTCATCCTGATGGCACATGGATCAGTTATTTCCTGGTAATAGGCTTGCGATATGTAGTTATTGCCGGACTGGCTTTTTTGCTATGGTATGTGTTACTGAAGAAGAAGATTGCATTCAAAAAAATTCAACTACGCTTTCCCGCCAATAAAGATTACCAACGGGAAATTTTCTTTTCACTTTGTACCATGTTCCTCTTTGCATTCGTGCCTTGGTTCTTTCTTGGCCATGCAGAAATAAGAAAAACAACCACGTTTTATAAAGACATCAACCAATATAGCCAATTGTATTTCTGGCTGGCCTTTCCGTTAATGTTGCTCATACACGATACTTATTTCTATTGGATACACCGGTTGATGCATCATCCCAAACTGTTCCGCATTTTTCATCTCATTCATCATAAAAGCACCAACCCATCACCTTGGGCAGCTTTTGCTTTTCATCCCTTGGAAGCAGTTCTTGAAGTAAGTATTTTGATCGTACTCATCTACACAATCCCGGTTACCAAAGCTCACCTGTTCTTTTTCTTTTTGTTCCAGATGTTTTACAATGTGTATGGTCATTTGGGTTGGGAATTGTTTCCGAAAAATTTCCAACGTACATGGTTTGGCAAATGGATCAATACTTCTGTAACGCATAACCAGCACCATCAATACTTCACCGGTAATTATGGTTTGTACTTTTTATTCTGGGACAGATTGATGGGAACACTACGAGACGATTATGATGCGAAATTTGATGAAGTGAAAGGCAGAGCTAAGAGTTAAAAGGGGAGAAGAAGAAAAAGAGTTTTTGTTCGCTTTGCTTACAATGTTTACCATAGAGGCACAGAGAAGCAGAGAAAACGAGTAGGTTAATTGAATATTCACATCTGTGCTAATCCGTGTAATCAGTGAGACATAAAAAATAAAGAGGGCTGCACTTAGTACAGCCCTCTTTTATCTCATTTCACATTTTTTAAACTCTTAGCTTACCATTTAGCCCCAAACACTTTCTTCATAATTTCTGTGGTGCGCTTCACCGGGTTTTCACGAATCTCCAGTTCTTCCTTAGCAATCTGGTCGAACAACGCATCAACTGCTTTTCCTACAACATAAGCTGTAAGATCGGGGTTAAGTTTGTTACGTGTAGTGGGCAAACGGTTATATCCATTAACCAGGTCGCCATAATATTTTGTTGCTTCTACTTTATCAAGTGAATTTTTAACAGCAGGTGAAAATGCGGCGATTAACTGCTCAGTGGTTTTTTGACGGAAATAATTAGTAGCACCATCTTTGGGTCCTCTGATGATGTTAATGGCATCAGTAATGGTCATTTGCTTGATGGCATTCACAAAAATAGGAGTAGCATAACCCACTGCATCTTCTGCACCACGGTTGATCTGGAGGATAGCTTTGTCTACTGTTTTGCCAAGTCCAATATTACGGAGAGTGCGTTCCACCTTCTGTACTTCAGGGGGCAACAAAATTTTGTAGAAATCGTTGCCAAAGAACGCATCTGTTTTATTGAGATTACTTACGGCACGGGTAAGTCCCTGCCCTAATGCATCTTTAATACCCTGGCCGGCTTCAGCTTCAGTTACCCCGGTAGCGCCGGGCAAGCCGTTTGGTAACTGACTCAAAACTTCGCATGAACTTAACAGGAACGCCGCAAGGGAAAGTGAGAGGATAAATCTTTTCATCTGTTGGATTGTTTTCATTAATAAACGGTATTTCAATGCAAAACGTTGCATATTCTGTGCCGAAGATACTTGCTTTGCTGGTATGCCTTACTTACGGTAATTTTGCGGGCTGTTAAAAAGAAGCCAAACAACGGAACGGCTTACATCAACCAATCGTTATGAGTACACATTTGAGCGAACAGGAAATTATACGTAGAGAAAAACTAGCTGAGTTAACTAAACTGGGCATCGACGCATATCCTGCACCATTATATCCGGTTTCTCATTATTCAACTGCTATAAAAGCGGGATTTAATGAAGAAACAAAAGAAGAGTACAAAGAGGTTTGTATTGCAGGCCGTGTTATGAGTGTGCGTGATATGGGCAAAGCTTGTTTTGCAGTGTTGCAGGATAGTCACGGTCGTTTACAGATCTATGTGCGCAGGGATGATATTTGCCCCGGTGAAGACAAGACGCTTTATGATGTTGTGTTTAAAAAATTATTAGACATTGGTGATATTATTGGCGTGAAAGGATTTGTGTTCACCACCAAAACAGGTGAAACAAGTTTACATGTAAAAGAACTTACTGTTCTTACAAAATCACTAAAACCTTTACCCGTTGTTAAAGAAGCAGAAGGACAAACTTTTGATGCAGTAACAGATCCTGAATTCAAGTACCGTCAGCGTTATGCCGATCTTATCATTAATCCGCAGGTGAAGGATGTGTTTGTAAAACGTACTATCCTCGTTAATACTATTCGTGAATATTTGAACGAACATGGTGCATTGGAAGTTGATACACCTGTATTGCAAACCATTCCCGGTGGCGCTGCTGCCCGTCCGTTCAGTACACACCACAACGCATTGGATGTACCTATGTACATGCGTATTGCGAATGAACTTTATTTAAAACGTTTGATCGTTGGCGGTTTCGATTGGGTGTATGAGTTCAGCCGCAACTTCCGTAACGAAGGCATGGACCGCACACATAACCCCGAGTTTACTGTGTTAGAATGGTACACAGCATACAAAGATTATTTCTGGATGATGAATATTACAGAGAACCTGTTGGAGCGAATTGCGATTGCACTACATGGTACTACTGATGTGCAGGTGGGCGATAAAACCATCAGCTTTAAAGCACCATTCAAACGTCTTTCTATTTTCGATGCTATTAAAGAAAATACCGGTATTGATGTGAGCGAAATGGATGAAGAGGGATTGCGCAGTGTTTGTAAGCAACTCAACATTCGTGTTGATGCATCGATGGGTAAAGGCAAACTGATTGATGAATTGTTTGGCGAAACAAGTGAAGCAAAATGTATTCAGCCAACATTTATTATTGACTACCCAATTGAAATGAGTCCGCTTACGAAGAAACACAGGAGTAAAGAAGGATTGGTTGAGCGTTTTGAATTAATGGTGAATGGCAAAGAAGTAGCAAATGCATACAGTGAGTTGAATGATCCAATTGATCAGCGTGAACGTTTCGAAGATCAGGTGAAGTTGAAAGAGCGGGGCGATGATGAAGCGATGTTTATTGACTATGATTTCTTACGTGCATTGGAATATGGTATGCCGCCAACAAGTGGTATTGGAATTGGTATCGACCGATTGGTGATGTTGATGACGAACCAACCAAGTATACAAGATGTTTTGTTGTTCCCGATGATGAGGCCAGAGAAGACAGTGGAGTAAGTTGATAAGTATAAAAATAAATAAGTAACCGTAGTTTTATCAACTGCGGTTTTTTTATTGCTTTCGGAATATGTTAAAATAAAAACATATTCAATCCTTTGCTTTTTTATAACAGTGTCTGATGATTTCTTTGCTCAAAATTTATAATCATGAAAACATTTTACTTAACAACTGCTTTACTTGTATGCACAATTGCTGCAACTGCTCAAACAGAAAAAGGAACAATTAATATCAACGGACAATTTGGTAGTAATAGGGGCGGTCAGTACTACACTGTCCCAAACGGATTGGTCAAGAGTTTCTCTTTAAATCTCAACCCTAATGTTGGATATTTTGTAAAAAATAATTGGGAAGTTGGAGCAGGCGTATTATTTGGAACGACAAGAAGCCGATATACAAACGTAATCCCTGAAAACATGGAAAAATCAAATTCAAACAGCTTTGGGTTACAGGCGTATTCAAAGTACTACTTTGGTAAAGGGTCAGTTAAACCATATGTCACATTAGAAGCAGGACATAATTGGCTATCGGGTAAAACGACGTTTGTTAATGGAGAAAAACAGAGTTACAACTCTGGGAATTGGAATGCAGGAGGTGGAGCAGGTGTTGTGTGGTTTGTAACGCCGAAAATTGGCCTGTTTTCACAAATTACCTATAATAGAAATTTGGAACAGATCAAATATTCAACCGGGACGCTCAATCTCAACTTTGGTGTGCAGATCAATTTAGGTAAGAAATAAGAAAGGAATACATCAAACTTAAGCCGCAGTTAAAACGACTGCGGCTTTTTTATTCCATTCATCCAATTCAAATGCGGGCTATCAGCAAAAAAATTATCTTCATCCCCTTAAAAAAATTCAAGCATGAGAAAAACAGGATTGTTTCTGTTGTGGATGATTGTTGCAACCGCAGCATCGGCTCAAACAGCATTAACCACTGATCAGATGCTCAAAGGAGCAGCACAGAAAGTAACCAAACCATTGCCGCAGTTTGTAGAATGGGCCGGCGATAACAGTTTCATCATTCGTCGTGAAGGAAAGCAATATGTACACGACATTAAAACAGGAAAAGAAACAGATTATAAAGCACCCGATATGCATATTATGGTGGTGGTGCCTGAAATTATTTATAAAGACAAGGATCTGTTTCTGAAAATGGCAAACGAAGAAACACGTTTGACCAACAATACCGATGAAGAAAAGAATCCTGTTCTTTCACCTGATAAACAATACGTGGCGTTTACACGTAACAATAATCTTTTCACTATCAATCTTGCAACAAAAAAAGAAACACAGCTTACCAATGATGGTACTGATGTGATCTTGAACGGTTATGCAAGCTGGGTTTATTTCGAAGAAATTCTTGGTCGTGCAAGCCGTTATAAATCTTTTTGGTGGAGCCCCGATAGTAAGAAGATCGCTTATATGCGCATGGATGAAAGTGAAGTGCCGATGTTCCCTATTTACAGCGAAGAGGGTCAACATGGTTTTATTGAACGCACACGTTATCCTAAAGCAGGTGATAAAAATCCTGAAGTAAAAGTGGGTGTTGTTGCTCCTGATGGTGGCGCAACAGTGTGGGCTGATTTTAATCAGAAAGATGATCAATACTTTGGTATGCCAATGTGGAAACCGGATGGCAGCGCCTTATGGATACAATGGATGCCACGCACGCAGGATAACCTGAAAGTATATGAAATGAACTTAGCTGACGGCAGCAAAAAAGTGATCTACGATGAAACACAAAAAACATGGGTTGATCTTGATGATGCAAACCGTATTACGTTCTTACAAAACGGTAAACAGTTTATTCTGCAAAGCGATGCAACAGGATGGAATCATTTGTATCTGCATGATATGAGTGGTAAACGCATTAATGCTATCACCAGCGGTTCATACACTGTTACTGCAGTAAATCTCGTTGATGAAAAAAATAAACTCGTGTACTTCACTTGCCGTAAAGATAACAGCGCAAGATTTGATCTGTACAAAGTAAAATTTGACGGCAGCGGTTTAATGCGCTTAACGTTTGGTGAGTTTACACATCGCAATATTCGTGTGTCACCAATGGGAACACATTTTGTGACAAGCTATTCAAATGTTTCAACGCCTGATGTAATGGCTGTAGTGAATAACAAAGGAAAGGTTATTCGTGAATTAGGCAATGCTGCCGGCGAAGCATTTGCAACTACTGCATTGGCAAAAACAGAATTGCTTCGTGTAAAAAGTGAAGATGGTAAATATGATCTGCCGTTGCGGATTGTTTGGCCTGCTAATTACGATAAGAATAAAAAGTATCCTGTAATGATCAGCATTTATGGTGGTCCGAATGCAGGTACGGTTTCTGATGGCTGGCAATTGAATATGCAGCAGCAATGGTGGGCGAAAGAAGGAATGATACAGGTGGCAATGGATCACCGTGCAAGTGGTCACTTTGGAAAAGAAGGTATCAACTACATGCACCGCAATCTTGGTTACTGGGAAATGAAAGACTGGATCACGATTGTAAAATGGTTAATTGAAAATGCAGGTGTTGATAAGAACAAAGTTGCCATCAGTGGTTTCAGTTATGGTGGTTATATGAGCGCTTATGCATTAACGTATGGTGCTGATTATTTCACACATGGATTAGCTGGTGGAAGCGTAACAGACTGGAGTTTGTATGATACACATTACACTGAACGTTTCATGGATACGCCGAAAGAGAATCCTGAAGGGTATAAATCGTCTTCTGTTTATACACATATTGATAAGTACAAAGGGTTGCTGCGTATCTATCACGGAACAATGGATGACAACGTACACATGCAGAACAGCATGCAGCTGGTGAAAAAATTACAGGAAAAGAAAAAGCATTTTGAGTTTATGTTGTATCCCGGCGGTCGTCATGGTTGGGGTGGTAACCAAAACCTACATTCACAAAATGAAATAGCAATGTTTATTTATAAGAATTTATTGGAGAGAGAAGTGCCGAAGGATGTGTTGAGATAAATATTTGAATGATAGAATAAAAAAACCGGAGCTCATCACTCCGGTTTTTTTATTCTGTCGTATTCCACAACACCAATCCCTCCACCCCCGAAAGCAACGTATAAACAATTCCAAAAATCAAAATATCTTCTTCCGGATTGCCATCTAACGAACCAAGCCATAACACAACTATGGTAAACAGGAAACTGATAATGCCGTTAATGAGCGGAAGCATTAATGTTAGTACCCAATTGGTTTTTGCAATGGAGATTTGCAGCACAACAAAATAAAAGAAGCTGACAAACAACAATACTTCCAATGCAATAAATAACTCTTCACCTTTTTTTGTTGCGTAAGTGTCGTAATACTGACTCCAGTAAACTGTAAACAGCAATAAAGCTGCTGCATAAAACAAGCTGATCACCTGCAAACGGCTGAGCTTAAACATGCTTACTGTTTTGGTTTTATCTGCAGTTCTTCCCAAGGCGTAGTTCCATCTTTCTCTCTGGTAAATACAAGCTGCTTGCCTTCACCAATTACAATTTCAGCTGTGGTATAAACAATGTTGCTGTCGAGCAAATGACCACCAATTGTTGCACCGGTGCTATCGCTCACACTCATGTGCAGGTGTGAACCGTTGATGCTGACTGTTCCAACCAAACTCACAATTTCAAAATGGCCACTGGCTATATTGCCTTCGGGTTGATTTGCAAAACGAAGATTGTATTGTGCAACACTGCCCACACAGGTCATGATCCATCCTGCTTCAATCTTGTGCTGCTGCACATAAGCAGCTATTTCCTGTTTCAGATCCTGTCCGGGTTTTAAACGGAAGGCGTGAATTTTTACAGTTTCGTTTTGCATGGCTGGTTTTGTTTTACATGCTGCGAATAAAAGAAGTATGAATAAGTATTTCATTTTTTCCAGAAGAGAGAAAATCCAAAACCCAATGCCCAAATTCCAAAAGACGAACGCTCTGCGTTCACGGTGCCCACTGAATGTTGAAATGGTAAGCGAAGAGCACAATCCTCCTTTTCTCTTTTCCCTCTTTCAATCTCTTAGTCCACAAATAAATCGGTAAACAACTTACCACCCGGGACCACACTATACTTACTCAGATCAGTAATTCCTTCTGCAGCAAACAGCTGCTCATCAACAAATAAGTTACCAGTACATTCATTCGATGGTTTGCTAAGAATAATATGTGCGGCATCAGCAAGTATATCAACTGTTCTGCTCATATTCGCTAATGCTTCGCCTCCCAACAAATTTCTTACAGCAGCTGTATCAATGGTTGTTCGTGGCCAAAGTGCATTGGCAGCAATACCATCCTCCTTTAATTCTTCGCTCCAGCCAAGTGTCATCATACTCATGTTGAACTTGGTGAGTGTGTACGCAATATGTCCGGCCAGCCATTTCGGTTTTAAATTAACGGGAGGCGATAAGGTGAGGATATGTGGATTCTTTCCCTTGCGTAAATGCGGAATACAGGCTTTCGTCATTAAAAATGTACCACGCACATTAATGCTGTGCATCAGATCAAAACGTTTTGCTTCTGTTTGTTCTGTTGGCGTTAATGAAATAGCCGATGCATTGTTGATGAGTATATCAATGCCACCAAATGTCGCAACAGTTTTATCAACTGCTGCCTGTATCTGATCTTCAAAACGAATATCTAATTGAATGGCCAATCCCTTGCCACCAGCTGCAGTCATTTCATCAGCCGCAGAAAAAATAGTACCACCCAGCTTGGGGTTTTCTTCCACACTTTTTGCTGCCACCACTACGTTGGCTCCTTCCTTCGCCAATTTCAATCCCATTGCTTTACCGATACCTCTCGATGCACCTGTAATAAAAACTGTTTTTCCGTTGAATGACATAACAAACGTTTTAGTAATGAAAGTTAGGGAAAGCCCTGCAAGCATAGAAAAGAATTTGTAATTTGTCTGCAACCTTATACAACCTTTATGCTTTGCCAACTTCGTCTTACTTCAACATTTGTTTTATTAGTTTCGTTTGCAACTGTTCAATCGCAGGATACAGAACAAAAGAAAATTCAGCGCCTGTTTGTTTCTGCAACTGACAACTCAATCATTGAATTACCGGAAGGAACGTTTCAACTCAATATGAGTTTGTGGCTCGATGGAAAGAAAAATGTACTCATTAAAGGAAAGGGAATGGATAAAACCATTCTCAACTTTACTAACCAGGTAAGTGGTGCGGAGGGAATAAAAGTCACCAACGGAATAAATATTGTGTTGCAGGATCTTACTGTACAAGATACCAAAGGTGATGCGGTGAAAACGCAGAACGTTGATGGCATTACGTTTAAACGGGTGAAAGCAGAATGGACACGTGGGGCTAACAGCAAGAATGGCGCTTATGGTTTGTATCCTGTGCAATGCACCAATGTATTGATCGACGGGTGCGAAGCAAGAGGTGCAAGTGATGCGGGGATTTATGTGGGTCAAAGCAGTTACATTATTGTAAAAAATTCAAAGGCCATCGAAAATGTTGCTGGTATTGAAATTGAAAATTCGTTGTATGCTGATGTATATGATAATGAAGCAACCAATAACACCGGTGGAATTTTAATTTTCGATCTGCCTGATCTTGTGCAGAAGAAAGGTGGCTTCATCAGGGTGTATAAAAACAATGTGCATCATAACAATCATATCAACTTTGCACCAAAAGGAAATATTGTGGGCAAAGTGCCACAGGGAACAGGTGTAATGATACTCGCCACCAACCATGTAGATGTGTTTGAAAATAAAATTGTCAATAACATTACAGTTGGCACCGCTGTGGTGAGTTATTATATTACCGAAAATCCAATTAAGGATTCATCATACTACCCTTTTCCTACACAGATCAATATTTATAATAACAGTTACGAACGTGAAGCAGTGAGAACAACAGGTAAGGGACGTATGGGGAAAATGTATCGATTCAAATTACGTTTCGGAAAAAATGTGCCGCATATACAATATGATGGAATTGTGGATGCAAAATCACCAGCAGAAATATGTATACGTAACAACAGCAATCAGAGCTTTGCAAATCTTGATGCAGAGAATGGGTTTAAGCATATCAGCAGAGATGCATCGAAACATGATTGTACGCTGCAGCCGGTGCCGAAAACAGAATTGAAAAATTGATGAATAATGCTGTCATCCCGACGAAGGAGGGATCTGTTCAACTGCAGTACAAAGCTCGGCAGATTTCTCCTTCGTCGAAATGACAATTGACAATTATACATTCGAACCATGAAGAAACTGATCGTTACAGTTGTTGTATTAGCCTTTATGCTTGTTGCTTTATCATTCAGCAACAAACACAGCAATCCTTATTTTCAGTTTCATGAAAATCTCAGCGAATACAATTTCTTCAAAGGGAAACTAAAAGAATTACAGCCTGCCGATGGCATAATTCCTTATGATCTTAATACGCCGCTGTTCAGCGATTATGCAGAGAAGGCAAGATTTATAAAAGTCCCAGCAGGTAAAAAGATCAATTATAATGCTGCATCCGTATTCGAAATGCCGTTGGGTACAGTGCTAATCAAAAACTTTTATTACTATAATGATGTGCGTAAGCCTGCTCTTGGCAAACGCATTATTGAAACACGTTTACTGGCGAACATGGAGGATGGTTGGCATACCTATCAATACATTTGGAACGAAACACAAACAGAAGCGGTGTTTGAACCCATTGGTGATGTAACCACTGTTGAATACATTGATGCAGCAGGAAAGAAAATAAAAGCACGGTATGTCGTTCCCAGTCAACCGCAATGCAAAGGTTGTCATGGTCGTAAGGATACCATCATTCCGATTGGTATAGCTGCACGTCATCTTAATGGCGACTATGTTTATGCAAACGGGAAACAAAATCAATTGCAGTATTGGCAAAAAATTGGACTAATTGATCTGCCATCAACATCTATTCCTGCCAATGCAAAGTGGAACGATGAGCAAAGCGGAACACTCAACGAGCGTGCAAGAGCGTATCTTGATATTAACTGTGGAAATTGTCATAACCCCAATGGCCCGGCAAATACATCCGGGTTGTTCTTAGATATTCATACTACAAATTCAACTGCACTTGGCATCACCAAAACACCTGTGGCTGCAGGTAGAGGAAGTGGCAATCTGAAATATGCAATTGATCCCGGCAAGCCCAACCAATCATTTATGATTTTTCGAATGAACAGTATTGATCCTGGTATTGCGATGCCTGAACTTGGTCGCAACAGAATTCATAAAGAAGGGGTGGCGTTGATTTCGAAATGGATAAAGGAAATGAGGAACTAAGAGTTTAAAGAGGGAAAAAAGGAAAGGAAAACAATATCTAGACTATTTCTTCACGGCCTTTATTGTTGAAGACACGGTGGATTCCATCTTTCATAAGGGGCACTTTGAAATTAAGAAGCAAACCATGTTTCAGATTTGTCAGCACCAGATGTGTTTGTAATTGATTGAAGTAAACAGGAGGAAGTGGATTTACAGATTTTAATTCAACAATTAATTTATCTTCAATTAACAGGTCAAGTTTATACGCATTCTTTAAATATAAATTCTCATATTCAACAGGCAATAACAGTTGACGCTCTACTTTTACGTTAGCTTGAATTAATTCATAATAGAGAATTTCTTCATAAACTTTTTCAAAGCAACCGGGACCGATGCGTGTGTGCATTTTAATACATAGGTTAATCACGAGGTTAGTAAGATCATCGATATGCATAAAATAGAATTGGTGTTTCTCTTTCTTCTCTTTTCCCCCCCTTCAAACTCTTAGCTTCTAACTTCCATGCTCATGCGGATTTTCTACCGGATTCATTGATCCAAATTCGTTTGTATAAATTTTAAACAACAGCATAAAATAACTGATGAGTAGTGGACCAAAAATGAAACCCCAGAAACCAAACAAACTTAATCCCACAATAACACCTAATACCGTCACCAGCGGATGAACATCACCTAAACGTTTCATAAGTGTGACCCTTGCGAGGTAATCAACATTACCTGTTACAAGTAAACTGTAGATCAATAAGCCGATGCCTTGGCCGGTATTTCCTTGTGAAAACAGGAATACAACCAATGGTGCCCAAATCAACGTAGTTCCCACAATCGGGAAGAACGCAAACACACCGGTAATAAAACCCCACAGCACAAATTCATTGATGCCAAAGATCCAGTAACCAACGAGTGCAAAAATCCCTTGTATCAACGAGATCAGGGGAATGCCGATAGCATTTGCTCTTACCACGCTGATGGTTTCTTTGGCAAGGATATCAATGTTCTCTTCATGCAAGGGTAAAAAATAATCGAACGATCTTTCCATTTCTTTACCGTTGGTGAGCATAAAGAAATAAACAAACAACATCATCGCCAGGTTAGAAAGGATCATGGCTGTGCTGTTAAGAAACGCAGGAAAAAAATTAGCAACCCGCTTCTGTAGTTCAGCTACGTTCTCATCTGTAAATAATTCCTGACCAGTCCATTCTTTTATTTGGGCCGAAACAGATTTTAAACCCTGTACTACTTCATCTGAATGGCTGAATACTTCCGTAATTTTTGGGGATAATAAATTGATGATATAATAAACGGGCAAGCCAAACAGCACCAGGAAGCCGAGCATAAAAGCTGTTGCTGCTAAACCTTTGTTCCATTTTTTCTTAATGGTAAGATAGCGGTACCAGCCTCTGCTGAGAATATAAAGTGTAATAGCGCCAAGAAAACCCGGCAGAAAAATATAAAGCTCCTTTACAAGTAGTAAGCCAAGTGCAATTAAAACAACTAAGAGAATGATTTGCCGTAAACGGCTGCTGAATGATGCCATGAAATGAAATTACAAATAAAAACAGCAAATGATTTCAGGCATAAAAAAACCGGGCAAAGCCCGGCTTTTTTTATAAGAATTTTTGTTATCGAATTTGCCCCCTTACAACTCCACCCGTGAAAATAGTAGAATGTGCATTTACATACAAAGGACCTGTGCCATCGATTGCTGTTTTTTGTACATCGGTTAATTGTAATTGTTTATCGACGTCAAAATCAGCTAAGGAACCTGCTAATAAGATCAACACTGATCCATTTGCCCCCGCTGCACCATTATGAATGTGGGCAGCACTAAGAGTTCCATCACCTGCCGTTAACCCGGTAACAGTTACTCTGTAAAATAACTTACCATCGGAAGTTAAACGAAAACGTGCAATACCCGTTGCCGTTGTTGTTACTGCAGGAACCTCATTGGCACCGGAAAGAACAACATCCTGTGCCCACTGAACAGTACTGTTTAACTGTGCTCTTACCAAGCCGCTTCCCACTTGTGTTGAGTGAACGTTTACATATAACTCAGCAACACCATTTTTCATACTGTCTAGTAATGTTGGGCGCACATTTGCAACAGAACCAGCTGCAGTGCTGCCAGTAAATGTAGGTGCGAAATTTAAAATAACTCCTCCGTTTACACCCGGGTTGCCTGTATGAATATGTGCCGCAGTTAATGCATCACCACCCGTAAGACCAGTAACACTGATATTATACTGTACAGAGTTATCGCTCATAATGCGTAACACAAACGTTCCTGTTTCGTTGCGACCTGCAGGTGCAGGGTTTTCATTTTTTGCACTCAGATTAAGCGTCCACTCCTTTACAGTTGTTACTGTTGGGCCATCATCTTTATTTTTTTTACAAGAAATAATAAATGCTGTGCAAGTAAGCAGCATTACCGATTTTAATACCAGTGTTCTCATGCCAATATTTTTTTTAATGATGAAATAACTGACCTAAAGAGGTATAAACGGAGAAAGTAAGATATTAGTTGCCTCTTATTCGATTAAGATAAGTATTAGATTAGAAACCGGGCGATAAAATGAATTGATAGAAACTTAGGAGACCTATTCTTCCCACACTTTTAATCCTTCGCTGCAATTGGCGCAGATGTCGATATTCTTTCGACTG
Organism: Lacibacter sp. H375; assembly: GCF_037892425.1. Lineage (NCBI taxonomy): Bacteria > Pseudomonadati > Bacteroidota > Chitinophagia > Chitinophagales > Chitinophagaceae > Lacibacter > Lacibacter aquaticus. The sequence goes on from NZ_JBBKTT010000001.1 coordinate 1,387,831, forward strand.
GTCATGAGTTCCCTGCGGAACTGTTTGTAGTTATCGTTATGCCAAACTTCTTTGAATGATTGCATTTTTAAGTTACCGAGCTGATGCATGGCATCTTTATCAAAACAACAGGGAACTACCAATCCATCCCAAGTGATCACATTGGCATGCCACAGTTTCCAGCAATGATTCTGCAATTTGTTTTTGGGTTCATATGAACCGTCAGCGTTCTTTTTATACCTGCTGTATTTATTTAAAGTAGGGATGAGTTTGTTTGGATCATTCTCATAATCGTATACCTGTGCAGTTTTAAACCACACATCATCAACACCCACTTCCTTTGCTAACTGTTTTACCTCTTCCATTTGATGTTCGTTCGGCTTCACCACCAGGAACTGAAACACAACAAATGGTTTTTTGCTGTTGAGTTCTTTCTTCCACTTAACAATATTCTTTGCACCTTCCAAAACTTTTTCAAGCTTGCCTCCAACTCTGTATTGCTGATACACATCCTGAGTGGTGCCATCAATAGAAATGATCAAGCGGTCCAAACCACTTTCAACAGTTTGCTTTGCTTTTTCGCTTGTTAAGTAATGAGCATTGGTGGATGTAGCTGTATAGATCTTTTTCTGGGCAGCGTATTTCACCATCGGCAAAAACTCAGGATTGAGATAGGGTTCGCCTTGAAAATAAAAGATGAGATAAAGAAGGTCTCTATGAATATCGTCGATGGTTTGTTCAAAAAAACTTTTCTGCAACATACCTGTTGGTCGTGTGAACTCACGTAAACCACTTGGGCATTCGGGACAACGCAGATTACAACTTGTTGTAGGCTCAAACGATATAGAAATTGGATAACCCCACTGTACAGGCTTCTTTAAAAAGCGGCTCAACTGGTAACTGCTCCACACCTTCGTCATATTCCAGGCACGACGGGGTGTGATCTTTGAGAAAAGGTTGAGTATATCGTTTCGGTGTAATTGCGGCATTGAGGGGTCAAAGATAGCCCGCAAAAAGAGTATTTGCATTACTAGTTCAAAAGAACAAAGCCTGTTGTGTGATCATACAACAGGCTTTGAAAATTATTTTACAAACGGCTGCCTCTTCCAATACGTTAAGCTTCGCCAGCACCACTCCAGCGGTCCGAAGCGGAAGAACCGTAACCAGATATGGCTCCATATAATTTGTAATAACCAGGTTGCCCCAACAACATAGTACATTTCAAAACGACTGAGTTTGCCATACATGCCAAAGCCAACACCATAAAAGAACAGTCCAACTAAAAGCGATTGCATGAGGTAATTGGTAAAAGCCATTTGTCCAACAGGACGAAGTAATGCAAAGAACCATTTGAACCAGCCCGATTTATAGAGCAGCATGATCAACCCAAAAATACCAATGGCACGAAAGGTCCTTGAAATTTCATAAAACTCAAAGAGAACATTTTTCTTGTAGTCAAATTCGTTGAACTTATAATCAATGTATGGTTGCAAACGGAAATAAGAAAACACCAGGCCGATGCCGAGTCCGCCAATAAACAGAACCCAATAAACTTTTGTTGAAGCCAGCCCGGTTAAAATGCCTGATTTAAAAAAAGCCATGCCTAAAAACATAAAGAGCAGAATATCCCAGATGCCGAAGTAAGTATAAAAAATTTCGCCCCGTAAACTTCTTGCACTTTGATAATCATAAAAACCCGAATAGTTGCCTCTTACAATTGCAAGATTTTTATTCGTTTCTTTCAACTTCGCTTTCTCTGTTGTTTTTTCTTTAAAAGAAATCATTTCCCCGAGATCTTCTTTTTGCTGATCATTTAGTTTGATCGATGTTGTATCCATCTTAGCGATCAACTCGCCTTTAGCAATCATTTTCCGATCACGGTAAGCATCTACATTCTCTCTTGCTGTTTGCAGAACAAGACAAACAATTGCAGCAATAATCAGCGCTTTAGGGGTCATTCTGCGAAACGCAAATGCGATCATACCAATACATGCATAATGAAACAGGATATCCCAAAACCACAACAACACAAAGGCGTTAAACAATCCAAATACAAGTAGCCATAGCTGACGACGGAAAAAATAATCGGCAGGCCAGAGTCCATCATTCTTCTTTTCCTGCCTGCTGATAAATAAGATAATACCTGCGCCAAATAACATGGAGAATAAAGCACGCTGACTTCCTTCCATAAACCAATCGATAAAATACCATGCTTGAAAGTTGATGGTTCCCCACTCGTTTAACACCGATGGGTCGTGATAAACCGGGTCGGGCAATGCAAAACCCGGAATGTTCATTAATAAAATACCAAGGATGGCGATACCTCGTAAAGAGTCGAGTAATACAATTCGTTCTTCCTGCGACACAGGCGCAGCCAGTTGAGTGCTCATGCTGATTGGTTTTGGTTTGTGAAAAATGGGAAAGCTTTCGCAGGGAAAGAAAAATGATTTGAGAAGGTACTCATTTTAGCAAAAAAAGTTGCGCATTTTCCAAAAACTATTATTACATTTGAGTAGTTGCATAAACAACTATATGCCAAACAACCAATTTAAAAAAGGGGAATTATACAGCTTCATGACGGGTAAAGCCAGCACGGCTATCGCACGGCGTTTACAAAAAAATATGAAGCAGGGCGGAATCGAGATTACCGTTGAACAATGGAGCGTGCTCTATCATCTGTGGAAGAACGATGGGTTGAGTCAGCAAGATTTGTGCAATGCCACTTTTCGTGATAAGCCCAGCATTACACGTTTAGTGGACAATCTCGAAAAGCTGAAACTCGTGAAACGGGTAGCGAGTAAAAACGATCGTCGTATCAACCAGGTGTTCTTAACTGATCAGGGTCGTAAGCTGGAAGAAGAAACGATGAATGTTGCCAACAACACATTGAACGAAGCATTGCTCGGAGTACCTGCTGATAAAATTGATATCTGTAAAGAAGTGTTACAGATAGTATATGATAATCTGAAATAAGAATCATTTCAAAAAAATAATTCTACACACTTTAAATACTATTGATATGAGCACCGCAACGATTGCAACAAAACTGAAAGGTGGCGAATGGTTAATTAAAACAAGCACACCCCAGGATACTTTTACTCCTGAAAATTTTAATGAGGAACAAGTGATGGTAAAAGAAATGTGTGCAACGTTTCTTGATACCGAGGTTTTGCCGGTTGTAGCACGGCTGGATAAAATGGAAGAAGGGTTGATGCCTGCACTGATGGATAAAGCCGGTGAACAAGGTTTACTTGGTACATCTGCTCCGGAAGAATTTGGCGGACTTGGTAAAGATTTTATCACGGCTACATTGGTGAATGAAGGATTAGGTGGAGGCTATTCTTTTTCTGTGGCCATTGCTGCACACACGGGTATCGGAACATTGCCTATTCTATATTTTGGCACACCCGAACAAAAAGCAAAATACATTCCCAAATTAGCAACGGGTGAATGGAAAGGTGCTTACGGTTTAACCGAACCCAACAGCGGTAGTGATGCATTAGGTGCAAAAACAACAGCTGTGTTAAGTGAAGATGGTAAGCATTACATATTGAACGGACAAAAATGCTGGATCACCAATGGTGGTTTTGCAGATATCTATACTGTGTTTGCAAAAATTGATGGTAAAGATTTTACCGGCTTTATTGTAGAGCGAGGCATGGAAGGCTTTACACAAGGATCGGAAGAACATAAGATGGGCATTAAAGGCTCATCAACTGTGCAACTCTATTTTCAGGATTGTAAAGTGCCGGTTGAAAATCTGCTGGGTGAAAGAGGCAAAGGTCACATCATCGCTTTCAACATATTAAACATTGGTCGTTTGAAGTTGGCAGCGGCTGCATTAGGTGGTTCAAAACGTTCATTGAATATTGCATTGACCTATGCAATGACACGTGAGCAATTCAAGACACCCATCGTCAATTTCGGCGCAATCCAATACAAGCTGGCAGAAATGGCAACCCGAATCTGGGTTTGTGAAAGTGCATTGTACCGCACCAGTAAGTGGATCGATGATATGGAACATGATCTCTTAGCAGCCGGCAAACCTTTCAACGAAGCATTGCTTGGTGCCGCTGAAGAATATGCCATTGAGTGTGCGATGTTGAAAGTAGATGGCAGTGAAGTGTTGGATTATGTGGTGGATGAAGGCGTACAGATACATGGTGGAAACGGATTCAGTGATGAGTATGATATTTCAAGAGCTTATCGAGATAGTCGCATCAATCGTATTTACGAAGGAACAAACGAGATCAATCGTTTATTAACCGTTGATATGGTGTTGAAGCGTGCCATGAAAGGTCGTTTGGATATTATGACCGCTGCCATGAACGTACAAAAAGAACTGATGAGCATTCCTGATTTTGGCAGCGAAGATGAAACGCCATTTGCAAAAGAATACAAAGCTATCGCCAATTTCAAAAAAGCCATCATGTTAACAGCGGGTGCTGCGGTACAAAAATTCATGATGAAAATTGAGCATGAACAGGAAGTATTGATGAATATTGCTGATATGGCCATACAAACCTTTAATGCTGAAAGTGCATTGTTGCGTGCTGCCAAAATGGTTGAAGAAAAAGGTGAAGCTGCTTGTCAGTTTGAACTGGATATGATGCATACGTATTTGTATGATGCGGCCGACCGTATCAACAAATATGGTAAAGATGCCATCAATGCATTTGCAGAAGGTGATGAACATCGCATGATGTTACTGGGCTTGAAACGTTTTACAAAAGTTGATCCTTACAATACTAAAGAGGCCAGAAGGCGAATCGTAGCAAAGCTGAGAAATGATGGGAAATATCCATTGTGATCATTTCCTTGACCGGTAGCTCCAACTACATAAGCGAGCAACCATTTAAAAATCCTTTGCCTAATTTGCAAAGGATTTTTTATTCAACTTACATTATGAAGGTTCTTTTTCTTTTCATTTTTTGGTTTCTGTTTCAAACAGCACAAGCACAACAGGTGTTTCTCCGGCTGAATACACCTGCAAAAAATCAGAACAGCGTTACATCTTCAAAACAATTTGTTACGGGGCTTACTTGTAAGACTTGTACCGTAACGATGAATGGAAACGAAATTAAAGTGTGGCCAACGGGTGCCTTTGCTGCTGAGTTGCAGTTGCAGTTAGGTGACACCAGTTTCCTGTTACAAGCCACGAATGCAAGTGGAGCAAAAGAAACACAACGGATATTTTATAACTATCAATTGCCTCAGAAGGAAAAAACACTAACAACAAATACTGTTGCCTATTGGCGGGTAGAACCACAAGCCGATCTTTTATTGGTGAAGCCGGGTGATAAATTAAAGATGACAGTTAAAGCACTACCCGGTGATGTAGTGCAACTTGAAAACGGCACATCATTCAAAGAAATTTATGTGAAGGATTCGAACGGCGTAAAAGGCGTCTATCAAATGGAATATGTGGTAAAAGAAAAAGATGACCTGTTTGCTGATAAGCCCTCCAAACTAAAACTAATGGTATGGGCTAAAGGAACAGATGATCCTATTGAAGCCACGAGCAAAAGTAATTTCGCAATGATGCCCGCGAATGGTTTGTTACTTGAAACAAAAGGAAAGATACCTTACATTCTTGTGGGACTTGGTGAAGACAGATTGGGAGGAACAAAGTTGGGTTATGTTGATTCGCTTGTTCGGCTAAAAGCGGTTAGCAAGGTTGGGAATAAATATTGTGTGCAGTTGAGTAAAAACCGCCAGGCTTATATTGAAGATGAACATGTGAATGTGCTTGAACATAACTACACACCATCATCACTAACTGGCAATATGCGTGTATGGGGCGATAGCAGTTTTGATTATGTATCGCTTTCATTAACTGAGCGGTTGGCTTATCAAACATTTCAGCAGGTAAACCCATCAAAGATCGTGGTAGATGTATTTGGCGCTGCATCCAACACAAACTGGATCACACAAATGGGCAACACCAAAGAAATCAGCGACGTTTACTACAATCAAATCGACCAGGATATTTTCCGCATCAGTATTGATCTTAAAAACAAACAACACTGGGGTCATCGTATTTATTACAATGGCAACAATCTCGTCATTCGCATCAAGCGTCAACCACAACTACTTTCACTCAACAATCTGGTTATTGCAATTGATGCCGGACATGGCGGTGGTAATAAAGGTGCTTTTGGTTTGACTGGTGTGATGGAAAAAGATATGACACTGGCCATTGCGAAGGAACTTCAAGCTGCACTGGAAGCAGAAGGTGCAAAAGTGATTACCACCAGAACAAGGGATACCACCTACGATAACCACGATCGCTATACCGTGTTTCAACAGGCGAATCCTCATATGCTCCTTAGCATACACCTTAACAGCAGTGCCGATCCGGTAAATATCAAAGGCGTGAGCACCTATTACAAACACATTGGCTATAGACCGCTTACACAAACCATTCTTCAACGAATGCTCGATATGGGGTTGAAGGAATATGGTAATGTCGGAAATTTCAATTTTATATTAAATGGTTTCACCGAATTCCCGAACGTCTTGGTTGAAACGTTATTCATTAGTCATCCCGAAGATGAAGCAAACGTACTTGATCCAGCTTACCGTAAACAAATGGCCGATGCAATTGTAAAAGGCATAAACGATTGGTTGGAACAATGTAAAAAACAGTAAAGTCGTTTCCATTCATCCTTTGCGGTTTTACCATTCTTCAAGGCAGTCGGCATTTATCATTTCTTTAAGAGTATCTGAAACCCTTTCCTACAGGGTGTTTCATCATTTGCCAATGTCGATGTTACACATGTTGCATCCGTTCATCACTATGAAGGATGTGTTAACAGCCTTTTGTCAAGATTAGGTTGCACTACTATATACAGCAAACTACATTTGGCTCATCAATGATTTCTGTAAAAAGAGTCATTAATCATTAAACCTTAAAAATGTTAATTATGAAAAAAGTATTTGTAATGCTGTTTGCAGTTATCATCGCTGTATCAGCCTCGGCTAAAGTTGACCCTGCTCCAGTAGAAAATGAAAAAGTAATGGCTGCTTTCGAAAAGCAGTTTACAGAAGCAAAAGATGTTACGTGGACCGAAAAACAAGGTTACTATCTCGCATCTTTTAAATTGAATAATGATCGCATGCTGGCCTGGTATACAGCAGATGGTGAAGTGGAAGCTGTTCACCGTTCTATTCAACAAAAGCAAATGACATTCCTTGCATCGGAAGCTGTAACACAGCTCACGAAAGACAAACAAATATTGAACATCGCTGAAATAAGTAAGCAGGGCGAATTGTTTTACCTCGTAAAAACTGATGAAGAAAAATGCTTTTCTATTTACAAAGTTTCTGCATCAGGTGATTATACACGCATCAGTAAAACAAAAAAGAGAAAATAAATACACTACAGGTGTTGTTTTGGAATAGGGCTCCCCGGATTAAATCAGGGGGGCTTTTTTATTGATAAATTAATCATCCTAAACCACCATAATCTTTACTTTTGCAACTCTTTCGCAAAGTCTCCCGCCGCTACGGTTGGGATCTGAAGGCGGTCACTTTTAAAAATTAAAAAATGAACAAAGGACCCGTTTCACAATTCATTCAACATCATTACCGTCATTTCAACGCTGCTGCATTGATAGATGCTGCCAAAGGTTATGAAACACACCTGAACGAAGGTGGCAAGATGATGATTACGCTGGCTGGTGCCATGAGTACTGCTGAACTTGGCTTAAGCTTAGCAGAAATGATCCGCCAGGATAAAGTGCAGATCATCAGCTGCACAGGGGCCAATCTTGAAGAAGATGTGATGAACCTGGTGGCGCACAGCCATTACAAGCGTGTACCCAACTATCGTGATCTTACCCCGCAGGATGAGTGGGATCTGTTAGAGAACCACTACAACCGTGTAACTGATACCTGTATTCCTGAAGAAGAAGCTTTCCGTCGGCTGCAAAAACATTTGCACCGTCAATGGGTGGAAGCAGAAGCAAAAGGTGAACGTTATTTTCCACATGAATTTTTGTATAAAACTGTTTTAAGTGGTGATCTCAAACAATATTATGAGATCGATCCAAAGAACAGCTGGATCGTTGCCGCTGCTGAAAAAAATATTCCGATCGTAGTACCGGGTTGGGAAGACAGCACTACCGGTAATATCTTCGCCAGTTACGTGATCAAGAATGAACTGAAAGCAAGCACGGTAAAAAATGGTATTGAATACATGGTGTGGCTGGCCGATTGGTACCGCCAGAACAGTGGTGGCAAAGGTGTTGGCTTTTTCCAGATTGGTGGTGGTATTGCAGGTGATTTCCCGATCTGCGTTGTACCGATGATGTACCAGGATCTTGAATGGCATGATGTTCCTTTCTGGAGTTATTTCTGCCAGATCAGCGATTCAACCACATCGTTCGGTTCTTACAGCGGTGCAGTACCAAACGAAAAAATTACCTGGGGTAAGCTCGACATCAACACGCCAAAGTTTATCGTAGAGAGTGATGCTACTATTGTGGCTCCGTTGATATTTGCATGGATACTTGGTTTGTAATTACGATCATTTAATTTGATTAAGGCGGCACATTCAAAAAGTGTCGCCTTATTTTTTATCTTGTAAGCAAATGGATAGTTATGAAAAAACTTGCATTGTTTGCTTTTCTTTTATCAATAGCTCTCAGTTCATCAGCACAAACTGATACTTCTAATAAAAAACCTGGTTATAAGCCTCTGCTTAAACAACAGGTAAAACTGAAAGCAATCCCGGCTTCAAGAGCTGTGTTGGTTCGTAAAGATGTTGGTAAACTGCAATTGCAAATGAGTCAATTCAAAGATTCGCTTGTTGTAACAAGAGCGGAGATCGATAAGTTATTGAGCGAGATGAACCAGAAAAAAGATGATATGAGTGAGATGGGCGAAATGGAGAGCTTGCGTTTGCAGATGGCGATGGACAGAATGAGTAAAATGATGAGTACCTTAAGCAACCTCATGAAAAAGATGAGTGAAACTCAGAGCAGCATAGCACAAAATCTAAAATAGCTGCGCTGTTGAAATGACAGTTTTAGAAATATACTGCTTATAAAAAGCCTGGATACTGATTTTGGTTGGTTGAACAACTTATAACCCGCTACTACTTTTACTGCATTATGAATTGGTTTATAAAACTTCTCACGGAAGAAAGTATTCCTCAAACCGTGATCATCTATGGAATTGTCATCGCTATCGGTATCTGGCTGGGCCGCTTGAAAATTTTCGGCATTTCGTTGGGCGTCACCTGGATATTATTTATGGGGTTGGCCGTATCTTATTTCGGTATACACATTAATAAGGAAACAGAGCATTTCTTAAAAGAGTTCGGCTTAATTCTATTTGTTTACTCAATAGGCCTGCAGGTGGGGCCGGGTTTCTTTTCGTCACTTAAAAAGAATGCAGCTGTTACTAATGGATTAGCAGCAATGGTAGTTTTTTTGGGTGTACTCATTGTAGTTGCCTTTTATTTCCTGTTGCAGCAACCAATCACCACACTTACCGGTGTAATGAGTGGTGCAGTTACTAATACACCTGGTCTTGGTGCGGCACAGGCTGCTGCAAAAGATCTGCATCTTGCTGCAAACGACACTTCATTTATCACATTAGCATACGCAGTAGTTTATCCCTTTGGTGTATTTGGCATCATTGGAGCAATCCTGATTTTGAAAGCGGTGTTTCGGGTGAACCTCGATAAAGAACGGGAATTGCACCGTAAGCTTGACGTGATCAAATCAAACAAACCTGTCTCCATTCATTTGGTAATGCAGAATAAACAACTGATCGGCAAACCGCTTCGTACAATTTTTGAGTTGTTGAAAGAGCCCATTGTTGTTTCAAGATTATTTCACAACGGAACAGTTGTTACGCCAACACCACAAACACATTTAGGGGAGAATGATGTATTGCTGATTGTTGCACATAAAGATCAGCTGGATGTGTTGAAGATGATCATTGGCGAAGAAAGTAAAATGAATCTGAAAGAGATTCCGCAAAACGAATTGATCTCACGCATCGTTGTGGTAACACAGGCCGATGTTACGCATAGAAGGTTGGGTGATATTGCTGCATTGCATCAACACGATTTTACATTAACACGTTTAAGTCGTGCAGGGGTGGAGATGGTGGCACACGGCGATATTGTGTTACAACTCGGAGATCAACTGAAAGTAGTTGGTACAAAAGAAGGTGTTGATCTTGTTACGAAAACGATCGGTAATCAGTTGAAGCGCCTTGATGTGCCTGATCTGGCACCCATCTTTATTGGTATTGTAGCTGGTGTATTGCTGGGCAGTATTCCCATGTTCTTCTTTAATATGCCGGTACCGGTGAAGATCGGTTTGGCAGGGGGGCCGCTGATCATTGCTTTATTGTTGAGCCGTTACGGCGGTAAGCTTTATTTGAATCAATATACTACCTACAGTGCCAACTTAATGCTGCGTGAATTAGGCATCAGTTTATTCCTTGCCAGCGTAGGCTTAAGCAGCGGAGCTAATTTGCAAACAGCATTATCCGGTAACAATGCGTGGTTATGGATCGTGATGGGACTTACTATTACGATTGTTCCACTGTTGATCGTTGGCATGATCGCTCACTACGTATTTCGTAAAACATTTTTTGAAGTGTGTGGATTGCTTTCAGGTGCAAGTACCGATCCGCCTGCATTGGCATTCTCAGCACAGTTAGCAAAAAATGAAGTGGCCTCTGTTACGTATGCAACAGTTTATCCGTTAACAATGATCTTACGGATCATTGCAGCGCAATTGCTGATCTTGTTCTTGTCCTGAAAAACAGAAAATAAAACCGTCTACTATTGATGATGTATAGGTTTAAAAACCAAAAACCCCGACATTTCTGTCGGGGTTTTGTTTTTATCTCAATTCAATGAATTATCTCGGAGGAACATTCAACGGAATATCTCTTACAAACATGTTATTTCTGTTAGCTGCATCCCATGCAAGGAAGAACACCAAACGTGTGCGTTTCTCATGCAGATCGTAATTGATCTTATCAGGTGTATCGCTTGGTTTGTGATAATCTTTATGAATGCCATCAAAGAAAAATACAATCGGAACTCCCTTCGCTGCAAAGTTGTAATGATCGCTGCGGTAGTATAAGCGATTCGGATCTTTTGGATCATTGTATTTTCTGTCGGTAATAATTTTGATGTACATATTGTTGATGCTGTCAACAAAACGTGGCAACTCACTGCTGAGTTTATCATCACCAATTAAGTAAACATGATTGTTTGTATCGAGTGATTTGATATTATCATCTTTACGTCCGATCATATCAATATTGATATCGATGCTTGTTTTTTCTAATGGAAACACAGGATGATCTGCGTAGTAAGCACTTCCCCACAAACCTTTTTCTTCGCCACTTACGGCTAAAAATAAAATGCTACGGCGTGGTCCTTTGCCTGCTGCTTTTGCTTTTGCAAATGCTTCAGCAACTTCCAACACACCAACAGTACCACTGCCATCATCATCAGCACCCGGATGAAGTTTGCCATTGATAATACCCACATGATCGTAGTGTGCAGAAATAATGATCCACTCATCTTTCTTATCTGTTCCTTCGATCATACCTAACACATTTGATGCCTGTGTGATCTCTGTTTCTTTACGGAAATCAAGCATCAGTTCTGTGGCCACTGTTTTTGTTTCAAGTGTTTGTGATTTCGCATTTGCGAAATCGCCTTTTAATAAAGTTTCGCCTACAGCTTCAGAAACACGAACTACCAATGGGGTTTGACGGCTGCGGTATAAACTGAATGTTAAACGACCAGCACGTGGTGAAGGTTGTTTGTCAATATTGTTCACCACAAATAAAATAGCAGCCGGTTGACGGCTGTACAGTTTATTGATATCATTAAATGCAGGAAGTTGTGTGCCGTTCTTTGCAACGATCACCACTGCTTTACCACGGATATCAGTTGTTGTATCAACCTTGCTCATATAAACCACTTCACTGAAGAACTGTTGTGAAGTGATAACGCTGTTCAGAGTTGCTGAAAAGTCTTTTCCAAATTCAAATTTCTTTCCATCTACTGCTACAGTTGCATCTTTCAATGTGTCTTTGTACAAAGGATAGAACTGTTCATAGTTGCCATTGTTGGCCGGTGCAATACCAATACGCTGAAACTGTTGTTTCAAATATTCGGCTGCTTTGCGTTGACCTGCAGTACCAGTTTCTCTTCCTTCCATTTCCGGTCCGGCAAGGATGTAGAGATGGGTTTTAAGATCATTTTCAGTAATGGTTTTCGAAAACTGTTCAGCCGTTTTGTTTTTCTTTTGGGCCGATACGGAGAAGGCAAGCAAACTAAGTGCTGCCAGTAAGAATGTCCTCATGCTTTATTTTTTTAGAATGCCGAATATAAAAGAAAATCCCGCCATTGGCGGGATAGATATATGAGCGGTTGCGTAAGTAGTCAATTATCAGGCACAGGCAATTTTACCAACTCTCAGTCCATGACGGCCACCTTCAAATTCAGTCGTCATAAAGGTATCCACCATTTTTTCAGCATCACCCTCACGAACAAAACGTGCAGGAATACAAATGATATTTGCGTTGTTGTGTGCACGAACCAATTGAGCAATTTCTTCGCCCCAGCAAAGACCGGCACGAATACCCTGGTGTTTGTTTGCTGTGATGGCAACACCGTTAGCACTGCCGCACAACAAAATACCAAAGGCAGCCTCGCCATTCTCAACAGCTGAAGCAACAGGATGAGCAAAGTCTGGATAATCAACACTGTCTTTTGAGTAAGTGCCGAAATCTTTGAAAGCAATGCCCTTACCTTCAAGATAAGAAATCAGGTCTTCTTTGTAATCGAACCCTGCATGATCGCAACCAATAGCAACGGGCTTACTCATATCGAAAATTTGCATATCGAATAGTTTAAAATTGATGATCTTTTACAAAGGTAGCACCTCTGTTTAAGTTGTAGACAATATCAATTATTCATTTTAAAATTATCCATTAAGAACTAACTCCACTCTTCAATATCTTCTTGCTTGATCTGGCGTCTGTAAATACGCATACTCAGCATAATGCTGAATTCATACAAACCATACAAAGGAATGGTCACCAATGCAAGACTGAATGGATCGGTTGATGGCGTGATGATGGCCGCCATAATAATGATCACTACGAATGCATACTTGCGGATCTTGCGAAGAGTAATAGGCGTAAGCATGCCCACTTTTGTAAGCAGCATCACTACTACCGGCAACTGGAATAACAAACCCACACCAACAGTTAAGTATATCAGGTTTTCAAAATAATCGCTGATGGTTGGACGAAACTCGATTAATGGACTGAGTGAATAGTTTGAATAAAAATTTACCATGAACGGTGTGAGAACAAAATAACCAAACGCCACTCCAAGGAAAAACAAAGAAGATATCCAGAAGATAGCACCGGTTGTGCCGCTGCGTTCTTTATCGTTCAACGCCGGACGAACGAATTTCCAGATCTCCCAAAAGATATAAGGGAAGGCTAAAATGAAACCTGAAGTAAAACCAACTGTGAACGTAGTAAGGAATTGTTCCGTCATGGCATTACTCTGGAACTTAATGCTGAAATCAGAAAGGCAAAGAGCATCAACATGCATCCATTTCCCAAGATCACACAACCAACGGTAGGTGATAAAATCTTTATGTGCCGGTCCCATAAAAATATTATTCACCACATAATCGATATTGAACAATACAATAAGGGAAGCAATAATAATGGCAATAACGGCACGCACCACGTGCCAACGCAGTTCTTCGAGGTGATCAATAAAACTCATTTCAGCTTTTTCTTCGCCTCTTGCACCACGGATGCGTTGTATAATTGATCTGCGTTCTGATTTTGTTTCGGCCACGGTTAATGATTTCAGTTGCAAATGTAACCCGAAATGGATGAGCAAAAAAAGGGTTGCCAACCTTTCAACAATTCCTCTGCACCTGCGGGAATAAATCCAGGTTGGCAACCCTGATACGACCACAAAAAAAGCGGTCCACAAGGACCGCTTTCAATCATCAGATAAAGTCTGTTTATTTTACAGCCAATGCTTTATCAATCAAAAATGTGAGCATGCTGCGGTGAGCACGTGTTTGCTCGTTCGGCGAAACGGCTGTAGCAAGCATGGTTCTTACCTTACGTAAAGTGTTGTAAGCAGCACTTTTTGAAGGGTTATCGAAACCGGCTGGAGCTGCCACAATTGCTGCCGCACCCTTAACAAATTCTGTCTGCAGGTTTTGGCGGTACACATTTACTGCACCCGCTGCATCTGCTTTAAAGATGGCATTCATAATGTCATTCATTACATCAGCCACGCTGTAAGTATTACCATACAATGCACTGTTGTTGATACGACGCAACGTAGTTGGGTGCAACAGTTGTGCAAGAATATTCGTTTGGAAATTCTGCACAAGTGAAGTGTGCTTAGGATCTTCAGGCGCACCGAAGAAATTATAACCACGACGCTGAACCTGCAGGTAAGGCAATAATTGCTGATCTGCTTCAAATGCATTTGGTGCAAATACATAAGTTGCCAGGAAGTTCATTGCTTTTTTCTGATAAGCAACCGGCGTGATCACAAATGGTTTGCTGCCATTGTTCTGGCCGGGGAAACTTCTGTCAACCTGAACACCACCAATATAACGGCTGATGGCATTGGCCATTGAGAAACGTTGGCCGTTCAAAACATTGTAGCGGATCAATACTTCCTGGTAGCTCTTGTCGCCTTTCGCATATTTGCTTACCAGTTTACTCATAGCACTGTTCACAAATTTGATACGGTCTTCGCCATAAGCAACCATATCATTACTCATGTCATTGATCATAACACGTGGATCAATACCATTACCGGGGCTACGCATATCATCAGCATCATTACCAAACGTAAGATTTGGTTCATGACTGCGACGGAGAATTTTATTCAGCTCTGTTTGCTCCTGGCTGGCAGGAAACTCACGGTAACCAAATTCAATTGCCCACAGATCGTATGGTCCGGGTTTCATAGTGTAATAATCACCCTGCTTGCTTCTGTCGCTATTTATATTGATGGAAGGATAATCCATTACAGAACCCTGCAATCCTAATTTTTGTGTGATAGCAGTGTTATGTACTTCTGCCGGGCTCAGCATCTGGCTGGCTTTCATGTTATGGTTCAAACCAAGGGTATGACCCATTTCATGCAGAATGAGATAATACAAAAACTGTTCGTGTGCTTTTCTCACTTCTCCGGGAGGAGCATCAGCAGTTGTAATAAGTGTTGAGCCTGCCATGTATTGTTTTGCCAACTCACTGCCAATAGTGCAGGTAGCCCAATGCTTGCGCATGTGCGATGGCATGTTCTCCATCATTTGCTGTTGCAGATTGAGCGTTACAGCAGCTGCATTGTTCTCTTCTGTTACATCGAGGAAAGGAGTTTCAGCACCGCTTGCCCACTCAATGGTAATATCGCTGCCAAGAATCTGACCTGTTTTTGGATTTACAAAACTGGGTCCGATGGCTCCATAAGGAGGATAAGGAGACGATACCCAACGGATCACATTGTAACGGATATCTGAAGGATCCCAAGTAGCATCATCAGGCATGATCTTCATCACCACTGCGTTTTTGAAACCTGCTTTTTCAAACGCTTCGTTCCAGCGTTCGCCTGCTGCTTTTACAATTTCACGGTATTCAACAGGGGTTGTGTTTTCTACCCAGAATGTGATCGGTTCAACCGGTTCGCTCAATGCCGCAGAAGGATCTTTCTTCTTCAAATGCCAGCGGTTGATCATATCACGATAGTTGATGATCTCGTTCGAAGTAAGATCATCCACTTCCTGTGTAAAGAAACCAACACGAGGATCATCGAAACGTGGTTTGTAATCGTTCACCGGCATTTCAATAAATGTGTGCTGGAGTTTGATGCGCACAAAACGGGCATCAGTAATATCTTTTCCACCCTGGTTGAAAGGCATCGGGTTATCGTAAGCCAAGTCAACAACTACATCGCTGTTGTTGGGATAAGAACGGATATTGCTGTACTTGCTTTTTGTTGGATTGTAACCGCCAAGATTAAAAACAGCTCCCGGAGGAATGGTGGGAGGGAAAATCGGTTTCACCGGATCGAGTTTATCACTCAGGAATAATTGATCAACACTTACCAGGTAACCGCTTGAATCTTCTGCACCTACTTTATCAGCATAAAAAACCGCATCGGCCACATCTACATTAGCAGCTTTGCTTACTGCGTTTTTTGAATCGTAGTAGAAGTTGGTGTTTACGGTAGAGAATTCAATCTTGTCATAGGCCTTTTTCATTTTAAACACCAGTGTTGCACGGTGCATACCCTGATGAAGGAATAAACTGGTTGGGCCGCTGAGGGAGAAACTCTGGTAAATAAAATCTTTGTTCAACTGATCTTTCCTGATGTACATCTGTACACTGCCAGTTACGGTATCCTGGTAAAGAGTAAACAGGCCGGAATGTTTTTTACTTGCTTTTACTTTGTCGGTAATACCGGCAGGTTTTGGGGGAGCCTTTTTTGTTGTGTCAGCGGGAGCGGGTGCTCCGGGTTTTGCTTGGGCTGAAATTTCGGTGCCCAGTAACAAACAAACAGCTGATAAGGCTAATGCGAAACGCTTGTTCATAATTCTTGTTTTGTTGTTAACTGATAAGAAAAGGTAAAATAAAGTTTTCGTAGATGGGCGGGGTTTGTATAAGCGGACAAAGCTTCCTGTAACTGGTTATTACGAATGAAATCAGCGTAGGACTTTCATTTTTACAGTCTCAATTCTTGTTTCGCTTACGGAGAGGATATCAAACTCGTAGTCGTCAATAATGATACGGTCTTTTGCAACAGGTATGGTTTCATGGTGTTCAACAATATAGCCCGATAAGGTTTCGGCATCGCTTTCTTCCTTAAACTCGAGATTGTATTTTTCGGCGAGATAATCTGTTTCCAGGCGGCCACTGAAAATAAATTCATTGTCGGAAAGTTGTTTTTCAACAAACTCTTCAATGTCGTACTCGTCCTGAATTTCCCCAAAAATTTCTTCCAGCAAATCTTCCATGGTTACAATACCGCTGGTGCCGCCAAACTCATCAACCACCCACGCAATACTTTTGCGTTCACGGGTAAATTGGCTGATTAGATCGGTAAGCCCCATGCTTTCAGGTACGGCAGGGATCGGTAATAAAATTGATTTGATGTCTTCCGGTTTTCGAAACAGATCGAGCTGGTGAACGTAACCAAGAATATTGTCGATGTTACCTTCGTACACAATGAGTTTGCTGAGTTTAGTTTCTACAAACTTTTGTTTTACTTCTTCAACACTGGCCGACGATTCGACACCAATGATCTCTTTACGTGGAATTAAACACTCACGCACTTTTACACCGGGCAACGATAATGCATTTTCAAATAATTCCGTATTGATGTCTTGTGATTCCTCGTTATCGTCTTTTCCCTGTTGAATAAAATGTTCAAGGTCAACTTTTGTGAATGCTTCTTTCTTATCACTGATCCGCACATCAAATAAGTATTTCAGTATCCATTCGGCCAAACCAACAAATAAGGAAGCCACAGGAGAAAATATGCTGTAAAGTAAACTAACGATGCGTGCAAAAAACGAAAGAACAGAGTTGCTTTTTTTACGGAAGACGGATTTAAATACAACCTGTATCAACAAGGCAAGCAAACCCGAAGTAAATAACTCGATGGTAATGCGCAAAAAAGCCGAATTGCGGATAGGTGTTGGCATCTGTTTCCATAACGGATCAAAGAAACGGTTCACCAACAATACAAATACCACCAATGATAATGTTACTGCAACGAGTAAAGCACCAATAAAACGGCTTTGATTTTCGATAAAGAAACTAAGGATGCGGCCACTTGCAACACCTTGTTTTTTCTTAAGCTCCACGGAGAAACGATTGAGCGAACCAAATGCTGTTTGCAATCCGGCAAAAAAGCCAACAAACAACATACTTACCCCGATCCATATCAATAACACCCAATTCATAGTAATTAAAAATAGTGTTTTTGCAGGAATTACAAAGGCCGATTACTCAGCCTTGATGAATGCCCCTACAATGGCCGTTGCTTCTGCAATAGCTTTTTCAAGATTGTCGTTAACGATCACGTGTTGAAACGAATGTTTAAAAGATATTTCGTAAGATGCTTTACTTACACGTGCCTGGAGTGAATCGGATGTTTCTGTACCACGACTTTCTAACCTTCGCTTCAACTCTTCAATGGATGGCGGTTCAATGAAAATAGTGAGTATTTGTTTGGGATACAGGTCCTGAATATGAATAGCACCTTTTACATCAATATCAAGAACAGGAATTTGCCCATTGCTCCAGATACGTTTCATTTCCGATTTCAGTGTGCCGTAATAGTTTCCTTCATAAACCATTTCCCATTCCATAAATGCATCTTCATGAATTTTTTGCTGAAAAGCTTCGGTGCTCATGAAATGATAATCAACACCATCTTTTTCGTGGGCTCTCGGTTTACGGGTAGCTGCTGATATAGAGAACGCCAGTTGCGGGAAATTTTTCATCAATTGCCTTGTAATGGAAGTTTTTCCTGCACCTGAAGGAGCTGTAATGATGATGATCTTGTGGTATTCCTGTTCCATAAAGCTTCAAAAATAAATGAATAGCTGTAATGTTAACAGAAACATTATCGGCATTGCGCCTGCTGAAATAAAACTGAGCTAATTAAGAAAAGATATTCCGGCCTTAAACAACATCACGCCAGTCCCAGTGACCTGCGTATATTATTGTGGAATTCACGGATGGCTTTGGTGTGGAAGAAGGGATAAATTATTCTATCTCTCAGCCATGAACCGCTTTTGTAAATCGTATGATGTGAAATTTCAGTGAAACCATCCTTACAGGTTTTTAACTGAATGCGCTGGCTGCCCAACGATTTTCCTTTCACGAGATAGCTCGTTTCAAGACACATTTCTTTTTCATGCACCGCTGTAATTTCGTGACCCACGGCCACTTTTGCCAAACCACCCAATGCTTTTACACGAATAAGAACGATCTGCCCGGCTTTTGCGCCAGCATATTCATCATCAATATAAGATATGGAATTATTCTTGCGGCAGTACTGCATACCAAACTGTAGCATGTTGCCACACCAGGCTTGTTTTGGATGAATGTTTTTATAAGCCTCCCATACTTTTTCGATCCGCTCACGGATGTGAAATGTTTTATGGTGCGTATAAAATGCCTTGGTACAATTTGATTTAGGACAGAACGATTCCAATGCTGCAAAATCATTCAGCTGGTACAACCGGTTATCATGTATAAAAGAAACAACCTGTTTACTGGAAATTCGATCAAGATTTACGTCCTGTGTGTGTAGCAAGCTCAAGATATAGGAATTGGCTTTTATAATTATTACGAATATAAACAGTTTCAACGGTCAGACAAGAACCTGTGCACGTATAACGCTCATTTTCATAAACAGTACTACAAAAAGCATGTTAAAGATGACGGATATGACCAGAAAAGGCATAATTGCGACCTGTGGTTGGCTTTGCATCTTCCTTTCCCAATGCTTCAAAGAATCAGCGAGGCCCTCTTTGTTTGGCGTTAAATTGAAATGAGGTTAACCGAAATCCTTTAACTTGCAACCCTTGAATTGAAAATTATGGAATACGGAAAATTAATTGCAGTTACCGGAATGCCCGGCTTGTTTGAACTCGTTAGCAGCAAAAGCGATGGTGCAATAGTGCGTTCGCTCGATGATAACTCAACAAAGTTTGCATCTACTCGTCAACACCAGTTCTCACACCTGGAAAGTATTGAAGTTTACACTGTTCGTGACAATGTAAACCTTACAGATATTTTTAAAGCCATGGAAAGTGCAGGTGGCAAGTTGCCCGATGAAAAAGATGCAAAAGCCATTAAAGCTTATTTCGAAAAAGTATACCCCGATCTGGATTTTGAACGTGTATATACCAGTGATATGAAGAAAATGGTGAAGTGGTATGGCATCATCAGTGCAAAAGGAATTGAAATTAAATTAACAGAGGTGGCTGAGGAAGAAACACCGGTTGAAGAAGCAGTAGTTGAAGAAGAAGCGAAGCCTGCAAAGAAAGCAGCGAAGAAAAAAGCTGAACCCAAAGCAGAAGAAGTTGCTACTGAAGAAGCACCCAAAAAGAAGGCAGCTGCAAAAAAGAAGAAAGAAGATTAATTTATACTCATCACATTTGTGCCGGTAAGACGGGGAGCGGGAAGTTAAACTTCTTATCTGCTTACCGGTTTACCGGCATCATTTTTTAAACAGTTTTTGATTATGACGTTGACAGCAGATATTAAACCTATTGAGCGGAAATTCTTACCGAAAGATTTCACCATTACAACTTGGGAAACTCTTGAGCCTTATTTTAAACAGCTGCTTGAGCAACCCATTAACAGTAAGGCAGAGCTTGAGCAATGGTTGCAGAACAGCAGCGAACTGGAAGCAGTGATCAGTGAAGATGCCTGCTGGCGCCAGGTACGTATGACCTGCGACACGGAGAATAAACAACTGGAAGAAGCCTTCAACTATTTCTACATTGAGATCGCACCAAAGATGCAACCTTATGCAGATAAGCTTAACCGCAAACTGGTTGAATGTGCGTTCACCAAAGAACTGGATGCAGATAAATATTTTACTTATCTGCGTTCAATTAAAAAGAGCATTGATCTTTTTCGTGAAGCGAATATCCCGATCATGAGCGAACTGAATGTAATGCAACAACAGTTTGGACAGATTGCCGGTAAGATGACGGTGGAAGTAAATGGCAAGGAATACACCTTGCAACAGGCAGGTAAGTTCTTAGAAAATCCTGATCGTAAGTTGCGTGAAGAAGTGTACATGAAAATACAGAACCGTCGTTACCAGGATCGTGATGCATTGAATGCATTGTTTGATAAACTTGTAGAAAAACGTCATCAATTAGCATTGAATGCCGATTTTAAAAATTATCGTGATTATAAGTTTAAAGAACTTGGTCGTTTTGATTACACGCCACAAGATTGTTTCAATTTCCATGAAGCAGTAAAGCAACATGTGATACCGCTGGTAAAAATTATTTACGAAGAACAACGCAAAGCGATTGGTGTTGATCAGTTACGTCCATGGGATATGGATGCAGAGCCGGAAGGCATTGTTCCGTTACAACCGTTTACTAATGGAACAGAGTTGACAGAAAAAACAATTGAATGTTTCGAACAACTCAATCCTTTCTTTGCTGATTGCTTGCGCAAGATGAATGAATTGAAACGCTTTGATCTCGACAGCCGCAAAGGAAAAGCCCCCGGCGGTTACAATATGCCGTTAGCTGAAACAGGTGCACCGTTTATTTTTATGAATGCTGCCGGTACGTTGGATGATGTTACCACAATGGTACACGAAGGTGGTCATGCTGTACATTCATTCCTTACACATGATCTTGAACTCACAGGCTTTAAAGAATATGGTGCGGAGATTGCTGAGGTGGCGAGTATGGCCATGGAACTCTTCAGCATGGAGCATTGGGATATTTTCTTTAAGGATAAGGAAGAGTTGCGCCGAGCAAAATTCAAACAATTGGAACGTGTGCTCACCATTTTACCCTGGATTGCTCGCATTGATGCATTTCAGCATTGGCTCTATGAAAACCCAACACACACTGCTGAAGAGCGTGGTGCAAAATGGATGGCGCTGGCAAATGAATACAGTACGGGACTGATCGATTATAGTGGTCTTGAACAATTCCGCCCATACGAATGGCAGCGTCAATTGCATTTGTTTGAAGTGCCGTTCTATTATATTGAATATGGAATTGCCCAGTTAGGCGCCATTGGTTTGTGGATGCAGTTCAAACAGAACCAACAGGAAGCATTGCAGAATTATATCAATGCATTGAGCCTGGGTGGTACGAAAACATTGCCCCAATTGTATGAAGCAGCAGGACTCAAGTTCGATTTTTCACCGAACCACATTAAAACCCTCATGGATTTTACAAAAACAGAAATGGATAATCTTAACTAATTAATACCGATATTTGCACTGCTAAATCAGAACATTAATCATGTCCTGCCGTTTCTACGGGAGGGCATTTTTATTTTTAGCTAAGAGAATGAAAGAGTGGAAGGAGGGAAAGAGGAAATGATAGGTTACGATATATGACAATTAGTATTAATAAAAAAGAGAACCATTGGTACACTTCTCTTTCAAGTCTTTTCTCTTCTTTAAACTCTTAGTCTAGCTTCTGCAGTCACTGCAAAAACCATTCACCACCATATTGCTTTGCTGTGGTTGAAAACCCGTTGGCAATTTTACTTCCGGCACTAATACATCATCAAGACAAATAGTTTTACCACATTGATCACATACAAAATGTACGTGGTTATCGTGATGATGACCTTCGGCACATTGATCCTTACACAATGCATATTTCACTGAGTTGTCGGCGGTTGGTATTGTATGAATGATGCCTTTTTCTTCAAAGGTTTGTAAGGTGCGGTAAATGGTAACACGGTCAATTTTGTCGCTGGCTTTCTTTTCAATATCGGCATGCGCCAATGCACCGGGCGCATGATAAAACATGTCGAGTATCTGCAACCGGCTGTCGGTTACACTCATGTGATTTTTTTTCAGCAACTCTTTGATCGCTTCGCTCATGTATGAAAATTACTTAATTCGGGTTATTTTGAAAAATTCCGTTCACAAAACGTGGGCCATCGTAACCTTCTTTTAAAATGAGACTGATGTCTTCATTCAGCTTTGTCAATTCCTGTTTTTTTAGTCCGTCATAAATACCTCGCAGCTTACCGCTTTTATCCACTAATGCAAAAAGCTGGGTATGAATAAACTGATCAGCTATTGGATCAAGACCGTTCTTCTGATCATCCAGCAAATAACTTTTGCGGGCTGCTTCGTATAATTTTTCTTTGGTGCCTGTGAGGAGCATCCATTTTTTTGGATCGATCTTCATCGAATCGGCATATTGCTTCAAACGGGCAACAGAATCTTTGTCGGGATCAACCGTGTGGCTCAGAATGATGAAATCTTCTTCATCAGCAAAATCTTTGGCAATCACGGCCATGTTGGTGTTCATCTTTGGGCAAATACCGGTGCAGGTCGTAAAGAAAAATTCCACTACCTGTACTTTGCCCGCCACATTATTGTTAGTGATGGTGTCGCCCAATTGGTTTACAAACGCAAAGTCTTTTACCTCGTTCATTGTGGGCAATTTTTTACGCCACAGGTCTGTACCCCAGAAAATAGCGAGAAAGAAAACACCCGTTAACAGCACGAAGAAACCCAGGTAGAACCACAACTTTTTGGACATATCATTAAAATGAACCGCAAAGGTACGGAGCGAACCGAGGCGAATTTCAATTCAAAATAAAATTTGCAACATAATTGCAAATATGTATTTTTGCTGTCCTTTATGAATATGCGTATTAATTGGGAAGCCTTGGGAATCGCCGCATCTGTAGCCTGTGCCATCCACTGTGCTGTTGTGCCGTTATTTATCACCAGCCTTCCTCTCTTCGGAATCAACATCATCCACAATGTGTTTGTGGAAATACTTTTACTAGGAACCGCCTTTGTGATCGGTTTCTCAACCTTGTGGCATGGTTATAAAAAACACCATCACCATTGGGGAACGCTCGTTCCTTTCTCTATTGGTATGTTACTGTTTACGCTCAACCAGTTTATAAAGTTTCCTTACTCTTCATTTGTATTTGTGATACCGGCGGTTGCATTGGTTATTACTGCGCATATTCTCAATCATCGTTTTTGCAGAAAAGCAAATCATTGTCATACGACAGATTGTAATCACTGATCTGTTTATTTCTTTGTAACATGAATCTGAAACCGATCCAACTTTTACGCAAAACAGGAATTGCAGAAGGTATTTCTTTTCTGGTGCTGTTGTTAATTGCTATGCCCTTGAAATACATATTCGATCTTCCCTTGGCCGTTAAGTATGTTGGCTGGGCACATGGTTTATTGTTTGTAGTGTATGTTGCACTGGCTTTTTATGTGAAAGAGGTTTATAACTGGCCCTTCAAAAAGTTTGTCTTTGCCTTTATTGCTGCCTGGTTACCACTAGGCACATTTGTTTATGATAAGCAATTGAAGAAAGAAGAGCAGTTGCTTGCATCAAACAAATAATTCTTGTTTATAGTTGTTCTTACTGCTTAAACATTTCCGGATGTACATCATCCCAACCTGTTGCCAACTGAAACGCCTTTCCCAATTGTAACAATGTTGCTTCATCATACAACTTGCCAACTAAGGTAATACTTGTTGGAAGTTTGCGTTGGTTAAAACCTGTCGGCATCACCAATGCAGGATGACCTGTAAGATTGGTGATAGCCAATTGACGGCCGCCATAAGTTGGTGTGATGACAATATCAACTGTTTCAAAAAATGTTTTCATGTGTTGCATCAACAAATAGCGATGCCGGTTTGCATTGATATATTCTACTGCCGGAATTAACCGTGCGATACGGAAAGAGTTCGGCCAATCATTTTTGTTTTGACGTGTCAGCAGATCATCCATATCTGTTCTTGTTAATTCGTCGAATGCAGCAGCACTTTCTGCACTAATCGTGATCCCAACTATATCAAAAGGATAAGCTGCACTGTCAGGGAAATTAACAGGAATAAGTTTGATGCCCATTTGTTCAAATGCCTTTAACACTTTCCATTCATTAGCACTTGTATCACGGATACGATCAAAAAAATTCTTTGCATAACCGATGCGGAGTTTTTTGATATCTTTTTTTACACTGTAATTGAACGGCATATTCACTGCACCGGGATCTTTACCATCTGTTCCATGAACATAGTTGAACACAACAGCGGCGTCTTCTGCACTTCGACAAATCGGTCCTGCTTTATCAAGACTCCATGAAAGCGTCATTGCGCCGCTTCTGCTGATGCTGCCGAATGTTGGTCGTAAGCCTGTTGCGCCACAAACAGTAGAGGGTGAAATAATTGAACCCAGAGTTTCTGTTCCAATAGCAAAAGGTACAAGCCCTGCTACTGTTGCAGAAGCCGAACCTGCAGATGAACCTGATGAACCGAAGTTGAGATTCCATGGATTTTTTGTACGACCACCAAACCACCAATCGCCCATTGCTAAAGCGCCGAGCGTAAACTTGGCAATTAATACTGCACCTGCATCTTTCAGCCTTGTGTACACATAACTGTCTTCGTCAATTGTTTGGTCTTTGTAAGGTGTAGCACCCCATGTAGTTTTAGTTCCTTTTACAGCAAACAGATCTTTTAATCCGTATGGGATACCATGCAATGGTCCACGGTATTTTCCTTTTGCTATTTCTGCATCAGCGGATTTCGCTTGCTGCATGGCGATGTCTTCAGTAACAGAAATAACACATTGTAACGTGTCGCCATACTTGCGGATACGTTCAATAAAAAATTTTGTCAGCTCAACAGATGTGATCTTTTTGTTTTTGATGAGTGAGGCTAAATGCAGTATATCATAAAAAGCAAGATCGGCTTTGTTTATGGGCATGTTTACATTAACAGGAATGTTCCATTGTACAGGCAATTGCTTTGTATCGAACTGCATACCCGGCAGCACCGGACTTTGCCAAAGACTCATGGGCACATTGTTATTGAGCGGAAGGCTACGCATCCTTGCATACTCCGAATAATTATCCCTCACATCACGCAACATACTGTCACGTTCAGGTTCTGTAAAATCAAGTCCAATCACTTTTGCAGCGATCTTCAAATCTTCTTTGCTGATGGTATCTTTTTGTTGTGCTGAAAGTGTAAGTGATAATATACTGGTAAGAAAAAAGAACAATGATTTTCTCATGCGTTGTGGTTTAAGAAGTGGAAACTACTAAAACTACAAATGCAACCAACAGATTGTTGATTGCATTTGACGAATGGAAAGACTTTATGTTTAACTCTTGATTAAGCGAGCTCCTAAAACCTGGTTTCAAGATAATGCGGCAATAAAGCACGCCAGGTATTCCAATCGTGTGGCCACTCTTCGCCCCAAATATCCAGTTCGTAGTTAATGCCTTTATCGTACAGAATTTTTGCAAAACGTCCGCTGCTCGATGGGTCCTCATATGCACCACTTCCACTGAAAATATGAATATGATTGCTTTGGCGAATCTGTTCCAATACTGCATGATCAGTTAAGTTGGGCATATAATGCATGGGGCTGTTGTAATACACCTGTTCATCATAATGTCCTTTACTGTATTCCATCAGATCATACACACCACTCATGGCAATGACACCATTGATCAAATCAGGACGTTTCAAAAATAAGTTCATACTGTGCAATGCACCGAATGATGCACCGCAGGTGATAATTGGCGTATCGAATGATGTGCTTGTTTTGATGAACGGCACCACTTCGTTAAAAATATATTCATTGAACTGGTTATGTCGGATGGCCTTATGTGCGCCTTCCATTTCATTGTGCATCCAGCTTTCTGTATTGATGCTGTTTACAGAAAATATTTTCACCTTACCAGCTTCCACCCACGGACGCAACGTGTCCATCAATTGAAAGCGTTCATACTCTAAATAATCAGCTGCTGCAGTGGGCACTAACAATAACGCAAAACCATAATGTCCATAAGTGGCAATAGGCATTTCTTTATTCAATGCGGGGCTATACCATCCGGATAATTCTCTATGCATATAATCAGTTTTGTTTCGGGAATAAAATATCATTCGCTCACCTTAATGAAGTTAAACGATAAGCATGTAAACACAAATAGAAGTGTTGAAAGATCAATGCCTGCCACCGCCGGTAGCTGCTGGCCCACCCATCGTTGATACATCACGATCGAACATGTACAAACCACTCTTATCAGCACCAATCAATTTCAGTTTATCCATGATATGTCTTGCAAGTGATTCTTCTTCGATCTGTTCACTTACATACCATTGCAGAAAATTATGCGTAGTGTAATCTTTTTCTTTCAAACAAATATCAACCAGTTTGTTGATCTCTCCACTCACCAGTATTTCATGATCGTGCACCTGCTGAAATAATTCCCGCACGCCTTTGTATTTGGTTGCAGGCGCTTTTAATTGTGGAATGACACCGTGGCCTCCCCGTTCATTAATAAATTTCACCAGTTTTAACATGTGAAGACGTTCCTCGTCGCTATGTTTATAAAGAAAGGCCGCAATACCGCTGTACCCCTCTACTTCTGCCCAACTGGCCATGGCTAAATAGATCTGAGATGACTCTGCTTCGAGCAAAACCTGCTCGTTAAGCGCCTTTTCAATTTTTGGGGATAGCATATTTGTATGTTTTAATTACTCTAATTTACGATTACGGGAGCTTTTTGGCTATGATTCGTCATAAATGTGCTAAAATGGGAAAACCTCAACCAAAACCCGCCGTTTGTTGCTAAATTTGCTGCTTAAAGTTTCACCAACATGATACAAACAGGTAATCCCGTTATCAGCATCTATACAGAAATGACGCCAAACCCGGAAACAATGAAGTTTGTGGCAAACAAACTCTTGTATCCCGGCAAAAGCATTGACTTTCCTGAAGTAGCAGCAGCAGATGCCTCTCCACTTGCGCAGGAACTCTTTGGTTTTCCGTTTGTGAAAGCCGTGTTCATTGCCAGCAATTTTGTGACGCTCACCCGTTCTACACCCGATACTGATTGGCAGGAGTTGATCCCTACCATCCGCCAGTTTTTGAAAGATTACCTGGAAGAAGGCAAACCAGTTATTGACGAATCGAAAATAGTTGAGCCGGTGAAGGACGAAGTTGTATTGAGTGGCGATGAAAGCGATGTGGTAAAGCGCATTCAGGAAATACTCGAGAACTATGTGAAGCCTGCGGTTGAAATGGACGGTGGTGCTATCCAGTTCAAAAGTTTTAAAGATGGTAAAGTAAATCTTGCATTGCAGGGAAGCTGCAGCGGATGTCCTTCGTCAATGATTACGTTGAAAGCAGGTATTGAAGGAATGATGAAACGTATGATTCCTGAAGTGGAAGAAGTAGTTGCAGAGGCAGAATAAGACCGATGATGAAATGAATTAAATGATTTGAATGATAGAAAGCGTTGCAGTAATTGCAACGCTTTTTTGTTTTTATTAAGGTTTGAAAAAGTAGTTTAGTAAACATGAAACAGCTTTCAATTTTATTTCTTCTGTTTTTCTGTACTGATGTTTTTGCACAAACACAGAACGATTATACTATTCGTCAGCTAAAGAACGGCGAATTCACCAACGATGAAACATATGTTTATGCTCTGCCGTTTGAACAAGGCAAGAAAGTTTATTTGGTACAAGCTTATGATAGCAAACTAAGTCATAAAGGAGAGTTTGCTCTTGATTTTAAAGTGAAAGAAGGAACAACAATCTGTGCAGCAAGAGAAGGAACTGTCATTGCAGTAAGAAGTGACAGTGATAAAGGCGGATTAAATCCTGATAATTTATCAGATGGGAATTATATCAGTATTCAGCACGGCGATGGTTCAGTTGCACATTATTGGCACTTGCAGAAAAATGGAGTGAAGGTCAATGTCGGAGATACAGTTTCGAAAGGTCAGCAAATTGGCAACAGCGGTAATACAGGTTATTCTGCTTTTGCGCATCTTCATTTTGAAGTCGTACAAAATGGGAAACAACAACCAACAAGATTTCAAACAAAAAAGGGAATAAAGTATTTAAGGCCATCAAGATTTTATAGAGCAAATTAGTGTTACGTCAAAACCTTCCCAACTCCTTCTTCGTAAACTCATTCTCTACATTACCTGTATTCAATGTAGTGGCTGGTTCAAATAACAACACATGCACTTCTTCTTTTGCATTGGGCCGGTGTTCAACACCTTTTGGAACAATGATGAATTCACCTTCGTTAATGGTAATCGTTTTATCGCCTAGCTCCATATCAAAACTTCCTTTCACTACATAAAACAGTTCATCTTCATGATCGTGATGGTGCCAGGTAAACGGTCCTTTGAACTTTACAAGTTTAACATGTTGTCCGTTTAACTCACCGGCAATCTGCGGACTCCAGTGTTCAGTAAAAAGGTTGAATTTTTCTGCAAGATTTATCTTTTCCATACTGTAAAATAAAACAGCCGGCCTTCAATTGAAAACCGGCTGTATAAATAATGATCAATAATTTATGCAACCAGTGTTGCTGTGCTGCTGATCTCTAAACCCTTTCCTAATAATTTTGAAATAGGACAGTTTTGTTCTGCATCTTTTACACACTCCTGGAATTTCGCATCATCAATACCCGGCACAGAAGCAGATACAATGAGGTGAGATTTAGACAATGTTCCATCAACAAAGGTGATCTCACATTTAGTATCTATTTTTTCAGGAGTAAATCCTGCAGCACCCAATACAAAACTCAACTTCATGCTAAAACAACCTGCATGTGCCGCTGCTACCAATTCTTCTGGGTTGGTACCGACACCGCTTTCAAAACGGGAGAGATAAGAATATTGTGTATCAGTTAAAACGGTGCTTTGTGTAGTTAGGTGTCCGTTACCTTCTTTACCCGAGCCATTCCAAACGGCAGATGCGTGACGTATCATAATGTTTAAGTTTTTATTTTTTGTAAAAAGTAAAACTAAGGCAAAAACGGGTTCATCACAAACGATAAATCTGAAAGTTTTTTATACTTTCTTCACCCAGCAAACACCCCTGTCTTGCAAATAGCTCAACACAAAATCAAAACATCTTTTATCATCACCCAATAGCTCGGGCGGAAATACCCCTTTCTTCGTAACCATGTTTTTAGCTAACAAATGAACAGCTGCAGTGCAAGTGTAACCTGTTGTGCGAGCCATGGAGGATGTTTGTGTGGCTGTATCATATTTATCGAGCAGGTTGTATTCAATTGTTTTTCCTTCGCCGTGAAGAATTACTTTCATCACAGTCAACTCTTCTTCTGTTTCACCCAACTTCCATTCGTTGATCAATAGTTTTGAAGTGAATTGTAATGGTGATAGTTCTTTTCCATCCACCATTATTTTTTCTTCGCTGAAAAAACCACTTTGTTTTAATGCAATGATTAGATCGATATGCCCCGGGTAACGAAGTGTTTGTTCAATTTGTGTAGTAATATGCGGCATGGTGAATAAGAGTGAACGTAAACCATCGGTGTTAAATGCTTCCAATATTCCTATACCATCAAAACTCATCATCTTTCTGTCTGTTAATGCAGGCTTGGTAACAATCTTACCGTTTTCTTTCAAACGTGCAGGTCTTGTATATTCTTCAATTACATCAACAGGAGAGAACGGAGCTTTATAAAAGAATGGAGGTTTTGGATACAAGGGTAGCCCTCCAACATAAATTTCAAATCCATCGATCTTCATTTCTGCATTGTAGCGGCCGATGATCCAGTTGCTCATGCCGGGCGCAACCCCACAATCAACAATGGCGGTTACATTTTTTTCTTTGGCTAAAGCATCTAATTGCAATGCATCTTCAGGAAAGAAAGAAATGTCTGCAACATTCTTTCCCGCATTGATCACCGCTTTTAACGTTTCAAAACCCATAAAACCGGGAACAGCAGTCACTACAAGATCAAAAGGTTGAAGTAGTGATGAATAGGCTGCTGTATTTTTCAGGTCAGCAACAACTGTTTTTATTTTGGTTGATTTACGTTGTAAGTGCTGAAGGTTCTGTTCACTTACATCAAAGGAAGTAACATTAAATTCTGCAGAAAGATCAAGTGCAATAGCACGGCCCACCATACCGGCACCAAGGACAGCAATCGACATACGGCAAACATTTTTGCAAAGATGACCGAAAATTTTTTAGCACTCAATCTGAAAATTTCAATGCATTTTTGAAACATGATCGAATCTATCTGGCAACAGTTTGTAACAGGGATGAAGGCAACTACGGCCCTTGAATACACTGGTGTTGTGTGTGGAATTGCGAGTGTTTGGTTCAGCAGAAAGGAAAACATTCTTGTTTACCCGGTAGGCCTTGTAAACACGGTTATTTATATTTATTTGAGTTACAAAGGGCATTTGTTAGGCGAAGCAGCAGTAAATATTTATTATACAGTCATGAGTATTTATGGCTGGTGGCTATGGGCAAAAAAGGACAAAGAACATCAGCAGGTTTTACACATCAGTTATTCTAATACCAGGTGGATCATTTATCAGCTTTTATTCTTCGCCGGTTTTTACCTTGCATTATACATTTCGTTATATTATCTTAAACAGAGCTTTGCGCCGGGTGCAATTCCCTGGGCCGATTCCTTTGCAGCAGCCACAGCGTTTACAGGTATGTGGTTGATGGCAAAAAAGAAAGTAGAAAGTTGGTATTGGTGGATCGCTACCAATATTGCTTCAATTCCCTTGTACTTTGTGAAACAATATGTGTTTACCAGTGTTTATTATGTGGTGTTATTGATCATGGCTTTTTTTGGATTGGCAGAATGGATGAGAAGAGTAAAATTACGATAGCAGAATTACCCTTGTTTTGTATTGCATCACCCGTTATTTTGCAACCTTTATGAATTTCCCGAAGAAAGTTGTTCTACTCGGCCCGGAATCTACAGGTAAATCTTTTTTAAGCGAACGTTTGGCGAAACACTACCAATCGGTATGGTGTCCTGAATATGCAAGAGAATATTTACTGATGTTGGGAAGGCCATATAATGCGGATGATTTATTAGTGATCGCCAAAAATCAAACCGAGCTGGCAGAGCAATACACGGTTGACGCCCTTACAAAACAAGTAAATACGATCTTTTTTGATACAGATATGCATGTGATGAAAGTATGGAGCGAAGTAGTATTTGGCTCCTGTGATCCGTGGATACTCCAGCAGCTTAAACATCAGAAATACGATCTTTATCTTCTCTGCAAACCCGATATTCCCTGGGTGGAAGATGAATTAAGAGAATATCCCGAACAAAAAGTACGCAATGATCTGTTTGCGGTGTACAAGGAATTGTTGCATCAACAAACTACAGCATGGACGATTTTGAGCGGAGATTTTGAAGAACGTTTCAACAAAGCAGTGAAAGCTGTTGATGCCTTACTTCGCTGATACTTTTTTCCTCTTGTCTTTTTTGGGCTGAATATCATCATGGATCAGCTGCTGAATATCCTCATCACCTTCAAGATTATTCATTTGACGAACTACCCAACCTGTGCGGATTGCAACTGCTTTTGATAAAGGCTTTACAGTATATTTTTTGGGGTTCCGTAATGATGACGCAATTTGTGCGGCCTCCACCCGTGAAAGTTGTATGGCCGGTTTTGAATAAAATTTTCTTGCAGCAGCTTCAATGCCGTAAACACCCTTTCCCATTTCCACTACGTTGAGATACACTTCAAGGATGCGCTTCTTTCCCCAAATCCACTCGATCATTTTTGTAAAATACATTTCCAGTCCTTTGCGGAACCAGCTGCGGCCCTGCCATAAAAAAACATTCTTAGCTGTTTGCTGCGAAAGTGTGGAAGCTCCACGGATACGTGTTGGTTTTTTTTCATTATGATCAATGGCTTTTTCAATCAGCTTCCAGTCGAAACCACTATGATCGGGAAACAGTTGGTCTTCTTCTGCAATAACTGCCAACCTCGCATTGCTGCTCATTTGTTCGATGTCAATATAATCACGTTTTAAGCCTTCGCCTTTAAGTACACTTACAAGTTGCGTAACAGTAATAGGAGGATCGACCCACTTAAGTAAAATAATATAAATAAACTGAGCAATAAACAGAACGATAAATAAGCGTTTCAGGAAACGAAACGTTTTTTGAAGAAATGTCCTGTTGGAGGAATTGGATTTCTTTGCGGCCATGGTTGCAATATACGTTACAGCTTTTTTTCTGGAAGTTTTTCTGATGGATAAAGATCAAGAACCTGCAGATCATATTTATTCCCGATCCTGTATTTTTTATTGCCGTTGAAAATAAGTTGTTGAGCATTGTACAACAGCACGGGAACGTAAACCAATGCCACACCTGAAATAGCAGAGTTTAAGAAAGGCTCTCCGCTGATGACCAAACCGGCAGTAAATAACGGAATACCAAGATTGCTGTATAAAAACGCCTGGCCATTAAACGGAATAAAGCGGTGCTTTTTCTTTTGTTTCTTAAACACAATGGCAATGTCACGTTTGTGAATACCGCCACCAAGAAAATAAATGCTGTCGTTCTGGATCAAATAGATAGTGCCGGTGTACCGCAAACCAAGTTTTGTTTGCAGCGTAATAGTTGCACCTTCTGCATATCGTTTTTTAGCGATGCCGTTTTTGCGCAACACCAATTCATTGAATTGTGCGTTGGCAACAGACGCAACTAATAAAAGCAGTACAAGAATGGCTGGTTTCATCTGTCTATTTATGATTGTTTTTATTGCCAGATGTTTTTCGCCATAAAGATTGTGACCGCCTGTATATAATTTGCTCTATAATTTTTATGGCTCATTTCATAACAAGCCTCAAAAGAACATCAGAAAAATGAAATTGTATGTTAAGAAGGTACAGCTTATTTATTTCCTGTAAAATAAAAGCCCAACGATCAGGATAATTCCGAACACGATCAGAATAGTGCCTGATATTTTATTGATCAATGTGATGGTTTTTAATGTGAGCCTGCTCCGGAGTTTGTTTGCAAGGAATACTTTCAACAGATCGAAAATAAATACAACAGAAAGACAAACAGCGAAGGTGGCAATACGTTCATTCACCGGAATGGTGATGAAAGCAGTGGCCCAGGTAAACCAGAATGCAATCACACTTGGGTTAAGTGTATTCATGAAATAACCGGCAAAAAAGATCTTTACATAATCGCCGGCACTGCGTTTCATTTCAATACCATCGCCCAGCTCATTCATTTTTATTTTTTTGAAAAAGAGAAAATACACACCGATACCAATAAGCAAAGCGCTGCCACCGAGACCAATCACTTTTTCAAACTTCAACAGCCGGTTAAATAGTTCAGTGAAGATATTGCTCACAAGAACCAGCGTAAGATCACTGGCCGATACACCAAACACAAATGCCAACCCACCTTTGTGACCGTTACTGATGCTTTGTTTAATGATGGAGAAAATAACCGGGCCCATACTGATGGCCAGCAATAAACCTAACGCCAAACCTTTGATGATTGCTTCGGTCATGTCTGATGATGGATTGATAGAAACACCGATCACAAGGATCAATTGCTTACAACTTACCTGTTGTTAAAAACTGTTGCCAATCGGCCAGCATTTTACCTTTCAACACACGGGGAAATTTATGCTGGGCACCGATCTTTCCTTTCAGCTTCATAAATTCCATGAAGGTTGACTCGGGCATAATATCAAGAAAAACATCTTTTAATGCACTGCCACGTTCAACTGCATAATCATCATTAATTTCTTTCAACGCATTATCTAGGGCAACACGCAACTCTTCCGTGTTAACACGATCATCGCAGGCAACATACCAATGGTGCGCAAAGAAATTGCCGTGAGGTTCACCAACAACTGTGTATTCAGGAATCGAAATATTCATGTCTTCACTAACCACCTGAATAGCTTTGTTCATATTATCAACACTCAGATGTTCACCTACAAGGCTTAAGAAATGTTTGGTGCGACCGGTGATAACGATTTCACATTTTTCTTTATCGGTAAAACGAATGGTATCGCCAATTAAGTAACGCCATGTACCGGCACTTGTACTGATCAGTAATGCATAATCCTTTCCTTCTTCCACTTCATGGATCATCAAAGCTTCCGGCTTTGCCACAATATTGCCATCGGCATCAAAATTTTTATCTTCAAACGGAACAAACTCAAGAAAGATGTGCTCGTTCATAACTAAACGCATACCCACAGCGTCTTGCCTGTTTTGGTAAGCGATAAATCCTTCACTTGCCAGGTATGTTTCAATATTAATAAGCGGTTTTCCTAACAATTTTTCAAACCCATGCTTATATGGTTCAAACGATACGCCACCGTGTACAAAAAATGCCAGATTGGGCCATATCTCATGAATATTTTTGAGCTGGTAACGTTCAATGATCATTTCCATGCACATCTGTATCCAGGCAGGTACGCCCACCACAAAACCAATATCCCAATTGGGCGCTTCATTTACAATATAATCGAGCTTAATATTCCAGTCTTTGGTTTTGGCGATCTTCTTTCCAGGTTTATAAAACGGGCTGAACCAGAAAGGCATTTTCTTGGCAGTGATACCACTGAGATCGCCGGCATAATAACCCGGTCCTTTTTGCAGATCGGTACTGCCACCCAACATGAGCCAACCTTTTCCTAAACTACGCACCGGCAGGTTTTCATAAGTGCGTAAAGAAATCAACTGTTTGATCATGGCAATGCGGTTGCCTTTCATCAGATCGTTGGTAATGGGAATATATTTGCTGGCAGCTTCGCTGGTGCCTGAGCTCAGCGCAAAATATTTGATCTTGCCCGGCCAGCACACATCAGTATTGCCTTCCAGTGTTTTATGCCACCAATCTTTGTAGATCTTATTATAATCATGAACCGGCACCAGTTCCTGGAAACGTTTTCCGGGATGACGGCTATTCAATACTTCGTCGAAATGATATTTCTGAC
The DNA here is from genome assembly GCF_037892425.1 of Lacibacter sp. H375. NCBI lineage: Bacteria > Pseudomonadati > Bacteroidota > Chitinophagia > Chitinophagales > Chitinophagaceae > Lacibacter > Lacibacter aquaticus. The sequence goes on from NZ_JBBKTT010000001.1 coordinate 1,423,372, forward strand.
CAAATTCGGTATGCTTCGCTTTCTTCAACAGCTTTTTAAGCACTTTGATTTGCTGGCGTTTAGGAGAATTGACCGGCAAATTGAGCGCCTTACTGATTGACTTGGGGAGATTGATTTCAATTAATGACATGCTTACCGTTCAGTGTTGACAAATGTAACAACTCAAGGCTTTACTTACTGCCTAATTTTTGATAATTCGCAAAGATGGTTTTGAGATCGTAAACGGCTTCATACTCCCGGGCATACCATTCGTCGGCCAATAAAAGACCCTCTTCTTTCAGGTGTGATAAATGATGGGGTTGCCCGGCAGGTCCTAATACAGATGCAGGAATTGAAGGCAGATGTTTACGTGAAGTTGAAAAACCAACCCATGTTTTTCGACCAGTGAAGACAGCAACGCTCTGTTGCAATAAACCCAATGCATGTCTGTTGATGATAAAATGCAATGGAAAGCTGAGTAAAAAGAGTGCTGATGTACTCACATCGATCAGTCGTTTCAAACGAAGATTTACTTCTTCACTCAACTGCAGTTTCTCCCGATGTAAAACTTCACCTGCTTCATTCTTTGAATCGCTGCCGATAATGCTTTCACTATGTTGAGCATGTAAACGCAATTTTACACGTTTGCCCGTTTGCTCATATAGAGTAATGATCTGTGAGAAGGAAAGGTCTTTGCTTTGGCACAGGATCAATTCATTCGCCGGCGTGTTTTGCAAAAGTTGTTGCAGTTCATCGACACGGCCAAGTGATTTTGGTTCGTTCAACGGACTTACAAATCCCTGTATAGTTTGACTACGACCATGATGGTGTAAGAGGTTGTTTACTTTTATCAAATCGGCTTCAGTGCCTGCCACCAAAGAAAAATAATCATCTTCATCAATCGCTTTCTCCAGTATATCTGCATATAACAAAATCCTTCGCCATAAGTAAAGGAAAAAGTAACTGTACATTGCCCCAAGTAATACAAGACCTCTTGAAAAACGATATTCTTCAGGCAATAATGAATAAACAGCCAGAATAATAAGAATGGAAACCAAGGATGATTGCCACAGATTTTTATAGCGGAACTTTTGCTCGTATAAACCAGTGTAATAACTCACCAGCAAAAACAGGAACGAAAAAACGACAAACGAGATCCACAACAATTTATTCATGTAAACGATCTCTGGTCTTATATAACTTGTCCATACAAATTTTGCAAGCATGTAACTGAAGAAGATGAGCACGGCATCGAGTAAAGGCAAACCAACACGCTGTATAAAACGCTTCATCAAACTCATTAGAGCTCTTACCCAAATAGCTGCATTGATCAGTGAGCTGAAAACACCTGCACGTGATGAGGAATAATGCTTGCGCACAAACAAACTCATAGCATCGTAAAACATCCGTACATAATTCACGGATGATTTTTTTGTGCTTTCACCTTTGAAGTGAAGAATGGAACGATCACTGAAATAATAATTCTTAAATCCAAGCTTTTGTATGCGGTAACTAAGGTCCACATCTTCGCCATACATAAAAAAACTTTCATCGAAACCGCCTGTTTGCGCAAGGACATCTTTTCTGATCATCATGAAAGCTCCTGCCAATACATCTACTGCGTGGTTCTTATGCTCATCAAGATAGCCAAGATGATAACGGCCAAATGTTTTTGAATGTGGGAAAAGGAATGACAAACCGCTCAGCTTATAGAATGAGGTAAGTGGCGATGGGAATGACCGTTTGCTTTCCGGCAAAAACTTTCCGCTGCCATCAAGCATTCGGATGCCGATAGCACCTGCATCGGGTGTTTGCTGAAAAAAATTGAAGCAGGCAGTAAAACAATCTTCCGGAACAACAGTATCGGGGTTCAGGAACAGTACAAAATCGCCACTTGCCTGTTTAAGTGCCTGGTTACAGGCTTTGCCAAAACCAATATTCTCTTTATTCCATGCAAAATGAATGTTCGTGAACTTTGGTTCGAGGTATTCACGGCTACCATCAGACGAAGCATTATCAACCACAAACGCTTCCGCATCTATCCCCTCGACAGCCTTTTGCACCGACAGCAAGCATTGCTCCAGGAAAAACTTCACATTATAATTGACGATGATAACCGAAAGCTGCATAGGCTGTAAAAGCTCAAATCTAAAATCTTAAATCTGCAATCTCAAATCTGTGTTGCGGGGTTATCTTTGCGCATGCTTAAACAAACCCTAATTGCTGCTACCAAGGCAGGCGCAGAACAACTGACGCATTTTTTTCATGGTGATTTTATTGTTCATAACAAGGAAGGCGTGAACAATCTTGTAACGGAAGCTGATCATGCAGCGGAGAAAGCCATTTTTGAAGTCATAAAGAAAGAATTTCCTGATCATTATATTTTAAGTGAAGAAGCGGGAGAGATGGCACAGGATTCAAATTACAAATGGATCATCGACCCGATCGATGGTACAGTGAATTTTGCAAATGGCATCCCTATATGCTGTGTAAGTATCGGTATTGAGAAAGATGGGAAGATGATAATGGGAGCTGTGTTCAATCCGCTCATGAATGAATTCTTTTTTGCTGAACGTGGTGAAGGTGCATATTTGAATGATAAACCCATTCATGTGAGTGAACAGAGCGAATTGATCAAAGCATGTATGGTTACGGGTTTCCCCTATACTTATCTTGATATGCCGAACGGTCCATTGCAGGTGTTTGAACGTTTTATTCGCAAGGGTATTCCTGTTCGTCGCTTAGGTAGTGCCGCAATTGACCTGTGTTGGGTGGCTGCTGGTCGCTTTGATGGCTTTTATGAACACAAGTTAAATGCATGGGATAGCGCAGCTGGTTTTCTGTTGGTAGAAGAAGCAGGCGGTAAGGTTACCGATTTTAAAGGCGATCATTATTCACCTTATCAACCACATATTGTTGCAACCAACGGAAAAATTCATGATGATCTGGTGGAAGTGATTAATGACAGGAAGAAACTATAACATGTACGATGTTCGTTGTACGATGTACATGGGCGTGTTATTTTTGAAACATCTTAATTTGCTGACATATGGATGCCGAAGAAATGAAAAGGCGAACAAAAATGTTTGCCATTAACGTTGCAAGACTAACACAAAAAATACCTGATAGCCCAATTAACAGGGCGTATAAAAACCAGATCATTCGTTCTTCAAGCTCAGTAGGTGCAAATTACCGGGCAGCAAGGAGAGCGAAATCGAAACCCGATTTTATTAATAAACTAAAAATAGTTGAAGAAGAATTGGATGAAAGCTTGTTCTTTTTAGAGTTATTGCAAGAGTTTAACAAAGATTTTGAAAAAGAAATAACACAGCACTTTCACGAAGGAGAAACTTTATTAAAGATTATTGTTAGCTCGATTGTGTCGTCCCGTTGAGAGAGGCGTACATCGTACATCTAACATCAAACATTCTAAAATTATGAGCGAAGAACGTACAGAACTATCCTCCCTTGGTGAATTTGGTCTTATCGATCATCTCACAAAAAATATTGAGCATCAGAATGCATCAACAATTCTTGGCGTGGGAGATGATGCAGCAGTGATCGATCATTTCGGAAAACAGACTGTTGTTACAACTGATCTGTTGATCGAGGGTGTGCATTTTGATCTGATGTATACACCACTTAAACACCTTGGTTATAAAAGTGTGGTGGTAAATGTGAGTGATATTTATGCTATGAATGCAACACCAACACAGATCACTTTAAGCTTGGCTGTGAGCAATCGTTTCAGTCTTGAAGCGTTAGAAGAATTTTATGATGGTGTATATGTGGCTTGCGAAGAATATGGTGTTGATCTGGTTGGCGGCGATACCACTTCTACTACCAAAGGTTTTGTAATAAGTGTAACAGCTATTGGAGAGGTGGCGCCTGATAAATTTGTAAAACGGAGCACAGCAAAACCAAACGATCTGATATGTGTAACCGGTTATCTTGGTGGCGCATATCTTGGCTTGTTATTACTTGAAAGGGAGAAGAAAATTTTTCTTGAAACAAAAGGAGTACAACCTGATCTGGAGAACAGGGATTATATCGTTGGCCGATTACTGAAACCAGAAGCGAGAAAAGATATCATCGATTTTTTAGAGAAGGAGAAAATTGTCCCAACGGCAATGATGGATATCAGCGATGGACTCAGCAGTGAAATATTACACATCTGCAAACAAAGCGAAGTGGGTGCATTGATCTACGAAGACAAGATACCTGTACATCCGGATGCAAAGGAGTTTGCGTATAAATTAGAATTGGATCCAACTGCTTGTGCATTGAGTGGAGGTGAAGATTATGAACTGGTCTTTACCATTGCACAAAGTGATTATGATAAGATAAAAGATGTGAACGGCATCAGGATCGTAGGGCATATTACAACAGCTGCAGAAGGTGCTCACATCATAACAAGAGGTGGCAATAAGCATCAGCTGACAGCTCAGGGCTGGAATGCATTTGGTAAATAGTTTTATGAAGAAAAACATCTTTTTTATAGTTGCAGTAGTAATGCTGTATGCACTAAGTTCCTGTTCCGCAACAGGAAGTGTTGCTTATACACCTGAACGTAAGTACAGCCCGGAGCAGTTGAAAGAAGATGTGCAGGTGATGGAAGAAACATTCAAAAAAAATCATCCTTCACTTTACTGGTATAGTTCAAAAGAAGAAATTGAATCATCATTCAAACTTGCATATGAACAACTCAATGATTCTTTGAATGAGATACAGTTCAGGAATATAGTTGCAGAAACAATTTTTCCGATACGTTGCGGACACACCAGTGTGCGGTTTTCAAAAAAATACAATCAGTTTATAGCGGGAAAACGATTACCCACGTTCCCGTTTGTTGCAAAAGTAGTTGATGATTCAACATTGGTGGTAACTGCTAATCTCAACCGTCGTGATTCATTGATCAGAACAGGAACAACCATTCTTTCTATCAACGGATTAACGGCAAGACAGGTGATTGATTCGCTTTTGCCGCTTGTATCAATTGATGGTAATGCAAAAAACTTCAGCTACCAGAACATCAGCAACAACTTTACTACGTATTACAACATACGCTTTGGTTTGCAAAAGAATTATACCATCAACTATGTAAATACAAGAGGTGAAGTAAAACGAACCGTACTGCCGTTGTTTGATCCTGCAAGAGATACCACAAGACGGAGGCCGGTTTCCATCACTCCACAAACCCCACCACCCTCACAACCGGAAATTTCAGAAAGACAGCAACGTTTGCAACGTACACGTTCATTCAGTATTGATTCATCAAAGAAGTTTGCCACTTTGCGGATCAGCAGTTTTGGCCCTTCATTGCACAAGCATTTCCTGAAAAAAGCATTCAGGCAGTTAGAAATAAAAAATATTCCGCACCTCGTGATCGATGTGCGGAACAATGGGGGAGGGCTCATTAAAAAATCATTATACCTCACACGTTTCATCAGCAAGGAGTCGTTTGTATTTACTGATTCTATTTATTCTGTCCGGAGAAAAATTCACAGCGATGCAAAAGTGAGCCGAAGGTTTGTTTATAATCTTGGTCTATTCTTTTTAAACAAGAAGGAAAAGGATGGCATGTACAGGTTCAGGTTTTTCAATGATAGGATATACGAACCATTGTCACGACGTTATAATGGGCAGGTGTACCTTCTCACAGGTGGGTTTTCATTTTCTGCCACGACGTTGTTTGCAGCTGTTGTAAAAGGACAAGAGAATGTAACTGTTGTTGGCGAAGAAACAGGTGGTGGTTATTATGGCAATAATGGTGTGTTTATTCCGGAGATGATCTTGCCGAACAGTAAACTTCGTGTGCGGTTGCCGCTTTACCGCATTGTAAACAATAAGAATTACCCCAAAGATGGCCATGGCGTTTTGCCCGATGTAGAAGCAAAAGCCAGTGCTGAAAGCATCAGGCAGAACCGTGATCCGAAAATGGAAAAAGCAATTCAGCTCATCATGCAACGGAAAGGTTAGTACATCTGTCAGAAATAATATAAACAGGCCTTGGCTAGCATTAACGGCAAACAACAATGGTCATGGCGAATGTTAAGTGGCAAATTTCTAAGAATTAAAAAGTGTACATGAAACAGATTTTCCTGGTACTGATGACCTTCTTTCTTTTTACAGCATGTCAAAAAGAAAGAAACTGTAAGGATACTACTTGTATTGATGGAACAATTCAATGGGGCGGTGAGCCTGCTGTTGACGGGTTGGGCTGGTATCTTCAGTCGGATGAATTTACAAAACCGGTGAAACTGAAAAATCTCAGTTCAACTTACCAGGTAGATGACTTGGCTGTATCGGCTTGTTTGGTGAAAACAGATGAAAAGTATCAATGCTTTTGTGCAGAACCGCTGGATGTGTATGAGATCAAAAGCATCAATAAAAAATAACTACAGTAACTGTTTCCCGGAACGAAATACTGATCGCACTTCACGTGTTTTAGATAGCACAACAAAATCAGCAATATAACCTGTTTCAATTTTTGCTGATTGCGTTATGCCGGCTACTCTTGCAGGATAAAGCGAAGCCATCCGCAACGCTTCATCAAATTCAATACCTGCCTTGTTTACACAATTGTTCACCGCTTTTATCATGGTTAGTGCAGAACCCGACAATGTTCCATCGGGCAATACATATCGATCATCTTTTAATAAGTGCTGGTATGCTCCTTCCCGTGTTTCAGTTACTGCATCGGTGATCAGGAACAAACGTTCCTGCATCATTTTTTTGCTGATACGAATTGCAGCAAACGAAGTATGAAATCCATCACACACAATACTGCTGTGTGCGGTTGCATGATCATAAATTGCACCCACCATGCCCAACTCTCTTCCCTGCAATGGCGACATGGCATTAAATAAATGTGTTGCAGTTGTTATGCCTTTGTTGAAACCGGCTGTTGCCTGTTCATAAGTTGCGTTACTGTGACCAGCGGAAACAACTATATTATTATTAAGCAGGAGTTGAATCACCTCATCACTGCACTGCTCTGGTGCAAGCGTCATCATCTTTACAATGCCTTCACTTTTATCAAGCAATAACTTTACTTCATCAAGTGTGGGTTGTTTGATGTATTCCAGTAAATGTGCACCACGTTTTATTGGATTGATATACGGTCCTTCAAGATGTAAACCCAATAAACCACTATTTGCATTTTGTTGGAGGAATCTTTTTACAACATCAATTCCTTTCACAAAAACATCGATGCTGTTGGTAGCCATCGTTAAAAGAAAACGTGTACACCCACCACTTACACAATAAGCATCTGTTGCATGTATTGCCTCTTCATTCAACGCCTCTGAAAACAACAAACCATTGCCGCCATACAATTGCAGATCGATAAACGCAGGCACTAATAAATTTCCCTGCAGATCGTAACGATCAATATCAGCAGCAAGATCGGCGGCAGGTACTATGGCTTCGATTATCCCATTATTCACCAACACTGCATGACCGTTTATAAAACGATCACCGGTAAAAACTGTTCCGTTGTAAAATGCCAGCATATTGTATTATGGAAGAATGCTGAACGCATCTCCGTCTTTTAAGAAAGGAAGTTTATGACGTATCTCTTCAAGTTTTTCTTTGGAGAGTGTAACGGTGAATACATCTTCGTCATGTTCTTTTTCAAAAATCACTTCACCCATTGCATCAATGACCATACTGTTGCCACTATGATAAATGCTGTTACCATCATTACCTGTACGGTTCACGCCAATTACATAGCTTTGATTTTCGATGGCTCTTGCAGTAAGTAATGTTTTCCATGCATGCACTCTTCGTTCGGGCCAGTTCGCAACATAGATCAATACATCATACTCGGGTTCATCATCTTTTGATTGCTGCCTTGCCCAAACAGGGAACCGCAGATCATAACACACCATCAGGTTGATCTTCCAGCCATTCACAGATGCAATCAAACGTTTTGTTCCTGCTGTATAATGTTTGTCTTCATCTGCATAAGCAAACAAGTGACGTTTATCATACACGCCGTGTTGGCCATTTGGTAACATCCAGATAAGGCGGTTGTAATAATGAGTTGGCCCTGCTTCGCCGGTTTCACTTGTTTCAATTTCTTTCACCATCAAACTACCCGTTATAATCACACGTTTTTCTGCGGCGATCTTTTTCATCCATTCAACTGTTGGACCATTCATGTCTTCAGCCAGTTCTTCAGGCTTCATACTGAAACCGGTGTTGAACATTTCCGGAAGCACAATGATCTGCGTAGGATGTTGAATAGAATTGATCGTCTCTTCCAGCATCTGCAGGTTGGCTGCCTTATCTTCCCAATGAAGATTTGCTTGAATGAGTGTGAATGTAAGATGACTCATGCCACGAAGTTAACGAAAGCGGATGCTGATTGCAAAAGCACCGTACACTTCAAACGGTTCGATCATAGTTTTTGCTTCCCGTTGTTTGATATGATAGTAAGCTGAGAAGGAAGTCTGACGGTTTGAAAGTATGATCCCTGTCTTAACGATATAAATGAACGGATTCAGCTCTGACGTATAGTTCCCTTTATCCTCACGGAATAGACCGCCCTGCACAGTTGCATTATACGCCTGCGCCATAAGTGTTGGCTCTAGGAAAAAGATGAATTCAGTTTTATTACGCTGCTGTTGTTTGCTTTGCCCGAGTCGGCCAGTCCAGTATGCGCTGTACTGTTCATCTTCCAGCTTGCCAAGCTTTAATAACACACCGGCGGATGCATTGGTAAATGTATTTCCTAATGTTGCTTTACCAGCTGCATGAAGACTAAAGTTTTTTGTAGCAGCGATCAATGGTTGATAATAACGAACCGATGCGTTTACACCCATTTCGTTTTGCAACTGGTTTTCCCAGCCATAAAGTTTATACAGACCAATGATCTTATGATAGTTTGTTTGTACTTCTTTTCCTTTTGCACCGGGACCAAGAATACCAACTGTTCCATCGAATTGCAAGACACGCTCATCGTTAAACACATTTGTTTGTCCGTAGCTGGCGTACAACCAGCCTGCATAAGGACGGTCCTGTTGCTCAAGCACCTGTTCCAGAGAACGACGATTGAGATGAGGATTATAGATCATTTGTCCCGCTTCAATACGATGCAGTTTGCCAGCCAGTCTTGAGGATGAGCGATTTTTTGCCAACCACTGATAGCGTAGAAAAAGCCCATTGGAATAGTAACGATCCTTCTTAGTGAAATTGTAATTATCATTCTCGGTTATTAATGTAAACTCTTTTGTATAAACATTGGCTGAATCCTGAGCCCGAACAAAGGCAAAACAGGAAATAAGAAGGAGGGTTACAATGGCTGGTTTCAACATGCGGTTACAAGATTACAAAAAATCAGAACATGGAACTTAACGTAACAATTCGCTAATGATGTTTTGTTCATAGCCTTTTTGCATTAAATAATCGGTGAGCTTCTTTTTGCGGATGAAGATGTTAGTTTCGCCTTTCAGTTGTTTCAATTTCTGGTCAAACAGTTTTTGTGCTGTAGCCCAGTAATCTTCTTCATCAATAGCTTTCATAGCTTTTTTGATCAGGTACTCACTTACATACTTTTGTTTGAGTTCATACTTGATCTTTACCCGTCCCCATTGCTTCATGCGGAAACGGCCACCGGCAAACTGTGTGGCAAAACGTTCTTCGTTAAGGTAATCTTCCTCAATGAGTTTCGACAACAACTCCTCCACATCAGATTTACGCAATCCGAAGCCATATAGTTTTTCCTTTACCACACTGTGGCAACGCTCCTGGTAAGCACAGTAATGCTTTGCCTTCTGGTGTGCCTGTTCTTTGGTGAGCTGTTGTTTGTACATGCAGAACGAAAATAAAAAAGTTCCTGTGAAGGAACTTTTTTTAATCTCAGGATTGTTTGTTGTTAGCGGATATTACCGACACTGTTTTTAGCGGTATCATGTTTTGTTTTAAGCACGTTGGAAATACTTGTGTATGCTGCGCCAAGAGAATTTAGAGAGGTTTGTAAATCCATAAACTGTGTTTGCAGGGTTTGCATTTTTAATTGAGCCGCTGCTGTGTTTCCGTTTTGAAGATCGGTATTGATCGCAACAATGCTGTTACTCACCCGGCGAAGATTACTTCTTGATGTACTGATACCTGCTTTTGTTGAAACAGCGTCATTCTGCAATTGTGTATCCAGTTCTGTTAATGTGGTCAGCAAACTGTTGAAAGAGGATGTGGCCAGGCCGGCATTTACCTTTTCACCAAAAGTGGCACCTTGTGTTTGTTTTGGTGTGGTTGTTTTTAATGTTGTGTTGTTTTGTGTACCATCTCCATTACTGTCATCGTCATTCAAATCAATATCAGTTTCATCGCTGATGATATATCTAGCTTCAACAATGAATGTATAATTCCCCGGATCAAGATTTGTGAATTCAAATTCGCCCAATGAACTGGTACGCATACGGGCGGTATCACCCCCGGGATTTTTTCCGCCTTTGATGTTTAGCCCACCAATCGGGTTGCCAGGCTTCATCGCTGCACTGATAACAGCTCCACCCGGGAGAGCTCCTCCCAATAAAGAAGCGCTCTTATTTCCAACAACAAGTTCACTCACAGCATCTCCATCCACATCAGCAACTGTAACTGCAAGATTTTTGATATTTGAACGTGATGTATTGATGATGGCTGTTGGCAACTCATTTACATTGATGTTATTTGTTCTGGCATTTAGACCAATGTTACTGCGTGGGCTCCAGATTAAATCACTCATACCATCACCATCCACATCAGCTACTGCAATGCTGATCTGTATTACACCTGGTTGTTGTTTACTGTCGCAGTATTCAGTAATATCTTTTGTAGTTCCGTCACTAAACAAACCACGCACAGTAATATCAGCCACGCCATCAGCATTTACATCTGCACTTGTTATGGTGAAGTTTTTGATATTAGAGCGTGAAGTATTGACGCCTGTTTTTTGTTGATTGTTTTCTTCAAACGGAATTGTAATCACAGTTGCATTCGCACTAAGCGAACCTTCAGCAATTATTTTACTTGTGCCATCACTGTATGTAGCGATTGCACGGTAATAATCAGCAGTGCCATCTCCGTTTACATCACCTGATGCAACGGTAATACTGTTCCTGGTTCTGATATTACTCCGTGAAGTACTGATCCCTGCTTTTGTTTGTGGCGTGTTATTATTGTGCATGATATGCTGCCATGTTTCATCGGGCATCAACACTTCGCCGGCAATATCTGTTCTTGTATTCGACTGTGCCTGGTAATAATCATATCCTTTCTTGCTAAGGAATGTACCACTCACCTGCACACTGTAATTTCCATCGGGCACATTGGCAAACCAGTATTCACCACACTTGTTTGTTTTTGTTCTGGCTACTGAAGCGCCTGTGTTTCGATCGATCAAATAAATATCAAACCCCTCTGCTGCGCCATCACAATCATCATCAGCAGTTGTTTGTTTGCTTTTAAAAAGAGGATTATGTCCCTGTCCTTTTTCTTCATATAAAGGATTCTTTACTTCGGCCATGCAGGGATTACAAACTTCTCCCTGCGTCTGTCCATCAAAAAATAATGGTTGGTATTGTCTGCGGCCAGTTGCCATGCCACTGCCTCTTTCCCGTTTCCCGCTTGCCATTCCGCTACCGGCTTCTCTTGCAAAGAGATTCAAATGAGGACCGTTATTAACAACCATACCTGTTGCAGCATAACTCGCAGCAGCAGCCCCGCCGCCACTATGCGTTTTATTTGTAACAATGCCACCTGCACCACCACCGGCACTATTGCGTACAATTTTTCCTGAAACAAGATGTGATCCGGCTGCATGCAAGCCTTGGTTTACTTTTTCACCAAATGTTGCACCCTGCGTTTGTTTGGGAACTGTTACATTCATGGAAATACGGTTGGGCATGCCACCATCAATTTTTAATTTATAATTCACTGCATCATCGGGGCAACTGAAAGTTTGCTCTTCCACCGTACCATCAGGATGTGTTGTTTTAGTTGTAACCGGTCCACAACTTTTTGACACGCTGCGGTCATTACTCTGGTTACTTTTTGTTTTGGTTTTCACCACACGTTTATTTTCAGGATCAATAATACTGGTACCATCATCTACATGCGGATCACCATGTACACGATCATTACTTTGATTGCTTTTTGTTTTCGTTTTCAGCACACGGTTGTTATCGTTACCATCGGTAACGGGTTCGTACTGACGACGACCGGTTGCCAATCCGCTTCCTCTTTCCCTTTTTCCACTACTCTGTCCGCTGGCAGCATCACGTGGCGATTTAATACCAAATGTTTTGATGAATGTAATACCGGCGTTGATGGTTTGCATTTTCCGTTTTTGTTCAACTGGTATATCAATGCCTTGCTGCGGATCATATAATTGAATGGAAGAAGAAGAGTGTAAAAAATCAGTTGATAATAAAAGGGACGATGTTGCACCAACGGGATAAGAAAATGAAAGCGATCCATTTAAACCGGGGAACAATGATTTGGTTCCTGCATCGAAACGATACAAGGGACGTACTGCTCCCTGCTGACCAATGATCAATCCGCCGCTTTGATTAAAGAACATACCGCCTTTAACAGAAGCAATCAGTTGTGTCCGTTGCCCCAATCTTAATGAAGGCCCAACTAATAAGAATGCATTTTGTGAAGGAGTTGTGGTCACAAGGCTTGTTTGTGGAAACTTGCGATCAATCATAAATTGATTAATGGCAGCGGTACTGAGTTTGCTGTTCATGAAACCTCCGCTTACACCCAGGCCCAACGGACCAAAAAAGTATTGGCTGTTGAGACCAGTCACAAGCCCGTTACCACGAAACAGTGATGCTTCATTACTGTTGAGACCAAAGGAAGCTCCTGAACTAAGACCAAAATCCCAGTTGTCGTTTCCATTGAATAAACTGCGGTTGTTCTGGCTGCGTGTTGCTTGTGAGCATAGCAGTAACAGAAAGAAAATCATTTTCTTCATTGCTGGTTGCTTTAGTGGTTATTAACTGCTTTGGTTGTTGAACAGGAAGATTGCTACTGTTTATACAACGAAGGCAGTGGTCGGTTGATTGAACTGTCTTACTGATTTGTATATACAGATCAACCCGTTTTTGTTACCGTATAAGCCAATATATTTTTGAAAGGAAAATAGTAGCGTACGTGGAAGAGCTATAACATGTGGCATGCATTTCCTCATGAAGCAGAATTTAATGGTACTGTAAAATACAATTTAGTTGGGGGTATTGCAAAGAAGCTACTGTAAAAAAGGGTGAACATCTTCACCCTTACTTTTAATTGTTTAATTTCTGCATTGCTCAAGCATAAGCATGTTCAGTCTCACCGATGTACACATAATGAGCAGGATAAACCTTTGGTTTGCCTTCCTTGAAACCATTTTTCTCAAGAAGAGGGATTAATGTTTTACCAAACTCATCAAACGCTTGTTGCGATTCCCAAACATCAACAACGCACCAGTTCCCATCAGGTTTTGCAAAACCTACATGTGAAATGATTCCTCTGGGATGTTCATGTCCCGCAGCTTTGAGGTCTTCCCAAATTTGTTCATATTGCCTTGCTGTACCACCGGCAGTATTGAACTCAACTACGATCTGGTTCATGGTATTTGTTTTTAGTGAATAAATCTGAGAAATGAATTTCAGAGTTATCACAAAGCAGGATCTGCTTTCAGGGGGAAAGAGGCATAAAGTTAGAATGTTTTAGAGGAGAAATGCAAGTGAAAGTTTTGCACCGTGACAGCTTTTTTGTTGCAATTTTTGCGGCAGTGGCTAACCCAGGTATTCGTTCAAAGTGGATGTATGAGGGCTTGGTTTTCAACTCTACGAAACTCCTTTCTCCGGTGTTGATCCTGTGTTTGAATATGGCTTGCGGATAGATGGTTTGCCGAAAGGTATCTGCGGTACAGGCGATAGTTTTGAAATTAATCATGCTGTAACAGAATACAGCGTTGTGGACATGGAAGCTTATTCACTTGCACTCATTACATATAAAGAAAACACCCCCCTTCTCTGCTTAAAATATATTTCTGATGGTGCTGATGGTTCCGCTGCAGATGACTGGAACGAACTGGTCCATAATGCAGCCAGGGCGTTTCGCTTATTGTTGTTTGGTGTTTAAAAAACAGGTAGTAGTGAAGAAACAACCCCAAAACCTTTCGTATAATATATCACTCATCATGCCTGTAAACCAGTACAACTATTTTAGAAATTAGTATTTTAGCAGCCTTGTATCTTTTGAAAAGCCAGACAATGACAAAAAACTATCTCTTCTTTTTTCTTTTTGTTACGTTCTTCTCAGTAAACGTTTCATCTGCACAAACGGAAACTGAACCGAATAACAAGTTTGAGCAATGCAACCAGTTAACATTTGGTTCGTCTTTAACCGGCACTTTTAACAAAGCCAACGACAGTGATTTTTATTGTATACAGGTGCCCAACATCAGTGCACTTAATATTACTATCGACCAGGTAACTGGTAATGCACCGGTTACCATTCATGTGTTTAATCCCGATAAATCATATTTGGGTGTATCGAGTGTTTCGGCCGGCGGCACCATTAATTTTTCAGTTTTGGCTTGCGGAGCTGGTACTTATTATTTTATGGTTTTTGAATCAAGCAGAACCATGGCCGGACCAACCTATCGGTTAGGGCTTACAACCAACAGTGCGGATCAATACGAATGCAACAACACACTGAACACAGCAACATCCATTGGGAACTCGTCACCCATCAGTGCATCGATTGATTACGACAACGACGAAGACAATTTTACTTTTGATATTACACAAGAAGAGTTGCTGACAGTAACAGTAAACCCTGTTCCTTCTAATGTGCAGATAGGAGTGGCTTTATACGATAATACAAAAACCAAAATAGCGGAGACGATTGGTTCATCGAGCGGCAGCAACGTAAGCTTAAACAAACAAATACAACCGGGGAAATATTATATCCGCTTACGTAGTCAGAACATCAGCTGGAGTTCTTCACTCTACACATTTAACATGACACATTCGGTTATAACAAGTGTAGGTGAAAATGAACAGCGAACTGCAATCAAACTTTACCCTAACCCAACAAAATCAGATCTGTTTGTGCAGTTCAATAATGCTGAACTTTTTTCTTACCGTAGAATAAAGATTTACGATGCCAATGGAAAACTTGTGTATTCAGTTGATAAACCAATTGCAGTAAATTCATTTGCGATCAAAACAGCAATGTTGCCGGCAGGTGTTTATCTTTTGCAGGTGATTGGCGGAAAGAAAGTGGAGGTGAGGCAGTTTGTGATTGCGAAATAATTGTTCAATATGTCTTTTGATAAAATAAACTCTGCGCTCTTTAAACTTATGTGCGAGACGAATTGTTTACGCTGTTAAACAGAGAACGCAGAGTTAAGACCTTTACAGAACCTGATTCAAATATTCTTCCAGTTGATCAAGCGTACCTGTGAATCCTTGGTTCATACTTGCAAACATCGAATAGTAAGTTTGTTCTTCTTCTTCACTTGCATTGATAGGGTAACCTGTTAAGTGCAACGTAGTAAAACCGTTTTCTTCCGTGAGGGTCATGATGTTCATCACTTGTTTTGGAAAAACCAATCCCGGAAAAGGTGCCTGTATAATTTCACCGGCTTCGTTGGCGAATGAATTGATCCATTCAATGCGATTTGGTTCTTCAATTGCCACATAATGAAAAATCCCATAACCAATGTTATCGGCAACTTTCATGCTGTAATGGAAAATTCCTTTTGCACGAAAATCGAGTTGCAACACATCAACAGACATACCTTTTGGTCCCCACCATTTGGCTAATGCTTCTGCATTTGCAAATGCATCAAACACCTGTTGTTTACTTGCTTTGAATGTACGTGTAATTGAAAACTGTTCTTTAACTGTTGACATGATGATAGCTTTTATTGTTTATTGAGATATTGTTCAAGACTATTGAGGATAAGTTCGTTCCATCCGCTTACAAAATTGTCACGTACCAATGCAGATTCATTTGCATCAAATGCTTCAGCAAATTCAAAACGGAAATTGAGTTTGGTTGTCGCTGCATCTATTTCAGTAAGTTCCCAATAAGCAATGGCTTTGCCGCTGTACCCGGGATAGGTCCAAGTGTGTACTAATTTTTTATTGGGGATGATCTCCAGCATTTCACCACGATGCAGCCATTGTTTGTCTTTGAGATCACCGGCATACCAATCGAATAAATGTCCAACGTTTAAGTGAAACTGTCCTTTAAAATCGAAATACCAGTTACGCATGTGTTGCTCTTCAGTAATGGCCTGCCATACAATAGCAATGGGTGCTTTGTAAATTTTTTCGAGTACAATATTTTTTGCTGCCTGCATAAAATAGAGTTTAATCGTTAAGCATTTTATTTATCTCACTTCTGTTTCGGCAATCGCTTTTTTGATGGTTGCTGTTGAATTTTTTCGAGATAGGTTTCCAAAGCATCCAGCTTCTGTTCCCAGAATTGTTTGTACTGTTCGATCCATGCTGATACTTCGTTGAGTGCATCCAGTTTTGCTTCGCAATAACGCTCACGCCCCTTCTGCTTAATAATAATGAGGCCGCACTCGGTTAATATTTTTACATGCTGCGAAATTGCGGGCCGGCTTACATTAAAATTTTCGGCGAGGGCATTCAGGTTCTGCGGTTGTTTTACAACCAGCCCGATTATTTCCCTGCGTGTTGGGTCGGCAATTGCCTGGAACACATCTCTTCTTGCTTCGTATGCCATATTAATGCGTAAGTGTTTACTTACACAAATATATATGTAAGTATTTGCTTACGCAAATTTTGGAGAATATTTTTTTGATGGATTTAGGTATGCCCTCCTATATCTTATAGTATTGTTTGTCGGTTTCCAATAGGTATGGCATACCTATCGATGACTTGCGCCAGATGAACTATTTTTGCCGGATGCGTTTGTTACTCACCACCCTTAATGCAAAATACATTCACCTCAACCTGGCGATCCGGATCTTGTATGAGTTGAATAAGCACCACGAAGGTTTGTCGTGGAAGGAATTTACCATACGCATGAATGTGGATGAGATCGCTAAAGAATGTGCTGATAACGATGTAGTGGCGTTCAGTTGTTATATCTGGAATATTACGCAAACACTAAAGGTGGCAGAACGCATCAAAGCCATTAATCCCAACTGTAAAATTTTATTGGGCGGACCGGAAGTGAGTTACGAATGGGAAGAGATCATTGCACGTGATTGTATTGATTATATTATTTGTGGCGAAGGTGAAATTCCATTCCATGAATTTTTAACACATTACCCGAATGTAGAAGCAGTTCCAAATCTTGTTTATAAAGTTGATGGCGAAGTTCGTTACGAAGAAAAGTCTGTGACATATGATGTAAGTAATTTCATTGGCGTAAATCCCTACATCAACGATCCGATTGAAGACCTGTACAATAAGGTTTGTTATATTGAAACGAGTCGTGGTTGTCCGTACAAATGTGGATTCTGTTTAGCAAGCCTCGATAACAATGTGCGTTACCTGCCAATGGCTGATATAAAAAGCAACCTGCTTTATTTAATGAAGCATGGCCGTGTGATCAAGTTTCTTGACCGTACGTTTAACATGAAGCGTGACTTTACACTGGATGTGTTTCAATTTATTCTCGACAATCATAAGCCGGGCAATGTTTTCCAGTTTGAAATTACGGCTGATATTCTGCATGCAGATATTATCAAGTTCATTAATGAGAAAGTACCGAAAGGTTTGTTCCGCTTTGAAATAGGTATTCAAACAGTCAATCAAAAAGCAAACCTCGAAGTAAGCCGCAAACAGAATTTCGAAAAAACAAAAGGCATCATTAAGCAGGTGCAGGATGTGGTGGATCTGCATCTCGATCTTATCGTTGGTTTACCGCTCGATTATTTTGAAGATATCAAATACAGTTTCGAAGAAGTATTTAAACTCTTTGCACCCGAATTACAATTGGGCTTCCTGAAATTCTTAAAGGGAACACCAGTGCGTAAAACAGCAGCTGCACATGGTTATATCTACGATCCTGTTGCGCCTTACCAGATCATTGAAAGCAAATACATGAGCAGGGCCGAACTGGAGCAGGTAGTATTGGCAGAAGAAGCATTGGAAATGTATTGGAACAAGCCACGTGCCATCAACACATTGAAATATGTAACGTCTTATTACAGTGTGTTCGATTTCATGCAAGGTCTTGGCAATTACTTTACCGAGCATTGTGATCTTCATAAACATGATCTGAAAGATGTATACACGCAGTTGTTTGCTTATGCCAAAGAAGTCTATCCAGAAGATGCAGTGTTGCAACAACTCCTCAGCATTGATTATTATTTGCAGCACAAAATAAAACCGGTATCACTTTTATTGCCGGAAGTAGATGCGTCTGCAAAACAGCAGTTGATCGAAGAACATAAACTAAATCATCATAAACTTCGTTTTGCAATGCTGTCTCTGAGTTTTAACTGGGCTGAGTTTGTTGAGCATAACCATATTCTGCCTGCAGAAGCAACAATGGTGATTGCGTTTGATGGAAAAAGCAAGCCGCAAGTATTGGAAGCAATCGGTATTGGTCGGCAGCGTTAATAAAAAATTGTTTGATTTTCGTAATCAATCCTTTGAAACCGGTTAACTGAAGAACCCTTCATTTCTTTGTTTTGCATTTGTAAACAAGAGTCATGAAAAAAGTATCTTCTTGCCATTGTCTTACCGTTATTGCAGTTATACTGCTTCTGCTGAAAACCACAAACGCTGTTTGCCAGGAAAGCGACAGTGTACAAAAAGTGAAACATTTTGGCGGCACCATCACCGCAACACAAAACGGCATTTCACTCATTCCTTCTTTTTCATTAGGAAGACCTGCAGTCATGTTTGATATGAATATTGGCGGTAAGAAGTTAACGTTTGAACCTTTCTTCCGTTTCGGAACGGATGGTAAGCCATGGTCTTTTGTTTTTTGGTGGAGATATAAATTCGTGAACAACTCTAAATTCAGAATGAGCATGGGTGTTCATCCGTCGTATATATTCCGGACAGTACCTGTGAGCAACAATGGCACAAGTGTAAACATCAATCGTGCAGATCGTTATGCTGCAATGGATTTAACACCAAGTTTTGTTCTTTCAAAAAATATAACTGTTGGTGTGTATTATTTGTATTCACACGGATTGGATAAAACATCAGTGCAAAACACACATTTCATCACACTCAATGCCAACTTCAGTCATTTAAAAATTGCAGGGAACGTTTATGCAAAGTTTGTTCCGCAGGTTTATTATCTCAATATGACGGGCAGAGACGGCTTTTATGCTACACACAGTTTAACACTGGCACATGAAAAATTTCCGCTGAGCCTGCAAACCATTATGAACAAAGCGATCAAAACTGAAATTGCGGGTAACAGTTTTGTATGGAACCTCAGTCTCATCTACTCCTTTAATAAAAACTATATTCGGCACCTGTAAACAAAAACAAACTATAAGCTTGTGAGAAATGCTGCAGGCAGAGCCATAGTACAGTGTTTTGTGCTGATCATTTATATCTGATATTGCAACGGTTCACTTTTTGATGATCTTCAGGTCTTTAAAATATCCTTCTGTACCAACATCAACCCATAATGCAATACCACCCGATGAAGTTGATCCATGCTTCAGATCATTTACGATCAATGATGGTTGTTGATTGTTGTTAAGAAAAAGTTTTGCTTGCGTTCCGTTCACTTCAATGCGCATAGTGATCCATTTATTCAATTCCATATCGGCATAGGCTTCATAACGCTCAGGTGATTCCTTACGCAAACGATCAAACTTATAATCAGGATACGAATAATATTGAATGGAATGATTACGCCGAACCTGATCAATTGCCCTTCCATTTGTTGGGCGCAAGTAAATACACTCAAACTTTGTATTGTTATCGTTGATCCGGAAAGCAATACCAATAAATCCTCTTGCGAACTCCGACGCATTTTTCAACAACCTGCTTAATACTTTTACTTCAATAATGCCGTTGCTGAAATCAACGTCTTTGATCCTTACAAAGGTAGGCTCATCCACAGCTTTCACACTTGAATCTTTGATCACTTTTACCACCTGGCTTCCCATAAATTTTTCCATTGACATGAAAACCTGCACAGCTTCAAGTTTGTTACTTTCCAACTTGATCGTTTGTGCATTTGAATTGATTGATAGAAAAATTACAAGTGAGAGTACAAATCGATTCATATTACTAAGGTATTAAAAAACGGGACTAAGAATGCCAATACTCAATATGACCTCGAATGCATTTATGCTGGCATCATATTTTATATAAGACCTTAGTCACCCTTTCTTTATTTTTATACAAACATTCAGTTCATGCAGACTCACTTCATTGAATACGTTTATCTCATCCTCATCATTCTCGCATTGGTGATGATTGCCAACAAATTGAAGCTGGCATACCCGATCGTATTGGTGGTAGGTGGATTGCTGCTGAGTTTTACCAAACTGTTTTCCAATATCACCATCGATCCTGAACTCATCTTTCTTATTTTCCTTCCGCCTTTATTATACGAAGCAGCCTGGCAGGTATCATGGAAAGAATTCTGGAAGTGGAGAAGAGTGATCACTAGCTTTGCATTCCCGATCGTTATTCTTACTTCCTGTGTTATTGCATTTGTATCCAATGCATTCATTCCCGGTTTTACATTAGCATTGGGTTTTTTGTTGGGCGGCATCATTTCTCCTCCCGATGCTGTATCTGCCACCACCATCCTGCGTCATGTAAATGTGCCCAAATCAACGTTGAGCATTCTTGAAGGGGAGAGCCTGTTGAATGATGCTGCATCACTCATTGTGTTTCGCTTTGCGTTAGCAGCCATCATTACCGGGCAATTTCATTTGCAGCAAGCCGCCGGCAGTTTTGTATTGGTTATTGGAATGGGTGTAGCTATTGGTTTATTAGTTGGCCTCATCTTTTTTGTTATTCATCGTTATTTGCCTACCACACCCAGTATCGATATTGTGTTAACGCTCATCACACCATATTGCATGTATTACTGTGCGGAATATTTTCATTTCTCCGGCGTACTTGCGGTGGTAAGCGGAGGATTGTTCCTATCGGGCAAACGACATAGCATGCTCAGTTATGAAAGCCGCCTGCAAAGTGTGAATGTTTGGAGTAACCTTGTGTTTGTGTTGAATGGTATCATCTTTTTGCTCATTGGTCTGCAGTTACCTTATATCACAAAACAGCTTGGCGACATAAGTGTAACCAAGGCCATTGGTTACGGACTGCTTATTTCCCTGGTTCTTATTATCACCCGTTTGCTTTGCACATTAGGTGCTTCTGTTTTTACACGGTTGATGAGCCGGTTCATTACTGTTGCCGATAATAACCCGGGTTGGAAATCGCCTTTTATTATCGGGTGGGCAGGCATGCGTGGTGTGGTTTCGCTGGCGGCGGCACTATCCATACCGTTGTTCATTAATGGTAGTACCCCATTTCCTCATCGTAATCTTATTCTCTTTATTACATTCATCGTCATTATTGTTACACTGGTGTTGCAAGGCTTATCACTTCCCTGGATCATCAAAAAAATAAACCCGGAAGACAGGCATACGGTTATAACCGATGAAAGACAGGAGCTGATCATTCAAAAGAAATTAGCCTTTACTACACTGCATACATTAGAACAGAAATATGCTGATGAAATCAGAACAAACAAGCATGTAAGTAACATGCGCACAAGGTTGAAACTGGATCTTAATTTTTTTGAACACGAGCTTGATGAACTAAATGATACAAAAGACCATTCGTTGCAACAGTATCAAAACATCTATATCGATCTGCTGGAACACCAGCGTAACATACTAAGTAAAATAAATCACCGTGCAGAGTTTAATGAGGAGCTTATCAGGAAATATCTTGCCCTGGTTGATCTTGAAGAATTCAGAATGCGTGAAAAACTGACGGAAGAAACGGGAACTGAGTAATACATTGAAAAGAGCAATCCTTTCTGAGAATAAAGTATTTTAGTATCATGCTCCGCTTTCTGCAGAAATACAAACAGGTCTTCCTCTATGCTGCTTCGCTGGTAGCTATTCTGTTGTTGTTGCAGTTGTTGCAGTATAAGTTTGTACTCGTCAGTCATTCCTTTGAGATCTACGTTCTCAGCATTGCCCTGCTCTTTACCGGCTTGGGTATTTGGCTTGCATTAAAACTGGTAAAACCGAAGAAAGAAATTCAAACCATCATTGTTGAAAAAAATGTGTTTCAAAAAGAGTTAACAGCAGAGGAGCAGGAAGCAATTGAACGTGAAAAACAAAAACTGGGTTTAAGCAGTCGTGAAATGGAAGTACTGCAACTGATGGCCGAAGGATTGAGCAACCAGGAAATAGCCGACCGGTTATTTGTATCGTTGCCAACAGTGAAAACACATTCATCGAAGCTATTTGAAAAACTGGATGTGAAACGAAGAACCCAGGCGGTTGAAAAAGCCCGTCAGTTGAAATTGATCGATTGACCCTCAAACTTTCGTATGATTTACAGGCCGTTTCAATGATTTCATACTTTAGTATGAGGCATTTCGAAAATAGAACTCCCATTTTTGCAGCATAAAAAACTACACATGAAAAAGAATGTACTTGTCTTCGGTCTTATTGCCGGGTTGTTGGTATCAGTATTTATGGGCGCCAGCATGATCTATATGAGCAATAATTCCAATGCCGCTCATGGAACCAGTTCGATGGTTGTTGGTTACCTGAGCATGCTGATCGCTTTCTCTCTAATTTTTGTAGCAGTAAAAAATTATCGTGATAAACAGAATGGAGGCGTCATCAGTTTTGGAAAAGCATTCAAGATGGGTGTACTCATCGCATTGATCGCTTCCACTATGTATGTGATTATGTGGGCCTTGGTTTATAATTTCTATATGCCCGATTTTATGGATAAGTATTGTGCGCAGATGATCGAGAATGCAAGGGCTACTTCCACCCCCGCTGAACTGCAAAAAACAATTGATGAAATGAATAAAAACAAGGAATTGTACAAGCAGCCGATCTTCTTTGTACTCTTTACTTATGTAGAAATATTGCCGGTTGGTTTGCTGGTTGCATTGATTACCGCACTTATTTTAAAGAAAAAAAGTGATAGTCTTGCTTAAAGCACCAGATGCCGTAACGCAGCATCAGTTATGAACTTACCTGTTTATTAATGATCTTTAAAAATAGTGTTGGACTTATCCTGTATCCATAACGCAGCAGTTTACTGATGCCTATAGCAATTTCTGGTTTGTCTTGTTCTAATCCTTTCATACTTTCTGAAGCAACTATTGCAGCAGTTATTCCTTTGTTTGTTTGGCCCCTGCGTTCCCGTGCTCCTTTATCGAGATCAGTGTCAACAATAGGAGGAATAAGTTCATACACTTTTACAGATGTATTTTTCAATTGTTTTCTGAGTGAAATAGAAAATGAATGCATTGCAGCCTTTGTAGCAGAATAGACCGGAACAATTACCAGGGGCACTAATCCCAAGCCAGATGATACGTTGATTATAGCAGCAGAAGATTGCTTCATAAGATGTGGAGTGAACAAAGCTGTTAAATGAAATACAGCCTCAATATTGATAACAGTTTCATTGCCTCCATTAATATAAGCTTCCTCGCCCTTACGAAAATCGATCTCACGCTGAATCCCGGCATTGTTGATCAAAACATTCAGCTTGGGATATTCTGTAACACAGAAATTAAAAAGTGAACGTCGTTGTTCAATATCAGAAAGATCGCATTGCTGTGTTATAAGCTGAGGTAAAAGCTGTTTGGCCTCATCCAGTTTATCAGTTCGCCTGCCGCAAACAATTACGGTATTACCTCTTTGAATAAATAGTTTCGCCAGATCAAGACCTATACCCGTTGCGCCACCTGTAATAAGGATAGTGTTGTTGTTTAGGTTCATTGGTTATTTTTTTGAAATGCCATTACACAAAACATTTCTCATAAGTACGTTTGAATAATTATTTTACTTTATTAAATTATAAAAAGAGGGGCTGCTTCTTTTAGAAGCAACCCCTCTTTATCTTTTTTACTTTTCAACTCTTAACTTAATCTTTAAACAACTTCAACGGCGTACTTTCTGCCAATTTTCTGTAAGCTGCCCATTTGCCGTTAATAAATTCGTTGATCTTCGTTACACTTTCTGTTACTGCTGTTTCAGCCTCAGCTACTAAACGTTCTGTTTGTGCAGTAGGTGCTGCCAGTTTGCCGCCAATTTCCTGGCGTGCATTACCTAAAATACTTTGTGTAGTGATATCAGCAAAACGGGTAATGCCTTGGCGATCTGTTGCACTACGACCAAAAATACTTTCACGTATCTTCTTGATCTCATCACGGATCTTGGTTGTTTCTTTACGTAAACTGTCGATCTCTTTTCCTTCGCCACCACGTAACTGTGCATCAATTTTAGTAAGTGTTTCTTCAGCGTCAGTGATCTTATCAATTGCTGCAGTAAGTTTATCGGCACTAAGCTGCAAACGTTCAGTCATTTTCTTTTTTGCATCGTACACTGCACGTGTCACAGGCATGCGTGGATCATCTTTTACAACGATCATGGTAGAGTCGCTTGCTTTACCCAATGTAATAACAGCTTTATATGTACCAGGGTAAACAGCATAACCACCACCTTGCTCAGGAGCATTTGGTCTTGGTTTTGGACTACCGGGGAAACGACTTCCTTTCGTATCGAAATTCCAGTAGAAACGGTTGAAACCAGTATCGGCTTTTACACGTAATGTGCGGAGTTGTTTTCCTGCATCATCATAAATTTTTACCGTTGCACTATCCATTTTTGCTTTGCTTGTATCGGCAGCATGATTTACAAAGAATGAAACCATGGCACCTCTGCGTTTGTTCTCACCTTCATACAAACCCCAAGTGCTCCATTCGTAGCCGGGAGCATTACGGAAGTTAGCCTGGTAAGCAACAGGTGCTTCAAACATTTTTACTTTTGTTGTTTGAGATGCACCGTTAGCTTTTGCAGCAGCACGCAACGGGCGAATATCGTCCAACACCCAAACAGCACGACCGAATGTTGCGATCACAAGGTCAGCCTCACGTTCCTGGATAGCAAGATCATACGTTGATACACTTGGATATCCATTCTTCCACTGCTCAAATGTTTTGCCGTTATTATAGCTCACCCACAAGCCATGTTCTGTACCAACAAAAATTAAATTAGGTTCTGCAGGGTCTTGAATCATACAAAGTGCATAACCTTTCAGTCCTTTATTGGCTAACATGTTTTCCCATGTTTTTCCAAAATCTTTTGTGCGGAAGATCGTGATGGCAAAATCACCACGACGGTAATCGTTGCTCACAACAAATGCTTCACCTTCATTATAATTACTTGCACGAACCTGTGTAATCCATGCACCCGTATTCATGCCGCTAATTTTTCCACGGAAGTTGGTCCATGTTTTACCGCCATCTTGTGTTAATTGCACATTACCATCATCTGTACCAACCCAGATCACATTTCTGTTTTTGGGTGATGGTGCAATAGCCATAATGGTAGTGAAATTCTCAGCACCGGTAATATCCAATGTTAACCCACCTGTTTCTTCTTTCTGTTGTTCAGCATTGTTGGTCGTAAGATCAGGTGAAATGATGCTCCAGGTTGTTCCTTTATCAGTACTCTTGTTTAAGAACTGGCTGCCGAAGTAAACGGTATTTGGATCGAACGGATCAAGAGCAATTGCACTGTTCCAGTTGAAACGCATTTTTGTGCGTGCAGCAGGAGCAGGCGGACGAATAGATTCTGCTGCACCTGTTGTTACATTATAACGACCAACAGAACCGCCCTGGCTCATTGCATAAACCCACTTGCTATCGGTAGGATCGGGCACAACATCAAAGCCATCACCACCCCATAAACTTTCCCAATAGTAGTTACGGATACCACCATCAACCCATGTGTAAGCAGGTCCACGCCAGCTGCCATTATCCTGCAAACCACCCATTACATTATATGGAAGTTCATTGTCAACATTAATATGATAGAACTGTCCGAATGGTAATTGTTCATCGAAGCGCCATGTTTTACCACGGTCTTTGCTGATGCCGATACCGCCATCATTTCCTTCAATAATTAAATTCTCATTTGTTGGATGGATCCACCATGCATGATGATCGGGGTGAATACCATTGTAAGGAATCAATGTAGTGAAACTCTTACCGCCATCTTCACTCATTGTTACTGTTGAGTGAATGTCGTAAATGCGGTTTTCATTTTTCGGATCAACATAAATTTCATTGTAATAGAACGGACGATCGGTTACCTGTGCAGGATCACTATTCACCAGCTTCCAAGTAACGCCACCATCATCACTTTTATAAAAACCATTTTTTGTTGCTTCCACTTTTGCATACACAAAATTTGGACGACCGGGTGCAAAGGCCAAACCGCAACGTCCGATAGGATCTGCAGGCAAACCATCTTCCTTACCTAACTTCTTCCAGTTCTTACCGCCATCAACAGTAATATAAAGTCCGCCGCCCGGGCCGCCACTGTTAAAGTTCCAGGGTTTGCGTTGGTGCTGCCACATATTGGCAATAAGTTTATTAGGGTTCGATGGGTCCATCACCAACTCAGCACAACCACTTGTATCGTTCGTATAAAGAATACGTTCCCATGTTTCGCCGCCATTGGTTGTTTTGTAAACACCACGTTCGCTATGGATGCCGTAAGGATTCCCTATAGCTGCTGCATAAACTGTGTTAGGGTTTGTTGGATCGATCAGGATACGATGAATGTTTTTTGTTTTTTCAAGACCCATCCGCTTCCATGTTTTACCACCATCTAAGGTTTTGAAAATACCATCACCAAGATTGAGTGAGTTGCGGGGGTTACCTTCTCCCGTACCAACCCAAATCACCGATGGATTACTTTGCTGCACTTTAATAGCACCAATGTTCAGTAATGGCTGATCATCAAACAACGGAGCCCATGTGGCACCGCCATTGTCTGTTTTCCAAACACCGGCGCTGGCACCACCCACAAAAATTGTTTCGGGGTTGCTATGCAACGCATCAATAGCTGTAACCCGTCCACTCATACCGGCAGGGCCAATGTTGCGGGGTTTCAGGTTTTTAAACTGTTCATTTTTAATTTGTGCCGTAGCCGAAAAGCACAGCAAGGCCGTAGCGGCCAAAACGATTATTCTCATACAAGCTTGTTTTAGGAAAACTGAAATTGAGAAAACAATACTGCCCCTCCAAATGTTTTTGATAAACGGCACAAGAATGGAACAGTTTTAGCGACTAACCTCATTATCATTGTTTTATTCTGTTGAAAACTGAGTTTAGCACGCTTTTTTAACAGGACAACAAGGATTAAAACTTTATTTTTGATGTTCAAACACTAAAATTCCTAAACACAATCACAGTATGAAACATTTTTTTCTATCGGCAGTTGCCATTGGTTCTTTAGTTGTAATGGCGGCTTTTCTTCCTAAAGAAAACACAAACAACAGCCAACCATCTTCAGCGAATGTACAAACGCCAACAAAGTGGACGCTAGACAGATCACACTCAAACCTGAAGTTCACTGTAACACATATGGTGGTTTCTGAAACAGAAGGTTCTTTTAAAATCTTTGACGGCACTATCGAACATACAAAAGCCGACATGAGTGATGCGAAGATCAATTTTTCGGTTGATATGAACTCGATAAACACGGAAAACGAAAACCGTGACAAGCATTTGAAGAGCGATGATTTTTTCAATGCTGAGAAATTTCCAACGGCAACATTTGTTGGTAAATCATTCAAACCACTTGGTGATAACAAATATGAACTCGTAGGCGATCTTACCATCCGTGACGTAACAAAGAGTGTAAAGTTTGCTGTAAGATTTGGCGGTATTGCCACTAGCACACGTGGTGATAAAGCAGGTTTTAAAGCAACAACAACTATTAACCGTTTTGATTACAACCTTAAATGGGATCGTGCAACAGAAGCAGGTGGCCTGGTAGTAGGTAAAGATGTTGATATTACTGTTTTACTTGAAATGAATAAAGCAAAAGCACAATAATCAATTACGATTGTGATGAAAAAAGGAAGCCTCCCACAATAGCGGGAGGCTTCCTTGTTAATAGCACTCTTAATATTACATTTAAATAAACATGAAGCTAAGAGTTATCGTTTGCTATTATGTACATCTGTGATCTTCGCCAGTTTTATACTGCCATCTTCACTGATCTGGTATACTTTCTTTTGTCCATTTTCTTTAAATACAAACAAGTAGCTTGTTTCCCCCATCATTTGTATCTGTTCTATGGTTGCAAGTGCGCCCGAAGCGTTAACCTTGTAAAATGATCGCCTAACCTGTACCGGCAAATCTTCTTCCAAAAAGCTTTTCACAATTGCCAGATAGTTTCCTTCTTTGTCAAAGTAAGCCATCATTGCTTCACGGTCATATACAAAACGCACAGCATATACATCACTGTTGTCAATTTTTATCCATGTAACATGTGTTGCTCCCGGAAACTCTGACTGAAAGGAACGTTCTATGTTTGTTTCGACGTTGCCTGTGGCAAAAGCAGTAATAAAAAACAGCACTGCTGTAATTGTTACAATAATTTTTTTCATCATAATAAGGTTTAATGTTTTTGTGTTTTTTGTTTTGTCAGCAACGGGTCTCTAAAAAGGGGCAGCAAGAATCAACGCTGCCCCATAAAAAACCAGTGCCCGTTTTTAAGTTCTTTCAAGTGTTAGCAAGAAGTCATTAATCAAAAAATCTTTTCATGGCTAGCGTGCACTTTATTTTAAAAAGACAAGTTGATTGACACGGTTGCCTACTTTCATTCCTTGTTCCATGCCTGATACTGCTGTAAAATGATAATGAATACCACCAAGCACTCTTGACATGGCTGCTTCTTCAGCATATTTCTGAAATGATGCGTACACACGTGTTCCATATTCAACATCATAAGTGCTATCGGTAAACATGTAATTGTTTCCAAACCTTGCTGCAAGAATCTGTGCTGCCGCAGATGAAATGACTGCATGGTTAGATGCATATTCCGGATGTGGCGGTGTAGGAATAACCGGGTTCCAGTTCGTTTCTTCAAAAACTGCTCGTATGTAAGAAACCGGACGTAAAAGATTATACTGGTATTTCGCTTTGAATGACGAGATCAATGCATCACTGTAAGCAATACCATGTTTGCAATAAAGAATGGCGGCATCATGCAGCGATAAATTTTTACGAAGCACCAGCTGTGTTACAATATTGGTTGCATGTGTAGGTGCATTGTAGTTGCCTGGTATATCGCCCCAAAATTTTACTGTAACAGAATCGCTGCCGGATAATTGTTTCGACAGATCAAACAAATGTTTCACCTCATTAAAGAAAGCACTTCCGGGTTGTGTTGAAAATGCAACAGGCGGCGCAGGTTGTGTTTCTGTAACAATGTTTTTGATAAAACTCCTGTTGTTGCCCCAGTACGGATGTAATGGCTTTCCAAATGCAGGTGGCGTTGGCACCCACATTCCCGCACCTGTAGGAGGTACGTAAGAAGCTGATGTGGTATTGTTATACGCTTCATGTCCACCATCTGTTTTTGACCAATCGAAAATGATTGTTGCAACCTGTTTGCCAAATGCTGTTGCAAGTTGTACTTCTTCAGCCGTTGCTTTGTTTTGAAAACGGTTGTTCCAATCATTTTCAAGAGAGTCAATTACTGTAACCATTGCTGCAGATGCGTTGCCAAATAATTTTTTGGTGATGCTTGCCATTGCTGCATTTGCACTAGCCGGCCAATAGTATTTCTTTTCATTTTGTATAGCAGGTATCGAAGGTGCATCGTTCAATTGCGGCATGATCGATTGTAAATTCTTGTTACCCTGTGCTACTGATTCATATAAAGCCAAACCGGCATATGCATAAGCACGTGTAGCTACAACAGAATTAAACCCGGGTGTTACTTTGGTCAAACGCAAATACAGGTTCATCCATGATGTGGCAACTTCTGAACTATATTGATTTTGCGTTTGAAAGGGGGTTGCTTTTTGACAGGCAACCAATACACTGAATATAGAAGTGTACAACAGGATGCCTTTAAAGATTGTTTTTTTCATGATTGTTTTTTTGATGTCAGGAAAGCGGTTACTTTTCTGCGATGAACAAGAGGAATCTGTTTTGAAGGAAAAAGATATCGTCAGTGATATGAAACGGTTTGAATGCCTGTTCAATCGTTTCTTCAACTGTTGCTTTGCTATGACTGTTCAATGCAATAGCTGCAGGACCTGTACCCATGAATGCTTCTACACCATGACGCAGATTACTGAACAGGAACGGACAAGGGATGTTTGATTTATACAGCGGCTTCAGATCTGCATTGATAAATGCCTCTTCAATTCTTCCATCTTCAGAAAGTGCAAAAGGGCCGGGTTTGCCGGGAGGCGGAGGCGGTAATAATGAACCAATCGCTTTCAATACTTGTGTTGCTTCACTGTACTGCGGTTGATCCCAGATACCGATCACAATTCTTCCACCAGGTTTCAATACACGTGTTGCTTCTGCTAGTGCTTTTTCAAAACTGCCTGCATACTGAAAGGAGTTGAAGGCGGCTACTACATCAAAACTACTATCTTCAAAAGGGAGTGCTTCCAGATCTTCTTCTAAAAAATTGTTGTTTGGGTTACGTTGTCTTGCTACTTCAAGCAAGCCGGGTGCCGCATCTATGCCAATTACTTCGGCGCCTTCGTTCACAGCCATAGCCGTAAACATACCGGAGCCGCAGCCTGCATCAAGCAATAAATGATCTTCATTTAATTGCAATTGACGAAGTGCAGTTTTGTACATGGGCAGAAACCATGGTTCAAAATGTTGCGACCATTTCTGTGGAGCTACACTCCAAAGTTGTCCTTGAGTTGTTTTTGTACTCATTGTTGTAAGGTTTAAAGATGAATATGTAATGATTAATTTTTCTTGGTGAAACGATAGATAGCAGTGTAATAAACAACGGCTGTATCTGATAAACCTTGAGGCGCCGTTGCAGGTGCTTTGCCACCTTTTGTAGCAATGCGTTGTATGTATGCAATATTGCTGAAAACGCCGGTAGGAGTTGTGCCTGTTTTTGGCATCAACAAAAGCCAGGGAATACTATTAGCATCAGGACTTGCTGTTTTAGCCGGAGTAAACTGTTGTGCAAAAATTGAATCGGCAGCACTAAGCGCCCAGTATGGCCCTGCACCATGTGTGCCGACTTTTTTATTTGTTACATCAAACAGGTCTGCTTGCGGTGCAACAAATACCCATTCATAAATACCAGTCTCACTACCTGCTTTTTGCTGGGCCTTATACTTCTGTACACCCGTTGCATAATAAGTAGCGATCCGTGCATTTCCAAAAGGAGAATTAATAGGTAACTCTATTTCAGCGGGGATGGATAGTTTTTCACTTGCTTTAATTTGATAAGCCGGTGTAGTGCTGTTGATGGGTTCGTTTTTTTCACAAGCCAACATTGTGAAGATGAACAGCAGGGGCAACAGCATTGCTGTTGTGTTTTTTTTCTTTTTCATTTTTAAGGTTTAATGGTTAATGCTGCTTTATTGCAACATGTAATTTCTAAATCGGGTACAAACATAGATCAGTAAATAAGTGCTGTTGAGCAGGAATGAATAAACGGCGCTGTAAAAACAATAGAAGAGCAGAAGCAACTGTGTAAATGGTTTTCTACAGTTGAAAGCTGTTTTGTTGATGATTTTGAGTGGCTGAATTTTATTTTACTGTATTGTTTGAACCAACGGTTTGGCTATTGATACGAATGACGATGGCTGCTGAACAAACGGCGGCGATTGTAATTCATCACGCTTAACCCCTTTCAATTTTCAGAATATGGATTTACCTTAGAATATGCGTTGGCTCTCCCTTACTGTACGATATTTCTTCTTCGTTTTCTTACTACTGCTTTACTCGGTTACAGCGGCACAATACCGTTCTTCTGATTTTACCCTTTATTCAATTGAAAACGGTCTTAGCAGTAACCTGCTTACAAGTATTGTACAGGATGAACAAGGTTATTTATGGATCGGCAGTGCAAACGGATTAAATCGTTTTGACGGCAACCAGTTTGTTCAATATCATCCAGGGAAAGAAAAGAATTCTATCCCCGATGAAAATGTAAGGATGCTGAAATGGTTAGAACCCGGTAAAATGGCTGTTGCAACAAATACAGGTTTGCAGATAATTAATACACGAAACAGGCAGTCAAGAAATTTGTTTATTCCCACAACATTCAAAGAATATGCGTTTAAATACAATGATGTGTTTGATGTTGCTGCTGATGATAAAAAACATGTTTTTATAGTTACCCGTTCCGGGTTTTATCATTTTGATAATAACGATAAATTGATCTTCCGATTTGATAATTATAAAACAGAGCAGGAGCAATCACAATATTTCATCTTCGGTCAGCTGTTATTATATTATTCGAAGAATGAATTGTTACTGTCAACAAGTGAAGGCATTTTTCTCTACAACATCAGCAAAAAACAATTAAAGAAAGCACAGAAGGGAAATGATCATGCTGTGCCTTTTGTGGCCGATATGCACCGTGATATTGCTACCGTAAGACAAGCAGATCATAAAGGGTATATGATCTTCAAAACAAATTCAGATAGCATTATTTATGTCAACACTTCTTCAAAAGATGGAATTGTTTCAAAAGCACCAAACAAAAACATCAACAGTGAATTTAACTGGCGCACAAGTCTTTTCCGCTATAACGATTCTACTTATTTTGTTACTTCCAGTACAAATGGTTTTTATAAAATAATCCATCAGCCAAAAACGGGAAAGCTTACGTTGTATACTGAAAAATATTTGGCTGATTATTTCTGCGCCGGTTTTTTAAAAGATAAAGAAGGAAGATTGTGGGTCACCACAAGTTCGGGCTTGTTAAAGCAAAACATGATCAACAACTCTGTGACATTTAAATTGCTACCGCAGGAAATTTTGCAGCAAGCACCTGCCGCTACCATCAGTTATGTGTTTGTTTCCGGAGACAAAATATTTATCGGATGCAGGAGAGAGGGCGGGTTGTTGGTGTTTGAGAAAAGCACGCTCAACTTTATTCGTAGAATAAGGTTCAAAAAACACGGAACTATTTCTGACGATATTATCAATGTATCATATCCAGGCGGGGATACATTATTCATTGGCACAAATGGTCCGTTGTGTTGGCTCAACATGAAAACCTATGAAACAGGTGTGTGCAAGTTGGAGAAATGGGTAAATACAAATTGGGTTTCTTCACAGTTTAAAGATCGTGCCGGCAACATCTGGGTTACAAGTAACGCTAACAGGGTTTATTATTACAACAGCAGGCAAAAGAAGTTTTATTTAAAGGATATGGCTCATCCATATATGACTAAGCTTCTCATAACAAATATGATCACAGAAGATACAGCAGGTCACATATGGTTTGCAGGACAGGGACTTTGTCGCATTAACCGGCTAACTCATCGACCGGATTTTTTTATTGACACGTTCCCGGAAATTCTTTTTCCACGCAAAGCAGTATTGGGTTTGTATTGCGACGATAAGAATAGATTATGGTTTGGTAATGTCAGTAACGGATTGGTGAGTTATTCCATTAGCGAAAAGAAATTTGAACACTACACTACAGAAAACAAACTTCCTTCCAATAATATTTATACAACAGGCATCTACAATAACATGTTGTGGATGGGTTCTGAAACAGGCATTGCAGGCCTTGATCTCGTTACAAAACAAATCTCTTCCTTTGATAAAGATGATGGTTTCCCTTTGCAGGCTGTTACATCTGTAAATTTTTATCATGATAAAGAGGCCAACTATCTCTATTCAGGTTTTGGTACTGCTATTGTAAAATTTTGTGCAGATAGCTTGTTGTACACCACCGCACCACCGAAAGTATTTATTGAAAGTATCCGTTTTAATAATGATTCAAGCGTTTATTTACCGGGCTCATCATTAATAACTGATTACAATCATAACGACTTTACGGTTAAGATCGGCAGCGTTTATTTTTATAAGAAGGTTAGCAACTATTTGCTCAGCTACCGGATAGTAAATTCGCATGACAGCAGTTGGAAAACCATCACCGGCTCTGAAGTAAATTTCAACAACCTGCCTCCCGGTACTTACAAGTTTGAAATAAGAATGACAGCAAAAAATGAACGCTGGCCAGCGCAGGTAAAGCAATTCAATTTAACGGTGAAACCTCCTTTTTGGAAAACAGGTTGGTTTATTACAATCATAACCGTACTCATCTTGTTCCTGGGTTACCTTTTCTATCGCTGGAGAATTTATTATATCCGTAAAGCTGAAAGTGAAAAAGCACGAGTGCAGGAGCTGCGTGCTGAAAAGTATAAAACCCAGTATGAGCTGGAGCAGATCAGTAATTATTTTTCATTATCTCTTACTGATAAGAAGACTACTGACGATGTGTTGTGGGATGTTGCAAAAAACCTGATCGGCCGAATGGGTTGCGAAGACTGTATGATCTATTTATGGAACAAAGACAAAACAAAAATGCAGCAACGTGCGGGTTATGGAAATAAAAATTCACCTGAGAAGCTTACTGAACATTTGTTTGAAGTGGAAATGGGTCAGGGTGTGGTTGGTTATGTAATGCAAACAAAAGAACCGGTGATCATTGCTGATACAAGAACCGACAAACGTTACAGGGTAGATGATATGCATCGCCTCAGTGAAATTTGTGTTCCCATTATCCATGAAGGCGAGTTGATGGGCATTATTGATTCAGAAAACAGCAAACTAAATTATTTTCAGGAACGTGATCTTCAAATAATGACCACTATCGCCACACTCACAGGTAATAAAATAAAACAGGTAGAAAGTGAGCAGGTATTGAATGTGAAGAAAAAAGAACTTGCTGCAACGAACGAACATTTAGCAGAAGCACAACTCTCAGCATTGCAGGCGCAAATGAATCCGCATTTTGTATTTAATGCACTCAATAGCATTAAGCGTTTGATATTGGATGATGAGAAAGATAAAGCATCCCGTTACCTCAGCAAGTTTGCGCAACTCATTCGCTTAACATTGAATCACTCACGTGAAACGTTTGTAACACTTCGTGAAAATGTGGAGTATCTCAACACATACCTTGAAATGGAGCAGTTGCGTTTTAAAGATTCGTTTAATGCCACAGTTAAAGTTGATGCTGCCATTGATGATGAGGAAGTAGTTGTTCCGTCACTTATGATACAACCATTGGTGGAGAATGCTGTGTGGCATGGCCTGCTTCACAAAGAAGGAAAGAAAAAAATTACGGTTCGCTTCTCAGCCAACGGGCCATACATTATTTGTTCTATTGAAGATAATGGAATTGGAATACGTCGTTCCGAAGCCAATAAAAACGTACAGCATGCAACGCACAAATCAGTTGGGCTTGATAACCTGCGCAACCGTATTGCTATTATGAATGAAAAATTTGATATGGACTGCAGTCTCACCATTACTGATCTAAATGAAACAGATGCAACAATTACCGGCACGCTGGCGGTATTAAAATTTAAAAACAGAGATCTTGTATGAAACAGTTACGTGTAATATTAGTAGACGATGAGGCAGACGGCGTTGCCACGTTAAGCCAATTGCTTCGGTTGAATTGTCCCGAAGTGGAGATCATTGCCACTTGCAACAATGCAGAAACAGCCACACAACAGATACTGGCATTGCAACCCGATGTTGTGTTCTTAGATATTCAAATGCCCGGCAAAAGCGGTATTGAAATGTTGGCCGATATGCAGGAACGAAAGTTTGAAATCATTTTTGTAACAGCACACAATGAATACATGTTGCAGGCGCTGCAGTTCAGTGCTGCAGATTATTTATTGAAGCCGGTTGATGAAGACCGTTTAATTGAAGCGGTGAATCGTGTGAAAGAGCGTATTGAACAAAAAACAGAACCAGATAATATTGATGTGTTGCTGCACAACCTGCAAAAAAATAATCGTCAGCAGGAAATGAAACTCGCTGTTCCCACACTCAAAGGTTTTTCTGTACTAAAGCTGGAAGAAATCGTAGTGTGTGAAGCGGAAAAAAATTACACCATCTTTCATTTGCAGAATAAAAAAACAATTACTGTATCACGCACATTACTGGAATATGAAAAAATTCTTCAGAATACTTCATTCTTCAGGGTGCATAAAACATTTATGATAAATCTTGAGCATGTAGTGGAATATCAGCGTGGAGAAGGGGGAGTGGTGGTAATGGCTAATGGAATGGAAGTGGAAGTGAGTCGCAGAAAAAAGGAAGAGTTTATGAATAAGATAAAAGAGGTGTTTAAGTATTAAAAAAGCGGGCTCTGATCAGAGCCCGCTTTTTTAATATAGATAATGTTGTTGAGTATTATAATACCAATACACCCTTCGCAACAAACTGCACTTCTTTCTTTGCTTCTTTGATCTTGTTTATTTCTTCTTTGCTTTTGCCTGCATCTTCAGCATAATGCTTTTGCTGTTTTACACTTACTTCTTTTACCGTTGCATCACCTTCAAGCACCACGGTTTGGCCAGCAAGATTCTTTGGCATAAAGAAAGCATAGTCCTTAAACTTCACCATAATGGTTTCGCCATTTCCTTTGTCAACTTTCATCCAGCAGCCTTTTTCCTGGCATACTTCAGTTACTTTACCCGTGATCTTTCCACTGAATTTACCGGCACTTTGCACCTGTTCTTCCATGTTGGCAATTGTAACCACATCTTTATTTTCTGTTCCAGCTCCGTAGGTTGCGCCTTTTTCTGCAGGCTTCGGGCTGTTTTGGGCAAGGGCAGCTAAGCTCATGAACGCTGCCATCAATAAAAAAGAAAGTTTTTTCATAATCAAAAATTTGAAAAGCAAAGGTAGCTAGTAAAATGAAGGATGCAAGTGTCACCTGTTAAAATTCAATAGACGGTAGTTGCATCTTTTGAAAGAGTACTAAAATATTCGCTGTATTAAACCGTTTAAACTTGCGTCGGTCTGATACTTTGTAATAAAACCAACCGAAACCAATACGAACATGAAAACCTGTTTACTCCGTTTCTTCACCTTCATTTGTATCATCAGTGTTTTTCTCGCATGTAGAAAAGGGAAGTCTTCGGCAAAAACCTATCGATTCAACGAAACAATTACTGTAGATGGATTGTCACGAAGCTATGTACTGAACCTTCCCCCCGATTATTACGATAACACTGGCTTTGCATTGGTGATTGCAATGCATGGCGGAGGCGGTAGTGCCACACAGTTCGAAAGCACATCGAAACTTACTGAGAAAGCCAACGCTTCCGGTTTTATAGTTGTTTACCCCGAAGGCACTGGTGTCATCAATACCTGGAATGCCGGTACTTGCTGCGGATCATCAGTCAGCAATAATATTAACGATGTAAAATTCATCAGTATGCTCATCGATAAGCTGGTGGCTGCATACAAGATAAACCCAAAGAAAGTATATGCAACAGGCCATTCAAACGGAGGTATGATGAGCTACCGTCTTGCATGCGAACTATCAAACAAAATTGCAGCCATTGCACCTAATGGTTCTACCATGGTGGTTACGCAGGCATGTAATCCTGCAAGAGCAGTTCCTGTCTTGCATATGCATTCAAAACTCGATCAGCATGTTGTTTATACCGGAGGTTATGGAAATGGTGTAAGCGGAGTTTATTGCCCGCCGCTCGATTCGGTGTTGAATGTTTGGTCGTTGAAGAACAGTTGTGCAATACAGGCACAGGTTATCGTGAACAACAGCAACTATACGCACAAACGATGGCTCAACTGCACCAATAATGTTACCATCGATTATTACTTAACCAATGATGGTGGCCATGGTTGGCCGGGTGGTTTACCGGGCGGCCCTAATTCCGATATTCCTTCTACATCTATTAATGCCAATGATTTGTTGTGGAGTTTTTTCCAGCAATACCAATTACCATAGTTTCTGTTTTCCGAAGGGTTAAACGCCGAGCAAAATCTTTTTGCTAAAATATTTGGCTTCTAAAATAATTAGTTTTACGTTTGCTAAACAAATTAGTGTGAACAAACAAAACAAACCCGTTATGGAAGAGACTTTAATTTTGGAGAAACCAAAAAAGGAAAAAATGAGTAAAGAGAGCATCAATGTTAATACCGAGAAGCTCAAAGCGTTAAAGCTCACCATCGACAAGATTGACAAGGATTACGGAAAAGGCAGTGTAATGATGATGAATGAAAAAGGTGTCAACGAAATTGAAGCCATTTCAACGGGCTCAATAGGACTTGATACTGCCTTAGGCATTGGTGGAGTACCAAGAGGAAGGGTGATCGAGATCTACGGACCTGAAAGTAGTGGTAAAACAACCATCGCCACACATATTATTGCGGAAGCACAAAAGAAAGGTGGCATTTGTGCCATTATTGATGCGGAACATGCATTTGACAGTGCCTATGCACAGAAACTGGGCGTTGATGTAGATAACCTATTAATCTCTCAACCGGATTATGGCGAGCAGGCCTTGGAAATTGCTGATCGTTTAATTCTTTCAGGCGCATTGGATGTAGTAGTGATCGATTCTGTTGCAGCGTTGGTTCCTAAAAGTGAACTGGAGGGTGAAATGGGTGATAGCAAAATGGGCTTGCAGGCACGTTTAATGAGCCAGGCTTTGCGTAAGCTCACAGCTACTATTCATAAAACAAATACTATTTGCATATTCATTAACCAGTTGCGTGAAAAAATTGGTGTGATGTTCGGTAACCCCGAAACAACCACTGGTGGTAATGCCTTGAAGTTCTATGCATCGGTTCGTTTAGATATCCGTCGTATGAGCCAGATCAAAGATGGTGATGAAGCAATTGGGAACCGTGTAAAAGTGAAAGTGGTTAAGAATAAAGTAGCTCCTCCGTTCAAAGCTGCTGAGTTCGATATCATTTTTGGTGAAGGTGTAAGTAAAACAGGTGAGATCATTGATATGGGTGTTGATCTTGCTATTATTCAGAAAAGCGGTAGCTGGTACAGCTACAATGGCGACAAACTGGGACAAGGTAGAGATGCGGTAAAAAATCTCCTGCTTGATAACCCGGGTATGGCCAATGAAATTGAAGCGAAGATTCGTGAAAAGATAAAAGAAATTCAAAGCGGAGCAGCAGCTTCGTAAACTTCGGGTTTGTTTGTAAGTACCGGCCTTTCGTGAGCAGCAATGCGAAGCGAGGGGCCTTTTCATTTGTCGTTATACTTACGGGAAACATTGTTTGAAAGAATGAATACATATACTTTCGTTTAGCAAGAATTAAATAGCCGAGTGAATCACTATGAGTGATCGGAACAGTTTATTAACCTTAAAATAATTCATATGAACAAGTTGATGCAGTTGTTTGCTTTCGTAACGGTTTGTTGCCTGTTAATGGGATGTCCTTATGAAACAGAAGTGCCAATCAGTGAGCCATCAGTAAAATTTCCTTCTGAACTTCTGGGCAAGTGGGAACCGAAAAGTTCAAGTGATGAGGTCATGACCATTAAAAAGAAAACTGATTATATCGTCAGTATCAGCAAAACAAAAAAAGAACCAAAGGAAGATGATAAGCCGGAAGAATATGAAGCTTATCTTTCAGAAGTTGATGCGGTTAAATTTCTGAATATTTCTGAGCCAGGTGAACAAGGAGCAGGCGCAAAGTTTTATCTCTATAAAATGGAAGTATCTGCAAATGGTTCACGCATTACACTCAATGCAGTTACAGAAAACATCGATGAACAATTCAGTAACTCGGCGGAATTAAAATCATTTATTCAGAAGAATATGCATCTTTCTTTCTTTTACGAAAAAGAAGAGGAGATATACCAGCGCATTAAATAGTTATTATCGAATAGCTGTTCGGCAGCTCTAATCGTGTATAGTGCCAATAGAACCATTATCTGTTTTCAGCAGCTCAAAAACTTTTTGCGGCTGTAAACCTTTTTCTGTTTGATGTGATACATATAACACAGCAGTACTTGTTTCAGCAGCAAGTTTGTTGATTAGCAGAATAATTTTTTCTGTATTTATATCATCAAGTCCCATCAACGGTTCATCGAGAATTAATAGGGGCGGATGTTTTACCATTGCTCTTGCAACAAGTGCTAAACGTTGCTCACCCTGTGTGAGTTTTGGAAAAGGAGTATTTGCTTTGTGTTGTAATTGTAATAGCTGTAACCATTCGTAAGCAGAACGTAGTTGCATATCGCTTGGAATTGTGTATAACCCGATAGAGTCAACAAAGCCTGAAACGATCATGTGCAACAATGTATGCCTGGTACTAAACAGATCTGTCATGGAAGGGGTGAGATAGCCGATCTTATCTTTAATATCCCATACACTTTCACCGCTTCCTTTCTTTCGTCCAAAAATAAATAGCTGTTGACCGTATCCTTTTACATTATCACCGGTGATCATGGTGAGTAATGTTGTTTTGCCTGAACCGTTCGGCCCTTTTAATTGCCAGAATTCACCGGCATTGATGGTCCAGTTGATCTGTTGCAACACTTGTCTTCCATCATAACTTACATGTACATCAGTAAAGCGAACCAATTCAGTTGTTGAAAGCTGATAGTTGTGTAATGCTGATGGTACGGGTACATCATCAACATGAATTTCATCATCTGTATTGCCTTCAAGTGGAACAAATTCACCTGAGCTAACCGTTAACCTGTTTTCAATAAAAGGTAGAAGATCACGCTTTCGATGTGAAAGCTGTATAAGTTGTGTGTGTGCGGCAGCAAGTTGAAGATCTTCTTTGAACGATACTTGCGCTGCCGTATCTAAATTGTCAAATACGTTATCGAGAATCAGCAGACCCGGTTTCAACGATAATAAATGCTGCAGCAATACTTTTTTTTGCTCACCACTCGACATGGAACGTAGTGTTTGCTTCCTCGTTGCTTCAATACCGCTGTAACCATGAATTTCTTCTTCCAATAAAAATTGCTGAACTGTGTAAGCAGAAAAAAGAACAGCATCGTAACTGTTGAAAGAAGCGAATAGCCCGATTGCTTTTTTATCCAACAGGTGCTGAATAAAACTTTGTTTGTTGAATGTGTTGGAAAGAAAAATAGCATAGTGCTGCATTGCACGAAGATAAATTACCGGGTGTTATGGTTTACAATTTCACCGGTTTCACTTTATAACCTTGTTTGCGCAGCAATGCAATTACACCAATATCGCCACCCAAATGTGCAGCACCAACAGCAAAGAAGCAAGATGTTTTTTGCATATTGGTTTTCATGAGGGGGATCCATTTGCTGTTGCGTTTAACCAGCAATTCATTTTCTGCTTCCATCAGCTCTGGCGATTGGTTAGTAA
This sequence comes from Lacibacter sp. H375, assembly GCF_037892425.1. Lineage (NCBI taxonomy): Bacteria > Pseudomonadati > Bacteroidota > Chitinophagia > Chitinophagales > Chitinophagaceae > Lacibacter > Lacibacter aquaticus. The sequence goes on from NZ_JBBKTT010000001.1 coordinate 1,464,702, forward strand.
GCCTATATATAGAATCTACATCCTGCGTTTTGTAAACAGCAACCAGTTTTTTAAACTCTTCCACACCTTTATCAAAATCAACTACCATGTTTTTCAGATTGGCAATTTCTGTGCTGTCAGGAATCGAATCAAATACTGCCACCTGGTCTTCAATAGTTTCTAAACCTTTGATATTCTTTTTCTGTTTAGCGGCCATTGCAATGAATGTTTGCTCATACGATTCTCGTGCGGGACAGCTCAACGATTTTTCTGTGAGCATACTCATGAGCATAAAGGGCTTGAATGTATTAAACATCATAGCAGAACTACCAGTAATTTCTTTGTACTTTTTATCAAACTCTTTAAAGGCGCTATCGCCAAACAATTGTTTGATGGTTTGTCCTTTTGGTAGCTGCAGCAACTGCATCATTTTTAGAACCATCATCGGGTCATCCATATCCAGTTCAAGAAAAACCTGCTCTGCGTTGGTAAATTTTTCTGTAACGCTCGATGGCAGAAAAAAATCTTCTTTACAGATGATATGTATCGTGCCAAATAAATAAGATGGTTGTTTAAGATCGTTGCCGGTAATTTCCCAAAGCAAACTGCTTTTCGGTTCTGCCTGACCGTAACTCATCAAAACAAAAAGAAAAGAAGTAAACAGGCTGATCATAAGTTTTTTCATAGTTACAAATTTAATCTTCTTCATCACTCATTTCGTTTACGATCTTTCTCAGCTTTTCAGCATGCTGTCCATAAAGCTTACGCACATACCATTTGTTTAGAAAATACATTGGGATTGTAAGTATAGCAGTAATAGAAACAAGAACAAGAAAAAAAGGCCAAAAAGATAAAGAGGCCGATGTTGCCTGTATTTTAGGGTCGTACAGAAAAATTATTACTCCGGACGTTAGCATTACAAACGGGAATAACAACGTTCCAACTATAAGATAAAACCGGATATATTTTTGAAGTGTACGAACCTGAAGCTGAAGATTCGACCTGACTTCGCAAGTAACACACTCCATTTCACGAAGCAGTTTTCGTTTACGTACATAATAGATCATGTATAGGATTCCCGATATCAACATCAGCCATGCGAGACTTAAGATCGCTCCTTTGAATTTTACAAAATAATGAACAATGCTGTATGAGTATAATACAACCACAATCAACATCTCTACAAAGAGGTTGCGTTTCATTTTGGCAATGGGACTCTTTGATTTTTTTTGCAAAATGGCCTGCAACTCCTGTTCAGAAGTTGAGGTTTTGCTTTGCCCCACATCGCTCCACATTTCTTTTAACTGATCAAGCTCCATAAGCTTCTGCTTTTGTGAGTGTACGTAATTTGTCTTTTATTCGATTCATTTTTACACGCAGTGTGCCATTACTGATACCCAGAATGTCTTCCATCTCTTCGTAACTCTTGTCTTCGAGATACAGCATCACAATTGCTTTCTCCACTTCTGATAAGCGGGTGATGGCTGCATACATTTTCCGGAGATTTTCTTCTTTGATCCTTTCTTCGTTTGTATCTGCTTCTTCTTTTGGAATAAACTCAGGGAAACTGAGTGCTACTTTTCTCGATTGTTTCCGAAGGTTGCTGATGGCAGTGTTCAATGCAATTCTGTACATCCAGGTACTGATCTTCGCATCGCCACGAAAACTGCCAAACGCTTTCCATAGCTGAATAACGATTTCCTGGTACAGGTCGTCCCTGTCCGCATCATTGCGGCCATAGAGATGGCATACTTTTCTGATGATGCCCTGGTGCTCTTGCACCAGTAGCAGGAAATTCTGTTCAGCGTTGGTGGTCATTCAACCAAATGGTTTGCGTAAATGTATATGTAGCGGAAATTTCATTTAAGTTACATGCAAATTTGTTTTTTTACACATGAAGAAGAAAATGTATCACCTGGCCCACTGTACTACATGCCAGGCAATTATTAAAGAAACGGGTGCAGATAAAGCCAAACTTGAATTTCAAAATATCCGTGAAGAAAAGATTACCGCCAAACAGCTGGAAGAAATGAAGAAACTTGCAGGCAGCTACGAAGCATTGTTCAGCAGGAGGGCACTTAAATACAAAGAGCTTGGGTTGAAGGATAAAAAACTTACAGAAGAGGATTACAAGAACTACATTTTGGAAGAAGACACTTTTCTTAAGCGACCTGTAACCATTTTAAACGACAAGATTTATGTAGGCAATGATAAAAAAACAGTGGAAGCCTTGAAAAAGGCGCTGCAATAAAGTAATTTGTTAGTTCTCTGTCATATTTGGAAACAGGACCGTTGCAGGATTGCTAAAAATCAACTGAGTTAGTAGACTAAATAAAAGAAGCCCTATTTTCGCATGTTGGCTTGTTGCGAAAGTGAGTGACCGTTCGTTTGCCTGCCATTTCAGAGGACGTTTAAATTTTTTATCATGAGTGCTTTTCCCGGCTATCTGCTTAGCAGCAATTTCCCGTCGAGGAATACAGTGGTTTCTTTTACGGAAGATTTGATCAGTTGCCTTTTCCCGATGGTGGTTGATGCAGAGGCTTACATAGACCAACAATGCAACGCAAATATTTCGCTTAGAAAGCAGTTGACTGAAATACTTACTCCTCTGTCGAAAGGATATGAATTAGATGTGCCCGCCATCACAAATGCCTATCTGAATGAGTTGGCAAACATTAAAGCAGACCTGATAAAAGATGCGGAGCTGATACTTGAGTTTGATCCGGCTGCCTATTCTGTTGAAGAAGTGATTCTGTCGTATCCTGGTTTTTATGCAATTGTTGTGTACAGGCTTACACATCCTTTATACAAACTAAACGTTCCCATTCTTCCTCGCATGATGAGCGAGTTGGCGCATAGCAGAACAGGGATTGATATAAACGCCGGTGCACAGATTGGGTGCCCGTTTTTTATCGATCACGGTACGGGTGTTGTTATTGGCGAAACATCAGTTATCGGAAAGAATGTAAAAATTTACCAAGGTGTAACATTGGGTGCCTTGGCAGTACGCAAAGAAGATGCGCAAACAAAACGTCACCCCACTATTGAAGATAATGTGGTAATTTATGCCAACAGCACTATCCTTGGTGGCAAAACGGTCATCGGTCATGATAGTATTGTTGGTGGCAATACGTGGGTTACAGAAACTGTAATACCGCATAGTGTTGTGTACACAAAAAACCAAATCGTAGTGGCCGATAAGAAAGATTTTACTGAACCTCTCAATTTTATCATATAAAAATATAAGCGACAATGAAAGCGAACAGCATTTTAGAAACGATAGGAAATACGCCACATGTACGCATTAACCGTTTGTTCTCTTCCGATGTGGAAGTGTGGAGTAAACTGGAACGTGCAAACCCCGGCGGAAGCATTAAAGACCGTATTGCATTAAGCATGATTGAAGATGCGGAAGCAAAAGGTATTTTGAAAGAAGGCAGTGTGATCATTGAACCAACAAGTGGCAACACTGGTATTGGGTTGGCAATGGTTGCTGCGGTGAAAGGATACAAACTTATTCTAGTGATGCCTGAAAGTATGAGTATCGAGCGTCGCAAGCTGATGAGTGTTTATGGCGCTACGTTTGAATTAACTCCACGTGAAAAAGGAATGAAAGGTGCAATTGCAAAAGCAACTGAACTTGTTGAAGCAACACCTAACAGCTGGATGCCGCAACAGTTTGACAATCCTGCAAATATTGACGTGCATGTAAAAACAACAGCACAGGAAATATTGAATGATTTTCCTGAAGGTTTAGATTATTTAATTACGGGTGTTGGTACCGGTGGACATATTACAGGTGTCGGTCGTGAATTGAAAAAGAAATTCCCCAATCTGAAAGTGTTTGCGGTTGAACCTGAACTTTCTCCGGTGATCGGTGGTGGCGAACCTTCTCCGCATCCTATTCAAGGAATTGGTGCAGGCTTTATTCCTACTAATCTCCATAGAGATGTGTTAGATGGCGTGATACAAGTGAGCAAGGAGGATGCGTTTACATATACACAACGTGCAGCGAAAGAGGAAGCAATTTTCCAGGGTATTTCAAGTGGTGCAACTATGGCTGCACTCGCTAAAAAATTACCTGAGATTCCGAAAGGAAGTCGTGTGTTGATCTTCAACTACGATACTGGCGAGCGCTACTTTAGTGTAGATGGATTGTTTTAATTGGTCGACCCCCAATAGTAAAAATAAAGCCTCCCTTGTGGAGGCTTTGTTATTTTTTGTCTGTTTCCTATTTAATTTATGCATTCACAATTCTAAGTTTTGCATAATTCAACATGATCTTTTTTTCGCCATTCAATTCAAACTTTACAGTTGCAATTGGATTATGAGCGCTGCCTTCCATCTTTACCACTTCACCAAAGCCGAACTTCTGATGTTCAACACGCTGACCTTCCTGCAGGTTGCTTGTATCGCTTGCAACAAAATCAGTGGCTGGTTTATGTTCTATTGTTTGCGGCCTTGGAGGCGTTGTTACATAAGATGGTTTTGATGACGCTGTTTTTGGCGGAGCTCCGTAACGTTTCTCAGCTTTTGCTGCATCATCATAATCACTACTCTTATTACCAAATCCACCTTTTAACCGATCGAAAGCTGAACCACTACCAAATGATGACCCCTGGTTTCTTGAACCGCCACCTGCATAACTCTTATCAATAAATTGTTCGGGTAATTCATCTAAGAAACGGCTTGGTTCGTTTTGTACGATCTGTCCAAACTTATAACGGGTATTGGCATAAGAGATCCATAACTTTTTCTTTGCTCTTGTGATCACCACATAAAACAACCGTCGCTCTTCTTCCAGTTCTTCTCTTGTATTTATGGAGAGTGCGCTGGGGAAAAGTTGTTCTTCCAACCCTGCAGCAAACACACATTCAAATTCCAAACCTTTTGCAGCATGTATGGTCATGAGTTTTACATTATCTGCATTTGGATCTTTATCATCAGCATCGGTTAACAATGTGATCTGTTGCAGGTAAGCTCCTAATGTAACAGCACCGGTTTTCTTTTCTTCATCTGTTGCTGCAACAACATCGAAAGAAAGTTCCTGTTGCGGCTTCTCTGTTTCTGCAAATGGATCAGCTTCTTCGATCATTACACCGTCGTCATCGATCTGTTGACGGTTTGCTGTATCATCGACCCATTCTTTAATGGAGTTGAGTAATTCCTGTGTGTTCTCGTAACGCTGTAAGCCTTCAGTACTCTTATCGTTAAAAAGTTCTTTTACAAGATTGGTTTGTTTACCTACATGCACCGCTACATCATACGCATTGTGTTTCTGCAGCATGCTCGCAAAGCTTTTGATCATGGTTACAAAATCATCAATAGCTTCAAGGGTACCTGCTTTGAAACCAAATTGCTGTGCACGAGTAAGTACATCCCACATGCTTACGTTTTGTTCATTAGCAAATAACACACATTTGTCGATAGTTGTTTTGCCAATGCCTCTTGTGGGATAATTAATAACACGTTTCAGTGCTTCTTCATCTTTGGGGTTTACAATTAAACGCAGGTAAGCAATATAATCTTTGATCTCTTTTCGTTGATAAAAGCTGACACCACCGTAAATAATATATGGAATACTCATGCGGCGTAAACTTTCTTCAAATGCACGGCTTTGTGCATTGGTACGATAGAGAATAGCAAAGTCTTTATTACGATAATGATTCCGGAGTTTCTGTTCCTGAATGGTGTCAGCTACATACTTCCCTTCATCATTATCCGTCATGGTGCGAACTAAACGAATCTTCTCACCATCACTGTTATCTGTAAATAATGTTTTTTCGATCTGTCCTTTATTGTTGGCAATAACTTCGTTTGCCACATTCAGGATATTCTTAGTACTGCGGTAGTTTTGCTCAAGTTTTACCACATGCACATTGTCGTAATCTTTCTGGAACTGTAAAATATTTTCAATGGTTGCACCACGGAAGCTGTAGATACTTTGTGCATCATCACCCACGACACACACATTTTCATGCATAGCTCCAAGTAGTTTAATGATCTCGTACTGTGCAGGGTTTGTATCCTGGTACTCATCAATCATGATATACTTAAACCTGCGCTGGTATTTGCTTAAACTTTCAGGAACAGTTTTCAGCAGTTCGTAAAATTTAATGAGCAAGTCATCAAAATCCATTGCCCCATTTTTGAAACAACGTTTGGCATAACTATCATAGATCTGTGCAATGGCAGGACGGTTGGCACGCATATCTTCCTGTTGAATATGCCAATCAGTTTTATATTCCTCTGCATTCACCAAAGCATTCTTGGCAGATGAAATTCGATTATAAACAGTAGAGGGTTTGTAATGCTTATCATCCAGGTTCATTTCGTTGATCACTGTTTTGATCACACTCTTTGCATCATCCGTATCGTAAATCGTAAAGTTTGATGGATAGCCTATCTTGGTTGCTTCGCTTCTTAGGATGCGTGCAAACACACTGTGGAAAGTGCCGATATACAGATTCCTTGCTTCGTGGTTACCAAGAATATGCTCCACACGCTCCTTCATCTCCTTGGCAGCTTTGTTGGTAAAAGTTAGCGCCAATATGTTGAAAGCATCCACACCTCTTGCCATCAGGTGGGCGATACGAGTAGTCAATACTTTTGTTTTGCCACTGCCTGCGCCTGCTACTATCATCAGCGGTCCTTCAATAGTAGTTACCGCTTCCTTCTGCCGTTCGTTCAGCCCATTTAAATAATCAATCATAAATCGAAATAAGCCTGCAATTTACAAGAAGCAAACGGGACATGGGGTGCTGTGGAGAAAGAAATTGCAGCTCCGTTGGAGAACAACAAAAGGAAAAATGAATTCTGAATCAGGCTTCAGCTTCTTCATTCATAAATACATCAATCATTGGCTTCCCAGCCTGCATCAATAACAGGTTGCATGTGTACAACAAATCCTGTGGCACTCCTGCTGTGTAATAATTTCCACTGTACCAGTACTGCATTAATTGCGTGGTAACATTGCCGTTGTTCTGTTTGAGCAATAAACATTGCATACGTGAAATACTAGCGTCGGAAAGATGGTTAAACACTCCGTTGCTGAGAAGGTTTCGGGTGATGGTCATTACTTCCTTTTGCATAAATTTTGATTTTAGGTGAATTACAATTAGTAATGTAAAAAGGATGCCAACATTTTCTTATCAAATTGTTACGGGCCCGTAATGTGCATTGCCTGTGCATAAGGGCTTTAAAAGAGGCAGAACCTTCCGAATTCATATCTGCTCCATAACCAAACATTAACCGTCTTTTCCCTTGCCACCCCGCTTAAATGCCGTACCTTTGCCGCCTTAAAAAAGGCAAGAACACCAACCGTTTCGGCCTAACACATTGAGTATGAATATTCGCAACATAGCAATCATTGCACACGTAGACCATGGAAAAACAACCTTGGTGGATAAAATTTTACACGCAACCAAGGTGTTTCGTGACAACCAGGACACTGGTGAATTGATCATGGACAGCAACGATCTTGAAAGGGAGCGTGGTATTACCATTTTCTCTAAGAACGCCGCTGTAATTTATAACGACGTAAAAATTAACGTAATTGATACTCCGGGCCACGCCGATTTTGGTGGTGAAGTAGAACGTGTATTGAAAATGGCTGATGGTGTAATTCTGTTGGTTGATGCGTTTGAAGGCCCGATGCCACAAACACGTTTTGTGTTGCAGAAAGCACTTCAGTTAAATTTGAAACCTATTGTGGTGATCAACAAAGTTGATAAACCAAACTGTCGTCCTGATGAAGTGCATGATTCAGTGTTCGATCTTTTCTTTAACCTCGATGCAACAGAAGAACAATTAGATTTTCCTACTTACTATGGTAGCGGAAAGAATGGTTGGTTCAACGATTCATTAACTGAGATCGATAATATTTTCCCGTTGCTTGATGGTATTATTAAATATGTACCTGCACCAAAGGTGGCAGAAGGTCCGTTGCAAATGCAGATCACTTCATTGGATTATTCTTCTTTCCTTGGCCGTATTGCCATTGGTAAAGTAAGTCGTGGTTCAATTAAAGAAAGTCAGCAAGTTGCTTTGATGCAGGCCGATGGTACAGTTCGCAAACTGAAAGTGAAAGAACTGTATGTGTTTGAAGGAATGGGTAAGAAAAAAGTAGCTGAAGTAATTGCAGGTGACCTTTGTGCAGTTGTTGGTGTTGATGATTTTAATATAGGTGATACATTGGCTGATGCTGAAAATCCTGAAGCATTACCGGTGATCAGCGTAGATGAACCAACAATGAACATGTTGTTCAGCGTAAATAACTCACCATTCTTTGGTAAAGACGGTAAGTTTGTTACAAGCCGTCACTTGCGTGACAGGTTAATGAAAGAAACAGAAAAAAATCTTGCGCTTCGTGTTTCAGATAGCGAAGATGGTGATAGCTTAATTGTTTATGGTCGTGGTATTCTTCACCTTGGTATCTTAATTGAAACAATGCGTCGTGAAGGATATGAATTAACTGTTGGTCAACCACAGGTAATTACCAAAGAGATAAATGGTAAAAAACACGAACCATACGAAACGCTGGTAGTAGATGTGCCGCAGGAATTTGCAAGTAAAGTGATTGACCTTGTTACACGTCGTAAAGGTGAAATGCTGATCATGGAAACCAAAGGTGAAATGCAGCATCTGGAATTTGAAATTCCATCAAGAGGATTGATTGGTTTGCGTACACAAATGTTGACAGCTACAACAGGTGAAGCAGTTATGGCACACCGTTTTAGTGAATATAAACCTTGGAAAGGCGCTATCCCCGGCCGTAACAATGGTGTATTACTTTCGAAATTCCAGGATAAAACAACCGGTTATTCAATTGATAAATTACAGGATCGTGGTACTTTCTTTGTTGATCCGGGTGAAGAAGTTTATGCTGGACAGATCATTGCAGAACACATTAAACCAGGTGATCTTGTTGTGAATGCAACAGAGGGAAAGAAATTGACCAACCACCGTGCAAGTGGAAGTGATGATGCAACACGCATTGCCCCAAAAACATTACTTACGTTGGAAGAGTGTATGGAATACATTCAGTTTGATGAGTGTATTGAAGTAACACCTAATTACATTCGTATGCGTAAAGTGATACTTGATGAAGAGGAAAGAAAGAAACAATCGAAATCAATGAACGCACAGATGGCGTAAAAGATAAAAGCAAAGACCCCGATCATTTGATCGGGGTCTTTTTTATTTAGCTCATTTTAGTTTTTATAAAATCAAAATATCAACCTTCAATACGTTTGATGTCTGCACCAAGTTTACGCAACCGTTCATCAATGTATTGATAGCCCCGGTCGATCTGTTCAATATTCTGAATAATACTTTTTCCTTCAGCACTTAATGCTGCAATTAGCAATGCTTGCCCAGCACGTATATCGGGGCTGCTCATTGTAATACCCCTTAACTTTTGTTCACGTTCCAAGCCAATAACAACAGCTCGATGTGGGTCACATAAAATAATTTGTGCACCCATATCAATGAGTTTATCTACAAAGAACAAACGGCTTTCAAACATTTTCTGATGTATGAGTACACTTCCTTTTGCCTGGATGGCAGTAACAAGAACAATGCTCAACAGGTCAGGCGTAAAGCCCGGCCATGGATGATCATAGATCGTTAGCACACCACCATCAAAGTATCGTTGTATTTCATACAACTCCTGTTCGGGTATATGAATATCATCACCGTCAATTTTTAAATCAATACCTAATTGTCTGAATTTTTCCGGGATAATACCAAGTTGATCAATACCTGCTCCTTTAATAACAATATCGCTTTGTGTCATTGCAGCTAAGCCAATGAACGAGCCAACTTCAATCATATCGGGCAGAATGCGATGAGCAGTACCACCTAAATAATCAACACCTTCAATACTTAACAAATTACTTCCAACCCCACTGATCTTTGCACCCATACGATTAAGCATGGCACAGAGCTGTTGTATATAAGGCTCACATGCTGCATTGTAAATAGTGGTGGTTCCACTGGCCATACTTGCTGCCATTACAATGTTAGCAGTGCCTGTTACAGACGGCTCATCAAGCAACATGTTTACACCTTGCAGTTTGGTTGTTGTGAGATGAAAGAATCCATCTTCAGGATGATAATTAAAGTCGGCCCCCAGCTTTTCAAAACCAATAACGTGTGTATCTAATCTTCTCCGCCCAATTTTATCACCTCCGGGTTTTGGAATAAATGCTTTTTTGTAACGGGCAAGCATTGGTCCTGCGAGCATCACACTTCCACGTAGCTTGCCGCTTTTCTTCTTAAATTTTTCACTGTGCAGGTAATCAATATCTACATCATCGGCCTGGAAAATGCAGGTGTCCCGTTGTGGTCGTTCCACTTTCACGTTCATTTCGCCCAATAATTCAATAAGCAGATTCACATCAACTATGTCGGGAATGTTGGTTATAGTAACTTTCTCGGGTGTGAGTAATACCGCACTGATGATCTGTAGAGCTTCATTTTTCGCTCCTTGGGGAATAATTTCCCCATTAAGTTTTTTACCACCTCTTACTTCAAAAGAATGCATTGAGTATAATTAAATGTATTAAGTGTATGTGATGACAATCTCTTATTGCTACAAAGTACTGCGAAATAAAAAAGGTTAACAAGTACTTTTCTTATTAACCTTTCAATTTGTTTAGCTAGCAACGATCAATATCTCTTTTTAAACTTTCCGCCACCATTGCCGCCTCTGTTATCACGGCCGCCACCGCCGCCACCTCTGTTATCTCTTCCACCACCACCACTGCGTTGCTGGAAATGTTTTTTGAATTTACCTCCACCACCGCCACCACGGTTCTCTCTGAAATCATCACTTGGGCGATATTGACGAACAAAAGGCCTGTTGTTAAACTCCAGTTCACCTTTTGTAATAGCACTTAACTCCGCCTGGATAGCATCATCATGAATATTTTCTTTGTGCCAGTTGTTATAAGAGAGTTTCATGTAATAAGCTATAGCATTGGCAAAACCTTGTTTCTTTTCGGGGTTCTCTTCTTTCAACGCCTTATCAATGATCACTTCAATATTTTTACCTAGGTGATTATAACGTGGGTAACGCTTAGGATAAGGTAAACGTTCCGGCTTTGCTTTTAATGACTCTCTTGTAGGAATTGGATATGGACTGTCTACATCCAATTTAAAATCGGAGATAAGAAACAAGTGATCCCATAATTTATGACGGAAATCTTCTACATTCTTCAGGTGAGGATTTAAAAAGCCCATCAGTTCAATTGCTACCTGGGCTTGTTCCTGCCGCTTTTGGCGATCTTCAATAGTTATGATATGATCAACCATTTTCTGGATATGTCGTCCGTACTCACGAATGGTTAAATGATTTCTTGTAGTGTTATATTCCATAAACTTGATAATAGCAAATGTAAGCAAAGGGTTTATAAAAAAAGCTGCCCTTTTTAGGGGGCAGCAGGTTCCAGTGGTAAACTATGACTATCTAAAAACTTACTGCTTTACTATTTTTTCTGTTATGATGTCACCACCATCAATGATCTGTAACAGATACATACCACTGTTGAGTGTTCCGGGCTGTAACTGGTTAAAGCCGGTTGTTGTGCGGCCATTTGCCAGTGCACGACCACTCATGTCAATAATACGCCAATTGTAAGAACCGTTGCTGTTAAGCGCAATTTCATTTTTGCTGATAATATTGGTTACTACATCCACTTTAGATTTGCTACCAACTTCACGAAGAGCAACAACGTTAGAGTAGTATTTCAATTGTGAAGCTGTTGTTACCAATAAGCGGTAGTAGATTGTTTTCTTTTCTGAAGGTTGGTAACCGAAGCTGGTGCTGTTGCTGTTTACATTTTGCATGCTGCTGAAACTCATACCGTTTGTTGATGTTTCAATTGAGATCGATTCAATTGGCTCATCGGCAATAATGTTCCAGTTTAGCTCATGGTTATTGTTATTTGCTTTTCCGTTCAGTTTCATGCTTTGTACAGGAAGTGTTGAAGGAAGTGCGGCGCCACTCACTGTATAGTCGCCCAACATACCATAGTTTGATACGTTTGTATTTGATGCATTTGTTAAACGGAGGTAGTAAGTGCCTGCGTTTACAAAACTATCGATGGCTACATTTAATGTTGTAGGAGGGTTGTATGTATTAATGGTGTTGCCTCTTGAATCGAGCAAAGTCAATTGCAGATCAACATTTGGTTTTGTGGTTCCGTTTGTAGAAGGGTTAGCGTCAATTTGTAAGCGTGTTGCGCTTGTAATATCCACCCTGAAAATATCCACATCAGATGATGTGTTGATTTCACTGCTTACATTAAAGCCACTCGTAGGTTGGCTGTTGGCTGATAATGTTGTTGACATTGGCAACAGTGTTGCATCACGATGTGTATTACCAACCATATCTGTTTTATAACCAAATCCGTTGTCTGAGCCAGCAAGGATAGCCAGATCATCCTGTAATTTAGTGCAACCCTGTGTGCTTGTTCCCTTGTGCCAAAGTGTAAGTGTTTTGCCATAACTGTTGCCCATAATAGGTGCCCAGCTGGTTGCACTTCCATTGGTACCGGTACCAGGATTGTATTCATATTTAAAATTGCAATCGGCGTCGTATAACGTTTGGTGGTTCAAGCCTAATGTGTGACCGCTTTCATGCGAAGAAGCTTCTCCAACATTTTTTTCGTTATAATTCAGCAGGTTTGCAAACACGAACCCTGGGATTTCCATTCCCCAACGAAAAGTGTTAAGATAAGCTACACCACCTGCGCTACCGTACCAACTGCTATAAGCAGTAATAATAATGCGTTGTCGTTTGTTAATAGGAGCAGCAAAATATACTGTTGAGTCAGTTGTAATGTTTAGGTTAAAAGGATTGAAATCTTCTGCAACTTGATAAAAAACCGTTCTGATCTTTTCCTCTGTTAAACCTGATGGCGTGCAGTAGAAAGGATAGCCACCATTCCAGTAAGGAGTGCTTACTGTTTGTCCATCGAAGTCAAGAAAAATTGTCGCACTTGCAGTTGGGTTACTGCTCAGTTTAGGCACCTGAGCGAATGCTTTGAATGCGGTTGTTGCAAATAGAGCAACAAAGCATAGGATTAGACGTGTCATAGTATTGGATTTTAAAAGGGAATAAAAATACCTGCTGGAACAAGTAATTATTTTAGTCAGCTATCATGTGTGAAACCTGTTTTCTGTTCCAGTTATAAGAACCAGTAACAGCATCTTGCTCCATCATCAACATATCACTATGCTTTTGACTGATCATGATACCACGATAAACGATGCTTTGATCTGGCAAAGTGGTTCTTGAAATGGATAGAAGAAGACCAGGGCGATCTGTTGATTGAAGTGTAACAGTTGTAAGACCGGGAGCATCACTGCTGATTGCAGTTACTTCGCCTTTAAAACGAAAACCACTTGTTACAAAAAGATCAACTTTTTGATTCAGACGTGCATTCATAACATCGCTGATAAAATTTTGCGATGGAGCAAAGCGGGAAGCAACATTGCTAAACATTGTTGGCTTACCATCATGCTTTTGACGACCTGATTGAAATTCTTGCGAGAAAGAAAAAATAGATAGTGTACAAAATGCGAGTGCGAAGACTAGCTTTTTCATAGAATACGATTTAGGATATTGGAATACTGGATTACGAAACAAATGTAGACGGAAGAATTAAATCTGGCAATAGGTATTTATCTGTATTTTAAAAATAGACCCCGCTGGAAAGCGGGGTCGTTTACCCAAAATCCACATTGTAAAACCATCAATGTATCCTGACTCTTCCCTGTTGCGAAAGAATTATTTGTAAATTATAAACTGTTAACGTACATGTGTTTATAATATTATTTCATTTTAAAAGAACATGGAATTAATAGCAATTACTGTTCCAAACTTTTTCTATGCCAAGAATATTTTTTTTCATTCAAAAGTATTTTCAAATATTAAGGGAAACTGCTTAAAACCCACACCGTATTTTCTGCAATTCGAACCTTCTTTAGCTAAGTTTTAAAGCTGATGTAATCATATATCGTCTGTAAAAATAAAGGCGGGAACATTAACATCCTATCGTACTTCTTTTGAATAATTGCTTGGGAAATCAACGTTTTTGATTGCATAATTTCCTGATTTGTAGAACAATACTATTCAATTTCAATCTCATTGTTTCACACCTACCTTTGCAGTTCTTTTATGGTGATTGCAATTAATACAAAATCGTTGCTTCCGGGTAAAATGGAAGGCTATGGATATTATACTGAAGAGATATTTTCCAGAATAGCCCTTGATCACCCTGAGCATCAATTCTATTTTTTGTTTGACCGTCCTTTTGAACAGAAGTTTATCTATGGCGCCAACATCCACCCGGTAATCATCAAGCCACAGGCCAGGTTTTCATTGGCATGGGATATTTGGTATAACTGGATGTTGCCTGTCTTTTTACGAAAGATAAAGGCCGATGTATTTGTTAGCCCTGATGGCTTCTGCTCTTTAAGAACTAAAGTGCCGCAATGTCTTGTTTTACACGACCTTGCTTTTCATCATCACCCTGAATTTATCTCGAAATCGCATCTCAGTTATTATCAAAAAAATACGGGTAAGTTTTTAAAGAAGAGTAAAGTAATTGCTACAGTTTCTGAGTATTCGAAACAAGATATTATTGAGCAATACAAGATAGATCCGGCAAAAATCCATGTTACTTATAATGCTTCCAGTTCTCTTTTTCAACAGCTTTCCTATAAAGAAAAGGAACAGGTTAAGGAGAAATACAGCGCTGGTTGTGAATACTTTATTTACGCAGGATCCATTCACCCTCGCAAAAATCCTATCAACTTGTTGAAAGCTTTTTCGAGATTCAAGAAGCGGCAACAAAGCAATATGAAATTGATCTTTGCGGGCCGGCTTGCCTGGAAAACAGATGAATTTACAAAGCTGCTTTCCACTTTCAGATTCAGAAATGATGTAATTCTTGCCGGCTACCTGGAGAAAAATGAATTGGCGAAACTGGTTGCGTCAGCTTACGCTCTTGTTTACCCATCGTTTTTTGAAGGATTTGGTGTGCCACCGTTAGAAGCGCTTCAATGTGGAGTGCCTGCCATTGTTTCAAACAACAGCGCCATGCCGGAAATTGGGGGTGATGCATATCTATATATTGATCCTGAAAATCCAGATGATATTGCTGAAAAGCTAATGTTGATTTACAAAGATGAATCACTACGTAGCCGACTGATCGAAAATGGGAAAAAACGTCTACAGTTGTTTAGTTGGGATGAGTCAGCCAAAAAAATGTGGAGTTGTATTGAGCTGGCTGCCTCTACTGAATAACTTACCTTTGCCACACAAATTTTAGTATGCATAAAAGTAATATATCCATCGACGTTTATTTAGATGAACAAAAAGTGCCCGAGCAAATTAAGTGGAAGGCAAGTGACAGTAGCGCAGATATGGACCAAACTGCAAAAGCAATGATGCTGGCGTTTTGGGATGGTGCTGATAAATCGGCCCTACGTATTGACCTGTGGACAAAAGAAATGATGGTTGATGAAATGGCTGATTTTTATTATCAGTTACTCATGACTATGGCCGATACATTCAACCGTGCAACCAACCAACCCGAACTAAGTGCTGAAATGAAAGAGTTTGCAAAAGGATTCATGCAGAAATTCAAAAAAGAACAGCTTAATCAAAATCAGTAATAAACTATGAGCCTGGAACAAAACATAATGGCGCAAATGAAAGATGCCATGAAAGCAAAAGATGAAGCTGGATTACGTGGCCTGAGAGCCATAAAAGCAGCTATTCTGCTGGCAAAAACTGCAGGTGGTAGCGGAGAAATTACAGCCGATGATGAAATAAAACTTTTGCAGAAATTGGTGAAGCAACGAAAAGACTCACTCGATATTTTCCGCAAGCAGAACAGGGCTGACCTTGCTCAGAAAGAAGAAGAAGAAATTGCCATCATCGAAAAGTTTCTGCCTAAGCAAATGGATGCAGATGAATTGAAAACGATCATTGCAGGTATTATAAAAGAAACAGGTGCAACCTCACCTGCTGATATGGGGAAGGTGATGGGTGTTGCGAGCAAACAGTTAGCCGGTCAGGCCGATGGTAAAACAATCAGCGCTGTGGTAAAAGAACTCTTAAGCAAATAGCATGATCATTGATATTGTTGTATTGATCGCTATTGCTCTTGCTATAATAAAAGGTTTACGTAGCGGATTAATTGTCGCTGTGTTTTCAATTATAGCATTTGTAATAGGCCTGGCGGCCGCATTAAAGTTGAGCACAGTCGTGGCAGCATGGTTGGCGGAATCAACAAACATCAATACACAATGGTTGCCATTCATTGCTTTTGCAGCAGTCTTTTTCTTAACTGTATTTGCAATAAGAGCGGTGGCTAAACTCATTGAAAAAGCGGTTGATCTTGCGTGGATGGGTTGGGCAAATAAGCTGGGTGGTGTTTTAGGCTATGCAGTACTCTACTTGTTAATATTAAGTGTTTTATTTTTCTATGCTGAAAAAATGAATTTAATAACAGAGGAAACTATTGCAGCTTCCCGAACATATGAATTTATTCAGCCATTGGGGCCAAAAGTGATCAATGCAATTGGTATTGTATTGCCCATTTTCAGTAATATGTTTTCGCAGTTAGAAGACTTCTTTGAGAAGCTGGGCACACAAATGAAGCGGCAATAACGGCAATCTGCAACTGAATTACAATTTTTCACACAAATCAACTATTTTAGCAATTAACAACTGTTATTTGCTGCCAGTAATGAACTACGAAATAATACAGGAAGGAAAGTTTAAGTATATCGAAGTGGGTGAAGGCGAACCCCTCATGCTGTTGCATGGGTTGTTTGGTGCATTAAGTAACTTTAAAGATCTGCTTGATTATTTCAGCAAACGCAATAGAGTGGTTGTACCAATGTTGCCTTTGTTTGAACTTGATCTGTTGCATACAACAGTTGGCGGATTAGAAAAACATGTTCAGAAGTTCATTGAATTTAAAGGATACAAGAACATACACATGCTTGGCAACTCATTGGGTGGCCATGTAGCATTAGTACATGTGTTGAAACATCCGGAACACATCAAATCACTCATTCTTACCGGCAGTTCAGGATTGTTTGAGAACGGAATGGGTGATACATATCCTAAGCGTGGAGATTATGAGTACATCCGCAAAAAAACGGAAGTAACGTTTTACGATCCCGCAATGGCAACAAAAGAATTGGTTGATGAAGTATACGACATCGTAAATCAACGGTTGAAAGTAATTAAGGTAATTGCCCTGGCAAAAAGCGCCATTCGCAATAACCTTGGCGATGAATTGAAGGAAATAAAAACCCCAACCCTTCTAATTTGGGGAAATAACGACACAATTACACCACCGTTTGTAGGAAAAGAATTCAATAAGCTCATTCCAAATTCAGAACTGCATTTTATTGATAAATGTGGTCATGCGCCGATGATGGAACGACCGGATGAGTTTAACGAAATATTAAATGGGTTTCTTACCAAGTTAAATGCCCCGGTACCCGTCTAAGCAGAAAGAATATGACAATGACAGCAGCCGAACTTATATCAAATCACATACCCACACTTCAAACCACAGATACGGTTCGGCAGGCTTTGGATTGGATGAGCGAAAACAGAACTTCTGAGCTTCCGGTAGTAAATGATCAAAAGTATGTTGGGCTTGTTTACGAAGATGATATTGAAGAGGAAGATGAAGCTTCCAGCATAGAGCCGTTTCTTCATAATGGCAAACCTGTTAATATCAATCCAGCCGATTTTTTTCTTGTTCCATTAAAAATTATGCATCAGCAAAAGCTGAGTCTTCTACCCGTTGTAAAAGAAGATGGTGAATTGATGGGTATCATTACACGGGAAGATCTGTTGCAGGCAGCATCGCATTACAATGCAGCGGCTATTCCGGGGGGTATTGTTATTTTACAAATGCAGCCAAACAGTTTTTACATTTCTGAAATTGGCCGGATTGTTGA
This sequence comes from Lacibacter sp. H375, assembly GCF_037892425.1. Lineage (NCBI taxonomy): Bacteria > Pseudomonadati > Bacteroidota > Chitinophagia > Chitinophagales > Chitinophagaceae > Lacibacter > Lacibacter aquaticus. Next base: position 1,482,681 of record NZ_JBBKTT010000001.1, read on the forward strand.
ATCTAATAACGCAAAGATCATTCATCTTAACACCTGGACCGATAGTTCAACTGGTGAATTGATGGTGGCTATTAAAGTAAACAAGAACGACATACAAGATATACTTTCTTCGTTTGAACGTTACGAATACAATGTGATCCAGTATTTTGGCGAAAACCTTTCAGAAGAAGAGTTGCGCCTGAATTACGATCATCTCATGAACTATCTTAACATATAGTTACTACATCTAACCTGTTTTTTTCTACCTGAATCAAGTACATTTAAAATCTGTCTTTGACGGAAAACTAATTATGCTGCCAAAAAGGGTTCATAGTATTTGTCTGCTTGTTCTACTGCAGTTCGTTGTAGGGCAGATTTATGCACAACCCTCAGTTGCTATTCAAACAGCAAAAGAAAACTTGCGAAAAGTTATAAGTCAGCTTCCTGATTCCGTAGAGTTTATTGTGCGTTCTGTTACGGTAACTGGTCATAAAAAAACAAAAGATTATATCATCTTACGTGAAGTGCCGTTCAGCCAGGGATCAAAAATGTTCAAGAGCCAAATGGAAGAACTGATCGATCAGGCTAGGTTGAATGTTTCTAATACACAACTGTTTCTTGAAGTAATACCTAAGATAAATGCATGGGATGAAAAGTATGTAGATATTCTGTTTGAAGTAAAAGAGCGTTGGTATTTATTTCCCTTCCCTTATTTTAAATTAGTTGATCGTAATGTGAATCAATGGCTCACCGAACAAAACAGGAGTCTTGAACGTGTGAACTATGGATTGAAACTAAACTGGGATAATGTTTCCGGAAGAAGAGACAAACTCAACTTTAATTTTGTTAACGGTTACACACGTGAATATTCCATTTTTTATGAACAACCATATGCTGATAAAAAACTGGAGAGAGGTTTTTTAGGCAGCATTTACTATAAACAGTCGAGGCAAATGGCCTATGCAACAGACAGCAATAAACAAGCTTTCTTCCCTGCAAATAATGGACAAATCAATGAGTTCGTTCGAACGACTTTTAAAATGGAAGCTGGTTTCACTGTGAGGAAAGGTGTAAATCATCGTCATACTTTTCGTCTTAGTTATGCAAAGGAATCGGTCCCTGATACCATCAGCAAGTTGATCGCTGCAAATTCACTCAAAGGATACCTTCCTTATTTTAATGAGAACAGATCGAAGCAAGAGTTTGGTGAGTTTGTGTATTCGTATCAATATTACAACGCCAATAATATTGTATACCCATGGAAGGGGTTTCTTTTCAACGGTTCATTTATGCAAAGAGGTTTAGGTGCAAAAGGAATGAACCTATGGCAGTTTTCCGGTAAAGCAGGCAAGTTTTTTCAGTTAAATAAAAAAACTTCTGTTTCTGCTGTTGGATATTATATGGTGAAAGTGCCATTCAAACAACCAATGTATAATATTGCTGCATTAGGGTATGGCGATTGGTTTTTGCGTGGGCTTGAGTATTATGTTATAGATGGGGTACAGGCTGGTATTCTGAAAGGAACAATAAGGCAGGAAGTGCTGAATTTAAATGTGCCCACATTCCTCGTCAAAAACGAGAAGTATAAAAAAATACCGTTCAAAATCATTGCAAAGGTTTATGGGGATATTGGTGCAAGCCATTTGCCAGCTTATACAAACAGCATACTCAACAATCGTTTCCTGTATACTTATGGAGCAGGTATTGATGTGTTAAGCTACTACGATTTTATAGCACGCATTGAATATTCATTTAACCAATTGGGTGAAAAGGGATTATTTTTACATGTACGCAGAGATTTTTGATGATCACCTGCAGTCTTTGAATACAAAACAATTTTAAAGCTATTGTAACTGTTTCCAGTCAGGCAATAACAACTAAATACACATGAAGTTTCCTAAAAAAATCAGTGAGTTGGTTCGTGGTGAAGTCTATGATATTTTTTTTGAAACGACCCTGTGGCCAAAATCAAATTAAATTAAACACATGAAAGTAGCTATCTACAGCCGGGTGTTTGAATCTGACCAGAAAGAAGATATTCAACGTTTATTAAAAGAATTGCAGGCGAATAATATCCGTGCATATGTGTACAGGGGTTTTTATGAGCAGATAAAAGAGCAAATTCATTTTGATGAAGAACCACCGATCTTTCATTCGTCTGAAGAGCTGGATGATACATTCGAATGCATGATCAGCCTTGGTGGCGATGGTACATTACTCGACACCGTTACTATGGTGAGAGAGTTGCCTATCCCATTGCTTGGTATCAACTTTGGAAGGCTTGGTTTTTTAGCAAGCATCGGTAGGGAAGAAGTTGAAACGGTGGTGGCTTCATTAAAAAACCATACATATGTGGAAGATGAACGTACGCTGATTCATCTCGACAGCAACATGCCACTCTTTGGCGATACACCATACGCTCTCAATGAATTTGCTATCCACAAGCTCGATACATCTTCAATGATCAAAATACACGCTTATCTCAATGGCGAGTTTTTGAACAGTTACTGGGCCGATGGATTAATTGTAGCTACGCCAACCGGCTCAACCGGTTATTCATTAAGCTGTAATGGTCCTGTTGTTTTTCCTGATTCAGGAAGTTTTGTAATAACACCCGTTGCGCCTCATAACCTTAACGTTCGCCCCATTGTTGTGCCCGATAACAACATCATTTCCTTTGAAATTGAAGGCCGGGCCGATAGTTTTTTGTGTACCCTCGATTCAAGAAAAGAGATCGTTCACAAAACCATACAACTGGCGGTGAAAAAAGAAGAGTTTACTGTAAGCCTTATCCGCTTAAATGAAAACAACTTCCTGCAAACTTTGCGCAATAAACTCTCATGGGGCCTCGATCGCAGAAACTAAATACATCAAATAAGCCGGGGATATATGAAAACCCTGATATTTGCGTTATTACTTTTTTTGAGAACTGATGCTAATGAAAACATTGCTTTTTACCCTTTTTCTGCTCTCTTTGTGTGTTGCCCCTTTCGTTGTTCGTGCCCAGTATGATGGCTACAAGCATGAAGGGGAGTTTGGTGTTCAGCTTGGTGCTGCCCATTATTTCGGCGACCTAAATCCCGACAAAAAACTCAATCGTCCCAAACTTGCAGGGGGTGTTTTCTTCCGCAAACAGATAAATAATTATGTAGCTGTACGCATAGGTGTCAATTTTGCTCAATTAGGATATAGCGACATTTATGAAAAGAAGAATGAGTTCCGCATGCGTCGTAACCTTAGCTTTAATACCAATGTGTGGGAACTTATGTTACAGGGCGATTTTAATTTCTTCCGATTTAACCCAACAAACCCTGGCGAACGATTTACTCCCTACATCACATTCGGAGCTGGCGTGTTCAATTTCGATCCATATGCGTATTTGAATGATACCAAATATTTCCTTCGTCCATTAGGAACTGAAGGGCAAGGATCTGCTGCCTATCCTAACCGTAAACTTTATTCAACTACTGCTTTTGCCTTTCCGGTTGGTGTAGGTGTAAAGTTTGCACTCACAGATAGAACGAATCTCAACTTCGAAATTGCACACCGGTTTACCACAACTGATTTTATTGATGATGTTTCCGGAACATATGCTGGTCTTGCTACATTTCCGGTTGGTTCACCTGCCTCTTTTTTACAGGACAGAAGTTATGAAACAGGAACGCCTATTGGAGTTGCTGGCACTCAACGTGGGTTTAGCGGCCCACGTGATCAATATATAATGGCAACAGTAGGAATCACGTTCAGCATAACTTCTTATAAGTGCCCTACAGCAAATTAAATTTTTCTTCTTTTATTATAAGCGTATGCGGTAAATAGCTGAAACTCGAAACAGCACGTTGTCGTTTATCTTTTCTTCATAAACATATTGCTTAATCTTTCCGCTGTTACCCAATCTTATCCGGCGAAACAAACTATGCCCGGCTTCAATATTTAGTACCAGTTTTTTGGTGAAATAGAAATCGGAAAAAAGGCTGAGCTGGTTATCATTAAACTGAATATACTTTCCGTTAAATAACTGGTAACTGTTATTCACCGCTTTAAATGTAAGGCCGGCGAACCAACTTTTTTTCAACTTTTTTTCAATGAAGAATGAACCTGGTAATGCACCCCATATTTGTAGTGTGCTGTCGATTTTATATTCCAATCCTGCTATGGGCATAAAGAAATTGCCGAACGCTTCACGGTTATAATACAACCCCGCTTTTAATGTGAGTTTTGGGTTTACTTTATAGTTCAAAACAGCAAATCCTCCTGCCTGAAACGAACCCGGTAAACTTATTTTCTCAGCATTATTCCGCAGGATCATCGTTGTGTTGAGAAGAAATTTTGAATGCTTTATGGGAGTGAGAAGTGTTATTGGAAGCCCGACGCCTGTTGGGAAAAAATGTTCTCTTTCCACGATAAGTGAAGTCTGTTTATTTCTATCAGGAAGATTCACCTGCCAGTTTTCAACGTATGGGCTAATGATCAAAGCACCTCCCGTCTTTTTAAACCGGATAGGTAATATCAGCGAAGCGTTGAAATATTCAAAAGAATTTTTGTGGTTGTTCCTGCGGATGAATCCCTGATCCGGAGATTGAATCGTACGAACATTCAACACATCAATATAAGGTTGCGCATTGGAAGCTGTTACGGTAAATACAATGAACAGAAAGAGGAGTGCTTTTCGCATGGGAAAGATTTTTTCTGTTAAAGGATCTGGGTTGAACTTTCTCTTATTAAAGTACAAGATATTTCCGACGAAAGCGAATAATCCCTGAACATTACAGCTTCATTGATACAAATATGCCTGACACAAGAACCTAAAGCTGGAGACGAATTTGGCGTTTTGAATCTCCCCAAACCCTTTGTTTCAGGGCATTTCGGAAGCGATGAAAAAAAATGTGCAAAATTTTTACTGTAAATCAATTTGTTACAAAAGTGCTTGTAAAAATACTTTCCTCTTTCTTTGGCAGATTGCGTTGAGCAGCCCTACCTTTGCGACCCGTTCTAAAAAGCGGGATTTTTCTAAAAACTCCACGGGATGGCGTGGAAAAAATTAAATACAATGAGTAAACTACATTTCACTACGAAGCATGCGAACGAGGCTACTGTGCAACGTAACTGGTACGTTGTGGACGGCACCAATCAAACCGTTGGACGCATGAGTTCAAAAATCGCTGCAATCCTTCGTGGTAAGAACAAGGCCTATTACACTCCCCACGTTGACTGTGGTGATTATGTAATCGTAATTAACGCCGATAAGGTTGTTTTCACTGGTACAAAGATCGACTACAAAGAATACCACAACTTCAGTGGTTACCCGGGTGGTCAGAAAATTGAAATTGCAAAAGACCTTCTGCGTCGTCGTCCGGAAGTGGTTGTTGAGCGTGCTGTAAAAGGGATGCTTCCTAAAAACCGCCTCGGTCGTAAGATGTACAAGAAGTTGTTTGTATATGCTGGCGATAAACATTCACACATTGCACAACAACCAAAAGAACTGAAGTTCTAATCATTTTCAAATTTTCAAACTCCTTATAAATGGAAAAGCAAAAAAACGCAGTTGGTCGCCGTAAAGAAGCCATTACCCGTGTGTTTATCAGCAAGGGTACCGGCACAATTACCGTGAACGACAAAAACTACAAAGAATATTTCAGCTTGGTGTATTTACAAAACCAGGTAGAAGCTCCTTTAAGAACTGTTGAATCATTAGATAAGTTTGATGTAAAAGTTAACGCTAATGGTGGTGGTATTAAAGGTCAGGCAGAAGCAGTGAAACTGGGTATTGCCCGTGCTTTGCTTGAAGTGAATCCTGAGTATCGCCCTGTATTGAAAGCTGCAGGTTTACTGAAGCGTGATCCACGTGGTGTTGAACGTAAGAAATTTGGTCATAAGAAAGCCCGTAGAAGCTACCAGTTCTCTAAACGTTAACAAAACAGCTTCAGGCCCACAGCTTCGAGCTATGAGTTTTCTTCTCGTAGCTCGCTGCTCAAAGCTCAGAGCTTTCAAACTATTACATACAATAACAAAAAGTATACAATGGAAAATAACACTTCATTACAACAGCAATTACTCGAAGCGGGTGTACATTTTGGTCACCTGAAGAAGAAGTGGAATCCCAAGATGTTACCTTACATCTTTGCTGAAAAGAAAGGTATTCACATCATCGACCTCAACAAAACTGTTGAAGGTTTGCAGGAAACTGCAGCAGCTATGAAACAGCTGGCACGCAGCGGTAAAAAGATCATGTTTGTTGCTACCAAGAAGCAAGCAAAAGAAATTGTTACTGAGTGCGCACAAAAAGTAAACATGCCGTACGTAACTGACCGTTGGTTAGGTGGTATGTTAACAAACTTCAATACTGTTCGTAAGAGCGTAAAGAAAATGCAGAGCATTGAAAAAATGCTGAATGATGGTTCTTTCGACAGCATTACGAAAAAAGAGCGTCTCCAGTTAAGTCGTGATAAAGAGAAAATGGAAAAAGTATTGGGCGGTATCGCTAACATGAGCCGTGTTCCTGCTGCTTTGTTTTTAGTTGATATTGGTCACGAACATATTGGTTTGGCTGAAGCAAAGCGTTTAGGCATTACTACATTCGGTTTGGTTGATACAAACTGCGATCCTAATAAAGTAGACTACTTTATTCCGGGTAATGATGATGCAACAAAATCAATCGCTATCATCACTCAATTCCTCACTGCAGCAATTGCAGAAGGTTTAGCTGAGCGCCAGGTTGAAAAAGAAGAAGACGAAACTGAAGAAGTAGAAGATAAAGGTGCTAAGTTCGACGAAGGTGAAGAAGGCGGTCGTGACAGAGGTGGACGTGGTGGTCGTGGTCCTGGTCGTGGTCCTGGTGGTAACGCCGGCGGTCCTGGTGGAGCTCCTAAGCGTCGTGTACCAAGCACACAGAAGCGTACTTCAACCAGATAATAATGGGCAGGAAGTAAGATGTAGGATGAAAGAAGAGTAAGACTTCTAAAAAAATATAAAATGCTTTCTGCCTGAGTTAATTTATAAACTTTAGCAGAAAGCATTTTTCAAATTTTCAAATTTTCAAATTAATAGATATGTCAACTGTAACAATAAGTGCACAGGATATTAATAAGCTTCGCCAGGCTACTGGTGCAGGTATGATGGATTGTCGTAAAGCATTAACTGAAACAAATGGTGATTTTGAAGCAGCGATCGATTGGTTGCGCAAACAAGGTCAGAAAGTAGCAGCAAAGCGTAGCGACCGTGAAGCAAAAGAAGGTGTTGTGATTGCACAAACAAGTGCCGACAAAAAAGTGGGTTATGTTGTATGTATCAGTTGCGAAACTGATTTCGTAAGCAAGAATGCAGATTTTGTTGCTTTTGCACAATCAATTGCTGATGCTGCTGTAGCCAACGATGTAAAGAGTGTTGATGAACTGAATGCCGCTGAAGTAAATGGCGCAAAAGTTGCTGATCTTATTAATGATAAGCTTGCTTCAATTGGTGAAAAGATCGGTGTAAGCAAGTTTGAGCGTGTTGAAGCTCCTTATGTTGCTTCTTACATTCATGGTGCATACCGCATGGGTGTATTGGTGGGTTTAGATAAAGAAGCTGCTGAAGCTGGTAAAGATGTTGCAATGCAAATTGCGGCAATGAATCCTGTTGCAGTTGATGCTGACAGCGTACCTGCTGATGTAGTGGCACGTGAAAAAGATATCATCGTTGAATTGATGAAGCAAGATCCGAAAATGGCCGGCAAACCTGAAGAAATGATTGCTAAGATCGCTGATGGTAAAATGAATGCGTTCTTTAAAGAACAAACTTTGTTGGCTCAGGCTTTCGTGAAAGATGCTTCTAAGAGCGTAGGTGAATTCCTGAAAGCTTCAGGCGATGTAAAAGTAACAACCTTCAAACGTGTTGCTTTAGGATAAGATTAGAATGTAGTCCTGATAAAACGGTCCCGTGTACGAAAGTGCACGGGATTTTTTTTGACAGTGCCGCAGGCATAAACTCCTGTACATTTGAAAACGAAAAAAGATTGCTATGCACGAACAACTAAACTTTATAAAGAACGAATACATACCCATCATTCGTGAAGCCGATATTTCTGTTCAACCCAAATGGGGAAAAATGAATTTTCAGCAAATGGTGGAACATGTGGCTGCTTTCTTTAAAGTATCAACGCATAAATTAAAATTCGATCTTGTTTCACCTCCTGAACATATGCCTAAGCTCAAAGAATTTTTAATGAGCGATAAACAGTTCAGGGAAAACACAAAAGCTCCCTCAAGTATCATCGGTGAAGAACCTTTTCCTGTTCATTATTCATCAGCTGAAGAAGCGGTTGCCAAACTGGAAAAAGAAGTCAACCACTTCTTTCATTTTTACGAAACTAATCCAACAGCTACTGCAGTTCATCCTGTATTTGGCGAACTGAACTTTGAAGAATGGGTAAGGCTCCATTATAAGCATGTTACTCATCATTTGCGACAGTTTGGTTTGCTAAGTTAAAAATGACACAAGCCATTTACTGAACTATCTTCTGCTGTAACTTAGCAGCCTAACGATTATTAGCAAAATATGAATAAGCTCGGCAATTATATCACCGGCCATTGGATAAATGGCGATGGTGAAGGACAACTCCTATACAATGCTGTTACAGGCGAACCTGTTGCAACTGCATCAACAAAGGGATTAGACTTTCAATCCATTCTTCATTATGGAAGAACTGTTGGTAATCCTGCCTTGCGAAAAATGACGTTTCATGAGCGTGGGAATATGCTTAAAGCATTGGCTATTCATTTACGTAATCACCTCGATAAATTTTATGCTGTTTCTTATCAAACAGGTGCAACAAAAGCAGACAGCTGGGTAGATATTGAAGGTGGTATAGGTAATTTATTTGCGAACGCATCGCTTCGTCGCAAATTTCCTGACGAAGTATTTTGTATTGATGGTGAAAGTCATAACCTGAGCAAGAACAATACATTCATGGGCACACATATTCTTGTGCCGAAGGAAGGCGTGGCTGTACATATCAACGCATTTAATTTTCCTGTTTGGGGAATGTTGGAAAAAATAGCGGTTAACTTATTGGCAGGGGTGCCTGCTGTTGTGAAACCGGCAACAGTAACAGCTTACTTAACCGAAGCTGTTGTGCAAGAGATCATCGCCTCCGAAATATTACCTGAAGGTGCATTGCAATTGATCTGCGGTAGTGCAGGTGATATATTAAGTCATGTAAACAGCCAGGATATTATTACGTTCACCGGTAGTGCATCAACAGGATTGATGTTGAAGAGCCAGAAGAATATTCTGCAAGAAAACGTTCCGTTTAATATGGAAGCTGATTCACTCAACTGTATTGTGCTGGGCGACGATGTAAACCCGGGTATGCCTGAGTGGGACATTTTTATTAAAGAAGTAAGAAAGGAAATGACCTTGAAAGCCGGACAGCGTTGTACCGGAATCCGCCGAATATTTGTTCCGGAGAGTAAGATGGAAGATCTGTGGAAAGCAATATCAACGTCATTAGCGCAAACAACCATCGGTAATCCGCTCAATGAAAAAGTAAGAATGGGTTCATTGGCTGGTGAAACACAACGTAAAGAAGTAAGAGAACAAGTGCAGAAATTATTAGCGTCATCTCAAATTGTTTATGGCAGCCTAGATAGTGTTGATGTGGTTGATGCTGATGCAAGCAAGGGTGCATTTATTTCACCAATATTATTGAAGAATGAAAAGCCATGGACTTCAAACGAAGTACATGAAGTAGAAGCATTTGGTCCGGTGAGTACCATTATGCCCTACAAGACAATTGATGAAGCAATTGCATTGAGCAAACTTGGAAAGGGTAGTTTGTGTTCTTCCATTGTTACTGCGGATCATAAAATTGCAAAGCAATATGTAATTGGCGCAGCAACACATCATGGACGAATTCTTGTGTTGAATAATGAGTGCGCAAAAGAAAGTACCGGTCATGGTTCACCGTTACCCTTGTTGGTGCATGGTGGTCCTGGCCGTGCTGGCGGTGGCGAAGAAATGGGGGGCTTGCGTGGTGTAAAACATTACCTGCAACGAACAGCAATTCAAGGTTCGCCAACAACTATTACGGCAATTACAAATGTTTACCAGCCAAATGCTAAAGGGAAAGACCCCGGTAAGCATCCGTTTAAGAAATATTTCGAAGAATTGGAGATCGGCGATCAGATCATCACAGGAAAAAGAGTGATTACCAGTGAAGACATTGATCGCTTTGCTGATTTGAGTGGAGATCATTTCTATGCTCATATTAAAACAACTGATTTTTCGGGAACCATGTTTGAACAACAGGTGGCACATGGTTATTTTATCATGAGTATAGCTGCTGGTTTGTTTGTAGACAGTTATGACATAAACCCGGTATTGCTGAATTATGGTATTGATGAGTTGCGTTTTACCAAACCTGTTTATCCCGGTGCAGAAGTGTATATACGGTTTACATGCAAAGAGAAGTTGCCGAATGATAAACGTATTGTAGAAAAACCGGAAGATTTTAAACGGGGCGATGACATTGAAAAAGGAATTGTAAAGTGGCTGGTGGAGTTTTTGGATGAAACAGATGAACTAACCGGCGTTGCTACAATTTTAACAATGGTAAAAAAATTAAAGCAGTAGCAGGCATTGCATTTGTGCAAAGAGTGCTGTAATTTAATAAGACTAAATCAATGAATCATGGTTACGCAGATCAGTGAAGCATACGTAAAAAAGGAATTACATAAAGGAATTGCAACTGTTGAGTTTCATCACCCGCAAAGTAATTCGTTACCCGGCAGTTTATTAAGTGAACTGGCTCACACCATTTCGCACCTGGCGCACGATCCGAATGTATTAGTGATCATATTAAAATCATCAGGTGAAAAAGCTTTTTGTGCAGGCGCAAGTTTTGATGAACTGGTAGCAATAGAAAATGAAACAGAAGGATTAAAATTTTTCAGCGGCTTTGCTCATGTGATCAATGCCATGCGTAAATGTCCGAAACTGATCATTGGCCGCATTCATGGAAAATGTGTGGGCGGTGGTGTTGGTTTGGCAGCGGCTGTAGATTATGCTATTGCAGTTGAAGGTTCAGATATAAAACTGAGCGAACTGGCTGTAGGTATTGGTCCGTTTGTGGTAGGCCCGGCAGTAGAACGTAAGATCGGTACATCAGCTTTTACTCAATTGGCAATTGATGCAGCCAGCTGGCGTAATGCCGATTGGGCAAAACGTAAAGGATTGTTTTCTGAATTGCATCCTACCATTGAAGACATGGATGAATCAATTTCCAAACTTGCCAATACATTATCGCATTCTTCACCCGAAGCTATGCACGAAATGAAAAAGATATTCTGGAAAGGAACAGAGCATTGGGATGAACTATTGATCGAACGTGCAAAGATCAGCGGCAGATTAGTGTTGAGTGAGTTTACACGAAATGCAATTGCAAAATTTAAAGTGAAGAGTTGAAATGAGTAGAAAGAGAAAAAGAGTCTGATAAAAAATATCACGTTAGTTAAACAAGCGACAGTTTGCCTCTTTCTCTTTTTTATTTTTAGCACATGATTCAAACCTTCTCTGCAGATAATTTTCAAACATATTGCGATCTTCTTTCAAAAAAAGACAAACATCTCAAAGCCATCATCAAAGAGCATGGTTACCCACCTATGTGGACACGTAAGCAAGGTTTTGAAACACTTATTCTAACAATTCTTGAACAACAAGTTTCACTGGCAGCAGCATTTGCTGCGTATAAAAAATTAAAAGCACGAATAGGTGCTGTTACACCGGCAAAAATTCTTGCCATGAGCAATGAAGAATTGAGGGAATGTTATTTCACAAGACAAAAACAAGTGTATGCAAAAGAATTGGCAACAGCAATAACAACAAAAAAGATTCAGCTAAAAAAATTTTCAATGTTGACTGATGAAGAAGTAAGAACACAGCTTACTTCTATTAAAGGAATTGGCAACTGGACAACTGATGTGTATCTCATGCATGCATTGCAACGCACCGATCTTTTCCCGTTGGGCGATATTGCCTTGGTGAATAGTTTAAAAGAAAACAAGCAACTGCATCCGCAAATAACAAAAGAAGAAATGCTCACTATTGCCGAACCATGGCGACCTTATCGTACAATTGCCGCCATGATTCTTTGGCATTCTTATATCAAAAAGCGGAACATTAAGATTGAACATTGATGAAAGTCTGCGCTATTACAGATCATCATATTCATAAATTTCATCGATATGTGTACCAGCCTTCATATCAAACACAGGTTTGATGATGCCGTTTTCGAGACCATAAACCCACCCATGAAGATCTGGCCGTTGTTCATGTTTCCATGCTCGTTGAATGGTAGATGTTTTCGCTAAACTGAACACTTGTTCCTGCACATTCAGTTCAGTCAACCTGTTTGTTTTTTCTGTTTCGTCGGTCAGCAGATCTAATTCTGCTCTGTGAATACGATATACATCTTTGATATTACGTAGCCACATATTCAATACCGGTCTGAAATCGTGATTGGTAAGAGCTGCTTTAATGCCCCCGCATCCGTAATGACCACAAACAATTACATGTTTTACTTTCAAATGGTTCACGGCATAATCCAGCACACTCAATACGTTCACATCTGTATTGATCACGAGGTTGGCCACATTACGGTGAACAAAAATTTCGCCCGGCTCTGTGCCGGTGATCTCGTTGGCAGGAACACGGCTGTCGCTGCAACCGATCCATAAGAACTCAGGTGTTTGTAAATGCGCAAGCCGGTCAAAGTATTCAGGATCATCTGACACTTTTTTGGCGGCCCACTGTTTATTTTCATTTAATAATACTTCGTATGGTTTCATAAAGGCGTCTATTTTTTCCTCAAGCAAACAAACAGATGTTTGTATTACAGGAGAGTAAGTGTTAAATTTTTTTAAGATAAATATGACATTAAAAGTAAACAAACCAACTGATTCGTTCTTATTTTAGCCGTCGGTAAGTTATAAGTGGCTTGGATTCCAGTATTCAAAATCTTATCTTGCAACACATTCCATGAAGCGTAGTCGTATAACATATAGCATTATTCAAAAAACATCCACCATTTTTATGATGGCTGCTTTGCTATGGCTTACGATCAGTCTTCCATTTGTTTATGCTGGTCAGCAGGAAATTGCACAACAGCAGCAAAAAGATAATACCGATTCACCTTTCACGGGTAATGAAGAGGAAAGTGCTAATCCATTCGGCAACTCAACCGAGGAAAAAGCCCCTAGTAATAACTCCTTTTCAGAAGAATATCTTCACGACCATCACAAAGAGGATGGTTTATTAGCAGTGTCTAAACAATATCGTTCTTGTGAAAACGCAAGAAACTATATTGCTTTTCATGGCGAACTTTTGGTTCCCCCTCCAAACTGTGCCTAATTTTTTCCTTTATTGACATTGGCTTAAAACGCCTGTTTTACTGTTACATTAATTATACAATTATGTTGTCATATACGTATGACAATAACTTAAAAACTTAAAATGATGAGAAAGCATTCGAAAGAATACTTAGAAAACCTGACGCCCTACCAAGGATATGAGATCTTAGTTGAGGGCAACCAGCGCTTTGTAGAAAATTTATCAGTTAATCATGACCACTTAGAGTTGATCAATCAGACAAGAGAAGGTCAGTATCCATTTGCGGTGATATTAAGCTGCATGGATTCACGCACATCAGTTGAATTGATTTTCGACCAAGGTCTCGGTGATCTGTTCAGTATCAGGATCGCTGGAAATATTGTTAACAACGACATCATTGCAAGTATTGAATACGCTGTGAAGTACGTTGGTTCAAAAGTATTAATGGTGTTGGGCCACACAGAATGTGGTGCAATTAAAAGTGCAAAGGCAGGTGTAGAAGATGGTCATATCACCGATCTGTTGAAACGCATAAAACCCTCTATCAGCAAGGCAATGCTGAAACATGAACACGACCATCTGTATACGGACAATGTAGCATATGCAAACGTTGAAAATAGTCTTGAAGAAATACTTACACGCAGCCAAATTGTAAAAGACATGTTTGCAAAAGGAGAGATTGGTCTTGTAGGTGGGGTATATGATATTGAAACCGGAAGGGTTGATTTCTTTAAGAATCTTACAAAGAACAGTAAAAAGCAGCAGGTGGCTGAAAAAGTTTAAATGCTGAGTTGCTCAAGATTTAAAATCCATAATAAAGTGTTTGTAAAATGAAGATTACTACTAAATATTTAAAGACCGATCTGCTCTCAGGTATGGTTGTTTTCCTGGTGGCCTTGCCCCTTTGTTTGGGTATTGCCGTTGCCAGTGGTGCACCTCCGTTTGCAGGAATTATCTGCGGTGTTATTGCAGGTATTGTTGTAGGCTCGCTCAGTAGTTCGAACGTAAGTGTATCAGGGCCTGCAGCTGGTCTTATTGCAATTGTGCTGGTGGCCATTAATGATCTGGGTTATGAAGCGTTTTTAGTAGCTGTCATGGCTGCGGGATTAATACAGCTTATACTCGGTTTTATTAAGGCAGGTACCATCTCTACTTATTTTCCAACTGCAGTTATTGAAGGGATGTTAGTGGCAATCGGTATCATCATCATTAAAAAAGAATTGCCACACGCTATTGGTTATGATAAAGCACACGAAGGTGATTGGTTTAATTTGGAAAAAGGATCAGAGACTGGTTTTTTTACCGAGATCATCAACTCCATTAACTATGCGCATTTGGGTGCTATCATAGTTACTGTTGTTTCGTTAGGGATTCTGATAGCTTTCAATAAGCTCTCGTTTCTTAAAAAGATCAAGGCATTGCCAGGGGCTTTAGTAGTAGTAGTGGTTGGTATTGTTATCAATGAAATATTCAAAGCAACAGGATCAAACCTTGCTATTTCACAAGATCACCTGGTAACATTACCTACAGCATCATCGGTAAGCGAATTTTTCGGCCAATTTATTACGCCTGATTTTTCGGCGGTCACCAACAGCAAAGTATGGATTGTTGGTGTTACTATTGCTATAGTAGCCAGTATCGAAACTCTTTTGTGTTTGGAAGCGGGCGATAAAATGGATCCGTTAAAACGTTATTCAAGCGCTAACACAGAATTAAAAGCGCAGGGAATAGGTAATCTTCTTTCAGGATTGGCAGGTGGTTTGCCAATGACGTCGGTAATTGTAAGAACAACAGCAAACATAAATTCAGGAGCTAAAACAAAACTTTCGGCTATCGCCCATGGTGTATTTCTATTGCTCACTGTGGTTACCATACCGTTCCTTTTGAATAAAATACCGATGGCTTGTTTGGCAGCTATCTTAATTATGATCGGTTTGCGTCTCGCAAGTGCAAAGGTGTTTAAACACATGTGGCATAACGGAAAGCATCAGTTTATTCCGTTTATTGTAACTGTTCTTGCTGTTGTACTTACAGATCTTTTACGAGGTGTGGGAATTGGGTTGGCAGTAAGTGTCATTTTCATCCTTCGTGGTAATATGAAACTTGCTTACTTCTTTAAAAAGGAGAAACACAAAGAAGGTGAAACAATTTATATTGATCTTGCACAGGAAGTGTCTTTCTTAAACAAAGCAGCTATAAAGCAAACATTGGCCCATTTGCCAGAAAACAGTAACGTAGTTATTGATGCAGCCAACACAGTTTATATCGATTTTGATGTGTTGGAACTTATCCGTGATTTTTTAGACTTTGGCTCAAAGGACAAAAATATTACGGTGACACTTAGAAACTTTAAAGAAGCTTATAGAATGGCAGATGCGGTGCATGTACATTCGGAAAAGAATGGCACACCGGTAGGAATTGGTACAACAGAACCTGAAAAAGTGCTTGAAACACAAACCACATAAGATGGATACAAACCACGAAGCCATCTTGTCAATAAAAAATGAAACACATCTAAGTTTTCGGGAAGAGCACGTTCTGCACGAACTGAAACATTTTCTTCCATCGCAACAGGCGTTGAAAGATTTTATTCATCACAATTCGTTGCATGCTTTTCAACACATGAAATTTTATGATGCCATTTTTAAAGCATCAAAGATCTTCGGATTTCAGGTTAGTTTACAGTTAAGTGAGTATCGCCAGTTATACCAAACAGGAAGAATAAGAGAAGACATTGTTGATATGATCCTTGCCAATAAAAAAGGCAAGGATCATTTTTTTGAATGGAAGCAGAAATTAATTGAAGATAAATACGATACAATCAACCATCCAAGAATTGGAGAGTTAAGAAAGTATTGGAAAGCGATTTATGCCTTTGATCTTGATAACAAAGTTCATCCTTTGTTGTTCCGTATCCTTTGCGGCTTCTTAGACCAGGGAATTGCTATTTCAGCATTTCCGTTTGCAAACAAGAGCTTTACTGAAAGTGTAAAAGAACTTGAACAAAACAGCCTCGTCAGTTTTTTTAAAACAAAAACAGTCAGAAATAAATTTCTGGCAGGTGATTATTCAATCTCAGAACTCCTGAAAACAATTGTTGGCAAAGAAGAGTATTTTGAACAGTATCTCTTCGATCAGCAATTTGCACACCATGGATGGAGTGGTTTCATCTCGGCAGTAGAAGATAATCCGCACACATTACTCGACAATAAAAAAATCTCATTTAAGGAATTAGTTGAATTTGAATTGCTGATGGAGCTGGATGCATTGAACCATTCATTTGGTTCAGGCTGGCAACCATTAACAAATCTTGTAACAGTGCCTCCTCTCGATCTGTTTGCCGACGTGCCCAAAACAGAATTGGCTGAAGTTATTGAACTCTGGCAGGATGCATTTGAGTGGAGTTATTATGATTCAGTACTGAAAGGGATATTAATAGCAGAAGATAAAAGAGAGTTGCAACAGAATGAAAGTACTGTTGTCTCATCAACCAAAAACACACCTTCACTTCAGGCGATTTTTTGTATTGATGAACGTGAAGATTCCATTCGCCGACACATTGAAGCGGTTGATAAAAAAGCAGAAACTTTTGGTGCACCCGGTTTTTTTGGCGTTGAATTTTATTTTCAACAACAGGGCAGTAAGTTTTATGATAAGCTATGTCCTGCGCCTGTCACTCCAAAATATTTAATTAAAGAATCAGATGCAAAAGCTGTAAGACAAGAAGAACTGATCTATACCAAACATACTCATGGAATTGTATCAGGATTTTTCCTGAGCATTGGTTTTGGTTTTTGGGCTTTTGTGAAGAAAATCGAAATGCTGTTTCGACCAAAAATGAGTCCGGCCATTTCAAATGCGTATGGGCACATGGACAAACAATCAACGCTCAGCATTGAGAATAAAACTCCCTCTGATAGCGAGAACGGATTACAGATCGGTTACACGATTGATGAAATGACAGCACGGGCAGAAGGTTTCTTGCGTGGCATTGGTATGATAAAAAGTTTTGCTCCCATCGTTTACATTATTGCACATGGCAGCAGCAGTGCAAACAATCCACATCATGGCGCACATGATTGTGGTGCCTGTAGCGGAAGACCCGGTGCAACAAACGCAAGAGTGCAGGCCTTTATTTTAAATCATAAAACTGTAAGAGAAATACTCGCATCGAAAGGAATTACTATCCCGGCTTCAACGCAGTTTATAGGCTGCATGCATGATACTGCTGCAGATGTAATGGCATATTATGATGAAAATATTTTGAGTGAAGAGAATGCAAAAGCACATTTCATAAACATCCAGAATTTTGAAACTGCATTAAATCTGAATGCAAAAGAAAGAAGCAGAAGATTTGCATCGATTAATACCAAACAGGAATTAGAGCAGGTGCGTAAAGCCATTCACAGCCGCTCGGTTTCTTTGTTTGAACCAAGACCTGAGTTGGGTCATGGTACGAATACGTTAGCGATCATTGGTCGCAGACAAGTAACCAAAGGATTATTTCTTGATCGCCGTGCATTTCTGAATAGTTATGATCATACAACAGATGCCGATGGTACCATTCTTTCTGCAGTAATGCGTCCTATTGGTTTGGTGTGTGGTGGTATCAATCTGGAGTATTATTTTTCAAGAGTTGATAATATCAAGATGGGAGCAGGTACAAAGCTTCCTCATAACGTAATGGGTTTGTTTGGCGTGGCAAACAGCAGCGATGGTGATCTTCGCCCAGGCTTGCCCTGGCAAATGATCGAAGTGCACGATCCAGTACGTTTAATGGTGATTGTTGAACACAAGCCGGAGATCGTTTTAAAAGCGATTCAATCTTCACCTGAAGTATTCGAATGGTATAAAAACGAATGGGTGCATATAGTTGCACTACACCCCGAAGAAAAACAGTTTTACTATTTTAAGAATGGTGCGTTTAGTAAGTATGAACCTGTTACGTCTTCCGGTGAAATTAAGACCATTCATAATATGGTAGAGTTTATTGAAGGAGCGAAAGAAATGGAAACGAATCACATTGTGCATGCTACAGAAGAAAACCTGCCGGTTTATTTGCTGGATTAGCATAACTTACTGATTACAGCAATTGTGAGTGAACGAAACCATCATTGATCACAATCGTGTAATCGACAGAATAATAAATGAACCAACTACTCGTCTTATTTATTGCGATACCATTCCTGGCGTTTCTCATAAGCCTGTTCTGGCAGAACAAGAGTGAAAAAGCTATTGGTAAACTTGTGCGGTTCACCAAAGTATTATACATTTTGGTTTCTGTGTCATTTGCTGTGTGGTGGATCGTGAATGGGGTTAAGCCGGTTAGTTATCACCTCGCCACAGTTTATCAAACCAATCATTTTGTATTTGCCTTTGAATTGTTTTATGACGAAGTAACAGCGGTGTTCAGTGTTATTGGTGCATTGTTGTTTTTCTTAGTAGCAACGTTCAGCAAGTATTACATGCACCGTGACCAGGGCTACAAACGTTTTTTTAATACCATCCTGTTATTTGCTGCCGGTTATAACTTTATTATTCTGTCGGGAAATTTTGAAACGTTGTTTATTGGTTGGGAGATAAAAGGCGTTTGCTCGTTTTTACTTATTGCTTTTTACCGTAACCGTTATTTGCCGGTGAAGAACGCATTCAAAGCTATTTCTTATTACCGCATCAGTGATGTATCGCTCATGCTTGCCATGTGGATGATGCATCATCTTACCCAACAAAACATTTTGTTTTCTGAATTAAGCAATGCAAAAAGTTTAGCTCTTCAAACAGGCAATACGGCCATGGCAGCATTTATTGTTTGTATGTTGATATTGCCTGCTGCCATTAAATCGGCGCAGTTTCCTTTCACTGCCTGGTTACCAAGAGCTATGGAAGGGCCTACATCTTCTTCTGCTATTTTCTATGGTTCATTGAGTGTGCATATTGGAGTTTTCTTATTGCTTCGTACGCATCCTTTCTGGGAAGATATGTTGTGGGCAAAAATTGCTATCATAGTTATTGGTGCTGCAACAGCTATTGTAGCAACATTAATAGCAAGAGTACAACCGACAGTTAAAACTCAGATTGCTTATTCATCTGCAGCGCAAATTGGGTTGATGTTTATTGAAATAGCATTAGGGTTTCACTGGCTGGTATTGATCCATTTTGCAGGCAATGCATTTTTACGAACCTATCAGTTACTTGTTTCTCCTTCGGTATTAAACTACCTGGTACATCATCAGTATTTTCATTACAAAGCACCACAACAGAAGCCCGTTTCGAAACTGGCGGCTACTTTATACATGCTGGGCATCAAAGAATGGCATTTAGACAGTATGATGTTTACCTATTTATGGAGCCCTTTTAAGTGGCTTGGTAAGCAGGTTCGATTTTTACAATCGAAAGTGATGCTTGCGGTTGTTGCAGTTGCAGGTGTTGCTTTCTTCATTTTCGGACAGCTCCGAAATTTAGAACTTTCGCTCTTAGCTACTTCTCTGCCTCTAATTTTGATGAGTATTGCATTGGCTGTAATTCTTTTTGCATTTGCTTATAGAGGCTCAGCAATAAAAGCGTGGATTTATTTATTTATATCACATCTGTTTCTTATAGCTGCTGTTTTATTTAATGCTGATCATATCAACACAATTGAAATTGTCTTTTATATCAGTGGAATTATACCGGCGTTTTTGCTCGGCTATTATTGCTTAAATAAAATAAGGTTAATCGACAAGGATATTTTGCTCAACCGTTTTCATGGGTATGTATATGAACAGGAAAATACAGGGCTGTTGTTTTTATTTTCTGCTATTGGCTTATTAGGTTTTCCTGTAACCGCAGCATTTATAGGACTTGACGTATTCTTTACCTATGTACACAGCGACCAGTTTGTATTGATTGTGTTGATGGCACTTTGTTTACTCTTTATTGAACTGTCGGCATTTCGCATTTTGCTGCGCATCTTCATGGGACCGCATAAAAAGTTAGACCATCCTGTAGCGTTTCGTTCATCATAGATCCACACCTTGTTAAAAGCAAAAACCTCCCGATCGGGAGGTTTTTTATTACAATGAATTTTAGCATTAGATATTCAAACCACCACAAGCGCTGATGGTTTGTCCGGTAACATAACTGCTGAGATCACTTGCTAAAAACAAAGTAACATTTGCAATGTCTTCTGAACTTGCAAAACGGCCTAACGGAATGCCAGCTTTATATTTATCAGCCGCTTCACCATCTTTTAAATAAGAGGTCATATCCGTTTCAACAAAACCCGGAGCAATGGCATTGCAACGGATGTTGCGACTGCCTAATTCTTTTGCCACACTTTTTGTAAAACCAATTACGCCTGCTTTACTTGCAGCATAACTGCTTTGTCCTGCATTGCCAATTTCACCAATAATACTGCTCATGTTAATGATAGAACCGCTTCTAGCTTTCATCATCGGTTTTATGATCTGCTTGGTCATGTAAAAAACAGAGTTGAGATTTACTTTGATCACATCATCCCACTGCTCAACACTCATGCGCAGGAGCAGATTATCTTTTGAAATACCTGCATTGTTCACACAGATATCTACGGTGCCGAATTCTTTCAGTACATCTGTAACAAATGCTTCGCATGCAGCAAAGTCGCCGGCATTGCTTTGATAAGCTTTTGCTTTTACACCCATGCCAACAAGTTTTGCTTCCAGTGCTGTTGCTTTTTCTTTGCTGCTGTCGCTCACATATGTGAATGCAATGTTTGCACCATGCTCGGCAAACTTAATGGCAATCGCTTCGCCAATACCACGGGCGGCACCGGTAACTATGGCAACTTTTCCTTCTAGTAGTTTCATAAAATTGATTTTATAATGATGCAAAGTAAAGAGTTTTACTCTTCTTCCATCAAAGATGGTCGTTCTGTTATTTCGTGGTACTTGATCACATCTTTAGCGTAGTAATGGACCACCATACTCTTTCGTGTGAGCGACGGATTTACAACGGGCATTCCGCCATGAATAAGATTGGCATGCCAGATGAGCACATCGCCTTTCTTAGGAAGAAACACTTCTTTTGGAAAATGATTCTGCGACAGGATTTCCTGCGTCATGTCTTCATAATCGCTGTACTGTTTGTTGCCCAGCTTTAGCCTCGTACTATAATTTTCAAAATCATCATTCAACAAGTAAGGAAGTTTATGACTGCCGGGATAGTAAAACAATGGTCCGCTATCAGGATGAATATCTTCTAATGCGATCCAGGCTGCAATTAAATAACCCAATGGATAGGTGGTCATGTGGATGCTATCGCTATGAGCACGCTGACCGCTTCCTTTTACAAAATTGAGCGTTTGAAACGGCAGCACTTCTTTATCCAACACAAACGAAAGTAATTTCTTCAGCCCCTCATCCTGCATCATCTGTTTAATAACGGGTGAATGCTTATAGCCATGCATCACTTTGTTATCATGTGTAATGGGCAGATGTTTTTGATTGATGAGTTCATCAACAGCTGTGTTCACATCATCAACCTGTTCACTGCTGAAATATTGTTTGAGGTGTAAAAAGCCTTTACTGCTCCAATCAATCAACTGTTGCTGCACTTCAGGTGTAAAGTGTTGAAAGCTTTTTTTGGTTGATACAACAGTTGCCGATTCATTTACATCTAACCAGGCTCTTGATGTTTTATCAGGAAAATCTTTACTGCTGATGGAATCGAATAAGGGTTTATGTACATCGTACTTCTTGTACGCATCCTTGTTGTGCTGTAGTTGTTTTGAATGTAGCAGGTTATAGATCCAGTGAAGTGGTTTGTAATCTTTCAGCTTGTCTTTCAGGTTCATAGTCACTGGTTGAAACGGATAATGTCTTCTACATATGTTCGATCGTTGCTGAGCCTTGGCACTTTGTGCTGCCCACCCATTTTTCCTTTGCTTTGCAGCCAACGATGGAAGGTTCCTTTTGGAACAGGTTGTACAAATGGTAAACGGAGAGCAATATTTTTATGTCGCTTTGCCTCGTAATCGCTGTTGAGATTTTTCAACGCCGTATCAAGCTCATAAACAAAATCATTTAAGCCAACCGGATCTTTTTCAAACTCGATCAACCATTCATGTGCACCATTATTTCCCTGGCTGAAATAAATAGGTGCAGCTGTGTATTCATTTACAATAGCACCTGTTTGCTCGCAGGCAATAGCAATGGCTTTATCAGTATTATCAACCATCAGCTCTTCACCAAAAGCATTGATGAAGTGCTTAATTCGTCCGCTTACTTTAATACGGAAGGGTTGTAATGATGTGAACTGAATCGTATCTCCAACAATATAACGCCACAAGCCACCATTGGTGCTAATGATCAACGCATAGTTTTTACCTAACTCCACTTTGCTTAACCCAATTGTGTTAGGGAACTGTTTGCCATATTCTTCAAGCGGCATGAACTCATAAAAAATTCCATGATCAGCAAATAACAACATGCCTTCTTCACCCGGATGATCCTGTGCTGCAAAGAAACCTTCACTGGCGTTGTACATTTCAAGATAATTGATCTGCTTGCCAATAAGCTGTTGAAACTGCTCACGGTAGGGAACAAAAGACACACCGCCATGCATGAACAATTCTAACTCGGGCCATACTTCTGCAATGGTTTGTTTGCCCGTTAATTCTAAAATTCTGCGGAATAACACCATGTTCCAGGTGGGCACGCCGGAAATAGAAGTGACGTTTTCTTTAATGGTTGTTTCAGCAAGTTTTTCAATTTTGCTTTCCCATTCATCCATCAACAAAACACTCAAATCAGGCGTGCGTATCCAGTTGGTCCAGAAAGGAGCATTCTGCATCAGCACAGCACTTAAGTCGCCAAACTGTATCTCTTCATTAAGTGGATAAATATTATGGCTGCCGCCAATCACCAGGCTTTTGCCGGTTAAGAGATCAGATGAAGGGAAATTATTGTAGTAAAGTGTAAGCACATCTTTGCTAGCCTTGAAATGGCCATCTTTCATACTCTCATCACTAACGGGAATAAACTTGCTCTTATCACTGGTGGTGCCGCTGCTTTTTGCAAACCAGGTAACAGGTGTTGGCCAAAGCACATTTTCTTCGCCTTTCATCATTCGTTCGATGTAAGCTTTTATATCATCGTACTCATGAACAGGAACTGTATTCTTGAATTCACGCAGGTTGAACAGTTTTGGAAAATTATACTGGTGACCAAACTGTGTGTATTGAGCGGTGGTAACCAGGTCTTGCAATACTTCACGCTGAGCTGCCACCGGATTATTCATCCAGCTTTCTATCCTCCACATACGGAGGCGTGCAAGTCTTGATATTGCAGGGCTAAGCAGTCTCATGTTTCGGCAAGATAAAAAAAGTTAATCGACTTCCGCCACCTGAAATGGTTAATCAGCTTGTGAACTGTTAGCGGCTTCTTCATGCAAATAATCTTTCCGCTTCAGTTCAAAATTGCGACCCAGGTATAAACGACGCACCTGTTCATCTTCGGCCAGCTCTTCAGCAGTACCGTGTTTAAATATTTTTCCTTCAATCAACAGGTAGGCACGGTCGCAGATCGATAAGGTTTCGGTTACGTTATGATCGGTGATAAGGATACCGATATTGCGGAATTTCAGTTTAGCAACAATAGCCTGAATGTCTTCAACAGCAATCGGGTCAACACCGGCAAACGGTTCATCCAATAAAATAAACTTGGGATCAACGGCTAAAGCACGGGCAATTTCAGTACGCCTGCGTTCGCCACCGCTCAATGAATCGCCTTTGTTCTTACGAACATGATGCAAACGAAACTCGCTCAACAGATCTTCCAGTTTTTCACGTTGTTCCTCTTTACTCAGCTTTGTCATCTCCAACACAGCCGCAATATTCTCTTCCACCGACAGCTTACGAAACACACTTGCTTCCTGTGGCAGGTAACCAATGCCCAATTGTGCCCGTTTATACATGGCCATATTGGTAATGTTTTCATCGTTGAGAAACACTTCACCTTCATCCGGCTTCACAAATCCAACCACCATGTAAAATGTGGTGGTTTTACCGGCACCATTTGGCCCCAGCAAACCAACAATTTCGCCCTGCTTTACTTCAATACTCACCTTATTGGCAACAGTGCGGGTGCGGTAACGCTTAACAAGCTCAGATGTATGTATGGTTAAACTCAAAACAAAAAAATTGTAGTTGCGAAAATACCGCATTCCCGTTAATAGCCACCCTTTCATTCCCTTTTAAAATGTGAAAGTAACAGTGAAACATTGTTTGATTAAGAACCGCCCCTGTTATATGTTTGCAGGAAGTTTTTTTGATACCGGCTTTTGTTCTTTGTTGCATCGTTCCTTGCGTCGCAATCCCTGCCCGTCCGGTCAGGCGGGCTTTAATCGTCAATGCAGACATTGAGCATAAAACAGCAGTAGCCAAAACAAACAGAACAAGCAAATGAAAGTAACCGAGCATATTGCACAGGCAAAAGATACATTAGTGTCGTTTGAAATTCTTCCGCCACTGAAAGGAAAGACCATCAATTCCATCTTCGATCATCTTGATCCGTTGATGGAGTTTAAACCATCTTGGATCAATGTTACCTATCACCGTGCTGAGCAGGTGTTTAAAAAGAAACCCGATGGTACGTTTGAAAAAGTGGAAGTACGCAAACGTCCCGGAACTGTTGGTATTTGTGCAGCATTGCAGAATCACTATAACATTGATGCGGTGCCGCATCTTATTTGCGGCGGTTTCTCCAAACGTGAAACTGAAGATGCATTGATCGATCTCAACTTTATTGGTGTACAGAATGTATTGGTGCTTCGTGGTGATGCAGCGAAGAACGAAACCTTTTTTGAACCTCATCCCGAGGGCAACCGTTTAGCAATTGATCTGTTGAAACAAGCCATTAATCTCAATCATGGTATTTATCTTGAAGAAGATATCCGTGACGGTTTCCGCACAGATTTTTGTGCAGGCGTAGCCGGCTATCCTGAAAAGCATTTTGAAACACCTAACCAGGAAATTGAAATGCAACGGCTAAAAGATAAAGTGGATGCAGGCGCCGAATATATCATGACGCAGATGTTCTTCGACAACAGCAAATTCTTTGCATTTGTAAAACAATGCCGTGAAATTGGAATTGAAGTGCCCATCATTCCCGGATTAAAACCATTAACAAGTAAAAAACAACTTTCAGTTATACCTCGCACGTTCCATGTTGATATACCAACAGAACTCAGTAATGAAATAATGCGTGCTAAAACCGATGAAGATTGTAAGAAAGTTGGAACGGAATGGCTTATTCAACAATCAAAAGAACTGAAAGAGTTTGGTGTACCGGTATTACACTATTATACACTCGGCAGCCCTAAAGTGATTTATAATGTGGTGAAGAATGTGATGTAAACAATGAATAGAAATAATAAAAAAGAGGCGGTTGATTTCAACCGCCTCTTTTTTATTGACCACTAAACTTATTTCACCATACTCTTCACCAGTGCTTCATTCACCTTCACCGGGTATTTCTTTTTGAGTTGATTGATCCATTTCTCTTCCATGTCCAATTGGTAATCGTTAATCACCAAACCCTTTGCTTCTTCATAACTACGTTGGTCTTTGCTGTCATATACTTTGAGAATATAGCAGAAAGAAGAAGAACCATCATTAGGATTTGTAACAACAGGTGTGTATTGTCCAACAGTAAATTTCGTTCCTTCTGCAACAGGTAATTGATTCAATTCAAAACGACTGCTGTCTGCTAATGCAGTTCCACCTAATGCATCCATGTGTTCTTTCCATTTCAATGGTTCTTTCTTCATCATTTCCAGTGCACGGTTGGCAACAGCGGTATCAGCACAATTGAATACAATAGCATTTACACTTGGTTGCCAGATATATTTTTGTTTGTTACGGTTGTAAAATGCAAGAAGACCAGTACTGTCGGCAGGTGCCACACTCCATATTTTACGTTCCATAATTTCAAACAACATACTTCCTTCACGAAACTCTTTAATCTGGAAACCAACTTCTTCATTTGTTGTTTCAAGACGATCCTTGTAATACTGTTCTGCAGTAGAATACACGAATTGCTTCATCAACTCTTTGTAATCGGTTTGCTTAGGTGTATAGTTAGCCGTTTGCAGACTTCTTACATACTTTAACCAATCAGTAGCCGAAGTTACCTTTGTGCCTAATTGAAACAGAGGTTTTTGCTGGTTTGCTTTATAGATTGCTGCATAGTTCTTTGCTTTCAACACGGTATCGGTAATGATCCACAACTCTTTTTCATTGTAAGGAAGAGTTTTATAGTTACTGCTTTTGAGTATTTGTTCTTTTTGTTTGGCAATGGCAACATTAATGCGGGCATCTGTATTTACTTTCTCATTAAACTCCTGCATAATCGCAGGATCATTTTTATCTGTAACCAGTGGTTTTAATTCCAAACGTTTGATG
This sequence comes from Lacibacter sp. H375, assembly GCF_037892425.1. Lineage (NCBI taxonomy): Bacteria > Pseudomonadati > Bacteroidota > Chitinophagia > Chitinophagales > Chitinophagaceae > Lacibacter > Lacibacter aquaticus. The sequence goes on from NZ_JBBKTT010000001.1 coordinate 1,509,445, forward strand.
ATGTGGAAACCGGAAGCGGTTTGTACTGGCATGCTGATATCACCATTGCTTTTCAAACCAAAAGCAGCATTGCTGAAGGCTACATCATACTTCGTAAATCCGAACTCGGGTAGCTCACCTCCATTTTGAAAGGTTAGTTTATCATCGCTATAAGTTTGCGCCAGTTTATCAAAAGCATCACCCTTTTTGGCTAAACCATAAACCATTTCTGCTTTCGTACGTGCAGCAGCAATTTCTTCCTGCGATGCATTGGCAGGAATAGCAATAAGAATTTGTGCAGCTTTCATTTTACCGGGCGATGGACGTTTTGCCATTACCTTAAAAATATGGTAACCACTTTTTCCTGCTACAGGTTTTGAATAACTGCCCGGAGCTGTTGCATAGATTGCATTCTCCAGATCATAAGGCAGTGAGAACACGCTTACATAACCAATATAACCATCGGTTGACTTTACGTAATCGTTAGTTGAGTATGTTTTTGAAGTGGCTGAAAAATCTGCACCTGTTTGCAATTGAGCATACGCTTTATCGATAGCAGCTTTTGCTTTTACAGTATCGTTATCATATCCAACAAACACATGTGCTACTTCAAGTTCTGAAGCACTCCGTTCAATGGCTTCATTCACCAATTCTTTATTACTGCCCTGGTTGCGCATGTATTGATCAATGATCTGTGCACGAAAAGCAGCAATATCATTCTGGATGTTTGGCAGGGTGTCAAGCTTCGCATCTTTTGCTGACTGTACTTTCAGTTTAAAACGAACAAAGAGGTCAAGATACTCACGAATAGATTTTTCATCGGTAGCGCCATTGTTGTTTTTAGAAAATGCACGCCAGAATTCTTTCTTGTCAACTTTGTTAGCGCCGTAGGTAAAAAGAGTTTGAGCCTGGCTGCCGGTAGATGCAACCATCAAAAGAAAAAATAGAATGTTACGCATAAGCTTTGGTTATGGATGTTTGGACGTTTGGTTGTTTTTTTTAAACTGCAGGAGTTCATCAACCTGCTCAGGATTTATTTTTTTAGCAACGATCCGTTTCTGTTCGTCAAGCAAATATATTGTGGGCGTTTGAAAAACATCATATGCTTGTCGAAAACCGGGCTTTTGAGCCGCTTGTTCTGATTTGCGCATTTGGGTCGACTGGTACAAATGCACCCAATCACTCAACTTTTGTGTACGTATGTATTCGGTCCAGCGTTGCTGCATTTCTTTTGCTTTTACTTCATCATCACCAGAGCCATCACTTAACACGCCAACTATTTTCACGCCTTGCTTTTTCCAACTGGCCCTGTAAAGACTATCAACTTTTGGCACCTGTTCTTTACAATGACCACAATCTGGATCCCAAAAAATAACTACCGTGTAAGGAGATTTGATGGAATACAAATTCACCTTCCGGTTAAGTGTATCTAACAAATTCAATTCAGCAGCAGGCTCGCCAACAATATTTCCGTAAAGATTATAAGCCCGGTTGAAAACAAGATCACGGTCTTTTTTATCAAGCCAATCGACCTGGTTTGTGATATAGTACTTTTCAAATAGATGAAGGAACACCACATCAAGCCCCATATACTTCGGGTTCATATACTCGTTGGTAAAACGATTAATGAAATAACGGAACATGGTTTTGTTAGTACGGCTGTATAAAATGAATTTATCAAGCTCAAGTTTTAAGCTATCCGGATCACGGATGACTGCCGTTTCCATGTAGCGGTTAAGACGTTGCTCAAACATGGGCGTACGTAGCAGGCGCTCATCAGCAAAAGAAATGTTTGGCCAGAATTGTTGTTTGTAGTGATAGAAAGCATTGATGCTGTCTTGCCTGTTTTTCCCTTTCGGTGCAGTATAAACCGGTTCTTTCAATAAGCGAAACAACAGCGCCAGGTAAGCATCTGGCTGAGCATTTACAAAACTATCCCGCCATTGCTGTGCTTTTATATTGGCTTCGTTCATGCTTTGCTGAATGGAAGCGCTGTCCTGTTTTGTTTTTGCTGTTGCAAGCTTGCTTTGCAGTTGCGGGAAATTGCTGTAATAAAAAGCGCATGCTTCTTTATACGCTTTGAGATGATTGTTTTCATGAGAACCAGTAATAGATGTAAGCGTGAAGTTTGCACTATCGATTCCAACTGTAAACTCCTGCTCTTTATCAACAATGATATCGATGAATGTTTTTTTCTGCGGGTCAACAATAATGTACAAGCCGCCTTTTAGCTTTTCAGCACCTGTAAAAACGGCTTTCCCGTTTGGTTGAAGAATGGCTGAATCCTGTACATACTTCTGGTTACCGAAATAATAACCGAGGTAGAGGTGACCATTGGCAACCGGTTTATAATCGACAGTTATGCGAAAGCCTTGAGCCTTTGCAAATCCGCAACAGATAAGAATAGTCAGAAATAAGCTCGTCTTCTTCATAGTGGAATAGGCGTAAAGTTAATTCAAAAGCTTTCTGTAGCTGTTAACGATTTGCAAAGTGGTTGATTGTTACCTTTGCGCCGTGAGAAAAAAACATAAAATAAGGATACTTGAACAGGTAAAGGTGGACGATTATGCTGCCGAGGGGAAATCAATTGCCCGTGTTGACGGCAAAGTGGTATTTATTGAAGGGGCTGTACCCGGCGATGTGGTAAACGTTCAGCTCGGGAAAAGCAAAAAAGACTGGGCGGAAGGGAAAGCAGTTCACTTTCATGAATATTCTCCCGAACGCACCACACCGTTTTGTGATCATTTCGGTTTGTGTGGTGGTTGTAAATGGCAGATGTTGCCTTATGAAAAGCAGCTGGAGTACAAGCAAAGAGAAGTAGAACAAAATCTAAAACGCATCGGCCGTATTGAGTTGCCTGAACTGTTGCCCATTGTTGGTGCAAAGCAGACAAAATACTACCGCAACAAACTCGAATATACGTTCAGCAACAAACGCTATCTCACACGTGAGGAATTATTGAAAAGAGATGAGGTAAGAGCTAAGGAAGCACAAACAAACCCAGCATCTGATGAAACCGAAGCGGCGCCGCCACCTGCAGATGTTGCTTTGGGCTTTCACGTTCCCAAAATTTTCGATAAGGTTATTGATATACATACCTGCTACCTGCAGCAGGAACCCAACAATGCCATCCGCAATTTTGTAAGAGAATTTGCAAAGAAACATGGCTTTTCGTTTTATGATATCAAAGCACATGAAGGCTGGTTGCGTACCATGATCTTTCGGATGACAACCACAGGTGAAGTGATGGTGAACATCACCTTTGGTTACGACGATGTACCTAACCGTGAGTTATTGTTCAATGCAATGCTGGCAGAGTTCCCGGAGATCACAACCCTGCTTTATACCATCAATCCTAAATGGAACGATAGTATTTACGATCTGCAGCCCGAAACCTTTTTTGGCAGCGGTTATGTAAGTGAAAAGCTGGAAGAATTTGTGTTCAAGATCGGTCCTAAATCATTCTTTCAAACAAATACCAAGCAAGGCGAAGAGTTATACAAAATAACAAGAGAGTTTGCCAAGCTAACAGGCAACGAAACCCTGTATGATCTGTATTGCGGTACCGGTAGCATTGGTATCTTTTGCAGCCAAGGTGCTAAGAAGATCATTGGTGTAGAAGCAGTTGCCGAAGCCATTGAAGATGCAAAGTTGAATGCACAGGCGAATGGCTTAACCAACACATCGTTTTATGCAGGCGATGTAATTGATATTTGTAACGATGAGTTTTTCGCAGCACATGGCCGGCCGGATGTGATCATTACCGATCCGCCACGTGTGGGTATGCACGAGAAACTCGTGAAGAAGCTTCTGGAAATTGAAGCGCCACGTATTGTATATGTAAGCTGCAATCCTGCAACACAGGCAAGAGATCTGCAATTGCTGAATGAGAAATATGTGGTAGAGCAGCTGCAGCCGGTAGATATGTTTCCGCATACGCACCATATTGAAAATGTGGCAGCATTGGTGTTGAGAAAGTAAACAGGGGTTTAACGTTTTAAAGAAAGATGTTTATCTCGGGATTGCCCCACAATCCCGAAATTTGTGCTTCATCATTCAAATTAAGTTGTAGTGAGTTATCAGCAAATACGCCCCGGTGGTTTTAATGTGTTACCACCGGTAATCAAAAATCTTATTATCATAAACGGGTTAGTACTGCTGGCGCAATATACAAGTGGCGCATGGGGCAGTGAAAAAGCGCTCACAGATTTCTTTGCTTTGCATAGTGTGCAATCCGATCTGTTTAAGCCTCACCAGCTCATCACCCACGTTTTCATGCACGGTGATTTCTTCCACTTCCTGTTTAACATGTTTGCGTTGTGGATGTTTGGTAATATGCTGGAGAATTTATGGGGCTCTAAACGTTTTCTCATTTTTTATATTCTGTGTGGCTTAGGTGCAGCGGTTATTCATCTTGGTTGGTTGTTTTATGAAATGCAGCCATTGATGCGTGATCTTGCCTCTTTTCAATCCTCACCATCGCCATCAGGCTTTATGAGTTTCTTTGATCAAAATGGCCTTACAAGAGTTTTCGACCGGCAACAATTGCAGGCGTTTGCAGATATCTGGTCTAATGATCTTACCAACCAGGCATATGTTGATCAAAGTATTGTATATGCACAGCAGGGAGCTGATGTAATGTTGAACACGCCAACTGTTGGTGCTTCAGGGGCAGTATTCGGTTGCTTAGCTGCTTTTGGTTACCTCTTCCCAAACACTCTCATTTATATTTATTTTTTCTTCCCCATAAAAGCAAAATGGTTTGTGATTTTGTATGCTGCTGCCGAACTTTGGATGGGCGTTCGTAACAGTGGCGGAAGCGTGGCGCACTTTGCACATCTTGGCGGTGCATTAATTGGCTTTCTATTAGTGTGGTACTGGAACAAAAATAATCGCCGTACGTTTTATTGATAAATGATTGAAGTATGAGTTACCTGCAGGCAGAAAAGAAGAAAAGAATGTTGTTTGGTGAAGATGGTGATGCTGTGATGCGCCTCATTGCCATTAATGTAATCATATTTGTGATCCTCAAATTTATTGAGATCGTATTCCAACTCACGCCTAATGCTGATGTGAGTTTATTTAAAACGCAAGTACTTGATTGGATAAACTTACCTGCAAATCTAAACACGTTTATCACCCGGCCATGGGTATTGCTTTCGCACATGATTGCGCAATACAGTTTGTGGCAATTGCTTGGAAATATGTTGTTTCTCTGGGCGTTTGGATTTCTGTTGCAAGACCTTGTTGGAAATAAGCATATAGTTCCGCTTTATATTTATGGCGGTCTGGCCGGTGCTGTGTTGTTTATTGCCAGTGCCAATTTGTTACCACGATTTGCTGCTGAGATCAACAGCTTTAGTTATCTCGGTGCAAGTGCATGTGTAATGGCCATTGCCATTGCCGCAACCGTTACCGCTCCCGACTATCGTGTGTTTCCCATGATAAACGGAGGTATTCCGCTGTGGGTGATCACGTTAATTTATGTCATCATAGATTTTGCAGGTCTTGCCAGTTCTGCTTTCCCACATCACCTTGCTCATCTTGGTGGCGCTGCCTTGGGTTATGTTTACATCAAACAAATACAAAATGGGAAAGATCCCGGCGAATGGATGCACCGGCTTTATAACTGGTTCACCCATTTATTCGACCCAAAAGAAAAACCGGCAAAAAAAACTATAAAGAAAGAAGTATTTTACAACACAAAAGGTCAACAACCCTTTTCAAAAAAGCCCAACGTAACACAACAACGTGTTGATGACATCCTCGATAAAATCAGCCAGCAAGGATATCAATCATTAACACAGGAAGAGAAAGATATTCTGAAAAAAGCGGCTGATAACGAAACCTAAACCCTGTTATGGCCGGATTCTTTCGCAGCTTTACAAAGAAGTTTTTCATTTTCTGCAATATTGTGTTGAGTGTTTGTATGCTGCTCTTGTATTTTCTCACTATGCTTCCGGCATCTGTTTCCTGGATCGTTAATCTGTTTGCGCTTCTTTTTCCTTTCCTTCTTATTGCGCAATTTGCATTTCTTGTTTTCTGGCTGATAGCAAAACCTAAAATTGCTTTCATCCCTGTCGTTACCTTATTACTTTCTATTGAATTGATCGGTTCTTTCTTTGGCTTTCATCCAAACTCAAACAATAAATTTTCAGATACTACAACATTTCGGGTAGCTACCTGGAATGCGCATCTCTTTAATTTTTTTGAGAACAAAGGTCATCTTGATCTTGGTATGCTACAGGAAGCAAAAAATTTTCAAGCAGATGTGTTGGCCGTGCAGGAACTTGTTTTTTCACTCGACACATTATCGCCTATTACACTCGAAAAAGTGAAGAAGAAGCTTGGTTATAAATATGTAGCTGCGGCCAATGACAGGGCTTTTGGCGTACATACCAACATCAGGCAACGAAATGAACGCTATCATCCCTTTTGTGTAGCCGTATTTTCTAACTACCCCATTTTGCGTTGGGAAAAAGTACAGGATATAAAAGAATACAATCACACATTTTTATGGGTTGATCTTTTAATTAAAAATGATACCATACGGCTGTTCAACATTCACCTGCAGAGTATGCACTTTGCCAAAAAGGATTATGAATTTGTCGAGAACATCGATCAACAGGGGATGGATGTAGATGCAGTGCAAACGGCTGGTAAAAGTATTCTCCGGAAAATGAAAACAGCGAATTTGCTGCGCTCAAGCCAGGCAAGAAATGTAAGGGAAGCAATTGATAAAAGCCCATACCCGGTAATTGTTTGTGGCGATATGAATGATGTGCCCAACTCCAATGCTTACCAGATTATCAGCGATAATTTGCACGATGCGTTTACCGAAAAAGGCTGGGGTATTGGACGAACCTTCAAATTCCTGTCGCCTACTTTACGAATCGACTATGTGCTGCACAGCCAATCATTATCAGTGGAGCGGGTGCAAGTGTTAAGATCAATGCAAAGTGACCACAGCCCTGTAATTGCCGATTTTAATTTACAGAACAAATAATTGGAAATACTATCTTTGTTTCAATGAAGAAATTCTTCTATACCTGTTGTTGTAGCTGTTGTTGCTGATTTTTTTGGCAACCCATCCCTCTTGTACAACATTCTTCATTACAACCATTTCATGTTTATGTCGCAGCTAAAAGTTTACAACTCACTTACACGTCAGAAAGAAGTATTTGAATCTATCACACCCGGTCATGTGGGCATGTATGTGTGCGGACCAACCGTTAGTGGTGAAAGTCATCTCGGTCATGCAAGACCTTACATTACGTTTGATTTATTGTATCGTTACCTCACACATCTTGGTTACAAAGTGCGTTATGTGCGCAACATTACAGACGCAGGTCATTTTGAAGAAGAAGGTCGTGAAGCAGAAGATAAAATTTCAACCAAAGCAATATTAGAAAAACTGGAGCCGATGGAACTGGTGCAGAAATACACCAACCTTTTTCATTGGGCCATGGATCAGTTCAATACAATAAAGCCTTCTATTGAACCAACTGCAACGGGGCATATTGTGGAGCAGATCGGAATGATACAGCAGATCATTGCTGCCGGTTATGCCTATGAAGTAAACGGTTCGGTTTATTTTGATGTAAAGAAATATGCAGCCAGTCATGATTACGGAAAGTTGAGCGGCCGTGTTATTGATGATCTCTTAGAAACAACACGTGAACTTGACGGACAGGAAGAAAAACGTGACCGTGCTGATTTTGCTCTTTGGAAAAATGCAGCACCTGAACATATCATGCGTTGGCAAAGTCCGTGGGGTGTTGGTTTTCCCGGCTGGCATATTGAGTGCTCGGCCATGGCAACAAAATATTTAGGTGCACAATTCGATATACATGGTGGAGGTATGGATTTGCAATTCCCACATCACGAAAGTGAAATTGCACAAAGCACTATCTGCAATCATACAGCACCGGTTCGTTACTGGATGCATAATAACATGATCACCATTAACGGTAAGAAGATGGGAAAGAGTTATAACAATGTGATCAAGTTAACGGAACTGTTCAGCGGCGACCATCCGATTTTGGAGAAAGCTTATCATCCGATGACAGTGCGTTTCTTTATTCTGCAAACGCAATACAGAAGCACACTTGATTTTGGTAATGAAGCATTGCAGGCTGCAGAAAAAGGATTGAAGCGTTTACTGGAAGCACATGAATGGTTACAGAAGTATGATGTTGGAAGTGTGAAGTACGAAGCGAAAGATGCAGCACTTGAAGCAAGCAGCCTAAAGCTCATTGCAGAGTTTGAAGAATTCATGAATGACGATTTGAACACAGCAAAAGCATTGGCGAGTATGTTTGAACTGGTGCCTGTGATCAACGGATTAAAAGACAAGCATGTTGCAGCAGATGCATTGAGCGTTGATACCATTGTGTTGATGCAAAAGCAAATGAAACTGTACATCGAAGATATTTTTGGATTGAAAAGTATCAGTGCCGAAGACAGTGGCCGTTTTGATTCGGTGATGCAGATTTTAATTGAGTTGCGGAAAGATGCAAAATCGAAAAAGGATTTTGTTACGAGTGATAAGATCCGCAATCAACTGGCTGAACTTGGTATTCAGTTGAAAGATGAGAAAGATGGTGGGATGAGTTACAGTTTGTAAAGCATCTCGTAATCAAGATAAATATTAAAAGAGGAGCATTTGCTCCTCTTTTCTTTTAAAACGTCTAACTGTGCCCGAGTAAATGATTGCCTGAAAGAATAGAATGGAATTGAAAAAAAGGAGCTGCCTTTTCTTCCATGATTTCTTCTTCCATTGGTTGATGCAACACATCAGAAAAACATTGCAGCATTATTTGCTTTGTTTGTTTACTCCACACATGAAACGTTTCACTTACATCTGTATGCTGTGGTAAATAATCCAGCAATACATCAAGGTTAAACGAATCGGCATGAGTGCCGGCACCGGCTTTTGCGCCATCTCTTGCATTGCACCATTGTTCAAAATGTCCTTTCACAGGAACCATTAACACGGGTTTGCCGAAATACATGGCTTCACACACACTTTCAAAACCAGCTGTTGTAACGAGTGCTTTTGCACTTGCCATGTATTGTAAAAACTTTTGGTCATCTAACGAATGAAAACAAAGTGATTCATCGAAATGCCATTTGCCTTTTACCGTAGCACTATCGGTAAAGCAATGCAATGCAATTTCAGGATGTTCTTTGTGCCAGCTGATAATATCCTGCATGTATCCGGAATTGAGCAGGTACACAAGTATATGATCTCCTTCAAATACTTCCTGCTGAAAGACTTCTTTGCGAAGCAATGGCGGCGAGATCAACACATTTTTATAGGATGACAGGTTTAATGGATAAAAAGAGAGTGCCAATAATTTATCGGAACCTTGGGCTATGAGTTTTGTGTATTGCCTGATCGCAAATGCATCGCTTTTGTTTCCTTCTACCGGAAATTGAAATTCCGGGTGCATATAAATAAACTGGTGAGCAATGGAAATAATTTTTGTGTCGAGTTTTTTAAATACGGATGATAAGCCGATCAGCGGCTCGTAAAAATTCAGCAACAGATCAGGTTTGTATTGTGCAATGGCTTCACGGATAAGCCGCATACTTTTCCGGTATGTTCTCCACAGCAACATGTTTTTTGCGATCGTTCTTCCAATACGGATCGATTTGTTTTCTTTATCCGTAACAAAATTCGGACTGCGGTAAGTAATGATGGGCACTTTAATACGTTCACGTACAAACGCAGGAATTTCTCTGCGACTACTGCTACCGATCAATACTGCACAAACAGTATGACCACGTGCAATGAGCATTTCGTAAGTGGCAATGGCCTGGGTTAAATGACCACGCCCTTCGCCCTGTACTGCAAATACAAAACGGTTGTTCATAGTAATTCAGGTGTTAAGCTTGGAAAATAAGGAGCAGCGTTTTGCACAGTGGTTGTATAAGTTGTTTCTGCAGGTGATTGTTGCTGCAGCCATTCGTTATAATAAACAATGCTCCATTCACCGTTTTCTGTTTCAACCAATGCACTCATGGTTTCCACCCAATCGCCACTGTTGAGGTAGTGGATATTGTTGACGGTTTTATCGGCCGCCTGGTGAATATGTCCGCATATAACACCATTGCAATGATTGGCAGCAGCTACTTCGCATAACTGTTCTTCGTAATCAGAAATAAAAGAGACTGCTGATTTTACTTTTGCTTTTACAACCTGGGATAGGGAATAATAAGACAATCCTCTTTTGGTGCGATAGTGATTGTAATGCCTGTTGAGCCAGAGTAAGAATGTATAGCCGATATCGCCCAGCTTGGCGAGCCATTTTAATTTGGTTGTAACAGTATCAAAAATATCGCCATGTACGACGTAGTATTTCTTATCTGCACTTTGCAGAATGTGGTGGCGTTTAATTATGAATTGCCCGAATGAGAAGGGTAATATCTCATCAAGAAAATCATCATGATTACCCCGCAGGTAAATCACCTTTGTATTGTATTTATGCATGTACTTCATAATGATGCGGAAAAAGGAAGTGTGTTTCTTTTTCCATTCACCTGATTTACGCAGTTGCCAGCCATCAATGATGTCACCATTCAGAATAAGTGTATCACACTTGTGGTGCGTCAGAAAGTCCACTACTTCTTTTACCCGTGAGTTACGGATGCCGAGGTGGATGTCGGAGAGGATAATTGTTTTGTAATAGGTCTTCACAAAGAAGGGTTTTACAAAGGTTGAAACCCATTGTTATCAAACTATTGATGAATGATTAAAAGAGAATGAATAAATTGTAATGAAATTGTTAAGCTGAAAGGCCGTCAACCTTACATCCGAATGATCATGCATTATATTCCACATCTCTCAAAAGATAAAAAGCTAAAGAAAGTACTTGATGCACAGGAGCCGCATACGTTAGTGAAGCGAAAGAAGATCTACCTGTATTTGTGTGCATCCATCATGAGTCAGCAATTGAGTACGAAGGTGGCTGATGTCATTTACAAACGTTTTCTTGCCTTGTATGGAAAGAAAGAACCGACTGCTCAACAAATACTCGACACGCCGTTTGAAACATTACGGGGAATCGGGTTGAGTAATGCCAAGACAAATTATGTACACAACGTTTGCCGGTTTTTTATTGAAGAAAAGATCACTGATGCCCAGTTATATAAAATGAGTGATGAAGCGGTAATTGAAAAACTGACGCAGATAAAAGGTGTGGGAAGATGGACCACCGAAATGATCCTGATGTTTGCTTTGCAGCATGAAGATGTATTACCGGTTGATGACCTTGGTATACAGCAGGCGATGATCAAACTGTATAAGATCGAGTACGAAAACAAAAAAGAACTCTACGAGAAAATGCAAAAGCATGCAACCAAATGGCAGCCTTACCGCACCTATGCTTGTGTACACTTGTGGAAATGGAAGGATAATAAGCCACCGGTTGATAAAACGAAGTAGCAATTACCTGTTGAACGTAGTGTTATGAAAAAACTACTTGCCATAGTTCTGTTGTTGTGGGCTACACAACTCAGTGCCCAGGATGGACCCACTGCTGGATCAGCCTTGCTTTCACTTTCCGGTGTGGATATGATCTCAGGTAAGATCATCAATGTAATATTCAGGGAATCGAAAGACTATACTTTGTTTCATTTCTGGAAAAGCGAAAGCGATAGCTGCATCAAAGAGTTTCCCGCACTTGTTGCACTCATTAACCAATACGACGCAAAGATCACCGTGTATGGTTTTCCTTATGAATATAAACAACAGATACCTGCTGCAAAAACTATGACAGCAAAGTATAAACTCAACTGGGCACATTTGCTGCAATACCGGCAAACAAATCCTGAAGGTGCCAATGTAATTGATGTGTTGAAGATTGATGAATTTCCAACTTACATGCTACTGGATAAAGAAGGAATGATTCTGGTACGATCACGTTCATTGGAAGATGTACAGGTGGTGTTAAAGAGGTTGGATTAATATCACTTTGTCCAGAATAATTACTCTGTTTTTGTTTCTCGGCGCTATAGCTAAATAATAACTTTATCACATTTCTTCAAATACTCATCATCAACAGTTGCCCCAATACCAACTGCCTCATCAATCTCTACAATACCATTTTCTTTAAATACCATTCCGCCAACAACAGGATCTTCTTTTAACATCAATGGTGTGTCAAGATCGTAATGAATAATCAGATCGCTGCTGTAAGCAAAATGCACTAATGTTGTAATGGCTAAACGACTTTCCATAAAACAGCCAACCTGTAGTTTTAAGTTATTTGCTTTTGCAACCTCTACGATTTTCAAAGCATGCCAAATGCCGCCACTCTTTCCCAGCTTTACATTAAAATAATCACAGGCGTTCAGTTTGGCTAAACGTTCTGCGTCGTGTTCATCAAAACAACTTTCATCACTCATGATCTTGATGGGGCTGTTCTTTCTTACTTCAGGTAAAGCCATATAATTCCAACGGGCAATCGGTTCTTCGCAGTGTTCAATGTCATACGGTGCTAGTGCTTGTAAAGTAGCAATAGCTGTTTCAACATTCCATCCCTGGTTGGCATCAATCCGCAAAGGCAATTCATTACCAATAGCATCTCGTATTGCTTTTATGCGGGCAACATCTTCTTCAGTTGTTGTGCCAAGTTTCACTTTAATAGAAGGGAAGCCTGCTGACTTATACTCAGTTGCTTCAGTCGCCATCTTTTCAGGAGAGCCGAGGCCAACAGTCATATCAGTTGAAATGATTTTATTCTTTTCTCCACCAAGAAATTTATACAAAGGCAAATCCGCATGTTGTGCAGCAATATCATACAAAGCCATATCAAACGCACTCTTGATATTTTCATTACGAGTAATAAGCCTGTCCATTGCAAACACACATTCTTCAATCCGCAACGGGTCTTTTCCTATCAGTAATCCAGCAAGGTATTGCCCAACAATAAAACAAGTGTCTATGCTTTCGCCGTTAATACTCATATATGGACTGCATTCACCATAACCGCTAATTCCTTTATTGGTGCGTATGATCACAAGCACATTATCTGCATCGTGTTGTGTGCCCAACGAAATGACAAAGGGCTGTTTAAGAGGAATACGCAGTTTGTATAACTCAACAGAAGTGATTTGTAATTGCATAAGTTGAAGGTAGTAAATGGAGAAAATCCAGATCAAACTTAATAATTAAAAATATATATCATAGTACTTGCAGTTGGTTGAAACCTTAGCTAACTTAACTATCTCTTACAACAAAACTTCACTGGCCATTAAATTCTCCGGGCGATGATGTTTAGCCGGGAATAACCAACTCTTACCCCGCTTTTACATCTCAGCTCATCCTCCTCCTGAAAGCAGTAACTGATTAATTAACCTTTAAAACAAACAAGCATGAAAAAACAAATTTTTCAATTGTTGATGTTATTGTTTTTGATCAACATCCTCTTTTCTTCCTGCAAGAAATCATTTGATGATTCTGATTCAAAACTTGATGAGAAGTTTCCTGAAAATGATGCCAGTCTTGTGGTAATGCCGGGCAACGGTTCATTTTCTTCGAATGTTATCGGCAGGAACGATGAGAAATATAATACGTTCTATGGTTCGCAGGTGCAAATTGGGAACGGGCATGTGCGTTCATGGGTTAATATTACGCACAGTGGCCGGCCTTTGGCAATCGGACTTGAAATGACGGGCGGTGCATTAACTAATCTTCCCGAAGATCCCAACGATCATGCGGCAGGAACATGGCACTTAAAACTTCATCAAAAAGCCCATGCGGTTACTCCTTTTGATCACATAATGCTCAACTGGAACGTGATGGGACATGAACCGCCGCCCATTTACGGGTTACCACATTTCGATATGCATTTTTATAAAGTAGCGATGAGTGAAGTGATGAATATGACTGATCCTGCTAAATTCAATCTTCTTCCTCCTCCGGGTTATATGCCTGCTGCCTATTTGTTTACAGGGGGCGTGCCGATGATGGGTGCGCATTGGGTTGATCTGATGTCGCCTGAATTATTACCTCCGGCAGATCCAAACTATGCAGCATTTACTCATACAATGATCTATGGTTCGTACGATGGAGAAGTAATATTCGTTGAACCAATGATCACACGTGCATTTCTGCAATCAGGTACAACCTTACAGAAATGGTACAGGCAGCCGATGCATTTCGATCCTGTAAATACTTATTATCCTCAACGTTATAATATCTGGAAAAATGAAAAGAACGGACGGCATTATGTGGCACTTGATGAAATGATCATGCGGCAATGAACATGAAACTAATAATAAAAGCCCGCTGTATTACAGCGGGCTTTTAAATACTAAAACTCTTTCCGGGTTTCTTTTCCTGCTCATGAGTATTGTAAGAAACACTAGGCTTATTAAGCGATTCGATAAAGTATTGATTGGTATGACAGTTATCACCATCGCAGCAAGGCAATGCATTGGTAAAACAAACAGGACATTGATAATGACCATGAACATGTACCAGCTCAACCGTATGACCACAAAATAAACATTGCTGCATACATGAAATTAAGCCGTGCTCATGAAAAAACAAAATGAAGAAGATTAACGATAACCAACCCAGGTTCTGTTTCTGGCATCGTATAAAAAGTAAGTATTGTTGCTGAAACTGAAGTTGAGTTTATCTTTTACAATAGCATCGGCCGGTAACTTTAGTTTTTGATACATCAGCCCATCAGTTTTGCTGTATAACTCAATTTCTTTTGTTTCCACATTCAATAAACCAAATTCAGCATTGCTGATGCCGGTGTAAACAACAGTAGTAGTATTATATTTTGTAAGCACAGCATTTGAATCAATTACAAGATCAGCAGGTGGTGGAGTTTTTTTGGAATAACCTGTTTTCAATAAAAACGTTTTCTCTTTTACTTCTGCACCGGTAGCAGCATTGTACGAAACAACAGTTGTGCCTTTCAGAAAATGTACCAGGTTTTCACGCAGGTTGTATTGTGCAACTGAATTAGGGTGAGGCTGCAACTGACCAGGTAAAAATGATTTTACATCATAGGGCACACCGGCATCGTCCATGACATAAGTTACCCAACCACCGCTGCCAAACACATTTCCCTGGAACGTTTTTAGTGCATTGTTATACCACAGGCCACGCACATCAGCTAATATAGAAAGATCAGGAGGCGACATCATTTCACCAACCTGGTTGAAATAAGCAAAGCTGTATGTTTTATTACCGGCGATGGTAGCATAGAAGTATCGGTTCTTTCCGTTTTGTGCAACTGTGCCACCATTCTCGCCACCCCTAGGCATTTTCAGTTCAATAGTTTTGCGGAGTTGGCGCACAGATTGTGCGTTTATGGTATCAACAACACAAATGCTGCAAATGAGGAGTAATAAAAAGGAGTTAACCGGTTTCATGTAAAACGGATGGATGAGGAATAAAATTAACGAAAGCTGCCGCACCTTACTTGTTAAAAAATAAAGCCGAAGAGCTCCATGAGCAATGCAATACTGATGTGCACCAGCAAGCCGCCCCAGATGCTTTTGCTGTGGTAAGAAATGCTGCCGAGAATCAATCCACCAAAAAAACTGCTTACTGCCTCCATCATAGGTTTACCGAGGTGAATGGAAAAGTAAAACAATGCCACGGGCAAAAGACATTGTTTGCCGATGAGTTTTGAAAGGGCTACAATAAGAAATCCACGAAAGAAAAATTCGATGGTAAAAAAATCGGCGGCGTAAGCCGTTTCAAATAATAAATAATGAAAAGGATTTGCGTCATCACCTAACTGCCGACCAACAATTGCTGCTTTAGGATAAACCAACGAAAAATCATGTTGCAACGATGCCCATACAAGCAACGGCAGCATAAAAGCGATCAGCAGAACATAGGTCTTCAGCGATTGCGTTTGCTTGATACCGTACAAAGTCCATTTTTTTTCTAACAACCAATGGAAGAGCATCAGCAGTGGTAATAGCACCAACAGTGCTCCGAACCAATTCATTGGCTGCTGAAACGCTTTCTGGTAATTAGTGCCAATGCTATCCGGTAACAACTTATGAAAAGGCAGCGCAACTTTTAATGCAAAGAGAATTGACCCGGCAATGAGGATGAATTGCACTTGTTTCTTTTGAAAAAGCCCCGTTCCGTTCTGAATAAGAAACCCGGCTGTAAAAAAGAAAAAGAATAATAAACTGTACCAAACAAGTGCATGGGTAAACGCTACATTACGCAGCCAAAGAGAAACAGAAGTGTAATAGTTTAGAAAGCAGGTTGCAGCTATCAGCAAAAAGCTGATAGCATATTTTTTAAACATTGCAGGTTGCAACAGGTCGGCAACAGTATTGGCGATGAGTTTTCTCAAAACAATAAGTTAGTCTTGGCGAAAGAAACTTTTTCTGCTACGCATTCAACTTCTGCCACAGCACATCTTTCAGCTCAGTAAGTCCTTTGCCGGTAACAGATGAAATAAATACATGTGGAATATTTTTCGGCAATTCCTTTTCAATCGCTTCTTTCAATTCATCATCCAGCATATCGCTTTTACTCACAGCAATGATGAATTCTTTCTGCAGCATTTCTGGATTGTATTCTTCCAGTTCCTTGTGCAGAATTTCAAATTCCTTTTTATGATCGTCACAATCGGCCGGAATTAAAAACAATAACACCGCATTGCGTTCAATATGCCTAAGGAAACGATGACCAAGACCTTTGCCTTCAGCAGCACCTTCAATAATACCCGGCAGATCGGCAATGCAAAAACTTTTTCCATCACGGTATTCAACCATACCAAGCTGTGGTACCAATGTTGTAAACGCATAATCAGCAATTTTGGGTTTAGCCGCTGTGATCGATGAAAGCAAGGTTGATTTTCCTGCATTCGGAAATCCAACCAAACCAACATCGGCCAATACTTTCAATTCCAATTGCATCCAGCCTTCCACACCTGGTTCACCGGGTTGTGCATGTTCGGGTGCCTGGTTCGTAGGTGTTGCAAAATTGGCATTACCCAGACCGCCACGTCCTCCTTTCATTAATATTACCTGCTGACCGTGTTCCAGGATCTCGGCTTTTACTTCACCTGTTACCTCGTCACGTGCAATAGTGCCAAGCGGCACTTCAATAATAATATCCTTACCATCCTTACCGGTCATATTGTTCTTGCCGCCGGGATCGCCATCATCGGCCAATACATTTTTGTAATAACGTAAATGGAGCAAGGTCCAGAGTTGTGAATTGCCTCTTAAAATAATATGCGCACCACGGCCACCATCACCACCATCGGGTCCGCCAAAGGCTGTGAGTTTATTCCGCATAAAATGTTTAATGCCTGCACCGCCATGTCCGCTGCGGCAAAATACCCGTATGTAATCAATAAAGTTCTTTTCCATGCTGGCGGCAAAGATAGTTTTTATGGGCCGAGCAGCCGTATTTCTGTTCAGCTGCATTGGCGTCGCACTCTTGTACTAAATCACACTACTGAGAAAGTTAAGTAAATTTAATTTTCAGAAAATATTGAAAATTCGGAAAATATGGTTTAAGTTTGTTCTGTCATTCAATCAAACGGATTTTATGAACACAATTGCCTACATCGTTTACTTACTGCTCACTTATCTCATTACAGTGCATGTAGGATTGAGGTTTTACAAAAACGGAAGGCTATACATTCTCAATTTGCTGAACGGAGACGAAGAGCTGACGAATTTCATCAACAGGTTATTACTTGTAGGCTATTATCTTCTCAATCTTGGTTATGCAGCAATGATGATCAGCTTTTGGGAAGCAATTACAAACTGGATTGATCTGTTCACCAGTATCTGCATCATGACCGGCCGCATTATGCTGACACTTGGAGTGATTCACTTCATGAACATGACAGTTATTTATTTTCTCAGCAAGCAAAAACAATCT
Source organism: Lacibacter sp. H375 (assembly GCF_037892425.1). Lineage (NCBI taxonomy): Bacteria > Pseudomonadati > Bacteroidota > Chitinophagia > Chitinophagales > Chitinophagaceae > Lacibacter > Lacibacter aquaticus. Next base: position 1,527,317 of record NZ_JBBKTT010000001.1, read on the forward strand.
CCTCTAACATCTAAAAAGAAATTATCATGAACACTTCTTTCACCTTCACAGCCTATCTCATTTATCTCCCAGTTGTTATTTTTCTTACCTGGTATGTAGCTTATGTGCTGTTTAAAAACAGCAGAACATTCATGCTCGATATTTTTCATGGGAAAGAAGAAATAGCCACATCAACCAATACATTGCTTAAGACAGGCTTTTACTTATTAAATCTTGGCGTTGCATTGGTGATTATGGAAACAGCATCAGAGATTCTTGATGGACAAACAATGCTTGAAATACTGAGTTATAAAATAGGCGGGTTCAGTATTTACTTGGGCCTTATGCTTTTCTTTAATCTCTATCTTTTCTTCAGGGGAAGAAGAGTTTCGAAAGAGAAAAGTCGTATTGCCGAAATCGTGAGAAATGCCGAACAACGTAATAATCCTCTTTAATAAAATAAAAAGCCCCCGAACAGTCGGGGGCTTTTTATTTATTCGATTTTTAATTTCTTCCAGTTCTCATATAACTTCTCCTGCGCCGGTCTGTCAGCAGGAATTTCCCGTAGCGGTTCGCAAGCTTCCCATTCATTCATCATTTCATTTGGCAACGATTGGTAGAGTTGTGTCCCCTTAGTTTTCCAACTAATCATTTCATCACTCACTTCTTTTATCTTTTTGGCGGGATTGCCAACAATTAAACTTCGTGGCTCAAACACTTCACCCTCTTTAATAAAACTTAATGCGCCAACAATACACTCATCACCCAACTGCACATTATCCATGATCACACTGTTCATTCCAACCAAACAATTTCTTCCGATAGTTGCGCCGTGTATCACTGCACCATGACCAATATGTGCTCCTTCTTTCAATAAAACTGTAACGCCGGGAAACATATGAATGGTGCAGTTCTCCTGCACATTGCAACCATCGTCTAAAATAATTCCACCCCAATCGCCACGCAAGGCGGCACCTGGTCCAATGTAGCAATGCTTACCAATGATCACATTGCCGGTTACTGTTGCTTGCGGATGAACAAATGATGTTTCATGAACAACCGGAATGAAGCCTTTGAATTTGTAAATCATAATTTCTAACTATTGATTATTTAACCGCAATCAATTCTTTCCCTGTCCTATAACAAGTTCCTTTAAACTGTGCCACCAAATGATCTTTCTGGTTAAAGATCTGAATATGGTACAATCCGGTCGATCGGCCATTGTGCAATTCTTTTGCTTCGGCCGTTAGTACATCACCAACATGCACAGGTTTAATAAAGTTGATAGATGTATCTAATGCCACCGATAAATTGTTCCGGTTGTTACATGCAAATGCAAAAGCACTATCTCCTAAAGAGAAAGCAACGCCTCCATGTACAATGCCAAAACCATTGATCATTTCAGCCCGAACGGTCATGCTGATCTTGCTGTATCCTTCTTTAATATCGATCACCTGTATGCCCAGCCATTGGCTGAACAGATCATGTTGCATCATGTGATCGACCACTTCTTTTGCTGATGGCATATATATTTTTTTAAGCTTCAATTAAATTGGTTGTTTTCTTAATAGCAGCAATAGCATTGAATAATGTATCCATATCCTGCTGTGAGTTGATGGCATGCAATGAATAACGAAGGTAAATATCCTCACCCTGCCGCATAACAGGTATCTCAATTTTGTATTCATTGAACAAATGCTTTTGCAGTTTTTCAGGTTCGGTTGTTTTTATTTTAGCGCTGAAAAGCTGTGCAATAAAATCATCTGTTACCGGCGCCAATGGTTCGGTTTGCAGCAGCCTGCAAAATTCAGCTGCATTATCCTGCGTTAATTTCCGGTAATGTGCTGCAACATTCACCCAATCATGTTTTTCCATAAATGCAATGGCATCGGGTATTGTTAAGAAAGCCGAGAAGTCACGTGTGCCTTGCATCTGGTGATAATCGAGGAACTGCGAATGTGAAGGATGAATAGCATTATATCCCCAACTCACTGTCAACGGATCGAGCCATGATTGAAACTCTTTCTTTACATATAGAAATGAACTTCCTTTTGGCGTCATCATCCATTTATGACAGGCGCCGGTGTACATATCGGCTTTCATTGCCTGCACATCAACAGCAACCTGGCCGGGTCCATGTGCCCCATCAACAAATGTGATCAATCCTTTTTCTTTTGCAATGGCACAGATCTCTTCAACAGGAAAACGAAGACCTGTAGCACTTGTAAGCTGACTAATAAAGATCATTTTTGTTTTTGCCGTTAATCCCTGGAAAAACTGTTCAATAAAATCTTCTTTGCTCGTTAAAGGCAAACGTATGGGTTGACGTTTATAAACAGCGCCTGCTTTATTGCAATAATAATTCCATGTTCTGTCGCAGGCACCGTATTCTAAGTTAGTGCTGAGTATTTCATCGCCGGGTTTCAGATCAAAACTTTTAGCGACAATATTTACTGCGTAAGAAGGGTTGGGCACAAACACCACATCATCCTGGTGGCAATTAATATAAGTGCCTAATGCCTTTCGTGAACGTTCAAGATATTGAGGACCATTTACAGTAATAAATTGTACGGCTTCCTGTTCCAGCTCCAGTTGGTATTGTTGATAGCGTTCGAATACGGGTTTGGCACAAGCGCCAAATGATCCATAATTTAAGTAAGTGATGTCTTTTCGAACCAGAAACTGAGAAGATAGATCTTGCATAACTGATAAATATTCGTTGAGATGATGATATGATCCACGCTTGCAGCTAACTCAAATGCAATTAAGCTTTACGAAGCATGCAAACGAAATTCAGCAAATTCTATGGCTTTATCAAAAGCACAATTTAAAAGGAACCAGCTGAAATTGTAAAATCAGCTAAGCTCGCAGCTGCAAGAAGCATTTGAGAAGAAATCTAAAAAACACCCAAAGCAGTCAATATTCATTATCTCAAATAAGTATAAACTGGTAATGCTTATAAGTAGTTCATTAAAACATGTAGTAGACAAACTGATTATACAACTGGTGCTTGCTCTATAAGTGAAACTGATTAGTTCGGCTACTTTTACCCCTTAATTGAACACAAAAGTTCACTTTAGTCATCAACCAATTTACGTATCCAATGAAAAATCTTTTCACTGTAATCCTATGCGCATTTGCAATAAGTGCAGGTGCTCAAATTGGCATAGGAACTACTTCTCCAACTTCTACTTTAGATGTGCGAGGATCGATATCACTAAATTACAGAGCGTTCACCAGTTCAACCACAGCTGCATCAACTGATAATACTCTTTTGTTTACAGGTACTTCAGCCGCATCGCTTACTTTGCCAGATGCAACTGGTTGTGCCGGGAGAGTATATTCAATTAAGAATGCAAGCTTAGCAAGTCCTTTACCTGTTTTAACTATTGCTACTACATCTTCGCAAACTATTGATGGGGCTTCATCATGGTTACTCAACGATTCAAAGGAAATACTTACAGTAATAAGTGACGGTGCTAACTGGAACATCACCAGTTCAGGTGTAGCCAAAACAAGAAACAACTATGTTCTTGTTCAATCAGCAGCAGATTTTCCCGCTCCTGTGTCGGGCGTTATAACATTGGCAGCAGGCACTACTTATGAAGTAAACGGAACTATTTATTTAACCAGCAAGATCAACCTGAATGGATGTTATCTCGTTGGTATGGATGCGAATAATGACAAACTGATCTATACACCCGGAAGCGGTGAATTATTTACCGGCACAAAAGGTGGATCAATTAAAACGCTTACACTCGCAGCAATTACAACAGGCTCCAAACTGTTTAATCTTGATATGGGCGCAACTGAAACTCTTTTATTCAGAGATAATATTGTAGGTAACTGTAAAGATGTTGGCTTGGTGAAGGGAGGCTATATTGTTTTCTTTAGTGTGGTTAACTATTCAGCAAACACAAATGGAATTACTTACCAGGATGTGAGCCATCTGTTACTTGATAACACTGCGTGGTTTTCTACCAACTCAAATACCTATGAAAAATTAGTGGGCAGTTTTACCATGGTCGAAAAGCTTGGAGGTTTTAGTAATGCTGTAAGTACAAATTCAGCTGTTGGTTTTGATGTAAGTGGTGTAACATCTATCAGTGATGCGGCTACGTTTAGGAATACTGCTTTGATGGGAACCGGCACAAGAGTGTATGGAAGTTTCTCTGGCAAGTGGGAAGTAGAGTGCCCGGGTATTACAACGGAAAAGGATGATGTTGCTTCGGGCAACCTTTATTTAACTTCAACAAATACAACAAGTTTTTCCGGCACCAATGTGCCAACAAAAGTATTGGGTTCAACTTCGGCTACCGGGTTGTTCAGAGTAAGTTCATCCGCAAACAACCGATTAGTATATGATGGTATTAAAACAAGACGATTTTCAGTAGTTGCTTCAGTAAGTGTAACATCGCAGTCGGCAAATAAATATTTCTCCTTCTACATTTATAAAAATGGTGTAAAGCTTCCTGAATCGGAACAGGCCATGCGTTTATCAACCGGTGTAGATAAGGGCTCACTTACTATTACCTGTACCGTACAACTTTCCACAAACGATTATATTGAAGTGTGGGCTGCAAATACATCTGACAATAGTAGCATGACAGTGGAAACCATGAACATGGCAATTAAATAACCCGGCACCATTATTCAAATGCTATGAAGAAAATAGTCTGCTCCCTTTTATTTTATTGCACGGTGCTTTTTGCAACGGCACAAGTTGATATCACAAACAACGGTATACTTTACATTACCGGTAACACAGATACTGTTTCTGTTATCGGAAATTTTACGAACGCTACTTCTGCATCACTCACCAACAATGGCAGATTTTACGCAAAACAAAACTATACCAATAACCAGGCTTCAACACCTGTTGGTACAGGTGAGTTAACGATGAACGGAACCGGTACACAATATATCAATACTACGAGTACCTCGCCTTTTTATAAACTTACGATCAATAAATTGTCAGGACTCGCAACGCTTTCTTCTGCAGTGACGATCAACAATACGTTGACATTCACCGCCGGTAAATTATCACTCGATAATTATGATATGACCATAGCAAACAGTGCAACTATCAGCGGTGCTGGTGCAACCACTTACCTCGTTTCAGTTGGTAACGGCGTATTAAAACAGCAGATTGCAGCTCTGGGGTCTAAAACGTTTCCTGTCGGCACATCTTCAGCATATACTCCAATAAGTATTTCATTGGCTTTGTTTTCAACAACCGATGTATTTAATGTACGCATGTTACCTGCTGTATATACCAACGGAACAACAGGAAACACAATGAATTCAAACGCAGTTGATGCTACGTGGATGGTTTCTGAATCAGTGAATGGAGGTTCTAATGCATCGCTTACCTGTCAATGGCCTGCTTCATTAGAGCTTACAGGTTTCAACAGGGTATTCAGCCGGCTTGCCCATTACACATCATCAGCATGGGATTATGGGATGGTGAATATTATGGCATCGGGCTCAGATCCATACACTGTAACACGTGCCGGGTTTACAAGCTTCTCACCATTTTCAGTAACCATGCTCATGGGTATTTTGCCAGCAGGCTCACTTGAACTTTCAGGCAAGAATAATGGAAACGAAAACATGATCAATTGGTCAACCACATCAGAGCAGAACACAGATCATTATGTTGTGGAAGCTTCATTAAATGGAAGTGATTTTACAGAAGCAGGCAGAGTAGTGGCTGCTGGAAACAGTACCAGTTTAAGTACTTATAATTTTGTTCATCGCCAGATAAATCATCAATCGTATTACTATCGTTTAAAGCAAGTGGATGCTGATGGGAAGATTACCTATTCAAAAATCATCCGCATAAATGTTACAGCGTTCAAAGCAGCGACACTTTATCCAAACCCGGTAAAAAATAAAACAACCATCAGTTTTTCTTTGCAACAGAGCTCATTGATTACAGCGAACATTACCAACGCTTCAGGCTTACTGATACAAACATTCAATCAACATTATACAAAAGGAGAACATAAAATGAATCTTGATTTGGGTATGTTACCGACAGGCTCATATATACTGCAATTAAAAGACGATATAGGAAATGTGCAAACTTTCCAATTCATTAAAACCAACTAAGACTACTTGCTTACCACTGATGACAGGCCTGTTGCATTTTTGTGACGGGCCTTTTTATTTTCCTTTGAAGTTTGCCTGTCTCTTTTCCAGAAATGCATTGATGCCTTCCTGGTAATCTTCTGTTAATGCAGCTTTTTGCTGAAACTGATCTTCCAATTGTAATTGCTCTTCCCAGGAATTGTTGAATGAATAATTCAATACATGCTTTGTGTAGGCTAAGCCTTTGGTTGGCATGTTGGCTAATGTATGAGCGATCTTCTTACTCTCTGCTTCAAACAGATCAGCAGGAAATACTTTGTAGATCATACCAAAACGTTCTGCATCGCTGGCTGAAACTTTATCTCCGGTCATCATCAACGCACTTGCCTTTTGCCAACCGATTAATCGTGGCAAAGTGAATGTGCCACCACTGTCGGGGATCAAACCAATTTTTGAAAATGCTTGTATGAACGATGCTGATTCTGCAGCCACAACAATATCGCAACACAAAGCAAGATTAGCACCTGCACCTGCGGCCACGCCGTTCACCGCAGCAATTACTGGCTTGGGTAAGTTGCGGATGCGTTTAACGATGGGATTATAATGCTCTGATAAAATTTGTGCTAACTCAATTTTGTCTTCACCTACCAGTTCGCCAATATCCTGACCTGCACAAAAGGCTTTTCCTGCGCCAGTGATGTAAACGCAACGTATTTCGTGGAGCGATGCACATTCATCGAGCCTGTTTTGCAACAGCAGCGCCATTTCCCGATTGAACGAATTGAATTTATCAGCACGGTTTAGTGTGATGTAGGCAATGGAGTTTTTTATTTCAAACAGAATGGATGACATATGCAATTGTTATAGCGTAAATAGAAATTAAATATCGAAACTGATGACACTTTTATGTCTCAACAGAAATTCATTCACAATATCATAATCGTGTTTTGGTGCGCCAATGCGATAAAGATAAACAGCTTCGTTATTTTCTTTGTTCATTTTCATACAGCGGAAATTAATATCATGCTTTTCAAAGAATGCTTCCATTTCCTTTTTCAATGCATCTGTAGTATCGTCTGTTTTGATCTTGTAATCTTTTACTTTATGCAAACGGTTAATAAAACGTTGCACAGGTTCCAGCACAAACAAGGCAATTACCACCATGCTGCTTACAACAATGGCCAATGGATAATTGTGATAGCCGATGGCCATGCCTAAAGCAGCAGTGATCCAGATCAATGCAGCAGTGGTTAATCCATTCACCGAAATGCCTTCTTTAAAAATGACGCCTGCACCAATAAAACCAATACCCGTTACAATGTTACTGGCAATACGATCGGGGCTAATCGTGTTACTTTCTTTTGAAAGAATGGTGTACAAACAGGAGCCAACACAAATAAAGATCATGGTGCGAAAACCTGCCGGTTTACTTCTAAACTCACGTTCAAGCCCAATGACTGCACCAATGATAAATGCAATCGAAACCTGTGCGGCTTCTTCTAAGTAGATGGTAATATCCATAAGATGTATCCTTTAAACGAAAGACAAGGTAGTGAAATGTAATAACAACGAAAAAGGCCATCAACTGATGGCCTCTGTATATGCAATTAGAAATGATTAAACATATTTTGTTACACCCGGCACAGCTACCGGATAATAACCATCATCATTTGGAAGAATAGGAGGTGCTGCATCCCAATCATATTTCTTTGGTTGAAGATTGAGGTTGGATGCTAAGATTTTATCCCACTCCAGCATTTGGCCTGAATATGTTGCCATACGACCCATGATAGCAGTCAATGTACTCTTTGCACCAATTTCTGCATCAGCAAATTTGTATTCACCTTTAGCAATGGCTGCAAACAGTTCATCATGCTCGTTTTGGTAAGGATTGTTTTCTCCTTTCTTATCGAACTGGAAAATTGGTTTTCCTTTTGCATCAAGAATGGTTGCTGCATCACCTTTAATACTTCCTTTGGTACCAATGATCAGTTCATCCACACGACTCATCGTACCAGGGATATGTCGACACTGACTGTTCAACACTGAACCATCTGCATAGGTAAACTCAACATAGTGATGATCAAAAATTTCACCATGATCTTTTCCTTTACGCACTTGTCTTCCACCCATACCTTGAGCTTTTACAGGATAAGCATCTTTGAACCAGTTCACCACATCAATATTATGAATGTGCTGTTCTACGATATGATCGCCGCAAAGCCAGTTGAAATAATACCAGTTACGCATTTGGTATTCCATTTCTGTTTGACCGTATTTGCGTTTGTTCACCCATACACCATCGTTGTTCCACCATGCTTGTGCTGATGTGATATCGCCAATAAGGTTTTTGCGTTTAAATAACTCACGGTAGGAGTTTTGATAACGGCGTTGCAAACCAACCACCACATTCAGCTTCTGCTGTTTTGCTTTTTCAGCAGCTTCCAGCACCCTGCGGATACCAACAGGATCAGTTGCTACCGGTTTTTCCATGAACACATGCTTGCCTTTGTTCACGGCTTCTTCAAAATGAATGGGACGGAAACCAGGAGGTGTGGTTAAGATCACCACATCGGCTAGTGCAATTGCTTTTGCATATGCATCAAAGCCAACAAACTTCCGTTCTTCAGGCACATCTACTCTTCCTTTTACAGAACCACCTGAGCCGTCATCTCTTGTTAATGTTTTATAACAGTTGTCGATACGATCACGGAACGCATCGGCCATTGCAACGAGTTTTACATTTTGTTTCGTTAGCAACGCCTGCATGGCAGCGCCGGTACCACGACCGCCACAACCAACCAATGCAACTTTGATCGTTTCATCGGCACCTGAAAAGAAATTGGCATTTGAAAAGAGCGGACTCATGATGAGACCACCGGCAAGCAGCGAAGAATTTTTTACAAAATCCCTGCGTGAATTGTTATCGTTGTTCATGAAGATGGTTTAGATATTTACAGTTTATATTTTCTTTTACTCATTATTCATCAATCTTCTCCCAAATACTTTTGAAAGAACACTTCTGCTTCTTCAGCAGTTGGTTGTTTCACCGGACGGATAATGCGGAAACCGATAAACGGTGCATCAGCATTCCACCATTTACTTCTTGGTATCTGTGGATCACGACGGTTCCATACAGGATCTGATTTAATCCGATTGGCACTACGTAATTCTTTTGCTTCATCCTGGTATGTTCCGCCTTTCACCGTTCTTGGATAACGTGCTGTTGGTTCGATCAATGGATTATTTGCATTCTCACCAATCGTTGTAAAATATGTTTCACTGTATTGATCTAACACCCATTCACCAACATTGCCCAGCATATCATACAAACCCCAGGCGTTTGGTTGCTTCTCTCCAACTTTATGATAACGGTTATCGCTGTTGGTTTTGAACCAGGCAAATTTTTCTAATTGTTTTACTTCTGTTCCAAAAGGATAAGCAGTAGTTGTTCCTGCACGACAGGCATATTCCCATTCAGCTTCCGTGGGCAAACGAAAAAAGATTCCTGTTTTTTTATACAACCATTTGCAATACATGAGTGCACCATATTGCTGCATACTGTTGGCAGGAAAGCCGCCTTCCTTGCCCATGCCCAATGTCATATCAATATAAGGAGAGCTTGGTCTTGTAACTGCATCAACAGCTGTATTCTGACTGATTGATTCATCGAGAAAAAATGCATTGAACTCATCATACGTAACTTCATAAGCACCCATCCAGAATGCATCTACTTTCACCTGCCGTTGCGGGGTTTCATCTGCTTCTTTCAGTTTGTCGGCATCACTGCTTCCCATCATGAAAGATCCAGCAGGGATGGCAACCATTTTACTTTGAAAACTGCTTGATGGGATGGCTTGCATGTAGGTACGGAAAGCTGTATCACCCGTCTGAGCACTGCTAAATAAAACCGTTGCAAGAAACGGCATTGTAAATAATAACTTCTTCATGATTGAAATAGGAACATGGAAATTACTGAAACTAATGGTTACACTTGTTAGCGAAATGTGAATGGTAGGCTTTTGTACCTGTGAAACCGTTTGCGCAATAGAAGAAAAGGAGTTCGTAATTCTTAAACATAGTCGTTAAATTGAGAGCCCAAACAAATAACTATGCAACGCAGACAATTTCTTCAACAATCGGTATTGGCAGGCGCAGCTGCTGTAACAGGTACAAGTGCTATGGCTGAATCAACCAAACTCCAGGCAGCAGAAAAACCTTTTCAATTAGATTATGCTTTTCATGCAGGCATGTTTAAAAATCATGGCGGTGATAGTTTTCTCGATCAGATACGCTGGGCATACGATCAGGGTTTTCGCAGCATTGAAGACAATGGCATGATGGGCCGCTCTGCAGATGAGCAAAAGAAAATTGGTGATTTGCTGGCGAAGTTGGGTATGCGTATGGGCGTGTTTGTGATCACTTCCGATAACTGGCATTGGATCACATCACTCACCAGTGGCAAACAGGAGTGGATTGATAAGATGGTGAAGGATTGTAAAACAGCAGTAGAAGTAGCTAAGCGTTGCAATGCAAAATGGTTAACGGTTGTGCCGGGGAATTATGAACGTCGTTTATCACTTGATCTGCAAACGGCCAATGTTATTACTGCTTTGCGTAAAGGTGCTGAAATATTAGAGCCACATGGTTTGATCATGGTGTTGGAAGCATTGAGCGATAATAATGATCTGTTTTTACGTGGTACCGATCAAACGTATATGATCTGTAAAGCGGTGAACAGTCCGTCGTGCAAGTTTTTGTTTGATATGTACCATATGCAGCGGAACGAAGGCAATATCATTGCATCAATTGATCGTGTGTGGGAAGAAACAGGTTATTTCCAGATCGGTGACAATCCCGGCCGTAAAGAACCAGGCACCGGTGAAATGAATTACAAGAACATTTTCAAGCATATTCACAAGAAGGGCTTCAAAGGAATTATGGGAATGGAACACGGTAATGCAGCTCCGGGAAAAGAAGGTGAACTGGCGTTGATTAAAGCCTACCGTGAAGCAGACAGCTTCTGATAGTAGATTTTAGATTTATGATTTCGGATTCTTTTCAAATCAAACATTATAAATCATATATCAGACATCCTCAATGGCATTTGAAATAATCAAACGGCTCTTTGCAATCATCGCATTGATACAATGCTTTGCAGGCCGTTGAGCCAAACTCGCTGATGCGATGTGTGTGATGTGAGTTGCAGTGCGGACATTGAATCGCTTCATTTGCCGCAAACAATTTATCGTTACAAACCTGTTGCTTCGGATTGGGCGGAGCGATTCCGTATTGCTTCAGTTTTTCTTTTCCAGCTTCCGTCATCCAATCAGTTGTCCATGCAGGAGAAAGTATAGAAGTAATTTTTACCTGTTTATATCCCTGCTCGGCTAATGCAAGACGGATGTTCATCGCAATCATATCCATGGCAGGGCAACCGGTGTAAGTGGGGGTGATGATCACTTCCACCTCGCTTCCATTTATTTCTACTTCACGAACAATTCCCAAATCAAGTACCGTTAACACAGGAACTTCCGGATCAACTACTGTTGCAAGTATTGACCAGATTTTTTGTTCTGCAGTTGATGCGTTGATATGAAGTTGTTCATTATTCATGATTTCCGACAATAACTCCCCTTCAGGGGATGGGGGCTTTACCACTTCGCTCCCGGATAAGTGCGTTGCAGGTATTGTAATTCTGTTAAGATATAACCGAGTTGTTCTGTATGAATTCCTTTCTTACCGCCGCTCTGCATAAATACATTTTCAGGAACAGGAAGTTTTGCTTCATCAAATACAGCCGTTACTTTTTCTGTCCATGTTTGTTTGATGGAAGCAAGATCAATACCAATGGCTGTTTCATAATCTGCAGCTTCAAATAGTTCACCGGTGTAACGCCATAGTTCATCAATGGCATGCAACATGCGTTTGTGACTTTCTTCTGTACCATCGCCCAAACGAATCACCCATTCACTGCTCCAACGAAGATGATAGGTTGTTTCTTTATTAGCTTTTGCTGCAATAGCTGCTAACTGTTCATCTGTACTTTGCTGCAGTTGTTGAAACAATAAATGTTGAAACTGACTGAACAGGAATTGACGTAAAATGGTTTGTCCCCAATCGCCGCTCTCCAGTTCAACAAGCAATACATTTTTAAACTCACGTTCGGTTCGTAAGTAAGCTAATGAATCTTCCGTTGAACCATCGTTCCTCAACGTTGCTGCGTATTGATAAAAATTTCTTGCTTGCCCAAGTAAGTCTAATGAAATATTGGTGATGGCAATATCCTGTTCCAGTATTGGTCCGTGTCCACACCATTCACTATTCCTTTGCGAAAGGATCAGTGTTGTATCTGCTAAGTGTAATGTATAATCTATTAGTGAAGCACTCATCAATAAAATCGTTTATTCAGTTTTCATCAGCGGTTACATATGCTTTACCTCATCGGGCAAATCATAAAAAGTAGGATGACGGTATACTTTATCATTCGCAGGATCGTATAAACTTTCTGCTTCATCAGGATTGCTGGCATGAATGTATTTGCTTTCAACTACCCAAATACTTACCCCTTCCATACGTCTTGTATAAACATCACGTGCATTTTCGATGGCCATTTGCGCATCAGCAGCTTTTAAACTACCAACATGCTTATGATCGAGACCTTGCTTGCTGCGGATGAACACTTCCCACAGAGGCCAGCCGGCCGCATCAGCTTGTGTTTGATAATTACTGGCTCCTCCTTTTTCTTCAGGGATATCGCCGTAATAAAATTTTCTTATCTGAAAATTCATAATTGCTGTTGTTGAGTTTACTTAAGCTGCTGCTAAAGCCCCTTTAGGGGTTTGGGGTTGTTGTTTTCTTTTCTCCGCATGTGCCGCTGCTGCTTCTCGCACCCATCTTCCTTCTTCGTGTGCTTTGCGGCGTGCATTCAATCGTTCTTTATTACAAGGGCCATTTCCTTTCACCACATTCCAGAATTCGTTCCAGTCAATTTCACCAAAGTCATAGTGACCACGTTCCTCGTTCCATTTCAAATGCGGATCGGGCAAGGTCATGCCTAATAATTTCACCTGCTCTACACACATATCTACAAACTGCTGACGCAACTCATCATTTGTTTTGCGTTTGATCTTCCACTTCATGCTTTGATCGCTGTTGGTGCTTTCGCTATCCTTCGGTCCAAACATCATTAAGCTTGGCCACCACCATCTGTTGATGGCATCCTGGCACATGGCTTTTTGTTCATCGGTTCCTTTCGATAACACTAGCAACGATTCAAAACCCTGGCGTTGATGAAAACTTTCTTCTTTACAAATTCGCACCATTGCTCTTGCATATGGTCCGTAACTGGTGCGGCACAACATTACCTGGTTAAGAATGGCGGCGCCATCCACTAACCAGCCAATGGCACCCATATCAGCCCATGTTAAGGTGGGATAATTAAAGATGGAAGAGTATTTGGCTTTGCCGCTGTGTAGGTCGTCGATCATTTGTTCACGGCTCATGCCTAATGTTTCAGCAGCACAATAGAGGTACAAACCATGGCCGGCTTCGTCCTGCACCTTCGCCATCAAAATAGCTTTGCGTTTGAGCGATGGAGCACGGCTGATCCAATTACCTTCTGGCAGCATCCCTACAATTTCGCTGTGTGCATGCTGACTGATCTGCCGGATATTCGTTTTCCGGTAGGCATCGGGCATCCATTCCTTGGGCTCGATCTTAATTTCCTGATCGATCTTGCTCTGAAATACCTGTTCAAAATCATGTAATGACATAACAATGCTGTTGATTAGCAAATTTAATCAAAACTAACACCTGTTTGGCGAGTTTGTTTAGCCTTTATTTGTACAGATAATTCTCATGCAGGATGTGAGTGCTTACTTCACATCGAAATCAACCGTTACGTTTTCGGTTGTGGGATGACTTTGGCAGGTTAATATAAAACCCTGTTCAATTTCTTCCTGCTCCAAACCCCAATGAACATCCATTTTTACTTCACCAACTAGCAGTTTGGCTTTGCAGGTGCAGCACACACCGCCTTTGCAGGCATAAGGAACATCAGCGCCTTGCTGCATAGCTGCATCAAGAATGGTTGTTTCACTGTTGAACGGAATAGCAAAATTAAAACTCCTTCCATCTAACTTAACTGTGATATTACTTTTTGGGCCTTCTTCGCTTGTAGCATGTGCCTTGTGCCTTGAGGCTTTATTCTGTCCCGGTGTAGTAAACAGTTCGAAATGAATTTTCTTTTCAGTTACGCCGTTGCTTTCTAAAAAGTCTTTCACTGAAAAAATCATGTCTTCCGGTCCGCAGATAAAAAACTCATCGACCGTTTTTACATTCAGCAGTTTGCTGAAGAGGTCGCTGCATTTTTCTTTCGTGATTCTGCCGAAATTCAGATCAGCATCTGTTTTTTCCCTGCTTAAAATATGAATGAGGTTAAACCGGTTGATGTATTTATTCTTCAAACCTTCCAGTTCTTCAAAGAAGATAATGGATGAACGGGTTTTATTTCCGTACACCAAGGTGAACGTACTATCAGGTTCAATTGCCAGCGTTGTTTTAATAATGGAAAGAAGCGGAGTGATGCCGCTACCGGCAGCAAAGGCCACATAATTTTTTCTATTGGATGCGTCAAGTGTTGTGTAGAAACGACCTATTGGAGTCATTACTTCTAACACATCATTTTGTTTCAAATCTTCGTTTGCAAAAATTGAGAAGGCACCAGCTTCCACTTTCTTGATGGCAACTTTCAGTTGACGTTCTAATGGACTGCTGCAAATAGAATACGTACGTCTTACCTCTTCACCATTTATAATAGCACGCATGGTAAGGCTTTGTCCTTGTGTGAAGTTGAATTCTTCCTTTAAGTTTTCAGGAACATCAAACAACACAGAAACACAATCACTTGTTTCTTTTTTTACTTCTTTAACTCGTAAAGGATGAAAATGGATAGACATGCGGCAATCTAAAAAATGTTTCCTGATATTCTGACAGAGCTTTTAAAAGCAACACGAACGATTCAGTAGCTTCATTCAAACAAAAGACTGTCCGTTTGCGCCTTTGGTTGTAAACTTAAAAGGCACAGCGCAAATAAAAAAAGGTATTTCATTGGAAAAGCAAGCTGTTTGATGTGAAGTAAATGGAGAGCAGCAATCTTATTTTCTTAACCCATCAATCATGATCAACACCATATTGTCTTCCAGCTCATTGCCACTGATCTTGGCAGTGGAACGGTGCCAGCTTTCAATACCGCTTACAGAATGAAGCAGAATTACAACTGCCGTCGGTGCATCGATCTTTTTGATCTCACCTTTTTTCATACCGTCTTCAATGATCAAAGCAAGTCGTTTCCTGTAGTTACGACGCTGCGTGTGGAAGTTAGAACGGTAAGGCTCATCCAGGTGTTTCCACTCTCTGTCGCTCACCATTACTTCTTCGTAGTTGTCGATCATCTGCTGAATATGAAAGCGAAGCAAGGTTTCGATCTTTTTGATCGGCGTAAGACTGCCACTTTCAATTTCATCTAAATGCAGGTTAAAGCGATTGGCTACATTAAAACATACCGATTCCAATATCTCATTTTTGGAACGTATGTGATTGTACAAGCTTGCGGCTTCAATACCAAGGTTCTCAGCCAGGTCTCTCATACTGGCTGCACCAAAACCTTTTTCCCTGAAGAGGGCGGCGCCGGCTTTTACAATGAGGTCTTTGCGGTTGCCATTCTTTGGCACTTTCAGTTTTCCCATGCCCAAATGTACTTTGTTTTAGGTAAAATACCGTGTTGCGGGTATTGAAATGAAATAGCCCGTATGATACTTTTGAAATGTAAAGTTTACAACTTGTGATATCTGCATAATGTTGCAAAAAAAAAGATTATCCTGCATTGTTAGTTGCATGTATTGCGGTTACCCAAAACAATTAAACATCATTCAATGAAACAGAAACTCCTTTTCCTCGCCCTTATTTGTGGAGCATTCTTAACACTGGCTCCAACAAATGCAAAAGCTCAAAGTGATTATTATTATGAGAGCATTTCAAACCCAAGTAAAACCATCAACTTCCTTATTGGTGTGTATGTAACCAAAAACGAATTTATTACACGTGATGATGGAACAGGTTACACCAAGATCCGCATGGCCGTTATTAACCAGGAAGGCGCCGAACCATTCAAATGGAGTGATTACAAGATTTACATTAAGCTCAAGAACAACGATATGTTCTATAACTATACCACCCAGGCAAAAGAGGGTGATCTGTCTTGTAACTGGACAGTTCAACCAGGCCAAAACCACATTCAATATGTATGTTTCGATAAAGCCTTCGACATTAACCAGATCGATATGATCTGGCTGGGTATGAGCGACAACAAGTTTTTTGACCTCGTACGGAGCGATAAAAAGTAAAACGGGTTTCGTTTCTGTGAAGCACTGCCGGCAACGGTGGTGCTTTTTTTATATCCTTTTTCGGCAATAGGTCTTCAGCCATTACCTTTGTCCGCATCCGTAAATGCGGTAAACAAAAAACAAACTCCCTTATGTCTTTAGTAGTTGTGGGCTCTATGGCCTTTGATGCAATTGAAACTCCCTTTGGTAAAAGCGATCGAATTATTGGTGGGGCTGCCACGTATATTGCCTGGAGCGCTTCAAATTTTACCCAACCCATTAAACAGGTGAGCGTGGTTGGCGGCGATTTTCCGAAAGAAGAACTGCAAATGCTTGAGGCCCGTGGTGTGGTAACAGAGGGGGTTGAGATCAAAGAAAATGAGAAATCATTTTTCTGGAGCGGCCGCTATCATTTAGACATGAATACACGTGACACACTTGATACGCAGTTGAACGTGCTGGCCAACTTTAACCCAGTTGTGCCCGACAGCTACCAGGATTGTGAATTCCTGATGCTGGGTAACCTGGTGCCTGCCGTACAGAATGCAGTGATCGATCAAATGAAGAACAAACCCAAACTGGTGGTGCTCGATACAATGAATTTCTGGATGGAAATTGCAATGCCTGACCTGGAAAACGTTTTGAAGAAAGTAGATGTGTTGATGGTGAATGATAGTGAAGCACGCCAGTTGAGTGGACAATATTCGCTGGTAAAAGCAGCCAAGGTGATCATGAACATGGGCCCGAAATACCTGATCATTAAAAAAGGCGAACACGGTGCATTACTCTTCCACGACGACCAGGTGTTTTTTGCTCCTGCTTTACCGCTAGAAGATGTGTTTGACCCAACCGGTGCAGGTGATACATTTGCAGGTGGCTTTATTGGTCATATTGCCAAAACAAAAGACATCAGCTTTGAAAATATGAAGACAGCCATTATTGTGGGTAGTGCAATGGCAAGCTTCTGTGTTGAAAAATTTGGAACAACCCGTTTGAAAGAAATTTCGAAAGAAGATATTGAAGCACGCATTCAGCAGTTTGTACAATTGGTGAATTTTGATATTGAGTTGGTGTGAGGAGATGTTAAATAAAACTTTTAAAGCAGCAGTAATGCTGCTTTTTTTTGTTTTTAGTAATAGTTTGTACTTGTAATGTTGAAGCTCCTTACTATACAATTTATTCTGTTCATATTATTGAACGTCTCTTGCAGTGATGTTGACAAAGTTGCAAAAGAACCATATTCGGGAGATAAAACAACAGGTAATTATATCTCTTCAGTAATTTTTTTAAACGGAGGCGATTTAGAATTTAAACAATATTCCAAGGGTTGTGTCAGCGAAGAAACTCAACGAATAGAAATTTCTCAAAAGAACAATAAGCAGATTGTCATTTCCTATTTTAGAAACGAAACAAAGGTTCTGGATAAAAAAGTATTTGATTCTTCATTTCAGATTTACATAAAGTCGTTTATTTATGAATGTGAAAGACTTTTAAAAGACACTGCATCAAGAAGGTTTGAATTTGCGACAATTGAAACCATTCAGATAAGCGATGGTTTGGATATTATTGAAGTTGGAACAGGGGTATCAAATCAAAGGAACCCATTTGATGATTTAGTCTATACTATATGTTCAAAAGCTGAAAATAGAATGATTTTGGATCGATGACAGCAAATCGTTCCTCGTTCTGATTGATTGAAGGAAATCCATCCTTACCCAATCTTCACCCCTTTCGTATGCGTCCTGATCAACACCCGTTTTAAACTCCGGTCGATAATTTCGCCCATACTTTTACAACGTGCAAAAACTGGATCATCGTAATGCAATGCAAGCTCATGACCAAGTTGCTGAATTTTTTCAGGCGTAGAAATCTTGTCTTTCACCAACACATCACGCAGGTCCCGTAAACGGTAACGTTCCTCCCGAATGCGCCTTGCGATCACAGCCCTTTCTTCCTGTTGATATTGCTGCACCACTTCAGGGTTCAGATGTTTTTGCACCAATTCAACAAAAGGGTAGTTCTCTTTAAAGAACTGTGGCAAATAAATATTCTTACTGCCTTCGTAAAACTGCTGATCGAAATCAATGGCACGGATGAAGAATTTATAATCATCAAAATCCGGCGTAATGATGAACACAAAATTGTAAGCACGCATATCGCCCAGCAAACGCAGGAAACAACGTTCATTAAACTTCACAAACTCTTTTGCAATACGCTTTAAATTGTATTCAGGTCGGCGTGGGATGAGTTTTAAAAACTGATCACCTGGGATGCCTGCGATATGTTCTTCCACCAATGTATTTCCATCACACAAATAATGCACAGGATTGGGCGATAGCAATTGCTCCAGCTCCAATCCATAAACACGTGATGCATCGGCTGTTTTTATATAGAAATAGTCGTACACATCGTTATACTTGTTTACGATCTTGATACGGTAAGGATGCGAGTTGCCAAACGTACAGTAATCGATGCGCTCAATATAGAGATGGTTCAACGCCTTGAGATCACCGGCTGCTTTTAATTTTGCATAGATCACTTTTATATGATCGTGTACTCTTGTTATTTCCGATTGCGGATAGATAACCGTTTCCCAAAGTGTGTCTTTCCCAAACTTATCAAGCAATGGAATTGATTCTGCATAATACTTCAAATCGTCGTAAGATACAGGCAACGTCAACTCCTGGTGATACAACCGCAGGTACTGGTGCAAGGGTTCGCTGACGGGATAAAATATTTTTTTGCGGCTGATCATGGTACTTCTGTTCAGGCTTCAAGTTAACCAAAGTTTTGTTGTTGATAATTGCTGCTGTATCTGATTTCGGTCATTAAAACCTTCTTGCTAATACCACCTGGTTTTTGAAACGTTTAACTTTGCCTTGCAGGTTAAATACTTCTGTAAAGATCACGTAAGGACCAAGTGGTAATTGTTGCAGTTTATCATTCAAGCCATCCCAGCGGAAATTTCCCTGCTGGCTGCAAATTGCATTTCGTTGCAATGCTTTTACAGGACGGCCACCAGCATCAAACACAGTAATATTCATCAAATAGCCTGTTTCAGGAAAACGATAACTGATGGTAAGAAAATCATCCGTGCCATCATTGTCAGGTGAAAATACTTCAGGTGTTACAGTTACATCACCCTGCACCTGCAGATCTAAACGAAACTGCGAGTTTTGATAAGTGGGTGTGCCATAGCCCACATCTTTTGCAGCACTATGCCAGTTGTCTTTGTTTTGTGTGGAAGCATTCGGGTCAATACGTTCTAAAGCCACGCCTTCACTGTTATTGATCAACGCAAAATGCCATTTGTCATCATAAGTAACTTCATCGATAATAGTTCCGCCGTTATCACTCAATACCACATTGCCTTTATCATCTGAATAAGAAGGCATCGAAGAGATGTTTAGAAACGCTGAAATATTTTTTGCAGTGAATTGTCGTTTTACAGTTGCTTCGTCGTCGCTCAGCACAAGATATTCACCGGGAAACATCGCTCTGTCTGTTGCAGTTAAAGCTCGCATATTTGCAATAACTCCTGCGCTGCTTCTGTTTGCAATCAATAATGATTTTAGATTGATGATCTTATTGCTGCGGTTGTAGATCTCCACGTAATCGGTGCCGTCACTTGAGGGGTTAAACAGAACTTCGTTGATAATAATATCATTTGCAACAGCAGCCGAACTAATGCCAACCTTTGTATTATTAAAAGCAGCAATGCTGTTGCCGCTGCAATCTTTCACATTAACAGCAGTAACGGTATAAACAGTTCCCGATTGTAATTGATTACTTACTGTAAGTTGTACGGTATTGAAAAGCGGCGCAAGACAAACTGCCGAAGCAGCTGTACCAATGCCATTACTCAACTGGTAATTGGCAGCAGCAGCGGCCGATAAGCTATCTAATGATTCATCAAAAGTTAACAGTAAAGTTGTATTGTCAACTGCAAATGCTCTAAGTAATGCAGGAGCCGTTTGGTCGCTGTTGGTTCCATCAACAGAATTTTTTATTCCGGGTGTGCCTCCTCTTGTGTCAACACTTGCACGCCAGTTGCTTGCACCACTGCACGGATTTTTAACATCAACCATTTCCAATGTCCAGCCACCATCGCCTTTAACTGCATTGTTGAACCAGCTGAGATTGTATTCTACTGCATGAACAATGGCTCCGGTGTTGCTGCGGATGAAAATCATTTCGCCACTATTATCTAAGGAAGGAAAACTTGTAACGCCAAATGTGCGGCCATACTGCTGCATTGTCGCTGCTGCTGTAGTGCCGCAAATAACAGCACTGCTATCAGGTTGTAATAAAAAATTAGGTAATGCACCACTCACACCATTTGCATCGCCCACCCGCCAGTTTTGTAAGTTGATAGCTGATGTAGTTGTATTGCGTATCTCTATCCATTCAACATTGGGTAAACTTATTTGCGGCGTGGGATCGCTCATGATTTCACTAATGACTACGCTGTATCTGTTTTGAGTGAAAGCGTTTGCTTGCAGTATCAGCAAACAAACAATTGTTATAAGGAGTTTAGGTTGCAGCATGTACTTAAAAATAACATTAATCAAACGATTGCGTAAATAGCTTCATGAAAATTCTAAAAACAATTTGGTGAAACGCTCATTCAGCTTTACTTTTGAGCCTCATGAATACAATGAAACATACAAAACGCACAAAGAAACAGTTCCGCAAGGGAAGGTAACATTGTACGTTGTGTTGTAAACATAATAACAGGCCTTCCCGAAACGGAAGGCCTTATTTTTTAACCCCCATCTGATGCCCTCGTCTGATGGATTTATAAATCAAACAAAAAATTCTGTCAGACGAGGGCGTCGGACAGAAATAAAAACAAAAAACAAAATGAAAGTTGCAGTAGTTGGCGCTACAGGTCTTGTAGGTACCAAAATGTTACAGGTATTAGCAGAAAGAAATTTCCCCGTTACCGAATTAGTTCCGGTTGCAAGTGAACGTTCCGTTGGTAAAGAAGTTGAGTTTAAGGGAAAGAAATACAAAGTGGTAAGCATGACCGATGCAATAGCTGCCAAACCTGCTGTGGCTTTATTTAGTGCCGGTGGTGGTACTTCAACAGAATGGGCACCAAAATTTGCAGAAGCCGGTATTACTGTTATCGATAACTCCAGTGCATGGCGCATGGACCCAACAAAAAAATTAGTAGTGCCCGAAGTAAATGCTGATGTGTTAACAGCAGCAGATAAAGTAATTGCCAACCCTAACTGTTCAACTATTCAAATGGTTGTGGCGTTGCAACCGCTACATAAAAAATACCAGATCAAGCGTGTGGTTGTATCAACTTACCAAAGCGTAACAGGTACAGGCGTAAAAGCAGTTGATCAATTGCTGAATGAACGTAAAGGAATTGTTGGCGAGATGGCTTATAAATATCCGATTGATCTGAATGTGATCCCGCAGATCGATGTTTTTTTGGAGAATGGTTACACCAAAGAAGAAATGAAAATGGTAAAAGAAACCTGCAAGATCATGGGTGATGATTCCATTCGTGTAACGGCAACTACTGTACGTATTCCGGTAATGGGTGGTCATAGTGAAAGTGTAAACGTTGAGTTTGCAAATGATTTTGATTTGAACGAAGTAAAAGCATTGCTCAGCTCAGCACCTGGTATTGTGGTAGTAGATGATCCTGCTACACAGCAATACCCAATGCCGATGGATGCGCATGAAAAAGATGATGTGTTTGTTGGTCGTTTACGCAGAGATGAAACGCAAGCCAATACATTAAACATGTGGATCGTTAGTGATAACCTTCGCAAAGGTGCAGCAACCAATGCAGTGCAGATCGCTGAATACCTGCAAGGCAAAGGTTTATTGTAATGGTAGGTGCGGCCAAGTTCCGTCAGACCTGGAAAAAACGTAACGAAAAAAGAGAGCGTTTCAATTGAAGCGCTCTCTTAATTAATAGAGTTATGATTTTATTCACCGGCATGTAATCCTTCATTCAAAAACAACAGCAGTGGTTGCAGTGTTTCAAAATTGGTACATACTTTTTTAACCAGGTCTTTCGATGTAAGATCGGCATCGGAAAATTTTTGCATAGCAATCCAGCTTTTTAATTTCAAATATTCAATGGCTGGATTGTCGGCTTCATAACCTTTTGGTGGTCTAGCCAATTTCATATCACCTTCTGTAGACAGATCGCCAAAGACAGCTTTGAATTTTTTATTGTTGATGATCTTCTGAAATTCTTTCCAGTTATAATCTATTTCCTGCCGCACATTTTTTAAGAATTCAGGTGGCGGCACATATAAACCGCCGCCTCCAAATGCAGCACCTGGTTCAAAATGAAAATAGTAACCGGCAGTCATTCCTTTTTTCCCGTCCTTATTCATGTATGCACCCATGTTTGTTTTGTACGGGCTTTTGTCCTTACTGAAACGTACATCACGGTTTATCCGGAAAATGCAATCTTTTGCAGCGAGGTGTGCAATGGAAGGATCTTTCTTACCATGTTTTTCAATTACGGTATCAATAAATGCAATGAAGTCGGCTTTAGCTGCATCGTAAGCTTTACGATTTGCATCGAACCAGGGTTTGTTGTTATTCTTCTTTAAATCTTTTAGAAATTTGAGCGTGGAAAGTTGCAGCATAAAAAGCGTTTTGAAAAAACAAATTGACAAAATCTTTATTGCTTTTCAAAACGCTTTGCTGTAAGAATAGTTTAAACGGCTATGCACATATTTTACCGGGCGGTACGCCATAGACTTTTTTGAATGACTTTATGAGGCAATTCGGGTCTTCATACCCGAGCTCATAAGCCACTTGTGCAACTGAACGCCGTGAGTCTTGAATAATATTCCTTGCCAGCATCATTTTTTGTTCCAGGTAATATTCATAAATCGGTTTGCCATGTACATTTTTAAAATGTCTTTTGAGTGAACTGAGACTCATATTGTATTCCCTGGCAAAAATGATAAGGTCAGGGAGGTTACTTTTCAGAAACATTGACAGGCGTGCTCCGAGATCATGCATTTCCTTGGTATAAGAGTATTTTTTGGGTGTAGCTGCATTAAATGCTGAGAAGTCGGCTGATGAGAAAAATTTTTCGATCAGTGATAATACATTAACACGCAGTCGGAGGATGTTTACGTGCTCATTTTGTTGTGTGATCTCCTTAATTGCTTTCAGGTAGTATAACATATCAATTTTCATTAAGGTTGGATTGTCTGCAATATTGAATAGAATCGGAAGCATATCAATATATGCAGCAAATGCGTCTGCAGAACAGTTGTAGTTGGATTTGATCCAGTTACTGTTGATGATAAAAACAAAAATCTCTTTTTGTGATACTGGTGTTTCTTTATGAGCAAACTCGCTATAAAAGAAACGCTTAACAGGCCCTTCATAATTAGTATTGTAATAGGCAGACAGTTGCTTACCTGTTTCATCGTTTGGGCAATAAGCAAAAAAGTAATCGTTGTCTTTAATGTTGGCGCTCAGCAGGAATCCGAAAGATTCAGCATCGGGATCATTCAGAAGCATGTGTCTTAAAATGAGGCCTTCTTCAAGTTGGTAGTCTTTTAAGCAATAGGCAGGTTGGGACAAAATAGCTTTTAATGCTGTTTTTTGTACTGAAAGGTTGGTGAAAGATTGTGGCATTTTCTTCAGGTTTGGTTAGGTAATCAATCTTCAAAGGATATTTACGAAACATAATATTAAAGAGATTTCCAATTAAAAAAAAAAGGAGAAATACTCTTTTTGAGCTTGCTAAATTCTTATATCAATGACGCATAGGTAGTTACACTTAGTTGATTTTTTATGAAAACCTGAAGGCCAAATACAGTTTTCTAAAGCTTGGACTTTTAGGTGTATTACTTGAACTTTTAGTGTATAGCAATCCTTAAAAAAGCGAGCAAACTTTGTATGGTCAGTTATTATTATTCGATTCTGCAGTTTCTCTTTTTAATCTGTATACCTATCAAATTCCGCTAATGTAAAATCGTACTCTATCCTGTGAGGCCATAATTATAACCTCTAAAAAAATAATTATGTCTCAATTTTTACATCTCGCAAAGAGAGGGCTGCTCTTTATGCTCATTTCTTTGTGGATCCTCCCTGCTTTCGCTCAAAATGGCAGTGAATGTTATAAACCAATTACCGGTTTTGGTACCCAGGTTAATCCAATCAGGAACTCACTCATCTGTCTTGATTGCGACCGCACAGGTATCAACAATGTAACAGATGCTGACAAAAACAATTTCGCAAACCTATCGCAATTTGCTTCGCTTGTTAACGGTAACGGTATTACTGTAAAGCAAACATCGGCTGATTATCCTGCAGGTTATTATGCCGGATTTGTTGTTGCATTAGGAAACGATCTCAATGTAAACGTGTTGAATGCAATCAGCATCTCAACATATAAGGATGATGTGTTACAGCAAACCGCAACAGGCGTAACATTGAAAGCAACACCCGTTTTGGGTGGCAGCACCGGACGTGCCTATCTCTATTTTGAAACAAGCCAGTCATTTGATGAAGTGCGTTTTATATTTTCTTCAACTGCCTCAGTACTTAGCGAAGTAAGAGTGTATTACGCTATGGCATTTGATCCCAATTGCGGCACACTTGAAAACAATGCAATTTGTGATGATGCCATTCAAGGCAATGGCACTACTGTTACTTACAATGGTGGTCTTGTTTGTGCATTATGTGCTTTGATCAACAGTAACAACCTTGTTGATGCAGATAAAAATAACTACGCCACATTAACCATGCCTGCTGCTGCACTCAGTACAGTATCTGTGGGTGTGTTAGATGAAAAAAATATTTATCCTGCAGGTAATAAAGCAGGTTTTGTAATTGCGCCTGACCAGGCAAATACTATTCTTGATGCTAACCTCTTAAATACGATCACTATTGAAACTTATTTATTCGGCACTTTGCAGGAGTCGCAAACCTTCAGCAGCGGAAGTGGATTGTTGAGTGTATCGGCTCTTGGCTTCAATTCAAATCAAAAAATTAAGCTTGGCTTTACTACAACAAAAAACTTCAATGAAGTTAAGCTGCGTGTGAACCAGCCTGTTGGCGTTACATTAGGTGCGCTTCGTATTTTCTACGCATTTGAAGAACCTAATGGTTGCGGCGATTGCACACAGGCTTTAACAACAGACAAGCCTTCACCTTATACAGGCGAAATCGTTGGCTCTGCCACAGGTTTCTATGGAAGTTTATTGTCTCTTGGTTCCATTTCAAATACAAGCAACATTGTAACTCCTTCTTTAACCGATTATGCAAGCTATAATCCATTGCTGAATCTGTTAGGCGGCGGCGCAAGATTTACTGTGCAGAACGATGGTCCGCTGTTTCCTGCAAACAGTTTTGCTGGGTTCGTAATCGCTAAAGAAGGAGCTCTTGTTGATGTAAGCTTACTTGGCGGTGTAAAGATCCGTGTATTTAACGGCAGTACGTTTGTTGAAGAAAAAACAGGAGCTGCATTACTCACTGCGGGCGTGTTAAGTGGTTCTGCAGGGTTAACTACATTGGGCTTTACGCCATCTGCACAATTTAACCGCATCCAGATCCAGTTTGATCAAGGGTTGCTTGGTGCAAGTCTCGGTGGTAATTACCGCATCTATTATGCTTTCGTTATTACTGATGTTGATGGCGATGGTACACCTGATTGTTTTGATGCCTGCCCAAGTGGCGACAACAGTATCGATACAGATGGTGATGGAATTCCTGATGCTTGTGATAACTGCAATGGCAACAGTTTCAAATCTCCAATAAAAGATACAGATGCTGATGGTGTTGCTGATGCTTGCGATGCAGACAGCGATAACGATGGTATTGCAGATGTGGTGGAAGATGCTAATAACGATGGCGATCCAACCAACGATGATTTTGATGGTGATGGTGTTCCGAACTACCAGGATCTTGATAGTGATAACGATGGCATTAATGATATTAACGAATCAGGTATTGATGCGGCCACCGTCGCAACTTTGGATGCAGATAATGACGGTGTAATCGATGCATCTGTGCCAAAAGGCAACAACGGTATGGCCAACGCTGTTGAAACAAATGATAACAGCAATGCATCTGTCAACTACACATTAAAGAATACAGATGGCGATGCCAAACCAGATTACCTCGATCTTGATAGTGATAATGATGGCATTAATGATATTATTGAAAGTGGTCATCCTGGATTGATCGATGCAAACAATGATGGTGTTGTTGATGGACCTGATGCTGATGGTGACGGAATCCAGGATAGTGCTGATGGAAATGATGCAGTGTTTGGCGATGCAAACAACCCTGCAGTAAAAGATACCGACGGTGATAGCGTTCCTGATTTCCGTGATCTTGATAGTGATAACGATGGCATCAATGATATTATCGAAAGCGGTCATCCCGGATTAATCGATGCAAACGATGATGGTATTGTTGATGGGCCAGATGCAGATGGCGATGGCATTCAAGATAGTGCTGATGGCAATGATGCTGTATTTGGTGATGCAAATGAAACAGCACCAAAAGATACAGATGGCGATAATGTTCCTGACTTCCGTGATCTTGATAGTGACAACGATGGTATTAACGATATTATCGAAAGCGGTCACCCAGGCTTGATCGATGCAAATAACGATGGTGTTGTTGACGGACCTGATGCGGACGGTGATGGTATTCAGGATAGTGCCGATGGAAATGATGCAGTATTTGGCGATGCCGGTGAAATTGCACCAAGAGATACAGATGGCGATAATGTTCCTGACTTCCGTGATCTTGATAGCGATAACGATGGTATTGGGGACTTAGTTGAAAGTGGTCACCCCGGATTAATTGATGCGGATAATGATGGTGTGGTCGATGGACCTGATGCGGATGGCGATGGTATTCAGGATAGCGCAGATGGTAATGATAACCTGTTTGGTGATGCTGCTACACCTGCACCAAAAGATACAGATGCTGATGGTACACCAGACTACCGAGATCTTGACAGTGACAATGATGGTACTAAAGATATTGTTGAGGGCGGTCATGGTTTCCTTGATCAGGACGGCGACGGAAGAGTTGATAATCCAACAGATCCTGATGGTGACGGTATCGCTAACAATGGCGGATTAGATACCAAGCCGAACGAATTTGGTGGTATTGCCTCTCCTGCAGTGCCGGATTTAACACCTTCTACTCGTGTTTCATCAACGGGCTTTAGCATTGCCAGTCAAACAGAACGAGTGATTGTAATAGACGTAAGTGAAATTGCAGGCAATCCAACAAATAACGCAGCCGTTCCTGTACGTGTACGTGTTTTAAAATCAGACAATTTTGTTTATACGTTTGATGATGCAGCTTCATCAGCCAATGTGCCGGGATTAATAACTGTAAATAATGCCGATTGGGATTTAACTACCAATTCAAGTACACAAATGCTTTTTACACTAAAACCTGGTAAAAACATCAGTGCATCAGGCTTAAGTTCAATTGCAGTGAAGTTGAAAGTAGTGACCGGTGCATCACGTGGTACAGATAATTTCAACGTATCGATCATAGCCGGTTCTGGTACAGAAACCAATTTCAATAATAACCTTGTTGACCGTATTCTTAATATTTTCTAATTCTAACAACCTCTAAATTCTTTTATATGAAAACGATTTTATCATATAGCATAGCACTTGTATTAAGTACAATACTTTTCATTAACTCATCCGTTGCCCAATTAACGGCAACAGATGCAGATCCTGCGGTGATTACAATAACTCAACAATCGCCAACAGACCCTTCGCCTATTGGTACAAACATCGCCGGAAACACAGTGTTTAAATTCAGAGTGGCAAATAACAGTGCCGTGCCCGGTGTAACTGGTACAATACCTGCCGGTGCATTAACTTATACTGTACAGTTCAACCCCTTTTACAACTTTATAAGCTTGGTTGCTACTTCACAGTTTTCGGTAACCTACAGTGATGCTTCGAACTATGTAATGCAGTTGACTAACAGTGTACCGCTTGAAGCTGGCGATGTGTTCGATTTTTATCTTAACGTTAAGCCAACGTCAAATACAACTACACCTGCTGGCGAAATTGTAACCCTGAATGTAGACCGTACAGTGCCTATTACTACAGCTAACGCATCAACAGGTAACGATAATGTAAGTAAAAGTTTTACTGTTGCAGCTGGGGCTTCGTTGCCGGTACGTTCAGTTCATTTAGGAAGCACAAGTAATGCCTCAACTGTGAAACTGAAATGGGTAACTGAAAGTGAATACAATACCGAAAAATTTGTGATTGAACGTAGCGTTGATGGCCGTAGCTTTTCTGCAATTGGCGAATCAAAAGCTGCTGGTAACACTTCATCATCTACATCTTACACTTCATCTGATGATATAAGAACAATTGCAACAAAGCCGGTTTTGTTTTATCGTATTAAAGTGGTTGACACAGATGGTAAATACAGTTATTCTAATACGATTGCTATCCGGCTTGTAAAACAAGCAAAAGCGCAGGTTTGGCCAAGCCCATTCAGCAGCCAGTTAAATGTTCAGGTTGAGCAAGAAGAAGGCGCTACATTGGAAGTGAAGATCTACAACATGACAGGTGTAATGGTCTATAATAAACGCCAGGTAACAACCGCAGGTACTAACACCATTCAGTTGGTTGACCAGGTAAGCAAATTATCAGGCGGTATTTATGTGATTGAACTTGTATCAAACAACAGCAAGATTTATTCAGAAACAATCATCAAACAGTAATGTATAAATGTTTAGTCCGTTTTTAGAGGTTCCAAAAAAAGGCCATACAGAAATGTGTGGCCTTATTGTTTGCTATTTGTTATTAATAAAATTAAACTGCTCCCCAGTTTTCGCCGCTTCTTATCCTGTACAAGGTCATTTCACTTACGCTGTACTTTTTTGCCAACTGCTTGTAAGTAACACTACGGTTAGGGTCCTGAATAATTTTTTTGATGGTCTTAACCTGTACCGGAGAAAGCTTCAATCCTTTTTGTGTGCTGCTGCGTTCTTTCTGTAATTTTTTATAAGCGATCTTTTGCGGGCTTTTTTGTTGATGAGCAGACATTTGCTCAAGCGTTGCCCATTTCAGATTGGCTGCACGATTATCTTTTTTGTTATGATTGAGGTGAATCACAAACTTATTTTTTGCTGATTGTTTCGCACAAAAAAGTTTTGCTACTTCACGGTGCAGATAGATCGTTCCTTTATTGTCTGCCCGGTGCAGGTTTAACGTACGGTAACCGGTTGTAATGGAACCATTGAGTAATTTTCCATCTTCTGAAACATCAGAAGTAAAACTGGCACAACGGCCGAGATTTGAAACAGCATATTTGCGTCGTAATTGTTTCCAACCGGCAAATTGCAATTGTTTCCATTTTTCTCCGGGAAGTTTCTTAATCATACAAAAAGATTGGAGATATTAAATATACAACAGCAAACCCTGTACCTGCAAGTGAAATCCTATATTAATTTTTTAACAGTGCCAGGAATTCTTCTTCTGTTATAATTTTTACTGTGCTGATCTTCTTTGCTTTTTCCAGCTTGCTGCCTGCATCTTCACCCACAACAAGATAATTTAATTTCGCACTCACACCACTCAGTATACTTCCACCATGTTCTTCTGCCATTTGCTCTGCAACACTTCTCTTCAAGGTAGGCAATGTTCCTGTAAATAAAAAAGTAACGCCTGTTAAATTGCCTTCATGTTTACTTTCTTTCTGCTCGTTCTTTAATTGCAAACCAAGTTCTTCCAGTTCTTTCAATAATTGCAGGTTCTGTTGGTTGCTGAAAAAATCATGAATACTTCCTGCAACTCTCGGACCAATATCTTCCAACTGTTGTAATTCTTCCAAAGTTTTTCCGGCAATATCTAAAAGATGTTTGGTTGAATTAGCTAATGTCTTTGCAGTTGCTTCGCCCACAAAACGAATACCCAGTGCATAGATCAAACGGAATAACGGTTGCTTCTTTGAGTTTTCAATTGCCGTTTGCAGATTATCAACACTCTTTGCGCCGTAACCCTCTAATGCTTTTATCTTATCATATGGCAAACGATATAACGATGGAATGTCTTTCAAAAAACCGAGTTCATAAAACTTCCGAACATTCGCATCGCCCATACCACGAATATCCATGGCATCTTTACTGTTGAAATGAATAATGCGTTCAACTACCTGCGCTTCACATTGATAATTATTGCAACGCCACACAGCTTCTTCTTCCGGCTTTACCAACACACTGTTACAAACAGGGCAATGTGTGGGGAAGATGATCTTTTCTTCCTTACCTGTACGCAGCTCAGCCATTGATTTAACGATGTAAGGAATTACATCACCTGCACGTTCTACCAAAACAGTATCGCCCAGCATCAGGTCTTTCTCGGCAATAAAATCCTGGTTATGTAATGAGATACTCGTTACCGTTACACCACCAATTGCAACCGGATCGATTTTGGCAACCGGGGTAACTGCACCTGTGCGACCAACCTGATATTCAACTGCACGGAGCTTACTGGTTCCCTGTCTTGCTTTGAATTTATAAGCAATTGCCCAGCGTGGGTGATGGCTCGTCATCCCCATTTGATCCTGCAACTGCAGATCATTGACTTTAATTACCATGCCATCAATTTCATACGGCAACGTATCACGTTTCTGTTCAAACTCGTTGCAGTAGTCAATTACTTCCTGTATGCCTTTGCAGATCTTTTTTTCTTTTTCAGGACTACGGAAGCCAAGCTCCCACATCATTTTCAATGCGCCACTATGCGTGTGTAATACATCGTATGTCGATTGTTTTCGGTCAACCATTGCCACATATCCAACATGATATAAAAAAGCTTCAAGATTTCTGCGGGCAACTTCTTTTGCATCTTTTATACGTAAGCTACCGCTGGCTGCATTACGTGGATTTGCAAGTGGAGGTAGATTATCTTCAGCCAGTTGATCGTTATAGGCTTTAAAATTTTTCTTACTCATCAATATCTCTCCACGTATTTCAATTTGTTTGATGGCGAACTTCGAAAAATCAGCGGATAATGGAATGGACCGTATCTGCCGTACATTGGTGGTGATCTCTTCGCCTTCAGTTCCATCGCCACGGGTGGCAGCACGAACCAATTTATCATCTTCATAAATAAGAGAAATACTGGCACCATCAAATTTGGGCTCTACACAATATTCAATATTATCGAGGCCGCTTGCTTCTTTTGCTTTACGATCCCAATCAATAAGATCATCTGCATCGTATGAGTTTTCAAGGCTGAGCATCGGGACAAGATGCTGTACTTTCTTAAAGTCATTTCCCAAGCCTTTTGCTACACGTTGAGTAGGTGAGTCGCTTGTAATGAGCGAAGGGTTGGCAGCTTCGATCTTTTCCAACGCTTTGTATAACTGGTCATATTCAAAATCGCTGATGAGCGGATCGTTCTGAATATAATAACGATATTCATGAAAGCGAAGAGCGCTTCTCAATTCTTCGAGTTGTTCTTCTTTGATAGATGAACTTTTCAGTTGATGCAGTAGGCTTGTCGTGCTTTGCTGCAATTGCTTGGTATTATCGGCTGAATACATAAGAAATAAAATCAGGCAGTAAAAATACAAGGATGATGGACAAAACAAATTAAATTAACATGCTCATTTTATTGTTTCCATTTGTCCGAAAGAAAAACCATAAAAAATATTCATTCAGGCTGGTATAAACAATCTTTGTTCTTTTGGGTTATACCATCACAACCATTTATTATGATCAGATTGTTTCTTCTTATTGCCGTAACGATTGTGTTCTCACAGTGTAATTCCAAAACTGAAGTTGATACTTTGCTTATCAACGGAACGGTTTACACTATTGATTCTGCTTTTTCCAAAACCCAAGCAGTGGCTGTAAAGGACGGAAAGATCATTGCCACAGGTACATCTGCCGATCTGCAAAAAACGTTCGATGCCAAAGAGGTCATTGATCTGCAAGAAAAATATTTATATCCTGGCTTTATTGATGCACATGCACATTTCTATCGCTATGGGTTGGGCTTACGCACAGCCGATCTTACGGGCACTACAAGTTGGAGAGACTGTTTGAACAGGTTAAAAAAGCATGCTGCTGAACACAGTTTGCAAAAAGGTGAATGGATCATTGGCAGAGGTTGGGACCAGAACGATTGGGAGGTAAAAGAATTCCCTGTGAATGATTCGTTGAATCAATTGTTTCCCGATAATCCTGTTTTATTAACGAGAGTCGATGGTCATGCTGCAGTAGTAAATGATCTTGCGTTACAGCAAGCCGGTATCAATGCTAACACAAAACTTACCGGCGGCGATGTGTTTGTGGCAAACGGAAAACCAACGGGTGTGTTGATCGATAATGCTATCGATCTTGTATCAGCGAAAATTCCGGCAGCAACAGCCGAACAAATTACAGAAGGTTTATTAGCAGCACAGAAAAATTGTTTTGCTGCAGGCTTAACTTCTGTTGTTGATTGTGGGTTGGATTATACAGATGTATTGAATATTGAAAAAGCAAACCAGAGCGGAGCATTAAAGATGCGCATGTATGTGATGTTGAGTGATGCAAAGAAAAATTATGACGCCATTTTTGAGCGTGGTAAAATAAAAACAGATCGGTTAAATGTAAGAAGCTTTAAAGTTTATGGTGATGGTGCACTTGGTTCAAGAGGAGCATGTTTGCTGGAGCCATATGCAGATAAACCCGGGCATACCGGTTTCTTGTTAAGTAATCCTGAACATTTTGATTCGGTCGCAGCATTATTGTATGCAAAAGGTTTCCAGATGTGTACACATGCAATTGGTGATAGTGGCAACAGAACTATTTTAAATATCTATGGTAAATATTTAAAAGAAACCAACGATCTGCGCTGGCGCATTGAGCATGCACAGGTGGTAAATGAAAATGATTTCAACTTGTTTGGCAAATACAGCATTGTGCCCAGTGTGCAACCAACACATGCAACAAGTGATATGTATTGGGCCGAACAACGTCTCGGCTCCAAACGAGTGAAAGGTGCTTATGCATTTAATGATCTGTTGAAACAAAATGGATGGATACCACTTGGAACAGATTTTCCCGTGGAAGATATTGATCCACTCAAAACATTTTACGCAGCCGTGTTCCGCAGAGATGCAAGGGGATGGCCTGAGCAAGGTTATCAAACAGAAAATGCATTAACAAGAGAGGCAACATTGCGTGGTATGACCATTTGGGCAGCACGTTCAAATTTTGAAGAAGCGGAAAAAGGAAGTATTGAAAAAGGAAAGTTTGCTGATTTTGTTTTGCTCGATACTGATCTAATGACTGCAACATTCGAGCAGGTGTTGAAAACAACTGTGCTCAAAACTATTTGTGGCGGCGAAACGGTTTTTTCAAAATAGATTGCTTGATCAAGGTTAAAGCCAACTGATTTTATTTAATTAACCCGTGCTTAAAGAAAGGGTTAATTAAATAATTCAAAATGAACTTTAGCCCCGGAGTAAATAATGGGGAAATTAATACACAGCTTCGTTCCTGAATTCTCTTGGCGTGCTGTGTTTCTTTCGTGAAAACACACGATTGAAATAAGTGAGCGATTCAAAACCTGCACTGCGTGCAATGGTGGAGATCTGCTTATCCGTTTCAAGTAATTGATAACAGGCATATCCCACACGCAGATCATTTACATAATCGGAAAATGTTTTACCAGTTGCACGTTTAAAAAACTTACAAAACGCACTTGGTGAAATATTGATAATGGAAGCTGCATCATTAATGGTGATGGGCTTCGCAAAATTCTGTTCAACATAAGTACATACCTTATTAATACGTGGCTCGCTGTTTTTGGCCTGGGAGATATCATACTCCGCCGATGCAAGTTTTCTTCCTTTTTGTTGTGACAATTGATTCAGGAGATCGATCAACCCTGTTATTTTTTCAACACCTGTTTTGCCGGGTAGCGACAGGATCAATTCTTTAAACGGCTTGCTGTTTTTAAAATGTAGTCCGTGACGGCAACTTTGCAACAGCCGCTTAATATTCTCGAATTCCGGTAAGCCGGTAAAGCTGTTGAACAGTGAACCGGAAAACTGGATCACCACAAAATCGCAGGATTTATCCCTTACTTTTTTGTCTGATACCCAGGTGTGTGGGAGATCAGGCCCAATCAGCACCAGGTCGCCGGGTTCAAATTCTTCATAACTATCACCAACAATGCGTTTGCCCGACACATTGATCTTAAAAGTGAGCTCGTATTCGGGATGATGATGCCAGTAAAACTCAAGATAGGGCAGGCTCATGGGGTAAGCAACCAACACGGGTTTGTCGTTACCGGGAACAATTTTTTCGAGTTCGGCCTTCATAATTGTCAATCAGGTTACAAAGTAAAAATAGGATAAGTTGGCAATATAGTGCCATAAATTGGAATTTTAGTTCAATTTGAGGCCACAACCATAGTCTAGTTTTGTACAAGTTTTGATTGCGGAACTGAAGAGGGTGTTGATTTAGCGAAAGGCTGTTATATAAAAGACTAAGAATCTTTCTTACTGATTGCAATCACAACGATAATCCAACAAATTTCATTGATCATTGGTTTTACTGGTTTGATGTAAAAGGATTGCGTTATGAGAAAAATTTTGCTTGCATTTGTTCTATTCTGCTTTGCAGTTCATGCGGGCTATGCGCAATTATTATCCACGGATGTCGCTTTTCCTGCCGATGTAAGCACCATTGTTATAACAATGGATGCCACGAAAGGCAATAAAGGGTTACAAGGTTTTACAGGGGCTGTTTATCTCCATACTGGTGTTATAACATCTGCCAGCACTTCTGCTACCGACTGGAAATACACAAAAGGTTCATGGGGTACCTCAAACGCTCCGGTTGCTACACGCCCCGATCCTGTTAACAAACCTAATACCTGGCAATTTACCATCAATAACATCCGTAGCTATTATGGAGTACAGGCCGGCGAAGCAATTCATTACATTACTATTTTATTCCGCAACGAAGCCGGAACATTGGTACAACGTAATATCGATGGCAGCGACATGTATATTAAAGTTCATCCGGCCAATGAATTTGCTGTAAAGTTTACTTCGCCTGCAATGCAGCCAACGTATGTTCCCACTGCAGAACCGCTTACTGCAGGAACGCCACCATTTACTGTTCCCGTAACAGCAGTATCATCTAAAAATGCAAATCTTACATTGCGCTTTAATGGTGTTCAAATTGCAACAGCAACTGCAGCGCAAATCATAAATGGTTCGGCTAACGTAACCACAACCTGTGAGCAGCAGATTACATTAGAGGCTAACGATAACGGCAACATCAAACGTGATACATTCAACTTTTTTGTACCACAGGCAAGTAACCCAACAGGTGCAAGACCTGCAGGTCGCAAAGACGGAATTACGTTTGAAGACAATAATACAAAAGCAGTTTTCATTTTATATGCTCCGTTAAAAACTAAAGTTTCCCTTATTGGTGATTTTAATAACTGGACACAAACATGTTCCGGACAAATGAAAAAAGACGGTGATTATTTCTGGACAGAAGTAACAGGCCTTACAGCAGGAGCACAATACCGGTTCCAATATATTGTTGATGATGCCATACGCATTGCAGATCCGTATAGCGAACTGGTGCTCGATCCGAATAATGATCAGTACATCCAATCATCTACCTATCCAAACATGCCTGCTTATCCAACAGGAAAAACAACAGGCGGCATGGTGGGTGTAATCATTCCTGGTGAAGCAACCTACAACTGGACCAGCAGCGGAAGTTATGTTCGTCCAGATAAGAAAGATCTGATGGTTTACGAATTGCTGGTTCGTGATTTCGTTTCTACACATAATTGGCAAACATTAAAAGACACACTCAACTATATAAAAAATCTTGGCTTCAATGCTGTTGAGTTGATGCCTATCAATGAGTTTGATGGAAATGAAAGCTGGGGTTACAACCCGATGTATTTCTTTGCACCTGACAAATATTATGGCAGCAAGAATGCATTGAAAGCGTTCATTGATCAGGCACATAATTTAGGTATTGCTGTGATACAGGATATAGCGTTCAATCATGCAACAGGCGCATCGCCTTTAGCTTCGATGTGGTGGAATTCATCGGCAAATCAAACAGCAGCAAACAACCCTTACTTCTACGAAACAGCACAACATCCTTTTAATGTATTTCACGATTTCAACCATAACGTTGAGCCAACGAAATATCATGTAGCACGTTTCATCCGTCATTGGTTAACCGAATATCGTATTGATGGTTTCCGTTGGGATCTGAGCAAAGGATTCACCAATAATTTTACAACTGATGTAAATGTGTGGGGTCAATACAATCAAGATCGTGTGAACATCTGGCAACGTTATTACGACAGTATGCAGGTGGTGAGTCCGGGTTCTTATTGCATTCTTGAACATTTGGGTAATGATGATGAAGAAGCAGAGCTGGCCAAACGTGGTATGATGTTATGGGGAATCATGAATTACAATTTTGCACGAAACACAAAAGGACTTTCAACCGAAACAGACATCAACAGGGCATTCTGGAAAAACAGAAGTTTTTGGAGTGATGTTTCATTTAACGATAAGCCACATCTTATTACGTATGCTGAAAGCCATGATGAACAACGCATCATGTATGAAAATATCAATTCAGGAAACATATCGAACGGCGCACACAACGTAAGAGATACCACAGTTGGTCTTTATCGCACTGAAGCAATGGCCGCAGTGTTGATGGGTTTGCCTGGTCCGAAAATGATCTGGCAGTTTGGAGAATTAGGTTATGATTATGATATCAATTTTGGTGGCCGTTTAGGCAATAAACCGCTCAGGTGGGATTACTATCAACAGGTTCGTCGCAAGCGCTTGTTTGAAACATATAGCGCAATGGCTAAACTGCGTAATCTCTACAAGAATACATTCCGCACACCAAATCTTGCTTTAGGAACAAACCTCGGAACAAATCTGGTTAAGACAATTGTTGTTGATCATGCCGATTTAAAATATGTGGTGGTTGCAAACTTTGATGTTGTTCAACAAACACCTACTGTTACATTCCCGGCAAACGGAACATTCTACGATTATACGAATGGAGGTACAATTACTGTTTCGGGCAACCAACAGGTGGTAACACTTGCACCCGGGCAATTCAAAATTTATCTCAATCAAAATGTATCAGGTGGTGTGGTGACAAACGTCAGAGATATTATCGCTACAAATACAGATTTTAGTTTAAGCATTTATCCTAACCCCGTACAGCAATCGGCAATTGTAAAATATGAATTGCCGAAGAGTGGAAAGGTAAGTGTGCAGTTGATCAATATACAAGGACAGGTGATAGTTTCAAAGAATATGGGTTTCCAGTTAAAAGGTTACCAGGTGTTTGAAATGGATCGCAACAGTTTTGCCGGCATGCCTTTAACGGCAGGCCAATACGTGTTGCAGGTGCGGGTTGATAATCTTGTGCGTTACGAAAAGGTATTGGTGCAGCAGTAAGGCTACAGGGTTTGTCTTACTATGCTGCCTTAATTTTTTGGATTAGAAAACAGGGCTGAATTTTTTTTGTTGAAAGTTGTGTTACTGATAACTGATAATCGTCAACAGAAATTATAAGGTTGCTGTGATAGATATAAATTGTAAATCTCAAAACCCCAACTATTGATTATGACCCTTCATCGTCTGCTTGCCAGAGCAGGGGCCTTGGCTCTAATGCTGATGGTTTTAGCAATGAACGTGTTTGCGCAAGGTAAAACTGTAACAGGGAAAGTGACCGACAGTAAAGACGGCACCCCGGTTGCAAACGCCTCCGTAACAATTAGAGGTACCAACATTGGTACCACCACTGATGCCGGTGGTAATTTCAGAATTGCTGTTGATAACAACAACGCTGTACTTGTAATTTCATCTGTTGGTTTTACAACTTATGAATTAACAGTGGGTGCGCAAACTGATTTTGCCATTTCACTTGCTGCGGCTCAAGGCACACTTAACGAAGTTGTTGTTGTAGGTTATGGTACACAACGTAAGCGAGATCTCTCTGGCTCTGTGGCAACTGTATCTTCAAAAGACTTTGTAAAAGGTGCAATTCAAACACCTGAACAATTGATTGCAGGTAAAGTAGCAGGTGTGCAGATCACACCAAACAGCGGTGCACCAGGTAGTGGTAGCCGTATCCGTATTCGTGGCGGCGCTTCATTAAATGCAAGTAATGATCCGTTAATTGTAATTGATGGTGTGCCTGTTGATAACGGCGGCATTTCAGGTGCAGCCAATCCGTTGAACCTGATCAACCCAAATGACATCGAAACCTTTACTATTTTAAAAGACCCATCTGCTGCTGCCATTTATGGTTCACGTGCATCAAATGGAGTTATCCTTATCACCACTAAGAAAGGTAAGAAAGGAAAAACACGTTTTAATTTCAGTGCACAGGGTTTTGTACAAACGCCTTCCGGTAAAGTAGATGTATTGAGTGCAGATGATGTGCGTTCAATTGTTACGTCAAAAGGCACTCCTTCTCAAGCAGCACTGCTAGGGAAAGAAAGTACTGATTGGCAAGATCAGGTTTTCAGAAATGCATTTGCACAGGATTTTAATTTAAGTGCAACAGGTGCTTTTGCAAATGGTAAATGGCCATTCCGTATTTCAGGAGGTTATCTTAACCAGGATGGAATTTTAAAAACCGGAAACTTCCAACGGATGACCGGTGCATTAAATCTGAATCCAAGCTTTTTCAACAACAAGCTGAAAGTTGATTTGAACCTGAAAGGTTCACGCACTACTAATTTCTTTGCAAATGAAGGTGCAATTGGAAATGCTATAACATTCGATCCAACAAAACCAATTAACTCAAACAGCAAACGTTATGGTGGTTATTGGGAATGGACAGACCCTGATGGTTTACCAACACAGCTTTCAAACCGCAATCCCTTAGGCTTATTATACAACAGGGAAAATACAAGTGAAGTTTACCGCAGCATTGGTAATATTCAGTTTGATTACCAGCTGCCTTTCGTTAAAGGACTTCGTGCAAATCTCAATCTTGGTTATGATGTATCGCAGGGCGATGGCATCAATATCGTATCAGATAGTACCGCCGACAATTATCGTCGCAAAGGCACTAATAATCGTTATTACCAACAGCGTAATAACAAACTCTTGGATTTCTATTTCAACTACGCTTCCAATATCAAAGCTATTAACAGCCGGGTAGATGTTACTGCGGGTACAGGTTACCAGGACTTTGAATTTTATGGTTATAACTTTCCCGACAAGCGTTACAACGGAGATATTGTTCCAGGATCAATTCCCAACTTTATTTCTCAAGCACCCGGATATACTTTGATCTCCTATTATGGCCGTTTAGTTTATACGTTGGCTAACAGATATACTGTTACTTTAAATGCACGTACTGATGGCACTTCGAAATTTAATAAAGACAATCGCTGGGGCTTCTTCCCTTCTGCGGCTGTGGCTTGGCAGATCAATGAAGAAAATTTCCTGAAAAATTCAAAAGTAGTTTCAAACCTTAAGTTAAGAGCTGGTTACGGTGTTACGGGTCAGCAGGATGGTATTCCGTTCTATGGATTTATTCCGGTTTATAACTTAAGTAACAACCAGGCGCAGTATCAATTAGGAAATTCCTTTGTAAACATGTTGCGTCCGTCAGCATATGATGCTGAGTTGCGTTGGGAAACAACAACCAATACGAACGCTGCCATTGACTTTGGATTTATTGACAATCGTATCAATGGTACTGTTGAAGGTTTTATACGCAAAACCGAAGATCTGTTAAGTACTGTCCCTATCCCTGCGGGGTCGAATTTCACGAACCAGTTATTTACGAACGTAGGGAATATTGAAAGCAAAGGGTTAGAATTAACGTTGAATGTGGTACCTGTGCGCCGAAAAGATATTGAATGGGAAATTGGTGCCAACTTCACCTATGTGGTTCCAAAGATCACGAACCTGTTAGTGAACCCCGATCCGAACTTTACCGGCGTTGCTGTAGGCGGCATCAGCGGAGGAACTGGTAATACGATTCAACGCCATATCGTTGGCGAACGCCCTTCATCATTTTACGTATACAAGCAGATATATGATGCAAACGATAAACCCATTGAAGGTTTATATGAAGATTTGAACCGTGATGGTATCATTAACGAAAAAGATCTTTACATTAATCAGTCGCCTGAAGCAAAATTCTTTTTAGGTATTACTTCAAATGTAACAATCGATCGCTTTACTGCCGGTTTTGTAATGCGTGGAAGTATTGGCAATTACATGTATGATAACGTTAACTCAAACATGGGTGTTTATCGCCAAATCGTTAACCCGCTTGGTTTTCTTGCCAACGGTACAAAAGATTACCTGCATACCGGTTTCGTGAACAATCAATATTTCTCTGATTATTATCTGAAGAATGCTTCATTCCTGCGTATGGATAACATCAACGTTGGTTATGATGCCGGGGAAATTGCGAAGAACGTTCGGTTACGCATTACTGCAAACATTCAGAACGTATTTGTGATCACTAAGTATGGAGG
The DNA here is from genome assembly GCF_037892425.1 of Lacibacter sp. H375. Classification (NCBI taxonomy): domain Bacteria; kingdom Pseudomonadati; phylum Bacteroidota; class Chitinophagia; order Chitinophagales; family Chitinophagaceae; genus Lacibacter; species Lacibacter aquaticus. The sequence goes on from NZ_JBBKTT010000001.1 coordinate 1,568,304, forward strand.
TCTTGATCCTGAAATTTCAGGCGGCATTGATAATACTATTTATCCACGCCCACGCACATACGTTCTGGGATTAAACTTTGATTTCTAAAAAATAAATATCTGCAATATGAAACGTATTTCAGTTTATATAAGTTCTCTACTGTTGGGGGTAGCTCTTTTAATAAGCTGCCACAAACAACTCGACAGAAACCCACCCAACTCATTGCCTTCGGGAAATACCTATAGTTCAGAAGCAGGTTATCTGCAGGTACTTGCCAAAGTGTATGGAAGTATGGCACTTACAGGTAACCAGGGACCGGCCGGTAATGGTGATGTAGCCGGTATCGATGAAGGTACTTCTGATTTTCTGCGCTTATTCTGGAAAGCACAGGAGTTAAGTACCGATGAAGCTGTTGTTGCATGGAACGATCCTGGTATCCAGGATTTTCATAACATGAATTGGAGCTCCAGTAACCCTATGACAAAAGGGTTGTATTACCGTTGCACATACATCATTACACTTTGTAACGAGTTTATACGTGAAAGCGATCCTTCAAAGTTGGGAGGCCGTGGAATCACGGGCGCATCGGCTGAAAACATTAAACGTATGCGTGCCGAAACAAGATTTGTGCGTGCCTTTTCTTATTGGGTACTGCTTGATTTATATGGTAAACCAGGCTTTACAACAGAAAACGATCCAATTGGTAAGTTTAATCCAGAGCAAACAGACAGGACGAAATTATTTACATATATCGAAGGCGAATTGAAAGCGATAGAGGCTGATTTATCAAATGCCCGTACCGCTGATTATGGCCGAGTAGATAAAGCTGCTGCCTGGTCTTTGCTTGCACGAATGTATCTCAATGCAAAAGTTTATATTAATACAGAAAAGTATACTGAGGCAATCACCTATTCAAAACGTGTTATTGATGCAGGATATGGTTTATTAAGTGATTACCGTTGGCTAGGTCTTGCCGACAATAATTTGAGTAATCCTGAATTTATCTGGACGCTTAACTACGATGGGATAAGATCAAAAAACTATGGTGGCACTACTTTCCTCGTGAACGCATCTGTAGGTGGCGATATGGATAAAAATGTTTCGGGCCTGGGAGCTTGGGGCGGCATTCGCACAACCCGCAATATTCCCGACCTGTTTCCTGATGTAAATGGTAATGGCGATAAACGTGCACAGTTTTCAACAGGCTCACAAAAAATCGATATCAATAACATTTCAGAGTTTAAAGATGGACTAGCCATTATTAAGTATCGCAACAAAACCCGTAGTGGAGCGTTCGGCCAGGATCCGGAGAAAACTTTTTCTGATATTGATTTTCCCATTTTCCGCTTAGCTGAAATGTATCTGATATATGCAGAAGCGGTAAAACGTGGAGGCACCGGTGGTACTGATGCGCAGGCATTGATCTATCTGAATGCTTTGCGTTCACGTGCACAGGTTACAGCAGCTCCTTTAGGGTTTTATACTCTTGACTATATCATAGATGAACGTGCAAGAGAATTGCATTGGGAAGGTTTCCGGAGAACTGACCTTATCCGGTTCAACCGTTTTGTTGAAGGTACTTACCTGTGGCCATGGAAAGGGGGCGTAAAAAGTGGTACCGGCGTTTCAGATATTAGAAAACTTTATCCCATTCCTGATTCTGAAATCGCAGCAAACCCTAACCTGACACAGAATACAGGTTATTAATCACATTAAAAGAACGAAACATGAAATCATACATCAACCGTTTTTCGCTCTTTGCAGTCATCCTGTTTTTGTTTGCCTGCGAGAAAGCTGAAAACAAGATCAATTTCAAAGACGGAACAAACCCTGTATTAACAGCAAGTACAAATGCTGTTATACTGCAGCCGGGGAGTGAAGCAAATACAGCTCTTCGTTTAAACTGGACAAATCCTAATTACAGTTTTACAACAGGTATCAGTTCACACGATGTGAAATACACATTGGAACTGGATACACTTGGTGCCAATTTCGGTAGCGCAAGAAAATTTGTAACAGTGTTTTCAAAAGAATTATCAAAAACTTACACTGTAACAGAGTTGAACGGCATTATGGGTAATGATATGCGTCTTCCCCTCGAACCACGCCGCACATTTACTTTCCAGGCAAGAATAACATCAAGCCTTGGTGTGGGTTCTGACGCAGTTCCTCGTCAATCAAACATTATCACTTTTACAGCCAGCCCCTTTATTCCACCACCCAAAGTGGAACCTCCGGGCACTGTTGCCAATAATTACAATGACGGCGAACTTTACATTGTTGGTGATGCTTCACCAAATGGATGGGCAAATCCTTTGCAGGCATTGTACAAAGCTTCGCAAACATTTACAAAAAAATCAAAAACATTATATGAACTCACCCTCGCATTACCCGGTGGTGGAGGATATAAACTGATACAAACAGACGGTGTTTGGGATACACAATATCATATGACTGTTGGTACGTGGGCAGGCGGGCAATTCGAAAAGAAAAATGCAGATCCAACATTCCCTGGTCCTCCAACTGCCGGTACCTACAAAATCACTGTCGATTTTCAGTTAGGCGAATACACGGTTGTAAAACTATAAACCACATTACAATGAAACTATTTAATCATACACGCTTTTCTCACCTGGTGTTGTTGTTTTTGCTGGCAGGGTGTGCAAAAGCTCCGGAACTGAAGTATCACAACAACGGTACCGCCGTTAACTTAACTTCTTCAGCAGCTTCCATTGCACCAACTGCAGCAGATTCAAATAAAGTGATACTTACTTTGAACTGGACAAGCCCTGCATATGCGACTGACAGCAATACCTACAAGTATATTCTTGAATTGGATTCCAGTACCAAGAATTTTACCAAGCCAAACACAATCATTCAAACAGGAGCACGTGTTAAAACATTTACCGGCAAAGAGATCAATAATATGCTCTTGAACTATGGTTTTGCTTTAGGTGTACCGGTTGATCTTGATTTTCGTATTACGTCCTCTTATAGTAATAATAACGAACAATATAAATCAAATATCCTGAAGGTTCGTGTTACGCCTTATAGCGACCCTTCAGTATTGCAAACGGAAAAAACAACGGTAACCGGTACTTTAAATACATCCGGAGATCCATCTAACAAGTTTACCTGGACACGTTCGTTTACCGGTTACAGCGGTGTAGTTACTTATACATTGCAATACGATTCTACAGGTAAAAATTTTGCATCACTTAAGGAAATTGCAGTAGGCAATGATGCTTATCTGAAACAACTGAATGTAGGTGAGATGAATGATGCCGCTTTGAATGAAGGTGTGGCTGGTGGTACAACTGGTAAAATTGATTTTCGTGTTAAGGCGGTAACGGCGCAAGGTGCAATATCTTATTCAAACACGGTTTCTGTAACAATCAATACGTACATTCCTTTGCTTCGTTTTTACTTGCCGGGAAGTTACCAGGCATCAACCGGGCAAGGAACTGACTGGAGCCCATCGAATGCCCCTGAGTTGATCCGAGACCTTCGTCCGGCAGCATTAAACAAGTTATACTATATCTACATTTGGTTACCCGCCAATACCGAGTTTAAAGTAACGCAGGGACGTAGTTGGGATGTGAATTATGGTGGAACAGGCGGCAATCTGGTACAGGGAGCAAATGATAATCTGAAAGTGACAAATGCAGGTTTTTATCGTATCTCTATCGACCGCACTTCACTGAAGTATGATATTCGTGAAGGTCGCATGGGATTTGTTGGTGATGCAAGCGGCGCAGGTTGGAGTCCGAGCGGTGCATTCCCGAACTATGCAATGGGTCTTGCTTCAACAAACCTGTTTGTAGGGGTTACAAACTTTAATACCGGTGCCTGGAAAATGATCGATCATAACGATTGGAACAGTGGTGACATTAATGTAACCAATGCACGTAGTTATGGTGCAGCTGGTGCAAGTGGCAGCACAATGGAGGTGAACGGTGGCAACTTCCCCAACATTGCGACTGCTGGTCGTTACCGTGTAATGTGGGATGGCCGTAATCGTGACAATATTAAATACGAGTTGTCGCCGGCTACCGAAATGCGGGTAGTAGGTAATGGTATTCAAGGTGTACCGGATTGGAACCCGGGAGCCAGCCCTCAAATGACATACATCGGATCTGGTAAATGGCAAATAACTGTAACACTTGTTGCCGGTAAGGACATTAAATTCCTTGCAGGTAACGATTGGGGTGCATTTGATTATGAAGACAACAGCGGCGGTGTTACTGCCACTGGTGTAGCCCGTAAGATCAAATGGGAAGGCGGTGATAATTTTAAAACGCCCGCAGCAACTGGTTCTTATACGATTACCTTAGATGAGCATGCTCAAACTGTAACTATACAATAGTTAGAATTTCTATCAGAGTAAAGCCGACAGTAACCACTGTCGGCTTTTTCTTTTATTTCCCTTTGCCAAAACCTCTGGTAGCCCTTATTTTCATTACCTTCGTGCCCTTAATTTTCAAAGGTTATGTCATCCTTGCGTGATCAATTGAACATGGAGCGGTTACCGCAGCACATTGCCATCATTATGGATGGGAATGGCCGTTGGGCCAAGGAGCAGGGGCAAGATCGTCTCTTTGGTCATTTTCATGGTGTTGAAAGTGTACGGGATATTGTGGAAGGATGTGCAGAATTGGGAGTGAAATATCTTACGCTTTATGCATTCAGTACTGAAAACTGGGATCGTCCAATTGAAGAAGTAACAGGGTTGATGGAGTTGTTGGTTGATACGATTCGTAAAGAAACGGCCACGCTTAATAAGAACAAGATCAAATTGCATGTTATTGGAGATACGAATATGTTACCCGATTATGCAAGAAAAGAATTGCAGGAAAGTGTAGATGAACTGAAAGATAACACGGGTTTGAATCTTGTTATGGCACTCAGTTACAGCAGTCGCTGGGAAATTGTAAATGCCATTAAGAATATTGCAGCCGATGTAAAGGCCGGAAAATTGGAGCCTTTTGAAATTGACCAGGATACCATCAAGGATTATTTAACTACACGTGAGTTTCCTGATCCGGAATTGATGATTCGTACCAGTGGTGAATACCGCATCAGTAACTTTCTTTTATATCAATTGGCCTACGCAGAATTGTATTTTACCAATGTACGCTGGCCCGATTTCAGAAAAGAGAATTTATATGAAGCTATTCTCGATTTCCAGGGCAGGGAGAGGCGTTTTGGGAAAACAGGTGAGCAGGTAAAAACAAGCGAACCTATAACACAATCCTAAGAAGCTGTGAAGATGGCCATTTTAACAAAGAGTTTCAGCAAAACCAACTATTTTGCCGCCCGGCCGATGACGTTATAAGTCACGGTCAGACTTGCAATGCAACGTCCGACTGTAAAGGCATGAGGGGCATTTTTATAACCGATATACAACATAACCGTAACTGAATTTTGATGCGCTTGAATAGAAAATTATTACTGCTTATTCTGATTTGCTCCTGCGTTTACCTGCCTGCAATGGCACAGCAAACCGACACCACCAAACCAGTTTCAGTTGATCCTGAACTGGAAGCGATCATGAATTCAAAAGTGCCGAAAGAATATATTATTGCCGGCATTACTGTTAGTGGCTCCAAAACATTTGATTCAGCATTACTGGTTTCTGTAACCGGTATCTCTGTTGGCGATAAAGTTTACCTGCCCGGTGGAGATCTCTTTAGTAAAGCAATTGCTGCAATCTGGCGTCAGCAATATTTTGACGATGCAACCATTTACATTACAAAAGTTGATGGGAAAGATATTTACATTGAAATAAATGTAACAGAGCGTGCAAGGTTAGGCAACTTCTTTTTCAAAGGCATCAAGAAAGGTGAAGAAGATGAGTTGAAGGAAAAAGTAGGGCTTACTCCAAACAAAGTAATTACAGAAAATCTTCGCCGAACTAGTATTGAAAAAATTGAAAAATTTTATTCAGAGAAAGGGTTCAGACAAATTGATGTAAATATCACAGAAACAAAAAATGCTGTAAACCCTAACTTTATTGATCTAACGTTTAACGTTAACAAAGGCAAGAAAGTTAAGATCGATGAGATATTTATATCAGGTAACGAGGTTGTATCTGATCTTAAGATCAAGAAGCAGTTAAAGGGAACAAAGGAGCGTATGCGTTTTACATTGTATCCTGAAAAAAATGCTTCAGCTTACGGCGGTAAAGATTCGGTTACGTTCAAAGAGTTTATGAAAGACCGGGGATTTCTATCGCTTTCTAAAGTGAGAGATTTTCTTGATCCATGGTTCCGCATTAAATTCTCAGCTGCAAAATTCAACCAGAATAAATACATCGAAGACAAAGAGAAAATTCTTGCTTACTACAATTCACTCGGCTATCGTGATGCGGTTATTGAAAAAGATACCAACTATTATAACAGTAAAGGGAACCTGATAATTGATGTAAAGGTTGATGAAGGTCGGCAGTATTACTTCGGTAACATTACATGGAGAGGAAATACAAAGTACAGCGATTCGGTACTAAACAATATTCTTGGCATCCAACGTGGCGATATTTACAATCTCGAAACACTGAATTCTAAATTAGGCAAGCAACTTTCAGCTGAAGGTGGTGATATCAGCGGCCTTTATATGGATGATGGTTACTTGTTCTTCCGTGTTGAACCAATTGAAACAAAAGTTTACAATGACACGATTGATTACGAGATTCGTTTATCTGAAGGTCCACAAGCAACCATTCGTGCAATAAATATTTACGGTAACGATAAAACCAAGGAATATGTGATCCGTCGTGAGTTACGTACGATCCCTGGTGAAAAGTTCAGTCGCAGTGATATGATCCGTTCTATCCGTGAGTTATCTGCATTGAACTATTTCAATCCTGAAAAGATCAATCCAAACCCGGTTCCAAATCCTGATGATGGTACTGTTGATATTAACTATACACTTGAAGAAAAATCAAGCGATCAGTTGGAGTTGAGCGCAGGTTGGGGTGGGTTGATCGGTTTAACAGGTACACTTGGTGTTACGTTCAACAACTTTTCTACCAAAAATATTTTCAAGAAATCTGCATGGCAGCCTTTGCCTAGTGGCGATGGTCAGCGTTTATCCATTCGTGTGCAATCAAACGGTCCGTCTTTCAGTTCACAAAACTTCTCGTTTACTGAACCATGGTTGGGCGGTAAGAAAAGAAATAATCTTACGTTGAGTTTGTTCCGTACAAAATTGGCTAATGCATTCGATCCTGTTACAGGACTGCCGTTACGTCGCAAATCGGAAGATGCTCAATACCTCCGTACGTTTGGTGCAAGCGTATCATTGGGTAAACAATTGAAATGGCCGGATGACTTTTTCAACCTCATCACTTCAGTTAACTACACACAGTATAAACTGAAAGATTACCCGATCTTCCCTGAACTTGATAGTGGTGTATCGAATAACATTAACCTTCGTTTCCAAATCATCCGTTCAAGTGTTGATCAGCCAACGTTCCCACGTTCGGGTTCAACATTCTCTTTAACGGCAACATTTACACCACCATGGAGTTTGTTCCGTGATGCAAGTAAGTATAATGATCCTGCAGAGAAATATCGTTTAGTAGAATACCACAAATGGCGTTTGAACTATGAATGGTTTATCCCGATCGGAAAACCGGCAGGTGCTGAAAAGAACCGTCAGTTTGTGTTGAAAGCAGCAGCGAAATTTGGTTTCCTTGGCCGTTACAATAAAGATTTGCCGATATCGCCATTTGAACGTTTCCAGGTGGGTGATGCCGGTTTACAAAATAACTTTGGTATCATTGGTTTCGACATCATTGCACACAGAGGTTATCCCGTGTATGATAATTCAAACCCTCGGATCAATAACGCCAACCAAACATCAGCAACGCAGTTCTTTACCATCTTCAATAAGTATAGTATGGAATTACGTTACCCATTAAGTACCAACCCAAGCAGTACTATTTTTGGTTTAGCGTTTTTTGAAGCTGCCAATGGTTGGTATGATGTGAAGGATTATAATCCATTCAAACTGCGCCGTAGTGCGGGTTTGGGTATGCGTTTCTTCCTGCCAATGTTTGGTTTGCTCGGGTTTGATTATGGTGTTGGTTTGGATAGAACATTTCCCGGCGCAAGATTCAGAGATATTTCCAAGTTTACATTTATGCTTGGCTTTGAACCGGAATAAACAACTTTTTTGTTGCATCATCCATCATGTATAAAACAAATTGTATGAAGACATTCCTGATTGCAGCTTTTAGCTTAATGCTTACAGCATTTAGTGCTAATGCACAACGTTATGCTATTATCGACACCAAGTATGTACTGGATAAAATTCCTGAGTATAAGGATGCCAATAAAAAACTGGAAGAAATGGCTGACGCATGGCAAAAAGAGATCGATCTGATGCAGGCCGACCTGGATAAAATGTACCGGCAGCTTGAAACCGAGAAGGCAATGCTTACACCTGAACTTTTGAAAAAAAGAGAAGATGAGATCTTTAATAAAGAGAAGCAGGTGCGTGATTTGCAACGCAGACGTTTTGGGTTTGAAGGTGACTACTTCCGAAAAAAGCAGGAATTGGTGAAACCCATACAGGACAAGGTTTACAACGCCGTTCAACGCCTTGCAACTGAAAGATTATACGATTTTATTTTGGACAAAAGTGAAGGAATTACCGTTATATTTGCCGACCCTAAACTGGACAAAAGCGATGATGTGTTGAAGATACTGGGTGTTAAACTTTAAAAAAAACCTGGAACCGATACAACCAAAAGGGATCGCAAGCACACTTTATTTAAAACAAAAAAGAAAAATGAAAAAGATTATTGTTCTGGTGGTTGCAGTAATTATGGGAACGGCTGCAACAGTGAATGCTCAAAAAATTGGTCACATCAACACAAACGATCTGTTGGTGGCTATGCCTGAAACTAAAAAGGCACAGGATAGATTAAAAAACTCACAGGATTCACTCAACGTTGTATACGCACAGTTGATCAAAGAATACCAGGAAAAAGACAGTGTTATCCGTATTGATTCAGCAAAATGGAGCCCTGCTATCAAACAGATCCGTTTCAAAGAATTCCAGGATTTAGCTGATGCAGTACAACAATATTCTACTTCAGCACAACAGTTTTTGCAACAGAAAGAACAAGAGTTTTTTGCTCCGGTTCAGAAGATTGCATTAGATGCAATTCAATCTGTAGCTAAAGCAAATGGTTATGCATACGTTGTTTCAAGAGATGCTTTACTAGTGGTACCAACAACAGATGATCTGTTACCATTGGTAAAGAAGTTTCTGAAGATACCTGAAACCCCCGCTAAATAATTAAGCTTAAGAAATACAATATTGATCCCGCTTTATGGCGGGATTTTTTTTGTGCTTACATTAGCAGCATGCAGAAAGGACCAATCGGCATATTTGATTCAGGTTATGGGGGTTTAACTGTTATGAAAGAAATTGTACAGCAGTTGCCACAGTATGATTATATCTATTTAGGTGATAACGCCCGTGCTCCTTATGGCACACGCAGCTTTGAAACAGTTTATCGGTATACATTAGAATGTGTGGATTGGTTTTTTAAACAAGGCTGCCCGTTAGTGATACTTGCCTGCAACACAGCATCTGCAAAAGCACTAAGGACGATTCAGCAAAACGATCTGCAACAGCTCAATCCAAAGAACAGGGTATTGGGTGTTATTCGTCCAACAGCAGAAGTCATCGGTCAGTTCAGTAAAACAAAAAATGTGGGTGTACTTGCAACAGCAGGAACGGTACAATCTGAATCATACGAGATAGAGATCACGAAATTTTATCCTGATGTAAACGTATTTCAACAAGCTTGCCCCATGTGGGTTCCGTTGATCGAGAATAATGAACACACAAATGCCGGTGCTGATTATTTTGTAAAAGAATATGTGGATGAACTGATGCAGCAATCAGCCAACATTGATACTGTGTTATTAGGCTGCACTCATTATCCTTTGTTGAGTGAAAAGATCAAACAACAATTGCCGGAGCATGTGCAGGTATTATCGCAGGGAAAAATTGTAGCCGAAAGCCTGGTCGATTACTTGCAGCGCCACCCAGAAATGGAAGAACGCCTGACAAAAGGAGGAACGAAAAAGTTCTTTACGACTGATTCGGTTGCTGATTTTGACAGGCATGCCCGGTTGTTTTATGGGGCGGATGTACGATGTGCCCACGTGGAGCTTGCAGGATGATTATCCCACTTTGTAGGGCAACAAAACTGCTGCACAGAAAACTGATTACCAAGGGTGGGTGGAAGAATAGGATTCCCGGACGTACAAGAGCTTGCGTGGCAACAGGTGATGCCACAGGCAAAAGAGCCGGTATCAGCAGAATTTTCTTGCCTCAAACACTGTGTTTTCGGGCAGTTTCCCCTACCTTTGCCGTCCTTTCACAAACAGCGGGAAGTGGTGTTCTCACTGCGTGATATGAAATTTCCGGTTTCTCCCCGGTATTTTTTAAAGAAGTAAAACAGCAAACAATGCCAGGAAAAAAACGCACATACCAGCCTTCGAAGCGTCGCAGAAAAACCACACACGGTTTTCGCAAGCGTATGCAAGATGCTAATGGCCGCAAAGTATTAAACAGCCGCCGTGCAAAGGGTCGTCATAAGCTCACTATCTCTGATGAGCGTGGCGCTAAGAAATAATATTCTTACGAACAGAAGATATTCTTAAGTCTCCCGTTTATCGGGAGACTTTTTATTTTGCCCCCATCCCCTGAAGGGGAGTTATTTTTGTTGGTATAAAATTGGAAAAACTGATACGATACACATTAGGCAAACATGAGCGGATGAAAAGCCGCAAGCAGATCGAATTGCTTTTTAAAGAGGGCAAAACATTCTCGGCTTCACCTTTGCGTGTGTACTATTCTGTTCAGCCATTTTCTGCAGGCTATGGTCCATTGCTTTTCGGCGTTGCCGTTGGCACACGAAATTTTAAAAAAGCAGTTGACCGTAATCGTATTAAACGATTGATACGTGAAGCATGGCGATTGCAAAAAAATGAACTTCAGCAAAAACTGAAACAGGAGAACAAACAGCTGCATGTGTTTTTTATTTTCACCGGTAAAGAAGTGCCCGACTATAAATTGATAGCTGAAAAGACGGGAGTAGCTTTACAAAAACTGGAACAAATTAGTGTGCAGTCAGCATTATAAAGAAGAAACATCAACATCATACAGCAGGATAAAAACGATCCTCAGTTTCCCTTTTATTTTATTGATCCGTTTTTATCAGTATGTCATTAGCCCGGCAATTGGTCCGAAATGCCGATACACACCTACATGTAGTCAATACGGAATTGAAGCATTGAAAAAACACGGACCGATCAAAGGTTTGTGGTTAACCATGAAGCGAATAAGTAAATGTCATCCCTGGGGAGGAAGTGGTTACGACCCTGTTCCTTAAAACAAATACGCCATCACGGCTTCATCAACGTACTGATCCTTACTTTTTAAATACGTGTATTTTTTCAATACACCTTCATGCTGAAAACCTGCTTTGAGATAAAGCTCAATTGCTTTTTTGTTTGATGTAGAAACAGTTAATTCGATACGTAGAAAACCCTGCTGTTTTGCATATTCTTTTATTTCTTCCATCATACGCAAGCCATAACCTTTGCCTGCCTGTTCGGGATCAATAGCTAAGCCACCGAGATAAACAATATGCGTATTACGATAATGTTGAGGTACAAGTTTGAACATACCAACCGGCACACCTGCATCTTCAAAAATATACAACACGCCTTTGTTTTGTAATTCATTAAAAACACTTCGAAAATCTTCCGGGTGCATGAATTCATACAGAAGGAATGGATTTACCTGAGGATGCATGTACAGGTAGTACAGAAAACCGAAATCATTGCTTGTTGCTTTTCGTATCATTTGTACTGTTGCGGAGTGTGAAATTAATTACTTTGCAAGAGTACAAAGCAAAAATCATGGCAAAAGAAAAAATTAGATGCAGCTGGTGTTTGAAAGACGACTTGTATAAAGCGTACCACGATGAGGAATGGGGAACTCCATTGCACGACGATGATAAATTGTTTGAGCTGCTCTGCCTTGAAGGAGCACAGGCAGGATTAAGCTGGTACACAATACTTAGCAAAAGAGAAAACTATCGCAAAGCGTTTGATGGATTTGACGCAAAGAAAATTGCGAAGTATAGCGATAAGAAAATAGAGGCATTGTTGCAGGATGCAGGGATTGTGCGCAACCGTTTAAAAGTGAATGCTTTTATACAGAATGCAAAAACATATCTCGCTATACAAAAAGAGTTCGGCAGTTTTGACAAATACATCTGGCAGTTTGTTGGCGGTAAACCCATTGTAAATAAAGTGAGAGGGATGGGCGATGTTCCGGCAAAAACCGCAATCTCTGATGCAATGAGCAAAGATTTATTGAAGCGGGGATTTAAGTTTGTTGGCTCAACTATTTGTTATGCATTTATGCAGGCAAGTGGAATGGTGAACGATCATGCAGAAGATTGTTGGAAGAAAAAGAAGAAATAATTCTTGCTACGACGAGAAGCAATAAAAAAGCCGTTTCATTTTTGAAACGGCTTTTTTATTGGTGAGACTTCTATTATTTTCCAAAACGTTCTGCTACTTTGCTCCAGTTTACTACATTCCAGAATGCAGCTAAATAATCAGCACGACGGTTCTGATACTTTAAGTAGTAAGCATGTTCCCAAACATCCACACCAAGGATTGGCGTACCTTTTACTTCAGCAACATCCATCAAAGGATTATCCTGGTTAGGAGTAGAAGTAACTTCAAGCTTACCATCTTTAAAGATCAACCAGGCCCAGCCGCTGCCGAAACGGGTCATACCAGCTGCTGCAAATTTTTCTTTAAATGCGTCGAATGAACCGAATGCTGCATTGATCGCATCAGCCAATGCACCTGTTGGTGTACCACCTGCGTTTGCCGCTAATGATTCCCAGAAAAAAGTATGATTCCAGTGACCACCACCATTATTACGAACCGCAGGAGAAATACTTCCTGCAACAGCTATTAATTGCTCAAGTGTTTTGCTTTCGTGCTCAGTGCCGGCAATTGCTTTGTTGAGGTTGTCAACATAAGCCTGGTGATGTTTGCCGTGATGTATCTGCATAGTGGTTGTGTCGATATGAGGCTCCAGTGCATCATGTGCATATGGAAGAGGTGCTAATGTAAATGCCATGTTCTGTAAGTTTTAAATTTTACGAAATTGTTTAACGGAGAACAAATGTACAAACAGATAATTTAAAATGCAGATCGATTAAACTTACAGCAATTAGCATACCAGCAGAAAAAAAGAAAGGAATGCACTGCTGCATTCCCTGTCTCCATTGGGCTTTGGGTTTTTATTGGGAACAGTACCAGTTTATTTGATCCTGTGCCTGGTAATAACTTAACCAGATATCACGGATGTTTACCGTCATAAGGTTACCACGGCTTCGGTTATAGATACTTCTTGTGCCGTAATAACTAAAGTCGCCATAAAGTACTTCGCCAACGGTTGGGCGGAACGACCAGTTTTCGGCTACAGTATAACCGTTAGCGGTTTCAATAACGATGTAATCGCAATTAAAATCAGCAAACACAACTACTCCACGTTCTTTTCGTAACCATTGTGATTCGTCGATGGGAACAGGTTGCAAATCGGTCTTTCGGCAAGCTGACAGAAAGACCAGGCTGAGTATAGCAAAACCAATGATCTTTTTCATGTATAGATATTTAGTACACAGATTAGATGTATACACCTGCACGAAGTTGTAAGTAAGAGTAAGAAGATTTTGTTAAACCATTTGACTACTTTGATGCAGCTTATTTCGTCAGACGGTTGAGCTTCGTTCCTTTCTCAACAAAGGTTTCAACCAGCCCTTTTGTTTCAAGATCAAGACGAATAGAGACGGTGTACCAGGGGATGGAACCTTTAAATCCCGGCATTTTTTTACGGATGATCTTCGCCACATCATCAGAAAGTTCAGTGAACGTTTTTCCCTTACTCCCTTTCAGGCTTTGCAGGATCGCTGCTCTTACGGGCTCGTAAATGTCAGCATCAAACTTCCGTTCAGTTCCAGTTACAGGATGTGTAACCATGATCTTTTTTGAAGTTGCTTTGGCCATAAACTATCGTTTTTCCTTGAAAAAATCCTTCATCAGCTTTGCACAATCTTCTTGCAAAACACCACTTAAAATTTCGGCTTTCTGATGAAACGGAGATTCATCTTTTGTTATTCGTTTGTGCCCATTCTTTTCATCATCAGCACCCCAAACAATACGGGTTACTTTGCTCCAGTACAATGCCCCGGCACACATCAAACAAGGTTCAACTGTTACATACAATGTTGCGTCAGGCAAATATTTTGCACCTATTTGACTGAAGGCAGATGTTAATGCAATCATCTCTGCATGTGCTGTGGGATCATTCAGCCGCTCCGTCATATTACGCCCACGGGCTATGATCTTGTTGTTTATTACCACAACAGCACCAATGGGAATTTCACCTTCTTCAAACGCAAGCTCTGCTTCCTTCAATGCCTGTTTCATGAAATGTTCGTCCGTCATAAAGCGAAGTTAGTTATTCAGCGAAATAGGTATGCCCTACCTGTTTCTTCTTTTTCAATTGCGGGAGATCATAATAGGTATGGCAAACCTAAAAGCTTTGTTACATTTGTAAAACCACATATTTCTAACCGATTGCCTCAACAGTTTAAACACGAAAGCCATTCATGAATCCATATCAAACTTTATACGAAAGCCAGGTTGCTTATTATAAGTCAGGTGTTACAAGAACACTTGCATTTCGTAAAGAGCAATTAAAGAAACTGGAATCATTGCTTCGTAACAACGAACAACTGATTGAAGAGGCTTTGTATAAAGATCTACGCAAACACAAACAGGAAGTGTACATGACAGAACTGGGCCCTGTGTATGAAGAAATACGAGTACAGTTAAGAGGCGTGCGGCAATGGATGCAACCACAAACAGTAGAAACGCCGTTGTATCTCTTGCCTTCTGTTACCAAACTCTATCCAGAACCTGTAGGCAATGTGATCGTTATCTCACCATGGAATTACCCGGTGTTATTAACCTATCGTGCAGTGGCAGGTGCAATAGCGGCCGGAAACACAGTGATCATCAAACATTCTGAGTTAAGTTATCATACATCTACATTAATGGAGCACCTCATCAACAAACATTTCTCTGATGAGTATATACATGCAGTAAGTGGAGATGGTGCAACGGTGGTGCCGCAATTGCTGGAGCATTTTCATTTCGGGCATGTGTTCTTTACTGGTGGAACGGAGATTGGGAAAAAGATCATGGGCATGGCAGCAAAACAATTATCGCCCGTATCACTTGAGCTTGGGGGTAAAAGCCCATGTATTGTAGATGCAAATGCTGATCTTAAAATGGCTTCGAAAAGAATTGTGTGGGGCAAATTGCTCAACTGCGGGCAATCATGTGTGGCGCCCGACTACCTTGTAGTTCATGAAACTGTTAAAGACAAACTCATTCAAACGATCATTAAAACAATTGAAGAGTGTTACGGAACAGACAGAGAGGCGAATGATAATTACGGATGCATCATCAATAACCGCAGGTTTCATTCGATCGTAAAGTATTTGCAGGAGGGGAACGTCCTTTATGGTGGCGACGTGAATGAAGAAAGCAGGCATATTGGTCCAACAATCATTGAAAATGTAAAACCTGATGCAGCGGTAATGCGTGAAGAAATTTTTGGCCCGGTATTGCCTGTATTTACTTTCAGGGAGAAAGAAGATGTGTTGAAGCTTGTTGATCTGAATCCTAATCCATTGGCGGTTTATATTTTCAGCAAATCAACAGCAACGCAGGATTTTTTTATTGAGAAGATCAGTTTTGGTGCAGGCTGTATAAACGAAACAATTTACCAATTAGGAAGCAGCAGTATTCCGTTTGGTGGTATTGGTACAAGCGGCCATGGTGGACATTTGGGTAAATTTTCGTTCGATACATTTACACACTACAAGGGTATTGTAAAGAAAGTGAACTGGTTTGAACCGTTTTTCCGCTATCCACCATTCAGCAAATCAAAACTTCGCCTCTGGCGTTTGGCTTTGGGAAGAAAATAAAGCAGATGCGTAAACTTAAACGACTTGCCATTGTTCTAATGCTGATTGCTGTTGTAGCAATTGGTTATTTCTTTTATGTAAATCGAAACAGTGCGAATATGACCACAAGACAAAAGATATTGAAAGCAGTTTATCCGGCATGGATTGCTTTTACAAAGATTATCGGTAAGAACAATGATGCATTGACAAACAAGCATGCGAAACCTTCTGTTCCATTTCATACATTGAAAGCAACAATGAATAATGGAGCTACCTATGACTTTTCTCAACTAGAAGGTAAGAAAGTGTTGTTGGTAAATACTGCCAGTGATTGTGGTTATACCGGCCAGTACGATGAATTGCAGAAGCTGTATGAAAAATTCCAAAACAAACTGGTTATTCTGGGGTTTCCGGCGAATGATTTTAAGGAACAGGAAAAAGGAAGTGACGAAGATATTGCAGCGTTTTGCAAAATAAACTTTGGTGTTACTTTTCCATTAATGAAAAAAAGCAGTGTTGTTAAGAATAATAACCAGAATGAAATATTTCAATGGCTAACCGATTCTGCGAAGAATGGATGGAACAGTAAAGCACCCACCTGGAATTTTTCGAAATATCTGGTGAATGAAGAAGGAGTCCTTACCAATTACTTTGATCCCTCTGTGTCTCCCATGAGCGAACAGGTTCTGAAGGAAGTAGAAAAATAGAAACATGACAGATCCGCAAACCAATATTCGTCTTGAAATTGCAAACAGCATAACCCATGGCATCGGTATCATTTTTGGCATTGCTGCATTACCTGTGCTAAGTGCATTGGCAGCTACCAGGGATCATGCTAGCGGAGTTATTGGCGCAGCTGTTTATGGTTTTTGTTTTTTATTGTTGTTTAGCTTTTCAACTCTGTACCATGCGTTTCAGCACCCGAGAGTGAAAAAGGTGTTGCATGTGTTTGATCATATCAGTATCTATTTTCTCATTGCCGGAACGTACACCCCTTTTTTATTAAACTACATGATGAATGCAACAGGCATTACCATGTTGGTTGTATTGTGGAGTCTTACGTTCCTTGGTATCTTTTTCAAGATCTTTTTTACGGGGAGATTTAATTTTATTTCAACAATCATCTATGTAGGGATGGGTTGGATACTACTTTTTAGCGGCAAGCAATTTTTTGATGCTATTCCTCTTGATGTAATGATCATGATCATCATTGGAGGTGTGCTTTATAGCATTGGCGTAATTTTTTATCTCTGGGAAAAATTTCTTTTTCATCATCTCATCTGGCACCTGTTTGTATTAGCAGCAGCTATTTGTCATTATGTAGCAGTATTATTAATGGTTTAAGAATGGCACAATTACCTACACATAATTCTTCACTTCCTTTTATTAAAGAGAACTGGACGGGCAACCTGCTGAATAGAAAGCAGCAGTACATCAATCTTGATGGACCTTCTGAACGTTCTTTTGCAGAGCTGCTGAAATGGCAAACTGAAAGGAACCCATTTAAACCATTGAAACGAAATCAGCAAACGAACATCGACGTTTCAATAAATAAACATATCACGGGCAACAGGGAAGATGGGATTGTTTGGCTGGGACATGCAAGCTTTCTGTTTACATTAGGAGGAAAGCATTTTATTGTTGACCCGGTATTATACAATGTAGGTCCTTTAAAACGATTTACTCCACTGCCTTGCGATGTGGCAGCATTGAAACAGATCGATTTTATTTTGCTGTCGCATAATCATCGTGATCATGCAGATAAAAGAAGTATGATTGAACTGTGTACGTTAAATCCATCCGCAGTTATTCTCACCGGATTAAATATTGCTCCATTGTTGCGAAGCTGGAGGATTACGAACCCGATCATTGAAGCAGGTTGGTATCAACAGTATCAAGTGGATACTGATGTGCAGGTAAGTTATTTGCCGGCAAAACATTGGAATCGCCGGGGCTTGCATGATATGAATGATATGCTGTGGGGGAGTTTTATGTTGCAATCCCCAACGCAAACTATCTATTTTGGTGCAGACAGTGGTTTAGGAATTCACTACCCGGAAATAGCACAGCTCTTTCCCAAGATTGATGTTGCGATTCTGGGCATTGGCGCCTACAAACCGGAATGGTTTATGAATACGGCGCATACAAGTCCGGCTGATGCATTGGTGGCGTTTGAACAACTGAATGCAAAACAGCTCATTCCCATGCATCATGGCACATTCGATCTCAGTGATGAGCCTGTTTTTTATCCTAAACAAGAAATGTTGCTGCTACAGGAGCAACAAGATATCAGTACAGTGCAACATCTTTCCATCGGAAACAAATTCCAGTTTTAGTATCTTACTGCAAATCGTTAAGCATGTTCAGCAAAACAGATATTGAGCAATACTTCTCTGCGGAGAAACAAGGCAGCCTTTTTTTTCTTGCTGTTGGCATTGTTGCTGTCATTGCCGCACTCATTTTATTCTTTGTTTTGAAAACGCCCTTTGTCAAAGGTGCTACAATTCCGATGATCATTGTGGGATTGATCGCAGGCGGCATTGGATTTACAATTTATAAACGCAGTGATGATGACAGGATAAGGAATGTTTATGCTTATGATCTGAATCCTGATGAACTCAAGCAAAAAGAATATCCTCGCATGCAGAAGGTGATGAGGAGTTTCCGGCTGATCATTATTGCTGAAGTATTTTTTTTAGCAGTAGCAATTTTTCTTTTCTTTTATTTCAGAACGAATACTACCGGGCAATTTTGGAGTGGAGTTGGTGCCGGACTTTTTATCATGGTTGTTGCTGCATTGTTGCTTGATGTTGCTGCGCAAAGTCGTGCAACAAAATATTCAACAGGGTTAGAAATGTTCATACGCAAGTAATCAGCTGAAAGAATAATAATTCAAATCTGAACTCTACCCTAATAAAATATCCCGGTTGAATTAACAACCGGGATATTTTATTTTTAACGAAGATCGAATAATCTGGGAGACGATCTAAATTATTTGGGGTTCTTTACTGGAGCACTTCCAGTAGCTGGAGGATTGTACACAAGTTCATTATCCGGCACATCCCAATAATCAAGGAAGTTATACTCAATAGTAGCATTGGTATTAACAGCTCCCGTTCCTGTAATTACCACAGCACCGGTTCTGCCGCCGCCTTGAGCTTTTGGATTAATAACTCCCCAACGTCTTGCATCATAAAATGATAAACCGATAAAAGGTAATGCGACTCTCCTTTCTCTTCTTAATTCTTCTTTGGCTTGTGCTAAAGTGAGACCGGTATTCGCAACCGCTGCTAGGCCTGCGCCTTGAGACGTTCTTACTGCATCTATTGAAGCTAAACCAAGATCAATACTCCCAGTATAGATCAGTGCTTCAGCTTTCATTAATTCATTTTCTTCATAACTACTTGCAAGAAAAAGTTCCTCGCCGCCTGCATCAGTATTAGTATATACTTTCACACCGGCCATGCCAGTACCTTTGTTTATTAACCTGTAACGTGTGTTAAACACCTGGCCACGATCGCCGTTTCCGATCCATGTTGCAGTTTGTGCAATATTATTTGCAAGGCGTTTGTCTCCTGTTTTAAAATCCTGTACCAAACGTTCACTTAATTTATAAGTATTACCACCAGCCAAAGCGTTTTGCACTTTAGATGCAACAGTCCCTGTTGTTGGTGAAAGAAAATCACCTGCAGTGTTAGAACGACCTGTAAACACTTTATCAGTTGCAAGTACACCGTTTTGTGTAAGTGTGAGAATTGAGTTCCACTGTGTTGCTGTCATTGCAGCAACAGGAGTATTCACCAAAATGTTTCTTGCTTTCAAAGTGTTGATATTGCGTTTCCACATATCAACAGTT
Source organism: Lacibacter sp. H375 (assembly GCF_037892425.1). Lineage (NCBI taxonomy): Bacteria > Pseudomonadati > Bacteroidota > Chitinophagia > Chitinophagales > Chitinophagaceae > Lacibacter > Lacibacter aquaticus. Next base: position 1,588,230 of record NZ_JBBKTT010000001.1, read on the forward strand.
AAAATACCTCCTTTGCCAACCTGGCAAAAACTTGGGATGAGTTTGCCCAGCACTTCACTATAAGCAGTAGTACTTGTAGCAGCGTTTAACGTTGTGGCTGCAAGATCAAGTTGTTTGTTAGATTCTGCAATGATTGCTTCTTTCGTTACATAATTAGGATTGGTTGTACCCGCTGTGTTGTTAATGATGCCGGCATAGTAAATAGATCCAATTCGTGCATAAGCAAAGCCTTTCCACCAATATGCCCATGCCTGGATGGTTGCTTTTTTTGTTGCTGCGTCCGACGTAAAAGTTGCATTTTCCACAAGCGCAAGAATATTGTTACTTGCATTAATCATCGAATACATATAAGCCCACTCATAATACAGTGTATTCTGTCCCTGATTGCTGTTTGTATTAATCAAACGTATCAATGCTAATTGCGTATTTGGCGAATTGGGGTTTAAAACAACAGTGCCGTTATCGAGTGTAACCTTATCAGGGCAACCGATTTGATTAATAAAAGCATTCGCTGCTTCTACCTGAATTGCATCGCCCATCATTTCATGAAAGCCAATTGCACCTGACCAGAAAAAGCCATAAACACCATCTGAATATTTAAGATCTCTAAAGCCATTTCTGTAAATGCCTCCTTGCGCAAGCGCAATAATACCTGCTTCTGTTTTAGCACTTTCGGGAGTTGGTTGATTCGGATTTTTTACTTCTAGTTGTTTGCTGCACGATATTGCGCCGCTTATAACGATCGTTGTAAAAAGTATGATTCGTAATTTTTTCATTGCTTGTTTTTTTAGTTGTTAGAAACCAACATTTAATCCTATTTGATAAGTTTTGAGGTTCGGGATTGTATTATGATCCACGCCTCTATCAAACGCAGAGTTACTTGTACCAGAACTAACTTCTGGATCCATACCGGTATATTTCGTAAATGTTACAATATTGCGGGCCAGTAAAACAAGTTGTAATCTTTGTATAAACGGACGGTTTACGAGTTTAGCAAAATCATAAGCAATCGAGATATTACGTAATCTCATAAATGAAGCGTCTTCATAAAAGTAGTTACGTGTTCCATTTGCCTGTACCTGTGCGTACACACCACGATAAAAAGCAGTGTAAGCACCAGTTTGTCCGTTTATAGTAATAGGCTTAGTGTAATCATGATGGATACCATCACGGTACATCCACTGCTTAGTTTGGTTATACAAATGGCTTCCGTAAACCCAATCCCACTGCATGGAGAAACTAAGATTATTAAGGAGTGTTAGATCATTAATAAAGGACATATTGAATTTTGGATTTGGATCACCAAAACTTACCTTACCTGGTGTCACAAACGGTTGTTTTGTTGCCTTGTCTACTACCCAGCCATTGCTTGCAACAACATAGTTTTGTTGCGACGCTTTTGGAATATAAGGAGTTCCGGTAGCAGGGTTTAACTGGTCAACAGCTGTGATTAATAAATTGCCATATAATTGTCCAATTTTTTCTCCTGCTTTTAGAACATAATTACTGCTTCCTGCATTTGACAACACAACTATTTCTGTTCCGCCTTTCACTGATGTGATCTCCGAAGTTTGCTTACTGAAGTTGGTTGTAAAGTTCCATGTAACTTTTGAACCTTTATATATGTTAGCGTTCAAAGATGCCTGGAATCCGCTTGACGATAAGCCAAACGCATTGTCTCTGACAGTACCTGTACCTGAACTTGGTGCGGCATCAACATTATAGATGGCGTTATCAGTTGTACGACTCCAATAAGTAGCAGAGAGATTAAGAGTGGGGAACCAAGCTCCTTTCAATCCTTTAAGTGTTATATCCGTTCCAATTTCAAATTCCTTTGAAACCTCAACATCTAGGTTTGGGTTTGGATTACTTGTTGGAAAAGTAAAAGCTACGTTAGTACCGAGGTTTGCAGTATTCAAAACTAAATAACGATCAAAAGGTCTTGGTTGAATACCGGCTTCACCATAAGCTGCCCTGATTTTAAATTCAGAAACAATAGAGCCAATTTTGTTATCCTGCCAGAAATTGAATGAGGAAAGTCTTAAGTACGCATCTCCACGAGGGAACGTAAATGGTTTTGAACCACCACCGAATGCAGAAGAATAATCACTTCTTACGCCTCCAGATACGCCCGCAATTTCTCCAAACTCAATTCGTTGGTTAATTAAATAACCATAGGTTACGAAAGGTTCTGTATAGTCAGATTGGATACGATATGTAACCATCTGGCTGGCCGTGTAAGGAGTATAGAATGGAGCATCTGCACCCCAGGTGATGTATTGCTTGAAAAGATTTTTTCTGTAATCGAATGCTAACAATGTAGTGGTTTTGATTGGAATATTAATATTGAAGTCCTCTTGAAAATCAGTGTTAATTGTAGCAGAAGTGATAAAGTTTTGGAAAGTTGTCCTGTATCGGAAATTGTCGATAGAGCCTGAAGTACCCACTGAAGGTGTAGGTGCATAGTTACCAGTCCACCATCTGGTACCCCAGAATTTCGCACTTGCGTTATCGTCCTGTGGTTTTACATCATATACTGCGTCTTGAGTTTGATAATTTAGTCCGTATTTCATATCAAGCTCAACAAATTTTATCGGCTTATAATTCAGGTTGAAGTTTTGTACAACGTCAATCTTATCATCAATACTGTTGGAGTATTGTGTTCTGTAATTTGGATTATATCCATTAACACCTGTTGCATCACCAAAATAATATCCGTAACTGCCATCAGGCATTTTGTAATCATAATTGGCAAATGGCCTTGAGTTATTCAGGGCAAAAAGGATACCCCTACCTGTTGCATCATTTAAGGTATTGCTGGTGTACACTAATTGAGTTGTACTTCTGAACTTTAAATTTTTTGCAAGCTCAACACCCAGGTTGGAAAGCAAATTAGAACGGGAATATTTACCATTGTTTCTGAATGTACTTGTTTGTCTGTTATCAGAAACTGCAAAACTGAAATCTACTTTTTCTCGTGCTCCAGAAATGGTAATGGAATTATTTGTAGTATAAGCATCACGAAAAAACATTTTGTAATGATCATAATAGCGAAGATTTCTATCGTAAGGTTTACTTGATGTGGTGTTTGGGTCAACCAAGTTTACCTGCACGTTTTCACGATAAACACTTATTGCAGGATCAAGGTTTATAAGATTTCCCGAAGATCCAATTACGTCACCGGCTGTATTTGTGGTAAATGGATGGCGATCTGCTTTTTCAACATTTCCTACGTTCAGCATTGTATTTACTGAAACGTTAGATGAAACATCAATTCTGATTTTCCCCATTTTCCCCTTCTTAGAAAACAGCTGAATTACACCATTTGCTCCCTGGGCGCCATAAATAGTTGCAGCAGCAGCGCCTTGTACAACTTCAATTCGTTCAATACCACTTAAGTCAAGCGAGTTGAGGTCGGTTGCTCGTACTTCAATACCATCAAGCATGATCATAGGCGTAGTACCTCTGTTCACAGTATTGATTCCTCGAAGTAAAATGTTCACAGGTCTGCCGGGAGAACCATTGGTACTGCTGATTTGAGCACCAGCAATCTTACCAACCAGCGCTTGGTCAACCGAAGCTGTTGGTGCAGAAGGCAATTTGTCTGATGTAATTGATTCAACAGAAATACCAAGCTTCTTCTTACTTGTTGCAACACCTGTACCTGTTACAACTACTTCGCTTAAGGCTTTGTTATCCGGTGCAAGGGTTATCGTAAGTGAGCTCTCGTTAGCGATTTTAATTTCTTGAGGCTCATAACCAATAGCACTAACCAGAAGAACAGAGTTTGCAGGAGCTTTAATGGTGAAGGAACCGGTAGCGTCTGCGCTTGTTCCGGTTTTACTACTTTTTACCCGAATAGAGGCATTTGGAATGGGAGACCCGTTGGCTTCTGTTATTTTACCTGTTATCGTTTTCTCCTGTGCAAAGGCTGGAAAAAAGCAAACACAGGCCGCCAGAAGCAGCAGTGCAATTTTTCTCATGTGATTGTTAGTTTTGTTAGTTGATTAAACTAATATAACAAAAATCAACTGCTAGAAAAATCATCCAAGATGAAATTAATTATCTCCAAAATTTAAAATAGATCAAATTGTAATTTAATTTCTGCTGATATTCAATGGGAAAATGATTTTTTTGGATAAACCGGACAGTTTTGTCAAACAGCTGGAAATATTTTTTGTAAGAGGAAATAGATAGTTTGTACTACAAGTGTATAACAGGTTCAAAAGGCACATGTCAGTTAAAGGAAGGCAATTTATTTTTTATATCAGGCAAATGCGTTTATACAAAGAATGCCTGTGATCCATCCATCGTGATCAAAGTAGTTTAAAAGCTATTTAGCTAATGTGCTGACACTGCTTTCAACCCAACTATCGAAGCAATAAGCGTAGTAATAAAAAACAAACGCCAGAAATCAGCAGGCTCTTTAAAGAATAAAATTCCCATGATCACTGTTCCAACAGCACCGATTCCTGTCCATACAGCATAGGCTGTTCCGATAGGAAGTGTTTGCGTGGCTTTGTACAATAACAGCATACTGATGCTGAGACAAACGAAGAAACCAATCATCCAGTAAACAGATGTATTGCCGTTTGTTGCTCTTGCTTTACCCAGACAGGTGGCAAAACCTACTTCAAACAAACCCGCAATGATGAGGATGATCCAATTCATAAATGATGTTCAATCTGTAAATAATGCCGGGCTGTCTTTATATCAATCCACAGGGCATTTCTCGTGGTAATTGATCAATTCGATTTTGGAAGGAGCAAATTCAAAACCACTGAATTTCACAACGATCTCATCCAGCACTGCATCAATTTCTTCAACAGTATTTAAGGTTACGAGTTTGCCACGATATTCTTTTATGTTGGGAAGACCTTTCAAATAGTTAGCATAGTGACGGCGCATTTCAAAAATGCCCACCTTCGGTCCTTTCCATGTAAAGGATTTATGTAGATGCTTTCTGCAAACTTCAACACGTTGCTCAATAGTAGGCGGAGCAAGATGCTCACCTGTCTTTACAAAGTGCTTGATCTCGTTAAAGATCCATGGATAACCAATGGCAGCACGACCGATCATCACACCATCAACACCATAACGGTTTTTATACTCCAATGCTTTTTCAGCACTATCAATATCACCATTACCAAAGATTGGGATCTGAATACGTGGATTGTTTTTCACTTTAGCGATCAATGTCCAGTCAGCTTCACCTTTATACATCTGGCTGCGTGTACGTCCGTGAATGCTCAGGGCTTTAATACCTACATCCTGCAAACGTTCGGCTACCTCTTCAATGTTCTTGGTATTGTCATCCCACCCCAATCTTGTTTTTACAGTAACAGGTAATGAAGTGGAGTTAACAACGGAGGCGGTTAACCGCACCATCAGGTCAACATCTTTCAACACACCGGCACCTGCACCTTTCATTGCCACTTTCTTTACCGGGCAACCGAAGTTGATATCAACCAGGTCAGGATTCACCGTTTCGCAAATACGGGCACTCATGCCTAGCGCTTCTTCATCGCCACCAAAGATCTGGATACCGAAAGGGCGTTCTTCTTCTTCAAAGTCCAGTTTCTGGCGACTTTTAATGGCATCACGTATCAAACCTTCGCTGCTTATGAACTCACTGAACATCATATCGGCACCATTATCCTTGCAAACTGCACGGAATGGCGGATCACTCACATCCTCCATGGGTGCAAGGAGGAGCGGAAACTCAGGAAGCGATATGTTACCTATCTTTACCACGTTCAAAAAGAGCTGCAAATTTAATCAGTTTTCACCAGTAGTTATGTACGAAAATCAGTATCAGCGCAAATTAGAGCCGCCGGTTGAGTTTTTGATCCTCATTGGCATTTGGGTAGGATGTTTTGTTTTAGGCAGCGTGGCAGCCATTCCAATCTGGATCGGGATGACCGGGAAATCACTTCTAGACATGCAAAAGGAGATGTTTAACCCCGCAAATGTGGATGCGGTGAAGATGATGCAGGTGGTTTCAACCATTATTATCTTTTTTGTGCCTGCTTTTATTACAGCAAGAATTGTATCAAAACAACCATTTGAACGTCTGGGTTTCAAAAAAGGATTGCATTTGAATCGGGCAGTTGTAGCCATATTGATTATGTTATGTGCGTTGCCTTTTGTTGGCTTTTTGGCTGAACTAAATAAAGCCATACCAATAACTGCATCTATGAAGAAGATGTTTGATGCAATGGAATCGCAGTATGCAGAGCAGGTAAAGCTGATGGCAACATTTAAAACTCCAACTGATTATATTGTTGCATTGTTTATCATTGCCTTAATGCCTGCCATTGTTGAAGAGGTATTTTTCAGAGGAGCAATGCAAAGTATTTTTATGCGATGGTTTAAAATACCATGGCTGGTTATTTTTATCACCGGATTTATTTTCAGTGCTATTCACTTTTCGTGGTATGGATTTATTCCTCGTGTTGCTTTGGGAATGGTACTCGGCTATATTTTCTATTACACCGGCAACCTTTGGTACAGCATTATTGCGCATTTCTTTAATAATGCATTGATGGTAACTATTCTTTACTGGCAATACACTAAGGACAAAAAAATTGATATGGAAGTGGGTGACAGTGCTCCGTGGTGGGCGGGTTTGATCAGTGCAGCGGTATTAGTGGGACTGTTTATTCTGCTGAAAAAACTGATGGTAACAAAAGTGTATCCTGATAGTATTGCGAATGTGCAAAACCAAGCATCGCAAAACCAATATCTTAAATAATACTTCTTTCATGGCATTTAACTGGCAAACATTCCGCACACGTACACTCACAGCTATTTTATTTGTGGTGGTGATGCTTGTTGGGTTGTTGTGGAATAAGTGGAGTTTTCTTTTTCTCTTCAGCATCATTCATTTTGGTTGCTGGATCGAATATCAGAAACTGGTTGGCTTGGTCGATAAAGGATATCAAACGATCAATCCGTTTCATAAATACGGTGTAATGATCGGTGGTTATGGGCTGATGTTATTTTTTACAGCTGATTGGTATATTAGTGAGAATGTTTCACTTCATTCTATTGGATGGATGTTGATGCTTGCGGGTTTTCTAATGGTGCCGATAAGTGAATTGCTTTTTTCAAAACAGTTCAACTTTAAATACATTGCCCATTCCGTTTTTGGTTTGATTTATATTTCACTAAGCTGGGCATTGCTCATGCATTTACGTAGTGGCGCTATGTGGATGCCGCACAATGGTGAGGATACGTTTACAAATATTTCTACATTGTTGGCGAGGATCAGTGGGTATGCTGTACCGCTTATCATTATTGGTTCCATCTGGATCAACGATACTATGGCTTACATTGTCGGGTCACTTATTGGGAAAACTCCACTCAGCAGTATCTCGCCTAAAAAAACATGGGAAGGAACTATTGGTGGTATTATTTTAGCAGTTGGGGTAATGTGGTTACTGGGATATTTGAGCCAATCATCTGTTGCATGGCTATGGGCTGTTATTGCTGCGGTTGCGGCAGTTGCAGGTACATGCGGTGACTTACTTGAAAGTAAACTGAAACGATTAGCCAATGTAAAAGACAGTGGTAGTTTTATGCCTGGCCATGGTGGTTTTCTTGATCGTTTCGATTCTTTATTATTGGCAACACCATTTGTGTGGTTGCTGTTAAAACTGATAAACTGATGATGCGTTGTTGTGTGTTGTTGTTTCTTTTCTTTTTGATGCTTTCCTGTAAAAACAATAAACAGGACAGCAACACAACAGCTGTTGTGCAGAAAGAAAAAGTAGTATCGGAAGTGGAAGAAGTAACAGCTGCTGTTAGCGCATTGTTGCCCTTACCCAGTTCTTATCAATTAAAACGTGCAAAGAAATGGCATGATGTATCGGGTGAAAACTGGTTGGTGTTGTACGAAACGGGGGCGTATATTGAAAAAGGACAAACTCATGCATCAGCAAAACTATCTGCAGTGCTTTATCAAAAAACTGATAGTGGATTTGTAACGAAGTGGAAGATGATGGATCAGATCAATAATTGTGAGTTAGATATTGTGTGTTCATTTTATGATGATCATTTAACCATTACCGATCTCGATAGTAATGGTCTTGCTGAAATAACGATGTTGTATGCACTTAGCTGCAAAGGCGATGTAAGTCCGAATGAAAAGAAACTCATCATGTATGAAGGCACACAGAAGTATGCAATTCGTGGTGAAGAACTGATGCTTCTGCAAAAAGATACCATTGGCGGAAGCTGGAAAGCCGATACCGCTTTCAGCAAAGCACCGAAAGCTTTCCTTTCATACGCTGTTGAGCGTTGGCAGAAGTTTGGCAAACAGGAATATCAATAGGCCGAATCTTTGTACTTTCGCTGTTCAAACTTGTTCCATGACTATTCACAGAGAAGGATTTAAAAGTATTTCTATTGCAGCCGTATTGTTTGTGATCATTAATCTGCTTGCGTTTAATTTTATCAGCCCAACGTTGCCGGTTCTTTCCTGGCTCATTTTTGCAGTAACCTTATTCTTCTTTCTTTTTATTGTTTCTTTCTTTCGTATTCCAAGACGTATTACGCCCAAAAATGAACATGCCATTTACAGTCCTTGCGATGGTAAAGTGGTGGTGATCGAAGAAATAACCGATGTTGAATATTTCAAAGACAAGCGTATTCAATTGAGTGTGTTCATGAGCCCGGCGAATGTGCATGTGAATGTAAATCCCATTGCAGGTGAAGTAAATTATTCGCAATACCATAAAGGCAAATACCTAGTTGCCTGGGACCCTAAATCATCTACTGAAAACGAACGCCATAGTGTTGTGTTGAGTAATGATCGTATTGTGATCCTTGTAAAACAAATTGCAGGTGCCGTTGCAAAGCGTATCGTCAATTATTTGCAACCCGGACAAAAAGTGGAGCAAGGTGGTGAACTTGGTTTTATCAAATTCGGTTCACGTGTTGATCTGTTATTACCTCCGGGCACAAAGATCAATGTAAAGCTGAATGAAAAAGTACAGGCAGGAGTTACGGTGCTGGCGGAATATTGATTGTGAGTTGTGAGTAGTGAATGGTCAGTGCTTTGGCTCGATCATTCCTGAAAGAAGCTTAAACATCTTAATCATAGTGTCACCTAATTTTTCCGAATCAAAGGTTTTTAGATAATTCAGGTCGTTTGAAACGTCAAGAGCGGCATCGATTTCAATGACAGATCCTCTTGCAATTTCATAATATCTTTTTCTTTCAACTTCGGATTTTCTAGAAGACCCTTCAGCAATATTTAAATGAACGGATAGTGCAGCTCTCCTGATCTGAGATGCCATAGCATACTTTTCTTCGTCCGGTAAAGATTTTGTGAGTTTGTAGCATTCGAAAGTAAATTCACGGGAAGACTTGTAAACCTCAAGTTTAGTGTGACCAAGGTGTAAAAACATAGCAAGAGTTTCTTAAATGTAATAAGTTTAATTCACTATCGGAAACCCCCTCACTACTCACAATTCACCACTCACCATCAAAAAATCCCTTCCAGTTCTTTCAAATGAGTAATTACATATGTTGGTTCAATTCCCTTTAACTCTGCGTTGATATGATTTACAAAAATTGCATGCATCCCAGCGTTCAATGCTCCTTTAATATCTGCATCTAAATTATCGCCGATCATGATGCTCTGTGTTAACTCTGCACCGGTAATACGAAGGGCGTATTCAAAAATTTCTTTGTTTGGTTTTACGCTGTTGCTTCTTTCGCTGGTGATCACTTCTTCAAAATATTGTCCCAGTTGGCTGTTATCAAGTTTGCGCCATTGTGTTTTTTCAAAACCATTGGTGATGAGGTGAAGCTTGTATTCCTTCTCTTTTAAATGACGCAGTATTTCATGGGTGTATGGGAACAGGTTTTGTTTAGTGGGTAACACCTCTAAAAAATAACCGCTCATTTTACGGGCCAGTTCCTCGCTGCCGTTTTTAAATTCAAGCAAAGTGCGCCACATCCGTTTCCATTTGAGATCATCAGCTGAAATATAACCATGATGATAGCGGTCCCATAGAATAGCGTTGTGATGCAGGTAGTGTTTACAGAACAAGTCAAAATCATTGATGCCAGCTGCCTGCAAATCAAGTTCTTTATACACATCGGCCAAGGTTTCCATGGCATTGGCATCAAAATCCCAAAGGGTATGGTCGAGATCGAAAAACAAGTGACGATATTTCATTTCAGATTTCAGAATTACGATTTTAGATTTGTAAGAACGTATCTTGTAAACAAACCAACTATTTGAATGTTGATTAAAACCTGCAATCTACACAGTAAAATCTGAATTTATGAACGTTGTCATCACTGGTGCATCAAGAGGAATTGGCAAAGCCGTTGCAGAAATTTTTGCGGCAAACGGGCATGCTTTGTATCTCAGTTCAAAAAGTGAAGTGGCGATCTATAAGACCATGGCAGAGATGCAGGACAAATATCCCCGTGTAAAAATAAAAGCCAAAGCTAGGGATCTCAGCAAAAGGGAAGAGGTAGATAGTTTTGGGAAATGGGTACTCGACAACAGTTTCAACATTGATGTATTGGTGAATAACGCCGGTAATTTTTTACCCGGTAGTGTGTATAATGAAGAAGATGGTTTCCTGGAAGAAATGATCGCTACGAATCTTTACAGTGCTTATCATTTAACCCGTAAACTGTTACCGCAGATGATGAAGCAAAGTCCGGTCAGTGGTTCACGTGGACATATTTTCAACATGTGTTCAATCGCTTCATTACACTCGTATAAAAACGGCGGTGCATACAGCATCAGCAAATATGCCATGCATGGGTTCAGCAAAAACTTACGTGAAGAGATGAAACCGCATCTGATCAAGGTAACTTCTGTTTTCCCTGGCGCAGTCATGACCGATTCATGGGGTGATTATGATAATTCCGCAAAACGAATCATGGAAGCGGAGGATATAGCCAAACTGGTATATGCCAGTTCACAACTTTCGCCACAGGCTTGCGTGGAAGATATTATCATCAGGCCACAACTGGGTGATCTCTGACCGCCGATGAAATGATGTTTTGATGATGCGAATGAGTGCGGCCACGGAGAAACGCAAATGAACACAGGCTTTGCTTATTGCCTACTACACATTCCGCAGCTTTCATCATTAATATCAGCCAATCAACTAACTCTTCGGTTGTTTTAACATCAACTTACATCAACGGCACCTGTTCAACCCCTCACTTGTTTTAATTTTGTCTACTCATGTTGAAGCGCCCACTATATGGCTTTTGGATGATCAGTTTTCTGTTATTGTCTTTCTGTACAACGGCACAAGTGAAACTGTCTGTCATCCCCAGCAAAACAGTTGTGCAGCAAAACGAAAGCTTTCAACTGCAGTTTGTAGTTGAAGGCGCAAGCCAGATCGATGATTTTACGCCACCATCCTTCCGCAATTTTGAACAGTTAAGCGGCTTTGATCAAACCAATGGATGGACATGGGTGAATGGGTCACTTTCTGAATACATTACCTACACCATCACGCTTCGACCAAAAATTAAAGGACGTTTACCTATTGCATCGGCCATTGTAAAATCAAAAGGAAAAATTGCAACATCATCACCCATTGTCATTTTTGTAAAGGAAGCAGGTGCCACAAAACAAATGGAGGAAGAGCGACCTGATTATTACCTGATGCCTAATGAAAATTTGAAAGATAAAGTTGCAAAGAACCTGTTCATTAAAGCTACGATCGATAAAAACAGTTGCTACGTTGGTGAACCTGTGCTCGCTACATTCAAATTATTTACAAGGCTCGATAGTGAATCGAAGATTGTTAAGCGACCATCGCTCAACGGTTTTTCTGTTGTAGATATGGAACAACCGGAAACAGGCATTTTTTCGAAAGAAATGTACAATGGGAAAATGTATAACTGTTATCTCATTCGTAAAGTGCAGCTGTTCCCCTTGCAATCGGGATTGCTTACGATTGAGCCGGTGGAAGTGGAGAATCTTGTTCGCATGATCAGGGCCAGAGCACGCAGCGCCAAAGAAACAAACACGTGGCTTGATGCGGTGATGGAAAAAGTAAAAGAATCGGAATACAGCAATGGTGATGTAATTCAGGAAACGATCATCTTAAAAAGTGATTCATTAAAGGTGAATGTGCTTGATCTTCCTGAAAAAAATAAACCTGAAAGCTTTGATGGTGCCGTTGGGAATTTCAGCATGGATGCATCACTCCTGAACAAAAGCATAGCAGCAAACGATTATGCAACTTTACGTGTAGTTATTAAAGGAAAGGGGAACCTGCCAATGATCACAGCACCAACTGTTCATTGGCCAAGCGGTGTTGATTCGTTTGATGCAAAGCTGAGCGAAGAGATCGATAAACATAATGCACCTATCAGCGGAGTCAAAACATTTGATATTCCGTTTGCCGTTTCAAAAACGGGATTGTTCACTATCCCCAAGATCAACTTCACGTATTTTGATGAGCAGACAAAAACTTATCATACACTTTCAAGCGACAGTCTGCAGTTGAATGTAACCGCAGCAGTGAAACGAAAAACACCTGTGTTTAATGATGAGCCAATTGTAAAAGAAGCCTTGCCTCGATGGGTATGGGTAGCAGGTGTTGGCAGTGGTTTGCTGGTATTGATCGCCGGTATCTTTTTCGTTCAACACAAACGTGAAAAGAAGGCTGAGGAAAAAAGTATTGTAACCCAACAAGTGGAAGAATATATTGAACCACAAAAAACAATGGATGCTTACTTGCAACCGGCAGCATATGTATTGCAAGGCTTGCATCCGAAACAATTTTATACATTGCTGTTGCAAGGGTTGCAGGATTTTTTCATTGAACGATTAAACCTGCAAACAAAAACGGCGAGCAATGCACAAATTGTGCGTGAACTGCAACAAAAAAATTGGCCCGATCTGGCAGCACAGTTTCAACAATTGTCTCAGGCTTGTGAACTGGCTATTTTTAGTCCAATGGAAATTACAGATGATAGGGAACAGCTCATGCTTCAATCAAAAGAACTGATGCAGGAAGTTGACAGAAGGATATAATGCAGCAGGTATTTTCTAACAGCAATCACCTCATTTTTTAAAAACAATTTTGCCTTTTCCAATTCAGGTCTGTCGGCATTTGGAGAGTTGGCTACTGTAAGCAATTGTTTGTAATAGTAGTTTGCTTTCACTACATCATTACTCAACTCACTTGCTAAGCCTGCTCCGTACAATGCATTGAAGCGGTTAGGGTGGGTTTTTAAATTTGCTTCATAGGCTGCCAACGCTTCTTTAGGTTTATTCATCAGCAATAACATATCGGCCATTGATTCTTTTGCAGGAATAATTTCACCGGGAGTGACAGGGCTTTTTCCTGTTTTATCTTCCAACTCAACAGCAGTTGTTATTTGAATTAATGCTTCGTTTGTTTTTCCTTCTTTACAAAGAATCCATGCTTCGCCTGTTTTTAATTGTATCAACACCTGATTGGCTTTGTATACATCTTTTTCAGCGATCAATAATTGACGCATACTGTCAAGATTTTTCAATTCAGTTTTTGCTGCATCAAGTTTATTGGTATGAACAGAACCCATCAACCTTGTAAAATGAATGATAGCCTTTTGCCATGGAAATTTCTGCCAGGGGAAATCAATTGGATGCATCTTCATTTCAGCGGCTTCTTTCCATAATTTATTTTCGAGATAGTAACGTGCAGGAATTGCAGCAAAGGCATACGCATCTTTAAAATTTACCGGGTACACTTCCTTGATTGTATTGAGATAATCGAATTGCTGTTTTGCCAATCTGGTTTCACCCCGCTGCAGGTAAGCATAAACGAGGTAGTCCATGCCATGCAGTTCTTCATCCCAATGACCTTTTATGCCGGCTGTTTCGGCATAGCATTTTGCAGAAGAAGTTGAAACAAGATTTGATTGAATACATTCATTCCAAAGCCCGAGCCTTGTAAAAATATGCGAAGGCATATGTTGTGCATGTGCCGATGAAGGAGCGATGGTTGCGTATTTTCTTGCTGCCGGTAATGCTAGTGATGCAAGCTCAGGATAATCGTAGGTGTGAATAATGTAATGCACAATGCCCGGATGATTTGGTTCACCGGGGAATAATGCGGTTAAGATTTCACCCGCTTTCCGTTGTTTGGTATATGTTTTATCAGCAGGGTCGGATGCCCCAACAAGAGACAATGCATAAAATGCCGCAACTTCTTTATCGGTTGGGTAAGTAGCATAAACCTTTTCCATTGCTTTTTCAAAACTGAGTGTACGTGTACGATGATCGATCGAATTCCAGTCTTTATAAAATACGGCAATGGCATTAATATAATCTGTTTCTTTTTTTGATTTATTCTTTAACCCTTGTGCAATCAGGATTGCTTTTGTTCCTTTCTCGAGCTCAGCCTGTGTTGGTGGTGAAGGCCACACCTGGTGATAGTTACTCATGGCCACTCCCCAATAAGCCATGGCGCAGTTTGGTTCTTCTTCAATCACTTTTGCAAATACTTTTTCTGCTTCATCATATTCAAACGAATGCAGCAGCGCAATTGCAAGATCAAAGTCTTCTTTTGTTTTTGGTGAACAGGAAGTGATAAATTGAACAGTTCCGAATTGTTCATCGGCAGGGCCACACAAAACTACATTACCACGTTTCAGATCGATCTCATTGATATCTTCTTTCGATGGAGCCGTACTTCTTTCGTTACATGCGGCAAGTTGCAGCAGGAATAAACCAAAAACAATTCTAGTAAGACCATAAAATAATTTATTCATAACTACCGGTGTTTAAAAGAAGTATTTGGCTTTTGTGAAGAACCTGACGCAATAGCTCAAGCTACACAAAAATTACACCCCATCTCCAGGTAATTATTTTACAAATAAGCTTGCTCTGCTTTATTCATTAAATTCTTAATTGAAAATGTGGAGGTCATGGTTAAGCCGTCACGTGTAATTCAGAATGTACAGGTATTTCATCGCCTTCCAATGCATTCGGTTTAAAGAAGAAACCCATCCACAAAACAGATGCGCCCACAAATAATAAACCGGCGATCATTTGCCAACCGATCCAATTTGCCATGCCATGTGCATTGAGAATAGCAATGAGCGTAACAAGCATATACAGTAATCGGAACAACTCTAATGCCACCGCCCATTTTTTTGCACGTAAAATGCCTCCCCAGCCGATCGTCATCATAAAAATGCCTGCTGTCATGATCAACCGTTCAGTAATGGTCAATGGCATGGTGAGATTTATGGTGATGAACATATAAACCAAGCCTGCTGCAATTTGTGCAATGATGTATGGCTTTGTGTTGCGGAATTGTTTACTGGAGAATTTCACCTGGTCATCTCTTGTGTAACCAACTCTTGGAAAAGCCTGTCCTACATTTTTTGGTCGCCATCCCAATGGCATAAACCAAATGCGGATCTTATCCCACCAGCTATCAGCAGCTACTGCATCATCCCATAATTGTTTCCAGTATTGGATGTTAATGTAAATAGGGTCCCAGGTGCGTGGCGGATGTGTAACACCATAACACACTTCTTCTTTTTCTTCTTCAAACGAGCCAAACAGTTTATCCCAGATGATGAGAAACTCCGAAAAATTCTTATCAAGATATTGTGTGTTTACACCATGATGCACACGATGGTGCGATGGTGTAACAAAAACCTTTTCGAGTATTCCCATTTTTTTGATGATGCGTGTATGATGCCAGTAAGCGAGAAACAAATGCACGGCTGCCATGGAATAGATCATCTCCGGTGAGTAACCGATAACTGCCAATATCCAATCGAAGAATAAAAACTGGAACATACGCTGGGTGAAACTGGCACGCAAACCCACAGATAAATTCATTTCTTCTGATGAATGATGCGGCATATGCGCCGCCCAGAAAATATTAATGGTATGTCCCACACGATGGAACCAATAGAAAATAAAATCCTGCAGCAACAATAGTATCAGCAGGCTATACCAGGTGGCGGGAATTTTCCACGGTGCTACGTTGTTGTAGAGCCATCCGTAAAAGTGATACACAAAAAACAGAACAGCAAGATTGATGCATTGGTTGCCGATGCCGGTTGCAAGATTCGCAACAGTATCCTGGAAACTGTAGTAACCATTTTTCTTCTTCACGCAATACACAATTTCCAGTAACAGCAACAGTATTGCCAGCGGTGATAAAAGTGCATACACATTCATAACAAAAGGTTTATCTAAAATTAGACAGCTTCTGTTTCTAATGCAATACCACGTAACGGTTGATATTTGCAGGCTTTGCCAAACATTTTATTGCTGTTAGCATAAACTGCGGTACCGGAGAAATAATTTCGTTTGTTTTGCTTATCCTGCAATTGATACGCCAATCAACTTTCCAATGCCAAATGTGATAGCTGCGGCAAGTAAACCAAACAATACCTGCCTGAAACCGGAGAACCAAACATTTCTTCCGGTGAATAATGTAATAGCAGCGCCGATGAGGAATAAACCCAATGCACTCACCGCAACACTTATGCCGATGGCGGCAGCGCCTTTGGCAAACATAAACGGTGCAACAGGTATAATGGCACCAATGGCAAATAAGATGAAGGAATAAACAGCTGCTTCAACAGCCGATCCTTTTAATTCTTCAGCATCAATACCTAATTCTTCTTTCACCAACAGGTCGTGTGCCTTTGTTTTATCTTTCATTATTTCATCTGCAAGAACGTAAGCCTGCTGTTCATCAATTCCCTTTGCCATATAGATCAACGCTATTTCTTTTTTCTCTCCTTCAGGATTTACTTCCAGCTCTTCCATTTCAAGTTGCATCTGGTTTTCATACAACTCCTGCGAACTTTTAACAGAGATCCATTCGCCCAATGCCATGGATAAAGCGCCGGCCAATAATCCTGCAAGTCCCGCCAATAAAACTCCCTCCTGACCTTGCGTGGCACCTGCAACACCCATCACCAAACTAAAATTGGAAACCAATCCATCATTACCACCCAACACTGCAGCACGAATGGCATTGCCACCAACAGAACGATGTTTCTTTTCAAACCTCGATAGTTGCTTGCCTGATACCTGTGTTTCTTTTTCTAAGATGCTGCGAAGAATTTTTACATGCGTTGTTTCGCTGCCCGTAATTTCTTCTTTATTTTTCTTTTTGGTTTGAACGATGGCATTTGAAATACTTTTCTCTGTATCCATGACTGCACCCAACACATAATCGTACCCGAATACTTTACCAATGACGTTTAAGGTTTTTGCACGCCAAGATGGTTTAGGAAGAAATGATGCATCGATCTTTTCTTTGGCAGCAAACGCAAGGGCATGACTGTTTTCAATTTCACTCATTTGCCTGAATACATTGGCAATTACAGGATCATCCTCATGTGTTGCCAGTTTCTGGTAAAGAAAAGCGGCATCTATTTCGGTTTGAATATTTTTCAGGTTCATAGCTTATGTTGAAGGATTAAGATAAGCAGAAGCGACTCACCCTGCGATGATGTTGATTGGTTGACGAGCTGATTTTGAAACAGCTTTACTCTGATAGCAGGGAAAGGCCGTAAGTGCTGAAGTGTTTTTTCCAGTTGGCAAGAGAAAAGCCAAATTCAAAATCGCCCAGTTCATCAACATTTTGATTTACATGGGCAGAACAACGTTCTCCAAACACAACCAGCGTCTTTTGTTGCAGGCTGAATTGTATGTATTCAAGCGAGTTGTATAACTGGCTTTCAAGGCAGTTGCTGTAAACCTCGATCATCTCTTCATAGTATTCTTTATCATCTTTACTTACAGCTGAACCTTTTTTATGTAACAGCTCTCTTGCTGATGTTATTTTCTGTTGCAGTAGTTCCTTTTTTTGTTTGTTCATTGCGTCAAGCAATAACTTTTTACCGGCAGGAGTGAATAAGTCTTCCAGTTTAAACTGTTTGCCTGTTTGAAGATCGAAATTGTAATAACGGGTGAAAGGTTCGCAATACGCACCGCAACCTTCCGCAGAGAGACTGATACTGAAAATACGTTTGCTGTTCTGCAATATTTCGTAAGAAATATCTGAAAGCCTGCCGTAAACATTTTCTTCATTGGCCCAACTATTTTCAAAAATGCTTTTTTTGACCTTGTTCCTGTCAACATCCAGAAAATCACTGCACAGGGTATTGTTGATGCGTGTAGATATGCTCCCGGTTTTTGTTTTGATCAGCGGAAAGATATAAACCTGTTCTTTGTCTTGTGGATGCGTTTCTTTGATCTCTTTCACAGTTACCTGGCTGTGCGACAAAAACGGGAATAGCAGGGCAAGAAGTATGAATAAATTTCTCATGTTTAAGCTGGGTGTGCTCTAAATAAACCCAAGTTAAGAAAATATGGGTTGACATTCTAGAGCTGAAAATTGTGTAAGACGCTGTGTTGATCAATCAACCATTAAAAGAAAATCATGTAACGGGTTGGACATTTGCGGGGGAGATGAGGTAGATTATTGGCTTATTGAATTGGCGGAAAAGCAGTCCAACTGTCCCCATCATCAACATATCCATCTCTGATCCAGTCATCATACTTGTAATGATTATCTCCAACGTATCTCAGGGTATTGAGATCGATATGGTTATTAAACAAGGCATGAAAAACTCTGTTGAGTTTTTCGTCTGAGTATCTCACATCCAATCCGTCGATTGTTTGGGTACATATTTCAAACGGTACAAATCGAAATCCAATGAACTGTTTTTCAATTTTCTCACAAAGCAGTTTAAAGATATCAGCATATTCAAGAAAGGGCGAAACAACTAAATAGCTTGTTCCTTTATATTGACTTTCTAAAATTTTTACAGTACTGTTATCATTACCGATGACTGTATAATATGGCCCGGTTAAGCTCACGAAGAAATGTAGTTCCTTTGTACGGGTTAGATTATCAATAGAACTTGATTGGAGTAAAACATAGGAACTGAATGACGGAGCTTGTCCGTATGTGGTGCCAATTATTTCTTTTCCGGTTTCTTTTTGAATTATTGCTGTGAAATTTTCCCAGCGTGAATTGAAATGTTCGTCAACATGAATATTATCTACAACCCGATCTTCAAGCTCTTTCAATCCCGGATATGAATAGTACATCCTACTATCATCTTTCTTTACCCCAATTGGATAAAATCTTTTGATGCTTTCATAGATCGTCCAAAAATCAAATTTTTCTGAATTGAAATGAAGCATAGGTTGATTTTTTATCAAGATAGCACAAGCGAATTTTTCTTATTAAATATAATGAGAAATCATTCTTTCACCGCCACCGCAATCTTTGAATCAGCAGTTCCATAATACAAAAACCATTTGTTCTTAAAATAAACAAGGCCTTCTACAAAGCACACTTCGTTTACTTCGCCCACACGTTCATAGTCTTTATCAGGGCGAATGAAATTTGAATCAGTTCTGCTGATGAGTTTCCATGGTTCCTCTTTATCAAACAATGCTTGTCCCGCTGCATAAGTAAACTTCGGCATACTGCTGTCGCTGAAGTTGGCGGCATTACTTCCGTTATAAATTAAAAGAATGCCATCGTTTTGTAACAATGCATACGGGCCCGGTTCCACCAACCTGCTGTCGAAATAACCCATACGTGGATGCAGTACCGTGATCATCTTTTTGCTTTCTTCATTTTCAGCAACGGTCCAGTGAATCAGATCATCAGACGATGCCATCAACAGATCTGTATCACCGAAATACATCCAGTACTTTCCATTGATCTTTGTGGCAACGATCTTTTCTCCGTTTTGTTTGGCAACAATGGCTCCCGATTTCGACCACACATCTTTATACTTGTCATCATTCAACACCAAACCATGTTTGGTCCAGCTTCGCAGATCTTTTGATGTAGCTAAACAAAGCCTGGCTGTTTTACCATCGTAGGAAGTATAGGTAAGAATATAAGTGCCGTCTTCGCTTTGCACTACACGTGGGTCTTCCACACCGCCTTTCCATTCATAGATCTTCATGCTGTCGTTATCAGGAAAGAAAACCGGCTTCGGCATTTTGCTAAAATGTAAACCATCATCACTAACTGCAAGACCAAGCCGTGAGGTCATATGCCTGTCCTGTGCACGATAAAGCAGATACACTTTCCCATCCTTAACAACGGCAGATGGATTGAGTACATTCCGTTCTTCCCAGTTGACGGTTTGTTTGCTGACGGGGCAGTTGAATTGTTGTGTCGAATCGGGCTGCAGAATAGGGTTGAGGCTATCCACTTTTACAAAGTTGAGCAAGGCCCAGCTGTTGGTTGTTGGTTGTTTTGTTTGTTCAGTACAACTGTAAAGAAAAATTGTGAAAAGGAAAATGAAAACCTTGTTCATGCCGGCAAGTTTACAGGAAGGTAGGAAAAATGCACAGAAAGAATTTACAGCATATGAACGATCACGGATACTTTTCTTTCATGTACTTAAGCGAGTTTTTGATCATCTTTTTTAAAATGCCTTTATCAACATCTACAAGTCGTTTAAAATAGATACAGGCCTTTGCTACTTTATGTTTTCCGAATTGTTGCAATAATTCTTCCCGCTGATCAAACCCGGAGGAAAGATAGAGTGAGAACTCAGCCTTGCGTGGCGAAAAACCAATTAAGGGTGCATCTCCTTCATGTCCGCTTTCATACACATACTGATAGCTGCCAAAACCGATTATGGATGGCCCCCACATTTTGGGTTCAAAACCCGATTGCTCTTGCATCAACTCAACAAGTGCCAATGCATCTTTTTGTTTTTGCTGATCAGGAACAGCAGCAATAAACTTAAAAACATCGCTTGTTGTTTCTTTTGTTTTTGCCTGGTATTTTGCCATGGGATGAGTTTGTCAGGCTTTTTTTAAGCAATAAATAATGTTATTTGAATTGTCAGGATCTGTTTTGCCCGGCATGAGTTTAAAATCAAATTTCTCTAGTAACCTTCTTGAACGAATATTTTCTTTATGGGTTAAGGCCTCTATGGTTTCTATGTTTAATTCTGTAAAAGCAAATTGTATGATTTTACGCAGAGCACTTGTCATAATACCTTTGCCTTGAAAATCCGGCAAAAGTTCATAACCAACTTCTGCGTATTTATTTTCTTTATTAATATTCCATAAACATATGGTGCCTGCAAGTTCATTAGTTGGGAGCGTTTCAATGATAAAATAAAATGGGTTTGGGTCAGCATTTCTTAGCTCTATAAACTTTTCGACATCTGAAATATTTTTGGGTAGATCTCTTTCAATAAACCTGTTTACACTGGGATGAGTGCGTAAGTAATAAAGATTTGCTGCATCTGATTTTTCAGGGGCTCTTAGTTTTACTTTGTCTGTATGTAATTCAGTTTTCACTATTTACTTTTCTTATGTTCAGTTGCTCAAAACTGATTTGAAGATAATGAAATGTATGAAGCCTACCGTCGTTGGGTGTTATCACCAACACACTACACAAAGCTGGGTTTGATTTGTTATAATTTATGCGGTTGGTCGGGAGGCACAACCTCGGCGTCAAATACCAACAGTTGCAAAAAAGACTATTCTAAATTGACTGGGGCACCAAGGGTTGTTGAAAGCCTGTCCATTCTTATTGTGTCGGACCTCTTAACATCTACATATTCAAAACAAGTCTCAGAAAGTTTCAGGATTTGATATATTCGTTTTGATTGATTGTTATCTAAGGTCAACCTATTGTTTCTTTCATTCAATCTATAAGTACCTGAAACGATAATAGATGAAGAATCAGTAGGAACCCATCCGTAACTAAATGTGCCATCTTTTTTTAGCGATAATTTTAAATATTTACTTTGTTCTCTACTATGTTCATTGCCAATTGACCTCCAGTTTCCGTATACTTTCAAAAAATCAATTCCAGGTCCACACGATAGTGGAATGTAAGGAGCTTCTAGTTTTTCATAGACTCCCACGTGTTTAAGTGCTGACACTGTTTCGGTATCGCTATTAATGAGGTTGTTTTCCACCTGTTCTCTTTTCCAAGGCAATTCACCAAGTCGGTGATAAAAATCACTGAACCGATTAAGGGTATCATTAATGTCTAGTTGGAAATAGTAACAGAATAAACCATGCTTGTCTTTAAACTCAAAATAAAATGTAGGACCAGAATAGCCCCCATCGCCAGAATAACCACTACGGTCAGGTATAATGCCAACATTTTCTCTTCTCAACGTTTTTACTGCAGAAAGTAATGTATCAACATAGCGGCTGTTATTGAATTCGCCTATTGAAGTTTCATAAATTACAGTATCGCTATCAATACGAACAGGAACTCTAAGTATGACTGAATCTTTTTTGGGATCGTAGTATAAATAACGAAATAGCCCTTCCCCCTTGTTATATAACGTTACACTATCTGCTTCTGAGAACGTAATTATCTTGATATATTCAACTTCATCTTTGTAATGGCTTGTTGAACAACTTAGATGTAATGCAATGAGTAAAATCAAACCCAAATGATTTCTCATGTAGCAATTTTTTTATTCAATTCAACTTACTCCCCCTCCACAAACCGATACCCAACCCCTCTTGCCGAGTGGAAATAAACAGGGTTGCGGCTGTCTTCTTCAAAGTACTTGCGGAAGTTGAGGATGAAATTATCGATGGTACGTGTAGTAGGATAAACATTGTAACCCCAAACCACCTGCAGAATTTTTTCACGGGTTACCACTTCGTTCTTGTTTTCAATGAGCAGGTGCAGCAACATACTTTCCTTTTTACTCAGCTGTATTTTTTCGCCTTTAAAGTTGATGGCTTCCTGTGCTTTAAAATCAATATTGTTGTTGCCAAAGCTGTAGCTTTCGCCAATGCTGTCTTTATCCTGTATTTTTTTATTTTTCTCGATCAGCTTCTCAACACGCAGCAACAACTCTTCAAGGTTAAAAGGTTTGGTGAGGTAGTCATCCGCACCTTTCTTTAAACCCAGTACACGGTCGTGTGATGTATTCTTGGCACTCAACATCAAAATGGGTACATCGTTCTTACGTATGCGGATACTTTCTGTTGCACTGATGCCATCCATCTCAGGCATCATTACATCCATGATAATAAGATCGAAGTATTCATTCTCCACTGCTTTGAGAGCAGCCACACCGTCACCGGCGGTAGTTACTTCATAGCCTTCCAGTTCAAGATTTAATTTCAAAGCATCCAGTAAATGCTCTTCATCTTCCACCAGTAAAATAGATGCTTTGTTTGTGGCCGACATGTGTGTAGTGTTTAAAACTGAATTACAAAAATACTTCCACGTGGGGTATTGTTCATCACAAATATGTCACCATTGTGATCGGTAATAATCTTGCGGGTGAGGTATAAACCAAGCCCCGTACCTTTTGCTTTGCGTGTGTTTTCGTTACCGCTACGGTAAAACTTTTCAAATATCTTCTGCTTCTCTTCGTCGGGCACACCCATGCCTTCATCACTTACTTTGATCTGCGTTGTTTCGTTATCATCCATCAGGTCGATATACACGGGGCTTTCTTTTGGAGCATATTTGAGAGCGTTATCAATCAAATTGCTCAAAGCGATCTGGATCAGCAATTCATCACCTTCTATATAAAAGTCTTTATCAGCACTTGCTTCAATGCGTCGGTTGGGATACCGGTTCTTGTAATCGCTCACTACCGTTTCCACTACATCAGCGAGATTTACTTCTTCGTGCTCTCGCTGGAAATTTTTTTCTTCCATTTGCGATGCAAGAAGAATATTATTGGTGAGAATGTTCAATCGGTTGGTTTCGCTCAAGGCACTCAATAGGAGTTTCTGTTGCTGCACCTCATCGAGCTTGCGACGTAATACTGTTTCAATGCTGAGGCGGGTAGTGGCGATGGGTGTTTTTAATTCATGTGTAATAGCCATCATAAAATTCTGTTGCAGGGCCGAAACTTCGATTTGCTTACGAATGGAACGATAGACAAACACCGCACCTGCAAGGATCAATGCTAGAAAGGTAATGCCTTCACCAATGTATTTGGCTGATTGTCTTTTCTGAAAAAGCAAGGTTTCATCACGCAACAGATCATAGTTAGGATCGTCAAGTTTTAATTGAGCAAGTTTCAAGGCTGTCATATCAGCACTTTGGCGCTCGAGTGAAACAAACCACCACACTAATGCTGCTATTACATAAATAAGGAGGATCCAGAACCAGAACGAGAAATTACGGAAACTATATACTTTATTGGTATAAGCCATTATGATTTTGCTTTTTCAATACGTATACCGGCATTCATGACATGTAACAAAGGATTGTCACGCATTGTTTGTTGCAGCCTGATAGTATAGTTACCCTGTTTGGTAAACCTGATATTATTGAACAGGGGATAACGCACTTCCCAGATGTCGCTCATGCCGGTGCCAATCCATTTTCCTTCCTGATCTTGCAGGGTCAATTCAAAGCGTTCTTTTTGAAAGGTACTATCACCGGGTTGGCGGGTTGAAAGAAAGAGCCAGATGTTTTTATACGCATAAGCATCTGTATGACGCAACGTAACAAGTACATTATAAGTTGATACGGTATCGGTGATATTGAACACTACCTCAGGTTGAAAATCATAAGTCCATTGGTGCTTAGGGATCTCAGCATTTTTTTCGAAGGCGTCAATGGAACTGCAACTGCCCAGTAAAACGGAAGAAAAAATAAGTGAACTTGCGATGAATGAATTTGCAAGAGTATGTAAGCGCTGCAATGATTTCAAGCGTAATGTTTTTACAAAGTTCAAATTCCAAATCCCAAAATCCAAATTCCAAAACCCCAATTCCGGCTACGAGGGTTCCTTTCTATTTAATTAATAGTATTAAATTAAAGAATATTCAAGACCTGTTCTTTGGCTTTTTCCAGTTCATCTTTCATGAGCACCACCAGTTTCTGGATGCCGGAGTCGTAGGCTTTGGCACCGGTGGTATTAATTTCACGACCAATTTCCTGCAACACAAAACCGAGTTTCTTTCCTTTTGATTCGTCAGCTTCTTTCAGGATATTGAGGAAATAGTCGCAATGGTTGCGCAAACGCACCTGCTCTTCGCTAATGTCGATCTTTTCAATGTAGTAGATCATCTCCTGCTCAAGTCTGTTTACATCATAATTCTCTTTTCCTACCTGCTCTTCCATCTTGCGACGGAGTTCTTCTTTCATTTTATGTTGACGAAGCGGTTCAAGTTCAGAAATTTTTTCCTGGTAGGCGAGTATATTATTAATACGTTCGATGAGATCTTTTTCTAAAGCCGCACCTTCAAGCAGGCGGTGCTTATTAATAGCATCGATCGCATTTTGCAGCGTTTGTTTGAACTGCCCGTATTGATCTTCGCTTAAAATATCGGTGTTGGGAACAACCACATCAGGCAAACGTAACATTGCTGCCAACACATATTCACTCAACCCGATATTTAAATCATCCGCCACTTCTTTCAATGGCTGAAAATAAGCTTTGGCCATTTCCTTATTAATGGTGATGGCGCCATTGCCTCCGTTTTGCTTTAATAAGATATTGCAATCGATCGTACCACGCATCAGTTGCTCCGACAATATTGTACGGATCGCAAACTCATATGGTTTTAATAAGGGAGTAATTTTTAAATTGAGTTCAAACTGTTTTCCGTTGAGAGATTTTATTTCAACCAGGAATGTTTTATCGCCGGCGGCCTCTTCGGTTCTTCCAAAACCGGTCATTGATTTAAGCATAGCTTATTTTTAAGCAATGTAAAGAATTTCGTTTGTTCGGGGTGATTTAATTAAAACAAGCTTGTGTAGTAGTATAACGACAGGAAAAATTTTTAAACAGATTGTTGCGTTATAAAAAATGAAAGTGAGTGAAAAATAAAAAGCCCGGAAGACACCGAGCTTTTATGATGGATGGGTTAGTAAGTACCAGGAAATTTCTTTCCCTGCACAATATTAAAAATAATTTCTCCGATATAAAAAATTTTTCAAAAAAATTTTATTCACATTTTAAGTTTGCGTGTGGAAAAGGGCTATGCATTTTTGAAGCAGTTAAAGATAAAAATGAATGTAATAGTAACGTTGAATTTTCATACAATCAACAAACTAAAACTACGTCATAAAAAAACAATTCTTCTGAAATGCTGTATTGGCAATAGTTTCAGCAAAGTGAAAAATCAATCGTTTTGTTTTGACAATAATTGCTGATGAATAAATTCATCTTTTGTTGAAGATAAAACAGATCGTTTTATGGTCTTTAAAAACAGCAAAAAACGCAAAAAAATTTTTTGAAAAAAGTTTTCCCGAAGGGTTGTTTTTCCGGTTTTGCAGTTCTTTTTTGGTTGTTTCATGTGTTTTTTGTTCTTGTTTTTTATTCGCCGGATAATATTCGCCAGTGAACATTTCGGTTGGTATCAACATTTGTAATGGCTCATTTCTTGGTTTGTTGCTGCAAACTGAAACATATTACCTTTGGCAAAAATCAATGTATGAAGTTTCCTTCTCCGGTTCCTGTGCAATGGATTGCTGAACTGATTGGTGCAGTTGTTACAGGGAATAAAAATGGATTAGCAACAGGTATTAATGAAATACACAAAGTGGAAGAAGGCGATCTTGTGTTTGTTGATCATCCAAAATATTATGATAAATGCATTCAATCGGCAGCAAGTTTTATTATCATCAATAAAGAGACTGCAGTGCCTGATGGAAAGGCATTGTTGGTTTGCGAACAGCCGTTTGAAGCTTATTTAAAAATTGTTCGTCATTTTCGTCCTTTTACTCCTTCTAATAAATTGATCAGCGATACAGCTGTTATTGGCGAAGGAACAGTTATTATGCCCGGTGCGTTTGTTGGTAATCATGTAACGATCGGTACGAACTGCGTAATTCATCCCAATGTTTCTATTTATGATCATACAGTAATTGGTAACAACGTAATTCTGCATGCAGGAACAGTGATTGGCAGCGATGCATTTTATTTCAACACCAAAAAGAACCGTGATGTGTGGTATAAAAAAATGGAAAGCTGTGGCAGAGTGATCATTGAAGATGATGTGGAAATGGGGTCGTGCTGCACCATTGATAAAGGCGTAACACATGATACAGTGATTGGCCGTGGTACCAAGTTCGATAACCAGGTGCATATTGGACACGATACTGTGATTGGTAAAAATTGTTTGTTTGCCGCACAAGTAGGTGTGGCCGGTGCGGTTGAAATAAAAGATGGTGTGGTGTTATGGGGACAGGCAGGTGTAAGTAAGACGTTAACCATTGGCGAGAATGCTGTTGTGTTTGCACAAAGTGGTGTGCCTTCTTCTATTGAAGGAAACAAATCATATTTCGGTACACCGGTAGATGATGCCTTGCAAAAAAGAAAGGAACTGGTTTGGGTAAAACGTATTCCTGAATTATGGGAAAAAGTAAAACGCCTTGAAGAGAAGGAATAACTTTTCTAAAGATCTTAAAAAATCAGAACTGGCTGTTACTCCTCCGGCCAATAATCATACGGCAATTGATCAGCTAAATTTTTCCATGCCCAGTAACCACTGTTGATCACTTCGTGTTGTTCGTAAAAGAAACCATTTTCCGTAATCACAAATCCATTGAGCAGTTCAAGTGTTGAGAGTTGTTCTTTCGCACTTAACGGATATTTGTTGGCAACCAGGTATTCTTTTTCCATTGGTTGTAAAGTGTAAACGATCCGGTATTTTCCAAACAGGTTGATTTCTTTGTCTACACTGTCCACTAAAACATATACAGCAGAATCGTATGGATTTTCAACCGAACGGATCTTTGGTTTGGCGTTTATGGTGTCGTTATAAATATGTTCGATCACAAAACCATTGTCAGCTAATGTGCTGTCGTAATAACAACGCATAAAATGTAAGCGTGAACCTAAGTATGCTTTCTCTCTGTTCTTTAGCCAAACGGTTTTTTGATCAGCTGTTGAATCGAGCTCAGTATAAAATGCAACCCCTGCATAAGCACTGAACTTTGTATTGTAATCATAAATAAACGAATCGAGCTGATAGCTTATGCGGTAACCCAATGCATAATTCATTACCACAACAGGTTCTTCAGCTTTTACTTTTAGTACATTCCTTTTGCGGGAGAAATAGAATTTAAGTACATCCGGATTTTCGATAGTACATTGTTTGGCAAAAGGTGTGCTGCCAATAAAATAATCGGAAAGTTGTTTTCCGTATTTCGTCCAGCCATCTTTTACTTCAGTGCTGGCCTGTATCACTACTTCTTCCAATTTCTTTTCTTTCTTCTTTAAGATGATATTAAGTTCGCTGCTGTTGTCTTGTGATGAACTGATACGCACACTCTCACTTTCATAACCGGTGTATGTAATAACAAGGTTATGTCCACCCGCTGGTAACTCCATTCTAAATTCGCCTTCTTTATTGGTGATCGTTCCTTTGGTGGTGTTTTGACAAAGTACGGATGCGCCTTCAAGCGGAAGCCTCGTGCTATCATCCACAACTTTTCCTTTGATATAGAAATAGGATTGTGCTGAAACGTTAAATGAAATAAGGGCAAGGATAATGGAAAGGATTGTTTTCATAAATGATCTTTCATTGAGATGGATAAAAATAAACAATTTTCAGGCCGTAAAGAAGTTTTGGAGAAACGGGCCGCATTAAACAAACATCATCCAACTTCAATCACTGTTTTATTGGCGATTATATGGTAAAGCTTGATCGTAAGTGCCATGAACAACATTTTGGCATTGGCATTACGCTCAATATGATAGGCAGCTTCATCGAGTTGTTTCGTAATGGCTTGTTGCTGACTGATGTCGCAAAGCTTGTTTAAACGGATGGCAAAATCTTTTTCAGCACCGGTGAGTGGCAAATGGTCTTCACCCATTGTACGAAGACGAATGCTTTGCTCAAGTAGGTGAGTAAAATAGCGTAGGAATTGTTTTTGTTTTTCACGACCAACTGCACTGATCACATCAACCCATTTTACCTGTGCAATCGGGCCACTCTTTAACACAGCGTTCAGCCATTCTCTCAACAACGATTGCCAGTCTTCTTCTGCATGTTGAATCAATTGCAATGCTTCCCTATAATTGCCTTCGCTTACACCGGCAATTTGCATGGCTTGCTCTTCGCTGAGTTTACTACGTTGAACCAATGCCGTTGCAGTATCTCTTAGATCAATTGGCGGAATACGAACAGTCTGGCAACGACTGATGATCGTTGGCAACACGAGGCTTTCATTTTCTGCAACTAAGATAAATAAGGTATTAGCAGGAGGCTCTTCAATCAGTTTTAATAATTTATTGCCTTCGTTGCCGAGATATTCAGGCATCCACAACAAGAGTATTTTGTATTCACTTTCAAAACTTTTAAGGTTGAGTTTGCGGATGATATCAGCACATTCAGCAGCAGTGATATTTCCCTGTTTGTTTTCTGCTCCTATGAATTGCAGCCAATCATATACATTGCCGTAAGGATATAGTTTAATGAACTCACGCCATTCCGAAATATAATCGGTACTCACAGGCTTATCGCCACTCTTTCTTGGAATAACGGGGTAACTATAATGTATATCTGGATGAATGTATTGTTCTGCCAACTCTGCGCCATGCGATGAAGCTGAAGCAACTGGCTCATCGCCAAATAAACCGGCAGTTACAGCAACGGGTTTGTTTTTTTCACTTTGTGTTACCACATAAGAACTGAAGGCGAGTGCCAGCGGCAAAGCGCCACTTCCTTCTTTACCAATGAACAGCAATGCATGGCTGAGGCGGTTGTTATCCACCATTTCCTGCAGTTGCTGGATCACATGTTGCTGTCCAATGATGTGGGAGAATTGCATGGGGCGAAGATAGGATTTGCAGAAAATAAAAAAGCAGAAGTAATTACTCCTGCTTTTTTATACTGAAAATTTATTCTTTTACAATTTACTTGTTATCTCTTCGCTCAATGGTAAAACTTTACTTGGGAAATAGGCAATCAGTTCGCCTTTCTCATTCAAAAGAAATTTGTTGAAATTCCATTTTACTTCAGCATCCAGCACGCCATTTTTGTCTTTGCTGGTAAGCCATTGGTAAAGGGGATGAATATCATCGCCTTTCACACTGATCTTTGCTGCCATTGGGAAAGTAACCTTGTATGTACTGCTGCAGAATTCTTTGATCTCGGCATTAGTGCCGGGTTCCTGCCCGCCAAAATTATTTGCAGGGAAACCAATGATCACAAGTTTGCTTTTATACTGTTGGTAAAGTTTCTCCAACGCCTCATACTGGGGGGTGTTACCACACTTCGATGCAGTATTTACAATAAGGATCTTTTTCCCTTTGTACTTGGAAAAATCAATAACACCACCTTCCAAAGCTTCTACTTTAAAACTGTAAACTGTCGGAGGGGCACTAACTGCTTTTTTCTCATTAATCGTAAAAGCAAACGAAACAAATACCACAAGGGCAAGAAGTAAACGTATCATATAATTCAATTGTTTTAATGAATAACAGTAAACCGGTAATTCTGTTCAAAGATCATGCGAATTGGGGGATTTTGATCTTCCTCTCATCAAATTTGTGAAAGGTTATTGTTTTTCGTAACAACCCAGATCGGGCAAACCAACTCTTGCCAACCCGTTAAAGTCAGTAGCAAGCGGGGTAATTATTCCTTTATTAATAGCAGGGGAGCCATTTTTCAGCCTGAAATCGTAAATACGGCGCACCACATCCACGCTGTCGAACTGTGGGTTCATATTCCGCAACACATTATTGAAAGTGGTATTTGATGGATCTGCTTTTGCTCTGAACAGGACATTATTCAACGTAACGTTCGCTGCAGCCGTGCCTTCTTTCTGCACCACAATTTCATTATCAACAAATCCTTCATCGCCCCAAACAATACTATTTGTAAATACTGCAGTAAGTGCTGATGTGTAAATTGTATTGTTCTGTTTTACAAAATTGGTTGCTGTGAGTGCCGGGTTTTTGTGTTGCACAAATGAATTGGATGCAGATACAACCGTGCAATGATTGAACTGGTAACTACCACCATAGATCAATGCAACGTTCGTTCCGCAATTGCTGATAAGACAGTTGTTGGCTACCACACTACTGTTCACAGCAAACAGACCAATGTCATAAATATTATCAAGCACACAATTGTTCAACCTGAGTTTAGGATTTGCATTTGAAGAAGGTTGCTCTACCACAATTCCCTGGTAGGCATTTTTAATATAAGTATAGGTCAATTGATTATCGATGCTGCTTCCACGGAAATAAATGCCGGGCCATGCTCCGGGATAATCACGGTAAGGGTCATCTAAACGGTTACTGCGAAAAACAACACTGTCGGTTTTTGTACCATTAATGATGAGTGTACCATCTACAATAAAAGGTGCATCTGCATTTAAATGAATTCTTGTTCCTTGCTGAATTGTGAGTACTGCATTTGTATCAACAATTATTCCGCCGAGTATCACGTAGGGCTTATCTTTTGTCCAGTTGATATTCCCTTGCAGAATGGTACTACGGATATAATTTGCATTTTGCCCCCACGCTTCCAGTTGTTTAAATGTTGTGTTACCGTTCCATTGCAGTTTAATACTGTCACGCATAACAAAGGGTTGATTATCGGCATTAGGGTTCACATTCACACGCACAAACACATACATACTATCGTTTCCGGCAATTTCAATATTGGTAAACTGTGTTCCCTGGCTTCCGTCAACATTCATTTTAAAGGCTGACGCATTGCCGCCCATGAGCTGCACATTACTGATGTTGATCTTTTGCTTGTTTTCATTTTTGATGAGGAAATATTGTGTAACAGATCCTGCAGTTGTAAACACGGTATCAAAACGCAAACTGTCGTTACCAATGCTCAGTTTTGCTTCGGTACTGTTGGTAAATGATTCCTTTTTGCAGCCAATGGCCATGGCAAGTGAAAGGATAAGCAGTATGGGTAAGTAGTTTCTCACAGTTGTAAAAATAAGCATCCGTATTGGAAAGATGGTATTGTGCAGTTGTTAAACTTGTTTTTTGTTTTAATCGTCACTCGACCAGCCGAGTGTGGCAATGCTGAGTTTCACATTATCTGTTTCTTTTATTACAAGACCACAAGCTTCAAGCGTTGCGCCTGTAGTAACAACATCATCAACCAACAATACATGTTTTTGTTGCAGAGCAGTGGCATCGCTTACTTCAAAGCTGCCATCAACATTTAGCAATCGTTCAGTACGTCCTTTTTTTGTTTGAGTATCGGTGTATCGCTTGCGAAGCACTACATTGTTTAGAACAGGAACATTCAGTATTTCGGCAATACCATTACATAAGATCGTTGCCTGATTATAACCACGCTTTTTTTCTTTTGATGGATAAAGTGGCAGAGGAATCATTGCATCAACAGTGTTAAAGCGATTGCTTTTTTGCAGCTGTAAGCCCAGCCATTGACCAAGTTGATGACCAACGTCGATGTTGCCATTGTATTTAAGTTGATGGATCAATCGCTGCAACACAGAATTTTTGCTGAAATAATAACCGGCAGTCGCCTGCTCAACATCTAATCGGCCATAAAATATCTTTTCAATTGGGTTGCCGGGTAATGCTGCGTAGTTTGTTTCAGGAAGATTGGTGTAACAATGGATGCAGATCGATTGATCGTTTTCCAGCAAATCACTTCCACAACCGGCGCAGTTATGTGGATAGAGCAGATGAATAAAATCGTTGAATAATTTACGGGTGTTTATCATGAAAGTAAGATAAAGCGCTGCCGCAAAATATGCAAGTGATGACGCAGAGTTTTGTATTTACCTACAGCTTTTATTGAAACAAATACTGATACAGTTCTTCCACCTTGCTCATAGTGATCACTTCAATGTTGTACTTCTGCAACAACTTTTTTTCATTCTCCTTCCGCTGACCAAGATTGTATTTGCTGATGATGATCTTTTCGAAACCTAGTTTCTCAGCTTCTGCAATCCGTTGATCGATGCGGTTAACAGCCCTGATCTCTCCACTTAAACCAACTTCACCTGCAAAACAAATGTGCGGGTTCAGCGGCACATCTTCATAACTCGACAGTAGTGAACATAAAACTGCAAGATCGATTGAAGGATCTTCAACTTTCAAACCACCAGCAATATTTAAAAACACATCCTTCATGCCGAAATGAAAGCCGCCACGCTTTTCTAGTACTGCCAATAGTAATTGCAAACGCCTTAAATCAAAACCACTTACTGTTCGTTGCGGAGTACCATATACACTTTGTGTTACTAATGCCTGCACTTCAATTAGCAAAGGCCGCATTCCTTCCATTGTTGCAGCAATAGCAATACCGCTTAGCTGATCTTCTTTTTGCGTGATGAGAATTTCACTGGGGTTAATAACGGGCCGCATACCTGTTTCAGTCATTTCATAAATGCCAAGTTCGGATGTTGAACCAAAACGGTTTTTCATAGTACGGAGAATACGATATGCATAATGACGATCACCTTCAAACTGCAAGACCGTATCAACCATGTGTTCCAAGATTTTTGGTCCGGCAATATTTCCGTCTTTTGTAATATGCCCAATGAGAAATACAGGTGTGTTGGTTTCTTTTGCAAAGCGTTGCAACTCCGCCGCAGTTTCACGAATTTGTGAAATACTGCCGGGTCCGCTTTCTATATAAGGTGTTTGTAACGTTTGAATGGAGTCAATAATAACAACCTGCGGTTTCAGTTTTTTTATTTCCTGGAAGATGGTGTTGGTTGATGTTTCGGTAAGCAAATAAAAATCTTCGTTGCTCATGTGCAAACGATCTGCACGCATTTTAATTTGTTGTTCGCTTTCTTCACCACTTACATATAGCGTTACAATATTTTTTAAATGCAAACCTATTTGTAAGAATAACGTTGATTTTCCAATACCCGGTTCACCAGCAATTAAAACAATACTTCCCGGTACAATGCCACCACCGAGCACACGATTTAATTCTGCATCTTCTGTAACAATTCTTTTTTCTTCACTGCTTTTTACGTTGCTCAAGGAAATTGTTTTCATTTCACCGTTACCGGCACTTTCTTTCCAGCTTTGTTTTTGCGGATTGTTTTTATCTTTTGTAATTAATTCTTCAACAAACGTATTCCATTCATTACACGATGGACATTTACCTATCCACTTTGCTGATTCGTATCCACAATTCTGACAAAAAAAAGATGTTTTGATTTTACTCATGTGTTCAAATATCGATCGTATAAAAGTGCATTAAAAAAAATGATCAGTAAGAAATTATTTTTTTGAATATGCGTGATCAAAAAAGAATGATGAAAAAGAAAAATTCAGCAGAAATGAAATGTAGAAAAGCGAGAAGTTGCTACAAAGTAAAAGGGCTGGAATTTCTTCCAACCCTTTGTACTTACTAACCCATTAAATTCTGTTGCTAAATTACAAATTGCCGCCACATTACAAAATTATTTTTGGCCGATGTGCATAAATTCTAAGCAACTGTGTTACCAAAATAATTCGCCTGACAATGTGCATAAATCCTATTTAATACACTAATAATCAATTTCTTATAGTAATCTGTTTTCAGATAACGTGCTTCTCTTTTGCTTACGGCAACATGTAAACGTAACTCCCTCTGTCAAAACGACTTAGCCCGAACTTTTCTACGTAAAAATTTGGCAAAAAAATATTTTGGAAACTAATTTGAGGGGTACTTGTTATTAAATTTTAAATGGATTATGACACCAGGAATTTTATTGATCTCTCTTCTTTTTATGGGGATAGGTTTTTTAGTGCAAATGAGGTTAAAATCCAAGTTTAAGCACTACAGCCAGCAACCCCTCATGAGCGGTTTAAGTGGTAAAGAAGTAGCCGAAAAAATGTTGAAAGAAAATGGCATTTATGATGTGCAGGTGGTTTCTGTTGATGGCTTCCTCAGCGACCACTATAACCCCATGAATAAAACAGTAAACCTCAGCCCGGACGTATATAATGGACGGTCGATTGCCTCAGCCGCAGTTTCGGCCCACGAAGTAGGCCATGCAGTACAGCACGCCACTGCCTATCAATGGCTTATGCTGCGTTCAAGGTTGGTGCCCATTGTGCAGGTAAGCACCACGCTTTCCCAATGGATATTGGCTATTGGTGTCGGCATCCTGGGCTTTGGAGGTGGTAACCCAACTGTATTATTAATTGGTATTCTGCTATTTGCAGCTACCACAGTGTTCTCACTCATCACCCTTCCTGTAGAGTTTGATGCCAGTAACCGAGCGCTTGCCTGGCTGGAGCGAACCAATGCCACAACTGCCCAAGAACACCCCGGTGCCAAAGATGCGTTGAAGTGGGCAGCCACTACCTATGTTGTTGCAGCCATCGCATCAATTGTAACACTGGTGCAGTACATTTTAATATATATGAGCAGACGGGATTAAGTATCTCCTAAAACAAAATTAAGAGCCGACATTTTGATCATTACGGGCTCTTTTTGTCTTTTTGGAAGAGAATCACTAAATATTGAAATATATGCAGCAGGCCAGGTTTTTTTGATGTCTGTTAAACAGGAAAATTTTTGTTAATTTTTTTCCCATATTTTCGAAACCAAAATAACTATCACATGAGAAAAATGCTAGGATTGGCAATAGTCTTTCTATTGTCTTTGTGTCAGCTTTGGGCACAAACTAAGGAAGTAACAGGTAAAGTGGTTGATAGCAAAGATGGCAATCCTATTGCCGGAGCTACGATCAGTGTAAATGGAAGATCAGTCGGAGTAACATCTGCTACCGGAGAATTTTCAGTAAAAGTTCCCGCAGGTACTCGTAAACTCGAGATTTCTTCAATTGGGTTTAGTGATATCGAAGTAACCATTGGGGATGGCCCAGTTACTGTTTCAATGTCTCAAGGAGAATCAAAAAGTATTTCCGAAGTAGTTGTAACAGGTTATACAACCTTGCAGCGTAAGAAGTTTTCAGGAGCAACTGTAAACATATCTCCTACAGAAGTAAGAAAACAGCCATTCGGTTCTTTTGATCAGGCATTTCAAGGGCAAGCAGCAGGTGTTTCTGTGGCTGCCAATAGCGGTCAGCCAGGTGCAAACGCCGTTGTTCGAATTCGGGGTAATGGTTCAATCACAGGCGGTAACGTCCCACTTTATATTATGGATGGTATCGAGATCAATGCTGCCGATTTTGCATCGTTGAACCAAGGTGATTTTGATCGTGTGGAAATCTTGAAAGATGCGGTGGCAACGGCACAATACGGTTCACGTGGGGCCAATGGCGTTATTGTTATCACAACTCGAAGAGGTCGAGCAGGTCAAATTCAGCTAAATTATGATGCACAGGTCGGATTTAGTGATTTACCTAAAGACAGATTGGTTTTGATGAACAGCAAAGAGAAAATTGATTATGAATTGCAGCGTGGCAATCCTTATGGTTGGACTCCAGCCGAAGCTGACAGCCTTCGTAATGTGAATTTTAGCTGGAGGGATGCATTGTTTCAAACCGGTATTACACACCAGCATCAGCTAAGTGCTTCTGGTGGTTCAGCTGCTTCACGTTTTTTTGCTTCTTTATCATATATGGATCAGGAAGGGATCGTTAAAACAACTGGGTTAAAACGTTATACAGCACGAATTAACGTTGACAATACGATCAAAAACTTCCGTTTCGGAATGAATTTACAGGCTGGTTTTTCAAGGATAACCGGTACATCTGAAGCAAATACATTTCTTAGTACTCCGTTGAATGCAATTCGGTGGTCTAATCCTTATGAAAGAGCGTATGATCCAACAACGGGCGATTTTCAACAATTCGGTGGCCCAGGTTATTTGATCTCGGGGCAACCAAACGGCGCTATGGAATTGTTCCTTGACTATAATTATTCAAATCAAATCAAAGGTGTTGCATCCTCTTATTTGGAGTATCATTTTCCCTTCCTTAAAGGTCTTTCTGCAAGAACCAATTGGGGTGTTGACTATACAAATAATGAGTCAGCAGCTTTTAATGATCCCCGCACTGCAGGAGCTCAGGCGAGAAATGGTTCTCTTGGAAGAGCCTCTGGATACAATTTTCGATATACCGGAACTACATCAGTTAATTATAAACAGACTTTCGGTAAGCACGAAGTAGAGGGAGGGTTATTTACGGAAGTTGTAAAAAACCAATCTCGTAGCTTTGGTTTTACTGCCTACGGATTTACTAACGGCTTCAGAAACGAAGCGGGTATTACGCAAGGTAGTGCAGCGAATCCTCTTTATATTCCTGCAGTTTCGGGCGGTGGTTCTCGGAATGGCCTCTTATCATATTTCGGAATTTTTAACTATGGGTACGATGACAAATACTATGTGACACTCGTTGGCCGTCGTGATGGGTCATCACGTTTTGGTGTAAACAATCGGTTTGCCAATTTTGGGTCTGCAGGTATTACCTGGTCTGTTACAAACGAAGATTTCATGGAAAACGTGAACTTCTTCAATGATTTACGCTTAAGAGCTAGCATTGGTACAAATGGTAATAATCAAACCGCAGCAGGCGATTTTGTTACACCACAATTTGGTGCCATTTCTTATGCAGGTATAGGTGGATGGGCTCCTTCATCTCCAGGCAACCTTGATTATAAATGGGAGACCAACCGCACTATTAATGTAGGGGTCGATTTCGCAATATTGAAGCGTAGGCTTAGTGGGACTGTTGAATTATATGATCGCAAAACAACGGATTTGTTTGCAAACAATTTTATCGACCCACAAAATTCCGGATTTGCTAGTATTCCTAGTAATTTTGGTAGCCTTCGCAACCGTGGTATTGAGGTTACACTCCGTGGTGAAATATTTAATTCCAAAGATTTCAACTGGACAATTACAGGCAACATTACCTATAATCAAAACAGAATTCTTGATTTGATTCAAGACTCAGTAGTTTCAGGTATAACAATTTTGAAAGAGGGTAAACCTTTGAATACTTTATTCCTGGTAGAGTATGCAGGTGTAAATCCTGCCAATGGCAACGCACAATACATCAACAAGTTTGACAAGAGCGTTTCAATGGGTTATAGCACTAGCTGGAAGAATTATTTTGGAACATCAGATGCTCCATGGTTTGGTGGTATTACCAGCAGTTGGTCTTACAAAGGCTTCGATCTGAGTGCTCAAATCAACTTCTTCCTTGATCGTGTTCAATATAATAACGATCAAAATAACCTCACTAACCCACAATATTATTGGGATAATATGCACGTAGAGGTGTTAAAAGAATGGCGTCAACCAGGCGATATAACAGATGTTCCAAGACCATCAGCAGGTGCTACTGCACTCGGTCCTGCAAACCCGTATCGTTCTGAAACGACCCGTTTCTTGGAAGATGCAAGTTTCTGGCGTCTTCGTAACGTAACACTTGGCTACACATTCGATTCTAAACTATTAGCGAAAGCAAAAATGCGTTCTGCAAGAATTTTTATTCAAGGACAGAACTGGTGGACAGCAACTAAATTCCAAAGCTTTGATCCTGAAACAACTGGCGCGTCATTGACAGGTGCTCAATACCCTGCTTTGATACAAACTACAGTTGGCTTGAACATTGGATTTTAATAAACCTGAAAAAGAATAATTATGATTTACAAGAATATAAGAAAAGCATTGATCGTTTTTGCGGCTGTAGCTACGTTGCAGGCTTGCACAAAAAAAGAGGTTATTGACCTGACGCCCGAATTTTCGTTGGATGCTCTGTCAAATCCTTCCAGTATTAAACAGGTAGAAGAAGTGTTAACCGGGGCCTATGCAGGGTTTAGAAATGCGAACTATTATGGTTCAGGAAGTGGAACTGGTGCAGGTTGGTCTTTGATGCCAGATGTATTGAGCGATAATCTTTATGAGACAGCCAATGAAAGTTTGGCGAATTCGAGAGTAATGGCCGACTGGATTTATGATCCTTCAACTGGCCAAACCTTAAGTTTCTATTCTGCACCATATGGTGTTATTGCTGCTGCAAACATTGTGTTGAGAGATATAGATAAGTTTACAACTTCAGCCAATCAACTACAAGCAAACAGGATTAAAGGACAAGCCTACGCTATAAGGGCTCTGGCTCACTTTGATTTAATGCGCTATTTTGCCAACAGTTTTGACCGTAATAGTACAACAGAGTTGGCTTTAGGCTATACAACAGAGTTTACTGTTTCAGCTGAATTAAAACCATCTCGTCTATCGAACAAAGAGTATTACGATAAACTTTTTTCGGATATCAACACAGCTATCACATTGCTTGGAAATATCGATCAGCCTATTAATGCAGCAAGTGGTTTAACAAGACCTTTGATCGATCGTAATGCTGCGTATGCAATTTCTGCCAGAATTAACTTGTATGCTGGTAATTGGGCAGACGCAGCTACTGCAGCTACGAATGCTTTGAGCAACCGACCGTTGGCAACTACACAAGGCGCTTTTTCTGGCATGTATAATCAAACGAGCCGTGGAGAAATTATCTGGAACGTTCAGTTTGAAGCAGGGCAAGGTGGCCCTACTTTTCTTGTTTACTTTGTAACGAGTTCACGTAGTTATTTCAGACCATCTTTTGACATAGCGGTTACTGCTGGTAATAGCGGTTTGCTTCAGAGTAACGATATTAGGTATAATGCTTTCTTCAGTATTGTAAACGGGGGTCTTGCTCTCACTAAGTATCAAGGTAAAGGCACTGCAGCTGATGGATCAGCAAA
This sequence comes from Lacibacter sp. H375, assembly GCF_037892425.1. Lineage (NCBI taxonomy): Bacteria > Pseudomonadati > Bacteroidota > Chitinophagia > Chitinophagales > Chitinophagaceae > Lacibacter > Lacibacter aquaticus. Next base: position 1,627,800 of record NZ_JBBKTT010000001.1, read on the forward strand.
TTTCCCCGCAATTCGTAGTGGCGAAATGTATTTGATCCGTGCAGAAGCAAACGCACGCCTAGGTGGTGCAAATGAAATAGCTGCACTTGCTGACTTAAATGCTTTGCGGGCAGCCCGTATTTCTGGATATGTTCCGGTGGTACTTGCAGGTCAGGCTTTAATAAGTGCTATAGCTGATGAAAGAAGAAGAGAATTAGTTGGTGAAGGTCATCGCTTTTTTGATTTGAAGCGCACAACCAGAACAGTTCAACGTGGGGCTCCTTGCGGTAACACAACTCTTACTCCCGCTGGTGATTGTTCTTTGGCGCCTACAGACAGAGAATGGAACTTGCCAATTCATGATCAGATCCGCAATGCAAATCCTAATCTGAAGCAAAATCCTGGATACAATTAAAAAGTACGGATTCGGTAAATAAAAAAAATGCTCCCTTTCAAAGGAGCATTTTTTTTACCCATTACCTTGCAGGAGAATTAACTATTTTTGCCAACATCTGTTAGTTAAGCGTCGCCAATAAAATTTATGAGTTATTCCCCTTTCAATAAAGTCCGGATCGTTACCGCTGCCAGTTTATTCGACGGTCATGATGCAGCAATCAACATCATGCGCCGCATCATGCAAAGCAAAGGCGCTGAAATTATTCATCTTGGTCACAACCGGAGTGTACATGAAATTGTAGAAGCAGCGATTGAAGAAGATGCACAGGGTATTGCTATTACCTCTTACCAGGGTGGGCATGTGGAGTTTTTCAAATACATGAAAGATCTATTGGTGGAAAACGGTTGCGGTCATATCAAAATTTTTGGTGGTGGTGGAGGAACAATTCTTCCAACAGAAATTGAAGAACTGCACCAATACGGCATCACAAGAATTTATTCGCCTGATGATGGAAGACATATGGGTCTTGAAGGAATGATTGAAGATGTGATCAAACAATGTGATATTTCATTGAATGGAAGTGGTGATTATAAAAATCCGATGACGCTTGGCGAATTGAAAGATGTAAGAACGGTTGCAAGAAAGATCACCAATGCGGAAAACGGTAATGGAAATTCCAAATTCCAAATTCCAAATTCCAATGTTCCCGTTCTCGGAATTACCGGAACAGGTGGTGCAGGAAAATCATCTGTAACAGATGAAATTGTTAGGCGTTATCTCAATGCATTTTCAGATAAAACAATTGCTGTTATCTCTGTTGACCCATCAAAGAAAAAAACCGGCGGAGCATTGCTGGGCGATCGTATTCGGATGAATTCCATCTCCAGTCCACGAGCTTATATGCGTAGCCTGGCAACACGTGAAAGTGATAAAGCATTAAGTGCACATGTGCAGGAAGCGATCGACATTTGTAAAGAAGCAGGCTTTGATTTTATCATTCTCGAAAGCGCAGGTGTTGGACAAAGCGATGCATCGATACTTGATTACTGTAATGTGAGTTTATATGTGATGACACCGGAATATGGTGCAGCATCACAACTTGAAAAGATCAATATGCTTGATTATGCCGATGTAATTGCCATCAACAAATTTGATAAAGCAGGAGCGTTGGATGCATTGGCAGATGTACGTAAACAATACAAACGCAATCATCAACTGTTTATGGCGAAGGATGAAACGTTGCCGATTGTCGGCACTATCGCTTCGCAGTTTAATGATGCAGGAGTTAATGAACTATTTGAAAAAATTATTCATGCAGTTGAAACAAAAGCGAATGTAAAGTTTGGGGGAGTAGAGCATGTAGCACACCGAGATACAGTTAGCAAATCATTGATCATCCCACCTGCTCGTGTGCGTTACCTCAGCGAAATTGCAGATGCTATTAAAGATTATAATCAATTGGTAGAAGAGCAGGCAACAATTGCTTCAAAGATTTACCAACTGCAGGGAGCAAAGCAAACGCTCACGGCAGTTAATGCTTCTTCAACAGTTATTGAAGAAATAGAAAAGCAAATTCATCAACTCGCCGAACAACAAACACCAGTGGCAAAAAAACTTATTGCACACTGGCCCGAGAAAGTAAAAGCTTATCAGCAGGATTTTTACGAGTACAAAGTACGTGATAAAGTCATCAAGCAACCTTTGTTCAGCACCAGTTTAAGTGGTACAAGAATTCCGAAAGTGGTGTTGCCGAAGTATAAAGATTGGGGCGATTTATTAAAATGGCAGGCGCAGGAAAATGTGCCCGGCAGTTTCCCCTTTACATCAGGTGTGTTTCCATTGAAGCGTGAGGGCGAAGATCCAACGAGAATGTTTGCTGGCGAAGGTGGTCCCGAACGTACTAATAAACGTTTTCACTACGTTTCACTTGATCAACCGGCCAAGCGTTTATCAACCGCATTCGACAGTGTTACATTATATGGTGAAGATCCTGCTCATCGTCCCGACATTTATGGTAAAGTAGGAAACAGCGGTGTAAGTATTGCAACGGTGGATGATGCAAAAAAACTCTACAGCGGTTTCGATCTCTGTGATCCAAAGACATCGGTAAGTATGACCATAAACGGTCCGGCTCCGATGTTGCTGGCGTTTTTTATGAACACTGCTATTGATCAACAATGTGAGAAATGGATTGAGGCGAATGGGCAGCAGCACTTAGTTGATGCAGCGTTTGAAAAGAAATTCGGCAATGGAACAAAACCTGTTTATAATAATACCTCTTCACCTAATGAACTGCCTTCAGGTAACAATGGGCTTGGGTTGCGTTTACTCGGCTTAAGTGGCGATGAAGTATTGCCAGCCGATGCATATGAACAATGCAGGCAAACTGCATTACAACAAGTGCGTGGCACAGTACAGGCAGATATTTTAAAAGAAGACCAGGCGCAAAACACCTGTATCTTCTCAACAGAGTTTGCATTGAAGCTGATGGGTGATGTGCAGGAATATTTTATTCAACAGAATGTTCGAAATTTTTATAGCGTAAGCATCAGTGGTTATCACATTGCTGAAGCAGGTGCAAATCCCATCACACAATTAGCATTCACACTAGCTAATGGATTCACGTATGTTGAATACTATTTAAGCCGTGGAATGAACATTGATGATTTTGCACCGAATCTTTCTTTCTTCTTCAGTAATGGAATGGATCCTGAGTATAGTGTGATTGGAAGAGTCTCAAGAAAGATTTGGGCAAAGGCGATGAAGTATAAATACAAAGCTAATAAACGCAGCCAGATGTTGAAGTATCATATTCAAACAAGTGGCCGCAGTTTGCATGCACAGGAAATTGACTTCAACGATATACGTACCACGCTGCAGGCATTATATGCTATTTACGATAACTGTAATTCACTGCACACAAATGCATACGATGAAGCAATTACCACACCGACGGAAGAAAGTGTGCGCAGAGCAATGGCTATTCAGTTGATCATTAATCGGGAACTTGGTACAGCAAAAAATGAAAACCCAAACCAAGGTGCATTCTTAATTGAAGAGTTAACCGATTTAGTTGAAGATGCAGTAATGACAGAGTTCAACCGCATTACTGAACGTGGGGGTGTATTGGGGTCAATGGAGCGGATGTATCAACGTAATAAGATACAGGAAGAAAGTTTGTTTTACGAACATCAGAAACATACGGGCGAATTACCAATTGTGGGCGTAAATACATTCCTCAACAAAAAAGGAAGTCCAACCATTGTTCCCGGTGAAGTAATCCGCAGCACAACAGAAGAAAAAGAACAACAGATCAATAATCTGCATTCTTTCTGGAAGCGGAATGAACAACGCAGCAACGATGAACTGAAAAAGTTAAAACAGGTGGCTGTAAGTAACGGTAATATTTTCGCCCAGCTCATGGAAACGGCGAAATATTGTTCATTGGGACAGATCACTCATGCATTGTATGAAGTAGGAGGTCAATACCGTAGAAATATGTAAAAAGATGCCGCTCATGTGAGCGGCATCTTTTTAAACATCTTCATCATTCGTTCTCTTTTATTTCTTTTCCTTTCTTATCAATCATGATGAGGCTGCCATTTTTCATCACACGTGCTTGTCCATCAACAAAAAAATCAGCAAAGTTGTATTGGTATTCGAAAACCAATTTCCCGCTTTTATTAATGTAACCCCATAAGCCCTTACTGTTTGAAACCGGAGCAAGGCTTTCTGCAAAACCCCTTGCATTTTCAAACTGATACGGAATTATCACTGCGAAATTATGGTCAACAAAACCATATTTTCCATGCATGCGTACTACCGCCAATCCTTCACGGAAACAGCCGGCATCTTCATATTTAAATTCTATCAATTCTTTACCGGTTGAATCAATATAACCCCATTTGTTCTCTTTACGTACAGTTGCTTTGCCTTCACGAAGCGTCATTGCCTCATCATAGATCAGTGGCACTACCAATTCTCCTTTCATATTAACATAGCCATACTTGTTTTCTTTTGAAACTTTTGCAAGACCAAACGCAAACTCATCTACATAATCGTAAAGTTTCACCCAGCTTTGTGCACTTGAATCTAAAGCAATGAACAGCATGATCAGAATGAGATACTTTTTCATTGTTCATATTTTTAGTGTGTTAAAAATCATATGTTAAGTTAGAACCTGATCTTATCTAATTCAATGATGACAGGCATTTGCGGGGATGACGATGAGCAGAAAACGGGCTTTTCTTGTAAATACGTAACTTGCTGCCATGGGAAAACTGTGTTTACTACTAGCTGTTTTGGCGTTGTTGATCAACAGTTGTTCAAACAATCCATACAGGGTTACCAACAAATCGTATAAAAAACAGACTAAGACGTTTGCAAAATTATTAAGTCAGTATCCATTGCAGGATTCAGTAGCCAACGCTCCTTATTTTGCCGGAACGACAAACCTCTCGATGCGCAGGCCAAATTTTGTCATCATTCATCATACAGCACAAAACAGTTGCGAGCAAACATTAAAAACGTTTACGTTACCACGTACCCAGGTAAGTGCGCATTATGTGATCTGTAAAGATGGAACAGTGTATCATATGTTGAATGATTATTTGCGTGCTCATCATGCAGGTGTGAGCAAGTGGGGCAATTCGACTGACATTAATTCAAACAGTATTGGTATTGAGTTAGACAATAATGGATTTGAACCGTTTGATGAAGCACAACTCAATAGTTTGAATTTATTATTAGAGCGGTTAAAAAAATCATTCAACATTCCAACAGCAAACTTCATTGGTCATGGCGATATTGCACCAACACGTAAAAATGATCCTAACTGGCGTTTCCCCTGGCAAAAATTGAGTGAAAAAGGATTTGGCTTATGGTGGAGCGATACCAGCAATGTGCAGGTGCCTGAAAATTTTGATTATCTTACAGCTATCCGCATTGTTGGATACGATGTAAAAGACACATCGGCAGCAATTGTTGGATTTAAACGGCATTTCCTGATGGATACAACAAAAGGAATGACTCCCGAAGCAACGAAAGTGCTGTTTCAGCTGCATAAAAAATACCTGTAACTTTATTCAACGTCTGATTGTTCTAAACAGAATCATCTTTCTGTGATTGCTCCATATTAAAAGATTGCAACAGGAAACGTTTGCGATGTTGCGTCGCAAGGTTAAAACTGTATAAAAACGATATATTGCCTGTTAAAGAATCCGCTACCTTTTGAAGAATCGGTTAAATAAAAAAGTATGACAGCAGAGCAACAACGATTATCAGAAAATGCAAATAAAACTGTTCCGCTCGAACGTTGGGGACCTTACCTCAGCGAGCGGCAATGGGGAACGGTACGTGAAGATTATGGAGAACATGGAGATGCATGGGGTTATTTCCCTTTTGAACATTCTCACTTTCGTTCTTATTTATGGGGTGAAGATGGGTTGGCAGGCATCTCTGATTATTTCCAGAATCTTTGTTTTAGTGTGGCGTTATGGAATGGGAAGGATCCGATCTTAAAAGAACGCTTATTTGGCCTTGGCAACTACAGTGGTAACCATGGCGAAGATGTAAAAGAATTGTACTACTATCTCGACAATGTTCCATCACACTATTACATGGAATATTTATACAAGTATCCGCAGAGTGCATTTCCTTATAAAAAACTGTACGAAGAAAATAAGAAACGTAACAGGCTTGAACCGGAGTATGAAATTTTAGATACGCCTGTATTTCGTAATAATCATTACTTCGATGTAAAGGTGACCTATGCCAAGCAAAGTGGTAACGATGTGTTTATTAAAATTGATATCACCAATCTTTATCATCGTGCAGCCGATCTTACGGTATTACCTACACTTTGGTTTTCGAATAAGTGGAGTACTGACGAGAAGCAGATGAAGCCGTTACTTGAATATGTAAACAAGAACAGTGTGCATGCATGGCATAACCGACTTGGTGATTATTATTTCTATTTTTCTGAAGCAGATGATCTTTGGTTTACAGAGAATGAAACCAACAAGGAGAAATTCAATGGCACTCCAAACAAATCGATTTTTGTAAAGGATGCGTTTCATGATGCGGTAATCAATAAACAAAACAAGAAGAAGCTTCGTGACAAAAAAGCAGGGACCAAGTGTTCACCTGTATATGATCTGCGGCTGAAGGCGCACGAAACAAAAACAATTTATTGCAGGTTGGTAGATGGTTATATGAATCAGCCTTTTTATGAAGGCTTTGAATATTTGTTTCATCAACGTAAACAAGAGGCTGATGATTTTTATGCGTCGGTTATTTCGCCTGCATTAACAGAAGATCAGAAACGTATTTCACGCCAGGCTTATGCCGGCTTATTGTGGAGTAAGCAATTTTATTCCTTTGACGTTGAACAATGGATCAACGATGGAGATGGTATTACTTCTCCAAACAATGGGAAGAAATTTGGTCGTAATAGTGACTGGACGCATCTCAAAAACGCAGATGTTATTTCCATGCCCGATAAATGGGAATACCCCTGGTATGCAGCATGGGATCTGGCTTTTCAATGTATTGCAATGGCGGCAGTTGATCCGGTGTTCGCAAAACATCAGCTGTTGCTTATTATGCGTGAGTGGTATATGAAACCAGATGGGCAATTGCCGGCATACGAATGGAACTTTGGCGATGTAAACCCACCGGTGCATGCAACCGCTGCATGGTATGTATACAATATTGAAAAGCGCCGCACAGGAAAAGGCGATGTTCAGTTTCTTAAACGCATCTTTCAAAAACTCATTATCAACTTTACCTGGTGGATCAACCGTAAAGATGAAAATGGAAATAATTTATTTCAGGGAGGTTTCTTAGGTCTTGATAATATTGGTGTGTTCAATCGATCTCATCATATTCCCGGCAATCATCAATTGGAGCAGGCCGATGGTACTGCATGGATGGGTATGTATGCATTGAACATGATGGATATTGCGTTAGAGATTGCCATGTATGATGATGCATTTGAAGATACAGCTACACGCTTCTTTGAACATTTTGTATTGATCGCCGAAGCATTGAATGAACAACACACCTGGAATGAAGAAGATAAATTCTATTACGATGTATTGGTACTGCACGATGGAAGTCATCTGCCTTTGCGAATAAAATCGGCTGTGGGGTTAACCAGTCTGTTTGCAGTATCAACTATTCATAAAGGTAGTTTGGCAAGGCTGCGTGATTTCAGAAAACGTATTTCATGGTTTGAGAATTACCGAAAATCAAAAGGACGCTTTTGGCCGAACGAAGAAAAGAGTGATAGCGAAGAGATTCTTATTTCTCTTGTGCCGAGAGAACGTTTACTTGCAATTCTTACCCGTCTGTTGGATGAAGCAGAGTTTTTATCAGTTGGTGGCATCAGGGCTTTGTCAAAAGATCATGAAAAAAATCCTTACTCGGTTGAGATCGATGGGCAGGTTTATTCTATTCAATACGATCCGGGTGATAGTACCAGTGATATGTTTGGCGGCAACAGTAACTGGCGTGGACCAGTATGGTTGCCGTTGAATTTTCTTACCATTCAATCGATTAAAAGCTTTGGTGATTTTTATGGCGACAGTGTGAAGGTTGAATACCCGACTGATTCAGGCAACTACCTCAACCTGCGTGATGTGGCAAAACAATTATCGACACGTATTGTAAACATGTTCAGCATAAACGAAAAAGGTGAGCGACGTTGTTATGAAGATTACAATTGGTTTTATAAGCAACCGGGTAATGAACATTTGATTCTCTTCTACGAATATTTTAATGGTGACAGTGGGAAAGGATTAGGCGCAAACCATCAAACAGGATGGACGGCGCTGGTAGCAGAGTTGTTGCATGAATTTGCGTAAGGATAAATAAGCAATCTAATTCAATTCACCCGCAGGTTCATGATCATCATATTGATCTCTCAACTTCAACAATTCAATTTTCAATTGTTTAATGACGGATTGATGTGCGGCAGAATGAATAAGATTTTTTTGTTCTGCCGCATCTTTTTTCAGATCATACAACTGCCATTCATTGGCGGTATAAAAATAAATAAGCTTGTACTGCTCACCACGAACAGCAAGATGCGGAATGACCGTATGATCTTTTACAAACTCGTAGTAATGATAGTACAGATATTTCCGGCTGATCGTTTTTTGTTTACCTGTAAGCAAAGGCTTGAGGCTAACGCCATGCATTGAAGACGGAATCTTTGCGTTGGCAAAATCTAAGATCGTTGGTGCAAAATCAATATTCTGCACCATTGTATTGCTCACGGTATTTGCTTTAATGCGACCGGGCCAGCGAATAAGTAAAGGTGTTTGCATACTCACATCGTATGCAAAACGTTTATCGAACCAACCGTTTTCACCTAAATAAAATCCCTGGTCGCTGGTATAAATAACTGCGGTATTGTTGCTGAGTTTGTTTTCATCGAGATAGTTTAATATTTTTCCCACACTTTCATCAACAGAAGCGATACAGGCAAGATAATCCTGCATGTACCATTGGTATTTATATTTCAACAATTGCTTTCCACGTAATTTTTTTTCCTGTATCAGTTTGCCACGCTCTGCATAAATTTCTTTGTAGCGGTTACGTTGCGCTTCGGGCATGCGCTTGATGGTAGCATTATACACCGCAATATCATCGGCAGTTGGTTTTAATTCAGGAATATCAAGCAGGTAAGCAGGATCAACTTTCAGATCGGGACTCAAACGCATATCCAGCAAAATGCTCATCGTTTGTTTGTACCAGGCCGCTCCTCTTCCTGTAGTATCAGCATACAAAGTTGATGGTTCAGGGTATGTGCGTTTAATAAATTGCTCTAAGTGTTTCAGATCAGGAACAAAATTTCGGTGCGGTGCTTTATGATGAAAGAACAAGGCAAAAGGCTTGTTCTTATCACGATTATTTAACCAGCTCAATGCATCATCCGTAATTACATCAGCAGAATAACCTCTGGTTGTGATGGTGTCGCCGCTCATTAAGATCATTCTTGTATCGTGGTACTGACCCATGCCCGGCAATATTTTCCAGTGATCAAAACCTTGCGGACGGGAAATTAAATGCCATTTGCCGATCAATGCAGTTTGGTAACCAGCATTATTTAAATGATGCGCAATAGTAATTTTTGTTGTATCGAATGCTGTGCTGTTATTCTTAACACCATTTTTATGCGAATGCTGTCCTGTCAGTAATGTAGCACGTGCAGGTGCACAAATAGAGTTTCCTACAAACGCCCTGTTGAAACGAACACCTTCTTTTGCAAGACGATCAATATTGGGCGTTTGAATAAATTGTTTGTTGTATGCACTGATGGCATCGTTATCATGATCATCGCTCATGATATAAATGATGTTTGGCTGTTGTGCAAAAACAGATTGGCAACAAAGCAGGAAAAAGAAGAAAAATCGCATAGCCGAAAGTTACAATAGTTGCAGGATATGTAGATTTGAAAATGGATAGAAGCAAAATGTGTCAACTTTAAACGAACAGGGAGGCTACTAGCCTCCCTGTTCGTTCGAAAATTTTCATTTCTTATTTGCTATGCTTATATACTTTTCCATCTTTCATTACCCACTTTATATCACCTAACACTTTAATATTGGTGATTGGGTTTTCTTTCACCGCAATAATATCGGCAAATGCTCCGGGAATAATTTCACCGATCAAGCCTGTTTGTTCCAGTAACTCTGCTGCATTGATGGTTGCAGTTTGAATAGCCTGCAATGGATGCATCCCATATTGAATGAAGTATTCAAAATCTTTGCTTTGCGGTTCGTTCCAATCGTAACCGCCAATATCAGTGCCATAAGCGATCTTCACACCAAAGCTCATTGCTTTTTTAAAAACTTCAGGTTCCGATTCTGCGAAATATTTATTGATGAGGCTTCCTGCTTTTGCTCTTCCTTCTGCCACAAAATCGTTCACATAAATAGTTGGGCACCAGAATACATTTTTCTTTGCCATCAGTTGCATACATTCTTCATTCATGCCAAAGCCATGTTCAATACTGCTTGCACCTGCATTGATGGAATAAATAATGCCATCAGGAGTAACAGCGTGCGCCGCTAATTTTTTCCTGCTTTTGAGTGTTTCATCAGCAATCGCTTCAATTTCTTCTTTTGTAAAATTGGGAATGCTTTTGTAACCACCATTGGGCAAACGCACATAGCCACGATCGGCATAAATTTTTATCCAATCGGCACCATAGGCAATTTGTGTACGCACCGCTTTGCGTCCTTCATCAGCACCGGTAATTTCCTGTAAACCTTTGGGTAATTTCAATTCCCATGCATAATCTTTCTCCGCAATTAAATAATGCCCCGTTGTGTTGATCGCTAAGGTTGATACAAACATTCTGGGCCCGGGAATTATATTTTTATTGATCGCTTTCTTAATATCAACATCCGCATAACCTGCACCTTCGGTTCCAAGATCACGGATAGTCGTGAAGCCATTCAGTAAAGATTGATAGGCACTTTTCGATGCACGAAGCGTACGGTAAGGAATGGATTCTTTTAACACCTGTACATCATAATCTTCGGTTGTAATATCGCCTTGCAGCAATACATGTGTATGACAGTCGATCAGTCCGGGTAAAATAAAATAGTCTTTCAGATCAATTACCGAATCTGTTTTTTGTTTGAAGTTGGAGGCATCAGTAATTGATTCGATCTTGTTTCCTTTTACGAGAATCACCTGGTTCGCTAAAATTTTACCGCTACGCACATCCAGTATCTTACCACATTGAATGGCGATGGACTTCTGTTGTGCAAACGAAAAGAGGGCAACAGCCTGCAGCAGAAGCAGGAAAATAATTTTTCTCATGTGTTTGGTTTAGGAAAATGAATGTACCGAATTACTGTTATCCATAACAGTAAAAAGGATCAATGGTTCATCTTACCGTACTTCATACAATTCTTCCCATCTTGTCGTATAACGTGGGCTGCGCAGTTCTTGCCGCATCTTCCAGTCTCTGGTAGTGCCACTTGCTGCAAACTTCAACACATCATCCCGTTGACTGAAGTTGATATTGTCGATCATATCCATCAGCAACCGGCCATTGTTTTTTGTTTCAGGAAGAAATAAGTTTCCTTGAATAGAAGCATCGGGAACAAGTCCGCTCAACATCACACCTGCTTTTTTGTACAACGTTCCTTCTTTGAATAAACAATCAACCATTGCAACAGCTGGCTTAATTAATTCATTGGTAAACGAAGTAGCAGTGGGCAAAGTGGTATATGTGCTGTGTGTAATGCCACGGTTGAATGTGGCATTGTGATTTTCTTCTTTCGACACGACGAATATGCTGATGATGTTGGCAGCACTGTGTTGTCGTCTTAATTTTTCGGCAGCCCTTGATGTATAGGTAGCAACGGCCTCTTTGATATCATTGATATCGCCAACCGGGCTGCCGAACATACGAGTGGTAGCGATCATTTTTTTATTCACCAGTTCGTCCTGCATATCTTTTGATGCAATGCCATTCAGTTCACGGATCAAACGTACACCCACCACGCCACCTAAATGCAGCCTGCCAAACTCTTCACTCATTTTACTCAGCTGCAATGCATCATCAATAAACCATTGTTCTTTTAATCTCTTTGCATACTGGCCACCCACTCCCCAGATATCACCAATATGTGTTATTGCTAATGATTTTTTTATTTTCTCCATTGTGTCCAGCACAATTACGCCACCTGATTTTTCTTTATTCTTTTTTGATAAGCGATTCGCCAGCTTGGATAATACTTTGGTTGGCGCAACGCCGATGGATACTTTGATGCCTGTCCATTGTTCAACAGTTGCTTTCATATCACGTGCAATACGATCCAGCTCTTCTGTGGGGAACATACTCAGGTCCACAAACGCTTCATCTACTGAATACACTTCCACATTCTGCTCACCAATAATGGAACGCAATGTATCCATTACCCGCATACTCAAATCGCCGTACAAGTTGTAGTTACTGCTAAACACAGCCACATCATGTTTTTTAATCAATGGCTTCGCCATGAAATAAGGTCCGGCCATATCTACGCCCAACAACTTCGCTTCATCGCTGCGGCTGATAATACAGCCATCGTTATTACTAAGCACCACAACAGGCTTATTATCCAAATGTGGTTTGAATAAGCGTTCGCAGGAGCAATAAAAATTATTGCAATCAACAATGGCATACATGCTATGGTAGTTTCCATTCACAGTGTGTTGTGTGAACAGATCGGGTTGTATGGATTGTAATGTTGCTGGCATACTTTTTTAGTGCGTTGTTCAACGACCCTCTCAGGTTTATATCAATTTTTCAAACGAATGAATACTATGAATCACCACTCCCCAAATCTTAAAATCACTAAACTCCGCAAGGTTCACGGGTTTATATCTTGTATTCTCCGGTATTAAAAACGCTGATGAAAAATTTTTATGAAATCGTCGCACCAGCAATTCACCATTCAGCACCGCAACAATAATTTTTCCATTTACTAACTTCAAAGACCGGTCAACAATTAAAATATCGCCATCAAAAATGCCGGCCTGCTGCATGGCATCACCTTTCATTTTAAAAAAGAACGTAGCCGGTTTGTTTTTAATGAGCTGCTCATTTAAATCAATACCACGTTCAGCATAATCATCGGCGGCTGCACCAAAGCCGGTGGCATTGGCTGTTTTTACCTGCTGTTGCGTAAACTGTTTGCTGCCTTTGTAAGCGGCGCCAAAAAAATCTTCCCCATCCATAAAAAAAAATTTAACTCCCGCAGTGCAAAGAGTGGTGATAAAAAAATATGTCTGGGTTCGTAAGAAAGTTTGGTAAAGCTAAATCTTTTAGTAATTTAGTAATGCGGTTTCAGGAAATATTTTTTTGAAACAGCTACTTCAGCAAACCCCATCACAACAGTTCAATGATGCAACTGTTGCGCAGCATTTTATTAATCACAACTAAATGGTGGGTCATGCAATTACAATCAATCACAACAACAACCATTCCCGGCTACCGTATTTACGAGTACCTGCTTGTATTAAACCCGCATGAAGAATTAAGGAACAGGATCAAGAAAGTGAAACAGGAGTTTTATGATGTGTACAAAGCATCGTCTGCTATTGGAGGTAAGCCACACATTACCCTCGCCAATTTTCTGCAATACGGATTAATGGAAGAACGATTGGTGAATCGTCTTAACATGATTGCCATGGGCTTTCATCCTGTGAAAGTAGAGCTGCGTGATTATGGAAGTTTTCCAAGCCATACCATTTACATCAACGTAGTGAGTAAGTTGCCCATACAATCATTGGTAAAAACAATTCGTACCGAAGCGCAACGACTCATGAAACCTAACGATGAAAACAAGCCACATTTTATGTTGGAACCAACGATTGCTATTGCACGAAAGCTGCAACCCTGGCAATATGAAAAAGGTTGGCTTGAATATTCGCACAAACATTTCACCGGTCGCTTCATTGCCGATGGAATGTTGTTATTGAAACGTCCGTTGGGTGATTTGAGTTATCAAATTGTACGGCGTTTCGAATTTCAAAATCTTGCGATTACAACTAAGCAGGGAGAGTTATTTGGGTAGTCATCAATTGTGCTACTATTAAACTTTTGTTGCGTCGCACTCTTGTGCTGTAACAATGCTATTCATCTTTTTATTAACCACAGAGGCGCAGTGCACACAGAGCATTGTGCTTTCAGAATCTCCGTGTCTTTGTGTCTCCGTGGTTCAAAACAAAAATATCATGTCAGAGAAATTACAACAGGATCATTATAAAGTAAAACCAAAAGATGCCGATGAAACCCAACCGTACCATGCGGGCCGTGGCGCACAGTTCAACACCAAAAACCGCTTTTTAAAAAATGAAGTAACCAAAGAACACATCGAAGGCATTGACGATTGGGAAGAAACCAATCTCAAAACACAATACATTGAAGTGCATCCAAAAACAATTGTCAACAAAGTTGAAAGCCCCGATGTAGGTATGAGCTACAGTATGAATCCATATGCAGGTTGCGAACACGGTTGCATTTACTGTTATGCACGTAATGTGCATGAGTACTGGGGTTACAGTGCAGGAATGGATTTTGAACAAAAGATCCTCATTAAAAAAAATGCACCGGAGTTGCTGCGTAAATTTTTAATGCACCCCAAGTGGGATGCCACACCCATCATGCTCAGTGGTAATACCGATTGTTATCAACCGGCGGAACAAACCTATCGTTTAACCAGAGGATTGCTGGAAGTATGCAACGAATTTAACCAACCTGTTGGCATCCTCACAAAAAATGCATGGATACTGAAAGACAAAGATGTGTTGCAGGAAATGGGAAAGAAGAATATTGTATCGGCCATGGTTTCTATCACATCCTTCAACGAAGATCTGAGAAGAGTAATGGAACCACGTACTGTTACCGCCAAAGCAAAACTGAAAGTGATCAACGAACTCAGTAGTGCAGGTGTACGCATGGGTATTATGATGGGGCCAATGATACCCGGATTGAACGAACACGAAATGCAACGCATCATGAAGGCAGCCAGAGATAACGGTGCAACGTTCACCGCTTACACATTCATTCGTTTGAATGGTGCCATCAAATTTTTATTTCACGACTGGCTCTATAAAAACTTCCCCGACCGTGCCGATAAAGTATGGCACCACATTGAACACAGTCATGACGGGAAAGTAAATGACACACGCTTTGGTGTGCGCATGCGTGGCGAAGGAGCTATTGCACAACTTGTGGCACAGCAGTATAAAAAGTATGGCAAGCTGTATGGCATGAATGCAGAAGAATGGAGTTTGGACAGGACAAAATTCAGAAGACCAGGGATGCAGACGAGTTTGTTTTAGAATTGTGTATTAACTTGAGGCATCAAACAATCGTTATGCAACAAACCCGCAAATCATTCATCGCTAAACTTTCTGCAGCCACGGCTGCCATTGCCGGCTTATCTTCGTTCAAACAAAAACCAATGGACAAAGAATTAAAGAACATCTTCATTCACCATGTGTATTTCTGGTTAAAGAATGCAGACAGTAAAGCCGACAGGGATAAACTCGTGGAAGGTTTAACCAAACTGTCGAAAGTAAAAACGATTCAGAACTTTCACATCGGCAAACCGGCCGACACCAACCGTGAAGTAATTGAGCGTGGCTATGCCGTTTCATGGTTTGTTCAGTTTGCTAACGGTGCCGATCAGGCCAGCTATCAAACCGATCCCATCCATTTGAAATTTGTAGAAGAATGTTCACATGTATGGAGCAAAGTGATCGTGTATGATTCTGTTGATGTTTGATGTTCAAAAAAATATTTTAAAATTTCTTTTAAAAAAGTTGGCAACATCAAAAAAATAAATTCATCTTTGCACTCACAAAAATTAGAAACAAAAAAAATGCTACGCATACAATCACATATCGAACAAGTGAATCAGTTTAGTCCAAAAGGAGACTGTACTGTTTGCGGGGCACATGCTGCTGTTGAATAAAGTTGAAGAAACGAATTCGCTATAACACAGGCCCCGCAAGAGATTGCGGGGTTTTTTGTTTTAACCTCTAACGCTTTGCAGAAGGAGAATTGAAACAAATTGTTACAACTTTTTTTTTGTAAGGCCGTTGCTATGAAATGAAAAACACTATTTAAAAACAATGAATAAATGATCAGAGCAAAACGAGAAGACATACGATTGAGTTTAACACATGCAATGAAATCATCAATGCATAGTTGGTTACTGCAACCAAACAGGAATGGTATGCCCAATAGTTATGTGATTGATTTTATTCATAAGCGACCGGATTGTATCCATACATAAATACTTATGTAGAGGAAGAGCAAAGCCCGGTCGTAAAAAACGACCGGGCTTTTTTGTTCGATGAAAAAAGGAGGATGAAATGCAACTGATTTTAATTGTGTTGATCGTTCGTTTGGTTTTACAAATGATCAGCAACAAAAATGATGAAGAAAATAGCAACAACGAAGTGAGCGTGCAGGAGAATGTATTACACCCTGCAGCACATCAGTTGAGATAATATTATAGTGCAGAGGAGGGAAATAAGCGTACCCCGTGAGATGCAACGGGGCGCTTTTCCAAAACTATTCTTGCATGAAGTATATAGCAGCATTCCAATGGCTGGATACTCCGCCTGGAACGGAGAGGCTACAGGTTCGAGTCCTGTCTGCTATACAAAATTGGTTCGTTGGTGTAACGGCTAACATCACAGATTATCGATCTGTTGCAACGGGTTCGATTCCCGTACGAACCGCTTTATTGCCGGGTAGTGTAATGGTTAACATATCACACTTTGACTGTGATGTTCTCAGTTCGACTCTGAGTCCGGTGACGTAAACTAAAATGTTGGCTTTCGCTTATCTGGTAAAGCATCACACTGTGAATGTGAAGAACAGGGTTCGAGTCCCGGAGTCAACCAATACGGTTTGGTGTAATGGTAACATGATTGTCTCCCTCGCTTTCTGAGAGGTAAGTAGCAGATGATTGTATTCGGTTCAAATCCGGAAGCCGTACAAAAAAAGTCTGAACCATGATTTGGGGAGATTGAACAGATTAGTAGGATTGGTTTCTTCTTAATCATTTAATCCACCCAAATCATGGTTCAGACAACAAATTGGCTCGTAGCTCAACTGGATAGATGTTCCCGGCTTTTAACCGGGAGGTTGTGAGTTCGAATCTCACCGGGCCAACAGAAAATGGTTTATAGTTCAATGGATAAGAATGCTTCACTACGAATGAAGAGATACAGGTTCGAATCCTGTTAAACCAACAATGGATGAATAGCTCAACGGCAGAGCGGCGGTTTGTTAGACCGTTGGTTGAAAGTTCGAATCTTTCTTCATCCGCATAATCGGAGAGTTGACAGAGTGGTAATGTGCCAGCCTGCTAAGCTTGGGCTGTCGTTCATTCGATACAAAGGTTCGATTCCTTTACTCTCCGCAATTGTTTGGAACAGTTTAGTTCGATGATGAGGAAATAAGATATCAGTCAGTAACTGTAACAAACAAATGGTGCTTTGGCAGAATGGATGTATGCACCGGAGTGAAATCCCGGACATCGTGGTTCCCTGCCCGTCCGGTCAGGCGGGAATTCCACGGGGCACCACTTAAAATGAGAATTGAAGAATGAAAAATTAAAAATGTAAAACAATGGAACAGCGGCAATGGAGAAAATTAAACGGAGAAAAAATTCGGCGGCCTATTGAGGACGAAGTAAGAGCTGTATTGGTACGTGAAAAAGAAATGGGACACGAATTGAAAGTGTGCATTGGTACCGATAGCCAGGTGAAAGGAAAGGAAACTGAATTTGGAACCGTGATTGTTTTCATCCGGAAAGGGAAAGGAGGTTTCATGTACATACACAATGAATCAACAAAACAGAAGATGAGCATTAAGCAGCGGATGTTAACTGAAGTTGCCATGAGTATTGATGTGGCGTATGGATTGTGCAGGTTGTTTACGTTGTATGATGTGGACATGGAAGTACATGCTGATATTAACACAAATCCTTCTTTTAAAAGCAATGATGCATTGAAAGAAGCAATGGGTTATATCATGGGGATGGGTTTCGCTTTCAAAGCAAAACCGGAAGCCTTCGCCAGTTCCAGTTGCGCAAATAAAGTGGTGCAGTAAGAGATGAGTGGTAGGAGAGTATAAAAAATTATAAACAAAAGAAAATGGAAAATAATAATGAACAGAAAGTGATAAATGCAAATGGCATTTTTGACAATGGCTTTTTGTGCGGCAAATCACTCTATCTATACCAGTTTAAAAGCATACCAAGTGCAAACTATATTGGTGGTATAGATGGTGAAAAAGCCTTCAATGCAGTTAAGGATAAGTTTGGGCATTTGATCTTATCGACACACACGTACAGACATTACGATGCTAAATTGAAGCGTTACGGGTTTAACGACACATTTATGATCATGAAGAATGGATGCATCATGGAGTTTGATAATAACTATTGCGAGATTTATCATAACGGGTCGCAAGATGATTTTATAAACGAATGCACCCTGTTAATGAAAGTCTTTAAAGAGAAGCAACGCAGAAAGCCTTTAGAAATTAATCTTATAAGTCGTGGACGAAACGGATTTGAGTTTAGTCAGATCGAGGTAAAACGAACCAAGCTGGATCTGGACCTTTTTTATGAAGATGATTTTAAAGAAGTGAATGATGTTATTTGTAAGCGGCTTAGAAATGCTAAGGACAAAGGCATTGTGTTGCTGCATGGTTTGCCAGGTACTGGAAAGACAACTTATCTGCGTTACCTGATCGGGAAGATCAAGAAAAGGGTACTGTTTATTTCTCCCGGGGTAGCAAGCGAAATAATGAACCCGGATTTTGTTCAGTTGCTGATAAATAACCCCAATACCGTGTTGGTTATTGAAGATGCAGAAAATATTATCATGGATCGGAGACACAGCAACAGTTCATCTGTATCGAACCTGTTGAATATTTCAGATGGGTTACTGGCTGATTTTCTGAATGTGCAGTTGATCTGCACTTTCAACAGTTCGCTTACGATGGTTGATAGTGCGTTGATGCGTAAAGGAAGATTGATCGCAAAGTATGAGTTTGGAAAATTGGGTGTGGAGAAAGCCAATCGTTTATCAAATCATTTTGGTTTCGATAAGCAGATCGATCAACCAATGACGATCGCAGAGATTGCCAACCCGCATGAAAAAACACAGCCAGTTGAAAAAGTTGAAGTGATTGGTTTTCGCAGACAGGTGGAATTAATGAATTAAATGTCTGAACGGGGATGAGTATGATTGATGGGATGAATGGGAAATAAGTAAATGATCTTATAAATCCTATACGTCCCAAAAATCACAGTTCAGACAATAAAGAGCTTGCTTAACGGCAAGACAGGTATATGCAGATTGACAGCAAACCGGATCTGTGTTTCAAAGAAGCACGATAGTGCAACGGTAGTAACCTTTTGTATGCTGTTGTTGCAGTTGTGCTATGCCTGCCAATACGCTGAAGGACGAAGGTTCGAATCCTTCTCCCGTAAAAACGGGGTAACTCAAGTGGCTAGAGTGTCAGCTCCCAAGTACAGGTTCGAATCCTGTTTCATCTCAAGGGTGAATAGTTCAATGGTAGAACACTACACGGTTAATGTAGCAGACGAAGTACAGCGCTTCTCAAATGCTGACCAGACAAATAAAGCCGGGTGATTGAGAGCCTCCCCTAAATCCCCTCCCAAAGAGGGGACTTATAAACACTCCGATAATTGGAAACTTCTTTTTAGTCGGAGTGTTACAAAGCCTCCCCTTCGGGGAGGTTTGGAGGGGCTGCTTGTAATTACCCGCAGGTGAAAAAGAAGTTGTGCAAAAGCATTCGCTCCATCACTCAGAATTGATGATACCAATCATCAACAGGCGTTTGATGAACCGCTTGAACTAACGCAATTGAACATTCATCTCCGTAACAACAGGATGATCAACCAACCGGCTTTATTATTTTTTAAAAGTAGTGAGTGTAAGAGTTCGCTAACAAAACAATAAACAATGAAACGTGTAAAAGTAAATGCCTATCAAGTGGCGTTGGTATTTAAAGATGGCGTGTATGAATACATGCTGAAAGAAGGTAAGTATTGGTTGTGGAACAAAGAAGTATATGTGTACGATGTGACCAAACCATTTGTGGCACCAATTGAATTGAATATTCTGTTACAGGATGCTGCCCTGGCAGCTGCGCTGCATGTAGTAGAAGTAAAAGACAATGAAATTGTGTTGATGTACGAAAATGGTTTGTTCAAACAGGTGTTAACTGCAGGCCGTTATACTTACTGGAAAGGAGTGATCAATTATACTTTCGTTCGTGCCGATATTGGCAGCATCGAAATTGAAAAGGAAATTGATCGTGTGGTATTGCAAAATCGTTTGCTGGCAAGCTATGTGCGTAGCTACTCTGTTGAGAGCTATGAAAAAGCGGTACTGTTTGTAGATGGTAAATATGTAGAAACTCTGAACAGCGGTGTGTACTATTGGTGGAAGAATAACATTGCAGTGCATGTAGGTAAAGTAGATATGCGTAAGCAGCAACTGGAGATCAACGGCCAGGAAATTCTTACCAAAGACAAAGCGGCTTTGCGTTTGAATGCATGGGCACAATACCAGATGGCCGATATTGAAAAAGCATTGTTGCAAAACAAAGCCTACGATCAACAATTGTATGTGGCTTTTCAACTGGCCTTGCGTGAGTACATTGCCGGTTATGGTTTCGATGAATTGCTGGAGAAAAAAGAAGCGGTAGCTCCTTTTGTGCTGGCACAGGTAAAAGAGAAAGCGGAAGCGTTGGGTATTGAAGTGATGGGCTTCGGCATCCGTGATATCATTTTGCCGGGCGATGTAAAAGAGATCATGAACCAGGTGTTGATCGCCGAAAAGAAAGCGCAGGCCAACAGCATCATGCGTCGTGAAGAAACTGCCAGCACCCGTAGCTTGCTGAACACTGCCAAGCTGATGGAAGAAAATGCGATGCTGTGGAAACTGAAGGAAATGGAATACGTGGAAAAGATCGCAGACAAGATCAGCAACATCAGTGTAAGTGGTAACGGTGTGTTGATCGAGCAATTGAAGCAGATTTTCGTACCGCAGAAATAAAATGTCTGAATCAGGATTTAGAGGATGAGTGGGATTTATGAGATGGTTTATGTACATCTCTTCCCATTCATCCAACAATCCCATAAATCACAGTTCAGACAATTTTGTTGTCGCCGCCACTGCTGCTATTGAACTTTGGTTGCGTCGCACACTTGTACAGTTGGAAATTCTATTGAATAAACCTATTTAGCTTTAATCAAATTATGATACAAAATGTAATTACTAGGATTAGGGAAGATCTATCAAAAGCATTTGCTGATTTGTTTTTGTGTTTTGAAGCGAATGATGAACTATTAGATTATCGACCTGCTAAAGGTGGATGGACAATCAGAGAAGTATTGGAACATGTTTCTATCACCGATCATTTCTTACTAATTCTTATCAGAAAAGGAACAGCAAAAGCTGTTGAAATAGCAAAAGATAAAAACTATGATGATTTGCTTCTTAACTATGATTTGGATTGGGATAAATTGAAAATGATTGGCGAACACAATTCTTTTAAATGGAACAGGCCTGAGCATATGGAACCAAAAGGGACATTGTCATTAAACGAAATCAAGTCAACTTTGAAAGAACAAATGCTGGAATGTCTGTCATTTCTTGATCAAATGCCTAAGGGAGAAGGAGTGCTTTACAAAACAATGATGAGTGTTAATGATCTCGGAAAGATTGATGTGTATCACTATATCTATTTTTTGGTGCAGCACATAAACAGGCACTTAACCCAAATGGAAAAAGTGCGTGAGGAATTTAAAAAGTAAAAACAATGAGCAAGTTAAAAATATCAGGAAAAGAATTAAGAGCGATTGGCTACCCGGAAGGACCGGTGATCAGCGTCGCCATGAATGTGATGCAAAAAAATTACAAGCATCACACAAAGGAGGAAGTTATGGAACTGTTGAAAGCAGTGTTGGCATCACCTGCAAATTATTTAGATGATGCCGTGCTGGCATTGATCGCAAAACAATTGATGCCGGAAGAAAAAGAAAGTGAGGGAGAGTTGTCGTTGAACCAAAACGGAATTCAATTTAATGTTTTCGGAAGTGAGCATATTGAACAAAGCGCCATGCACCAGATGTACACCGCTGCAAAATTACCTGTGGCAGTTGCAGGAGCATTAATGCCCGATGCACATCATGGGTATGGCTTGCCGATCGGTGGCGTGTTGGCAACTGAGAATGCTGTGATACCTTATGGTGTTGGTGTGGATATTGGTTGCAGAATGTGTTTGAGCATTTTTGATATCGATCCGAAAGAGTTGGTGCAACGTGAAGCATTCTTTGCAAGAGAAATTGGCGAAGCAACCTTATTCGGAAGCGGTGCACAATTCAAGCAAAGCGAAGATCATGAAGTGATGGATAACGAATTGTTCTTTGAATTGCCGTTGCTGAAAAATCTGCACGGACGTGCATGGAAACAATTAGGAAGCAGCGGAAGCGGAAATCACTTTGTTGAATTTGGTGTGGTGGAAATTACCGAGAAAGATGAAGTGCTGGGTGTGGAAGCAGGTAAGTATGTTGGACTGTTGAGTCACTCTGGTTCAAGAGCATTGGGTGCAAATATTGCGAACTATTATACCAAGATCGCTATCAGCAAAAGACGGTTACCACAGGATGCAAAAAATCTTGCCTGGTTAAATCTTGATGAAGAAGAAGGAATAGAATATTGGTTAGCCATGAACTTAGCCGGTGATTATGCAAGCGCCTGTCATCATGTGATTCATCAAAAGATCGCTAAGCAACTTGGGCGAAGACCCTTGAAGATGGTGGAGAATCATCACAACTTTGCGTGGAAAGAAAAGTGGGAAGGAAGAGATGTGATCGTTCACAGGAAAGGTGCAACACCTGCCGGTAAAAATGTACTGGGCATTATTCCGGGTAGCATGACAGCCGCTGGCTTTATTGTAAAAGGTAAAGGAGAAATGGCATCGGTGAATTCTGCTTCACATGGAGCCGGACGTTTAATGAGTCGTTCAAGAGCGATGCAAAGTATTACGCACAATGCATTGAAAGATGAATTGAAAAAGCATGGTGTGAAACTAATGGGCGGCGGATTAGATGAAGCACCGTTTGCTTACAAGGATATTGAACTGGTGATGCAGAGTCAGCAATCGTTGGTTGATGTTGTTGGAAAGTTTACACCGAAGATCGTAAAGATGGACGGGCCGAGTATTAAGCCTTGGCAGAAGACGAGAGAGGTGGAAGGTGAGTGAGGGCGATGCACAATTGGCAATGGTCAATAGGCAAATAGCAAATGTCAAATAGTTCATAAACTCCTGCTACAGTAATGTGGCAGGAGCTTTTTATGTCGCATACCTATTCTACTCCGCTGCCTTTAATTGCTCTTCAATCAACTTCAACTCATCCATAATTCCTTTCAATCGCTTTTCTTCTTTTTCCAAAATGCGTTTGCCGAGAATGAAATACGCATACAGCATCCATCCGCAATACACAACGATCACCAGAATAATATAACCGATCGGTCGGCCATGCACCACTTCAAGAAAATACAAACCCATTCCTAAATTCAAAAAGAAAAAGTACAGTGGTTTATTCCATTGAATTTGTTTTTTACGGAATGCATAATATTCTTCCCATTGCTGCAGGTGTTGTGAAGGCGGTAAGGTATCATCTACCAAACTTACTTTGTAGGCGGTGAAAAGTGTAAGGGCAGATTGTAACAGCACGGTTGTGTTGATGATCCATATGGCAATATGTGTTACGAACCAGGTGAGTTTCATTGTACTGAAATACATCATCCAGGTGATAAACACAACGGTAAGGAATAAGGTGATACCTCCAAACAGCAACTGGCGGAATAATTTCGTCCTGGTATCTTTTGATTGACGGGTGATGGCCTGCATGTCCACTGCTTTTTGTTCAGCCGGTTTCGACTGCTGCCACAAATCTTTTATTGCATCAAAGTCTTTCATAACTGTTGTAAATTTCGCTGAGCTGTTTTTTAATACGGTGAATTTTTACACGCAGGTTATTTTCTGTAATGCCGGTGATCTCGGCAATTTCTTCATAAGGTTTGTCTTCGAGTACCAGTGTAATGATCAGTCTGTCTGTTTCTGCCAGTTTGCTGATGCATTTGTACAACAACTGCACTTCCTGTTCTTTGTTGCGTTCATCATCCGGTATCATCGCCAAGCGTTCTTCATCAGCATCTACAAACTGTTCGTTCTTTTTTCGGAGGTGTGTTAAACAGGTGTTGGCGGCAATACGATAGATCCAGGTACTCCATGCTGCATCGCCTCTGAACTTTTCCATATTCTTCCACACTTTCACAAAGCTCTCCTGCAACAGGTCTTCAGCCAGCATGGCATCGCCGGTATAACCAAGACACAGCTTGCGGATGCCTGAAGCATACTGGTTGTATAACTCTGTAAACTGTTCTTCCTGTCTCATTGCAGCGGTAAGATAATGTTGAATTTGGTTTTGCAAAATTTATTGTAAGAAGGCATCCACTTTTGCATAAAACCATTCAGGCACATCGTACATAATAAAATGTTTGCTGTTAGCTACTTCAATTGTTTTGTTCGGCACTTTTCTAAACTGGTGATTCAACATTACATGACTGTTTGCTTCTGTACCATAAATACTACCGAGTACCAATACCGGTTGTTTGATCTTTGCAATTTCTTCACGCAGATCAGTAGTTGATATTTCAACGATGGTATAACCCAATGTGCGACGATCGCACTGCGAACTCCAGGTGGCAATTTGTATAGCACGTGCTGTATCCTTCACCTGGTACAACATCGCACCCGTCATATTCTTTACATAATTTTCACTGGGGAGCATTTCAAAATTCTTTGCTACAGCTTCCGGATTAAACTGTGGATTCTTTTTCAACACATCTGCATTAGCAGTGGTATCTGAAACAGCCGATACAAACGGTAACCCATCAACACAAATAATTTTCCCAAACAGATCGGGTTCAACGCTGCTCACCCACAAACTCATAAAAGCACCAAGGCTATGACCGATCAACATCGGCTTGTTCAGTTTTTTTGTCTTTACGTAGTTGATGAGTTCGTTGCGAACCGTTTTAAGAATAGGTGTATCCAGCTTAGGCACACCTGCATAGCCCGCAATGGTGATCACATGACATTCGTAACGGTCTTTCAAATGTGTAACGGTTTCTTGCCAAACTTCGCCGCTGCAGCTGTAGCCGGGAATAAGGATGATGGGCTGACCTTTGCCACTTACTTCCACTTTAAACGCATTGGTTTGTGCATTTGCTTGAAAGATGATAAGGCAGATGATCAGGAGGTTGATGATTTTTTTCATGATCTTATAATTTATATATGCTTGTTTTTTGTGGTTTACAGTTATTTGATGCAAGGCCGGAAGGATTATTACAGAAAAAGGAAAATATTTTTTTGGGGAGGGTGATCGATCTGCCAACCACGGCGTTTGAAATGCATAAAGTCTTACTGGGCTTACCTTTTAACAAAATATTCTTTCCCATATAGGCAAAGCTTCGTTTCTTTAGCGCTACTATTAATCACAACTATGAAGAGATTTTTTTCCCTGGCAGTCAGTGTTTGTTTTGCCACAGTATTGCTTGCACAGAGTAAGTACGACCATCGTGAAGCATTTCATCCGTTCTTCTATCCAAATTTTGGTAATGAATACAGGAGTGCCAGCGGTCAGCCCGGGCCAAAGTATTGGCAGAACCAGGCCAATTATAATATACAGGCAACCATCGATCCTGATAAACATACAGTAGGTGGAACCGTTGCGTTGCAATATGTAAACAATAGCCCCGATGCGTTAAGTTTTCTCTGGTTACAACTCGATCAGAATATTTATCGTAAAGATTCACGTGGTTCTGCAACTACTACAACCTTGGGCGGACGTTGGGCCAACGGTGAGTTTACTGATGGTCACATGATTCAATCCGTAAAAATTGAACAGAATGGAAAACTGATTGATGCAAAATACCAGGTAACAGATACACGCATGCAGGTGTGGTTGCCCGAGCTGTTAAAGAATGCAGGTTCATCAGCAAAAGTTGTGATTGAATATAAGTTTACAGTTCCTGAATATGGAACTGATCGTATGGGAAGGTTAAAACAAAAAGATGGTTGGGTGTATGAAGTGGCACAGTGGTTTCCACGTGCATGTGTATATGATGATATCAATGGATGGAATGTAAATCCTTATCTCGGTGCAGGAGAGTTTTATTTGGAATATGGAACGATTGAATACAGCATTACAGCGCCATCGAACATGATTGTAGTTGGTAGTGGTGGTTTGATGAATGCGGAAGAATGTTTTACAGCAGAGCAGATAAAACGTTGGGGCGATGCAATGAAGAGTGATAAAACAGTGGTGATCCGTTCGGCTGATGAAGTAAACAAAGCTTCATCACGTCCTGGTAATGCATTTACAACCTGGAAATTCAAATGCGAAAACACAAGAGATGTGGCATGGGCCGCAAGTACTGCCTTCATCATGGATGCAGCACGCATGAATTTGCCGAGTGGAAAAACAGCAATGGCAGTGAGTGTGTATCCGAAAGAAAGCGCATCAAAAAAAGATGGTAACGATTGGCGTCGTTCAACTGAATACACAAAAGCAAGCATTGAGTTTTACAGTAAATATTTATATGAATTTCCTTACCCGGTTGCAACAAACGTTGCAGGCATTGTGGGTGGAATGGAATATCCCGGTATCGTTTTCTGCAGTGCAGCTTCAACAGATGCAGGCTTGTTTGGTGTAACAGATCATGAATTTGGGCATACCTGGTTTCCGATGATCGTTGGTAGCAATGAACGCAAATTTGCGTGGATGGATGAGGGCTTCAATACATTCATCAACATCCTTTCAGGTGAGGCATTCAACAATGGTGAATACAAAGAAGTACCAAGCGTTAGTGGCATGGCGAATTATATGTTTGGTGAGAAAATGGATGGCATGCTCAATGGAGCAGATGTACTGCAACAACAAAACCTTGGTGTAGCTGCTTATTTTAAACCGGGAATGATGTTGTATGTATTACGGAATGAAGTATTGGGTGCAGAACGTTTCGACAGAGCATTGAAAGAGTATGTTCGTCGTTGGGCATTTAAACATCCAACGCCTTGGGATTTCTTTCATACCATTGAGAATGTTGCCGGAGAAGATCTCAATTGGTTCTGGCGCAGCTGGGTATTAAACACATGGAAGTTTGATGTGGCAGTGAATGAAGTAAAGCCTTTGAATGAAGGCGGCATCAGCGGTGTTACTATTAAATTGCAACTACTTGAAAAAATGCCCATGCCTGTAACAGTAAAAGTGGTTGACGTAAATGGAGTTGAACAACTCATTAAACTGCCGGTTGAAGTTTGGCAGCGTGGTGATACATGGACTTTCCCCGTTGCAACAAAAGCTGCAGTGAAAGAAGTGATCGTTGATCCTGAAATGCGATTACCCGATATGAATCCTGCGAATAATAAATGGCAGAAATAAACTACTCTATAAAAAGAATCCCCGGTCATTGATCGGGGATTCTTTTTATAAACGACAGTCATTAAAGGTTGATATTGAAAAAACTGTTGAGGATAAAACCATTGTTGTGTTGAAATACATTTCTTCCGCTGATTTCTCTTCCTAATTGTAAGATCTGACTAATGTATCCTGCTTCCAGTCTGAACTTTGGTGAGAAACGGTAGCCCAACAGTAAGCCGAAGCGATTCTGATCGAAGATGTTTTCATTTACATTTTTACCAAAGCCAACAAGTATTTCATCGTACGCTGCAACATACGGTTCCTTATCTTCCAATGTTTTTCCTTTTAATGATTGTTGCAAACGCAACATGTAACGGGCCCGGTTCATAAACAACCAGTCATCTGGCTTTATGGACGTTGCGGAATTGTATCGTGGTAGCCAACGTTGCTCCAGCATAATACGATGACTAAGATCCAAGGTGCCGGTTCGTTGTGTAAGTGTTGCCACTTCATAGATACGATGCTCTGTAAAAGTTTTGCCAAATGCGTTGATAGAGTAATCACCATAAGCGTATGTTTCAGCCCATGCATAACCCATTCGTAAAGTGGTGTTGCTGTTTGCGTGAAAGTTAACACCAGTGCGTAATAAACTTTGTTGCCAATTCGTAATATAATTCTCTCGCCGCCATTGATACTCCAAATGCCCACTCCATTTTTTGTTGAAAGCAAAAGTGCCGGTGGCGGAATACCAGCCAATACTGTTGTTGTCTCTTAATCTTGTGTTTTGTGCTGTGCCGGTTATTGCTATAAACAAAAGCAATACTGCTGCAAAAAGATGGATCAATTGTTTCATGGCCCGCAAAGGTAAAGGCAAATGATTAAATGAGCAGATCGCTCAGTTTCATTTCTTCCAACACTTCACGAATAGAACTGTTCTCTTTCTTTTTCCATTTGATAAGGCGGATCATGCCATCAGCTATTTCAATACCTGTAATATCGCCATCACTGTAACAACAACATCCTGTATTAAAATAAAAAGGTTTCATTTTAATATAATTCTTGTTTACATAATCGTATTCTTCCTGGCGGAAGCGGATCTCTTTATTGAGTTTCTCCGTTGTAGGTTCATCAGCTTTTTCTCTTGCATGAATAAGTTGTTTGTACAAACGTTCAAGATGTGTGAGTGATGCAAATACAGGTTGATGTGTGTGCCCTGTTATAAGAACGGGATTTTTTTCCTGTTTGCTCCAATCATACATAAAGCGGTTGTGTACACTTTTTAATGCGTTGTTTGTGGCAGGTGTGTTAGGGTTTAAGTTGAGATAACTCTGCAGTGGTCCCCATATTCTTGAAACAAACCATGCACTGAATGCATTGCCATCACTTTGCCCATCGCCTTGGTGACCGTGTGTGAGAAGGAAATCAAGTTTTGTATTGCTGATGGTTGTTTGCAACACAACTCCTTCATAGATCTTAACGGGTTCTTTATACATACTCAACAGGTGCAGCGGCGCAAACGGATCATTGTTCCAGAATACATCATGGTTGCCGTATACTTTTGTAAAACGTTTTTCACTAAGAAATTTTTTCTCCGCAGATGTTGTGAGTTTGTTCTTTGCTTTCACAGGCCAAACTGTATTCTCCCAAAGCTCTTCGCTGTCGCCCAATGAAATAAAATGAAAACCTGCCAGATAATAATTATCTAAGGCAGCAAGATAGTTGGGCTCAGCCATCATAAAATCATCGCTGCCATTTTTTGCGCCTTTGTGTTGATCGCTGAAAATGATGAACCGGTCTGTATCTGCATTCATAGGTAATAACAAACCTTTCTTCCCCGGATGTTCAAGTGTATGTGCATACAGTTTTGTTAATGCTTCATGCACCCGTTTAAGATTGGGCTTGCTCGAAAAGCGATCAGCAAGCCTTGCAACAGGTTTCGTTAAAACAGATTGTATGAAACGACGCATGATTAAAATTAACGATTCGAGGTATACCAATAAAAAAAGCTGATGCAATACCGCACCAGCTTTTTCTTACTTTAAATAATTTATCAGAGTTGCAAACCGAGACGCAAGAAGAAACGCAAACCGTTGCCACCCATTTGCACTGCATCCCATGGGCCGCCGGTTTCATTATTGAAAGCCCAACCTTTTGCACCAGGTGCAACACCAAGATCAGGATGCACATTCAATAAATTATCAATACCGCCAAACAATGAAATCTTACTGTTGATCTTATAACCAAGATAAAGATCGGTCACCAGTTTTCCATTGTAGATATAGCGATCATCTACATAGATGGAAGAATTTGCATCAGTTGGTACTTGCGGCTTAATGCCTAAGCCATCTTCACCATATCCAAGCAAATCGATTTTTCCGAAGTAAGTTAATCTTGTTCCAACAGTTAAACTTTTGCAACCATATTCAAAATTGAAACCAAATTTTGTTTTTGGTGCTGATGCAAGAATGAATTTTTGTTCACGGTCATTTAAGAATGTTGATTTCAGAAAATCAGAGCCACTCAGTTTAGCAGGAACATTTATTTTGTCGATGGTCATTTCCTGGAAATTACCCGTAAACAAAGCACGGAAACTTTGTGAGCCCCAGCGTTTGTTATAGTCCATTACCACATCTATTCCTTTGTTGGTTGTATTTACAGCATTAGCAAAGAACTGTGCATAGCTAACATTCAATGACTGTAAACGTGCAGCCAATGCCGGATCAAGATTCGAATCAAATGCATCAAACTGCCCGCTTAGTACCACACGGTCTTTTACTTTTACCATGTAACCATCAATGGTAATACTGAAATCACTCACTGGCTTCCAGGTAAAACCTAAACTTACATTGGTACTTTTTTCCTGTGTAAGATCAGGGATGCCGGCGAGCTTTGCCAGTTCACTATAGTTGGGTGCAATTTTTACTTCTGCAATATTACCACCTTGTACGGTTGTGAATGTTGAACTGAAATTGATCTGTTGCAAAGAAGGCGCACGGAAACCCGTGCTGAATGATCCACGCAAATTAAACGTAGGAGCCAGTTTTAAACGTGTTGCTACTTTATAGTTATGCGTAAAACCAAAGTCGCTGTAGTTTTCGAAACGTGCCGCAATGGTTACTAAAAAGTTCCTGGTGATATCAAATTCCATATCACCATATGCCCCAATTACAGAGCGGTTAGCTGTTACTTCATCTGCAGCTTGGTAGCCCGGGAAACCTTGTGCACCACCTGCTACATAAATATCATCACCATTAGAGTCGGTAAAAAATTTATTGGGGCTGAAATTTTTGTATGATGCCTCTTCACCTGCATATAAACTGTAACGCTCATAACGATACTCAGCACCAAAGGCAAGATTTGTTTTTGCATTCAGCTCTTTACTGAAATTAGCATTCACCGTATTTTGTAAGAAGTTAAAACCACCATCATCAAAATGTGTTTGATTAGAACCCAATGAAGCATTGAATGTTTTATCGCCATAGAAATGAAAATTGTTACGGCCTATTGTATTGCTGATATCCCAGTTCAATCCACCATTTGAAATTCCCCTTACACCGGCTGCCATTGAGAAATCGTTTACGTTGGTTTGAATGTGTGGACTGAAAGTTGTGTCATCGGCTGTTACTTTCATCACTGATGGAACAAAGATCAGTTTCCAGTTATTATCAGTGGGGAAACGTTCCGGTCTTGCACTCCAGTTACGTGTAAATGCATAAGCATCTGATTTCTTTCCGTTATATCCACCAAACGCATAAAAACTTGTTTTGCCTGCAATCGGAATTTCTGCATTCAGAAATGCACCACCTGCAGTAAGCGAACCGTCGCCATGTCCACGACGGTAAATGTTGGTGTACATGAAATCAGGACTATTCTGATCGGTCTCCAAAGCCTGGCGATAGGTCTTTCCCTGGCTTAAGAAGTTACCGGTAAGATTGATGAAGCCACGTTCCCCAACTTTAAATCCATAATTCGCATTTACAGAAAACGTATTTCCATCAACGGCACCATCATGAACATAAAGATTTTGTTCTTTCTTAAAATGCGGGTTATATTTTTTATCGTAGTAGCCGCTATAGCCAATATTTGCATTGAACTTATTAACTGTTTCTTTCAATACAATATTGATTACACCTGCAATGGCATCAGAACCATATTGTGCAGAAGCACCATCACGCAACACTTCCACACGATCAATGGCGCCAACAGGAATTGCACTAAGGTCGGTTCCTGAATTACCACGACCTCTGGTACCAAACACAGCAATGAATGCTGTTTGATGACGACGTTTGCCATTGATGAGCACCAGTGTTTGATCTGGACCCAGTCCACGTAATGTTGCAAGATCAATATGATCGGCACCATCGCTACCGCTTTGTTTATTATAGTTGAAAGAGGGAGCTGCATAATTCAGGATAGATGTTACATCCATTCTTGCTGTTGGCAATGCAGCCTGCCCGATGTTCACCACATCAACAGGAACGGGTGTTTCCGTTTTTACTCTTCCTAAACGACGGGTACCTACCAGTACCACTTCGCCAAGATCAGTTGAACCTGATTCAAGACTGATGTTCATAGAAGTGTTTGTTCCAACACGTTCTTCAAGTGTTTTATAACCAACGATACTGAACACCAGTACATCGGTTGCTGCTGCTTCAATACTGAAATTGCCATCTTTATCGGTGGCAGTTCCTGTTCTTGTCGATTTGATGAGTACCGATACATCTTCAAGCGGGTTGCCGCTTTTATCGGTTACTTTACCACGAACTGTTTGTTTTTGTGCAAATACGGGGACGAACAGCAAGAAGAGGGCTGCTGTTAAGAAATGTTTCAGGTTGACCATCTGTAGTTAGTTTGATTGTGTAAGTTGAAATTAAAAAATATACAGCAAGGCCGAAAACTTATTCTGCGAAATGTAGAAAACAGCAATTAAAGCAATGTGTATTTTAATTGAGACGATTGCTGTCTTTTCATTTTCATTTACTTTTACCGCAATCAATTTATATGCAAGAAACAATGGAACAGGTTGCTGCTTTATATACTGCAACGTTTGGGGCTCCGCCCGAAAGCATCGATAAAGTGCCGCAGAGCGGAAGTGATCGTGTTTACTATCGTGTTACAGGATCTGTTGTGTGTATTGCAACAACGAGTAAAAACATAAAGGAGAGTCAAACCTTCCTTCAGTTCAGTAAACATTTTCAACAGAGAGGATGCCCCGTGCCTTCTATTTATGCAGTAAATGAAGATGAAACTATTTACCTGCAGGAAGATTTCGGCGACGTGTCGTTGTTGAACCAACTGGAACAACATGGTTATAATGAGCATGTCTATAATTTGTTTAAACAAAGTCTGCAGCAACTTGCACACATGCAGATCAAGGGGCATAAAGATTTTAACTATGATTGGTGTATTACCTCAAGAGAGTTCGGACGGCAGGCCATTGTTTCAGATCTTCTTTATTTCAGGTATTACTTTTTTGACACGTTAAAAATTCCTTACGATAAAGAAAAACTTATTGAAGATTTTGAAGATCTGAGTATTTATCTTACACGTGTGGATCATAAATATTTTATGTTCCGTGATTTTCAAAGCAGAAATGTAATGGTGAAAGAAGGGAAAGTGCATTTCATCGATTACCAGGGTGGTATGAAAGGAGCTGTGCAGTATGATGTGGCTTCCTTGCTTTGGCAGGCAAAAGCAGAGTTACCTGATGAATGGAAGAACAGTCTGCTGGAATATTATATGGATTGCCTGGAGAATGTGTTGCAAAAAGAAATTGACCGCACAAGGTTTGTAAGTCAGTATAATGGTTATGTATTGATCCGTTTATTGCAGGTTCTGGGCGCTTATGGTTTCCGTGGATTATTTGAACGCAAGGCGCATTTCTTAACGAGCATACCCTTGGCATTAAAAAATCTCAAATGGTTTTTAAGTAATCGTAATGTTGGGATTAAGTTACCCGAATTTGAACGCATACTTGGGTTGATGGTGGAAGATGATGTTATACATCGTTTTGAGCCACCGAAAGCAACGGAAGAAACGCCACTTGTTGTGCGAATCAACAGCTTCTCTTATAAATCAACCGGTATTCCTGTGGATGAAACAGATAATGGCGGTGGATTTGTATTTGATTGCAGAGGCATTTTAAACCCCGGACGAATCGAAGAATTTAAAACACAAACAGGAAGGGATAAAGGCGTGAAAGATTTCCTGGAACAACAAACCAAAATGCCGCAGTTCTTAAACAGCGTTTATAATATCATTGATATTGCTGTGGAAGATTATATGCAACGCAATTTCGCCAACCTGCAGATCAGTTTTGGATGTACTGGCGGACAGCATCGTAGTGTTTATGCTGCTGATGCACTGGCCCGTCATTTAAAAAATAAATACGGAGTGAAGATCGAATTGAAACATGTGGTGCAGGATGCAAAGAACTGGATCAATAAAACGTATTGATGATTAATCGGAATACTATGATAAAGACCTTTTTATTATCTCTCTTTTTATTTTCTGCTGCTAACTCTTTGGTTGCTCAGCAGTTTGACAGCCTTAAATTATCTCAAACTGAAATTCCGGAAGGCTACCTGGAAAGCTCAAAGCGTGAATATAAAACTCCACATGCTGTATCATTTTACGAGCAAGTGGAATTATATGAGTCGTTTGTTGGAAAACTGAAAAAGAAGGATATACAGTCGTTTAATAAGAAGGGCGATAAGGGAACAATTTTTTATTTTGAATTTGAAAGCGATTTTGAAGGTGCTGCTTTTCTCGACGGACTATTGTGGGGACAAGAAGGTAAAGCCACGACAAAAAAACCAGAAGAGTATTTTGCCAAGGGTAAATTCTTAGTTATCTGGAGCTTTGATTTGAAAAGTGAGCTGAAAGAAATCTCCAGAAGAAAAGTCACTTCTGTACTTAAATAAAATGCACAAAGAGTATGAAGGCAATGATTTTTGCAGCAGGCTTAGGTTCACGATTTAAACCTTGGACAGATCATCATCCAAAAGCATTGGCAATAGTAAACGGAAAGAGCTTGTTGCAACGCAATATTGAATACCTGCAACAATATGGCATTACGGATGTAGTGGTGAATGTGCATCACTTCGCTGATCAGATCATTGAAGCAGTAGAAAAAAATAAAGGCTGGGGAAGTCATGTGATCATCAGTGATGAACGTGACGAAGTGTTGGAAACAGGTGGCGGGTTATTGAAGGCGAAACATTTGTTAGAAGGCGAAGAGCCTTTTGTAACCATCAATGTAGATATACTCACAAATTTGAATCTTACTGATCTCCTTGCATTTCATCAACAACATAAACCATTAGTTTCTTTTGCTGTTACTAACCGCAAAACTGCCCGTAATTTTTTGTTTGATGATGCAGATAAATTATGCGGATGGCGTAATGTAACAACCGGAGAAGAGAGAGGTCCGGTGCTGAATTATTCTGAAGAAGAAAAAAAGAAGCTGATTGAGAAAGCATACAGTTGTGTGGTTGTGTTTGAGCAACGTTTTTTTGCATTGGTGAAACAAAGAGGTAAGTTCTCTTTGACAGAACCCTATCTTGATCTAGCAGCGGAGCATACGATTCTTGGTTATGATCATAGTGGTGACAAGCTGGTGGATGTGGGGAGGTTGGAGAGTGTGGTAGTGGCGGAAGCAAATTTCAAATAGCTTATTTGCAGAGTTTATTTCTTGTTACTTTTTGCTTGTCCAAAAAGTAACCAAAAAGGACCCCGAAAACCAATATACAGCCAGGTTTTCGGCAATCGCCTTGATTTAACATTTGTACTACTGTAATGAAATACATGTGTAGTTACATCGTCTTCTTATGTGCATCAACTTGAGCAAACTCTTACATTTTTTGGTTATACTTTAATATAAATCTTCTTCTTATCTAACCAATAACAAATAGCCCAATACATGATGATCATGGAGATGGCATAAACAAGTGAGCCGTTTTCGGGAATGCCAGGGATTTGTTTGCAAATCTTTTCATAGAACCATCCGAATGGAGCAAGGTATTTGGGTAAGCCTTCATCGTTGATGCCATTGGGAATTCTGATCAACCCTAATGCTCTTGGCAAGAAGCCACTTAATACAAAAATGAACAACGGGTTTTTGCCAAACACATCAAAGAATTTTGTCAGCCAGCCCTTTGCTTGCTTCATTTCAATAAAGTAGATCATTGTGGCGATGGTATAAATCGCAAGCCCCGTTGTATAAACAGTATAAGAACTGGTCCATATTTTTTTGTTAATGGGGAATGCCATACCCCAGGCTAAACCTGTTACGGTAAGAATGGTAGCTATCACAAAGAGTGATGCAATCATTTCAAAGTTTTTGCCTTTCTTCTGAATATAATCACCAATTAAGTAACCAAAGATCACTTGTACAACAGCAGCGAAACTGCTCATCAATCCTTCTGGGTCAAATGGTATTCCTTCTCCTTTATATAAATGTGCTTCACCAAGTATGGATTTGTCAATACTGTTGCCAAACCATCCGTTCAGACTAAACGGATCACCAGTAGTTCCCAGGAATAAACAAAGCATCCAATAAAGCAATAGTAAAACAGCAGCCGTTACAAAGGTTCCACGCTGTTTGAAATAATAAACGATCACCGATGCAAAAAAGTAACAGAGCGCAATGCGTTGCAATACGCCCATGATACGTAGATTATCAAGCGGTCTCATTTCTAACAGATCCCCATTCCATTTTACAAACGGGCTCCAGTTCAATAGCAAACCTATCAGAAAAATGAGCAGTGTTCGTTTGATCACTTTTTTCCAGAAAATACCATTACCCGCCTGTTCCAGTTTGGGCATTACAAAAGACATGGCATTCCCAACTGCAAAAAGGAAAAAGGGGAACACCAGATCAGTGGGTGTAACACCGTGCCAGGGTGCATGTTTCAACGGGGCATAGATGTGTGTCCATGAACCGGGGTTGTTCACAAGGATCATGATGGCCACTGTGGCGCCACGAAATACGTCAAGGGAGTGGAAGCGTTGGTTCAAAGCAGAAAGTTTTGTGTACTGAAAATAGGAAGGAATTATGAGCCAGATGCCTGATTTGTGATGTGTGATTTTTGATGGAAGGCGTGGGGTACGATTGTTGTCGATTTTTTAGGTCTGATACGCTTTAAGTACGCTTTATCTACGGAGTATAGTGGGAGTATCCTGCATTAGGAAGCGAAGGATGAGCGAGGGATGAGGCAATAGGCAATGGGATTAGGAATAAGCAATTAGGAATAGGGAATCAGGGATTGTGAATTTGGAATTGGCGTGCGGATTGAGAAAGTGGGGCCCGGAAGATGGGGAGAGGGTGTTGCTCACAGATTACACAGATTGACACTGATGAATACAGGGCTGCAACCTATTTATGGCAGGCCGGGAAGGCGGTGATGCTGACGCTTTGGGTGAGAAGTGGAACCAGAAAAAGGTTTCATTGCTTGAGCAAAGGCATTGAGTAATGTTAATAACACTTTTAATGATCAGGCGGTCATGAATGGCATACTTTACAATCCAACCTTCAACCCATTGAACAACGTTGTAGAGCTTTACGAAAGAATGATTAAAGAGAAGGATGAAAAGATTGCATCACTTGAAAAATTAGCAGAAAAGAAATAAGAATCTATAGTGAATTAATTGGCCATTGCATTACTGCAGTGGCTTTTTTTCGAGGAAGTTTCACTTGCAGGTTTTGCCTTAGTGTGGGATTTGTGTAGAACCAATTACACAGATCTTCGGGAGATAGAGGGGATAAACACAGATTGTTTGTACACTTCAGATACAATAAAGAGCCACAAACTGCATGAATGCTGACGAAAGATTGGTCATAAACGGTTAGTAATAAACGTAAAAAAGTGAAACCTGTATTATTTTTAATTTTTTGGTAAAGGACAGCTGGCATGAAATTTTCAAGCATGGTTTGCCCGGAATTCGCCAGGGATGAACACAGATGAAGCGGATTGCGAAGGCTATTGTATTTATAATAATTTTTTTATGATTGGCCTTCATCCGTTAACTTGCAGCTCTATCAACGGTGAGTAAATAATCAGGAGAAAACAGGAAGCGTGGTGTGCCGTAACTGTCTACAAGACATATATTTGCAACTATGAAAGCGGTGCAAGGGCACTGGGGAAAGTATTGTGAAACCTAACAACCAACATAAGTCTGCTAATTCGAGCAGTATATATAAATAATTGATGGAGGGTAAATGAGCCTGCTTGGCTTGTTTGCCCTTTTATCGTTATACATTTTTAATTTTTTGGAACACTCAGTCTTTTTTTAGTTGGATGTGACTGAGGTGGCGAAGCTTTGTAGTAAATTAGCTGAAAGCGGGTAGTTTATGGTCATAGGCGGATCGTTGAAAGACGGCGGTTGGGAGCGAATAGTTCTAAAGTTTTGACGTTATGGAGTTGTCGTTCTCTGTATTTGTAGTTGAGATATGAGAGAAATTAAAAACTGGTATGCGGTATATACAAAGCCAAGGTGGGAGAAGAAGATCTGTGCCCAACTGGATCGGAAGGGACTTGTGTACTACTGCCCAATGAATAAGGTGCGCAAGAAATGGAGCGACCGGTATAAAGTGATCGAAGAACCGTTGTTTAAGTCGTATGTATTTGTATTTGTGAGCGATGAAGAAAAAACAAGGGTGCGTTTAACAGACGGTGTGGTGAATTTTCTTTACTGGAACGGCAAGCCTGCAATTATCAGGGAACAGGAAATTGACGTTATCCGGAAATTTCTGAACGAATATAGTGAGGTGCAGGCAAGACCCGTGCAATTGGAGAGCGGCCAAAAAGTGCGGGTGAAGACCGGACTTATGATGGATACAGAAGGGATCGTGATCAAGGTAGTGAACAACCGGGCATATGTGCTTTTGGAGAGTCTTGGTTATGAGCTGACGGCGCAGTTTGAGAAGAGTAATTTAGAGCCGGTTATCGGAGCAGGTAATCTTTAGCGGGTAATGGGTAGCCGATAGTTTAAGTTCTATAGTACTGAGTTCTGATAGATCCGGGGCTGCCGGAGTTTACCAATCATTCAATAAATCAATTGTTGCGGCGTTAGTGCCGCAACCGGATTAACTGACCAAATAAATTACATGATACGTTTATTCTCACTTTCAACAGCTGTGTGTTTGCTGTTTCTTTCTTCCTGTGTGTCGCCTGCAAAATTGCGAAAGGAAATGGTTTATTTTAATGAAGGGCTTGATACTGCTAAGCTGAATCAATACCAGTTGGTGGAACCCATTATACAAAAGGGTGATCTGTTGCAGGTGAATATTTCTTCGAGAAGTTCGGCTGCCAACCAGCTGTTCAGCCAGAATTATTCGCAGGGAACAGTGGGTGCCGGGAGTGGCGGGGGAGCGTTAGCTGTTAGTGGAGGTACAGGCGGCGCTTCAAACAGTTACCTGGTTGATATTGTAAGCGGAGAAATTAAATTGCCTTTGCTAGGTGTTATCCACGCTGATGGCATGACCAAACTGGAATTAGAAAAAGAAATCATTAAACGAGCCAGTGAGTATTTAAAAGAAGACCCGATCGTGAACATCCGTTACCAGAATTTCCGTGTAACTTTTCATGGATTGGTTGGTGAACCAGGTGAAGTAAGTTCTACTTCAGAACGTTTAACCTTTCTTGATGCGCTGGCATTAGCCGGAGGTGTTGCACCCGGCGGCAATCTGAAAAATATCCTCATCATCCGAGAGCAAAATGGCAAGCGTACGATGCACACTGTTGATTTGACAAATGGTGATTTTTTTCAATCGCCCAATTATTACCTGAAACAAAATGATATTGTTTACGTTGCGCCGACGGACCGTCAATTAAAAGCGACGGATCAAACTACCCAAAGGACTTTTCAATATGTAAGTTTTGGGTTCAGTATATTAAATATTATTCTCATTATTGCAAATCTGTTCCGTTAATCAGAATACCCAATGGCCAACGAATTTGATCATCTACCACAGGCAGAAACTACGAACAGGCTTTTAACGTTCAAAGAGATCCTGTTCAAGTATATTTCGAACCTACCTTTATTTTTCTTTTCACTAGGTATTGCACTTATTGTGTCGTGGGCCTACCTACGCTGGTCAACACCATTGTATACGGTGAACAGCAGTATGATCGTAAAAATTGAAAATGCCACCAATATAAAGGGAAATGATAAGTTCAGCAGTATTTTCAATCCTGTTGATAAGATCAATACGGAAGATGAAATTGACCTTATGCGTTCAAAGGAATTTCTTAGAAGGGTGGTCGATACGCTAGGATTGAACGGCGTATATATCGAACATGGCAAGGTAAGGAGCAGTGAGATCTATAAGCTTACCCCATTTCTTGTGGAGCCCATTAAACTAGACAGCACAAGAGGGTATTATTTTGATATTCAGCTGGCTGGTGAAAACAGTTTTTTCTTTAATAAAGAAACAAAGCCCCGGCAATTTTACAGTAACCTGGAGATCAAAGGGGCGATTTTCAGAATTATCCCCAATCGTGCATTTGTAGGGTCAGCAGGACGTAAGTTTACCTATACGTGGATGCCTTCAAAATCAATGGCTGGGCAAATTTCAGGCAGACTAGGGATAGCCCCCAAAAGCCGCAGCTCGAGTGTATTAAACTTAAGTTACACCACAGAGAATGTGGACAAGGGTATTGATATTCTCAACCAGGTTATGCGTGAATATGGCCGGTATAATGTGGAAGACAAAAGCCGTATTTCCGAAAATTCACTCCGGTTTATTTCTGACCGACTTGGAGAACTTGAGAATGACCTAGGGACCGTTGAAACGAACCTGCAGGATTTTAAAAAGCGCAACCAGTTCCTTGACCTGGAGAATCAATCGCAAATGTATCTTGATAATATCAATGAATCTGAGAGTGAACTGCGTACCCAGGAGATGCACATCATGGTACTTGACCTGCTGGACAATTATATCAAGGATAAAAAAAATGCCTATAATTTAACGCCAACTACGTTGGGCATTTCAGACCCCACTTTGTCTACACTTGTGACTGAGTACAACCAGCTAATTTTGAAAAGGGAGAATGAACTAAGGTTTAGCCGGGAGGGCAGTCTTGTTATTAATGAAATCGAACAAAGTATAGAGCAGACACGAATCTCAATGATTGAGAATCTCAAAAATATCAGGCAGGCCTATGTTCTATCGAAAAACGAATTAGAACGGAGAGCAAGAACGGTTCGTACAGAAATGTTTGCGCTTCCTGAGAAGGAGAGCCAGATCAGGGAGATCAAACGTCAGCAGTTGATCAAGAATGAGCTTTATACATTTCTTCTTCAAAAGCGTGAAGAAACAGGTATTCAGTTAGCCTCAACGGTTTCGAATGCAAAAATATTTTCTGAGGCAGAAGGCGGCGGGCAGCCTATTTTCCCTAAGCGAAGGGACGCCTATATGCTGGCTGTGTTCTTTGGTTTACTGATACCAGTCCTCATCATTTTGGTACGTGATCTTATGAATGACAGGGTAACCACCAAAGCTGATATTGTGAAGGGGACAAAGATGCCGGTAATTGGTGAATTGGGACATAATGATAAGGGCCAGACTCTCGTTGTTCTTAAAAACAGCCGGACCATTCTTGCTGAGCAATTCCGGATCATCAGGTCGAATCTTCAACCTGTGTTGAAAAAAGACCGGACACCGGTTATTCTTGTTACATCGTCGTTTAGTGGCGAGGGTAAATCATTTGCTGCCACTAACCTTGCAGCTTCTATTGCGTTAACCGGTAAGCGAACCGTATTACTTGAGTTTGATTTACGTAAACCAAAAGTGGTAAGCGGACTCGGTTTGCAACGAGCTTTTGGTATAACGCACTATGTTATTGGCAAGATTGGTCTTGAAGAGTTACCTATTAAGGTTCCTGATATTGATAACTTTTTTGTGATTGCATGCGGACCCACACCACCTAATCCATCCGAAATGCTGCTTGAGCCCAAGGTGAAAGAATTGTTTGAATTCTGCCGGGATAATTTTGATGCGGTGATTATC
Source organism: Lacibacter sp. H375 (assembly GCF_037892425.1). Classification (NCBI taxonomy): domain Bacteria; kingdom Pseudomonadati; phylum Bacteroidota; class Chitinophagia; order Chitinophagales; family Chitinophagaceae; genus Lacibacter; species Lacibacter aquaticus. The sequence goes on from NZ_JBBKTT010000001.1 coordinate 1,669,252, forward strand.
GATACAGCACCTGTGGGACTTGTGAGTGATGCGATGACGTTGTCTCAGTTTGCAGACGCTACGTTGTTTGTTATCCGCCAACGCTACACGTTCAAGAAACAATTGCAGATGCTGGAAGATCTTTACCAGCAAAAGAAATTCCCTACAGTAAGTATACTGGTGAATGATATTAAAGTAGAAGGTTATAACAGTTACTATGGTTATGGTGGTTATGGTTATGGCTATGGTTATGGTTATGGTTATGGCTACGGTTATTATGATAATGACCCGGCAAAGAACAAGTGGTATAATAAGGTGTTGCAGTTTATTGGGATTAAGTAGACGTAATGTAGGATATAGGATTTGTGATGTTGGATTTATGAGTATACTAAAACTATCATATGTGTCGCATCGCAGGAATTTTTGATCCTTCGATCAAGAACCTGCAGGAGCAGGTTATTAATATGCGTGATGCGATGCATCGGGGCGGTCCCGATGATACGGGTTTGTTTGTGCATTCTTCATTGCCGCTTGCACTTGGTCATCGTCGTTTATCACTTATTGATTTGAGTGAGGCTGGTCATCAACCGATGATCGATGCCGAGTTAACTATAGTGTTCAACGGTGAGATCTACAATTATTTAGAGCTACGTTCTACTCTTCAGCATTACGGTCACCAGTTCAAAACAGAAAGTGATACTGAAGTTATCCTTAAAGCATACCGACAATGGGGTGTGGATGCGTTTGAATATTTCAACGGCATGTTTGCGTTGGCGTTGCTTGATGAAAAAAAGCAGCAGCTGGTATTAGCAAGAGATCATGCGGGCATCAAGCCGTTGTATTATTATCTTGATGAACATTGTCTTTATTTTGCTTCAGAAATCAGGGCGTTTGCAAAGGCAGAAAAAGTATTTGAAGAAAATACCAAATGGCGATCAGCTTTTTTAACTTTCGGTCATTTACCTGAACCTATTACTACACTTAAAAATGTAGTACCACTTGCAAAAGGAACAGCACTGGTGATCGAACTTCCATCGCTTAAAAAGAAAGTACAGCGCTTTTTTAAGTGGAGTTTTACAGGAAAGCTTAAACAGGAAGATGAAGCATTGCAATTAATGCGTGAAACCCTGGAGCAGGCAGTGGAACGTCATCTTATTGCTGATGCGCCTATTGGCTTATTCCTGAGTGGGGGTATTGATTCGAGCCTGCTTACATTAATTGCCAGTCATACCAGAAAAGATAGTCTGCACACTCTTTCCATTGTTTTTAATGAAAAAGCATATTCGGAAGAAAAATACCAACAGCTTATCATTGATAAAACAGGCGCTAAACATCAATCGTTCCTGGTAACTAAAGATATTTTCAACACCCAACTTGAAGATGCTATGCAGGCTATGGATCAACCAACGCTTGATGGTATTAACACATACTTTATTTCAATGTATGCAAAAGCATACGGTTTAAAGGCTGTGCTGTCGGGCCTTGGTGCAGATGAATTATTCGGGGGTTATCCTTCTTTCAGACAGCAGAAAAAAATGAAGATTGTGCAGAGAGCACCAAGCCGGTTTTTAAGAAGCCTGCAAGGATTTCCCGACCATCGCCTCCGGAAACTCAGTTATGCAGGTATGCAAAACACGGCGGCAGAGTACCTGAGTTACCGTGGCATTTTTACACCCGTATCTGTTGCGTCGTTACTTGATACTACAGAAAAAGAAATTGAAGACGACCTGATTGCTTTGAGTGAATTTTATCCTGTGAGCACGCTCAGTAATGGTAACAGGATCAGCTGGCTGGAGACAAATTTCTATATGCAGAACCAGTTATTGAAAGATTCTGATTTTATGAGTATGTGGCATGGTCTTGAAATAAGGGTTCCTTTTCTTGATAAAGAGGTGATGCTGATGGCAGGAGCCATTGACGAAGCCATTAAGTTTAAAAAAGTACCCCCCAAATATTTGTTGGTGAAGGCGTTTGAAGATGAATTACCCGAAGCTATCTGGAAACGAAAGAAACAGGGATTTACGTTCCCGTTTGAAGGGTGGTTAAAAGAGAATGAATTCATTAAGCCTTCAAATACTGATGAGGAACAATTGTATAAGAAATTTCAGCAGAAAAAATTGTCGTGGGGAAGGTATTGGTGTGCGTTGCTGATGAACAGGTTTGTGCGGAATGGATAGAAAGACCCACCCCTCGAACTACGTTCCTTCCCTACGGGAACCTCCCAGGAGGGGATACATTCTAAGAAGCTTTCGAAAAACGAGGAAGATCAATTGTTTAAACACATTGAGCAGGGAAATTATCGTGGGAAGGTATTGGTGTGCGTTGTTGATGAACAGGTTTGAGCGGAATGGATAGGAAGACCCACCCCTCGAACTACGTTCCTTCCCTACGGGAACCTCCCAGGAGGGGATACATTCTACGTGGCTTTTCGATTGAACGACTAAATTCAAGATGCAGGAGAAAAAAATTGGTTTTTTTGTGTTAACAGCCTTCTCGCACATGGGTGGTATTGAAAAGTTTAACCGGGCTTTTATGAAAGCACTGGCCGATCTTTCAGCAACACTTCAATTGAAGACCACACTCGGGGGCATGCATGACCAGCGGTTTGATCAAGATTATACAGCACAACAAACCTATCATACATTCAAGGGAAAGAAACTTTCGTTTGTGTTATGGGCAGTGAAAAAATCGTTACGGCAGGATGTAATTATCCTTGGGCATTTGAATCTTGCACCCATTGCTGTTTTATTAAAACTGATTGCTCCGAAGAAAAAACTGATCATTATCTGTCATGGTATTGAAGTGTTTGAACCTGTGAGCGGACTGAAGAAAAAAGCATTGCAACAGGCCGATCAAGTTCTAACGGTGAGCAGCTTCACCCAACAGCAATTAATTTCGAGGCAGGGCTTGCCTGCTGAAAAGATCACGGTGTTTCCTAATACGATCGATCCCTTTTTTCAATTTCCGGTTGACTTTACAAAACCGGTTTATTTACAGGAACGTTACGGTATTGCTCCGCAGGAAAAAGTGATCTTCACGCTGACAAGGTTGAACAGCAACGAAGGTTACAAAGGTTATGATACATTGGTGAGCATCTTACCAGCGCTATTGAAAAAAAATATTCCATTCAAGTATATTCTTGCAGGGAAAGCTGATGCAACAGAACTGCTGAGGATGAACACCCTGATCAAATCTCTTGGCCTGGAACAGCAAGTGATGATGCCGGGGTTTGTTTCCGATGAAGAAATCACTGATCATTATTTATTAGCTGATGTATTTGTGATGCCGAGCAAAGGCGAAGGGTTTGGTATTGTGTATACGGAAGCTATGGCTTGCGGGTTGCCTGTGATTGCAGGAAATAAAGACGGGAGTACGGAAGCGTTGCAGTTTGGTGAGTTGGGAACTTTGGTTGATCCGGACAATGCCGATGAATTGAAGGAAGCATTGATGAATGTGCTGAATGAGCAACATGATCCGGTGCAGGTGCAGCAAAAAATGCTGAAGTATTTTTCGTTTGAGAAGTTTAAAGAACGCTTGAAGCTTGTGTTGGAATCATGATGTGCTTCGCACACCCATCTTTCTTTTGTCTTGACACAAAAGAAACAAAAAGTCAAGTCGAAACATATTACCCCCATGTTTCGGCAAACGCCCTGATGGTGCCAAAGTACTACTGTGATGAAAAGCTATTGTACTTGCACACTCATCCTTTTTGTAGCATAGTGAAATATAGGAGTCAGTATTAGTGGTTACGGTTATGAAAAAACTTCGTTTTTTATTAGCAGGATGTGGAACAATTGGTGAGCGGCATGCGAGGCTTGCTGCAGAAAATGGCGTGCTGGTTGCGGTGTGTGATATTGATGAAAAAAAGGTGAAGGCCTTTTCTGCGAAGTATGATTGTTATGGTTACACCTCGCTGAAGGATATGCTAAACAATGAAGAAGCGGATGCGTTGGTTGTTTGCACGCCAAACGGGTTACATGCAACACATAGCATCAGCGGATTGAAAGCCAACCTTCATGTGTTGTGTGAAAAACCCATGGCTATTTTATCGGTTGATTGTAAGCGGATGATCAATGCTGCTGCTACAACAAAAAAACATTTGCTGATCGTAAAGCAGAATCGCCTGAACCCGCCTGTGGCCGCCGTAAAAAATCTGCTTGCTAAAAACAAACTCGGAAAAATTTACAGTGTGCAGGTGAATTGCTTTTGGAACCGAGGAGCAAAGTATTACCAGCTATCGAACTGGCGGGGAACAAAAAAACTTGATGGGGGCGTGTTGTTTACACAGTTCAGTCATTTCATTGATCTGCTGTATTGGTTTTTTGGTGAAGTGAAAACTGTAAAAGGGTTTACCGCTAATTTGGCGCACCAGGAATTGATTGAAGTGGAAGACACCGGTGTGTTTTCGTTTGTTACAACAGGTGGTATACCGGGTACACTGCATTACAGCACGAATACAAAGAATAAAAACTACGAAGGTTCTATTAATATTCTTGCAGAAAAAGCAACGATCAAGATTGGCGGACCTTATTTAAATACAATTGAATACCAGGAGCCTGTGTTGATTGATGTGGCTACACTTACTGCCGGTAATGATGCCAATCAATACAAAGGATACCAGGGATCGATGAATAATCATGCGAGGGTGTATGATGAGTTTATTCAGGTAATTGCAGGGAAGCAGAAGAAGTATGTGTCGGGGGAAGAAGGAATTCATAGCGTGAAGATGATTGAGCAGTTTTATAAAGCAGCAAAGTGATTTATGAAAGATTTCGGGGAAACGACATTTCGACAGCAAGGGGCTGCGAAGCAGCGGTTCCTGGAAGGAGAAATCTGATCGTTAAGAAATGGAAAAAGGTGGTGCAGTTTATATTGTCACAAACAAATCGCACTCAGTTTTATATATAGGGGTTGCGTCTGATCTGTTTACCCGCATACAACAGCACCGGGAGCATTTTTATAAAAAGAGTTTTTCTGATCGATACAATACAGAGAAGTTAATTTATTATGAGTTGTCTGGATCAATTGAGGAGGCAATTGTAAGGGAAAAGGAAATAAAAAAATGGAGAAGGGCAAAGAAAGAGGCGTTGATTAATAAAATGAATCCTGAGTGGAAGGATTTGTGGGAGAAAGTAAAAGAGTGGTGATGTTTCGTTTGATAAGGGTCAGATTTCTCACCCTTGGGTCCGCTGCTACGCAGCCCCAAGAGTTCGAAATGACGGGTGGTGAGCAGCAGATTTCTCACTGTTTGATCCGCCACTACGTGGCCCCCAACAGTTCGAAAGACGTTTAATAAATAACGTTGAATAAAAAATTTACTTTAAAAAGAATCTCACTCCGGAATGTAAAAGCGGGAAAGAACGTTGTGATCATGCAGCCATCGAATTTGTATGAATGCAGGTTGGGTGATGATTGTTTTGTGGGGCCTTTTACAGAAATCCAGAAGGGTGTTGTGATTGGCAATAAATGCCGTATCCAAAGCCATAGTTTTATTTGTGAACTGGTGACGATAGGTGATGATTGTTTTATTGGTCATGGCGTGATGTTCATCAACGATACATTCAGCGAAGGGAAACCTGCAGGTGGCGATCATAGTAAATGGAAGAAAACAGACATCGGTAACCATGTATCCATCGGGAGTAATGCAACCATTCTTCCTGTAAGTATATGCGATGATGTGGTAATTGGCGCAGGGGCAGTAGTAACAAAAGATATTAAGAAGAGCGGAACATATGCGGGTAATCCGGCGAAGAGATTGAGGAAGAAGTAAAGCCAGCAGCCGTTGGAAGTTGCAGAGTCGAAAGACAAAAAATAAAAAAGTATGAATCAATTGAACGATACAGTTGAAAATTGGGACCTTGAAATCAAGCCGCAGTCATCTGTCTTTGATCTTAATCTCAAAGAAGTATGGAGGTATAAAGATCTGATGTTGCTGTTTGTAAAACGGGATTTTACAGCACAATTTAAACAAACAGTGTTAGGCCCAGTATGGCACCTTGTGCAACCGGTTTTAACTACCATCATGTTTCTACTGGTATTCGGAAAAATCGCAAACATCCCAACTGATGGGATCAATGCAGTTTTATTCTATATGAGTGGTATTACTATCTGGAATTATTTTGCAAGCTGCCTCACTAATACGTCCAACACATTCGTAGCAAATGCATCCATCTTTGGTAAAGTATATTTTCCACGTTTGATCCTTCCGTTGTCTGTTGTGGTTTCAAACATAGCAAAATTAGGTATCCAGTTTTTGTTATTACTGGGCTGTATGGTTTTTTATGCACTGTTTAAAGACACTCCTATGCATTTTGGTATGAGCTGGTTATTAATTCCAGTGTTGGTATTGATCATGGCGGGCATTGGTTTGGGGTTAGGTATCATCATTTCATCACTCACCACCAAGTACAGAGATTTTACGGTGCTAGTAACGTTTGGTGTACAACTATTAATGTATGCCACCCCTGTTGCCTATCCGGTTTCGTTTTTAAAAAGTAAAAGTTATGCCTCTTTTATTGAGTGGAATCCATTGAGTCCGTTGGTAGAAGGTTTCCGGTATGCACTCTTTCAAACAGGAAGCTTTGATTTCAACACATTAACCTACAGTTTTATATTCATGCTGGTAGTGTTGGTAACTGGTGTCATGATCTTTAGTAAAGTGGAAAAAACATTTATGGATACGGTCTAGGTAATAAGGTGAGCGGTGAGTGGAAAAGCAAAAATAAAAAAAGCGATAACATTGAAAGATGAGTAATACTATCATAAAAGTGGAGGATCTCAGCAAGCAATACCGCCTGGGGCAGGTGAGTACGGGCACAATTAGTCATGATGTGAATCGCTGGTGGCACAAAGTGCGTGGTAAGGAAGATCCATATTTAAAGATTGGTGAAACCAATGATCGCACATCCACCGGAAGTACGGATTATGTATGGGCGTTAAAAGATATCAACTTTGATGTAAAACAGGGCGAAGTGCTCGGCATCATTGGTCGTAACGGCGCCGGCAAAAGTACATTGCTCAAAATCTTAAGCCGCACCACCGCACCAACCACAGGCAGTATAAAAATAAAGGGGAGGGTAGCCAGCCTACTTGAAGTAGGCACTGGCTTTCATCCTGAACTGAGCGGAAGGGATAATATTTTTCTTAACGGCGCCATTCTGGGTATGACCAAAAAAGAGATCACCCGCAAGTTTGATGAGATTGTTGCCTTTGCAGGGGTAGAACGATATATTGATACACCTGTTAAACGTTACAGCAGCGGTATGTATGTGCGGCTGGCATTTGCTGTAGCAGCACATCTCGAGCCCGAGATCTTAATTGTAGATGAAGTGCTGGCCGTAGGTGATGCAGAGTTCCAGAAAAAATGTTTGGGTAAAATGAAAGATGTGAGTGAGAAGGACGGAAGAACAGTGTTGTTTGTGAGTCATAATATGGCAGCAATTAATAACCTGTGTAAGAATGTAACGGTTCTGGCCAATGGAATGGTTCAATTCACCGGTAATGTACATGATGGCATCTCAAACTATATGAATCAGGTTGGAGAAAATAAGGAATGGGAAGAACAAAAAATGATTGTTGATGAGTTAAATGATAATGATACTTTAGAATTAATTGATCTTAAGATATTCCAAAATAGAGACCAGACAAATTTTGAATTTGTTACTGATAAGTCGGTTCAAGTAATGTTTAAGTATAAAGTAAAGAAACGTTCTTATGGGTTAAGAATTGGATTTGATCTGTTTTTGAAAGATCTTGATATAATGATGTTCAGATCATTTCATGATGAAAATGAGGCTTCTTTAGAAGAAATACAAGAAGGTACATACGAAACAACCTTTTTAATACCTGCTCATTTACTTAAAAGCGGTACATATATTTTGAAACCGGCAATCGGAGTACATAATGTTAAATGGATTTTTTATGATTCGGTAAGTGTTCAGTTTAATTTGAATCATGTTGGAGGCATAAACCAAAACTATGCTGATGACAGACCGGGGATAATAATGCCTTATATAGAATCACAAACTTTAAAAGTCGACTAATGGATATAAAAAAAATATTTTCCAAAGAAGCAGGAGTTTATTTATCTGATGTAATTATAAATTCGTTATCTGCCTACAAACAAAATTATTTGAAAAGGAAAGAGGAACAAGCGAGTCTTAAATGGCTTGAAAAATTTTCCAGCAATCAGCTTTCTTTTATACATAAATTGGATGACGAAGTTCAAATTAAACTTTATAAAGACAGTTCATATTCGAGATTTCTATATGAGGGTCTTGAAAAGGAGGAAGTTTTATTTGTCAAACGTTTCCTTATGAAGGGGGATGTTTTTTTTGATGTGGGATCTAATATTGGCGTTTACAGTAATGTAGCTGCTTCTGTTGTAGGACCCGAAGGTGAAGTTTATGCTTTCGAACCAACACCAATTACTTATAAAAGACTTGTTGAAAATATCACTTTAAATAAGTATGGGAATATTGTTAAAGCTGTAAATGCCGGCCTATCGGATAAAAGCGGTAATCTGAAACTGAAGATGTCCAGTAACGGCATGGACGCTTGGAATTCATTTGTTGCAAATCCAAAACTTGAAAACAGCCTTGAAGTTGATGTGGTTGTTTATGCACTGGATGAATTTCTTGAAAGCAATAAGTTTAGTAAACAAATAGCACTCATAAAGATTGATGTTGAAGGATGGGAATTACAAGTGTTTAAGGGTGGTGAACGATTGCTTTCTGCACCTGATGCCCCAACACTTTTAGTAGAATTTACTGACGAAAATACATTTTCGGCGGGCTATTCCTGTAACCAGTTATATGACTTTATTGTGAGTTTAGGATATCGATGGTACAGATATAATGCTGATACGAACAGTTTGATTGAACAACCCAAAAAGATGTATTATCCATATGAAAACCTTATTGCTATAAAAAACCTATCTATTGTCAGCGACAGAATTAAATCAACTATTTATTGATATGACAGGACTGCTTCATTCGTTACCTTCTCATACTTCTGAAAAAACCGGCTGGCCTTGGACAATTGAAACTGATAAATCAATTTTTGACACTAATATAGATTGGCCTGTAATTACTATTGTTATACCTTCTTTTAACCAAGGCCGGTTTATTGAGGAAACAATACGTTCAATTTTACTTCAGAATTATCCAAAGCTTGAATTGATTGTAATGGATGGCGGTAGTACAGACGACACGAAAAAAATTCTGGAACAATATACCTCTTGGATCAAATTCTGGGTAAGTGAAAAGGACGAAGGGCAGAGCGATGCAATTAATAAAGGACTTGACCTTGCAAAGGGAGATATTTTCAATTGGATCAACAGCGACGATTTTCTGACACCTAATGCACTCTTTGAGGTTGGGAAGGCATTTTCGGAGCATTCAATTGATGTGTTTTGCGGCAGGTTGACAATAATTTCTGAAGACAATCAGGTTATCACAACAACTCCCCGATTTAATAGTCTTGAAGCGGCTGAAGCCATTTGTTGTGCTCAAATTTCTCAACCTGCCATGTTTTACAAAACGGAAGTATTAAGAAGAATAGGCAAGATTAATAAGTCAATCCGGTTCAGTATGGATTTCGAATTATGGATTCGCTACCTTCTTTCGGTAGAACAGCGAAACACCCTGGAAACTGATAAAATCCTAGCTAACTTCCGGCATCACTCATCTTCCAAATCGATCAGTGAAGGGTATCATTCTGGATTTACAAAAGATAATGTGTCTATTTTTTATTCACTTGCCGAAATTTATGATCTGCCTGTCGAAAAGAAAGGGTTTGAATTATTTCTTGATGAACAAACTGTTTGGTTAAAAAGAGAGTCTTATAATATGACGCAAAGGCAAGTTTTGAAAAGGACATGTAACCAGGTACTTTTTGGATACTTTCTTAATTTATATGTTCATAATGATAAAAGAATGCTTCAACTGGCTAGGTTGATTGATTTCAGCTTAATAAATCAGAACCAGAAAAAGCAATTAAAAAATATGCCCGCATTGTTTTTATTGCCATTTGTGTATAAGGCAAAGCGAGTTTTAAAACCATCGATATCCCCAAATTAAATATCTGTGAATTTGGGCAGCAAATCAATTATTCATGTATCCGTTATTTATTAAAATACTGCGTTCATTATATTTTCGGCTGATTGCTGATTATACAAAGGAAGTGGGAGAAAAGCAATTTCCTGCAGGAGTGGTTGCCGATATGCCTACAGGTAATAACCTCTTATCATCTTTAATACAAAATGGAAAACCTTTTATGGTTAGCAGGTTTGGTGTCGTTGAACTGGCCACTGTTTATAATTATCTTGAATTGCAGAAATACAGGATGGGAGGGTTGCATGGTTTGGTGGCCGATATCAAAGGCTATAAAAAGGTCTGGAGTGCAGATATTAAAAATATAGCACGGAATCAAGCGGGTGTTTTCCCTGAAACTGATGCAGCATGCGAAGAATTTGCTCGGGTTTTCATAAAGGGAATATCGAATATTGATGTATTGGGAGTATGGTATTTCATTCCCAAGGAATACAAAACGATCCGACAGTACAGCCCTGAAGCCAAGCTTGTTGAAGCTCTTTCCCTGGAACCCTTCAGGTTTCAAACACCTTGGAGCAGTCTGCTTAAAGGAAAAAGGATACTGGTTATTCATCCTTTTTCTGATACAATCCTGAAACAATACAAACAACGTGAAAGGCTTTTTTTGGATAAAACCGTTTTACCTGACTTTGAATTGAAAGTCTTGAAAGCTCCGCAAACTGCAGCGAAAAGTACCGGTGGATATAAATCATGGTTTGATGCTTACGAACATATGTGCAGGGAAATTGAGAAGCAGGATTTTGACCTTGCAATAATTGGTGCTGGTGCTTATGGTTTGCCGCTTGCATCACATGTAAAGAGTATGGGTAAACAGGCTATTCATATGGGTGGAGCCACACAGTTGCTTTTTGGTATTAAAGGTAAACGTTGGGATGAAAATGGGTTTGGTGATGAATTTTATAATGAAGCATGGGTACGGCCATCAGAATCAGAACGGCCTAACGAAGCTGAACTGGTTGAGGGAGCATGTTACTGGTAGAGGAGAACTCTAATTATACATTTAGGGCTTTGTTTGATTGTTGATCTTACATATAAACTGAGAACAACTATAAAAACAGCATTCAATTTTGTTTTACTTCTTCTTTGTATTTGCACCAAAGAATTGAGAATACCCAAGTTTAGTATGATTGAAACTCAGACAGGAGGTCAAAAACAGCTTTATATGTCCCAATTGGATTCTCTTAGGGCTATCGCTGTAATTCTAGTAATTATTTCACATTGGTTTTCCGGTGAACATTTTTTTAATCGTTATACCGCCAATGGTACATTAGGGGTAACATTATTTTTTGTATTAAGTGGATTTTTAATTACGGGAATATTGTTAAAAAGTAAATCCCATATTGAAAAAAGCGGGAACGTTGCAAAAGCATTCATGACGTTTTATATCCGTCGTTCATTACGCATTTTTCCTGTTTATTATCTTTTGTTAATTGTGCTTGTTTTTCTCAATAGTTCAGCAATTCGTGAGAGTTTCTGGTGGCATTTTTTTTATGGGTCTAATTTTTTCTTTTGGTTAAAGGGCGAGTTTGGCGGGCATCTGTCACATTTCTGGAGTTTAGCTGTCGAAGAACAATTTTACCTTGTTTGGCCAGCAGTTATCATTTTTGTAAACCGAAAATATCTACCACTAGCATTGGTGCTTGGAATAGTGGGTGCAATTCTGTTCCGCTATTTTATTACAACGCCACAAAATGAACTTGGCCGTATACTTATGCCCGGTAGCCTAGATTCGTTTTGTTTGGGCGGGTTGCTTGTTTATGGTAAACAATCCGGTGCGTTTTTGTACCAGCGCTATCTAAAAAAAAGAAAGTTATTTCTTACCGGCTCATTTTTATTATTATTTCTAGTTCATACTGTGTATTTCAAATCGCTATCACTGCAATTGCATACAGCTTTATTTTATTTTTTTATTTCAGTTTCATTTGCTGGTATTATCGATAGGGTTGCGGACACTATATATACGCCGGTTATTGCGTGGATTTTAAACAACAGGGCTTTACTTTACATTGGGAAAATCAGCTACGGAATTTACCTGTTTCATAATTTTATCCCGTACTTCTATGGTATGGACTTGCCTGGGATTCCAGCTTCTTTAAGCTTATACACTGTGCAAGTGCTACGTTTTTTATTATTAGTAGGCATATCGTCATTATCTTGGTTCTTATTTGAAAAACCAGTGTTACAGTTAAAAAAGCGCTTTGAATATTGATGACACAGAGAATCAATACTCAACGTTATGCTATTCCCTGTTACTGGACAATCAAAATCATCATGAGTCTGGGTTTGACTTATCTAAGCATTAAACTGTCAGGCAGATTTGGTGGAATTATATGCAGTTAATACCAGCTCTACCATTTGGACTACATTACAAAGGGGTAGAACGCAATGGCTTTTGCTATGACATTTTCTAAACAGCACTTTCAAAAACGTATGAAGGAGCAAGAAGATGTGATTGATATGAGGGTAGTATTGACAAAAATTGGAGTAGTAATCTAGGTGCAATAAAGTAGTTCATGCGAACTGAGTGATGATCTGCGGCAATGAATTGATTGCAGGAAACTATCTTATTATTTCTGTGAATCATGTTTTTAAGGGAGTAGAATTCAAAGGCATTATTAAATTATTGTAAGAGATGAAGTTTGGATTGCTACGAGGTGCCAAAAATAAATTTGTTGAACCACCTACAATTAGTGGTGGTGTCTATTCTAAATTGATCAGGAAACGGACTTGATGAAACACTATTTATGAAAAGAAATAGTATTTTTTAGTTTTTCCGATAAGTAAGAGCATATTTGCGATCTAACAATGTGAAATAATCAGAGGTATAATTTGGTATTTCTTTTGCAAGCTAGAATTTGACATGTCTGTGAATTTTATTCTTGTAAGAAAAACACCTACTTATGCTTTATCGGATATCTTTTATAATCTTAATTGCTTTTTCCTGCATATCGTGTCAAAAGGAGAAGAGTGCTATTGTAGAAAGCGGATTTACGAAGTATGATATTTTCCCAATAATAGGTCAATCGAATGCTTATTTTGGTAGGGAGACCGGTTCGCAGCCTGCCAACACCGACAGTAGGATAAAGCAGCTGGGTCGTTTTGGCGATAATAGTTATAAAATCATTCCGGCTAAAGATCCGCTTGAGCATTTTACAATTGTTCAGGGCCGTATCAGTTTTGCAATGACTTTTGCCCATTATTATCTTCGTGAGTATTTGCAGCCAGAACGAGGAGTTCTTCTGATTCCAGGAGCCCTTGAAGGCAGTTCGTTCACTGGCTCTCAGTGGCGAAAGGGCGATAGCTTATACAACGATATAGTGCGAAGAGTAAAATATGTACTTGAAAAATATCCTGGAAGTGAAGTAAAAGCCTTTTTGTGGCACCAAGGAGAAAGTGATATCATGTGGGGCAGATATTATGCAGAGTTGCTTGATAAAATGATTACTGATATGCGTATGGAAATTGCCGGAACTAAGGGTGATTCCATCCCCTTTATTTTAGGCGGGTTGGTTCCCTATTGGGTAGATCAACAATCAAATCGCAAAACAACCGATTCGGTAATTGCAGAGACTTCCAAACGATTACCTTTTATCGGTTATGCAAACGCAAGAGAACCGTTTATTATCAAGAAAACAGACGATACAGTTGATGAAATTCATTTTAATGCTTCAGGACAAAGAGAATTGGGAAAACGCTATTTTAAAGCGTATAAAGAAACAAGAAAATAGTTCCTTGGGCACGTGAAGCTAACACGTAAAATTGGTCAAATGTTGTCGAGGTTATTGAGGAAATGAAACCAGAAATAAAAAGCGAAAAGAATGTTTCACTGCAAAAGGGGAATAAATTTCCCATTTACTAAATTACTGGTGAACGGCAAACAGTGTTCAAGCCATCTGCCCCTAATAGATAAATCTATTAAACCTTCGACGCTTTTGATGGGTAAGCTCTAAGTTGATCGAAAACCTTTTTAATGAAACAAAGTTTACGTAAAGCAGTAGCTCTATTTAATTTTTCTGATCAGTTGTACATCTATATTGCAGTATTCTGTTTTAAGATAAAACGACAGGCACCTGCGAAGGCAGCTGCACTTTTTCAAAACTGTAACGAATACGTTAGGTTGATTGAACATGGGGTTTCATTTGTCAATTGTAGTAATGATTTAGTAAAGGCGTCATTAACTATCAATCAGCAACATACAACCGTTTTTTTAAGAAAACATTCAAGTGATCTCCAGGTTTTTGAATCTGTGATTCAACATGGAGAATATAAAATCGTGACAGAAAAAGTAAAGAATTGTAATATAATTGTTGATGCGGGTGGAAATATTGGGCTTACTACTGTGTATCTACACGCATATTATCCTAATGCGAGATTTGTCATCATTGAGCCCGATAAAAATAATTTCTCACTGTTGCAAAAGAATTTAGAGCATAACAATATCGGCAATGTCAAGCTGTTTAATAAAGCTTTATGGGTGAGTAATGAAAAGCTGATGATCAGTCATTCATTTCGTGACGGGAAAGAGTGGAGTTTAACTGTTGAAAAAGCAAACGGAGCTCCTCAAAACGGAAATGATTTTTTAGAAGGTATCAGCTTGAAAGAGATATGTGCAACATCTTCAATTGAAATGATTGATTTGCTCAAAATTGATATTGAAGGGGCAGAGCGCTTTCTCTACCAGAGTGATGATTTTCTACAAGCAATTGAGCACTGTTCTAGAAACCTTGTGATAGAAATTCACGATGAATTCAATATTAGAGAAATGATCAATCATACAATGAGGAACATAGGCTTTTCTGCTACTGAAGCAGGTGATATTACTTTATTTGTAAGGAAATAAAGTGGGAATTTGAACGTTTAACAAATATGTTGTCATTTAGCTTTTTGCTCAAAACTGACAACAAAACCTATTCTTTCCCTGTTAAAAACGCTGTTTATGTTTCTTCGATTAGTCATTATTATTCTTGCAGCCTTTTGCTGCTTTTCGTGCCGCCAAGAAAAAAGTTATGTCGAACAAAACAGGGTTATAAAGTACGATATATTTCCCGTAATTGGTCAATCGAACGCTTACTTCGGCATGGGGCTTGACCCGCTTCTTGATAAAACTGATAGCCGTATTAAACAGTTGGGTCGCCATGGAAATCATAACTACCAGATTATACCCGCAAAAGATCCGCTTGAGCACTTTAGTGTTGCTCCGGATCGTAACGGATTTGCAATGACTTTTGCATTTAACTATATTAGAAATTATTGGCGTGCCGACCGAGAGGTGCTTTTAATACCAGCCGCTCTTGATGGCAGCTCATTCAGTGGTTATCAGTGGCGAAAAGGCGATACACTTTATAATGATGTGGTGAGACGGATCAAATATGTACTTGAAAAATTCCCGGGAAGTGAAGTAAAGGCTTTTCTTTGGCATCAGGGGGAAACAGACATCTCTTGGGGTCGATACTATGCCTTTTTACTTGATAAAATGATTACAGATATGCGCAGGGACGTTGCTGGTAATAATGGCGATTCTATTCCCTTTATTTTAGGAGGTTTTGTTCCCTATTGGGCCGATCAACGTGCTGACCGTAAAAAAACAGATTCTGTGATTGCTGAAACGCCCACCCGATTACCATTTATTGGACATGCAAGTGCAAGGGATCCTTTCATAATCGAAAAGCCGGTTAATACAATTGATGATATTCATTTTGATGCAGAAGGGCAACGTGAGTTGGGAGTCCGCTATTTTCGGGAGTTTCAAAAAATTAAAAACTAGGATTATAAGTTAAGTCCGTTGATCTATTGAACAGCACAGTTTATGCCATCTTTTTCCATAGTTATTTGTACCTATAACCCTGATCTAATTATTCTTGCCCGACTATTAAATGCCATTGCAGGATTTAACAGAGAATCACCTGAACATGAAGTGATTATTGTTGATAATAATTCGACTATACAACTGGAACTCGAAGTAGAAATTAAGGACTTTCTAAGTCGCAAATTAAATTCAAAACTCATTCACGAGAACACTCCAGGTTTAACGGCAGCCCGAATAGCTGGTATCAATCAAGCTAAACACGATTGGATTGTTTTTTTTGATGATGATAATGAACCGGTTGCTGATTACCTTGTCGCTGCATCAAGCGCAATAGAAAAATACGCACAGGTAGGAGCATGGGGGCCCGGGAATATAGACGTTGTTTATACTGATAAGGTGAAATCCTGGCTTGAAACAAAAAAGGAACTATTTCAACAAAGAAACGAGGACAAAATAAGATATGCAAATGAAGTGTCATGGCAACCTTTTTATCCTTTTGGAACAGGGCTGATCATTAAAAAAGAGATCGCTCTAGAATATACAAGAAGGGTGCAATCGGGAAGATATACTTTAAGCGATAGAAAAGGCAAAAGTCTAGCAAGCGGTGGAGATGTGCAAATGGTTTTAACCGGCATAGATATGGGTTTTTTTGCAGGGTCAATAGCCGGTTTATATTTAAATCACCTTATAAATTCCTCAAAAACCACACTTGCCTATTTGCAGAAGCAACAATATGGAACAGCATCTGCTTACATTAAAGCATTTAACCAAGTGTTTATCAATCATCAGATCAAAACGGGCGAGGTTTCAAATATTAAGTTATTGAGAACGATTTATAGCTTGTATCGTATTCAAGGTGCCAAGCTTAATCGAAATGACTTTAAATTATTGTTGGCATCTAAACTTGGTGAAGTGAATGCGGCTGTGTGTGCCAATGACAAACCTCAACCTTTTATTTTGAAATTGTACGAAAAACTTATTGATGCCTGACACTCCTGTTCTATTTATCATTTTTAACAGGCCAAACACAACAAAAAAAGTGTTTGAGTGCATCAGAATGGCGCAGCCATCAAAATTATTTATTGCAGCTGACGCTGCAAGAGAGAGTCACCCAACAGATAAAGAAAGATGCGATGCTGCAAGAGCCATTGTTCAAAAAATTGACTGGCCATGTGAGGTGCGTACGCTTTTCAGGGAAAAAAATCTCGGTTGCGGTGAGGCGGTAAGTGAAGCAATTAATTGGTTTTTTTCAGAAAACGAGGAAGGGATTATCCTGGAAGATGATTGTTTGCCGCATCCTGATTTTTTTGTTTTTGCGAATCAGATGCTGCAACACTACCGTAACGATAAACGAATTATTTCCATCAACGGATCAAATCTTGGATACAAACTAGCAGATGGAAATAGTTACACCTATAGCCGGTTTATGAATATGTGGGGGTGGGCCACATGGAAAGACAGGGCGTTGTCAATTGATTACTCAATGAGGAGATGGAAAAAGCAAAAAAAACAAGGCTGGTGGTTGTTCAGAAAACTACGACAATACTTCTTTGATACTGATATTAATTGGTATAGGTTATGGCAAAATAAATTTAACAAAGTTGCAGAGGATAAAGGTTTTACGTGGGACTGGCAATGGATGTTTCATCAAATGGATAAAAATCAATTATCTATTGTTCCTGCAGTAAATCTTGTGAGCAACATTGGTTTTGATGCAGACGGGACACACACGCATGAAGCGGAGAATCCAGCAGCCAATATTCCAACGTATGCACTTGAGCAACCTTTGAAACATCCGTCTTCTATTAAACCCGATTTTATTTACGAGGAAGAATACGTAAAAGGGGTATGGTGTTATCACAAGCGCCTGCCAGCAATCTTTTACCTAAAACAATTTATATCCACCTACCTGTTGCGTAGAAAACCAGCCAATGCCTGAGTCAGTGTCGAAAGTTGTTATTGCCAGTTATAAGTATGATTTCTGGCTGGCAGAGATCTGTATGGCGAGTGTGCGTTATTGGTACCCTGAAATGCCACTGGCGATTGTGTACGATCATTCAAAAGGCGCAGTTGATTTTACGAAAGTAAAAAAGCGATATGGCGCCGAGATCATTGAATTGCCGATCAAACAATTTGGCTGGGGACTATCAAAGATCGAATACCTTTTTCAGCCGGGAAATGAACATGTGCTTGTGCTCGATGCTGATACGGTTTTGCTGGGCCCGGTACTGGAGTATCTTGGTGAATTTGAAGGAGATTTTGTTGTGTCGGCTTCTAAACACGATGAACCTTATGCTTTGTGGATGAAACAATATTATTTTGATTATGAAGCGCTGCAAAAAATGGATCCCTCTTTTGTTTTTCCCGGGTATTCGTTTAATACAGGTCAGTTTATTGCAACAACAGGAATACTTCAACGTAGCGATTTTGAGCAACTCGTAACCTGGAAGGAGTTTCCACAGATAAAACATAAGCATATTTTTTCCTGTGTTGATCAAGGCCTGCTTAACTATCTACTTCCGTTAAAAGAACAACAACGGCAATTGAAAATTGGCAAGGCTGATTTTATGATGGGGATCCGTTATAAAGAAGCAGAAGAAATAACAGTAGCTGGGTTGCGACAAAAAAAAGGAATTCCTTATATATTACATTGGGCAGGAGGTGGCAACACAAAGACATTACAATTGATGAAGCGCAATGATCTGTTGCGGTTTTACAGAAATCAGCAGGAATCTGTTTTGGGTATTTTTATACTAGAACTGGAAGATTGGTGTCGGTATGCGGGTTTTCAATGGCAAAGAGTAATTCGTAAGTACAAACAAAAAATGCATGGCTGAAAAATATCCTAAGATATCTATTGTAACTGCTTCATATAACCAGGGGCAGTTCATTGAGGAAACAATTACCAGTATTCTTGATCAACAGTATCCTAATCTTGAATATATTATTATTGATGGCGGCAGTACAGACAATTCTGTTGAGATCATAAAAAAATACCAACAGCATCTCAAGTTCTGGGTAAGTGAAAAAGATAAAGGACAAGCCAATGCTATTAATAAAGGATTGCAATACTGCACGGGTACAATTTTTAACTGGTTAAACAGTGATGATTATTTAGAGCCACACTCTTTGCAGAAGATAGCGGTGGCATTTGCTGATGATGAGGTGCAGTTGGTGGCAGGAAAAGTGCGGAATTTTTCATCAACCGGTGAAGAAGTGATACAAAATCAAAAGCTGTCGGCAAGGGGATTGATGTGTTGGGAGCAGGGTGTGAAATTTGTACAGCCAGGTGTGTGGATGCGCAGGGAACTGATTGATGTATGCGGAGGTATTGATGAGCAGTTTCATTATGCATTTGATTGGGATCTGTATATACGTTATCTCTACCATTTTCCGGTTGTAAAAGAAATTCCCGAATTGCTGGTGCATTTCCGTTTGCATGACCAATCGAAGACACAATCGTTGAGCGAAAGGTTCTCAATAGAGGAACAAAAGATCATTGAAAAATTATATAGCCTGCCGGGTTACGAAGGGATCAAGGACAGCTGCCTGTACAAAATACAGAAGGCAAAATGGACGGCTTTTTTATCGGATCAATCAAGAGCACGCCGGTCGTTCCTGTTGAAGTGTGTAGCCGTGCTGCAACAATTGCCTTCACACTCAAAAGTTAGCTATTCACGCCAAACCGCAGGAGCAATAAAGGCCTTTTGGCAAAACAGGGAAATTTGAGTGATGAATGTCAATAAACCTTTGATTGTATGGCAGGCCCATGAAGGTAACAGTAGTGGCGCCAATATTGCGCTATTAGAATATATCGATGTGCTTTCTGCTGAGTATCGTTTTCATGTATTGTTGCCACATAATGGCAGCATGGAGGATGCATTGGCAAAACGTTCAATTGCCTGCAGCATTGTTCCTCAATATGGGTGGGCTGGTGAAACCAAAGGATCGTTATTATTGCAATTAAAACGATTTGTACGTACAGCTGTGGCAGTGCAACAGGTTAAAGAACTGTTGAAACATCTTCGGCCGGCCTTTGTTTTTACTAATACATTAATTCCCTTTGCGTCGGCGAAAGCAGCTTATAAAATGAATGTACCCCATGTTTGGTGGATACATGAATTTGGCAAAGAGGATTTTGGGTTCAGAATTGGCTGGGGTAACGATGATGAAGCATATAAGAAAATGACAAATTGGAGTAAACTTGTGATCTGTAATTCAAATGCGGTTATGGACAAATTCAAACCGTTGTTACCAGCTGTACAGGTTGAACGCATTTATCAACCGGTTAGTTGGAAACAAGATGTTTCAATTGTTACAAAAAAAAAGATTGCGACCTACCTTATGTTTGGACAGATCACAGAATCAAAAGGTCACGAAGAAGTACTAGGAGCTATACTTGAAGCAAAGAAAAGGATGGTGCATGTGAGTTTACATATTAAAGGCCCATGTGAGAGCAAAGCATATCTTTTGCGATTACAAAATTTTATTGAAGCAAACAGCTTAGGAAGACAAGTGCAAATAGAAACGGGCTATTTTGTAAAAGAAGAAGTGATGCCTCTGTATGAAGTGCTTATTGTTGCATCGAGGTCAGAAGCTTTTGGACGGGTGATAGTTGAAGCAAATAAAGCAGGGTTAAGTGTACTTGTGAAGAACAGTGGCGGTGCGCCTGAATTGGTTAATAACAGTAATGGCCTTCTTTATAATTCAAAGGAAGAATTGTGCAGCATCTTTATGTCAAAACAGTGGGTTGCCAGGTACCCTATTCAAATAAATTATGCAGAAAGGGAAGAAACAGAAAGACTTAAACAACTTTTAGCTGCTATTGTATGAGCCATCAACCGTTGTTTACTATTGCAACAATTACGTATAACTCAGCGAAGTGGGTTCAGCAAAGTATCGAAAGCATTCTTTCTTCGTCCTACAGCGATTTTGAATTAGTGATCTCTGATGATTGTTCGGTCGATGATACCTGGCAAATAGTTCAACATTACAATGACCCCCGTATAAGAGCCTGGCGTAACGAGCAGAACCTTGGAGAATATCCTAACCGTAACAAAGTATTAAAAGAGGCAAGAGGAAAGTTTATACTCTTTATTGATGGCGATGATATCCTGTATAAGGATTCATTAGCATTTTATGCAAATTACTTAAATGCTTTTCCCGAAGCCAAAGCAGTGTGGGGAGTTTACCCGGTGTATTTTGACTTTGTAGTGTTTCCTTATTTATTTACACCTGAACAATTAACCTCTCTTAACTTCTTAAGCACTTATCCTGTAACTGTAGTAGGTTTTGCAGAGTCGCTTTTTTCAGTAGAAGCATTGCTGAACCTTGGTGGTTTTGATGAACGATATGCCATTGGTGATACTTATATTAAGCGGAAATTCAGTTGCTATTATCCTGTTGTACTGGTGCCTGCCGGCCATGCTTTTTGGCGACAATACCCGGAGCAGGCAAGCAACAGGGTGCGTAGTTTTTACAAGCAATTGATAGAAACATACCAGATAGACAAAGAGATCCTGTCGGATAACTATATTCCTCTGAAAAATGGAGCACTGGATGTTGCAAAAAGAAATTTCAGGATACGCAGTATCAAGTTAATTGTTCATAACACGATACGAAAAGCTAAGTTTATAGATTTTTTCCGGCTGATGCATCTATTACAAATACCCTATTCCGATCTGCTGTTGTTGAAAGAGAAAGGTGACTACAGGTATAAGGCCGGGGCAACTTCTGCCACACCATTAATGAATAATTATCATTTCAACTAAGAATATATGTTGCGTTTGTTTTTTAAGGTAAAACGAAAGCTCAATAAATGGGGGCATGCAGCTGTTATTTCAATTAAACGAACAGAATGGGAAGCATTGCATAGCACCAGGTTCAGGGTGGGTAAAAACCTTTTTTTTGGAAAAAAGTTTTCCTTGTATTTTGACGCATCTTCTTCAAGGGTGCAGTTTGGAAATGATATACAGTTTCGGGATTTCTGCCAGGTACGATCAGGAGCGGATGGAACATTGTCGGTCGGCAACAGGGTTTTCTTTAATAATTTTTGCAGTATTACGTGTTTCCATAATATCAGTATAGGAGACGATTGTCAATTTGGAGAAGGTGTTCGCTTTTATGATCATAATCATCAGCATCGCCTAGCAGATAAACCAATTAATGAGCAAGGATATATTACGGGTGCCATATCTATCGGCAATAATTGTTGGTTTGGCTCGCAAGTGATTATTTTAAAGGATGTGACAATTGGCGATAATGTAATTATTGGTGCAGGTTGCATTATTCATAAATCGATTCCTTCCGGCTCGGTTATCGTAAATAAACAAGAGCTTGTTACATTATAAATGATTAGGCATGACAAATGTTAAACTGACTACCCAGGAATACTGGGAATCAAACAGGCAGGCAATCGAATTTAAACGACAAGAGGCTGGCCACGGCATTGACCAATTTATAAAAACTTATATACCTGCAACAGTAACAGGTTCAGCAATAGAAATCGGGAGTTTCCCCGGTCCCCATCTTGCGACTTTAGGAGACCTTGGATATGAACTAAATGGAATAGATTTTTGTTCCGACAACGCTACCGGATTACCTAAGTGGCTGCAAAATGAAGGGTTTAAAACAGGCGATTTTTGGGTTGCCGATTTTTTTGAGTTTGCAACCCAGAGGCAATTTGATGTAGTGAGTTCATTTGGTTTTATCGAACACTTTACAAATTATAACGAAGTAATTGCCAGACATGCTGCACTAGTAAAAAAGGGAGGCTACCTTGTTATTACAACTCCCAACTTCAGAGGAAGTATACAGTTGTTTTTACATCGGAATTTTGACAAGGACAATCTTGCATTGCATAATATTAAAAGTATGCGGCCAGATCTCTGGGCAAGGCAATTAAAAGAGTTGGGTTTTGAAATAGTTTATAAAGGTTATTTCGGAGGGTTTTGGTTTTGGCGAGGGGATGAGAAACTACCTTTCATAAAAGAAAAACTGCTTTGGCTTGTTGTGCGAATTATTCCACGTTTACGCAGGGTAATAAAATTTGAATCTGCGGCACTTTCGGCTTACTGTGGAGTGGTTGCAAAAAAGTTATAAACTGATGAAGCAAACGGCACATGCAGGAGCAGGAAATTTGACATGAATTATGCAACCAGGATCCATGCCCTTTTTTACAGTTGTTACCATTACTTATAATTCTTCATTATGGGTGAGGGAGGCAATTGAAAGCGTATTAGCTTCATCGTTTGTTGATTTTGAATACCTGATTGCTGATGACTGCTCAACCGATGAAAGCTGGGAAATTATTTCCACGTATACTGACCCACGGATTGTTGCCTGGAAAAACGAAGTAAATCTTGGGGAATATCCAAACCGTAATTCGGTTTTGGAGAGAGCAAGTGGGAAATATATTCTATTTGTAGATGGTGATGATGCTATGTATCATCACACTTTGCGAAATGTATGGGAATATCTTCGTTATTACCCAACGGCCGTGTCCGTATGGGGAGCGTACGTTAAAGAATTGTCTTTTGTTTCATTACCACAACTGTTACCCAGACCTGAAATTATTAACTGGACTTATTTAGCGAATGTGACGCCTGCGCTTAATGGTTTAGCGGAAACTGTTTTCCAAACTGAAGCACTAAAAAAGATCGGGGGATTCCCTTCAAGGTTCATTAGTGGCGATGTATATGCCAAAAAACGGATAGCGTTGGAAGGCGATATTTTGTTGATCCCGATGGGACTTGTGTACTGGCGAAAATCAGCTACCCAGGCCTCGTCGAAACTAAGAAATTCACTTGCCGGATTTGAGAATAATGTTTTGATCGACAATGCCATCATTGAAATGTTGAAGAAAAAATCAACAACAGTAGATATTGTGCAAATAGAAAAGAATGTAAGAATCAGAAATATTAAACTTTTAGTGAAGCATACTATCCTTCAGTTCCGGATTGGTTCTTTTTTCCGGTTATTCAGAGAACTTGAATTTCAACTAGTGGATCTGCTCTATTTATTTCAACAAGGCGACTATTCATACAAACAAACGATACAGGACAGGTTCCCGTTATCAACGTTTCATTTAAAGAACCAGTAATGCGAATTGTTTTTTGTATCAATTATTTTTTGCCTTACCAAGTAGCAGGTACGGAAGTGTATACATTTCAACTGGCGAAATATTTTCAATCAAAGGGCTACATAACAGTTGTGGTATTTCCTAACAGAAATGGCAGCGTGCCGTCTTATTACGAGGTAGAAGGATTGCCAGTTTATACTTATGAAGAAACTGATGTGAACGATAAAGCCCTGATGCGGGGGGAACGACCGCCTGCCGGGCTTCCAAATTTCAGTAAGCTGATCCAACAACTGCAGCCTGATATTGTGCATTTCCAGGAACTTGAAGCCAGCACCAGTATTGGTCTTTATCACGTGAAAGAGGTGGCCCGTTTAGGCTACCGTTCGGTTTTTACTCTTCACCTTTCACACTATACGTGCTTTACCGGTACTTTAATGGAATCGCTTGAAAGAAGTTGTGATGGAGTAATTGATGAGTCGAAATGTACCCACTGTTCATTTCGGACAAAAGGTTTGTCCCCCACTTTTTCCCGTTTGCTCGGAACGGGTGCACGAGTATTAAAATCTTTCCGGATCAATACGGGTAGCGTTAGTCATTCTATGGCAACCGCACTGAGTATGCCCTTTCTTATTGAACAGAAAAAAGTAAACCTGATTACGTTAAGTAAACTCGTTTCGAAACTAGTAGTCATCACGGACTGGTATAAGCGTGTTATGGTGCTCAACCATGTTCCGGAAGAAAGTATAAAGGTTATTAAACAAGGCTTGCCTCATAAAATTGAGGTAGGTATTCCTGAATTGGAGATGCCTGCAAGTCCGTTACGATTGGTTTTTATTGGCAGGATAAGTCAGTTCAAAGGAGTTCATCTTTTACTTGATGCATTGAGCGGACTACCAGCAGACAAAATTATCCTTGACATTTACGGTTCTTCCAATGACGACGATTATACTGAAGCTTGTAAGAAAAAAACTCTTTCAATGAAACATGTGAAATGGAAAGGGACGCTTCAAAAAGAAGAGGTATTGCGTGAGTTGCGAAATTACCATGCGTTGTGTTTGCCATCAACCTTTTCGGAGATGTCGCCGCTTGTTATCCAGGAAGCTTTTGCTGCCGGTATACCAGTAATTGCCAGCAATGTATATGGCAATGCTGAACAGGTCACACATGGGGTAAACGGTCTTTTGTTTCGGTTTAATGACTCTGCATCGTTGCGGGAGCAATTACTTCATTGTATTAACAATCCTGAACTAGTAATGAGATTAAAAAAAGCTGTTCCCTTGCCCAGATCATTTGATGAGGTGGGTGCTGCTTATTATGCTTTATATAAAGAACTGCTTGCATTGAATGCGTGATATGACATTGCTCATTTATTTTCTGCGCTAAACTCAATCGAAAGAGATCCTTACAACAATTTTACCCATTAACCCACATCTGACGGCTACCCGTCGCTAATCGAAAAAGTTATACTATGCGAATCTTACTAGTAATGGACCCCGGTATACTGGTTCCACCCAAAGGCTATGGTGGACATGAACGACTGGTATATATGTTTGCCAAAGAATACGCAAGACTTGGTCATGAAGTGCATCTGCTAGTAACAGAAGGATCGGAAGTGGAAGGATGCACCGTTCATTCATTTGGCAAAGAAGGGTTCCCTCCCACAAAATGGGATGCCCGGATAGCCATTCCAACAGCATGGAAATTTTTATGGAAACACCGGAATCAATATGATTTGCTTCACAACTTTGGACGTTTGGCCTATTTACTACCCATTCTCAATCATCCCATCAAAAAAATCATGACCTATGGAAGGGAGATCAGCAGCCGGAATATTCGACTGATGAATAAACTGCCAAACAAAAATATTGTTTACACCGGATGCAGCAAGGACCTCATCAGTCGTGTTGCTGCAGGAGGAAGATGGGAAACTGTATATAATGCTATTGAGTTTGAAAAATATACGGTACGGGAGAAGGTTGCTCCCGATGCTCCGTTGATGTTTCTTGGACGACTGGAAAAAATCAAAGGTGCACATACGGCTATTAAAGTTGCAAAAGCGACAGGACACAACCTGATTCTGGCTGGCAATGTTTCACCATTAGCTGATGAGCGAGCTTATTTTGAACAAGAGATCAAACCGTTGATTGATGATGTGCAGATCAAGTATGTTGGGGCAGTGAATGATGAACAGAAAAATTTTTATCTCGGTCAGGCAAAAGCATTGCTGTTTCCAATTGAATGGAACGAACCATTTGGAATGGTGATGACAGAGGCGATGGCTTGCGGTACGCCGGTGATCGGTTTCAGCAAAGGTTCGGTACCTGAAGTTGTTGACAGCAATACAGGTAAGGTGGTTACAAACGAGGCCGAGATGATTGCAGCCATCGCAGAGATTTCTTCTATCAACCGCAATGAATGCAGACGCATTGCACAGAGCAAGTTTGACGTGCCTGTTGTGGCTAATCATTATTTATCACTTTTTAATAAGTAACCCTTTCATGCAATTCATTAAAAAAATGATTCCGTCCGGATACAAACGGAATATTAAGGAACAACTTGGTGTTCCTTCTTTGCACTGGAGTTTAAAGAATTTAAAACTTCTTGGGTTTACCCCTTCGTTTGTTGTAGATATTGGTGCGTATGAGGGTTACTGGACAAGAGATTTCCTGGAAGTATATCCTGATGCAAAGATCTTAATGCTGGAAGCACAATCAGCAAAGCTGGAAAAACTAAAGCGGGTTTGCAATGATTTCAGCAATGCACAATATCATATAGCGTTACTTTCGCCGGAAGACGGGAAGGAATTTTCGTTTATTGAAAGTGAAACAGCAAGTCATGTTACCGATGAAATAGTTGAAGGCGCAAAAAAACTCAGAGGAGAAGCATTGGATCAGATACTCGAACGTAAACAATTGCCTTTTCCTGATTTTTTAAAATTGGATGTTCAGGGCTTTGAACTGGAAGTATTAAAAGGTGCAGCTAAGAGTCTTGCACATACACAGTTTTGTATACTCGAAGTTTCTTTGCTGGATCTTGATGGCACTCCAATGATGCTGGAAGTGATGAACTATATGGACAGCAAAGGTTTCCAGGCATATGATATTTGTCAGTTCATGCGCCGTCCGTTAGATAAAGCACTGTACCAGATCGATCTGTTGTTTATTAAAAAGGATTCAAACCTGATCGCCTCAAAAAGATGGATGTAATCAGGGAAACTTTACTGGAAACCATCCGCAAAACGGTCTTTAAATTCCAGGATGGAAAGAAAGGACGATGGTATGCCCAAACCAACGAATACGAATCGAAGGAAGTTGATTGTAATGATTTTCTTTTTTCAGAGATTATGAAAGGAGATCCCTTGATGATCTCGAGGTTGGGAACATCAGAACTGCATACAATATTAAATTCCCTTGCAAGAGAGCAAAGCTTAGTACTTAAGTATAAGCATTATTTCAGAGGCTCTTATCCTGAATTTTGGGTAGGGAATTATGTAAAAGAAGACATTGCTCAGAACAGTGGGTTCTTTCCTACTGATGATCAAAGTTTAGAAAAATTTGTTAGACTCTATTTAAAAGCATTGCCCAACATTGATATTCTGTTGTCATGGCTTACCGGCGAAAAGATACTGGAAGAAAAAGGTTATCTGAAACAAAGCAGAAAGAATCTGTTTATCTATGGATGCGAGCCTTACTTCAGTGAAAAACCATGGACAAAAGCATTGACAGGGAAAAAAGTACTAGTCATCCATCCTTTTGAAGACAGCATCAGGGATCAGTATCAGAAAAGAGAATTGCTTTTTGGAAAAGAAATAATGCCTGCATTTGAACTCATAACATTGAAAGCAGTACAAAGTATAAAAGGGAATCATTCTGGCTATCAGTCATGGTTTGAAGCATTGGAAAAAATGCAGGAACAAATTAATGCAGTTGATTTTGACATAGCGTTAATCGCTGCAGGATCTTATGGTCTGCCATTAGCAGCACATGTTAAAAGTTTAGATAAACAGGGAATTCATCTCGGTGGTTTTCTGCAATTGTTTTTTGGAATAAGAGGAAAACGATGGGAGCTGAGCCCGCATCATAGTCTATTGGTGAATGAGCATTGGAAATTCCCCTATGAACATGAATATCCTTCCAATTATCAAAAACTTGATCACGGTTCTTATTGGTGATAACGTAGGGTACAGGATAGAAAATTGTATAAGATTTAAAAACGAATATGTACTCCTGATATAATATGAAACAGATAGCTCTTTTTTTATCGAATGAAATTTATTTTGATGAAACCAAAAAAGAAGGTGGCGTAAGACTTTGTACACAA
The DNA here is from genome assembly GCF_037892425.1 of Lacibacter sp. H375. Lineage (NCBI taxonomy): Bacteria > Pseudomonadati > Bacteroidota > Chitinophagia > Chitinophagales > Chitinophagaceae > Lacibacter > Lacibacter aquaticus. Next base: position 1,697,549 of record NZ_JBBKTT010000001.1, read on the forward strand.
GAGTACAGATCCTTGATACAGGAATTATTTGAGGTCGTTGATTTTCCTGTTCGTTATCACCTCAATTTATGGTACCGGATAAAAGTGAAACTGGCAGCAAATGCATACAATGATTATTTACCGGAGACTTATCGTACTGCATTAAAAGAAGTAATCAGTAAACATAAGATCAAATATGTGTTTATCAATTTGTCGAATGCTGCTGTTTTTGCGCCTGTTATCAAACAGCTTTTTGGAAAAGAAGTAAAAGTAATTATATGCTCACATGGAAATGAATCGGGAGATTTTTTGCATGAGGTGACCCGTCACCGTCATGGAGTTCCTTTTCACCAGGAATTACTCTCATCTGTTACGCTTGGTAAAATGTTGAAGAAAGAAGCGATTCTGAGACAGGAATATATTGATGCAGTATTAACCGTTTCGCCTGTTGAAGAAGAAATTGAAAACTGGATCGGAGCAAAAAAAGTGATGATGGTGCCAAGAACAATCAAAAAAGAATTTCTTGACCTGCATCCCGTACCGGCAAGGTTTGGATTTATGGGTGATCTGAGTCACCGCCCTAATTTTTTTGGTATTGATGAGGTATGTAAAGCAATTGCAGGATTGTCTCATGATACAATCGACATACGATTGGTGGGAGCACCTCAATCTGCAGGTGAGCAATTAGCAGCCAATTATCCTTTCGTTACTTACCTCGGTTACCTAGACCGGGAAGAATTATTACATGAGGTCGCCGGATGGTCTTATTTTTTGAACCCTGTTTTTTATTATTCACGAGGAGTAAGTACCAAGTTAGCAAAAGCATGGAGCTGGGGTTTGCCTGTTATTACTACAACAATAGGTTGCAGAGGTTATCAATGGTTGAATGGTAACCCGGTTTTTGCAAATACAGCAATTGAAATGGCCAAAGCCATGATAAACTATTCAACAACAACGGCGCAAATAAACGAGTCAGCAAAGCAAACTCAACTAATTGTTGAATCAGCGCCATCAATAAAAAAAATCAGCGGAGATCTTGGTCATTTACTTCAATCACTGTCCTGATCAATCATGACTATCAACAAGCGCATCAAATACATCACTAAGCATATCAATAAAATTGGTTTGTTTTCGACACTGAGTTATTTCATTCAGCGATTAGCGAAAACAAAAGGGTCCGTCATTGCAGTAAAGATCAAAGGACTGAGATATCCTGTTTACCTGAGAAGTAAAACATACGACAGCAATATATTTTACCAGATTTTTATTGATGAGGAATTAGAGATCAGTTACAATGGCACAATCAAAACCATACTTGATCTTGGCGGTAATATCGGCCTGTCAACTTTATTTTTTCTCCGCAAATTTCCGCAGGCAGAAATTATTACAGTTGAACCTGCATCCAATAACTTTAATTTACTTACGAAGAATACAGAACGTTATTCAAATGTAAAACGCCTGCATGCAGGAGTTTACAGCAAAGATTGTACATTATATCTTGTTGATATTGGAAAAGGCGAAGCGTCTTATAGAGTCGTAGAGGATGCTGGAACCTGTCTTGTTATGGATACAATTAACTGTATGAGCATTGACAGCATCCGTAAAAAATTTCAACTACAACATATTGATCTGTTGAAAATGGATATTGAGGGATCAGAAGAAGCCTGTGTTATAAATGCGCCGATCGACTGGCTGTTTGATACTACTTATTTTATGGTTGAAATTCATGATTCATTGAAAGCAGGGCTTACATCTGCAATCAAAGCAACTATTCCTCCTGCGTTTCAATTTTCACAGCATGGGGAGTACAGCATTTTTCATGCTGCAAACAGCCAGATGAAGGCTGTATAAATTAATTATACAGTGAAAGGCATCCTTATTATTTCGCCCGATTACCCCTTTTAATTTAGCGGGTGTAGATCGTAACAGCATTGATCTTGACGAGATTTAGACGTCTATTTACTTATTTGCATAAGTTTTGACAATAAAAAAAGATTTTTAAATCAATCAAAAAAGAGTAAACTTTTTTTGTTTTCCAAGCCAATTCGATCGGCTTTTTAAATGTTCGGCTAGTTTTTTAAATGTGTATTAAGTTGACATAATGGATAAGAGAATCGTACTTGTTTCATCAGTACAACCAACTGCTAACCCAAGGCTAGTAAAAGAGGCAGTGTTACTTAGAGCTTCAGGTTATGCTGTTACAGTTGTCTATTGTCCTATGTCGCCATGGGCAGATAAATTTGATACTGAATTGTTTGCCAAACATCCTGGAATCAAATGGGTGCGTGCCGGGTATCATCCGATTAAACAAAAGGGCTTATATCAGTGGGCAAGGTTAAGACGCAAACTATACCATTTGATATTTTTCGTTGCTGGAAATAGATTTGATGCAGCCGTCCGTTCGTTTGCGTTTTATAGTCAGGAGCTAACTCACGCAACCGTTTCGCAAAAAGCTGATTTATATATTGGTCATAATCTCGGAGCTTTGCCATCGGTTGTAAAAGCTGCTCATGCAAATGCAGCAAAAGCAGCATTTGATTTCGAAGACTTTCATCGGGGAGAAGGACTAACTAATTCAATGCATTGGAAAAAAGTTAAGGCTACGGAAGATAAGTATATCCCAAGTTTAATTCATGCTACTACAGCTTCGCCTTTGATCACCGAAACTTACAGGAAAATTTATACCACGATCCACTTTTCAACTATTAATAATTGCTTTCCCAGATCATATGGAAAAGAACAGGTTCCAGATTTGCCTGTAAAGCCTTTAAAATTATTTTGGTTTTCACAATTTGTAGGTCCTAACAGGGGACTTGAAACCGTTATTGCTGCAATTGGCAGAACCAATAATCCCTATATTATCTTAAGCTTACTTGGGAACTGTAATGAGGAGCGAAAGCAATATTTGCTCAGGCACGCAAAAGAAAGCGGGCTTGCAATAGAGCAAATACAATTTTTAACAGCTGTTCGTGAAGATGAAATTGTTAAGATTGCAGCACAACATCATATTGGGCTAGCGGCTGAGGTTCCACATATATTGAACCGGGAAATCTGTTTAACCAATAAATTATTCATGTATTTGCTGGCAGGCAATGCGGTGATTTTTTCAAATACACAAGCTCAATCCAGTTTACTCGCTACTTATCCTGAAATTGGCAGCATATACGAGCAAGGTGACATAGATGGTTTGGCAAGTGTTTTAGAGAATTATGTTTCAGACGAAGCTTTGCTGCAAAAACAACGTTTGGCATCTCTACAACTTGGAAAAGAAAAATTGAATTGGGATATTGAGAGTAAATTTTTGATACAGCACGTGCGTAATTGTTTAGCAGATAATACAAGCCAGCCTTCATGATCTTTTACAGTTACAAACAAAGTACAATTTATAAAACAACTAGCTTGAGAGATGCCTGATCACGAAAATTTCAACCAGTTATTTGAACACATATTCGTGATTACGATTGAGCGAAACCGTGCACGCAGGCCATTGATCGATGAGCAACTTAAACAATTCCGATTTACTTATTTTGAAGGTGTAGACGCCGGTAAAGATACTTCGGATTTAACTGATCTTAGGGATCGGTTTTCATGTCTAGTACGGATAAACAGAAATCTCACCAGTAAATGGAGTAGTGGACAAACGGGCTGCTGGCTGTCGCATCTTACGCTGCTTAAGAAAATTGTGGATGAAAAATTAGATCGTGTAGTTGTATTAGAAGATGATATTGTTCTTAAAGAGGATAGATATAATGAAAGCTTCAGATCGTTACGGTCAGTTGACTGGAATAGTATTGATATTCTATACTTAGGTTATACAGGAGTGTGTGCAGTAAATCAAAAAATTAAAAATCACGTACTACGTAATTTGTACCGAATATATTATTGTGTCCGGTATCATCGACGAACGCCTAAATTTTTCTTAGTACGAAAAACATTCAGACATACTTTAAAATGTTTTTCTAAAGCAATTAACCGGGATTTTGATTCGGCAGGGTATTTTTATGGCACTCATGCATATGTTGTTACTTATCAAGGAGCAAAGAAAATTTTAGAATTGTACAAAGAAATTAAAATTCCTGTTGATATGTCATATGCTGAAGCTGTTGTTTCCGGGAGATTACGAGGCATTGCGCTCAACAGGCAACTTTTTTTTCAAAATAAGGAACTCCCAAGTTCTATCATTTAACAGGTACACGAGTTATTTTCTAGACATAAGAAGCAATTAACTGACAAACGAACAAAAGTGAAAAAAATTCTCATAATATCACCTCATTACCCGCCTTCAAATCTGGCAGCTGTGCATCGAAGCCGTTTATTTGCGCAACATTTGCCAACGTTTGGCTGGGAGCCAGTGATCCTTACCGTAGATGAAGAATATTACGAAGAAGCATTGGATTGGAACCTTCATAAACTTTTGCCCCGAGATCAACGGGTTGAAAAAGTAAAAGCATTTCGTATTACAAAGCCAAGATTGATTGGTGATATTGGTTTGCGGGCTTTCATTCAACTCCGGAGAAAAGCATTGCACCTTGTGCAAAACGAGCAGATTGATTTTGTATACATCCCTATTCCTTCGTTTTATATTTCATTGATTGGCCCTTATCTGAACCGGAAAACCGGAGTGCAGTACGGGATCGATTATATTGATCCGTGGGTTCATCAATTTCCGGGATCAGATAAAACGTTTTCACGGCATTGGTGGAGTACCCGCCTTGCAAAATGGCTGGAACCAAAAGCGGTGAAGCATGCAGTATTGATCACTGGTGTGGCCGAAGGTTACTACACGGCTGTACTGGAACGCAACCCTCAATTAAGAGAAAGCTGTGTAGTTGGAGCCATGCCTTATGGCGGTGAAGCATCAGATCATGAAGGATTAAAAGCGTTACTACTGCAGCCTTACCTGTTTCAAAAAAATCGGAAATTTCAATTGGTATATGCGGGTGCAATGCTTCCAAAAGCCTATGCGCCACTTGAAGCTATTTTTCAATCGATTGCAAGCAATAACGAACAGTTTCGTGAAGTGGAGTTTCATTTTATTGGAACAGGAAAAACAACACATGATGAGTCAGGTCACAATATTAAACCATTGGCAGAAAAATATGGGCTGTGGCAGACGGTTGTGTTTGAATACCCCAAAAGGATTCCGTATCTCGATGTATTGATTCACCTCGATGCGACCGATGCTGTATTTATATTGGGGAGCACAGAGCCGCATTACACACCTTCCAAAACCTATCAGGGAGTTTTAAGCAAAAAGCCCATTCTTGCCATATTACATCAACAAAGTACGGCTGTTGATATTGTACGATCAGCTAATGCAGGGAAAGTATTAGCGTTTAATGGTGAACAAGGAGTGGCTGAGATCAACAATCAATTCAATCAGTTATTCAAAGATTTCCTGGCTTTCAGTAGGAGCTATCTGCCAGAACAGGTTAATACGACCGTATTTAATCAGTATTCAGCAAAAGAAGTAACCAGAAAACTTGCTGCGCTTTTAGAAGAGGCAGTAAAATGATTTATATGAAAAACTTAAAGCAAATCATTCGATTTATTGCCAACCATCCGTTGGCGGGCAAGCATAAATTAAAAGCATTTTACCGTTTTATCTCCTGGCAGCTTTCCCAGTTTCTTTTTCGACATGAGAGAATTGTTCCATTTGTAGGGGATACAAAATTGCTGGCAAAAAAAGGATTAACGGGAGCTACCGGAAATATTTATACCGGGCTTGAAGAATTTTCAGATATGGGATTTCTCTTGCATTTTCTGCGAAAGGAGGATTTGTTCGCTGACATTGGTGCCAATGTTGGGAGTTACAGTATTTTGGCAAGCGGTTATGCAGGGGCAAGATCAATTTCTTATGAGCCGGTTCCTTCTACATTTTCCTGGTTAAAAAAGAATATTCAACTGAATGACCTCAATGATTTAATTACAGAAGAGAACATCGCAATCGGGAGTAAAAAAACGGAAGTTTATTTTAGCACTACTCAAGGCACCGTTAATCATGTGCTATCCGAAAGTGAAATAAATCAACAACTTGACCGGGTAGCTGTTCAAGTTTATTCTTTTGATGAAATAATTTCCGGAGGGAAGGCTCCGCAATTAATCAAAATTGATGTTGAAGGATTTGAAACGGAAGTGATAAAAGGGATGAAACAGACATTGCAGCTCGCTGATGTGAAAGCTATTATTATTGAACTAAATGGATCGGGAGGGAGATATGGCTTTGACGAATCCTTGATTCATCAAAATTTAGTTGATTTCCGGTTTCTTCCATATCATTATGATCCCTATACAAGACAATTAAAAAGGTTGGAAAATTATGGCTCTACCAACACAATTTATATAAGAGACCTGGAATTTGTAACGCAACGTGTACAGTCTGCAAAAAAAGTAAACGTTTTTTCAGAAGAATTTTAAAACAAACAGATTGAGGTTAACTGTAAATTTTTTCAAAAAGTGGTTTTGTATGAGCGTGTATATTTTAATTTGCGGTAATGCTGACTGACCCGGTCATGGGTTCACTTCCTGAATTTTCCGATCGAGCAAAACTAAAGTAAGCGACTTTTATCTGTTATTACATTTATCCATGCATTGGTAGTTAACACTACAAACTGTTCATTAGCCATAGAGAAAACAGTATTAATGACTCAATTTGCAATTGTAATTCCTTTTCGTCCAAAAATCGAATCAGCCGATTGGAAAGGAGATATTGTATTGCTCCACAGGACTATTGAATCTGTGTTGCAGCAAACTTATCCGCATTTCAGCATATATGTTATTTACACCGATGCGCCAGAAAACAGACTATATGATCCACGTGTAAAGTATGTTGAATTTCCATATGGATACCAGCCATTGAAAGAGATGAAGAACAGACAAGAATTGGTAGAAAAATTCAAATCTGAAAAGAAAACGGTACGGCGTTGGGACAAAGCCCGGAAGCTTTGTTATGGTTCCAAGCTAGCTAAACAAGACCGATGCAATTATATAATGGCTTTGGATTCTGATGATCTTCTTTCAAAACATTTTCTCGCTTATCTGAATGAAACTTCCAATAACAATAAGTGTAAGGGCTGGTATTTAGATAAAGGTTATCTATATAAACAAGGATCGAACTTTTTAATAAGAGTACCCAAGCATATGTGTGGTTTAAACGGCTCTACTCATATGCTTCACGCAGATTTAGTGGAGATACCAGATTTTCATTCTCTAGAATGGAACGACTATAACTTGTTTACGGACCATGGATGGATAAGAGGTCGGGTAAAAAAATATTATCAGGCGGAGTTACAGCCGGTTCCCGATCCAATGCTGGTATACGTGGTACATAGATCGAATATGTCCAAAGTAAACCATAAAGAATTTGGCTTTCATTTTAAGGCCATCGTAAAGCGGATTATCAGAGGGATTCCACTGACCGAAAAATTGCGAGAAGAATTTAACCTTTCAATTTTTCGGGAAGTGTAAAATTACTTTATGAAAAAACTGGCTATTATCACTACACATCCCATTCAATACAATTCTCCATTGTTCCGATTGCTCTCTGAACGAAAGAGAATAGAGATAAAAGTTTTTTATACATGGGGGCAATCAAAGGGAGAGGTGTTTGATGTAAGGTTTGGTTTGAAAAGAAGTTGGGATGTGCCATTACTTGAGGGATATACTTCTGAATTTGTACGAAATACATCTTGCCGCCCTGATTCAAATCACTTTTGGGGAGTTTTAAATCCTGGCTTGTATAAACAAATCATTAGAGAGGGTTACGATGCGGTGTTAATTTATCGTTGGAGTTTGTTTAGTCATTTTTATCTCATGCAACGACTAGGTAAGAACCCTGCATTATTTTTCCGGGGAGATTCGCATCTTTTACAAACATCCAACGGAGTTAAGCAATATCTTAAATGTTTGTTTTTAAAGTTTGTATACAGAAACGTAGATGGAGCTTTTGTGGTAGGTGCTCTCAATAAAGCATATATGCAGGCAAATGGATTAGAGGAAAAAAAGTTATTCTATGCTCCACATGCGGTAGATAACGAAAGGTTTACAAATGAAGCCATTGCGATGGAAGAACGGGCAATGAAAGAGCGTGATCATGCGGGGATTCCAAGCGATGCTGTTGTGTTTCTTTACGCAGGTAAATTTTATGCGTTAAAACAGTTAGAATTCTTAGTACGTACTTTCCAACAATTGGTGGGTGAGCAGTATCGATTGTTACTAGTTGGTAATGGTGACGAGGAAACGATGTTGAAAAACTTAGCAGGAACTGATAAACGAATCCTTTTTCAATCATTTCGTAATCAGTCTGAGATGCCCTGGGTGTATAGAATTGGAGATATATTTGTTTTGCCCAGTAAGAGCGAAACATGGGGTCTTGGTGTGAATGAGGCAATGGCTTGTGCACGTGCTGCCATTGTGAGCGATCAATGCGGGTGTGCTCCAGACCTGATAAAAGAAAACGAAAATGGGTTTGTTTTCCAATCAGGGAATAAAACAGACCTGCTGCGCTGTCTCAAGGCTGTTCCAGATAAAACAGTGGCACACAAAATGGGGAAAAAGGCCTTCGAAACTATTAAAGATTTTTCGTTGGATAGAATAGCTCAGACAATTGAAGACAAAATACTATCAAATAAGTGAGAAATGATTTTTTGAAACATGCAAAAGCTAGCAATAATTACTTCCCATCCAATTCAATATAATGCACCTTTGTTCAGGCTATTGACAACGAGGAAGCGGATTGGTGTAAAAGTTTTTTATACCTGGGGGCAAACTGAACATGGGGATGTATATGATCCTGATTTTAAAAAGGCATTTAAATGGGATATTCCCTTACTTGATGGATATGATAAAGAATTTGTGGAGAATATTTCCGATAATCCTGGTGCGGGGCACTATAAAGGGATTCAGAACAGCGATCTTATTGAGAGGATAGATTTTTATAAACCTGATGCGTTATTGGTTTTTGGCTGGAGTTTTCAAAGCCATTTGCAGATACTACGTCATTATAAAGGGAAAACCCAAATCCTTTTTCGTGGTGACTCAACTTTGCTTGACGAAAAGCCCGGGTTTTCGATCAAAAAAGTAATGCGTCGTTTGTTTCTCCGTTGGGTATATAAGCATGTCGATATTGCTTTGTTTACGGGGACAGCAAACAAAGCCTATTATCTGCAACATGGATTGAAGGAACATCAATTGCGCTATGCCCCCCACGCTGTGGATAATGATCGATTCTATGATGTTAACGGCTTGTACGAAGAACAGGGAAACAAATGGAGACAAGAGCTTGGTATTTCATGTGATGAGGTTGTTTTTTTATTTGCAGGAAAGTTTGAACCTAAAAAAGATCCTGTTACATTACTGGAAGCCTTTCTGTCGGTCAATGCAAAGAATACCCGCCTTGTTTTAGTAGGCAACGGGGTATTAGAGCCGGTATTGAAAACACTGGCCGCAAGTAGTGAGCGTGTTATTTTTCTTGATTTTCAAAATCAACAACTGATGCCTGTGGTTTACCGTTTAGCAAATGTGTTTGTTCTGCCCTCAAAAGGTCCTGGTGAAACGTGGGGGTTAAGTGTAAATGAGGCAATGGCTTGTGGTCTCCCTGTAATGGTAAGTAACAGATGCGGTTGCGCAGATGATCTTGTTTACGAAAACGGATTTATAATCAAGGCGGGCAAAAAGGAAGAAATCGCACAAATCATCCGGGAGTTATCAGTGAATTCACAGATTCTTGAACAAATGAGTTCAGAAAGTTTAAAGCGTATAATAAAATTTACATTTGTTTCAATTGCTGAGGCAATCGAAATCGCAGTCAGTTTGAAAAAATCACAGGTCTTTAAATATAATAATAATGAATCTATTGAAGCGTGACCGTCCCTTTTTCCAACTTTTACCATTATTCAGGGGTAAGTTAAGGGCAAGTCGTTTTTTTTACCATGGGAAGGAAAGCCTTAGCAAACCATGTTCATTCAAGATTAAAAATGATTTAGAAATTGCAGTGCCAAGCCTTATTGACAGTATTGGGTATGAGCTTTTTATTAATGGTATTTATGAGCATAAAACGATCGATTTCCTTCACAAACATATCCCTAAGGGTGGTGTTTTTGTTGATGTGGGTGCAAATATTGGTGCCATTTCAGTTTTAATTGCAAAGAGGCGACCGGATATAACGATTTATGCTTTTGAAGCATCTCCCTTTATCTTTTCATTTTTAGACGAGAATATTCAAAATAATCGGCTGAAAAATGTTTTTGCATTCAATCATGCTGTTCATGATGAAGATGGCAAAGAGATGAATTTTTATGCACCTGAAGATGAATTTGGGAAAGGGTCATTTTCTCAAACATATAGTAATAAGGCTGAGCTAGTGAGTACTGTGCGACTTGATACTTTTTTTGACAGTCATGCCATTCTGCCGGATATTATCAAGGTTGATGTGCAAGGTTATGAATTTTTTGTATTTAACGGCATGTCAGGATATATTGAACAAAAAAAGAAAAAACCAATTATTCTTTTTGAATTCGAGGGGTGGGCTGAGTCAATTGCCATGGGGAAAGAAAATATCGGCAAGGCGAAAGATTGTCTTCAGTCATATGGGTATCGGTTTGTGCCAGTTGGTTCATCTCTTAAACATGTTCCAGATGGAATTGATTTTAACAACAGTGAGTTAGTAGCTTTGCCTGTTTAGTTTTATTATTAGGAAGATGATTTCAAGAGTATTTATATTTTTAATTTCTTTAGCAGCTGCAATAGTGACTTTTACATGGGAGCTTACTATGTATGAAGTAGCGAGTGTGTTCCTGTTTTTTTATTTTCTCCTGAGTTTAATAGATTCAATTGGCAAATCGTATGACCTATTAACAGTACCAATTCTTCTTTTGATATTCGAGTGTCTAATTATGCCATCTGTTGTTTATAATGTATATAACGACGACTCACTTATCGCTGCATTGCGCTATAATATGGCTGTGCCTAAAGAAGATTATTTTTCTTTTGTTTTTCCCGGAACAGTTGCAATGATACTAGGCATGCGAATTCCACTTTTAACAAGAGAATCACAGACTGCAAAAATTCGTAAAGCTGTCAACGCATGTCGAGAATATCTAAGGGGGAAAGGTAATCTAGGGATTTTGCTAATTATTATTGGAAGCGTCTCGGGTATACTTGAAGTTTTTACTCCCAGTGAGTTGAAGTATGTTTTGTACCTTTTTGGTAGACTCATCATAGTTGGGGTTTTTTATATTTTCTACTCCGATTTTAAGGATCGTAAATTATATGTGATCGGCGCAATTCTTTTCATTTTTGCGCAATCACTGGCGGCCGGGATGTTTGGTGATCTTGTTTATACTTTTTTGCTTGGCGGTATGCTGATTGCGTTAGGTATCAAAATAAAGGGTTACCAAAAATATCTTTTTGCAACAGTCGGATTTGTTTTAATTCTTCTGATACAAAGTGTGAAGTCGGACTACAGGGCGGTTACATGGACCGGAGAGGAAGATCAACAAAATACAAAAGCATTTTTAACACTTATTGCTGATCGATTGGCTACGCCAAGTCGATTCTTTGACTTAGATATGATGTTTCCAATAGTTAACAGATTTAACCAAGGGATGATTGTTGCAAAAGTTATTGATTACGTTCCAAGGTTTGCACCTTTTGCCGATGGGGAAACTATTTATGGTTCAATTGCTTCAACTTTTGTTCCCAGGATATTATGGCCAAATAAGCCTATGGCCGGAGGCCATTATAATATGCGTCGTTTTACAGGATTTGAAATAGTGGGTTATAGTATGAATACTGGGGTTATTGGTGAAGCGTACGGAAATTTTGGCCGAAATGGCGGCATTTTTTTTATGTTTCTTTACGGACTTTTCTTTAATGTTATCTTTTATATTATCGTAACTAAAAGCAACCAAACACCTACCTTAATTCTTTGGATACCTTTTATATATTTAAATGCAATCCAGGCTGAGTCCGATACCCTCATGACTATTAATTCAACCATTAAGAATATTCTTTTTCTTTGGTTCTGTTACTGGGCGGCAGATCGATTCTTACGATTGAAATTGTGATTGAATGAGATTCAAGCAGAAGGTTTATGGGCAAACGAGCGAGACCGATAAACAGCGATTAAAGTAGTAACCGAGCAGTCTTAAAAGAAATTGTCTTTTGAAGCAACGCATCCTCATTTTTTACGACCATTTTTATCCATCTTACAAAGCTGGCGGCCCCACACAATCACTGGTTAATCTTGTAAGGGAGCTGTATGAAGTATATGATTTTTACGTGGTATGCAAACCTCATGAAATGGGTGATGTTGGTTTGCTGAATGGTATTACAGCTGATCATTGGAATGAATGGGAAGGAAGAGCAAAAGTGTTTTACTGGCATTACAGTTGGTCAACAAAAAATACACTGCAAAAACTGATAAAGGATATATCGCCAGATGCAGTTTATGTGAATGGATTGTATTCGCTTTATTTTAATTTCTTGCCCCTTTATTATGCAAAACAATTAAAAAGTGAACTTGGGCAACTTACTATTGTTCTTTCAGCAAGAGGTATGTTGCATCCGGGGGCTCTGTCGCAAAAAGCCATCAAGAAAAAAATTTACCTCCTGTTATTTCGATTGTTAGGTATCCCGGAAATGGTGACATGGCATGCAACAGATGATAATGAGCGAAATTTTATAAAACTGACAATGGGTGATAAGATGCGTATAACTGTTGCTGCAAATTTTCCAAATCTTCAGCCAATCAGTGCACGGCCGCATAAACAACCCGGTAAGTTGTTGTTGGGTACTATTGCTTTGATCAGTCCAATGAAGAATCATCTCGAAGTTTTGCGGTCATTGACAAAGGCGAAAGGATCTATTGAATGGCATATTTTCGGTCCTGTGAAAGATGATACATATTGGAAAAATTGTGAAGCAATGATTCAACAATTACCTTCTAATATTAAAGTGATTTATCATGGCGAACTTCCACCTCATTTACTTACAAAGGCAATGGAGCAATTTCAGGTATTCATCATGCCGAGCAAGAGTGAGAATTTCGGACATGCCATCGTTGAAGCATTGAGTGCAGGTAAGCCCGTAATAACAACCACTACCACACCTTTTGCTGATCTTGAAGTGTTTGGTTGTGGCTTTGCTATAACGCCAGAAAAATTGTCTGAAGGTTTGCAGGAAGCAATTGGTAAGTTTGCCGCCATGGATGAAAGCGAATTCAACAATGTTGCAGCGTCAACTCAAAAATATATAGATCAGAAGATCGAGAAATCAAGTTTGAAAAAAGCGTATTATTCTCTTTTCAATAACAGGGCACATCTGTAATGAATACTCGTCTGGATAAATATGATAACAGCTGGTATAATCCAGGTCGATCGGGAGTCGTTCGATCTATTTGGTTTTTTATGAGTGTGTTATTTGTTCAATGCAGTTGGAATCCTTTGTCATCAATACGGATATTTTTATTGCGTTTGTTTGGTGCAAAAATTGGAAATGGTGTTACCATTAAACCAGGTGTATATATCAAATATCCATGGTTATTATCAGTCGGCAATTCAGTTTGGATCGGTGAGAATGTTTGGATAGATAATCTTGCACAAGTTACAATAGCAGATCATGTTTGTATTTCGCAAGGAGCCTACCTCTTGACCGGCAATCATGATTATACCAAATCGACTTTTGATTTGATGGTGAAACCGATTGATCTGAAAGAGGGAGTTTGGATCGGGGCGAAATCAATTGTATGCCCCGGTGTTACATGTCAATCTCATTCTGTTTTATCAGTTGGTTCAGTTGCACGTTCTGAATTGGCACCCTATAAAATTTACAGCGGTAATCCTGCAGTAGAAGTAAAAGACAGGATCATACACACTTCATGAAAGTCTCCATCATCACAGTAGTTTACAACCGGGCTTCAACAATTGAACGGGCCATCCGTTCGGTGCTCAATCAATCATACAAGAACATTGAGTATGTGATTGTGGATGGAAAATCGAGTGATGGAACAATGGCTGTGGTTGATCAATATAGAGACCGGATTGCAACTGTTATTTGTGAGAAGGATCATGGTATGTATGATGCGCTGAATAAAGGGATCAAAGCAGCAACAGGTGATATTGTTGGCATTCTTCATGCAGATGATGAGTTTACCAATGAAACGATTATTCAGCAGATCGTTGAAAAATTTCAGAGTAACTCAGTGATCGATGCGATCTATGGTGATGTCGGATTTGTGCAACCGGGACAGGAACATAAAATTGTCCGCTATTATTCTTCAGCTATTTTCAAAACCAACCTGTTCAAATTTGGTTTTATGCCGGCGCATCCAACGTTCTTCTGTTACCGCCGCTTTTTTGAACAATTTGGTTACTACCGTACTGATTTGGAAATTGCAGCCGATTTTGATCTGCTCTTACGCTTTTTAAGAAAGCACCAATTATTTACAGTTTATATTCCTGAAATGCTGGTGCGGATGAATATGGGAGGCAAGAGTACAAACGGCATCAGCAGTACCATCAAGATCAATAAAGAATTGAAGCAGATTCTTTCGGAACATAAATTGCCATCGAGTTACATAAGGCTGTACTCCAGGTATTTTATCAAGGTGAGTGAGTTTTTGAGAACGAAGAAAGCTAAGAGTTAAAAGATGGAAGGGAGGAAAAGAGGGTGATTAGGTGTTGGGAATTGGGGATTTGGAATTGGTAGTTAGGAATGGGGGGATCTGGAAGTACAAAAAGAAGATTGTGAGATAAGTATATGGGTATAAAAGTAGATAAGTAAAACATTACGACTAACATAAATCACGAAAAACAATAATGAAAAAAGCATTAATTACAGGTATTACAGGACAGGATGGTGCTTACCTTTCTGATCTTTTGTTGAAGAAAGGATATGAAGTGCATGGTATCAAACGCAGAACATCTTTGTTCAATACTGATCGTATCGATCACCTGTATGAAGATCCGCATATCGACAACCGTCATTTTGTGTTGCATTATGGTGATCTTACCGACAGCACCAATCTCATTCGCATTATACAGGAAGTACAGCCCGATGAAATTTACAACCTCGGTGCGATGAGTCATGTAAAAGTGAGTTTTGATATCCCAGAATACACAGCTAACACCGATGCAGTTGGTACACTACGTATATTAGAAGCAGTACGTTTGCTTGGTCTTACCGAGAAGACAAGAATTTACCAGGCCTCTACTTCTGAGTTATATGGATTGGTACAGGAAGTTCCTCAAACGGAACGAACGCCCTTCTATCCACGTTCTCCCTATGCTGTAGCAAAAATGTATGGCTTCTGGATCACGGTGAACTATCGTGAAGCGTATAACATGTATGCATGTAATGGTATTTTGTTCAATCATGAATCACCATTGCGTGGTGAAACATTTGTCACAAGAAAAATCACCCGTGCAGTTGCAAAAATTGCTTTGGGGATGCAGGATAAGTTATGGTTGGGTAATCTTAATGCTCAGCGTGACTGGGGTCATGCAAAAGATTATGTGGAAGCTATGTGGCTGATGCTTCAGCAGGATGGTCCTGAAGATTTTGTGATTGCAACCGGTGTTACCACTCCTGTTCGTGAGTTTGTACGTCTGGCATTTGCCGAAGTAGGTATCGAAATTGAATTTAAAGGCGAGGGTGTTGATGAAAAGGGAATTGTAAAAAGTTGTTCGAATGCTGCTTATCAACTGAGCATCGGTACAGAAGTAGTAGCTGTTGATCCACGGTATTTCCGTCCAACTGAAGTGGAGTTATTGATTGGCGATCCTACAAAAGCAAATACGAAGTTAGGTTGGAAACCAAAATACGATCTTAACGGTTTGGTGCAGGAAATGGTAGCGGCAGATCTTGATATTTTCAAGCGTGAAAAATTATTGCACGAAAGTGGTTACAAGATCAAAAACCAATTTGAATAATGGAGAAGAAAGATAAAATATATGTGGCGGGTCACCGAGGTATGGTTGGTTCTGCGATTGTGCGTAAGCTGCAGCAGGAAGGGTTTGATAATTTAGTAGTACGCACTTCTGCTGAGCTTGATCTGCGTAACCAGGAATCGGTTGATGTGTTCTTCAAAGAATACAAACCCGATTATGTGTTTATGGCTGCAGCAAAAGTGGGTGGTATTGTGGCGAATAATACTTACCGTGCTGAGTTTTTATATGATAACCTGATGATCCAGAATAATGTGATTCATTCATCTTACAAACACAGCGTATCAAAATTGTTATTCCTTGGTTCATCCTGCATCTATCCAAAATTTGCAGAGCAACCTATCAAAGAAGAATACCTGCTCACGGGAACGTTAGAGCAAACCAACGAGCCTTACGCCATTGCAAAAATTGCAGGCTTAAAATTATGTGAAGCGTACCGCAGCCAGTATGGAAGCAATTTTATTTCGGCCATGCCAACAAATCTGTATGGTCCGAATGATAATTACGATCTGCAGAATTCTCATGTACTGCCGGCATTGCTTCGCAAAATGATCGTAGCGAAACGTACACAGCAAACTGCGGTTGAAATTTGGGGGTCGGGTACACCACGCCGTGAGTTTCTGCATGTGGATGATCTTGCTGATGCCTGTTTCTTTTTAATGCAGGAGTATGACGGAACAGAGTGGATGAATATTGGTGTGGGTGAAGATGTATCCATCAAAGAACTGGCAGAACTTATTAAAGATATTGTTGGTTACGAAGGTGAATTACAATTCAATACTTCAAAACCCGACGGCACACCACGTAAGTTACTCGATGTTTCTAAACTGCAGAACCGTGGCTGGAAAGCGAAGATTGGTTTGAGAGAAGGAATTCAGAATGTATATGAAGAGGTAAAGTCGTTGCCGTTTTAGGGAAGGAAAAGGTGCAAGGCACAAGGCACAAGGAACAAGAGAGAAGGCACAAGGCACAAGGTGCAAGAAGTAAGTATAAAACAATGTTTGGATTATTTAAAAAGAAGAAAGAAGAACAGCCTGCTAACCTGGTGATCGATTACAGCGGGTTAGGTATTGATATGCATTCGCATCTCTTGCCGGGTATTGATGATGGTTCTCCTGATGCTGTAACTTCTGTGCGCTATATTAAAAAAATGATGGGGCTGGGCTATCGTAAATTCATCACTACGCCACATATTTATCCCGACCTGTATCCAAACACCAGGGAAACAATTACAGCAGCACTGCAGGTATTAAAAACAAAACTGCAGGAAGAACAGGTTGATGTAGAAGTGCATGCGGCCGCAGAATATTTTATTGATGATCTGTTTGCAGATCGTTTGAATAATGATGAGCAGCTGTTGACAATCCACAAGAACTTTGTACTGGTTGAAATATCGTTCATGCAGGCACCTTCCGATCTGAAGAATGTATTATTCGACTTAATTGTAAAAGGCTATCAACCTGTGCTTGCACATCCTGAGCGATATAATTATTATCATTCAAGAAAAGAGGCGTATCACCGGTTTAAAGACCAGGGCTGTTTGTTGCAGGTAAATCTACTTTCGTTAAGTGGTTATTATGGTAAGAGTGTGCAGGAAGCAGCCCATTACCTGGTAGATCACAAACTGGTTGATCTTATTGGCACCGATCTTCATCACGAGCGTCATCTTGAAGCTATGCAGCATCCCCAATTAATGGCAGATGTGCAAAGAGCTTTAAACACAAATCATCTTCTCAACGCTACCCTTTAACCTGTTTGAACAAACCACGCTTATTAATTATTCTGAACCGTTTGGCTGTTGGTGGGCCGGCTTTTAATGTAATTAGCGGAGCGGCTGCATTAAGTAATGAGTTTGAAATATTGTTGCTAGCGGGCGAACCTGATGTTGATGAACAACCAGCTGATTATTTACTCGATCAATACAAAGGTTTTCAGTTTCAGAAGATCAACTCTCTAAAACGTTCCGTACTACCAGGTACAGATTTGCGTGCTTACAAAGAAGTAAAACAGGCTATCAGGAAATTTCAACCGCAGATTGTGCATACACACGGTGCAAAGCCAGGTGTACTTGGCAGGCTGGCGGCTTATCGTTCAAACGTGCCCGTTATTGTTCATACGTTTCATGGGCACGTGTTTCATTCCTATTTTTCAGGGTTCGTTTCTAAAAGTATTGTTCGTATAGAGCAATGGCTCGCTGGTTTTTCTTCGGCAATAGTAGCCATCAGCGAAACACTGAAAGAGGAGCTGACGAACAAATACAAGATTGCGTCGGCAAGTAAAATAAAACTCATCAGGCTTGGTATTGATACAACACAGTTTTATGATGAAGACGGAAGCAAGAGAAGTCATTTCCGTAACGAGTTCAATTTGTCAAGTGATACAATCGCCATCGGCATTGTTGGTCGGTTGGTTCCGGTAAAAAATCATCGACTGTTTATTGAAACTGCAGCACAGATATTAAGGAAGAACGGGAATAATAAAAATCTTCAATTTTTTATTGTGGGTGATGGAACAGGCCGTACATCGCTGCAACAACTCATCCATTCAAAGCAATTGACATTTGCAAATGCTGGTTCACCTGATAACAGCAGTGCAAACTTCATCTTCACTTCATGGCGGAAAGATATGGATGCTGTGTATGCCGGTTTAGACATTGTTATGCTGACATCTCTCAATGAAGGGACACCTGTTTCTATCATGGAAGCAATGGCAGCAGGTCGTTCTGTACTATCAACAAATGTTGGCGGTATTTCTGAACTGATCACAACCGGGCAAACAGGATTGCTGGCTTCCAACGAAACTGAATTAGCTGCAGGCTTATCTTCTCTCATTGAAAATGCAAAGCTTCGTGAGCAATTTTCAATTGCAGCAGCAAAGGATGCAGCCCGATTTTCTAAGTCGGCCGAGCTGGAAGCATTGTCCTCACTTTACCATTCCCTGCTTCGTTCTGCCTGATTTTGGGCAGTTTTCAGAACAATATTGTTCTCTCCTGAACTTTTTTGATTTGGATTTGTAATTTCCACGGAGACAGACAAGATGAACAAGTTTACCATTAAAGACCTCGAAAATCTGAGTGGCATTAAGGCCCACACGATCCGCATTTGGGAGCAACGTTATTCGTTCCTGAAGCCGCAACGTACGGCTACGAATATCCGTTATTACAGCAACCATGAGTTAAAAATGTTACTCAACATTTCGCTGCTCAATAAATACGGGTATAAGATCTCACACATCAACCGCATGAGCAATGATGAATTGCGGGACAAAACGCTCACACTCACAAGTGCAGAGGCTCAACAGGAGCGTATTGTAAATGAGCTTATTCAATACATGATTGATGTTGAACTGGATGGCTTCGAAAAGGTTCTTGACCAATACATTCAGTTAAGAGGAGTTGAAAAAGCCATTACATATATCATCTTTCCTTTTTTGGAAAGGATCGGTATACTCTGGTTAACGGATCATATTAACCCGGCACAGGAACATCTTATCACAAATATCATCAGGCAAAAGCTGATCGTTGGTATCGATAACGCTGTTACTCCGTTGTCGCTCAAAACAAAAATGCTTCTTTTTCTCCCCGAGAACGAGCATCATGAAATTGGATTACTGTTTCTGCAATACATGCTGAAGAACCGTGGGGTAAAAGTGATTTACCTGGGGGCGAATGTTCCGGTTAAAGACCTGGAGTATGTGGTGGAGCTGAAAAAACCGGATTATATCTATACTCATCTTACAACCGTTATCAAGGAGTTTAATTTTGATAAGTTCATCAATAATCTGAAACTGAGGTTTCCTCATCAGCAGATTGTCATCTCTGGTTTGATGGCCCAAACCTTTGAGAAAAAGCAAATGCCCTCCAATTTCCGTTTTCTTAAATCATTTGCAGAAGTAAATGAATTCATGGCAAGCCTAACTTAATCTACAAAGCATAATTTATACGTATATCCCTCCGCACAACGGAGGGATTTTTTGTAACTGGCTGAACACAAACTGTTTAATGTTTCGTAAAAAATATTAAACAAAAATTTGGTAAACTCATGGTTGTTTGTTTAACTTTACAGTGTAATCAATTAAACAAAATGTTATGTCAACGGTAGAATTCAATCAAATGCTTTTGAACAACACTGATTTTCTGAAGCCCTTTGCTTTCACGCTCACACGGGATAATGAAACAGCTAAGGATTTGTTGCAGGAAACCATGTACCGGGCTTTATCGAACCGGGAAAAATATAATGTTGGTACAAACATTAAAGCATGGTTGTACACCATTATGCGTAACATTTTCATCAACAACTATCGCAGAAAGGTGAAACAAAACACCATTTTTGATTCTACCCCAAACGATTTTTTTATCGATTACCAGCAGGCAACAGTTTCGAATGATGCGGAGTCTGCTTTAAAGATGAAAGAAATACAGGCCGCTGTTCACCAGCTTCCAGATATTTTCAAGAGTCCTTTCATGCTTTATTTCGAAGGGTTTAAATACCACGAAATAGCACATGTTCTCAATGAGCCCTTAGGTACAATCAAGAGTCGTATTCATTTTGCTCGTAAATTGTTGAAGGAACAGATCAGCAGAAATTAAATCTTCACAACTTGGCTCAACAAGCACTCGTTATTGGCAGCGGCTTTGCCGGCATGTCCGTGGCTACCTTTCTTGCTCATGAAGGATGGGACGTTACGGTTTTAGAAAAACATGATCAACCTGGCGGCAGGGCAAGGCAGCTGAAAGCCGATGGATTTACATTTGATATGGGCCCAAGCTGGTACTGGATGCCTGATGTGTTCGAACACTATTTCAACCAGTTTGGGAAAAAGGTGAGTGATTATTACGAGCTGAAAAGACTCGATCCTTCCTACCGCATTTATTATTCCAACGACGTAGTTGATATTCCCGCTGATTACAATGCCATGAAAACCCTGTTCGAAACAATTGAACCGGGTGCAGGTAAACGGCTCGATCAGTTTATGGATGAAGCGGCATATAAATATGAAGTGGGTATTCAAAAGCTTGTGTACAAACCCGGCTTATCGGTAACGGAGTTTGCAGACATGGATCTCATGAAAGGCATTTTTAAATTAGATGTCTTTGCTTCCATGAAAACACATGTTCGAAAATATTTTTCTGATCCACGCTTGAGGGAACTTATGGAATTTCCTGTTCTTTTTTTAGGAGCATTGCCTGAAAAGATTCCTGCTCTTTATAGTTTGATGAATTATGCCGATGTAAAGCTGGGTACTTGGTATCCCATGGGTGGTATGTACGAGATCGTAAAAGCAATGCACCGATTGGCCGAAGAAAAAGGCGTGAAATTTTTATTCAACCACAATGTTGAAAGCATAACAACATCCGATGAAGTAGCAACAGGAGTTGTAGCAAACGAAACCTACTTTGAAGCTGATGTAGTGATCAGCGGAGCAGATTATCACTTCACCGATACCCATTTATTAAAACATCATTACCAGGGTTATTCAGAAGCATATTGGAACAACCGTGTAATGGCACCTTCCTGTCTGCTCTATTATGTAGGCATCAACAAACGGTTAACCAATTTGCCTCATCACAGTTTATTCTTCGATACCAATTTTGAAAAACATGGCCAGGAAATTTATGATGATCCGAAGTGGCCAACTGAACCGTTGTTTTATGTAAGTGCAACAACTGTTACCGATTCTTCAGGTGCTCCTGAAGGTTGCGAAAATCTTTTCTTCCTTATTCCGGTTGCTTCAGGTTTAAAAGGCGATACGGAAGAAATAAGGGATCAATATTTCCAGCAAATAATTCAGCGTTTTGAGCAACGTATCGGTGAACCAATTCTTGATTCTATTGTTTATAAAAGATCGTATTCAGTTAGCGATTTCGTTTCTGATTACAACGCATTCCGTGGAAATGCGTACGGACTGGCAAATACACTGATGCAGACGGCTATTTTAAAACCATCCTGCCGAAGTAAAAAAGTAACCAACCTGTTTTATACGGGTCAGTTAACAGTTCCTGGTCCGGGAGTGCCGCCAAGTTTGATCAGTGGAGAAGTAGTAGCAAAGCTGGTAAATAAACAATTCGCTAAGAAAAAGCAACACAGTTGAGCTTATGATGAATGTTTTTCATGAAGTATGTCAGTTATGCAGTCGCAACACAACGGAGCGATACAGCACTTCGTTTTCATCAGCCATCCGTTTGCTGCACCAGGATCTGAGGCAGCCCATCTATAATATTTATGGATTGGTACGTTTTGCTGATGAGATCGTTGATACATTTCATGAGTTTGATAAAGCCACGCTCATCAAGGATTTTCGCAAGCAAACCTTCGAGGCAATTGAACGTGGTATCAGCATCAATCCAATTTTGCATAGTTTCCAGATAACAGTCAATCAATACAATATTGATCATCAGTTGATCCATGCATTCTTTAACAGCATGGAAATGGATCTTGAAAGAACACAATACAATCACGAAACATACAATGACTATATCTACGGCAGCGCTGAAGTAGTAGGACTGATGTGCCTGTATGTTTTTCTTGAAGGCGATAGAGCACAGTATGAAAAACTGAAACCATCAGCACGTTCTTTAGGTGCTGCTTTTCAGAAAGTGAATTTCCTGCGTGATGTAAAGGCAGATTACAATCAACTCGACCGCACTTATTTTCCCGGGCTTGATTTTTCCAGTTTTACCGAACGTCAAAAGCGTGAAATTGAAGAAGACATCCAGAAAGATTTTGACGATGCTTACGAAGGCATTATGCAACTGCCTGCCAAAGCCCGCTTCGGTGTGTATGTGGCCTATAAATATTATCTCTCGCTTTTCCGTAAGATCAAACGCCTGCAACCCGCTACCATTATGCATGAGCGGGTTCGTATCCCCGATTATCATAAGGTGATGATCCTGTTAAGAGCCGGTGTTCGCAACCAGCTTAACATTATGTAATTTCTAATCGCTTATTTTTGAACTATGCAGGAAGTAATTCTCGTGAACGAGTTTGATGAAGCTATTGGTTCCATGGAAAAAATGGAAGCACATGAAAAAGCATTACTTCACCGTGCTTTCAGTGTATTCCTGTTCAATAAGCAAGGTGAGATGTTGTTGCAGAAAAGAGCAGCATCAAAATATCACAGTCCTTCATTATGGACTAATGCCTGCTGCAGTCATCCCATGCCTGGAGAAGAAACAAAAGCGGGGGCACTTCGACGACTGGAAGAAGAATTAGGATTCACTACCGCCATCAACAATGCATTTCATTTTACTTATAAAGCTGTTTTTGATAATGGCTTAACAGAACATGAATTTGATCATGTATTTGTTGGAGAATACGAGGGAGTAATGATCCTGAATACGGAAGAAGTGAGTGAAGTGTGTTATAAGCAGATGGCTGATATAAAAGCAGAGATTGAACACAACGCCGGAGATTATACCGAATGGTTCAAGATAGCCTTCCCTTTATTAGAAGAATGGTTACAACAAAACAAAACTATCCATGCAACGGCGTAAAGCAGTTGTGATCGGCAGCGGTGTTGCAGGTTTAGCCGGAGCTATTCGTCTTGCAGTGATGGGTTACGAAGTAGACGTGTTTGAACGCAATGCTTACGCAGGAGGTAAACTTTCTTTTTTTGAAAAAAATGGTTTTTCGTTTGATGCCGGCCCATCTTTATTTACGCAGCCGCAAAATATTGAAGAACTTTTTGCTTTCGCAGGCGAACCGATCGGAGATTATTTTCAATATCGTAAAGTGGATCTTTCCTGCAATTATTTTTTTGAGAATGGAAGGAAAGTAAAAGCGTGGACGGATGCAGAAAGATTAGCTGATGAATTGCATACACAGCTGGGCGAAGACAAAACGTCTGTGTTGAACTATCTCCACAAAAGCGAAACGCTTTACAATAATATCGGCAGTGTTTTTTTAAATCATTCATTGCATAAACGAAGCACCTGGTTTCAAAAATCAATATTGAAAGCATTGCAAACGGTGCGCCCCACTCATTTAATGGGAACCTTGCATGGTTTCAATCAGTCAGCATTTAAAAAACCGGAAACTATTCAGCTGTTCGATCGCTTTGCTACATACAACGGAAGTAATCCGTATCAAACGCCGGGCATGATGAGCTTAATCCCCCATCTCGAATTGAATGAAGGAACATTCTATCCGGAAGGTGGAATGATCAGCATTACAAATGCTTTAATGAAACTCGCAAAAAAGAAAGGCGTTCGTTTTCATTTCAATTCACCTGTGCAACGCATCATTCAAGTGGAGGGCGAAGCAAAAGGTGTGGTGGTGAATGATGAAAATGTTTTTGCGGATGTGGTGTTAAGCAATGCTGATATTTATTTTACGTATCACCATTTGCTCGGCGATCCTGTGCAAACCAAACAGGTATTAAAACAGGAACGCAGTTGCAGTGGTATGATCTTTTACTGGGGTATGAACAGGGAGTTTCCTGAACTTCATTTGCACAATATCTTCTTCAGTAAAAATTATGCAGCTGAATTTCAAGCGATCTTTCAACAGAAACGATTGTACAACGATCCAACAGTGTATGTGAACATCACTTCTAAAATGGAAGAAGGACTTGCGCCCAACGGAAAAGAGAATTGGTTTCTGCTCATCAATGCACCATCAAATATTGGACAGAACTGGGAGCAGATGCGTGTGCAAGTGCGGCAACAGGTGATCGATAAACTCAGTCGTTTGCTGCAAACAGATATTTCTTCGGCAATTGAAGTGGAAGAATATCTAGATCCTATCCGTATTGAGGAACGAACAGGTTCTTATATGGGGTCGTTATATGGCACGAGTAGTAATAGTAAGATGTCTGCGTTTCTGCGTCATCCAAACTTTACCAATAAAATTGAAGGATTGTATTTCTGTGGTGGCAGTGTACATCCCGGTGGTGGTATTCCGCTTTGTTTCAAGAGTGCGAAAATTGCAACTGAACTTATTCAACAGGATCAAACAAAACATGTTCATCATTAATGCTGCAACAATTCAGTAAACAACAGATCGCCACCGCTATTGCTGTGTTATTTCATTGCATTGGATTGGCCGGTATTTTGTTTTACGATGCGGCTTTATTTGCATCACTCACTCCAATGAATTTGTTGCTATCTGCCGGCTTACTCATCTACACACAAAAGGAAAAAAACAGTCACTTCTTTTTATTTGCTGCAGTATGTTATGTGGTTGGTTATACTGTTGAATATCTTGGCGTAAATCATCAATTGTTGTTTGGAGAATATCGTTACCTGTCTGCCATGGGGTGGCAATGGAAAAATATTCCACTGGTGATTGGTGTTAACTGGTTTATCATGATGTACTGCTGCGGAGTATCCATTCAACACTTCCTCAACTTTATGTGGAATAAACTGAAAGATGAAGATGAGCCACGCCGCACTAATGTTGGCTTCTTTGCAATCATCATCGATGGTGCTTTACTCGCTACGTTCTTCGATTGGATCATGGAGCCGATAGCTGTGAAGCTGGGTTACTGGCAATGGCTTGGAGATGGTTCGATTCCTGTATTTAACTACGCCTGCTGGTTCGGTATCAGTGCGTTATTGATGCTTTTGTTCCGGCTTTTATCTTTCCCGAAACAAAACCAATTCGCCGTAAATTTGTTATTGATCCAGTTCATGTTCTTCTTAATCTTACGCACCGTATTATGAGTTTGTTTTTATACATATTGCTGGCATTTGCTGTGTTTTTTACAATGGAAGGAATTACCTGGCTCACTCACCGGTTTGTGATGCATGGCTTCTTGTGGTATCTGCATGAAGATCATCACCAGCCTCGTGGCCGTTTCTTTGAAAAGAACGATGCCTTCTTTCTCATTTTTGCAATACCAAGTTGGTTGTGTATTATGCTGGGGTTAATGTACCAGGTTTATTGGGTGGTGAGTATTGGCGCAGGTATTGCCATGTATGGACTTGCTTACTTTATTGTACACGATATCATTATTCACCAACGCTTTAAAATTTTCAGCAGGTGGAACAATACCTATGTGCGTGCTATTCGCTGGGCTCATAAAATGCATCACAAACATTTAGATAAAGAAGATGGTGAAAGTTTTGGAATGTTGTTCGTGCATAAAAAATATTGGGAGAAGGTGAGGAAAGAAAAGCAACTCAATCCTAATATTAAATAGCACAATTGAACGCTCACTACACTTACTTTTTGATTCTTGGCGCTTCACTGGCAGGACCACTGTTGCTAAGCTTCGATAAAAAAGTAGCTTACTATAAAAAATGGAAATATCTTTTTCCGGCAATGTTGTTGCCGGCTTTATTTTTTTTAGTGTGGGATGAATTGAAGACAAGAGCAGGCGTATGGAGTTTCAGCGAAGAACATATCACCGGCGCTAAATTACTTTCTCTGCCAGTAGAAGAAGTGTTATTCTTTTTTGTTGTTCCTTATTGCTGTGTGTTTATTTATGAATGTATTGTCTGTTATTTCCCTTCAGTAAAACAAAAAAAATGGGGAAGAGCAGTGTTACTAGTGATGGGAGTTTTCTTTTTGATTGCCGCAGTATTCAGTTACGGTAAAGCATACACGTTTTACACTTCTCTTTTTAATGCATCGTTTATTGCATTGCTGTTTCTTTTTCAGAAATGGTTCAGAGGATTCAACGCTTCTGCATTTCTTATTTCATATTTAGTAGTAGTGATCCCGTTCCTGATCGTGAATGGTTTGCTCACCGGTATTCCGGTGGTGTTGTATAACGATGCCGAGAATCTCGGCTTCCGCATTTTTTCGTTTCTTCCCTGGCCAATGAACAATATTCCGTTCGAAGATATTTTTTACGGCATGTTGCTAATCTTAATGAACGTGTCGTTGTTTGAACGGCTGCGTAGTAAAGCTGTATAACTGGATTTGCAGTATTGTTGCTAAAATATTTTCACGTTCAACTCTTCTGCATTTCATAGAACATTGTAATTTTGATGTATAAAATTACTGTGTATACACAGTCAACATGAACAACTCCGCATTTCGGGTTTTAGCTTTACTCTTACACATCTTAGCTTCTCTTCTCATTTTGTTTTATGTGCTCGACTTTGATCTGTCGGGAGGCTGGATCAGGTTTTTCCTGTTCATTGCACTTTGCATGACTATGCTTGTGTTTCTTATTGCCCATATGGTCTCACTCTACCGTTTTCTTAAAACCAAATAGTAATATATGATCTCCTTAATTGTGTTTATCACCGCTGTCTTAGTTGCAGGGTTGTTTTTCGGCATCCTCAAAAAATCTACTTATGTAAATGACGAGGGTCGTTTCAAAGCAGCATCGGTTGTTCGTTTGGCCGCTGTACTGCTGATTGCATTTGTTACTGTTGCTATCAATCCTATTAATGTTGAACGTATTGATGCAGGACATGTAGGTATTAAAGTAAGTAACGTGGGCGATAACCGTGGTGTTGGTCGTACCGAGTATGTAACAGGTTGGGTGTTTTACAATTCATGGATCTCCCGTATCTATGAATTCCCGATTCATCAGCAACACATCGATTACGAAGCAGCCGACATTGTAACCAAAGGTGGTTTCCGTGCTACCATCAAACCGTCCTTCAACTATTCCATCAACGCAGGTAACGTTGCTGATATGTTTCAGAACCTGCGTGTGGGAGTAAATGAAATGGAGCAAGGTTGGTTGAAGAATGCAATTGTTGGTTCGGTGAATGATGTGGCGAACCGTTACACAGTTGATTCTATTTTCAATCATCGTGAAGAATTCGAATCGGATATTGTAAAGGAATGTAATAAACGTGTGGCAAAGTGGTTCAATGTATCACAGCTGCGTACCAACATTGTTCCGCCTGCAGAAATATCTGAATCGATCGTTGCAAAAACAAGAGCTATCCAGGAAGTACAAGTTGCAGAAAACAGAAGACAGGTTGCTGTAGCAGAAGCAGAAAGAAAAATTGCAGAGGCAAGAGGTGATTCAGCACAAGCAGTTATCCAGGCTGCCGGTCGTGCAGAAGCCATTAAGAGAGAACAGTTATCGTTAACATCACTCTACATTGATTATATCAAAGTACAAAAGTGGAGCGGACAAGTGCCAACAACAGTAGCAGGTGGCAACAGCGGATTTTTAATTCAGTTACCAAAAGATGGGAAAGAGTAAAAAGTAAACAAGCAGAAAAGCAAATAGGTATAAAAAATGCGGAGTGATTAGCTCCGCATTTTTGTTTCATGTTCTGATTAATATCATCAATTGAATTCATTTCATCAGCTGTTGTCATCCTTTCTGCCTTACTCCCGGGCAACCTACTTTTTTATCTTTCTTAAACGATGCAATACCTGAAGTGCGTTTGTACCAATCAACAAACGGTCGCCATGTAACAGTAAGTTGCACAAAGTAATAAGCATCTTTATTTTTTTCGCTGCCACGTAAACTACCACCTGCAGGATAAGTGCCATTGCCACGATAAGCCAGATCAACTGCTGTTTGTCCCCTTGCAGCTAATAAAGTTGCTTGATCAACATAACTTGTACTTACATCATCAATATAATCGGTAAATGTTTTGCGATAGCCAAGTTCTAAACCAACACGTAAATCTTCAGTCAACAAATATTCAGCACCGATACCAAATGGAATAGAGAACTGAGTTGATTTATATGCTTTCTTTCCCGGAAGAAAACCTTGCCCTTCTGTACTCAAGGGTTGCAGGAAAACTTTTGTTCCGTTATTATCAGCAGTAAATGGTTTAATGCGATACAACGCACCACCTGCAAACACATAAGGTGTCCACCATTTATAATTCAGATTGAAAATATTGTATTGAGCACCCAATTCCCATTCAAACAAGTTGGTTTGAAAACTAAGGTTACGGCTTTGATGTCCTGCGCTTTTACTTTTTGCATCAGCTGCACGCAGCATACCAAAACTGAGATGTGTACGTGCAAGCAAATGTTCTGTAAGATCATAACGGGCACCAATACTTCCTACAAACTTTGATTGACTGAACGTAAACCGTTTCTGTTGCAGATCGCCCTGGTAATTGGCTAAACCGCCCCGGAAGGATAAGTGAAAATCTTGTGCACACAATACGAATGGAGAAAAGCAAAACAGAAAGATGAGTTTTTTCATAAATCGATCATTGGATTGAGGCCTAAAGATAACATCCTGAACAAAAACGCAAAAAAGAGACGGAAAGTATAAGAGTTAAACGATGAAAGCTGTGGCTAAGGCTAATCTTTAAAAGAAAGACCATTCTTCTCTAATTCAGCAAGCAGCTTTGGAATAGCAGATGGACCAAAACCATGCAGTTTCAACAGGTCTTTCTTGCTCCACTTTGCCAATTGTTTAATGGTATTGATGCCCTGACCTTGCAAGGCTCTTCTTGCAGGCGCACCAATTACTGAAAGAAATCCTTCTGTAGGTTTTTCTTCAGCAGCACAAATAGGGCAAACGGGACAATCACTGCTTTTGTAATACTGATGACCTTTTTTACAGGTGCGAAGCGTTCCTTTTGCTGGGGGCATGACATGATGTGTTTCATTATAAAGATAAAAAAGGAACAAAGGTTCTCAACCCTAACAGCTGTTCCTTTCAAATCAATTAATTTCGCAGCCATGATGATGCATAATTTCAACGCAGGTCCTTCTGTGTTACCAAAAGAAGTTTTTCAGCAAGCAAGTGAAGCCATCCTGAATTTTAATAACAGTGGCTTATCCATTCTTGAAATTGGTCACCGCACCGCTTTGTTTGAAGATGTGATGAATGAAGCCCGTTCGCTGGTAAAAGAATTAATGCAACTGGATGATGATCATGAAGTGCTCTTCCTGCATGGCGGAGCTACCACCCAGTTTATGCAGGTGCCTATGAATTTGCTTAATGAACAGGATGTGGCTGCTTACACTGAAACAGGAACCTGGGCAGGCAAAGCCATTAAAGAAGCAAGATTATTTGGTCATGTTGAAATTGTTGGTTCATCAAAAGACACGAACTACACAACCATGCCGCATGATCTGGCAGTACCTGCTACTGCGGCATACCTTCATATCACTACTAACGAAACCATTGCCGGAACACAATGGCACCAGATGCCTTACGATTGTGGAGTTCCTATTGTGGCTGATATGAGTAGTGACATTTTGAGCCGTGCACTCGATTTCAATAAATTCGATCTTATTTATGCCGGCGCACAAAAGAATATGGGTGCGGCAGGTGTAAATCTTGTGATCGTCAATAAAAACATTCTTGGTAAGGTTAACCGAACCATACCAACCATTCTCGATTACCGCAATCATATCAAGGAAGGCAGTATGCTCAATACACCGCCTGTATTTGCTGTGTATGTAGCCATGCTCACACTCCGTTGGTTAAAAGCACAGGGTGGAGTAACTGGAATTGAATCGCTGAATAACAAAAAGGCAGAGGTGTTGTACAATGCATTGGAAGCAATTCCTTTTATTAAGTTGCCGATTGCAAAAGAAGACAGAAGCAAGATGAATGTGGTGTTTACGATGGATGATCCACAAAAAGAAGCAGTTTTCATGCAATTATGTAAAGAAAACGGCATGTATGGAGTGAAAGGACATCGCAGTGTGGGAGGTTTCCGCATTAGTCTGTACAATGCACTTACCATGAGCAGTGTTGAAGCAATGTTGAGTTTGTTAAATGAGTTTGCGAAGAAGAACGGGTAAGTACAGGTGGCGGATTTATCCGTTAACCACCTAAAAAATCCGTTTCTTTGCAGCCGGTTAGTAAGTATAAAAATCTATGGCAATAATAGTTCCGTTCAAGGCGCTGCGTCCGCAGGCCCAGTTCGCTAAACAGGTGGCAGCACGTCCTTACGATGTGCTCAACAGTAAAGAGGCAAAGGAAGAAGCGCAAGGCAATCCTTATTCATTTTTACATATCACCAAACCGGAGATCGATCTTCCTGAAGAAACAGATCATTATGCTCCGGAAGTATATCTCAAAGCAAAAGATAATCTCGCTGCTTTTATGCAACGTGATGTGTTGTTTCGTGAAAGCAAACCCTGCTATTACATTTATCGTTTGATCATGAATGGTCGCAGCCAAACTGGTTTGGTGTGTGGCAGTGCAGTGGTGGATTATGAAAATAATGTGATCAAGAAACACGAGTTCACCCGTCCTGAAAAAGAGAACGATCGTATCAATCATATCAAGATCAGCGGTGCACAAACAGGTAATGTTTTCTTAGCATATCGTGATGTGCAGGAGTTGAATGATCTTATTGCCAAATGGCAGGAAGATAAAAGTCCTATTTACGATTTCACTGCTGATGATGATATTCAACATACTATTTGGGTAGTGAATGATGATGCCGCTATAAAAACCATCAGCGGAATTTTTGAGCAACAAGTGCCGCAAACTTATATTGCCGATGGTCATCACCGTGCAGCATCAGCAGCAAAAGTGCGTGCAGCATTGTGGGATGCAGCAACAGTAGAAAGCGATTACTTCTTAACCACATTGTTTCCTGCAAGTGAATTACAGATCCTCGATTATAACCGTGTGGTGAAAGATCTCAATGGTTTATCTGCTGAAGAGCTCATTGAAAAAATCAAAGCAGATTTTGAGGTAAAGCTTGTAGGTGCAGAAGCAGTGAAGCCTTCACAACTGCATACATTCGGAATGTATATTGATGGGAAGTGGTATCAGCTCACAGCCAAAGAAGGAACGTATAAAACGGATCCTATTGGAGTGCTTGATGTAACTATTCTTTCAGACAATATTTTAGATAAACATCTTGGCATTAAAGACCAACGCACCGACAAACGTATCGATTTTGTTGGCGGTATCCGAGGTGTAGGTGAATTACAGAAACGTGTTGACAGTGGTGAAATGAAAGTTGCTTTCAGTCTTTACCCCGTTACCATGGATCAGTTATTCGATATTGCCGATAGCGGCAATGTGATGCCCCCAAAGAGCACCTGGTTTGAACCAAAGTTGAGGGACGGACTGCTCACACACCTTATTTACAACGAATCATAATAAAAACCGAATATCAGGGAGGCGATTCAAACAATCGCCTCTTTTGATTTATTTTTGAAGCTGGTACGCTATTTGGCAACCAGATATAGGTAAAAAGAACACATGAAAAAACTTCTGAACTCACTTTTATTTGTATTGATTGGTCTTGCATCTTTCGCCCAGGATCCTGATGCTTCTCAACTCCATGAAACGGCCAAACAATTCATGCGTGGTGGCGATTGGAACAATGCTGTACTTGTTTTGAACAAGGCATTAGCAAAAGAACCACAAAATATTTCGATTCAAAAGGATCTTGCGCTTACTTACTACTATCAACGTGATTTTGCTAAAGCAAGAGAAACTGTAAAACCTTTGGTGGAGCGTGAAGATGCTGATGTGCCCACTTACCAGATAGCCGGTAATATTTACAAAGCATTGGCTGAACGGAAAGATGCTGAGAAGATGTACAAGAAGGCCTTGAAGAAATATCCGAATAGCGGCCCGTTGTATGCAGAGTATGGTGAGTTATTATGGATGATGAATGAAAACTTTACCAGCATTGAGCAATGGGAGCTTGGCATTAAGAACGATCCCGCTTATGCAGGCAACTATTATTTTGCAGCACGTTATTATTATTTCACAACCGATAAAGTGTGGGCATTGGTATACGGTGAAATATTCGTGAACATGGAAAGTTATACGAGCCGCACAGCCGAAGTGAAAAATCTTTTGCTTGATAGTTACAAGAAGTTTTTTGTGGTTGATCCAAAAACAAAATCAACCAAGCCGGAGAAGGAAAGTGAATTTACAAAAGCTTTTACTGCTGTCATGAATCAGAACAGCAGCGTGATCAACAGTGGCATTACTACTGAAACGCTAACCATGCTGCGTACACGTTTTTTGCTCGATTGGAATAAAGATCATGCAGCAAAATTTCCTTTCCGTTTGTTTGAACACCAGAAGCAATTGTTGCAGGAAGGTATGTTTGAAGCATACAACCAATGGATATTTGAAGCAGCAGGCGACTTAGCCAGATACGAAAGCTGGACAAAACTCAACACCGAACAATACAACGAGTTTACCCGTTTCCAGAAATCAAAACTCTTTAAAGTGCCGGCAGGGCAATATTATAAAAGCATAAATTAATTAATAAAAATCCTCCACACAACGGAGGATTTTTTATATGTGTATTGCTTAAATCTGCTTAACTTACTTCAACCAAAAACAGGTGTTGCCTGTTTATATTTCGTACACTTAATTGCATGCTATATGAATCCCACAAGATTATTTGATTGTATTGATGTACAGTTAGCCAGATTTCCACAGGAAGCTATGTTTGCTGCCAAAGAAGAAGGCGGCATCTGGCGTAAATACAGTACAGCAGAAGTAAAAGAATTGGTCGACAGACTGGCAGCCGGTTTACTCCATCTTGGTATTTCCGGGAATGATATGAGTGTAGAGAAACGGGATAAGATCGCAATCATCAGTAACAACCGGCCCGAGTGGATGTTGCTCGACCTGGCTGTGCAGAAAACCGGTGCGGTACTGGTACCCATCTATCCAACATTGGCTGCAAATGAACTGGAATTTGTATTGAATGATGCCGAAGTGAAACTGGTATTTGTGAGTGATGCGGAGCTTTATCATAAAGTACAGAGCGTTCGTGATAAAGTGCCGAGTATTAAAGCTGTTTTCACCTTCGATTATATTCAACCTTCACTGCATTGGAAAGAGATCATGAGTAAAGCAGGCGAAGAGGATTTGAAAAAACTGGCGATCGCTGCAGGCAGTATCCGTTATGAAGACTTGGCGACCATCATTTACACATCGGGCACTACCGGCACACCAAAAGGTGTAATGCTGAGTCATAAAAACATATTGAGTAATGTTATTTCAAGCACAGAAGTGTTTGCTGAGTTTTGTAATGCGGGTGATAAGGCATTGAGTTTTCTTCCGCTCAATCATATTTTCGAACGCATGGTTACTTATATCTATCTCTTCAATGGAGTTTCGGTGTGGTATGCAGAAAGTTTAGAAAAGATCGGTGATAACCTGAAAGAAGTACAGCCGGCCTTGTTTACAACTGTTCCGAGATTGCTTGAGAAAGTGTACGAACGCATTATGGGGCGTGGACAGGAATTAACCGGTCTCAAGAAAAAATTATTTTTCTGGGCGGTTGATGTAGGCAGCAGGTATGAAGTGGGAACAAACCACGGATTCCTGTACAACCTGCAATTGGCGATTGCCAATAAACTCATCTTTAAAAAATGGCGGGAAGGATTGGGAGGAAAAGTAAAAGCTATTGTAACAGGTGCTGCGGCCTGCCAGGTTCGTTTGCTGCGTGTGTTCACTTCCGGTAAAATGGTGATCATGGAAGGTTATGGTTTAACTGAAACATCACCTGTAATTGCAGTAAACCGTTTCAATGAATCCGGAAGACGGTTTGGAACTGTGGGCCCGGTGATTAAAGGAGTGGAAGTGAAACTGGAAGAAGATGGTGAGATCTGTTGCAAAGGTGATAATGTAATGATGGGTTATTACAAACGCCCCGATCTTACAGCTGAAGTAATTGATAAAGATGGTTATTTCCATACCGGTGATATTGGCGTATTGCAGGAAGGTAAATTCTTAAAGATCACCGATCGCAAGAAAGAGATCTTTAAAACAAGCGGTGGTAAATACGTGGCACCTCAGCCTATTGAAAACAAAATGAAGGAAAGCAAGTTTATTGAGCAGATGATCGTTGTTGGTCCTGAGCGGAAATTTGCAGGTGCATTAATCGTCCCTTCGTTTGAAAATTTGAAAGTATGGGCAGCACAAAACAACATCAGCTATGGAACGGTGCATGATCTTATCCGCAACCCGGCTGTGCTGGAATTGTTCAAGAACATTGTAGAAGAATTCAATAAAGATTTCAACCATGTAGAACAGATCAAAAAATTTGAACTCTGTGCCAATGAATGGACGGTTGATGGTGGCGAACTTACTCCAACACTGAAGTTGAAACGCAAAGTGATCATGGAGAAGTATAGAGATGCGATTGAGAGGATTTATTTGTAGGGATTAGTTTCAATGAACTGAAATATGCAATGCCGCTTAATCATTCCCGCCATTATGTTTTCCTTGTTAAGTATCGGATGTGGAAATTCTACAGCGAGGACCGAGCAAAACACTGCCGCTGACAGTGCAAGTTTTGTAATTCGGTTTGATAAAACAATGGGAGATAAAGATGGCTTTTATTTAAATGGATATATCGTTCCAGTTCCTTTTAACATGATTGATAGTCTACATGGGAAGTTAATAGAGGTTTCCGGAGTAATAACAGTGCATAAGGGGGCTGAAGAGTATATGAAAGAGCAAGGAGAAGAAGTTCAAGCGAGAAGCGGTCCTTCTAAACATATCATGAATCCTGTTATTAAGATTGTATCAACTGAATCTAAAGCGAAATAGTTTTTTAGAGTTTATCGCATACCCAGTTTTGTCACCAAAATTGCATTCATTTTTTCCCGTCGCTGCAAATCTTTTATCTTCGCAGCATGCTTCCAAAATACAAACGCATTCTCCTCAAACTTTCCGGCGAGTCATTAATGGGCGATAAAAATTTCGGGATGGATTCAACGGTGATCTCCCAATATGCCCAAAGTATCAAAAGCATTACCGCACTGGGTGTGCAGGTAGCCATCGTGATTGGCGGCGGAAATATTTACAGGGGAATGAACGAAGCTGAAACAGGTATTGAACGTGCCCATGGCGATTATATGGGTATGCTGGCAACAGTGATCAACGGCATGGCGCTTCAGGCTGGTTTGGAAAAAGCAGGTGTGTACACACGATTGCAAAGTGCCATCAAGATGGAACAGATCGCTGAACCATATATCCGTCGTCGTGCTATTCGTCATTTGGAGAAAGGACGTGTGGTGATCTTTGGTGCAGGTACAGGTAATCCCTATTTCACAACCGATACTGCAGGTTCACTCCGTGCGATTGAAATTAATGCCGACGTAATTCTGAAAGGCACAAGGGTAGATGGCATTTACACAGCCGATCCGGAAAAAGATCCTACTGCTACAAAATATGAAACCATCACATTCCAGGAATGTCTCAGTAAAAACCTGCGGGTGATGGATATGACAGCTTTCACACTCTGCATGGAAAATAATCTTCCCATCATTGTATTTGATATGAACAAGCCAAACAACCTGAAGCGTGTTGTTACAGGCGAAAATGTTGGAACTATTGTAAGTAAAGCTTAGCGGTTTTCACAAAAGGAAAGGTTTTGGGGATAAAATTATGCAACGGGCAGTAGCTCCCTTCTCTTAATGCTGTTAACTTTCCTGTGTAATAATTTCCCTGCTGTACCTAAAACAACCACTCATGTTACTTGCTATCCAGATCTCTGTTTTTGAAATTGTGATGTTCCAGATCGGTGCATTAGTGCTTGGCTTTGTGATCCATTACTTCTGGAACATACGCAATGGCAGCCAGTTCGACCAGGATATTGATGTAGAAAAATTTGAAAAAGAGGCACACGACTGGCGCATGAAATATTACAATGTGCTGGAGCAACAGAAAGAATCAGGCGAACATCTCAGCAAAGATCTCTTGCAGGCAAGAGAGAATGAACAACTATTGATTGATGAAATTGAAGAACTGAAAGAACTGATAAAAGAATTAAAGCAACGTCCGCCACAACAGGTGATCGTTGAATCTTCCACTTCTGTTATTGCAACTGAGGTAAGCCCGGCTGAATATCTTGCTCAACTTAAATCGGCACAGGATCATTTATTGCAACACAACCAGAATATTTCCAAACTGTTGAACCAGGTTGATCTGCTGGAGAAAGTAGAACAGAAGCACCAGGATACGCTACAACAGAATCAATACCTCACCGAACAATTACAATTATTACGTCGCTCACTCACAGAGAAGGAAAGCGAACTGAATAACATCCGCCAGCAAACGGTGCTTACACAGGAAATGAAGAACCGTTTAGAAACAGCTTACGATGAGTTCAATGAAATTCAGTCGAAGTTGTTGAAAGTGGAGCAGCAATTAACATCGCCCCAAACACATTCACTGCACAACGATGAATTGGAAGAAGCCAATCACATGTTATCGGTTGAGTTAAATGATATGCGCATCAAACAGCGTGAGCTGGTGGAAGAAAATTCACGTCTATCCCAGCATGTGATTGAAATGGAAAGCAAGTTAAAAGAATCAAATCTGCAGCGCCAGCAATTAAGTAAACGCAACGATTTCCTTGAAGAGTTGAACAAAGATCTGCAGCAGGTATCGGATCATAATAAGAAACTGGAATCGCAACTCTCCCGTCTTTCAGAAATTGAAGCAATGCTGGCAAGAATTTCTGCCGGACAAAATCAGTAAATCAGCGGTTGGTATTTTTTCCTTCATTAGATTTGGCACTTCACTAAAACAATTGTTTTATGTCGTCCATTGCAGACATCCGTCGTGATTATTCCTTAAAAACATTGAGCGAAACTGAAGTAACTGAAAATCCTTTCCAGCAATTTGCTGATTGGTGGCAACAGGCCATAGAATCCGAAATTGATGAAGTAAATGCGATGACGCTTGCAACTGCATCGCTGGAAGGAGTTCCATCGGCACGAATTGTTTTACTGAAAGGATATGATGAAAAAGGGTTTGTGTTTTACACCAACTATGAAAGTGCCAAGGGCCAGGAGTTGGCCGAAAACCCAAGAGCAAGTTTACTGTTCTTCTGGAAAGAGCTGGAGCGCCAGGTACGCATAACAGGGTTGGTTGAAAAAGTGAGTACACAAGAAAATGATGAATATTTTTTATCACGCCCAACTGGTTCACAAATTGGTGCATGGGCATCGCCACAAAGTCATGTTATTGAAAACAGGAGCTGGCTGGAGAATAAAGTGAAAGAGCTGGAAGTAAAATTCAGCACAGAAAAATTAACACGTCCATCTCATTGGGGAGGTTATAGGGTAAAACCTGTGATCATTGAATTCTGGCAAGGAAGAAGCAGCCGATTGCACGATCGTATTCAATATACGTTGCAGGAGAACAATAACTGGAAGATCGAACGGTTAGCGCCTTAAGCAAGATGGGATTTATGATTTACGATGGCTGATGTAGGATGTGAAAAAATCCTCACTCATTAATATTTGCTGTAATTAAATTAAGAACGAACATAAAAAAAGCAGGCGATCACTTACGTAACAACCTGCTTCAGGAATTTTCGCTTATAGCGGAAGCTTATTTTGTTTCAGCCTTCTTCGCAGCTTTTTTTACAACAGCTACTTTAGCCGGACGGCTCTTGCCAAATGAACCTTTAAAGCGTTTCCCTTTTGCTGTTTTTTTATCACCTCTGCCCATAGTAATTTATTTGAATTGTAAAAGTAATGATGATGGAGCAATAGTTGCCCGTTAAAATGAAAAAAGCAAGAAACGATCAGTTTCTTGCTTTTCCAGTAAGGTCAAGCATTAGAGTTTTGCAGCTAATTCTTTACCAGCTTTAAACTTAGCTACTTTTTTCGCTTTGATTTTGATGGTTGCACCAGTTTGTGGGTTACGGCCAGTACGTGCTGCACGCTTTGTAACAGAGAAAGTACCGAAACCAACCAATGTTACTTTACCGCCACCTTTCAATGTTTTGGTAACAGCTTCTACGAAAGAATCCAATACAGCATTTGCCTGTGTCTTTGAAATTTCTGCATCTTCGGAAAGTTTTGCAACTAATTCAGCTTTGTTCATAGTGAGAATTTTTTAAGTGGAGCAAATATAGAGGGTTTTGCTTTCCAACAAAATTTTTTTACGTGTTTCGAAAGGTGTAAGAAATCGCTCAAATCCGCACGGGGAAAGGATTCCGCAGTAGTTAAAAAATCTAACAGATGTATGCAAATAATCACATTGCCCTGAAACTATTGACAGACAAGGGTTTCAGAGATGTTGTTCTGAAAGCCTTGTCAGTTAAGGCTTTCAGCGTGTGGATAAAGAAAAATCAGGAGTTGAGTTTTTGCACAATTACTGCACAACTTCCATAATACTACGGAATGCAATGATACGATTGCCCCATTTATCAAATACTTTTTGACGAAGTGCTCCTGCATGGTGCTGCACATATTCTTCCTGCTGTTGTTTTGTTTCAGCAAAATATTGAGCAGTATAAGTTGGTCCGTCTTCTTCATCAATGTCAAGCAGTTTCAATAATTGCCCGCTTTTGAAATAACCTGTGGCTATCACTTCAGGAATATGTTCTTCGAGCATCCATTTCACCCATGCATCATGAATGCTCCAATCAAGTTTTGAGGTAACATTATATACGATCATGTTATTTTATTTTCAATTCAAGATAAACAGGACAATGATCGCTGTGTTTTACATCAGGATAAATTTCTGCATCCTTTAAATTAGCTTTTAATGGTTCTGTTACACTAATGTAATCAATACGCCATCCTTTGTTCTGCAAACGTACACTGGGGAAACGTTGGCTCCACCAACTATAGCGGTGAGGTTCTGGATGAAATTCACGAAACGTATCAACCCATCCATTCTCATAAAACTTTGTCATCCATTCACGTTCGGCTGGTAAAAATCCACTTGAATTTTTGTTGCCTTTGGGATCATGAATATCTATTTCCTTGTGTGCAATGTTATAATCGCCGCAAAGAATAAGTTTAGGATGTTTCTTCTTTAGCTCGTTCAACCATGTATAATATTCATCGAGCCACTGATATTTAAATTCCTGGCGAACATCACCACTTGTGCCGCTGGGGAAATAAGTATTGATGAGACGAATATCTCCAAACTGTAATTGTATCACACGGCCTTCGTCATCACTAGGCCCATGTCCATTGCCAGTTTCAACAGCATCGGGTTTTATTTTAGTGAACACCGCCACACCACTGTAACCTTTCTTTTGTGCACTGAACCAATAATCGTGGTAGCCAAGGTCATTGAATAAGGTATAGTCAACATCTTCTTTCTGCGCTTTTGTTTCCTGTACACAAATAATGTCAGCTGGATCTGTTTTCAGCCAATCGATAAAACCTTTTTTAATGGCAGCACGAATACCGTTTACGTTATAAGAAATAATACGCATGATAATTTATTCTTTGGCGAAAGTAAGAAAGGCAAGTAATACTCGATATAAAAAGAAAGGCATTCCTTTTTTTGAAATGCCTTTTTATCAAGAAATAAGAATAATAACTATGCTTTTCGCTTATAAAAAGTCTGTTCTATTTTTTTGTCAACCGGTTTTACCGTTTGCAGGAATTTATAGATGGCTTTGATCTCCATATCACTCATGCGACTGAAAGGTCCCCATGCCATGGGACTGTGTTTGTTGAGTTTTCCCTGACGTATACGGGTGCGGAACATCTCCTCACTCCAGCCATAAATACGTCCTGTTCCTTTATGTGGTGTAAGATTTGGACTTTGGCATTCGTAGTTTTTAGGATCAATAACAGATTCCATTTTAAAACCGCCTGCAAAAGGTTCGCCAATAAAAGCACCCGTCATCAGATCCCGATCAGTATGACAACCGTTACAATTTGCAACACTAACAGCAAGGTATCTTCCATATTCAACAGTTGTATCTGCTTTTACTTCTTTAGGAGGAGTAGCAGTTGGGCCAACAGGTTTTAAAACAAACGCTTTAATGACCATGCCTAACAGATTCATTTTATTTTCAGGTACTTTGTTGTTCACTGGTTTTATTGTACGGATATATGAAATAACAGCAGCAAGATCAGCATCACTCATATCATGAAAAGGCATAAAGTCGAATAAAGCTCTTCCATCATGACCTACACCATAACGGAGAGAACGTGCAATTGCCTCATCAGAAATATTGCCAATACCGGTTTCTTTATCAGGAGTGATATTTCTGGAATAGATATGACCTATTGGTAAAGCAAAATCATAACCGCCCGGTAAGTCAACTTCTTCGCCTTTATTCACCAGTTCTTCTGTGCCCTTTTTAGCGTGGCAATCGGCGCAATGTGCAGGTCCGTACACAAGATATTTACCTCTTGCAAGAACAGCGCTGTCGGTTGTTGCTTTAATGTTGGGATAAGGAGCGTCGTACTTTTTGTTTTGGTTGAGTAGTACGATAACTGTAACTCCTGCAATGATGAATAAAAGGATAAGCCCTGTCCATTTAAGGATTTTTTTAAACATGATGGTTGGTTTTGGGTGATGATTGAACAATCTAAGAAAGCACAAAAGATAAAAACAATTTTAAAATAATGCAAGGGGCAGACAAAAAGGTGGTGGCCACTACCGGCACTTTTAAAAAACAGGTATTATTGTATAAA
Organism: Lacibacter sp. H375; assembly: GCF_037892425.1. NCBI lineage: Bacteria > Pseudomonadati > Bacteroidota > Chitinophagia > Chitinophagales > Chitinophagaceae > Lacibacter > Lacibacter aquaticus. The sequence goes on from NZ_JBBKTT010000001.1 coordinate 1,738,713, forward strand.
CGATCAACATGGAGAATGATCTGAAATATGCCTCTGAGGAAAACACAGCCCAATCATCTGTGTTATCAGATATTGCAACATTGAACTATAATTATGCAAGCGCAGTTCAACGTTTTTTTAATTGGTTGATCGATAATTTAGTTATGCGTTTTGCTGTAAGCTATCTTACTGGCGCTGCAGTGGGCCTTCTTCTGCAGATAGTCTCTCCCGAAATATTATTTGAACTGGCATCGGGAGAACGTGGTTTTGTTTTCTGGGTCGTGAGTTATTTTATCGGCATTTGTAACTATCTCTTTTATTATACGCTATGCGAAAAACTTTTCAGGGGTTACACACTCGGTAAATTAATAACAGGCACAAGAGCCATACGAGACGATGATGCCGAACTAAAATTTAAAGATGCGTTGATGCGTTCACTTTGCCGTATTGTTCCCTTTGAAGTATTGAGTGCCTTAGCCGGTTTTCCCTGGCATGATACATGGACAAAAACAAAAGTGGTGAAAACAAGATAAAAGTTGAATGGTATTAAAAATGAAATGCCAGCTTCAGTTTTATAAAGAACGGATTGCCCGGTGTGTAATGTAACTCTGTAACGGGATCGGTTTCATTTCTTAATCTTGATTCAGTTGCAAACTGCGCTTCATTCCATTGGGTGTTGAATAAATTCTCAACAACTGTTGCCAGCTCAAACTTACTGAACGCATAACTGAGCGAAGCATCAGTTACAAAATATCCTTTTGCTGTAATACTGTAGTCTTCATTAGCAGCACGGTTCGCAAGGTAACGATAGCGTAAACTTGCATTCCAGCTGTTGTACTGGTAATTGATTCCACCGGTACTTGTAACAGTTGGTGCAAGCGGAATATAGTTTTCACCTTTTGCATCTTCAACACTTCTTGCATGCGCAAGATTAATATTGGCATCGGCTGTTAAAGCTTTCAACGGTTGCCAGCGAACAGAAACATCTGCACCATATCTTCTTGTTTTACCGCCCGGCTCAACAATACCTTCATCGCCCACATACACAAACTCCTGTTCAAGAAACAAATGCCAGGCTGCGGCATTAATGAGTAAGCTCTTGAATGGTTTCCAGATAAAACCAAGATCAGAACCGTAAGATGCCGGTAAAACACGTTTACCTGTTTGCGGCAACACCACACGTGTATCATTGCTATGGAAGCCTTTGCCGTTCTTCAGGTATAGCTGCAATGATTTGTTTACTGTGTAGAAAATATTCAGCTTAGGACTTACAATTGCTTTTTGTTGTGATGCTAAAGACGGGTTTAACTTATCGCTGTAATCAAAGTGAAAATAATCAAGTCTTGCCCCAAGGTTTAACAGCCAGTTGCCTTGTTCAATTTTTTCATCGGCATACAGCCATGCATTTGCTTCTCTTACATTTCCCAATGCAACAGCATCGAGAATTTCTGTTTTATTTTTTGTGCGTGAAAGTTCAGAATTGTCTGTAGCATCAACTCTTACTCCGCTGCCGATACTGCTGGTGAAAGTAGTTTTGCCTTTGTATTTTTTCGATTGCCAGTTTGATTGCCATCCATAAATGTCTCTTGCTTCCTGTTGCCTGATCTGATCTCCATTTACAGGATCGTTCAGGAAAAAAGTAAAGTTTGAAATAAGATTGAAATGGTAACGGGAATAAAACAACTGATGCTCCAGCAGATCATCGTTGCGTAAACGTTGCTGCAGTTTTGTGCTGATGTTGATACGGCCGGTGTAACCACCTTCGGTATTATCGATAGCACCGAAACGTGAGATAGTTCCATCTTTCACTGCACGTTCAGGAATTTGTCCGGATGCATCCCAGCGACTGTTGAATACATTGGCTTGCACAAATAATTTGTTGCGTTCATTCAACTGTGCATTATACTTTCCCCAGATATTAAAACGGTTAAAGTTCTGCGGACTTTCAAATGCCCCATCAGAATAAATATATTCAGAAGCGATGTAAGCACTTTGTTTTTGATTGGATGCAGGCAACAGGTTTACCATTGCTAAAGCTCTGTAACTGTTAAATGACCCAACTTCTGTTTGCACAGTGTTTTGCGAAAGACGATTAGCTGTTTGCAGTTCAACATAACCGGCAGTATTGAAGTTGCCTTGCTCTGCATAATAACTTCCTTTACCATAGTCGATCGTTTTTACGAGTTCAGGAATTACAAAATGCAGATCGGCATAGCCTTGCCCGTGTGCATGCGAAGGCATATTCACGGGCATGCCATCAACAGTGATTCTTACATCTGTTCCATGATCAACATCAAAGCCACGTAAAAATATTTGCTCCGCTTTACCACCACCCTGGTGTTGTGCAATAAACAATCCGGGCACATAGCGTAAAAATTCCTGTGCTGAGTTTACAGGCCGTTGATTCAGATCAATCTTGCTGATGGTTGAATACACTTTATTGGCATTGCCCGCAGCGATCACTACCTCTTTCAGGTTGAAAGCAGCACGTGCTAATAATACAGTACTGTTGTTTGATGTATTGATCTCTTGTGTGGCATAGCCAATTGCAGAAACGATAACGATTGTTTCACCATTTTCCAATGCAATGCTGAAGCGACCATCTCTTGCTGCAGTTGTTAGCTTGGTTTTGCTTTGTACCACTGCACCTTCAACAGGTTCGTTTGTAACAGCATCAATAATTCGGCTGCTGTAATTAGTTTGTGCGGCAAGTACAAATACATGAAATGTAAAAATGGAAAGAAATAGAATTGCTTTCATAACAGTTAGTTGATGGTTAAAGCGTTTTTAATTCCGCTTTTATTTCATTAGCAGTTACAGGACCTAACTCAAAGCTGCTTTCCAATGCTTCTGCCAGGTATTGTTTTGCCAGTTTTGGCTTGCCGCTTTTTTTCAGCAGTAATCCTATATGATAAAGGGCATCGGGTTCAAATGTTTTGTTGATGATACGGCTCTCTGCAATTTTCACAGCTTCATCGAGTTGTCCGTTCTTATACAACGACCATGCAAACAATTCATACGATTGTGGAGTAGGTCGGTTACTGATCTCTTTTTGTGCAATAGACATAGCTGATGATTGATTATTCAATTCATCGCTCATAATTGTAAAAAGATATTTGTTGTACATGTCGCCGTAGGCTGGGTTACTCACTTTGTCAACAAATGAAGCGAGGTATTGATTCTTTGCCTGGTTGTTTTGTTCAAATGCAGCGATCTCACTCAGCATCAGATCGTAATCAGGAACAGGATGCTGCTCCTGCAACCAAAGCAATATTTTTTTGGCAAACTCTGTATTCTTATCATGTGAATATGCGATCCATGCAATGCCTTTCCATGCATGATAATAATCGGGATGATCTTTCACCACCTCAGTATACAGTTGATATGATTCACTGATACGGTTGTTATGGCCATACATATCGGCCAGGTTTGTTTTAACCCAAGGCAGCAATTGATCTTTCTTCGATTCCTTTATATCGGCATATGCTTTTTCCATAAAGCTGATACTTGCTTCGCTGTTGCCTTTATGATCTTCGAGTTTTGAAGCTCGGGTGTAATAGTCAAAATTATTTTTGTGGCGGAAGGCGTTGAGAATTGCTTCTGCCCGGTTGTAATTGCCCAGTTCAAGTTTTACATCAAACTGTTGCAAACGGGTCAAATACATATCATCACCCATTGTTGCAGCGGTATCAAGATAGCGTTCGGCTTGTATAAACTGATGCTGGGTAACACAGTTAGATGCCAATGAACGATAAATGCCTGATGAAAAACGCTTTTGCAATCGGTTAGCTACATGATATAAACTATCACTTTTATGTATGTCACTTATCTGGCCGCTGTATTGAAAACGTTGATTGTACAATGATGCCAGTTTGATCTGGCTGCTCATATCATCAGCTGTTATTGCAAGACGATCATTCCAGAACTTCATATCAGCTGCAATTGTTTCCAACGCTTTTGCAGATGTTGTTTGTTCGAGCAATGCCATGATCTTTTCTTCCTGCACAACAGGCTTGCCGTTTTTTGAACAGGCTGCCATCAGAACGGTGCAACAAAGAATGATAAAAGACTTATACATAAAAGATGGTTTGTAGTTTACGGTAGTGGTTTAAAAAAGGCGAAGGCTTTCACCTTCGCCTTTACTTGTTTCTCTTGGTTCGCCTATAATTAATGAGGTGTAGCCAAATAGGGGAATGAAGTGAGGAATGCTTTATCGTTTGCATTTACCTTATCACTTGTAAGACCAGGATTTGCACTGCCATCAGGACCACCGAATAACAGTAACAGTTCCACATCAATTACATCATCACCCAATGCACGGCCTGTTAAAACATTTGTGCCATCAAAGAATGTTGTCTTTTTATTTGTAGCAACATTCAATACATCCGTTACCAGCAGGCCAATCAACTGATCAACATTTTGACCTAATGCATTTGTTGTGTAACCCGGATTTAATGCCAGGAAATTTGCTTTGAACTTTGCGAAGAAAGCGGCATTCATTGCTGATGGAGCTGTTATATTAAAAGCATCTTTATCAGCAGGCGCATTGAATACGGTGTTAATTGCAGGGCGGGCCATTTGATCCTGAATTTCGTAAACCTGTTGTGTAGCAGGAGCATTTTCTTTCTTACAGGCAACAAAGAACATTGTGCCGGCAAGAACTGTGTATAAACCTATTTTGAGTTTCATCTGATTATAATTTTGTTTTTAAAATTTGGTTTGCTTAGTTGATCGCTTTTTTTGATTCAGCCCAAACGTTGATGGTGCCGCTTCCTCCTAATTTTGATTTAGGAACTTCAACAACAATACTCAATACGTTCGTGCCTTTGAAAGCATCGGTACCGGGATTGTTAAAGCCAGCAGCCATACCACCAACTACTTTTTTGAATTGATTCAGATCAAAGAAGAATGGATCATCACGTGGGCCGGCAAAAACTTTAATGCCATTTTCTTCGCCAATGATAGCTGTCTGTCCATACGGAGTAACACTTGCCTGCACACTAAATGCACTTGGACTGATAATGCTTTTTGAACCAGTAGAAGCTGGCTTGTAAGGGCCATAAATTCTCATCTTGTTGTTCATCACAACAGCTTGAATAACGAGATCTTCAACATTATCACCAGTGTTATCAATATTAAATTCTATGAGAGTTTTCTCATCAAATTTTGCAGCGCCGGTGGCTGAAGGTGATAGTAAACCTTGTGTGTTTGCAACAAATACAAGATTGTTTGTGTTTTCACCCTGGAAAACATACACATCAGTGATGTCAGTTGTCTGGTTAGATACAGCAGGTGCATCGAGGTGATCCGCAGCATAAATAATGCCCCCGGTTACAGCTACTGCTGCTGCAAGAACAGTCAGTAAAACTTTTCTCTTTTTCATTGTTTGATTTTTTTTGATTAAAAATTTTTTGATTGATGATTTGTATTCACATTACTCAGGGAGATGAGTTGGTACAGATATGATAGACTTACGTTAAACTGATGTGAATTGGATTTTAAAACAGAGAAAATATTTTAATGCTTTGTTTGCATATATAGAACCGGGCGAAAAAATTATTTAGTGTTTATATAAAAAAGAAAGCGGATGGTGGAAACCATCCGCTTATAAACCAAAACCAGGACTACATATTTAGCCTTTCGGCAAAACAACGGCGTCGATAACATGGATAACGCCATTACTTTGATAAACATCTTTGATTGTTACGGAAGCCATTCCACCTTTCTCATCTTTGATCCAGAGTGTTTTGTCTTTCATCCATAACCATAACTTACCACCTTGCACGGTTGTTAACTCAGCTTTGCCATTACCTTCTTTAATAAGGCGTGCAATTTCTTTTGCATCTAAACGGCCGGCTACAACATGATACGTAAGCACTGCTGTAAGTGTTGCTTTGTTTTCAGGCTTCACCAATGTTTCAACTGTACCTGCAGGTAATTTTTCAAAGGCTGCATTTGTAGGAGCGAATACGGTAAACGGGCCAGCACTCATTAATGTTTCAACAAGACCTCCTGCTTTTACAGCCGCAACCAGTGTTGTATGATCTTTTGAATTAACTGCATTTTCAACAATGTTTTTTGATGGATACATTGGTGCACCACCTACTTCTACTGTTTTTTCATTCATCTTTTTAGATGTTGAGGTTTGTGCGTTTAGTGTACCAACAGCAATAACTGCTGCAATTGACAAGGCTAACAATTTTACTTTTTTCATTTTTCTTAAGTTTATAAATTGATGATTGATATACGGGGTTGCCTGATGTGTAGTTGTTGGTTAATACTGCTTTGTTTCTTCAGGTTCAAGTACAGATACGGAGATGCAGTAATTATGGATTTTAGAACAAAACATTTTTTACAGAAAAAGCCCCCGACAGATCGGAGGCTTGTTTAATTGTACATTTATTCAGGGCTTTTCCTTGCTGCTGTTTAAACAAAGTGGACATGAGCAGAAAAGATGCAAAACATTTCTTTACTCTTTCAAAAATTTTATTGTGCTCAAAATATTCTGCGACACTTTGGTGCCCTGTACGATGCTTCTTTCGCAGGTAAGTCGATAGTGTAAACCGCCATATATCCTGCTGTTGGCAATATCTAAACCCATTTGGGTAAATGAGCTGTAACTGCGTGGTGGATAATTAAGATAATCGTAGGTGTGCAGTGTAATGGGAAATTTTTCTCCAAACACATTACTCATCATGGTTAATGCGCCACCTGTTATTGTAGCATGACCCGAAGGAAACTCGGGATGATTAGGAGTTGGAATATATGTATTCCACACAGGATTGATGTATGACCTTATATATGTTATCGGGCGCATAACATTGAAGATATATTTATTCACAAACAGTACAATCGTAGCATCATGCTGACCTAAACCAACCTTGGCATAGGCAAGAGCTGCCATATCCAGTTTAAATTGTGCAATGTTAAGTGCCTGAACAAATGCAGCCACATAAGTTCCGCCGGCGCCATAGCCGGGATTATCTTTAAAATAATCTGCCGATGCTTTTTGCTCATTTGTTAATGTAAGAGAAATATCATACACCTCCTTCACCATTGCGTAGTAAGCAGAAGTGGGGTCTGTTGAAAAGGTCGGCAACGGCGTAAGAGCAGTGCCGTTTGCTGAACCCGGCACAAGCAGCCTGCGTTGATATGCATAAGGATTTACGGCGGGTGTTGGTGATGTAGGCACCCAAAGTCCAACACCAACAGGTGGTACATATGGCGGGTTTACATTTGCTGAACCATCAGTTGCTGCCCATGCAAAAATTCTTGTTGCCACTTCTTTTCCAAATGCAATGGAACGTTGAAGTGTTGCATCATTTACTTCTGCAGCGTAACTGGCCTGCAAACTGCTTTCAAGATTATTCATCGCAGTTTTGTTGGCTGCTGCTGTAGTGGGGAAAAGCCTGCGGCTCATTTCAGCCAATGCAGCATTGGCACTTGCTGCCCAATGATAAGCTTTGCCGGGTTCTGTTTTTGGCATTGCCGGAAAATCAGTGAGTTGATGTTCGAGCGATTGATAAGCGGGCATGCCATTTACGACTGCTTCATACGCTGCAATACCGCTGTAAGCCATGGCCCGATCAGTAGACTGTGTGCCTGTACCTGCCGGCAGTGGAAGTCGAAACATATCCAGTTGCATGTTTAGCCAACGGATAATTACATCAGAAGAGAATGTTTTGGCTTGCTGCAGATGTCCGTTCACGCCGGCCTTGTTTGCTATTGCAGCATTGTTTTCTTGTGTGAGATCTTCACTTACTTCTTTCTGGCAGGAGAAATTTGCGAAGGAAAGAAACAAGAACAGAAAAAAGGCCCCTTGAAGTTTTTTGCTCATAGATTTAAGTTTAATGGTGATGACGAATGAGTTTCTTCAGGATTACGGGTATAAAATCCAGTTAAGCAGTTTTAGAAAGCAGCTCGTGAAAGTTACTTCAGCATAAAGGAAAGGGATTGCAGATTGGCAGGGAAGTAAGTAAAGTTTTATCGTTAACAGCACATAAATGTAGTGTTGATAAAAGCTATAAAAAATACCGATTTATAGGTAGTTTTGTCTTTTACACCTGTTTACTCCATTCCCCCTGATCACCTCCAATACGCTGTGAAAGAAAAGGATAACCCGACTCGTTTCAATCATACTTCAAAAAGTTACTTATGAAACAGGAGCCTTTTGATCAAGAGTTTAACAGGATATTCAAGTGGCTTGGTAATGATTCATCACCCAGTCAGTTGAAATTTGAACTCGATCTGTATAAAAAGCTTTGGAATTTTTTTCTGATAGGCGATTCGTATTATTTTATTATCAATCATCACACGTTGCAGTTTGAGTTTGTAAGTAACGAAGTAGAAACGGTGATGGGTTATCTGCCTTCTGAATTTGATATTCCATTTATGAACGACAAACTTCATCCCGATGATCGCTCGTGGTTTTTAGCGATTGGAGCATGTATTGTTGATTTCTTTTCACAACTCCCGGTAGATAAAATCACAAAATATAAAGTGAGATATGATATACGCTTCAAAAAAAGGAATGGTGAGTTTGCAAGAATACTTTACCAGGGCATTTTGCTCGAGCATGATGCTTCCGGAAAGTTCTTGAGAACTCTTAGTGTACATAGTGATATCACCTATCTGAAACTGGAAGGACACCCTGTCTTATCATTTATTGGTATAGATGGCGAGCCGTCTTATTTAGATGTTATTTCAAATAATAAATTTGTTGAAAGTAAAGAAGAGTTTACGAAGCGTGAAAAACAGGTGTTAAAATTATTGATCGAAGGGAGACCAAGTAAGGAGATCAGCGGGTTACTGAAGATCAGTAAGCAAACAGTGGATACACATCGGAAAAATATGCTTCACAAAAAGCATTTGAATAATACAGGTGAGTTGATCGGAAAGGCAATCAGAAGTGGTTGGATATGAAAAACCCTCACTTGAAAAGTGAGGGTTGGTACAATTATTTTTTCATCATTCTAAAATCGGTCGTAACCATCTGTTCATTTCTTCCAGACTCATGCCTTTACGTTTTGTATAATCATTCAGCTGATCTTTTTCAATTTTACCTACACCAAAGTATTTCGATTCCGGATGTGCAAAATACCAACCACAAACAGATGAAGCGGGATACATCGCCAATGATTCAGTTAAATGAATACCGGTTGCTTCTTCGCCACCAAGCAGTGAAAATAATTTATACTTCTCTGTATGATCGGGACAGGCCGGATAACCCGGTGCAGGACGAATACCGAGGTATTGTTCTTTGATGAGATCTTCATTGCTCAAAGTTTCATCTTTTGCATAACCCCAGAATTCTTTCCGTGTACGTTGATGCAACACTTCAGCAAATGCTTCAGCCAAACGATCAGCCAATGCCTGCAGCATGATCTTGTTATAATCATCATGTGCTGCTTCAAAACGTTTGATGTGTTCTTCAATACCGTGAATGGTAACTGAAAATGCTCCGATGTGATCCTGAGCTTTTGTTTCAGCAGGCGCAATAAAATCAGCTAAGGAGATATTCGGTTGGCCCTCTGTTTTCTTGATCTGCTGACGAAGGAATTGAAGATGCAGTACTTCATCCGGTCCTGCCTGTTCATGTAATACAGCAACAGAATCTTTTCCATCACTATTTGCCGGCCAGAAACCAATGGTTCCTTTTGCAGTTAACCATTTTTCTGCAACGATCTTATCCAGTAACGCATTTGCATCATTGTAAAGTTTGGTTGCCTCAACACCTACAATGCTGTCGCTTAAGATAGCCGGGAATTTGCCATGCAGTTCCCAGGCAATAAAGAATGGTTGCCAGTCGATATAATTCCTGATCTCTTCAAGATCATATGCATCGAATTGTTTTGCTCCGGTGAATGTTGGTGCAACCGGAGTGAAGCCAGCCCAATCAATTTTTACTTTGTTGTTCTGCGCTTCTTCAAAACGTAAGAATTGTTTTACTACTTTCTTATTATTGAAATCATCACGGAGTTTTTCATACTCAGCTTGTATGCCTTGCAGGAAAGCTGGCTTCTGTTCAGGACTTAATAAGTTGCCTGCAACAGTCACACTACGACTTGCATCCAACACATGAATCACACCTTCTTCGTACTGCGGATTAATTTTTACTGCTGTGTGCATGCGTGAAGTAGTTGCACCACCAATCAACAGTGGTTGCTTCATGCCTCTGCGTTTCATTTCATGTGCCACATGCACCATTTCATCAAGCGAAGGAGTGATCAATCCACTCAAGCCAATAATATCTACATTTTCTTTTTGTGCTGTATCTAAAATTTTATCGGTTGCCACCATTACACCCAGGTCAATTACATCATAACCATTACAACCTAAGACCACACCCACAATGTTCTTTCCAATATCATGTACGTCACCTTTTACGGTAGCCAATAAAATTTTTGCAGCACCTGCACTTTCTTCATTCACTGTACCTGCTGCAAGATGTGCCTGTTTACGATCTTCTTTTTCCTGTTCAATATATGGCGTAAGAATGGCCACGCTCTTCTTCATCACCCTTGCACTCTTTACCACCTGTGGCAAAAACATTTTACCTGCACCAAACAAATCGCCCACTACATCCATACCTGCCATGAGTGGTCCTTCAATCACTTCAAGCGGCGCACTGTATTTCTGTCTTGCTTCTTCCGTATCAATATCAATATAATCGGTGATGCCATTTACCAACGAATGTTTCAAACGTTCTTCAACTGAACTGTTGCGCCATGCTTCATCTTTTACAATTTCTTTTCCTTTTGCTTTTACAGTTTCTGCAAAGTTGATGAGCTTTTCGGTGGCTTCGTTGTTATCGTTGTTGCGGTTGAGAATTACATCTTCACACAGGTTTCGAAGGTTTGGCTCAATTTCATCATACACCACCAACTGACCTGCATTCACAATACCCATATCCATACCTGCTTTGATGGCATAGTAGAGAAACACACTGTGCATGGCTTCACGTACATGTTCATTACCACGGAAGGAGAACGAAAGATTACTTACACCGCCACTTACTTTCGTGAGCGGCATCAGTTCTTTTATTTCTTTTGTTGCTTCAATAAAATCAACACCATAGTTGTTATGTTCTTCCAAACCTGTTGCAATGGCAAAAATGTTTGGATCGAAGATGATATCCTGTGGTGCAAAGCCAACCTGCTCCGTTAATATTTTATAAGCACGATGACAGATCTCTACTTTGCGTTGTTTAGTATCGGCTTGTCCTTTTTCATCAAAGGCCATCACAATAACTGATGCACCATACATGCGACAGATGCGTGCCTGCTCAATAAATTTCTCTTCTCCTTCTTTCATGGAGATAGAGTTCACAATACTTTTTCCCTGCACGCATTTCAAACCTGCTTCAATGATCTCAAATTTTGAGGAGTCGATCATCACCGGAATCTTAGCAATGTCCGGTTCGCTTTGCATGAGGTTGATAAACGTAGTCATGGCTTGTACACCATCCAGCAATGCATCATCCATGTTCACATCAATGATCTGTGCACCGTTCTCTACCTGTTGGCGTGCAATGCTCAATGCTTCTTCGTATTTGTTTTCACGGATCAGGCGTGCAAACTTTTTACTACCGGTTACATTGGTACGTTCACCAACGTTCAAAAAGTTGGTTTCTGGCCGAACGACCAATGGTTCTAATCCTGAAAAACGACTATATGGTTTAATAACGCTCATAATTTCTTTGTTGTTAACTCAATCAAAACGTTTCTTCCACAACCGGCAATTCTCTCGGTTGTAATTTCTTCACATGATCTGCAATATGTTTGATATGATCAGGCGTGGTACCGCAGCATCCGCCAACAATATTCACCCAGCCTTCTTTAGCCCATTCTTCTAAGTAATGACCGGTATCTGAAGGTTCTTCGTCATACTCACCCATAGCATTTGGCAAACCGGCATTAGGATAAGCAGATACATAGCAGGAAGCGATCTGAGAAAGCTCTTCAATATGCGGACGCATTTCATGCGCACCTAATGCACAGTTCAACCCAACACTTAATGGATTTGCATGCATAACTGAAATGTAAAAAGCCTCAAGTGTTTGTCCGCTCAAGGTTCTTCCACTGGCATCAGTGATAGTACCACTGATCATGATCGGCAACTCTGGCTTGTTGGTATCATGAAAATATTTTTTGATAGCGAAGATGGCTGCTTTGGCATTGAGGGTATCGAAAATAGTTTCGATCAACAATACATCTACACCACCATCCACCAAACCTTTGATCTGTTCGTAATAGGCAGCCACCACTTCATCAAATGTAACAGCACGGTAACCCGGGTTGTTTACGTCGGGTGATAGAGATAATGTTTTATTTAAAGGACCGATTGCACCGGCAACAAACGCTGTCTTGCCCGATTGCTGAATTGCTTCTCTTGCACATTTTGCAGAAGCAACATTTAACTCATAAGCCAACGATTGCATATCGTAATCGGCTTGTGCGATACTTGTGCTGCTGAATGTATTGGTTTCAATAATATCGGCACCTGCATCTAAATATTGTTTGTGAATACCGGTAATGATCTGCGGTTGTGTAATGCTCAACAGATCGTTATTGCCTTTTACATCGCAATGCCAATCTTTGAAACGCTCGCCTCTATAATCAGCTTCTTCAAGTTTATGCCGCTGGATCATGGTGCCCATTGCGCCATCAATAACGAGGATTCTTTTTTCGAGTTCTTTTCTGATGTCCATAGTTTATCATTTTAACTGCCCGAACTGAGTGTTCAATAAGGCAGATGAATAATAGCACCAGGCGTACAAGAGTGCGACGCAACAGAAGATGATAGCAGCATAAAAGCTGGCTACATAATTTAAACTATAAACGTTTCGGAAAACCGGGTGAGAGTTTTATTGACGTTTATTAGTTCCGTTTGGCCGAACAATAAACAAATCCGCCTGAATGAAGTGCAAATGTAAATGAAAAACACGCACCAACAAGGGGTTTGGGCTTTTGGGCGAAGAGGTTAGTTTTTTACAAAATAGAGCTGATCGTCTTGTGAAGGGCTGTCGTCTTTGAGTTTGATGCCGGAATTCGTGAATTCGGTTTTGAGCCAGTCGCCATTGAGGTCGCTCATGGCGGGGTTGCTGAAGTTGATATTGATTCTTGTACCTGTTTGACTCCAGGTACCCGTGATGGTGGTTGAACTGCCATGCGCCATCAACGTGCCGCCATCGAGAAACATAAAATAGTAATTGGTATAATTAGATGTTTTATCCTGCTGATCCCAAAAATAACTGATCCGCCAGGTGCCGTCTTTAATGTCAACAGAGGGTTGGTCGGTTGTGCCTGATTTCTTGCAAGAAGTAATGCTGATGAACAGTAAAATGTATAGAAAAGTGTTTCGCATGCGACAATGAAGTTCAGCAATGAGCAGCTACCTGCCAAATGCTTATGCTGTTTTAACCTTTTTTTTCTTTTGTAAGTTGAACATCCTTGAAATGTTGAAACCAAAGAGGATGTTGCCTTTACCCCAACTGCCAGCGGTTTCGCTGATGAATGTTCGCTCCGTCATGCCACGTGAATTGGTGAAATGGAGTTGAAACACATGGCCGGCAGTTTCAATATCGAAACCAATGGAAAAAGAGTTGGTAGTGCCATCGAAACGGGAACCCGGCAACAGGTAATAATATTCAGCATTCACCGATACCATTTTGCTGATACGCTGACGACCGCCAATGCCCAACGCCAGAATATCATTTGGATCGCTGGCCTTGGGTACAAGATTGTAATGCACCATGGTTGGCATCAGTTGAATGGCCGTTCCTTCAGAAAACTTACGGGCAATGATGAGTTGATGGGCATATTGCAGACGTGATGAAAACAGATTCTCTCTTGTTGGGTCCTGCCATTTCAACGTCGTAAGCATAATGGATGATGCGATAGCTGCACTGATCGGCATATTCCGTTCGCCTTTACTTTGCCGGAGAAAGCGATACTTGCCGAATGCATCGTATTGTTTTTGATAGGTGCTTCTTCCAACCCCGAGCATAAGATTGGGTGTTAAACCAAAATCAAAACTCATACGCATGCTGGCGTTATCTAGTCCAAACAATTCATAAAAGCCACCATTGAGTGTACCGAAGCGGTGAGCAATACGAAAATCCATATAACCCTTTGGTGTAATTTCAATGGTATGACTGTTGATGATACGAGTTGATTGAAAGGTATTGGTTATGTATTGCGTTTTAGGTTTTTCTTTTTCTTCTTCGAGTTCTTTGTTGAGATCGATCTCTTGCGCTGTAAGAAAATAACTACTGATAAGCATTATCAACAACAACGTATATTTTTTATCAAGCATGGGTTATTTTTTTTTTGGTTGATAGAGTTGGTAATTGCAATTCACCGTCACTTCCACTTTCTCTGCTATTTTTTTTGAGACAATTGTTGGAACAGAAATTTTATAATCGACAAGCTTAATTTTGAAGACAGCAGTAGCGGTTACAGTACTACCTTTCACAATGATATTTCCTGCGCTTTTGATCTTATTGCTGACACCATGCATGGTGAGTGTGCCTTCAACAGTTACCGGGTAGGTTCCATCTTTTGTAAAATCAACCGTGCTGATGTTGGTGATTATTCCCTTCAGCTCAGCTTTGGGATAGCGATCTGAATCCATGTAATCTTTTCCATTGAAATGATCCTGCATAGCCGCTTTCCTGAATTGGAAACTTTTAATCAGAACAATGAATTGAACGCTGCCGGTCTTACGGTTTAAGACAGATGCCACTTCGTTATTGATCGCTTTAATATCTTCCAATGGCGTGGAGGAGAAAAAACTGATCTGCCCATTGCGGGTCATATAGTTTTCCTGCGCCTGCAATTTCAGAATTAAGAAACAGAGAATAAGTATAAAAGAAATTGTGCGCATGTTTTCAGGTTTAATTATTCAACATGCCATTTCTGATCCATGTTCTGATTTCAGCAATACGGCACTCCGGAAGTTTGGGAGCAAAATCGGGCATGGCACGGTAACCGGGCGAATGGGTGATTGCGCCGAGTAGCCGACCATTCATGGCAACTGTACGCACATCTGTATATGTATCAAGCATGATGCCTCCGGGAGCACTTGCACCGGTGTGACAGCCCAGGCAATTTGCAGCAATTGTGTTTACTATTTGTACACTGTATTTCACATTGCTGGTATCGCAGGTGTTATTGTACAGCAACTCTTCTTTGTTATAGGTACAGGAAACAAGGAGTAATAATGAAAGTGCAACAATAAGAATCGGCTTCATGTTTATTTTTTTATGAGGTAACAGCGAATAAGAATAACATCAGTTGTAAAGCCACTGCAAACGCCTTTTATTGTAACGGTTTCGCCATCATTTATCGTCGTCTCATTTTCCATGGTACAGTTAATGCCAAATAGCGGATCATTGGTTTGCAACTGTACAATTGTTTTTCCTTGCTGGTTTATTGCTGTTGAGCTTACGATGCCTGTTATTTCAAGCACTTTGCCATTGTAGGTTTGTGTTGCCTGGTTCTCATTTTCTGCAAACTCACGGAAAAGATCAGCTGCGTTTATTCGAACCGCCTCAGCATTTTCAATGCTTTCAGGAGCTTTATTCCATTTTGTATAGATAAAGAATATTGCTGCGCCAATCAATACTGCAAACAGAATAAAAACTATGAGCGATCGTTTCTTCATACCAAAAGCCGGTTGAGTTACATATATAAAATGGTTAACGGATAGTTTTTGAAGCAAGCATTTCACCTAAGCAACAGTCGTCTCCATTGCTATGCTTCACAGGCGAAAGTTCATGAGGTTGCAACCACCAGGCAATATAAAAATAACGAAAGGGGTAACTCAACCAGCTTTTAATATCTATCAACCAATTACCAAACTGCTGTATACTAACTATCGTAGCCAGAAGGAATAAGGTTGCCTTTCTACGAATAATTTTGTAACTTTTATAAAGACTTAAGTCAGGAATTTGGTTTCAGCTAAAATCTTAGACTTAAGGCAACTGTTTATTCTGTCTTTTCGTTATTTAGAACAATATCAACCACAGGCTGTGCTGACAAAAGAGGAATTAGTTAATTGCATAGAAGGGTGCAGGCATAATAAGCGTATATATCAAAACAAGATATATGTAGCTTTTTATGATTATGCTATGTCTATATGCTTCAAGTACAGCAACGATAAAGAAGACGCAGTTGAAATCATTAACGATGGGTTCTTAAAGATCTTCAGGGAAATATACAATTACAAACCTCTTTCAGAAGATATTGCTTTTGGCTTCACATCGTGGTTGAGGCGTATCATGATCAATACCGCAATAGACCATTACCGGAAGAACAAGAACAACGCCATTTTCAAAGACCTGAATGAGGAACATACGAATGTAACTGTTGGCGAAGAGAAAGATATGCTGGCAAATATCTCCTACAATGAATTGATCAAAATTGTCCAGGAACTGAGTCCTGCTTACCGCATCGTTTTTAACCTGTATGCCATTGAGGGAATGACCCATAAAGAGGTGGGTAAGCAGTTGAACATAACTGAAGGAACATCTAAATCAAATTTTGCAAAGGCAAGGGCTTTTTTACAGAATAAGCTCCTGCAAAAATCCACTAAAAAAGAAATAAATGCCTATCGATGATCTATATAAAAAATTAAATGATCCTGCTCCTGACGCATTCCCAAAATTTGAAGAGGAATCGTGGAAGAAGATGGAGATATTGCTGGATAAACATTTACCTGAGAACAATGGTAAACCATTCCCGTATATCTTATTGCTGAGTTGTATTATTTTGGCATCGTTAACTACATTCCTTCCTGCAAGGAGGGCTTCGCAAACCGGAGAAGATAGAATAAACAGCACAAACAGCTTAACTGCGAAACCCATTCCTGCAATTGTAAAAACTGACGTACAAAAAACTCCTGTTGTAGTTGAGGAACATATTGATCGCTCAACTGATCTTGACATACAACCAAAGAAAACAAGTACGATTGAAATTGTAAAAACCAAACCGAATCAAAATAAGTTGACTCATTTCCAAACTGGAAAAGAAGAACTTAAGCAAAAAGATTTTACAGACAACAATATACCCGATGCTCCTGCAGAAGTATTGTTAATTACTCCAACTGGCAGGGCTACTTCGATTACGCATAAAAACAATTTCCTGTTGTTGAAAAATGTACAGGAGAGAAGTAATAGTTCATTGGTTGTAACCAAAGAAAAAAATGCAGCGATCAGGAAACCTGCTAAGAACAGTTTTTCCCTGACCTTTAGCACAGGACTTGAAGCGCCAGCCACTTCTTTAAATACATGGGGCAGACTAACCCCGGTAGTTGGGATAGGAGTTATGTATACCATTGGTAAAAAAATAATTCTACGTACCGGTGTTGCCTCAGCTTCTAAAATCTATGCAGCAAATGATAAGGATTACAATCCTGCTAATAATTACTGGGCAAGTTATACTTACTTTAAAAAGATTGATGCTGATTGTAAGGTCATTGAAATTCCTTTGGGTATTGCGTACAGGGTAGTGAACGTTAGAAAAACCAACGTGTATGTTTCTGCAGGATCCTCTTCTATTATTATGCGCAAAGAAGCTTACGAATATTATTATAAAAACCAGGCAGGGAGAGATACCGTAACACACCGTGCCTGGAACAACAACAGCTTCCATTTATTTTCAAGCGTAAATTTTTCTGCGATCGCTGAACGAAAAATATCAGACCGCTTTTCACTGATGGCTGAGCCGGGCATTAAAATACCATCAGGTGGAATTGGTGTTGGTAAGATCCGTTTGTATAATGCAGGATTAACTGTAACAGCAAAGTTTAAACTGAGATAATGAGGGATGAGTAATGAATGATGAGTCGTGAATCAGACTCTAACCATTCACCATCAACTATTTCATGCTCACATAATTCGCTACAGGCTGGCGGTTCTGCAAACTGCGGGCAAGAGTTAATTCATCTGCATACTCCAGTTCGCCACCAAACGCAATGCCACGTGCGATGGTGGTGATCTTAACTGGCAGGTCTTTTATTTTTTTGCTGATATAAAACAAAGTGGTGTCGCCTTGTATGTTAGGGCTGAGTGCAAAGATGAGTTCTTCCACTTCGTCTTCTTTTAATCGGTTAATCAATGGCTCGATCGTTAACTGATCCGGTCCTACACCATCCAATGGTGAAATAACGCCACCAAGCACATGATACAACCCGTTGAACTGTTGTGTGCTTTCAATAGCAATAACATCACGGATATTTTCCACCACACAAATGATCTGTTTTTTTCGGGAGATATTGCTGCAGATATTACAAATTTCTGTATCGGATACATTGCAACATTTGCTGCAGAATTTAATTTCTCTCCGCATACGTGCAATGGTATCAGCAAACAACTGTGTTTCTTCCTGCGGTTGTTTGATGAGATGAAGCACTAAACGCAACGCTGTTTTTTTACCAATGCCGGGTAGTTTGGCAAATTCATTCACGGCCTGTTCCAATAAAGACGAAGAGAAAGACATGCAGCGAAAGTACGAAGGATGCTGAATTAAAAACAGAAAGAGGTTTACTGAAGATCCGGCGTTTTGCTTTGTGCTTTACCCGGTTCTATCACCAGTTCATTATCCCAGTTTTCTTTTACAGTAACTGAATAATTGAGCGGTTGAACTAGTTCCGGCTGACGTTTCGGTTTTGCAAAATAATCGCCTGGATCCCAAACACCGTTCTTATTGGTATCGAACAACAAACCAAGTTTGTAGGAGCCGGGTTTAAATTGAGCACGATAAAATTCTTTGCCGGTTAATGGATAGCGGCCAACAATTTGATCATTGCTGTAAAAAATCAATACCGGGTGAGTGGCGGTATCAATTTCTTTAAAACGAATACGAAGCGTACCATATTCTTTTTCTGTTTTTACACGGAAAGAAAGCGTATCGTTCTTCAATGATTTTAACCCGGAAGTGTCAGCTGCATAATCTTTATCAAGGTAAAGTTTGTAAGTGCCACCGGATTTCCACGCATAATTGAAAAGTAATTGTTTGCGAACACTGTCATTAACTATGGTGAAATCGGTGATGAACTTTGTTGAATCCTGCTGCAAACGGATCTTTGACAAATCGTAACTGCGGATGGGTTTCGTATAGATCAGCCTGAATGTGTCAAGAATATCCAAAGCGTTGCTCTCAAGGTTTGAAGAAACAACAAGTCCACGTTTAGTATCCTGTGTGGCAGTTGATTTTTGTCGTTCCTTCTCAGTTGCAAATGCATACAGCTGAACAGCAGGAGTAGTAGTGGTTACATTAATTGTTGAATCAAGAAATGCAAACTGCTCAATACCTTGTGTATATTTTTTGTTGCCATCTTCATCACGCAAGGCATACACGTAAAACTTACCTGCCGGTAAATTATTGAAACGGAAATTACCTTGCCCATCAACCCTTGCTACATACATGGGCTTTTCTTTGTACACGGTTGAATCTTCTTCTTTGCGATACAACAAAGCAAACATGGTGCTGTCTGTCTTTCCTGTTTCTGCAAGAATAACTTTTCCCGAAAGTTCATTTGAATCAATAGAAGTGCCGGTTGAAAAACTGTATTGAAAATCTTTAAGAATATTTCCTTCGTTCAAGTCAACAATAGCATCACCAAAGTTGATGTTGTAGGTTGTATTGGGTAAGAGTGAATCTTTTAAACGTACAGTAACGGTGCGTAATTTGAATTCGATCACTGGGTCTTTGACAGGATAGGGTGAAATGATCACTTTTTGATTTGGCTCTTTTAATTCAACAAATTCATCAAACGTGATGGTGATCTTTTGCTCCTTCACCATTGTGGCTGAATCTTTTGGTGAAGCTGAAACCGGAACAGGAGGCAAACTGTCTCTTGGTCCACCACTTGGTGGTACGATGTTGGCACAGCCCGTCGTTTGAACCATCATGGCGGGGATGCAAAGGAGTATTAAAATGAATGGAAAAAATCTTTTCATGTAGTAACGCCGCTTCAATTACAAAGTGCAAACATACTTGCTTTCAAATGAATTCTTTTCCTGCAAATCCTAATAATCCGATAAATCATGGTTCAGCCTCGTCTTCTTCCAGCTCATGCAATACCACCGCCATTTCATTGGTCTTTACAAAATTGCACCAGTGGCAATCTTCTTTGCCGCAGCCGATGTAAAACTCACGGTTCTGAATTTTTTCCCAAACCGTAACGATCTGTTGTGTTACCGTTTCAATATCGGCCGGAGTAATAACGATCTTTTCTTTGCGATATTCTTTCTTCTTGTCCGGTTCAATAAAATCAAATTCGGTGCTAACAACTTTCCAGTCTTTTGCTTCGTAATTGTCGACAAGAATTTTATAGAACACCGCTTGTCGCCAGTAATCACCGCCATCCGTTTGTTTATCACTGGGGCCTTGCAGTTTTTCTTTCGCATTATCAACATTGCCGGTTTTATAATCCACCACATTCACCGCTTTGCCGTCGAACTCAAGTTTATCAAGCTTTCCTTTCAACGGAACGCCTTTGATCATCACATTGCGGATGTTGCGTTCAATGGCTACAATAGTGGAGAAGCTGTTGATGTATTTATCATAGTAATTACTCAATACTTCCTGTCCATATTCCATCCTTCGTGCAAACTGTTCTTTGGTAAAACTTTCACGGTGGCGATGCATATACCATTCAAAGTCGGCAATGAACTGTTGCTTTGAATGAAAAGTATCTGTTTTCGTCTCCTGCATCTTGCGAAACAATTGCTCCAATGCATAGTGAACAGATGAACCGAATTCAGTTGCTTCATTTTTAGGTGATGGAATACGAATGAGATTTTTGAAATAAAATTCCAGCGGACATTTTAAATAGTTGTTCAACGCCGTAACATTCATCACAAATTTTTCCAGTATCGGCTGAATAAAACTTTCTTCGATCTTTTCAATTTCCGGTGCCTGTGCTTCACCAAACAACAATGCAGTGAATTCACTCAATGCTTCCGGACTCAGCATTACCGGCACAATATCGATCGGCTGTTCTTCTCTTATTTCTTCGAGGAACATCGATGGTTCCAGTTCTTTCCCATCGTTTTTAAATTGACTAAATGAAAGATTGAGATGTGTTTCTGCTCTTGTGATCGCTACATAAAACAATCGACGTAATTCTTCCGTAGATGTTTCTTTTGTTACAGATGAAGTCGTGAAAATGGTATCCGGTAATTTATACCCATTAGAAGGATTACGTTTCTTTTCCCAATAACCGGAATTGCAACCGGCTACAAACACATGTTCAAATTCCAAACCTTTGGATCCATGTGCAGTTAAAAGATTTACACCGTTGTCGCTGCCGCTTACCTGTACCAATGGTAATTTCAACTCTTCTTTTTCCATCAGTTCAATAATGGATACCAAACCTTGTAATGAGAGTGAAGGATCACGCCTTGTTTCTTCTTTTACAAAATCGAATAAACCTGTGAGTACTTTTAATTGCCAATGTTTATCCGGGCTTTGCATGATGTGTTTGAGAATGCCTGTTTCACGAATGATGTTGTCGAACAAATGCTGCAACGTCACATTCGGCACATCCCCAACCAGTTTTTCAAAAATACCGCTGGCTGCTTTTAAGCCATGATGAATGCCTTGCGAAAAAAGATCTTTGGCTGGTGCATGTGCTTTTTCATACAATAATCTTCTGAGCGATGTTTTGTTATCGCTGAATTGAGTTGAAGAAACTTCAACAGTAAGCTTTGCAATTTCAATGGGTGGAATATGAAACCAACTAAAGTGTAATAATTCAAACAGCATTTCATCGCCACCATATGGAACATCATGCTCGGCAGCTAAATATTTCAGTATAAGAATTATCTTTTGTGCCAATGGCAACTCCAGTATATTCAAATGTCGTTTGCTGTAAAAGGGAATACCAAGGTGATTGAAGTAATGCGTTAACTCTTCGCCATATTTATTTTCTTTATAGATCACCGCAATGCGACCGGGAAGAATGCCTTCTTTCAACAGCTGTTGCACCTGTAAAGTAATGTCGATCATTTCCTCCCGTTGCGTTTGGTAACTTCTGATCGAAGGATTGTGCAGCAGATGATTGATCTTGCTGTTGCTAGCCAAAAGATCCTTTGTTAAGCCCCGTATTTTTTTAATTAACCGTTCTTCATTTCTGCTGATGAGTGATTTTGAAATGTCAAGTATTGGTTGTGTTGAACGATAGTTGTTTGATAGCACAACTGTTACGAGGTCGTTTGCATACAAGCCGGCAAAGCCTTCCATATTCTCCACGTTGGCACCTTGGAAACGGAAGATGCTTTGATCATCATCACCCACCACAAATACATTCGGTTGATCCCAATAGCTGATGAGTAATTCAACGATTTTATTTTGTGTACCGCTTGAATCCTGGAACTCATCCACTAAAATATATTGGAACTGTTCCTGGTAATTGGCCAGCATATTTTTATTTTCTTCAAATGCCTTGATGACCCACGTGATCATATCATCAAAATCGTAGCGGTTGCGTTTGCGCATGAGTTGCTGAAAACGATCGAACTCTTTTACGGCCGCACGGAGTTTTTCCATGCGTTCGGTTTCTTCATCCAGCTTTTCTTTTTTAAGATCACCAGCGTTGAATTGTTTGTACTTGCGTTTGTAAACATAGTCATCACGTGTAGGAAGATCAGCAAGGTATTCATTGATCTTTTGCTCAATGAAAGTAGGTGTCCAGCCTTCTTTCTTCATCGTACTGAACAAGCGATCAAGATTGGTGATCTCAAAATACACATCACCTCTGTATCGTTTCAGCGGATGGTTTTTTGGAAATGAATCAATGAGCTCTTTAAACAACTCGATCTTTTCCAGATCGGATAAAGGATCGAGTGCTGTTTTTTCAAACTGCGAAAGATTCTCCTGTATTACATCATTACAAAAAGCATGATAAGTGTAGATATTTACTTTGTATGCATCGGGGCCAATGAATTTTAATAGACGTTTGCGCATGGCCACTACACCGGCATCAGTATAGGTAAGACATAAAATGTTTTGAGGAAGCGCATCAGTCTCAAGCAAAATTTTTCCAATGCGGCTGGCAAGTATCTGTGTTTTACCTGTACCGGGTCCGGCAATAACCATTACTGGTCCTTCAATATGATCAACCGCCAGCTTCTGTTTTTCATTGAGCCTTTCGTATTCTTCAAGGAAACGTTGTTCCAGGCGTTCTTTGTTAATGGACATGCTTCAAAGTTAATTCTCTGCCCTTGTGCCCGTAAAGATTTTTGAATAGTCAGGAAAATGGCTTCTCACCCGTTTGTGGATAAAGCTTGCAAAAGATAAAGCAGCAAAAAGTTAAACAGAAATGGTTTTAGCCTAATTTTCAAGTACTAACTACGAAGCCCGTTTTTAAAATCCAGCCAGCCGTACAGTATTGACCGTCTTTTTTAGTAAAAAAGGCGGTTTTTTATTTGAGTGAGATGTAGAATATACCCTAAAAGTGGTATTTTTTGGATGAGGTGGTAGGGGTACTTTTACAATGTTGAAGGTTTTAGCCGTTGTTGTCCTACCACACCCGCTGATTATTTATCAGCTTACCTGTAAAAAGATTTAAGAGGCAGAAAAATAGCTATCCATTCATAAAATACCGTTTCTGCCTCTTACTTTGCCTAGCCCGGCATCCGGGAAATATATTTCTCCATTTGTTTTATCTGATCGGCCAATTGTTGAGTAGAAGGTTTCAGCGCCTTTGCCTTGCGGAAAAACTCTTTTGCTGCCCTGAATTCCCTCTTATTCATCATAATACTGCACATCTGAAGATTTGCAGCTGCCTGGTTTTCTTTGTCGGGTAACCCTTTGCGTAAAGCCTGGCGGATATAACTTTCAGCTTGTTTGAAATTGTTCTTTTGCATGGCCAGCATCCCCATTTGCAATAAGCTTGCTCCTTCCGTACCCTGCATGAGTGAAGAGCCTGAGCCGAGATCCATTCCTTTTTTCATCATTTTCTCTGCACCATCAAAATCCTGCTTCATCATAGCGATGTTACCCTTGAGGGTGTAAAACACGGAGCGAATTGGCTTGAAAAGTAAACCAGGAAATGTAACGGAATTCAGGATCTTTTCTGCACCATCCATATCACCGGCTTCCATATACTCCTGAATAAGACGGAGAGGGCCAAAGAAGAAATGACCGACAATGCTCACAATAGCAATAAGGTAAATGATAAACGATGGCCAAAAGCTTGTGTAGTAATGCACCACACCTGCAACCACCAGTAATACAATACCAATAATCAGCCTGTACCGGATATAAACGTTCAATAATTTCATACGAAAAAGAATTGGGCTGCAAAGGTAGGGTTTGAGGTCAGATTTCCCGTTGCAGATTCCTGAATTCTGCTATTTTTGCCGCCCGAAGGAGCCAGTTTTACTGCTGTACTTCCGGTCCCGTAGTTCAATGGATAGAATAGAAGTTTCCTAAACTTTAGATACAGGTTCGATTCCTGTCGGGACTACAAGATGAAAGCGCTTTGCAATTAATTGCAAAGCGCTTTCATCTTTTGCTTGGTCCTGGCAATTTAATTTAAATCAATTTGATTCATTATTCCCGTTTCAGACTAATGCAATGTTCTGTGTACGATCCGGACCCAAGGTCTACACGGGTAATAAGAATAACAGACATAGCCGTTAAATCCCTGATTTCATAAATTCTTCCATCAAATTCTACTATGGAATCGTTTTGAATTGTGTACGGCAATGTTCTAGCGCCCAATTGGTTTATAATTACCAGGTTGCCGTTATCCTGGAAATCCATCAGGGTTCTTTCAAATGGTTCCTTATACGTGTGAATTAAAATGGAGTTGTCATACTCATTGTAAACGGTATTTTCGGCAATCCATTTACCTTTCAATGTCTTGATGCCTTCATCGAAAGACATACCACCTTGTCTGATTGATGTGAAATTGTCTTCATTGTTTTTTTTGCAAGCCGATAATATTAATACTACTACCAGGCTAAGAATTAATGTTCTTTTCATGATGTTTTGTTTTGATTGTGAATGTTGATTTGTTTACTACTAAACCCTGCACAAAGATGATTAGCTCAATTCCCGATTACTAATCGATTGCTGGCTTGAAAGAAGATTTGTTTTGCAGCTTTTCACGAAAAAAACAACAGCTTAGAAAGCGTTAGTAAGAATTAATAACGAACGGAAGCGGACTTGCATTTATCTCAAAAAATCAAAAAATGATCTTTCATTCTATAAATTGAAGGAGGTATTTGTGTGTGTGCAATGTGCTTCAGCAAAAAACATCTTCAGACTTTTTATGCGGTTAGTTTCTTATCTGCGCATACGTTTGTGCACACGCAACCCTTTTATATTTCTTACATTTATCAACTTGAGTATTATTGTGTTTAAACAGGTTTAATAGAGAAGCGATGGTAAACAACATGCGGATACTTCATATTCCATATATCGAGATTACACACGAATTGTCTTTAATAAAACAGCCCATTGTGCTAAAGCAATCTGTTCCTTTACAACAAATAGCAGAACAGCCCTGGCCATCTTATTCCTATAAACCTGATGTAAAATTTTCCATAGCACATACAGGTGAGCATATTGTACTCACGTTTGATGTGGAGGAAGTGGAGGTTCGTCATGAAAATACGGCCATCAACTCATCGGTTTGGGAAGACAGTTGTGTGGAATTCTTCATCAGTTTTGACGACAAAGGCTATTACAATTTTGAATTTAACTGCATCGGCACTGCATTGGTTGGTTTTGGTAAAAATCGAAAGGAAAGAAAACTCTTGCCGGTTACGTTGGTAAAATGCATTCAGTGTTTTGCACAAATGGAAAAAAAAACAAAAACCTTTCAATGGCAAATGCAGGCCATTATTCCGTTGAGTGTGTTTATGTACCATAATGTTTTTAACCTGGAAGGAAAGAAATGCAGGGCAAATTTTTATAAGTGTGGCGATAAGTTGTCACAACCTCATTTTCTCTCATGGAAACGTATAGAAACAGTTGAACCGGATTTTCACCAACCGGCCTTTTTTGGTGATATTGAATTTGAAGCGAAAGTTTCATAATCTTGTATGGGTATGGAGAAATTGCCAACGATAAAAGAAATTGCTAAGCAACTGAAGGTATCAGTATCAACTGTATCGAGAGCATTGAGCGATCATCCTCGTATTGGTCTTGGCACAAAGCTGAAAGTTCAGCAATTGGCAAAAGAGATGGGTTATGAGCCAAATGCACAAGCTATTTTTTTTAAGCAAAAGAAAACATATGTTATTGGCGTGGTGATACCGTATATACGGGAGGAGTTTTTTTCGCAGGCCATCAGTGGTATTGAATCGGCTGCTATGGAACATCAATACACCATCTTATTTGGGCAGAGTTATGATGACCCCGAAAGAGAGAAAGCTGTAGTGGATGCAATGAAAAAACAACGGGTTGATGGTTTGATCATTTCTTTATCGAAGCAAACAAATAAGTACGATCATCTGGAGGCGTTGAATAAGTTTGAAATACCGGTTGTGTATTTTGATCGGGTACCTCCTTTCAAAGAAGCGCACAAAGTATTTTGTAACCTGTACAAAGGAACTGTTGATATGGTTGGATGGCTTTTCAACAAAGGTTACAGACGCATTGCATTTATTAACGGACCCGATAAGTTGAATGCAAGCAAAGAACGCATGAACGGATACATTGAGGGCATCTCCAGACAAAAACTGAAAGTGGATATGCAGATGGTGGAGAAAACAGACCTGTCGAAAGAAAGCACACATCATGCAATGAAGAAACTACTTGCATTAAAGCATCCGCCAACAGCAATTATTACATTTAACGACTATGTGCATATGGATGCTGTGCAATATGCTCAGAAGCATAATATAATGGTGAATAAGGATATTGTGTTTGTGAGTTATGCCAACCTTCCAATTACAAGTTATACAGCTTTTCCTCCTCTTGTTTCAGTTGAGCAGTATCCATATGGTCAAGGTGAACGTGCTATGGAACTGATGATAAAAATCCTGAGCGAAAAAACTGATAATAAGATCACCTCATCATCTTTTTATGTGGAAGAATTGCCTGCAACATTAGTTGCATATCAACAGGCAACAACAGGTGCCTGATAAATTTCTGTTACTTCGGTAGTTTTTTTAATACTTACTGAACAGCCTGCATTAAGTCTGCTGCTTTTCCAGCTTGTGCTCGATTTTGCGCATCCGTTTGCATTAAAAAAAGTCTTCCCGGCACAATAACTTGCTTTCTGTTTATTGAATAAGCATGTAAGCAGTTTTCTCATAATCAATAGTTATAGTTTACAACCGAACCGGCTTTTCAGTCGGTTTTTTTTATAAGGGTTGCACAATGGCAGCTTCAATTTTGCGCACCCGTTTGCATGCTAAAACTGAAAATTTATGTATTATTTTCATTCTTCCAAGGAAGAGTACAAACTTTCGGATACTCCGGTTTACTTCAATGGCCGGCACTAACGGTGTTTTACAACTGCTTGTTATAACAAAGTCATCTCTAATTTTTCAATCAATTGTATGCATAGAAAAGATTTTATAAAGAATACCGGTTTAACCGCCGCCTCATTGGCCATCTTGCCAACGGGTTCGTTATTTGCAAAAGATGCAGATGCTAAAGTGAAAATGGTAATGATCGGCGTGGGTTTACGTGGGCAGAGTCATCTTGATCTTGTGTTGCGTCGCAATGATGTAGACCTTATTGCCATTTGCGATATTGATGATCGTATGCTTACACGCTCAAAAGAGATGATCACAAAGAGTGGAAAGAAAATGCCGCAGATCTTTACCGGCGATCCTTATGCATGGAAGAAGATGCTTGAACTGAAAGGCATTGATGGTATTATTATTTCTACACCGTGGGAGTGGCACAAAGAAATGATCATTGGTTCATTACAGGCAGGTATTAAATACGTGGGTAGTGAAGTAATGATCGGTATTACGTTGCAGGATCATTGGGATGTGGTAAAAGCTGCAGAGCAATACAATGCGCATGTAATGATGCTGGAAAATGTTTGCTACCGCAGAGATGTGATGGCTGCATTGAACATGGTGCGCCAGGGATTGTTTGGTGAACTGGTACACCTGCAAGGCGGTTACCAACACGACCTGCGTGAAGTGAAATTCAACAATGGTGTTGATGCATATGGTAAGGGGTGTGAATTTGGTGATAAGGGATGGAGCGAAGCAAGATGGAGAACACATCACTCCGTATATCGTAATGGCGATTTGTATCCAACACATGGTATCGGACCTGTTGCACACTACATCAACATCAACCGTGGCAACAGGTTTGTCAATATATCTTCCTTCTCATCAAAGGCGAGAGGCCTTCATGAACATATTGTAAAGAAATGCGGACCTGAACATCCCAATGCGAAAATTAATTTCAAATTAGGTGATGTTGTTACTACTTCTATAGGTTGTGCAAATGGAGAAACCATCTTGTTGCAACATGATACCAACTTACCACGACCTTATTCATTAGGTTTCCGTGTGCAAGGCACCAACGGTATCTGGATGGATGTAAATAAAGGGGTACACATCGAGGGCAAATCAAAACCGCATCAATGGGATGCTTCAAAAGATTGGTTCGACAAATATGATCATCCATTGTGGGCACGCTGGAGTAAAGAAACTGAAGGGGCAGGGCACGGTGGTATGGACTTCTTCGTGATCCATTCGTTTGTTGAAAGCATTAAACGTAAAACCGCTACACCGATGGATGTGTATGATGCAGCGGCATGGAGTGCCATTACTCCATTGAGTGAACTCTCTGTTGAAAAAGGAAATGAAACAATTGAGTTCCCTGATTTTACCGGTGGAAAATGGATGTATCGCAAACCTGTGTTTGCATTGAATGATGATTATTAATAAAGAAGTGGCCGTTGCTGAACGAATTATCGATGATGATTGTATAAAAGGAATGGAACTGCCATAAGCGAGAATATGACATATAATATTTTGGAATATCAGCAAATAATGTCGCAATCCGTATTGCCTGTTTTTGGCCTCACGGAAAAGAGAGTGAAACTGGAAGCTTTTGGAAGCGGCCTGATCAACAGTACCTGGAAAGTAACCACCACATCAGATGAATATATTCTGCAACGGTTAAATCATTTGGTGTTTAATGAGCCGGAAGATATTGCATATAACATCAGTTTAATTGCAAACTATCTCAAACAACATTATCCCGGTTACTCATTTGCGGCACCCATTACTTCAGAAGATGGTGCTTCACTTGTTTACTTAGAGAATGAAGGCTTTTTTCGATTATTCCCTTTTGTAAAAGGCTCGTATGCAAAAGAAGTGGTGGAAACTGCAAATGAAGCTTATGAAGCAGCAGTGCAGTTTGGACGATTTACGCATTTGTTAAGCGGACTAGATACAACGCAACTTAAAATTACGATCCCGTCTTTTCATGATCTGTCGTTGCGTTATCGTCAGTTCATGATGGCTTTGGAAAATGGTAATACAGAACGGATTATTGAAGCCGATGCGTTGATAAAGAAAGTGATGGATAACAGATCCATTGCAGAACAATACCAGCAGATCAAAACAAATCCGGATTGCAAGCTGAGGGTTACACATCACGATACAAAGATCAGCAATGTGTTGTTTAATAAAGATGGCAATGGATTGTGTGTAATAGATCTTGATACGGTGATGCCCGGCTATTTCATCAGTGATGTGGGCGATATGATGCGCACTTATTTGTCGCCGGTGAGCGAAGAGGAAAGTGATTTCAGTAAAATTGAAATACGTGCATCAATTTTTGAAGCCATCGTTCAAGGTTATTATAGCGAAATGAAAACCGATCTTACAGAAACAGAGAAGCAGCTGTTCTTTTATGCCGGCAAGTTCATGATCTATATGCAAGCCATTCGCTTCTTAACTGATTACCTGAATGATGATGTGTACTACGGTGCACGTTACGAAAAACATAATTTCATCAGGGCATCAAACCAATTGGTGCTGCTTGAGAAACTCATCGCAAAAGAAAACGAATTAGTTCCTTTGATCAACCGGATTCTTTCAACCAGTGAATAAAATATCCCCCGATACAACGGGGGATATTTTATTACTTAAGCTTTTGCTTCCTGCAATTTTACCCGAATGATCAATAATGTAACTGCAACAATACAAAGTATACTTTCTATCATGAGCCATTGCTGACCAAATGAACCCAGCGGTCCCTCAAGCGAAATGGTCATCAATCTTGACAATGCATAGCTTCCCCAGAGAATGGATGCAAATGCCAATCCTTTGGTATGATCTTTAAATGCCAGATACACTAAGCTGATGAAAATAGTTAGCCCAACGCCACCGTATACTCCACGAATGGAACTAAAGGCATCGTTGTTGGTGAGCTTTACCTGCACCAGGTCCATCACGGCTTGCGGGTTTTGAAAAGCCATGAGGCTTACCATTAAAATAGAAAAAGCTGAAAAGCCGATGAGTGTGGCAGAAGAGATGCGTAAAAGTTTGTGCTGTTTCATATATGTGTTTTTTGTTAACACAAAAATCGAAACAGCACAGAACTTGGTTCTTGGTGTTTGCCAAGATTTTCAGACGATCATGCGATCAGGCTGCAAAAGATTGGTTGTTGCTGTTAAAAATCCTTGCTTTCAATTCTTCACTTGGCTGCAATTGAAACGCAGCTGCATCGCACAATGCCTGCCAGAATGAATAGGGCTGATGCATACAGCCACGGTACGTGTAGCAATTGCTGCAGGTGTTTGTGCTGCACTGATCTTCCGCAACGGCTTCCCCGTTTTTTAAAGGTTGTTTTTCGGCCATGATAAATAAGGTTAGATGATAAGGTTTAAATAACAATACAAACATAAGTTCACTCATCTCCAATACAAACAACTGCTAACATGAACTGGAAAAACAAGCGGATGAATTGGTTTATTCCGCACATGCATAAGAAAGCAGAAGCTGTCAGTTACCGCTTTAGCAGTTCATCAATCAAAAAATACAATTCATGCAAAGCCTTCTTTTGAATGCAGTTGCGCCCAAACATCTTTGCCATTCAAAACCTTATTATCATGAAGCGATTCAAAAAAATTGCGAAGTGGACAGGCTTTATTCTGCTGTTCATTATCGTTGCACTTACAGCCTTAACCGCTACCCGCCAGGATCTTCGTTTTGAAGCACCTTATCCTGCCATTAAAGCATCAACCGACAGTACAGTTATTGCACAGGGAAAACATCTTGTTTACAGTATGGCGCATTGTGCCGATTGTCACAGTAATCAAAACACTGATTCGTTGGCTCAGCTTGGTATTGAACCTACATTAAGTGGGGGCCGCAAATTTGCGTTTGAACTCGGAAATTTTTACAGCAGAAATATTACTTCCGATGAAGAAACAGGTATTGGTAAATTAACTGATGGCGAGATTGCCCGCACGTTATACTATGGCGTTAACTCTAAAGGGCAGGCAATGATCGACTTTATGCCTTTTCATAACGTTAGTGAAGAAGATATGACAGCCATCATTTCTTACCTGCGTACACTTAAACCGGTAAAAAATGTTGTACCTGAAAATGAATACAGCACGCTGGGAAAAGTGTTGAAAGCATTTTTAGTAAAACCTGTTGGACCCAAAGGCACAATTCCAAAAACAGTAACACCAGATACAACGGCTGCATATGGTGACTACATTGTAAATAATGTGGCCAACTGCTCCGGATGTCATACACTGCGTGGTCCAACAGGTGATTATATAGGTGAGCCTCTTGCCGGTGGTAATGCATTTGTTGAACCGGGGTTAGATACATTAACACCTCCTAATCTTACGCCACATCCTGAAAGCCGCATCTACGGTTGGAGTAAACAGAACTTCATTGAGCGTGTTCGTATGGGAAAACTTATTAAGCACAGTCATATGCCGTGGAACTCGTATAAGAAAATGACTGATGATGAATTGACTGCGATCTATAATTACCTGCAATCGGTAAAACCAGCTAAAACATCAGTTGAAGAAAAATAAAATAACTAATCATGAACAAACATCTTCTTATTGCAGCTTTGTTTTTATTGCCGTTGATGACGCAGGCACAGATCGGCAATGTATTGAACCGGGCAAAAGCAAAAGTAAACCAGCGTGTCAATAACAAAATTGATAAAGGCATTGATGAAGCATTAGATGAAGTGGAAGGAAAAGGCAAACCAAAGCCTGCGGTCAACAACACAAATGATGCAGCTGCTCCGTCAACCAAAAAGAATGTTGGGTATGCAAGCACATTCGATTTTATTCCGGGTGAAAAATTATTGTACACCGAAGATTTTTCGCAGGATGCTATTGGTGAATTACCACTTAACTGGAATACAACCGGCAAAGGTGAAGTAGTAACAGTAGATGGGTTGAGCGGTAAGTGGACAAAGATGTATCAGAATTCTTTTTACCTCACCGGTAATAAAACAGAATTTCCAAAAAACTTCACAGTTGAATTTGATCTGTTGCTGGCATTTAACTACAAAAGTTATACGCTTCCATTAGTTACGTTTGGTTTATTGTCAAGTAGTGACTTGGCTACTACAGAGAATGAGCTAATGACCAATCACAGTAAATACCAATCAACAGAAGTAATGCTTCGCCCGGGTTATAAGAGTACACCCAGTTATGCCGGCGTAAAAAGTTTTATTGAGCGAAGAGATTTTTACAAAAGTGCCGACCAGGAGTTGAACAGCTTCGATGATAATTATAATAAGGTAATACACATCGCCATGCAGATGCAGGAAAGCCGCTTACGCATCTGGATAAACAGTGAAAAAGTGTTTGATATACCAAAAGCATTAGCAACGCAATACATGTTTAATCAACTGTTCTTTAAGATCCATAACTCGGGATATAAAGAAAATGAAATTGGTTTTTATCTGGGCAACATCAAAGTGGCCACAGGTATTCCTGATACAAGACATAAGTTGATGGAAGAGGGTAAATTTTCTACCACAGGTATTCTCTTCAATGTAAACGAAGCAACATTGCAACCTGCATC
The DNA here is from genome assembly GCF_037892425.1 of Lacibacter sp. H375. Taxonomy (NCBI): domain Bacteria; kingdom Pseudomonadati; phylum Bacteroidota; class Chitinophagia; order Chitinophagales; family Chitinophagaceae; genus Lacibacter; species Lacibacter aquaticus. The sequence continues at coordinate 1,771,702 of NZ_JBBKTT010000001.1, forward strand.
TTATGGCGTGATCCGTGAAATTGCAGCAGTGTTAAAAGCAAACCCATCAGTTCGTATCAGCATTACAGGGCATACAGACAGCGATGGTGCTGATGCAGCCAATCTCACACTCTCACAAAAGCGGGCAGCAACAGTAAAAGATGTATTGGTAAATGAGTTTGCAATTGATGCAGCCAGGATGGAAACCGATGGCAAAGGAGAAAGTAAACCTGTTGCTGATAATAAAACCAAAGAGGGAAAAGCGGCTAACCGAAGAGTAGAATTTACAAAACTGTAAAGCAATTAATTATGGAACTGAAAATTTTAATCTTATTGAATCTTTTTATCTATAGCGTGATTGTAAGCCAATCATTCATGTATATGATTGCTATGCGTAATGTGCAGGAAAGTATGGGCGCAGCATCTTACATTGAATTACGAAAATTATTAGACAGGAATTTCCTGAAAAAATTTAAGCCCGTTGTTTATTCGGCACTGGTACTCGGTCTTGTGTTGGTAGTGGCGGCTGTTTTCCAGTCATCTATAATATTACTTGCCGGCAGCAGTATAGCTTTTGCAGGTTTGCTGACAGATGTTGTACTGATCTTAAAAGGTGATATGCCCATTAACCGTATCATCAACAGCTGGACACTGGAAACATTTCCTGCTAATTGGGTTGAATACCGGAGTAAATGGCTCTACTGGTTTTCGTGGAGGCAGGTTGCAAACATCAGCGGATTTATTGCATTACTGATAGCGGCAGTTTTCGGTTAAACAATTCATCCTTTATTTTTTGCAATTCAGTCATGCTCCACTTGAAATGGCTTTTGTTGTGATCTACATTGCAGTTGAATTAAACCTTATCAGAAATGAAGAATACATTTATTCTTGTTACGATTGTAGCAGCTGGTATCGTAACATTTGTTGCAGCTTGTACCGGCACATCAGCAAACAATGATGCAGTAAAAAAACCTCTCACGAATGCGGAGCTCATAAAACGAGGCGAATACCTCGTGAGTTCTGTTGGTTGTGATGATTGTCATTCGCCAAAAATTATGGGCCCCGGTGAACCACAAATTATTCCCGAGTTGCGATTCTCAGGTTATCCATCAACAAGACCTTTGCAAAAAGCAGATAGTAATGTAGTGAAAAGCGGGTGGGGTTTGTTTGGGAGTGATCTTACTGCATGGGTTGGCCCTTGGGGAATGTCGTTTGCAGCAAACATCAGCAGCGATGCGACCGGTATCGGCAACTGGACCGAAGCACAATTCTTTAAAGCAATACGTGAAGGAAAATATAAAGGGCTTGATAACAGCCGGCCGTTGCTGCCACCTATGCCTTGGTTTGTATATAAGAACTTCAGTGACGAAGACATCAAAGCAATTTTTGCTTTTCTGAAATCAACCAAGCCTGTTGAAAATGTAGTACCGGCACCTGTGCCATTTACAGCTTTAAAAAATTAATACGCATTAGGATTGTTTAGTGTTTAGGTATAATTACCTGCCCGACGGGCTCTCCCGTTGGGCATTACTATTTCAAAAAAAAATTGCCGATTACTTCTTTCAGCAACATCAAATTCTAACTTATGCCATCACCGGTTACATTTCAGAAATACAGATCATGGAGAAGCCACCCGTTTATGTGGTTGTTTCGCTATGCACTGCTTTTATCTTTACCATCGTTTATGAAAAAAATAATACCTGTTGTCTTCTTACTATTTTCATTTGGCACTGTGTATGCACAAGCACAGGGAGCGGACAGCTCGGCTTTATTCAATGCAGAACAATTACGTGCAGATCTTGATACACTTCACCACTGGGTACTTTCTTCTCACCCAAAACTCTACGGCAATGCCGACAGTGTGGAAACAGAAAAAAAATGGCAGCAGGTAAGGAGTGAATTAAACGGAAGTTTGTCCCGGCCGGCATTTATGAAAATACTTGCTCCTTTGCTGGCTCAGTATAACGATGGGCATACGTTTGTTGAAACTGATTTTGAAAGCCAGGAACTAAAAGCGTTTAAAGCCGGTGGTGGGCGTTTTCTTTCGTATGAAATCACCATACAGGAAAACGAAGTGTGGGTTAAACAAGATCATGATACATTAATGCAGGTAAAGCCGGGCAGTCGCATTTTATCCATCAACAATAAACCGATAAACGAAATTATAACAGAGTTGTACAACGCAATGTCTGGTGATCACAAAGCCAATCGGCTCGCAACTGCTTCACGTTTGTTTGGATTTTTATTGTGGAATCAATACGGTTGGTCTGCACCATTCTCCCTGCAAGTGCAGGAACCTGGTGGAACGATACGGAATGTAAAATCGGTTGCAGTTTCGGTTGATGATTACCTGAAGAATTTATTTCCTTCTCCTTTATGGACGATGGATATTTATCCCGAGGAAAATTTAGCTGTAATTGAATGCAGAAGTTATTCGGGGAATATGGAGCGTATCCGAGAAAAACTCGATTCTTTTTTCACCATCATCAAACAAAGAAATATTCAGCATGTGGCGCTTGATCTGCGGAGGAATGGAGGCGGCAACTCAATGATCGGCACGTTGTTTTTATCTTATCTCACGCAAAAGCCGTTGCTGTCGGTCAATTCAAAATCATTTCGTGAATCAAAACGCTTACATGCGTTGCCTGCAGATTTTTGGTTGAAGAAGCAATTTGATAATGCGTTAAAAACCTGGAAAAGAGACGGCGAATTTCTTACCACTTATTTTGAATCAGACAATCCATTGCAACTAACAAAGCCGGAGTTGTTTTTTAAGGGCAATTTTTATTTGCTTACCAGTGCCCGCACTTATTCATCGGCACACATGACGGCCATGCAGGTGAAGTGTTCGAAACTGGGAGTTATCATCGGTCAACCAACCGGAGAGCAAATTGATCTTACAGGTGAAATACTCAACAGTAAATTACCACACTCAAATATTTTCGTGTATATCCCCACAGCTATGTTTACTGCTTCCTGTAAATGGAAAGAGAAGATGGGAGTGCAGCCAGATCATATTACTGCATTTGATCCAAATCATTTAGCGAATGCTGTTGATACTGAGTTGGCTTTCCTGAAACAACTTATCAATGCAAAGAAATGATTTGGCTAGACAGATCATGCAATGAAATAACCAGTTCATGCATGTGTAATTAGTGGAAGCTGTTTGTGTGCGTTAAGTTTGTTCATTATAAACCTTATCAATTTATTCTACCATGAACAAACAACTTGCTGCAGGTAACGGAAAGAAAATTCTGTTTGCCTCAGTTCCTGCTGATGGACATTTCAATCCGCTTACAGGGTTGGCTAAACATCTCCAATCACTCGGTTATGAAGTACGTTGGTACACATCAACTTACTATGCAGCGAAATTGGAGAAACTTGCAATTCCTCATTATCCGTTTGTAAAAGCGCTGGATATTACGGCAACTGAGATCGACGAGATGTTTCCTGAGCGCACAAAGATCAAAAGCAAGGTCCAAAAACTCAATTACGATCTAAAGAACTATTTCATTCTCCGTGCGCCGGAGTATTACAATGATATCAAAGACATTTACAAGGAGTTTAAGTTTGATCTGTTTGTGGCAGATGTTCTGTTTACGGCCATCCCGTTTGTTGCTGACCTTATGGAGATACCTGTTTTTTCAATGGGCATTGTGCCATTGATGCAAACATCAAAAGATCTCCCACCTGCAGGTTTGGGATTAACACCTGGTACTACATGGCTTAGTAAAGTGAGAGACAGTATGCTTCGCTTTATGGCTGAGAATATTTTATTCAGCAAGTCAGATAAGTTGATGAAAAAAATATTGGAAGGTTATTATATTGATCATGATAATAAATTTCTTTTCGACCTTGGTATCAGCAAGGCAACTTATTACCTGCAAAGTGGTACACCCGGTTTTGAGTATAAGCGTAGCGACATGATGGAGAATGTTCGGTTTATCGGCTCAATGCTTCCTTACAGCAGTAATCAAAACAAAGAACAGTGGTTCGATGAACGATTGAATCAATACAAACGAGTGGTGCTTGTAACACAAGGAACTGTAGAAAAAGATGTCAATAAACTACTGGTGCCAACTTTTGAGGCATTTAAACATTCAGATACGCTTGTTGTAGTTACAACCGGCGGTTCGCAAACAAGTGAGTTGCGTGCAAGCTATCCGCAGAACAATATCATAATAGAAGATTTTATTGCCTTTGATGATATTATGCCTTATGCTGATGTATATGTAACCAATGGTGGTTATGGAGGCGTAATGCTTGCAATTGAAAACCGTGTGCCAATGGTAACAGCAGGTGTTCATGAAGGGAAGAATGAAATTTGTGCAAGGGTTGGATATTTCAAAATAGGTGTTGATCTGAAAACCGAATTACCCAAAGTTGAACAGATCAGGAAGGCGGTTGACGAAGTAACCGGAACCGATGAATACAAAATCAATATTCAAAACCTGGCGAATGAATTTCAGCAGTACGATGCTAACAGTCTGTTTGCAAACCTTGTTGCTGAAGTATTGCAACCGGCAAATGATCTTATCATTTCAAACAGATACAGCGAAAAAATATTCTAGGGTTGACGGGTCTGGCCGGATGGTTTTTTAACCCTCCCGCCAGGCCTACAATTCATCCCCGTTTTTACTCAATTCATACAGGATGATCCGTTTTTCCTTTCCGTCATATCAACAAAACCAGCAAAAGATGGTAATTTGTAAAATAGATATGCAGATCAAATTACCATCTTATACCACAAGGGATTATGCGGTTCTTGCGATCATTCTGTTACCCATCAGCATCATCATAAATTCAATTTTGCTGGGGGCTGGCTATTATTCAAGCCTGGGCGTTTTTTTGCTGGCTACGGTTTTAGGTTGCATAGGTTTCGCTATCAATTTCATTTTTTGTGGCGGATGGGCGGTTCTCATGAAAAAACGTTTTCCAGATGAAAACCAGGTAAGTACCCGGCTTACATTTATGATTCTTACGTTTATCGTAATTACCGGTTTGTTTTTATACCTCATGTTCCGGGGTTACGAGCAAATAGCGTTTTTCAATTACAGGTTTAATGAAAATATGTTTCTGTTGGCCTATATCGGCATGAGCATCGTTAATGTATTTATTACGTTAATGATGGAAGGTGTGGACCGTTATGAAAAATGGAAGGACAGTTTAAAAGAAACAGAAGAGTTACAAAAAGTATTCAGGCAAAGTCAGCTGCAGGGTTTAAAAAGTCAACTGAATCCGCATTTTCTTTTTAATAGCTTAAACTCTTTGTCAAGTCTTATTAGTGAAGATGAAGATCAGGCTGAACGTTTTTTGAATGAGATGAGTAAAGTATACCGTTACATGCTGCGGAACGATGAAGACCAGATGGTGTCCTTAGAAACGGAATTGCAGTTTGTAGAATCTTATCTCTATTTGTTGAAAGCAAGATATGGTGATGGGTTGCAGCTGTCGGTAAACGTATCTGAGGCTGCAGCGCAAACGATGTTGCCGCCTTTATCGTTACAGGTACTGATCGAAAATGCGTTTACGCAGAACAGCTTGAGTAAATCAAGCCCGTTGAAAATTCAGATCGATTCAGAAGACGATAAATGGATTGTTGTACGTAACAATCTGCAACCAAAAGTGGTTGCAGAAACCGTTGATGTGGAAGCGGGACTCGATAACCTCATCAATCGCTACCAGTTGATCAATCGCTCAGAAGTAATCATTACCGATCAGCCAGGTGAACGCATCATCCGTTTACCATTGATCTGCAAAACAGCGGAGGTAATGCTATGAGTGTGTGGAATAAACCAACGAAGCTTCAGCTGTATTCTTTTGTAGCATCAATGCCAATCATTGACATAATGCTCAACTTTATTTTGTACGATGAAAAGTTTTTTCATGATATCAATATCTGGCTTGTTTCGTTTCCATTGATCTTTATAATCGGAATAGGTTCATGGCGGGGGCACGTATTTATTGGCAACTACATCAAACATAGGTTTCATGGATTAAAGCAAACAAAGAAGAGAATATTATTGCAGGCATTCTGTCTTATTCCTTTCATGTCGTTCTCTGTTACATTGATCTTCCTGCTGTATGATGCATTGCATATTCTTGGGTACAATTTTTCATGGGAAGATTTTAAACAGGGCCTTATCGTGGGCTTTTGTGTAAACCTCATCTTTGAAACACTGTATGAAGCGGATTATGTGCTGGAGCGTTATAAAGAAAGTGTGGAAGAGAAACAACACATGCAACAGCTTTCTATGTTTCATGAGTTTGATAGTTTAAAGAACCAGGTAAATCCACATTTCCTGTTTAATTGCTTCAACACCCTTTCATCACTTATCAGTGAAGACAAAAAGAAAGCAGAAAAGTTCTTGAATGAGTTGAGTAAAGTATATCGATACTTGTTACGTAATAACGAAGATGGATTGAGCACAGTGGATAATGAAATACGGTTTATCCGTTCGTATTATCAATTATTACAAACAAGGCATGGCGAAGCGGTGCAGTTGAATATTGAAATTGACAAGCGTTACGATTCATACATGTTGCCATCACTTACGTTACAGTTGTTGGTAGAGAATGTTGTGAAGCATAATGTGCTTTCAAAGAATAAACCATTGGTGATCGATATTTTTACTACTGCAGGGAATAAACTGGTGGTGAATAACAACCTGCAACGTCGTACTGTGAAAGCGCCGAGTAATAAGGTGGGGTTAGAGAACATTCGTGCAAAGTATGATCTGTTGAAGCAACCGGGTTTCCAGGTAATGGAAGATGAAAAGAATTATACAGTGGTGCTTCCGCTTATCTGGAATAATAATGGAGAGATGAAACGAGCAATATTAACTGAGGCGAAGAACAGCTTACTGTAATGAGAATAAAAATTTTAAAAGATATAACCCCGAGTTATCGGGAAGGCAATAATCAACAAAAAACAGGCAAATGAGAATACTTATTGTAGAAGATGAAGAACTTGCAGTGAAGAAACTGCAAAAAACATTGGCAGCTGTTGATGCAACAGCATCGGTGATTGGTGTAACAGATAGTATCAAAGCAACCGTCGATTGGTTACAAAGCAATCAACAACCCGATCTTATCCTGATGGATATTGAGCTTGCCGATGGGCAGAGCTTTGAAGTATTTAATTTAGCAGAAGTGAAGAGCCCGGTAATCTTTACTACTTCGTATGACGAATATGCATTGAAAGCTTTTAAAGTGAACAGTGTTGACTATTTGCTGAAACCTATTCAAAAGGAGGAGCTGCAGGCAGCTTTGCAGAAATACCGTCACCTGCATGCAACAGCAAAAGCACCCGATGGAAAATCGGATATGAATCTTGAAAGTCTTGTACGTGAATTGCAACAGAAACTGCAACCTAAGGAATTCAGAAAGCGTTTCCTGGTGAAGCATGCGCAGAAACTGGTATCGGTTGAAATTGACGAGATCGCTTATTTCTACAGCGATGGACGACTCAACTTTTTCAAAACAAGCGATAACAAAAAATATGTAGTTGATTATACAATGGATGAGCTGGAGGATATGCTTGATCCTGAAAAGTATTTCCGCATCAGCCGTTCGTTTTATGTTTCAGTAAGCAGTATCGATAAAATCGACGATTACTTTGGTAACCGTCTGATACTCCAATTAAAGCCAGCGGTTGATAAAGAAGCATTGGTAAGCAGAGAGAAGGTAACCGAGTTTAAAAAGTGGATGGGTAAATAATATTCAACCATTTAAAAAATAAAAAAAGAACAGCAATTGCTGTTCTTTTTTTTATGTTGATAACGGTGTTTCTTTATTGTCCTAAACCACTCCTGTATTCTCTAGGTAGTTTTTTCAGGAAGTTATAACCTATCTCAGCACTGCTTCTGATCTCAATAGTACCTGTTGATTTCAGATTTACCATGCATTCGTCGTACAGGGTGATCACAAGATCTTTCGATTGTAAGGTGTTCATGCCTGTAACAAAAGATTTTGCATAAATATCAACTGCAGCAAGATTTTTAACCGGTAGACCGATGTAAATTTTATTCTTATAACTTCTGTCTTTGCTTGCTTCAATAGTCAATACGCCGTTTTCCTGTTTTACAGAAATTTCATTGAAGTATTGTTTATCGCCTTCAATGTAAAGAATGCCGGGTTCGTTGTCTTCGATCAACAACACATCAATTGAAGCATTGATCACCAGTTTGTGAAAAGGTTGAACAGTTACTTTACTAATGGCTGATTTCTTTTTTTCTGTTGTTTGTGCTGAGGCTGCAGTAGTAACCAGCAAAAGAACTACAGTGAGCAGGTGTTTTACATTCATGATGAAAAGGTTTAATGATGATAAAGTTTAACCATGCAAAGATGCTCAGCTATGAACATAGCGGAAAAACACATCTGTATGAAACGTTACAGCTGCTGTATGAAATGAATATGTAATGAAGGTTATGCTACCGGAACCAGCAACACAAAAATGGAGCTGCTTTTGTGTACCTGCACATCAAGCTGTGCTTTTATGGTTTTGAGCCTGTTTTCCATATCCTGCCGCTGCAGCAGATTGTTGAGCTGTTGCATATCGCAACAATCATTTTTAAACTGCATGGTAAACTGCAGTCGTGGTTTTTCGTAACTGATATGGATATTGCATTTTTGAGCACCTGCATAGATCAGGCTTTTAACTGCTTCTTTAAACAAAAGAAATGATTCGTGGCGAAGCTTCATGTTGAGCGAAAGAGCTTCTACATTCTTATCAACAAGAATGTCGATCTCGGCGCCATTACGATTGTTGAGTGCATCAAGGTATTCCTTCATGCGTTCAACCGTTTTGGTCATATTATCATTATCAGGATCAATGCTCCATAACATATCGTCCATAGCAATCATCATATTATGGCTTTTAGTATGGATCTGCTCAATATATTCTTTCGATTTCTCTGGATCCTTATCTGCTTTCAGTTTTGCCATTTCACTCAGGATATTAATATTGCTGAGAGCAGTATTCACTTCTTTATGCAGATTGTCGGCAATGCCTGAACGCATTTCCTGCATTGCTTCTTTACGTTTCATACGTTCACGGTCGAGCCAAAAAATGATTGCCCCTCCTGCCAATATCAATAAACTGTAGAACCACCATGATTTCCAGAAAGGTGGATTCATTTTTATAACAAGTTTTGTATCCTGCTCTGTAAAGCGTCCTTCTTCGTCCATTACCCGAAGCCTGAATGTATGCGTGCCGATTGGTAAAAATGAATAAACAGCCTGGTTGTTATTGTCGGCCGATTGCCAGTCTTTGTCAATCTTATCCATTTTGTATTGAATAACACTCGATGTATTGTATTGCAGATTCGAAAATTCAATGATTACCGAGTTGTTGCCGGGGGACAGATTTATGAGTTCGAGCTTTAATAATGAATCAACCGGAATTGATTTGTTTCTTACTTTAAAATCTGTAATCGTTACTTTGGGTTTTGCATTATTTAAAACAATTGAAACCGGATCAAATACAACAAAATGATTACTGCTTCCAAAAATTAAACGACCGTCACGAAATCGCCTCGAAGAGGAGAGTGCAAAATCTTCGTTGTCAATTCCGTCTGTCTTACCAAAACGAATAAAGAGATTTTTTTGAATACTGATGCGGTATAAACCACTTGTACTGCTAAGCCATATGTATCCATTACGGTCTTTCTCAAGTGATGCGATGTAGCCGGAAATAGTTTCAGCATTCCCAAGTAGTCTTGTTTTGTTGCTTATCCGGTTAAATAGTAAAATTTGAGAACCTGTTGTAATGATCATGGTGCTGTCGTTATACTCAAGTAATGCCGAAACGCCTTCTTGTGGTAATTTATATGCACCTGATTTGGTATTACTGAAATGGTAGATCACTTTATCTGTTGATGGGTCAATGGCATAAATTCCATCTGTTGCAAAGGCAATCCATACTAAGCCTTTAGAATCAACTATAATCTTATTTACCTGGTTGGTGGGTAACGAAGAGACATGTTTGATGCCTTCAGCATAATCTTTTTTACCTGTGGATGCATTCCATTTAAATAATCCGATTGATTGCATACCAAACCAAAGGTTGCCCAACTTATCTTCTGCAATTTGTCTTACAGTTCTGTTTTGTAATACAGGCGGGTTGTAATATGCGGAAGTGCGGGTTTGTTGATTTATTTTCACAAAACCCGGTTGTGCAGAGAGCCAGATAGTATTACTGTCTTGTGAAGCATACATGCTCCAGATTGAATATGTGAGCCTTTCGTCAAGTCCTTTGATGTTTATTGGGATAGGCTTTAAGTTTTTATCATAATGATAAAGCCCATCACCCCATGCCGATACCAGTATTGTGCCGTCTTTCATCTCGATGGAAGAGAGTACACCTCCCCGTCCTTGCAGTCCGGTTACACGGTTGATATGAGTTACATTCTGAAAAACATGCTCTGCCGGATTAAAACGATATAAGCCATTATTATTTGTAGCAACCCAGAGGTTGTTTTCACGATCTTCTGTTAATCCACGTACATGCTCATACGCTATACTTCGTTCTGACGTATAGCCATTGTTTACAAAATCAAATGTTTTGGTTGTTTCATTGAAGCGTGCAAATATCTGAAGTCCCCTTATCCAAATGCTGCCATCTTTCTGTTCAAGAAATCCATGCACTTCATAATAAGATTTGATATAGCTATGCAACTCTGCCTTTGGAAAATAGAGATCATTCTTCTTCAGGTCATAACAATAGATATATGGAAACCCGTTTCCCCAACTTAAGAACCAAACCCTGTTCTTTGAATCGAAGAAATAGCCGTAAGGGCCGATTACACCTTTATATTGATCGATTATTTTTTCTTTTTCAATATTATTATAAGCAGTGCTTAAGTTCTTTGTTGCGTTATTATAAATGGCAATAGTTCCGTCTTTAGTAGTGAACCAGTATTTGCCGGCATTTGGCTGCTCAGCAAAATCTCCAATATGCCAGCCATCCGGAATTTTGAATCTTTTATGTGCTGAAACAAATGCGTGTTTATTTGCATCGTACACCAATAACTCATGGCCGCCTAATATCATGAATACATCGCCTTTACTGTCGAGTACTACTTTTTTGATCGATGTTTTTAATGCGTCTTTATCCAGCATATGCAAGGGTGTTTCGCTGAATCTGAAATTTTTTGTATTAAAAATTCCGATACGGCCATCTGACATAAGGATCCAGAGATTCTTACTGCTATCGATCAGTAGTTGCGAAATAGGATTGGAGGAAATAGTTGTACTGTCATTTTTACGATGACGAAAGGTTTTGTAACGGATTCCATCGAATCGTTGCAGCCCGTCAACTGAGCCGGTCCAGATATATCCCTGCTCATCCTGTACTACTGTATTTACCTGGTTAGATAAAAGACCAGAGCTTGTATTGTAATGTGTAAATGTATAGTTGAGGGTTTCTTGTGCAGCAGCGCTGTTCAGGAAACAGAAAAATATACAAATGAAGGATAGTTTGTGGGGCATAGTGTTCAGGTACTTCAAATTTAACGATTGCCTGCATAAACTGGGGAAATGACTGTATGAACTGTTGATATCGTTATTGAATTGTGCGATTGTACGGATGAGTTGTAAACGCCAAATGGATGATTAGTTGTTGCTGTAGACATGCAACTACAATTCACTGCTTTAATACTACAATTCATGCACAACAGTATTTCTTTCTGCTGCTGTCCATAACATCTTTGTGTCGTTAATCATTCAATCATTAAACCTCAAACAAAACAATGAAACGGTTTTTTATTTTAACTCTGTTGGCAGGCACCATCTTAACTTCCTGTAAGAAAGAAGACAAACAAAAAGTATTTAACGGTCCGGTAGTTCCATTTCAACACGGAAAAGCCTGGACATGGTACGAAGTAGATGAAAGTGATAAACCACTTCGTTTAGCTGTTGCTATTGATGAAGCTGCAATGAGCAGCCTCGATCGTGGTGGCGATAATACCGGTGGGCACAATCACAGCAACAATGTTACATTGCAGTTGCACCCCAAAGCGAAATCAGTATTCAATCATGTTGGTCTTGGTTGGAATCCACATGGTCATGAACCGGAATTCATTTACGGATTGCCACACTTCGATTTTCATTTCTACACTATTTCACCAGAAGCAGTGGATGCAATTCCTCCTTACGAAGTTGACAGCAGCAAACACAAGAACACGCCTGCACCTGAGTATTTCCCTGCTACTTATTTTAACCCGGGTGGTGGTGTTCCAAAGATGGGTGTTCATTGGCTCGACTTTACTTCTCCTGAATTAAGTGGTGCGCCATTTACACAAACATTTATCTATGGTTCTTATGATGGTAAAGTGACATTTTACGAACCAATGATCACTGAGGCATTTATTTTAGCCAACTCTGGATTCGTGCGTGACATTCCACAGCCCGCAAAGGTTCAGGTAACCGGTTACTATCCAACGAAGATGCGCATTCAAAAAATCGCTGGTATCACCAATATTATACTGGAAGGATTTGTATTAAGACAGGCATCGTAAAAGCGGTTTCACTCCGTAAAGTGACCACTGCTAACACAAGCAAGAAAGATAAGCCGGAAGTGCCGTAACACTTCCGGCTTATGTATTTTATTGCAAGGAATAGTGACCTGTACATTTCTTTTATAGCATCAACATTTCATGCAGTAAAAAAAACAACTCATCACATTATGAGTTTTCAATGGGGCAATTGTGCATCAACTTTACATCATTATCATTATTTCACCATTAAACCTTATTTATGAAACGTTACAATATTTTCAACCAGGTACACAAGGGGCTCCGTGCATTACTTTATGAAACCATCATAAAACTGCAGCAAACAGATTTTACCGACGCAGAAGATGCTGATGAAGCTGTTCAGCAGGTGAAGATCGTTCTTGATCTGTTTGATGAACATGCACACACAGAAGATACGTTTATCCTCCCCGCCATTGTAGAGTATGAACCATCAGTTGTTGATGTGTTTGCTCAGGAGCACGTACAAGATCTTGCACTCAGCAATAAACTCAATGGTTTGTTGCAGGCTTTTTCACTAACAATTTCTCCCGATTCAAAACGTGATATTGGCGCTGCTGTTAGCACTGCTGTGTTTGAATTCATGTTGTTTAACCTTGCGCACATGAAGAAAGAAGAAGATGTGCTGAATAAATTACTATGGCGCTATTATGATGATGAAGTATTGCACGGAATTACCATGAATATTATTGCAAACGTTCCTGCTGATAAAATGCCTTTGTACAATAAATGGATGATGCGTGGACTTTCTAACACCGAGATCATTGGTTGGCTGAAGCAGGTAAAAAACAACGCACCTGAATTTGTCTTTAACGCATATGTTGACCTGGCAGAAAATGAACTGGCAGAATGTCGTTGGCAAAAAATACAGGAACAACTTACAGAAGGCGCAATGCTCGCTTAATCATTTCTAAACAATAATAACCATCACAATGAAAAAAACTAATTATATAGCCAAAGGCATTAAAGTGTTAAGTATTGCTGCTATAATTACAGCAGCAAGTTGTTCACTCATTTCGTTCACCGTTCGTTCGCTGGGCGATGATTTCTTAAAACAACTGGGATTAACAAAGCCCGGTGCTGAAGAAAAGATCAGGCAGGGAATTCTCGGCGGTTCACTTGATATATATGGCATTAAGGGCCTAAAAAGTATCGCAACAGGAAATCGTGCTGCCGTAGCAGGAGATATTCTTTCTTATACAAAAAAGTATGTAGGCACTACCGATTTTATTAAAAACTACAATGAGATGCGGGATTATTATAAACCCAAATTTCAAAAATTACAAACACCGGAAGAAATGCGTTCTGAGATGATCGCTAATCAGAAAAAGGGTATTGCTCAAATTGAAGAAACTATTAAAAAATCAGATGCTGCTAACAAACCCATATTTGAAAAAGTGCTCATCAGCGCAAAAGAAGACTTAAAAAAAGTAGAAGATCCGAACAACAAACATGTAGTTGCCTACGCAAAAAATTACGAGCAGGGTGTTAAACAAAATCAACAGAATTACGATAGGCAGATTGCCGATTGGGAAGCTAAGTATCCATCAAATCATTTACTGTATGTAAAGAAAAGACTCCAGGAGTTTTTAAATGAAACAGCAGATATTGATTTTGAAGCAGAACTTATTGTCAAGAATGGTAAAAAGTATTTTGTAAACCGGGCTTACGAAAGCAAAGGCAATCGTTGGAAAATGGCCTTCCGTGCAGGAAAAGATGTTATTACAACAGCAAGAACATTTGCCGAAAAATGGATGAGCGAGATCAAATAATATTAACAGGCGGTTTTTTGGTTAAAGCCCCCGTTGTAACGGGGGCTTTTTTTTATACCTGTACTGATTTCCATTTGCCTTTCTTGAAATAATACCAGGCCATTAATGCAATTAACGTTTCTGCTACGGGTATGGCAATGAATGCACCGGTTGATTTCAGATCAAGTCCTTTAGCTAATAAATAAGCAAGCGGTATCTGGAACAACCAGAAGCAAATAAAATTGATCACTGTTGGTGTTTTGGTATCACCGGCACCGTTGAGCGCCTGCACCATCACCATGCCAATGCCATAAAAAATATAACCTGCACCAATGATCTGCAATGCTCTTGCACCATAAGCAACAACGGCTTCTTCCTGTGAAAAGATGCGGATGATTGGTGTGGCAAAGAATACAAACAGTACTGTTACAAAACTCATGAAAATGGCATTATACTTTGCTGCGAGCAAAACACTTTGCTCTGCACGTTGTATTTCTTTGGCACCAAGGTTTTGTCCCACCAAAGTTGCTGCTGCGTTACTCAATCCCCATGCAGGTAATATAAAGAACACCACATTACGGATGGCAATCTGGTAACCTGCTGATGCTGTGGTGCCGCCACTTTCCGCAACTAATTTTGCCAATACGATCCAGCTGCCTGTTGCAATAATAAATTGAAAGGTTGCAGGTGATGCAATAGTTGTGAGTGATCGGATCAATGGACCATCGAAATGAAAATGTTTCTTTTTCATTTGCAATAAACCACTGCCTTTAAACAAATGCCAGCATTGATAAGCCACACCTGAACTTCGGCCAAGTACAGTAGCAATAGCAGCACCTTTCAAACCCATAAAATGAATAAGAATGGGGCAGAGGATGATATTCAACAAGCTGGCGATCCATAAACTTTTCATGGCCATAGCAGCATCACCTGCTCCCCTGAAAATACCATTGATCAGAAACAGAAGAAGAATGACAACACTTCCGCCCAACATAATGCGGGTGAAAATTGCACCTTCTTTTACAACATCACTTGCAGCGCCCATTAACTGTAAAATCTCGCTTGCATAAATAACACCAACGATACTGATCACAATAGCAACGCTGATGCCCAGCACCATTGCCTGTGCACCGGCATGTGCCGCAGCATCCGGATTTTTTTCACCAATTCGTCTTGCTACAACAGCTGTGGCAGCGGTACTTAAGCCAATGGCAACAGAGTAAACGATCATGATCACCGATTCTGTTAAGCCAACGGTGGCAATAGCATTCTTACCGAGCTTGCCTACAAAGAACATATCCACTACTGCGAATACGCTTTCAAGACTCAGCTCAAGGATCATGGGAATAGCTAGGAGAAACACAGCTTTGCGGATACTTCCTTGTGTATAATCCTGCTCCTCACCATTAAGTGATTGTTTAAATGTTTGATAGATATATGATAGCCTGTTACGGTTATTAGTCGTCGTCATGAAAAAGGTTTAATAATATATAAAATGGAATAGCTGAAGTGTTACTTCAGGTAATTGGTGTTTCGGCGTGTGTGTCTTTTATAAAAAGACGAAAAGGAGCTTCATATGCGTAGAAATAAGAGTCGCAAAACTAATCTTTTTCTTTTTGAACCAAAAACATGGTTGTTGACCAAAGGAAACTATCCGTGGAAGACGGTATTTTAAGCTGTTGACAGGGTTTTGATTGTGTGTTGTAAAACAAGTTTGTACTTTTATACCACAACCAACACGAACATGAAATGAGCCATGAAATTTTCGGAGCTAAATCTATCAACCCCGATAAAAATTATATGGTGAATAATCCCGAAAGCTTTCGGGAGCTAAAAGCAAAATAAAAACAGCGCATGAAAAAGTTAGTCGTAGCCCTTATCCTTGTTGTGTCTTCAGCTGCTGCATGGGCGCAGCCCGCACGTATTCCGGTGAATGACCTGAATACAGGTACTAACAACAAACCAAATAATAACACAACAAACTCTCCCAATACACCCACTACAACCAGTAGCGAGTTAAAAAAGTATAGCGATCCGAAAGGCCGGTTTACCATTGGCTATCCCGGCGATTGGAACTTTGATGACAAATTGGGAACAGCTGTTTTTAAAATAACCTCGCCGGCAGAGAATGGAGAAGATAAATTTTTCCAGTACCTGAACCTCCAGATCGAAGAATTAAACTCCGGCACTACAGTTGATGATTATGTAAAAACGAATATGGATGCGGTAAAAGATTTTGTGAAAGGTTATCGTGAAGTTTCTTCGATGTTCTTTAACCGGAATGGTTCACGTGCTTACCAGATCATTTACAAAGGCAAGCCTGGCGAAATGACTTATGATGTGCAGATTAAACAATTATTCTGTATAAATAATGGTAAAGGTTATGTGCTTACTTATATAAGTAAAGAAGGAGAACGTGATGCATATGAAACAACTGCTAATAAAATATTCAACTCGTTCAAATTCTAAGAAGCTTTTAATAAATAAAGAGGGCGGTCGCAAAGCGACCGCCCTCTTTATTTTAGTTTGACTATTGCTGATCTGTATGCATCATCGTCTGTAATTTCTTTGTAAGGAGAAAGAGAATGAGCGATGCTACACCTGCCATGACTACAAAAAGCATGAAGAAGTCATAATTATTACTCATTTCATACCCCAGGAATGTCTTAGTCTTTCCATCGGGATATAAAGCACTTAATACTCCAGCGAGTTTATTCGCAAATGCGTTACCTAAAAACCAAACGGCCATCAATAACGATGCATACTTAAATGGAGCCAGTTTGTTAGCTAATGATAAACCGATCGGCGACAAGCAAAGCTCACCCCAGGTGTGCAACGCATACATACCGGTTAACCAGATCATACTTACTTTAATTCCTGTGCCAACATTCTTTACACCAAATGCGATCCACAAATATCCAATGGCAAGTAAGAATAAACCAATGGCCATTTTTGTTGGAGCGGAAGGCTCGTTTTTGCCAAGTTTGATCCATAACCATGCAAAAACCGGGGCAAACGCTACTACAAATATTGAGTTAAGTGATTGGAACCAGCTTGCTGGAACAGTAAAAAAGCCAAGGTCACGTTGGGTTTGCTCTTCGGCAAAGAACGTAAGTGACGCACCGGCCTGTTCAAAGGCACTCCAGAAAAAGATCACAAAAAATACAACTGTGAAAAGAACAATCACCCTGTTCTTTTCAAATTTGTTCAAAGTTTTGTCAGTCATCACCATCACAAAAATCAGGATCGCTGAGCCGGCAAGCAAATAAGTCATGTAGCTTACTACTTTGGCATCAATATAAAGCATGCCGATCGCTAATGCCGAGAAAGCTGCAAGGCCAAGGATAATAGCAATTGGTTTTATCCAGATTGCTGGAGAATTTGCCGGGGTAAGACCAAGCACTTTATTATCGGGACCAAGCACATATTTTTTATGAAACATTAATTGCACCGCCACACTTATCAGCATACCAATACCGCCGGCTAAGAATGCCCACTTGAAATCAGCAGGGTCGCCGGTGTCGCCAACAAGTCCGCAAATAAACGGACCAAGAGCACCACCCACATTAATACCCATATAGAAGATGGTATAAGCAGGGTCAATTCTTTTATCGTTCTTAGGATATAGTTGCCCAACGAGCGACGAAATATTCGGCTTGAAAAAACCATTACCGGCAATCATTAAACCGAGGCCGGAAAAGAATAATAAAGAAGATAATTCAGGTGAAGAAGAGTAAGTTGAACCGCAAAAGAATAATAAAAATTCACCTAAGGCCATTACAATACCACCGGCAATAATCGAACGTTGGTTGCCCCAATAACGATCTGCAATATAACCACCAATCAAAGGAGTGAGGTAAACGAGACTGGTGTAACTGCCATATAAATTAGAGGCAAATGCTTTATCGAACAGCAATGCTTTTGTCATGAATAAAACCAGTACGGCACGCATGCCATAATAGTTGAATCGTTCCCACATTTCTGTGCCGAATAAAACCCAAAGGCCTTTCGGATGCCCTTTTTGTGCGGTTGTTTCGCTCATATAATTGGTTTAAGTTTTTAATTCGTGGAGTGCCGAAAGTAAGGAATAAATGGAAACGGCTAATTACCGTTCGCATTCTTACAGTTTTGACGAAAGGTTTAGGAAGTTGCGGCAGTATGGGCTAATTTCGGGCCTGAAGTAAAATCCGACATGAATATACTACTGCTTGGCTCCGGTGGCCGTGAACATGCCTTGTCCTGGAAATTTGTACAAAGTCCTTTGTGCGACGAATTGTATATCGCACCTGGCAACGCCGGCACTGCTTTGTGCGGCACGAATATCTCTTTACGGGTGGATGGTGATTTTGAAGCGATGGAACAGTTCTGTCGTGACAAACAGATTCACCTGATAGTTGTAGGTCCCGAAGATCCTCTGGTGAAAGGAGTATACGATCATTTTGAAGAAGCACATAAATCCAATCCATTTTCAGAAGGATGGTTGGGTGTCATAGGCCCATCAAAATATGCAGCCCAGCTCGAAGGAAGTAAAGCCTTTGCTAAAGCTTTCATGGAGCGCTATAATATACCCACTGCTTCATACAAAGAATTTACTGACGAGAATTTTGATGAAGGCCGTGAATATCTCATGAGCCATGCATTGCCCGTTGTGTTAAAAGCCGACGGTTTAGCAGCAGGTAAGGGAGTGATCATTTGTACCAATCATCTGGAAGCGGTTGCTGAATTTGATATGATGATCAATCAACACAAATTTGGTGATGCAGGTAAGAAAGTGGTGATCGAAGAATTTCTGAATGGTATCGAAGTGAGCGTATTTGTCTTGACCGATGGCAAAAACTATTGCATTTTACCTGAAGCCAAGGATTACAAACGTATTGGCGAAGGCGACACTGGTCTTAACACGGGCGGTATGGGCGCAGTAAGCCCGGTACCTTTTGCAGATGATGTGTTTATGCAAAAAGTAAAAGAAAGGATCATTGAGCCGACAATTAATGGGTTTAATCAAGAGGGTTTTGTATACAAAGGTTTTGTCTTTATCGGTCTCATTAAAGTGAACAACGAGCCGTATGTAATTGAATATAACTGCCGCATGGGCGACCCCGAAACAGAGGTGGTAATTCCACGACTGAAAAATGATCTTGTTGAAATGCTTGTTTCAACAGCAAAAGGAGAAGTTGATCAAATCAAGATCGAGCAGGACCCACGTTTTGCAGTGACAATGGTAGCTGTAAGCGGCGGGTATCCAGGTGATTATATCAAGGGCTATGAAATTACCGGCCTCGATCAGTCAAATGCTGAAACAGTTATTTTCCATTCAGGAACTTTGGAAGAAGAAGGCAAAATTGTGAGTAATGGTGGCAGGGTTTTAACGGTTACTTCTTTCGGAAAAGATGTAGCTGAATCGGTAGCAAGATCAAAGCAGGTATTGGAAGGAATACGCTTCATGAAAATGTATTACCGCAGTGACATTGGTTATGAGTTTATAACAACTAACTGACAAGTATAAACGAAGTTTTTGAAACCCTTGTTTTGTTTTTCCTGTTATTGATGAAATTCTTTGCAGGCAAGGCTTCAACTAGTTTTGAAAAATTTGGCGGGAAAAACACTTACGGGCACGGTTTTAGCGTTGTTATTCCAAATTTTTCACTCAAATTTGCAACCATCGGAATTATAATTTCCAGTAACCAATATGGGACTCTTCAACTTTTTTATTCAGGAAATAGCAATGGACCTGGGTACCGCTAATACCCTCATTATACATAACGATGAAATTGTGGTGAATGAACCATCCATCGTAGCACTAGATCGTAATAACCCCAAGAATGTGTTGGCAGTGGGTAAGAAGGCATTGATGATGCATGAAAAAACCCATGAAAGTATCCGCACTGTTCGTCCGTTGAAAGATGGCGTAATTGCCGATTTCAATGCGGCTGAGTTAATGATCCGTGAACTCATCAAATTAGTATTGACCAAAAAACCGTTGTTCGCCCCCAAATGGCGAATGATGATCTGTATACCTTCCAGCATTACCGAAGTAGAAAAAAGAGCTGTGCGTGACAGCGCAGAGCAGGCAGGTGCACAGGAAGTATATCTTCTTCATGAACCAATGGCAGCTGCTCTTGGTATTGGCATTGATGTGGAAGAACCGGTTGGTAATATGATCGTTGATATTGGTGGCGGTACTACCGGAATTACGGTAATTGCACTTGCCGGTATTGTTTGCGACCAAAGTATTCGTATTGCAGGTGATGAATTTACGGCTGATATTATGGAAGCCCTCCGTCGCTATCACAGTTTACTTATTGGTGAACGTACAGCCGAACAGATCAAAATACAGATCGGTGCTGCAATGAAAGAACTCGATAGTCCGCCCGATGATATTCCCGTGAATGGTCGTGATCTTGTAACGGGTATTCCTAAGCAGATTATGGTGAGCTACCAGGAAATTGCCGAAGCATTGGATAAGAGCATTTTCAAAATTGAAGAAGCTATCCTGAAAGCACTTGAGATGACTCCTCCTGAGCTGGCTGCTGATATTTACCGTCGTGGTATTTACATCACCGGTGGTGGTGCCTTGCTCCGTGGCTTAGATAAACGTCTCAATCAAAAAATCAAATTACCTGTTCATATTGCTGATGATCCGCTGAAAAGCGTGGTAAGAGGCACAGGTATTGCACTTAAAAATTACAATCGCTATCCGTTTGTGATGCGCAACTGACTGGGACATTCATAAACGGAAGAACCAATTAAAACCCACCTTTCGTGCGGAATCTTTTTGCTTTTATCAGGCGTTTTTCGGTTTTGTTGTTTTTCCTGCTTTTACAGGTAGTGAGTATGTCTCTGCTTTTCAGGTATAATAAATTTCACCAGGCAGCTTATATGGATACTGCTGGCGAAATAACCGGCAGTATAGAAAAACAGTACAGCAAAGTAAGTGGCTACTTCAGTCTTAAAAAAGAAAATGAAGCGCTGCGTAAACGATTGGCTGAAGTGCAAAACAAACTTTCTGAAAATTTTCAAAGTCCAGATACTACACAACGGATTGTTACAGACTCAATTCCTGTAGACACCACAGGTGTTTTGCGTAAGTATTTATATATGGAGGCGGCAGTTGTAAATAATTCTGTTGCTCAGCCAAATAACTATTTCACCATTCATCGGGGTAGTAAACAAGGTGTGCAGCCGGGTATGGTGGTGATCACTGCAAGCGGTGTGGCAGGGGTGGTACTTGATGTGACGGAAAATTTTGCAACTGCAATGAGCATGCTTAATAAGCAAAGCCGCATTAGTGCTCGGTTAAAGAAAACAGGTGAAAGTGGCCGCATTGAATGGGATGGGAAAAATCCAAGAATTGTACAGCTGCGTGATATACCAAAAAGTGTAAAGCTTGGGAAAGGTGATACTGTTATAACGAGTCAGTATTCAGATTTTCCCTCGGGCATTATGATTGGCGTTATTGAAAAAGTGTTGCTCGAAAAGAGCACGAATAATTACCTGTTGTACGTTCGCCCTGCAAACGACTTCAGCAATTTGCAGAATGTATTTGTGGTGGCTAACCTGCAACGAGAAGAACAACTTGAACTTGAAAAACGTATCAAGCAAAAGAAATGAGCAACCTCCTGCGAAATATCATCCGTTTGATCTTATTCACGTTGGTACAAGTATTTGTACTTAACCAGGTGCCGCCTTTACATCAGTACATCACACCCTACATTTATTTCCTGTTTATTCTTTGGTTGCCTTTTAATATCAGCCGTGGCAGTTTGTTGTTAGTGTCGTTTATTTGCGGTATCAGTCTCGATTTATTTACAAAAACTCCTGGTCTGCATGCAGCAGCTTGTGTATTGATCGGTTACCTTCGTCCTTTTCTTATTAATTTATTAGTGCCACAACAAGGAGTTGAATTCAACTATCGTGAACCTTCTGTTGCAAGTCTTGGCTTTACTCAATATATCACATACGTTTCAGCACTCACGCTGTTTCACCATGGTTGGTTGTTTACCATCCAGGCTTTTCAATTTGGCAATATCTTATATCTTTTATTAAAAACTTTAGGCTCTACCGTAGTAAGTTTGTTGTTGATAACAGTAATTGAAATTATCTTTATACGAAAGCAGAAGTTTTTAACCAATACCTGATGCGCAAATTTTGAAAAACCTTATAAAAGGCCATGGCCGAATTTAATCAATCACGACAAACAACCCTCCGTATTATTATAGCAATTGTGTTTGCCATCATTCTTGTACGATTGATGACATTACAACTGTTTACTTCGAAGTATTCAAAACTGGCAAACGACCAGGCTATTCTCCGCAAAATTGTTTATCCAAGCCGTGGCATCATATTCGATCGTAAAGGCAAAGCGATCCTTGATAACACAACCATGTATGATCTGATGGTTACACCATCTCAATTGAAAGGAATAGATACAGCTACGCTTTGCCGCATACTTGGTATTGACACAGCTCAGTTTAAAGAAAGAGTAGTAACAGCTATTATCAAGAACTCACGCAACAGACCGTCGGTGTTTGAACCGTTGCTGTCGCCTGAAAAATATGCACGGGTAAATGAGAATTTGTTTCGCTTTCAGCCCGCTTTCTTTTTACAGGAACGACCAATTCGTACCTATCCGTTCAAAGCTGCTGCTCATATTCTTGGTTATGTAGGTGAAGTTGATTCTCCAATGTTGAAGCGATCAAACTTCTTTTACCAGATGGGAGATTTTGCCGGCCGAAGTGGGTTGGAAAGTTATTATGAAAAAATATTGATGGGTCAACGTGGTATTCAATACATCCTGCGTGATAATTTCAACAGGCCTATTGGTAAATATGAGAATGGTGAATTTGATACGGCTTCTGTTGCAGGTCGTCATCTTAACACTTACATAGATGTGGAAGTGCAACAACTTGCGGAGAAATTAATGAATGGCAAAGTTGGAAGTGTGGTAGCTATTGAACCAAGCACCGGGGGCATCATTGCCATGACATCGGGACCAACTTATGATCCTAATGAGTTAACAGGTTCTGAATCGAGAAAAAATTTCAGCCGGTTGTTTTTAGATCCTGCATCACCATTACTCAATCGAGGCATGCAAGGTGTTTATCCTCCGGGTTCAACCTTTAAACCATTGGGTGCACTGGTTGCTTTAGATGAAGGATTGATCACTCCTGAATTTGGTTACTCCTGTTTTGGACGTTACGGTCCTTGTGGCCGACCAGCCTGTACACACAGTAATGCCGGCCATGCTGCAAATCTTAGTTTATCCATTGCCAATTCCTGCAACTCCTATTATGCACATGTATTACGCATGGCACTCGACAATAAAAAATATGGAAATATTGAAGGTGGTTTAATGAAGTGGAAAGAATACATGTCGGGTTTTGGTTTGGGACATCGTCTTGGTATTGATCTGCCCGGTGAATACGCTGGTTATATTCCTGATACGGCACGTTACAACAAAGTTTTTAGAAAAGGTGGCTGGAGTTCATGTACCATCGCATCGTTAGGAATTGGACAAGGTGAAATACAGGCCACACCTATGCAAATGGCCAATGCCATGTGTTTAATTGCGAACAGAGGTTGGTATTACACGCCGCACTTTGTAAAAGACATTGATGGTGAAACAGCTGAAGACACATTGCTGCGTAAGTATCGTCAAAAGATATCACCGCTTCATATTCCAAACGATTATTACCAGGCGGTAATTGATGGTATGGAAATGGTGGTAACCAATGGTACGGCACGCAATGCTGCTATTGATGGTTTTGCTGTTTGTGCAAAGACCGGAACAGTAGAAAATTATTTTAGAAATAAAAAGCAACAGAACCATTCATTCTTTGTGGCCTTTGCACCAAAGGATAATCCGAGGATCGCTATTTGTGTGGTGGTGGAAAATGCAGGCTTTGGTTCAACGTGGGCTGCACCAATTGCATCTTTGCTGATGGAAAAGTTCCTGACTGATTCTATTGCAGGCGATCATCGCAAGGCTGAGATCGAGCGTATCAGTAATGTTATTATTACCCCGGCAAAGATCAGGTATGAATTACACCGGAGAGATTCGATCAAACAGGTGAGAGATTCTGCACAACGTGTAAAAGAAAGACGCATGCGACTTGATTCAACAGCAGTCGGTCAATTACGTACTACACCTTCGTCTCCTGCGAAGCAACCGGCAAGAAAGGAAAAACAAATAAAGCTCATTGCCATTATACCCACTGAGCGATTACAATCATTTAAAGAAGCGAAGCAACGTAACAGCTGATGGAGAAACAGGCAAGCATAGGAAAAGGAGTTGATGCTACAACGGTATTGTTGTATTACGCCTTGGTGCTGGTGGGTTTTATTGCCATATTCTCAGTTGAGTTTCGAATGGGCGATTCGTTTGTTCAATCATTACTTGAGTTAAAGAAAAACTATTCACGGCAGGTATTGTTCATTGGTATCAGCTCACTGGTGGGTGTGTTTATTCTATTAACTGATAGCAAGTTTTTTACCACCATTGCCAATCTCTTGTATATGGCCGGTATCTTACTGATGTTGTTGACGTTTGTGATCGGGAAAGATATCAGTGGTTCCAAATCATGGATCGCTTTAGGTGGAGGGTTTAATTTGCAACCTGCCGAATTATGTAAAGTATTTACTGCGTTAGCATTGGCAAAATATTTAAGCCGACAGGAAACAGAATTCAATAATCTCCGGTCGCACCTTATTGCATTTGCTTTAACACTCGGTCCCGCACTATTATCTATTGCACAAAAGGAAACCGGTCTTGCGTTGGTTTATTTTTCTTTCTTTTTGGTGATGTACCGTGAGGGGTTACCTGCAATGTATTTGATCGTTGGTTTCTCCTTTGTGGTATTGTTTATCTCGTCAATCGTATTGTCGTTTTTGGTGTATGCAATTGCGCTGGGTATTATTGCCTTGATCATTATTTATTATTTCTGGCGACAGATCAAACGTAACATGTTTTTATTACTCGCTCTGATCATTATTTATCTTGTGTTGCTGGGCTTTCATATGTTTGTGAATATTGTTGTATTTGATAAGATCATGAAACCTTACCAGGCTGCACGTGTTTTAAACATGTTTGGTAAGAGTTATATTCCAAGATCGGCTGAACGTATTGCACAATTTGAAAAGGAGCAGGCAAGTGGTAAGAAAAGAGATTACACGTATAATGTAAAACAATCAAAAATCGCAATTGGTTCCGGCGGATTGGCAGGTAAAGGATTTTTAAAAGGAGTTACCACGCAAGGCGATTTTGTACCTGAGCAACATACCGATTTTATTTTCACAGCTATTGCCGAAAGTTTTGGTTTTTGGGGCAGCGCTTTGCTGCTTGGGTTATATTTCTTTCTCTTATATCGCATTATAACGCTTGCTGAACGACAACGCAGTACATTTTCAAGGGTGTATTGTTATAGTGTAGCTGCTATTCTACTCTTTCATGTCATGATCAATATCAGCATGACAATTGGTTTAATGCCAGTAATCGGGATTACACTACCTTTACTAAGCTATGGTGGATCTTCACTTGTTACATTCACCATCCTGATCTTTATTATGCTGCGCCTCGATGCAGATCGTAGTATGGTGCTTCGGTAAAAAAGATCAACGCTTGTCTGCCGCTCTGTTATTGATCAAGTTAAACCGTTCGTGTATGAAAAAATATCTCTGCACATTTTACCTCCCCGATTTACTGGAAGATGATTTTTGGGCAAGTATTCCAAGCCATCGGCAACATATCAATGATTTGATGCGTGAAGAAGTGATCATTACTTATTCAGTAAATGGGTTGCGTACCAAAGGCTGGGTAGTATTAAACGCTGATTCTGAAATTGAAGCTGCAGAAATGATCGATAAATTTCCCATCCGCAAGTTTATTCAGTACGAGTTGGATGAACTCTTCATTTTTGATACCATGATCGGCGCACCAAAACTGGTGATGAATTGATTAAACTTCCTGCCTGTATCTTTGCAACCTGTTAAATGAATTCAGGCAACAGCAGTTGCACGTAAATAATAAGATACATGAGAATAATTCCACTTTCAGAAGGTAGTTTCACAGTTGATGGTTCCAAGAAATTTGTTCCTTTTGATCCCGAAAAAGATAATATAAAAGATCGCCCGGCAGGTAGTTTACTGGTTGAAGTGCAGCCATTTGTTGTTATTACCGAGAAGGATATTTTGTTACTTGATACAGGCTTAGGTTTTACAATGCCCGATGGCACATTGCAGATACATCATAACCTGATGCAGGCAGGCATCAATCCAATGGAAGTAACAAAAGTGTTGATGAGTCATTTGCATAGAGATCATGCAGGTGGTGTGAGTAAAGAAGATGCCGTATTGCAACAACGCTTTATCAGTTTTCCAAACGCAACATACATCGTCAATAAACAGGAACTTGAAATTGCTGTGAGCAAATTATCAAAGTCGTATGCAATTGATGATGTAAGCATATTGCCAGAATCAGATCATTTGCAGCTTGTAGAAAGCTCAGGCGTGATCGATGATTATATTCATTACGAATGGACAGGTGGGCATAGTCCATGGCACCAGGCATTCTGGATAAAAGAAAATAACGAAACCGTTTTCTTTGGTGGTGATGTTGCACCACAATTGTTCCAGATGAAAACAAAGTTTGTTACGAAATATGATTTTGATGGGAAGCTTGCTGCTGATCTTCGTGTGAAGTGGTGGGCGCAAGGACAGAAAGAAAACTGGAAGTTTTTATTCTACCATGATCTCAAAACACCGGTATTTAGTTTTTAATATGAGCTGTTTTTAAGGACACAACACACTCTATAAGCTTCATATATATTTTTCTTTAAAGTCATCATTAAACCCATTGTTTTTGTAAAGTTGTCTGAAGTAAACTACTAGCTGAAGATGGCTTTCTTGTTTTTATTGGATGGCTGAAATGCAGTGCTGCAGCGGGTTTCAGGGCAAAAAAATAGGCCAACCCTGAAAAGAGTCGGCCGTTGCTAACCTATGAAAAACACCTATTCGCAAATTTATAACATAAGAACCTAAAATTCCAAATTAATTTCTCTTTTGACGTTGCAACATTGGCTTGTTTGGGCGGTTCTTTAACTGATTCAATAACACTCCACGAAACTCACGTTCAGCCTGGAAAAATTTATTCATTCTGGGCTGTCCTATTACACCAACAAAACGATCACGATATTTTTTTCTGATGTCTAATATTCTTTGCTCATCATCAACCACATCTTTATTCGGATTGTTTCGTTGTGTAAGCATTACCTGGTTTACATCACGTTTATACTCGTTATAAATAGGCCAGAATCGTTGCGCTTCATTTTCTGTTAAGTTGAGTTTCCGGCTAATGAATGCAACTTCAAGTGCTTTGATCTTTTCTTGTTGTTTAGGGTCTGGTTGTTCATCCTGTGCAAATGCAAAGCCAGTAATTCCTAATGCAAGAACCAACATCATCATTATCTTTTTCATTATACTATCCTCCGGGTGTTTTAATTTATTTGTGTGTTAGTAGTGGTTGTTGTTTTTTCGAGTTCTTTCATAAATGATTCAAGAAACTCGTCATCCATATAATCTGTTTCTTCAGGCAACTTACTGTGATCAATTGATTCGTTGATCTTCTCTACATCTTTTGTGTCAGCATTCATTTGAAGGTAACTCACAATTGCATCATCACTCAAACCTGCTAATTCGTTGTTGAATTGTTTTTGAGTTTTTATATGCTCAACCTGTGCAATGTCAGAAGCAATTGCACTTGATTGTTGTTTCAGCAAAAGGTTTATTCCAAATGCAATCATGGTAAACACAACTGCAGCGGCTGCATAACGGATGATCAGTTTGCGACTGAAAATAGAAACCACTTTTGTTTCTTCTTTCAACTGCTTGTTTACAGCTTCCTCAAAACCATCGAAGTAGCCAGCTGGCACTTCATATACATTCTGTTTGCTGATGCCAGCAAGTAAAGGAGATAATGAAGCCAACTCTTCCCTTGCTGATTGCTCTGGTTGAGCTTTTACTTTATCAAGAATACTTTCAGACAATGTATCAAAATAACCCGCTGGAACATCCTGTGGCATTTGTTTGCCCGCCACCTGCAAGAGTGAGTTTTCCTCCTGCCCACCAGCTGCAATTCTCGCCATGATCACCGAGCTGAGTGTTTCGAAATAAACCTCCGGCACTTGGTAAGGCACCGTGGGGTTGATCTGCGCCACAACCACACTGATCTGTTCTAATTCATTTAATATGTCTTTATTCCTTGTCATTTTCTGTTTCTATAGATGTTTTTAAGCGCTCTTCGTTTAACGGTTGAGGATAAAATCCTCGATTTTTTTTACTGCGTGATGATAGCTGGCCTTGAGGGCACCTTCGCTTGTTTCCAGCACCCGGCTCATTTCTTCATAAGGCATCTCATCGTAGTACCTGAGAGCGAACACAGCCCGTTGCTTTTCAGGGAGTTGCTGAATAGCCAGTTGCAGTTTCCATTCAAGCCTGTTGGCATCAAAATGCTTGTCGGCTTTAATGGTATTGCTTAAACCCGCTTCAACCTGATCCATCGATACGGCTGTTCTTTTTTTCCGCTGCTCGAGAAAGGTTAAACTTTCGTTGGTGGCAATTCGGTAGAGCCAGGTGTAGAGTTGGGCATCCTCCCGGAAATTTTCCAACCCGTTCCAAACCTTGATGAACATGTTTTGCAGCACATCGTTTGCATCTTCATGCTCTACCACCATGCGGCGGATATGCCAATAAAGCTTTTCCTGGTATTTTTTGATAAGACGGGTAAAAGCCCGCTCCTTTGTGGCAGGGTCATGGAACTGCAGCAGTAATTCCTTGTCGTCTGGTTGCGTCATTGTTGAATAGAGGTTTTCTGGTTTGGATCTTTCTATTAGTTCGTAAAAATAGAAAAAGCCATTGGTAAGATGACTTTTGAAGGGAAAAGTTTAATGCAGGAAGCTAAGAGATTTCGGATTTGGGTTGTCACTACAAGACTCAGGCGCATTACTTCAAAAAACTTACTTTGCAGCCAATATTTTGCCTCAACAGTTTAAAAGTGTAAACATGAAAAAATCAATTGCATTTGTCGCTTTTCTAGCTTTCACACTCAATAGTTTTTCACAAACTCAGATGACACCTGAACTGCTCTGGAGTTTGGGAAGGGTAACCGGTCTTGGTATTTCAAAAGACAAACAATGGGTACTGTATAGTGTGAGCACACCTGATATCAATGAAAATAAAAGCAAACGAAAAGTTTTCGCAGTTCCGATAAATGGAGGCGCAGCGGTTGTAATAGACAAGCCGGACAGTTTGCTTGCCAATGATCGGGTGTCACCAGATGGCAAATACATTATCAGCGCTGTTGATGTAAAACTGAAAAAGGTCGATGGAAAAGAGTTCTACCCCGAACTATCGAAATCAAATGTGCAGATTTACGATCAACTCAATTATCGCCATTGGGACACTTGGGAAGATGGTGCGTTTTCACACGTGTTTGTAGCACCAGTAAAAGATGGCAAAGCTGGTGAAGCAAAAGATATTATGCCGGGCGAATTGTATGATTGTCCGCAAAAACCTTTTGGTGGTGATGAAGATTTTATCTGGAGCCCCGATAGTAAAAAGATCATTTATGTAACCAAAAAGAAATACGGTACCGCTTATGCAGTAAGTACGAATACCGATCTGTATGAATACAACATTGAAACCGGGCAAACAAAAAACCTGACTACTGGAATGATGGGTTATGATATTAATCCTGCCTATAACCAAAAAGGGGATTTGGCCTGGCTTAGTATGAAACGTGATGGTTTCGAATCCGACAAACAAGATATTATTGTAAGCAATGGCATCAGTAAACAGAATCTTACTGCGGCAAGAGACAATATTCATGTGGAAGGTTTTAAATGGAGCGAAGACAATAAAACAATTTTCTTTTGGGCTCCCATTAATGGCACTTTGCAATTGTTTGAAGTAAACTACCCCGGCTTAACAAAAATGGCACCGGTGGTAAGACAAATAACGAAAGGTGATTTTGATATATCAGGAATTGTAGGACAGTCAGGTAATACATTGATCGTTTCACGTACCGATATGAATCATGCAACAGAATTATATAGCGTGAACCGGACCAACGGAGAAATGAAACAACTCACACATGTGAATGATGCCACATATGCCAGTATCGGCATGAGTAAAACAGAACGACGTTTTGTAAAAACGACTGATGGAAAAGATATGTTGGTGTGGGTGATCTATCCTCCCGGGTTTGATCCAAACAAAAAATATCCTGTATTGCTTTATTGCCAGGGTGGACCACAATCGCCACTTACGCAATTTTATTCTTTCCGCTGGAACTTCCAGTTAATGGCAGCGAATGGATATATTATTGTTGCACCAAACCGTAGAGGCATGCCGGGCCATGGTACTAAGTGGAATGAACAGATCAGCAAAGATCATGGTGGGCAGGCAATGAGAGATTATCTATCGGCCATTGACAATGTGAGCAAAGAAAAATTTGCTGACAAAAACAGGTTGGGTTGTGTTGGTCCCAGCTATGGTGGTTATTCAGTGTATATGTTAGCGGGCATGCATAACAATCGATTCAAATCATTTATTTCTCATGATGGGATATTTGATTTCCGAAGTATGTATGGCACCACCGAAGAATTGTGGTTTGTAGATTGGGATTATGGCGGAGCTTATTGGGACACAAAAAATGCTGCCGCACAAAAATCATATCAGCAATTCTCGCCTTCAAATTTTGTAGGCAAATGGAATACGCCAATGCTTATTTTCCAGGGCGGTAAAGATTATCGTGTACCAACAGGCCAGGCTTTGCAGGCTTTCCAGGCATTGCAGTTAAAAGGAATAAAAAGCAGGCTGGTCTATTTGCCAGATGAAAACCATTGGGTGTTGAGTGCACAAAATGCACAGGTTTGGCAACGGGAATTTTTCAAATGGTTGAAAGAGACGTTGTGAAAAACAATCAATGACTATTTACATCCCGGACTATAACCAAACATTTTTTTAAATGCATAAGAAAAACTGCTAAGATTATTGTAACCGATGTGGTAGGCTACATCGGTTACATTCATTGTTCGCTCAGTCAGTAATTGTTTTGCTTCCTGCATACGCAACCGATGAATGTCTCCAAACACAGTGGATTGAAAGAAGTGCTTATATCCTTTCTTAAGTTTATACTCATTCAAACCAAAGCGATGAGTAATAGCTTTCAAACTTAATTCTTCGAGATACGAGCCAGCAATATATTCCTTCACAGCATAGAGCTTTTCTTTATCGGCCGCCGACCAGCATTCTTTTGTATTGTTTCCCTGAAATAAATTCACCTGCTCCATTTGCAGTACGAACAGTTCGAGCAATTTACTTTCAGTAAAAATGTAGCGTGTAATGCCAGTAAAAGGACATTGACGGATGGCTTGTATTATTTCAGCGATACGTTGTTGCCAATAGAAAGCATCCGATGCTCCAAGAAAATTAGTTTTCTTTTCAAGGTGTTTGCAAAAATTGGCGAGTGCGCCACCAGGTTCGTGTTCAACAAGACTGTTTAAATATTCAGGATGATAAGTAATGGTACAGGCATGAAACGTTGGTGAATGAATAATATGCGTACCTGAAAATGTTGTGTTGTACTGAATGTTGTGTTGTTGTTTGCCAAAATACAAAGGTTCACGCATGTTGGTGAAACGTGACTCCACATCCCCCTGTATTACAAATACCGATTCAGTTGATTCTTTCGGCACTGCATCATACAAGCTAAAAGACTGTTCGGCTTCCATATACAATTCTGTGAACAACATGTCTGGCGTATTGATAGCACTCAGCTTACCGTTTGCCAGGCCTTGTTCTTTAAACTGTGCAGTGAAATGTGTATAGCGTTCACTGCTGTAGATCAACTCTTGTTCTGTTGATCCAAAGTACTGGTCCCATTGAGCCAGATCAAGTTTATCCATTTGTCGAAAATTTTAATCCGTTTATCTAAATGATAACGGTCTCTTCATGATTCAACTTTGCTGTATTAAAATAAAAGCAAAATGAAAAACATTTCTAAAACAGCAGTACGTACTGAGGGAAATACTGCATCAATTGTAAAAAAAGGCAAATGGAAACAAACACTGATATACCTGTTTTACCCGGTGGGAGTTGTACGCATCTGGCGTAGTAAAGCAAAAATTTGGGTGAAGCTGATGTACAGCATCTTTGTGTTGCCTGTGTTTCTATTAATTGCTGTATACAGCAGCATTGTATTATTTGGAGCCTTCCTGCCAAAACTTGATCGTACTGTTGGTAATCGCACAGATAAAACCATTGTAAACAAAGAAGGTAATTACTCAGCCACTTTTGTAAAAACGGGAACAGAAACAAACAATGCATACGAACTGGTGCAGGTTGAACTTGAACCAAACGGTGGTAACGACTGGCACTATCACACAAGTTTTGTTGAAGAGTTTACGGTGATAGATGGTAAAATAAGAATTGGCAAAAATGGTGACGAAGTAATGCTTGATAAAGGACAAACAACATCAGCAAATAAAACAGATATGCATTATTTCAAAAATGCATTAGATAAAAAATCTGTGTTGCTGGTAAAAGTTACACCAGCCGCCGGGTTAGAAAAAACATTGCGTGTAGCATACGGATTGATCAATGATGGTTTGCTGAAAAATGATATGACAGAAAATCCCTGGCATATGTGTCTGCTGCTTGGCTATAGCGAATCCTATCTGCAGGGAATGCCCGGCTGGTTCCAGGAACCGTTGATCAGTGCATTAGCGAAAATTGCGCAATGGAAAGGTGAAGACAAAGAGCTGACTAAGTATTACATGTAATTAGTGATAAAAAACAAAACCCCGAGACTGCGGTCGGGGTTCATTATAATAAGCAAGTAGTTCTCTTATTTTCTGCTCAACACTTTTTCTGCAGCAGCAGCAATGTCTGCTACATCCAAACCATATTTTTTCAACAGATCAACCGGTTTGCCACTTTCACCAAATGTATCTTTTGTGCCGATCATTTCAATAGGAATAGGGAAGTGCTTCGCTGCAACCTGTGCAATACTATCGCCTAAACCACCAATGATGTTATGCTCTTCAGCAGTAACAGCGCATTTTGTTTTTTTGATAGAAGCTAATACTGCTTCTTCATCCAAAGGTTTAATGGTGTGTATGTTGATCACTTCAACTGAAATTCCTTTTTCCTGTAATTGTAACCCGGCTTGTATAGCATACCAAACCATATGGCCACAAGCAAAGATGGTAACATCAGTACCGTCGCTGAATTTTTGTGCTTTACCAATCACGAAATCACCTTCTGCAGGTGTGAAAATGGGCCATACCGGACGGCCGAAACGCAGGTAAACTGGTCCGTGGTGTTCAGCCACAGCCATTGTTGCCTGTTTTGTTTGATTATAATCGCATGGAACAATCACCGTCATGCCAGGTAACATTTTCATCATACCAATATCTTCTAAGATCTGGTGTGTGGCACCATCTTCTCCCAGCGTTAAACCGGCATGTGATGCACAGATCTTTACATTCTTATCGCTGTAAGCAACTGATTGACGGATCTGATCGTATACACGACCTGTACTGAAGTTGGCGAAGGTTGTTGTATAAGGAATTTTACCACCAATGGTTAAACCGGCTGCTATGCTGATCATGTTTGCTTCAGCAATACCCACTTGTATAAAACGCTCGGGAAATTCTTTAATAAAGGCCTGAAGTTTCATGGAACCCGCGAGATCGGCGGTTAATGCTACTACGTTTTCGTTCTTGCGTGCTGCTTCTAAAATACCATCGCCAAAACCGCTACGGGTATCTTTATTGCCGCTTACCTGGATATCCTGTAATGCCATTTGCAGAAGTTTAAATAAGACGTTTGTTATGTTTTATATGAGCAGGTGGAGGAAGGCTCCAGCCCCAATTTCGCTGCAAAGAAAAGGGAAAGTTTTGAGTTGAGCAGAAACAAAAAATCGCAGAACGAATGTGTGTCGGTCTGCGATTTTTGTTGCAGCAACAAGCTGCATTTATTGCATTAATTCAGGATGCTGTTTTGACTTCCGTAAAGGCTTTCGTCTTTTTTGAGTTTCAGCTCCCATTGCCAGGCCGTATCCATCATTTGCTCAAGGCTATACTCAGGGTTCCAGCCTAAACGGGTTCTTGCTTTATCATTGTTGGCATAAGTTGCCACCACATCACCTGCACGACGTGGACCTATTTTGTAATTAAGTTTTTGCCCGCTTACTTTTTCAAACATATTAATGGCTTCTAAAACTGTTACTCCATTACCAGTACCGAGATTAAACACCTCGCAACGGGTGAGATTTCTTTTTTCCACGAGGTAATCAATTGCCAGCGTGTGTGCATGTGCCAGATCGCACACGTGAATAAAATCACGTACACAAGAACCATCTCTTGTTGGATAATCGTTGCCAAACACCGTCATTTGCGGGAGTTTGCCAATGGCTGTTTGTGTAATTGCCGGCACAAGGTTCTGTGGCTTGCCCAAAGGTAATTCACCAATTATGCAACTTGGGTGTGCACCAACCGGGTTGAAATAGCGCAGCAAAATAGCATTGGTTGAGAAACTTTTTACCGATTCACTGACGATCTGTTCACCCATTTGTTTGGTATAGCCATATGGACTTTCAGCAGGTTTGGGCGGAGTTTCTTCTGTTACAGGCACCACATCAGGATTACCATATACCGTGCAGGATGATGAGAATACAAAATGCGGAATCTGAAACTCCTGTACACATTTCAACAGGTTGATGAGTGAAAGCAGATTGTTTTCAAAATACATCAGCGGACGTTCAACACTTTCACCTACTGCTTTGTAAGCGGCAAAATGAATAACACCAGTGATGTCTGGGTTTTCCTGCAATACAGCATATGTTTCATCGTAGTTACAGAGGTCAACTTTGTAGCTCTTTACTTTTTTGCCAAGAATTTTTTCGGCACCTTCCAGCAGCTTCGTGTTGGACCGTGAGTTGTTATCAACACAAACAACATCGTATCCGTTTTCAACAAGATCAACAATGGTGTGTGCTCCTATATAACCACATCCGCCTGTAACTAAGATTTTTTCCATATATAATTATTACTATGTTGTTTTATGATTTGATGAGATTCATAATGTACTGTCCGTAACCGCTTTTCAATAAGGGCTTCGCCAGTTCCTGTAATTGCTCTGTTGTTATAAATCCTTTGCGCCATGCAATTTCTTCGATGCAGGCGATCTTAATACCTTGTCGCTGTTCAATCACCTGAACAAACTGCGATGCCTGCATCAAGGAATCGAAAGTGCCAGTATCTAACCAGGCTGTACCACGGTCGAGTATAGACACTTTCAATTTACCAAGTTTCAGGTATTCTTTGTTCACATCCGTAATTTCATATTCACCACGTGGACTTGGTTTCAGTTCTTTTGCGATCCTCACCACATCGTTATCATAGAAATACAAACCTGGAACTGCGTAATTGCTTTTTGGGTTCGATGGCTTTTCTTCAATGCTCAACGCATTCATGTTCTCATCAAAATCAACCACACCGTAACGCTCTGGATCGCTCACATGATAAGCGTAAATGATACCACCATCGGGATCGGTGTTGTTAGCAAGTAATTTGCCCAAACCTGCACCGTAGAAAATATTATCACCGAGTACAAGTGCCACTTTATCGTTGCCGATAAATTCTTCGCCTATTACAAATGCCTGTGCAAGTCCGTTTGGTATAGCTTGTTCAGCATAAGAAAATTCAACGCCTAAATTCTTTCCATCTCCCAGCAGCCTTTTGAAATTGGGAAGATCCTGTGGTGTGGAAATGATCAGGATCTCACGGATACCAGCCATCATTAAAACTGATAACGGGTAATAGATCATTGGCTTGTCATAGATTGGCATGATCTGTTTACTGATGGCAAAGGTGATGGGGTGTAATCTTGTACCTGAACCGCCTGCCAGAATAATTCCTTTCATGTGTTCACTTTTATTGTTTTTAGCCACATAGTATTCGCCTATGAACCTCTCGGTTAGCGTTAACTTTTGGTATGGCTCAATTCATATAGATGTTTATTGAGCCGCAAAGATGCAACTACCTGCCAGAAATAAAAAATCCAACCTTGGGGGTTGGATTCTTCAAAATTATTTCAAAACCAATTAATCAAAACCGGGTATAAAAAAGTGGAACAATGCATAAACCAAAGCTGCCACTAATGCACTAACAGGAATCGTCAATATCCATGCCCACAACAGGTTGATGGTTACACCCCAGCGCACTGCACTTAAACGACGTGTTGCACCCACCCCCACAATTGAACCGGTGATAGTATGTGTTGTACTTACCGGGGCACCTAAGTTAGCTGCAGTAAACAAGGTAATAGCGCCTGCTGTTTCCGCAACAACACCTTCCAATGGAGAAACCTTGGTGATCTTGGTACCCATTGTTTTAATGATCTTCCAACCACCACTCATGGTACCCAGGGCGATAGCCGAGTAACAGGCAATAGGTATCCAATTAGGCATTTCACCTAAATGGAACTGGTTAGGATCGTAGGCAATTAAGGCTGCCATGATGATACCCATTACTTTTTGCGCATCGTTACCACCATGACCAATACTGAAGATAGCTGAAGAAACCAACTGTAGTTTTTTATACATGTTTGCTGTGCGGTAAGCTGTTTCACCACGCCAGTGATTGTAGAGGTATGTGCTTACGAAAATTACACCGAGCACAAGCAAGGCCCATCGTTCAAAATCTTTTTTGAAAGGGATCAAGAATACACTTCCGACAACTAATCCAACTATTATGGCAATCTTAAGCCAGAAGTTTCGCTGGATAGTTACAATGGTAATGAAAACCGAGATCAGCATTCCGATGATGGGAGCTAGTATAATAAAGATGAGTGTTTTGTAAATACTCGTTGGGTCAATACTTTCAAAACCGGCATGCGCAATTGCTGCTCCTGCAAAACCACCGATCAATGTGTGTGATGATGAAGAAGGGATACCATACCACCAGGTAAGAAGGTTCCAGAAAATAGCCGCCACCAATCCTGAAAGAACAAGCGGCATGGTGATGAATTCTTTATGTACTGTTTTTGCAATGGTATTTGCCACGGCATGATCAGTAAAAATAAAGAAGGCAATAAAGTTGAAAAAAGCTGCCCATACAACTGCCTGGAAAGGAGTTAGTACTTTGGTAGAAACAATTGTGGCAATAGAGTTGGCCGCATCATGAAACCCATTGATATAATCAAAGATGAGAGCCAGTGCTATGATGATTACAAGTAAAGTCATAAAATCAATTTGAAAATAAAGGGATTTGAGAATTTGAAAATGATATCAGCATCTGTTCGCTTTGCATTTTCAAATGATTATTTTTCAGGATTTCAAATTGGGTTATGCATATTTAACAATGATGGATTCAATAACATTGGCTGCATCTTCGCACTTATCGGTTGCAATTTCCATCACCTGGTAGATCTCTCTTTTCTTGATCACTTCTTTTGCATCGTTCTCGGTTGCAAACAGGCGCTCAATACTGTAATCAAATACATCATCCGCCTGGTTTTCGATACTGTTGATACGAACAAGTGCATCAGTAATTTGGCGCATGTTCTTCATATCTTTTAATTCAGTTACAGCTATTTTAATGTTTTCGCAACCTTGCACGATCAGTTCAGCCATTTTGCTGAAGCTCTCATGCTGCGGATCTACACGGTAGAAGTTGATCTTTTTTGCAGAAGCGAAAATATAATCGGCCACATCGTCCATTGCAGTGGCGAGGTAGTGAATGTCTTCACGATCAAACGGGGTAATAAAGTTGCGGCTAAGCTCAGTAAAGATCTTATGGGTTAGATCATCGTTTTTATGTTCAAGATCTTCGATCTGGCGGAGAATATCGGCTCTTACATCAAACTCACGTTCATTTACCATTTTCTTTAAAAGCACTGCCATCTCTAATGAGGTTACAGATACTTCCTCAAACAGCTGGTAAAAAACACGGTCTTTGGGTAAGAAGAACTTCATGAATGAACTGATAACTGACATAAGTATTATGATTTATTTAATCCTTAAAAATTTAATTGTGCCTGTATACGCAATAAACGACCCGTCTGAAAATTATCACGCAGTTTCGAATCTTCGAATCTTCTGCTTGAAATAGTATAAGCCGTAGTAAGTTCGAAATTTTTATTCACTTGCCACTCTAGCCCCATTTCAATCTCTTTCACGTTGTAACTCCTTGCGTCCAGCTCGTGTTTTTTCCCACCTTCATAATGCTGAACTCTGGTGTATGGGAAAAAGAACATTTCTTTTTTCTTTTTCGATTGAAACCTGGCATAAACGGTAGCATATCCACCTTTCAGGTTTTTCGTTTCAATAGAATCAGTTAACGGGTTGTATTGCGGACCACGCCCTACATTGTACTCAGTTAACACGCCTATTGGATTCGGGTATAAATGTAAGCTTACAGCTGCACGTTCATCACGAAAAGCAAAATCATTAGCTGCTTTTACCCCTGAAGTTCTGAATTCTGCCGGCAATACATATTCACCTGCATAAGCCTGTATGCCCGGCTCTATGATCTGTTTGTTTATTTTAAAGGGGTAACTGAGTCTCGAAACCACATGTACCTTTTTGTTTTGCTCAGGACGATTTGCAGTTTGCCCGTTATATACACCAAATGCGAACACACCATAATCTCCCGAACCTTTTCGGTTATCATTGATAAAAACCGGGTACTGCTCTCTCACTGTCGAAGGAGCCCAGTAAAAGAAAGCACCAAGGTCACGTTCGTTTGAAACTGCACTGTTCAATCCATCGTTACGGTCAAGCGGTAAACGGTTTTGACTCGATTGCATGTTTTCAAAACCATATGGAACTTTACTTTGGCCAACACGTAATCTGAATTCATTTTTTTTGTCAAATCCAATATCGAGATAAGCGTCCCTTACCTGGAAGATGTTTTGGGTAGTTCCAATAGAACTGCCAAAGTCTGGCTGAATGTAGAAATAAACATTTTTGGTAAGATCACCGCTCAGAATTAAACGGCCTCTTCTGATAGCAAAGCCTCCGCTTTTACCCCATGATCTGTCGCATTGCTCACATTTGAGATTTTCATTTGTTTCTAACAACCTGTTGTAACGAACCTGCATATAACCACGGAGGTTAATAGTTTCGTACCACTTCTTTTTAGGAGTAGATACAACTGTGTCTGTCTGATTTTTTTGGGCCATGAGGTTGTTGGTATGTAATAATAACAATACAATCATAGCCCCTACGATTGTCTTCAATGGTATTACCTTTTAATTGCAGCGCAAAGGTGCTAAATCGATTAACAAGGGCGGCTGTACCTGTATTACCAAATTGTTAACTCTGTAAAAAAGCCCCACCAGAAAAGGCAGGGCGTTGCAATTAAAAGATAATATATGCCTTATCTTGAGGCTGTATTAATACCTGGTAAACAGAATGATAGTTAAGCTCATTCTCAACCGGGAACGCAAATGTTTCAGTTCTTTGTTACGTAAATGTTACGTTCAGGTTAACTGTTTATTAATAATATTTGGCGTGCAGGTAAAAAGTTACCGGGTATTGGCAATGCTGTTAACATTGGCTTAATATGCAGGTAATGTTTCCTTAACATGGTCTTCACTTTGCGATAACATTGCAGGAGTTCCTTTGCGGCATCAACCCGATACTATGCAAAGGAAAAATTTAAGGAAATTAATTACCCTCTTTTCACTCTTATTCATCGCCCTCTCTACATCTGCACAAACCATCCGCTTAAATGGCCGTGTGCTTAACCAAAAGAATGAACCTATTGCAGGAGCATCGATCTCAGTTTCTGAGATTAATCGCTCATTTGCAGCTGATATTGAGGGCCGGTTTGTAATCAGTTTAGAAGCAGGAAAAAAATATACGCTCACTGTTACTGCGGTTGGATACAAAACCAAAGCAGTTGATGAAGTGGAAGTAAGCGCTGCACTGGATAACAACATTACCATCTTACTGGATATTGCAGCAAAAGAAGGAACTGAGATCGTTATCCGCAGTACAGCCCGCAGAGAAAACACTTCCGGTTTATTAAGCTTTCAACGTAACAACACATCTTTATCAAGTGGCTTATCTGCTGATTTTATCCGTCGTACACCCGATAAAAATACAGGCGAGATTTTGAAGCGTGTTAGTGGTGCATCTATCCAGGATAATAAGTTTGTGATCGTTCGTGGTTTGAGCGATCGTTACAACCAGGCGCTCATCAATGGAGCACAGTTGCCATCATCAGAGCCTGATAAAAAAGCGTTTTCATTCGACGTGATTCCTTCGCAGTTGATTGATAATATCATCATCAACAAAACAGCAACACCTGATTTAACAGGTGAGTTTGCCGGTGGGTTGGTGCAAATCCAGACAAAAGATGTTCCTACAAAAGACATTCTCACATTAGGTGTAAATTTTGGCTACAATACACAATCCACATTTAAAGATTTTATTACCAACCAACGTGAAACAAGTGATTGGTTTGGTTTTGATAATGGCCGCAGAGATGTTCCGGAAGGATTTTACGATCGTAATCAATACCAAAAGCTCAGCAGTACGTCGAAAGCTGAACAATCAAAACTTTTCCGTTCTGATGTATTTAATGAAAGGAAGATCACTGCTGCCCCAATTCAGAGTTACAATCTCACATTTGGAAAAGGATACAAGTTGAAAAGCGGAAGTTCCTTTGGTTTTATTACCGGGCTTACTTACCGTAACGCACAAAATCTTTATTCTGTAAACAGGAATATCAATGACTTTTCCGGATTTACCGAGCGAAGCATTACTGATAATCAAAATCGTTTTTCAACAAGTGTAGGTGCAGTTGCAAACGTTGCGTTTACAACCCGTAAACTTAAGATTGCATTTAAAAATCTGTATAATCAATTATACGACGATAATTATTATGTCCGTTCGGGTAATAACCTGTTAGATGGCCAGGAAATTAATTTTCGCAGCAGCTATCTTAATCAACGTTCATTGTTGTCTTCTCAGTTAGAAGCTGAGCAACAATTAAGCAAGTCTGGTATTAAATTAAAGGTTAATGGTAATTTCTCCTATAATCTAAAATCACAACCTGATCTGCGTACAGTTTCCTATTTAAGAGGTAGCGGTACAACCAATCCATTCACATTGGTTACTGATGAAACAGGTCGCTTTTTCAGCAATCTGAAAGACTTTTCTTACGGTGGTGGCGGTTCGTTATCGGTTCCATTTACAATGGCAAATGAAAAACAAACATTCAAAGCCGGTGGTGGAACACTTATCCGTATCCGTGATTTTAAATCAAGAAACCTGCGTTACCGTTTAGAAGATAATACTAACAGCAGTCTTCTCACCCTTCCTTTTGATCAGGTATTTGATCAGCAATACATCGGAGATGGTAAATTCATGTACTTCGATGAAACACAAAACGAAGACAAATATTTTGGTATCAGTATTATCAATAACGCCTATGCTATGTTTGATAATAAGTTCTCAGATAAAGTTCGTTTGGTGTGGGGCTTACGTGTGGAGAATTTTCAACAGTTTCTGACAACGGTACGTTCAGATCTTCAACGTGTAATTGTAAATACAAGTAAATGGGATTACCTGCCTTCAGTTAACCTCAGTTACAGTTTAAAAGATAAGCATCAACTCCGTTTGGCCGGTTATCGCACAGTAGCCCGTCCTGAGTTCAGAGAAATTGCTCCATTCTCTTTCTACGATTTTGAACAGAATTATGCTGTAAGTGGTGATACTTCACTGCGTCGCAGTGATATCTGGAATGCGGACGTACGTTACGAATGGTATCCTAAGGCAAGCGAAGGGGTTTCTGTTGCAGTGTTCTATAAAAATTTTAAAGATCCTATTGAGTTAAGAGCACTAGCGGCAGGTAGTGTAAGGCGTTACCAATTTCAGAATGCGGGTGAAGCGGATACCTACGGTGTTGAATTTGAAGCCAGAAAAGGGTTAGGGTTTATTTCACCTAAGCTTGATGTGTTGAACATTTTCACAAACGTAACTGTCCTTAAGTCTGCTGTAAAATTAGCAGGTGTTACTGCGGGTGGTCAAACACAATCATTCAACCGTCCGTTACAAGGTCAGTCGCCTTATTTAGTAAACGTTGGGTTGCAATACAACTCTAAGAATGGAAAGGTGAATGCATCTCTTCTTTATAATAAAATTGGCCAGCGTTTATCATTGGCAGGTGGTAAAGATCAGTTGATCTATGACATCTACGAACGCCCGAGAGACCTGGTTGATTTACAGGTTTCGCTTAAGGTATTAAAGAACAAAGGTGAATTCAAATTCACAGCATCGGACATTTTCAATCAACCATTTTATTTCTACGAAAACATTGATACCAATACAAAGTTTACCAGTGGTACTGATCGCTTATGGAACAGTTACACACCAGGTACAAACTTTACACTTGGATTCACATACGATTTTATAAAATAAACACTATAAAAATTACAAAGCAACATAGTATGAAAAAGTTAATTCTTGCAGCAATCACAGCCTTAACATTCACAGCATGTGTGAAGGTGGAATTTAATGAAACGGGTGCCGGCACAGGCGGTGGAGATACAACAGCCATTCCAACAACATTAAGTGGAAGAATAGACCGCAACCTGTCTTTACCTAAAGGCAAATACACATTAACCGGATTTGTTTATGTTGGTAAAGGTGCAACATTGGAATTTGCTGCAGGCTCAACTATTGTTGCTGACGCTTCTGTTAAAACAGCTTTGATCATTGAGCAAGGTGGTAAGTTGGTTGCTGATGGTAAAGCAGATGCTCCGATTGTATTTACAAGTAATAAGGCCGCCAATTCAAGAACTAATTCTGATTGGGGTGGCATTTCAATTTGTGGGTATGCTCCTACTAACCGTCCACTTGTACCTGCTCCAATTACTGAAGGTGGTAGTAACCGCCCTTATGGTGGCACTGATGCAGGTGATAACAGTGGTATTCTCCGTTATGTACGTATTGAATTTGCAGGTATTACTGCTGAAAATAACAGTGAGTTGAATGGTCTTACATTGTATGGTGTAGGTGCAGGAACTATTATTGAAAATGTTCAGACTTCTGAATGTGGTGATGATGGTTTTGAATTTTTCGGTGGCACAGTAAACTGTAAGAACCTGATTTCTTATGCAAGCGGTGATGATGATTTTGATTTTGACTTTGGTTATAATGGCCAGATCCAATATGCAGTGTCATTACGTGGTAAATTCCATGATGATGATGATGCAAACCAGATCGAGTGTGATAATGATGCAGGTGGTACAACTGCCTTGCCTTATACACGCCCGGTATTAAGTAACTTTACATTAGTTGGCGTTTACGATACAACTGGTCTAGGTACAACTGCACGTCATCGTTTTGGTAACAGATGGCGTCGTGCTACACGGTTCGAATTCCGTAACTCAATTATTCTCGGTAGCTGGGGTAATGCATTAGCATTGGATGGTGATGCAACGATCAATGGGTTTTTAAATGGTGAAAGTATTTTCAGAAATAATTTGGCGTTCTCGTATAATAAATACAGCGGTTCTGCACAAACGCCTTTTATTTCAACCAACCAGACGTTGTTACCTAATGCAACTTTACTTGCAACATTAACAAATGGCACAAACGTAAATAGTGTGCTTGCAGATCAGAATGCTGCAATGTTGACCGCAC
Source organism: Lacibacter sp. H375 (assembly GCF_037892425.1). Taxonomy (NCBI): domain Bacteria; kingdom Pseudomonadati; phylum Bacteroidota; class Chitinophagia; order Chitinophagales; family Chitinophagaceae; genus Lacibacter; species Lacibacter aquaticus. The sequence goes on from NZ_JBBKTT010000001.1 coordinate 1,815,681, forward strand.
CTTTCAACTTTACAGCGCCAAATTTTGTTCCTGCTGCTGGTTCACCTGCTTTAACAGGTGCTAATTATTCAGGGTTGAGCGCATTCTTTACAACAGGTAATTTCCGTGGCGCTTTCGGTACAACCAACTGGATGGCAGGCTGGACAAGCTTTACTCCACAAACAAACGTATACTAAGATATTACTCGCAAGAGTTCAAGGATTTCCTTAAGCAAGTATCCTCTACAGCCTCCTGTTCTCAGGGGGCTTTTTTGTGTTGGAGCTATAAGCCTTTAGCTGTTAGCAGTAAGCAAGAAATGTTCTTAAACGCCAATTGTATTGCTAAAAGTTAGTGGCTAAAGCCTGCAGCTTGTTGTTGAAATAACAATTCCTACATGCTTTGGTAATACTCCGGTAAAACTGCCACAGCATCTTTACAGCATCAGTAAAAAACTTAATCGTTTAGCACAGTTTATAGCAATCAATCGAGGGTTCATTTTTCTCATGACTTGACTGGGAACTACACCGTTCTGATTCTTCAGGACGGTCTTTTTATTTATAAGTTTTTTGCCACGAAGACAGAAAGGAACGGAAAGAATGAGACGTGTTTACTTTCCGCCATTGAGGACTTTGCGTGAAATAGTTTTTAATCACCTTCAACTTCCACACGCCCCTGGAGTGTAAAACCAAATGTTGTACCTACATCCAAACGACTGCGTACATGCATGGTTTGTCCGTGTGCTTCAATAATATGTTTACAGATAGAAAGACCTAATCCGCTGCCGCCTTCTTTCCGGCTGCGTGCAAGATCGGTACGGTAAAAGCGTTCGAAAATACGGGTGAGATGTTCTTCAGCAATACCAAATCCATCATCGCTTATTTCAATCAACACAAGGTTGCCATGTGTTTTATAAGCACTGAAGTTGATACTGCCGTTTTGCTTACCGTACTTAATGGCATTGTCAACAAGGTTGATGAGCACCATGCGAACCTTTTCTTTATCGGCATAAACAGTAATGGGTAACTCGCATCCTTTTTTGATGGATGTTTTAATATTCTTATCGGCTGCTTTAATGGAGAGGCTATCGAAGATCTCGTCAATAAGCTCCTGGATCACAAAATTTTCTTTGTACAATTCCTGTTCACCACTTTCCAGTTTTGAAATTTCATCAAGATCATCAACAAGGTTTACAAGCCGGTCAATATTCTTCGAAGTATTCAGTAGAAATTTCTTTGCTACTTCTTCTTTATGCATTGCACCGCTAAGTAATGTATCAACATAACCCTGCACGGCAAAAATGGGCGTCTTTAATTCGTGGCTGAGGTTCTGTAAAAATTCTTTGCGGTATTGTTCGTTTTGTTTGAGTGTTTCAATTTCTTCTTTCTTTTGTTCGGCCCACTGCTCCACTTCTTCACTTACTTCTTTTAAACTTTTTTCAGGCAATACAGACTTATTGAAGAATTCTTCCCGCTTAGTTGCTTTTGTTTGGGAAATGAATTTATAGATGAGTTTAATATGCCTGTAAATAAACCGTTCCGTAAAATAACGGATGAGCAGGTAGCTGATGATAAACAGCACCACAAAACTCAACAGGGCAATCCACCAACTGCGTATAAAAAAATAATTAGCTAAACCAACGAGCAGTGATATTGCAAATGCGTTGATGGCAGAAACCTGTACCGGACTAAGTTGACTGGAATTAAGCATGTTGTTTGTTCTTGACCTCAAAAACAAAGTTAACAGCTAATTAAGTTGTACCAAGTTCAAACTTATAACCAACACCTTTAACTGTGGTAATACAATCGATGTTGAGTTTTTGCCTGATCTTACGGATATGTACATCAATAGTGCGGTCACCTACAATTACATCAGCACCCCACACCTGGTTCAGTATTTCATGACGCAGAAAAACACGACCGGGTTTTGATGCTAATAATGCCAGCAGTTCAAACTCTTTTTTTGCAAGAACAATATCTTGTCCCAGGTATTTCACCATGAACTGTTCTTTATCGATCTGCAGGTCACCTACTTTAATAATGGTTTCATCGCCTTTGAACGTACGACGGAAGAGCGCATTCACCCGGCTGATGAGTACTTTGGGGCTGATGGGTTTGCTCACATAATCATCGGCGCCCATTTCAAGCCCTTTGATATGATTGGCTTCATCATTTAAGGCGGTAAGCATAATAATGCGTGTGTCGGTAAAATCAGGTTGAGATCGCAAGATCTGGCAAACCTCCATACCTGTTTTGCGGGGCATCATTACATCAAGAATTATAAGATCGGGCTTTTGTTGCTTGGCGGTATGCAGGGCTTCGTCGCCATCTTTTGCCTTCACAACCGTATATCCTTCAACAGTTAGATTGTATTCTAAAATTTCGAGGATATCCGGCTCGTCGTCGGCAATAAGAATTTTTTTTCCTTTGGGCTCCATGACTGTGCTGCAAATTTAGACGCATGCTACTATGCAAAGGCCAAGGTAATATTATAAAATTGTTAACGAGTTTTAGCTGTTTGGGCATGTTTTTGTAAGGATACCTGTTGCACTGCCTCGCTGCTGATTGAAAAATAGAGGCTAATTTTGTACACAATGAGAAAATATACACTCACAGCTTTGCTTACCTGTTCTGTTTTTGGTGCTTTTGCGCAAAACAGAATTACGTTCGATACTTCGAAGATCGATATTCCGATGACCCGTGTGATATGGCATGAGAATATTGATAAAGAACAAAAGCGAACCGACCGTGTTGATGGTAAGATCGATAATTTCCTGAAGCTTACGAATAATGAAGATCTGAATATCCAGATCACAGATGTGGTGTTGCGTCGTGTTGATGAATTGCAGCTCGATATTGAACGGATGGATGGCGATAACAATTTTAAGATCGGACAACTGCGTTCAGTTCGTGAATTATTACAAGCCATTGCTCTTCGTGCAAAAGATAAAGACATCGCTCCGCTTATTCCACAGTTATTCAATAGCTATGAGGAATGTGTGCGCAGGCAATCGACCGGTGAAAGCCTGATGCCCGTTTTTCAAAAGTTGCCATACCAGGGCGCTGAAGTATTGTCAACCATTTTCGTTCAGGCCAAAGAACTTCCTGAGATCAAAAAGATGGTGTTCCTGAAAAAAGCAAGAATCGATCCTTCAAATATTTTATCGGGAATTGCTCCGTTTGAAAACGAACCGTTTGCTGATAGTTTAATTGTGCTTGCTGCTGATAAAATTCCATTGGAGGTTTATACTTATGCACAGGCAACAAAGACAGTTGCAGCAAGAATCATCCGTCGTAACACAAATCCAAAGGTTCAAACCATTGCAAGACTTAGCGGTATCATGAATGGTACTTTGTACCTGCCGTTCTTAGATGAGTTATTGAATAAGCGACTGGAGATCGATGATATAAAGGCAGTTGTTGAAAATGAATTGGCTTATTATAAGTTACTGGTGAAAACACAGGTGAAATATTATGACCGTATTTCAACCGGCGATACACCGGTTTTAGCTTCTGTATTATTCCAGATGCTGGAACGTAAAGCAACAGATGTTTTTGTGAATGTGATGAATGATCTTCATGATTCACCTGATGCGGTGCGTATGCGGGTGAGCGACCCACTTACTTCTGAAGAAATTTATTACCTCATTGTTACAACAGAGGAAGTGATCTATACCAGTACATATACCAAACTGTATGATCGTATGATGACCCGCTTCCCTGGCCGCAGAAGTGATTCGTTGTTGATGACAGTTCATTTCGACCGTTTCAAGAAGTTTATTAAAATGGCGGCGAACTATAATCGTCTTGATGATTTTCTGAAATCGATGCCCGAGTTACGTGGCACACAATTGATGCATGCGTTTGTAAATGGGTTACAGAAAACAAACTCTTTGGAAGATGCAGTGGACGTTGCTGACAGCTACGGAAGTATTACCAATGTTGATCTGCAGAATTTCTTAAAGCAACAGGTGAAAAAGAATTATGAGGAAAGTCTGCAGAATAAAGATCGGAAAGGAGAAGTGATTTATAATATTTTGCAAACCTTGTTTAAATCAGCTTCAGACCCTTCAATGGATCTTTCGGCAATACTTGGCATACCACCGGTATATAAAGTAGATTACAGCAGCATAGCAGATAGTAGTGGCGCAGTGGTGCAGCATGTGTTCTTTTATGGTGATGAAGATGGGATAACTTCTTTCCGCAATTTCATGGGTATGTTCAATGGCAAACCTGAATGGAAAGTTGTAACTGGTAAAGAATGGGTAACGATCACTTCAACAAAAGGAAAGCCTTACACGATCTATGCAAACCTGCCGCTCGATTACAAACAGGACCTTGATGCAAAAGCACAGGAAAGCCTGATCAATTATCTTACAAAGAATAATATCAACCCGTCGATTGTGGTGCACCGTGGGCATAGTTATCACTTGAAATATACTATTCAGCAAATGTTGCCATCGTCAAGAATTGTGATGTTGGGTTCATGTGGTGGTTATCAGAATCTGGCGAAGATTCTTAATGTAAATGAAGATGCACATATCATCTCCACCAAGCAAGTTGGTAGTTATTCTGTAAACGAACCAATACTCCGTGCATTGAATGAAGATATCCGCAACGGAAAAAATATTGAATGGATCCCTATCTGGCAACAGATCACTGCTTCCGTTAAGGGTGATGCAAAAGCAAGCGAACTGATGAAAGATTATGTGCCGCCGCACAAAAATCTCGGCGCCATCTTTATTAAAGCATACCGCAAATCAACCGGTGAAATGTAATTTGGCCGGGTGAGTCACCCGAAAAAACATTTATCTTCCCGTTGCTTTGAGTCAACAAATAAATACCCCTTCAACTTTTACAGCTAAGCAAATTGCAGCAGCAGTTTACTTAGCTGTTGTTGTTTTCTTTACCTACGCTTCCATCTTTGCATTCCGTAAACCATTTACAGTAGCAACGTTTGATGGGTTGAAATTCTGGAATGTATCTTATCAAACCCTGCTCATCATCAGCCAGGTAATTGGTTATATGCTCAGTAAATTTTATGGGATCAAATTCATATCTGAATTACAGCGACAAGGCCGTTGGAAAACAAGTTTACTGATGGTTGGAGTGGCATGGTTAAGTTTATTATTATTTGCTGTTGTTCCTGCGCCATTTGGAATGCTTTGCTTTCTCATCAATGGCTTTACGCTTGGTTTTATGTGGGGTGTTGTGTTCAGTTATGTTGAAGGAAGAAGGGCAACTGATTTTATTGGTGTGGTGCTGGCCGTGAGTTTCATTTTTGCAGGAGGTTTCAGCAGGAGTGTAGGCAAATGGTTATTGCTCGATTGGAATATCAGTGAATACTGGATGCCGTTTGCAACAGCTTCTTTGTTTGCTGTGCCGTTGGTTGTTTTTTATGCGCTGCTTGAAAAAGCTCCTTTCCCGGACACAGATGATGTAGCAGAACGAACAGTGCGTTTGCCAATGAATCAACCCGAACGAAAGAAATTTTTACAACAGTTCAGCGCTGGCGTTGTTGCGTTTGTCATTATTTATTTATTGCTCACCATCATGCGTGATCTCCGTGATAATTATATGGGCAATATGTGGACTGAGCTTGGTTATGGTGGCAATGCATCCGTATTTGCAAAAACAGAAACCATTACTTCGTTGGTGGTGCTTGGATTGATCGGTATGCTTGTGTTTGTGCGAAAGAATATGCGTGCTTTCCGCATTATTCATGTGTTGCTGATCGTTGGATTTTTATTGACGGGCATTGCTTCATTCTTATACAGGCAATCATTGCTCGATGGTGCCTTGTGGATGCAGCTCACCGGGTTGGGTCTTTATATTTCTTATGTATTGTTTAATAGTGTGTTCTTCGAACGGCTGCTTGCATCCTTCAGCATTGCAGGTAATGTTGGCTTCTTAATTTATACCGCCGATGCATGGGGTTATCTCGGCAGTATTTCAGTGATGTTATCAAAAGAATTGCTGAAACTACAATTGAACTGGGTTTCGTTTTATTCGCAGTTGGTGATTGTGTTTGCGGCAGTGGGTGTGCTGGCCAGTTTGTTTTCATTGTTCTACTTCAACCGCAAGTACAAAGTTTAGTCTTTGCCATTCATCCTTTTTAGCTTCCGGTTAATATCCTGTATTGCTGCCGCAAAATGAAAGCGTTTAACTTTGCCCCTAAATTGTAAAAAGGCTTGGCACAGAAAGAAGGGAAAAAACAAGTATTCGATTTCCGTTTACTCGGCAGGATCATCCGCTATGCATCGCCATACAGAAGACGACTGAACAGCTCAATCATCCTGGCGATTGTTTTGGCAGTAATGGCTCCCATTCGTCCATGGTTGATCAACACCACGGTGAACGATTATATTCAGCACAATGTTGCTGAAATGGTGATCCGCATTACCATCTTCCAGATTGCTCTCATCATTCTTGAAACTGTTCTTCGTTTTTTCTTTTCTTATTATACAGCATGGCTTGGACAAACAGTGGTAAGAGACCTGCGTGTCAATGTCTTCAAAAAGATACTTGGTTTAAATCTCCGCCAGTTCGATCAAACGCCTATTGGAACATTAACCACACGTACAGTAAATGATATTGAAACCATCAGTGATGTATTTGCAGAAGGCTTCATACCCATTCTTGCGGATTTTCTAACCATCATCGCTGTATTGTTTACGATGTTTTATATCAACTGGCAGTTGACGCTGGTTTGTTTAATCCCTTTTCCATTTCTTATTCTAGCCACCTATTATTTTAAAGAAAGTGTAAATAAAAGTTTTCATCGTGTGCGAAATGCAGTGGCAGCACTCAATGCTTTTGTACAGGAACATATACAAGGTATGCAGGTTGTGCAGGCATTTGCCGTAGAGCAAAAAGAGCTTAATAAATTTAATAAGATCAACAGAGATCACCGTAATGCAAACATTCATGCCATTTTTGCTTACTCTGTTTTCTTTCCGGTAGTGGAAATTATTTTGGCAATATCATTGGGTTTGTTGGTTTGGTTCGGGGCAGGACAGGCAGTGTCGGCCTCCAATGGTGAAGCAGCGAAAATGGCGGGAGAAATTATGGCCTTCATCATTTTGCTGAATATGTTGTTTCGTCCGCTTCGTTTTATTGCCGATAAATTCAACGTATTGCAGATGGGTATGGTGGCGAGTGAACGTGTATTTAAAGTGATGGATAATACAGATGAGATTGCGCCATCTGCTCATGATGCATTTCAACCCGAAGGTGCTGTGCCCGGTAAAATTGAATTTGATCATGTGTGGTTTGCTTATAACGATGAGAACTGGGTATTGAAAGATCTTTCGTTCACCGTAAATCCGGGTGATACCGTTGCTATTGTTGGGCATACAGGTAGTGGTAAAACATCTATCATAAGTTTGCTCAACCGTCTTTATCATATTCAGAAGGGTGCTATTAAGCTCGATGGCGTTGAATTAGAAGATTATGAATTGGATGCTTTACGCAGTAAGGTTGGTGTGGTATTGCAGGATGTGTTCCTGTTTGCAGGCACCATTAGAGATAATGTAACACTGCGTAATGAAAACATCAGTAAAGAAAGAGTGATAGAAGCAGCCAAACTTATCGGTCTGCACGATTTCATCATGCGTTTGCCGGGCAATTATGATTTTAATGTAATGGAACGTGGTGCCACCATGAGCCAGGGGCAGCGGCAACTGTTGAGCTTCATCCGGGCATTATTATTCAATCCATCTGTGTTGATCTTAGATGAAGCCACTTCATCTGTTGATACCGAAACCGAACAAATGATACAGCATGCCATCGATAAACTGATTGAAGGCCGCACTTCCATTGTGATTGCACATCGACTTTCCACCATCCGGAAAGCCGATAAGATCATTGTATTAGATAAGGGTGAGATCAAAGAAATGGGCACTCACGATGAATTACTTATGCTTGGCGGTTATTATGCCAAGCTGCATGAAATGCAGTTTTCGAAAGCAGCAGTTTAGTCTGTTGAAATAGGTAAAGCGGAGGATATTTTTTAACTTGCAGCAAGTGGAAAGAAAGAAATACGATACAAATTCTGAACTCTCAATTTTGAACGAAACATTCATTCCTTATTCAAGACAGGAAGAATACGAAACAGCCAAAAGGCGGGAAGCTATTCTTATGACTGATGAGGAAAAATTCACGGTATTTTGCCGTCTCATGCGTATTGGCAAAATGCTTTCTACTGCAAAAATCACCCATAAGAAGCTGGATGAATAAACAATCATAATATGGATGTTTACAACGACAGTCTCTTGCTTTTCTGGGAATCATTAAATAAAAATCACGTTGCTTATATCATGGTTGGCGGCTTTGCTGTTAACATGCATGGTTATATGCGGGCAACTAAAGATGCCGATATGTGGATCAAAGATTCTCGTGAAAACCGGCAAAATCTCAGGAAGGCTTTCCTTGAATTGGGTTATGGAGATTATGAATCCCTAGAAAAGATGCAATTCGTGCCCGGGTGGGCAGAGTTTTATATCGGAGATGGTATTGTGTTGGATATTATGACAGAGATGAAAGGTCTCGAAGGCTATTCTTTTGACGATTGTTTGCAAAAGGCTTCGGTTGCAGATTTGAACGGAATCATGGTACCCTTCCTGCACCTCAACCAATTACTCGCCAACAAAAAGGCAGTATCCCGACCAAAAGACCAACTTGATGTAATTGAACTCGAAAAAATTAAAGAAGAGCGCCGCAAAATGGGGCTCGATTAACCTGAACAACTTTTTTCCTTTTTCAGTTTATCATTTCCCCATTTTTCACCTGCCGCCCCTTATCTTTGCGCCAAATTTAGGAAACGTATGGCGTTCAAGAGCATCAAATCCTTATTGGTAGCGGTTTTCAGCGTTTTTTTCATGGGAATATCAGCTCCTGTTTTAGCACAGCACGAACCGGCTGAGCATGAACCGGCTGCGCAGGAAGGCGAGCACGCTCCTAAAAAGGAAGGCTTTGATGCCAAGGAAGTGATTTTCGGTCATATTATGGACGGTCATGATTTCCATTTTTTCGATTGGAAAGGCCATGCAGTAGGTTTTCCTCTTCCCGTTATTATTTATTCTCAGCAGAAAGGGTTGTCTGTGTTCATGTCTTCAAAATTTGAACATGGCCATGCAGAATACAATGGTTATAAGCTTGTAAAACAAGAGATTGGCGAGAAGATCGTATCAAGGGATCCCAACGAACAGTTTTATGATTTATCGCTCACCCGTAACGTTGTGCAGATGTTGCTGGCATTGATCGTTCTTGTTTGGATACTGATCAGCATTGCGAAAGCATACGGCAAAGGACTTGGTGTAACATCGGCGCCAAAAGGCAAGCAAAACTTCTTTGAACCGATCATTACGTTCGTTCGTGATGAGGTAGCGGTTCCAAATCTTGGTGCAAAATCACCCAAGTATCTGCCATTCCTCCTCACAGTTTTCTTCTTTATTCTCATCAATAATATTTTCGGCTTGGTTCCGGGTTCAGCAAACGTAACCGGCAATATTGCTTTCACCGTTGTGTTAGGTATTATTGCTTTCATCGTTATTCTGTTCAGTTCAAACAGGCATTACTGGGGCCACATCTTCAATCCTCCGGGAGTACCATTAGGTGTAAAATTCATTTTGGTACCTGTAGAATTGTTGAGTGCTGTATTAATTAAACCAGGTGCATTGATCATACGTCTTTTCGCCAACATGGTGGCGGGTCACATTATCATTATCTGTTTGATCTCGTTGATCTTTGTATTTACAGAGAAATTAGGACAAGGTTTTGGTATTGGATCAACAGTGATCTCTATCCCATTCACGATCTTCATTTACTTTATTGAAATATTGGTTGCTTTCCTGCAGGCCTTCATCTTCACCATGCTTACAGCTGTATTCATCAGCCAGGCAATGGAAGGTGATCATGGTCACGGCGAAGAAGCAGCTCATCATTAATCGTTTTATTTTTCACAATCATAAATTCAAAACAATGGATTTAATTCTTTTAGATGCGGTAGCAAATGCAGGTGGTGCAATAGGTGCAGGTTTAGCCGCTGTAGGTGCCGGTATCGGTATCGGACAGATTGGTAAAGGTGCATTAGAATCAATTGCCCGTCAGCCAGAAGCTTCTAACGACATCCGTGCAAACATGATCCTTACTGCGGCTCTCGTAGAAGGAGCTGCTCTGTTTGCTATTATCGTAGGCTTCCTTGCAATGGTACTTTAATCATTGCCGCACAAACATTTTACTGCATCCAAAGCACAGGGCGGAGGATGCAGTATTTTAAACTAAAATCGAACGTTTTAAAATAAATAAATCATGGGTTTACTTACTCCCGCTTTAGGTTTACTCTTCTGGACACTGGTTGCTTTCCTTGTTGTGTTTTTCATTTTGAAAAAATACGCATGGCCTGCAATTATTAAAGGGTTGCACGAAAGAGAGCAAGGTATTGCTGAAGCACTGGAAACAGCTGAAAAAGTAAAAGCTGAAATGGCTCAGTTGAAGAATGAAAATGAAGCGTTGCTTGCAAAAGCACGTGAAGAAAGAGCCCAGTTATTGAAGGAAGCTCGTGAAACAAGAGACAAAATTGTAAACGAAGCAAAAGAGCAGGCTAAAGCAGAAGCCAATAAAATTATGGTTGAAGCAACTGCTGCTATCAATCAACAGAAGATGGCTGCTATCACTGATGTAAAAAACCAAGTGGGTAACCTGGTAATTGAAGTAAGTGAAAAAGTATTGCGTCGTGAGTTGGCTAATAAAACAGAACAGGAAGCATACATTGGCAAACTGGCTGAAGAAATTAAATTAAACTAAGTTGAAGATTTGAAAGTTTGCGACTTACCTGAACTTTCGAATTGATAAATTTTCAAATTCAAACATGCAAAATCCCCGTCTCGCAGGTCGTTATGCAAAGTCTCTGGTTGATCTCGCACAAGAGAGAAATGAACTGGAAGCGGTGTATGCCGATATGAAATACTTGCAGGATGTGTGCAAGAAAAGTAAGGAGTTTACAAATGTATTGCGCAGCCCTGTTATTAATGCTGATACCAAAGAGAAGATCGTGAACGAGATCATCATCAAAAACATCAGCAAGCTTTCTTCTGCGTTTGTAAACCTGATCGTAAAGAAAGGTCGTGAAAAAACATTACCTGAAATTGCACATGCTGTTATTGATCAGTACAACGAAATAAAAGGTATTCATAAAGTAAAGCTCATTACTGTTTCTCCTGCAAGTGAAGAATTAAAAACAGCTATTGCAAATAAAGTGAAAACAGATGCAAAGCTTGCACATGTGGAACTGGAGAATGTGGTGAACGAAGCAATTATTGGTGGCTTTCAACTCGAGTATAATGGCAACCTGGTAGATGCAAGCATTGCACGTGATTTGAGAGATATCCAGAAGCAATTCCAGAAAAATACATACATCAGAAACATCAGATAAAATTCAATTGTAAACTTTCCTCACAATTCAAAAGAGCGTGGGGGCTAAATAAAGCGTCATGGCAGATATTAAACCGGATGAGATTTCAGCGATACTTCGCCAGCAGTTAAGCAACTTTAACGTTGGTGCTGATTTGGAAGAAGTAGGTACCGTATTACAAGTGGGTGATGGTATTGCCCGTGTATATGGATTGAACAACGTTCGCTACGGTGAACTGGTAGAGTTCGACAATGGTGTTCGTGCCATTGCCCTCAACCTTGAAGAAGATAACGTTGGTGTGGTATTGATGGGTGAAGGAAAAGGTATCAAAGAAAGTTCTACTGTTCGCCGTACAGGTCAGATCGCCTCTATTAAAGTTGGTGAAGGTATGAGCGGCCGTGTAATTAACGTTTTGGGCGAACCAATTGATGGTAAAGGTCCTCTCGTTGGCGAATTGTATGAAATGCCATTGGAGCGTAAGGCACCTGGTGTAATCTTCCGTGAGCCGGTAAAAGAACCTCTGCAAACAGGTATCAAGGCCATCGATGCGATGATCCCTATCGGTCGTGGTCAGCGTGAGTTGATCATTGGTGACCGTCAGACTGGTAAAACTGCAATTGCAGTTGATACCATCATCAACCAAAAAGAATTCTACGAAGCAGGTAAGCCTGTATATTGTATATATGTTGCGATTGGTCAGAAAGCATCAACTATTGCCGGTGTGATGAAAACATTGGAGGATAATGGTGCAATGAAGTACACAACAATTGTTGCGGCTTCTGCAAGTGATCCGGCTCCTCAGCAGTTCTATGCTCCTTACGCTGGTGCTGCTATTGGTGAATACTTCCGTGATACCGGACGCCCAGCTTTGATCATTTATGATGATCTTTCTAAACAAGCCGTGGCTTATCGTGAAGTATCATTGTTGCTGAAACGTCCTCCGGGTCGTGAAGCATATCCTGGTGACGTATTCTATCTCCACAGTCGTTTGCTTGAGCGTGCTGCGAAAGTGATCAACGATGACAGTGTTGCAAAGAACATGAATGATATACCTGACAGCATTAAACACCTTGTAAAAGGTGGTGGTTCATTAACTGCATTGCCGATCATTGAAACACAAGCGGGTGACGTATCTGCATACATTCCTACAAACGTGATCTCAATTACTGATGGTCAGATATTCCTGGAAGGTAACTTGTTCAACGCAGGTATCCGTCCGGCGATCAACGTAGGTATTTCTGTAAGCCGTGTGGGTGGTAACGCTCAGATCAAATCAATGAAGAAAGTTGCAGGTACCCTGAAACTTGATCAGGCTCTTTACCGTGAGTTGGAAGCCTTCTCTAAGTTTGGTGGTGATATGGATGCTGCTACCAAATCTGTAATTGATAAAGGTGGACGTAACGTGGAAATTCTGAAGCAGGCACAATACACTCCGTACAAAGTAGAAAATCAAATTGCGATCATCTACTTAGGTACAAATGGTTTATTGAATGCCGTTCCGGTACGTAAGATGAAAGAATTTGAAGAACATTTCTTACATGAAATGGAAACCAAATTACCGGATGTATTGGCTGAATTTAAGAAAGGTGCATTACCTGAAGATGGCATTAAGAAAATGGTGGATATGGCAAACAGCCTTATTCCTCAATACAAAGCATAAGTATATAGAATGAAGTGAAATAAGAAAGGGAGTCGAAAGACTCCCTTTTGTTTTATAGTTGTGGCTTTGCAATTTTTCCGTTGTATTTGTTTTGTCGGTAACAGCAGGTTAGTCTTTCAGAAATTTCAAACTCGAGATAATATTATGTGCAACTTTTCTTCCTTGCCAAAATCCTCTCTCAATTGAAATGCGGTAATGAATACCTCCATATAAGCGTGACCAACCTGCTTCTTCTCCAGCTGCACGAAATGAGTTGAAGGAGCGTGGAGGTTGTTTGCTCCCCACAGGATTGGTTGTTTCATAAATATAAAATGTACTGTCAGTAAAAGAATAATTGTCACCAAATATTGCTGTCATTGCTTCTGCGTTGGCAGAAGATAAGGTAGCATGACCGGCAGGATATTCAGGATGTGGTGCACCAAGGAGAGGAAGAAATGGTTGCCCGATCACATCATCGTAATTAAATGGTCGTGCTAAAAGATATTTGTATTTGTCTTGCCAGGTGCTGATTGTAATGTCAACATCAATAATACCACCTAAAGCATAAGCAAGCGCTGCAACATCAAGAGTTGCGTGTTCTTTTTGTAACACTTGTCGTAAGATGCTTACGTAATGACCGGGAGTACTTGTGCCCGGAAAATCTCTCCACCAAAATGCCATTTTGTATTCGTCTTGAGAAGTGGTAGGCTTTGCATTGATCACTTCAATAGTCATTGCTGCGAGCTCATCATATGGTGGAGGAGGTAAAGCAGCGCCATCGCCACTGTTAGCTACTAACCGACGCAAATTTCCAATATATGGTAAACTATGTACGGGCAATGGATTTGGGGCGGTCCAATAGATTCCACCACTTTTACCAATGGGAGCCGTGTAAGGGTTATTTATAGTGTGATGACCATCTGTATCAGCCCAATTAAACACAGCTTTTGCTACTGCCTGTCCAAATTCAACTGAACGATGAATGACTGCAGCATCGGCTTCATTACTGTACTGAGCAAGCAGTTTTGCTTCCAGCTCATCCATGGCTGCTTTGTTTTCTGCTGTTGCTGAAGGAAAAAGTTTTTTGTTCATATATGCCAATGCTGCGTTGGCACTTGCAGCCCAATGATAACCCGCACCCGGTTTTGTTTTGGGCAAACCAGTAAGCCCGTTTAGTTGGGACGCAATTGATTGATAGGCCGGCATACCCGGAACTACTGCTTCATATAAAGCTATACCGCTGTAGGCATAATGACGTGAGTAAGCCACATTACCAATAATGCCCGGGTACTTATACATCTGCCACACCTGCATGTTCATCCATTTAATCGCAACATCGGCGGAAAATGTTTTGGTTTGTTGCAGGTGTCCCTGATCGCTGTTTCTCAAGGTGATTTTGGATGAAGTTTCCTTACCTGAAACAGACGTTTCCTTCTGGCAAGAGTAATGGAAGAACATTAGCGATGAAAACAGAGATGCGTAAAGAATTTTCTTTTTCATAATGAAGTGTTTTGTAATTGGTGATATATAGTTTGATGATGAATATTTTTTACATCGATAACATATAAATAAGGAAGCGTATAATTGTTGTAAAACTTAAGTATGCTGCTGGTGCATAGACTGCACCAGCAATTTTTCTTTGGTTCAATTTTTCCGCTTCCCTTATTTCGGTTGCTGATGTTCTGTTTTTTTCTTCTCTTGAGAAAACAAGATAGAAGCCTCCGTTTTTGTAAGAGATATGCAATCGCTGAACGAACTTATTTTGGAGAAATAAAACATGAGGAAGCGGGCTAAAGGTTTTAAACGAAGAAAAATGTTGTTTGTCGGAAATTCAGGTATTTAGTCTATTTCAGCTTTCCTTATTGAAATGATCCTGCGTAATTGTTTAACTTGTGTAAGACAAGAAAATGAACTCCTTCCTTTATAACGAATTTATTTTTTCTTCCCGCTATCGTATTTGGCGGCACTTATTTTATTGGACATTTCATGTTGCAATATGGGCTGCCTTTTGGATGGTGATGGGTGTTCCACTTTCATATGGCCGGCAACTCCTAAATATGGTCATGTGGGTGCCAGCGTTTATTTTATTTGGTTATCCATTAGTGTATGGCGCTATTCCGCATCTCTTACTAAAGGGGAGAGTGTGGCAGTTTTTTTTGTTCGTATTGTTTTGGGGAGCTGTTGGACTTTATATTGATGCGGGCTACAGAAGTTATGTATTAATTCCTGCGCAGGAAGCAATGGGGTTAGATAATATATTGCCAAGAGGACCACTTGCTTTTTGCTATTTGTGTATGACCACTTCTGCAGCAAGCCCAATGATTATAAAATTTTTTAAGCTGTGGACAATCAAACAAAGAGACTGGATGCGTGCACAGCAGGAAAAAACAACTGTTGAGCTTCAGTTATTGAAAGCACAGGTGCACCCGCATTTCTTATTTAACACGCTCAACAATATCTACTCTTTTTCACTCGAGAATTCACCCAAAACACCCGGGCTTATTTTAAAACTTTCATCGCTGTTAAGTTATATGCTTTACGATTGTAAAACAGATGAGGTGCGACTTGAAAAAGAAATCGACATCATGAAAAATTACATCGACCTTGAGCGGGAACGATATGGTAACAAAATTGAAATCTCATGGAGTGTGGAAGGAGAAATTAAGGATAAATTGATTGCACCGTTGTTGTTACTCCCGTTCCTTGAGAATGCATTTAAACATGGTGTGTCTGAGCAAATAGAAAAACCGTGGCTTGGTGTTGATATATCGGTACAACAAGGAACGCTTCGTTGTAAAATCGCTAATAGCAAAAATGAATATGTGCCGGAAAGTGATAAAGGCATTGGCATCGACAATGTGAAACAGCGACTTTCATTTATTTATCCCGGCAAACACGAATTAAAAATTAATGATGAAGGAAGTTTTTTTGTAGTATCGATGATGGTGATCTTGGTTGATGAACTTCCTGCCGCTAGTTTTACGTCTGCTTCAATGTTCATCCCTCAACCCACACAGCATGAAACTTCGCTGCCTGCTTATAGATGATGAACCGCCGGCATTAAAAGTATTGTCGACCTACATCGCTGCTATCAATGGCCTTGAGACTGTGGGCCAATGCAGAAATGCGATTGAAGCGTTGAGCATATTACAGCAAAAAACCGTTGATGTTATTTTTCTTGATATAAAAATGCCACGCATACTTGGTACAGAGTTTCTGAAAAATCTTTCACATCCACCCAAGGTGATCTTTGTTACTGCATACAGGGAATATGCTGTTGATGGTTTTGAATTAGATGCTGTTGATTACCTTGTTAAACCTGTTTCATTCGAACGTTTTTTTAAAGCCATCACCAAGCTCAATAGAATGATGGGGCAGGAAGTATCCACTGTTACAAAAAACGAAACATCTACTTCAGCTGCTTTTGTGTACCTGAAAGTTGATAAGGATATGAAGAAGATCTTTGTGAATGAGATTGATTATATCGAAAGCTGGAAAGATTATGTAATGGTTTTTCTGAGTGATGGCAAACACTTTCTTGTAAAGCAATCGATCTCTGCCATGGAAAACCTATTATCAGAACATAAGTTTATGCGTGTACATCGTTCTTATATGGTATCGTTAAGTAAAATTGCAGGCTACAATGGATTATCAGTTCAGCTGGCGCAAAAAGAAATTCCTATTGGCCGGCTATATAAACAAACTGTAATGGAACGCTTGCAACTGAAGTAAGTAACAAAAAAATCCTTAAAAATTGGACCACTTCTTTATTACCGCAGTTTCTTCACCATCTTAAAATGGGGAATGGTTAACTGGATAAACTCATCACCTTCTATTTTGTAACCCTGTTTCTCAAAAAAATGACAGGTTGTTTTTCTTGAATGCATCATCATGGTCTTATACCCACGGTCACGTGCAATATTTTCAGCAAAATTCATGAGTGAAGCACCAATGCCTTTCCCCTGCAGATTATTTTCTACCGCCATTTGGCGTAACCGTACAGTGGAATTATCAATATGAGTCAGAAAACAACAGCCCAGCATTTTCTCTTCTTCAAAGGCTGCAATTAAAATGTCGTTTTTTTCTTTATCCAATTCTTCCGGCGTAAAGTTCAGCCCAAGCGGTTTACGTAGTATCTCATACCGCAAGTTGATCATTTGCCGATGCTCAGCCGTTCCAAAGTCAATTTGTTTAAGCGCCATATGTAAGTTTAAGCAGGATGAACAAGTTACATTTTTTTATGTAAAAACAAACAGTTGTAACTTACGTGAACAGAAGCTTCATGAAAGCTTAGCAACTGGGCTTTTTGATATGGTAGTGAAAACCGACTGAAACCTCCTGAAAATGAAGCGTTTCAGACAATTTTACAGGAACGCTTGCTAATTGCTTAAAAACTCTATTTTTGCAACCTGTAACCAAATTATTACGACAATGTCAGACATCGCAGCAAGAGTAAAAAAAATCATCGTTGACAAGTTAGGTGTTGAAGAGTCAGAAGTGAATCCTGAAGCTTCTTTTACCAATGATCTGGGAGCTGATTCTTTAGACACAGTTGAACTGATCATGGAGTTTGAAAAAGAGTTCAACATCTCTATCCCCGATGAGCAAGCTGAAACCATCACGACTGTTGGTCAGGCAGTAACTTATTTAGAAGAACACGCTAAGTAATTTAATATCGCCAAAAGCGGTATAACTAATCTTTCCCAGGCAACTTATGGAGCTCAAACGAGTAGTAGTTACCGGAATTGGTGCCCTTACACCATTGGGCAAAACTCTCGATGAATATTGGGATGGTTTAACCAATGGTGTATCCGGTGCTGATTTCATCAAGCAATTTGATTGTTCGAAGTTCAAAACACGTTTTGCCTGCGAGGTGAAAGATTTTGACCCCACAACTTATCTTGATAAAAAAGAAGCAAGGAAGATCGACCGCTTCACGCAGTTTGCCTTGGTTGTAAGTGATCAGGCAGTACAGGATGCGGGCATAAACAAAGACAATGTTGATGTAGACAGAGTAGGTGTGATCTTTGCCAGCGGTATTGGCGGCCTCATTACTTTCCAGGAAGAGGTGGTAAACTTTGCCAATGGTGATGGAACTCCCCGTTTCAATCCCTTCTTCATCCCTAAGATGATTTTGGATATTGCGGCCGGACAAATTTCGATGCGTCATGGTTTTCGTGGTCCAAATTTCGCTGTTGTATCGGCTTGTGCTTCTTCAACCAACGCCATCATTGATGCTTATGATAATATCCGCCTGGGAAAAGCAGATATTGTTTTAACGGGCGGAAGTGAAGCAGTTGTAAGTGCAGCGGGTGTTGGTGGATTTAATGCCATGAAAGCATTGAGCGAACGGAACGATGACCCCAAAACAGCCAGCCGTCCGTTTGATAAGGATCGTGATGGTTTTGTAATGGGCGAAGGTGCTGGTATGCTTGTGCTTGAAAGTCTTGAACATGCCTTAAAGCGTGGTGCTAAAATTTACTGCGAAATTGCCGGCGGTGGTGCCACTGCCGATGCGCATCATATTACAGCTCCTCACCCCGAGGGACTTGGTGCAAAAAATGTAATGAGTGCTGCATTAAAAGATGCAGGTTTGCAGGCGTCTGATATCGATTATATTAACGTACATGGCACTTCTACACCTCTTGGTGATATTGCTGAAACAAAAGCGATCATGAGTGTATTTGGTGATCATGCTTACAATCTCAACATCAGCTCAACCAAATCAATGACTGGTCACTGCTTGGGTGCGGCAGGTGCTTTAGAAGCAATAGCATGTGTAATGAGTGTGGTGCATGATATTGTGCCTCCAACCATTAATCACTTTACTGATGATCCTGAACTTGATTCTAAACTGAACTTCACGTTTAACAAAGCACAGAAACGTACTGTGCGTGCTGCTTTAAGTAACACGTTTGGCTTTGGTGGACATAATGCTTCAGTGATTGTAAAGAAATATTCCTGAATTACTTTAGATTTGTTAGAACATACATCTGCCGTAAAGCAATTTGTTTTTGGGTGAATGATGTAATAAACCTGTATGGTGCGGAACTTCGTCCGGCAAATATTACCCGCTAAGAATAAGTTTGAGAGTAACCTGCGTAATATACTTGGGTATAGTCCGGGCGACCTTAAACTTTACAAAACTGCACTCAGCCATCGTTCCATTAAAGAAGGTAGTGATCAGAACAATGAACGGCTGGAGTTTTTAGGCGACGCAGTATTGAGTGCTGTGGTTGCCGATTATCTCTTCAAAAAATATCCATACAAAGGCGAAGGTTTTTTAACAGAGATGCGCAGCAAGATGGTGAACCGTGCAACGCTCAATGATATTGCTGTGCGGATGGGGTTGAAGAAGGTAACACTGTATAATAAGGGCGATAACTCACTTAAGATATCACAGATATTCGGCAATACACTTGAAGCGCTGCTGGGTGCTATTTATCTTGATCTTGGTTATAAAAAAACGCAACGGTGGATCGTCAAGAATGTGATTGTCCCGTATTTGTTTATGGAAGATCTTGAAGCACTTGAGATCAATCACAAAAACAAACTCTATGGCTGGGCAAACAAAAATGGCAAGGCACTTGATTTTGAGACATTGGATGAACGATTAGAAAACGGCCGACGTTTGTTTACCATTGGAGCTGTGGTTGATGGCGAAGTAATAGCCGAAGGCAAAGCCTTCAATAAAAAAGATGCCAGCCAGATAGCCGCTCAATCGGCTGTAGAAAAACTGGGTATAATTTGATTCGGTTTTTTATTCTTTCTGCATATGACTCCGCTATTTAAAAAACTCAATTACAAAACGCAGGGTACAATTGTATCCGTTAATCATCCTGACAGTTTTTTGCCCGAACTCAAATCAATTAGTGAAGAAGCAACCATTATTGATTCTCTCAGCAAAGTAAAAAAAATTGATTTTGTAATCGTGTTTGCTACAAAACAAAAGGAAGTTGATAAAGCTGCTGAGCAAATTGCAAAGAAAGCAGCAGACGATGCAGTAATCTGGTTCTGTTATCCAAAAGGAACTTCAAAAAAATATACCTGCGAGTTTAATCGTGATACCGGATGGGCCAAACTTGGTGAACTTGGTTATGAGCCGGTGCGTGCTGTTGCCATTGATGAAGACTGGAGTGCATTACGTTTTCGCAAGGCCGAAAAAATTAAAACCATGACACGCTCTTTTGCCATGACTGAGGTTGGTAAGAAGAAAGTGGCGGCAGCGAAAAAGAAATAATATTGATTTCTGCAAAAAAGCTCGGCAGTAAATCTGCTGAGCTTTTTCTTTTGCAGAGAGGAAGGGATTCGAACCCTCGATGCAGTTTCCCGCATACACACTTTCCAGGCGTGCTCCTTCAACCACTCGGACACCTCTCTTTAAATCCCTGCTTAAAATAATTCAAGCTAAGTTTCATTTTTTGCAGGGCAGCAAAAATACAGTTTCAGTCTCTTAGCTGCCGAATAATTTTTGAGCGTTGCGTGTTGTTTGCGCTGCAATTTCTTCAGCCGGAATATTCATAGCCTCAGACATTTTCGTTATTACATATTTTAAATAAGATGGCTCGTTGCGTTTACCTCTGAATGGAACAGGGGTGAGGTAGGGTGCATCTGTTTCCAGTACGAGATATTCTAATGGGATTGATGTTAGTACTTCTGCCAGTCCTGATTTCTTATAACTTACTACTCCACCAATGCCCATTAAGAAACCCAGATCCATAATTTTTTTTGCCTCATCTACTGAGCCTCCAAAGCAATGAAAAATTCCATGCAACTTCCCGTTCTGTTGTTCCTTCACCAGATCAATACAATCCTGCATCGAATCCCGGCTATGGATCACGATCGGCAAGTTCAGCTCCAGTGCCCAGTTGATCTGTTTGCGAAAGGCTTCTTTTTGTTCAGCTACAAATGTTTTATCCCAGTAATAATCCAACCCAATTTCACCTACGGCTGCAAAAGGTCGTTTTTGTAGCCATTCTTCCACCAGTTTCAGCTCATCGGCTACATTTTCTTTTACAGAACATGGGTGAAGCCCCATCATCGGAATACATTCAGGATGGGTTTTCTCCAGTTTCAACAGGTCGTCGATAGAGCTGCTGTCGATATTAGGAAGGTAGAAACGAGTAACCCTTTCAGCCTTGGCCCGATCTAATACATCTTCAATATCAGCCTGAAAATCTTCGAGATAGAGGTGTGCATGTGTATCAATGATTTCCATAAAACGCAAAAATAAGCTGTTCCGGCTAGGTACTCAACCCGGTTATTTCCCGTTTATTTAAAGTAAGAACCTTTAATTATTTTTAACGCTCTTTAAACCAACTGACAGGTGGTAAGTCTTTGTACTGTTCAGTTTTTAAAATAAACCACCAAAAGCGTATATCATGAAAACAAGTTCAATCTTAACAAAAGGCACATTAGCATTTCTGCTTCTGGGTGCTCTTACATTTACTGCCTGCAAAAAAGAAGCAAGCCAATCGAAGGAAGAAGAGTTAAACACTGTTGAAAGTACCGAAAGCAATAACGAAGCCGAAGCTGCTTACGACGATGTATTTAATAATACCATGGGTATTGGTGCAGAAGCCAATGGCGAATCACTTGGTATTACAGCCGGTGTAGGTATTTTCGGTCGCATGGAGGCAGGTAATATTACAGGAAGGGTAGATAGCATCCGTTGTTTTACAATCACTGTATCACCTCTTACCCCGGGCATTTTCCCAAAAACAGTTACTATAAACTTTGGAGATGGATGTCTTGGCCGTGACGGTAAACTCCGCAAAGGAAAGATCATTACGGTATTCACTGGCCCTATGGGTATTCCGGGCAGTAAAGCAACTACGACCTTCGAAAATCATAAGATCGACAGCGTAAAAGTTCAGGGAAAACATGAAGTAACCAATAACAGCACCAGCAACAACCGCATCTTTACTACAAAAGTTATTGAAGGTAAACTTACCTGGGATAGTGGTCGTTGGGTTGCGTGGAGCAGTGTTCGTACTGTTGCCCAAATCGAAGGAAATGGTACCCCTTTCTGGCCTTTGGATGATATTTTTTCAATCACTGGTGGTGGCCGTGGCGAAAACAGCCGTGGCAAGACATGGGGCCATGAAGTAATTGAACCCCTGATCAAAAAATTCAGCTGCCGCTGGATATCAAAAGGTGTGATGCGGATCAAATTTAACAACACAGGCGGCTTGCTCAACTTTGGAGATGGCCGATGCGATAACAAGGCAGAATTAACCATTAACGGTAACGTAAGAATCATTATTCTGCCCTAAGAAAAAACACTTGCATCTGATAAAAGAAATTGTACCTTAGCAAAAGTTTTCATAGGGTACGGATTAAAAACGGGCCAGGGTTTCCACCCCGGCCCTCCTTTTTTCAGCTCATTACTAGCGTATTACTTCAAAACGGTAACCCTCACCCGAAAATAATTTCAACACTTCAGGCAACGCAAACCGCAGATTAGGAAAGGCTTTTTCACTATCGTGAAATACAATAATGCTACCGGGTTTTGTGTTCTTTGTTACATTATCCAGGCATTTTTGCGGACTGATGTTGGTATCAAAATCAGCACTCAACACACTCCACATGATTATTTTAAATGGCGGGTTCGATTCTTTCAACACTTTTGCAGGAAAGCTTCTGATCTTTCCATAAGGTGGACGAAACAGATCAGAATCAATCCATTTTGCTGCTTCTTTAATATTATTCAACCATAATTCATCTGTTGTATGAAATCCATTTAAATGATCGTGTGTATGATTACCAACACGATGACCTTCTGCAAAAAGACGCTGATATAATTGTGGATGTTGTCGCACATTGTTACCAATGCAAAAAAAAGTTGCTTTAGCGTTGTACTTTTTTAATTCATCCAATACGAACTCAGTTGCAACAGGAGTTGGTCCATCATCAAATGTTAAGTATAAAACCTTTTCTATTGTAGGAAAACTCCATGTTAGATCCGAAGGAAATAATATGCGGAGCCACCATGGTGTTGTTGCAACGTAAAACATAATTGAAGTTAGTACAGATGAGAATACCCGGTTAACTGTATAAGTACGTTTTTATAAAAAAAACGTTTTCCTTTCTTTGAAAGAAAACCGGCTTGTGTTTTTGGCGAGAGCATTTCATTGGCATAAACAGCCTCATGACTGTTATTTGATTTTGCAGTTGTACCTGTAAGCACCGCTTCAGTACAATATTTTTCCAATAGGCCCGGCAGTGTTTGATAAAAAAGCGATGTGCTGATAAGAACATCAGCACCTGATATTTTATGACCTGTAGATGCGATGATGCCGACAATACTGCTGTCTTTAGTTCTTAAAGCTTGTAAGAAATAACGAACGTATTGTTGCGAAGTGTCAGCTACTTTCCGGTTGTTCAACAAAGATGCATATGATGAAGAGCCTGTTTGATTATTTTGTTTGAGTAAACGACGTATCTCATCCCAAACCTTTGTTTGGTTTTGCGCTGTATCAATGATCGCTTGCAACCCACTCCCTGTTGTTCCACGATAAATAAATTTCCTTTCTTTCTCGCTCCATCGGTTTTCTTCAATACAATAAACAGGAACGAGATGTTGTTTGCCTGTTTCAAGAATAGTATCTCTGGCAAAAACACGATCCTGCCGGCCACCCATTACTATTTCGCCACTCTTGATCAGGAGATCTTTGCCGCTATTGTTTTCAATAAACAGAACGTTGATGTTATCGACCATATAATTCCCCCTCTCTTTCAGCTTCACAGTTCCTCTTGCCATACCGGATTTCAATGAAACAGAGTTGGCAGTAACATAGTCGCTGTCTTTTGATTGTTCCATTCGTTTGATGGGGATCAATTTCAGGTTACGGAAAATAATAGCACTGTCATATTCCACAACAAGAGATGGAAAAGTAAAATCAATCTGTGCATTCGTGACAATACAAGTTAAAAGTAAAATGAGCAGGCAGAAATCTTTCTTCATTGATGTGGTGAAGGTATAAAATGAAAACGTTTAAAGCCCTTTAGGGGTTTGAGGTTTTAGACTTTATCTTTGCGACATGAGTGTAAGAGTACGTTTTGCCCCGAGTCCAACGGGTGGTTTGCATTTAGGCGGTGTACGCACCGTGTTGTATAATTATTTATTTGCCAGGCATCATGGCGGCGAGTTTGTATTGCGGATAGAAGATACCGATCAGACACGCTTTGTACCGGGCGCTGAAGAATATATTTTCAATTGTTTGAAATGGTGTGGATTGGAGCCTGATGAAAGTCCGGTGCATAATGGTCCTTATGGTCCTTACCGCCAGAGTGAACGCAAAGAAATGTACCGCAGCTATGCGGAAACGTTAGTTGCACGTGGCTTCGCATATTATGCATTTGATACCAAAGAAGACTTGGAGAAGATGCGTGAAGAATTGAAAACAGAAGAAAATCCTTCACCACAATACGATCATCGTGCCCGGAAAAATATGCGCAACAGTTTGAACTTAACTTATGATCAAGTAAAAGAACTGTTAGAAAAAAATACACCGCATGTGATACGTATTAAAATGCCCGAGAATGATGTGTTGAGCTTTACAGACATGATTCGTGGGGAGGTTAGTTTCCAAACAGGATTGGTTGATGATAAAGTGTTACTGAAAGCAGATGGTATGCCTACTTATCATTTGGCTGTGGTGGTAGATGATTATTTAATGAAGATCACCCATGCATTTCGTGGTGAAGAATGGTTGCCAAGTGCACCTGTGCATTTGTTGTTATGGAAATATTTGGGCTGGGAAGCATCGATGCCGCAATGGGCACACTTGCCATTAATACTTGGGCCCAGTGGCAAATTAAGTAAACGTGACGGTGCAAAATATGGTTTCCCTGTTTTTGCAATGAACTGGACCGATCCCAAAACAAATGAACTAACCGAAGGTTTTTTTGAAAAAGGATTTTTGCCGGAAGCATTCATTAATTTATTGGCCGTGCTTGGCTGGAACGACGGCACAGAAAAAGAACTGTACACAATGGATGAGTTGATCGCCAGCTTTGATATTAAGCGTGTACACAGTGCAGGTGCCAAGTTTGATTATGAAAAGGCAAAGTGGTTCAATCATGAATGGATCAAACGATTACCGGCTGCAGATCTGCGATTGAAGATTGAATCTTACTTTAAAGCAAATGGAATTGATGTAAGCGATACAACTAAACTCGAAAAAGTGATTGAACTGGTGAAAGACCGTTGCACACTGTTGCCTGATTTTGTACAGCAGGGCGGTTTTTTCTTTAAAGCGCCTGAAACATTAGAGCTGGATGCTGTTAAACCAAAGTGGAGTGATGAGAAGAAGCAATTCTTTGTGGAATATGTTGAAGTATTGAAAACGATTAACACATGGGAGTTAATAGCGATTGAGAATGCGTTTAAAGAACTGACTGCTGCAAAAGCAATCAAGCCCGGTGAACTTCAACTGCCCATGCGTATTATGTTGGTAGGTGGTAAGTTTGGCCCGGCTGTATTCCAGATCGCTGAAATGATCGGTAAAGAAGAAACAGTAAAACGTGTGGAGTATGCGTTGAGTTTATTATAAATAGTTTAGTTATACCAAAAATGCCTCTGCAGCTGCAGAGGCATTTTTTTATTGATGTGTTATCCCTGTTTTCGTATCAACTCCATCAACCCAACAAATGAACCCGTGCCCAACTCTTCAATCATTTGTTTATCGGTTTTCTTCAAGGTAAATAAACCATCCGTATTCAACTTCACCTGTTCCGGTGTACGAATACCGGGAATAATTACAGACACTTCATCATAACTTAAAATATAGCTCAACGCCAGTTGTGTTTTTGTGCAATTGTATTTGCTGCACAGCTTCCAAACCGGTTCTGTCGCAAGTAAAGTGGCATCAATCACTTTCTTTGTTAACCGGTTCTTCCGATGATCATTGTCAGTGAAATTCACCTGCTCATCAAACTTGCCGGTAAGTAAACCAAACTGTAACGGCATGCGTGCTATAATGGCATAGCCTTTTGCTGCTGCAGTTTTCATTAACTGTAATGCTTTTTGGTTAATAATATTGAGCACTAACTGGAAACCATTCCCTAAATGCTTGTTTAATAGAAAATCTGCATCATCGTTTGGTTCAAAAGTATTCAACGATAAACCCCAGTAGCGGATCTTACCTTGTTGTTGTAATTGTTGCATGGCTTCAATGCATTCGCCGTTTTGTAAATGTTTTAAACGGGCTGTGTGGAGTTGATAGTAATCAATTACATCTCTGTTCAATCGTTTCAAAGATGCTTCGCATGCAGCAAGGATATAGTCTTTGGAATAGTCGACAGTGAATTGTTCATTGCGTGCAACATTGCCCACTTTCGTTGCAACAACTACATCGCTTTTGTTGCCGATTTCACTACCAATTATTTTTTCTGAATGACCAAGACCATAAATATCAGCGGTATCAAAAAAGTTGATACCTGTATCTAATGCTGCATGAATAGCTTTTATCGACGTGTTATCATCTGCATCACCCCAACCAATAGCTGTGGTACCGATCATGGCACCGCCACCAATGGCCCATGCACCAAAACCAATTTCGCTTACAGCTAATTCCGTGTTGCCAAATTTTCGATAGTTCATGTCGTAATTTACTGAATAGCTATTATCTTAACTTGATGAACTTTACTAAATCGGCGTGGCCAACTATTTTCTTATTGGCTATCATCAAATTTGCATTACCTTTTTTTCTGCAGCATCCCGTTTATGAATTACACAGAGATGAATTTTTATATCTGGAACAAGGACATCATTTAGCATGGGGATATATGGAAGTGCCGCCGATGCTTTCCTGGTTATCATACCTCACACATGTATTTGGCGGAAGCTTTTTCTGGGTAAAATTCTGGCCTTCATTTTTTGGTGCAATCACACTCATCATTACCTGTGCTATGGTTTTGGAAATGGGTGGAAAGTCGTTTGCTGTATTTATCGCCGGCTTGTGCATAATGTTTACGGCTTATCTGCGTTTACATTTTTTATTCCAGGCAAATTTTCTGGAAGTATTCTGGTGGACATTGAGTGCTTACTTTATTGTCAGATATATCAATACGAAACAAGTAAGGTATTTGTATTGGATCGGCTTTGCATTTGGTTGTGCGTGGTTAAGTAAAAATTCGGTTTCATTTTTTATACTAGGTTTTGCAGTGGCCCTGTTGCTTACACAATACCGTTCACTTTTATTAAATAAACATTTATACGGCGGAGGATTGCTTGCGTTATTGATCGCATTGCCCAATTTAATTTGGCAGTACAATCATAACTGGCCGTTGTTACATCACATGGAAGAACTAAGAGAAACGCAGTTGAAGTTTTTAAGTCCGGTTGATTTTTTGATGGGACAGATACTGATGTACTTCACCGCATTTTTTATTTGGGTGATGGGGTTGATCTGGTTGTTTACTGAAAAAGGCAAGCCGTACCGCATGCTGGCTTTGATCTATCTCACAGTAATTGTATTGCTGATTGTAAGCAGCGGAAAAAATTATTATTCGATGGGTTTATATCCTATGTTATTTGCATCAGGTTCAGTGGCTTTGCAACAATGGACAACCGTAAAACTAAAATGGTTACGATGGGTAACTGTTGCAGTCATTCTTTTTCTTGCTGGCTTTACCTTGCCGATGGCTATGCCACTATGGGAACCTGATAAACTGGCCGCTTATTATAAAGAGCGTGATGTGGAAGGAACAGGTATGTTGAAATGGGAAGATCAACAAAATCATTCGTTACCACAAGACTTTGCTGATTATTTGGGTTGGAAAGAAATTACAACTAAAGCTGAGAAACAGTTTTTATCGCTGCTGCAGAGCGAAAGAGACAATACAATTGTGTATTGTCGCCATTACGGACTTGCAGGCGCCTTAAAATATTATGGAAAGAATGAACAATTCAAATCAAAAGTGATCAGCGATAACGGATCATTTATTTATTGGATACCAAGCGAGTTTGGGTTTAAGCATTTAATTTTTGTTGGCAGACGAATGCCAGGTGCAGATGATGAAGTATTTCAACATTTTGAAAAAGTAACACTGATCGATTCTGTTACGTACAAACATTCACGCCAGCTGGGTGATCGGGTGATCTTTTTTGAAAATGTTGATTCAATTGGTTCAAAGCTGGCAGCTGAAGGGTTGAAACAAATGAAGCAGGAGTTCAGCCGAAAGAAATTGTAATCTGTTGTTCTGGCCTTGCTTGTTTACAATCGTTAGCTGAAATGCCTATTTTCGCAGCATAACATTGCTGTATGAAAAGACCCGTACGAGTTCTCGTTGCTAAAGTTGGATTGGATGGCCACGACCGTGGAGCTAAAGTAATTGCTACTGCTTTGCGTGATGCAGGTATGGAAGTTATTTATACCGGTCTTCGCCAAACACCGGAAATGGTGGTGAATGCTGCATTGCAGGAAGATGTGGATGCAATCGGCGTAAGTATTTTAAGCGGTGCTCACATGACTGTTTTTCCCCGCCTCTTGAATTTGATGAAAGAAAAAGAAATGAATGATGTGTTGCTTACAGGAGGCGGTATTATTCCTGATGAAGATGTGGATGCATTAACAAAGATGGGTGTTGGTAAATTATTTCTGCCCGGCACCAATACACAGGATATTGCGGCTTACATAAAAGATTGGGTGTCGAAACATCGTAACTTCTGATTGTACATTCCTTAAACTTACTTATATGAGTTATCAAACATTGCTTACTTCTTTGGAAGATGGAATTTTTGTGATCACCATCAATCGTCCCGAAAAATTAAATGCACTCAACAAAACAGTGATTGAAGAATTGTCAGCTGCTGTTGATGAAGTGTACAGTAATGCTGCCATCAAATGTGCTGTAGTAACCGGTGCTGGTCTAAAAGCATTTGTTGCGGGTGCCGATATTTCTGAATTTCTTTCAATGGGCACAACGGATGGTGAAGAATTAGCAAGAAAAGGGCAGGAAATGGTATTTAATAAAATTGAACGATCGCCCAAACCCATCATTGCCGCAGTAAATGGTTTTGCATTGGGAGGTGGTTGTGAGTTGGCGATGAGTTGTCATTTTCGGTTGGCAAGCGAAAATGCAAAATTTGGTCAGCCGGAAGTAAACCTAGGATTGATACCTGGTTATGGCGGTACTCAACGTTTGGTTCAATTGATCGGCAAAGGCAAAGCAATGGAGTTGATGATGACAGCCGCTATGATTGATGCGAGCGAAGCAAAACAACTGGGGCTGGTAAATTATGTTGTAACGGCAGATGAATTACTTCCGAACACGAAGGAGCTGCTTGCAACCATCATGGGTAAGGGCCCAACTGCAGTTGCGAAAGTAATTGCAGCGGTGAATGCACATTTCGATTCATCACAAAATGGATTTGATGCAGAGATCAAATTGTTTGGTGAATGTTTTGGAACAGAAGAGATGAAAGAAGGAGTTGGGGCGTTTTTAGAAAAGCGGAAGGCGCAGTTTGGTAAGTAGGTTATATTTGAGCAATTTATTATTACCATTTTTAATATGAAAAAGTATATTTTTTTACTTCTGTTTATCGGAATTTATTTTATTTCTTATACACAAGCGCCAAAGAAATATATTATACAACCCGGTGAAACAATTCTCGAAGTTATCCCTAAAAATGAAACCTTTGAGTATTTGAAGTTTGAACAAGGTGTTGTTTATTTTAGAGATGGTAAGCGGTCTTCTGCAAAACTAAATTATAGTTTTGTATATGAAGAAATGCTTTTCATTGCTACAAATGGCGATACTCTTACCATTCTAAATCCAGGTGAAACCAGTTCTGTCGTTATTGGAAAAGATGAATTTTATCACGCTGGTATAAGGTTTGTAAAATTAGATACAGCAATTGGTGATGTTAAATTAGGGGTTTCAAATTTTTTTGCGACATTAAGCAAAAAGAAGGTTGGCGCTTATGGAACAACAACAGAAGGTGGAACAGATTCATATTCTTCATTTATAGTTCCTAATAATACAAAACTTACCCTGACTCCAAGTATTGTCACAACTGTTGCACGTCGAAAAGCTCTTTTCATAGGTAACAAATTCAATCAGTTTATTCCTGTTACAAAAAAGAATATTGTCTCTTTTTACCCCGAAAAAGAAGCGCAGTTGAAAAAGTATTTTCAAGGCAAAGAAGTCAATTTTTCTTCCCGTGAAGATATCATTGCCCTTATTGCATATATGGGTACACTTTAATTTATTTTTTCAATCAGTGTTTCATCAATTAAATAAGCTTCTAACTCACTCACCCTGAAGACAGCTTTGGTTTCTTCAATACTAAGTATAATTGATGTTGCTTCAACCGAAGTAAATGTAAGTATACGTTTTCTGCCGATTGTTGTACCAACTGTTTCATATACTGTTCTTCCATTGGAAGAAACAACAGTTAGTTTGAATTTGCAAATGCCTTGACCGAACCGGATATCTTCTTTCAATACAATGCAATTGATCTTTGTTTTCTTTTTCAATTGCAGTGTAACAGGTTGTTTTAATTGAATTGACGTTGTTATCTTTCCGTCAGTAAGAAGCTTTGTGTTTTCTGTTGGACTAAAAAATAGTTCTTTCTGCTTAAATGATGCTGAACGTAGTTTCTTAAACCCAACCAAAGCCGCTGAATCATTTGCATGAAACTTTCCTC
This sequence comes from Lacibacter sp. H375, assembly GCF_037892425.1. NCBI lineage: Bacteria > Pseudomonadati > Bacteroidota > Chitinophagia > Chitinophagales > Chitinophagaceae > Lacibacter > Lacibacter aquaticus. The sequence goes on from NZ_JBBKTT010000001.1 coordinate 1,846,364, forward strand.
TTCTGTCTGGTGGCACATTCAACAGCAATGTTGCTCCACGACCGACAGATTTCAAATAGAGATCAAATAATTGTTGAGGTGTTTTTACTTTGTTATCTTCTTCTGCATGGTAAAACCAACCCGGCCGAATGCTAACATCACACTCAGCAGGTATCCAATGCTTCCCATATTTATTTCCAACATTTAATGTGTCTGTTGATGGAGCACCGAGCCCGGGAGTAAAACCTTCAATGTTTAACGTGTTCCAGTTTGTTGTCCCTGCAATACCTTTTTCATTTCCTACCCAACGTATATCCGGACCAACATCACTAAACACAACTGTTGCAGGTGAGAGTTTGCGAACAGTTTCTTTAAATCTTTTCCAATCGTACACTTGTTTTTTACCGTTTGGCCCTTCACCATTGGCGCCATCCCACCAGAGTTCGGTAATGGGTCCGTAATTCGTAAAGAGTTCTTTCATCATGCTCACAAATATATCATTGTATTTTTCGGTGCCATAATCGGGGTGGTTTCTATCCCATGGCGAAATATAAACACCAAAGTTTAATCCGTATTCTTTACAGGCTGCTGCTAATTCTTTCAGCACATCGCCTTTGCCATTCTTCCATTTGCTTTCACGAACCGTATGTTTCGAAAACTTACTTGGCCATAAACAAAATCCATCGTGATGTTTAGCTGTGATGATGATACCCGTTGCGCCAGCCTGCTTTGCAATGCGGCACCACTGACGACAATCAAGCTCAGTGGGGTTGAAGATATCTTCCGGTTCATCCCCATGTCCCCATTCTTTATCTGTAAAAGTGTTGGGACCAAAATGGGTAAACAAATAGTACTCTGAATTATGCCATTTCAACTGTTGCGTTGTTGGAACGGGATTGTGGTTTTGTCCAAAGCAAACGATAGTGAGGACAAAGCTGATTGCGGAAGAAAAAATGAATTTCGTCATATGATTTGAGTACTCAAATTAGGAAAATCAACTCAGTTAACACCTACCTTTGCGGCACTTTCCGAACTTACAAAAATCATTTACTATGAGCTTCAGAATTGAAAAAGATACAATGGGAGAAGTAAAAGTTCCCGTTAATGCTTATTACGGCGCACAAACCCAACGAAGCATCGACAATTTCAAAATTGCACAGGATATCAATCGTATGCCGAAAGAAATTATCCGTGCATTTGCTTACCTGAAACATGCTGCTGCTATCACAAACAATGAAGCAGGTGTATTACCGAAAAAGAAAGCTGTATTGATTGGTAAAGTGTGCAAAGAGATCCTTGAAGGGAAGCTGGATGATTTTTTCCCACTTGTTGTTTGGCAAACAGGTAGTGGTACGCAAAGCAATATGAATGTGAACGAAGTAATTGCTTATCGTGGCCACGTACTTAATGGCGGCAAGCTCGACGATAAAGAAAAATATCTACACCCAAATGATGATGTAAACAAAAGTCAAAGCAGTAATGATACATTCCCAACCGCAATGCATATTGCTGCATATAAAATTTTGATTGAAACAACTATTCCCGGAATTGAAAAACTGCGGAATACATTAGACAAGAAAGCAAAAGCTTATAAGAAAGTGGTGAAGATCGGGCGTACGCATTTTATGGATGCAACACCGCTTACCGTAGGACAGGAGTTCAGCGGTTATGTATCCCAATTAGATCATGGATTGAAAGCGATCAAGAATACATTAGCTCATTTGAGTGAATTGGCATTGGGTGGTACTGCAGTTGGCACAGGCATCAACACACCTCCAAATTACGATGTGAATGTGGCGAAACATATTGCTAAACTCACCAAGCTTCCGTTCAAAACTGCTGAGAATAAGTTTGAAGCGTTAGCGGCACACGATGCGATTGTTGAAGCACATGGAGCATTGAAAACAGTTGCAGTGAGTTTGATGAAGATCGCTAACGATATCCGTATGTTGAGCAGCGGGCCACGCAGCGGCATTGGTGAAATTTTTATTCCAGATAACGAACCAGGATCTTCTATCATGCCAGGCAAAGTAAACCCCACACAGTGTGAAGCACTAACAATGATAGCTGCACAGGTAATGGGTAACGATGTGGCAATTAACGTTGGCGGTGCAATGGGGCATTTTGAATTGAACGTGTTTAAGCCGGTAATGATTTACAACTTCCTGCATAGTGCAAGATTAATTGGCGATGGTTGTGTAAGCTTTAATGATAAATGTGCAGTGGGTATTGAGCCAATTGAAGCTAATATCAAAAAGCATGTAGAGAATAGTTTGATGTTGGTTACGTCACTCAACACCAAGATAGGTTATTACAAAGCTGCAGAGATTGCACAAAAAGCACATAAGCAAGGAGCAACACTGAAAGAAATGGCAGTGAAACTTGGTTATGTTACACCAGAGCAATTTGATGAGTGGGTAATACCTGCGAATATGGTTGGTAAAATATAAGCACTTTAACGTAAAATAAAAAAGGGAGAAGCTTAGCTTCTCCCTTTTTTATTATTCATAACTACTGTAATAGTCGGGTTCAGTAACGGTCTCTTCTGTAAAAGCAGGTCGCATTTCTTTTTGCTGTTCATGAAAAAACAAACTGTACAGTCGGGATGCTGTGTCTTTTTCTTCTTCACGAATGACCAGCAATTGGTTGTCTGTTTTCAATAGCTTTCTTTCTGCCGTAAATGCAACAGCAAGAAAAGATGCAGGGATGAGTATATTTTTCATGATGGTTATTTAGTTTGTTAACGCAAAACCCCTGCCGTAGTTCAGCAGGGATTTTGTTTTAACAGTTGTTTATTGTTTGATGAGTTTCACTTTTTCGTTGATTGATTTGCCATTAATATCGAGGTAGTAAACGCCCGTTTTATAATTACTCAGGTCAAGCTGAAGACTGTTTTTGCCTTTTACAAGGTTAACTTCAATTGTTTGGATCGTACGACCTGTATTGTCGATCACATTCAATTGTGCTGTTTCATCAGCAACAGCATTGATGGTAACAGTTGTTTTTTCTACAACCGGATTCGGGAACACATTTACATATACATTTTGCAATGCTCCGAAGCTTACATCAATAATATTGGTGTATTTCTTTGCTCCATTGTTTTCATTTGAATGTACACGGTAGTAAACCTTATTGGCCAGCTTGCCAGCGTTATAGTCAATGAAGTTGTACGTGAGATTTGTTGATGGTATGTTTTTAGCATCAACAGTTCCAATTTTTTCGAAAGTGATATTATCAAGACTGCGTTCAACAGTGTAAGAAATAACATCTACTTCATTATTCACTACCCACTCAAGTTTTGAATTATCAGCAACTGCTTTTCCGCTAAAGCTGAAAAGATCAAATGGAAGTGTTGATGAAGAAGACATAAAATAGAAACTGGAGAATGATGTAACATCAAACTGAATAGCATGTCCGTAAATTGATTGAACATATCTTCCCGTAACTGTTTGTCCTAATGCAGACGAAGCCATTGTTGTGCCGCAGGGATCATTGTTCTTGAAAACAGAGAGATCTGTAATGCTTGTAACATTACTTCCAGTTGTTGCAATCATATCAGCGAGCTCTTGAGCAGTTAAATATAATCTTACCGAAACAGGTGTTGCCGGAGGGTTGTTCTGTACATTAATAGTTACGTTACGGTTTAAATATTTATTGCCAAATCCTGTTCTTACCGGATTTCCTGTTCTGGTGAAGAAGGAAGTAGTAATGTTTCCAAGATCATTACTGTTGGCATCAATTTCTGCAATGATATTTCCATTAGGCCCTGTAATGGGCACCCATAAATTATTATTTCCATTTGCAGCATTAATCGTTACAGCGGTAGCGGTAACACATCCTGCACTGGTACTTGAGTCAATAGGAATACTTGTTGAAATGGTGCTTGGAAAAGGAGCTGTGCCGGTAGGGTTATAACCCAAAAATTCATACCGTATTACACAACCCAAACAATCAGCAACAACATCTGCTGGGTTGCCAACTGTAGCAGCAGATGCAGCCAGTGAACGATCCATTGCAAGGAAAATTTCTTTTCCATCAGGCGAAAATGCCATGTCTCTATAACGGTTATTACTTTGAAAATAAGTAGCAGTATCTGATTGCGGTGATGACAGCGTAGGAATTGTTTTTATCACTGCAGTTCCTGCATCGTTTAGTTTTAAACGAATCATTCTTCCCCATTTTAAACCTGCAGCAAGCAAAGTGTTTTTCCAACCGGGTATATAAGTGCTTGTGTAAAGTCCTAAACCAGACCAACCTTCTGAATGCCATCCGGCATTACCAGGTGTTGTAGGATTACTCCAAATAGATGAAACGGTTCCTGCTCCGGTTCCCGGATAGGCAGAGAATAATGGATCCTTATATGCGCCGTATAAAGTTGCACTCGCATTAATAGTGTTCATGTTTGTTGTTTCATTACCAACGGGTGGTGCGGTTGATGCAGCAGCAGCATCACCATCTGCTGTATATGAACCTCCTGTCCAACCAAAGGGAACACCAACAGAAATGCTTGTACTTAATCCTGGGGTTGTGGTGCCATTATAATTACCATCTGCTGCGTAACCTATTACCAAAGGATGACCATAATTCTTAAAACCTTCAATGATATTAATTTCATCATCACTGAATGGACCGTGTGATGATCCGTAAAGAATATTCAATTCAGGATTATAAGCAAATCCCTGGTTGTTTCTCATGCCAATATTCCAAACAGCACTCTTGCCAACAATCGGACTTACATTATTATATGGGTTGCTATCGGGAATCCATTTTTGATTACCGGTACCTGAACAGGAATCAGACAAAGCAAAGCGTAATATTTTTCCTTCATATGCATTCAGCACTTGCGCCTTCATTGGCCTAGTGATGTTAAGCGCTGGGAATTGTTGACCTGCTCCCATATCACCTGCTGCATAAAATAAATAATAGTCGCTGCCACCTTGTGTCATAGGTGTAATAATCATTCGTTGTGAATTATGATCCTGGCTGCCCGGAATGGTATCGCAAATTGAAACAGGTGATTCTAATTTGTTGGTTGAAGTATTGTAGAAGAACCGTACAATACGATTCACAAAAACTGCAGTTGATGGGTTGCTGTGCACATAAGAAATGTATACATAATTCTGTGGTGAACCGGCATCTAAAAATTTTGGATGCAATGCCATGCCTGCAAAACCACCTTGTGCGCCGGCCCCATTTGCAAACTGGCAGTTGAATGCCTGATCACTTGGTGATGAAAAGAACGTACTTCCTTGAGAAATATCCAAGACAACTTGTTTGGCACCTGTTACAGGATGAATTCTGTTGAGCTTATAACCTTTTGCTTCAGTAACCCATAAATAATTATCAGGGCCATAAGTTATTTCCCAAGGATCGGCTAATACGTTTGCAGCAGATAAAATGGTTTGCCTGTAAACTTCATTCATTTTACCGGCAGTAATGTTTGTGGTTGCAAGTGGTGCTGATACAAAAATACTTACGTTGTTAGCTACAGACCCCGAAGCAGGCGTGGTTGAATAAGCAGAAGATGAATATACTCGTATGAAGTATTGTGTCGATACAGATAATCCGCTGCTTATTGTCACTTCATTCTGTCCGCAAGCAATGCTGGTTAAACTTCCACACGTGCCTGAGTAAACTTGTATCATCGCTCCGTTTGCACTTAAGGTTGAACCTGCAGTGACTGTAATGATCGCAGAAGTTTGTGTGGAAGTAGTGGTGAATTTATACCAGATATCGTCATCAGGGGTACCCGTTGCACAGCCAACTGTAGTTCCGCTAGCAGTTGCATTTAATACAGTACCTGCTGAATTTGTTGTGCCAGGAGTGATTGTAAGAGCACCCGCACAATCGTCGTTCGAAGGCACTGCTGTATATGAAACGCAAATGCTGAAACCCCAATCGGTAGTTGTGCCACCAGTTGCAGTTCCGGTTGTGAAAACCCTGAAATAATATTGCGTTGATGGAGTAAGATTTGTTAGTGAAAGAGTTGACGTTCCACTTGCTGTTGTAGCAATGGAAGTTCCGGTGAAAACACCAGCAGCGCAAGTTGAAGCTGTGAACGCTTCAATAAATGTATTAGATGATGTAAGATTAGTTCCAAAACTCGAAGCAGCAATCTGAACATTTCTAATGTTGGCAGGAGTTGTAAATGTGTACCACACGTCTCTTGTTGTTCCTGCACCATTAGTTGGGCTTCCAGTAGTAGTAGCGTTCAGTAATGTTTGGGTAGTTACGGCCCCACAAGTTGTTACAGGTGTTATGTTAGTTGCGCTTGAGCAGAGATCATTGGCAAGTGGTGCAATATGTGTTACGCAAATATCAAAAGTGCCATTTGATGCAATCGCAGTGTTTCCTGATGAGTATACTCGTATATAATAAGGAGATCCGATTGTAAGAGAACTGCTCAGGCTCAAAGTAGTAGTTGTGCCTGAGTTACATGCAATAGAAGTTAAGCTTCCACAGCTTCCAGAGAATAATTCCAGCACTGTTCCGGAAGCACTCAGGTTACTCGCAATACTGCTTAATGAAATAGTTGTGCTGGACTGCACTGCAGTAAAACTGTACCACACGTCATCATCAGCCGTGCCGCCACAAGAAGGTGCTGCAACTCCAGAGCTTGTACTTGCAATTAAAGTCCCCGAAGTAACTGAGCAAGTGGTGCTTGATGTAAGTGAGGTGGCAGAAGAGCAATTGTCATTTGAAGGTGAAGGAATGGTGGTAATACACACTGTAAAGGTTCCTGCCTTTGATGCATTTCCAAAGCTGTATAATCTAAAAAAATAGGTTCCCCCTATTGTTAAACCACTTAATGTAGTAGTTTCAGCTGTGCCTCCAGTGGTATTGTTCACACATCCGTAAGATAGTAAGCCTCCGCAGCTGCCATCAAATGCTTCGAGAACGATATCTGTAATGGCGCTGCCTCCACCACCTGAAGGAGTTGCAGTGATGACATGAGTATTGCCTGTTGCTACGAATTTATACCAAACATCATCATCAGCATTTCCGGTACATGCTGCCTGAGACTCTGTGGCACTTGCAGATGTTCCACCAGTTGAAGTGGTGCAAGTGGTATTTGAATTGACTGTAAGTGAGGTTGCACCGGCACAATCATTATTAGCCGGCTGTGCATATGAAACAAATGAAATAGCACACAAGAACGAAATGAACAGGATACGTTTCATGATTTTACAAGGATTGATTGGATTGTGTAAAAGTAGGATAACTGTACCTACTCACCTATAGAAGTTTTCCTTTATTAATTGCGGAAAATACTGGAATAGAATTAAAACATAACAGAGGTAATGCTGTTGCGTAACAGGAATTGATGAAAATTATTTCAAAATAAAACGTAAAGATAATTTTGTTTAGTAGGCTTTAAAATTAATCGCTATTAAACATCCTGCATGCAAAGAAGTACGTACGTTACTTGAAAATAAACGCTAAATGAAAATCTGTATCATCGATCATGCAAAAAGAAATTACCCTTAGTGCTAACTAATTAAAATCTATTAGTTAACAATAAGGATGTAATGTATTTAGTAGATAAAAGCAGTGATAATACGTTAACGACGAGTGTTTTTTACTCTTGTTTACTTCTTTTTTAATGATACATTTGTAAAGGTTTTCCATTATCCTAAGTACCAATTGCTATGAAACTGTTTACGTACCCGAAATCAATTCGAGTTTTTATTTCGTTATTCCTTTTTATAACGATTCCATATATTTCATTTGCACAACCTGCAAATGATAATTGTAGTGCTCCATCTCCCATTTCTTCAACAATATCCTGTAGCTACACTACTTATAATATTCGCAGTGCAACTTCTAACTCAAGTTTCCCTGCAGGTGCGTGTGGAAGTGCCACCACTACCACCACATATGACATGTGGTTTACTTTTCAGGCACAGGCAACAAGCACAACAATAGCGTTTAATGCCAGCGGCTTTGGATCAGCCGTACCTGCTGCTTCAGTGTATGTTGAAGTATTGAGTGGAGCTGCATGTGCTGGTTTTACAAGTTTGTTATGTGGTAATGCATCAGCGGCAAGAACTGTAACCGGGTTAACTATTGGAGTGACCTATTATTTGCGAGTTTATACAGTTGCATCTCCCTCAGGGTCTGGAGGTGCTAATAAATGGGATTATGAAATGTGTTTAACACATCCTGCCCCGCCACCAGCTAATGATAATTGTGCATCTGCAGCATCACTTACCTCATATAATAATACATGTACAAGCAGTACTGCTGGTACTGTAGTTGGTGGAACAAGTTCAGGAGTTGCAGTACCTTCGTGCGGTGGCACAGCAGATGATGATGTATGGTATAGTTTTACTGCGGTGCAATCTATTACAACAATTTCATTGAGTAGCATTGGAACAAATCTCGCTGCTTCCGGAACTGTCGTAGAGTTGTTCTCCGGTACTTGTGGAAGTTTAACGTCACTTGGTTGTAATTTTAGTACAGCTTCAACATTGAGTTTAACCGCTTCGCTCACAATTGGTGTCACCTATTATATTCGTGTTTACTCAATGGGTAATACGGCGCTAACATCAACAGCTGGCTACAACATATGTGTCACACATGTTTCCCCCCCGGCCAATGATAATTGCGCAGGAGCAGTTAATCTTACTCCGGGTGTTTCATGTATAAATACAACAGGCACAGTTGTTGGCGCTACTAATTCCGGTATTGCGGCACCTTCTTGCGGAGGCGTTTCTGATGATGATGTATGGTATATGTTTACAGCAACAGTGGCACCTACTACTACTATTACACTCAGTAGTTTAGGAGGTAATTTGAGTGCTTCAGGAGCTTATCTTGAATTGTTTTCAGGAAGCTGTGGAAGTTTAACTTCAATCTTTTGCAGTACCAGTGGAAGCATATCAATGAGCTTAACAAGTGGTACTGTTTATTATGTAAGGGTTTATTCAGCAGGTTCATCTGCTATTACAAGCAATGGCACTTTTAATATTTGCGTAACCACACCAGCTGCTACTGTACCCGCTAACGTATCAACAGGAAAAAGTTTTATCAATATCACACGACCAAATGGTGGTACAATTATTCCGGGTGATGTATTGGAAATTAGGGTTTCAGTGAATGTGGCTAATAATGGATCGAACCGAATATTCAGGGCACGTTATAATGATACAATTCCTTCTAACTTAACATATGTTGCAGGATCATTGAAATTATTGACCAACGAAGGGAAACAATATGCTGCATATACAGATGCCTCAGGTGATGATTTTGCTATGTATGACGGCTCAAACAAAACTGTACGATTTAATCTTGGAAGAGACACAACAAATATGCCTACCAGTTCAGTAACTTCAACCGGGATTGATAGTGCAACCGGAGGATATTACAATTCCGGAACACACAGGCCACGTGGAAACGGAGTGCTTGTGATCGTAACATACCGTGTTACAGTTGATGCATCAATTACATACAACACCATTGTTAATTATGGTTCCGGAGCGGTTCGCTATCGTAACCAGTTATCATCAGTTGGTGCAGTTGATTATACCAATAATCCCAATAGTCTTTCTTTTATCATCTATCCCAACTATGGTTTATGTTCAAACGCAACAGGCGCAAATAATGTAAACGCAGGTAGTGGAGATTTTGGATCGGGAACAAGTCTTAACGGAGCTAATCCAGGAACTGTATCAGGATATAACTTTGTGCCATTGGCGGCAAGCAACCCGCAGGACGGTAACTTTTCCGTTATTAAAAATTTAAGTCCTAACCAATTGACGGATCCAACAGTTGCACGCCCAAATACAACATCTGGCAATCGTATTTTTGGTGTTTGGGATATTATTGGCGATCATACGGGTGCAGCAGATCCTTTAGCAGGTAACCCCGCACCTGCAAATGGTGTAAGCGGTGGTTATATGCTGGCAGTGAATGCAGCTTATCAATTAAGTATTGCCAATAATCAAAATATTACAGGGTTGTGTGAGGATACTTATTATGAATTCTCGGCATGGTTCAGAAATGTATGTAAACGTTGTGGTTCAGATAGTACAGGGACGGGTGCTTCAGGAACTACTGTAAGCGCAAGTTATATACCAACAGCTCCTGGCGATTCTTCAGGTGTAAAGCCAAATCTTACATTCCAGATAAATGGTATTGATTACTATAATACCGGAACCATGGATTATATCGGCACATGGGGTCAATGGGTGAAGAAGGGCTTCGTATTTAAAACAGGAGTTGGACAAACAGCCCTTACTATTTCTATAAAAAATAATGCACCGGGTGGCGGTGGTAATGATTGGGTAATGGATGATATTTCGTTTGCTACCTGTTTACCAACATTAACAATGCGCCCAACAAATTCACCTACTTATTGCAATAATAACCAGGTTGATATTTCAGTGGCAGTATCCACCTTCTTCGATAACTATAATTATTACCAGTGGGAGCGGAGTACTGATAATGGTACAACATGGATATCAGCTCCTGAAAGCCCTGCAGTTCAGAGTTTTGGGTTTACGAATTACAGTGGAGAATACAGGGATACGGCTGCACTGCCTTCGTTTATTGCCTCAAGCACTTACAATGGCTATAAATACCGTATTCGTGTGGGTACATCAAATACTAATCTCTCATCGGGTAGTTGCGCCTTGTATAATGATGTTGATATTATCACCATCAATGTGCAACCTTCCTGTGCAGTTTTGCCTGTTGAAATACTTCAATTCAATGTTCAATTGAAAGATGATCTTTCGTTGTTAACATGGAAAACGAAGCAGGAAATAAATCTTGTTGGTTACAGCATTGAACGAAGCACTGATGGTAAAAACTTTACTGCCATAGGAAAAGTTGCAGCAAAAGGAGCATTGGCAGACGAAGTGCAATACATGTTTACAGATATGACCCCTGTTTACGGAAAGGTTTATTATCGTCTACGTATGACGGCAACGGAAGGTGGCTCAAAATTCAGTAACGTACTTTTTGTTCAACCGGGGCAATTGAAGTCATTTGATGTAAGCAATATCGTTAACCCGATCAGTTCAAAATTATCTTTCCAGGTTACAACTTATCAGAGCGAACAAGTTGACTTGCAGTTAATGGATGGAGCCGGACGTTCGATACTTAACAGAAAACTCAGTATTAATAAAGGGAGCAATGCCATTATGCTTGATGTTCCATCGAATCTGCAGGCCGGCTCTTATTTATTAAGGATCGTTTCAAAAAATGCAGTTGTTAATAAAGTGATTCAAAAGAATTAATCATATTCTTGTACGAACTAGCCTTTACACTTTATCAGGAAGAATTTTCGGATGAACATCTTTCCATTTGGTAGCTATTAAAGCATTCAAAGGTTTACTAAACAAATCTTGTGTATGGTGTTTTATCAGGACAAAGCATTTGTCTGGATAGGCATCTACGTGTTTTTACGGTATTATTAGGAGGTTTTGCTATAGGTGGGGTAATATAAATCAACCATTTTTGTAATGGTTTACCATTATCCTAAGATCCAAATCACCATGAAACCGTCAAAGTACCCAAAGACTATTAGACTGATTATTTTATTCTGTTCACTTCTTTGCGTTCCTTTTGTTCAAACATTTGCGCAAAATGAATGTTCAACCGCAGTTACACTTACCTCTTCAACAGGCTGTAATAACACAAATATTAATCTAAGCAGTGCTACTGAAAGTACAGGCATTCCTTTAGGTTGCGCCGCAGCTGGAACGTACAACGATTTCTGGTATACATTTACTGCTGCTGCCACATCTCAAACAATTACATTAAGTAATATAGGTACAAGAATTACAGCTCCAAGAATTCAACTTTATAGCGGCACCTGCGGTGCATTAACGTCTGTAGCTTGTTCATCATCACCTCATACATCTTTAACACAAACTGGTTTAACTATTGGGGCAGTTTATTATGTAAGAATATCACAGTATGGTGCTTTTGGTGCAAGTGGAAATTATAAAGCAGATCTTTGTATAACTCACCCTGTAGCGCCACCAGCAAATGATGAGTGTGCAAACGCTACCTTATTAACTTCAGGAGTAAACTGCACTAATACTGCAGGTAATCTTTTTTATGCAACAGCCAGTGCCGGTGTTCCTGCGGTTTGCGGATCAGGCACTCTTTATGATGTATGGTATCGTTTCCAGGCAACATCAAGTACACATGCAGTTGCCCTTAGTAGTCTTGGAGGAGATCTTTCTGCCGCAAGCACTTTTATTCAGGTATTAAGCGGAACCTGTGGTACATATACATCGCTTGCTTGTGCAGCATCTACAAATCGTTTAAAAGTTAACGGTCTTACAGCTGGCACATTCTACTACATTAGGGTTTTTGTGAATACAAATCCTACGTTAATACCATCCACTGACTGGAATTTTAATATTTGTGTGCAAAATCCTCCAACCAATGATGATTGTTCCGGAGCAGTAAGTCTTAACGCTGCAAGTACAGCCACTTGCACAAATACAACCGGCAGCCTTGATATGGCAACCGTAAGCACGCCCACAGTTGGTTGTGCAACAGGTACAAACTATGATGTTTGGTATAGTTTTACAGCAACTGCACTCACCCATACGATTTCTCTTAGTAATCTTGGCAGTAGCATAACTGCACCACGTATTCAATTGTATAGTAGTACGTGTGGTGCATTGGTTTCTGTATCCTGTGCAAGCGGAAATTCATTAACGCAAGCAGGACTTGTTATTGGTACAAATTATTACGTCCGTATTTCAAATAATAATGCTGACCCTTCGGCAACTTCAGGTACAGGCACGGGTTTTAGTATTTGTGTAGTAAGTACAACTGCACCACTAAATGATAATTGTTCATCGCCAACATCTATAAGCAGTAGCACGACTTGTAATCCAATTTCCGGCACATTGTTTAATGCTACTTCTTCATCAACTGTGCAAATAACCAATACATGTGGCGCTAATCAGAATGCGGCAGATGTATGGTATAGTTTTGTGGCACAAACAGCCTATCCAAGCATCATTTTTAACAATGGGGGAATTCCTGTAGGCGGTGGGGGCAACAGAGCGGTGTTTCAATTATTATCTGCAAGTTCGCTTTGTACAAATGCCTATACATCATTAGTCTGTAACCTTTATAATAATACAGGCACCAATAATACCATCACCACAACAGGTTTAAATGGAGGTGCTGGGTTAACTATTGGTCAAACCTATTACATTCGTATTTTTTACAACCAAATTGCTACCCCTGCAAGTACATGGACTTTTTCTGTTTGTGTACAGGATCCGGCTCCTGCAACAATAACCTTAGAAACTTCTAAAAGCTATATTAACGTTACAAAAAATAATGGTGGAGGAAGTATTGATGTAGGTGATGTGTTAGAAATCCGTTCAACTTTATATTTAAGTTCCGGAGCAATTGATAGTTTATCATTTCAAGATACTTTAAAAGCAGGTGCCGGTCTTATCTATCAATCAGGCACTGTGGCACTGCGAACAAATGAAGGTAAAATCTATCCCCTAGGCTCATCGGCTTATACTGACGCAACAGGCGATGATGCAGGTCATGCAACAGGAACAGGTGCAGGTGCCGATGCTAATATCAGAATCTTTATGGGCGTCAGTCCTACTTCTGCAAGAGGCGGAACTGCTGTTGCAACAACCACTTTACCAAGAGGCAGTGGCAGGCATCTTGTAATGGCAACTTACCGAGTACAGGTAACTGGTGTTGAAGGAACACGTATCAATTTTGGAGGCGGTTCATTCAGATATAGAAATCAAACTACAGGATTATTTAGCGAAGTAGTTTTTCCAAGAGATAGTTTAATTGTTTATGCAAGCCCAACTGTTTGCCCGAATGCAATATCTGCAACAAATGTAATTGGAGATGAGTTCAACGGAACATTTGGAACAGCAACCGGTACAAACCAAACAAACAGAAATGCATCAGCAAATACCAGTTATACATTTGTGAATTTTAGTACAAATTCACCGGGAGATAACTTTTATGGTATAACTAATAATACTGCTGCTGCAGGAACTTCTGTAACAAATACCTTGGCTAAACCAAACGCAGCACGTGTATTTAACGTTTGGGATATCAGTGGAGACCATACGGGAGCAACAGACGAGAATAAAGGCAACCCTCCTTGTAACAGTTCGTTGCCTGTTAGTCCAACAAACCCGTGTGGTTATATGATGGTGGTGAATTCATCGTACCGAACAAATACAGCATTTCAATTTAACGTTGCCAATGCATGCCCGAATACTTATTACGAAGTTTCTGCTTGGTTTAAAAATGTTTGTTATAAATGCGGAGCTGATTTTGACGGTACAGGTTCCTTCTATGGTGGAGGAGATGGTATCTACGTTCCAACCGGAACAGGCGATTCATCTGGAGTAAAACCAAATATTGCCGTTAAAGTAAATAACCTCGATTATTATTCAACAGGAGATATTCAATACCAGGGTTTGGGTGGTACTCAAACAGGCTCTGATACGCTAAATAATTGGGTGAAACGTGCCTTTGTTTATAAAACAGATGCTACCACTACCAACTTTACTTTAACACTACGTAACAATGCGCCGGGTGCTGGTGGTAACGATTGGGCTATTGATGATATTTCATTTAAAACATGCTCCCCATCATTACAAATGACACCCAATGCAAGTCAGACTTTCTGTGAAAACGGACAGGTTGATATGCGTGTATTTGTTGAATCCTATTACAACATGTATCAATACTATGAGTGGGAAAGAAGTACGGACGGCGGTAATACATGGGGGCCAGCTCCAGATGTAACAGGTGCCCAAACATTCAGTTATACAAATGTTGGAAATGGTTACAGAGATACGGTTACTTATCCATCTTTACTTGCAACAACTTCTACGGCCGGTCATCGTTACAGAATAAGAGTAGCTACTACTGCAAGTGGCTTGTCTAACTCATGTGCTGTGTTTAATACCGATGAAACAATCGTTATTAACCTTGCAAGTTCTGGATGTGCCGTATTGCCGGCTGAGTTGCTTAAGTTCAACGTTGAATTAAATGGCAATAAGAGTGTACTTACATGGAAAACAAAAGATGAAAGTTTGAAGGGATATGAAGTTGAACGCAGCAATGATGGTGTACACTTCAGCTTCATTGGTTTTGTCAATGCAAAAGGAATCAATCGTAGTGAAACATCTTACATATTTAATGATCCTGTTGCTGTATCAGGGAAAGTCTACTATCGTTTGAAAATGGTAAGCTTTGCAACAGAGAGCAACAAATACAGCAATACACTTTCTGTTACAGTAAACCCACAACAAAAATTCGAGATCACGAATCTTGTAAATCCATTTATAAGTACGGTAAGTTTCCAATTGACAGCCTTCCGTAATGAAGAAGTTGAAGTACAGTTGACAGATGCGTTAGGTCACCCACTTGTAAGTAAGAAAATAACAGTGAACAAAGGTGCAAACGGAGTTTCATTCAATGTGCCGCAAACGCTTGCAAGAGGATCATATCTCTTGCGGGTAGTATCTCCATCAGGTTCAATTCACAGAATCATACAGAAACAATAATAGAAAAGCCTCGCAATTGCGAGGCTTTCTTCTTTAATATGATTTAGTTAGAAGTGCCTCTCTTTACTTCTGTCTGCTTGGGATCTCACACAGCCGCACCCCGGGATTTACTAGTCCTATAAGGCACAAGAAACCATGCTCTTTTAAAGCTTCATTCTTACTGCAGCCCTATGTTTATTTGTTTGCGATGGCAGTTGCACAATAGAAGTGCCTCTAACAGCTTCATCAAATAATTTCATCCTCCATCCGTCTTTCAAATTCAACTTCCACAGGTGCGATAGTCCGGTAACATAACCGTTACGGAATCCCTATTGGAAGAGTTATCTTTTGAATAGCTGTCAACAGAAAACCACTCAACTGTAACAAAAAATAAATCACACCATCTCGTTTCAGCATACTGTTTTCATTTGCTTAAAATAAGCATTTCTTCTTTACTTCCGTTTGGTGCGGCGGACGGCTCACACACTGGCTTTGAGATTTTATATTCTTCCAAGATCTGCTGCACCAGACCCCGGGGCCAACGGAAATATTTCTACGAATTAATTTAACATTGCAGCATATGGCAAATATCTGCATGCAGGGGCTGATATCATTAGGTTGTAGCAAGATTGTTTAAATTTCAACGTTTATTTAAAAATAACGAAGCACATAAAAATGAAATGGATAACAAGAGAAAGACCAAAGATTGACAGATTAGCTTGCCCGTGGTTAATTAAAAATTTCGTTGATGAAAAGGCGATCTTTATTTACGTGCCTGCCGATAAAGTAAAAGAAGAGGCAAAGAAGCAAAAAGCTATACCGTTTGATGTGCCGGATGTTGAGTTCTCTCATTATAATGATAAATGCACATTCGATTACATTCTTGAAAAGTATAAACTGGAAGATCCTGCTTTACACACGATGTCTGCAATTGTGAGAGGTGCTGACACCGACCGGCACGATCTTGCAAGCCAGGCAGCCGGGTTATGGGCTATTTCTGCTGGCCTGGCTTACAACATAAAAGACGATCATCAATTACTTGAAAAGGGTATGATGATCTATGATGCATTATACAGCTGGGCAAAACATTTGCAAAAAGAAAAACATACGCAAAACCCCGTTGACCATTTATTTATCGATGTATTCAACAAATTCATCAAACAGAAAGCAGCAAAAAAGAAAACACCTGAATGGGTAAAAGAATTAAAAGAAATTATACAGGACCAGATCGATACTAACTTAAGTTTAACCGATGTTTCTAAAAGTCTGGATATTCATCCGTCATATTTATCCCGTGAGTTTTCACGACACTTCGACAATCTTTCCTTTGGTGAATACATAAGAAAGTTGCGAATTGAAAAAGCAGTTGAGTTGATGGAAACAACCAGGTATAACCTTACGGAAATTGCTTATCTCACAGGCTTTTCTGATCAAAGCCATTTTACAAGGATATTCAAACAGCATTATGGGAAAAGTCCCTCTATATTTAAAAAAGAATTCCTGAAAAGTAAAATATATACAAAAGGTAAATAAACTTCAAGTTTACAAAAGAGAAGAAAGGTAGTTTGCAGCGTATGCAAACAATCAACAATCGGCCCCTTTACACATTAAGACAATTAGTTTTTTACTTTCTCAAACTTGGCAGCATTGGTTTTGGTGGACCTGTTGCATTGGTTGGTTATATGCACAGAGATTTGGTAGAGAATAACAAATGGGTATCAGAAGAGGAGTACAAACAAGGTTTGGCATTGGCACAATTAGCCCCCGGACCATTAGCAGCACAACTTGGCATTTATCTTGGCTTTGTTCATTATCGTGTTTTAGGAGCAACGTTGGCGGGGCTTGCATTTGTATTGCCTTCTTTTATCATGGTTGTTTTGCTGGGCATTGCTTATAAATTATATGGCGGCTTACCATGGATGCAGGCTGTTTTTTATGGAGTAGGTGCGGCTGTTATTGGCATTATAGTTATGAGTTCATACAAGCTAACAACAAAGTCTATTGGAAAATTTAATGCACAGTCGTTTAAAAGTAACTGGTTGCTGTGGTTGTTTTTTATCATGGCAGCCGTTGTAACAATTATCACACACAATGAAGAAGTATTGTTATTTGTGGGAGCAGGACTACTGTATATGTTTATCAAGGCTCCGCCAAAATGGATCAACAATAAAACAGCAAACAGTTTTTTTTTATTGCAAATTGGTTTCTGGAATTATGAATTAAATACATTGGGAAAGATCGCCGTCTTTTTCACAAAAGCAGGTGCATTTGTTTTTGGCAGTGGTCTTGCTATCGTTCCTTTTTTACATGCAGGGGTTGTAACGGAAAACAACTGGCTTACCGAACAACAGTTCATCGATGCTGTAGCTGTTGCAATGATCACTCCAGGCCCGGTGGTGATAACAGTTGGGTTTATTGGTTATTTAGTTGCAGGTTTTCCGGGTGCGGTTGTTGCTGTATTGGCAACTTTTTTACCGTGCTACTTGTTAACAATTCTGCCAGCTCCTTATTTCAAAAAGATAGCAGGAAATAAAAGTATTAAAGCCTTTGTTGATGGAATAACAGCAGCCGTTATTGGTGCATTGGCCGGAGCGGTTATTGTAATTGCCACAAGGAGCATTGTTAATTACATAACATTTGCTATTGCTGCAGCAACAGTATTTACTTTAATTTACATTAAGAAATTGCAGGAGCCGTTCATTATATTAATTGCGGCTTTGCTTGGTATTATTATCAAATTGGTTATATGAACAGAAAATCATTTTTAAAAGGTTCCGTACTTACTTCCGGTTCCATTATACTCGCCTGTGCAAACGGTGTATATTAACTAGTCCTTGCTTTTGTGCTATTTAAGTTAAAGTGCTTCAACCATTTTATGAAACTCAGAAACTTTCACTTTGTAATACTTGCACAAGGCAGATAAACTGCTAACAGATAAATTAGCCTTTGCAGTTTCTATCCTTCCAATATGAATATTGGTATCGTTATAAACGTCCTTCTGGGTAAGACCTTTCTCTTCTCTTTGTTGTTTTGCAACTAAAGCAATTCGCTGTAAAAGTTTAGTATCTCTGATCTGCCCCATTTATAGCTAAGGTGGATGTAAACAATTTTTTGTACAATGACGAATATGTCATTAACTTAATACTCTATCAATGCTTTTGTTTTATAAAGCAGGCGGCAGAGGGTAGGCATGCTCATTCATCGCTTATTTCATGGTAGAAACTAACAGTTCTCTGATATCAACTTTCAAAAATTTGGAAATAGCATAAAGTGTTTCAATGGAAGGCTGCACCTCATTGGTGCACCAACGTGAAACCGTCGATTCAGTTTTGTCCAAGTGAGCTGCTAAGTCCTTGCTGCTTTTATTCTTTTCAGCAAGCGCCGATTTAATTCTGTTCAGGTTAAGTTTTGCCACGGGGTTGATTTATAGGCTTGTAATGTTAATGATGGTAAATCTAATAAATTGAAAATTGCCTTTAGATCTAAGATAATTGTATTTTAATGCGTATTTATTTGCAAATAGTGATATATAATTGTATTATTGTGCAAATAAGTTGCTGTTATGAAGCATGTAAAAAAAATACGCATACTAGGTAAAAAGAAATTAAAAATACAGGCAAGGCATTTTTCACGGGCTTATTATACGTCAGTTGTGTTTCCTGAAATACGGCTTTGCGGCAAATGGTTAACGCATGCAGGTTTTACTGCTGGTGAGTTTGTAACCATTCATTATCAAAAAAATAAGATCATCATCACACAGCTGTAAATATAAAAATGCATCAACTCTAAATACTATGCAATGAACTTTAACGAAGAACAATGGATCAAACTCGTTTTCCTCCTTGCCGATACACAAACATGGATCGATGAAATGAACAAAGAACTGTTCACCAGTCTTCCCGTCACCAATCAGAAAAAATACCTCCGTAAAACCTATTATCTCACACCCGCAGCATTGGCCCACATCATTGAGCGGCATTATTATAAAATCAACCGTCATCCGGCAACAGGTAAGTTTCACATACCAATACACTGCATCCTCCAGCTCATCAGGGATGCTGCTGATAGTCCAACCACACCCGTTAGTGGCAGCCTCAATCAGCAACGCACCCTCTGCAGCAACAGCAACATCGGCTTCAATAAAAACGGCCACCCCGAAAACAAAATAACCATCATCACATGTCCCGGCGGCAAGATCATCACCGCCTTCCCCGGCACACTCGAAAACCATGCACCCAGCAATTCCCTCGTTCCTCGGGAAGACAGCCCTAATGAACTGCATAACATGCCCCACGCATAAGCCATCATCCTTCGCTCATCCTTCGCTGCTTAAGGCACGATACTCCCACCTTACTCCCTATATAGAGCCTATATAGAGCGTATGAGGCGTATAAATCCGACAGTGCGGTTATAGAGCTTCGAGCCACTAAAAACCTGAATAACCCAATACATTCGATGTCCCGAAGTCGCTTTCAAAAGGATCCTGTCTTTTACGGGTGGGTATCGCCAGCGGGTTCTGTTCAAAAGATCATTCAGAAACAATAATAGAAAAGCCTCGCAATTTGCGAGGCTTTCTTTTTTATGTGTTTCAAATACTTATTTAGTAATGGGTTTAAGCGATCACATCACTTGTGCATCATCACTTACTTCGGTATTTGTTTCAACTGTTGTATTTGTTTCTTCGGGTTTGTGATGCTTGAAAAAACGTTTCTGAAAAACCAGAATCGTAATAACACCAGTAGAGATTGAAGCATCAGCAATGTTAAAAATGGCCTGGAAGAATGTAAACGGTTTGCCACCCCAGATCGGAACCCAGCTTGGCATCATCTTATTTTCAATGATGGGGAAGTATAACATATCTACTACATGACCATGAAGAAAAGATGAATATCCTTTGCCTGTTGCTTTTGCTAATCCATCATAACCAAAATAACTATCAGTTGCAGCGTTATAGATCATGCCTTTATCGAAAATAATTCCGTAGAACAAACTGTCGATTAGGTTGCCAAGCGCACCAGCATAGATTAACGCAGCACAAATAATAAAACCTCTGTGGTATTTTTCTTTTACGATTTTCACGAGATACCAGGTGCCAAAAATTACAGCACCTAAACGGAAAAGAGTAAGTGCCATTTTCGCCCATTCACTATTGCCCAGTTTCCAACCATAAGCCATGCCCGCATTTTCAATAAAATACAAACGGAACCAACGACCAAGAATAAACTTTTCATCCTGGTACTCCATGGTTGTTTTGATCCAGATCTTTAAACCCTGGTCAGCAAACAGAATAATGAGAATAATAAATATTACGTAACGAAGTTTCACGAATTCTAAAATTTAGTGGACAAAGATAGGGAGTTGAGGGTAAGCAGTTGAGCCATTAACTTATTCTTCAAAATACACCCTTTTCACCCGTTGACTAATACCCGTCATCAGCTCATATGCAATGGTTTGGCTTTGTTTTGCAACCTCTACAACAGAAAGAGTTGGTCCAAATACAATCACTTCATCTCCTTCACGCACATCAGCAATACCGGTAATATCCAGCATGGTCATATCCATGCAAATAGTGCCAATCACGGGTGCAGGCTTGCCGTTTACCAGCATGTAGCCTTTGCCGTTGCTGAGGTTGCGTGGATATCCATCAGCATAACCAATACGGACAGTCGCAATTGTGGAAGGCTGTGTAATAACACCTCTCCGGTTATATCCAACAGTATCGCCGGGTTGCAGCTGTTTAATCTGTGCGATAGTTGTTTTCAATTGCAATGCTTCTTCTAATTGCAGTTTGCCTTTTGCAGAACTAACGCCGTACATGCCAATGCCCAACCTCACCATATCGTATTGCAGTTGCGGATGACGAATAGTGCCGTGTGAATTATCTAAATGCCGTATGAATGTATAATCGAGTACTGATTGCAAAAATGCACAAGCCTCTTCAAAACGGTTTGCCTGTTCTAATGTAAATTCATCTTCAGCAGGGTCTTCACTTGCTGCAAGATGACTGAAGACCGATTGAATGGTAAAACTGTTTTTCTTCAACACATCAGCAAGTGCAGGTAATTCGGGCTGCATAAAACCTAACCGATGCATACCTGTATCAATTTTTAAATGCACCGGGTAACTGCTGATCCCTTCTTTTTCAAGAAATGACTCAAATGCATGAAGAATAGAAAAAGAAAATAATTCAGGTTCAAGATTATGATCGATCAATGCATCAAACGTAACCGGTTCAGGATTCATGACCATGATGGGCAATGTAATGCCTGCTTTACGTAAGGCCACACCTTCATCAGTAAATGCAACAGCAAGGTAATCTGCTTTCATGAACTGTAAGAGATTCGCAATTTCATAGCTACCACTGCCATACGAAAATGCTTTCACCATCGCCATGATCTTTGTAGTTGGCTTTAGCAATTGCTGATGAGCCCTGATATTTCTTACGATAGCACTTAAGTTGATCTCTAAAACTGTTTGATGTGTTTTCTGTTCCAGCAATTGGGCAATACGATCCAGCTCAAACACACGTGCTCCTTTAATTAGGATCGTTTCATTTTGAAAACCAAGTGCAGGTAACTGTTCAGCAAGTTCTGCAGTTGATGAAAAACTTTGCACTTCAATATCTCTTGCGACAAGTGTGGCAAGCAATTGTTTTGTTTTTTCACCAACAGTGATCAGTCGGTTAATATTGTGGTGTTGCAGCAATGCTGCAATTGATGGATAAGTTTCACCTTCCTGTTCTTCTGTTAATTGAAAATCGGAAAGAATAATGCTTCGTTTTGTATGTTGCCCTTGTTGCTGCAACATATTTAATGCAATGGTAAGCGAACTCAAATCGGCACTATAACTGTCGTTAATGATGGTTGTATTGTGCAAACCACTTTTCAATTCAAGCCTTAAGCTAACTGCACGAAGTTGATGGAATTTTTCTTTTATGTCTGCAAAAGGAACATGCAGGTAAAGACAAACAGTTAAACAAGTGATTGCGTTTTCAACCGATGCATCATCAGTAAAAGGAATGCTGATGCTATCGTTTAATGATTCATTGGTAAAATGAATGGTTGTTTCAGCTAGTTGTTTTGTGATACTGTTGAGCACAACGCTATTGCTTTTTCCCTCTCCCCAGCTGAAAACATGATCTTGCTGAAACGTAAGTGGTTTTAATTTTTCAGGTGAACAGATAACGGCTTTTGTGCGTGCGAATAGTTTTTGTTTTTCAACAAGCTTCTCCTGTGCATCTGCAAAACCATCTGCATGTGCTTCACCGATATTGGTAAGTATGCCAATAGTTGGTTGAATGACCTGCTCCAATGTATCCATTTCACCTTGTTGTGAAATCCCTGCTTCAAAAATTGCTAGTGTATGTTGGGGTTGCAATTGCCATATACTTAAAGGAACACCGACCTGTGAGTTATAACTCTTAGGACTGCGAATGATATTGTAACGATCACTCAACAATTGATAAAGCCATTCTTTTACAATTGTTTTGCCGTTGCTTCCTGTTATTCCAATGACGGGTATAGAAAACTGTTGACGATGATAAGCTGCTAATTGCTGTAATGCTTTTAATGTATCCGGAACCAGCAATACATTCGCACCGGGTAATGCTTTTATATCAACCTGTTGCTGAACAATAAAATGACGAACACCTTTGTTGTAGGTTTCAATGATGTAATCATGTCCATCTCTTCGTGCAGTTTTTAATGCAAAGAAGAAAGCAGTTGTTGGATGAATGATACGCCTGCTATCGATCAGTAAATGCTCAACATAACCTGTCGTATCTGCTTTTTGCAAATAAGAAGCCTGCAGAATTGCTGCAATACGGTCAATGTTGTAATGCGACATATGAACAAAGATGAAATCTAATCTTTCAAATCAGGTGGTGCATTTTTTTTCTTGTGATACATGGAGTAAAGAATAGAACCGCCAATACAAGCGACAATAACAACCAACGAGATGATCACCTGCGAAGGTTTGTCAACTACTGTGCCGATCAATTCTTCTCCCAACATTTTCAAACCAATAAACACAAGTACAATGGCGATGCCCTGTTGCAGGAAATCAAATTTACTGACCGCACCTCTTAACAGGAAGAAAAGCGAACGTAATCCCAACACTGCAAATACATTTGACGTATAAATTACCAGTGAAGCGTGCTCGCTCTTGCGGTCAACAATACCCATTACAGCTGGGATAGAATCCAATGCAAAAACAATATCAGTTGTTGCAAGCATCACCACTACCACAAACAAAGCAGTATAAACAGGTTTGCCATCTTGCTTTACCACATACTTGCCATCTCCATCATCCATCGTGATGGGCAAAAACCTTTTAAGGAAGAGATATACTTTGCTTTCTCTTGGATCATATTCTTCTTCCTGGTTAGTGGTGAACATTTTGAAACCGGTGTAAACGAGAAATACGCCGAAGATGTAAAGTATCCAGTGAAAACGATTTACCAGCTCGACGCCAAGCGTAATAAAAATAACACGGAACACAATAGCCATCAATACACCAACCAACAATACTCGTGGTATAAAAGGCTCTCTTACTTTAAAGAAGCTGAAGATAAGAACAAACACAAAAATATTATCGATACTCAAACTCCACTCCATGAGGTAGGCACTTACATATTCTAATGCTGCCTGTTTTCCATCTTCGTACCACATAAAGATGCCGAAACCAAGACCGAGTATTACCCAGAAAACAGTTTGCTTTAACGCTTGTTTCGTTGTAAGGTGTGCCGATTTTTTACTCAGCAATCCAAGATCGAATACAATCGCAAGAATCAGTACAATGCCAAATACGAGATAAGTAACTTGTGTGGAGGTCATTATTATTAATTCAAAAATTAAAATTGATTAAGCTTTTTTACTGTAAGTCCGTTTGCGCCATTGCATGTAACCAAAACCAATCAGCAACACAAGGAAAACCGGCACTGCAATACTGATGAGCTGCCATTGCAACCGTTGCTCACTCACTTTTTGCGGGTTCAGTAAACGCAATGGTACATCTTTATTACGCAATGCAACAATACCTGCATTGCCTGTCATATATTCTAATGTGTTTTGTAAGAACGTTTTATTGGCAAAGCTGCGTTCCTGCACACGGCTGTAACCCATTGGAAAAGGTTCTTGCTTTGTAAAACTGTTCAACACCACATCGCCATCGCCAATCACCAATTGTTGTGTTGGCTCATCTGTTTTTGTTTTGAAAGAGCCATATTCTTTTGTAAAAAACTGGCGCATTTCAGCAGATGCACGGTTGCCGTAAAAGCTGTTGAATTGTCCTTCGAGTAAAACTGCAACGGGTAGATTCTTTTTATTATAGAGCTTGATGTCTTGTATTGTTTGTAATTCCTGCAAGCTGATAATGGCAGGTGTACTTACAAACTTTGCATTTTCGCTTGAAGTAAGCAGAATGTTTTTTGTAATGCCTTCTGCTTTAACTGTGTCAAGTGTATTTGTAAACAGGCTTAATACAGGTTCAAGATTTTTTGTGATGGGGTGATTACCTGTTGCGTTGAGCAAAGGATAATAATTGAACGGCACATCGGTTAACTGGGGCTGCCCACCTGCGCTACCTACTACCAGTTTGCTGAGATCACATTGCTGATCTTGTAAAAGATCTCGGTTGATGCGAACACCATATTTAAACAACAGATCATCAAGATTCAATCCACGATCATAAGCAAGGGTTTGTGCAACAATTGCAAGACTGTCTTTTTCTGCATGAAGCATATCCAGGAACCACAACACTTTGCCGCCCTGCATTATGTACTGATCGATTTTCATCTTGGTTGAATCAGCAAACCCAATAGATGGTTTTACGATCATCAAAGCTGAAAATTCTTTTGGAATAACATTGGTCTTATTCGGATCAACAATGTTGAAAGCATAATCTGCATCCAGAGTTTGTACAAGATCGAACGTTTCTGGTCCCATTGGTTGACCGTTTCCGGTTAGGTAGCCAATGAGTGGTTTTTGCTTGCGTTGAATTTTTTCAATGGCATCTGCAAACTTAAATTCAAGTAATGCTTCTGCATTGCTGATGCTTTTTGCTTCATCAGTAACCAAGCTGCCGGTGAGTGGATCACGGCTGTATTCTGTTTTTCCACTCAGCAGATCAACTGAAACAACCTTATTACCTTTCTTAACTAATGCTGACGGGTAGATGACACGTTGAGTTGTGGCATCTTCTTTTTCCTGAACTTCTAATGTATAAGGTAAAATGCCGAGGCTCTTTAATGAGTCGCTCATCATTTGCTGTACTACCTCTTCACGGAAATTTGGTTTCGTCTGATTAAGACTGTCAACATTCACCCCATTCATCCGCAGTTCGTTGATCACTTCGCTAAACATAAACTCCTTTGCTTCATCGGTAAACATTTCATCAACCGATTTATAATTGATCTGCAAACGGCTGCCGCTGTATTCTCTCATTTCACTCAACAGATCATTTGTGCTGTTGCGGAGTTTTCGGAACGATGAACGGAAATCGCCTTTCAGAAAAACATCAACTGTAATAGTTGTATCAATATTTTTTAAAAGAGCTTTTGTTTGTGGAGATAGTGAATAACGCTCTTCACTTGTAAGATCCCAACGTAAACGAAGTGAAGTAGATAGTACATTGATGAGCACTAATGCCGCCAGCAATAAGAACCAGCCGTATTTCGTGGAAAAGATTTTCTTCATGGGTGCTTAATTTTTCCGGCCGATGCGTTGGATGGTGATGAATAAAGTAAAGAAAGTGATGCTTAAAAAATAAATCACATCACGACTATCGATCACGCCTTTCGATAAACTGCGGTAATGAAATTCCATGCCCAGCATTTCAACAATGTAGTCGAAACCAGTTCCAACTAGTTTACTTAAAGCTGTAAAGCCGCTATATAACACAAAGCAAAAAAAAGCACTCAACAAAAAAGCGACAACAGGATTGTTAGTGAAACTGCTGCAACAAATACCAATAGCGGTAAAGGCAGAGCATAAAAACAAAATACCAGCATATGAACCAATGATACCACCTAGGTCAAGTGAAGTTCCATCGGCACTCATGGCATTGATGGTGATGAGATAAGTAAGTGTTGGAAGCAATGCAATTAACACTACCAGCAATGATGCAATGTATTTCCCAAGAACTATTTGGCGGGTGGTTAACGGACGTGTAAACAAAATTTCCATTGTGCCTGCTCTCCATTCATCGGGGAAGAGGCGCATGGTAACTGCGGGGATCAACAACAATAAGATGTAAGGAGAAAGGTTGAAGAAGTTTTCCAGTGTGGCATAGCCGTAATCAAGAATGTTGAAACTGGAAAATACAAACAGGAACAACCCGTTCAGCAAAAGAAAAAGAATGATGGTGATGTATCCCGTAAGATTGCTGAAAAACTGACGGAATTCTTTTTTGCAAATGGCCCACATAGAGCAGCAAAAATAAAGGAATAAACAGCTCGTGCCGAATCCTGTTTCAAAAGGCGCAGCAGTTGTAGTTCCAGAACGCACACTTGTAAAATTATTATTGAATCCCTTCTAAAATTGCTGCGTTTTTACAATATGAACTATTATCTTAAAAGTCTCCTTTGAAAGGCCGTTATTACCTACCGTAAGAAGCTAGCTATAAATCACCAAGGTATGACTAAGCCAAATCTATCACTAACACTATTATCCTGTTTCATTTATTTCAGCGCCCAGGCACAGGTTGCCGGCGATTTCCAAAGCAAAAATGCATCAGGTAACTGGAGCGATTTTAACTCATGGAATGTTTATAACGGGACGTCATGGGCCGCAGCAACAACAGGTCAATTACCAACAGCTTCAAAAGCTGTTTTTGTTCAGAACGGGCATACAATTTTCGTTGATAATGCAACTTCTGTATGTGATGACCTGAATATTTCCAGCGGTGGAACCAGTGGAAGACTCGCATTTACTGCGACCGGAATATTGAATGTAAAAGGAACAATCACCATTAACAATTCAGCATCTAATTATTTATCTCCTTGGGCTGCCGGAGGGAAATTGGTTTTTTCAGGCGCAGGTAACCAAGCCGTTTTTGGGTTGACTATAGGGACAATTTTGGAAGATGTGGAAATTAATAAGCCATCCGGAACTGTATCAATGGCTGGTTCCAATGGATCAATAAATGGAACACTTACATTAACAGCAGGAATTCTGAATATTGGAGCTGGCGGATCGTTAACGTTAAATGGCGCATCATTAGTTCGTACCGCCGGCTTTTTAGCAGGAACAAATACAAGCGATCTTATTGTTACCGGCACTACAGGTGGAACAGTAATTATCCCGCAGTCAGGAAATATTTCTTTGCGAAATGTAACAATTGCCGGAACGAGGAAGGTTGCTATGAATGGAGTAAATCATCTTAATTTGAGCGGGGCATTTACCATTGGTTCAACAGCAATTTTTGATAATGGCGGAGAAAGTCAAATACGTCAAAACACAGGCGGCAGTATTGTTATAGATGGGAAATTCATTACAAAGGATATAGATGGTTTTACTGGTACAGGCGCCGCAATACCTGGCATTGCACCGGTGCTCAATTCCGGTTGCACCATAGAGTATGGCTTAACTGGAAATCAAACTTTTAATGCACGTTCTGATTATAAGAACATTACATTTTCGGGAAGCGGAAGTAAATTTTTGAGCAGTGGCTGTATCCCTGAAGGGACAGTTTATATAACAGAGAATGCAGTTTTAGAAACACTCAATTTTACGTTTGGTGATATTACAACCAGTCTCACGATGGATGGCGGCCGTCTCAGGTTGGCTGGTACGGGAACCCACCCAGATATTCAGGGAACTTATAATTTAACAGGCGGAGTGATTGAATTTTTTGGAGGTACGCCGGTAACCAATCAAACTATCAGAGGCTCAGCAAGTATTTTTTATCACAACATTGAAATTAACAGTCCGTATGTTGCTAACTCAAATGCAAACATCAACCTAAGCAACGGCGGATCTTTAACAATTAAAAACGGAGCTGTATTTACAATAAATGACGAATCAATTACGGGTCAAACGGGAACTCAAACAGTAACATTAGAAAGCGGTGCAAGGTTTGTTTGTGGTGATGTTCATGGTTTTACCGGAGGCACGGGAATAAGTTCAACTTCAATTCGTGCTGATGTTGAAAACATCGTTCTGAGTGCAGGAAGTACAGTTGAATATTCAAGGGCTACTGCGCAGGTTTTTTCTGCAAGAACTGATTATAAGGATGTAGTTATAAGTGGAGGAGGAGCAAAAACATTAAATGGTCCATCCGCAATTTCCGGTATCCTAACCTTGAATAATGGAATTGTATCCACAACTTCTGCGAACCTGTTGACTTTAAATGCAACAGCAACTTGCCCTGCAGGAGGAAATTCCTTATCGTTTGTAAACGGTCCGTTGAAAAAAATTGGGAACGGTGCATTTGTATTCCCGGTTGGCAAACCGCAGCAGGCCGGGCCAGCCGGGGGAGGTTATCGTTTCATCGGCATTTCTGCACCTGCACAAATTACAGATGCCTTTACTGTTGAGTTTATTGTAGGCAGTGCTACCGCATTAGGTCCTGTAAGTGCAGCAATGAAAAGTGCAGGTCTCACCAGGGTTAGTAGATGTGAATACTGGAAGCTTGATCGTTCAAATGGCAGTTCTTCAGTAGATGTTACTCTTTCATGGAATGCTAGAAGTAATTGCAATGTTTCTTATGTATCAAGTTTGCCCGATCTTGCAATCGCTCATTTCAATGAAACAGCGAATGAATGGGACAATTTTGGTGCAGACGCACTAACTGGAAATACAACTGAAGGAACGATTACCTGGAACAATGTTTCTGTTTTTAGCCCATTCTCCCTGGCCAGTACAGATTTTCTGGAGAATCTTCTTCCACTTGATGTTTCAGGTTTTAGTGCCATGGCACGCAAAACTGATGTCGCAATTAATTGGATGGTAAGTAACAATAACGAGCAGGATGAATTTATTCTGGAAAGAAGCAGAGACGGTATCCGTTTTGAAACCTTGAAAGTTGTGCCTGCCAAGGTGATTCTGTTTACGGCATCATATGCTGAAGAAGACCGGCAACCATTTAATGGATGGAACTACTACCGCTTGAGGGCTGTTGACAAAATGGGAAGAGAGCGAATATCGAGAGTGGTGAAGATTTGGTTTGGAAGCGAACAACAGATCAGAATCAGCCCTAACCCCGCTTCAGAAAAAATTATGGTCAGCTTTGCCGAGCCAAGCAGCATTTCTCAAATTGAACTTGTCAATATATCCGGTCAGGTGTTGCAATGCATCCAAACCATACAATTCAATAACGAAGTCAATATATCTCACTTGCAAGCGGGAATGTATTATCTCAGGATCTCAGGAAAGAACGGGCTTTCCACAAAAAGCTTTATTAAACAATAAAGACCCGAAACCAACTGCTGAAAAGCCCCTCCAAAAGAGGGGCTTTTATTTTGAATGTTTTTTCGTTCGAAGAATTAGTGGCGATTAAACTGCAAAACTCTCGCCGCAGCCACAAGTTCTGCTGGCGTTCGGGTTGTTGAAATGAAACCCTTTGCCATTAAGGCCATCGCTGAAGTCCAACGTGGTATTATAGAGGTAAAGGAAGCTTTTCATATCGGTCACCACTTTTACCCCGTTATCTTCAAATACCTGATCGTTCGGTTTCGATTCGTTGTCAAAATCTAGCTTGTAGCTAAGGCCGCTGCAGCCGCCGCCAACCACACTTACCCGTAAAAAATAGGAATTGTCGCCCGTTACATTTGCCTGCTGCATCAGGTTCGCCACTTTTTCCTTCGCCTTATCTGTTACAAAAATCATCGTCTTGTTTTTTAAAGATGAGCAATTGACGGGCCAATGCCTGTTGGCTGCCGTCTTGTCTGCAAAGTTAGTCAAATTGCAAAACTAGGTGAGCCGGGTTTCTTCGTGAGGAACAAAGAAGGTTTGTAAATTGCTGCTAATTAATAAACAGCCAAATGAATAAAGTTGAGCATATAGGCATCGCTGTTAAGGACCTGGCAACCTCCGTTCCATTGTTTGAAAAGTTGTTAAACACTAATTGCTACAAAACTGAATTTGTCGAGAGTGAGCAGGTGAAAACAGCTTTCTTTAAACAGGGGGAAGCAAAAATTGAATTATTGGAAAGTGCAACCGCAAATGGGGTGATTGCAAAATTTATTGAGAAGAAAGGAGAGGGGATGCATCACATCGCCTTTGATGTGGATGATATTGTAAGTGAAATGAAGCGTCTGCAAAAGGAAGGGTTTATATTATTGGACGAAATACCGAAACAGGGTGCGGACAATAAACTGGTTTGTTTTCTTCATCCTAAATCAACAAACGGCGTATTGATTGAGTTATGCCAGGAAAAAAAATAGCTGCCTTTCAGCAGCTACTTTTATATTTAGGATGTAAGTTTTACTGTTTAACGACCTGCAGGTTTTCAACCACTTTTCCATTTCCAATCAGCTGTATCAAGTACAACCCGGCTGAATAACCAGAAAGATCAATTTCTAATCGATTGCCACCCGTTGCCGTAATCACTTTTACCCTAGTTCCTTTCGCATCAATGACCTGGACTGTTTGTCCGGATTGAAATGATTCTTTACCGTAAAGTTGGGCAACATCTCCAATGGGATTTGGAAATACAGTAAGATTTTTCTTGATTTGATTATTAAAACGAACAGTTTCTGAGTAGGTAATCTGTCCGTCGTAGTCTACTTGTTTCAGACGATAATAATTATAACCATTTACAGGCTGTAGATCAAGATGGGAATAAGTGCTGCGGCTGTTGCTATTTCCACGTGCGGCGAGAGTACCTATTGCCGTCCATGCTTTTTGGTCGGAACTGCGTTCAATAATAAAGGAAGAGCTGTTATTCTCCACAAGTGTTGCCCATTCTAATCGAACGGTATATGGTTGTTTTTGTTCAGCACGGAAATAGTCAAAGGCAACGGGGAGAACACCTGCACCAATAAATGGCCACGACAAAACGTATGGTCCATTAATATCTCCTTGATTACCGGTACCAGGACCTCCCCAAACAATATTTGAACCTATTTGAATAAGATCACTGCTCCCGTTCGTTGCTGATATCTTACCACCTCCATATACCTGAATAAAGCTGAAACAACTTAGAAACAGTTTGCCTGAAGGATCAAAATCAATCGTGCCACAAACGAAAATTTGAAGTCGTGGTGAGGTGGATGGATTGCTTTGACAGCTTGCTTCGGCTGCATATGTATTACCTGGTTTTACTTTTACTGTTATTCCGGATGGAATGCATACAACATCATTATTTGCGGGAACTGTGCCGCCGTTCCAAGTCGACCCTTGATCCCAATATCCGTTATTTACTACAGGCCATTTTGTACAATTGGTGGTTGCGGGGGCCATTGTTGAACATGTCGGATATGCAAAAGCGTGCGGCCAATATTGTTGAGAAAAAGAAGTAGATGCAGACAGAAATACAAATAGAGAGAATAAAAATTGCTTCATAAAAGTGAACCATTAATAAATAACGTAAACGGAATAAGTTAACGGTTCGTTTCAGGGGGCTGGATCACTTATAAGTGGGTAGAAATAGGTAAGGGGGCTAAGAGATAATTCTTAAGGATTTTGGGGAAAGACCGTAAAAATACTAATGATTTTGACTTATGCAAGTATTCATGAAAGAATTTCTTCCATTTTCATGCTGCGGGAGCCTTTAACGAGTAGATGTGTGTTTGTAAATTGTTGACTTTTAAACCAATCACGGGCTTCGGCCGAGGATTTAAAATTTTCAAAAGAGTGGGGAATTCTATTGAAATCACCACCAACAAGCACCACTTTATACCAATTGAATTTTTGAATAAGATCAATGATATATTGATGCTCGGCAAGACTAGCTTCACCCAATTCAGCCATTCCGCCCAGCATCAGCACCTTTTTTTGGGCCGGTAGTTTGGCAAAGTTTTCAATCGCCAGTTTCATACTGCTGGGGTTGGCATTGTAGGCATCGAGGATGATCTTATTTGTCCCCGATTCGATCATTTGGGATCGGCTATTAGAAGGTTGATAGGATTCAACAGATGTTTTTATCTTTTGTGCAGGTACACCAAAATGAAGACCAACACAAACTGCAGCTAATACATTAGGAAGATTATAATCGCCCACAAGATGGGTATTGATCCGGCCAATTTCAGGCTGGTGGGTAAAATTTACGACAAGAAAAGGTTCGCTGCTGATAAGCTCACCCGTAATGGAAGCATCATAAGTGCCATAACTGATTTTCTGCTCAATTCCTTCGCTCATCTCTTTTAAATAATCAAGGTCATTATTAATAAAAATGGTTCCTTTCGTTTTTCTTAAATAGTCATACAATTCGCCCTTGCCTTTTTTCACCCCTTCAATACCGCCAAATCCTTCAAGGTGTGCCTTGCCAACATTATTAATCAGCCCATGAGTTGGTAATGCATATTCACAATAACCGGCAATTTCTTTTTGATGATTCGCACCCATTTCTATCACAGCTAGTTCTGCATCTGATTTTACTTTCAGAAGCGTAAGCGGAATGCCAATATGATTGTTGAGATTGCCCTCCGTTGTGTATGTCTTGTAATATGAAGAAAGTACCGCATGGATCAATTCTTTAGTAGTTGTTTTTCCATTACTGCCAGTAATTGCCAGAAATGGAATGTTGAATTGCTGACGATGATATTTTGCCAATTGCTGCAATGTGCTCAATACGTCTTCAACAATTATTAAGCGATCATCCGCACCTGTTACCAATTCGTCAACTATCGAATAAGCCGCACCTTTTTCAAGCGCCTGCATTGCAAATTTATTGCCGTTGAAGTTGTCGCCTTTCAATGCAAAGAACAGATCACCTTTTTTTAATTTACGGGTATCTGTTTGTACTGACGGGTGCTGGAGAAATAATTGATAGAGTTCTTCGATACGCATAACTCAAAGATAGCAGTATGATTATTTTCTAAGATTTATCAAACCGGATTTCTTTCGGTAATTACAAAAAGAAACCCCTCCGATTTGGAGGGGTTAAATATCATCAAACGAAAAGATTAATTTCTCTTACGGTTGTTTTGTTTCTTTTTTGCGAACCAGTTACCGGTTTTACGTCCGTTACCTTCCTGGCTGCCGTAGCGTGTCATAGCACAACGGAAACCGATCATTGAACTTCCCTGATCTTCTTCAAGGAAGCGACGTGAACCGGGGCTGAGCCAATAAGCACGGTCATTCCAGCTACCACCTTTGTACACACGACTCTTATCGCTGATCAAGGTTGTTTTGCCGTAACCATAGGTAACATTACTTAATGAATCACCATCAAGGTAGTCGATCGCATATCCTTTTTGATAGTTGCGACGGTTTTTAACTTCATCATCAGTTTCGTCACGGTATTTGATACGACCAAGAGAATCCCTCTCAGCTTTACCAGTGCTCAGATCCACACGTTGAAATTTATTACCACGATAGTAGTTGAAATCATCACCATCACTAGGAGTCATTGGTCTGTACACATCCGCTACCCACTCACTTACGTTACCAGCCATGTTGTATAAACCGAAACCGTTGGGGAAGAAAGAATTGATTGGACCAGGAATTACAGCACGGTCATTCAAACCACCCGCAACCCCCATGTTATCACCAGCACCACGTTTGAAGTTTGCCAGGAACTGACCTTGCCAGCTGCTGCGACGTGAATCACGCAAACCATTTACATTTTGTGCCCAAGGATACACTTGCTTGTTTGCCGTTAACTCCTCACCACGTTTCTTTTCGCTACGACGAGGGTTAGGGTTCTGAGCAATTAGACCATAAGCAGCATATTCCCATTCAGCCTCTGTAGGCAGACGGTAATCTGGCAAAATGATCCCCTCTTCAAAAGTGATATTTGTTGGAACCTGCTTCGTTATGGGATCTTTATAAGTTTTGATATTCTTTCCGGGAGTTGCCTGGTATTCACCTAACAGGTAAGCTTTAGTATTAAAATTATCCTGCCCACCACCCTGCATTTGCTTTTGCAGTTCGGCCTTTTTGTTGGTGATACCTTTTTCGTAGAGGATGTTTTCGTTTACACGATCTCCACGCCATAAACAATAATCATACGCCTGTTTCCAGGTGACACCCACAACAGGGTATAAGTTGTATGACGGATGGCGGAAATAGTAATCTACGTAAGGTTCGTTGTATGCCAATTCGCTTCTCCATACCAACGTATCGGGCAATGCTTTGTTTGTAATTGCAGTATCCTGGAACACACGATCGAGCCAAAAGAGGTATTCACGATAGTGTACGTTGGCAACTTCAGTTTCATCCATGTAGAATGAAGCAACCGTTACACGACGTGGAATATTGTTCCAGTCACGCATAACGTCCTCTTCCACAGCACCCATTGTGAAAGTACCACCTTCCACAAAAACGAGTCCTGGACCGGTTTTTTGCTCTTTTTCTTTTGATACACGGAAACCACTGCCGTTTGGATCATTATATGTCCAGCCAGTTGAAGTCGATTTCGCCGGTTTCTTCTTGAATAAATTACAAGATGTAATAAGTGTAGCCCCAATTAATAGGATACCTAGATTTTTAATGCGGAAAAGGTTTTTCATCTTTTCGTTCGTTTTGATAGTTAACGAGGAAGGTTCAAAAATATTGTATTGGATTATTCAGCCCAAATTTTAAAAAGACCGAATACAAACATAGCTGAATCTTTTTAGATACTGAAGGAATGAACCTTCGTGTTTTCTAATTTCAGTATTTCTGCTTACATGCATGACCGTGAAATTACGTTTCAAAGCAGCATCACTCAGGTTGAGGCAATCTGAGTAAGCTGTTTTCATTTGTCAATCAGGTATCTTTGAATTCTCTGTTTATGCGATACAGCACCCTGTTGATAGCCTGTTTTTTTATTGTTGCCGCTAATGCCCAACGCACTTATCGCAACAATTCTGTATTGGCGACCGGCGATTGGTACAAATTTGCAGTTAAGCAGCCGGGTGTTTACCGGATCAATATTGCTTTTCTGCAATCGTTGGGAATAAATACAGCCAACCTACAAAGCGGCAGTGTTCGTTTGTTTGGCAACGGGGGCGAAATGCTGCCGGAGGATAATGCCGTTATTCCAACTGATGATCTGGTAGAAAATTCAATTACAGTAGTTGATGGAGGAGATGGCGTCTTGAACGGGACTGACTATCTTCTTTTTTATGCAAATGGTCCGCAGCAATGGGTGAAGGATTCTGTAAATAAACGATTCCGGCACAGGAAGAATTTATATGGTAATGAATCTTTTTATTTTTTGAATATTTCCGGCTCAGGCTCTAGAATACAAAACAGGACAATTGCCGGCACACCCAACCAGTCAGTAACTTCTTTTAAAGACCGGATCTTTTATGAACTTGATACCATCAATTTTTTAAAGAGTGGTAAAGAATGGTTTGGTGAAGAATTCAGCAATACACCGGGTGGTACCTTGAACCGAACATTCAACTTTACCATTCCCAACTTTGTTGCAGGCTCCGTTCAAATAGTTTCTAATGTAGCCGCCAGAAGTAACGGTGTTGCAAGTTCATTTCTCATTAGGGCCAATAATAACAATGTAGCACAACATACAGTAAGTTCGGTAGGTACAGGCACATACGATCCTGTTGCAGCAGCACATGAACTAGTCGCATCATTTAATATTTCCCAATCCTCACTCGGGGTGCAATACAGCTATCAACCAACAAGTGTAAATGCTCAGGGTTGGCTTAATTGGTTTGAATTATTTCCACAACGTCAATTAAGTATGAATGCTGTTGATCAACTGTTATTCAGAGATTGGGAAACAGTTGGCGCCGGCAACGTTGCCGAATTTCGGCTACAGGGTGCCGTAAGCAGTACGTTAGTTTGGGATATTACTGATCCGCTTCGCCCACAAAACATAACAGGTACTTTCAGCGGTAATGAATTCAAGTTTGTGAATACAGCTGAACGTTTGCGTGAGTATGTTGCATTCAATCAAAACAATTTTTTACAACCAACAGCAGTTGGTAAGATCAGTAACCAGGATCTGCATGGTTCAGCTGCTCCAAATTATATTATTGTTGCACATCCTTCTTTGCTTAGTGAAGCACAACGATTGGCAGCATGGCATAGACAGAATCAAAATCTTACAACATTAACCGTGAGTACTGAGCAGGTATATAATGAATTTTCCTCAGGAAGTCCGGACCCTACTGCAATTCGCAATTTTGTAAAAATGTTTTACGACAGGGCAGGTGCTGATACAACAAAGCGACCACGTTATCTTTTGTTGTTTGGAGATGCTTCCTATGATTATCTTAATCGGGTAAGTGGTAATACTAATTTTGTTCCGTGTTACGAAAGTGATATTTCGCTTGATCCCTTGGCCACATATACGTCAGATGATTTCTTTGGATTTTTAGATGATAATGATTTTGTTGGCCGGCAGTTTCCTTTAAGTCTGCTTGACATTGGTATTGGTCGAATTCCCGCAAAAAATTTGCAGGAAGCAAAATCCGTTGTTGATAAGATCATCCGTTATCATGCGAAAGAAAGTTTTGGACCGTGGCGCAATGATGTAACGCTGGTAGCAGATGATGAAGACAATAATATTCACCTAGATGATGGCGAGTTTCATGCATCTGTTATTGAACAAAACAAAACCTTCAACCTTTCAAAAATTTATTTAGATGCTTATCGACAGCAAAGTGGTAGCGGAGGTAGTCGCTACCCGGAAGTAAACCAGGCCATCAATAATAAAATTTTTGCAGGAACACTTATATGGAATTACAGCGGTCACGGTGGCTCCAGACGTTTGGCAGGCGAAGCTATTCTTGAGCAGGACATGGTGAACACATGGAGCAACAGCAACAAACTACCGTTGTTCATTACGGCAACTTGCGATTTTGCTCCCTATGATAATCCATCAGTTAATTCTATCGGTGAAAACATTCTCTTACGGGAACGTACAGGCGCAATTGCATTAATGACGACCACAAGAGTAGTTTTTGCTTTCAGCAACCGTATCATGAACAACAATTATTTCCGTATTGCATTGCAGCCCGATGCAAATGGTGTGAAACCATCATTGGGTGATGCCGTAAAACGTGCAAAGAATTTCACTTATCAAACCTTTGGCGATATCATCAACAACAGAAAGTTTACGTTGCTGGGCGATCCTGCAGTTCGTTTGGGCTTCCCAACATTGAAAGTACGTACCACATCCTTCAATAATCAAATTCCATCAACTGATACCTTGAAAGCGTTGGATCGTTACAGTATTAAAGGTGAAGTAACAGATGCCGCAGGTAATAAACTTTCAAATTTCAACGGCAATGTTTATCCAATTATTTATGATAAAGTGCAGCAGGTAAAAACTTTCGGTAACGATGCCGGAAGTGTTGCAATAAATTTTAATCAGCAGTCGAATATTATTTTTAAAGGCAAAGCCAAAGTAACAAACGGCGAATTCAGCTACAGTTTTGTTGTGCCGAAAGACATCAACTATCAATTCGGCAATGGAAAAATAAGTTACTATGCCGAGAACGGCAACGTTGACGGCAACGGTGCCGAAACAACAATAATCGTTGGCGGGGCAGGAAATAATCCTGTTGCAGATGATGATGGACCAACAATAAAAGGGTATCTCAATGATGAGAAATTTGTGACTGGCGGCATTACCAATGAAACGCCTGTTCTATTGGTAAAACTGGCTGATTCAAGCGGCATCAACACAGTAGGGACAGGTATTGGTCATGATCTTACTGCAACATTAGATGATGATAACAGTCAGTTATTTGTATTGAATGATTATTATGAAGCAGATGCAGACAGTTATCAAAAGGGCACAGCACGTTTTCAGTTGCCTGCACTAAAGGAAGGATTACATGTTTTAAAGATAAAGGCATGGGATGTGCAGAACAACAGCAATGAATACAGGCTTGAGTTTCGTGTTATTAAAGATGAAGAATTGAAACTTGCACATGTTTATAATTATCCCAATCCATTTACAACAACTACTAAGTTCATGTTTGAACACAACCGACCCGGTGATCAATTGAAAGTGCTCATTCGTATTTATTCTGTTTCAGGAAAAGTAGTAAAAACAATCACCCGTACAATATTTAATGAAGGAAACCGTTCTTTTGACATTGAGTGGGACGGGAAAGATGATTTCGGCCAAAAAATTGGAAGAGGTGTTTATATCTACCAATTAGAGGTTAAGGATTCATTTGGCAAAAAACAATCTGCTTTGCAAAAACTCGTTCTGCTGTAAAACCAAACTCTGTTTATGAACGCTAATGTTCAATTTTCCTCTATTTTTATGGCTCAAATTTCAACTCTTATGAGAAAGAACGCCGCCTATGCGTTAGGCATATTGCTCTGCTTATCTACTTCACACACTTTTGCACAGGATTCAATTAATGTAGTTACCACTGCTGTACCCATGTTGCGAATTTCACCCGATGCACGTGCAGGAGGTATGGGCGATGTTGGTATTGCAACTTCACCTGATGCAAACTCTTCGTTTTTCAACCAGGCAAAAATTCCATTTGCAAAACAACGTTCAGCAATTGGTTTAACATACACACCATGGTTAAAAGATCTTGGTTTGAATGATGTATTTATTGCAACTGTTGCAGGTTATCACCAAATTGATGAAATAACATCTGTCTCCGGTTCATTGCGTTACTTCAACCTCGGTACAATTCAATTCACCGATTTCTCTGGTAACGATCTTCAACGTTTTGTGCCAAGAGAATTTGCTATTGATGGAGGTTACAGCCGTAAACTCAGTGATAAGATTGGAGTGGGTATTGCTCTTCGCTTTATCTATTCAAACCTTGGTACTGGTACATTTAACGGGGCTACATTAAAGCCAGGTACAGCTGTAGCCGGCGACATTTCGTTTTACTATAATGGTTTGAACGAAGAAGGAACTGGTTTTACTGCAGGTGCTGTAATGAGCAATCTTGGCAGCAAGATCGCATACACAAATGATGCACGTGGTAAAGATTATATTCCTGCCAACTTAGGAATTGGTGGAGTTTATACAAAAGCAATTGATGATGTGAACAAGATCAGCTTTGGGCTAGATATCAATAAACTGATGGTGCCAACACCTCCGGGTTCTGTTCGTACACCGGAAGAAATTGAAGCATACCGCAACAAAGGTGTTGTGGGTAGCTGGTTTTCTTCCTTTGGTGATGCACCGGGTGGCTTTAGTGAAGAACTGAAAGAATTCCAGATATCAACAGGTATGGAATACAGTTATAATGATCAGTTCTTTGCACGTGCAGGTTATTTCTATGAAGCAAAAACAAAAGGCAACCGTCGTTTCTTTAGCGTGGGTGCCGGTGTTAAATATAACAAGCTTGGGTTTAACTTCTCTTATCTTGTACCAACAGGCCAGGGGATTAACCGTAACCCATTGAGCAACACAACTCGTTTCAGTTTGTTGTTTGATTTGAGTGGCGATGATGGTAGCGAAAGCAGCCAATAAGTTAAACAGATAAAAGATTTTGCCAAAAGCGGAGGTAGTTTACCTTCGCTTTTTTATTTACATTATGGGATTGAGAATAGGTTCAGGCGTTGATTACCATCAATTAGCAGAAGGAAGAAAATTGTTTATAGGTGGTGTTGAAATACCACATCATAAAGGCGCATTGGGCCACAGCGATGCCGATGTATTGCTGCATGCTATTTGCGATGCTATGCTTGGTGCACTTGCGCTTGGCGACATTGGCACACATTTTCCTGATACCTCAGCCGCATTTAAAGACATTGACAGTAAAATTTTACTGAAGCAAAGCTTTGATAAGATCAGGGAGAAAGGTTACCGTGTTGTGAATGTTGACAGCACCTTGTGTTTACAGGCCCCAAAGATCAAACCTTATATTGCTCAGATGCAATCAACCATTGCCTCTATTCTTGAACTAGGAATTGATGCTGTTTCGGTGAAAGCAACCACAACCGAAACTATGGGATTTGTAGGAAGAGAAGAAGGCCTTGTGGCTTATGCAACCGTATTGCTTGAAAAATAAAAATGAATCATGACTGTTAAGATCATCAATCAATCAAATAATCCATTACCTGCTTATGCCACTGAAGGTAGCAGCGGCATGGATGTAAGAGCTTTTATTAACGAAACCATTACATTACACCCACTTGAAAGAGCGTTGATACCAACCGGTTTATTTATTGAACTGCCGCAAGGTTTTGAAGCTCAAATACGACCAAGAAGTGGTTTGGCTATTAAACAAGGGATTACCTGTTTAAACACACCGGGCACAGTTGATGCAGATTATCGTGGAGAAATTAAGATTATCTTAATCAACCTTAGTAACGAAATTCAGTCTGTAAGTAATGGAGACCGTATTGCACAAATGGTGATACAGAAAGTAGAAAAGATTGATTGGAGCCTTTCTGTTGAACTGGAAGAAACAGAACGTAACGCGGGTGGCTTTGGCAGCACCGGAAAACATTAATAATTGATGAAGAAGAATTTTCTATCTATACTCGTAACATGTTTAATGCTGCTGGTTTTCGGCGCATGCAGATCAACGAAAAAAATTCAACAGGCAATTGTAAAGAAAGATACTGTTGCAATAGC
This sequence comes from Lacibacter sp. H375, assembly GCF_037892425.1. Taxonomy (NCBI): domain Bacteria; kingdom Pseudomonadati; phylum Bacteroidota; class Chitinophagia; order Chitinophagales; family Chitinophagaceae; genus Lacibacter; species Lacibacter aquaticus. The sequence goes on from NZ_JBBKTT010000001.1 coordinate 1,887,478, forward strand.
TACGCCTGTAGAAAAACTCCCAACGCATGAAGACACCGTGCGTATGGTAAACGAAGTATTGGCAAACGTTGAGAAAAAGCACATCGACTTTAAAACATTCTCAGCGAAAATAAAAGTTGATTACAGTAACAGCAAAGGCCGCCAGCCCGATTTTGTTGCCAATGTGCGGATGTTGAAAGATAGCCTCATCTGGATATCACTCAGCAATGATATTGGTATCGAAGGCATTCGTGTTCTGATCTCAAAAGACAGCATTAAGTTGTTAGATAAACTGGCAAACACTTACCAGGTACGTCCGTTGAGCCATATTCAGGAATTGAGCCAGATACCGTTCAGCTTTGCTGATCTGCAGGATCTGTTGGTTGGTAACCCGATCTTTTTTAATAAAGACAGTGTTACATCATACACAAATAACGTAAATGGCTATACGCTGTTGAGTATTGCTCCGTTGTTTAAAAATTTATTATCAGTTGCAAGTGATTATTCGGTACAGAAAAGTAAGCTGGATGATAATGATCCCACGCTTAACCGCACTTGTGATCTTATTTATAACAATTACGAGAATAAGACCGGTGTTTCATTTTCTACACAACGGCAGATCACCATTTCGCAGCAGAATAAGCTGGATGTAGAGCTGAAATTCAAGGATTATAAATTTAATGAGGACCTGAGCTATCCCTTTACAGTTCCTAAAAAATTCAAAAGAATCTGATAAGGCATACGTTTTCCGTTGATGCTGCGTTTACCCTGTTCGGGCATTAGCCTTATTTTTGTAACCAATCAAACCATATACCTATGCTGAAATTCTTGTTGGTAATATGCTGTACCCTTTTGCAGGTGGCCTTGTTTGCACAGGATAAAAATGAATTGGAAAGAAAGCGTAAACAAACGCTGCAGGAAATTGATATGCTTAACAGGCAGTATAATGATATCAAGAAGAACCAGAAGCAGAGTATTGGTCAGCTTACGTTAATACAGAATAAGATCCGTTTACGTAATGAAGTGATTAACACCATCAACAAGCAGGTACGTGCAATAAATGGCGATATAAATACTTCTTACGTTGAAATGAGAAGGTTGAAAAAGGACCTTGATACATTGAAGATGACCTATGCACATAATGTGGTGTATGCTTACAAGAACAGGAGTAGTTACGATTTTCTCAACTTTTTATTTTCGGCTACCAATTTTAACGATGCCATACGCCGTATTGCATACATGAAAGCATACCGCAGTTACAGAGCTGAGCAACTTGAAGTGATCAATAAAACAGAACTGATGTACAGGGACAAGATTACACAATTGACGAATGCACGGAAAGAAAAAAGTGCTGTGTTAAATGATCAGAGCAAAGAGATGGGTGAATTGGTGAAGGATAAAGAAGAACAGGCTTCGGTGGTGAATAATTTAAAGAAGCGTGAGAAAGAGATTAATAAAGATATTGCCACGAAGAAAAAACAGGCACAACAATTACAGGCATCTATTACAGCCGTAATCAATCGGGAAATTGCGGCAGCAAAGAAAGAGGCAAAAGAAAGAGAAGATAAGTTAAGAAAAGATAAAGAAGCAGCAGATCGTATTGCAAAAGAAAATGCAAAAACAAATCCAACGACAACTGCACCTGCCGTTACTGCACCTGCGGTGAAGAAAGACGAGCCAAAGAAAACGGAAAGCTATCTCGAATACAACAAGGAAGATCTTGCATTGGGTAACAATTTTGAAAGTAATAAAGGGAAATTGCCATTCCCTGTTGATAATGGATATGTGTCAATCAATTTTGGATCGTATGTTATTCCTGGTACAACTATTAAAGGGAACCAGGATTTTATTACCATCGCTTCACCCGCAGGTACTTCTGTAAAAGCCTGTTTCGATGGGGAAGTCAGAAGCGTGTTTGATGTAGGTGGTAATACAGCTGTTATCATTCAGCATGGTAAATACTTTACAACTTACAGTAATCTTTCATCTACCAGTGTAAGTAAAGGACAAACAGTGAAAACAGGACAAGTGATCGGTCGTGTTGGAACCAACATCGATGGCGATGGAGAACTTAACTTTGTGCTTGCACGTGAAAATCAAATGATCAATCCAAGTCCCTGGTTAAGGGGTCGCTGATACGTTTACAAAACGTTCGTATAACTCTTCATATAAAGGAACAATGTAGTGAATATCAAATTTTGCTGCTTGTTCCTTTGCTTTTTGTTTAGAGTATTGTAAGAGTTCATCGTTTTTCAGCAATTCAATTCCAAGGCGACTCAGTTCATTAACATCACCAATGTTGGCCATATAACCTGTTTCGCCGTGAATATTTATCTCAGGTATACCACCTGCATTGGTCGACAGAACAGGAACACCTGCTGCCATTGCTTCTAAAGCCGATAAACCAAAGCTTTCATATTCTGATGTAAGAATAAACATATCCGAGATAGCAAGGATCTCTTCCATTTCCTGCTGCTTGCCGAGGAAACGCACATCATCACAAATACCTAACTCACGACAAAGTTCTTCAGCACCGGGTCTGTCGGGCCCATCGCCCACCATCAATAATTTAGAAGGAACAACTTTATTGATATTGGCAAATATGCGGATGATATCATTCACCCGTTTTACTTTACGGAAGTTACTTGCATGCGCAATAATGCGTTCGCCATTTGGTGCAAGCACCTTACGGAAAGCATCCAATGGTTTTTTATCGAAGCGTTGCACATCCACAAAGTTGTGGATCACTTCAATTTCTTTTTCAATGGCGAATGAATGATAGGTTTCTTTACGCAGGTTGTTCGATACTGCTGTAATAGCATCGCTTTCGTTGATCGAAAATGTAACTACAGGTTCAAAGGTTTTATCCTTACCCACCAGTGTAATATCTGTGCCGTGCAGGGTAGTAATAACCGGAATGTCTTTTCCTTTTTTCTTGAGTATCTGTTTGGCCATATAGGCAGCTGATGCATGCGGAATGGCATAGTGTACATGCAACAGATCGAGGTCATTATTCAGCACCACATCCACCATTGTGCTTGCAAGAGTTGTTTCGTAAGGCGGATAATCGAATAAGGGATAATGTGGCACACGCACTTCGTGGTAAAAGATATTGGTAAAAAAACCACTCAGACGAACCGGTTGTTGGTACGTAATAAAGTGAACCATATGCCCTTTTTCTGCCAATGCTTTTCCCAGTTCGGTTGCTAATACACCGCTACCGCCGAAGGTTGGGTAGCATACGATACCTATTTTCATGTAATCCAGTTATTAGTTATTGAAACAAACCCATCGAGGGATTGTTTGATTTATATGGTTGTCATTTTCCGTGCCAGAACATTCTTTCTGATGATTTGACAGGTTACAGAAACGAAGTTAACATTTTCAACTAACTGGCCTTTTTCAGTGCTTGCCGTTCGTAAAAAAGCAGTTGGAAGCCCAATAGCTCTTTTTGCAGGTTAACAGACTTGTTCTATTTTGAGCATTCCAATCAACTCCAAAAATAAGCATGAGAACAATTAAAGTAGCAATGGCCTTCTGTTTACTGGGCCTCGCAGCCGATGCGCAAAACAAAGATTCGGCTATGTTTAAACGCATTGCCGATGATATTTTCACCAACAGCAAAGCATACGACAATCTGCGTTTTCTTTGTAAACAAGTGGGACCGAGATTAAGTGGTTCGCCACAGGCAGAAAAATCAGTGAAAGAAACTTTTCGCATGATGAAAGAACTGGGTGCCGATACTGTTTACCTGCAGGAATGTATAGTGCCGCATTGGGTACGTGGTGCAAAAGAAAGTGCATTATTGGTTGATGATAAAGGCGCAACCTTTTTGTTGAATATTTGCGCATTAGGCAACAGTGTTGGTACGGGTAAAAAAGGAGTGAAGGCAGAAGTGATCGAAGTACGTTCATTCGGCGAGTTAGATGCATTGGGTGAGAAAGGCGTAAAAGGGAAAATTGTATTTTATAATTTCCCGATGAACCCTACCAATGTTGAAACCTTTCGTTCATATGGTGAAGCAGGCCAGTTTCGTGGTCGTGGCCCGTCAATGGCAGCAAAGTATGGTGCTATAGGCGTAATGGTTCGTTCGCTTGCAAGCAATATTGATGATTATCCGCACACAGGTGCAACAACGTATAATGATTCATTTCCAAAAATTCCGGCAATTGCTGTTTCAACCCGTCATGCAGAATATGTAAGTGCTGAGTTGAAAAAGAAAAAAGGCTTGCAAATGTATTTCCGTACGGAGTGTGAAATGTTGCCTGATGTAAAAAGTCATAATGTAATTGGAGAGATAAGAGGAACAGAATTTCCCAATGAAGTGATTACAGTTGGTGGCCATCTTGATTCATGGGATTTGGCAGAGGGTGCCCATGATGATGGTGCAGGCTGCGTACAGAGTATGGAAATTATTCGTGTGTACAAGAAGTTAGGCATTAAGCCCAAGCGTACCATTCGTGTCGTGATGTTTATGAATGAAGAGAATGGATTGCGTGGCGGCCGCAAGTATGCTGAAGTAGCAACTGCAGAAAAAAACAAGAAATTTATTTTTGCTTTAGAAAGTGATGCCGGTGGTTTTACACCAAGAGCATTTGGTTTTACTGCCGAAGAAACAACATTGAATAAACTCCGCAATTGGGTGCCATTATTTAAGCCGTATGGTGTGTATGAATTTTCTGCAGGCGGTGGCGGTGCAGATATTGGTCCGTTACGCCCATTGGGCACCACGCTTGCAGGGTTACGTCCCGATTCGCAGCGTTACTTCGATCATCATCATGCAGCCAACGATACATTTGAAATGGTGAGTAAGCGTGAGCTTGAATTAGGTGCAATCAATATGGTGCTGCTGTTGTACGTAGTTGATCAATACGGCTTGTAAAATAAGAAGAGTGTGAATGAAATTGATCTCATTCACACTCTTTATTTAATACATCCACTACTTTCTTATAGTACTCCACTGCTCTTTCAGGAGTTCGGCCAATAGATACCAAGCCAACTTTTCCAAATTGAGAAAGTGCGCTGATCAAATGAAACATCACACCTTCTTCCTGCGCATTGCTGTAATGAAGATCATTCAGCATAGCAATATCGATCAGGTCGTGTGGGGTTAAGCCTTTGTAACAATCCCGTTGCAGGTTATCAGTTGCAAAATAATATCGCTTCTTTCCATCGGGCATAAAGTATTCTCCTTTTTCAGGATCATAATCGCCTTCAGTCAAAAACTGCAACATTAAGTAGGGGTGTGTGGTGCCACCTTTCCGTAAGTTAATTTCAATTGCATAATGTTTGAATTCATTACCAACTTTTGCACTCATAAAATCAATAGCAAAACGGCCAAGCACGCCTTTATTCTTTAGGCCTTCAGCAATAATAAACCCTAAACGGCCGATCTCTCTTGCATAAATTTTATCGGCCGGAAATGTTGCACCTAAAAATACCTGGCTGTTTTCACCACCCAGCATTTGATCATGTGTTGATAGTACCGATGCATTTCCCAACGGATCAATAAGACATTGTACCGATGGCGACGTAATGATCTCAGCTTCCAGGAATTCTTCCACAATACCTTCCATCTGTTCAAACTTTTTAAAAAACACTTCACTCGTAAGTTTGGCTGCAACAATTTTTAATTGCTGATCGATGTGGTCGGCAATCCAGCTTCGTAATGAATCATCAGCCGTAGCACCTTCATAAGAGAACACAGCATTGCCTTCACCTGAGAAACCATCATTCATTTTCACCACTGCTTTTCTTAATGTGGGTTTTTGTTGTTTAAGTGATACAAGGCAATCGATCACTTCTTCTTTATTTTTTACATCTTCAAACCCATCGGGTGTAAGTATGTTCAATGATTTGAATAATTTTCTACTTGCACTTTTTGTTCCTAAATAATTCAATTCCGGGTCGCAACCATACAAGGGGATTTGCAGTTGCAATGCAAGAGCCTGTTCCTGTTCTGTTACGTTAAAGCAGGTTATATGTGCAGGTGAATTTGGATCGATCAATTGTTTGATGCGTTCAATTAATCGAGGTCGTTGCAGAATTTTTTCTGTGAGTGGTGTGGACGAAGCATCAAAGCAACTCAACAAGATCAGCCGCTGCCTGGCATGATAACCCGTAATGCCCGGAAGCAGATGCAAATAATAATCAATGATCGCCGGATCAATGGGTACACTGGTTACATAAATAACCCTTGTGCGTGGCATACGCAATAACATGAGCAAACAAAGCAAACGCTCTTCATAAAACACATGGCCCTTTACTTTTGAAAGAATGGTATGGTCTAATGTAAGACTTGGAATTACCACAACCGTTCGTGGTGCAAGTTTATCAGGAAAAGTTGTTCTGAACTGTTCGCAGAGTTGTTCTTTTAATTCATTGAACAGTACTTTGTCTTTTGCACTTAATGTTTGAGCTGGAGCAGTTGATGATCCACTTTCAATCGATGGGTGTTGCTGTATGATTTCGGGCATACCACAATATAGAAAATGAAAGGAAGGATGTCAAGTGCATAGTTTCACCCCTCAGACGGTCATTTCGTTCGCAGCTTACCGACACGATCCCGCCATTCACCGACTTTTAATGCTGGCTGCTCTACTAACTGTTGACCGCCATTTGATGAGACGATAGTTTTGTTCTAAATTCATAAAAATGACAAGCAATTGTATGGGATCAACAACAAAAAAATCAAATGAAAAATGGATCGGCCTTATTATACTGGCAGTTGGTGTTATAATCCTGCTCCGCAATCTCGATCTTTCTCTGCCTGATTTTTTATTTTCCTGGCCAATGATCCTGATTGTTGTTGGGTTTATTGTAGCGGTTAAGGAGGAGTTTAAGGGGGTTAACTGGCTGATATTAATGGGACTTGGTGGTTTTTTTCTTGTGTTGAAAATTGTGCCTGATTGGAATTTGCGCAACTTTATTGCACCTGCTATTCTCATTGCAATAGGATTAAGCTTTTTGTTTCGCAGAAGTAAGGTGACTATTGGTAACCAACAGGATGAAAATATAGCAGCTGAGCCTGCTTCTTATTCTCAAGATAGCTTTTCTACATCTTCGGTTCAGGAAGAAGATGTAATTGATGCGACGGCTGTATTTGGTGCAGTGAAAAAGAATGTGTACTCGAAAAATTTTAAAGGAGGAGAATCAGTTGCCATCTTTGGTGGTTCTGAAATTAATCTTACACATGCTGACTTTGCCGGAACGATAAAACTTGAAGTAGTAAATGTGTTTGGAGGCACCACCTTATTTGTACCTGCTCATTGGCAAATACGCAGTGAAGTAGTCGCCATCTTTGGTGCAATTGAAGATAAACGTCAGCGCCCTGCCGGCGTAAGTACAGATAAAATACTGGTGATCGAAGGTTTTGTGATGTTTGGTGGAATTGATATCAAGTCGATCTGATCAAACTGAAATTCATTAACCATAAACCTTTATCACAACTCAACTGCAATCATGAACTGGTATCTTACTAAAATAGTTTTTCAGATCATTTGTGGCGATGGATCACATACGGCACAGTTTGAAGAACAGCTGCGGGTGATACAAGCTGCTGATCCAGCAGCAGCAGTTAAAAAGGCTGAGCATATTGGTAAGCAGGAAGAACAATCGTTTCTCAATTATGTACAACAACCTGTTTGCTGGAAATTAATTGCTGTAACCGATATTTATCCGTTTGCCGCCGAAATAGATGGTGCTGAAATTTTTTCACGCATCAGTGAAGAAGAGCAGGCTGCATCATTTATTCACAGCATGCAGTTGCGTTCTGAAGACGCAGCAAAACGCATAGCAGCAAATTATCAATCCTAAACAACTGTAAGTGGCTATTTCACCTTTTCGTTCACGTCAATTCATGATTCCCTTCTGTGTCAGTTGGTTCATATGGATCAGTATGCATCAACTGGCCTTATACCAAATCGGGTTGAATTGGTTTGAAGCGTTAACGGATAGTCTTGTGAGCAACAGCTTATTGATCTACGTGTCTATGCTGATGTTTACGATCCTTCGGTTTTATTTACCACGCTCAAACAACGTGTTGAATCTTTTTATCTGGATCATACTGCTTACAACAGGATGGTTTTTTGTATCTGATAAATTGTTAGATCTTATTTACAAAAACAATACGCATTACCAGTTGCTGGTTAATAATACATGGCCTATACGTTTTGCTATTGGTTTTTTGATCAATGGGTGTATAAGCCTGGTTGGTTACGCTTATTTTAACTGGCAGGAGCGTGCTGAAACAGAAAAGAAAAAAACAGAAGCAGAACAATTAAGTAAAGAAGCGGAGCTGTATAAACTGCGTCAGCAATTGCAACCACATTTTTTATTCAATGCACTTAATTCAATCAATGCACTTATTGGCTCACGACCTGCAGAAGCAAGAGAAATGGTGCAGCAGTTATCTGATTTTTTACGTACCACCTTGCGTAAAGAAGAGCAACAATGGATAAAACTGGAAGATGAAATTCATTCTCTGCAGTTATATCTTGATATTGAGAAAGTGCGTTTCGGACATCGCTTAAGCACACAACTGGAATTAGATACCGATGCATGGAAAATGCAGTTGCCTGCTTTGCTCTTACAGCCGTTGGTAGAAAACGCCATAAAGTTTGGATTGTATGATACAACAGAAGATTCACGCATTTACCTGCTGGCAAAAGCTGAAGCCGGTCAACTGGTGATTACAGTTGAAAATCCATTCGATCCTTCAACTGCCGCAGCACAAAAGGGAACAGGTTTTGGATTGAGCTCGGTACAACGACGTTTATATTTAATGTTTGGCCGAAATGATCTGCTACAAACAACAGCAAAAGAAAATATCTTTAGTACAACAGTGATCATACCACAACCAATCGTATCTGACGCTTCAAGGAATGTTTGATACATGATGTACAACTATGCAGTATAAAGTTTTAGTCATTGATGATGAGCCATTGGCAAGAAGTATGTTGCTTGAATACCTGCAGGCTTATCCGCAATTGCAGGTAGTGGAAGAATGCAATAATGGTTTTGAAGGAGTGAAAGCCATTCAGCAGCATAACCCCGATCTTATTTTTCTCGATATTCAAATGCCAAAGATCACCGGCTTTGAAATGCTGGAGTTACTGGAAGAACCGCCTGCTGTAATTTTCACTACGGCATTTGATGAATTCGCTGTGGAGGCATTTGAAAAAAATGCAGTGGATTATTTACTGAAACCTTTTTCACAGCAACGCTTTGATAAAGCTATTGCACGCTGGATGGAGCAGGATAAAACATCAGCAGCTGTGACAACAGAACAGGTTTTGAAAGATGCAGCGAAAAATCCATCACAGGCAGAACGCATTGTTGTAAAGAACGGAACCAAGATCACCATCATTCCTATACAGGATATTCATTACCTCGAAGCAGCTGATGATTATGTAAAAATTGTGACAGCAACCGGCAGCTTTCTGAAAAAACAAACCATGAGTTTTTTTGAAGACACACTCAACTCGTCTTCATTTGTTCGCACACATCGGTCATACATGGTGCGGTTGCAGGAGATCACACGTATCGATCCGTATGAAAAAGAAAATCATCTTGCGGTATTACGATCGGGTGCAAAAATTCCGGTGAGTCGTGCAGGTTATCCAAAGTTGAAAGCAATGTTGGGGCTATAACAACACTCAATAAACCAAATTACTAAAGACCTTTAATACGTGTCGGTCAAACGAGGGCTTTAGACGTGGCGTACTTCATATTTCTTACATCGTACCTTGAGCTTCTCTTCTACCATTCCTGTCCCACCCAAACAGCGCCACCAATACTATCACGCAAAGCGCCGGTATCAGCAGCAAGCAGATTGTTTTCTTCACGCCAGCGGAGCAATGCAAAGAAGGCGGCATAAAATGCATCGTGTTGTACAGTTTCAGGCAATGGCAATAATGTTGAAGCCAGTTTAAATACCGGATCAGCTTTACCATTTAACGCAAGATCGATCATACGAAAATCGCTTACCACATTCACACCCGTAATAGCAGCTACTGCCGCAGCATCACCCAGGGCATGACTTAATTTTGTTTCAGTTGAATGAATGGCTGTATGTCCCATCAACCCGATCAATTGTATCTGGTAATCGAGATGATGTTCGTCAATGAATTGTTTTATCTGATTGCCGATCCAATGTCCGTAATCGACATGCAGTTGAAGGTAATCAACAGCGGAACATATGGCTGCTGATTGTAAACGTTGTTGTAGATCGGAGGGGTAAGTAATCGATGCCGTTTGTCTTATCTCAACATCCCATTTTTTCCCGCTTACTTCAAAAGAGGCAAATACAAGTTCTAAAGATTGGATACTGGTATTACTTGAAACGCCTAAAGCCCGGTAGATCATATCAGTTCATTTGTTTGTTTTCCACCCGAAATAATCGGATGCAGATTTTATTCCTCTAACAATGTTCTTCACAATTTTATCTGTTAGATTTGTAAAAATACGGCAGCTGGTTCAGGATTAATGTGTAATGAACGGAAAGCTGGAAAATGAACAGTCCCGACGTATAAATTTTACAGCACATGGTCATCAATTTAAGCGAGCAGCATTCATTGGTAAGTAATTGGGTGGCTGAGTTGAGGGATACCGAAATTCAGACCGACCGTATGCGTTTCCGCCGCAACCTGGAACGTATCGGGGAAATAGCAGCTTACGAGATCAGTAAACTCCTGCCTTGGGAGGAAAAAGAAATTACCACCCCTTTGGGCAGCGCTCCATCTAAAGTATTGAAGGCGCAACCCGTTTTGGCAACAATATTAAGGGCAGGTTTGCCGTTACATCAGGGACTGTTGAACTATTTCGACAAGGCCGATAATGCGTTCATCTCTGCCTATCGCAAACATCATCGTGATGGCAGTTTTGAAATTAGCCTGGATTATATCAGTTGTCCCAGTCTTGAAAACAGGGTAGTGATCATTGCCGATCCAATGCTGGCAACGGGTAGCTCACTGGTAAAAACAGTGCAATACCTGAGGGATGAAGGGCAACCTGCTGAGATACATATCGTTTGTGCCATCGCTTGTACGGTAGGGATTGAATTTGTGCACCGCACTGAGCCAAAAGTAAAGATATGGTGTGGCGCAATAGATGATGAATTAACGGCGAAAGGTTATATTGTGCCCGGATTAGGTGATGCCGGTGATCTTGCGTACGGAACAAAAGTGCAGATGTGAAAGCAACGAAAACCGAAGCTCATCGCTCAACAACAAGAGTATCATGAAAAACTAAAAAGAAAACCCAATTATACCAATAACAAAAACCAAAGCAGCTTAAGATCGTTCAAGGACGTCTTTGCTGTATAACCGCTCTCTGATGAGAAAACTTATACTACTACCATTATTGCTGATCGTGTTGCAATCCTATGCACAGGATCCTAATTTCTCCCAATTCTTTGCCTCGCCTTTAACATTGAATCCTGCCTTAACCGGTAAGTTTAATGGTCTTGTTCGTGTGGCAGGTAACTATCGTAATCAATGGCCAACGATCAATAATGCATTTCGTACAGCCACTCTATCGACCGATTTTGGAATTCTTGGAAATACCATTCCTGAGTTCGATCAGTTTGGTGTGGGTGTAATGGGTATGTATGATATTAATGGCGATGGAGTGATGAAGAACAGTTTTATCTCCGGTTCAGTTGCTTATCATAAAGGTATTGATGAAGATGGTTATCACCAGATTGGTGTTGGTTTCAGCGGAACCTATGCGCAACGCAAACTGGATATTAATAAACTTGATTTCCAGGATGAGTTAACAAGTCTTGGTTTCACAGGTAATACGGCTGAAGTTTTTGGCAGCAGTGGTTTTGTGAATATCAACTATGCTGATGTTAACGCAGGGTTTATTTACAATGGCGCAACGAATGATTACAACAACTTTTATGTGGGTGCTTCAGTGTATCATATAAACCGACCCAAAGTAAGTTTCATGGGAGCAGAATATATTATGAACCCACGCTTTACTCTTCATGGTGGTGGTTATTTTCCAATTGCTGATGCAACTACATTATTTGTAAGTGCCAACCATCAACGCCAGGCAGGTGCTACTGAAACAATTTTTGGTGCTGCTCTTGGTTATACTGTGAATAGTGATTTTGAAAGCCCTACTGATGTATATGCTGGTGCATTTGTTCGTTGGGGCGATGCTGTGATACCTTATATTGGTATTGAATTTGGTAATTACCGTTTTGGTGCTTCTTACGATATCAATACATCACGTTTATCAGCTGCTTCGCAACGCAGAGGTGGTATGGAAGTGTCGCTTATCTGGACGAAGAAACATACTGATCCGAATAAGAAAAAACTAAACTGTCCAAAATTCTAATTTCTGTTCTTCTCTATAAATAACGATGCCCGCTTTAAAGCGGGCATCGTTATTTATTACCATACTGCTGCTACATTAATTAATCTTGATGAGCTTCACTTGTTTGCTTAACTCACCCTGCATTACTTTCACAAAGTAGGTTCCTGCTTTGTAGTTTTCTCCAAAGCGGATATAACTGCCGTTACCTGTTACGTGTGTTTCCATCATGCGTCCATACAGGTCAAAGACTGCTACGGAAATTTTATCTTCATCATTTCCTGTTACATACAATGTAAAATAATTATTGGTTGGGTTCGGCATTGGTTTCGCATCAAGTCTGCCTGCTGCAATTGTTACAGGAATGTCTTCATCTCTTCTGACAGGTTTACCTGGTGCTGCAACAACAACTGTACTGTTGGCGCCAACAGCCATCACTGGTGCATCTGCATCGCTTGCACCCGGTTGATTGTCGTAATATACTTCACCAGTATTCTTGTTGAAGATCTTCATCCTGATCTTGTCTTCACTTGTTGTGCCACCATCAAGCACTGTCATGATAAAGCTGATACCGCTTTGTAATCCTTTAATGCGGCCGTTGCCTTTTATCTGTGCCAATGAATTGTTGATCGATAGATATTCGAAGTTTACCGCATTATATTCGAAGTCGCCCACTTTAAATACAAACTCCGTTTCACCTTTTGGATTGGTTGATTTTTTGAAATAGTTTGCAGCAAATCCAAAGGTTGCTTTACCTGTTGCAGAAGCATCACTCTTTAATGCGCCCGCTGGAGATTGATACCAGCCGCCCCCAAATGTGTGACCACCTTCCGGATCATAAATAACAATGATCTGTTCCTGATCGCCATTAGTTGTTGCGTATGAATTAAATCCATTTTGATCTGTAATGCTCATCTTTACTTTGTACACACCTGCTGCTAAGAATTTGTAACTGCCACTTACCAATCCTTTCCTGCTGCCTGAAGGTTCAGTAACTGTTGCTGCAGCAACTGTACTTTCATCTAATATCCATTTTGCCGTATGTGTTTTTCCAGGCACATCCCAGAACTCACCATTCATTGTAACAGTACTGCCAATTTTAAATGGTTTGCCGGATGAAGGACCTGTGATGTTATGTACTACATATACTTTCGCACTGTCCGTTTTGCTGTTACCGCAATCGTCCGTTGCAGTAATGTAAATGGTATAGACACGGCCATCGCCATTGCCTGCACGTTCAGCACGGAGTCTTACTGTATGCGCATCAGTTCCTACAACTTCATAATCGATCGGTTCTGTATCACCATCACCCAAACCATTGATCGGTTCGTTACTTACGATAGAAAGTTGTTTGGTGATATGCGCCTGATCCGAACAATTATCAGCAACATCATAACTGATCGTTACCTGCACCATCTTATGATTTGGAGGCCATAAATATTCTGGTGATGCACTGATGTTTGAAATTGTCGGGGCTGTAGTATCCTTCACTGTGATGATCTGTACTTTTTCTGTTTTGTTACCACAATCATCTTCTGCTTTCCATGTACGTGTAATAATCACTTCGCCCATACAACTGCCTGGAGCATCTACATCTGAATATGTAACAGCCGGCGTTGGATCGCAATTATCGGCTGCATCTGTTACATTGCCTGTTTCAGACGGATCATCATTGTGTTCACAATTATCATCTTTGTAAATAGTGATGTCTGCAGGAACGGTGAATGTTGGTGCTGTTACATCTTTGATCGTGATGGTTTGTACTTTTTCTGTTTTCAAATTACATCCATCGGTCAAAGTCCATGTACGTTTGATGATCGTTTCTCCAACACATGCACCGGCTTCCACTACATCGGTATATGTTGCGTTAAGAGAAGTGCTGCAGTTATCTGCTTCATTGGTCACATCGCCGGTTACACCAATGGCCGCATTATAATTACAGTTTGCATCTTTTTCAATCGTGATGTCAGCAGGCGCTGTAAATGTTGGCGGTTGATTATCGCCAATTGTAAAGTTGGTATTGCTGATGTCGAAAAAGATATTATCAATTGCTTCTACTTTTATTCTTGCGGTATTGCTGTATGCACAAACAATTGTTACATCAGCCGATCCATCGTTTGCTGTACTGGCAACGAGTGTGCTGAATGTTTGTCCGCCATCGGTTGATAACGAAATTTTTACATTGGCTGCCAATGCATCACTACCGTTCACATCCCACGTTACAGTATGTGTACCGGGGCACCAGGTTACTGCACTGTTAGGTGCTGTAACGGTGAAAGGTCCATATGCATCATCAATTGTAACCACCATATTATCGCTATTGGTTTGCCCTGCACCCGAATGATTATCTCTAACCGTTAAACGGAAGTTGAGCGATCGTGATACAGAAGGAAGTTTTTCCCAACGGTTGGTGTTAGTGCCATCTAAAATATTATCCAGTATTGGAAAGATGCGCAAAGGCGTAGTAACAGGTGGGCGTGAACGGAACTCAGGACCAAATGTGTGCGTAGGATTTGGTTCCCATGGAAAATCATCTTCATCTAATACATTGTCCATTTGTTCCCACCCATAGGTAAGATTATCTTCATCTGCATCCGAACCACTGCCTGTTAATTGAAAGGGAGTTGATTTTGGAATGGTGAAATTATTCCCTGCATTTGCTGTTGGTGCATTGTTACCTGCCGATTGTGTAGTGCCACAAGTAACACCAGCTAAGTAAGCTGTTACCTGCTGAATACTGATGGCATGAAAGTAATGATCCCGAATTGGCACTACATGATACCCTTCTGAATCCTGGTTGCCGCCATAACTCATAATGGTGCTGCCGCTTCCGGGTTCCATTTGTGCGCCATGACTTTCATCTTTATGTGTGAACGTATGATTGGCGCCAAATTGGTGACCAAATTCATGTGTCAACATAATTTCAGAATACACACCTATTTCATTCCAATCGGTACGGCCTGTGTAACCTCTTGCTTTAATATCATCTTGGCAAATACTGCCAATAGCGCCGGCATTTCCACCACTCCCTCCATCATTTCTGCGACGGATAAGATGACCCACATCAAAATTATCTGAACCTATCTCATCGGTAATTGCAGTTTGTGCTTCTGCATTAAAATCATCGGAGTCGGTGGAAGTAAACGGATCGGATGTTGGATCAAGAAAAATAATGTCTTCATTATTATCGATCATCACCATACGGACACCAAAATCTCTTTCAATATGGCCGTTTACAATCGTGATTTGCGCTACTTGTTCTGCTAAAACTTTTTCAATACGTTCTGCATCGTTTGCTTCAGTACCATCGAGGCACCATTGCGAAAATTCACCTTGTGCCGCAAAAGCTAAACGAAATACACGAAGTTCACCAGTGTTTGCATTTAATGTGCTGAATGCAGAACCCGACGCAGGAAGTTTTGATTTAATGCTTATTGCAGCATTGCCTGTTGTAGTACATTCAAAATTCCCCAGATCGGGTAATGCTTTTTGTGATACAACGATGTACAGGTTGTTTCCTTTTTCAAGCTTCTCAATGTACAACGCAGGTTTACTAATAGAAAGGATCACTCCATTAAATCCTTGCGGTGTAAATGAAAAACGAATAGTTGTGCCTGGATCTTTTACGCTGGTGCCAAGATAGGAGCGAAGACGAGTATGCTTGCTTTGAAGACCGGGCTGCATAACCGATGCTTCAACAATTCTGAATTGAACAGGATTGCCCTCTTCATCTGGCACAGTTAAAAAAAAGCCTGAGCGTTTTGCAGAGATCGATTTTTCAGATGGCGCATTACGTAATTGCGCTTCAAATGCTTTTTCCTGCAAACGGAAAACAAGAAAATTTGAAGGACGTTGTTTTTTTGCAAACACATCTTTGCGTAATGCAGTTTCACTTTCCCTGTTCCAGTGATTTTGTTGCGCTGCAGCAAACAGGGAAAACAGTAACACTGCAGACACAAGTAGAAATTTCCTCATAATTGGTTGTGTTTTAAATAAGAAAATGCGGGCGATCGTTTGGAGGAAACGATCACCCATGAAAGAAATATGTTTCAAGAGAGTGGATCAGTTGGAGCTCATAGACATGGAATAGCAATTGTTATCGCATTACATCAACAGCATGGCGGCCATGTTGTGTTGATGAGACACAATACAACTCATGGGTTCAATTAAGTAGTAACGTGGTTTACTTTTTCAGAAATTGGGTTGAAGAAGTACTTGCAGATTATTTCCGGAGTAATGATGATAAAGTTTTTCTTACTCTGAAAACAGCGGGATAAAAATATAAAAACCATAATACGATGCAAGTGTTTTTGAAATTATTTTTCACTTGTACCCTATTTGGGGTAGATATAAAAATTGATTTTCTTTTGAGAGATGATCGGAAGGAATTGATTATCGCTTTCGTTCCACATATTCTTTTAGTCGTAGTTGACCCAGCTTGGGTGCAATTGTATCATGCTGCATTACTTCTACAAAAAAAGCAAGTTTATCAAACAGGTTACGGTTGAATAATTTTGTAACAGGTAACATGGCTTTAACCAAACCCAAAGGAATGGTTCTGATCTTTTTTCCTGGTGCTATTACTTCTTGTATAATTTCATTGATCTGTTTTCGGCTTAATATTTCTGGTCCGCCAATTTCAATTGTACTTACATCTTGTTTAATTGCATTGATACATGCTTCAGCAACATCGCCTTCGTAAACAGGATTGGTAATTTTATCTCCTTTGCCCATGTTTACCAATCTTCCTTTTTCTGCTAATTCAAACAGATCAATAAATGCACTGAAGAGGGCAGGAGGTTTGATGATGGCATAATCAAGACCTGAACGCATTAAACGTTCGGCAAATTGCTGATGAACATGAAAGTAGGTGAGCTGAGGATATCGTTCAGCATGATAAGCAGAAACATAAATAAATTTCTTTACAACTGCTTTTATTGCTTCCGCAAGTATGTAAGTATTAGCAGTAAGATCAACATCCATAAAACCGGGCTTACTGTTATCATTAATGGAAACAGATTTGCCTAATGCAGAGATTACTATGTCAAAGCCCGAACAAATATCATCAAGGGAAGTATGTTGGGTAACATCAGCAATGATTGTATCGCATTGTATAGTTTGATTTAATGTTGTTGCTTTTTGCTGGTTGCGTACAACCGCCGTTAATGCATAACCCTGTTTCAACGCTTCTGCAGCAATGGCTTTGCCAAGATGACCGGTAGCGCCGAAAAGGAGAATCTTCATAAAAAAGTTTTAGTTGGTTACTCTCTCATCCATAAAATGATGAACGTAGCAAAAAGCACAAGCAGGCTTAGCAATGAAAGTGATCGAAAAGATGCTTTCTGTTTTAACCACTGTATAACAGTAATGATAAACAAAACAACGAACAGGAAAAGCATGAATAATGCCAGTAATTCGTAAACTGCGCCGGTAATTTTCCATTGATAAACATCAACCCATTGAACAATCAGCCAGAAAATTGCGTCGATCAAACAGAGGGAAAAAACAATACGTTGGCTTTTGGTACTGCTTAAATTCATACGGTTGTGGTTTACAATGCAACGGATGATTAAAGATAAGACAGTTTTTTTGTTTGTGTTTGTTGATCAAGATTCTTGTTATTGACAGATGGATTAAAAATGTAGATAACCGCTTATTTCTTATTTTTAAGTTCAACCAATACTACTGCTTTGCATGCAGATCAAAAATATATCGAGGCTTTACTAAACCACGACCAGCGACTTATCAGTGAAATATACCAGCGCTTTGCGCCGAACATGAAAGCTTACCTGCTTTCACGTGGCTGTAATGAAGATGATGCGGGTGATGTGTTTCAGGAAGCATTGATCGATATTTATAAACTGGCGAATGATAAACAGTTTGTGCTTACCTGCCCCTTTGAAGCGTTCTTATTATTACTCTGCAAACGCAAATTCATCAACAAAACGAAAAAAACTTCACTTACTGTGGTAACAAATGGCGAGGACGATGCATATACTCATATACCGGGTGATGCCAATGCAGGCGCAGCCGATCATACAGCACAAGTGGAAAAAGAAAAACTGGTGATGCTGGTGTTGGATGAAATGGGCAACTGCAAAGAAGTGATCATGAAAAGCCTGCTGAAAAAACCGCAGGAAGAAATTGCAGAAGAACTGGGTATGACGTATGCGTATTACCGTAAACGTAAAAGCAACTGCATGGGAGAGCTGGCTGAACTGGTACGTAACAAACCTCAATTTAAAGAACTTGTATCATGACCTATACGTACTCTGATATTGACGCATACCTGAACGGTGAACTGAATGCTGAAGACCAGCAACAGTTTGAGCAGGAACTCAGCAGCAACACACAACTGCAGGAGCAGGTGAACGCATATCGTTTATTGAACAGTACGGTGGGCAAACATCAACAGGCCGAACAAACATTACCTGAGCTGAAACAAATACTTGATCCGCTTACACATCAATACTTCAAAAAAGGTAAAGCGAAAGTAGTTACGATGAGGAGCACGATGTATATGCTGGCTGCAGCAGCATCGGTTGTATTGATATTATTACTCGCTTTACCGGGCACATCACCTGATAATTATTCGTTTGATGATATGCCGGGTGCTATTGTTCGTGGTGCCGAAGATGAAAAAGCAAAAGCAGCACAACTCTTCAATAACAAACAATATGCAGACGCTGCAACGGCATTTGCCAAACTACGAACAACTGCTCCTGCTGATGCAACAGTTGACTTTTATCTGGGCCTTAGTCTGTTGAAAACAGAAAAGTATGCTGAGGCATTGCCATTGTTTGAAACATTAGCGAATGGTACTTCTGTATATGCAGAAGATGCGAATTTCTTTGCTGCATTAAGTGCTTATCATTTGCAGCAAAATGATAAGGCAAAACAATATGCAGAAAAGGTGAAGGAAGGAAGCAGGTATAGCAAGAATGCGAAGGCAGTGTTGAAGAAGTTGAAGTAAAAATTTAAGGTGAAGTTTTCTCAAGCTGCCGTCATGCCGACGCAGGAGGCATCTGTAAAATTTCAACGAGTAATTGTTTAATCAGATTAACAACATCAAGCATTTTGTTCAGGTAGAGATTTCTCCTTCGTCGAAATGACGTTTCCGATATTGCTTTCATGTTGATCAAAAATAGCAGCCTTATTTATGCAGTTATTTAACTGCTGCATCTTAGACTCTGGTAAAACTAACTAATGCGGAAATTCGGCGTCTTCTCTTCCTTCATCTTTATCGCAATTCTTATTGCAGGGACCTATGGTATAATCCACAATCAACTCACTTACTCCATCTCTCCTGAATATTTTACAAAATTTAAGTACAGGCAATTTGGTTTTGAACCGGAATGGTTTGGCGGCCATCGGCAGACCGTAGCAGCAATTGGTTTTCTTGCAACCTGGTGGACAGGCTTGTTTATTGGAATTTCAATTGGGTTAGTTTCATTATTTTTTCCTGATCATAAAACTATGATCGCAACTCTTAAAAAAGCGATCAGGCTTATATTAATTACTGCTGTTGTTACGGGAGCTGCGGGGTTTTTATACGGAAAGTTTTATTTAGCAAAGACCAGCGTTGATTGGTGGCTACCGGAAGATCTATCAGACAAATCCTCTTTTATAATTGTCGGTTCCATCCACAACTTCAGTTACCTGGGTGGCCTGTTGGGACTTCTGGTCAGTATTGTTTATATGATCAGGTTATTGTTTCAATTAAAAGCTAAACAAAATCGCAGATGAATGAAATGAAGTAATTTTATTTATTGAAATATAAAATTTGATTTAATCTTCATTGAACCATTTTATTTGTTTGCTGTTATTTTCTTCACTCAATACCCGCATAGAGCAACCTTCAGCCGTATCCCGGAAAACAGTTATTCATCATTTTTAATTAAATCAAAACACGTATGAAAAAAGGACTTTTTTCATGGGGTGCACTCTTGTGTGTATGCCTCATCATTGCCTCAGGATGTCAAAAGCAGAACGATGTTATTGCCGACGTTAACAAATTCGAGAATGAATCGATCGCTTCCATCATTCAAAACCCTAACACAAGCTTCACCGTAAAAGGTGGAACAGGCTCTGGAGTTTCAAGCAGGGCGTCTGCAGGAAGACAAGTGAAGTTCACTTATCTCGCAGTTGCACTGGCACGTACCGGTTTAACAAGTACGTTATCAACGCTCAGCTCAAACTACACGTTGTTTGCACCAACTGATGATGCATTCAGAGCTGCCGGATTTAAAACCATTCAGGATGTTGTAAAAGCTCCGAAAGAAGTATTGACTCCAATATTGTTGTATCATGTACTTGGTGCTAAAGTTTTAGCAGCGCAAGTTCCTGCTGGTCCAAATGCAGCAGTGAAAACATTAAATGGTGCAGATGCATATGTTACATCAAACAGCAATGGTGTTTTCATTAATGGTAATGCTGTAATTGTTGCTGATGTTAAAGCAGCTAATGGAGTAATTCATGTTATTGACAATATATTGATGCCGCCAGTAGGAAATATTGTTGCAACAGCTGTTGCCAATCCAAACTTTACCTATTTGGTTGCTGCAGTATTAAGGGCAAGCCAGGGTTCTACAAATGTTGCAGCACTTTTAAGCGGCGATGGTCCATTAACAGTATTTGCTCCGGTTAACCAGGCATTTATTGATGCAGGATTTGCAACCATTGCTGATATTACTGCTGCTGATCCAAATGCGCTAACGCCCATTCTTGCTTATCACGTAGTTGCGGGAAGAGTATTTTCATCTGACCTCACGAATAATATGAGTGTACCAATGTTTGCCGGAGGTAACACGACAATTACACTAACAGGTGGACCAAAGATCAAGGGTAATGGAAATGCAATGGCAGCGAATATTATCAAAACAGATATTGTAACGACCAATGGAGTGATCCATGTGATCGATGGAGTATTGTTGCCATAATTAAATAATAAAACAGGCCGTTATTAAACGGCCTGTTTTATTATATCAATGTTTCGAGTAAGTCAGTTCATTCATTTCTTCTCTCCAAAAAATTCAAACGCATTAGCAACAGCCTGATGAAAAATATTACCGTGTTCTTTGTTGCTGATGTATTCGAACTGAATTGTTCCGTTTGTCAGTTTCGTTTTAAGAAGATCGCTTAAAGCTTTTGCATCTTCTTCCATGAGCTTTCCTTCTTTGCCAACTGCTATATAAATTCCTATCTTCTTTTTAAATGGTTCAACCTTTGCTTTCAGCAACGATTCATTATCCCACCACAAACTCGGACTTACAATGACGTACTGTGAAAACAATTCCGGTTTTTTGAATAATACTTCTGTTGCCAATAACCCACCCAGCGATTGGCCAATGAGCATATTATTTCCAGTTGTCTTGAATGACTTGTTGATGTAAGGCTGCAGTTCCTTTTCAATAAAGCGGATGAATTTTTCTGAACCGCCTGTTGTAGGAAAATCTTTTTTATCCTTTTCGATTGTTGTATGGAAGGTGAAATCTCTCCGCCGGTCAACATTGGCAATACCCACCACAATTGATTTGGGCAACACATTCACCCATGGGAAATTATAGAACTGAACAAGACCTGCCACATGAATAAAATCTTCATCAGCAGAACCATCGAGTAAATAAATTACGGGATAGCTTGAATCCTTATGAAAACTTTCCGGCAAATAAATATTTAGTGTACGGTTTTCATTTAATTCAACTGAATGCAGCTGCCGTATAATGCCCAATGAGAAAACTTTTTCTTCTTCTTTTGTTTGAGCAACGACTGTTATGGATGAAATTAAAACTGCAATAAAAAACAAAGAGCGATTAAGCATACTGATGATTGTATTAAGCATTATGAGGCAGGTTCGGAACGGTGCTGTAGGTTTGTACTTCCAACTTCGTATCTCGTACTTGATGTATTAACCCAAATAAACTTCCAGCAAACCTTCAGGCAATTCAACCAGCACTTGTTTCTTTTTATGATTGATGCTACGGATAGTTTCTTCATGCAGTGGTATCAATACTTCTTTGCCTTCAATTTCTAACCTGCATAAGATCTGCAGTGGTTGTTCAATTACTTCGAGCACATTGCCTAACTCTTTCTTTCCATCGATCATTAAATAACCAATGAGCGAAATAGGAGCAGACTTGCCGGCTTGTTTATGAAAATCTTCTTCACGCAGCCATACTTTTTTCGGAGATAATTTTTTTGCCTGCTCTTTAGTGGTAATACCATCAATAGCAATGTAAACTTCTTCTTCGTTCTTGATCTTGGTGCCTGTTATGAAGTAAGGAAGAAGTTTGTCTTTCGATTCTTCAATGAACAATACTTCTAATCCTTTCAACGAAGTTTTTTTACCGAGGTTATGTTTCAGTACCACTTCGCCGCTTAATCCGAATGTGCCAAGTATTTGTCCAATGCTGAAGTATTCCATGCGGCAAAGATATTTGTTAAGTGCGATGTTAGATGTAAGAAGTACGATGTAAGAAAATCTCGAATAGAAAACAAAACGTACAAGTGTGCGACGCAACAAAAGTGTTATAGAAGCACTCAGCTGAGTACAATATATTTCTTCTTTCCGCCTTCGTGGCAAACAAAAAAATCCCTCACAATAATGCGAGGGACTTTTATGAAGACAAATGTAAGTAATGGGATTACTCAGCTGCCGGTGCTTCTCCACCTTCCTGGCGTCTTGGAGCCATCGGACGGCGTTGATAGTTACCACCACTGCGCTGTTTGAATCTTGCCTTACGGGCTTCTTCTCTTTTCTTCGCTTCAGTAGCTTCATGCTCGCTGTGCCAAGATTGGAATTTCTCCATTGCAGCAGCCTGATCGAAAAGACCAAGACCAACACCACGTAAGAGGTGTTTCAGATACAATACACCTTTTGTAGAAAGGATCTTGCGAACTGTGTCAGTAGGCTGAGCTCCTTTGTGTAACCACTCCAAAGCTTTCTGACGATCGATCTGGATCACAGCAGGCTCTGTTACAGGGTTGTAAGTACCGATTTTCTGAATGAATTTTCCATCTCTTGGGGCTCTTGCGTCGGCCACTACGATGAAATAGAAGGGTCTCTTTTTTGACCCGTGTCTTTGCAGACGGATTTTAACTGGCATCGTAAATTAAAATTTAAATGCGTGAATAAATAAAGGTTAACTAAGAGAGCAAAAATAAGCGGTGATGCCCATATATCCAACCCCGAAAATATTAAATTTTACCGGCGGCCCATGCCCGGCATCATTTTGCCCATGGGCATTTTGTTCATCATGCTCATCATTTGCTTCATTTGCTCAAACTGTTTCATAAAAGCATTCACCTCAGCAATATCTTTTCCGCTGCCTTTTGCAATGCGCAAACGACGGCTTTGGCTGATAAGGTCAGGGTTTGATCTTTCCTGCGGGGTCATAGAATTGATGATGGCTTCAACACCTTTAAACGAATCGTCACTTATTTCAATATCCTTCATGGCCTTGCCCATTCCGGGGATCATGCCCATCAGGTCTTTCAGGTTACCCATTTTCTTGATCTGCTCCAGTTGCTGCTTGAAATCTTCAAAATCGAACTGGTTTTTGCGGATCTTCTTTTCCAGTTTTTTGGCTTGTTCCTCATCGAACTGGGCCTGCGCTTTCTCTACGAGCGAAGTAATATCACCCATGCCGAGGATACGCTGCGCCATACGATCGGGGTAAAACACATCAAGCGTATCCATCTTTTCGCCACTGCTCACAAATTTGATGGGTTTGTTCACCGTGTATTTGATGGAAAGCGCCGCACCACCTCTTGTATCGCCATCGAGTTTGGTAAGCACAACACCCGTAAAGTTCAATCGGTCGTTGAAGGCTTTGGCCGTGTTCACTGCATCTTGCCCCGTCATACTATCCACCACAAAGAGGATCTCGTTCGGGTTCACAGCGGCTTTTATATCAGCCACTTCCTTCATCAATATTTCATCAATGGCCAAACGACCGGCCGTATCGATGATAACTACGTTCTTATTTTTTGACTTTGCCTCCTTAATAGCATTCTGCACAATAGCAACTGCATCTTTGTTCTCCCGTTCGCTGTAAATATCCACACCAATTTGCCCCGCCAATACGGTCAATTGATCGATCGCCGCCGGGCGATAAATATCTGCCGCCACCAGCAAAGGAGATTTTCCTTTCTGTGTTTTGAGATAATTGGCGAGTTTTCCACTGAAAGTGGTTTTACCGCTACCTTGTAAACCGGCAATCAAAATCACTGCAGGAGCACCTTTCAGTTCAAGTTCACTTTCAGTGCCGCCCATTAATTCTGTGAGCTCGTCCTGCACAATTTTCACCATTTGCTGACCGGGGTTTACCGCCAGCAACACCTTGGAACCTTGCGCCTTATCCTTCACTGTATCAGTAAAGTCTTTGGCAATTTTATAGTTTACGTCGGCATCCACGAGGGCACGACGGATATCTTTCACCGTAGCAGCAATATTGAGCTCGGTAATACGGCCTTCACCTTTTATATTCTTAAACGCACTCTCTAAACGTTCACTTAAATTCTGAAACATAATTCAATTTATTTCGGGTAGCAAATGTACGCCCTATCTGCTAAAGGGGGAAATTGTCTGAACCATGATTTGGGTGGATTTAAACGATTGAAGTGATGAATGTACTCTTTGCCGCACAATCTTCTGAATCCTAAAAATCAGATAAATCATGGTTCAGACATTATCTTTGCCGCCATGTTCAATAACAAGAAAGTCATCGTGGTATTGCCGGCGTACAATGCGGCTAAAACATTAGAGATCACTTACAGCGAGATCCCATTCGAAATTGTGGACGAAGTGGTGCTGGTGGATGATGCCAGTAAAGATGAAACAGTTGCTAAAGCCAAAGAGCTGGGCATTAAACATATTGTGAGCCACGAAAAGAACAAAGGTTACGGCGGTAACCAGAAAAGTTGTTACAACAAGGCGCTGGAGCTTGGTGGCGATATTGTGGTGATGTTGCACCCCGATTATCAGTACACACCAATGTTGTTACATGCCATGATCAGTATTATTGGGAACAATGTTTACCCGGTGGTGTTTGGCAGCCGCATTTTGGGTAACGGTGCCTTGAAAGGCGGCATGCCGATGTATAAATACATTGCCAATCGGTTTTTGACATTCACACAAAACATATTACTGGGTCAGAAGTTATCTGAATATCATACCGGTTATCGTGCTTTCAGCAGGGAAGTGTTACAAAACATCAAGTACCAGGAATGCAATGATGATTTTGTGTTTGATAATGAAATGGCCGCACAGATCTTTTACAAAGGTTACCAGATCGGCGAAGTAACCTGCCCCACAAAATATTTTGAAGAAGCCAGCAGTATCAACTTCAGTCGTAGTATGAAATATGGGTTGGGCTGTTTAAAAACATCACTTGTATATCGATTGTGTAAATGGGGATTAATGAAGAGCAACCTGTACTAAGCTTGCATCTTTCAATTGCCTGTTGTATTTTGATGAGCGAATGAAGCAATTGCTCTCCATGTTTTTTCTCAGCATCTTTTTCCTGTTTCAATACGGGAAGATGATCGATTATATGGAATGTCGCATTACTGCAGCCATTGAATCGACAAAAGATTGTGGTTGCGATGCCAAACTACAATCGACAGCGAGTGATGATGTGCCTTCAAATCCCTATCACCAGCATCATCTTAAAAATTACACTGAAGAGTTTTTTAATCATTCTGTAAAAGAAGAGGAAGAAATTGCTGTTTCTTCAAACTCAACATACAGCAGTATAACCGCACCTCAACAATTAAGCGGTTATCTCCACGAGTTATTACAACCTCCCCGCTGCTGAACGTTTTCATTGAACATTTTTCTATTGCGCCTGCACGGACCTGGAGTGACTGTTGTGTTACAACACTGCTGAGTTCCCTGTGCGCCATTTATTTATTTCAAAAAATCAAATCATGAAACGATCATTGTTTTTCATCATACTCGTATTTGTATTTATGAATGCCTCATCACAACCTTTGAATAAGATCAGTAAAGACCGTAACGGGAATCCAATGCTTGAAGGTTGTTGCACAAGGGAAGCATTGTTGCAGGAACCATTTGCATCATGGTTTATCCCCGGCTATAATGGTTACAAGGTTGATAGTGCAACAGCAGTTCAACTTAAGCCATTTATAGGAAATAAAACCTTTGTCCTGTTCCTTGGCACATGGTGTGGTGATAGTAAGCGTGAAGTACCACGTCTGTACAAAATTTTTGATTATTGTGGTATACAACCTGAACAGGTAAAGTTGGTGATGGTAAGTAATCATGATACAGCGTACAAAAAAAGTCCAACACACGAAGAGCAGGGAAAGAATATTCTGCGTGTACCAACATTGCTGGTGTTGGAAAATGGAAATGAGATTAACCGTTTTGTTGAATATCCTGTTGAAAGTTTAGAAAAAGATCTGCTGCATATGTTATCACGCAACGGGTATAAACATGCTTACGATAAATCGAAGTAGTTAAAATAAGAAAGCCCCGATCCGGGGCTTTCTTTATTCTGCTTTCATATTAATGATCTTATCCACTACATACTTCGAGTGACCACGCCATGGAATTGTGCCGAGATATTCTTTGTAATGCAGTTCAAATACTTTTCCGCTGTTGAGCATAAGTACATTGGCCACGCTGTCGTCAGCAACGCTGAACTCAAATTCATAACTCGCCACAGTGCCGGGTGTTTTCGAACGAAGACCCGATTGAATAAGTTTGCCTTCATAGGTTTTGAACACGTATCCTTTCTTAACCATGTAATTCAATTCGCCTGCTTTTACGCCTTCGCCAAAAACATAATAAAAACGCCAGTAAATAAAAATCACAAGCACCAATACAAGCACAATGGAAAAAATACCGAGGAACTTACGCATACAGGTTGTTTCAGCTAAAATAACAGTTATTACTGGTTTTTTTCAAACTGAAAGCAGTTAAGTCAAATTAATAATATAGTAACTCTTCAAGTTGCGAGTGGGTATTATCCTCATCTTCCTGCTGATTGAGCATACGACTGGAAGAAAAAGAAAATGTTTGCTGTAGCACAACAGGATCAATATCAAAGTGCCTGTCCGTAAAAAGCTTAAAAGCCTGAATAAGATCTTTTGTTTCTGAAGTGGAAAGATCAACTACTTGTTCAATGTCGTGAAGTAATTTTTGCATATTGGTTTTTTTTGGAGGATGAAGGGTACTACAATATGAAAAATTAATTCCGGCAAAAGAAGATTCGGCTCATCTAATAAGCAGAATTGAAGACAACTATCAATTGCTTCTAAGTAGTTTCCTTAAACCAAACTAAAACTGTCACCATCAAACAGCCCCATATCGCTCAACTTCAAATGAGGTATCACCAGCAACCCCATAAATGAAAGTGTCATGAAAGGTGCAGACAGTGTCGAGCCCAATTCTTTTGCAGCTGCATCAATACTGCTGTAAGCTTCCGCAACTTTATAACCATCATCGACACTCATTAATCCTGCAACCGGGAGTGGCAACAGGTGTTCCTCTTTTTCATGCACCACACTTACGCCACCTTTTGCTGAAATAATAAGGTTTACTGCACGGCCTAAACTTTCTGCATCAACACCAACTGCAATAATGTTATGACTGTCGTGTGCAACTGATGAAGCAATGGCACCTTTCTTCAAGCCAAAATTTTTGACGAATGATTTAGCAACCGGTGCATTACTGTAACGGTTCACTACAACCATGTGCAACAAATCTTTTTCTGTGTTGGCTTGAATAATATCGTTTGCAACTTTGAACGAAGTAATGGGCTCAATTAATTTGTTAGTAATGAGCTGACCATCCATTGCTTCAATTACATACACCTGCTCAATATTTTCTTCATCGGCCATACCAAAGCGGTT
Source organism: Lacibacter sp. H375 (assembly GCF_037892425.1). Lineage (NCBI taxonomy): Bacteria > Pseudomonadati > Bacteroidota > Chitinophagia > Chitinophagales > Chitinophagaceae > Lacibacter > Lacibacter aquaticus. The sequence continues at coordinate 1,915,657 of NZ_JBBKTT010000001.1, forward strand.
GAGATGAAATTCAAATTCAGCAATTGGTTTTGCATCGCAGTTAAAATTATTGATGAGGTCCGATTGCTTACTTTCAATAAACGACTTGCCATCTTCTGCAACGAGTTCGCCGTTGATAAATGTTTTTACCGCTTTAAATTCTTTCAGGTCATTCACAACAACAAAATCAGCTGCATCGCCAACACGCAATAAACCCACATCGAGTTTGTAATGTCGAACAGGCGTTACACAAGCAGCTTTTAATACATTGAACACATTCATGCCTTTTGCAACAGCTCTTGCGCAGAGTTGGTTAATGTGCCCTTCCACTAAACTATCGGGATGCTTATCATCGCTGCACAGCATGATCATTTCAGGGTATTCATCGAGTAATGAATACAATGCTTCAAAATTTTTCGCAGCACTCCCTTCACGTATGATGACCTTCATGCCATATTGCAACTTATCCAGTGCTTCTTCTTTGGTGAAACATTCGTGATCGGTCGAAATCCCGGTCCCGATGTATTTCTCTGCATCTTCACCTCTCAAACCAGGTGCATGACCATCAACCGGTTTGCCGAGTTCTTTGGCAGCGTTTATTTTTTTCAACACTTCCTCATCGGCATGCAACACTCCGGGGAAATTCATCATCTCACTCAGGTATTTGATCTCGTCTTTTTGCAACAAGGCCTTTACATCAGCTGCATTCAAAACCGCACCTGCTGTTTCAAATGCTGTTGCAGGAACACAACTGGGAGCACCGAAGTTGAATTTGAACGGAACTGTTTTGCCGTTTTCGATCATAAATTCAACACCGGCCATGCCACACACGTTCGCAATTTCATGTGGATCGCTAACGGTAGCAACGGTGCCATGCACCACCGCAAGTTTGGCAAATTCTGAAGGTACCAGCATGGAACTTTCAATATGAACATGGCTGTCGATAAAGCCGGGCAGAATAAAAGATTCGCCTTCTTTTATTTCAGATGAAAGCTGGCTGATGGCAGTGATGATGCCGTTTTCAGCGGTTACGGAGCCATAAAAAACAGTTTGAGAAAACAAATCAACAATGTTGCTTGTAATAATCAGTGAAGCCATGGATGGTGGTGGTTTGAAATCGTGCCCAAGTTAGTTGATGAACGGGAGAAAGGAGGATCGATGCTATTTTAATTTTGGATCCCATCCACTTTTTTTGGCATCTAACTGTAACAAAATACGTTTCTTTACAACCAATATAAAAAACACAAAAATGAAAGCGTTTAAATTATTCAGCCTGTTTGTGGCAGGTGCCTTAAGTGTAGCCGCAGTAAAAGCACAAACAGCCGATGAGATCATTGGCAAACATATTGATGCCATTGGTGGTGCCGAAAACTGGAAAAAAGTTACAAGTATGGTGCAAACCGGTTCAATGACTGTTCAGGGAGCAAATCTTGATGTGGTGAATACCACGTTGCATATGAAAGGATCACGTCAGGATATTGTGGCAATGGGAATGAAAAATTACCAGATCATCACACCAACAGCAGGATGGAAATTCTTCCCGGTTCAGGGCCAACAATCACCTGAGCCAATTACAGCAGAAGAAGTGAAAGAAGGCCAGGAGAATCTTGATCTTCAGGGTAGCTTTATCGACTATAAAACAAAGGGCCACACTGTTGAAGCATTAGGCAAAGAAGATGTAGACGGCACAGAATGTTTTAAATTGAAGCTCACCACAAAGGGGGGCAAGGCTACAACTTACTTTTTAGATGCCAAAACATATCTCGTAATAAAATCTACTACGGTTATGAAAGCAAATGGACAAGAAGCCGAACTTTCTACTGCCTATAGTAATTATCAAAAATTACCTGAAGGGATTTTAATTCCAATGAGCATGGCTATTCCTTTTGCTCCCGGAATGAATCTTGATTTCAGTATTGCTAAAGTTGAAATCAACAAGCCTGTTGATGAAGCTATCTTTAAACCTTCAAACTAATATTGATTATATAACCTGGAACCCGACCCCAACGAGTCGGGTTTTTTTATAACATTTCAGCATGAAAAAAATTGTAGCAGTCTGCTCATTGGCAGTATACACATGTTTTGCGCAGGCACAAATCAATTCTTCCACATTTGGAATGATGGAAGCCCGCCACCTTGGTCCTGGCACCATGAGCGGACGCATTACTGATATCGCTGGTGTAAACAGCGATGGTAAAACTCTCTACATTGGCACTGCAGGTGGTGGCATCTGGAAAAGTACCAACGCAGGTGCATCGTTCAAACCTATTTTTGACAGGTACATTCAAAGTATCGGAGCAATTGCTATTGATCAAAAAAATCCAAAAGTGATCTACGTAGGCACAGGCGAAAGCAATATGCGCAACTCAGTTTCTATTGGTGATGGCATGTACAAATCAACAGATGGAGGTGATAACTGGACAAAGATCGGCCTCGATAGTACAGAGCATATTTCAAAAGTTATTGTTGATCCTGCGAACTCTTCTGTTATTTATGTTGCTGCACCCGGTCCACTTTGGAGCAGCAGTAAACACCGTGGATTGTATAAATCGATCGATGCAGGTAAAACATGGGAAACAATTTTATACATCAATGAAAACGCAGGCGTTGCCGATGTAGAAATTGACCCTGTTAATCCAAATGTATTGTACGCTACATCATGGGAGTTTCGCCGTTTGCCGTATGCATTTAACAGCGGTGGAAGCGGAAGCGGTATCTATAAATCAACCGATGCAGGAAAAACATGGAAAGAATTAAGTAATGGATTACCAAAGAAACCATTTGGTCGGGTAGCGTTGGCATTGGCACCATCGTCTCCACAAAATCTATGGGCTATTGTTGAAAACGAGAACACTGGATTATACATTTCTGCTGATGCTGGTGAAACATGGAAACAGCAAAGCGCTACCAGCAACATCACACAACGCCCGTTTTATTTTTCTACACTTGAAATTGACCCAAAAGATCCCAAGCGTGTTTATCGTCCTGCATTTTCTTTTTCTTATTCAAGCGATGGGGGATTTTCATTTGCTGATGCAAGTAATGATGGCGGATGGGTGCATAGCGATCATCATGCATTATGGATCAATCCCAACAACACAAATGTGATGTATGTTGGAACCGACGGTGGTGTTTATTTTAGTTTGGATAGAGGAGTAACCTGGAAATTTTGTAACAACTTACCTGTTGGTCAATTTTATCATGTAAGTGTTGATGCACAAGAACCTTATCGGGTGTATGGAGGGTTGCAGGATAATGGAAGCTGGTATGCACCAAGTGTTGCTCCGGGTGGCGTAATGAATGGAGATTGGAAATCGGTTTATGGTGGAGATGGTTTTTGGACACAGCCCGATCCGTTTGATGCAAACATTGCTTATGCTGAAGCGCAGGGTGGCAACATGGCTAGAATCAACATGAAAACGAATACAACAGTAACCATACAACCCCAAGCTGTAGAAGGAGAAGACAAGTTGCGTTACAATTGGAACACGCCCATTGTAATAGGTGCACATAATAAAAAGAATCTGTACGCCGGGGCACAATACCTCTATAAGAGTACAGATAGGGGAAGTAACTGGACACGCATTTCACCTGATCTTACAACCAATGATAATCGAAAGCAGGAACAGGAAAAAAGTGGCGGTGTAACAATGGATGTAACTAGTGCGGAAAATCATTGCACCATTTTTACCATTGCTGAGTCGCCATTAGATGAGAATATTATTTGGGTAGGAACAGATGACGGCAATCTCCAGGTTACAACCAATGCAGGAAAAACATGGACAAATGTTGCAGCGAATTATGCAGCGGCAGGTATTCCAAAACAAACATGGGTGAGTAGTATTGAACCATCGCAGTACGATAAAAACAAAGTGTATGCTACGTTTGATAATCATAGTTACGGCGATCATAAAACATACATAGCTGTGAGCAATGACATGGGTAAAACCTGGAAGAAATTTGAAAGCCTTGAGTTCACCGGTTTTGCACACAAGATCAAAGAAGATATCCTCAACAAAAATTTATTGTTCGCCGGTACAGAAATGGGACTGTTTGCAACTGTGGATGGAGGTAATGAATGGTTCAGAATGAAGAATAATCTTCCATGGTATGCTTTGGTGCGTGACATTAAAATTCAGGAACAAACAAATGATCTTGTATTGGCAACGCATGGTCGTGGCATTATTATTATTCCTGATATTTCTCCGATGCGTACCATTACGGCCGATGTTGCAGCAAAAGATGTAGTAATGCTCAACAACAAACCTATCACATTAACAATGGGCAAGTATGGAGGTGGTTTCGAAAATGCTGCAGGCGATTGGAATGGAGGTATCGGTACAGTTATTCCGCCTATTCAATATTATCTGAAAGAAAGAGCGAATACAATTCAAATGGAAATTTATGATGCCAATGGGAAGCTGGTGCAAAAACTGAATCCAAGCAACAGGAAAGGATACAATAAAGTGATATGGAACCAACGTATGCTTCCTGCTAAAACAGCAAAGGGAGGAAATCAACTGGAGTTTGCTGCATTTACGGCACCACAAGTATTACCAGGTACCTATACCATTAAAATGAAAGTGAATGGTAAAGATTATGATCATGCTATAACAATGGTACATGATGAAAAGAATAAAGACTTTACACTTGAGGATCGTCAGCTGCAACACAAAACAGGAATGGAATTATATGCCATGAATGAACAGCTGGCCCGTTTGGTTGATAGTATTGATGCCAAACAACGATTGTTGAAAAAACATATCGACTCAACTCAAAATAAAAAAACAAAAGCATTGCTTGTATCGTATAACGATCAATTGGAAACATTACGATTAACACTGGTGCCGCCGGTTGTAAAAGGAACTGCCGATCTGAAGCGTTTGCGAACTGATCTAAGTAATGTGTATGGAGCAGTTGTAGCACAGGAAGCAAGACCTAGCAACCTCCATTTGCAAAGAGTTTCATTCCTGAAAACCGAGATCGGAAGGGCAGAACAATCTTTTGAACAATTGAATAAACAGTTTGAACAAAAAGCGATGGAAGCAATAGCGAAAGAGGTATTGAAAAAGCCAACTGTCAAAAAAAGCGATAAGAATTGATAAAGAATTCTACTGGTTTAAAAAAGAAAGCCCCGCCATAGCGGGGCTTTCTTTTTTATTTCTTCTTTCTCCATTTCTTTATGTCGAGATAGTCCAGGAAGTAGATCACTTTCAGTGAAAGATTATTGTTTGCATCGGCATCGATGGTGTTGCCAAAGTTTTTCAAGTAATCGCTTTCAATCGTACGTGTAAAATCCTGGATCGAATTTTTCCATACAATATTTAGGAAGCTACCGGGTGCAAACTGCCAGGTGTACACCATGTCAATATTAAAGAGGTTAAGGTTTTGATTTGCGTTACCAGTAAATGTGCTGTTAGGTAATAATTTCCCATTATGCTGTAGTGTAAAGTACTCCTTATTATCAACTGTACTTACATAATGACGCATACGGTAGGTGACCCACATCATGTTGGTAAAACTATACTTAAGGTTCACAATATTTTCAATGGTATTCACCTTGCGGCGTGCAAAAACCACATCACCGTTATCTGGTTTTGCTGCAAATCCCATGTTGTTAAAGCGTGGGAGATAGCCTATGTTGTGTGAAATGGAGAACTTACTATTGAATCGAAATGTTTGATTAAGGAATGCATCCACGCCAAACTGATCGTAAAAGTTGACATGACGACGTGCAAATATTTCTGATGAGAAAGAATATTTCTTCGCCTGATTACTGTTTACCCAGCCACCCAATGCAAAACTTTGGTTACGTGTAAAGAAAAACCCTGCATTACGTGGCTCATAAAAATCATTTTGCTTTGTAGTGTATCCCAGGAATGTACCTACCCACCATAGTTTTTTTGTTTGTAGCTCTGCATTGAAATTAACATTGCCCGTTTGATAAGTTTCTTTCACGTTTTGTAAAGGCGTAAACAACTTACTCATTCTTCCATTCATGTTTAAGAAAATGCGGTTGTACCAGGTTTTTGGTTCGATCCATTTGTAACCAACCCACGCACCATGATCCAGGAAATTGTTGTTGGTGAAATAGCCAAGATCACGGTGTGTGTATTTTGTATCAGTTAACTCCTGCCATACATTGAAATTGAAACGACCACTTGTTTTACCAAAGTAAATATTATGGCTATAACCATTTACGTTTTTTCCGTCTTTGTCATAACCTAATAATTGGCTTAAGGCAAATTTTCCGCCCACATTCCAGGTATTCTTTTTGTCATTCAGATCAACTAAAGCAGCAGTAACATTTGCATCGTAATCCGCACCACTGCGTGTAACATTGGTATTGATCAATGAAACACTACTGTTGTTCTTCAAACTTTGGTTCAGAACAATAATATTGTAGTTAGTTAAAGGGTCCGTTACGATCTTTCGCTGATCTTTTGTATTGATGTCTTCAATAGTTGCGTATTGAGTTTTGGTAATGGCATTTAAAATACCAATGCCTAAACCTGATTGAGTACGTCCTGATATTTTTGATGCATTGATAAGTTTTGATTCAGATGGATTCTTTAGGAGTTTTTCATTCGCACCAACTTCTCCAGCTGCTTTTCCATAATGTATTGGTGAACCACCAATACGCCTTGAATAAAATAATCCGCCTTTACTGAAGAGTTCTGTTCCTTCAGTAAAGAAATTCCTGTTCTCATTAAACCGTACTTCAAATGGAGAAAGATTTAATACCTGGTTATCGCTTTGCACCTGCCCGAAATCAGGGATCAATGTGGCATCTAACGTAAAGGCCTGGTTCAAACCATACTTCACATCTAACCCTCCATTAACCTGGCTGGTTACATTTTTTGATCCGGGTTGGTTGATAGGATAGTGGTTCGCATAAACTGAAAAGTAGGGAGAGAATTGCAAACGCACCGGTGGTTTAATATTCGTAATACCTGTCCAGAAACCTTCCTGCGTTAAAAAACCGTTGACGTTTGGGTCGATAGGGTTCCATGTAAACTGCTGACCAGTTTTCTGACGACGGCGTGTCATGTTCACGCCCCATTCCTGGACTTCTTTTTTACCAAAACGAATAGCACCATATGGAATAAACATTTCAAAACTCCAGCCATTATCATGCATCACAACTCCACTTTTCCAAACAGCATTCCAGCTGAAATCTTCACTATTTCCGTTGCTATTGGGAGCCATCTTGGCATCCCACTGTTCATTAAGAGGTGTCACAAAGTATTCAAAGCCATTGAGATTGTCTTTATATGTGTCGAAGATGATGCCGATATAATCATTCATTCCAAACCCATCACGGCCTTTTAGCTCTCTTGCAATACTGTCACGGTTGCGTTCGTAACAAAAACCGGCAAAGTAAATACCATCATCAGAATATAGTAAATAGGAGAGTGTTTTAGTTTCTTCTGCTTCCTTAACACCTACTGCCGGTCTGAATTCAACATAATCTGTTGCCAGCGGTGCATTTTTCCATGCGGTGTCATCTAGTAAGCCATCGATCTTGATCGTTGCTGTTGTACGCACGGCAGGTAATAACCTTGGAGGAGCTTTTTCTGTAAACTTTGGTGAGGCTGGTTTTGATGTTTGCGCATGCCCAAACGTGCATAGGACTATTGCAAACGCAATAAGGATTGATCTCAGCATGATGACAAGGTTTGAGTATTATACGGGTGGAAAGATAGATACGTTACAATGCCGAAGTAAAAAAATTAGACGAACGGTAGAATTCTGACAACGATTTTCACTTACTGATTTGACAATAGAAAAAATAGCTGATGAGCGGAAAAAATCAAGGACGGTTATTGGATGAACGGAAAAACAACAGTCGCAATTCGCATGCCGTGCTTTTGCGGACTCAAATAATTCTTTTGTAAAATAGATGAGCGGCCAACATCTGCACTTCATCCTTCACCCTTAAAAATATTATCTTCCACTTTTGAAGTACTTCAAAACAACAGTTCGATGATGAAAAAATGGTCCTACTACCTGCTAGTTTTACTAACAGGAATTTTCTTCCTTTTTTATATCAGCACCCGTGCCCACAAGCTTTCAATAACACACGATGAAAGCAGTACTACTAATGTTGTGGATGGCAGTTATAACGATATTATGTTTTCTTCTTCGATGTTTGGTAGCGCCAATAACCATATTGTAAATTCATTGTTGCTGAAAAAAAGTGTTGCGCTGTTTGGGTGGCACGAATGGAGTATACGTTTACCGAATGTTCTATCCTTCGTAATATACTTTTTGGCGATTGTTTTCCTGGTTGGAAATTTATGCGCAAATAGCTGGATCAGGTTGGCTGCTATTTTTTTTCTTTGTGCATCGCATTTCATATTGGATTATTTTTCGTTGGCAAGAGGATACGGTATAGCAGTGGCATTTGAAATGATGAGCTTATATCTCCTGATTCAATTTTTTTCAATAAGGAAAATAAATTTATTACTGTTTTCCTTTCTCTTCGCAGCTATAGCAGCTTATGCCAACTTTACATGGCTAAACATGTACCTTGCACAATGGCTGGTATTTAATCTTATTCTTTTGCTCGACAGAAAAGAGGAGTCTGCAGGCTTATTTGTTAAGAAAATAGTTCAGCTCAATATTTATCCTCTTGTAGTAATTCTGGTTCTGACAATACTAATTTACAAACCAATCGGCTATCTGAGCGGTAACAATGAATTTAAATGGGGCTCAGATACGTGGCTGGCATCTTTCCATTCATTTGTATCGAATCTACACTATTCCCGTTCTGATTATTTTTTAATGTACGATACAAGAATTTTTCTGCTTAAAATAATTGTAGCATTCATTTTTTTTGCCGGTTGTTTGCTATTGATTCAGCGCTTATTTCGTAACCGCTGGCAGCAGGTTAAAGTATTTCCCTATTATGCTTTACTGATAGGGGCATTGTTGATAGTAGTTTTAATTGTATCAACAATACTGCAACGATATCTTCTTAATACCTTTTTCATTGATGGACGAAAGGCATTGCTGTATGTTCCGGTTTTATTGTTGTTGTTTGCCGGGTTAGTAACATGGGTATTACAATATTATCCTGCTACCGGGAAAACAGTTTGGTTTCTGGCATATGCCACAGGGCTTATTCATTTGATGAGCATTTTCAATTTCTATTCCTGTAATGAGTGGTGGTACGATGCCAGCAGTAAAATGGCTTACCAATATATCACAAGTGATATTAGCAATCAGTCAAAAACAACCGCCGTGAATTGGCTATTTTCACAATCAATGGATTTTTACAATAAGCGGATGTTCAATAATGCAATTCCTGTTTTGAATAAAACAAATGAGCTGAAGAGTTTTGATGAGGTGAATTATGTGTACACTTTGGGTGATGAAATAAGATCGGTTCCGCCGCAGTTCAAACCCGTGAAGCGTTATTTATGGGACCGTTTTGTATTAAAGAGAGATACCATAGCATATGCTGCAGATGTTTATTCGTTCATTCTTCAGCAAAAAATAAATAATCCTGCTGCTATGTTCACTTACAATCAATGGAAACAAAAGGCAGATTCTGCCTTAGTCCAAAAGAGAAGAGAGTTGGACTGGAGCTATCTTTTGTACAGTGAATAACCACCGTTCATCCTTTTCAGATTTCATCTTCAACTTTGCAACTAAAACCTTTGTAATTTCCCTCCTCAACCAATTGTACTGAACATGAGAAAATCAATCCTGCTTGCAGGTACGCTGTTGTGCGTACTTCTTTCGCTTGCACAAAAAAAGCAAACAGTCAGCCCGGCATCAGTAAATGAAGAATCCGTGTATGGTTCTTTAAAGTATCGTTCCATCGGGCCTTACCGTGGAGGACGAAGTGCTGCAGTAGCCGGCAGCTATTCCAACAAAACAACGTTTTACATGGGTGCTACCGGAGGTGGTGTTTGGAAAACTACCGACGGAGGCAACAACTGGAAAAACATCAGCGATAAATATTTCGGATCATCAATTGGTGCTGTTGCTGTGGCACCCAGCGATGAAAGCATTGTATATGTGGGCGAAGGTGAAAACACCATGCGTGGTAATGTGAGTGAAGGTTTGGGTGGTATGTGGCGTAGTGATGATGGCGGACGCAGCTGGAAGAATATTGGTTTGAAAGATGGTCGTCATATCATCCGCATATTAATTCATCCAAAAAATCCCGATATCGTTTGGGCTGCAGTTGTTGGTCATTTGTTTGGACCAAATGAAGAACGTGGTGTGTACAAAACAACCGATGGGGGTAAAACTTGGAAACGTACATTGTTTGTCAACAATCAAACAGGTGCAAGTGATTTGGTAATGGAACCTGAAAATCCACTGGTAATTTATGCAGGTATGTGGCGTGTGATACGCACACCGCATAGTTTAGAAAGTGGTGGCGAAGGAAGTGGTTTGTATAAATCAACTGATGGTGGTGAAACCTGGACGAATGTTTCTTCGAAAAAAGGATTACCAAAAGGAACTTGGGGAATTGTTGGTGTTGCATTTGCACCATCAAATCCTGAACGCATTTATACCATTCTTGAAAATGCAAACGGTGGATTGTTTAGAAGTGATGATGCTGGTGAAACATGGCAACTGATGAGCGGCGATAATAATATCCGCCAGCGTGCATGGTATTACAGCAAAGTATTTGTTGATCCGAAAAATCCTGATCTCGTTTATTGCCCCAATGTAAACTTTATGTATAGCCGTGATGGCGGACGAACATTTCAATCGTACCGAACACCACATGGTGATCATCATGATCTGTGGATCGATCCAACAGATGGTAAACGTATGATCGTTGCGGATGATGGTGGTGCGCAGGTGAGTTATGATGGCGGCAACAATTGGAGCACTTACATGAACCAACCAACAGGACAATTTTATCGTGTATCAACCGATAATAGTTTTCCCTACCGCATACTTGGTGCACAACAGGATAACTCAACCGTTCGTATTAAAAGCAGAACAAGTGGCGCAGGCATTACCGAACAGGATTGGCAGGAAACAGCAGGTAGTGAAAGTGGTTATGTGGTTGCTGATCCAACAAATCCTGATGTTGTGTACGGTGGTAACTATGGTGGTTATCTTTCACGCCTTGATCATAAGACAGGTGAGAACAGAGCCATTAGTGTGTGGCCCGATAATCCAATGGGTGCCGGTGCAGATGTATTGAAGTATCGTTTTCAATGGAACTTCCCCATTTTCTTTTCACCACATAATCCAAAGAAACTTTATACTGCAGGCAATGTGTTGTTTGCTACAGAAGATGAAGGGCAAACATGGACAGCACTTTCGCCAGACTTAACAACAAATGATAAAAGCAAACAGAAATCGAGTGGTGGTCCCATAACACAAGACAATACAAGTGTAGAATATTACTGTACTATTTTCACAGGAACAGAAAGTTTTGTTGAGAAAGATCTGTTATGGACGGGTAGTGATGATGGATTGATCAACGTAAGTAAAGACGGTGGAAAGAATTGGGAGAACGTTACACCAAAAGATGCGCCGAAGTTTATGATGTGGAATTGTGTGGATGTTGATCCGTTTAAAAAAGGCGCTGCTTATTTTGTTGGTACTCGTTATAAGCTGGATGATTATACTCCATACATCTACAAAACAGAAGACTATGGAAAAACATGGAAGCTTATTACCAATGGTATCAACAAAATGCATTTCACAAGAGCCATGCGTGCAGATCACAAACGTGCGGGACTGTTATATGCAGGTACAGAGTTTGGCATGTATGTTTCCTTTGATGATGGTGCAAACTGGAAACCATTTCAATTGAATATGCCCGTTGTTCCAATCACGGATATGACCATCAAAGAAAATGATCTCATCGTTGCTACACAGGGAAGAGGTTTTTATGTGATCGATGATTTGACAGTTGTACAGCAAGTAAAAGCTGATGTTGCCAATAAAAATCTGCATGTGTTTGATGTAAACTCCGGATGGAGAATGCCGATAAACAGATTCGGCCGCCGCTTTGGTGGCACTGCACAAAACATTGGTGAAAATCCTGCAGGCCCGTTGATAATTACTTATTACACAAAAGCTGTAACAGATTCCACAAAGGCATCCATCACCATCATGGACAAAAACAAAAAGACAATTAAAACATTCAGTATAGATGGCAAAGACAAGCTCGATATCAAGAAAGGGTTGAACAGTTTTGCATGGGATCTGCAATATCCACCTGCTGAGCCAAGCGAAGGCATGATACTTTGGAATGGCGCACCCGGCACAATTACAGCTGCACCAGGCAATTATTTTGCCATGGTGAAAGTTGGTACAGATTCAACTGTTGTTCCATTTACGATCAAAGCCGATCCGAATTACAGAATGACACAGGAAGCATACGAAGAACAATTCAATTTCCTGTTAAGTGTGCAGCAAAAGTTCAACGATGTACAGAAAGGTATCAAAGACATCCGTGCATTGCGTACACAGATCAATGAGTTTGTTGGAAGACAAGGTAAAGATGTTCCGAAAGAAATTAAAGACATGGCAGCTGCAATAACCAAAGACTTAACTGCCATTGAAGAAACATTGTATCAAACCAAATCGAAGAGTGGACAGGATCCCTTGAACTATCCCATCCGCATCAACGATAAGCTGAGCGGTGTATTTGATGTTGCCAACAGTGGCGTAAATGCACCGAGCAAACAATCGAAGGAAGTGTTTGCCGAGTTAAGCAAGCAGGCCGATGAGCAATTGAACAAACTGAAGAAAATTATGAGTGAAGATGTACCGAAGTTTAATCAACTGATCCGGGAGAAAAGTTTGCCGGTGATTGGGATTAAGTAAAATAGTTTTCAATAGAATTATTGTTGCGGCGGCCGAAGGCTGCCGCAATTTTTTTAAACCTTTTAAACAGAAATAAGTTGTTTAATTATATAAAATCTAGATGCACATCTTTTACTATTTTAGTTCTTCATGAAACATTCCAGGCTTTCGTTGCTCATTTGTATGCTTGCGATCCTTTATACAGGGTTGATCTATTATCCTAAGTGGGAGAAGCAGGGAACAGAAGCAACTATCAGCTGGGATGTCTCTGGCTATTATATGTATTTGCCGGCTTTATTTATTTATAAGGATGCGAAAAAATGCAGCTTTCAGCACAGTATTATTCAAAAATATTGCCCAACACCCGATTTCCAGCAGGCATTTCAACATGCATCCGGTAATTATGTAATGAAGTATTCATCGGGCCAGGCAATATTGATGATGCCTTTTTTTCTTACAGGTCATTTGTTTGGAAAAATATCATCATACCCTGCGGATGGGTTTTCGTATCCTTACCAATTAGCGATTGGTCTGGGTATGTTAGTTTATGCATTTATTGGGTTATGGTACTTACGAAAAATATTACTCACTTATTTTTCTGATTCTGTAACTGCAATAACAATTGCAGCAATTGTACTTGCCAGCAACTATTTCAACTATGCAGCAATTGATGGTGCCATGACGCACAATACATTGTTCACTATCTACTGTGTCTTGCTTTATACAACAATCAGATTTACACAACAGCCATCTTTTCTTAAAGCAATTGCAATTGGAAGTTTATGCGGATTGGCAGCGCTAATACGACCAACAGAAGTCATTACAGTTTTGATTGCGGTCTTATGGGGCATCCAAAACTTCAAAGAGTTAAAGGAACGACTTGTTGCTAACTGGAGGTATTACACCCTTATGGCTTTTGCATTTTGCGTGGTTATTTCCATTCAACCACTATACTGGAAATGGGCCACAGGAGAGTGGATCGTATATAGTTACCAGGATCAGGGTTTCAATTTTTTAAAACCTCACTTGTGGAAAGGGATCTTTGATTTCAGAAGTGGCTGGCTCATTTACTCACCCATATTCATCCTGGTGATTCCTGGTTTTTATTATTTGTATCAGCAGCAGAAGAAAATATTTCCAGTGGTGCTTTTATTTAGCGTTCTGTTTATTTATATCTGTTTTTCATGGGATCAATGGTGGTATGGTGGCAGCTTAGGTGCCAGGGCAATGATTCAATGTTATCCTGTATTAGCTTTTGCATTAGCGGCATTTGTGCAAAACATTACGGAGAAAAAAGAATGGGTGAAGATCGGTTTCGCTGCTTTTTCTTCACTATGTATGTATTATAATTTCTGGCTTACACACCAGGCGCACAAGGGAGGATTGTATAAAGCCGGGGAAATGACAGGAGCATACTGGAAAGCTGTGTTGTTTAAGCAGGAGGCAAACAGGAAATGGGATTACCTGCTCGATAATAATGAGCTTTACAAAATGTATCCCCAGAATGTAACTACTGTCTATACAAATAATTTTGAAACAGATACATCGGCATTAGTGACAGAAATAGATAGTGTAAACGGAAAAAAACTATTGCTTTCAAAACCGGATCAATACAGCACGGAGTTTAAATTCGCATTAAAGAAGCCTCAACAGAAATGGATCAGAGCCAGTGCAGATTTTACATCGGTACAAAAAGAATGGGAGACCTGGCGAATGGTTCAGTTTTGTATTCGCTTATACAAGAACGGGAAAATGGTAAAACACAACTACCTGCGTGTTCACCGTTTGCTAAACGATAACGAGACGAAGAATATATTTATTGATATGAAGGCTGGTAATATTGATTTCGACGAAGCAAGAATATATTTCTGGAACCCAGCCAGTGATAAACCGCTTATAGTTGACAATCTGCAGGTTGTTACATTCGATTACTGAGCAGATACTATTTGATTCGCTTGTTTTAGTTTAATCAGTTTCACAGTACCTTTTTGAAGAAGAACAGAATCGAATAAATATTGATAACCTGGGTTTTCATCAATTATCCTGCTGTCGCTATATATATAACGTACATTCTTTGTGCGAATCATATCATCTATCCATTCCTTTGGTAATTGATCGTTATTAAAAACATATCCTTTTTTATCAAGCAGATATGGCCAGATATGTAAAGACACATCATTCATGAATATGCAACGTGCTTCTACTGGTATGGCCTGTTTTAATTCCTGCTGATGAATAATTATATTATCATTGATATAAGAGCGTTCAACTGTCCAGTTCTCCTGTACCGTACCATAAGTGAGTACCGGCATTAACACTGCAATAGCAGTAATTATGTAATTGGCTAAACGGGTATAACTAAACAGGAAATTAATTCCGGCAGCAATCAGTAAGTAAAGAAATGGAAGAAAAGGCATCAGGTAGTAATCATGAATAATATCAATTGGAAAGAATTCGTAAACGAAATAGAGAACAACGAGCAGAAAGCCTGAAGCAATTTGCCAAAATAGTTGCTTTTTATAGTAACGCTTCACAACTATTGCAATTACACCGCAAAAGAGTAAGATCAGTCCGGCGTAATTTAACAGCAATTGAGGCAACATGGTTGTATAGTGATATTGGAGTATTTCGCTAATACGGTTTGACTGACCGCTGTAGTTGAAGTTGCCTTTTAATACAGGGTTTTCGCCCCATTCGGGTATAACTGTGTAATACCAGGTTGCTGCTGGTATCATTAAAAGGAGGTAAGGCAAAGCAAATGAAATTTTCTTACTGATGGGTGACGGGTTTTTAGCACGGGTGGCTAAAATTGATGAAAGAAATGCATGCGCATAAATACCGGCGAAGAGAATATATGGCAGTTTAATAAGGGTAGCAAATCCGACACAAGTAGCAGAAAGAATTACAAATAAAAAACGGTTAGAGTTCCGGTATTTTATAAAGTAATACATTGACCAGATTGCAAAACAAAGCGCCAGATTATCCGGTATTGGATTGAGTGTATAATAGTAAAACACAGGAGAGAAACTAAAAGACCATGCTGCAATTGCAGCAACATGAAATTGTTTGAACAGAGCATATACCAATAAGAAGAATCCTGTAATGCTGATGATACCAAGCAGGAACATGCAGATCCTTGTTACAACAATACTTTCGCCAAATACATGATAAAGTTGTGCAACTGTCCATTGCATAAGCGGAAAATCGGTGCGGAGTATTTGTGGCTCACCTGCTGTATCAAGAATGTTTACCCGTGGATGAAGAATGTTATTATCAACTCTGTAAAAGTTTGAGATGTTTAATTGGGTTTGCGACTGCCGCCATACATGTATGCCAATGAGATCTTTTTGGAATACTGACCAATGCATCAATATGCTTACTAATATAATAACGGCGATGGTAAGTGCACTACGATATTTCGAGAACAATGATGTGTTCATTCCGGGTTGTGAATAGTTTGTAAGTTATTCTTCATCCAACAAATCAGGTCTCCGTTCTTTTGTGCGTTGTACTGCCTGCTCATGCCGCCACTCTTCAATTTTTTTCAGATCACCACTCAATAAAATGTCAGGGATCTTCCAGCCGTTGTACTCTGCCGGACGTGTATACACAGGTGGGGCCAATAAATGATCCTGAAACGAATCAGTAAGTGCCGATGTTTCGTCGTTCAGTACACCTGGAATGATTCGACCAATGGCATCAACCAACACAGCAGCTGCTAATTCTCCACCACTCAATACATAATCACCAATGGAAATTTCCATGGTTACATAATGCTGACGGATACGTTCATCAATGCCTTTGTAATGACCGCAGATGAGTAATAAATTTTCTTTTAATGAAAGACGATTAGCGGTTTGTTGTTTCAACGTAACACCGTCCGGTGTGAGATAAATAATTTCATCAAACTTTTTTTCCTGCTGCAATTCAAGTATTGCTTTTTCTAATGGTTCGCACATCATCACCATGCCTGCGCCACCGCCGTATTGGTAATCGTCCACTTGTCCGTATTCATTTACGGCCCACTTGCGCAGGTGATGAACTGTAACGGTCAACAATCCTTTTTCCTTTGCCCGTTTCATGATCGAATGATTTAGCGGGCTATCCAGCAATTCAGGAACAATGGAAATAATGTGAATGTGCATGATGCAAACTTAATTAACAATTCCTTTTTAGAACCCCGAATTATTTTTGAAGAAACCTAGCTTATGCGCCTTTTTTTACTCCTATTCCTTTGTTTTCTTATCTCATGCACTGTTTATACTCCCGGACAATACCTTGCTCCACAAATCAATTCCCTTTCTAGCATTCCATTGCGTCCGCACAAAAACGATGTAGATGTTTATTTCAATACCGACAAACCAACAAAGCCTTATTACCGGGTTAAGATGGTGGAAGTACAAGGTGATCCTTTTCTTAGTTCCGATCAGATGTTATCAAAATTAAAAGAACAGGCAAAAAGAGAAGGCATTGATGGCCTACTTATCAGCGATGTTGGTAAACAAGCAAACAATACAACCACACTTCCATCAGGCGATGGGGTGATTGCTTACCAAAAACTTGTAGCGCTTGGTGTGAAATACAAGGAACGAATTGATTATATGGATCAGATACTGAAGGAGCAGACAGTAAAACTCTGGCCGGATGATAATCCTGAGCCCAAAATATTCACTATTAGTTTTGATTTAAACGGACAGCTTCTCCCGTTTAAAGATGGATTCGAAAAGCAGTTTTTTAATTATGAAATTTATCCGTTTGAAGATGAGAATACGATTTACTTCCCGTTGAAAAACTGGGAGTATAATCTTGATACACTAAACATGTTTTTTTCAAAACGAATGATGCAAAATAATACAGCAGTTATACACTCAAAGTTTAAACTGATTGGAACGACCGCATCAATTAAAACAATGAGCAATGGAAGCGATAACATCTATAAGTTTGAGCTCGAACGTATTTATATAAACCGCAATGCCCTGCCTGCCGAACGAAAACTTCGAAAGGTAAATGCCAAAAATTATGAGTGGGTAGAAGAGATTTTATACCGGGCAAATGGGTTGCCGGATAAAACCAGGCGATACAAGATTGTGAATGGCAAAAAAGTGTTGTATTTCGAAATTGAAAATACTTATCATAGCACAAACGATTTGCCTGCTACAGATAGTTAATCCTCCATAAAATCATCAAGGTCTCTGCGTTCACGTTTTGTTGGTCGTCCCACTTTGCTCAAACGTTTACCCGTATGAAATGAAGATGCAACAGATTTCATGCGTTCCAGTTCTTCAACAGGGGTTATATCAATATAGTATTTGATGGCTTCACTGTATTGTAAACGGTTGTGGAGTAAGCCGGTTACTTTAATTCGCCAGCGTCTTGCTTCGGTCTTCACTTCATATTCGTCACCCGCATTCACTGTTTTTGATGCTTTGCAGGAATCACCGTTATGCTTCACCTTGCCACTTTCACAGGCTGCTGCTGCCTGGCTGCGTGTTTTAAACAGGCGGATAGCCCAGAGATATTTATCAATACGGAGTTTTTCTTTTGCTTCCATAACAGTTGCAAGTTACAATTTGTGTTTTGATTATATTCGGACACTCAAATCAATCGTATGAAGAAAATTTTTCTTGGCTTTTGTTTTTTAGTTCTTACGTTTTTATCATTTGCTCAGTTTAAAGCGGATAAGGTAAAATGGACGCCTGATAACAACGGGGTTTATGAAAACGACAACAATGCCATCGTCAGCACCAATTTTAAAACAGGTCAGCAAAAAGTAATTGTACCTGCTGATGTATTGAAAGCGAATAAGATCAGCATCAAAGATTTCAGCATTACGGCCAGTGAATCGCAGGTGCTCATCTTTACCAATACAGCTAAAGTATGGCGCTACAATACACGTGGTGATTATTGGTTGTACGATGCCGCAACAAAAAAACTGCAGCAGGTAGGGAAAGATAAACCTGCCCAATCATTACTGTATGCGAAGCTTTCACCCGATGGTAAAAAAGTAGCGTATGTTCATGCCAATAATGTATATGTAGAAGATATTGCAACAGGTGTTGCAACTGCACTCACATCCACAAACAATAATAAGAAACTCATAAACGGCACCTTCGATTGGGTGTATGAAGAAGAGTTTGGCTGCAGAGATGGTTTTCGCTGGAGTGCCGATAGTAAGAGCATCGCTTACTGGCAGGTTGATGCCAACCAGATCAAAGATTATTACATGCTGAATACCACTGATGATATTTATTCGAAAGTGATCCCTGTTGAATATCCGAAAGTGGGCGAACAACCATCGCCTGTAAAAATTGCTGTGGTAAATATTGAAACAGCAAAAACAACCTGGATGAATATTCCCGGTGATCCTGCAAACAATTACCTGCCCCGAATGGAATGGAGTGCTGCAAATGAATTAATTGTTCAGCAACTCAACCGAAAACAAAACGAAAGTAAATTGTATTTCTGCAACACTGCGACAGGCGAAGCGAAACAGTTCTATACGGAAACAGACAAAGCTTGGATCGATATTAAAAGCAGATGGAATGATGATGATCCCCGTGGCTGGGAGTTTATTGAAAACGGCAAATCATTTTTATGGGTTAGTGAAAAAGATGGTTGGCGACACATTTACAAAGTAACCCGTGATGGAAAGGAAACATTACTCACCGTTGGCAATTATGATATTGCAACTATCAGTGCCGTTGATGAAGCAAAGAATGAATTATACTTTATTGCATCACCCGATAATCCGATTCAACGTTATCTCTACAAAGTAAAAATGGATGGTAAGAGCAAATCGGTTCGTGTTACACCTGCCGGTTATGATGGTACGAACAGTTATGAGTGCTCACCCAACGGAGCTTTTGCTGTGCATAGTTTTACAAGTCGTGCTGTTGCGCCTGCTACACAATTCCTCAACCTTGCAACACATAAACCTGTTGCAGGTGAAGAATTATTGAAGACGATGAAGCCGGTGAAGAAAGATAATCTGGAATACTTTACCATTACCACCGACGATGGCGTGACCATGGATGGCTGGATGAGTAAGCCAAAGAACTATGATCCATCAAAGAAATATCCTGTTTTACTTTATGTGTATAGCGAACCTGCAGCAACAACTGTAGAAGATGATTTTTATGCAGGTAGTAATTTTATGTTTGGCGGTGATATGAATGCACAGGGTTACTTCTATGTATCGTTCAACAACCGTGGTACGCCAACATTGAAAGGTGCTGAGTGGAGAAAAAGTATTTACAAACAGATCGGCCGCATTAACATCCGTGACCAGGCAATGGGGATGAAAAAATTATTGGCCGATCGTTCTTATCTCGATGCAAGCCGTGTTGCAGTTTGGGGATGGAGCGGTGGTGGCTCAACAACATTACATTTGATGTTCCAGTATCCCGATCTTTTTCAAACAGGTATTGCTGTTGCAGCAGTAGCAAATCAATTGTTCTACGATAATATTTACCAGGAACGTTACATGGGTTTGCCACAGGAGAACAAAGATGATTTCATTAAAGGCTCTCCAATCACTTATGCAAAAAACCTCAAAGGAAATTTATTGTACATCCACGGCACTGGTGATGATAATGTTCATTACAGCAATGCAGAAGTGTTGGTGAATGAATTGATCAAACAGGGTAAACTGTTCCAGTTTATGCCTTATCCTAACCGTACACACAGCATCAGCGAGGGCGCAGGAACGTTTCAACATTTATCAAAACTGTATACGGCTTATTTAAAAGAAAAATGCCCTCCTGGAGCGAGATGATGATTAGCATCATGACTTGCTTCCAACTTTAAGAGGAGGAAAAATAAAAGTATTGGCTTTAGCCTTGAACAGGTTAAAGCCAATTTCTTTTCTGATCTGGTTGGTTATAGTTCTTCACCCAAAAAATCTTATCTTAACCATTCAACTACATTGCATGAGAACAAAACATTTTTTCTTTTCACTTCTTTTGTTATTTGGATTACAGGCTACTGCGCAACGTACACTTATCCATTGTGGCAAACTCATCGATACAAAAGATGGGAAAGTAGTAAGTAACGTAACGATCATAGTACAAGGCAATCTTATTGCTGATGTGGTAAATGGCTTTACCACTGCTGCAGCCAACGATAAAGTGATCGACTTAAAAAATAAAACCGTGATGCCCGGCTTAATGGATATGCATGTGCATGTGGAAAGTGAAACAAAGAAAGGAGCAGTTGCCGATCGCTTCATACTTAATCCACCCGATATTGCATTTCAAAGTACAGTGTATGCACGAACTACATTGATGGCTGGTTTCACAACGGTTCGTGATCTTGGTGGCAGCGGTGTAAATCTTTCGTTACGTAATTCTATTAACAGAGGTATTGTTGTTGGTCCACGTATTTTTTCTGCAGGCAAATCAATTGCAACAACAGGTGGTCATGCCGATCCTACAAATGGTTACAGCAAAGCGCTCATGGGTGATCCCGGACCTGCAGAAGGAGTTATCAACGGACCGGAAGAAGCATATCATGCAGTTCGCCAGCGTTACAAAGATGGAAGTGATTGTATCAAGATCACTGCAACAGGTGGCGTGTTAAGCCAGGCGAAAGATGGATCAAGTCCGCAGTTTACAGTGGAAGAAGTAAGAGCGATTGTCACAGCAGCAAAAGATTATGGATTTATTGTGGCGGCACATGCGCATGGAGCAGAAGGCATCAAGCGTGCAATTAAAGGAGGTGTTACAAGTATTGAACATGGAAGTTATATGGATGATGAAGGTATTGCATTGGCAAAAGAATATGGTACATGGATGGTGCCAACGATCACCGCTGGTAAATCAACGGCCGACAGTGCAAAGATCCCCGGTTACTATACTGATATTGTTACACCAAAAGCATTGGCTGTGGGTCCGCAGATACAAAGCACATTTGCACGTGCATATAAAGCAGGGGTGAAGATTGCTTTTGGTACAGATGCAGGTGTGTTTGCACATGGTAAGAACTGGATGGAGTTTGTGTATATGACAGAAGTGGGTATGCCGCCGATGGAAGCTATTCAAACTGCAACAAAGAACGCAGCAACCATGTTGAATATGTGGGATAAATTCGGCAGTATTGAAAAAGGAAAGATCGCTGATATCATTGCTGTTGATGGTGATCCGTTAACGGATATTAAAGTGATGGGTAAAGTTGTATTTGTGATGAAGGAGGGGAAAGTATATAAAAAGGATGGAGTACAGGTGTTGTAAGATTTTTCTGATGATATCAAGAAAGGCTCGTGTATGCACGAGCCTTTCTTATTTAGTTGGCAACAGTGTTGAAATCAACATTCCAGCACGAACTTCTCCTATTGCATTCTTCTGTTTTACTCTGTACCTTATCGCATCTAAAAACATCTGTCATGATCGATAACTTCTACCTGGCATTAGCTGCTATCCTGTTGTTGCCGTTGATACCTGCCTACATCATTTATAAATTTCTTCCTGAAAGTGAAACCAATGTTGAAGGGCCTTACAAAAAACTTAATCTGAAATTAAAAGGTGCATTCGCCGGTTATTTCCTGTTGGTGTTGCTTAGTCTTGGACTGCAGTATGTAACCATGAGCAGCAGTGATGGAAAAAAGATCGAGCAACTGACAAGATCTATTAACGATAGCACCGTATTACTACAAACCTATCGTTCGCAAATTGAAGCAAGCAAGAATCCTGTGATCGATTGGAAAATAAAAGGCATTGTTGCACCGGGTGAAAAAGAAGGCACACGTTTCTTTTTTGATGATGGCACTACGTTAAAAAATCCTGATGGTAGTTTTGAACTGATCAAACGAAGTATTGCTGCTCATGGAAAAGCGAACCCGCCCAAATGGATCTGCGTGTACAATCCAGTTACAGGATATCAGGTCATTAGTTTAAACAGGGAAATACCTCATCCCGATATTGCAAGCTATAACGTTAGCTTCAATGATGAGCATCATGAAATTCTTATCCGCAAAATAATTGATATTAACAGCGCAGCAAAAGATTCAATTGTTGCTGTTGCCGGTTTCTTAGAAAAAAATCCGGAACTAAAAGCTAAGTTCATTCAGGTGAATCCTGATTTCTTTGATAAAGCAGACAGGGCAAAAATAATACGGGATCGAAACAGATTAGTGCATCTGCCGGTAAAGCAGTAGATGAAAGATAATTAATAGACAGCGTCATAATCTGCTTTAAAGTCCACCTCAGTCCATTCGCCTTTTTTTACTTCAACAGGGAAAATATTGTTATCACTATCGAAAAGATTGGCATAAAACAAGTCCCCCTTTTTTATAAAGAGCGAATATTTTCCCGGTTTAAGTTTTAGTTTAAAAGAACCATCTTCATTTGTTTCTAGCTGCTTTACCAGTTTAGTCGAAACCATGGTATAAAACCCGTTTCGTTCAGTTACCTGGCTGCGGTTTGTTAATTCATACACGTATAAGGTAGTTTTAAAAGCAATCCCTTGCGAAACAGGTAAATCGGGTGAAGGCATTTGATTACCACGAATCCGCAAAACATGTCCTTTTACGCCTTGTTTACGAAAACAGGCAGTAGATGATAAACTGAAAGAAGACAAAACAATAAAACTCAAAACTGCTGCAAATACTGTATAAGCAATGGTGATTTTTTTGCCTGTTAAGCTGTAACGTTTCATCGGTTTGAAGATTATTAACGTAAATTAGTTTTTTTAATAGTAATAGCATGCAGAAATACATTTTTCGTTCAATTCTCTCTTTCTGTTTCCTTCTGATTTTCCAACACTTGTTTGCGCAAGTAACAACCAACAGTGTTCTCCTTCGTAAAGCAGCAGTTGTTCAACAGGAAAAGGAAAAAATCCTGGCAAAACAATTAGCGGAACTGGCAAAGAAAAGAGGATGGGAAACAGTTTTGCAATGGAAAAATGGAGGTATTGCTTTATTAACAGGAGTTGATGGTTTTGGTAACCCCATTTATACGGCCACGGATAATAACACATTGGCTGCTGCCACAATTGGTACAAATGCCCTATGGAACGGTGGTATTCTAGGTTTAAATCTTAGTGGATCATCCAATAATGTAAAGGATAAAATGGCCGTGTGGGATGGTGGCAGAGTACGTAGTACACACGTAGAACTTACCGGGCGGATATTACAGAAAGATGGAGCTGCGGTTAACAGCGATCATGCAACACATGTTTCGGGAACCCTGATAGCCAGTGGTGTAAATCCATATGCAAAAGGAATGAGTTTTGGTTTGCAACGCCTGCTGGCTTACGACTTCAACAGTCATCTTTCCGAAATGCTCAACGAAAGCCCTAACCTCCTTATTTCGAATCACAGTTATGGTACAATTGCAGGGTGGAACTTCAATGCAACACAAAATCGTTGGGAATTTTATGGACGATACGACGCTACCGAAGACTATAAGTTTGGTTATTATTCATCGGATGCGCAACTGTTCGACTCAATTGCATACAATGCTCCTTATTACCTGATTGTAAAATCAGCAGGAAACAATCGGAGTGAGAATGGCCCCGCAGTGGGAGCAACATACTGGCGTTTTGATATTAATGGAAGTATGACAAATGCCGGTGCACGACCGGGAGATATTAGCAGTAACGATGGTTTCGATATTATTTCAACCTATGGAACTTCAAAAAACATTTTAACTGTTGGGGCAGTAAACCCTATTGCTTCCGGATATACTCGACCTACCGATGTAGTGATATCTTCATTCAGTAGTTGGGGGCCTACAGATGATGGTCGTATCAAACCAGATGTAGTAGCAGATGGTGTGGGCCTGCTGTCCAGTGTCGCCACAACTGATAATGCCTATTCGTCTTTAAGCGGCACTTCTATGGCAAGTCCAAATACTTCAGGTTCACTTTTGTTATTGCAGGAATATTATTCGCAATTAAATGGCGGCAACTTTATGCGTGCAGCTACATTAAAAGGGCTGGTAATTCACACAGCAGATGAAGCAGGCTTTAGTCCCGGTCCCGACTACCAGTTCGGGTGGGGGCTAGTTAACATCAAAAAAGCAGCACAAGTGATCGCTTTAAACAACAGTAAACATCTTATTCTGGAACAAAACTTAACTACTTCCACTACTACCTATAGCTTGCCGGTAGTAGCAAGTGGTAATGGTCAGCTATCTGCCACCATTTCGTGGACCGATCCGAAATCAGAAATTGTAGAACCTGTTGCAACAGCTTTAAACAATCAAACTATTAAATTGGTGAACGATCTTGACATAGTGATCAAGAAAGGTTCAACTGTTTATCGTCCCTGGATATTAGATCCAGGCTTCCCAGCCGGAGCCGCTTCCAAGGGAAATAATATTCGTGACAACGTAGAAAAAGTAGAAGTGACGGATGTAGTACCCGGCGAAACCTACACAATTGAAGTGACTTTTAAAGGAACGCTGGCACGGGGGGCGCAGGCCTTTTCGCTTCTTGTAAGTGGGATTGGAGGCACAGCTTATTGCTCATCGGCATCAACCAATACTGCCGGGGCAAGAATCGACAGCGTTTCTTTTTCTAATATTCAAAACAAAAATGTTGCAGGTTGTACCAGCTACTCCAATTTTACAAATTTTGTTGGCAATGTGCAATCAGGTCAAACCATTCCCTTTTTTGCTCGCCTGAATAGTTGTGATGCAAGTAGTACAGATAAGGTTCTGAAAATATTTATCGATGCAAACAATGACGGTGATTTTGCTGATGCCGGTGAATTGCTTGCTACAAGTTCAGTTATTAATGGCAATGGTGATTACACGGGCAACATTGGCATCCCGGCAGGAATAGGCGTTGGTAATTATTGCATTCTTCGGGTTGTAATGGTTGAAACAAATGATGCATCTTCTGTTACATCCTGTAATAGTTACACAAAAGGTGAAACACAAGACTACAGGGTGCTTATAACAACGCCATCAACAGACGTAGGAATCAACCGGCTTGTTAGCCCCCAACCCGGCGATTGCAGCAGTAACGCAAAATACGTTACCGTAAACATCCGGAACTACGGCAATAGCCCTCAAAGTAATATACCGCTTACTGTCACTATTAAACAAGGTGCTACAACTGTTGCTACACTTAGCGCTACCTTTTCAGTCAGCATCCCTGCTTTCGCAGAAAAAAGTTACACTTTTCAAACTCCTTTTGAAGCATTGCCAGGCATTACTTATACTATTACCGCTAATGCGGCGCTGGCAGGAGATCAGGATGCATCGAATAATGAAAATATTACTCAGTTCAATGTTAGTGCCGGCCCTTCAACATTATCAGCAACGGCAGTAATTTGTGAGAACAATGTACTGTTGAACGCAGCTCCAACCAACTATGACCTGTACACCTGGTATACATCGGCCAATGCGACAACCCCGGTGGCCACCGGCTATACAGCAAACATTTCAACAATTGCTTCTACTTATTATCTTGGTATAAATGAGGAAGTAAAGATTGGCCCTGCAACTAAGCAAGTTTTTGCTGATGGAGGGTATAATGTATTTAATGGTAACCTGGTTCGTATTACTGCCGAACAGGCAACGACATTGCAAACTGTCAGACTGTATATTGGCCATCCAGGAAGAATTACTTTCCATCTTAGGGAACTGGCGAGTTATAATGAAACTACCGGAGCCTATTCTTACTTCCCTGTGTCTTCCGTGTCACTTGATGTTACTGCAACTGCATTAACACCTCCTGTTCTCGGAGCGCAAAATAATAGCCTTTCTGATCAGGGTGCTATCTACTATCTAGGACTTACCATTCCCAAAGCAGGAAATTATGCATTAGTGATACAATGCGAAAACGGGGCATCGATCTTCAGGAATAACAATATCACTTCTATGCCTTACCCATACACCATACCCGGCTTACTTTCTATAACAGGCAATTCTGCTATCCAGGCAGGATCGCCCGATTATTTTCAGGGTTTTTATTATTTCCTGTACGACCTAACTGTTAAACCGTTAGGATGTGGTATGCCACGCCGGGCAATAACGCCGACTACCATAAACAAACCAGTAATTTCAGTTTCAGGAAATATACTTACAAGTACAGCTTCACAGAATTATCAATGGTTTAAAGATGGAGTGGGCATCCCCTCTGCCAACAGTCAATCATATTCAGCCACCAGCTCTGGTAGCTATACCGTTCAAACGCTTGAAAGTAACTGTATCCTGGTTTCTACTGCTGTAAACTTTGTAACCACAGCAATAAATAATGTCGATCCATCAACAATCGGATTGCTGGTTACACCTAACCCAACAATCACAGGAAAGTTTACTATACAACTTGTAACAAAAACAAAAGATGACCTTACAATTTCGTTATTAAACACAGTTGGTCAACAGGTGTTTTATTCAAATACTCCTCAATTCATTGGCAGATTAACTAAACAGATCGACCCTGGCAAGTTGCCTGCCGGTATATATTATCTGCAGATCAGGCACGATAAAAAATATTACACAAAGAGAATTATGATTACGCAATAGTTTCATCTTTTCTTATTCTGAAAAAGGGACAAAACAAAGGGCGCAGAAAATGCGCCCTTTGTTTTTTTATGTTCAACAACTTACGCTTCCGCAAAATGCTTATGGAAATACGGAATGGTTTCAATGCCTTTATAGAAATTAAAGATGTCGTACTTCTCGTTCGGGCTGTGTAGGTTGTCGCTGTCTAAACCAAAACCCATGAATACGATCTTAATGCCGAGCTCTTTTTCGAACAACGCACAAATAGGGATACTACCGCCACCACGAACAGGAATAGCATCTTTACCAAACGTATCCTTAATAGCTGCAGCAGCTGCTTTATAAGCTTTGCTGTCAACAGGTGTCATATAAGGTTCGCCACCATGATGTTCAAATGCATTAATGGTAACACCAGGAGGTGCAATGCTTTTAAAATAGTTCAATAATTTTTCTGTGATCTTTTCACTTGATTGATTAGGAACCAAACGTGCAGAAATTTTAGCGAATGCTTTTGAAGGTAATACCGTTTTTGCACCCTCGCCTGTGTAACCACCCCAAATGCCATTCAACTCCAATGTTGGACGGATACCTGTACGTTCATTTGTTGTAAATCCTTTTTCGCCCCAGAGTTTGTCAACTCCAAGATCAGCACTGTATTCTTTTTCGTCGTAAGGAGCAGCAGCCATCAGTTTGCGTTCTTCAGGCGTAGCTTCCACCACATCATCATAAAAACCAGGAATGGTGATATGATTGTTTTCATCATGACAGCTTGCGATCATCTTTGCCAACATGGTGATTGGGTTTGCAACAGCACCACCATACACACCACTGTGCAAATCACGGTTAGGGCCTGTTACTTCCACTTCAATATAACTCAGACCACGCACGCCAATGTCAATGCTTGGGTTTTCCATGCTGATCATGGCAGTATCGCTGATGAGCACCACATCCGCCTTTAGTAGTTCTTTATTTGCTTTTACAAAGGTGCCCAGGTTTGGACTGCCTACTTCTTCTTCACCTTCAATACAGAATTTGATATTCGTTGTGAGTGAATTTGTTTTCACCATTGTTTCCAATGCTTTTACATGCATGTAAAACTGTCCTTTATCATCGCAGGCACCACGGGCAAATATTTTTCCGTCCTTAATGGTTGGGTCAAACGGATCGCTGTGCCAGAGGTTGAGCGGATCAACGGGCTGCACATCGTAATGTCCATACACCAACACGGTTGGCTTTGATGGATCGATCATTTTTTCACCATACACGATCGGGTGACCTGCGGTGGGATAAATTGTAACGGTATCGGCACCTGCTTCAAGCAAGCGTTGTTTCACTGCTTCTGCACAAGCAACCATATCGGCTTTGTTTTCGCTTTTGGCGCTGATGGAGGGGATGCGTAATAGTTCAAGCAATTCATTCAGGAAACGGTCTTTGTTCTGTTCCTGGTAATCTTTCCAAGCCTGCATATAGTAGTTATTTTAGATTTGAAATTCAGAATCTGAAAAGGGAGTACGAAAGTAGGATATAAACCGTTACTGTCATCCCGAGGAACGAGTGATCTGACAGGCTTTATTCCAATTCTCAAAAGATTTATCCTTCGTCGAAAAGACAAGCTAGTTTTCGGGTGAGGTAGTTTTTACCTGCGGGGTTAATGAAATGTGAAGACAAAAAAATGTTTATAAATTTTGCAACATTGTATTTGTTCCGTCGTTAATATTGCACCCATAACGGCCTCTGCAGATGCTACTTCCCGCTTGCTATTGTGAAGATGTTTTCTGCAGGGGCCGTGACTATTTAGTCAACTCCCACTATAATTTTATCGTTACAGCTATCGGGCAATGATCACTTGCACCTTGTTTATCGGTTACATCGGTAAAGCGTGGACCTGTATATTTTGTTGCTTTGGTGATGAGCCCTTTTCGGATAATTTCAGGTACTGCTGTTGGGTTCGTTATTGCTAGTTGTTTCGACAAAAAAATATAATCGATCTGGTTGTATCGCTCATCAATTGGGATTGAAGTTGTGTCCCAGTAATGTGTCCATTGCTCAGCAGGATCGGTAATTCGTGTTTGCACAACATTCTCCATCCATTTGCTGTTGAGCAATTTTTTCAAACTTGTTTTATCATCAGGATAGTCGTTAAGATCACCAACAACTATCCAGTTTTCTTTTTCAGGATTGTTCTTGTATTTCTTTTTGATGATGTCTAACACAGTTTGCGATTGCAATTCTCTTCGTGCTGCTGTCTTTGCCCGTTTTTGTGCTGGTGTAAGATTACCTTTATCGAACATCGATTTAAAATGATTTACAAAAATGGTCAATGGTTTTCCTGCAATTAAAAATTCAACTTCAAGACAGTCTCTGGAAAAGACAGCTGAGCTTCCATTTTTGAGGTATTGATGTGTTTTAATACAGTCGAACGGAAGTTTACTGATGATAGCTACGTCAATGAGACGGGGATCATTTGCATCGATCAATATCCTGTATTTGTAACCTGATGAAGAAAGGTATTCAGACACAAAGTTTTTTAATGTATCGAGATTCTCTACTTCCTGCAGACACACAATATCGGCTTTGGTTGCTTTAATGGCATCAGCAGTAAGTTTACGTTCAGTTTCATTTACGGTTGTAAGCACAGTTTTGTCTATGATAAAACCGTCTTTAAGGCGTTCTTCAACCTGTTCTTTAGTTAGATTTTTATTGAAGCGGTAACGACGAAAAAGGTTTTCGCAGTTAAATGTGGCGATGGTAACTGTAGACATTGTAAAGGTATTTTGTACATCAAGATAATGTTTCAAAATACCAGTTGCAATACCGCAAAGCGGGAACGGATAACAATTGACTTAAAAAATAAGGCAGATGATTACAAAGCTTCAAAGCGTTGTTGTACAAAATCCCAATTCACTACTTTCCACCAGGCAGCAATATAATCAGGGCGTTTGTTTTGATATTTCAGATAATATGCATGTTCCCATACATCCAAACCAAGTAATGGTGTTCCTTTAATATCACTCACATTCATCAGTGGATTATCCTGGTTGGGAGTTGAGCCAATTTTCAATTGTTTATTTCCATCAACATACAGCCAGGCCCATCCACTACCGAAACGGTTTTTACCTGCATCCGTAAACTGAGTTTGTAATGCTTCGAAACTTCCGAATGATTGTTGAATTGAAGTAAGTAGTTTTCCGGTTGGTTGTCCACCAGCATTTGGTTTCATGCAACGCCAGAATAATTCATGATTGTAATGCCCGCCACCGTTATTGCGAACTTTTGCCGAGTAAGCAGATATGTTGCTGAAGATATTTTCAACTGGTTTTGATTGATCGATGTTTTCTGCCTTTGCAGCATCACGCAGGTTTGTGGCATAGGCTGCTGCATGTTTGCTGTAATGGATCTCCATTGTCATGGTATCGATCACAGGTTCAAGATCTTTATAAGCATACGGAAGAGGTGTTTGCTCAAACCCAACAAACGCTGTACCACCGGTTAACACTTTTGCTGACGTACATCCAGCCAACAAATCAACACCTGCAATACTGGCGGCTGCAACAACCATTGTTGTTTTAGCTGATTGATCAAGAAAACTGCGGCGTGAGATATGCTTTGACATAATTGTAAATTTTGAACATTTAAGTTACAACCAAAATGGTTGTACTGTTTATTGATTTCTTTTCAAAAAACGTGCTAAGCCAATTCTACGCATTGTTCGGTAATAAAACTCAGCATTGAAGAGATTTGAATCTTTCATCGCTTTCCACGTAAGAAATATACCAATAGGGATGAGTACAACTGTCGACATCCACATACCTGCACCAGCTTTCATGGTATCTTCCCTTACCATTTTTTCACCGGTGGTATTTACAATATGAAAGACGATGAAGAAGAATACAGATATCACCAATGGCAAACCCAGTCCACCTTTGCGGATGATGGAACCAAGTGGGGCACCGATCAGGAACAATACAACACAGGCAAAAGATAATGTAAACTTGCGATGCTGTTCAATCCTGTGCAGACGAAGTTGTTTTTGCTGGTCAACATATTCATACGATAAAAAGTCGATAGAACTTTTAGCGCCGGATATTTTTGTTACTGCGTTGGTATAAACGTTTCGTTTTATCGAATCAGGAATCAGCTCACTGAAGTTCTTCACTTTTTTAGCAACAGCTTTATTATTTTTCCAAACACTATCAGGCACCGACTGCATAGGAAACATTGGTCTGATATCTCTTCTAGATTTTTGCCCAAGCTTTTTAATTACTCCTTCGAGTGAATCAGCAACGGTAGTGAGTTGTTTAAGACTAAGCATTTTGTAATAGGTCTTAAAGGTAGAGTCTGCTGTTTTCGTGAGTTTAAACGAACTGAGATCGAACACTTTTTTATATTCTTTAAAACCTAAACGATAATATTCTGTTTCAGTAGTACCAGCACTTCCTTTCTCTTGGTAGCGCCATCCGTTTTGTAAGTTGAAGGATAAGAAACGTTGATCACTTGAAATAGTCATTGTTCCTTTCTCTGCGAGAATGATATTATCCTGCAATGAATAGTTATGTTCGTAAATAACAACATTGTGAATGATGGAATCATTTTCTTTGCGTCCAACTTTAATGGTATAGCCATCCAGTTTTTTATAGAATACGCCTTCTTTAATATCGAAAGCTGGCTTTGCTACTCGTATATCATACAACAGTGTACGCATTTTTAATTCAGCAACCGGTATTACATAGTTGGCAAATGCAAAAGCAACAACACCGAGTAACATTGAAACAATCAGTACGGGGCGCATAAACCGAATAAGCGGTATACCTGCACTTTTGATAGCCACCAATTCAAATGATTCACCAAGATTACCAAAAGTCATGATGGATGAAAGCAAGATGCCTAATGGCAAAGCAAGAGGCACCAGCGTTGTACTTACATAGCCAATAAACTGGATGAGGGTGAACGTGTCGATTCCTTTCCCTACAAAATCATCAATGTATAACCAGAAGAATTGAACCACCAGGATAAACACAGCAATAAAGAAGGTTGCCAGGAACGGCCCGATAAATGCTTTTATAATAAGTTTGTCTAACTTTTTAAACACAGATCTTCTTTTTTATGCAGGAATCATCAAAGGTAAGTCTTTCAGCTTTTGAGCAGCAATTGGTAACTGATGCAAATTGGATTTTAACAAAGAACAGGATAATTGAGAAAGTATACCTGCTGTTTGGTAACCTCAGTGAACGATATAAACTGGAACCGTTACTTCAACAATTACCATCTGAAACATTAATCACCTCGCCCAAAATTGCAAAAGGAGAGAATTATGAAGGCCTGCCTTATGTTATGCTCGATTATCCACGTTGTTTTGGAAAAGAAGATACGTTTGCGATAAGAACATTTTTCTGGTGGGGAAATTTTTTCAGCATCACCTTGCAACTAAAAGGGAAATATCTTGAGAAGTATGCTGAAGTTATTCAACAAAACATCAATAAAAATTTTATTGAAAACCTATGGATGAATACTTGTGATGAAGAATGGATTCATCACTTTCGAAATGATAATATGATACGCACAACAGAACAGCAGCAAAGCATCAGTGATAAAAAAATACTGAAACTTGCAGTTCAATGTAAACTTGAAGAATGGGACAAAGCCGAAGCGAAATTATCCGCTTCCTTTCAACAACTGTTAGAGTTAGTGCAACAACATTAACTGCCTATACGGTGAAAAAGATCTTTCACCTGGTATTCCCACAAGCGACTCTGATCTTTGATTTCTTTTTTATCAGCAAAATCTTTTACAATCAATATTGTTTGATTGGAAATTTCAGTGCGTTCAATTCTGAATTCAAAGTATTCTTCTTTCGGAGAATGTGTCCAGCGGTAACGTACAAACTTATCTAACTCACTTTCCAATAATTCAGCTTTTTCATCTGAACCATTCCAGTTAAACGAAAAGATACCATCCCGTTCATCAACTTTATCAGCAAACCATTCCTGGAGACCTGACGGCGTTGCTAAAAATTCGTATAAAATACCTGGCGAGCACCGTACTGGAAACTCCAGTGTGTATAAAACTTTCTTACTCATTTGTTCTTTCGCAGAGCGATTTGATGCAATAATAAAAAAATAATGCAGTAATCAAAATTTTTACTTCTTTATTATTGTTTAATTATTATTTCAATAAAGTTAAACAAAACCGACAAATTTCGCTGAAAAGCAAGCCTGACGGGGCTTTTTTTTGGCTGATTTGGTAAATAAGGTTAAATTAGGATGAAGTTTTAAGACCTAATACTCAGGTAATGTAAAGGTTTTTATTTGTGATTTATTACATTATCAGGGTTTGAGTGTCCTGAACTATGAAACAACATCAGATTAACCTAAAACCAAAGCTTATGAGCATGCGCCAACTCAAAATCACAAAATCTATCACTAACCGTGAATCGCAGAGTCTTGAAAAGTATCTGCAGGAGATCGGTAAAGTGGAATTAATCAGCCCTGAAGAGGAAGTAAAACTTGCTGAACGGATCAAACAAGGTGACCAGCGGGCACTCGACCGTTTAACAAAAGCCAATCTTCGTTTCGTGGTATCTGTAGCTAAACAATACCAAAATCAGGGTCTCTCTCTCCCGGATCTTATCAATGAAGGAAATTTAGGATTGATCAAAGCGGCACAACGTTTTGATGAAACCCGTGGTTTTAAATTTATTTCCTACGCCGTTTGGTGGATCAGGCAAAGTATCCTGCAGGCATTGGCCGAGCAATCAAGAATTGTTCGATTGCCATTGAATAAAGTAGGATTAACCAATCGTATCAACAAAGCCTTCTCACAACTTGAGCAGGAGTATGAACGTGAACCTTCAGCAGAAGAACTGGCAGAACTGCTTGAACTTGAAATTGAAGAAGTATCGTCTACACTAAGTATTTCATCACGCCACGTAAGTATGGATTCTCCAATGAGTGATGGGGAAGACAATACACTGATGGATGTAATGGAAAACCCAAATGCTGTTGCAACAGATGGTGAGCTTGATCACAATGAATCGCTCCGCACAGAAATTACACGTTCTCTTAAAACATTAACGGAACGTCAGCAGGATGTGATCAAGTATTTCTTCGGTATTGGAGTTGATCATCCATTGAGTCTAGAAGATATTGGCGAACGCTTCAATCTTACACGTGAGCGTGTACGCCAGATCAAAGACAAAGCAATCAGCAAATTAAAAACCAACAGCCGTTGCAAACTATTAAAAGGATATTTAGGCTAATGAAATAAATTTTACACTATTGAACGGGAGCCGAAAGCTCCCGTTTTTTTATGCAAGGAGTATTGAACGTTCAGTTTCATTTATCTTCGTAACCATCATGAACCGGATCGTATCTTATTTGCTCATTGCAGTGATCGCTGCATTATTATTTTTCCATTCGCTTGGCCGTGTTCCGTTATTTGATTGGGATGAGATCAATTTTGCGGAGAGCGCAAGGGAAATGATCGAGACAGGCAATTACATGCAGGTACAGATCAACTACGAACCTTTCTGGGAAAAGCCGCCTTTATTCTTTTGGATGCAGGTTGCAGCCATGAAAGTTTTTGGGGTGAATGAGTTTGCAGCACGGCTACCGAATGCGCTTTGTGGTATTGCTACTCTGTTGATCCTTTTTGGAATTGGTAAACGTTTACACAATGAAAGGTTTGCTTTCTGGTGGGTATTGATCTATGCAGGCACATTTTTGCCGCATCTGTATTTCAAAAGCGGCATCATCGATCCCTGGTTTAACCTGTTTATTTTTCTGGGCATCTATTTTCTAAGCCGTTTTCTTTCTGCAAAGGAGGAACGTCAAAAGTTCATGTCGCATTTAGTTTTATCAGGACTATTTACTGGCATTGCTATTTTAACCAAAGGCCCGGTTGCAGGTTTAGTGGTGTTGTTGAGTTATGGGCTATTTATTTTGTTTAACCGTGGGAAAGGATGGGTATCGATCAAATATTATCTTATTTGGGGGTTGATCGTTTTACTGGTGACGATGATCTGGTTTGGCTTAGAGATCGCCCAGCATGGCTGGTGGTTCGTGAATGAATTTATTACTTACCAGATACGTTTGTTCAAAACAAAAGATGCGGGACATGGCGGATTTCTGTTGTATCATTTTGTAGTGGTGCTCATCGGTTGTTTCCCAGCCTCATTGTTGATCTTTCGATACAAAAATCAAATCCATGAGAATAAGCATCAGCAATATTTCCGCATGTTCATGATCG
Source organism: Lacibacter sp. H375 (assembly GCF_037892425.1). NCBI lineage: Bacteria > Pseudomonadati > Bacteroidota > Chitinophagia > Chitinophagales > Chitinophagaceae > Lacibacter > Lacibacter aquaticus. The sequence continues at coordinate 1,951,125 of NZ_JBBKTT010000001.1, forward strand.
CATCACTGATCGTTATATTAGTGTTGTTTACCATTGTAAAAACAAAGATCGTTCACTACTCATCATTTACTTATTTACCGATTGGCTATTTAGCCGCATCAACCGTATACGGTCTGGTTAACAGGACATCGCAATTAAAAGGCTGGCAAAAGTTTGGATTATTATTCCTGGGCATTATCTGGAGTATTCTCTTTATCGCATTGCCCTTGATCGGCAATAATATTGAGTGGATAAAACCATTGCTCACCAAAGATGCTTTTGCAATGGGTAATGTGGAAGCTGATGTGGATTGGAATTATTTCTTAATGATCCCGGGTGTATTGTTTCTTGCAGCAGTAATTGTGAGCAGCATTTGGTTACACCAAAAGAAATTTCAAAAAGCGATTTTTCTATTATTGATTGCCTGTATTGGCGCAATGCAGGTATTGCTCACATTGTTTACACCACGCATTGAACAATATTCACAACATGCGGCCATTGAATTTTACGAATCATTGCAAGGAAAAGATGTGTACATCAAAACACTTGGCTATAAAAGCTATGCTCAGTATTTCTACACACGCATTAAGCCTGATCTGCGTAAAGAAGCAAAAGATGAGAATTGGTTACTGACCGGCAATGTAGATAAACCCACTTACTTCATCAGCAAGAATACATTTGAAAAAGAAGTAATGACCAAACATGCTGATAAACTGGAGATCGTTGGGCGAAAGAATGGATTTGTGTTTTATAAGCGTAAGTAGTGTCCTTCATTTTTTTCTTTTAACCTTTCATCATTGACTTTATATTTATCCCATCAAACAAAAGATCACCGGTTGCTTATGCAGCTCCGGTATTTGCTTTTTCCATTCAGCCACTGTTTTTGTTTGAATGAATTCGTTTGCAGCAGTAAGATTTGCTGCAATGCAGATGCGTGTTTGCGGTTTGCAGCTTTTCAAAATTGTTTCAAGCAATTGATTGTTGCGGTAAGGTGTTTCAATAAATACCTGTGTACTTTGGAATTTTGCAGATAATTCTTCCAATTGATTCAGCTTTCGTTTACGCTGCGGTTCTTCAATGGGTAAGTAACCAACAAATGAAAACTGCTGACCATTCATACCACTTGCCATTAATGCTAATAAGATAGAACTTGGTCCAACCAATGGTTTTACTGTTGCACCAACCTGATGTGCAGCTTCAACCAACACCTGTCCCGGATCTGCAATGCCCGGACAACCGGCTTCACTGATAATACCAATTGTTTTGCCGGCTTTCAGCTTTTGCATGAACTGGTTCTTTACCTGTGCTTCTGCTTTATGAATAATGAACCATTCGTAATCATCGATTACAATGGCCTTATCTAATTTTTTCAGGTAACGTCTTGCCGTACGTTCGTTTTCTACAAAAAAAACATTGCATTGCTTCACCGCATCCAACACATAAGCAGGAATAGCTTGCAGACTTTCATCTTCTAACGGAGCTGGAATTAAATAAACAACAGACAAGTGAATAGAGTTTTGATCAGTAAACAGCAAATGTAAGCCTTACGGATTATCATCGGGATGATATAAACTCAAGGTAGCAGCAATTACTGCATAAGCAGGTGCTAAAACCCAACCAAGAAATGGTACAAGATGCATCAGGAAGAACACCATGCCATTGCCAATCGCCAATCCTTTGCGGTTGCTGATAAACGCAATGCTTTGCGATGGAGAAAGTTTATGGCGTTCCGTACTGTAATCGAGCATGGAGAAACCATAGTAATAACATTCAACTAAAAATGCAACCAACGGGCTGATCCAACCCACCACCGGTATTAATGAAAGCAACAGGATGCTGATAATATAAACTGTTTGCCACAATGTATTGCGCAATGCTAAACGAATGGCCCGCCAGATATCGCTCAACAATTGTTTCGTACTGAACGGGTAATCATTTCCTTCAATAATGTTTTCTGTTTTTTCGCTGAGGTATGCAAATACCGGCGAACCAACAACAAGGAACAAAAATTTGAATAAAGAGAAATAAAAGAACAGCAGGATCAAACGTACCATAATACTTGCTGTAATAAACAGAAAGTTGAGGAAGCTGTTGTTCATTGAATCGAGCCAGCTTTTGATGCCAACTACATTAAACAACCAATCAAGAAAATCACTGCTCGAACTCCAGAATAGCCACATGCCGCCCATGAACAAAAGCATGTAAACGAAGCCAGGAATGAGGATCCATTTCCATAACTTGTGACGAACAATAAATTGATGCGCCCTGAAATAAGCCTGTATCGATATAACGAGTTCCTTAAGCAAACGATCTGTTTTAAGTTGAATAAATTCCGGTGTGCTTTACAGGCAATGTGGCAAAATACAACAAAATGCAAAAGCTCGGTACAGATTTTTATGAGCGAGATGATGTTGTACAGATCGCAAAGGATCTGTTAGGGAAATATATCATCACCAAATTTGATCAGCAAACTACTGTTGGGCGCATTGTTGAAACAGAAGCTTATGCGGGTATCATTGATAAAGCATCGCATGCATACAATAACCGACGAACTGCAAGAACAGAAGTAATGTTTGGCCCGGCAGGTGTTTCGTATGTATATCTCTGTTATGGTATTCATCATTTATTCAATGTGGTGTGTAATGTAAAAGATAAACCTGATGCTGTTCTCATTCGGGGTATTGAACCTCTTGAGGGTATCGATACTATGTTGCAACGATTCAATAGAGAAAAAGCAGACAGTAGTATTGGTCGTGGCCCCGGTAATGTAAGTAAAGCCTTGGGCATCTCAACAAAACATACAGGATTACAATTGCAAAGTAAACAGATATGGTTGGCAGAAGACAGTGCGTCAACCTCTTTCAATATTCTTACTTCTCCACGTATTGGTGTTGACTATGCAGCCGAGCATGCGCTGTGGTTCTATCGCTTTTTCATTGAAGGGCATCCGCAGGTAAGCAAACATGCACTCAACAATACCGCCGTCTCATTATTCTAACTGGCAGAACTTCTGAACTCAGAACTAAAAAACTATATTTATCTCATGGAGTTCGTTAAAAAAAATCAATACCGTATATCTCTTTTATCCGGCATTGTTTTATCGCTTGCTGCTTATCTGTTTAATCCATTCGGGTTAGATGCAACAGCCAACAAAGCTGTAGCCGTTGCCGTTTTTATGATCACCTGGTGGATAAGTGAAGCATTGCCCATGCCAGCCGTTGCATTGATTCCATTGGTGTTATTGCCATTGTTCAATGTAAGCACTATGGAAGAAACAGCGAAAGCTTACAGCAACCCCGTGATCTTTTTATTCATGGGTGGGTTCATGATCGGACTTGCTATTGAAAAATGGAACCTGCATAAACGTATTGCCTTAAGCATTGTACAAAAAACCGGCACCAGCGGTAACCGTATCATCCTTGGGTTTATTATTGCCACAGCATTTTTAAGTATGTGGCTCAGCAACACGGCTACAACCATGATGATGTTTCCTATTGCATTAAGTGTAATTGCAGTAATGAAGGAACATGAGCAGCAAGGTACAAGTCTGGCTAATTTTTCATTGGTTCTAATGCTTGTGATCGCCTATGCCAGTAACATCGGTGGTATTTCAACCATCATTGGCACACCGCCAAATGTTGCCTTTGTTGCATTTATCGAAAAGAAATACAATTATGATATTCAGTTTATTGATTGGATGTTGGTATGCACGCCGATCGCTATACTCTTACTCATTGCTTTATATTTTGTATTGGTGAAATGGATGTTTCCCAGCCGCATCAGTAACAGTGAGGAAGCAAATCAATACATCAAGGATGAGATCAAAGCATTGGGCCAAATGTCTGTTGCAGAAAAAAGAGTCCTCATCATTTTTGTTGGCACTGCATTGTTGTGGATCACAAAAGACCTGTTGAATCAATTAGGCTGGTTCAAATTGAACGATAGTATGATCGCACTTATTGGTGCGTTGTTTTTATTTGCAACACCTGCAGGCAAACAAAAAGAGGATAAAGTATCCATGTTGCTAACGTGGACCGATACCTCAAAAATGGCTTGGGGTATTTTGTTATTGTTTGGTGGCGGTATAGCTCTGGCCAATTCATTGGAGCAGGTAGGTGTAATGGCGCAGGTAGGGAAATGGCTGGCCGGGTTCAGTAATATGCACGGACTGGTGCTTGTATTGGTGATCGTTGTCATCTGTATTTTCTTAAGCGAAGTAATGAGTAATGTAGCACAGGTAATTGTATTGGCGCCCGTGCTTGGCTCATTGGCTGATGCATTGCATCTTGATCCGCTGTTGCTTGGTATACCTATGACGCTTGCTGCCAGTGCCGCTTCTATGATGCCCATGGGTACACCGCCGAATGCTATTGTGTTCAGTAGCGGCTACATCAAATTAAAAGACATGATCAAAGCGGGTTTTGTAATGAACATTGTAAGCATTATACTTATCAGTTTGTTTTGCTGGTATGTATTACCGTTGGTGATGGCTGTTGTGGCGAAATAGAATGATTCTTGCGTGTTTTGTGATTAATCAAGAATTCACATCAGTACTTTCTTCCCGTATATTTAGCGTACACATTTTAACTACTGCATATGAAACGTAGAGATTTTCTCCGCAACAGTACATTGGCCGGTGCCACCACATTGGTTGCTGCTGCCTGCAATACCAATACAGAAGAAAAGAAAACAACAGCGATAGCTGAAGCCGCTGATGATCTGTTTGAATTGAACGAACTGACGATCGATGAAATGCAACAAAAAATGGTGGCGGGTACTTACTCAAGTGAACAACTCACCAACTTATACCTGCAACGTATTGCGGCCATTGATAAAAGCGGACCAACGCTCAATTCGGTCATTGAACTGAACCCTGATGCAATGTCGATCGCTAAACAAATGGATGCGGAACGTAAAGCCGGCAAACTGCGTGGACCTTTGCACGGCATACCTGTTTTGATCAAGGACAATATTGATACAGCCGATAAAATGATGACAACAGCAGGGTCACTTGCATTGGCCGGACATGTTGCAACGAAGGACGCATTTATTGTGACGAAGTTGCGTGAAGCAGGTGCGGTGTTGTTGGGTAAAACAAATTTATCGGAGTGGGCAAATTTCAGATCAACCAAATCATGTTCGGGTTGGAGTAGTCGAGGTGGGCAAACAAAAAATCCTTACATCCTCGATCATAATCCATGCGGTTCAAGTTCGGGTTCGGGAGTGGCGGTTGCTGCCAATTTATGTGCGGTGGCAGTGGGTACGGAAACGGATGGATCGGTTACATGTCCTGCATCGGTAAACGGAACAGTGGGTATTAAACCAACAGTTGGTTTGCTGAGCCGCAGCGGTATCATTCCCATTTCTGCAACACAGGATACAGCTGGTCCGCTTGCACGTACGGTAAAAGATGCGGCGATTTTATTAGGGGCAATGACGGGTGTTGATGCGAATGATGTCATCACCAAAGAAAGTGAAGGCAAAGCAGTAACTGATTATACAAAGTTTCTTGACGCAAATGCATTAAAAGGAAAACGATTGGGTTTTGAGAAAAAGAAATATGAGAACCAGTTTTTGAATCGGCTACTTGATATAGCCATTGCACTCATGAAACAACAAGGTGCTGAAATAATTGAACTCGAGTACTTAGATAAACTGAATGAATTAGGGAATGCAGAATTTGAATTGATGAAGTTTGAATTTAAAGATGGATTGAATAAGTATTTGTCGACTGCTAATGCCTCTGTAAAAACCATTGCTGATGTAATTGCCTTCAACAAAACAAATGAAGACAAGGTGATGCCCACCTTCAAACAGGAAACAATGGTCATGAGTGAAGCAAAAGCAGGGCTCGACAGTAAGGAATACAAAGAAGCGTTTGAGAAAAGTCATGTTGGTTCGAAAAAGATCATTGATGCGTTGTTGCAGGAACATAAACTCGATGCATTGTTTGGTTTAACAATGGGGCCTGCCTGCAGCATCGATACGATATATGGAGATCGTTGGGGTGATGTGTTTCTTACATCGCCTGCAGCAATGAGTGGTTACCCACACATCAGCGTACCATGCGGCATGGTCTATGCATTGCCGGTTGGTCTTTCGTTTTTCAGCACGGCTTATAAAGAAGGCGAACTGATCGCTCTTGCATATGCGTTTGAACAGGCGGGAAAACACAGGCAAAAGCCGGAGTTTAAGAAAGCGTTTCTGGACAAGGCATAACAAAGTATTGGATGTATGGTTGAATGGATGACTGCACGCTACAGTAACTTCGCCACTCAAAAAAGATCGATGCAAAAATTTCTTTCCCTGCTTTTATTGCTCATGCTCCGTGTTACTCTTTTACCTGCACAGGTAAGCAAGGTAACCTTATCGGGCATGGTGAAAGAAAGTAACAGTAAAACAGGGTTGTCGTTTGTAAATATTACATTGAAGAAAAGCAGCGACAGCAGTTTTATTGCAGGCACTATTACCAATGAAGAAGGCCGTTTCAGTTTTACAGATATTAAAACAGGCGAATACATTTTACAAAGTTCTTATACCGGTTTTCTCACGAAGTATCAACCGGTGTTGATCGGTACACTCAGCCCATTCCTTGATCTTGGTGCTATTGAATTACAACGAGACAGCAAACAACTACAGGAGGTGATTGTAGATGCCAGGCCCGATGAAGTTGGGAACAAGATGGATAAGAAAAGTTATTCTGTTGCTTCAAACATCAGCCAAAGTGGAGGTTCAGTATTACAGGCATTGAAAAATTTACCAGGCGTTACAACCAACCAGGATGGAAAAGTTGAATTGCGTGGAAGTGATAAAGTAGTGGTGTTGATAGATGGTAAGCAAACTGCATTAACCGGCTTCGGGAGTCAAACCGGTTTGGATAATCTTCCTGCTTCCGCTATTGAACGCATTGAGATCATCAATAACCCATCTGCTAAGTATGATGCGAATGGTAATGCAGGCATCATCAATATCATCTATAAGAAAAATAAGCAGGAAGGCTTTAATGGAAAGCTTGCTCTTACAACCGGCTTAGGTGCTTTGTGGCAAAAGAAAGAAAATCTTCCAACGGTACGTCCGCAATACCAGGCAACACCCAAGATCAATCCATCGCTTTCATTGAACTATCGTAAAAATAAAGTGAATACTTTTTTACAGGCTGATTGGTTGTATACTGAAACACTGAATAAAAATGAATTTACTACACGTGCGTATGAAAACGGCAGCATTATTCATCAACAACTTAAACGAAACAGGAACACCCATTTTTTAACAACAAAGGCAGGTGTGGATTGGAATATCAACAGCACCAATATGCTTACTGTGTCGGGATTGTTTGGAATTGAAAAAATTATTGATCGTGGTGATCAGCCTTTTTTTAACGGCGATTATTCCAAACGTGAGCGTATGTGGCAATTTCTGGAAGATGAGTTGAAAACAACTGCTGTTGCGTCAGCAGCATATCAACATAAATTTAAACAGGCAGGTCATTTGCTGAACATCAGTTTTAATTATACGTTTCACCGGGAGGATGAGAAGTATAATTTTGTAAACATCATGCCTTCTTACACAGGTCTTGATTCATTTAAATTGCTTTCGGATGAACATGTTGCTGATTTGATGCTCGATTACGTAAAACCGTTGAAGCACGGTCGTATTGAAGGAGGCATTAAATTCCGCTATCGTGATATTCCCACCAACATGCACTTTAAACCCGGGGTTAATTCTCCGCTTGATATAAATGCCGGTGGTGCTGCAACCTATACTGAAATAATTCCGGCGCTGTACAGCAACTATGTTTTTGAAACAAAAAAACTGGAAGCAGAAGTTGGTTTGCGTGTTGAGTATGTAGATCTGCAATACAAAGTAAATCCTAATCACAATACGTATAAAAGTGATGGCTATGATTACACACAGCCTTTTCCGAATGTACGACTGGCGTGGAAACTTAATGAGCAGAATAAACTATCGCTTTTTTATAACAGGCGTGTTGACAGGCCAAATGAAGTAGATATTCGCATTTTTCCAAAATATGATGATGCGGAAATTATTAAAGTTGGTAACCCTGCTGTTAAACCACAGTTTACCAATACCTACGAACTGGGCTATAAAACCAATCTGAAGAAAGGTTATTTCTATGCCGCACTGTATCACCGCAGTACCAATGGAACCATTCTGCGTATTGCAACACAGGCGCCGCCGTCTACATTGATCTATACCGTTTTTCAAAATGCAGGACGCAGCAGCAACACAGGTACTGAAGTTATTCTGCAACAGGATTTTTCTACTGTCTTTTCGTTGAATACAAATGCAACTGTGTACCGTAATATAATTGAAGCGTTTACCGTGCAGAATAAATATCCTGTTGCTTCAACCTATTCAGCCGAAAGGCAAACATATACCTCGGGTAATATAAAACTGAACGGGCTTTTTCATTTTGTAAAGCAAACTGATCTGCAGCTTACGGCTATTTACCAGGCTCCTGATATTTTCCCGCAGGGAAAGATCGGCACACGTTTTTCCGTTGATGTGGGTGTGAAAAAAATTATCCAGAAAGGAAAAGGCGAACTGCTGCTGAATGTTAGTGACCTTTTCAATACCCTTCAGATTGAACGGGAAACTTATGGCAACGGCTTTACCTTTAAAAGTATTGATTATTACGAAACGCAGGTGTTTCGTATTGGTTACAGTTACAAGTTTTAAGCACCTTCTTTTATTTGCTTCAATTTTCACTCAGCAAGAGTTCCTCAAACGTTGAAACGGAAAAATATTTTCAGCTGCTGTAAGTTTTTGTTCCCATATCGCAACCTATGGTTTATAAGGTCTACCTTAAGCCGGTTAGCAAACAGCTGAGGAGGAACAATAACAGGATGGAGCAAGCATTTTTAATAGACATACAGAATAATCAAAACATCATTTACAAGGTTTGCAACTTGTATCGTGACAGAAGGGAAGATCAGGAAGATCTGTTCCAGGAGATCGTGTATCAACTCTGGAAAGCCTACCCGGGTTTTAAAGGCGAAGCAAAACTTAGTACCTGGATGTATAGAATTGCATTGAACACAGCTATTGCGGCTTATCGCAAACCAAAGGTTGATATTACATACCCCGAAGAAATTCCGGATCATGTGCATTATGCAGCAGAGCTAAACAGTTCAGAAAACGAAGAACGGCTGTTTCGTGCCCTGCGCATATTAACCGATGCAGAGAAAGCTGTGATCTCACTTTACCTCGAAGATTACAGTTACCAGGAAATTGCCGGCATTACCGGGTTAACTGAAAGCAACGTTGGCGTAAGATTGAACCGCATTAAATCAAAATTAAAAGAACGATTAAATTAATTTATGGAACTGAATGAATTAAAATCGGGCTGGCAAAATGCCGGCGGTAATTACAGAACCGAGGCCGACCTGGAACGTATGACCAAACTCAATCATCATCCTACCTTAAAACGGATACGCATCAAAATGATTATTGAAACTGTTGTGCTTTCCTTTTTCATGTTTGTGTATTACGATTGGTTTGATGGCGATAAAAAACCTCTGTACGCAAACCTGCTGCTGTTTGCCGGAGTGCTGCTTTATATTTTCAATGATCTGATTGGTTATATCTCATTAGCAAAACCAGTAATGAAAGAGAATCTGCGATCATCTGTTCAGCACTTGTTAAATAAGGTAAAGCGATTATCAATCCTGTCACTTGTTATATCATTCTTCTACAGCGTTTGTTTGCTTGCTTTTTTTCTATCAGTCATTACATTCACAAAAGAAAAAAGTTTTATTCTGCTGGGGATGATCCTGGTGCTGGTGCAGCTCACACATATCTCTTATAAAGTGTGGCGTAACTGGATATTGAAACTGGAGCTGCAGGTTAAAGACTTTGCAGAGCAGAACTAAGTTGATGGAATAACTACTTACTATCCCTAAAGAATAAAGCCCCCGATCTCTCGGGGGCTTTCTAAATGACTTCAATGCTTTTGGGTTTTCTTGTCCGTATTATCCTTTTTCGCAGGGTACAGAAGTCATTTGGTTTTCATAGAGCCGTAATTCAAAACGGGCGGCTTTTGGATACTTGGTTTTCAATACTGCTTTGCAGCAGGGTTTGGATTTGGATCTTGGTTCTTGGGTTTGGATTGGATTTTTTCGGTCTTTCTATTGGATATTGTTTTCTTCTTCGATGAAGTAAAACTACAACCTTCAAACACCCATAACAACTATTTTGACATTGTATTTTCAAAAACATACAGCAGTATGCACTGCAGCTAAGTGGCTGTACTTAGTACACTTTTAAAGAAAGTACACGTGTTGAAATGAACGACAGCTGTTATGAGAGTAAGTACTACAAGCAATGACAGAAGTAAACGACAACAATTGTTTATGCAACAAAACAATCATGTTGCATAAATGTTTCGGGATGCGTTGAAAATGTAAAAACTACTTAGTAAGAACACGTTTATTTTGTTTGCTAAAAAAATCTTTAATTTGATCATCAAACCAGAACTCCCAAAAACCACTTACATGAAACGAATACTACTTTCTTTTCTCACCCTCGTGTTATTCCACCAACTTTCAGCCCAATGCGTAGGCATGGGAAGCATCAATTACCAGCAATGGAACAACGTAACGGGTGGCAACATCATTAATCTTACGTCTATTATTGGTTATCCGAACAATCCTTCTGTAACAGACATTCGCAGTTCTTTTGAAAACACTGCCAATGTTGGTAACAATCTTGGTGTAAGGATGTATGGTTATCTCTGTGTGCCAACAACCGGCACTTATACTTTCTGGATCGCTGCAGACAATGCAGGTGAATTATGGTTAAGCAGTACAGCTCTGCCGCTGAATAAAACAAGAATTGCTTACACGTCTAAAGCGTGTAAGTATCGTCAATGGAATGCTTCAACGTCACAAAAATCGGTGGGCATTTTATTAGTTGCAGGCGTAAAATATTATGTTGAAGCATTAATGAAAGAAACAACCGGCAGCGACAATCTTTCGGTTGGTTGGTCTAAACCGGGACAAAGCACATCTGCCCCAAGCGAAATTATTCCGGGTAGTAATCTTTCTACTGATCTTCTTTTTGATTCAGAGCCTCCATCTGCTCCTGCCGGCCTTGCAGCAGATTTCATCACAACATCTTCTTTTGTATTGAAGTGGAATGCCTCAACCGACAATGTTGGCGTTACAGGTTATGATATCTATCGCAATGGTGTTAAGATCAACAGCAGCACGCTTACATATACTTCTTATAGTGTAACGGGTCTTTCCGCTAATACGATGTACAACATGACGGTTCGGGCAAAAGATGCAGCAGGTAACGAATCAACAAGTGCAGTATTCCCGGTTACAACAATTTCATCTGTTGCGGCATCTGAATCGTTCAGTGTACGTACCGTAATTGACCGTCAGCGAATGCCACATGATCTGGTGTATGGTCCTGATAATAATATCTGGTATACCGAGCGTTTTGGAGGTACCGTTAGTTTTGTTAACCCTGCAACCGGGGCTAAACGTATTGTTTTAACCCTTGGATCAAAAATGGTGCGTGTTGGCGGACAAGATGGTTTGATGGGTCTTGCATTACACCCAGCATTCAGTACAGGAAAACCATTTGTATATATTGCTTATACTTATCAATCGCTCAGTGCTACTGTTCGCAGAATGCGGATTGAACGTTACAGCTATGATGCATTTTCACAAACGTTAATTGATCCGGTTACAATACTTGAAAATATTCCCGGCAGTAACGATCATAATTCTGCACGTTTGGCAGTTGGTCCCGATGAGAAATTGTATTTCAGTGTAGGTGATATGGGTGCAGGGCAGTATGATAATATCAGTCGTGCAAACAATGCACAAAATCTTTCAATCCTTGAAGGTAAAATCCTTCGTTTGAATACAGAATTAATAAGCGGTTCCTGGATACCTGCTGATAATCCATTCACAAGCGGTGGTCAGCCAACTGCTGTTTATTCACTTGGTCATCGTAACCCGCAAGGTTTGGTTTGGGGCAATGTAAATGGAACAAATATTTTATACAGCACAGAGCATGGTCCGTTTAGTGATGATGAAGTGAATGTGGTTGAAAGCGGAAGAAATTTTGGTTGGCCGCAAGTGGCAGGTTATTGCGATGGTAACTACAATGGACGCAATATTGGTGGCTTTAACGTAGTGAGTGAACAAGTGAATTGCGCAACCTTAAATGCAAAAGAACCATTACGTTCAATTTATCCGGCAGTAAATCCTCCATCCGGTGGCGATAATATGCTGTGGCCTTCTATGGCTCCATCAGGTACAGAATTTTATGGCAGCACGGCAATTCCCGGCTGGCAGAATTCAGTTTTGGTAGCGATGTTGAAAGCGGGCACCATTACCCGTTACCAGTTAAGTAATAATGGTTTGCAGATCATTTCTGATACCATTAATTATTTCCGTGGTATGGGTCGCTTCCGTGATGTGGTGGTGAGTACTGATGGAACAAAAATTTATGTAGCCACCGATTCAAGCGGTTCAACATCGGGCCCGACAGGTAATGTAACTACAACACCTGCAAACCCTGGTTGTATTCTTGAGTTTACTTTTAATGGCGGTGCATTCCGTCAGTTTGTGCAAACAACTCCTGTTGATAACAGGGTGAAAGAAGAGAAGAAGGATAAAACAATTGATATTTATCCGAACCCTGCCACCAACTTTATTGTTGTATATAATTACAGCACAGAAGCAGGACGCCTAATTGAACTCTTTGATGTGAAGGGACGCAGAGTGAAGCAACAGGCTGCTAATGGCTTGGCAACACGTATGGAAACAAGCGAATTGCCTGCAGGTATGTATGTACTTCGTGTTACTGCTTCAAGTGGTACAGTGTTACGTACAGAAAAGTTAATCATTAACCGATAGTTCTTTCCTGATGTATCATACAGGCTGGCTCAATTCTGAGCCGGCCTTTTTTTATGATAAAATGTGAGTGGTGAAATCCAATGCTTCCCCGTCTTCGTAGCTAAGTCCTAAACTCACACGTATGAAGAAGACAACTCAACTCGTTGGCCTCATTGTAATGTTATGCTCTGTTCTTGTCATGAGCTGTAGCAAGATCAACGATGGCAATAAAAACGGCAAAGGACCTAAACTCGAATTTTTTGCCTTGATCAACAGCAATACACTTGCTAAATACGATGCATCAAAACCGGAGAATGCAATTTCAAGTGTATCGATCACAGGTATGCAATCAGCAGAAACAATGCTTGCCATTGATTTTCGCCCTGCAACCGGACAATTATATGGTGTTGGCAGCAGCAGCCGCATTTATGTAATTAATACAACAACAGGCGAAGCAAGAGCAATTGGAACTACTTCATTTTCTCCTGCTCTGGCTGGCGATGTAGCAGCTTTTGATTTTAATCCAACAGTTGATCGTATTCGTTTGATTTCAACCGGGGGACAAAACCTTCGCCTTAATCCTGAAACAGGAGCTGTTGCGGCAACTGATGGTGCAATCAATATTGGCGGAACAGCAAATGCAAATATTTCTGCTGCTGCTTATATTGAAAACAAAGCCGGTGCTTCTACAACTGTTTTGTTTGATATTGATGTAAATAATGATATTCTATATAAACAAGATCCACCCAATGCAGGTGGATTAGTGGCCGTTGGTAACCTTGGAATTGACTTATCAGGAACAGGGGAATTCGATATTGCTGCTTCAAACAATATTGCACTGGCTGTTTACAATAGCGGAAGCACCCCGTCTGTTTTTACCATTGATCTTACAACCGGTAAAGCAGAAAATGTGGGTATGCTTGGTGGTGCAGCAAGTGTAAGAGGTATTGCTATTCCAACATTAACTGTTGCATACGCAGTACAGAACGGAACAACTTTGCTTATCATGAATCCTGATGAACCCGTTGTAGTGAGTAAACCGATTACGGGAACTGCAACAGGCGAAACAATTGTGGGGTTAGATTTTCGCCCTGCTAACGGTCAGCTTTATGCGCTGGGCAGCCAAAGCAATCTTTATACAATTAATACATCAAGTGGAGCTGCCGCAAAAGTAGGCGTTCAATTTACAACCTTACTTACAGGAACTGATTTTGGGTTTGATTTTAACCCTACAGTTGATCGCATACGTGTTGTGAGTAATAGTGGTTTAAATCTTCGGTTACATCCTGTTACTGGTTTAGTGGCAGCAGTTGATCTTAATTTAACTGAAGGTTCATCAGTAGGTGCTGCTGCATACACAAACAATTTTGCAGGTGCAACAACTACTGTTTTATTTGATATTGATGTAACAGTAGATAAACTATACAAACAAGACCCGCCCAATAATGGTACGCTTGTCGCCATTGGTGATCTTGGCCTTAACGCAACATCAATAGGCGGGTTTGATATTGGAGGCACAAGTGGAAATGCCTGGGCTGTTTTAACTGTAGATGGAAAAACACGTATACACAAGATCAATTTAAGCAACGGATCGGCTTCTCCTTCACCTGCTAACTTCGAATTCAGTGGCGGTGCAATTACTGCATTTACAATCGGTTTAGGATTTTAATGCTGATGGTGAGTAGTTTTTAGTGTAAGCAGGACGAAAGTCCTGCTTTTTTGTTTGCTGATTGTTCAGGTATTTAAAACGGATAGTTATTGACTCCAGGTAGTGAATAAGAGGGAATGACAAAAAAAAATTACTTTAGGGGTAACAAATAACTGCTTGTCTTTATCTACCCTTAACAACTGCATGAAACTCTTAATTGCACATATCGCCCTGTTGCTTTATAGTTCGGTCGTGTTTGCACAAGCAGATACAGCCGTACTTGTTTCGCAAAAAGAAAACAAAGTTTCTTTTAAGGCAAGCCTGCCTCCGCTTACGCAAATACCCGGCGCACCCAAACCGTTCTATACCTATTTATGGGATTTTGGTGATGGTCATTTCAGCACCGAAGAAAATCCTGAACATGTGTATGCAAAAGAAGGAGATTACGAAGCTGTGTTGTATGCGGTGAACAATTATGATGATGGCAAGAAACCCGGCCGCAAACCAAAGAAAGTGGGTGTGAAGCAGGTGAATAAATCTTATCTCGCTTCAGTATCACCATCTGAACAAAATTTCTTTAAGGCAAATGGCTTTTTTGAATTGAAGTATAACTGCATGGCTAAACCCGGCGACACCATGGTATTGATGGCCGGCTGGAAAAATGATGTGGCAGTAAATGGCAAAGTGTATCTCTTCATCAACGAAAAACAATTCGGGCAAAATAGTTTTGATACAGCAGGTTTTCGTTTGTACAACGATGCTGCTTTGATCAATGATAAGAATGCAATTGCATCTGTTCGTCCGTTCGACAATATGTTGCTAACAAGCAGTGGAAGTCCTGCATCTAATTTTAAAGAAGAGAAAAAATTCACTGGCGTTGAAAGCAAAACGTTTTTGATGAATACATTGAAAGGTTACAGCAATGTATTTGCAGTTGATATTAAACAGGCAACCACCGATGCACAGTTTATGTTCACCAATCTCTTCGTTACTCCGGGCATGATAAAGGATACCAATGCAACCATCATCATTACAGGTTTGTTTGTGCCGGACACAGGTGGAGTGTACATGCATCAGCTCAATATCCCGATCGTTACGTCGCATGATCCTAATAAGATGAACCTGAATCATGGACGATTGAATTACCGCACGCTCAAGAAAAGTAAATCACTCAGTTATAAGATCCGTTTTCAGAATGATGGTGAAGGCCCGGCACGAAAAATTAAGTTAGCGATTACACTTCCTTCGGCAATGGATCCGCAAACGATCAGTATCAAAGACATGTCGCCTTACTGTTTGCCTTGCGATAGTGTGCCGACACGAACAGGTTGCTGGGAGTTGGTCACCAATAAAGACAGTGCAGCATTTATTTTCAACGGCATTTATTTGCCCGGTACGAACCAGAAAGGTGTGAATGATAAAGATAGCACCAAAGGTTTTGTTGAGTTTGATGTGAAAACAAAAAAGAAATTAGATAACCTTCCGTTCAAAGGGAGAACAGCTATTTATTTTGATAAGAATGAACCAGTGATCACCAACTTTGCTACAGGAAAATTTAAACCTGCACTTTCACCAATTGTAATGGCGGGTTATGAAATGAATCTTGGTGAAAATGGGTTGAGTGACGGTGTGAATATTGGTGTTGGTATTGCAAGACTTGCACCTTACAAACCATATTTTCAATTTGAATTGTTTAGTAAGTATTATCAAACTACCACTGCCCAACAAACATTTCAAAGACAAGGTGTGGTAGTAATTGATGGCAAGAACTATGATTACCGAGGTTACAGGGAGCAATTACGAAGCCGCATTACACGTATTGGTTTAGTGCCCTTGCATTTACGCTATAATTTCAACGATCTGTTATCGGCAGGTACCGGTGTGCGTGTTGATGCAGACTTTGCAGGTTCAATTGATACAAGCCGCACCTATCTGTTGAGCAATTTCAATGGACAGGTGAATTTTCCATATGATTTGAAAAGAAACAGTTCTATAAAAACATTCTCCAATGCACAGTTTCTTCCGTTTGTTGATCTGCAGTTTGGAAAGGTTCGTCTTGGTCCGCAGGTAGGCACCCGTTTTTATTATGGCGGAACAAACCGATCTTATCTCTATTTTTATGCTTCCTGGCGACTGTAAGAAAATCATATCAACGATCCATTAACCGACTGCTCGTTCCGTGCAGTTTAGTATTTCTTTTTTTATTTTTTTCGGGTGATGAAAAGCCTTTGCAAAAAGCAACATGGATAGAAGTTTATCAGCCTAAAGATCAATTGCATGCTTACCTGGAGAAGTTGTATGATCTTACTGATGAGCAACCTTTCTATTTTTCCAACAAAGCCGATTCGTTAGAACAAAGCTTGTGGCGAAAGCCAACATCAAAAGAAGAGCAAACAGCTTATCTCGACTTTGTACTCAACATCGGTTATCATTTATTACAGCAGGGACAGATACAAGCCAGCACACGTTGGTATGAAAAAGGGTTGAACTATCAGCAACTACAGAAAGTTGTTTATGAAGCTGAAGAGTTTATTATAAAACCACTCGGAAATAATTATGTGCGGTTGGGTGATTATGATAAGGCAGTGGCATTGCAGCAATCAGCGATAGAACAGGCAAGTGCTGAACAGAAATTGAATTTGCTTCCGTCGCTTTACAGTAACCAGGCCATTACGTATTACTGGTTGGGGAACTATGATGCAACCCAAACAAGCTGCAACAAAGGTTTGCAGTTTATAACGAAGCAGCCAACTGTTGCCGGTTTGCTGTACAATGTAAAAGCCGATGCGTTTTATGCAGCAGCAAAAATGGATAGTGCTGGTTTCTATAACCAGAAAGCATTGCAATTCTTTCGCTCTGCCGATGCGGTTGATGCAGATGCTTCGTGGATGGTGAGCGCCTTGCAGCTCTCTGCTAAAATTTTGTACGATCAAAAGCAATGGAACAAAGCCTTACAGAAATTACAGAACGCAGAAAGGATACTCGAACAGACCTACTCCGACAGCAGGCAGCGTGATAAAGCAAAACTGAAAGCAGAAAAGGGTAATCTGTTCATTCAGTTACAACAAAGTGATAGCAGTATTCAAAATCTTAAAGACGGCCTGCAGTATTTCAAGATCAGCAGCAGTGGTTATTTCCCCGATCATACCGTTACAACATTATATGCAGGTTTGGCGAAAACATTTGCAACACAACAGCCAGACAGTGCAGGATATTACTATCTGCTTGCAGTTGCCAATGATTATTATTGCAACCAGTTGATCACAACTTCTTCAAATGCTTTGCAAAGCAGCAACAGTAATACCATGAGCGAAGAAGCTATTGTATTTTTCGAAGAGCGATACAGTCAAACAGGGAAACAGGAATCAGCTCAACAGTTACTTTGGCTTATTGAATTATCAAAGGGCCGTAAACTATTGAATGAACAAAGCCGAAGCAGACAATGGCAAACTGACAGCACCTCTTTATTGCAACAGCAGTTATTTGCTGAGCTGCGAAACGATTATCTCTTATTAGCTGAAACAAATGATGCTGCAAAGAAGACACTCATCAGCGAACGAATCCGCAAACAGGAACTTCAACTCGGCTTGCAGGAAAACCGTTTTGCTCAATTGCTGGAGCAGCCTTCGCTGCAACAGTTTCAGCAGAAGTTAAAGGAAGTAACGGCAAAGGCCGATTTTATCAGCTATAGTATCGTCAATAATCAGGTTTATTTATTGCATGCAACACATGGAACTATTAATTGTAAACGTCTGCCTGCTGCTGTAAAACAACAAACAGATTTATTGCTCCAAACTTACTTCTCTCCATCATCATCAGCTTACAATAATAACCCGGCCGCTTATTTTCAATCAGCAAATGAACTGCGAAAGCAAGTACTTCCTGTTGAACTAAAAACTAAATCACTCGTCATTTCTGCTGATGCCTGGTTGCATCATCTTCCCTTTGAAGCGTTGAGTACGGATAACAAAGAGCAGTTTCTTGCTGAACAAACTGCAGTAAGTTATGTGTACTCGTTTCTGCAATATGTGCAGGAAATAAAACAGTCAGCCCAAAAATTACCATTCACTGTTTATACATTTAGTCAACCACAGAATGGATTCGCAGCGTTGCCTAATTCACTTGTTGAAGCAAATCAGCTGAATAAACAATTCAAAGCAAACTTGTACGAGGCAACAGCAACCGATGCCAATGTGTTTGTTGCATCCATGCAATCATCTACTGTTTTACATATTGCATCACATGCGGTTGCCGACAGTACACGGCAACCTTATCTTTTATTGCAAGAGAAATTTTATCTAGGTCAACTACAATACATTACTACAGCATCCCCTTTGGTGGTACTAACCGCCTGCGAAACAGCCGCCGGTTCCTTACAGGGTGGAGAAGGTGTTGCAAGTATCGGACGAGCTTTTATCAGCAAAGGCGTGAAAGGAGTAGTTGCCAGCAGATGGAAAGTGGACGATGCTGTTGCTCCGGTCTTTATACAATCGTTTTATTCTTCTTTGGAAAAACAACATTCACCTGTAACTGCTTTGTATGAAGCCAGAAAATTATACTTCCAAAACACAAACAATCCTGCACAAAAAAATCCATTGCTTTGGAGCGGCTTCAGTTATTTAGGAATTGATCAGCAGATCGAATTACAAACATCTTCTTTCAATTGGTATTGGGTATTGCTCATTCTTTTTATACCGATTGGATTTTATTTCCTGCGTAAGTCCAAGCGTTAATTTTTTATCATAAAGAACTCAGAGGGTTGCACTAAGAGCACAAAGCTTCGTGTTTGCTGTGTACACTTTGTAATTACATGATGAGTAGAGAAATAGACCACGAAGTATGCGACGCAACCACAGCTTCATAGAAATTCAACTGCCTGTTACCCAAAAATATTCCTCCTCAATCTTCTTAAAATCAGCGAGTTAGAAATAATCTGAAAAATTCTTCCCCAAACAGGGTAACAATCTTTTGCTGCTGCGGATATACCTGCAAACAACAAACAAAAACAATTAAAACTTCTTATTATGAAACAGTCAATCTTCTCAACCGTAGCAATTGCAGCAGCCATCAGTTTTACTGCTTGTAAAAAAGAAAATAAAACAATGGTGCTGCCACATGTGTTCGAACAAAAAGTAAAAACCTTCTTCGATGCAAACGCACCAAAGTATGAAGCGTTTACCATCGATGCATCAACTGGTGGTATGCTGTTAACAAGCAAAGGCACAAAAATCAACTTCCCGGCCAATGCATTTAAAAAATCAAACGGACAACTTGTAACAGGAAGTGTAACTGTTCAGGTAAAAGATATTCACCAGGCAAGTGATATGCTGTTAGGTAACAGACCAACTGAAGCCGGTGGACAGATGCTGGTCTCTTATGGAGAGATGACAGTAAAAGCAAATCAAGGTGCTGATGAATTACAACTGAATGTACCTGCACAGGTAGTAGTGCCTGCTGCGCCAAAAGCCGGAGCTAACGGACAGTTCTTACGTGAAATACCAATGTGGGCCGGTGATAGTGCAGTTACCTATACCATCAATGGTAACGATCATGAAAACCTTCCTGTAACACTTTCACAAACCGGTTATATGCCACGTGGCGTAAACTGGGTACAGAACGGAAACTTTGCTGTGAACAATAACAATGGTACTTCAACTTTTAATCTTGATAGTCTTGGCGTATGGCGTAACTGTGATGCGTTAATGGGTGACCCACGTCCGAAAACAACAGTGTTGGGTTACTTCAGCAACCAGTGGAACTCTGCAACAAGTACAAGTTATATGGGTGGTGAACCAAGTATGCTCTTCTTTAAAGTGAAACAACAAAACACACTGGTGAAATTGTATAACAAAATTGTGAATGCACCTGCAGGTAAAGAAGGTTTGTTAAGCTACCAGAACAGTTTCCCGATTGGTATTGAAGGTACATTTCTTGCCATCACCTTTAAAGACAATAAAATTTATGCGGAAATGAAAGATATAACAGTAGGTGCACCTGTAAGTGGTAAAACGTACTACGGTGTAACGTTTAACCTCGCAGAAGTAACCGAAGCCCAGTTGCTTTCTCTGATACAACAATTGAATACCAAGTAAGGTCCGTTGTTCATCCGTCGAAAACATCAGTACTATGAAACAAAAATCCCCCGGCAACGGGGGATTTATTTATTTAAAATCACTTTGAATAAAATCTGCCAGCAGTTTCATACGGTAATAGAGATTGCTGATCATGAGTTGTACGTTGTTCTTTACATCCGCAACAGAACCATTGCTCATCTTCTTAAGCGTTTTCATTTCTACAATTTTTTCATCGATCTTATCGATCAGTCGTTCCGCATTCCATCCAATGTATCGTTTGTTACGATCGTCGTAAACATGATAGGGTTCAATAGCTCCTGCTTTAAGTTTCTTAAATGCAAAGTTTTGTTTGATGGCTTCCTGGATGGCATCGTTGCTGAGCAGGTCAATAATTTTGTCGGCCGATACTTCGTTCAGAAAGCCATTCTTGAAAATGTTGAGGTTGTTGCGGAGTTCCATGAGTACCTGTTTCTTGAGTACATCACTTGTTTTGCTTTGCTTGTGCAAGAATGAGATAAGGTTGTCTAATGGTGCAATGCCGCTTTTAAGCCAATCGAGGTTCATGAAATAAATTTAGTGTTCATTTCTCAAATGCAAAAACATCTGAAAACGAAAAAGCCGCTCAAACTGAACGGCTCTTAAAAATAGACAGGAAAAATCTATTATTGTTTCTGGAGTACCACGGTAAGAACAGTGCTGACCTTATTTGTAATACTAAAACCGCTCTGCGATGCAGTGGCGGTTGACGAGCTATTGATAAAGAGTGATAATTTAGTTCCTTCCAGTTTATACTTGCAACCACCCGGCTCTGGTGTTGCGTTACCCACTGCATTATTCGCAAAATAAATGGAATCATTTCCAATTAATTTATATTGGCTTGTGCCGTTTGTTGGAGCAATAGTTGCACTTGTTGGCGCAGTATCCTCACTTTGTAATACACCATTGTCATAATCTTTCACCGTTACAGTACCCGTATAGTCATAACCAATGCCTTCTGCATCGAATGCATTTGAGGTTATTTTGTATTGGCCCTTGGGATTTGAAGAAGTGAAGGCTGTAATAGTCTCAGTTTTTTGATTATCGCTGCCGAATGTAACGTCACGGGTTACTAAAGAGTTTCCTGCAATAGAAACGAGTTTCCAGTTTCCGGCGATGGGAGATGGGGTTTCATTTTTTTCTTTTTTACAAGAGGTTGCTGCAAGAATAATTACAGCGAGTAAGAGGGTGAGATTTTTGAGTTTCATAAGAATATTTTTGCAAGAATAGGTATTTTTTGCAATGTTGTACCTTGCCTCTTTATAACCGTGTTGATTTGTCACATAAGCGTATTATAGCCCACTTTGATCTTGATACATTCTTCGTATCTGTTGAGCGGTTGAACGATCCTTCACTCATTGGCAAACCTGTGATCGTTGGTGGCACAAAAGAAAGAGGTGTGGTGAGTACCTGCAGTTATGAAACACGTGCATTTGGTGTGCATAGCGGCATGCCAATGGCACAGGCGATGAAACTTTGTCCACATGCAATTGTAATGCAGGGAACACGTGGCGATTACAGTCGTTATTCAAGATGGGTCACCGATATTATCGCAGCAAAAGCACCGCTGTTTCAAAAAGCATCGATCGATGAATTTTATATTGATCTGACTGGAATGGATCGCTTTTTTGATCCGGTGAAATGGACGGTTGATTTACGCCAGGAAATCATTGATGCCACACAGCTGCCAATTTCATTTGCAATGGCGTCGAATAAACTGGTTGCTAAAATTGGTACCGATTTAGCAAAACCCAACAACTATATTGTTATTGAACATGGAAAGGAAAAAGAGTTTCTTGCTCCGTTACGTGTAAACAAAATTCCGGGAATAGGAGAGAAGGCTTATCATACTTTACTTGATCTGGGTATTGAAACGATCGGTGATCTGCAAAATGTAAATCCAGTTATGTTGGAGCAACAATTGGGTAAGCATGGACGGGATCTGTGGATGCGATCACAAGGCATCAGCAGCAGCGAAGTAAATGCTTATCATGAATCAAAATCAATTTCAAGCGAGAATACATTTCACGAAAACCGCAGCGATATTGCTTTTCTGGAAGAAGAGATCGTTCGCTTAACAGAAAAAATTGCACATGAACTCCGGCAGGAAAACAAAATGGCGGGTTGCGTATCGGTAAAGATCCGTTACCCAAATTTTGAAACGCAACAGCGACAGGCATCTATCCCCTATACATTTTATGATGATGAACTTATTTACAATGCGAAACAATTATTTCATCAACTGTATAAAAAAGGCCAGCCGGTTCGTTTGCTCGGCGTTAAGTTGAGTGAATTAACCGATGAAGCTTCACAAACAAATCTCTTCCAGGATGTGCAGAAGAAGAACGAACTGTACAAGGCCATCGATAACGTGAAAGAACGTTTTGGTAAAGCATTACTCACAAAAGGCCGAAATGCAAAGCGAAAAGAGGAAGACAATGAATTGCCCGATGTTTCCTAACTGATGTTCGTGGGGTAAATTTTTTAGTTGTAAAGTCTATCTGATAAGTAGGGAAATGCTATATTTGCTCTCTCAAATTCTATTGTTCACTTTTTAATTCTGTTTTATGAGTTTACGTTTAGGTGATGTAGCGCCAAATTTCCAAGCCAAAACAAGCATTGGTGATATTGATTTTTATGAATACCTCGGTGACGGTTGGGGTGTCTTGTTTTCGCATCCTGCCGATTATACGCCGGTATGTACAACTGAGCTCGGTAAAACAGCTTTATTAAAACATGAGTTTGAAAAGCGTAATGTAAAAGTGCTGGCGCTAAGTGTGGATGGTGTTGCAAACCACAAAGGCTGGATCAGCGATATCAATGAAACGCAAAATACAAGTGTTGAGTTCCCCATAATTGCAGATGAAGACAGAAAGGTGGCAACTCTTTATGATATGATCCATCCCAATGCATCTGAAACAGCAACAGTACGTTCTTTGTTTATAATCGGCCCTGATAAAAAAGTAAAATTATTTATTACTTACCCTGCATCAACTGGTCGTAATTTTCATGAAGTATTACGTGTGATCGATTCACTTCAATTAACAGCTAATTACAGTGTGGCTACTCCTGCTGATTGGAAAGAAGGAGAAGATGTAATTGTGGCGCTCTCAGTTAGTACTGAAGCAGCAGTTGAGAAATTTCCAAAAGGCGTAAAAATTGTGAAACCTTATTTACGATATACTCCGCAACCCAATAAGTGAGTTTTCTATTGATGAAATGATCTGGTTATGCAAAGCCCCCAAGAGATTGGGGGCTTTAATTATTTGATCCATTTTTCAAACTGTTGCAGCAATGCCCTCAGATCTTTTGATAAGGTTGCTTCCAATTCAACCTTTTTACCATCAACATCAGTGAATGTAAGCTTCCATGCATGCAGTGCCAAACGGTTAAGTAATGGCCGTTCTTCCTCTTCTGATTTTGCAAGTTTGAATTTTTTTCGCTTCATGGATGAGAGAAGAATGGGGGTGGCAGTACCATATACTTCATCGCAAACTATTGGATGACCAATATGTTTCATGTGCACACGTATCTGATGCGTACGTCCTGTATGTATCTGGAATTGCATCCACGAATAAAGCCCATGTTCTTCCAGCACTTTGTAATCAGTTAAAGAAGCTCTTCCTTTTGCATGTGTAATATAAGTTGCATTTTTTGCAGGGTGCTCCATGATCGGTGCATCAACACTTCCATCTTTATTCGCCAAGGTGCCGTGTACAAGACCGAGATAAAATTTCTCTACTGTCCGGTCTTCAAACTGTTTTGATAGCAGCTTGTGTGTTTCTTCATCTTTTGCAAATACAATAAGACCGCTTGTGAATTTATCTAAACGATGAACGATCCACACCTTGCCATACTTTTCATTCAACCAATCTTTTAAAGATGGTTCGGTTTGTTTACGGTCAGGAATAGATAATAAACCAGATGGCTTGTTGAGTGCGATCCAGTGTTCCGTTTCGGCAATAATTTCGAGTTTATTCTTCATCTCTGTTCTTGCCTTTGGTTTCTTCTTTCTTTTTTACAAACGACTTGTTGAGGAATTTCAAGAGACGAACTTCTTTTTCGTTGAGGTAACGCCATTTGCCACGATCAACATTTTTCTTGGTGAGGTTGGCAAAGAGTACACGATCCAAGCCTTTCACATCATAACCAAGCGATTCAAACATACGGCGCACAATGCGGTTACGCCCACTATGAATTTCTATACCAACGATCTTTTTATTTTTAGGATCAGCATAACCTAATGCATCAGGTGCAATAAAACCATCTTCTAGTGTAACACCGTTCAGTAGTTTTTCGAAATCTTTTTTCTCCAAAGGTTTATCGAGTGTTACTTCATACACTTTCTTTACCTGGAAACTGGGGTGCGATAATTTTTGTGTGAGTTCGCCATCATTCGTCAACAACAAAACACCGGTTGTGTTTCTGTCTAAACGACCAACAGGATAAATACGATTGGTTGATACGCCTCTCATCAGATCCATAATGGTTCTTCTTCCCTGCGGATCTTCTGAAGTAGTGATATAATCTTTTGGTTTGTTTAGCAGGATGTACACCAGTTCTTTCTGTATGCTGATCTTTTTGCCGTTTACTTTTACTTCGTCTTTGTCGGTTACTTTATGTCCCGGCTCTGTAATTGCTTTACCGTTTACCAATACAGTTCCGGTTTTAATTACTTCAGCAGCTTCTCTGCGACTGCATACGCCGCAATGTGCCAAGTATTTATTCAATGGCATTTCGCCATTTGTATTTTCACGTTTGAAAGTAATGGGTTCAGCAGGTGTTTGCGCTTTAGCTACATAAGCATCGCCCTTTTTCGTCGGTCTGGTAGCTTGTGGTCTTAAACTTCTTTCTTCTGCTTTCTTTTTGGCGAAGTATTCGTTCTTATCGGCTCTTGCCTTTTTCTTTTCCTGGCGGAATTCTTCTTTCTTTTGAGCGTTTGTTTTTTGGCTTTGAAAATTGCCAAAACTCTTTTTTGTCATAATGCTTGTATTTGCTGTTTTGCAACAGGATGAGCGGCAAAGGTAACTCAATTGGTTTATGGGAAGAAATAAGATATCGCTCGTTAGTTATTCGTTGTCAAAAACTCTTGATTAAGTACTGACCAAACGATTACGTAACCGTTCATCCAATGATTGGCACATGCTTAACATTTCAGAAATTATTTTGCAAGAATTTTCCCAACAAACCGTCAAACTAATCTATGAGAAATTTTTTCTTTGCCCTTTTTTTGTTGATGACCTATGTAGCCGGCGGGCAATCTCCCCAAACTCTTTATTTCGATCCTGCTTCAACTATTGGCGCACCTGCATCAAGAATTTTTGAAAGCATTACCTACATTCCTCTTGAAACAACAAAACAAAGCTTGTTTGGACAAATCAGCCGCTTAGTAGTAACGCCGCAGTATTTTA
Organism: Lacibacter sp. H375; assembly: GCF_037892425.1. Classification (NCBI taxonomy): domain Bacteria; kingdom Pseudomonadati; phylum Bacteroidota; class Chitinophagia; order Chitinophagales; family Chitinophagaceae; genus Lacibacter; species Lacibacter aquaticus. The sequence continues at coordinate 1,977,148 of NZ_JBBKTT010000001.1, forward strand.
TTATTTTCGATTACGATACCCAGGGCCTTTATTTTTTCGATAAGTCAGGAAAATTTATAAAAAAATACAAAGACGACAAGTATCTTATTGGTAGTATGCAGTTTTTTGAAAAAGAGAATGCGCTCTACATCCTGCAGTCAAACAAAAACTTTAAACCAACACAGCAATTTGTAGATGAACTCGTTCGTAACCCCTTTTCACAGAGTAATAGAAAATATGCAAGGGCTGTTTTATATGATCTTTCTGATATTACAAAAGAGCAGATAAAGGAAATACCTGAGTTTACAATTTACATGGCTAACCCTTATTGCTTGGCCCCCAAACAGTGGGCTTACAGTATTATTTTGGAAGATAAAGATGCAAAAGATTCTGTTGATTATGAACTGAAAGTATCTGATGGAAATAAAGCCATCCGAGCTTATTTTCCCTACGCTAAGCGGAATTCATCTTACTTGTCTGACGTACAGAATATTGATTTTTTTTCAACAAGTAATTCAAACACTTTACTCTTTAGCCGGCCGTATATTTATACCATTTACCAATTAACAGCAGATAGTATTACACCTCTTTATAATTTTGTACTTCCTTTTGAAAACACAATACCTAAATCTTTTTTCAGCAAACAGTTTAGCTCAAGAAACGAATTGCGGGAATACAAACAAATGAACCCAAGCTATGTCTGGGAAATAAATGGATTGGTTCCATTCAATAATTACTTATTCTTCTCTCTCGATTATCAAAAACGTGATCGCAGGTTTTTGTTTGAAAGAAATGGCAACCGGTTTTATAATGTCAACAGAATAACACCCGACAGCAGCAATGCTTTCCTGCCAATCATGGGTTGGAACATCCAGTATTATGACAACACAGCGTTGTACAGCAGTATATCTTCCGATGCCATGTTCCGTTCTAAAGAAACAGAACAAAATAAAAAGCCTGTCTATTCTGAATTAGTGAAAACGTATTTCGATAAGAGTAAATCCTCAGCAAACCCCGTTATCATCATCTTGAAACCATTGACAAAAACCAAATGAAATGACCATACAAATTAGCAAGCTGGCTTTTAACAAGGGCGAAGATAATTTGTATGGTTATACTATGTGGCCGAAAGACAACAACAATTAACACATGAAATTAATTACCATTCTACTGCTCCTTCTCCCATGCATTATTTTGTCGCAAGAGAAAACAGTAGGCCCTGCTGGTACTGTTACCGGACTTGTAAAAGATTCAGCAAACGATTATGCACTGGAGTCTGTAACTGTACTTGTATACAAAAAAAGTGATTCTACCTTATTAAACTATCAACTCACAAACACATCCGGCGAGTTTACTTTTGATAAGCTGCCTTTGAATGTTTCATTGTTGATCAGTCTTACATCATCAGGATACAAATCGTTTTCAAAAACCATCAAGCTCGACAGTGCCAATTCATCTTACAGCTTTGGCACCATACAACTCGGCACTAACTTTAAGAGTCTGGATGAAGTGGTGGTTCAAGCCGTATTGCCTATTCGTATGAATGGCGATACGTTAGAAATAAACCCTGCAGCATTCAAGCTCGATTCAAATGCAGTGGTTGAAGATATGTTGCGCAAAGTACCCGGTGTTACTCTTTGGGGAGATGGTACTGTTACTGTTAATGGCAAAAAAGTAACCAATGTGTATGTTGATGGGAAACCTTTCTTTGGTAATGATCCTGCTATTGCAACTCAGAACTTACCAAAGAATGCAATTGAAAAAATACAGGTGTACACGGAAGAAGACCGTACAAAAACTGCAGCTGAACGAACTGCTTCTGATTCATTGCTTACGATGAATATTAAACTGAAAGCCGATAAAAAGAACGGCTACTTTGGTAAAGGTGGTGTTGGTATTGGAACTGACAATCGCTTTGAAGGTGATCTCGGTTTACAGGCTTACAATAAAAAAACAAGACTAGGTATTGGTGCGGCCATCAACAATATTAATAAAGGTGTTGAGGATTTGCAATCGTTGCTGGGCGAAACAACTTACAGAAGTTTTAACCCACGCAACCGGTATGTGGCCAATTTCGGCGGACAAGGCATTAACAAAATATACTTCTTTGGTGCTAACCTGCAGCATAGCTTTATTGAAACAACAAACAACCAACGTACAAACGAGTTATCACTTGACTTAACCGGTCGTGGTAATGTGAACAATGTAAGTTCCAGTTCAACGGGCGTTTCAACAACCGGTGCCGGCGCTTTGTATACATCATCAACACGAAAGTCAACACAGGATAACGATACAAAAAGCATAGGGCTAAATTATAATAAACGAGACAGGGATAAGGACCTGGGCGTTCGTGTTTCGATGAGTGAGACAAAGGGTTTTGGTAATTCATCGTCAACTTCACAAAGTGAAAGAGACAGTGTGGGTATCGTAAGCGAAAATGTGGAGTCGTCTCAATCGCAAACAACAAACCGTAACATCAACCTGAGTGGAAATTTTCAAAACAAGGATAGTGATGAACGAAACCTGAAAAGTTTTTCTTTAAGGATCAACTCAGGGTATAGCGAAAATCAAAGTATACGTAACACGCTTACAGATTTTGATTCGTATGAAAACCCGGTACGAAATACATCACTAAACCGCCTTTATAATTCAAACTCAAACAACTGGAATGGCGGTGTGAATTTTACTTATAATGCATTGAAGCGTTTATTATTTGGTAGTAATAATCTTTGGAACATTAATGTAAGAGTTACCAATAACTTCCAGGTTAGTAAATCGGACGTTACTTATAATGTAAGTGATTTCGATTCTACAGGAAAGGTTTATGTCATCAACAATAAGATCACTAACCTTCATCATAATAATCGTATAAGTGAAGAGCCTGCTTTGAATTTATCGAAAGCATTTACTAAAAATCTATCGAACCGATACTTTCGTTCCATTACATTTTCAACAAATCTTGGCGGACAGCTCTTATGGGAAAAGGATCGTTCAAATTTCAGCAACCGTAACCTGAACAGGGACTTTGCGTTCTTTACGCCCAACTCAAATATTGCGTACTTCTATCAAAAAACAAATGGATACAACGTTAATTTTAACGTTAATTACTCGAAAAACTTCGCCATTCCCGGACTTGATCAATTGTATCCCATCATCGATAGCACAAACCGATACTATTTCAATTACGGGGGCGCATTTTTGAAACCTTCAGCTACTAATAGCGTTGGCTTTAATTTCAATTATAACAGGGGTAACAATAGAAATAAAAAAGCGGATATTAACTTCAACCTTAGTGGTAACATTGGAAGAGTGAAAAATGCGATCGTTGACAGCAGTAATATTTACAATGATGGTAGCCGGGACGTTTACCTTATTAATTTAGATGGCAGAAAAACCTGGAGCTTGTTTGGAAACGTTAATACATCGATCAAACTGAAAAAAAATGTATTGCAGTTCACTTACAGCGGATCCGTATTTAATAGCCAATCACCAAATTACATCGATAAGATATTTTCTGTTTCACGTACCCAAAATATCAACAATTCATTGCGTGTGTATTTTGCAGTAGCCGATATTATCAACTTCTCCTTATCGCAGGGAGTGAATATGAGTAACAGCAAACAAACAGGTGGCAAGTTGCAGTCGTTTAATAATAAAAACTATGTAACGTCTGCAAGTATGAATCTTCAATACCCGAAAGATCTTACACTAAGCAGTACATTTAACTATGTGCGGAATGAAGCGAGTAAACAAACATCAATGCTTTGGAATGCATTTATCAGTTACCGCTTGTTGAAGAGTAAACAAATCGAAGCCAAGTTTTCTGCAATGGACATCCTGCGGCAGAACAATAATATCTTTATCAATGCCGGCAGTAATGGCATCAATACAACCGTCACCAATGGACTGGAACAATTCTACATGCTGACGATCTCTTATTTTCCACGCAAGTTTGGCGTGGGCCAGGGTGGTGGAGGTCGTCGTGGGCCCGGTGGAGGAAATGGACCAGGTGTGAGAATGGGTGGAAGACAATAGCAGAAAAAGATATTGTTATTCACATAAATAAATAGCGGCTATGTTTTTTACATAGCCGCTTTTTTATGAATCTGAATTTGTTTGAAATAATAAGAATAAAAAAGGTATCAATTCATTCCTTCTTTATTCGCTAATTGTCCGCAGGCTGCATCAATATCTTTACCACGGCTTCTTCTTAAGCGTGCATTCACTTTATGTTTTTCTAAATAAGCCATGAATTTATTCGTTACTTCTTCATCAGGCTTTTGAAACTTCGCCATATCAATGGGATTGTATTCAATAATGTTGATGAGATCAGCAGGAACCTGTCGGTAAATTTTGATCAACTCATCTGCATCCTTCAACGAATCATTAAAATCTTTGAAGAGGATATATTCAAAGGTGATTTCATTGCCCGTCTTTTTGTAAAAATGATTCAGCGCTTCGATCAACGATTTGATATTGTTGGTATCGTTGATTGGCATGATCTCATGACGCTTCTCATCAGTCGCTGCATGTAAACTCAACGCCAGTTTAAAACGCACTTCATCATCACCCAGTTGCCTGATCTGTTTTGCAACGCCTGCTGTTGAAACTGTGATGCGGCGTGGACTCATGCCCAGCCCATCGGGCGAAGTAATTTTTTCAATCGCCTTCAACACATTTTTATAGTTAAGCAACGGCTCGCCCATACCCATAAAAACAATATTGGTCAACTTTTTTTCATACACCCGTTCACTTTGTTGATTGATGAGTACCACTTCATCATAGATCTCATCGTAATTGAGATTACGCTTGCGATCAATATAACCGGTTGCGCAAAATTTACAACTGAGTGAACAACCTATTTGCGACGAAACACAAGCGGTTTTTCTTTCATCGGTTGGTATCAACACACCTTCCACCAAATGACCTTCATGTGTGCGGAATCTTGACTTCACTGTTCCATCGGCTGAATACTGTGTTGCATCAACGGCCAAAGCCGGAAGTGTAAATGTGTCACCAAGTTTCTGACGGAGTTCTTTGCTGAGATTGGTCATGTCGGCAAAGCTGTGGGCATGTTTCTGCCAAAGCCATTCATACACCTGTTTTGCCCTGAATTTCTTTTCCCCCATGCTTTCGAAGAAATCGGTGATTTCTTCAAGACTTAAGTGGCGGATATTTCGCTCGTTCGCTACTTGCATAGCGGCAAAGGTACAAAGCAAAAATGGATTGAATTGAGTTCTTTACATTTGACTTTTATAATTACATATGAACCCAGTTTACATTATCGATTGCATCCGCACACCCATCGGCAGATACGGAGGCGCATTAGCTACTGTTCGCCCCGACGATTTGCTTGCTCATGTTATTAAAACATTGCTGCATCGTAATTCATCCATCGATGTAAATGCGATTGAAGAAGTGATCGCTGGCGCTGCTAATCAAAGCGGTGAGGATAATCGCAATGTGGCCCGGATGGCCGCTCTTCTTGCCGGCTTGCCTGTAACAGTTGCTGGCAATACTGTAAACCGTTTATGTGCAAGCGGCTTGCAGGCCATCATGGATAGCGCAAGAGCAATTGCCAATGGCGACGCTGAATTGATGATTGCTGGCGGCGTTGAAAGTATGAGCCGGGCGCCTTTTGTAATGCCGAAACAAACTGATGCATTTGGCCGCAAAACGGAACTGTACGATACAACACTTGGCTGGCGTTTTATCAACTCCCGTCTTTCCGAATTATATCATCCGTACAGCATGGGTGAAACGGCTGAGAATGTAGCTAAGCAATGGAATATTTCCCGCCATGCACAAGATGAATTTGCATTAGAAAGCCAGGCAAAATATGCTGCTGCAAAAACTGCTGGTAAATGGGTTGATGAAATAATTCCTGTTGAAGCCGTGCAAGGAAAGCAGGTGATAGTTGTACAAGGCGACGAACATCCAAGAGAGACAACAATAGAACAGTTAGCTAAACTGAAACCTGCTTTTGCAAACGACGGAACGGTTACAGCAGGTAATTCAAGTGGTATTAATGATGGTGCTGCTGCCATGTTATTGGCGAGTGAAGAGGCCGTAAAGAAATATAATCTTAAGCCAATCGCTAAAATTAGATCAATGGCAGTGGCGGGAGTTGATCCGTCTATTATGGGAGTGGGGCCTGTTCCTGCAACACAGAAAGCATTACTACGGGCAGGGCTTACCGTTAGTGATCTTGATTTGATAGAACTTAATGAAGCCTTCGCCTCACAAAGCATAGCCTGCATTCATGATCTTGGTCTTGATATACAAAAAGTAAATGTAAACGGTGGAGCCATTGCAATTGGTCATCCGTTGGGTTGCAGCGGTGTACGTATCTCCACCACCTTGTTGCACGAAATGAAAAGAAGAAAGAGCAGGTATGGTTTAGCAACGATGTGTGTAGGGGTGGGACAAGGTGCAGCGGTAATTTACGAAGCGATCTAATTTGTCAAAACAATAAAGCCGCCTGTAAGGCGGCTTTTGCATTATAGAATACTTGCTTTTACTTTAAATTTAATATCGGTGCGGATATCTACTGCCTGCGTGAGTGTTTCTTTCGTAACAACCTTTGTACGCAGTTTGTAGCTGCTTGCTTTCACATATTTATCTAAATTCTGAGTGGTGCAGTTAAGCGAAATAGTTTGTGCAGTTGAAACAATGTTATCAAGGCTTGCCAACTCAACTTCATCGCTGCTGCTGGTAGAAATAAATATCTGAATTGATTTCAGGAAGCTGAATGTTTTATTGCTTGGATTGGTAATGGTCAGTTTCAGTTCTTCCAATTTGATCTCTTTTATAAGATTTGCTGCCGTATTGTTGTTTTCAAATTGCTGCGAAGAGTTGGTGGTAACATCCGGTGTTCCTACTTCAAACGGAAGATTTAAAGGTGAAGCAGCTTCTACCCGAAAGTTGGCCTGGTGATTAATGCCGAAATTGACGCCCAGTTTTTTACAACTTGAAAGTATAACAACGAACAGCATGGCTGTAAGGGAGAGTTTTGTTTTCATGTGATATAGATTGAATTGTAAAAATAGCAAAAAGCTGCTACGCAGAATATTTACGTAACTGCTTTTTGTATGGTTTTAGTGGAAACTCCTATTGGTTCACTTTCGGACTTAACATTGTCCAGATTTTGGCGCCAAGAAAATAAGTTTTACCATTTTCAGAATACTTTATCAGCAAAGGATAATTTTTATAACGTGATGGTGAACCGGTTTTTTCGGAAGAGGCTTCAGAAGTAAAAACGATCTGCCTCACAGTATGAGTTGTTTCCGGAACAAGCGTTTCTACGTCAGAATCACTTCCGAGCTTGATCGATTTTTCCATCGTCACCGGAGACTTCACTTCTTCAGTTGTAAATGCTACGCTTCGTCCATCTATCCATACTTCATCAATTGTAATACTTCTTGCATTACGGATAAGCAGGTAAACATATTGCTGAAGCTTTGCACTTCTTTTTTCTTTGGAAGAGAAATTAGCACCTCCGCTTACTTTTTGTTGGTAGGCATACAATTTCACAACAGGATATTTTCCTGTATGCAGAAACGATGTGCAACAAATAAAAAACAAACCTGTTAAAATTGTTTTCATCTTTTTTATTTAGCCAGTTGATGCCGTAAAGAACAGCATTACACAAGCGTTAATTCGTTTTCACAAATTGTTGTACATGTTTGTATCTGCGGTTATCACTAATGATCTCAAGCAGATAACTACCTGTTGATAACGGACCAAGTGGTATTTTGCCATTTTGGTAACCTTGTGTGCGTTGTATCAATACCTGGCCACTTAAATTCATTATACGAATATGTAGAGTCTTAATGCCCGTTGCTCCGCCAGTCCTGAAATTAATATCTCCGGGTGTAATGGTTGGGAATACTGCATTAATGAATCGTTTATCGTTTACAACAACGTCAGGAACTGAAGTTGGCACATTGCCAATAACGGCATAGAACATACCATTACCATGTGTGCCTACAAGCAATGTATTATCTGCAGTTCGTAAAACAAGATCATTTACAATTGCACCTTGCATCATTGCTGGTCCTTCAAGTTGCCAGGTTGTAGACGCATTATTAATGGTTGTCGTACTGAATAAACCAATGGAAGTACCAACATAATACTCAACACCAGTTGTGGTAGCAACAATGGCGCATGATCTGAAAGATGCCTGATTGATTTTCGTTCCTTCAACTGCTTGCCAGGTTGGAGAAGCAGAAAGGGCATTGCCAGTCCAGAAAGCACTTACCGCTCCATAGTTTGAAATTACAGCTAACACTGTGTCCGGGTTACGGGGGTTTACGGCAATTTCACGAACCAATGAATTTGCTGTTATACCTGAAGGTGTAATATTTACCGGCGTTGTTGATGCAGCTGCATTCTTTGGATCTTGTATCCGGTATATTTTCGCATCGGCTGTGCCGATGAATAGATAGCTGTTAGAGTTATTATATGTGCCTCTTGAAGTTGCAAGAGAGAAAATACTTTCAGTTAGAGCTGCTCCTACTCCAGTCATTTCAGTCCATCCTGTTGTTGGAGTTACGGTAGAGGCAGTGGAAGTTCTCCATAAACGATCGTCGGCTGCATAGTACATTAGTTCTGTGTTATCGGGATCAAGGTGGTAATAGGTAACGAATTCGCCTTCCGGAGCGCTACTGGGATCGATTTGAATATCAGCCGTTGGCCCCCCTACATCAAAACGGGCCATGATTCCATTTTGTGCGGATGCATATAAAAATTGTTGATTGTTTGTACTTGCTGAAAGAGCAGTCATTCCTCCATCGCCGCCCAGAATACCAACATAGTGATCATTGGGGTCTGGTAAAGCAGGCCCAAACAGTGCTTTCGAATCTCGATAAGAGGTCGAGTTGTCTTGCGCTCCACCTGCAAATGTAAGTGAGCCTGCAGCAGGATCAATGGCAACATGATAATATTGGAAGGTTTGATATTGACTGTTTAAATTATCCCAACTCACGGGAGAAGATGTAATGTTATTAGAAACTTGTAGACCACCATCGTTACCCACAACAAACCGATTTGCATTTGTAGGGTCAAATGCAAACGAATGAAAATCTACGTGGCTAAATTGATTTGGATCCGTATAGGTTGTAGATACTAAGCCGCCGATAAATGTGGCAGTTTGAGTGGAGAATCCATCATTTGATTTAAAAAGATTTACACCTCCCGCAAGAACAATATTTTGATTGGAGGGATGGACTGCCAGAAGCATATTATAACCACCCTGAGTTTCCATATACTTTGTTGTACTGCCGTTTTGAAGTGCCCGTAAATTTGCCGAACGATTGCTGCTCCATGTTATCGCATTGAAATTAGTAAGGTTTGCCTGGAACAGATCTGCTTCTGATTGTCCTGATGAAGCACTCAGTGAGTTTTCGTACATCACATACAAAATATTTGCATTGTTGGGGGCAACTGCTAAAACAGTTCTTCCCCATCCCGTACCGTTTGTCATTGAAGGATTATATGCTTTCCAACCGGCAACCGAGTCTGGTTGCCCGTTTCCGCCGCCTGCGATTCGTTTCCAATCGCTTATTCCATTAGTTGACGCCCATACACCAACAGTATCCCTGTTATTATTTCTTCCCGAGAAACATGCATAATAACGGGAGCCGTCTTTTGAAATGACAATATCTGTTGCCATATCTTCAAGTTGTTGGTTCAAATCGAATACTCGTAATACATAACCGAATGTTGAATTGCTTGGCGCCACAAACCCATCGGTTGATACATAGATGTTATTAAAAGTGGCAACGTAAACGTAGCCACGATTGTCAACCTGTATATTAAAAATCATGTCAAAGACATTGTCAAGAATTTCTTTATAAGTGGTTCCGGTTGTAAAATTTATTCTGGTCCATGTTACTCCATTATTTGTGGATTTTAGAATTCCATTTCCGGAGGAGACGCCAAAGGGAGGTGCAGCATATGCAGCAGAGGCCCCTAACAACTCTCCCGTACCTGCATACCATGTATCCTGGAAACCGGGGCGGGGATCTTGTGCAAAACAATTCACGTTGCGAAGAACCGAAGTGTCAGGATGTACAAAAGTCCATGTACTGCCTCCGTTTGTTGAACGAAAAATACCCCCGGAAATCCCGGCTGCCAGAACAACCTGGTTGCCACGCATGTCAAAAGCAACCGCCCTGGTTCTTCCGCCATTTTGAGTAGGCCCAGCAGCGGTGTATGTATTAAGGATTGATGGACGAAAATTGATATCACTTTGCCTTTTTATAACTGAAGCAAGTATTTCTCTTTCTTTTTGGTAAATGCCCTTGGGTATTTGACCTGTAGCAGGATCATGCAACATCTTCCATTCATACTCCCGGCGTTTATATCCACCTTCTTCTTTTTCTTCTTCATCTTGTGTCAATAGAGTCAATGAATGATTCTTTTTTACTGACTTTTTTTGAGCGATCTGGAAAATAACCACACTTGTAATGAGTACGATTGCTGCAGTTAGAGCGATGTAAGCTGTTTTGCGCATATGATAGATGTTGTAATAATTAGTACAGTAAGTTAAGATTTTTCGACGGATATATAGTTGCTTTAAGAATAAGCAAGCTGTTGATTGAATAGTGGTTTGGAGTGCGTTTGAAGTTGAATCAGATCAGGTTTAGCTTTGCGGCGATCTTTACCATAGCAGCTACATTTTTCGCTTCAAGTTTCAGCAGAAGGTTTTTTCGGTGTGTTTCAACGGTAGTGCCACTTATAAAAAGTTTATTGGCTATTTCCTGGGTGGTTAATCCATCGGCAATCAGTTCCAGAATTTGTTTTTCACGACGGGTGAGTACGGGAGCATCATCACCTTCTTTTTTCTCCGTGATCATAGCTGCTTCATGACTCAAAAAAATACGGCCACGAACTACTGTTTGAATAGCAAACAACAATTCTTCTTTTGTAGCATTTTTTAAAACATAGCCCGACGCACCATTCTCAATCATCTTAGTAATAAAACTTTGTTGATTATATGTGCTGAGACCAATAATGGAAATGGAAGGATATTTTTCATTCACTTCTTTACAAAGGTCAATGCCGCTTTTATCGGGAAGGTTAATGTCCATAAAAATTACATCGGGCTGACGACCATTTAAAAAAGCAATACAGCTTTCAGCGTTCATGGCATGGCCCATCCACTCGAGGCCTTTTTCATGTTGCAAAAGCGAACGAATGCCTTCAATCACCATGTAGTGATCATCAACAATAAATACTTTTATACCGAGGTTCATCATTAGTTTATGCTGTCATTTCAATGTTTACCGATGTACCCTTGCCTGGTTGGGAATCAACATCCCATTTACCCTTTAAAAATTCAACACGGTTTTTAATATTACTCCAACCAATTCCTTTCGATTGTTTCAATACCGATGGATCAAATCCTTTTCCATCATCTTCGACCGTAATAGTTAATACATTTTCATTATAACTCAACTGCGTCAATGCATTTTTTGCAGCCGCATGTTTCATGATGTTGTTTAAAAGTTCCTGTACTATACGGTAAATGGTAACACTTTTTATTTGGTCGATCTCTTTGCCCTCTAAACCAATAGATTGATATTGTAGTTGCAAAGCACCACTTTTATTAATATCGTTACAAAAATCTCTTAAAGCGCTATCAAGTCCAAATTTCACTAATGCTTCCGGCATCATGCTATGAGCCACTCTGCGCATTTCACTAATGCTGCTGTCGAGCATATCAATACTTCGTCCAAACGCCTGCGCATTTTCGGGGGTCATAATTAAGTTTCCTTTCATATTGTTAAGCGTAAATTTTATGCCCGATAACATACCACCCAATCCATCATGAAGATCTTTTGCCATTCGTGTACGTTCCTGTTCTTCACCTTTTAATACGGCTTCGGTGGCAGCCAGTTGTTTTTCGGTTTCAAGTTCGGCAATGCGTTGCTGCTGTAAGTTTTGCTTTTGGCGGTAGTTGCGGTAAGATAAGATGGAAATAAACAACAACGTGAGGGCACTACCGATCAATAAATAGTTCAGAGTATTTTTTTGCTTTAATTCTGAGCGCTGTAGCCTGATCTGGTTATCCTTTCTTTCAGATTCATATTTTTTTTCGATGTCAATAATATTTTTCCGGATGTTGTTGTTATTAATGCTGTCGAGAATTAATTCTGATTGCAGCGCATACTGCTGGCCGGTAGCAACTTCCTGCAATGAAAAATGTATGCGGGCAAGTAAATCAAGTATCTTGGCTTTTTCCGTTAAAAGTTGCTCTTCACTTGCAATATTCAGTGCCGTTAATGCCATTGTTCGTGCAGTCTTGAAATCTTTTTGAAAGAAATAATAATTGGCTAAACCCCGGTAGCTTACGGCATTTGTTTCTTTACTATCCATATGTTTGGATAGTTCAAGCGCTTTTTCATAGTAGCCTTTTAACTGATCATATTCTCCTTTGTTATAACTCAGGTCGCCAAGGTTAAGCATTTGAGCAGCTTGCATTTCAATATGCCCTATATTTTTAGCGATAGTATAAACTTCCTGCCAGGCGCTCTCTGCCTTTGCATAGTTTTTCCGCTTTGAATAACTCATGCCAAGATTATTAAGGGCATTACCCAACCATATTGAATCGTCGGTTGCACGGAAGTATTTTACCGCCGCTTCTCCATAAATAATGGATCTATCATAATCTCTGAGATCATAATATAGTAATTGCAGGATGTCGTGAGCTTTCGCTTCCATCAAGCTGTCGTTGTTCCCTGTAAATACTTTTTTGCCTTCCTCGTAAAATGTAGCTGCTGTTTCATATTGGGATAGTAAACGGTAGGAGGTGCCGGTATTAAAAAGCGCTTTACCTAACATAACCGGGTCATTCAGTTTTCTTGCAATATCAACTGATCGTAAATTCAATAGCAAACTTGAATCAAACCTGCTTTGCAGGTTTAGTACATAGGTGTAGTTGAAAATATAACGGGCCTCTCCTTCAGGAAACTTTATTTTTTTACTCAGCGCACCTGCTTTGTTGTAATAAAATTTTGCAAGCTCCGGTATACTGTTTTCATACTGTTGTCCGAGGTTAATATACAGGTCCACAGCTTCCTTATTTTCCTTTGCAAGTGGTAATAAGTTCAACAGGCTGTCCTTATTCATGAATACCTGAGCGTGAGCAGTCGAAATCAGAAAAGCAGTAAAGAATAGTAGTTTTTTCATTCGAATTAAAGTAAACTAAAATTACTTTATCACAAATAAAAAAGACTATTGCCGTAATTGTTCTCCCCAATTTCCATGATTTAGGGATGAAAAAATCCTGTTTTTCCATGAAGTGCTGAACTCATTTGCAGTACTACGTTTACATTGTAAATCACTCTTACATGAAACCATTATTTCAAATTTTAATGCTTGGCCTATTAATAACAGGCAGGGGTTCTGCAACCGCACAAACAAAACAGCAAACCTTTCTTCAGATCACAGATGCGAGTGGCCAGCTTATTCGTGGCACGAGTTTGCAAAAGTTTTACGAAAGGCAGATCATCGTTACAAGTTTTTCAGGAATTACTGCCGGCAATGCACAGGTGCAATTTACAATGCCATCAGGTGGAGCATCGGCTACTTTGGCAACTCTCAGAGGTGGCAAGGAAACCATTCCTTATGCCGTGTTTACTGTCACTCAACCTGCCGAAGCAGGCCTCAATGTGTTATCAACCGTTCGTCTTGAAGTTATACGTGTAATGTCTGTAACAGATGCAAATGGCAGCACGAGTGTAACCCTGCAAGCCAGCAGAATAGGCACTACATATTTTCAAAATAATCTTAAAACGGGCATTCGCACAGTAAGTGGTAAAACAGGGTTCGACTATACAACCGGGCAAGCTTGGAATGCATTTTAAATTAACGGTTTATTACACTGACCATATTTCTTTCAGCAATAATTATCGACATGAAATACATTCTGCAGTTTTTCTTATTGTTTTCACTTTCCGTTTCAGCACAAAAGAAACCCGTTAAAAAAGACCCGCCTCCTTCTCAAAAAGAAATGAATGAAATGATGAAGGAAATGGAGGATGCGTTTAACAACATGAGCCCTGAAGAAAAACGATTCATGGATAGCATGGGCATTAAAATACCGAATGTAAAACAGATGAAAAAAACGGCTGATTTTGCAATGGCAAATTCTAACATGCAGCCCGACGTGCTGGTGCCAAAACGTGATGCAGTAAGAATTGTATCTATCTCAAAACTGCCATTAACGAAAACAGCTTTGCCAATTTACCTGCAGTCGGTTTATCAAAAATTGCAAAGCAGGTTTCCATCGTCAATGATTGCAAAAGCAGATGAACTGTATAACTCCATTAAAGCGAAATATGGTACATCAACGGCCGTTGCTAACGCTGCTGTGGGTTGCTGGGCCTTTGGCAAGGCAGCCCCGGCATTGCTTTTATTAAGTCGTGCCTGTGCCGATGATCCAACTAACAGCAATTGCCTCAACAATTTTGCTGCTATGTTGAGTATGTGTGGTGCAGAACAACTTTCACTTCCAATACTTAACTACCTCAATAAAGAGCATCCGCAAAACAGTACCATACTCAATAACATTGCTCATGCATGGTTTGGATTGGGTGATGTAACAATGGCGTCAAAGTATATCGATAGCACCATTCGCTTATGCGCATGGCATCCGCAGGCCAACCAGATAAAAGCTGCAATTGAAGAAAGCAAAGGCAACCATGGTGCAGCTATCAAATCAATGAAGCAGGCAATAAGCCGTATGCATACAAGTGATAAAGAGAGAAAGTTAAATGATCTCGGCTATGAATTAAAACCTGATGATATTTTTTTCAATCCTCCAAGAAAGAAAGATGAGTTGGGTTTATCGAAATTTAAATGGCCGTCTTTTCCAAAGAATGTGGAGGAAAGCAGGGTGACCCAGGTAGAGTGGGAGCAATTCCGGAAAGAATGCAACAGGATCGCCAGTGAACTTTCAGAAGAAGGAGTAGTGCTTGGTGCCGCTTTTCAACAGGGTTACCAGGAAAGGTTGAAGCATGATGCTAATGCGCCAAAAACAGGAGCCAGAACTTCAGCGGTATTTGTCAATCTTTCACCAAAGGCAGAAAAAAAATTGAGGCCACGTATTGATGAATTGCTGGCAATTGATCTGCATGATCCATTTGGTATTGCCGTAATTAAAATGCAGAGATATGTTGATAGTGTGAAAGAAATTGCTGGAAAAGAAATGCGGGAGCTGGATGAACAATTCAGAGGAAAGATGGGGGAAGGGTTGGGAATACCTGAGGCCTATTGCAGTGCATATGATGCAATAAACAACAGGTTGCTGATGTCTGCCAACAGTGTTATCGAATCTTTTTTTAAGAAACATCTTGATCGGGTTTACGCACGCATAAATGAAGTAGCTCACTATAATTTATACCGTGCGTTTCCGGAAGAGCTTGCATTAAACATCAACCTGGCCAAACAGGAATGGATAGCAATGTTGCGTGGTCCCATTGATAATATTGTGTTCAGAGATCCCACAACGCTCTGCAAAAAAGGCAATGAAAAACCAACTTCAAAGTTTGGAACGCTTCCCGATTACGATGAAGTGAATTGCCGCTATAAAAGTGAAATGAATTTTGGATATGCTTCCATTAAAACAGAATGTGGACGCATGATTGCCGAAATAGAAATTGATTTTGTAAAACTCGGCTGGGAAACCAAATCGGCCGACATGGAAGCGAACCGCAATTTCTTTGATGAATTTCAACGCTGCACAATAGAAGTATCTGCAGGTGAAGGCAAAAAATTTGGAGAAGGACCGTTGCAATTACAAACATCTGCAGAGGTTACTGGCTTTTTAGAATTTGATCGCACAGGATTGAAAGATGCTGGTGTAAAACTCACTGCAAATGTTGGTGTAAAAACCAATACACTCAATACAAAAGTGGAAACAGATATTGGTGAAGTAAATGTTGGACCAAAAGAACCTTCGGTATCACTTGGCGGAGTAAATGCAACCATTTCCATTAATAGCGGATTTACTGCAACAGGCAGCGGAATATTAAAGGGAGTTAAACTTTAATCAAAAACATCATCATGAAAACAACTTGTATTTTATTTTTTTTATTGTTTCACCTGGCAGCGTGCGCTCAACAACAAAGCTTTGACATTTTTACTTTTACGCCACCTAAAAAATGGACCAAAGCGGCAAAAGAAAATAGCCTCCTCTTTTCAACAACGGATAATAGTAAACGCACATGGGCACAAATTGATTTTGTAAAAAGTACTGCAAGCAAAGGAACCATTGACGCCGATTTTCAAAATGAATGGAAAGAACTTGTAATGAACCGTTACGGCGTGCAAGGCGAGCCGTTAGCAACAGACACACAAACCTTCAATGGATGGAAACTTTACACAGGGCTTGGAAAATTTCTTTTCAATAACGATACGTCAACTGTCCTGTTGAATACGTTCAGTGATGGCGTCAATTGCGCCAGTTTTCTTTTGTTGAGTAATACAACAACGTATGGACAAGTCTTGGATGAGTTTATTGCATCATTAAATGTTTCGTTACCCAATACAAATAAACCTCAGGAAAAACCGGTTGAGGAAATTAAAACTACTCCAACAAACGATGGCTTTACTTTCAACAGCACCAATTTCGATGATGGCTGGACGAGTGTGGTAAAAGAAGATTGGGTAGAAGCAACAAAGGGAAATATAAAAGTGTTGCTGCATTATCCCCGTGCAGAAGACAGTAAATATTATTCGCAATACGATGAACATGTGAATGTCTTCTGGAATTTATTGGTAGCACCACGTTATACCAATTTGCGGCAGTACCAAACACCGGGATATAATCATGCGTCGGAACCGGGACTTTTTGCAGCAGGTCTTTTAAACGACAATGCTACTAAAAGAGATGTTTGGGTAGCACTCTTCAGCAAAGGAAGAAGTGGATGGATAGAAGTGATTGCCCCTGACAAGAACAGCTTTGTACAGGCATTTGGTATTGATAACCCAGACAGGTATTTCAGCAACTGGGATCCGTTGTTGCGGTTAACAAGCATGAATCGTTTTGCTGTTGGTGAAAACGATCTGGTTGGTAAATGGTCGAATGAATTCTCTGGCTCCACTTCGTACTACAGTGTTTACACAGGATTATATACCGGCTCCACCACTTATGCATCAAGAGTGAATTATGTGTTTCAAAAAAACAAAACATACACATGGGATCTTGCTATGGGAAGCGGTGCAACAGGCACTACGATGAAAGTTGACCAGGCAAAAGCAAATGGCACATGGAAACTATTAAGCAACTGGCAGGTATGGTGCTCCGATATTGAGCGCAGACCCATTACTTACAACGCTTATTTTTCTTGTATAAAAGGAGCACGCATTCTTTGGTTGCAGGATGTGAGTTATGGCAGTTATACAGCTTATGGAAAAGTTTCGAATTAATTCTATCAAACCTTATACGATGAAGAAAATCTTATCAGCTCTGTTCTTAATAACCTGCTCGTGTATTGCTGCACAAGACAATGATTGTTTGAATCGTCAGTTGGCAAAGGCTGGCAAATGGACAAAACTATCTGAAACCGTTAAGTCCAATGCTTCAGACCTCGCCGTTCAACGCAGGTTTTACAATGCTGTGCACAATCCTTTGCAGGCGGCTTATCAGCCCAAAGGTTTGGATGCTGCGTATTCAGGCTCTTTTCAACCGGTGATGTACAGCCAACCAGTAGCCCATTATTGGTACACTCTGTTTGCAGAGCGCTATTTATGCGAAGGAGATGCACTGGTATTAAATAAATTCGACATCAGCAGCATCTTCACTACGGCATTCAATTACGTAAGCTTTCTTGAAATTTATGATACCACCGCTGCAGACAATAGTCTTGGCTTTCGTCCGCTGCGTGAAGGCTTTCCTGTTGAAATTCGTCCGGGTATCTGGCAGTTTAATGATGTGAAAACTTCATTGGGTGCCGGTAATGAGGGACTCACCAAACTTTGGTTAATTACTTATGATGGACAACTGCCCTGGAGCTTTGTAACACGCCGTGAATTTTTGTTGAAGCGGAAACGTTTTGTGCAAAAAGAGATGGCAGCAGAAGCACCACGTTTGAAAGATCAATTGGCAGGTTGGGAGCAGCAAAAAAAATACAAAGAGCAGGAATACAAGTCGGACCCTGCAAGGTTGGCCACTTACATTTCCGGTACCCATAACCCGGCCATTGAACGGGTGCAGGCATCTTATAAAAAATTAATACAAGGCTATGAAAACGCTTTGGCAAGATTGGACGAACAACTCTCAGCACCATCAGATGAATTAAACAAATGGGCCATCGTGATCAAAAGCACTAAGAATAATTTCGACTACGATTTTACCGACAAGATGGAACCATTTGCAGAATTGCTCACAAAACCCAATCCTACTTATTTCAAAAAATGGAGTTCAGCAGCTGTGCCGCAAATGATAACAGTAAGCATCAGGTACGATCCAAAAAATCCTGTGATGGTTGAGTTTGCAAAAGAAATGGAGAAAAACGTAAGCCTTGATTATCTTAAATCTTTCATCGGCAAAACAGCACCACCTTCATCTACGGTATCATCATCTGCACAAAATCAAGTTGGCGTTACTACCAATAAAGTGAGTACACCTGCATCTCCCAATCAAACTACATCTTCATCAAAAACCAATAAGGAAACAACATCGAAACCATTAACTCCGCAAGGTCCTTTAGCCAGTAATGGAATGTTTCTTACAGGTACATTAAGTGCACCGGCAGGGGTACCTGTTACTCTTGCTTACAATAATGGTAATGATCTCACCATCACGCCACCAAAAGGCAACGGAAATTTGTATACTACATCGCCCATACGATTTTCAAAATCTTTGAAAGAAGAGGAAGCGTATAATGTGATGCTGAAAAAAATTGCTTCCAACATGAAAGGCGTTGTGTATTATGGAAAAGGGAAAGCGCCGGGTGATGTAAATAAAATAAAAGTGGGTGTTGACTTCACCTATGAATTGCTCACACGCAGTTCAGATGATAAAATGATGAGTAGCTTTTATGAATCATTTGCACCTGCTATTGGCGGATTTCAAGGTGAAGAAGGCAGGTATGTTGTATTTGTATCAGGCACAAAAGATTTTGCAGGATCAAACGGCAAGTTCCGGCAAGTGTTTTGGCGTGACAGAAATACAGGTGTTACAAAAATGATTTCTGTTAGTGCAAGCGGTGAGCAAGGCAATGCTGATTGTGCAGAGCCTTCTGTTTCTGCCGATGGACAAATCGTTGTGTTTGAATCAAAGGCTACGAATCTTGTATCGGGCGATAATAACAATGTAAAAGATATTTTTCTTTGGAGAAAGAGTACAAACAGCATCGAGCTCATCAGCAAAGCAACAAACGGTGCTGCGGCTGATGCAGAAAGTTTTGATGCATCCATATCGGGCAATGGTAATTTTGTTGTGTTTACTTCACCCGCAACCAATTTAGCATCAGTACCCAAAGGCCGGTCGCTGGCCAATATCTTTTTGCGTGATATTCAAAAAGGAAAAACAGAAATGATCAGTGTTGATCCTGTTGCGAAAACAGGTGGCAATGGCTATAAAGGAAGTATTTCATTCGACGGGGCTCGCATTAGTTTTTGTTCTCCCTCCGGTACTTTGGTGACGAATGACAATAATAATTTGTGGGATATTTTCCTGTGGCAACGTGGACAGTCAGGATTAAAACGAATCAGTATGACTCATGATGGCAAAGAAAAAAATGGCGGCACTGAATCAGCTTCACGCCAGGTAGCTTCTTCCATCTCCGGCAATGGACGCTTTGTAGCGTTTGCCACCACTGCCAGCAATATGGTGCCCAACGACAATAATAAATTCCAGGATGTATTTGTGGTTGATGTAGAAACAGGGAAAGTAAATGTTGCCAGTTTTACCGATGATGGACAAGCTTCCAACAACGATAGCCCCATTGAACAAGGCGAGCGGGTTGCAATCAGTTACGATGGTACCTGGGTTGCTTTTCCAACAAAAGCAACCAATCTTGGTGCAGCAGCTTCCAACATAATTTTGCACAATACGGTTAGTGGTAAAAAAACGGCAGTGAGCAATGTTACGGGTAGTTATGTCGGGCGACCTTCCATTTCTTACAGCGGCAGTTATGTCATATTCGGTAAATCCGTCAATCTTGACAATCGCTTTTCCGATTCAGGCATTTTCGCACATTTTACAGGTAATGGTCCATGTCGGGACTGTAAAGAATGATTTTACGACTGATAATTTGGAAAGCAGTAGAAGGATTAGAATCGATTAAAAACAAAAAAGCCATGCGACTTGCATGGCTTTTGAGCGGTGAGGGCGGGATTCGAACCCGCGGTACAGAGTTACCCGTACGGCAGTTTAGCAAACTACTGATTTCAGCCACTCATCCACCTCACCGACTGAAATTTTAAGGGTGGCAAAAATAAAGATTCGCACCCATACAACCCAAAAAAAGAAAAGAGGTTTTCTGTTTAGCTGATTCAGCCGTATTAAACCGAAAATTTTTGGAACAAAGCATCGAAGCTGAGCGATTCCTGTACACCTGTTGCCAATTCTTTTACATTACAGGTGCCGTTCTCTAATTCTTTTGTGCCAAGAATGGCGATAAAAGGAATTTGTTTTTTTTCAGCGTATTTAAATTGTTTGTCGAATTTGCTGTTTTCATGATACAATTCGCAGGCAACCCCTTTGCTGCGTAATTGCTGCATCAGCTCAAATGCTTTTTTGCTTTCTGCTTCACCAAGATTGAAAAACAAAACTTTTGTACCTGTATGAACACTTGCAGGGAATAGTTTTAATTCTTCCATCACATCATAAATACGATCAACCCCAAACGAAATACCAACACCGGGAATATTTGGCACACCAAACAAACCGGTAAGATCGTCGTAACGACCGCCACCGCCAATACTGCCCATCTGCACATTCTTCGCTTTTACTTCGAATATGATACCGGTATAATAGTTTAAACCACGAGCCAGGGTAAAGTCGAATTGCAGATTTGGGATTTGCGATTGCAGACTGACTGTTTCAAGTTCCTCTATTCCTTGCTTACCTGTTTCGGTTTCGCCGAGTAATGATTTTATCTGTTGCAGTTTTTCTTCATTATTACCGGTAATGAGTAAATATTTTTCGATGATGGAAATTTGCTCAGTAGATAATCCACGTTGAGCTAATTCCTCTTTTACTTTTTCTAACCCTATCTTATCAAGCTTATCAATAGCAACCGTAATATCAACCATTTTATCGCTACCACCACACAACTCAGCTAATGCAGCAAGTATTTTTCTACTGTTGATTTTAATGTCAACATCCACACCGAGTTTTTGAAAAACAGTAGCATAGATATTTGTCAGCTCAACTTCGTTCAATAATGATTTGCTGCCCACCACATCTGCATCGCATTGATAAAACTCACGGTAACGTCCTTTCTGCGGACGATCAGCTCTCCACACAGGCTGCACCTGGTAGCGTTTGAACGGCATGGTAAGTTGATTATGATTCATGGCTACATAACGTGCAAACGGAATGGTGAGATCATACTTTAATGCACGTTCAGTAATTGCACTTGTATTTTTTCCTGCGAGTACTTTTTCAAATTCATCTTTGATCGTTTGTTGTTTGGCAGGATTATCTAAACCGTTGTTCAGAATTTTGAAGATCAATTTATCGCCTTCCTCACCATACTTGCCCATCAACGTATCAAGATTTTCCATGGCTGGTGTTTCCAATGGTTCAAACCCATATAATTCAAAAACCGATTTAATGGTATTGAAAATATAATTGCGTTTGCGAACAACATCTGCTCCAAAATCTCTTGTGCCTTGCGGTAATGATACATTAACCTTCGCCATTCTTCAATTTGTAGTTTATAGTTTTAATGCCTGCTATT
Organism: Lacibacter sp. H375; assembly: GCF_037892425.1. Taxonomy (NCBI): domain Bacteria; kingdom Pseudomonadati; phylum Bacteroidota; class Chitinophagia; order Chitinophagales; family Chitinophagaceae; genus Lacibacter; species Lacibacter aquaticus. The sequence goes on from NZ_JBBKTT010000001.1 coordinate 1,999,047, forward strand.
CCAAGTCATAAATCCGAAATCATACATCAGACATTTTCGTACTTCTCACAATATACTTCTCGATTATCTTATCACATGCTTTATCGATCATTTCATACACAGTATGGTATCCATCTTCTTTTCCATACCATGGATCAGGAACAGCCCTGTTCTCACCTGGATATAATTCATTCAACAGCAGATCAACTTTTTCTTCTTTCCAAAACTTACCACTCATTTGTTTTACATCAATGTAATTGCTGCTGTCCATTACATATATGAAATCATAATTGAGAAAATCTTCTTTCACAAATTGTCTTGCCCGTTGTTTGCTGATGTCAACGCCGTTATGCTTCGCCACTTTAATGCTTAAATGATGCGGAGGTTCGCCTGTATGCCACGCACCTGTACCTGCACTCTCAACACTCCATTGCAAACCGGCATTCCATGCCTTGTGCTGCAGCACACCTTCAGCCAAAGGACTTCTGCAAATATTTCCCAAACAAACCATTAAGATGCGCATGAGCGCAAAGATAAGGTGTAAGGTAAAAGGCACAAGACGCAAGAATGAAAATCCAATAACCAAAAAACAAGGTACAAGAAGTAAAACCCGATGTCCAATATTCAAACATCATAAAGCAAAGTGAACGCAACCTTGAAGTTGAAGGTTTTTATTTCGTACCTCGTACTTCTCACTTCGTACATGTGTTTGTGGATTTCTTTCAGCAGCGCATCTAATTACCGAAATCATTTCATCAACAGCCGGCCGGCGAGTGTGTAATGAAGATTTGTTTGAGTGTATGATCTGTCATATGCAAACAGATGCATCAATTTTTTCACCTCACCAAAACGTTGTCACATGAATACCGAACAAATTCTTAAGGCCGACCTGCTTGATATCATATTTGATAATCGCAACAAAGCATATGGTGCGTATTCCATACGAAGAGCATATCCTTCACACCTCAAAAAAGCAATGGGAATAATGTTGTTATTAGTAACAGCTGTTTCATTGTACGTAATGAGTAAACCAAAAAAGACAGGTACATATATTCCACTCGATAAGGATACTGTGGTTGTAATTCTTGAAGAAGTTATTGATACTAAGAAGCAGAAAGTGCCCGAACAGCAACAAAGAACTGTTGCTGAACAGCCTCCCACAAAGCCGGACTTTGTTCCGAAAATAGTGGATGATCATTTGGTAAAAAACGAAGTGCCTGACAGAACCGATACTGCCAAATACAACCCCGGGCCAATTGAAGATCCAGGTACACCGGGTGGAGAAGGATTTGTTCAAGCCGATAAAGGTTCAGTAACAAGCTTTCCTGCTGATCCTCCTAAAGAAGCCACACCTTTAGATCCTCCAATTCTGGAATCACCCGATGAAAAGCCAGAATTCCCCGGAGGCATGGAAGCATGGTCACGTTACCTGCAACGCATGTTGCGTGTGCCAGATGAATTAGAATCGGGTGATCGTAAAACGGTCAGAGTAAAATTTGTTGTGAACGCCAATGGAGAAGTAACAGATGCCGTGATTACCATGAGCGGAGGCAAAGAGTTCGATAAGGAAGTAATGCGTGTAATTGGCCGCATGCCAAAGTGGAAACCGGGGAAACAGAGAGGAAAACCGGTGGCATCTTATTTTACACAACCGGTAACCTTTACCGTTCCCGAAGAGTAAAAATTAGTTAACTTGCCCGCTCCCTAAAAAGCTTACATGTCAATCCAGGAAGATTTCAGGAAAAAGAATAAACCCGTTAATGTAAAGGCAGTGTTCGACATTGTTATGGGCATTATTTACCTGGTTATGGGAGCGGTTCTTGCTTTATCAAAATACTTTGGACTTGAAATTACATTTCCACCGCCCGATGTAGTGATCGTATTTGGAATTGCCGCATTTGTATATGGGGCATTCCGCATTTTCAGGGGGGTAAAAACTTACAACAATCCATCATAGACATGAAGAAGTGGAGTATGGTACTGTATGGCTGTTTAAGCCTGTGTATTTTTTCCTGTAAAGAGAAGAAGGCGCAGCCTGAAGATACCGGTTCAAGCGGCACCATCCATATTAGTGTAGACGAGTCGTTCAAGCCTATTATTGAAGAACAGATAGAGGTCTTTCAATCGGCCTTCCCCAAGGCTAAGATTATCGCTCATTATAAACCGGAGGCTGATTGCTGGAACGATCTGATGAACGACAGCACCCGAATGGTGATCGTTACCAAAAAGATCACAACCGAAGAGTCTAGTTACTATGCTGATTCTCTCGGTTTATATCCCCAGGGTGATCTGCTTGCCAGTGATGCCGTGGCATTGGTGGTGAACAGAAATGATCCTGATTCTGTTTTTACTAAAGAAGAAGTGGCAGGGATGTTGTTGGGTACAGGGAAGCTGCCGTATAAACTTGTTTTTGATGGGGTAAAAGCAACCAGTACGGTACGTTATGCCATCGATAGTATATTGAAGGGAAAACTGTTTAATACGTCAGTCATTACCGCTGCAAAAAGCAGCAGCGAGGTGGTAGAATATATTGCAGAAACCCCGGGTTATATAGGCTTTGTTGGTGTAAGCTGGATCGGTAACCCCGAAGAAAGTAAACAGCTTGAGCTGCTCAAGAAAGTACGGATTGCCTGGCTTCCATGCGATAGTTGTGATGAAGCAAACACTTATACAAAACCATGGCAGGAAGACATTTTAACAAAACGTTATCCTTACACAAGGGAGATCTATTACGTCTTGAAAGAAAATCACGTGGGCTTGGGAAAAGCATTTGTAAATTTTATGAACAGCGACAGAGGGCAACTGATCTTTAGAAGAGGTTATCTTGTTCCGGCAAGAAGGATTTTTATCATGAGAGAAACTCAACTGAAATTAGTGAAGCCTGTAAAGCAATAATTTTAATATTTTTACCGACCCTGAGCAACCGATTACTTAAACCAAAGAAAGAAAAAATGAAACGATCACTCAGTTTAGCATTTGTGGCAGTTTTTTTCGTGCAGCAGTTGTTGGCACAATCCATTGATGATGGAAAGAAGTTCATGTACTATGAGCGGTTCAAAAGCGCAAAGGATGTTTTTGAGAAACTCGTAGCTGCAAACCCCAAGAATGAGGAAGCAGCCTATTGGTTGGGTCAGGCATACATTGGTTTGGAAGATGTAGCCAAAGCAAAACAAACCTACCAGGCAGCTTTGCAGGCCAGTTCTACTTCTCCTATCCTCCTCGCAGGTATGGGACATGTTGAGTTGCTTGAAAATAAAGCAACCGATGCCCGTAATCATTTTGATATGGCTATCAACACCAGCAAATCAAAAGATAATGAAGTATTGCATGCAGTAGGCCGTGCAAATGCCTACACAAAAGCTGGTGATGCCAATTATGGTATCGTCCATTTGCAAAAGATCACCACTACAAAGAAATTCAACGACCCTTCAGTTTTTGTAACCATTGGTGATGCTTACAGGAAGTTGGTGGATGGCGGTAATGCAGTGCTTGCATTCAAAAACGCCCTCACCCTTAACCCTAAATATGCAGCAGCTAAACACAAAGAAGGCTTGATCTATGAAAGCCAGAAGAATAGAGAATTCTTTCTGCCTGCATTTGAAGAAGCGGTAAATATGGACCCTGCTTACGGGCCTGCTTATTATTCATTATATTTTTACTGGTACTTCAGGGACGTTGCCAAGGCTGAAGATTATTTGAACAAATACATTACATCGATTGATAGTGATCCACAAAACGATTACTATCGCATTGATCTGAAATACGCTTCAGGCCAATTTAAAGAGGCTATTACGCAAAGTGATGCTCTCATTAACAAGGTGGGTGCCGATGTGATCCGACCACGTATCTACCGTTTAAAGGCTTATAGCTATAAGTCTTTGGCGGAAAAAGCAGCAAAAGAAAAAGACTCTGTTACAGCAGTTACGGAATACGCTAATGCAAAAAAGAACATTGATATATTTCTCGCAAAATCAAAACCGGAAGAGATTGTTCCAAAAGATTACCAGTTATTCGGTGATATCTTATCTGGAACACCTGGTAGTCAATCGCAGGCATATGCTTATTATGAAAAAGCAATGAATGCTGATACTTCCCAGGAAAACAAGGCTTCCTATTTAGATCAGGCAATTGTTCTTGCAAATAAACTGAATGACAAGGTTGCAAAGGCTTATTGGCAAGAGAAGCAATACAATGCTAAGAAAACGCCTAGTAATGTGGATATGTATAATTTAGGTCGCACATTTTTCGATGCAGGTGCTGCTTCAGGCGACTTTAATTTTTACCGCAAAGCAGACAGTGTATTTGCTATTTACACAACCCAATATCCTGATCAGGCTTACGGTTACTACTGGCGTGCCCGCTCAAACTGGAGTATTGACACCAGCATGGTAAACAGCATGGCAAACCCACATTTTGAAAAATTTGTGCAGGTTGCGTCTGCCAGCAAGGATTCAGCTTCATTCCGTCCGCAGATCAAATTGGCCTACAAATATTTCATTGGCTACAACATTTTTGTAAAGAAGGATTATAAAGTAGCAATTGAGTTTTGCGATAGAATATTGGCCATCGATCCAAATGATGCTGAGGCAAAAGAATACAAGCGTCAGCTCACCGGTGGTAAAGCACAGGCAACCGGTAGCACCAGCAAAGCAACGAGTGGAGTAAACAGTAATTCTGTTACGGGGCGTAATGAACGAAAGTCTGTCATCTACAGTTAACGGAACACGATTTCATTTTATTTATAGATCCCTCCGCAATAGCGGGGGGATTTTTTTTTATTACAGGGAATTTCCAATACCCTGCCTTATTTTTGCGGCATTCAAAACCTGCATTTACATGAAATGGTTTTTCTTTTTACAGTCCAGTCCCGCAGCACCCGTTGTTCAATCGGTGAATGATTCAGGTAATTATTTCCCCATCGGTATCCAGATATTGTTTGCATTTGGTTTTGTGGCAGTTATGATGGTGCTTACGCATTTGCTAGGACCTAAGCGTCCAACTGCTCAAAAGCTGGAAAACTTTGAGAGTGGTATTGAAATTCATGGCAATGCCCGTCAGCCAATGGCGGTGAAATACTTCCTCGTAGCAATTTTGTTTGTGTTGTTTGATGTTGAGGTGATCTTTTTCTATCCGTATGCCGTTAATTTTCGTGAGCTGGGGTGGGGCGGATTCATGGCTGTGTTGATGTTTGTAGGGTTTTTCCTGTGTGGATTCTATTATATAATTAAGAAAGGTGCGCTTAATTGGGAAGATTAAGCCGAAACAATCACAGATTTGAAAAGTGAAACTTGCTGCTAAGCAAACTTTGTGGTGCAGTAGTTGTTGTGAAACTGACAGCAAGCTTATAATTTCAAATCTTCAACTAAAAATATTATGTCACGTCCGGTACAATTTAATATCAATCCTAAATCAATCGATCATAAAGGTCATATCAGCATGGTTGATATGCCTGAAGGTCATATGGGTGAAGGATTCTTTGCTACCAAACTCAGCGAAGTAGTTGGGCTGGCCCGTAAGAATTCTATCTGGCCTTTGCCTTTTGCAACTTCCTGCTGCGGTATCGAGTTCATGGCAACAGCAGCGGCTCACTACGATCTTGGTCGATTTGGTTCTGAGCGTATGGCTTTTACTCCACGCCAGTGCGATCTGATGATGGTAATGGGAACGATCTCTAAAAAAATGGGTCCTGTTGTAAAACAAGTTTACCTGCAAATGGCCGAACCCCGTTGGGTAATGGCTGTTGGTGCATGTGCCAGCAGTGGTGGTATTTTCGATACATACAGTGTATTGCAGGGAATTGACCAGGTGGTGCCGGTAGATGTGTATGTGCCCGGTTGTCCTCCCAGACCTGAAGCGATTCTTGACGGGTTGATGCGCATACAGGATCTGGTGGGCCAGGAAAGTCTTCGCCGCCGAAACAGCGAGCATTATCAAAAATTATTGGACAGTTACGGAATACAATAAATAACTAATCAATTTGAAAATTTGAAAATGTTCTAATGACTGAGGCGATAGAATTTTCAAATTTTCAAATCCTCAAATTTTCAAATTGAGATGGCTTTGACCAACGAACAGATTCAAAACAAGCTGATAGAGAAATTTGGAGAGCAGGTATATGCTTTCTCCGAGCCCTATGGTATGCTCACATTTGAAGCACCCAAGGATCTTAATTTGAAAGTACTCCAGTTTTTATTTGATGATGAAACATTGCGTTTCCAGTTTTTAACTGATCTGCAGGCCGTCCATTATCCAACAGACAAAGGTCGTGAGTTAGCGGTGGTCTATCACTTACACAACCTGGTTGATAATGTGCGTATCCGTTTTAAAGTATTTACTGATATCAATACTCCTGATGTGTTTACCGCAACACAGTTATATGCAACAGCAAACTGGATGGAGCGGGAGACATACGATTTCTTCGGTGTGAATTTCGTTGGGCACCCAAATCTTAAACGCATTTTAAATGTGGATGAGATGGATTATTTCCCGATGCGTAAAGAATTTCCATTGGAAGATCAGACACGTATTGATAAAGATGATGAGATGTTTGGAAGAGGAGGGAGTATTAAATAACCGATTTGAATATTTGAAGATTTGAAATTGATTAAACCCATTTTCAAATTTCCAAATTGATAAATTTTCAAATTTACCATGAGCGACGTTCAAAATATATTATTACCTGAAGGTTCCATTGAGAAGAAAACGATCACTCTCAATGTTGGTCCAACGCATCCGGCAACGCATGGTGTGTTTCAAAACATCATGGAAATGGATGGTGAGCGTGTGATGTCTTCTGAATCAACAGTAGGCTATATTCACCGTGCATTTGAAAAGTTGGCGGAACGTCGTCCGCTTTACCAGATCACACCCATTACTGATCGTTTGAATTATTGCAGCAGCCCCATCAATAATATTGGCTGGCATCTTACCTGCGAAAAACTGTTGGGCGTTCAAACTCCAAAGCGTGTTGATTACCTGCGTGTGATTTTAATGGAGCTTGCACGTATCAGCGATCACCTGATCTGTAATTCAATTTTGGGTGTTGATACGGGAGCCTTTTCAGGTTTCGTTTACCTGATGGAATACCGTGAATTGATTTATGAAATTTATGAGGAGATCTGTGGTAGCCGTTTAACAACCAACATCGGTCGCATTGGTGGTTTCGAACGAAACTTTACACCGGCAGCTTGGGAAAAATTAGAAAAGTTCCTGAAAGAATATCCAAAAGCATTAAAAGAATTTGAGAACCTGTTTACTCGTAACAGAATATTTATCGATCGTACAGTTGGTTGTGGACCTATCTCTGCAGAACGTGCATTGAATTATGCTTTCACCGGCCCTAACTTACGTGCAGCCGGTGTAGATTATGATGTTCGTGTTCACACGCCTTACTCATCTTACGAAGATTTTAATTTTATTGTTCCTGTTGGAACTACCGGCGATACTTACGACAGATATCTTGTTCGTAATGTTGAAATGTGGGAGAGCTTAAGCATTATTGAACAGGCTTATCAAAAAATACAGGATTTCAAAGGAGCCGATGCAGAAGTGTATCATGCACATGTGCCGGAATATTATTTACCTGAGAAGAAAGAAGTGTACACGAGTATGGAGGCACTTATCTGGCACTTCAAGATCATCATGGGTGAAATTGAAATGCCGAAGGGTGAAGTGTATCATAGTGTAGAAGGTGCAAATGGTGAGTTAGGTTATTATTTCATCAGCGATGGTGGACGTACACCTTACCGCTTGCATTTCCGCAGGCCGTGCTTTATTTATTACCAGGCATTTGAAGAACTGGTAAAAGGAAGTATGTTGAGCGATGCAATTGTGGTGATGAGTAGTTTGAATTTGATTGCAGGAGAATTAGATGCTTAAGTGCATTTGAAAATTAATTGATTTGAAAATTTGAAAATAGCAGAATGAAGTTTTCAGAAGAACAGTTGAAGAAAGTAGATGAGATGATCTCTCATTACCCCGAAGGCAAGCAGAAAAGCGCATTGCTGCCATTGCTGCATTTTGTGCAGAAAGAAAATGGTGGATGGCTGAGCTCGGAAGCAATGGATTATGCTGCGGAGTTATTGAAGATCGCTCCTATTGAAGTGTACGAAGTAGCTACGTTCTACAGCATGTATAATTTACAGCCGGTTGGTAAAACAATATTTGAAGTTTGTCAAACAGGCCCTTGCATGTTAAGAGGCAGTGATGGTATTGTTGATTATATCTACGAGAAGCTGGGCATCAAACCCGGACAAACAACTGCAGATGGATTGTTTACATTGAAGACGGTGGAATGTTTGGGAGCCTGTGGTTATGCGCCTATGATGCAGTTGGGTCCTGATTACCGTGAACACCTGACCAAAGAAAAAATTGATGCATTGATTGCAGAAGGAAAAGCTAAAGCCAATTAATGATGACAAAGAAAACCGCCATGTTTATTGGGTTTTTGCTTTCAACATCAGCGATGATCGTTATCATCGTTTTCCTTGTGATGAAAGATAAAAGCAACATGAAGCCGATGTTGTTCATTGGAATTGGTTTAGCACTTGGATCATTAGTATTAAGAAATCTGTTACGTTTTAAACCTGATTGGTTTAAAGATAATAATGTTGAATAGAATTAAGAACGTACAAGAGTGCGACGCAACAGAAGTTCAATAGTAGTAAAATCGGTGACTACATAAAATATTAAGTCGAGAAAAACAGACGACGAAAACAATGGGTAGAAAATTACTTTTAGACAAAGCACATATTGAAGGCATCAGGCATTATGATGTGTATCGCCGTGAAGGTGGTTACCGCAGTGTGGAGAAAGCATTGAAAACAATGGCTCCCGAAGCAGTAACGGAAGAAGTAAAGAAAAGTGGACTGCGTGGTCGTGGTGGTGCGGGTTTCCCAACAGGTATGAAATGGAGCTTCCTTGCTAAGCCTGAAGGTGTTCCCCGTTATTTGGTGGTAAATGCAGATGAGAGTGAGCCGGGTACTTTCAAAGATCGTTACCTGATGGAATTTATTCCCCATCTGTTGATTGAAGGAATGATCACTGCATCGTACGCATTGGGCAGCAATACTTCTTATATCTATATCCGTGGTGAATATTGGTGGGTGAAAGAAATTTTGGAAGTTGCTGTGCAGGAAGCACGCAATGCAGGTTGGTTAGGAAAAAATATTTTAGGCAGTGGTTTCGATTGCGACATATTTGTGCAGCCGGGTGGTGGTGCTTATATCTGTGGCGAAGAAACAGCATTGCTTGAATCATTAGAAGGTAAGCGTGGTAACCCACGTATCAAACCTCCATTCCCTGCGGTAAAAGGTTTGTGGGGTTGTCCGACAGTGGTAAACAATGTTGAGACCATTGCAGCTGTTGTACCAATTGTAAATGACGGAGGTGATGAGTATGCGAAGATTGGTATTGGTAAATCAACTGGTACAAAACTCATTTCTGCATGCGGTAACTTAAACAAGCCCGGTGTGTATGAAATTGAAATGAATATTTCGGTTGAAGAATTTCTTTATAGTGATGAATATTGCGGAGGTATTGCCAATGGTAAAAAATTGAAAGCATGTATCCCCGGTGGTTCATCGGTTCCTATTCTTCCTGCAAATCTTTTGTTGAAAACAGCAAAGGGTGAAACAAGAATGATGACCTATGAAAGTTTGAGTGATGGTGGTTTTGCAACCGGTAGTATGATGGGTAGTGGTGGTTTTATTGTAATGGATGAAGATCAGTGCGTGGTGAAGCACACATACACGTTGGCCCGTTTCTATCGTCATGAAAGTTGCGGACAATGTTCCCCTTGCAGAGAAGGAACAGGTTGGATGGAAAAAATTCTGCTCAACATCGAAAACGGAAAAGGCAAGATGAGTGACATTGATCTGTTGTGGGATATCCAACGCAAGATCGAAGGAAATACCATTTGTCCGTTGGGTGATGCAGCAGCATGGCCGGTGGCAGCAGCCATCCGTCATTTCCGTGATGAGTTTGAATGGCATGTTACTAATCCGTCAGATGCATTGAAGAGGAACTATGGTTTGGCTAATTATGCGAAGCCATTAGAGATTGCAGCACCAACTGCATAACAAATTTGAAAGAACGTATTTATTAATATGGCAGACGAAAAGAAATTATTTACAGTAACCATCGACAACATCACTGTAGAAGTTGAGCCGGGAACAAGCATTCTGCAGGCTGCACGTAAAATTGGTGGTGATGTGGCGCCGCCTGCGATGTGTTATTACACAAAGCTGAAAGATAGTGGTGGTAAATGCCGCACTTGTTTAGTGGAAGTTGCTGCAGGTTCTGCTGCCGATCCACGACCAATGCCAAAGTTGGTGGCAAGTTGCCGTACCAACGTCATGGACGGAATGGTGGTGAAAAATATTACCAGCGATCGTGTAATTGATGCAAGAAATGGTGTGGTTGAATTTTTATTAATCAATCATCCGTTGGATTGCCCTATCTGCGACCAGGCAGGTGAATGTCATTTGCAGGACCTTAGTTATGATCATGGTAAAGGTGCAAGCCGTTATGAGTTCAAACGCAGAACATTTGATAAGCATGATCTTGGTCCATACATTCAGTTGCACATGACACGTTGCATTCTTTGCTATCGTTGTGTGTACACTGCCGACCAAGTGACGAATGAACGCAAACATGGTATTTTAATGCGTGGCGATCATTCTGAAATTGCAACGTATATCGAGAAGAGTTTAGATAATGATTTTATTGGCAATGTGATTGATGTTTGTCCTGTAGGTGCATTAACCGACCGGACATTCCGTTTCAAAAATCGTGTATGGTTTACCAAGCCGGTTGATGCACATTGCAATTGTGATAAGTGTAGTGGTGAAGTGCAACTGTGGATGCGTGGCGATGAAGTGCTTCGTGTAACTGCACGTAAAGATGAGTGGGGCGAAGTAAAAGACACCACGAAAGGTGAGACCGGTTGGATCTGCAATAACTGTCGTTTTGAACGGAAGAAAGCAAGCGACTGGATCATTGAAGGACCTTCACATGTTAATCGTCATTCAGTGATTTCACAAGGACATTATGAGAATGGAGTGAAACCAAATGAAACAATTAAAAAAGTAATGGGTGGAAGGGATCCAAAGTTACTGATGAACATTAAAGATGTAACTGAAGTGAACCAGGTTGAGTTGAGTGAAATAAAAGGCCCGGCAACATCGGAGTCATTTAAACAAATAGAGAAAGGAAATTAATGGATATGATTTTATTAGCAGTCGATTGGGCATTGGTGCTGGAGAAATTCATCTTCATCGCATTTATCATTACCGTTTCATTGGTGGTTGCGCTGTACATGACGTTTGGCGAACGCAAAGTAGCGGCATGGATACAGGACCGTGTTGGTCCTAACCGTGCGGGTCCTTTTGGTATTCTACAACCTTTGGCCGATGGTGTGAAGATGTTTTTCAAAGAAGAGATCATTCCCACTTCTTCCAATAAGATTTTATTTATTCTCGGCCCGTCGCTGGCTATGATCACAGCCATGTTAACCAGCGCTGTTATTCCATGGGGCGATAAAGTTGAACTATTCGGACGAACTATCTCTCTGCAAATTGCTGATGTAAATATTGGTATCCTGTATGTGTTTGGTATTTTAAGTTTAGGTGTATATGGTATCATGATCGGTTCATGGGCGAGTAACAACAAGTTCTCGTTAATGGGTGGTTTGCGGGCAGCCTCACAGATCATTTCATATGAACTGGCGATGGGTATTGCGTTGATCGCTTTGATCATGATCACCGGAACATTAAGTCTTGGTGAAATGGTGAAGCAACAGCAGGAAGGCTGGTGGAACTTTTTTGTTCAGCCACTCGGCTTCTTTATTTTCTTAGTATGTGCGTTTGCAGAGTGTAACCGTACACCGTTCGATCTGGCCGAAGCAGAGAATGAATTAATTGGTGGTTACCACTCTGAGTATTCAAGTTTAAAATTGGGTTTCTATTTGTTTGCTGAATACATCAATATGTTCATCAGCAGTGCAGTGATGGCGACTTTGTATTTTGGTGGTTATGATATCATTCCTTTCTATGATGAGAGTGCATGGGGTTTCTCTGCCAACATCATGGCCCTGTTAGGTGCGGCGGCATTATTTATTAAAATTCTTGTTTTCATTTTCATATTCATGTGGGTACGTTGGACGATTCCAAGGTTCCGTTACGATCAGTTGATGAACCTCGGTTGGAAAGGATTGATTCCGCTGTCTTTGTTCAATATGTTGGTTACTGCAGCGGTGATTTTGTTTTTGAAGAAATGATGAATAGAATTGTTGCAGTACAAAAGTGCGACGCAACAGCAGAAGAAGAGAGAGTTGAAGTGGGAGACAAAAAATATATTTGCAAACTTTTATAAAAAACGTTGATGCAATTAACAAACAAAGCAAAACTGGTAGACCGTAAGCCGTTGAGTATTGCAGAAAAGATTTATCTGCCTGCAATTCTTAAAGGAATGGGAATCACGTTTTCGCATATTTTTAAAAAGAAGGTAACGATTCAATACCCCGAACAAACAAGACCATTCAGTCCTGTGTTTCGTGGGTTACATATTCTGAACCGTGATGAAGAGGGACGTGAAAATTGTACGGCTTGTGGCTTGTGTGCAGTAGCATGTCCTGCTGAAGCTATTACGATGGATGCAGCAGAACGTTTACCGGGCGAAGAACATTTATATCGTGAAGAAAAATATGCAGCAAAGTATGAGATCAATATGCTGCGTTGCATTTTCTGTGGTTTGTGTGAAGAGGCTTGTCCGAAAGATGCGATTTATTTAACTGAAACATTTGCACCTGCGAATTACAGCCGGCAAAGTTTTATATATGGTAAAGACAACCTCGTAATTCCTCATCCAAAGGAAAACCCGGAAGCATTTGCCAAAGCAAAAGGATTAATTGACGAACGAAAGGCGAAAGCCAATCAACAGACTGCATAACATGAGCATTACTGAAATTCTATTCTGGTTCCTCAGTGCATTGGCACTTGGCGGAGCATTGATGATGGTTACCAGCAAAAACCCGGTGTACAGTGTACTGTGGTTGGTTGTTGTATTCTTTGCTATTTCCGGACACTATATTTTATTGAACGCACAGTTTCTTGCAGTGGTGAACATCATTGTGTATGCAGGTGCCATCATGGTATTGTTCCTCTTTGTGATCATGCTCATGAACATGAATGCAGATAACGAGCCACAAAAAAACAAATGGTTGAAAATAGCAGGGGCTGTTGCAGGCGGTAGTTTGATGTTGGTGTTTGTAGCTGCATTGCGTCAAACAGAAACCTTGCAGGCGCAACTGGTTAATATGGGTGGTGAAGCTGGGTTGATTAAAACATTAGGTAAGACGTTGTTCACAGATTACGTATTACCATTTGAAATAAGCAGTGTGTTGTTCTTAAGCGCCATGGTAGGTGCAGTGGTAATAGGAAAGAAAGGAGATTAAGAAATTAGTAATTAGAATATTTGAAAATGATGAACTGATTGACAATTTTCAAATTTTCAAATTGAGAAATTTTCAAATTGAGTTATGCCGATCAATTATTATATCATTCTTGCAGTAGCGTTGTTCAGTATTGGAGTGGCGGGTGTGTTAACACGCCGCAATGCCATTATTATTTTTATGTGTGTGGAACTGATGTTGAATGCGGTGAATCTATTGCTCGTAGCATTTTCAAAAATGCATGCTGCAAATGCAATGGCAGTAAACCCTTCTGCAATTGTTGGAACAGAAGCGCAGTTGTTTGTATTCTTTATTATGGTGGTGGCAGCCGCGGAGGTAAGTGTGGGGTTGGCCATTATTGTAATGATGTACAGGAATATTCATAGTGTGGATGTAAACTTTTTGAACAGACTTAAACATTAAACTAATGTATGATGTTGGATGTACGACATCTTACATTTAACATCGTACATCGTACATAGGAAATTATGAAGAGTATTATCGACCTGGTTTATTTGGTTCCGTTGTTTCCGTTGATCGGTTTCCTGATCAATGGATTGGGAAGAAAAAATTTAAGCAAATCGCTCAGCGGCATTATTGGCAGCGGAGTAATTCTTGCGTCGTTTATTGTGAGCCTGCTGATCTTTAACGAAACAAGGGCTGAAGGTTTTATTGCAACAACTGTAAACCTGTTTGAGTTTATCAATGTGGCGGGGTTGAATATTCCTTTTGCTTTCCAGGTTGACCAGTTATCAGCTTTATTTCTGCTGATCATCACCGGTGTTGGTTTTCTCATCCATGTTTATTCAACATCCTACATGCATGAAGAAGCGAGTCATCATTTTGCACGTTACTTCGCTTACCTGAATTTGTTTGTGTTCAGCATGTTGTTGCTGGTGTTGGGTGCTAACTATCTCATCATGTTTATTGGATGGGAAGGTGTTGGTCTTTGTTCTTACTTACTCATTGGTTATTGGTTTAAGAATACAGAATATGGCAATGCAGCACGCAAAGCCTTTGTGATGAATAGGATTGGTGATCTTGGATTTTTATTAGGCTTGTTCTTCATCATTCAACAGTTCGGATCATTAACATACACTGAAGTTTTTTCACAGGCAGAAGGTATGTTTAAAGGCGACACAAATATTGTAGTGATCACCTTGTTGCTTTTTGTTGGTGCTACCGGTAAGAGTGCACAGATTCCATTGTACACCTGGTTGCCCGATGCGATGGCCGGTCCAACACCCGTATCTGCACTCATCCACGCTGCAACGATGGTTACCGCAGGTATCTACATGATTGCACGTAGTAACATTTTATATACGTTGGCGCCAGTTTCGCAAACAGTAGTAGCAGTAGTTGGTTTGGCAACAGCTATTCTTGCTGCAACCATTGCCCTCAAACAAAACGATATTAAAAAAGTATTGGCTTACTCAACGGTTAGTCAGTTAGGTTATATGTTCCTTGGTTTAGGCGTTGGTGCTTATACCGGTGCAGTGTTTCATGTAATGACACATGCATTCTTCAAAGCATTATTATTCTTAGGTGCAGGTTCTGTTATTCATGCGATGCACCATGAACAAGACATTCGTAAGATGGGTGGACTGGCGAAAAAACTTCCCACAACACATTGGACATTCTTAGCAGGTTGTATTGCAATCGCCGGTATTCCTCCTTTCAGTGGTTTCTTTTCAAAGGATGAAATTTTGGTGCATGCATTTGCTGCGAATCCTGTGTACTATGTAATTGGTTTGGCTGGTGCGTTAATGACAGCTTTCTATATGTTCCGTTTATATGCAATGACGTTCAGAGGAACATTCCGTGGCACACACGAACAGGAACATCATTTACATGAAAGTCCCTGGCAAATGACCATGCCATTGGTTGTGTTAGCTGTATTGGCGATCGTTGCAGGGTTTGTTGGTATTCCTGAATTGTTTGCAGCAGATGCACATAAGTTGGAGCATTATTTAGCGCCTGTATTTAAAGCATCATCTGAAATTGCAGAAGCACATCACGTTGATCATAAAACTGAATATATTTTATTAGCTGTAAGCATAACGCTCATTGTTCTTTCCATTTTTTATGCGTTAAACCGCTTCAGCAAAAAACCTGAGACCGGCGAAGAAGAAGGTTTTGGAAAAGTATTGGCCAACAAATGGTATGTGGATGAACTATACAACAGCATCATCACAAAACCATTGAATGGTTTGGGTGTATTCACCAATCGTTTTATTGAGAAGAGTGGGATTGATGGAATTGTAAACGGTGTGGGTAAGAGTGTACAGTGGGGTGGTCGTCAGTTGCGTTTATTGCAAAGTGGACAGGTAGGTTCTTATGTACTGTGGATGGTACTGGGCATCCTTATTTTATTTGTAATTACAATTACTATACTTAATTAAACCGGGCATAGCTGTTTATGACTGCATTATTGTTGATATTGATTCCGTTGATTGGTGGTCTTGTTACATTTTTTGTGAAACAGGAAAGCCAGGCAAAGCTGTGGAGCTTTGCGGTATCGTTGGTTACGTTGGCAGCTATGAGTGTTAACCTGTTGATGCATGATGAAGCGGGTAGAAGCTTTACTGCTGAATGGTTACCAATGCTCGGCTCGTCATTTGCCTTGCAGATGGATGGTGCAAGCACATTACTTTGTTTCCTCACTGCACTTTGTTATCCCATCATATTTGCTTCTACATGGAAAAGCAGTTACTCATCACCCAATAGTTTTTATGGGTTGATGTTGCTGGCACAAGCCGGCATCACTGGCGTATTTCTTGCAGCTGATGGATTGTTGTTCTACTTCTTCTGGGAGTTGGCATTAATACCTGTTTACTTCCTCTGCAGCAAATGGGGCGGTGAAAAACGAATTGCAGTTACATTTAAATTCTTCATTTATACATTCATCGGTTCATTGTTGATGCTGGTTGGTTTGTTGTACATGTACTATCAAACTGCTGATGCATCATTCTCCATGCAATCATTGTATGCAGTTAAATTGAGTGGCGATCAACAGTCGTGGTTGTTCTGGCTATTCTTTATTGCATTTGCGGTGAAGATGCCGGTGTTTCCTTTTCATACATGGCAACCCGATACATACGAGCAATCACCAACAGCCGTGACAATGGTGTTGAGTGCATTGATGGTGAAGATGGGTTTGTTTGCCGTGATCCGTTGGTTGTTGCCTTTGTTCCCCGATGCTGCTGTGCAATACGATAATGTAGTGATTGGTTTAAGTGTGATCGGTATGATCTACGCCAGCATTCTTGCCATGCAGCAAGACGATATTAAACGTTTGATCGCTTATTCTTCTATTGCACATATTGGTTTGATGGCCGCTGCATTGTTTGTAAACAACGAAAGTGGATTGCAAGGTGCAATGATCCAATTGTTCAGTCATGGTGTGAATGTGTTGGGTATGTGGATAGTAATTGAGTTGATCGAACGCAGATTCGGCACACGTAAGATGAGTGAGTTGGGTGGACTGGCGCAGAAAGCTCCGGGCTTAACCATTCTATTGGTGATTGTTGCATTAGCAAACGTGGCATTACCATTGACCAATGCATTCATAGGTGAATTTCTAATGTTCAACGGCTTGTTCAAATTCAATGTTTGGTATGCAGCAGTTGGCGGATTGAGCATTATCCTGAGTGCGATCTATACATTGCGTATGATCCAGAAAGTATTCTACGGCCACGAAAATACATTAACAGCAAAGGGAGAAGATATTACATGGTTTGAAAAAGCAAGTCTTGCTGTAATTGTTGTGGCCATTTTTGTAATGGGAGTTTATCCCAAACCGGTATTTGAATTAACAACAGATACTGTAACCTTGATACTTGGTGTGTTTAAATAATTTATTCAACGAAGAACGATGAACCTGATTTTAATTTCGGCGATTTGGGGTATTGTGATGATGTTCAGCGGTTTGTTTTTAAAAGACAAATCGTCTGCAAAAACTGTTGCATTGATTGGATCGATCGCTTTACTGATTGGTAATATTTTTGATCTCTCCGGCAAAATGATCATCAACAGCAACTTTAACGGTATGCTGCAATACGAACGTTTTGGTTTGCTGTTCTTAACTATTCTTGTCCTTGCTCTTATCATGTACATTCTGCTCAGTGGAAAAGAAGTGGAAGCAGTGGGCAATCATCCGTTTGAATATTTTGCGTTGATCTTTTTTGTCATGAGTGGTGCAGGCTTAGTGGCTTTGTTCAACAACCTGCTTATTCTCTTCATTGGTATTGAGATCATTTCTATTCCACTATACATTCTTACCGGTTCCGATAAACGAAACCTCAAGGGTAATGAAGCTGCACTGAAGTATTTCCTGATGGGATCTTTCTCAACCGGTATCATGCTCATGGGTATTGCATTTCTTTATGGAGCAACAGGTTCGTTCCAACTGGAACAATTAGATTCTTTCCAAATGAAGCAATTAATAGTAACCCCGCAGGATGATTACAAGATATTCATGTTGATCGGAATTGTGATGATCATGGTGGCGCTGGCCTTTAAAGTGTCGGCAGCACCGTTTCATTTCTGGACACCTGATGTGTACGATGGTGCACCAACCGTGTTCACTTCATTCATGGCAACCATTGTAAAGGCAGCTGTGTTCATTGGTTTTCTGAATCTCTTTACAAATGCTTTTGGCAATAAAACAGGTAACTGGCAAATGACCGTTGCTATTATTACCGCTCTTACATTGTTCATAGGAAATATTACCGCTGTTTACCAGCAAAGTGTAAAGCGTATGCTGGCTTATTCAAGCATTGCACAGGCAGGCTTTATGATGTTTGCAGTTTTTGCCATCAATGATATGGCGAAGCAAGGTTTGCTGTTGTATGCTGCCGCTTATTGTTTCGCTACTATCGGCATATTTGCTGTGTTGGTGAAAATGAAAGATTATACGTTCGATGGTTTCAATGGCCTTGCTAAAAAGCAACCATTGGTGGCGATGGTATTAACCATATGTTTAGTCTCCCTGGCTGGTATTCCTTTAACAGCCGGGTTCTTCGCTAAATATTTTGTATTGGCAGCAGCGGTTAAAACAGGTACTTACCTGTGGCTGGTGATCTTTGCGGTTGTTATGGCAGCCGTGAGTGTGTACTATTATTTCCGTGTTATCCAGGCTATGTATTTCAAAGAAGGTGAGGGTCAGGAAATAGCTATCACTGCTCCGTTTAAGGCATTATTGGTTACAGTGGCTGCCGTGGTGATCCTGCTGGGGGTTTACCCAAGCTTGCTGCTGAACTGGCTTACATTTTTCTAGTCGTTCACTTAGTGCGATTTTTTTTGATTGTTGATCTCCGTGGTGTGGGTGGCTATGCCATTCATGGAAACAGCTTGCAATTCCCATCAGCTTTCTTAACTTCACAATTGAATAAAGCGGAAATCAAACGGAAGCTGCTTTGTTTACCTTTCAACAATGACATTCTCCGACATCTTATCATTGGCGTGGCGCACCATACGTTCCAATAAATTACGTACCGGCATTACTGTATCCATCATTGCATTCGGTATTATGGCGCTTATTGGCATTATTACGGCCATTGAAGCAATGAACCAGAGTTTGTATGAGAACTTCTCTATACTTGGTGCTAATTCGTTCAGCATACGTTTTAAAGAGCGGAATATTCGTTTTGGCGGTGGGCCAAGAAGCGATCTTACCAAAACCAAGAAAGGCGGCAACAAACAACGCAACTCAAACCTCGACCGGTTTATAACTTTTGAAGAAGCACGCCGATTTAAAGATCAGTTTACATTTCCTGCAACAGTCAGTATTTCAAAGTTCGCCAGTGGCAATGCAACTGTTTTGTACGAAAACGAGAAAACTAATCCGAATGTTAGAGTTATAGGTGGCGATGAAAACTATTTACTCAATAGTGGTTACACATTAGAACATGGTCGTGATTTTAATAAACTGGATGTAGAAACAGGGAGAAACGTAGTGATCATAGGTAGTGATCTTGTGCGTAAGCTTTTTAAAGGAAAAGGCTCTTATGCTGTTGGTAAACTTATCCGCATTGGTTCTAACCGTTATCGCATTATTGGTGTAATGAAAGAACGGGGTGCAAGTTCGTTTTTATCTCTTGATAATCTGGCGTTGGTTTCCTACAACAATGTGCGCCGTGTTTTTAATAGCGGCGGTAGTTACAATATCACTATAAGGGCAAATGATTTTAAACAGATGGATGCAGCTGTTGGTGAAGCAACCGGTGTATTTCGCCAGGCTCGTAAATTAAACATCAAAGAAGCTGATAATTTTTATATCGACCGAAGTGATAGTATTGTTGAAACACTCAAGAATACACTTCGGTTTGTTAAATATGCAGCATACATCATTGGAGCTATCACTTTGCTTGGTGCTGCCATTGGTTTAACCAATATCATGTTGGTGGCGGTGAGCGAACGCACAAGAGAAATAGGGTTAGCTAAATCAATTGGTGCAAAAGGTGCAAGCATCCGCACACAATTTTTATGGGAAAGTATTCTTATCAGTTTACTCGGTGCTTTCTTTGGTATTGTATTAGGAATTCTTGTTGGTAATCTTGCTGCCATCTTCTTTAAAACAGGTTTTATTGTTCCCTGGGGATGGGCTGCACTTGGCGCCATCATTTGTTTCTTTACAGGATTGCTTGCAGGTTTATACCCCGCCAGCAAAGCATCAAAGCTCGATCCGATTACAGCTTTACGTTACGAGTAATTTATTCATCGTATAACAAAATGAAGAGAGCCGCTTCAATTGAAGCGGCTCTCGTGTTATAAGAAGTTGATAGATCTTATTTATTTTCCAATACATCAGTGATACGATCACTCAGATCCTGCAAGTGCAGTTTCGTCATATTATCCGTGGTTAAAGGCAAGGCCAGTTTAATATCGTTGCGCAGTGTGCGTAATGTTCCTTTCAGAATTGAATACGCATCTGTGTTTTTGATATTAAGTGATGGTGAAATCTGTAACGTAATACCAAGACCACCAATTGAAAGCGGTGAAGCACCACCTGGCAATAATGTAATGATACGCTCAACAAACATTTTCTGCAGGTTGCGGCGATATACATCTGTTGCTTTACGGTTATATACTTCGCTGAAGATTGCACGACGCAGATCGTCCATAACTTCTGTTGCTTTGTAAGCATTGTTGCCAATGGCAGCTTCTGCTTCAAACAATTTTGTCATGGTTGAAGAACTGATAATGCGATTCAAAACAGATTCCTGTCTGTTTGCAATTACAACCTGTGGATTAATACCGGTACGACTAAAGATATCGTTGTTGATTAACCATGTTGGAGTTGTAAACAACTGCTGATTTAAGAAACTCATTGCTTCTTTCTGTGTTGACTTTGGTGTGTACTCGTATACAGCACCTTCCTGTTCGCTCATCTTTGGTGTTTCATAAATACCACCAATATTTTTTGCAACATGGCCCATGTAACGTCCAAACTGTGTTTGTACCTGGTTGTACATTTCATCTAAACCTTCATAACTTTCATTTGCCTGCTTGGTCCAGTTGATCAGGTTCGGAACAATACGTTGAAGGTTTTTAATACCATAACCACTTGCTTTCATGGCATCGTTACCTAAGTCTTCGTTTTGTGAACGTGGATCATCTGGATTTGTTTCAGTACCAAACCAGTTACGTTTGTTCTTTAAACGTTCAGTGGTGAGTTTTTGCAACACTGGTACTTCTGCTTCTGCAGTTTTGTACTCAGGCATCCAACGATAACCCCACTCAATTGCCCACTTGTCATAATCACCAATGCGTGGGAACAAACCAATGCGTGTAATATTATCCTCCGGTTGTGCCACATAGTTAAAACGTGCATAGTCCATAATAGATGGTGTGTGGCCATTCGCTTCAACCCATTTTTTATTACGTAAACTATCAACAGGAACTGTAGAAGACGAACCGTAGTTATGACGAAGCCCTAAAGTATGTCCAACTTCATGTGATGAAACAAAGCGAATCAGTTCGCCCATCAATGCATCTTCAAATACCATTGTACGTGAACCCGGATCAACGGCAGCTGTTTGGATGAAATACCAGTTGCGTAAAAGGCTCATTACATTATGATACCAGTTGATATGGCTTTCCAGGATTTGTCCGCTGCGTGGATCATGTACGTTAGGCCCACTTGCGTTTGCTACTTCACTTGGCTTGTAAACAATAGCACTGAAACGGGCATCTTCCAAACTCCACGTACTATCTTCCTGTGGAGTAGGAGCCATCTTTCCCATGATAGCATTTTTAAAACCTGCTTTTTCAAAGGCAGCCTGCCAATCATTTACACCTTGAATAAGATAGTTCACCCATTTCTTTGGTGTAGCAGGATCGATGTAATAAATGATGGGGTTCTTTGGTTCTACCAATTCACCACGCTTGTATTTTTCAATATCCTCCTCTTTTGGTTCAAGCTTCCAGCGTACGGCCATTTCAATTTCTTTTACACCCTGTGGGTTTGCATCAAAATCGGTATAGCGACGTGTAAAGAAGCCAACACGTGGATCGAAGTAACGGGGCTTTGCAGGAACTTTTGGTAACAACAACATAGAGCTGTTCAGTTCTAATGTAAAGTTGCCACTTCTGGCTTGCGCTGAAAAAGGATTTGTTTGTGCACCCGGGGCAGCAGCACCACGGGAATATGTCTTAACCGTTTTTACTTCAATATTGATAGGGTAAGATTTGATGGTGTTGATATACGATTTATCTGCCTGCACCGCACCCAACTGCAAACTTGATTTTGAACCGGTGCTGAAAAATAATACATCATTGTCACCTGCAACGAACTCAGTCATATCAATTACGGTAGAACGTGTATTGCTGATAGAATCTCTGCCAAATGCAGCAACATTAAAGGTTTGCATAATGGGTTGAATGTTTGAATTCACCACTGCTTTATACATTCCATTTTCATCTGAACCACGTTGGTCAAATGATACTCTTCTTAAAAACACTCTGTTGTTTGGTCCTTTCTCAAAACGGATCACATTGTTATTTACAATATCACCTGCATAACCTGAAAAACCATTGCTGAGACCTGCAGCCGATTTAGAAATGCGGGTTACAACAAGGATGTCTCTGTTTAACAATGAATCAGGTAATTCAAAATACCATTTGTCATCAACCATGTGTACTTTAAATAAGCCTTCATCAGTTTTGGCTTTATCGGTTATGACCTCTTTATAAGGTTTGGGCATTGAGGCACGTTGTGCCGTTGGTGGGGCACCTGTTGGTAATGGTGTTGGAGCACCTCCCGATGTGGGTACTGTGGGACGGTTTTGCGCCAGCCCTGCCGTTAAGCTACCTGCCAGCAGCAGCGATGCTAATGTTACATTTTTCATCATACTTTGATTGGTTTAAAAAATCGATTGAAATTAAATGGAATGCCCGAAACCACAGATATACAAAATGGGAGTGGAAAATGTTAGGTGTGAACGGACAAATATGATAAACGGCACAATCGTTTGCTGAAATAAACTAAAAAATTAAAATGGCGGGAAGTTGGTAAAAATAAATATTTCCCTAACTTGTGCCACCCGTACAGAGGGAATGGTTTGATTTTTTGAAAACGAAAATTTCATAGAATTGTACCACCATTTAAGAATAAAAAACTTACTTAATTAAAAACCAAAAAATCAATTGTCATGGCTGAAACTAAACCAACGGCAGCAAAGGCTGCAACTTCAGGTCAAGCAAAGCAGAGCAGCAACGTTATCTCTTGGGTAGCGCCAATCGTTTGTATCATTGCCGGTTATTTAATCTGGCGTTTCATCTTAGGTAACGCAAGCGGGTTTAAAGAGCCTGATACTTCAGGTGCTTGGTTCTGGCCAAAACATCACACACCAATTGGCGAGATGAACAAGATCTATGAAGGTGGTATCATCGTTCCTTTTCTGATTGGCTTGTTTTTAATGGTAATTGTATTCTCTATTGAGCGTTACCTCACAATCCGCAAAGCAATGGGTGCTGGAAATGCAACTGATTTTATCCGTAAAGTTCAGTATCACCTCGCAAACAAGAATATTGACGCTGCAATTGCAGAGTGCGATAAGCAAAAAGGTTCTGTTGGTAATGTTATGAAAGCGGGTTTGAAAAAATACCGTGAAATGACAGGGGAGACAGTAATGGATCATGAACAGAAAATCCAGGCTATTCAAAAAGAAGTAGAAGAAGCAACTGCGTTAGAATTACCGATGCTTTCTAAAAACCTCGTATTCTTATCAACTATTACTTCACTGGGTACATTGATCGCCCTGTTAGGTACTGTATTAGGTATGATCCGCTCATTCAGTGCCTTAGGTGCTGCTGGTGGTGGCGGCGATGCAACTGCCTTGGCGATTGGTATCTCTGAAGCCTTGTATAACACAGCTTTGGGTATTGCTACATCATCATTTGCATTGATCATGTACAACGTATTTACAACAAAGATCGATGCTATCACTTATGGCATCGATGAAACTAGCTTTACATTAACTCAAAGTTTTGCAACTCAGTACAAGTAATTGATTGAATGTTTATGGATTTTTTGAATTATTGAATCTTTCATTACAAAACTGGTAAGTAAATGTCTAAACTTAATAAAATTGCCAAAAAAAGTACTTGGGTGGATATGACAGCCTTCGTGGATCTGTCGTTTCTGATCCTTACTTTCTTTATGCTGGCAACAAAATTTAAGCCACCTGAGGTGCTGAAAATTCAAAACCCTCACTCAGTATCTTCGATTAATCAACCGGAGAAAGATGTGTTTAAGGTTTCGTTTGATAAAGACGGCAAAGTGTTTATCAGCTTCAGTCCTGATAAGGAAGGCAAGGAAAAAGCGCAGCTCACTGCGGAAGTGTTAAACCGCCAGAAAGGGTTAGGTCTCACTCCTGCGGAAATTTCAAACTTTGTAAATTTCTCAGTTGGCGGTATTGGAGTGCCTGTAACACAATTGAAAAGTTTCCTGGCGCTTAATGATGCTCAGTATAAAGAGTTTTCTCAACCTGGTATTCCTGTTAAAGACACGTTGAACAATCAGTTAAATGATTATTTAAACGCTTTAATTACAGGTACAGGTGGACGCAAGCCAGAAAACGTGATGTTGAATGGAGATAATGGAACAGAGTATCCTTATTTTAAGAATGTACTTGCTGCATTTAAAAAGAACGGTATTTTTTCCTTTAAGCTTATTACAGCATTAGAAGGTGTGCCAAGCGGAACGCCTCTTTATAAAAAGCAGAGAGAAGGTAAGTAAACAACATTTTTAACTTTAATAACAAACGCTATGGGAGCAGATGTATCAGCACCGGATAGTGGGGGGCATAAGAAAGGCCCCGGGGTCAAGAAACAAGCCCGTAAAGATACCAAGGTGGATATGACGCCGATGGTGGATCTGGGGTTCCTGTTAATTACCTTTTTTATCTTTACTACAACAATGAGCACGCCTAAGGCCTTTAAGCTCAATGTTCCGGATGATAGTGCTAAAGAGGAGGAACAAAATCAGGCGAAAGCGTCAGGTGCGTTTACTGTGTTGTTAGGTAAGGAGAATCACATTTATTATTATGAAGGACAATTGGCCGAGGACGGATCCAATTTCAAGTCTTCTAATTTTAAAGATATTAGAGCCGAATTACTCAGGAAAAAGGCAAATACGCCTGAAAAAGATCTTGTAATCATTATTAAGCCAAACGACAATTCTGTTTATAAGAATGTAGTGGATATGCTTGATGAAATGCAGATCACTGACATTAAGCGATATGCGATTGTTGACATTTTTCCAGTTGAAGTAGACTTAATCAACCTTACAGAAGGAACTGCTCCTGCTGCTCCTCCTGCCGGTGGAAAATAGTTTATGGAAAAAAAGCAAACAAGCATCTAATTCTAAACACAACTGTTAATTATGGAAGTAAATAAAATATTAAGTGCCGATTTTCTTGATATCCTTTTCGACGAAAGGAACAAGGAATATGGTGCTTATGAACTCCGCAAAAACTACCAGAAGAGGTTAACTACCGCTCTGTTAGTAACAGCTGGCGCAGCTTTGCTGATTTTCCTGATGGTAATCGTAGGTCGTAGCGTTGGCGACAGTGAAAAGAGCAAAGTAAAAGTGCAGGACGTTACACTTGCGGAAATTAAGCCGGAAGAGCAGCAAAAAATTGAGCCGCCTCCACCGCCTCCTCCAAAACAGGAGCCACCAAAAATTGAGATCACTAAGTTTACGCCTCCTAAAATTGTAGAAGACGAAAAATTTGATGAGAAGCAAGAAGTGAAAGAAGTGGAAGAAATTACCAACGTAGGTAAAATTGACCAGGAAGGTATCAAGGATCCAGAAATTGTGAATCCTCCAAAAGTGGAAGAAGAAACAAAAGTAGTGGAAGCTCCAAAAGAAGATCCTAACCAGGTATTTACTAAAGTGGAAGTTGAAGCCCAGTTCCCCGGTGGTGAAGGAAAATGGAATCAATATGTACAACGTGAAGTAGAAAAAAACATCGACGATTTGGTTGATGATGGTCAAGCTGGTACATGTGAAGTTCAGTTCATCGTGGATAAAGAAGGTAACGTAAGTAACGTGGAAGCATTATCAATGAAAGGTTCTAAATTAGCAGAAGTAGCGGTAAACGCTATCAAGCGTGGACCTAAATGGATACCAGCTATTCAAAACGGCCGCCAGGTAAAAGCATGGCGTCGTCAAAAGATTACGTTCCGTCTTCCAGACGAACAACCTTAAGACCTTTTCAAGAAGGAATATACAAGCAAGTTCCCCATCGGATTTCCGATGGGGATTTTTGTTTCTGTGTGAGATGTGGTGAAGATATTTTCTTCTTATGGAATCATCTTCTTTTCACATCTCAATTGAAAACAAAGCTTATGGATGCAATTAATCAAGCCAACAAAAGATCACTCAACATTGATTTCGCTCCAATGGTTGATCTAGGATTTCTGCTCATCACCTTTTTTATATTTACGACAAAACTTACAGAAGCAAAAGCATTTCAATTGCATGTACCAGACGACACACCGGTTAAAACCCCTGTGAACACGCCAGAATCTTCAACTATCACTTTGCAACTGAAGGGAAATGGTGTGGTTGACTATTATGAAGGGTTCGAGCAAACGCCCTTACAAAAAGGAACACTTACTCTGTATGCACAAAATTCTTTACGAACTCATTTAATTGACAAACGCAACCGTATTTTTCAAAAACTTGGCACGGATTCAAACTATGTTGTTCTTATTGAGCCAACCACGAAAACCTCCTACAAGGAAGTGATTGATGTGCTGGATGAAATGCAAATCCTTGCTATTGGCAAATACGTTTTGCTCGACAGCAAGCAGTAAAAGTAGTGCAGCTTGTCTGCAACCGTTAAATTTGCAGCATGCTCGGAAAATTATCTGGTTGGGACGATACAATTGTTGCGCTTGCAACACCAAATGGTGTAGGTGCCATTGGGGTTATCCGTTTAAGCGGACCAAAGACGATTGATATCGTTAATCAATTGTTTCCTTCAAAAGATCTTTCAAAACAATCTTCACATACCATTCATGTAGGTTTTTTGAAAGATGGAGAAAAAGTACTCGATGAGGTAGTTGTTTCGCTGTTTAAAAATCCTAAGAGTTACACAGGTGAAGATGTGATTGAAATTTCCTGTCATGGTTCTCCGTATATCCAGGAGCAGGTGATCAATACAATTATAAAGCATGGTGCTCGTTTAGCAAAGCCCGGTGAATTTACACAGCGTGCTTTCTTAAAAGGCAAACTTGATCTTACACAAGCAGAAGCAGTAGCCGATCTAATTGCCAGCAATACTGAAGCATCACAAAAAACAGCTCTGCATAATATACGTGGTGGGTTTTCAACTGTATTAAAAGAGTTGAGAGAGCAACTGATCACTTTTTCCGCATTGATTGAGCTGGAACTTGATTTTTCGCAGGAAGATGTTGAGTTTGCCGATCGTACAAAATTTTATGAACTCATTTATCGCTCACAGAAAGTAACAACTGATCTGTTACAATCTTTTCAATTAGGTAATGTGATCAAGAATGGGGTAAGTGTTGCGATTGTAGGCAAACCCAATGCAGGCAAATCAACATTGCTAAATACATTGTTGAATGAAAACCGTGCAATTGTGAGTGAGATTGCAGGGACTACCCGAGATACAATTGAGGAAGTGATCAACATAAATGGTATTCTTTTTCGTTTGATCGATACAGCAGGTATACGCAAGAGTAATGATGCCATTGAAGTGATAGGTGTAGAAAAAAGCATGGAAAAAATGCAGCAGGCTGATCTTGTGCTTTATCTCTTCGATGTAAATACAGAATCAAAAGCCGACCTGGAAACTGCTTTGCTGCAAGTTCAGGAACAAAACAAAAGCTATTTACTCATCGGTAATAAGGTTGATATACTTGGTGAAGATGCAGCACAACAAAAATATCCTGGTGATGGTGTTTACTTTATTGCCGCTAAATCAAACAAACATATTGATGTATTGAAAGAGCGCCTGGTTGATAAAGTGGTGCAGGGAACCATACAAACCGAAAGCACCATTGTTACCAATGCACGGCATTATACAGCTTTGCAGGAAGTAGAAAAATCATTGAACGATATTAAAGCAGGATTAGATAATCAATTACCAGGTGATCTGCTGGCATTGGATATTCGACGTTGTCTGCATTTTCTTGGTGAGATTACAGGTGAGATCACAAATGAAGACCGGTTGGATTATATCTTTAGTAAGTTTTGTATCGGCAAATAAAAAGAGCGTCGCCTGAAAAAAGCAACGCCGAAACCAAAACAACTGCATGAGAAAATTAGGGAATGTCGATACTCCTTATCGTACATTCATTGATGATTTTACCTGTGCCGTATTTATCCCAAAACACCACTTGTATGTTGTAATTCTTTTCCCATTCCATCGGCTTGCCGGTATTAATGGTGCATTTTAATCTTGTTGCTGACTCTCTTTTAAAAACATCTTTGTCTGCAAAAAGATCTTTTTCCTCCAACAGAGTTTTTCCATTTTCATCGGTGATGCGTAACGAACAACCTGCTGATACGTTACCGTTCTTTTCAATCATCCCGTCAATTTCATCATTCACCAGCACAAAACTTTCACCAAGCGGAATATCTGTATGCCCCAGCACTTCGTTGTTCATTACCAGGAAAACCGACTTAGGTTGCATGTTGGTATACTGTGCAGTTAAACCCGTGTTGAAATCTTTTGTAATACCTGCTATCTTTTTAGCGCCACAAGAAACAAAGACGATTGAAAGAAAGAGGCAGGATGCCGCCGGTAAAAATTTTACCGGCCAGTTCATCGTGCATGATAAGATATTAAGGGTGTTTTTCAGCAGCATATGGCCGTTAAGCCACTCGTATTTATTGTTTCTGTCCTGCAAATACATAAGGTGTTTTTCTTTGTTAAATCAACAATGTAAAAGTGCAACAAACAAAAAAGAAGTAAAAACTTATGAATGCGAATGGCTGTTTTTGACAGGCGAAGTGTAGAAAAAGAAGATTGAAGCGAAAGGTTAATCGGCCAGCATTTCCTGGATGGCTTCTTTTGTGAGAGGTTTGAGAAATTCTTTTTTCACAATAGGAAAGCTTTTTAGCTTTCAGCCGGTCCTCATGATAAACGGAGGAAGTATAGAGATAAACATTTGTATGAAAATGATTGCGCTGCTCCAGCTGATCGATCTTTTTCAGAAACTCCCAGCCATCCATCAAAGGCATATTAATATCCAATAGAATAATATCAGGCAACGATTGTTTTTGATTCAATTTGTTTTCGATATAACGCAGGGCTTCATATGGATTTGTAAACGCATCAATGATTGCATTCGGCAAATACATCGATATAATTTCCCTGCTGAGAAAATTATTGATAACATCGTCATCGATCAGCAAAATATGTTTCACCTGGTCATTCATGTCTGTAATTCTTTTTTAGGAATATGAACCGTAAAGATTGTGCCGCTATTCACTTTACTGCTCAAGGTGATTTTTCCGTTGAGTGTTTCAAGTTGTGTTTTAATGATATACAACCCCATACCTTTTCCTTCAACACCTGTATGAAAGCGTTGGAATAATGCAAACACTTTGTCGCCATATTGTTCAAGGTCAATTCCCAGGCCATTGTCTTCAACCGTAATTCTGTAGTAATCTTTCTCTTCGGCTGAACTGATATGAATAACAGCATTCACATCTTTGCGGCGATATTTAATTGCATTGGTGATTAGGTTTTGAAAAATGCTGCGAATTATTCTTTTTGAAAACCATATTTCTTTCACAGCAAAATCGTATGTAATAATTACATCGGTTGATTTGATCTGCTCACTGATAGATGCAATAACGGTTTGGAGTTCGCTTTCCAAAGGCACATCACCCATTTTTTCAGCGGTTACTGTTCTGAAAGAAAGAATTTCATTTACATTGTTTAGCGTTTCGTTGAGTATGGCAATGCAGTCCTGAATTTTTTCAAAATAAATTTTATTATGATCGCTCAGTTCTTTTTTTTTGAATAAATGTGAAAGACTCAGCAGGTTTGCCACTGGTGAACGAAGGTTATGTGACGTTATATAGGCAAACTGCTGCAGTTCTTTATTTCTTTTCAGCAATGTGGAGGAAAGATCACTCAATTCAACTTCTTTCTTTTTGAGTTCATTTACATTCAGAAAAATACCTGACAGATGCCTGGCTTTGTTATTGTGATCACGTTTAACAGCTTTGCTGATAAGGAGGCACCATTTCCATTCGCCCGATTTTGTTTTCAAACGAATAATAACTCCAGGTTCATCTGATTCAGCATTAATCTGTGAGTGAACATATTTAATGAGCGCTTGTAAATCATCTGGATGAACTTTTGAACGGAGATAGTTTCGATTGGTCAAGAACTCAACGGGATCGTAACCGAGGTTTGTGGCTGCCGAATCACCTAAAAAAACAGAATCATTTTCAACATCCCAATCCCATATGCCAATACCCGCTGCCCGTATAGCAAGTTTCAGCCTTTCTTTGTTAACCTCAAGTTGTTCCTGCGTTTTTGTTCTTGCTTTTACTTCAGCCTCCAGTTCACGTGTACGTTTACGAACAGCTCTGCGGAGCGAAAGATTATATATCAGAAAAACAGCAATAATGATTGCTGCAATAATACCACTATACAAAATAATATTCAGTAACCTGTTTGATTCAGTTTTTTCCGGGTCATACAAAAAACCCATCTAGCGTAACTGACCGGTCAATGAGCCCAAGCGTTTGATGTATATCAAGTATGTGCTTCCATCTTCCTTCGTTCATGTGTCCGATCTCAACAAGACCAGGTAATATTAACTGTTGCATTTGATCCGCTTCATACAACAATTGTTCTTTGGTAACATTGCGTTCTTTCACTCCCGGCAGTGTAAGAATATAGTCCGCTAATTCATCCGGTTTTTTTAAAGCATATTCCCAACCTTTAAAACTGGCACGTTTGAATTTTTCAACGAGTTCCGGATTATTTTTTACAACAGATGTTGTTGTAAATAACAAGTCTCCATAAAAATCAATACCATAACTAACGGGTAAAATTGTATGAGCATGAGCGCCCAAATTTTCTAATTGTTTTGGCTCAACAGAAATGTAACCTGTCATAGCATCAGCATTGCCGTTTATCAGATCCAAATTATTCCAGCTGTGAGGAATTACTTTTAATGAATCGAGCGGAATACCTTCTTTCAAAAATAAAGCCTGCAACTGCACCCATCCCTGGTCTTCAGATGCCATGATTCGTTTGCCCACAAGATCAGCAGGCGTATTAATGTTACTTGAACTAAGTGCAATGACAGTATAGGCGGAGTGTTGAAAAATTGGAGCGATCACCATTACCTTGTCGCCCTTTGCATGATTTAAAATAATATCGGAAGCAGTTACGCCAAAATCTGCGTCTAAATTCAACACTGCTTTAACTGGAGGATGACTTTTATTGGCAGGTATAATTTTTACGTTTAATCCCTCGGCTTCATAAAACCCCTTGAGTTGGGCAGCATAATAACCGGCGAATTGAAACTGGTGCCACCATTTTAAATGTAGACGCACGGAATTATTTTGCGCCGCGGCACTAAAAAATACGATGCAGGATGTTGCATATAGCAATACCTGAGTAAGCGGTGATATTGGTTTTTGTTAGTACAGTCGTTTTGGTTTTTGGGTGTAGTACCCAATTTATGACTAAGTTACGGATATAAATTTTATTTAAACTGTATGGACTTATCGATTTTTTGGACTGGTACGACTTTAAACTACTTACAAAAAACAATTCCAGAATAGTATGTGCATTTACAAAACGAATCAGTGAAAAGCTCTTTCTCGTGAAACAGGTTTAACAATAGAATCACAACTCACGGCTCCAAATAATCGTAGCACTCTGTTTGGCTTTTGCCACCATTGAATAAGCAAAACTGACCTTTGACTCAGTTCTATTTTTATTTGTACAGCTTGGGAGACATTTTTACAGTCCAAAAACAGAATCTATGAAATTGGTTATTGTTTCTCTGGCAGCGGCAATGCTGCTTTTGAACTGCAGAAAAAGCAGAATAACACCGAATGCAGATGTACGAACTGCGGTTGTAAAGCAACCGGCAACGATACTTGCAGAAAATGGCGAAAGCTTCCATTTGCTTTATGATGAACTAGGGCATTTACTTGTACATACAGCTGCTGATGCTGTACATTATTATAAACCAGGTAATGATCATTTTCTTACTAATTTATTGAAAGAAAGTAACGAAAAGATTTCTTACAAGAATGCACAACGTGATGTTTATAACAGAATAATTAAACTGGAGAAATTCAACCGGGATATTCCTGAAAGCCTGATAGATTTCACGTACAATAGTAGCGGATATTTGAGCAATAGAAAAGTAAACGCTCAAGGTTTGGTTCAGGAATTTGTCTACACTTATGATGCGGGTAACTTGGTGACGATACAGGAGTATATAAATACTGCTTTAACATCAACTATGTTGTTATCATACCACGATAATCGATTTAATACTTTATCTATTGATCTCTTTGATTTTAAACAAATAGGTTTTATAACTGATGCACAGTTTGGCAATCAATCGAAGGACCTGGTAAAGAGATTAACAGCAATGGACGCAAATGGAGAAACAGTGTTTTCATTTCAATATATCTACAAGACAGATGCAAATAACTATGTTAAATCAATAGAGATTGGAACAAATAACGAAACTTTAAAAAAATATAATTTCATTTATCAATAGTGCAGTTCTCTTGGTTCAGCAGCCCGGATTTAACCGGGCTTTTTTATTTGCTATTGCCCCTAAATAGTCATTGTTGATTTGCGAAATCGTGACCCTAACATATCTACCGTCTGATTCGGCACTTTAACTATAATTCTACCGGATTACCAGCATGCTATTTTTACTGGTTTTTTTCTGTTACACTTCTAAACAAAAAATAATGAAAGCGTTATTTGTGTTTTCTATATTCCTAGTTGCTTACTTTATCAGTAAAAGAGCAGATTCCCCGATGCAACAGATTTAATTATAAGATTGAATGCCAATATATGAATTCAGCATTCGCATTCCTTTGATCTGGTCACATTAAAACAGTTATTCTTCAAGACAAAGATATCATTGCACATATATTTCAAGACGAGGTCAAAAATGTCCATCCTTTAATTGATGTAGTTAAAATGATCTCCAGCCTGAAAGTGGCTAAGAGACGCTTTTTCAATTATGCCAAAGCAGAGATTTCATTTATGATATTTAATAAAGCGATATTGTGAGCTTTGAACTGCCGGAACATTATAAACTTAATTATCCCATCGATTTTTTTACAGCCTGAATGATGCTTCTGTGCATGTAAATAAATGGAGTTGATCTTTTACTAAAACCAGTTGCCGAAGCGGAGTTATCAAGTGCAGTAAGTACAAAGTATGCTTCCGGTTAAACATCCGAAGCCAATGGATGTTCATTATAACAAATGATGTTGCGTGCTTTGCAAAAAAAACGCTAAACTACATCTACCTCTATAATGAGGGCGATATATGCTCGATTTTTCTACACTCGATGATGTGGAAGAATTGCTCAATCCCAATCAATTTTACCGTGCCAACCGCCAATACATTATTAATATTGATGCTATACAAACGGTAAAGCCTGTTGAGAATTCAAAACTCACCATTCGTTTGAAAGACCCCAACCATAAATTTGAAATTGACATGAGCAGGGAAAAAGCACCGGTATTTAAAAAATGGATCGACCAATAAAAAAATACTCATCAATAAAAAAGCACTCAAATTAATGAGTGCTTTTTTATTGAGAGGATGTTGGGTAATGTTTACTGTACAATAATTTTTACTGTTTCCATTCCTTGTACTTTCAGCATATATACGCCGGTGCGTAATCCATTTATTTTTTCCTGCTGCATATTGAAGACCTTGAACTGTTTCACTACTTTGCCATCAATTGTAAAGAGAGTAGCGGCTGTTTCTTTTTCAATACCGCTTACTGTGAACC
This sequence comes from Lacibacter sp. H375, assembly GCF_037892425.1. NCBI lineage: Bacteria > Pseudomonadati > Bacteroidota > Chitinophagia > Chitinophagales > Chitinophagaceae > Lacibacter > Lacibacter aquaticus. Next base: position 2,032,984 of record NZ_JBBKTT010000001.1, read on the forward strand.
AGAAGTTGCCATTGTTAGGATTAGGCCCAACTGTAACTTTTACTTCTGCAATGTCCGTCATTTCACGATTATTACCTTGGCCACCACCTCCATTACCACCACCTGTTGCTTTTGTTTTGCCAGCTACAATGATAGTGGGTGAATATGTAACGTTATTGGCTTTGTCAATAATCTTTAATCTGTAAGATGACGATCCAGTATGTGCATTTGCATCAACCAGTTGATATGAAAGTGTTGTTGTACTGTTACCTCCTGATGCCATTGAATTAACAAATGAACGATCGGTAAAATCTGCTTCCGTATCAAGTTTCCGTTGAACCTGGAAGCCACTCATGTTTGTTTCAGTTTGTGTGCTCCATTTCAACTGCACCTCTGTTGCTTTCTTTCTGCTGCCTGTAAATGTGAGACCGGTAACGGCTCCCGCAATAATATTGTTGTTGCTTACGGTATGCAGAGCAAAACTTGCAACAGCAGTTTTTTCAACATAATTGGCATTTATATCGTTACTTGTTTTTGAAAGGTTAGTCCATGTGGAGCCTGCATCCGTGCTTTTATAAACTACCAGATTGTTTTCATTCTGTCCATTAAGCTCAGCATCAAAATATTTCAATCTCAATGTCGCATTTAAGTTGCTGTTATTAGTTGGAACAATGGCGTAATTGCGATTGATGCTGTTGGTTAGTCCTGTGCCTGTTTGTGGCAAATGACTTCTACGTATTGTAACAGATCCAAGATTTGCAGAACTGCTGATGAATGCACCGAGATTGCCAGGATTAGCCAGGTTAGGTATATTCATGTTTTGAACGATCTGGATATAACCTCCCCCTGCACCTGTTACTCTGTTCAATTCCGTTTCATTGTTAAGGTAAGCAGATGTTGCAAGAAAAATATTTCTTCCATTCATATCTAATTGACCCGAAATAAAATTGATGGAGTGATTTACATTGATATTATTTCCGAGCAAAACTTTTGCACTGTTTGTTTTTGCTATCTCCAATAAATAAAATCCCGGAATGTTGCCACCACTGATAGTGGAGTTTTGAACCCCGGCAAACCTGAACGTTCCAATATCACTTGAAATGATTCCATTGTTTACCAGGTCTATATCCTGCAGTACAATGGATGGGATTCCGCTAACAATCCAGTTGGCACCCGGCTCTATTTTTAGCTGTGCACTTGTTCGCCCAAAAATGACAAACAAGAATAGCACTGTGATGTAATGTTTCATAAAATGTAATTAGGTGCTGTGATTAGTTACCGAAAGGAAATACCAGATGTCCGCTGAAGAAGTTTGAATAAATCGAACTTACAAACGGTGAAGGCAGCGAACTTAAATTATATTGACGGGCTGCTACATATACCCTGTCACCTGCAAGTAAAGTCAGATCGGTACTAACGCTAGCCAGTGTATTATCAACACTATTGATATAACCCCCACCTCTTGCCATTTCGAAAGTTTCTGAACCACGCTGAACCATAAGTGATATTTCAATTTCCTTGAAATCAAGTACAGTAGCAAACATGAATTCAAATTGCGCATCAAAATGATAGAGACCTGTCATTGGTACTGTAAACTTACTGGCCGTATTTTCATTACTTCCATTATATAAAGTATAAACGTTGCCAAAATCATAACCAATTGCTGCGAAATCTACTTTTTTTCTGATGGCTAATTCTCCAGGCAAAGATGATGGGATCATATTGTCTACACCAGTAGGATCCGCCATGCCTGCTGCTCTGAATGCAATTTTAGGAGTTCCTGCAGGAAGCGTTTGCCAGGTAGCGTTACCAGATGCATCGCTTGTTAATACAGCTCCGGCACTTGGATTAGTATTGCCGCCTGCGATCTTTATTTTTCCGTTTGTTTCAAGTGCATATCCTGTTGAGCTGTTACCGTATAATGCAGTACCAGAACTAGAAAGACCTCTTACGCCAATTCCACTGTTTGAATATCCATACACCCCTTGTGTATTTGGTGCATGGGATACACCTATAACACCACTGCCGCCAGTTCCGTTATTTGATCCGTGAACTCCCGCAAAACCTGTTGCTGTATTGGTAACACCTTTAACAGCATAGCCTGTTGTTGATATTACTTCTATACCTGTACCCGATCCTGAGTTCTCTATTGAAACGGCTGCGGATGTATTTGCAGCATTTGTTTGATATATTTTTAATTGCTCGCCCAAGTGATTTCCTGCGATCTGCACATTAGCAGAAGTGCTGCCGGTGTTCACAAGTTGAAAGCTGCCTGTTTTTCCTGCACCTTTATTTATAAGATTCATCAACGTGTTTGTATTTGCAGGGTTATTATTTTCACCATGAAATGCTATACCATTATCGGCATAAGAATAAATTGATTTTGCCCCAGCTCCGTTTGAAAAAGCGTAAAGTCCCCAGCCACCGTCGCCTGTTGTTTTAGCAGTCATGCCGATACCAAATTGTGCGGTGGAAGAACCTTCAATAGCTGCGCCGGTTCCCTGGTTAGTTATCTGGAAGGATGAAGTTGCCATGTTCGCTGATTGTGAAAAAGGCAGCGTTAAACTACCACCACCTGCTGAAGTAAGGTTTGACCATACTATACCATTAAAAGCCCAAATCGTTTTTGTATCTGTATCAAACACTAATAATCCCAGCGCCGGAGCTGCAATGGCAGAACGTTGTGCTGAAGTCATTCGTGGTATAAGAAAGCCCTTGTTAATACTTTTGGCTTCGAATATTGAGCTGCTATGAGCGGTTGTGCCATCGGTGTTTACAGCAACACTTTGTGCCTTGGTAAAAAGTGTAAAAATAATCATTGAACTAAGTAGTAATAACTTTTTCATTTGTGTTTGTTTTAGCATTGGTTAATTTTTTGAATTTGTTTTATTGACGGATCAAAAATGAAAAATTAAAAAGCCAGGCTAAAGTTTTTGACGCTGACTGAGCAAATTTGCTAGCTCATGTGTTGAGCTTTTAAAACGAAATGTAAAATGATTAACGGGAGTAAAAAATGTGATCAGATCCTGTGCACATGAATTCGTTTTATTGTATACACATCTCGTTTGAAGTTTTGTGCATTTCAATTCAATTTTGGGCATATCGTAATCCTAAACTTGTATAGCCCGGTTGTTTTAATTAGCTTTCCGTTAACCAAATAATTTATGCTGCACTTGAGAAAGTATTTTTTAATAGTATTCTGCCTGCTCACATTTTTTAAGTTGTACTCCCAATCGTCGGAGTTTATATTTCACAATATTGGTGAACGGCAGGGGCTAAGCTTTAATTACAGCTATCGTATTTTCAAAGATAGCCATGGTCTTATGTGGATAGGAACGGTTAACGGCCTCAGTAGGTTTGATGGCAATCATTTTTACAATTTCAAATCGGGAAGCGACACCAATTCATTTATCAATAATGAAATAATTGATTTGTGTGAGGATAAAGACGGTAATATCTGGGGCAGCGCAGCCAGCGGTATTTTTTGCTACCAGTCTAAAAAAAATAAGTTTATTAATTACATACCACCCACTTTTGATTTTGCAAGAAGAGTGCAAAATATCTTGTGCGACAGGCGGGGAGATATTTGGGCCACTACCGAGTGGAATATTGTGAAGTTTAACAAAAAGAAAAAGGCGTTTGAAGAAATAGGACCACTTACACGTAATACAGATTCACTTGGAAATTATTCAGTGCGACAAAACGGGATGTTAGAAGATCCGTCGGGCAAAGGACTTTGGTTTGCCACACGCCGAGGCTTGCATTTCTATAACACAGCAGAGAATAAATTTTACAGTTATAAAAATCAACCCGGTGACTCACTATTTACAAATCATAGTGTGGCAGCACTTTCATTAGCTCCGGGCGGTTACTTCTGGTTCTTCGATAATGTTACAAAGAAGATTATAGCCTTTGATCCCGCTACACATAAAATTCTTCACCAGGTATATGTGGGATCGGAAATGCCTGACACAAACGGCCAAACAGTCTTTGAAGACAGTAATCACCGGCTTTGGGTAAGTACCTGGAATAACAGAATGGCAGTAATTGATTACAGAAAAAATAATTTCACAACGATTGCTTATAAAAGCGACAATCTATTATCCATTGCTGGCGATGGATTTTGGGATGCTTGGGAAGACGAGGATAACAACATTTGGCTTGCAACTGCCGGTGGTATTTCAAAATGCAATTATTCGAAAAATGTCTATAGCATCATACCGATAATTGAAAATGTTCCGGAAATTAAGAATGGCTGGCTCGGTGGATTCTCAATTGACCCAAGGGACCAAAGTTGGTGGTTAGCATCAGAAGGACATGTTGCCGTTATTCATTATTATCCCGGTTCAGGTAAGTACCAGTTTTTTGATTTTGATAAGTCGAAAAAAAACATAGCCGGGCAGTTGGCTGGTCCTGTGTTCAGGGTTGGTTTTATGGATGGTCAGCCATACGCATTCACACATACAGGCATCTGGCAAATCAATGAAAAAACAAAGCAGCTAATACCTTCAGAGAAAAGATTTGAGGACTGGCCATACATACACTACACTTATTTTGTTGAACATGGCGATGACGTTTGGTTTTCAACAAAGGAAGGGTACATAAAGTGGAACAAGGTGTCGAACCATGCAATAAAAATAAAATCTTCAGTTGATTCATTGCCAGATGGTCAACGTCCTGTTTATGGAACCGTATTCTTTGACAAAAAAGAAAGGCCTTGGTTTGTTCCTGCTTTTGGGTGGCTAGGTTATATAAATGAAAAGAATGAAGTAGTACTTAAATACTATATTAAGGACAAAGCAAAGGAGTTGTCGGGATATTTGACTTCAATGGCCGACGATAAACAAGGAAATCTATGGATGGCTGCTGCAGGCGTTGGTTTGTATAGATATGATACACGTAAAGAAGAAATGCATTTGTATAGCCACTCAAACGAAATAACAAGTTTTGCCCGACAAGCAATGGCTGATAGGGATGGCCGTATATGGATCGTTGCGATGAATAAGTTTTCGGTTTTCAATCCAACTACAAACAGCATCAGTCATTATAATCTTCCTGTTTATGAAAATACACTTAGCTACGGAAATTCATTGCTGCAGGACAGCGAAGGAGCAATGCTCGCAACGGTATATAAAGATGTAGTAAAGTTTATGCCCGAGCGGCTTCATTTGAAACCCGCAATAAAAGAACCGCTGCTGAGCATGATAAAAATTTCCGGAAAGGATAAATTGATTGTGGATGAAACGAAGTTGAACCTAGACCCAGATCAAAATTCGCTTGAGTTTAATTTCGGTTCATTGATCAATGCTCAAATTTTTCCTTATTCATTTGAATATAAACTGGATGGGTTTGATAAAAAATGGATCACTGCAAATACCAGTGCTGCGGCTTTGTATAACAATCTCAATCCCGGAAAATATACGTTCAGGGTGAAAGCTGTTGCAAAAGATCGGTCGTGGCAAACTCCGGAGCGAGTGATAGCACTTTACATTCACACACCTTTTTATAGAGCATGGTGGTTTTGGTTGATCATTGGAGCTTTACTGGCAGGAGCGTTGGTGTTTTTCTATCGCTTCCGCATGCAAAAGCAAAAGCAAATTCTCACACTTAAAACTAAAGCACAGGAGCTGGAGAAAGAAAAAACAATGGTGATGTATGAAAGCCTGAAACAACAACTCAATCCGCATTTTTTATTTAACTCACTTACTTCTTTATCCGGTCTTATTGAAACTGATCAGCAGGTGGCGGGTGATTTTCTTGAGCAGATGTCTGGCATCTACAGGTATATTTTAAAGAATGGTGATCATGAAACGGTATCGTTAAAAGACGAAATTGAATTCGTACAACTTTATATAAACTTGCAACAAACAAGATTTAAAAAAGGTCTACAGGTAAATGTTAATGTGCCGGATGAATACCTGCATTATAAAATACCACCTGTTACGCTGCAGAACCTCATTGAAAATGCCATTAAGCATAACATTATTGATACAGCTTCTCCGCTGGTGATCGACATTTTTGTTGAGGGCGATTACCTGGCAGTAAGAAATAATTTGCAGAAGAAGAATGTAGTTGAAACATCTAATAAAAAAGGACTAATTCAATTTATTTCTCTTTATCGCTACCTCAGCGATTTGCCGGTTATAATTGAAGAAACAGAAAAAGAATTCCTGATTAAAATTCCACTCATATAAAACAACAAAATATGAAAGCAGTTATAATAGAAGACGAAGAAATCATTGCCAAAGTATTGGAGAACAAAATAGCGAAAGCGGCTCCTGATGTGGATGTGATACAGGTATTACCCAGTTTAAAAACTGCACGTAAATGGTTTGGAGAAAATGCTGAGCCGGATCTGTTGTTCATGGACATTCAACTGAGTGATGGAGTAAGCTTTGATATCTTCAACGATTTCAGTTTGAAATGCCCCATCATATTTACAACAGCGTACGATGAGTATGCCATTCGTGCATTCAAAGTAAATGGAGTAGATTACCTGTTGAAACCTGTAAAGGAAAATGAACTTATAGCTGCAATTGATAAGTGCCGGAAATTGGTGGAAAAAAATGAAAAGCCACCAGCCGATATTGCTGAGTTATTAAAGTCATTATCAAATCCTTCAGCATCATCTAAATACAAAGAGAAGTTTATTGTAAACATCCGCAACCAATGGATGCCCATTAATACAAAAGATATTGCCTGTTTCAGCAAAGAGGTGCTCAACTATATTTACCTGCATAATGGTGATAAGTATATGATCGACTATGTAACACTTGAAGAAGTGGAAGAGTTGCTTGATCCCCGTCAGTTCTATCGTGCGAACCGTCAGTTCATCATTAATATTGAAGCAATCCAATCTGTGAAGCCGGTTGAAAATTCAAAACTCATCATTAAACTGAAGGAGCCGAATCATAAACTGGAAGTTGATATGAGCCGGTTGAAAAGTCCTGAGTTTAAAAAATGGATGGACAGGTGATGTAATTTTCTTTCTTCTTCAATAACCCAACACTTCAGTTTAATTTCTATACGCTTCAACAGGATAAATTTTTAATCACCCCACTTCTGATTGAATATTTGTAAGCAAAACAAAGGATATGTTGCTACAATGGTTCAATCGTTTACTTCAGAAAAAAAGCAGACGCTTAATTTATGAGCAACTGCAATGGCAGCGCTTTCTGTTGAGAACCGGTGTTCCTGCAACTGTACACATCCTGGATATGGTAGAAGAGAATGATCAGTTACTTGGTTATGTGCAATTACGTTTGTGGGTAATGTTTAAGATAAAAGGCGTGGTTACGTACAGGCACATGCAAACACTTTTGAACAGGGAGCAGAAACCACTTGTTGGCGACATGGTACATATCAGGTATTGCCCCGATGATCTCTCAAGAATCATAATTGTTTAATTATCACTTTAAAATAAATAAAAATGACAGCTAACGAAATTCACCTCGTAAAGTATTCCTGGTCGGTTGTTGAAGGTATTGATCCTGTAGTTGCAGGAGGTATTTTTTACAAACGCCTTTTTGAGTCGGCTCCTTATTTAAAGCCGATGTTCAGTGAATCAATACCTGTGCAATCAAAAAAATTAATGACAATGATCGGTTATGTGATCAACAGGCTTGATAAGCTGGATACTATCCTTGACGACATTAAAAATTTGGCAAGACGTCATGTGAAATATGGCGTGCAGGAAGAGCACTACGAATTGGTTGGTGCAGCATTGTTATGGACTTTAGAGCAGGCACTTGCAGCTATGTGGACAAATGAAGTGAAACAGGCATGGGCAAACTGTTATGGGCTTCTTTCTTCTGCAATGCTTCAAGCTACTGCTGAAGCACATGAACGTGCATAATTGGTTATTTTGATATAAGGTTTAATAATACCTCCGGATACAAACCGGGGGTTTCTACACTTCAGTTGGTTTTTACTACACTTCGGCCAGTTATTTTTTGTCAGCTTTTGGCTTTCCTGCAATTTTACACTTGAGAAAATGAACAGAGATGACAAAGGAAGAGATCATATTAATCAAACGTACGTGGAAACTTTTCAGGGAAATAAATCCCACTGTAGTGGGTGATACATTCTACTCAAAATTATTCCTCGACAACCCATCGGTACGTAAAATGTTTCCAAAGGAAATGAACCAGCAATATCAAAAGTTGATTGATATGCTGAGTACTGTTGTTGGAAGGCTCGATCATCTCGAAGATATGTCTGACGAAATTGCCGCTATGGGCAGACGTCATGTGTCGTACGGTGTCAAACCGGCTCAGTATAAAAAAGTAGGTGAAGCGCTTTTGTGGACATTGGAACAAGGTCTTGGTAAAGACTATACGCCAGAGGTAAAAGAAGCCTGGACAAAATGTTATAACGCACTAGCCGATGCTATGATAAATGCATCAACCACCTGAAATGTAAAACATGTTTCTCTTGCTAATTGTTATTAATTGTAATCTCTTAGTGTAGAATCTATACTACAAGTAATCGAACAACAAGACTATAGCATCGCTTAGTCTTTTTAGTGATATTTGTTGACTCATTGTATCTGGTGTAGCCGAAGGCTCATCAAGTACAAAATCACGTTATGTACGGCATAAATTCTTGCCGGAATAATGAGAACCCAAAAGCTACATTTTTGCAATAGAATACGTCCTATGGAAAAACTGATGCCACTTTTTTTTTACTTCATCATTTTCCATCCATTTAAAGATCGTTGCTGCCTGCTCATGTTGCTGGGAAATAAAGTCTATTTCTATCAACGAGTTGAAGTTATTGATATGTCTTTCGGTTTGTCGCTAAGCGCAAAACAATTATTTCTGTCCCTCAAATCTTGTAAAGAACTTACCATAGGCTGTGGATGTTTGGACTGTACGCAGCATGTATGAAAACCGCTATGAATAATTATAAGAACTGAAAGCCATTAATGAATCCCCAACCCAATAACAATCTTTTTTTCAAATCGGTGTTTAATACCACACCCGTGGCTTTAGCTGTTATTGGTGAAGACGGTTTGTTTGTTGAAGTAAACGAAGGATTTTGCGGCATGTTTGGTTATAATGCATCCGAACTGAAAGGTCTTAGTTCTGTATTTATTTTCCCGGAATCAATTCAAAAAGACGTAACTATTGTTCAGCAATCTGTGTTGCAAAACGGTCAGGCAATACAACAGGCATTGTGGCAAGGAAAAACAAAGCAAGGTTTGTTGATCGATCTGGCGGTGAACTTCGATTTGTTTGCTGACGAACAGAGTGGTCGGTTTATTGTAGCATCGTACAGCGATATTTCTGACCAGAAACGTAAGCATGAAGTTGCTGAAAGTACACTCATTCGATATCGCTCCATTGTTGAAAATTCAGTGCATGCTTTTTTTCTTACCGGACCCGATGGAACAATACTTGATGCAAACAAGGCAGCCGAAATAATGTTTGGCTACACTGTTGAAGAGTTACGCAAAGTAGGATTGCAGGCGATTATTGATTATGCCGACCCACGTGTGAAGCAAAAATTACTGAAACCTGATTCAAAAGGATTTGCTGCCGGTGAAGTAACCGGGATACGTAAAAGCGGAGAAAAGTTTCCGCTTGAATTTTCCTCTAATGCTTTTAAGGGAATGAATGGTGAAGACAACACCAGCACATTTATTTACGATATTTCTGTTCGTAAAGAACAGGAGCAAAAGTTTCAGCAGTGGCAGGAAGAAATGGCATCTATTCTTAATAACACAGAAGAGATGTTCATGATTATTGATAAGGAATACAAAGTTGTTAACTATAATAAAGCCACTAAGGAAAGAGCTAAGTCGATACTTGGGAAAGAATTGAACATGGGCGATAGCCTGCTGTCATTGGCTGAACCGGAAAGGTATGGCTACTTAACAACTATCTACAATAAAGTATTGGCTGGCGAAAAGATCCGTTACAAACATATTGTTGATAGAGGTTTTGGTATAGAGAATTACCAGCTCACTTATTCCCCATTGTTGGATGCCGATGGCGATTGCAGCAGCTTTATGGTAACCGTAAGAGATATTACGGTAGAGGAAAAAATACTTGATGAAATCACCCACAAACAAGAGTTGTTACAACAGGCAGAATCAATTGCACATGTTGGCAGTTGGGAAATAGATCTTGTTACAAATAAACTGTATTGGTCAGAAGAAGTATTTCGGATTTGTGGATATGAACCCAATGCGTTTGAAGTAACTCCTGAACATGGATTCAATGTTGTTCATCCTGAAGACCGGGCATCTTCTATTGCGGCAATGCGTAACGCTGTTGTCAATAAAAGTGATTTCGTTGCCGATAACAGGTTTGTACGCCCCGACGGAAGTATTCGCTATATAAAATCAAAGGCAAAAGTAGTTTCAGACAAAGAAGGGAAAGCAGTTCGTTTAATTGGTGTGTTTCATGATGTAACCGATCAACGGGCTATGGAGCGTGAGCTTGCCATCAGTCAACAGGAATACAGATCGTTATTCGATCAAAACCCTGATGCCGTGGTTTCGTTTGATCTCATGGGCAATTTCGTTAGTGTAAACGATGCAGGTATGTTGATTGCAGAAACAACACGTGAGAAATTACTTAGCGAAAAATTCGAAAGTTATTTCGATGAAATTGAAGTGGAGGTTATCCGCAATTACTTTAAGGAAGCAAGGAATGGACATGCCCAACGTTTCCAAACAGAAATTTTAACCAGCACCGGCAAGAAAAAAACAGTTGCTGTTAGCCTGATGCCGATTATTATAGCAGGTGAGATCACCGGAGTATTTGGTATTTTAAAAGATGTTACAATAGAAAAACTGTATGAGAATGAACTGGAGTTTCAATCGAACCTGTTAAGTACAATTCAGCAATCGGTTATTGTAACTACGGTTGAAGGAGCCATTATCTATTGGAACAATTTTGCTGAGCAGCTGTATGGCTGGCAAGGGAAAGAGGTAATTGGAAAAAATATAATGGAAGTAGTGCCCGCTGAAATGTCGTTTGAGCAGGCAACAACACTAATGGAAAAATTATCAGCCGGTGAAAGTTGGAGAGGTGAATTTTTGGTAAATCACAAGAGCAGCGGACCATTTAAAATACAAGTACAGAATTCTCCATTGCGTGATGTAAATGGTAAGTTGATCGGCATTATAGGAATAAGCTGGGACATTACTAAAGAAGTTGAAGCAAACGAGGTTATAAAATTCCAGGCAAACCTGCTTGATAATGTTGAGCAGGCAGTAATAGCGGCTGATCTTAAAGGCTCCATTACTTATTGGAACCATTTTGCTGAAAAACTTTATGGGTATACTAAGGAGGAAGCCATCGGCAACGATTTTTCAATCATTGCTACAAGCGATCCTTTTTATACTGCACAAGCAGCTGAAGTATTTCAACTTGTTGCTGCTGGTAAAAGTTGGTCGGGCGACTTCCTTGTGAGAAACAAACAGAATGCAGAATTTCTTGCATTCTCAATTAACTCGCCGGTATTTGGAACTGATGGAAATGTTCAAGGAATAATCGGGGTATCATATGATATTACAGAAGCAAAAAAAGCTGCACATACCCTTAAGGTAAACGAAGAGCAGCTCAATCTTATTTATAACTCAACAGCAGGGATTATTTTCCTGCTTGGTGTAGAAGGTAATGGAGAAGCTTTTCACTTTATTTCGATGAACAATGCGGGGCTGTCCGCAATTGGTATGAGGCAGGAAGATCTGTTCAATAAACCTGTTCAGCAAGTTATTCCCGAACCATCTTTTTCATTGGCATTCTCCAAATACAATGAAGCAGTACGATCTGGCAAACCTGTTGTTTGGCAGGAAGAAGCAACATATCCCACGGGTGTCAAAACCGGTATAGTTACTGTAACACCTATCTATGATAATGAAGGAAATTGTGTGAGACTTGTTGGATCTGTTAATGATATTACCGAGCTAAAAGAAACAGAAAGATCGCTTGCCATCAGCCGTCAACAATACAAATCATTGTTCGATCAAAATCCCGACGCTGTTTATTCTCTTGACCTGGAAGGTAACTTTACAAGCTTCAATCCAGGAACTGAAAAATTACTTGAATGTACAAGACAGGATATTATTGAAGCCGGATCATGTGTGCCTTTCTGCCATCCGGATGACCTGGAAAAGATAAAGCAGCATTTCCTGAAAGTAAAAACAGGCGAGCCGCAAACCTTCGATGTGCGTGCAATTACCGTGAAAGGCAATCAGAAATATTTAAATATCATCAACATACCAATTGTTGTTGATGGTAACATAACCGGTGTGTATGGCATTGCAAAAGATGTAACAAGTGAGCAACTTGCATTGTTTCAGCTTGAGCTGAGTAATGAACGTTATGAATATGCAACAAACGCTACAAACGATGTTATATGGGATTGGGATATAAAGACCAATAAAGTAGTGAGAGCCGGTACAGGGTTCAACATCATGTTTGGATATGATGCACAGAATGCAAACAGCGATGATTTGTTCTGGATGAAAAAAGTACATCCGGCAGATGTCGATATAGTGGTAGAAAAGAGGAAAAAGGTTTTTGATGATGTCAAACAGGATTTCTGGGAGGATGAGTATCGTTTCCTCCGTTCTAACGAAGAGTATGCGTTTGTGTACGACCGAGGATATATTTTCAGAGATGAAGAAGGAAAACCTCTTCGAATGATTGGTGCAACAAAAGACATTACAGAACAAAAGTTATCTGAGTTGCGGTTAAAGGAACTCAATGGTCAGCTTGAGCGGCGTGCGGAACAATTACAAATTTCAAATACCGAACTTGAAAGGTTTGCTTACATCGCCTCGCATGATCTGCAGGAACCATTGCGGATGATCAGCAGCTTCCTGCAATTATTAGAAAAGAAATACCATGACTCAATCGATGAAAAGGGACGTGAGTATATCCGTTTTGCAGTTGAAGGTTCGTTGCGTATGAAATACCTGATCAATGATCTGCTTGACTATTCCCGTATAAGTACACGCAGGCAGAATTTGGAGCAGGTTCATATTGATCTGGTGATAAAAGATGTATTGCAGAATCTCAGTTTGCGCATTGAAGAAAAACAAGCTGTTATAAAAACATCCGCATTGCCATTGCTTCCAATAGCCGATAAAACACAAATGACCCAGTTGTTTCAGAATCTGTTGAGTAACGCTTTGAAATATTCGGGGGATAAACAGCCACACATTGAAATAAATGTGGAGGAGAGGGAAGATGAATGGTTGTTTTCGGTTAAGGATAATGGAATTGGTTTCGATGAAAAATTTGCTGACAAGATATTTGTGATCTTTCAGCGTTTGCATAATAAAAGCGAGTATTCCGGAACAGGTATTGGCTTAGCCATTTGTAAAAAGATCATCGACAGGCATGGTGGTAGAATTTATGCAGATTCGGTTCCCGGTGAAGGAAGTACTTTTTGGTTTACAATTAAAAGACATCTCATTTCCGGGCAATAAATAAATACTTATGAAAGAAGTGGAAGTTTTGTTGGTCGAAGATAACCAGGGAGATGATCTTCTCACGAGAGAAGCATTTTTTAGCTGGGAGCTAAAGAATAGAATAGTGACATTGAAAGATGGCGAAGAGGCATTGCGTTATCTTAACCGTGAGCAACCATACAGCGATGTTTCGAAACCAGATCTGGTGATACTTGATATCAATCTGCCAAAAATTGACGGGAAACAGGTGCTCAGATTTATCAAAACATGTGATAAGTTGAAGCATGTGCCTGTTGTTATTTTTTCTTCGTCGGGTATGGAAAGTGACCTGGAGGAAATAAACGAATTAAATGCAGACTACTATTTGCAGAAGCCGGTTGATCTTGGTGGATATTTTGAAGCGATACAAACTATTCAGAATTTCTGGATGAACAATTTTAACGAGGGTTCCCATGAAGTATAATGATTTACATATTTTGATTGTGGATGATAATCCGGGAGATCAGTTTCTTATTGCAGAGCTTCTGATGGATACATCTTTGCAGATATCTGCAATTGAAAAAGCATTGTCGGTGGAAGATGCCGCGGCATTGCTGCAACAGAAACATGTGGACATTGTATTGCTTGATCTTTCTTTGCCCGACTCAGACGGTATTGATACTTTTTTGCACGTAAACAAATATGCTGAAAACATTCCTGTTGTTATTCTTTCGGGTTTAAATGATACCAATACAGCAACTGATGCCATTGCTTTAGGTGCCCAGGATTTTTTGATGAAAGGCGAGTTCAATGAAAAGCTGCTGGAGAAAACAATTCTTTACAGTATTGAACGGAAGAAGACATTACTTGAATTACGGTTTAGCAATGAACGTTATCAATTTGTAAGTAAGGCAACGAATGATCTTGTTTGGGATTGGGATGTGCTTAATAATAAAGTATATCGCAATGAAGAACAGTTTGTGAAGATCCTGAAACTTCCCGCTGAGCTTAGGAATGAAGGGAATGAATTCTGGATTTCACGTATCCATCCCGATGAAGGTGATCTGAAAGGAAAGATCCTTGGCGGTCTTGAACGAAACAGAGCCGCAACCCATTTTGAGGAACAGTATCGTTTTTTAAGGGGCGATGGTGTATACATTCATGTGCTGGATAAAGGATTTGCCGTGAGGGATGAGCAGGGAAAAGTAACCCGTATTATCGGCTCGTTGCAGGATATTACCGAAAGTAAAAAATCTGAAGTACAATTAAGAGAGTCAGAAGAGAAATATAGATTATTCTTTAACAGTATACCCGCCAGTATATTTATCTGGAACCTTGATAACTTAAGTATTCTTGAAGTAAACCAGGTAGCAAGTGAAAATTATGGTTACAGCAGGAAGGAGTTTTTAAGTATGAATATGCAGGATTTGAGAAAGCAGGAAGATTGGGTAAGCTTTACAAGTTTTGTTAGCGAAGCAAAAAAAGATTCATTTACATCAGCAAGTCGCCTCTGGAAACACATCAATAAGCAGGGCGACGAAATGTATATGCAGATCGTTTCAAATAAAATTCAGTACAATAACCGCTCTGCTATAATGGCCATTGCTTCAAACGTAACAGAGAAAATAAAACTGGAACGAAAGCTGGAGGAGGAACGACAAAAAATGGAGCAGGAAATTACAAGAGCTGTTATTGTTGCCCAGGAAAAGGAACGGGAAGAAATTGGACGAGAACTGCATGATAATGTAAACCAGATATTGGCGAGCTCAAGATTATACCTGGGCCTGGTAAAAGAAAAAGGGGACGAGTATATATCCTACATTGACGAATCAGATGTGCTTATTCGAAATGCTATCCAGGAGATCCGTCATTTGTCGCATGCTTTAATACCGCCAGCCATGCAGGATGCCGATTTAGAAAAATCCATCAACTCACTTATCAATGTTGTGCAGGAAGGAAGCGGAATAATTGTTTCGAAAGAAGTTTCAATTGTTGACAAAAGTATTATGTCAGAACAACTGAAGCTGACTATCTATCGAATATTACAGGAACAGGTAAATAATATTCTCAAGTATTCAAAGGCATCTACTTTAGAAATTCAGTTGCTGCAGGCAGATTATAAGATCGTATTAAGAGTAAAAGATAATGGTGTTGGTTTCGATCCGGCACAAAAAACGGCCGGGGTTGGTTTGATGAATATCCGCACAAGAGCAGCATTACAGGGTGGAGAAGTAATAATGATCACATCTCCCGGTAATGGTTGCGAACTGCATGTTGAATTTAAACTGTTGTGCCAATAAAAAACCCGGCTGCCATTAAAGCGGTGCCGGGCTTAACGTTTCCTTGCAACAGGAATTCTAGTTTTCAGGGGTAGGATCATCAATCATCATTCTTATCATCATCAAAACTTTTTTTGTCGTCACAGGTTGGATAGTTGTGGTTTCAAAGGCCTTAGGAAAATAAGATTTCTTTTTGCCATCTTTTATAGTTCAGGTATTTCAGTAATCGTATTATTCGTTTTATAGTACAAAGAGACAAATTTTGAAGGCCACATGAAATAGAATGTAAGCCTATCTTATGGTCAGTAATAGTGCGGAAAGTTTGTAGTTAAAAGTCTACATAGATAATTTTTTCGCTAAGTGTTTGAGGTCATTTCAGAATAGCTTTAATAGTTATTGGTGTAAACCATTAGCAGATGAGAAACTTTCGCTTCGTTTCTCCTAATTTTAAGACTAAAAAAGAGAGAACGGGAAGAAAATTGCTATTTTGTACAAAGAAGCATAAACAGGAAAAACTGAAAAAAGAGCAGCCTCGCTAAGCATAATCCATCCTCCTATGAATAAATCTAAAAGCTCTTACAGCAAATCTAAACGTTTCAAAAAGCCTTGAATAACTAAATTAAACGCACCAAACTTATTGTTTAACTACAATGCCCGGAGTTGCCAAGAATGTTGATGTTATGCAAATGGTTCAATCCATATTAGTCATAGAAGATAATGAAGGCGACTTCTTTTTAATTAAAGAAGCGCTCGAGTCGGGAGGTATAAAAACCGGTGAAATCATTAACGTGTCAAACTTCAAGCATGTTCGTGAAAAGGCGACTACCATTTCTCCTTCACTTATTTTTCTTGATCTTGTAATGCCCGACAGTTATGGCTTGCCTGCGTTGGCAGAGATCAATCAACTTTTTCCAACTGCACCCATTATTATCATAAGTGGTATTAATGATCTGCAGCTGGCGCTCGATGCTTTGCAAAGGGGTGCCCAGGATTATTTGGTGAAAGGCGAGTTTGATGATACAATACTTTCCCGCAGCATCCAGTATAGTATCGAACGTAAGAAAAATGAACTGGCACTAATCGAAAGCGAAAACCGCTTACGCACCATCCTTAATACCGATCCTGAATGTATTAAACTCATGGGCCGTAATTGTGAGTTGTTTGAAATTAATAAGGCAGGCATGGAGATGGTTGAGATCGATGATTTTGAAACTGTAAGAGGTAAGTCAATACTTGCAGTTGTGGCGCCTGTATTTCAGGAGCAGGCTGCCAAAATGGTGGCAGAAGCATTTGAAGGCAAGTCTGGTTTAATGGAATTTGAGATGCATACGTTAAAAGGGAAAAAACGTTGGTGCGAGATCAATATTGTTCCCTACCTGAATGCAGAAGGTAAGATCGTGCATGCGTTAGGTGTAACACGAGATGTAACGGTAAGAAAAAAGAAGGAAGAAGAATTACGCAGCAGTGAAGATATCCGCAAGCTTATAATGGACTCAGCTCTTGATGCCATTATTTGTATAGATAAGGATGAAGTGATCTTTACCTGGAATCCCCAGGCTGAGGAGATTTTTGGATGGAAAGAGCAAGAAGCTATTGGCAAAAAACTTTCATCGTTGGTTATCCACAAACGTTATCATTCCAAACATCGTAATGGGTTTGCCAATTACCATGCAACTGGTAACAGCCCTGTACTTAATAAAGTAATGGTATTGCCAGCTGTGCGTTCAGATGGCAGAGAGTTTATGGCAGAGCTGCTTATAAGAGAAATTAAAAATGGTGATGATTTCTTTTTATGCACTTACGTACGTGATGTTACAGAACGTATTAATTCAGAAAAAGAATTAAAGCAGTCAAACAGTCGTTTTCAGCGTATCACCAGCACCACTAATGATGCTGTTTGGGAGTGGGACCTGCAAGCCAATAGTCTTTGGTGTAATGAAATGCATCAACAGTTATATGGATTAACTATGGAAGACCCTGTGCCTGTTAAAGCTGAATGGGTAGCCCGTATTCATCCAGAAGACCGTTATCCCATTCTTAAAATGCAGGACGATGCATTGGCATCAGATACCAATGTGTTCATATCTGAATATCGTTTTCGTGCTGGCAAAGGAAGTGACTATAAATATATTTTCGACAGATGTTATATTACCCGTAATGAAAATAACGAACCCATACTCATGACAGGTAGTATGATGGATATAACAGAACGCAAACTGGCGGAAGAAAATATCATTCATTCTAATCAACGGTTCGAACTTATTGCCAAAACCACGAACGATGCTGTTTGGGAAACGAATCTGGAAACAGGTGTGTCGTGGGGAAATGAAATGCACCAGAAGCTGTATGGGTTAACACTGGAAAATGAAATACCCGATTTTGAAGCATGGAAAATGCATTTACATCCCGATGACAGGGGCTGGGTGATTAAGAGCTTAGATGATGCACTGGCTTCAACAGAGAATACCTGGATCACCGAGTACCGGTTTATAAAATCATCAGGCGAAATTGTTACGGTTTACGATCGTACCTATATCGTTCGTAATGCAGATGGTAAACCTGTTCGTATGATGGGTAGTATGATGGATATTACCGAGCGTAAAAAAGCTGAGGACGCTTTATTACAAAGTGAAGAAAAATACCGCACTTTGGTTGAGCAGGCAACAGATGGAATTTTTATTGCCGACCAAACTGGCAAGTTCGTGATCGTTAACTCGGCGGGTTTAAAACTATCTCAATATACCGAAGAGGAACTTTCAACACTCACCATCTACGACCTTTCAGATCCCGAAGAACTCAAAACAAATCCGTTCAGGTTCGAAGAAATGAAAAGTGAGCAGGGAGCAAGGAGCGAACGGAGGTTAAAACGAAAAGATGGATCCATTGTAGATATTGAGATCAACGCAAAGTTTTTATCAGACGGAAGGTTTCTTGCATTTATCAGGAATATTACAGAACGTAAGAAAGCCGAGAATGAACTAAACAGTTCGTACAGGGCCATCAGGAAACTTACTTCCCACTTGCAGAATGCAAGGGAAGAAGAGCGTACACACATAGCCCGTGAAATTCACGATGAGTTAGGGCAACAGCTAACCGTATTAAAAATGGATATGTCGTGGTTAACTAAAAAAATAAAACAACTTGAAAGCCAGCAGTTGAATGATAAGGCTGCTGAAATTGTGCAGATGCTGAACGATACAGTAAATACGGTGCGTCGCATCTCATCTGATCTGCGACCGGTTTTGCTCGATGATCTCGGGTTGGCAGCGGCAGTTGAATGGCATCTGATGGAGTTTGGGAAACGTTCAGGAATAAAAACGGAATTTTTTACGATTGAATCTGCTATAGAAATTCCAAGACCAATTGCAACTGGTCTTTTCAGAATCTACCAGGAGAGTATTACAAACATTGCCAGGCATTCAGAAGCAACAGAAGTGATGGTGGAATTGTTTGTAGAAGATAAAGAGGTTACAATGGCCATTTCAGATAACGGTAAAGGATTCGATGTAACCAGTATTGGCAAAAAGAAAACATTAGGCGTATTGGGTATGCAGGAACGCACGGTTATGATGGGAGGCACGTTCAGAATAAAACGCAACCCTGTGAAGGGTATGAAAGTAGAGGTGCATGTGCCGGTTTTACATGATGAAGTACTTGATTATTGAAGAACCCTCTCTAAATAATACGAATGGAGATAATTAAACGAAAACAGAAAGATAAATGAGTCGATTTGCGCCCGATCCTGACTTGCAGCAACGGCTGGTCAAAAGATCGCTTATCATGTTAACGGTAATATTTGTCATTAGCCTGCTTTCTTTTGCCGGCTGGGTATTCTCTGTTGAATGGCTCAAGCATCCCATTAGTGGATTGGTAGCTATGAATCCTCTTACATCTCTCTGTTTTGTAACCTTGGTTATTGCGCTTCGGTTTAAGTTGAAACATAAAGACAACCGACGCAAGCTATTGATCGCCCATGGTATTACCTCAATAGTTTTTGTAATTACTTTTTCGAAAATTTTAGCAAGTGCGATGGGATGGGAATACCCTCTCGATCAATTGATGTTTGCAGACAAAGTAAACACGGATGCTGTTGGTGGATTTACAAACAGAATGGCGCCAAACACAGCATTTTGTTTTAGTTTATTAGCTGTTGTTGCTTTATTCTTTCATAAAAATGATCGTTTTTTTCTGATAATAACGCAGGCCGCAAATGTTATTGCGTTAATGGTTGCTGTGTTTTCAATACTTGGTTACATATTCGGTGCGCAGGAGTTTTATGAAGTGCAGAACTATATACCCATGGCACTTAGTTCCGGCATCTGCTTTTTTTTGCTTTCTCTTGCAACATTATTTGCATCACCTGGCAATGGAATTATGCAACAATTAACAAGTAAATTTAGTGGCAGTTACATTGCGTGGAGACTGTTTGTTCCTGCATTTATTTTACCAGTATTAATTGGGTTATTCCGTGTATGGGGGCAACGTTCTGGTTTATATAACCTTGAATTTGGTTCTGCTTTATTTGTCACCAGCATGATCTTCTTTTTTCTTTCGCTTATTTGGGTAAATACGTTGCTGCTTAATCGTCGTGAACAAAGCCAGGAGGAAATTATTGCGGAAAAAAATTACCTGGCCAATCTTGTTGAACAAACCAGCGATGCAATTTTGTCAACAGATTCTTTCCTGAACATTGTGAGCTGGAACAAAGGGGCAGAAGAGATCTACGGATATAAAAAAGAAGATGTACTGGGTAAACCCATGGGCTCATTTCTGAAAAGCACACTCGACCCGGAAACGTCTCAAAAACTTCTTGCTGACCTGAATAAGAGAGGTTATTATAATGCTGAGTATGTTTTTTTCAATAAACAGCAGCAACCAGTTAATGTACAGGCCTCTGTTACAGTATTAAAAAACCAGGAACAGGAAATCACTGGCTATGTTGCCGTTCATCGTGATATTTCGGAACGAAAGCTGCTTGAAAAGCAACTTCAGGAATTTAATCAGCAACTGGAAATACAGGTTCAGGAAAAAACAGCAGAGCTTCGTAATGTGTTCGAGCGTATATCTGATGCGTTTATTGGCATCGATAATGACTACAAGGTTGTGTACGTGAATAAAAAAGCAGAGATGCTTTTCAATATCAATTCAACTAGCCTAACCAACACTTCTGTTTACGAACTCTTTTCAACCAGTGAAGGCGAAGTTGAAAATGCTATTAGTGAAACGTTCAAATCACGTGAATATATTTATCTCGACACTTGGCTTGCACGTTTTCAAAAGTGGTTTGAAATAAATATTTATCCATCGCCATCGGGACTCTCCATTTATATCAGGGATATAACAATTCGGAAAAAGGCATTGCTGGAGTTAAATGCAAGCGAGGAGAAGTATCGTCTATTTTTTGAAAACAGCATGGATGGTATTTTACTTACCGATGGTAAGGGCAATATTTTTTCGGCCAATAAAGCAGCCACAGAAATTTTTGGGATGTCAGAAGAGGAAATATGCCGAGGCGGACGAACAGCTATACTTGACGAAACTGATCCTAACTGGCCTGAATTTTTTAATGCAAGGAACAAATGGGGCAAAGCACAAGGTGAGTTGCGGCATTTCAGGAAAGATGGCTCCACGTTTTTAGCTGAGATCACATCAGTAAAGTTCAAAACTGCGGCGGGTGATGAGCAAACAAATACCATCATTCGTGACATTACAGAACGAAAGCGGGCTGAAGAAGAACTGAACGAATCGTACCAGCAAATACGTCGGTTAACTGCCTATCTGCAGAAAGTACGGGAAGATGAACGGGCTAACATTGCCCGTGAGATTCATGACGAGCTGGGTCAACAGCTAACGGTTATGAAGATGGATATTTCATGGACGAAGAAAAAATTAAAATCTGGTGATGTAGAACCGTTACCTGCTAAAATGGATGAGATACAGGAAATTATTGATGGAACGGTTGCTACGGTGCGGCGAATTGCAACAGATCTGCGGCCAAGTTTGCTCGATGATATCGGCCTTATTGCGGCAATTGAGTGGGAGGTTGACATGTTTGCCAAACGTACCGGCATAAAAGTGAACATGCAAAAACCTGATGCTTTGGTTGAGATACCAACTGAATATGTTACGGGGTTGTTCCGTATATTACAGGAGTCACTAACTAATATTATTCGTCATTCTTCTGCCACTCAAGTAGATATACATTTGATAAATCAGAACAATGAATTTATTTTGTACATTGAGGATAATGGCACAGGTTTCGACATGAATACTTTAGCGGGAAAGAAAACACTGGGTTTGCTGGGGATGAAAGAACGAACTGCTATGATGCAGGGTTTTTTTGTCATTAAAAGCGAACCTTCTAAAGGAACAAAATTGGAAGTCCGGGTACCATTAATTTAATTGCAACCTAATTATCCAGAAACGTCGTTATGAAAAAAATTCTTATTGCAGATGATCATGCCATAGTAAGACGGGGACTCAGGCTTTTGTTGCTTGAAGAGTATCCTTCAGCAGAGATTGGAGAAGCGGGCGATGCCGAAACACTGGTGAATAAGATCATTCAACAGGAATGGGATGTTGTGATATGCGACATCAGCATGCCTGGCCGTAGTGGGCTCGATGCACTTTCGCAAATCAAACAAATCGCTCCCAAATTGCCCGTGCTCATTATGAGTATGTATCCTGAAGATCAGTATGCACTGCGTGTGTTAAAAGCCGGTGCGGCTGGTTACCTGGGAAAAGAAACCATCCATGATGATATTGTAAAAGCCATCCAAACAGTTCAATTGGGTAAAAAATTTATTACTCCCACCATAGCTGAAAAACTGGCGAAGGCTTTTGAAGTTGATACGACGGATCAACTTCACGAAAAATTATCTGATCGTGAATTTGATGTGTTTAAAATGTTGGCCAGTGGTAAGGCCGTAAGTGAAATTGCAAACCAGTTTGCTTTAAGCGTTACAACTGTAAGCACCTATCGGTCAAGAGTACTCGAAAAAATGGGTATGAAATCGAATGCCGATCTTACAAGGTATGCGCTTGAGAAAAAACTGATCTAAAGAGAGTGTAGTTATTATACTACCGGTTGTAGTTAAAAATTCTACAGTCGGACGGTGAAATCTCCTATAGTTCCCTCATTTTATCCTCGTTAAATTGCCGTTTAATTAATAGGCGTTGAAACCATTGATACTCATTGTTGATGATAATGTTAGCTATGTAGAAAGGATGCTCACCATCCTTTCGGAGGATTTCAATGCGGCATCGTTTCATACCGCTACTAACTATGAAGATGCCACGGCGCTTATTAATGATTTGCACCCACAGATTGCGATGCTTGATATTAATCTACCTGGCAAAAGCGGTATCGATCTTCTCAATTATATCAAACAAAATAACAGCGAATGCCGGGTGATCATGATTACCAATCATGCGTTTGAAAGCTACCGCAAAAAATGCATGGAGCTTGGAGCTGAACACTTTCTTGATAAAAGTTCCGATTTTGAGAAAATTTCTACTATTCTGAGCGAAATGCTTGCACCTTCTAACTAGCCACTTTTAGCTCCCTTCGATAGCTGTATTTGCATCGAAATATTTACATTTATTCATGACTCGGGCAATATTTCTTTTTCTGATATTAGTCATGCATATTTGTTTATATGCGCAACAGCCTGTTGTTAGCAACGGAGAGTTGAAGCGATTTCCTGCATTTACTTCTTCTTTTGTTGGAGCAAGAAATGTGGATGTTTGGTTGCCGCCCGGTTATTCCTCTCAAAACAAATATGCTGTTCTGTATATGCACGATGGGCAAATGCTCTACGACTCAACTGTCACATGGAACAAACAGGAATGGGGGGTAGATGAGACCATGACCGATTTGCTCAAACAGCAAAAAATCAAAAACTGTATTGTTGTGGGAGTTTGGAATACAGGTGTTATGCGCCATGCCGATTATTTTCCGCAAAAACCTTTTTTGTCATTAGCAACAGCTCAACGGGATTCGATTTACAAAGCAACCCGTGGAACTGATTATGCTTTGTTTGCAGCACCCGTGCAATCGGATGCTTATCTTAAATTTCTTATTACAGAACTGAAGCCGTTCATTGATAAAAATTTTTCTGTAAAAACTGATCGTGCAAATACGTTCATTGCCGGTTCCAGTATGGGTGGATTGATTTCAATGTATGCTATCTGCGAATATCCCGATGTATTTGGCGGAGCTGCTTGTTTAAGTACACATTGGCCGGGAATATTTGCAACAGCGAATAACCCGATACCTGCTGCTTTCATCAGCTATCTTCAAAAACATTTACCTCACCCATCTTCACACAAAATTTACTTTGACTACGGAACTGCTGGGCTTGATTCATTGTACAAACCATTTCAACTGCAAGCCGATGCTGTTATGCAAGCGAAGGGATACACAGCTACAAATTGGCAAAGCAAAGAATTTATCGGGGAAGATCATTCTGAAAATGCATGGAGCCGGCGTTTGAGTATTCCATTACTTTTTTTACTGAAAAAATAAAACTGTTCAACGTAGCTGATACACTTCCATCCATCGCTCAAAAAGATCTTTTTCCAATAAACGAAGCATTGAAGGGTCTTTACTGTAAGCAGTTCGTAATTGTTTCAACTGCTGTTCAATTATTTCTTTATCATTTGCTGCAGGAAGTATGGCAAGAAAAGGACGTATAGTTGATTTGCTATCTGATGGAACAGCATTCCATGCAAGCAAAGCAGCGCTACTGTCAGTCTTAAACAGCTGCTCCGTCAACAAAAAGGAGTTTTGATTATGGATGATAGTATCAATACTATCTCTGTTAATACGGATTTGCAATTTGTAAGGAATGTTTTTTTGTTCGGGTTTCCATTGCAGCGTAACAGGAAATGAAAAGATAAAGCTGCTGTCAACAGGTAACTGCATTGCCTTTTTTCCTCTGAAAACGACGGCTGTCACTTTCTGCTGTTCATCAGCATTTTCGTTCTGTAAAAACTTTTCAAACACATAACTGAAAAAGCCTGAGGAAAGCGAACTGATGTTTACGCTATTGAATAGCTGACTGAGGCGGTTGAATGTATAGGTACCGGGCTTATTCAGTAATAATGACTTGCCGTCGTTTTGCACCAACATTACATCGGCTTGAGGCTGTAAAATAATCGTATGCGGTGCCATTAAAAACATACCACGTCTGGCTATTTCTTTTTTTCCATTTTCAACCCGCTGTACATTTTTGTTTACGTGGTACAACAGGTATTTCTGGCCGGCACCAGCTTGTGCAAATGATTGTTGCAGCAGAAGCAGTATGAAAATTAATTTACGCATGTTTATTTGTTCCTAAAAAAGCCGAATGAAAAGGTATTTTCAATTTATGTCTCAGAAAGTTAAGTAAAGCTTCGTATAAATTTATAAAAGTTGGAAGTAAAACAAGACATGCCAGCAATAAACCAGGGTCGAATTTTATGTTGAAATAAGTGTAGGTAAGTAAGGTGAGAAAAACTACAAGCACGCTGCCAGTAAGCTGCAGCAATGTGCCAACAGAATTAAACCAGAGATCACCTTTAAAGAACAGGCCGCAAATAATGGGTAAAGTGAGCCAGATGAGAAGAAACGACAGAACGGCTGTTACCCACTTTGGTATTACCCGTATATGATCATTTTCCAGAATCATTCGAAGGATATTTGCATGTATCAGGGAGCCGTACATATCAGGATAACTGCGGCCCGATAGTCTTGCATTAAGAGGCGTAAATAATTTGTCTTCGTCAAGCATAGCGGTGCCCCGCTGAGAAGGGATGCCTAAAAACCCGAGTAAAATAATTTTATTTTTTAGTTGAGTAACATCAAAGTCGTCATCCATCACCTCATCAAAATCGAAATAGTTGAAGTTGGACATATTGCCATAGTAATGAATTTCTGTTTGATTGTTGCGTTTGTTTTTCAGCTGCTGATAAATGATGGGGTTAAATTTTTTAAGAATGCTGCTGGTAAATGCTTCCTGTTTTTGATAAAAGGGATAGTAATAACGGATGGTTGAAAATTCAGCATGTTCACCTGCTACATTGATATAGCCGTCCCTGGCTTTTATAAAAAAGCTGTCGGTATAAATTGATTCCAGTTGGTTTTCAAAATTAGCAGAGTAACCAAGAACATAATTATCATGTGAGTTGAATGCTGTTTGTAACAAACTGTCATCCTCATTTTTTCTTTGTGCAAAAATGATATCCAGTGCTACAACTTTGGGATTGCCTTCCTGTATTTGCTGCAATAAAAAGGCGATTTCTTTCCGGCTTTTATTTTCAACATTTATGAGTACAAGGTTTTTGTTGTATATCTTGTTTTTATCCTGTACTTTATTGTAATACAGATCAGTTAATGTGAAATCACGAAACGCTTCCGTAAACGGATCGAAGATGGAAAAATTAATGATCACCAACGATAGTAATGATACACAACCAAAAATGAACAGGTTGAGCAGCAGATATTCACCAAAGAATTTTCTCATGAGTGGAATCGTGTTGGCTTAAACAAAGAAGGGTATAAACAATCTGTTTATACCCTTTCAATTCAAACGGATTTACTTAGCGTTTCAGGTTTAATGTAAACACACGGCTATCGTTGCAATAGCTGCTGTTACTCCAATACAAAGATTTGTCAGTTGTTTCTGCATACCATTTTGTCCAGTTGCCAGGCACCCATACATCAATACGAACTGAAGTTGCATAAGGAGAGAGACGACCCTGGTAAATGCCTTCTACCCAAATGTCAACATAGTGACCGGTAAAATTATCGAAGTAGGCATAGCAATAACCACGGGTTTTCTTTTCACGTGGACCACCTTCCGGGCCAGGGAGATCTTTCTTTTCTTTTACTTCCTGTGCTATAACAGCCACTTTCTTTTTAGGAGCAGCTTGTGCAGTTGCTTTGTTGCTAAATGCAACGGTTAAACCGATAATAGCGATCGTGAGGAACACTAACTTTTTCATACTGTTTGATTTTGTTGATTTGTGATAAATGATGGTTTAAAGATTTATTGTTTTTTAGGAACGATCTTAAAGGGTATCGAATGAATATTCACGGCATCGGGCTGAATGGTTTCTTCGCCACTTCCACGTGTTTGCACAGCTTCTGTCTTATTGATGCTCTGCATTAATTTTTCAAATGGATTGTTGGGCTTGGGCGTCTCGCCGCGGTTGAGCCCCGGTGCTGCAAATACCTGGCGGAGATTCAACGCCGATTTTGCTGCGATCAGTTTCAACACATTCATTCCATCGGGCGGACCAATGCGGAAAATCCTTGTTAGGCGAACTGTATCACCCGGATTAATAAAACAATCCATTGGCTGTTGATTCGCTGCAGGCAATAATACATTCACAATATTGTCGGGCTGTATTTCAAGAATGTTATAATAAAGTCGCTCCTGACCATTGTTAATGATGCGTAAATTGTACCTGTCATCGTGCTGAAATACAATATTGCCTGATGCATCTTTAATGGTTTTCTCAGGAAGATCTTTGATGATGGCGTTATTATTTCCTTCGGCTTTTTTATATTCAATTGGAACAAATTCAAACACAACATTCAACTCTTCATTTTTCATATTGAGGTTGCGCAGGTAAGCTGCACGGCCAAAGGCAGCAATCTTTGAACTGATAAATGTTGCGAGTTGTTCATCAGATAATGTTTTACTACAAACGCCTAACCTGTAATCGCCGGAAGTAGAAATGTAAATTGAATCGGTGCTGAAACCTTCAATACCATGTTCAATAAACACATCGCCTTGTGCTTCGGTAAGTTTTGCCTGTTTAATCTGTGAAATAATTTTTTTAACCGATGATGCAAGTGCTGCATCAGTAAGCTTAACGGTAACCGGAACTGTTAAATCACCAAAGCTTACTTCATCTAAAAATGTCCATGCAGTTTTTAAAACATCTTCGCTTAATTCGGTATCAAGTTCCACTTCGCTGCTGTAATCACCAGCTGTAATAATGGTACCCTTTGCAATTGGTTTGGCTGATTCCCTGTTATACGTGTTTGATGGATAAAGCGAAATGGTTGTACCGGCAAACACACTATAAATTTTACCGCAGGCAATAGTTATTTTTTTCTTGTTGATGATCTGTTCAGTTGCGTAGTAATTGGGTTTGCCCAACGCTTTACCGCCAAATATCTCTTTATCAAGATCACCTTCGGCATTTGGTGTTTGTCCGGGCACCATCTTACTCATCTCTAAACGCACATTGTCGAACAAACCACGATAGCTGGTTTTGCTGTCGCTTTTTGCTAATGCTTTGGAGAAAGCAAGTGACAGACTTCCACAATGTTCATCGCCACATTCCTGGTTAAGTTCTGATGCTGCTGATGCAAAAAACGCACTCATGGGCGCAAGCCCCGGTTTTGATTCACCAAGACTAAATAAACCTTCATTAACTACTTTAGTATTTGCTACGGGTTTGTATCCTTTGGGTGCATATTTTGTTGTGGTGCCACGATAATTGCCAAGTCCTGATCTTGTACTTGTTCCGCTGTGGCAGGCATCAACGATCACCAACAAGTTGCCGTTATTGCCGAGATGCTTTCGAATTTCTTCGAGTTTCAACCCAAACACATCGTCTCTTAAATGTTTTTCAACACCGGCCTCATACTCCATAGGTGAATCGTAGGTAACTAATGCTTCATCATATCCATCAGCTTCATCGCCATTGTCATCCATCACTTGCTGACCATGACCACTGAAATGAAATACACAGATATCACCCGGTTTGGGTTTAGCGATCAACTGTTGCTGCATGGCTGTGAGGATGCCTGTTTTAGTAGCTTCTTTATCTTTAATAATGCGGATGTTTTCTTCTTTAAAACCCTGTCGCTTCAATGATTCTTTGATGAGGGGGATATCGTTATCTGCGTTCAGTTTGTTCCAGCCAGTTGAAGGGGCATAATTTGAAACCGCCACGATCAACGCATATTTCTCTGTTGTTTGGGCAGATGCATGCAACAACAAGGTGGAAAGGGTTAAAAGCAAAAAAAGTTTCATTTGATGGCCGGGGATTGGTTATCCCGATTGCTTGCACAATTTTAATAATGAGGTATTGCTCTTTCTATACCCTCCGCATGGTATTTTCAGTTTTATACGCTCTTCTTAATTCGGCCAATTGCTTCAATCTTTCTATTTTTAACCCATGTGGGCCGTTCTATTTTACTGTTGTGCCGGAGTGATCTTGTATTCTTATGTCGGTTACCCTTTTCTTTTATATTTTTTCTCATTCGGGCGAAAAGGAAGATATGGTTTCAGCCAGGGAGACGAACCTGCAGTGTCCATCATCATTGCAGCTTATAATGAAGAGAAAGTGATAGGTTTGAAACTACAGAACACACTTGCGCTCGATTATCCTTCTTCTAAATTTCAGGTTATTGTTGCAGCTTATGGATCAACCGATGCCACTTCAACAATTGCTGCATCGTTTGAACGTGTACTTGTATTACATGAAGATGAACGAAGAGGAAAAGCCGCTGCAATAAACAAAGCGATCAGGCAGGCAGCTCACCCAATTGTTGTTTTAACTGATGCTAATACAGTACTCTCAACTCAAACCTTAAAACAGTTGATTGCTCCGTTTGCTGATGAACAAACAGGCGCAGTGGCAGGAGAAAAGAACGTGATCAGTGCTGATGGTGCAGCTGTTTCTGGTGAAGGATTGTATTGGCAATACGAATCGTGGCTCAAAAAACAAGAGACAAAATTTTATACGGTTGTTGGTGCAGCAGGCGAATTGTTTGCATTGCGAAAGGAATTATTTGTGCCTGTTCCTGAACAAACCATAACAGATGACTTTTTTATTTCGATCAACGTAAATTTTCAACATAAGAAAGTACAATATGCTGCAAATGCTGTAAGTACAGAAACTGCTTCAGCATCTTTAACAGATGAATGGAAACGAAAAGTTAGAATTGCTGCGGGGGGCATTCAGTCACTTTCATTTCTAAGCAAGGCTCTTAACCCGTTTCTTTATCCGCTGCTGGCATTCCAGTTTTTTTCACACCGTGTATTACGTTGGGTATTCTGTGCACCAGCGTTCTTTTTTCTTTTTTTGAGTAATGTAATGTTGGCTCTTAATAATGCCGGCGAAGTGTTTGAATGGTTGTTGGTGCTGCAGGTATTGTTTTACATATTCGCA
Organism: Lacibacter sp. H375; assembly: GCF_037892425.1. Classification (NCBI taxonomy): domain Bacteria; kingdom Pseudomonadati; phylum Bacteroidota; class Chitinophagia; order Chitinophagales; family Chitinophagaceae; genus Lacibacter; species Lacibacter aquaticus. The sequence goes on from NZ_JBBKTT010000001.1 coordinate 2,062,828, forward strand.
TTTATCGGTTGGCAGTTAGCAAGAAGTAGCCGTTCATTCTTTTTGTTCAATATTCCATTCTACATTGTGTTTATGCATGCAGCCATGCTGGCAGGTATTGTACGTTACGCTAACGGTCAGCAATCGGTGCTTTGGGAAAAAGCAGAGCGTTAACAGTTACTAATTATTTCTTCAATAATTTCAAGTTTCAATTAAAGTTATCAGCACAACTACTTCAATACTGAGCAGTCCCATCGAATACCTAAAGGGTGTTGGCCCTTTGCGTGGAGATCTGTTGAAAAAAGAACTCAGCATTTTCACTTTTGGTGACCTGCTGGAACATTTTCCTTACCGCCATTTAGATAAAACAAAGATCACACCCATTGCACAAGTGAACATGGGTATGGATTATGTGCAGGTGGCCGGTCGCTTAACAGACTTTGAGATCATTGGGGAGCGAAAAGGAAAAAGGCTGGTGGCACATATCAGGGATAGCAGTGGCTCCATGGAACTTACCTGGTTCCAGGGAATTAACTGGGTGCAGAAACTGATGGCTATAGGCGAAGAGTTTTTAGTTTTTGGAAAGCTTGGGTTCTTTATGGGTAAGCCGCAGATCGTTCATCCCGAACTGGAAGTGCGAACGCAAGCGAATGCAGTCGGCAAATCGGTGCTGGAGCCAATTTATCCCACAACTGAAAAATTAAAAGTACGTGGGTTGAATGGACGCAGTATTGCCAAACTTACAGCTGTGTTGTTGCCACAGATCCATGTAAAAGATCTGCCCGAAAATTTACCGGATAGTATTATCAGGGAATTAAAATTTCCTTCACGTTACGAAGCATATTGTCATATTCATTTTCCTGCTGATCAATCGCAATACGAACATGCATTGCGACGGTTAAAATTTGAAGAACTCTTTTTTGCGCAGCTTCGTATGGGCATGATCAAGGGAAACCGTCATCGTTTTTCTAAAGGAATCGTGTTTGATAAGGTAGGTGATATCTTCAATGACTTCTACAATCATCATCTTCCTTTTCAATTAACCGGTGCACAAAAAAGAGTATTGAAAGAAATACGACAAGATACTGCACGTGGACACCAGATGAATCGGTTACTGCAAGGCGATGTTGGCAGTGGGAAAACCATTGTTGCTTTATTAACCATGTTGCTCGCAGCAGATAATGGTTACCAGAGTTGCATGATGGCACCAACGGAAATATTGGCGCAACAGCATTTCAATAGTCTTTCAAATTTGTTGCGGGAAATGAATGTGAGCATCCGCTTGCTTACAGGATCAACCAAAAAAGCAGAACGGGAAAAGATATTGAATGGTCTGCAATCTGGCGATATACAACTGCTCGTAGGTACTCATGCACTTATTGAAGGAGTGGTACAATTTAAAAACCTTGGCTTGGCAATAGTTGATGAGCAGCATCGCTTTGGTGTGGCTCAACGTGCCGAACTGCAAACAAAAGGCACTATTCCGCCACATGTGTTGGTCATGACCGCTACACCAATTCCACGCACAATGGCTATGACGGCATACGGTGATCTTGATTATAGTGTAATGGATGAATTGCCACCGGGACGTAAACCCATCACCACTGTTCATCGTTACGAAACGGCCCGGCCTTCAATCATGGATTTCGTAAAACAGGAGATAGCAAAAGGAAGGCAGGCTTATTTTATTTATCCGTTGATCGAGGAAAGTTCGACGCTTGATTTTGAAAACCTGATGAAAGGCTACGAAGAAGTAAAAGCATTTTTCCCGGAGCCAAACTACTACATCAGCATGGTGCATGGTAAACAAAAGCCTGAAGTAAAAGATACCAACATGATGCGTTTTAAAACAAATGATACGCAGATCATGGTGGCAACAACAGTTATAGAAGTGGGGGTTGATGTGCCCAATGCAAGTGTAATGGTGATGGAAAGTGCTGAACGTTTTGGTTTATCACAGCTTCATCAACTTCGGGGAAGGGTGGGAAGAGGAAGTGAACAGAGTTTTTGCATTCTTTTAACAGGACAGAAGTTAACGAATGATGCCCGGGAACGGTTAAAGATAATGTGCGCAACAAATGATGGATTCCTGATTGCAGAAAAAGATCTTGAGCTGCGTGGACCTGGTGATATTGCAGGCACAAGACAGAGTGGTATGCTCAATTTTAAACTGGCGAGTATAGTACAGGACAAAGACCTGTTGGAAATCGCAAAGAATTTGAGTGACCGTCTGCTGCAAGACGATCCGGATTTGTCTTCGGCCGAAAATTTGCTGTTGAAATCATACCTGTTGTTAAAAAAGGGAAAAACGGAATGGAGTAGAGTGGCTTAGTGTAAAATAAGCGATAGTTATTTCCGTTTTAAAGTTTTAAATTCAAAGTCCCGTAGCATAAGAAAATATTTACATGAAAGTACTCCGACTCCTCATTGCACCTTGCCTCTTTTTGGCTGCACCTCTGCTCAGCTTTTCACAACTTTATTTTGTTGAAAACAAAGGTCAGTGGGATCAACAGGTGCATTTTAAAACAGAGGCGGGTAACAGTGCTTTCTTTCTCACCAAAGATGGTTACAGCATCCTGATCAATCACCCGGATGATTATCAGCGTTTGGCTGAATTCAATCATGGTCACGGGTTCGATTCATTAGTGAAATACAATGCGAGAGCTACAGCGCCTGAAAAAATGCGTGCACATGCGTTTCGGGTAAAATTCCTGGGTGGAAATTTCAATTCAAAGCCCATCATGGAAAAACCCTTGCCCGGAGTGGAGAACTATTTTATTGGAAACGATCCTTCAAAATGGGCAAGTGATTGTAAACTATACCAGGCAATAACTTATAAGAATGTTTATCCAAATATTGATGTACGTTATTATGTGCAGGATGATCAATTAAAATATGATGTAGTTGTTTATCCGGGAGCTGATGTTTCGAAGATACAGATGCGTTATGAAGGTGCAGATAAGCTGAGCATTCGTGATAACGAATTAGTGGTAGGAACTTCGGTTGGTGAAGCACGTGAGTTGAAGCCTTACACTTATCAATTTGTAAATGGCAAACGTGAAGTGGTTGGTAACAAATACAAAATAACAGGTAATACAGTAAGTTTTGATGTAAAGGCCTATAACAAATCAACTACGTTAATTATTGATCCTTCGCTGGTGTTCTCTTCTTTCAGCAGAAGTACGGCTGACAACTGGGGCTTCACAGCAACGCCGGGAGCTGATGGTAGTTTTTTTGGTGGAGGTATTGCGCAACCATCAGGATTTCCTACAACACCAGGAGCTATACAAGGAACTGGCGGTGGTCCCTCAAGTGGCGGTTCGCCTCCTGATATCGCTATCATCAAATTATCGCCTGATGGAAGAAACAGGATCTATGCAACTTACCTCGGAGGTAATGGCTTAGATCAACCCCATAGTCTAATTGCCGATGCTGCAGGCAATCTTGTAATAGCAGGTCGTACAAATTCAGGCGCAAACTTCCCCGGAACACTGGTGGGTGGAGGAGGCGGTTACGACATTTTCGTTACAAAGATCAACGCAACCGGAACGGCGATCATTGGTTCATTACGTATTGGAGGTAGTGGTGATGATGGTGTAAATATCACAGCAACACGTGGTGGTGCTAATTCACTTCAACGTTTTTATGGTGATGATGGAAGAAGCGAAGTAATACTTGATCCGGGTGGAAATATATTGCTTGCTTCGTCTACAAGATCAACAAATTTCCCAACTCAAAATGGTTTTCAAACAGGTTTGCGTGGAAACCAGGACGCTGTAGTATTAAAATTAAATTCTAATGCCACGGGAGTTATTTGGAGTACCGTGATGGGTGGTGATGCTGATGATGCAGGGTTTGTATTGTCAGTAAATCCTTTAAGCCCGTCGAATATTTATGTTGGTGGGGGCACCAGCAGTAACGCCAATTTTTCAGGTATTGGTGGTGGTGCTGTGCAAGGAACTTACAACGGAGGTCTCACAGATGGCTATGTAGCACAATTGCAGGATAATGGAGGAAGCGTAGGCATTACTCGTGCTACTTATCTCGGCACAAATAATATCGATATTGTTTATGGTGTTCAATTTGATGCTAAAGGATTTCCTTATGTAATGGGTATTACAACAGGCAATTGGCCTGTGATAAATGCTGCTTACTCGGTCGGCAATTCCAGGCAGTTCATAGCAAAACTGCAACCTAATCTTAATGCATTTGTTTATTCAACCACATTTGGTACAAGTGGTGCAATCAATCCTAATATTTCACCGGTAGCCTTTCTTGTTGATAATTGTGAGAATGTGTATGTGTCCGGCTGGGGTGGTGGTGCAAACAGTTTTGGTGGCACAACGGGTTATCCAACATCGGGCACAACTGGTTTGCCGGTAACTGCCGATGCGTTTCAACGAAATACTGATGGAAGTGATTTTTACTTTTTTGTTTTGCAAAAAAATGCTGCCTCTCAGTTATACGGAAGTTTCTTTGGCCAACTCGGTGGCGGCGGAGGATTGGAACACGTAGATGGCGGTACCAGCCGGTTCGATGCCAATGGTGTTATTTACCAGGCTATGTGTGCCAATTGTAAGAATGTTCAGTCAGGCGTTCCACTCACGGCACCCTTCCCAATTACTGCCGGTGTTTATGGAAACACAAATCCTGCCGGTGGCAGCGGTTGTAATCTTGGCATGGTGAAAATCAGGTTTGATCTGTCCGGTATCGATGTAGCGCTAAGAGCTGTTGGTGCAAAGCAATTAAATTTCTGTTTACCTGCTACCATCCAGTTTACAGATACCATTCGTGAAGCAAAGCAATATATCTGGATATGGGGTGACGGTACACCGAATGATACAACAACTATAAATCCTTTTACACATACATACACAAGCACCGGATTTTTTGATGTGAAAGTAATTGGTATCGACAGCAACTCCTGTAACGTCAAGGATTCGGCCAACATGCGTATACGTGTTACAACCGATTCTGTTGATGTTGATTTTAGTTTTGCAAGGCAGAATTGTAACAGTCTTACATTCCAGTTTACTAATACAAGTAATATACGAACAGCTACTACACCGTTTGGCCCGAGGTCATTTATGTGGGTTTGGGGTGATGGGTCGAAGAATGATACCATACCCGGATTCTCTCCGCCGGTATCACATACATTCCCAGGTATTGGTTCTTATGATGTTCGTTTGGTATTAATCGATTCAAATTATTGTAACCTGGGTGATGCCGATAGTATTGTGAACTTCCAGGTAATTGATAATATACGGGCAGGATTTAGCATCAGTTCTGTTTGTGTACCTGATACGATCAATGTGATTGATACGTCTTTGGGCGCATTAACTTATCTCTGGGTAAGCAGCGATGGTCAGCAGTCAACTGATCCTCTACCGGCATTCGTTTACAACACACCCGGTACTTACAGCATTACACAATACATCTATAATCCAAACAGCTGTAATCTGGTAGACTCAACAACAAGAAGTTTCCTTGCCGTTGGTCCGCCAACAGCAGGATTTATCTTTAATCCGAACCCATCACAGGAAAATACACCGACCCGGTTTACAAGCACGGCATCGGATGATGTGGTGTCGTGGCTATGGGATTTTGGTGATGGCAGCACTTCCACACAACGTGATCCGATTTATCAATACACTACTCCCGGTATTAATACGGTTTGTCAAACGGTAACAAATGCTGCGGGTTGTGTTGACTCTGTATGTATTCCGGTTGAATCAATCATCAATGTAGTAAATGATCTGCCATCAGCCTTTACACCAAATGGTGATGGTGTGAATGATATCTTTTTTGTTCGTGGATTCGGTATCACTAAAATGACTTTGCGAGTGTATAACCGCCAGGGATTGATGGTATTTGAAAGCCGCACCCAAAATATTGGATGGGATGGCACTTACAAAGGAACGCCACAACCAATGGACGCATATGCATGGACATTGGAAGTAGAATATTTCACCGGCGAAAAATTCCGAAAGAAAGGTGATGTAACACTCATCAGGTAGCGAGTATAAAAAAACCTGCAGTACCCTATATCCAGATTTGACAGAACCAGAACCATCAGCTTGTGTAAACGTTTAAAAGAAGAGCTATGAACTGTAACCGTATCGTTGGGGCTGTACTGATATTGCTGTTGTTGCAAACAAATGTAACAGCACAGGATCTGCATTTCTCTCAATTCATGAACTCGCCGCTTACAACTAATCCGGCGAACACGGGATTTATTCCAGAAGCTGATTACCGTATAGGTGGCAACTTCCGCAGTCAGTGGACATCTGTTCCTGTGCCTTACAAAACCGCTAGTGTTTGGGGCGATGTACAGGTGTTTCGTAACAGTATTGAAAATGGTTGGGTAGGTGTTGGTGGATTATTATTGACTGATGTTGCCGGTCGTGGCAACCTGCGTTCCAATAAAGTATACGGATCAGTTGCTTATCACCAGATGATCGGTTTAAGCAGTTTGCTGAGTGCCGGTTTTAATGCCGGTTATGCAAGCAAACGTATTGATATAACCAAGTTCACGTTCGATAATCAATGGAACGGAAAATTTTTTGATGCAGGAGCGCCTAATGGCGAAGCATTATTGACCAATGCCAACACTGCATATTTTGATCTACAGGTGGGAATGAACTATGCTTACTTTCCAACAGAGAATACTTATATCAATGCAGGTGTGTCAGTGCATCACATCAATAAGCCAAAAGAAACTTTCTTCAGTAACGGCACCAATGAAGTGCCCCGCCGTTATATTGGTTTTCTCAATGGAAGCTTTAAGGTAAATGATGATTGGATCGTTAACCCCAATGCTTATTTCTCATCACAAGCTGGTGCGAATGAAACGGTATTTGGCGGCAACCTCGCATACAACGTAATGGGTGATGGTAGCGTGGTGGTGTTTGGTGGTGCATATTATCGCTGGGCCGATGCAGCGGTTGCAATGGTGGGCCTTGAATGGAAAGATATCAGGTTCACATTTACATACGATGCTACTACCAGTAACCTTGGTCGTTTCAATAGTGCGAATGGAGCATATGAATTCTCACTGATTAAAAACGGTTACTATAACGAATACTTTGGTGATAAGAGTCAAAGGAGACAGAGTTTGTGTCCGAGATTTTAAATCTGATTTGAATGATTGCAAGAACAATTACTTGCTGATTAGATTTTGCTGCCTGCCCTTCCTTTCCGAATTTCGCCCAAAATTCAGCACATGATCTCTGTTGAGAATTACGCAAAAGTGGATATGGAAATTGTTCAGCAATTGAAGGCCATTGTAGGTGAACAATATGTTTTTGTTGATGAGGAATCGCTTAGCAATTATGCGCATGATGAAACAGAGAATCTTCATTTTCCTCCCGAAGTTGTGGTGAAGCCACGTACAACAGAAGAGATCAGCCAGATCATGAAGCTTTGTAATGAAGCAATTATTCCGGTTACTCCACGTGGGGCGGGCACCGGGTTGGCAGGTGCTGCATTGGCAGACAAAGGAGGTGTGTTACTTTCGACCGAGCGCTTGAATTCCATTTTAAAAATAGATGAACGTAATCACCAGGTTATTACTGAACCGGGTGTTATTACCGAAGTGCTGATGGATGAAGTAAAGAAAGTAGGGTTATTTTATCCACCTGATCCCAGTAGCAGAGGGAGTTGTTTTATTGGTGGAAATATTTCTGCAAACAGTGGAGGTCCAAAAGCAGTGAAGTATGGCGTGGTGAGAGATTATGTGTTGAACCTTGAAGTGGTGTTACCAAGCGGCGAAATAATATGGACAGGCGCAAACGTGTTGAAAAATTCTACCGGCTATAATCTTACACATTTAATTGTTGGCAGCGAAGGAACGCTGGGTATAGTAACCAAAATTGTTTTGCGTTTAATTCCATTGCCTAAATATGATCTGCTCATGCTTGTGCCTTTCAAAAATTTAGAGCAGGCAGGTGAGGCAGTAAGTGAAATTTTCCGTGCGGGCTTTGTACCAAGTGGATTGGAGTTAGTAGAGATCGATGCATTACGGATTGTAAGCACTATGGTTGAGAGTTCTGCCGTTCCTCTTACAGAAGATACAGAAGCACATCTTATAATTGAAGTGGATGGAAACGATGTGGATGTGCTGATGAAAGAGATGGAAGCAATTAGCGAACTCTTAACGAAATATGATATTGGTGAATTGTACTTTGCAGATGATGCACAGCAGAAAGCCGAATTGTGGAAACTGCGACGTAGAGTTGCAGAAGCAGTGAAGCTGGTTGGTTATACTATCGAAGAAGATACTGTTGTGCCAAGAGCAGAATTACCGGCGTTGATCCGTGGTGTAAAAGCGTTAGGAAAACAGTATGATTTTAATGTGGTGTGCTATGGTCATGCAGGCGATGGTAATTTGCACATTCGTATTCATAAAGAAGGAACGCCAAACAGCTATGGAGATGCAGAAATGAACAAATGCCTGCGTGCTATGTTTGAATTAGTTTATAAATTAGGCGGAACCATCAGTGGTGAACATGGAGTTGGGTTGATACAAAAGGGATACATGAATATTGTGATGAAAGAAGCCAACCTTCGCCTCATGCGTGATATAAAAAGAGCATTCGATCCTAACAATATATTGAACCCCGGTAAAATTTTCGATCTGCAATAAAACCTTTTATACATGAAAAAATCACTCTTCCTTTCTTTGATGTTGATGACTTCAGGTCTTTTGTTTGCACAGAATACTGAAGAGGATGAAAAAGAAAAAGGTTTCAAACGTGATCAGTTATTTATTGGCACAGGTGTTAACCTAGGTTTCTTCAACGGATTTATCCTTGGCTTAAACCCTGAAATTGGTTACAGCTTAAATCGCTTCGTTGATGTGGGAATAGGAACTAATGTAAACCTCATCACACAAAACGACCCCAATTCTCCAACAACATACCGGCAATGGACATTTGGTGGTGGACCATTTGTACGTGTATGGCCAGTGAATATGCTGTTTATTGGCGGACAATTTGAATACAATAGTATTGCATACAGTGTCAAGTCAGGGGGAGATATTGTGTACAAGGAAAATCGCAATGCGCCAAGTATATTAGTTGGTGCGGGATATGGAAACCGCACCATTGGTGGCAACCAATTCTACACAAGTATTATGGTAGATGTGCTGCGCAATCCTAATTCACCTTACATTGATAGCTATAGAAGGCTACAACCGGTATTCCGCACAACATTCCTGTTTTATTTTAAACCTAAGCGGGAACGGTAGAAAAAATTTCAGCGGGTTCGTTTACAATTACAATACGTTCTTCAGGCAGCTCATAAAGAAAATCTTCATGGAACATCTGGCGCATATGCTCAATTAAGTGAGTGTAAAAGCCATTGCTGTTAACAATGAATATTTTTTTGTTGTGGATCTTCAATGTGTTCCAGGTGAGCATTTCAAATAATTCATCCAACGTACCATAACCACCTGCGAGTACTACCGCTGCATCACACAATTCATACATCATCTTTTTCCGCACATGCATATCTGTAACCACATGCAACTCTGTAATGCCTTTGTGTTGTGCTTCCCATTCTAATAATACTTCCGGAATTACACCTACTACACTTCCATGTGCGTCCATTACTGAATCTGCAACAGCGCCCATGATACCTTTGCCACCACCACCGTACACAAGCTTGATGTTTTTCTCTGCCATCAACCGGCCCAGTTCTTTTGCATGCGTAATGTAGAGAGGATCGGCTCCTGATTTTGAGCCACAAAAAACTGCAAGTGAAGTGAATTGCATGTGATGAAAATATGCTGCAAAATAGGCAAACTGTTTGACCGTTGGATTAATTCTTTATCTTCATTTTTAAACAAGTCCTTATGTCACCAGTCTTGCTGTTCTCCTTCGTTTTTGGTTATTTTTTATTGCTGTTGGTAGTGGCATGGTACACTTCCAAAAACTCAAATAACGATTCATTTTTTATTGGTAACCGCAGCAGTAACTGGATGTTGGTGGCATTTGGTATGATCGGTACTTCGCTGAGCGGCGTTACGTTTGTGAGTGTGCCCGGAACAGTTGGTGCAGCGGGTTTTGCGTATTTCCAGGTGGTAATCGGTTATTTTCTTGGTTACCTCGTGATAGCTTATGTGTTGCTGCCGCTTTATTATAAAATGAATCTCACTTCTATTTATAATTATCTCGAACATCGGTTTGGTACAACGAGTTATAAAACAGGTGCTTCATATTTTATTTTGTCACGAACATTGGGTGCTACAGCAAGAATGTATTTGGTTGTGAATATTCTGCAGATATTTATTCTGGATGCAATGGGGGTTCCGTTCTGGTTAACTGCATTGGTGATACTGATTCTGATTTTACTCTACACCTTTGAGGGTGGTGTAAAAACAATAGTGTATACCGATACGTTACAAACAAGTTGTATGTTGATCGGTTTGGTTGTATGCATCATTGCTATTATGAATAAAATGGATTTCAGTTTTTCACAAACTATGGGACAGTTGAGTGAAAAAGGAATGTTGAAGATTTTTAATACAGATGTAAAAGCATCGGGCTTTTTTGTGAAGCAGATATTGGGTGGTGCATTTATCACAATTGCAATGACCGGTCTTGACCAGGAAATGATGCAAAAAAATATAAGTGTCCGCACACTTAAAGATTCGCAAAAAAATGTAATGACGCTCAGCTTTGTGCTGTTGTTTGTAAACTTCCTTTTCCTGCTCATGGGAGGATTGTTATATCTCTATGCCGGGGCGAATGGATTAGAAGTAAAAGGCGATGACCTGTTTCCTGCTATTGCGTTAGGAAATTATCTGTCCGTGGCTATCGGCGTTATTTTTATTATCGGATTAATCTCGGCTTTGTTTCCCAGTGCCGACGGGGCATTAACGGCACTTACTTCATCATTTTGCATCGATATATTAGGATTAAAACGCCGTGATGATCTGGATGAAAAAGGTAAACGGAAAACACGCTTAACGGTTCATCTTACGTTCACTGTCATCTTCTTTTTATGCGTAATGTTATTCAAATGGATCGATGATAAATCGATTATTGATGTAATTCTGAAAGTAGCGGGTTACACATATGGACCGTTGCTGGGTTTGTTTGCATTTGGTATTTTAACCAAGCGGCAAATCAACGACAAGAAAAGCCTGCTTGTTTGTATTGCCGCACCACTGTTGGTAATAGGCGTTGACTTGATCAATAATGCGGAATGGTTCGTAAACAAACTGCAAATGACAGGCGATACCGGAACTGCACTCAAAAATTTTTCTCAGTCAATGTTTGGAGGGTTTAAAATCGGTATAGAACTGCTCATCATCAATGGGCTTTTTACCTTTATCGGGCTTTGGATGATTTCAAATAAACAAGACAATCAACAGGCAACAGCCAATAGGCAATAAGCAGTTTTCAAGGAGCAACAGGCAAGTAGATTGCTTATTAAAGCTTTGCCAATTGCCCATTTTCCAGCTATCTGTTTTATCTTTGCCGAAACGTTTTTACTTGGAGTTGATCAACCCGAAGGCCGAACTATATGCAGCACAGTTTTCTTCAGCAGAAGATACACTGTTGAAATTGATCTCAGCCGAAACGGAAAAATCACACGCACAGCCCCACATGATGAGTGGGCATCTCCAGGGACAGTTCCTTGAAATCATCAGCAAACTTGTTCAGCCAAAACGTATTTTAGAGATCGGTACCATGATCGGTTACAGCACAATTTGTCTTGCAAAAGGACTTGCTGCCGGCGGAGTGCTACACACGATCGAGATGCGGGAACAGGATGCAGCCCTGGCCAAAAATAATTTTATCAGGGCAGGATTGAACGATCGTATTCAATTGCATGTGGGTAATGCACTCGATATCATTCCTCAACTGCAGGAAGAGTGGGATCTTGTATTTATTGATGCCGATAAACCCGGCTATGAAAAATACTATCAGCTGCTAAAACCACGTTTAAGGAGCGGCGCCCTCATTTTGGCCGATAATGTGCTCTTTCATGGCGATGTGCTGGACGAGGAGATCAAAGGAAAGAACGGGAAAGCCATTCATGCATTTAATGAAATGGTGAGTGCTGATGATGAGGTTGAAAAAGTAATGTTAACTCTGAGAGATGGATTGTTTCTCATTCGTAAAAAATAAAATATACTATGCAAAGACTGGTTTATTTATTCATTGCTCTTTTGTCTGTAACAGCGTTAAATGCGCAGACTATTTCCATTGAAGAGTATGTAAATACCTTCAAAGAAATTGCCATCAAGGAAATGATACGCACTGGTGTACCTGCTTCTATTACACTGGCACAAGGCATTGTGGAAACTGAAAGTGGAAACAGTAAACTGGTAAAAAAATCAAACAATCATTTTGGTATTAAGTGTAAAGAAACATGGACAGGTCCATCGGTAAGTCATGATGATGATGCGCCGGGTGAATGTTTCCGCAAGTATGAAAATGCAGAACAATCCTATGTTGATCATTCTGATTTTCTACGTACACGCAAGCACTATAATTTTCTCTTTGGTCTCGATCCTGCTGATTACAAAGCATGGGCACATGGTTTGAAAAAAGCCGGCTATGCTACTAATCCTGCTTACCCAAATATGCTCATTAAATACATTGAAAAATATAATCTTAATGATTATTCATTGATCGCTCTTGGCAGGAAAAAAGCTGGTGAACCGATTTATGCAAAGGCAGATCAATCGACAGTGAAAGAGAATGTTGTTAATACTGTTGTTCAACAACCTATTAGTGCTCCTCAGCAAGCATCTGATGATGTAAAAGAGACAATCAAAAGACCTGTTGTGAATTATCCGGCTGGAGAATTCAAGATCAATGAAACGAAAGTGGTTTATGCAACAAAAGGAACATCCTTTCTTGCAATCGCTAAACAACACAATGTGCCTTTGAAATGGTTATTTGATTTTAATGATCTGAAAGAAGCAGAGGTTCTTGAAAGAGATCAGCTTATTTATCTGCAACGTAAACGTCGTATAGGGGCTAATCCATTCCATGTGGTGGCAGCCGGCGAAACGTTATATGATGTTGCACAGGCACAGGGTATTCGTTTAGATGCATTGATGGAATTGAACCAAATCCCTTCTAACAAACAGCCGGTGCCCGGTCAGCAATTGTATTTGCAATCACCTGCACCAACAGCGCCAAAACTTCTTACAGTTGTAAATACGAAGGAAGGATCGGAACTCATCATTACTAAATAAACTGCATGTCAACCATCAAAGTCCACGATAAATATTTTACTCCTTACATGACAGAGGCAACAGTGCTTGCCCGTATTGCTGAAATAGGAAAGGACATTGATCGTGATTATACAGGTAAGAAGCCGCTTTTTATTGCTATTCTGAATGGCTCATTCATGTTTGCTTCCGATCTTTTTAAATGTGTGACTATTGATGCAGAGATCTGTTTCATCAAACTTGCTTCGTACAAAGGAACAAAGTCTACGGGACAGGTGATCACAGCAATTGGTCTTGATACTGATATTGTCGATCGTCATGTGATCATCGTGGAAGACATTATTGATACCGGCAAAACCATGAATGAGTTTTTGCCTCAGTTGCATAATCAGCAACCTGCTTCATTAAAAATTGCGGCTTTGTTGCATAAACCCGAAGCAACAAAGTATCCTATCACCATTGATTATTTGGGCTTTTCAGTTCCCAATAAATTCTTGCTTGGTTACGGTTTGGATTATGACGGCCTTGGCCGTAACTTGAAAGAGATATACCAGCTGACCGAAAACCCCTCCTGATTTACCATTTACTAACCCGGTGAAGCAGGAATTGAACTATGAACCTAAGGTGCATTGCTTTGGTATGCTTGCTTCTCATCGCCGCAAAAGCGGATGCACAATTTTATTTTCGAGGTGAAGTGAAAGATGCTGGTGGTAATGGATTAGCATTGGTGCAGATACGCCTTCACTCTTCCAATTCATTTTATTCTTCAGGATCAACCGGCGCCTTTGGTATCCCATCTTCAAAAACAAAAGATACCGTCAGTTTTTTTCTGCATGGTTATGAAGAGAAAACAGTTGTGCTCAATAGCAATGAATTCAATACTGTTTTGTTGAAGCCCAGTGCGGCAATCAGTAATCCCAAGCGGAAACTATTATCTGTTACAAGAGACAAGAAAGAAGATACAAAGGAACATTATTTTGCTTCGGGTGAAACCTATTCATCACAAGTTGAAAACAGTTTTAACCAGGCTGCAGAGTATGCTTCAGTTGGTTTTGCTATGAATGTCGACAAAGCATCGTACAGCAATATCCGTCGTTTCATCAATATGAATTCTCGTGTGCCGACCGATGCAGTGCGTATTGAAGAGATGTTGAATTATTTTCCGCAACCATATAAAGAACCGCAGCCGGGCAAAGATTTTCATGTACAATCACAGCTTACTGATTGCCCGTGGAATCCGTCAAACCGATTATTGTTTTTACAACTGCAGGCAAGAAAGATCAACTACGATTCATTACCTCCCAGCAATTTTGTTTTCCTGATCGATGTGAGTGGTTCGATGGATCTGCCTAATCGTTTGCCATTATTGAAAACGGCGTTTCGTATGATGGTGCAGAACCTGCGGAGTATTGATACGTTGTCGATCATGCTGTATGGTGGCACAGTTGGAATTGTATTGCAGCCAACAGGTGGTAATGAAAAAGATAAGATCATGTCGGTGATTGATTCGCTGGCTGCCGGTGGTGATACTCCTGGTGAGTCAGCCATCAGGCAAGCATATCGTTTGGCGCAAAGCCAGTTCATACAAGGTGGTAACAACCGTGTGATCCTTGCAACTGATGGTGATTTTAATGTAGGTGAATCAAGTGAAGAAGCATTGATGCAACTCATCACACAAAAACAACAGACAGGTATTTATTTAACTTGTCTTGGTGTTGGTATGGGTAACTATAAAGATTCAAAGCTTGAAGCATTGGCAAAGAAGGGCAATGGAAATTTTGCTTACCTCGATAATGTGATGGAAGCAGAGAAAGTATTGGTGAAAGAATTAATGCAGACTTTGTATGTGGTGGTGGATGATGCTTATCTCAACACGGTGTTTCAATCATCGCAGGTAAAACGCTATCGTTTGATCGGGTTCGATAACCGCAAAGATGTGCTCGCCGACAGCAACAGTATTCTTGAAGGGGGTGAAATTGGAACCGGACATACAGTAACAGCTGTGTTTGAAGTGGAACTCAACGAACGATACAATACCGAGGCACCGGTTGCTGAAGCAGAGTTGAGTTATCAATCGGTTGAAACAAAAAGCAGGGTAGAAGAAAAATTTCAACTTCCGTTTAATTATCAATCATTGTATCTTGTTGATAGTAGTTATCGTTTTGCAGCAGCGGTTGCTATGTTTGGTTTGCTGCTGAAACAATCGCCATATATAAAAAATCAAAATTGGGATGCATTGGTCAACTTACTAACTACTTGTGTAAATCCAAGCGATTATTGGCAAAACGAAATGCTGATGCTCGTGAGGAAAGCAAAAGAATTGTATAAGCCGGTAAAAGAAAGGAAACGCTGGTTCAGGAAGAAAGAGAGAAAGAAAGATGAGATCATTTTATTTTAACGTCATGCGAATAAATAAAAAAGAGGGCAGTGATATCTGCCCTCTTTTTATTTGTATCAATGATTTATTATTTAGTTCCCGTCAATTGATTAAACAGAAATTTGAATGTGCCATGCGTTTGCGAACGGAATGCTATCTCCGGTCCAAATACATATAAATTTCCTTTGCCCACTTTGGCAGAAAAAGCTGCAACTCCATCTTGAAGATATTCCTGTCCCCATGCCCAACCACTGCGTAGTGGTTTTAGTGAAGCATACCATGCAATAGGAGTTACTACGCCTTTTGCAATAGCATCCGGTGATAGTTTAAATACCGGGCTGCTCGATACAAATACATCTGCTTCACTGTTCATGCCCCATGCACTTTGCTGTGTTGAATCAACTTTTACACGCAATACACTGCCGGGGATATAATATTTTTCACCCGGAAGCGTACGTTCAACACCGTTATTCATTTCCACCAATGCATTTTTCACAGGTAGTTTGAAATGGTAAGCAAGATTTGCACTGTTGCCGATCGTAACAATATTCCCACCTGCTTCAACAAATTGTTTTAATTGAACAACGGAAGTATCAGGTGTAATTCTTCCCAATGTTTTGTGGTATTCAGCAGGCACTTCATCAGCTCTTGGTCCACGCCCGCCAAAACCACCACGACCGCCACCACCAGTTGCCGGAATAGCATCACTTACAAAAACGATCACGTCGTATTGATCAATGAGTTTGCCTGCGTCAATATCTTTTGCATAAATAACTGTGTAAGGGAAATGATGTTGTTCAAATATCCAACGCATCCAACCTGATGCCATAGAGCCACCATATGTATCCCACAAACCAATACGTAATGATTTTATTTTCTTTGCGGAACCCGCAGGTTGTTTGCTTACAGCAATTGCCTGCACACCATATTCTTTCGCCGCTTTTTCAAGTATCGATTTTGATTTCGCATTTGCTTTCACAAAGAATGAACCTTGTGCTGCTCCACTTGCTGTCACATCAGTAATACGCATCACTTCAACACCAGCCTGCAACAGATCATTTACCGCAATGAATGATGCATTACCTGCTGCATTCAATACATAACCATTTGCGCTGTTGCTGAACTTACCGGGTGTCATTTGTTCTGCACCATAAGCAATGCTTTCAAATGGTCCATCAAATGCATTGAGGATTCGGTCGAAACGAAAACCCATAGTGAAGGCGGGCGTCCAACCAGCCGCATCATACGGACGAACAGGAGGGCCACCGGGATATAAGAAGTCATTCGGGTGATCCTGCGGATCAAACATATCAATTACATGTGGACGGAAAGCCTGGTTTGTTTTCACCACATAAGAACCTGCAGGATATTCTTTGCCGGCAACTGTAAAGTTTGCTGTTGCTTTTTCAACTTTGATACCCGAAAGAATCAATGCATTCACAAACTTCACTGCTGAACTAAGATCAGGTTGATCAGCCGAAATGATAAAACCTCTTGGGTCACGTTTTGCAGGATCTTTAAAAACTGCATCATAATATTTCACCGGAATAGTATCAACAAAGTTCTGATTGTTGTTTTGTGTAGATGGACGTTGATCTTTTTGGAATGCTTCTTTAATTGCTTCCACTTTGTTAGGTGATAAAGACCAATGATCTTTGTTTCCCTTATCGATCGAATTTTTTCCCATCTTGTAAATGTTATACAACAAGGGTTCACGGTTGCGTACTGCATAATCAAGTACAGCGTAGTTCAATGAAACAGAATAATCGATTGACTGACGAAACAACCATTGTTGCGGCGTTACAGGATAGGGTGTTGCTGCATTTGGAATAAGTCGAGCCGTAACCAATGGAACTCTTGCAGGAGTTGGATTGCCGATGATCTCTGTAAGCAAACCAATAATGTTATGAAAATAAGCTGTGGTACGTAAGCCACCGTTCCACCAAGTTGAAAAAACAGAACCTCCACGTTGAGTATAGCCTGGTTTATCTTCCGCATTTAAACGATTGATCATTGCAGCACCAACGCCATCAATGCCTGTTACCAATAACGGATCAAACGCAAAATTGAATGGGTCACGATAAGGTGGACCTGCCACAACAGAACCTGCCGGACCAGCCTGGTGGTGATTGTATAATATCTGCGGCATCCATTCAATGTATTGCTGACGGCTCATGTTCCTTGTTTCGCTCATGTTGTTCATGAAGAAATCACGGTTGTTATCATGACCAATATATTTCTGATACAAACGGGGAAGATTGTTGAGTGTACGTTTCAATGTATCTGCATGACGCATATACCAGTTTGAAACAAGTTCCTGCCCATCAGGATTTGCATGTACAAACAGAATGATAGCATCATTGAGAATGCGTTGTGTTTCTTCATCGTTGCGACTAACAAACTGCCACATCGTTTCAATCAGCTGATGTGCGCCAACTGTTTCAGTTGCATGCAAGCCACCATCAACCCACACAATTGCTTTTCCTTCTTTTGCTAATTCACGTGCCTGTGTATTGGTCAAATTTTCTGCACGTGCAAGTCGCTGCGAAATACTCTTGTATTTTTCAAGTTGTTTGATGTTAGCAGGGCTCGAAACAATCACCATGTATTGTGTTCTGCCTTCTTCTGTTTTGCCAATATCAACCAACTTTACCCTGTCGGATGCAGCCGCAAGCTTTTTGAAATAGGCTTCCGTTTGCGTGTAAGTTGCCAAACGATAATTATCACCAATGTTGAAACCGAAATGTTCTTTTGGTGAAGGAACATTCTGTGCATAAAGGACAGTGCCGATAAGCAGCAAAAGAGTAATGAAAACGGATCTCATGCAGGAGGTTTTGAAAAGTAAATAATGGAGAAGAAAGCAGTAGTGCCCGGCTTCTCATGCTGATGCTTTAAAGATAAGAAGCATCCTTGGCCAACCGCAGGCGATTGGATGAGCGGTTAAAGCTTGGTTTAGTGGAGGAGGTTCCTGCCGCAGAGAAAGGAGAGCGCAAAGAAAAACGCAGAGGATTTCCTCTGCGCCTAACTCATTTTCTCTGTTCTCTGCGGTAAAGAATAATTCTTAACCACTCATCACTGATCATTCATCACTCATTTTCATTCGCTCACCTTTACCCGAACCCCTTCGCTATGACTTGTAAATTCAGGGGCATACATACATTGTATAGTTGTAATACCGCTGCTGTAATTACCTGCATGTGTAATAAATAGCGGATACTCAAAAACGTAAGTGCCTTTGCTTAACCAGCCAAAGAAGAAATTGGTGCTGGCATCTTTCGTGCTTTCGTAATAACCTAAACCTCCCTGCCATTTATACTGACTGATGACATTAACAGGTTCCATACAACTTGGGCGCATATCTTTCATGTGTACATACTCCATGTTGCGGTCAACACGTAATTCAATACGCACTTTTATTTTGTCACCCACTTTCAATTCATCGCCTTCGTTCACCGGTGTAAGCACAGGTCCATTCGCTGTATTACGTTCAACAAAATATTTCTTCTGCAATTTCAAAGGCGTTTCCGCTGAAGTGATCTTGTCTAAGTTTTCGAAATACTGCCAGTAAGCAGCACCCCAGCTTGGTTGATCATTTGATTTGCTCACTGTCACATTAATATTTCCAAACGATGGTTTTACAAAATTGCCATCAATGCTGCGTTTAAAATAACCCGTACCTGCTTCTGTTTTTTCAGTTGATGAACTGAAAGTTTGATCGCCTGCTTTAACAACGGCAACAGGTTCAGTTGCGATCCATTCGCCACCTTGCAGCAACAATGCATAACATGCCTCAGCAGTGGCAATGGTTGTTTTCCAGTTCTGTGTTTGTTTTTGTTTCAGCAACCAAGTCTTAAGATCGTTTACTGCTTTGGTATCTTTTGAAACATCATGAAACACTTCGATCATTAATGCCTGTGCTTCAACCGGTGCCTGGTACCAGTAATAACCTGCATTAAACTCTTTAAAGTACATGCCCATTTCTTCACTGAAGAGTGCATTCTCTTTTAGTGATTTTACAATAGCAGTTGGCGTTTTTGCATCTTTTGTGCGATGCAGTGCCAATGCGATCATGCCCTGCATGTAACGGCTTTGTTGCAACCAATAAGTGCGAGCCTGTGTTGTATAATAGTTGGAAGCAGTTTCCGTTCCTTTTATTTGTGCAACAGCAGGGAAGAAACTACGCATGTATAGGTATTGTATTTGCGTAGAGCCGATATTATTATTCTTCAACGGCGTTTTATACTTCAACAGGTTATCGTAATCTTCTTTGAGTTTACTATCGAGATAAGGAATTGCTTTTGCAACAATGGCATTCAAAGCTGCTTGCTGTTCTTTCGGAATTGCATTTAATTTTTGCAAATGACCAATACCTGTAATGATGTATTGGGTGATGTACCGATCATCGGGCCCGCCTTTGAACCATACAAATCCTCCGTTGGGCGATTGCATTTGTTGCAGTTGCGAAAGATTCTTGCTCAACTCACTGTTCATACGGATCATATCGAACAGCAATGCAATATTTTTCTTTTGTTGTTCTTCACTCTTGGCCTGTAATACCCAAGGTGTTTCCTGCAGAAGTGCCGATTTTAATTCTTCGTTCTTCTGCAAATTACTCATTAATGCAGCGGTGTCTTTTATTTTCCATTGCTGCATTACCTGCTGAATGCGTGGCAGCTTTTGTGTGATATGTGAAGCCAATGCATTTGCATAAAAACGATTCCATGTTTGTTCCGCACATTCGTATGGGTATTCCATTAAGTAAGGCAATGCCTGCACTGCATACCAAACAGGATTACTGGTAAACTCAACGGTAAAACGATGATGTGTTAAACTCTCAGATTTATCAGCATTCAACAGTTTGGTGAAGTTGAATGTCTTTGTGCCATCACCACGCATGTTCAGTGGTAACGATTCTGTTACCAGCATACGATTCGTTAACACAGGTAATGTTGCTTCTTCACCATCGGTTTGGTTACCGGCTTTAGCACTAATACGATAGGTGAGTGCTTCATTAAAATTGTAAGGCACTTCCGTACGGAACTTCACCACGGTACTTTGTTTTGGCCCAACGGTGAAATGCTGCACAGGGAATGTATTCTGGAACCAGCCATCAACAGGTTGCATGGTTGCAGTGTTCAGCAATTCAAGATTACTTGTGCCGGTAATCTCTTTATCGGTCATGTTGCTGATCTTGGCCGTAAATTCAAAACGATCGCCTTCACGCAAGAAACGTGGAGCAAATGGTTGCACCATCAGGTCTTTTTGTGTGATGATGCTTTGTTCACTCAAACCAAGTGACAGATCTTTTGTATGTGCCAGCAATTGTGCTTTCCATTTCGTTAAAGCTTCCGGAATGGTAAAGCTGAAGCTGATATTTCCCTCAGCATCTGTTTTCAGGTCAGGGAAGAAGAAAGCGGTTTCGGAAAAGTTGGTGCGGATTGAAGATGTTTCGTTTGGATTTTTAGTTTCTCCTTTTTGAGTTTGGAAGTTGTATCTAATCGAATCGGCTTCAAATAATTTTTCTTCTCTCTCTTTACGCTTCATAACTTTTGCCTCACCAGGTGCAGCCGCAGCAACCATTTGTTGATCAGCAAGAATGGTAGGTTTGGAAGATCTTGAAACCCTTGCAGCACTAACTATTATAGTATTGGTTGATATAGATTTGAGAAAATCATACTCTTTAAGAAATTGATTTTCTTGATCTGATTCCCATTCTCTCACTTCCGAATTAATAGACATAAAGCCACCGGCACTCCAATTATTCCGTAAATAATTCACCGGAAATAAATCAGGTTTATTCCATTGGTGTGGCTTAAACTGATCCAATGATGCATCGTACATACTCGCCAGCATTTCTGCTGCAACCTTATCACCTTTGTAACCGCTGATTTTTATCTTCCATTGTTCTTCACTGCCCGGCAATGTTTTATCACGGAAGGTTTCATAAGTGATCTTTAGTTCTTTGTTTGTCCACGGTACATTTACAAATCGGGTAAAGTTGTAAAAGCGATTGTGCTTTACAAAGCTATAAGCATAACCAAAACCACCACGCTGTTCTTCTGTAACAGGAATATCCAGTTGTTTCTTTTCATTGTTGAGTTGATAGTAACGTTGCTTTTCTTTTTCATTGGTTCCGTTCATTTGTATGAGATGAACACTATCGGCACTTGAACCAAAACTGATATTTGCAACAGTACCCGGTTCAACTGTAACAGTTGTTGGCAATTGCCAAACATATTCAGGGGAAGAAAGTTTACCTGCTGCATCAGTCAGTTGCACATAGGTTTGGTTCTTTACTTCCTTTCCATCTTTATCAGTTGCTGTTACTTCCACGATATACCAACCAGGCTGTAATTGCTTATTGTCTATTGCCCATTGCCCATTCTCCTTCAAGCTGTCTTTCTTCTCATAAACCTTTTCGCCCTTCGCCCAATTTTCTTTTTCTGTTTCATTACTGTATTCATCGTTGGGGAAATCAGTACGATAATCTTTTTCATTCATAATAAACTGATCGGGCTGTTCCCAATAACGATCACGTATCAATCTGTCAGGAGCATTGATTTTATACATACGCACAGTTACCATCGTCTTCACAAATTCGCCCATCATATTTTTTGTACTGATGTTGATGCTGTTGAATTGTGAAGCAGTCTGCAGTTCGCCTTTTGGTAAACTGAGTTGTAATTGCAAAGCACTATAACCAACGCTGATTGTTGTTTCGCCTGTTCTTGTTTCGCCATTCAGATCAGTTACGTCAGCAATCACATTATAATCGAACACAGGTTCCAGTTCTTTACGCACCTTTTTATCGGGAATAGCTGTAAACGAAATATCGAAACCGCCATCGGCTTTTGTTGTTGCTTCGCCATGTGCAATTTCCTGTTCCTGCATCAACGGCCAGCCCCATTTCCAACTCAGCCATGGATAAAGCAATCTTGGTTGACGAACCACACGGTATTTCACTTTTGCGCCATCAACATTATTTCCTGCATAAGCTTTCGCACTACCGGTAATAGTGATCTTATCGTTTACACGAAAACTTTCTTTGACAGGTTGATACTCTACAAAGAATTTCGGACGCTTGTATTCTTCAACTGAAAAGGAGACGTTGCCATTTGTAACAGACTCCTGCAACTGATATTGTCCGCTGATACGGCCAACAGGTAGCGTAAACTTTCCGCTGTAAGAACCATATTCGTTACTGGTTACTTCAACAGAATCTGCTTTCTGGTAATTGGCATCGTAGAGATAAATTTTTGTTTTAAGACCTGCAACTACTTTCGGCTTCCCTGTTGCTGCATCTTTTGTTGTAACAATACCTTTGAAGTATAGTAGCTGACCCGGGCGATAAATGGAACGATCAGTAAAGAAAAAAGTACGGCGGCTTTTTGTTTCATCAACCGTTTCTTTTTGTTCATTGTATACATGGCCATAGGCACGGTCGTCTAAATACAGGTGATCATTTTGATAACTGACTTCCAGCGTACGGTTATAGGCATTGTTACCTGCCGGTTTGTTTACAAGAAAATAGCCGTTGGCATCACTTGTATAGTTGCCGGCTTTTACAGAAATGTTTTTCCGCTGATCATAGTTGTATGACTGTTCCCACAAGGTGATATTTGCTTTTTGCAGCGGCTGGCCGCTTTCTCGGTTCACCACGAAGAAATCATTACCGTAATGCATCCATGCAATATTGCTCACATGAAAGAACTGAACAGCCAATACGTTTTCTCCAAGACTGAATTGCTCATCGGCACTTGCCAGTAAAAGATAGGTGCCTGCAGGTAATGCATTCACTTTTATTTCTGTGCTGTGTTGCTGATGATCTTCTGTAGCAGGAAGAGCGTAAGAAAAATTGCTGATTTGCTTTAAGGCAATGAGTTTTTTCCAATAGGCATCTTCCCAACTGTTCTCATTCAGGTCGTCAAAGGTCTTTTGATCGATTTTCACAATTCTGAACCATGCCTTTGCAGTATTGCGGTATTGTAAATAAGAACGGAAAGGTTTGTTGGGCACATTCACTTTCTCAGAAGTGATGGATAATTTTTTTGATTGAATTTGCTGTAACAGCATACTGCAGTTTGCCTTACCTTCTGTCAATTGTGTTTGTGTGATTACTTTTTTGCAAAGCTCAACCGCTTTCTGGTAATAGTATTGTGGATTCAGTTCGTCATTTACTTTATGCTTTTTGAAATCGTAAGTAGCTGCATAGTCAGCATAATCCTTTGCCAATAAATAGGCCGCCTGAGAGACAATTGGTTGCTGATTATATTGCCGTAGCAAATGGTTCAACGACATCCTGTACAACTCTGTTTTGTTTTCAAGCGTAGCATAACGATGAACAAATTGTAAACGTAAAAGATCAACATCTACCAATGCATCTGCTTTTTTATCTGTAAGATGGAAGTCGATCAGCTCCTGGAACAACAGCAATGCTTTATGTGTAAGCGAAAGTGAATCGTTTGTTTTGAATTTACGTGTTACAAAATCAGCAGCAGGATCGTAAGCAGCAGCAAAATTAATTTCAAATACATCAGCCGGTTTGGTAACGCTTCGTTCATCGTTTTCGAAATAATCAATAGCACGGTGTACTAACAGATCGTATAAGGTTGGACGCAGATGGCGCACATTTCCCTTATTGATCACAGGCTCGAATGCATCAAGTCTTGTTTGCTGTAGTACTTTTTTATTTTGAATTGAAGCAAGATACAGCGTGCTGATTTTTTTATGTAAGTCGTCGATAGTCCAGGTGCTGATATCATTATTATTGAACCCGGTTGTGTTGGTACGTTGATAAAATTTCCAGCGGTTATGCTGTAAATACTGCCAGTAGGCTTCAGCGGCATAATTAGTAAGAACCGATTTCAATGTTTCTGATGCAGTGCTGATCTCTTTCTCAACTTCTTTAATTGTCTTTTCATCTGCATCTTCTTCTTTTTGTTGCTGAAGACTTAAGCGAAACAAAACGGCTTTTAATAGCTGGCCGTTATTCTTTTCTTTTTTTGCCGCATCATAGATCAGCTTCACTTCTTTCAATGCCGATTCGGTAAGGCCTTTCTTTTCAATAAGGTCGTCCACTTTTTTCCAGGCAGAAGTATAATTGAATTTGTTTTGTGCAAAAAGCGACATGCTGAACAAAAGGATAAAAAGGTTAACAAAAGAAATACGTTTCAAAAACATAGAAAACATTTTATGTAAGGTAATCAATACTGTGCTGATGAGATGCAAAGAAACAGCGAATTGCATAAATGTAATTGCTCGTACGGTGCAGAACAAATTTTCTGCCATATCATGTTTTAGACTGCAAATCCTTTAACGAATCTTTATCAGCTTTTGCTTTGCCTTTCAATTTGAACACACGTCTGAATTAAAAACAAGGAGGTGAAATGCAGCAAGTATCCACAAAAGAATCCTGAACAAACAACGATGTTGCAAGGCAATATCCAATATTGAAAACAATTAAAACGATTTTACATGAAAAAGATTTTTACCCTTTTTACTTTTCTCTTAATGGTGGTGGCAACTTTTGCTGCCTGGGACGAGGCCAGATTAAGTATTACGAACATTGGTAACGAACCCATTCGGGTGTTGATCGATGGTCGCCAGGTTCAGCAAGGTAATAACAAAGAGATCCGTATCAACAACCTCAATGCCGGTAATCACCGTATCCAGATCTACAGCGTCAACAATAACAATAATAACAGACGCAGAGGCGGCTTGTTTGGAAACAGCAACCGGGAGAACCTGATCTATAGCAGTAACATTAATGTACGCAGAGGGATGCATACTGATATTGTGATCAACCGTTTTGGAAAGGTGTTTGTTGATGAAGAACGTATCGATCAGAATTATGACAATGGCTGGAACAATAACGACCGTAATAATGGAGGTTGGGACAATGGCTATGGCAATGACGATCGTTGGGGTAACGACAACAGGAATGATAATGGCTACGGCAATGGTAACGTAATGAGCTACGAACGGTTTCAGCAACTCAAACAATCAGTTGAGCGTGAAAACTTCGACAAGAACAAAATGGACCTGCTCCGTTCAACCCTGCCTTACAATCGTGTAAGCTCACAGCAGGTAAGAGAGCTTGCTCAACTAATCCAGTTTGAACAGACAAAACTGGAGCTTGCAAAATTTGCTTACCGCTATACAACTGACCGAGGAAACTATTTCGTGGTAAATGATGTCTTTAACTTTGGAAGCAGTAAGACAGAGCTTACAAGATATATTTCAAGCTACAGAGATTAAGACCGTTCGATCATATTAAGCAGAAACATCTATTGAAAGAAGCCACCGATTTATCGGTGGCTTTATTATTTTAAAGACCTCCCATCTGATAACTAATACTTAATGCTGCAATAATAGCAGCCACTAAAAGTGATATAACAGCAATGACACCAGTACGCTTATGTACAGAATTTTTATTCTCAATTTTCTTTCGCCGGGCAAAAAACTGCGTACTTGAAATTATGCCAACTATTAATGATACTAACAACAAAACCAAAAGAAGTCCAAGCGTTTCCCAGGTTGTGACTGTAAATATCAATACAGCCATAAGAATTGCCACGAACCCCGCTATCATTGCAACGTACCCATTCTTTCTCACCTTTTTTTCATCGATCTTTTTAAACAAGGATTTTACTAGCTTTCTCTCCAGGAAACTGAAGAGTATCTTTTTTTTTGCAGAAAGCTTTTTTTGTTTAGACAAATGCTGTTCTGCAACATCATTGGGTATAGACAGTGAGACAATGAGAAAACTGGTGGATGGGTTTACTGAAAAGCGTGCATTTGCAGGGTAGTAAAAGTAAATACCCAGCAGGAGTAAAATGATTTTTCGCATAACAGTGTTTTTAATTAAGATAAAAACTGTTTCTGTCAAATGCAATAGGGTTTGGTCATTCTTGTTTTTGAAAAAGTATAGTCAGAAGTCTTGGAATATTGTTGCGGTCATCGTCATCAAAATACTCAGAAAGAATTAGCAACGATAAACCAGCCACCTTTGCTGCATCTGTAAAATCGGTGATGTGATGATTAAAGCAGGTTACCACCTGCGTTCCTTCTGCTGTATCAAATCTTGCTTTGCTGCCATTGTATTGTTTAAAGGGATGCAATTCACTGATGTATAAATAACCGCCGGGCTTAAGTACTGCTGCAGCTTTTTCAAACACTGGTTGCAGCAGTTCAATATGTTCAAGGACAAGGCTAAAGCCAACAAGATCAAATTGCTTCGTGGCAAAACTCCATGGCTGTGTAATATCCGCCTGCACACATGTTACGTTAGGGGAAGTGATCTTCTCCTTAGCTTTTGCCAGCATTTCTTCACTAAGGTCAACGGCAGTAACAGTAGTTGCTTTCCCCATCAGCCACACAGTGTTTTTTCCTGTGCCGCAACCAATTTCCAGGCAATGTTCAAATGTGAGTGGTGCTATTGTTTCTCTTAATGATCGTGCTTCAAGATCACGGGTTTTATTTTCGTTACTGTCGTATTGTTGTGCCCAACTGTTATAGGCCTGTTTTACATCGTTCATACAATGTTAAGAGCTTGATTAAAGCTTCTCATTTAAAGTTACATAAATTGAAGAGAGGGTTCCAGAGATGAAATTAAGCTGTACAATATAGAATCTTTTTTCGTTCACAGTGGAACTGAAATGCCACTGTGGAGATTTACTCATTTGAGCATCGAAGTTTTTATTGATGTCTTTAAAAAAAAGGGAAACACGTTCAAACATTTTATTGTAAGCCTCCATTTGTTTAATATTAGTCAGCTTAGCATGAATTTTTTCGATAGTGTCATTCTTTGCTATTGTAGAAGCTACGCTGGTATTGGATGGCCATTTGTGTAATTGGATTCCACCATTTGTCCAAATTGAACTTACCTTACTGGAAGCAAAGTAAATTTGTATGCCATTATTTGAACCATCCTTCTGGTCTAAAAAAATGGATTTGTACAGTGGAATACTGCTTTCCAGGTCTTCAATTTTTGTGTACGTATTTCCAACAATGCCAAGATAGTTGATCTGTTTTTCAGTCTGAATGTCTTGGATAATTCTGTAAATATCAGTTGAGTTGCCACCTATGTTTAGTCCCCACCATTGCCCGGTTATCAATGTATCAAATGAAATTATTTTTGATGATTCGGAGGTCTGGAAAGGCAAAGTTTCGGGAATACCGTTATCCTTTTTGCATGATGCTAAAAACAATATGCCTAAGAAAAGAGGTGCCAAATACTTCATATGAGTTAATTTAATAATGCTGACATGTGTTAAAACAGAAACGTTGCAGGCATTGTTTAAAAAAAATGCCGCACACTTACTCGATGACGAGATCATATTTGTGCAACAGTCCGCTTAAAGCTGTAGCAGAAAACTTTGCCTTTTTTAATTTGTTTCGTTCAGGATCTATGGAAAAGTTGATGGCTGTACGAAGGTCTGCTTTTTCAAGAATACTGTTATCAAACACTGCATGTAACAGGTTGCAGTTCTCAAACTCGGCGGATGTGAGATCCGCCTCTGTAAAATCAACTTCCTGCAAACTGCAATTGATGAAACGGGTCGTTTTTATTTTCATTTTGTAAAAAGTACACAGGTTTAATAAGCAACCTGTAAAGCTTACAGTAAATAAAAATTGATTGCAGTCTTCAAAACGTAGCCCCATCATTTTACAATTGATGAAACTTGTTTCCTGGAAAGATGTGCCATTGATATTGGCAGCACTTAGGTTGCAGGTGTCGAATACACAATCGATGAACGTGATCTTTGAAAGATTGGCCTCGGCAAAATTGCAGTTGATGAAGCGGCAGTTTTCATAGTCACCAGCTGGGAATTTATTGATTGTAAAATCAATGCCTTCAAACTTTTCATCTTCTTTATAAACTCTTTCCATAGAACTAATATAAATACAATTCGGCGTTCGAATGAAGACTCTTAATAGCCACACCAAAGAAAAAAAATCTGAATCGAAACGAGAACCATTTATCCGACCAAGAAAAGGGCCAGTAGAATACCAAGCAATATTGTGAGGATAATTCCGGTGACGGCCGGCCATGCTTTTGCACCACTCTGATCTTTTATCTTTGATCTTTTTGCAAGTGAAATGATACCCAGGATTAACGCCAACAATCCAGCTATAAAGCCAATTGCAAGAAGACCTAACAAGGCTTCCATATCTGTGATTATTAGAATTAATATTGAAGCAACTGCAATAACAGCCAGTATTAGTGAAGCAATTCCTAACTTTTTGGCTGAATTCTTATCAATTCCATGCTTATTAAATTTCTTGTCAAGCCACTTCCATATTAATCTCTCTTTAAACGAAAGTTTTTTAAGATTCAGTTCTTTTTGAATTGAAGAAATTTCTTTGTTTCCAATGAAACCGGGAAGGGTATTGGCAGGCGTAATGTTTACAGGCAACAACCTTTCACCAAAGCTGCATATTGTTACTAGTGTGCATAACACAACTATAAAAACCTGCTTCATGATTTTGGGTTTTACTAATGAAGAAATTATTAGCTCCAACTAGATAGTTCTACTATTGTCCAGACTATAAATGCCGCTAATCCAAGACTGCCTAATATTATCCCCGCAATTGCTTCTTTTCTTCCCGAATTTGTTTTGTCGGAAAATTTTTTACTCCTTCTTAGGGCTATCATTCCTAAAATAATGCCGACGATTGGAAGGGCAAACCATGAGACCATTGTAAATCCTGTTTCGAAAATGAAAGTGAGGATCATAAATACCAATGATAAGCCACCAAAAGCAACAGAGACTTTGCCGAGTAGTCTGTTCTGTCTTTTTTCAGTGTCTTCGTTGTCCTTCTTTTTTAGTTTCAACAGAAAAGAGAGCACCTTGTTTTTTTTAAAAGCCGGTTTGCTTTTTAGGGTTGAAATGACAAGGGGACTAACCTTGGCAGGCAGTAGAATTGGAGTTGCCTGCGCTGTAACGATTGAGTAGCTGTGTTTAGCTTCTGATTTTTGTACTATGCATAAAAAAACCAGCAATGTGATTATGGGCTTCATGTTGCATGTTTCTATACAAATTAACAATCAGCCGGAACAAATGCAATAGACGGCATAAAAAAAGGGAAGCAATTGCTTCCCTTTACTATAAAATGTAATATATTATTTCTTCAACACCTCTGCCATTGTTTTACCAATATCAGCAGGGCTTGCTACTACATGTATACCACACTCAGTCATGATCTGCATTTTTGCAGCAGCAGTATCTTCTGCACCACCAATGATAGCACCAGCATGTCCCATACGACGACCGGGAGGCGCAGTTTGTCCGGCAATAAAACCAACCACAGGCTTCTTTGCATTTTCTTTATACCAACGTGCAGCCTCAGCTTCCATGCCACCACCAATTTCACCAATCATAACTACTGCATCTGTATTATCATCGTTCATAAATAATTCCAATGCTTCTTTGGTAGTAGTGCCAATGATAGGATCACCACCAATACCCACCGCCGTACTAACACCCAAGCCGGCTTTTGCTACCTGGTCAGCTGCTTCGTAAGTAAGCGTTCCACTTTTCGATACAATACCAATACGACCGGGAATAAATACAAAGCCTGGCATGATACCTACTTTACATTCGCAAGCTGTAATTACGCCGGGACAATTTGGCCCGATCAAACGAGTATTTGTTCCAACTAAATAGTTTTTTGCTTTCACCATATCCTGCACCGGAATACCTTCGGTGATACACACCACCAGTTCAATTCCTGCATTCGCAGCTTCCATAATTGCATCAGCAGCAAATGCCGGTGGTACAAAAATGATACTCACATTCGCACCAGCTTTTTGTACAGCTTCTTCAACCGTGTTAAACACAGGACGATCGAGATGTGTTGTGCCACCTTTACCAGGTGTAACGCCACCAACCAGATTAGTACCGTATTCAATCATTTGCGTTGCATGGAAAGTACCTTCTGTTCCGGTAAAACCCTGCACAATTACTTTCGAGTTTTTATTAACGAGGATGCTCATGTGAAAACTTTATTAGGCCGCAAAGATAGGGGATGATGCTTTAGGATTTTGGAATTAACCGCTAAGAATTGGGGCTTTTTACAGCTGACAAAAACGAACAATTGTTCCGATACCGACGATGAATGTCTGCATCGAGACCGCAAGTGTCTCGACTTTACGCTGTACCTCCTTTTCACTACGATGCCGCTTCAATCCGGCAGCCCGTCCACTTATTCAACATCAGCAACACTCTTCAATTATTTACCGCTTTTATATTTCAGGAAAAAAATAGTAAAGCCATATGTAGTTGTTGGGCCAATCGTTACTTGGTTGGTTGATAAACTACCATTCAGTATCGAATCAGTTCTTGTTATAGTATTGATTGTTTGGGGCTGCTGTTGGACTGCAAAGTCAAGAAACAAAACAGCATCAGCTCCAACTTCTTTGGCTTTTTTTAGTGATTTACGCTGCATTGCTTCTTCATAGCGGCGATTGAACTGGCTTGGTTTTACAAAACCACGGCCAATTACATCGTATGACTTGTGAATACTTTTCTCACTTACATATACATCGGTTGTTGTTACCGGTGTTCCTTTGTTTCCGATATAACTGATCTTTGTTGCACATGAAGTAAAAAGTAATAGGATTGCTGAGTATAGTTTTAGCATAAGCAAAGTGTTTCCTTTTTCACTTCATACATTATGCCATTGGTTTATATGCTAGCGTAAATGCTTGTTAAAATAAATCTGACGGGATGTTTTAGATACTTGATCATTGGGATTTGGACGTTGGATTTTCAATTTTATCTTGCCATAATCGTACTCTTATTCTTTCCTGTATAACCCCAGGTTAAACTTCCCCAATAGCTTTGCCATTGAGCTTTTGGATCATTGAGAAGGCGAATCATTACAACACAGCTCAGCATCCATTCACCGGTTGTGCTAACAGGAAAACTGATCTCTCCTTTTGCATTACTCATAAATGATGTGTCTCTTACTTTGCCCAACAGTTTATGCCATGTACGGATCTTGGTGTTTGCTAATGCCTCACCTCTAAACAAAACTTTTACTTTTAATGTGTCGCCATTGTTTAGTTTGTATGGGTGGGAGAGAGGAATTATATCAACAGGTAATGCTGTTTGTTTTTTATACACTTCGGTCTTAAGCGCACCTATCTGCATAATAGTTTTTACAGAACGTTGATAAAAGTCACGACCCAGAGAATCTGTTTCATTGTTTTGCTTGCGATAATCAATAGCCGATTGTAAACCATCGTCTGATAAGTATACATTAAATCTTTCTGCTTCCAGTTCAATAAATGAGTTGATGTTATTGAAAGTAACTACTGCGGTTCCTTCTTCGTGTATAGAAAATTGCAGTGAATCGCCTTCCTCATCACTTACCGCATCGCTCATATCATCAACAATGTCGGCGTAGTATAATTTCAGCTCACTTATTTTTTCATGGCTGCCTTTCCAGTTCTCACCGGTAAACGATTCACCTACTCTGAAACGGATATTGATCTCATCGGTTCGTGAAAAAATATATTGCTGGGGTTCCAGCCAAAATTCGTGGGCAAGTGCGGGAAGTATAAGAAGTAAAATAAGTAAATAAGTAAGCTTGTATTTTAACCTCATATTATTCAATTAAAAAAGCTGTATTATTTCTCTGCTGCCGTGAGCTGCCTGTTTACTTCAACAGGTTGTCCATATTCCTGTCGTCACTGATCTTTCCTTTTGCTTCAAGCATACGCATGTCTTTGGCATCCTGCAAAAAGTCGGAAGCAAAAATGAATTGATTCAGTTCTTCATTCTTACTGAAGATGATGTCTTTATTTGTGCCTTCCCATTCTTTATGACCCTGGTGCATGAAAATGATCTTATCGCCAATTTCCATTACACTGTTCATGTCGTGTGTATTCACCACCGTGGTCATTCCATATTCGGTGGTGATTTCTTTGATCAACTTATCAATCACTAAGGATGTTTTGGGATCAAGACCTGAGTTCGGTTCATCACAAAACAAAAACTTTGGATTTAATACAATGGCTCGTGCAATACCTACCCGTTTTTTCATACCACCGCTTATCTCTGCCGGGAATTTATTATTGGCGCCCTCAAGGTTTACCCTTGCCAGCACTTCATTTACTTTATCGTGTTTTTGTTTGAGGTTTAGTTTGGTAAACATGTCTAAGGGGAAACGCACATTCTGTTCTACCGTCATTGAATCAAATAAGGCAGAACCCTGGAAGAGCATACCAATCTGCTGACGCAACATTTTTCTTCCTTCTTCATTCATGCTGGTAATGCTTTCACCATCATACAATACTTCGCCGCTGTCAGGTTCAAACAAACCAACCAGGCATTTCATCAACACCGTTTTTCCACTACCACTTGCACCAATAATGAGATTACATTTACCTGTTTCTAAAGAAGCAGATACATTATCGATCACCGTGCGGCCATCGAATCCTTTATGTATGTTCTTGATCTCAATCATGTGTTATAATAATAATGCAGCGAGTGCATAGTCGGCCAATAAAATTAAAATACAACTTACAATCACTGATTTGGTACTTGCACGACCAATCTCCAATGAACCTCCCTGCACATGGTAACCATAATAAGCAGGAATACTTGAAATAATGAACGCATAAGTATAAGTTTTACTCATCGCAAATATGACGTTGTAGGGAATAAAATCTTCAAGCAAACCATCATTGTAAATTTCCGGAGGAAGAATACCTGATAAAGAGCCCGCCATTTTACCGCCCCAGATACCTAACACTGCAGCAAGCACAACCAAACATGGAACAACAATTAACGCTGCAACAATTTTTGGTAAGATGAGATAGGTTTTTGTATTGATGCCCATGATCTCCAGCGCATCGATCTGTTCGCTGATGCGCATATTACCCAACTCTGATGCAATGCGTGAACCAACCACACCTGCCAGCACCACACAAATAAGCGTTGGCGCCAATTCAAGAATGATATTGTCACGCACAATAATGGCGATCACTGTTTTTGGAATAAGAGGAGTGATGAGCTGGTAAGCTGTTTGCACGGTTGTTACCGCACCAAGAAAAATGGAGATGATGACAACAATCCCAACAGAACGTATACCGATCTCATTGCATTGGTGCATCAATTCTTTCCAGTAAAGACGCATATTCTCCGGCCTGGAAAACATGCCCTTGATCATTAACAGGTAGCGGCCGAAGTGTGTGAAGAAATCCATAGTTTAATATCAATGTTCAAGAGGACTAATTATAAGCATTGAAGATACAATTCAAAATGCAAATCTCAAGTTCAGGCCTGTAAAGTAACCTAAACTTGAGATTTGACAATTATTATCAGCAATAATTGGCTAATTCTTATATCACTCACTATTCATACTCAGCTTCACATTTAAATCTCATGGCTCACTTTGCGAAACCTCTTCCACCAAGTTGATTTTTTTACCGCTTCCTCTGTATTGCTTTTGGTTTTCATTTGCGCATCAACCACAGAGATCAACACCATGTTGAAAATAGAACGTACGGAACTACCCAGTTGCAAAATGTGTACAGGCTTTTTCAAACCAAGTAATATTGGCCCGATGGCATCCGCTTCGCCCACTTCCTGTAAAAGGTTGTAAGCAATGTTGCCACTTGCAAGGTTAGGGAAGATCAACACATTCGGTTCGCCATTCACCAATTCGCTGAATGGGTAATTTTCTTTCAATATCTCTTTGTTGAACGCAACAAGCGGTTGCACTTCACCATCGCACACCAGGTTTGGTTCACGCTCTTTCACAATTTCTCTTGCTCTTGCCACGATCTTTGCTTCATTACTTTCACTGCTGCCAAAGTTTGAATAGCTGAGCATGGCGACACGTGGCGTAATACCAAACGATCTTACTTCTTTTGCAACAAGTTGGGTAATGTCGGCCAGTTCATCGGCACGTGGATTAAAATTCACCGTAGCATCTGCAAGGAACAATGGTCCACGTTTGGTGAGCATGATATACATACCGGCGATCTTGCGAACATCTTCATCTTTACCAATGATCTGCAATGCAGGACGAATAGTGTCAGAATATTTACGACTCAATCCGCTGATCATTGCATCGGCTTCACCGGTTTCCACCATCATACAACCAAAGTGTGTACGTTCTTTCATTGCTTTGGCAGCTTCGTAACGGTTCAATCCTTTGCGTTGACGCTTCTTGAAAAACTGGTCGCCAAATTTCGAGCGGAATTCTTCCATCTCCTTGCTCTTTGGATCAAGTACAGGAATACCTTCCAGTTCAATTCCATTTATTTCAGCGATGTCGTTGATGTTTTTTACATCACCCAATAAGATGGGGTAAGCCACACCTTCTTCATAAGCAAGTTGTGCAGCTTTCAACACTTTTACATTTTCTGCATCAGCAAACACCACACGCTTCGGATCTTTTCTTGCTTTGCTGCCAATCGCACGCATCAACTGGTTATCGATACCCAAACGGTGATTCAATATGTTCTCGTACTCATCCCAATTGGTAATAGGATGTTGTGCAACGCCACTTTCCATTGCTGCTTTTGCAACAGCAGGTGCCACGTAACTTAATAAACGTGGATCGAGTGGTTTAGGAATAATATAGCTGGGACCAAACGAAATGTTGGTTTCGTTATAAGCCATATTTACAATATCAGGAACCGGCGTTTTTGCTAACTCAGCTAATGCTTTAACCGCCGCCAGTTTCATTTCTTCATTGATGGTTGTTGCACGAACATCCAATGCACCACGGAAAATATAAGGGAAGCCCAATACATTGTTGATCTGGTTAGGATAATCGCTTCGTCCTGTTCCCATGATCACATCTTTTCTCGTTTCAGTTGCATCTTCGTATGTGATCTCCGGATCAGGGTTGGCCATGGCAAAAACGATGGGGTTCTTCGCCATGCTTTTTACCATCTCTTTCGATACGGTATTCCCTTTACTTAAACCAATGAACACATCTGCATTCTTCATGCCTTCATCAAGCGTCATTGGTTTGCTTTTGATCACAAACAATTGCTTCTGTTCATCAAGATCAGTTCTTCCATCATGGATCAAACCTTTACTATCGAACACTTTGATGTTTTCTTTCTTTGCACCAAGTGCAACATATAATTTGATACAGGAAATAGCGGCTGCACCTGCGCCGTTTACAACGATCTGTACTTTATCGATTTTCTTTTTCTGTAATTCCAATGCATTCAACAATGCAGCAGCGCTGATGATGGCTGTACCATGTTGATCGTCGTGCATCAACGGAATTTTCATTTCCTCTTTCAAACGCTGTTCAATATAAAAGCATTCTGGAGATTTGATGTCCTCGAGGTTGATACCACCAAAGGTTGGTTCAAGTGCTTTTACAATTTGTACAAACTTCTCCGGATCTTTTTCGTTGATCTCAATATCGAAAACATCAATATCAGCAAAGATCTTGAAGAGTACTCCTTTTCCTTCCATCACCGGTTTGCCTGCTTCGGGACCAATATCACCAAGGCCAAGTACTGCAGTACCATTACTAATCACTGCCACCAAGTTTCCTTTGGCGGTGTATTTGTAAACATCCTCAGGATTATTAAAAATTTCCATGCAGGGCACCGCAACACCAGGCGAGTATGCTAATGATAAGTCACGCTGTGTTTTGGCTTCTTTTGTAGGAATTACTTCGATTTTTCCCGGTCTTCCTTTAGCATGATATTCCAATGCCTGTTGCCGGCGTAGTTCTTCTTTGTTCATACGTATTAATTAATCAAACAATCGGTTTAGCCTCGCTAAGGGCGGCAAGGTACGAAAAGAATGAAAAGTGGATTTTCTGCTTGAAAACTCACACTTTGATTAGAAAATTGTGGATGAGGATATAAATAAATTAAGCAGGAATATTCTTCAACAGATCTTCAAAGCTTTCCCGCTTACGGATCAATATTGCTTCATCATCTTTCACCATTACTTCTGCCGGGCGATAACGTGAATTATAATTACTGCTCATTTCATACCCATACGCACCAGCATTATGGAAACAAAGCAGATCTCCTTCTTTTATTTCAGGTAATAAACGATCACTCGCAAACGTATCTGTTTCGCAGATATAACCGGTTATCATGTATTTTTTTTCTTCGCCTGTTGGGTTTGATAAATTTGTTACGTGATGATAAGCATCATACATCATTGGCCGAATCAAATGGTTTAATCCCGTGTTCACGCCTGCAATGATGGTATCGCCATTTTGTTTCAGCACATTTACTTTAGCTAATAAATAACCACATTCACTCACTAAAAATTTCCCCGGCTCAAACCAAATCTGTAATTTTTTATTATTCGCTAGAGGATGTGCATCAAATGCCTGTTTTAATTTTTGCCCGATCGATTCAACATCTGCTGTTTTTTCTCCGGGTATGTAAGGCACTTTAAAACCACCACCAAGATCAATTACCTCCAGTTCAGGAAAATGAGGAATGAGATCGAACAACACTTCAATCCCTTTTACAAATACATCAGCATCTTTTATTTCACTTCCTGTGTGGATGTGTAATGTGCGGATGAAAATATTATTTGCTTTTACAATGGCTTCCAGTTCGCCTATCTGCTCAACCGGAATACCAAACTTGCTTTTATTATGGCCTGTTGAAATTTTTATATTCCCACCCGCCATAATATTTGGACGAAGCCTTACACCAACTGGATAACTATGTCCGTACTTCTTGCCGAATTTTTCAAGGTTCGATAAGCTATCAATGTTCACATGCACACCTGCTTCTACAGCTTCTTCAATTTCTGCAAAAGAAATGCCGTTGCTGGTGTACAATACATTTTCAGGCGCCACGCCTGCGTGTAACGCCAACTTTACTTCGTTGATGCTGCTGCAATCGATATTACAACCAAGGCTGTTGAGGTAACGGACAATATGAATATTCGTTAACGCCTTTGACGCATAAAAGATGCGTGTATCTAAAACAGAAAAAGCCTGTACCAATGTTTCGTATTGCTGTTTTATTTTTTCTGCATGGTAAACATAAACGGGCGTACCATATGTAGATGCGATCTGTTGTAACAGTTGAGTTGGGATAGAAGGAGTCATGTGTCGATGTTGCTGAGCTGCGAATTTAGTTGAAAAACCAATCGTTCATTACGAATCATGAGTAAAGTCCCGGGATGTTATGAACGACTAGTTGTAAGTTATTTGTAAATGAAAAACCCCCGTTTTAGCGGGGGCTTTCTATAGTTAGTCTTTTTTCTCTTCTTCATCTTGTTCTTCTTCCACATCACTTTCTTCAGTTTCTTCGTCTTCCTGCTGATCTGCTTCATCTGCCTCTTCTATAGCTTCTATAGCTTCTACATCTGTTTGTTCTTCCTCTTCTTCCTGTTGAGCAGATTCTTCTTCAACAATTTCTTCTTCGGTCACTTCTTCTGTAACAGTAAGCTCTTCAACAACGTCTTCTTCCTGTAGTTCTTCTTCAACACTGTTGAGAGGTTGTTCCAACAACTCACCATCTTCTGTTACAACGAGTGCTTCATTTGAAGATAGTTCCTGTTCTTCTTCACCGGCAACATTCAATGTATCGCTTTGTACTCCTGTTGGATCAATAATATCCGTTGAGATAACTTCTTTGATCTTTGGAAGATCTTCAGGTGAGTTAATACCAAAATAATCCATGAAGGAACGTGATGTACCGTATACCAAGGGATGGCCCGGCATTTTTTCATTACGTCCAAGTATAACGATCAATTCTTTTTCTAATAATTTCTGAACAGCATAATCGCAGCTCACACCACGAATGGCTTCCATTTCACCTTTGGTGATGGGTTGTTTGTACGCAATAATGGAAAGTGTTTCCAATGCTGCAGTACTCAAACGCTTCAGGAATTTATCACCATTGATCTGCGCAACAGTTTTGTGATATTCTCTTTTGGTGAGGAACTGCCAGCCACCACCACTCTCTCTCACTTCAAACGGATAAAACTCAGCGGTATATTTTTCTTTGATGGCTGCAATCGCTGCTTCAGTCTGGTCGAGATTTGCACGGTCTTCAATAAAACCCAATGCACTATTCACAAGGTCGCAAAGCTCCAATGTGGTAAGCGGACGTTCAGCTGCAAAGATCAGCGCTTCAATATGCGGGATGATAACACTAAGTTCCATTCGTAATTTGAAAAATTTGAAGATTTGAGAATTTGAAAATTAAACAAAAACTCAAATCTGTGAGTGCCTTTGTTCCCTTTCAGGGGTCAAGGGCTTAACTATTCAATGCTGCTGCACCACTTACGATCTCTGTCAATTCAGTTGTAATGGCCGCCTGGCGTGCACGGTTATAGCTGATGCGGAGTGAGCGCAATAATTCGTTAGCGTTGTCACTTGCCTTATCCATCGCCGTCATACGTGCACCATGCTCCGATGCATTTGCATCAAGCACTGCTTTGAATAATTGTGTATTGAGGATCTTCGGCATTAACTCTGTAACGAGTTCTTCTTTGCCTGGTTCGAAGATGAAATCAGATTTTGTTTTAGCAGCACCTTCTTTGTTCACTACTTTAGGAATAGGGAGGAAGCGCTCCAGTTTAAACTGCTGTGTAGCTGCGTTTTTAAACTGACTGTACACCAGTTCTACCACATCAAACTCACCTTTTACAAACGCATCCATTGCAGAAGCAGAAGCCTGCTGTACATTTTCGAAAGTAAGGTGGAGAAAA
Source organism: Lacibacter sp. H375 (assembly GCF_037892425.1). Lineage (NCBI taxonomy): Bacteria > Pseudomonadati > Bacteroidota > Chitinophagia > Chitinophagales > Chitinophagaceae > Lacibacter > Lacibacter aquaticus. The sequence goes on from NZ_JBBKTT010000001.1 coordinate 2,102,057, forward strand.
ATATCTTTATAGGTGTCGCTGGTTTTGTAACCGTTACGCAACATCGCTTCGAAACCTTTTTTACCTATGCCCCAAACTTGTACATTTCCTTTTTGCTGTTGATCGGCATATTGCTCAGCAATTGTTTGGCGTGCAAGTTTTACCAGGTTGGCATTGTAACCACCGCACAAACCACGATCGCTGGTGATAAGGATAATCAGCACTTTATTTACCGGACGCTCGGCTGCCAGTTTCATGTTTACACTACCATCGCTGTTGCTCACAATATTGCTCAGCATATCCTGCAGTTTCTGTGCGTAAGGGCGCATCTGGATGATGGCATCCTGTGCTTTACGGAGTTTGGCTGCACTAACCATTTTCATGGCTTTGGTGATCTGCTGGGTGCTTTGTACACTTTTGATCCTGTTACGTACCTCTTTTAATTGTCCGGGCATGTGGTTGAACGTTTAACGTTTAAAAGTTGAATGTTAAGGTTACATCGCATCAGAACAGTAGCTTTTTCACTAGAAACCTTAAACTTTGAACTGAAATTTCAGGCCGCAAAGGTAATGGAAACAGGGTTACAAGTGCAAGCCCACACCGAAATTGTGGAAAAGCTGAACTTGTTTTTTCGAGGCGGGTCCTGTGGGCGTTTTTCAGGGCGAATGAAGCTATTTTATTATTTTCACCACAGCCAAACCAACTATGCAATCAACCAACTGCTTAAACTGCGGTTCTGCATTAGAACCATCGCAACGTTTCTGTCCTCAATGCGGACAAAAAGCCGACACGCACAGGCTCAACTTCAACCATATCTGGCACGACCTGGTGCATGCATTTACACATGCTGATAAGGGGATTTTTTCGCTTATCTGGCAGTTGACTTTCAAGCCTGGTATCGTTGCAAGGGAATTTGTAGAAGGTAAGCGAAAGAAATATTTCAATCCGTTTACGTTTGTGATCCTGGTGGTGGGTTTTGCTTCGGTGGTGCTGATCAGCTCAGGGTTTACCAATTTCGGCGCTAATGCAAGGATGCCTCCAAACCCTATTTCTCCATTTCTTAATAAACACGTGAACCTCATCATCTTTCTGAATATACCATTGCTGGCTTTGTTTAACCGTTTGCTCTTCCGCAGGGCTAACACAAATTATTCGGAGAACCTGGTATTGGCAGCATTTACATCGGGCGAACGTTCGATCTTTTTCAGTTTACTCATTGCACCTGTGTGGGTACTTTTTCACCCGCCGTTTTATGCTTTCCTGGTTTTTTATCTCTTTTGCTGGAGTTGTTATTATGGCTGGGCCTGTTCACAATTTTATACGGGGAAGAAAGCGGTTTCTTTTTTTAAGGGTTTGCTTTCAACTTTACTTACCCAGGTTGTGACCACGATGATAGTAACCGGACTTTACGCTATCTACTTTTATTTTTTTTATAAAAGGCATTAAAAAAGCAGCTCAACGGAGCTGCTTTTGTGCTTATTGCTGAATTACTTATAAGTTGTCGTTATTCATCATCATGGTTCTTTCTCCGCCCATACGACGCATATTGTTTTGTTGTTGCGGCTGTTGGGTTCCTTTAAATTTATTGAGGCGATAAGTAAAGCTCAACATGAAATACTGTGTAAGTCTGTTTGTTCTTGTATCAGTGATATAGTTGCTGTTGATACTTCGGTTAACGTTGGTATTCTGTTTCAGAACATCAAAACCTGCCAGGCGTATAACACCATTCTTGTTTTTAAATATTTCCTTTTCCAATGATGCATTCAACAAAGCAATATTTTGCTGAACACCAGCAGACAATCCCTGGTTCAACAGGTAATCGAAGTCCCAACGGAAAATAAAGCCTGCACCCAAATCAAAACGGGCATCACTGCTAAGTGTCCATGTACTTTGACGTGTAATTGACTGACCTGCATCTCTGAAGTCTGCATAGTTCAGGTTATACCTTACACCTGTAACTAACTCCAGCCATGGAATGTTGAATTCGAAATTTGCACCTTGGGTATATAACCAGTTTTTACCAATACTACGCTCACCATCAACAAGACTGATGTTGTTATTATAATTCACCATTGTATTGGTGCTGATCACATACTTCCTGTTATTAAAAGGCTTGGCATAAGTAGTAAACATGTTTACATTGTAATAACCATTTACGTTTTCAGGTCTTGTTAACTGTGCGCCGGTTAATTTACCATTGGGGTCTTTGAAACGGATCACATTGTTTACGATCTGATCTTCAACAAAGTTGAATCCTAAGTTCACTAAGAATATGCGACCTGAACTGAAGTTGAAATTATTAAAGTTGGTATTGAAGTTATGACTGTTAGATGGGCGGAGCAAAGGATTACCTTCTGTGAGATATTGTGGATTGCTCTGATCTCTTACAGGTTGTAACTGTTCGAAATTTGGTTGCCTTGCACTACCGTTATAATTAAAGTTGAGCGATTTTGTACGGGTGAAATTATACGTAAAACGTGCAACAGGAAACCAGTTGAAATTTGTGATTGGCTTGTATGCACTGTCCTTGCTGATGCTGTAACCTTTTAATACAACCGGTTGTAAAATAACACCGATCGCATAGTTATATTTCTTCTTAACGGTACGCACGCTGGCGCCAATGCGATTGTAATCAAAATTGTTTTCGTAAGCGTTACTTAAGGAATCTATGAGCGTATAATTGGTGTTACCGGGAAGCTGAATATAATTCTGACGGTCATTACTTCCGAAGTTTTTGTTATAGTTATAACTCAGGTCAAGGAAACGATCAACAGCAATGGGCTCGGTGTAAGTTGCACGCAGGTTGATGTTTTGTGTGCGGTTATCCTGCAGAATATTTTGCTTGAGCGTTGAATCTTTCGTTCCGTTCGTTAAATAAAATACCGACTCATTGTTTGTAAACTGATCGCTTTCGTTTGATGAGAAATTCAAATCACTATTAAACGAGAAGTTGCGGCCACGTTTTTTAAAGCGGTGGTTGTATAATAAATTACTTCTGAAGTTAGGACGATCACTTAATGAAGTGTTGAGGTTAGTACCATCTTGCAAAGGCGAGCCGTCGTTATTAATATCAAAAATACTTTCAGAGCGGTTATTCGATTCCGTGAGCGTAAAGCTTGGACTGAATTTTATATAATTAAACGAATCGATCCACAGTTCAAGGTTACCGAACGCACGGTGAGTACCATTCTTATTTAAGGAACCCTGGTCTGTATTTGTAAAGATCGATCCAGACCCTGATCTGCCGATATTTTGTTGGGCTGTAAATTGTTCAATGGTTGTAGCTCTGTGCGAATAGGTATAGCTACCATAAAATGAATTGCGTTTTCCAAAATCGTTACGATAGTTCAGGCCAATTGAATTCAACTTGGTAATACCGTTTTGATTTCCACCACCACTATTACCACCGCCTCCGCCTCCAAAAGTCATACCGCCACGGCCACCGCCTCCTCCGCCCCCCATGTTTCCGCCACCACTGTTTCCATCCTGTTGAAAAGTAGAAGTGTTTACGTTGTTGCTATTGGCAATAAGGGAAAGCTGCTTGCTGTTGTTGAACCTGTTTACGGTAATGGCACCCGTATACCGGTCGTTTGTTCCGTAACCAGCTTGTGCCCGGCCAAACATTCCTTTGTTCTTATCTTTTTTCAGTTGAAGGTTAATTACTTTTTCAGGCTCGCCATCTCGAATACCTGATACGGTTGATTGATCACCATAATCATCAATTACCTGCACTTTATCGATCATGTCAGCAGGTATTTCTTTAGTGGCTGTTTTTGGATCTCCTGAAAAGAAGTCCTTGCCATTTACTTTTACACGTGTTACTTGTTTGCCTTGTGCGGTTACATTGCCTTCTCTGTCTACCTGCACACCAGGCAACTTCTTCAACAACTCTTCAGTAGTTGCGTTTGGCTTGGTTTGAAACGCACCTGCACGGTACTCAACCGTATCCTCTTTCATAGTCACCGCCGGAGCTTCAATCACAATTTCTTTCAGATCGAGGTAAGAATTTACCAGCACCAGTTCGCCCAGGTCAATATTCGATACGCCGGCAGAGGGTTTAAAGAATTCTTTGATCATTGGTTTATAGCCCGTATAGCTAATAACAATGGAATAAGCTGAAGTAGGAATTTTGGTGAAGCTGAATTCACCCTTAGCATTGGTGGAGGTTCTTGATGTATCGTAAGGGAAACTTTTTTCAACCAGCTTAACAGTGGCCTTGTCGAGGCCTCTTGAACCCGTTGAATCGGTTACTTTTCCGGTGATACCGGTTGTTTGAGATTTTACAGATACGGATGTTGAGATGATAAGGAGAATGAGTAATAATTTCTTCATAAACGTGTTTAAGATGCGAAATACGAAAATTTTCGTCAATAATTTATTTTTCAAACTGTTAAATAATAGACGTCAATGCCTGAAAAAGTTTGCTCTTGGTTGAGTAATCAGTATAAAAGGCAAATCTACAGTTTCGGTGGAGGCGGCTATCCGTGCTGGTGGGTAAACTGATTTTTGCAGGGTTTATTGTGAATTGCTTAACCCTTGTTCAGGTTTGTAAACAGATGGTTTCTATTGCTTTCAGCCTTATTCAAAATTTAACCGGGCCCATCGCACTCAACAGTTAATCATTACCTTTGTCGCCCTGTAAAAGGATGCTTCTGTCAAATTGGCTTTGTTTCAAACTTTGCATTGTATTTGACACAAGGAAGCTTTAATCAAAATAATTGACTTATTAATCTATACATATGTTAGGATTCCTATCGAAACTGTTTGGTGGCAGCAAGAGCGAGAAAGATGTACAAAAGCTTTCGCCTATCGTTGAAAAAATCAACCAGTACTTCCAGCAATATCAAAGCTTAACCAATGATGAACTCCGTAATAAAACACAGGAATTCAGACAGCGTATTAAATCGCATCTTCAAAGCATTGATGACGAGATCGCTTCACTAACTGTAAAAGCGGATGCTTTTACCGAAGATCAGATCCAGGAAAAAGATGCTACTTACCAGGAAATAGATAAACTGCGGAAGGAAAGAGATAAAAAAATCGAAGAAGTTCTTGAAGAAATTCATCCGGAAGCTTTTGCGGTAGTGAAAGAAGCAGCTCGCCGTTTCACGAATAATGAAGAATTAAAGGCCACAGCTACACAACTAGATAAAGATCTTGTTGTGAAACGTCCTCACATGCGTATTGAAGGCGACCAGGTGTTTTACAAAAAATCATGGTTGGCCGGTGGATCGGAAGTAACCTGGAACATGGTGCATTACGATGTACAGTTAATAGGCGGTAGCGTGTTGCACCAGGGAAAAATTGCCGAGATGGCTACCGGTGAGGGTAAAACGCTTGTATCAACCTTACCTGCTTACTTAAATGCATTGCCCGGTGAAGGTGTGCATCTCGTAACGGTGAACGATTACCTGGCCCGCAGGGATAGTGAGTGGAACGGAACTTTGTTTGAATTTTTGGGATTAACTGTTGATTGTATTGATAAACATCAACCCAATAGTGAAGACCGTCGCAAGGCTTACATGGCCGATATCGTATACGGAACCAATAATGAATTTGGTTTCGATTATCTACGTGATAACATGGTGGTGAATACTACAGAGAAAGTACAACGCAAGTTGCATTTTGCGATGGTGGATGAGGTGGATAGTATCTTGATTGATGAAGCCCGTACACCATTGATCATTGCAGGTCCTGTTGGAACCGGCAGCAACGAACAGCAGTTCCACAATATGAAACCACGTATTGAAAAACTGGTGGACGCACAAAAACGTTTGGTGCAACAATATTTAAATGAAGCAAAAAAATCCATATCAGAAGGTGATGATGATCCAAAGAGTGGTGGTCTTGCATTGATGCGTGCATGGAGAGGTTTGCCTAAGTATGGTCCGTTGATCAAATACTTAAGTGAGCCCGGTATTAAAGTAAAACTGCAGAAAGCAGAAAACTATTACCTCGCTGATCAGCAAAAAGAAATGCCGAAGGTGGATGAAGGTTTGCTGTTTCATATTGATGAGAAAAGTAACTCCGTTGATTTGACTGATAAGGGTTTGAGCATGATCACCAAAGACAATGAAGATCCTAACTTCTTTGTATTGCCCGATATCAGTACTTCACTTGCAACGTTAGATAGAAGTGATCTTGTTGCCGAAGAGAAGTTACGTCAGAAAGAAGTTTTCTTAAATGAATATTCAGCAAAAGCAGATCGTATTCATACAATCCTGCAAATGTTGAAAGCATATAGCTTGTTTGAAAAAGATGTGGAGTATGTTGTGTTGGATGGACAAGTGAAGATCGTAGATGAACAAACAGGTCGTATTCTTGATGGCCGTCGTTACAGCGATGGTTTACACCAGGCGATTGAAGCGAAAGAGAATGTACACATCGAAGCTGCTACACAAACCTATGCTACCATCACACTGCAGAACTACTTCCGTATGTATCACAAACTTTGTGGTATGACAGGTACTGCGGAAACAGAAGCAGGTGAGTTCTGGGATATTTATAAATTGGATGTTGTAAAAATTCCTACCAACCTCAATATGATCCGTGATGACAAGCAGGATCTCGTTTACAAAACCAAGCGTGAAAAATACAAAGCAGTTATTGAAGAAATTGAAGCGATTCGTGCAGTTGGTCGTCCCGTACTGGTTGGTACAACATCGGTTGAGGTAAGTGAATTGTTGAGCAAGATGCTGCAGGTGAAAAAAATTCCGCACAATGTATTGAACGCAAAACAACATGCCCGTGAAGCGCAGGTTGTTGCTGAAGCTGGTTTGCCAAGTGCAGTAACAATTGCGACAAACATGGCCGGTCGTGGTACCGATATTAAACTCGGAGCTGGTGTGAAAGAAGCAGGTGGTTTAGCTATTCTTGGTACAGAACGTCATGATAGCCGTCGTGTCGATCGCCAGTTACGTGGTCGTGCCGGTCGCCAGGGCGATCCGGGTTCATCACAGTTTTATGTGTCGCTTGAAGATGATTTGATGCGTATGTTCGGTAGTGATCGTATTGCCGGCATGATGGATAAACTTGGTTATAAAGAAGGTGAAGTGATCCAGCACAGCATGATCACCAAATCAATTGAACGTGCACAAAAGAAAGTAGAAGAAAACAACTTTGGTATACGTAAGCGTTTGCTTGAATATGATGATGTGATGAACAAACAACGTGGTGCAGTGTACACCCGTCGTAACCATGCATTGAGTGGCGAACGTTTAACACTTGATACCGATAACGCATTTTATTCTGTTGCTGATGGATTGATCGCTTCGTTCAAAGAACAAAATGATCATGAAGGATTCAAGACGGCTTGTATCATCAACTTTGGTATCGATACGCAGATCACAGCAGAACAACTTGATAAAGCAGACAGCAACACTTTGGCAGAAGCATTGTATGTGGAAGCAAAGACAGCTTACCTGCGTAAGAGTGATCTGTTGAAGAAAGATGCATTGCCGGTGTTCCAGAATATTAAAGCAACACAAGGTTCGCATATTGAAAATGTATTTGTTCCGTTCAGTGACGGTAAACGTGGTTTGCAGGTGTTAACGCCAATGAACAAAACCATCGAATCACAGGGTGCTGAATTAGTAAGTGCTTTGGAACGTACCGCAACCCTCGCTTTCATTGATGAAGCATGGAAAGAACATCTTCGTGCAATGGATGATCTGCGAACTTCAGTTCAAAACGCAACTTACGAGCAGAAAGATCCGTTAGTGATCTATAAGGTGGAAGCATATACCTTGTTTGAGCAATTGAACAGTGAGATCAATAAGAATATCGTTTCCTTCCTTGCACATGCAGGTTTACCAGTTGAAGAAAATACAGCCGGACAAATTCGTGAAGGCCGTCAACAGAAAACTGATATGAGCAAGATGCGCCAACGCAAAGAAGATATGGTAGCTGCAGGCGGCGGTTCTGAACTGATGGAAACACCGGATTATTATGATCCATCAGAAAATGTAAAACAGGAACCAATTATTGCCGGACCGAAAATCGGACGTAACGATCCTTGTCCTTGCGGCAGCGGTAAGAAATACAAACAATGTCACGGTAAAGATTTATAAGAGAAAACCTCCTTCGGGAGGTTTTTTTTGCTGATCGCTGTTTCCTTTTTTCTACTCATAAAAAAATACATTTGCGCCATGAACATTGCTTCATATATCGACCATACAGTTCTAAAACCAACAACACTCATCAGTGATATTGAACAACTCTGCACCGAAGCAACCCTGTATAATTTTGCAGCGGTTTGCGTGCCTCCGCCTTTTTCTCGTTTTGCAAAAGGACTGGTTGGCGGCTCAAGTGTAAAGACAGCAACGGTCATTGGTTTTCCATTTGGTTATTCGGCCATTGAAGCAAAGGTGACTGAAACCCTGTTGTCGATCGTTGATGGGGTTGACGAAATTGATATGGTGGCAAATATCTCTGCTATTAAAAACGGCGACTGGAACTTTGTAAAACATGAAGGGGAAACCATCATCCCCATGGCACATAAAAAAGAAAAGCACATCAAGATCATTATTGAAAGTGGAGTGTTGACTGATGATGAGATCATACGCTGCTGCGAAATTTATGCAGAACTTGGCGCAGATTTTGTAAAAACCTCTACCGGTTACGCAGAAAATGGCGCTACATTGGAAGCCGTGCAACTGATGCGGAAGCATTTACCGTCTAACATTAAAATAAAGGCTTCAGGTGGTATTCGTAATTATGTTTTTGCCAAACAATTGATCGAAGCAGGTGCCGACAGATTGGGTTGCAGTGCCAGCGTTGCCATCGTAAAAGAAAGTTTGAACCAGTAATATGAAAAAGATCATCCTGTTTTGTTTCGTTATAAGTTTTGTTTCAATCAGCAAGGCGCAGACTGTTGTTGATACGGTTGGAAGTAATGTATTTGTCGTGAAAGACAGTCGTTTGGATCTGTTAGTGAAAAAGAAAGCTGAGATCAACAAAAAAGCGGCCGATGCCAAAAAGCCCAGCAAAGGTTATCGGATCCAGGTGTTGAACACTACCGACCGTAACCAGGCTTTAGCAACAAAATCAAGATTATTGACGCTCTACCCTGAACAGAAAACATACCTCATGTACCAGGCACCATATTTCAAAATACGCATTGGCAACTTTGTTGAAAAGAGTGAAGCCGATGATCTGAAAAAAGAACTGGCCCGTATGTTTCCTACCGGTGTATTTGTAATTCCCAGCGAAATTGAATACAAAGCTCCTCCTGAAAAAGAAGAAAATAGCAAGTAATTCCTTTCGGTTTGTAGGAAGTGAATCTTTCAAATAACCTTAAGCTGTCATCAATAAAGCCTGCAACGTTGCAGGTTTTTGTACTTTTGCGCATCTATGTTAAAAGATCAGATACAAGCCCTCGCCAAACAGTATAAAGATGAGTTTATTGCGGTGCGTCATCATCTGCATGCAAATCCTGAACTCAGTTACAAAGAATTTGAAACATCAAAGTTCGTACAAGCAAAACTCAAAGAGCTTGGTATTCCGTTTACAGTAATGGCCGAAACAGGCGTAGTTGGTTTGATCGAAGGGAAAAATCCTTCAGCAAAAGTGATTGCATTGCGTGCTGATATGGATGCATTGCCGATACTGGAAGAGAATGATGTGCCATATAAATCAAAAGTTGCGGGTGTTATGCATGCTTGCGGACATGATGTGCATACAACCTGTTTACTCGGCGCTGCAAAAATTCTTAATGAATTAAAAGCCGAGTGGGAAGGAACCGTAAAACTCATCTTTCAACCCGGTGAAGAAAAAAATCCTGGTGGTGCAAGTATCATGATCAAAGAAGGTGTATTAGAAAATCCAAAACCACAATGCATTTTTGGTTTGCATGTGCATCCGGGTTTGCAATTAGGTCAACTTAGTTTCCGTGGCGGTAAAGTAATGGCAAGTGCTGATGAATTGTATATGACAGTAAAAGGGAAAGGTGGTCATGCCGCTTCGCCGCATTTATCTGTTGATCCGATTTTAATTGCTTCACATTTGGTAGTGAGTTTGCAGCAGATCATCAGCCGTAACCGAAATCCGCACAATCCATCTGTGTTGTCGATCACAGCGTTCAATGCAGGTACAACCACTAACGTTATTCCTAACGAAGTAAAGTTGATGGGTACATTCCGTGCGATGGATGAAGCCTGGCGTTTTGAAGCACATGAGTTGATTCGTCGTAATGCAACACAATTGGTACAGAGCATGGGCGGTGAACTTGATCTGCATATTGATGTTGGTTATCCAACTGTTTATAATAATGAAGCACTCAACGAAAAAGCAAAAGCAAAAGCTGCCGAATTATTAGGAGCTGCACATGTGGAAGAAACGGAATTACGCATGGGTGCAGAAGATTTTGGTTATTACTCGCAGGTAATTCCTGGTTGTTTCTTTCGACTTGGTGTTATGAATAAAGAAAGAGGAATCAGTAGCGGTGTGCATACTCCAACTTTTAATATTGATGAAAATGCAATTGAAATTGGCATGGCGATGATGGCTTGGCTGGGAAGTACAATAGAATTGTAGAAGGAAATTACAATATTTCAACTCTTTGGGATAGGCTCCAAAAGAATTGATTCAATGTTATCCTTGAAAGTAAAATCAATAAATGTGATTTTGTTATCAGAAATGTTGTTTAAAAGAGTGAATTTTAAGATAAGCTCATTTTTTTCATGTTCCGTTGAGTCAAGGATGTAGTAATTTATTATAAACTCGGTAGTTTGATTGCCTGAATCGAAAATAGAGCGCATCTCTTTTAAAGATCGCTGTTCATTAACCGCATTCTTAATTTGTTTCGATGCTAAAGAGATTTTGTAAATAAAATCTTCTTTTCCATAAATCAAAAAGCAATAGTTGGTATCAATCAATCGAAATACATTCCCTGTGTCATTGCTCTTAATGGCATTGATAGCTTGCTTTACAAATGCTTTTTTAGAATTAGAGGTTTTTTGCTCATTGCAGCCTATAATCAAAAATGCTGATACGAAAATTAGAAGAAGTAGCTTCATAAGTTGCAAATTCTGTAAATTAATTTGGTATATACTCCTTCGGTATCAACAGATCTTTGTTTTCTGTTTGCCAGAACACAGTCAGTATCCACCAACGTTTCCCGTCATTGTATAATTGAATGCTGTTAATGCCACGCATAAATGGTTCAACATCTGTTGCTGTTCTTCTTGCTTCATAGGTACTGAAGCAATGTGCAATATGTCCGTACACTTCCTGTTTACGATTGATTTCTTTTTCAAAGAACCCATTTTTTTCAATTACTGGTCCGCTTTGTGTTATATAGTCTTCAACAGTTAGCACCCGCTTTACCACTTCGCCTGTTGGGCGTACAGCGGTTGCTACTAATTTTCCTTCTGGCAAAAACAAACTGCGCATGCGGTTCCAGTTTCGAGGTTCGCCGGCCGGCCCGCTGATAACATTGTATAATGAGGCAATAATTGCATCAATCGTTTCTACATCTTTTGTTTGAGCAATAACTGTATCGGCTTTTGTTTGTGCATTTAATGAGAAAGTCATCAATAGCAGGCAAGAAACGAGTACAATAAATTTCGGCATGATTATTTTCTTGTAAGATAAGATGCATTGCTTGCAGATGCATTTCCGTTCTTCAAAAATTGCATTACATTTAATCAACATTAAAAACACTTAGCGATGCCCATAAGAATGACAGATGACCCGCAGGATCAAAGCAATAATAGTGGTGGAGGTGGATTTCCCGGTGGCGGAGGAAGAGGTGGTGGCGGCGGAGGTTTACTCAGCTTGTTGCCATTGCTTTTAAGTTTGTTTGGCCGTGGTGGCGGTGGCGGTAAAGGAAAAGGATTATTGTTGCTTCTTGCCATTGGTATAGGTGCATACTTTTTATTAGGTCGTGGTGGCTGCAACCTAAGCAGCATAAGCGATATTGCCGGAGGTCTTACAACAGGTGGCTTTTTAGATCCGCAACAATTTGAAAAAGCAGAGATCTACGAACCCCTGGCTGATGATGATACAAAAAATCCTTTGCCGGAATCTGCCAATCTCCAAAAATTTTGTCCCACACCCCAGAACCAGGGTTCCCAAGGTAGTTGTGTTGCCTGGAGCAGTGCATTTGCAGCGCATACCATCTTAGAATCATCACGTACAGGTAAACAACCAAACGAAGTGGTGTTCTCTCCTTCGTTCATGTATAATCAAATTGGTTTGGAAGGTTGCCAGGGTTCATACATCATCCGTGCAATGGAGTTTATGACAAAACGTGGCGATGTGCCGTACGATCAGTTTCCTTATACCGATCAGGATTGCCAACGTCAACCCGATAATAGTTTGCAGCAACAGGCAGCTCAGTATCGTATGCGTGGTTTCAACCGTTTGAGTTTAGGCGATCGTAATGATGCTGTTGATTTGCGTGCAATCCGGGAAAATCTTTCACAAGGTGCACCTGTTGTTATTGGTATGATGGTGGGACAAAGTTTTATGCAGCCCATGATGGGAAAAGATGTGTGGATACCTGAGTCAGGAGATAGAAGTATGATGGGCTTTGGTGGTCATGCAATGTGTGTGGTTGGGTATGATGATAAGAAATACGGCGGTTCTTTTTTGATCATGAACAGTTGGGGACAAGAGTGGGGCACCAATGGTTTTGCATGGGTACGGTATGGAGATTTTCAAACCTATGTTCGTGAAGCGTATGGGGTAAATCCAATGCACGCAGGGAATGAAAACGTGCAAAAGTTTGCGTGTGAGGTAGGATTGGTTAGTGTGAAGTACGAAGGACAGAAAACAGTTGCTGGTGATTATATTGCTTTACGAAATATTGGAGGCAACCGTTTCGAAACAACAGCACCTGTTCGCCCCGGTGATAAATTTAAAATGGAGTTGAAGAATACAACTGAATGTTATGTGTATGTATTCGGTAAAGAAGTAGATGGCACAAGCTATACCTTGTTTCCTTATCCAAGAGCTGACGATGCAACAAAAACGAAATATTCTCCTTTCTGCGGCATCACAGGTGTGCGCTTATTTCCAAAAGATAAAAGTATGACACCTGATAGTATTGGCGTGGGCGGCAGAGATGTAATTGCGGTAGTGATAAGTAAAAAAGAATTGGATTGGTATCAGTTAAATCAACAGCTCAGTGCCAATCCTTCAAGTGATTTTGGCAGCAGGTTGAACAGTGCATTAAGATCATCACTCATTCGTAATGTGCGTTATTCAGCAACAGGTAATGGAACCATGCGTTTTGATGTAACGGGAGATGCCAATAACGTAGTAGCTTGTATTGTTGAAATAACAAAATAAAAATGCAGTGAGTCATATGCTATCGGTGTTTGACTCACTGCAATTACATATGAAAGAATCAGCCACCCAGTTTATAAAGCAAATAACACATCCCATCAAAGGAAAGTTGTTTCTGTTGCTGAAGCTGCCTTCTGCTTTTTTCAGCGGCGTAAGAATTCAATCAGTTACAGAAGAAAGGTGTGTGGTAACGGTGCCGTACAAGTGGTTTTCACAAAATCCATTTCGCTCAACTTACTTTGCGTGTTTGGCAATGGCTGCAGAAATGACAACCGGTGTGTTGGGATTAATGCAGATCACCGGTAGAAAGCCAGAAGTGTCAATGCTGGTTGTTAATATTGAAGGAAATTTTTTCAAGAAGGCAACTGATGTTACAAGTTTTGTATGTGAAGACGGAAAGCAGATGGAGCAATTAGTTGATGAGGCCATTGCTACAGGTGAAGGAAAAAGTATGAAGGCAAAATCAACCGGACGTAACAAAGCTGGTGAGATTGTTGCAGAGTTCTATATTACATGGTCCTTTAAAGCAAAGGCATAAAAAATAATGGAGAACTTTTGAGAATGAAACAATTTTCAAATTCTTCAATTTTCAAATTTTCAAATTGATTCATGAAACTTTCATTTCACGGAGCTGCACGTTGTGTTACAGGCAGCAAACATATACTTACAGTAAACGGTAAACGATTATTGCTCGACTGTGGTTTGTTTCAAGGTATGGGTAAAGATACCGATGCCTTGAATCGGCATTGGGGTTTTGATCCGGCCCAGATCGATTATATGATCCTGAGTCATGCACATATTGATCATAGTGGTTTGATTCCGAAGTTATGTAAAGATGGGTACAGAGGCGATATTCATTGTACAGATGCTACTGCATCACTTACCACCGTTTTATTAGAAGATAGCGCAGAGATACAGGAAGATGAAGTGAAATATGAGAACAAGCGCCGGGCCGCAACCAATATGCCTTACCTGCAACCATTGTACACCATTGAAGATGCAAAGGCTGCACTTGACCGTTTTGTTCAACATGAGTATGGCCAATGGTTTAAAGTAGCCGATGGCATTGAAGCAATGTTCACCGATGCCGGTCATATTATCGGCAGTGCATGCGTGCATTTACGGGTTACAGAAAACGGCAAAACAAAGACACTTACTTTTTCGGGTGATATTGGCCGTTACCGTGATGTGATCTTAAAATCTCCACAAGAGTTTCCACAGGCTGATATCATTATTATGGAATCAACTTATGGGAACAGTTTACATGATAATGCTGTTTCAACTCCTGATCAGTTATTGCAATGGATAGAAAAAGCATGTTTGCAAAAAAGAGGAAAGCTTATTGTTCCTGCATTTAGCGTGGGGCGCACACAGGAGCTGCTGTACGATCTTAATCAGCTGGAACTTGAACGCCGCTTGCCCGAGCTTGAGTATTTTGTAGATAGTCCATTGAGTATGGAAGCTACACAGATCGTAAAAAGCTATCCGGAATATTTTAATAAACGCATTCAAAAAGTATTGCAAACCGATAATGATCCGTTTGGTTTTAAAGGATTGAAGTTTGTAAAGACAGTAGATGAATCAAAATTATTAAACTTCAAAAGCGGTCCATATGTAGTCATCAGCGCAAGTGGCATGGCTGATGCTGGGAGAGTAAAACACCATATCAACAATGCAATTGAGAACAGCCGCAATACCATTCTGCTTACCGGTTATTGCGAACCACGTTCTTTAGGTGGAAAGCTTCTCGAAGGTCGCAAAGAGGTAAAAATATTTGGGGTAGAAAAGGAAGTGCATGCGGAGATAGGTCAAATCCGCAGCATGAGTGCGCATGGCGATTATGAAGATATGAGTCAGTGGCTCGCTTGCCAGGATCCAAAGTTGGTAGATAAGTTATTTATTGTTCATGGTGAGTTTGAAGTGCAACAGGCGTTTCAACAACGGTTGATGCGAAAAGGATTTACAGATGTTGTAATTCCGGAATTGCATTTTGAAATAGGGATATAAAAAAGCCCTCCGTTTTCCGGAGGGCACCGTCAGGAAAAACCCGATGCGGATTTGGGTTTGGGTAAACTTCACTTCTAATGTGGATGGGTTAGCAACAATTCTTTCCGTACCAAGAGACCAGCTAATATTTTTTATCGAATGATTCTTTTTGATTCTTTACGTAAACAGGCTGCAGTTGTGTAAAACCAAATGAAGGGAATTTCACTTTAATAGGTTTGAAAAGATCTGTAAGTATTTTGATCATGTATTCCATTTGTGGTTCTTTTAAGTTTGTTTAAGGTGCAGTTGGTTAGCAACTTGCTTTGTCCGTAAAAATAATCAGGTTAATATGTCAGTTATCAAATGTGGATTGAGTAATGTGTAAAGGTTAGCAACAGTGTTTGTCAGGCCAGCAACATATAGTCTTTACCGGAACCGGTTATTGTTTAATAAATTTCGAAGTGCTGACGATTGTACCGTTATTTACTTTCAGGATGTAGTTGCCGGTATTTAATCGTTGCACATTCAATTGTTGTACTTGTGCCGCTTCTTTGTTTTGATAACGTTGCACCAAAACTCCTGTGCTGTTATAAATTTCATAAGTTACCATTTTCTCCTGCCAGTCATTCGGGATCATTACACGCACTTCATTTGTTGCAGGGTTAGGGAAGGTGCTGATCTTAACTTTATGTCCTTCTGTTAAACGCACCATTCGTGTTTCTGAATAAGATGACTTGCCATCTACATCCACCATTTTCAATCGATAGTAGACTGCTTTGTCAGTGCTGTTCTGCAGGTCGTCTTTGTATTTGAAATTGTTTTCTGATGATGTTGTTTCAGGAGCAAATACAATGGCTGCTTCTTTAAAACTTCTTGCATCAACACTCTTTTCAACTACAAAGTGACTGAAGTTGTAGTGATTGGTTGTTGACCAGCTCAACAATGCATTCCTATCCTGAAGATTAGCCTGGAAACTAAGTAATGAAACGGGCAATGTAGAAGGCAGTGTAAAGTTGTTGAAATATAAACTGTATTGTCTTGAAGCATGTGAACCCGTTTCTGAATTTGCACCGAACTTTACTTCAAATGTAGATATGTTTAAGCCGGCAACCTGGAACATTACCTCTGTAGCACTTGTGCTGATTCCGCCAATCTCAACACCGGCAGTATTGTGAGCAATTACCCGGTTGATGTTGTTTTGAAGGGCAATATGCGGAGTTGCATTCATCAAAGCAGATACGCCACCGTTCATATTCAATTCGGCAAATTCTTTCATTTGATTGCTGCCGTCAATATCAAGTATCATGGCGTTCATGGTTGGGAATAAAAAGGGCTGGCCGGTTATTGAATGAACAAACTGAAAGGTGAATGTTACATAAGATTCGTTTTTGCCACCCGACTTGATCAGTGGCTGAAAACCTCCATCATACCCAAATCCGTTCTCGTCCATGTGTAGAATTGTACTGCCGTTTTCAATGTGGCTAATTGTAACAAATGCATTCGCAAACGGAGCCACGTTGTCATAACGGTAAACAGCACCCTGCTGTAAATCAGTACCACTAACGAGTTGAGGATTATTAAAATAAATCTGGGAAAAACCTGCTTGTGAGTTTAAAAGCAGGACAAGTACAAGCACGAAGGCTCTTTTTGATGTTGGGTAGAGGTACGTCATTGTTGTTCTTTTTATAGGGTCGGAATCTGCTTGGCTAAAGAATCTTGCTATTCGTCTTTCGGTAAACTATCAATTCGTCTAAGGGTATCTTCTTATCTGGAACAAAGTTGCACCGAGTTTTTAACATCAACAATAGTAGAACTACGAAGTAATTTTCGCAGTACTGGGAAATAGTAAAATTCGCAACAGAAAGGTATTGAAAATCAATACTTCGTTTAAAAAAACGAAACTCAGAAACACTGAAATATTTTTTTGAATTGGTTGAAATTGTACTCATTCAAACCCAAAACGCCGGTGTTAACCGGCATTTTCACGTCGTAAAAACAAAAATGGGGAGGTAAATATGCGGTTGAATTTTCAGTTGATGCAGTAAAATTGCAGGTTGTTTTTATGAGTTGACCGAGTACATGGTAAACCAGTTTAGTGAAGCTGATGTTGATGGCAAGCCATTGCGGGAAACAAAAAACCCCGCAAAAAGCGGGGCTTGTACCACGTACGGGATTCGAACCCGTGATTCCTCCGTGAAAGGGAGGCGTCTTAACCCCTTGACCAACGCGGCGTTTATTTTTGGGAGTGCAAAGATAGGTTTGGGCTTATTACCTCCCAAACAATTTTCAAGAATTTATTCAAAACAAGGATACAAATCAGGAAAATAGAGCAAGGTGCTTTTCATCAGCCTGTATTTTACTGACAAGAATTATCTGTTGCGCAAGTAAAAACTAACAGGCTTTAATGGTTAATCTCATTAACTTCGCAGCGCATTTTTAACTACTAAACTATATTTCTCATGAGCACAGTAAAAGTTGCGATTAATGGCTTCGGACGTATCGGCAGGTTGGTTTATCGCCAAATCTATAAAATGGAAGGAATTGATGTGGTGGCGATCAATGATCTTACTTCTCCAAAGGTATTAGGTCACTTATTAAAGTATGATACAGCACAGGGCCGTTTTGATGCTGAAGTAAAGAGCACCGATAATTCGATTATTGTTAATGGCGACGAGATCAAGATTTATGCTCAGAAAGATCCTGCACAAATTCCCTGGGGATCACATAATGTAGACGTTGTGCTTGAGTGTACAGGTTTCTTTGCTGATAAAGCAAAAGCTGAAGGTCACATTACAGCAGGTGCTAAGAAAGTGGTGATTAGTGCACCGGCAACTGGCGATCTTAAAACAATTGTATTTAATGTTAACCATAATATCCTCGATGGCAGCGAAACAGTGATCAGCTGTGCAAGCTGTACAACAAACTGTTTGGCTCCAATGGCACAGGTGCTTGAAGAGAAATACAATATTGTGAATGGCTTAATGACAACTGTACACGCATACACAAACGATCAGAACACACAAGATGCTCCTCATCCAAAAGGTGACTTGCGTCGTGCACGTGCAGCGGCTCAGAACATTGTTCCTAACAGCACAGGTGCTGCAAAGGCAATTGGCCTGGTATTACCAAGCTTAAAAGGAAAGCTCGATGGTAGTGCACAACGTGTACCAACACTCACCGGTTCATTAACAGAAGTGACTGCTATCTTAAGCAAGAAAGTAACTGTTGAAGAAGTAAATGCCGCTATGAAAGCCGCATCAAACGAAAGCTTCGGTTATACAGAAGATGAAATTGTGAGCAGCGATATTATTGGTATCAGCTACGGTTCTTTGTTTGATGCAACGCAAACAAGAGTTCAGAATGTAGGTGATTCTCAATTGGTACGTGTAGTTAGCTGGTATGACAACGAAATGAGTTATGTGAGCCAGTTGGTGCGTACACTTCACTATTTTGCTAAACTTATCAAGTAAGATTTTTGTGAATACAAAACTGTTAAAGGGATATTTCGTTTGGAGTATCCCTTTTTTATTCCTTGCCTGCAACAGCGGTAACGGCACTGCAAAGTTGCTGCCTCCTGACCCGAAGAACAGCGAGTGGTATGTGCAAAAAGAAAAAGATGAAGATGACAGTGGCAACAAACTTGGTTTGTATGCCCTTCGTTTTTATCCCAATGGCAACTACACACTTTGTGCAGATCTTTTGTTTGAACAAGGTAAGTGGTCATTTGATGCACAGAAAAAATTATTGGTGCTTGATCCTGAAATTGGCGACACAACAATTAAGGAGCGATACCTTATTGATCAATCTCTACCAAAAGGAAAAGCACAATTCAGTTTTTACAGCGCATACCCGGTTGATAAAGCCAATCCTGATGAATTGGTAAAAGTTTTGGCCGTAACAAACAGCTCCAAAAACGATCCATTCAACAAGGAAATGCATAGTTGGCGGAACAGACCAACTCAGCAAGAAAATGATGTGCAGCTAAAACAACGTGTTGTTGCTTACCTGCAATTTTTATTGGCATTTTATCAGCATGCAAAAGATAATAACCTGGAAAATCCGGGAGGTACCTGGTATCCGCAGCCCATTAAATTCTACAGCAATAAAGTGAGCATGGCTTACGAGAATGAACTGGGCGATTGGTACACTTGTTTTTTCAGCAAAGAAGATGCTGTGAAAGGTTATCAACTCATCAGCGGTGCATTGATGAAAGCAAAGATCGAAGGAGAAAATGATGTGAGCCGTAACATTCATTGCGTTGAACAACTATTGGCAGCAGTGCAGAAATAATCATGAACTGAATTATTTTTCTGCGCCAGCCTGTAACTTCGTTTTACACTTAAACTATTGAACCAAACCATAATAATTATGAGCAAATTTTCAAACCATAATTTCAGCGGAGAGAAAGCATTGATCCGTGTTGATTTTAATGTGCCGCTTGATAAACAGACACAAGCCATTACTGATGATACAAGAATGACTGCAGCTATCCCAACCATCAAAAAAATATTGAATGATGGTGGTAGTGTAATTTTAATGAGTCATCTCGGTCGCCCTAAAGATGGTCCCGAAGAAAAATCATCACTCAAACATCTCATACCACATCTTGCTGAATTACTTGGCGGTAACACAACTGTTTTATTTGCCAATGATTGCATTGGCGAGCAGGCATACCTCACAGCAGGTATGATGAAACCTGGTGAAGTGTTGCTTCTTGAGAATTTACGTTTTTATAAAGAAGAAGAAAAGGGTGATGCAGCTTTTGCAGAAAAACTCAGCAAGCTGGGTGATGTGTATGTGAATGATGCCTTCGGCACAGCGCACCGAGCACACGCTTCAACAGCAGTGATCGCACAATTTTTTCCATCAGAAAAAAGAATGTTCGGTTTATTAATGGAAGGCGAAGTGGCAGCAGGAGAAAAAGTATTATTGCAGGCGGAGAAACCTTTCACAGCGATTATCGGCGGTGCCAAGGTGAGCGATAAAATTCTCATCATCGAAAACTTACTGGAACGTGCAACCGATATTATTATTGGTGGCGGTATGGCATACACATTCATGAAAGCAATGGGCGGCACAATCGGTAATTCATTGTGTGAGGAAGACCGTCTCGATACAGCTAAAGAAATTCTTGAAAAAGCAGCTGCTAAAGGAGTGTCTATTCATTTGCCGAGTGACTCGGTGATTGCCGACAAGTTTGCAGCCGATGCCAATACTTCAACCGCACCAAGCAATCATATCCCTGAAGGCTGGATGGGTTTGGATATTGGAGTAAATGCCTGTGAACAATTCAGGAATGTATTGTTGCATTCAAAAACCATTTTATGGAACGGCCCGATGGGTGTGTTTGAAATGACAAAATTCCAGCACGGAACAAAAACCGTTGCGCAAGCCGTGGCTGATGCTACCGGTAAAGGTGCTTTCTCTTTAGTGGGAGGAGGTGACAGTGTTGCGGCTGTGAACGATTTTGGATTTACTGATAAGGTGAGTTATATCTCAACCGGCGGAGGAGCAATGCTTGAATTTTTCGAAGGAAAAACATTGCCAGGAATTGCTGCAATTAAAGAATAATCATCTCAACCGATAAAAAAAAGAACGTCAGGGTGTCAGCTTTACAAGCTCGGCACCCTTTGTGTTATGTAAAAATCATCTTGACAAGTAAAATGTTTCGTTTAAATTTAATGAGAAATGCATTGTCGATCCCGCCAGTATTTTATCTGCTATCTGTAACAAACAGAAAAAGTAACACACTTATTAGTCAATTAAAACAAAAATAAACACACATGAAACCCGGACGCATCATTACCATTGTTGTAGCTGTTCTTTTAGCCTTTATACTTTTTAGAGGTTGCAGCGGTTATAATGGCTTGGTAAAGCAGGATGAAGTTGTAAAAAATGCGTGGAATAATGTTCAGACAGAATATCAAAATCGAGCTGATCTTGTTCCAAATCTTGTTAATACAGTAAAAGGAGCCGCTAATTTTGAACAGGAGACTCTGACAAAAGTAATTGAGGCGAGATCAAAAGCGACGTCTATCCAATTAAAAGCGGAAGATTTAACTCCAGAAAACTTGGCAAAGTTTGAACAAGCCCAATCTGAGCTGTCAGGTGCTTTAAGCAGGCTGCTTGTTACCGTAGAAAAATATCCTGATTTGAAAGCTGTGGCTGGATTCCAGCAATTGCAAGGTCAATTGGAGCAAATTGAAAATAACATTAAAAACTCTCGCAAAACATTCAATGAGGCAATTAACGGCTACAATGTTATGGTACGTTCTTTTCCAATGAATCTTTTTGCGGGGATGTTTGGGTTCAAAGCCAAAGAAGGATTCAAGGCTGCTGAAGGAACAGATAAAGCACCTGAGGTAAAATTCTAACTATATATTTAGAATAATGTCTAAAAAATATATTGTTGCGCTTATTGCTGTTATCGCTATTGTTATTTATTTTATTATTACTTATAACAATTTGGTAAGAAGAGATGAAGGTGTTAAGCTGATGTGGAATGAGATGCAAAATAATTATCAACGAAGGGCTGACCTTGTACCATCTTTAGTTGCAGTTGTCCAAGGTTCTGCTGCGTTTGAAAAAAAAATACTTGAAGAGATAGCGCAGAAAAGATCCGCAGCGGTTTCAAATCTTAACAAAGGCCTGAGTTATTCAAATTATAATTCTCAGGAGAAAACGCAGGCTGAGTTAGCAAATTCAATGAACCGATTAATTGCAGTAGTCGAAGATTATCCTGATTTAAAGTCTACAGAAGCATTCGTAGGTTTGCAAACCCAACTTGAAGGCACAGAGAGAAGAATAAAAATTGCAAGAAAAGATTTTAATGAAACGATTAATCTATATAATCAATCAGTAAGGCAATTTCCTTCGAGTCTTGTCGCAAATCTCTTTGGCTTTAAGGCAAAAGAAGGTTTTGCAGCAGAACCTGGCAGCGATAACGCACCCGAAGTAAAATTCTGACAAACAACAAATGGGTATCTTTTCATTCCTTACCAAACAGAAAGACTGGTTTACGCCGGACGAGCATGAAGCGGTTGTTAATGCAATCCGTGCATCGGAGAAGCGTACATCAGGTGAGATACGTGTGTTCATTGAAAGCCGTTGCAGTTATGTTGATCCGGTTGATCGTGCAGTGGAAGTTTTCTTTGGTTTGAAAATGGAGCAAACAGAAGACCGCAACGGTGTGTTGCTGTACATTGCCATGAAAGATCATCAGCTGGCTGTGTTTGGCGATAAAGGCATTCACGAAAAAGTTGGCACTTCTTTCTGGAACAATGAAGTAAAGCAAATGCTTTCTTCATTTGGTAAACAGAATTATGCGGAAGGAATTGTAAAGATCATTACTGATATAGGTGATGCACTGGTTACACATTTTCCTTATGAAAACGAAGACAGGAACGAATTACCCGACGACATCGTTTTTGGACGATGATAAATTACATGAAATCTATTCAATCAACCATACTTTCTTTTTTATTCCTTGTGCTGGCCTTAGCAGGTCGTACACAGGGAATTGAAAAGTATATTCCGCCTGTTCCAAACCCGGCCCGGCTGGTGAATGATTACCTGGATAAACTTACCCCCGAACAGGAAGAAGCGCTTGAACGCAAGCTTGTTGCTTACGACGACAGTACATCAAACCAGATCGTTATTGTAACGATTGGTGACATTGGTGACTATGACATTGGAGATTTTGCGGTTGCACTTGGCCGTAAGTGGGGCGTGGGAGGTAAAGAGTTTAACAATGGTTTGATCATTGTAGTGCTGGAAGATAAAGAACGTGGTAAACGAAAAGTATGGATTGCTACTGGCTACGGCCTTGAAGGAGCTATACCTGATATAACAACAAAGAAGATCATTGAAGCTGATATTGTTCCCAACTTTAAAGCCAATGATATTTATCGTGGATTAGATGAAGGTACCAGCGACCTTATGCGTGCAGCAGCAGGAGAATACAAAGCACCAGCCGGTTACAGTAACCGGAAAAAAGGAAAAGGTGGTGGCAGTATTCCTGTTGCAGCTATCATTTTCATTGTTATCATGATCATTATTTCCAACATCAATAAAAGAGGTGGCGGTGGTATGATGAGCCGCAGAGGTTACCGTAAGTTTGACAATACGCCACCCATCTGGTGGTTACCTTCAGGCGGATCCGGTGGAGGCGGCTGGGGCGGTGGTGGCAGCAGCGGAGGAGGCTTTGGTGGTTTTGGCGGAGGTAGTTTTGGTGGCGGTGGAGCAGGGGGTGATTGGTAAATGGTTACGCTATTAAATGATAGATGGGCCGCCTTAACTGGCGGCTTTTTTATGGCTTAAAAATTGAGTGTATGAAAGCATGGGAACAACGTTAAACATAAACCTTCCATGGGAAGAAGTAAAAGAGAAATTGCTTGAAGCCGAACCTTACTTAACCGAAGCAGATCTTGCATACGAAAAAGGAAAAGAGGAGGAATTACTTGAGCGGCTTGGCAAAAAAATGGGCAGAACATCCGATCAAATAAAAGGCTGGATTGAAAGTGTTGCATATACCGATGGCCTGGCAGGATAATTTTAGTGGTCAATAGTTTTTTCAAAAAACTAGTTCGCTGTTTCGGCTATACGATTTCCAATGGT
Organism: Lacibacter sp. H375; assembly: GCF_037892425.1. Lineage (NCBI taxonomy): Bacteria > Pseudomonadati > Bacteroidota > Chitinophagia > Chitinophagales > Chitinophagaceae > Lacibacter > Lacibacter aquaticus. The sequence goes on from NZ_JBBKTT010000001.1 coordinate 2,125,928, forward strand.
GATTTCCACCCTTGCGCCAACTATGCTGCCATGAGACAGATTGCCGTTATGAAAACCGGATCCTTTTCTTACACAATTAATGAGAGGTACAGCGCCCGTAATATTGATCGATCGAATTCGGGCAGTTTTAAAATTTCGTCAGGGCTATCCAATCTTAACTCAAGTCTTTCCGGTTCGATCCTTTAACGTTTATCATCGTCAGGAAAACATCAGCAAAATCTTGCAATATATATTCATAACACAGCCAGTTATACCACTTCTCTCCCCATAGCTCCTTTATTCTCAGGAACAGAATTTGATTAGTTCCTGTTTTATAAAACAATACAGGTTGCATGTTCAACAAAACTATTTTACAGGAGATCGCCAATATTTTATTCCGGGAACAATACACGATTGCTGTAGCAGAGAGCGTAACAGCGGGTTTGTTGCAGGCCGCCTTGGCATCTGCTGAAAATGCAACTATTTTTTTTCAGGGCGGAATCACAGCCTACAATGCCAGGCAGAAATACCAGCATCTGCATGTTGATGTTTTGCATGCGGTTAGTTGTAACTGCGTGTCAGCATTTGTTGCGTCGGAAATGGCAGTGGCCGTGAGCAAGTCGTTCACCAGTGATTTGGGTATTGGCATTACGGGCTATGCATCTCCATTGCCCGGGCATTCAATGAATCCTTTATATGCTTTCTATGCAATAAGTTTTAAGTACGAGATTGTAAAGGCTGGTGAAATTTTGGCGGAACCTGATGAGCCATCCCAGGTGCAATTAAAGTATGTTAATTCGATACTGCTTGCGTTACGGGATACATTGAAATAAAAATCGGGCTTAGTTAACACAAACAAAAATGCGGTTCAACAGAACCGCATTTTTGTTTCATCACTTGTTCTCTCATCACTTCATCTTGCTCTTAATATAATCGATCTGTTCCTGTAGTGCGTTCACATCTTCCCCTGCTTTCTTCAAAGTTTCTTTTTTACCAATGATGGTTTTGAGGAAATTCTCAAACACCGGACCTAAACCATATTGTTCGGGTATTGCTTCACGGAATTTTACAATTTCATCAATACCTCGTTTTACTTTTTCTGTATTCTTAATAGTGCCGAGCATGTTGGCATAAGTAGCAGTTAAATTGAATTTTGCCTGTGATAAGCCCATGCTGCTGTATGCTTTGGTGATCTCATCAAACGAATTTTCATCGCCACTTTTGATCAATGTATTCGCCACCGCTTCAAGGAGATTTCCTTTCATAGTCTGTTTTGACAAACGCTTTGCTTCGGTTAATGCAGCAGGCGGATCAAGTTTCTCCAATGCTGTTAATGCAGCAGCACTTAAAGTATAAGATGAATCATTGATCATAGAAGTAAACATTGTTTTGTAAACAGGTTTCTTCAAGTTGCCTAAGAACGTAACTGCTGCACTGCGTACAATACGGCTTGGGTCTTTTTTTGCAATGGCTTCAATAGAACTTTCTGTTGCATCAACAATGGCTGTTTTCTTTACATCTAATTTGCCAATGGCAAAATTGCGCAGACCGCTGTATTTGTCATTGATCGCTTCTTTCATAAATGCAACAGCTTTTGCATCGTCTTGTTTCTTCGAAATAAAATCGATTGCTTCTCTTCTGTCTAAATACAAACCTGCATACTTGTATTGATGAATGTATTCTTCAAGTGTTTTGTTTTCTTTCTTTACTGCCAGCAGCACTTTGTCGCCATCAAAATTCACAAGATCAGGTTTTGCAGATACAGCAAATGAAAATGTATCAACTGCATTTTTAACCCAAACCTGCTCACGTTTTTTGCTACTGCCATTGTAAATGTCAATTGCAACGGGAAGTTGAAACAATTTTTCTTTTTGTGTTTGTTTTACGATCACATTCACTTTCTTTCCGCTTTCATCATAACTGTAAGTAATATCTAATACAGGATGCCCTGCACCAAAATACCATTGGTTAAAGAACCAGTTAAGATCCTTGCCGGTTATTTCTTCAAAGGCAATACGTAATTGATGCGCTTCAGCTGATTTGTATTTGTTTGTACTTAAATAAAGATTCAGTGATTTGAAGAAAGCACTGTCACCAACGTAGTTACGGAGCATGTGCAAGATGCGGCCTCCTTTACTGTAACTCACTGCATCAAACATATCTTCCTTATCACGGTAGTAATATCGTACAAGATGTTTGTTTTCGCTGCCGCTGCCTAAATATCCCTGCATGGCACTGTAATGTGTTGCATCTGCTTTGTCTTTGCTGAATTTGTATTCATCCCAGAGGTATTCACTGTAATCAGCAAATGATTCATTGAGTGTAAGGTTGCTCCAGCTTTCAGAAGTTACATAATCGCCAAACCAGTGATGAAATAATTCATGAGCAATCGTGCCTTCCCATCTGTTGCCATCCACTAATTCACGTGCATCCTGCTGTGCACTTTCCTGGTGAAGCGTGGCAGTGGTATTTTCCATAGCGCCACTTACATAATCACGACCCACCATTTGCGCATATTTCACCCAAGGGTAGTCAACACCAGTAATCTTTGAAAAATAAGTCATCATCTCGGGTGTATTGCCAAAGATTTTCTTTGCAACAGAAGCATATTCTTTATCAACATAATAACTTACTTCTTTTCCTCGCCAGCTTTCTTTCACCACTGCAAAATCGCCTGCCCCCATAAAGAAGAGATATGGAGAGTGTGGTTGATCCATCTTCCAGTAATCAGTGCGTGTGCCATTGCTGTTTGGTTTTTGGCTCATCAGTTTGCCATTGCTTAGTGTTACCCATTTTGCCGGCACAGTTAAATAAAAATCCTGTGTTGTTTTCTGATTTGTTTTGTCGATTGTAGGAATCCAAACGCTGGTAGCTTCGGTCTCACCTTGCGTCCAGAACTGCGTTGGTTTGTCCTTCTCTTCGCCTTTGGGGTTGATAAAGTACAAACCTTTTGCATCGGTAATAGCAGCACTGCCTTCTGTTTTAAAATCGTTTGGCTTTGCTACATAGTTGATGTATACGGTATACGCCTCGCCACCTTTGTAGGTTTTGTCGAGAGTTACTTTCAACAGCAATCCATCATATTCATGCTTTAGTTTAGTGCGTGCTGTTCCATTCTGAATAGCCACTTCTTTAATCTCCATTCCTTTTGCATCAAGGATTAGTGTATTACTTGGATAGAAGTAAGGCTTCAGAGTAAGCCATGCGTTCCCTTTTAACTGTGCATTTGGTATATCAAAACTGGCTTCAAGTTTTGTGTTTACAAGTGCGTGTGTCTTTTCAGGCGTTGCACGATAGATCTTTTTCCAGCTTGTATCAGCCGGTTCCTGCTCCTGGGCAAATACGGCGTTAACGCTAAGCACCAACAGGCCGATGATGAGATTTCTTTTCATGATTTCTTTTAATTGTTTGTTTGGGAGTACCTGTTTACAAATAAGTGTATGACGGCAAGCATTTGTTACGGGTTTCCTGTTTTCTTGATTTTTAGCGTGTAAAGATAAAGTGGCTCGTGATTTGGACAGTAGATTTTGACAAATGGTTTGTGATTCGGATAAACAAAAAAAATTAGCTTTGTTGCTATGCGAACATCAGTGATCAAAAGACTTGCATTAGTTATGGTGGTTTCAGCCTTTTTCAGCCTGCAGGCAAAAAGCCAGTTAAATCATTTCATTTATCTCCAAACAGACAACCAGCAACCTTTTTATATCAAGTATAATAACAGGATCATTAGTTCATCTTCTTCGGGCTACCTGATTCTTCCGAAGCTGAAGGATGGAGTGGTAGATTTTGCAGTAGGTTTCCCAAAAAGCGATCAGCAGGAACAGCAATTCAGATATACAATTGATAAAGCAGATAAAGGGTTTCTGTTAAAAAACTTTAGTGATAAAGGCTGGGGGCTGTATGATCTTCAAACATCTGCGATAGTTTACGCTGCGGTTAAAACTGCGGCAACCAATACCAGCACAAGCAGCACAGTTGCACCTGCAAATGATCCTTTCAGCAACATGCTTTCGAAAGTAACTCAGGATAGTACCGTGAAAACAGTAACGGTGGTTAAGGAGCCTAAACCTGTAGTTGTGGATACAGCAAAACCCACAAAGGTTGAAGTTGTAGCTACTACACCTGCAAAAGATACAATAACCGCCAAACCCGAAGTAAAGCCTGAAAAAGTTATTGAACTACCTGTGGTAACGGAGCCAGATTGGGTTGCTCCTGCAAAATCATCCATCAAACAGGTTCGAAGATTTGAAAGCAGGGAAGGAGCTGATTTTGTGTTTGAAGTTGGTGAAAGCAATGGATTGAAAGATACGGTTCGCCTGTTTATTGAACGGGATACAGTAGCAAATCCTATTGTACCTCCTGCAATAATCGAAACACCAAAAGCAGAGAGTATAAAGAAAGACACCGTGTTAGTGGTTGAACAGCCCAAAAAAGAAGAGCCTGTTGTGAAGAAAGAAGAAGTAGTTGAAAAGAAAGAACCTGTTGCCCCTCCGGCAGTTACAGAACCAGTTCAGAAAAAAGAAACAGCAGCATTACCAAATAGTAACTGTAAAGATTTTGCTACCGAAGACGATTTGATAAAGCTTCGCCGCCGCATGGCTTCACAAAGGAGGGATGAGCAGTTGGTAGATGAAGCAAAGAAAGCTTTCCGCACAAAATGTTTTACCACAAGTCAGTTGAGAAACCTGTCGGCATTATTCCTTACAGATGAAGGACGTTATCGTTTTTTTGATACAGCCTTGCCATTCGTAACAGACTACAGCAACTTTAAGTCTTTGGGTGAAACCATTCAGGACGAGTATTATAAAAAGCGGTTCATTGCCCTTCTCCCTAATCAATAAGCTATGCCACGTTACTTTCTGGAGCTTAGTTACAAAGGGGAAGGGTACAGTGGTTTCCAGGTGCAGCAGAATGCTGTTACCATTCAGGCTGAAGTAGAGAAAGCTTTCCGGATCTTTTTCAGAAAAGAGGTGGAGCTTACCGGTTCATCAAGAACAGATGCAGGTGTACATGCGCTCCAGAACTATTTTCATTTCGATTTGGAAGATGAATTTCCACAGGCTTCTGTTTATAATCTCAATGCTATTTTGCCTCCGGCCATCGTAATTAAGTCTGTAAAGGAAGTTAAGCCCGATGCGCACAGCCGTTTTCACGCAACAGCCAGGGTATACAAGTACTTTATTTACGATAAAAAAAATCCCTTTATCGACGATCGTGCCTGGTACCTGCCATACACACTTGACGAATCGTTATTAGACGAATGTGCTCAATTGGTAAAGAATAACCTTGATTTTTCTGCCTTTTCAAAACGTAATACCCAGGTTAAAACATTTCAATGCAACATTACCGTAAGTGAATGGATAAAAGAGGATGGATGTCTTGTTTATCATGTTCAGGCAAACCGTTTTTTAAGGGGAATGGTGCGTGGGCTTGTTGGAACAATGGTGAGAGTGGCCAGAGGAACCATGACATTTGAAGCTTTTGAAACACTTCTTACTCAAAAAGCACTGGCTGCTGCAGATTTTTCGGCACCTGCAAAAGGCCTGTTTTTAGTTCGGGTGAACTATCCTGAGCAACTCTTCCTTAAACCATAGAAAATTATTTTACGCTGAAACGCTTTGCCACAAAGCATTTCAGCTTTTGCCCTGAAAAAAGATTCAAAAAGGTTTGGTTTGTAACCCATTACACCGTTACCTTTGCAGCCCGCTTTGAAAAAAACGGGTAGTTCTTCAAAAGGTTATTTTCTCCTCTCAACTCTATCGATTCCTTTTTATTTGTTTCTAAAAAAGTTGAAATAAAACGAAGAAAAATTTGGCAGATTAAAATTGCCGCTTACCTTTGCAACCCGCTTTGAAAAAAGCGAAAGTTCTTCAAAGGTTGGCAGTGAAAATCAGCAATAAAACAGATTCTTTCCCACGTTCAAATCGATAAAAAAAGTTGAAATAAAACGAAGAAAAATTTGGCAGATTAAAATTGCCGCTTACCTTTGCAACCCGCTTTGAAAAAAGCGAAAGTTCTTCAAAAGGTTTACAGCGAAAGTTCACATCAAAACAAGTTTATTCTTCGAATGAAATCAGCAAAAAAAGTTGAGAGAAAACAAAGAAAAATTTGGTGAATTAAAAAAGCCACTTACCTTTGCACTCCGTTTAAAAAACGGGGACACGAAAACAAACAAAGTTCTTTGAAAGTTTGAAAGCAACAGCAACGTTTTAATTTAATTAGAACGGGTAAATTTTAAGCGTAAAATAATTCGATTTTTGAACTGTTAATTCTTGAGAATTAATAGTCAGTATCAAACAACATTTACAATGGAGAGTTTGATCCTGGCTCAGGATGAACGCTAGCGGCAGGCTTAATACATGCAAGTCGAGGGGCAGCAGGTTTGTAGCAATACAGATGCTGGCGACCGGCAAACGGGTGCGGAACACGTACGCAACCTTCCTTTAACTGGAAGATAGCCCACCGAAAGGTGGATTAATACTCCATAATATAACTGAATGGCATCATTTAGATATTAAAGCTCCGGCGGTTAAAGATGGGCGTGCGTCTGATTAGGTAGTTGGCGGGGTAACGGCCCACCAAGCCTACGATCAGTAGCTGATGTGAGAGCATGATCAGCCACACGGGCACTGAGACACGGGCCCGACTCCTACGGGAGGCAGCAGTAAGGAATATTGGTCAATGGACGCAAGTCTGAACCAGCCATGCCGCGTGGAGGATGAAGGCCCTCTGGGTTGTAAACTTCTTTTCTTTGGGACGAAACCCCTATTTCTATGGGGACTGACGGTACCAGAGGAATAAGCACCGGCTAACTCCGTGCCAGCAGCCGCGGTAATACGGAGGGTGCAAGCGTTATCCGGATTCACTGGGTTTAAAGGGAGCGTAGGTGGACTTTTAAGTCAGTGGTGAAATCTCTGGGCTTAACCCGGAAACTGCCATTGATACTATTAGTCTTGAATTCTCTGGAGGTAAGCGGAATATGTCATGTAGCGGTGAAATGCTTAGATATGACATAGAACACCCATTGCGAAGGCAGCTTACTACGGAGACATTGACACTGAGGCTCGAAAGCGTGGGGATCAAACAGGATTAGATACCCTGGTAGTCCACGCCCTAAACGATGATTACTCGACATTAGCGATATTACTGTTAGTGTCTAAGCGAAAGCATTAAGTAATCCACCTGGGAAGTACGACCGCAAGGTTGAAACTCAAAGGAATTGGCGGGGGTCCGCACAAGTGGTGGAGCATGTGGTTTAATTCGATGATACGCGAGGAACCTTACCTGGGCTAGAATGCATTTTGACCGCAGGTGAAAGCCTGTTTTGTAGCAATACACAATTTGTAAGGTGCTGCATGGCTGTCGTCAGCTCGTGCCGTGAGGTGTTGGGTTAAGTCCCGCAACGAGCGCAACCCCTATCTTTAGTTGCCATCAGGTAATGCTGGGAACTCTAAAGAAACTGCCGTCGTAAGACGTGAGGAAGGAGGGGATGATGTCAAGTCATCATGGCCTTTATGCCCAGGGCTACACACGTGCTACAATGGGGGGGACAAAGGGCTGCCACTTAGCGATAAGGAGCTAATCCCAAAAACCCTCTCTCAGTTCAGATTGGAGTCTGCAACTCGACTCCATGAAGCTGGAATCACTAGTAATCGTATATCAGCAATGATACGGTGAATACGTTCCCGGACCTTGCACACACCGCCCGTCAAGCCATGGAAGCTGGGTGTACCTAAAGTCGGTAACCGCAAGGAGCCGCCTAGGGTAAAACTAGTGACTGGGGCTAAGTCGTAACAAGGTAGCCGTACCGGAAGGTGCGGCTGGAATACCTCCTTTTTAGAGTACGCATTTTTACTGCTGTTGCTTTTTTCTTTCAAAATTTTAAGTTCTTATAAAGTATCATTCGGCCAGTTGCTATGGATTTGTAGGGGCCACTTGGCTAAAGATTAGATAGATCCGTAGCTCAGCCTGGTTAGAGCACTACACTGATAATGTAGGGGTCCCCAGTTCAAATCTGGGCGGGTCTACAAATAACCTCGGGGGGTTAGCTCAGTTGGCTAGAGCATCTGCCTTGCACGCAGAGGGTCATCGGTTCGACTCCGATATCCTCCACGAAAATTAGTTCTTTATTGATGTTGACTTTCAGGTCTGATGATTCGTAATCATAACATCAGCTTTTCATCTGAACGCAAGTTTATTTGATTAAGTTCTTTGACATATTGGGATAAAACAAGTTGTAATTGTTTAGTAAGGCGATTTTAGTAATAACTCTTTTAAAGCGAATAAGGGCGTATGGTGGATGCCTTGGGTCTGAGAGGCGATGAAGGACGTGGTAAGCTGCGATAAGCTTCGGGGAGCTGCACACAAGCATTATATCCGAAGATTTCCGAATGGGACAACCCAGCACACTGAAGGTGTGTTATCCGAAAGGAAGCCAACCTCCTGAACTGAAACATCTAAGTAGGGAGAGGAAAAGAAAATAACAATGATTCCCTGAGTAGTGGCGAGCGAAACGGGAAGAGCCCAAACTTAGGCGGCGTGCCGCTTAGGGGTTGTAGGACTGCATTTAGAAATTCTCATCAAATTGAATCTTCTGGAAAGTTGAGCCATAGCAGGTGATAGCCCTGTAGATAGAAATTGAGAAGGACGAGCAGTATCCTGAGTAAGGCGGGACCGGAGGAATCCTGCCTGAATCTGCCGGCACCATCCGGTAAGGCTAAATACTCCTCAGACACCGATAGTGAACCAGTACCGTAAGGGAAAGGTGAAAAGTACCCCGAAACAGGGGAGTGAAATAGTACCTGAAACCGTACGCCTACAAGCGGTCGGAGTCCAGCAATGGATGACGGCGTGCCTTTTGCATAATGATCCTACGAGTTACTCCTCACTGGCGAGGTTAAGTTCTTAAGTAACGGAGCCGAAGCGAAAGCGAGTCCGAACAGGGCGCTTAGTCAGTGGGGGTAGACGCGAAACTTTGTGATCTATCCATGGGCAGGTTGAAGTTCTGGTAACACAGAATGGAGGACCGAACTCATGAGCGTTGAAAAGCTCTGGGATGACCTGTGGATAGGGGTGAAAGGCCAATCAAACTGAGAGATAGCTCGTTCTCCCCGAAATGTTTTTAGGAACAGCCTCGGATTTAAGAAGTGTATAAGAGGTAGAGCTACTGATTGGGCTAGGGGGCTTCACCGCCTACCAAACCCTGACAAACTCCGAATGCTTATACATATCTCCGGGAGTGAGGCTGCGGGCGCTAAGGTCCGTGGCCGAGAGGGAAATAACCCAGATTAGCAACTAAGGTCCCTAATACGTAGTTAAGTTGAACAAACGAGGTGAGACTTCTATAACAGCCAGGATGTTTGCTTGGAAGCAGCAATTCATTTAAAGAGTGCGTAACAGCTCACTGGTCGAGAGGTCTTGCACGGAAAATGATCGGGCATCAAACTACGAACCGAAGTTCTAAAATTGTACTTGTACAATTGGTAGGGGAGCATTGAAATCTGCTGCGAAGGTGTCTGGTGATGGATGCTGGAGCGATTTCAAAAGAAAATGTAGGAATGAGTAGCGATAAAAGTAGTGAAAAACTACTTCGCCGAAAGTCCAAGGTTTCCTGATCAATGTTAATCAGATCAGGGTTAGTCGGGTCCTTAGGGAAAGCCGAAAGGCGCACCTGATGGAAAGTTGGTTAATATTCCAACACTTGCTTTTGTTTCGATGGGGTGACGGGGTAGTGAAAGATCCGCCTGGTTACGGAATACCAGGTTAAAGCGTGTAGATATATTTTTTGCAGGTAAATCCGCAGAGAATGTCGAACGTGATAGTACCACAATGCTTCGGCGGCGTGGATAGTGATCCTAATCAGACCTCCGAGAAAAACCTCTAAGGCTAGGCTTAAGCAACCCGTACCGTAATCCGACACAGGTGGACGAGATGAATATTCTAAGGCGCTCGGGTGAGCCGTGGAGAAGGAACTAGGCAAATTGACGCTGTAACTTCGGGATAAAGCGTACCATCTTCGGATGGTCTCAGTAAAATGGTTCAACCAACTGTTTAGCAAAAACACAGGGCCCTGCAAAATCGAAAGATGACGTATAGAGCCTGATACCTGCCCGGTGCTGGAAGGTTAAGGAAGGATGTTCGGCGCAAGCCAAAGCTTCTGACTGAAGCCCCAGTAAACGGCGGCCGTAACTATAACGGTCCTAAGGTAGCGAAATTCCTTGTCGGGTAAGTTCCGACCTGCACGAATGGTCTAATGAGTTGAACACTGTCTCCTCCACGAGCCCGGTGAAATTGTAGTATCGGTGAAGATGCCGGTTACCCGCCACGGGACGGAAAGACCCCGTGAACCTTCACTACAACTTTGCATTGATTTTGAATTACGGATGTGTAGAATAGTTGGGACGCTTTGAAGCAGCTGCGCCAGCAGTTGTGGAGCGGTCGTTGAAATACCAACCTTCTTTGATTTAGAATCTAAACCCTGACGGGTGACAGTGCATGGTGGGTAGTTTGACTGGGGTGGTCGCCTCCTAAAAAGTAACGGAGGCTCGCAAAGGTACCCTCAGTACGGTTGGTAATCGTACGAAGAGCGCATTAGTATAAGGGTGCTTGACTGTGAGGCATACAGGCCGAGCAGGAGCGAAAGCTGGCTAAAGTGATCCGGCGGTTCTGCATGGAAGGGCCGTCGCTCAAAGGATAAAAGGTACTCCGGGGATAACAGGCTGATCTCCCCCAAGAGCTCATATCGACGGGGAGGTTTGGCACCTCGATGTCGGTTCGTCACATCCTGGGGCTGGAGAAGGTCCCAAGGGTTCGGCTGTTCGCCGATTAAAGTGGCACGTGAACTGGGTTCAGAACGTCGCAAGACAGTTCGGTCCCTATCTGTGGTGGGCGTTAGTAAATTGAAAGGACATGACCTTAGTACGAGAGGACCGGGTCGTACACACCGCTGGTGTATCTGTTGTGCCGCCAGGTGCAGTGCAGAGTAGCTACGTGTGGCCAGGATAAACGCTGAAAGCATCTAAGCGTGAAACCTTCCTTAAGATGAGTTTACTTTTAAGGGCCGTCAAAGACGATGACGTTGATAGGCTACAGATGTAAAACTGGTAACAGTAAAGTCGAGTAGTACTAATTACCCGTAAGCTTTAATTTTTTTTAAATTGCTTCTAGCAATTACAACTTCCCAATATGTTATATTATTTAAGAGTTTATGGTGGTTTTGCCGAGGGTGTTCACCTCTTCCCATACCGAACAGAGAAGTTAAGCCCCTCATGGCCGATGGTACTGCACTACAATGCGGGAGAGTAGGTAGCTGCCATATTTATTTTAAGCCCTTCAGTTTACTGAAGGGCTTTTTTGTTTCCACTACTTCCCGTTACTTTTTCACTTGTAATGCCTTGTGTATGTAGCCCCTATTTGGGGTTTTTATGTTTGCGTAATTAGTGGAGTTTTGCAACTGCCGGAAATCTGCTGTATATTCAGAAGACCAACCACTGCTTATGCATACACTCCGCTCTATTTTCTGGATTGTTTTATGGTCGTTCATACTCCTTCTTTCTATTTATTTTTTTCTCGACAATGTGATTGCCTATTTCTATGGCTATCGCAGCCGCATGTTTGGCGAAACTTTGTTTAATAATCAACTCTGGGTAGTGATGCATATGGTTGGTGGCAGTATGGCGTTGCTATTAGGCCCCACGCAGTTCTGGCCATTTATCCGTAAACGATTTGTTTCCTTTCATCGATTGTCTGGCAAAATTTACATGGCTGGAATTGCCTTGATTGGTATTTCAGCAGGAAGACTGTCATTAATCAGCACTTGTGTACCCTGTCGCATCTCTCTTTTTTTACTAACAGTTTTTGCTGTGTTCAGCACCTGGTTTGCATGGCGGGCAATTAAAACAAGAAATACGAAAACACATCGCCAGATGATGGTGCGTAGTTATGTGTGTGTGCTCGCTTTTGTTGCTGTGAGAATTGATGATGTGTTCTCGCTTAATTTTTTGTTTGGTGAAATAACAGATCCAACTTTCAGAAGAGTTGTGAATGAATATTTCTTTTCGTTTGTGCCGTTGATTATTGCCGAGATCATGATGACATGGTGGCCATCTGTTGCCTATACATTTAAAAGCAAGAAGGAACATTCCAAAGCAAACCATACATGAATCAATCAACTGCATTGGCACAACAACAAGCATAAAATGATGAGGATAGGTCGTCAATAAAACAACAACATGAGAAAAATTTTATTTGGCTTGCTGTTGATGAGCTTTTCAGTAGCAGCCATTGCTCAGGGAAAATTGGTAAGGCGTGAGTTCATGGCCGCTTCTTTACAAAACAATAAGGCTGGCGAAGATCCTTTGCGTCAGTTAACGGTATACCTGCCTCCCGATTATGATCAAGGAATACAACGCTATCCGGTTATTTATGTGTTGCATGGCTATGGTGGTACTGATAGTGTAATGATGAGCGTATGGATCAATTTTAAAAAGTTACTTGATGAAGCCATTAAAACTGGAAAGATGCGTCCCATGATAGTAGTGGCACCAAACAGCAATACAAGACTGCAGGGTAGTTTTTATACCAACTCTTCTGTTACAGGTAACTGGGCCGATTATATTGCAAAAGATGTGGTGCAATACATGGATAAAAATTTCAGAACAATACCTGATCGGAAAAGCCGGGGACTTTGCGGACATTCAATGGGAGGTAATGGCGCATTAAAGCTAGGAATGCAATTTGCAGATACATTCAGTGCGGTGTATGCCCTCAGTCCGGCAGTGCTTGATTGGTATGGTGATTTTTCTCTTTCCAGCCGTGGATTCAAACGCATCAGCAAATTGCATAACGAAAAAGCAATTTTGAAAGCGTTGGATGAATCGGATAAGACGGGTGATTTCGATGCATTTTTTGCTGCAGCGCTTACAGCGATGGCAAGGGTGTATTCGCCCAATGTTTCAAACAAAGAGCTGCTCGCTGATTTTCCAGTTACATATGTTGGCGATAGTGCTGTTTACCATCCGGCGGTGATCAATGAGTGGGAAGCACAATTTCCATTCCACATGATCGATCATTATCTGCCACAGTTACGCAGCCTTACTGCTTTGAAATTGGATTGGGGACGTAATGAAGATTTTTCACATATCCCTTTCACAAGTCTGCAATTCAGCAAGAAGCTGGAAGCGTACCGCATTAAACACTTTGCCGAAGAATATATTGGCGATCATGGAAACATGCTTGGTGGTTTTGACGGACGGATTTTTAATGAGTTATTGCCGTTTTTTGATAAATATCTTTCAGTTGGTCAAAGTCAGATAAATAAATAATCTGTTATGAATCGAACATTTCTGTTATCAGCCTTTGTATTTTTTTCAATTCAAGTACAGGCGCAATCATTGCCGGAAAGGCAAATGCTGGAACAAAAAATAGATTCATTATTTCAACGAATCAATATCGATAAGTCACCCGGCGTAGCCGTTACCGTTATTCATGATGGTAGAATCATAGCCAGTAAGGATTTTGGCATAGCAAATCTTGAGCACAAGGTGCCGTTTACACATCAAACACCGGTAAGGCTTACAGATCGAGTTAATTGAACAGTAAATCGTCCTTTTGAAACAAAATTAATTTTTCATTTCAAAGCTTGAGTATGAGCAAGTCTGATTCTTTGTTTTTCATAAGTATATTGCTTGCATGTGTTTCAAATGCGCAACAAATTGATACCATCAAAGTAAACGTGCATGGTCATGTCATGACGCTTTATGCATCAGGACAAGGAAAGCCAACGGTGATATTGGAAGCCGGAGGTGGATCTAATCATAGGACCTGGCAATTGGTGCAACCCAAATTGGCAAACTCTGCCAGAGTTGTTTCATACGATCGTCCCGGTTATTTAAATTCAGATACATGCACATCCCCAAGAGATGCGATAACAATTGCAAAAGAATTAAAAGAAGCACTGGAAAAAGTAAACATTCGTCCACCATATATATTCGCCGGATGGTCCTATGGTGGTTCATTAGTAAGGGTTTTCGCAGGTCTTTATCCAAAAGATGTCATTGGAATGGTGCTGGTTGATCCTGCGCCTGAGGAAGTCTATGCAAGGCTTGAAAAAGAATTTCCTGAGATGATGAAAGAAGATGAAAAATATATCCGGGAATTATTGAATAGTAAAACCCGTCCGGGTGAAAGGGAAGAAATGCGGATGTATGATTCAAGTATGAACCAGGGAAGAAGATCAGATAAACTTCATTCAACACCAACAACATTATTAATAGCTGCAGGCAAAGCAGAAGGCGGACAGGATAGAGCCCCTTCTAATCCTATGAATAAAGCATGGATCGAGGAATTAGAAAAATGGGGAAGGAAAAGACCGAATCTTCATTATCGAATTATCACAAACAGTGGTCATCATATTGCGAGGTTTCAGCCGGATACAGTTGTCCATGCTATACGTTATCATATTGATCAATACCAATCAAAGGCATTAAAACAATCTGCCACTCAATATAAAAAACCAGATCAGCTGAATGACGGCATTCAAACAGCAACATTAAAAGATGTTGGCCTGAATGAAAAAATCATCCAACAAATGACAGATTCCATCATCAATGGTAATTACACAAACGTTCACAGCGTTCTTATATTTCGACATAACAAACTGGTTTATGAAAATTATTTTCCAGGGAAAGATGAAGTAAGAATGAAGGGCTTTGTTGGCTTTGTGGACCATCACCGTGATAGTCTTCATGATATCAGAAGTGTTACCAAAAGTGTTGTCAGTGCTTTAGTCATGATTGCTATTGAGCAGGGAAAGCTAACTTTGGAAGAAAGGCTGTTTGATTACTTTCCCGAGTATTCGAGACTTGATACCGGTATGAAACGGGAGATCAGGATCAAGCACCTGTTGAATATGAGCAGTGGTTTATACTGGCCGGAAAAGAATGAATTAATGATGAAAGACTCAAAACACCAGGTTATTGATTTCATTTTGAAACAACCTCTTACGGCCGCACCAGGTAGAAATTTTGAGTACAATAGCAGCAGCACGCAACTTCTTGCTTTTATTTTAGAAAAAGCGACCGGAACAGATCTGATTTCTTTTGCAGATAAACACCTTTTTCAGCCTGCAGGAATTAAAAATTATAACTGGGTAATTGAAAAGAATGGAGTGATTGGAGCATGGGTGGGGTTGCGTATGCGCTCTAGAGACCTGCTGAAATTTGGCATCCTTTATTTAAATGATGGAAAATGGAACGGTAAGCAACTCATTTCTTCCCGCCTTGCAGCAGCATCGTTGAAACAACAAATTGAAACCCCATTTAGTGATTCACTTGTACGTATTGGATATGGATACCAATTCTGGACTTATGCTGAAACAATAGCAGGTAAGCCGTTGAAGTATGCGCAGGCGCAGGGCAACGGCGGTCAATTTGTCGTTATCGATAAACAGTCAGGACTTGTAGTTGTTCTTACTTCCGGAAATTATAACCTCAATTATCAACTTAGAAAAACTTCTGAGAGTATTTATATAGATTTTATTCTTCCTGCAATAAATAAGTAATTTAATGGACTCAAGCCTTCCTGCAGTAATATAGTGCTATGGAATCAAGTTGTTTCTAACCCCGTACTTTATGCGAGCCAGTGCCTTGTGAAAATATTATTCACCATAAATAATATTAACATGAAGAGCTCTCAAATTGTCTGCGTAGCAGTGCTGGTTTTTTTCACTGTTACATTAAATGCACAGCAAAAAGATACAACACTCTACAAAGAAAAGTTTGCACAGCTTGATGGAATTAGTCTGCACTATCTCGATTTTGGAGGCAGTGGTTTGCCGCTCATCTTTCTTCAATCCTTTCATGGAGATGCCGGTGAGTGGGTTGATTATGACTTCAAAGGATTCGCTCCAAAGTTTACCGGCACAAATCATGTGTATGCCATTACCCGCAGAGGTTGGGGCAAATCAACCGATCCCGGTTGGGGTTATGATGTTGCTACGAATGGTGAAGATGTAGTGGCTTTTATGGATGCATTGAAAATTGAAAAGGTAATTTTTGCAGGCCGGATACCAGCTTCAATGGATATGACATGGATCGCCGAACATCACCCAAGCCGGGTAGCAGGGCTGGTTTATTTTGATTTCGTCTATGCATACATTGATATACAAGACTCCCTGGTAAGACAATATGTGGAAATGCTGGCTACACTCGCCTGTGACCTTAGCCCTGATGCGATTCGGAAATCAATGCCTCGTTCCTCATGGCGGCCCCATTTTCTAGGCAAACAAGAACCTTCGATCAATGTACCGGCACTTTGGTTTTCACAAGAAGGCCTTTACCCAAAGATGTCCAGGGAGTTGCTAACTTTTGATATGTTGGTTACTGAAGCAGGTACAGATAAATTTGAAACATGTGATCCTGCAGCATTAACGTATTTTAAAAAGCTTGCAAAAGACGAAGCATTACAAAAGAAAGTAAAGGAAGCATTGCAGAAAACCAATAATATTCCTTCGCTGATGGCCGCCTTTGAAAAAGCTTTTGATCCAAAATTGAAGATTGTGACGGTTGGCAAGCCAACCCAAGAGTTCGATTCACCGGAAGCATACTACAAATACTGGCAAGAGGTAGAAGCTGCTTTTTATTTTAAGCACATGAGTGAGTTTATTAAGGACTTAGAAAAATAAATTTTGTATATCAGGTTGTAAGGGTGGTTATGAAATCGAATGGTTTAAAGCTGGAGATTTTATGAAGCACCCGGATAAAAGAACGCATCAGTAGCAAAAAATGAAAACAAAGTAGTATTGCTAAGAAAGAAATACTTTTCTGTGTAAACGTTTGCGCAGCAAAGTTTGATAGTGGCGATGCAAATTCTTGCTATCTTTTCACAATTACCAGGCAACCTGGTTGGTACATTTGATCTATGCGGTTGATTCTTCTTTTGTTTATTGTGGTCTTTGGTTCGCATCGTACTGTTGAATGGAAACGCTTTGCCATTGCGGGTACTGCACAAGGCACTACTTATTCCATTATTTATTATAACAACGATAGTGTGGTAACCAAAGCACTGATCGACCTGGAGTTAATGAAACTTGACAGTTCACTTTCATTGTATAAACCTTATTCACACATCAATCAATTCAACAATTCTGTAAAGGGAATTCGCCTTGACAAGCATCTGTTGCAGGTTGTTGAAAAATCAATTGCTACTTATAACGAAACAAACGGTTTGTTTGACATTACGGTGCAGCCATTGGTTCATGCCTGGGGTTTTGGTGTTACAAAAACAACTACAGTTCCTGATGAGGCAACGATTAAAACCATTCTTCCCTGCGTTAATACAAAGTTGTTGCAGTTGAAAGGAAGCAAGTTGAGTAAGGCTAAGCCTTGTGTGAAAATAGACCTCAACGGAATTGCACAAGGTTATTCAGTGGATATGTTGGCTGCATTGCTGGAAAAATATGGAGTGAAAAATTATGTTGTTGAGTTGGGTGGAGAAATAAGAGTGAAAGGAAGGAAACAACCTTCAGGTGAAAAAATGAAGATTGGTATTGAGTCTCCCAATGAAGATGCGTTTGAAAATCATCCCTTGCAAAAAGTCATTGAACTGGATGCAGGCGCTATCACCACTTCGGGGAGTTACCGCAAGTATTATGAAAGTAAAGGACAAAAGATCACCCACCTCATTAACCCCAAAACAGGATATCCGCAAAAGAATGAACTCATTAGTGTAACGGTGTTTGCAAAAAACGCAATAACAGCCGATGCTTTTGATAATGCACTTATGCTGATGGGTTTAACACAAGCCTTAGAATTTGTTGAGAGGCGGAAAGACCTTGCCGCATATTTTGTTTATAAGAATGCCGATGGAAATATTGCAGATACTGCAAGTTCTGCTTTTTTAAAACTGATGATGAAATGTGAAAAGTAATTTCAGACTCAGAATAATGATACCTATAAAAGCAAATAAGGAACGTTTTAGCACGTTAAACCCCGCCATTTGTTAAAAGCGGCGAAACGCTTGCAACTGAGGCCAACTATAATTATTTTTAACCATTAAATTAAATACAGCTTCCTCTGCTCAACTGCTCCTGTTTACCCTGCCAAACCTCGTGAAAGCTTCCTTAGTAAATTGGCGACTCTATGAATTGTTTACTGGTGCAGTATTTACGTCATTCATCTTATTATGCGCAGCATTTGGTTTATAATAATATTAATCTAAAACATCTATTATGAATAACATTGCTATTTTTAATAAAGTCATGAAAAACTTCACATGGTTTATCATCACACTGTTAGGCTTATCATGCAAGCGTGATGCAGCACCCGTTATTGAATCATCCGGAAAAATGGATATTCTTTCGTTTACTACAAATGGTCAAACCTTATCCACGTTTATTCATCCATCAACAAAGAAGGTCCGGTTAGAAGTTGGTCATGACGTGGATATTAAACACCTGGTTCCGAATTTTAGAATACCCGATGGCGCTATTGTGAAAGTAAATGGAGTTATCCAAACCTCCGGCGCTTCAGTTGTTGACTTTTCAGGACCTGTTATTTATCAAGTATTAAGTCAAAATAGTGATTCAGCAAGTTGGGAGGTATCGGTTAGTCCGGTGAGTTGTAAAATTTTGATTGATGCTTCTCATGATGGCGGTGTGTGGTGGTTTCCACAATATGAAGCAACCGGATTTGATCCCGGTAAACCTCACCAGGGAAAAGCTTTTGCCGATGTGCTCAGGGGCAAGGGCTTTGAGGTAACAGAATTGGGAAGAGGAAAAGAGCTTACTGAAGAAATGTTTTTTGGACATTACATTGTCATCAGGGTAGCTGGATTCCAGCCATACAGCAAGAATGAACTTGAAGTTTACAAGAAGCTCCTTGATCGTGGTATGAACCTGGCGTTCTTTACCGATCACAAAAAAAATGATCGTGTGGACGAGTTGGGTGATCTGTTGAATATAAAATTTGAAGGTAATGCCAATGGCCATGTCACTACATTTATGCCGCACCAAATAACAACCAACCTTACATCTCTTAACTATATTGCGGGCGCTGTTATTACAAATGCAGATCAGAATACCAGTATCCAGGTATTAGGCCGACTAGGTAAAAATGATTATGCTGACCTGAATATGAACGGAGTTAAAGATCCCGGCGAGGTTGAGGCACCACCCGTGATGGGAATATTGAATTATCCGAAAAGCCGAGTGTTTTTTATAGGTGATACAAATGGTCTTGAAGTTCAGCCCCAACCTTTTATTAATAACTTAATTCAATGGATGGGAGAATGTTTTTAGAAAAAGCACATTTTTTTTCAATTCATTTAAGTAAATATTTCGGATGAGTATGCTCTATAAAAGAAGATATACAGCTGTACTCACAAAATATAGAGGCGGCATTAGTAAAACATTCGTTAGCATTAATTAAGAGGCAAAGACCTTGCTGCATAAATTATTTATAAGAATGCCAATGGAAGTATAGCAATTACCACAAGTTCAACATTTTTAAAACTCATGAATCCGTAACTTAGCTCACTCATGCAACGAAGAAATTTTATCCGTCAATCAGGATTGCTTACCGCTGGCTTATTATTGCATCAGCAAATGCTGCAGGCTTATGGTTCAGTTGATGCTGCTAAAACAATTTCCATAGGTATTATTGGTTGTGGCGACAGAGGTAACGGACTTGGCTTTGTACTAAACAGCATGCCGGAACAGTTTCAATTAAAAGCTGTTTGCGATGTGTTAGCATTTCGTCTTGACCAGTCAAAGAAACTTGATAAGAAGAACAATCTCCGTTACGAAAAAGATTACCGTAAGATTCTCGATGATAAAACGATTGATGCGGTGATCATTGCTACACCACTGCATAATCATTATGAAATTGCAGCAGCAGCCATCAAGGCGGGCAAACATGTGTATCTCGAAAAAACAATGACCTATGATGCAGATCAATCATTGGCTTTGGTTAAATTATCACAGGAATATCCCAAACAAACTTTACAGGTTGGGCATCAATATCGTTACACTCCACTTTATTTTAAAGTAAAAGAGTTGATCGATAAAGGTTATCTCGGTAAAGTAACACAGATCGATTGCCGTTGGGATCGTAACTGGAACTGGCGCAGAGCTGTGCCGCAAGGTTATACCGACAGGCAAGTGAACTGGCGCATGTACAAAGAATACTCAGGAGGATTACCCGCTGAATTATTATCGCACCAGGTTGATTTCATTAACTGGGCGTTCAATACCCATCCCGATGAAATACTTGGTACTGGCGGTATTGATTATTATAAAGATGGAAGGGAAACGTTTGATAATGTGCAAACCATTCTGCGTTATAATAAAGAAGGAATGATCGGCAATTTTGGCGCAACATGCGGCAATGAAAAAGATGGCTACCTCTTTAAGTTGAAAGGAACAAAAGGAACCATCCAGTTGCTGATGAACGACGGAATATTTTTTCCGGAGAAACAAACAAAGAAAGAGCTGGAAACAGTAGATGGTGTTACGGGTGCTACAAAAATTGAATGGAACAAAGAAGGTGGCATTCCTATTCTGAAAGAAAAATCAAAAGACGGCAGTTGGTATGCGTTAAGCGAATTTCATAAAATGGTTACAGAATATTCAAAACCTGTATCAAACGTGATCACTGGTGCAACTACAGCTTTTTGTGTGCACCTGATGAATCAATCTATTTATAAACATTCCATTGAAAAATGGAAACCGGAATTTAACCTCGTATAAAAAAATCAGTATGCAAAAATTGATGACGATTGCTTTGTTATTCATTGCCATGAATGGCTTGGCGCAGAAAGGAGAATGGCAATCTTTGTTTGATGGAAAGACATTGAACGGTTGGAAACAAATGACCGGCTCTGCACCTTACACTGTTGAAAAAGGTGAACTTGTTGGTACAACAGTTCCTAATTCACCTAATTCATTCCTGGTATTGGAACAACGTTTTACAGGCGATTTTGTATTGGAACTTGAGTCAATGATGACAGATACTACCACAAACTCAGGTGTGCAGTTCAGAAGTAATTTCGACCCCAAAGCAAACAATGGTAAAGGAAGAGTGTACGGTTATCAATATGATTTTGATCCCAGCTCACGTAAATGGAGCGGCGGTATTTATGATGAAGGAAGAAGAGAATGGTTATACCCTGTGTCGCATAATCCGAAGGGACAGATATTCTTTTCACCCAATGTGTATCATAAAATAAGAATTGAATGTATTGGCAATTCTATAAAAACATGGTTGGATGGAAAGGCCGTTTCTTATGTGGTTGACACATTAACTTCAAATGAAGGATTGATTGCATTACAGGTTCACTCAATTGGCAAGCCGGAACATGCAGGTGTAAAAGTTCATTGGAAAAACATCCGCATCAAAACAAAAAATATTCAACCACTTGCTTTTCCTGCAGGTGTTTATGTAGCCAATCTGCAACCCAACCAACTTACAGCTTACGAAAAACAAAACGGGTGGAAGCTGTTATTTGATGGAAAGACAACCAATGGCTGGTTTGGAGCATACAAAAAAACTTTTCCTGAAAAAGGTTGGGAAGTAAAAGATGGGGTATTGAAAGTGCTTGCTTCTACAGGAGGCGAATCAACCAACGGTGGTGATATTGTTACAAAGGATCAATACAGTGCATTTGAAATGTCTTTTGATTTTAAATTGACCAAAGGTGCAAACAGTGGTGTGAAATATTTTGTAACGCTTAATGAAAATAATAGTGGTTCAGCAATCGGATTAGAATATCAATTGCTTGATGATACACTGCACCCCGATGCAAAAGCTGGTCGTGAAGGCAACCGCACATTAGCTTCATTATACGATCTTATTAAAGCACAGAAAACAACACGGTTTATTCGCCAGCCCGGCAACTGGAACACAGCACGCATTATTGTTTATCCGAACAATCATGTAGAACACTACCTGAATGGAGTTAAAGTGCTGGAATATGATCGTGGGTCGCAGGCATTCCGTGATCTGGTAGCTATCAGCAAATACAAAGTATGGCCAAATTTCGGTGAAGCAAAGAAAGGCCATATCCTGTTGCAGGATCATGGCAATGAAGTTTGGTTTAAGAGTATTAAGATAAGAGAGTTGAAATGATGAGTAACTCGTCAGTTAAATCATATCTTAAAAGAAGAAGCCAACTGTAATCAGTTGGCTTCTTCTTTTTATAGCTACTAACGAATTGCTTTTGATCGTCTGACTAAACTTATACTTTATAATACTGCTCCCAACCTTTCCGTGGCGGTGGACCAATCAATAATTCATTTGCTCTTTTACTGCTGGTGATTATTTTCTTGCTTCTGTCGAACACAATTTTTTCACCCGTCCATTGTGCCAATACACCTAAACAGAATACCTGGCTTAACGGACCTGCAATTGCAAATGATGATCTTGTTTTTTCTTCACCTTTACATGCCTTTAAAAAGTTTGCAAAGTGATTCGATGGCGTTGTTGGAACAGTTGGCAACTTCGAAGCCATTTCTTTTGCTTTCTCTTCCGGAATGATCGATAAGGTACTTGCATGTGATCCACCTTTGAATGTAAGATCCTTGCTGTAAATAATTTTACCAGGATTTAATTTAGCCGGTTGCATTGCACCCGTACTTGGTGGGGGAATACTTGGATCAAGACCTTGCACACCATAACCAGCAGGTATTGGCGGAAGATTATCTAAACCATCATACCATTTTATTTCAACAGGTGGCATTGCGCCACGCTTTGGAAATTTGAATGAGAGCGTGGTTGACATTGGATAAAAGAAATTATTATGTCCATCTAATCTCAACGGATCAACTTCATACGGAAGACCAAGATCAAGAAACTCATGTGCAGTATCAAGAATATGTGCACCCCAATCGCCCAGTGCACCCATACCAAAGTCGAACCAACAACGCCATTGTCCATTTACAAAATCTTTGTTATACGAATGCCCCTGCGTGTGCATCTGCCAAACATCCCAATCAAGTGTTGATGGAATGGGTTCTGCTGCAGGGAACGAACTGATCTTCGGATTCCATCCATGCCAACGGCGTGCAGAGTTCATATGTGCTGTAATGGCAGTTACATCTTTAATGATGCCCGCTTCTTTCCACGCTTTGAATTGAAAATAATTTGCTTCCGAATGTCCCTGGTTGCCCATCTGTGTAACAACTTTCGGATGTTTTGCTGCGGCCTTCATCATCAACTCTACTTCCTGGAAAGTTCTGGCCATTGGTTTCTCAACATACACATGTTTGCCTAAACCAATCGCCATCATCGTAATCGGGAAGTGAGAAAAATCTGGAGTGCCGATTGAAACAGCTTCGATCTGGTTGCCCATTTTATCGAACATCTGGCGGAAGTCTTTAAAGCGTGGCACATTCGGAAACTGTTTTAAGATATCCAATGTGTGCGGCGCTTCCATATCTACATCGCACAGTGCAACGATATTTGCCAAACCGGTTTTGTACAGTTCTTTAATGATCTCTGCTCCACGGTTGCCAATACCAATACAGGCGAGGTTTACTTTGTCAGCACTTCCAAAGCCCCTGCCCATTAATAAACCGGGTGTGGCGGCTGCAGCCGATGCTAACAGTGCGTCTCTTAAAAATTTTCTTCTTGAATAATTGTTACCAGACATGATTCAATCGATTTGTTTTTATGACAGGAATTGTTGTGCTTAAAGATAGGTAATAATGAAATTGGGAAAAGCGAACGCTCAATCGTTTGCATACTGCATTTTCCGCTCGTGTAAAGGTTAAGCTGCCGTTGGTTCGTCTTTACCTAAATTTGCTGCTTCTTCGGGAAAAATCTGCTCTGCGCCTGATCCCGTGAAAGCCTTCCCCTGCTGCAAACCGGAAATAAAAGTTGGAACAATTATGAGTAAAAACGAACGGCTGATCATTGTTTTGCTGGCATCGATCAATTTCACCCACATCCTTGATTTTATGATCATGATGCCATTGGGAAATTACCTGATGCCTTATTTTAAACTCTCACCACAGCAATTCACATTCCTTGTTGGCGCATATACATTAACAGCAGGTCTCTCAGGATTTGCCGCTGCCTTTTTTGTAAATCGATACGATCGCAAAAAAGTGCTGTTGTATGGCTATACCGGCTTCTTACTTGGAACAATTGCTTGCGGCATAGCACCGAGCTATGAATTGCTGTTGGCAGCTCGTGTGTTAGCAGGGTTGTTTGGCGGTTTAATTGGTGCTCAGGTATTATCAATAGTTGCTGATCTTATTCCGTATGAAAGGAGAGGAGCGGCCATGGGTGCTATTATGAGTGCATTTGCAATGGCTTCTACATTTGGGGTTCCGTTTTCTTTATACCTCGCAAATATTTTCAGCTGGCATGCGCCATTTCTGTTAGTTGGTTTTCTAGGAATAGTGATCATTCCATTGGTGTGGAAACTTGTGCCGCCAATGAGTGGACATATACAGGAAGAACATGGCAAACGAATTGATGTGTTGATGTCGGTTGTAAAAAATCCTACGCAGCGATTGGCATTGCTGTTTTCGTGTTTGATCATGATGGGACATTTTCTCATCATCCCGTTTATTAATCCATACATGGAATTTAATAACGGCTATCCAAAGTCCATTACACCAATGATCTATCTCGTTGGTGGGATATCTTCATTTTTTGCTGCAAATATTCTTGGCCGCTTTGCTGATAAATATGGAAAGCTACAGGTGTTTTCTGTGTCGGTATTAGTGTCGTTGTTTTTTGTTTGGTTAATCACGAATCTTCCGCCTGTTCATTTTGTTGTTGCATTGGCGATGTTTGGAATATGGTTTATACTGGCAACGGGTCGTGGTGTATCGGCTCAGGCGATGATCAGTAATGTGGTTGATCCAAAACAACGTGGAAGTTTTATGAGTTTTAACAGCAGTGTGCAGCAATTAGGAACTGCCGCTGCATCTTTTATTTCGGGGATCATTGTGGTGCAAGGCCAGGGAGGAAAGATATTACGTTATGAATGGCTGGGCTACCTGAGTATTGTGATCTTGTTGATTTGCTTTTTCCTGGCCAGAAGACTGTTTCGTAAAATGCAGAACCAGCCTCTTGTAGAAACGGCAATGCCTTTACAGGAAGCCTAGATTTTTCTTTTAGCAGCCAAGGAATTCTGTAATCTTGCAGCTTAATTGGAACAGACCAACTACATGACAGCAACCATTCATAAACTTTCGATTGTAATCCCTGCTTATAACGAAGCAAGAACCATTCACCTGATCCTTGATAAGATCAATGCAGTGCAATTGCTCAACAATATTGAAAAGGAAGTGATCATTGTAAATGATTGCAGCAGTGATGATACAAAGGGTGCTATTGACCGCTATATGCAGCAATCAACCTTGCCGATCGTGTTGTACAATCATGAAGTGAACAAAGGCAAAGGTGCTGCTCTTCATACGGGTATTAAACAAGCCACTGGTGAATTGGTGGTGATACAGGATGCCGATCTCGAATACGATCCGCAGGAATTTAATGTGTTGCTGAAACCGGTGCTTGATGGTTTTGCTGATGTTGTGTATGGCTCACGTTTTATGGGTGGTAATCCTCATCGTATTTTATTCTTCTGGCACAGCATCGGAAACAAAGTGCTTACAACATTATCAAACATGTTTACCAATCTGAACTTAACAGATATGGAAACCTGTTATAAATTATTCCGTCGTGAAATCATTCAAAAAATTGATCTGAAAGAAGCACGTTTTGGTTTTGAACCGGAAGTGACAGCAAAAATTTCACGTCAACCTGATATACGTATTTACGAAGTTGGTATTTCCTATTATGGCCGTACGTATGCTGAAGGGAAGAAGATCAACTGGAAAGATGGTTTCAGAGCTATCTGGTGTATTTTGAAATACAATTTGTTCCGATAAACATCACAGCATCTTCACCACATAATATTTTCCGCATTGCTCATCTCTTGTATTCTTGTTGAGGAATTTTCCTGATAATGATGTTACATGGTAATCCAGTCCTTCTTTTTCTATCACATGAAGCTTTCCGCTTTGTTGAATTTCTTTCAATCCCTCATCTGATGTATAAAGGTAAGTGCCTGTTGTTGCTGCATCAAGTGAATCAACTGTTCCGATGATATGCTTTGCATAAAAATGAATGGCTTTGCCACTCCCTTTGAATTTATAAAAGAAAAACTTATCAGCAGAAATTTTCTGATCTACAATGTAACGACCTACTACATTACCCGATTGATATTGCAGCAGCTGCGGATAAAACCAGGAACTGAGAAAAATATTTAATCCAACGATCAATGAAAGTGATACAGCGATGAGTTTTTTAATCACCTGTTTATTCAACATTAAACCAATTGCTCCAATGAGACTGATAACCGGAATGACCCAGGGCCATACAGATGTTGTTGGAAAACTATACAAAAGAATCATTGCAGGAGCAACTACTAAGGCTGCACATACGATCCATTGAATAGGAGTTAGAATGTTACGCAACAACGGAAGTTTCTTCTCCCAAAATAGTCGGTACACCATTTTAGCAGTAATGATGGCAATGAATGGCAGCACTACATAGATATAATGTGGCAGTTGATATTTTGAAATACCCAACGAACAATAGCTAAGAAGAAAACCACCTGTTGTTAAGAACTCTTCATTTCTGCCAACAAATAAACGATTGCCTATGATTCTGATGATCTCATACACAAGTCCTGCAACAAAGAACAGAGTCCAGGGCAACATGCCCCACAATAAATTTTCAAATAAGAAGCTGAATGGAGCATTGTTGTTCCAAACGTTTTCACCGGTGATGCGGCCAAAGCTTTGTGTCCAGTAAAAGAATTTTAAACCTGATACATTTTTTAATCCGTTTACTGTTTTTTCGGGATGCAGATCGAACTGTTGGTACAATCCAATGCTCATGGGCAGCAACACAAGTGCAATCACTAGAATGCCCAGCAGATAAACAGGTTGAAAAATTTGTTTCCATTCACGCTTCAACACAAAATGACTGCCGAATGCAAAGATGGGAACGAACAATGCAATGGGGCCTTTTGTAACCATGCCGGCACCAATAGCAGCCGCACCTAAAATGAAATGAAATGTTTTCTTTGACTTATACCATTCAGCTAATTGCCACATGGCAATAATTACCCAGCTCATTAAAATGGTATCGGTACGAATATCACTGGTAATGAGGAACACTGCCTGGCAGGTTGCAAGTACAGCAGCAGATAGCAAGGCAATTGTTCTGTCGTAAAACAGTTTTGCAAAACGAAATGTTGCAAACACAGCAAAGATGGCAAATAGGATGGATGGAAATTTATAACCAAGATTATTGTCTCCAAATACTTTCATGGACAAAGCAGAAACCCAGAAGAGAAAAGGAGGTTTGTCTAAATATTCTTTTCCCTGCTCATACACCTGCAGGTAACTGCCACTCTCTTTCATTTCACGACTGATGCCAGCGTATTGAGATGCATCTACATCCATTGTATCTACACCGATACCAATAAAATAAACAGTACAGATGAGTATGAAAAGAATAGTGATTATTTTATTGTTCATGCGGGTCAATTACTTGTTAAGTCACGAAACTACGTTTTTCGTTCCGGATAGTTTTTCAGCTTCTATTTAAGTGCTTTCCATTTTCCCTTCTTGAAATAAAGGTTATTAAATAAAGGGGAATTAAATACCAGATAAAAATTCCACGCACTTCGATATGTTGTTGGGTTGCTTGTCATAATGTGGTGTGTCGGTTGCTCCATCTTTATTATCAATCGTTTTGAGCTGTATTGTTCAGTTGTTGTAACTGTGCCACGATAAGTTTTTAATACTTGCTCCTTATTTGTTACATAGAAATATATTGAATCGTTTTCCCTAATCTCAAACCTGAAATTTTCGTATTGCCAATCTGCTTGTTTGCCTGGGTAATAACTGCGGTTAACAACATATTGCCCGTAGTAATCTCTTTTCTTCATTTCTTTTTTTGACGTCAACCAATGGCCTATTCCTAAAAGCAATATAAATCCAATAATGGCAAACCAAATCAACCCGAGTATTTTCCCAAAGACTTTCTTTCTTGTTATCAACCAAGTCAATAACAGTATTCCTGTAAGCGGAAGGATGATTAAAATGAAAATTAAACTAAAGCCAAATCCCATTTAGCGCCTTGTCTTTTAAAATACAAGGTATTGTTGTTTAGTAAAAGAGCGAAACTTTATGCAACTTCTCTTCCGGTACTTGCCCGCCATAACATAAACCATTCTTCACGTTCAAGCTTAAGAAGCGTTGCAGCTACTGCTGCATGAACACGTTCAATTTTTGAAGTGCCTAATACAGGTAGTATGTTTGCAGGATGAGTCATTAACCAGCTTAACAAAATCACATCAGCACCTGTTGCATATTTTTCTGCAAGAATGTTGGCAACTGCGATGATGCGTTTATTACGTTCATCTTCATCGTCTATAACAAATATATTACCACCACCCATCGGGCTCCATGCCATTGGTATCATACCATGTTGCTGACATTGATCTAATGTGCCATCTCCAAACGGTTCAAGGTGAAGCAGCGAACATTCAACCTGGTTAACAGAAACAGGAAAGCGGCTTCTTAGCAGATCAACCTGCCATTTCCTGAAATTTGAAACACCAAACTCCAACACTTTACCTTGTTGTTTCAATTGTTCAAATGCTTTTGCCACTTCATCTGCATGAAATAAAGGATCAGGACGATGAATAAGCAAACAATCAATGTAATCAGTAGCTAAATTTGAAAGCGATCGGTCAACCGATTCAATAATATGTTCATACGATGTATCGTATGATTTTATTTTATGATGAGGCCGATTGACCGATACCATTTGAATACCGCATTTGGTAATGAGCTGCATCTGTTGCCGTAACGCCGGTTGTTCTTGTAATACTTTTCCAAAGTCTTCTTCAGTTGTGTAGTCTCCATAAATATCAGCATGATCAAATGTGGTTACACCTGCTGCAATACAATCGTTAATCATTTGTTCGTACTCATTTGTAGTAAACTTTGCTCCCCATGCACCCCATTTCATGGTGCCGGCAATTATGTTTGAATAAATCATTTCAGTTTCGAATTTTCGATGATCATTTCTGCTAAGCGTCCATCACGTTTGTAAATATCGTTACGTAGGTTCAATCTTCCATCACGATCAACCCACGATGTGAAATAAGCAATATATACAGGAATGGGCTTCTTAATCTTAACATACATTTCTTTTTCTGCATTCATTGCTGAATCAATACGTTCTTCTGTCCATTCGGGTTGATGACGTAATACATAGTTGGCCAAACGTCTTGGATCTTCCACACGAATACATCCATGACTGAAAGCACGCTTATCCTGGCTGAATAATGATTTTGATGGCGTATCGTGCAGGTAAATGCTGTGACTGTTGGGAAATAAAAATTTCACTTTGCCCAATGCATTCCATGGGCCGGGCTTTTGCCGAACTGCATTGCCATTCCATTCCATATGGTTACGTTCAAGGTAGTTACTGTTTCTGCGAATGGCTGGAAGGATTTCTTTTTTCATAATGCCCGGCGGCACATTCCAGTAAGGACTGAACACCACATTGTTCATCATGCCATTGAAAATAGCTGTTTTGTTTAATGCAGTACCAACAACAACGTTCATACTCCATACTAATGAATCGTTTTCATACGCATGAAATTTATACTCGGGTATGTTGATCACAATGTAATCGGTTTTTAAAGCAACCGGCAGCCAACGGCAACGCTCCATGTTCACGATGATCTGCTCAACCCGCTTGGTAATTGGATAGTTCAGTTCTGCAAGCATGCTTGTGCCAACAATGCCATCGTCTTTAATACCATAACGCTGTTGAAAATTTTTAACTGCACTTTCCAATTCAAGATCAAACACAGTTGATTGATTATTGCTTTTAAGATCACCCAATAAGTAAAGATGTTCTCTTATTTCAGGAATGATCTTGCTGCTGTCGTTAAGACGATATGATTTCTTATCTGCCTTGATCGGCTTCCATTTCCCACTTTCTGCAAGCGTTCTGTATTGCTTCAAAAATGTTTTTAATAAACCATACTGTCGGTAAACTGGTTCTGTTTGCATGAATGCCGATGACGGTACTTCGAGCAGCGAATCGAGAAAAGCTTCGTAAGATAATTTCTTGCGGGGCAGATCCCAGTTGGTTGCACGCATGGCTTTTGCATCAAGTCCGCTCCATATTTTCTTTGCATAAAAAAAATACTGTGCAGTGAGCATTAGTTCAGCGGTGCTGTTGGCTTTCTCTGTAAAATTTTCTGTTGAATCATTGTCCATCAGCTTGTGAAACTCTTCTTCATACAATATTTGTACAGGCACACCTTCATCAGAAATATTTTCGATCTTGTTAAACAGGTTACCTGCCTGTTCAATCATTCCATTCGAATCAAACCAGGCGTAAGCAAATTTGCGATGACTATAAAACACTAACAGGTCCTTTTCGTATGGTTTTAGTTTTGGGTACTTGCTGAAGAAGGCAGGAATAGCGCTACTGTCGAATTTCAATTTTGTTTGAGTGCTGAAATTACCCGGCAAAGTAATGTCGGGTTGTGTTTTTGGGATCGTATCTGTCGTAACGGCTTTGTCTTTCCCGTTAGATGATTTACAACCGGTAAAGCCAGCTATTACAATAGTGAGAAGCAGAGAAGCTGAACAAAGTGTTTTGAGGAGCATTCGATGAGATTGATGCATGAAAATAAAAAAGTCCTGCTTAAAAAAGCAGGACTCATTATTTCGATCAAAAAGAAATTAAGCTTCAGCTACAACTTCAATTTCAATTTCAGCTTCGTTACCGTTAGCAAAATCAACTTTTGCTTTGTGAGTTCCGAGTTCTTTCACTTCATCCAACAGGTGGATCTTGCGGCGATCGATCTCGTAACCTTTTTGCTCACGGATTGCACGTGCGATCATAACGGTTGTAACGCTACCGAAGATCTTACCACTTGTACCTGTTTTAGCTGTAAGCTTAACAGGAGCTTCAGTAAGTTTTGCAATTACCGACTTGATTTCAGCCAACATTGCATCTTCTTTCTTCTTCTGCACTTTTAAACGCTCAGCTAATTGCTTTACGTTTGAAGGAGAAGCTTCAACAGCGAATTTCTGAGGGATCAAAAAGTTACGAGCGTAACCGTTCTTAACTTTAACTACCTCGTTCTTACCGCCGAGTGTGTTTACATCCTGAATTAAAATAACTTCCATTGTTTTGTTTTTTAGTTTCCGAAACCCAGTTTTTCAACTGTCTTCTCCGCCTTGGCTGAGAGTTAGGGAAAGGTTCACTAATTGTTTTATTTCAAAAGATCAGTTACATAAGGAAGCAATGCCATTTGACGTGCTTTCTTAATTGCATCTGATAATTTACGTTGGTACTTAAGAGAGTTACCAGTTAAACGACGGGGAAGGATCTTACCCTGTTCGTTCAAAAACTTTTTCAGGAACTCAACATCTTTGTAATCGATGTAACGGATACCATACTTTTTGAAGCGGCAATATTTTTTGCGTGGCTTCTCGGTCTTAATCGCCGTCAGGTATTTAATTTCATTCTTTGCCATGACTTATGCCTCCGCTTTTAAGTTACCAGTAGGAACGCCATTCTTCTTTTTGTAGTTGTACTCAACGGCGTATTTGTCGAGTGCAGTGTACATGTGACGGAGCACTTGCTCATCACGGTGGAGTTGTACATTCAGCTTAGCATTGAAATCTGAAGCTGCTTTGTACTCAATTACCCAGTAAATACCGGTTGTTTTTTTCTCGATTGGATAGGCGAGAGATTTTAAACCCCAAGGATTGCTGTTCACCACTTCTCCGCCATTTGCTGCGAGTAGATCGGTGTAGCGTTTTTGTGCTGCCTTGAATTCTTCTTCAGACAGAACCGGGGTAAAAATCACCATCATTTCGTAATTGTTCATTACTGTTTGTGATTTAAAATTAATAATTGGGTTTGCCCATTGGACTCCGACCGTTAAGTCGAAGAATCTGCCAATACAGATTTGGGGCTGCAAAGGTAGGGGAAAGAGGCCGAAAATGGCGCAGTGGAAGCGGATTATTTTAGCCTGAAATCCTTTGCTGGCAAAGATCGGCTGAAAGAATTGGTTTTGAATGTGTTTGCAGGTAATCCCTAATAAAAAAGCGCCCCACCTAAAGCGGGGCGCTTTTTTATTTATCTATTCAAAGATCAGAGTTTCAGGAGTTTGATCACTTTTCGATCAGTTCCCTGGGTTATTTCGGCAAAGTAGATACCGGAATGGAACCCTTCACCGATGGTCAGTTTCTGGGTAGGGCTGATGTTGGTACGTTGTTCCAGCACTCGGCCCTGAATATCGAGCACCCTCAAATTAATGTTCCCGGTCTGTTCAGCTTTAATGACAAGAGTAAACTCAACTGTTGATGGGTTTGGTAATACCTGAATAGAAAGCTTACCAGCTGCTGTGCCCACCAATCTTGTTGAAGTCGTTGGAGTTGTTACCGTGCAACTAGCCAACATGTCACCATGTGCTAAATGATTCACTACATCACTTTGGCTTATGCTGATATTGTGTGATCCGCTGCCTGTTTTGTGGCAGATGGTTACTTTATCAAGTTTCTTTCCGCTTCTGATATCCAAAACATCGATAGCCTTTTTAGCACTTGCCTGGCAACCATTTGCATCCGTTACAGTAACTGTGTAAGTTGTTTCGGTTGTTGGACTTACTATCGCTGTTGATGTGGTTGCTCCACTTGACCAGCTGTAATTATAAGATGGCGTGCCGCCACTTGCATTTGCTGTTAATGTAAGTGATGAAGCAGGTGAATAGCCAATGTAAACTGTGTTTGCCAATGTTCCTGTTGGTAATGCATATCCATCAGGAATAGTAACAGTTGGATTTGTATTGATGATTACTGATGTACTGCATGTTGCTGAATTACCCCAACTATCAGTTGCTGTCCATACAATAACACTTGTGCCGATGTTGAATGTGCCGCTTGCATCATTGCCAGTACCGTTACGTTCAGTTGCGCCGGTAATCGTGTAACTATAAGTGAGTGCATCACCGCAATCATCGGTTGCAACAAAAGCAGGAACAGAATAGCTGTTTGGAGATGCAGCACAGAATTTCACTTCAGCAGCGCAGGTGGTTACTGCAGGCGCTGTTGTGTTGTTGAAACGGTAACGGCTGAATACAGGATAGTGATCTGATGTTGTAGAACCGTAATTGCTAACAAGTGATGTAACATCGGTGAGAATTTTTGCACTTGACGGAAGATAGTTGGTAACCAACTCATTTGAAATGGTTACATGATCGATCACATCGTCATAACTCACCGTTGATTTCTTACCTGCCAGGCTTAATGGCAATGTTACAGGTGTGAAGTTTTCTGTATCGTTGGTGAAGATGGAATATGATGTGATCGTAAATCCATCTGTGATCGATTCATCCAGGTCATCGTTATAATCTCCAAGCATAATGATGTTATCATTTGCATAGTTCTGTTGCAAAGTGTAATGCAATGTATCAGCACCACGTTTTCTCCTGTTGTAAGATGTTGCTGTAGGCGCTGTGTTTGCTTTTGCATGAGCCAATACAAATTTCACAGGCTTAGTTACACAATTGAGCGTAACATCTGCACTCATCATAAATGGAAAACGACCGCTTGCCCAATAGTCGTAAGCAGGATTTGCGACATCTGCTGCTGAGTTAATGCCTGCCGAAAGCAATGCATTTGTTGTTACATTACTCAACACCGATGGTTTGTAAATGAATGCCAGTTTTTGTGCAGTTGCCAATGCTGATGGAGGATTAATACTTGTATTTGTATGTGAACCATAATTGCTGATCACATAAGTATAACCGGGCATCTGATCTACTACCGCTTTTAATCTTTCTTCGCTTACTATTTCTGTAACTGCATACACATCTGCATTAAGATTGCTGAGAATAGTTTTTACATTCTGTTCCTGTTGTGCATCATTGGTTGGGCCATTACCTGTGCTGCCAAACCATTCAATGTTCCAGTTCACTACTTCAAGAGTGGTAACCGGATCAATACTTGTTCCGCCCAGATTAATGGTTTGAGAAATATCGCCGGTTGTAATTGCAATGTTGCCTGCAAAATCCTGGTTGTTTTGCGTGGGCGCAAAACGAACATAAACTGTTTTCGAAAGATTGTTTGCTTCTGCGACAGTATATGAAATAGATGAACTGAAACTACTGCCATCTTTTGACAATGCAAATGCACCTGTTGATGTTAACATTACATCATTCGTCAGATCATTCCCAATAAAGCTGAATGTTTTAGTTGCAGTTGTTCCACTTGCTGCAAATGCGAACTGAACATCAGTAGTACTTACAGTTAAACTTGGTGGCGGTGGCACAGGTGAATTGCCGAGGCTGATATCATCCAATGTCCAACGGGCACCTTCATCTTCATCAGAATAATACACAAAAGCAAAATGCACATTACTTCCTTTGAATGCAGAAAGGTTGATATTTTCTGACAAGGTCCACACGTTTGAAGTTTGTGATGGGAACTTGCCGTTAATATCAGTCCATGTTGCCAAAGAAGGATCGCCATTTACATAGTCAGTTGATACTTTTAATTGTAGTGGTTGACCATTGAATGCAGTGCGACTCCAGAATGAAAGCAATGGATAATTGGTTGCTGTTAAATTGAACGAAGGAGAGATCAGCCAATCAGTATTCAGCACATTTGTACCTCCGGAAAAACCATTGATCTGTACACCGCTTGGGAAAGCAGTTGTGCCTGCCGGAGCATTTGGATCACGACCGAATGTAGTACATGCCCAAACTATACTTCCAACCTGGCTGTATTGTGTAAAGCCATCACTCAAACCTGAAGTACAGTTCTGGAAATTTGCAACATAAATATTGATGCCTGTTGTAAATGCCCAGGTACTGTTGCCGGTGATACCAGCAAAAGGATTGCCTTCAAGATCAGCAATAGCACCTGCAGAAATTTCAAGGTAATATTGCGTGTTCACTTGAAGATTGTTGAGTGTAACGCTTAATGTGCGTGCTGCAAGTATTGCATCGGCAATATTAATTGTACGGACAATACTGTTATCACTTGTTTTCTTCAACACAATCGTTCCGTTTCCTTTCATCACATCTTCATTGAATGTAACAGATGCAGAAAGATTGACAGGCGTATTGGTTGTTCCATTTGCAGGAACCAATGTTGTTACTGTAGGAGGAATAAGATCAACAGGGTTGGCTTCAATGCTGAAATCATCAACTGCTAATCCATCATCAGAACCGCTTGCATTAAAGTCATTCCAGCGAATAAGAAAAACAGCTCCCGCAGGAATAGATAAACCACGAATGGTGTAAACAACCTCTGTTTTATTTTCAATTGCGTTACCATCTTTAGCACCGATTACAGAGCTGATATTGGGCGTGGAAAAATCAAGAGCTGTTGCGTCTGTCCATGTACCGTTAGCAAGACTGGTTGCATTAAGACTATATTGGAAAGACAGTTTGTCTGCTCTTAATGTTGTACCCAACCGCCATTCTTCACCGGTATAACTGATCTTTAATTTTGTAATAACAGTTCCGGAATTGTTCTGAATCTGTGCACCGATAACTGAAATGAGACTTCCTGATTGCACTGTGCCCAATGCTCTGTCGCTACTTCCGCTTGCTCCAAAACTGTAAGTATCACCTGAAGTTGACGAACCTGTACCTGCGCTGTATAATCCATTTGCATTAGTTAATGTCTCTGAAAATAACCAACCTGTGGGGAGAGCTGATGATGTGCCTGTGCTGGCCAAGGAATTAAAATCCTGCGTGTAGCTCGTTACGAGAGAAATATATGGGCTTGCAAGTACATCATTGTCTGTAAGATTAATACTTGCGTTGCCTGTTGCAATAATTGCAGGACTTGTAACAGAATTAATAGTAATATCAATTGTTTCAGTTCCTTCAATAAGAATATCATCAACAGTATTAAGTGTAACAATTGCGGATGTGTTACCTGCTGCAATGGTTACTGATCCGGCTTGCGGATTTGTGTAATCGCTTACAATAGTTGCCGAACCTGTTAACGAATATGTAACGGTAATCCCTCCTGCAGGAGCAGGCGCAGATGAGCTAATCGTAAATGTTCCATTGGTAGCGGGCTCAGCTGCATTTGTTCCGGCAGCTGCCGAAACAGATATTACAGAACCTGAACATGGATTTAGGGTTGAAGCCGTATTTCTCGGAGTGGGGGCTCCTGCAGCAAAATCAGCAGCGTTATTATTGTTATCTGTACAACCGTTTAAAGCTCTTTTCACAGCATTTGTATTGGATGGGGCAGGAGTTGCGCCGGCGCCTTCAAAACAATTTGCTGTTGTACCAAATCCAACAAAGTCAACAACTGTTGGCCCTGTTGGGCAACTTGTTCCGGCAGTAATTAATGTATTTACATTTAGCAATGCTACTTTGCCTGCTGTTCCGCCCATTGCAATTGTACCTGTTACATCGGGAGTTGGTAAAGGGGTCGTGCCTCCAGCGCCTTGTGCCTGCTGAATAAGATAATACTGGCCAGGCGCAATGGTTATGTTTGTAAGATCCGTCTTTGCCCAAGAGGTGCCTGTTGCTGATGCGTATTGTACTGACCAGCCGTTGAGGCTAACGGAATTTGTTCCCCTGTTAAACAATTCAATAAAATCATGCGTGTAAGTTGCACCGGTATTTCCACCGCCACCATACACCTGACTAATTACTACTTGCGAAGAACTGGTTAAGATAAATGCTGTTACAAATAGTAGCGACAGCAACAACCGTAGTTGAAGTTTTCTCATTGCTTTAGTTTACGTTACTTAAAAAATGTGGAAGATTACAGGAAAAGGATCGGATTAATCGGCAGGATTTGGAAGATTAAATGTAAGGCCTATCAATGGCTTCGCACCAAAAATCGGGATGAAATATTTATTAACAATGAAACATCCTCAAACCTTGGGCTTACTTTTCGAAAGAATGATTCCTTCAAGGAAATTGTATTTTTTGATTCGGTATAAAACGTCATAACCGTCCGCAAAAAACAATTCTTCGTGCCTTGGGCTGCAATAAATTACATACAGGTCACGTGGGTATTGCTGTAAAGAATTATTGATTTTTTGGATGATCTTCTTCATTAGCACTTCATCAAACGGATTAAACAAAAACACTGTGCTTACGTCTTTACTGATTTCCAGCGTTGTAATGTCGCTCCATGATAATTCATATTGAATGGATGGGAAACGTTCTTTTGTAAGAGAAAGATTTTGTTCTGCCTGTTCGATCAATTGTTTTGCAAAATCAATTCCATATAATTTTGTAAATCCATAAGCAGCAGCCACACATAATGCTCTTCCTTTGCCGCAACCAATATCTAAAAATATTCCTCTCTTTGCGTTCGCTGGAAGATGTTCAAGCACATGTTCAATGGTGAAATAATTCACCGGCATGTATTCAGTAGCATGTGATAATTGATTTCCTTTTATTTGAAATTCTGCAAGATCGTTAGCTGAAGTACTGTTGATGCCATATTTTTTCTCACCTCTTAGTTCTTGTTTTAAGGTAAAGAAACCTAGCCTGATGCCCCAGTTTGAAGCGATGTATAAGAAGTAGTTTATGTGTTGCAGTAGTTTCAATCAGTAGATGGTCTGATGTCAATGACTTTTAATTGCAGGCTTACAGTTCCGTTCCAATCGTTTTCATCAATGGTATAAACGACGTCGAAAGCGCCTTGTTGTAGAACAGGAAATAAATGAGCTGCACGAAAGAAGATACCTGTTAAAACAGTATCATTTTGTTTTACAACTAAACGCAGATGCTGATCTTTTACAATTTTGCTGTAACCGTTATCACGCACTTTTTTGGAAACAAAAACAGGTCGCATATTTTCCGGTCCGAAGGGTTCCATTTGTTTGATGATGTTATAAAGTCCGGGTTTAATATCTGCCAGTTGCAACTCTTCATCAATAATAATTTCGGGAATAAGCTGCTCATCTTTAATAGTGCGGCTTACTTCTTTTTCAAACGCAGCTGTAAACGCATCGATATTCTCAGGCATTAAAGTAAGACCTGCTGCCGCAAAGTGGCCGCCATATCCAAGAAGATGTTCACGGCAGGCATGAATAGCTTCATATAAATTAAATCCATTTACACTTCTTGCACTGCCGGCAGCATAATCGCCACTTTGTGTGAGTACAATTGTTGGACGATAGTAATGTTCTGTTAATCGTGAAGCGACAATGCCTACGACGCCTTTGTGCCAATGTGATTGATACAGTACAGTTGATTTTCTTGTTTTCAGTTGTTCGTTACCGTTAATGATCGCAAGAGCTTCTTCTGTGATGGACATATCTGCTTCTTTACGTTCATCATTATCCGCATGCAACATTTCTGCGAAGCTTAATGCTTCTTCATAGGTTGAAGCAATGAACATCTGTACAGCTTTACGTGCATCATCCATTCGTCCGGCAGCGTTCACTCTTGGTGCAATCAAAAAAACTAAGTTGGTGATATGCATGGTAGTCTTTACATCGCTTAAAAACATTAATGCTTTTATACCGTTTGATGGTTGTTCATTCACCCGTTTCAATCCATGCAAAGCAAGGATTCTGTTTTCTCCCGTCATCGGAACGATGTCTGCTGCAATAGCTGTTGCAACAAGATCAAGATAGCGATGCACGTGTTCATCCTCAAGGTTCAGCGTTTGTGCAAGTGCTGTAATGAGTTTAAATCCCACACCACAACCACATAGTTCTTTGTATGGGTAATAGCAGTCTTTTTGTTTAGGATTGAGAATAGCAACCGCAATCGGCACTTCAGCGTCGGGTAAGTGGTGATCGCAAACGATAAAATCAATGCCTAACTCTTTTGCATAAGCGATTAGTTCAATTGATTTAATCCCACAGTCGAGGGAGATGATGAGATTAAACCCGTTTGCCTTTGCAAAATCAATTCCTTGTTTTGATACACCATACCCTTCACGATAACGATGGGGAATATAAAAATCTAAACGTGCAGGATCGTAAACAGAACAAAGAAATTGATACATGCAGGCAACACTTGTTGTACCATCAACATCATAATCGCCGAATACAAGAATTTTTTCGTTTTTGTTAAATGCATGCAATAGTCTGTCAACTGCTTTCTGCATGTCTTTCATTAACCATGGATCATGCAGATCGCTCAATTGCGGGCGGAAGTATTGTTTTGCTTTTTCAAATGTATCAAATCCTCTTTGCACAAGAATGCTGCAGAGTACAGGATGGATCTTGAGCTCATGTGCAAGTGCATCAATCCGTTGAGTGTCTTTTTTTAAAAAGGTCCATCGTTTCTGCATGCTTAATATTTTCTATCGGTGGTATATCTTACCAATGCTTCAAGTCCGTCTCTTATTTCATTTTGTGGAAATTGGTGAAGAATGGTGATCGCCTCATCACGATAACGGTTCATGGTATCAGCAGCATAAGTAATTCCCCCAGCTTTAATTACTTCATCAATGATATATTGTACATTTTTTTTCTGCCTGTTCTCGTTTTTGAGAAGATAGATCAATTCTTTTTTCTTGGCAGCATCTGCATTATTCAACGTATAAATGAGTGGCAGTGTCAGTTTTTTTTCTTTAATATCGTTCCCTGTTGGTTTGCCAATAGAAGCGCTGCCATAATCAAAAAGATCATCTTTGATCTGGAAAGCTATTCCTGCTTTTTCTCCAAACAATTTCATCTGTTCTGTTTTTTCAACATCCATTGTCGTGGACCAGGTACCTGCAGCACATGCAGATGATAATAGGGAAGCTGTTTTATTTTTGATGATCTCGAAGTAAACTTCTTCACTCAGGTTGAGTTTTCTTGTCTTTTCTATTTGCAGCAGTTCTCCTTCGCTCATTTTCTCAACTGCCTCAGATAATATCTTTAAAGTGGTGAAATCGTCATTTTTCAGCGAAAGTAACAAGCCCTTCGACAACAAATAATCGCCAACTAACACAGCGATCTTGTTTTTCCACAACGCATTAATGGAGAAAAAGCCCCTTCTCTCCATCGATTCATCCACCACATCGTCATGAACAAGCGTAGCCGTATGAAGTAGTTCAACCAAAGCCGCAGCACGGTGAGTACTTTCGGTAATAGGACCAAACAATTTTGCACTCAGGAACACAAACATGGGCCTTACCTGCTTTCCTTTTCGCTTGATGATATATTGCATAATCCGATCGAGCAGGGACACCCTACTTTTAACAGCCTGGCGGAATTTTTCTTCAAAAGCCAGTAATTCGTCTTTAACCAATAATTGAATGGAGGAGGAAGCGCTCATGGGTTGGCAAATTACATTAATTGAAGATCTTTCCTATAATTTGGATAGAATGCAGCTATATTTGTGCGAAATAGGTCTTATATGACTATCTGATTGTAAATAAATTGCAAAAAATTTGCTTTTTAAACTGTGATCTCTATTTTTGCATTAATCATCAGGAATTTTCGAAACTTAATTACAACAACTATGGCAAGCAAAAAGTACACCCTTCTTATAGGGGCCCTATGTTTTATTTTAACAAATCTTACCGCTCAGAGCTACGATTGGAAAGACTCCTCTCTGATTCCTAAAAAGTCTCAAGCTCAACACAACGAATTTTTACAAAACCAACAACCTTTTCCGGCAAAACCACGTAACCAGTGGGAAATTGGCTTAAGCGTTGGTAATGTTTTGGTAGCTGGTGACGTTACACCTGTTATTCCTCAAATCGGGTGGGGTGCCCATGTACGTAAAGCCTTCGGTTATATTTTTTCTGCAAGATTGCAATATGCAGGCGGTATCGCAAAAGGATTAAACTGGACTCCTGCATTTAATTACGGAAAAAATCCTGCTTGGAAATCTAACTATGCAGCACCGGTCAATATGCGGTATCCAGGCATTCCTGCAGGTGGGCAAAGCGGTCAATTGTATCAATTTTCTTCAAAGGACTTGAGCACTACTGGTGCATATGTACCGATTACTGATGCACTTATGGATCCCGTATATTATAATTTCAGAACAATTTCGCACCAATTGTCTTTGCAGGGTATCATTACTTTAAACAATATTCGTTTCCATAAATCAAAAACCAGCTTTATTATCTATGGTCTGGGTGGTATTGGTGGTATGGTTTACGAAACCAAAGTGGATGCCCTTAATGCAAATGATGGAACTTATGCTGCAGACTTTAGGT
Source organism: Lacibacter sp. H375 (assembly GCF_037892425.1). NCBI lineage: Bacteria > Pseudomonadati > Bacteroidota > Chitinophagia > Chitinophagales > Chitinophagaceae > Lacibacter > Lacibacter aquaticus. Next base: position 2,167,128 of record NZ_JBBKTT010000001.1, read on the forward strand.
CTATTTATGCAAAATACGAGGTTGCAAATAAGAACAAGCGTGATATTCGTCGTGACTTGAAAGCGGCCATGGATAAAAAATATGAAAGTACGGCTGATGGTCACCAACTGCGTCGTCCTAAGTTATTTGATATGACTTTCCGCCCAATGGTACAGGTTGGTGCTGGTGTTGCATTCAAAGTGGGTAAGCGTTTCAGCATTGGTATTGAAGAAGTATTAACTGTTGTTAAAGACGATCTTCTTGATGGACAACGTTGGCAGGAGCATTCAATGGGCGATGCTTCTTTAACTCGTGATTTTGATAATTGGCATTATACAAACATTAATTTCAACTATAGCCTTGGTGCTAAATCTGTTGAGCCTCTCTGGTGGTTAAATCCATTGGATTATGCTTACAACGAGTTAAATGCTCCCCGTCACATGAAGCTTCCAAAACCAGTTTTGGATGATGCTGATGGTGATGGTGTAACTGATCAGTTCGATAACGAACCTAATACGCCAGCTGGTTGCCCGGTTGATACACATGGTGTTGCTCGTGATACTGATGGTGATGGTGTTCCGGATTGTAAGGATAAGGAATTGATCACTCCAACTCAGTGCCAGCCAGTAGATGCTGACGGTGTTGGTAAGTGTCCAGATCCTGAGTGCTGTAAGAACTTAGCTGCTGCTCCTCCAGCTTGTAACTTGGTTGATCTTCCAAGCATTAATTTCGGTGGCAACTCCAGCTCATTAAGTGCAGAAGGTAAAGCACTGGTTGGTAGCGTAGCTACTTCACTCCGTGGCAACCCAGAATGTAAATTGATCGTTTGCGGTAGCGCTGCTAAGAGCAAATCAGGTCAGGCATTAGGTCAGAAGCGTGTTGACGCTATCGTTAAATACCTGGTAGAAGTACAAGGTATCAGCGCTGATCGTGTGGTTGCTCAGTACGACTGTCATGAAGGCGATCCTTCAGTAGTTGAGCTCCGTGCAGAAAAGAAATAAGTTAATATAGACTAATTGCTTATAAAGCCCTCCGGTCATCCGGGGGGCTTTTCTTTAGGAAAAGATTAACCGGTGTTTTCCTGTTCAGAAAAAGGATAGCCCTAATTTGCCCGAAAATCTTAACTTTGCTGGCTTTTATGAATTTGATTATCCGTCTAGTATTTTTCGTGGTTGTTATCGGTTCACTCGCAGGGTGTAATAAAAAGACTATTACAAATATCCTCAAGAGTAAAGACGTTGAGTATAAACTTGGTATGGCAGAGCAATACTATGCCAACAAGAAATACAGTAAGGCACAGATTCTTTACGAAGATCTGTTCCCCTTATTAAGGAACGATCCACGCTTTGAAGATCTTTATTATAAGTACGCTTACTGTGGCTTCTATCAGAAGGATTACCTGAGTGCAGAAAATCTTTTTAAAGGGTTCCTGGAAGTATTTCCCAAAAGCCAAAAAGCTGCTGAGGTTGATTATATGAGAGCGTATTGTTATTATAAACAATCGCCCGGTGTAGATCTGGATCAAACAACGACCCAGAAAGCAATAGGTTCAATGCAGGCTCATCTTAATAACTATCCTGAGTCTTCAAAAGCCGAAGATGCCAAGAAAATTATTGACGAATGTTATGCAAAGCTTGAAGAGAAGGAATATAAAAGCGCCGAACTTTATTATAACGTAGGTTCACATAGAGCAGCAGCAATTACCTTCACAAACTTACTGAATAGCTATCCTGAGTCGAAAAGAGCAGACGAGTATAAGCTGATGATCATAAAATCTTATTATCAGTACGCTCAAATGAGTATTGAGGAAAAGCAGAAGGAACGTTTTCAAAAGGTGGTAGAAGAGTACTATGATTTTGTTGATCGTTTCCCTGAGAGCAAGCTTTTAAAAGACGCAGAAAAATATTTTAATCTTTCTTCAAATAATTTAAAACCAAATAAAAATGAGCAGACTGATACGAAAAGTTAGCGCCAACACCAGCAATGTTGTTGAAACAAAAAATGTGGCTGACTTGAAGGCGAAAACAGGTAATTTATATGAATCAATTGCTGTGATTGCTAAACGTGCCAACCAGATCAATATTTCCTTAAAGGAAGAATTGCATAATAAACTGGAAGAGTTTGCAAGTCATACCGATAGTCTTGAAGAAATTCACGAGAATAAAGAACAGATTGAAATCTCAAAGGCTTACGAAAGAATGCCGAACCCTGCTTTGCTTGCAACACAGGAATTTGTAGATGATAAAGTATATCATCGCAGAGCTGAGAATGATCTGTTCTCTTAATTCATACTTGAATAAATGATTTAAATGGCGGTCAATGCATGACCGCCATTCCTGTTTTTTTATTGAATATTTTACTCTATTTTCATTTTCAGATGAAGCTACAGGGAAAGAAAATTGTTTTAGGAATTACGGGCAGTATTGCTGCCTATAAATCCATTTTGCTGGTGCGTTTGCTGGTTAAGGAAGGTGCTGAAGTAAAAGTAATACTCACTCCTTCTGCAAAAGATTTTGTATCGCCACTTGTGCTATCAACACTATCAAAGAACAATGTACTTGTCGATCTGTTTGACGAGAACAGTTGGGCTAACCATGTTGAACTTGGACGCTGGGCCGATCTGATGTTAATTGCTCCATTAAGCTGCAACACGTTGGCTAAAATGGCAAATGGAATGTGCGATAATCTTTTACTGGCGGTTTATCTTTCAGCAACATGTCAGGTGATGATTGCCCCGGCTATGGACGAAGACATGTGGAAACACCCGGCAACAAAAAGGAATATCAGCACACTTCAGTCTTATGGCAATCATCTCATCCCTGTTGAAGCTGGGGAGCTTGCAAGCGGGCTTGTTGGCGAGGGGCGAATGGCCGAGCCTGAAAGTATCATGCACACAGTAGAAGGTTTTTTTTTGACCGGCTCTGAATTTAAAGACCATAAAGTTTTGGTAACAGCTGGCCCAACTTACGAAGCAATTGATCCGGTAAGATTTATTGGCAATCATTCAAGTGGGAAAATGGGTATTGCAATAGCAGAAGAACTGGCAATGCGTGGTGCAAATGTGGTTTTGGTCTTGGGGCCATCATCTCAACAAATAACAAGTACTTCTATCAACCTAATACGGGTAAATAATGCGGAAGAGATGTATCAAAAAAGTATAGAGCATTTCCCCGATTCTCAGCTGGCAATCATGTCTGCGGCAGTTGCTGATTATACTCCTGTACAAATTGCAGCTGAAAAGATAAAGAAGAACGAGGGCAACATGCAGATTGAATTGAAAAAGACAAAGGACATACTTGCATCTTTGGGCGATATGAAAAAGCCTGATCAGTATTTGGTGGGCTTTGCTCTTGAAACAACTAATGAAAAGGAATATGCTATAGGAAAGCTAAGCTCAAAGAATGCAGATATGATCGTGCTGAACTCACTGAACGACGCAGGTGCCGGGTTTGGTGGTGATACAAATAAAATCACCATATTCGACAAGAACCAAAAGGAATATTCGTTTACTGTAAAGACAAAGAAAGAAGTTGCAAAGGATATTGTGGACACCATAAAAAAAATGATGCATGCATAAAAGCTTATTCCTTTTTCTATTTTGCTTTTTATCATGGTTCAGTAATGCGCAGGAGCTGAATGCAAGAGTTCGTGTGGTAGATAATCAAATCCCTACAACGATCGACAGAAAGATATTTCGTACGCTTGAAGCGTCTCTCACAACATTTTTAAACAACCGTCGATGGTCTGCAGATAATTTCAAACAGAATGAAAAGATCAATTGCCAGATACTCATTAATCTTGAGGGGATGGGGGAGCCAAATGTTTTTTCGGCAAGTATAACCATCCAGGCTGCACGTCCGGTTTATTCAAGTTCATATGTATCTCCTATCATTAACTTTAAAGATCCCAACTTCGATTTTAAATACATAGAGTCGCAACCGATGGAGTTTAATGAAAATCGTATATCAGGCTCTGATCCATTGGTTTCAAATCTAACAGCTGTTATGGCTTATTATGCTTACATCATTGTTGGATTTGATTATGAATCGTTCTCATTGCGTGGTGGTAATCCTTATTTTCAAAAAGCACTTAACATTGTAAACAATGCTCCTGATGCCAGTAAGATTTCAGGATGGAAATCGTTTGAAAATAATAATCGAAACAGGTATTGGCTTACTGAAAACCTGATCAATAACCGTTATACTGTAATCCATGATGTGTATTACAATTACTACAGAAAGGGCATGGATTATTTATACGAAAACGAAGCAGGCGCAAGAACAGAAGTGATGAACTCGTTGGTATATCTAGATAACCTGAACAGGGAAACGCCAAACTTAATGATCGTGCAATTTTTTATGCTAGGGAAGGCTGATGAATTGATCAATCTTTTTAAAAAAGCACCCCCGCAGGAGAAAACAAAAGTGGTTGATATATTAAGCCGATTAGATGTTACCAATTCGAATAAATATAAACAGGAACTTCGATGAGAGAAATACTGTTACTTCTTTGTTTATTTGGTATCGTAGCCTGTTCTGAAACCAAAAAGCCGCCAGCAAATATTCTTGGTCCGGAGAAATTTCAAAAGATACTAACTGATGTAATACTGGCAGATGCATTGTCTACTGAAAGGTCATTTAAAGACACATCATTGAAAATTAAAGATGCAAATGCTTCATACTTCTTAAAAATATTCGAGATTCACGGAGTTACGAAGAATGAATTTATGCGGAGCTATAATTTTTATCTGAGTCGCCCTGATCTTCTTCGGGTTATTTCCGATTCCGTTTCCGCAGTACTTAACAGAGAAAATCTTAAATTAACGACCGATACCGTTAAACCTAAGCCGAATGGTAATAACAGCCCGAAAATTAGAATCAGAGATGGGAATAAATAGTGAGATTGCTCACTATTTTGCCAACGAACGAAAAGTACCAGCTGATAATGCTTACTGGAAAAACAAACGTATCTATATTTCATTTGGTTTTGGCTTTCAGGCAATCCCGTTCATGTTTGATCTTGTACATAAATGCGGCGTTTCAACCGATGTTTTGCTGCAAGACGATCATGTAACATTAATGGAGCAAGGTTTCGATAAAGTGGGCCGTTACGAAAGCAATGAAATTTCATTTTCAGAATTTCTTACAGAGTGTAAAGTTTTGTTGCACGGGAAAGTAAAGCAGCAACATCTTGCGGCAGATCTCTTTTCTTTATTTTCAGGAAAGGAAACTTCTTATTTTGAATTTGAGACCAAGCATAAAGCACTTGCAAGGTCAGACAGTTTTCTTTTTACATTGGTTGATCTTGATGTTTCTGATGAATGGGTAAGGTCGTTTTTGCCAATCTGGTATTCTTTAGCAAGGCCCGTTTTACTACTCGATGATTTCAAGGATCTCGAAGATGATCGAAAAAATGGCGATGAGAATATGATCATTGAGCTTGGAGACAACGGCGAGGCGGTAAAAAAAGCTTACGACTTCGGTATAAAAGATTTAGAAATACTTAGTAAAGTGAACCCTAAACTGTCGAAGTATATTGAAGAGTTTTTTCAGAAATCACTTTTGCAGGAACATATACGGTCAATGCTCGTCGCTTAATCAATCAGTGAATTTTTCATTGCAAAGAAAACAAGCCCAACAGAATTCTTCACTCCAAAGCGTTCCATTAAACGGTCTTTAATTGCTTCAACCGTTCTTGCGCTGATCTCCATTTCTTTGGCTATTTCCTGTGCTGTATATTCCATACATAACAGGCGGATAACCTGTTTTTCTTTATCCGAAATCTGAATTTCGCTATTAAGTGTTGGAATGGATTTAACCTTGTTATGAGATTTTTTGAGAAGGATCCTGTTCACAAAGTTATTAAGGTAATATCCTTTGGTAAATACTTCAAGAATAGCCTTTTTTATTTCGGAAGGATCAGAACTTTTTAAGAGATATCCATTTGCACCATTTTCCATAAGATGAGTTACAAAACGCTCATCTTCATACATGGTTAGAACCAAGACATGGATGTTGGGATAAAGCTTATTAACAGCCTTGGTTGTTTCAATACCATCTTTCCCTGGCATACGTAAATCCATTAGAATTACATCTGGCTGAGCTTCCGCCAAACCAGCTAAGAGTTCTTCGCCATTTTCAGCCTCAAGGACGAATCTGATATTTGTGTACGATCTTAAAGAAAGGATTACTCCTTTTCGAAAAATCTGGTGGTCGTCTGCTATTGCAACTTTAATTTGGTTCATAAGATCAAGGGTTGTAAAGTTAGTGTTTTCAGTTGTTATAACATCGCCTCAATCGGAATCTCAATGGTTACTTTAAAGTATGTGTTTGATGGGTCTTTTTCAAATAGAATTTTTGAATTCAATATCTTAACACGGCTATAGATGTTTTTCAAACCCATACCCTGTGGGGTATCTCTCAGTTTTTCATATTCTGTCTGTGTTAATCCTTCTCCATCGTGATGCATACGGATATAAATATATTGATCCGTCTTATTTTGAGTAAGATGAATAAAACTTGAATGGCTGTGTTTGATCGTATTATTCACCAGTTCCTGCAATACACGAAAGATGGATAATTCGTATTCAAGCTTCAAACGCCTTTTATAGTCATGAAACCTCGCACTTGCGCTGATTGATCCGCTTCCGTTGATCTTTTGAAACATGTCATTTACTGCACTCTCCAACCCAAAATTTTTCAATGTGGGGGGAATAAGGCTATGCGACATATTCCTGATCAATTGAATGGTATCATCAATGATTTGTTTTGCATTGTAGATACTCTGTAGCTGTGTTCCCTGATCTTGGTGAATAAGATTTTCATTAAGATATAAGCGAACTGTAGCTAAAAGCGGGCCAGCATCATCGTGCAGATCAGCGGCAATTCGTTGTCGTTCTTCTTCCTGGCTTTGTATAGAGGCTTGCAGCATCATCTGTTGTTGCTCTTCCTGCATTTTTTTCATACGTAATTGGAAATAGATCACTTTACGCTGATGAAAAACAATAAATACAATTAAGCCGATAGCCAGCAACAACATCCCGAATGTACCGAAGTACACAACATAGGTTACGTTGGTCGAATTTGTGGCTTGTAAAAAAAACATTTGTAGTGGCAGTGGTTTTGGTTAGTGTTTCGTTTAGGTTAGGGATAACTGACTGTCTGTTAAAGGCTGCTTATCCTGTTTTATGACAAAGGCAATTGAAAATAACAAATTCCTGATGATAAAAATCAAAGCATGTATAATGATATACTGGTTTTCAAAAACTTCCGACTGCTTAATGATGTTGTTATACCAAAATATAAAAAATGTACCTGCGGTAAACACCAGAAATCCTACAATTGACCAAAACGAACTTTGAGTATAGATGAACATCGTTTTTGGGAAACGTATTTGTTCAAAAAAATACAACAAACAAAAAAGGAGAATGAAGACTGTATTGACGGTTGTGACAATGGAAGTGATTGTCGATGTTGTTTCAAAAACGAAAGGAATGAACTGAAACGCAGCGTAAGCAATCGTACAAATCAACGTCAGCTTTTTATTCATGGGTCCAATCAATACTTGTTGGAAAAAGAAATAAATAAAAAGTAGGTAGGTTAAAGGATTAAAAAAACTGATTAATTGAACAACTTCAGGATGATTGGTTTTTGCGCCAATGACAAAAGTAGCCTGTTGTAAAATGGAGAATATAACGAATAAAAAAACTACCCAATTTTCTCTGCTTTGGCTTCGCTTACGAAGAAAAAAGAGAAAACAGGGTAGTAATAAAGAAAGTCTTGCTATAGTTTCTAAAAACTCCAAATACCAGTTTTGGAGTCAAATATAATGAAGTTTAAAGACTTGTTTAAACTCACTATAAATTACCAGCCAGCTGTTTTAAAAGTTTGATCACTCACCAATCCTTCCTCAGATTCCAATTCGCCGGTAACTTTTACAACATCGTAATTTAAGATTGGGTTCATGTTGCTGTCAACACCAACCAAAATAGCTTGACGGATACCTTGATCGTTGTAACCAGGAACAATTGTGATACCTGCACAACCAGGCTGAGCAAGGATCTTTTCGATCATTTCTCTTCCCATTGTGTTTGCATAATGCTGTTCAGGGTGTTTGTCGAAAAAACGTTTAGCCATTTCCTCGCCAGCCTCGAATCCGATGTGGCGTCCGATGGTTTCTACTTGTGGTTTTTGAAGTAATTCTTTTTGCATAGTTGTAGGTTTAAGAAGTGAAGTTTAAGACTCTAAATTTTCAAAATTTGAACGTCTATGCAAGTGCCTTCTATGTGAATAACTAGTAGAAAGTTTCATAAAATAAATTAAATCAATGATTTATATCTGATAATTCAGAAAATAAGTAAATAGACTGACGCAATATTACGATAGTTTTTGCGTAAAATTACTATTTAAAAAATGGGAAATTAACGTGATTTAAAAGAGTGGAAAGCGCAAGTAGTAGTACGGTGTGAAAAAAATGTGTATAAGTGAAAACACTTAGTAGTCGAACAATTTGCGGATTTTAAAAAAGGGGCTCGCCTTATAATACGGAACAAACAACGAATAACTGATTTTGGCAATGCAAATTCGTATATCTGAAACAAATGTACATTCTCTTAAATTAGCGTGCAAGCGTACTAGTAACCGTTCTTATTTAGTGGAGAATACCAACGGGAAAGCAAATTCACTACTTCCTTTTGCGTATCTTAATTGAAAATTTCGATGTTTAAACCCATTTTTGAATATAGTATTCTTTGAAGTATGAAAACTCTGGAGTATTTTGCAGAAACCTCAAAAACCACAATATCCCATGTCTGTCGATTCTAACATTAAGTTCGCCATAGCCGACGATCATAAAATTTTTCGTGATGGTATTAAAATGGCTCTTGGCGGCAGACCCCACCTCAAATTAATTTGGGAAGCTGAAGATGGCAAAGACATGATGCATAAGCTTACAATCAAAAAACCTGACATACTTTTAATGGACATCCGGATGCCTGAGCTAGATGGCATTAATGCCTTACAGCTGATCCGTAAGGAATATGAAGAGGTGAAAATTGTTGTACTTAGCATGTATGATGATCAGCAAATGGTGAGCAAAATGATGGAGATGGGGGCTAATGCATATCTTACTAAAACAACCGATCCCAATGAAATTTACGATGCTATCCTCACTTGCATGAACGAGGATTTTTATTTTAATGAGCTCGTTAATCAGGCTGTGTTACTGAAACTGAACTACAAAAAAACTGTAAAACAGTTTTATCCTAACTCAACCAAATTCTCCGAAAAGGAATTACAGATATTAAAATTGTTGTCAGAAGATAAAACTACAGAAGAGATATCGAAGATTGTTTTTCTCAGTCCACGTACGATTGAAACGATCAGGCAGAACATGAAAAACAGGGTAGGAGCCAAAACAATTGCTGGGCTCATTGTTTACGGAATGCGAAATCGATTGATCGAGTAATACCGTAAAAACCACAAATCTAAAGTCAGGTACTACTACCTGTAAAAATGACCAAAAAAAGTTTCAATTTGCACTCTGAACATGTATTCTGTCTTTTAACGTATATCCTATGTACACAATGAAAACCGTAAAACCAGCCGACTCAACAACTGACTTAATTAAAGTAGCTATCACAGACGATCACGTGCTGTACCGTGCCGGCGTTAAAACCGCATTGGGCATGAAAAAGGATATTCAGGTGATCTTTGAAGCCGATAACGGCATGCATCTGTTGAATATGCTTAAGTCTATTCAGCCAGACGTTATATTGCTCGACGTGCAAATGCCTATTATGGATGGCATTGCCACTCTCCCCGAAGTAAAAAAGTTGTATCCTGATATTAAGATCATTATGCTCACGATGCACGATGAGCATACCATGATCACACGTTTGATGGAGCTTGGGGCAAACTCGTATCTCACTAAGAATTCAGATAGTGAAGTGATCTATGAAGCGATCAAGACCTGTCATGAACAGGAATATTTCTTCAACACACTTACCAACAAAGCATTGATTGACGGTCTGAAAATGAAACGTCAGGGAGATGCCATGATGGGCCATGATGTGAAATTGAACGATAAGGAAATCAATATCCTACGTTTGATGTGTGAAGAAAAGAGCACGAAGGAAATTGCTGATATCGTTGATCTGAGTCCACGTACGGTAGAAGCCATTCGTGATAAACTCAAATCAAAAATTGGCGCAAGATCTACAGCCGGATTGATTCTCTATGCTGTAAAACATAATATTATCGAAGGATAAGATATTTTCAACCAAAACCAACCGCACAGGCGACACTGAAAAGTGTCGCCTCTTTTTTTATTCTACTTTCGCCGTGTATGTCACTTTATTATAGTCTTGATAAGAAGATTTTTGCCGATGGTGATTTGCGGATTCATCCCGATAACCGTTCCTTTCGTTATGGAGAAGGATTGTTTGAGACGATTCGTTTACACAAAGCAGAGATGCCTTTATGGGATTTGCATTGGAAACGCCTGATTGAATCGTTGCCTGAATTGTATTTTGAATTACCTCCGCATTTTAACGAAGCAGAGTTGAAGGAAGAGATTTTTCGTGTGGCAAAACGAAATAGCTGCTTGGATGCTGCGAGAGTGCGGATTACATTTTTTAAAGGTGAGGGGGGGATTTGGGAACGACCAACTTCTCCGTTTCATTTTTTAGTACAATGTTGGCCACTGGAGAAAAAGGAATTTAGCATGAATGAAAATGGATTGGACATTGGTTTGTTTGAAGGCGGAAGAAAATCATGCGATATCTTTTCCAATCTTAAAACTAATAACTACCTGCTGTATGCGTTGGCTGCACAATATGCAAAAGCTGAAAAGCTAAATGAATGTTTGGTGCTCAACCAGCATGGCCGGGTATGCGATGCTACTATAGCTAATGTTTTTTTCAGTAAAAATGGTATCATTTATACTCCACAACTAGAAGAAGGGTGTATCAATGGTGTGATGCGTCGTCACCTGCTTGAACAACTTCGTAAAGCAGGATTCCAGGTAAAAGAAGGTGCTTATTTGCCCGATGAAATTGCAACCGCCGATGAAATTTTTCTTACGAATGCTATGTACGGTTTGCGATGGGTAAAACTATGGGGCGATAGAACCTACCAATTTCAGCAATCAGCAACTATTTTCAATCGATTCATTTCTCCTTTATTCCCGTAAACATTCTGCGGGCGCAATCGTTATACAGACATGGCAAAACAGAAAGTGAATATCTGCTGGTTCAGGAGGGATCTTCGGTTACATGATAATGCAGCTTTGTATCATGCATTAAAAGACGGCTTGCCTGTGGTACCTGTATTTGTTTTCGATAAATCTATCCTTGATCAGCTGGAGGATAAAAACGACCGACGTGTTGAGTTTATTCATCATGTTATTTCTGATATGCAACAGCAATTGCAAAGCATGGGCAGCAGCATGGATGTGTATTATGGTTTTCCTGCAGAGATCTTTCAAAAGTTGCTGGAGAAATATTCAATCAATAAAGTATTCACCAATCACGATTATGAGCCGTATGCTCAAAAAAGAGATGCTGTTGTTCAGCATCAATTAAATAATGCAGATGTTTCGTTTCATACATTCAAAGACCAGGTGATTTTTGAAAAAAATGAAGTGCTAAAAGATGACGGCAAACCCTATACTGTCTTTACTCCTTACAGCCGCAAATGGAAAGCAAAACTCAATGACTTTTATTTGAAGAGTTATCCTGTAGAGAAATATGCAACTAACTTTTTCAAACAAACGCCAGTAACCATTCCTTCATTAAAACAAATGGGTTTTTTAGCAGTTGACTTGCCATTTCCATCTGCAGAAACAAGAAAAGAAATCATTAAAAAATATAAAGAGCAAAGAGATTTTCCTGCTATCGATGGAACGAGCAGGTTGAGTGTGCATTTACGTTTTGGAACAATCAGCATTCGTGAACTTGCAAGAGAAACAAAAGAATTAAGCGAAGGGTTTCTAAATGAACTGATCTGGCGTGATTTCTATCATATGATCCTTTGGCATTTTCCACAAGTGGGAGAAGGTAAGTCATTCAAGAAAGAGTATGATTTTATTGAATGGCGTCACGATGAAAAAGATTTTCAGAAGTGGTGCGATGGGCAAACAGGTTATCCTATTGTTGATGCAGGGATGCGTGAACTCAACGCTACCGGTTTCATGCATAATCGTGTAAGGATGATCGTTGCATCATTTCTCACCAAGCATTTACTACTCGATTGGCGATGGGGTGAAGCTTATTTCGCAAAAAAGTTATTGGACTTTGATATGGCTGCCAACAACGGTGGTTGGCAATGGGCCGCAGGAAGTGGTTGCGATGCAGCTCCTTATTTCCGCATCTTCAATCCGTATTTGCAAACACAAAAATTCGATCCTAAACTGGAGTATATACGAAAGTGGGTACCTGAGTTTGAAGGTTTTGATTATGTTAAACCGATCGTACAGCATGAACTTGCACGTAAACGTTGCCTGGAGGTTTACAGTAAAGCTTTGAAGAAATAGATCATGAATGTTGTGTGGCCGTTTGCAGCATTTGCTCAACTGCCTGCATACCATCTTCACCCAAATCAAGCGAGTAATTATTTACATACAGATCAATGTGCTGGCGCATCACCTCTTCACTCATCTCCTGTGAATGTTGTTTTACGTAATCTGTTATGAGCGGATAATTGCTGAAAGCATACTCCAAACTTTTACGGATCAATCGATCAACTTTATTTTGCAGATGAGCATCAATTCGTGGATGTGCTACAATACCACCTAAGGGGATAGGATAGCCGGTTGTTGTTTCCCAATATTCACCAAGATCCGTCAGTTTATGCAATCCTTTCTGCTGATAAGTGAAACGGTTTTCATGAATGATCACACCCATATCAACTCTACCACTCAAAACAGCTTCTTCAATTTCATGAAACACCATGAACTGTTTTTGTTTTGCATTGGGAAATGCTTGTGAAAACAGAAAATGAGCTGTGGTATTTGTGCCGGGTATTGCAATGGTTGAATCATTCACCAATTGCTGAAGCTCTTCAATCTTCGTACTTGGTACTTCGTGTTTCGTAATTAAAAGAGGTCCTACACCTTTGCCCAATGCACCGCCGCTTTTTAATAAATTATACTGATGACGAATAAGTGGATAAACACCGTAGCTGATCTTTGAAAAATCAAGTTTGCCTTGCTTTGCCCATTCATTCAACGTTTGCACATCTTCCAACTGCACATCGAACGATAATCCTTCCGTATCAATTTTTCCATTCACCAACGCATCAAAGATAAACGTGTCGTTGGGACAGGGCGAAAAGCCAAGTGTATAAGTGGTCATGAATTACTTTTTATAAACTTTCAACCAATCGTATCAATTCTTTGTTCAAATTTTGCACCGCTTCTTTCAACTTCCACTTCTGTTTGTTGCGTTCGCCCACATAATTTGAAATACTTCTGATCTGCACAAACGGAATATTTTCTTTCATACAAACGAGATGGAGTGCAGCACCTTCCATGTTCTCGATCTTTGCTTTGTATTTTGTTTGATAAAGTTCAGCTGTTTTTTTGGCAGATGTAATTTGATTCACCGTAACACTTCCAACCAACGGCAGTTTTGTTCGTTCCATCAACACTGTAAACGGGTTCACCAATCTTTTCTGTTTGAAAGGAAATTCATTTGCAGCCAGCAGTTTCAGATCAAACACATCTTTATACCCATCTTTTTCCTGCACACCTAAATCGGCTAAGGCTTCTTGCTTTACTGCAATTACATCGCCCAAATTCAATGATCGGTCAAACGCTCCTGAAATACCGGCCATGATAACGATATCGGGCTTTTTTACTTGTAAATGCTTCATCAACGCATAGGTAGTATTGATGGAGCCAACTCCGGTAACAAGAAAATCGAGCTGTAAATCGATATAGTCCAGCTTGTTGGTGGTGCGGCAATGTTGAATAAAGGGCTTGATTTCCAATACGGTGGCTGAAACAACTAAACAATTCATGCAGCAAATTTCGGGAAGAATAAAACAAATGAGGGAATAACATCAAAATGCAGCATTCTTATTACCTTTGCCGCCCAACAATTTGAAGGGTTCGGTAATGGTTTACTTAACAAGATTAGAACATTTTAATGCGGCGCATAAACTCTACAATCCTAATTGGAGCCAGGAGAAAAATGAAGCCATGTTTGGTAAATGTGCCAACGAGAACTGGCATGGGCATAACTATGATCTGTTTGTTACTATTAAAGGCCAGGTAAATGAAGACACAGGTTTTTTGTTTGATGTAAAGAAACTTAGTGAGCTTATTAAAATTCATGTGCTTGAAAAACTCGATCACAAAAACCTTAACATGGATGTAGATTTCATGCAGGGAAAAATGTGTTCTACCGAAAACCTGGCAAAAGCCATCTGGCAACAACTGCACCCACACCTGCCTGCTGAAGTATTGCTCCACTGTATTAAACTCTACGAAACGCCCCGCATTTACGTTGAATATTTTGGAGAATAAACCTTTTGCGGCGTACCTTGTTATAGTTCTTCACTCGCCTGCAAGGTGCTTTTATGAAAGTTCATGGCAGGTAAAATGTAATCAGGTTTTCCGTCATGCAAAAAAAAGTATCCGTCTTTCGTCACGAACATTTTAACGCTGCCCATCGTTTATACAATCCGGAATGGACAAACGAACGGAACGATTCAGTGTTTGGCAAATGCAACAATCCTTCTTTTCATGGCCATAACTACGAACTTGTAGTGAAAATTACAGGTGTGCCAGATAAAGACACCGGTTATGTGATGGATCTGAAAGTATTGAGTGACTTGATAAGAAATGAAATTATTGAACGTTTCGATCATAAAAATCTGAACCTCGATACTGTTGAATTTAAAAACCTGAATCCAACAGCAGAGAACATAGCAGTCGTAATTTATGATTTGTTGCGACCACTTATTGATGAAGACAAGGAATTGCAGATTCGTTTGTACGAAACACCAAGAAATTTTGTAGAATATCCGGCATAATTGATCATATATAAATGTTAAGTGAAAATAGAAGAAGAGTATTCAACTTCAGATTTTCAGATTTTCAAATTTTCAAATTGAATCATGGCTTATAAAAAGACAGAACAATACGAAGAAAAGGTTACTTCAGGATTGATAGAAAGCTACAGGAATGCTTTGGATCTATTAGGTGAAGATCCTGAAAGGGAAGGGTTACTAAAAACACCGGAACGTGTTGCGAAAGCAATGCAGTACATGACACAGGGCTACCAAATGGATGCAAAAGCAATTCTTGAAAGCGCCAAATTTCATGAAGAGGTGAGTGAGATGGTGATTGTAAAAGATATTGAGTTGTACAGCATGTGCGAACATCATATGTTGCCCTTCTTTGGGAAGGCACATATTGCTTATATCCCGA
This sequence comes from Lacibacter sp. H375, assembly GCF_037892425.1. Taxonomy (NCBI): domain Bacteria; kingdom Pseudomonadati; phylum Bacteroidota; class Chitinophagia; order Chitinophagales; family Chitinophagaceae; genus Lacibacter; species Lacibacter aquaticus. Next base: position 2,182,539 of record NZ_JBBKTT010000001.1, read on the forward strand.
ATGGCTATATTACTGGGTTGAGCAAACTCGCAAGAGTGGTGGATGTATATAGCCGCCGTTTGCAGGTGCAGGAGCGATTGACCACACAGATACTTGAAGCAATTAAAGAATCGTTGAATCCAATGGGCGTGGCCGTGGTAGTTGAAGCGCAACATTTATGTATGATGATGCGTGGTGTGCAGAAGCAGAACTCTGTTACGACAACTTCTGCTTTTTCAGGCGAATTTCAAAAACAGGCAACAAGAAGTGAGTTCCTGAAACTGATCTCAGGTAAGTTCAATTAATTTTCTTTTTTTGATAGTGGAAGTCTGTTGTAATTATTGCAACAGACTTCTTTATTTTTGGCCATTAAATTATTTATATGAAGCATGCGTTTGTATTTCCGGGCCAGGGTTCTCAGTTTAGTGGAATGGGAAAGAATTTGTATGATGCGGGAGTATCGGCCCAAAGATTGTTTGAATTAGCCAATGAAATTTTAGGTTTCCGTATTTCTGATATCATGTTCAATGGAACAGATGAAGATCTGAAGCAAACGAACGTAACACAGCCAGCTGTTTTTTTGCATTCAGCGATTGCTTATAAAACCATTGAATCAGCAAAGCCGGATATGGTTGCAGGACATTCATTAGGTGAGTTCAGTGCATTAGTAGCGAACGGTGTATTGAGTTTTGAAGATGCGTTACAATTGGTGAGCGTTCGTGCAACTGCTATGCAGAAAGCCTGTGAGTTGAACCCCTCAACCATGGCTGCAGTGCTTGCGTTGGCTGACGAAAAAGTAGAAGAAGTGTGTAAGCAAGTGCAGGAAGAAACAGGAGAAGTTGTTGTGCCAGCGAATTACAACTGTCCCGGACAGTTAGTGATTAGCGGTTCATTAAAAGGAATTGACATTGCCTGTGAACGAATGAAAGCAGCCGGTGCAAAACGTGCATTGGTATTACCGGTTGGTGGTGCGTTTCATAGCCCGCTGATGGAGCCTGCACGTGAAGAATTAAAAGCAAAAATTGAAAGCACCAATTTTTATACACCGCAATGCGCCATTTACCAAAACGTAGTTGCAAAAGCTGTGCTGGATAAAGATGAGATCAAACAAAATTTAATTGATCAATTGACTGGTGCTGTACGTTGGACACAAAGCGTGCAATCAATGATCGCCGATGGTGCAAGTAAGTTTACAGAAGTTGGTCCGGGTAAAGTATTACAAGGCTTGGTGCAAAAGATCAATAAGGAAATGGTTGTGGAAGGAGTGAATTAAGTCAATGTACGAGGTAAGAAGTACGATGTACGATAAAAGAAAGAGGCCGCAACTTGTTGCGGCCTCTTTCTTTGGCTAAACGGGTATGCTGCAATTGATCCACTCCGGATCAAAGTTGCTGTTATACTTTTTATAGAAATTAATCGCAGGCTCATTCCATTCCAATACTTGCCACACAATGCCGCTGAACTTTTTCTCTTTTGCTTCAACAATGAGTTGATCGAATAATAATTTGCCAATGCCTTTTCCTCTTGCCTGTTCGGTTACAAGAATATCTTCTAAATACATGCGTTGACCTTTCCATGTAGAGTAGCGGATATAGTACAACGCAAAGCCAAGCACAAGATCATTTTCTTCTGCTACAAATGCCCACCAAACAGGATTGGGTCCAAAACCGCTGTCAACAAAATGTTCTAACGTAACGGTTACTTCTTCCGGCGCTTTTTCATAAAGCGCTAGCTCGTTCACGAGTTCTAATAAACGTGGACAATCTTCTTTTACTGCTCGGCGGATAATGATCGGCATGACTATTATAAAAAATTAGAAAACAAATGTAAGAATTGATTGTTGAGTAAAGCCTTCATCAATGTTTCAATGGCCTTTTTTTGATCATACCACCTTTAGTATCTTTAACACTACTCATCACTACAAAAGCAAAAGGGTCGATTTTCTGAATTTCGGTATTGAGCTTATTTAATTCCAATCGAGTAACAACAGTGTAAATAATATCAATATCTCTTGTTTCACCTTTTTTGCCAAAGCCACGTTTGCCATTGTAAACAGTTACACCCCGGCCAAGCATATTAATGATCATCTCCCTTATTTCGTCATTATGCGATGAGATGATGCTTACGCCTGTATATTCTTCAATACCTTCTACAATAAAATCAAGTGTTTTGGATGCAGCGAGATAAGTAACGAGTGAGTACATCGCAATATCAATCGAAAGGAAATAAGCTGCAGTAGAAAAGATGAGCACATTAATGAGGATAATAATATCGCCAATGGTTGTACCAAGTTTTCTGCTGAGAAAAATCGCCAATACTTCAGTACCGTCAATAACAGCACCACCTCTTATTGACAAGCCAATGCCTGCACCTAAAAAGAATCCCCCGAAACCCGCAACCAATATATTATCGTTAGTTACGTTTGGGAAATGAACAGTTGCAACCACCAGTGCAAGTCCTGAAATGGCCATGGCTGTCTTAATGGCAAAATTCCTGTTCATCACAATGTAAGCAAGAATGATAAATGGAATGTTTACTGCAATGAGTAAAATATATAGTGGAACCTGGGTTAGTGCTGATATCAGCAATGAAATACCTGTGGCACCTCCATCAATAAACTGATTGGTTAACAAAAAACCTTTGAAGCCAAATGCTGCAGAAAAAATACCAGCTATGATCAGCATAGCATCTTTCATTTGCCTGAATGTGTTGATCTTTAGTTCACGATAACCGGAGGCCAATTGAAACTTGCTGAAATCCTGCCCTCCTTCTTTTTGTTTTTTTCTCAGCGTGGTGCTGATAACGATCCTTTTTAGAATTTTGTTCATGTGCCAGTTTTAAAGAATGAGCCGGGTGAATGCTAAAATAACCCAGCTGTAGCAGGAATCCAAAACAATAAGGTCACTCGGATGATTGCATGAATAAAAAAAACCGGATGCAGTTGCATTATCCGGTTTAATGATACAATTAAAGGGTTGTTATTTTTTTCTGGTTGCTTTAAATGTTCCGTTCGGTTGAATGAAATATAATGCTGTTACTTCACCTGCATCATTCTTTTCAAACCTAACACTGAACCCGCTGATAGCTTTAAAATTGAACAGATCTTTTTTTACAGGGATCATTTCATAATCTGGTTGACCGGGTACCAACACCATCAACGTTTTGTCACCTTTGAGATATGCTTTCACAATCGTTGGCCCGGGTAATTCATATTCGCCAACATACTTCTCCAGGTCTGCTTTGCTTACGTCAATTGTTTCTACTTTCTTTCTAAATTCAATTTCCTTTACACCAGTTTGCAATGGTAACGAAAGCGATTCAATCTCACCTTTTATATTAATATTGAATTGCCCCTTCAGTGCATCATCTTCATCGGCATCAGCACCATCAGCAACCGGAATAAAATTAAAATAGTTGTAATGATAATGCTTCACCTTAAATGTTAAGGCATTGAATTTCGCAACAAGTGAATCTTTTTGCTGCTCAATTGTTAAGCTGCCATAACCTTCATTCGTAAAAGTGCCTGTATAATCTGTGATAGCATGTGTAGGTCTTGTGCCCATTTTGCGTTGCGTGCTGTCTGCTTTCAGTTTTTCTTTTGCAGCGGCTTTTGCTTTATCTGCAGCCACTTTTTGCGTACGATGCCAGTCTTTGTATTTTAAACCTAATAAACGATCAGCAATCGTATTGCGGATAATACCCGGGATCGGAGATCCGTTTTGATTAACTGAAACAAAAATGCCAATGCTATCGGTTGGGTAGAAGGATGTGCTGCTGCTGAAACCATCAATATTACCACCATGATCAACACGATAATGACCACGATAGTTTGCAAGAAACCATGCAAAACCATAATTGCTGAAGAATACATCAGGTTGTTCTTTACTTGGTAAACCTGCACCAATCACCATTTGAGAACTGATGGCCTGGTTATAATAAGCTGCAGGTAAAATTTCTTTTCCATTGAACTTTCCGCCGTTCACCCACATCATTACCCAATTCGCCATATCTTTTGCATTGGAGTTGATTGCGCCGGCAGGACCAATGCCATCAATGTTCATGAATTTCATTCTTGTCACTACTCCATCTTTCTCATTGTAACCAAATGAATAATCGGGTGCTTTTACGTGATCATTCATTGATGTATTTGAGGACATCATGTTCAGCGGTGTAAAGAGGTGTTCTCTTACCAATGCATCCCAACTCTTTCCACTTAATTTTTCTGCCAATACACCTTGGGTTACGAACATAAAGTTGTTGTATTGCCATGCTCTGCGCAGCGGCGCAGTTTTTTCAAAATAGCGAATGATGTAGACCAAACTATCTCTCTTTGTACTTGAACCATACCATGCAAGATCATGCCGTGGTAAACCTGTACGATGACTCATCATATCTCTTGCAGTAACGTTGTTGTTTAACTCATCATCGATAAAACGCAACTCAGGGAGGTATTGCGTCACTGGTTTATCAAGATCAAGCTTTCCATCTTTCATCGGGAATGCAAGAAGTGAGGATGTGAATGCTTTTGTACAGCTACCAATGGCGAATAATGTGTTTTCAGTAACGGGTACTTTGTTTTCGTAATCTTTATAACCAAAACCTTTTGCAAGGATCACTTTGTTCTTTTCAACCACAGCAACAGTTACACCTGCAGCACTCCATTCTTTTAAAATACGATTGATAAATGTGTCAAGACCAGCTAAGCGTTTGTCAGTTGTTTGTGCACTTGCCGATTGCAGCATTAATACTGCAATGCAGAGAAAGAACATTTTTTTCATTTGAGATGTTTTGGTTTTGTGTTTCGTTTGCACGGTTTATAACCGCCAGTCGATTATGATAAAGAATTTAAAGCCTGTTCAAAATCATTGATCAGATCCTTCACATCTTCAATGCCAACAGAAATACGCAGTAAGTTATCAGATGTCGGTGAAAGATCACCTTCAATTGATTTGCGGTGCTCAATTAAACTTTCTACACCACCCAGACTTGTTGCATGGGTAAACAGTTGTAATTTATCTGCTAGTTTCAACGCTGCTGAACGATCACCTTTTACAAGAATTGAAAGCATACCACCAAAACCATTCTGCATTTGCTTTGCTGCAACGGCATGTTGAGGATGTGATGGAAGACCTGGGTACAACACACGTTCAATTTTTGGATGTACTTCTAAGTATTGTGCCAGTTGCATTGCATTGTTCGAATGAATAGGCATACGTGCAACAAAAGTTGTCAGACTTCTGCACAGTAACCAGCAATCGTAAGGCGATGGAACTGCACCGCCAAGTTTCTGAAATGCACGGATGCGTTCATAGCGTTCATTTGTTTCTTTAAAGATCAACGCACCGCCAAGAATATCACTATGTCCGCCTAAATATTTTGTAGTGGAATGTAAAGAAATGTCAACGCCAAGATCAGTTGGTCTTGTATAAAATGGAGTAGCCCATGTATTATCGGCAACAGTAAAGCAATTATGTTTTTTTGCAATGGCAACAACAACGGCAATATCTGTTATTTTCAATGAAGGGTTTGATGGTGATTCCATCCAGATAAGTTTCGTGCTTGGTTTTATCGCTTGCTCAATAGCTGCATGATCAGTCATATCCACCAGCGTGTAGGATAAACCGAAGCCTCCAAACATTGCATCAAGAATAGTTCGGATTGAGAAATAGGTATCATCTGGCAAAATAATATGATCACCTGTTTTCAAACTCTGAAATACGTTTGTCGCTGCTGCAAGCCCCGATGCGAAACTTACACACGCTGCAGCATTCTCCATCTTCGCCAGTTTCTGTTCCAGCGAATGGCGGTTAGGGTTGTCATACCTTGAATAAAAGAAACCACCTGGGTAACTGATGCCATCTTCTCCACGTTCGAATGTGGTTGACAAAATAATTGGCGACATGACAGCTCCGCTTCCATCTTTAATATTGTCTTCGTGTATAATGCGTGTTGAAAATTCCATATGCCTCTATATTGTGTATGCGTGGATAAATGTACGTAATCTGTGCTTTGCGATTTGACATGCAGATGATATATTCATTAATTTGAGGAGTAAAATCAATACTGATATGAAAGAATTACTATCAGCTTATGCTGCATATAACCGTTGGGCTTATCAAACGCTTACAGATGCGATCCTTAAAATGGATGAGCATCTGCATCAGCAGATCGTTAAAAGCAGTTTCCCGAATTTGTATGCAACTGTTCTTCATCTGTGGGATGCGGAAAGTATTTGGTGGCAACGCATGGAAGGGCATCAGCAAATGGTGATACCCAGCAAACAATTCAATCCAACAATGAAAGAAGCGATAAACGGTTTGTTGCAACAAGCAGGAGAATGGGAACGGTTTGTCAGCACCACCACAGATGAAAATCTGCAGCGGGAGTTTTATTATAAGAACATGAAAGGCGAATCATTTCGTTCAGCAGTTTGGCAGATCACTCATCATTTGTTTAATCATGGCACTTACCATCGTGGTCAATTAGTGACGATGATGCGGGAGTTGGGGGTTACAGAAATTCCTGCAACCGATTTTATACATTGGTATCGCACAAGAGTTTGATGAACTTCTGAGCAAACTAAGGTTTATACTACAAGGCAGCTTTTGTAAGAACCTGTTCAATCCTGTTCAATAAATGGTCGTGCTTTTTCTTCTTTCAACTGTGCATAGAGTTTTTGATTGTGATCGACCTCTTGTGCAAGGCTCAACTTCAGTTGCTGGTACTCGTTTCTTGCATCTTCATTCGTACGCAAATAATTTCTGAATAGAAGATGTCGTTTTAATTCTTCGCTGTGAGCCGGGCAAACGTAAAGGTGGTGTGTAACGCTGTCTAATACAGTATGCTTGGTTGATTCGTTAGCTCGTTTAAAAACATCTCTGTTCATTATGCCTTGGTTGCCGTTGTGATAATAACCGATACTTTCTAACCTGTTTTTGATTGTATTAAAATCGGTATTATTTTCGAAAATGATGTCAATATCTATAATTGGTTTTGCTGCAAGGCCGGGAACAGCTGTGCTGCCGATGTGTTCAATTAAAACCAGGACATCCGACAAAGCTTCAGCAAGTATTGTTTTGATTGCCTGAAAATTGAAAGCCCAGGTTGCTATATAGTCCTGTATGAGCATAGATTAATTAGTATGATACAAAGATACTTTTGCCCCGAATTGCCATAAAAGGTGATCGGCATGTTTAAAAGCAATCAATCCTACTAGGTCTTTTGTCATTGGGCCAAAGAAAAGAGGGATAAAGTTGGCATTATTGTAAACAGCAAATTGTTCAATATTATTGATCTGTTTTTGTATGCAGGTTCAAATCTAAATTTAGCTCAGTGGTTTTCAGCAACTGACTTTTTGGTAACAACGTTTCCGGGATCTGCTAATCTAAAACTTAATTTTAAAGAAAGATAATGATTTGACCGCCTCGGTGTGCACTTGCTTCCTTGCTCTTAAAATTGTATGTTTATTCGATGAAGGGCGGGTTCTTTTTCTCAATCATTGTAATTATGTGGGTTTTGGTATTGCCGGTTGCCTGCAAGCCGGAATATTCCTGCGAAAATTGCAAAGGAGAGAATCAGCCGCCAATCGCTAAAGCCGGCTCTGATAAAACGATCAAATTGCCAAACGACAGTACCTTGCTCGATGGAAGTGCTTCTACTGATCCTGATGGTAGAATAACAGAATGGTTATGGAAAAAAATTGCAGGCCCGTCTTCGTTTTCAATAAAAGACACAACAGCAAGTAAAACCCTCGTAAATAAATTAGTTCCCGGTGTATATAGTTTTGAATTGAAAGTGGTGGATAATGAAGGACTGTTTGCCAAAGACACTGTGAAAATTCTTGTTGACAGTGCGACAGCACCTAACAGACCTCCTGTTGCAAGAGCAGGACAAGATCAAACCATTACATTGCCTGTAAATAAGACATTGCTTGATGGAAGTGGTTCAACTGATCCTGACAATAATATTATTGGCTACGCCTGGAGAAAAATTGCCGGTCCGCCGAATTCTGTTTTTTCAGATCCTGTTGCAATTAAAGCGGAAGCATTAGATCTTACCAATGGCGTTTACCAGTTTGAGTTAACGGTTACTGATGCTGACGGATTATTTTCTACAGATACGATTCAAGTGACTGTAAACATCTCACCAAATAAATCTCCCATCTCAGAAGCAGGCAATGATTTCACAATCACTTATAATCTGCAAACCTGCAGTATGGAACCATCTTCAATTACATTAGATGGAAAATTATCGAGAGACCCGGATGGAACGATAGTATCCTATCAATGGTCTGTAGTATTTGCAGAAAGCTCTACTGCATCAATCACTAATCCTGCTGCATCAACCACAACCGTTACCGGTCTCGTGCCGGGTTCGTATGGATTTCGATTAAGAGTTGCTGATAATGATGGTGCGTTTGATGATGATACGATTGTTGTGAATACTGTGTACAGCAACAGGCCGTTGATCAACGCCCGTCTTATTCCAATTGGAACGTTGAATGATCCCAGAAAAATAAGTGTAGTAGCTGCAGTTGGTAATAAAATAATTTTTGCTGGCGGCTCATCTGTTCCTTCTGGTCCGGGACCTAGCTTTTCTTCATCAGTTGATATTTATGATATAACCACAAATTCATGGAGTAGAGAAAATTTAAGCCAGGCAAGATCAGGTATGACGGTTGCTACTATGGGGACTAAAGTTTTTTTTGCAGGAGGCACTGGCATGCTTCCATCCGGTAGCGTCGGATTAACATCACGTGTTGATATTTACGATGCAGCAGCAGGCACTTGGGCTACCATGGAAATGCCTCATGCAGATGGCTTATTGTCTTCGTTAGCTTCAGGAAATAAACTAGTAATAGTTGGAGGTAATTTTGCTGATATATATGATACCCGAAGTAGAACATGGAAAACAATAAACTTCGGCCAGCCACGCTATTTAATTACTGCAACCAATGTAAAAGGTAAATTTTATTTTGCCGGAGGTGTTACCAATAAATCAACACTAACGCCAACTTCAAGAATTGATATTTATGATCCGGTTACTGATTCATGGTCTGTTTCTCAACTAAGTAAGCCTAAGTATGGTATGTCTGGGTTACTTGCAAGAAATTTGATTTGGGCGGGAGGTATGGTTTCAGGAAACACATCAAACGAAGTTGAGATGCTTGATGCGTTTTCAAATGCAATTTCGTTTTCCTGTTTGTTTCAACCTAATTCTTTTTCAGCATTTAGTTCTGGTTCGTTAAATGGTAAAGCTGTGTTTTTTGTAGCGAATGGCAAAGCAAAAAACAAGTTCGATATCTATGATCCGCTTACGAATATTTGGTCAATCGGTGTTTTGGATCAACCCATAACAGCGCCAATTATTATTTCAGCTAATGGTAGTATTTATGTTGCCGGTAGTAGTGATGCTTATCAAAGGCAGGTATGGAAATTGGAGTTTTAATTGATAGAATTAATAGGCACAAACAAAAAAGCGGTTGCTTTCACAACCGCTTCTAATATGTTTTCAGTTCTTGTATTATTTGCCATCGTACGCCCACTTGATCCACGTAGCACCCCATGTAAAACCACCGCCAAATGCAGCAAGCACAATATTATCACCTTTCTTTAATTGACTTTCCCACTCCCACAAACAGAGAGGAATAGTGCCGGCAGTGGTGTTGCCAAATTTTTGAATATTGATCATCACTTTTTCTTTTGCCAAACCCATTCGTTCTGCAGTAGCATCAATAATACGCAGGTTGGCTTGGTGTGGCACCAGCCATGCAATGTCATCGCCTGTTAAATTATTACGCTCCAACAAATCTGCACTAACATCGGCCATGCCTTTTACGGCAAACTTAAACACGGTTTTTCCTTCCTGGTAAGCAAAGTGTTCACGGTTGGCAACAGTTTCCATCGTTGCCGGACGAAGACTGCCGCCAGCTTTCATGTTCAGAAAATTTCTGCCTGCACCATCACTTTTTAAAATACTATCCAGTACACCGTAACCATCTTCATTTGGTTCAAGCAACACACAAGCTGCACCATCACCAAATATTACACAGGTGTTACGGTCTGTATAATCAATTATAGCACTCATCTTATCTGCACCCACAACAACAACTTTCTTATAACGGCCGCTTTCGATATATGAGGCGCCGGTAGTAAGTGAGAAAAGAAATCCGCTGCAAGCTGCACTCAAATCAAAGCCCCATGCATTTACAGCGCCAATCTTATCGCATACCACATTAGCAGTTGAAGGGAATACCATATCAGGAGTAACTGTACCCACGATCATACAATCGATTTCTGAGGGGTCAATGCCACGCTTTTTGCAAAGGTCTAGTACAGCAGGAACGATCATATCGGAAGTAGCAAGTCCTTCGCCTTTCAAAATCCGGCGTTCAGAAATGCCGGTACGGGTGCGGATCCATTCGTCGTTGGTATCAACCATTTTCTCTAAATCAAAATTGGTAAGCCGGTCTTCAGGAACCCAGCCGGCAACAGCTGTAATCGCCGCAGTGATTTTTTTGCTCATTTATGGTTTGTATTTAAGGAGATGCGGGCATAGGCCCGCTTAACAGGGTGCAAATATAAGACTTGGTTGGCAAGCAGTTGTTTGGGAACAGAAAGGGTGAACGGCCGGCGACCTTCGGCAGGTAAAGCGAAATCAATCTTTATCTTACCAAGGTTGACAACCCTTTCCAAAAAACTCTATTTTCGTTTCATGTTTGCATACCTCAAAGGAGCGTTTACCCTCAAAACCCCAACTGTTGTTCACATTGATGTTCATGGTGTTGGCTATGAAGTACAAGTGAGCCTGAACACTTATTCCAAAATTCAATCGTTGAATGAAGGCACTTTATTCACTCACTTGCTTGTGAGAGAAGACGCCCATATTCTGTACGGCTTCTACGACAGGCATGAAAAAGACGTTTTTTTGCACCTCCTTAGCGTGAGTGGGGTTGGAGCATCCACAGCCCGCATGATGCTGTCTTCGCTCCAGGCCGATGAAGTAGTGAGGGCTATTCTTTCCGGTAATGAAGGACTTTTAGAAAGCGTAAAAGGCATCGGAAAAAAGACTGCTCAGCGCATTGTTTTGGAACTGCGGGATAAATTAGCCAAGAGCCCCGTGGAAGCGAATATTTCTACGCTGAATCACAATAGTTTAGAGCTTGATGCGTTAACTGCTATGACCGCTTTAGGCATAGCCCGAAATGCAGCAGAGTCAGCCATCAAAAAAGCCCGGCAAAACAGTACGGAGTTTACCGAGGTTCAGGAACTGATAAAAGCAGCGTTGAAGTGCCTTTAGCCAATACAAAACTTATTTGCTTATAGACCTTGACCCTGATGCAACGCACCATATCTGGAATTGCCCTCCTGACCATTGTACTGACCTGCTTCACATTGGTGAGTTACAGCGGTATTCCTTTGCCACAAACACCGTTAAGAGATACAACTCCTGAATTACGTTTTCCATTAACCGATCGAAGAGGTGATGCTTTTACAGAACCAAACCGCAATACATTTGATCTGCAACGTCCATCAAATATTAAAGATTCGATTGCTTACGATCCGGTAACGAAAAGATATTTCATCTATGAAAAGGTAGGGCGCAGCTGGTATCGTAAACCAAGCTATCTCACTTTCGAAGAAATGCTGGCTTATAAAAGCAGGCAGGATGAACGTGATTATTTTCAACGCAGGCTCAATACTACACTAAACCTCAACCGTAAAATACTTGATCCCAAACTACAGGTAAGACCGGGTTTCTTTAATCGTTTATTCAGTAATACAGGTATTCCAAAAGTTGAGATCCGTCCGCAGGGTGATGTAACATTAACTGCCGGTTATATCGGTCAGAACATCAAAAACCCAACCTTGCCTGAACGTGCCAGAAAGAATGGTGGTTTTGATTTTGATATGAATGCCAATTTCGGTTTGAATGCCAAGATCGGCGATAAACTTAATTTCCCAGTTACCTACAATACACTCGCCAATTTCCAATTCGAAAATCAATTGAAGCTGGATTATGTTGGCAACACCGACGCCATCATCAAACGTATTGAAGCCGGTAATATCCAGTTTCCCGCACGTGGTTCATTAATGCCGGGTGCATCTGCATTGTTTGGTTTGAAAACAGAATTGCAGTTTGGCAAGTTGTATGTTACAGCTGTACTCGCCAATCAAAATTCAAACCGTCAACAGGTGCAGTTGGCTGGTGGTACAGGTTTGCAACAGTTCCAGGTAAAGGCTGATGAATACGAAGAGAACCGTCACTTCTTACTCGCACAATATTTTAAGAACAACTATAACAAGAACATGAAGAATATTCCGGCTGTTACAACACCGGTTCAAATTCTTCGTATGGAAGTATGGGTAACCAACCGCACAGGTTCAACAACAGAAAACAGGAACGTTGTTGCGTTGATGGATCTTGGTGAATCAAAGCCATTCAACCCGAATATTTTTTCACTCACTTCGTCTGAGCTTCCGCAAAATGGAGCGAACGATCTTTACCAACGTATGGTGAATGATCCCGCAACAAGAGATGCGGCTTTGATCACAAACCGTTTGCAAAGTTTTGGTTTAACTGCGGTGCAGGATTTCGAACGCACATTTGCACGTAAGCTTCGTCCGGAAGAATATTACTTCAACCCACAGATAGGGTTTATTTCACTCAACACCATTCTGCAACCCGATGAAGTGTTGGGTGTGGCTTTTCAATACACCGTGAATGGTAAAGTATACCAGGTGGGTGAATTCTCGAATGATGTTACGCCCGATACAACTGCGAATAACAGTGGTACACAAAAAGTGCTTTTTCTGAAAATGTTGAAGGCAACATCACAACGTCCGTTGTTGCCGATCTGGGATTTGATGATGAAGAACGTTTACTCAGTTGGCTACGGACAACTTGAACGTAGAGATTTTAAACTCAACATTCTTTACCAGGAACCGGGCGGTGGAGAAAAAAGATATATTCCTGAAGGCGAAGAAAAAGGAAGACCAATCATTGAATTAGTAAATCTTGATCGACTAAATAATCAAAACGATCCGCAGCCGGATGGTGTGTTCGATTATATTGAAGGCTTTACCGTTAACTCGCAATTAAGTCGTGTTATCTTTCCTTTACTTGAACCGTTTGGCAAAGACCTTGAATACATTTTCCGTGGAGTTGATTCAAACGAACTGCGGCAGAAATATTTATTCTATCCTTTGTACGATTCAATTAAATGGGTTGCGCAGCAATCGCCACAATTGAATCGTTATATATTCCGTGGTGCATCACGCAGTGCAGGTGGCGGTGGCGATATTCCGTTGGGTGCATTTAATGTGCCGCAAGGATCGGTTACTGTTTCTGCAGGTGGACAAACCTTGAGAGAAAATGTTGATTACACAGTTGATTATAATCTCGGTACTGTAAAGATCATCAACCAGGCAATTGTAAACTCAGGTGTGCCTATTAATGTTGGGTTTGAAAACAACGCTACGTTCGGTATGCAGAACCGAAACTTCATGGCGCTGCGTTTAGATTACAAAGCCATCGAACGTCAAAACAAACAACTGAATATCGGCGCAGCAGTAATGCGTTTGGGCGAGCGACCTTTCTTCACTAAAATGAATTATGGCGATGATCCAATCCGCAATACCATGATCGGTGCTGATGTAAACTATCGCAGCGACTGGAAACGAATGACAAAGTGGTTGGATGGATTGCCGTTCTATTCTACACGACAATTATCAAACATTAATGTATACGGTGAAGCAGCACAGATTATTCCAAGTACAGCAAAACAAATACGTCCGGAGAAAGGTGGTGGAGGTTTAATTTATATTGATGACTTTGAAGGAACACGCAACGGTATTGATCTTCGTTTTCCATTTATAGCCTGGTCACTTGCATCAACACCATTTAAAGCTCAAGATCGTTTTGGTGTGGAATTATTTCCTGAAGCATCATTGAATGATGATCTGCAATATGGTTATAACAGAGCAAAACTTGCATGGTATAATATTGAACCGGTATTGCAACAACGTCGTGATCCTAACAATCCGATTGGTGGTAACCTTACTGAACTATCTGATCCACGTGTGCGTTTTGTAAACCGCCAGGAAATATTTCCGCAGGTAACACCTGATCTTGGTCAAAACCAATTGATCACGTTTGATATGGCCTTTTATCCAACACAAAGAGGTCCATATAATTTTGATGCACGAAGCGGAAGTGTCAATCCTTCAAATGGTAAATTATTAAATCCAAGAAACAGGTGGGGTGGTATCATGCGTGCCATTGATCAAATTGATTTCGAAACAAACAATATTGAGTTTATTGAAATGTGGGTACAGGATCCGTTTATCCTTAATCCTACAAGTACCGGTGGACAGATGTATTTCAACCTCGGTAACATTTCAGAAGATATCTTAAAGGATGGACGCCGTTTTTATGAAAATGGTTTGAGCACAACACAAACACCGGCACGTGAAGATTTCAGTAACTGGGCAAGAGTACCACGCAACCCTATCCAGATTGCACAGGCCTTCAGCAATATTGTTGAAGAACGTCCGCAACAGGATGTTGGTTTAGATGGAAGAGCAGACAGTGCAGAGGTTCGTGTATTCAGCAGTTTCTTAAGTCAATATCAAACAAATATTGGTGGCGGCGCTGCATACCAGGCTTTACTTGCTGATCCGAGTACAGATAATTACAAACACTTCCGTGTTGATCAACCGGATAATGCCACCATCCTCAACCGTTATAAAGATTATAATAATCCGCAAGGAAACAGTCCGGTTGCAAACAACGATATTCAGTACACGTCAGCTTCTACTTTGTATCCAGACAATGAAGATCTCAACCGTGATAATACATTGAATGAAGTGGAAGAATATTTCCAGTATCATTTAGAGTTACGTCCGAAAGATGATCCGTTAATGCAAGTTGGTCAGAATTATATTGCTGATAGAAGAGAAGTAGATATTAAACTGGCTGATGGTAATTCACGTAAAGAAACATGGTTCCTCTTCCGAATACCAGTTAAAGAATATGAGCAGAAGGTGGGCAATATTCCCGACTTCAAATCGATCCGTTTTATGCGTATGTTCATGACGGGTTTTGATGATTCTCTTGTTGTACGTTTTGGTAAACTGGAACTGGTGCGTAACATGTGGCGTTCTTATCAATTTGATCTTGATACAACAGGGCAATACAAACCATTACAAAACCAAGGTCTCACTTCATTTAATGTTACAGCTGTTAACGTTGAAGAAAATGACAACCGTGTTCCGGTGAATTATGTAATACCTCCTGGAATTGAACGTGTACAGCAATTAAGTAATAATGGCGTAAACCTCTTGCAAAATGAATCATCACTCAGTATGCAGGTATGCGATCTGCAGGATGGCGACAGCCGTGCTGTATTTAAAACACTCAATCATGATCTGCGTCAATACAAACGTGTGCGTATGTTTATGCACGCAGAATCAAGAGGCAAAACGGATAACCTGAAAGATGGTGAAGCAATTGCTGTGATCCGTTTTGGTACCGACTTCATCAATAACTATTATGAAGTGCGCATGCCATTGAAAGTAACAAAATGGGGAACATACCCTCGTCCGGGTAATGGGCCAAACGATACAAGTGCAGTATGGCCGGGAGCAAATCAATTTGATCTGAGCCTGGAAGAATTGGTTCGTTTCAAATTGCGCCGAACAGGAGGTGTGAATTCAGTTTATTCTGAAGACAGGGGTAATGGTGTTCGTTGGGCAGTAATGGGGAATCCGAATCTTGGTGAAGTAAAAGGATTCTTAGTTGGTGTGGAGAATAACCGCAACGATGCTAATTCAACTGTATGTGCCGAAGTGTGGGTGAATGAATTACGTTTAAGTGGTTTGGATGAAAAAGGTGGTTGGGCGGGGACAGGACGAGTGGATATTCAGCTCGCTGATCTTGGAACAGTTTCTATTTCCGGTTCTGCACGCAGTGCAGGATTTGGTACCATTGAACAAAGAGTGAATGAACGCAGCCGTGAATTCTTCTACCAGTTTGATGTGGCCACACAATTGCAACTTGGAAAATTATTACCTAAAAAAACAGGTCTTGAAATTCCGTTCTATGCCAGCTATTCGCAAACGGTAATGAATCCTGAATACGATCCATATGATCAGGATATAAAATTCAAAGACAAACTGAAAACAGTAACGAATAAAGATTCGGTTAAAAATATTGCACAGGATTTTTCTGCGATCACAACGGTGAACGTGAGCAATATGCGGAAAAATAAAACCAATGGTAAGCCTGCGAAAATTTATGATGTTTCGAATTTTGATGTGAGCTATTCTTACACCAAAACTGAAAAGCGAAATCCGCTTATTGAAAATGATGTGATCGAAAAGCATTATGGTGGCCTGGGTTATAATTATGCACCACAGCCGAAGTTTATTGAGCCATTTAAAAAGCTCATCAAGTATCGTAGTCCATGGTGGAATATCGTTAAGGATTTTAACTTTAATTACAGGCCAAGCCTGTTGAGTTTCCGTGCAGATATCAATCGCCAATTTGGTGCAGTGCGTGCAAGAGAAGTAACGATTCCGGGTGTGGCACCAAGTCCGTTTAAAATTCCCGAGACCTACGATAAATATTTCGTGTTTGATCGTGTGTACAATATGCGTTGGGATATTACCAGATCGATCAATATTGATTTCAGTGCAACAAACAATGCACGTGTGGATGAACCATTTGGCCGCATCAATACAAAAGAGAAGAAAGACAGTATTCGTAAGAACCTGCTGAAAGGTGGACGTAACACAATCTATCGTCAAACAGCAAATGCATCTTATAATTTGCCATTAGCAAAAATTCCAGCGTTGGATTGGACAACTGCACGATTCAATTATAACACTACTTACAACTGGATCGGTGCCTCACGTTTGGCAGTGAATCTTGGTAACACCATTGAGAACTCGCAAACAAGAGTATTTACAGGTCAGCTTGATTTTGTAAGGTTATACCAGAAATCAAAATTCCTGCGATCACTTGAAACAGAGAAAGATCCAAATGCAAAACCAACACTTACTTCACCAAATATTAAATTCAATCCAAAAGATACCGTTGGTAAGAGTAAAAAATATGTGGCAAAATTATTCCGCCGCTTAAACAGGTTGGAAGCGAAGAAAGATAAGAGTCTCAATTTTGAGCCAAGCGGAGCTGCAAGATTCTTTGGCCAGATACTAACTTCAGTAAAAAGTATCAATCTTAATTACAACGAATCATTTAACTCACGTTTACCGGGTTATACCGACAGTACACAAATCCTTGGTCAGAACTGGGGTACACGTGCACCAAGTCTTGCTTATGTTTTCGGTAAACAACCTGATGACCGCTGGCTCGATGAGGCTGCAAGAAAAGGATGGGTTACACGTGATACCAATTTCAACTTCCTCTTCCAGCAGAGCTACAGGCAGGAGTTGAAAGCTGAAGCAACAGTTGAACCATTCCGTGATTTCACGATTGACTTTAATCTTACACGTTCGTTCAGTAAAAACTATTCGCAACTGTTTAAGGATACAACAGGTAACGGCACTTTCGGTCATTTAAGTCCGCTAGCAAGCGGTGGTTTTGATATCAGTTTTATTTCTTATCAAACCATGTTCAGGAAATTCTCGGCAACAACACCGGGTCAATCTTTCCTGCAGTTTGAACAGAACAGGCAGATATTATCCGAACGTTTGGGTAAGGCAAATCCTTATAATGGTGGCCAGGTTAATCCTGATGGTTATTACAAAGGTTATGGCCGTTACGCACAGGATGTATTGGTGCCGGCGTTTATTGCAGCGTATACCGACCAGGATCCGTTGAAAGTTGGTTTGCTTGATCAGAAGAACCGTCGTGTGAGTGATAATCCGTTCAAACGTTATTTGCCAAAACCTAACTGGCGTTTAACGTATAATGGTTTGTCGAGAATTCCCGGGCTTGATCAGATATTTACCAACTTCAGTATTACACATGGCTATACCAGTAACCTGAGCATGAACAATTTTACATCTGCTCTTTTATATGCTGATGATTTTGGATTAGGTTATCCATCGTTCATCGATACTATTTCAAACAACTTTGTTCCATTCTTCATTGTACCTAACCTTACCATCAGTGAACGTTTTTCTCCATTGATCGGTATTGATGTGCAGATGACGAATCAATTAAACTTTAAAGTTGATTATGGCCGCAGTCGTACCATCAGTTTAAGTTTGATCGATTTCCAGGTGAGTGAAGTTAGGAGTGTTGAAATTACAGTTGGTGCAGGCTGGCGTAAACGTGGACTGAAGTTGCCGTTTAAAGTTCCGTTTACAAAGAACGATTCAAAAACATTATCAAACGATCTCAGTTTCCGTTTTGATATGACCTATCGTGATAACGCAACATCAAATAATATTCTTGATCAGCGTAACACCATCCCAACTGGTGGACAAAAAATTCTATCAATCAATCCATCGATTGATTATGTACTCAACAACCGTGTAAGGTTACGTTTGTTCTTTGAACAAACAAGGGTGATAGGTTATATAGCTACACCGCCACCGGTTGTAAATACGAGAGCTGGCTTGCAAATCAATATTAGTTTAGCACAGTAATTAAAAAATTTTTTAGTCAAAAAATGCCGTTGCAAACGCAACGGCATTTTTGTTTTCTGACAGAATACTTTATTTCTGTTGTTGACGATAAAGATCAAAGCACATCATTGTATTCAGGTGTTTTTTTGAATACGCTGCTTGCAAAAGGACACAGCGGCATAATTTTAAGACCTTTCGCTCTTGCAAATTCCACTGCTTTTGCTACTAATTGTTTGCCTGCACCTTTGCCGGCAAGTTTATCGCTCACTTCGGTATGATCAATAATGAACTTGCTCTCGCCTGCCCATACATAAGTCATTTCGGCAAGGCGTTCGCCATCCTGTTCAATATAAAATGCGCCTTTCTTACCATCGTCTGTTTGTTGAATTTCCATAAGGCGATAAAATTAAGTAAAGTTGTTATCAGAAATCACATCTGCATTTATGAAGTTGCTCTACTTGTGTCTTTCTCCGTGTACCTTGTTTCTTGTGCCTTGAGGAGGTGCTTGGTACTTCTAACTTTGTACATCCTACAATTGCCTCATCTTCCTTACTTTTGACCCCAAATCAATAGTTATGAGTCATCAATTACTGAAAGGGAAAAAGGGCATCATCTTCGGTGCTTTGGATGAAAAGTCGATTGCCTGGAAAACGGCGTTGAAATGTTATGAAGAAGGAGCACAGATCGTTTTGACCAATGCGCCTGTTGCGTTGCGGATGGGCGAGATCAATAAACTGGCTGAAGCCTGTGGTAATGCACCGGTGATTGGAGCTGATGTAACAAATATGGATGACCTGAAGAATCTCTTTGAAAAATCAATGGAGTATTTCGGTGGCAAGGTTGATTTTGTGCTGCATTCAATTGGTATGAGCCTGAACGTTCGCAAGGGTAAACATTATACAGAACTCAATTACGAGTGGAATACAAAAACACTTGATATTTCTGCAATGAGTCTGCACCGTGTGTTACGCACAGCTTGGGATATGGACGCCATCAACGAATGGGGTAGTGTAGTTGCTCTCACTTATATTGCTGCACAACGTGTGTTTCCTGATTATAATGAAATGGCTGATGCAAAATCATTGCTTGAAAGTATTACCCGCAGCTTTGGCTATCATTATGCTGTTAAGAACAAGGTGCGTGTGAACACTATTTCACAATCGCCTACAAAAACAACTGCAGGTAGTGGCGTAAAAGGATTTGATGGGTTCATTAACTATGCAGAAAAAATGAGTCCGCTGGGTAATGCCACTGCAGAAGATTGTGCAAATTATATTGCTGTGATGTTCAGCGATCTTACCCGTTATGTAACGATGCAGAATCTTTTCCATGATGGTGGTTTCAGCTTTACCGGCGTAACGGCTGAAGTTATTGAGCAGATGGAAAAATAATCTTAGATACGAAGTACATGGTTCGAATGTGCTTCTTACTTAGATATTGGAAATTGTCAGGAAGTTGACAGGTAATTACCTGTCAACTTTTTAAGTTTAAAAACAGATACAATGGATCCTTTTTTGGTTAAGGCTGTTGGCCTCGTTGCATCTATTCTCAGCAGCGCCACATTTGTACCGCAGGTATATAAAGCATGGCGAACAAAAAGTGTGGGCGATCTGAGTATTTACACCATCCTCATTGTAACCACCAGTACGGTGGTGTGGCTCGTATATGGAATCTTTAATGATCCGCTGCTGGTGCCTGTGGTATTATGTAACGGGTTTATTTTTTTACTCTCGTTAGTTTTGTTGTATTTCAAATTTACGTTTAAAAAATAGTCATGTATATCGAGCATCTTGCTATCTGGGTAAAGGATCTTGAGTTGATGAAAGAGTTCTATTGCCGTTACTTTCATGCAACATCGAATAACAAATACATTAATGAGAAAAAACAATTTCAATCGTATTTTCTTTCATTTGATGGCGGGCCAAGATTAGAATTAATGCAGATGCCAACTGTTCCTGATTCAAAGGATAATGTGTACGATCAGTTTACAGGCTTTATTCATTTTGCTGTTTCGCTTGGAAGTAAAGAGAAGGTTGATGCAATGACTGAGCGTTTCCGTGCAGATGGATATGAAGTAATTGATGAACCACGCACCACAGGGGATGGTTATTATGAAAGTGTAATTCTTGACCCGGAGAAAAACAGGATTGAGTTGACTGTTTGATGCATGTTCACCAGCAAGGTGACGGACATCATCATTTACAAATATTGCTATGCTTGTACTGTCTCCCTTTAGGTGATCGAATAAAATTTGCTCAAGGTAAAAAAACAAACCCCGCCGTTGAGGCAGGGTTCAATGTTTTTAGCTAGTAGCTTTTAATGTGCAGCTTACAGCTTACTTAGTATTCATCTTCATTAAAGAAGAAGTCTTCCTGGCTTGGATAATCAGGCCAGATGTCGTCAATGCTTTCGTAAATTTCGCCCTCGTCGTCTAACTCCTGCAAATTCTCTACTACTTCAATGGGTGCCCCACTGCGGATCGAATAATCAATCAATTCATCCTTGGTAGCAGGCCAGGGAGCGTCTTCGAGGTACGAGGCTAATTCAAGTGTCCAGAACATAAGGAAAACCCTTTAATTTTCCGCAAAAGTAACTTTCCTGCTGAAATAACCAAATCTGCTTTGTTAAGTGTGTGTATAAACCTGGCCGATGAATTTTTAGCAGCAGTTTGGCACAACGGTTCAATACCTTAGGTTTGTAAAACGGAGAAGAAACAAATGCTTACTTGTAAACAGATAACCAAACGATACGGCAGCCTGGAAGTGTTGAAGGGCGTGGATTTGCAGATCAGCAAAGGCGAAATTGTGAGCCTGGTTGGGAGCAGTGGTGCGGGCAAAAGCACGTTGCTGCACATACTCGGCACACTGGATGAAGCCGATGGCGGGCAGGTTTGGCTGAATAATGTACAGGTGAATCAGTTAAAAGGAGATGAGCTGGCTGGTTTCCGCAACCGGCATATTGGTTTTGTATTCCAGTTCCATCATTTGTTGCCTGAGTTTACCGCTTTGGAAAATGTTTGCATTCCCGGATGGCTGGGTGCGAAAAAGAAAAAAGAAGTGGAAACAAGGGCCATTGAATTGTTGAAGATGCTCGGTCTTTCAGATCGTATGCAGAACAAACCTTCTGAATTAAGCGGTGGTGAACAGCAACGTGTGGCGGTTGCACGTGCCTTGATCAATAATCCCGATATTATTATGGCTGATGAGCCAACCGGTAACTTAGACAGTACACATGCCCGTGAGTTGCATCAATTATTCTTTGATCTGCGGAAGCAGTTCAATCAAACATTCCTGATCGTTACACATAACGAAGAGTTAGCAGCGCAATGCGACAGAACGGTGCATATGAAGGATGGAAGAATTATTTCTAGTACGAATTGAAAAACTATTGAATAGTTGTAGTGTTGTTGAGTTTCTGACTTCTAACCTCGTATTTCGTACTTGTCTTCAAACTCTCGGCTTCCACGGAATTTCTTCAACTCCTAACTGATGACCGGTGTAACGGGCCAATACAAACAAATAATCACTGAGGCGGTTGATGTATTTAATCACAAGGGGTTCAACAAACATTTCTTCCTGCTGCATGTGAACGCATAAACGTTCGCAACGGCGGCATACACAACGGGCAACATGCATGGTGCTTACAGATACATGTCCGCCGGGTAAAACAAAAAACTTCATCGGCGGAATGGCATCATTCATCTTATCCATTTCTTTTTCCAGTAAGACAACATCTTTTTCCTTCAGATCAGGAATTTTCATTTTGGGTTCTTTCTCCGGATCACAAGCCAATGAAGAACCAATGGTAAACAAACGATCCTGTATTTCTTTCAGCACTGCTTTTGTATGTACATCGGCTACATGATCAGTAACCAAACCGATATAGGAGTTCAATTCATCAACAGTGCCATAGGTTTCAATGCGTATATGGCTTTTCGGCACTTTAGTACCACCAATTAAACTTGTTTTACCGAGGTCGCCTGTTTTGGTATAGATCTTATGTGCCATAATTCATCAAATTGAAGTGCTAACAAAAGTAGAACGCAAAAGGTTGTAAATAAAAATGGAGAGTTACAAAACTCTCCACATTTCTATATCGTTGAACAACTCATTTTAAAAGTAACTCTTCCCGTTTTTTATCGCTTTCAATTAATCCATCACGCAAACGCACAACACGTTTAGCATAGCTTGCAATATCTTCTTCATGCGTTACCAGTACAACTGTATTACCGAGTTTATGAATATCAGTGATCAAACCCATGATCTCAACCGATGTTTTTGAATCGAGGTTACCTGTAGGTTCATCCGCCAGAATAATGGATGGTCTGTTCACCAGTGCACGTGCAATGGCAACACGTTGTATCTGTCCACCGCTTAATTCATTTGGTTTGTGATGCGATCTGTCGGCCAGGCTTACTTTTTCCAGCATTTCCAATGCACGCTCTGTTCGTTCCTTTTTTGATACACCTGCATAAATAAGCGGCAACGCTACATTTTCCAAAGCGCTTAAACGTGGTAAGAGGTTAAACTGTTGAAATACGAAACCAATTTCCTGGTTACGTATTTCGGCCAATTCATTATCATTCATCTTGCTCACATCATTGCCATTCAAAACATATTTACCATCGGTTAGGGTATCAAGGCAACCAAGAATATTCATCAAGGTACTTTTACCGGAACCTGATGGCCCCATCAAGGCTACAAATTCATTTTTATTAATGTCAAGATCAATACCTTTTAAAACGGGAAGTTCCTGTTTGCCGAGGTAATAACTTTTACGGAGTTGCTCCAGGTGAATAACAGATTGCATGCGATGAATATAAAATTATTTTTTGATGACTTTCGGAACCATGAAAAAATGTTCGTTCCGTAGAGCTGCATTTTCGAGACCTGTTTCCCGTTCAACAGAACCCTTCACTTCATCTTCACGCAACACATTGATCTCTTCGGTAAGGTGCATCAATGGTTCAATGCCTGTTGTATCAAGCTCCTGCAGTTTCTCAATAAAACCAATCATCTGCTGCAGATCTTCCCGTAGCTTTTCTTTTTCCTCGGGTTTGATCTCCAGCCTGGCGAGCAGGCTCAATTTATCGATAAGTGCATGGTTTACTTCCATCTGTCAAAAATAAGCAAATTGACCGGTGCAGGCTCTGTTTTGGATGAACGGAGAACTTTTCTTTACAGCAATACTCCGCTAAGGAACAAATAGGCCATTGAAAAATAAATGAGCAACCCGGTTACATCTACAAGTGTTGCTACAAATGGGGTGGATGATGCAGCAGGATCTGCCCCTAATCTTTTTAAGATCAACGGAAGCATAGAGCCCATAAGCGTACCCCAAAGAACAATGCCAATTAGCGAACAGCCTACCGTTAATCCAATAAGCATGGCATGATCGCCAAACGTTGTGGTGAATGAACTCCAAACAAAGATCACTGAAAGTGCAATGATGCAAAGCGACGACCCGAGCAATAGCCCGGATACGATCTCTCTCCGCATAATACGCCACCAATCGTTGATACTTATTTCGCCCAATGCCATTGCCTGTATAATAAGTGTAGATGCCTGTGAGCCGCTGTTCCCACCGCTTGAAATAATCAGTGGAATGAAGGTGGCAAGCACCACCACTTTGGCAATTTCATCCTGGTATCCTTGCATGGCTGAAATAGTAAGCAGCTCGCCAAAAAATAAAATGATGAGCCAAACTACCCGTTTTTTGAATAGTTTGAAAATAGGAGTTTCAATATACGGTTCGTCCAATGCTTCTGTACCACCCATTTTCTGCATGTCTTCACTAAACTCCTCATTAGCCACCCACAACACATCATCAATGGTCACAATACCCAGAAGTTTGTTGGTGTTGCTTACAACAGGAAGTGCCACCCGGTTATTCATTTTAAATGCTTCATTGGCAGTTTCCTGATCGTCGTACACGTTCAAGGCAATAAAACGGCCGTCAATAATTTCTTCCACTTTCTTATCAGGCGCAGCAAGAATAATGTCCCTGATACGGATATCATCAACCAGTTCCCCTTTTTCATTGATGATGTAAAGCACGTTGATGGTTTCGCTGTCCTTTCCGTATTTACGGATGGTATCAAATACTTCAGCAACGGTATTGTAGGGATAAATGTAAACGTAGTCAGGCGTCATCAATCGGCCAATGCTGTTTTCCGGATAGCCCAGCAACGATAGTGTGATTTTTCTTTCCTCCGGGTTCAGTAATTTGATCAGTTCCCTTACTACGCTGCCAGGTAATTCTTCAAGAAAAGAAGTCCGGTCGTCGGCAGGAAGCTCATTTAGTAATTCTGCTGTTTTAAAGGGGGGAAGTTCTTTAATGATCTGTTTTTGGGTAGGCAGATCAAGGATTTTAAACACACTAGCAGCCCTGTGAACACTCATATTGGCCAGCATCTGGCTTTCATAGTCGGGGAATTCGTACACAAGTTCGGCCACATCGCTGATGTTCTGGTTATTGAGGAATTCTTGTATTTCCAGCTTGTCCTCACGTATCATCAGAGCTTCAAACTGCTCTTTTAATGATACTTCCTGTTCCAGTTCAAGACTCATAATTCAACTGTTTTTAGATAAGTTTTGCTGTTGATTTCTGCATTTTGGCTAAAGTTAGTTTCTTTGATTGAAAGACTAGTTCAAGCTACAAAAGTTCATTATGCGTTTAAGCTGTTTGTTTATTGCCGATACCGAAGAAAAAGGCAGGGCTGTATTCACCAATGAGTCAATTGCGGCTGGTACCATCATTGAGTTTTCGCCAGTCATCGTCATGAGGGCAGATGAACGAAAGCTGCTTGATCAAACCCTTTTACACGATTATATTTTTGAATGGGGGCCCAAACATGATGAATGCGCATTGGCACTTGGCTGGATATCGATCTACAATCATTCTTACAGCAGCAATGCAGAATATTTTATGGACTTCGACAGCAGGCAAATGATGATTAAAACGGTGCGTGAGATTCCTGCGGGTGAGGAAGTAACGATTAATTATAATGGTGAGTGGAATGATGGAAAAAAAATATGGTTTGATGTAAAGGGCTGAATTGCACGGTATAGTATTTTTACTACAAAATTGTTTAAAAATAATCTACATTTTTATTGCATTCCTGCGTTTGGCAAGTTACTTTTGCATTAACACCATCTTCCTGGAAAAAGCCTTCCTTTAATCTTCCTACCTACGGAAACCAGTTAACAATTTAAACTCTTCTACATGATTAGAAAGTTACTCTTGTTGCTGGTTGTAATTACAATCTTGCAAAACACATCTTACTCACAGGGGGCCGCCTATTACGGTAATTGCTTTTACAGAAATACTAATGGAGAAGTAGTTATTCGCCTTGCTTTAAGTAATCCCACGGGCTCTAATCAAGGGCAATTAAAATTTGCTGGCATGCGTTTTGGCTTTCAGTATAATCCAGCCGCTGTTCAGTTTGTGAGATATCAGAGTTATATGAATTTTGGGACCCCAAATTCAGGTCTTGATGATGGCTCATATCTTGGCTTTATTGGTGCTGACTCTGATCCCACACCAAATTTTGAGTCACCTTCGACTCGCATTGCTTCAATAACCGGAGTGTCGCAGACTAAGACAATGGAGAGGCGGTACATAAACAGATCCACTACTCTTTGTAATAATTTAATGCCGATAAATCCGGGCGAGTCGATGATTCTCCTTGATCTTGTTTTTACATTAGTAAATAACAATCCGGAATATTATAACCTTAATCAGGTTGATTACGGGTTTTATTGGGGAGGTAAATTTATTGCCCAATTCCTTACAAAACAGGATGGGCATTTCGGGGCATTAAAGGATATTTATAAAGAAATTGCAATTATTATCTTTAGAGAGCAGGGTACTCAAAATCCTTATCAACCATTTGATGTAAGCAATTGTAATAATAATAATTTTGCTCCTGTTACCGTAAAGGGAGATGATATTGCTTTTATCTATCCTGTGCATGGCATATTAGCAGGTAAAGCGGTTGATGCCAATTTGCAGGATAAAGACAATCACGTGCTCATACAATGGAAATCTGAATACAATCAATTGGTTGATTTCTTTGAAGTACAACGCAAGGATGACGACGGTGAATTCAAAACGATTGGGTTGGTAATGGGCAAAGAAGGTAATGAGAATTTTCAATACGAGTTTAAGGATAAAATTACGGCACGTGATATAGAACCCTCCTATCGTATTAAAGTAATTAATAACGATGAGGTCATTACGTACAGTGATGTGAAGAAAATAAGATTGGGAAGTGAACAAAGTATAAGCGTGAAAGTATTTCCGAATCCAAGTTCAGATAATATACGAATTAATCTTCCCGCTGTGGAAAATGGTAGCTTGTTTGTATGCCGCATGTACAGCACAGAAGGCCGTATCGTGAAGGTTACAAATGTATCGGCAGCTAATCCTTCTGTTGATATTAAATCGTTGAGTGTTGGTTCTTATTTTATGGAATTATATAATCCTAAATCTGGTAAACGTTTCTATACACAGTTCAGCAAACAATAATTGAAATATTTACTTGCTGACTCTTTTTAAAGCTTCCCTTTCGCTTAACGGTGAAAGGGAATGTTTTTTTACAAAAGCACGAACCCATTTTGCATCTGTTTTTGAATACTCCCGTAAGGCCCAACCAATTGCTTTTTGTATAAAGAATTCTTTTGAATGTCTGAGAGACAGGATGTTTTTACTTAATAGATCTGTATCTGTTTCTTTCTTGTACATTTTCTGAAACATGATGCTGCTGCGTTGCAACCAAATACTGCTGCTCTTATTCCATTTTGTTGTGATCTTTCGTTGTTGTTCAGGATATTTTTTAAAGTAAGGTCCGGTTAATGAAGTGGCTGCATGATCAACTGTCTCCCACCAGCTTTTATGTGTGAGTATGTATTCAATGATACTGATGGTTTCTTCCTTCCAGTGTTTTTGATAACTGGCTAACAGTTCAATTGCTACGTATTGCAGTTCTCTCTTCGGATGTTGCCAGCAGTCTTTAATGATGCCTTCAACTTCTCCAAAGGGAGGTAACGCTTCCTTAAAATATTCTTTGCTGAGTTTGCGCCAAACGGGAGCTTTTAAACCATAGAAATCAAACTGGTTTAACATATAAGCTTTCATGCCTTCTGCATTACCAGCATTGGCATGTTGCTCAAATAATTTTATAAGAGGAATAAGATAAGAATGCATGTTTATCTTTTACCAGGCAATACCATAATCTTCGCCATGATTACTGCTGCCGCCCCAGAAACTTTTGTGTTTCCAATCGAACCAGATGGCATTGATTGGGCCGCTTGTTCTATCTTCAAAAAAGAGTGTATAACCCATTTTTCGTAGTTCTTTTCTCACCCATTCGGAAGTATTGGTATGTAATAACAAATGGCCGGGTTTTGGTTGTCGATCTTCTGTTTTACTACCGCCCAACGATAACCATAGTTGATTGGTATTGATGTTTGCAGCTTCACATGCTTCCTGAACTGTCATGCCAAATTCAACAATGTTTAAAAAGAACTGCAATAGATTTTGATCCTGTGTATCGCCGCCTTGTACAGCAAATGACAAAAATGGTTTCCCGTCTTTCAATGCCATGGTTGGAGTTAATGTTACTCTTGGGCGTTTCCCCGGTTCAATTACGTTAAATGGATTGAGAGTTGCATCCAATACAAAACTTTGTCCACGTTGACTCATGCCAATTCCTGTGTTCCCGGCTATTGTTGCCGGCAACCATCCACCCGATGGAGTAATCGAAACAACCCAACCTTCAGCATCTGCAGCTTCAACCGATGTGGTGCCGGCCCACAAGTGTTCCATATATTCCGCATCAACAGAAGCAACAGCTTCATTGCGCACATCATGCGTAGGAGCGAAATTTCTGTTTTGAGTAGAAGTGGTATCTAAACTAAAGCCTCTCTTTTTCAACACATCAACAAATGGATTTATTTTTCCTTCAAACGGATACGGATCACCAGGTCCAATGTTTGCCATGTTGCGTTCCATCGAGATCATTCTCGCACGCTGTCTTGCATATTCTTTAGTTAACAAACCTTTTATTGGCTCTGCGGGTGGAAACGCAGGATCACCATAATAAAAATCACGATCGGCAAAAGTCATATTCATGGTTTGATAAAGCGTATGAATATACCTGCTGCTGTTATAACCCATATTCTTCAAGTCAAAATTTTCAAGAATGTTGAGACTTTGTAACAACATCGGTCCCTGAGTCCATTGCTGCAGTTTATAGACTTCAATTCCTTTATAATTTACATGCATGGGTTCTTCTTCAATTGGCTTCCAGTTGGCAAGGTCATTCATTGTAATTAGCCCTCCTTGTTCCTGGCAACCACGTACAAACTCTTTTGCAATATCACCTTTGTAAAAACGATCATAAGCAGCCATGATGGCTTCTTTGCGACTCTTGCCTTTTTTCAAAGCGTCCTGTTCAGCTTCCACCATTTTGGTGAGTGTTTCCAATAAATCTTTTTGTACAAAAATTTCACCTGCTTCAGGTGCCTCTCTTTTTTCTCCAAGATGAGGAAGGAAAACTTTTTTACTGTAAGGCCATTCTTTGATACGTTGTTTACCACGCTCCATACTATTAGCTGTTTGTGCATCAATAGGATAACCTGCTGCTAATTGCATAGATGGTGCAAGCACTTCTTTCAAACTCATGGTGCCATAGTTGGCTAACATCAAACACAACCCACCAACAGTACCAGGCGTAACAGCTGCAAGCGGGCCGTACTCCGGAGGAAAATTATATCCTTTGCTTTTATAGTATTCAGCTGTAGCACCTGTTGGTGCAACACCTAATGCATTAATGCCAATTACTTTTCCCGTCTTAGGATTGTAAATGAGCGCCTGTGTTTCACCGCCCCAGCTCAATACATCCCACATAGTGCAGGTTGCTCCCAACATGGCGCATGCTGCATCAACTGCATTGCCGCCTTTCTGAAAAATCATAGAGCCGGCTGTTGCTGCCAATGGCTTACCGGTAATGGCCATCCATTGTTTACCATGTAAAGGGGGCTTTTGTGTTTGTTGTGCGAATATTGATAAAGAAAACAGGAAGGCTGTAGCCACGCTGAATAATTTTCTCATGCTGTTGAATTTGTAGCTTAAAGTTAGGCAGAGAACGATTCTGTTGCAGCTTATTGGATAAATGGACAATAAAAAGTGTGGGAAGGGTTTCTAGTATTTTGTCTTAAGCGGACTCGTTTTCCATTTCTCAAATGCAACCAATGCTTCTTCACGGAGTAATTGTTGCGTTGTGAGTTTTCTTCCGGTATGTGATAGATCAATTTCGTCATAAATAAATTTATCATCGAAGTCAACAGCAGCAGCATCTTCTTTGGTATTAGCGAAATAGATCTTTGCTGCCCTTGCCCAATAAATTGCACCGAGACACATGGGACAAGGTTCGCAACTGCAATAAATTTCACAGCCCTCCAATTGAAATGAATTTAAAGTTGAACATGCTTTACGAATTGCTACAACCTCCGCATGTGCAGTAGGATCATTCGATAAGGTTACTTCATTCACTCCGCTTGCAATGATCTTCCCATCTTTAACGATCACTGCTGCAAACGGACCGCCTTTTCCACTCTCTACATTTTCAATTGAAAGACGAATGGCTTCACGCATGAAATCTTCTGTGGTAAGTTGTTTCTCCATAGTTATTCAATTTAAATTATCAGGAAGATAAAAAATCCCCCGACGTAGCGGGGGATTTTTTATTAATTGTTCAGCACGCTTAAAGCGTTCCAACTAATGTTATTATGCTTTAGCAAATTCAGAGCGTATCACATTCAATGCTCCACCTGCTTTAAACCATTCGATCTGTTGTGCATTGTAGCTATGGTTAACAGTGATAGTTTCACTGCTTCCATCGGCATGATTCAATACCAACTCTAATGGTACGCCAGGTGTGAATGATGTTAAACCAATCACGTCAATGGTATCATCTTCAAGAATCTTATCGTAATCTTCTTTGTTAGCAAAAGTCAACGCTAACATACCTTGCTTCTTCAGGTTTGTTTCGTGGATACGTGCAAATGATTTCACCAGTACAACACGAACTCCAAGGTGACGTGGTTCCATCGCCGCATGTTCACGACTTGAACCCTCACCATAGTTTTCATCACCCACTACAATTGATCCAACACCTGCTGCTTTGTAAGCACGCTGTGTATTTGGTACTGTACCGTATTCACCAGTCAATTGATTTTTTACAGTATCAGTTTTTTCGTTGAAGAAGTTTGTTGCACCAATTAACAGGTTGTTACTGATATTATCTAAGTGACCACGGAATTTTAACCATGGACCCGCCATTGAGATATGATCAGTTGTACATTTTCCTTTTGCTTTGATGAGGAGTTTCAATCCTTTAATGTCAATACCTTCCCAAGCAGAGAATGGATATAACAATTGCAGACGCTTGCTATCTGGTTTCACATCTAACTGCACTTTGCTTCCATCTTCAGCAGGTGCCTGGTAACCGGCATCTTCAACTGCAAATCCTTTGATCGGCAATTCATCCCCACTTGGAGGATCAAGTTTTACCTGCTCACCTTTATCATTAGTTAAGGTATCTGTAAGCGGATTGAATGTAAGATCACCGGCAATTGCCAATGCAGTTACTAATTCAGGACTTGCAACAAACGCCAAGGTGTTTGGATTACCATCGGCACGTTTTGCAAAGTTTCTGTTGAACGAGTGAACGATGGTGTTACGTTCTGCTTTTTCAGCGCCAACCCTGTCCCACATACCAATACACGGTCCGCATGCATTTGCAAATACAGTGGCACCAATTTTTTCAAATACACCTAAATATCCATCACGCTCAATTGTATAACGAACAAGTTCGCTACCTGGAGTAATGGTGAATTCAGATTTTAATGTCAATCCTTTATCACTAACCTGTCCAGCAAGACTTACTGCACGACTGATATCTTCATAAGAAGAGTTGGTACAGCTACCAATTAAGCCCACTTCGATTTTTGTAGGCCATCCGTTTTTGGCTGCTGCTTCTTTCATTTGAGAAATTGGTGTAGCTAAATCTGGAGTAAATGGTCCGTTCAGGTGTGGTTCCAGTTCACTGAGGTTGATCTCAATTACTTTATCGAAATATTTTTCAGGGTTTGCATATACATCTGCATCGCCTGTTAAATAATCTTTGATTTTATCTGCAGCGTCAGCAACTTCTGCACGACCGGTTGCTTTCAGGTAACGGCTCATGCTTTCATCGTAACCAAAGGTTGAAGTGGTAGCACCAATTTCAGCACCCATGTTACAAATAGTTCCTTTACCTGTACAGCTCATGCTTGTTGCGCCTTCGCCAAAATATTCAACAATTGCGTTGGTACCACCTTTTACAGTTAAGATACCAGCCACTTTCAGAATTACATCTTTAGGAGCAGTCCAGCCATTGAGTTTACCGGTCAATTTCACACCAATTAATTTTGGCATCAATAATTCCCAGCTAAGACCAGCCATTACATCGCAGGCATCAGCACCGCCAACTCCAATTGCGATCATACCCAAGCCACCGGCATTTACCGTGTGGCTATCGGTACCAATCATCATACCACCGGGGAATGCATAGTTTTCCAACACTACCTGGTGAATGATACCAGCACCAGGTTTCCAGAAACCAATGCCATATTTATTTGAGATAGAAGAAAGGAAGTTATAAACCTCTTCGTTGTCAGTAACAGCTTTTACCAGATCCTGCTTGCCTTCTGTCTTTGCAACAATCAGGTGATCGCAATGCACGGTTGAAGGAACCGCAACCTTTTTACGACCGGTCGTGTCAAACTGCAGCAACGCCATTTGAGCTGTTGCATCCTGCATCGCTACACGGTCTGGTGCAAAATCAACATATGCTTTTCCTCTTTCGAAGTCTACAGGATCAACTCCTGTCCAAAGGTGTGAGAATAATATTTTTTCTGCCAATGTTAAAGGGCGACCCAATGCTTTGCGGGCGGCATCCACTTTGGCAGGCATTTCGCTGTACAATTTTTTGATGAGGTCGAGATCGAATACCATGAAGAAGAATTTGATAATGTTGAAAATCAGCTCATCTGAAAATTCGAAAACTGGCTTGGTAGATTGGCTCAAAGAGGAGTGCCGGGTTGAAAAAACCCTCCATTCGCACATTTTCAAACTCTCAAATTTGCAATTTGCTTGTTGAGGTTGCGAATTTACCGATTTACAAGAACTTTTTAAACCATCTGTCCGAAAGAATTGTTGAATAAAGTACTTTTACATTACAACTGAACACTATGAACCGTTTGCGGCACATTATTGAATGGAACGTATTTGGCGTTTGTACCTGGTTAGGGGAGAAAATGGGTATTGCCACAAGCACTATCCGCAAGTATTTTATATATATATCCTTTCTTACCATGGGTTCGCCATTGATAATCTACTTCTTTATTGCCTTCTGGATGAACGTTCGTCAGTACATCTGGTTCAGAAAACGGAACCCTCTGCGCTACTAATGAGATTCGTCATTGCATTTTGGTAATTGATTGTTTAAATTGACCAAACAATCAGGGTTATGTTTTCGTTTGAGTACACACATTCCAGTTATAAAGATATGATCAGCGATCTTGCGGCGAGGCTGCAAGTGAAACTGAAAGATAACTGGTTATTCTTCCCTGAGGAAATTGCCAGCGGTTACTACCGTGTACTTCAACTTTCGAACGGGCTTGATGTGAACATCATCAATTGCCGCATCAACAAAGATTGGCTCATTAGTAGAAAAAGAGATACAGAAGAATATTATACACTTCGTTTCGATGAACTCATTGTAGAAAAGGAAATCCGTATTGGTATTGACAATGATGTGGTAGACAGAAAAAAAGAAACTATTGCTGTTGCATATCTTACCAGTTCTCTATTCGATTGGTTCTATCATGGTACTAAGGGCACCACATTCAAAGGTGTGAATATTCTGATACCCAAAGATTGGTTAGGAAAATTAATGGGGATTGAAACGTTTGATGATATACTGCCGGCGTACATTGCTTTGAAAAGCCGCAGCTTTACAATGGAGCCATTGGATGCTGTGTATTTTCAGTTGATTAATGAAATTATGGAAGAGGATCCTGATACGCCTTTTCCCCGTTTATATATTGAGAACAGGGTACAGTTGTTGATGGAACGTTTCTTTACACGCATTCATTCAAGAGTTTCGCTGGCCGATGTGCAGAGTAATATAAAACCGGATGATATCTATACCGTTTTGAAAATTGAAAAAATATTGGTCGAAAATTTTTCAAATAAACCAAAATCCATTGAAGAACTCTCTCGTAAGGCAACGATGAGTTCTACAAAATTAAAGAAGATATTTAAATCGGTATTTGGTATGCCCATTTATGAGTATTACCAACAAAAGCGAATGCTAAAGGCAGGCGAATTATTATCGACAGGAAAATATTCAGTTAAACAAGTAGCTGTAACAATTGGGTATACCAACGTGAGTAATTTTGTAACTGCATTCAAAAAGTATATGAAGGAAGAGCCTTCAAAGTTTATAGAAACGTAGTTAGATAAACAAAGTAAAACCAGGTGCCATGATAGTTGTGCACTTAAAACATACGAACTACAAAGAAGTACTTGCAAGTATTTCAGAACAAATGCATTTGCATTTGACAGATGATTTTCTTCAGCTGTCGCCCGATATTGCTGATGGCTATTTTAGAGTAGTAGAACTACCAAATGGATTGCAGGCGATGCTTTCAGATATACACTATCATGTTGATGTAACATTCAAGCGTGAAAAGAGTGATGAATATTTTTGCATTCTTCATTTTAATGATGCTGAGTTAGGCGATTCCCTTCACTTTCTCCACAACGGGAAACAGATATTTGATAAAAGCACAAGAAGGGCAGGGGTTACACTAAGTTCAAGTGCAAATGACATGAGTTTTACTGTTAAAGCCAATACCAAAGCAAGAAGCATTAATATACTCCTTCCCGGCCGCTGGATAAATGATAATCTTAATCGTTATAACGAGTTGCAGGTTTTGTCCCGCTACAATGCTATGCGCAACACACTTGTGCATCCTGAACCATTTGATGCGCAAAACAGAATTTTGTTTGATGAAGTATTTCAAACTGATGAAGCTAATCCTTTGCAGAGTATGATTGTGAAGAATCGTATTATGTTATTGCTTGAACATTTTCTTTCGAAGATCTATCGTAAGATGCAGGAAGAGCCAACCCAGCCTCCACGTAAGATCAAAGCATCAGATATGAGCAAGCTGATGGAAATCGAATCGCTGCTTGTACGAGATTTTGGCCAGCCTCCCCCAACCATTGCTTTGCTGGCAGAGAAAAGCGGAATGAGTGTATCGAAATTAAAATCTGCTTTTAAAAGGGTGTACGGCACCGGCATATATGAATACTACCAGAAAAACAGGATGCAAAAAGCAAGATCTATGCTGCTTACCGGCCAATACAACGTAAAAGAAGTGGGAACACAATTAGGCTATAGTAATCTCAGTAACTTTTCTCTTGCTTTCAAAAAAGAGTTTAATGTACTGCCAAGCCAGGTATAGAAATATTTATTTTCCATATATTTTAATTTGCCTAACTTTAGAAGACTGATTTCACTCGTCTTTTAACCTCTTGAAGCGACATCGCTCCGTTTTTAATTCATGCATCCTTTGAGCCTCCCATCTCACACGTTGTAATTCACATGCTACCTCTTACTGGTATTTCTGCGTGCGCTTAACAGTTCCCTGTTTAGCAGCAAGTCTGTCGTTGCATCCTAGTGAAGACGTATGTTTATCCAACGCCCCCACAAAAAGAGGCTCTTAACTAAGAGCCTCAATTTTTTATAGCTGGTATATACTGGTTATCTCAAATCAAACAACAAACCAAGTTTCACCTGCAGTTGTTGCAGAGGACTATTGTACAATTGTGCCACGGTATGGTTATGAATATGATTAGTGTTAAGGTTTACAAACCGCATGGTGAGTGGCTTGCTATCATCAGGTGTTGGCTGCGAAGGACCCGGTTGCTCCAATTGTTTTACGTTTACATAATCAATGCGATTTCCATGAATACGACTTACTGAAAGATTAATGGAAGTGCCGTTAAGTGGATTGCATGCTGATTTTGACCGAAGCTTCATCAACAAACCTGCACCATACCCCCATGTCATTGAACCTTTGCGGAAAGTGACTTCATTTTCTAGTGGTTTACAATCGTCACGATCATTTTCATCATACACATTAATACGAACTCTTGTGCCTAATGATTGATGACCACCAAGTACTTGTACATATGGTGTAATTGCTTTGTTCTTTACTACTTCATACCGAAGGTTAAGATGATTGAAGTTGGCGAAGTTGATATAGTTCACCGGGTATTCAGCAGCGGTACTCATATCTTCATTTTGGAAACTTTGAGTTACTTTCTTTTTACCGAAGCGACCGGTTCCTGTTTCGAATGATACAACAAACTGCTTACCTGCAAATGGTAAACGATAGCCAGCCTGAAAGTTAAATCCATGTGCTGCATTAATGTTGCTGGCCATATCGCCAAGGGGCGATTGGTTACTGTAACCAAAACCAAATTCAAATTGTGCAAAGGAGGTGAGATACAGGCAAACGCCTGCAATGATGAGTAAAGTTTTTTTCATATAAAGAGCTTTTGATGCTCTTTAAAGTTCGTGAAACTTATTGTTAAATAAAAGCTGAAAATGACAACAGCATCGAATATTAAATTGCTTTTCTGAGCTTCACTAATTGCTCCAGCAATCCTTTCAGTTTATCTAACTGCAACATATTTGCGCCATCACTTTTTGCAACGGCAGGGTTTGGGTGCGTTTCAATAAATAATCCATCAACACCCGTGGCAATAGCCGCTTTTGCAATTGTGCCGATGAGTTGCGGATTACCACCCGTAACACCCGTTGTTTGATTGGGCTGTTGCAATGAATGCGTACAATCCATAATTACGGGAACATTCAATTCTTTCATCCAGGTAATGTTGCGGTAATCAACAACAAGATCAGTATAACCAAAAGTGTTTCCCCGTTCGGTAAGCATGATATTGTTATTGCCGGCTTTGCGGATCTTTTCGACAGCAAACTTCATCGAAGGTCCGCTGAGGAACTGACCTTTTTTTACGTTCACTATTTTTCCTGTTTCTGCAGCCGCTTCCAACAGATCGGTTTGGCGACAGAGAAATGCTGGTATCTGTAAAATATCAATATAAGGAGAGGCCATTCCCGCTTCTTCATGTGCATGAATATCTGATGTTGCAGGAAGGTTATAATGCTTTCTGACTTTGTCGATCAAACTCAAACCTGTATCATCACCTAAGCCCGTAAATGAAGCAGCACTTGTTCTGTTGGCTTTGCGGTAAGATGCTTTGAACACATAGGGAATACCTAACTCTTTGCAAATAGTTGAAACTTTATCGGCTACTTCCATTACCAGTTCTTCACTTTCAACTACACATGGTCCGGCAATGAGGAAAAAGTTTTTTTCGTCGTAAGATTGATTGGCAAACAGGTCTTTCAGAAATTGTTCCATGCGGCAAAGATAAAGGAAGTCTGATGTCTGATTCCGGATGTGTGATTTTGGGGAAACAGCCCTGGTTTTAATCAGGCAAATCATTAAATCCATCCAAATCATGGATCAGACTTTTGCGCAAACGAATGAATGTTCGCCTCGTTGATTTTCCGCTTATTTTTGCCGCCACATTCATTGTACTATGGTAAAAGAAAAAATATTAGTGATTGGCGCTTCCGGTCAGATTGGTGTTGAGTTAACCTTGGCGTTGCGTAAACTGTATGGGAATGCAAATGTGATCGCTTCTGATCTGCGTGAACAAAATCCGCTGCTTGAAGGAACTGGTCCTTACGTGAGTCTTGATGTAATGAATAAAGAGATGCTGCATGTGCAGGTCATCCGTCAGAACATCACACAGATTTATTTACTCGCTGCCATTCTTTCGGCAACAGGTGAAAAAAATCCAAACCTTGCATGGAATCTTAACATGACAGGTTTATTAAATGTGCTGGACATTGCCCGTGAAGAAAAATTACACAAGGTTTATTGGCCAAGTTCCATTGCGGTATTCGGTCCAACATCGCCCAAGCAAAATTGTCCGCAGCAAACCATTATTGAGCCAACTACTGTATATGGCATCAGCAAATATGCAGGTGAGTTTTGGTGCAACTATTATTTTCAACGTTACGGGGTTGATGTAAGAAGCCTGCGTTATCCTGGTTTGATCTCCTATAAATCTGCACCCGGTGGCGGTACAACCGATTATGCAGTAGAAATTTTTCATGAAGCATTGGAAGAAAATAAATATGAATGCTTTTTGCAGGAAGACACCTACCTGCCCATGATGTATATGCCCGACGCCATCCGAGCAACCATTGAATTAATGGAAGCACCGGCCGATAAAATTTCGATCCGTCATTCTTACAATATTTCTTCGATGAGTTTTTCGCCAAAGGAAATTGCAGCGGAAGTGGCGAAACATCGGCCAGGATTTGAAATGACCTACAAACCCGATTACCGTCAGCAAATCGCCAACAGCTGGCCGCAAAGCATTGATGACAGTGTTGCAAGAAGGGACTGGGGTTGGAAACATGACTATGAATTACCTGAGATGACGAAGGATATGTTTGAAAATTTATAAGAACCTTCACAGTTCTGCAATGAACCTGTCAGAGCCATGACCATATTAGAAAGCTGCAAGCCTTACCTTGCAGCTTCGTTTTTTAGTATTAAGCATGATCGAAAAATCTGGTATTTGCATGAAGCAATTTTTATATTTGACGGTAATCGTTTTTCTTTTCAATACAACAGCATTTACACAATCAGTGAACAAACTCCGCACAGGTTGGTATCGTGCATCTATCTTTCGTGAAGATGGAGCAGAAATTATTTTCAATGCCGAAGTGCAATTGAAGAATGGAAAGCAGGTAATGTATATCCGCAATGCAGCAGAACGTTTATTAGTTGATGATATTAAAATCAAAGGCGATTCAGTAAATATTGAAATGCCGTTCTTCGAATCCTTCTTTCGTTTGCAAATACAGAAGGATGGAAAGCTGGTTGGCAAATGGTTTAAAGCAGGCAGTTTAAAGTTGCTGGAGTTCCCCGTTGAGTTTGTGTATGGAAACAAAGAGCGGTTTGCTGTAACTGAATCTGCAACAGAAAACAGCACCGGTCGCTGGCAGGTTTCTTTTACGAGGCCCAATGGAACTGATCGTCCTGCTATTGCAGAATTTCAACAAAAAGGTTCAGCGTTAACCGGAACATTTTTAACACCCAGCGGAGATTATCGATTTTTAGAAGGCGTTGTAAATGGCGATAGTTTATTGCTGAGTTGTTTTGATGGAAGTCATGCCTATTTATTTACTGCAACAATCAGTGGCAACGAGATAAAGAACGGAATGTATTACAGCAGTGCGGTACCTGCTGAAAAATGGCGTGCAACAAAAAATGATAAGGCAGCCTTGCCTGATACTACTCAAATCACACAATTAAAACCCGGAGAAAGCAAATTGAATTTTGCTTTCAAAGATGTGAATGGTAAAATCGTTTCGATCAATGATGCACGGTTTAAGAATAAAGTAGTGGTGATACAGATCATGGGCAGCTGGTGCCCTAACTGTATGGACGAAAGTAAATTCCTCAGTGGCTTTTACAAGGAATATAAAAACAAAGGAGTTGAAGTGATAGCGTTGGCCTATGAATACAGTACCGATTTCAATCGTTCCAAAGCAAGTGTACAAAAGTTTATCAAACGCTTCGGTATACAATATCCAGTGTTGATTACTCCCACAACAACGAGTGATGAACAACGTACAGAAAAAACATTACCGCAGCTAACTCCTATTCGTTCGTTTCCAACAACCATCTTTCTTTCTAAGGCCGGGAACGTTGCCAAAATTCACCAAGGCTTCTATGGCCCGGGCACAGGCGAGTTCTATACAGAGTTTAAAGCCGAGTTCTACCGAACCATCCGTTCACTACTGGCAGAATAACTGCTTATTTTTTGGTGCTACACAACTATCTTTGTGACCCTTGAAAAAACAGGGCATCAACCAACTGCATGTAACGGTTGCTGCAAACAATCATATTGTTTGAATTACTTAACAATTAAAGACTAAACTGATGGCAGCGAAAATTAAAGTAGCCAACCCGGTTGTTGAACTGGATGGTGATGAGATGACAAGGATCATCTGGAAATTCATTAAAGAGAAATTAATTCTTCCTTATCTCGAACTGGATATTAAATACTACGACCTTGGTGTTGAGTACAGAGATGAAACCAACGACCAGGTAACGATAGATGCTGCCAATGCAATTAAACAATATGGTGTAGGTATTAAATGTGCAACCATTACTCCCGATGAACAACGTGTAGAAGAGTTCAAACTCAAACAAATGTGGAAGAGCCCGAACGGAACTATCCGCAATATCTTAGATGGTACTGTATTCCGTGAGCCGATCGTGATCAATAATATTCCACGTTTGGTTACAAACTGGACGGCGCCAATCATTGTTGGTCGTCATGCGTTTGGTGATCAATACCGTGCAACTGATACGGTGATCAAAGGCAAAGGAAAGTTGACTATGACCTTTACTCCGGAAGGTGGTGGCGAGCCACAAACTTTTGAAGTATATAATTTCAAAGGCGATGGCGTTGCAATGAGCATGTACAATACCGATGAAAGCATCATGGGTTTTGCACGCAGCTGTTTCAATATGGCGTTGAGCAAAAAATGGCCGTTGTATCTTTCTACAAAAAATACTATTCTTAAAAAATACGACGGTCGTTTCAAAGATATTTTTGAAGAGATCTATCAAAACGAATTCAAAGCGCAGTTTGTTGAAGCAGGCATCGTGTACGAACATCGTTTGATCGATGACATGGTGGCGAGTGCATTGAAATGGAACGGCAACTTTGTATGGGCTTGTAAAAACTATGATGGTGATGTACAAAGCGATACTGTTGCACAAGGTTTCGGTTCACTTGGTTTAATGACTTCTGTATTGGTTACACCTGATGGTAAAACAATGGAAGCAGAAGCAGCACACGGAACAGTAACACGTCACTACCGTGAGCATCAGAAAGGTCGTCCAACTTCTACAAATCCAATCGCATCGATATTTGCATGGACACGTGGTTTGGCTTTCCGTGGTAAATTAGATGGCAACCAACCGTTGATCGATTTTGCAAATGCACTGGAAGCAGTTTGTATTGAAACAGTTGAAAGCGGTAAGATGACAAAAGATCTGGCTGTATGTGTGCATGGCAACAAAGTAAATCATGGCGATCATTATTTGTATACAGAAGAATTCCTGGATGCAATTGATGCAAACCTGAAAGCAAAACTTGGATAATTTGAAAGATGAAGTTTAAAATAGAAATCCCTCAGCAATTGTTGAGGGATTTTTTTATGCCCGTCATCAACCAATTCGCCAACCACCATCATTGATGAGAGCGGCATCGCTTTCTATTTTGGATTCTAAAAATCAACGATGCTCCGCAAAAAGATCTTTCAGCAATATGAACGTAAAACCACCCGTGGTACAGAACTGTACCGCATTGAAGCTCTAAGCGATGCCGTGTTTGCATTTTCTGTTTCCTTGCTTATTATGTCACTTGAAGTGCCAAAAACATTTGAAGAACTAGAATTTTCAATTCATCATTTTCTTCCTTTTGCAGCTACAGTAAGTCTTGTTTTCTTTTTCTGGTATTTGCAGAATGAATACTTCCGGAATTACGGGTTGAATGATGGCTTTGTAATTTTCTTAAACCTGTCGCTGCTTGTGTTGATCCTGTTCTATGCTTTCCCGTTAAAGTTTTTATTCTCAGTTTTGTTGTCGTGGTTAACCGGTTTTGATTATTTCCATGAAGTAACAGTGCTGGGCAAAACAGTATTAACGCAGGAAGAGTTTCCGCAGCTCATCCTTTTCTTCAGCATTGGTTATGCTGTTATCTGGTTCATCTTTTATTTATTATACAGGCATGCCTATAAGAATAGAACCAAGTTGACTTTCAGTATGTATGAAACACACTATGTGCGTTCACAAAAGCAGGACGCAATGGTGCAGATGGGAATCGGATTGTTAAGCATCCTGTTTGCATGGATGGATCTTCCTGTGTGGAGTGGTCTCTGTTTCTTACTCATTCCGCTTTGGCTGATACTTCATCGCTATTTGTTTAAACGCACAGTGAAAAAGATAGCTTGGCTTAAATAATCTTCTACAGAACTTTAATGTTGTATTGATGCAATTACTTCCTTCAAAAACTTATTTTCATCAATCACATGTAAACCCAGCCGTACAACTACCAGTTTCTTTGATGGAATGATGTAGATATCCTGTCCGCCGTAACCATCAGCAAAAAACATATCAGCAGGAACATCAGGATACCAACGTTTACCTACATCTTCTTTGCTAAAACCATTTAGCCAGAACTGAAAGCCATAATGTTTTTGTTTATCAGCTGCAGACGGTTGTATTGATTGCGGCACCCAATCTGCAGGTAATAACTGTTCTCCATTCCACACGCCGTTGTTATAATACAATAAACCAAATCTGGCAAAGTCTCGTGCTGTTGCATAGCTGTAAGAAGAGCCAACATAAGTACCCGATGCATCAGGCTCCAAAACTATTGAATACATATTCAGCTTATGAAAAAGTGAACGGTAAGGAAAATCAGCATATGCTTCTTCACCAACGGCATGACGAACAATTCGGCTAAGAATATTTGTGTTGCCGCTTGAATAGTTAAATACAGTACCCGGTTCGTGCTTTAATGGAAGCTTTGCGGTAAAAGCAGCCATATCGCCCTTCCTGAATAGCATATTAGTTACTTCGCTTGGTTTTGTATAATCTTCTTCAAATGCAAGACCTGTAGTTTGCTGTAACAACTGTCGTAACGTAATTTTTTCTTTTGCTGTATTTTTCCATTCGGGCACAGGGGCAGGTGCATCAATCTTCAGGTTTCCTTCCTTTACTAAAAGACCGATCATAGCCGACGTTAAACTTTTTGCAACCGACCAACCTGTCATCACTGTGTTTTTATCAAAGCCCGGCGCATACTGTTCTGCAACAAGTTGACCATTGTATAAAACAACAACAGCTCTTGTTTGCGAGGACTTACCGTTAAAGTTTGATTGCATCACATTTGCAACAGCCTGCTTCAATAACTGCTGATCTATTTCAGTTGGTATTGTATCTGCAAGTTTATCTCCATTTGGCCAGGCGATACTGTCAGGGTTCATACGTTTGATCATAGCTCGGTTGAACACCTGCTTTCTGATTTCTTCTTCGCTCAGTTCATTGATGAGTGTGCATCCGATGCCATCTCTGTAGATTGCTTTCTTTTTTGCAAAACCCCAAACGGAAACTGTTACTGATCGATCGCTGTCGTTAACTGAGTAATTGCATATTGAAAATGGGAACTCTGCCAGGTCTTCTGTTACAACATCAGCAGCGTTGCGGTTTTGTAAATAAACACCGGATGCAAGATTCTTGGCGAAATAGCCGGTGATGACAGGGAATGCTTTGGTTGCATACCAAACTCCCGCAACAAGTAGCAACATTATCAAAGCAAAAAACGATCGTAGAAAAAACTTGCGTGTACGCATAGTTGATGGTTTAGAAATCACTGATGCAGTATTCAGTGTTGTTATTAAAGTTAGGAAAGTATAGATGATTACTGTTTGGATAAACTGCGGGTCGATTTCAAAGCGATTGCCTGCCCACAAAACTTCCGTTGCCGCTTAAAAAGTTGATGGCCTTTGTAATGTTCCGCTCAACACTTTCTACTGTTTTTAAATTACTGATGTAGCGGATAATCTCCTGTTGACGGGATGAAGGAAGCTTTTTAAAATTTTCTTTTGCTGTTTTATTCTTCGCCAAAGCTTTTTCAAGTTCAGGATGCATCTTCAGTTTTCTGTCTTCAGGATCAAATTCAATGCTGATGGTAATAGTTTCCCCGATTCGTTTAGGCGAATCTTTCAGCATGATGGTGTTGATGTACAATCGCCAATGCCCGGCATATTTTACCAATGTTTGCCGGTAAGGATTTTTATTGATCACACCTCTTATCGGTATGGGCCCTTTCTCTTTGCCGGACGCTTGTAAAACTGTTGCAAGTATTTTTTCCGGAACAAATACAAAAGGGTTTATGCCGATGATCTCAATTGATGCTTTAAATCTTGCCATTTATCCATTCGGGAATTTTACAAAGAAATAATCGTCCTGAAAGTTAAGTATAAGTTTGGTGTAAAATTGTAGGCAGGGTTCTCTGCGATCGACAGAATATACTACTGTGAGCCCCACATAGACAGGGCTGAGTCATTGGCGTTTTGTAATTACGGTACGCTTGTGAGACAAAATACAAATATGAATGATGTTAGGATTATACTCTCTTCCTCATTTAAGTCTCTGCGAATATAGGCAGTATTGTTTGCCATATACCCGTCAATTGCTGCAATAATTGTATCGCCTTTTTTCAATACCCAGCTGAACATTCCGTGAGGAAATGACTTTTTAATTTTTCCCTTCCGGTTTTTATAAGTGGTAATTGGTTTTATTGTTATAGTATCATTATTCAAAATAAGCCAACCCTTATTTATCAAATCCAATTTGTTTTTATTGATCAAAAGAAATTGCGATGTCTTGCCTCTGTAATTTATTGTTCCCCACGCTTTGTTAAGCTCATTTGCATAGTAGGGTTCTTCCTGCGGGGAACGTTCCCCGGGCTTTGAGAATAAATTGATTATTCCAAAAAGTAACGATTTTCCATGCCGCACAACATTTATATCATGGTTATAAATAACGATGCAAGAATCAACATCATTATCAATTTTCAACCTGGTTTCATAGGTTGTTTTTTCAGTACTCTTCGAAGGCAGAATGACGCCCAGCCTGTTTTGTTTCTCGGATGTTGCGATGGCCGTATTATACAAAACAGTTAACCGACTGTCAAATAAAAATGAAATGGCAGAATCCCAACTTCTTACTTTAATGATATCTGAGCGAAATGTACGCA
Organism: Lacibacter sp. H375; assembly: GCF_037892425.1. NCBI lineage: Bacteria > Pseudomonadati > Bacteroidota > Chitinophagia > Chitinophagales > Chitinophagaceae > Lacibacter > Lacibacter aquaticus. The sequence goes on from NZ_JBBKTT010000001.1 coordinate 2,227,181, forward strand.
TCATATCTTCTCCCAGAAATATTGTTCTGTCGTGTTGAGCTGCTGTTGTTAGTATTAACTGCAGAAAGAGTATTAAAAATGAGAAGTGTTTCATAATGATTTTTTCGAACATGAACCTACGCATATTCTTATTGGAGAACAATAGCAATAATTACTGATGGCTTGAAATGTTTTGCAAATATTACCGGGCCTGATTTTTTTATAACAAGCTTTTTTTATTTAACCTGAACTCCTGCTTTTGCTTTTGCAGGAATCAATTATCGAATACAAAAATTCAGAGAATGATCTGTCTTGGTTTTTGGGAGCATCCTTCTTAACGGCATTACGAAACGAATTCTATCTGATAGTTGGTATCTGAAAACAGCATTCGTGGCAATTCTGAAATTTCCCATTGTTCATGTGCCCAATAAGGGCGTAGGTTTACAATGGATAGATTTAAAGTTTCTCTAACGTATATGGGTACTGTATTTGTGGCTTTTTATAAAACTTTATCTATGCAATCAAAACTCTACCCATTTCCTTTTATCGCTCTTCTCTTTCTTTCACTCAGCTCCTGTAAAAAATGGTTACCCGAAAACCGCATTGAAGGTTCGTGGCGTTTAACCGAAGTAGAAAAGCGCCGGGCTTTTAGTAATGAACGCATCAACTCGGGCTACGGATCCGGCTTGTTCCGGTTTAATGAGAACGGCACAGCTTCTTATACCAATGCAACTGATACCATGCAAGGCAACTGGCAGATGCGTACACAAAACGGCCCCGGTTATTATGATAATGATGGAAATTGGCAAACAGACAGCAGGCAGGTGCTGATTCTAAAACTATACGACTTTAATAATAACCGTGTGATCGATTGGTATTTCGATCATTTTGATTTCCGTTCTTCCGGTCGGAGGTTATATGCGTTTATTGAAAGCCCGAGTTATAACTACCGGTATTGTTTTAGTAAACAGTGATCGTAAAATATTTATGAGCTAGGGGCACAAGCGAGACGCTTTCGCCATTGGGGGGTATTCAAATCATTTGATAAGTCCGCTACCTCTCATGGCATCAAGATATTCTGACCAATCCGGTTCATGAATTCGTTTAATAGTTATTGGTAATTTGTCAAAGCCAGAAAGTGCTAAATTCAACCTTTTGTTGAAGTCCTGAAATGACCTTGTATACCAATGCCAGATTCTTTTACCATTTCCTGTATAAACAAATGATAATATAGAATGTAAGTCACCCTCAAGTTTATTCACTAATGAATCTTCAAATAGGGCCATTAATTTTGATTCGTTGTCATCAGGATAAAATAAACCATTTAATGAACTATAAGGCCAAATAATTTCTACTCTATCATTATAAAGTGAAGATTTAATGAAGTTGGTTAGACTGTCCCTGCCCCGAAGAAAGAAATAATTATCTTTTGATTCGCTTTCCGCATTAAACCATGAATCAGTTAATTTCAATTTCATGTTATCTTTTCCTTGTTTACCCTTTGCAGGAGTCATCTTGTTTTTTGAACTCGAGGTCTGACATGAAAGAATTAGCCCAATGAAAACTGAAAAATAAACCCGTAGCAAATATTTCATGTACTAGTTAAAAAGGATGATTAAGAATGGCTGCTAATATATATATCGGAGATGCGATTCTAAAAAATAGTGATAAGTGAAAATTAGTATTTGTTTGTTCAAATTTGGGTATTGTTGTCAGTATAATCCAATCTGGAAAAGATTCACCTCACCACCTCAAACCCTTCAAACTTCATCAATTCTTTATCTTCAACGGTAACAGAAGTAACCTTGCTCTTGGGTGAGCCCATCCAGCACCATTCAATAAAATCAGCTAACTGATCTTCGGTGCCTGTGGCAACAACAGCCACATCACCATCTGGGGTATTGCGTACAGTGCCGGTAAGTAATAGTTGTTGGGCTTTCTCAAGTGTATAGCTGCGAAACCACACACCCTGCACTTTACCTCTAACGGTTATGGCTACAGTTTTTTGCATCAGGTAATATCGGCAACGGTTTTACTCTCGAGGATTTTAAGATTGGCATCACGCACTTTTATCATCATGTCGTGCAGGCCGCAATGTTTTTCATCGCAGTTTTTGCAACGTTCATAAAAGTGAAGACTTACGCAGGAGAGGGGAGCAATAGGCCCATCGAGTAAACGGATGACCCTTGCAAGTGGTATTTGCGAAGGTTTCAGTTTGAAATAATAACCACCACCTTTTCCTTTCTTGCTCTCAAGAATACCATCTTTGCGCATCAGCAATAAGATATTCTCCAAAAATTTCAGCGGGATTTTTTTCTTTTTGGCAATATCGGCTATGAGAAGCGGCTCGTTATTTTTTTGCTGGGCCATATAGCTCAGCGCCTGGAATGCGTACTGTGTTTTTTTTGAAAGCATCTTTGTGTGTTTCGTTTAAACTAAGTGGCAGTGGGTATTTGCTCTGCAAACAAAGGTGCTACATTTATCGCAAAAAAAAGATACTATGCGCACAACCTTATTTTCTCTCTTTTTACTGGCTCAATTTGTTATAGCAGAAAAGGCTACTGCACAAAAACTAAACACGTTTGTAGGCGGCAATCTTATACTTGGGTTTCCAACCGGCGATTTTAAGGATGGCTATAAACGAGCAACAGGCATTGATGTATCACTTGGTTTTGGCGGGAAGCATTTATATGGATTGGGCACCATTGGTTATTTTTCTTATAAAGAACAGTCGGGCAATCCTTACGGAAAAATAACAGTAGTGCCGATAAAAGCAGGTTTACGTGTATACCCAAAAAATAGTTTGTTTTTAAGTGGAAATGCAGGCGTTGGTTTTTTGAAGGATGAAGCAATGAGCAAGAGGGAATCGAGATTTATGTTTGATGCGGGTATTGGTCTGCATTTGCTCGTTGGACAAATAAGTTTGAATTACGATGGCTGGAAACGACAGAATACAGATGGCTTTTCAGGAACAATACAGTTAAAACTTGGTCTTGCGTTAAAATGATCTCAGCATAAAATGCAGCACCGGCTTGTTAAAATATATACAAGAACAGCCGCTTTTTATTTTTGGTACAATATTGGAAAATGAACTGTAAACAGATGTTATGAAGAGCAAATTTTTATCCATTATTGTAGCAATTATTGGTTTAACAAGTGCTTCCTACGCACAAAAAGGCAATACCATTTTTGGTGGTAACGTTATTGTTGGCGCACCACTTGGCGATTTACGGAACGATTACAGAAGCGTATTTGGCATTGAAGGTTTTGGTGGTTTTGGGTTAGGGCAGAGTGCATATATTACCGGAACCATCGGGTTTCAATCGTATGCACCGGAAACTTATAATCCTTATGGCAAGATCAGCATGATACCGTTAAAAGCTGGAATCCGTTATTACCCAGTAAAGAATTTATTCCTTACGGGCAATGCGGGTGTTGGATTAATAAAAGATGAAACCATTGATGCAAGGGAAAGCCGCTTTGCCTATGATATTGGCGCCGGTTTAAACTTTAATATTTTTAATGCCAGTGTACATTACGATGGCTGGCAAAAGAAAAATACTGATGGCGGATCGCACTCGGTATTGCTGAAATTGGGTATTGCAATTCGTTAAACGAGTTTGTGCTCGTAAGCATATTTAATTAACCCGATCACTGAATTGGTTTTCGTTTTGCGGAAGATGTTTTTCCTGTGTGTTTCAACAGTACGTTCGCTCAGGAATAATTCTTCCGCAATTTTTTTATTGCTGTATTCCTGTTCAATAAGCCGCACAATTTCTACTTCACGGTTGGTGAGTTTGTTCTCATCGCTCACTTGTTTTCGTTCGCTTGCTTTCAGCATTTCCTGCAGCACTTCATCACTGAAATAAATACCACCTTCGGCAATTTTATTGAGTGCGTTAATAAATTCTGTTTGACCGATGTTCTTCAACAGGTAACCGCTGATATCACTTTCTTCGATCATCTGGTTTACCAAACTGCCTTCGCCATTCATTGATAATGCAATGATTTTAATAGAAGGGAATTCCTTTTTCACCTGCTTTGCCAGTTCAACTCCAGTTAACACAGGCATCATTACATCCGTAAGTAAAATATCAATTTCTTGTTTTTTTAATAAAGGCAGAATAGTTTCCGGGTGGTTCGATTCAATTACGATCTCAAACTGATTGTATCCTTTTAACAAGGAATGTAAACCGTCAATAACGATCTGGTGATCATCAACAATCGCAATTTTATAATGATGCAAGGACATAATGTGGAGAGGTTAAATCGAAGATATTGAAAATTAGAGTTCAACAATTCTGGTTTGCGTTAGCGGAAGATGAATAGCAACTAACGTTCCTTTGCCTGCCGCAGTGTCAAAGTCAATAGTGCCATTGAGATAGTCGATCCTTGCTTTCATGTTCTTTAAACCAATGCCGCCTTCGTCGCCAATTTGTTGTACATCGAAACCTTTACCATTATCTTCAATGGTGGCGCTGATGCCATCCTTATCTTTAATAAGTGCAATATCTAACTGCGATGCACCTGAATGTTTAATCACATTGTTCACACACTCCTGCAATACACGGAACAAAACGATCTCTACATCTTCATTCAACCGTTCCTGCAAACCTTCTACATGCAGGTTCACTTTGATTATTTTCTGATCGATCTTATCAAGAAACTCAGCAACAGCTTTGCCCAATCCTGATTTCAATAACATATTCGGCATCATCTGGTGGCTAACCGTTCTTACTTCTTTACAGCTTTCATCAACCAAACCAATGATGCGTTCAAACGAAAGTTTCTGATCAACGCTTGTGAACTGGAGTTCATTCTCAAATGCGGAGAGATTCATTTTAGCTGCACTCATCATTTGTCCAACACCATCGTGCAGGTCTTTGGCAATGCGTTGCCGCTCTTTTTCTTCAGCTTTTAATACCGCAGATGCAGCCAGTTGTTGCTGCTCAAGGACAGCTTGTTTCATGGTTGCTTCCTGTTTTAATTTATAACGACGGTAGTAAGAAACAGCAAGAAGCGAAAGCAATACAATTGACAAAGCAATTCCAATGATCCAGTAATTTTTCTTTTCAATGATGTATTGCTGCCGTTGAATTTCTTTTTCTTTTTCAAGTGTTTCATATTTAGTTTCAAGCTCAGCAAATTTTTGTGAAAGGTTGTCTGTAAACAATGAATCTTTTGTTGATGCATAGAATTTGAACATCGCTAAAGCTTCGTCGTTCTTATTCAATGATTCGTATGAATGTGAAAGTGCAAGGTAGGTTTGGTTTACTTCGGGTAAACAGTTTACTGCGTCTTTACCAATATTCAACGCTGCCTGCAATATGGCAATAGATGAATCGTATTGTTTCTGGTCGTGAAAAACCAAGCCAAGATTATTCATGCAACTAACCTGTCCCTTGGTGTCGCCCAGGTCTTTTCTTAATTGTAGTGATTCATTGATGGCGGCTAAAGCCTCCTTGTAATTTTGCTTTTTGATGTAAAGTGCGCCAATGTTGTTTAATGCGTTGGCGAGATATTCTTTATCCTGAATTGATCGGCTGATCGTGATTGCCTTGTTGTAGTAAGTGGTTGCTTTATTATCATCGCCTTTTATTTTATAAACGTTCGCAATATTTACAAATGACCCTGCTAATCCATAATTATCTTTTAGTTTTTCTTTTATTTCGATGGATTGAAGCTGGTATTTGATGGCATCGTCATAACGTCCAAGATTCTGGTTAAGGATACCGATATTATTGAGCGAATATGAAATGCCGATATCGTTCTTGTGTTTTGTAAAGAGTGATAAGGCCTGTAACTGGTTTTCCAATGCTTTATCAAATGCTCCTTTCTTCTGGTAAACGATCCCGATCTTATTATACACTTTTGCAATACCCAGGCCATCATTCAACTGTTCTCTTATTTTTCCTGAAAGCTGATAGAAGGCAATAGCACTATCATATTTTTCCTGGTCGAATAACAAAATACCAAGATCGTTGTATGCCTGCGCCATTCCTTTTGGATAATTTACTTTTCGGGCCTGTTCAATTGCCTTAAAACCATATTGCATTGCTTTATCCCGGTTTACCAAACGGTATTCCCATGTAAGGTCATTGTAAATTTTCACCAGCTGGCTGTCTTTACTGTTAACGACAAGTTTTTCTAAACTGTCAATCACTGATTTGTTTTTTTGCGCTTTCAGTGACATACTAAAAGCCAATAGCAAACCTGCAAAAAGTATTTTCTTCATTTTATTTTTTTATAGCTTCTTTGTTTGTGGTACATGAATGGCAATTAATGTTCCATTGCCGGGTGAGCTGTCAATGTCAACAGTGCCTTTTAAGAATTGAATACGACTTCGGATATTTGAAAGACCCATTCCATCCTCGTTTTGTTGGAGATCGTTTAAAAAACCTTTGCCATTATCTTCAATGGTTACGCTGATGCCATCATTATCATGAATTAGTGAAATATCCAACGTGCTTGCTTCTGCATGTTTAATGCTGTTGTTGATACATTCCTGTATCACACGGAATAAAATAGTTTCTGTGGTTGTGTTCAAACGTTCATTAAAACCCTCGCTGTGAAAGCTTACCTGTAGTTCTTTATTGCTGATCTTACTTGCTAATTCTTCCACGGCATTGGGCAATCCTTTGTTGAGCAGGGCAGAAGGCATCATGCTATGGCTCACTGCTCTTACTTCTTTACAACTGTCGTCCACTAGCTGAATAATATTCGCCAGTGATTTGCTTTGATCACCATCCTGAATGTTTACTGAATTGTAAAACGAGGAAAGATTCATGCGTGCCGCACTCATCATTTGCCCCACTCCATCGTGAAGATCTTTTGCAATACGGGTGCGTTCTTTTTCTTCAGCTTCAAGAATTGATTGTGCAGCAAGTTCCTGTTGCTTTAAAATTTCTGTTTGGTGTTTTACCTGGTGTTTCCAACGGTAACGGTAATAAAGTAAGTAACTGATAACGGCTGCAAATGCAACAAAGCCAAGGATCAGAAAGATCTGTGTATTTTGTTTTTTGATAGTGAATTGCTGAACCTGTATCTGCTGTTCTTTTTTATTGGTTTCGTATAACGTACTCAGTTCTTCTATCTGTCTTGTCTTCTGTGCATTGAACAATGAATCTTTTAGTTGTGTGTACCAGGTATAATAGTCCAATGCTTTTTTATACTCACCGGTTACATTGGCTATGCGGCTTAACTCAGCATAGTTGTTTGAAAGCAGCTCACGGTACTGCATCCGTTCGGCAAGTTTAGTACTTGCTTCAAGATAATAAACTGCACGCTCAAACTTGCCCCAACTGCCATACATTACACCCATATCTGCGTAGCTGAGAGTTAGGGCAAATGTATCTTTCAACTTTTGCCTGATGGCAAGTGCACGCAGATTATAATCTTCTGCCTGATCAAATTTGCTTTGCAAACCATACACGCCAGCTAAAAAATTATAACACCAACCTTTACCTCCTTCGTCTTTTAACTTTGTAGCTATCTGCAGCGCTGCATTATAATGACGGATGGCTTCTTCATAGTTTCCCTGGTATTCATAAACAACACCGCTTTCATTCATAATCATTTGTATGCCACTCGAATCTTTTAGTTTGGTAAACAGCTCAAGTGCAGTATTATAAAAGCTGAGTGCCCGTTTCAGATCCCTTGTTTTACGGTAAAGCTTTGCAAGATCGTTCATTATATAAGCCTGCTTCTGCCATAGGCTGCGACGTTCATAAATTCCTTGTGCAAAAAAGTAATAAGCTGCTGCTTTTTCATAGTCGCCTTTAAAATAAGTTGCCACCCCAAGTGAGTGATTAAGTTCAGCTAATGCCAGTGAATCGTTGAGTTTAGTTGCAAGTGATATACCCTCTTCACCAACTTTAATGGTCTCATTAAAACTGATCAGGCTAAGTCTTCCGGTGAGTAGTATATATGCTTTTAGTTTTGCGTTGTAATTGGTTGTACTGCCAATGGTAGCACGCAGGCTGTCAATTGTTGTGTCTTGTGCAAACACAGCAAGTTGAAGTAAAAGAAATAGTAATGTGGGTAATGCGGTTTTGGGTTTGGGCCACATGGTGCTTACAAGTTAAGCACTTCTTTCATTCCGAAGAAACCGGTTTTATCTTTTAAAAATTCGGCAGCGAGTACGGCACCTAAAGCAAAGCCAGTGCGGTTATGAGCCGTGTGTATGATCTCGATATCATCAATAGCCGAACTGTATTTTACGTGATGCGTGCCGGGGGCTGGATCGATCCTTTCGCTGATGATCGAAAGATCGCCGGGATGTGCAGACACTTCGTTCACCCATTTTTCTTTACGACCCAACTGTTCCAACACCTGTTCAGCCAATGAAATGGCGGTGCCGCTTGGCGCATCTTTTTTTGCAGTGTGATGGATCTCTTTCAGTGTTACTTCGTAATTGCTTTGTGGCGCCATCAATTGTGCCAGGCGCTTATTCACTTCAAAGAAAATATTTACTCCCACGCTGAAGTTGCTCGCTACAATTAATCCTGTGCGGCTTGCTTCTGCAATGGCCTTTGCTTCATCAAGTTTTTCCAACCAACCGGTAGAACCACAAACCACTGGTACACTCTGCTGTAAACAAAAAGTTACATTCTTGAAAGCAGTATGCGGACTGGTAAATTCAATGACCACATCTGCTTTCTTTATATTCTCAGGAGTAAGATCATGAAGGTTATCTGCATCAATGATTAATACAGCTTCGTGGCCACGTTCTTTCGCAATTTCATGGATGGCTTTGCCCATTTTGCCATAACCGATCAGCGCTATGTTCATCTAAATAGTTGGTTTGATTTTTTATAACGATGACCGTTGTGCAAACAATCATCTTGCTGAATTATTCTTTCCAAAGGTAAAGACTAATCCAACTGACGCCTGTTTGGTTACAGGATTTATAGTAGGGTTCACCCGCATCGACAGATCATCTGAAACTTCAAACGCTTTCAAATGACCATCAACTGTTGCATCTACCACATTTAATCCCCACAAAAGAAGAAAGATCAATACTGAATAATCAACGTACTGTCTTACACCAATACGATACTGCCGCACAGCTTCTGCATCAACCGGTTGAAATTTTGGTTTGATGAGATAATCATTCGACGGGAAAGTGTCAACCTTATAACGGTAAGCATCTCTTGCGTCAATATATTCTTTGCGGTTGTAAATAAAGAAACCTGCAGCAGTGCCCAACGCACCATAAACAATGGGAATCTTCCAGTATTTTTTATTGTAGGCTTGTCCCCAACCCGGAATAATTGCAGAACGGATGGTTGCTTTGCGTGGCGAATGTTCTGCTTTCTTTTTGGTTGTGTCGATTGCCTGTTTTTTTGTTGTGTCTGTTTGTACAGACGGAACAACGGGTTTCACTGCAGCAGTATCCTGTGCAGCAACAGCATGCAGTAAACCAAATGAGATGAGTATAAGAAAAAAGAATTGCCTCATGTGTTATTCAACATCGGTGCCCAGTGTTTTCAGTATCTGGTTGAATTGTTCAAGCGAATAATATTCGATCAAAATACTGCCATTGCCTTTTTTGCTATGGTTCACTTTTACTTTGGTACCAAATTGTGACGCTAAGTTATCTTCAATTCGCTGAAAGGCCTGCGGCAAACCGCCTTTTACAGCAGGTTTAACAGGTGCAGATTTATACAATTGACGAACCAAAGCTTCCGTTTGACGAACAGATAATTCTTTTTGCTTTACCTGATGATAAACGTATAACTGCTTATCAATTGTATCAACATTAATCAATGCTCGTGCATGACCCATGCTTAATGCTCCAGTGCGGACAGCCAATTGAATATCGGGCGGAAGTTTCAGCAGACGGATATAGTTGGTAACAGTTGTACGATCTTTTCCCATGCGTTCTGCTACTTGCTCCTGTGTGTAATCCAGCTCTTCCATCAATCGTTTGTAGCTGAGGGCAATTTCCACTGCATTCAGGTTTTCACGCTGCAGGTTTTCAAGCAACGCAAGTTCCAGGAGTTCCTGATCGTTTGCCTGGCGGATGTATGCCGGAATATCTTTCAGGCCAGCAAGTTTGGAAGCACGCCAACGGCGCTCACCCGAAATAAGGCGGTATTTGCCTGAAGGAAGTTTTGAAACAGTAACCGGTTGAATGATATCGTGCATTTTAATGCTGTCGGCCAGTTCTTTCAGCGCTGTTTCATCAAAATCACGGCGGGGCTGTTTTGGGTTTACCTCAATATCTCCTACAGGCACCCGCAGCATGGATGTAACTGCTTCGGCCACAGTTGGTTTCAACTGACCGGCTGTGGTTTTCAGATCTTCATCAATACTTTGCAGCAGGGAACGTATTCCCTTTCCTAACGCATCTTTTTTTCCGGGTGTAGACATACTTTTTCTTTATTACAGTCTGCGAAGTACCTGAAAAAAAACCAAAAAACAAGGATAGATGATGAGGGTATGTTGAACTAACTAATCTCCTCCACCGCATCCGCTGCTGCAGCTTGAACCGCAACTTGAGCTTCCACTATCTGCCCCATCGCTTGCACTACCAAAGTCGCCACCTGCACCCCCGCCACCAAAGTCGCCGCCATTAAAATCAGAAAAGCCCGGATCGTCAAAATAACTTGAAAGAGGTGCGTCAGTTGAATAACTTGAATATCCGCCGTCGCTGTAAACAGTGGTTAATTGTGGTTGGTAAGCTTTTTTAGCAGCAGTAAGCTGAGCATCACTGAATTTTGGTAAATCCCAGATTTCTACAGGAGCATCAAATCCAAATTCAGTACGGTAGAGCAGAAGTGTTTTTACGTATTGTTCAGCAAATGCTTCCGTTTGGTCATTAAACGGTATAAGTTCAGGATGATGATCGAAGTTGTATTGAATCACCTCGTCACAAAATTGACGATAGGGTTTTGTGAAAAGTAAATGCTCATGCCAAACAATATCTATGATTTTGGAAGGAGTTACCTGGAAATTGCTGATAATACCTAAGTAAACAAATTTCTTGTATTCGTGAATTGCATGTAATGCAAAATTGGTATTCCAGTTATGTTTCCTTTTGATTTTATCGGCAAAGGCTCTTGTCGAAGCATCTTCTCCACCAAACAATTCTGTTATTCGATTCCAGACGTTCGGCGGTACAATATGATTGAACTTATACGAATCAAGGCTTAACCATAATTCCTTTTTGTTGATTTCAGGCATTTCAATGTTATTATGAGTGACGATTTATTTCATCAAACTATACCCCAACCACGTAGCAGCCAAACCCAGCAACAAACTTCCAATCACATATAAAAAAAACATGCCGATGCGTTGCTGTTGTAACATGATGAGGCTTTCGAGTGAGAATGCAGAAAATGTTGTAAACCCACCGCAGATGCCTGCAGCAAGAAACAAGCGCCAATTGGTTGCAAAATGTTCGCTTCGTAATGCATAGGCAAACACCAGCCCGATAATAAAACTGCCAATGATATTCACCAGGAAAGTGGCAAGAGGAAATGAAGCATGCTTAAACCAAACTGCAAATGCATAACGCAACATGCTGCCCGCAGCACCACCAAGACCAACGAGGAGAATATTTTTAAGCATAAGCAAGAAGTTGGGAGTTAGAATACAGAATTTAGAATAAAACAACATATACTCGGTATGTTTTTCTTCTCTCTACTATCTTCTGTATTCTAAATTCTTTACAGGTTCCCCGTAAACGTATAATTGAAATCAACCTGCCACAAACCGTTACGCTTGATCACCTTCACAGGCATTTGTTTCTTTTTGTAAGAGTTGGAATAATTAACGATCACCACCGTGTCGCTTACATTATCAACCGAATGAATAATAATAGAAGACCCTTTGTAGCCTTCTTTATCTTTTTTGCTCATTTCATCTTTGTATTTTTTTTCGATGAGATCGAGCTCATACAAATTCAAACTGTCTTTGATCATCAGTTCTCTTGCCCAATCATAATCACCATCCAGCGAGCTACGGATAAATTCACGGGCTGTGTCCAATGCTTCAGTTGGGCGCTCACGTTCCTGTTTACAGGAAGCAACGGCCACGATAACAGCAAGCAATAAAAGAATTCTTTTCATGATGGGTCAAATGTACAAAAGGGAATGATTTGAGGAACAGTTTTAACAGGCTGATAGAAACACCGATGACACAGATTGGAAAGATTTTCACAGATCAGATTTTAAATCTGCGTTTTTCTGCTCCATCAGTTTCATCTGTGACTCTATAAAAGAAAGATCCCGTCTCATTGCTGAAACGGGATGCGGTTGTATATGCTGCGGTGTAAGTACGCTCATTTAACGACGGTGGTAGCTGTTAGGCTGCTCCTGGTCTATCTTATGGTCTTTGTCGTAAGCCCTGATGATGGCCTTCACCAAACGGTGACGAACCACATCTTCTTCATCAAGTTCAATATGACTGATACCATCGATGTTCTTTAGAATGCGGATACCTTTTTCCAGACCACTGCGTTGGTTCTTTGGCAGATCCACCTGTGTCATATCACCTGTAATGATAGCTTTTGCATTTGCACCAATACGGGTGAGGAACATTTTCAACTGCAGATCGGTTGTGTTTTGCGCTTCATCCAAAATGATGAATGCATTGTCCAACGTACGGCCACGCATATAAGCCAACGGTGCAATTTCAATTACACGTGTGCTCATGTAATAACCGAGTTTATCTGCAGGGATCATATCATCCAATGCATCGTATAACGGACGCAGATATGGATCGATCTTTTCTTTGAGATCACCTGGAAGAAAACCAAGACTTTCGCCGGCTTCAACAGCAGGACGTGTAAGAATGATCTTCTTTACCAGCTTATTCTTTAATGCACGTACTGCAAGAGCAACAGCGGTATAGGTTTTACCGGTACCCGCCGGCCCGATTGCAAATACGATATCGTTTTTATCAATTGCACCCACCATCCGTTTCTGGTTTTGTGTGCGTGCACGAACAGTTTTACCATTGGGGCCAAACACCAGAACTTCGCTTGGGTTTCGTTCCACAAAGGCATCAACTGTTTCCTGGTCGTCGCCGCCGAGGATTTGTTCAAGATAATTTTCGCTGAGTTGTCCGTTACGTTCTAAGTAAGCAATGAGCAGATCAATTTTTTCTTTTGCCTGATCTACCTGTTCGGGGCTGCCACTTAATTTGATTTGTGTGCCCCTTGATAAAATTTTTAAGAGTGGAAACTTTTTCTTGAGGATGTCTAATTTACCGTTGTTAACACCAAAAAATTCAATCGGGTTAACGGTTTCGAGGTTAATGATCGTTTCAGTCAAAGTTTTTTCAGTTTAGCGGCCGGTACCGGAATTAGTGTACTACGTTGCGCAGGCGTAGTAAAGATTTCAGCACCAAACCAAGTTCACAATAAGTATCATTCGGGCAACGATACTTCTAACCCTTCCATCTGTTACCAATATTAATCATTGACAACAGATTTTCATAAAGGTACTTATTCACAGGATGTGGAAACGTTAACGCAGGGTGAAGAATATTTTTCGGTAGTTGTTATATCCAAAGAAGGTTAGCCTCATAACTCAACAATCTTATTTTTAACAAATGGTAAGATCAGTTGTCATTAGGTAATAAAGATTATAAATGCCCGTCTTTGATAGTTAATTGGCACAGTAATCGTAACAGTTAAGTGACTCTCAATATAAAAACAGAAGATGCAGCCAGAAAGAGTTAAATTGTAGAGGTACGTTGCTTAAACCTATATGAAGTTATCACCTGTTATACTATTTGCTCTCTTTTTTGCACTTGCATTGGCAGGATGTGGCGGTTGTTTTCAAAACAATACTGTTGTGAAACCGAAAGCTGTTACAGACAGTATTACTATCGACTTGCCATTGTCTACATTTAATATTCCTGTGCGGTACGACCTGCACAATTTTGAAGTATGGATCAACCAGGTGATCAAAGGAAAATTTCTTGAAACTGTTATTAATCCATTAAATGATAAACGTGATGAAGCACGATTGATCTTAACCAAGACCGGTACGATCCAGATTAGTTCAAATGGTGAAAAACTCATTTGTTTAGTTCCATTACAGTTAGAAGGTGTGCTGGTGAAAAGCAGGATGGGGAAGGGGCTCACCAGTTCTGCCGACACAGTGTTTACAACGGTGAACATTGAACTGTCTACTCCTGTTTCATTAGATAAAAACTGGAATCTTGTAACTGCATTTGAAATTGAAAAGTTGCAATGGATTAAGGAACCTGTTTTTCAAATAGGGCCATTTAAAAAGAATCTCACAAAAAAAATCAATGAATGGGTGGAGGAAAATGAAGGAATGCTTACCAAGATCATGGACAGGGAGATCAACAAAACAGTTTCTATGGAACCACCTTTGGCAAAAGTGTGGAAGGATTTGCAAAAGCCAATTATCATTCACAAAAAACAGCCGAATGTTTGGCTCACGTTCAACTGTGAATCGATTGAAGGAAAAATAGTATTGGGCCAGTCAACCATTACATGTGAAACAAGGGTACTTGCAAAAACAAAAATCATCACCGATACCACTACAATGTCAGCGGCAAGCCCACTGCCGGCTTACCGCTTACTCAAAGACGCATCAGCAGAATCAGATATTCATTTGTATGCATACACCTCTTTTGCTGAAATAAATGAAGAACTGAATAACCAGTTAAAAGAAAAAACATTTAATGCTGAAGGCTATTCATTGAGCATTAAAGGCATCAATGCATATGCTTCGGAAGCAGGAATTTCTATTGAGATACTTACAAGCAGAGATGTGAAAGGAAAATTAATAGCAAGCGGAAAATTGGAATTTGATCCGGGCACGCAGTCACTGATGATCCGGAATTTTGATTATTCTGTAAGCAGTAACAGCACACTAGTAAATGCCGGTGATATGCTGTTGCATCAACAGGTAAAAGATACAATTGCTTCCAAGTTGATTGTGAAAATGCGAAACTTGATCGATACTGTTCCGCAACTGGTCGAAAGTGCAATAGCAAAAGGAAAGTCGAGCGATAAAATTGATCTGGAGTTTGAGCACCTTGAAGTGAATCGATGTGAAATTTCAATGGGAGCTGAAGGCATTCATTTTGTGATCCATGCAGAAGCTACCGCCGGTATTCTGTTGAAGAAATTAAAACCGGGCAAACGGTTACGGATAAAGAAAGCGCAGAAAAAAAATACCTGAGCTGAATAGAATACTGTTTCCATTGTATTGAAGCTGCCTGTTGATCCCTTATTTTTACACAATCATGGCGGTTTATTTCTCTTCATTAAATTCAGGTAGTAATGCCAATTGCTATTACGTTAGTAATGGTGAGGCAGCTATATTGGTTGATGCCGGATTATCCTGCAGAGAAACGGAAAAGCGCATGACCCGGCTTGGTTTAAAGATGGAACAGGTGAAGGCGATTTTTATTTCGCATGAACACAGCGATCATATCAACGGTCTGGAAGTATTGAGCCGCAAACACAAACTGCCTGTTTACATTTCACAGAAGACGTTAGCAAACAGCAATCTTTCAATTGATCAATCACTTACACGTTATTTCAAAAAAGATGATACAGTGTCAATTGATCAGCTGCAAATAAAATGTTTCAGTAAATCACATGATGCAGCCGACCCGTTTAGTTTTATGATCAGCTCACAAAACATTAATGTGGCGGTGATCACAGATATTGGGTACACATGTAAACAGGTACTACATTACTTTCAGCAAAGCCATGTTGTTTTTCTGGAAAGTAATTATTGCGAAACGATGTTAGCCAATGGCGATTATCCTTATCATCTCAAACGCCGCATCAGCAGCGATGAAGGACATCTTTCAAATAAGCAGGCACTGGAGTTATTTCTCAATTACAGAACGCCGCAGTTAAGTCATCTAATTTTGTCACATCTTTCAAAGAACAACAACACTCCGGAAACAGTCGAAGAGTTATTTAAACCACATGCCGGTAACACGAACATAATTGTTGCATCACGTTATGAAGAATCTGCTTTGTTTTCAATTGATGCGGTAAGCGTGCCAGGTGCGGCGAGACCATTATTGAGGTCAGTGAAAAGGAAGCCCAGCAACGAATCACAGTTGTCTTTATTCTGACAACAACAGCGATTTTCTATATACCATAGATTAATCACTATTTGAAAAGTAATATCTTCCATTACCAAAATCATGTTTATGTACCAGATCATGTGGCCGGGAAAACCAGACTGGCCTTTATGGCAACGTTTACTGTTTCGTTTTTTCTTTGTCTATTTCGTGTTGTATGTAAGTCCGTGGCAATGGCTTGAAATTATTCCAGGTGTAAACTATATAACGGATTATTATTCGAAGTTTATTGATTGGCTGGTGAATGCTGCCAACAAAAAACTGTTTCATGTTTACAAAAACCTGGTGCCTTTAAATGGAAGTGGCGATACTTCATGGGCATTCATACAGTTGCGATTATTTTTATTGATCGCTGCTGTTACCATGATCGTTTGGTCGTTATTCGATCGTAAACGCCAACAGTATAATCGTCTTGCATATTGGTTCAGGATCATGTTGCGGTATTTTATTATCATCAATTGTTTTGGTTATGGTTTTGCAAAAGTGTTTCTATCGCAAATGCCATTTCCCAACAACAGTTTAATGGCTACTTCATTGGGCGATCTGTTGCCGATGCGTTTATCGTGGGCATTTATGGGAGCATCTCCAACCTATGAATTCTTTTCAGGACTAATGGAAGTGATCGCAGGTGTTCTCTTGCTTTTCCGACGAACAGCAACATTTGGTACATTACTGGCAGCGGGTGTTTTTGCCAATGTATTGCTGATGAATCTTGGTTATGATATTCCGGTGAAACTTTTTTCTAAACACTTGCTGATTGCATGTCTTGTGTTGTTATCATTTGAATACAGACGCATCCTGAATTTTCTTGTATCCAACAGGTATGCTGAACAAGGTAATCTCTATTACATACGATATCCCAAAAAATGGATGCGTATTGCAGCTGTAACAGTGAAGCTGCTATTCATTGTGTTTTTTGTGATCTTGGGAGGAGTTGACTCATATAAGGGATATGCACAAAGAAGCAATACGCCTGAATCGAAACCCATTCGCTCAGGTTTGTATGATGTAACAGTGTTTGTAAAGAACGGCGACACGATCGCTCCATTGCTATACGACACCCTTCGCTGGCGAGATATTGTGTTTGAAAAAAATGGTTCTGGCAGTGTAGGTACAACGGATACATTGTTCTGGCAACGTTACAGGCGTGGGTATTTCCGCAGCAAGGTTGACACTGTCAAAAAGCAAATTGAGTTCAGCAAATCAAATCCTGCATTTGACATATTTAATCTGTTTACCTTACAGTATGAAATACCTGACAGTAATCGTATTGTTCTGAAAGGAAAGATAAGGAGCGATTCTGTGTATGCAGTTTTACAACGAAGCAAACGGCATTTCCAGCTGGCAGAAAAACAGTTTCATTGGTTAAGTGAATACAACAGGTAAATAATTTCAACTTTGTACATCAATATTCATACACATCATACCAGGCCTGTTGAAGGTATCATCAGCATTGGTAACCTGTACAAAGATTTTGATTCCATTGAAGCTGACAGCTTTTATTCTGTCGGACTACATCCCTGGTATCTTACCACAGAAACATGGGAAGAACAATTTAAAGTAGTAAAAGAAAAAAGCCGTTTAAAGAATGTTGTAGCTATTGGTGAAGCAGGGTTAGATAAAGTAACTGAAACTGATTTCGAATTACAACAAGCTGTTTTTTCAAAACATGTTCAACTGGCCAATGAAGTACAAAAACCGTTGATCGTTCATTGTGTGCGGGCACATGCGGAAGTAATTGCTTTGCTGAAGCAAACTACTGCGCAGGTGCCGGTTATCTTTCATGGGTTTAATAAAAGTATAGAACTGGCAAGGCAACTTATCGCCTTAGGTTATTATCTCTCTTTTGGAAAAGGATTGGAAAAGCATGGTGTGCAGGAAGTATTGGCCGCTTTACCTCATGCTAAGATCTTCCTTGAAACAGATAACAGCACAGCCTCAATCGCAGAAATTTATACGCATGCAGCGTCAGCTTTTCAAATTGACGAAGAATCGCTTAGTTTGCAGCTCCAAAAAAATGCAGCAACTGTTTTTGGCGCTGCTCTTACAAGATTATGATGAATGATATTTCATGGCTTTCACGCACCAGTTTGTTGATAGGTGAGGAAACCGTTCGTGCATTTACAAAAAAACATGTGATGATCGTGGGTATGGGCGGTGTTGGCTCTTTTGCTGCTGAATTTATTGCACGTAGCGGTATTGGTAAAATGACGATCATTGATGGCGATGTGGTTGATCCCAGCAATCGCAATCGGCAGTTGCCTGCATTGGCAACCAATCATGGTGAATCAAAAGCATTGATCATGGCTGAACGTTTAAAAGCCATTAATCCGGAACTGGAATTGAATGTGGTGAAAGAATTCATCAATCCTGAAACAGTATTGCAGCAGTTTGCTTACAAACCCGATTATTTAATTGATGCTATCGATAGTATCACACCAAAGATCACCTTCATCCGAATGGCATATGAAAGTGGTTTACCATTGGTGAGCAGTATGGGTGCAGGCGCTAAACTCGATCCCACTCAATTAAAGGTTGTTGATATTTCTAAAACATACAATTGCCCGTTTGCACAACAGATACGGAAGAATTTGAAAGGTTATGGTATCCGCCGTGGAGTGAAAGTTGTTTTCTCACCCGAACAACCCATTAAAGAAAGTTTGATGCTGACAGATGGAAGAAACTATAAGAAGTCAGCATATGGAACCATCTCTTATTTACCTGCTGTGTTTGGTGCAGTAACAGCTTCGGTGGTGATAAGAGATTTGATCAAAGAAATAAAAGGCTGATGCAAAAGACTGCCGTTATTCATTGGTGCAATTTGCTTCGCATTCCGCCAATGTTTCAAACGGAGAATGAAATGGCGACTCCTTATACTTGCCATTTTTTTGTTTGACAAGCAAAAAGAATACTCCGTTTTTTTCTTTGCATTTGCATTTTGGTTCTTCCGGAATAATTTCTACTGATTCGGGTTCTGTTCCCGCATCAACCGATATTGGACGTGATGCCGTTCTTCTCAATGATTTTCTCGGCGGTATTTTTTTTACAGCCTTCTTCGACGCTTTTTTCTTTGCCTGCTTTTTTTTAGGCGCAACCTTCTTTACAGTTTTTTTTGCAGCCACGTTCTTTTTCTTTGGTGATTTAGTAGCTGCTTTCTTCTTTGATGGTTTTACTGCTTTTGCCATAATTCAGTATTTAAAATGGTCTTAAGAGTTTAAAGTATAAGGCATGATCGTCTTCAAAAATATTTGCGATATTAAAAACAAGTGGTTTATTTCCTCCAAACCTATTGGGGCTGATATTGTAAATATTGATGATCCTGAAATCAGCAAGTGAAGAGATGTTCTTTTTGGTATCAGTCTCGAATTTGAT
Organism: Lacibacter sp. H375; assembly: GCF_037892425.1. Taxonomy (NCBI): domain Bacteria; kingdom Pseudomonadati; phylum Bacteroidota; class Chitinophagia; order Chitinophagales; family Chitinophagaceae; genus Lacibacter; species Lacibacter aquaticus. The sequence continues at coordinate 2,246,624 of NZ_JBBKTT010000001.1, forward strand.
TTCGAGTTTTGTAATGGTCTTATCCTTCGGGTCCCGGGTACTCCCCGTTCTACCAAACTCATTTTCTTTAACCGGGTATTTCCAAATGGCTTCGTGTGTTTTCCTGTTTGGTTTACATCGCAAGCGTTTGGTATATTTTAGTTGGCCGGCACCCCAATCTCCCACCAGTGCGGGCCCGAGACCTATGCATTCTTCCTCAGAGTTAAATATGGCCGGAAGGAAAATACTTCGTCTTGCCGAGTTGTTAATAGTTATAATGAAAAGTTTATATGAATTCCCATCAATTGTAATTCCTGACACAGGGTTTTTGCTTTCAGAATTTATGATGGTTTCTTCTGCAATTCCATCCCGATTGACTAAGTCTTCATTCAATTCAGCAACAAAGATGTTGCCACTGGTAAACGAAGTGTCTTTTTCTTTTGCTGTCACTAACAACCTCCTTACATAGTCGACATTGATATCAGCATCAGAAAAACTCACCTGTGTTGGTTTGCATCCAACTAAAATCAACAGTAATATTGCGAATAAAATATTTCTCACCACTTAATGTTTTGCAGGTTATTGTATGATCCGCCAATAAAGAAGCGTGTATAATCTTTATTCGGATGGAAAGGATAGTTGCCTTTCAAATGAATCCAGTCTTGCACACCCCAGAAGCGGCCTTTACGATCGATCATTGAACCGGCAAAGCCAACATCGAAACTTGTGTAAGGTCCCGTACCGATCTTTAACTGGTAAACTGATGTGTTGTAATTATTGGGTGTTTCTTTTTTCTTCTGTGCAGAATCCCCATACAACGGCACATTGATACCAATGATGTTTGCCAATTCATAAAGCAACGGTTTGTAACCGGTGTATTGATCATACCCAAATTCAACACGATTGAAACGTAACGGGTGATGAACAAACATGGTACCACCTCCTGTCCAGTAACGATCGAATCCATCAGACAATCCTAACAGATTAAACGGAACAGCATCGTTGTTATAAGTAACACTTACATCGCCAATAGTTGCAGTGGCCGCACCAAACACCTGGTGCCGACGGTGATTGTTCAACAAATAATTGGTGCTTAAGAAAAGCGCATAACGTTGGTTGGTGATGAGGTTATAAAAATCGCCATTGTGCAAAGTGCGTAATTGTTTTACATATTGCATGGGTTTGTCAAAACCATAACCAATGGAAAACGTATTCGTGAAATCGATCTGGTAATCGCCCACCAAAGGATTAAGACTTGCGGCTATCGTTTTCGTGTAAATACTTAGCGATGGCCCATAGTGGATCATGTAATGTTTATCATATGTACCCATGATGCTCATGGAACCGTAAATACGGAGACCGGGAAATTTTTGTTGCTTGCTGCGGTAGAGCCAGATATTGCAGCCAACATTACCATACACATCTGTAACCCATTTTGATTGGCCGATAACATTGCTTGTTACCACAAGAACAAGCAAACATGCAAGTAGATAGTTAAGGTTCTTTTTTGAAGGCATGAGGTGTAGGTTGCAGTGTTTAGTATACACAAGTAAAAACATTTTATTGAAAAATGAAAGGGTTAAAACACGCAAGTTTTACACAGTCATTTTACTAATCAAAAAGTCAATCGTAAAAATACTGCTGTGATTTATTAAAGAATGCATGCATTGATGAGTTGTATAAATCAAAAAGGAAACGTCGTATTTATTTAACCATCCTGTTTTCTTACTTTCACAAAATGCAACGGAAAAAAGCAGATGTAGATGTGGTGAGGGATGTGTTACAACAAATGGTTTTAGCACGACCTGATTCAACATTTATCAAAAGTCTCGCCTTTCAATACGAGGAACGGGGTGGACTGAGCAAAAAGCAGCTCGAAGGTTTGTTACAAAAAGCAATGAAAGTTGCTGAAATACCTGAACATAAATTGGCCACACTTGAAGCGATCATTTTAAAGAAACCTACACGTGAACGGGCAGCAGCATCGGCACCAACAGCTTTTTTTACAAAAGATGAAACGATCGGAGCGATTATTAATGCTATTCTGGAAAAATATCCCCAACACAAACAGGTATTGTTCTTAAAAGCTAAATATGAGAACAACGAAATTTTATCTCCCGCTGAGATCACTGATCTGAAACGATTGGAAAAAGTGTTAAAGAAATAATCACTATTGCTTCAATACATAAACGGAACAGGTAACATAGGGAGTTACAGCTGTTATCGTTTTCTCTTCCCATAATTTACAGTAGGGCAGTAACCTGTCAATAAATGGTTTTGCCATCAGCCGTTGTGGCGTGGAAAGAATGATGGTTGTTCCTTTTTCTAAAAAAGAAATGATGACGTAGAATAGAGTTTCGAATGCCTGAGGTTCGTAATTAATATCGCTCAACAGCAATATATCAACAGAAAGATCAGCGGGGATATGATTCCAATCGATCACCACTGCATCAATATTCTCCAGTTTATTTTCCTGAATCGATTGTTGCATTAACTGTACAGCTTCCCGCACATAATCGGTGCAGGTAACTTTTGTCGCAAGTTGTGCAGCAAGAAACGATGGTAATCCTAAACCAGCTGCCAATTCAAGTACAGTTTTGTTTTGCAACCAATGAGGTTGCGTTGCTATGAATTCGCAGAGTGCATAGGCAGATGGCCACGCCTGTGCCCAATAGGGAGCGGGAGTTGATGGATCTTTTTGAAGTTGTTTGCTGAATGCCTGCTGAAGTGCCAATGAGTCTGGTACAAACGCATTGAACCGGTAATCACCAAAATGAAATGTTTCAAGAGTTGTTTGCAAATCCATTGCGGCAAAGTAACGGTAACATTTATTCCCAGATTACTTTTCCTTTTTGCTGAAACCAGTGCGGGTAAAACTGCTGGTGAATTTTTTCTACCTGGTTTCGTTTCACTTTCAACGTAGGTGTAAGCAATCCGTTTTCAATGGTCCAGTTTTCTTTCATCACAACTGCTTTTCCCAGTTGCTCGTATTTTTCTAAAGATGGATTAATGGCACCGAGTGAACCTTCCAGACTTTCCTCTACTTCTTCTTTTGTTTTCTGCTTACCAATATCTGATAAAGTGATCAATGCAATAGGCTGCGGGATACCCATGCCCACGACACAACATTGTTCAATATCGGCGTTGGCCAGCAGTTTTGTTTCAATGGGTGATGGTGAAATGTATTTGCCTTTATCTGTTTTGAACTGATCTTTTAATCGTCCGGTTACAAACAAATAACCGTCATGATCATATTCGCAGATATCGCCTGTTTTTAAATAACCATCTTCATCAAACAATTCAGCAGTGAGCTCGGGTTCCTTATAATAACCTTTGGTATTGCTTACACTCTTCACTCGTAGCTCACCTTCTTCTGTGATCTTCACCTGCAAGCCTTTGAACGGTTTACCCACTGAACCATGCCTGTAATCATAAGGCCGTTCGAAATGTGCATACACACAATCTTCACTCATGCCCAATGCCTGTGTAATTTTTACATCAAGTCTCGCAAACCATTTGAGCAGGTCCACAGAAATAGGAGCAGAAGCACTGTAAATATGGGTAGCTCTTGACAGACCTAATTTTTGTTTGATACTTTTCTTTACAATACCACTGATGATTGGGATCGATAAAAGCAGGTTGAGTTTTTTCTGTGGAATTTTTTTGAGAATGCCTTCCCTGAATTTGCCCCACAGTCTTGGCACGGCAAAGAAAATGTGCGGCTGCACTTCAGCTACATTCTTTGCAAATGTTTCAACCGATTCAGCAAATGAAACCACACACGCATTATAGATCGAATTCATTTCAATAGCGATCCGTTCTGCAATATGACTGAGCGGTAAATAAGAAAGTAAAGCCGTGTGTTTGTTTAAACGTAATTCTTCAATTGCAGCCAACATCACTCTGTTGAAATTCCCTGCTGTATGCATTACACCTTTAGGCCTTCCTGTTGTGCCCGACGTATAAATGATGGTCATCAATTCGTCTTCGTGCCATTGATGTGTGTGTTGAAGTGGTTGATGTTCTTTTATCAGTTCACTCCAGTTGTAACGTTCATTGCGTTCGTAGGCATCAAAACCAATGCGGATCAGTTCGGGTGGAATCCCATGTTCCTGCGACCTGAAATCATCCAGTTTGCCAATGAAAACTGCTTTTGCATCACTGTGTTCAAGAATGGGTTTAATGGAAGAGGCTGTTAAAGTAGGATAGATAGGAATAGAAATACATCCTGCCATCATGATCGCTATATCAGCCATCAACCAATGTGCACAGTTCTTTGAAAGAATGGCAATATGTGATCCTTTTGGAAGTTGAAGCGAATGCAATGCAGCTGCAATACGCCTGCTTTCATCTGCTGCCTGTTGCCATGTCCACGTTGTCCATTCGCCACGAAAAGGCTGTCGTAAAAAAATATCGTTGGGATGGTTTTCTACATTTAGCAGAAACTGTTGCAGAGGGGTGGAAACCGGCATAACAATCGTTTTGAGTGATCTAAATCTACTGAAAATAATTCAGCAGTATACAGAACGATGGTTATTAAACAGGCTGACTTGCGTAATTTATTTCACCCCAAGTGCTTTATGAAAATAAGGCCCAAATGATTCCCTTTTATTGTTTGAGGAAACGTAGTTGTTGCTGTTCGCCTTTGCTGTTGCTTGCCTGTAATACATATTGACCGGAAGGCAAACTTTCCAGATTCAACTGCACTTGGTTGGTACCCGCCTGCAATTGTTCCTGCCGAACCGTATAACGTTTTCCGCTGATATCAGTAACTGTAAGTTGTAACCTGTCTGTTTCTGCTGATGAAATACTGAGCACAGCAGTTGACCGAACAAGCGATGGTAACAATGCATTCAATGCAAATCCTTTGCTGCCGTTGAGGACAGCAACAATGAACGAGTTAACAGATGTATTAGCGGGAGTGGTAAGTTTAATGCGATAGTAATTAGTTCCTTCACGGCGTTGCAGATCTGTGTAATCAAAAGGTTCTGCACAGCGGATCTGGTCGGCAGTGAAGCTATGCAGTACGTTAAAGGTTTTGTTATCAGTTGAATGTTGCACTTCAAAGGCTGCAAAATCGGATGTGCAGGGAGCCAGCCAACGCAACACATTGTATTGAGTCGTTTTTTGCGCCTGGAAAAATTTCAGTTCAATTGGGAAAGTAAGAAACGGATCATTCGCCTGCGCAAAGCCGGTTATTGCTGTAAAAAAGAATGCGAGGGTGGTGATTGATGCTTTCATACCTGTTTATTTACGGTATAAAGATAGGTAAGGATTGGAGAGATTGGAAGTCAGGGTGATGACACTAGTGATTTTAAAACCCACCCCTTTCGGTCATTCTTTTGTTTAACATCTTGACACCCCTCCGAGGAGGGGATAAACCTAATGAAACCTGATAGTTAAAACTTATTGCTGAAATTACAAGAAACTCATTATTCATCACTCCCCACTCACCCTCTTACCACCTCGCCACGATCTTAAAATTGATCAGCCTTGGCGTTAACCTATTTGGAATAGAAAAGATCGTGTTGCTGAAATCTTTGATTAGCAAATAAGAAATGGTGTTAGGTCGGTCGATGACATTAAAAATTTCTAAGCTGGCCCAGATATTATTGAACTCACGGAAAGGATTGCGGCTGCGGCGTTTACTTTTTTCACCATCGAGCAACAATGCACTGAAACCAAAATCAACACGTATGTATGGATCGATCGTCAATGCATTTCTGTACTTCGCACTGTTGGGAATATTGTAGGGAAGATTGGTTCCGTACAAAAAGTTCATGGAGAACTTAAAATTCTTATTGGTAGAAAGATAATCCTGGTAAAACATACCGAAGGTTAAAAAGCGATCAGTAGGTCTCCTGATCCAGCCACCTTGTACCAACGTACTGTCAACAGGTTTGTTGGTTGAATCCAATGTGTAATTATACCACTGATCATTATCTAAATTTTCACGTGTACGCATAATGCCAAGGCTCACCCAGCTTTCTGCATCTTTCACCAACTCGCCAAACAAACGTGCTTCAATACCCGTTGCATATGCTTTGGCACTGTTGCTGCCAAAATAACGGATACGCACATTGTCTACATCATACGGCACAATATCATACATGTGTTTGTAGTAGGCTTCGGCCTGTAATTTAAACGGACGATTGCCCCAGCCTTTGAAATTATAATCGATGCCTGCAACAACCTGCCAGCTCTTTTGTGCTTTCACTGATTCGTTTACTGAACCATCATAACGACGTAGCTCCCTATAGAACGGCGGTTGATGGTAAGCACCTGCTGCTGCACGAAACACAATATCTTTTTTGCCAAGCGGCTGCATGGCAAATTGTACACGTGGTTGAATCAACACTTCATTGTTGAGTGTATTGTAATTGTAACGTACACCCACTTGTAAGGTCATGTTCAAAGAATCATTGAGAATAATATTATCCTGCACATACCCCGTTGTGCGGAAGAATACAAGATCAGATTTTGATTTAATGACTTTCGTTAACTGCAATTGATTTGGATTGAACGGCAACGTATAACCGGCACTATCCGTCAATTCCCACTCATTCAATTTATCATTGATGCTTTGACGTTCGAGACTGTGACCCCACTGGATAAAATGTTTTCCTTTTTCCAGACTGCCTTTGTGTGTGGCATTTTGAATTTGTATGTCGAGTTGATTGCGTGCAAAATTCTGGAACACACCTGCACCCAACGGATTTACAATTAATCCAAACGTGGTGCGGCTGCGATCGAAATCACGTTCGCCAAATAAATACGCACCTTGTATATCAAACGACTCTTCTTCCTTATTGTTGAAATGACTGAGCATCCATTTCAACTTTAAATTCTTATGCGGCTGAAAGGTTGTAGCAATACCAGCCATAGCCGTGCTGTAACGGTCACGCTCGCCACCTGCGAAATAAATATCTAAACCCAGATTGGCAGTGAAGAAAGGAGAGAATACCGATGCCGTTTGACTGCTGAATTCAGGATTTAGTTTGAATTGTGTGCGGGAATAATTACCCATTGCTTCAAACATCCATTTCACATTTGGTTGCCAGGTAACATAACCCTGCAGATCGTTGCTGGAAGGAACATAGTTACCTTTCGTTTGCTGACTGCTCAATAGATTTTGATTACTTCTGTTGCGTGCACCAACAGTGAAACTTACTTTCTCATCTTTTGAACCGCCTTCAAAATGCAGGCCTTGTTCCAATAATGAAACATAAGCAGAACCGCCGAATTTCTTTGCACGCTTGTATTGGATATCCAGCACACTGCTCATCTTATCGCCATAGCGTGATTGAAAGCCGCCATTATAAAAGGTAAGATTGCGAACCATCTCCGGGTTAATAAAACTCAAGCCTTCCTGTTGCCCTTGCCGAACGAGGTATGGACGAAACACTTCAAAGTCGTTTACATAAATGAGGTTCTCATCGTAGTTGCCGCCACGTACAGAATATTGTGAAGTAAGTTCGTTATTGCTGCCAACAAATATTTTCAGCAAACCTTCCACGCCACCTACAGCTGATGGAAGTAACAATGCATTTTTAGGATTGATGCGGATGGCCGAAGCTTCTGCCCTTATACGGTTGTCGGTTACCGTTACCTCCTGCAGTTCTTTTCCGCCCCGTTCAAGACGGAGGACGATGCGTTCCTGTTCATCATCATTCAAAAAGAAATTACGCTGTTCGTCACGATAGGAGGTATAGCTGAACACAAGCGCAAATGCTTTGCCTGCCGGTACTTTGATGCTGAAATATCCTGAATCGTTGGTGGTAACGCCGTTGCTGCGGCCAAGAATGATCACTGATACATTGCCGAGCGGGTTTTCATTTTCGTCCAATACCTTACCGCTAACTGTTGCCGATTTCTTTTGGGCGTAGGAAACAGAGGTTGCAAGGAGGAGCAGAAGCAGGAAGCAGGTTTTGGTTGCCTTCATGGAAGATAAAACTAAGCCTTTCTGCTAAAACGCAAAGCGAAGCAAGTTATTTTTTCAGGAAGAGGTCTTCGTAAGAAATTGTTACTGCTGTTCCGTTAACCTTGCAGGCAACGATCTGGTTCACGCAATAAACTTTCTGTCCATTTTTAATTCCCGTTTCCTGGGGTTCTTTCAGATCGGTAATGTTGTAGGTTGTATTTGTTGCGGGAATGAAAACTTTAAAATCGAAGTTGGAGGGGAGCAATGCCTCATCGCTGAAATAGGCATACCTGATGGTATCACCTCTTTGGTGCAGACCAACAAGCGAAGTATCAAAGCTGGCTGAACTGATGAGATTGCTGAAGTTGCTTCCTTTTTCGTAACGGCTGATGCTGAAACCATTGATCTCCGCTTTTGTATATGAAACGAAATTGAGGTGCAACCCGGATGATTTACCGCACGGATAACTGCAACTTATAAGCAGCAGAAGGGGAAGTGAAATAAAGATGAGTTGCTTCATGTTTGTTTGACCACAGTTTCTTCAAAATCGTTGCATGAAAAATGCCACAGAAAACACACAGATGTATTTTCAGTGTTCTCTGTGGCAAAAGTTGGTTTTCGGAACAACTTATATCTTCTTCAACAATGAGATCATTTCTGTTGGGCTGGGTGCCTTAAACACTGTGTTACCGGCAACAAGAACTGTTGCGCCTGCATCCACAATGCTTTTTGCATTATCTAACGTTACCCCGCCATCAATTTCAATATCAACAGTCAAACCTTTTTCATTGATCATGTTGCGGAGTTCTTTGATCTTGTTGAGTGTTTGGGGAATAAATGCCTGTCCGCCAAAACCCGGGTTCACACTCATCAAACATACCATATCAATATCGGCCAATACATCTTTCAATAATGAAACAGGTGTATGCGGATTTAACGCAATTCCTGCTTTCATACCAAGTCCTTTGATCTGTTGAATATTGCGGTGGAGATGCGTGCATGCTTCGTAATGCACCGTGAGAATATCGGCACCGGCTTTCTTGAATGCTTCGGCATATTTCTCCGGCTCTTCGATCATCAGATGCACGTCACACACTTTGGTGGTGGCCTTGCGGAAAAACTCAATGATCATGGGACCAAAACTGATGTTGGGTACAAAACGGCCATCCATAACATCGAGGTGATACCAATCGGCTTCACTGGCGTTGAGCATATCACAATCGGCCTGGAGATTAATATAGTTGGCACTTAATAAAGAAGGAGCTACGATCGGCATAGAAAAGTTTATAGTTTAATGTTTGTTGTTTTTGGTTTTACTCATCAATCATCACACATTATTTCATTGCTCCCAATCTCTTCAACGCATCTTTTGCTTCTGTAATACTTTGATCGAGTGCAAGGGAACGTTTATAATTATCAATGGCTTCAGTTGTGCGGTTCAGTTTTTCTTCTGCCTTCGCCATCCAGAAATAGCCATCGGCAAATTTGTTACTCACATCGGTACTTTGTGCAAATACTTTGTGTGCTTCTTCAAATTTTTTCTGATCGTAATAGATCAACCCCTTTTCAATGTATGCGTCAAGATAAGTGTAATCTTCACGGATGATCTGGTTATACACTGCCAATGCTTTTGATGCTTGTTTGATCTTATTGTAATAAGCAGCTTTCACAAAAAGAATATCACTACGGAATTGAACGGCAGTAGCATCTTTCAACAGCGCATCACACAAAACTTCTGCTTTTTTATTTCCGGTTTCGGCATACAGTGATGCCAGTCTTAACTCAGCTTCGGTAAATAAACCTGCAGCTGCAATGGATTGCTCGTAAGATGTAATGGCATTGGCTGTATCACCTTTACGTTCCAATGCATCAGCTTTCATAAAAAGATAGGCCGGGTTATTGGGTTGTTTTTGTAAAAGCTTTTCAACCTGCGTTAATGCCTTATCGTATTGATTATTTTGTACTAGCTGTTCTACAAATTGTTCACGGATACTGTCAACCTGTGGTTCCTGTTGCAGTTTATTTTCGAGTTCAGCAATTTTGGAATTGGCAGGAGGGGTGGTAGCAGCGCCCTCACCATGATCGGCAGGCTTATCGTTGGTACAGGCAAACAGGCAAAGGCTGGTAAATCCAGTGATCAAAAAGGCTTTCAACTGCATGGCGCAAAGCTAAATTATTTTAGGCTGCTGGTTCTTACATTTTCCTGACATTTGCGGGCATTCCAAAAACTACATTTGTAAAAATCAGATTCATGAAGAAGTACGCTCTCTTGCTTGTTCTGCCTGTGGCTGTCGTCTTGGTTCTTTCATTTAAAGCCGGTAAAAAGGAAATCAATGTTGACCATCCAGCAATGAACGATACCATTCTTTACCCCGACGAAAAGCATTTTAAAAATATTCAGCAGCTCACATTTGGTGGCGATAATGCAGAAGCATATTTCAGTTTCGATGGTAAATGGCTCATCTTTCAGAAAACATATGCCAAAGAAGGCATTCCCTGCGATCAGATGTATATTGGAAAAATCCCAACGAAACCCGGCGAAAAGTTTACGCCAAAGCTGGTGAGCACTGGTAAAGGAAGAACAACCTGCGGTGCTTTTATGAAAGATGGTAAACACATCATTTATGCGTCTACACATTTAGGAAGTGGCGATTGCCCTCCAATTCCTGATCGAAGTAAATACGGCAACAAATACATCTGGCCTTTGTACGACAGCTATGATATTTTCATGGCCGATCTCAATGGAAAAATTGTAAAGCAACTTACCAACAGCAAAGGTTATGATGCTGAAGCAACGCTTTCACCTGATGGAAGGAAAATGTTGTACACCAGTACCAAAGATGGTGATATTGATATGTATGTGATGGATCTGAAAACAGGAAAAGAAATTAAAGTAACCAACCTGTTGGGTTATGATGGTGGTGGTTGGTTTAGTCCTGATGGAAAAAAACTCATCTGGCGTGCAAGCCGACCCAAGACTGAAGCAGAGATCAAAGAATATAAAGAGTTTTTGACACAGGGATTAGTTGCTCCTACCAATATGGAAGTATGGGTGGCAAATGCTGATGGAACAAATGCTAAACAGGTTTCTTCATTTGGACAAGCCAACTGGGCGCCTGCATATATGCCCGATAACAAACGCATCATCTTCGCCAGCAATCATGAGTACAAGCGTGGCTTTCCGTTCAATTTATATACGATGAATGAAGATGGAAGCAATCTTACAAAGATCAGCCGTGATAAAGGCTTTGATGCATTCCCTATGTTCAGCCCCAATGGAAAGAAAATCGTTTTCTGCAGCAACCGTAATAACGGCGGTACAAGAGATACCAATATTTTTATTGCTGATTGGGAGGAATGAGAAGGTGAGTGGTGAGCAGTGAATGGTGAGTGAGTAGCCCTGAGCGAAGTCGAAGGGCGGTGCAGTCAATCGAGCGATAGTCGAGATTGACGGTAAGAAAAAATTACTCAATTTTCTTTTTTATATCAGATCTTGGTTTGTACTGATACATTTTAGTCGATGGCGGAAGGCTCTTCAACTCTGGCTTGCCGGGATAATAAGGATTCGGCATTTGCAAACCCGGTGTTTCAGTTTTCAACCTGTTGGGCATGTTCGATGTAACCGAACTGTCAGGCACCAGCACAGGCATATTATCCTGCGGCAATGCATAAACAGTTCCCTTTTCAGTTTTTCCGATGATCCTGTTTTGAAATAATAATTGTTGTTGAATGATGGGCTTGCTTGAATCACTTACAAATACTTTTGGAGATTGTGCAAGCAGTGATTGTATGCTGCAAAAAGCGACAACTATAAAAAACAATTTCTTCATAGCAGGTGTTGATAATAATCTAAGATAAGTTTTTTTCCGAAAACAGTTTTTGAATAATCCTTTTCTGCACCTTACTTTGTGGCGGAATTTCACATTATATCATCCTCAAATTTCCAAATCATTATGTACACCGGACTGCTTCATTTACACAATGTACTTCGCTGGGTAATTCTTATCCTGTTGATCATTGCTTTGTTCCAGGCATTTACCAAGAAAGGCGGCTTGCAGAAAACAAGTTTGTTCCTGCTCATTGCTGCGCACATTACGTTGTTGCTTGGGTTGTTTCAATACTTCAATAACGAAGCGGTAGGCTATCATATGATTGAACGTCTTGGTGGCTTTGGAAATGTAATGAAAGACAGTTTCGCCCGTTTCTGGGTGGTTGAACATATCTCTGCTATGATCCTTGCAATTGTTATGATCACAATGGCAAGAGGCAGAGCAAAGAAGCAAAATTACAGCGCTGCTTCGTGGATGTATGTAATAGCACTCATCTTAATTCTTGCTGCTGTGCCTTGGCCTTTCCGTGAAGGAATTGCAAGGCCGTGGTTTCCCGGGATGTAAAAAATAAATTGAAACGCCCCGATTAATTCGGGGCGTTTTTTATTTCTTCTTGTCTTCCCTGTAAAATATTTTGCTTACGATCTTCCAGCCATCTTTTGTTTTAATAAGACTCATCATGTCGTGAAAATAAAACGTGGGATACTCAATCGTGAGTTTGGCAGTAGCTGCATTCCCAAATACTTCTATTCTGTCGATCTTTGTTGTGCGGTTTTGTTTCACACCAGTATTTCTTGTGCGTGCCATAAAATCTTTCAATGATACATTCATCAACGTATCATTCCGCATATAACGCATTTGCCCTGCCGGATCAAAGGCTTTCGAGAACATCACACTATCACCATTGGTGCCGCCAATGAGATAATAATTACAAACAGTTTCAATGTCTTTAATGGTTTGTGCATCGGCCTGAGCTCTTACAAGCGAATGCATAAAGAAAATACCAATGATGAGAAGGATCGGTTTCATAATTTTTTATTTGCCGGAAAATAGAAAGTTCAATTGCAATTGATTCGTTAAAAATCAATGAAAGGTCAAAGGAAGAAGGTAAAAGGTACAAGAAGAATGGTACAGAGACAAGGCTCAAGGCACAAATGTTGGGTCAACAACAAACTACAAATCACAAACTATAAACTTAACTTAACAAAGCCGCCGCCGCTTTTTTCATTTCATCCTGTGTGCCCACACTTATGCGTAACCATTTTGTGCCTTCTTCAAATGTGCGTGCACCAACAATTCCTTTTGCTTCAAGCATTGCTTTTACGTCTTTTCCAAAGTTCGTTGTGTCGAAATAGATAAAACTTGTTTCTGATGGGATATAAGGAATGCCTGCTTTATCCAACGCTTTGCAGAAAATTGAACGGGCCAATGCATTTTCTTTTTTGCAGAAGTCGATAAAGTTTTTGTCTTTCAAAGCTGCTAATGCTCCGGCTAATGAAACAGCACTTGCTCCGGCATTTGCCCAAGGTTGTAATTCATTTAATTGTTTGATGGTAGTTGGGTGCGCCAACGCATAACCAACACGTGCACCTGCCATACCATAAATTTTTGAAAATGTTTTAGCGATCACAAGGTTGGGATAATCATTCACTAAATGGGCCATGCTCGGTTCGCTGCTGAATTCGGTATAGGCTTCATCCAGTAAAATAATTGCTTTGGGTGCAATGTCTTTAATAAAAGCTTCAAGTTCTTTTGCCGGCAATACAGTACCTGTTGGGTTATTAGGATTGCAGATGTAAACGAGTTTTGTTTGATCGTTCATTGCTTCTTTCATCCGCTGCAAGTCAGTTATCTTTTTTTCAGTAAGCGGAACAAGTTTTATATCAAGACCTGTTTTGCGTGCAGCAGGCATCCACAAACGGAACGTAGGATCAGGCGCAACGGCATTGCCTTTTTTCAACGCAGCCCAAACTGCAACAAGACCTAACAACTCAGATGAACCGGCACCCATCACAATATGTTCTTTTGTATGGCCTGTCAATGCGCCAATTTCTTCTCTTAGTTTAGTGGTAACATCCCATGGATATCGGTTGCTGCCATTCACTGCTTCCATCATTTGTTTTCGTGCTATGGGAGACGGGCCATGTGGATTTTCGTTTGAACTTAGTTTGATGATCTTTTCAACATCAGGTAGCTGAACAAATTTTTCTGCTTCGGCTGCAAAAAGATCCCTGCTCAATGTAAATGCAGCAAGAGTAAGAGCGGTTTGCTTCAGTAGGTCACGACGTTGCATAACAGTTAATTTAGTTCCTGTAAGTTAATTCAAAAAAAGGATTTGTTATGGCTGCAATTCTGTCAACGTGGGCCAAGTTCAATCACTTCGCAATCCTTCATATTGGCTCCTTCAATTACAAAACGGATGAGCGTGCGTACTTTATGCCAGCCTTGTTTACCAGCAGCACCGGGGTTCATGTGCAGACAACTGATTTTATCATCATACATCACTTTCAAAATATGTGAATGACCTGCAATAAACAGGTTGGGTTGATACAGCTGTAATTCTTTTCTTGTCTCAGGATTGTACTTGGGCGGCGCACCACCAATATGCCGCATCATCACTTTTACATCTTCGCAATGGAACACAAGTTGTTCAGGATAAACAGTGCGGATCTTATTATCATCAATATTGCCATAAACTCCTTTCAACTCTTTCCATTCCCTTAGTCGCTTGGCAATGTCTTCATCACCAAAATCACCTGCATGCCATATTTCATCACAGTTCTTAAAATGATCAAAAACTGTTTCATCTAAAAATCCATGTGTATCTGAGATAAGTCCTATTCGTGTCAAACCGGTTTGTTTAGAGGTAAGAAGTTCGTTGATCAGTTGCAAGATCGATCACATCAAAACGACGGGAGCAGTTGAATGAACCAACATCACTATCGCTGTTGATGAGAATAGCACCCATTAATATTACATACTTGCAATTGTATTTGGTTGCTGCCACCAGTTCGTTGATGCGTTTATCAATGGCTTCGTAAATTACTTCCGTTGCTTCTTTTAATGGAATAGAGGCACTTGCAATTCTGTTTCTTTCTTTTAGTAAGATCTGTTCAATGGTATTCATCTGGTAATCCAGTTCGGTAATTTTTCCTTCTTCGATCGTGTTTGTTAAAAGTTTATTCAGCGCTCCTTTTGCTGCACCACAACAACCTGAATGATTATGCTGACCAATACGATGTATTTCACCAACAGTACCATTTTTTGAAATACCGATGTGTGGCCCATAGTAGACAATTACAGCTCCTTCATCTGGTACATGACTTGCAAAAGCACTCATACCCGTTAAGCCGGTGAAGGGATAGCCATCAAGTCCACCCATTTTGAAAGGCCCAAGAAATTCATGAGCCCTTGCCGGGTATTGAATACTGTTTACATCATCACTGCAAATACTATCTGCCAGCATGATCTGTGCAGGTTCAAGATCAAGCC
This sequence comes from Lacibacter sp. H375, assembly GCF_037892425.1. Classification (NCBI taxonomy): domain Bacteria; kingdom Pseudomonadati; phylum Bacteroidota; class Chitinophagia; order Chitinophagales; family Chitinophagaceae; genus Lacibacter; species Lacibacter aquaticus. Next base: position 2,261,846 of record NZ_JBBKTT010000001.1, read on the forward strand.
GGCTTTCAACAAAGTCAATTAGCCTGTTTACACTATCGATAGTGGTAATGGCAGTGGGATAATGTTGCCGTACAATAGCAAGTTTTTCTCTCTTCTTCATGGTGATTACATTAAAATATTATTGATTGGTTGCAGTGCTGGTGGTATGTCTGTTTCATCGAGCATTTCAAGCATGTCAATTTCTATTGTTCTGCTTAATGCGGTAATGGGCACATCGTTGGCGCTACCTTCAAATGGGTTTTCAGTTGCTTCGCCTACACGTTCCAGTGAGGAGAACACCCAGTTAACGATCATACTGAATGGAATATTGAGCCATACAAAGTGTTCTCCCATTTTTTGGAATTCGTTGAGCAAACCAAATGGTACCACCATAATAAACAGAACGATAAAAAATTTGTTGATGGATGCAAACTGCCGGGGATAAGGGAAGTTTTTTATTCGCTCACAACGTCCCTGGTGTTCAAATAATAATACCAGTTGATTTTCCAGTTCAATATAGTTGAGCGGCTCAACAGATCCCGCTGCTTTTACTTCTTTTAACTGTCTCGATTGCAGAGCAATTAATTGGGTTGCACGGTTCTTTTTTTCAAGAATATATTTCAACTCATTTTCAGGGAGCAATGGTTTCAATTCATCTTCTAGTTTTCCATGACGCTCGGGGATGCTGTAAAAACGCTGGTATTCCTGGTTATATTTTCTTTCTGTTGTTTCCCATTTGCGAGGTTCTCTTAACTGAAATCGTAAAGCAGTCAGCCAGGCTATATGGCGGTAAATGAGTTGTTGTTGAACAGTTTTATCTGTTACAAAATCCCTTGCCATCATTCCAAAAGAACGACTTGTATTTACAATTGATCCATAGATTTGTCTTGCTTCCCAAAGCCGGTTATAGGTTTGTGTGTTTTTAAACCCTGCAATAAAAGCAGCGGCCGTACCAATCATAGCAATTGGCACCCAAGGAATAACCAGCCAATGCCATTCTAAAATGGCAAACAATACGGTAGGTATAGCCGATAATAAAAAGATAAAATAAATGTCTCTGCGGGTCCATACCAAAAATTCTTTTAGTGTGTATTGATTACCGGCGTGCATATTGGTTGGTTGATGGTTGAAGATAAGTCTGGAACGATAAAAAGGGAAGATAAATCTATTTGTAAATTTTTCAAACAAGCGTTGAATGGTCACGATTTACCCGAACAGATTTCTTAGCTTTGAATATGCCATTTTTCAGAAATTTCACTTACTGGATCGATAAACGGAAGTGGAAGTATATCTTTTTGCTTGCCACGCTGGAACTTTCACGGAGCTGAGATTATATTACTTTTCGCTGTTCATCAATGCGATCGGCGAATACGTACCTATCTGCTGAATAAGGAAGTACTGTTGAACGAAAATTTTCAAATCATCAAATTTTTAAATTAGCCATGTCACACTATTATACATTGGGAAAAATCCCTCATAAACGTCATACACAGTTTCGCAAGCCCGATGGTGGTTTGTATAGTGAACAATTATTTTCAACGGAAGGTTTCAGTGATGATTACTCGTTGCTCTATCATTGTCACCCACCTACACAGATTATAAAGACAGAGCCGCAGATCGATGTCTCGCCCATTATTGCGGAAGAAAAAATGTTGCAGCATCGTTGTTTTGAAGGATTCAATCTTAAACCCGGCGGAGAATTTTTAGAAAGTCGTGTACCTGTGTTGGTAAACAGCGATTGTCATATTGTATTGGCTGCACCAACAAGTGGAACAAAAGATTATTTCTACAAGAATACCGACGCAGATGAAATGATCTTTGTGCATGAGGGAAGTGGTACCGTTAAAACACAATATGGGCAATTGCCCTTTGGTTACGGCGATTATATTGTATTGCCCAGGGGAACCATTTATCAAATTGAATTTAACGATGATAAGAATCGTTTGTTCATTGTTGAATCGTTTACGCCACTTCGTTACCCCAAACGTTACATGAGTAAGTATGGCCAGTTGATGGAGCATGCACCGTATTGCGAAAGGGATATCCGTAAACCGCAGGATCTGAAGACACATGATGAAGCAGGAGATTTCCTCATCAGGGCAAAGAAGAAGGGAATGTTATATGGTTTGCATTACGGTACACATCCGTTTGACGTTATAGGTTGGGATGGTTGCTGTTATCCATATATTTTTTCAATCCATGATTTTGAACCCATCACTGGCCGTGTGCATCAGCCACCACCTGTGCATCAAACTTTTGAAACGAATGCATTTGTGGTTTGTTCATTTGTGCCGAGGTTGTACGATTATCATCCCAATGCCATTCCTGCGCCATACAATCACAGTAATATTGATAGCGATGAAGTGATCTATTATGTGGATGGTGATTTTATGAGCCGCAAAAATGTAACAAGAGGCATGATTACACTGCATCCTGCCGGTATACCACACGGGCCACATCCAGGTGCAGTTGAAAAAAGTATTGGCGCCAAAGAAACCAAAGAGCTGGCGGTGATGGTGGATACGTTTCGTCCATTGATGCTGACCAGGCAGGCGTTGGATATTGAAAACGGTAATTATGTAATGAGCTGGGCTGAGTAGCTGATAGATAAACGAGAGTAAAGAGTTAGAAAAAGCTCTTTACTTTTTCTTATGAAGGGTATGGTTACTCCACCACCTTTATCTCAAACTTCGCAGGTATTACAAACACATTGATAAAGTGCGATTTGATTTTTTTCTGATAACTCAGCGCTTCTGTCTTAGTCAAAAAATTCCCGAACCTTATTTTATAGTACGGACTTTGAAACATTAGAAATGTTTTCTGTTGTGGGTATTTGGTGAGCAGCAATGATTTTGCGTTAATGGCTTCCTTCCTGTCAATAGTATTCAATACCTGAAGTTGGTAGCCATTCACCATTTTTTTTGTGATAGTTTTTTCCTTGGCTGGAGCTGGAGTACTGGTTGTTTTTGGTCCTGTGCAGGCCGCCAGAACAACAGTAGTTAAAATGCTATAAATGATTGTTTTGATTTGCATTACTTCGGGATACACTGAACAGGCAAAATGCAAGCCAGAATTATATTTCACGCTTCGCTTTAGTGAATCAATAGCAAAAGTTTGAAAAATAAATTTGCCGGAAAGAAACATTCTTTTACTTTTGTTAACCATTTGGTTAAAAATTATGGCAAAGCGGATAAAAGATCAAAGTACAGAAGAAGTGATTCTGCAGGCGGCAAGAAAGGTCTTTATTAAGAAGGGGATGTATGGTGCACGTATGCAGGATATTGCTGATGAAGCGGGGATGAACAAAGCCTTGTTACATTACTACTTTGAGAGCAAGGATAAGCTATTTGAAAAGGTGTTTATGGAGGCAGCAGGCCACTTATTCCCGAAAGTAAATGAGGTGTTTAATTCGGATTCCAGCTTGTTTGAAAAGATCGAAAAGTTTTGCGATGAATATATTACCGTGGTGATGGAAAACCCCTATCTGCCTTTGTTTGTAATGAATGAGGTGACGCAGGACCCGGAGTATTTTATGAAGAAGGTGTGGGGTGGAAAAAGCAAACCAGACCCATCAAAATTTCTAGAGCAAATTGAAGTTGAGGTGAAAAAAGGAACCATCAAACCCATCAGCCCGTTGCAATTAATGATGAACCTTCTTTCGATGACCATTTTCCCGTTTATTGCCAAACCCATCATACAGATGAACCTTGGATTGGATGAATTCCAGTTCAGGCATGCGATGGAACAGAGGAAAAAAGACATCCCGAAGTTTATCATTGATTCCATCAGGAAATAATTTTTTTTGAACAGAAGTTAACTACTTGGTTAAATAAATAGAATGTTATGAAGAAACTGCTTTTTTTGTTTGTTGTTTTATCCCAGGCGTCGTTTTCGCAAACGGTAACGCTGGAGCAGGTACATGCAAAGGCGAGGCAACAATACCCGCTCATCAAACAAAAAGATCTTATTCGCCAAACAAAGGATATCACGATTGAAAATCTTAACAAAGGATTTCTGCCACAGCTTTCAGTGAGCGGACAAGCCACTTATCAATCGGAAGTAACAACAGTGAAGATCCCGGTGCCGGGTGTAACCATTGATCCGTTAAGTAAGGATCAGTATAAAATTGTGGCTGATATCAACCAAATGATCTACGATGGTGGAATGCTCAAACAGCAACGCAGCATTCAGCAATTAAATGCAGATGTGGAAGAACAGAAAGTTGAAGTGGAACTGTATAAACTGGAGGAACGTATCAGTCAGATATACCTCAGCGTTCTTTACATTGATGAACAACTGAAGCAAACGCAGTTGATCCGTGATGACTTAGCAACAGGCACAAAGAAAATTGAAGCACAGGTTACAAACGGCGTTGCCTTCAAATCAAATCTCAATTTATTAAAAGCAGAAATACTTAAAGTTGATCAACGTGTAATTGAACTCACCGCAACAAAAACAGGATTGCTGGATGTGTTAAGTTTATTTACCGGTGAATACTATGCTATAAATATGCTGTTTGCAAAACCGGTTGTTGCAACGACGAACGATCAGAACATACTTCGTCCCGAACTGAACCTGTTTCAGAAGCAACAACAGCTGCTCGGAGGACAAAGCAATATGATCAAGGCAAAGAATCTTCCGAAAACCAGTTTCTTTTTTCAGGGCGGTTATGGAAGACCGGGTTTGAATTTTCTCGAAAACAAGTTCGCCACTTATTATGTAACAGGTATCCGTTTCAACTGGGCCTTTGGTGCATTATACACTGCAAAAAAAGAGCGGGAGCTGATTGGCATCAATCAACAGATTGTTGCTGTGCAAAAAGATGTGTTTCTGCTCAACACCAATACACAATTAAAACAACAGCAGGCAGAGATCGATAAGATCAATCAACTGATTGCGAAAGATCATGAGATCGTGGAGCTGCGTTTAAAAGTAAAAGATGCGGCAAAAGCACAACTGGAGAACGGCGTGATCACTGCTAACGATTACCTGCGTGAAGTAAATGCAGAAGACCAAGCAAGACAAATGCTGATCGTACATCAGCTGCAATTAATACAGGCACAAATTAATTATCAAACCACCAAGGGAAAATAAAGACTATGCGTAACATTTTTATAGGCATGCTGGCAGTTGTTTTTGTAACAGCCTGCAGCAGTAACGGGAACAAATTTGATGCGTCAGGAACTTTTGAAGCAACGGAAGTGATCGTATCATCCGAATTAAGCGGAAAAATATTAACACTTACCGTGAATGAAGGCGATACTGTTTCTGCAAATCGTGTAGTGGGCACTGTAGATGCAGAGGGAATTGAATTGCAGAAGGAACAGGTAGAGGCAAGCATCAGTTCATTAAGCGATAAAACGGCAGATGTTGGACCGCAGGTGGCTTTGTTGCAAAATCAGTTAGCTGTTCAGCAATCGCAACTCAATAACCTGTTGCATGAAAAACAACGTATTGAAAATCTCATAAAGCAAGATGCAGCAACAGGAAAACAACTGGATGATATGAATGCACAGATCGATGTAGTAAGAAAACAGATGGTTGTTACGCAACAGCAGATTAATGTGCAAAGGAACAATACTTCCACACAAAACAAAAGTATTCTCAGCGAATCGAAGCCATTGCAAAAAAGAGTGGAGCAATTGAATGACCAGTTGAAACGTGCTGATATTGTAAACCCCATCAACGGAACAGTATTAACCAAGTATGCGGAAGCAGGTGAGTTAACATCAACCGGAAAAGCTTTGTATAAAATTGCTGATCTCGGTGAAATGAAATTGCGGGCATATGTAACAGGCGATCAGCTTTCGCAAATAAAACTTGGGCAGCAAGTGAAAGTATTGGTTGATGAAGGGAAAGATAAATACAAAGAACTCACAGGAACAATCAGCTGGATCTCCGATAAAGCAGAGTTCACACCAAAAACAATTCAAACAAAAGAAGAGCGGGCCAATCTTGTTTATGCCACCAAGATCAATGTAAAGAATGATGGTTATCTCAAGATCGGTATGTATGGCGAGGTCGTATTCAAATAAAGAGCATGCAGTCGGTATCAGTACAACATATCATTAAAACTTACGGCGATAAAAAGCAAAATACCACTGCATTGAATGATCTTTCATTTGATGTAGCAAAGGGAGAGTTGTTTGGTATCATTGGCCCGGATGGAGCAGGTAAGACCTCACTCTTCCGCATACTCACAACCTTATTACTTGCTGATAGCGGAAGCGCAACAGTTGAAGGGTTAGATGTTGTGAAAGATTATAAGGCCATCAGGAAACAGGTAGGTTATATGCCCGGTCGTTTTTCGTTGTACCAGGATCTTACAGTAAAAGAAAATCTTGATTTTTTTGCAACCATTTTCAATACATCCGTTGAAGAGAACTACGATCTCATTAAAGATATTTATTCACAGATAGAACCATTCAAAGATCGTAAAGCCGGTAAGCTATCCGGTGGTATGAAGCAAAAGCTGGCGTTGAGTTGTGCATTGATCCATCGCCCCACTGTTTTGTTTTTAGATGAACCAACAACCGGTGTTGATGCTGTTTCAAGAAAAGAATTTTGGGAAATGTTGAAGCGATTGAAAGAGCAAGGCATCACCATTCTCGTTTCAACACCTTATATGGATGAAGCAAGTATGTGTGACAGGGTTGCGTTGATACAAACAGGTTCTATCCTCAGCATTGATACACCACAACAGATCGTTACATCATTCAGTCAAACAATGTTTGCAGTTAGAGCGAAGAATATGTTGCATTTGCTAAATGACCTAAAAACATTTGATGCTGTTGCCAATGCGTATCCCTCAGGCATCTATCATCATGTGGTAATGAAGAATGGCGGCGGTGCTGATCTGCTACAACAGTTTTTGTCAAACAGACAACATGCTGAACTGGAAATAGTGCAAGGCAAACCAACCATTGAAGATTGTTTCATGCAATTGATGCGTAATTAATATGACAAACGATAAGATCATAACAGCACATGAACTCAGTAAACACTTTGGTCATTTTACTGCGGTAGATGCTATTACGTTTGAAGTGAACAAAGGAGAAATATTTGGTTTTCTTGGTGCGAACGGTGCTGGCAAAACAACAGCCATGCGTATGTTATGCGGTTTGTCGAAGCCAACAGGAGGTAAAGCAACAGTCGCAGGCTTTGATGTGTACACACAGAATGAACAGATCAAAAAGAATATTGGCTATATGAGTCAGAAGTTTTCGTTGTACGAAGACCTGACGGTGAAAGAAAATATGCAATTGTACGGAGGTATTTATGGGAAGAGCAATGCCTTTATTAAAGAGAAAACTGCTTTTATTCTTGATCATTTGCATCTGGAAAAAGAAGCAAACAAACTCGTTGGTGCGTTGCCACTTGGATGGAAACAGAAGCTGGCATTTTCAGTAGCCATTTTTCACGAACCTGAAATTGTTTTCCTAGATGAACCCACAGGTGGTGTTGACCCTGTCACACGTCGGGAGTTCTGGAACATGATCTACCAGGCAGCAGATAATGGCATCACCATTTTTGTTACCACACATTATATGGATGAAGCAGAATACTGCAATCGTGTAAGTATTATGGTGGATGGAAAAATTGAAGCACTCGATACTCCGGCAGAATTAAAAAAAATATATCATTCAGATTCAATGGATGATGTGTTTCTGAAACTGGCACGTAAAGCAGTAAGGCCAGGTGATTGAGTAACAAACAAATTTTTGTGAGCACAACATGAAACAATTTTTGGCATTTGTAAAAAAGGAATTCTTCCATATCTGGCGGGACAAACGTACCATGTTTATCCTGTTGGGAATGCCTGTGATACAGATCGTGATTTTTGGTTTTGCATTAACGAATGAAGTGAAGAATTCGAAGATCGCCGTGCTTGATCAATCGAAAGATGCTGCAACAGCTTCACTCATAAGTGAAATAAATTCAAGCCGCTATTTTGATGTAGAAGAAAATCTTCAATCGTACAATGAAATTGAAACGGCATTTCGCAAAGGGAAGATCAAACTGGCCATTGTGTTGCCCAACCAGTTTGGTGAAGATCTGCAACACATGAACAAAGCAAGTGTGCAGTTAATAGCAGATGCATCCGACCCCAACGTTGCAAATACACTAACCAATTATGCAACAGCGGTGATCATCGATTACCAGAACCGTGTTACAAATAATCTGAAACTTCCCTACACTATCAATATAAAAACAAGAATGCTTTATAACCCACAGTTGAAAGGTGCTTACAATTTTGTACCGGGTGTAATGGCGATGGTTTTGTTACTCGTTTGCACCATGATGACAGCAATTACCATTGTTCGTGAAAAAGAAATGGGTACCATGGAGATCATGCTCGTGTCTCCTATGAAACCACAGTTGGTGGTGTTTGCGAAAGCAGTTCCGTATTTGTTATTGTCAAGTATCAATATTACCAGCATTCTTTTGTTGAGCGTATATGTGTTGGAAGTGCCGATTAACGGAAGCCTTGCATTGTTGGTTGCAGAAAGTATCCTGTTCACACTGGTATCACTATCGCTTGGGTTGTTGATTTCTTCTGCTGCGGAATCTCAACAGACGGCCATGTTTATTTCATTGGTTGCGTTGTTTTTACCAACTGTTATGTTGAGCGGGTTCATGTTCCCAATTGAAAACATGCCATTCCCACTTCGTACTGTTTCCAATATTGTACCGGCCAAATGGTATTATATCATTGTAAAATCAGTAATGATAAAAGGAGTTGGGCTTGCAGCGGTTTGGAAAGAAACCCTCATACTGCTGGGCATGATGCTGTTCTTTTTAACCGTGGCGGTGAAACGTTTTAAAATCAGGTTACAATGAGGACATTAAAATTTTTACTGCAGAAGGAATTCAGGCAGATTTTTCGTGATCCTGCCATCCTGCGTATCATTTTTATCATGCCTGTCATTCAACTGATGATCTTGCCCTGGGCTGCCGATTACGAGATCAAAAACATTAAATTATCTGTAACCGATCTTGATCGTTCATCTTATTCACGTCAATTGATCTCTAAGATCACTTCAAGTGGATATTTTCAACTCACTCATTATTCCGGTTCGTTTGAAGAATCGTTTGAAGAAATTGAAAAAGATAATACTGACCTGGTGTTAGAAATACCTGCATCTTTTGAAAAACAACTGGTAAAAGAAAGCGAAGCGCAACTTTTTATTGCAAGCAATGCTATTAATGGTGTAAAAGGAAATCTTGGTAGTGCCTACTTGCGTACAATACTCCAGGATTTTAACCGTGAAGTAAGATTGGAGTGGATTCAAATGCCGAGGTTTAGTCCGCAAACACAAATCGAAGTCACTGCATCGAATTGGTTTAATCCATTGCTGAACTATAAATATTTCATGGTGCCAGGAATACTAGTGCTGCTCCTCACAATGGTAGGAGCAAATCTTACGGCCATCAATATTGTAAAAGAAAAGGAGATCGGTACAATTGAGCAGATCAATGTAACACCGGTTAAGAAGTATCATTTCATTTTAGGAAAACTGATTCCATTCTGGATACTGGGTATGATTGTATTAACATTGGGATTACTGATCTCACGGTTGTTGTATGGTATTATTCCTCTTGGTGGTTTCTTTACCATTTATGTTTTTGCAGCTATTTATTTACTGGCAGTGTTGGGACTTGGTTTATTGATCTCTACCTATGCCACAACGCAACAGCAGGCCATGCTCATATCTTTTTTCCTGATGATGATCTTTGTTTTGTTAGGAGGACTTTATACTTCTATTGACAGTATGCCGGAATGGGCACAATGGATTACAAGGTTCAATCCTGTTTCTTATTTTATTGATGTAATGCGCATGGTTGTATTGAAAGGAAGCGGGCTGGGTGATATAAAAAGTCACTTACTAAGTATCACCGCTTTTGCTGTTGTATTGAATGGCTGGGCTATTTTCAACTACCGCAAACGCACCTAACATTAATTTCGGTTAAAGAAAAACAACCCAAGGTTAAGTGAAACAGTTTGCAGATTTTTTACATCATTATACTTGAATGCTGTGTAGTGATAACGCAAGCTAAGGTCAATGCCACCTAATGAGTATTTATTAAATGAAATGCGTGTGCCTATTTCAGGTGCAACTGTAAATCGGAATCCACTTTTCTCATCTACCAATGTGCCGAACCATTCTTCATAGTTAACCAGGCTGCCACCTGCTGAAATTCCCACATAAGGTTGAAACAAAGATCCTTCATTGATTTTGCTGTAACTTCCTTTCAGCATTAAAGGTATTGTCTGCAATGAATGTGATTTCACGGCTGAGATATCCGTTTCTGAGAAAGTATAAGTCTGACGGTCTTTCTTTTGGTAGAGATCATTGCAACCTCCGGCAAATCCAATTGAAAAATTATTGTTGATGTAGTAGCTGTAATCGGCAGAAAATCCTCTTGGAGAAATGGTTTCTACAAAACCACGCACACTGCCCACAGGTAAATGAGTAGAGTGCTGGATGCTGATCTTCGATAATCCTTGTTGTGCTGTTACAACATTGGCTGAACTAATAGCTATTATTAATATGATTAGTTGTTTCATCTGCTTATGTTTTGTTCGATCAATTAATTTCTTTTGATGTATGGCGCAACGTCAAAAAGACCTTTTACGATCAAAGGCACCGCCTGTGGGTTAAAAATTTCTTCACCACGAATGGTGCCGCTCCACAAGATCTTCAACGAATTTCCACTTGTATTCTTCAGGTCGATGATGTCAATGGCCCAAGCTGATTCGTTAGTGTTATAAAAGACAAACTGTGTTGGCGCCCAACTATAGCCTGAATAGCCCCAGAACGTTGGGTCCCAATATCCATAATACGGATCCCACCAACCATTAACCGCAGCTACATTAGTATAACTGTTATCGATCCTGGCGATACTTATGCCCAGATCGGGATTGTTGTTCTTACTTGTAAGGCTGTATCCCCGTGACTGCATTGTTGCTTTCACTTCAGCGATCATTGACTGTGCAAGAGCATTGGTTTCATAATTATTACTCCCTTGCCTGTTACTGATGAGAATAATAGAATCAGGAATGGTTACATTCGAAAAATTAGAAAAGTTAATTCCGTTGTTACCGCTGCTGATGTACACCCAGCTTTCCTCTACACTCAGATTTTTGATGGGATTTTTCTTACAGGAAGTCGCAAGAAAGATGAACAGTAATGGTAAGAAAGCAACGCTCAATCGTTTCATATCCTTTTAGTTTATTCATAATAGAAACAAAAAGGAGGCCAGTTGAGTTTTAAACAGCCTGTTAAGAATCATTTAAGGCCATGTTTCAGGTAAGCTGCTTTTTTGTCATTATTTGTTTAAATTAGAGCAAACAAAAGCGCTTGCGTTATGATTAAAATCTCTGATCTCAAAGAAGGTGATCTCGTAATGGTCGATTTCGAAGGCACACTCATGGAAGGAGAGGTGCTTGAAGTAAACAACGGTCAAAAACTGGCAAAGGTTCTTACCAACGGCCAGAATGAATTTTGGTATGCCGGGGAAGTGCTGAAACCAATACCCCTCAGCGATGCCGCTCTCAAAAAAATTAATTTTACCCGGGAAGACCAGCCCGATGGGTCAGTAAAATATCTGAAAGGAGCTTTTAGGGTTCATTTAGATAAGCCCGATGATTTCAGTAATATCAGCTTCTGGTATAGAGAAGATAAACGTCATGTAAATCAATCAATTGCATTGCATCAACTGCAGAATTATTATCTTGATATGACCAAGGTGCATCTTACTGCAGAAGCAATTTAAATAGCAGAAAATTTTATATTTGGCCCCGGCTTGGGAATTTTTTTTTGAAAATGCCCGCCGGGGCTGATTTTTTTGTATTCTTTTCCAGAAATCCTCCTATCTTTGCGACCCCAAAAAGTATGGCGAAACAAGCACTTATTAAACAGGACGGCAAAATTTTAGAAGCATTAAGTAATGCAATGTTTCGGGTACAGCTTGAAAACGGGCATGAAATTTTGGCCACCATCTCAGGAAAAATGAGGATGCACTACATCCGTATTCTCCCTGGAGATAAAGTTGGGGTTGAAATGAGTCCCTACGATTTGAGCAGGGGACGTATTATTTTCAGATATAAGTAAGCCGTGGCTTATTAATAGAAATAAAGTAAACAATAGCTCGCAGCGAACAGCTTGCAGCACAAAGCTTAAGAAAATGAAAGTAAGAGCATCCATTAAGAAGCGTAGCGCCGACTGCAAGATCGTTCGCAGAAAAGGTAAGCTTTATGTGATCAACAAAAAGAACCCTCGCTTTAAGCAGCGTCAAGGGTAATTGTTGCTGATTCAAACCAAACAAGAACAATAAAAGTAAAATAAGTTATGGCTCGTATTGCCGGTGTTGATTTACCAAAGAACAAAAGAGGAGAAATAGGCCTTACCTATATCTATGGTATTGGTCCTTCTACTGCAAAATACATCCTTGAGAAATCAGGTATTGATGTAAATAAAAAAGTGAACCAATGGAACGATGACGAATTGAATGCAATTCGTAACGTTATTACCAACGAGTTCAAAGTAGAAGGTCAGTTGCGTAGTGAAGTGCAAATGAGCATTAAGCGTCTGCTTGATATTGCTTGCTACCGTGGCTTACGTCACCGTAAAGGATTACCTGTTCGTGGACAGCGTACTAAGACAAACAGTCGCACACGTAAAGGTAAACGTAAGACAGTTGCAGGTAAGAAGAAAGCAGCTAAGAAGTAATAAGAATTAAGTTGAAAGCTGGTAGCAAACGCTAACAGCTTTCGGCTTTTCTATATACACCAGTTCTTACAGGTTAACAGCAGATATCACGGTGTAGATGGAGCGTTGATCTGGTCCACCTCAGGTGGATTATTTTAAAACAAATAGATTACCTCGGTTTTCAATTATGGCAAAAGCACAACAGGTGAGCGCTAAGGCAGCCGCCAAGAAAAGAGTTGTAAAGATTGATTCGCATGGCGACGCACATATCAGCGCCACTTTCAACAACATCATCATCAGCTTAACAAACAAACAAGGACAGGTTATTTCCTGGAGCAGCGCCGGTAAAATGGGCTTCAAAGGGTCTAAGAAAAACACTCCTTATGCTGCACAGGTAGCATCTGCAGAAGCTGCGAAAGTAGCTTTCGATGCTGGTGTTAAGCGTGTAGATGTATATGTAAAAGGACCCGGTTCTGGTCGTGAAAGCGCTATCCGTGCTTTATCACAATCAGGTATTGAAGTAGCAATGATCAAAGACGTTACTCCTTTACCACACAACGGTTGTCGTCCTCCTAAAAAGAGAAGAGTTTAATTGATTGGTGCGTTTTACGCATCTGTCCAGACATATTTGAATCGCCAAGATTCATTCATTTTATTAAAAGGGTGGCTGATTAATTTTTAACGCTTTTACGGATCAGTTCACCGGTTTCTAAAAAGCGTAAATGAATAAAAACTATGGCACGTTACACTGGTCCTAAGACCAAGATCTCCCGTATTTTCGGTGAGCCAATCCTCGGCAATGGCAAATGGTTGGGTAAAAACAGCAACCCTCCGGGTCAACATGGCGCACAACGTAAGCGTAAAACTTTAGGTGAATACGCTTTACAGTTGCGTGAAAAACAAAAAGCCAAATACACTTATGGTGTATTAGAGAAACAATTCCGCAAAACATTTGAAGAAGCTGCACGCTTGAAAGGTGTAACCGGTGAAAACCTGATCCGCCTCCTCGAAGCACGTTTGGATAACACGATCTACCGTTTAGGTATTGCTCCAAGCCGCCCTGCTGCACGCCAGCTGGTGAGCCACAAGCACGTTACTGTAAATGGTATTGTTGTAAATGTTCCTTCTTACCAACTGAAACCGGGTGATATCGTTAGCTTGAAAGATAAGAGCAAGGATAACACTTCTGTTACAGGCCAGGCAAAAGGAAAGAATCCTAAGTTTAACTGGATCGATTACAACGAAGCTGAAATGAAGGGTACGTTCATTGCTTACCCTGAACGTGAAAGTGTTCCTGAAAATATTAAGGAGCAGTTGATCGTGGAATTGTACAGCAAGTAATAAGCTTTGAGCCGATAGCTCAATCCAGTTACAGAACGTACAAGAGTGCGACGCAACAGCAGATGAATAAAGGCATAACAGCCGATTACAAAATGTAAAACAGAAACTTCAATATGGCTATTTTGAATTTCGTAAAACCCGACAAAATTGTTCTTCAGAAGGCAAATGACTTTGAAGCACAGTTTGAATTCCGTCCGCTTGAACCCGGTTATGGTGTTACCATTGGTAATGCGTTGCGCCGTGTGTTGCTGAATTCGTTGGAAGGTTACGCTATTACCGGTATTAAAATCGAAGGCGCCGACCATGAATTCGCTACTGTAAAAGGTATCAGCGAAGACGTTGTGGAAATCATCCTCAATTTAAAACAGGTTCGTTTTAAAAAGAAAGTTGATCATGACATTGCTCATGAGAAAGTTACTTTGAGCCTGAAAAACAAAACAGAATTTACTGCTGCAAATATTGGTGAAGCTACTCAGAGCTTTGAAGTAATGAACCCTGAATTGCTCATCTGCACAATGGATCCAAGTGCAAAGCTTGATATTGAGATCAACATTGCAAAGGGCCGTGGTTATGTTCCTGCAGAGGATAACAAACCCAAAGATGCTCCATTTGGTTACATTGCTACTGATTCGATCTTTACGCCAATTAAAAACGTAAAGTACCTGATTGAAAATACACGTGTGGAACAACGTACTGATTTCGAAAAATTAGTAATGGACGTTGTTACTGACGGTACTATTCATCCGGAAGAAGCAGTAAAACAAGCAAGCCGCATTCTCATTCAGCACCTTATGATCATTACTGATGAAAACATCACGTTTGATAACAAGGAAGAGAAGAAAGAAGATGTGGTTGATGAGCAAATGCTGCAACTGCGTAAGGTATTGAAAACACCATTGGAAGATCTTGATCTTTCAGTACGTGCCTTCAATTGCCTGAAAGCTGCGAAGATCAACTCATTGAGTGAGTTGGTTCAGTACGAGCAGGAAGATTTGATGAAGTTCCGCAACTTCGGTCAGAAATCTCTGGCAGAAATTGAGCAGGTGTTAGGCGAAAGAGGCTTACACTTCGGTATGGATCTTCACAAAATGGGATTAGATAATATCGATTAATATTTTTACTCAGCTGCAGTATTGCAGCTGAGTATTTTTTTAAACATAGTCTTGTAATTCCTGACACGGTACAAGACTCTAAAATTTAAACGTCATGCGTCACGGAGACAAAATCAAAAACTTGGGACGTACCGCTTCTCACAGAAAAGCGTTACTGACCAACCTCGCAATTGAGCTGATTCAGCACAAGCGTATTGTTACAACCTTAACCAAGGCGAAGGCTTTACGTACATGGATCGAGCCATTGATCACTAAGGCAAAAGATAACTCAACTCACAGCCGTCGTGTTGTGTTCAGTTACTTACAAAACAAAGAAGCTGTTACTGAACTGTTTAGCACGGTAGCAGAAAAAATTGCAAGTCGCCCGGGTGGTTACACACGTGTACTGAAATTGGGAATTCGTGTAGGTGATAACGCAGAAAAAGCCATGATTGAACTGGTAGATTTCAACGAGATCTACGGTAAAGGAAAAGGTGAAGCTGCTGCTCCTGCTAAGAAAACCCGTCGTGCCGGTGGTGCGAAGAAGAAAGCTGAAGCAACAGCAGAAGCTGCTGCGCCTGCTGCTGAAGAAAAAACAGAAGAAAAATCAGCTGAGTAAATTAAATGTTGAAAATTTTCTGATACAGAGGCAGGCCGTTTGGTTCTGCCTCTTTTATTTTGCACTTAATTATGACACAACCACATAAGCCAACAGGAACTCAAACCGCTATCTTGATGTTGGAAGATGGCAATGTATTTTACGGTAAAGCATTTGGAAAGATTGGTACTACAACCGGCGAAATCTGTTTCAACACAGGTATGACAGGTTACCAGGAAGTATTTACTGATCCCAGTTACTCTGGCCAAATCATTATCATGAACAATGTGCACACAGGAAACTATGGCACATTTGAAAAAGATGTAGAGAGCAATAGTGTAAAAATTAAAGGTTTGATTGGCCGCAATCTTGAGGATCGTTTCTCAAGATATTCTGCCGACAAATCGTTGCAGCAATACCTTGAAGAACAGAATATTGTTTCTATTGAAGATATAGATACAAGAGCAATTGTAGCCCATGTGCGCACAAAAGGTGCCATGAACTGCATTATCTCTTCTGAAATATTGGATGAAGCAAAACTGAAAGAAGAGTTAGCAAAAGTTCCTTCGATGGAAGGACTTGAACTTGCGAGTACTGTAAGCACAACTGAAGCTTATAATATGGGTGATGAAAAATCACCGATCCGTATTGCTGTAATGGACTTTGGTACTAAGCTGAACATTTTACAGTGCATGGTTGATCGTGGCGCTTACCTGAAAGTATTCCCTGCAAAAACAAAGATCGAAGAGCTAAAAGCGTTTAACCCTGCAGGTTACTTTATATCAAATGGTCCCGGCGATCCTGCAAGTATGGATTATGCAATTGAAACAGTGAAGGCGATCATCAACGAAAAGAAACCAACTTTTGGTATCTGTCTTGGTCATCAGTTGCTGGCATTGGCAAATGATATTTCCACATTCAAAATGCATCACGGTCATCGTGGATTAAATCACCCGGTGAAAAACCTGGTAACAGGTTTGTGTGAGATCACTACACAGAACCATGGTTTTGGTGTTGATCCTGAAACGGTGCGTAAAGCAGCCAATGTTGAGATCACGCATGTGAACCTGAATGATGAATCGATTGAAGGTATTCGTTTGAAAGACCGTCCTGCATTCTCTGTGCAGTATCATCCGGAAAGCACGCCTGGTCCGCACGACAGCCGTTACCTGTTTGATGATTTCATCAACATGATCAAAAGCAGTTTAAATTAATAAGAAGCCCTGACTAATGAGTCGGGGCTTTTATTTTATATTTACGATATGAAGAAGATCGCCATCATTAATGGACCTAACCTTAATCTGCTCGGCAAACGTGAGCCGGGTGTATATGGCAACCAGTCGTTTGAAGAATATTTCGAAGAACTGAAAGCAAAATTTCCAACAATTGAGTTTCATTATTATCAAAGCAATGTAGAAGGTGAGTTGATCAACGAATTACAACGTGTTGGGTTTTCATACGATGGCATTGTAATGAACCCCGGTGGTTACACGCATACTTCTGTTGCCCTTGGTGATGCGATAGCTGCCATTACAACACCTGTTGTGGAAGTACATATCTCTAATGTACATGCAAGAGAAGAATTTCGCAAGTTGTCTCATGTTAGTGCAAAAGCTGCGGGCAGTATTATTGGTTTGGGGTTGAGGGGGTATGAGTTGGCGATCACATGGCTTTTAAAGGAAGGTAATAGTTAACGAGTAGTAAATTGGCATGAAAAAAATTGTAATTGACGCACTAGTAACAATTTTTATTTGTGCAGGGTTGTTTTTTTTACTTCAGTACTTTGCTGAAAAAACTGGTTTGTTTCTTCCATTGGGTACCAGGCATATTTATCAATTACTGCAGGCATTCATTATTCTTTTTTGTCTTTATGCTTTTTTCTACAAAAGACTTTGGAATTCGGGATTATTTCGAAGCCCATTAAAAGGTTCACTTTTCCTTTTTTCAATTGTCACTCTGCTTTTTATTATCTATCACTCTCTTTCCTTAAATAAAAATATTCTGGCATACTATAGATATTTTTCTTCTGATAATTTTATATCATGGAAGGGCAGGATGTACGAGCGGGATAGTTTATTAGGTTACAGGATGCGTCCGGATAATTTCAGTTCTCTTGTTTACGATCTGAAGCAACCTGTTCCTGTTAAAACTGACCGTAATGGTTTTAGAGTGGCACACACCGGAGAACAATTCAGTGATGTAAATAAACCTGTTGATCTCTTATTTCTTGGTTGCTCATTTACCTTTGGATCTGCATGCAAGGCTGAAGAAACATTTCCATACATAGTGGCCCGGGAATCGGGAATGAATTATATCAATGCTGCTGTTGGGGGCTATGGCTTGGCACAGATGATGTTACTGGCAAACCAACTTATTCCAAAATATAAACCTCGTTACATTATTATTCAACGGAGTCCATGGCTCATCGAGCGATCGCTTTCAGAATTTGCTCCAAGCAGGGGCGGTTACGTACTCCCTACACCTTACTTTATTGAGAAGGGAAATGAATTTGCTATTGATCCGCCGGTTTATCAATCACCGATAAATGAATTATTACCCGAGGAAGATCGGAAAATTTATAAGGGTAATTTTTTGCGTTATTATTTCAAGAAGGGGATCAGTTATTTTGGGAATCAACAAATACAAATCATCAAAACAAGAATTGGAAATATTCTTGGTCATAAAAAAAGACCAACAGATCGGGAGCAGGAGGCGGAGCTTTTTGCCTATTCCGAAATAATTAAACTGGCCAGAGAGCATGGTGTAGAGGTGATCTTATTGCATCTCAATAACGGACCTATTACCTTTAAGGCAAATCTTCCAATCAGCAATTACTCATATCGAATTGCAAATGCTGATTCTGCTTTGCGCCAGAGATTGAGCAGCGCTGATGAGCAGGAGTATGTGAGAATGTTTGGGCATTGGGGAACGAAGGGAAGTGATTCGGTGTTTATTGATGGTCACCCAAATCCACTTGCTCATAAGTTGATCGCAACATCAATTCTTGAGCAACTGCCTGGGAAATAATTTCAGTTGGAATGTATTTTTTCTTTTTTTCTGATTGTTTCTTTTTGCACCGTGACGAGAATGCTACTGTCTTTTAAGATTGGCAAATTACTTCCGAATGATTTATTAAGTATGATGCGAAATGTATTGACAGGCGAAACAGAATCATATAGTTTCGCATAATCTTTATCAGGAAAATAGAAGGCGTTGAAGTTCTCAAAGTTGTAACCGGCTTTTTCTGATTCGCTGCTGCGGTAACCATGATCACCAGCTACGATGATTATAGTATTCTTTTTATTGTTTGTTTGTATATAAGCAACCAGTTCCTTGATAACAGTTCCTGCATAAACAAGCTGACTATAGTATGCATCAGCATCATCTTCTTTACGTTTTATTATTGTTTGCTCAGGGTTTTTTACTTTCCCTGTGCTATCGAATGTATAAGGATCATGTGGTATCATAAAATGACCATAAATAAACTTCTGCTTGCCAGAACTTGTGCAGCTTTGCTTTATTAAGGCTATTGTAGCATCCAAATAGGCCTTCTTCTCTTTGTTACGATTTGCGATGATTCTAAATTGTCTTTCTTTTACAAAATCAACATCAATTCGGTTGTAATTCCAAAATACATCACGGTAAATGCGGCCAGGTAGTGTTTTAAAACTATAGTGATACTTTTTAAAGCTTGAAAAATATGAATTGCCCGGCCAATCTTTGTTATCAAAAGATATAGGCTGGTAACTATTAATAGTATATCCCTCCTGTTTAAGAATGCGGAATAATGAATTATTTAAGATTGATGCCGAACCCCAGAAATAGGCTTTCCCGTCATTCATTACAGGAGCGATCCATGGTGGGAGATACTGCATATTAAAGGTTGTGCTTAGTGAATGAATGGTCCAATTGTAATTTGCCTTTCCCTTCGGGATCACATAAAATCCTTTTTGATTTAAAAACGTATCCAGCTGATAATTGTTTCTGCCAAAGTTTTGCAGTATACTTTTTGATGAAGCCATAGCATCAAACACAAGAAAGTAAATATCAGGCTTTAGAGAATCAGGAAGAGCTTTTGCCGGCTGGTAGTCATTGTATGCATTAAAACGAAAGTCAATAAGGTTGTCAACACTTTTATCGAGTTGATAACGCTTCACACTGTTTGGTATTTCTGAGAGAAGCAAAATGGTGAACAGAAGATTAAGGAATAGATACAACTCGGAAAATGCGTTCTTTCCTTTCCTTAAAGCCAGGAATACTATTAGAAACAAAACAAAAATTGCCGGGATAAGAAAGCTGTACTTAACCAGAAAGCTTTGTGGAAGAAGGCTTTTTAAACTATCATGTAGGAAACCAAACACCAGGCAAAATAAACTGACAATAAAAGTAAATATGGCGGCTTTGGTTCCATTTCCGAACAACAGATAAGAAACTAAAAGACAAACAAACATACAGCCAAGAATGACGCCCAGATTAGTGAACACAAATTTGAAGGAAAGAAACCCAAATAATTCATTGTAGCCACTATAGATAAAAAACAGAGGCAACAACAAAAGAAAAAGTGGTTGCTTACCAAGAAATAGCTTTGATTTTTGAAAAAGTTTCTGCATGGTTATTTTCTTGCTCCGGGTAAGGTATAGGGAATGAAAATACTGCTATCTTTTAAAAGTGGCAGGTTTGCGTCAAAAAAATTATTCAATACAACTCTGAAACTGTTGACAGGACTAATAGTTGGATATAGATCCTTGTAATTCCCATCAGGAAAATAGAATGAGGAAAAATTCTCGTAGATCATGTACCCCTTTTTCCCGTATATATTCCTGAAGCCATGATCGCCTTCAATTATGATAACAGTATTTGGCTTGTTTGTTTGCTTGATATGGGTTACAAGTTGCTGAATTATTTTATTGGCAAATTTCACTTGCTCAATAAAGGCTGCTGGCTGTTCCTCTTCGGTATAGGTAACAGTTTTATCTACCTGTTTCAAATTGCCCAAACTATCATAGATGTACGGATCATGTGGTAATTGATAATGTGCATAAACAAACTGCGGCTTTGGTTTTTTCATTGCGCAAGAGTTTTTTATCAACAAAGTTGTTTGATGCAAATCATCCCTATGATTATTGTTTCGTTTTTCATAGTAGGCGTAGTCTTGTTTTTGATTTAACTTGGTTTTTAGCTGGGCAAAATTCCAAGCAAGATCCCTGTAAATTCTGCCAGGCAATGTCTGGTAGAAATAGTTCATGTACAACATATCAGGGAAGAACAAACCGCCACTCCAGTCGTTGTTTCTAAATGAAACAGGTTGATATTGTTTGATGTCGTAACCAGCACCATTCAAGTAACGTACTAATGAGTTGTCGAGAAGTGAAGCAGATGCTTTAAAATACATTTTAGTTTCATCCTGGTAAAGATCCACAGGAGGAGTATAATCCATATTAAGCGTGCTGCTGACAGATAATACCGTGAGATTATAATTACTTTTTGAACTGGGAACAACGTAAAAGTTCTCCTTCTGAAGAAAACTGTCTAATGTATTGTTGTTGAAATTCCAGGTATCCTGCATTGCTGTTGTAGAAGGCAGTGCGTCAAATACAAGAAAATAAATATCTGGTTTTGATGTGTCCGGCAGTTTGAGTTTTTTTTCAGCCAGATGGAAAGCATTGAAACGATCGTCAATTAAGTTCTTGTTTTTCTTGTAGGCAAGAAAATTGGTTAGACTATTAAACAACTCATACCCAATGAACAAACACAGCAAGATATTAAAGAATAAAAAAAGGCGTTTAAATGTGCCAATGCTTTTCTTGATAAATAACCATATGGCAATGAAGAGAGCAAAAATCAGCGGTATAATAACCTTATAGCTGCTGAAAAAATTAGCGCCGACAATTTTCTTCAAGGAGTCATGCAAAAAGCCAAAAGATAAAATGAATAGTAATATCCAAAAAGAAAAGATGGCCGCCTTTCTTTTATTTTTTAGTAACCAAAAATTTAATAAATAAAGCAGTGCGGTTGCAAGCAAAGTGATTGTCAGGTTCAGCAAAACAAAACGAAGAGGAAAGAAGCTAAAAAAAGCGTTGTAGCCATGAAAAATAAAGAATAGCGGCAGCAGCAAAAGGAAGTATGGTTTCTCCCGAAGGAGTGCATTCAACTTTTCTTTCATGGTAGTTATGAAGAGAGTTACTTTTTCCTGTAAACATACATTGTCCGTTCGCTTCCCTGCACAATCATTTTCCTTTCCAATACAAACAGCGGCGCAAATGCATGTTCAAATGTTTCCTGATCATACTCGTCAAATATATCCTTCCGCCACTTCAACATCCCTAAAACTTTTGGATCACTTTTCGGCACAAATTCAATTATGAGAACTTTGCAAACAGAAGCAAAAAAAGCAGCCAGTTGTTCAAATGTAATATTCTTCGCAATTGCCAAGTGATGCATCAACGCCAATGCCATGCATACATCAACTTTTGTGCGTTTAAAGAAAGCTTGACGTTCTTCGTTCCTCCAACCCAGCGAAGGAGAAGGATAAGTGAGATCAATGACGGCCGGATAAATATTCGTTCTCTTTTCCTCTTTGATTCGCTTGTACAACCTGTTGATGCAGTCACTATCGAAATCAGTTGAGATCACCATCGCATCATTTTTGCACAGCAATGAAAATTCACCTTCATTAGCCCCGAGGTCAAGAACTGAGCTGTATTCTGTACTTTCCAAAAGTGAACTAACCAGTTTCTTCTTCTCCGAAAAATAAGTTTCGCTCAGTATTGTTTCTGAATAATAATTATTCCAAGTGGTGGTTTGTACCGGCAGCGAAAGGTTACTGATTAAGCTATGCAGGTTTTGTAATATTTGATCAATATTCTTTTGCGTGATCTTCCTGGTTGTTTGCTTTTGCCCAGTTGAATGTTTACCTGCCATCTTCGCTTGTAAATGCACATGCAGGTAAACCGATGCATTCAATTTTGTTTTGAAAGGAAGTAAGCTTGAGGTAACTGTAGCAGGCACTCCATCAGGATAGCTGAGCATGAGTCTATGTACTTCCATTCCTGTATGAAAAGCTATGAGCAATGGATTCAAAAAACATTCACAAAACTGCCGGTAAGCGATCCAGGATTCGCCTTCTTTGTATGTTTCAAATGAAAGTGTGTCGATCAGCTTAAACCTGCCATCAACAAATTGAATATTGGTTGGCGATGCATCTTTCAGGATCATGCCTTTTTGTAAAGCTTGTTTGCAGATATCAAGCGTTGTTAATGCAGCACCTTTTAATTGCTCAAAACTCCATTCCCATGCATAAGAAAGAAATGGAAGTTGTTGGGGCTGCAGTGTTTTATACCAATCTGCTCTTCCTGTATGATTTTCTGAAAACTCAGTAAACGGGAGTAGTAATTTCTTTTTGAGAAGTTCATCTGCAAGACCACTCTTCATCAACAGATCATAATCCTCACTATAACCAGCTGCAACGAAACGAAAGATCGTTCCATCCTTTTCATAAATAAAACCGGAAGGATCACGAAAAGAAGCAGGATGATGATTAATCGGTTGATTCATTCTTTTCCTCTTCTGTTTTGGGTGGTGTTTTTACAAAGAAGCTTTTGATCCAGTTCCAACCGCTTTTAAAATAAAAGATCACACCCAACACAGCAGCTATAATTACCTGTATCAGGTAACTGCCACTTCCCGGATCAAGGTATAACAACTGCATCATAAATAACGGAGATTGGTTTTTGGAGTTAACGCAAGTAGTGTTTCGTACATCAGGTGAATTGTATTTTCAATATCACTCTTGTGCAACATTTCAACTGTTGTATGCATATAACGTAATGGAATACTTATGAGTACTGAAGGACAACCGTCATTGGCATAAGCAAATGAATCAGTATCTGTTCCTGTGCTACGGCTTAATGAACGCCATTGCACCGGAATTTTTTTCTTATCAGCAACATCCGTAACAAAATCGAGTAGTTTATTGTGAATAGCTGGTCCGGTTGCTAATGAAGGTCCCTTACTGCAGCTGATATCACCTTCAACAATCTTACTGATCATGGGCGTGGTAGTATCATGTGTTACATCTGTAACAATAGCGATATCCGGTTTAATGCGGCGTGCGATCATTTCAGCACCACGCAAACCAATTTCTTCCTGCACTGCATTTACAATGTATAAACCATAAGGAAGTTTCTTTTTGTTTTCTTTCAGCAAACGTGCAACTTCAGCAATCATGAAGCCACCAATACGGTTATCAAATGCACGGGCTATATAATAATCATGGGCCAGTTCATCAAAACCTTCTTCATATGTAACCACACAACCTACTTTCACACCGAGAGCCTCAACTTCTTTTCTGTTACGTGCGCCGCAATCGAGCCAGAGATTGTCAACACGTGGTTGTGGTTCTTTTGCTTCTGGATTACCAAGACGTGTATGAATAGCCGGCCATCCAAACACAGCTTTTACAATTCCTTTTTTTCCATGGATCAACACACGTTTGGCAGGAGCGATTTGGTGATCAACACCACCATTACGTTTCAGATAGATCAATCCTTCCGGTGTAATGTAATTCACAAACCAACTGATCTCATCAGCATGTGCTTCTATCACTACTTTGAAGGAATGTTCAGGATTGAGCACACCAACAACGGTACCATATGAATCGCTGAAATGCGTATCGATATATGGTTTCAGATATTCTAACCACACTTTCTGTCCGCTGGTTTCAAAACCAACAGGCGAATGTGTATTATGATAGTTCTTCAAAAACTCAAGAGATGTGTTTGTAAGAATTGATTTTTTCTTTGCTGCTTTTGCCATCGTTTTAGTGCTTTCAGCAAATGTACGGGTTCGCTTCTTTTAAAAAGCGGGGTATCAGCACTTTTTACTAACGTGGGAATGAGATGTTTAGAGTAGCAGGAATAGGCTTAGTAGTGAGGAAAGAATCAAAAGTCCATCAACCCAACCAAGATAAAAGTAATCACTGTTTTGTCTTTTTGAAACACGTAACAGGTAAATGGCAACAATACCAGGTATTAACTGGAGCAAATGAAGATAAGAGTCGAAACGGACGGCTAAGAATACAACCGAGAACGAATAAAGAACAACATTAATAATAAAAAAGAACTGGAACTGTTGCTCGTTCATGATGTTGGCTGGCGTATGTACTCCCATTTCAAAATCCCGAAGCCTGTCACGGTAATCGAAGATCATGGTTGCAAGCGCTACTAATAGAAGCCGGCTGATAAAAAGAAAGACCTCATTTACATTAGGCTCCACTTCAAAAAAAGCAAGCGGCAATACAACTGTTGCATAGGCCCACACAAAACCAATAAAATAACTCTTAATAAAGGTAAGGATGGAGGGCAGCTTAATTGGTTCCTTCAATAAAAGCGGAGCCGTGTAAGCCGAATTAAAAACTATAGCCAGTATAATATGTGTATTGATGCTTCGGATCTTCCACCAAAACCACAACGTGGCAATCATTGATAAAATGTTTAAGATTGCTGTAGCTGTCTTTGCTTCCCGAAACCATTCCAGTTGTTCCGATGAAGTGCTCTTTTTTGCGGCGAAACTGAAATGAAGATTGTAGCTAAGAAGCGTTGCAAAAAATATAAATGCAATAAGTGTTAACGGGTAATCAAAAAGCGAGTAGAATAGTTTGGTTTGCACACAAAGTGCCGCTGCACTTACAGCAATAACAATATGATAAAAAAGAAGGAACCGGGTGAGCCGTGGCATTACAACAAACACTTAAAAAGGCAGTGTAATGGGGTCGGACTGCACTGCATTGCTTGTATCACCTGTTTTGTCAACAATTCTGAATCTGAAGATGGCTATATGCGGCTGAGAATTACAATTATTTCCGGATAATGTACCGTAACCGATAATACTTCCACTGGCATACTTTACCTTAACGTTCACTTTCTGATTAGGTTCGCCCGGGAAGTTTGGGATCGTGTATACTTCATCTGTAAAGCTATTTAATTGGCAGGCAGGCGATGGTGCATCCAGTTTATCGATAATAATTTCACCTTGGGCATCACCTTCTTTATCTGTAACTGTTAAATCAAACTCAATGAAATTAGCGTTGCCACCTGCGGGATTGAAAACTTCGCCCTGTTTTATGGATTTTATTTCAACCTGCGGCTTGGTCGTATATTTATCTTTTCCGCAGCCTGCCAGCAGGGAAGCGAATACAAAAAGAAACAATAGTTTTGCCTTCATAAGAAAAAGTTCTTAGTTCAAATTTAAGCATTAATACCCCACTAAAAAATTGATTCCTCCTTTTGTTAACAATCTTTTTGAGTTAAGCGAAACCCGGCTCAGTGAGCTGGTGCAGCAGTCGTTTCACTTTCAGTACAACAGTAACCCTGTTTACAGATCTTTTTGCGACGCATTGCGTATAGAAACGACGGAAGAATCGACAATGGAGGATATCCCTTTTTTACCTATCAGCTTTTTTAAAACCCATCGTATCGAAAGCACAGAATTTATTCCGGAAACATTGTTTGAAAGCAGTGGCACTTCGCAAACCATACAAAGCAAGCATTATGTAAAGAGCCTTACTTTGTATGAAGAAGCTTTTACAAAGGCGTTTGTGCGGCAATATGGTTTGCCGGAGAACTATTGCTTTCTTGGTTTGTTACCATCTTACCTTGAGCGTAGCCATTCATCGCTGGTGTATATGGTGCAAAAGTTGATGGAGAAAAGTAACCATCCAATGAATGGTTTCTATCTCAATAATTTCCAGGAGTTATTTGATAGATTAAAGCTGCTGGAAAAAGGAGGTCAGCCAACTATTCTCATTGGTGTTACATTCGGTTTGCTCGATTTTGCTGAGCAATACCAGTTACCATTGACGAATACTATCATCATGGAAACTGGAGGCATGAAGGGCAGGAGGGAAGAGATGACAAGAGAACAGGTGCACCTTCAACTAAAAAGAAGTTTTTCTGTTGAAACAATTCATTCAGAATATGGGATGACAGAATTGCTTAGCCAGGCTTATTCAAAAGGGAATGGTATTTTTCAATGTCCGCCGTGGATGAAAGTTTTGGTGAGGGATGAAGATGATCCCTTGCACATCAGCACCGTTGGAAAAGGTGCTATCAACATTGTCGACCTTGCCAATGTATATTCCGTCAGTTTTATTGCAACTGATGATGTGGGCGAAGTATTTGACGATGGTAGTTTTCGTGTATTGGGCCGCATGGATAATAGTGATATTCGTGGATGCAGCTTGCTTGCCTTGTAGTTTATTAAACTTGTCAGATACCCTTTAAATTAGAACTTACAACACAGAACTTTCTTATGCTTTCCGATAAATTACAAATGTTTCAAAACCGGCTTACGAAAGTGTATAAACACCGCAGCAAGCAAGCTAAAAGAATGGGCATCAGCTGCTATCGTTTGTATGACAAAGATTTGCCGGAATTCCCCGTAAGCATTGATGTGTATGATACAAGAGTTTGTGTGAGTGAATACAAAGCCAAACATAATTTAACTGAAGAAGAGCATCTTGATTGGCTGGAAGGAACCGTTGATGTGATTGCAGATGTATTAGAGATGGATGAAGAACGTATTTACACCAAAGAACGCAGAAGAAAAAGTAACCGCCAGGCACAATACCAAAAGACGGCCGAAGAAAAAGAGTTTTTTGAAGTACAGGAAAATGGATTGAAATTCTTAGTGAATCTTTCAGACTATTTGGATACAGGTTTGTTTCTCGATCATCGCACAACACGAAAGATGGTGATGGAAGAAGCAAACGGTAAAAAAGTATTGAACCTGTTTGCATATACCGGTTCATTCAGCGTGTACGCTGCTGCCGGTGGTGCTGAAGAAGTGGTTACAGTTGATTTATCGAATACTTATATCGATTGGGCGAAAAAGAATTTTGAAGCAAACTTTTTCATTGATCATAAGAAATACAAGTTTGTTGTGGCAGATGTGAAACAATATCTGGAGACGCTTACGCCCAACACATTTGATATTGTGGTGATGGACCCGCCTACGTTCAGCAACAGTAAAAAAATGAAAGACTTTCTGGATATTCAGCTCGATCACGTGGAGCTCATCAACCAAACATTAAAAGCAATGAAGCCCGGCGGCATTTTATATTTCAGTAATAATGCAAGGAAGTTTGAATTATATGAAAGTGAAATACAGGCATCTGCTATAAAAGATATTACCAAAGCCACTACTCCGTTTGATTTTGAAGGTAAACTACAACGTTGGTGCTGGCGAATGATACGATAATCGTATTTACACTCGTAGTTTTACTTGTTCTCGTATAGGGATAAAACATTGGCCCATGATTGGATTTGATGTAGAATAGAAGTAATTTTTCATTCTGTTAGTGCTCAAAATCCAGAACTATGAAACCAAATCTTCTCCTGCTACAGGAACATCCCCGTTTAAAAAAGGTTCTCGCATTCACTTTTGTAGCTCTCATATTGCTTATTGGCATTGGCACAAACTATGCAATAGAATCAAGTGTGTTACAATCTGCCCAGGAACATTCTGCACAAAACGATTCTGTTATTAAGCATCAACAATATCAGCAAGTAGTTGAAAAAACGATGTTTCTCATTACACAAAGTGATCACAACCTCGAAGATTATGTGCAGGCAGGCGATCTTCATAAGAAAGAAGCATTTGTAAAAAACAGTATCGCAATAGATAAAAATCTTCAGGAAGTAAAGAGTACATATGCAGGTTATATCCCTAAATATTTAGTGAACGTATTTGTACATAAATCTGCTAACCGCATTCAATTGAACAGGAACATCCTTTCTGTTTATGATTCAGCAGGACAGGCAGCTGCACTGGAAATGATCAATAGTGTTGCTTACAGATCATCATTTAAAGAAATTACGTTTGGAGAACAGGAACTCATTAGTGCATTGGGAATAAAAATCGAACAACTTAATAATAAGATCACCATTGAGAAAGCAGAGATGGTAAGTCTCGATCGTAAATGGAATATGGTTTCACTCATTTTTATGTCACTTATAGCCTTGCTGGTAGTATATAAAATGATTGAAACAAACCGACTGAATAATACTTTGTCAATTGCAATTCTAAAAGGGCAGCAGGCACAATTGGTCAAAGATCAATTTATTTCAAACGTTACACACGAGTTACGTACACCCTTGAATTCTATCATTGGTTATACTAATTTGCTATTGAAAAAAGAACATGCGCCGGAAACAAAGCAATGGATCCAGTCGATGAAAATATCGGGTAATTTGTTGATGGAAGTGATCAATGATGTACTTGATTATTCTAAACTCGAATCGGGTCATTTTCAATTTTCCAACGAAGCATTTGATGTAAAACAAGTGATCAGTAATCTCAACAACGTATTACAAAACCGGGCAGAAGCAAAAAACATTTCATTACATGTTCAGATGGATGAAAAACTGCCCGATTGTGTTTCAGGCGATGCAAAGAAACTGATGCAGATATTGGTGAATCTTACCGGCAACTCCATTAAGTTTACTGAGCAAGGCTCTGTTTCAGTTGCAGCAAAAGTACTGAAGCAGTCGGGTGAGAAAGCGTGGATACAATTCATAGTTTCAGATACGGGCATTGGTATCGAAAAAGATAAACTTCCGTATGTATTTGAACGCTTTTACCAGATCGAAAGCAAAACATCTAAAAAATATTACGGAACAGGATTGGGTCTGCCTATTGTTAAGCAACTGGTTGAAATGCAAGGAGGTGAAATTGACGTGTTCTCTACACCCGGAGAAGGAACTCAATTTGTATTGCTGTTACCTTTCACAATTGCCACAGCTGTAGAAAAGGAAAATGAAACAGAGCTTGTAATTAATAAAGAAAAACTTATTAAGAAGCGTATCTTAATTGTGGATGATAACGAAATGAACCGTGACCTGATGGGTTATCTTCTTGCAGAACATCAATTCTTATTCGATAAGGCAGAAAGTGGTATGACGGCTCTTCAACTATTGAAACAAAAGAATTACGATTTTATTTTAATGGATATTCAAATGCCTGGCCTAAGTGGCATTGATACCACTAAAAAAATCAGGGCTGAGTTGAATATGCAAACGCCAATCATTGGGTTGAGCGCATTTTGTCAAAGTTTGGAACAGCAGAATGCAATCAACGCTGGCATGAACGCCTACCTCACCAAACCTGTTGATGAACGCAAGTTGCTTGAACTACTCAATCATTATAGCGATTGGGATGCAGAACCTGCTACGCCTCAACATTCGCAATTAAAATTGGTGAATATCGATTACCTGCATCGTTTAACAGGAGGAAACAAAGAAAACATCCAGGATTTGCTGAACAAGGCATTCGACTTTTTGCCAAGCGAAGTAAAACGTTTGCAGGAATCTTTTGCAGCAGAAGATCAACAATTGATCAAGGAAACTGCACACAATATGAAATCAACATTACGCATATTAGGTGTTGATGAACATGTTTCCAGCAAAGTGATACAGATTGAAAAGGCGAACATCTCTGAGAATAATGAAAAAGAGCGTATAAAACATCTTATTGATGAGCTGGATTCTTCTGTACAAGTAGTGCTGCAGGAATTGCGTGAGTATCTTGAAGCTGCCTGATTCATTCTTTTGATATTTTTTCTTCGCTTATCTTGCAATCAAATACGATTGCAATGAACAAAGTTGTTTCAAATGCCGATGAAGCAATCAACGACATCCCCGATGGGGCCATTCTTATGCTTGGTGGCTTTGGTTTGTGCGGTATTCCCGAAAACTGTATTTCCGCTTTAGTTAAAAAAGGAACAAAGCAACTCACTTGCATTTCAAACAATGCAGGCGTAGATGATTTTGGTATTGGGTTAATGCTCAAACAAAAGCAAGTGAAGAAAATGATCTCTTCTTACGTGGGTGAGAATGCAGAATTTGAACGCCAATTGTTGAGTGGCGAACTGGAAGTGGAATTAATTCCCCAAGGAACATTGGCCACACGTTGCATGGCTGCCGGTTACGGAATGCCCGCCATATATACACCGGCAGGTGTGGGAACGGAGGTAGCTGAAGGAAAAGAAGTCCGCAATTTTAATGGTAAAGATTATTTACTCGAATATGCATTTGATGCCGACTATGCCATTGTAAAAGCGTGGAAAGGAGATACAATGGGTAATCTTATTTTCAAAGACACCGCAAGAAATTTCAATCCATTAATGGCAATGGCAGGTAAAATAACTATTGCGGAAGTGGAAGAACTTGTAGAACCGGGAATCTTACATCCCAACGCTATCCAGACACCAGGAATTTATGTGCATCGCATTTTCCAGGGGACTGGTTATGAAAAACGGATCGAACAACGGACAGTAAGAAAGCGAATTTGAGAATGTGGCAATTTGAAAATGTTATTTCGTGTTTTCAGGTTGCTTAAATAATCGGTCTATTTTATTTTCAAATTTTCGAATCAACGAATTTTCAAATTGCTTTTATGGCTTTAACAAAAGAACAAATAGCGCAACGCATTGCCAAAGAATTAAAAGATGGATACTATGTAAACCTCGGTATTGGTATTCCAACTTTGGTTGCGAATTATATTCCTGCAGGTATTCATGTAGAATTGCAAAGCGAAAATGGATTACTCGGCATGGGCCCTTTTCCTTTTGAAGGAGAGGAAGATCCTGATCTCATCAACGCAGGTAAGCAAACCATCACAACGTTACCAGGCTCTGCATTTTTCGATAGTGCCATGAGCTTTGGAATGATCCGTGCGGGGAAAGTTGATCTTACTGTACTTGGTGCAATGGAAGTAAGTGAGCAAGGTGATATTGCCAATTGGAAAATTCCCGGCAAGATGGTGAAAGGAATGGGTGGTGCTATGGATCTTGTTGCCAGCGCAAAAAATATTATTGTGGCCATGATGCATACCAATCCAAAAGGCGAAAGCAAATTGTTACCGCAATGTGCGTTACCGCTAACGGGAATTAAATGTGTGAAAAAAATCGTCAGCGATTTGGCTGTTCTTGACGTTACTCCTGATGGATTTAAATTACTGGAACGTGCTCCCGGAGTTTCAGTAGAAGAAATTATTTCAAAAACTGCAGGAAAATTAATTGTTGAAGGAGAAATTCATGAGATGACATTTTAAAAAATAAAAATACAAGAGCAATAATAAAAATCCCGGTTGTTACAACCGGGATTTTTATTTGAGTGTACAGTTAAACCAATTCGGCTTCCATTGCCAATTCTTCTTTTGGCAATGGTTTCATGCAGAAGAACCAATCCTTGCAATACACATCTTTTTCTTTGCCCGCCATTCGTTCCGATGCAACACCGCAACTGTTTGCAGGCGGAACAATCACATCCTCACCCGGAATCCAATCGGCAGGAAGTGCGACCGCATGTTTATCTGCAGTTTGCAGACCCATCAGTACTCGTTTCAATTCTTTAAAGTTGCGACCTAATGAAAGCGGATAATAGATAATGGCTCTTATGATGCCCTTTGGATCAATGAAGAACACAGCCCTCACAGCTTTAGTAGAACTTTCTCCGGGTTGTATCATGCCATACATTTTGGCAATTTTCATTGTAATATCTTCTATAAGAGGAAATTTTACTTCCACATTTTTCCAACCACGAAAATCAATTTTATCCTTGATTGTGCGTAACCATGCAATGTGGCTGTATAGTCCATCCACACTTAATCCTACTAATTGTGTATTCAGTTTTGCAAACTCAGGCTCCATCTTAGCAAAGGTCATAAATTCTGATGTACATACGGGCGTGAAGTCGGCGGGATGGCTAAACAGAACGATCCATTTACCCTGATAATCGTTTGGGAAATGGATATTGCCTTGTGTGGTTACTGCAGTAAACGACGGAGCAGGGTCGCCGATGCGTGGCATACTGATTGAAGTTGGGTTTTCTATTTCGTTGAGCATAAAAAAGAGTTTTAAGTGAATAAACGGTTAACTATTGAAGGTACTGTTATAGCACCCTGTTTTCCAGTGAGCGAAGTCATGAACAGTTGTGATTGTGGGAAGTAAATTCAAAATAGTAAATCTGATTCCTGGAATTTGAGGTTTTTGCCAGGCCCCATTTAAAGTTTGGCAAGGTTTTTACCCTCCATTGAACAGCATCGTTGAGGAATAGCTTGATCGACCATGCTGTTTGTATATGAAGTAACTGAAAAGGATCAACCTTTTTGGAACAGTCATTTCTATGCAACACTTTAACCATTGTTAGGACACCTTTATTATTCATGTTCAAAAAAGAATGTTATGAAACTCAGTTACGTTGTTACGATAGCCTTCTCGTTAGTCCTGTTTACTTCTTGTGTAAGCAGTAAGAAATTTAAAAAGGCACAAGATGATTATGCTCAACTGCAAAATCGTTACACAACAATTGAAGGAAGTCTTGCCGATTGTAATAATCAAAAATCCGTTTTGGAAAGAGAAAAAGCTGATCTCAACAAACGTGTAACAGACCTCAACCAGGAGATGGAACGCATCAAACAGAATTACACCCAAGCGATCATGCAATTGGAAAATCTATCGGTAATTTCCAAACAGCAGGCAGAAAGCATCAAACAATCATTGCAGAATATTGGCGCTAAGGACGCTTATATACAAACCTTGCAACAACAGATGGCCTATAAAGATTCACTCAACATGGTATTGGTGATGAATTTGAAAGGCGCAATAGGCAACATCAATGACGAAGACATTAATATTAAAGTGGATAAAGGGGTGGTGTATATTGATATTTCTGATAAATTATTGTTCAAGAGCGGCAGTTATACAATAACTGATCGTGCAAAAGAAGTATTAGGTAAAGTGGCATTGGTGTTGAAGAATCAACCTGATATTGAGTTTATGGTTGAAGGTCATACAGATAATGTGCCTTTCCGTGGTAATGCATCATTAGTTGATAACTGGGATCTTAGTGTAAAACGTGCCACTACGGTTGTTCGTTTATTGCAAAAAGAATATGGAATGGATCCTGCTAAGATGGCCGCTGCTGGTCGTGGTGAATACCATCCGGTAGGTACAAATGATTCAAACGATGGAAAAGCGTTGAATAGAAGAACAAGAATTGTTATCCTTCCACAGTTGGATCAGTTCTTCAAACTCCTCGAACCACAGAAATAATATTCAATCAGCATAAATCAGAAAAGGCCACAGTAATGTGGCCTTTTTGTATCGAAAGCAAATGCTTCTATCAGTTTGTTGTATACACTTTAATGAAGCCATCAGTTTCGCTGCTGGCAATAAATAAACTTTTGCCATTCGGGCTTTTATCAGCAGAAACAAATAACACACCTTCGGGGCCAATACCTGTATTAAGCCATTGACTGAATACTGGTTTAGTTGGATTTGTAATATCATAGATCGCTACTGCATTTGCTCTTTCCAAACCAACAAACAACAAGTTGTTATTACCAACACGACCAATGGTGATACCTTCCGGCTCGCAACCTTTATCATCACTTCTTCCATCAGGGTATTTTCCAAGTTCATTTGCTTTCAGATCGATTTGGTTTTTGCTGTCGTAAACCAATTGACCAGTTAACCCATTCCAGATACTGAATGAACGTGCACCGTATGAATACAATTCATCGTAGTCACCATCACCGTCATTATCACCAAGTGTTGTTGTAATATTTAAGCGACCCAACTGTGCATTTGTTTTTAATGCTGCTGCATTTGGGAAAGCAACAGGATCAAGTATTACAGACGAATGATTTACTCTTCTTATTTCAACAGGTGTTAAACCTGCATATTCTCTTGCATCACCTTCATTGGCAGAATAAATAAACGGCACACCATTGTGACTGTTTACAGCAATTGCATCTGGCAAATACATTCCTTTTACCGGCCATGCGCCAAAGTTGATACCGCCATCCTGATCACTTGGATCAATTGTATTCATCGGGTTATTATAATCTTTAAAACCTAAAGGAAAAATATCAGTAATGTTTTTTGTTGAGAGATCAATTTTGGCAATGCCATTGTTCTCCTGCAATGTAACCCATGCAGTATTACTGTTGGTTGATACTGCAATGTATTCAGGTTCTACATCCTGCTCAAAACTTGCATTTTTGCCAAACAAACGAAAGCCTTTTGTTTTTAATTCAGCTGCTCTTGAAGCAAAACTGCTGAAGTCAAGCGTTGTAACAGCATAATTATCGTTCACATCAATAATAGAAACAGTTCCAAGCGGATCAATCGTGTAAGGCTCATTCGGTTCGCCTTCATTTGCTGTAAGAATAAAATTTCCATCAGGTGTAAAAGTGATCATATCGGGTAATGCCCCAACAGTTACAATGGCAATAGCATCATGTGTTGCTGTATTAAACACAACCACTTTACCATTATTTGTTTTAGGAACAGCTTCAATTGCTGCTGCAAGTTTACCATTGTATACACTTACACTATTTACCAACCCGCCATAGATCGCAATATTGATATTGCCTGTAATTACTGGTGATGCAGGATTACTCAGATCAACAACTTCAATACGGTTATTACCTGCGCTGTTGTTTACTACAAACAGTTTTTTTGTTTCAGGATCGTAAGTGCTGATCTCAGCAGCGCCTGTTCCGCCACCAATAGCAAGACTGCTTATTTCAGAAAATGTAGTTGATTCCTGGCGTGCGGCAAAACCAGGTGAAGTCTGTTTCGAATTTTCCTGCTCCGTATTGAGTTTTGTACAGGCATTCAATAATACAATGCAGCTGATGAGTAAAAAGGATTTTCTCATTATGTAAGTTTATTAGTTGAGCGGCAATGGTAGACGTAGAAAGTTAAGAAAATATGACGGGAAGGTTATGAAAAGATGAAGTGAACTGATTCAAAAGTGATTTTTTGCAAATAATTATATCGCTCACTGGCTGCCGGATTGCAGCGGCACCGCAGCGTAGCGGAGGTACAGCGAAAAGCCGGAACTGCTGCTGCCAAAAGCACTAAAGCCGACAGCCCCAACTCCTAATATTCCCCACAAATCCTCCCCAAAACGTCATTTTTTCCGCATCTCGAACACTGTTTGTACTTTTTCGTATAGATTAATCTGTACTTTTGTGTATAGATTGAAATTCATTAGAAATACGACTAAATAGAACGAATTATGAGTGAGATGCTCAATACACTGGAGCAAACGGCCCTGAGTGAGTACAAATATGGTTGGGTAACCGACATTGAAGCCGACGAGGCGCCTCCCGGACTTAGCGAAGACATTGTGCGTTTCATCAGCGCCAAAAAGAAAGAACCCGAGTGGATGCTCGAATGGCGACTCAAAGCCTACCGCCATTGGTTAAAAATGACCGAGCCGGAATGGGCGAATGTGAAATACCCAAAGGTTGATTACAATTCCATTAAATATTACAGCGCTCCCAAGCAAAAGAAAACACTCAACAGTTTAGATGAGGTAGACCCTGAATTGCGGGCTACGTTTGAAAAGCTGGGTATTTCGCTCGATGAACAAAAGCGTTTGAGCAATGTGGCGGTGGATGCGGTGATCGATTCGGTTTCCATTGCAACAACATTTAAAAAAGAACTTGCTGAGCTCGGTATCATTTTCTGCAGCATGAGCGAAGCGGTGCAGGAACATCCCGAACTGATCAAAAAATGGTTGGGCTCGGTTGTGCCGATGACTGATAATTATTTTTCTGCTTTAAATAGCGCTGTGTTCAGCGATGGTAGTTTTTGCTACATTCCAAAAGGTGTAAAAAGTCCAATGGAGCTAAGCACTTACTTCCGCATCAACGCAGAAAACACCGGACAGTTTGAACGTACATTGATCGTTGCCGAAGAAGGCAGTTATGTAAGTTATCTCGAAGGTTGTACAGCGCCTATGCGTGATGAAAATCAATTGCATGCTGCGGTGGTTGAAATTGTAGCACTTGATAATGCTGAAGTAAAATATTCAACAGTACAGAACTGGTACCCCGGCGATAAAGATGGGAAAGGCGGTATCTACAACTTTGTTACGAAGCGTGGTATTTGCGCAGGTGTAAATTCAAAGATCAGCTGGACCCAGGTTGAAACCGGATCTGCTGTTACATGGAAATATCCTTCAGTAATATTAAAAGGTGATAACAGCCAGGGTGAATTTTATTCGGTTGCTGTTACCAACAATCATCAGCAAGCCGATACAGGAACGAAGATGATGCACATTGGTAAGAACACAAGAAGCCGAATTGTATCGAAAGGTATTTCTGCAGGTTTCAGTCAAAACTCTTATCGTGGTTTGGTGCAGGTGGGTAAGAACGCTGTTAACGCAAGAAACTTTTCACAGTGTGATAGTTTGTTGCTTGGCGATAAATGCGGTGCACACACCTTCCCTTACATTGAAGTAAAGAACAGCACTGCTCAGGTAGAGCATGAAGCCACCACTTCTAAAATTGGTGAAGACCAGATTTTCTATTGCAATCAACGTGGTCTCGATACTGAAACGGCAGTTGCATTGATCATTAATGGTTTTGCCAAAGAAGTGATGAATCAATTGCCGATGGAGTTTGCTGTGGAAGCACAGAAACTATTGGCGATCTCATTAGAAGGAAGTGTGGGGTAACCACAGAGACACGGAGGCACAGAGAAAAAAATGTTGCTTCCATTATAAACTAAAGCACATTAAAAACGAATAAATCACATAGGTCAGAAAAAAGCTCTGCGTCTCTGAGCCTCTGTGGTGAAAAATCAAAGTATATGTTATCAATCAAAAATTTACAGGCAAGGATTGAAGAGAAGGAAATCTTAAAAGGTATCAATCTTGATATTAAACCAGGTGAAGTACATGCGATCATGGGTCCAAACGGTAGTGGTAAATCAACCTTGGCTTCTGTGTTAGCTGGTCGTGCTGATTACGAAGTAACCGGCGGTAGTGTTGAGTTCTTGGGAAAAGATTTGTTAGAACTTTCTCCTGAAGATCGTGCACGTGAAGGTGTATTTCTTGCATTTCAATACCCGATTGAAATTCCCGGTGTAAGCACTACCAACTTTGTAAAAACAGCCGTGAATGAAATACGCAAGTATCGTGGTGAAGAACCAATGGATGCAGTTGCTTTCCTAAAGTTGATGAAAGAAAGAATGAAACTTGTGAATATTGACCAGGCATTGTTAAGCCGTTCATTGAACGAAGGTTTCAGTGGTGGTGAAAAGAAACGTAACGAAATTTTCCAGATGGCAATGCTTGAACCTAAGCTTGCGATCCTTGATGAAACAGATAGTGGTTTGGATATTGATGCTCTCCGCATTGTTGCAGAAGGTGTAAACAAACTCAAATCAAAAGACAACGCTACATTGGTGATTACGCACTACCAACGCTTGCTCGATTATATCGTTCCTGATTATGTACACATTCTCTACAAAGGACGTATTGTAAAAACAGGTGGTAAAGAATTAGCTTTGGAACTGGAAGAAAAAGGATACGATTTTATTAAGGAAGAATTGGGAGAAGAAGTAGAAGCGTAAGTTAACCACAGAGACACAGAGGCACAGAGCAAATTCTCTGCGAACTCCATTCCTCCGTGGTAAAAAACAAAAATCAAGATGTCAGAATTAAAAGAATTAATACAGGATAAGCTCAGCAAAGAATCATTCAGCGGTAATGGTTCATTAAAGGCGTTGAGTCAAAAAGGATTGGAACTGTTCAATGAACAAGGTATTCCAACGGTGAAGCACGAAGAGTGGAAGTACACACGTATTAGCGCTGTACTCAACAAGGATTTTTCTTATGCAGAAGGTGCAACAGCAATCACTGCAAAAGATGTGGAAGAGTTTCGTTTGCCGGGTCATGAAGCAGCCAATGAACTGGTATTTGTAAACGGCATTTATCATGCAGAACTTTCTAATATCCAATCATCTGTTGATGAGTTGGTGATTCTTCCGTTGAGTGAAGCAGTGAAAGGTGAATACAAAACAATCGTTGATGCAAATCTTGGTCATAGTGCCAGCTATCATAAAGATGGCATCAATGCATTGAACAATGCATTTGCTTACCAGGGCTTATTTATTTCGGTAAGGAAAAATAAATCAGTAGAGCATCCATTGTATTGCTATTACATCAACGATGCAAGAACAGTGAATGTATTATCGCAACCACGCACGTTGATTCATGTGGCGGTGAATGCAGAGGTAACGATCGTGGAAGAAGAAGTAACTATTGGTACAAGTGATTCATTCATTAACAAGATCTCTGAGATTGTTGTAGAAGAAAATGCACAGGTGCATTTATATAAAATTCAGAACGAAGACAGTCACAGCAGTTGTGTAAAAACAACACATGTGCGTCAGGTAGGAGTGAGCAAGGTAAACTCAGTAACCATTACACTCAATGGTGGTGTTATCCGTAACAACCTCAATTTTATTTTAGAAGCACCGGGTTGTGAAAGCAATATGTATGGTTTGTATTGCGTGAAGGGTGATACCCATGTCGACAATCATACCATCGTTGATAACAAAATGCCTAACAGTTTAAGCAATGAGCTGTACAAAGGCATTATTGATGAAAATGCAACGGCGGTATTCAATGGTAAGATTTTTGTTCGCCAGGATGCACAAAAGACAAACGCATATCAAAGCAATAAGAATATTTTATTGAGTGATACTGCAACAGTGAACACCAAACCACAGCTGGAAATTTTTGCAGATGATGTAAAGTGCTCAC
Source organism: Lacibacter sp. H375 (assembly GCF_037892425.1). NCBI lineage: Bacteria > Pseudomonadati > Bacteroidota > Chitinophagia > Chitinophagales > Chitinophagaceae > Lacibacter > Lacibacter aquaticus. Next base: position 2,301,192 of record NZ_JBBKTT010000001.1, read on the forward strand.
ACGGTTGTACCATTGGCCGACTGGATGATGAAGCATTGTTTTATCTGCAATCAAGAGGTATTGGTGATAAAGCTGCAAAGGCTTTACTACTGCATGCATTCGCCATTGAGGTTTTGGAGAAGATTGAACTGGAGCCGATCCGTCAGTACGTCGATCAGATCATTTCTGAGCGTTTGGATTTTGAAATATAGTTACTAACCACAGAGACACCAAGACACGGAGATGAATACAAACTAATACAGTTTGAATAGTATTTCCGGAGCGATTGTAGATTGCTCAATTCGGGTTCATAGAGAATTAGGTCCTGGGTTGCTTGAAAGTGTTTATGAGGTTTGTTTGATGAAGGAATTAATAAGCGAAGGATTGACAGTAAGAAGGCAGGTGGCGTTACCTGTTTTCTACAAAGGCGAGAATATTGGACTGGATTTTAAAATTGATTTATTGGTAGAAGAGGAGGTGATTGTTGAGTTGAAAACAGTTGATAATATTCTTCCGGTTCATGAAGCACAATTACTGACTTATTTGAAATTGTCTGAAAAGCGTTTAGGTCTTTTAATAAATTTTAATGTTAAACTTTTAAAGGATGGCATCAAGAGAATGGTTTTCTGACTCTGTGTCTCTGCGCCTCCGTGGTAAAATATATGTCAACAACAGCTTTACATATTGCGTTTGATGTAGACCAGGTAAGAAGGCACTTCCCGATATTGAAGCGTGAGGTAAAAGGAAAGCCCTTGGTTTATTTTGATAATGCAGCCACTACACAGAAACCTGTTGAAGTGATCGATGCATTAACAAGCTACTATCAATATTTTAATGCAAATATCCACCGTGGTATTCACTCACTAGCTGAAGAAGCAACTGCAGCTTACGAAGCAACAAGAGATACGGTGCAACAATTCATTAATGCCAGGCAACGTGAAGAAATTATTTTCACCAGAGGTGTAACTGAAAGCATTAACCTCGTTGCATACACGTGGGCACGTACAAATCTGAAAGCTGGTGATGAGATTATGATCAGTGGTATGGAGCATCACAGCAATATTGTTCCCTGGCAGTTGATTGCTGAAATGACGGGTGCAACGTTGAAAGTAATTCCTGTTGACGATAATGGTGAATTGATGATGGATGAATTTCACAAACTGCTGAGCGAAAAAGTGAAGCTGGTTTCTGTGGTGCATGCATCCAATTCATTAGGAACAATCAATCCTGTAAAAGAAATTATTGATGCAGCACATAAGGTTGGTGCAATTGTGATGCTGGATGGTGCACAGTCAACCGTGCATTTGGATATTGATGTGCAGGAACTCGATTGCGATTTCTTTGCCATCAGTTCACACAAAGTATATGGTCCCACTGGAATTGGTGTGTTGTATGGTAAAAGAGCATTGCTGGAAGCCATGCCGCCGTTCATGGGTGGTGGTGAAATGATCAAAGATGTAACGTTTGAAAAAACAACCTGGAACGAATTGCCTTATAAGTTCGAAGCAGGTACACCCAATATTGCAGATACTGTTGCATTGAAAGCTGCGATTGATTTTGTTCAACGCATCGGCAAGAAACAGATCCGGTTGCACGAAGAAGAACTGTTACGATATGCAACGGAAGAATTGCAAAGTATAGATGGTATCCGTTTAATTGGACAGGCAAAGCAAAAAGTAAGTGTTGCGTCATTTGTAGTGGAAGGTGTTCATCCGCAGGATTTAGGTATTCTGTTGGATAATCAAGGTGTAGCAGTGCGCACCGGTCACCATTGTACACAGCCATTAATGAACCGCTTTGGTATTCCCGGCACTACAAGAGCAAGTTTTGCGATGTATAATACCAAAGATGAAATTGATGTAATGATTGCAGGTTTACATAAAGCAATTAAGTTATTAAGATGAGTGAAGTGAAATCAATAGCAGAAATAGAAGAAGAAATAGTTGATGATTTTTCCCTGTTTGACACATGGGATGAGAAGTATGAATACATCATCGATATGGGCAAGAAGTTGAAACCATTGGAAGACGAGCATAAGAAAGACGAGAACAAAATAAAAGGTTGTCAGAGCACAGTATGGATGGTGAGTGAGTTCAAAGATGGCAAAGTGGTTTACCGTGCAGAAAGTGATGCGGTGATTGTAAAAGGTTTGGTGAGTTTGCTCATTCGTGTATTGAGCGGACATGCCCCGAAAGAGATCATTGATGCAAAACTTGATTTTATTGATAAGATCGGTATGAAGCAACACCTGGCGCAGACAAGAAGTAATGGTTTGCTGAGCATGGTGAAACAAATGAAATTAGATGCAACAGTTTATTTAGCACAACAAGCAAGTAAGAACTGATGAGTTTAAACAAAGAAGATATCAAAGAAAAGATCATCGAGAAACTGCAAACTGTATTTGATCCCGAGTTGCCGGTGAATATTTATGATCTTGGACTGATCTATAATATCGACATCAATGATAAGGGTTATGCGCAGATCACAATGACATTGACAGCTCCGAGTTGTCCTGCTGCACAATCATTACCTGTTGAAGTTGATCAGAAAGTAAGAGAAGTAGAAGGTGTAACAGATGCAAATGTGATGATCACCTGGACACCGAAGTGGGAGAAGAGTATGATGAGCGAAGTGGCAGCATTGGAATTAGGATTTATGTAATGACTTGCTCCTGTCTGAAGACAGGAGAATAAAAAAATATTATTATGGCAATGATTTCATTAGATAGTTTAATGGGCAATGAAGGCCCCAGCTATCCCGAACAAATAGCAGCACCTTACCGCAAGGAATTGGTGGATGCAGGTTTTGAACAAATGATGACCGTGGAAGATGTAGAGAAAGTACTGTCAGGTAATCCCGGCAAAAGTATTCTTGTAGTATTGAACAGTGTATGTGGTTGCAGTGCAAGAGTGAGCCGACCCGGTGCGTTACTCAGCTTTTTTAATCATGTTGTGCCAGATGTAAAAGCAACCTTGTTTGCAGGCATGGAAAAAGAAGCGGTTGTGCATTTCCGTGAGAAATACCTTAACAGTGTTACACCTTCTTCGCCCAATGTCCTGTTGTTGAAAGACGGAAAGGTATTGTTGCACCTGCAACGTCACCAGATCGAAACAACAGATGCAGGAACAATTGCTGATGCATTGATCACTGCTTACAACGAGCATTGCACAAAGCAATCAACCGAAACAGAGCGTGAAGAGTTAAGAACCTATTTCAAAAATTTATACCAGGTAGATCCATTAGCAACACAAGCATAAGAATAACCACAGAGACGCAGGGACACAGGGAAGTGGTTATTATTCGAAGGTTTTATAAATAATAAACAGAGCAAATTCATCTTTAAAAACCAAACATAAAGACATTAGAAACTCCGTGTTCTCTGTGTCTCCGTGGTAAAATCAAAAGCATGAAAATTACTTCATCAGAAGAGTACGGTATCAGGATCCTCATCCGCATTGCATCGGCTAATCCCGTTGAAGGGCTGAGTATTCCGCAGTTGAGTGAAGCAGAGAAGCTGACAGAACCACATGTGGCAAAGATCTGCCGCACGCTGCGAATGGAAGGCTTCATCAACAGTACGCCCGGTTACAAAGGTGGTTATGTGTTGGCGAAACCTGCTGAGCAGATCGTCATCAACGATGTGTTGAAAGCATTGGGTGGTATGTTGTTCGATCAACAGTTTTGTGATACACATACAGGCCTCGGACGTTTGTGTACCAACTCGGTTGACTGCAGCACACGTTCCTTATGGAAAATGATTCAGTACACGCTCGATAATCTTCTCAATAAATTAACGCTGAAAGATTTGATGGTAAATGAAAAGGAAGTGGAGTTGAAACTAGAAGCAATACTGCAGCGTAATGTTGAAGAGTTGTTGAAGTAAAGGGAATTACTTTTTGTACACCTAATCTGTCTTTTGGCTATCTTAATTGAATGAAGAAAAACATCTATACTAATTGTTTGCTGCTTGTTAGTTTCCTGGTTTTTATTTCTTGTGGGAAAGAGAAAGCTTGTTATACCTCTCCTTTGAACCTTGCTTTTGTCAAATACAAAATGGATGAGGTTGATTCGATTTATGTTTTGAAAATAAAAAAGAACTCAAGCCCAGTTGAGTTGCTCGACTCTTTTCTGATAACATCAAATAATGCATACTATTCAAGTAACTTGGATACAATTTTTATCAATAATTACAACCACACTATTTTAACCAGCGATTTCGATTGGGAACTTAGACTTGGTGCAAACCAGCAAACTATTAATTTGGAAGATATTATTACAGAGGGACGAAAACAGAAATGCGGGGGATTATTATCACTTGATTGTCTTCCCTGCAATGATCCCGTAAAATCAGTTTCGGTGAACGGCCAAGCTGTGGTTTTTGCAAATGAGAATCTTGCTCAGGTTGTAATCAGGAAGTAAAAAATGTTGGATTTTGAGTCTTTTATATCCTCCAATCCACAATCTCATTCACCCATTCTTTCTTCTCAGGCGTTGTGATCTTAATATAATTATCGGTATAACCTTCCATCATTCCGTTCTTGCTATGTCCTTCAAACAACACCGGTCTTGTTTCACCTGCATGTTGCTCGGTAAAGTATTGCATCTTCATGTAAGAAAGATTACGGAGTGCTTTGTTACGTTCATAGCGTGTGGTCATGGGTACAACAGGACCGAGCGTTAATGCATGTGTGTTATCACGTTCAGAATAAGTGAACACATGTAAATACGATATATCGAGCGAGTGCAGGAATTCAAATGTTTCATTGAAGAGTTCATCTGTTTCGCCGGGGAAACCAACGATCACATCAACTCCAATACAACAATGCGGCATCAGTTCTTTAATGAGTGCAACACGTTCGGCGTACAATTCACGCTTGTAACGGCGGCGCATCATTCCTAACACTGTATTGCTTCCGCTTTGCAAGGGAATATGAAAATGCGGCATAAACTTTTTGCTCCTGCTTACAAATTCAATGATCTCGTTGGTAAGCAGGTTGGGTTCAATTGAAGAGATGCGGTAACGTTCAATACCATCCACTTCATCTAACTGCTGAATGAGGTCGTAGAAATTTTCTTCACGGTTATAAATCGAAAGTGAACCATCACCATCGGCACCTTTACCAAAATCACCAAGGTTCACACCCGTCAACACAATTTCTTTACTGCCGCCTGCTGCAATTTCTTTTGCGTTGGCAATTACATTCGCCACATTATCACTTCTGCTTTTGCCACGTGCCTGGGGAATGGTGCAGAACGAACAGGTATAATCGCAACCGTCCTGTACTTTTAAAAACGTACGTGTACGGTCGTTAATGGAATAAGAAGCATTGAAGCCACTTACATCTTCAATTTCACAACTGCTGATCTTTGCACTATCGCCTTTGGCCAGTTCTTTAATGTGCGAAACAATATTGAATTTTTCTGCAGCACCCAACACCAGATCAACACCGGGTATCTCTGCAATTTCTTTTGGCTTCAGTTGTGCATAACACCCGGTGATTACCACCAAACTTTCAGGTGACTTGCGTTGAATTCGACGCACAAGCTGACGACATTCTTTATCGGCATTATCGGTTACAGAGCAGGTGTTGATGACATACACATCGGCCAGGTCGTCAAACTCTTTCTTCTCAAAACCTTCACTCTCCATCTGCCGACTGAGTGTGGATGTTTCGGAGTAGTTGAGTTTACAACCGAGTGTGTGAAATGCGACTGATTTTGCTGCTGCCATGAGGGCTGCAAAGATAACGAAGAATGGAGAAAGGAGCGCAAGGAAGAGTGTGGATAGATTTACCTGCTTGTCAGCTTTTAAAAGGTTGGCAACCATAATGTAACCCCTTATTTTTGCCCCCTTCTTTTCTATGGACAACCGCAATACCAAAACGTATTTACTCTTTCAGCCGAAACATCTGTTTACCAAGCGACCGATGCTGGAGATCAGGCAATTGATCAAAACTCCCTCTGGTGTTACTCCCGGCGAACAACCGCTGAACCGTGCACAGTTAAAAGTTTTCTTTCCCAACTTAACCGATGAAGGAATGAAAACGTTGCTGAGTTTTTCCAAATGGGAATGGCAGAAAACAGAAGCCGATATCGTTGGTCAATCGCAATACATCAAAGATGAAAAGGAGCGATCGTTGATGCAGAAAAAAGCCATGACCCGCAAACTGCAGTCAATGATGAGTGCAGTACGACAATTGAACGGCGTTGAATTTTATCATCCCGCAGCACAAACGGTGAAATGTGTTTTTTATAACTATCCTGTTGAATTGGCTTTTCATGCAACAACAAACGAAGAGCGATACGAGCTTGAAGTATATGTGGTGAAAGGAAAAGAGCGCATGCCGTTAGGTGCCTTCAAGCGTTATCATTTTTTAGTGGAAACAGAATCCTGTTATTATCAACTCACTTCAAAAAGTCATGATGCCATTGAATGGCTGCAACAACAGGATGCAACAACTTGGACAACCAACGATCCTGCTGCATTTGAACAGGTGTTGAATAAATTAAGAGAGTGGGAGTTGAAAGTAGATGCATCCATCATTGCAAAAGGCGAAGAGCTGATTGCAGAACCTCAGCCGCAGGTAATGCTCAGTGAACTCAATAATACATTCTTAAAACTCGAACCTCGATTTGTGTACGATGGATATGTGGTGGATGGTCCGTTTGAAGAAGTAACAAAACAACAATCAGCTGATAAAATAATTTCGATCGTTCGTCATAAACAGAAAGAAGAAGAGTTGGTGGAGTTTCTTCGTTCGCTGCACGAAAAGTTTACCAATCAAAGCAATGGATTTTTCTATCTCAATTTTGCTGAAGCCCAAAAGAAAGGCTGGTTTTTAAAAGTATATCACAAACTGCTTGAGCTGAATATCGACTTGCTCGGTATTGACTTGATGAAGCATTTCCGTTACTCACCACATATTGCAGAAACAATCATCAGCAAGCAGGAAGTAGAAGGCAACTGGATCTGTGTAGCAATGACGGTGAAGTTTGGAAAAGAAGCCATACCGTTAAACTACTTACATAAAAGTTTAATGAACGGACAGAAAGCTGTGATGTTGAAAGATGGAAGTTTGGGTGTGTTGGGTGAAGAATGGTTGAAGCAATACGGGATGATGATCCGTCATGGTAAAGTGCGCAAAGAAGAATTGCTTGTGCCGAAGTGGTTGTTGATGAGTGAAGCAACAGGTGAAGCATCTGCAGATGCATCAATCAAAACAGACATCAGTGCAACATGGTACAGCAAATGGAAGCAATGGGAAAAACAGGAAGAGGCATTGTATGCATTGCCAAAAGGATTAACTGTTGAGCAGTTGCGTCCTTATCAACAGAAAGGATATGAGTGGTTGCGTTTGTTATCAGAGATCGGCGGCAGCGGTTGTTTAGCCGATGATATGGGGTTGGGTAAAACATTACAAACAATCACCTTCCTCTTGCATAAAATTGAAGAGCAACCAATGGATCAACACCTTGTTGTTGCGCCTGCAAGTTTGTTGTACAACTGGCAGAAGGAGTTGGAGAAATTTGCACCCGATGTAAAGGCGGTTGTGTTTCATGGTGCAGGCAGAGACGAAGAAGAATTGAAAGATGAAACAAACCGCATCATTATTACCAGTTATGGAACTTTAAGGCAGGATGTTGAATTGCTGCAAACTATTCCGTGGAATACGGTGGTGGTGGATGAAAGTCAGAATATAAAAAATCCATCTGCGCAAATAACAAAAGCAACCTGGCAACTCGTTGCGAAAATAAAAATTGCATTGAGTGGTACACCGGTGATGAATGGCACAGGCGATCTCTTCAGCCAGATGCATTTTCTGTTGCCCGGTTTGCTGGGCAGCAACGAATTTTTCAGAAAAGAATACGCTATACCGATTGAACAAAAAGGCGATGCTGAAAAAGCGGCTGCATTGCAGAAGTTGATTCGTCCGTTTGTATTGCGCAGAACCAAAGAACAGGCAGCACCTGATCTTCCTGCAAAAACAGAATCGATTCTCTGGTGCGAAATGGAATCCGATCAACGTGCAGCTTACGAAAGCATCAAAGAAAATGTGCGTGGCAATATTTTAATGGACATTAGTGAAAACGGATTGAGTAAAGGCAAAATGAGTGTGCTGGCAGGGTTGACAAAGCTCCGTCAGATTTGTAACAGCTGCGAACTGGTGAATGATGAAGATGTGTTTGCGTACGACAGTATTAAAACAAAAGTGTTGATCGATGAATTAAAGACCATCATACCGCAACACCGTGCATTGGTGTTCAGTCAATTTACTTCGATGCTTGATCTTCTGGAACGTGACTTGCAGAAAGAAGGCATCAAATATATCCGCCTCGACGGACAAACAAAAATTTCTGAACGACAGGAATTGGTTTCAGAATTTCAAAATGAAGAGAGTGATGTAGCTGTGTTCCTGTTGAGTTTAAAAGCGGGTAATGCCGGTCTTACATTAACAGCTGCTGATTATGTATTCCTCTTTGATCCATGGTGGAATACAGCAGTCGAAAATCAGGCTATTGATCGTACACATCGCATCGGCCAGCAATCGCAGGTGTTTGCGTATCGTATGATATGCAAAGACAGTATTGAAGAAAAAATCATGAAGATGGCGGCAGGTAAAAAGAAATTAGCGGAAGATCTGATCACTGCTGAAGAAGGATTTGTAAAGAGTTTAACGCTGGATGATATTAAGTATTTGTTAGAGTAAGGGGGGAGGCGTGTGAGCTATCCGCTCATTTCGCCGAAAAGCGATATTATTGTAAGGCAAATACAACAATGAAAAAAGCACTTCCTTATCTATTACTCATTTTATTGCTGCTTGCTGCATTGATGCTCCGTCGTTGCAACAACACGGATAATGCAAGCGATAATCAAAAAACCAAAGACCGTACAGACGATACAAAACGTGAAGAAGCAAAAACGGACAACCATAAATCAAATCTTGATGTCTTTCGTGATCCGTCGTCGGAATTTTATTTCACCAAGCATGCACGCTGCAGAATGAAGTGTCGTCACATCACACAGGAAGAAGTAAAAGAAATTGTGCAGAAAGCTGAGGTTAATTATAAGAAAAGTGAACTGGATGCAGCACAAGGTCCGAAGTATGCGTTGGAAGGATACACGTCGAGAGACAATCAACATGTACGTATCATTGTGGCACCGAAGCAACGGCATTTAACAATTGTAACGGTGATTGACCTGGATGAAGAGTGGGCATGTCCGAGTTGTAAGTAGAAGCCCACTTCGTAGCGGAACTAAAGTCAAAATGAAAGTGTTACTGACGAATAAAAACAAACAGCTCGTCACCTCGACGCAGGAGAGGTCTCATAAATTGGAAACTATTTCAAACTTTTGAGATGTCTCCTGCGTCGACATGAGGGGCTTCGGATTATGAAAATTTTACTCAAACCACTGCAAATCCTTTACGTCATCTACGCCATGATCCTTTTTCTGATCATGATGTTGATCGTAATCCCGTTTGTACTAATTGCATCTTTTTTCGGAAAAATAAAAGGCGGAAATGCTGTAATGCGTATTGTACATTGGTGGGCCGATGTGTGGTTATTTATGATCGGCATTTTTCATATTCGCATTGTTGAGCAGGAGATACGTGAACATCAACCCTACATTTTTGTGAGCAATCATAATTCTTACATGGATATACCGCAGATGCTGAAAGCTATCCGCAGTCCATTACGTATTTTGGGCAAAGCAGAAACAGGTAAAATACCCCTCTTCGGAATTATTTATAATGCAGCCGTTGTGCCGGTGTTGAGAGGAAGTGCTCAGAACAGGGCAAAAAGTGTAAAGACATTGAAGAGTGTGTTGAGCAAAGAGATCTCCATTTATATTGCTCCAGAAGGCACATTTAATATGACCGATAAGCCATTGATCGATTTTTATGATGGTGCTTTTCGTCTTGCCATTGAAACGGAAACACCCATTAAGCCGATGTTGTTTCTCGATTCGGTTGATCGTTTACACTGGAGCAGCGTTTTTGCAATGACTCCCGGCAAACTAAGAACTGTTTATCTCGAAGAAATTTCTCCTGAAGGTTATAGTCCCTTTGATGCAGATCAATTGAAAAAGAAAGTATATGATTTGATGGAGAAAAAGCTAATTGAGTATAATGTGAGCTGGATAAAACCCTCATCCCCTGAAGGGGAGTAAATACACACTCCGAGTGTTCTCCATCTTCCCTAATTTTATTGGTTCATGCAATTGTTTGATGAAAATATTAATGAAGCAGTTAAATCTGCGGAGATTCACACCCCTTTAGGGGATAGGGGTTATGCTGAAGTTATCATACCACTTGCTCTACCTAAAAACTATACCTGGAGCATTCCTGAACGTTTACAAGAACAGGTGCGTGTAGGTGTGCGTGTAGAAGTGGAGCTAAGAAAAAAACGTTATGCAGGTGTGATCAAAACATTGCACAATAACAAACCGGCAGCTTTTGATCCCAAGTATATTTTGAACGTGCTGGATGTTGAACCCATTATTCACGACGAACAATTAAAGTTGTGGCAATGGATAGCAGATTATTATTTGTGTACGGAAGGCGAAGTGATGGCGGCTGCATTGCCTGCACATTTTAAACTCAGCAGCGAAACTATTTTAGTTTATAACGAAGAGATCGGCGAAGATTTTACTACACTCGATCATGATGAATATTTAGTTGCAGAAGCATTACTGATTCGTAAAGAATTGAAGTTGCCCGAAGTACAGCAGATACTTGATACATCACATGTATATCCTGTAGTGAAACGGCTGATTGAAAAGCGTGTTTGTTTTGTATGGGAATCGCTGAAAGAAACGTACTCAGCTAAGAAGGAAACATTCGTCTTGCTGAACCCGCAATATGATAATGAAGATCAGTTAAGTGATTTGCTTAACAACTGGAGTCGTGCACCCAAACAAATGGAATTACTGTTAAGCTATCTGCACCTTATAAAAACAGAAGGTGAAGTAAGTAAAACAGCTTTATTGAAAAAGAGTGGTGCAAGTGATGCACAGTTGAAAGGATTGGTTGAGAAGAGTATTTTGTTTTTAGAAAAACGTTCGGTCGATCGTTTACAGAACCTGCCGAGAAATGTATCGATCGATTTTGAGTTAACGGTTGCACAGCAAACATCATTGGATGAAATACGTCAATCGTTTAAAGCAAAATCGGTTTGTTTGTTGCACGGTGTTACAGGCAGTGGTAAAACACAACTCTATATTAAACTTATTGAAGAGTATATCAAAAAAGGTAAACAGGTTTTGTACCTGTTACCTGAGATTGCATTAACGGCACAGATCATTCGTCGACTGCAAAAACATTTTGGCGGTTACATTGGTATTTATCACAGTAAGTTCAACCAGAATGAACGCATTGAAATATGGAACAAGATCAAGAGTGGCGAAATGAAAGTAGTACTGGGTGCAAGAAGTTCATTGTTTCTTCCCTTTGCAGATCTTGGTTTGATTGTTTGTGATGAAGAACACGACAGCAGTTACAAACAACAACAACCTGCTCCACGTTATAATTCACGTGATGCAGCAGTTTATTATGCAACTGTGTTTGGTGCGAAAGTATTATTGGGAAGTGGCACTCCTTCCATTGAAACCTATTACAACTCACAAACGGAAAAGTATAGCCTGGTTGAATTGAATGAACGTTATGGTGAAGGTGAATTGCCTGCTATTGAATTGATCGATACAAAACCACTCTTCAAACAAACGAAACAAAAAGTAATGATTGCACCGGCTTTGCAAAAAGCGATTGAAGAATCATTGCTGCAAAAGAAACAGGTGATCTTATTTCAGAACCGGAGAGGTTATACGCCTCACCAGGTATGTAAGGCTTGTGGCTGGATTCCTAATTGCAGATATTGCGATGTGAGTTTAACTTATCACAAGTTCAAGAATAAATTACAGTGCCATTACTGCGGAACAATTTATCCAACCGTTACAACCTGTGAAGCCTGCGGCAGTCACGATTTTATGCAGCAGAATTTTGGTACCGAAAAAGTGGAAGAGCAATTGCAGGAATTAATTCCGCATGCAAAAATTGCACGGATGGATTATGACACCGTGAGTGGTAAAACAGCGCATGATCAGTTGATACAAAATTTTGAGCAGCATCGCATTGATGTATTAGTGGGTACACAAATGGTGGTGAAGGGTTTGGATTTTGAACATGTGAATCTTGTTGGCATACTCGACGCCGATAGTCTGTTAAGCTTTGCTGATTTTCGTGTGAATGAACGTGGTTTCCAATTGATGGAGCAGGTGAGTGGTCGTGCCGGTCGAAAAGACGCACATGGCAAAGTAATGATACAGGTCGCCAATACAAATCATCCTGTGTTGAAGTACGTGGTAGCGCATGATTACAAATCGTTCTATGCAGAAGAGATACAAAGCAGGCGGCAGTTTTTTTATCCGCCGTTTTCACGCATCATTCAACTTACATTCAGGCATAAACACAAAGAAATAGTTGAAGCTGCTGCGCAACTGGTAGCAGAAAATATGAAACCACTATTTGCGAATTATATGGTTGGCCCGGCAGAGCCGGTGGTGAACCGAATCCGCAATCAATACATCATGGAGCTGTTGTTTAAATTGCCGAAAGATGCACAGTTGATTCATCAATGCAAGGAGATGATCCTTGCACAGGAAATACATTTACATAATCATCCGAATTTGAAAAGTGTAGTGATAATACCGGATGTAGATAAAGTATAACAACCGATCAATTCTGAGCTGTATTCAAATAATCAATCGGGTTCAAGTAAAACATCTTTTTCCATCCCTGAATGGAATCATCTTTTCTCCAGGGCAATGGTATAATTGATCGGATCGTATAATGCAAATGAGGCGCCTTGCCTTTTGCATTACCTGTTGTGCCAACCGTTCCAATTACTTCTTTACGATTAGTCCATGCAAATGCTGAAGTTTTGATTTCTTTCAGATGAGCATAATAATGCAATCTCCATTTTGGTCCAAGTATCAATACGATATTTCCGCCTTTTTTAATTTCACCTGTGTAAAGAACAAAACCTCCGGTAGATGAAACTATATCGGTTCCTTCTTTCGAAAATATATCAACACCTTTATGTGTAACCGATGTTCCCCATGGATAAGCCCAAAATGATTGTTGGTTAAAACTGCTTTTGCCAGCACCAGAAACAGGCATTGTAAAACGTTCAGGAAGAAGAAACCCAGCAAAAAGGATAAGAAATATTAATAGCAGAATTCGTTTGAATCTTTTCATGGAGTTAGGAAACGAAGAGCAGCGATGGATATTTTTATAAGAATCTGTTTTGGCAATTACTTTGCAATTGCTCTTCAAAATGCAAATCCCCCCGCTGGAGCGGAGGGATTTGACTTGTGTAAATTTGTTCCATCAAATTAGATAAATGTGTCTCTTGTTTTGTTTTTAATAGGGTTGATGGACTGTCAAGGTTTACATGGATACAGATTTCATTTCGGTTTTCAAAGGATTTAAATTTCTGTTAGTTCGAATAGAGTACGGATTTTTCTATCAGGTATTGGATTCTTAATTACTAATGTAAATCTCTGAATACTTTTGAATAGTTGCTAGGGTACATTTGACCAATTTTATTGCGGAAAATCACATCGTGGTTTTACGACATATTATTTTTATTGATAAAGCCTTCGTCAAGTATGTACAATAAAAAATCCCTCATATAAAGAGGGATTGAAATATTATTGATGTGAGTGTTAATTAATAACGTCGGCCACCGCCTCCGCCACCACTATAACCACCACCGCCGCCGCTTCCGCCGCCATAGCCACCGCCACCACCTGGGCGACCGCCACCACCATAACCTCCGCCGCCGCCGGGACGACCACCGCCACCGCCGTAGCCTCCACCGCCGCCTCTATTACCACCACCGCCACCTGGACGATCTTCGGCCTGCTTCACTACCAATGGTTTTCTACTGCGTCCGAGAGTAATATCATTGAGCAATTCAATTGCATCTTTTCCATCTTGATCTTCTTGCATGGTTACAAAACCAAAGCCACGGCTTTTTCCGGTTTCACGGTCGATCGATACTTTTGCAGAAACTACTTTGCCAAATTTTTCGAAAATTTCTTCTAATTCGGCATCATCTACATCATAGGGTAAACCGGCTACAAATAAATTCATTGTTTTAATTTTTGTAAAGCTAATTAATCTGTTGATTCCGTCCTCAAGATAGTCAGTTTAAGTCATATTTCAGCCCGATTCCGTTGTTTTCAGTCATGGCATTGTCGATTTTCAGCGTCAGTTACCGGATTCATAACGAACAATTCATATCAACAGAAAAATGCAATTCGGAATTTACGATATAGAGTTATGATGTTTTTTTAGAACGGTCGTTTGCAAGTAGATAAACAAGGCAAAAAAAAAGCGCAGGTTGTCATCCTGCGCTTCTCACGAATTATCATCGTTATTGCATTGCCGTAACTTCTTTCTTCCTTTTCAATACTTCAATTTCTGATTTTAATTGATCGATCTGTTTTTGTTGTTCAACAATTGAAGCAACCAATACAGGAATCAAACTCGTTTCATTGATGTTTGCAATACTTGCACTTTTATAATTGTTCTTCCCCTGCATGTATGATACACGCTTTTCTTTCACCAGTTCTGGAAAAACGGCTTGTATGTTATCTGATAAGAAACCGTACTGCTTACCACTTTGCAGGTTCAGGAATTTGTATTGTTTGGTGTTATATTCAAAACTGATCGGTTTCAGTTGCGACAGTCTTTCAACCGGGTTGCTGATGCTTGCAACATTCAGTTTTGTTTGCTCATCGTTAATGGTTTGTGCAATTGTTGCAGTAGAAATAAATAATCCTAATGTAATAAGACCGATATTTTTAATAGAAGTGAACATGCGAATATTAATTAAATGATTTTTAATAAGATCACTGTGCAATATCCAAAAGGATAATACATGAGATCATGAAACTATAAAACGGGATAACTATGCCTGTTCGGGCGGAGGAGTAGGATTCTTAATATTCACCTCATCTATAAAAGCAGAGTTGGAGAATGCTGTTTTATTTTTTCGTCCGTTTGTATCTAAGACGATATCGTTCATTAAAATGGAATAGGGCTGAAATTTTTCCTTCGATTCTGGATCTGTCTTTTCTTCTTTTTGTTCCTGTTCCGGATTGATAGAGACTTCAATATCAGAGTATAAATCGGTATAGGGAAGAATAATGGAAACGCTGTTTAAAGCAAAAAGCAGAATGAAAAATATGGAAAGAAAATACTTCATCAATCGTTAACGATTTTCAATGTGCAAATGTAAGCATATGCTGGCGTTTATCGTTTGTTTCGGTAGTTGTATTTAGAAAGTTTTATAAAATTTAACGCTTGTTTTTCTATCAGCAGTCTAATTCATCATTTCGTTATAATAGTATACACTTAGTCCTTCTTTTCCCTCTTTTGCAGCCTTCCTCATGGCCTTGGCAACTGTCGCCCCATTAATTGCCTTATAGTTTGATGGAATTAAAAATGAAAGGAGCCGGAACATTGTTGTAAGTATTTTTTCACCTGTACGTTCGTTTTGTTTCCTACCTGCTAAAAATGACGGGCGAAACACATGAAAACTTTTGAATTTGTAACTCGCAATCATTTCTTCCACTTCGCCTTTTAACCGGGTATAAAAAATGCGTGAACGGGCATCTGCACCAATAGCCGATACAAGTAAAAATTGGCTGAACCCGGCTTCCTTGCCAAAACGGGCTGCATTAACAGGAATATCAAAATCGATAGAGCGGTATAACAATTTATCGCCTTTTACATTTGCATTAGTTGTGCCAATGCAGGAGAAAATACAATCGCCTGTACCAAGAATTTTCCTGTAGACATCGTAATCCGAAAAGTCTGTGATAAACACCTCAAGTTTGGGATGCTGAATTGAAATTGGTTTGCGCACCAACACTCTCACTCTTAAGAAAGCCTCATCAGCAAGTAGCTGTTCAACGAGTGATGATCCAATTAATCCGGTCGCACCTAATACAACTGCTGTTTGTCCGTTCATAAATTCTTTATTTTGCACCTGCATGCAAATTCACGAAAATCTTTCACTCCGGCAATACAATACATTTGGTATTGATGTAAAAGCAAAACATTTTGCTGATTTTTCATCAGCAGCACAGTTACAGGAAATTTTGATGTACATGCATCAGCTTTCGCCCCGTATCAACAAACTCATACTAGGCGGGGGCAGTAATCTGCTTTTTACAGGCGATGTAAATGCATTGGTGTTGAAGAATGAAGTTTCGGGCATCCATGTTATAAAGCAGGACGATGAGTTTGTGTATGTGCAGGTGGGGGCTGGAGTTAACTGGCACAGCTTCGTGCAAAATTGCGTGCAGCAGAGTTGGGGTGGAGTTGAGAATTTAAGTTTGATACCGGGGAATGCAGGTGCAAGTCCAATGCAGAATATTGGTGCTTACGGTGTGGAGATCAAAGATGTGTTTGAAGAACTGGAAGCCTATCATCTGCACGATAAAACTGTTGTGAAATTTTCTGCTGCTGATTGTGCGTTTGGTTACCGTGAAAGTGTGTTCAAACGAAAGTATAAAGATCAATTTGTTATTATATCGGTTACCTATAAACTCAGAAAAAAACCAATATTCAATACAAGTTACGGAGCCATTAACCAGGAGTTGGAGAAGATGGGTGTAAAGGAATTGAGTATTGCTGCTATATCACAAGCAGTGATTAATATCCGTTCATCGAAGTTGCCTGATCCGAAAGAGATTGGTAATGCAGGAAGTTTTTTCAAGAATCCATCGATCAGCAAAGAGCAATACGATCAGTTGAAGAATGAGTTTCCTTCAATGGTTGCATTTACAAATCCTGACGGAACAATGAAGCTTGCTGCCGGTTGGTTAATTGAACAATGCGGTTGGAAGGGTTTTCGAAAAGGCGATGCCGGTTGCCATGCAAAACAGGCATTGGTATTGGTAAATTATGGTACAGCAACCGGCAAAGAAATTTATGAGTTGAGCGAAGAGATCATGCAAAGTGTGAAGCAGAAATTTGGAGTGGAGTTGGAGAGAGAAGTGAATATTATTTAGACGATAGCCATTAGTCTGTAGCCGATAGTTTTTGAAGAAGCAGGTGAATAACTGACTACTAACAACTATCGGCTAACGGCTTTCTTCGGGCTTTCATCAACTAACCACCCAACTCATCACCAAATCTTTCATAAAACGATATTGCACTGTTAACGGCAGCGGATCAAATTTTTGGAAACTGCAAATGAGTTTACCTTCCTCATCGTTGCCTTCAATGTTTTCAATGTGCATATGCTCACGAAAATCAACACCGCCATCACCAAACCATTTAAACATCGATTCTTTGGTGCTCCAGAGCAAAGTCGCTAGTTGCAGAAGTTGGGCAGCACTCATCTGCTCATCAAGAAACATTTTTTCCTGTAGTGTTAAAAATTTATGACTGATGCGTAATATCTTATCGCTGGGTTGTTCAATATCAACACCCACCCGTTGTTTACTGCTCACAATTGCCGCTGCATAATTACCACAATGCGAAATAGAGAAATGGTACTTTTCATCAGGCAGGAATGGCTTGCGGGTATCGGCTATTAAAATTTCTTCGAGAGGAAAATCTTCAAACAATGTTGGCAGCAAATAGCGACCGGCCAGGTGTTGTAACCGTTTATGCGGGTGTGATACATCCCGTTTTAAAGGAACCTTTTCAAGGAAAAAATCTTCCGGTTCCTCAATGAGCCAAAGCCCCGCTTTTGTGTTGCTGTTGATAGTATGTTGATAAACGAGCGGCAAATTAAGATTTAAGATTTTAGATTGCAGGTTTCAGAGTTATACTTTCGCACAAAGCTAAAGAGAACAAAATGATTTTAAGTGACAAGCGTATTTTAGAGGAAATAGAAAAAGGAACAATTAAAGTTGAACCATACGATCGTGAGTGCTTGGGCAGCAACAGCTACGATGTACATCTCGGAGGTACACTCGCTATTTACAAAGATCATATGATCGATGCAAAAAAGCATAACGAGATCGAGTACATTGAAATTCCTGATGAAGGGTTTGTATTATATCCGCATATTTTTTATCTAGGTGTAACACTTGAGTATACCGAGACACATGCGCATGTTCCTTTCCTTGAAGGTAAATCATCAACCGGTCGTTTGGGTATCGACATTCATGCAACTGCTGGTAAAGGTGATGTTGGCTTTTGTGGCAACTGGACATTGGAAATATCAGTAAAGCAACCCGTGAAGATTTACAAAGGCATGCCTATTGGTCAGCTGATTTATTTCCCTGTAGATGGAGAGATTGAAGTGAAGTACAATCAAAAGAAAAATGCAAAATACAGTGGCCAGCACAACAAGCCGGTTGAAAGCATGATGTGGAAGAATAAGTTTTGATAAAAGCTATCAGTAAATAAGTAAAAAGTTGATAGGGGATACCTATCAACTTTTTACTTATTATACTTCTTCCTGTACGCAATCAACCAACCCGTTACCTCACCATAACTTTCAATCCCTTTCCGCTGGCGGTTTTGTTTGAGATAGTAATCGTATAAAAAATCGGTCCAGTCGCTGATAAACGTACGATGCTCTTCCACATACTTACGATATGTTTTCAAATCTCTTTTTACACCATCATGCAATTTTGTGCCAAACTCTTTTGCTGCTGTTGAATCAACTGCTCTTAAGTTTCCCCATGCATACAAGAACATATCGAGATAAGAAGAGTATTGCATGAGTGTATCGCTTGAATGTGTAGCCGCCAGGAAACCTACAAAGTTTGCTTCGCTTTCGCTGGCGTAACCAACCTGGTGCGCCATTTCATGACAGGTAACATAAGGCTGCAGAAAATTTGGGATAGCGGTGTTTACCTGACCTTCACCAGTGAAAGGATTATAATATCCCTGGAAGCCGATATAGTTACCAACTCGTCCAAACATCGAGGGCTTTAAGGAAGAATAACGGTAACGCATATAAGGAAACTGCTGTTCCAGTTGACTGTAACCTTCCCTTGCCGATTGAAACATACGTTCACGGCTCATGACGGTATCTTTTTTCTGCAGGCAAATCGCTTTGCGGCTATTCAGTTCCGTGAGCAGAAAAGTATTCAGCTCAATTAATTCCTCTTTTATAAACTTGGCATTCTTTAACCCAAGTTGATGTTCAATGCCTTTCCGGTAGTAATTCAAGCCCCAGAACAGGTAGAAATAAACGTATACCGCAAGTATAATAATGCCTGCCGTCACCAGCGGGTTCAGCTTTTTACGCCAGCTATCGGTTTTATGAAATAGCCGCACTACAAATTTGCCGATCTGCCAAAGCACACTGATTGTAACAATGGAATAAATAATATCGCCAAGGCTGAACGGGAACCAGCCAAAGAGTAAACGCAGCGTCGACGCAAGCTTTGGGTAAAAACTGGTGGCATAGTTCTTCTCGATCCATTCATGATTGCCTGCAATGAAGAAGATAAACAGGGCAAAGATGGATAGTGTGCTGATGATTGCTATGCGTATGATTCTTCCGTAAGTCATTCGGTTCAAATTTACGGGAGGAAGGTGAATGGTCAATTGGCAATGGAGGAAGGTTGGAATTTGGGTTTTGGAGTTTGTGAATTGGGTTGTGCCAATTGCCTGTTGCTCTTGTGCCGTGTATCTTGACTCTTATTCCTTTGCTCAACCTAGCCCCGACCGCCGTGGATGCCCCGAAGGCTTTGCAAATCAGCAGACTAATGTCACTTAAGCTTAGCTTTGCAGTACCGAACGCAGTCATTCAGCGGCGGAGCAGGAACAAAGGGCGGGAAACCGCAGCCCAACAAGGAACGGAACGCTGCCGCTCCTGAAAATAAACCTGCTTTTCCTTTTGGCTTGAAACTGTATTTCGGTTACCTTTGCAAACTCTTTAAAATAGGGGTGATATGGCAAGCCGCCGGGAATACGAAATAGCATTTGTGGGTTTAAAGCCCGGCATTCATCAATTTGATTATGAAATTGATGACAGGTTCTTTGAGGAATTCGAAAAACAGGACTTTAAAAACTGTAAGGCCAACGTAAAACTGCAACTCGAAAAGAATACCGGGTTTATGTTGCTGAAGTTTGAGGTGGTTGGTACCGTTGGCGTTCTTTGCGACCGTTGTGGTAACGATCTTCCTTTAGAACTGTGGGACGAATTTGAGATGCTGGTTAAAATGACCGATGAACCTGAGAAGATGAATGATGAAGAAGAAAGTCCGGATGTGTTTTACATATCCCGAACAGAAAGTCATCTGCATGTGAAGAGCTGGATCTACGAGTTCATAGTACTAAGCATCCCTATGCAAAAGATGTGTAAGGAAAGTGAAATGGGTGGACCGCATTGCAACAAAGAAGTGCTTGCACGCCTTGCTCAACTTAACCCGCAAACAAACGAAAACAAATCAATCTGGAAAGGATTGGATAAATTCAGAAACGACTAAAATTTAAAGATATGCCAAATCCAAAGCGCAGACATTCACAGCAACGCAGCGCAAAGCGTCGTACACACTACACAGCAGTGAGTGTTACTTTAACAAAGGATAGCACAACGGGTGAAATTCATCCACGTCACCGTGCACATGTGAGTGAAGGTAAACTGTACTACAAAGGAAAATTAGTAGCTGAAAAAGCTCCTTTAAAAGCGTAAGCTTTTTATAATTAACTTACCTGCATGGTCATAGGTATTGACATGATGGGTGGCGACTACGCCCCTCAGCAGCCGCTGTTGGGCGTAGATTTGTTTTTAGCCGATGCTGCCCCGGGAATAGAATTGCTGTTGCTTGGTGATGAAACCATCATGCGCAGGCATTTTGTTACTGTACCTCCATCTGTTTCTTTTGTGCACACTACCGAAGTGGTGGATATGCACGAACCTCCCACCAAAGCTTTACGGGATAAGCCCAACTCATCCATGAACAAAGGATTACAGTTGCTGGCAGAAGGAAAAATTGATGCGTTCATCAGTGCAGGTAACACCGGTGCAATGATGGTGGGTGTATTTTATACCATCCGTGCTATTGAAGGTGTGCAGCGACCAACCATTTCAACCGTTATCCCAAAAGTGGAAGGTGGTTACGGATTGATTCTCGATGTGGGTATGCAGGCCGATTGTAAACCGGAAAATCTGTTGCAGAATGCTATTCTCGGCAGCATCTACGCACAAAATATTCTTGAGATTGAAAATCCGGCTGTGGCGTTGATCAATATTGGTGAAGAAGAAGGGAAAGGTAACCTGTTGGCTCAGGCAGCTTATCCTTTGTTGAAAGAAAGTAAGCTTATCAACTTTATTGGTAATATAGAAGGCCGTGAAGTATTGACCGGCAGAGCTGATGTGATGGTATGTGATGGGTTCACCGGGAATGTTATTCTGAAATTAGGTGAATCGATCTTTGATATTGCGAAATCACGCAGCCTTGATGAAGACGATTACTTCAAGCGTTTCAATTTTGAAACCTACGGTGGCACACCCATTCTTGGTATTGATAAGCCTGTTATCGTTGGTCATGGTATTTCAACCTCAAAGGCATTTTTGAATATGATCCATCTTGCCAGCAAGATGATTGAAACTAAACTGCTGGAGAAGATGAAGGCCAAGTTTGTGAGCGAAGAAGAAGTAGAATAAAACTGTAATAAGATGAACAAACTGTTTAAACAGAATTGTTTATTTCAGGGAAAATAAAAACATTTTGTTTGAAAAGTTGGGAGCGAATTCTAATTCTCCTATTTTTGCACTCCCAAAAAAACGGAAACGTTTTGAGATTCCGTAGCTCAGTTGGTAGAGCACGACACTTTTAATGTTGGGGTCCTGGGTTCGAGTCCCAGCGGGATCACAGAAACAAAAGCCTCCACACGGAGGCTTTTCTGTTTATATTACTTTTGCAAATAAATCAACAGGCATGGATTTTCAGAATAAGGTTGTTGTTATCACCGGCGGAAGCGATGGCATTGGAAAAGCATTGGTTCAACTTTTTTTAAGCAAAGGCGCAAAGGTTGCTACCTGCGGCAGAAATGCTGACAGGTTGTATTCATTGCAACAGGAGTTTGCAGGCAGAGCTTTGCATACGTTTGTTGCTGATGTTAGTAATGAAGATGATTGTAACCGGTTTATTGAAACAACGGTAAAAGCATTTGGAGGCATTGATGTGCTCATCAACAATGCAGGCCTATCCATGCGTGCATTGATCATTGAATCGGAAACAAGTGCTTATAAACGATTGATGGATGTAAATTTCTGGGGCACTGTGTATACAACCAAAGCTGCACTTCCATACATTATTCAACGTAAAGGAACTGTTGCCGGTATTTCTTCTATTGTTGGCAACCGAGGTATACCGGGCAGAAGTGCTTACTCAGCTTCAAAATTTGCTATGCAAGGTTGGCTGGAAGCGTTGCGTGTTGAAATGTTTGATCATGGCGTAAATGTATTGTGGGTGTCGCCGGGCTTTATTGCTACCAATATCCGTTCAGTTGCATTGAATGGAGAAGGCAACCCAATTGGCGAAACTCCAATGGATGAATCGAAATTGATGAGTGCCGAAGAATGTGCCCAACATATTTTTAATTCGATTGCAAAACGCAAACGTGCAGTAGTGCTTACAGCAACAGGCAAAGCAACAGTGTGGATTGGTAAATTGTTGCCACGTGTTGCTGATAAGTATATCCACAAGTTTTTCTTTAAGGATGGGAAGCTCATTAAATAATGCAACTGCTCTTTAACAGGGCTTGTTTCTTCCACTGATTATTCTTTATCTTTCCTTCCAATTTTTCTACGCATCAATGGCTTTACTAACCCTCACATCAGACATCGGAGAACAGGATTACCTGGCCGGAGCCGTGAAAGCCGTGTTGTTACGACAAAATCCATCGTTTCAATTAGTTGATATTACACATCAGTTATCACCGTTTAATGATCCGCAGGCAGCTTATATTATCCGGAATGCGACCAAACAATTTCCGGCAGGCACTTTTCATATCATTCTTGTAAATCTTTTTCAATACAAGCCCGATCATTTATTGCTGGTGAAACACAATGAGCAGTATTACCTCTTGGCCGATAATGGTCTTATCACCATGATACTTGAAGAAACACCGCAAGAGCTGGTGGCCTTGCCGATGGATAAATCCATTGCCCGAAATACACTTGCATGTGCTGATGTATTTGCAAAGGCGATTGATGATCTGGCAAATGGAAAATCTTTAGTTGAACTCGGTGATGCGACAGTTTCCATACAGGTGAGAAACCCGTTGCGACCAATCACTACCAGTCAGTACATTGAAGGGCAGATCATTTCTATTGATCATTTTGAGAATGTGATCGTGAATATTACGCATGAAGAATTTGAAGCACAACGCAAGGGCCGCCGCTTTAAAATTGTATTTAAACGTGATGAAATGATCGACCGTATCAGCGAAACCTATGCTGATGTGAACGAAGGTGAAAAGTTGGCCTTGTTCAATGCGGCAGGTTATCTTGAAATTGCCATCAATAAAGGCAATGCAGCCGGGTTGTTTGGATTGCAGGGCTTTTCTGAAAAGAGCACCAGCCAATACACACAAAGCCGTTTATTTTACCAAACGGTAAGGGTTTATTTTGAATAAATACAGCCCGTCAAATTATCCTGTTAAAAGAAAGTTGAAATACTTGTTTATACCCTCATCTCCTTATTTTTGCCTGCCTCCCGTTAGGGCGGGCTATTTCTAAACCAAAGCTTCATATGAATTTTCAAAAGCTCAACAACATTACAGGCTGGATCATTGGTCTTGTATCCTGCGCTGTGTACGTGTTAACGATGGAACCAACCGGTAGTTTGTGGGACACAGGCGAATTTATTTCCTGTGCCTATAAGTTAGGTATTCCTCACCCTCCGGGCGCACCTTTGTTTATTATGCTGGGTCGTTTGTTTACACTCTTTACACCCGGCGATGCCGCTATTGGTGTAAACCTGCTGTCAGCATTATCAAGTGGTTTCACAATCATGTTCCTGTTCTGGACCATTACACACTTTGGTCGCAGATTGGTGCAAAAAAATAATGAAGAGTTACAGGGCAACCAGTTGTTTACTGTAATGGCTGCAGGTGTTATCGGCTCGTTGGCCTACACATTCAGTGATTCTTTCTGGTATAGTGCTGTTGAAGGTGAAGTATATGCGTTATCATCTTTTTTTACGGCTGTTGTATTCTGGATGATCCTGAAATGGGAGCATGAAGATGCAAAAGCAGGTGACGATGACCGTAAGCGTACGTTTGCTGAACGTTGGATCGTACTTATCTTCTTCATCATGGGATTGAGTATTGGTGTTCACTTATTGAACCTTCTTACACTTCCTGCCATTGTGATGGTGTATTATTTCCGCAGGTATAAACCAACATGGACCGGTGGTACAGTAGCCTTCCTGATTGGTTGCGTTATTACAGGTGTTGTGCAGAAAGCGGTGATCCAGTGGAGTATTTCAAGTGCAGGCTGGTTCGATCGTTTATTTGTAAACAGTTTTGGTTTGCCTTTCTTTTCCGGATTTATTTTCTTTTTTGCTTTGGTAGCAGTGCTTATATGGCTTGGTTTGCGTTATGCCAAACAAAATCAGTGGCGCTTTTTGCGTTTAGGTTTGTGGAGCTTTGCATTTATGCTCATTGGTTTTTCTACTTATGTAACAACCATGATCCGTGCAAATGCCAACCCCGGCATTGATATGAACGATGTAAACAACCCGATGGCTTTGGTAAGTTACCTGAGCCGAGAGCAATATGGTGATGTGCCATTGCTGAAAGGACAAAAGTTTACAGCAGAAGCAGAAGAGTATGCTGATGAAGGGGATGCTTACCAACGTGTGGGTGATCGTTATGAAGTAACCGGACAAAAAAGAAAACCTGTTTACCCTGCTGAACAAACAATGATATTTCCACGTGTATGGGATGCCAGTAACGACCAGGGACATGCCGATTATTATGCACAGTTCCTTGGCATTGGAAAATACCAGGATCGACAAACTGGAAAAATTTCTTACGAACGTGATCCTGATATGGCCGATAACTTTAAATTCTTCTTCGGCTACCAGGTAAACATTATGTACTTCCGTTACTTCATGTGGAATTTTGCAGGAAGACAAAATGATGTACAGGGTTTAGGTGAAAGAAGAAATAGTAATTGGGTGAGTGGAATTTCTCCGCTTGATAATGCAAGATTGGGTAACCAGAAATTAATGCCCGACAGTTTGAAGAATAACAAGGCACATAACAAATACTATTTGCTTCCTTTCATTCTTGGATTGCTGGGAATTCTTTATCAATTTAATAAGAATAAAAAAGACGGACTGATTGTTGGCTTGTTATTCTTCTTTACAGGCTTAGCAATTGTGTTGTATCTCAACCAGGCAGGTCCTCAACCACGTGAGCGTGACTATGCCTATGTAGGAAGTTTCTATGCATTTGCTATCTGGATCGGTCTTGGATTTTTCCAGGTAAAAGAATGGTTAGAGAAATTAATAAAAGGTGCTGTTGGTTCTTATGTGGCTGCTGCACTTTGTTTTGTTGCTGTTCCTGTTCTAATGGCTTCTCAAAACTGGGATGATCATGATCGCAGCAAAAAAACAATTGCTCCTGATCTTGCTACAAATTATCTCGAAAGCTGTGCACCAAATGCCATCCTGTTTACCGTTGGTGATAACGATACCTATCCATTATGGTATGCACAGGAAGTGAAAGGGATCCGTCCAGATATTCGTGTCATCAACACAAGCTTGCTTGGTACCGATTGGTATATTAACCAGCTTCGTTATAAAGTAAACAACAGTGATCCGATCGATGTAATTTGGAGTGAAGAACAAATAGCCGGTGATAAACGTAACGTAGCTTATCACATTCCGCTTTCACAAACTGATACTGCTTTTTACGATCTCTATACCATGATGAAAGATCAGGTTGGTAGTGATGCCGATAATAAAATGTATCGTTCACAAGGTGGTGAAATGCTTAACTACTTCTACAGCCAGCGTTTTAAAGTACCGGTTGATGGAAACGTTGTTCGCCAGAACGGAACGGTTACAGCAAAAGACAGTGTGCTGAATGAACTTCGTTTCCAGGTAGGCAAAAGTTACTTGTTTAAAAATGATGCAGCTATTCTCAACATCATTGCTGCTAATAACTGGAAACGTCCGATCTATTTCACGCAACCTTATCAATTAGGCTTTGATGATTATCTCCGCCAGGATGGGTTAACCTATCGCCTTGTTCCTGTTGCAAATGCAAGAGGAACAGCCAATATGGATTGGATGTTTGATAAGATCATGAACAAATTCAAATATGGCGGTGCAGATAAGAATGAAGTTTATTTTGATGAAGAAAACCGCAGGCACATGGTGAACATCCGTAATGCACATACCATGCTTGCAATGAATCTTATCGCTGCAGGACGTAAAGATGATGCGAAGAAAGTGTTACAACGTGCAGACCAGATGATCAAAGACAAGAACGTGCCATATGCACTTGCATCACGTTATGGTAATGATCATAATGAAAAGAGTTTCTATTTTGCAATGACAGCTTTCCAGGCAGGTGATATTGAATTAGGCAAACGTATCATGGAAAGTGTAAAGAAAGATTTGCAGCAGCAAATGGCATTTTATGAATCATATGTTGGTGGTGAAGGCACAACACCTTCAGAATATGAATACCAGGTTGCAAAACAATTAGTACAGGGTATCGACAATGCACTGAAAGAATTTGTGCAGGGGATAAAACCTGGCTCTGATACATTACAGAGTAAGGAAGTTCCTCAGACAATCAAAAACACAACAGATACGCAGAAATAATAAAAAACTAACCCCGGCAATTAGCCGGGGTTAGTTTTTTATTTAGTCTTGGCTGGTTCTGGTAAATTTTTATTCTTCCGGTATTCTTTCTCCACACTTTGCACAACTGACACAACATACTTTACAACCTTTGTGCTTTGACGGTCGATCTGTTTGTCTAATGAGCGATACATGCCTGTTGAATTAATTGAAACACGTTGAAAGGTTGAGAGATCGCTGATGTCTTTACTTAATCCCGGCTGTACACTTGTTTTTGCACTCGGTATATGAACCCAGCCAACAGGCACCGGAAATCCTGTTGCAATTAATGTAGCGGCAGTACCAAGCCCCACTACACTAATAGCCGTGCCAATAATATTTTCTTTACGACCAATAAATTTCACCCGCACAATTTTTATGTTGCAGTTACTAGTTGTTGAGCCACTATTAAGCGCCAGTTTAAATGGATGGTCTTCGGTGTTATATACCTCGGTGAACTTTTTCATTTTTTGCAGCAAAGCCTGTTTGTATTCGTATTGCTGAACAATGTTTAAGTCAAGTTCAAGATGCAGCGTGTCGAACGTTGCTGCAGGTTTCAACAGCAATTTTGGCTGACTACAGGAGCTGGTTAGAAACAAAATGAGGCAGAAAAAGATGACAAAATTGGTAAGCCTTTGCATGAATCGTGTGTTTTCAGACGGTAAAATAAGAAAACAGCGGAAAAACTGTCAAGAACTTTTCAGGTTCAGTTTTTGTTATCTTTTTGTCTTCCGTCTCCGGTTCAAAAAGTAGTATTGGATTTTGAAGTAAATTGTATAGTTATGATTGGACACTTTTTCTCGAAATATGATCCGTCGCAAAATAGTAAGTCGAAGTTTGAGCAGTTGCTTGATCTGTTCACGCAACTGTTGACTTATACCAGTGGCGATGTAACGGAAGCAATGGATTGGTTAAACCAACTCGATCGCAAATTTCAACTCACGAATGATGAGTATGGTATGGGTGATTTTATTGAAGAACTGAAAGAGAAAGGCTATCTCGAAGAGAACCAGATCACCGGTCAGTTTAATATTACAGCAAAAACAGAACAGACCATACGTAAACAGTCGCTTGAAGAAATATTCGGTAAACTGAAGAAAACCAAGCAAGGGAATCATCAAACATTTAAACCGGGTATGGGAGATGAGATCAATCCTGAAACAAGACCGTTTCAGTTTGGTGACACATTAGAGCAGATCGATTTCACCAACTCCATCCGTAATGCACAGATCAATCATGGCATTGACAGTTTTATGATGCGTGAAGATGACCTGGAGATTCGTGAAACGGATTTCAAAACACAAACATCAACAGTGTTGATGATTGATATATCACACTCGATGATCCTGTATGGTGAAGACCGTATTACACCTGCAAAGAAAGTGGCGATGGCTTTGAGTGAACTCATTCAAACAAAATATCCGAAGGATACACTGGATATTGTAGTATTTGGTAATGATGCATGGACGATTGAAGTGAAAGATCTTCCGTATTTACAAGTAGGCCCATATCATACCAACACTGTTGCGGGTTTGGAACTGGCGATGGAAATTCTTCGTCGAAGAAAAAATCCCAACAAGCAGATATTCATGATCACTGATGGGAAACCAACCTGTTTGAAGATCGGTAAGAAATATTATAAGAACAGTTTTGGCTTAGATCGGAAAGTAGTGAACCGTTGTATCAACCTTGCAGCACAATGTAAAAAATTGAAAATACCTATCACAACATTTATGATAGCAACCGATCCTTATCTGCAAAAGTTTGTACAGGAGTTTACTGAAACCAATCATGGTAAAGCTTTCTTTGCATCATTGGATAAACTAGGTGCATTTATTTTTAAGGATTTTGAAAGCGGCAAGCGAAAGACGGTGTATTAGTCTGAACCATGATTTGGGTAGATTTTCTGATTTAGCAGAAATGGGATGGAGTTGAATATTGACTTAATGTTTCATATACAACAAAGCAGCTTATGGAAAAACCTGATTATAAGTTTAAAGAAATAACTGAGAAAATCATAGGTGCTTCAATGAAAGTACATGCTGCACTTGGCAACGGTTTTCAAGAATTGATTTATCAACGAGCAATGGAAATTGAAATGGAAGAAATGGGCGTTCATTTTAAACGTGAATTTGAAATGCCTATTTATTATAAGGGAAGAGAAATCGGGCTACGAAGAGTTGATTTTTTTGTAGAAGAGAAAATAATGGTAGAGTTAAAAGCAATGATACAATTGGAAAATGTTCACTTGGCACAAGCAAAGAATTATCTGGAAGCATATAATATGCAAGTTGGCCTGCTGATAAATTTCGGAAGTGCGAGCCTTCAATTTAAGCGGCTTGAGAACAATAAGTTTAGATCAAACAATAATCTATTAAATCAATAAATCCACCCAAATCATGGTTCAGACTTTAGGCGAATTAAAAAAAAGTGGTTACAAATCGAAAAGCATCAAAGAGGAAGTACGTCAAAATTTAATTGCAAAACTTCAGCAAAACGAAAATGTATTTCACGGCATATTGGGTTATGAAGACTCCGTAATTCCTGATGTAGAGCGTGCGCTACTCAGCCGGCATAACATTTTGTTTCTTGGTTTACGCGGCCAGGCAAAAACAAGAATGGCAAGATTGATGACGGAGTTGCTCGATGAACATATTCCGGTAGTGGCAGGCAGTGAAGTAAATGATGATCCGTTCAATCCTATTTCTCATTATGCAAAAGAATTGATTGCTGAGAAAGGCGATGCTACTCCCATCGCTTGGATTCATCGTTCGCAACGCTATGGTGAAAAACTGGCTACACCAGATGTAAGTGTAGCCGATCTCATTGGTGATATTGATCCTATTAAAGCAGCAAACCTGAAATTAAGTTTTGCCGATGAACGTGTGATACACTACGGCATCATCCCACGCAGCAATCGCTCTGTATTTGTGATCAATGAAATTCCTGATCTGCAGGCCCGCATCCAGGTGTCATTGTTCAATATTTTAGAAGAAGGTGATGTGCAGATACGTGGTTTTAAATTACGTTTGCCGCTTGATATTCTATTTGTGTTTACAGCAAACCCTGAAGATTATACCAATCGTGGTTCGATTGTAACTCCTTTAAAAGATCGTATCGAAAGCCAGATACTCACGCACTATCCTAAAACAATTGAAACGGCATTAGCTATTACTGAACAGGAAGCTGCAGTGCATCCTGATCAGGCAAAGAGAGTGGATATAAGTGATTTGATGAAACGCATTATTGAGCAAGTTGCGTTTGAAGCACGAGGTAGCGAGTATGTTGATAAAAAGAGTGGTGTAAGTGCAAGGCTTACTATTTCTGCTTATGAAAATGCAGTGAGTACAGCAGAACTTCGTGCCATTCAGAATAAAGAAAAAAGCACACAGGTGTGGATGAGTGATCTCATTGGTGTTATTCCATCTATCACCGGTAAGATTGAATTGGTATATGAAGGAGAGCAGGAAGGTCCTTACCAGGTAGCGTTTCATTTATTGGATAAAGCAATCCGCACACAGTTTCTTCAATATTTTCCTAATCCTGAACAATTGAAAAAACGAAAACAGGAAACATCGGCTGATAATCCTTATAAATCTATCAGCAATTGGTTTGATAAAGGCAACCAGTTAACGCTGTTGATGAACACTAAAGACGAAGAAAAGATCCAGCAATTGTACAGTGTTGATGGTTTGTATCCATTGGTGAAAAAATATTTCAAAGGGGCCAATGAAAAACAAACAGCCTTACTGATGGAGTTCGTTTTGCATGGATTGTCTGCTTATTCAGTGATCAGCAAAAAAGTGGTGGAAGGAAAAATCGAATTCAGTGATCTCATGGGCAGCATCATCAATCTTAATACAAACAGGGGAGATGAAGAGGAAGATTTCGATGGAGAAGATTTTAATTAACAAAAAGCCGCAGTAATTACTGCGGCTTTTTGTTTTATTTCAATGGTGTTATTTGAATTTATAACCTATCGAAACACCTCCGTACAATGGCCAGAATGCACCTTCTTCAAAGAAGATAAGCGGATTAATAGCAACTCTGAATGTTACCCCGTTGCCTACTGGTTGATAACGGTAGCCAAGATTAAGATGTCCAAACGCATTACTGAAATTGTTATCAGTATCAACATCGCTTGTTCCGTTCACATAAGTAACACCGGCCCCTAATTCAAAAAAGTTTTTAGAACCTTCTTTACCAAACAGGTAGTTAACAGCAGCTGGCACAAAAAGTATTCCGGTACCATCAATACTGAATCCACCGAAACCAATGCGACCTCCGATTCCCGTTTCTTTTTTAGTAAAACGACTGTCAAAGTTTATGGAGGCAAGACCTGGTCCGCCTAATTCAGCATAAAGTTGCGGAGCCTGTGCAATAGCGGATGATGAGACTAAAACAATAAACAATGTAGCAAATGCTAGTTTTTTCATTTTTGTAATGGTTTAATTGATGACAAGATAAAAAGATTATTGATAATTAAAAATCACATATTGATGTCTGAAACTCATTCTTACAGACAGGGATCTGTAAACGTGAAGAGAGGGAACAAAGCAGGCGCTGTTCGAAATTCATTGATAAGGTTTATGTCGTTAAATAAAGTTGCAAAGATGCAGTAACAATGACGAACAGTATTTGAAAATTATGTTAAAGCAAAAATAAAGCTCACATAGCAGCTGTATCCTGGTTTAATACTATGCGGAGACTTTCGTACAGATCAGGGTATTGTGTTTTTAATTCAACTGGTTTTTCAAAAAAAAGTTCAACAGATGTTGCCCAGAATTCATTCTTATTGCGCAATGCATTTTCATCGAACATCCGCCTGTCATTAGTTTTTTCTGCATTCAATACGTCATCATCAATACGATCGTAATGTTCAAAATCTTCTTTGAACGTATTGCTGCGTTTTGGATTACGGAATAAGTACTGCACCTGCAGGGCATGTGCCATTTCATGTAGACCAACATTTTTTCCGTCGGTGGGGTTCTGGTAATCCTGCAGGAAATGTTTCCATGAAAGCGAAATTGAATGTCCCTGTACATTACCAACCAGTATGCGGAAAGGGTCGTAGGCAAAATATTCTTCAGGATGAATAATGATGTTAGAGAAATGCGGAAGCAGGAAATCTTTTAACCCAAATGTGATCTGCACAGCTGATGCAGATATAAGAATCGGCATTTCTTTGTATCCTTTTGCTGAGCAGATATAAAAATCTTTGCTGTGAATAAATTCCTGAACACGCTCAATAAAAGCGGGCTGTTTGTCTGCGTTTAATTTTTGGTAATAGGGATTGTATTTCCTGCACACCGTATGTAGCTCCTCATCCGTAAATTTTAACTCACTTCCCTTGTAAATGAGATATCTTACGGTAGGTTCTGGTTCAACTTCATCATTTTCATCGGCATCAATCGAGGCTGCATTGACAGGACTGTTTTGTTCTTTGATGAGCTGACGTATTAAGCGATAAATATTAAATGCAATGATGCTGAAAACAACCATTATCACAATTGAAAACCCCCATTCTCCCGAACTGTCTTCTTCTGCAGATACTTTAGGCGCATTAATATATTGTAAGGCGTTGTAAACGGAATCAACATAGTTTTGCTGCTCAACACTACCTTTCAATGAATCGGGCAATTGATTGTATTCTTCCAACGAATAAACAGTGAAAGCGGAATCTTTATAGTGTAATATGGTTGGTACGGTATCCCGAGGCATAATTATTCGTCAGTTAATAAATCAGGTGAATCTTCGAGCAATGCAATGTTTACATCGGTTCCTGCAATACCTTCTACTGACCCTCTTATGTGCGCTGCATTCAGCAATACTTTCTCTAGTTGTTTCTCCCGTTGCTTCCATAATTTTTCCATTGCATCACGTTCTTTTTGAATAGAAATTTTCATACTCATAAAACCTTCACGAATGGCTTTCCATTGTTCGGCAAATTCATTTCCAGTGAGATAGTCATACAGCATGTGCATTTTTTCTCCTTTGTTTTCCTGGCCTGTTGTAGCCTGCGCAATACGA
Source organism: Lacibacter sp. H375 (assembly GCF_037892425.1). Taxonomy (NCBI): domain Bacteria; kingdom Pseudomonadati; phylum Bacteroidota; class Chitinophagia; order Chitinophagales; family Chitinophagaceae; genus Lacibacter; species Lacibacter aquaticus. The sequence continues at coordinate 2,334,055 of NZ_JBBKTT010000001.1, forward strand.
ACAATGCTATCACGCAACACATGTGTTAACGCTTTTACTTCTGCAAAGCTGCACACCCACACTCCATCTTTTTCTCCAAACCGGTCAAGTCCTTTCGGCATAGCCTGTGTAACAATGACAGCAATATCGGCCGCTTGGCTGCGCATATCGGCTTTTAATTTCTCGATCCATTGCTCCGAAAAATCTTTGGTACGTTTACTTTCAAAAATGATCTTACCACATTCCTGTCCGAACCTGTTGCGTACCAATAGCATACAATCAGCGCCCTTTACTCCTTTGCCCACTTCTTCAATGGAATCGTAAGGAAATGATTGACGAAGTAAATCTTCCAGTTCCAGCTCCTGCGCCTCGCCTTGCAATTGCATAGAGCCTTGTTCCGATTTACGTTTCATCTCATCCACGAGTCGTTTCTGTGCTTCTAATTTTTCTTCCAGCTCTCTGTTTTTGAGTTGATATTCTGTTTCACGCAACGAAATTTTTTCTGCTTCTTCTTTTCGAATTATGTCAGCCAGTTTGTTGCGTTCTTCTAATAACATCTTTTGCAGTTGCAGATCAAGTTCCTGTTCTTTTGAAAGTAGCGCTTGTTCTTTTTTCAGGAATTCAATTTCTTTTGCCCGTGCCAGCTTTAGTTTTTCCTGGTTGTTTTTGTCATTTTCTTCCAGTAAACGGAGTTTGTTTTCAAAATCCGATACAATGCTTTTGCGTAACGATTCTTCTGTTTCTTTTTGTGTTCTCTTTTTTTCTTCAAGCAACTGCGCATCAAATTTTTGCTGTTGCTGTTTTTGCCACTCGCTCATTTTGGCACGCAGTTCTTTCTGCACCTCTTCACGGATGCTGTCGGTTGGTTCAAATTCGTGACCACAATTGGGGCATTTTATTTCGGTTGACATACTTTCACTTCTTTTTGCAAGTTTACGTTAATCGTACTAAGCTTTATGACTATAAGTGCCCTTTTCGTGATTTCAACCGACGGCAATAAATGCTTTGTGGGCAGCGGCCCGGGATTTGATATATCGGGCGGTACAATTTCACCCAAATTACTCATCTCCCGGTAGAAAGAAAATAGGAATATCCCTTATTTTACCGAAGCAGAAATCGTAACTTTACCGCTGTGAGGAGCAATTACTTAGAGATTGGCCAAAGTTTATTTATTTTCTTTAACCCATGCAGTCTACAGCAGATTCCAAACTATTTCAAACGCTTTTTGATCATGCCAGTATTGGGATCATTGTAGTGAACTCTTCAGCTGAAATAATTACCATCAATAAATTTGCCCTGCAACAGTTTGGTTATAGTGAAGGGGATGATGTATTAGGAAAAAAAATAGAGTTGTTCATTCCCTCCCGCTTCCATCACCGCCACGAAAAACATCGGGATGGCTATATGCACGATCCCAAAAGCAGACCAATGGGTATCGGACTTGATCTGTATGCAATAAAAAAAGACGGTTCAGAATTTCCGGTGGAGATCAGCCTCGGCAACTACCATGTTGATGAGAGCAAGTTTGTAGTGGCATTTGTGAATGACATTACGCTACGCAAGCAAGCCGAGCAAGCATTGGTGAAGCTGAATGAAGAACTGGAAAAAAAAGTGGAAGACCGGACTGTTACATTGAGGGAAACTGTAGAAAAGCTGAATGAGCAGATACAGGAAACGGAGGAAAAAGACAGGGAGCTGATGGCTGCACTAAGTAAAGAGAAAGAATTGGGTGAACTGAAGTCAAGATTTGTTTCGGTGGCATCACATGAGTTTCGTACTCCTCTCAGCACAGTTTTATCGTCGGTTTATCTTTTACAGAAGTACACTAATACAGAAGAGCAGCCCAAACGTGAGAAGCATATTCAACGCATCATCTCATCGGTAAACCTGCTTACTGATATTTTGAACGACTTTTTGAATGTAGGAAAGATCGAAGAAGGAAAAATTCAGGCACGTTTCAGCATTTTTGACATAGAAAAGAATACATCAGAAACGATAGCCGAAATGCAGAACGTTTGTAAAAAGGGGCAGGAGATAGCCTACAAACATTCCGGAGAATCGCAAGTTGAACTAGACCCTGGGATGTTTAAACATATCAGTTTAAATTTGTTATCAAATGCGATTAAGTTCTCTCCGGAAAACTCTGTCATTGAACTCAATACCAACGTAACTGACAATGAAATCGAGTTCAGGATAAAAGACAGTGGCATCGGCATTTCGAAAGATGACCAGGAGCATTTGTTTGAACGTTTTTTTCGAGCCGCAAATGCCATTAATATACAAGGTACAGGTTTAGGTTTGCACATTGTATCGAAATACGCTGAGTTGATGAACGGTAACATTTCATGCAAAAGCGAAACTGATAAAGGCACTGAATTTACCGTAACCTTTAAAAAACAACATTAACTTCATACCACCACATCAAGTTTAACCTTTAATAAAAGCGATCAGATGAAAAAAATTCTGCTAATAGAAGATAATGATGATATACGGGAGAATACCGCCGAAATACTGGAGCTGGCGAACTACAAAGTGGTAACTGCCGCTAATGGTAAACTAGGCATTGAAACAGCATTAGCTGAACAACCTGACCTGATCGTTTGTGATATTATGATGCCTGTTCTTGATGGCTATGGTGTGTTACATACATTGCATAAGAATGAAACTGTAAAAAATATTCCTTTTATATTTCTAACGGCAAAGACTGAACGAAGTGACCTTCGCCGGGGAATGGAACTTGGAGCAGATGATTATATCACCAAGCCATTCAGTGGTACTGAATTGCTGAATGCTATTGAGGGGCGGTTGAAAAAAGCTGATCTATTGAAAGAAGAATACAGCTCCGGACTTGACGGTGTAAATAAACTGCTTGCTGCTACTGGTTCAAAAGATGCATTGGAATCACTCACTGCCGACAGGGACATTAACAAATACAAAAAGAAGCAAACTGTATACAATGAAGGCAACCGGGCAGCACGTTTGTTTTATATCGTAAAAGGTAAAGTGAAAACATTTAAAACCAACGACGATGGTAAGGAGCTGGTGGTTGGTTTGTATAATGAAGGCGATTTTCTTGGGTATGTTGCATTGCTCGAAGGTGGATCTTACAAAGAAACGGCCGAAGCCATGGAAGACAGCGAACTGGCTATAATCCCGAAAGCAGATTTTGACGAACTGATGAACAGCAACAGCCAGGTCGCACAAAAATTTATTCAACTTCTTGCTAAAAATGTTGCTGAAAAAGAAGAGCATTTACTTGGTCTTGCGTATAATTCATTACGGAAAAAAGTAGCAGATGCATTAATAAGTCTGCAGAAAAAATATCAAACCGGCGAAGGTCATTTTTCAATTAACATCAGCAGGGAAAATCTGGCCAGTATAGCCGGTACAGCAACCGAATCACTCATCCGAACTTTAGGTGATTTCCGTTCAGAAAAACTAATTGAGATCAAAGAAGGAAATATTGTGATTCTTAACGAGAAGAAATTAGAAAACCTGATCAATTAAGATTCAGGCTTAGTATAAAAAGAAACAGCATCTGTTTGCATAATGCAGCAGATGCTGTTTTGTTTTTTGTTGCCTGCTATAAACTTTCAGTAAGGTAAAGATTGAAATCTGATTTCAGTTTGTTGAACTGACGCTCAACAATTTCCATATCCTTGTGCATCTTCTTTAATCTCTTCTGCAATTCTTTAATTGTATTTGTATCTTCAACCATTTCTTTTGTGAGCAAATTATCCAGTTCATGAATATCCTGGCGCAGCATATTCACTGTATCATCTTCGGCAATGAACTTACTCTGGAAATATTCAGCACGTTCCAGGAACTGTTCATCCGTATCATGTTGAAGTACCTGCGAAAGACGGGTCTTTAAATGATTATTTTCCTGCTGTATAAATTGCAGGTACCGTTTCCACGTATCACTCTCGTGCCGGAATTGTGTAAATTTTTTATTATGCGTCATAACGATTGTGATCATTGTATTTCAAAGTGAACAATATAGTTACACTGTTTAGCAAAGCTAAATTTTGCCGCTGCCCTTGTAAATAACTGCTATCAATAGCCCTGCTGATACTAATCATACGGTTTGGCATTAGTGACAAGGTATTGCTGTAGCCGGTTCGCTTGCCATTACAGGGCTTATGAACGGAATTCCAAGGTTCATACCACGCAGTATTAACAATACGGCCGTCACGGTCATTAAATAAGGAACAACTTTTTTAATACGTCCACGTATTGAAAAAGAAAAACTGCTCCCTGCTATGCTTAACAAAAACATTAACGGAATAGTGCCGGTACCAAAGGCACTCATGAACAATACACTCTGTTGCAATTCACGAAAATTTAACGCTGCTGCAAGCGCCACATACACCATACCGCAAGGCAACAGTCCATTCATTATACCAAGCAACAGGTATCCTCCTTTGCGATCTGTACGTAGCGTTTTGATCATGAGTTGTTGTACAGCTCCATGCAACTTCAATGTCCATTTTGGTTGCCAGGCTTTTTTCAGGAAATAATAATTAATGATGAAAGCAAGTATAACTGCTCCGCTGATGATGGATAACCATTGCTGAAAACCTGCCAGGTATAAGCCACGACCTACAATGCCGAACAACAAACCCAACAATGCATATGTAACAATGCGGCCTGCATTGTACATGAGTGCTGCAGCACGTTGCTGCCACACAGGTAAATGCTGTACAGGCATTGCCAATGCCAACGGACCGCACATTCCTATGCAGTGCAGACTGCTGAATGCACCCAGGACCAATCCACCTGTAATTGCTTCTGTTATCATTTCAATTCCAAACGTTGTTCATTATAATAATTCAATTCTTCTGCCTTCCAGGTAACCTTCAATAAATAATTTGCAGGCATCATGTTTTTACTATCGATCACCTGTTTGCCATTTTCATCAACCGTCAATTCAAGTCGGCGATCCTTCTTGTCATCAGAAGAGCAATACAGCCAGATGTTGCCACTTATTGTTTTGCCTTTCATCTCTGCCGGCAGTTGAATAATAAGCTCATTATTCAACTGTGTAACCTCTACACTGCTGCTTAACTTATTTGCACGGTTAGTGCCGTCGATCACCTGCTGGTAGGCCAGCTCATCTTTATAATATTCTTTGGTCACCAACTGGAAATCTGTTTTCATGCTTTTGTAAACCATTACAAACATAAACACAACAAAAGCAGAAAATGCCAGTGTTATCTTATGTCCCCAATTCAGTGTCATTGTTTTTAGTTTAATTGTTTGAATAGAGTGGCCCGAGAAAACTTGTTTTCACAACCACAATGCGTTTATCTCCCTGGTATAGTCCAACTTTCAATTCCGTTTTACGTTGCTGAATTCGTTTCTTTGGAATAGTGATAAAGAATGATCCTGATCCCTGACCTTCTTTTTGTACGTTAATATTCTTACCTACAAGTTGCACAATCCCATCTCCATCTTCCAATTTTACTGTAAGCGGAATATCATTCATTGTTTTGTTCACCACTTTAATGTTGTACAGGTTCGATACACTGTCTTGTCCTTTTTCCTGGTATAATAATCCCGGTGTGCGCATCACAGTTGCCTTCACATCTTTTTGTGAAACCAGCAATGTAGTGAGCAGAATGAGCAACACAGCAAGCAAACCCGTATACATTTTCATTCGGCGTGTGTAATGCAGCTTTTCATGTTTAGCAATGCCGTTCTCACTTGCATAACGGATCAACCCTCTTTTGAAACCCACACTTTCCATCATATGATCGCATGCATCAATACAGGCAGTGCAACCCACGCATTCCATTTGTGTGCCGTTGCGAATGTCAATACCTGTAGGACATACCTTCACACATTGAAAACAATCGATACAATCACCGGCAGTACGTTCTTCTTTTTTATCGATCTTTTTACGTTCTTCCCCACGCTTGTAATCATATGCTACAACCATTGAGTTTTTATCAAGTAATACACCTTGTAAGCGTCCGTAAGGACAAACAACAGTGCAGGCCTGCTCACGGAAAAATGCATACACTGCATAGAACACTGATGAAAAAACCAGAAGTGCCGCAATGGTGCCAACGTTAGCATCAGGATGTTTCATCATAGCCCATAATTCCTCCACACCAATGATATAGGCAAGGAATAAATTTGCAATAATGAACGCCAGCAAATAGAATACTACATGTTTGCTTGTTTTGCGAACGATCTTTTCGGTTGTCCATGGGCCGGCAGCCATTATTTTTTGTTTGGCTGCACTACCTTCGATTGCATACTCCAGTTTACGGAAAAGCATTTCCATGAAAATGGTTTGCGGACAAACCCAGCCGCAGAACAAACGACCGAACGCAGAAGTAAACAATACAATGAACACAATGAATGTGATCATGATAATACCGAAGATGAAAAAATCCTGTGGCCAGAAAACCTTTCCAAACAGAATAAACTTCGCCTGCGGAATATTGAACAGGAACAATGGTCGTCCATTCATTTGAATAAACGGAAGTGATACAAACAGCAGAAAGAAAACGAAACTTACATAAGTACGTATACTGTAAAATTTTCCTTTTGGTTTTTGTGCAAAGATCCATTTCCGTTTCCCCTGTGCATCTATTGTCGCAAGCGTGTCACGGAAAGATTCTTTGTTTGTTTGTGTTTGTATGTTGCCTTCGGTATTCATGTATGTCATTCATCAGTTACTAGCCACGTCTTTCTTTGCTGTTGCTGAATCCTGTGCGGGAGCAGCGTCTTCTTTGTACAAATCACCTTGTTTGTCTTTTGCGTTTGGCGGATTCGTGCCATGTAGTGATTTAATAAAACTTGCCAGTTGTGCAATTTGCACAGGCGAATAATCATCCTGCCAGCTCTTCATTCCCTTTTCAGGACGACCGTATTTAATGGTTTTGAAAATATCTTTTATGCTGCCACCATTCAACCAGTAATCATCAGTTAAGTTTGGTCCCACAATTCCTTCGCCCGATTTGCCGTGACATGCAGCACACATCTGAACGAAATTATTTTTACCTGCATCAATGGCTGCTTTGTCGGTAATGAGTGTAACAGTGTTCTCGTCAATATTATTTGCCGCTTTTGCCAGGTAAGCTGCTTTCTCTTCTTCAGCATGTTTCATGGCAATTTCAAATTCCTGCTTGCTGAGCGGAGCTGTTTCAGCAATATGATAACGCCATAAGTAAATACCTGCAACAATAATGGTTACATAAAAACCATAGATCCACCAAGGTGGCATTCGATTGTCAAGCTCACGTATACCATCATAGTCATGCCCAAGATCAATATCAGCTTCCTGTTCCATTGGTTTAAAGCTGTTGAGCTTATCCCACCATACTTTAAATGAAGAAGGTTTTGCAATAGCATTCTCCTCAGTGATAGCAAGCGTAACCTTTTCTTTAGCAAGGAAACTTTTTACAAACAATCCCATTACAATTATTACCAGGAACTCTATTGCAATAACTGTAGAGAGCAACCAGAATGTTGTAGCTGATAAACCGCCAATAGAAGTTGGACCTGCAGGTGCAGCAGCTTCTGCAGTTTCCTGTGCTGATGCCATCATTGGTAAAAGAAATAACGCTATAGCTGTTATGGTTTGTGCAGCATTATTTTTTTTCTTTTGTTTATCGAAATGAAGACGGGCAGTTCCCAACACCACATTTGCCAATAATGCGATCACCAGTAGTAAAACAAGGATGATAGCCAGCATTGTTAATGCAAGTGGGTTGTCCCAAATAGAAGGGGCAGGAGCGCTTGATGTTGTTTGAGCAGTAACTACAACGCCAGCCGTTAACAGCGGCAGCATAAGCAACAGCTTCCGTAAAAATGGTTTCAGATAAGTTGATCTGTATGTGAACATGGCTTTAAGTTTAGTTTATTAGTCTAATGGAATACGGCTGCATTCATTCATTTCTTTTTTGCTTGCACGCAATACATAAATGAACACGGCGCAGAAAAAAATGAAGAAGATGAGAAAAGAAGTCAATCCGTAAAAACTTACGTTGCTGATCTTTTCGAGATAGTTGATAAATTTCATATTACTGTTTTTACGTGTTTGAATCAATCAGCTAATGCTGTTTCTGTTTTCTTCTCGGCCTTAATGTCTTTACCTAATCGTTGCAAATAAGCGATCAATGCAACGATCTCTTTGTTTGCAGGTGTTTCAATCTTATCCATTTTTAAACTGATGCGGATGCTGTTGGCCTGTGTCATCAGATCTTTATTTGCCTGCTGATCATAACCTTTTGCATAAGGAACACCAAGTGTTTGCATGGCTCTTATTTTGGCAGGTGTTGAAGCTGTATCGACATTATTATCGAGTAACCAGCCATAGCGTGGCATAATAGAACCGGGCGACATTAATGATGGCTCCATCATGTGATTGTAATGCCAGCTGTCAGGATATTTTCCACCAACACGTGCAAGATCCGGTCCTGTACGTTTGCTTCCCCACTGGAACGGATGATCATACACAAACTCTCCTGCTTTGGAGTATTCGCCATAACGGGCCACTTCATCACGGAACGGACGGATCATTTGTGAGTGACAGGTATAACAACCCTCACGTATATAAATATCACGACCCTGTAATTCTAAAGCTGTGTATGGTTTTACACTTGTAATAGTTGGTACGTTTGATTTTATGAGGAAGGTTGGAACAATTTCAAGAATACCACCAATAGCCACCACGATCAAACTGAAGACTAATAATGTTGCCGGTCTTCTTTCGATCCAGCGATGCCAATGTTCTTTTACATGCGATTCAGGTTTTACTAACGGAGCAGCTTCTGCTTCTTCATTGGCAATGAATGAACCTTGCTTCGCTGTTTTATATAAGTTGTACACCATCATGAACGCACCAATGAGATAAAGCGTGCCGCCTACACTACGTGTAATGTACATGGGGATGATGTTGGTAACCGTTTCTAAGAACTGGAATTTCAATTGACCTGATTCTGTAAACGTCTTCCACATTTCTGCCTGGGCAAAACCTGCCCAGTATAAAGGCACTGCGTAGATAACAATACCAATTGTTCCTAACCAGAAATGGTTGTTGGCAAGTTTTTTTGAATAAAGACTTGTGCCCCACATTTTTGGTACAAGCCAGTACAACATACCAAACGCCATAAAGCCATTCCATCCTAAACCACCAATGTGTACGTGGCCAACGATCCAGTCAGTAAAGTGTGCAATAGCGTTCACACTTTTTAAACTGAGCATTGGTCCTTCGAACGTTGCCATACCATAACAGGTAACAGCAACAACAAAGAATTTCAACACCGGTTCTTCACGAACTTTATCCCATGCACCACGCAGTGTAAATAAACCATTGAGCATACCGCCCCAACTGGGAGCAATCAGCATTACGCTGAAAACAACGCCAAGTGATTGTGCCCAGTCAGGCAGGGCGGTATACAGCAAATGGTGAGGGCCTGCCCATATATATATAAATATGAGCGCCCAGAAGTGGATGATGGATAAACGATACGAGTAAACAGGTCTGTTAGCAGCTTTTGGTAAGAAATAATACATCAAACCAAGAATGGGCGTTGTTAAAAAGAAAGCAACGGCATTGTGGCCATACCACCATTGTACCAAAGCATCCTGCACACCTGCATACCAGCTGTAGCTTTTGAAAAGTGAAACAGGAATTTCAAATGAGTTCACAATGTGGAGCATTGCAACAGTGATCCAGGTAGCGATGTAGAACCAGATGGCTACATATAAATGACTTTCTCTTCTCTTGAAAATAGTGCCGAACATATTTATACCAAACACAACCCACACCAACGTGATCATAATGTCAACAGGCCATTCAAGCTCTGCATATTCTTTACCTGTTGTGTAACCAAGGAATAAGGTAATAGCGGCAACAACAATAATTGATTGCCATCCCCAGAAATGGATCCAGCTTAATTTATCGCTGAACATTCTTGCTTTACACAAGCGTTGAAGTGAATAGTAGATTCCGGTAAACATACAGTTACCAACAAAGGCAAAAATGACAGCGTTGGTATGAATGGGGCGAAGACGGCCAAACGTAGTGCCTGCATAATCGAGCGATGCTGCCGGCATATAGATCTGGATAGCTGCCCATAAACCTGCAAGCATACCTACCAATCCCCAGATGGCTGTTGCATTGGCAAAGTATTTTACGATCTTGTTGTCGTAGTAAAATTTTTCTAGTTGCATAATTTCAGTTTATCTATGGTTTTGAGTTGTTCGTTGTTTCTGTTTTGGACGCTCCTGTTTTTACAGGCGAGTTGCCATCGAATAAAATGCGCATTGGTGGTGAAGTTTCATCATCGTACTGCCCGTTTTTTACACTCCATAAAAAAGCGCCGAGAAAAATAGCGGCTACCGATATACTGGCGATCAATAATAAAATGATGACACTCATATGCTCTTATTTCGGCTGTAAAACTATTTTGAGTGGGAAGCACAGGAGCTGATAATGGTCAGACAAATGGTTGACTTTCATCAAATCGACCCTGATCTCTGTCAGTTTTTCAATCCAGTTTCAGCGAACGGGCATAAAGAGATGATGCGCCGAAGGTTAAGAGGATAATACTGATAGAGCTGGAGGGCATGAGGATGGCAGCAACAAGAGGAGATAAAATTCCCTGCAAAGCAAAGCTGAGACCGATGATATTATAAACGATCGATAGTATAAAGCTGGCGAGCACTACCTGTTTGTTGGCCTTGGTAAAACGCAGGTACGATGAAAGCCGTTTCAAACGGTCAGCTTCAAGAATACCATCACTGGCAGGAGTAAAGTTGTTGGTACTTTCAGTTACGGCAATACCTGCATCGCTTTGTTTTAATGCACCGGCATCGTTCAACCCATCGCCGATCATAATTACTTTCTGGCCTTTCTGTTGCAGTTCTTTGATGTAATTGAGCTTGTCGTGTGGATGTTGGTTGAAGAATAATTTTACATCCATGCCAAGTTCCTGCTGCAGGTTCAATCGTTCGCTTTCGTTATCGCCTGAGAGAATAGAGATACGGTATTGTTTCCGCAGTTCGCTGATCTGTTTAAAAATGGAAGGACGGTAATGATTACGTATACTGAAATGGCCGAGCAGTATTCCATCAACAGAAACATACACAGAACTTCCATTGAACACCGTTACTTCTTCACCTGTTACAAATTCAGCAGAGCCAAGTGTAATGATGCGGTGATTAACAATGCCACTGATACCTCTTCCCGTTGTTTCACTAAACTGTCTTACTTCATAGGTTTCGTTGTTGCGTAATTCTTTTGCCAGCAACTTACTCAATGGGTGTGTGCTTTGTGCTGCTACTGCGGCAATACTTCCTGCAATTTCATCACTGAAAGGTTCGCCGATGTACTGAATGTCTTGTTCTTCTGTTGTAGTGAGTGTGCCTGTTTTATCGAACACCAAATGTGTAGCCTTCGCCATTTCTTCAATAGTTTGTGCATTACGCAGATACAGTTTGTTTTTGCTGAGGATGCGTAACACATTTCCATTGGTAAAACTGTTGCTGAGTAACAAAGCACAAGGACATGCCACAATTAAAATAGTAGTTACAACATTCCATGCTTTACCAGCGTCCTGAAAACTCCAATATAAAGCGCCTGCGGCGGCCAACGCAAAAACGATCCAGGTAAAATAGCGGCTCAGTCCATCAACAAAAGAAGTTTTCTCCGGTTTTGTTTTTTCACCATTGTTCCATAAACGTGTAAGATAACTCTGCGATACTTCTTTCATCACCAGCAATTCAATGTTACTGCCGGTTTGTTTGCCACCTGCATATAACAATTCACCCATGTCTTTTAATACAGGCAACGATTCACCGGTAACAAAACTATAATCAATAAATGCTTTGCCTTTAGTGAGTAAGCCATCAACTGGAATTAATTCTTCATTGTGAATAAGAATAGTATCACCTGCTTTTATTTCAGGCAATGCAGTGGGAATTTCTTTTTTATCTTTTAAAATAGTAACAGCAATCGGGAAGTAAGAAGTATAATCACGTTCGAACGATAATTGCTGATAAGTTTTTTCCTGTAATACACGACCAACAAGCATAAAGAAAACAATACCGCTCATTGAATCGAAATAACCACCACCTGTATTGCTCAATACTTCGTATAAACTTCTGCCAAAGGTCATAATGATGGCTAATGCAATAGGTGCATCAATGTTGAGGTATTTGTGTTTTAAACTTCCCCAAGCACTTTTATAGAACGGGAGAGAGCTGTAAAGAAAGACGGGGATCGCTAAAATGAGATTGAAATACCTGAACAGCGATTGCATACTCTTCTCTGCTTCCTCCAAACCCAGGTATTCAGGAAAACTCATTAGCATGATGTTGGCAAAACAAAAACCCGCCACACCCAATTGGTAGATGAGGCTGCGTTGAATTCTTGGTTTTGCTTGTTGCAGGTTTTGCAGGCTGATGTAGGGTTCGTAACCAATACTTGTCAATAATTCTGCAACGCTGCGTAAAGATGTGCTGCGGTGATCAAACACTATTGCTACTTCTTTACGGGTGAAATTTACACGTGAAGAAATAACAGCTGCATTTAACCTGTGCAGATTTTCCAACAGCCATAAGCAGGAGCTGCAATGGATCTGTGGTAAATAAAAGGTTACATGCGTTTGCTCAGTATTGCGGAAGGAGATGAGTTGCTGCTCGATCTTTTCATCATCTAAAAAAGAGAATTTGTCTTTACGTACTGTTATGCGTTGGCTGGTGCCGGGGTTTTGATTCAGTTCATAATAATCGCAGAGATCACTCTGGTTGAGCACCTGGTACACGGTTTTACAACCCTGGCAACAAAAATTTTTGTCGGCGAGTTGAATGGTTTCGTTGATGCATTCATCACCACAATGATAGCATTTCACCGTTGGCTTTACAGACGTGTTCATAACAGGCTGCAAATTAAAACGGGGCTCTTTGCTGCTATCTGACCAATATCAGAAAACGAACTGATGGTGCTCATCTGCAAAAAAGCCCTGCCACAAATCTATTGCGACAGGGCCCGGGTTACAATCCCACCATCGGTGAGACTATTTTACAGCGATATGTTTGCCCGCTGCGAGCTTTTTGGCTTCCTCTTTTTTTGGAAGCATGAGTTTCAACACACCTTCTTCATATTTAGCTTCAATTTTTTCTTTGTTTACCTCTTCAGGTAAAGTAAAGCTGCGGCTGAAAGAAGAATAGTTGTATTCTTTGCGAGTATACTGATGTTCTTTTTCCTCTCTGTTTTCTTCCCTTTCACAGCTGATGGTTAGCATATTGCCTTCCACATCAATATTGAAGTCTTCTTTTTTCATACCAGGTACAGCTAAAGACACTTTGTAGTCTTCTTTGCTTTCAACAATGTTAACGGCAGGCATGGTCATTGTTTGGCCAGTGAATGCACCTCCATTATCAAACCATTCATTCCATGGTTTGAAGAAATCATTAAATACTGTTGGCAGCATGCCGGGTTTTGAAATCGCTCTTGTTGACATATACACCTCCTTGTTTTATGATGAGTGAATAATTTTAACTTGTTTAAAGATAGTTTTCTGAGTAGCAGAATTCAAGAATCTGCGTCAAACGCTGTGGTGAGAGTTGTCAGTAAAAAATGAGTTGTATCCTTTCATTTTAACAAGAATAAATTACTCAGCAATTCACTGTAAGTAGAAATGATCTGATGATACGTTCTGAAGAGTTAACGATTAATAGAAACAAATGATCCTTGCAGTAAAATAAATCCCGATCTTTTTCTACCAAGCGCTGCTCACCAAAGAATCACTTTTTTTTGAAGAGAACCACAATTTTTGTGCTACTTTTTTTTGTGCGACATCCATTCTGCCATTTTTTCTTCTGCTTTTTCCACCGCAATTTTCGTGAGTACTGCAGCCAATTGAGATATTGTATTGGCTAAAGAGGAATCTTCATTTTTTTGCTCCTTATCAAAGATGTGTGCAAACACCTGGCCTGCAACATTTTTTGGTTTTATACTGTTTTTCACATCCAGCCAATCGTAACGGATAGCTTTTTCCAATTCTGTTTTTCGCTGCTCCAGTTTTTTTTGCCGGGCTTTTAATTGTTTTATGGATCTGATCTTATTCATCATCGTCTTCTTCATCATCAGTAAATAGTTGCTGCAGCAATGCATTCATTATAGGCAGTTGAAGAATACGATCTCTCAAGAGCCAGACAACTGCGCCGAGCAACAAGTAAATACCGGCAACAATTAAAAATCCCAACCATAGTTCACCGGTGAGTCGTGAAAAAACAAATGCCAAAGCAGTACTGGCGAAAAACATAAAAGTGATAAAGAACATTGCTACAACAACAGACGCAATCACAGTTGCTGCAAGTTTTGAACTTTTTTCTGCTGTACTCAACTTCACCGCATCCATGCGGTTATTGATATACTCTTTTACATGTTCGGCCAGGTCTTCTGCTTTGGCAAATGTATCTTCCATGCTCTGCCGTTTCGGGGTTATGCAAATTCTTCCATTCCTTCTTTCACAGATTCAGTTTTGCCCTTGATGTTAACTTTCAGGTTACCCATTTTTTCTTTTACAGTGTCTGTGAGTTTTTTCCCACCGTCAGCAATTTTTTTGCGGGTGTTCTCACCTTTATCAGGTGCAAACAAAACTCCCAATACGCCTCCGGCAACTAAACCTGCCCCGGCTGCAATAGCAATCTTAGCTAAAGTGTTCATGTGAAAAATTTATAGGTGAACAATAATTGATCTAACGTTTCTAAGATAGTATTTCCACAAGGCCGTTACAATGATGGTCATCATGGTTCCTGATGAGAGTGGGCTATTCTTTTTCGTAGCGACCGGTTTTTTCTGTAAGTATAATTCGATAGATCACCGGTTTTACACTTCCATGTGTACCGTGTAAACGTTCTGGTTGTAATTCAGGCGGGTGTGCAGTTGTGCTCACTTTTAGTTTGAGCATTTTGTCAACAAATAATTTCATGGCATCATAGCGTTCACGCTCACCAATTATTTCCTGGTAAACGCCCTGGGCTATTACACTCCTCCAGCTTTTATTATTCTGCACTTCATCCACTTCAAAGCAAACAGAAGGGTTGCTCCGCATAATGCGGATCTTCAACCCTTCAACTGAATGTGCGATTACAGACCTGCCATCATAGATGTAATTAACCGGCACTACATATATTTTTCCATTGTGGCTGCAGCCAATGCGGCCCAGGTTGCATTGGTAAAGCAGGTCTTCAATTTCAGATGTACTTAATGAACCAAGCATGGCAAACTCATTAACGGCGCATCAAATGTATTTGATGAGCTTGAGAAGAACGATGATGTTTGTCAGCACTTGTTTTGATGCTGCTCACATCTAACGGATGAAGCCGGGCAACTCTTCAAAAGCCGCCGCTTCTTTTTCTGGAAGTAGGAGATCTTTCACTGCAATGATCAACGATTTATAGGCGGTATACAATTCACGGTTGTAATTTATGATGGTGGAGATCTCTGTTTCATTCAGGTGATCGATGGTACCCTGTTTGTACAGATGACTCAGTTCCTCAGTATAACCTTTGATGATCTCACGATAGAGGGTAATCAATGCCTCTGCATTTGATTGCCCCGGCTCTTTTGCCGCAAGTACCTGGCCAATGGTTGAAATGAAATGATCAGTGCGTTTGCGGCTTTCTTCGTAGTAAGCAAATTTTTTATCGTTCGATGAATTTTTGAGAATGAGCATATCATGCCAGGCATCTTTCAAACTTTTGGCTGCATACATTCCATTGCGTACCGAAGAAATAAGCAATTCAAATCTTGCAGCTTCTTCCGGCTGCGCATGATCTGATTGCATCTTTACATAAAATTCAAGTATTTCACCATGCAGGTGCTTGATGAACTCGTATTTCTCTTCCGGCTTTTTCTTATAAAAATCGTTACCGTTCTTTTGCTCTGGCACCAGTTCAAAGATATGTTTGCTATAGGCAATAATGAGTTGCAGGAAATGTGCAGTTTCTTTTTGCATGGCCTGTAATGCAAGTTCTGTTTCTGCGGGTTTTATTTTGTGGATGAATAACGTTTCATCACTGTCTTTGGTAAACCGGGCGGCTAAGAATTTACCGAACGGATTCAGGAATGGGTAAAAGAGAAGAATGCTGATGATGTTCACCAGTGTTTGAAACACCACCAAGGCAACTACATGATTTTTAACACCAAGGGTTTCATTGATAAATAATGAAATTGGCCCCAGGAAAAATACAAGCAACAGCGAAATGATCGTGTTCATTAAAAAGTTTCCCAACGCTACCTGCTTTTTTGCGGGTATACCCTTTGCAGAAGCAAGTAACAGTTTAATAGTAGTACCAACTTCTGCACCCAATACAATCGCCATTGCAGGTTCAAGTTCAATTGCATGGGCGTGCAATGCAGCCAATGCCAGTGCGATAGTGGCTGAGCTTGCCTGTATTAGTGCAGTGATCAAAATACCGATCAATAAAAACAGTAACACCGGGTAATCATTAAACCTACTGAGATCGGTTTGTTGCACCATGGCTTCAACAGCCGTTTTCATAAAATTCAACCCAACAAATAAAAAGCTGAAACCCAAAAAGAATTTACTCAGCTGAAACCATTTGCTGTGTTTGTTCAGCAGGATCATTAAAATACCGGCAACACCGGTTACCGGCAACGCAAAATTTTCGATGTTGAATTCAAAACCAATTGTTGCAACGATCCAGCTCGTGAACGTAGTGCCAATGTTACTTCCCAACACCATGGCAAGGCCATTTTGCATTTGAATAATTCCACTGCCTACAAATGCAAGTAACATCAGGTTTACAATACTGCTGCTTTGCAGCAATGCAGTAACAACAGCACCTGCACCAATTGCTTTTAATTTATGCTGGGTATGTTTTCGCAGAAATAATTTAAACGGCCGGCCCGCCAGTTGTTGCAATGCTTCTTCCAGCATATTCATTCCTAAAAGAAAAATGGCGACGCCTGCAAGTATTTTCCATATATCGAACGATCCGTCCATGAACAATCAAGTTAATAAATATTTGCTGCAAAAAAAGCCGGGCACGAGGCCCGGCAAGCACAACTTGGTTCGAAAGTAATTCAGCTCATCACCGTATTCAGGTACTGTAGAATTTCATGGGCAGGAACCACGCCGCTTTTCCGCCAGATGATCTGGCCATCTTTAAAGATGATAAGTGTTGGCACTGCCTGTACACCGTAGCGATGAGTAAAACCCGGATTCTTGTCGATATCCATCTTAAGAACCGTCACACGGTCGCCCGCAGCTTGTTTTACCTGCTGCAGCACCGGTGTCATTAATTTGCATGGTCCACACCATTCTGCAAAAAAATCAACAACCACCGGCTTACTTCCGTATATATGTGACTCAAAGTTGCTCATGTAACCAAAGCTACTTTTTTATAATAATGATTACTATGAGAACAGTCAACAATGTGGTTGATGCATATCATCAACCTTGCCTATGTGTATCTGTAGTTTTAAATTACAATTTCACTTTTTCATAGATCTGCCATGCTTGGACAATTGAATGAACAACAAATGAACAACCTGCTTGGAAGCCAGGTTGTGGGGCGGCTTGCCTGCACAGATTCAGTTCAGCCATATCTTGTTCCTGTTACATATGCGTTTGACGGTAATTATATTTACGGTCAAACGAATGAAGGTATGAAGTTGAGTTTGTTGCGCAGTAATCCTAATGTCTGTTTTGAAGTGGATACCATGACCAACATGGCCAATTGGCAAAGTGTGATTGTGAGAGGAACTTTTGAAGAGCTAAAAGACAACGAAGCAGAAAATGCCCGTGCTATTCTGAAAAACCGTGTATTCCCAATGATGACGAGTGCAACGATTGATGGTGAGCAGCATGAAGTTGTAACGGAGCTTGATGACAGTAACCGTATTAAGCGGGTGATGTATAGAATTACAATTGCTGAAAAAACAGGAAGGTTTGAAAAAAGATAATAGTAATTTGCCATGAATGTCGACAGGCAAACAATTTCCCGTTTCATCTGCTTATAGCACACATAACCAGGTACAACTGGTTAGAGGTGGGCGAGATTTTTTTTCTATCCTCTTCCGTTTATTAGAAGATGCAAAGCACAGTGTTCATTTACAGATCTATATTTTTGGAGATGATGAAACAGGTACCCAGGTTGCGGCAGCTTTAATGAAAGCTGCAGAAAGAGGGGTGAAGGTTTACCTTTTACTGGATGGATATGCATCTCAAAATTTACCCGACGAGTTTATTGCGCAGCTAAAGGCGAGTGGTGTTGAGTTCCGTTGGTTTGAACCGGTTATAAGAAGCCGGTATTTTTATTTTGGGCGGAGGATGCATCATAAAATTGTGGTGGTTGATGCTGTGCATAGCCTGGTGGGTGGTGTAAATATTTCAAACCGGTATAATGATATGCCCGATAAGCCGGCTTGGCTCGATTGGGCATTATACAGCCATGGCGAAGTGAGTGCAGAGCTTTACAATCTTTGTGTGGAAGTGTGGAATAAATCGGGTTGGGGAAAAAAGAAAGATCAGCTGCTGAAAACTGAAGCATCGTTCCATTTACGTGGCGAAGAATGTTTGGTAAGGGTGAGGCGTAATGATTGGGTGCGCCGCAAGAACCAGATCAGCCGAACTTATCTTGAAATGTTTCGGAAAGCAAGTTCGCACATCTGCATCATGTCGAGTTACTTTTTACCTGGCCGTGCATTCCGTCGTAACATGACGTTGACTGCAAGACGTGGAATAAAAATTAAAGTGATAGCAGCCGGCATCAGCGATATATCTATGGTGAAGCATGCGGAACGCTATCTCTATCGCTGGATGTTTAAAAATGGTATTGAGTTATACGAATATCAACCCAATGTATTGCATGGAAAACTAAGTACCTACGATTCAAAGTTTGTAACTGTTGGTTCTTACAACGTAAATAACATCAGCGCCTATGCCAGTATTGAGTTGAATATTGATATTCAGAACAACCGGTTTGCTGAAAATGTGGAACGAACCCTTGAAGAGATCATGCAAAACGATTGTATCCGTATAACGGAAAAGGAATTTGAGCGCCATAACACATTTATCAAAAGGTTATGGCAACGGATTTGTTACGAAATAATTAGGCTTATCTTTTTCCTCTTTACGTTTTATTTTAAACAACGGGATTAATTTCCCCGCATTCGCCTCAGAAGAATATTTATTTCCTGTTTATTCCAGCCGGTGAAACGGCCACGCTGCACCACTAATTTATTTTCATTTGGATATTGCAGAAAATAGTGAAACACAAATTTTTCTTTTGGATTGTGCCAGCCAAGTATTTGTCCAAAACGAAGATCATTGAACACCAGGGTATCGCCCCATTTTTCTAACGTGTAGAATTGCTGTGAGAAGCGAACGAGTTTTTGCATATCCTCAAATTGATCAACAGGATTTAATAACGAATCGTTGCGGGGGAAGAAATTAAAATCCATTCCGGGGTTTTGATCAAATACGGAACGATAGCCGATGTAATAACCACTGTCGTTACCCGCCACCACATACCAAAGCCAGTTGTTAAGTGGTGTTGGGGTGGTGAAATATCGTTGATGCGGGATATTCTGGGCCACCATTATTTTTTTCACTTCCCTGTCAATGCTGAATTTGTTATAGCTGCAATAAGTGAGATAGAGAAATGGTATAAAAATGCCGATCCTCCACCATAATGTACGCAGCGGATGAAAACGATTCAGGATCAGTAACACAACAAATGCAATACCCGGCCATATAGAAAAGAAAATATCGGCTACATACAACGTATTAAATGAAAACCGGTGATCGTTAAAAGGAACCAGCCAGCCAATACCATAATTATTGAAAGCATCGAGGAAGAGGTGCATTAATACCTCTACCAAAAAAAACAAGGCCCATTTTTTATAGGAGATATCATGCGGACGGTGAACCCTTTCAGCAATGAGTGCCATAATGGGCACAATGAGTATAGCAAACAAAAGTGAATGTGTAAATCCCCGATGTGCCAACAGGTCATCAGCAGTACCCATCCAGAAAGATGCAACAAAATCTATATCAGGAATACTTTGTGCCAAGGCACCCCAAAGCATCGCCTTTTTACCAAAGCCTTTTTCAAAAAATGCTTCGCCAATGCAGGCACCCAAGGCAATGTGCGTAATTGAATCCATACAGCTGATTATGCTGTGAAAGTAAACTGAATGTTGGTAATTTCAAGTTCAAGCCATTTGAAATCTCCTTCTTTCAATTTCCAGGTCACATTATTTTTTACCGGTATCCTTATCCCGTTCATGGTTTTGTGATCAATGCAAGTAACCTGCCATTTTTCGATTGATGAATGATTGTTGTTGATATAATAACGGTCGGCCTCAAATTCTTCCACGTCGCCATTTGAGTTGAAACGGAATACACCCGATGCTGTTATGCCTCCATAACTCATCGTTGCTTTTGCAGTATTATCATCAATCGTTTCCCATTTTATATACTCACTGAGTGCTGCAGTAGGGAACCAACAGGTTTCGGCAAGATAGCGTATCAAAGCTCCCTGGTCTGTTTCCGAACCTTTGCTGTCTGCAATGGTAAAAAGCCCGTAAGCTTTAATGAGCATGTTCCCTTTGCCTTGTTCATACTTGTCTCTGCCGGTTATGAATAAAAAAACCGAAGGACGAATTGTTGTTTTCCATGAAAAAGAGGGAGGATCAATTGTGAAATATTGTTCCGCTTCAAATGGTATCCATTTTCCATCGGGTGTATTTTTCATTTCACCTCGTTGTTGCAGATACACCTGTTTAATTGCCGGTCGGCCAACTACGCCGCTGGCCCGTAACCATTTTTGAACTACAGGTGGTAGCGATTGAAGCTGTTGATTTGTAATTGCACTTGCTGATTTGTTTATTGGTTGTGAAAGTAATTGCTGTACTTCTTTTTTGTACATGCGGTTGAATTGCCATTCGCCCAATGCAGGAACAGTAACCAGTAAGATGATGAAGTTGGCTGCTGTTCCCATCTTCGCATCTTTCCAGTACCACACAATGAGCAATTGAGAAACGATAACAGCAGCAACAGCAATCAGAGCCCAGTTTTCTTTTTTCAGAAAATAATAAACAGCAGTTGTTGATAAAAGGATGGTTGTAAAAAGCCATAACAGCGCTGTTGGTTTAGAAATAAATTTTGTAAGTGCAGGCAGTTTACTGAAGCCAAATCCATTGGTAAAACCCATCAGGTGAATAAGGCCATGCACAAACAGGAGTAGGGGAAAAAGGTATTTCATGCTGAAGTTGTTTTGTTCTTTCGCTTCTTTATTTCTTCTTTTATCTTATCGGGCATTTCTCTGCAGCTGCAATGTTTTGCGTGTTCAATATGCCATGCAATGCGCTCCTCTAATGTTGGGTTTTTTGGCATTAGATGATGAATATGCCATTCTTTATTAAGCTTCATAGAAATAAGTATAACATCCAGTTCAATTGAATTGGATGTGTGATGAATAGAATATCGGTGATTTCTCGTTTTTGTTAGGCGCTTGTTTTCTTTGCCGGGCAACTGCTGATGCCAAATATTGCGTACAATGGACAAAAGCTTACAAGACTTGTAAGTACAAATACAGCCGCAACAACCAGTGCCACAATGCCCCAAGTGCCGGTTACAATATTCTGAAACCAAAGCAAAGCAAGTATACCTGCTATACAAAGACGAATGATACGATCGGCATTTCCCATGTTCTTTTTCATATGATGTGTTTTATGATTGAAAAAATTCTATCAGCAAGGCAATTGCAACAGCAAATCCTACGCATAATAAACACATGAGCAGCAGTTTTGCGATAGTCTTTTTGTTAATTGCCATACTGCTGTAAACCTACTTATTGGCTATGTGGTACTGTATGATGCTGATTGCAGCAATCAATGATCGTGATCATGATCGGTATAATAAAAGAGAGGGGCCGATGGATATCGGCCCCGAAACAATCACCAACCAAATTGCTATCTATCTGTGTGCGATAAATACGGGTAACTTATGTTCTGCAATCACCTCCCGCACTAAACTTTTGCGGATGAGTTGTGAAATAGCAGAACGTCCAAATGCACCGGATACCACCAAAGCACTTTCACGGTTATTTATCCATGTGCTGAAATACTTCTCAGGCCTCATATCAAGCTTCATTAATGTGAGATCGCTGAAATGTCTGGTAACGAGTTCTTCAATATTTACCTGCTGTGGAAATTCATTCTTCCCGTCTTCATGGACATATACCAGTAAAGTGGGATGTTTTGTTAATTCAGGAAACAGGTATGCAAATTGTTTAATGGCATAAACTGATGATTCACTGCCATCGTAACAAAGAATGTTTGTTTTCGGAAAATCATATTTCTCCGGCACTACTACAACAGGGCATTCTGAACGATGCAACACATCCTGTAGATACTCATTCAATTTCCCACCAAGATTTTCATAAAACACTTCACTGCCTATCACCAATACATCAGCAAATCTTGTTTCAGCCTTCAGTTCAGGCAGCGCAAAATCATACAGGTCTTCATGCACACGGTATTCCATCCCGTTTTTACGGCAGAGTGTTTCAAACTTTTCCATGTTTGCTTTCATCACTTCCGTATTACGTTCTTCTACTAAAGGAACAAACATAGGGCCGCTCATGCCATCGGCATAGCTCCATAAGTTGGCGGCTTGTGCCTGTGGCAAAAAGGCGCCGGTTACTAAAGCAGGTTCCAACTCATTCAGTTGACGGGCAAATTGAAATGCACCGTTTGAAAAATGAGTTCCGTCGAATGCCAGCAGAATCTTTTTCATGATGAATGATTTTGAAGGTTAAAGATCAATTACAAGCGAACTATAAAGAATGACACGCAATAGCCGGGGGGCTGATTCGGATCATAAATGTTTTTTATTTAATATTTCGTCCCTTTTTTTACTCATGGCCTGTTCAATCTCGCCTTTGTTGAGCCGCTTTTCCGGCGGGATATAGTTCATCCCCAAAAACCTGTACATCTCTTCTTCTGTTTCTCCGGCCAGCCACTCATCCTGTTCATTGAAAATGCCGTATTCATTTATTTTGAAGCCACGCTCTTTTGCAATGCTGCGGAGTTTAATGTTGTGTTCTTTTGAACCGGTGAAATACAGCATGGCCGCTCCAAATTCATGATTACTGACTATACGCACATCCACCTGTACCTGCTGCTCTTTTAATACGATGCTTGCTTTGGTGCGCCCTGCTGCTATTATTTTTTCAATTCCAGGGATACTTGTGAATTTGCTGATGATCTTTTTCCGGTCTTTTTCGTTGGCTGTAATGATCAGGTCAATATCGCCAATCGTTTCTTTTCTTCTCCTCAAACTGCCTGCCAGTTCTGCATGTTGTACACCGGGGAATGTTTTCACCAAAGCCAGTAGTTTGTTGCCAATCTTTTCTGCATCAGCAAGTGCCAGCCGTTGTTTATTTTCTTTCTCCAGTTTCAGCGCCTGCATCATATTGCTGATCTTTTTAGGTCCAAAGCCTTTCAGTTTGCTCAGGCGGTTATGCAGCAATGCATCTATCAGGTCTTCTTTCGTATTTATATGCAGTTGCTTATGCAAAGTTCGCAAAGTGGCCGGACCAAAACCAGTGATATTCATCAGCTCCAGTAATTCAAACGGTACTTTCTTTTTGAGTTGTTCATAAGTTTTTATTTTTCCGGTATGCAAGTACTCCAGAATTTTTGTAGCAATACTTTCGCCAATGCCTCCCAGTTCATCAAGCGTCTTCACATCTTTATACAACGAAATGTCTTCACTCATGTTAAACAGCATTTTCGCAGCGTTTTCATAGGCAATCGCACGAAAGCGCTCAGTTGCTCCCAGATAACTGTAGCAATCGGCCATGCTGTGAAAAATTTTTGAAAGACTGATATTATTTGCCGGATGTTTC
Organism: Lacibacter sp. H375; assembly: GCF_037892425.1. Classification (NCBI taxonomy): domain Bacteria; kingdom Pseudomonadati; phylum Bacteroidota; class Chitinophagia; order Chitinophagales; family Chitinophagaceae; genus Lacibacter; species Lacibacter aquaticus. The sequence continues at coordinate 2,357,947 of NZ_JBBKTT010000001.1, forward strand.
ATGTGCTGTGTAAAGGACCGCCATCTTTTATTAGTCTTTTATGAGTAGCATCAAAGAAAGATGTGATGGAAGTCATTTATTTTCATGATGAAATGAAATAGCTTACATCTCTAAAATCAAGCGATATGAATGCAAACATTGCACTTGAAATACGAGAGGTAATGGGAGCACTGCATTACAGACCTTCCATTTCAATCATTCTCCCGTTTGAGCCGAAAATGAGTTTGAAAACCGAGTTAATGTATTTGCTGAAAACAGCAGTAAAGAAAGTGGAGGATGAGTTGCAGGCCGAATATCCTGGTGAAATGTCGTCGCTTGTTCTGGCAAAGCTCAATACCCTTATTAAAAATTTAAATTTCAATACGCATAAGAAAAGTATTGCTTTGTTTGTTTCACCTGTTTTTGAAAAAGTATTGTACCTGGATGTGCCAGTTGAAGAAAAGATCATTATTGATGAATCATTTGAGATAAGAGATCTTGTGTTCAGCAAAAAACAATTACACAAATATCTTTTGTTATTGCTGAGTGGAAAGGAAAGCAGGATGTACTTAGGTAACAGTGGTGACCTTGTACGCATCATTTCGGACAGACCTGAACATATTGATGCTTATGTAAATGAAGCACCTGAAAGAGTTGCTAATTTCTCCGATGTCTCAGACCGCCGAGAGATCATGATGAAGAAATTTCTTTATCACATTGATCATTCACTTGATATTGTTTTGAATGCTTATCAGCTGCCTTTGTTTGTAATGGGTACCGATCGAATACTGGGGCATTTCAAACAGATCACACGACATGAAAAAGCTATTGTGGAAATCATACATGGTAATTATGAGGAGAGTTCGCCTGCGCAGCTGAAGGAAATATTGCAGCCATATATCAACGATTGGAAGAAAGTGAAAGAAAAAGATCTGCTCAACCACATCGAGGAGGCCGCAGGCAAAAAGAAACTGGCTATCGGCATGAAAGCTGTTTGGCACGATACTTCACATAAGAAGGGACAGTTGCTGGTGGTAGAGAAAAATTACATGTTTCCTGCACAACGAAGTTCAACTGCTGATGTAATTGAAAAACTCGAGGAGCCGTACAACCGGTTCTCCTATATTAAAGATGCAGTGGATGATGTAATAGAACGTGTGCTGGATAATGGTGGTGATGTTGAATTTGTAGATGAAGGATTATTACAGCAGTATGAGCATATTGTGCTGATCAATTATTACTGATGAACAATATTGTACATCGAAAATTTATATGGAAGCAGTTGCCGTTATTATTATGGTTTCTGCTTCCATTTTTCCTTTTTGGGCAAACCGCAAAGGAAATTGTACAAAAGGCTGATTCCAGGATGAGAGGCAATACTTCAATTGTAGAGATCACCATAAAAACAGTGCGCCCTTCCTGGAGCAGAACCATGGATGTAAAAGCATGGACAAAAGGAACAGATTATTCGCTGATTCTTGTTCAATCGCCTGCAAAAGATAAAGGCATTGTATTTCTGAAACGCAAAAAGGAAGTGTGGAACTGGATGCCTTCGCTTGAACGCATTATTAAACTTCCACCTTCTATGATGAGCCAAAGTTGGATGGGCACTGATTTTACCAACGATGACCTGGTAAAAGAATCTTCTGTATTAAAGGATTATGATCACTCACTTATTGGTGATACAGTCATTGGCAGCCGCAATTGTTATATTATTCAAATGATTCCGAAAGCAGAAGCGGCTGTGGTATGGGGCAAGCTGATTGTATGTATTGACAAAACAGATTTTATTGAACTTCATACCCGCTTTTATGACGAAGAGGGAGTACTCATTAATAGTATGAATGGTTATGATGTAAAACTGATGGATGGACGACTGATTCCTACACGGTTTGAAATGATTCCTGCAGATAAACGAAATCATAAAACCGAAATGATCTATCGTTCGGTACAGTATGACCGTCCAATCAACGATGGATTTTTTACAACAGAAAAAATGAAAGTTGTTTCATAATACGTTTTTGCGAATTAATAAATGCAGCCAACAGAACAAGCGACTTTTCAGGATTATAATAACTGGCGACCTTATGCAAAACAGCAGAAGAACAGAGTCAACTGAATATGCTCTATCCGTTTATTGGACGTGGTTAGAAAAATAGATGCTTATGCTGTTAAAGCTCGCCTGGAAAAATATGTGGCGTAACCGCAACCGCACCATTATTACAATGGCGTCGATCTTCTTTGCTGTAATATTATCGGTTAGTACCAGCAGCCTTCGGGATGGTATTTTTGATAATCTTGTAAAAAATGTAGTAAGTTTTTATACAGGTTATGTGCAGGTACATAAAGCTGGTTACAACGATGAACAAATATTGGATAATAGTTTTGCGGCATCTCCTGAAACAGAACAAACCATTTTACAGGACAAAAATGTAAAAGGCATAACAGCCCGGTTAGAATCTTTTGCTCTGGCATCATCTGAGAGCATTACCAAAGGCTGTATGGTAGTGGGTATTGAACCTGAAAAAGAAAATCAAATCACTTTACTTAAAGATAAAGTCACTGCCGGTACTTATTTAAACAAAAATGATAACAGTATACTGTTGGCAGAAGGGCTGGCGAAACGCCTGCAATTAAAATTGCATGATACGCTTGTACTTATTGGCCAGGGTTATCATGGTAGTACTGCTGCAGGTAAATTTCATATTAAGGGTTTATTACACTTCGGTTCGCCCGACTTGAATGATAAAGTATTGTTTATGCCGTTGTCAACCGCACAGGAATTTTACAGTGCATACGGTATGCTCACATCTTATATTCTTTTGCTGCATAATACAAAATCAGCAGAATCAACTGCAGTAGATGTAAACCAACTGCTCGGGAATAACTATGAAGTGCTCAGCTGGGGAGAGCTTATTCCCGACATTAAACAACATATTGAAACCGATACCAACAATGCCAAATATGTACAAGGTGTATTGTATATGCTCATCTGCTTTGGCATTTTTGGTACACTGCTGGTGATGATGGTGGAACGAAAATTTGAAATGGGTATGCTGGTTGCGATTGGTATGAAAAAGATAAGACTCATGCTGTTGTTGTTAATGGAATCTGTATTTACGGTTCTCGGTGGCTGTATGCTGGGCATTATTGCCAGTATTCCGCTGCTGTATTATTTCAACCGGAACCCAATAACGATTGGCGGAGAAACTGCAGCTACCTATGAGCGCTTTGGGTTTGAACCCATATTTCCAACATCGCTTGATGCATCCAATTTTATAAGGCAGGGAATTATTGTTCTCGTCATTGGTTTGGTTTTATCGTTGTACCCGATGTATAAAGCAATGCGTATAAATCCGGTTACTGCTATGAAGAAATGATTATATGAAATAAACGGAGGAGGAAATAAGTGCCAATGTAAGTAGCCTTCGGGTATTGTATGATAGAAATTAAAGACAACTAATCATGAAAAAGAAAATTAAAAATGGTATGCTCTTATTCACTGTTTTATCAGTAGCAGGCAGCATTGTAAATGCACAGGGAATTTCAAGAGTTACCCTGCAACCCATGAAAGTGGTTTACATTATTGATTCGGTTGTAACAGCCGACAGCTTTCCGGTAAAGATGGGGAAAGACTATGGATTATTGTTTTCATTGATCGGGCAGCAGCAATTAAAACCAGGCAGAATAATGGGTATCTATCATACAGCTGCTCCACCTTTTATTTTTGATGTGGCAGTAGAAGTTGATCGGGAACCTGATCAATTAACCGGTGCAGTACAATTTAAAACCATTGAAGGCGGCGATGCTGTTGTTGTGCATTTCAAAGGACCGTATGAACAAATTGAAAAAGCTTATCTGCAAATAGAAGAATGGCTAAAGAAGAATAATAAACAAAGGGCCGGACCACCAATGGAAGTGTATTTAAATGACCCTGCAACAGTAAAAGACAAATATGAATTGCTGACGGATGTTTATCAATTGATCAAGTAGGCAAGAGTAAAGAGAGCGACATCAGTTTAAATGTACAGTTCAAAAATGAAAGTGCATCAATTAAGCGAAAACGGTTCACACGAAAATTTGATATGATGTAAATGATCAGAATCACAGCTGGGCTTGATACAAAGCATTACAAACTCTTACTAAATGTGGTTGTTTTGAAACCGAAAAATAAATTTATTAATTCAAGAAAATGTCAGTCATGAAAGAAGAAAGAGATGCCGAATTATGGCAGCAGGCAAAAGCAAGGGCTGATTTTAAAACACACCTGATCAGCTTTGTAATCATAAATGGTATGCTGTGGATTATATGGCTGGTTACAGCAGGTATTGGCACGCATCCATGGCCCATATGGCCAACAATGGGCTGGGGAGTTGGGGTAGTGTTTAATTATTTAGCCGTTTATAAATTTAATGATACAGCAAAGAAGGAATATGAGAAGTTAAAAAAGCATCATGTACAATAACAAACGGAAGTAAATCAGATATTTTTTTCACCATTCCACTGAAGTACGGGAAAGTAGTTAGTTGTTTACTAGCTGTTCGATGTAGTTGAACCGCTCAGGAAAATAGATTTCGATGTAGGGTTTCAGATTTATTTACTACCAGACTGCAATTGCCCCTGATCATGTTATCGTATCATAAACATTGCAATTGCATGATACCTGCCTTGATGTTTGTGATAGTAGCCCGACTGCAGACTATCGCACTCCTATAACGGAAAAAGTATGAAGTCCTTCTCATGAAAATGATTACTGATAAATCCAAGTCGGATAGTAATGAAGAATCGCAGAATTCCAGGCACAAACCTTCAGGCTCTCTATCATTTATTAGTAAACAGACACAGATGAATTTTATGATTAAAATGATTCATTATGAAAAAGACTTTTCTTTTAACAGTAGTGTTGGGTTGCTTTATTGCAGCCTCAGCTCAGCAAATTGTGTATGGCAATAATGTCTCCATCAGTAAGCCGGTTTATGAAGATGTATACATTGCGGGAGGCACCGTCAATATTAATGCTCCGGTACATGGTGATTTGGTAATTGCAGGGGGCACCATTATTATCAATGATACGGTTACAAACGATATACTGCTTATCGGCGGAGAAGTTACGTTTAATGGTTATGCAGGAGATGATCTTCGTTGTGCAGGTGGAAACCTGCGTATCAGCAAAAATGTAGCTGGTGATGTGGTGATAACCGGTGGTACGGTTATTATTGATAGAGCTGTCAGCATAGGCGGTTTATTGGCAAGCGGAGGTAAAATGACTATAGACGGAATTGTAAATGGTATGGTGAAAGGTGCTTTCGGGGAACTATATTTAAATGGCACCCTGTTAAAAGATATTGATTGTCGTGGCGGAAAAATTACAGTGAACGGAACTGTTAACGGCAAATCAACTTTGGCTGCGCCGAATATTAAGATCGGTAATGATGCAGTATTCACCAATGATGTTCGTTACTGGAATAAACAAGGTTCAATTGATTTTAAACAGTCACTTAAGAACAGTAAGGCTACTTACGATCCTTCACTTCGTATCCGTACCGGCGAATGGTATTACCTGGGTGCAGCAACAATTTTGGCTTTGCTGTGGTGGCTGAGTATGGCTTTGCTGATGATTGTAATTGTTCAGTATTTATTTTCTGCTCTTATGAAAAAAGCTGCTGATACTTTTTTCAACAACACATTAAAATCATTGGGTATTGGGTTCCTGTATTTTATTGCAGTTCCGGTTCTTGCAATAATTGCTTTTGTAACAGTGGTAGGCCTTCCGGTAGGATTTTTATTGATCGTTGGTTATTTCATTTTGTTACTACTGGCTTCAGTAATTACATCGGTACTGCTTGCAAACTGGATGAATAACCGGAATAATTACAACTGGAATTTCTGGAGAATGGTATTTGCAGCGTGGGGCATCTTCATTCTGCTAAAATTAGTAACCCTTGTGCCGTTTGCAGGATGGTTGATTATGCTCTTCCTGGTGTGTGCAACGTTTGGAAGTATCCTCTTGAATATATCATGGCGAAAAAAGGCAGCCATAATTGTTAGATAAATAGGTATAAAACAAACGTATGATTTTGATTATGGCATGGCGAAACATCTGGCGCAATAAAATGCGGAGCATTGTCATTATGCTCTCCATTGCATTGGGCTTATTTGCAGGAATCGGTGTGCTGTCGTTGTACAAAGGCATGATGCGGAGCCGTGTGCGTACGGTAATTGATGCCGAAGTTGGCCATTTGCAAGTACACGATTCCAATTTTAAAAAAGATTACGAACCTGCATTTGTTATCAGCAATGGTTTGGGGATTTTAAAAAAAATCCGCAGCATGCCAGGTGTAAAATTTGCAGCGCCCAGAAGCATAACCAACGGAATGCTGGCCACTGCAACAGGAAGCGCAGGTGTACAGATTAACGGTGTAGAGCCACAGGATGAATACAATGCATCTCAACTGAAAGCTAAAATAATGGATGGGAAATTATTTGACAGTACAAAGAAGAGTGAGGTGATGATTGGGAAAAAGCTGGCGAAGAAAATGAAACTGAAAACAGGATCGAAGTTGGTGCTTACGTTTACAGACTCATCCGGCACGATCGTTTCCGCCGCTTTTCGTGTAGTTGCTGTGTATGAAAGCAACAATGCACCGCTGGATGAACGGAATGTATATATCAACATTCATTCGATGAACGAACTGCTCACTACAGGTAATACCTTTCATGAAATTGTTGTATTGCTTAACAGGGATGAGGATGTTCCATTGCTGCAGCAACAAATGCAGCAACAGTTCAGTAATTATAAAATTGAATCATGGAAAGAAATTTCACCTGAAACAGATTTAATGGTACAAACTACCGATCAGCTTTCATACATACTTATGACCATCATCATGTTTGCGTTGGCATTTGGCATTATTAATACCATGCTGATGGCAATACTGGAACGCACCAAAGAAATTGGAATGATGGTAGCGCTGGGAACCAGTAAGATTAAAATGTTTCTGCTGGTGTTATCAGAAACCGTTTTTCTTACACTGGCAGGAGCACCTGTTGGTGTTTTAATTGGCTGGCTAGTTATCAACTATTTCAATAAACATGGGTTGGATATGAGCGGTATGGGAAGGGAAATGATGAGCAGTTTTGGTTACAGCACATTGATTTTTCCGGAGTTCCCATCGGATAAGCTTGCGGGTGTATTATTGATTGTTTGCTGCACCGCACTGCTATCTTGTTTGTTCCCGGCAATAAAAGCTTTGAAGCTGCAGCCGGTGGAAGCATTGAGAGGCATGCGCTGAATTCCCTTCAAGGGAAGAGAATTACTAAGCACATAAAAAAGTTGTTCGAATGATTAAGTGATGATAAAATAAATTTTGTTGAAATGCCCATACGGATGAACTCGTTCTGCACGGGCCTAATTACAAAACATGAAAAACGAACGAAACACCAGTACTGTACACCTAATAACAGGTAACGATGGTAAGATGGAAACCGTAATTGATGCGCATAACATCAGTAAGGTGTATAATCCTGAAACCATACCGGTGTATGCTGTCAACAATGTGCATCTGCATTTGGAGCGTGGTGAGTTTACTGCATTGGTTGGTCCGTCAGGTTCGGGTAAAACAACATTGCTCAACATGATCGGTGGATTGGATAAACCCGACCAGGGAAATATCATGATCAATGGTGTGGATATAACCAGGCTTTCTGCAAGACAGCTGATTGATTTTCGTTTACAGAATATCGGTTTCGTTTTTCAATCGTACAATTTAATCCCGGTATTAACGGCAAAAGAAAATGTTGAATTTATTATGCTGTTGCAGGGAGTGAAGAAAAAAGAACGGGATGAACGGGTGAAGCAATTATTCAAACAGATCTCGATGGAAGAAAAAATGGATACACGTCCGGCGCAATTATCCGGCGGGCAACAGCAACGGGTAGCTGTTGCACGAGCACTTGCATCAAAACCACAATTTATTTTGGCAGATGAGCCGACAGCTAATCTTGATTCAAAGTCGGCAGCGAATCTGCTCGATATTATGGCCGATCTGAACAAGGAAGAAAACATTACGTTTCTTTTTTCTACGCATGATCAACGTGTCATCAGCAGAGCAAGAAGGGTCATCACATTGGTTGATGGAAAGATCGCATCAGATACTGCTGCTGTTGACATCACGCAGGCTCACACACTTGAAACAACCTGAATGAAAGCCTCTCTATTGATAGTATCGGTTCTGTGTTGCCAATTTGCCTGGGCACAGGATAGCGTTGAATCAAAAGAAAAATGGGAGGTAAAAGGTTATCTCAAAAACATGGAGAACCTTACGTTTGATCATTTGAGCAAGCAGGTTACGTCCGGTAATTTGTTGCATAACCGTATTAATATAAAATGGATGCCCTCTTCAACGTTTACGGCTGTGGCACAAATACGCAACCGTTTATTCTGGGGCGAGGAAATAAAACAGACAGCTTCTTTTTCATCACTTCTGAGAAATGAAAATGAAAAAATAAATCTGCAGGTACAATGGGTCAACTCTTCATCTGTCGTCCTGCATACAAATACTGAGCGCTTGTATATTGATTACCGAACGGAAAAATGGACTGTAAGAGTTGGACGGCAACGCATCAATTGGGGTGTAACAACTACCTGGAATCCCAACGATGTATTTAACTCTTATAATTTTCTTGATTTTGATTATGAAGAACGTGCAGGGGTAGATGCGGCCAAACTGCAATACCAGTTTAATGATTTCGGAAATATTGAACTTGCGTATGCATCTATCGGTAATAACAAAGGCGATATTGCCGCTGCCCGTTTCTCCTTCAATAAATGGAATTATGATTTTCATGTACTAACCGGTTGGGTGTATAAACAGGCTTCAGCAGGAGCAGCATGGGCCGGCAGTATCAACGAGAGTGGAATAAAAGGAGAGCTGCAATATTATTTCAATAGTAAGGATAAGGATGATCGTTTGAATGTTGTACTGGAATGGGATCATATGTTTAAGAAAGGCTGGTATGCAAATTTCAGTACGCTTTATAACAGCAGAGGTATTGATACGGTGGTGAATAACTTTGGCACTATTAATCTGAAACTGTCGCCACAAAACCTGATGCCCACCAAATGGAATTTAATTGCAACGGCATCAAAGGAAATTACTCCCTTATTGTCGGCTAATGTGAGTGTGCTTTATACACCAGGTACCAACCTTTTGATATTGCTTCCTGCTGTTCGTTATAATCTTGCAACTAATCTTGATGCGGATCTTGTTGGGCAGAGTTTCTTTTCTGAACTCAATAGCTCATTTCGTGCAGTGAGTACACGAGCCATTTTACGAATGAAGTGGAGTTTTTGAAGTGTGAGTACAGAACTTGTTTCAGGCAGTATACTTATTGAAAAGACCGGTAACATTTTCATGAGTTAAATTGAAAATACTACCGGCCTGTCATTACACGAAGAGTTCCCGTAAGACTATTTCTGCTGCAGGATATTATTTTTCACCATTTCATTAATGATCAGCTTTCCGTACTCATGTCCTAAGCTTTCTGAGTTAGCAGGATCAAATGATTTTGTTTGTACAGAATAGATCAAGGATTGTGTACTCATGTCATACACATTACTTTCCCAAAAATATTCAGTGTCGGTAACATAATATCCTTGTTCATAAATCCTGTAATTAAGCGTTCCATAATACCCCCAGAAGCGATTGTAATAGATGCCATAGGGTGAGTAGTAAAGGCGGCCCGGTACATAGCTGCGTTCTTTTTGTTTATCGAGCAGCACAATAGTGATCACCGCATCGACAGCACTCGCTTTTAATTTGCTAACCGCTTCAGCTTCGGTCATATTGCTGAAAGCTTTTGGTCCGTATTCACTTAATGAGCCTACTGCATTGTAGCCTTTCTCTTTCAGGTCACCCACCAGGTGTGCTTCCATTTTCTCCTGCAGGCTCCTGTCTGTATCACGGATCAACCCGAGTACCAGTATTTTACTGTATTGCTTTGCTTCAATGTTTTGTGCCTTCCAACTGCTTGTAATTTTTGTAGAGGTACATCCTGTGAGCAAAAAAACAAGAAGTACTGCCAGCCATTTTATCTTTTTCATATTTACCTGTTTTATTTTTTCACAGATAATGATAGCAGGCGGTGAAAAAGAGATCAGTAAACAACAATTCGTAATGCTTCTGTTTTTACAGGGGCTGATTCTTTAGGAATATAAATATGCAGAAGACCTTCTTTGTAAGATGCTGATGCTAATTCAGGGTTTACATTGTCAGGCAAAAGTATATGCCGGTCGAAGCAATCATAATTGAACTCATGCAAATGAAAGTTTTCAGTAACACAATCAATACTGCTCTTCACAAACAGCGCAATTGATAAAATATGATCTTTCACTGCAAGTAGAAAATTCTCCCGTTTTACGCCGGGTATGGCTACTTCAATAGTAAAACTCTCTGCTCTGTCACGCACATTCACCAATGGCTGCACAACTGTACCTTCCCTGTGTAACTTCAGTTCTTCAGCCAAACGTTCAAGTTCAGGTAAAGGAGTATATTCTCCGGGATAGATATAGTGCACGCTGCTTTTTGAAGTATAATGTTCCATATTTAAGATTTACAAGTTTGGCAATCGGTTTTTTCGCACCACCTTGTTTTCATAAGCAGGTACATACTTTCAACAGGGACTAGGTTAATGTTTAATTTCAGGAATACATACTTAGTTTAATAGAATTTTTCTTTTTGTTGCAGGTTATTGATATAGGTTTTCACGTCTTCATCCGTTACCTGTTTAAAATCGTCGTAAAAAGCACCAACGCCATAGAACTCTTCTGCTATCAGCAAACAAATGAACTCATCTGTTTCTTTTGCTAATTTTTTGTATGCTTCTGCAGAAGTAACCGGAACAGCTATAATTATTTTTTCGGGTTCTTCTTTGCGTATCACTTTCAACGTGGCCAGCATGGTGTTACCTGTGGCAATACCATCATCCACAATAATGACTGTTTTACCTTTCAATGGAAGAATTGTGCGATCACCCATAAATTTCTGCTGCATGTCTTTTAATTTATCCTGCACTCTCTTTACTTCCTGTTGAATATATACTTCCGTTACATCATCATGTGGTATTACAAAGTAATCACTAAGGCTGGCAGCACCAATGGCATATTCTTTATTGATAGGATGACCAATCTTTTTCGTGAGCACCAGTTGCATGGGGAAATTTAATTCACTTGCAACTGTATATGCAACAGGCACACCCCCTCTGGGAACGGCCAATACAACACATGGGTCTATCACATACTTCTTCAGTTTAAATGCTAACTGTAAACCCGCATCCATTCTGTCATTGAATGTCATGGTTTTTTCGTTTAACTGTTTATGCATTCACTGGCTGCAGATATTTCAGAAACCATTTTGCTGCAAGCTTTTCTACAATTTCCATTTTGCCTTCTTCTTCAAACAAATGCGTGGCACCCTCTACAATATCAAGGCGTTTAACACAGGTAAGCTGTTCGTATGCCTGGCGGTTCAGCTCAAGTACAACAGCATCTTCTCCTCCCACAATCAGTAAAGTGGGAGCAGTTACTTTATATAATTCATCTGCTGCCAAATCTGGCCTGCCACCTCTCGATACCACTGCTGCTATTTCCGGTAAGCGTGCCGCAGCCTGCAATGCAGATGCAGCACCTGTACTGGCACCAAAATAGCCAATGCTGCAACCTGCTGCAGCCGGATGTTTTTCCAGCCATTTGGTAACATTATACAGGCGCTGTGTGAGCAGGCGTATATCGAAACGATTTTGGTAACGCCTATCTTCTTCAAGTGTGAGCAGGTCGAACAGCAAGGTTCCGAAATTCTGTTCGTGCAGGTAAGCAGCAACCATGCGGTTGCGTGGACTGTGTCGGCTGCTTCCGCTTCCATGTGAAAAAATTACAATACCCTCTGCATTTAAAGGAATAATCAATTCACCCTCCAGTACAACAGTACCGAGCGGAATATCGATTTCACTATTAAACCGGAAATTCATCATTGCTTCTGGTTTTTCTTATGGTAAAACAATCGGCGACTTTGCTCTTATGTTTATTTCGTACTGTGCGAGTTGTGTTAAACGGTCGTCAATTTGTTTTTCCTGCACTTCTGCCTTATGGAAAAAATTAGCAGCTTTCTCCATACCCAATGTGTTGGCAAAAGCGGCAGATGTTCCATAAGCACTGATCTTAAAATGATTGATCATTTGCACGCTTGCCAACAGGCAGGCGTCTGTCACTTCAGCGTCGGCACACATAACCAGTTTTTCATTTGTATCCTGAATATAAGCGCTCATGATGCGGTTCATAAGACTTAATGAAGTAAGCCGTTCCGCATTTACAAATTCTTCCAGGTTGGTCAAATGTTCGCCAATGTCATCTTTGTACCTCTGCAAAACCGTTTTCAGTTTCAATGAACTGGCTTTGCTGATCCATTGAGGTAATGCATTGCTCAATTGCATTTCTGCACTGGAGAATTTACTTGCTTCATGATCGAGCAGGTTGTGGAGCGTTGTAATAGTTGTGAGTTCCTGTTTCATATGCATGCATTTTATCGTGACCGAATATATTTCATTGAATAACTTTTTCCAATGATGACTATCATGCGATTTCTGACTATACTCATTGCTTTTTGTGTTAAAAAGAATGTGTTTTGGAATGATGATTGTGGCTCTCTTTTTCGCAATAAAAAATGTTCCCCCGGAACTACTATTAAAATAAAAATGAAGACATGAAACTGTTTTTATTTCTGCTTACGGCATTTGTGGCTCTTACAGCTATTGTATCAGGGGCATTACTTATGAGTTACCCCGAAGGTTCTTTGTTCGGCATGACAACTGCGTTACTTAAAGCAACACCGTTCGGTAATTTTTTTGTGCCTGGTTTAATACTTTGCATTGTGGTGGGCGGAACAAATCTCATAGCTGTACTGCTTAATATGCAGAACCACCCGATGCGTTACAATTGGAGCATTGGCGGCGCCGTAATGCTTATAGGTTGGGTGGTAGTGCAAATGCTGCTCATTGCTGTGCTGCATTGGTTACAGTTTGTATATCTCGGTATTGGATTAATGATGTTGTTGCTGAGCTGGCAATTGAAAGGTAAATGGGCGGTGTGAAAAATTGACGTATCATTTCTTCTTTTCCGCTTCTTTCTTCTGCTTTTCCAATCGCCTGAAATAACCCCTGAACAAAAAATTAGTTTTCAACGCTTCCATGTTCTGGTTAAAACCATCGGTTCCTTTTTCAATATTCTGCAAACTGTTATTCAGCTTTTGCACAAGAATAGAATCTTTCAGTAAACTATGAACAGGGCCTTTGCCATAGTTCAGATCGTTTTTAACAGAAAGAGTAAAAGCATGTAAATCGGTTGCCAGCGAGTCGGCATTGCTGCCCACCAGTTTTATTTTTTCAATGGCTTCATTCAGGTTGTAAGCAATGGCTGTATCAGTAATAATTTTTCCCAGCGATCCTTTGCCTTGTTTTACATCACCAATAATGGTTTGCAAATCTTTCACCATCAAATCTGCTTTTACTGTTGCTGAGCGAATGTTATTGACTGATGCAAGAATATTTTTAGGTAATGCTTTGTTGTCGAGCACTTCCCACAAAGCTGAGCTGTTGTTAATGCGGTGAACAGTTGTTTTCAGATCTTCTGAAATAACAGCTACGTTCTGGTTGGTGCGGTTCAAAAGCTCCAGCATCTCATCGGTGCTGATGATTTTCTTGGTGCGTAATACATCGCCGCTCACTGCAAATGCTGATCCGTCTTTTGCGGGTGTGATCTGCAGTAATTTATTTCCCATCAAGCCATCGGTTGAAATGCTTACCACATCATTCACACGGATATATTGTTTCATGTCTTCTTCAATCAACATCGTTACTTCTATGGATGTATCGTTAATGATGGAAACTTTTTTTACTGTGCCCACCTGTATACCTGCATAACGGATATTGTTGCCTGGTGTTAAACCCTGCACATGTTCAAACCTTGCTTTCAAAACATAATTACGGCTGAAGAGATTGCTGTCTTTGCCAATCATATACAAACCTAAAATGAGCAGGAACAACCCGGCAAACATGAAAATGCCCAGTTTGATGTTATTTATTGTTTGCTTTGCCATTGTTCAAAAAATTGTTTTACGAGCGGATCATTATTTTGTTCCAGTTCCTGATAGCTTCCTTGCGTATAACATTTCCCATCGATCAGCATTACAATTCGGTCGGCTGTCATGCGTATGCAATTCATATCGTGTGAAATAATGATCGATGATGTGTTGTATTTCTCACCCATTTCCAGCATCAGTTCACTGATCTCTTTAGCAGTGATGGGGTCAAGCCCTGTTGTAGGTTCATCATACAACATGATCTCCGGATCTAGAATCAATGTTCTTGCCAATGCAATGCGTTTACGCATACCACCAGAAAGTTCAGCTGGCATCATATCAACGGTGTGTGCCAGGCCAACATTGGTTAGCACTTCCATCACTTTATCATTGGTTTCTGCTGCTGTTACTTTTATCCAATGACGACGCAACGGGAATTCAAGATTCTCACGCACCGTCATTGAATCATACAAGGCATTACTTTGAAACAGGAATCCCACTTTTGCACGAAGTATGTCTAGTTCTTTTATGTTGAGCTTTATCACATCTTCATTTAAAACCATTATGTCGCCTGCATCCTGTTCCAGTAAACCGATAATGCATTTAATGAGTACAGATTTTCCTGAACCTGATTTGCCCAGTACAACAACATTTTCTCCTCTTAATACATCGAGATTAAAATCTTTCAGCACATGATTGTTTCCAAATGATTTATACAAATGCCTGATTGAAATAACCGGCTCACGGTTTTCTTCAGTTATAGTTTTATGTTGTATTGTTTTCTCCTCAAACATTATTCATCAGTTTAAACCAAGCAGGTCAGTGATCTGGACAGCCAGCAGATCAATTATAAATACTGCAACGGAACTTACCACTACGGCTGAGTTAGCTGCACGTCCAACACCTTCTGTTCCTTTTTGTGCATGGTAACCTTTATAGCAACCGATCATACCAATAGCAAACCCAAAGAAAAATGATTTGATAAAAGCGGGCATCACATCGCTGAATGCCAAACCATCAAACACCATTTTAAAAAACAATTGAAAACTGGTAACACCTCTTATGTTTACACCAATATAGGAGCCGTATAACGCAATGGCATCACCTGCAATGACCAGCAGCGGCAACATGCATGTTGATGCAAGGACTCTTGTAACCACTAAATATTTGTAAGGATTGGTGCCGCTGACTTCCATAGCATCGATCTGTTCAGTTACTTTCATGCTGCCCAGTTCTGCACCAATGCTGCTGCCAATCTTACCGGCAAAGATCAAGGCCGTTATAACAGGCCCTATTTCCCGTACAATTGCTATGCCTACCATTTCCGGTAGTTCAGTTGCAACGCCGTAATCGAGCAGGGCAGGACGAAGTTGCATGGTGAGTACAAGCCCCATAATAAAACCCGTAAGCCCCACAAGAGGAAATGATTTGTAACCGATCATGAAACATTGTCGAACAAACTCAGTGAATTCAAAACGAGCCTGCATAGTTTGTCCAATGAACCTGAGGGAAAAACGACCAAGAAGGCCGGTTTCAACGAGCATCTTTTTCATTGTGGCAAACATGACTGATTTATATCAATACCAAATGTTGACAATAATCAGTTGCTGCCAAATGAAGACCGTCAGCCTTGCTTGTGACGCATATCAGAAGCAAGACTGATTTTAAAACTAACCAGCATCTGCAAGGCCTTAAATTTTAGATGGGTATAATAATGGCAGGTGCATATTTATTAATGAGGTGTCTGATAGGTAGAATGCTAATCCTCTTTATGCAATTGAATCAAATAATCAAACAGGTTTGTTTCGGTACCTATGCCTAGTTTCTTGCGTAAACGGTAACGGCTGATCTCTACACCACGTACAGAAATATTCATCAGCTGTGCAATTTCTTTGGTGCTTAAATTCATGCGCAGGTAAGCGCATAGTTTTATTTCATTGCTGGTAATGGATGGATGTGTTTCTTTTAAGCTTACAATAAAATCACTGTGTACTTTATCAAAGTGCTTGGTGAAGTTTTCCCATTCTTTATCCATGTTATCATCTTCACCTAATGATTTCATCATCTTCTTCAATTCACTAACAGCTTGTGGGTTGTCTGATACTTTCATCACATGCGCCAACTCTGCTTTTATCTTAGTGAGTAGTTCACCTTTCTTTACAAGGTGCATGGCAGAAGAGGCAAGCTCAGAGTTTTTAAAGTTGATCTCTACTTCCAGTTTTTCATTGCGCAACGTTACTAATTCACTTTCTGTTTTACTCCGCTCCAGTTCGTAGATATATTGTAAACGTTTTTGTTCTTCATCATGTTTGGCTTGTTGTTCCTTAAACTTTTTCTGTTGCCATTTAAACAATGCATACACACCTGCACCAAATAAAAGCAAGTAAAAAAGATAGGCCCACACTGTTTGATACCAGGGCGGCAGCATCTCAAACGCATATACAGCGGCTTCCGATTCGTTGCCAAGATTATTCCGCACTTTTACTTCAAAGCTATAGCTGCCTGCAGGCAGGTTGGTGTATTCTTTTTCTGTACGCTTACTCCATTCGCTCCAGTTGTTATCAAAACCATTCAAGCGAAAACTGTATTCTAGATTTGATTGCAAACCAAACAATGGTGAAGCAAAATCGAAACGGATCGTTTTCCAACTGTTGGCTACGCTATGCACATCAGTTTTTTCCTGCAACTGTTTTTCATTTATAGCTTTGAAGTAGCCGCCAAACAAAAGACTATCGGTTTGGTTGATAATCCTTACAGCACGTATCTGCACTTGCAGGTTGGTGGCTGTTTGTTTATACTTCTCATAATTGATATGATAAAATCCTTTTTCACCACCAAGAAAAATATTTTGTTCATTCACTGCATACAAAAATTCAAAGCCACTTAACATTTTTGTGTTCAGCTCAGGTAAATAAATTACAGCAGGTTCTTTTCCGGACAAATCAATTACGCCTAACGTTTTTTCGTGTATGAACCAAACATTGCCGGTAGCATCTTCTTTCAGGTAACGCACACTTTGATTACCGATTATCTTTTGATAAAAAGCAGAAGGCGCAAACTTTTTTGATTTTTGATCAAACACATATACACCCTTCTCAGTTGCAACAACAACTTCATTCTTTACTTTATAAACATGATTATTCAGAATAGAAGGCAGACCATGTTGATTGGTATAAGTGGTTATGCTATACTTCCCATCTCCTGATTGAACAAGCTCATACACACCATGGTAAGGATGCGATATCCAGATATGATCATTTTCATCGATTGTCACAAACCTTGACGATTCGGTAAAACTTGGTACTGCTCCCGCTGAAGTAAACTGACCGTTGTTGAAATTGAAGAACTGAAGATTCTTATATGTACCTGAAACAATTTTCTGCGCCGGAAAAGTGGAAGAAAGCGGAACGAAATTCCAAAACCCTGCATCGTTTGAAAAAGGAACGGCTGTATTATCCTTGATGAGGAATGCACCTTCATGATGACCGAGCAAGAGTCGGTTGTTAATCTCTGCCATACCCCAGGTTTGCCCCTTAGTATTATTTACCGGTTGAAAACTTCCTTTACTGAAACTGAGATCACTCATTTGTTGCAGACCAACACTAAATAATCCATTTGATGTGCCAGTGTAAAGCCTGTTATTATAAATGATAGCGGTATAGCCCGAGCCATCCTGTCCGAATGGAGTAATATGTTTAATGGCGCTGTTGTACGCAATAAAATCCACACCATTATCAAGCCCCAGCCAGAGATTGCGTTGGTTGTCGAGAAATATGCTGAGGACATTGTTATTCTGTAATCCTTCGGTTTTCGAAAAGGTTTGAATAATGTTCCCTTTCAGATCAATGATGTAAACGCCACTGTTGTTTGTAGCCAATGCCATCCACTCCTTATTAATAGGAGTAGTTGAATAGATCCGTTCACTTTGAAACAGGCTGTTATTAGGCGAAACAAGTTTAGAGAGAGTATTGCCGGTAAAATGAAAGATGCCATTCTTAAGAGTGGTGATCAAAATGCTGTCTTTACCGGCAGGAAGAATACCTGTAACGGGATCATTCGGCAACGGGCCACCGGTTACTGGTATGGTTGACATTACATTATTCTCAAACTGGAGCAAACCATTTACAAAATCGTGTGCAAAGAGCCGGTCGTTGCAAACACCCATATACGACCATTCAGAAACAGCCCTAAATGTTGCGACGGCCTGGTTGCTGAACTTGAAGATTTTGGTAGATGTACGGAAGAACACATCCTTTTTGTAAGCAACAATATCCCACACATCGCCAAAGGATTTGTCTCTTTCGGGGATAAACTCATTTAGCGGATAATAGATCAACCGTCCATTGGCTGCGGGGGCAAAATACCCAAGCTCGTCTTGCCCGCCTACGTATATTTTATTATCGGTACCGATCTCTACTGACCGTACTATGGTGCGATTGGGTAGTGGGAAAAGCGTCCAATACCTGCCATCAAAACTTAATAAACCTTCATTGTTGGCTATATAGATGATGCCATTCTTGTCCTGCTTAATATCCCAGTTCTGCAACCCTGCAGCATACGATTGTTTGGAGTAATTGATTACATCAGGCAGGCCAATTGTGTTTTGGCCCAAGCTTGTTAAAGGAAAAAGAAAGAAGAGAAGCAAATTCTTCATCAGCAGGCATCGTAATTAGAAAGTGAATGTAAAGAAATTTTGCTGATGTAGTATTGATGTAGTATAAATCAATTGATAATCAATTTATTGAATTTTCTGATGTAGTAATGATGAGGCATATTATTTCATTGCTGTAGAGGTTGAGAATAACTTTAGCTTCTCAATTCCCCATCGATTATTTAATAACTAAAACGATTGCTTTATGAAATGTAAGTACACAATTCTGTGTCTTGTAGTTTTCCTCGGCATTTTTTTGCAGCAGTCTTTCGCACAGAGTTTATCTGTTTCCGGAAGCGTAAAAAACAAAGCAACGGGTGAGCCATTAGTTGGCGCAACCGTGCAGGTAGTTGGTTCATCAAATTCCACGTTTACCGATGCCACTGGCCGTTTCACAATTTCTGCTTCCCGTGGTGCTGTACTGCTGATTACCTACACCGGGCTGGCCGATTTCCGTTACACTGTAACTGGTTCCGGCACTGCCGATATCCAACTTGAAGAAAGTTCCTCTGCCAGCCTTGGCGAGGTAGTGGTAGTGGGTTACGGTACTCAGCGGGTAACAAAAGTTTCAGGTGCCATCTCTACTGTGAAGGCTGCTGATATCGAAAAATTGAAACCAGTGCGTACTGAAGAAGCCTTACAAGGTCGTGCTTCGGGCGTAAGTGTTATTCAAAGTGGTTCCCCAGGTTCGAAGCCAACGGTGCTTATCCGTGGTATTCCTTCGTTCTCCGGTGTTGACCCCACTGTTATTATTGACGGTGTTCCCCAAACATTAACCGATTTTAATTCCATTAACCCGGCCGATATTGAATCAATCAATGTATTGAAGGATGCATCGGCAACGGCTATTTATGGTGTAAAAGGTGGTAACGGTGTTATCGTTGTTACAACCAAAGGTGGTCGCAAAAACCAAAAGGCAGATATCACTTTAAGCACCAACTATGGCGTGCAGCAGGTAATGAATACCATTGGTGTATTAAACGCCACAGAATATGGCGCCATGCTGAATGAGGGTAGTGTAACAGCAGGTGGCAGCCCCATCTTCCCCAACCTTTCAACGCTTGGTGTTGGCACCAACTGGCAAAACGAAGTATTTAAAAATGCTACTTTCCAAACGCACAACATTGCTGCAAGAGGTGGAAGCGATAAAATGACTTACTTCTTGTCTGCTGCGTTCCTGAACCAGGGTGGTATTGTTGGTGGAAATGACAAATCGAGATTTAACCGTGGCAACTTTACCGCCAATCTTAGTTTTGATCTCACCAAAAAATTAAAATTCTTTTTAAATACAACAGCAGTTCTGCTCGACAGCAGAGGTGTGCAGGAAAATTCATTCAACAGCGTGTTAGGCAGTGCGTTGAATTTTGATCCAACTGTTCCGGTCTTAAACACTGTACCAAATACAGTTGGTAAATATGGTTTCAGTAACCTGTTGTTGTCGGAAATATTTAACCCACTTACAAAACTGGATAATACGTATAACAAGAACATAGGTACAAAACTGTACGGCAAGTTTGAGATGCAATATACCATCATCAAAGGGCTTTCTGTAAGCAGCCGTTTTGGTTATACAAAGTACGACGGTAATGCAAAAAGCTTTAATCCATTAGTGTTTTATGGCCCATTGAATGTGGAGAACAGTATGGATGCCAGCGGTGCAAAAATAGCCGGACGTTTCAACAGTGTCTCACACGAAAAATCGAGCAACTTTAATTACACCTGGGAAACCTATGGTAATTATAATTTCGAAATTAATAACAAACATAATTTTGAAACAGTAGCAGGTTTTTCACTCGCAAAAATTTCAGGTAATGCAGCAGGTGCAAGCCGCCAGGACGTACCATTTAACTCATGGGACTTTGCTGACTTCACCGCAGCTACAGGAAATAATAACGCAACAAACAGCAATGCACTCAGTGGTTACTATTACCAGTATTTCAGAAAGAATATTTCTTATTTTACCCGTTTGAATTATGATTATGAGAACAAATATTTAGCATCGTTTACTGCACGAAGAGATGGTTCGTATGCTTTTGGTACAGATAATAAGTTTGCTAATTTCTTATCAGGCTCTCTCGGCTGGGTTGTAACAAATGAAGACTTCTTTAAATCTTCTTTTATTGATTATCTGAAAGTGCGTGGAAGTTATGGTTCAGTAGGTAATGAAAATGTAAACCCACAAGCAGTACGTATTGTTACCGGCGGCGTAAACACCGGTTATGGACCAACAGCAAACAGCAATGGTTACACATTTGGTGACGTGCCTTATAATGGCTCTACTGTTGGTACCGCTGCTAACCCCGGCTTGCGTTGGGAAAATCAATTACAGATGAATGTTGGATTTGATCTTACGTTCTACAAAAAGAAATTCTCTATTACTGCTGATTATTTTGAGAAGAAAGTGGATGGTTTATTATTTACACCCTCTATTTCTTTATACCTCGGCACACTTGAAGCGCCGGTTGCGAATATTGGTTCAACTTCAAGCAAAGGTGTAGATCTTACATTGGGTTATAATGAAACGATCGGTAAAGATTTCAGACTCACTACTTCGTTAAATTTTACTACATCACGTAACGTTGTAACTGCAACCAATGATGATGGTACCGCAAGAATTCCCGGAGGATTTTATTTCAACGGTCAATCACAATCGGTAACTGTTTTTGAAAAAGGACAAACCCCCGGTTATTTCTATGGTTACAAAACCAATGGATTGTTCCAAACCTTTGATGAAATTTCGAAAGCTCCAACACAGGCAGGTGCACAACCGGGTGATATCCGTTTTGTAGATGTAAATGGTGATGGCAAAATCAACGCCGATGATCAAACCAAGATTGGTGATCCGTTCCCCGAATTTACAATGGGTTGGAACCTTGGTCTTGAATACAAAAATTTCGACTTTAATATGTTTACCTATGCTTCGGTTGGTAACGAGGTGTACAGGGCTTATGAGCGTAATGCAAACTTCAGTAACAAATCAAGAGATGTATTAGGCCGCTGGACAGGTGCAGGCACTACAAATGATGTGCGTACCCCACGTTACTCATTTACTGATGCCAACAGCAACATCCGTGTATCAGAACGTTATGTAGAAGACGGATCGTTTGTAAAAATCAAAAACCTGTTATTAGGTTATACATTCCCTGAAGCAGCTACCAGGAAAGTGTTCAGCCGTGTGCGTATTTATGTGCAGGTGCGTAATGCATTCACCTTTACCAAGTACACCGGTTTCGATCCTGAGATAGCAGGTGGTATTCTTGATACAGGTGTTGATCGTGGGGCATATCCACAGGCAAGAACCTATTCAGTTGGTCTTGATATCAAATTATAAGTATTCATAAAAAATAGTTGAAATGAAAAAAATTACAATAAAAATTGCAAGCTTATTTCTGCTGATTGCATTGCTTGCCTCCTGTAAAAAATGGGTTGATTATGATCCGAAGGATGACTTCCTTGTAACTGAGGGAGCCTACCTGGCATCAGAAACCGATTACCGTACAATGGCGGTGAGTGTGTATTCTCCTTTGCAATGGATTAACCAGGTAGTACCCATCGGCGATATTGCTTCTGATAATGCAGTGAGCGGTGGCGAAAATGCATCCGATGTATTATCGCTTCAGCAAATTGATGATTATACGCATACACCTGTTAATTCAACATTGACAGACATCTGGCAATCGGCTTATGAAGGTATTAACCGAGCCAATTACATGACGCAGTACAAAGCAAAAAATATAGCCGGCAATACAATTGACTTTCCGGGTAAAGAAGCCCTTTACGGTGAAGTACTTTTTTGCCGAGCCTACTATTACTTCACCTTAGTGAAAATGTTTGGTGATGTTCCTTTGTTCGTTCAGAAACGTTTAACGCTTGCTGAAAGTAAAACATTACAACGCTCACCCAAGGCAGATGTTTACAAACAAATTGAAGCCGACCTTACTGCCGCTGTTGCCGTATTACCTGCAATACAGGCGCAAAAGGGTCGCATTACAAAATATGCGGCACAGGCGTTACTTGGTAAAGTTTTTATCTATCAAAACAAGTTTGATGCAGCAGCACCAATACTCGAAAGTATTATTACTGCTAATGCTTTTTCTCTTGTTCCAAACTTTGCATCAATGTATCTGGCAAGTGGTGAGAACGGTCCTGAATCTGTATTTGAAATTCAGTACTCAAACACATCACCTTATTACAACTGGGGCGGTGCAACAAGAGGCCAGGGTAACTATGCCGTGCAACAAAATGGTGTGCGTGGTTTAAATGGCTCAAGCGCTATGCCCTATGCTGCCGGCTGGAGTACCAATCTTCCAACCCAAAATTTAGCGAATGCTTATGCAGCAGGCGATCAACGTAAAGCAGCAACAGTGTTGGATATTGAAGCTTATAAAAATGCCAACCCCGCTTTTAATATTACTTACCAGGTTGCACCTTACAAGAATACGGGTTTATACAACCAGAAGTATTTACCACGTAAAGGTGAAACAAGTGGTCAGTTGGAATTAAACTACACCAACAATTTCCGCATCATCAGGTATGCAGAAGTATTGTTACTGGCTGCTGAAGCTTTCAACCGCTCTTCAACTCCAAATGATACAAAAGCACAAACTTATCTTAACCTTGTTCGCCGTCGTGCATTTAATGATAACCTGCATGATGTAACAGCAACGGGCACTGCATTGCGCCAGGCAATCTGGGATGAACGCAGATTGGAGCTGGGTATGGAAGGCGATCGCTTTTTTGATCTTGTACGCACAGGACAAGCCGCAACAAAGCTCACCGGGTTTGTTACGGGTAAACATGAAGTATTTCCTATTCCGCAAAGAGAAAGGGATATATCAGGTATCACCCAAAATAATAATTACTAATTCCAACACATTAAAAACTGAAAATCATGCGTACAATAAAAAATATCATTCAGTTTGTGGTTTTACTGCTCGTTGTTTCGGGTTGTAAGCAGGAATTGAATGATGATATTTCATTTCTTAATAGTGCAGCTACGGCAGGAAAGTTGTCGGCACTGTTTGAAATTACACAGGATAATACCGGTAATGTAACCATTACACCAAACGGCGAAGGCGCTGTTTCCTTTGATGTATATTATGGTGATGCAACAACTGCACCTGCTAAAGTGCAGGCAGGGAAAAATACCACTCATAAATATGCAGAAGGCGTGTATAACGTAAAAATCGTGGGCTACAATATCACAGGTAAAGCAACGGAAGCAACACAGCAACTTACTGTTTCGTTCCGTGCACCGGAAAATTTAGAAGTAATTGCAGATGTGGATGTAGCGAATAACTTTAAAGTAAACGTTAGTGCAAAGGCACAATACGAAACCATGTTCCGTGTGTATTTTGGTGATGTGCCAAATGAGGTTCCGGTTTCTTTTTTGGAAGGCGAAACCATCAGTCACACTTACGCAGCTGTTGGAACTTACACTGTAAGAGTGGTGGCGTTAAGTGGTGGTGCTGCTACAACACAGTTTACAAAGACCATAACAATAGTTGATCCAGTATTGCTGCCTTTGACATTTGAATCTGCAACGTTGCAATACAATTTCATCAATTTCGGTGGGGGTAATGTTACTGTCATCAACAACCCTAATAAAAGCGGTATTAACACAACTAACAAAGTTGGACGCATGGTAAAGAGTGCGCCGGAAGTATGGGGTGGCAGTGTAATAACATTAGGAGCGCCCATTGATTTTTCTGCCAACAAAGTATTTCGCATGAAAGTGTATTCACCAAGAGTGGGAGCTAAAGTGTTGTTGAAAGTAGAGAATGCAACTAATGGCGGTATCAGTTTTGAAAAAGAAACCGCAACTACAGTTGCTAACGCATGGGAAGATCTTGTGTTTGATTACAATGCGATCAATACAGGAAATTCATACCAGAAAATTGTACTCATCTTTGAATTGGGTACAGTAGGTGATGGTTCTGCCAACTTTACATTTCTGTTTGATGATATCCGTTTAACCAATCAAATTCCTACAGTACCATTAACACTGCCTGTAACATTTGATAATGCCGCTTTGAATTATGCAGTAACTGATTTTGGAGGCGCAACAACTGTAAATGATGTTGACCCGACAAATGCAGCGAATAAAGTAAAGAAAACAACCAAACCAACAGGTGCGGCTTCATGGGCCGGAACAACAATTGGCGCATACTTTACATCGAAAGTTCCTTTTACTGCAAGTCAAACACAAATGAGTGTAAGAGTATATTCTCCGGCAGCGGGCCTTCGTGTTCGTTTAAAATTGGAAGACCATAATGATAATACCAAATCGGTTGAAACCGAAGCAATAACAGAAGCCGCTAATACATGGGAAACACTGGTATTTGATTTTGCCAATCCATCTGCAGGAACAGCTTCACTCAATCTTGCTAATAATTACGATATGGCTTCTATCTTTTTTAATTTCGGGAAGGATGGTGATGATAAAGTTTTCTATTGGGATGATGTAATGTTTCTTTCTGCGAATGTGGTTCCAAATTATATCAATCTTCCAATAGATTTTCAGTCAACTTCTTACAGTTATTACATCACTAATTTTGATGGAGGAAATTTATCTATAGTGAATAATCCTTCTGCTACGGGAATTAATACAAGCACAAAAGTGGCACGTATGATAAAAAACCCAGGTCAGGTATGGGGAGGAAGTTTGATGGAGTTGGTGAACCCAATCAATTTTACAGGAAAAACAAATTTTAAAATGAAAGTGTTTTCACCAAGAGCAGGTGCAAAAGTTTTATTTAAAGTTGAAGGTCCGGGTGTGGCATTTGAAAAAGAAGTTGCAACTACTGCGGCTAATGCGTGGGAAGAATTAACGTTTGATTATTCTACTTTACCATTCGGGTTCTACACAAAAATTGTATTAATTTTTGATTTGGGAACAGCAGGTGATGGCTCTGCAAACTATACGTTTTACGTTGATGATATTTCACTTAATTAATTTCATAAATCATACATCATGATAAAGAAAATAAAATCTTTCGCACTTGTGTTCCTTGCAATTGCTTTCCTGGCGGGTTGCGAAAAAAAGGAATACAACTTTGGCGATTTTAAAACGCCATCGGATCTTACACTTACGGCTGCGGTTGCAGGTGTGGATGGAAACAATCCAAACGGAAATGGAACAGGAAATGTAGTGATTACAACAACTGCAAAAAATGCACTCACTTACAATATTGATTTTGGTGATGGCAAATCGCAAATAGTGCCATCCGGTACCATCAATTATAAATATAATTCACCCGGTACTGCTGATTATGTTATTACAGTAAAAGCTGTAGGAACAGGTGGCGTTGTGTCTACCATCAGCAAAAAGATAAGAGTATTTGTGGCATTTGAAATTCCGGCAACCATCTTACAGAATATAACTGGCGGCACTTCCAAAATATGGGTTTCAGATAAAGAGGCTCCGGGACATTTTGGTGTTGGACCAAACGATCAGTTTTCTCCTATTTGGTATGAAGCAGGACCTAATTCAAGAGATGCCTGCTCGTATGACGATGAGATCACTTTTTCAAAAGATGCGAATAATAATATCCTGATGAGCATCGATAATAAAGGACAATCATTTTCTATTGGCGCCTCAACAGCATTTTATGGATTCGGTGGTGGCGATGCATGTCTTGGAGTAACAGCATCCGGTACAAAAAAGTTAGCGTTCATGGATGCAACCTCTACATCAACACCAGCTGTCTCAACAAGGATACAGTTTGATGTACCAGGTAATGGATTGATCATTTTTGGTACAGGCGGAAGAACCTACGAGATATTATCTCTTACCGCAACAACAATGCACATTCGAAACATTGGAATAGATGGTAATGCATGGTATCAGAAATTAAAAGTGAAATCATAATACATGACAAGAATCTGTTCAATAGTGTTGTTATCTGCGCTGTCTTTTTTCTCTTGTAAGAAAAAAGGCAGCCCGGGTAACACCGATACGGCACCAACAAACCTTACGCTCAATGCAGTGGTAAGTACTGATAATAGCGGCAACGTAGAGTTCACGGCTGCTGCAACAAACGCTGCAACTTACGAGTATGGTTATGGTAATGGTGTGTTTGCATTAGTGCCATCCGGTAAAGTGACGTACAAATATCCTGCATCAGGAACCTACAGCGTAACAGTTACTGCAAAAAGTGCAGGTGGAAAAACTGTATCAAAAACAATCCAGATCACTGTAGCAGTTGGTTTGTCATTGATCTTTAGTGATGAGTTTACAACAAGCGGTGCACCTGATCCTGCTAAGTGGGGTTATGATATTGGTAACGGTACCGATGGCTGGGGCAACCAGGAGAAACAGTATTATACCAATCGTTCAGATAATGTAATTGTAGAAAATGGGTTACTGCGTATCATGTTAAAGAAAGAAAACTACAGTGGGTTTAATTACACATCAACACGGATGTTAACCGCCAATAAATTTTCCTTCAAGTATGGTATTGTTGAAGTGCGTGCAAAACTTCCATCTGGCGGTGGCACATGGCCAGCTATCTGGATGTTAGGTGCAAATATCGCCACAGCAGGTTGGCCTGCATGTGGAGAGATAGATATTATGGAACACAAGGGTAATGATCTTAACCGCATTTTCGGAACGTTGCATTATCCCGGCCGTTCAGGTGGTAATGCTGATGGGAGTTCACGCATTATCAGCAATGCATCAACTGAGTTTCATATTTATAAGGTTGAGTGGACCGCTGCAGCAATTAAAATTTATGTGGATGACGTGTTGTTTCATACGGTTGCTAATTCAACAGCTATTCCATTCAATCATAATTTTTTCATCATCATGAACCTGGCAATGGGAGGAACATTCGGCGGTGCTGTTGATCCAAATGTTACAGCAGCAACACTGGAGGTCGATTACATACGGGTTTATCAATAAAATGATCATATAGCAGAAGGGGAGTTGAGAGTATTCCCCGTAATCAATAGCAAAAGTGAATCATGTTTTTTTATTGAATCAAATATCTTTCACTTTTCTTCTCTTTATCCTTACACATTAATAAGTTATTATGAAAACATACATAGTACGGCTTGCTGCATTGTTGTTGTTTGTGGGGCTCACAACTACACAGGCACAAAAAAAGAAATTAGTCTGGGCAGATGAGTTTAATACAAACGGTTTGCCTGACTCCGCAAAATGGAGTTATGATCTTGGTCGTGGTTGCCCGAATAATTGCGGATGGGGTAATAATGAGCTGCAGTATTATACAGCGAAGCGAAAAGAAAATGCACGTGTAGAAAATGGCAAACTCATTATAGAAGCACATAAAGAAAAAATGGAAGATGCGAATTATACATCTGCACGGCTAGTATCTAAAAACAAAGGCGATTGGAAATACGGACGTATTGAAGTAAAAGCAAAACTTCCTGCAGGTCGTGGTATGTGGCCTGCTATTTGGATGCTACCTACCAATTGGGAATATGGGGGCTGGCCACATAGTGGTGAAATTGATATTATGGAAAATGTTGGTTATTGGCCCGATTCATTATTTGCCACAGTGCACACAGGAGCATACAATCACGGACAGGGCACACAGGTTGGTACGGCAATTTCCGTGAAAGATCTTTCTACTGCATTTCATGTGTATGCAATCGAATGGATGGCTGATAAAATCATTTTCATGCTCGACGGAAAGGAATATCATCGGTTCAATAATAAGAAATCAGGAAGTGCTGCGTGGCCGTTCGACAAACAATTTCATTTACTGATGAATATTGCTGTGGGCGGTAATTGGGGAGGAAAATTTGGTGTTGATGACAGCATCTTCTCCCAACGCATGGAAATAGATTACGTTCGGGTGTATCAGTAATAGTAAACGATAGTCTTAACTCTTAATCAACACAAGATCATGAAACGTGTTGCACTCTTACTCTGCTTTTCTTTCAGCTCAGCAGTTTTATTGGCACAAGCAACAAATGAAGTAAAGATGAATCGCTTTCTCGATTCATTGATACGCTTAATGACGCTTGAAGAAAAGATCGGGCAAATGAATCAATACAGCAGCGACTTTGCTGCAACCGGCCCTATTACAAAAGATGGCGATAAGCAAACGCAGGTACGTAAGGGAATGATCGGTTCTTACCTCAACGTAACAGGTGCAGAACGTACACGTTCGTTGCAGGAAATTGCCATGCAATCACGTTTGAAAATTCCGTTACTGTTTGGACAGGATGTAATTCATGGTTACCGAACAATTTTTCCATTGCCATTGGCAGAAGCCGCAAGCTGGGATATGGAAGCCATTGAACTCAGTGCACGCATTGCAGCTATTGAAGCAAGTGCAGCAGGTATTCATTGGACGTTTGCTCCAATGGTTGATATTGGTCGTGACCCACGTTGGGGTCGTGTAATGGAAGGTGCAGGTGAAGATCCTCTTCTTGGTTCGCTCATTGCAAAAGCAAGGGTGAACGGTTTCCAGGGGAAAGGTTTTGGGAATACAGATGCCGTGCTGGCTTGTGTAAAACATTTTGCCGCTTATGGCGCAGCTGTTGGCGGTCGTGATTATAATTCAGTTGATATGAGTCCACGCATGTTGTATGAAACTTATCTGCCACCGTTTAAGGCAGCAGCAGATGCAGGTGCTGCAACATTCATGAATTCGTTTAATGATCTGAATGGTATACCGGCAACGGGTAATCGTTTTTTGCAGCGTGACATTTTAAAAGGACAATGGAAGTTCAAAGGATTTGTAGTGAGCGATTGGGGTAGTGTGGGTGAAATGGTGAACCATGGTTTTGCAAAAGATAATTATGAAGCAGCAATGCTTGCAGCAAATGCAGGCAGTGATATGGATATGGAAAGCCGTGCATACATTCAGCATCTTTCCCGCTTGGTAAAAGAAGGAAAAGTAAAGATGGCTGTGATCGATGATGCAGTGCGCCGCATTCTTCGTAAAAAATATGAACTGGGTTTGTTTGCTGATCCATACAAATTCAGCAATGTGCAAAGAGAGAAAGAGCAATGGAATAATCCACAGCATCTTGCTGCATCAAAAGATATAGCTGCAAAAAGTATTGTATTGCTGAAAAATAACAACCAAACCTTGCCACTTTCAAAGCAAACAAAAAAGATCGCTCTTATTGGTCCGTTGGTGAAGGCAATAAAAGAACATCTTGGTTTCTGGAGTTATGATTGGGATGATGATTCTGCACGTGTGCCGAGTCTTTATCAATCTATTCAAAATAAAGTTGGCAGCAACACCCAGTTGCTTTATGCAAAAGGTTGTGAGTTGACAGATAGCAGCCGTGCTGGTTTTGCAGCAGCTGTTGATGCAGCCAATCAAAGCGATGTAGTTGTGATCTATGTGGGTGAAACAAGAAATATGAGTGGCGAGGCAAAGAGCCGCAGTAATATTCATTTGCCTGGTGTGCAGGAAGACTTAATAAAAGCAGTTGCAGCAACTGGTAAACCTGTTATCGTTTTAATTGCAGCTGGTCGTCCATTGGTGTTTAACTGGACGGCGGAGCATGTGCCAGCAATCTTATATACCTGGTGGCTGGGAACAAAAGGTGCTGATGCAATTAGTGATGTATTGTTTGGTGACTATAATCCTTCGGGCAAATTACCAATGACCTTTCCACGCAGCGAAGGACAAATTCCAATTTACTATAACTATTACAACACGGGTCGTCCTGCTAAAACAGAAACCGATATAAACTATGTATCGGCTTATACTGATCTGCTCAACAGTCCGCAATACCCATTTGGTTTTGGATTGAGTTATACGAAGTTTCAGTACAGCGATATTCAATTGAACAGATCATCTTTTAAACCCGGTGAAACATTAACCGCAACTGTTACTGTAACCAACAATGGTAATTATGATGGAGAGGAAGTAGTACAGTTGTACATCCGTGATATTACAGGTTCGGTTGTTCGTCCGGTGAAAGAATTAAAAGGCTTCAAGAAAATAAAGATCAATAAAGGCGAAAGTAAACAAGTGCAGTTTACACTGACTGCAAACGATCTTCGTTTCTATAATGACAAACTACAGTACATCTATGAGCCGGGTGATTTTAAATTGTTCATTGGCGGTAATAGCCGTGATGTGAAGGAAGCTAAGTTCGAATTGAAAAAGTAGTAAAGCAATCAGTATCATAGCAGCAAAACAAAACCCTTTCAATGTTGAAAGGGTTTGTTGTTTTTAGCGCTTCGCTAAGTCGGCTTTTTTAAAGATGGATCTTACTGCGGCTTCAATTTCTTTCGAACTGATGTTACGGTTGCTCACCTCATCTGTAGCCCAACCTTGCCATACTGTTTTACCACTGCTG
Organism: Lacibacter sp. H375; assembly: GCF_037892425.1. Taxonomy (NCBI): domain Bacteria; kingdom Pseudomonadati; phylum Bacteroidota; class Chitinophagia; order Chitinophagales; family Chitinophagaceae; genus Lacibacter; species Lacibacter aquaticus. The sequence continues at coordinate 2,389,000 of NZ_JBBKTT010000001.1, forward strand.
GCATCGATCATGTTAACAGTTATAGTTCCTTCCTTAACTGTTCGTTCGCTACGGTCGTAGCCAACAAACTGAGAAGGATAGTTTACAATAAAGTAACGCCTGTAATAGGGGCTATAGAATGTTCTGTAGAAAGGCTGCGAATAAACCGGATCGTTATTTTGTATGGTAGAACGTTCTACCAACAGATCATAACTCAATAAAATATCCGGACGACGTTTCGTTTCGCTCCATCCTGCTTTTGTTAATTCCTTACTTACGGCTGCACGGATATTAGCTTCTGCAATATCGTTGTTGTTGTTACGATCATTGCGTCCTTCACCATCTTTGTCAACCCATGCAAACGTTTTGTAATTGGAAAAATTAAATGCCTGATCTTTTTCAATGTGGGCTGCAGGTCCGCAACCAACAATAAACAAGAGCAAGGCCGGTAAAAACATCCATCCGCTCAGGTTCTTTTTCATAATGCCTCCTTTGTTTTAATAGTATGTTCAATTAACATACCACAGACGATAGCTGATAGCTGCAAGTTTATTAAAGCATTGTGAAAGTCTGTAATGGTAATTTTTTGTGAAAGACCTAATTGCTTCTTATTGCTTAGTCTTGAAAACAATAGTCCTTGGAGTCAAAACTACCCTGTCAATACCCGCTGGGTTCATTTAACATGTTTTCGATAGGAGCGAGTATATGAGCTGCAGCTTTTGTAAGAAGTTCAATGCCACTAACATCATTCGCATGAGGGAGTTTAGCACTTCTTTCATACACTCCCATCGTTCCTAAAACAAGATTATGATTATTTTTTATCGGCACACTCCATGCTCCTGCATAACCTATTGAAAGCGGGAGATGTTTTAATTCTGACCATTTATCATCTGCAAGAAAACTTTCAGTGATAACGATTTTACCTGTTGCTGCGGCTGCAGCACACGTGCCAACCGAAGGGTGAGGCTGAATTCCATCAATTGCATTTAAATAATCCAAGGGTAAATTTGGGGACGCTCCATTTCGGAGTAAACCATTATGATCAATTAATAAAATGGAGACAACGCAACCAGACCCAAGTAGTTTCTCTGATTCGATTGCCAGATACGTTAAAATATTCGCCTTCTTTTCGCCATTTGAAGCCATTAATAAAGAATTCTCAAAAATTTCCTGGTAATTTTTCATTGGTCAATAAATGTATAATTAGTTCATAATAAGGGTCCGAAATACTGCTAAAATTTCGGGGAAATCCTGCGAGTTTGCTAATAATACAAATGCTGTACCGATTTTTTTTAAACTGAAAATCAATGATCTGCTCTCCAATATAATGCTGTTGGCACAGGCATACCTTCAATATTGGTAGCCTCGCCAATATTTTTTAAAGCTAGTTGAATATACTACGCCTTAAATAGCAAACTGAATATGGGGCATTGAACTTGCAGTATTGAAAGGATGTGCAAAAATATCCACGCAAGATAAACGCAACTTTATATGATCAGTGATCCCGTGTTAAAAATAGGCCCTGCAAAAATTGAGCAGATCATTGATGATCCTGAAGCAACTGCCAGGGCGGTTAAACTGGTATATGTAAATTCCAGTGATGATGGGATAGAACGAGTACGGGCCGGCAAAGGTTTTTCTTACAAATTCAAAAACAAAAGACTGAATGACAAGAAACACCTTGAGCGCATAAAGTCATTGGTGATACCACCGGCCTGGGAAAACGTATGGATCTGTTATTTAGAAAACGGTCACTTGCAGGTGGTGGGTCTTGATGCCAATAAACGGAAACAATACAAGTATCATCCGTTGTGGAATGAGCTACGCAATCATACGAAGTTTTACCGCATGTATCAGTTTGGGAAACTGCTGCCTAAAATGCGCCTGCAAATGGAAAAGGATCTTGCACTACCCGGGTTGCCATTGAGAAAAGTATTGGCATTAGTCGTGAGTTTGTTGGAACGTACGCATATCAGAGTAGGAAATTATGAGTATGAAAAATTATACGGGTCATTTGGTCTCACCACTTTCAAGGATAAACATATTGAAGTGAAAGACAGCAGAATCAAATTTTCGTTCAAAGGCAAAAAAGGAATTCATCACAACCTTGACCTGCGCAGTAAAAAACTTTCAAAGCTCGTGCAGCAATGCAAAGACATACCGGGAAAAGAACTATTTCAGTATTACAATGAGAACGGTGATCGCAAGCCAGTTGATTCAGGCATGGTGAATGATTATATACGGGAGATCAGCGGCCAGGATTTTACGGCAAAAGATTTTCGTACATGGGCAGGCACCCTGCATGCTTTTCTTGCTCTTTCTGATATGGGAATGGAAGAAGAAGAAAGCAACATTAAAAAAAATATCGTCAGTGCATTGGATATAGTAGCGGAGAAATTAGGTAATACAAGAACCGTCTGTAGAAAATATTATGTGCACCCCAAACTCCTCACCTGGTATGAAAATAAAACTATACAAGGATATTTTAGCGGGTTGAATAAAATTGAAAAGAACGACAATGCAACCGGCCTCTCGACGGTTGAAAAAGAGTTGATGAAAATCTTGAAGCAGTAGGGATAAGATTTTATTTGGTTGAAGTTATGCTTGCAAAGTGCCGCTGACGCCAGCCCCTGACTAACACATGATCAGATTATATCAATTTCTCCAATTCTTTCATGGACGCCTTTATAAATCCCTCTTTATCTTTTTTCACTTCTTTCAACATTGCTTTTCTGTCGGCCGGTATGGTAAAATATTTTTCAGCCCATAAGTTTATTTCAATCATTAAAGGAAGCAGGTCAATTCCTTTTTTGGTTAACCTATATAACACTTTTGCTTTACTCTCTGGGTGTTCTAACTTTTCAATGATCTTGCTTTCTTCAAGTATCTGTAATCTTGAAGCCAGAATATTTGTGGCTATATGTTCCGGGGCTTTTAGAAAATCACCATAAGTACACTCTTTTGCAATCATAAGGTCTCTGATAATCAACAGCGACCACTTATCTCCCCATATATCAAGTGAACTACTAACAGGGCAATCTGATCTTTTTTTGAGTTGAGTCATAAAAATATTTTTTAAAATAACTTGCAATTTGCAAGTGATTTGTATCTTGCACTTGCAAATTGCAAGTAAAAATACAACGCAATCAGAAATGAAACAAACAATTTTAGTAACCGGTGCTTCCTCAGGCTTTGGGTGACTCATCGCCAACAAGCTCCACGAAACTCACAGGCTTTAGTAACAGCTTATTTACACAACAACCAATCAAACTATTTCAATCATGACAACAACAACTAAACAAAGTGGAAACGCAACGAATGCCGGTTACACTTACGCAACAGTTCCCACAAAGTTTGTGGAGGCTAACGGAATAAAAATCGCCTATCGTTCTTACGGTAAAAAAGGCGACATACCTGTTATTTATCTCAATCACTTAACGGCAAACCTTGACAATTGCGATCCAAGAATTATGGATGCAATTGCAGCACACCGTCATATTATTTCCTTTGATTACAGGGGCGTTGGTGCAACAACCGGCGAGCAGGGAACAAGTATTGCCGATATGGCAAAAGATGCAATTGCTTTTATTCATGCCTTGGGATACAAGCAAGTTGATATCGTGGCTTTTTCCATGGGTGGTTTTATTACCCAGGAATTACTTTTAGTGGAACCACAGTTGGTACGTAAAATAATACTTGCAGGTACGGGCCCAAGAGGTGGAGAGGGCGTTAGCGATGTGGTTGGTTTAACGTATAAGGATGTTTTTAAAGGCATCCTCACTTTCAGAGACCCCAAGTTTTATTTATTCTTTACACAAAACAAAGTGGGTAAAGAAGCAGCCCGTGATTTTCTGAAACGTTTAAACGAAAGAACAGAAAACCGGGATAAGAAAGTAAAACTGAGTGTATTGAAAAAACAGCTGCAAGCCATTGCAGCCTGGGGGCATGAAACCCCTGCCGATCTGAGCATTTTTAATCATCCTGTATTAGTAGCAAATGGTGATCATGACAGAATGGTTCCAACACCCAATTCGTATGATCTGGCAAAGCGTTTTCCAAATGCTGAAATTATCATTTATCCCAATTCAGGCCATGGTGGCATCTTTCAATATCACAAAGAATTTATCACACAGGCATTAAGGTTTTTATTAAACTAAAAATATAAACATGAAAGCATTCATAGTAAAGCGCTATGGCAAAAATGAAAAATTACAGCTCACTCAATTGGCCGAACCGCTTGTAAAAGAAACGGACATATTGGTTCAAGTACATGCAGCAGGTGTAAACCTGTTAGATTCAAAAATCAGGGATGGCGAATTCAAAATGATCTTGCCTTATAAAACTCCATTTACGTTGGGGCACGATGTGGCAGGTGTAGTAACAAAAGTTGGTGCAAAAGTTAAGAAATTCAAAATTGGTGATGAAGTATATGCAAGACCTGCCGATCATCGCATTGGTACCTTTGCAGAATTTATTGCAATGAATGAAAACGATGTGGCACTTAAACCAAAAAATCTTTCGATGGAAGAAGCTGCTTCTATTCCATTGGTTGGATTAACAGCATGGCAGACACTTGTTGAAAAAGCAAACCTGAAAAAAGGGCAAAAGGTTTTTATCCAGGCAGGCTCTGGTGGTGTAGGCACATTCGCCATTCAGTTAGCAAAACATTTGGGTGCAACTGTGGCTACAACAACAAGTGCGGCAAATTTTGATTTGGTAAAATGCCTGGGAGCAGATGTTGTGATTGATTACAGAAAGGAGGATTTTGAAACCGTACTAAAAGGTTACGATGTAGTGTTGAACAGCCAGGATAAAAAGTCGCTTGAAAAATCGTTGCGGGTATTAAAACCAGGCGGAAAAGTTATTTCAATTTCTGGTCCGCCTGATGTGGACTTTGCAAAACAAATTAATTCCACCTGGTTTTTGAAAACAGTGACGAAATTTTTGAGTGCAGGCATTAAGAAAAAAGCAAAACGTCTTGACCTAAACTATTCTTTTCTTTTTATGCGGGCACAGGGCGAACAATTAAGTGAACTTACAAAACTGATAGAGCAAGGCATAATAAAACCTGTAATGGATAAAGTGTTTCAGTTTGAACAAACAAATGAAGCGATAGCCTATGTGGAAACAGGTCGTACAAAGGGCAAAGTTGTTGTGAAGGTGAACTAACATCCATTGCACAGGGTTGAAGTGCTTTGGTTGAATGATGTTAATATGTTGATTGTGCAAAAATGAGGCGATTGCTGTGGATGGTAAACAAAAACTATCACAGACCTTCTTGTGTGTACTGAGCGTTTTGGAACGTATCACCAACAAAGAATTTATATTCTGCAGCAATGCATGTGCCGATGGTGATAACACAAAACGGCGGCGAACATTAGAATTATAATTGGGCAAAGAATACCAACAACGGCAATAATGCAGTCCTAAGTTCTTAATTCTTTAGCAGAAAATAAACTTTAAAAAAAGTCCGCCGTTACCAATGGCGGACGTTCAATCTTTTTTTCTAATTCCATGGCAAGTGCATCCTGCTTAATACCAAGTATCTCACGGATACGTTTTACATTTCTTCCTTCGTGTATGGTCTTTTCTGTTATAATGCTAAAGTAATTACTTCTACCTTTTTAATAATGGTTTTCTTTCATGAACTATTATCCATCAACTTTCTTGTTCTTTAAAAATTCCTGAATCGCATATTGAAACACTGACTTTCCCTTCTTTACTTTTTTTGCATACTTCGCTTTTAATATGGGATCGTTATTGATAGATTGTGCGTAAGCAACCGCTTCAGCAAAACCGCTTCTTTGTTGTTTTTGTAGTGGACTTGGTAACACCTTGCTCATATCAGGGTAACGGGTCACCACTGTTTTCTTCCCATATTGCTTAAATACAAGTTGTTTGCCGATCTGGCCTCTCAATCCTTTTGTAACAATGTTATTGCTTGTTCTTGCCATAAATACAGGCATTTGAATAAACAAGATAAACAATATAACACGCAAATGCAAGCATCCTTCGCTCATCTTTCGCTTTTTAAGCCACTTTTCACCCTGTAAGCAGACAGGTTAATGCCGGTTTAAAGGCATAGAACAACTCAATAGTTATAATTCTAACCGGGAATTGTTATTAGAAATTACTGCCTCAGGTATCTATCTACTAAACGCTATAGAACAATTAAAATAAGAGCGCATCCAGGCAATTTGAATAGTTATTTCTTTTTAGGATTTGCTGCATCTTGTTTTTGTATAAATATAGCAGGATAAAATAAGGCAGCTATTCCATCAGGTAGTGGGCTTAAGTAAATAAACACTTGGTTTATTTCTTCAAGGCTTCCCGCACCTTCGGAGCGATCTTCGTTCCAAATAACTCAATTGACTTCATTAACGATGCATGCGATGGGCCACCAACATCCATATGTGCTGAGAAACGTGTTAAGCCAAACATCTCCTGCATCTGTAAAATTTTATCAATTGCTTCATTGGCATCTCCAATGATCAATGCTCCCTCTTTGCCTCTTCCAAAATCAAATTGATTACGCTGATAGGCGGGCCATCCACGACTGCTGCCCACTCGGGTCATTTGTGCAGCGTATAAAGGATAATATTCATCCGCAACCTGTTTACTGTTTTCTCCAAAGAAACAATGCATGTGCACACCCACTTCAAACTTATTCATATCGTGCTCAAAATGCTGGTACACTTTTTTATAATAATCGAACAGCGGTTGAAATTGTACCGGGCTTCCCCCAATAATAGCAAAGATCACAGGCAAGCCGGCCTTACCAGCACGCAATACAGATTCCGGTGTGCCACCAACAGCCACCCAAATGTTGAGATGATCATTCACCGCACGTGGCAGTATTTGCTGGTTATTTAATGCAGCTCGGTATTTTCCTTTCCAGGTAATCGGGTTTTGATTATTTATTTTTTGCAACAGGTCTAACTTTTCGTCGAACAATCCATCATAATCGCTCAGGTTGTAACCATACAATGGAAACGATTCAATAAAACTGCCACGACCTGCAACGAGCTCAGCACGGCCGTTACTCAATTGATCAATGGTTGCAAAACTTTGGTACACACGAACAGGATCGGCTGAACTTAATACTGTTACGGCACTGCCCAGTTTAATATTCTTTGTAACAGTTGCTGCTGCGGCTAAAATAATTTCAGGTGTTGATACAGCATAATCAGGACGATGATGTTCACCTATGCCGTAAAAGTCGAGACCAACTTCATCCATCAATTTTATCTCTTCAATTAATTCACGCAACCGTTCACCGGCAGATAACGGGTTACCTGCCGCATCGTAATGATTATCGCCGAACATGCCCACGCCTAATTCCATAGAAATTTATTTTGAATGCAAAGATAGGCGAGAGAAGAGTTTGGAGAATGGGCTGAGATGCTAAGCAGCAGTTGTTTTCTTTTTCTTCTTTCCTTTCTTCAGAGGTTCTTCTTTTGTACTTGGGTCGGCAGGTTCAGTAATTTTGTATTCTGCAACATCAACCTGTATCTTGTTGCTTGTGTCGGACGCCAAAGCCAATGATATTTTTATGTTTCCATTTTCACTCACAACGTCTATTACAGATTCTTGTGGCTGATCATTCGCTTTTTTGAGGAGAGCTTTGTATTGAGCTTTCCCATTTACAAGAAATTCTTTCCAATCGCAAACAGATATTTCAGTGATCTCCCCTTCAACCGTTTCTGTTTCACCATTCATTGTAGCTGTTAAAGTGATTTTGCTGCTGTCGATTGTAATGGTTGACTCCATTGGCATTTCTGTATTGAGAACGCCATTCTTAAAATCTCTTGCTTTGTCACATTTAAAGGTTACTGTTCTGTCGCATTGGGCATAGGTAAAATTATATGAAACAAGTAATGCGGTCAGCAGAAATAATTTTTTCATAATAGTTGTTAAGTGAAGTAATTAAATGGGCATGAACGAATTTAATTCATCGCTAAACATGCTCCGTTAATCAAACGTTAACGCAGGTAATCAGTTGTCAATTAGGGATAGACACCTCTAATGTGCAGCCTTCGCCAGGTGCTGAGGCAAGTTGCATTTTACCTGAATAGAAATTAACACGACTGTTGATATTTTTTAAACCGATTCCGTTGCCTTGTTGCTGAACATCAAAACCCACTCCGTTATCATGAATAAAAAGAATGAGATGATTGTCTGTTTCTTGTAATCGAATTGTTACCTCAGTTGCCTTTGCATACTTAAGAATATTGTTCAGCTGTTCCTGCACAATGCGGTAGATCATCAGTTCTTTATTTTTATCAACCTGCAATGCATCATAATTTTTATCAACCAATAATTGCACGCTTAGCTTATTTGGTTCCTGCACACTTTCAACCAGATCTTCCAGTGCTTCTGTCAATCCGTTATGACCGAGTGAAGGCGCCACAAGCGAATGGGATAATTTCCGGATATCCTGCATTGCTTCTTCAAGATGCAGGTAACACCGTTCAATGATCTCTTCATTAAATGTTTTTTCTGTTTTAGCCACACCCAGGTAAAGTTTCACTACGCTCAGTAACTGATTAATATTATCGTGTAGCTCAAGCCCAAGTTCATTACGTTCTTTTTCCTGCGCCAATATGGTTATTTCGGTAATAAGTTTTTGTTGCGAAAGTTCCTTTTCCTGGAGATTTTTCTCCAGTTGCCGTTGCTCAGTAATATCAACCATGATACCACTCAGTTTTGAAGGCTTCCCATCCTCCACACTTACCGCCACTATATCACGCAGCCAAAGAATGCGACCGTCAGCTGCGATCATCCTGTATTCGAACTGATGCGATTTTCCTTCAGATGTTGATTGTGCACAGTAGTTAACTGCCCATGTGCGGTCTTCTTCATAAATATGGTGAGCCCAGAAGTTTGGTTCATTGATCCATCTTTCAACAGGATAACCCAACATCCTTTCTGCTTGCTTGCTCACAAATGTGAATTCCATTGTTAGTGCATCTGCTTCCCACACTATACCATCTACACTATTCATTAAAGTATAATAACGTTCCTGCGACTGTTTAAATTTATATTCCACCAATTGGCGCCGCTGTTCTTCAGCAATCCTCTTCTCCTGTAATCGTTTTATTTCAGACTTGTTGATGATGTAGGCAGTTGCCCAAATCAATACGCCAAACATAAAAATTACGGCACATACAAAGAGGGATACCCATACCACAACCGAAAAACGCTCTCTTAACATACCCGTTAAAACATAATAACCCAGCACAACCGGAATGATAACCAGAGCAGGTAATAATAAACGTGCCGCTTTACCGCCGGCATGCATATTGGTTATTTCAGCTACAAAACCACGCCTGCTTTTTGCTAACAATAACGCCATTGAAAATAGCATGAAGCAGATGCCGGTATGAAAGGCCATGGGCGTAAAAGAAGTGATCAAATAATTTGAACTGAGGTGATAGATATAGCCAATCACAGAAAGAATACCCAACCCGTTTACTGGCAGAGCAATCCATTGCGATGCTTCGATGCGATTGCTAAGTAATAAAAGAAGTGAAGTACCTACCAGCAAAAAACCAGCTGCGGCATGCGCTACCATATAATTAGCTTCACCTTTGTATAAAGTGGATTGTACTTCATTTGTGAAGAGCAAACGATCGATACCTAAATCATACAAGTCAATAACAGCAAGAAGACGTAAAACTGCAATGATGATAACGAGTATTGCAAGACTTTTTGCAACAACAAGTTTGTAGCCTTTTTCCTGCGAAAGCAAAAAAGAGAAGCTGCTAAAAAGAAAAGCGATGGCTGTCATGGGGTTCATGGCAACCATTTCCGGCATGATCTGTTTCAGGAAAAGATTGTCTTGCTGCCAGCCCCACAACACTAATAAAACTATTGCAATCACAATAATTGCAGAGGCTCTTGTCAGATAAAATGAAATACGGTTCAAAGGAAGGATGCGAGTTTTTTGGGATAAAAGGACAAGCAATATTAACGAGTTTGGACGATTTTCCGGGTTGATTTTTTTTGCTGATCAATCCAGAGCTATAAATGTTGCATGAACAACAACTTTATTCAAATGATTTTTCCTCTGGTGCAGTTTGTGTGCACGCCTTCAAAATGACCGGTTCGCACAATTTCTTTTTCTTTGCACTTATGCATCCCTCGCAGCTACAAATAAAAGATTTTACATATGAATTGCCTGATGAACGTATTGCCCGTTACCCGTTAGCTGAACGTGACCTCAGCAAATTGCTCATTTATAAAGAAGGTAACATCTGCGAAGATGTGTACCGTAACCTGCCTTCATATTTACCTGCCCACAGTTTACTGGTGTTCAACAATACCAAGGTAATTGAAGCACGCATTCTCTTTCATAAATCAACCGGCAGCATTATTGAAATATTCTGTTTAGAGCCTGCTGCAGGTGTTGAACTTACACAGGCTATGATGAGCCAGGGATCTGTACGCTGGACTTGTCTTGTTGGTGGTGCAGGCAAATGGAAACAACAGTTCCTTGAGAAACAACTCAACACACCAAAAGGGAATGTGTTACTAAAAGCTGAAAAACTAAAACAGGAGCAAGGTTCTTTTGAAATTGAGTTTAGCTGGGACAATACACATTTCACGTTTGCTGAGTTGTTACACTTTGCCGGTGTACTGCCTTTGCCCCCATACCTGCAACGGCAAACAGAAGCAGCTGACTATGATCGCTATCAAACCGTTTATGCAAGACAGGAGGGTAGCGTAGCCGCACCAACAGCAGGGTTGCATTTTACTCCTTTATTATTTCAGCAGTTGCAGGAGCATGGTATCAAAAAACAATTTGTTACACTGCATGTGGGAGCGGGTACGTTTCAACCGGTGAAGAGTGAAACCATGCTGCAACACAATATGCACCGTGAGTGGATAGAAGTAACTGCTGATACGATTGAATATCTGTTGAAACAATTACCCGGCAACATTATTGCTGTGGGCACCACTTCACTTCGAAGTATTGAAAGTTTGTACTGGATGGGTGTTAAAGCCATCATCAACCCCCATGCAAGTATTGAAGAATTGGAAGTGCAGCAATGGGACGCATACGATCTGCCGAAACAGCAAATCGCAGCAACAGAAGCTCTGCAGGCATTGCTTGATTGGATGAAACAACATCGACTCAACCAACTTATCTGTCATACACAAATATTAATAGCACCTGGTTACAAGGCACGTATTGCTTCAGCCATCATCACCAATTTTCATCAACCCAATTCCACTTTATTATTATTAGTGGCTGCTTTAATTGGCAGCGATTGGAAGAAGGTATATGACCATGCTATGGCCAATAACTTCCGTTTTTTGAGTTATGGCGATGGGAGTTTGTTGTGGGTGGCGGAAAGGGAATAGTCTTCATCCGATAGTAGTTAGTGAATAGGAATTCTGACTAAAGACTAAAGATTGCCGACAATCGGCTGGCATCTTACTAACGTCTACTAGCTAGCCGCCGCAGCTTTCACCGATTTTTCTTGCACATATGTATCCTTCTATTACCTTTGATTTCAGTTCGGGAAAACCAATCAACCAAATTGGTTCGTATCCTCACTTAAATATTATTTGTGGGAAAGCACACATCAAAAGTAACAGCGGCCGGCTTGTTAATTGCGTTAGGCATTATTTATGGCGACATCGGAACTTCTCCCCTGTACGTTTACAATGCTATCATTGGTAACCGGGTCATCTCAGAAACACTCATCGTTGGCACATTGTCCTGTATTATCTGGACACTGACTTTACAAACCACTATCAAGTATGTGATCATGATCCTGCGGGCCGATAACCGTGGGGAAGGAGGCACATTTGCGTTGTATGCGTTGGTGCGGCGCAGGCGAAAATGGCTGGTAATTCCGGCTATGATCGGTGGGGCATCGCTGCTGGCTGATGGTATTATTACTCCCCCTATTTCTATTACTTCTGCTATTGAAGGTTTGAAAGTGCTGCCCCAATTGCGTGATATGCCTGTGAACACGGTTGTAACTATAGTATTGATCATTCTATCGCTGTTCTTTTTTATGCAGCAGTTTGGTACCGGTTCTATTGGTAAACTGTTTGGCCCGGTAATGACGGTTTGGTTTACCATGCTGGCCATACTTGGTGCTGCGCATGTGTTTGATGATCTCTCCATTTTCAAAGCATTGAACCCATATTATGCGTACGATTTTCTTGCCACTTATCCCGAAGGTTTCTGGTTGTTAGGTGCCGTGTTTCTTTGTACCACCGGCGCCGAAGCTTTGTATAGCGATTTGGGCCATTGCGGAAAAGAGAATATCCGTATCTCCTGGGTATATGTAAAGATTTGTTTGCTCATTAACTACTTTGGACAAGGCGCATCCCTTCTTGCAAACTATAATGGTAAACTTATAGACAGCACGTTTAAAGCAGAATCCGGCATTCACGCATTCTACGATCTTATGCCGCATTGGTTTATTATCATTGGTGTTGCCATTGCTACTTCGGCTGCAATTATTGCCAGCCAGGCCATGATCTCAGGAGCGTTTACGCTCATTAGTGAAGCCATGCGTTTGAACCTGTGGCCCCGTTTGAAAATTGTTTACCCAAGTGAAGAAAGAGGACAGCTGTTCATTCCGGGCATGAATCTTTTCATGTTCCTCGGTTGTACGTTCGTGGTGTTGTATTTCCAGGAATCATCAAAAATGGAAGCGGCGTATGGCCTGGCCATCATTGTTACCATGATCATGACCACGATGCTGTTTGCTAACTTCCTGGTGTTGCATCGGGTTAAACCTATTTACATCTGGATATTCCTGGTTGGGTATCTCACGATAGAAGCTGCTTACCTGGTGGCATTAATGGATAAGTTTTTACATGGCGGTTATATTACACTTATTATCGGGTTCGTGATGTTTATGGTGATGTATGTATGGTACCGTGCACGTAAAATTAAAAACCGTTACGTGGAGTTTGTGCGGTTAGATCATTACCTGCCTATGTTGCAGGAATTAAGTAATGATATGACGGTAACCAAACATGCAACGCATCTTGTTTACCTCACCAGTGCAAACAATCCAAAAGAAATAGAACATAAAATCATTTATTCCATCCTTAACCGCAAGCCAAAACGTGCCGATATTTACTGGTTCGTACATGTTGATACATTGGATGATCCTTATACCTGCGAGTATGAAGTAAGCACCATTATTCCCAATGAAGTGATAAGGGTTGAATTCCGTTTGGGTTTCCGTATGCAACCTCGCATTAACCTTATGTTCCGCAAAGTGGTGGAAGACATGGTGAGCAACAAAGAAGTGAACATTACCAGCCGTTACGAAAGTTTGCAACGTAATAATGTGGTGGGCGATTTTCAATTTGTGGTAATGGAGAAATTCCTGAGCCAGGATAACGAATTGCCTTTCTTTGAACGCATCATTATGCGTTTCTACTTTATGGTGAAGAAGCTTGGACTGAGCGAAGAGAAAGGCTTTGGTCTTGATCAGAGTAATGTTGCCGTTGAGAAATTCCCATTGATCGTGGCACCAATCAGCAGTTTGAAGTTGAAACGTATTTACAACGAAGAGGATGAAGAATAGGTTTATAGTTTATTGTTTATAGTTTGTGGTTTATTGTTCATCAATATTAATATTCTGATTAATTTCAGTTTTGCTTTTGAAGATACCAGTACCTGCCAACTAAAAACCAGAAACCAAAAACTATAACCATCTTTTGTCTTCAACCATTCTCTATATCATTATCGGTTATGTCCTGTTGATGGTGATCGCATATTTCATCCAGGAGAAATTTATTTTTAAGCCGGAGAAACTGGCAGCCGATTTTGAATTTAAGTACGATGCTCCGTTTAAAGAGGTAAGTTTTAACCCCGAGCCAGGTGTTACCATCAGTGGTATTCATTTCAACGTAAAAAAACCTCACGGACTAATCATTTACTTTCATGGCAACACCCGCAGTATTAAAGGCTGGGGTAAATATGCACGTGATTTTTTTCGGTTTGGGTACGATGTATTGCTGGTTGATTACCGTGGTTTCGGAAAAAGTATTGGCAAACGAAGTGAAGTTGCCATGTTGCGTGACATGCAGTTCGTCTATGATCAGTTGTGCCTGCAGTTTCCGGAAGATCATATTTTGGTTTACGGACGAAGCATGGGCAGTGGTTTTGCAAGTAAACTGGCAGCAGATAATCATCCACGTTATTTAATTCTTGATGCACCGTATTACAGTTTCCGAAAAGTGGTGGAACGTTTTCTTCCATTTTTACCCATACGTTTTGTATTGCGTTATCATTTGCGCACAGATAAATGGATACAGCAGGTAAAATGTCATACTTATATCCTGCATGGCACCAAGGATTGGTTGATACCTCTCAGGCATAGCGAACGGCTGCAGCAGATCAATCCACGACGTATTACTCTTATCCGTATTCATGGTGGCGGACATAATAATCTGCCTTCTTTTCCCGAGTATCATAATTTTATCCGTGATATATTGAAAGTATAAGTATGCAGTTAAAAACAAAGCGAAGATTAAAGAATATATTCAAGATAATCGTTGCGCTTTACCTCATTGGTGGAGTTGCACTGTGGTACCTGCAGGAAACCATCTTCTTTCATCCAAAAAAAATTCGTGCGGGAGAGCCTTTTCGTTTTGAAGGACCACACGAAGAAGTGAATATTCCTGTTGATGAGTCATCTACTCTCAACTTTGTAAAATTCTTTCCGGCAGACACAGCATCCTCTAAAGGAATTGTGTTGTACTTCCATGGCAACAGGGAAAATATTAACCGCTATGCGAAGGCTTCTGTATGTTTTACAAAACATGGCTATGAAGTATGGATGCCGGATTATCCCGGCTTTGGAAAAACAACAGGTAAGTTCAATGAAGAACGCATGTATGATGATGCACATACCATTTATAAACTTGCGGGCAAACGATTTACTCCTGAGCAAATGATCATCTATGGACGATCGTTGGGAACAGGTGTGGCAACAGAACTGGCAAGTAACCAAACCTGCAAGAGGTTGATCCTTGAAACACCTTACTACAGTTTACCCGAACTGGCAGGTGCACATTTCCCGATGTATCCGGTACAGTTTCTTGTGCGATATCAATTTCCTTTGTACGAATATTTACAAACTGTGAGAGTACCTGTTACAATTTTTCATGGTACAAAGGATGGGGTGATACCTTACAAACACAGCAGCCGCTTAAAACCTTTGATGAAAAAAGGCGATGAGTTTATCACCATTGAAAAAGGTGGTCATAATAACCTGGCAAAGTATAAAATGTTTCAGCAGAAGCTGGATAGTTTGCTGAGATGATTTTTGATCGTCTACTCAAGGAGACATCTTTACGAAAAAGAGAGTGGGAGGTGAATTACTTTCCTGCAGTTACCAGCAATTCAAAATGGATCGTAATAATATCATCGATCTTGATGATGTTGAAGGGAGTGCGTGGATGGATATTGTAATCACTCATAAGAATATCTTTACTTGCAGTGAGTTTGTAAAGATTGTCTTTGGTGCGTAAAAACTTTACCTGCATTAATTGTGGTTTGCTGATACCGGCAATATGCATAACGGTGTTAACATTGTAACTGTACACTTTGCCGGGCTGCATTTCTTTTTCGTTATGCAGTGGCTGTGCGTTTAACAGATCAACAGTAATAAAGGGAAACTCTTCTGCCTTTAATGCTTTGTGCATATCCCTGTTCATCACATTATTTCTGCAGCTCAGTAATTTTGTTTTGATGTGGAGTTTTGCATTCCTGAATTGAATCAGCCTTGTTGACGGATTGATCTCACCTTCCAGAATTGAAGGTTGAAACTTGTCTTTACAATCGCACTTGAATGTGTTCACATTAGTTGAACCGAGGAGATAGAGTTGGCTTTTTTCATCAATATGATACGCCAGCCTGATGGGAGTAAGCTTATCAGCTGAGAGCATGAAGAGAGCTAATATGAGAAACAGACGTAACATGGTTGGTTTAGAATGAACAAAGCCCCGTTTGTTCAACAGGGCTTTGTTAGTTTGTGCAATTAGAATCCTACTACTGCTTCAACAACCACTCCTTTAAAGTTGCCTCCGTTCAGTATATTTCCTGTTGCATATCCTTTGTAGTTCTGATTAACGTATTCGCCTTTCAGAAGAACGTTTTTAGTTAAGAACCAGCCTGCGCCAAATGCTACACGATCAACAGTTTGCTCAGTGGTTTTATTGATCAATTCGCCTTTTACCTGGTTGTAGCGTACACCAAGGAATACATTTTCTTTAGCACCAATTCTATAAATACCGTCTACGGCGAACTGGTTTACTTTACGTTTTGCTGTACCAGCTACTTTTTCATTGATAGTGCGGCCTTGTGCATTTTCAAATGTGCCAAAGAACTCAAAACCGTAAGCTCTTACCAAAGCATTGAATTGTAATGCAGTGATCTGGTTAGTAAAGTTGGGGCTGATACGTCCTGAAGTAAAGTTGTCTTTTGCAGTTGCATTTGCTGCTTCCATTGCAAACCAATAGTTACTACCGGTACGGTCGCCTGCATACAATGTGCTGCGGCCAGAGCTGCTGTTATGAAATACTGAACCTGCTACTCTTAATCTGAAGTTCTCATCAAACTTTTTGTCATAAGCAAGTTTTGCAATGAGAGATGGATTGCGTTTGTAAGTTTCAGTAGTGCTGCCTGGTTCCAATGGAGCCTGTACACCACCATTGATCAATCCGTTAGAAGCACTTACCACGCCGGTAATATCGCCTTTACGTAAGATGACTTCAGCACCTACTTCTGTTGCAAAAGCATCCATGATATAGTTTTCAATGAAGGGATTGTAGAGAGTTTGTCCACCATCTGAACGACGGAAGTGTTGATCGCCATAGTTTAATTCATAGTGACCGATTTTGAGCGTTACAACTTTCATGATATCGTCCCAAACTTTTCCTTTGAATGGAACTTTATCGAACTGGATGTAACCACCTTTTACCCACGCTTCATTGTGGTGACGTGCAGAAAGATAAGTAACCAGGTTCAATGCGATACCATCAGCCAATTGCACATCAATATTTAAGTTTGCTTGTGCCAGGTTGAAACCGGATTTTAAACGGGGATATAATGCTGGACTTCCAGATGTGTTTTTATGTTTCAAGCTTTGAAACTGTTGTGTAAATCCTGCACCAATGCGAACTTTTAAACCATCAAAAGTAGTTGCGCTGTCTTTTGGAGATTCGAATACATTGATACCACTTTGATCATAAGGACGCCAGTTTTGAATTTTTGCCTGCTGACCTTGCATTGCTAAAGGTGATAGAAGAAGTGCTATTGCAGCACATTTTCTCAGACAGTTTGTAAGGAAAGGTTTCATATTTGTTTGTTTAATTGTTATTGTAATAAAATTGTTTGATTATGCTTTTTTAAGAATTACATCGTAAGTAAGTGTTACTTCATCACCCACTTTCATAGCACCCAGCATAAAGCTTGGGGGTTTAATACCGTGGTTGCTCATGAGTATCTTCCTGGTACCTTTTACTTCAAGGTCTCCACCGGGTAATGTTTTAATGCGCAGTGTGAGATCAGTTGGTTTGGTAACACCACCTAAGGTTAAGTTGCCGGTAATGTTCATGATGGTTTCAGCACCACTTTGCTGTACGCTTAAAACTTTTGTAAATACATAAGTGATCTCGGGATATTTATCAGCTTTTAATGTGCTGTGTGTACGTCCATCCATCAGATCAGAATCTTTTGTACTTTTCAACGATGTTGTTTTTACTTTAACAGAGGCAGCATTTATTTTTTCAAGACTTGTACTGTTTAAACCAAAATCACCGGTTACAATAACGTTGGTTGCTTTTGAACTCCAGTCGTGAACATTTGAAGTTCCATTAATGATTAACTGAAAAGATTTAGTGCTGAATTTGCTTTGCGCACTTATAGTTCCTGCTAAAAGCAGTATAGTGAAAAACAGAAGGATTGATTGGCGTATCATAATTTGTTGTTTAGTTGTTTCGTGTTCAAATTGACTCCACAAATATTGCTCAGGCTCGCTCGCTCGGGAATGATCTAATGCAGTGTTTTGAGTGACTTGTGTCACAAGTTTCAGTGACGGGGGTCAGGCAGGAGGTGACGAAATCGCTAAAATGCCTGGCAGTAAAGGGTTTCAGAGAGGGAGAGCCAGGCTTATATAAAATAAAAAAAGCCTGTAGAAGATTTTCTACAGGCTTTTTTTGAGGAGAAATGAATTATTGTTCTTTTAATTGAACTGTTTTTTTGCTTACAGTTAATTGATAAGAAGCACCCACTTTTAATGCAAGGTTTTCTTTATCGTGACTGATAGGAAAATCAAAACAAACAGGATACTTATATTCATTAATGAGATCATGAATAATGTTGTACACTTTTCTTCCGAAAGGTCGTTCTGTATCTTGCATGTCAGTAAATCTACCGATGATGAGCCCTGCAAGATTATTTAATTTACCACTTCGTTTCAACTGGTGCATCATACGGTCAATGTTATAATGCTGTTCACCTATATCTTCTAAGAACAAAATTTTTCCTTTTGTTTGATAATCGCTTTTTGTACCGATAAGATGAGCGATCAATGCAAGATTGCCACCAACAAGTTCGGCTGTTGCTTTTCCTGTTTGGTTGAGGCGATGTGTTTTGTAATTGTATATGGCTTTCTTTCCTTCTAATGCAGCTTTGATGGATTGTACATATTTGTTTTTATAACCACCATCGTTAAACGCAGATGCCATGGATGAATGCAGGGTAGCAATTTTAAAATTGCGGTTGATGTGTGCATGAAAGATGGTAATGTCACTAAAGCCTATGATCCACTTTGGATTTTTTTTGAACGCCGTAAAATCCAATTGATCAATAATGCGGCCAACACCATAGCCACCACGTCCGCAAAGAATAGCTTTTACTTCAGGTGCATCAAGCATTGCCTGGAATTCATTCAGGCGTTCTTCATCTGTTCCACTGAAATAAGTTTTTGATTTACTGCCGAGCGTTTTACCCACCAACACTTCATAACCCCACTGTTGAAGAACTGTGATACATGTTTGTGCTTTTTCAAGCTTCATATATCCTGCAGGACAGGTAATGGCAATCGTGTCGCCTTTTTTTAAGTAGGAAGGAATCTTCATCGTATATCAGTTAATGTGCTGCCGTTTGTTGTTACCTGCAATTTATGTTTCACTCCGCATTTCAACGCATAATTATTTTTCTGGTGTCCAACGGGAAAGTCGAAGCAAACAGGATATGTGCAATCAGGAATTTTTTCCATCACAATTTCGTACAGGTTTTTACCAAACTCTTCAGATGCATCTTCACTTGCTTTGATCTTAAAACCACCAACTATCAGTCCTGCTAAATGATCGAGCTTGTCGCTGCGTTTTAAATTCCAAAACATACGATCAATGCTGTAGAGGTATTCGCCTGTATCTTCCACAAACAATATCTTATTGGTTGTACGCAAGTCACTTTTGCTGCCTGCGAGTGATTCAAGTGTTTTTAAGTTGCCACCCACCAATATTCCTGTTGCCACACCCAGTCGGTTCTTTTCATGTGCGGGGGCTGTGTATTTCATCTCTACACCTTTTAATGCATCACGGATGGAAAGAATAGTTTCAACTTGTATTGGTTCTGCTCTGCTCCAATCTTCAGGAAAGCTGTTGCACATTTTAGAATGAATGGATGCAATACCAAAGTTGCGGTTGAGATGGCTATGCAAAACAGTAATATCGCTGAAACCGATCATCCACTTGGGATGAACTTTCATTTTTGAGAAATCAAGCTGGTCAACAATACGCACAAAGCCGTAACCACCTCGTGCGCAAAGAATGGCTTTCACAGTTGGGTCATCAATGAGTTGTTGAAAATCGGCTCTGCGTTCCTCGTCAGTACCGCCAAATGTGAAATCACGTTTGCCAATGCTGCTGCCGATCTTCACCTTCAATCCCCAGCTTTCAATTTGCTGAATGGCTGGTTGAATTTCCTTTTCGGTGATATATCCTGCCGGTGAAGTAATACCTATTGTGTCGCCGTCTTTTAAATAGGGAGGGTGATATGGCTCATCGGCCCATTTTTCTTCAGTATTTACATGCAGTCCATCTGTGAACAAAAGACCTGCCGGCAAAATTGACTGTAAGAAATGCTTACGCTTCATAGGTTCAAATTATTTAAAAAAAGCCAAACGGCGTTTCCTTTAGTCTTGAGTGTCTCGATTTTAATGGCATCTTTGCACGAGGTATTGCTTAAGTTATGCGGAAACTATTTTACTCTTTTTTATTTTTTGTCGGTTTTTGGATATTGTATTTTTCTCTCTGCAGATTGGTCTTTATCCTTTTCTTCATGTCAAAAGTGCGGGATGGCGATGGGGCAGAAGTCTTGAAATCGTTCCTATTTGGGTTACCGATGGATATTGCCACCACAGCTTATATTGCCACATTACCAATGTTGGCCTGGGCTTTTTTGTTTTTCGCAGGAAAAGTACCGGTTCGCTCAAATTTATACCGCTGGTATATGATTGTCATGATCGTGTTGATCGGGTTTCTTACCATAGTTGATGTTAACACCTACCGTGAATGGGGGACAAAACTGAATTACCGTGCTTTCCAGGTATTTTTTACAACCCCATCGCTTGCGCTGGCCAGCTCAATGATTCCACCGGTTTTCATTTCGTTGATCGTTGGTGTGGTACTGATCGTTATTGGTTTGCTTTTCTATTTTCGATCAAAACCCGTTGTGCAAATCCACGAATATCCTCACATGGTTAAACGCATCGGTATTGTATTTGCCATATTTGCTCTTTACGTAGTTGCATTACGTGGTGGTATTTCTACATCGCCTTTGTCCATTTCATCAGCTTATTATTCAAACAATCAATCGCTGAATCATGCAGCAGTTAATACCGAATGGAACTTAGTGAGAGATATCATCGATCATCAATCTGCCACCAACAATCCATATATGTTTATGGATATGAAAGAAGCAAACGCTGTGTGCGATAGTTTGCTTACCACAAAAGATTCAACCGTACTCTTCTTAGATACAAGCAAACCGAACGTTGTTTTAATTATCCTTGAAAGTTTTACAGCTGACCTGATGGCATCTCTTGATGGTGAAAAAAATGTAACACCATTTCTCGATAGCCTAGCTGCAAAGAACTTATTGTTTACAAATGTTTATGCATCTGGTTCACGTACCGATATTGGTTTCTTAACCATTCATAGCGGATTTCCTTCGCAGGCTATCAGCAGTCTGTTGACAATTCCTGAAAAAGCGAAGAAGATGCCTTCTATTTCTTCTTCCTTTTATCAAAATGGTTATCATACTTCCTTTTACTATGGAGGTGAATCTGATTTCTATAATTTCCGTTCTTTCATTTTAAACAAAGACTATAAGCGACTTGTCGACATTCGTGATTTTGGAAAGAAAGATATTAATTCAAAATGGGGTGCACATGATGATGTGGTGTTGAAGCGCTTACTCAACGATTTGAAACAAGAACCGCAGCCATTCTTTTCAACTGTGTTAACATTGAGCAATCATGAACCATTTGAGATACCGGTTAAAGCCCGGTTCCCGGGTAATGATATAACGGATAAATTCAGAAGTACGGCTTATTACACCGATCAGAGTTTAAAAGAATTTTTTACTGCAGCTTCAAAAGAAAATTGGTATAAGAACACACTGTTTGTCTTGGTAGCTGACCATGGCCATAGGTTGCCAACCAACAAACACGAAATTTATATGGCCAGACGTTCGCAGGTTCCATTGTTGTTTGCAGGTGATGTACTGAAACAGGAGTATAAAGGCAAAAGAATAAATGTGTTAGGCTCACAAGGCGATATTCCTGCTACATTACTTGCTCAAATGGGATTAGATCATAAAACATTTTACTGGAGTAAGAATTTAATGAATCCCAATATCAGGCAGTTTGCGTTTAATTCGTTTGACAATGGTTTTCTCTGGATTGAGAAAGATGGGCAGGTTGCATTTGATAATAACAACCGGAAAGTGATCAATAGGGAGGCAGCGCCTGCATCAGAAAAGTTGATGGTGAGAAGAGGCCAGGCTGTTTTGCAGAAAGTATACCAGGAGTTTATCTCTTATTAAGATAGTTGATGCTTCCGAACCGGTTCTATTAAAATAAGAAATACCTGAAGACAGAAAGGTTATAAATTCATAGTGTAAAAATTATACCATGCGTTTATTGCTTGTGTTCATTGCGTTCCTGTTTGCCGGAATAGTTTCTGCACAAACTCCTGTTTTCGAAAAGAAACAATACAATTATGCCGAAGGGAAAGTGCTTCCTTATCGGATACTTTATCCCGATAATTATGATAAGGCAAAAAAGTATCCGCTTGTTTTGTTTCTGCATGGTGCTGGAGAAAGAGGCGACGATAACGAAAAGCAATTAGTACATGGTTCGAAGCTGTTTCTTGATGCGGTCAACAGGAAGAAGTTTCCTGCAATTGTCATCTTCCCGCAGTGTCCCCTCAATTCATTCTGGGCAGTCAGAAAAGTTGACACGACTGTAAAACCACGAGCAATATTGTTTGATTACAAAGGAGAAGCCAATTGGCCACTTATTGCTGCGAATGAATTAGTGCAAAAAGTAACTAGTGAAGAAGCAGTTGACCGGAAACGTATTTACGTTGCAGGTTTATCAATGGGTGGTATGGGCACCTTTGAAACTGTTTATCGTTATCCCAAATTATATGCTGCAGCATTACCCATTTGTGGAGGTGCGGATCTGGATAGTTATAGTAACTGGACAGGCAAAACTCCTTTCTGGATATTTCATGGCGATGCCGATCCTGTTGTGAATGTAAAGTTATCGAGAGATGCAAATGAAAAACTCAAATCGATCAAAGCAAAAGTGAAATACACAGAATACCCCGGAGTGAATCATGACAGTTGGGATAATGCATTTGCGGAACCAACTTTTCTGAAATGGATGTTTCAGCAAAAACGTAAAAAATGATTGATTTCATCTCATAAGCGAAGCCAACCCTTGGGTTGGCTTCGCCGTTTCAACATGTTTGGGTAATGAGGCTGTTTATGGTACTTTTGCAATCCCCTGCTGCATAGAATTGCTATCTGCACAAGAGTGCGACGCAACAGGCGATGAACAGAATGACTAAAGACGATTACAAAATGAGTTTACCGAAAAGATATTTAATTACAAGTGCGCTTCCTTATGCAAATGGGTTAAAGCATGTGGGCCATTTGGCCGGTGCCTATATTCCGGCAGATATTTATGCCCGTTACCTGCGTGCGCAGAAAAGAGATGTGGTGTTTGTTTGCGGAAGTGATGAACATGGAACTGCCATTCCCATCCAGGCAACAAAGGAACGAACTACGCCGAGAGCAATTATCGATAAGTATCACGAAGCAATGAAGCAGGATTTTGAAGACCTGAACATGAGCTTTGATATTTATCACCGCACCAGCGAGCCCATTCATCATGAAACAGCGCAGGAGTTTTTTACTTACCTGCACGAACGTGGTGAACTGGAAACAAAAGAAACCGAACAGTATTTTGATGAAGAGGCAAAAACTTTCTTAGCTGATCGTTATATAAAAGGTACCTGCCCTAACTGCGGCAGCAACCGTGCATTTGGTGATCAGTGTGAAAACTGCGGACGTACATTAAGTCCGGATGAATTGATCAACCCCGTTAGCACACTCAGCGGTAAAGCGCCCATCAAAAAGAAAACATCACATTGGTATTTGCCATTAGGCAAACACGAGGAGTTTTTGCGTGAATGGATCTTAAAAGAACACAAAGATGATTGGCGTGCAACGGTAGTAGGCCAGTGTAAAAGCTGGATCGAAGGTGGTTTGCAATCAAGAGCTGTTACGAGAGATCTTGGTTGGGGAATTAAAGTGCCGTTGAAAGATGCGGAAGGAAAAGTGTTGTATGTGTGGTTTGATGCACCCATTGGTTATGTAAGTGCAACCAAACAATGGGCGCTTGATAATAACAAGCAATGGGAGCCTTATTGGTACGATCAAGACACAAAGCTTGTGCATTTCATCGGGAAAGATAATATCGTTTTCCATTGTATCATTTTCCCGATCATGTTGAAGTTGCATGGAAATATTCTGCCAACAAATGTTCCTGCCAACGAGTTTTTAAATCTTGAAGGCGATAAAATGAGTACCAGCCGCAACTGGAAACTCGATATGCGTGATTACATCAACGATTTCGTGAAGAAAGAAAATGGTGGTGGACAGGCCGTTGATATGCTGCGTTATTATTTAACTCAGATAGCTCCAGAAACAAAAGACAGTGAGTTTATGTGGAAGGGTTTCCAGGATGCTGTGAACAGTGAACTTGGAAACATCTTCGGCAATTTTGTGAACCGTACATGGGTGTTGATGCATAAACTCTGTGGCGGTAAAGTGCCGAAGCTTCACGAAGATGTGTTGGTTGAAGAAGACAAATGGATCATCAGTGAAATTGAAAATGCAAAATCGAAAGTTGAAAATCTGTTGGAGGAATATAAATTCCGTGAAGCGTTGTTTGAAGTGATCGATCTCAGCCGCAAAGGCAATCAATACATGCAGAAGAAAGAACCGTGGATCGTCGCAAAGAAGCTGGCAGGAGATCCTGAAGCGCAAAAGAGCATTGATAATACTATGCACTTGTGTTTACAGTTAAGTGCAAATCTTGCCATCCTCATCAATCCATTCTTGCCAAACACAGCTAAAAAAATGTTGGGTATGATGAAAGTGGTGGAGAAAATGCTTGATTGGGAAAATGCTGGCAAATTAAAATTGCTGAGTGTTGGTTATACCATGCGTGCACCTGAATTGCTGTTCAGGAAAATTGAGGACGACGAGATCAAGTATCAAATAGAAAAATTAAAATCAGGACTTGTAAAACCAGAAACAACTACAAAAGTGGACGACATAAAAGCTGAAACCGCCAATCTGAAACCTGAAATTCAATTCGATGATTTCGCTAAGATCGATCTGAAGGTAGGAACGATTGTAACTGCTGAAAAAGTAGAAAAGGCTGACAAGCTGTTGAAGCTTTCTGTTGATCTTGGTTTTGAAACCAGAACTATCGTAAGCGGTATTGCATTGCATTTTGCGCCGGAAGATATTGTTGGGAAACAAGTGGTGGTTGTGGCCAATCTTGCCCCACGTAAAATGCGTGGTATTGAAAGCAACGGTATGATACTGATGGCAGAAGATAATGAAGGGAAACTGCATTTTGTAAAACCGGAAGCGGTGATCAATCCGGGTGCAGGCGTGAGTTAAGTTTGATTAATTCAAAAAAAAGTTCCATTATTGTTACCGATTAGAAAAAGGTGCTGAACTTTTTTGGTTTAATAATCGTTTAGTTGTGCACATGCATCATCATTGTTTAGTCCTTTTTTAAATCTGTTAAACAACAACATTCTTTGTTCACTGCCGCTACATACAATGAAACAGATCTGGTAGCCCGTTTAAACAACGGTGATCAGCAGGCAATGTCCGAACTCTATGATCGTTTTTCTGGTGCCATACTCGGTGTCATCATGAAAATCATCACAGATCAGGCTACTGCAGAGGACGTATTGCAGGAAACCATGTTGAAGATCTGGAACAATATCGGCAGCTTCGATACATCAAAAGGCAGGCTCTTCACGTGGATGATCAATATTGCACGTAATCAGTCCATTGATAAAACACGCTCCAAAAACTTTAAGAACAGTTCGCAAAACTCTTCGTTAGAAGATTCCGTATATGTTAGCGAAACCGTTCCTTCAGCAGGAGCAAGTATTGATACAATGGATGTTCAAAACTGGCTATTACATCTGCCCGAAGAAAACCGACAGTTAATGCGTTTGGCTTATTTCATGGGTTATACCCAGGAAGAAATAAGCAAAGAATTAAATATGCCGTTGGGGACAGTCAAAACCAAAATCAGGAATAGTTTAATTGTATTACGTAAAAAACTAAATGTAACCTGACGTGGATTTAAGTTGTATCATACAATCCGGTGACCTGGAACTTTATGTTCTTGGTATGCTTCCTCCCGAAGAGGCGAGCAAAGTGGAAACACTTGCCCAATTGTTCCCCGAAATTCAGCAAGAACTTGATGCTATCGCTTCAACTTTTGAAGCAGGCGCTATGCAAATGGCCGTTACCCCATCTTCTTCTGTTAAAGACAAATTAATGGCTTCACTTCCTGCAAAAACAGGAGCTGTTGCTGCACCTGAAGCAAATGGTTCGCCTGCCAAAGTGGTAGAGATGAAACCTGTTGCCGAACAAAAATCATCTTTCAGCAAGTTGGCAATTGCCGCTTCATGGGGTTTGTTCCTGCTGGCCGGTGCGTTTGCTCTGTATTTGTATAATGGTAACCAGCAATTGAAAAGCGATGTGGCTACGTTGCAACAAAACGCAACCACTTCTGAACAACAGGTTGCTGAACTCAATAAGAAAGTTTCTTCTTACGAATTATACCGCCGTTTAAAATCTGATCCTTCGTTGACTTCTGTAGCATTGGCTTCAGTGAAGCCAGATGTAAAACAGCAGGCCGAAGTATTCTGGAATAAAACAACCGGAGAGTTATTTATTGATCCTTCTTCGTTACCACCTGCCCCAAAAGGTAAACAGTACCAGCTTTGGTTCCTTATTGATGGACAACCAACCGATGCCGGTATGATCAGTTTAACTGATGTGGCTTCTATTCAAAAAATGAAGCAAGCAAAGCCCGGTGCACAGATGTTCGCCATTACGCTTGAAGACGAAGGTGGTAAACCTACTCCTGATTTAAATGCTTTGGTTGTAGCCGGAAAAGTGAGCTGATCTTTCCCTTCAAAAATTTAGCTGTTAATTTCATTTCAAGTCTTTTGTGAAATAGCTTTTAATGCTATCTTCGATGTAAATAGTTGCATAGCTAACTAATTTTCTAAAGCTTGAGACATATGAAAAGAACGATCAAAAAAGTAGCTGTTTTAGGCAGCGGTGTAATGGGCAGCCGCATTGCCTGTCACTTTGCAGGTGTTGGGTTGCAAACAATTTTACTGGATATGGTGCCGAAGGGTTTTGAAGAAAGCACCAAACCTGCCGAGCGTAATAAACTGGTGAACGATGCATTGGCTGCAGCAATCAAAAGTAATCCATCACCTGTTTATACAAAAGATGTGGTGAAGAAAATTACCACAGGCAACTTCACTGATAACATGAAAGATATTGCTTCCTGCGATTGGGTGATTGAAGTGGTGGTTGAACGTCTCGACATCAAGCAACTCATTTTTGAACAGGTAGAGAAATTCCGCAAGCCCGGTACATTGATCACTTCCAATACATCCGGTATTCCCATCAGCATGATGGCTGAAGGAAGAAGCGATGATTTCAAAAAACATTTCTGCGGTACTCACTTCTTTAATCCGCCACGCTATTTACGTTTGCTCGAAATTATTCCTACAAAATATACTGATCCATCCGTAGTTGATTTCTTGATGAACTATGGTGATCTCTATCTTGGTAAAACAACAGTGTTGTGTAAAGACACGCCTGCATT
This sequence comes from Lacibacter sp. H375, assembly GCF_037892425.1. Taxonomy (NCBI): domain Bacteria; kingdom Pseudomonadati; phylum Bacteroidota; class Chitinophagia; order Chitinophagales; family Chitinophagaceae; genus Lacibacter; species Lacibacter aquaticus. The sequence goes on from NZ_JBBKTT010000001.1 coordinate 2,416,491, forward strand.
CATTGCAAATCGTGTTGGTGTGTTTGGCATGATGTCCATTATGAATTTGATGGATAAGATGAAGTTGACCATTGATGAGATCGAAGCATTAACAGGTCCAATCATCGGCCGACCAAAATCTGCTACTTTCCGTACAGGAGATGTAGTTGGTTTAGATACACTGGTGAAAGTAGCAAAGGGTGTTGCAGAGAATTGCCCGGATGATGAAGCGAAAGAAATTTTTGCCATTCCATCCTGGCTCAATAAAATGCTCGAGAATAATTGGCTCGGAGATAAAACAGGTCAGGGTTTCTTTAAGAAGAATAAGGGCTCAGGGGGTGAGAAAGAAATTCTTACACTCAACCTGCAAACCATGGAATACGGTCCACGTGTGAAACCAAAGTTTGCAAGTGTGGAAGCTGCAAAACCAATTGATGATCTCAAGACGAGATTAAAAATGTTGTGCAGCAGTACGGATAAAGCCGGAGAGTTTTACAAACAGTTTCATTATAGTTTGTTCTCTTATATCTCGCATCGTATTCCGGAGATCAGTGATGAGTTGTATCGTGTGGATGATGCAATGATGGCCGGCTTTGGTTGGGAAATCGGTGCGTTTGAAAGCTGGGATGTTTTGGGCGTTGCAAAAACAGTGGATGCCATGAAGGCTGCGGGTTATAAAGTAGCAGCATGGGTAGATGAGATGATTGCAAATGGTGCAACCTCTTTTTACAAAGTAGAAAATAACAAACGTGTATGCTACGACCCTGCAAGTAAATCATATAAAGTAATTCCTGGTGGCGATGCATTTATTGTGATGAAGAATTTCGAGAACCAGACTGTTTGGAAAAATGCAAGTTGCAGAACGTATCATTTAGGTGATGATGTATTAGGATTAGAGTGGAATACAAAAATGGGTAGCATTGGTGGCGAAGTGTTGGAAGGTATTCAAAAGTCCATTGCATTAGCAGAAGAAAAGTATAAAGGTGTAGTGATTGCAAACGATGCTGCACAATTCAGCGCAGGAGCAAACGTGGGTATGATCTTTATGCTGGCCATTGAACAGGAATACGATGAACTCGATATGGCCATCCGTATGTTCCAGAATACGATGATGCGTGCACGCTATTCATCGATCCCTGTAGTTGTTGCGCCACATGGTTTAACATTGGGTGGTGCATGTGAGTTGAGTTTGCATAGCGATAAAGTTTGTGCAGCTGCTGAAACCTATATCGGGCTTGTTGAATTAGGTGTTGGTTTAATTCCAGGTGGTGGCGGTACAAAAGAATTTGTCTTGCGTGCTGCCGATGAAATGCATGAAGATGAACCCGAAACCATCACACTCAAAAACCGTTTCTTATCCATCGCTACAGCAAAAGTGGCAACATCAGCCAAAGAAGGATTTGAAATGGGGGTGTTCCGTAAAGGATTGGATGAAGTGGTAATGAACCAGGGCCGACGAATTGCAGAAGGTAAAAAATCAGTGATTGAAATTTTTGATAGTGGTTATGTTGCTCCAACTCAACGTAATGATGTAAAAGTATTAGGTCGCTCTGCTCTTGGGGCTTTGCTTGCAGGTATCAACGGAATGAAAACTGCAGGTTACGCAACAGAACATGATTCTGTTGTTGCAAAGAAACTGGCTTATGTGATGTGCGGTGGTGATTTGAGCGAACCAACTTTGGTAACTGAACAATACTTACTCGATTTAGAAAGAGAAGCATTCTTATCACTTTGTGGTGAAAAGAAATCGCTGGAACGTATACAGAGTGTGTTGAAGGGTGGGAAGCCGGTGAGGAATTAAATAATTATTCATTCGAAATAAAAAGCGTTGGTTAATTTTAATCAACGCTTTTTTTATGCAATACAAAGTCGCTGTTTTTATTTTTAATGAAGTTGAGGTGCTGGATTTTGCCGGACCGTTTGAAGTATTCAGTGTCGCAGGCTTGCGAACATTGCCTGAAGCACCTTTTGATGTATTCACAGTCGCACAGTTTGAAACCATAGAAGCGAGAAATCATTTGACCATCAAGCCAACTTATACGTTTGCAACTTCACCTAAAGCTGATATCATTCTTATTCCTGGTGGCGGCGGACGACACGCAGATGGAACAGCATTCGGTAGTCGGAGAGAAATGAACAACCCCATTGTGCTCAACTGGGTAAAAGAACAAGCGGCCGAAGCGAAGTTGGTATTGAGTGTTTGCACAGGTTCACTTATTTTGGGTAAGGCCGGATTATTAGAAGGCTTGCAAGCAACCACACATTTCAAAGCAATCGATGGATTAAAAGAGATCTCCGATCAAATTCATGTAAAAGAAAATGTGCGGTTTATTGATAATGGAACTGTTATTACTTCAGCAGGAATTTCTGCCGGCATTGATATGAGTTTGTATACCGTTGGCAAACTGTTTGGTAAAGAAGTAGCAGATGAAACAGCTGCATACATGCAATATGATTATTGGAAATGATTCTGTCAAATTACTTTCCTATGGCACTTGCTCAACTTATACAATCCTCCAATCAACTTACCATCCATTCGCATTTCTATATATATGGGGATGCGGCTACTGAACTTTTAGCAAAACAGATCAGCAATGATATTTCGCAGCACTGGAATGAACCGCAGGCAAGTGTTCACTACCAACATAATTGGTATAAATTGATCTTTGATATAAAAGCTGTGTATGAACCGTTATTAAAACCGGAAGATGTATGGTACAACACCGATCCTAAACTGTTCTTCTTCCGCATCGAAGAATATTCGCCATTAGATATTTCATTTGTAGATGGAGTTGGCAGCAACACAGGGTACTTCAAACTTGCTAATCTCTTGCAAACATCAACTACTGCGGCACATGAATACGGGCACATGATCGGTTTGCACCATCCCAAAGAATTGGATGTTCGTGGGCATGCAGCACCGGGGATCATGTATCCACGTGGTACGTTATGCGATCCGCATTTTCAATACGATCCTGCAGCAGAGCCGGGACAAAAAGGCGGCACCTTAGATCCAAAGCATCGGAAAGTATTAGCAGAAGATATTCAACAACTCAAGCTCCACAAACTTGATTTTGATGAAGCCGGCTTTGCCGTTCTTGGAGATTTTACCAGTATTTATCACGCACATTACCTGCCAAAAGAATAATCAATTACATTTAGCTTTCTTTTATCATCACAAACAAATCTATGAGCGTATTACAGGTTCAGGATCTCAAAAAAACTTACGGAAAAATTCAGGCATTGAAAGGCGTTTCTTTTGAAATACCACAAGGTGCAGTGTTTGGTATTCTCGGCCCCAACGGAAGTGGCAAAACAACCATGCTTAGTATCATCCTCGATGTGCTGAATGCAGACAGTGGTACTTATTCCTGGTTTGGTAAACCCGCTTCACCTGATTTGCGGAAACACATTGGTTCGTTACTTGAAACGCCGAATTTTTATCATTACTTATCGGCTGTAAATAATTTAAAGATTACCAACAGTATAAGTGGCCGTGGTGATTCGGCTGCAATTGATGCGGTGTTGCAGAAAGTGAAATTGTATGAACGTCGCAACAGCAAATTCAGCAGTTATAGCTTGGGAATGAAACAACGGTTAGCCATAGCCGCAGCATTACTGGGCGACCCAAAAATATTGGTACTCGACGAACCAACTAACGGACTTGATCCTGTTGGTATCATGGAAATTCGTGAACTGATCATTGAACTAAGTAAGAAAGGTCATACCATCATTATGGCAAGTCATCTTCTTGATGAAGTGGAAAAAGTTTGCACGCATGTTGCTATTTTAAAAACAGGTACATTGATTACATCCGGTTCAGTGGATGATGTATTGGTTGATGAGGATGTGGTGGAGGTGGGTGCAGCAGATATGGAGCAATTGAAAACGGTGCTCAGCAATTATCCCGGTAAAACATCAACCACAGTTAACGCACAAACCATGCAATTGCATTTTCCAAAGGGTACAGCCAGTGCTGAAGAAGTGAATCGTTATTGTTTCAACCATGGTATTGCATTGCAATATCTTTCCATCAAGAAAAAGCGGTTAGAAGAAAGATTTTTTGAGCTTACTAATAACTAACCTTATCAATTTAATTATCTGTATGTCTAATTTATTAAGAACAGAATGGCTTAAACTAAAGAACTATCCCGGTTTTTGGTGGCTCATGGGGATGACTGTTTTATCGTACCCTGGCATCAATGGTATGTTTTATTTTGTCTACAAAGATCAAACAGCGAATGCTAAACAGGCCGCACAAATGTTGAAAATGCTGTTGGGCAATCCCTTTGCATTTCCTGAAGTGTTCAGAACTGCGGCATTTTTATCTTCATGTTTTGTTACGGTTCCTGCTCTCCTGGTGATCATGCTTATTACCAATGAATATACCTACAAAACAAACCGCCAGAATGTGATTGATGGCTGGAGCAGGAATGAATTTCTTCTTGCCAAGTTTTTTAATGTAGTTATTATTTCTCTGATAGTAGTAACGCTTTACAGCATTGTAGCATTAACCATCGGGTTTATTAATACAGGAGCCGATGTGAAAGATAAATTCCAACTGATAAATTATATTGGCTTGTTTGCTTTGCAGACTTTTGCTCAGCTGTCATTTGCATTTCTATTAGGTCTACTTATAAAAAGAGCATTCATTGCGTTGGGCGTTTTTATTTTTTATAAAATTCCTGTCGAAAATATTTCGGCGGAGTTGCTGAAAAAATATGTGCACCCGGAAGCTGGTCGTTTCTTGCCCACAGAATCATCTGATTTGTTAACACCAGTGCCCGCTTTTCTCGGCAGGCTCGATCCGAAAGTATACGATCATTCGCTTAGTATTATCAATCAGCAGGTATTTATTACAATTGGCTACTTGTTAATTTTTTGGGGAATGGTTTTCTGGATCTATAAAAAGCGTGACCTTTAATGCAGATGAAAAAAATTACAACCATATTTGTCGTATTACTTATTTGTGCTGCATCAGTTCGGGCCCAGAATGTGAGCACTGTTATTAAAACGGAAGCATTGAAAATGGCAAAAGCGCTTGGTTCCCTGGATATGGAAACCTATGCTACGTTTATGTATCCTACACTTGTAGGCGATAATGCTTCAAAGGAAAAAATAAAGCAGGGTATAGATTCGGTGAATAAATACCGTGAGCAGTTTGGCCTTAAAGTAAAACAGATATTGATCGGCAACCCATCTGCTGTGCAAACACATAAAGGCATCATGCAGTGCACTCTGCCGCAAACAACAACTGTTGAAGCATTGATGGGAACGCTGAGTCTTGAAACAACATTGATCGGGTTATCAAACAATGGAACCAAATGGTACTTTGTTGATGCAATGATGTACAAGCAAAAAGATTCAAAAGAAAAATTACCTGAGCTGAGTCCTGCCATTGTTATTCCGCCCATGAAGCCACCGGTGATGACAGGTGCAGATGGCAAGAAAATTAATTAAGCGATCAATTCGTTTAATGCAGAATTGAGCGTTGGATACAGGAATTGAAAACCACTGTTCCTGATCTTTGCTGCACTTACTGTTGCACTTTTCAATACTTCAATACTCATCTCGCCCAACATTACTTTCAATGCAACAGATGGAACAGGCATTGTAATAAATGCACGGCCTTTCATTTTTGTTGCAAGTGCCAACGTTAGATCTTTATTTGAAACAGGATTTGGGGATACAGCATTAAATACACCATTCAACTGATCATTCTCCAATGCATATTCATACATGCGTACAAGATCATTGATGTGTATCCAGCTCACAATCTGTTTGCCACTGCCCAGTACTGCAGCTAAACCAAACCGGAGCGGTTTCTTAAATTCAACTAATGCACCACCATCATTACTCAATACAATTCCCGTGCGGAGTTTTACTAAACGTTTGCCAAGTTTTTTAACGGGTTCAATGCTTTGTTCCCATTCTTCACAGGTAATACCAAGAAAATCCTGATAAGCAGGATCGGTTTCAACAAAAGCATTTTTTTTATCTGGGCCATACCAGCCAATACCCGATGCACTTACCACAGCCTTTACCTTATTGGGAATTTCATTCACAGCTTTTACAATGAGGGCGCTGCCATCTACCCGACTTTTCCTTATCTCTTCTTTTCGTTTGGTTGTCCAGCGTTTATCAGCCACACCTGCACCCGCCAGATGAATGATGTAATCTGTTTCTGAAATAGCTTTTTGATCAATGGTTCCGTTTTCGGGGCTCCATTGCCGATAGGTGACAGATGGCTGATTACTGTTTTTTGCGGAACGGCTAAGGACAATAATGGCATGACCTTTGGCCGATAAATATTTTGTTAGTGCATTGCCAATTAAACCTGTTCCGCCAGTTATACAAATTGTTGCCATGAAAAGTTTATTGTTTTTTGTTAATCGTATGTAATTTAATTTTTAACGGCATCTTTATACGAAATGTTCGCTTTCAACGTAATTTTAAGAAGTAATATAATGAGAGATATGAAGATCTTAAAGACGATAGTACCAGCCATAATACTTTTGCTTGCTGTTTTTTCTGCAAAAGCGCAACGTATCTATTACTCCGAACCTGATCGTGACGATCTGCGTCAGCTCAAGTTTGAAGTTATGGGTAAATATGGCAGCAATTATCTTGTTTATAAGAGTATACGCAGCCGCCACTTTATTGCCGTTTATGATGCAGAGATGAAACAGAAGGACAAAGTTGAGCTTGATTTTATTCCAGACAGGGCCATTAATGTTGATGTTTTTTCGAATCCTGAACATTCGATGGTGATCTATCAATACCAGAAGAAAAACATTGTTTACTGTATGGGTGTGATGATAGATGGTAGCGGGAAGAAAATTGGTGAACCGCTTGAACTTGACACAACGCAACTGAGCATTTTCAGTGATAACAAGATCTACAGCACTATCATGAGTGATGATAAACAAAAGCTCATGGTATTTAAAATGAAGAACAGGCAACGGGATGATTTCAGTATTCAAACATTGTTGCTTAGTCATAACCTGATGCCGTTGCGCAAGTCATCATTCAACTATCATCTTGAAAATTCAAGAGAAGCCATTGCAGATTTTTATCTTGACAACGATGGTAATTTTCTTTTCAGCCATGTTACTCGCCCCGCTTCGAGAGATTATATCAATGAAGCAAAGCTGGTGGTATTGCCTGTGTATGCCGATTCAATTAAATCATTTAAACTCACACTAGATAAAGTATTGCTTGATGAGTTAAGAATTAAAGTTGATAACCTGAATGGCCGCTATATACTTACGTCACTTTATTCAAAATCAAAGCGAGGAAATATTGATGGCTTATTCACCGCCATCATCAATAAAGATCTTTCAGGAACTGATATTGAAAGGACAGTTGAGTTCAGTGATGAGTTCCGTGCATTGGCGAAGGGTGACAATTCAGCAAAACTTGCCTTTAATGACTATTTCCTGAAACATCTTGTGGTGAAAAAAGATGGCGGTTTACTCATCACGGGTGAAAATACATATGGTAATGCAAGAGGCGGAGGGTTTAACCGTTGGGATAATCCTTGGATGTGGGGCAACAGTTTTTATCCCGGCAATTATTGGGGTTGGAACCCCTACAACAACTGGGGCTGGGGTGGTTATGGCGGTTGGAATTCTCCTTATGGTTGGAATAACAGTCAGCAAACGAGGTATTATGCCGATAATATCATGGTGATCTCTCTTGATAAAGATGCCAATATGCAATGGAACAACGTGATCGCTAAATCGCAATTTGATGATAATACAGATAATATGATCAGCTACCAAGTGATGAACAGTGGTGCCGAGTTATTGTTTCTGTATAATGAGTGGAGCAGGCGTTCTCCGCTGCTTAATGCACAATCACTCGATCCTAACGGAAGGGTAAATAAAGAACCGCCATTAAAAAGTCTTGACAAAGGGTATGAATTTATGATCCGCTTCGGTAAACAGGTTAGCGCAAGAGAAATGATCGTTCCTTGTCTGTATCGTAACTCATTCAGCTTTGCCCGTATTGAATTTTAAGCTTTGATTTTTCTAAAAGAGTACCGTAAGTAACTGCTTGCGGTATTTTTTTTGGTGATATGAATTTCTTTCGGAATGTTTGTGCCGCAAATCAATTAGCACTGTGATTCGTTTTTTCTCCGGCAATAATCCGCTGAATGTTATTATTCTGTTTTTCTTAGGGCTTCTTATTAAGTTGCCTTACTTCATTACGCCGGTTATTCCAAAGCCGCAAGTAACGGATGGCTTTCTCTATATTGAATTACTGAAAACATTACAGCAAAGTGGTGCGGTGTTTCCTGTGCTCTACAGCATCATTGCATTTGTGTTGTTGTTTACTCAAGCTATTACATTCAATGGTTTAGTAAACGATCAGAAATTGTTTGCAACACCCAACTACCTGCTGGCACTATCCTATCTCGTCATTACCAGTGTAGTGCCTGAGTGGAATGTATTATCACCGGCACTCATCATCAATACTATTCTTGTTTGGGCATGGCCACGAATGGTGGGGTTGTATAATCATCCCAAACCAAAAACCGTATTGTTCAACATTGGGTTTGGTTTTGGTCTTTGTTCGTTCTTTTATTTCCCTTCAGCTTACCTGTTGCTGCTCTTGATTGTGGCGCTCATTCTTTTCCGTCCGTTTTATTTAACTGAGTGGTTGATTGCCATTCTCGGCATTCTTACCCCATTTTATTTTTTACTCGTTTACTTTTTTGTGTGGGATAAGTGGGAAATGGTGAAAGGAGTAGTGCCCGCTCAATACCTGCGTTTACCCGATGTGTCATTTAACTGGGAGTTTTGGGTGAAATTCTGTCTCGTGGTATTTCCACTGGTGGTAGGCTTGTTGATGAGCCGTACTTATTCCACCCGCTTGTTGGTGCAAACCCGCAAGAGCTGGAATTTCATGATCTTTTACCTCATTATTTCCCTGTTCATTCCGTTTGTGAATAGTTTCCAGGGGCTTACCCATTGGGTGCTGGCAGTAGTACCCATCAGCCTTTTTCATGCGGCTTTTTATTTCTACCCCAAAAAGAAAACTTTTCCAGAGCTTGTTTTTTGGCTTAGTCTTGTTTGGATCATAGCAAATTATGCAATCCTGAACAGCTAAATCGGCCTCAATCCTTACCTTTGCGTTTTCCTTTTAATTATGAAATTTGGTATCGTAGTTTTCCCCGGCAGTAATTGCGACAGAGACATGCAGGACTCCCTGCAAAATGATATGAACCAGGAAGTGGTGATGCTCTGGCATAAAGACAAAGACCTCAGCATGTTTTCAACCGACGACTGTATTGTATTGCCCGGCGGATTTTCCTACGGCGATTACCTACGGTGTGGCGCCATTGCACGTTTCAGCCCCATGATGGAAAGTGTGATTGCTTTTGCCAACAAAGGCGGAAAGGTGCTGGGTGTTTGTAACGGTTTCCAGATCTTGTGCGAAAGCCATTTGCTCCCTGGTGCTTTATTGCGCAATGCCAATCAGAAATTTATTTGTAAGAATATTTATTTAACAGGCGAAGGTGGTTCGGGTTTAAAAATTCCGATCGCACATGGCGAGGGCCGCTATTTTGCCGACGAAAAAACGCTGGATGAATTAGAAGCTAACGACCAGGTGATCTATCGATATTGCGATGAGAGCGGACTTATCACAGCTGAGGCCAATCCAAACGGTGCTATTCGCAATATTGCGGGTATTTCCAATAAAGAAGGGAATGTGTTTGGTATGATGCCTCACCCTGAACGTGCTACAAGCGCTATTTTGGGCAATACCGATGGACGTAAAATTCTCAATGCTTTGTTAATCAATGCTGCAGTTGCAATCTGATAGAACGGTTAAATCGTAAATGATTTGGTAAAGTTTTTATTTGTGACAAAGCTGACATTTCCGTAAACGATTTGGTGGCATCTTTGTAATTGAAACAGAAAGTACAGATCCATGGAAAAATTTATTACAACTATTGGTTTACTATTCATTTCAGTTGCTTTGTTTGCGCAAAGCGGCAGCAAGGTGAAATGGGACTACACCGTAAAGAAACTGGCGGATAAGAAATACGAGGTGCGTATGGTGGCGAACATTCAGCCAGGCTGGCACTTATACAGTCAAACACAAGGAACTGATGCTATTGCATTACCAACCACAATTACATTCGCTAAGAATCCACTCCTTGTGGTGAGCGGAAAACCAAAAGAAGTGGGTAAAGTAACTGATGCATTCGATAAAGCCACACAATCACGTTCACGTTTTTATTCTAATAAAGTAGAATTTGTTCAGGTTGTTATTGTGAAATCAAATGTAAAAACTTCGCTTACAGGCGATGTAGAATTTATGGTTTGTGATGATAAGCAATGCCTGCCTCCAGATAAATCAAAATTCAGCGTTAAGTTAGAAGGATAAAAATTGATCCCGTCTTATACAAGACGGGATTTTTAAACTCTGTTTGTCATGAGGTTATTTTTACGCACTGCTTACTTTGTAATCATTTCTTTATTGTACAGCAACTTATCAACTGCACAGGATTCAAGTTTCGTGCAGTGGGAGGTAAGCAGTAAAAAACTAAGCGATACTGAATACGAATTAGTGTTCAAGGGTAAAGTAAAGCCCGGTAAATTTTTATACCTGTTTACAAAAGATGCTGAAGGACTAGATTCAATTGCAGTTAAGTTTACTGATAGTGCAATTTTGAATAATGGCTCCATGCAACTGCTGCAAGGCGGCAGTTCATTTACTGATCCTGTTTTTGATAACAAGAATGTGCTGATTGCAAAACAGGAAGTAACACTTTCACAAAAAATAAGAATTGATGGTACAGTTCCGGCATTATTAAAAGGAACGCTTGTTTATGCAACAGGTGCTGTGGAAGAATTTTTGCCGGCACAGGAATTTGCATTTGATGTAAAGCTGGAAGGAGGTGTTGCTCAAACTGCACGTATCAAGATCAATTCAATTGATTTAAATAACACCGCCAGTGATTGTGGCGATGAAGGAACAGAAGGTAAAAGTTTGTGGGGCATTTTTCTGTTGGGTTTAGTGGGAGGTTTCATCGCATTACTTACACCCTGTGTGTTCCCATTAATTCCATTAACTGTATCCTTCTTTACGAAACGTAGTGGAAGCAGGGCAAAGGGTATTCGTAATGCATTGCTGTACGGCTTCTTTATTTTCATTATTTATATTTTATTAAGTCTGCCGTTTCATTTGCTCGATCAAACAGATCCGGAGATACTGAATAATATTTCAACCAACGTTTGGCTCAACATCATCTTCTTTGTCATTTTTGTAGTGTTTGCCATTTCGTTCTTTGGTTATTTTGAAATTACATTGCCAGGCAATTTTGCCAATAAAGCTGATTCAAAAGCCAGTGTTGGAAGTACTTTCGGGATCTTCTTCATGGCATTAACGCTGGCCATTGTGTCGTTCTCCTGTACAGGCCCAATACTTGGTTCGTTGTTGGCAGGAGCGTTAACAAAAGATGGCGGGGCCATTCAATTAAGTTTTGGAATGGGCGGATTTGGGTTAGGATTGGCTTTACCATTCGCTTTGTTTGCGATGTTCCCTAACTGGTTACAATCATTACCAAAGAGCGGAGGTTGGTTAAATACCGTGAAAGTAGTGTTGGGCTTTTTAGAACTGGCGATGGCGGTGAAATTCCTGAGCAACGCTGATTTGGTAAAACAATGGCACCTCTTACCACGTGAAGTGTTCATTGGTATTTGGGTGATCATTGGTATTTTACTGGTGATGTATCTGTTGGGACTTATCCGCTTTCCGCATGATGATAAGAAGATCAAGATTGGCGGTATCCGCTGGACGCTCATTGCTTTGTTTGCAGCTGCAACTATTTACTTGATTCCTGGTGTTACGAATACAAAATGGGCAAACCTGAAACTGATCAGTGGATTTCCTCCACCATTATGTTACAGTGTGTATTCGCACCCGGTGAATTGTGAAACTTCGTTGGAACCATTGCGTGATTATGAAGAAGCATTAGCCCTGGCCAAACAGCAGAACAAACCATTGCTCATTGATTTTACCGGCTGGGCATGTGTGAACTGCAGGCGGATGGAAGAAAATGTATGGACGAATCCTGATGTGCTGGAGCTGATGAAGAATAAGTTTGTGGTAGTGTCATTGTATGTTGATGAACGTAAAGTGTTGCCTGCTGCGCAACAGCAAACCTTTACCACAAAAACAGGAGGAAAGAAAGAAATTGTAACAGTGGGCGATAAGTGGGCAACTTTCCAGAGTGAAAACTTTAATGCAGTAGCTCAACCTCAATATGCAATTATCGGTTTAGATGAAACAGCGCTGACAAGGACAAAAGCTTATACACCAAGTGCGGAAGAGTTTAAGTTGTGGTTGGAATGTGGGTTGGAAGCATTTGCTAAAAAGGCTAAATAGTTTTCCGAACGATGAAAGGATTATAAAAATAAAACCCTCCGCATAACGGAGGGTTTTCTGGTTTTGTCAGGTTCTCTTAAAGGAAATGATTTTTACAGAGCGATTTGTTTTTCTGTCATCATCTTACGCATATTGATGAGCCCGTAACGCATACGACCTAATGCAGTGTTGATGCTGCAGTTGGTGAGCGAAGCAATTTCTTTAAAGCTCAGATCAGCGTAGTGACGTAGAATGATCACTTCACGTTGTTCTTCAGGTAACAGATCCAGCATCCGGCGGATACGGTCATAACTCTGGTTTTTCATCATCTTTTCCTCAGCATTTTCATTACTGAAATTGAGTACTTCGAAAATATCATGGTTATCACTTGTCTTAATTGTTGGTGTTCGCTTTACCCTGCGGAAATGATCCACGCAAAGATTGTGTGCAATTCGCATGGCCCATGGAAGGAATTTTCCTTCTTCGGTATACCGGTTGCCACGTATGGTATCAATTACTTTAATGAACATATCCTGGAAAAGATCTTCGGCCAGGTATTTGTCCTTCACAAGTAAGAATATGGAAGTGTAGAGCTTGTCTTTATGACGCAGCACTAATGTTTCCATGGCTTCAGCCTCACCGTCTTTAAACAGGTGGACGAGTTGTTGATCGGTAAATTGTTGATACAGATGCATACACTTCTACGGTTGATGGTTTTCAATAAAGGGTTTCAGCTAATAAGCAATACTGAAATAATTGTGTAGAAGTTTGATGCTATAGGCGAAGAAATTTGGGTTTCTGATTTGAATATTGAATTTCAGAATAAAAATAACAGAAATACTTCAACTTTCCAACATTCAGAATTATTTAACGTATTACCCCGCAGCGTGCTAATAGTATTTTTCCGAAGCTGTCAAAGAATCTCGGACAGCCTTTTTCAAGAATGTGCAGAACCTTTTCCGTTTCTGTACTACATCTTTTAGTTTTCAAATTGTTAATCAGCTAAATTTGTTTCTCTATGGGTACAGCGGTAAAAAAGAAACAGATCGATCTTTCGGGTCCAATAAAGAAAGATGATATTTATATAAAGGGCGCAAGGGTACATAACCTTCGGAACGTATCGGTACATATTCCTCGTAACAAGCTTATTGTGGTAACAGGAGTATCGGGCAGCGGCAAATCTTCCCTAACTATTGATACGCTATATGCTGAAGGTCAGCGACGTTATGCCGAAAGCTTAAGTGCTTATGCCCGTCAATTTCTCAACCGGATGAACAAACCTGATGTGGATTACATCAAAGGATTGTGCCCTGCCATTGCCATTGAACAAAAAGTGATCACCCGCACTCCAAGAAGTACGGTGGGGAGCATGACGGAGATCTATGATTATCTCCGCCTGTTGTTTGCAAGGGCTGGTAAAACAATTTCACCTGTAAGTGGCAGAGAGGTAAAGAAAGATGATGTTGCTGATGTGGTAAAGGCTGTTCAGAATTGTAAAGAAGGTGCAAAGATCCTGCTACTGGTAAAATTTCCCATGCATGCAAAACGAAGCATAAAGGAAGAATTGAACATTCTCCTGCAAAAAGGCTTTACCCGAGTATATAAGAAAAACGAAACAGGTAAAGCTAAATCTGAAACAGGCGAAACGCTAAGCATTGAAGATCTGCTGGAGCAATCGGAAAAAGATTTGAATGCACAATTTGTAACAACAAAGGCCAAGACTGTTATTTATGTTTTGGTTGATCGTTTGATTGCAAAAGAGTTTGATGAAGATGAAATACATCGTATTGGTGACAGTGCCAATACTGCTTTTTTTGAAGGCGAAGGAGAAGTGTATGTTGAAATAGATGGAAAAGAGTTGTTGCATTTTTCAAACAGGTTTGAATTGGATGGGATCAAGTTTGAAGAACCTGTTCCGAATTTATTCTCCTTTAACAATCCATACGGTGCCTGTCCGGTGTGCGAAGGTTTCAGCCAGGTGTTGGGTATTGATGAAGACCTTGTGATACCTGATAAGAGTTTAAGTGTGTACGAAGGTGCCATTGCTCCTTGGAAAGGAGAGAAGCTGGGTTGGTGGAGAGAGCAGTTCATTAAAGCCACAGCTAAAACAGGATTCCCTGTTCATAAACCAATTATAGACTTAACAAAACAGCAATACGATCAACTCTGGAAAGGTGTTGGTACTGCATTGGGTATTGACGATTTCTTTAAAGAAGTTGAACAGAATTTATACAAGGTACAATACCGTGTATTGTTGAGTCGCTATCGTGGACGAACACAATGCACTGATTGCGGTGGCTACCGTTTACGCAAAGAAGCATTGTATATTAAAGTAGGGGGAAAACATATTGGTGAGTTGTGCGAAATGCCAACAAAAGAATTGAAAGTTTGGTTTGATGAATTGCAGTTAAGTGAGTATGATCAAAGCGTTGCAAAGCGAATTCTTATTGAAGTCAAAAATCGAATACAAACCTTATTGCAGGTTGGACTTGGTTATCTTACATTAAATCGTTTAGCAAACAGTTTAAGTGGTGGCGAAAGTCAACGTATTCAATTGACCCGATCATTAGGAAGTAACCTCACTGATTCTTTATACATTCTCGACGAACCATCTATTGGATTGCATCCAAGAGATACTGCTAAGCTTATTACGGTATTAAAAGAGTTACGCAACTTAGGTAATACTGTTGTAGTGGTGGAGCATGATGAAATGATGATGCGTGAAGCAGATCATATTATTGATATGGGTCCGTTTGCAAGTCATTTAGGTGGCGAAGTAATTGCGGAAGGCGATTATGATGCTGTCATCAGCAATAAAAAAAGCTTAACAGGTAAATACCTGAGCGGTGCATTGGAAATTCAGGATTTTGGTAAGCCACGCAAATGGAACCGCAGCATTAAAGTGGAAGGTGCACGGCAACACAATTTAAAAAATATTACTGTTGAATTTCCATTGAATGTTTTGTGTGTTGTAAGTGGTGTAAGTGGTAGTGGTAAAACAACGTTAGTGAAAAATATTCTCTATCCTGCATTGAGTAAACTGAAAGGTGAATTTGGCGACAGACCGGGTATGCACAAACAATTGAGCGGTGACATTGATTCTATTGCACAGATTGAAATGGTTGATCAGAACCCGATTGGTAAAAGCAGCCGTAGTAATCCTGTTACGTACATAAAAGCATATGATGAAATAAGAGACTTGTATTCAAGTCAGCCTTTGAGTAAGATCCGTGGGTTTCAGCCAAAGCATTTCTCGTTTAACGTTGATGGTGGGCGATGCGATGCCTGTAAAGGTGAAGGCGAACAGGTTGTTGAAATGCAATTCCTGGCCGATGTGCATCTAACCTGTGAAGTATGCGGCGGCAAACGTTTTAAAGATGAAGTGCTTGATGTAAAGTATAACGACAAAAGTATTTATGATGTATTAGAGATGAGTGTGGATGAAGCCATTGATTTCTTCCGTGCAGAAAAAGACCTGGTAAGAAAATTAATGCCGTTGAGTGATGTGGGATTGGGTTATGTAAAGCTCGGCCAGAGTAGTGATACATTGAGTGGCGGTGAAGCGCAACGTGTAAAACTTGCTTCGTTCTTAGGTCGTGGTAACGGGCAGGGAAATATTCTTTTCATCTTTGATGAGCCAACTACAGGTTTGCATTTTCATGATATCAATAAACTACTGAAGAGTTTTCATGCATTGATCGAGAAAGGACATTCGGTACTGGTGATCGAACACAATACCGATGTGATCAAACGTGCAGATTGGGTAATTGATCTTGGTCCAGAAGCAGGCGATGGTGGCGGCGAAGTAGTTTACACCGGTTTGCCATCAGGAATGAGCAAAGCAAAAAACAGCAGAACAGCAAAGTATATTGCTTAGTAAATAATCACTGTTTGATCTTGTCTTGTTCCTTTTTCATCTGTAAGTACAACCCTGTATGTTCCTTTTGCTAGGTGACTGATATTCATTTCAAGATTACCTGATGAGGTTTTTTCAAAATGAAATTGCTCAGAGCGGATTGCATTTGAATTGTATAAAGTCACTGTAACAGCTCTGTGCATTTGGGTTGGGTCTACCTGCAAACGCAATTGGGAAGAAACAGGGTTGGGATAAATCGTAAATCCTTTTGTTGAATGGTCTTCAATCTTTTCAGTATTCGAGTAGAAGAGTTCTCCATTATTACCCTCTGCTTTTACACGATAATATGAAATGCCGTAGGTTAAAAAGCTATCTGTCTCGTAATAAGTATTCACCTGCTGTTGGGCAATTGCAGCAGGTTGCTTTCTGACTGCTTTCCAGCTGCGGTTGTCTGTACTTTTCTCTAACGTATATGATGCTATCTGGCTCTCATCACTTACAGTCCAGTTGAATCTTGCTTGTTTCTGATTGTTTGTTTTTGCGGTGAATGATTGAAATTTTACCGGCAGAATACTTAAGGAGAATCCGGCTGGTGATGCTCCTGAATGTCTATCGGAATAAGCAGGACCCACAATTGTTCCATCGGTATTGCCTTTGTACTTCGATACTCCATTTATTTTTATTATTTCAGAGGGGCCCGAACCCGAAATGGAACCTCCGATGTAGACAATGACTTTTGCCGCAATGCCTAATTCAAGTTTACCACCCGAGTTAAAGTCAAGAGTGCCATAAATCTTAATAATAATATCAGGCAGTGAGTTATAGATATTTGTTTTTACTGAAATTGTTACGCCAGCCGGAATAACGACGGTGTCACCATTTTGAGGAACACCTGTAGGTGACCAGTTGCCGGCAACGTTCCATCCCTGACCGCTGTTGTGAATGGCTGTTTTAGTTGTTGCATTTGCCTGAAGAAGGCATGCAAAAAACAGAAGAGTTATGAAAATGGGTTTCATAAGGATGTGGATTTGAAGAATCAAAATTAAGGGTAAGCACTTATTTAAACAACAGGATATACCCTCTGTTTTAATTAAGGGTAATAGTGCTTTTTAATTAGTATAAATACGGTTTTTTTAGAGGAATAGGCACTAAAAAAGGCCAACGTACTAAACGATTGGCCTTTCTTTATAAATAAGAAGTTGTTATCCTACCGTAGCCGATCCATACTCTTTATAAGCTTTTCGTCTTTACGAATACCTAGCAACGCAAGAATGAAAAATAAAGGTATTATAAAACTGAGGGCTGATGTTAAGGTGAAACTACCCTGTACGTAAGTTTTGGTTTGCTGAAAATAAACTGCTAGTACTACCAGTTGCAATGTAACCCCAAGAAGACTTAATCTTATTTGGAGTTTACGATTTTTATACAGGAAAATAGTGATCAATGCCAGTAAACCTACAGCTACACTCATGATCAGCAGCAAGAAGTGTGAACTGCCCGTTAACTCTTCAAAAAGATTATTGTCTTTATTACCGCTGTAAAACGAAAGTTTCAATGTTGCAAACGATGCTGCTGCTGCAAGTAATAACCAGATTGTTTGTATGCGTTGTATCATAGCAACTGTTTCAATTGTTTAAATTAGCCCAATTCAGGATATAACGGGAATTGTTCCATAAATGCATTGACTTCTTTACGGATGTCGGCAAGTATTGCTTCGTCGTCTGCATTCATCAAGCTACGATCAATTACATCAACCACAAAATCCATGTGTTCTTCTTTCATACCTCGTGATGTTATTGCAGCAACACCCGTGCGGATACCGCTTGTTACAAACGCACTCTTATCATCAAACGGAACCATGTTTTTGTTAGTTGTGATCTCAGCTTTACCTAAAACAGCTTCTGCCTTTTTACCGCTGATATTTTTATTACGCAGATCGATCAACATTAAATGGTTATCTGTGCCATTTGAGATCAATTGGTATTCTCTTTTCACAAACGATGCAGCCATCGCTTGTGCATTTACCTGCACCTGCTTTGCATATACTGTAAACTCATCGCTTAAAATTTCACCGAAGGCAACTGCTTTTGCAGCGATCACATGTTCCAATGGTCCGCCTTGCTGACCAGGGAATACGGCCATATCAAGCAGGTTACTCATCATGCGCACATTACCTTTCACATCCTTCATTCCAAATGGATTTTCAAAATCCTTGTGCATGAGAATGATACCACCACGGGGACCACGTAATGTTTTATGAGTAGTGGAAGTTACAAAGTGACAATGTTCAAACGGCGAGCTCAACAATCCTTTGGCGATTAAACCGGCAGGGTGTGCCATATCGCACAGAACAAATGCGCCAACTTCATCGGCTACTTTGCGGATGCGTGCATAATCCCAATCACGGCTGTAAGCACTGGCGCCGCAATAAATTAATTTTGGTTTGAGGGTGCGTGCTTTTTGTTCGAGTGTTTCATAATCAACCAAACCTGTTTCTTTCACTACACCATAAGAATGTGCTTCGTATAATTTACCGCTGTAGTTTACAGGTGAACCGTGGGTAAGGTGTCCGCCCATGCTTAGATCAAGCCCTAGCGTAATATCGCCGGGTTTTAAAATTGCACTTGTAACAGCAGCGTTTGCCTGTGCACCACTATGCGGTTGCACGTTGGCATATTCGCAATTGAAAATTTCTTTTAAACGATCGATGGCTAATTGCTCTGTTTGATCTACAATTTCACAACCACCATAGTAACGGCGGCCAGGGTAACCTTCTGCATATTTATTGGTGAGCACGCTACCCATGGCCTGCATTACCTGTAAAGAGGTAAAGTTTTCGGAAGCAATAAGTTCGATACCGTGACGCTGACGTTGTAATTCCTGGTTGATGAGATTGAAGATGGTTGTGTCCCTTTGCATGAGTCGTTTTGTTCGTTTTATTGAAGGATTGCTGCTACATGAACAGAACGTAGAAGCGAGCGTGGCAACAAATGCTGCAAAAAGTTACAGTTGCCGGTAACATAACACTCAACTAGTTCTGTTTGGCGGGGCAAAAATAAGCCCGTTGTAGTTGTATAAAGAACTTTACCATTGTTTTTTATGAACAGAATTTAAAGATGAGCTGGCAACGATTAATTCAAAATGTGCTACTTTAGCCGCTTCGATTTGAGACCAGGCTTACGACAGTTTGCTTTCTCCAATTAGAAATGCAGACTTACTTGGCAAATGAGACAATAGAAACGAACAAATGAAAGCAATTATTCCGGTGGCAGGTGCAGGTACAAAGCTGCGGCCACATACATATACGCAACCCAAAGCGCTCATACCCATTGCCGGCAAAACCGTTTTGAGCATTATTGTGGAGCAATTACAGGACGCTGGGGTAAACGAATTCATTTTTATTACCGGCTATCTTGGTGAAAAGATCCAGGATTATGTAAAAGAAACTTTTCCAACTATCAGCAGCACATTTGTAAATCAAAGCGAAAGGCAGGGCCTCGGTCATGCTATTATGCTCACAAAAGAAGCAGTGCAAAATGATGAGGTCATCATTGTTTTGGGCGATACGATCTGCGAATACAATATTAAAGATGTGTTGAGCAGCGACCGATCAATGCTGGCGGTGAAGAAAGTGGATGATCCCCGCAATTTTGGTGTGGCAGAGGTTGACGAAGAAGCTAAGATCATGAAAGTGGTAGAAAAACCGCAGATACCCAAAAGTAATATGGCGCTGGTTGGAATTTACAAGATCAGCAACTCAGCGATGATGTATGATTGCCTTGAAGTAAACTTTCGTGAAGGTGTGAAGAACAGGGATGAATATAGTTTAACTGATGCATTGCAATGCATGATTGAAAAAGGAGAGCCTTTTCAATCGTTCAAAGTATTGAACTGGTTCGATTGTGGTAATAAAGATTCATTACTTGAGTCGAACGCTACGTTGCTGAAGAAATTCGGCACATCTATTTCACCCGATCATCGTTTTGAAAATGTGATCCTGGTAGAACCGGTGAGCATTGGTAAAAACTGTGAAGTGCGCAATTCTATTATTGGTCCAAATGTTTCTGTTGGCGATAATACAACCATCAACTATTCCATTATCAAAGAATCGATCATTGGTTCTTATGCCGACTTGTTTGATATTGTGCTGGAAGAAAGCCTCATTGGCAGCGATACAGAAGTGAAAGGCGAAACAAGAAGTTTAAATATTGGTGATAATACAGAGATCGATCTGGGATAAATGCAATTAGCTGACTGGCTAATGTGCAAATTTTCTGATTATGTTTTCCAACCGCATCACACAACTCTTCAATATTGAAAAGCCAATCATACAAGCAGGTATGATCTGGGCAAGCGGCTGGCGTTTAGCCAGTGCAGTAAGTAATGCCGGCGGTTTGGGTATTATTGGCAGCGGCAGTATGTATCCTGATGTATTGCGTGAACATATTCAAAAATGCAAAGCAGCAACAGAAAAACCTTTTGCAGTAAATGTGCCTTTGCTTTATCCCGATATTGATCAACTCATCAATATTATAATTGAAGAAGGCGTAAAGATCGTTTTCACAAGTGCAGGTAATCCTAAATCCTGGACATCAATGTTAAAAGAAAAAGGAATTACAGTTGTACATGTGGTGAGCAGCAGCAAGTTTGCATTAAAAGCACAGGAGGCAGGATGTGATGCTGTGGTAGCTGAAGGTTTTGAAGCAGGCGGACATAACGGTCGTGAAGAAACAACAAGCATGGTGTTGATACCTGCAGTGAAGAAAGCTGTGCATATTCCGGTTATTGCTGCAGGTGGTATTGCAACTGGCCGGCAAATGCTGGCGGCAATGGTGCTTGGAGCCGAAGCGGTGCAGATTGGCAGTCGTTTTGTGGCGAGTGAAGAAGCTAGCAGTCATCTCAATTTTAAACAAGCGGTTATTAATAGCAATGAAGGCGATACCGTTCTCACATTGAAACAACTGGCACCTGTTCGACTGATCAAAAATGATTTTTACAAACAAGTACAGGAAGCAGAGCAAAGAGGCGCATCAAAAGAAGAACTCATTCAACTGCTTGGCCGTGCAAGAGCGAAGCGAGGCATGTTTGAAGGTAACCTTAATGAAGGCGAGCTTGAGATTGGACAGGTGAGTGCTTTGCTTGATGATATTTTGCCTGCCGCTGTAATTACCGAAAACATCTGGAAGGAATTCAACGAAGCGTTGGCCAATCCATTGGGTTCAGCTTAATCTATCTTGATCCTGTCTGTTTTTTCCTGCAATTCTTTCATTATCTTTTTCCGTAGTTCAAGATGTTGCTCCATCAATTCCTGCTGTTGCGGTAAGAGCAATTCTTCTTCCTGAAGAAAATCAGGAATCTCCGGAACCTCTGGTATCATTGGCAATGGACCAAATTCAACCATAGCATCAGCGTTTGTGAAATTTGATGACCATGAATGTAACAGTAAGTCTTTTTTCGCCCAGAAAAAACAAGCGCCAAGGAAAAGCACAAGTGCAAATTTTTTGAAAGTGGAATGATGATAAGGCATAAGAAATATTTTTAGCTAAATTACGATTGAATTCGTAGATTTGAAATTGAAGGAAGATTTTCAGAACAATTTAACAGACCTGATTGTCATAAAATAGATAAAAGAAATGTTATAAGTTCTGTAACTTTAAACTCTTATCATCGTAAAACTATTGTTATGAAGAAACTACTCCTCGCATCTATTCTCATGACAGGCGTTTCAATTAGTGCACAAGCAGCTGAAGATAAAGGAAATGAAACCGGCTCTGTACAAGGTGTTGTAATCGATGCCGAAACTAAAAAACCAGTAGCGAATGCTTCGTTTACTGCTTCCATTCGTAAAGCTTCTTTCCAGAAAGAAGTTACAACAGATGCAAACGGCAAGTTTAATTTAAATAATGTACCTGTTGGTGAGCATACCATTGTCATTGATAAGGTTGGCTATCGTGCTACCAAGAAAGAAACAATTCTTGTGAAGGAGGGATTGTTATTGAAAATTGAATTTGAAGTGATACCGGCAGAAGAAGAAATACATCAGCCATTCATGGCACCCATTACCATTCATTCTTTGTAAGTTTAAATAAAAAAATCCCCCGATAAACATCGGGGGATTTTTATGTCCTGTCGTTTCTGATTTTATTAAGCTTTGCGGAAAGCCCACTTGGCCATTTCTTTCAGTGTTACTTTCTTTCCATACAACAAGATACCTGTACGATAGATTTTTGCACTTAACCATGTTGTGAATAAAAAGCCGAGTATAAGCGAACCCATTGATATAGCCAATTGCCACCACGGAACTCCAAATGGAATACGTGCCATCATTACAATTGGCGAAGTAAATGGAATTATGCTTCCCCATACTGCAAGTGAGCCGGAAGGATTCTGAATGGCATTTACCATGATAAAGATGCCCAGCACAATAGGCAACGTAATAGGCAACATCAACGATTGTGCTTCCTGAGGATCTTCATTCACCACACTACCAACCGCAGCAAACAATGAAGCATAGAACAAATAACCAAACAGGAAAAAGAAGATAAAGCAAGGAATGATGAGAGCCCAGTTAGCGCTTAGTACTGTTGTTTTAGCTTCCAGTATTTTTAATGCCATGGTATTATTCTGCGCCATGGATGGCATTGATTCATTCATCTGCTTTGCCTGATCTAACACTTCAGGTGAAATAAACAAACTGCTGAGCGATGAGAGGACAAAGACAAGGATGATCCAAAGGAATAACTGTGTTAAACCAACCGCTGCAATACCTATTATCTTTCCAAGCATTAATTGAAATGGTTTTACGCTGCTCACCATTACCTCTGCAATACGGTTTGTTTTCTCCTCCATTACGCCACGCATAACAGCTGTACCATAAATAAACAATACAATATAAATGATGAAACCGCTTGCATAACCAATAGCAAGTGCAAGCATTTTGTTATCTTCTTTTATTTCTTCGCCTTTTACCTGGTAGGAGCGATAGTTGAGTGACGATGCGCTTTCACTTTGTTGTTTAATAGAATCGAGAATGCTGCGTGTTACACCACGCTCCATCAACATCCTGTTCTCATTTATTTTCTGCAGCTGATTCTTGATGGCTTCATCAGTTGCAAGCCCCAATTGTTTTTCTGTATACAAACGAACAGAATCAGCTTTTTGCGGAGTTGATGAATAAACGATCAGCAAACCTTCATAGCCTTTGTCTTGGTAATTGCTTTTTGTAACGTCAGCAGGATAGCCGTATGAAGCTGCGGAGCCATCTTTAAAATTATTCTTATATATGCCGCTTTGGTCGTCCACAGCTATTTTACGTTGTTCAGTGCTGTTTGCACCAATAAAAGCACCACCGAAGATAAGTGCAAACATCAGCAAGGGAAACAGGAAAGTAGAGAGCAGGAATGTTTTGTTACGTACCCTTGTAATGTACTCACGTTTTATAATGATCCAGATCTTATTCATATAATAGTTTATTAAGCAGTAACAGTTTCAAATTGTCTTGCAGTTGGCGTGCCTTCAATCAGCCTGATGAAAATTTCATTCAGTGAAGGAAGTATTTCATGATAAGCGACGATCATACTTTTCTGATTAATGAAATGGAGCAGAATGTCGTTTGCCTGGTAACCCTCATTGATTTTGAGCGTAAGATTATTCCCATTCTGTTTCACAATGCTGAATGATGGATGTTGCAATGTTGCAGGCAACTGATCAACTTCTGTATTAAAGATGTGTTGTTTGAACTGTTGTTTAATTTGCTTTACACTTCCATCAAGAATTTTTTGCCCTTTATTCACCAGCACAATATGATCGCAGATCTCTTCTACCTGTTCCATTCGGTGTGTACTGAAGATGATGGTTGTTCCTTTTTTTGCAAGGTTAAAGATCTCGTCTTTAATAAGGTTGCTGTTTACAGGATCCAAACCACTGAACGGTTCATCAAGGATCACCAGTTTCGGTTCGTGAAGAACTGTGGTAACAAATTGCAATTTTTGGCCCATCCCTTTTGAAAGGTCTTCCACTTTTTTATTCCACCAGCTTTCCATTTCAAACTTTTCAAACCATTGTTTAACGTTTGCAAACGCCTCCTGCTTACTCATACCTTTCAGTTGTGCGAGGTACATGGCTTGTTCGCCCACTTTCATTTTCTTATAGAGACCTCGCTCCTCGGGCATGTAGCCAATATTGATCACATCATTAACGGGATCAAATTTTTTACCGTTGAGCAGGATGTTGCCGGCGTCAGGATAAAAAATTCCTGTGATCATGCGGATAAGCGTTGTTTTACCGGCGCCGTTTGGTCCGAGCAAACCAAAAATTGATCCTTGACTGATGGTGAAGCTGATATCGTCCACCGCCTTTTGAGAAGAAAAGTATTTCTTCAGGTTTTGAACTTCTAAGATGGTACTCATATTGCAGTATTAGAGTGCAGGTTGCACAATTTGTTACAAGGTAGTATAGAAAATTTGCAGAAACTTCTTAATAAGATAAGTGGTTAACCTGCAAAGCGATCATATTAGCAATACGCTCACCATCCATGGCCGCACTCACAATTCCGCCTGCATAACCAGCTCCTTCACCACAGGGATAAAGTCCTTTTATTTGCGGATGTTGTAATGTTTCATTGTCTCTTGGAATACGAACGGGTGAAGATGTTCTCGATTCAGTAGCTACTACCACAGCTTCGTTGGTAAAATAACCACGCATTTTCTGACCGAAAGCTTTAAAGCCAAGACGGAGATCATCAAAAACAAAAGGAGGAAGAACCTGACGAAGATCAGTACTATTCAAACCGGGTAAATAAGAACAGTCGGGGAGTGAAGAGGAAGTTTTCTGATCAAACATATCAGCCATGCGCTGTGCAGGTGCCACAAACTTACCGCCACCTGCAACAAATGCTTTTTGTTCGATGGCATGTTGAAATTTCATCAGCAACAACGGATCATCCTCACTTATCTGGATTTTGTTTTTTGTTTTTTGGGTTTTGAAGTATTCCACAGCATCTTTCACTTCAATTGTTACAACCATGCCGCTGTTGGCAAATGCATTGTTTCGTTTTGACGGGCTCCATCCATTCACCACCAATTCGCCGGCCGAAGTTGCTGCCGGTGCAATAATACCACCGGGGCACATGCAAAAACTAAAAACGCCTTTCCCCTGCACCTGTTCAACCAAACTGTAAGAAGCTGGTGGAAGAAATTCATCACGAACAGGACAACGGTATTGAATAGAATCGATCAATGATTGCGGATGTTCTACCCGTACACCAAGTGCAAATGGTTTCGCTTCAATAAGAATGTTGTTTTGGTGTAAAAGTTCGAAAATATCTCTTGCACTGTGACCTGTGGCAAGGATCACTGCGTCTGCATGTATGGTTGAGCTATGGTTGATCTCAACACCTCTTATCGCATCACGTTCAAGTATAAAATTGGTAAGCTTGGTTTCAAAATGAATTTCACCACCACAACTCAGAATGAATTCCCGCATGGCCGTAATAATATGCGGCAGTTTATTGGTACCAATATGTGGGTGGCTTTGGTAGAGAATTTTTTCTTCGGCGCCAAAGCGAACAAATAGTTGAAGAATACGATCAATACTACCACGTTTGCTGCTTCGGGTGTAAAGCTTACCATCGCTGTAAGTGCCTGCACCACCTTCACCAAAGCAATAATTGCTTTCGGGGTTTACTTCTCCTTGCTTATTTAAAGCAGCAAGATCTCTTCTTCTTGCTCTAACATCTTTCCCTCTTTCAATTACAATCGGTCTAATACCCAGCTCAATTAAACGTAATGCAGCGAATAAACCCGCAGGTCCTGCTCCAACAACAATTACCTGTTTGGCTGAATTTTGTACATCCTTGAAATTAAATTCAAAAACGTCTCTCTGCTGCACAGGTTCATTCACAAAAGCCTTGACTGTGAGATTTACCCATGCTTGTTTACTTCTTGCATCGATTGATTGTTTGAGAATATAAAATCCATTTACGGAAGCCATTGGAACATTTGCAGAAAGCGCAATTTGTTCTTTTATAGAAGAAATATCAGCAGCCTGTGAAGGCAGTAAACGAAGCGAAATTTGTTGTTGCATGTGTGTCAGGCAGTTAACCTAAAAACAATAATTACCGCAAAGATAGTTGTATTTACAAAGCGTATAAATTATGCATTTCATCAATAAAAAACATTTTTTTTGTGGCTTTAAAAACAGTTATCTTTCATTAGTTACAGCAAGTACATGAGAAAGCTTACCACCCATTATATTCTTATTGTCTTATTGATTATTTCTTACTCCTGCAACCCGGTTTACAGGGCATCTTCTGTTCAGTATAAAGATTACCCAGTACAGAATCAACGGAAAGATTCTTCAGTACAAAAATTTCTTCAACCTTACGCTGATAGTGTGAACAGCAGTATGAATTTGATCATTGGTCAATTGGCTGTAGATCTTGATAAGAGACAACCGGAAGGTACTCTTGGAAATTTTATGGCCGATGCTATGAAAGTGATGGCTGAAAAATATTATAAAACAAATGTTGATGGTGCTTTCATTAATTACGGAGGTATCCGTTTAACTGGTATAAAGGCCGGAGCAATTACAAGAGGCAAGATTTTTGAATTGATGCCGTTTGATAATATTATTATACTGCAAAAATTAAAAGGAACAGTATTGCAGGAATTTCTTGATCATATTGTTGGCAGAGGAGGGTGGCCCGTAGCCGGCATAACAATGCAAATGAAAGATAAGAAGGCAGTAAATGTGATAGTTGGAGGAAAACCCCTTGATCCAAGCATGATTTACACAATAGCAAACTCTGATTATGTGGCAAATGGCGGTGATAATTGTGAAATGCTTAAAGGTATACCACAGATCAATAACGGATCACTTTTGAGAGATGGTTTGATTGAGTATGTTCAATCGCTTACGCAAAAAGGGCAAGCTGTTACTGCAACTATTCAAAACAGAGTTACCAATGCTCAGTAGAAGAAAATTTATACAACAAACATCCTTTACCACGGCTGCGTTGCTGGCAGGCAAGTTTGCAGGTGCCGAAGAAGTTACTTCACAGCGCCTGGTTATTCTTCACACAAACGATGTGCACAGCAGACTTGATCCTTTTCCTATGGATGGCAGTCGTAACGAAGGCTTGGGTGGTGTAGCAGCTAGGGCAAACCTGATCAATGAGATCAGGGCAAAAGAAGAACATGTGCTGTTGCTTGACGCAGGTGATATTTTTCAAGGCACACCTTATTTCAATTTATACAAAGGCGAACCTGAAATAATAGCTATGCAGAAGATGGGTTATGATGCCTGCACAATGGGTAATCACGATTTTGATGCAGGGCTCGAAAATTTTGCATTGCAACTTCAGCATGCAAAATTTCCTGTTTTGTTATGCAACTATGATTTTACTGCAACGCCCATGGAAAATAAATCGCTACCTTATAAAATATTTAAGAAAGGCAAATTGAAAATCGGCGTTACTGGCGTGGGAATTGAAATGAAAGGGTTGGTTCCGGATAATTTGATCGGCAACACAAAGTATCTCGATCCTGTGCAAAAGTTAAATGAAACAGCATCCATGCTCAAGCGTGAGAAAGATTGTGATATGGTGATCTGTTTGTCGCATTTAGGATATCAGTACCGTGAAAATGCAAACAAGATCTGTGATATGATTCTTGCAAAAGAAACTGAACATGTTGATCTCATCATTGGTGGTCATACACATACGTTCTTAAATGAACCTGTGTTAGTAAAGAATAAAAAAGCAGAAGATGTTTTGGTGAACCAGGTAGGTTGGGCGGGTATTCAGTTAGGCAGATTAGATTATGAATTTTTAAAATATAAAAAGAAAAATATGACAGCAGCAAAATCATTGTTGATAGGTAAAAAAACAGGTGAATAAAAAATTTTTTTTTCCACAAAAAGTGTTGATATTCGCCTTCCCCCTCAAGTTTTTTCATAATGTATTCCATTATGAAAAATTGCCAAAGAGAATAAACAGGAACATTATTAACTCATTATATAAACTGCTTTTGGAACAATGACGAAAACGGCTGATCAAGTTTGGAAAAGTTGTTTAACCATTATTAAGGATATAGTAGAGTGGCAACATTTCAAAACATGGTTTGAACCAATCAAACCGGTTGAATTAAAAAATAAGATCCTTACCATTCAAGTACCCAGCCAGTTCTTTTTTGAATACCTGGAAGAACATTATGTTACTTTACTTGCCAAAACATTGAAACGTGAATTAGGTAAAGATGCTAATCTTGAATATCGCATCATGATGGATAGTGGTAATAATAATAACCAACCCATCACAATGGATGTTCCCGGTCATGGTTATAAAACATATACAAATAACGAAATGGATTTTCCGCTAGTGATAAGTAACCCCGTCAAGAACCCGTTTGTAATACCGGGCTTGAAAAAGGTGCAGATTGATCCGCAGCTAAATCCTAACTATACGTTTGATTCATTTATTGAAGGCGATTGTAACCGTGTTGCCCGCAGAGCCGGTAAAACAGTTGCAGATAAACCCGGCGCTACTTCATTTAATCCTTTAGTGATTTATGGTGGTGTAGGTTTAGGTAAAACTCACCTTGCTCAAGCTGTAGGTAATGAAGTGAAACGTCAGCACCCCAATAAAGTGGTGTTGTATGTAAGCTCGGAGAAATTCATCAACCAGTTTGTTGATCACAGCCGCAACAATGCTATTAACGATTTCATCCATTTTTATCAATTGGTTGATGTGTTGATCATTGATGACGTGCAGTTCTTCAACCGTGCAGAAAAATCACAGGATGCTTTCTTTGCCATTTTCAATCATCTTCATCAAAGTGGTAAGCAGCTGATCCTGTCATCAGACAAACCACCAAAAGATCTCGAAGGTGTGCAGGAGCGTTTACTTAGCCGTTTCCGTTGGGGTTTGAGTGCCGATCTTCAAATGCCCGACTACGAAACACGTATCGAGATACTGGAGAAGAAAATGAAGAATGATGGATTGGATATGCATAAAGATGTGGTAAAGTATATCGCTTATAACATCAATACCAATATTCGTGAGCTCGAAGGAGCACTTATTTCATTATTGGCACAATCCTCGCTGAATAAAAAGGAGATCGATCTTGATCTTGCTAAAAAAGTGCTGAAAAACTTCGTTAAAACATCATCTAAGGAAATTACTATCGACGCCATTCAGAAAATGGTGTGCGATTACTTTGATGTGCCTTATGAAAAACTGTTACAAAAAACACGCAAGCGTGAAATTGTACAGGCCCGTCAGATTACGATGTACCTGGCAAAGACATTTACAAAGAATTCTCTTAAAACTATTGGTGAACATTTTGGAGGAAGAGACCATACAACGGTTATCCACTCCTGCCAAACAGTAAAAGACCTGATGGATACAGACAGTATGTTTAAAGAAAGTGTACTTGAGCTGCAGCAGAAAGTTCAACTGGCTGCGATGTAATTAAAACCCAAAACCAAACCCAACTCATTTGATCCCGGATTTCTTTAAGAATCCGGGATTTCTTTTGGCACTTTAGCAGAGGACAACTATTTTTGCAACCCCTTAGGGGAGTTCATCCTCCGATGAACACGGCGGGAGGTAGTTCAGCCCGGTAGAATACCTGGTTTGGGACCAGGGGGTCGCAGGTTCGAATCCTGTCCTCCCGACTTAAGAAAAAGGCAATCAAGAAATTGATTGCCTTTTTTGTTTACGCCTCATTTTGATTTATCGTCACCTTCAGATCCTTTTGGATGCTTATTTTTCTGGTATTCAGTTGGTGTCATTCCGAATTGCTTTAAAAAGATCCTGCCAAAATTTGTTTGTGAGCCAAACCCAACCATATCAGATACTTCATAGATCTTGTATTCACCAACCGACAGCAGTTCGGCAGCCTTTTTTAATCTTGTAATATTGATCAGTTCATTTGGTGTAAGATCGGTTACAGACTTGATCTTACGGAACAAACTGGTGCGTCCCATATTCATGAGCTTCGCAAGTTTGTCAACATCCAAGGCATGATCTTCAATATTGGTTTGAATAAGATGATTGAGTTTTTCAAAAAACAACTCATCAGATTTATTATGCGCAACTGATTTGAGATGAGCAAACGGAGTATTTACAAAATAGTCTCTTAACTTTTTCCGGTTGTTGAGTAAGCTTGCAACATGCGCCTGCAGATATTCCGTTTCAAACGGTTTTTCAATATAGGCATCTGCACCCAGGCTCAAGCCTTCTATTTTTGCCTGCAGTGTATTTTTTGCAGTAAGTAAAATAACCGGGATATGACTGTACTCAAAGTTTGATTTGATCTCTTTACATAATTCAAATCCATCCATTACCGGCATCATTACATCACTTATCACTAATTGAACTGCTTCAGTTGACAGAAGTTTTAACGCCTGCACACCATCCGTTGCTTTCAGCACTTCATAATGATCATGTAGTTCTTCAGCAATTACTTCCAGTAGCTCTTTGTTATCTTCCACTAAAAGAATTCTTGGTTTCATTGTTTTTGATTTGGTGATAGATTTATGAACTGTTTACGCTGAAATTTCCGAAGAGTTTATTTCATTATTGAGCGGTAATGTGAGCAAAAAACAATTCATATTCTCTGTTTGTTCATCAAGGATAAGTGAGCCACCATGCAGCTGTGTAAGCGACAGAGCCAAAGCTAAACCTATTCCGGAACCTGTTTGTGCTTCTGTTTCACTGATGCGGTAAAAAGGCTCAAATATTTTTTCTTTTAGTTCAACAGGGATCAAATAGCCATCGTTTTTAACCCTGATGCTGAATGACTGTTCATCCTTATGAAAAGGAAGTAATTCGATCATCACTTTTTTATCTGCAAATTTTAAAGCATTGCCAATAAGATTGTTGATGATCTTATTAAACGCATCCACATCAATGTTCGCAAACAATGCTTCTCCTGGTATTTGGGTTGAAAATGAAAGACCGTATTCTTCTGCGAGATCAGAAAAGTCATTACAGGCATCTTCAACAAGCTGCGTAACATTTGTGTGTACAAAGGAAAGATGGAATTTGTCAATTTCAGTTTGTCTGAAATCCAACAACTGATTAGTGAGTTCAATCAATCGATTGGTATTCCGGTTCATTATTTTCAGACTTCTTTCCAGCTCAGGAAGTGCTTCCGCTTTCCGTGTAATTCTTGAAAGGGGTACTTTAATAAGTGTAAGCGGCGTTTTAATTTCATGCGCCACGTTGGTGAAGAAATCAACTTTTGCGTCGAGCAGTTCTTTGTTCTTTATCAATCTCATTTCTAATACTTCTCGTTCTTTAGCAACTTCGAGCTTTTCAAATTTCTGTTTGTTCTTTTCTTCCATCCGTTGATGATAATAACGAATGATGAAATAAATAAGTAGCATTAGAAGAATGAAATAAGCGACGTAAGCGTAGGTACTCAACCACCATGGTGGTAATATGCGGATGATCAGATTTTTTTCAATGGGGCTTGCAATGCCATAGCTGTTCATTGCTTTTAATCTGAAATGATAGGTTCCCGTAGGTAGTTCAGCAAAATCAACTCTTCTGTTTTTTTTCAGATTCACCCAGTTGTTCGATAATTCTTCCATCTGGTAAGCATACTGGATCGTTTCTGTTGCTGTATATCCAAGTGCCGCAAAGTCAATACTGAATGTTGATTG
Organism: Lacibacter sp. H375; assembly: GCF_037892425.1. Classification (NCBI taxonomy): domain Bacteria; kingdom Pseudomonadati; phylum Bacteroidota; class Chitinophagia; order Chitinophagales; family Chitinophagaceae; genus Lacibacter; species Lacibacter aquaticus. The sequence continues at coordinate 2,448,376 of NZ_JBBKTT010000001.1, forward strand.
ATCATGTGTAAGTACGATCGTATCGGTATAAGTGATAGATGCTTTCAGCGGAGACCCTTTCTTACCAATACCTGTTTCCTGATTTGCAATTTCAAAATTTGTAATATAGACAGGAGGGACGAACGCCGATTGCCTGAATTCTTTCGGATGAAAACTGATAAGCCCTTTAGTGCTGCCAAAATACATGCGACCATCTTCATCTTTAAATGCAGAACTGTAATTAAACTGATCACTGATCAATCCGTTAGCTGTGGTAAAAACATCTGCTTTCCCAAGAGTTGGAACAAAACGCACAAGTCCTTTTGTAGTGCTGATCCAAAGTTCACCAGCTGTTGATTCCAGAATGGAAAACATAAAATTGCTGGGAAATCCATTGGCGGTTCCATAGCGTGTGAAATTGTTGCTTTGCTCATTCCATTTGCACAACCCCTCTTCTGTTGTAAACCACAAGTTGTTCCGGCTGTCTTTGAACACAGAATTTACACGGTCGCTGCTTAAACTGTTTGGGTCATTTTCATTGTGAAGAATAGTTCCCCTTTTACCAGTAGCCGGATTGTAAAAATGAATACCTCGTCCAAACGTTGTTGCCCAGATAGTTCCATTATCATCTTTTAGTATTCCGGTGTACCAATCCCATTCAGGGAATCCTTCAACACGTTCCAGTCGATCATTTTTTCGATCGTATCTGTAAATGCCAAGTGTTGCTCCAATTAAAATATTTTCGTGATCAATGGCATTAATACAATAAATAAAGTTGCTTGCCAAAACGCTGCCGGTACCAACCTGAAAATGTTTGAAAATTTTCCCTGTTCGCATATCCATTACATCTAAGCCATGCTCAAATGTGCCTATCCATACTTCGTTGCGTGAAACTTCCAGTCCATGCAAATTAAAAAATGAAAGACTGCCCGGTTTGCCTGTTGCTTCATAATGTGTAAACGTTCCAGTGGTAGGATTGTATTTGTTGAGTCCAGCATCTTCAGTACCTATCCAGAAGTTACCAGCACTATCTTTTTTTATTTCTCTTACAACATTTCCGCTGAGCGAATTTTCATTCTTTGCAGGGATGAATTTTGTAAAAGCTGTAACCTGTTTCGGAAAATAATTGACACCGCCAAAATAAGTTCCCACCCAAATACCCCCTTCATTATCGCTGCACATTGTTTCAACGGCATTATCAGAAAGTGAGAAGGGGTTACTGTAGTTTTTTTCTAACTGAGTACCTTTGCCTGTTTGCAGGTTGTAAACAAAAATGCCGGCTGCAGTACCAAGCCAGAATTCATTTGGTGAAACCTGCAGGATCCGTTTTACATAAAAATTAGTTTCACGTTTTAGGGTTAGTGGTAGGTCAACGTACGTTTCTTTTATCGGATCAATTAATTTAACATCAGCATTGTTCGTACCTGCCAATAATTGTCCGGTATTTGTTTGCACGATGGTTTCAATGTATTTGTATTTGGTATCGTCAGTATTTTTAAATAGTGGAATGCTGGTAAATGAACGGTTGGCGGCCTGGTATTTTTTTAATTCACCTGTAGCAGTACCAACCCATACGTTTCCATCAGCTGTAGTACATAATGCGCTTGCAATAAAGAAAGTTGGATGATCGAAATAATCAAGTGTTTTATTTGCCAATGAATACTTGCAAGCCGCAAAACCTGAGATAAACCACAAGTTACCTTTTGTATCACCGGTAAGTTTAAAAATGCTGTGTTCTTTCGTTGAGGGTAAAAGTCTGAACTCTTCTGTTTTATCAATGTATTGATACAAACCTTTGTCAGTACCTACATACATCCTTCCTTGTTTATCCTCGTATAATGATTGAATAAAGTTGTTGCCAATGCTGGTACTGTCTGCAGCATCTTTTCTGAATGTTTTAAACGAATAACCATCGAATCGGTTTAAACCATCTTTTGTTCCAAACCACATAAAGCCTCTCTTATCCTGCATGGCACAGATCACACTATTGTGCGAAAGGCCATTTTCAACCTGATAGCGTCTGAAATAATAGGATTGTCCTAGTAAAGAACAATGAAGCATTAACAGCACGCTTAAAACGCATATGGCTCTTGAAAAACGCAATTGTTTGGTTTGTTGAATGTTATCGTTGTATCAATCTGGCACCAGAGGGCCTGTGTGAAAATTGGTACTTTTTGTTGAAATATCGGAATTTTTAGTCGAACTGAATAAATTAATATTTGTCAAATTTACACTTATTATTTCTTAACGACTAAAACGACTTGCTATGACCCCTACTAATCTCTCTTTTATTTCAAGCTGATGTTCTGAACTGCATGTATTATTTCCTTCTGAAAAGTTTGCAAGAATGACATTTTCTGAATCAGCTTCTTTTCGTTGAACTAATACTTCGTTCAAAGCTTCCTGTAACAATCTGTATGCTGCACAAAAACATGTGAAGTAACCGGATTATTGTCTAACTGTGGTCATACATGTGATGTGATACACCTGCTTATTAACCAAAACGTACAAGGTTCATTTATTTTTTAATTAAACAAGTATTGATTGCTTATGAAAGAATTAGTAACCATTAAAGCCGGCAAGAGAGCCATCGCTTTATTAGCAATGTTGCTCTGCCTTTCTGTTACACTCTTTGCGCAGGATAATGAGATTACTGTAAAAGGTAATGTAAGTTCAGATTCTGCGGTGCTGCAAGGTGTAACTGTTCAGCTAAAAGCTGATGTCAAAAGAGCTACACAAACAGATGAGAAAGGAAATTTCTCCATCCGTGTTCCTGCAAAAGGAACCCTCGTTATTTCAAGTGTTGGTTTTGAAACGCAGGAAATTGCGATCAACGGTAAAACAACAATTAATGTAGTGTTGAAAAATGCAAGTGGCAATCTTGGCGATGTGGTCATTATTGGTTTTGGTGGTACACAGAAAAAAGCAAGTATGGTTAGTTCCATTACAACTGTGGATGTGAAAACATTAAAAGGACCAACAGGTAATCTTACCAATACACTTGCTGGCCGTATTCCGGGTGTTATCTCTTTTCAGCGAAGTGGTGAACCTGGCTTAGGTACTGATAACTCTGCATTTTACATCAGGGGGCTTTCAACATTCGGTACAGGTAAACAAGATCCACTCATCTTAATTGATGGTGTTGAATCTTCGCCTACCGATCTTGCACGTTTACAGCCCGATGATATTTCTGATTTCTCTGTGTTGAAAGATGCGGCTGCTGCTTCTGTATATGGGGCACGTGGTGCAAACGGCGTAGTGTTGGTTAACACACGCACAGGTAAGGAAGGTGTTGCAAAGTTTTCATTCCGTGCAGAAAATCGTGTGTCATCCAACACAAAGAATTTTAACATGGCTGATAATATTACGTATATGCAATTGGCAAACGAAGCAGCGCTTACACGTTCACCACTTGCGGTTCAGCCATATTCACAAAACAAAATTGAGCATACAAAAGCCGGAGATGATCCTTATCTCTATCCCAACAATAACTGGATCGAACAACTGATCAAAAAATATACAGTTAACCAAAGTTATAATCTCAACGTAAGTGGTGGAACCAACAGAACACGTTACTATGTTGCCGGCACTTACAATCAAGATAACGGCTTATTGAAACTTGACCCTATCAATAATTTCAACAGTAACATTAAACTGAAAAACTATTCGATCCGTTCAAATATCAATCTCAATCTTTCTGCAAATACGGAGTTAATCATTCGCATGTATGGCCAGTTTGATGATTATAACGGACCGATCGGTGGTGGTTCTGCCACATTCAACAATGCACTCTGGTCGAACCAGGTGATGTTTCCTGCAGTGTATCCGCAATCGAAACTACCATACATCACGCATCCATTATTTGGTTCTGCAAGAACAGTTGATGCAAATGGATTGACGTCTACATTATATGTAAATCCATATGCACAAATGGTGCGTGGGTATTCGGTTTATAAAACATCGAATCTGCAACCGCAGGTTGAGTTGAAACAAGATCTTGGTTTTGTTACACCAGGGTTAAGCTTCCGTACAATGGGTTATCTGAGAAGATATTCTTTTTATTCTGTTGACAGAAGTTATAATCCTTTCTATTATTCAGCGATTGTTGACCCAACAACGCAAGACTATAATCTTACAGTGTTAAACGATGGTAGTGCAACTTCTATCGGAACTGTTGGTACAGAATACTTAGGCTATGCAGAAGGTAATAAAGTAGTGGACTCACGTTTTTGGCTTGAAGGATCAGTTACATACAACCGTACATTTAAGAAGCATACAGTTGGCGGTAATGTAATTGCCGTGATCTCCAACTACGAAACCGGTAATGCAGGTAGTGTTACTGCATCGTTGCCGCAACGTAACCAAACACTTTCAGGACGTTTTACTTATGGATTTGATAACCGTTATCTTGCCGAATTCAACTTTGGTTATAATGGTTCTGAACGTTTTGCAAAGAACAATCGTTTTGGTTTCTTCCCGTCTGCAGGTGTTGCTTACCGTATTTCAAATGAGAAGTTTTTTAACCCACTGAAAAAGGTAATTACTGATCTTAAATTCCGTGCCACATATGGACTGGTGGGTAACGATCAGATTGGCAATATCAACGATCGTTTCTTTTACTTATCTAATGTAAACCTTAACGATGGAGGCTTTGGCGCATCATTTGGTCGTAACGATGGTGCAGGAACATACGGCCGTCCCGGTGTTTCTATTTCAAGATATGCCAATGAAGGAATCACCTGGGAACAATCACGTTCCATGAATCTTGGTATGGACATGAAGTTGTTTTATGATCTCACACTTACTGTTGATGTGTACAAACAATGGCGTTCACAGATCTTACAAGCGAAATCTACTGTAGAATCTGCTGCAGGTTTCTCTGCTATTCCTTCTTCTAACTATGGTAAAGCCGAAACACAGGGTATTGATGTTGCATTAAACTATCAACGTTCCTTGAATAAAAATATGTGGATCAATGTTAGAGGTACGTTTACTTATGCAACAAGCAAAGTGAAAGTAACAGATGAAATTGTTTTCCCATCTAATATAGCTTACCTCTCAAGAGCAAATCATTCTATCAGTCAAACATGGGGTTTGATTGCTGAGCGCTTGTTCATCGATCAGAAAGAAGTAGCCAACTCACCTGTTCAGTATGGTGATATTGGTTTACTGGCGGGTGATATTAAATACAAAGATGTAAATGGTGATGGCGTTATTAATAATGATGACATGGTGCCTATCGGTTTCCCGCAACAACCGGAAATTATTTATGGCTTTGGCGCATCGTTTGGTTATAAGCGTTTCGACTTTAGTTTTTATTTCCAGGGTGCAGCACGCAGTTCATTCTTTATTAATCCATGGAACATCCAGCCGTTCTATTTGAATGGTGGTTATCAAAACAACCTGTTGAAAGTAATTGCAGATAATCATTGGTCAGAAGACAATCAGAATCCTTACGCATTCTGGCCACGTCTCAGCACATGGAGAGTGAATTCAAATAATCAAACTTCTACATGGTGGTTACGTAATGGTGCTTTCTTACGCTTAAAAAGTGTAGACATGGGCTATACGTTACCTGATTTCAAAGCTTTGAGATTAAAAGGCACACGTGTTTATTTCTCTGCAACCAATCTCTTTATCCTCAGCGGCTTTAAGCTATGGGATGTGGAAATGGGTGGCAACGGATTAAATTATCCAATTCAATCTGTTTACAGCATGGGTGTGCAGCTGAACTTTTAATTTAAAACATTCAACAGTTTTTAAACATGAATACAAGAATCAATTATAAAGTTGCAAACAAAAGCCTGCTCTTTGCAGTAGTGCTCTTCGTGTTTACAACTACGTTAAATTCCTGCCGCAAGTATCTTGATGTGGTGCCGGATAATATTTCTACCATCGACAATGCATTTAAACTGCGTGTTGAAGCAGAGAAATTTTTGTTCACCTGTTATTCTTATTTGCCAAAGAATGGCGATGGCTGGTACAATGCGGCAATGGCCTCGGCTGATGAGATATGGTTACCGCAGGATGATCAAACACATTGGCATGCCGCTTTCCGTATTGCGCAGGGCCAGCAAAATGCGGCTGATCCTTATTTTAATGAATGGGCAGGATGGAGAAAAGGTGGTACCGGCAATACACGTTACGATCACCAGAAAATATGGAACGGCATCCGTAACTGTAACATCTTTTTAGAGAATATGGCAGATATGACGAAGGTGCCTGATATTAATCCGGCAGAACGTTCACGCTGGATCGGTGAAGTATTGTTTTTGAAAGCGTACTATCACTATTACATGTTACGCATGTATGGTCCTATTCCACTCATTAAAGAAAATGTTGCAGTAGAAGCAGATCCTGCAAGTTCTTATGTAAAACGTGCACCTGTTGATGAGTGTGTAGAGACAATTGCTTCATGGCTCGACAGTTCAATTACATTATTACCTGAACGTATTCAAAATGAGAATACCGAGTTAGGAAGAATTACACAACCTATTGCATTAGCAGTAAAAGCAAAGTTGTTGGTAATGGCTGCAAGTCCGCTGTTTAATGGCAATCCTGATTTTGCAAATTTCAAAGACAAGGATGGAGTTGCTTTGTTCAATCCAACTCCTGATCCTGATAAATGGGAAGCAGCAAGAGATGCAGCAAAGGAGGCTATTGATGCGGCCGAAGCAAACGGGTTTACACTTTACTATTATAAGAATGATATTCATAATCTTAGTACAGCAACAAAGACACAATTAAACATCCGCAATGCAGTTACAGAGCGGTGGGGGCCTGAAACAGTGTGGGGCAATTCGCTGATGTATTTCCCGAATGAAGCATTATGTATGCCACCCATGACAAGGGGAAGCAATACAAACAGGTTTCAATTGCAGGGTGTATGGGCACCGCCAATAAAAATTGCAAAAATGTTTTACACGTCTAATGGTGTAACTATTGAAGAAGATAAAACATTCAACTTTGCAAACTATGATCAATTGCGTACAGCAACGGCTGCAGAGAAATATTACATTGAACCTGGTTTTGCTACTGCCCGGTTGAACTTCGACAGAGAACCACGTTTCTATGCCAACTTAGGTTTTGATGGTGGTATCTGGTATATGAAAGATGGAAATGCAACAGGAAGTGATAACGGTACTTATTATGTAAAAGCAAAAAATGTTGAAAGCGCAGGCTTCGGTCATTTTACGAACTGGAGTGAAACAGGTTACTTCGTTAAGAAACTTGTTAGCTGGCAATCTACAACAGCAGGTACTGCAGCACCGGTATGGCGTTCATATCCCTGGCCTGAAATAAGACTTGCTGATCTGTACCTCCTTTATGCAGAGGCAGAAAATGAAGTTAATCCGGGATCGGCTACAGCAATTTTATATGTTGATAAAATACGTGAACGTGCCGGATTGAAAGGTGTTGTTGAATCATGGACGAACTTCTCAAGTACACCAAACAAATATGCCTCACAAGCAGGTTTGCGTTCCATCATTCATCGTGAACGTACTTTAGAATTGATGTTTGAAGGTCAACGTTTCTGGGATCTGCGTCGTTGGAAAGAAGCGCCTGATGAATTGAACAAAGACATTACCGGCTGGAGCGTGCAGGGTAAAACAGACGGTACTTACTACAAAGAGAAATTTATTTTCAGTCAACGTTTTGTTGCACCACGTGATTATTTCTGGCCTATCGGAAATTATGATACACGTCGTAACCCATACCTGGTAGAAAACCCGGGCTGGTAATCTGATTCTAAAAATTCTGAAAAAATTTAAAATGAAACTGATTAAAATAATAGTTCCTTCTTTGCTTCTCACAGCATTCATAGTTGCATCGTGCAGCAAAGAATTGGAAACACACACGCCAATAAGTAACGACCCAACCGTACCTGCACAGATCACTGGTGTGACTGTTTTGAACGGCGCCGGTAAGGCAACGATCTCTTATAAGTTACCAAACGATCCTAATCTGCTTTATGTGAAAGCAGTATATACTATCACAACGGGAAAGCAATACGAAACAACAGCATCGTATTACAACAATTCATTGGTGGTGGAAGGTTTTGCAGATACACTTGAACATGAAGTAAAGTTGTATTCAGTAAGCCGTTCTGAAGTACAATCACCGGCTGTGACTGTAAAAATAAAACCGCTGACTGCGCCTATTTGGGATGTATTCCGCAGCCTGAAAATTGAAGATGCATTTGGTGGTTACAACCTTACAGGTGTAAATGCATCAAAAGCGAATATCTCTATTATTGTTACCAAGCCAAACGTATTCAAGGAATATGAAATTGATAACAATAAAACTGTGTACACAAATGTAGACAGTATACTATCAAAAATTCGTGGGCTGGATACAGGCAATTATCGTTTTGGATTTTTAGTTGTTGACAGATGGGGCAATAAAACCGATACAATGTACAAGATTGTCAACCCGATTTTTGAAACCCAACTCGATCCATCTAAATTCTCAAGTCTTGTATTACCCGGCGATGCCCCACAGGTTACTAATGGTGCCGCATTGCAATATGCATGGGATGGGAAGCTGGGATGGCCGTTCACAAGTTTTACCAACCAGGTGCCCGGTGGAAGTGGTCCGCACATGATCACGTTTAATACGGGTGCATTGGCTAAGCTCAGCCGTATCTGGATTCGTCCTTTTCCGGAGGGAACACGCTTCTATTATCTCACCACCATGAAACGTTTTGAAATATATGGTTCAGATAATCCGAATCTTAATGGTGCGTTAGATAATTCATGGAAATTACTGGGTTCCTATACAGTTAAAAAACCTTCGGGTTTACCCTATGGTACAGATGATGCCAACGATCAAACCACTGCAGCTGCCGGGTTTAGTTGGGAAATTGATCTGTCTGCACCGAAAGTAAAATACATCCGTATCCGCTGCCTTGAAAATTTCGCAGGTGGTACGGCACAAAGTATTAATGAACTGAAGGTATATGGAGATCCCAGATAATAACTAAAGGTAATGTTTGATCAAAGCCACGCTTGCATTAAAAAAAGATGAAGTGCGGATAAAACTTAAACAAATGAAAAAAAATACAACTAAACTTTCGTTGATCATCATGCTGATGTTTGTATTGGCAGCCTGCTCTAAGTGGGATGATTACAAAAAATATACAGAGGCCGGAGAAACAATCTATAGCGGCAGAATAGATTCCGTAAAGACATATCCCGGCAATCAACGTATAAAAATAACAGGCTTGTTGCCCGCTGATCCGAAAATTGCAAAAGCTAAAATTACCTGGAACGATGGAAAGGATTCCATTATTTATGCAATTACAAAAGGACCGGGCATTGATAGCTTTAGCAGAATTGTTTCTGTGCCCGAAGGCATTTACAATTTCACCATTCAAACATTTGATGCTGTTGGTAACAGTTCCATGAAAGTAAATGTTTCCGGTACTGCTTACGGACCTAAATATGAAAGTGGTTTAACTAACAGGGCAATTAACCGTGCAGAGTTAATGACCACAGGCAAAGCAGAATTGGCTTGGGATAACCTCGATGCTGCTTCTGGTGCATTAGGTACATGGGTTCGCTACACAAAAGTGGGTGATGCTGTTGACTCGGTTTTTGTTCCTCTTACACAAAGTTTAACATCACTCGATAATTTCAAACCGGGAACATCAGTAAAACTTCGTACACAATATCTGCCGAAACCAAATTCGATTGATACATTCAGCAGTGCATCGCAAACTGTTGGTGTAATGTATGATGTTACAGCACAGTATATTTTAAATGCGGGCATCAACTTTGCCAACTCCGATGGTGGCACAGGCAGATGGCAAACACCTGCACAATGGATCACTACTGCAGATGTAAGAAATGGCGGTGGCGATGTTGGAGGTTTAGACAATGGAGGATGGTTGCCATCGAAAGCACTTTCTCTTGAAGCATGGTGGGGTATGCCGGAAATACCAAACGGTAAGATCTATCAAAGCTTTACTTTACCTGCAGGTAAGTACACATTGGTAGTAACAGCCGGCGATTGTTCAGATGGTGGCACAAAATACATTACCGTTGCAGCAGGTACTACATTACCTGATATTGGTAATGTGCAAACCAGTTCAATTGTGTTCAAGAACATTACAAAGTGGGCCGATAATAAACTCAACTTCACACTTGCAAGTGCTACACAGGTGGCATTAGGCTTACAGGCAGGTATGAAAGCTGAAGGAAACTTTATGAAAGTGTTTAAAGTGAGATTGTATCTCACTCCATAGTTGTATTTCTTATTTGAACAAAAATGGGATAAATAAAAAATGCACCCGTTAACTATTGTTAGGGTCATAATCGACAGAAAGGCTCCGTTGTTTCCACAAGGGGCCTTCTTTATTCAAAACAAAAACGAATTAACAAAAAGCTGAAGTAAATCAAAAAGAATGAAGTTGAAGAAAGTATATTGTTTGGTAGTGGCAACAATTCTTGCCAATGTTATGAGTGAAGATGTGCTTGCTCAACACATAAAAGCGCAACACAGCGATTCTCTTCCCTTCAATCCAATCATACGTGATAAGTTTACAGCTGATCCTGCGGCATTGGTGCATAACGAAACGGTATACTTGTACACTGGTCGTGATGAAGCACCAAAAGGACAAGCACGCTATGTAATGAATGAATGGCTTTGTTATTCTTCAACTGATATGCTGAATTGGAAAGAACATCCATCACCGCTCAATGTAAAATCATTTGAATGGGCAAAGGCAGATGCCTGGGCCTCGCAGGTCATTCATCGTAACGGAAAATTTTATTGGTATGTAGCAGTTGAACATAAGACGATCGGCGGCAAAGCAATTGGCATTGCTGTATCAGATAAACCAACCGGACCGTTTAGTGATGCTTTAGGTAAAGCACTAGTAACAAACGATATGACCAAAGCAACAGGTATATCGTGGGATGATATTGATCCATCGGTGATCATTGATGACGATGGACAAGCCTACTTATTTTGGGGGAACACCAAATGCTACTATGCCAAGCTGAAAGAAAATATGATTGAATTCGATGGTCCTATCCAGGTTGTAGAGGGGTTGCAGAAATTTACAGAAGCACCGTGGGTACATAAACGAAAGGATTGGTATTACCTTTCGTATGCTTACCAGTTTCCGGAGAAGATCGCTTATGCTATGAGTAAAAGCATCAACGGCCCCTGGCAATACAAAGGCATTTTAAATGAAGTTGCCGGTAATAGTAACACCAATCACCAGGCTATTATTGAGTTTAAAGGCAAGTGGTATTTTATTTATCACACTGGTGTGTTGGCCGATCATGGCGGATTTCATCGTTCTGTTTGCATTGATCGTTTGTATTACAACAAAGATGGAACGATGAAAAGAATTGTGATGACGAGTGAAGGTTTGCTGAATAAGTAATTACTTTCAATTATCTTATTTGTATGCTGATAAGTTGATGGTTATCCAGCATTTTCACCACTTAAATTTTAGAGTAGAAAAATGCGGTTTCGATTTGCTACTATATTTTTTATTTTGATAGCAATTGTCTTTTTTGCACAAAGTCAAACTATCACGTTTACCATTGATCTGAAACGCAAAGCACAAACAATTGAGAATATTGGCGCATCAGGTGCGTGGTATACCGAAGGAATCGGCAAGTATTGGCCTGCAGAAAAGAAAGAACGAATGGCAGAATTGTTATTCAGCAAATCATTCGATTCATCTGGTAATCCGTTGGGCATTGGTCTTTCTGCATGGCGTTTTAATATCGGCGGAGGAACATTTGAACAAGGCGACAGCAGCGGTATCCGCAATGCTTTTCGAAGAGTGGAAAGTTTTCTTTCACCTGATGGCACATACGATTGGACGAAACAACAAGGTTATCTATGGTTTACAAAGAAAGCTGTTTTGTATGGCGTAAAAGATCTCATCGCTTTTTCTAACACAGCACCGATTCAATTCAATAAAAACGGATTGGGATTTAAAACAGCGAAAGATTTTGTTACCAATTTAAGAGACGATAAGTACAGCGACTATGCCGGTTTCTTAGCAACAGTAATCAAGCATTTTGATGAAGAAGGAATTCATTTCAACTACATCAGCCCGGTAAATGAACCGCAGTGGGATTGGTCGGCGAAGTTTGGCAGTATGAACCAGGAAGGCTCGCCCTGGCATAATAAAGACATTTACAACATTGCTGTAAAACTCGATAGTGCATTAACAGCTCAACGACTCAACACAAAAATTCTTGTTACAGAAGCTGGTGATCTTACATACCTGTACAGCCGTAATAATCATGCATCAAAACAACTCCAACAGTTTTATGCAAAAGACAGTAAGTCCTATCTCGGTAATCTGTCGCATTTGCATAAAGTAATAGAGGGGCACAGTTACTTTACTGATCATGGCGACAGCATGATCATCAATGTGCGAAAGAGATTGAATGATACTGCAACGAAATACAATGTTCCTTTCTGGCAATCGGAGTACAGTATGCTGGGCGATGGTTACAAAGAAGGGTCGAAGGAACGACGGTCAACAATGGATTGTGCCTTGTTTCTTGCAAAAATGATCCATCACGATTTTACAGTAGCCAATGCAACTGCCTGGCATTTCTGGAACGCATGGGAGCCGGGTCGTGCTGATGCCGAAACACGCTACAACCTTATTGCCTTAAGAAATATTGCAGATCCCCGCAACGCTGATTATACTGTTACAAAAAATTTGTGGGCACTTGGGCATTACACCAGGTTTGTGCAGCCCGGTATGCAACGCATCATAACAGAGCGGAACGATGGATCAAGCTTGATGCAACAGGCGCAGGATGTGATGCTGTCTGCATTTGCAAGCGAAAGTAAATTGACAGTGGTGATCATCAACTATACTAACGCAGTAACAACAATTGGTTTGAATATTCCGGGTGTTAAGAATATAAAGCCGGCAAAACGATATAATACCTCTGCTGAAAAGGGAGAGGATATGAAACCTTCTTCAATCAACTCGATCAATAAAATTGTTTTGTTGCCCCGCTCAATCACTACGCTGGTAATTGATCTTTAACGATCAACGCAAAGAGGCTCATTTCCCGGCCGGTGGGAAAATAATCCATCAAATCAGTAAAACCTTCCATTGAACGCCCCGACAGGCTGTTATACCTTGAACTTCAGTTTGAACAGGTTGTTTTGGCTCTAAAAGAACTCCTGTTCTGCGTAAAAACTGATTGCAGCCAGCTATGTTTATACAGAAGTATTTCGAGGAATTTAAACTCAATGATATTCGCCAAACAAAAGGCAGAACTATCACCGAAACGGACATTGTGATCCATGCCGGTCAGTCAGGCGATTTTTTCCCCCATCATATGGACGAAGAGTGGTGCAAAAGCCAGCCGTTTAAAAAACGCATTGCACATGGTACACTCATCTTTACCGTGGCCATTGGCCTCACTGCCGATTTTGTAAACGAAGTAAGCATGACATATGGTTATGAACGTCTCCGTTTTATTAAACCGGTATTTATTAACGATACGATCAAAGTAACAGTAACCATAAAAGAGTTGAAAGATCATAGGAAACCCGAATACGGTTTAGTAACTGAATTGGTAGAATGTTTCAACCAGCAAAACGAATTGGTGATGCTGTGCGAACATATTCTCATGGTTAAAAAAGCAAACAGTTAAGCATGCAAAAGATTGTATTGAATGGTGTAACGTGGGGGCATAGCCGTGGCATAACTCCTTTGCTTGCAGTTTCACAACGTTATTCTGAATTACATCCCGATGTGGAAATCCGTTGGAAGAAAAGAACACTCCAGGAGTTTGCTGATTTTCCTATTGAAGAACTAACAAAAGAATATGATCTGCTCATCATCGATCATCCGTGGGTGGGTTGTGCAGATGCAACCAATTGTGTGTTGCCATTGAACGAATATTTATCTGCTGATTATTTAAGGGATCAGCAAACCAACTCGGTTGGGCTTTCGCATATCAGCTATAACTATAACAACAAACAATGGGCGTTGGCGATTGATGCGGCAACACCTGCAGCCAGCTATCGTAAAGATTTACTCAGCAACGTGCCGCAAACATGGAACGATGTATTGGATCTTGCAAAAGAGGGAAAAGTTGCCGTGCCTGCTATTCCTATTGATCTGTTGATGAACTTTTATACATTCTGTATTGCAAATGGTGTTGAGCCTTTTCAAAGCGAGGAAGAAGTAATTGACGAAGCAACAGGCATCAAAGCAATTGAAACCATGAAGCAGTTGTATAGTGTGGTTGATAAAAAAATGTTCAGCCGTAATCCTATTGCCGTAGCAGAGTTAATGAGTACAACAAACGATTATCTCTATTGCCCGTTTGCATATGGTTATTCAAACTATGCACGCAAAGGATATGCACAGCATTTATTACACTATACCGATGTGGTTTCTTTCAACGGAAAGAAATTAAGAACAACCATTGGCGGAACAGGAATTTCTGTTTCTGCTTTCAGCAAACATAAAGAAGTGGCAGTTGATTTTGCAGCATGGATTACATCAGCTGAATGTCAGAGTACCATGTATGTACAACACGGTGGACAACCCGGTCATCGAAGTGCGTGGACCGATACTTCAGCCAATCATTTAACCAATTACTTTTTTACGCAGGTTTTACCGGTAATGGAGAATGGATATATGCGTCCACGTTACAATGGTTATCTGCATTTCCAGGATCATGCTGGCGATCCGTTGCAGGACTGTCTTAAAAATGATGGTGATCCTTCAAAAGCATTACGTGAAATGAACAAACTATATCAGCAGAGTATTTCAAAACAAATTGCGGTTACAGCATGAGTGCATTGCCATTAAATGGAGTTGTGGTGCTGGAGTTCAGCCAGTATTTGTCCGGCCCGTCGGCGGCATTGCGTTTGGCCGATCTTGGGGCAAGGGTGATAAAAATTGAACGACCAAAAACGGGCGATGCAGGACGTAAGCTTGCTATTAAAGATCTGTGGGTTGATGATAACTCGTTGTTGTTTCATACCATCAACCGCAACAAAGAAAGTTTTACCGCTGATCTGAAGAACCCCGAAGATATAGCGATCATTAAACAACTCATTGCAAAGAGCGATGTGTTGATCCATAATTTTCGTCCCGATGTAATGGGTAAGAACGGACTTGATTACAACACAGTACAACAGATCAATCCACGATTGATCTATGCAGAAATTTCAGGTTACGGAAAGAAGGGTCCATGGAAAAATAAACCCGGACAAGATCTGTTATTGCAATCCATAACAGGCTTGGCATATACCACAGGTAACGGAACAAACGGTCCTGTACCTTTTGGAATTTCGATTGCTGATATTCTTGCAGGCTCTCAATTGGTACAAGGAATATTAGGTGGATTGATCCGTCGTTCAAAAACCGGAAAAGGAGCATTGATCGAAGTGAGTTTGATGGAATCACTACTCGATTTTCAATTTGAATTACTCACTACCTATTTTACAAATAAAGAACAACCGCAACGGAGCAAGGTTGCAAACGGTCAACCGTTGTTGAGTGCGCCGTATGGAATTTATCAAACAAAAGACAGTTATATCGCTTTAGCGATGATCGATATTCATGTGCTGGCCGATACGATTCATTGCGGTGCATTGATGCATTTTTCGAAAGAAGATGCTTTTGTATTACGTGATGAAATAAAAACTGTGTTGGTTGAACATCTGCAAACGCAAACAACTGCTTACTGGTTGACTGCTTTGCAGGAAGCCGGGCTGTGGGCAATGGAAGTATTGAATTGGGACGAGATGACAGACCATCCTGCATACAATGCATTGCAGATGGAACAAAGCATTCATGTAGCTGATAAAACAATTGTTACTACGAGATGCCCCATCCGCATCAACGGCAAACGATTAACGGCTGATAAACCCGCGCCGCAGTTGGGTGAGCAGAATGAGAAGATAAGAAAAGAGTTACAAGTTATAAGTTAAGTGTTATGTGTTACGGGTGACATTAGGATTCACCATTGACCATTCACTATTCACAATTGACCAAATGAAACTTTTAGAAGACATATTAGTGATCGATTTCAGCCAGTTTTTGTCGGGGCCATCTGCGGCTTTGCGATTGGCAGATATGGGTGCACAGGTGATCAAGATCGAACGACCGGGCAGCGGCGATATTTGCCGTGAGCTCTATGTAAGTGATGTGATGATCGAAGGTGAGTCAACGATCTTTCATGCCATCAACCGCAACAAACAAAGCTATGCGGCCGATTTAAAGAACCCCAACGATCTCGAAAAAGTAAAACAACTCATTGCAAAGGCCGATGTGGTGATGCATAATTTCCGCCCTGGGGTAATGGAACGAATTGGTTTAGATTATGAAGCGGTAAAGCAGATCAAACCCGATGTGGTGTATGCAGAGATCAGTGGTTATGGTGTAGAAGGTCCGTGGAAAGATTTGCCGGGACAAGATCTTTTGCTGCAATCCGTTTCAGGGTTAACATGGCTCAGCAATAATATTGATGAAAGTCCAACACCGATGGGTGTTGCTGTGGTGGATATCATGGCGGGCACACATATTGCACAAGGAATATTGGCGGCACTTTATCAAAAAGCAGTAACAGGCGAAGGTTCGCTGGTGCAGGTGAGTATGCTGGAAAGTATTCTTGATTTTCAGTTTGAGGTATTGACCTGTTATTACAACGACGGGAGACAATTGCCGGTGCGTGGAGCAGTGAACAGTGCACATGCATACATTGCTGCGCCGTATGGTATTTATAAAACAAATGATGATTACATTGCATTAGCAATGACCAATATTCCAACCCTGGCAACGCTGCTGGAATGTGAGCCGTTGAAAGATTTCATTAACAGCAACGATTGGTTTGCAAAACGTGATGAAATAAAATTGATACTGGCGGGTCATTTAACAACAAGACCATCAGCAGAGTGGCTCAGTATTTTGGAGAAGGCAGATATCTGGTGTGCACCGGTAATGGATTATGATGGTTTGGTGAAACAGGAAGGTTACCGTTCACTCGAAATGGAAGTAACGGTGAAAACAAGTAACGGACTATCGGTAACCACTACACGCTGTCCAATAAAAGTGGATGGTGAAATACTGGGAGCAGGCAAAGGTGCACCATTGTTGGGTGAGCACAATAAGGAAATTGACTATCGATTCGGCATAACAGAACAATTGCAGACCGTTATTAAATGATCATTTGAAAAGAATGAGGCTTGCTGATACACATGTACATATCTGGGATTTTAACCGTGCAGAATACGCATGGTTAGAAGGGAACACATCCATACTCAATCGTACGTATAGCATTGAAGAACTGGAAACCGAGCGGTTTGAAATAGGTATTAAGAAAGGTATTCTCGTACAGGCTGCTAATAATTTTGAAGATACAGATTGGATGTTGCATGTGGCGGTAAACACAGATTGGATCGCCGGTATTGTTGGATGGTTACCCTTGATCAATCCTGATGCAACAGTAAAAGCACTGCAAAAGAAATACGGCAAAGAAAATTATTTCAAAGGTGTTCGTCATTTGATACATGATGAGCGTGATCCGGAGTGGTTGTTGCAACCGGAAGTGATCAACAGCCTGCAGATATTGGCCGATCACAATATTCCCTACGATGTAGTAGGTGTTTTACCCGAACATATTGAAACTGCATTACAGGTGGCAGCAAAAGTTCCGGAGTTAAGAATGGTGTTCGATCATTTGAATCAACCGCCAATTGCTACGAAAGAAAAATTCGGCAGATGGGGTAAGTTGATGAAAGAAGCCGCACAGCATAAAAATTTTTATGCAAAAATTTCAGGACTTGGATTAACTGCACAAAAAAATGATCAATGGACAGCCGATGATATTAAACCTTATGTTGGCTTTGCAATAGAACAGTTTGGAACCGACCGTTGTTTCATGGGCGGCGATTGGCCCGTTTCATTATTGGCCGGTTCTTACAGCAACACCTGGAAAAACTTCAAAGAAGTAATTCACGATTTGGTTGATGATAAAGCAGCAGATAAAATATTTTATTCCAACGCTGCAAACTTTTATTCCTTTTAACCCATCTGCAAAAGAATATGGAAGTAATTAACGGAGTTTTATTTCATGCTGTCGGCGCTTCAAGCGCATCGCTCTGTTATACACCACAGCGAAAAGTGAAAGGATGGAGCTGGCAAACGTATTGGCTGGCACAGGCAGCAGTATGTTGGTTGCTATTACCCTTGCTCGTTGCATACATTACCATTCCTGAAATTGTTACCGTATTAAAAGAAGCACCTGCTTCTGCCATGCAACGTTCGTTCCTGTTGGGCATTGCTTATGGTGTTGGTGGAACTGCATTTGGTATTGCCATCCGTTATGTTGGTTTTTCATTGACCTATGCAATTTCTGTTGGTATCAGTTGTGTGTTGGGTACGTTGTTACCACCATTGGTAGCCGGAACATTAGGGACTATACTTTCAGGAACAGGTGCAGGTTATCTCATTAGTGGAGTTAGCATGGGTGCAATTGGTATTGCAGTGTGTGGTTTGGCAGGGAGAAGTAAAGAAAAAGACATTGAAAAGCAGTTGAAGACAGAATCTGCTTTCTCCTTAGCGAAAGGATTACCACTTTGTTTATTGGCGGGTGTGTTATCTGCATTGTATGGTTTCTCGTTAAATCAGGGTCAACCCATTGCAGATGTGGCTGCTAAATATGGAGCAGGGAATTTCCAGGGAAATGTGATCTATATTTTTTCTAATTCAGGTGCATTCATCAGTACCTTGTTATATTGTTTGTATCTGCATCGAAAAGAAAAAACATTTGGCGAGTATAAAACAACAGGCGAGAGTGGATTGGGAATGAATTATCTCATGTCGATCTTAACAGGCATGCTATGGTACGGACAATTTTTCTTTTATGGACTTGGTCATGTACGCATGGGCAAATATGAGTTCAGTAGTTGGGCCATTCATATGATCTTACTGGTGTTGTTAAGTGCAGTTACAGGCTTGATGTTGAAAGAATGGAAAAGCAGTAGCGGCAAAACAATTCGTTTATTGGTAATAGCCATTGTTATATTGATTGTTGCCGTTTTATTATTAACACAAGGAAACAAACTGGGAGCAGTCGAGTAAAAATTGAGAAGTTGAAATGACGAATCATCAAAGAGATATCGCTTCTGCACAATTACCAATTTATATTATTGGTGCAGGCGGCATTGTCAATACGGCACACCTGCCTGCTTATATGCTGGGTGGTTTTCATGTGCAGGGTATTTGTGATATTGATCCGGATAAAGCAAAAACAACCGCTGAACGTTTTGGTATAAAAGAAGTATTTGAAAGTCCGGAAGAGTTGTTGAAGCAATTACCGGCAAATGCGATCATTGATATTGCAGTGCCCGGTCCTGCATTGATTCCTTTGTTGGAACAAATACCGAATGGCTCTGCTGTATTGTTGCAAAAGCCGATGGGTGAAGATCTGGATGCAGCGAAGAAAATTTTAGCGATCTGCAAGGAGAAGAAGTTGAATGCGGCTGTTAATTTTCAATTACGTTACGCACCGTACATTCTTGAAGTGAAACAAATGATCAGTGATGGGTTGCTTGGTGAGATCAACGATATTGAAGTAAACGTCAACGTTTACACACCATGGCATTTGTGGGATTTCTTAATGACATCACCAAGAGTAGAGATTCTCTATCACAGTATTCATTACATTGATCTTGTTCGTCATATACTTGGTAATCCGGTATCCGTGTACGCCAAATCAACAAAGCATCCGAGTATGCCTGCGCTTGCATCGGTACGCAGCAATATCATTATGGATTATGGTGATATGACAAGAGCAAATATTCTCACCAATCATTGTCATAATTACGGTACACCCAAACAACAATCCTATATCAAATTCGAAGGAACGAAAGGTGCAGTGCTCATCAACTTTGGTGCACTCATCAATTATCCACGTGGCGAAGCAGATAATTTTGAATATGTGTTTTTAGAGGAAGGCAAAGAACCACAATGGCAGGAAAAGAAAATTGAAGGCAGTTGGTTTCCACATGCATTTATTGGCAGTATGGAACAGTTAATGCTGGCGGCTGCAGGAAAAATTGAAAAACCTGATAATGCTGTGGAAGATTGCATTCATACCATGGCATGTACGGAAGCAGCATATATCAGTTGTGAAAAAGGTGGCATCAAGCCAAATGAATTGCTTTAATTTTTTAAGAACGAATCGTGATGAAGAAACAATCAGTGATCATAATTGCATGTTTATTTTTTGCTCAATATGTAGTGTCGCAGCAAATAGCTTTTCCCGGTGCAGAAGGTTTCGGCAAATATGCAACAGGTGGAAGAGGAGGAAAAGTTGTTGCAGTAACCAATCTCAACGATAGTGGCGAAGGAAGTTTCCGCTGGGCATTGGAACAATTTCCCGGCGAAGCATTAACGGTGATCTTCCGTGTATCCGGTATTATCGAACTGAAATCGAAGATCCAGATCAAACGTTCCAATTTAACCATTGCCGGACAAACAGCTCCCGGTGATGGTATCTGTTTAAAAAATCAGTCACTCATTTTAAATGGTGCTTCTTCAAAAGGCAATCATGGTAATATCATTATCCGTTATATCCGTTCACGCCCAGGTGGTACATTGAAAACAGGATTGTATGGCTTTGATATGGAGAACTGTCATGATGTAATTGTTGATCATTGTAGTTTCAGTTGGGCCAACGAAGAATGTGCAGCTATGTACGATACAAAAAATGTTACTGTACAATGGTGTATCGTAAGTGAAGGTTTGTATGAAGCAGGTCATCAGAAAGGGCATCGTTCATATGGTGGTGTGTGGGGCGGACAATACGCAAGCTATCATCATAATTTATTGGCGCATCTCAACAGTCGTGCAGTACGGTTCAATGGTGCACGGGCACATGATACAGTTGCATTGATCGATTACCGCAACAATGTTATTTACAATTGGGGCAATGCCAATGCTGCTTATGGCGGCGAAGTAAATATTGCAGGTGGCGTATCACAAGTGAACATTGTGAACAATTATTACAAGCCAGGTCCGGCAACTGCTGCTGAATTGAAATTTGTCAATGCTTCTTATCAGAAAGAAGTCAGCAAAGGAACAGGGCAGTGGTTTGTTGATGGCAACATCATGGAAGGCGATAAAGCATTGACCAAAAAGAATAAGAACGGTGTTGATCTGCAAGCACAAGGCTATCCTTCAGGTGCAATTTCTGAAAAAGCATTTCCAGTTTCTGTTGCACTACCTGTTGAAACAGCAAAAGAATCATACGAGAAGGTTTTGAAATATGCAGGCGCCATTTTTCCAAAACGTGATGCAACTGATGAACGTGTATTGAACGAAACAAGAACAGGTACAGCAACCGGCAAAGGAGTATTTGGTAAGCCGGGAATTATTGATAGTCCGTTTGCAGTTGGTGGTTGGGCCGAATATAAATCTGCTTCTGCACCTATTGATACAGATAATGATGGTATGCCTGATGCATGGGAAACAAAAAAAGGATTGAACCCAAATGATGCGAACGACTGCAACAAAGTAGATGCAAGTGGTTATACCATGCTGGAAATTTATTTAAACGAATTAGTGCAAGTGAATTAACATGAAGCAGATTTTAGCGATACTATTTATATTATGTTGTACGACATTGTCGGCACAGATTGGTTGGGGTGATCGGGTAAAAACTCCCCGTGAACTTTTTGCCACACAAAAGATTTGGGATGCAGAAAAAGTACTGGGATTGAAACGGGGCAATCATCGTTTTTCATTTGGATATAAACAAGGCCCTAAAGAAGGTTTTACTATCACTACAAAAAATAATCAAACACGAATTGAAGGGAGCGATGAGACAGGCTTGCTGTACGGCTGTTTGGAATTCGTTTCGCAATTAAAGAAGTTAAAAGCTTATCCTAAAAATCTGAACATAACCGATGCACCTGAAATGGTACTACGTGGCGCATGCATCGGTGTACAGAAACCGTACTATCTGCCCGGCAGGAATGTGTATGAGTATCCTTACACACCTGAAACCTTTCCCTGGTTCTACGATAAAAAATTATGGATACAGTATCTCGATTCGATGGTGGCAAACCGTATGAATTCGTTGTATCTCTGGAATGGTCATCCGTTTGCTTCATTGGTGAAGCTGAAAGATTATCCGTATGCAGTTGAAGTGGATGATGCAACATTTAAAAAGAACGAAGATATCTATCGCTTCTTAACTACTGAAGCTGATAAACGTGGCATCTGGGTGATACAGATGTTTTATAATATCATCGTCTCCAAACCATTTGCTGAACATCACAAGATCAAAACACAGGAACGTGAACGACCGATCATTCCGCTCATCGCTGATTATACACGTAAATCCATTGCAGCCTTTGTTGAAAAATATCCCAACGTTGGTTTAATGGTTTGTCTCGGTGAAGCAATGGAAGGTGTTGGTAAGGATGATATTGAATGGTTCACACAAACAATTATTCCCGGTGTGAAAGATGGTTTGAAAGCACTGAACAAGACAGAAGAGCCGCCGATTGTTTTGCGTGCACATGATACTGATGCACCCGGAGTAATGAGGGCAGCATTGCGACTCTACAAAAATTTATATACCGAAGCAAAGTTCAACGGTGAAGCATTAACCTATGCACGACCAAGAGGAAGCTGGGCTGAGTTACATCAAACATTAAGCAAACTCGGTAGTGTGCAGATTGAGAACGTACATATTCTTGCCAACCTCGAACCATTCCGTTATGGCTCACCCGATTTTATACAGCAAAGTGTAATTGGTATGCACGAAGTAATGGGTGGCAACGGTTTGCATTTATATCCGCAGGCTTCTTATTGGGACTGGCCTTACAGTGCAGACAGTGTAAAAGGAAAACGTTTATTACAAATTGAGCGTGACTGGATATGGTATAGTGCATGGAGTCGCTATGCATGGAAAGCAAAACGCAACCGGAATGAAGAGATCGTTTACTGGAGTAAACAATTGGCGGCGAAGTTTGGTTGCAGTGAAGCAGATGGAAGAAGAATATTAACAGCGTATGAAGAAAGCGGAGAGATAGCTCCGAAACTGTTGAGACGTTTTGGTATTACAGATGGTAACCGACAGACATTAACATTGGGCATGCTGATGACACAACTCATCAACCCCTTCCGTTATGGTTTGTTTACACTGCTGTACGATGCTGAAGCGCCTGAAGGTGAAATGATCCTTGACTATGCCGATAAGCAACAGAAGAGAATTAAGCATATTGGCGAAACACCACCACAGGTTGCATCAGAAGTGGTGTCGCATGGAAATAAAGCGGTGGTTGCAATAATGGAAGTGTCAAGAAGAGTGACTAAGAACAAAGACGAATTCAACCGTATCGTAAATGATATGTATTGCTATAAAGCAATGGCTGATCATTTCAGCAGTAAAGTGATGGCAGCAGTACAATTACTAAAATACAAGTACAGTGGCAATATTGCTGATCTTGAACTGGCAGTGCCAATGTTGGAGAAAAGTGTAAGTGATTACAAAGAGCTGGCAGCTTTCACAGCAGATACTTATCTCTACGCTAACAGTATGCAAACACAGCAACGCAAAATTCCGATGCGTGGTGTAAATGCAACTTATAAACATTGGGTAGAGATGGTGCCTGTGTTTGAAACAGAACTAAAAACCTTTAAGTATAAAATCGATTCACTCAAAAACAATTCTAACTCAAAGGCGCAGGAGCGTAAGCCTTTTCTACAGGTAGATGTAAAGTTGAATCATGTTCCTGTTGTGTTGAATGAAGACGCATTACTCTTTAGTGATACAAGCATCCGCATCAAACAGCTGGCGCCAGAGTTAAAAGTATTAAAAGCTGTTCAACTTCCTTTTCAGCAACAATTGCGTCAAGCAACAGAGATCAATTTCTATACCGATAAACCTGTTAAAATATTAGTGGGCTATTTCAAAACACAACGTGCTGCCTTTACCACAGATACAGTTTTTGCAAAAGCACCCGAACTGGAAACTAATGCAAGTGCTGATGACTACGGCCAGGCAGAAATAAAAATTTCCAATGCTATCGCTATTGAAGGTATGCCGCCGGTGAACATTCACAGTTATACATTCAAAGCAGGAGCACATACATTGAAACTGCCGAAAGGTGTTTGTTTAGTGTTGGGTTTTGTTGATGGAACACAGATTATTCCTGTATACGATGCGATGTTGATGAGTGATGCGAAAAATAAAAATATTGATTGGTTATTTGAATAGCCTCTCACAGATTTCGCAGATTAACACAGAAAAATCTGTGAACATCAGTGCCATCTGTGAGCAAAAAATAAATAAATGAAAAAACTGATTCTCTTTGCTTTTGTTACAGCCGTTTGCTTTACTGCAACGGCTCAGCGCTTTTATGATGTAACTAAATACGGTGCAAAGAACGATAGCAGCAAAATAGCGACAAAACCAATTGCTGATGCAATTGCAGCTGCATCAAAAGCAGGAGGTGGTACAGTTTATTTTCCTGCGGGGAAATATTTAACCGGCCCTATTCATCTCAAGAGCAATATAACCATCCTCATCGATGCAGGTGCAGAGCTTCACTTCTCAGATAATTTTGATGATTACCTGCCAATGGTGCAAAGCCGTTACGAGGGTGTAGATGTCATGAGTTTTTCACCATTGTTCTATGCATACAAAGCAGAGAATATTGCAATCACCGGAAGAGGTACGATCAACGGACATGGACAGAAGTGGTGGAATTATGCATTGACGTTTTATAAAAATCAAACTGAACGAAATAAATATCAACTGTTGTTCGACAGCTTGAATAAAGATATTCTGTTGCCCGATGATCCCACACAAATGAAACGTGGGTTTCTGCGTCCACCATTTATACAGCCGTTGTATTGCAAGAATGTATTGATCGAAGGCATTACCATCACCAACTCACCTTTCTGGACGGTAACACCTGAGTTCTGCGAAAACGTAACCATCAAAGCTGTAACAATTAACAATCCGCCTTCGCCAAACACAGATGGCATCAATCCATCGAGTTGCAGGTATGTACATATTTCCGATTGTCATATCAGTGTGGGTGACGATTGCATCACTATCAAATCGGGAAAAGATATTCCGGGCAGAGCAAAAGCGACGCCTGCCGAAAATTATACCATCACCAACTGTACAATGTTAAGTGGACATGGCGGCGTGGTGATCGGCAGTGAAATGAGTGGTGATGTAAAGAAGATCACCATCAGCAATTGCGTGTTTGATGGAACTGATCGTGGTATACGTATTAAGACAGCAAGAGGAAGAGGTGGAGTAGTGGAAGATATTCGTGTAGATAATATCATCATGAAGAATATCAAAGCACAGGCGATCGTGTTGGATATGGAGTATTCAAAAGTGCCACCTGAACCGGTGAGCGAACGGACTCCACAGTTCAGGAATATCCGCTTTAGCAATATAACGGCTTATACGAAGCAGGCCATGTATATTAACGGACTGGATGAAATGCCGGTGAGTGAGATCAGTTTGAATGATTGTGTATTTGAAGCTGAAACAGGCATCACTATCCGCAATGGAAAAGATATTGAACTACACAATGTACGGGTGAATACAAAAACAGGAGCATCCTTATCAGTTGAGAAAACAGAGCGGTTAACGGTGAATGGATTTGTAACGGCAAAGCCATTGGAAACAACTGCCGTGATACGCTTAACAAACGTAAAAGATGTATTGCTTCAAAACAACTGGCCTTTCAACGGAACAAAAACATTTGCTGAGATCAAAGGTGCAAACACAAAAAACATTCTGTTTAAAAATAATACACTTGGCGAAGCAGTGATTGTAGTGGCAGATGATGTGAAGAAGGAAGAAGTGATTAGGTGAGTAGTGAGTCTTGAGTAGTGAGTGGTAAGTGAGGCTAACCGTCAGACGTCCTCGTTGGAAGTGGTTAATATAAAGAAGATGAATAGAATTGTTGTTGTACAAGTGAGTGACACAACAAGCGCTTAATAGAAATTCAAATGATGACTTACAAAAAAATATTTCTCGTTTACGCATTGCTCTTAACGTGTAATGCATTTGTTCGTGCGCAGGATTTAAAACTATGGTACAAACAACCGGCTGTTAAATGGACAGAAGCATTGCCGGTTGGTAACGGCCGTATTGGCGCCATGATATTTGGTGGGGTTGAGAACGACCGAATACAGTTCAATGAAGAAACATTGTGGAGCGGTGCGCCAAGAAATTACAGCAGGCCAGGTGCATACAAATATTTAGATACGATCAGGCAGTTATTGTTTGCAGGCAAACAAAAGGAAGCGGAAGCATTGGCCGAAAAAGAATTCATGGGTTTAAAAAGTTTTGAAGCAGAACGCAGTGGATGGATAGCAACTGTTACTGCAGATAAAAAATATGCAGCTGCGAATTTCGACGACAGCCAATGGAAAACAATGACGGTTCCGCATTGGGATGGTTGGGAAACGGTTGGCTTTGAAGCCTTGGATGGTGCTGTGTGGTTACGCACCAGTTTTGTGTTGCCCGACAATTGGAAAGAAGAGGATATGGTATTTGATTTCAACCGCATCCGTGATTGGGATTATACATATGTGAACGGGCAATTGGTAGGCACACAACAAAATACGGAAGGAAGAAAATATATTGTTGCAAAAAATCTCCTGCATAAAGGCAAGAATACAATTGCAATTCTTGTTTTGAACTTTTCAAATAAAGGTGGTGTGTATGGTTATAAGGATACGGTTATTCATACGGGTGTTTATCCTGTGAATAAGGAAACAGAAAAAATATCATTGAATGGTCAATGGAAATATTTAGTGCTGAATGATAATCCCCCGCCTGTTGGTACTTACCAGGCCGATTATCAACCTTTCGGTGATTTGAATTTGCAGTTTGCCAGTACAACAGGATTTACCAATTATAAACGTGAACTGGATATTGCCAATTCTGTTGCTGCAACTTCTTATTCGCTTGGCGGTGTAGATTACAAACGTGAATATTTTGTATCGGCACCGAACCAGACATTGATAACAAGACTAACTGCCAGTAAAAAAACAAGCATCAGTTTTAGTGCAGTACTCACAAGTCCGCACAGAAGTTATACTGTTGAAAAATTAAATGCCAACACAGTTGTGCTTTCTGTAAAAGTGAGGGTGGGTGAGTTGAAAGGTAAAAGTTATTTGCAGATAAAAACGGTTGGAGGAGCTGTTTTAATTGTTAACGGGAAATTGATCATTACTAATGCTGATGAAGCAACGATCTTTTTAACAGCAGGAACTAATTATAAAAACTATAAAGATATTTCGGCTGATCCATCGCAACCATGTGTGGCTGCATTGAAATCGTTGGAAGGGAAAACCTATCAACAGATCAAGACAGCACATATTGCTGAGTATAAAAAATGGTTCAACACATTTTCGATTGTAATGGGCGATAATAAAAAAGCTTCATTACCAACCGATGAACGATTAAGCAATTTTGCAAACGGTGATGACCCTTCGTTTGCAGCATTGTACACACAATATGGACGGTATTTATTGATCTCATCTTCACGTCCCGGTACAAGACCTGCAAATCTGCAAGGTATTTGGAACGATCTCACGAATCCACCTTGGGGAAGTAAGTACACTACGAACATTAATGCAGAAATGAATTACTGGCCTGCAGAGTTGCTGAACTTATCCCCCATGCATGAGCCGTTGTTTGATATGATAAGTGAACTGACTGTAACAGGAAAGCAAACAGCAAAAGATCATTACAACGCACCCGGTTGGGTATTGCATCATAACACCGATCTGTGGCGTGGTACTGCACCGATCAATGCAGCGAATCATGGTATATGGGTAACAGGTGGTGCATGGTTGTGCCAGCATTTGTGGGAACGTTATCTGTTTACACAGGATAAAAACTTTTTGAAGAACAAAGCATATCCCATTATGAAAGATGCGGCGTTGTTCTTTAACAGCTTTCTAATAAAAGATCCGAAGACAGGTTATCTCATCAGCACACCATCCAACTCGCCGGAGCAAGGTGGATTGGTGGCGGGCCCGACAATGGATCATCAAATTATCAGAACTCTTTTTAAAAATGTAATTGACGCAAGTGAAATTCTAAATGTGGATGCTGCAATACGAATTACGCTAAAAGAAAAATACAAACAGATCGCACCGAACGTGATCGGTAAACATGGACAGTTGCAGGAGTGGATGCACGATAAAGATGATCCCAACAACAAGCATCGTCATATTTCGCATTTGTGGGGCATGTATCCGGGTAGTGAAATTAATTATGATGAATCACCTGCGTTGATGAATGCAGCAAAACAATCATTATTATTTCGTGGGGATGAAGCGACTGGTTGGAGTCTTGGATGGAAGATCAATTGCTGGGCACGTTTTAAAGATGGAGAACATGCATTCACCATGGTGAAGATGTTGCTGAGTCCGGTGAAAGGCGGCGCAGGTAGTTATCCAAATTTGTTTGATGCACATCCACCATTCCAGATCGATGGAAATTTTGGTGGTGCTGCAGGTATTGGTGAAATGCTGGTGCAAAGTCATACAAAGTATGTTGACTTGTTGCCTGCTTTACCAACTGCGTTTGCTGATGGTGAAGTAAAAGGTATTTGTGTGAGAGGTGGTTTTGTGATGGATATGAAATGGAATGCAGGTAAGTTGGTGAAACTGGCAGTGCGATCAAAAACAGGAAATGATCTGCTTCTTCGCTATAATGGGAAGATCGTTACAGTAAAAACAAAAGCAAATTCAGTTTATAATTTTGATGGAGCGCTTAAGCAATTATAGAAGTTTAACCTTTGCGGTTTTGTTGATGGTCATGTCTTTGAGTTCTTTTTCTCAGCGACAGGATATTTCGCTCAACAATAACTGGCTGACCATTGCTACATCAAATGACCAGGTACTTCCTGCAAATTCTTATCAAACAACCATCACCAATAGCTGGAAGAAAGTAAATGTACCGCACAACTGGGATCAGTACGAAGGTTACAGGAGATTATTGCATGGCAACCGTCATGGCGATTCATGGTATCGCAAAACATTTATCAGCAAGCAAAGCAAAATAGGCAAACGTTTCTTTTTGTTTTTTGAAGGAGTAGGATCGTATGCCACGGTTTATCTCAACAATAAAAAAGTTGGTGAGCATATTGGCGGACGAACAACTTTTACATTGGATGTAACAGATGTGATCAAAACAGATGGTAGCGTAAATCAGTTGGCAGTAAGAGCTTATCATCCATCCAATATTCAAAACCTGCCTTGGGTTTGTGGTGGCTGCAGCGATGAACGTGGCTTTAGTGAAGGTTCACAGCCGATGGGTATTTTTCGACCGGTGCATTTGATTGTGACGAATGATGTATGCATTGAACCGTTTGGTGTACATGCATGGGCAGATATTTCAGCAGATGAGATTCAATTGAATATTGCGGCTACATTGAAAAACTATTCGCAGAAGAAAAGAAATATAATTGTTGAGCACAGATTGGTTGATGCTGGCGGTAAAGAAATTAATAGGATGATAGAAAAAGTTTCATCAGTTGATAGAGGTGAAGCAGCAGAACATAAATCCGACATCATAAATCCGACATCATCCATCAACCTCTGGTCTGTTGAAAATCCCTATTTGTACAAGATTATTTCAATCGTTAAAGAAAACAATGTTGTTCTTGATAAAGTTGAAACGGAGTTTGGTTTCCGCACTATCAATTGGGAAAATCCAACCAATCAATTTTTCCTGAACGGCAAACCTGTTTTCATAAACGGTATTGCAGAGTATGAACATTTGCTTGGGCAAAGTCATGCATTCAGTAAGGAACAAATTGTTTCCCGTTTCAAATGGATTCAGTCAGCAGGTTTCAATGCTTTTCGTGATGGTCATCAACCGCATCATTTATTATACGGACAGTTGTGCGATGAAAAGGGAATTTTATGGTGGACACAGTTGAGTGCACATGTGTGGTATGATTCGCCTGAGTTCAGAAATAATTTCAAACAACTGTTGAAAGAGTGGGTGATCGAACGGCGCAATAGTCCATCAATTATTTTGTGGGGATTGCAGAACGAAAGTAAACTGCCGGAAGATTTTGCAAGAGAATGTACAGAGCTGATTCGTTCATTAGATCCAACTGCATCAACACAGCGTTTGGTAACAACATGCAATGGCGGAACCGGCACTGATTGGGATGTACCGCAAAACTGGACAGGTACGTATGGTGGTAATCCTGCAACATATGGAGATGATGTGAAGAAGCAGGTGTTGATCGGTGAATATGGGGCATGGCGTACAATAGACTTACATACCGAAGGTGGGTTTGTGCAGAACGGGATATTAAGTGAAGACCGCATGGTGCAGTTGATGGAACAGAAAGTTCGTTTGGCAGAATCAGTAAAAGACAGCAGTGCAGGACAATTCTTTTGGTTATTAACATCGCATGATAATCCCGGTCGTGTACAGGGTGGTGAAGGTTTGCGTGAACTCGATCGTATTGGTCCGGTGAATTATAAAGGCTTGCTTACACCTTGGGAAGAGCCAACGGATGCGTATTATATGTTCCGCAGTAATTATGCACCAAAAGAAACTGAACCGATGGTTTACATTGTTTCGCATACATGGCCGAACAGATGGATGAAGCCTGGCATCAAGGACAGTATTTATGTGTACAGCAATTGTGATGAAGTGGAATTGTTTAATGATATCAATGGTTCATCACTTGGGAGAAAAAAGAAGAACGGCATCGGCGCACATTTTCAATGGGATAAGGTAAACATACAATACAATGTGTTGTATGCAGTGGGTTATGTAAATGGCAAAGCAGTTGCTAGAGATACGATTGTGTTAAATCATCTGGCACAATCACCCAACTTCAAACAGCTTTATGCAAATGCAAAAGCGTTGACTAAGCCAACAGCAGGTTATCAGTATTTCTATCGCATCAATTGTGGTGGACCTGATTATACAGATGAGAATGGAAATCTTTGGAAGGGCGATAGGCAACTGGAAAAAGGGGTAAGCGGTCATGGTTCGTTATCGTGGTCTGATGATTTTGAAGGAATGCCATCTTTTTTCGCAAGTCAGCGAAGAACATTCTCACCAATAAAAAACTCAAAGGATTGGAAGTTGTTTCAAAGCTTTCGCTATGGAAAAGATAAACTGAAATTTGAATTTGATCTAGAAGACGGTGAATACTTAGTTGAACTGTATTTCATTGAACCGTGGTTAGGAATTGGAGGCGGCATCAATGCAAAGGATATGCGTTTGTTTGATATAGCCATCAACGGCAAAATAGTATTGACTGATTTGGATATCTGGAGCGAAGTTGGAATCAATGCAGCCATAAAAAAAACAGTAGAAGCAAAAGTTAGTGGCGGCAAGATGATTATCTCGTTTCCTCAAAGTAAATCTGGTCAGGCGGTTATTTCTGCAATTGCAATTGCCAAAAAAGCAGGAGTGAATAGGAGTGAAAGCGGAATGAGGAGAAGTACGAAATACCGATTTAATTCATGGTTGGATATTGGAGACAAGCTTTATGAGAAAGAGAGTATTGTTTTTCATTCCTTACCGCCTGAGCTTTTCGGTTCTGAATGGCTTCAATTAAAATCAAGTCAGGAGAATAAGCAGTTCAATTATACATTTTTTGCCCCAACTGATTTATTTATTGGGACTAAGAATGACTCAGCAGTTAGCGGTTTTGAAAATCTTGGTACACAAATAACAACCGATGAGAACGGTGGGGCATCTTACAAAGTTTTCCGAAAAAGATTTAATAGAGGAGACTCTGTTTCGGTTTTAATTGATTCAAGCAAAATTGTTTGCAGGAAACCTGCTAATAAAATGCAACCAGCTTATGATCTAAAACCTATCACTCCATACCGCACCAATGTTGCGGTCACTGGTGAAGGCGTGGTAAAAGATTCGGTCAACGGAAGATGGTGTACGGTCATCAAATCAAACACTACAACAACTATTCAATGGCCGGTGCAAACAGGTGTGGGTGATATTTATTCCATCACTGTAAAATATTATTACCCCAAAGAACAAATAGTAAAAGCGAAATTGCAATTGTTTGATGCAGGTGGCAACAGGATGATGGATGAAGCTGTTCAGTTTACATTTACACGGATAGGCAAATGGAACCAGTTTACCGTCAATACCGGTTCGCAGATCAATGCTGGAAATTATGTGGTGAAACTGGTAACAGAAAACGGAACTGAACTGGCTATATCAGGTATCGAAATACAATAGATGAATGATGAAGAAAACGATTCTCATTAATGCTTGCTTTTTGCTTTGTACAATTTTTGTGCACGCTCAGCAATTAACTGTTACCAATCTTCATTGCGAAAATCGCAACAATCCATTAGGCGTTGATGTAAAACAGCCCAAACTCAGCTGGCAATTACAATCATCTCAACAAAATATATTACAAACTGCATTTCGCATTCTTGTTGCAGATGATGAAGCGATATTGAAAAAGAACATCGGGAATGTATGGGATTCGAAACAGATCAAATCTTCAGCTTCAATTCAAGTTGCTTATTCTGGGAAAGCATTGCTGTCCGCTAAAAAATATTTCTGGAAAATACAAGTATGGGATAATAAAGGAAATTTTTCTGCATGGAGCAGTGCAGCTTATTGGCAAATGGGTTTATTGCAAACAAAAGATTGGAGTAACGCTAAATGGATCGGTTATGAAGAGATCAACGATACGGCCATTATTGCTCCACATGTGCATCAGAGCGGCAAAAAAGCATGGGGTCCACGCAAAGATATTCTGCCTGTTCTACGGAAAGAATTTGCTGTTGCAAAAAAAATAAAACAGGCAACTGTGTTCATCTGCGGTCTTGGTCATTTTGAAGTAAGCATCAACGGAAAAAAGATCGGCGATCATTTTCTTGCACCCGGCTGGACGAATTACAGCAAACATGCTCAATATGTAACCTTTGATGTAACGAAGAGTATACAAGAGGGAAAGAATGCTATTGGTGTAATGCTCGGCAATGGGTTTTATTATATCCCTTCTGAACGTTATCGTAAAATGACCGGTGCTTATGGTTATCCCAAACTGATTACAAAAACGGTGATCGAGTTTACTGATGGAACGAAACAGCAGATCATCAGCGATGAAAGCTGGAAGACCGACAAATCGCCCATCATCTACTCAAGCATATTTGGAGGCGAAGATTATGATGCTAATCTTTTTCAACAAGGTTGGAATGAACCGGGCTTTAATGATGCGAAGTGGAAAAAAGTGATCATCACCAAAGGCCCTGCATTACTTGAATCGCAAATGAATGAACCTGTGAAAGTGATGCAACATCTGCCCACTAAAACAAAACGTGAGTTAAAAACAGGCGTCACGTTGTATGATCTTGGACAAAATTTCTCCGGTGTTCCTTCCATTACAGTAAAAGGAAGCAAAGGTGATACGGTTAAATTAATTTGTGGTGAATTGATCAATGCAGACGGAACGGCTAATCAAACAGCAACAGGCAGTCCGTCTTTCTTTAGTTATATCTTAAAAGGCGATGGCGAAGAAAGCTGGCATCCGTTGTTTACATACACCGGCTTCCGTTATGTGGAAGTGCATTGCAAGCCGAAAGAAAATAATCAATTACTTCCGCAAATAATAAAACTGGAAGGATTACATATACGTAATGCAGCGAACACAGTTGGTTCATTCAGTTGTTCAAACGATCTGTTTAACCGCACACATACATTGATCGACTGGGCCATTAAAAGTAATATGGTGAGCGTGTTTACTGATTGTCCGCATAGGGAGAAACTTGGCTGGCTGGAAGAAACACATTTGGTGGGCGCTTCTGTTCATTACAATTATGATGTGGCAGCGTTGAATAAGAAAGTGATCAACGACATGAAGAACGCACAGTATCCAAATGGAAAAATTCCGGAGATCGCTCCTGAGTTTACTGTTTTTACGCCACCGTTTGATGAATCGCCGGAGTGGGGAAGCGCAGCGATCATTTATTCCTGGTATAATTATCAATGGTATGGCGACAAAGAAACGTTGTTGCAATCGTATGATATGATGAAGGCATATGTGCTGTATCTGAAAAGCAAAGCGAATAACAATATTCTTTCGCATGGATTGGGCGATTGGTTTGATATTGGTCCGAAGAAATCAGGTTTTGCACAAATGACAAAGATGGGCATAACAGCGACTGCTACGTTTTATTATGATCTCAACATCATGATCAAAATAGCCACCATGTTGAAGAAGAATGATGATGTGAAATTCTATCAACAATTGGCAGCAGATATAAAAGCAGCTTTCAATAAAACTTTTTTTGATCCAATCAAATTGCAATACGATTCTTCAAGTCAAACCGCCAATGCAATGGCATTGTATATGGGTTTGGTAGAAGAAAAAAACAGTCAGGCTGTTGTTGATGCGTTGATCCGTGAAATTAAAGGCAGGAACAATGCATTAACAGCAGGCGATATCGGTTACCGTTATGTGTTGAAAGCTTTGGAACAAGCCGGAAGAAGTGATGTGATCTTTGATATGAATTATCGTGATGATGTGCCGGGTTATGGCTATCAACTCAAACATGGTGCTACTGCTCTTACCGAAAGCTGGCAGGCGTATGAATCAGTTTCAAATAATCATTTTATGTTGGGACATTTAATGGAATGGTTCTATGCCGGTCTTTCCGGTATCAAACAAACAGAACAGTCTGTAGCTTATAAAGAAATTATGATCAAACCTGAAGTAGTGGGTGATGTAACAAATGCAAAAGCATCATTTGAATCGCCTTATGGTTTAATCAAAAGTGAATGGGTAAAAACAACTTCATCATTTAACTTGCAGCTGCAAATACCTGCCAACAGCACAGCCGTTGTGTATGTTCCTGCAAAGCCAGGACAAACAGTTTTGCAGAATGGAAAGAAAGCAACGGCTGTTTATGCAAATGGAAGAGCAGTCGTGAAGATTGGTTCAGGTAATTATCAATTTAGTGTAGCAAATAACTAATAAAGGATTTTATGAAAGCATTAGTGTGTCAGCAGCCGGGTTCGTTTGAATATGTAGAAAAGGAAAGGCCAGAGATTCAACCCGGTCGTGCTATTTTAAAAGTAAAACGCATTGGTATCTGCGGAACCGATCTGCATGCCTTCGAAGGAACACAACCTTACTTTGCTTATCCACGCATACTCGGTCATGAGTTGGGCTGTGAAATTGTACAGGTTGATGCAGATGCAGGTTTTGAAGTAGGCGAGCATGTAACACTCATCCCATATTTTCATTGCGGCGAATGTATTGCCTGCAGGAATGGTTTGCCTAACTGTTGTGCGGCCATCAATGTATTTGGTGTGCATGTAGATGGCGGTATGATGGAATATATTTCTGTTCCCACATCGGCATTGCTGCATGGCGGCGATATGAGTTTTGATGAACTCGCATTGGTTGAGCCTTTGGCGATCGGTGCACATGGCATTCGCAGGGCAAATGTTCGTGCAGGTGAATTTGTATTGGTGATTGGTGCAGGCCCTATCGGTTTGGGCATTATGGAATTTGGCCGCATAGCAGGTGGACAAGTAATTGCGATGGATGTAAACGATACCCGTTTAAATTTCTGTAAGGATAAATTAAAAGTACAACATACCATCAACCCATTAAATGAAGATATACTGCAACGATTAAAAGAAATTACCAATGGAGATATGCCAACAGTGGTGATTGATGCAACAGGAAATCAAAAAGCGATCAACAGTGCATTTCTATATATGGCGCATGGCGCAAGATATGTGTTGGTGGGTTTGCAGAAGGGAGAATTGATTGTTAGTCATCCTGAATTTCACAAACGGGAGGCAACACTCATGAGCAGCCGCAATGCAACGCAGGAAGATTTTGATCATGTAATGATGTGTATGCGCAATAAACTGGTTGATCCGGCGACTTATATTACACATCGTGTAAAGTTTGATGAAGTGAAAGATAATTTCAAAAGCTGGTTGGATCCAAAGAATGGTGTGATCAAAGCAATGGTGGAACTGTAACTTCGCATAAATTTTCAACAATTAAAAGAAAGGATATATGCAATACAGAACACTCGGTAAAACAGGAATGGATGTATCAGCCATCAGTCTCGGTACATGGCAGGTAGGTGGTAAATGGGGCAGCGCATTTGATGAAAAAAATGCAGATGCCATATTAAATGTAGCAGTCGATAACGGCGTCAATTTTATTGACACGGCCGATGTATACAGCGATGGAGAAAGCGAAAAAGCCATTGGCCATTTTCTCAAAACAAGAAAAGAAAAACTATTTGTTGCAACGAAATGTGGCCGGCAAATTCAGCCGCACGTGAACGAAGGTTATACGCCTGCTGTGTTACGCAAGTATGTGGAAGATAGTTTGAAACGTTTGCAGATTGAAACAATTGATCTGATTCAGTTGCATTGTCCGCCGACAGCAGTCTATTATCGTCCGGAAATTTTTGGCATGTTTGATGAACTTAAGAAAGAAGGAAAGATCCAACATCTTGGTGTGAGTGTGGAGAAAATAGAAGAAGCATTAAAGGCCATTGAGTTCGATAATGTAACAACGGTGCAGATCATCTTCAATATGTTTCGTCAGCGGCCTGCAGAATTATTTTTTGAACAGGCGAAGAAGAAAAACATTGGTGTGATTGTACGGGTGCCATTAGCAAGCGGCCTATTAACGGGAAATTATACTGCACAAACCATATTTGAGAGCGGCGATCATCGACAGTTCAACCGCAACGGTGAAGCGTTTGATAAAGGCGAAACATTTTCAGGTATCGATTATGCAACAGGTTTGCAGGCTGTGGAAGAGTTAAAACAAATTGTTCCTGCAGGTAAATCATTAGCTGCATTGGCGTTGAAATGGATACTGGATTTTGATGCAGTAAGCACAGTTATCCCCGGCGCTTCAAAACCAGAGCAGGTAACACGTAATCTTGAAGCATTGAATGAACCATCGCTCAGCAGCGAGCAGTTGCAACAGGTGCAGGCTGTGTATGAAAAATATATCAAAGCATCTGTGCATCATTTGTGGTAGGATGATGATATCGTCTGACGGATAAAATAAATTGGCACGGATGCACAGAAATCATGGAATAATGAAGTTGAATAAAAATATAGTAATCGTTGTTGCTTTTCTGTTGTTGAGTTTAATTTCATCAGCACAGGTTCGTTCAGTTGTTGATTTCAATATTGGCTGGAAATTCTTTTTAGGTAATGATAGTCTTGCAAGCGAAACAAACTACAACGATGCAAAATGGCGGAGTTTAAACCTGCCGCACGACTGGAGTATTGAAAGCAACTTCTCTTCTTCCTTTCCTGCAACCAACCAGGGCGGTGCATTACCGGGTGGTGTTGGTTGGTATCGTAGAACATTTACCGTTCCTCTTACATCAAAAAACAAAGTAACACGTATTGAATTTGATGGCGTATATAAGAATAGTGAAGTATGGATCAACGGACATTATCTCGGTAAGCGTCCTTACGGTTATATCAACTTCTCTTATAATCTAACTCCTTATTTGATTTACGGTAAGTCAAATGTAATTGTAGTTAAAGTAGATAATAGTTTACAACCCGATTCAAGATGGTATAGCGGCAGTGGTATTTACAGAGATGTGAAATTGGTTACAACAAACAATATATCTATAGCAGAAGCCGGCGTATTTATCACAACACCCGTCATCAATAAAAACAAAGCAACTGTTGCTGTTCAATACAAGGTTTCAAACTCAGGTAATCAAAAAGAAATTGTAAACCTGTACACCGATGTGTATGATGCAGCAGGGAAGAAGATAGCTACATCAAAACATATTGTGCTACGTGCAATACCTGCCGGTGGTTATTCATATGCTGACCAATTGCAAATCAACACGCCCATTCTTTGGTCAACTGCGAAACCTTATTTGTACAAAGCAATTACACGAATTGAAAGCAATGGTCAATTGATCGATGAAGTAAAAACAAACTTTGGTATCCGTTCTTTCCGTTTCGATGCAGCCAACGGTTTCTTCCTCAACGATGAACCACTAAAAATTCAAGGCGTTTGTATGCATCACGATCTTGGTGCATTGGGTGCAGCTTACAATCATGCTGCAGCAAAACGACAGTTGAAGATATTAAAAGAGATGGGTGTGAATGCCATCCGTTTCTCACACAATCCACCGGCAGCAGCTATTCTTGATCTCTGCGATGAAATGGGTTTTTTTGTGCAGGTGGAAGCATTCGATATGTGGAAGAAAAGAAAAAACAGATTCGATTACAATCTCTACTTCGATGAATGGCATGCACGTGATATACAGGCAATGGTGTTGCGTGATCGGAATCATCCTTCTGTTTTTATGTGGAGCATCGGTAACGAAATAAGAGAACAGTTCGACAGCACTGGTACAACCATTGCCAAGCGATTAGTTGATCTTGTAAAAGCGATCGATACAACACGACCCGTTACCTGCGCATTAACCGAAAACTTTCCTGAGAAAAACTTCATCTGGAAATCGGGAGCACTTGATGTGCTCGGATTCAATTATAAGTTGTACGATTATGCAGAATTGCCCAAACGTTTCCCCGGTCAATCATTTGTTGCAACAGAAACAGCATCAGCTTTATCTTCAAGAGGTTCGTACGACATGCCCAGCGATAGTAATCGTCTTTGGCCACCTGATGGTAAAACGCCAACAGTAAAAGGCAATGCAGATATGAGCGTATCGGCATACGATCATGTATATGCCTATTGGGGTTCTTCGCATGAAGCTGCATTATTGGCGGTGAACAAATACAAATTCATGTCGGGCATGTTTGTATGGAGTGGTTTTGATTTTCTTGGCGAACCTGTTCCGTATGCATGGCCTGCACGTAGTTCATATTATGGTATAGTTGATCTGGCTGGTTTTCCAAAAGATGTGTACTATCTCTATCAAAGTGAATGGACTAAAAAACCTGTTCTTCATTTATTCCCGCATTGGAACTGGAACAAAGCTGATACCGTTGATGTATGGGCTTATTATAACAATGCCGATGAAGTGGAATTATTTCTCAACGGTAAATCATTAGGCAGCAAAAGCAAGACAACCGATGTCTTACATATTAAGTGGCGTGTGCCTTATCAACCGGGCGTGTTAAAAGCTATATCAAAGAAGAACGGAAAAGCAATACTTACTAAAGAGATCAGAACTGCTGGCGCACCTGCTAAAATTCAACTTATTGCAGATCGAACTAACTTAAAGGCCAATGGAAAAGATCTCTCTTTTATTACTGCAAGGCTGTTAGATAAAGATGGAAATATTGTTCCCGGTGCTGATCAACTTATTGAATTTTCTGTTAGCGGTCCGGCTTTTGTAGCTGGCACAGATAACGGCTACCCGGCCGATAGCAGCTCTCTCAAAAACCACAAACGTACAACCTGGAAAGGTATGGCATTGGCGATCATACAATCGCAAGGAAAAAAGGGAAATATTACAGTTACTGCAAAATCAGCTGGATTAAAGTTGTCTGTTATTTCAATAAAAAGCGAGTAATAACAACAGCATATGGGTTACGGGAACGATTGCGTAATTTTTGGGTGAATAGTAAAATGTTCCATCTTAATAGCAAAACCTTACATTTTTAAGGCTGGTAGCAAATGTACCTTTAGTTCGTGAATGACATGATTGGATCTGGTCCAAAAACATTCATCTAAAACGATTAAATGCTGTAGAATGAAAAGAAACTTGCTTGCATATAAT
The DNA here is from genome assembly GCF_037892425.1 of Lacibacter sp. H375. Taxonomy (NCBI): domain Bacteria; kingdom Pseudomonadati; phylum Bacteroidota; class Chitinophagia; order Chitinophagales; family Chitinophagaceae; genus Lacibacter; species Lacibacter aquaticus. The sequence continues at coordinate 2,488,097 of NZ_JBBKTT010000001.1, forward strand.
AATTATTATAAACTGATCGGTAGCATTTCTCCATCGCTCCGTTTATTTTCTGCAAACAAAATCCTCATTCTTTTTATTTCTTTTTTAATAGCAGCAGTTGTAAATGCACAGGAAAATAAAACACCTGACCCTGCTTATATTAAAGTGATCACAGAACGTTCTGCCAAGATCGTTAACACACTTTCCATTAAAGATTCTGTACAGTATAAAAATGCATTAGCTGTACTTGTAAATCAGTATAACAGTATTAATAATATACACGAAGAAACTAAACTCGCTTTAGCAGCAATTAAACAGCAATCGATCACCGCTCAGGAATCTGCTCTTCAGGTACAAAAGCAGGAAGAGAAAAAAGTAGCGCAGCTTCAGCAACTGCACAACTCTTTTCTTGCCGGGTTACAAAAGGTTATTTCTGAAGAGCAGATTGAGCTGGTGAAAAATGCTATGACTTACAATGTGCTGCATGTTACTTACACTGCATACCTCGACATGATCCCCACCCTGAAAGAAGACCAAAAAAAGAAAATCTATGATTGGCTGATAGAGGCAAGAGAACTGGCCATGGACGGAGAATCATCAGATAAAAAACACGCCATCTTTGGTAAGTACAAAGGCCGCATCAATAATTATCTTTCTGCTGCAGGTTACGATCTTACTAAAGAAAGAGAAGAATGGCAGAAAAGAATAAAAGCAAAAAACGAGTCTTCTAAATAAACAACTACTGATCATTATCATTCAACCCCAAAAGCAAAATGCCATATAACATGAAGTATTTGCGACAACCAAAACTGATGTTGCTGACTGTCTTTTCATTTCTGACAGTTGCCCTGTTTGCGCAGGAAGTTACCGTAAGCGGAACAGTAACAAATAAAGAAAACAATCAACCCTTAGAAGGTGTATCTGTGAGAGTGAAGAATTCTACTGCAGGTACAACTACAAACAGTCTTGGCCAGTTTACAATTAAAGCCCCGTCTTCAGAATCCATCCTTACGTTTTCATATGTAGGTTTTGGCATTTTTGAACGCAAAGCCGGAACGTCTGGTTCAATTACAATTGAACTCGAAAGAAAGGAAGACCGCATGGAAGAAGTGGTTGTTATTGGTTACGGAACCAAAAAAAGAGTAAATGTTCAAGGAGCTGTTTCTACAATTAAAGCAGCGGAAATAGAAGATATACCTGTTGCAAATTTGCCATCGGCTTTGGTTAACAGGGTACCTGGTGTTGGAGTGAATTTTAGTTCGGGCAAGCCTGGCTCTACAACAACGCTTAATCTCCGTAACTCAACAACTGCTCCTGCCAGTTTCCCTGGGGGAGCAGGTGGTGTAACCAGTCAACCTTTAATTGTTATTGATGGAATCATTTCCAACCCTGCGCAATGGTCTCAATCAAGTAATGCCGATTTCTTCGAGAACCTGGATGCAAGCCAGATCGAGGATATCACATTTCTGAAAGATGCGTCAGCAGCAATTTATGGTGCAGCGGGTGCTAAAGGTGTGGTGTTGATTACGACAAAAAGAGGTAAAGCAGGAAAACCTAAAATTTCTTATTCAGGCTATTTCGGCGTATCAACCCCAGCTACAAATCCCCAAACGCTTACGGCTTATGAGCATGCTAAATTTTTAAATGATGGATTTATCTTAACAGGTGCTCCGTTAAATCAGCGCTTTTCTCAGGCAGATCTGGATTCATTAAAAGGTCTTGAGGATAAATCGTGGTTCGATTATTTCTGGAAAAATGGTAAAGTGCAGAGACATACTATGACGGTTTCCGGCGGTACTGATAAGATTACATTTTTTGCAGGTGGAAGTTATTATAACGAGAAAGGTAACTATGGCACTGTTGCAACTAACAAATACAGTCTTCGTGCAGGAATGAATGCAAAGATCATTGACGGGCTTACTGCCGACGTTACATTTGCTACCGATTTTAACCGTGAACAAAGTAATAATCACTCAAGTGGAAGTTCCGAAACGGATGATCAAACTATACGCCCTTTATACTTAACTCCGAAATGGGTGCCGGTAATTTTAGGCGACAAATTAGTTGGATTTCAGGGTGCCAATAATACATCTCCTCAAAATCAGAATTGGAGTTTCTTAGGAGTGCATAGGTCTGGGTCTTACAGGGACAACAGATCTCAGGGGCTTGCGGTAAATGCCTCCTTAGAATACAAGCCAAAATTTTTAAAGGGTTTAACTGCAAGGGTACAATTTGGCCAAAATAACAGGAATGCACTCGCTAAAGGATATTTCGCATCTTATCAGGTAGCGAATCTTCAGCGAAGAGGTCAAAATAGTTTATTTTACTCCGATCAGTTGGTTGTTGGCGCAAATCCTACGGTGCGTATTGCCAACAACGACCAAATCCAGGAAGGAACTACCATCTCAAACAGCAATCAATTTTTTACAACACTTTCGTACGGTAAAAAAATCAAGGATCATGATTTTGATGTGATGGTTGGTTTTGACCAAAGTCAATCGGAAGGGCGTAACGTTCTTTTAAACAAAGTGACACAAATTGTTGCCGGAGTAGATGAGTTTTGGGCATTCAGCAATGATCCTACTGCGCTTGGCAGTATAAATGAAGTAGTAAGGCCTACTCAGGCTTTTATCACGGCAAAACGTTCTTATATCAGCCGTGCAAATTATTCTTTTCAAAACAAATATTTCTTTGAATTTGTAGGCCGTGCTGATGCATCGGTAAACTTTTTGCCCGACACCCGTTGGGGCTTCTTTCCTTCAATAGGATTGGGGTGGAAAATAAGTGATGAGAGTTTTTTCAGAAATATTGAGTTTATAAATAACCTCAAAATTAGAGCAACTTATGGATTAGTAGGTGAAGACAGGATTGGTGCCCGTTTATATGAATCACGTTTTTCACAAACTACAGGTATACTGTTTGGTAATACTGCGACAAGCGGACTTGATCCAAGTATTTATCCTAATCCGTTACTTACATGGGAGAAAGCAAGAACACTCAATGTGGGTTTTGATGCTGCTATTCTTAATAACAAAGTCACTATTACCGCAGAATTTTATCAGCGTTATACTTATGATGGTTATGATACTTATTCAGCCAGCGTATTTCCTCCAACTGCCGGCATACCTCCACCAGTTGTTAACTATTATAAACAATTAAGCTGGGGTTCTGAATTTGCAGTTGGTTACCGTACAAAATTTGGAAAAGATTGGGGCTTTAACCTGGATGCGAACTTTGGCTTTAGTAATAGCCAGTTAATGCAATCATTTTATAACGAAAGCCTTCTTGGACAGTTTGGTAACGATCAGTTAGGTATCTTGGTTGGCCGTGACCCACGCAGATACAACGGCAGTAACATTGGCTACATCGCAAAGGGTATTTTAAGAACACAGGCCGATGTTGATGCTATTCTTTCAAAGAATCCGAATTACCTTATTGGCGGAGTTAAGCCACAAGTTGGTTTTATGGATTTTGAAGACATTAACGGCGACGGTCAAATTACAGAAGCAGGGGATGCTACCTTGATGTTCGACAGAACTACACCAATTATCGGCTTCGGTATTACATTCGGATTTACATACAAAACTTTCAGGTTATCGACCAATATGAATCTTTCTATCGGTGGTAAACGTTTCTATGATTCCGACGCAAGACTTGCACCAACTACCGTGCGTAATGCACCTAAATTCTGGGCAGATCATTGGACACCGGAAAACCCAAATGGGAAATTCCCGAGAGCAGATGCGCCACTTGCAACTGCAAACTCAACTTTCTGGGCAGTAAGTGGTACACAAAGCCGGATAAATAACATGGTTTTGTCTTACCAGTTACCTAAAAACATTTCTGGCAAAATAGGTATACCTGACGTGAGAGTTATGCTTACAGGTACTAATCTTTGGAACATAATAAACCCATTAAAATATAAAGATCCGTATACATCCAACTTTGGTACTTATCCAACATTGAGAACAATTTCTCTTGGTATCAATGCAAGTTTATAAGTCGAAATTTCTAAAAAAAATATTATGCGATATATACATAATACAGGGAAAAAAATTGTTATCTCAGCTTTGGCTTTATTGACTTTCTTTTCTGCCTGTAAAAAAAATTCAGAATTTTTTGATATAAAAGACCCGCAAGGAATTGACTCCAGAATTTGGAGCGACGAAGGTGCTGTGGGGTTGTTTCTAAACAGAACATATGGTTTAGTGATGCCGCAATGGCCTACGGGCGGCATTCACGTTACTTCCGATGAATCGAACAACGCTACGACAACGTTTTTATATGGTACCCTGGTAGAAAACTCCGTTCAGGATATAGGAACAGGGAACACTATTACTACCAACCGCTATTTTGATATCCGGCGTTGTAATATTGCTATCGAAGGTCTTAACTCTACCAGTACTTTACCTGAAGCCACAAGGAAAACGTTAAAAGGCCAGTTTTTCTTTTTACGTGCGTTCGTTTACTTCAGGTTAGTTAGCTTGTATGGCGGTGTACCATTGGTGTTGAAATCACAAACACTTGAAGATGAACTAAACGTTCCCCGTGCTAAAACCAGTGAATGTATTGCTGCCATTGTAAAAGATCTTGATTCTGCGACAGCATATCTTCCAGCTGCTTGGGGCACAGCCGAAAAAGGAAGGATAACCAGGGCTGCTTCGTCAGCTATGAAAGGAAAGGTGTTGATGTATTGGGCAAGCCCGCAGTTTAACCCTACAAATATTGTATCACGTTGGGAAGATGCATACCAGGCAAATCTTGCGGCATATAACCAATGCATTGCAGACGGTATTTCGTTGTTTCCAACCTATGCAAATATTTTTACTGTAGAAGACAATGTTGAGGTGCTATTGGTAAGAAAGTACAGTGCGGCGAGAGACGTAGGCACCAACACGGAAGCAATAACAAGACCCGATTCTGAAACAGATGGCCCAAGCGGATCAAATCAACCCACATGGAACTTGGTACAAGCTTATGGAATGAGAGATGGTTTGCCAACTGGTCATGCTTCTTCAGGCTACAATAATATTATGTTCTGGCAAAACCGGGATCCCCGCTTTGAAGCTTCAATTGCATATAACGGTGGCGCCTGGGCTTTAAGTGGGAAAGCTACACGCAAACAATGGTCTCACACAGGTGTTCCTGATGAAGCTGCCGGAACAATTGTTACAGGCTTTTATCTGAAACGATTTACGAACCCAACATTAACTCCTGCTCAATCGGTTTACAATTCTAATAGCGGTGGTGGTAGCGGTATGGATTGGATAGAAATGCGTTTTGCTGAAGTTGTTTTAAATCTTGCAGAATGTGCTAACGAAACAAACAGGTTAGCAGAAGCAAAAGATAATGTACGCCGCATTCGCCAAAGGGCAGGAATCGTTGCCGGTTCGTTTGATTATGGATTAGACGTTGCTACTGACATAGTATCAATGAGAAACTTGATATTAAATGAACGCATGGTTGAATTTGCTTTGGAAGGGAAACGTCATATGGATCTGAGAAGAACCAGGAACTATGGACTTATTTCTGCTCGTCAATCATACAAGTTGTCAGCAAAACCTCCGTATTACCCAGGTACCACACGCTCGGGTGCGTTGCCAACCGATATTTTTCTGGATAAACCCGATGCGTTTGGAGTAAGACCAAGAGATACTGCGAATCTCAATAATCAATCAGTTTATACAACTATTTATGTAACGCCAGGCAATATCGCATCGCTGGAAGGTTCAAATTCAATTAGCATACCGGCGAAATATTATTTCTATGCATTGCCTAATTTCTTCAGTCAAAACTTTTTCCTTGAACAAACTTCAGGGTGGATAAACGGAACCTTTGACCCATTACAATAATTAACTACAATTAAATTGACCTTGTATATGAAAAAAATAATTTTTGGATCACTGGTGTTCGGGTTATTCCTTTCTGCCTGCGTAAAGAAAGTTGAACCCGTAGACTCTTTTGATGTTAAAGTTGAGTTTCGCAATACCGGAAGCAAGTTTGTTACTGGGGATGTTACACTTAATCCAAAAGACAGCATTTATTTCGATTTTACAATTACTTCTCCTAAGGATATGTCGTATATCGAAATTCAAAAAAATGGAACAAGGATAGATACATTCAGATTAAACAGTACCAATAACCGGTCTTTTTCTTTTGTAAAAGGATACCGGCTTGATAGTATTCCCGGCGATTATTCTTACCGAGTATTAGCAAGGGATGCACGGGCGGTTTTTATGGGCGATGGAGGGAAAATGTTTACAGTTACGATTGCACCCGATTTTCATTTCTGGAGTTACCGGATTTTACAGGTCCCTGATAGTACTGCTAAAACCAATAAAACTTACTATTCATCAAAAGACGGAAAAACTTACAGTTATACAGATGGTGCTGCTAATTCTGCTTCTATTGATTTTGGTTACTATTGGGATACAACAGGAAGAGGAACTACAAGCACTTCTGATGATTTAAAACATACGATCTATTCACTGAGTGCGGCACAACCACAATTGGCTTATTATGATATCTCCTCATGGACAAAAAATGTGACCTTGTTGAAGAAGATGCCTACGTCAGTAAATTTTGTAACGGGTTTAACTTCGGGAGGTGCAATTCAAACGTTGATTGGTGGTAATATGAATTCGGGTGCTTCATCCAAAGTAACTACGGTAAGTACAACCGCCGGCAGCAATGTCATTGGATTTAAAACAGCAGCAGGCAAGTTTGGTGCAATTTTAATTCGCTTTGTAAATGGTGATTCACCAAATAAGGAAACGCAAATGGAGATAGATGTTAAAGTACAGAAATAGTAATTTGTATAACACAAATATGAAAAGAGAAAGTGTTATCACTTTCTCTTTTCATTAGAACAAGATTAGGTGTAAGAAACCGTCTTAATAGTACATAAATCAGAATCATGAATTTCATTCGTAAAAGAATTTACACAGTAGCAGTTTGTTTAGCAGTAACAGGAAGTGTAGTTGCACAATATCCTGACATTCCAAAAGATGTTCAACAGGCATCTGATTCGTTGATGCGTGCTGCCAACAAACATTCCGATTCAGCATGGCAAGTGGCTTGGCCTATTATTCAGAAAGAAGCAAGAGAAGGAAGGCCATATATTCCATGGGCTTCACGTGTGGATGAATTGCCGCAATCAGATATCCTCGCATTTCCAGGCGCAGAAGGTGGTGGACGGTTCAGTTTTGGCGGACGTGGTGGTAAAGTGTATGTTGTTACGAATTTAAATGATGATGGTCCCGGTAGTTTACGTTGGGCTTGCGAACAAGGTGGTGCAAGAACAGTTGTGTTTAATGTAGCAGGTATCATACGATTAAAATCTCCGTTGATGATTCGTGCACCGTATATCACTATTGCAGGACAAACTGCTCCCGGTGATGGTGTATGTATTGCTGGTGAAAGTGTTTGGATCAATACGCATGATGTGATCATCCGCTACATGCGTTTCCGTCGTGGTGAAACATGGGTAGGAAGAAGAGATGATGCTATTGGTGGTAATCCCATTGGTAATATTATTATCGATCATGTAAGTGCAACATGGGGGCTTGACGAGAACATGAGTATGTATCGCCACATGTATAACGACAGCACTGGAAAAATTGAAGATAAATTCGGTACTGTAAATATCACCATTCAGAATTCAATTTTTGGTGAAGCACTTGATACATGGAATCATGCATTCGGTAGTACGCTTGGTGGTGAGAATTGTACGTTCATGCGCAATCTTTGGGCCAACAATGCAGGTCGTAATCCATCTGTAGGTTGGAACGGCATCTTCAATTTTGCGAACAATGTTATATTCAACTGGGTGCACAGAAGTATCGATGGTGGTGATTACCGTGCGCAGTATAATATCATCAATAATTATTTCAAACCAGGTCCTGCTACACCAAAAACAGCAATTGCTTATCGCATTCTGAAACCGGAAAGCGGACGAAGCAAACTGAAAGAAAAATATTATGGCCGTGCTTATGTAAATGGGAATATCGTTGAAGGCTATCCGGCAGTTACGAAAGATAACTGGAATGGAGGTGTACAAACAGAAGGCGAAAATGATAAAGTTGAATTTGATGCGAGTATGAAATGGCCTAAGCCTTTACCAATGGCGCCAATCACTATCCTATCTGCTGAAGAAGCAAAAAAATATGTATTGGCAAATGCAGGTGCAACATTGCCTAAGCGTGATGCTGTTGATGCAAGAATTGTGAAGCAAGTTGCAACAGGAAAAATTGAAGTTGCTCAGAATGTTAAGTTGCCTGAATCGCAATTCAAGCATCGTCGTATGCCAATTGATTCATACAAGATCGGAATCATTACTGATCCTTCACAGGTTGGTGGTTATCCTGAATATAAAGGAACTCCTTATGTAGATAGTGATAATGACGGTATTCCTGATGCCTATGAATTGAAGAATGGTTTAAATCCAAAAGATGCTGCTGATGCAGGTAAAATTGCAAAGAACGGTTACAGCAATATTGAGAATTACCTGAACAGTGTAGTGGATGTTAAGAACGTAAAACCAATCCCTTCCGTTGTAAAGAAATAAAGATTCGACAGTACATACTGTTTTTGTATCTTATAATCAGTTTTGAAAGGAATGAATAAAAGAACAGTATATCGTTATTTATTTTTAATAAGTCTTATTACAGGTCAACAGGCTTTACTTGCGCAAAAGCAGGTAAAGCCTGTTCCTCCTTTATATAGTGAGAAAGGAAAATTGGTGTACACCGCAGATGCGCAGGGAAATCGCATTCCTGATTTTTCTTACTGTGGTTACAAAGCATCTGAACAACCGATACCGAATGTTGATGTGAAAGTTGTGGTTCCTGTAAAACCAGGTGATGCAACCTTGCGTATTCAATCGGCATTGGATTATGTGGCTTCATTACCTGTTGATGCAAATGGTTTTCGTGGAGCAGTGTTACTACAAAAAGGAACGTATGAAGTGTTGGGTCAGTTACGTATTACTGCATCAGGTGTGGTATTGCGTGGTAGCGGCATCAATGCAACAAACATTGTTGGTGCAGGAACTGGAAGGTTAGCATTGATCAAGATCGTTGGAAAGAATACGATTTCAAAAGAACTAACCGGGTTGAAAATTACCGATCCGTATGTGCCGGTAAACGCTATGAGTTTTCTTGTTGATCAGATAGATATTAAAGATCATTCAAATAAAATTATTATCTGTCGTCCATCAACAGCCAACTGGATCAACTTATTGGGTGCCGATCATTTTGGTGGTGGTATTACAGCAATAGGATGGAAACCAGGAGAACGGGATCTGTTCTTTGATCGTACTATTACAAAGATCGAAGGCAATACTGTTTACATTGATGCGCCGATTACCACTTCACTCGATACAACGTATGGTGGAGCAACAATGTATTTTTATAACAATGATGGCCGTATTAATAATTGTGCTGTTGAAAACCTCAAACTGATTTCTACTTACGACAAAGCAAATCCGAAAGATGAAGATCATCGCTGGAATGCCATTAATATCGAAAACGCAGAAGATTGTTGGGTGAGGCAAATTGCCTTTCATCATTTTGCAGGAAGTGCAGTAAGCGTTTTGGAAACTTCAAAGCGTGTTACTGTTGAAGATTGTATTTCATTGGCACCGGTTTCTGAAATTGGTGGCCAACGTCGTTATACTTTTTTAACAACCGGCCAGCAAACTTTGTTTCAACGTTGTTATGCTGAGTATGGTTATCATGATTTTGCCGTTGGCTTTTGCGCACCCGGTCCAAATGCATTTGTACAATGCGAATCAGTTTTGCCTTATAGTTTCAGCGGAACAATTGACAGCTGGGCAAGCGGTGTTTTGTTTGATGTTGTGAATGTAGATGGTAATGCATTGCGTTTTGGTAACCGTTGGCAGGATGCTAATGGTGCAGGGTGGAGTGCGGCGAACAGTGTATTCTGGAATTGCAGTGCGGCACGCATCGATTGTTACAAACCACCAACTGCACAAAACTGGGCCTTAGGAAGCTGGAGCCAATTTGCTGGCGATGGTTATTGGAATGAGTCGAATAATACGATCACCCCAAGAAGTTTGTACTACGCACAGTTGGGTGAACGGCTGAATAAAAATATTGATCAACAGGCGCAGATCATGGAAGTGCCAACAGAAGCAAGCAGCAGTCCATCTGTTGAAGTTGCGCAGGCGCTTACAAAAGAAGCATCAAAGCCGAGATTACAATTAAAAGAATTTATTGCACAGGCATCAGTTCGCAATAAAATTCCTGTTGATGCAGGAAGCAATAAAACAATCGATCAGATCGGTATAAAGAAAATAGTTTCTCCAATACTTGCGCCTGCGTTACAAATCAAAAACGGCGTATTGGTAAGAGGCGATGAACTGATAACCGGGAAGCGTTCAAATGTGCAATGGTGGAGTGGTGGAGTACAGGGTAGAGATATTCAACAGTCCAAATGGCATATCACCCGTTTTGTTCCCGGTCGTACAGGTAAAGGTTTAACAGATGATTTGAACGAAGTGGTGAGTGAAATGAAAACTTCAAACACAATTGCTATTGAACATAACTATGGTTTATGGTACGACAGAAGAAGAGATGATCATCAACGTGTCCGCAGAATGGATGGCGAGGTATGGCCGCCGTTTTATGAATTGCCTTATGCACGAAGTGGAAAGGAAACAGCATGGGATGGGTTGAGTAAATATGATCTTACAAAATTCAATTTATTTTATTGGAGTAGGTTGAAACAGTTTGCTGATCTCGCTGATCAGAATGGATTGTTATTGGTACATCAGAATTATTTTCAGCACAACATTATTGAAGCAGGTGCACATTATGCCGATTTTCCATGGCGCACTGCAAACAATATCAACAACACAGGGTTTGTAGAACCTGTGAATTATGCTGGTGATAAACGCATTTTTTATGCAGAGCAGTTTTATGATATCTCCGATCCTGTTCGCAGAGAATTGCATAAAAAATATATCCGCCAATGCCTGAATAATTTCAAAGACAACAATGGAGTAATACAATTGATTGGCGAAGAGTTTACGGGTCCAACTCATTTTGTAAAATTCTGGTTGGATGTAATTCGTGAGTGGGAAAAAGAAACAGGCAAGCATCCCATCATTGGATTAAGTGTAACCAAAGATGTTCAGGATTCGATTTTAGCAATATCTGCTTATGCAGCAGTTGTTGATCTCATTGATATCCGTTACTGGCATTACCAGGCCGATGGCACAACATATGCGCCAAACGGTGGAGAGAATTTAGCACCACGTCAACATGCACGATTGTTGAAGCCGAAGAAAACAAGTTTTGAACAGGTATATCGTGCAGTGAAAGAATACCGGACAAAATACCCAACGAAAGCAGTTATGTATAGCGGCGATAATTATTCTGAGTTCGGTATAGCGGCATTCATGGCAGGTGGCAGTTTGCCGGTGTTGCCTGAAAATATTGATGCAGCAATTTTAAAAGCTGCTGTTGGAATGAAACCTGTTACATCGGCCAATGCGAATGAGTATGTATTGAGCGATGGTAAGAACACTATTATTTATAACACAGTTACAAGAAAACTCGAAAGACGATAAATGCTTCCTTAGTGGAGAGGCGATATGATTCCATGGTGTGATTAGCGGCAGTGATGGAATAAATTACTGACTTGATGGAAATATTTCTTCTAAACTGGCTTTTTCGCTATGTAAAGCTACCTTTAAGAGTTGCCGGTTACAGTGCTGTAATGGTTGTTTCAAGAGCTGTATGAAAATGTAGAGGCCCGTTCCGGTTTTAAAGGATTCCTGATTTTTTTATGCTGATTTTTCAAGTCAGACAGATTTTATTTAAAGATGAAGACTCTCTTACAACGATATGCTTGGGCTCCACGAATGGTAATTCTTACCATTATCAATTTCTTATTTTGTATTCAGGCTCAGGCACAAGTACAGCAATTAAAAGTTTCCGCCAATAAACGTTTCTTTCAAACAATAGATGGTAAACCTTTTTTCTGGATCGGAGATACAGGCTGGCTACTGTTTGTAAAGTGCAGTCGTGAAGATGCCATCCATTATCTCGAAACAAGAAAACAGCAAGGCTTTAATGTCGTACAGGTAATGGTGCTGCATGACATGAACAATACAAAGAATGTATACGGTGATTATGCGTTGATCAATGAAGATGCATCGAAGCCTAATGTTACACGAGGAAATAATTTTGCGGATACAACAGCTTACGATTATTGGGATCATGTTGATTTTATAGTGAGTGAAGCTGCGAAGCGAGGCATTTATATGGCAATGGTTCCTGTGTGGGGCAGTAATGTAAAAGGCGGAAAAGTAAATGCACAACAAGGAGACGCTTATGCAAAATTCTTATCCAATCGTTATAAAAACAAAACAAACATCATCTGGCTCAATGGTGGTGATGTAAAGGGAACAGAAGGAATGGATGTTTGGAAAGTGATTGGTCCAACCTTAAAAAAATTAGATCCAAAACATTTACTCACTTATCATCCACGTGGCAGAACATCTTCAAGTGATTGGTTTCATAACGAAGCATGGTTAGATTTCAATATGTTTCAAAGTGGACATAAAGATTACGCACAGGATACCAGTAGTAACGAGACCAATCATTATGGGGAAGACAACTGGAAGTTCGTTGATATAGATTATAAATTGAAACCGGTGAAGCCAACATTGGATGGTGAGCCTTCTTATGAAAATATTCCACATGGTTTGCACGATAGTTTGCAACCACGCTGGACAGATGCAGACTTGCGTCGTTATGCATACTGGAGTGTGTTTGCCGGTGGTGCAGGTTTTACCTATGGCGAAAATGCAACCATGCAATTCAATAAAATGGGCGACTGGACAGCTAATTATGGTGTAACCATGAACTGGAAGCAGGCATTGTTATCACCTGGTGCAACACAAATGGTTCATTTGAAAAAACTCATGTTGAGTAAATCGTATTTCGATCGGGTGCCTGCACAGGAATTAGTTGTTGATAGTGGCGAACGTTACAACCGTGTTGCTGCAACGAAAGGAACAAACTATGCGATGTTCTATGTTTATAATGGAAGAGATTTTAAAATAGATGCATCGAATCTGAAGTTTGTGGCGACAAAAGCAATCTGGTTTAATCCGTCTACAGGTAAGCAGCAGCCGGTTCAAGGGTATAAAAAAGGCACAACAAATTTTGATCCTCCCGGTGAACAGAAAGATGGTAACGATTGGATATTGATTTTGGAAAAATAGAAGTATGCGTTTAAAAGTATTCATCATTTATTGTTCAATACTCATTCTGCTTGTTTCCTGTTCAAGCAAGGCCTATCTGTTCACATCCTTTCATGAACCTGCCGACGCAGGTTTACGGATGTTGTACAGTTATGATGGAAAAAACTGGACGGATCTTGATACAGTTCTTTTACAACCGAAAGTGGGTAATCAGAAAGTGATGCGTGACCCAAGCATGCTGCAGGGGCCGGATGGTGTATTTCATTTGGTGTGGACGAGCAGCTGGCGTGGCGATCCTGGTTTTGGTTATGCTTCATCGAAAGATCTGTTGCATTGGAGCGATCAGCAATTCATCAACGTGATGAAGAACGAGCCAACAACGGTGAATGTATGGGCGCCTGAATTATTTTATGATGATGAAGCAAGGCAATACATTATCATCTGGGCCAGCTGTATTCCAGGAAGATTTGAACAAGGCATTGAAGAAGATAGTAACAATCACCGCATGTATGTAACTACAACGCCTGATTTTAAAACGTTTAGTGATACAAAACTATTTATCGATCCAAAGTTCAGCGTTATTGATGCTGTGATCGTGAAACGAAAGAAAGATGATTATGTGCTGGTGCTGAAAGATAATACAAGACCTGAGCGGAATCTTAAAGTGGCATTCGGCACTTCAGCGCTTGGTCCATGGAAAAATATTTCAAAACCATTTTCCGACAATTTCACCGAAGGTCCATCGGTGGTAAAGTTGAAAGATGAGTGGCTGATCTATTTCGATTCGTACCGAAAGAAAATTTATGAAGCGGTTGCAACGAAAGACTTTGTAAAGTTTGAAAATGTAACGACGAAAGTAAAAGTACCGGAAGGGCATAAGCATGGAACGATTGTACCGGTGAAGAAGAGAGTGATAAAAAAGTTACTAAAGAATAAGCAGTGAACATGAAATTGATTGTAAAGAACATTTTGGTTAGTAGTGTTATTTTCTTCACTCCTTTAGGGGATGGGGACTTGCTTGCGCAAGATACCGTTCGCTATACTGGTACAACTTTGTCTAACGTCGATTATCATCACGGGCAATTATCGCCTGTAGTAGGTGTGCATAATATTCAAACGATGAGAGCCAACCGTGCAGATACAGCAGCCACTTCATGGACATATAATCATGCACCTATGCTGGCTTACTGGAATAACACTTTCTATTTGGAATATCTAAGCGATCCTGTTGGCGAACATATCCCTCCGGGTCAAACATTATTGCAAACATCAAAAGATGGTTACAACTGGACTTATCCTGTAGTAATTTTTCCTCCATATAAAATACCGGATGGTTTTGTAAAAGAAGGCAAGACGGATACTGCAAAGAATAGCTATGCTGTGATGCATCAACGCTTTGGTTTTTACACATCTAAGTCAAAACGATTATTTGCATTGGCGTTTTATGGAATTGCATTGGGACAAAAAGATGATCCCAATGATGGCAATGGAATTGGTCGTGTGATCAGGGAAATAAAGGCAGATGGTTCATTCGGGCCGATCTATTTTTTACGATATAATCATTCCTTCAACGAAAAGAATACAAATTATCCGTTTTATAAATCATCAAAAGACATGGGCTTTGTTGCAGCATGTGATGAAATTCTGAACACGCCTTTGCTGATGATGCAGACGGTAGAGGAAGGCGACCGTAACGATCCTTTGATTCCTTTGCAGAAAGATTTCAAGGCGTTCAATTATTATCATTTGCCAAATGGAAATGTAGTAGGACTCTGGAAGTCGGCATTAACAAGCATTTCGAAAGACGAAGGAAAAACCTGGCAATACAATCCAACAAGAGCACCGGGTTTTGTAAACTCCAATGCGAAAATATGGGGACAGCGTACCAGCGATGGGAAATATGCAACAGTTTACAACCCTTCTGAATTTCGCTGGCCTTTGGCCGTTAGTGTGAGTGATGACGGCTTGAAGTATGAGAATCTTCTGTTGGTAAATGGCGAGATCACTTACATGCGTTACGGAGGTGCATACAAGAGTTACGGTCCGCAGTATGTACGTGGTATTCAGGAAATGGATGGAAAACCTGCCGATAACAATATGTGGGTGACTTATAGCATGAACAAAGAAGATATGTGGGTGAGTCGTGTTCCTGTTCCTGTAAAAAACAAAGTAGCAGCACATGTAAATGATGTATTCAACAACATGACTGAAGGCAAAGAACTGAATGAATGGAATATTTATAGCCCACTTTGGTGCAGGGTGAATGTAGAAACTATCAACAATCAGAAAGTAATTGCCTTGCACGACAGCGATCCGTTCGATTATGCAAAACTTGAACGCATTTTTCCTGAATCGAAGAACCTGGTAGTTGAATTTTCGGTAACAGCACAACAATCCAACACTGGGAATTTAGAAATTGAATTGCTTGATAAAAAAGGAACTGCTACTCTTCGCTTAATGCTTGATTCAACAGGCAGTATTTTAACCAAGCAGGGTTATCGTAATAAGAGTCTGGGTAAATACACTGCAGGCGAGCAACTCAACATCAAAATTGACTTAAATACAACAACACGTTTCTATACTGTCACGATCAATAATGGTAAACCTAATCTGAATCTCTTTTTCCAACCGGTTGAATCAGTAGAACGTTTGTTGTTCAGAACAGGTGCGGTACGTCGTTTCCCAAATGCTGATACACCAACAGACCAGGATTATGATCTGCCGGGTGCAAACGGAAAAGATAAAGAAGCGCTTTATCAAATTCATTACTTAAAAACAAAATCACTCTAAATATTATGTCACTAAAAACAAACACTACACTCGGCATTATCATTGGGAACCGTGATTTCTTCCCGGATAAATTGGTAGCCGAAGCAAGAACAGAAATACTTGACCTGTTTAAGCTACTAAACATCACGCCCGTTTTGTTAAGCGATGCTGATTCAAAACTTGGTGGCGTAGAAACATTTGCGGAAGCACAAAAATGTGCAGCCTTATTTAAAAAGCATGCTGATGATATTGATGGCATTCTGGTAGTGTTGCCAAACTTCGGCGACGAAAAAGGTGTGGCGGAAACGATCAAGCTGTCAGGATTGAATGTGCCGGTATTAATACAAGGCTATCCTGATGATCTTGGAAAAATGGATGTAGTAAATCGTCGTGATGCATGGTGCGGAAAGATTTCTGTGTGCAATAACTTATACCAGTATGGGATAAAATATTCGCTTACAACAAAACATGTGGTAAGTCCCAAAGACGATTCGTTTATCACTGATCTGAAAAACTTCACTGCTACATGCCGTGTGGTAAATGGTTTGCGCAAAGTTCGCATTGGTGCAGTAGGTGCAAGACCTACCGCATTTAATACGGTTCGTTACAGCGAAAAATTATTGCAGCGCAATGGTATTTCAGTTACAACTGTTGATCTCTCTGAAATTTTAGGCAATGCCAATAAATTAACGGCTGATGATAAATCAGTAAAAGAAAAGCTGGAGAAAATTCATGCTTACACCAACACAGGGTTAACGCCACCTGATAAATTAGTACAGATCGCAAAGCTTGATGTGGTACTTGCAGATTTTATGGAAGAGAACAGCCTGGATGCTACTGCTATTCAGTGCTGGACATCTATTCAGAAAAACTACGGTTGTAATGTGTGTACCAGTATGAGTATGATGAGTGAAAACATGTTGCCTTCTGCCTGCGAGGTGGATGTAACAGGAACACTCAGCATGTACGCCATGCAATTAGCAAGCGGTTCGCCATCTGCATTGGTTGACTGGAATAACAACTATGCTGATGATGATACCAAATGTGTGTTGTTCCATTGCGGTAACTGGGCTAAGTCATTTTTGCCCGACATCAGCATCAGCACGGCACCCATCTTAGGTACAAGTGTTGGTACTGAAAATACGTATGGCGCATTGGATGGCCGCACACCGGCAATGCCATTAACCTATGGTCGCATAAGTACAGATGATTGCAAAGGCGTCATCAAGGCTTATGTTGGGGAAGGGGAATTAACAAACGATGCACTTAATACATTCGGTAATCGTGCCGTTGCCCAGATCAACAACCTGCAAGAGTTAATGAACTATGTATGCCGCAATGGTTTCGAACATCATGTGGTGATGAATGCCAGCAAAACTGCAGGCATCTTAAAAGAATCGTTTGAAAATTATTTGGGTTGGGAAACTTATGTGCATTAATTGAATGAATAACAGAATGACAACAGAAGAATTAAAAATTAAATCCATCAACTACAGGAAAAAAATTCTGAAGTATATCGTTGGTGCCAATGCCGGCCATACCGGCGGCAGTTTATCCTGCACGGATATTTTGAATGTGTTGTACAATCATGTGTTGAATGTGTCGCCACAAAACTTTTCTTCGCCCGATCGTGACCGTTATGTACAAAGTAAAGGTCATTGTGTGGAAGCATTGTTTGTTGTGTTGGCTGACCAGGGTTTCTTTCCTGAGGAAGATCTGAACACCCTGTGTAAATATAAATCACATTATATCGGTCATCCAACCAAAAAAGTAAAAGGTGTTGAACAGAACACCGGTGCGTTGGGTCATGGTTTGCCGATTTGTGTGGGAACAGCCATTGCAGCAAAATTGGATAATAAAGATTTTCGTGTATTCACGTTGATGGGCGATGGTGAATTACCCGAGGGTAGCAACTGGGAAGCTGCATTAAGTGCATCGCATTACAAGCTTGATAATTTATGTGCCATTGTAGATAAAAACAGTTTGCAGATCACTGCAGCAACAGCTGATGTGATGAATACTGATCCGCTGGATAAAAAATGGGAAGCATTTGGATGGTCAGTAAAAATCGTGAACGGCAATGATATTGACGAACTGAAAGCTGTGTTTGATTCATTGCCTTTTGAAAAAGGAAAGCCATCCGTAATTATTGCGAACACCACCAAAGGGAAAGGGGTAAGCTTTATGGAGAATGAATTGAAGTGGCACCATGGCGTACCTAACAAAGAACAATACGAACAGGCAATGAACGAATTAGATAAAAGTCTTGCAGAAGTCACAGCTTAATAAAAAGCGAAAGAAAAATAGAATATGGCTGAACAAATCATTATACCGGCAGGAGGAGATAAACCAAACCAGGATGTTTTTTCTGAAACCTTGCAACGACTGGCTGCAACAGATAAGAACATCATTGCAGTAACAAGTGATTCAAGAGGTTCAGGTAAACTCGTGCCGTTTGGAAAAAGTTTTCCAAAGCAAATTGTAGAAGTAGGTATTGCTGAACAAAACCTGGTAGGTGTAGCAGCCGGGCTTGCATCATGCGATAAAAAAGTATTTGCCGTATCACCTGCTTGTTTCTTAACAGCACGTGCATTGGAGCAGATCAAGAATGATATCTGCTACAGTGATAACCCTGCAACAGTAGTTGGGATCAGCGCAGGAGTAAGTTATGGCGCATTGGGAAGCACACATCATAGCCTTCACGATTTTGCAGTATTACGTGCCATCAACAATATCATCATTGTTGCACCTGCCGATAATTTCGAAACACAGAAAGCTACTGAGTTGGCGGCAGAAAGCAAACATCCTGTTTACCTGCGTTTCGGCAAACGTGTAATGCCATCATTGAAAGAAGATAACAGCGATGGTTTTGTTTTTGGTAAAGGTCGTGTAATAACAGAAGGAACCGATGTAGCCATCATTGCCAATGGTGAAACCGTTTACCCTGCTGTAAAAGCAGCGGGCAAATTAAAAGCAAATGGAATTGCAGCAACTGTAGTAAGCATGCATACCATCAAACCATTAGATACAGAGTTGTTATCGAAACTGGCTGACACATGCAATGCAATTGTTACAGTAGAAGAACATAGTGTATATGGTGGATTAGGTGAAGCCTGTGCTTCGTACATGTTGCAGAAAGGATATGCAAAACCATTTAAGATCATGGGCATACCGGATGAGTACACAGTTACAGGTCCGCAGTTGGATATATTTAAACATTACGGAATAAGTGAAGATGGAATTGCTGATGAAGTAACGAACTTGTTGAAAGTTTAACCACAGAGAACACAAAGGCACAGAGTTTCTTTTTGATATCAGTGAAAAAAACTGTGGGATCTCCGTGTTAAAATGTCGAACAAAGAGATGAGTAGTCAGAAATTTATATTGGCAGTTGATCAGGGCACAAGCTCTACCAAATCATTGGTATTTGATGGGAAAGGGCAGGCTATTGCCAAAGGCTCAGAGAATTTGTATACACATTATTCAGACAATGGCTTTGTAGAACAGGAACCCGAAGTGATCTATCAGAATGTATTGGCATCTGTAAAAAAATGTTTGGATCAGTTTGCAGAAAAAGGATTTGATCAAAATGAGATAGCTGCTGTTGGAATCTCTAATCAACGGGAAACATTTGTTATATGGGATAAGAACGGAAAGCCGTTGCACCATGCTGTGGTCTGGCAATGCAAACGCTCTGTTCAGATCTGCGAAGAGTTAAAACAAAGCGGGCTATCAAAATCTGTCAATGAGAAAACAGGATTGGTGATCGATCCTTATTTCTCTGCTACAAAACTGATATGGCTGTTTCAAAATAATACTGCTGTTAGAGAAGCCATTCAAAAAGGTGAAGCTTATTTTGGTACGATTGATACATGGTTGCTGTATAAATTAACCAATGGACAATCTTATGCCACAGATTATACCAACGCTTCCCGTACATTATTATTTAATCTGCACAGTTTGCAATGGGATGCAGAGTTGATAAATAAATTTGGTCTGACAGGTATTCATCTGCCCGAAATAAAATCATCGTCTGCATTATTTGCTGAAACGGATCTTGCCGGGCTATTGGAGAAAAATATTCCAGTTACTGCAATGATCGGCGATTCACATGCAGCAGCATTTGGTGAAGGCTGTTTTGAAAAAGGAACCGCTAAAGCAACACTGGGAACAGGTTGCAGTATTTTAATGAATATCGGCGACAAACCTGTGCAATCGAATAATGGAATGGTTACGACTGTTTGCTGGAGCGCAAATGGCAGAATTGATTATGCCTTCGAAGGTGTAATTGTCAGCTGTGGTGCTACCATAGAATGGCTGAAAAATGAAATGAATTTATTTACTGATAGCAAAGAGACGGAGGCAATGGCAACTTCGGTTGCTGATAATGGCGGCGTTTATTTGATACCCGCTTTCAGTGGATTAGGTTCGCCTCATTGGGATATGGAACGCAGGGCATCTCTTACAGGCATTAGCTTTGGCACAACAAAGAATCATATCGTGAGAGCTGCGCTCGAATCAATTCCTTACCAGATCAAGGATGTAATTGTTGCAATGGAAAAAGATGCAGGCGTTTCATTACAGGAACTGAATGCTGATGGCGGTATTACTTCCAATACTTTTGTTATTCAGTTTTTAACTGATCTGTTAAACAAAAATGTTGCAACTATTGGAATGCCGGATGTGTCTGCATTGGGAGCAGCATACCTCGCAGGCTTGCAAACAGGTGTTTATAAAAGTATTGAAGCGCTGAAAAAATTAAATGCAAACAAAAAGAATAATCTGCCACAAGCTGATCTTTCAAATGTAAATAAAGGCTATGCAGGTTGGCAAAATGAAATAAACAACTAATGAAGAAGGCCATAAAATATATTGTAGTTCTCTGTGTTCTTTGTGCCTCTTTGGTTCAGCCTTCATTTGCACAACTGAAACCACTTGTATTAAAACAGGATCAGTTCAAACATTATGTTGATTATTTCAACAAAATGGAAGAACCGAATATTGAACAAGCCATTCCCAACGCAAAAAGCTGGGAGTGGATGAAAAAAAATATCCCATTGTTTGAATGTCCGCAGCAGAATTTTGAAGAGATCTTTTACTATCGATGGTGGACATTACGCAAACACATTAAGAAAACAGAAAAGGGATTTGTGTTTACGGAGTTTTTGATCCAACGTAGTTATGCCGATAAATACAATCTCATCTCCAGCGGACTTGGTCATCATATTTACGAATCAAGATGGCTGCACGATAAAACCTACATGGATAACAACCTGCATGTATGGTATCGGGCAAATGATGGAAAGCCGTTGAAGCGTTTGCGTTTTTACAGCAGTTGGAATATTGATGCGATCTATAATCGCTATCTCGTAAATGCTGATAAACAGTTTTTGCTGAATATGCTTCCCGATCTGAAAGAAGATTATGCAGCATGGGAGCAGGAAAAGAAAGCGGCGAATGGTTTGTTCTGGCAGTTTGATGTACGTGATGCCATGGAAGAAACGATCAGTGGTGGAAGAACAGAAAAGAATCCACGACCATCTATTAATGGATATATGTTTGGTAATGCAAAAGCATTATCTGCAATTGCACAATTAAGCGGCGATCAAACAAACGCACAGGTTTATAATCGTAAAGCTGATTCTATCAAACAGCTTACCCAACAATTGCTCTGGCATCCGCAGCATCAGTTTTTTGAAGTGAAGAAAGAGAAAGGAGATACTCTGTCGAATGTGAAAGAAGAGATCGGTTTTATTCCATGGTATTTCAATATGCCTGATAATACGTACAACGTTGCATGGAGAAGTTTGATGGATACAAAAACTTTCTGTGCACCTTTCGGTATTACAACTGCCGATCGCAGTCATCCGGAGTTCCGTACACACGGTTGTTGCAAGTGCGAATGGGATGGTGCAGTGTGGCCTTTTGCAACAGCACAAACATTAACAGGCATGGCCAACCTGTTGAATAATTACAAACAGGACTATGTGGCCGATAGTAACTACTTCAGCTTGTTGAATACTTATGTTGAATCGCAATACTATCGTGGCCGTCCATACATTGGTGAATATCTTGATGAGAAAACCGGTTATTGGTTAAAGGGTGACGAAGAGCGTAGCCGTTATTACAATCATTCCACATTCAATGATCTCATCATCAGCGGGCTGGTTGGTCTTCGCCCAAGAGCTGATAATACGATTGAAGTAAATCCATTGCTGCCCGATAACAAATGGAATTGGTTTTGCCTTGACAATGTGTTGTATCACGGCAAGATCGTTACCATTATTTGGGATAAGGATGGAACAAAATATAAAAAAGGAACAGGATTGAGTGTGTGGGTGAATGGAAAGAAAGTGGCTTCATCATTGAAGCTGGAAAAAATTACAGGAAAATTATGATTGGTTTATTTGCCACAAAGACACAAAGACAGAAAGCAGCACAAAGAAAGTCCTTTGTGCATCTCTGTGTTCTTTGTGTCTTAGTGGTTCTCTTCGTTCCATTGTTTTCTTTTTCACAGGCAACAGAAAAAGTCTATCTCTCCGGAACAGGTAGTGATCAAACTGTACAATGGGATTTCTTCTGCACCGGTGGTATGAATGCCAATAAGTGGACAAAGATTGCCGTGCCAAGCTGCTGGGAATTGCAGGGTTTTGGTAAATACGATTATGGTTTTGCAAAAGACAGTGTACGTGGAAAAGAAAAGGGTTTGTACAAACATCGTTTCAATGCGCCTGCTAACTGGAAAGGTAAAGTCATCAACATCGTATTTGAAGGTGTGATGACCGATGCAGAAGTAAAAGTAAACGGTAAATCTGCAGGTGAGGTACATCAAGGTGCTTTCTATGCATTCAAGTATGATATTTCAAAACTGCTCAATTATGGAAAAGAAAATCTGTTGGAAGTAACTGTCGCCAAACATTCTTCCAATCAATCAGTGAATGAAGCAGAACGTAAAGCAGACTTCTGGATTTTCGGTGGCATCTTTCGTCCGGTGTGGTTGGAGGTGTTACCTGCTGTGCATATTGAGAAGGTTGCTATTGACGCAAAAGCAAATGGAATGTTTCATGCAAGCCTGAATGTAAATAGTGATGATGTTTTATTTAAGCTTGCAGTATCTATTTTTAATGGACAGGGACAATTAGTCAGTAAATCAATTATTAATAATCCAACAATTGACAATTGGAAATTATGGAAGATCAATTTAAAAATTGCTAATCCACAATTATGGAGTCCTGAAAAACCGAATTTGTATAAAGCTGTTTTTACAACCTATCATAGGGATTTGTCAATTCATACTGTTTCACAAAAATTTGGTTTCCGCACCGTAGAAGTAAAACAGCGTGATGGTATTTATGTAAACGGTGTGAAGGTGAAAATGAAAGGCGTGAACCGTCATGCATTTCGTCCAGAAACAGGAAGAACTATCAGCAAACAGATCAGTATTGAAGATGTGTTGCTGATAAAAGAAATGAACATGAATGCCGTGCGGATGAGTCATTATCCACCTGATGATCATTTCTTGGATGTGTGTGATTCACTTGGTTTGTTTGTGATGGATGAACTGGCTGGCTGGCATGGTAATTACGATTTAAAAACAGGGACGAAGCTGTTGAAAGAAATGATTGACCATGATGTCAATCATCCTTCGGTGATAATGTGGAGTAATGGAAATGAAGGCGGGCATAATTTGGAACTGGATAAATATTTCAAAATACTGGATTTACAAAAAAGACCCGTTGTACATCCCTGGCAATTATTTAATGGTGTGGAAACACAACATTACCGTGAATATAATTATGGTATTGGCAATTACGAATACGGAAGGGAAATTGTAATGCCCACTGAATTTTTGCACGGCTGGTTTGATGGCGGCCATGGTGCAGGGCTGGAAGATTACTGGGAAAAAATGTGGCGTAATCCATTAAGTGCAGGTGGCTTTTTATGGGACTTAGCAGATAATGCAGTTGTGCGTAAAGATTTAAACGATTCACTCGATACAGATAAGCATAGGGCAGCGGATGGCATCGTTGGCCCACATCACGAAAAAGAAGGAAGTTATTTTACTATTAAAGAAATTTGGAGCCCGGTACATTTTGAACGAAAAGAAATTACCGATGCATTTGATGGAAAATTCAATATTGAAAACAGGTATAGTTATACCAATATCAACACCTGCAGTTTTAGCTGGAAGCTAAAACGGTTTGGGGTTACCAGTGTGCAGGACAAAAGCGGCACTGCTGTTGCGCCAAACATTGCACCATCAGCCAAAGGTGTATTGCAAATTGACCTGCCTTTAAACTGGGAAAATTATGATGTGCTTTACATTACTGTAAAAGATAAATTCCAGAGAGAATTGTTTACATGGAGCTTTGCACTTAGCACGCCGATGGACGTTTGCGAAAGAATAATTGCAAAAAATGGTGATGCAGTAATCAATGTACCGGTTACTGATACTAGTATGATTTTGGTGAATGTGAAAGATGTGTCTTTAATGTTTAACGAATCAAATGGAATACTCACCTCTGTTAGAAATAAAAATGGAATTATTCCATTTAACAACGGCCCGATAGTTCAGGAAGGAGAAAACAATTTTAAAGGATTAAAGAAATATAATGACGGCGATAAATTTATCATCGAATCTACTTACGATAAAAAAGAAAGTTACAACACGCTCAAGTGGACGATCTATCCTTCGGGTTGGGTGCAGTTGCAGGTGAATTATTTTCCTGCTGCTTACTTCACCAATTTTGCAGGTATTAATTTTTCTTTTCCTGAAAAAGAAATTCAATCGGTAACGTATATGGGCGATGGTCCTTACCGTGTCTGGAAAAACCGTTTGAAAGGAAATCAATTCGGAGTGTGGAGCAAAACTTACAACAATACCGAAACAGGTGAAGCACCATGGATCTATCCGGAGTTCAAAGGTTATCATTCTAATTTTTACGAAGGTTACTTCTTCACAAAGTCAAATCGTTTTACTGTTGTAACAGAAAATGAAGGGTTATTCCTTCGACTCTTTACACCTGCATGGAAAACTGACCAGTGGCATAATTATGAACCGCTGTTCCCATCAGGTGATATTTCATTCATGCAGGGCATCAGCAGCATCGGCAGTAAAACACAAAGTAACGAAACGACAGGGCCCATGGGTAGTAAGAATATTTTTTACGATTACGAAAAAGATCCGTCGAGGGCTTTGCACATCAACTTATACTTTAACTTCTCAGCACAATAACAATGAAAAGAATTATAACCTTACTTGTTCTGTTTATTTCTGTTCAGCAATTAACTGCACAGGTAACAGTGAGTAATCTTCGCTGCGAAATGCTGCTGAACCCATTGGGTATTGATGTAAAAAAACCAAGATTAAGCTGGCAATTGCAAAGCAACCAACGTAATGTTGTGCAAACAAGCTATCAGATACTGGTGAGCAGCTCTGCTCAAAACCTGCAACTGAATAAAGGCGATGTATGGAACTCCGGCAACATCAACAGCAATCAATCATTGCATGTGCAATACAATGGTGCAGAATTGAAGCCGGGTAAAACTTATTACTGGAAAGTGTTTGTGCAAACGAATAAAGGGAAAGCTGTTGCTACACAAACAGCGTTCTTTTCAACCGGACTTACAACAGAATTATGGAAAGCAAAATGGATCGGTTATGATAAAGGTTCTGCATGGGATAGTATTACACAATGGAGCAGGTTAAGTGCAAGATACCTGCGCAAAGAATTTAGCAGTAAGCCTGCAGTAAAAAGGGCAACTGTTTATCTCTCCGGTTTGGGTATGTACGAACTCTACATCAATGGAAAAAAGATCGGTGACCAGGTATTAGCGCCTAATCCAACTGATTATCGCAAGACTTATTTCTACAATACACATGATGTAACGGCACTGATCAAAGCAGGAAGTAATGCAATTGCAACAGTATTAGGCAACGGTCGTTTCTTCACGATGCGTCAGAATTACAAAACGCAAAAGCATAATACATTCGGTTTTCCCAAACTCCTATTGCAGTTAGAAATTGAATATGCAGATGGAACAAAGAAAACGGTGGTAAGTGATGAAAGCTGGAAATTAAATGTGGATGGCCCTATCCGCACCAACAATGAATATGATGGCGAAGAATATGATGCAACAAAAGAATTCAATGGCTGGACGAATGCTGGCTTTAATGATAGCAAATGGATGCAACCGGAATTAGTGGAAGCAACCACAGGAAAAATGGTAGCGCAAATGAGCGAACCCATGAAAGTGATGAAAACCATCAAGCCCGTTTCAATTAAAAAAACTGCCAGTGGAAAATACATCCTTGATATGGGACAGAATTTTGCAGGATGGATCAAGTTGCAAAATATCAATGGTAAGAAAGGAGAAAAGGTTACACTACGTTTTGCAGAAAGCTTACAATCAAATGGTGAAGTGTTTGTAGCAAACCTGAGAGATGCAAAGGTGACAAATATTTATACGTTGAAAGGAACAGGCAATGAGATTTGGCAGCCTTCTTTTGTGTACAATGGTTTCCGTTATGTGGAGGTATCAACATTTCCAGGCACACCAACTATTAATCAGTTTGAAGGAAACTTAGTGTATGATGCCATTGAAACAACAGGATCATTTCAAACATCTAATGCAACGATCAATACAATTTATAAAAATGCATGGTGGGGCATCGCATCAAATTACAAAGGCATGCCCGTTGATTGTCCGCAGCGTAACGAACGTCAACCTTGGTTAGGCGATCGTACTGTTGGATCACAAGGTGAAAGTTATGTATTCAACAATGCAAATCTTTATGCCAAGTGGATGCAGGATATTGAAGACAGTCAAACAGAAGAAGGAAGTATTCCCGATGTGGCACCTGCTTTCTGGAATTATTATAGTGATGATGTGACTTGGCCAGCAGCCTATATTTTCATCAGCAATAATTTATACAATCAGTTTGGTGATATTACTCCGATTCAAAAACATTATCCATCCATGAAGAAATGGATGATGTACATGAAGAGTAAGTACATGAAGGATTATATTATTACCCGTGATAAATATGGTGACTGGTGTGTGCCACCTGAAAGCCTGAATCTCATTCATGCAAAAGATACCAATCGTTTAACGGATGGCAAGTTGATTGCAACGGCTTACTATTACAAGTTGCTGTCATACATGCAGCGCTTTGCCAATATTACCAACAACAAAGAAGATGCAACCTATTATGGTTCGCTAAGCGATAGTATCCGTACCGCATTTCAAGAAACATTTTACAATCCAAAACTGAAACAATACAGCAACAATACGGTTACTGCAAACTTGTTACCGTTGTATTTTGGTATTTGTCCTGATTCGTTACGAACAGCAGTATTTGAAAAAATCAGGATCAAAACGCATGTGGAAAATCATGGACATATCAGTACGGGGCTAATTGGTTCACAATGGATCATGCGTGGATTAACGGAGTATGGTTATCCTGATCTGGCTTATATCATGGCATCAAACAAAACTTATCCCAGTTGGGGTTATATGGCGGAGAATGGTGCAACTACTATTTGGGAATTGTGGAATGGTAACACCGCCGATCCCAATATGAACAGCCAGAATCATGTAATGCTTCTCGGTGATCTGCTCACCTGGTTCTATGAAAATCTTGCGGGTATCAGAACAAACAAAACAGATGTGGCGTTCAAGAAGATCATCATGAAACCAACTATGCCTGCAGGTTTGGATTTTGTAAAAGCATCGTACAATAGTTTCCATGGTTTGATCAAAAGCGAATGGAATAATTCAGTAGATAAATTTGAATGGAAGATCAGCATACCGGCCAACACGTCAGCTACTGTTTATATTCCTGCAAACAGTGTAGATCAAATTACAGAAAGCGGAGCAGCTATTGTAAACAGCAAAGACATTAAATTCATTAAAGAAGATGATGGGGCAGTGGTGCTTGAAATTGCATCGGGCAATTACACGTTCATCCGCAGCAAAAAATACAGAAAAGGAATTGTAAAAGATGAATTCATTTTTGATCGGGCATCTTTTCCTGAAAGTCATGCTGCTACTATTGCAGAAACACCGGAAGGTTTAATTGCTTCATGGTTTGGCGGTACAAAAGAAGGCTACAAAGATGTGTGCATCTGGACAAGTCATTTCAAGAACGGCCAATGGACAGCACCTGCAAAAGTTGCTGACGGTGTAATGAATGATACATTGCGCTATCCTACTTACAATCCTGTTTTGTTTTATGCACCAAATGGTGAACTGTTGTTATTTTATAAAATAGGACCTAATGTAGCAGGCTGGACGGGCTGGATGAAACGCAGCAAAGACAACGGTCACACATGGAGCGAACGGGAGGCTTTGCCCGAAGGATTTCTTGGCCCTATCAAAAACAAACCTGAATTAATCAATGGAGTTTTGCTTTGCCCAAGCAGTACAGAAAAAACAGGCTGGAAAGCACATGTTGAATTCACAAAAGATTTCGGCAAAACATGGACGAAGACAGAAGCCATCAACGATCCGAAAATATTACAAGCCATTCAACCAAGTATTTTAAAATATTCTGATGGTCGTTTGCAGATCCTTTGTCGCAGCCGCAACACCACGCTCAACGAAAGCTGGAGTAGTGACGGTGGCAAAACATGGAGCGAAATGAAAGCATCTGCATTGCCGAATAACAATTCAGGAACAGATGCTGTAACATTGAAAGATGGAAGACAATTGTTGGTGTACAACCATAATCTTCCAAATGCATCATGGGTAAATGGCAAAGGTCCACGGACACCATTGAATGTTGCTATCACAAAAGATGGTAAAGTGTGGAGTGCTGCGTTGATACTGGAAGATTCTCCTATCAGTCAGTATTCGTATCCATCGGTGATACAAACAAAAGATGGAATGGTGCATATTGTTTATACATGGAGAAGAGAAAAGATCAAACATGTGGTGCTTGATCCGAGCAAACTGGAATTGAAAGAAATTGTGAACAAGAAATGGCCGGGAGCGAAAGAGACTGTTGGAAAAACAACGGATGATTAATTGAACCACAGAGACACGGAGACACAAAGAGATCACTAAGATTTTTTCTCTGTGCCTTTGTGTCTCTGCGGTAAAAAAATAGCGATGCACAATTTGCCATTTATTGATCTTGCAGTGATTGCCGTATACATGCTTGCCATGATCGGCATTGGCATGTATTTTTCACGCAAGAATAAAAACAGCGATCAGTTTACCAAAGCATCGGGAAAAATTCCGGGCTGGGCCATTGGTCTTTCTATCTACGCCACGTTTTTAAGCAGCAATACTTTTTTAGGAGTACCAGGCAAAGCATTCGGTAGTAACTGGAATGCGTTTGTGTTCAGTATTTCCATGCCATTGGCTGCATGGCTTGCATCAAAATATTTTGTGCCGTTCTATCGCAACACCGGAGAGATATCAGCTTATACGCATTTAGAAAAGCGATTCGGTCCATGGGCAAGAACCTATACTGTGATTTGTTTTTTGCTCACACAGTTTGCAAGAATGGGTTCTATCTTTTTCGGTATTGCATTAAGTCTGCAGGCACTCACCGGTTTCAGTATGCAATCGATCATGATCGTGATGGGCATCTGTATTATTATTTACACCGTGCTTGGCGGTATTGAAGCAGTGATCTGGACAGAAGTAGCGCAAGGCATCATTAAAACATTAGGCGCTTTATTGATTTTGTTTTTAGTGGTGAAAGAAATTCCCGGTGGGTTCTCCACGATTATTGATGTGGCAACAACTGATCACAAAACAAGCTTGGGAAGTTTCTCGCCTAATTTTACTGAATCAACTTTTTGGGTGGTATTGTTTTATGGCTTCTTCATCAACCTGAATAATTTCGGGATGGATCAAAATTATATTCAACGTTATCATACTGCACAAACATCCAAACAGGCAAGTAAATCAGTTTGGCTTTGTGTATGGATCTATGTACCTGCTTCGTTTTTATTTTTTGTGATCGGCACAGCCTTGTATGCATTTTATCAAACACAACCGGGATTAATTGATCCTGTGAAATTGCAGGTAGCGGCTGAACGTTTAGGTGTGGCTGCTACATCAGCGGAGGTAAAACAACTCGCCGCATCTTTAACGGCTGCTGATTATGGCGATAAAGTATTACCGTTTTTTATGGTGAATAATATTCCAACAGGTTTGGTTGGGTTGATCGTATCGGCATTGTTATCTGCTGCCATGAGTACTATCAGCAGCAATATGAATGCATCGGCCACGGTATTCACTGTTGATATTTATCAGAAATATATTAAACCGGATATTACGGATAAACGAAAGTTGTACTTGCTGCATGTTTCAACAATCGCTTTTGGTGTAGTTGGCTTGTGTACAGGTTTAGCAATGATCGGCGCAAAAAGCTTACTCGACATTTGGTGGGAATTGAGTGGCATTTTCGCTGGTGGTATGCTGGGTTTGTTTTTGCTGGGGCTTATCAGTCGCCAAGCAAAAAACGTCGCAGCAATAACGGCCGTTATTATTGGTATAATTGTGATCTTATGGATGACATTCTCCGGCAGATTGGAAGGAGATTATGCATTTCTCCGCAATCCGTTACATAAGAACATGATCATTGTGGTAGGAACGCTGAGCATTTTCCTAACGGGTTTGCTCGTAACCAAACTCCGGCCCTCAAAACAGTAAAATTGTACAGCAGAATAGTTAAATGCAGCATTTTATAAAGGTTTGAATGATTGCACATTTATGCACTTAAAAAATGGTTGTTATGCCTGATAAAAAGTTTGTCCCGGTTATGATCACTCCATACGATCTCAAAGCAGAGGTTGACCTGGATGTGGTAACTACATTGATCGAATTTTATTTAGCTGCCGGTGTTAAAGGTTTCTTCGCCAACTGTCTCAGCAGCGAAATGTTCAGCATCACTGAAAATGAGCGTTTGAATTTAACTGCACATATTGTAAAACAGGTGAGAGGGCGTGTGCCTGTTGTTGCAACAGGTTCATTTGGACTCACCATTGCAGACAAAGCGCTTTTCATTCGTAAAATTTATGATACCGGTATTGATGCTGCCATCATGATCACGGGCCATTTTGCAAAAGAAGAGGATAGTGATGATGTGTTGTTGCGAAATTTTGAGCAACTGTTCCAGGCAACAGGTAATATTCCATTGGGCATGTATGAATGCCCGGCACCATACAAGCGCATTATCAGTCCAGATGTGTTCAGGCAATTACTTTCAGCAAATCGCTTGACTTATCATAAGGATACATCTATTACACATGAAAATGTGCAAGCAAAGCTTTCGATATTGAAAGAGACAAATAACAGTATGGAGTTTTATGATGCACATACACCGAATGCATCATTCAGTCTGCAACAGGGAGCGAAAGGGATGTCATCCATCTCAGGTAATTTTTATCCGGAAGTAATGGTGTGGATGGTGAACAATGCAACAAATCCTGAAAAACAGGAAGAAGTGAAATGGTTGCAGGAAGAGTTGACAAAAGTTGATCCGCTCATTCATATTGCTTATCCCATGAGTGCAAAATATTTTTTACAAAAGCGGGGCTTGCCCGTAAGAACCATCAGTCGTGCCGTTGCAGCCAAGTTAACACCCGAACAACGCAATGCACTCGATGATATTCATAACCGCTTTGAACATTGGTGCGAACGTTTACAGATTCAGAAAGTGGATGTGCAATCCTTTGCCGGTTCAGGTTTTAATGAAGAAAGTGTGTTTTAATAAAAATCGTTTATGTCTGTTCCTGCATTTAAAATTATTTTTCCAGGAAAGCTTGTAGTTGGTAATGGAACGTTGCGTCAGCTTGCTGCTGATGTGCTCGAGATGAAACCAACGAAAGTTTTTATTGCTACGATTACTCCGTTGTTAAATACGATCGATCCGTTTGTATTATCATTTAAACAGGAGTCAATTGAAGTAATGGTTGATACATCCATTGTTGCCGAACCTTCATTCGGTGATTTTGAAACGTTGATGAAGAAAGTGTCACCATTCAATCCGGATGTGGTGATTGGTATTGGCGGAGGCAGTGTGTTGGATATAGCCAAGCTTGTTGCTGCGCAATTAGAGAATAAACAACAGTTAAGAGATTATGTGGGCATTGGTTTGTTGAAGGGAAGAAAAAAGAAACTCATCTGTGTGCCTGCGACTTCGGGAACTGGTAGCGAAGTTTCGCCTAATGCAATATTGGTTGATGATGCAGATAACCAGAAGAAAGGAATTATCAGTCCGTTTCTTGTTCCTGATATTGTGTATGTAGATCCGTTATTGACTGTTTCTGTTCCGCCTGCAATTACTGCAGCAACAGGCATGGATGCATTAACTCATTGTCTCGAAGCATATACCAACAAGTTTGCACAACCGTTTATTGATCTCTTTGCATACGAAGGCATGCGATTGATCGCAGCTAATATTGTTACTGCTGTGAAAGATGGAAGCAATGTTGAAGCAAGAGAGAAAGTAGCAATGGGCAGTTTGTATGGCGGCTTTTGTTTAGGCCCGGTGAATACAGCAGGGGTGCATGCATTATCGTATCCATTGGGAAGTATGTATCATTTGGCTCATGGTTTATCCAATGCGGTATTGTTGCCTTATGTGATGGAGTACAATATTGTTTCTTCGGCAGATCGTTATGCTGATGTGGCTGTTGCATTAGGATGTACTCGTGAAGATGATGTTTGGACGACCGCCAAAGCAGGAGTAGAGAAGATAAAAGAACTCAACAAGGCCTGCGGCATACCAACAACGTTAAGAGAAGTGGGAGTGAAAGAAGAAACGATTCCGCAAATGGCGATGGAAGCGATGAAAATCCAGCGCCTGCTGAAAAATAATCCAAGAGAAATTACAGAACAGGATGCGGTGAGCATTTTTAAATCTGCATTTTGATGAAGAAGAATAAAAAATTTAGTGGTGTGATTGTTCCGGTGATAACACCGTTAACTAAATCGTTGCAGATCGATGATGCAGCAGTAGAAAAAATATTCGGACAATTTTATACGCATAACATTTCTCCATTTATACTTGGTACAACAGGAGAGTCAGCCTCCTTATCTGCTGATATAAAGGAGCAGTATTTAAAATCAGCAGCAAAGCATAAGAAAGCCGGAACTGTTTTATACGCAGGTATTTCATCGAACGTAGTTAGTGAGTCAATTGAGTTTGCAAAGTTCTGTGCCGACAATGGAGTAGATGCTGTTGCTACAACTTTACCTTCTTATTATGCGTTAACCGAAACGCAGATGAAGAATTATTTTGAAGCATTGGCAGATGCGGTTCCATTACCATTGATCATTTATAATATTCCTGCAACTACGCATATGAGTATTCCGTTGCAGTTGATCGATGAACTTAGTCATCATCCAAACATCATTGCTACCAAAGATTCAGAACGCAGTGATGAACGTTTGGCGCAATCATTAGCCTTGTGGAAAGACAGAGAAGACTTTGGTCATTTCCTTGGTTGGGCAGCAAAATCTGCAGAAGCATTGATTGGTGGTAGTGATGGATTGATACCGAGCACAGGGAATTTAATGCCGGAGATCTATGATGAAATGGAAAAGGCTGTTGATGCAGGTGATCATACAAGAGCATTTGAAATGCAAAAGCTCAGTGATGTGTACGGCAACTTATACCAAAGCGGAAAGACATTAGGTGAAAGTTTGTGGGCATTGAAAGTATTGATGCAGCATAAAGGTTTGTGTGAAGATGTGGTGATGCCGCCCTTGCAATCATTAGGAGAAGAAGAGAAACAAAAATTAATTCAATCGTACGTAGAAATAAGAGGATAAGTAGTTATGAGTTCATTACCAATTTTAGCCGTTACCATGGGCGATCCTGCAAGCATCGGTCCCGAGATTGCAGTAAAAGCATTATTGCAAAAAGAGATTCACGCCATCTGCAAGCCAATTCTTGTTGGTGATGCAGTAGTATTTCAACAGATCATTGATTTGTTGAAATTGGATGCAAAAGTGAATGCTGTTTCAAAATGTGCCGATGCAAAATTTGAATTGGGAACAATTGATGTATACGATCTTGGCATCGCCGATATAACAAAGCTTGAATTTGGAAAGATCAACGCCATGTGTGGCGAAGCATCATTCCAGGCTGTTAAGAAAGCAATTGAATTAGCATTGGCAAAAGAAGTTGATGGAACAGTAACAGGTCCCATCAACAAAAAATCCATCAACGAAGCCGGTCATCATTATGCAGGTCATACAGAAATCTATGCGCATTATACTGGCACAAAGAAATATGCAATGTTGCTCGTGGAAGATAACATCAATGTGATTCATGTAAGTACGCATGTATCACTCAGACAAGCTTGTGATCTTGTAAAGAAAGAACGCATTGTGCAGGTGATCGAATTGATCGTCGATGGATTGAAACGTTTAGGCAAAACAAATTTGAAAATAGGAGTAGCGGGATTAAATCCGCATGCAGGTGATAGTGGTTTGTTTGGAACTGAAGATGATGAAGAAATTTTACCGGCAGTACTCGAAGCAAGAAACTTAGGTTATGATGTCGAAGGACCTGTTCCGCCCGATACCATGTTTGCAAAAGCAGCAATGGGTGCGTATGGTGGAGTTGTAGCGATGTATCATGACCAGGGACATATTCCTTTCAAACTCGCAGGTTTCAAATGGAATGCAGAAAAACAACAGATGGATAGTGTGAAAGGTGTGAACATTACTTTGGGCTTGCCAATCATCCGTACATCAGTTGATCATGGTACTGCATTTGAAATTGCAGGGAAAGGCATTGCCAGCGCCGATGCAATGATATTGGCAATTGAAAGTGCGGTGCAACTAAGTAAACACAAATAATGAGTGATGAGTAATGAGTGGCTCACTCATCACTCATCACTGTTCACTCATCATATGATTGCAGTTATAGCCGATGATTTTACAGGGGCAGCTGAATTAGCCGGCATCAGTCTGCGTTACGGACTGAAAGTAGAATTATGTACCGGTGATGTTGCTTTAACAGATGCCGATGTGTTGATTGTATCAACAGATAGTCGCTCTTTGAATAAAACTGCTGCATTAGCAAAGACAGCAGCAGCCATTGAGCGAGTGTTGCAGCTAAATCCAACACTTGTTTATAAAAAGATCGATTCGGTTTTACGTGGCTATGTATTGGATGAACTGAAACTGCAGATGCAGTTGATGCTGAAAACAAAAGCGTTTATACTTCCTGCAAATCCAACATTGGGAAGAACCATCAGTAACGGAAAATATTATGTACAGGGAAAACTCATCAGCGAAACAGGTTTTGCAGCTGATCCAGAGTTTCCCATCAGTCATTCGTCGGTGAAATCGATCTTGAAAAATGAAACGATAAATGTGTTGAGGCATACTGATGTATTGCCAGCAAACGGAATCGTTGTTAGTGAAGCAGAAAACGAAACAGATGTGCAGGCATGGGCTGGCAAACTGGATGAAAGTTTTGTTTTAGCAGGTGCAGGAGATTTTTATACAGCATTGCTCAATATACAATTCAAAGAAGTAAAACAGCAACAACCGGATTTGCAGCTTCCTTTTTTATATGTGTGCGGTACAGCTTACGATCAATCGGTGAATTACATCAAAAAGGTTGATGAAAAGAACAAGACTGTTTTATATATCACGAAGCAGATGATTGAAAGTGGAGTTGATGATCCTGCGTGGTTGCAGCGATGCAAAGATGTACTTGAACAAAAACAAAAAGCCATCATTGCATTGAACAGTGATACAATTCCGTCAGATACATCGGCTGCCGATCTGCGAAGCATCATGGCAAAAGCAGTGAAAGCAGTTGTTGAACAATGCAAGATCAGCGAATTGTTTATCGAAGGTGGATCAACAGCAACAGCCATTTTACAGGAGCTGGGTATCAAGAAACTTTCACCGGTAAATGAATTAGCAAGAGGAGTTGTGCGGATGAAAGCAGGAGAATTATACATAACGGTTAAACCCGGTAGTTACGAATTAAGCAACGAGATAAAACAACTATTCAAATAAAACTCACGAAGAATGATCTGTGTAAATCAGAGCAATCTGTGAGCAACCCAACGAACTTGCCAATGGACCATTTACATTTTATTGATTATTTCATCATCCTTGTTGTACTGGGAGTCACACTTTATCTCGGCTTCCGGTTTGCAAACAGGCAAAACACAACCGAGAAATTTTTTCTTTCAAAAGGAAACTTTCCTTCATGGGCATTGGGTCTTTCATTACTTTCTACACTCATCAGCAGT
Source organism: Lacibacter sp. H375 (assembly GCF_037892425.1). NCBI lineage: Bacteria > Pseudomonadati > Bacteroidota > Chitinophagia > Chitinophagales > Chitinophagaceae > Lacibacter > Lacibacter aquaticus. The sequence goes on from NZ_JBBKTT010000001.1 coordinate 2,524,325, forward strand.
GTAACCTTTCTTGGGTACCCTGCACAAGGTTATGCAAGCAACTGGATCTTATTGGTACAAGGGTTAATGGTGCCCATCGTTTTGCTGGGAACCATCTGGTTTATTGTGCCACTCTTTCGCAAAGTAATTGGTCTTAGTACTTACGAATATTTTGAAAAACGTTTTGGCGGCTTTGCACGTTATTATAGTTCCTCTTCTTTTATTATTCGCCAGTTTGCTGGCATGGGCACAGTATTGTTTTTAATTGCAGTGGCCATTCATGAAATGACAAACATCAGTCCGTTCATTATTCTTGCAGTAGTTGGGTTCGTATTGGTGATGGTGAATTTAAAAGGGGGGATGCAGGCCGTTATCTGGCTCGATGTGTTCCAGGGGTTCATGTTATTCGCCAGTGGTATCATTTGCTTGGTGGTAATTTTATTATCTATCAAAGGCGGCATACCAGAAGCAATAAAGGTTGCAACAGAAAATAACCGCACAGGTTTTGGTCCATACGATTTTAAGTTTACAGAACTTACATTGGTTGTGATGATCATCAACGGATCGTTTTATGCTATTCAGAAATACGGAACCGATCAAACAGTTGTGCAACGTTATCTCACTGCAAAAACAGATAAGGCTGCAGAGAAAGCATCGTTGCTTGGCATCTCACTCACAGTTCCTATCTGGACCATCTTTATGTTTATCGGTACAGCGTTGTTTGTTTTTTATAAACAGAATCCATTACCTGATGGTATGAAAGCAGAAGCAGTGTTCCCGCATTTTATTATGACACAGTTGCCAACAGGTGTCATTGGTTTTATTGTGGCTGCATTGATATCGGCGGCTATCTGTAGTCTTAGTGCCGATCTTAATTCGCTTGCTGCTGTTGGCATGGAAGATTATTATAAGAAGCTTCGTCCGGGTAAAACAGATCAGCAATATCTCTACACCAGTAAGGCCTTTGTTGTGTTTTCGGGTTTGTTATCCATTGCCATCGGTGCATTTTATTTGCTGGCAGGTAACGAAGGTGTGCTTGGTGTTATCTTCACCATCTATGCAATTTTTTCCGGTGGCATCGTTGGTATTTTTCTTTTGGGTTTGTTTAGTGCAAGAGCCAATCGCCAAGGTGTCAACATTGGTATCATCACCTGTATTTTGTTTACGGCATGGGCCTTTCTCACAAGCACTCCCGTTGGTGTAAAGAATCCCAAATTCTTACTCGATTTAGGTAATTTTAATTTCACACATCACAAACTCATGTTGGGTGTTTACAGTCATCTCGTCGTGATTGTGGTGGGATATATCGCCAGTTTATTTTTCCCGAAACCTGTACTCGAACCAAATTTGTTGTACAGTAGTTGGAAAGCAAACAGGCATCTTTAAATGGATAATTATGAAAATGATAGTTGATAATGTTACCAACAAGAGTACTTCTATGATACTTTTGTTGCGTCGCACTCTTGTACATTCTGTTCAGCATTCAGCAGTGAAAGCACAACCTGCCTTTGCACCTTTGCGCCTTTGCGTGAAACCCTTCGTGCTTCTCTGTGCCTTCGTGTCTCTGTGGGTCAACTCAACTGCACAACTTAATACAGACAATCAATACAGCAAACCGTTAAAGGAAGTATTAAACGATGTGCAAAAGAAATACGGTGTTACCATCAAGTTTGTTGACAGCATGGTGAAAGGTAAAACCGTTACCTATGCAGAATGGAAGTATCGTCCCGATGTAGAAGTAACGCTTGATAACATTCTGAAGCCACTCGAATTAAAAGTAAAGAAAGAAAAAGACAAGCAATACAAACTGAGTGCATACGAATATTACCGCTGGCCTGTAGAAGAAGGTTGGGCAGAAATGGATCGTATCGCTGCGCAATACAAAACAGTGGAAGAGTGGGAGAAACGAAAAGCAGAGTTAAAACCCTGTTTAAAAGAAGCATTGCAGTTAGATCATTTACCTGCTGCACCAAATAGTAAGCCGATCATCAATGCTAAACGCATCTTCGATGGTTACACTGTAGAAAATATCGCTATCGAAATTTTACCCGGTGTGTGGATCAACGGATCGTTGTACAAACCATTAAAGTACAAAGGTAAAATTCCTGTCATCTTAAATCCCGATGGACATTGGGAAAAACAACGTTACCGTGCCGATTGTCAATACCGTTGTGCAGCAATGGCAAAGATGGGCGCCATGGCATTCAGTTACGATCTGTTTGCATGGGGCGAATCGTTACTGCAATTCAAAATCGAAGATCACCGCAGGAGTTTGGCTATGACCATACAGGCATTGGGTGCTATCCGCATTCTTGATTATTTACTGGCGCAGAAAGATGCCGACACAAATCGTGTAGCCATCACCGGTGGCTCAGGTGGCGGCAGTCATACTGTGCTGATGACGGCATTGGATGATCGTATTAAAGTATCTGCACCTGTTGTTTCCTTGTCATCTTATTTCTATGGTGGTTGTCCTTGTGAAAGCGGAATGAATATTCATGCTTGCGGGGGACGCACAAACAATGTAGAGATCGCTGCAATGGCAGCGCCTCGTCCGCAGTTGGTTGTAAGTGATGGCGGCGACTGGACAGATAAAATGCCTGAACATGATTTTCCTTATCTGCAAACAATGTATAGCTGGTACAACAAAAAGGAAAATGTAACCAATGTACATCTTCCACAAGACAAACATGATTTCGGAATTACCAAACGTACACCGGTATATGAGTTCATGGCAAAACATCTTGGTTTAAATATTAAAGCCATCCAGGATGCAAATGGAAAAATAGATGAATCAAAAATTACCATCGAGCCGGAGAAGAGTTTGTATGTGTTTGGTGATAATGGAGAGAAACTACCTGCACATGCAGTAAAAGGGTTTGAAAATTTAGAAAGAGTATTTGCAGAAGAAATTGAAAAGGCGAGAACCAATCAACGCTATAAAATCGGTTTGATCGATTTGATGTTGCTCAAACGCCAGAAGCTTGGTGCTATCACGCTTACAGCTGAATTAAAAGCTGATGGAGTCGAAGTGGATATGGGTGGATTGGGCAATCGTCCCACATTCGATAATCAATTGCTCATCGACAGTGTGCGTAATCAGTTCATCCAAACAGCCAAAGAAAACAACGTTGAGATATTCTGTTTGGCAATGACGGGTTACTATGCACAATCTTTTTGCGGACGAGCAGAATACATCCGCAGCATTGAAGACTGTATCAAAACCATGAGTTTGATGAAGGTAAAACATGCATTCCTGCCATTGGGAGTACAATGCGATATCAAGAAGAATCCTGCCATTCGTGATTCGGTGATTGCACGTTTAAGAGTTGCAGGTAAGTTGGCTGAAGAAGCTGGTGTCATCATCGGTATTGAAACCTCACTCACTGCAAAGGAAGAAGTGGAGTTGCTGAAACAGATCGGCTCACCTGCCATCAAAATCTATTTCAACTTCTCCAATCCGCTCAAAGAAGGAAGAGACCTCATCAGCGAAATAAAAATTCTCGGCAAAGACCGCATCAGCATAATCCATGCTACCAACAAAGACAGTGTGTGGTTAGAGAACGATCCGCAAATAGACATGTACAAAGTGAAAAGTACATTAGATGAAATTGGCTGGAGCGGTTGGTTGGTGATTGAACGTAGTCGTGATGCAAAGAAACCTTCCGATACTAAGTTTAATTACGGAGCAAATACGGCTTATTTGAAGAAGGTTTTCCAAGGCGAGTAATACATTTAGCAGGGCGCTACCGGGCTGAATTGTTTTCTTCCAGCCTTGCCAACTTCCCGGCGAGCCCCAAAACAGGAAAATCGTCCATCATTATAGCAAATACACACATTTTTAAGGGGCGCAAACAAGGGTACATTTATCAGCGTAAAAGCCTGCTTTTGAGGCAGGTTAGAAAGCGCCAACTGTATTTGGAATGAAACGATTGCACTCCTGCCTGTTTATCTGTTTTTTACTGGTTGCCCAATTTGTGGCAGCTGCAGAAATTTATGTTTCCCCCAATGGTTCAGATCGCAACGATGGTTCAAAAGAAAAACCTTTTGCAACGCTCAACATGGCTTTGCGTAAAGCAAGAGAATTACGCCGTTTAAATGATGCAACGATCAGAGATGGTATTCATATTATTTTGCGTGGCGGCAATTACCAGGTATTGGAAACCATTGTCATCAGGCCGGAAGATAGCGGCACCCGTGAAAGCACCACGTTTATTGAAGCAGCTCCAAATGAAAACCCTGTTTTAAATGCTGGCGTACAAATCAGTAATTGGAAGAAAGTAACTGCTTCTGTCAATGGCTTGCAGGCGAAGTATCAAAATAAAATTTGGATGGCGGATGTACCACAGTTAAACGGAAGCGATTTTAATTTTCGTCAGCTGTGGGTGAACGATGCTAAAGCGGTACGAGCTAAATCTTCCAATGGAGAAGTGATGCTGCGTATTTTAAACTGGAACAAAGCAGAAGCAGCTTGTGTAATACCAGCACTTCCATTTATCAACTTAGAAAAAGCAAACGGTCTTGAATTATTTATTCATCAGTGGTGGGAGATCGCTAACCTGCGGGTGAAGAAAGTGCAGGTGATGGGCGACAGTACAAAGTTGTTTTTTCATCAACCGGAAAGCAACATACAAAACGAACATCCCTGGCCTGCACCCTGGCTGAGTAAAGAAACCGGTAACTCTGCTTTTTATTTAACCAATGCAATTCAGTTTTTAGATGAACCCGGCGAATGGTATTTAGACGTAGCGAATAAGAAAATTTATTACTGGCCACGCAGCAATGAAAATTTAGCAACAGCAAAAGTGGTAGCGCCGTTTACAGAAACATTGATCAGCGTAGAAGGAACAATTGATAACCCGGTTAAGAATTTAGTGATTGATGGAATTTCATTTCAGCATACGGGTTGGCTGCGACCATCATTACAAGGACATGTGCCGCACCAGGTTGGTTTGTTTATGACAGAAGCATACCGATTAAAACCTGCAGGCACGAAAGAGAAACCGGGATTAGATAACCAGGCATGGGTTGGTCGACAAGCGGCAGCATTTGAATTGAGTTATGCCATTCGTACACGAATTAAAAATTGTTCTTTTCTTCATTTGGCAGCAACAGGTATTGATTTGAAAAAGGGGGTGCAGGATAACATGACGAAAGATAATTTGTTCAGCGATATTGGCGGTACGGCTATCCTCGCCGGTAATTATGGTGATGAAGGAAGAGAAATTCATTTGCCCTTTGATCCCAAAGATAACAGAGAGAAATGCGATGTGATTTTTATTGAAAATAATTTTATTACAAATGCTACCAACGAAGATTGGGGCACTGTGGGTATTGGTTGTGGTTTTGTGAGCAGAACAAGTATCCGTCATAATGAAATTGAAAACGTATCGTACAGTGGTATCAGTTTAGGTTGGGGATGGTCATCTGAACAAAATATGATGAAGGACAACAGGATCGTTGCTAACAAGATTCATCATTACGGTAGATGGAATTACGATTGTGCAGGCATTTATACTTTAAGTGCACAACCTGGTTCTGTTATCGAAGACAATTACATCGATAGTATTTATAAGTCACCTCTTGCTCACTTGCCATCGCACTGGTTTTATATTTATACAGATGAAGGTTCATCGCATTTCACAGTAAAAAATAACTGGACACCCTCACAGAAATATTTACAGAATGCCAACGGTCCGGGCAATGTGTGGAGCAATAATGGTCCACAAGTGCATGACAGTGTAAAACAAAATGCCGGACTGGAAAAACGCTTTCAATATTTAACCGCTCACAAAACTGCAAAGACAGGGGTTATCAACGAAGAGCATAACGAGGTGATTGAACTGGTTGTGAAAGAGGGCATGCAGTTGAATTTACTGAAGCTGAAAGAGCTGCTGGCAAAGAATAATATGGACAGCAATGCTATTTATCATTGGCAGAATCATTATGTCATCTTCGATAAAGTGCAGGACATCGGCGTGATGCAGGGAAGGATCGCCAATAATTTTCCGGAAGTAGAAGTAAGAGTGTACCATGACATGTTTTACGAATACAGCAAGAAAAAACATTGCATTGATAAAACAGTTGCGAAAGAATGGGAACATATCATCCTCACAGCAAATCTTGTGGCAGATGAAAAGTTACAGAAGGAATACCTGAACTATCACGCCACACAATTTGAAAAATGGCCGGAGATATCCAAAGGATTTTGCAATGCCGACTTTCAGCAGTTGTTGTTGTTCAGGAATGGACGACAGTTGATGTTGGTGATCAGTATTCCAAAAGGAGAGAGTTTAGATAAGCTCAATCCAAGAACAACAGCCAATAATCCACGGGTGGATGACTGGAATAAGATCATGAAGAAATACCAGGAAGGAATTAAAGGAACGAAGCAGGGCGAGACGTGGGTGTTCCTGGGAAAGTTATAAGTATTAAGTCATAAGTAAAATAGAAGTAAGAATGTTGACTATCGGAATTTTAGGCGTTGGTGAAGGCCGCAGTACCATGAGTGCAGCTTTGCAAAGCAAAAAACTGCATCTCAAAATCATTTGCGATCGTAACGAAGAGTTATGCAAACAACGTTGCAAGGAATTTGATTTTAATAGTTATACAATCAACTACGAAGATCTGCTTAACGATGCAGAGATCGACATCATTGCCATTTATACACCTGATCATTTGCATGCCGATCATATTAAACAGGCATTACTGCATGGTAAACATGTAGTATGCACCAAACCGTTTATTGATGATCTGAGTCGTGCAAAAGAATTACTGGAACTGCAACAGCAAACAGGTAAAAAAGTATTTGTGGGACAAAGCTCACGCTTCTTCGAACCATATAAACGTCAACGCAAAGATTTTGAAGCAGGAGAGATTGGTGAACTCATCACTATCGAAAGTCATTACAATGCAGATCATCGCTGGTTCCTCGAAAAGAAATGGGCGTTAGAAGATTCATTCAAATGGTTGTATGGTGGTTTAAGTCATCCTGTAGATTTTATTCGTTGGTATTTACCAAACATTGAAGAAGTGATGGGTTATGGTATGATCAGCAGCAATGGAAAAACTGCAGGATTGAAAAATGAAGATACCATGCACTTCATCTTCAAATCAACTGATGGACGAATTGCAAGAGTGAGCGGAAGTTACACAGGCCCAACGCAACCGACAAAACGTGACAGTGGGATGAGTTGTGTGCTGCGTGGTACATTAGGTGCTTCACAGGCCGATTATCATGAGCTGCGTTATTCCATCACCGACAAAACAGGCGAAGAAAAAATTATTCATTGGGGCGACAGCACATTAAAATATTATTTCCGTTTCGAAGGGCAAAGTCATCATGCAGGTGAGTATCAAAACTATTTGGAATACTTCGCTGATTCTATTGAACAAAACTTTACAGCTTATCCCAACATGCAGGAAGGAATTGGGACAGTGGCATTGTTGCAGGCAATGGATAAGAGTTTGAAAACAGGTATGCCGGTGAAGATCAAAGACATTTATCAGAACCATGATTTATTGGATTTGTGGGATTAAAAGGAATTAAATCCTATAAATCAAAATCATCCCATGAATCCCGGTTCAGATAATTGATGAATAGATAACAAGACGATGAAGTGAGTGAGACAACAAAGATGCTATAAGCACTAAAGCAGGTAACAAAAAATAAATGAACGAAATTTATAATAAACTCACAACGCTTGATTTTGCCATTGTAGCAATTTATCTCATTGCCTTGCTGGCTATTGGTTATATCGCCAGTTTCCGCAACAAGAAAAAAGATGAAACGCTGTTCATGGCTGGCAATTCGCTCAACTGGTACAACATTGGTTTCAACATGTGGGGAACAAATGTTGGTCCTTCATCATTACTTGCATTTGCAAGCATTGGTTTTTCGGCAGGTATTGTGGGTGGAAATTTTGAATGGTATGCATTTGTGTTTTTAACGCTGCTGGCAATGGTGTTTGCACCACGTTACATTGCAAGTAAAGTAAGTACTATGCCCGAGTTCATGGGCAAACGTTACGGCAAAAGCACGCAGGATATTTTAGCAGGTTATGCGTTGATAAAAATTCTCATCAGTTGGTTGAGTCTTGGTTTATTCAGCGGAGGAATCTTGGTTCGACAAATTTTAGGCATCCCCATGTGGCAATCAACAATAGTGCTCGTTGCATTCTCCGGTTTGTTTACCTACATGGGCGGTTTAAAAGCCATTGCAAAAGTGAATGTGTTTCAAATGATCTTATTGATCATTGTGTCACTGGCATTAACGTTTATCGGTTTGCAAAAGCTTGGTGGCATTACTGCTTTGATTGATAAAACGCCGAGTCATTTCTGGAATTTAATTCATCCTGCATCCGATCCCGGTTATCCATGGCATGCATTGTTACTGGGGTATCCTGTATCGGCAGTTGCATTTTTCTGTACCGATCAAAGTATGGTGCAAAGTGTATTGGGCGCAAAGAATTTAAAACAGGGACAGTTGGGTGTAAACTTTATCGGCTGGTTAAAAGTATTGGCATTGCCGATGTTTATTTTGCCCGGCATTTTGTGTTTTGCTTTATACCCCGATCTAACCGATGATAAATTAGCCTACATGACAATGGTCACCAATTTATTTCCTTCTGGCTTAAATGGTTTGGTGATTTGCGTGTTGATCGCTGTGTTGGTTGCAACCATTGGTTCATCATTAAATGCATTGAGCACTGTGTTTACAAAAGATATTTATGTAAACAACATGAATAAAAATGCCACAGTAAAGCAACAGATTAACGTTGGACGTATTGTGGTCATCGTCGGATGTGTGTTAGCTGTGTTAATGGCTATTGCGTTGGATAATGTAAAAGGTAAAACGCTGTTCGATATTTTTCAATCGATACTGGGTTACCTTGCTCCGCCACTGGCAGTTACTTTTTTATTGAGCGTATTCTGGAAACGCACAACCAGGCTCGCTGTGAATTTAATTTTATCAGTCGGATCTGCATTCAGCTTGTTTGTTGGTATGCTCAACTTGTGGATCTTACCTCCCGATGAAGCAACAGGAACAAATACATGGTGGCCGCATTATTTTCTCATCTCGTTTTATATATTCCTTGTTTTGTTTGTCGCAGCCATCATCATTTCATTGGTAGATAGAAACAAAGTAACTGCAGCGATAGAAACAGCGCCTTTACCAAAAACAGATAAGCAGGTAAAAATTTTGTTTGTTTTATTAGGGCTTGTCATACTAACCCTCTACATCATTTTTAACGGACATTAATATGGAACATAAAAAAGGAAGTTTAAAAAGTACGATCGCAGTATCGCTCACAAACTATCTTGATGCTGGCGCCATTGTGGCTGGCGCAAGCGGGTTGACTCTTTGGCAAAATTATCTCGGGCTTAACGAAGGGCATCTTGGTTGGCTGAATGCAATCAGCGCAAACGCCTTTGGTGCGGCTATTGGTGCTATTTTCGGAGGTTTCTTAGCCGACAAGTACGGACGAAAAACCATTTATACATACAATATGCTTGTGTATATGCTGGGGATTGTCATTATTATGTTCACCGTTAATTTTCCCATGCTGTTGACAGGTTTCCTGGTTACAGGTATTTCAGTGGGAGTGGGTGTTCCTGCCTCATGGACATATATTTCCGAAAATTCAGAAGTGGGTAATCGTGGAAAGAATATGGGTATTTCACAGTTTGCCTGGGGGGTGGGGCCAATGATCATTTTAATGTTGGGAATGCTGCTTGCTCCTGGCAAAGCCGATGCATCAGCCGGTATCTTATTTGATTACGTACAAAAAATCGCTGCGTTCTTTATTGGTAACGATGCAAGCGTTGAAGCAATCAATGTATTTAGCAGCCGTATTATTTTTGGTTCTTTGTTGGTTGTGGCTTTCATCGCATGGACTTTGCAACGGAAACTAAATGAATCGAAAGACTGGGAAGAAGCAAAAAAATTGCAAACCAAAGAAAAGCAACCCGGCGTTTTCGCATCGTTTGGTACCCTTTTTACAAATAAAGTGAATATCCGAACCATGCTTTTCCTGGCTGGCATTTACATTAGCTGGAATATGGTGGCATCGGTAATGGGTTTCTTTCAACAACATATTTATGAAACCGCAGGCGGCCTTTCCAACGGGGAGGCCAATATGATCACGGCAGTACAATGGATCGTGATTATTGCAGTAACGTATTTTGGCTTTGCATTGCTCGTTGACAAAGTCAATCAACGCTGGCTCTATGTTTTCGGTACAACGATTGGTATAGTGGCCTGGTGCATTCTTATTTTTATAGGAATAAAAAATCATCTTGCGCTTTGGACGTTCACTATTCTTTGGGGCATACATGCCGGAATAAGTGTACAGGCATTTTATGCGCTTTGGGCTTCGGAACTTTTTCCTGCCAAATACCGGGCAGCCGCTCAGGGCATTATGTTCTTTGCGGTTAGAAGCATTGCAGCGGTTTGGGGATTTGGTTTTGTAAATATTTATGGCGAAAACGGAGAAGGATTTTACACTGCAGCCTACATTATGATCGGGTTGCTGCTTGTGGCACTGATCATAGGAACGATTTGGACACCAAAAACCCAAGGCAAATCATTACAACAAATAACGAAAGAAAGATACGGTGAGGATATTTAATGAATAAGGCTTTGCCTGAATAACGCAAACAAATAAACGAAGTAATAACAGCGAAGCAATTAACGTGAAGCAATGAACAACTCTTTTTTATTGAATACTTCTTCTGCTCCAACATGGATATGGTATCCCGGTGATTTTGAAATTGTACTGGCCAATAAAGTACAAAACCGTCGTACCGAACGTGGCACATTTTTTCCAGTTTTTTGGAAAATTGACAACCACTATGTGCTTATGGATTTTCATAAAGTGTTTGATGTGCCTTCGCCTGAAACGGTTGACATTTATGTAGAAGGCGAATACAATGTAAAGCTCGATGGCAAAGCATTTGAAGGAAGTCCGAAACAAATTGTTGTACCTGCAGGTAAACACAAGATCAATATAAAAGTATTAAACCAGGCCAATGTGCCGGCTATTTATGTAAAAGGAAAAACAATAGTATCGGATGCAAGCTGGCTTGTAACTTTTGAAGATAAAGAGTGGATTGATGAAACAGGCAAAGCCTCCGACATCTCCGCTACCAAATGGGTAAATGCAGGAAGTTCGAATTTTAATTCCCCAACGCAATTGCCTTCGCAATTTATGTTGCCCACAAAAAAGCAAGAGGCAGTATCTGTTACCAAAGGCAAGCAATCGATGCTGGTAGATTTTGGTAAGGAAACATTTGGTTTTATTCAATTGCATGGCCTTGCCGGGAAAGGTAAAGTATCGGTGTATTATGGCGAATCAGAAGAAGAAGCATTATCTACAGAGCATTGCGAAACGCTGGATAGAGTGGAAGTAAACGATCAGTTGAAGAAAGATCAGGTAATTAAGTTGTCAAAAGCCTATCGTTTTGTGAATGTGCAATACGATGAAGGCGTAACGCTTGATTCGGTTTCGATGCTTTATGAATATGCTGATGTAAAAGAACGTGGAAGCTTCACCTGTAACGATGAAGAGATCAATCGAATTTATGATGTAGCGAAATATACATTTGAATTAAATACAAGAGAATTTTTCATTGATGGCATCAAACGTGACCGTTGGATTTGGAGTGGTGATGCGTATCAAAGTTATTTGATGAACTACTATCTGTACTTCGATAACGAAACAGTAAAACGTACAAGCTATGCCTTGCGTGGTAAAGATCCGGTAACTGGTCATATCAACACCATCATGGATTATACCTTTTACTGGTTCCTCGGCATTTATGACTATTATCTCTACACAGGTGATGAAAAATTTATTGCACAGAACTATGATCGTATGAAAACGATGATGGATTATGTTTTGGCAAGAAGAAATAAAGATGGCTTGATGGAATGGATGAATGGCGACTGGATCTTTATTGATTGGGCTGAAGGTCTCAGCAAAAAAGGTGAAGTAAGTTTTGAGCAATTGTTATTGACCCGCAGTCTTGAAACAATGGCTCTTTGTGCCAACATTGCCAACGATAAAGATGCAGTAACAGAATACAATGCGTTGGCTGCTGATATGCGTAAAAAACTTTTTGATATTTATTGGAACGAACAGAAACAGGCCTTGGTGCACAGTCGCATTGACGGAAAGCAAACAGAAAATGTAACACGTTATGCAAACATGTTTTCCATCTTCTTCGATTATTTTAATCAGCAACAAAAACAAGCGGTAAAAAATTCGGTGCTGCTGAATAATAATATTCAGAAGATCACCACACCGTACATGCGTTTCTATGAACTGGAAGCATTGTGTGCATTGGGTGAACAGAATTATGTACTGAAAGAAATGAAAGACTATTGGGGAGGAATGTTGAAGCTTGGTGCAACAAGTTTCTGGGAAGAATACAATCCAGCCAAACAAGGAGCAGAACATTATGCGATGTATGGCAGGGAGTTTGGAAAAAGTTTATGTCATGCGTGGGGTGCAAGTCCGTTGTATTTGCTCGGAAAATATTATCTCGGCGTAAAGCCAACTGCGCCCGGTTATGCGGCGTACCTTGTTGAACCAAATCTCGGCGGACTTGAATGGATGCAAGGCAAAGTGCCAACACCAAACGGAGACATTGAATTGTATGTAAGCAAAGAGCAGGTGAAGATCAAAGCTGCAACAGGTGAAGGAACCATCCGTTTGAAAAGTAAAACACAACCTTCCGGCAACAATGTGACAGCAGTAGTAAAAGGAAATGATATGTACGAGATCACAGTGAAACCCGAAACAGAATATACAATCAACTATAAAGCGCAGTAAGATGAAAAGACTAAGTGCAATTTTGTTACTGACAGTTTTAGTGCTGAATCAAACTTCAGCACAAACAAGTTTGGTCAATACGCAAGGCAGCAGTTACGCTAAACTTACTGGCGTCGGCATGAGCGATGTGCAGTGGACAAAAGGTTTTTGGGCCGAACGTTTTGCTGTTTGTCGTGATGCGATGTTGCCGCAGCTTTGGCAAACCTATACCAGCAAAGACATCTGTTATTCATTTCAGAATTTCAGAGTTGCTGCCGGTTTAGATACCGGTCGTTTCCGTGGTCCATCTTTTCATGATGGCGATTTTTATAAAACACTGGAAGCAGTGGCAGCGATGTATGCAACAACCAAAGATCCGCAATTGGAGAAATGGATGGATGAAGCGATTGATGTAATTGGCAAAGCACAAAAGACCGATGGTTATATCTATACCAAGAATATTATTGAGCAAAAGAAATCAGGTAAAGAAAAAATGTTTGATGACCAGTTAAGTTTTGAAGCTTACAACTTTGGTCATTTAATGACAGCGGCTTGCGTGCATTACCGTGCAACAGGGAAAGCAACATTGCTCAACATCGCAAAGAAAGCAGCTGACTTCTTAATTGGTTTTTATAGTTCAGCCTCTCCTGAATTGGCAAGGAATGCGATTTGTCCTTCGCATTACATGGGTTTAACAGAATTGTATCGCACAACAAACGATAAAAAGTATTTAGATCTTGTTATTCATCTCATCAACATTCGTGGTACGGTTGAAGGAACAGATGATAACAGCGACCGTGCACCTTTCCGTGAAATGAACAAAGTGGTGGGTCATGCAGTACGTGCAAACTACTTGTTTGCAGGTGTTGCCGATGTATATGCCGAAACAGGCGACGTAACATTGATGAACACGTTGAATAAAATGTGGAATAACGTCATCAATACAAAAATGTATGTAACCGGAGGTTGTGGTGCGTTGTATGATGGTGTTAGTGTGGATGGTACTGCTTACAAGCCGGATACTGTTCAGAAAGTACATCAGAGTTATGGACGGGATTATCAATTGCCAAACTTCAGTGCACACAATGAAACCTGCGCCAACATCGGTAATGTGTTATGGAACTGGCGAATGTTTTTATTAACCGGTGAAAGCAAGTATGCAGATATTGTTGAACTCACTTTATACAACAGTGTATTGAGCGGTGTAAGCATGGACGGTTCAAAATATTTTTATACTAATCCATTGGCAGCAACAACGAACTATCCATATCATTTGCGTTGGGAAGGTGGAAGAGTGCCTTATATCAGCAAATCGAATTGTTGTCCGCCGAATGTTGTCCGCACAATTGCAGAAGTAAACAGCTACATGTACAGCATTGGCGAAAAAGGTTTGTACATTAATATGTATGGCGGCAACACACTTGCTACGGAATTGCATGATGGTACAAAGATCAAACTTGAACAGACAACGAACTACCCTTGGGATGGAAAGATTGTGATTACAATCAAAGAAGCTACAGATAAACCTGTGAATATCTTCTTACGCATACCAGGTTGGAGTAAAGCGTATACGTTGAAGATTAATAACACATTTCCGAAAGTGAGAGACAGAGATGGCGGCTTTGTTATTGCAGGAAGAAAATGGAGTGCCGGTGATAAAATTGAATTGGTTTTTGATATGCCTGCGACATTGATCGAAAGCAATCCATTGGTGGAAGAAACAAGAAACCAGGTAACGGTGAAACGTGGACCTGTTGTGTATTGCCTTGAATCAAGTGATTTGCCTCAACAAAAAGTATTTGATGTAGTGATTCCATCAAATATTAAACTGCAACCAGTGGCAATGAAAATTGATAATGGGAACGTAATGGCATTAACTGGTGAAGCAAGACTGCTTGATCAGAATCAATGGAACAATACATTGTACAAAGAAGTAAATACAAAACTCAAACCTGTCGACATAAAACTCATTCCTTACTATGCCTGGGCAAACAGGGGAAAAACGGATATGACGGTTTGGTTGCCTTTAATGAGATAACATAACATGGAACGGATTACAGCAACATATTTTATTGAAACGCCGTATGCGCCGGAAAAAGCAGCGGCGGTATTGGCAGGTGAGCAATCATCCGGAACATTTGTAGCAGTGCCCGGCGAAACCGAAGAACTCAAACAACGTTTTGCTGCAAGAGTTGAATCGGTTGATGTATTGGAAACCGTGAATGAACCAGCCATTCCCGGAGCATCAAGCAAGGATGGGAAGTACCGCCGTGCCATTGTGAAAGTATCGTGGAGTATTGAAAACTTCGGTTATAACCTTCCTGTGATGGTTTCAACCTTACAAGGAAATTTATACGAGATCACACAGTTCACCGGTTTGAAGTTGATGGATATAGAATTGCCTGCCTCATTCGGCCAACATTTCAAAGGCCCTGCATTTGGTATTGAAGGTTGCAGAACATTAACCGGAGTAAAGGATCGTCCGTTGATCGGCACCATCATCAAACCATCGATCGGATTATCAGTCGAGCAAACTGCTTCGATGGTGAAAACTTTAGCTGAAGCAGGAATTGATTTTGTAAAAGATGATGAACTGCTTTCTTCATCTGCCAATTCAAATTTCAATGATCGTGTTGATGCGGTGATGAATGTCATTAATGCACATGCAGATAAAACAGGTAAGAAAGTAATGTATGCGTTCAACCTCAGTGGCGAAGTAGATGAAATGCTGCAACGTTATGAGAAGATCGTTAAGAGTGGCGGCACTTGTGCCATGATCAGTATTAACAGCGTTGGGTTGGCAGCTGCAAAAAAAATCATGGATCAACGACAGTTGGCTATTCATGCACATCGCAACGGTTGGGGTATGATGACAAGACACCCTTTGCTGGGAATTGACTATAAAGCCTATCAAAAAATATGGCGATTGGCTGGTGCAGATCAAATGCATGTCAACGGTATACAAAATAAATTCTGGGAGAGCGATGATAGTGTGGTGGCATCCATTGAAGCATGCTTAACAAAAATGTTCGATCATAAAACGGTTGTGCCGGTGGTATCATCGGGCCAGTGGGGTGGACAGGCATTTGAAACCTATCGCAGAACAAAAACTGTTGATCTCTTGTACATGGCCGGTGGCGGTATTATGGCGCACCCAATGGGAGCAGCAGCAGGTGTGGTGGCATTGCAACAGGCATGGAAAGCAGCTGTTGATGGATTGACGTTGGAAGAAGCAGCGAAGCTGTATAAAGAATTTGCGGCAGCGGTTGAAAAATTCGGTAAGAAGTAGTGAACAACAATCAAAATATATTACTTGCTTTTTACGGCGATGATTTCACCGGTAGTACCGATGCACTGGAATTTATTACACGTGCCGGTGCAAAGGCTGTGTTGTTCATTGAGCCACCAACAACAGAACAGTTGCAACAGTTTCCGCAAATGGATGTAATTGGTGTAGCAGGTAAAACAAGATCATTATCGCCCATGCAAATGAAAGAGATATTGATTCCTGCATTTGAACAGTTGAAAGCAAGCAGCGCAAAGCATGTGCATTATAAAGTATGCTCTACATTTGATTCATCGCCTGCGGTTGGGAGTATTGGTCAAGCGATTGATTGTGGTGCTGAAGTGTTCCAGAATAAACTGATACCGATGTTGGGTGGTGCGCCATCGCTTGGAAGATATTGTGTGTTCGGGAATTTGTTTGCAAGGATGGGTATTGGCAGCAATGGAAATATTTATCGGTTGGATCGTCATCCATCGATGAGTAAACATCCGGTAACACCGGCTGATGAAAGTGATTTACGATTGCATATTGGTAAGCAAACGAATAAAACAATAGGATTGATCGATATTACACACATTGAACAACCAATAAAACGATGGGCTGAATCAATAAGAGATGAAGAAGTTGTATTGGTTGACGTAATGGATGAATTACAATTGATCAAGATCGGAGAGTGGATGGCGCAACTTGAAGAAAATAAAACATTGTTCAGTGTAGGTGGCTCAAGCGTGGAGGCGGCATTAGGCAATTACTGGAATGAAAAGAAAATATTGAATCCTGAAACGCAATGGAAACATCCGGGTAAAGCAGAATCATTATTGGTGATATCAGGAAGTTGCTCACCTGTTACTGCTGCACAAATTGAATTGGCCAAGGCAAATGGTTTTGCAGAAGTGGTGCTGGATGCAGTGAGAATTGTAAATGAGAACACAGTTGATGCTGCAATAGGAGGCCATGTAGCGATGTTGTTGCAGGAGCAGAAGAAAGTTATTGTTCATACAGGTGCAAAAGAACTGGAGAATCTATCATCTGAGAAATTGGGTACTGCATTGGGAAGCATTGCAAAGCAAGCAGTGATGCATACAAATGTGAAACGTGTGGTATTGGCCGGTGGCGATACAAGCAGTTATGCAGCGAGGGCAATGGAGATTGATGCGGTTGAAATGATTGCTCCATTGGTGAGCGGTGCACCGTTGTGCAAAGCTTATTCGAAAAATGAAAAGATAAATGGACTGGAAGTGAATTTTAAAGGCGGTCAGGTTGGTGCAGAGAATTATTTTGGAGTGTTGTTGAATGGTGAGCTATAATGGTGAATGAAGAATCTGAAAGCACAAGAGTGCGACGCAACGAAAGCTAAATAGAACTACAAAAATTGGAATCATAAAATAAAAGGAGCATAAGCAATATGTCACAAAAAACATTAGGATTGGTTCATACATCGGCAACGTTGGTGCCTTTGTTTGCAGACTTGTGTAAAAAATATTTGCCAAACGTAAAAGTATTCAACATTGTAGACGACAGTTTGATCAAGAATACCATTGCACGTAATGAACTTACTCCCGACACTTCGAAACGGGTAGTGAACTATGCAGCATCAGCACAGGAAGCAGGCGCAGATTTTATTTTATTCACCTGTTCATCAATCGGGCCTGCAGTTGAAACAGCAACAACATTAACAGGAGTGCCTGTTTTGCGGGTAGATCAACCAATGGCCGACAAAGCTGTTGCAACAGGAAAGAAGATCGGCGTGGTAGCAACATTATCAACAACATTAAATCCTACAAGCGATTTGGTGAGAAGAAGAGCGGCTGTTGCAGGAAAAGAAATTGAATTGAAATCAGTTTTATGCGAAGGTGCATTTGAAGCATTGATGAGCGGCGATGCAGCAACACACGATAAGAAAGTAGGTGATGCGTTAAAACAATTAGCCAACGAAGTGGATGTGATCGTGTTGGCGCAGGCAAGCATGGCAAGAGTGGTGGATACATTGACGGAAGCAGAAAAGAAAGTGCCGATATTGGCAAGTCCGCCGATTGCAATGGAATACTTGGCAACAATTATAAAATAACGGGATTGCTTGTAATGAAAAATTCGGGTAAACTTTTTTTACTGTTAAGTGGCATTGCTGCAGTTGTGTTGCTCGTTGGCATTGCAATGCAGAATGCTGCTTTGTACAAACCTTTCGCCATTGCAACAGCAGTTTGTTTAGCAATCGGGTTGGGTTCAGTGCCATCATTAAAAGGTTATCAATACACGGCATGGATCATTGCGGCAGTTGTTGCAGGAATGGTTTTCCCGGAAGCATTTAAAAATTGGGGTGGCGTAAATCTGAGAGATAAAACATTGATCCTTGTGATTATTCAACTCGTGATGTTTGGCATGGGCACGCATATGAGTTTAAAAGATTTCAGCGGTCTTGCATCAACAGGCAAAGGTGTATTGGTTGGATTGTTTTGTCATTTCTCTATTATGCCGTTGATGGGTTTGTTACTGACAAAAGTTTTTCAGTTTGAACCGGCGATTGCTGCGGGAATTATTTTAATCGGCAGTTGCAGCAGCGGATTAGCAAGTAATGTTATGGTGTACCTGGCAAAAGCGAATTTGGTATTGAGTGTAATTGTAACAGCTATGGCAACATTGGTTGCTCCGCTGCTAACACCATTGCTGATGAAAACGTTGGCAGGTACATTGATCGAAATAAAATTTATAGACATGATGATGGAGATCATCAAAATTGTATTGGTGCCTATTGGCGCAGCGTTGTTGCATGATTTTCTGAAACGGGCTACAACAGCACAGAAGAAGAAAGTAAACATCATTACTGTTTTTTCTGCGGCATGGATTGCTGTGATTATTTTCTTCCTGCACAAGAGTATCAGTGATGCGGGATTGTTACAAAGTATAACTCTCTCAGGTTTTTTCGCAGGTGCTGTTATTGCCGGTGTGTTATATCATTGGCTATGGGTAAAGTTTCCAAAGCTTGATAGCATTATGCCATTGATCTCAATGTTTGGTATTATTTATTTTACAACGGTAACAACTGCAGCAGGCAGAGAAAATTTGATGAAGGTTGGGGTGTTGCTATTCATTGCATCGGTGGTTCATAATGCAGCCGGTTACTTTTTTGGATACTGGCTTAGTCGCTTGTTTGGAATGGATAAAAACTCAAGTCGCACCATTGCCTTTGAAGTAGGTTTGCAAAACGGTGGCATGGCCAGTGGTATTGCAGGAAGTATGGGGAAATTGGGAACGGTTGGTTTGGCTGCTGCAGTGTTTAGCCCGTGGATGAATATCAGCGGAAGTTTGCTGGCGAACTATTGGAGAAGAAGACCCGTTGAACTACAAAGACAGGAAGACACAAAGGAGCACAAAGATTAAATCAACATACATGAAACAGATACTTGTTTTACTGATGCTTGTTGTTGCATTCAATTCGAATGCGCAGATCGAATATGCCAAACAAATGGCTGCCACTATTATGAAGCAATACAAAGATTCAATGGTGGTGAAAAAGTATGCCAGTCATTTGGAACAGGATAAATTACCAACGGGTGATCGGCCTGCAAACTGGAATTATGAAATAGGTGTTGTGCTGATGGGCTTTGAACGTTTGTGGAAGATGACGGATGATCAAACCTATATTGATTATACCAAACACATCGTTGATCATTTTATTACAGCCGATGGAAAGATCCTTACGTATGTAATGGATGAATACAATAGTGATAACATCCCTCCCGGAAGACAACTATTGCGTTTGTATGAATTGTATAAAGACGAGAAATATAAAATAGCTGCACAAACATTGCGTGACCAGATCAGCATTCAGCCACGTAACAAAGCTGGGGGTTTTTGGCATAAGTTGAAATACCCTTCACAAATGTGGCTCGATGGATTGTATATGATCGAACCGTTTTATGCAGAGTATGCTGTCGTAAATAAACAACAGCAGGATTTCAATGATATTATCAACCAGTTTGTGTGGATGGAGAAATATGGTCGTGATGCAAAGACGGGTTTATTGTATCATGGCTGGGATGAAAGTAAGCTGCAAGGCTGGGCAAATAAACAAACCGGTGTATCGCCTGAGTTCTGGAGCCGCAGCATGGGTTGGTATATGATGGCGTTGGTGGATGTCTTGGATTTTATTCCTCCTACTCATCCACGAAGAAAAGAATTGATCACTATTCTTAATCGTCTTTCAAGTGCTATTGTAAAATTCCAGGATGCAAAGAGTGGTGTTTGGTGGCAGGTGACTGATAAAGCGAATAAAGAAAAGAATTATCTCGAATCATCGGGCACAGCCATGTTTGTGTTTGCATTGGCAAAAGGCATCCGCATGAATTATCTGCCTGCAACATTCAATGCGTCTTTACAAAAAGCATACAAGGGCATGATCAAAGAATTTGTAACAACAGATGCAAATGGTCAGTATCATTTTATACAGGCAGTTGCAGGTGCAGGGTTAGGTGGCATTCCATACCGTGATGGTACGTATGAGTATTATGTGAACGAGCCGAGAAGAGATGATGATCTGAAAGCGATCGGCCCTTTCTTACAAGCCTGTATTGAAATGGAGTTGTTGAAAAAGAAAAAGTAAAATGAAAAAAGAAAAGAAGAATAGAACCACAAAGTCGCAAAGGCACAAAGGAACACTAAGGAATTTCTTTGTGCTTCTTGCTGTACTTAGTGTCTTCGTGGTTCAAACAAAAGCACAGTTGGTTGATAAAACACCGGCTGCTGTTCCTGTTGCGCCAACAATTTTCAACCGGGAACCGTATGAAGATCCGTATGTCAGCGGCATTAACCGGGATCAATCAAGAGTAACAGCTTATTCATTTGCAACTGTTGCCGAAGCATTAACGAACGACAGAACAAAAAGCGGTCGTTATATTTCTTTAAATGGTGAGTGGGATTTTTCTTTCGCATTAAAATCTGCTGACGCACCCAAAGATTTTTACAAAAGCAAAGTGAATGGATGGAAGAAGATCGTTGTTCCATCGAGTTGGGAAATGCAGGGTTATGATAAACCGATTTACAAAAGTGCGGTGTATCCATTCCGCCCGGTAAACCCGCCACATGTGCCGCAAGATTATAACGGTGTTGGTTGTTACCAGAAAACATTTACTGTTCCTGCCAACTGGAAAAACATTAATGTGACCTTGCATTTCGGCGGCGTTAGTTCAGCTTATAAATTATGGATCAACGGAAAGTTTGCAGGTTATGCAGAAGATAGTTTTCTGCCAAGTGAATTCAACATCACACCTTACTTACAAGACGGCGAAAATGTGATTTCTGTTTGGGTGATCCGCTGGAGTGATGGCAGTTTTTTAGAAGACCAGGATCAATGGCGCATGAGTGGAATTCATCGTGAAGTGTATCTGCATGCAGAACCATCGTTGCGTATTGCAGATTTTTTCTATCAAACAAAATTGGATAAAGATTATAAAGATGCGTTGTTGAGTATCCGTCCACGTATTGAAAACTTAACAGGGAAGGATATGCCGGGTTATGTATTGAAAGCACAGGTATATGATGCCAACAATCAACCGGTATTACAACAACCGCTTTCGAAAAAGACTGATGAGATCATTAATGAAATTCATCCACGGTTAGATCGTGTAAAATTCGGTTTGATGGAAACTACCATCAGCAATCCAAAAAAGTGGAGTCCTGAAGAACCGAACTTGTATAAACTTGTGTTGACATTAGAAGATAGTACAGGTAAAACACTCGAAGTAAAAACCTGCAAGCTTGGTTTTCGTTCTATTGAATTCAGAAAAAGCGATAGCAAGTTACTCATCAACGGAAAGTTGACTTATCTCTATGGTGTCAATCGTCCTGATCATCATCCAACCAGAGGGAAAGCATTGACAAGAGAAGATATTCTGCAGGATATTAAAACCATCAAGCAATTTAATTTTAATTGTGTTCGTCTCAGTCATTATCCAAGCGATCCATATTTGTTAGACTTATGTGATGAGTTCGGCATTATGGTGATTGATGAAGCAAATTTAGAAACACATGGTTTGGGAGGAAAGCTGAGTCATGATGCTGCATGGGCCGGTGCGTATGTTGAGCGAATCAGTCGTATGGCTTTGCGTGATAAAAATCATCCGAGCATTATCATGTGGAGTTTGGGTAACGAAGCAGGTAGTGGACCCAATCATGCAGCGATGGCCGCATGGATCAAAGATTTTGATATGACAAGGCCGCTCCATTACGAGCCTGCAATGGGCAGTCCGAAGGAAGAAGGCTATATCGATCCGAGTGACAGTCGTTATTTAAAAAGCAATGATCATTCGCATCGAATTCAGAATCCATTGGACCAATATTATGTTGATGTGATCAGCAGAATGTATCCATCTGATTATACCGCACCATTGTTGGTGAATCAATCGAATGGTGATCATCGTCCTATTTTCTTTTGTGAGTATGCACATGCCATGGGCAACAGTGCAGGTAACTTAAAAGAATTCTGGGATCAATGGAGAAGTATACCTCGTGTAATTGGTGGTTGCATCTGGGAATTTAAAACCAGGGTTTGGAGAAAACAGATTCAGCAGGTGTAAAGTTTTATGCATACGGTGGTGATTATGGCGAACGTTATTTCGACAATTTCACGATCAAAGGCGTTGTGAATGCTGATGGAAAACCAAAAGGTGCAATGTATGAATGCAAACGTCTTTTTCAACCCATACAGGTTGAATGGGCTGATTCAATAAAAGGAATCATCCGCATCATCAACCGAAGTGAAGTAAAGAATGTGAATGCTTACACCGCTTATATTGTGGTGAAAGAAGATGGGAAAATTATTTCGAATCAGCAGATCGGAGGGATTGATGTAGCACCTGCAACAACAGTTGAATTTCCTGTCACGAAATGGTTGCGGAAAACGAAAGCAGCATCCGAATATCATGTTGAGCTGAAGTTTGGGTTGCAGAAAGCAGAAGCATGGGCGCCGGCGGGATTTGAGGTTGCATCAAATCAATTGGTGTTTAAAACAACAACCAATACAAGCAAGGTAATTACTAAAGTTTTTTATACTGAAACAGAAGAAGGGTTCAGTCTCAAAAAAGCCGATTATTTTATTTTCATAAGTAAAAAGACAGGTGCGTTGGAATCATATAAGCTGAAGGGCAAAGAACTGATCGACGCACTCTTATTGCCGCATTTTACAAGACCTCAAACAGATAATGATAAACGTGGATTTAAAACTCATCGGGTATTAAAACAATGGTATGAGTCTAAACCTAAATTAATAGAAGTAAAAAAGGAAATTTTCGGCGGACACAGTGGATATGGTGAATTTATTAGTTCTATATATTCTTTAATTAACGATAGTGCCAGAGTAACTATTAACTATTTCATCCATGAAAATGGCCTTATTAAAATTGATTACATTCTAACTGCTAAACCAGGCTTACCGAATATTCCAAAAGTAGGTGTGCAGATGGGTATCAATAGAAGCTACGATCAAATAGAATGGTTCGGTCGTGGCCCATTTGAAAATTACATTGATAAAAATTATGGCGCTGATGTGGGTGTTTATAATTTACCGATCAATGATTTCATGGAAAACTATGTTGTGCCGCAGGAAAATGGTAACCGTACCGATGTTCGCTGGATGTATTTGCACAATCGAAAAACAAAAGATGGGTTGCTGGTTGTTGCCGATAGTTTACTCAGCATGAGCGCATGGCCTTATACTGAAGAAAATATTCAGAATGCAAAGCATACCAACAAACTCAAAGATGCAGGTTTTATTACTCTCAATATCGATCTCATTCAAATGGGTGTTGGTGGTAACGATAGCTGGAGCGAAGTAGCCGCACCCTTGGAGCAATACCAGATCAAACCAAAGAATTATCAATACAGTTTTTATTTAGTTCCGTTCAATTCAAAAAAGAAATCAGCAGGTGAAAGAGCAAAAGAAATTAAATAGTAAGTTGAACCACAGAGACACAAAGGCACAGAGATACGCAAAGTGTTTTTTGTTTTCTCTCTGTGTACTCTGCGCCTCTGTGGTTAATTCACAAGTGCCGCAGGAGGTCATGCAGAAAGTATATGAAGAAGTAAAAACACCTTACAAATACGGCTTGGTTGTTACGCCTGAAAATGACACAAAGAAAATTGATTGTCCGTCTGTATTTCGCAAGGGAAATTCATGGTACATGACCTATATCCAGTTCGATGGTCGTGGTTATGAAACATGGATCGCAAAAAGTAAAGACCTGTTAGAATGGAAAACACTTGGTAAGCTCATGAGTTTTTCTGATACTGCTGATTGGGATAATAACCAGAAGGCAGGATACATTGCTTTGCAGAATACAAATTGGGGAGGTAACTATCAACTCGAAAAATTTCAGAACAAATACTGGATGAGTTATATCGGCGGAAAGGATCGTGGTTACGAATCAGGTCCGTTAGCAATCGGTATTGCCAACACGACCAAAGATCCAACCAAACCACATGAATGGAATCGCTTATCAAAACCAGTCTTAAGTTCAACTGATGCAGATGTGCGTTGGTGGGAAAACCGCAAGCTCTATAAAAGCACCATCATCCGTGATAAGGACAAAACACTCGGCAGCGAATTCATCATGTACTACAATGCCAATGGCGACAGCAGTGGCAATAAACCAAAGTGGCGATGGTTCGAACGGATTGGTATGGCAGTGAGTGATGATATGGTCAACTGGAAACGTTACCATGCTGATCCTGTAATGGAACATGGTGTGGGTATTACCGGCGATGCGGTGATACAGAAAGTAAATGGTGTGTGGGTGATGTTTTACTTTGGCGCTTTCTGGGAAACAAGAAAGAACGAAACGTTCAACCGTTTCGCTTGCAGTTATGATTTGGTGAACTGGACAGATTGGAAAGGAGAGGATCTCATCAAATCATCCGAACCTTACGATGCAAAATATGCGCATAAGAGTTTCTTGGTAAAGTGGAAAGATGTCGTTTATCATTTCTATTGCGCCGTTGATAACAAAGATCATCGTGGAATTGCGGTGGCTACTTCAGTTGACAAAGGAAAGAGTAAATTGCAGTTCTAAACGGCGGTTGTTTACCATATGCGAAAAATATCCCTTCACACATATTGTCTATTGATTGCGTTGATTTTTTCGATGCAGCTTTCTGCACAAACAATTGAGCAACGCTTTCTCAATCCTCCTCAATCTGCAAAACCCTGGGTATTCTGGTACTGGATGCATGCTGCAGTTTCTAAAGAAGGCATCACTGCCGATTTGGAAGCAATGAAAGAAGTAGGGATTGGTGGTGCATATTTAATGCCCATCAAGGATACGTTACACAAAATTCCTTTTCAACCAACAGTTCGTCAGTTATCTCCGGAGTGGTGGGCCATGGTGAAGTTTGCCATGCAGGAAGCAAAGCGTTTGAATTTACAATTAGGCATGCACGTGAGTGATGGTTTTGCGTTGGCAGGCGGTCCGTGGATCACACCTGAACTTTCCATGCAAAAATTAGTGTGGACCAAAACTTATGTTGCTGATGGTTCAACTGAAAAGATCAACTTATCACAACCGGAAGGCAAAGAAGATTATTATAAAGACATTGCTGTGTATGCTTATCCTGCAGTAAGCAGTGCTGCGTTTTCTGAAGTTGTATTGGTGCCGTCCGTTACTACCAGTAATGGCATCAGGGCATCTTTTCTTTCGTTCCAGGGAAGTAATAATCAAAGTTATAAAAGCGACAGTAGTTGCTGGATCCAATACAAATATCCAAAACCATTTACCTGTCGTTCCATTCGAATAAAAACTGGCGGTAATTCTTACCAGGCACATCGTTTATCCGTTCTCGTGAGTGATGATGGTGTTGAGTTCAGAAAGCATACACAATTACAAGCGCCACGTCATGGTTGGCAGGACGCTGATGAAGATGTTACACATGCCATCCCTGAGATCACTGCACAATATTTTCGGTTTGTGTATGAGAAGGAAGGAAGCGAACCCGGTTCAGAAGATCTTGATGCTGCTAAATGGAAGCCGTCATTAAAAGTGATCGGCATTTATTTAAGTGATGAACCAATGATCAATCAATACGAATCAAAGAATGGTTCGGTATGGCGCATCAGTGAAACAACAACAAAAGAACAAGTGACGGATGCAATGGCGATACCAATGAAGAACATCGTCAATTTAACCGGTAAGATGGATGCAGATGGAAATCTCAACTGGAAAGCTCCTGCAGGTAACTGGGTGATCGTTCGTATTGGTCATACATCAACCGGACATACAAATTATACAGGCGGCGCAGGTTTGGGTTTAGAAGTTGATAAGTTTAATGCATCGGCCGTAAAGTTGCAATTCGATAATTGGTTTGGAAAAGCATTTGCACAAGATGCAGCTTTAGCAAAACAAGTGTTGAAAGTATTTCATGTTGATAGTTGGGAATGTGGCAGTCAGAACTGGGGAGCAAACTTTGTAAATGAGTTTAAGAAAAGGAGAGGATACGATCTGATGCCTTACCTGTTGGTGATGGCTGGAGTGCCTGTAGAAAATGCAGCGAAGTCAGAGAAAGTGTTGCATGATGTTCGTACAACCATTGCTGAATTGGTGAACGATGTGTTTTATACCACATTAAAAAAAGAAGCGCATGCATTAGGTTGTGTTGTAAGTGCAGAAGCCATTGCGCCAACAATGGTGAGTGATGGGTTGCTGCATTATAAACATACTGATCTGCCAATGGGCGAATTTTGGCTGAACAGTCCAACACATGATAAACCTAATGATATGCGTGATGCTATCAGTGGCGCACATATCTATGGCAAGAAAATTATTCAATCCGAATCGTTTACATCTGTGCGAATGAACTGGGGCGAACATCCAGGCAATTTAAAAGCACTTGGCGATCGAAACTTTGCATTGGGTATTAATAAAATGGTGATGCATGTGTTTACACATAATCCGTGGCTCGATAAAAAACCGGGAATGACATTGGATGGTGTGGGTTTGTATTTTCAACGTGATCAAACATGGTTCAAACAAAGCAAAGCATGGATCGATTATTTAACAAGATGTCAATCACTCTTGCAATTAGGCGATCCTGTTGTGGATATTGCTGTGTTTACTGGTGAAGAAGTTCCCCGTCGTTCTATTTTGCCTGATCGTTTGGTGAGTACATTGCCCGGCATTTTTGGAAAAGAAAGAGTTGAAGCAGAGAAGAAGAGATTAGAAAATAAAAATCAGCCGTTGCGACAAATACCGGATGGCGTAACACATTCAGCAAACATGGCTGATCCGGAAGACTGGATCGATCCGTTGAATGGATATACGTATGATTCATTTAATCCGGATGCATTGATGTTGATGCAGGTAAAGAATGGAAGAGTGGTATTGCCGGGTGGAGCGAGTTATGGCGTGTTGGTGATACCGGGAGAGATGTTGATAAATCCCAACCCAACAATGAGTGTTGCTGTGCAAAAGAAATTACAACAACTGGCGAATGCAGGCGCAAAGATGGTGGTGGATCAACAATGGATAAAGTTCTTTGCTAAGAATAAGAATGTGGTGGCAGCACCATATATGGAAAGTTCGTTTGAGAAGTTGGGTGTGAAGAAGGATGTGGAGATTGAGGGAAATGATCAACATGCAATTGCTTGGACGCATCGTACAACGAAAGATGCGGAGATCTATTTTATTTCGAACCAAAGCAATACAACACAATATTTCAAAATTAAGTTCAGGGTTAAAGAGTTCGATCATGTTGAGTATTGGGATCCTGTGAATGGAGGAATAGAGGATAATAGTTTTCTTGGCAAAAAAAATTCTGACGACGTTGGCATTGTCCCTTCAGGTTCTTATTTTGTTGTATTCAGAAAAACAAGAAAAACAAAGGCAAAGCAGTTGGCAAATATTCCGACAACGGAATCTGAACTGTTTTTTAATGCAACTACCTGGAAAATTCAGTTTGATCGAAAAGCGGGAGGCCCTTCTGCGCCAGTAGAAACAAATGTGTTGAAAAGCTGGACAACTTCTTTTGATTCATCCATAAAATATTATTCGGGCACAGCAGTCTATTCAAATACTCTGGATTGGAAACAGGATATTTCAACTCGGAGAATCTATCTGCAAATTGACTCTTTATACAACATCGCTACTATAAAAGTAAATGGAATTGATTGCGGAACGATCTGGACAAATTATCATGGAGTAGATATATCTAAAGCTATCAAACAAGGCGAAAACAAAGTGGAGATTTTTGTGACTAATACCTGGCACAATCGTTTGATCGGCGATCAACTGTTGCTTGAAGAAAAACGAATCACTTGGACAACTGCGCCTTTCCGGTTAAAAGACAAACGATTATTACCAGCCGGGATTGTTGGTGCAGTTAAATTAATTGTGAGAGAAACCAGATGAAGATATTCATACTTTTTCTTTTTAGTCTATACGTTGCTTCGCTTTCTGCACAACAGAATTACGATGTTGTGTGGAATACACAAAGCAACAACGCATCTGCATCCATGCCCTGCGGCGCTGGTGATATTGGTATGAATGTATGGGTGGAGAAAGGAGAACTATTTATCTATGTTGCACGTAGTGGCAACTTTGATGAGAACAATGCGTTGATGAAAACGGGAAGGATCAGAGTAAAATTATTTCCAAATCCATTCAACAGCACTTCATTTAGACAACAACTTCATCTTCGGGAAGGATACGTTACTGTTGAAGGTGAAAGTAATGGTACTAAAGCGATAGTAAAAATATGGGCAGATGTTTTCAAACCTGTTGCACATATTGAGATCAGCAGTAATAAAAAAATAAATATAGAAGCTACTTACGAAAGCTGGCGTTATCGTGATCGTATCATCACTACAAGAGAAAACTGGGGCAATTCGTGGAAATGGGGAGCGCCTAAGAACAACGTTTACAAAAAAGATGTGATCGATTTCAACGGCAACAACGTATTGTTCTATCATCACAACAGCAGCGAAACCATTTTTGATGTAGTGGTGAAACAACAAGGAATGGAATCGGTGAAACAGCAGTTGTATAATCCAATCAAACAACTGGCATTTGGCGGTTCTTTCAGCGGAAAGAATTTTGTTGCAGCAGGAACTGATACTGGCACTTATGCCCAAACAGATTTCAAAGCGTGGAAATTAAAAAGCAGATCAGTAGCAAAGCAACATGCATTGCAGCTTACGTTGCATAATTCGCAAGTAGAAAATATTGATTCATGGAAACAATCACTCGATTCATTGCAGCAAAAAGCAAAAGCTGATAAAACTGCTTTTCAAAAAACACAACAATGGTGGAAGCAATTCTGGAGCAGAAGTTTTATTGAAGTTGATCCAGACAAAAAGGAAAATCGTTCATGGGAAGTTGGCCGCAACTATCAACTCTTTCGATATATGCTCGCCTGCAATGCAAAAGGAGCTTGGCCAACCAAATTCAATGGTGGATTGTTAACCGTTGATCCTATCTATACCGATACCATCAACAAAGGATTGACTCCTGATTATCGAAATTGGGGTGGCGGATTACACACAGCACAGAACCAGCGACTGGTTTATTTCCCGATGATCAAAGCTGGAGATTGGGATCTGCTGCAACCACAACTCAACTTTTATCTTCGTTTGCAAAGGAATGCGGTTCTGCGAAGCATGGTTTATTGGGATCACATTGGTGCCTGCTTTACCGAACAGATGGAAAACTTTGGTCTACCCAATTATGCAGAATATGGCACGAAACGTCCTGCTTATTTTGATAAAGGCGTTGAGTACAATGCATGGCTCGAATACGAATGGGATACCGTATTTGAATTTTGTTTGATGATGATACAGGAAGCTGAATACACTGGAAAGGATATCAGCAATAAAATTCCGTTCATTATTAGTTGCCTGGAATTCTTTGAAGTACATTACCAATGGCTTGCGAAACAAAGGGGAGCAAAAGCGTTGGATGGAAATGGTCAACTGATATTATTCCCAGGCAGTGCTGCAGAAACATTCAAGATGGCGAACAATTCGACAACAACAGTTGCCGCCATGCAAACTATCATCAAACAAATACTTTCAACAAAAACTTCAAATCTTACAGCAGAACAAAAACAATATGTTGAATCATTATTGAAACGTGTTCCATCATTAAGTTATCAGCAATACAACGGGCGCACAACCATAGCTCCTGCAAAAACATGGGAACGCATTAACAATACTGAATCACCACAGTTATATCCTGTATTTCCTTGGGGGATATTTGGAGTTGGTAAACCTGGCTTAGATACTGCATTAAATACCTGGCACTACGACACATCAGTGATCAAATTCCGCAGTCATATTGGTTGGAAGCAGGATAATATCTGGGCTGCACGGTTAGGGCTAACCGAAGAAGCATGGCGGTTAACTTCTCTCAAATTGCAAAACAGCGAACGACGTTTTCCTGCTTTCTGGGGACCGGGTTATGATTGGGTGCCCGATCATAACTGGGGCGGTAGCGGCATGATCGGTTTGCAGGAAATGTTATTGCAGACAGATGGTCAACGCATCTTACTTTTTCCTGCATGGCCAAAAGAAAAAGATGTACACTTTAAATTACATGCACCATCTAATACTACTGTTGAAGCAGAGTTGAAAGATGGAAATCTTGTAAAGTTGATTGTGTTGCCGGAGGGACGGAGGAAAGATGTGGAGTTATTTTTAAAATAGAAAAGCTGACAGGCTTTTTAATCTGTCAGCTTTCTTTATTCCTCTAATGATTAATAATTTCTGTGTCTCCGTGCCTCTGTGGTTCAATCTCACCAATCATCACTTCTGAAACTGCTCACCGGAAATCCTTCTGTACTAAACAAATCACCCACGACAAAATCTTTAAAGGCATAACGCACCGCAACAGGATCTTTTACATCAGGTGCAGAAACAACAATCGTTCCGCCGCTGATCAATGCTTTTGCGGGACGGAAAACTTTATTAGCACCTGCCACTTCAAACAACGATAATGTTTTACCATAAGCAGTTAAACCATTGGGTGCGCCACTGAATTTAATGGTAACTGTATTCCCACTTACAGTCATAGATTCATAAGCCGGGCTTTCGTAACCAAAACCTTTCAGCCCATAGGTTTTTGCCAATGCCATATACGCCAGGCGTTTGCTGCCGGTTAATTTATCCATGGGGTGAATGCCAAACTCTTCGCCAATATCCATCAACACAGCCATGCCACTGTTCGGAATTTTTGCTAATGCTTTACGTTGTGCATCCCGTAAATAAGCAGAATTATTATTTACCACATTTACTGCAGCATAATTATTATAGTTATAGGGTGCTATCTGGCAATAGTAAAAAGGGAAATCGCCTAGTCCACTCTCTTCACGAATTTGTTTTACAAATGCGGGGAACAATGTTTCGTATTGTTCCGGACGATCATTATTGCTTTCGCCCTGGTACCAAAGACAACCTTTAATGTTATAACCAAGAAAAGCTTTCAGCATACCATTATATAAAACAGTTGGCGTACGGTTGTTTAATCTGGCTGTATCTGTAGGTGAAGGAACTTTTAATTCCGGAAATTGTTTTAATGTTTCGGCATCCATAAACGCTTCAACCGGTGATCCGCCATAGCTGATGTTGACCAAGCCAATTGGCACTTTTAATTTTTCATAAAGCATCTTTCCAAAATAATAAGCAGTCGCACTGAAGTTGTTCACCGCTTCAGGTTCTGCCAATTTCCAGGGAGAAGCTTTTGTTGTATCCTGTGGAGTGCGTTGTACCGAGCGGGGTACAGTATACAAACGAATCTGATCATTTGCTGAATTAAAAACAGCATCATTAGCTCCGAGTATCGGCTGATCTCTGAAACCTTTCATTGGCATTTCCATATTACTCTGTCCGCTGCATAACCACACTTCACCTAGTAATACATTCTTCAATGTAACAGTTTCGCCATCACTGATGGTAATAGTATATGGTCCGCCGGCCTGGATCGTTTTTACTTTTACTTTCCATTTTCCAATGGCATCTGCCTTTGTATTATAGCTGGCTTTATTCCACGAAGTGTTCACTTTTACTGTACTTCCTGCTTTTGCCCAACCCCATATAGCTGCATCGGTTTGTTGCTGTAAAACCATGTTATCGCTAAAGAAATAAGGAAGTTTAATAGTGGCATTAGCGAGGGATTGCAACAATACTATTGCTGCAAAAACAAAGGCAAAACGAAGGATATTTTTTATCATGGCAAATAGAAGATTAAGGAAAACGAATATACTGTTTTCGATTCTTTGCCCATCATGCACTTACATGACAATTGTGAGCTTTATAAACGGTTGTTGCGGAACCTGTCTTTTTTAGTAATTTCCCTTCCAGTTACAGCTTGCACATGAAGGAGATCAAGGAAAATAAAGAAGGCTCACATAAGAATATCTGGTACGGTCTCGGCCGTCAGCGTATTGAAATACCCAAAACCATTCTAAAGTCGAGGGTGCTGGGTAATTCCCTGCTTAAGCACCTACATGTTTGTTCTATTGGCTATTATCCCAAAGCAAAAGATCATTACACTTATAGGAAGAAAGGCTTGCCTGAAAACTTTTTGTTTTACTGTGTTGATGGGCATGGTTTTTTTCAAATCGGTAAACAGCGACATGAAGTGGGGCCAAATGAATTTTTTATTCTTCCGCAGAATGTGGAGCATTCTTACGGCAGCAGTGCCGATCATCCATGGACCATTTATTGGATCCATTTTGGGGGAGATTCATTGCCGCAGTTTAATGAGGTGCAGGAAGTGCAGAAACATTTCAAACCGGTATATGTAAAAAATAATGGCGACATACTTCCCATCTTCACCAAAATTTATAAAACACTTGAGTTAGGTTACAGTATCGATAACCTGTTGTTTGCAAACATGTGCTTGTCGCATTTTCTTACGTTGTTTGTTTACAACTTGAGACACTATGCAGGTACACATACCGATAAGATCGATTGCGTGGATAGTGCCATCCTCTTTATGCAGGAGCATATCAATAATAATATTTCACTGAACGATTTGAGCAAGCAATACAATTATTCTGTATCGAGATTTTCAAACCTGTTCAAACAAAAAACAGGTTATGCTCCGATTGATTATTTTTTGCAGATGAAAATGCAGAAGGCTTGTCAGCAATTAGATTTCAGTGATCGTTCCATTAAGGACATTGCATTTAGCATGGGCTTTGATGATCCGTATTATTTCTCCAAACGGTTCCGAACCATCATTGGCATGTCGCCCAAGAAATATCGTACAAGAAGGATTGATGAAGCAAAGGCAGATATGCAGTAGGAGATCAGTTTAACCCATCACCATTTCTTTTGCTGTAACCAACGATGAGTCAGTTGGTTTTTCACCGCTCAGCATTTTTGCAACGGCTTCAATTTGCTCTTCTTTACTCAGCAAACGGATCTTTGTTTTGATTACCGATTTTTCTTCCTGTTTGTACACAAAGTAATGAGCGGTTGCTTTTGCAGCAATTTGTGGAAGATGTGTAATGGTGATCACTTGTTGACGATCAGCTAACTCCTTCAATAAAATACCCACTTGTTTGGCAGCTTCACCACTAATGCCCGTGTCAATTTCATCAAACAACATGGTTGATAAAGAAATCTTCTCCGCTACCAGTGATTTAATGCAAAGCATCAATCGACTTAATTCACCACCACTCGCAACTTTACTGATCGGTTCAAAACGGTTACTTTTATTCGCATCAAACAAAAAGTTGATACTGTCTGTGCCATAATGATAAAGTGAAGTTGTTGTAAGTTCAACTTTCAGTCTTGCATTGGGCATACCCACACGACTGAGCAATTCATTTACCTGGCGTGCAAAAGGTTCAATATGTTTTTTGCGCTGTTCATGAATAACAGCAGCTTCTTTATTTAACTGTTGCTGTTGTGCCGCTGCTTCTTTTTCTTTTGCTGCAATACTGTTCCCCAAATCAGCAACTGATTGTTGTTGCTGTTGCAGTTGCTCAAGCAAACTCAGTAGCTCATTGGTAGAATGCAGCCCATGTTTTTTCTGTAGCTTATAACCCAGCTCTAAACGTTCATTCAACTGATGTATCCTTGCTTCATCAATACTAATGCTGTTTTGCAAATGATCAAGTTCTGATGCTATATCGCTCAACTCAATTTGTGCCGATTGTAAACGGTCGCTGATGGTTGAAAGATCAGCATGCATGTCTTTATACTGTTGTAAACGTTGTAATACAATTTTCAACTGTTGCACCACAGGCGCTTCACCTTCTTTTAAAAACTGTACCGATTCTGAAAGTACAGTTGCGATATTCTCGGCATTACTTAACAGTTTTAATTCCTGGTCAGCATCTTCCAGTTCATTTTCTTTGAAAGAAGCTTGCTCTAATTCATCCAGTAAAAATTGTCGGTAATCCTGTTCTTTCTGTTGTTGCAGTTGTTGATCTTTTAACTGCTGCAACTCACGCTGCAGTTTTGCATAGCGTACATATTGCTGCCGGTATTGCTCCACACGGGCAGTGTTATCTGCCAATGCATCCAATACTTCACGTTGAAAATCTTCTTCACCCAGTTCCAAAGTATCAAACTGCAAATGAAGATCAACAAGTGCAGAGGTTAGTTCTTTTAGTTGTGTAAGATTAACCGGCGTATCATTAATAAACGCTCTTGATTTTCCATTTGGCGAAATCTCACGACGCAGGATCAACTCTTCCTCTTCATCAATTTCGTTTTGCTGCAACCACTCTTTTATGTGTTGATTTGGATTAGCAAAGAAAGCCTCCACCACGCATTTCTTATCAGCACTTCGGAGTACGGTGCTGTCGGCCCGGTTGCCCAAGACTAATCCTAAAGCGCCTAAAAGAATGGATTTACCGGCACCTGTTTCACCGGTAATAATATTTAACCCCTGTTGAAATTCAACAGTTAATTGATCAATAATGGCAAAGTTTTGTATGGAGAGTTTCATCAGCATATACGTTTCAAAACTAAATGAATTAATGCAAACAGGAATGGCTTGTTTATAGCTTTAAAAACAACCGGTGGCAAGGCAAAAATTCAAGATAAATGCGACAGAGATTGCTGCCTGTCCCACTCGCTTTTCTGCAAAAAGTAGCGGAAAATGTTGTTTTGATTTGAATTCAAAAAAATGAACAACCGTTTGCGCAGAGTTTTCAACCGTTTGCGCAGAGTTTGTACAGTTTGGCGGTTTGGAGAGACAGTATCACAACTCTAAATTTGGTAACAGCATAGAATTAATAGAAACATCATAAATCATTTTTCAGAAATCGTTTGTGATGTATCAAGAAGAAAAAACAATTAACGACGATTGCATCATTTTCAGACGAATTGACAAGAACAGATCCATTTCCTGTAATTAACAGCTATCGTGCAAACACTGTGTATAGTTTACGGCAACTGAAAAGAGTAAATGCGCATTGAGGCTTGGCCGATTTTCGAAAACTGATATAACATGATCTTTTGCATGATGAATGTAAAAGAAAATTAGGATAAAGTAAAAGGAGTGGTTGCCTGTTACACAGGTAATTGTTCAACGGAAATTAATCTAACTAACTGTTTAATTATGAATAAGCGAGTGATTCTGGCTGCAAATGCCCGGAACTGTATACTTACTGTTTTTACTTTCCTTACTTCATTGGGCGCTATGGCCCAAACCGATACAGCTTCTGCTCTAAAAGACTCTATTGTTGTGGTGGTTACCAATGGAGTAAAGCTACAACACGAAGTAAATCATGTGCCGCTTAAATATATTCAGAAGCAACCGGTTCTGTCGCTGCAACAAATGATGAAAGGAAATGCTGCCGGTGTATATGTGCAGGAGCCCAGCGGTGAACCTGGAACTGAACAGAACATTTTTGTACGTGGTATTTCATCACCCCTTTTAAGTAAGCGTGAGTTATTCGATCAGCAGGCTGCTGTATTTCTCAATGGTATTCCACTTGTACAGGATAATCCCTTTGCATATGAAATACAGAAGTACGATTTCAACCGCATTGGCCCTGCTACCAATTTACTTGCTGCTGTTAATCTGGATAACATTGAATCGATTGAAGTAATAAAAGATCCCATTGTGCTTGCAAAGCTGGGGCCAGTTGCAACAAATGGTGCTATCTGGATCACTACAAAGAATGCTCATTCAGGTTACAGAGAAATTTCCATCAACAGTTATTATGGTTTTGCACAAACTCCTTCTGTTACACCTGTAAACGCAGCCTACGAAAATAATTTCCGTAAACCTTTTTACGACCGCTTTGGTACACTGGCCGACAGACTTAATTATCCTCCTTATTTACGTGATTCAACCAACGTGGATTATTACGGCCCTGCAAACTGGATTGATAACTATTATAAAAATACACCGCTGTACAATGTTGATCTGAGTTTAACCGGTGGATCGGAAAGAGCCAACTTCCGTTTTTTTGGTGGAGCCACAAAAAATGCATCAAGTGCTGATGAAACAGCCATCAACCGCTACACAGGTTCGTTCTTCATTAATGCAGCGCCAATTAAGTGGTTAATGGTATCGAGTATGATCACGTATAACCGCATGGAACGTACACGTAACCGTAACATACGTGACCGCTTGGCTGAACAACGTTATAATCCTGATCTAACAAATCCGCTAACGCCTAATAAAAATCTTTACAGTTCTTACCTCAATGAATTTAACAAGGCAATAGATGATAATATTTCAAACGTAATACAGGGATATTTTGCTCTATCAGCCAATCTCAACAAATTCAGTTATAACGGGCGCATTGCTTTCGATTATAACGAAGGTATCCGTGATGCATTCTGGCCAACTACATTATTAGAGAAGAACAATTTTGTATCGAATTATTTCGGTTACAATCAACGTGTGGTGATCAGCAACACGGTTTCTTATAAAATAAACGTGAACAAAAGGCAGAAGTTATTGCTTGAAGCCGGACAAAATTTTATGGCCGATACCTACAAGTATGATTATGCATATGCCTACAATGGCCCTAACGATTTCGTAAAAATCAATGTGGTAAATGGTGACCCTAATGCAGCTGATTATCTATTGCCAACTGCTTTCAGGGTGTATTATTTCCCTGGAAAAATGCGTTCGGCATTAGCATCTTTTTCAGGCAATGCTACTTATTCGTTTAATGATGTGTTGAAGTTGCATGCAGTAGTAAGCAGAGATGGTTCATCGAACATGCAACCCGATAACCGCTGGACCACTAATTTCTCAGGTGGTGCAGAATGGGATATCAAAAAACAATTTGAAACAAAACTGAAACGTATCAACGCATTTACTTTAACTGCTTCATGGGCACGTTTGGGTAGATTGTTGAGCGACGACAGGTTTAATGCAGGAGCACAATATCGTGTAGATATGGGTTGGGGTAATGAGCCAACACTTGGTTCTTATGTGGGCATGCCCGGTATTTCAAGACCATATACCAGTGGATGGATCGGCTATGGTATTCCATGGGCTTACAGCGATCAGTTGAATATTGGTTTTCGTTTAACAACACTCAGCAGCCGTTTAAAACTTGCACTTGATATTTATAACAGGGATGATAAGCAAATGTTGCTGCCGGTTCCGGTTCCTGTTGAATGGGGTTATACCAGTGCCTATAAAAATGGTATGCATGTTCGCAACAATGGAGTTGATCTTACGGTAGCTGCTGATCTGTTACCTGCTGAATCAAATACAGTCAGCTGGAATTTCGCACTCAACATTAACTACAATAACAATAAACTCATTGCATTACCCGGCGGTTTGCAGGAAGTGATTATTGGTAATAATAAACTCGAAGTAGGAAAACGTATTGATGCCTTTTGGGTATTGTTAAACAATAGGGCTGGGTCAGCTTATCCGCCATCAGCATTGGCAACGAGCTACAGAGGCGTTCCTTTTACTGCTGGTGATCCACGTTGGGTTGATGTTGTTAATGATGATGTAATTAACGATGATGACAAAGTATTAAAGGGCAATTACATTCCCAAAGTAAGCGGTGGTTTCAGTAACTCTATCGGGTTTAAATCCTTTACACTTGATGCACAGTTTTATTTCGCAATTGGCCGCAAAGTATTAAACCAGTATGCATCATCACGTCTCAATTTTATAAATGTTGAAGCAAGTAACAACATCAACTCAGTAAAAGAAATTACGTTCTGGGAAAAGAAAATGGATCTGTCATCATATCCCATGTACAATCCCTGGAGTGCCGTTGTTCCTTACCGTCTTGAGCAGGATCTGTTTCTCGATGATGCATCATTCCTGAAACTTCGTTCGCTTTCACTCAGCTATAATTTGAAAACAGGTAAAAAGAAAACATTCACCAGTTGTGTGTTTTATGTAACAGGCACAAACCTGTTAACACTTACGCCATTCAAAGGTGATGATCCGGAGCTTGTGAATTACAACGGTATTTATACAGGCTATGGCTTGCCGCTTTCACGCACATTCATTACCGGTGTTAGAGTAGGATTATAAAAAGAAATTATTCAAACTAATCAGGAAACATGAAGAATACGTCAGTAACAAGAAACAAGGTGATAAGCATTGGAAAAAAACTGGTGCTTGCAACAGGGTTGGTGCTTTTCATGGGAGCTTGTAATAAACAACTGGACATTCAATCATCCCGCCAGGCAGATGAAAAAGGGCATTGGGATTCGTATGAAGATGCAAGAAGCGGGCTCATTGGTTTATATGGATTGCTGCGTGCAGCTGTTGCAGATAACAATGCGCATTGGATGTGGGGCGAATTAAGGAACGGCGATTTTCAATCAGTATATCGTCCCGATCTGAAAGCGGTGATCGAAGGAAACCTCAATGCATCGTTCCCGACAATTGAAGCTGTTACAAACTGGCGTCGTTTTTATGCAGTTATCAATGCAAGCAATTTGTTTATTGAACGTGTTGCAGGTTGTAAAGCCGATCAACGTTATACGGAATCGTATTATAAGCTTGATGTGGCTCAGGCAAGAGCCATCCGTGCATTCACTTATTTCTATATGGCAAGGATATGGGGTGATGTTCCGCTCATCATCAATACAAAAGAAGGAAGCTTCGATGAACTGCCACGCACAAGTCAGGCCACAGTTCTTTCTTTTGCAGAGCAGGAACTGATTGCTGTTGCACCTAATCTTCCTTTCCTGTATTCAGGTATTGATCCTGCACAGATATTTCCCAATAATTATTACGGCTATAATTCTTCACAATGGTTAAATGCACCTATAACAAGATTGGCTGCATATGCAATGCTGGCACATATTGCTGCATGGCAGGGCCGTTATATTGATGTAGCAGTTTACACAGAGTTTGTGGTGAACAATGCAACAAAAAGTAATCTTTCGCTGGTTACAACTACAAACCTTGTAACAACATTATTTAACAGCGGTGTAAATAATAACTACAACCAGCTTGTTGGTTTCAGCTTTAACCGCAATATGGGTGAAACAACTTCAGAAGGTCATATAGAGCAACTCACATTGGCAACAACAACGCTTTACCCAATGTCGAAACAGTTGCCAGAAATATATGTTTCAAAAGATTCTATTGCTGCAGCATTTCCACGTAGCAACGGTGGTACCGATCAACGCTTTGGTGTTGATCCTGCTTCTGTACAGCAAACAATTTATACCAATTACTTTGAAAACTATAGTGCAGCAGTTCCTGTGTTCAAGAAGATAAGAGTGGTGGATGGTAACGTGGGTAACGCAGGACAGTTTGCTGTATTCAATTCATCCATTGTATTTACACGCCTTGAAGAAATAAAATTATTGCGTGCGGAAGCGTTGGCTGTACTGGGACAAACAGATGCTTCTTACCAGGAGTTAAATGGTATCAGAAGTATCAGGGGGCTTGCATCCATTTCTCCGGCGCCATCAAGAGATATCTTAACAGAAGTGTTTGCAGAAAGAAGAAGAGAGTTAATGGGCGAAGGCTGGAGATGGTACGACCTCGTACGTTTTAACAGGTTAAAACGTACAAATCCTGCTTTTAATGAGCTGATCGATAAGGGTGGAGTTTATTGGCCGATAGCACAGGAAGTATTGAACAGGAATTCAAAGATCACGCAAAACAGTTATTGGCAATAACCGGTTGTTTAAGCAAAAGAAACTTTTTCAATAAAAGTAAAAACGCACAGAATGAGTTTTATCAGAAAAAATTATTTGTTGATCGCTGCGGGTTTGTTGATAGTGATAGCACTAACCAGCTGCAGCAAGACCGACAAAACCTATTACGATTATAATAACACGGCTGGCACCTTCAAAGGTACAACGTATGAATACCTTACTGCGCAAACAGGTTTGTATGATTCGCTCCTGTTTGTTGCAAACCGCTTAACAGGTTTATCTGATGCGTTAAAGAGCGGCAACATAACCTTGTTTGCAGCCAACAACAGAAGTTTTGAACTGGCGTTGTTCAATATAAACCAGGCACGTAAAGATTCTATTCCTGCAATGGCACAGGTATCTCTGGCTACAATTGATTCTGCTTTGCTTGATACGTTTGTTTGCCGTTATATTATTCCGGGATTGCAACATACTGATAGTTTAAAAGGATTTACAGATGGCAAACTGTATGCATCGTATCGCTACGATTACAACATGCAGTTGCAGTATGTGGCTACCAACGCATCGGGTTATTTAGGTGGCGGCCCCAAGGCCATTACATTCAGCGATCCACGTAATTCCATTTTCACACGTAATTGGATACGAGTAAATACAATCACGGTTGATATTAAAACATCAAACGGTATGCTGCATCTGTTACCTGCAGGTCACGACTTTGGATTTGGTAACGATTTTATTAAACGGGTTAATAAACGATAGGTTTTATCAACTCTCATTTTCTTATAAACAGAAGATAAAGATGAACACAAGCTTAAAAAATATAGGACATAGCCGCCGTTATTACCTTGTTGCAGTTGCAGTATTGCTGGCTGTAAGTGCCTGCAAAAAATACCTGCCGAAAGAAAGGGAAACGGTTGGTGCCGATTCGCAATACACCATTGATACTTATCAACCGGTTTTAGGCCGCACCACTTTCTTTACTGATAATTTTTACCAAGGCAGTACAACCTATCCGTCTGATTTTAAGATCGTGAACCCACGGAGAAGAAATGGTGATCCTGCACCGGAACTCACAGATGTATTTCCTGTGATGGTTTGGAAACAGGCATACGATGGTACAGAAAAGTCAGTTGCAGAGATTGAAACAAAACGTGAAAAGCAATACCGTCCGTTATTTGAAATAGGACCACACTCAGGTGCATTCACAATGTGGACTGAAGCAAAATCAGCATTTATCAGATCACAACCCGATTCAGGTTATTTATTTGATGTGGAGCTTTCAAACTCCGGTGGTCGCAGATTTTACCGCAACCTGAAGCTGATGCCATTGAAAGAACGTCCGTATGAACCATCTAACTACAATGCATCAACAGGTCAGCCAACAACAAACGGAGTATATGCTTCTGCTATAATTAATATAAAGGGAGCCAATACAAACCGCTATCTCTCGTACAACGATATTGATGTGTACATACGCAAAATTGTAAAAGTTGGAGTTCCATCAACCAATACATTAACCTTCCGCTTCCTGGATACATTATATAATCCAATTGATCCTGCAAAGTTTGCAGAAACTGATTGGAACAATCTTGTTCATGGGTTTGAGAAAGTGATGACAGCGACAGGTGTTACTTATAAAATGGTTTATCCGATTCCTGCTGTTGAAATACCTACACGCTTTACATCATCTGACGGGCGCCGTGCCAGAGTACGTTTCGGTTACTCACGTCTTGGTTATAATGGTTCAAGAGAAGATGCATTGCTAGGCCTTGACTTTGCTATTTATGAACCCGGTGATTGGGAGATAGTGTTTGCGTTCAAAAACGATAATCCAAAATTTACCAACGATTAACACTGGCACACATGTTTAGTATAAAAACACAAAAACTAATTGCAATGAGATTGTCACCCTGTATCGTCATACTGGCTTTCACCCTTCTTTTTTCTGTGCATGCCAATGCACAAAATAAGATAACAGTGAAAGGTGTTGTTAAAGATAATGCACAGCAAACTGCTATGCAGGGTGTAACGGTATCAACCGCCAAGCCTTCTAAAACCATTGCAACTACCGATGCAAACGGTGCATTTACGGTTACCATTGATGCGGGAACTGAACTTGTGTTTACACACTCCGGATACGCTGCTATGCGTAAAACATTTCTTTCAAGTAACTCATCTGTAACAATATCACTTTCTGTTAAGGATAATACCATGCAGGAAGTAGTGATACAGGGGTTCCGTCAAAAAACAAAAGAAACAGCAACAGGTTCAAGCACTGTTGTAAGTGGTAAAGCATTGCAGGATGTGCCTGTATCAAACGTGGTTGAACTGTTACAGGGTAAAGTGGCAGGATTAAACGTACAGAATAACTCAGGTTCACCCGGCGGTATGGGCACCATTAACTTACGTGGTATATCAAGCATCAATATCAGCAGTGATGGTTTCTTAACACCAACATCACCTTTATTTGTGATCGATGGTGTGCCCGTTGATGTAAATACAAATTATGAATATGGATTTCAAAGTGGTGGTGCTGGTATCAATCCACTAGCCTTAATACCACCTGAAGATATTGAGCAGATGGAAGTGTTGCGTGATGCAGCA
Organism: Lacibacter sp. H375; assembly: GCF_037892425.1. NCBI lineage: Bacteria > Pseudomonadati > Bacteroidota > Chitinophagia > Chitinophagales > Chitinophagaceae > Lacibacter > Lacibacter aquaticus. Next base: position 2,567,055 of record NZ_JBBKTT010000001.1, read on the forward strand.
GCAACGTCGGTTTATGGAGCAAGAGCTGCCTATGGTGTTATCATTGTTACTACAAGAAGAGGTAAATCAAAAGTACCCATTGTACAGTACTCATCTAACTTCTTTGTAAAAGCACCACCACGTTTGCGTGAAGTACTTGGTGGTAAGGAAGAACGTTTGTTTCGCATACGTACCATTCTTGATTATGATACTTCTGCTGCAGCAGCACAGGCGCTGATCAATCAAACCCCGTTTTTATCCGATAGTCTTAATCCTTACTACAACAACTCAACAAACTGGCAGGATTATTTTTACCGTACAACATATAATCAGCAGCATAACGTAAGTATCCGTGGTGGTGATGACAGGTTTAATTATAAAACCAATCTTAACTATTACCAGGAAAATGGTATTGTGCAGAACACGGGCTTTAAACGTTATTCGCTTAGTATGAATGCACAGTATGCGCCTACCAATCAATTGCGGATGCTAGTAAGTCTTTCAAGTTCACTTGGCCAAAAACAAAACGGCAGTGGTGTTGGTTTAATACAAACAGGTGTGGCAAGTGGCGGATCTTCTTCATCGTTACTGCCTTCACCATCACTGTTCTCTGAAAATAACAGCGCTCTTGCTGCTGCAAGAGTTACCAATAATAACAAGACAGCGAATATTTCTTCCAGCCTCGATCTTTCATATGAGCCATTAAAAGGTTTACGTATTGGTAACCTTCTTAGTTACAATTTTAATTCAGGTACAGCCGATCGGTTTACCCCTTCGTTTCTCAGTAACGGCTCTTCAGAATCGTACAGTTATAATGACAGGACGTACACGTTATACAACCGTTCTAATATCAATTTCACAAAAACATTATACAACCTGCATAATTTTAATGCGTTTGTTTTTAATGAGATCAATTCTTACGGTTATCGTGCAAACGCTGTTCGTTTAGATCGTACTGCAAATGATCAGATAACAGGTCCTATAGGTTATGGATGGGGAAGTTCACGTGGCGGTACAATGAATAATATCAGGGAAACAAGACAACATGGTTATGGCGGTTCTGTTTCATACAACTTCGATCGTAAGTATGTAATTGATTTCAATATCCGTTTTGATGGATTATCAACCACCGGTTCAAAACAACCGTATTCACAAAATCCTTCTGTGAGTGCGAGATGGAATTTTAACCGTGAAAAATGGCTGGAGAAAATTACGTGGTTAAGTTACGGATCTGCCAGAGCATCATGGGGACGTAACATTAAACCTACCGGAACTATATTTGATACATATGGTCGCTACATTGTTGGTTTGCCTTACAACAATAACCCAACTGTAACGATTGATTATGCAACAATTCCGAATGAGAACTTCCTCCCTGAAACACAAACATCAACAAATGCAGGTATTGAATTAGGGTTATTCAACAATGCGTTGCAGCTTACATACGAATCCTATTACAGGTCGATCGATAACCAGATCATGAAAATCAAACTGGCCAACACCAGTGGGTTTGCCGAATTGCAAACAAATGCAGTTAGTCTCGTGAACTATGGTATGGAATGGTCTGCTACAGTACGAATGTTTAAACAAAGCAAGCCATTCCAATGGACGCTCTCTGTAAACGGTGCATTTAACCGTGAAATACTCACCAAGCTTCCTGATAATCTTCGCCAATTGCGGCAGGAAGTAAAAGATAACGGAAGCGATGTTCCGGTTATTTACAGGATAGGACGTAACGCTATATCAAACCTCATTTATCATACGCAGGGTGTTTATGCCGGCACGTCGGATGTGCCGGTGAATATTGCAACAGGAAGACGTCAACAGTTGGGTTCAGGTACAGGTTATTATTTCCAGGGAGGTGATCCACGTTGGACCGATGTGAACGGTGATTACATCATTGATGAAAAAGATCTGTTGCCCATTGGTAATCCTATACCAAAAGTGAATGGCGGTATTCTTTCGCAAATGCAGTTCAGAAACTTCCAGTTAAACATTAATGCATCATACACACTGTTTCGTGATCTGTTGAATGCTTCATTGTCGAGAACAATGCAAAACTTTGGTAACCCTGCTTCAATTGGTGTGGCACCGGGAGCATTGGTTCCTATTGATCAATACAATTACTGGAAACCATCTCCATCAGATAAAGGAAGCGGTACTGTAAATGCGCAATATCCAAATCCTTTCGATTTCAGAAGAGCAGGTGTAATGCAACCGTTCCGTAGTAACCAAACCTTGTTCCTTGAAGATGGTTCTTACTGGAAAATAAACAACATCGTATTGGCTTACAACCTCGATAGAAAACTCATCAGCAGATTTAAGATGACCTCATGCAGACTTACGTTAACTGCCAATAATGTATTTACATTTTCAAATTACAGCGGCCCCGATCCTGAATTGGTTACACAGTTAGGAAGAGATAATTCCGGCGGTTATCCTAATGCACGGAGCTATGCAGTTGGTGTAAATGTTCAGTTTTAATTGTAAAAGAAAAACAAAAATCAGATGAAACGTATTATCAGCATACTTGCAATTACCACATTACTTCTGTTTGGCAGTGGTTGCAAAAAATATTTAAGTCTTGATCCGCCCAATGCACTTTCAGGAAATAATTTCTGGAAAACAAGAACCGACCTGGAGAACTATACCAATGGTATGTATGAGTTGTTGCGCAAATCTGTTGCAAGACTTGATATGAAAGCAGATGCAAGTTCATTCAACTTTCCCTTCTTTGCTTTTTCAGGCGACCTGAGAGGTGGTATGGCAAAAGAGAATACGGAGATCGGTTGGGGACGTACGTATGTCGCCAACTTATCAAACAATAATATCAAGGCACTTTTTGTTGATGCGCCAAGTGGTGGTAATAACTGGTATCGTGTGTTTAACATGATCCGTTTCAGCCAGTGGGATAATTTTTATAAAGTGATCGCTGCGGCTAATATTGCTGTTGATCGTGTTGATGGTGTGCCCGATCCTTCATTAACAGACGCAGATAAAAAGCAATACAAGGCAGAAGCCATCTTTATCCGCAACATGGCTTATTTCCTGATGGTACGTCAGTGGGGTGATGTTGCTTATTATACAGATGCCTACCATAGTGCGCCATTGAAACGTATGCCAATGGTAGAGGTATTAAAAAATTGCCGTGCAGATATGATGGCAGTGAAAGATGATCTTCCCTGGACGTATAAAGATCCTGTGTTTGTTGCTGTGCGTGGAATGAGAGGATCGGCTATTGCATTATTAATGCATATCAACATGTGGCTTGCTGCTTTTGATACAGGTAATGAAAAAGGATATTATGAAGCAGTAGATGCATTGGGTGATGAATTGTATAACGAAAACGGTGGAGCCTACGCACTACTTCCATTGGAACGCAATGGTGAAATTTTTAAAGGCCGTTCAAAAGAAGGTTTGTTTGAAGTGCCGCAGAATGCCAACTATGGTGAATCGTTTGGCTGGTCTTACTACTATGATCTTGTTTACTATAACCGTCTTGCTCCCGATCCTACACATCCTTATATCAGTTACGATACAAAATTCATGGAAACGATTTACCCCGTAGGACAGGCTGATAAAAGAACTGATTATTGGTTTGATGTATCAACCATGTACAGCGGTAACCGGAGTTTTAAAATGCTGAAGTTTTTTGTGAACCGTGATCCTAATTCTGTTGATGGTACTTCGTTTGATGCAAGCCAGATCATTTTCCGCTATACGGATGCTATACTGTTACATGCAGAAGCATTAGCAAATCTTGGTAACGATGTAAAGGCAAAAGAGAAAGTGAATATTGTACGTGACAGAGCTGCGGCTGCTCCTTTAACAAGCGCAGGCGCTGAATTAAAAACAGATATTTTTTATGAGCGCTGCAGGGAATTATTGGGTGAAGGGCATTATTGGTTTGATGTGGTACGGACAAAACGCATTATCGATCCTTCATACAAGTTCGGTTACCATTGCACGGTAGAGCAATTTAAAGCAGGTGCATGGACATGGCCTATTCATCAATCAGCATTGGTGAATAATCCGGGCATGACATTAAACACTTACTGGCAATAACAAACAAAAAATTAAGCAGATGAATTATATGAATCGATCCATCATCATCGCTTTTCTCATAACAACCATCTCCTTTGGTTGTCAGAAAAAAGATTACTTCACCGATACGGGGAGGCATACACCCAATTACCAGGGCACTGTACTTGATTACTTAAAATCAAAACCGCAGATGTGGGATTCGCTGTTGAAAGTGATCCGCATTGCAGGTATGGAGGATGTGTTCAAAAATGAAAAGATCACCTTCTATGCACCTGCCGATTCATGCATTACACTCTCGATGCGTGTTTTAAATCTGTACCTGGATGCAAAGGGAAAGCCACGTGTCACAAGGCTTGATCAAATTAAGCCGGAGGTATGGAAAAAGCAATTGTGCCGTTACCTGTTTAAAGATGCCCGTTCAATGAACGATTATCCGCAGCTCGATCCAGGTAATTTATCAGCTTATCCCGGACAGATCTATAGTTCCTATCTCGGCGACATTATGAACATAGGTGTGATCTATAATGATGCAGGTGGTGTAAAGTATGCAGGTTACAGGCAGTTGATGATCTCATTCATCCCATCCGTTTCAGCACCGAGAGATTATAACAGTTGGTTCCCTGCTATTGTGGCTTCTGTAAATGTTGCACCCACAAACGGGTTTGTGCATGTATTGAATTATCAGTATCACTTTTTCGGATTTGGAACAGGCCAGTTTGTTGAAGATGTAATTGACAAAGGCATTATTTACTGAGTATAAAAAGCGTAAGCGTTTTTCATGATAAAGCAAACGATTAAAAATTTTTCAGTAATGACAAGAAAGAACAGACAAATATTCCTGGGAGCAATGAGTTGTTTTTTGGTAGCTGTACTTTTGGGTTCATGCTCAAAACAGAAGGTTGAGCCCGTAGATATTTATCCCGATCCTCCTGCTGTGTTGGTGAAATTCCTGGAAGGTGGCCCTTATCCTGCAATTGGCAGCGAAGGTTCTGTTGTAAAGTTTAATGTAACAGGTTTAAAAGGCAAGGAAGGACAGTTTAAATTCTTTGTTCATCTTACCGAAGCAGAAATAATATCAGTTGAAGAAAATGCAATTACGGTAAAGGTTCCTTTGGGAGCAAGCACAGGTGCAGCAAACGTACTCATTAACGGACAGTATTATTTTGGTCCTACGTTTACCATTAAAGGAAAGCTTTCAATTGATGCTTCTTTTAATACAGATGCGTATGTTTCAAATGGCGAGATCAATGGCATCTTCCTGCGTTCTGATAATACTTCTTATTTCCTATATGGCCGTTTCAGTAATTACCAGAACAGTGCTACTGCAGCTAACCCCATTACAGGTATGGCAATTGTTGATCTCAACTGTGCTTACAAAGCAGTAGCTGATCAAATGAAGGTAGGTAAAACGGGAGTTTCAGGAAGTTTAACCAGTGTAATTCAGCAGCCAGGTGGTCAGTACCTGCTTGCCGGTTCGTTTGGCAGTTACGATACAACAAATGGTATAAATAATATTACCCGTTTAACATCAGCAGGAGTGTTGGAAACACAAATAGTAGATATTATTAATCCCGATCCTGTTAATTTCCCAAATGATGGAAAGGCAACTGTTCCTTCTTTAAATGGAGGTACTTCAGGAAGTATTACAAAAATGTTTTTCAATTCATCAAACGGTGATATTACAGTAGTTGGAAATTTCTCAAGCCATGTTAGTACGTTTTATGAACGATCAACGAAGACAGGTCCTTTTGTTGATATTGTAAAAGTTCGCCAGTTGATACGCATGAAATCTACCGGTGAATTTGATTCTTCTTTCAACTTCAACTATGCAACCAAGGAAGGTTATGAAGGTGGCAACGGTTTTATTTATGATGCAGTGCAGCTGAACGATGGTAAGATCATTATTGTTGGAAATTTTACAACATATAATGGAACAGCCACAAACTATATCACCCGCATTAATCCAACTAACGGTTTGGTAGATGCCACGTTTAATCCCGGTGGAGTTGGAGCTGATGGACCCATCAATAAGGTGAGGTATAATGCAACCACCAATAAACTTTTGCTTGTTGGTGATTTCAAAAAATATAACGGTCAGGATGCTAACGGTGTTGTTATGATCAATGCTGATGGTTCAGCTGATACAAATTTCCGTTTTGGAAAAGCAACAGGTGGTATCCCAACATTTGCCGCACAATTGAATAATGGAAAAATTATTGTTGCAGGCAGCTTTAGTCATTACAACTACAATTATATCACCACACCAGATAAGTCTATTGTTCGCCCCGGGTTTATGGTACTTGAAAGCAACGGTGCTTTAGCACTTGGCTATAACAATACAGGTTTATTCAGGGGTACCATTAATGATCTTGTACAGATCGTTATTAACGGAACACCGGGTGTAATTCTCGTTGGTGATTTCGACAGGTTCGATGGTAAAACAGTTGCAGATATTGTAAAGCTTCGCATGGAAAACTAACAGGTTACCTAACAAATTAATTGATAAGATTATGATACGATTAAAATATCTAAATGCTTTATTCCTCGTTGCTGCGGCAGGGTTCATTGCAGCAAGCTGTAATAAATCATTTCCGAATCCACTGGAAGCAAATGCAGGCGGTGGAAATTCTACAACAGTCATTAATCCAAAAACATTGGTAATAGTGGTTGATGGCGCAGTAGGTGTACAGGTACAGGTAGCTAACCCTCCGGTACTTAACAGCCTTGTAGATTATTCCATTTTTTCCTGGGATGCATTGAGTGATTATGATAATGTAGATGTTACAAATACATTAGGCTGGTCGAATTTACTTACTGGTGTAAAGGTGAATAAGCATAATGTTACAGGTTCAGATTTCAGCGGCAATCGTTTTGCAGATTATCCTTCTTTGTTTACACGTCTTAAACAACAACGTACCGGAATGCGAACAGCTGCTTTCTTTTCATCAAACAGTATTGCTGCTGAGCTTGCCGTTGACGCAACAAAAAAGGAATCATTCAATGAAGATGACGCTGCGGTTAAAGAAGCAGTAAAAAGTGAATTAACCACACAAAATCCTGACCTGGTATTGGCGCAATTTCATGATGTTGATAAAGCAGGCGCTTCATCATCTTACACAGCTGGTTCAACAACTTATAAAGATGCGATATTAAGAACCGATGCGTACATCGGTGAAATATTAACAACATTGAGAAGCCGTCCTTCATTCAAATCAGAAAACTGGATGGTGATTATAACTTCAAACAAAGGAAGCAATACAGTTTATAATCCATCGGGCTCATGGTCGGCATTTGAAGATACAAGACACAATACGTTTTTCTTTTGTTTTAATCCTAGGTTTAACAGCAAGGCTTTAAATAAACCCGGCGCATTGATACCTTATACAGGAACTGCCCCGCTGTACAACTTTGCTTCTGCTTCAAATACAAGAGCAAAAGTAACAGGCGGCGGAACACTTTACGACTTAGGAACAGGTGCTGAAATGACTGTGCAATGCAAGGTTAAATTTCCAACGAACAGTGTTAACTATCCTGCATTTCTTTCTAAACGGGCATCATTTACCGCTGGTGTTGTTGGCTGGCTGTTATTTAGAGAAGGTAATTACTGGCAAATCAACTTTTCGCAAACAGGTTTTGGTAACCGCCAGGTTCGTGGCTTTGCAGTTGCCGATAATCAATGGCATACATTAACTGTGGTGGTGCGTAAAGAAGGAACTGCACGGAAAGTTTATACATATACCGATGGAGTACCATACCCGTCAGCTGCAAGCCCGGCTTCGATTGATATTACTGATATGGGTAATCTGAACAGTCCGCAGCCATTAACAATAGGCAACCTTACCGGCGATAATAATACAGGCATTCCCGGTTATTTAATAACGGATATCCGATATTATAATGTGGCATTACCTGCCGCTTATATTGCTAATACTTATTGTACAACAAGCATCGAACCATCAACCCAGTATTATAATAATCTTGTTGGTTTCTGGCCCGGTTTCCCCGTTGTAAATGAAAACGGCGTATTTAAACTGCGTGATCTGAGTTCTTTCGGACGTGACTTCACACTCGAATCTTATTCGCCCGGAAGCTTTAATGATCTTACGACGAATGTTTGTCCTCCTGTTAGTGAACCTGTTTACAAAACAGTTCCTAATTCGGTGGATGTGGCGGTACAAATCTATGCATGGTTTGGTATTACTGTTCCTGCTTCATGGGGATTAGATGGTAAAAACTGGATACCTACCTACAGCGATGTAAGTGGAGGTTGATAAAATAAGAACGATTAATGAAACTAGTTACAATAAAAAGAACAAACATGAATTCTGTTATTCTTGTTAAACGCTTATCGGTTTGCCTGTTGTTTCTGTCAATAGCAACAACTGCCTGCAGAAAAAAATATGCATACAATTTTGAGGATGGTACCCCCGGCAATGGTGCAAATGCAGGAAGTATCACCATCGATACCAGTATTAAAAATGTTGATGCCAGTAAATATGCACAGGCGAGAGTATTTCCCGGTTTGGTTTGCGCATCAGAGCCAAGAACCAAGGTGGATCTTACAATGAATTTAAATTATAACAACGTGCAGGATGAGTTGCGCATTTCTGTTCCGCCAAGCCCGCAATTCAGTACAGGGCTTTATGCTGCACCGGGTGAGTTGGTGATCATTGATGTGCCGCAAAACGAATATTCACTCTCTGTACAAATTGGCGCATGGACAGATAATCTTTCTGTTATACAAAATGCTCCACGTGACCCTGTTATTTTTACACGCAGTCAATTAAATCCCGGAAGAAACTATTTACGGAATTTATATGGAGGACATATTTATATTTTCGCAGGTCGTCCCACTTCAACTCCTGTAAACTTATCGTTTACCAATGTTGTGAAGTCGCCTGATTTTGTATTGGGCATAACAGATAAAAACGAGTGGCAAACACAAATACGTGCTTCCTGTGTACCATGGCTCGAATTAAGAAGTTCGAATATGATCTTTGTGGTACCACGACAATATTGCATTGATCGTCCGTTTGCCGATATACAAAAAGCAATGGAAGATTGGGACGATATTATAAATCTTGATTATTACCAATGGGAAGGATTAAGTGCAAACCCTGCAGAAACGATTGATAAAGCACCGCTTCTCCCATGGAGAGTTGTGCTGGACATTAAACCTGTTGTTGGTTATGGTCACTCTGGTTTTCCAATTGTTGTACAAAATGATTTCAGTTGGTTCGATGGTATAGGCAATGTAAGTGCTATTAATGGCGGTGGTAACTGGGGTGTTTTTCATGAAGTGGGTCACAATAACCAGCAGGGAACTTACTGGAGCTGGAATACATTAGGCGAAACAACCTGTAACTTCTTTGCATTTAAAGTGGCAAACCGTTTAAGTGCAATCACACCATCTGCATGGCCACCAAAACATCCGGCACTCGCTACTGCTGTACCTGCTGCAATTACATGGGCTTCTTCTGCTGTTGGTACAAGAAATTTTGATGGAACAGATGCAGCTATAAATGATCCGTTTGCACGTTTAACACCATTCATCCAGATCATGAGTAAGATTCCTGCAAACTGGGGTTATCCAGGCCAACCTGATGGATGGAGTTTTGTAACAGAACTTTATAAAAAAGCAAGACGTTCAAACAGGATATCATTAACCGATCAGAACAAACGTGATTTTGTGTATGAAACATTGTGTGAATTTACACGCAGAGATATGCGTGCTTTCTTTAAAGCATGGGGTATCACTGTCAGCACCATTTCATTAAACAAGATGGCCGATGTTTATCCGGTATCGTTTCAGGAAATATGGAAGTATAATCCGTTAACCAAATCGGGTGGAGATGGAGAAGCAACAGAAAGGAGAACTATCTGGACTGCAACTGCAAGTTCATGGTCAACAAGTGAGGGTTCAAACGGAACGATTAATAATGCATTTGATGGTTCGTTCACAACTTACTGGCATAGCAACTATGGTACTGGTACAGGACCAACATCACCAACGCACACAATTACCGTGGATATGGGTGTAAAAACAATAGTCAAAGGTTTTTCGGCAGCATTAAGGCAAAGCGGAACAGGGACAGCTACCCGTGTTAAAAATATCAGGGTACAGATAAGTGATGATAATGTGAATTGGACCAATGTAACTTTTGTTGCCGGTGCAAGCACTATTCCAGGTGCGTTTACATTAGTAAACCAGCAAGGCTTGCAAAGTTTTAATCTGACAGCTAATGTTACAACCCGATACTTTAGATATGTTATTACTGCAGCTGCCGATAACGATCCCTCAGGTAATAATTCAGCCTTATCAGAAATCAATATCGTAAGACCTTAAATTTTCTATCAGAAATAAACGACTAATATGAAATGAGCGGTAAAATTTTCGATGTAATATCTATCAGTACTGATGAAAATTTATTGCGAATAACATGTGGCTACAAAAAATAAAAAATTACACATGAAAAAGAACAAACTGCATATTGGATACTTAATTTATTCTGCAGGATTGATGATCATAATACTTGCATCGTGTAAACGTTATGTTGATCCACCACCTTATTTTGAGGAACCTGGCGATACCAGCAAACCTGCATCACGCAGAATTCTGTTTATTGGTATTGATGGCGCAGTGCCTGCTGAATATAAAAAAATGACGCTGCCCGCATTACAGGGTATGCTTGTAAAAAGTAAATATAGCTGGGATGCTGTTTCAGATGAATTGAGTACCGACGCTGCGTCATGGAAAACATTGATGACCGGTGTCTCTTATTCAAGACACAAAATAAAAGACAGCACATTTATTTACACTCAGGGTATTAACGATCCGCAACATGGAGCAATCCCTAATTTTCCATCTGTATTTTCTTACATACTTTCTTCGCCAAGAAATGATATGCGCACAGTTTTCATATCACCCTGGCCAGCTATGGTAGAAAAACTGGTGCCCGAAGTGCAGGATCCTGTTATTGCATTAAATGATTTAGCTGTAAAAGATTCAGCAATAAAAAGAATTAAAAACGGCAACCCGGATTTTATGGTTGTGCATTTTAACTCGGTTGCCATTGCAGGAAAAGCGGGTGGTTTTAATGAAGGTAACAATGATTATAAAAATGCTGCAGTACAGGTTGATGGTTATATTAATGAAATGATGATGGCATTGAAAGCCCGTCCGGGTTATAATAAAAATGAAGAATGGCTGGTTGTAGTTACGAGTACACATGGTGGTGTTGGTAATAACTATGGCGGTTTTTCTCCTCAGGAAACAACTGTGTTTTCAGTTTACTACAACGAAGCGTTTAAACAAACCGAGTTTACAAAACAGGGTTCTTTCGTTAATGTGCAACTTAAAGGAGGACAGGGAGGAGTAAGAGCTGTAATGAGTGATGCATCTGCATACAATCCGGGAACAGGCCCAATGACAATCGAAATGAAAATAAAAGGTAGTCGCAGTGGCGGGTTCCCTTTATTTGTTTCAAAGAAAGGTCCTGCATCGGGTAACATACTTGATTCAGGCGATCCCGGTTTTGCTTATTTCTCTGGCGGTAACAATAACTGGAACTTACAATTACGAGGAGCAAGTGGGAATGTCCGTATTCAACCAGGTCTTCCACAATCTCCTGCTGTAGTTGATAACAGTTGGCATACGCTCACTTTGGTTTTTGTAGATAGCGCTTCTAAACGTTGGGTAAAGCGTTACAGAGATGCTGTAAAAATTGATGAAACAGATATTTCATCGTTTGGCACAATAGTATCGCCTCAGCCGTTGATCCTAGGTTGGAGTCAAGGTAATGCGGGTGACGCACTAACGTCTCATGTTGCATATAATGTGTCTGATATTAAAATATTTGATGTTGGACTTAGCTCAGCTGATGTTGCTGCAAACATTTGTGTTAAAGACATCACGCAACATACTAAATATGCAAACCTTACGGGTTACTGGCCATGCACTGATGGCTTAGGGGGCAGGTTTAAAAACTATGCACCGGGCGCAGTAAATAAAGATTTCATTTTGCAAAGCAGTTTTGAATGGAAGCCGGTGCCTGAGTTCCCATGCAGTTTTTCCAGCGTTGTAGATGCAGGAAAAACAAACCTGTTCTTAACTAACTCAGGTTTTGCAACAACAGTTTTTTATTGGCTAAAATTGAATACGCAGGCAGCGTGGGGTTTAGAAGGAAGTAAATGGCTTGAACCCTATGAGCAGGAGTTTGTAAAATTATAAGTGTCCAAAAGAGTAACAACAAAGCCTTTCTTATGAAAGGCTTTGTTGTTACGTAAACGTTGTTAAACAAAAAAGGAGCAATAAATTTCATTGCTCCTTTTTTTATAAATTCAAAAATCATTTATGGTTCAACTGAATCATTCAAGTCTGCATCCACAAGAATGCGACCACAGTTTTCACACACTATGATCTTTTTGTGTTGTTTAATTTCGCTCTGACGTTGCGGAGGAATGGTATTGAAACAACCACCACAGCTTTCACGCTCAATAGGCACTACCGATAAACCATTGCGGTAACTGTTACGGATACGATCGAAGCTTGCGATCAAACGATCTTCAACAGCTTCTCTTGCACCATTCACCAAAGAACGTAATTGATCTTCTTCTTTTTGCGTATCAGCAACAATCTTATCTAATTCACCTTTCTTGTGTTCAAGGTTTTTTTCTTTTACTGCAATTGCCTTCTTTGCTTTTTCAAGCACTTCACTCTTTTCAATCAACTCTTCATTTGCGTCTCTGATATGCTTTTCAGAAAGTTTGATCTCAAGACCCTGCATCTCAATTTCTTTATTGATGGCTTCAAACTCACGGTTATTCTTTACGTTCTCACTTTGCTTTTCGTATTTAACAAGCAACGCCTGCGATTCAAGGATCGCATCTTTTTTACTCTGAATGAATTCCTGGATACCGTTGATCTCTTCTTCAATGCGGTTCTTACGTGCATTCAAACCTTCAATTTCATCTTCAAGGTCTTTTACTTCCATCGGTAATTCACCTTTCAGGATCTGGATCTCATCCAGTTTGCTTTCGATCTTTTGCACACGAATGAGTGCCTTCAGTTTTTCTTCTACAGAATACTCTTTTGTAGTAGCCATATTTGTGTTTGAAGTTTTTTGTTTTTGGTACCGGCGGTAAGGCCTTGCTCATCACTTGTTGTGTCACTCTCTTGTACGTTTGTATTTCTAATCATCTGAAATACTCGACAGGATTCGTTTTCACAGCAGTTTTGAGGACGGCAAAGGTAGGGAATTTCCCGCTCAAATGATCGGCCAGTAAATCGATTGTAAACTGTTCACTTTCCCAATGCCCGATGTCGGCCAGCAACAGCCTGCTTTCGGCATCAAAAAACTCGTGGTATTTCACATCACCGGTTGCAAAAGCATGTGCCCCGGCAGCAAGTGCTGTTTTGGTTAAAAAGCTACCGGCACCGCCACAAAGCGCCACTTTATGAATGGCATGGGCAGGAGGAACAGTATGCCGGATTACACTAAGTTGAAATTGATCCTTAAGTAGTTGGAGGAAATCGGTTGGCGTCATACTGTTGGGTAATTCACCGATCAGACCACTACCGACTGCATTCCATTCATTTGACAGCTGGATAATATCGTAAGCAGGTTCTTCATAAGGATGATGTTTCAGCATAGCTGCAACAATATTCTTCTCCAGCCAGGCAGGAAAAATCGCTTCGATCTTCAATTCTTCTTCCTCATGTCGTATTCCCGGTTCGCCAACAAAAGGAGTTGTTCCCGGCGCACCTTTAAACGTTCCCTTACCCGGGGCATTAAAACTGCATTCGCTGTAGTCGCCAATATGTCCGCCGCCTGCTTCAAAAATGGCTGTGCGAACGATCTCGGCATGCGAAACCGGTACAAAGCTGAACAGTTTGCGAAGCAGAGCTGTTTTTGGCTGGAGTATTTTACAATTAACCAAACCAAGACGCTCAGCCATCTTTGCATTTACTCCTGCAATAACATGATCAAGATTGGTATGAATAGCATAAACGGCAATATCATATTTAATGGAAGCTATCACGGCACGCTCTACATACGTTTTACCGTTGATCTTTTTTAATCCGCTGAAAACAATGGGGTGGTGAGCCACAACCATGTTAAGCCCTTTCTCTTTTGCTTCGAGAATCACTTCTTCAGTTGCATCAAGGCTCACCAATATCCCCGTGCATTCCCAGGCAGGTGAACCGGTAAGAAGTCCTGAATTGTCATAACCTTCCTGTAAGGAGGGTGGGGCAACTGTTTCCAGAAAACGAACGATATCTCCAATTTGCATGTCGTAAAAATAAGATAATTCAGAATGAAACGTTGAAAGAGGAAGTTAAGCGGTTGAAAACCCGATGGTTGGGTTTTGCGTACTTATACTGTTGGCAAATCAGCAAAACAAGTTGTATTTTTAAACCCCGTTAACTTGAAATCTATGAAGCAGTTATTGATTCTTTCCTTCAGTTTATTACTGCTTTCCGGCTGTAAAAAAGCCATAAAGCGTACCCAGGAACAAATTGCCGAAACATTAATTGTAAAAGCAATGACCGATGGTCGTTGGGCGGTATCTGTATACACAGATGGTACCACCGATTACAAGCCTGAGTTTGATGGTTACGAGTTTCAGTTTAAAACAGATCGTAAAGTTGATGCAATTAAAAATGCAATTACTGAATCGACCGGCACATGGAATGAAGATCGGGTGAATATTGCCATCATGGCCGATTACCCTGACAATGCAGCCTCCACTTTACAACGTTTAGATGGTGTTTGGAAGATGAGGGACAGTAATTGGACGTGGGTAAAAGCTGAGCAAGTTATCAATGGTAAACTTGTAAAGCTTGAATTGACCAAAAAATAAAATCATTGCAATAAAATAATAGAAAAGCGCTTTCAGTTGAGAGCGCTTTTTTGTTTGACAGATAGTTTTGTGCAGATCGTCATCACTTCATCTGCTTCTGTATCATCTCTGTAAACACCAATGCAGCTTTTTTTCGATAGCTATCCTTCGGCCACGTAATAGAGGCCTGGCTAATGATGTTTAATCCTTTAATAGGAATGGTTTTTAAAGTCTGTCTTCCTTTAGCTGCAGCAACCGTCATGATGGTGCAAAAATTCCCTGTTTCAACCAATTGAAGCAGTGTATTAATATCATTCAACTCCATTTTAATATTTGGCTCCACCTTGTTTTTCGCCAGCTCTTCATTTAAAAAATGTCTTGTATGAAATCCTTTTGCAGGCAGCACCAACGGAATATCTTTTAAATCTTTTATTGATACTATTTTTTTATCAGCAATCGGGTTCGATGGATGCACGACCAATGTTAGCGGCGATTCATACAACCGCTGTGAAATAAACATATCGTTATCCTGCAATTCCAGAAACGAAAGCAGGAAATCAACTCTTGTCGACTTCAGTTTATCAAGCAAATCTTCTGATGTACCAAACTCAATAATAATCTTCACATCGGGGTATTGTGCAGAAAACTGGATGAGCACCGGCGTGAGCAATGCCGACAAACCATAGGTAACGCCAATCCGCAGTTCACCGGTCTTAATTCCTTTCAAGTCATTAATTACAAAGCGACCGCTTTCTGAATCGGCAATCGTTTGCCGGGCATAGGGTAAAAACAAGCTCCCGGCCTCGGTAATACGCACCCGCTTACCGATACGGTCGAATAAAGGCATCCCCAATTCATCTTCCAATTGCTTGATCTGCTGGCTCAAAGTACTCTGACTGATATACAAAGCATGAGCCGCTTCAGTAAAATTGAGCAGTTCTGCTGACCTGATAAAATAACGTAGTTGACGAAGCTCCATAATGATCGATCGGTTTTACCGATTGAAGTGATAGAAAAATACAGTTATACAAATTTAGGATTTAAAAATACATTTGGGCTGTAATAAGCGATTGATTGTAACATATTGCTGATCTGGTCGCAAATTTTCATCCTTCTAATACAAAAGAATATGAGTCATACGCCAACAACTTTGTTCGATAAGGTTTGGGATTCCCATGTTGTACGCAGCATTCCGGATGGTCCTGATGTGTTTTTTATTGATCGTCATTTTATTCATGAAGTAACCAGCCCGGTTGCGTTTCTCGGTTTAGAAAACCGTGGTTTAAAAGTGATGTTCTCTGAAAAAACATTTGCAACGGCCGATCATAACACGCCAACCATCAATCAACATTTACCGGTGAAGGATCCGCTTTCTGCTAATCAGTTGAAAGCATTGGAAACAAATTCGGCCAAATATGGTATTTCGCATTGGGGTTTGGGAAATCCGAAAAATGGTATTGTGCATGTGGTTGGTCCTGAAAATGGAATTACACTTCCGGGTATGACGATCGTATGTGGTGATTCGCATACTTCAACACATGGTGCGTTTGGTGCTATTGCATTTGGTATCGGTACAAGTGAAGTGGAGATGGTGTTGAGCTCGCAATGTATCATGCAGCCAAAGCCAAAGAAAATGCGCATCACCATCAATGGTAAATTAGGAAAAGGTGTTGTGCCGAAGGATGTGCCTTTATTTATTTTATCACAGATTTCTGCAAGTGGCGCAACCGGTTATTTCATTGAGTTTGCCGGTGAAGTGTTTGAGAACATGAGCATGGAAGGTCGTATGACTGTTTGTAACCTCTCGATTGAAATGGGTGCACGTGGTGGTATGGTTGCTCCCGATGAAACAACGTTTAACTATTTAAAAGGAAGAGACCTTACACCAAAAGGTGAAGCATGGGAGAAAGGCCTGGCTTATTGGAAAACATTAAAGACAGATGCAGATGCAAAGTTTGATCTCGAATTGAATTTCACTGCAGATCAGATAGAACCACAAATTACATACGGTACAAATCCTGGCTTGGGTACAGGTATTACCCACAATATTCCTCTTGCTGCTGATGTGAAAGATGGTGAAGCTTCTTACAAAAAATCACTCGCTTACATGGGCTTTGCTGAAAATGAAAAGATCATTGGGAAGCAGGTTGACTATGTGTTCTTAGGAAGTTGCACCAACGGACGAATTGAAGATTTCAGAGCATTTGCAAGCATTGTAAAAGGAAGAAAGAAAGCCGATAATATTACAGCATGGTTAGTGCCCGGCTCACATATTGTAGAGCAACAAATTAAAGAAGAAGGTATTCTTGATGTTTTGACGGAAGCAGGTTTCCAGTTACGTCAGCCCGGTTGTTCTGCATGTTTGGCAATGAACGATGATAAAATTCCTGCAGGTAAATATGCAGTAAGTACAAGTAACAGAAACTTTGAAGGTCGTCAGGGTCCCGGTGCAAGAACATTGCTTGCAAGTCCATTGGTGGCTGCTGCTGCTGCTGTTACAGGCGTAGTAACTGATCCGAGAGAACTAATTGCATAAATACAATGTCGGATATAGGATGTCTGATTTTGGATGTCTTCAAGCCGATAGAGTTTTACAAAAATCAAGATCAAACAAATCATAAACCAGACATCATAAATCATACATCAAAATGGCCTACGATAAATTTACAGTCCTCAAAAGCACAGCGGTGCCAATGCCGATCGAGAATGTGGACACCGATCAAATTATTCCTGCACGCTTTTTAAAAGCAACCAAGCGTGAAGGTTTTGGCGATAATCTTTTCCGTGACTGGCGTTATAACGGCGACGAAACACCGAAACAGGATTTCGTCTTGAACAATCCTATTTACTCCGGTAAAATTTTAGTGGGTGGTAAAAACTTTGGCAGCGGTAGTAGTCGTGAACATGCTGCATGGGCTATTTATGATTATGGTTTCCGTTGCGTGGTATCCAGCTTCTTTGCTGACATATTCAAAGGCAATGCACTTAATATCGGCATCTTACCTGTAACAGTTAGTCCTGAATTTTTAGATAAGATTTTCAAAGCAATTGAGGCCGATCCAAAAGCTGAACTGGAAGTAAATCTTCCTGAGCAAACGATCAGCATTGTTGCAACAGGTGAAAAAGAATCATTCGATATCAACGGTTATAAAAAGCATAACATGATCAATGGTTTCGATGATATCGATTACCTGCAATCGATGAAAGAAGAGATCAATGCTTTTGCATCAAAAAGTTTATACTAAGCTACCCAAAACAAATATGCCTCCAACTAAGCGTTACATTGAAATAATGGATACCACACTGCGTGATGGCGAACAAACCAGCGGCGTATCCTTTTCAGCATCCGAAAAATTAACGATCGCACAACTGCTGTTAACAGAAGTAAAAGTTGATCGTATTGAAATCGCATCTGCCCGTGTATCGGAAGGAGAATTTGATGCAGTGAAAAAAATTACGAAGTGGGCAAAGGCAAACGATCTGTTGAACAGGGTAGAAGTGCTCACGTTTGTTGATGGAACGGTATCAGTTGACTGGATGATCAAAGCCGGTGCAAAAGTGGCAAACCTGTTAACCAAAGGTTCGCTTAATCATCTTACACATCAGCTTAAGAAAAAACCTGAGCAACACTTTGCTGAAATTGCTGAAGTGATCAAACTTGCAAAAAAGAAAGGCATTGACAGCAATGTATATCTCGAAGACTGGAGCAATGGAATGCGTCATTCAAAAGAATACGTTTTTCAGTATCTCGATTTTATTGTGAAGCAACCGGTGAAGCGTGTGATGTTGCCTGATACACTCGGCATCTTAACGCCATCTGAAGTGTTTGATTTTGTTTCTGAAATTGTACAACGTTATCCCGATACGCATTTTGATTTTCATGGTCATAATGATTATGATCTCGGAACAGCCAATGTGCTGGAGGCAATGAAAGCAGGTGCTCATGGTTTGCATCTTACAGTAAACGGCATGGGCGAACGTGCAGGTAATGCGCCATTAGCAAGTGCTATTGCAGTGATGCACGATTTTATGCCGAACATTAAATCGTCTGTTGTAGAAAAATCATTGTATGGTGTAAGCAAGTTGGTGGAAACATTTTCAGGTGTTCGCATTCCTTCAAACAAACCTGTTGTGGGAGAGAATGTGTTTACGCAAACAGCAGGCATTCATGCCGATGGTGATAAAAAGAATAAACTTTATTTCAGTGATCTGATGCCGGAGCGTTTTGGTCGCCAACGCAAATATGCATTGGGCAAAACAAGCGGTAAAGCAAACATTGAAAATAATCTTGCACAGTTAGGTATTCAGTTGGCTGACGAAGATCTGAAAAAAGTAACGCAACGTATCATTGAGTTGGGTGATAAGAAAGAAGTGGTAACTCCTGCTGATCTTCCTTATATACTTTCAGATGTGCTCGACAGTAATTCTATCCAGGATAAAGTGCGTGTGGAGAACTATGTGTTAACTCATTCGAAGAATCTTCGTCCTTCAGTTACACTTCATTTAAACATTGACGGAGAAACGTTTGAAGAACATGCGCAAGGCGATGGTCAGTATGATGCATTCATGAATGCATTGAAGAAAATTTACAGACAAAAGAAAAGAGAATTACCACAGTTAACCGATTATGCTGTGCGGATTCCTCCCGGCGGTAAGAGTGATGCCTTGTGCGAAACAATCATTACCTGGAGTTATAACAACAAAGAATTTAAAACAAGAGGTCTTGACAGCGATCAAACAGTTTCTGCTATCAAGGCAACACAAAAAATGTTGAACATAATAGTGAGTGGTGAGTAGTGAGTGAACATCGTCTTACGCTTTCGCCTGACGGATTAAACTGACGACTGACAATTCACGGCTCACGAAAAAAAATCATAACAAGAATGGCAACAAAACACATTTTAATTGTTCCGGGCGATGGTATCGGACAGGAAGTAACAGCAGTTGGTAAAAAAGTATTGGATAAGATCGCTGCAAAGTTTGGTCACACATTTACGTACGATGAAGCATTGATCGGTCACGTAGCGATTGAGGCAACAGGTGTTCCGTTGCCTGATGAGTCATTAGAGAAAATGCGTAATTCAGATGCAGTTTTATTTGGTGCCGTTGGTCATCCCAAATATGATAACGATCCTTCTGCAAAAGTTCGTCCTGAGCAAGGCTTGTTGAAGATGCGTAAAGAGCTTGGATTGTATGCCAATCTTCGTCCCATTAAATTATTTGATGAGTTGTTGGGTGCATCAAGCATTAAACCTGAAATTTTAAAAGGTGCTGATATTTTATTCTTCCGTGAATTGACCGGTGATATTTACTTCGGTGAAAAAGGACGTAAAAACAATGGCGATACAGCTTATGATATTGCAGAGTACAGCCGTTACGAAGTAGAACGTATTGCTCGCAAAGCATTTGAAGCAGCACGCACACGTAAAAAGAAATTATGTTCTGTTGATAAGGCGAATGTAATTGAAACATCAAGATTGTGGAGAGAAGTGGTGCAGAAAGTGGCATTGGAATATCCTGATATAGAAGTAGAACATCAGTTTGTTGATGCAACAGCGATGTTGCTGATCAAAGATCCTCGTCGTTTTGATGTGGTAGTAACTGCCAATCTGTTTGGTGATATCCTTACCGATGAAGCTTCACAAATTGCAGGTTCAATGGGAATGTTGGCAAGTGCTTCTATTGGTGATGGTACAGGTGTATATGAACCCATTCATGGTTCGGCACATGATATCACCGGCAAGGGTGTGGCCAATCCGTTAGCTTCTGTTTTATCAGCAGCGTTATTATTAGACATTTCTTTTGGTATGAAAGAAGAATCAGAAGCGGTCATCAGTGCTGTTGATAAAGTATTAAAAGACGGGTTCCGTTCAAGAGATATTGCAGATGCAACAACGCCGGCAGAGAAGATCCTTGGCACCGATGCTATGGGTGAGCAGGTTCTGCTACATATATAAAAGTAAACTGAACTTAAAAAAGGGAAGCATTTTTACAATGCTTCCCTTTTTGTTTAACAAATTTGCAAAGTGGTTGTTATTGATAAAAATTTAAACAAGTAAATCATATGACTATTCAAATTGGACAGAAAGCCCCGGAATTTTCGCTCTTTGATACGGAAAGGAAGAAAGTAAGTCTCACCGATTTTAAAGGAAAGAATGTGTTGATCCTGTTTTACCCACAGGCATTTTCCAGCACCTGCACTGCTGAACTTTGTACGGTAAGGGATGATATTGCCCGGTATAACAATGCCAATGCAGAGGTTTTGGGTATTTCAGTTGATTCTGTGTTCACTCTGAAAAGATATAAAGAGGAGCAGGGTTATAATTTCCCTTTGCTAAGCGATTTTAATAAAGAAGTATCGGCAGCTTACGATTCCTTGTACGAGAACTGGATACTTGAAATGAAAGGTGTTTCTAAACGAAGTGCTTTTATAGTTGACAAGGAAGGTATTATCCAGTACGTTGAATTAGTTGAAACGAAAGATGGCGTGCCTGATTTTGAGGCCATCAACAAAAAACTGGAATCACTCAACTGATTCATTGTCTGTGGAATAAGAGGGCAAATCAAATAAGGGTTTGCCCTTTCTTTTTTAAGAAATGTGAGAAAAAGCTTGTAAATTGCAGATAATAAAACTAAGTTTGTTTCGTTGAAACGGATTTTTACCATACTCGCCTGTATCCTTTTGATAACCACAGCAACCGCCCAGACGGACAGAACACCCGCTGGAAACGCTGAAAATGTGGTTAAGGTTGTCCGTTTTTATCCCAACCCCGCTTCTTCCTTTATCAATTTTGAGTTTAAAGAAACACGCCTTGCAGATTTTTCTTTCAAGGTCTTCAACTTTATTGGCAAGAAGGTTTTAGAGATCAATAATCTTACCCCACGTACTGTTGTCAACCTCAACGATTATTTCCGTGGTGTTTATATCTTCCAGTTGACCGACCGCAATGGTAAAGTTGTTGAGAGTGGTAAGTTCCAGGTCGTGAAATAATTTCAATCTTGTTTTATTGAATAATTGTGAAGGCTCAGACGAGTCTTTTTTAATTTGCACCTATTCAGACTGGTTATAGCCTTTCTTCAAAAAGAACGCCGTCAGTTTACATAACTGACGACGTTCCCATATTTTCAACTTTGTATCTCGTACTTCATCAAAGCACTTGCACAATCAAAAACTTCAAATAATGTGTATTCTCCCAACCCCAGATGATCGGGTGATCGGAGCTTTGTGTTTGGAATGTAACCTGGCGTAATTGTCTGCGTGCATCTTTCGCTGCCATTTGAATGATCTCTAAAAACAGATCGGGCTGCACAAGATTGGTGCAGGAAGATGTAACAAGAAAACCTCCCGGCTTTACAAGCTTCATTCCACGAAGGTTGATCTCTTTATAACCGGTGATCGCTTTTTGTATGGTTGCTCTTGATTTACTGAACGACGGAGGATCAAGCATTACCACATCATACTGCTTATCTTCTTTCACCCATGTCTTTAAAACATCAAATGCATTCACACATTCAAATTTGCATTTGTCGGCAACGCCGTTAAGCTCAGCGTTTTTATTACACATGGCAATAGCACTTTCTGATATGTCAAGGCCGTGAACACTTTTTGCGCCGTACTTTGCTGCATGAATTTCAAACGTACCTGTGTAAGTGAATGCGCCTAACACTTCTGCATCTTTCACAATGTGTTCAATGTGCCTGCGGTTATCCTGTTGATCAAGGAAGTAGCCCGTCTTTTGTCCATTGGCAATATCAACATGAAACTGCAATCCGTTTTCATTGATGATGATGTTGGTATCGAATGGTTCACTCAAGAAACCTTTCTTCTGTTCCATGCCTTCCAGCTCACGGATAGGAACATCGTTGCGTTCGTAAATGCCTTTTGGTTGAAAGATTTGATTGATCGCTTTTACAATGGCATCCTTCCACATATCAATACCGAGCGCCAGTGTTTGTAGAACGAAATAATCGTTGAATTTATCAATGATGAGTTGTGGTAAGCCATCAGCTTCACCAAAGATCAAACGGCAATTTTCAATGTATCCCATTTGCTGCCGTTGCTTCCACGCTTCGCTCAGTTTGCGTAAAAAGAAATCATCATTGATCTCTTCATTCTTTTTTCTTGTAAGAATACGAACGAGTATCTGCGATTTTGGATTGATATAACCCCGGCCTAAAAACTTATCGTCATGTGTATGCACATCTACTATGGCTCCTGCTTCTGCATTTCCATCAACACGGTTCACTTCATTTGCAAAAACCCATGGATGCCCGTTTGCTACACGTTGAGAGATCTTTCTGTTGAGCGTCACTTTTGTCATAGCCGGCAAAGGTATTTTTAAAAAATGAGTTTCGTGCAACGAAATCAATTGTATAGAGGTCAACCAAATAAAAGGACTTATGAAACTTTATCATCTTTTATTATTCGTCACTTTGTTTTTATTATCTGCGTGCAGCAAACCGTATCCACCTGAGGGAAGTTTTAAAGCAAAATTGCTGGCATCGTTCTGAGCCTTCCATATTGTACAGATAGAAGATGCTGATGGGAAAGGACGGGGTATGGACTGGACCGATCCTTCAGGAAAGCAATACAAGAATGTATTTACTGTAAAAAACCATTGCGATTTTGCAAAGGCAGGATTGAAAGTTGGTGACAGATTTACTGCCGTAATTGTGCAGGAAGCCCGGGAAGTAAACTGTGCGGTGTGCATGGGTTTTATGGAAACTCCACCACTGCAATGGAATATTAGAGTGGCTGAATAATTTTCTGTTTTATGTTTAGGTTGGGCATCCGGAAACGGGTGCCTTTTTGTTTTGATCCGGGAGATTTTGAGGTAGCAGGACAATTTGTCCCAATTCAGCCATTGGCAATATTCTTGACCAGCTTACCTTTGCCGACAATTTTACCTTTTATGGAAGAAAAGACGAACGAAATGACAGAACAAAACGCAGCTGAACTGAACGATACTGCTTTCAGTGCCAATATTAATACAGATGAAAACATTGCAGGCGTTAATCACCTCAATGAGCAAATTGCCGAAGAAACCGAACTGGAAAAATTAAAGGAAGCTGTGGAGGAAGAGAAGAAAAAATATCTCTACCTCATGGCTGAATTCGACAATTTCCGTCGACGTACTGCAAAAGAAAGGGTGGAGCAGATGCAAACTGCAGGGAAAGAGGTAATCGTTTCAATGCTGGAAGTGCTTGATGATACCGACCGTGCAGAAGCGGAGCTCGCAAAAAATGGTGGAGTAGATGAAGGTGTAAAACTGGTGTTTCATAAACTCCGTTCCACCTTACAAAACCGTGGCCTGAAGGCTATGGAAACAAAAGGCCAGGACTTTGATGCCGATAAGCACGAAGCAATTACTGAAATTCCTGCACCGGAAGGCATGAAAGGGAAAGTAATTGATGAAATTGAAAAAGGTTATTTACTCAACGATAAGATCATCCGCTTTGCAAAAGTGGTTGTAGGAAAATAGGCTGCCAGCCGCAAGCCATCAGCTGCAAGCTGGTTTGCGTTTTACTAAAAGCTTGCAGCTAAAAGCTAGTAGCAATATATGTCAACAAAAAGAGATTTTTACGAAATACTCGGGGTAAGCAAGACTGCTTCTGCGGACGAGATCAAAAAAGCGTATCGCAAAGTGGCCATGCAGTTTCACCCCGACCGGAACCCCGGAAACAAAGAAGCCGAAGAAAAATTTAAAGAAGCGGCTGAGGCTTACGAGATATTAAGTGATGCTGATAAAAAATCACAATATGATCGTTATGGGCATGCCGGTGTAAGTGGCAACGGCCGTGGTGGATTTGGCGGTGGTCAGAACATGAACATGGATGATATCTTCAGCCAGTTTGGAGATATTTTCGGCGACGATGTATTTGGGAGTTTCTTTGGCGGTGGCGGTCAACGCAGAGGCGGTGGTGGCGGAAGAGCAAGAGGTGTTAGAGGAAGCAATCTTCGTGTTCGTATAAAATTGAATTATGAAGAGATCGCAAAAGGTGCCAGCAAAACAATCAAAGTAAAAAAATACGTTAGCTGTAACACCTGCGGCGGCACTGGTGCGAAAGATAAAAGCAGCATGCAAACCTGCGGCACATGCGGTGGTAGTGGTCAGGTAAGACGAGTACAAAATACGTTCCTCGGACAAATGCAGACGGTTACAACTTGTCCAACCTGTAATGGTGAGGGTTCAACCATCGCACACAAGTGTACAGCATGTAAAGGTGAAGGCCGTGTATATGGCGAAGAAAATATTACGATCGAAATACCTGCAGGTATACAGGAAGGAATGCAGTTAAATGTTAGTGGCAAAGGAAATATGGGTGAGCGTGGTGGCGCTCCCGGTGATCTGATCGTATTGATAGAAGAAGAAGCACATCCGCAGTTGCACCGTGATGGATTGAATGTGGCGTATGACCTGCATATCTCATTTCCTGATGCAGTATTTGGTATTCAGGCCGAAGTGCCAACCATTGATGGTCGTGCAAAGATCAAAATACCACCGGGTACGCAAAGTGGGAAAGTGTTTCGCTTAAAAGGCAAAGGTTTCCCTGCTGTTCAGAGTTATGAAAAAGGTGATCAACTCATTTATGTAAATGTGTGGACGCCACAGCACCTCACTTCAGAAGAAAAAGCCATATTGGAGAAATTACAGCAGGGCCAGAATTTTCAACCCAAACCTGAAAAAGGAGAGAAGGGTTTCTTTGAGCGGGTGAGAGAAATGTTTAGCTAAATTGAAAAGTAGAAAAAGTTAGAGGCGAGTGGTAAAACTGCTCGCCTCTTTTTTATCCGCCATAATATGCCCTCGAAGGACAGGAAGGTTGAGTCTTCTGTTGTCAATCTCAACATCAGCTCGAATGCTCCGCCCTTCGAATGCTCAGGCTTCGTTCGATTCCTTATTTTTACGGTTTCCCAAAAAGCATAGCAAACATGAGCAATAATCTGATCTATTCTATTCCTGCAAGGTTTCGTCGTATTGAAAATCTGCATATTCTTTTCTGGCTTATTAAAGATGCATGTTGGGCTTTGAATCTTCATATCCCGGCGTTGATCATGATTGTTCCAACGATGTTGGCGGCATTAATTATTACTTGGCAAACAAGAAAAATATTCTCTGAACTGGTACATAACCTGGCGGTTGTATTCTGGATCACGGCCAACTGTACCTGGATGATCGGTGAGTTTTATGGTTGGGACGAAGGAAAGTTCGGGCTTCGTAACATGTCGTTGATTCCTTTCAGTATCGGGTTATTAATTCTTTTCGTGTATTACTTGTTGTATTTCGTGAACCGAAAATTCAGAGAAAAAGTGATTGTTCAAACTGAAGAGGCGTTGAAAGAGGAGCTGAGCCATCAAACAGAACGAAAAACAGCCTGAAACTGCTTCGGATGGTTGCCTCTCAGTAGTTATCTTTGCGCACCTTAGCAAACCGTTTATGTTGAAGCTGTAGAGTCCGGATTGGACTTTTCAATTTCAACTTTCAATTTTAAACTTTACTATGTATCGTTCTCATACCTGTGGCGAATTAAGAAGCAATCATGTTGGTAACACAGTAACCCTGGCTGGCTGGGTGCAAACCGTTCGTAAGTTCGGCAGCATTACGTTTGTTGATTTACGTGACCGTTATGGAATTACACAGTTGTTGTTTGGTGAAGAACTGAATAAAGTGCTGGATGAAAATCCGCTTGGTCGTGAGTTTGTATTGCAGGCAACCGGTACCGTTAGCGAACGTAGTAACAAGAATCCAAACATTGCAACAGGCGATATTGAAATCCTTATTACTGAATTTAAGGTGTTGAATAAATCTGCAGTTCCGCCTTTCACCATTCAGGACGATACTGATGGTGGCGATGATCTGCGCATGAAATACCGTTTCCTTGATCTGCGTCGTAATGCAGTGAAACGAAATATTGAATTACGTTATGCGGTGAACCGTGCTGCAAGAAATTATCTGCATGGTAATGGTTTCATGGATATTGAAACACCTTTCTTAATTAAATCAACACCCGAAGGTGCAAGAGATTTTGTGGTGCCGAGCCGTATGAACCCCGGACAGTTTTATGCATTGCCGCAAAGCCCGCAAACGTTTAAGCAATTGTTGATGGTGAGTGGTTACGATCGTTACTACCAGGTGGTGAAATGTTTCCGTGACGAAGATCTGCGTGCCGATCGGCAACCGGAGTTTACACAGATCGACTGTGAAATGGCATTTGTTGAACAGGAAGATATCCTCAACATGTTTGAAGGAATGATCAAATCGATCTTCAAAGATGTAAAGAACATCGACTACACAGAAACTGTTGAACGCATGACTTGGGAAGAAGCGATGTGGCAATACGGAAACGACAAGCCGGATATTCGTTTCGACATGAAGATCTGCAACCTCAAATTCCCTGCACATACATTTCCAACAAAACAAAGTCAATCAGCATTGATTGACGGTGCAGATTTTAAAGTGTTTGATGAAGCTGAAACAGTGGTAGCGATTGCAGCTCCCGGTTGCAGTGAATATACACGCAAGCAAACTGATGAATTAACGGAGTGGGTGAAACGTCCACAAATTGGTATGAAGGGGTTGGTGTTCATCAAATGCAATGCAGATGGTACTTATAAAAGCAGTGTAGATAAATTTTACGGCGAAGAAAAATTAAAAGCCATTGCTGAAGCAACCAATGCAAAAGCAGGTGATTTGATTTTGATTTTAGCAGGTGCAGAAGAACGCACACGTAAAGCCATCAGCGATCTGCGGATGTACATGGCCGATAAGTTGGGCTTGCGCAAAGCTGATGATTATAAATTATTGTGGGTGCTCGACTTCCCATTGTTTGAATTTGCACTGGAAGACCAGGATGGAGGCGGAGCCGGTAGATGGGTTGCAAGACATCATCCGTTTACAAGTCCAAAGCCATCGCATATTGAAACAATGATCAATAACAGTCCGAAAGTGGATGATCTTGACAAATACCTGGAGCATCCGTATGCCGGCATCAAAGCCAATGCATACGATATGGTGTTGAATGGAAATGAAATTGGTGGTGGTTCCATCCGTATCTATCAACGTGAGCTGCAGGAAAAAATGTTTGCCGCTTTGGGTATGGATGCAGAAGAACAACAACACAAGTTTGGATTCTTACTTGGTGCGTTTGAATATGGTGCACCGCCGCATGGTGGGATAGCATTTGGTTTCGATCGCCTTTGTGCAATCCTGGGTGGCAGCGAAAGCATCCGTGATTTCATTGCCTTTCCGAAAAATAATTCCGGAAGAGATGTAATGCTTGATGCACCAAGCGAAATCGCTGCAAAGCAGTTTGATGAGTTGCAGATAAAGCTGGATTTGAAATAAAGATGGAAATGCTACATCCTAAGTGGAAGATATTTTCAGTTTCGAATTATGTCAACATTGTCATTTGGGTTTTGGTTCTTGCTTTAACGGTTGGAAATGCAATTAATAATTCAAGGTATGTTAACATGCTGCAATGGGAATTCTTTGTATTTCTGCTGATTGCCGGATTTTCAGTTCTCATTAGTTTGCTTAACTTATATGTTCTTAAAAATTTTTTCCCTGAAAAAGCATTAAGGGGAAGTGTAAACATAACCTACACTACCGGTATTGTATTTTGGTTTACTCTTATTCCAGTGCTTCTCTTCATATTTTGCTTTGGATTTTATGAAGAGTTTATTAATCCCGAACAAAAGGGTTCAGCTGGTGGTAAAATTGCTTTAGTAATTATCATAACTATTGTGACTAATCTCTTGTTTGTATTAATTTGGCAAATTAAGTTAAAGCGATTTTTGTCAAAAAGGCAACAGCTATCACTTGATGATATGATACAATCAATTGGCTCAGAAATTAATAATAATGAATAGAATGCTTTTCTATCGGATCTTCTCTTATTTCCTTTTAATCATCGCTGCAATCTTCGGTATTGCCGCATTGTTTGCATTACTGATTGCATTATCAAACCCGGCATTGCTGCTTAGTGTGTTTGTGATTGTGGCAGTTGTGATCTATAGCATTGCCAGTTTCCTGTTCCTGTTGAATGGGATTGATGGTAAACGTCAACTTCAACCAAAGTTGCGTGACTGGATAAAAGTAAATGCTTACGTTGCTCTTGTGTTTGTGATCATGAATATCTTTCAGTCAATTGCAGTGTTGCAGAACCCCGCAATTCTTTCCGATGCTGTTAAGCAGGTAAGTGATATGCAGCAATCCAACTCACCCGTATCGTCGGCTTTGATGTTGCGTATTATGAAATCAGTGGT
Source organism: Lacibacter sp. H375 (assembly GCF_037892425.1). Taxonomy (NCBI): domain Bacteria; kingdom Pseudomonadati; phylum Bacteroidota; class Chitinophagia; order Chitinophagales; family Chitinophagaceae; genus Lacibacter; species Lacibacter aquaticus. The sequence continues at coordinate 2,596,183 of NZ_JBBKTT010000001.1, forward strand.
TTGGTTCCTGCTTTTTTACGCTGTTATACTCGGCGTTCATATAAGTTTTACGTTTCGTTACCTGAAGCAATATGCTCACCTTTTTGCGGAGAAAAATAACGACACTCCCGTGGATGGTTCTTTTTAACACAATTCATCTCCCGCTTCTTCGTTTCTTTATGCAAACGAAACCTATGCGCATTCTTCTCATTTGTTTGGTTGCAGCTATCAGTCTCTTTTCCTGTAAGAAAAAAGATAAGGATGCCAATGGCGCACAAACATTGCTTAATGTGAAATACGGAACTGATACAAAACAGGCAATGGATGTGTATCTGCCTTCAGGAAGAAGCACATCCGAAACTCCTGTACTTATTTTGATTCACGGTGGCGGCTGGACGGAAGGCAGCCGTGCCGATCTCAATGCTTATGTTGATACACTAAAACGCCGTTCTCCGAAGTATGCCATTTTCAACATCAGTTATCGTTTGGCCGCAAACGGACAGAATCTTTTTCCTTCCCAAGAACAAGATGTAAAAGCGGCCATTGAATTTATTCTAAGCAAACGGGACGAGTATAGAATTTCTGATCGCTTTGGATTGATCGGCGCAAGTGCCGGAGCACATTTGGCGTTGTTGCATGCTTATAAATACACAACGCCAATAAAGGTAAAGGCTGTTATTTCATTTTTTGGCCCAACGGAGTTGGTGCAACTGTATAACAATCCACCAAATCCCTTTGTGCCTGCATTATTAGTCAGTGTAACAGGTGCTACACCAACTTCCAATCCTGTTATTTACCAACAATCATCTCCATTTAATTTTGCAGTGAGCAGCAGTGCACCAACTTTACTCCTGCATGGTAGCAACGATATAGTTGTGTCGTCTTCGCAATCGGCTATTTTGAAAGATAAGTTGAATGCAGTTGCTGTGCCTAATCAGTATGTGTTATATCCCGGGGGTGGGCATGGCGATTGGAGTCCGTTGATTTATTATGATGCGTTCAATAAAATTGATGCCTTTTTAAAACTTTATCATCCATAAAAGAGGCATACCGTTTCTCATATCTGCTCTCTTAAATTTCCATAATTGGTATAACTTGCCTGCATGCAGGCTCCATTAGCAGAACGGTTACGACCAAAACAATTGCACGACCTTGTTGGTCAGCAACACCTCACGGGGCAAGGCGGTATTCTGCAGAAAGCCATTGCCAGTGGTAACATTCCAAGTATGATCTTGTGGGGGCCTCCCGGCGTTGGTAAAACAACCATAGCAAATATCATTGCGAATAATGTAAGTGCTACGTATTATCAGTTAAGTGCTATCAGCAGTGGTGTAAAAGATGTGCGTGAAGTAATTGAACAGGCGAAGCAGGAAGCAAAAGCCATTTTATTTATTGATGAGATACATCGTTTCAATAAAGGTCAGCAGGACGCTTTGTTAGGTGCTGTTGAAAAAGGAATCATTACACTCATTGGTGCCACAACAGAAAATCCTTCGTTTGAAGTGAATAGTGCCTTGCTCAGCCGTTGCCAGGTGTTTGTGTTGAAAGCATTGGATGAAAACGATCTTGTTCAATTATTGCAAAAAGCAATTACGAATGATGTTGTGTTGAGAGAAAAAAAGATCGAGTTAAAAGAAACAGAAGCACTCATTCGATTAAGTGGAGGTGATGCACGGAAATTATTAAACCTGTTAGAAATTGTTACTGATAGCTCAGGCAATGAAATGCTGATAACAGATGAATTGGTATTGCAAACCGTTCAACAAAAAATGGCGTTGTATGATAAAAGCGGTGAGCAGCACTACGATATCATTTCTGCTTTTATCAAATCCATTCGTGGCAGTGATCCCAACGCTGCAGTGTATTGGTTGGCAAGAATGATCGAGGGTGGCGAAGATGTAAAATTTATTGCCCGTCGTTTATTGATTCTTGCCAGTGAAGATATTGGCAATGCAAATCCCAATGCATTATTGCTGGCAAATGCAACATTTGATGCAGTGAATAAAATTGGTTATCCTGAGTCGCAACTTATTTTATCACAGTGTGTCATCTATCTCGCCTCCAGTGCAAAAAGTAATACTGCAACAGTTGCTATTGGAAATGCAATGGCCGCCGTTAAACAATTTGGCGATTTGTCTGTTCCTCTGCATATCCGCAATGCACCAACAAAGCTCATGAAGAACATGGACTACGGGAAAGGGTATCAGTATTCGCACAGTTATGAAAACAATTTCTCATCGCAGGAGTATTTGCCGGAGAAGATCGTTGGAACAAAATTTTATGAGCCGGGTAAAAATATAAGAGAGGAGGAGTTAAGAAGATTTCTGAAACAACTCTGGAAAGAAAAATATAATTATTAATCACTCCACTTTATGAAGCAAGTTTCGTTTTTCGTTTTTGTTTTCCTGTTTGTGTTAAAAGGAATCAATGCCCAAACTACTATTCAACGTGATCCTGAAATTGAAAAGATGGTCACTGCAATTTCTCCGGATTCACTCAAAGCTTACATTTTGAAAATGGTGAGTTTTGGCACACGCCATACCATGAGTACGGTTACTGATCCTAAACAAGGCATTGGCGCAGCACGTGAATGGGTAGTTACAAAGTTTAAAGAGTTCGCCAAACAATCAAATGGAAGAATGACTGCTTTTGTTGACACAACAACCTTGCAGCCCGATGGACGGCGCATCAGCAAACCTGTGAATCTTGGTAATGCAATGGCCATCCTGAAAGGAACTAATCCTGCCGATCAACGCATCTTTGTGATCAGTGGGCATTTAGATAGTCGTGTAACAGATGTAATGAATGCAACAAGCGAAGCGCCCGGAGCAAATGATGATGCCAGTGGTGTGGCTGCGGTACTTGAGTGTGCACGCATCATGAGTAAGTATGAATTTTCTGCAACGATCATTTTTGTTGCTGTAAGCGGTGAAGAGCAGGGATTGCTGGGTGCAAATTTTTTGGCAGGAAAAGCAAAAGATCAAAACTGGATCATTGAAGCGGTGTTGAATAACGATATCATGGGTTCAAACAACAGCAATGAAACAAACATTATCGACAATACAAAAGTGCGTGTGTTCAGTGAAGGATTGCCGGCTTATGAATTAGATAAAGCTGCTGCAAACATCCGCAATCTTGGTTTGGAGAATGATGGAAAGTCGAGACAGTTGGCACGTTATGTTAAAGAGATCGGCGAACGTTATGTTGATAATCTGGAAGTGGTAATGGTATATCGCAATGATCGTTTTTTACGTGGAGGTGATCATACACCCTTCATCCAAAAAGGATTTGCAGCCGTACGTATTACTGAGATGAATGAAAACTTCAATCATCAGCATCAGGATCTGCGAACAGACAAAGGCATTCAGTATGGTGACTTACCCGAGTTTATGGACTTCGTGTATTTAGCAAAGAACACAGGAATTAATCTTGCTTCACTGGCCAATCTTGCAAAAGCTCCATCAATGCCATTGGAAGTAAAGATTGAAACACGAAGCCTTACAAACTATTCACTCATCAATTGGAAGCAACCTGCTATTGGAAAAGTAAAAGGATTTTATGTGTTGCTGCGTGAAACAACAAGTGCTGTTTGGCAAAAGAAAATTTTCACGACTGAAACTTATGTGAAATTACCTTACTCAAAAGACAATTATTTTTTCGCTGTACAATCGGTAAATGAAAACGGCAACGAAAGTTTACCAGTTGTGCCAACACCCGGACGATAATGAAACTGAATTGGATCGTAAAAAAATTTGAAGCATTAACGCCATATGAGCTATACAACATCATGTGGTTGCGTAATGAAGTATTTGTTGTTGAACAAAACTGTGTTTACCAGGATGCTGATTATAAAGATCAGAAAGGTTGGCATTTGATGGGAGTTGATGAGGATAATAAACTGATGGCCTATGTTCGATTGTTGCCTGCTGGTGTTTCGTATGAAAAGGAACCATCAATTGGCAGAGTTGTTACAAATCCCGCTGCCAGAGGAACGGGTGCAGGAAGAGAATTAATGAATGTTGCAATTAAGCAATGTGAAGAGCTTTTTGGAAAACTTGATATCAAGATTGGGGCCCAATATTACCTGTTGAAATTTTATAATTCACTTGGTTTTAAACAAACAAGTGAGATTTATCTGGAAGATAATATTGAGCATATAGAAATGATTCGGAATTGTGAAAACTAATAGGTAATTTTACTTAACACCACAAGTAAAACTGCTTAAAAGCCTATGCCAGTAAGGGTTTCCACCGATTCAGTGAAAGAAAAAATTTTGAACTTCAAGATTTGTTTTCTAATATTGCCTTGTTGTATCCAATACACGAAGAACCAAATATCCAATTCTATGAAACAACGTACACAGCGCATAATTCTGTACGCTTTACTGCTTATTACGTTTTGTAATCAAAGTCTGCAGGCTCAGATTGGATTGTCTTCTGCAAATTCCCGTTTTGAAATTGGTTTAGATTTTGGCCCGATGAGTTTCCTTGGCGACCTTGGTGGTAACCGTGGACGAGGAGGCTATGGTCCTAAAGACAATAACCTGCCGGTAACGAATGCGATCATTGGTATTTCTGCTTCTTATTATCCTGCAGAGTGGATCGGGTTCCGTTTGTCAGGCAACTATGGTAAAATGGAAGGCGATGATCGACTGGTGAAGCAAAAGCAACCTGCTGATACATGGGAAGGTTCAAGAAAATACCGAAACCTTACATTCCGCTCACCTTTATACGAAGCATACGCTGCACTTGAAATTTATCCCACAGCATTTATAAGCTTAAAGAACGGATCTGGATTACCACGTTTCCGTCCATATGGTATCGTTGGTTTCGGCGTCTTTAAATTTAAACCACAAGGTTTATATAAAGATCCTGCAGGTAATGAATCATGGATCGATCTGAAACCACTCCGGTTAGAGGGACAAGGAATGGTTGAAACAGGAATTCCGGAATACAGTTTAACGAATTATGCTATTCCAATGGGAGTAGGTATTAAATATGATATTACAGAACGTGTAACATTTGCTGTTGAACTCATCCATCGCAAAACTGGAAGTGATTATGTTGATGATGTAAGTAATAAATTTATTGATCCGGCTTTGTTCGATCAGTATTTAACACCAACCCAGGCAACGTATGCTAAATACCTGGCCAACCCAAGTTCATTTTATCCGAATTCAAATCCGGCTTATACTCCTTACCGTGCGGGTAAGAAAAGAGGTAATCCATTAAAAAATGATTCTTATTTCTCCAGTACATTCAGACTTACCTGGAAGATCGGTGATGTGTACGCAGACTGGTTCCGAAATAAGAATTCAATGAAATGCCCGCAGTACTTTTAGCGAATAATTTTTATCCATACCCATACCCAAATCCCAAAAATGAAAACTGAAATCCCCAAAACAAAAGCAAGAGCGCTATCTAACAATCCCGAGCTAACTATCTGGTTGCTTCGTGTAGGATTAGTTACACTCTATGTTGTGCTCTACATCTTTAAGAAAAAACTTTATCTATAACTTCTTAAGCAAAGTATGTAATAAACGTTAGTCCGTACCCTTCTCATAATGTTCCAATCCTGTGAAAATCCAGTGAGAACCAGCGACCGATATTTATTTCATCATGCTTTGCTTATTCTTTTAATTACATAAACTTTTCTATATGTAAACTCATTAGCAAAGTATGCAATAAACGTTAGTCCGTACCCTTTCTAAAGTTTCCAATCCTGTGAAAATCTGAAGAGAGAACCAGAGACCGATATTTATTTCACCATGCTTTGCTTTTACTTTTAATTACACAAACTATCTATATGTAAACTCTTTGAACGAAGTATGCAATAAACGTTAATCCGTACCCCTTTTCTCATTTTTTTTTAATCTTGAGAAAAAGAAAAAAAGAGAACCTGATCGATATTTATTTCACCATGCTTCGTTCATTTTTTTCCCAGTGTTAAACCAAGACAATCCTAATGATTTGGCAAAGTATGCAATAAACGTTAGTCCGAAACCCTTTCTAAAGTTTCCAATCCTGTGAAAATCTAAAGAGAGAACCCTGGACGGATATTTATTTTACCATGCTTTGCTTTGTTTCTCTTGGTCCGTACTCTATCCTGTTGCCCCCCATTGGTTCGGGGGGCTTTTTTTTGTTCTTACAGTTCAACTTTTAGAAATCTTGCAGTGTGGCTTGCTTTACAATTGAGCAAATCTTCCGGTGTTCCTTCAAATAAAATTTCACCGCCACCATCGCCGCCTTCAGGACCAAGATCAATAATATGATCTGCAACTTTAATTACATCCATATTGTGTTCAATTACCAATACTGTATTACCTCTATCGGTTAATTTATTAAGGACATCAAGTAAGTGTTGAATATCCTGGAAATGTAAACCTGTAGTTGGTTCATCAAGAATATAAAATGTTTTGCCCGTATCTTTTTTCGCAAGCTCTGTTGATAGTTTTACACGTTGTGCTTCACCACCGCTCAATGTAACTGCACTTTGCCCGAGTGTGATGTAACCAAGCCCCACATCTTCCAATACTTTTATTTTACGATAGAGGTAAGGAACTGGTTGAAAAAACTCCACTGCTTCTTCCACCGTCATATCCAATATGTCTGCAATTGATTTCCCTTTATAACGAATCTCCAGTGTTTCCCGGTTATAACGTTTGCCGTTACATTTTTCGCAATGTACATATACATCTGGTAAGAAATTCATTTCAATAACCCGCATTCCACCACCTTCACAAACATCGCACCTTCCTGTCTTTACGTTGAATGAAAAACGACCTGCATTATAACCCCTGATCTTTGCTTCAGGTATTGCTGCAAATAATGTCCTTATCTCTGTAAAGAATCCGCAATAAGTGGCAGGGTTGCTTCTTGGTGTACGACCAATAGGCGACTGATCAATTTCAATCACCTTGTCAATATGTTCCAATCCTTTAATGCTTTTGTAGGGCATTGGATTGGCTTTTGAATCGTAACAATATTTGCTAAGGATAGGATAAAGTGTTTCGTTGATGAGTGTACTCTTGCCACTTCCACTAACACCGGTAACAACAATCAGCTTACCCAACGGAAATTTAGCACTCACATTATTGAGATTGTTACCGCTTGCACCTTTCAACTCAATCGATTTTCCGTTTCCTTTTCTACGCTCTTTCGGCACGGGTATTGATTTTTCGCCGTTCAGGTATTTGGCGGTATCACTTTTTGATTCAAGTACATCCTTTGGTGATCCGGCAGATACAATTGTTCCACCATGTTTACCAGCTTGCGGACCAACATCAATTAAATGATCAGCAGCAAGCATAATATCTTTATCATGTTCAACAACAAGCACACTGTTGCCTACATCACGAAGATTTTTTAATGCTTCAATCAAACGATGGTTATCACGTTGATGCAAACCAATACTTGGTTCATCTAAAATATACGTGATGCCCTGCAGTTGAGAGCCGATCTGTGTTGCTAAACGTATACGCTGACTTTCGCCTCCACTCAATGTTCTGCTTGAACGGTTGAGTGTGAGATAAGTTAAACCAACGTTCAATAAAAATTGTAATCGTTCCCTGATCTCTTTCAACACATCTTTGGCGATGGCTGCCTGTTTGTTACTGATACGAAGCTCCAAACCATCGAACCATGCAGCAAGATTATCAAGATTCAAATCACTTAATTCAGAAATATTGCGGTCTTCAATCTTAAACCAAAGACTTTCTTTTTTCAGTCTTGCACCATTACAACTTCCACAGGTTTGTAATGTCATGAATTGCGTTACCCATTCACGTAACCCTTCTGTACTGGTTGTAGAAACAAACCAACGTTTTAACATCGGGATGATGCCTTCGTAACTGCCTGTGTATTCATGCGGAACCGTTTCATCACTTGCATCGACTTCCAATGTTGCACTGATATTCTTATCGCCAAACAACAAAAGGTCAAGTTGTTCTTTTGGAAGTTTGTCAACCGGCACATCTAATTTGATTTTATATTTTTTTGCAAAAGCAATTACTTGTTGAAACACACTTGCATCACGTTCTTCACCTAATGGTGCAATGCCACCTTCCTTTACAGTTAGTGTTTGATCAGGCAGCACGAGCTCCATATCTATGGTATACACATTACCCAATCCTTTACAGGTTGGGCATGCGCCATAAGGAGAGTTAAATGAAAATGCATTGGGTGATGGTTCTTCATAACTCAGCCCGGTATCTTCACACATCAATTGTTTTGAATAAGAAACAACGCCACTCTTTTCTGTTTCAATAAACATCAGGTCTTTCCCGATTTTCAATGTTTGTTGCACGCTCTGGCTGATACGCACCCGAAAATCATCACTCACTTTCAAACGATCAACCACTACTTCAATATCATGGATCTTATAACGGTCAACCTGCATCTTAGGGGTAATGTCCTGTATCTCGCCATCAACCCTAACTTTTACATAGCCTTTCTTACGAATGTCTTCAAACAATTCACGATAATGTCCTTTACGTCCTCTTACCAACGGAGCAAGTAATGAAACTTTTTGTCCATCAAAACGATTGAAAATATTTTCTACAATTTCTTCTTCACTCCACTTCACCATTTTCTTTCCTGTGTTATAGGAATAAGCTTCACTCGCTCTTGCATAGAGCAGGCGAAGGAAATCATACACTTCAGTAATTGTTCCTACAGTTGAGCGTGGATTTTTATTGGTTGTTTTTTGTTCAATGGAAATAACAGGAGATAGGCCGGTGATCTTATCAACATCAGGCCGCTCCATATCGCCCACAAACTGCCGGGCATATGCGCCAAATGTTTCCATGTAGCGGCGTTGTCCTTCAGCATAAATTGTATCGAATGCCAAAGATGATTTTCCACTGCCGCTAATACCGGTAATCACCACCAGTTTGTTCTTGGGAATACTTACATCAATGTTTTTCAGGTTATGCACCCTTGCTCCCGATACTTCTATCTGATCATTAGTTGAGTCGCTCATAATTTACTGCTGCCGACCTTTTACGACCGGATAGCGAATTTACAGTGAAATCCTTTACTAAAATTATTAGGTTTTAGAAATGCCCTTCTTTGGTTTCCAGAAGATTGGGTGTTTAATCAGACAGGGAGACTTAAAGCTGGATAGTTCAACGTAACTGAAGTGGGTCAATATTAAATAATTGTTATGTGGAAAACTAGGTCGTTTTCATATTTTGATTTGGCCGGCTTCATGCTAACTTAATGTTCAATTACGACCTGCCAATCATACAAGCAAAAAACTTACACTATGGGTATAGCCGTTTACAACGCCGTTCCGATGATACTTCACGACGGTCAGAGAGAACATCGCTTCACCTTAAAATTAAACCCCGCAACCGAGAGCTTCCGACTTGAAAGCGGAATGATCAAACGCAGCATTTTCATTGGCAAACGTATGTTTAACCGTTTGTTTCAATTTGTGCGAAATGAGTATGGTTACACGTTGGGCCGCATCCAATATGACGATGATCAAATGAAAAAAGGTTCTGCGGTTACTGAAGAGCACGATCAGTTCAGGTTTATTATCAATGAACAAGATGGCATTGAAGTAATGCTGGAAAATGAAGCTGTTCCATTAAAAAAGGTATCGGCATCTATTCCACTTCGTTACGAAAATGAAATGGAGAAAAAAGCACACCTGCGTGCACTCATCCCATCAGTAATTGCAGCATTGATCCTTACAAGGGAAATGCAACCGGCACTGTAACAACTGTTAGTGAAAGATATTTTGCATTTTGCAGTTTTTGCCGCTAACTTTGCTGCAGTTCTTTTAACACCGGTATGAAAATACTGGTCCGCTTATCAAGAAAGGCAGAGGGTAATGGCCCAATGAAGCCTTGGCAACCTCTCTCAATTGTTTTGCAACTGAAAGAAAGGTGCCAATTCCATCCTGAAAAGGGTAGATAAGTCAGATTTCAAGCTTAACAATGTTCAATTACATAGCAAAAGCTCATCTGATATTATCGGATGAGCTTTTTTGTTTTGAACATGTTTGTTCTTACAACTGCTTCCGTTAAACTGTTTCTTAGATAGGTAAAAGAGAATGTAGAAAAACAAAAGCAGATGAAACAAACAATTGTTATTAAAAGCATTGACAAAACTTTTGCAAATGAGAATTTGTATAAATCAATAAAGCCGACTACTTTTGTTGGGTTTAGAAACTTCATGTACAACAGCAACAACAATACAAACCATTCTTTAACTGCAGCCATGCAGTGTTGTTGTATTTGTTGTATGCCGTAAGGCATACATATCATTTCCGACCCTGCCTGTCAGGGAGGTAACACACACACTTCTTCTTTTTTACTTCATTCTTCAATCATTAAATCTTAATTATGAGCAACACTCTTCGTTTTGAAACATTGCAATTGCATGCCGGTCAACAAATTGATCCAACAACAAAAGCACGTGCAGTGCCTATTTATCAAACTACGTCTTATGGATTTGACAACAGCGAACACGCTGCTGACCTGTTTGGCTTAAGAGCATTCGGCAATATCTATACACGTATTATGAACCCAACTACCGATGTGTTTGAACAACGCATCGCAGCTTTAGAAGGTGGTGTTGCAGCATTGGCTGTAGGTAGCGGCCAGGCATCACAATTTCTTGCACTCAATAATATTTTACAGGCTGGCGATAATTTTGTGACCACTACTTATTTATATGGTGGCACTTACAATCAGTTTAAAGTTGCTTTCAAACGTTTAGGTATTGAAGCACGTTTTGCTGATGGTGATGATGCAGAAAGTTTTGTAAAGCACATCGACAAAAATACAAAGGCGATCTACCTCGAAACAATTGGTAATCCACGTTTAAATATTCCTGATTTTAAAAAGTTTGTAGACTTGGCAAAAGAATATGATCTGCCATTGATTGTTGATAACACATTTGGTGCTGGTGGTTATTTGTTCCGCCCAATTGAACATGGTGCAAACATTGTGGTTGAAAGTGCAACTAAATGGATCGGTGGACACGGTACAACTATCGGCGGTGTAATTGTTGACGGTGGTAATTACAATTGGGGCAACGGTAAGTTCCCACAGTTTACTGAGCCAAGTGAAGGTTATCATGGATTAAAATTCTGGGACATATTTGGTGAAGGCAATCCGCTTGGTTTACCAAACATTGCATTCATCATTCGTGCAAGAGTTGAAGGCTTGCGTGATTTTGGTTCCGCACAAAGTCCGTTCAATTCATTTTTATTATTACAAGGTTTGGAAACATTGTCGCTTAGAGTACAACGCCATGTTGATAATGCGCAGAAATTAGCAGAGTGGTTGGAACAACATCCGTCTGTTGAGTATGTATTGTATCCCGGTTTAAAAAGCAATCCATATCATGAGCTGGCGAAAAAATATCTCACCAACGGATATGGTGGTGTATTGCAGGTTGCAATAAAAGGTGGAAAGGAAAATGCAGCGAAGTTTATCAATTCGTTGAAGCTGATCAGTCATTTGGCGAATGTGGGAGATGCAAAAACATTGGCGATTCATCCTGCAAGTACAACACACGAACAGTTGAGTGAAGCAGAACAAATTGCAAGTGGTGTTGCACCAAATCTTGTTCGCTTAAGTGTAGGTATTGAACATATCGATGATATTAAAGCAGACCTGGAACAGGCTTTTCAAAAAGTATTTGAAAAAGAATTGGTAGGATAAGACCTCCTGATGATTGAATAGAAAGTTGAAATGCTTAATTACAAAAGATAAAAAATAGATACCGCTCGGCCTCCCTTCTCCTTCAGGAGAGGGGAACGAGGGGTAAGGTTAAAAATGTCGACACAAATTTTTACATACAATAAACCATTCAGACTTGAGTCGGGAGCTTTGCTCAATCAATATCATTTAGCATACACAACGCTTGGTGAATTGAATGAAACAAAAGATAATGCCGTTTGGATTTTTCATGCATTAACAGCCAACAGCGATCCATCAGAATGGTGGAGTGGTTTGGTGGGCGAAGGAAAGTTATTTGATCCTGCTAAATATTTTATTGTATGTGTGAACATGCCCGGCAGTGCATATGGCAGCATTGGTCCTTTGGATATTAATCCGTTAACAGACGAGCCATACTATCACGATTTTCCGTGGTTTACCACAAGGGACATGATCCGTGCATATGATCCGTTACGCAAGTTTTTAGGTATTGAAAAAATATACATCGGTATTGGTGGTAGCATGGGCGGGCAACAATTATTAGAGTGGGCTATTGAAGAACCACAGTTGTTTGAACATATTATTCCCATTGCAACAAACGCATATCACTCAGCTTGGGGTATTGCATTTAATGCATCGCAACGTTTGGCAATAGAAGCTGATTCAACATGGAAGAATAAAGCGGAGGATGCTGGCACTGAAGGATTGAAAGCTGCAAGAAGTATTGCATTGCTATCTTATCGTCATTATGATGCGTATGGCATCAGCCAGATCGAAGAAAGTAATGATGTGCTGGAATCATTCAAGAGTGAATCATATCAACGTTACCAGGGAGATAAATTAGTGAAACGCTACAATGCGTTCAGTTATTATTTTCTCAGCAAAGGAATGGACTCACACAATGTGGGCCGTAGCCGGGTTTCTATTGAAGGAGCGTTAAAAGAAATTACCGCCAAAACATTGGTGATCGGTATCAGCAATGATGTGTTGTTCCCTGTTAGTGAGCAGCAATTTCTGGCAAATATCATCAGCGGAGCAAGCTTTAAAAGTATTGAATCGTTTTATGGTCATGATGGATTCTTGTTAGAGTACGATCAGATCAGCAAAGCCATCAACCATTTTTTGCAGCAAACACAGAAAACAGATTTAAAAAAACAATTAACAAGTTAATATGTCATCAGATAAACAATTGGTCATAGGACTGTTTGGATTTGGAGTAGTAGGAGAAGGGTTGTACAAAGTATTACAACAAACACCATCATTGAATGCACGCATTAAAAAAGTATGTATCAAGAATCCGAATAAAAAACGCAATGCTCCCGAAGAATTATTTACAACAGACAGAGATGTATTGTTGAACGATCCTGAAATTAATGTGATCGTAGAAGTGATCAATGAAAGCGAACCGGCTTTTTACATCGTATCAACTGCATTAAAGAGTGGAAAAGAAGTTGTGAGCGCCAGCAAGAAAATGATCGCTGAGCATTTGCCTGAACTCCTTCGTTTGCAAACTGAAACAGGTATTTCATTCCTGTATGAAGCATCAGCTTGTGCTTCAATTCCTGTGATTCGTAACCTCGAAGAATATTATGATAATGATTTACTGCACGGCATACGTGGTATTGTAAACGGCAGCACCAACTATATCCTCACAAAAATGTTTGAAGAGAAACTCGATTTCAAACAGGCATTGTTACAGGCACAGCAATTAGGTTTTGCAGAGGCTGATCCTACATTGGATGTGGATGGCTGGGATGCAGTAAACAAATGGGTGATCCTGTTATTACATGCATACGGAATTGTTTCGCATCCAAACGATGTATTGTTCACCGGTATTCAAAATATCCAGGGGTCAGATGCTACTGTTGGCCGTGAGAAAAATTTAGAGATTCGTTTGGTAGGTCAGGCTAAGAAATTGCAGAACGGTAAAGTAGCTGCGTTTTTGCTGCCACAGTTTGTAAAGCATGATGATCATTTGAGTTTTGTAAAGAACGAATACAACGGAGCTGTTGTTGAAAGTTCTTTTTCTGATAAGCAATTCTTTTATGGTAAGGGTGCCGGTTCATTCCCAACTGCGTCTGCAGTGTTGAGTGATATTTCTGCTTTGCGTTACGATTATAAATATGAATACAAGAAACTGTATTATCATCAACCAAATGAACTCACCAACGATTACTACCTGAAAGTATATCTGAGCTTTGACGATTGGAATTATATTCCAAAAGATAAGTTTGAGTGGATCGAAGAGTGGCATGCAGAAAGTGATCGTAAGTATTTAGTGGGTGTGTTGCATGCAACTGAGCTGAAAGAAAATACCTGGTGGAGAGAAAACGGAACGTCACTCATTCTTTCCCCCGAACCCATCATTGAAGATGTAGAGGTTCGCAAGCTTAAAAAAAAGAGTCTTGAATTAGCAGGTTTAAATTTTAATTGATCATGAGTTTACAACAACAAATAACTGAGCTGGAAGGTCTGCTTCAGGGTAAAAGTCCTGCAGCGGCTCTCCAGTTGTTAAGCGAACGGTTTAACGGCAATATCGTTTTTTCAACCAGCTTTGGCTTGGAAGATCAGGCCATCAGCCATTTGATCTTTTCTGAAAAATTGCCGATTGATGTGTTTACGTTAGACACAGGCCGTATGTTCACCGAAACATACAGCACCTGGCGTTCAACACTGGAAGCATACAATCAACCCATTCACGCTTATTATCCCAATGCGGAAAAGTTGCAGTCTTTTGTAACTGAGAAAGGTCCAAATTCTTTCTACGAATCAACTGATAACCGGAAAGAATGTTGCGGCATTCGTAAAGTCGAGCCATTGAAACGTGCATTAAAAGGCAAACAAGTTTGGATCACCGGTTTAAGGGCTGAACAAAGTTCTGATCGTCAGTCTACCTCTCAACTCGAGTGGGATGAAGGTAACCAGATTATCAAGTTTCACCCCATTCTGCATTGGACATGGGATGAACTGAATCAGTTCATTCGTGAAAATCATGTTCCCTACAATTCCTTACACGATAAAGGCTTTGTAAGCATTGGTTGTGCTCCCTGTACAAGAGCTATCCGCCCGGGCGAAGATTTCCGTGCCGGCCGCTGGTGGTGGGAGGATAAAAGCAACAAGGAATGTGGGTTACATGTACACACAGATGTAGAACAAGCTACAAAATCCTGATTTGCGCAAATGTTTGCGTAATTAAACCTCTTTAAAAACAAGTGTTAGGCACTTTGAGCCTTATATTTGCAGTCATACAACCCTACTCAGTAAGTAGGATAATAAGCAGATCATGAGTCAATATCATTTAAATTATTTAGAGCAGTTGGAAGCGGAAAGTATCCAGATCTTCCGTGAGGTTGCGGCGCAGTTTGAAAAACCGGCCCTTTTATTCAGTGGTGGAAAGGATTCTATCGTGATGGTTCATTTGGCAAAGAAGGCATTTGCACCCGGCAAAATTCCTTTTCCATTAGTACATGTTGATACAGGACATAATTTCCCTGAAGCATTGGAATTTCGTGATTGGTTAGCGAATCAAGTGGGTGCTACACTCGTTGTGCGTAAGGTAGAAGATACCATCAAGCAACGCAGCTTAACTGAGCCAAAAGGGAAGTTCCCAAGCCGTAACTGGTTACAGACATATACATTGCTCGATACCATTGAAGAATTTGCATTTGATGCATGTATTGGTGGTGCCCGCAGAGATGAAGAAAAGGCCCGTGCAAAAGAACGCATCTTTTCTGTGCGTGATGAGTTTGGACAATGGAACCCCAAATTGCAACGTCCAGAATTGTGGAATATTTACAATGGCCGTATTCACAAAGGTGAAAACGTTCGTGTGTTCCCGATCAGCAACTGGACAGAATTAGATATCTGGAATTATATCCGCAGTGAAAAAATTGATCTGCCTTCTATTTATTTCGCACACGATCGTGAAGTGATTGAACATGAAGGACAGTTGGTAGCAATGAGTGAGCATGTGCAACCATCAGCTGATGATAAGATTATCACCAAGCGTGTACGTTACCGTACTGTTGGTGATATGACTTGTACAGCAGCTGTTGAATCAAATGCTTCAAACTTAGATGAAGTCATTGAAGAGATCATTGCAACACGCATCAGCGAACGTGGTGAAACACGTATCGATGATAAAGTAACAGAAGCTGCAATGGAAGACAGGAAAAAGAATGGGTATTTCTAAAGAAGCGAGCGGTGAGTAGTAAATGGCAAGTATCTATTCACAATTCACCATTGACCATTCACAATTTTTTGATTTTAATTTTTTAAGATAACATGGACTTACTAAGATTTATAACCGCAGGTAGTGTAGATGATGGCAAAAGCACATTGATCGGTCGTCTGCTATATGATAGCAAGAACATCCTCATCGATCAATTGGAAGCGTTGGAAAAATCAACCAAGAACCGAACTGATGGTTCTGTCGATCTTGCGTTGTTGACTGATGGCCTTCGTGCAGAAAGAGAACAAGGGATTACCATTGATGTAGCGTATCGTTATTTCACTACACCAAAACGTAAGTTCATTATTGCTGATGCTCCCGGTCATGTGCAGTACACAAGAAATATGATCACAGGTGCAAGTAATGCCAATCTCATTATTATTCTGGTTGATGCAAGACAAGGTGTGGTGGAACAAACACGTCGTCATTCGATCATTGCTTCTTTACTTAAGATCAAGCATGTGGTAGTAGCAATCAACAAAATGGATCTGGTTGAATACTCACAGGATGTGTACAACAACATTGTAATTGATTATGCTGATGTAGCGAATCAATTAGGCTTGAAGGATGTGACTTATATTCCGATTAGTGCATTGAATGGCGATAACATCGTTGATAAATCTGAAACAATTACTTGGTACGAAGGCAAGCCGTTGCTTGAGTTCCTTGAAGCTGTTGAAATTGACAACGACATTAACTTAACTGATCCACGTTTCCAGGTACAGTTGGTGATTCGTCCGCAAACAGAAGATCTGCATGATTACCGTGGCTATGCCGGACAGGTGACAAGTGGTATCTATAAAGTGGGTGATAAAGTAACGGTGTTGCCTGCTGGTATTGAAACAACCATCAGCACATTGGAAGTTGGAGGTAAATCTGTTAATGAAGTATTTGCTCCGCAAAGTGTAACGATTCAACTGGCCGATGATATTGATATCAGCCGTGGCGATTCAATTGTAAAATCAGATAACCAGCCGCAGGTAAGCAATGAGCTTGATGTGATCCTTTGCTGGATGGATGATAAGCCATTGATCCCAGGAAACAAATATTACCTGCAGCATGGCAGCCGTTTGGTGCGTTCTGTTGTTAAACAGGTAGAATATAAATTGGATGTAAACAGTTTACAGCAACAACCCGTTGAAGGAAATGTGAAATTGAATGAAGTGGTGAAAGCTGTGATCAAAACTGCATCACCATTGGTGTTCGATTCATACGATCGCTTAAACGAAAATGGAAGTGCAGTATTGATCGATGAAACAAGTAACAGCACAGTAGCTGCTGTTTTAATCAAATAAAAAAGCCGAAAGGTTTTTTTATGATCTTAAACCCTACTTACAGAGTAGAATAATAAAGAGACGAAACATGTCAAACCAACCTCATACAACAAGCGGCAAAGTAATTCTTGCAGGAGCTGGTCCCGGTGATGCCGACCTCATTACGGTAAAACTGCAACAGCGTTTGGCAGAAGCAGATGTAATTATAGTTGATCGACTGGTAAACCCGGAGATCACTGATTTGTATGCACGTCCTGATGCGTTGGTATTGATGACAGGCAAACAAGGTTATCATGATGGGTCAGTTGCACAGGAAGATATCAATAAGCTCCTGGTTGGTCATGCAAAGAATGGTAAAACAGTTTTACGTTTAAAAGGTGGCGATGTTGCTTTCTTCAGCAATGTGCTTGATGAATTACAAAGTTTGCAGGAAGAAAATATTCCGTTTGAAATTATTCCCGGTATTACTGCTGCATCAGGTGCATCGGCTTATGCAGGCATTCCGTTAACAGCAAGGGGTTATGCCAAGGCTGTTCAGTTCATCACATTTAATCCATGCAGTTTTTACAGCCGTGATCAATGGAAGGCATGGGCAACGTCAACCGACACATTGGTATTTTACATGGCTGCACGTAACCTCGATGGTTTAACGGAGTTGCTGTTGCGTCATTCAAAAAAACCAAACACTCCGCTTGCAGTTATTGAGCAGGCTACAACAAAATTTCAACAGGTCCATATAACAACAGTTAGCGATTGCGCCACCGATTTTGCAACAAAAAAGTTCAGCTCACCTTCATTGGTCATCATTGGTGATGTGGTGAAACTGCATGAGCAATTCAGCTGGTACGAAGCCAGTAAAGCAGGTTCTGTTTTTCATGAATTAGTGACTGTTAAATAATGCATTTTATGATTGGTGATTTACGATTAAAAAAATTACACGAGTTTTTCGAAGGCTATTCCAAAGAAGAATTGATTTGGGTGAATGGCTATTTGTCCGGGCTTGTAAGCAATGGCAAACTGAATGGTACTTCTGATGCGAATGGCCAGGATCATAAAGCCGTGTCAACAAAAAAGATCACACTTGCTTTTGGTACCGAAACAGGCAATTCAAAAAAACTCGCAACACAATTAGCTGCTGCCGGTAAGAAACATGGCGTGGTTGTAAAGCTTACTGATCTGAGCCAATACCGTGTTGCAGATCTTGCAAAAGAAGAATTCTTTTTTGTGGTAATCAGCACACAGGGCGAAGGTGAGCCTCCAATTCCTGCAAAGAAGTTTTACGATTATATTCATGAAAATGAATTGTCGCTTCCCAATTTAAAATTCAGTGTGTTGGCATTAGGCGATACTTCTTACCCGATGTTTTGCAAAACAGGTGAAGATGTAGATGCTCAATTCTTGAAGTTTGGTGCAAAGCAAGTGGTGCCATTGCAAAAATGTGATGTGGATTATGAAGAAGACGCACAGGCATGGTTTAATAAAGTATTGCAGGTAGTGGAAAATCAAACTGCAGTTGCTCCCGCTATTGCAGAACCTGCACCTGCTGCGAAAAAAGCAACTGGTAAAAAACATTACCACGGTACGATTCTGACCAATATCAATTTGAACGATCGTGGATCGAAGAAAGCAACTTATCATATTGAAATAGGAACAGATGAACCGATCGCTTATGAACCAGGCGATACCATTGGTATTGTTCCCAACAACAGAGCCGATGTAGTAGATCGTATTTTATCACTCACAGGTATTGCAGCAGATAAAATAATTGTAACTGCAAAAGCAGAAGGAACAGTCAAAGAGCTGTTGTTACATAATCTGAACATCTGTTATCTGTTAACTTCAACTATAAAAAAATACGCAACACTTACACAGCAGGAAATTCCTGATACAAGAATGGATCTTGTTGATCTCTTGCGTATCTATCCCGTAAAAGATGCCGATCAGTTTGAAGATGTGATAAAAATATTGATGCCGATTGCACCTCGTTTGTACTCCGTATCATCTTCACCTGCAGCGCATGGCGAAAATGAAATTCATATTACCGTTGCAAAGAATGCATTTTTATCGCAGGATGAACAACGTTGGGGTTTGTGCAGCGAGTTCCTTGGTGATTTGCCGGTTGGTTCGCCAATTACATTCTATGTGCACAAGGATAAAAATTTCAAATTACCTGCTGCTGATAAAGATGTGATCATGATTGGTCCCGGTACTGGTGTTGCACCTTTCCGTTCATTTCTTGCAGAAAGAGATGCAACAGGTGCAAATGGTCGTAACTGGTTCTTCTTTGGTGAACAACATTTCACAACTGACTTTTTGTATCAAACAGAAATGCAGAATTACGTAGAGACAGGTGTGTTAACGAATATTGATCTTGCTTTCTCGAGAGATCAACAGGAAAAAATATATGTGCAACATCGCATCAAAGAAAAGGCCGGTGAGTTTTTTCAATGGATCGATGGCGGTGCTTCTGTTTACATCAGCGGAACAAAGGATCCAATGAGTAAGGATGTGGAGCATATATTATTGCAGATCATTGAAGAGCATGGAAAGAAAACAACTGAAGAAGCACATCAATACCTTGAGCAATTGAAGAAAGAAGGTAGATACGAAAAGGATGTGTATTGATAAACAATCGAACTAAGTTATATACTGAAATGGCGGAGCAAGTAAAAAATAAAGAGAAGGTGGCATTATCACCTGTTGAGCGTATCAAAACTGCAAGTGAGGGTTTGAGAGGAACGTTGAAAGAAAGTTTAACAAACCAACTCACAGGTGCATTGTATGAAGATGATCAATCGTTGATCAAGTTTCATGGCATGTACCAGCAAGATGACCGTGACAGGAGAGAAGAGCGTACAGCAAAGAAATTAGAATGGCTGTTCTCATATATGATCCGTTTGCGTTTGCCTGGTGGTTTCTTGTCACCTAAGCAATGGGTTGCTTTGCACGAAGTGGCTGGTGAACATTCAACCGGCACTATTAAGATCACCACAAGACAAACCGTGCAATTACATGGTATTTTAAAATCACACATCAAACCAACGATCTCCGATTTCAATTTAGCTAAGCTGGATTCAATTGCAGCTTGTGGTGATGTGAATCGTAATGTTACCTGCAGTGCACATCCAAACGAATCGGAAATTCATGAGCAAGTATTTGCTTTTGCAGATAAGATCAGTGTGATGGCTTTGCCAAAAACAAGGTCGTATTACGAAATATGGCTTGATGAAGAAAAGCTGGTGGAGAAAACAGAAGACGATCCATTATACCAGGATCGTTATTTGCCACGTAAATTTAAGATCGGTATTGCCATTCCTCCAAACAACGATGTGGATGTGTTAACGAATGATGTAGGATTGATTGCAGTAATTGAAAATAATAAACTCATTGGTTTCAATATTGCTGCAGGTGGTGGTTTAAGTTCAACACACGGGAACCCGAATACTTATGCACGTTTGGCAACGGTGTTGGGTTTTGTTACCGTAGAGCAAACATTGAAGGCAGTTTATGAAGTGATCACGATTCAACGTGATTATGGAAACAGAAGTGACCGTAAACTGGCACGTTTGAAATATACCATCGATCGTTTAACTGTTGAGGGATTAAAAGAAGAACTGGAAAAGCGTTGTGGTTTTAAACTCGGTGAGATCAAACCGTATACTTTCACTTCACGTAAAGATCATTATGGTTGGAAAAAGAATCATCAAGGCAAATGGTATTTCACACTGTTTGTAGAAAATGGCCGTGTGTTAGATGATGAACAGGTGGCAATGAAAACAGCGTTACTGGAAATTGCAAAAACCGGAAAAGCAAATTTCCGTTTTACCGGCAACCAGAATGTGATCATTGCTGATGTGCTGGAGGCAGATAAACCTGCCATTGAAAAAATATTGAAAGAATTTAAACTGGATGAACATACTGCAAATGCCGGTGCACTTCGTAAAAATGCAATAGCATGTGTGGCGTTCAATACGTGTCCATTAGCATTGGCAGAAGCACAACGTTATTTACCAACGTTGATCGACAAGATCGAACCTATACTCTCAAAACATGGTTTACAGGATGATGAAATTATTCTGCGTATGACCGGTTGTCCCAATGGATGTGGTCGTTCACCTGCAGCAGAGATAGGGTTTGTGGGTACAGCGTATGGTCAATACAATTTGCATATTGGTGGCGACAGGGAAGGGGAGCGCTTGAATACAAAATATAAAGACAGCTTAAACGAAGAAGAAATTCTTGCAACACTCGATGAGTTGTTTGAAGTATATTCCAAAGAACGCA
The DNA here is from genome assembly GCF_037892425.1 of Lacibacter sp. H375. Classification (NCBI taxonomy): domain Bacteria; kingdom Pseudomonadati; phylum Bacteroidota; class Chitinophagia; order Chitinophagales; family Chitinophagaceae; genus Lacibacter; species Lacibacter aquaticus. The sequence goes on from NZ_JBBKTT010000001.1 coordinate 2,617,625, forward strand.
ACAGTGGCGAAACGTTTGGCGATTTTTCACAGCGTAAATGGATATTGAATTAATCGCTTGAACAAATTGCTTACGATAGGATTAGTTGCGCTTTCAGCACGAGCTTACACTCAAACCCCGTCTGCTGAGTTGTGGATTGGTGCAAATGTTACTGTAGCGTTTCAAAATAATTGGCAATGGCATAATGATGCAGGCTACAGGACAAATGGTGTAAATCTTGTTCCTCATCAATATCTTTATCGTACAGGTATCCGTAAAATATTTTCAACGAAATGGAACGCAGCTTCTGGTGCTGCATTTTTTTCAACCAGGATATCATATAACAAAGACGACCATGAATTTGGAAATGAATACCGGGCATGGCAGGAAGTAAATCACCAGCATGAATGGAAAAATGGTTTCAGTTTGCAGAACCGGTTCAGGACTGAAGAGCGTTTTTTTGAAGAGGTGAGTAACAGGGATGCCTACAATGCATTGCGGTTGCGTTATCGTGTTGCTGTTACAAAGCGGTTTTCGGAAAAATGGACAGTTCAGGTGGCAGATGAGTATATGCGCCAGTTGCAGCAGAAACAATTTTTATTTAATCAAAACAGAACATTGATTTCCCTTGGGCATGATTTAAAAAAACATGTACAATTGCAGGCCGTTTATATCTGGCAACAGCGACCAACGGGATCACAACATATTTTGGCACTCTTATTTCAAAAAACAATTACGGCAGATGGAAACAAGAACTGATGCAGATAAAAAAAACAGGCTCTATCCTGTTTTCCTGAAGCTGGAGGAATTACGCATCCTGCTGGTTGGAGCAGGGAATGTGGGCTTAGAGAAGCTGCATTCGTTGCTGGCAAATTCACCGGAAGCAAGTATTACGATCGTTGCTCCAATTGTAAAAGATGAAGTAAGAAAGTTAGTATTTAAGCATCCTGCATCAGTTATTGTTCAACGGGAATTTGAAGCGTCTGATCTTGAACAGAAAGACATCGTTATTCTTGCCACTGATAATCGCAAGCTGCATGAAGAAGTAAGAATATTGGCAAAGGAAAAAGGCATGTTGGTGAACGTAGCCGATACGCCTGATCTTTGCGATTTTTATTTGGGAAGTATTGTACAGAAAGGAAATCTGAAAGTAGCTATTTCAACAAATGGCAAATCGCCAACTGTTGCAAAACGAATCAAAGAAGTATTAAATGATGCATTGCCCGGTGAACTGGATGAAGTGATCGAAAATCTCCACCATGTAAGAAACAAGTTGAATGGTAATTTCGAATACAAGGTAAAGAAGCTTAATTCAATCACAAAGGTATTGGTTGAAAAAGATCGAATAGGTACAGAACGCCAATGGAAAAAAATTGCCACATACTCATTGATCGCTTTTGCATTAATGCTGGTTGGACATTTTATTTTCTCCTACATTCCATTCGGCCAAATTGCCACTGATACTGTTGCCTGGTACAAAACACTTGATGAAAATTTTCATTGGCTGGTATTAGCTGGTTTCCTTGCCCAGTTAGTTGATGGTGCTTTAGGAATGGGTTACGGTGTTACGAGTGCTACCGTTTTATTATCGGTAGGTGTGAGCCCTGCTGCTATCAGTGGAGCAGTGCATACAGCTGAAGTTTTTTCGAGCGCAGCATCCGGCTACAGTCATTATAAATTCGGAAATGTAAATAAGAAACTGTTCAAAGCGTTAGTAATACCCGGTGTAATCGGCGCCATCTTAGGCGCAGTCTTACTTACATGGCTCGGTAATGCAAATGCTACATGGTTAAGGGCGATACTCGCAACTTATACGATGTTTCTTGGTGTGAAATTTTTGATCAATGCTTTTCGTGAACAACGTCGTCAGAAAAAATTCAAGCACTATAGTGCATTGGCGGGTGCCGGTGGTTTTCTTGATTCTTTTGGCGGTGGTGGTTGGGGACCATTAGTTACTACAACACTTATTAATAAAGGAAGAAGTCCGAAATATGTTATTGGTTCAGTAAGTTTAACTGAGTTCTTTGTTACACTGGCAAGTGCCTTTACATTTTTTACACTATTAGGTGTAAGTCATTGGCAAATTATTGCAGCATTAATGATCGGTGGTTTTATTGCAGCTCCAATTGCAGCTAAACTGGTAGGCAAAATGCCAAGAAAAACGGCCTACATTTTATTAGGTATTCTTGTTATTATCTGGAGTCTACGTATTCTTATAAAAGTTTTCTAAGAAGTATTTCTTTTTCAATAAGGGTTACATAAACAAAGCATCATGCCGTTTATGTAACCCTTTTTCGTGCAAGCTAAAAATAAAAGTCTATAAATTTGGTAGGAAATAAATACTCTACTATTTTTGTAGGGTAATGAAAAATGTCAATCATCTCAACATTCACATGATCATGCGATTCGCATCGGCTACACGATGTTGTATGTGCAACTGTTGATCATTTGCTCCTCCATATAACTGTCATTCTTTTCGCTCTTAATAGCGGTCTATCTATTTATTTCTAAAAACTAATTATAATGAGAAGGTGTTTTCTTTTTGTTTTATTGCTAACAGCACTTACGCAGGTTTCGTTTGGACAGAGTGTGTTAAAAGGAATTATTAAAGATGGTAAGGGGCAGCCCGTTGAGGCAGCCAGTATCAAGGTAAAAGGAACTGCAATTAATGCTGTTGCTGATGGTAAAGGACATTTTAATATTCCTGCGCCAAGGGAATTGCCTTTTACGTTACTTATTTCTTCAGCTGGGTATTACCCAAGCGAAGTAGAGATCACTGAGTTAAAGGAAGCTGAATTAAATATTGTTTTAATTGACAACAATCAATTGTCGGAAGTTGTGATTACTTCACGTCGCCGTATTGAAACAGCACAGAATGTTCCTATTGCTATTTCAGTAGTAGGAGGTGCACAAATTGAAAATGCAGGTGCGTTTAACGTAAACCGTTTGAAAGAGCTTATACCAAGTGTGCAACTTTATACCTCCAATCCACGTAACACCGGTATTAATATCCGTGGACTGGGATCACCATTCGGACTTACCAACGATGGTCTTGATCCGGGTGTAGGTTTTTATGTTGATGGTGTATATTTTGCACGCCCTGCCGCAGCAACACTTGATTTTATCGACATCGAGCAAATTGAAGTATTGCGTGGTCCACAAGGAACACTGTTTGGTAAGAACACGACTTCAGGTGCATTCAACATCACTACCCGTAAACCAAGTTTTAATCCCGGTGCAAATTTCGAAGTGAGTTATGGCAACTATGGATATATACAAGCCAAAAGTTCAATAACAGGTGCATTAACGAAGAAGATAGCCGGACGTCTTTCTTTCTCTGGTACACAACGTAATGGTTTAATTGAAAATGTCAAAACAGGAAAGTACACGAATGATATCAATAACCTCGGCTTACGTGGCCAGTTATTATTCAAACCTTCAGTTAATACCTCTATAACACTTGCCGGTGATCTGTCCCGTCAACGTCCTGATGGTTATGCACAAGTAGTAGCCGGTGTGGTGCAAACAAAACGTGCAGCGTACCGCCAATTCAATGCAATCATTGCTGATCTTAATTATTCATTGCCCAGCCAGAATGCATTCGATCGTAAAATAGATCATGATGTTCCGTGGAATTCCGGTAACGATTTAGGTGGAGCTTCATTGAATATTGAACAAAAGATAGGATCAGGTACGCTTACAGCAACTACAGCTTGGCGTTATTGGAATTGGGATCCATCTAATGATAGAGACTTTACAGGTTTGCAAGCATTGGCTAAGTCTCAAAATCCGGCTAAGCATCAAAACTGGTCACAAGAAGTTCGTTATGCAGGTCAGTTGTCTTCACGCTTGAGTGGTGTTATTGGTTTGTTTTATATTGACCAGGAAGTTAAGATCAATGGTACAGAGGAATCAGGTTCTGCTCAGTGGCGTTTTTCACAAAGCTCAACCAGTAATCTTTGGAAAACACCGGGTCTGTTCGAAGGTTTTGGAATTAATACAAAAGCTTCTATCAAATCGAAGAGCGCTGCCGTATTCACAAATATTGATTGGGAAGTATTTGAAGGATTTCACATTTTGCCGGGGTTACGCTACAATTACGATGAAAAAGATGTTGTTTACAACCGTATAGCATATGGTGGTTTGGATACAGCTACTTACAATGGTTCTAAAGGAGATAAAACTACTTTGCAAGGATTTAAAAACGGAGTATACACCAGCCAGGCTTATGTGGCCAATGCGAATGAAAATAATCTTACTTACCAGCTTACACTTTCTTACAGAGCAAATAAACATATCAATACATTTGCAACTTATTCAACCAGCTTTAAGCCAGTTGGTGTTAACGTTGCAGGTTTGCCAACTGTAAACGGTCAGGCAGCAACTGATCTGGCAGTAATAAAACCGGAAGATGTAAGACATTTTGAAGTTGGTGTTAAAACAAATCCAACAGACAACTTTATTTTGAATGCCGTATTCCACAATACGAATATTCAGAACTATCAAACGAATGTTCAATCGGCAGAGTTAGGTGTTAACCGTGGTTACATTGCCAATGCAGAAGAAGTGAATGTAAAAGGAGTAGAGCTTGATGCAAACTATAAAGTAAATAGCCACTTCTTATTCTATGGAGCGTTGGCTTATACCGATGCGAAGTATGTGAAGTTTGCAAATGCACCGCTTCCACTTGAAGAAACAGGGTTGACTGAAAATGGCGTGCAGAAAGCATTCAAAGATATTTCAGGTGGCGTACTTCCCGGTATTTCAAAATGGTCAGGATCATTGGGCGGTGAGTTTACAAAAGCATCTACTTTCTTGAATAAACCTGCAAAATTCTTTATTGCATTGGAAAGTTTTTATCGCTCTTCTTTTTCGTCGAGTCCATCTCCATCAGCTTACCTGAACATTGATGGTTATGCACTTGTGAATGGACGAGTAGGCTTCCGTTGCGTTAACACAGGCTTTTCTGCTTTTGTATGGGGTAGAAATATTTTCAATAAAAACTACTATGAACAACTTTTGCCGGCAGGTGGTAATGCAGGTCAATATGGAGCTGTTCTTGGAGATCAGGCTACTTATGGAGTAACGTTGCGCTACTCACTTTAATAAAGTATGAGAACAAATTTTTGAATTTAGTTTTCCCTATAGCAAGCAATCGTAAAGAAAGCCGCGCATCCCGATTCTTCGGGATGCATTTTTTCAAAGCTGTATGGCCGAGTGGTTAGGTAAAAGTCTGCAAAACTTTTTACGTTGGTTCCCTGCCCGATGGCAGGCGAGGAATCCGACTGCAGCGTCAAATGAAACAAAATGCAAATGAAACGTAAATATTTTTCAACCCTGCTGATGCTGTTAAGCATGCAATCGATAATAGCACAATTGAAAACTACAACTGATGTAAGGCAGATATGGACTGGATATTTTAATCAAACACGTTTAACCGATAAATGGGGTTTTTGGGCTGATGTTCACTTGCGTACAAAAGACAACTACTTTAATAATCTTTCACAAGGAATTGTTCGTTTAGGTTTAACCTATTATCTCACAGACGATTCAAAGCTTACAGCTGGGTATGCTTTTATCAACCATTTTCCTGCGGAGAATCATAAAAATATTTCACAACCTGAGCATCGCCCCTGGCAACAAATTCAATGGCACACCAAATATCCTAAGCTGAAGCTGATGCAGTGGTTCAGGCTAGAAGAACGTTACCGAAGGAAAATTAAGAATAACGATGAGCTGGCAGACGGTTATAATTTCAACTTCAGGCTTCGATATAATATTCTGTCGCAGTTTCCACTGAGTAAGAAACGGTTTCAGCCACATACGTTTTCATTTGTGTTAAGCAATGAAGTGTTTGTAAATTTTGGAAAACAGATCGTTTATAATATGTACGATCAAAACAGGTTCTTCGCCGGGTTTCATTATCATGTAAACAAACATGATAATCTGCAAGTCGGTTATATGAACGTTTATCAGCAATTGGCTGCGGGTAATCAATACCGAAGTACACATGCGGCCCGGGTCTTCTATTTCCATAATCTTGATTTACGAAAAAGCATACAACACTGATCTTTCTTTATGCTTCCGTTCGTTCGTAAGAAAATGGTAAAACCATTGCGCAGAATACCATCTTTCTGATGTCTTAAAAGTCTTTCTGCCCTAACTTCGCAGCTCATTCAGAAGAACAATAAAGATATGAGTAAGTATCATCCACAAACGGACGCCATCCGGTTACAAATGAGCCGTACCAACGAAAAAGAACATAGTACTCCTTTGTTTTTAACCAGCAGTTTTGTGTACGATAGCGCAGAAGATATGGCGGCGGCTTTTTCTGATGATAGTCTTGATGTAAATATCTATTCCCGTTTTTCAAACCCAACGGTTGATGAGTTCATTGATAAAATAGCAGTGCTTGAAGGTGCTGAAGCTGGTATTGCAACAGGTACAGGTATGGCTGCTGTGTTTTCAACCTTCATGACATTTTTAAGTAAAGGTGATCATATCATTTCTGCATCTGCAGTATTTGGTTCAACACATACAATCCTTACAAAGTATTTACCTAAGTGGGGTTTTGAATCGAGTTATTTTGATATGAACGCACCGGAAACAATTGAAGCATTGATTAAACCCAAGACCAAGTTGCTGTATGTTGAAACTCCATCAAACCCCGGGCTTGATATTATCGATCTTGAATATGTTGCAAACATTTGTAAGAAGCATAATATCCTGTTTGTAGTTGATAACTGTTTTGCAACACCTGCAGTTCAGCAACCTATTAAATTCGGTGCTGATCTTGTATTGCATTCAGCAACAAAATTTATTGACGGGCAAGGAAGAGTATTGGGTGGAGTAGTGGCAGGAAGAAAAGAACTGGTGCATGAAATGTATTTATTTGTACGTAACACCGGTCCGTCACTCAGTCCGTTTAATGCATGGGTATTGACGAAGAGTTTAGAAACATTATTCATCCGTATGGATAAACATGCAGATAATGCATTGAAACTTGCACAACGCCTGGAAGGAAATGCAAAACTCAACTCGGTAAAATATCCCTTTCTCTCATCGCATCCGCAATACGAAATTGCCAAAAAGCAAATGAGTAATGGCGGTGGTATTGTTACGTTTGAATTGAAAGGTGGAATTGAAAGTGGTCGTAAGTTTTTAAATGCACTGGAAATGTTATCGATGACAAACAATCTTGGCGACAGCAGAAGTATTGCATCGCATCCTGCATCAACCACGCATTCTAAGTTGTCAGTAGATGAAAAGAAAGCTGTTGGTATTACAGACGGGCTGGTGCGTATTTCTGTTGGCCTGGAACATATTGATGATATTATTGCAGACATTGAACAAGCATTGGAAAAGTGCTGATGCAAGAATATAGTAATAAAAAGAGCCACGTTTTGCGTGGCTCTTTTTATTTGCGAATACAACATGCTTAAAATAAAAAGCCCCGCCACCTAAAGGACGGGACCGTTATTACCTGATAAAACCAAAACACTCTTTAGCGGGTTGGCATAGTTTCGTTCGTGCCTTTTACTTTTTTCAGAAGTAAAATATAACCGCAACATTCTTTATTCTTTTTATTAACCTGTACTGGTTTGATCATGTGCCACTCACTGATCTTCGGCATATAACCATAGCTGATGATATTGCCATCCAGTTCAGGTTTTAATTTTTTATAGAACACTTGCTTCTCATCATAGTCATACATACGCACTTCCTGGATCTTGCTGCTGGGGTCGCCAATAAAAACAATATGGTACCAGGAGCCTTGTGTCATGGGAACAATAACCGGCATTTCAAATTCACTTTCCATGGTCATGCTGGCTTCTTTCAAAACCATAAACCCACTCTGTTCAAATGATTTCTTTAAACTATCTACTTGTAAACTGATTGATTGATTGGTGCAACTCCGTTGGCGGATAACATCCTGTGCGGAAGCAAATGTGCACAGTAACGCAAATGTGCAGATGAAAAATAAGTTTTTCATACTAGTACGGATTATTAGGGTTTTAATGCTGTTTTTCAGCAGGATTTGGTACGATTTACAGTACAAGATACTGTATATATTATGATATTGGAGTCTTTTCAATGCTATGTTTTACTACTACGTAGTTTCCCTTATGATGGTTTATGATTTTTACCTGCTGAATATACCAATAATTGTGCCTCAATATTCCTAAGATCCCTTATAGGTATAAAAAGAATTTGCCTGGGCGGTACAGGTAAGAACAAGGTCGTTGATGCACACGTGCGCAGGCAGGTTGGCCGCATAAAAAATGACATCGGCCACATCTTTCGCAGACAATGGCTTGTAGCCTTCATATACAGAAGCCGCCTTCTGCTCATCGCCTTTGAAACGGATCATAGAAAACTCTGTTTCAGCCGCTCCGGGGTGAATAGCAGTAACTTTTATCTTATGTTTTAATAAATCTATGCGCATTCCTTTGCTAACACTGTCAACCGCCGCTTTGCTGGCACAATACACATTGCCGTTTTCATACGCTTCCTTGCCGGCAGTCGAGCCAAGGTTTATTACATGACCTCCATTTCGTTTGATCATATACGGCAATACAGCACGGCTCACATATAACAATCCTTTAAGGTTTGTATCGATCATGATCTCCCAATCGTCCATATCAGCTACATCAAAATGATCTCGACCCAAAGCAAGACCTGCATTGTTCACCAATACATCAATACTCTGCCATTCTTCCGGCAAACTGTTGATGGCCACAAACACTTCATCTTTCTGCTGCACATCAAAAGGCAACAAAAAAATGTTAACGCCATACTGTTCTTCTAACTGTGTTTTGATTTCCTGCAAGCGATCGAGCCTGCGACCATTTAAAATAATATTCCAGTTGTTGGAAGCAAATACTTCTGCACAGGCTTTTCCAAAACCTGATGTGGCACCGGTAATAAAAACAAGTTTACTCATGCCGTGAATGTACAGAGAAACTGAATTGAGCGAACGGGATGTGATTGATTTTTTAAAGCTTAATATCTTCGATCGTCCGGTTCTGGCGGCTGCGTTCGGCACCAAAAGCCATGAGATGACTTTCAACCGAAACTTCAATGGAAGAACTGAGTAAATCTTTGTTTTGTTGATACACGGCCTGCACCCAATCTTTCACCAGTCGATGATCTCCGCCACCATGTGCATCTGTTTTTAAACTCCAGGAAGTTTGCTTGCGGGTTTTAAAATCTGTGAGTACAAAACTTTCCATATCGCCGATAATATCACCCTTCGATCCCATGATACGGGTCTTTCTTCCTTCGTAGGATACATGGGCTTCCATAGAAAAAGCAGCAGTGGTTCCGTTTTCGAACAGCATGTTTACGGTAAGATGATCGGGCTGATCATTATCCATCCTGTAAACACAACGACCGTAGTCACTTGTTTTTAATTGTTCTAAAATGAAAGGCCCTTGATCTTCTTCATCTTCGGGCAGATCAAACACATATGTGCGTTTACGGTCACGGTAATAGATCTGCAGGGCAGAATAGGCACAACTATCTTCCACTTTGCAACCATCGGTGCAACGTTCAGTGCTTCCTTCAGGTGCATTGGCATTTTTGAACCAGCGTAGATTACCAAAACAATGCACATCATGCACCGGACTGTTCACCAACCAACGGATGATATCAGTATCGTGTGATGATTTTGCTAAGATGATAGGAGCAGCCATTTTGCTGTTGCGCCATTTGCCACGTACATATGAATGACTCATGTGAACATGCTCAATAGGTTCCATATGTTGGATACTGATGATCTCACCAATAAGCCCTGCGTCGATCACTTCTTTTAATTCACGGAAATAAGGTGAGTAACGCAACACATGGCAAACGCCCACAATGCGGCCGGTCTCTTTTGCTCTTTTTAGTATAAGCCTGCATTCTTCTTCAGTAGGTGCAATTGGTTTTTCGAGCAACACATCATAACCGGCATTCAATGCAGCAAGACAAGGAGCTGTGTGCAATTGATCAGGTGTTGCTATAATGACAGCATCTGCAATCTTCTCTCTAATAAAAACTTCTTTCCAGTCTTTATAACAATGGTCGGCTGATATTTTATGTTTGCGTGCTGTACGTTTTCTTCGTTCAGGATTATTATCTGCAACAGCTACAATTTGTAATTCATCGGGGTTTTGTGAAGCATAGTCTGCATAGATGGTACCACGGTGTCCTGCACCAATAAGAATTGCCGTTACCGGCTTTTCAATTTTACAATGATTGGGATTATAAAATACATCATCGTGCAGACCAAGCAAATTTGCTACCTCTTTCCAGCCAAGTGTGGCAATATTGGTAAGCGATTCAACGTGACGTAAAAACTTTCGTGAAGCAATAAACTGGCGTAACGACATAGATAAACAATTCTTCTTTTAAAAATAAATTCCTTTCTCACAACAACAGTTCATCGGTTACGATACCTTAAAGTTAAAACAAGAATTTATTTATCAAGCAATACAATGACAATATCCATCACATTTGTCAGCGTAGCCCCGGTTTTTAGTAAACCATTCACGTTTTCAAAGAAATGATAGGCGTCATTTTGATTGATAGCATCATTAATGGATAGTTGTTGTTCATCTGCTGCTTTCAGTAACTCATGATCTGCAAAGGCACCTGCTGCATCAGTGGGTCCATCTGTGCCATCGGTTCCGGCGGAGAGAAGAGTAATGTTTTGCGTATTGTTTCTTAAATGTTCTAATATACATAAGGCGAGATGTTGGTTGCGGCCGCCTTTTCCATTGCCTGTTACTGTAACAGTTGTTTCTCCACCAAAAAGTAAACAGACAGGATTGTTTGTGCGATGCTCCGTTGCTTTTTGAATAATGTATGATGCAGCCTCGGCTGTTTCGCCGGTTAATAATTCTTCCTGCACAATAACGTTGTAACCCAATTCCTGTGCTTTTTGTTTGGCGGCAACAATGGCTGTTTTGTTACTACCGATGATTGTATTGCTTACTTGGTTTAATAACTGATCACCGGGTTTGATGCTGTCTGCAAATTGTCTCTTCATTCCTTTTTGCAGGTAGTGTAAAACAGATGCCGGTAATTGCTGTTGCAGCTGATACTTGTTGATCACATTCATCGCATCAGCAAAGGTTGTTGCATCGGCAGTTGTTGGCCCGCTGGCGATATCCTGTAATTGATCACCAGGTACATCTGAGATGATTAGTGTGAACCAATTTGCTTCAGGAGCATAACGTAATAACTGTCCGCCTTTTATTTGTGAGAGATGACGACGTACACAATTCATTTCATCAATGGATGCACCGCTGCGGAGCAGGAGTTGAAATGTTTGCTGCAGTTCTGGCAAACTAAGATCAGCAGGCGTATCAACCCAAAGGGAAGAAGCACCACCACTGAGCAGACAAATGATCACATCATTTGCTTTTGTTTGCTTGAGTAAGTTGATCGTTTGTTCAACTGCCTTCACACTGTTTTCATCAGGCACCGGATGTGCAGCTTCAAAACAGTTTATTTTTTCGAGACGCAACGCATGCTCGTATTTGGTTGTAACAATTCCTGCTTTGATGTGATCGCCAAGAATTGATTCAACAGTTTGTGCCATAGCTGCAGCCGCTTTTCCTGCGCCGATCACATACAAGTTGGTGTTTGCCAAAGGAATTGTTTGGGTGCCGATCTGTAATACATGACCATTCAGTTGCAGGTATTGCGGCAACAACGCAGCAGGTTGAACTGCTGCCACTGCCGCACGAAAAATTGCTTCTGCATGAATTCTGTTTTGCATGATTAATATTGATAGAATAAACTTACGTAATGATATCGGATGCCGACAATTGAAACCCCGATGCTCCCTTTATTTGTCGGAGGCATCGGGGCAAATAGTAATAATTATCAGCCGTAGATATATGCTGCTTATAGTTTTATTCCCCACTCATTTAACATGGGTCTGCCAAGAAGCGCATTTGCCTCTGCATCGTTTTTGAATTTTTCTTTTTTCGGATTCCATTTTAAAGGGCGTTTCAGTTGGTAGGCAATGTTAGCAATATTACATACCGAGGCTGTACGATGCCCGATTTCAACATCAGATATTGGTTTCACACGTGTGCGCATCGCATTCAGGAAATCTTTGTAATGATTTTCGCTTTTGTACACATGCTTTTGAGCATCACCAATGACCTGACTTTTTAATGATGCAGGTGTGGTTTCAAGTTTACCACGTCCAATTCGAAGTTCGCCTTCAGTGCCGGTAAATAACAAAGCATTATTCCATTCCCACTTTTCATGGGTCATGATAACACCGTTTTTATACTTAAACGTCAGAACCGGATGGTTAGCGTCGGGAGCAAAAATTTCCACCGGGCCGCTCTTATCCATATCCAAAGCCCATTGAGCAATATCAAACATATGTGCACCAAAGTCGGTTACCATGCCGCCACCAAATTCTTTGTACAGTCTCCAGTTGGGATAAACATCTTTTGTTATGGGTGGAGCCAGTTCAGCATTAAAGGGTTTGTATTCATTCGGGCCAAGCCATTTCTGCCAGTCTAAACCTGCGGGTACAACCTCTTCCGGTAAATTATACGGAACTGGTGGTGTGCCGATATTTACTTTAATACTTTTTACTTCACCGATATAACCATTGCGGATCAATTCAACAGCCTGCCTGAATTCGGGCCATGAGCGTTGCATATTGCCTGTTTGAAAAATACGATTGTGTTTGCGTGTAGCATCCACCATTGCCCTTCCTTCTTTTACAGTAAGCGACAATGGCTTTTCACAATAAATATCTTTACCTGCTTCAGCTGCCTTTACCGCCATGGCAGCATGCCAATGATCGGGTGTGGCAATTACAACCGCATCAATATCTTTTCTTGAAAGCAATTCCCTGTAATCAGTATAAACTCCAATATCGTTTTGGTTACCCGTTTGCTTGTACTTTTCCTGGTTCGCTTTTACTGTTTTCAGCATCAGTTCGGTCTTGTCTTTATACACCTCACTCAATGCCAGTATCCTGATCTCGTTTGTCGATAGGAAATAATTACTGAGGATACGACCTTGTTTACCACAACCAATAAAGCCAAGAGAGATCATATCACTTGGAGCGATGTATTTCGAGCCATCGGGACGGTTGCCACCTAAAACATAACGGGGTACAATTATGAACCCTGCAAGAGCAGTAGCCGAGTGTTTGATGAAATCTCTGCGGCTGTTGTTTGACGGGGTTTCGTTTTTCTTATCGGTCATTGGTTGAAGATTTTTAATGGTAAGACAATCGGTTGCTAAAAACGCAACTGAAAATACGAAGATTAGGTTAACCGGAATTACATGAATTTTTACAAGAACCTGTTTTTTAACGCTACCGGGAATGTCGAATGATTCTACCTCAATGGTTCACTTGCTGCCGTTAAGGAGATGATGTTTGAAACGCTGCTTTTCTGAAGCAGTGTGAGTGTGTAGAGATTCTCATCCCATATTAACCGCTACAAGTTCAGCACTAATAATAACGGCATTAGAAATGACGGACCCCGATTAAGTAAAAGCCGCCTTTACTCTAACTTTTACCCCGTCATGTCGACGACAGGAGACATCTCTAAAGTTTTAGTGGGCAGAATGTTGTCAATCATATTTATTTATTGGGGAGAATAAGAAAGAGACCTGGCACAAAATAGAGGTATGTTGTTGAAGATTGATCGACTAGAGCGAAAACTGCTTCCATTCTTTGTTTTGTTCATTGTCAATAATTTCGAACATTTCAAATTTACCTTTGCTGATTTTTCTTACTCGCTTTTCTTTGTCTGGTTTCATAAAGTTTATATCAAATGTGCATATGCCAATTTTTTTCCATTGCTTGTTTGTTAACGTGTATGCAATGAGAGACTTAAATCGGCTTACGCAACTTGAATAAAAAATGCAGATTTCTGAAACCCCATCTTCGTCTATGTCGCCTATAGAAAATAAATTTTCAGGATTGCAACAATAAGAGTCCGTAAACAATCGGGGTAATGTTGTATCAAAAAAGGAGTAGGAATAACCTTCGTCGCAAAAGTTAAACGGAGGAACTACAAAAACAGTGTCAGAAATTTTGTCACCGTTAATGTCGCCGATGTTTTTAATTCCTTCAAATCCTGAACGCAATGTTGTGTCTTCGTAGGAAATTATTACGCAGGTATCGGGTTGATAGTTCTCAATATATTTCTTTAAAAGAAACGTCTTGCCATCTAATAAACTGTCGCCAATGAAATGCAAATTTTCATTGAGTTTTTGCTGCAAACTGTCTTTGTTGATTTTTCGGGTGTAGAAAGATTTAGCTGATTCTGACCCGTTGCTTGTTTGATTTTTGCAGGAGCTAAATGAAATTATCAACAGAAAGGAAATACCTATAAGGTTATAATGTATCACAGAATTACAGCAGCTTAAGTAAAATTATCAATGATATTAGTTGTTACTACAAACCTCTCTTACCGTATCAACACCACCGTCCCTTTCTTACTAATTCTTCTTCCCAAATAATCAGTACCACTCACCATCCACACATAAGCACCGGGATCTTGTTGAATACTTTTGAATGTACCATCCCAACCTTCATTGGTTTTTGTAGTGGCAAAAATTTCCTGTCCCCACCTGTTAAACACACGGAAGTAATGGAACTGTGCAATACCAACAGGATAAGGCGTCAATACATCATTCAGGTTATTGCCATCGGGAGTAAAACCGGTAGGCACTAAAATGTCAGGTGAAATTTTAAAGATGCGGATATTAATGGTATCAAATGCAAAACAACCTTCCGGCGTTTCCGTACGCATGATGTAACTGAAGTTTTCTCTTGATGCATCAAAAATGGCAAGAGGATCAGATATGAACGGATCATTTAAAAAGTCAGGAGGTATCCATTGATAAATAGTGCCGCCACTTCCATTCAATTGTAATGGCTGACCAACAACAACTGCTGTATCATTTCCTGCAAAGGCAGGAACAGGTGGAACAACTCTTACCTGCACGGTATCAAACACCGGTTTGGGACAACCTAAACTTGATGTACCTCTTAAAATATAATTGGTTGTTGTTAATGGAAAAGCAGTGGTAACTGCATTGGTGGGCGAACCTAATGTTGAAGCAGGCGACCATAGCCAATTCTCTGCATCACCAACGGCGGTGAGTGTTAATGTATCATCATAGCAAATCGCATCATCTGGTCCTGCATTTACCAAGGGATAAGGAACTGTGTTAACGGTTACAGTTCTTGTTTGGTTACACTTCCCAATAGTTGATACAACGGTGAACACCGTTGAAGGCGCAGTTGGTATCGCAACTGCATCACGAACATTCGGGTCAATAAATAAATTCGGCGGACTCCATGCATACTGCAAACCATCGGTGCTCGGTTTCAATACAACTGTATCGCCACGACAAATAGTTGTATCGTTTGGTGCACGCAATGTTACAAAATCAACCACATTCACTAATACCGAATCAGTATTAAAACAACCCGGTGCCAATGTAAGTGTTACATAATATTTTGTCGGCACATCCGGACTCACCAATGGGTTGGCAATTGATTGATTGTTGATATTATAAGCCGGCGACCATTGGAATGTTCCCTGTCCGAATGCATTTAATTGCAACGTATCAATCGAACAAATGAGTGTGTCATTCGTGAGTTGCAGTGTTGGTTTATCCGTTATGTTGATCGGTTTGGTTATCGTATCCAAACAGCCTTTGGTACTGCCTGCAATGAGTTGCACATTATACGTTCCGTTTAATGGATACGTGTATTGCGGATTTCGTAGCCTCGATGTATCTGCTAAGGTTGCAGGATTACCGAAATTCCATTTCCATGAATTGGGGACACCATACACAGAAGTAGTGTTATCTGTAAATTGTATTGGAACGTCTTTGCAGCCATCATAACTATTAAAATCAGGGAAAAAACCGGGGAACACATAAATATCAGAATAGGAAGTATCGGTACAAACATTGCCACGATTAACAATGAGCATTACTTTGTACACACCGGTATCAGCATACGTGAATGAGGGAACGCTTTGATTTGATGTATCGTTTGTTGCTGATCCAACACCAAAATCCCAAAACCAGGTTTTTATTTCGGTGCTGGGCGTAAGGTTTTGGAATGTTTGCGTAAACCCATCGCAAGTACGGTTCTCTAATGGTAATTCTGCATCAGCAAAATCACAATCAGAAATACGGATGGTGAAATCTTTACGATGAACAGAAATAGGCACACCTCTTCGCCACTCGGTAACACATACATTCACTACAAAAAAAGATGCACCGCTTGGGTTTACTACACCTGTTGGCGCAACACCGGATATAACGCCTGTTACAGGATGAATAGTAACACCTGAACCGAGGGGTGATGCACCGCTGTAACCACCGGTGTAACCAACCGAATTATAAGGAGGAGGTAGAGGTTTACGATTGGTTGAATTTGGGAGTCCATCGGTATCGTATGCTTCACAAAAACTGTAGCTTAATGAATCGCCAAGATCGGGATCAGTTGCACTGAAGGGTAATACAAAACGTTTATTACGGCATACCAAAGCAGTATCTTTTGTATCAAAAACAGGGCTTGAATTTTTTTCAGCACCTAAAAGAGCTGTGCCCGGAATATTGGCAACATAAGTTGAACCGGTGCTTGCGCCACTCACGTTTGATAATCCATTAATCCGGCAACAGGTTTCAAATGCAACAGTATAACCTTGCGCAGTGTTGGGTAATTCTATAGTGGTGGAAAACAATCCTACTTCATAACAAACCGGAGGTGCATTAATGATGCATGAAAAAGGACTTTGCAAACTGAGCGTTCTGAAATCGGTTCGACTTACAGATACACTATCGATATATGCGGTATTACTTCCCCTGTTAAAAACCCCCAACGTAACAACAGATGGAAGAGGCGCAATTTGAGCGCCGCCGGTATTATTCAACGGATTACAATCACGAAATAATCGAAGCGTAATGCGAAAAATGCTGCCGCCATTTGGTCCCGGTCCAACATAGGCATAATACATCTCTCCACCAGAGATATGACCTGCTTGGGTTTCTTGTAATAACAGTAAAGTGAATACGATCAGTATAATTCGTTTCATGTGGTTACAGTAGTTAAGTCTTGTACCGTTGTACAAAATTCTCCAATGGTAAGGTTCAGTTCTGTTGTTGCTTCAAGCATGCCCATATGTGCAATACCCAGTATAAGTTTGGCCATGCATACAGTTGGTAAAGCTGTTTGCGCCAATGCATCTGCAGGGTTTACGGCTTTATCTTCTTCGCCAATAAAGAACAAAACAGGTACGGTTGTTTTTTGCAGGATATGTGAACGGTTGGGTCGGTTGATCATGGCCGTATAATATGCTATTAACGCTTCGGCAGTAAATTGATTGCCTTGCTCAATCAGTTCATCTACCTGCTCCTTGTGCTCGCTGTTGAAGCTTTGTGAAAAAAGATTGGGAATGGTGGTCTTCATAAATTCAGCTGCACCATGTTCTTTGATAAACGTAATTGATTTTTGTCGTGCTGCTTTTTTCTCGTCACTATCTGCATAAGCAGTTGAATGAATCAAGCCAAATGCTGTTAAACGTTCCGGATATAATTCAGCAAAAGCTAATGTAACATAACCACCCATTGAATGACCAACCATAATGCACTGATCGATCTTTTCTTCATCAAGCATTTGTTTGGTGGTTTCGGCCATTGATTCCATCGATAATTCCCTATTACCAATTGGAGATTGACCAGTGCCGGGTAGATCGGGGACGAGCAAACGAAAATCATTTTCGAGATAGCTGATCTGATGTTTCCAGATACGGCTGTCCTCGCCAAACCCATGAATCAATATGATCGGTTGATTGCCTTTTCCTGTAATGAAATAAGATAGCGAATGATTGTCCTCCAGCTTCTTTTGTAGCATGCGGGTAAATTACAAAAAATAACAGGGCGGCAAAACCGTTGTGGAGCAATTGGCCGAATTTTACCAGATGTTTTACAACTATTTCCGCTGTTTAGCAGCAATAGTTTGGTAGATAGCAAACAGGATGAGGATGCCAGTCAATATCAATGCAAGTTTACTGAGCAGATCGCCATAACATACGAAGAATGTTTGTTGGTCATTAACAGGTATATGCATCTTGGTGGAAGCAGCTACCCACCAGGGTTGCGGTTGAAATACTTCGCCCATCGGATCAATAAAACAACTGATGCCGGTGTTGGCACTACGCAACACCCATTTTCTTGTTTCGATTGCACGCAGTTTTCCATACAACATGTGATGTTTGTAGCCGGGTGTGTTGCCCCACCATCCATCGTTGGTGATCACAGCAATAATATTGGCGCCACCCCGAACATACTTGCTCATGTACTCGCCATAAATACTTTCATAACAGATTGCAGGTGCAATTACATACCCATTTGTTGTGTTGATGGGTGTACGTTCATCCTGTTTAGCATAACCACCTGCAGTTCCCCCGAATTTTTCAAACACAGGTGCAAGAAATTTTAAGAAGCCGGGTAATGTTTCTACGCCGGGCACCAACATTGATTTATGATAGAATTGTTTTGGGCCGGTACTGTCGAACAATACACTGCCATTATACACTTCGTAAAAATTGGAAGTGCCGTCAATTGGTCGTGCATCATTTGAAATACGTTCGCTGAATACACGATAACTTTCAATGCCTGTAAATAAATTAAGCTTTGGATGACGTTTTAAAAATGCAAACAATGGATTCAAAAAGAAATTCTGTTGCAGAGATGTTTCATCAAAACCATTTGGTGCATACAACGCTGTCTCGGGCCAAACTAATAAAGTTGTGTTGCTATCGATCTGTTGTTCACTTAATCGGATGAGTTGTTGTAACTGTACATCAAAAATTTCAGTTGTTAATTTCTTGTAAGGATCGATGTTGGGTTGAACGATGACGATGTTGGAAGATGTCGGATTTTTGATGTCTGATTTTGGATATGATGTGCTTCGATTATTATTGATGAGTAGTGATACAATGATCGGTAGTGCAAGCAGTGCTGAAATAAGCAGGAGTGATGACATTCGTACATCGTACATCGTACCTCGTATATTATCTTTCCCACTTCTAACACGAATTAGCTGGAACAGCAACACATTCACTAACAACACCCACAATGTTCCGCCACTTGTTCCTGTGTATTCATACCATTGAATCCAATTTGTTCGACCCGCAAATACATTGCCTAATGTGAGCCAGGGCCAGCTTAGTCCCCAATCTTGTAAGTGGATGTATTCAAAACTCATCCAGAAAATGATGAATGATGAATAACCGATGAGTGAACCAAAACGTTTGTTCATGAAGCGGAAACCCATCAATGGAATGCACATCAATAAACTGTTGACGATAATGGCCAGCCAAGCACCTAACATGTCTGCATTCCAGATCCACCAGGTGGTGCTGATGTTCCAGGTGAAGAGTGCTAGATACATCAACCCGAAAAACTTAATACCTGAATAGTTCTTTTGTTCAATGATGAATAATGGAATGAATGCAATGAACACTGCAACAGAGATATTGATCATGGGCCATGCTATAAAGAACAACAAGCCCGAGAGTAGCGAAAGCAGAATGGGTTGGAACTTTTTCAAGTAACTGATTTTTGTAAAAATAGGAATGCCGGACGAATACGTCCGGCATTTTGTAAGTTAAAAGATTTTGACTTCGCTATGGGGCAATGCCCTTTGGTTATCTTGAATAGTTCGGGCTTTCTTTTGTAATGATCACATCATGTGCATGGCTTTCTTTCATCCCTGCATTGCTGATCTTGATGAATTGTGCGCCTTGCAGATCTTTGATGGTTTGTGCACCGCAGTAACCCATCCCTGCACGAAGACCACCTGTGAACTGGTGAACGATCTCACTCACATTTCCTTTGAATGGTACACGGCCTTCAATTCCTTCAGGGACTAATTTCTTGATGCCATCTTCCACATCCTGGAAATAACGATCGCCACTTCCTTGCTGCATGGCACCAATGGATCCCATACCACGGTATTGTTTGAACTTTCTTCCTTCGTAAATAATTGTTTCACCCGGACTTTCTTCTGTTCCTGCAAACACACTTCCCATCATGACGGTTGATGCACCTGCGGCTAATGCTTTTACAAGATCACCTGTGTAACGGATACCACCATCTGCAATTACAGGAACACCTTTTGTTTTTAAAGCAAAGGCAGCTTCCATAATAGCTGTCAATTGAGGAACACCTGTACCGGCAACAATACGTGTTGTACAAATAGAACCTGGGCCAATACCAATTTTCACTGCATCTGCACCAGCATCAGCTAATGCTTTTGCTCCAGCGCCTGTTCCTGCATTACCTGCAATGACTTGTAGTTTCTTGAAATTCTTTTTCAGTTTCTTCAATGAATCAATAACACCTTTACTATGTCCATGTGCACTGTCGAGCGTTACTATATCAACACCTACATGTTGTAATGCGGCTGCACGATCAAGCATATCGCCTGTAATACCAAGGGCAGCACCAACCAATAAACGTCCGTATGAATCTTTTACTGCATTGGGGTGACTTTGCACCTGCAGCATATCACGGTAAGTAATAAGCCCTGCAAGCGTACCGTCTTTTTTTACAACCGGGAGCTTTTCAATTTTATGATGACTGAGAATGGTTTGTGCTTTTTTGAGATCAGTTCCTTCAGGTGCTGTAATGAGATTTGTTGAGGTCATTACTTCACTTACTTTCTTCTTAGTATTTGTTTCAAACCTGAGATCACGGTTGGTGAGGATGCCCACCAGTTTATTTTTCATGTCAACAATAGGAATGCCACCGATCTTGTTTTCTTTCATCAGTTGCAAGGCATCAGCCAAAGTAGCATCAACATGTAATGTAATTGGATCGATGATGAGGCCGCTTTCACTACGTTTTACTTTGCGCACCTGCGCCGCCTGTTCTTCAATACTCATATTCTTATGCAGGATGCCGATACCGCCTTCACGTGCCAGGGCAATGGCCAAACCTGCTTCGGTAACGGTATCCATTGCTGCAGAGAGCATGGGAATGTTAAGCCGAAGTGATTTTGTGAGATTTGTGCTGATATTGGTTTCTCTCGGGAGAACCTGTGAATAGGCCGGCATGAGTAAGACATCATCAAATGTGTAACCTTCGCCGAAAAATTTGTTGAGAACCGCTTTGCTGAGTGGGGAATTATTTCTTGTTGCCATGTGCAAAGATAAGGGAGCGGATATATTGCTTCCAAATCGGGGAGAGATCAGCTTAATTTATAGATTTTTCCGGGCAGGCTTTTTACCAGTCCGTTCATTTCCATCATTAGTAAAGCCGCTGAAACAGCGCTGCTGTTGATGTTGCTTTGCAGGTTGATTTCATCAATATGCATTTGTTCCTGTGTTTGTAATAGTTGGGCAATCATCTTTTCGTCTGCCGTTAAATCAACAAACAACTGTTTTTGAATTGTTTTTTTCTTTTGTTTTTCTTCCCAATTCATTTGCTCAACAATATCTTCTCCGTTTCTGATCAATACCGCTTTATTACTTTGAATTAAATAATTGCAGCCTTCACTTTTGCTATCGGTTGTTTTGCCGGGGATTGCAAATACGTCACGGTTGTAACTGTAAGCAAGATTTGCAGTGATCATGCTGCCGCCTTTTATTCCGGTTTCAATGACTATGGTTGCATCGCACATGCCTGCTACTATCCTGTTTCGTTCAGGAAAGTTGTGACGATCAGGTTTGGTATCTTTTCTGAATTCAGTCAGAATGCCACCGCCTTCAGCAATCATTTCTTTGGCTAGTGCCGTGTGTTGGGGCGGATAAATTGTATCTAAGCCATGTGCTAATACTGCAACGGTGGGTAGTTGTTGTTTCACACTGTATTTGTGTGCAATGGCATCGATGCCATAAGCAAGTCCGCTTACAACCAGTGGTTGATGTGGCGCAAGTGATGCAAGAATCTTTTCCGTCATCATCTTTCCATAATCAGAATTACTACGTGTGCCGATGATGGAAATAATTTTTGATGTATTGAGATTAGCTGTGCCTCGGTAAAATAAAAGAGTAGGAGGATCGTAACAATGAAGTAACCGTTTTGGATAATCATCAGCCGTTAAGAACAGTGGTTTGATCTTGTATTTTTCAATAAAGCTGATCTCTTCTTCCTGTTCTGAAAAGCCATCAAATTTCTTGATGCTGTTGGCACGCACTTCACCAATGCCTTCAATTTTTTCCAGCGTTGATTTCTTTGCTTTAAAGATAGCTTCTGCACTGCCGAATTCTTCGGCAAGTAATTTCGCTTGTACATTGCCGATATGCGGCACCCGGGTTAATGCAAGTTGGTAGATCAGGTCGGTGTTCATCTTATTTCTAAGATAACACAAAAATTATTTTGCGATGACCTTCAATTCTGTTCTCCTGTTTTTTGCACGGCCGGTTTCAGTGGTATTCTCTGCCAACGGTTTTGTTTCACCAAATCCCTTGCTTGTAAGCCTGTCGGCAGTAACGCCTTTATAAAGGAAATAATTGATCACCGCTTTTGCACGGTTGTTAGAGAGTGTTAAGTTGTCAGCTGGTTTGCCCACGTTATCGGTGTGGCCCTCGATCTCAATTTTCAAGGTTGGATTTTCTTTCAGCAACTGCACCACTTTATCCAGCTCGATCATTGATTCCGGTTTTACTTCTGCTTTATTCACATCAAAGAAAATATTTTTCAACACTATACTTGCATTTACTTCAATTGGTGTAAGCGGAATGTCGATGGTGTAAGTTGTATCGGTGCTCGATGCTTTCAGGAAAAAGTTTTCAGAGTAGAATAAATAACCTTTGCGGTTTACATTAAAAGCATAATCGTTACCAACAGGTAATGTAATCAGATAATTTCCGGTTTCATCCGTTTGCACTTTACTGATGGTTTGTGCAGTAGAAAAATTGATCAGCTCTACTGCTGATGGCAACCCTTGTTTTGTTTTTGCATCAAACACATTTCCTTTTACCCATAATGTTTTGAAGGGACGCACATGATCAGGCATTTCAAAACTGTAAATATCCAAACCACCTCTGCTGTCGGCACCATCACTTGCATAGTAAGCTGTTTTGCCATCGCTGGTAATCACCAATGATCCTTCTTCATCAATTGTATTGACAGGATAACCCAGATTGACCGGCTTGCCCCAACTGCCATCAGCTTGTTTGCGGCTCATAAACAGATCAGCTTCGCCATACCCTGGATGTCCTTTTGATTTAAAGTAAAGTGTTTGGTTATCGGGATGAATAAACGGACAACCCTCATCTGCACTTGTATTAATACCTGCACCAAGATTACGTGCCGATCCCCATTGACCATTTGGTTGCAATGTACTTACATAAATATCACTGCCACCTAAACCTGAAGGATCACTCGCCGTAAAATACAATGTGCGTTTATCTGGAGAGAGTGATGGTTGTGTTTCCCAATATTCAGTATTGATTGCACGACCAAGATTTATTTTTGGTCCCCAACCAGTTTTGTTAAGGTTCGACATGTAGAGATCAAAGTTTCCTTCGCCTTCATTGCCGTAGTTGGCCGCAAAGAATAACAACTTGCCATCAATGGAAATATTTTGTGCACCTTCGTTCGATTCAGTATTTAATTCGCCAGGCAATGCAGTGGCGTTACCCCAAATGCCATTCTTACGTTCACTCACATAAAAATCTTCGTTCAAATGCGAACCACCTGTTTTTACTCTGCGGGTGAAGATGATGGTGTTTGCATCAAGTGTTAATGATGGCAAATATTCTGATAGATTGGAATTGATGCTATCGCCCATGTTTTGCGGTTTGAACACATAACTGCCAACAGGGAATTGTTTTTTATAACCTACTGCAAACTCATAACAACCCTTACGATACAAAGCCGATTTAGCAACTCGTTCATTCAGATTTGGTTTCTGTAAAAAACGATCAATAGATGAAAGTGCTTCTTCAAATTCACCATTGCCTGCTAATGCAATCGAGTAAGGCAATAAAAAATTGCTGAAATAAACGGAATCAAGATTTTTTCCTATTCTGTATGTTTCAACAGATTGTTTGTATTTCTTCTGTTCAGAATAGACACCTGCTTTACTTAAATACGCATCTACAAACCTTGCATCAGTTTTAATGCATTCATCAAGAAGTTCGATTGCTTTTGGATAATTTCTGTACCTGGCTTCGTTTAAAGCTTCTGCATATTTGTATCCAAGTTTTACTTCTACTTTTTGTGGATTATACCATTGAGCGGTTGAAAAAAGACTGAGGAGTAAACATATGGCTGTAAGGCGAGTTTTCATGCACATTGAATTTGAGGTTCAATATACAAATGAATTAACAAAGCAGTGGCCAGATGGCTGATAAAATGCTGCTAAAGTATAAACGGTCAGGGTACGTTGATGTATTTATGCAGCTGAAGACTCAGTTCCCACTGCGGATTAGATTTGATATAGTCGATAATAAGCGGAGTCATTTGAGCGGCTTTATCCCATTCAGGTTGCAGGTAAAGCTTGCATGTTGGTGAAACCAGTGCTGCATATTCTTCGGCCCATGCAAAATCGCTTTTATTGAAGATCACCACTTTTAATTCATTTGCATGCGGCACTACTTCAGGTAACGGTGCTTTGAATTTTTTAGGCGATAAACAGATCCAATCCCATTCACCACTCAACGGAGATGAGCCCGATGTTTCAATATTAGTTTCAAATCCTGCTGTATGAATTGCTTTTGTGAGCTCAGTAAGATCATGCATCAATGGTTCTCCTCCTGTAACAACAACAATAGGTAAGGTTGGAATTTGGGTTTTGGAATTTGGGTTTTGGAATTTGGCTTCTTCATTCAGCTTATCTACAATTTCACTAACACCAAACTTCGGATGCTTGCTTGCATCCCAACTTTCTTTCACATCACACCAAACACAACCCACATCACATCCGCCAAGGCGAATGAAATAGGCAGCACGGCCCTGATGGTATCCCTCACCTTGTAAGGTGTAGAACGATTCCATTACAGGCAATACCTGTTGTGTTGTTTCAATTAATGTTTCACTCATGAAATGCAAAGATAACGAAGGCTTACTGCTTCTTCATGTAAGCATTGTAGGTATTCATCAACAAACCTGCAATGGTCATAGGGCCTACGCCACCAGGTACGGGTGTGATAGCACTACTTTTCGGAGCAACTTCATCAAACTTTACATCGCCTTTTAATGCAAAACCACTTTTCTTGCTTGCATCTGTCACACGTGTAATACCCACGTCAACAATCACAGCACCTTCTTTCACCATATCGGCAGTTAAAAATTCTGCCTGACCCAATGCAGCTACAATAATGTCGCCTTGCAAACAGATCTCTTTGAGATTGGTAGTAGCGGAATGACAAATAGTAACGGTACAATTACCGGGATATGCTTTACGACTTAATAAAATACTCATGGGTGTGCCCACAATATGACTGCGGCCGATCACCACTGCATGTTTTCCTTTTGTTTCTATTTTGAAATGTTCTAACAACAAAAGAATGCCATAAGGAGTAGCTGGAATAAAAGTTGGTGTTCCACTCACCATATTACCTACACTCACCGGGTGAAATCCATCCACATCTTTCGACGGATCAATCGCATTGATCACTTTATCATCACTGATATGTTTTGGCACTGGTAATTGCACAAGAATGCCATCCACATCTGCATTGTTATTTAACTCTTCAATTTCACGCAACAGTTCTTCTTCGCTGATGGTAGACGGGAAACGTTTTAAGGTTGATTCAAACCCAATCTCGGCGCAGGTTTTCACTTTGGATGCCACATATGTTTCACTGGCACCATCGGTACCAACCAATATCGCTGCCAAATGGGGCGAACGTTTCCCCTGTTCCTGTAATGTTGAAGTTTTTTTCTTGAGATCTTCCTTAATGGCTTGGGCCGCCAGTTTACCGTCGAGTAGTTGCATGGCGCAAAAATAACGCAGCAGGCGATTGTTTCAAGACAGTTCTAAAAAATTAAACACTAATATTTTACCTGCAGGAATAAATGATTAAATTTCTGATCCAAAACCTTCTGCTTGAAAACATCTATACTATTCCTTTCTTTCTTTTCATGTTGCTTTCTGTGTGCCCAAACGGTGCGGCAGCCTTTGGTAAATAGCTATCCCGGGCTTGGAGCATATAGCAAAAACGCATCTGATGCATTCTCGTTTATGGTGAATCCTGCCGCTTTGGCCAATATTCAACAAACAGGGGCAGGGGTTTACAGCGAAAGGCGTTTCCTGCTGAATGCGTTAAGTCAATACACAGCTGTTGCAGGTTTTCAAACCAACTCAGGATCCTTTGGATTGCAGGCCGATTATTTTGGTTATTCAAATTACAACGAAACACAGATCGGTCTTGGTTATGCAAGGTCGTTGGGAAAGAAAATAGATGTTGGAGCGAAATTCAATTATTACAATCTGCGTATACCTGCTTACACATCTGCTTCTGCATTTCATTTTGAAGCAGGAGTGTTGATGCACTTGAGTGATAAACTGCATGCGGGTTTCAGTGTATTCAATCCGGTTGGCGGAGAGTTGAATAAAGCAGCCTATGAAAAAATTGCTTCGGTATATCGTGGAGGATTGGGTTATGAAGTGAGTGATCGCTTTTTCATCAGCGCTGAATTGATAAAGGAAGAAAATAAAAATGCCGGTGTGAATGCGGTGTTTCAATATGAACTGTTGAAACAATTATTGATCCGTGCAGGTATCAATACAGTCAATACTCAGCCATTTGTTGGCGTAGGTTTAAAGTTTGGCGCTTTCAGGGTTGATGTGGCAACGGCATATCATCCTCAGTTAGGTATTTCACCAGCGGTAATGATCTTATTCAATGGTAAAAAGAAAGAGAAGAACGAGGAGTGAAAAAAGAAATCATCATACTCGTTTTTTGTTTTTGTTATGCAACCGGTATAGCACAGGAAACACAAACCACTGAACAGCAGATCGAGAATATTACCGAAGTAAATGAATCTGAAACGGAAGATGATTCTTACTTGCAATCGCTCAGGCATTATCAACGCAATAAACTTAATCTCAATAGTGCTTCCGAAACTGAATTAAAGGAATTTACTTTTTTATCGCCTTTACAAATAGCAAATTTTCTTAACTACCGACGCCTATTTGGAAAGTTCATCAGCATTTATGAATTGCAGTCAATACCAACATGGGACAATGAACTAATTCAAAAAATATTGCCGTTTGTAATGGTTGGTCCTGCAATATCGTTGAGAGAAGATGTTGGCCGAAGGTTGCTTGATGGTGAGCATACAATTCTTTCACGCATCACTTATGTACTGGAAGAATCAGAAGGATTCAGAAGAAGAAAAGATACAGCAGCAACAAGTTATTATCCCGGAAGCAGAGAACGTTTCTTGTTGCGTTACAAATATGTGTACAGGAATCTATTGCAGTATGGTATCACCGCTGAAAAAGATCCGGGTGAGCAATGGTTTAAAGGTGCACAGCGTAATGGGTTTGACTATTATTCGGCTCATTTGTTTGTTAGAAATGTGGGGATCATTAAAAATCTTGCTATTGGTGATTACACGGTGAATATGGGGCAGGGGTTGATTCAATGGCAATCGTTAGCGTTTAAGAAAAGTGTTGATGTGGTGAATACAAAACGACAGGCATCTATTCTTCGCCCGTTCAATTCAACTAATGAATATTTCTTTAATCGTGGTGCAGCAATCACGTTGGAAAAGAACCGTTTTCAGGTAACAGGCTTCGCATCTGTTCGAAAGGTGAGTGGCAATCTTACTGTTGATACATTGAATGCAGAAGATTATTTTTCTTCACTCGTTACATCAGGCCTGCATCGCACACCTAATGAACAAGCTGATAAGAATGCTGTGCAAATGAATTCTTTTGGCGGAAATATCAGCTACAATACCGGCAATCTTCATTTAGGTGCAAACGCTGTGCATTTTCAGTTTGACAAAGAATTGAAAAAAGATAACCAGCCTTATAACAATTATGCATTTAACGGTAAGCAACTCACCAACATGAGTGTTGACTGGAGTTACACTTGGCGAAACATGCATTGGTATGGCGAAGTAGCAAATCATAACAATAATAATTATGGGATGATGAGTGGTTTGCTTGTTAGTGCTGATCCAAAAGTTGATCTGTCGTTTGTTTACAGGAATATTCAGAAAAGTTATCAATCAATATTTGGTAATGCATTTACTGAAGGCACGTATCCCACTAATGAAAAAGGATTGTTTGCAGGAGCTTCCATCAAACCAAATGCAAAATGGAGACTTGACGCCTACATGGATTTCTATCGGTTCCCTTATTTGCGTTTCCGTATTGATGCTCCATCAAATGGACAGGATTACCTTGCACAGTTAACATATCGCCCAAACAAGCAAATTGAAATTTACACACGTTTCCGACAGGAAAGCAAGGCACTTAATTATACCAATGATGGTGAGTTGGTAACGGCATTGGTCGAACCTGTAACCCGAAAAAACTGGAGAACACAAATTCAATACAAGGTGAATCAGTCTATAACACTTCGGCAGCGGTTGGATGCGATGTGGTACGATGTGGGCGGCCCATTAGAAAGCCGAGGCTTTCTTGCTTTTTTTGATGTGTTTTATAATCCTCAACTAAAGCCTATTTCGGCCAACCTGCGCTTGCAATATTTTGAAACAGACGATTATAACAGCCGTATTTACGCATATGAAAATGATGTACTTTATGGGTTTTCTATTCCTCCCTTTTCCGATAAGGGCTACCGCTACTACTTGAATTTGAACTACGATGTATCTAAAAAGCTGGTACTTTGGGTACGGTGGGCACAGGTTATCTATAGAAACAAAACTGTAATTGGCTCCGGGCTTGATGAAATTGCAGGTAATCAACGCAGCGAGGTAAAGGTGCAGATGATATGGCGTTTGTAATATTTTTCCGTCTTAAAAGCAGCTATACGGTATAAAGACTTGTCAGAGTAGGAATAAGCCTTTTATAAAAATTAACAATTTTTTGTTAGTATAATAGAAGGCTTATATTTGAGACGTCTTTTTAACTAAATCAATCAACATGAGAAAAATTGCAACAGTCTTAGTCCTGCTGTTAAGTTGTGGGCTGACCTTTGCCCAACAAAGGACTGTAACCGGAAAAGTTACATCTGAAGACGGATCACCACTTGCTGGCGCTACCGTCTCTGCGAAGGGTGGAAATTCATCCACAACTACAGATGTGGCCGGACGCTTCAGTCTGGCTGTCGGTCCAAAAGTCAAAACTTTAATTTTCAGTTATGTAGGTTTAGCTACAACTGAAGTTGACATTGAAGGAGGGGAAGTGAATATCTCCTTAAAAAATCAAAGTGCCGAGATTAGTGAAGTAATTGTTACAGGTGTTGCCGGTGCAACATCTAGAAAAAAGATGACAGTTTCTGTAACTAAAGTAGGTGCAGAACAACTGCAAACTGTGCCCGCTTCTTCCGCAGCCAATGCTTTGGCAGGTAAAGTGGCCGGTTTAAAAACTTCTTCAGTGAACGGTAATCCTGGACAGGGTGCCGATTTGTTGTTAAGAGGTGACAATAACCTTGGAACCAGTTCGGCTCCACTCATTCTAGTTGATGGAGTAATCTTATCAGGTAGCCTTGCCGACATCAATATTGATGACGTTGAGTCAATCGAAGTGGTTAAAGGTGCCGCTGCAGCAGCTGCATATGGTTCAAGAGCCGGTAATGGTGTAATTTCTGTTATTACTAAAAGAGGTAAAGGGCTTGGGCTTAATAAACCAGCTATAACAGTGAGAAACGAAATAGGAATGCAAGACCTATCCCACTACCTGAAAACATCAGAGTCTCACTACTATAGGTTAGCAACTGATTGGCAAACAGCGCAGGGTAAATACACTAAGTACGCAGGTGTTACCTATCCTGCTAATTACATTGGTGCCGGTTTCGACCCTGGAATCAGTGGTTCAAGAGGTATTGATCCTGATGGCTATATGGATAATCCATTTGGTGTTTACCGTAACCCCCAAGCCGAGTTCTTCAGAACGGGTGTGAATATGGTAAACTTCATTTCAGTAGCAAACCGTACAGAAAAGAACAACGTCTATCTTTCTTTTGAAAATAATAAGCAGGAAGGTGTTGTAAAACTGACTGATGGATACGAAAGACAGAACTTCAGATTTAATATCGATCAGAATATTACTCCATGGCTACGTTTCAGTGCCTCAAACTTATTTATCAATAGGTCTTCAAGCACGGCTGGGGCGTCAAGTGGATTGTTTTACAATATTGCCCGTATGGAAAAAGATGTTAATCTGAGTGCTCCAAATCCAGACGGACAGCCCTATTACCTGCGTATCAATAACTTTAATGCGGAAGTAACCAATCCTTTGTATCCATTGTACAAGCAAAAAAACAGCTCTAAATCACGTAGATGGGTGGCTAATTATAACGTCAACATTCGATTTACACAATGGGCTGACCTGGATGTAATTCAAACAATGGAGACTGATAACTTCAGATCTTCAAGTATTAACCCTCAGGATACTTGGACTAGATCAGGCGGTACGGCTGCAACCATGGGTATGTCTTATACACAGGGTAGTATGTCCCAATCTACCAGCGAATCCAGAGTCAACAATACGCAAATCAATCTTAACCTCAACCATAAATTCGGTGATTTCTCTACCAGAGGTAAATTGTCTTATCTCTACGAAAACAGAAATTACGAGAGCAATTTCATTAGTGCTTCTCAATTCAGAATCTCTGGTATTGAAAACTTTGAAAATTTTTCAAGCATCAATGACGCATCTTCTTACGTAGAAAGCGAAAAGGCGCAAAACTATTTTGCAATCTTAGGCTTGGATTGGAAAGACAAGATCCTTTTTGATGGTATGTTCCGTTATGATGGTTCTTCTTTGTTTGGCCCTGATGCTCGTTGGAACCCTTATTACAGGGCATCTGCTGGTTATCGAATTTCTGAAGATTTCAAAATCAAAGGAATTGATGAATTAAAAATTAGAGCTGCATATGGTACAGCCGGTATCCGTCCTGGTTTTGATTGGCAGTATGAAGTTTATAATCTCTCAAACGGTAATGCCGTAGCAAGCCAAAAAGGGAACACATTCCTGAAACCTTCGACAACTGAAGAAAAGGAAATTGGCTTAAATGTTGATTTCTTAAAGAAATTCAGCTTAGAGGTTACTTATGCTGAGTCTGTAACAAGAGATCAGTTTTTGAATGTGCCATTGATTCCTTTTTTGAATGATGGTTTTAACAGCCAGTGGCAAAATGCCGGTACAGTAAAATCTAACACGCTTGAATTGACATTTGGAGCGAATTGGATAAAGAAGAAAGACTTCTCATGGAAATCAACCGTTGTATTCTCAAGAGTGAAACAAAGAATTACTGACTTGCCAATCGCTCCATATTTAGCGGGTGGTCAGGATTTCAATGGCGATCAGAATATCTTCTATGTTAAAGGAGGCGAAGTATATGGTGCAATCTACGGATACAGGATGGTACGTACATTAGAAGAAATGGCTACTCAGCTCCCTGCTGGTAAAACAATTTCTGACTACGTTATCAACAGTGAAGGATATGTAATTCCGAAAGGAACTGAAGGAACAACTTCTGAATTGCCGATCAAGCGTTTGAATTCCGATGGTTCTTTATGGTATGGTAAAATTGGTAATGGTAACCCTGATTTTGTGGCGGGTATTACTAATACATTAACCTACAAAGGTTTCCAGCTCTACATTTTGTTAGATTGGAAGCAAGGCGGTGATATTTACAATGGTAAAGAGCAACGTTTGGTGTTTAACTATATCAGCCAAAAACAGGATATGACCAATGTACCTGCCGGTCAGAAAAAAGCTGCTGCATACTGGGGTACAGGAATGTATGATGCTAACAATGCCAATGCTTATTGGGTTGAAGACGGTACTTATTTAAAGGTTCGTGAAATTGCCTTAGGTTATTCAGTGCCTACAAAAGCACTAAGTGGAATTTTCAATGGTTTTGTCAAGGGGATCAATGCGAAAGTGATTGGCCGTAACCTGTTAACCTTTACTAATTATTCAGGTTATGATCCTGAAGTAGGTACAATCAGATATCCGGTGGATGGCATTTATGCCAACCCGATTTACCGGAATATTGCATTCTCACTTCAGTTTAATTTTTAATACCATAAATGTTTTAATATGAAAAAGATTAACAGATACCTATTTTTTATAGCCTTACTGTCAGTTGGTCTGGCCGGCTGTAAAAAAGATTTGTTGGATGTTCCCAATGGAAATGATCCTGACTTTTTGAAAGTATACGCAAAAGGTGAGGATGTCGAAAATGTTGCAGCAGGTCTTTTTAACACAGTGTTTCATGGTGAACATGATTTTACCGGTGTGCAAATGATGATGGCTGTAGCTGCAGACCACGCTACCTGTTCGTGGGGTAACGCAGGGATGAGAGATATGTCATGGGAGCCACGTAACAATGGTTGGAATAATTCACCCAGCTATGGTAATGGTCCGGTATTAAAGGCTACATATGATAAAATGTACTCAGCTATTTCAACTGCCAGTAAAGTAATAAAGGCAATTGATAACGGAGTTGACATTGGTACTAACGGTGCAAATAATGCCAGGGCTATTGCTGCCGCACGATTTGTTCAGGGTTTGGCTTATGGTAATTTGGCTTTATTGTTCGATAAAGCACATGTTGTTGATGAAGCAACTTCTGTTGAAGGCGTTCTTGAAACTGCATTGACTTACAAACAGGTTGCAACTGCAGCACTAGGTTATATTGACAAGGCGATTACAGAAGCGAATTCAACTTTTACAATTCCTGCAAGCTGGTTTGGTACTCCTGCAGATATTTCAAGCGCAGATTTTAAAAAGATGTGTAATACAGCTGCTGCACGAATTCTTGCTTATCTTCCGAGGAATAAAACAGAACTAGCGGCTGTTGATTGGGCGAAAGTGAAGACTTATGCAGACAATGGTATTACTTCAGACTGGAAAATTGCTATGGATGGCACAAGCACATGGTATTTTGAGGCTGGTGATTACCTTACATATCCAGGCTGGGGCCGTACTGATATGTATGTTGTGAATTTGATGGATCCAACACAACCAAAGCATTGGGACGATTCACCAACTTTCCCTCATCCGCCGGCATCAACCAACCCGGTTGACCAACGTCTGAATACAGATTTTGAGTTTCTCGCATCAAATGATTTTCTTGCTGCAAGAGGTTACTACCATTTCTCTAACTACAGAAATAAGCGTTATGACGCTATTTATGTAGCTGCGATTGGTGAGAAAGCTGAAGTAATGAAAGCTGAAAATGATCTTCTCAGAGCTGAAGCAAGGGCTTACACCAACGATTTAGCTGGTGCAGCAGCAATCATCAATGCAGGTAGCCGTGTTACAAGAGGTGGCATGGCTCCGGTAGCTCCTGTGCTTGCTGATATAGTAAAAGCTATTCACCACGAAAGACATGTAGAACTTTATACAACCGGTATGGGTATTCAGTTTTTCGAAATGCGCAAGTTGAACCTTTTACAAAAAGGTACTCCTCTGCATTTTCCTATTCCTGCAAAAATATTAGAGCTATTCCGCTTATCACCTCCATTCTATACGTTTGGAACTGAGGCTAAAGCTGATGGTATCGGGACATCAAATGCAGGTTGGAGATAACAGAAATATTTAATCAGTTAATGAAATACACGGGCCACCTCAAAAGAGGTGGCCTTTTTCATTAATATTGCAGCTCAATCTGTTAATTTTAGCACTCTAATATTCTTTATATATTATGCCATCACTCGAAAACCGTCAGTTCATCGAAATCGAAAAGCCCATTAAGGACTTGGTTGATGAGCTAAAGGAATTACGCCATAAGGCAGAGAAAAATCCGAAGATCGACTATTCGGCAACTATTCAACAACTTGAGCAAAGCATCATTGATAAACGTAATGAAATTACCCAGCACCTTACGAGCTGGCAAAAAGTACAACTGAGCCGTCACCCCGACAGACCTTATACATTGAAGTACATCGATAAAATGTGTACCAATTTCGTAGAATTATATGGCGACAGAGGTGTGAAAGATGATAAAGCCATGGTTGGCGGTTTTGCACAACTGGACGGAGAAACGGTCATGGTCATTGGTCAACAAAAAGGGATCAATACAAAAATGCGTCAGCTGAGGAACTTTGGAATGGCCAACCCTGAGGGTTACCGCAAAGCATTACGTTTAATGAAGCTTGCGGAGAAATTCAATAAACCTGTTATTACATTGATTGATACACCGGGTGCGTTTCCCGGTCTTGAGGCCGAAGAACGTGGACAAGGCGAAGCCATCGCCCGTAATATCTATGAAATGATCCGCTTGAAAGTGCCTGTTATCTGTGTAATCATTGGCGAGGGAGCGAGTGGCGGTGCATTAGGAATTGGTGTGGGCGATAAAGTATTAATGCTGGAAAATACATGGTACACGGTGATCTCTCCTGAAAGTTGCAGTTCGATTTTATGGCGCAGCTGGGAAAAGAAGGAAGTTGCTGCAGAGCAATTGAAGCTTACGCCTGAGCATATGTACAAATTCGGTATTGTAGATGGTATTGTACCAGAACCTGCCGGTGGTGCTCATTGGGATTATGATGCTGCTGCACAAATGCTGAAAAAGGAGTTGATTCCAGTATTGCAACAATTAAAAACAATTGCTCCTGAAGATCGCATCAATCAACGGATTGAGCGTTACAGTAAGATGGGCTTTTGGGACGAGCTATAACAAAACATTGCACTTAAACACAACTATTAATATTTCTTCTAATCAACTATGAGCTTTAGAGATCAACTGCGTGGAACCGGTGTGGCATTGGTTACTCCATTTAAAGACAACATGGAGATCGATTATCCAGCCCTAGAACGTGTTATTGATTTTGTGATCGATAACGGAGTAGAATATGTTATTACTCTCGGAACAACAGGTGAAACACCAACCCTGAGTAAGGACGAAAAGATTGAACTGATTCTTTTTACCTATGAAAAGGTGGCCGATCGTGTTCCTGTTGTAGTGGGCATTGGCGGTAACAATACTTTGTCGTTGATCAAAGATCTTGAAACATTCCCTTTACAAAAAGCGGCAGCTGTTTTGAGTGCGAGCCCATATTACAATAAGCCTTCACAGGAAGGTATTTATCAACATTACAAAGCATTGGCGGAAGTATCACCGAAGCCAATCATCCTATACAATGTACCTGGTCGTACTGGTAGAAACATGACCGCTGGAACAACGTTGCGATTGGCACATGATTTCGAAAACATCATTGGTATTAAAGAAGCGAGTGGTGATATGGCCCAGTCGATGCAAATACTCAAAGACAAGCCAGCCGATTTCCTGGTGGTAAGTGGTGATGATAATTTAGCAATGCCTCAGATCGCTTGCGGAATGGATGGTGTTATTAGCGTTGCTGCCAACTGTTTGCCAAAACAATTCAGTGAAATGGTGAGACTTTCATTAAAAGGGAATTTCGCTGCTGCAAAATTGCTGAACGATCAGATGCTTGAAGCGTATGATCTTCTGTTTGCAGAAAATAATCCCGCCGGCGTTAAAGCATTCATGACTGAATTGAATTTGCTTGAAAACAAACTTCGATTACCTGTTGTTCCATTAAGTGAAGGTTTACACAAATCTGTAAAAAACTACCTGCAACGTTTGGGATAAGAAAACCTTCTTCTCATAACAATATGTACAACTATTGCTGGCGGTTTATTCTTTTATTGATAACAGTTTCCTGTTGCCACAGTTTATCCTTTGCGCAGTTCACGGTTAAGTTTGAGGTAATTAATCAGCCAATAGCTCATAACGCAGATACACTTTTTGTTGCAGGAAATTTTAATGGTTGGAATCCCGGACTACAATCTTTTAAGTTTTTTAAATCAGCCAATGGCAATTTAGTTTCTGAAGTCAAAGCAGTTGCAAAGGGCTTGCTTGAATACAAGATCACTAGAGGAAGCTGGTCAAAAGTAGAATGTGCAGCAAGTGGTACATCAATCGCTAACCGGGTTGCACAAATTAATTCCGATACAACATTACCAATTCAAATAGAGGGCTGGGCTGATGATATACCAGGCCGCCCACCTGTTTCAACCCGTACCAAGAATGTATTTGTAATGGATACGGCATTTTTCATTCCTCAACTCAACAGGAAAAGAAGAGTGTGGGTTTATTTACCGGCAGATTATGCGTTCAACAAAAAGGAATATCCTGTTTTGTATATGCACGATGGTCAGAATCTTTTTGATGCACTCACTTCTTCGTTTGGAGAATGGGGGGTGGATGAAATGATGGATAGCGTAAGGCAAAGAAACCAAAGTATTATTGTTGGTATTGATCATGGCGATAGTAAACGGCTTACAGAATATAACCCTTACTCATCAAGGTTTGGAGATGGGGAAGGCGATGCCTATGTGGATTTTCTTGCACAAACTTTAAAGCCATATATCGATAAACGTTTTCGTACTAAACCTGGACCGGCAAATACTTCAATTGCCGGTAGTTCTATGGGAGGCCTCATCTCTTTTTATGCTGTGTTGAAATATCCTGCCGTATTTGGAAGGGCAGGTGTTTTCTCACCCGCATTCTGGATTGCTCCGGACTTAATCACAAAAGTTGAAAAAACATCATCCATCAAGTCGCCTTTTTACTTTGTTTGTGGTGAGTTGGAAGGGGAGCAGATGACAAAAGACATGCAGCTTGTTTATCAGCAGGTGAAAAAGAAAGGATCAACTAAATCCATCTACCGAGTTGTTGCAAATGGCCAACATAATGAACGTTTCTGGCAGAAAGAGTTACCTGCTTTTTACATGTGGCTAATTAATCAAACCAAGTAAGTAACACCTTCAGTTGCCAGTTCTGTATTTGGAAAAACCTCTCTTGCTTCTGTTCCAAATTGCTCAATTATCTCAAATTTCGCCGAGAAATGCCCGATCAATAATCTTCCCGCATTTGCTTTTAAGGCAATGGTAGCTGCCTGCTTACTGGTAGAATGAAAGCGTTCTGTTGCTTTTTCAGTTAAGGCAGCAGGGTAAGTACTTTCATGATAGATGAGATCAGCATGTTTTACAATTGGCACGAGGGCTTCATCATAAATGGTATCAGCACAAAAAGCATAGCTTTTTGATTTTACGTTTTCATCGGTAAGTAATTCATTTTTGATCATTCCTCCGTCGCCGGTAACAAAATCTTCACCTGCCTGCAGACTGCCGAAAGCAGAAGTAGGAATGTTATAGAAAGAAGTTTTCTCAATATTTATCTTTCTTGGTTGTCGTTTTTCTCGTACGATAAAGCCCCAGCACTCAATGCGGTGTTGAGTAGGGAAACATTCCACGGTGTAGCTTTTAGAATCAAGCAATAAGCCAGCTTTATCAATTGGATGAAAGGTGAATGAGAATGGTAATGATGTATTTGAAATGCGGAACTGCAAGTTGATTACCTCAATTAATGCTGCCGGTCCGTATACGTGCAATGGTTGAATACGGCCAAGCAAGGCAAAACTGTTGAGCAAACCAATTAAGCCGAAATAGTGATCGCCATGCAAATGTGAAATAAAAATATGATTGATACGGCTACGTTTGATACGGTAGTTAAGGATCTGAATTTGACTTCCTTCACCACAATCGAACATTAACAGATCATCGGCAGTAGTAATAATTTGAGCGGTGGGGTGTCTGCCGAAAGCAGGTATAGCAGAGTTATTTCCAAGAATGGTTACAGCCAGCATGAAGGCAATTGGTTTAGTTGTTTGGTGAAGTTTTGTTTAAGGTAACACGTTTATTCATCTTCAAAAAGCTCACGTTCAATTTCTTCCATTTGAACAATGTCCCATGCTTCGCTTTCTGTTGGTGTATAATTCAGCAGATCAAGGATTTCAACTTTGTCGAGAAATTCTTCCAGCTCAGGTTTCATTTCACAAATAACAAAGGATAATTCCAAATCATAGAATTCCTGTTGACTATTTAAAATAATTTGAGCGACCTGTTCGTCCATATTTGTCACTTGGCTCAGGTTAAGGATTACGTTTTTGACTTCCTTTTCACGGCAGGTAAGCAACAATTGGCTGATTTCGGCTGTCATATTTTCCGAAAGTGTTGTTTCCATGGGTGTCAGTACATGAAATTTTTCCTTGGTATCAATTTTGACATTCATAGTTATTATTAACAGATAGTGTGTAACTTATAGTAAACTTCAGTCAAAATTATTCGTTATAATTGTAAAAACCGAATATCCATCTATGGATCATAATTTTTCAACCCAAGTAAAAGAAATCATTTCGTTCAGCAGGGAAGAAGCATTGAGGCTTGGAAATGATTTTATCGGAACTGAACATCTCGTGTTAGGGATGATCAGGGAAGGAGAGAACACTGCCATTAAAGTATTAAAAAATCTGCATGTTGATCTTTACGAGCTGCGAAAGGAAATTGAATTGGCAGTGAAAGACAAAACAGGAAAGAACATTGCCAATATCAACAGCTTGCCTCTAACGAAACAGGCAGAAAAGGTAATACGTGTAACTGTGCTTGAAGCAAAAGCACTTAAAAGTCCGCAGGTGGAAACAGAACACCTGATGTTATCAATATTAAAAAACAAAGAAAATATTGCTACTCAGATTTTAAACCAATTTGAAATTGATTACGATATTTTCAGAAATGAATTAGGTATGGTAAAATCAAACGAACCCCGTGCCGAGTATGATGATCCCGGCGAAGAAGACTTTGATGATGAAAAATCGAAGTATTCACAATCTCGTTCTAAACAACAAGCTGGTGCAAAAAGTAAAACACCTGTGCTTGACAATTTCGGAAGAGATATTACACGATTAGCTGAGAACGGGTCATTGGATCCAATTGTTGGTCGTGAAACAGAAATTGAGCGTGTATCACAAATCCTCTCCCGAAGGAAAAAGAACAATCCAATATTAATTGGTGAACCTGGTGTTGGTAAAACAGCCATTGTTGAAGGTCTTGCACTTCGTATTGTACAACGTAAGGTTTCACGTGTGTTGTATGATAAGCGTGTTGTATCGCTTGATCTTGCAGCATTGGTTGCCGGAACAAAATATCGTGGACAGTTCGAAGAGCGTATGAAAGCAATCATGAATGAATTGGAGAAAAACAGAGATGTTATTCTTTTCATTGATGAGATTCATACAATTGTTGGAGCGGGTGGTGCAAGTGGTTCACTTGATGCTTCAAATATTTTTAAACCTGCGTTATCCAGAGGTGAATTACAATGTATTGGTGCATCTACATTAGATGAATACAGAATGTACATTGAAAAAGATGGTGCATTAGACCGTCGTTTTCAGAAAGTAATTATTGATCCTCCAAGTATTGATGAAACAATTCAGATCCTTCATAATATCAAATCGAAATATGAAGAGTTTCATAATGTAGCTTATAACGATGAAGCAATTAACGCTTGTGTTAAGTTGAGTGATCGTTATATGACCGATCGTTTATTACCGGATAAAGCGATTGATGTGCTGGATGAAGTTGGTGCAAGAGTGCATTTAAAAAACATAAACGTGCCACAGGAAATTCTTGATCTTGAGAAAAAGATCGAAGACATCAAACAGGAAAAGAATAAAGTGGTGAAAAGTCAGCGATTTGAAGAGGCTGCATCACTTCGTGATACTGAAAAACGTTTGGGTGAAGAATTAGAAAAAGCAAAAGCGAAATGGGAAGAAGAAAGTAAGCACAAACGTTATCCGATAGACGAAGAAGCAATTGCTGAAGTGGTGAGTATGATGACGGGTATTCCGGTTAAACGCATGGTACAGGCTGAAACTGATAAGCTCCGCCGTATGGCAGATGATTTGCAAGGGGCAGTAATTGGCCAAGATGAAGCGATCAGCAAAGTGGTGAAAGCAATTCAGCGTAACAGGGTAGGGTTGAAAGATCCAAAGAAGCCGATTGGTACATTTATCTTCCTGGGTCCTACAGGTGTTGGTAAAACTGAGTTAGCCCGTGCATTAGCTAGGTATATGTTCGATAGTGATGATGCTCTCATTCGTATTGATATGAGTGAGTACATGGAGAAATTCACTGTGAGCCGTTTGATTGGCGCACCTCCCGGCTATG
The DNA here is from genome assembly GCF_037892425.1 of Lacibacter sp. H375. Lineage (NCBI taxonomy): Bacteria > Pseudomonadati > Bacteroidota > Chitinophagia > Chitinophagales > Chitinophagaceae > Lacibacter > Lacibacter aquaticus. The sequence continues at coordinate 2,657,742 of NZ_JBBKTT010000001.1, forward strand.
TTGGTTATGAAGAAGGTGGTCAATTAACTGAACGTGTACGCCGTAAGCCATACTCAGTTGTGTTGTTAGATGAAATTGAAAAAGCACATCCGGATATTTATAATATTTTATTGCAAGTGTTGGATGATGGTCAATTAACCGATGGACTTGGCCGTAAGGTTGATTTTAAGAACACACTGATAATTATGACATCTAATATTGGTGTTCGTCAATTGAAAGATTTTGGTGAAGGTGTAGGTTTTGCAACAGCAACACGTATGCAGAATGCGGAAGAGAATAACAAGGCGGTGATTGAAAAAGCCCTGAAGAAAACATTTTCTCCTGAATTCCTGAACAGGATCGATGATGTGATGATCTTTAATTCTCTCACAAGAGATCATATCTTCCGCATTATAGATATCCTGATGAAAGGCGTAAGTGCCAGGTTAAAAAATCTTGGATTTGCACTTGAGCTCACTGAAGAGGCAAAAGAATTCATTTCTGATAAAGGATATGATGCACAGTTTGGCGCCCGTCCTTTGCACCGTGCAATTCAAAAATATCTCGAAGATCCGTTAGCAGAAGAGATATTGAATATGAATATTAAAGATGGTGATGTGTTGATCGCTGATCTGGATAAAGAGAATCAGAAAATAAAATTCTCTTTTAAAGAAAAGGCGAAAAAATCAGCAAAATCATCAGAAGCATAAAGAAATACACTTCTCAATACCTCAAACCCCGCTCTTGCAGCGGGGTTTTTAATTAGTTTTGCTTTGTGGAGAAAAATAAAAAAATTACGATAGCTATCGATGGGTGGTCGAGTTGTGGTAAAAGCACATTGGCAAAGCAATTGTCGAAAGAGCTTGGCTATATATACATTGACAGCGGGGCAATGTACCGTGCTATAACGCTTTATTTTCTACGCAACCATATTGACTGGACTAATGAAGCGGAAGTAGATGAGGCGCTGACTAATATCACACTGGAATTCAAGTCAAACAATAAAACAGGCGACTCAGAAATCTTCCTCAATGAAGAAAATGTAGAGTATGTAATCCGTGATCTTGTTGTAGCTGAAAAGGTAAGTGAGGTCGCTGCTATTAAAGCCGTTCGTTCATTTGCTGTGGCCCAACAACAGAAAATGGGTGCAGAAAAAGGCATTATTATGGACGGCCGTGATATTGGCACAACCGTATTCCCCAATGCTGAATTGAAAATTTTCATGACCGCTGATAATGCCATCAGGGTTGAGCGACGTTTCAAAGAACTCTTCGAGAAGAATCCCAATATTACAATTGAAGAGGTAAAGTCAAACCTGGAGATGAGAGACTATATCGATTCGCATAGAGAAGTAAGCCCGCTTCAAAAAGCAGCCGATGCAGTGGTAATTGACAATACTGATCTTACACAATCCCAGCAACTACAAATTGCACTTAAGTATGTAAGGATGAAGCAGTAATAGCTCGCATGCCAAAAAGTATTTTCAAAAATTTCTAAAAAAAGCTTTGCATTTTCAAAACCTACGTATATCTTCGCCCTACCATCTAATCCTGATATCCCAAGAACTTCCCCTAAATCCGTTCATCCGAACAATCCAATTTTTCTCTTTTAAGAACTTAATTTCTGGTTATACTGTCCATCTTCCTGTGATGAGCTATGTCGTTTTACGACACAGTAATCACTATATCCTCCATTGAATAGCTTTTTCAAAAGGTGTCCTTTGAACCGCCAATCTATTTTTTACCTCTAAACCTTTTTTATGAAAAAGTTTTTACTCTCTTCGGCTTTTGCTCTTTTAATCGCTGCAGCGTTTGCTCAGCCAGTTCCTTGCCCTACTAGTTTCAAGCGTAACAACGGTAACAATTGCGCACTTGGTGGCGGAATTACATTGACATTTGCAGCCAATGCAGTTATTCCTGCAAATCTTCAGATTTTATTAGTTACGCCTGTTGGATTTCCAGGTTCAGCTACTGTTATTGAAACTACAAAGTCAGTTACTCCCAATGGTACAGGAATAACGTGGTGTTTTGAAACGGACAACTTGCCGCCTGCAAATAACACATCAGCATATCAGGTAACTTTTTACATTGATGGCTCTCTTGATGGCGTTATAAATAATCAGTTTGATCCAGGCGAGAAACAAAGTTCATGTACTGAAGGTACGTTACCTGTAACTTTAGTTGGTTTCAATGCTGCTCAAAGAAGCAATAAAGTAAATCTTTCTTGGGAAACTTTATTTGAATTGAATAACGATGGTTTTGAAATTGAGCGTCGTATTGGTGGTGGTGCATATCAAAAGATTGCTTTTGTTGATTCAAAAGCGCCAGGTGGTAATGGGGATGCATTCTCTTACAGTTTCGAAGATGCTACGAGCCTCCCTAAAGGTGTAACATACTATCGCCTTCGTCAGGTTGATCTTGACGGTCGTGCAACTTATAGCGAAATCAAAGCAGTAAGAACTGGTAATGGAACTATCATTTTATCAGTGTATCCTAACCCTAGTCGTGGAACAACAAATGTTGCTCTTCCTTCAGGTGTTGGAACTTACGATGTATCACTCGATGACTTTACTGGTAAATCAGTTCAACGTTTCAGTGGTCTTACTTCAAGTAATCTCCAGTTGAATAATTTGAAACCAGGTATGTACATGCTGCGTGTAAGCATCCGTGCAACTGGTGAAACCATCACAGAAAGAATTGCAGTGCAATAAAATACGGGACAGGAAAAACCAGATAAGATCAAAACAAATGAAAGCCTCACGTAAGTGGGGCTTTCTGTTTTTATAGAAAAAAAATAACACAGTTCATTTGCATTTATAAATAATCCACTCTATTTTTATGTCCTAATCTATTCTCCATCCTACGAACACTCAATTACTTTATCTCCAATTTTCCATTCCAAATTTTATTTCATTACTAACTCCAAGCTTCCTTTGAATGATCTGATTTTGTTCAGATAAATTTCTATTCACCTATATCCCATTGATTAACTTTTTCAAAAGGTGTCCTTCGAATTACCTCTGATTTCTTCACCTCAAAAACCTTTTTATGAAAAAGTTTTTACAAATCTTGATTTTCTTTTTTTGCTTAATTTCCTCAAATCATTTAAAAGCTCAGTGCACAGTAAATAATGTAGTGATAGAGAAATTCAGTTTCTCGCCTGGGATAGGAGGGACTAATGTTACTATTGATGTTTCTTTTACAGCATCTACAAACGGTGGGAACAAACTGGTTTTTTTTCATGTTTGGAAGCAATTGGAATATCCACAGGCACAAATGCACCCGAGCCCTTTTAATTGTGACGGTAATCAGTCCGTGGCTCCTGCTCCCGTAAGAGTTAGCGACGGCAACTCAGAAATTGATGTGCTGGACAATGCATTTTTGAATTATGGCTTCAATATTAATACCGTTTCCTCTACGGCCCATACTACAGCCGGCATAATCACCAGCTACTCAGCTTATGATCTTAATGTGCCTTTAAATCACACTGGTTCTACAATTAAGAAAACAAATATTAGCACTGACGTTGATCGCATTTCAATTCTTAATTTAAGTTTCTTTATTCCTGGTTATGATTACCAAGTTGACCCGTTCATACAAGTACGTGCGTTTAACTGGTCAACAAACGGGACAGGTGGTAAACCGCAATGTTGGGGTTGTACTCCAACATTTACAGTTGGAGATCCGATTGTTGGCGGATCAGTTGTATGTTCACAACCAGGTGGTGGTAGTCAGCCAAAATATAATTTGTTTATTGATAGCAAATATGATGACCTTGCCACACTGGGCATCCAAACTATTCAAGGAAATTATACATTGTATGCTGACGTGAATGGAAGCCAGTTGTTTGAAGAGGGTGTTGACTTATTGGTTAAAAATACGACTAACTTCATTACCTCTATCGAAGATCCAAATACTCCAGGGCAAGAAGTTCCAACCGGGTTCAATAGCAGGTATGCAGAATTTAATGCTTCGTTTGGCGTGAACCTCCCCGCTGGTTTCAACGGAAAGATTTTTGCAAAAGTAATTGTCACAACCACAGGATATTTGGGTGCCGGCGTGGTTGGAGATTTGCCAAATAATTGTGCTCCGCTTCCTGTTTCGCTCAAATCATTCAATGCCACACAAAGAAGTAACAAAGCATTCTTAACATGGGAAACTGACCTTGAAAATAACAACGACGGATTTGACGTTGAAAGACGTTCTGCCGGTAACAGTCAGTACCAAAAAATAGGGTTTGTTGATTCAAAAGCTCCAGGTGGAACAGGCAGTGCTTATTCATACAGCTTTGATGACAACCAGGCATTGGCAAAAGGTGTTACGTATTATCGTTTGCGCCAGGTTGATCTTGATGGCAAAGCCACATATAGTGAAGTAAAAGCAGTGCGTACCGGTAATGGCGGATTGCTTACAATTTCCATCTATCCAAATCCAAACCGTGGCGCCGCTAATGTAACTATTCCTGAAAGCGCTGGTAAAATGGATGTATCATTAGATGATTACACAGGCAAGTCTATTCAACGATGGAGTGGCATAAGTGTACGTAATCTTCAATTGAATAATATGCGGCCTGGTATTTATATGCTTCGCATAAATTTCCGTGAAACGGGTGAAACTATAACTGAACGAATTATTGTTCAATAAAATTTCTTTGGACAGGAAAAACCAGATAAAACCGAAGAGAAGAGGCCTCCGAAAGGAGGCTTCTTTATTTTATATACCTGCATGATGACAATCATACGGCAATTAGTTTCTTCAAATGCAAGTCATTGTTTTCATCTACTTGTAGTAATATCTTTCGATAAAATTAATTACATGGAATATTCATTTGGATTTGATGCTGCTCTTTAATCTTCAGCCAGCTCTAAAATGAACGGCATCATCTGGCAACGAGCCGGGCTGAAAATTGTTCATTTCTCAATTTGTATTTTATGAAAAAGTATATACTCCTGTTACCGGTAGTGATATTTCTTTCAGGCTATAACATCCTTTTCGCCCAATGCAATGTTACAAACGTAATTGTAAGTAATGTTCGAACATCCCCATCCGGCACTGATAGTTTGTTGTACACCATAGATCTTCAATTTAATGCTACAGTAAACGGCGGCAATAAAGATGTGTGGCTCCATATGTGGCGTGAGGAGGACTATCCTACTTCAGCAATGCAACGATATAATTGCACGAGTCAACAAAGTACGGCACCCGCACCTTCTACATTTAGTGAGGCAAATAACAATCTTGATGTCTTAGATAAAGCGTTTCTTACTTTCGGATTTGATGATAATGCCATTAATACGGATGTTCCCGGATTAACAGGCATTTTTACCGATTACCACTATGATGCTGCTGTTACGCCTAATTACCTTGGGGCTACTATTTATAGAATTGCACATAGTACCGACCCTAATGTGGACCATGTTTATATTCAGGATCTGTCATTTAAAGTTAGTAACACTGCACTTGATTTTTTACAGGTTCGGGCATTCAGCTGGTCAACTGTGGGCGATCAGCGTCCGCAATGTTGGGGATGTGGTGAAACGTTTGTAGTAGGTGACCCAACTGTATCAGGTTCTGTTAACTGTACAGCAACAAGAACATATAACTTAAATATCCAAAGTAAATTTGACGATGTAACTGTTCCGGGTATTGAAACTATTTCAGGCTATTATCGTTTGTATATTGATGTAGACAGAAGTGGATCAATTAATGAAGGAATAGACATTCTTGCGCAAACAACTACAAATTTCAACACAGGGTTTGTTCCAGGTACAGTTCTTCCCGGATTCAAAAGTGCTTATGTAGGGTCAGTACTGTCGTTCAATAACTATACATTTCAAAATGGCGACACTAACTCGAATAAGTCGTTGATTGCATTGGTAAATATTACCACTCCGGGTTACCTTGGAGCCGGTGCAACAGGAATTCTGAATAACCCCTGTACAGTGTTGCCGGTTGAGATGTTGGATTTTAAAGCTCAGCGGTTGTTTAACAATGTAAACCTCACTTGGGAAACTGCACAGGAATTTAATTTCAGTGGGTTTGATGTGCAACGAAAAATTGGTAAAGGCGCATATACAAGTATTGGATTTGTAACAGCTAAAGCAAATGAAGGTAATGGTGCTGCTTACAATTTTACCGATGCTGATCTTGCTTCCGGAACGAATGTATTGTATCGCTTGCGCATTGTAGATAAAGATGGAGCTTACAGTTACAGTGATATCAGAGCTATTCGTAATAACGCTCAAAAAATTGATGTATCTGTTTATCCTAATCCATGTAATGGATTCTTTGCAATAGCTGTTCCTGCCGATGCAGGTCTATATGATGTAATACTAACTGATGTGGCAGGAAAAACTTTGAAATCAATGAACGGCTTGCGTAGTCAGTCATTACAAATGAATAGTCTCAACCCAGGAATATATATTATAAAGATATGGTTCCGTGAAACTAGCGAAGCCATCACAGAAAGGATAGTTGTAAAATAAGTAGTGACGGGGATTGATAACAGCAGCGGGGCTCTAAGAGCCCCGCTTTTTATTGGTAAGTTTCTTTTAACTGTTGAAATGAATCGGCCGCCTTGCATATTAAAGCAAGTTTATCCATCACCGCTTCCACCAATGAATCAGGACAGGAAGCTCCGCTGCTGATCAGAATTTTAACCGGTCGTTTTGCAGGCAAAAAATCTTTCGTAACGTATTCTTTCTTATCATGAAAATTGAAATGCATGATCTCGGTTTCAGAAAGAATCTTATCTGTACTGTTAATAAAATAGGTCGGTAGTTTTTCTTCACATAACTCAACAAGGTGTGTAGTATTTGAACTGTTATATCCACCAACAATCACCGCAATATCAGCATCAGTTTCCAGCATACCTGTTATTGCAGTCTGGTTATCGTTGGTAGCATAACAAAGTGTATCTCTTGTATCAGCAAATCGTTCTCCTATGTTTTGTGCATTTAAATTGTAATGCTTCATCACCAGCGATTTCAAATATTCTGCTATTGCCTGTGTATCGCTGGCAAGTTGTGTAGTTTGATTTACCACGCCAAACCGTTCAAGGTCTTTTGTAATATCAAATCCATTTGAATAAAGTCCTTTAAACTCTTCATAGAACTGTTCGGCTGGTTTTTCGCCAGTGATATATTTTCCCAGCTCAATGGTTTCTTTCATATCATTCACGATCACAGTAGGTGTGTGTGAACTTGCATGCGAAAAAGTTGCTCTTGTTTCTTCGTGTTTTGGCTTACCGTGTACCACAATTGAATAGCCTTTGCCAGCGATCTGTTCGCTTCTGTTCCATACTTTTTCTACGAAAGGGCAAGTTGTATTATATTTTTCTGTGGCAATACCTTTTGCATTTAACATCTTTTCAATATCGAGCGTTGTACCAAATGCAGGAATAATCACAACATCATCACTGGTGATCTCATCGAATGGAATGATTTGTTTGCCATAAGTGTCTTGCAGAAACTGTACACCACGCTCAATAAGCGTTGCATTTACTTGCGGATTGTGGATCATTTCACTCAACAAAAAAATGCGTTTGCCTTTGTTTTCTTCAATTGTTTTAAACGCGATTTCAATTGCATTTTCTACACCATAACAAAAGCCGAAATGGCGGGCAAGATAAAATTGAACCGGACCCAGATCAAGAAGAGTAGGCGAGAAGTCTTTTTTTAACTTGTCTTGTTCTTTTCGTTTTGCCTTAATGCCCGTAATAAGTTGGCTACGGTAGATATTTGGTACTTCAAACTTTTTCATGTCGTTTTATAACAGTTGCAAAGGTACATGGTTTACAAGTGGCCAACGGTATTTTGCCTGAGGTTTGATTTTCTATTGCTTACTAAAGGCTGTTTGCTGATTGGTTCGTATCATTGAGGCGAATTATAACTACTATGTCCACTGAATTCAGGCCCGCTGCTTGGGTAAGCTCCACGAATATTTATGAAGTGAATCTTCGTCAGTATACGGCTGAAGGTACTTTTCTTGCATTTTCAAAACATCTTACAAGGTTAAAGGATATGGGTGTTGAAGTGATCTGGTTCATGCCTGTAACACCTATCTCAGAAAAAAACAGGAAGGGAACGCTTGGAAGCTACTATGCCTGCTCCAGTTATGTAAACACAAATCCTGAGTTTGGGACGGTCGATGAGTTTAAAGCATTAGTGAAATCGATCCATGCATTGGGAATGAAGGTGATCATTGATTGGGTAGCCAACCACACCGGATGGGATCATGAGTGGACTATTTCTCATCCTGATTATTATACACAGGATTACAAAGGAAACTTTAAGCCACCGGTTGAGAATTGGGAAGATGTGATCCATCTCAACTTTTATAATGCTGCATTGCGCAGAGCAATGATTGATGCGATGAAGTTTTGGGTAAATGATTGCGGCATTGATGGTTTTCGTTGCGATATGGCTATGCTGGTGCCTGTCGATTTTTGGAAAGAGGCAAGAACTGAATTAGATATGATTCGTCCTCTTTTTTGGTTGGGTGAATTTGATCAATGGAATGATGAAGCCTATGCTCATGTATTCGACATCAGCTATACCTGGCACTGGATGCATATATCAGAAGAATTTTACAAGAATCATCGAAGAATGGTTGAATTAGATAAAGCGCTGACCGGTTACAAGCAAAAGCAACCTTCACATCACCTGCATTCTTTTTTCACAAGCAATCATGATGAGAACAGTTGGAATGGATCTGAATATGAAAAGTATGGAGCTTTTGCTTTACCATTGGCGGTATTCAGTTGCACATGGGATGGCGTTCCGTTATTATACAGCGGCCAGGAACTGCCAAATAATAAAAGATTGGCATTTTTTGATAAGGATGAGATTGAATGGACAGATCAACCCGTATTGCATACATTCTATCGAAAACTGCTTGGGCTTCGTAAAGACTATCCATCTTTATTGGGCCACGATGAACATAGTTTTACGTGGCGAATTGCCACAGACCGCCCAGATGAAGTGTTTTGTTTCGTGAGAAAGAATAAAGAAAAGGAACTTTTGGTGTTGTTGAACTTTTCCGAGAAGCCTATGAACTTTGTTTTACATGATTTGCGGGTTAGGGGTGAATTCAACGATATCTTTTCAACCGACAAAAAAGATGCAGCCGATACATTTACACTTGAACCGTGGGGTTATAAAGTAATGATCAAATAAAAAAAATCCCTCGCTTTTAAACGAGGGATTTTTTTATGAGGTATCTGCGTTTTTATTTATGGCTCATTACGCAGATCGTTAATTGCATATTGGTAAACACCTTCATATCCGGGATAAATACCTTCAATGATGATGCTGTTACCTGCATTATCAATTGCTTTCTTGAGATCATCTACAGACTTAACAGCTTTGCCACCTGCACGAACAATAATAAATCCTTTTTTGATCGTTGTTTGTTCTGCAATTAAACCATCGCTTAAAGCCTGCACAACCACACCGCCTTCAACACCATACTCTTTTGCTTTCTTAGCATCGAGTGTAGATAAATCTGCACCTAAACGATCGATTGCAGATGTTTTAACGATCTCTGTATTACCGCTGCTGTTTTTTAATGTAAGTACAGCTGTTCCTTCTTTACCATTTCTCAGGTAAGTAACATTTATTTTCTGACCAGGACGATAGCTCGCAACAGTACCGGTTAATTCATACCAGGTAGCAACTGTCTTGTTATCAAGTTTAATAATCTTATCTCCTTTCTTTAAACCTGCATCTTCAGCTGCGCTATTACTCATTACTTCACCAACAACAACACCATCGCCTTCTTTAATTTGTGAATCAGTATTCTCGTCTGCATTTGCTTCGGGGCGAATACCAAGAAATGCACGTTGTACAGTACCGAACTTAATTAAGTCATCAACTACTTTCTTTACAATGTTTACTGGAATTGCATAAGAATACCCTGCGTATGTTCCGGTAGGTGATGCGATTGCTGCGTTAATACCAATCAGCTGTCCGCTTGTATTTACCAATGCGCCACCACTGTTACCTTGGTTTACAGCAGCATCTGTTTGAATAAAGCTTTCAACCACATTTGCATTACGTCCTGCTTTACGTTGATTGATACCAAGGAAGCGATATTTGGCACTAACAATACCCGCAGTAACAGTAGTTTCTAATGTCAAGGGATAACCAACTGCTAATACCCATTGGCCAAGTTTCACTTCATCAGAATTTCCATATAATAAATAAGGGAAACTAGTGCCTTCAATTTTTACAACAGCCAGATCAGTATTTGCATCTGTTGCAATTACTTTCGCTTTGTATTGTTTTTTGTTATGTAGTGTAACCGTTACTTCATCAGCACCATCAACCACATGGTTGTTGGTCACAATATATCCATCAGCTGAAATAAACACACCACTACCACTTGCCATCTGCGGACGGTTGCTTTGAGGACCTCCGAAAAAATCATCAAAAAATTCGTCGCCAAAAATATCTCCAAATGGGCTACGGCGTTTTTGTTGATTATTGGTTTGCGTAGGGTTTGTTTTTGTTTTTATATGCACTACTCCCGCAACAGTAGAGTTTGCTGCCGCTTCAAAATCAACAGGGCCGGGCGCTCCACCACCATCAAATAATCCTGCGTAATTAACAGGTAACTGACCTTGACTTTGAGCCACAGAATTACTCCTTGTGAGTTTTGCATAGATGAAAACACTTGAGAGAGCTGTAACGGCACTCACAAGTACGGTTACAATAATGTGTTTTGCTTTCATGTTTATACTTCGTTTTTGTTTTTAATTATCAAAGGATGTGCCTTTCGTTTTGTAAAATAACAAAGCTGACATCATTTCAGATCTACCAAGAAGCCACATTTAACAAACAGTTATGAAGACCTTCGTAGTTCTGCTAAAGTTACAGATTTCTTGTCTCAGAGTTGTAGTTGAAACGTCAAACCTACTGTCATTTAACGTTACGTTCTGTCATTTGGTATTAATGAAATGGCGAAGCGGAAATAAAAAATCCCGTTGAAAAACCAACGGGATGGGGGAATAAGCAAGTAGCTGATGTTACGGGAAAATGCCAAGCTCAACATAGCTCGTAGCTACTTTGTTGATGGCAACCACATAAGCAGCAGTACGCATGTCAGGAATTGAAGGATTTTGTTTCCAGCAATCCATCACTTCATTTACAGCTGTGATCATGGTTTCTTCCAATCCACTATAAACAAGATCTACTTCATCAGGACCATGCGTAATAATATCTCTGTGCTCTTTCTTAACTTTTTTACCGCTTAAGAATTCCATCTGACCAAGAATATTGGTGTTCAGGTTTTCAGTAAAACGTTTTTCCAAACGGCCATAGCGAACATGGCTCAGGTTTTTCAACCATTCGAAATAAGATACGGTTACACCACCGGCATTCAGGAACATATCAGGAACAACCAACACACCTTTTGATGCAAACACTTCATCAGCTTCAGGAGTTAAAGGTCCGTTTGCGGCTTCGCCAATTATTTTTGCTTTAACACGTGGAGCATTGTTTCCATTGATCACGTTTTCCAAAGCAGCAGGAATTAAAATATCGCAATCCAATTCCAATGCATCAGTTGTATTTGTAATTGTAGTTGCGCCTGGAAAATTGATGATCGATCCGGTCTTTTTTCTGAACTCGATCAACTCGTCTTCATGCAAACCTTCAGGATTAAAAACAGCGCCATCATGTTCAGAAATAGCGATGATTTTTGCACCATTCTCTCTGAAAAATTTGGCGGTGTGATAGCCTACGTTACCAATACCTTGTACAACTACCCGCTTGCCTTCAACGCCGGTTGTTAAGCCAAGTTTGCTCATAACCTCAGGCATGTTACAAACCTCACGGATGCCGTAAAAAACACCAAGACCAGTTGCTTCACGACGGCCTCTAACGCCGCCTTGTGTTATAGGTTTACCTGTTACGCAACCTGCAGCATCAATTTCGCCCGGGCGAAGTGATGAATAGGTATCGACGATCCAGGCCATTTCTCGTTCGCCAGTACCATAGTCAGGTGCAGGTACGTCAATGCCGGGGCCAATGAAATTTTTCTTTACGAGTTCAGATGTATAACGTCGTGTGATCTTTTCAAGTTCATAAGCAGTGTGGTTACGTGGGTTGATCTTAATGCCACCTTTAGCACCACCGAATGGAACATTTACAATGGCACATTTATAGGTCATCAAGGATGCAAGAGCCATTACCTCATCCTGGTTCACTTCTTCACTGAAACGAATACCACCTTTACAAGGTGATTTGTGTTGAGAGTGTTGCACACGGTAAGCTTCAATTACTTCAATGCTTCCATCATCCATTTTAACGGGGAAACGCATCTGGTAAACACTGTTGCATTGCTTGATCTGTTCAAGGATACCTTTATCCCATTTTGTAAAGGCTGCAGCTTTATCAAAGCTCTGTTCTACTGCACCGAAGAAACTGTAATTCGTAGTTGACATACAATCGTTTTTTTAATTAAGTATATAGCAATCGTTAATCTTTCTGTTGTTTTTCAAGTTTGGTGAGTTTCCTGTCGATACGAAACACATAACCAATAAGACCAAATAAGATGATGAGACAAACCACCACCACCACGTAAATTTTTCCATTACTGCGCATGGAATCAGCCATTTCTGCCTGCTCTGTTTGTGCAGCGGCAGAAAATGAGATCAACAAGAGGTTGATGATAAGAAAAAGAATAGTTGCGAAAACTTTGTTCATTACAAAAGTGATTTATCGGCCAATAACCGGGTTCTGATTTTGAGTGTAGTGATCCAGACAGCTAACAATGTCCAACCGATAACTGCCGGGTAAAATACCATACGTAATCGGCTATCAATATCATTAAAGTTGAGTGCAGGGTTTCCGCTATCGCTACCGGGTGCACCGGGGTGTAAGCTACCAACCAGTCTTGGAATGATCCAGATAGTTGGGAAGAGCATAACAAAAGCAAATACGTTATACACTGCGGTTACCCTTGCCTTTTTATCCATATCAGTAAAGCTCCCCCGCAAAACAAAATAAGCGCAGTAAATAAGGATGGCGATACCTGCACCTAACAGTTTTGGTTCTTTAAGAATATTGCTGAGCGACTGGCCCTGGTCTGTTACCCAGGTATAATTTGCCCAAACGGCGCCTGTTGCATACCCCAACAAACCGAGAAACGTGCCTGTCCCTGCAAACGCAGACGCATAAATGTCGTGCCTATACTGCTGTTTACTGAGGTATTTAATGCTGTACACCAGGCTTACTCCAAACAAAATCATCATGGCAAACCACATACTTACATGAAAGTAGAGGTTACGAATTGATTCATTTAAAATAAAAAGACGGGGTACATCCATCAAGAAACCACCAACAATGGTGTAAACGAGTAAAATAACTGACGCTATCTTCCACCAGGATTTATGCATATAATCAGCTTTACAAAACAAACACAAACATTTGTTTTGCTTGTTTAAAGTGCGGCAAAGTTAGTGGTTGGATATTAATCTTTCCATAAAAAGGGAAACAAAATCATGCAGAGTGCAAGCACCAGAACATCGAGTCCACCCAACAATAAAACCATCTGAAAAACAGCACCTTCTTTAAAAATTTCACCAAAAGCAGACTTAGAAATACGAATTAGCAGCAATAGCTGAGGGATAATAACCGGGAATCCCATGATGACCATGATTGCTGCATTTTGATTAGCCCTTGAAGCAATGGCGGCCATCAATGTAAATACAAGACTCATACTGATGCCGCCAAGTATAGTCATGCCGATAAACTCAATGGCATGTAAAAAAGGGGCACCGAGAAAGAAACTGAATGTTGTGACGCTGAGTAAACTCATCACCAACATCAACAATATATTGTACAAAAGCTTGGCAAGAATAAATTCCTGCGCACTGGTAAGTGAATAGTAATAGAGCATGCGGCCACGGCTTTCCTGCAAAAAACTTTTAGCCACGGCATTTATGCTGATGAACAACATGTTTACCCAAAACAAAGCGTTCCATGTGCTTCCATCCGGTTCATTTATAGCTAAGAATAATACATACACTGTACAGGCGATATACAATACAATACCATAAAAAGTGTACTGCTGCCTTATTTCAAGCAACAGGTCTTTTTTAAAGAGTGCAATTATTTTTTTTGAGGATGCCAACGTGAATGGGATAATTTACAAGTTAATATTCCATATTTTAAAAATGATAACAATGTCTGCATCTCGGCTCATACTTATCTTTTTCACCAAGCACCACTTGTCCGCCTTCACTTGAGGTACGATAAGAGTAGTTGGCAATATTGCCACACACCACACAGATCGCATGAAGCTTAGTTATATAATCAGCAACAGCAAGGAGGTTGGGCATTTGGCCAAAAGGTTGCGCCTTATAATCCATATCAAGCCCGGCAACAATTACCCTTGTTCCACTGAGTGCTAACTTTTCGCACACGTTGGTTATTTCAGGATCGAAGAACTGGGCTTCATCAATACCAACAACTTCTACACCCTGTGCCAGCAATAAAATTTTCTGTGAATTATCAATTGGAGTTGATTGAATGGCGTTCTCATCATGCGATACAATTTTTACCTCATCATAACGGATATCAACAGCTGGTTTAAATATCTCCACCTTTAGGTTGGCTATGCGTGCCCGTTTTAAACGGCGGATAAGTTCCTCTGTTTTTCCACTGAACATGGAGCCACAGATCACTTCAATCCAGCCTCTCCGGTCGCCTTTTATATTCGGTTCAATAAACATTATCAATATTTTATGCCAAACTGTTTGTAACTTAACGGCAAATTTCCAATACCGCCAAAAGTAAGCACTATTCATGGAACGAATTGCTTCTCTTATTGAACAATTACAGCAGGCTCTTCAAAGAAACGCCGATGCAACACAAATGCTGATACTTACCAATATGCTTCGTGCAGAATTGGAACAGCAATCTCAACAAAAACAAGAAACAACAGGTAGTAACCGTGTAGCGGTTGTGTTACCAGCTTCAAGAGTATCCTTGCCGGTGCAAGAGGTACCTGAACCTGTTACTGCAACAAGACTTGTTCCGCCATCAGTGGTTAAAGTTGAAGAGAAACCTGTAGAAAAAATTCTGGAAGTATTACAAATCGACGAAAGCGAAGTAGAAGCTGAACTCGAAGAAATACGTCAAAAAGCGGAGTTTGCAAAAAAAGTAGAAGCACAGCAACATCAGCACAAACCTGTTTTGTTGTTTGATGAAGAACCTGAAATTCCTACTCTTGTTCATCAGCCCAACTATGTAGAGCCGAAGAAACCAGCGGCCAGTTCAAAGGAAGTGAACGAGATGAACAATGGCAAACAATTATCTCTTAACGAACAATTGGGTGAACATAAAACAGAAGTAGCACACAAACTGAACGAGGGCTCTTCTATTAAAGACCTGAAAAAAGCCATCGGCATCAACGATCGTTTTGTGTTCATCAATGAATTATTTCGTGGCGATGAAGTGATGTACGAACGCAGCATTAAAACCATCAACAATTTCTCTATCTATCCCGAAGCACAGTACTGGATGGAGCGTGAATTGAAAATTAAATTGGGCTGGGACAACGATCGTCCTGCAACACAGGAGTTTTATGCATTGGTGAAAAGACGTTTTTCCTGAAGCCAATCGATTATAGTTGCGGTTGCTCCCGCATTTTCCTTTACATAGTTTTCTGCAATTGTTCCTGCCGCTGCAATATCCATCTTAAGCATAACTTCTTTTAGCTCTACAGCATTAATGATTGTAAAACTTGCACCGAGTTTTTTCAAGTCAACACTTTCTTTAAACTTTTCAAAATTTGGTCCTGTAATAACAGGATTGCCATACACAGCAGCTTCTAAAATGTTATGATGGCCACTTTTGTTGAAACCTCCACCAACATAACATATCGAAGCGTATTTGTAAAGACGTGAGAGGTAACCAATGTTGTCTACTATAAGACAATTATGAGTTATGAGGTGTGCGTTATGAGTGGATAGTTGGGAGAACGTAATTGAATTGTTAAATAATGTTTTTAAACGTTTGATATTTTCTGTCTTGATCTCGTGCGGCGCAATAATCAGCTTATATTTTTCATTGCCCTTCATCCATTCAGCAAGAATTGTTTCATCTTCTGTCCATGTACTGCCAGCTACCATCACTGGATCAGTCCCACAAAAAGTGTCAACAATTTCTATGGGTTTCCAATGCTCAGCAGCAGTTATTACACGATCAAAACGTGTATCACCGGCAACAGTTGTTTTATCACTCAGTCCAATTCCATCCAACAATGCTTTTGAAGCTGCGTTTTGTACAAACAATTGCGAAAACAGTTGCAGCATGTTTCTATTAAAACTTCCCCACCATTGAAAAAATGCCTGCGAAGGACGAAAGATACCCGACACCAGAATTGTTTCGATCTTCCTGTTGTTCAGTTCGGCCAGGTAGTAATGCCAGAGCTCGTACTTCACAAAAATGGCGAGCTTCGGTTGAACAATATCAAGAAAGGCAGCCGCATTTCCTGCTGAATCGAATGGCAGGTACATCACATGATCTGCGCCTAAGTAATTCTTACGCACTTCATAACCCGAGGGAGAGAAGAAAGTAACCAGGATTTTGGAATTTGGATATTGGGTCTTGATCTGTTCAATAATGGGTCGTCCCTGTTCAAATTCGCCGAGGGAGGCACAATGCATCCACACCACAGGTTTTCCCGGCGCTACATTCCATTTGGCGTTTAATTCCTGCTGCCAGTTTTTACGGCCATCAACCCAATTTCTAGCTTTTTGGTTCCAATTTGCGGCAAAGCCTATGGCTGTTTTGTATGCAACCCGGAATATGTTGTAAAAGAAGATCATGCGCCACAAATCTAAGAGGAAAGGAATTGGTGAGAAAAACTTAACTCTTTCAACCTGTGTTTCAGAGGCTAAACGCCTTTTTTGCCGTACTTTCGCCACCGTTTAAACAAGCTTATTTATGCGGCCTATACAGATGGTTGATCTTAAGCAGCAATACCTTGCAATTAAGCAGGAAGTAGACACTGCAGTTCTTGATGTTTTAGATAGTTCAGCTTTTATTAATGGTAAACCCGTGCAGGAACTGGCCAGCGACCTGAGCCAATACCTCGGATCAAAAAATACAATTCCCTGTGCCAACGGAACTGATGCCTTGCAGATTGCGATGATGGCACTTAACCTGCAGCCAGGTGATGAAGTAATTACTGCTTCGTTCACCTACATTGCCACAGTTGAAGTGGTGGCATTGCTCCGTTTAAAACCTGTGTTTGTGGAAGTTGATCCAAAAACATTTTGCATTGATCCGGATGCGATCCGCAAAGCCATTACACCAAAAACAAAAGCGATTGTTCCGGTTCACTTGTATGGTCACGCTGCCAATATGGATGAGATCATGAAGATTGCTGCAGAACATAACCTGTATGTAATTGAAGATAATGCGCAGGCCATTGGTGCAGATTATATTTATCCCGATGGAACAAAAAAGAAAACAGGATCAATTGGTACCATTGGTTGCACATCATTCTTCCCATCTAAAAATTTAGGTTGTTATGGCGATGGTGGTGCGATGTTTACCAACGATGATGCATTGGCGGAGCAATTGAAGATGGTGGCGAACCACGGACAAAAAGTGCGTTACTATCATGAAGTAGTAGGTTGTAATTCCCGTCTTGATACGGTACAAGCCGCTGTATTAAAGATCAAACTCAAAAAACTTGACGAATATATTGCTGCACGCCGCAAAGCGGCAGATTATTATGATGCGGCATTTGCAGGCCATAAAAACATTACTACACCTTATCGTGCGCCATACAGTAATCATGTGTTTCATCAATACACATTAACACTCGATGGTTTTGACAATGTAGCAGATGTAAGAAATGGATTGAATGCTTATTTAGCTGAGCAAAAAATTCCATCGATGATCTATTACCCCGTACCGGCGCATCGTCAGCAAATGTTTGCTTCATTTGGTGGAGCAGATTACAATTTACCAATAACAGACTGGTTGACGGATCGTGTAATTTCTTTACCGATGCATACGGAACTGGAAGAAGAGCAATTGCAGTTGATCACAAGTAAAGTGTTAGAATATCTTAATACAAAATCATAAACAGAAATTAACAGATGAAAATCGCAGTAGTAGGAACAGGTTATGTAGGTCTCGTAACAGGAACGTGTTTTGCCGAAACAGGCAACCAGGTTACCTGTGTTGATATTGATAAATCAAAAGTTGATAAACTTTCAAACGGGCAGATCACTATTTACGAACCCGGACTTGAAAAAATATTTCTCCGTAACCTCAAAGAAGGTCGGTTGCATTTCACCACCAACCTTGCTGAAGGTGTGAAAGATGCAGCGATCATATTTCTTGCGTTGCCAACACCTCCCGGTGAAGATGGCAGTGCTGATCTGAAATACATTTTAGGTGTGGCCAATGATCTCGGAAAAATTCTTACCGATTATAAAGTGATCGTTGATAAGAGCACAGTGCCGGTTGGCACAGCCGATAAAGTGCAGGCTGCAATTGCGAAAAATTTCAAAGGCGAATTTGCTGTGGTGAGTAACCCGGAATTTTTGCGTGAAGGTGTGGCCGTTGAAGATTTTATGAAACCCGATCGTGTGGTTGTTGGTACAAGTGATGAGCGTGCAAAAAAAGTTATGACTGAGTTGTATGCTCCGTTTGTACGTAGTGGTAACCCGGTGATTTTCATGGATGAGAAAAGCGCTGAGCTTACAAAATATGCAGCCAACTCTTTTTTAGCAGTTAAGATTTCATTTATGAATGAGATTGCACGCTTATGCGAACGTCTTGGCGCAGATGTTGATATGGTGCGTAAGGGTATAGGTAGTGATGAGCGTATCGGTAAGCGTTTTCTTTTTCCGGGTATTGGCTATGGCGGAAGTTGTTTCCCGAAAGATGTGCAGGCATTGGTGAAATCATCCAGCGAAGTGGAATATGATTTTGAAATACTGAATGCAGTGATGAAGGTGAACGAAGAGCAGAAATTATTCCTCATGCCAAAGATCAATTCATATTTCAATGGTGATTTGAAAGGAAAGCGTTTTGCATTGTGGGGATTAGCCTTTAAGCCTAACACGGATGACATTCGTGAAGCACCGGCTTTATACATGATTGATGCGTTAACAGAAGCAGGTGCAACCGTACATGCATACGATCCCGAAGCGATGCCGAATGTAAAGCAAGTAGTGGGCGATAAAATTGATTTCGCACAAAGTCAATACGATGCGTTGGAAAATGCAGATGCATTGATCATTGCAACGGAGTGGAGCGAATTCCGCACACCTGAATTTGAAAAAATTTCTTCCATGCTGAAGAACAAAGTGATTTTCGACGGACGGAATGTGTACGACAGAGAACAAATGAAGCAACTTGGTTTCTTCTACGAAAGTGTAGGAAGAGAAGCAGTGAAGTAATTCTAATTAACGAATAGCATAATAACAATATAATGGATTGTAAACGAATATTAATTACAGGTGCTGCAGGTTTTCTCGGTTCGCATTTATGCGACCGTGCAATCAAAGAAGGCTATCATGTAATTGCAATGGATAATCTCATTACCGGTGATTTGAAAAATATTGAACATCTGTTCAAGCTGGAGCAATTTGAGTTCTATCATCACGATATAACCAAGTTCATTCACATTCCGGGTAAGCTGGATTATATCCTGCACTTTGCATCGCCTGCAAGCCCGATCGATTATTTAAAAATCCCGATTCAGACATTGAAGGTTGGTGCGCACGGAACTCATAACTGTTTGGGTTTGGCAAAAGCAAAAGGTGCACGCATTCTTGTTGCTTCAACTTCTGAAGTATATGGGGATCCGTTGGTGCATCCTCAAACAGAAGAGTATTGGGGAAATGTAAATCCTGTTGGTCCACGAGGTGTGTACGATGAGGCTAAGCGTTTCATGGAAAGCATTACGATGGCGTATAACCGCTTTCATGGTGTTGAGACAAGGATCATTCGCATCTTTAACACATACGGCCCACGTATGAGACTCAATGATGGTCGTGCTTTACCTGCTTTCATTGGTCAGGCTTTGCGTGGGGAAGACTTGACGGTATTTGGTGATGGTAGTCAGACACGAAGTTTTTGTTATGTGGATGACCTCGTTGAAGGTATTTATCGTTTGCTTATGAGCGATTATGATATGCCCGTGAATATTGGTAACCCAACAGAAATAACGTTGAAAGAATTTGCAGAAGAAGTGATTAAGTTAACAGGCACATCACAAAAAATTGTTTACAAAGATTTGCCTGTAGACGATCCTAAACAACGCAAACCGGATATTACAAAAGCAAAAGCATTGCTTGGCTGGGAGCCAAAAGTAAGTCGTGCGGAAGGATTGAAGATCACTTATGAGTATTTCAAAAACTTGCCGCAGGAAGAGTGGAGCAAATTGCCGAAAGAGTTTGTGAGCATGAAATGATGAGTAAAGAGAAATAAGTTTAAATCAGAAATCGAAAATGTATCAATCATTAATTAATAAAGAAAAGAAAGTAGCAGTCGTTGGGTTAGGCTATGTGGGATTGCCATTGGCATTGGAACTGGCTGTGCACATGCAGGTGATCGGTTTCGATATCAATAAGAAACGCATTGAAATGATGCAGCGCAATGAAGATCCCAGTAAGGAAGTTGAGGCGGACCGTTTTGCAGGAAAGGATATTGTGTTTACGGATGATAGTAATGTATTAAGAGAAGCTTCCTTCTTTATTGTGACTGTGCCAACACCGGTAGATGATCATAAAGTTCCTGACCTCACCCCATTGGAGAAAGCAAGTGAAACTGTGGGTAAGGTGTTGAAGAAAGGTGATTATGTGATTTATGAAAGCACCACCTATCCCGGTTGTACAGAAGAAGATTGTATGCCGATCCTGGAACAGTTCTCCGGCCTGAAAGGAAAAATTGATTTTAAGATTGGCTACTCACCTGAGCGGATTAATCCGGGTGATAAACATCATACATTAAGCAACACCATCAAGATTGTTTCCGGTTGCGATGATGAATCATTGCAGGAAATTGCTGCGGTGTATGAAAGTGTAGTAAAGGTTGGAGTACATCGTGCACCAAACATTAAAGTAGCAGAAGCAGGAAAGATCATCGAAAATGCGCAGCGTGATCTGAATATTTCATTGATGAATGAACTCTCGATCATTTTCGATCGCATTGGCATTAACACATTTGATGTGGTGGAAGCTGCAGGAACAAAATGGAACTTTCATAAATACACACCGGGCTTAGTAGGCGGCCATTGCATAGGTGTGGACCCTTACTATTTAACTTACAAGGCACAGCAGCTTGGTTATAATTCAAAAGTAATTGCCAGTGGTCGTTTTGTGAATGATGAAATGCCCCGCTATGTAGCAAAGAAAATTATTCAGCATATTATTAAGCATGCACCAAATCCTGCTACTGCAAAAGTGTTGGTGCTGGGTGCAACGTTTAAAGAGAACGTAGCAGATATCCGCAATTCGAAAGTGGCTGATATGGTAAAAGAGTTGCTGGAGTATAATGTAGCTGTAGATTTTGTTGATCCGCATGCTGATGCAGAAGAAGTACATCATGAATATGGTTTAACGATTGCTGGTGAAATTGGAACAGGATATGATGCAATTGTATTGGCAGTAGCGCATCATCCCTATACTGCATTTACAGAAGAGTACTTGTTGTCTATTGCCAATGAGAAAGCCATGTTTGCTGATCTAAAAGGTATCTATCGGAATAAAATTTCAAAACTCAAATACTGGAGTTTATAATGAGCACATTCGATAAAACAATATTGGTGACTGGTGGCGCAGGCTTTATCGGCAGTCACGTAATTCGTCTTTTTGTAAATAAATATCCCAATTACAAAATTGTAAATGGTGATGCTTTAACCTACGCAGGCAACCTGGAGAATCTGAAAGATGTACAGGATCAACCAAACTATGCGTTTGCAAAAATTGATATTACAGATGAAGCAGCTGTTGAACAGCTCTTCAATCAATATCATTTTGATGCTGTAATTCATTTGGCAGCAGAAAGTCATGTTGATCGTAGTATTCTTGATCCATTGGCATTTGTAAAAACAAATGTGTTGGGTACTGCAATTTTGCTGAATGCATGTCGCAAGCATTGGGCCGGTAATCTTGAAGGCAAGCTGTTCTATCATGTTTCAACAGATGAGGTATACGGTTCATTAGGCGAGTCTGGTTTCTTTACAGAAGAAACACCGTACGATCCACATTCTCCATACTCAGCTTCAAAAGCTGCGTCTGATCATTTTGTAATGGCTTATTATGATACTTATGGTTTGCCGGTGGTAATGAGTAACTGCAGCAACAACTATGGTTCACATCATTTTCCGGAAAAATTGATTCCGTTAATGATCAACAATATCAAAAACAACAAGCCATTGCCTGTGTACGGTAAAGGTGAAAATGTTCGTGACTGGTTATTTGTAGAAGATCATGCAAGAGCGATCGATACTATTTTCCATAATGGAAAACAGGGACAGAGTTATAATGTAGGTGGATTCAACGAATGGAAAAATATTGACCTGGTTCATTTGCTCTGCAGCATCATGGATAAAAAACTTGGTCGTGCAGAAGGGGAAAGCGCCAAGCTCATCACTTATGTAAAAGACCGTGCCGGTCATGATCTGCGTTATGCCATTGATGCAACAAAACTCAATAAAGAATTAGGCTGGAGTCCGTCGCTTCAGTTTGAAGAAGGACTAGAGAAAACAGTCGAATGGTATTTAAGTAACGAAGAGTGGATCAACCATGTAACCAGTGGTGATTACCAGAAATATTACGATGTGCAATACGAAAAAAGGTGAGTGGTCAGTAGTTAAAATCAGAAATCATACATCATAAATCAGACATATCGTAATGGCTTTTTTACAAACAGGATTCCCGGGCTTAGTAGTGTTTGAACCAAACGTATTTGGCGACGACCGGGGTTATTTCTTTGAATCATACAACCAACAGACTTTCGAGAAGGAAGGATTGTTTTATAACTGGGTGCAGGATAATCAATCGAGTTCTACTTACGGCGTTATCCGTGGGCTGCATTTTCAAAAAGGCGAACATGCACAGGCAAAGTTGGTTCGTTGCTTAAGTGGAAAAATCCTGGATGTAGTAGTTGATCTGCGTAAAGATTCACCCACTTTCAAAAAGGTGTATGCTGTTGAATTAACATCAGAGAAGAAAAATGCATTACTTGTGCCACGTGGATTTGCACATGGTTTTTCTGTATTAAGCGAAACGGCTGAAGTGTTGTACAAATGCGATAATTTCTACAGTAAACAAAGTGAAGGCGGTTTGTTGTACAAAGATCCAACTCTGAATATTAATTGGCGAATTGAAAGCGGTAGAGAAATCGTTTCAGGGAAAGATCTGCTCAATTCATCATTTACTGATCTGGGCGAAGACAGCCTCTTTTAATAATTGATATGGAAAAGCCGGTTATACTTGTTACAGGTAGTAATGGTCAGCTTGGGAAAGAGTTGCAACAACTTGCAGATACTTATCAGCAATATAGTTTTGTATTTGCTTCAAGAGAAGACCTGAAGCTTCACCACTTTGGGTTAGTTGAGAACTTTTTTATTGCAACGAAGCCGAAGTATTGTATTAACTGTGCAGCTTATACGGCAGTTGATAAAGCCGAGAACGAACAGGAAATGGCCATGCTAGTAAATGGAGAAGCTGTTGGTCACCTTGCATCTGTTTGTAAAAAATATAAAACGAAGTTCATTCATATCTCTACTGATTATGTGTTTGATGGCGAAAGTGAAACGCCTTACAAAGAAGATGGTGCGACTGGTCCCATCAACACCTATGGTAAATCAAAACTTTTAGGTGAGCAGTTGTGCATGAAAGAAGATGAAGATGCCATCATTATTCGTACTGCTTGGGTGTATTCTTCATTTGGTCACAACTTTGTGAAAACAATGATGCGGTTAATGAATGAACGCAATGAATTAAATGTTGTAGCTGATCAAATCGGTTCTCCAACCTATGCTGCTGATCTTGCAAAAGCAATTCTCGATATCATTTCTTCCGGCAAATGGGTGAGTGGTATTTATCATTATAGCAACGAAGGAAAGATCAGTTGGTATGAATTTGCTCAGGCTATTAAAGAAATAACCAGTAGTAAAGCCATTGTGCATCCAATTGAAACAGCTCAATACCCAACACCCGCACGTCGCCCTCATTATTCTTTGCTTAATAAAGAAAAGATCAAATCAACCTTTAATGTGGCCGTTCCGGAGTGGAAAGAGAGCTTGCAAAAATGTATCGGCATCTTGCAGGATGCCTGAAAATACTCCCGGAATGGTCTTTAAAATCAAAAACCCTCCACAATGTGGAGGGTTTTTGTTGGCCTACCTGGATTCGAACCAAGACAAACAGAACCAAAATCTGTCGTACTACCATTATACTATAGGCCAATCTCCCTTTCGGGGCTGCAAAAATAAGGTGCAACAGATGATCAACCAAAAAATTTATCAAATTGATCAACTCTTGCTTTCCCGATCTTTCAGTTCTTTGATCTTATCGAGCGCTCCGGCCACCACATCGCACATAATGGTGTAAAGGGCACCTTGCTTCGGATTAGCGTAAATATATTCCAACGCCTCATTTTCATTCGCAATTTTCATCACCGGAATGGTTTTATTCACCTTCCGAATGCCTTCTTCAAGCAAGTCCATGATTTCTTCTGCTGTGCGGCCACGCAGGTTTTTATCGCATCGCATGATGATCTCATCAAAATACTTACCGCTGATTTCACCAAGTTCACGGATATCTTCATCTCTCCGGTCGCCTGTACCACTAATAACGCCGACTTTATACTTGTAATCGAGTTTGTTTACAAATTCGCAAAGCAATTGAAGTCCGTGTGGGTTGTGCGCAAAATCGGCGAGGAACGTATAATTTTTAAAGTGAAAGAAATTCAAACGACCGGGCGTTAAGCTTTCGCCTGGTATAAACGTGAGTAACCCCTGGCGAATATCATCAATGCTGATGTCACGATAAAGATATGTGGCAAGTACTGCTGGTAAACAGTTGGCGATATTATGCACCGCTTTGCCTTCGTAGGTAAGCGGAATATCTTTTGCAGGAAGCACTCTTATTTTCCATGTGCCTTTCATGATGCTGATAAAACCATTTTCAAAAACAGTCGCTAATCCGCCACCAGCACAATGTTCTTTAATGCGTGGATTGTTTTCGTCCATACTGAACAACGCAACATTACACTTCAGATCATTTTTCATTTTATAAACGAGCTCATCTTCTGCATTAAGAATCGCATAGCCATGCGGAAAAACCGTTTCAGGAACAACTGCTTTTACTTTCGCCATTTGTTCAACAGTGTTGATGCCGCCAAGGCCAATATGATCTGCAGCAACATTTGTAACAATGGCCACATCACAATTTTGAAATGCCAGACCTGATTTTAAAATACCACCTCTTGCACATTCCAATACTGCAAAATCAACGGTGGGATCTTTTAATACAAATGTTGATGAGATTGGCCCGGTACAATCGCCCTTCATCATTAAATGATTCTGAATATAAACACCATCACTTGTTGTGTAACCAACTTTCTTACCTGCGCTTTTTGCAATATGTGCAGTTAACCGTGTTGTAGTTGTTTTGCCATTTGTTCCTGTAATGGCGATAATGGGAATACGACCAACACTTCCTTTTGGAAACAACATGTCGATCACGGGTTCTGCTACATTACGTGGCAATCCTTCAGCTGGGTCAATATGCATACGGAAACCCGGTGCTGCATTTACTTCGAGAATGGCTCCTCCGTTTTCACTCACAGGAGTACGTAAGTCTGTTGCCATAATATCAATACCGCAAATATCAAGACCAATAATTTTGCTGATGCGTTCGCACATGAACACATTTGCAGGATGTACCTCATCGGTTACATCTGTTGATGTACCACCTGTTGAAAGATTTGCTGTTGTTTTTAATAAAACCAATTCGCCTTTTGGCGGAACTGTCTCTAATGTATATCCTTTCTCTTCCAGCATTTTCATAGTGCTGCCATCAACAGTAATTTGTGTCAATACTTTTTCATGACCATAGCCACGACGGGGATCTTTATTGGTTTCATCGATCAGCCATTGAATGTTATGTTCACCATCTCCAATTACACTTGCAGGCGTGCGCAACGCAGCACAAATAAATTTATGGTTGATGACGAGTATGCGAAAATCAAAACCTGTAATAAAGCGTTCAACAATTACACTACGGCTATATGCTTTCGCTGCTTCAAATGCTTTTAATGCCTGTTCTTTATTGGTAATGTTGGTGGTATTCCCTTTTCCGTGATTGCCGTCAATTGGTTTGATCACTAAGGGGTATCCGAATTTTTCAATGGCTTCATCTAAACCAACTTCAGTGCGAATCACCGTTCCTCTAGGTACAGGAATTTCAGCAGCTTCGAGCAATAGTTTTGTTTCTTCTTTATCGCATGCAATATCTACTGCAATATTTGATGTGGTTGATGCAATAGTTGCACGAATGCGTTTTTGATGAACACCATAACCCAACTGCACCAAACTTTGTTTATTCAATCGTATGTAAGGAATGTTTCGTTTGGCTGCTTCATCAACAATACAGCCGGTTGAAGGGCCTAGTCTTGTATCTTCTCGTATTTCTCTCAGCTTTTGAATATCTTCTTCCAGGTTATATTCTTCTCCTGCAACCAACGCTTCAGCAATACGCACAGCAGCTTTGGCTGCATATACACCCGCATCTTCTTCGAGATAAGTAAACACTACATAATACACACCTTCTTTTTCATTGGCGCCACGGGTTCTTCCGAATCCTGTATCCATACCTGCCAATGTTTGCAGTTCTAATGCTACATGTTCTATCACATGGCCCATCCATGTGCCTTCATCAACCCGTTGAAAAAATCCACCTGGTTTGCCCACACTGCAACGATGTCCGTAAAGGCTGGGAAATAATTTTTCCAATCGTTCACGGAAACCTGGAATGTGGTTAGTGGGGCGTTGTTCAAGTTCTTCGAGGTCGAGTTTCATTTGTATGAGTTTGGTCCGGCGCACACTCCAATAGTTTGGACCACGAAGAATTTTAATTTCAAGAACTTTCATGTGTTATTTTTTATTTGATTTTGGCCACATGCTATTCGCCATAAAATTTTCATCGGTGCGATGTGAGTTACCTCGAAAATTTTATGGCTCATTTCATAACCGTCGATTGATGTTGTTTCCGAATATATCAAAATTTATCCGATGCTGTTGATAAAAGCAAGGCAACACAGGAAATATTTTACCCTTAATTTTGTTTGGAACTAAAAATCACAATCATTGCAGTATCCAAAAGGAAAGCTGATCGCTATCGGCGGTGCAGAAGATAAAGGGACCGATCTTGAAGCGGGAGAAATAAACCGCAATAATCTTAACTTTTTTGAGCTGGGTATTCTCAGGCGGGTGGTGGAAGAAGCCGGTGGTATTGATGCCCGTATTGAAGTAATAACAACTGCTTCAACTATTCCATACGAAGTAGGGGATAATTACATGAATGCATTTGGAAAGATCGGCTGCACCAATATTGGCGTGCTGCATATCCGCAACAGGCAGGATACAGCTAATTCTGAATATCTTGAACGTATCAAAATCTGCAATGCAGTGATGTTCTCTGGTGGTAATCAAATGCGTTTAAGCGTAACCGATGGAGGAACAGAGTTTTTAGCCATTTTGAAAAAGCGTTACCAGGAGGAAGCCGGTTTTGTGATTGCTGGCACGTCTGCAGGTGCAATGGCTATGAGCAAAACAATGATCTATGAAGGAAATGCTGCACGTGCTTATTTGAAAGGCGAAGTAAAAATGACTGCAGGCTTAGGGTTTATTGATAATGTTATTATTGATAGCCATTTTGAAAAGCGTGGGCGTTTTGTTCGGTTAACGCAAGCTGTTGCAACAAACCCTTCCTGCATTGGTATTGGTTTGGGTGAAGATACTGGCATGCTCATCACCGAAGGAAATAAAATGGAAGCAATTGGAAGTGGTTTGGTGATCATCATTGATGGGCATGACATGATGCATTCCAATATTGCTGACATTCCCGATGGTAATCCAATCAGTATCGAAAATCTTAGAGTACATTTCTGTGAAAAAGGAAATGGCTACATGGTAAAAGAGCGTCAGTTTTTAATGGAGGCAAAAGATGGTGCACTCATCAAAAAGCAAGTACACGTAGAATAAATAATTGATCTAGTCAAATCATCGATTCAAAAAGCTGTATGAAAAAAATAATTCTTTTCGCAATTTCCGTTCTAATGCTTTTGGCATTCACTCGTCAGGATAAAATCAAAGTCATCTTTTTTGGTGATTCTATAACACAGGCAGGCGTTAATCCCGGCGGATATGTTAAACGCATCGACAGTATGGCACGTGCACAAGGAAAAATGAATTATGATTTTATTGGTGCCGGTATTGGTGGTAATAAAATTTACGATCTGTATTTAAGAATGGAAGATGATGTGCTTGCAAAAAATCCAAATGTAGTAGTGCTCTATATTGGGGTAAATGATGTGTGGCATAAAGCTTCATCAGGTACAGGAACTGATGCTGATAAGTTTGCGAAATTTTACCAGGCAGTGATTGATAAGATCAAAGCAAAAAATGCAAAGATCATTTTATGTACACCTGCAGTGATAGGAGAGAAGACCGATGGTAGTAATCAACAAGACGGGGATTTAACAGAGTACAGCAAAATCATTCGTGGACTTGCGCAAAAGAATGGATTGCCATTGGTGGATCTGCGTAAATCATTTATCGATTACAACAACAAGAACAACAAAGAGAATAAAGATCGTGGCATTTTAACCACTGACCGTGTTCATTTAAATGCAATCGGCAACCAATTGGTCGCCGATGAAATATGGAAAGCTATACAGGCACTTTAAACAGCCGATACTAAATAATAATTCTTCTTTCCTTTTTGTACCAGCAGATATTTTTCATGAAGGAGTAACGAAACGTCGATCTTCATATCGATTGTTTCTACTTTTTTACGGTTGATGCTTACGCCACCGCCTTGCACAGTTTTGCGTGCCTCACCTTTGCTTGGGAAAATGGTTGTTTCAGCTAAGAAAGAAACCACATCAATTCCAACTTGTAATTTATCTGCTGCAAAATCAAACTTCACCACACCTTCCATTCCTTCAAGATCATCAACACTCAGACTTTCCGCTGATGCTGTTTGATTGGCAAATAATTTAGCTGTTGTTTCAACTGCATTCTTCAGTTCTTCTTCACCATGAACAAATTTTGTTACTTCTTCAGCCAAGCGTTTTTGAAGGATGCGTTTGCCGGGATCGCTATGATGTTCGCTGATCAAACCATCAACTTCTTCTTTTCTAAGAAATGTGAAGATTTTGATCCATCCTTCAGCATCAGCATCACTTGCATTTAACCAAAACTGGTAAAACTGGTACGGTGTTGTTTTGGTTGAATCTAACCACACATTACCCTGTTCGGTTTTGCCAAACTTGGTGCCATCTGCTTTTTTGATCAATGGACAAGTGAACGCAAAGGCTTCTCCATTCACTTTTCTGCGGATGAGTTCCGTGCCGGTGGTGATATTTCCCCACTGATCACTTCCGCCCATCTGGAGTTTGCAATTCTTATTTTCGTACAACCAATAGAAATCGTAGCCCTGCATCAGCTGGTAAGCAAACTCGGTGTAGCTCAAGCCAACTTCACTTTCAATGCGCTTCTTCACACTATCCTTCGCCATCATGTAGTTGATGGTAATGTGTTTGCCGGTATCACGCAAAAAATCGATGAATGAAATACTCTTAAACCAATCGTAGTTATTGGCCATTTCAGCTGCATTGACTTTTGAAGCATCAAAATCAAGGAATTTTTCCAACTGGGCTTTTACACCAGCTATATTTTTGTTGAGCGTTTCTTCATTCAGCAAATTTCTTTCCTGGCTTTTACCGCTGGGGTCGCCAATCATACCGGTAGCACCGCCCACCAAAGCAATTGGTTTGTGGCCCGCCTTCTGAAAATGAACAAGCAATAAGATCGGTACAAGACTGCCAATATGCAGACTATCAGCCGTAGGGTCAAAGCCGATATAAGCCGTAGTCATCTCTTTTTTCAGTTGTTCCTCCGTTCCGGGCATGATATCCTGTATCATCCCTCTCCATCGTAATTCGTCGATCAAATGCATGTTTTTTAGCAATATTTTTCGCAAAAGTAGGGCAGCGGAGGGCATTTTACTAAAAAGGAGCAATAAACACTGAAAATCAGCGTTTCGAGAAGCTGGTACTTTCTTAAACAGAGTTTGCTTTCGGCAATAGAATGTTTACTTTTGTCAATGCCTTGAGCAGCTTTCGAAAGGAAGTATGTCTCTTTAATAAGAAACTAATTGTTTATCAGAATACTGACCAGATGATAACCCGAGCAACCCTGATCCTATCTGTTACCCTTTTGTATAGCGCAAACAGCTTTGCGCAAATCCGTATTTATTCCAACGAATTTTTAAATATTGGTGCTGGTTCCCGTGCTTTTGGTATGGGGGGCGCTCAAGTGGCATCTGTAAGCGATGCTACTGCTGGTTATTGGAATCCTGCAGGATTAACAGCTGTAAAAAATGATCCTTCTCTTTCCTTAATGCATGCTGAATATTTTGCCGGCATAGGCAAATATGATTTTGGAGCTTTAGCAATTCCTGTTGCAAATAATAAGCGTACGATCGGTCTTTCTTTCTTACGTTTTGCAGTAGATGATATTCCCAATACACTTTATCTGATCGAGCCTGATGGCAGCGTGAACTATGCCAATCTTCGTTCTTTTTCTTCGGCCGATTATGCAGTGATACTATCTGTTGCTCAAAAAATTAAAGAGACTGAAAATAAATCGATGAGCGTGGGTGTAAATGCAAAAGTGATCCATCGTAAAGTTGGAAGTTTTGCAACAGCCTGGGGGTTTGGTTTAGATGTTGGCTTCCAGATGAAAGGAAAGAACTGGTCGGTTGGTGCTGCTGCAAGAGATATTACTACAACATTCAACGCCTGGTCGTTTAGTTTTACTGAGAGGGAGAAAGAAGTTTTGTTTCTCACCAATAATGAGATACCTGTTAAATCAACAGAGTTAACAGCCCCACGTTTAGTCATTGGTGGTGCTTATGATTTTCGATTCAGAAAAAATCTTTCACTAAAAGCTGAAGTAAATCTCGATCTCACGTTTGATGGACAGCGTAATACTGTGATCAGTTCTGAGGTGATCAATGCCGATCCAAGAATTGGAGCTGAGTTAAATATCAAAGATGTGTTCTTCCTGCGTGGAGGAATTTTTAATTTTCAGAAAACACTGGCTGATGGTGATACACTTAATCAAAAGAAAGTGTGGATCTATCAACCGGGAGCTGGTGCCGGTTTCAAACTCGGCAATTCTTTTTATGTAGATTATGCATTTACAAATCTGGCCAACCAGTCAAATCCGTTATATACACATATAGTATCTCTTCGTCTCGACCTTATGAAGCCTAAAAACCAAAAGAAAAAATAACTAGCAATGAAACGCTTTTTACTCTCCGTTACCATATTGCTTTGTGCAGTTGCAAGTATTACCGCTCAGTCGTATATGAATGAGTGGATTGATTTTAATAAAACCTATTACAAGTTTAAAGTTGGCGCAACAGGCGTTTATCGTATATCGCAGGCTCAGTTAAGTGTAATGGGCATTGCCAATGCAGATGCATCGCATTTCCAATTGTGGCGTAATGGCCAGCAGGTGCCGGTTTATACATCTGCTGCAAGCGGAACATTACCAGCAAATGGGTTCATAGAGTTCTGGGGGCAAGTGAATGACGGTAAATGGGAAAAACGAATGTATCTCGATCCGGGATACCAAATCAACGATAACTGGAGTTTGTACACAGATACATCTTCTTATTTTCTCACTGTAAATACAACGACTGCACAGAATAAGCGATTTGTTGAAACCCCAAATGATCTCTCCTCTGGATTGCCGGCAGAGCCCTATTTTACCCATAAAGCTTCACTTTATTATCGCAATAATTTGAATCTTGGTTTTGCGGCTGTTGTTGGGAGTTATGTTTACTCATCTTCATTTGACAGAGGTGAAGGTTTTACAAGTGCGGAATTTAGATCAGCTAACCCTTTGGTTTCTTCACAAACAAATTTATATGTTGCGCCTTCAGGTCCAAATGCAAAACTAAAATTTTCAGCTGTTGGCAGGGCATTAAATATCCGTACAGTTCAGGCTTATATCAATGGAACGTTAGTTGCTGATCGTGAAATGAATTATTTCAATTCAATTATTGATGAAAATGCGAATAATATTCCTCTTTCACTAATTTCCGGCAATACTGCAAATGTTGAGTTTCGTGTGAATGTTCTTGATCCGGCAGCTGTGGCAACAGACCGGATTGTTGTAGGGATGTATGAATTAAGCTATCCAAGACAATTTAATTTTGGTGGTCAAACAAATTTTGAGTTTGACTTACCCGCCAGTGCAACAGGCAACAATCTAATTATTGATAATTTTAATTTTGGAGGTTCTATTCCTCCTGTGATGTACGATCTTACAAATGGTCTTCGCATAACAGCAAGTATTGTTTCTCCAACACAGATACGAGTTGTATTACCTGCTTCTGCTTCTGATCGAAAACTTGTACTTGTAAGCCAGGATGGAGGGAATATCCGGTCTGTATCAAGTTTCATTTCACGCAATTTTACCAATTACGCATTACCAGCCAACCAAGGAAATTATATTATTATTTCAAACCCTCGCCTGTATTCAGACGCAAATGGAGTGAATCAAGTAGAACAATATCGCTTATATCGTAGTAGCACAACTGGCGGCGGTTATAATGCAAAAATTTATGATGTACAGGATATTCTTGATCAGTTTGGATATGGTGTAAAAAACAATGGTTATGCGATCAAAAATTTCCTCCGCTTTGCATACTCAGGTTTTGCTCAGAGACCTTCTTATTGTTTAATAATTGGGAAAGGAGTTGTTTATACAAACTATCGTGCGGCGGAATCTACTCCAACAATCGACCAACTTAATTTGGTACCAACTTTTGGGAACCCGGCGTCAGATATGTCTCTCGCTTCTGCAGATGGTAGTATTGTTCCCAAAATACCAATAGGTCGATTGACGGTTGTAAATGGTAACGAGGTTAAGGCCTATCTCGATAAAGTAAAGACTTACGAAACATTTTATAACAGTAATTCCTGTGTTATTAATGATGAGTTATGGAAGAAAAACGTTATTCACGTGGCAGGTGCTAATGATTATTTAGGTGAGCAAATTCGGTTTTATCTTAATCAATACGGTAACGTATTGAAAGATACTTCTTTTGGTGCAAGTATTTATTCCTTGCAAAAAACAGGTGTGGCAGCTATTCAAACGATTGCTAGCGCAAATATTACCAGGCTGTTTGAGGAAGGTTTTTCCCTTCTCACTTATTTTGGGCACTCCTCTCCATCAACACTTGAGTATAATTTATCTGACCCCACAAGCTATCCGTCAATTGGCAAGTATCCCATTCTTTTGGTGAATGGATGTCAGGCAGGTAATATGTTTTTATCTGATGCTACAAGGCTTACTGGAAACATGATCATTACGGAGAAATGGGTATTGACTCCCAATAGGGGTTCTGTTGCATTTATTGCATCAACACACTTAGGGATAGTTAACTACCTGCATATCTATAGCGAAGAATTTTATAACCAGTTGTCTAAAACAGATGGTTATGGTGAGTCAATAGGCAGAATAATGGCGAACGTGAACGATACTTTATCACGAACTTATTCTTTTAATGACTTCTATGTTCGTATGCACATGGAGGAAATTACCCTACATGGCGATCCTGCAATTCGTTTCTATAGTCAGAGAAAAGCAGATTATGCTATTGAAGCTCCAATGGTAAAAATTGCTCCCGAGTTTATTTCAATTGCAGAAACAAAGTTCGATGCAAACATTAAAATTGTCAATATCGGGAAAGCAACCGAGGATTCAGTACGTATAAAAATTACGAGAATATTTCCCAGCGGTAATTCAACTGTGGTTTATGATCAAAAAAATAGACGGGTGCCTTACGCCGATTCAATACTTCTGCAATTGCCTATCGATCCTTTCCGGGATAAAGGAGCCAATAAGCTCAAGGTAGAAATCGACCCTGATAACCTTATAGAAGAATCCTGTGAAACAAATAATACAGTTACCAAAGAATTCTTCATTTTCGAAGATGAGTTAAGACCTGTTTATCCATTTAATTACTCCATTATCAACAAACAGAATATTACCTTCTATGCTTCAACGGCTAACCCGTTAGGCACATCAAGAAAATATTATTTCGAATTGGATTCCACACAGAAATTCAATTCAGGCTTGCGAAAAGCCGACTCGGTTACCTCGATTGGAGGATCAATTTCATTTAAACCAACAGGGTTTACCTTCACAGATAGTACAGTCTATTACTGGCGTGTGGGTATGAGACCTGAAGCAAATTCTGGTATACTTTGGAATGATTTCAGTTTTGTATATATACCGGGTTCAGAAACTGGGTTTAATCAATCTCATTTCTTTCAGCATAAACAAAGTGCATATAAGTATTTGGTGCTTGATCCTGCAACTCGTTTGATGACCTTTGACTCAACAATCAGAAAGGTGCAAATCAGAACAGGAATTCATCCATTTCACATTGAGGCAAGCATTGATGTAGCAATAGATTTCACCAATATTGAGCGATACGGTTGTCGTTATGGATCATTTCAAATTTATGTCTTTGATGGGAAAACACTGGAACCTATGCGTAACACGTTTGGAGGCGCACCAGGTTTATATAACAGTTTGGCCACTTGTGGCGAAGCTCCACGTATTTTCTTTGAGTATTCATATACACAGCAGACATCAAGAATAAATGCCATCAACTTCCTTAAGAATATTGTCAAGGATGGCGATTATGTTGTCGTTACAAATCTTGGCTCAAATCAACTCGGAATAACTGATACAGCCGCTCTTAAATCCGATGAATCTGTTTTGGGTGTTGGTAATTCGCTTTATCATACATTAAAAAATGCAGGGTTTACAGAAATTGATAATTTCAAGAGTAACCTTCCAATGATATTTGCCTATAAGAAAAACAACCCAATGTTTATTCCTCAGCAAAAAATTGGCTTGGTGAACGAAGCAATTAGTGATGTACTTGAAGTACCTGGCTATTTCACATCAGGCGCCGTTGAGTCGCCTTGGTTTGGACCAGCAAAAACATGGAAAGATCTGAAATGGAAAGGATATCCTCTTGAAACATCACCTATAACAGACACTACGAGTCTTGACATCATCGGGAAAACAAGCACAGGAATTGAAGTGCTCTTGTCAACAATTACTGAAGCAAGAGATACAAGTCTGTCGTTTATTAATCCTTTAGCATTCCCTTATCTTAAATTGCGTTTGAATAATAAAGACGATAAGAAAATTACGCCTTACCAACTAAGCAAATGGAAGTTGTATGCAGATTACGTACCGGAAGGAGCCATTGCTCCTAACGTAGCATTCAGTTTTAAAGATACTCTTGAATTAGGTGAGCCACTTAATTTTGCGATCGCTTTCCGAAACGTAAGTGAAACCGCATTTGACAGCCTTAAACTGAAGCTGGTTGTAACCAATCAAAATAACGTACCCATTACAATTGACCTTCCTAAAAAGAAACCGTTAGTTTCTGGCGATTCAATTGTTGTGTCGTATAGATTTGATAGTAAAGATTTTGTTGGCCTCAATACACTCTATCTGATGGTTAATCCGGATGAAGATCAACCAGAGCAATTCCTGTTTAACAACTTTATTTTTAAGAGTTTTTACGTTAAGCCAGATAATTATAAGCCATGGCTTGATGTTACTTTCGACGGTTCACATATTCTTAACAGGGATATTGTTTCTTCGAAACCGCATATTTTCGTCCAGTTGAAAGATGACAGCCGCTTTCTTGCGTTGGATGATACAACGGGTATGAAAATACAGATACGTTATCCTGATAATACTTTACGTGACTATAAGCCGCAGTCAGATTCAGTGAAGTTTACACCTGCGAATCTTACAACAGGAAATAATTCTGCAACAATTGATCTGTATCCGAAATTTATGCAGGATGGAGAATATGAACTGATTGTAACGGGTATGGATAAGAGTGGAAATAAAGCCGGAGAGTTGGAATACAAAGTGTCATTCCAGGTGATCAATAAACCAATGATCTCAAATCTGCTGAACTATCCTAATCCATTTACAACATCTACCGCTTTTGTATTTACCATTACGGGCTCAGAAATCCCTCAGAATATGCGTATCCAAATCCTGACGATCACTGGTAAAGTTGTAAGAGAAATAACAAAAGCAGAGCTCGGTACACTTAGAGTGGGAAGAAATATTACAGATTTTAAATGGGATGGAACTGACCAGTTTGGCAATAAACTGGCAAATGGTATTTACCTCTACAGAGTTATTACGAACCACAACGGTAAGGCGTTGGATAAATACAAGGCGGAAGGCGATAACACAGATCAGTATTTTAACAAAGGGTATGGTAAAATGTACCTGATGCGTTAATAATAATTTTAAATTAAGTTGCACCCGGCAGTAAAATATACCTGCCGGGTTTTCTTTAGATGAAAGTGTATGGATGTTGTCGTAAAATCATTAAACAGGTTAGGAAGCCAATTTCTATTTATTGGATTGATTGCTTTTTTTACGTTGCATGCTAAGAACATTTTTTTCGAAGTACTGCCATTCTCAATTGTGGCAAAAACAATGGTTGCATTGTGTACAGCTTCATTTATCTATTGGGCAGTTTCGACAATCGTTTTTAGAAGTAAGATCAAGGCGTCATTGTTTACAGCAGTATCGTTTTTCCTTTTTCTCTTTTACAACATTGTGCAATCATGGGCAACAGCGGCGAATAAGATTGGGGTTCAGATAAGCGATAAGTTTTTATTGGCTACTTGTTTACTCCTTGCTCTTGTTATTGTATTGCTCGCCAAAATAACAGGCAGTCGGTTTCTGTTGTTTCTTAAGTCTGCTTTGGTTATTCTTGTTTGCTATGAATGTATAATGATCTGTATCCAATCGCTTACTCATAAAGAACCGCCAAAATCTTTCATGTCGGCTAGTAGACAAAATGTCCCTAATGCCAACCTCCCGTCCGTTTATTTTATAGTACTCGATGAATATGCAGGCAGTGAAACGCTCGAAAAATATTTCAAATATTCAAATGCTGGTTTTGTAAATACACTTGACAGCCTGGGGTTCAAAGTGATAAGGAATGCCAGTAGTAATTATCACTATACTGTTCTTTCCATGGCTTCTACTTTAAATGGTGAGTATATCGAAACTCACAAAAACAAACCTGTATACACACAAGAAAGCTTTCGTAACGGAATGAATGCTATCTATTACAATAAAGCTTTTGCAACTTTTGAAGAACTTGGTTATTCGGTATTTAACTATTCGCCATTCAGGATGAAGGAACATGCGTCTCGTTATTCTAACCGGTTTCTACCTACTGATTATTGGCTGATCCTTCATCCCACTTTTTTTGATCGGGTCATTGAGTCGTTCCCATATTTTTTTGCAAGGAAGTCAGGGAACAAGAATCTTTTGAAGAATCTATTCACCAGGCAAGTTGATGTGAGCCGTAATGTGTTGAATGATGTGCTCAATAAAAGTGGAGAGAATTTAAATGCCCCCACTTTTTCGTATATCCATTTGATGATGCCTCATGCTCCTTATGCAACTGATAGTACAGGGATGATTAATATGGCGTTTCTTACTTCAGAAGCTATTACTAAGAAACAGCGAATGGATGCCTATCTGCAGTATCTTGTTTATGCAAATCGGGTTGTATCTGATTTTTTAAGAAAGATAAAAACCAAAACAAATGGAAATGCTGTGGTAATGTTAATGAGCGATCATGGTTTGCGGGATCAACTTAATCCTGAAGATACAATATCAAAGTTCAACTCGTTGAATGCAGTTTATTTGCCTGCAGGAATGCCAAATAAATGGTATGATAATATGAGTAATGTTAATCAGTTCAGATTGTTGTTTTCATTACTCTCACAACAGCAGATTGAATACAAACAAGACTTACAAGTTCATTAAGCAAAGAGAATATCAAGAAATGGTTATACAAGGTGCAAATACTTTCACTTCGATAAAGAAGGTTATTCAGGCAGTTAGGAAACATTCTGTTCTTGCTACGTTACCCTTGTACTTTGTACTCGATGCAACAAATCAGTTTTGGGGATTGATCCCTTTTAGTTCCGGGATTGTAGCTTTTGCCAGTATAAGCGGTTCGATGCTTCTTTTATTTTTAGGGCTTAAGATTTTTTTACAAAAAGAGAAAGCATTGATTTTCCTGGTATGGGTCACGATATGTTATCTGTTTTTTAAAACAATCAAGGATTGGCTTGTTGTAACAGTAGGCCTAAAAATGCTTTCATCATATAGTTTTTATCTCTCTTTTCTTTTTCTGCTTGCGCTCTTAGTTCTGTTTATTGTCTTCAAACTTTCAGTGCAAAATGCCAGGAAATTGAGTGCTTATCTGAACTTATTGGTTTTTATTCTTATTGTCATTGAAGTTGGCAAGTCAGTATATCATTCGGGGAAAACGAAAGTTCAGCCATATGTAACAGCAGACATACAGCTTACAGATCTATCAAGCAAGAAATATCCTGATATATATATTCTTCAGTTTGATGAATATGCAGGGCTATATACATTAAACAGTGGGTATGGAATTGATAATAGCAAATTTGTTGAGGATTTAAAGAAAAGATCATTTCATGTAGCTCAAAACTCAAATAGTAATTACAATGGTACGCCCTTTTCTGTTTTATCCTTACTGAACATGTCATATATCGATGGTGTAAGTAAAACAGAGGTTT
The DNA here is from genome assembly GCF_037892425.1 of Lacibacter sp. H375. Taxonomy (NCBI): domain Bacteria; kingdom Pseudomonadati; phylum Bacteroidota; class Chitinophagia; order Chitinophagales; family Chitinophagaceae; genus Lacibacter; species Lacibacter aquaticus. Next base: position 2,696,695 of record NZ_JBBKTT010000001.1, read on the forward strand.
CGTCCGCAATTGGATATAGCAAAAGCGCTGATGCAATTAAGGAAAATAAATTGACGCATTTTTTTCGTAACAATCAGTATAAGATTGTGAATCATAGTTTCTTCGAAGTTGAGCAAACAGAACCACTTAATTATCTTTTTCTGCCTATTAAGAAGCGTTTAATGTTGGACAAGACATTTGGGAGCGTATTGATAAATGATCTTTTGTGTTCGGTCAACTCAAATTCATTTCATTTCTTCATTAACGATTTCCCAGCCCGTATTGATAATTATAACCAGGAGGTTATAAAAAGATCATTTGAAACAATCGAAAGTGAAATTGGTCCGGTGTTTATGTATTCGCATTTCATGATGCCACATAGCCCGTTTCTGCGTGACAGCAGTGGCAGACTGCGGAGTATGGGTATGGCGTACGTAGAATCGAATAAAACGAGAAATATTGAATCTTATATTCAGTACCTTAAGTATTGCAATATCGTGTCTTTAAAAATGATTGATTCAATACAGGCAAAAAAACCAAATTCAATCATTGTCTTGTTGAGTGATCATGGCCTTCGTAATTCAAAATTGGAGAACAGAAAATACATTGAGTTTAATAATTTCCTGGCAATTTATTCTCCAAGCAAAGAAGATTTTCAAATGCCTGATTCCGTTTGCACTGTTAACACATTTAGGTTGATAATGAATGCTCACTATGATCAAGCATTTCCTATGCTTGATAACAGAATGATAAATGTAAATATGGGGTTAATTGAATAGAGAGAACTTTCGATCATTTCCTCATTCTTGGCCATACCGCTGTTAAAATGTAGTTGAATGAAAGGACAGAAAGTACAATTAGAAAAGGGAAAATTGCTAACGTAAATCTGTAATGCCATTCATTATAAGTTAAGGCAGTAAGGTTGGCAATTAAAAGCATGACTACGAGGAAAAAGATAAGCAATTGCATTTTGTTTCTCAAAAGGAACAAGCCTCCTATTGCAAGGAAGTAAAGTAAATAGTGAAGCGACAGAATGCTGTTGTTAAGTTTCGAATAATACGGTCTTGTTAATGTAAAGAATGAACCGAGCTTACGAAAGTATAAACCTAGTGTTTGGGAAAAGCCTTTGTGCTCAAATAGATAGGAATATGCTGCACTTAGGGTACTCTTTTCAAGTCCATTAAATTCCGGAACATCGTAATCCGGTTTATTAACGATGATAGCACCTGCTGCAATAGGTTTAATATACCCACTTGTTTCAACAGGTATAAAAAAGAGAATTGAAAATAAAAAAAGGAATAGAATCACTACTAATGCCCAAAGTCTTGAAGTTGAAACAATTTTTTCCGTGTAGAGATAGTAACATCCAAATACAGTTGATAAAAAAACACCTGGAGGACGGGAAAATACCTGGATAAGTAAAAGAAACAACCAGAAAATTTTTTCTGGCATTGTCTTTTTCTTTATTGTGTAATAGAGGCAAATACTGATAAGACATACAAAAAAGTTATCGCTAAAAAGGGTTAATGTCCAGTATTGAATTGGATAACTGAATAAAAAGATCAAAGAGCCAAGTGTAGAAACTTTATTGCCGGGTAATATAAGATCAATTGATTTTTTTAAGCAGATTGCGGCAAGGATATTAAATACAACCTGTGCAATAACAACCCCGATAACGCCTCCTAGAGCGTAAAAGGGAGTGATAAATAAAACATAGCTACTATAAAATAAATGATGCTCAAACGTATAGGCAATGTTGCCCTTTAGAAATTCCTGCGAAGCCACAATATATTTTTCTGCTTCATTCACAGTAATAATGCCGGTGTGCCGGTAAAGTAGATACAGAAAGAACACGTAAGCGATGCTGATCAGCAGGTATTTTATTTTATACGAGTGAGGTAGGCTTATCATTGCAGCAATGCTTTAAAAGTAAAACGATTTATGCGTGGCCACAATAATAGAGTGATGAAAATAATAAACGTTATCCCCGAAAGGAATAGCGCAGCTTTTATTCTTACAGGGTTAAAAAATATTGTCAAATCGTTTTCGCCTTTATCAAGCGGCACGCCAATAAAGTTTATACCCGCTTGTTGAACTGAGAACACTTTGCCATCCTTTTTATAGCACCAGTGCGGAAAGAAATTTTGTAACATCACTATATAACTTGCTGTATCGGTGGCGACCTTTAAATGCAATTCTCCTGTTTTATAAGAAACGATATTTTCTTGATCAACATCTCTTGTTTTCTTTGGTTTTTTTTCTGCAATCGAATTCGTAATATACACAAATGGCATGTCAGTTATGCGAAGGGTTGTGTCTTTTGCTGCTTCGTAGTAGTAAGTATAGTTGTTAATAAGTTTAACCGGGTATAATGCTGGTTTGGCAGCGCCAGGCTGCTTACTGTAAAAGCTCCAATCGCCAATTAACTTCACTTCGTCATAGGGTATTGTATCATTATCTCTTACAGCTTGTAAGGTTGGTGCAGGAATGCCAACGGGTGATTTTTTTTGAATGGATGAAATGGTGGACACTGGCACTTTGCCAACACCTGTAAAGGGCAAGTTTAGCAAAGTGGCAAGAATAATGTCCAGCGATGCGATCATAAATATTTTCTTCAGCTGGTTATATTTGAATGCTCTTATTAAAAGGAGTAGAAGAAGGATTTGTATAATGCATTGAACAAATAGTGTATCGTAAATACTGATTTTATCAAGCAGCTGCTTAACTGTGTCACGGGAAAACAGGCTTCCATTAACCTTATTCATAAAGTGAATAACACTTTCCCCGCCTGATAAAAGATTTATAGCACTAAATAGTAAAAGGCCTGACAATATTCCAACGAAAACAAAAAAGTATGGTTTCAGTTTCTTTAAGTAGCTTTCTTTTGTTTCTGTTAATCGATCAAAGAAAATAATGGTTGCAATAATGAAACATAGCACTGCAAAAATCCGGAATTCGGCATTTACTCTTACATAACCAAGAAGGGGTATAAATTTTCCAGTAAATAGTTTAAGCAAACCTCCCAGTGAGATCAATAAAAAAAGACTCCCGGTTACAAGAAAGAAAATTTGTTGTTTTGATTTTGCAGTAAACAGCGAAGCGAGAAACAATAAGAACATGATCAGGCCAAAGTAAATATTCCTGAATGCAGGATCATTTTTAAAGAAGTTATCTCCACTGGTTGTTGCAAAAGGTAATATACTGCTTATCCAACTTTTTAAGCCTGTATTTTGATTTAAACTAAGCGATAGGTCAACAGTCTGGTTTCTGTCGAAGTAGGGGATGATATCACTATACCCGGCAATTAAGCCGACAGAAAGTAATAACAAGCAACCAATAAATAATGAGTATAATTTTGTGTTTTTAAGTAAGCCAGCCGTGCCGGTTAATTTAAAATCAGTATAGAGTTTTAAGATAACATAGGCAGTAAAAAAATAGATAGTGCCAATGATGATGCCAGGATGCGAGGAAGAGATAAGTAGGTAAAAAGATAAAGATGAAAGTAGAAGTGATTTCAAATTACGTTCCCGATGCAGTTTTTCTAATGCCCACAAACTCCATGGGAGAAAGGCCGCACCACTTAACCAATTAAGATGTTGCAGGTGCCCCACAATGTAACCATTGCACATGTAGGAAATTGCGGCAATCAGTCGCACATATTTATTCTTTGAATAATGCCCACTCAGGCAATACATACCCACACCACTCAATAATAAATAAATCAGTACTTCAATTGTTAATGTATACGGGTTATATCCTGTTGTTGAAGCGATGAGCCAGGTAAGCGGGCTCCAATAAGACGAACTCATATCTCCATAAAATGGTAAACCAAAAGAGATGTAGGGATTCCATAATGGGAGCTGATAACTGTGTATTGCCTCACCCATTAAAAATCGGGGTGGCAAATACCCTATGAACATGTCGTTTTTTAAAGCAAAAAGAAACGAAGCAAGAGGAGAATAGGCAATGAGAAAAACAATTGAAATCAGTAAAATGGATTGAAATGTTTTTTTCAAGTGAACTTCGTTTTACTATAATTTTAATGCTAAATTACAATTATTATAACAGGACCTAAACTGATAGTTACAAAATGGATGCTTATAGTTGTTGCTTTTGTAAAAGCAGCCATTTGATATTAAAATACAAAGATCAATTTCATCCCTCTAATAAAGAAATTGGAAGCTACGATATTTATGAATGCAGTAATTGCGGTTCTGCGGTAACGAATCCTGTTCCAGATACAGAGGAATTAAAGCGATTGTACAATTCTTTCAACGGCGGTATTCAGTCTTCAACGGCTGCTTTACGTAAAGAGTCTCCTTTACATGCGCTTTATGTTCAATTGTTAGACCATGCTATCAGGAAAATGAAAAAGAAGATTGCTATGGATTCTGTTTTTACGTGGGTAGATATTGGCGCAGGTAACGGGACGCTTTCTGCTTTAATTAAACAGCGCTTCCCTAATTCGATGGGTGTGGCGATAGATTTTCATGAAAGGCCAGCACTTATTGAGCATCTGACTGGCATTGATTGGATAAGTGCTGATTTTAACCAGGAAGATTTAACTAGGGTATTGAACGGTCGTTCTTTTGACCTTGTTATCACTTTAGCGGTTTTAGAGCATGTACAGGATCCATCCATTTTTATAACAAAGCTATTGCCTCTGATAGAGCCCCAAGGTTTATTGTTTCTTGCATGCCCGGATTATTCTTCCTTCGCAAGGAAGGCGTTGAAAAAAAAATGGCCCTATTTTATACCGGGTGAACATATTAATATTCCCTCTATTGAAGGAATGGGATTGATGCTTGAACATGCACTTTCAATAAAAAGCCCTAAACAGTCAAAAAAATTTGTAAAAGGAATATGGGTTCACTATCCTCTACGGTATTTTTTTAACTATTTTGGAATGCGGTTAATTGGTAACCTTTTACCACCTTCCTTTTCATTAAAATTACCGGCAGGAGCATTAGAGGCAGGTATTATCAACGATCAATAAAAAAGATGAAGATTTATTATCATTCCGATGATGCTTGTTTAACAAAGAGCTCAACAGAAAAAATTCTTTCCTGTTGGGAGAATGGTTTTATTGATGGATTTAGTGTACTAGCAAATGCTTCATTGCTTCCAATTGTTCAGCAATCAATTCGACAAAACACTCATCTTCCAGTACGTTTATCTATTCATTTAAATCTAACCGATTTTAGTGCTGTGTCATCACCCGACAATGTATCCCTATTGACTGATAAGCAAGGAAGATTTAAAGTGGGATTTATAAAGGCATTACAGATTCATCTTTGGGGCGGCAAGCGAAGGGAAATTTTTATTGAGCAGGTTTGGCGTGAATGGGATGCACAGATCAACCTTGTGAAAAGCCAACTTAGGCCGAGTCATATAGTGGCTTTAGATAGCCATAATTACATCCATATGGTGCCATGCCTGTTTAGAGTAATTTCAGATTTATCAGAAAAACACGACGTGCCTTTTATTCGTGTGCCAAATGAACCTTTTTATATTTCGGAATGGAAACATTTTTTTCATGGGTACTTCGTTGGCAACCTCCTAAAATTCACTTTAATGAAATTATTGGTAAAGATGAATAAAGCGAATAAATACAATAAGAGACAAGAATCAATGGGAATTCTTTATTCAGGAAATATGTTCCATGAAAATATTATAAGTGGGTTAGAAAAAGCTGCAAAGAGAAACTTTGCTTCAATTGAAGTGGTGTTGCATGTTGGCAAGAGTCATACAGAAGAATTACTTGGTAACATTGAAAGACAATCAGCTTTCAGATTTTTTACGTCTGAAAAAAGAGATAAAGAATTAGATGCAGTTAAACAAATGAAGCATGAGTAGCGAACATATTACTGTATCTACATTCGAAGAAATTGACAAGGAGCAGTTTTGCATGCTTCATTCTATAGCATTTAAAGAATTGATTCAACAAAGTAAGATCAGTGAAGAATTATTTACAGTCGAGCATTACACATGGAAATACAACAGCCCGGCAGGGAAAGCAAAGATAGCGGTGATTCAGCAACATGATAAACTCGTGGGTTCTGTATCAATGTTCCCAGTTACTCTAATAAAAGGGAATAGGCTGTTTACAGCATGGAATGCGGGTGACGTAGCTGTACTGCCTGAATACAGAGGCAAGTTCTTTTTTAATCAATGTATGAATGCGCTTAAGAAAAGTAGCGGTGAAAATGATTTCCTCTTTGGATTTCCCAACCATAATAATCTTGCCGGGGCAACACGGTCTGGATTTAAGTATATAAAAGATCTGCAGTTTTATATTAAACCTTATTTTTTTACTAATGGTAAAAGACTTGAAAATCAAGGGGAATTATTTTCGGCGTTACAAGATCAGTATGCTGAAACTTTGGCTAGAGGTCGAACAATGATCCTGCGGTCTTCTGCTTATATGAAGTGGCGATATCTGAAGAAGCCGGGAACAAATTATTTGTGCTATACTTACAATGAGGGAACAAGGATTTTAGGAAATGTAGTGGTAAGAGTTGTGAAAAGAAAAAGCATAAAAGTTCTGGTGGTGATGGAATATCATTATATTGATCGTAAAGCAATTTCTTTTCTAAATCGGTTTATTGGTCAAAGTGCAATAAAAAACAAGTGTGTGACTGTGGTAATGCTGTCTGCAAGAGATCAATTTAATTCTGACCGAACAGGTTTTTTTCGATTGCCTGAATTATTTCAGCCGAAGAAAATGGTATTCTATGGAAATCCATTAAAGGAAGAAGACAAAGCATTGCTTAATGTTAGTTGGTTTATTCAAACCGGCGACTGGGATGCTTTCTAATCAACATTGATCATCTCATCAATAATATACAATGGTCGCCGTTTACTTTCTCTGAACAGACTGGCAATATATTCGCCCATCAAACCAATTACTAGTAACTGAATGCCTCCCATAAACGTTACAACCGTCATTAACGAAGCCCAACCTGGAACTGTTTTGCCCTGGAAATAACTGATGATGGTGACCGTAAGTAATCCAAATGAAATAAGGGAAACAATGGTACCTATCAATAGTGAAATGCGTAATGGTTTAAAGCTGAATGAGGTCGTTCCTCTCAACGCCAATTTCATCATGGCAGCAAAACCATATTTACTTGCTCCATGTAAACGAGAAGGTGCATCAAAAGGGATCGTCACTTTTTTAAAGCCCACCCAACTGAAAATGCCTCTCAGGAATAAGTCTCTTTCTTCAAACTTCCGGATGGCAATCAAAACTTTTCTGTTAAACCCTCGGAAGTCTGAGACATTTTCTTCAATCGGTATGTCTGATAAAAAATTAATAAAACGATAAAATAAACGTGTGAATACTCTCTTAAAAAAACCGAGGTCTTCGGTTTTCATCCTTTTAGTAAGAACAATATCATATCCTTTTTTTAACTGTTCAAGAATAACGGGCAGGCATGAGGGTGGATGTTGTAAATCGCCATCCATTGTAACGATGTAATCACCATTTGCATAATCCATTCCAGCCATCAATGCATGTTGATGACCAAAATTCCGTGAAAACGAGATGCATTTTACCCGGTCGTCTCGTAATGCTAATAGCTGTATCTCTGTAAAAGTTGTATCAGAGCTTCCGTCATCAATGAACAGCAGTTCAAAATTTTCTGGTACATATTTTTTTACTTCATAGAACAGCGGAAGAATGTTTTCAGCTTCGTTCAGTACAGGTATAAGAATGGAGACTTGCTGCATTCGCAAAAAGTAGTTTTGGTTTAAGTGTGGTTAAGAGCAATATGTTTGCCCTCTTTTGGTTTCACAATAATAACACAAGTAAAGGCATCATTGGGGTTTTCGTATAATTGTTTTTTTGCATTGGTCATTTTAGCTCTTTGCATGAAGCTGGGCGTTTCGCAAAACATATTTACCAATAATGTCAAATTCGAGGTTAACAGTTGTGCCTTCTTCTACAGCCTGCATGTTGGTGTGTTCATATGTGTAGGGAATAATAGCCACACTAAAACGATCGTTGCCAACATCAAACACAGTGAGGCTGATGCCATTTACAGCTACAGAACCCTTTTCAACAAGTAATCCTGCAAATTGTGTAGGGAATTGAAAGGTATACTCCCAACTGCCATCAAGTTCATTTAACCGTGTACAGGTTCCAGTGGAATCAACATGGCCCTGTACCATGTGTCCATCCAGCCGGGCATTCATCAACAGGCAGCGTTCAATATTGATGCGATGATCATTTTGCCAGCTTCCCAGATTGGTCTTCTCCAGCGTTTCAGCAATTGCTGTAACTCTATGGGCCCCGTCTTTTACCTCTTCTACGGTAAGGCAAACTCCATTATGGGCAACACTTTGATCAATCTTTAGTTCTTTTGAAACCGGCGAACTTATCCAAAAGGTTTTATTGGTTCCATTTGTTTCAATGCTGGTAATTGTACCAGTTGTTTCAATAATTCCTGTAAACATGGCTGCAAATTAGATGGTTTTTTGTCTTTTGCAAGATTCAAAGACGTGATTGAGACCTCGAAAACCCTCATTAATGCAATAATTTGGGGTTGAAGGAAATCTAAAAGAAAAATTAAATTGAATTGCGTGAATAAATGAGGATTCCCTTATCTTTGCGCCTCAAAATTCCTTAAAGGAGGTATCAAATTATGCTGATTATCGATTCAAAAGATTGCGAAAATATTGACAAGGCACTGAAAAAGTACAAGAAGAAGTTCGAAAAGAGCAAAGTATTACTTCAGTTGCGTGAGCGCCAGTCTTACACAAAACCATCTGTTCGTCGTAGAGGTGATGTGTTGAAAGCAATCTATAAGCAACAGATCGCAAGCGGTAAGATAGAATTGTAAGATTCTCTTTTGCAAGAATATAGCGAATAGCCGTAAGGTTTCATAACTTTACGGCTATTCGTATTTATGCCTGTCAACGATCATCCACATATCCTTTCTTTCCTGGAGTATCTCAAATTCGAGAAACGTTATTCGCCTCATACCATCCGTTCTTATCAGGATGATCTTACCTTTTTCTTCGATTTTCTTTCGTCGACATTTGGTGAAGTTCAATTACAAGAAATCAAATCTACATTTATACGCAGCTGGCTTGCCAAACAAAAAGAGGAGGGGGCGTCTTCAAAAACGCTCAACAGACGTATTTCTTCATTGCGTTCCTTTTTCAAATATCAATTAAGACAAGAGCAAATAGTTGTTTCTCCAATGACAACAATCGTAACTCCTAAACAAAGCAAGCGCTTGCCGGTTTTTGTAGAGCAGAAGGATACGGAAGTGTTATTTCAACATGTAGAGTTTCCGGATAATTGGGAAGGACTAATGAACAGAATGATCATGGAGCTGCTTTATTGTTCAGGTATGAGGTTGAGCGAACTTATTTCTTTGAAGCACACTCAGGTTGATACTGCAAAAGGTCAGCTGAAAATATTGGGGAAAGGGAATAAAGAGCGAATTGTTCCTTTATCAGTTGAGATGAAAATGAACTTAAACGACTATCTCAAACAGAAGAAAGAGCAATTCACGGGCGAGATTGTGTTTGAGTATTTGCTGGTAAATGAAAAGGGGAAAAAACTTTATCCAAAATATGTGCAGGCAGTTGTTAAAAGATACCTGTCGCTTATTACCACTATTGAGAAAAAGAGCCCTCACGTGCTAAGGCACACATTTGCCACCCATTTAATGAACAATGGTGCAGAACTGAATGCAGTAAAGGAATTGCTGGGACATAGCAGCTTAGCGGCAACACAGATATACACGCATAACACCATTGAAAAGCTTAAGGATATTCATAAAAAAGCTCATCCGAAAGCTTAGTTTAGTGCCTACATCAGTTGATACATATACTACTACAATTTGGTCAGGAATCAGTGTTAAAAAATCCCCTTATTTACACAAGAAATATTTTGATAAGTCGGCCTCCTGATGTAACTTGTTAGCACTGGAAATACCTGTACCCAAAATCAGAAAAACCAGTTCTTTCACATTTATTATTCACTAGCTAAAATTTGGAATGCTATGACCGTTAAGATCCAAACCGTACGTTTTGACGCAGATGCGAAATTAATTGAGTACGTAAAACAGAGAGTAGAGAAACTTTACAACTTTCACGACAGGATCACGAAGGTTGACGTGTTTTTAAAACTCGACAATGTGGTACACAACATTAAAGACAAAGTAGCCGAGATTAAAGTACACGTACCAAGGCAGCACTTATTCGTAAAACAAACATCCAAATCATTTGAGCAGAGTTTTGATGAAGCATTAGATTCACTCATCACCCAACTAAAACGAAAAAAAGAAAAGCAATACGACTTGTAAACACACTTTAAATCCCCCGAAATATCGGGGGATTTTTTTTTGCCCATGACTGATTGATATTTTCTTTAGAAAAATTTTTACAAAAATTTTTCGATTTCGTGTTTTCCGTTACCTTTGCCTTCCCAAAAAACGGGGTGTATCTCTGTGTACATCAAAAAGTTCTTTACAGTATTGACTTTTAGCTAATAACGCAGTATTTGCTTTTTGCAAATCTGATGGGTTCATTTTTAGTGAAAGTGTATAATTGCCACTTTAGCTCAGTTGGTAGAGCAGCTGATTTGTAATCAGCAGGTCGTTGGTTCGAGTCCGACAAGTGGCTCTTGGTTTTTAGGGCAGGTTCCAGAGCGGCCAAATGGGGCGGACTGTAAATCCGCTGTCTTTCGACTTCAGAGGTTCGAATCCTCTCCTGCCCACAAGACAAGTCGAAAATGTGCTGATTTGAAATATTGATAATTGGCCATAGATAGTTCTTTTGCATCTGAAGCTTTGAGAGAAATGATTCAAAAATCATTTCTTCTTAAATTTTCAAATTGCTTTGCGGGAGTAGCTCATTTGGTAGAGCGATAGCCTTCCAAGCTATAGGTGGCGAGTTCGAGCCTCGTCTCCCGCTCAGAGAGAAAAGTTCTTTTACCGGTTGATGTGAGAAAATCTCATTGATACTCTGCCAGCCGTTGTAGCTCAGTGGTAGAGCACTTCCTTGGTAGGGAAGAGGTCGTGAGTTCGATTCTCACTAACGGCTCAGATTGTTTAAACACGGCTTTAAACAGGTGAGTAAAGAAAAAACGATGAAGTGTGCGACGCAACAACAGCTCAGCAGAGTTTTGTTGCCGATAACATAAAAGAGTTTAACAGTTTTTGTAAACACAATTAAAACAAAATAAGATGTCTAAAGAGACCTTTAAGCGGGAAAAACCCCACGTAAACGTTGGAACTATTGGTCACGTTGATCATGGTAAAACAACTTTGACTGCAGCCATTACAGACATCCTTTCTAAGAAAGGTCTGGCGCAGGCAAAAAAATATGATGAAATTGATGGTGCACCTGAAGAGAAAGAGCGTGGTATCACTATCAATACTGCACACGTAGAATATCAAACAGCTAACCGTCACTACGCACACGTAGATTGTCCGGGTCACGCTGACTACGTAAAAAACATGATCACTGGTGCTGCTCAAATGGATGGTGCTATCCTGGTAGTAGCTGCAACAGATGGTCCTATGCCACAAACAAAAGAACACATCCTTTTGGCACGCCAGGTAGGTGTACCTAAGATCGTTGTGTTTATGAATAAAGTTGACTTGGTTGAAGATGCTGAGTTATTGGAACTGGTTGAAATGGAAATTCGTGAACTGTTGAGCTCTTATGGCTTTGATGGTGACAACACTCCAATCATCCAAGGTTCTGCTACCGGCGCTTTGGCTGGTGAACCACAATGGGTTGCTAAGGTTGAAGAATTGATGGAAGCAGTAGATACTTTCATTCCTCTTCCTCCACGCCCGGTTGATATGCCATTCCTGATGAGTGTTGAGGATGTATTCTCAATCACTGGTCGTGGTACTGTAGCAACTGGTCGTATTGAGCGTGGTATCGTTAAAGTAGGTGAAGCTGTTGAGATTGTAGGTTTGATGGAAGCTCCAATGAGCTCTACTGTAACTGGTGTTGAAATGTTCAAAAAACTTCTTGATCAAGGTCAGGCTGGTGATAACGCAGGTTTACTCCTCCGTGGTATTGAGAAAAAAGATATCCGTCGTGGAATGGTTATCTGTGCTCCAAAATCAATCACTCCTCACACTGAGTTCAAAGGTGAAGTTTACGTATTGAGCAAAGAAGAAGGTGGACGTCACACTCCGTTCTTCCAAAAATACCGTCCTCAGTTCTACTTCCGTACAACTGACGTAACTGGTGAAGTTGAATTACCTGCAGGAACTGAAATGGTTATGCCTGGTGATAACACTAACCTTACTGTAAAACTTATCCAGCCAATTGCGATGGAGAAAGGTTTGAAATTTGCGATTCGTGAAGGCGGTCGTACAGTAGGTGCCGGTCAGGTAACTGAAATTTTAAAATAAGCTAAGGCAAGGCTTTTAGCTTACGCAAATGTTTTACATTTGCAATACATAAAACTAAAAGCTGTCCACCATTTGGCGGATAGCTTTTAGCTTTCTACGGGCATGGTGCAACGGTAGCATACGGGTCTCCAAAACCTTTGATCTGGGTTCGAATCCTAGTGCCCGTGCTGATTAATCTGAAATTAAATCAGAACGAAACAATGAACAAAGTATCCGCTTATTTCAGAGACTCTTACAGAGAACTCCTCGAAAAAGTAACCTGGCCAACCTGGCAACAGCTGCAGCAATCAACTATGATTGTGCTGATTGCCACAATCATCATTACTGCTATTGTGTGGCTAATGGATTTTGGAATTGCCAGCGGTCTTCAAGCCTTTTATTCATTCTTCAAAAAGTAACATATGTCTGAAACTGCCAATGTGGAAACCAGTAAGTGGTATGTGCTTCGTGTCGTGAGCGGCAAAGAGAAGAAAGTGAAGGAATATCTTGATAAAGAAATTTCACGCAACGGTTGGGATAATATCGTTAAACAGGTATTTCTTCCTGTTGAAAAAGTTTACAAAGTAGCCAATGGTAAGAAGGTAGTACGTGAACGTAACTTCTATCCTGGATACGTAATGATTGAAGTTGAAAACGGAAAGATGGGTGATGATATTCGTGAAACAATTGCAAACACCAGCAACGTTATTCACTTCCTTGGTAAAGAAAATCCTATTGCTTTACGTAAGGCTGAAGTAAATAAAATGCTTGGTAAGGTCGACGAAATGGCTGATGCAAGCGGTATGACCATGAGTGAGCCGTTTATTGTTGGCGAGACCATCAAGATCATTGATGGACCTTTCAACGATTTTAATGGTGTAATTGAAGAAGTAAATGATGAGAAGAAGAAACTGAAAGTTGCCGTAAAAGTATTCGGTCGTGCTACCCCGGTTGAATTGAATTACATGCAGGTTGAAAAGCTTTCATAAGCTGACTAAAGGATAAAAGAAAGTCCCCATCTCAAATGAGTGGGGACTTTTTATTTTCAGATAACATCAGCTTATGATTGTGCTTCATCAGTTGTTGAAACTTCAACTACTGGAGCTTCAGCTAAAGGAAGTTCGGCCTGAACGGGAGCTGGTGCCGGAGCTTCAACAGGAGCAGGAGCTGGTGCAGCTTTTGGCTTTGGAGTTGCTTTTTTCTTTGGAGCAGCTTTTTTCGGGGCAGCTTTTTTAGGAGCCGGCTTTTTTGCCGCTGGTTTTTTAGCAGCAACTTTTTTCTTGGCTGGAGCTTTTTTAGCAACCTTTTTCTTAGCAGCTTTTTTCACCACTTTCTTGATGGCTTTTTTCGCAGCTTTTTTAACGGCTTTCTTAGCAGCCTTCTTTTTAGGGGCAGCTTTCTTCGCCTTTTTAGCTACTTTTTTCTTAGGAGCAGCTTTCTTCGCTACTTTCTTCTTTGCCACCTTTTTTACTGGTTTCTTGGCAGCCTTGGCAGCTTTCTTTTTTGCTTTTGCCATGTGATTGATTTTTAAAGTTGTTTTTGGAGTTTTTTAGAATTGAGTTGAAAAATTAAATCAAATTATGCAGTCAATAAAAAATAAATCTCTTTTTTTTAAATGATTACTGTAAGCGAACATTGAATGATGATGAAAATAATACTGAAACAATCGTTTTTGATTGGCATTTCGGAAGGCAAAATACTTGCTGAAAACCTTTGCCGGTAAGGAAATGAGCCTTACCTTTGCAATCCCAAAAAGTTCTTTAGAAGAATTTATTTGTTTGGGAGTTGTTCACAAAAGTGAATGACGCTATCACCAAAAAAACTTTTACAATGGCAAAAGAAATCACAGGATTTGTGAAGCTGCAGGTAAAAGGCGGACAGGCAAACCCTGCGCCTCCTGTAGGTCCGGCCCTCGGTTCAAAGGGTCTTAACATCATGGAGTTCTGCAAGCAGTTCAATGCAAGAACTCAAGACAAAATGGGTAAAGTAGTACCTGTTTTGATTACTGTTTACTCCGACAAGTCGTTCGACTTCGTTATTAAAACTGCACCAGCATCTGTTCAATTATTAGAAGCAGCAAAACTTCAAAAAGGTTCTAAAGAACCAAACCGTGCTAAAGTTGGTAAAGTAACATGGGCACAGGTTGAAGAAATTGCTAAAGACAAAATGCCCGACCTCAACTGCTTTACACTTGATAGTGCAATGAGCATGGTTGCAGGAACAGCTCGCAGTCTTGGGCTTACTGTTGATGGTAAAGCTCCTTGGGAAAATTAATTATTCACCTCAAATTTTTGAAACATGTCTTTGACTAAGAAAAGAAAAGTAGCAGAAGCCAAGGTGGATAACAACAAAATTTATTCCCTGAAAGAAGCTTCTACACTTGTAAAAGAAATTAACTGTACAAAATTCGATAGCTCTGTTGACGTTCACGTTCGCTTAGGTGTAGATCCTAAGAAAGCTGATCAGGCTATTCGTGGTACTGTAACCTTACCACACGGTACGGGTAAAACAAAAAGAGTTCTCGTTCTCTGTACTCCTGATAAAGAAGCCGATGCAAAAGCTGCGGGTGCTGATTTTGTTGGTTTAGATGAATTTATTGCTAAGATCGAAGGTGGCTGGACTGATGTTGACGTTATCGTTGCAACTCCTGCTGTAATGCCTAAGATCGGTAAGTTAGGTAAAGTGTTAGGTCCTCGTAACCTGATGCCAAACCCTAAAACAGGAACAGTAACAAATGATGTTGCTGCTGCTGTAAATGAAGTAAAAGGTGGTAAGATTGCATTCAAGGTTGATAAAGCAGGTATCGTTCACGCTTCTGTTGGACGTATAAGTTTTGCTCCTGAGAAAATTGCAGAAAATATCACTGAGTTCTTAAATGCAATTGTAAAAGCAAAGCCTTCTACTGCAAAAGGAACTTACCTGAAGAGCATTTACATGGCAAGCACCATGAGTCCCGGTGTTGCTGTTGACACTAAATCATTCATGAACTAATCCTTTCAGGGTTATAAAAACTAAAATCATGACAAAAGAACAAAAGAATGAAGTGATTGAAGTGCTGAAAGGCAAGTTCAGTCAATACAATAACTTCTACATTACAAATACAGAATCGTTAAGTGTAGAGCAGGTTGGTAAATTGCGCCGTGCATGTTTCGACAAGAATGTTGAAATGAAGGTTGCAAAAAACACCCTTATTAAAAAAGCATTGGAATCAATTGATGCAGAACGTTACACTGGTGTATTTGATGCACTGAATAATGTAACAGCTTTGTTGTTTTCTGAGAATCCGAAAGAACCAGCTTTGATCATCAGCTCATTCCGTAAAGCAAGCAATGGTGAAAAACCAGAATTGAAAGCGGCTTTCATTAATGGTGATGTTTACAGCGGCGACAATCAATTGAAAGCATTAACACAAATCAAGACAAAGAACGAGCTTATCGGCGAAGTTATTGGCTTGTTGCAGTCTCCTGCAAAACGTGTTATTGCTGCCTTGCTGCATAACGCTGAAACAAAAGGAGAAGCTACTGTTGAAGCAGCTCCTGCAGAGTAATTTGGTGTAAGTAAAAGATCAGTGATCTTTTATCAAACATAAAAGCCCAGGCCTGAGGGTATTAATTAAAGGCGAATTTTTTTAAACCGCCGTCGGAGCAAAGCAAAAGCAGTGAAGACGGTAAAAATTAAAACAAAATGGCAGACATTAAAGTATTAGCTGAATCATTAGTAAGCTTAACAGTTAAAGAAGTACAAGAATTAGCAGACGTTCTGAAAGCAGAATACGGCATTGAACCAGCTGCTGCTGCAGTTGTAGTTGCTGCAGGTGGTGGCGAGGGTGCTGCTGCTGTAGAAGAAAAAACTGCATTCAATGTAATCTTGAAGAGCGGTGGTGCTTCTAAACTGAACGTAGTTAAGATCGTTAAAGACTTAACTGGTCTCGGTTTGAAAGAAGCGAAAGACTTAGTTGACGGTGCTCCTAAGCCTGTTAAAGAAGGTGTATCTAAAGCAGAAGCTGATGAAATTGCAGCTAAACTGAAAGATGCAGGTGCTGATGTTGAGATTGCTTAATGCATTCTTTATAGAATTTTCGAACCCCGGTAATACACCGGGGTTTTTTCATAGGCAACGTTTTACAGGCGGTGATTGTCTAGAGGTTATTAGATTTAAATTGCATCAGTAAGTAAAAATCTGTTAGTTGAAAAATCGCTTATTTTTTATCGTTAGTAAATATCTCGCTGTTGTTATTCTATTGATAACAGGTGTAGCCAATACGCAGGCTCAGTGTACTACGCTTGGTCAAACTCCTGCAACGGCATTTCCTGTTTGTGGTACCAGTGTTTTTTCGCAAGCGAATGTGCCCAGTTGTGTCAACAAACAAATTATTGTACCTGGGTGCGGCACAGAAAACACCTATTACGATGTAAATCCATTTTGGTACAGGTTCACTTGTTTTACTTCCGGAACATTAGGTTTTTTGATTGACCCGATAAGTGCCAACGATGATTATGATTGGCAGATATGGGATATTACCGGAATTGATCCATCAACTGTTTATAACAACACATCAGCAGCAATTGCAGCTAACTGGTCGGGGTTAAAAGGACAAACAGGAACTAACGCAGGCGCAGCAAAGTTGTTTGAATGTGGATCATTCGGCAATAATAATCCTCCTAAATTCAGCAAACTGCCAAATCTAATTGCAGGTCATACATACATTCTCATGATCAGCAATTTTTCTAATTCACAACAGGGATATAAATTATCATTTGGCGGAGGTACAGCCGTCATTACCGATCCAAAAGCACCATTGATGCAGGAAGTAAGAACGAATTGTGGAGGTGATGAATTACGATTGAAGTTGAATAAGAAAATGAAGTGTGCAAGTATTGCTGCTAATGGCAGCGACGTTCTTGCATTTCCCGGAAATATTACGGCAACCAATATGCGGCCGATTGGTTGTAACAGCAGTTTCGAAACAGATTCTATTGTGATCACGTTATCACAGCCATTGCCTCCCGGCAATTATTCATTGCAATTGAAAAATGGAACTGATGGAAATACAATTCTTGATTTATGCGACCGGGCTATTCCAACTACAGATGCAGCAAATTTCACAGTGCTTCCGCTACAGCCAACTCCATTCGATAGCATTGTACCATTAACCTGTTCACCAAACAGTGTTCGTTTTGTATTTAAGAAATTGATACGTTGTAATTCAATTGAACCTTCAGGATCTGATTTCGCAATCAACGGAACATATCCAGTAGCAATTACGAATGCAAGAGGTAACTGTAATGCAAATGGTTTAACATCCGATATCATTGTTACATTTTCTCAACCTTTACAACAGGCAGGTACATTCACTATCAATTTAAAACAAGGTCTTGACGGTAATACAATTATTGATGAATGTAATCAGCAAACGCCTCCATCTCAATTAATATTTACAGTAAAAGATACTGTGAATGCAGACTTCACATACAATATGAGCTATGGTTGTACAGCAGATACAGTTAATTATATTCATCCTGGAGGTAATGGAATCAATAGTTGGTTATGGAACTTTGGAACGAACGGAACAGGTACAGATCAATCTGAAGAAGTTATCTACAATTCATTTGGAAATAAAACCACAACACTCATTGTGTCGAATGGCTTTTGTTCAGATACAACAACTAACACACTGCGTTTAAATAATTTTCTGAAAGCTGATTTTATTGTCAATCCATTTCTTTGCCCTGATAGTTTATTATATGTTGAACCAACGCCAACAACAGAACGACCTTTGACTTTCTTATGGGAATTTGGCGATGGCGCTACAAGCACCGATTCAATTCCAGCACCACATTTATATTCATCGGCCACTAACGAAACAAAATACACGGTTGCATATACAGTTACAAATGATCTCGGCTGTACTGATAAGATCGAGAAAACAGTTACACAATTAAGCACCTGTCGTATTGATGTGCCAACTGCATTTACACCCAATGGTGATGGTTTAAATGATTTCTTCGGTCCACTGAATGCTTTAGTTGCAGAAAACTTTCTTTTCAGAGTTTACAACCGTTGGGGTGGGCTGGTATATGAATCAAAAGACTGGACCAAACCCTGGGATGGAACAGTTAAGGGTGCACAACAACCGGCAGCTAACTATGTTTGGACTTTGAGCTATCGTGATCTTGTGACCGGCAGAGATATAAACAGAAAAGGAAGTTTTATCTTGATTCGTTAAGAGAACGATTATGCCAGGTATCCTTTTTTCTGCCAACTTTTCCCAATCCTGACAAAACGGGGACAAAAGCCGGCAATCAAATTTTGTTCCAACACACAATATCACTAACTTTGCCTCCCTAAATTTAGGCTGAATAGCAAGTTGGCGCCCAATTACAGTCATAAATAACTGAAAATCAATTTACTTGTCTTTGCATAAAGACGGTGAGCTATTCGTGTGCACAAACTTAAAAACCGGTAAGAACATATGTCTTCATCAAGAGTTGCAGCAAACAAGAGAATTAATTTCGGAAAAGTAAAACACCTTGCAGAGATTCCAGACCTGTTGGGTATCCAGATTCAATCTTTTAAAGAGTACTTCCAGCTAGAAACTACTCCTGACAAACGTAACATTGAAGGGTTATTCCGTGTATTCAAGGAAAACTTTCCTATCACTGATACACGTAACATTTTCGTTCTGGAGTTCCTCGATTATTTTATTGATCCACCCCGTTACTCCATCGATGAGTGTATGGAGCGTGGATTAACATATGCGGTTCCCCTCAAAGCCAAACTCCGTTTGAGCTGTAATGATGAGGAACACGTAGATTTCCAAACCATCGTTCAGGATGTATTCTTAGGAAACATTCCTTACATGACTCCCCGTGGTACATTCGTGATCAACGGTGCTGAGCGTGTGGTGGTATCTCAATTACACCGTTCACCTGGTGTATTCTTCGGTCAATCAATTCACCCTAACGGAACTAAGATTTACTCTGCAAGGGTAATTCCTTTCAAAGGTGCGTGGATGGAATTTGCAACAGACATCAACAATGTGATGTATGCTTACATCGATCGTAAGAAAAAATTCCCTGTAACAACTCTCTTACGTTCTATCGGCTTTGAAACAGATAAGGATATCCTTGAACTGTTTGGTATGGCTGACGAAGTAAAAGCAGATAAGAAAGCGTTGGAGAAATACGAAGGCAAGCGTTTAGCTGCACGTGTACTCCGTAGCTGGGTTGAAGATTTCGTAGATGAAGATACCGGTGAAGTTGTGAGCATTGAGCGTAACGAAGTGGTATTAGAGCGTGATTCAATTCTTGATGCTGAAGCAATCGAAATGATCAGCGAAATGGAAGTGAAGAGCGTATTCGTTCAGAAAGAAGAAGTGAGTGGTGACTTCGCTATCATCTACAATACATTAAATAAAGATACTTCTAACAGTGAGTTGGAGGCGGTACAGCACATCTATCGCCAATTGCGTGGTGCTGATGCTCCTGATAATGAAACTGCACGTGGTATTATTGATAAATTATTCTTCAGCGATAAGCGTTATGATCTCGGTGAAGTTGGTCGTTACAAGATTAACCGCAAACTTGGATTAAACTTCCCGATTGAGAAAAAGGTATTAACGAAAGATGACATCATTGCCATCATCAAATACCTGGTGAAGTTAACAAACGCAAAAGCTGAGATCGATGATATTGATCACCTCAGTAACCGTCGTGTGCGTACAGTGGGCGAGCAGTTATATGCTCAGTTCGGTGTAGGTCTTGCACGTATGGCCCGTACAATTCGTGAAAGAATGAACGTACGTGACAACGAGGTGTTTACTCCGGTTGATCTGATCAATGCAAGAACACTTTCTTCTGTGATCAACTCATTCTTTGGTACATCACAGTTGTCTCAGTTCCTCGATCAAACAAACCCTCTGAGTGAGATCACGCACAAGCGTCGTATCTCCGCACTCGGACCCGGTGGTTTGAGTCGTGAAAGAGCTGGTTTCGAGGTACGTGACGTACACTACTCCCACTACGGCCGTCTTTGTACAATTGAAACGCCAGAAGGTCCAAACATTGGTTTGATCTCTACACTTTGCGTACATGCTACTGTTAACGATATGGGCTTTATTGAAACGCCTTATCGTAAAGTAGAGAATGGTAAGGCTGATGTAAAAAACCTTACTTACCTCAGTGCCGAAGAAGAAGATACAGCGAAAATTGCGCAGGTAAATATCGCTATTGACGATAAAGGAAACATTACTGAAGATAAAGTTCGCTCACGTGAAAGTGGCGACTTCCCGATTCTTGAAAGAGCAGAGGTGGAATACATGGACGTTGCGCCAAACCAGATCGTTGGTTTGAGTGCGTCTTTGATTCCATTCCTTGAGCATGATGATGCCAACCGTGCATTGATGGGATCGAACATGCAACGTCAGGCGGTTCCGCTTGTACGTCCGCAGGCTCCGATCGTGGGTACTGGTCTGGAAGCAATGGCAGCTCGTGACAGTCGTATTCAGTTGAATGCTGAAGGAAAGGGTGTTGTTGAGTATGTTGATGCAAATGAAATTCATGTTCGTTACGATAGAAATGAAGAACAACGTTTGGTAAGCTTTGAAGAAGATCTGAAGATCTACAAACTCACCAAGTTCATCAAAACAAACCAAAGCACTTGTATTAACCTGAAGCCTGCTGTTAAGAAAGGTCAGGCAGTAAAAGAGGGCGACTTCCTTACTGAAGGTTATGCAGTGAAAGATGGTGAATTAGCATTAGGTCGTAACCTGAAAGTGGCATTCATGCCTTGGAAAGGTTACAACTTTGAGGATGCGATCGTAATCAATGAGAAAGTTGTGAAAGAAGATCTTTTCACTTCTGTACACGTTGAAGAATACGAACTTGAAGTACGTGATACTAAACTCGGTGAAGAAGAATTAACGCCAGATATTCCAAACGTAAGTGAGGAAGCAACAAAAGACCTGGATCAAAACGGTATTATCCGTATTGGTGCAGCAATTAAAGAAGGCGATATCCTCATTGGTAAAATCACTCCTAAAGGTGAAAGCGATCCAACTCCTGAAGAGAAGTTGTTACGTGCCATCTTTGGTGATAAAGCCGGTGATGCAAAAGATGCTTCATTGAAAGCTCCAAGTGGAACTGAAGGTGTTGTTATCGACAAGAAACTTTTCCAACGTGCTAAGAAAGATAAGAATGGTAAGATCCGTGAAAAAGCATTGTTAGAAAAAGTTGAGAAGATTCACGAAAAGAATACAGCTGATTTGTTAGATGTATTGCTCAGCAAATTATTATCACTGCTGCAAACAAAAACTTCAGCTGGTGTTAATAACAACTTCGGTGAATCATTGATTGGTAAAGGTGCTAAGTTCAACCAGAAGAACCTTGCAACAATTGACTATGCAAACGTTAACCCGTTAGGCTGGACAGGCGATGCAACAACTGATGAATGGATCAACCAATTGTTACACAACTATAACATTAAGTATAACGAAGAACTCGGCCGTTACAAGCGTGAGAAATTCAACATCTCTATTGGTGATGAATTACCGGCTGGTGTATTGAAACTCGCGAAGGTTTACTTAGCTGTGAAGCGTAAACTGAAAGTGGGTGATAAAATGGCGGGTCGTCACGGTAACAAGGGTATCGTTGCGAAAATCGTTCGCCAGGAAGATATGCCGTTCCTCGAAGATGGAACTCCTGTTGACATCGTATTGAACCCATTGGGTGTACCTAGTCGTATGAACCTTGGACAGATCTATGAAACTGTTCTTGGCTGGGCTGGTGAAAAACTCGGTGTTAAGTTCGCAACACCAATTTTCGATGGTGCTACAGTAGAAGAAATTGCAGGACATATTGCTGATGCAGGTTTACCATTGTTTGGTCATACATTCCTTTATGATGGTGAAACAGGTGAGCGCTTCCACCAGAAGGCTACAGTTGGTATCATTTACATGATCAAACTGCACCACATGGTTGATGATAAGATGCACGCCCGTTCGATCGGACCATACAGCTTAATTACGCAACAGCCGTTGGGTGGTAAAGCACAGTTCGGTGGTCAGCGTTTCGGTGAAATGGAGGTGTGGGCATTGGAAGCATACGGTGCTTCTAACATCCTGCAGGAATTACTTACACTCAAATCAGATGACATCATGGGTCGTGCAAAAACCTATGAAGCCATTGTAAAAGGTGATAACATTCCTCGCCCTGGTATTCCTGAATCATTCAATGTATTGGTTCATGAATTAAGAGGCTTGGGCTTAGACCTGAAGTTTGAAGAATAATTCTGTTACCGGTTGCCAGTAAAATGGTTACCGGTTTCCTGTTTAACCGGTGAACAATTGAAGTACAATAGCCGGGATGTAGCAAATCGTACTTCGTAAATCTAAAATCGAAAATTAAAATATGGCATTCAGAAAAGACAACCGTCAGAGGCCTACGTTTTCAAAGATCACCATTGGTCTGGCTTCTCCCGATACAATCCTGGAGCGTAGCTTTGGTGAAGTATTAAAGCCGGAAACAATTAACTATCGTACTTACAAACCTGAACGTGATGGTTTGTTTTGCGAAAGAATTTTCGGACCAGTAAAAGATTTCGAATGTGCCTGCGGTAAGTACAAGCGTATCCGTTACAAGGGTATTGTGTGCGACCGTTGTGGTGTTGAAGTAACAGAAAAGAAAGTGCGTCGTGAGCGTATGGGTCACATCAAATTGGTGGTGCCTGTTGTACACATCTGGTATTTCAAATCATTACCTAATAAAATTGGTTACCTGTTAGGTGTAAGCTCTAAGAAATTAGAGACAATTGTTTACTACGAGCGCTATGTGGTTATTCAACCCGGCGTAAAAGAAAATATGGCGATGGGTGATCTTCTTACTGAAGAAGAGTACCTCGATCTGTTAGATACATTGCCAAAAGATAACCAGTACCTGCCTGATGAAGATCCTCAGAAATTCATTGCAAAGATGGGTGCTGAAGCAGTGCATGATATGTTGCAGCGTATTGATCTCGATCAATTAAGCTACGACTTACGTAATGCTGCTGCAACTGAAACTTCACAACAACGTAAAGCAGATGCGTTAAAGCGTTTGAGCGTTGTAGAAGCTTTCCGTGATGCAAACCTCCGCATTACAAACCGTCCTGAATGGATGGTTATGCAATACATTCCTGTTATTCCTCCGGAACTGCGTCCGTTAGTTCCTTTGGATGGGGGTCGTTTTGCATCATCTGATCTGAATGATCTTTATCGTCGTGTAATTATCCGTAATAATCGTTTGAAAAGATTATTGGAGATCAAAGCTCCTGAAGTAATCCTTCGTAACGAAAAACGTATGCTACAGGAAGCGATCGATTCGTTATTCGATAACTCAAGAAAATCAAATGCAGTGAAAGCCGAAGGCGGTCGTGCATTGAAATCATTGAGTGATGTATTGAAAGGTAAACAAGGTCGTTTCCGTCAGAACTTGCTTGGTAAACGTGTTGACTATTCTGGTCGTTCGGTTATCGTGGTAGGTCCTGAAATGAAATTACATGAATGTGGTCTTCCAAAAGATATGGCTGCTGAATTGTTTAAACCATTCATCATCCGGAAACTGATTGAAAGAGGTATCGTTAAAACAGTGAAGTCTGCACGTAAACTCGTGGATAAGAAAGAAGCCATTGTTTGGGATATCCTTGAAAATATATTGAAAGGTCACCCAATCATGTTGAACCGTGCCCCCACGCTTCACCGTTTGTCGATCCAGGCCTTCCAACCTAAATTGATTGAAGGTAAAGCCATTCAACTTCACCCGCTCGTGTGTTCTGCGTTCAACGCCGATTTCGATGGTGATCAGATGGCGGTACACGTTCCGTTAAGCAATGCTGCTGTATTGGAAGCACAATTATTGATGCTTGCATCACACAACATTCTTAACCCGCAGAACGGTCAACCAATTACCCTTCCTTCTCAGGACATGGTACTCGGTCTGTACTACATTTCTAAAGGAAAGAAAACAACTGATACTGAAACTGTAAAAGGTCAGGGTAAAGCATTCTATTCTGCAGAAGAGGTGATCATTGCTTACAATGAGAAGCAAGTTGATCTTCATGCATGGATCAGAGTAAGAGCTAATGTACGTGATGCAGAAACAGGACAGTTAACTTACAAGTTGATTGAAACAACTGTAGGTCGTGTGATCTTTAACCAGTTTGTACCGAAAGAAGTTGGTTTCGTAAACGCTTTATTAACGAAGAAGAACCTTCGTGAAATCATTGGCGATATTATTGAAATCACCAACGTTCCAAAAACGGCTAAGTTCCTTGATGATATCAAGACACTTGGTTTCCGTACAGCCTTCCAGGGTGGTTTGTCGTTCAACATCAACGATCTGATCATTCCTGAAGTGAAAGAACAATTGGTTGAAAATGCACAAGGTGAAGTAAACGAAGTTTGGGATAGCTATAATATGGGTCTTATCACCAACAACGAACGTTACAACCAGATCATTGATATCTGGAGTCGTGTGGATACACGTGTAACTGAAACGTTGATCCGTGAAATGGCTTCTGATAAGCAAGGTTTCAACTCTGTGTACATGATGCTTGATTCAGGTGCCCGTGGTAGTAAGCAGCAGGTAAAACAGCTCGCCGGTATCAGGGGTCTGATGGCCAAGCCTCGTAAGAGTGGTTCTACAGGAAGCGAGATCATCGAGAATCCTGTATTGAGCAACTTTAAAGATGGCTTGAGTGTATTGGATTACTTTATCTCGACGCACGGTGCCCGTAAAGGTCTTGCCGATACTGCCTTGAAAACTGCGGATGCAGGTTACTTAACCCGTCGTTTGGTTGACGTTGCGCAGGATGTTGTTATTAAAGATGAAGATTGCGGAACATTACGTGGTATTGCAACAAGTGCATTAAAAGATAACGAAGATATTATTGAACCATTGAGCGATCGTATTGAAGGACGTACATCATTACATGATGTGTATGATCCGATTTCAGACGAACTCATTGTTGCAGCTGGCCAGGAAATTTCTCCTGCTATTGCAAAGAAGATCGAAGACAGAGGTATTGAAACTGTTGATATCCGTTCAGTACTTACCTGCGAAAGCAAACGTGGTGTGTGTGTGAAGTGTTATGGTAAAAACCTTGCTACAGGTGTGGTTGCACAAAAAGGTGATGCAGTAGGTATCATCGCTGCGCAATCAATTGGTGAGCCTGGTACACAGCTTACACTGCGTACCTTCCACGTGGGTGGTGTTGCGGGTTCTGCATCAGTAGAATCAACATTACCGGCTAAGTTTGACGGAACAATCCAGTTCGATGGTTTACGTACTGTAACAACTACTAATAACGAAGGTGAGAAAGTACAGTTGGTAATCGGTCGTACAGGTGAGGTGCGTATCATGGATGTGAAGAATGATCGCTTATTGATCACCAACAACGTTCCTTACGGTTCAACATTGGCGGTTAAAGATGGTCAGCAGGTGAAGAAAGGTGATGTGCTTTGTACATGGGATCCGTTCAACAACGTAGTAGTTGCTGAAATTGCCGGTACAATTAAGTTTGAAAACATTCTTGATGGTATCACATTCCGTGAAGAGGCTGATGAACAAACAGGTCACCGTGAGAAAGTGGTTATCGAAACAAAAGATAAAACCAAGATCCCTGCATTGCTGGTTGAAGGCAAAGAGATCAAATCTTACAACTTGCCTGTTGGTTCACACATCGTGATCGAAGAAGGTGAAGAAGTAATTGCCGGTCAGGTGTTGGTGAAAATCCCACGTGTACTTGGTAAGCTTCGTGATATCACCGGTGGTCTTCCACGTGTAACTGAATTGTTTGAAGCACGTAACCCCGGTAACCCTGCTATCGTTTCTGAAATTGATGGTGTGGTAACCTTCGGAAACATCAAGCGTGGTAACCGTGAGATCATTGTAACAAGTAAGGATGATGTTGTGAAGAAGTACCTCGTACCTCTTACACGTCAGATCCTTGCACAGGAAGGTGATTTCATTAAAGCGGGTGTGCCGTTGAGTGACGGACAAATTGCTCCTGCAGATATCCTCACCATCAAAGGTCCGTTTGCAGTACAAGAGTATGTTGTGAATGAGATCCAGGAAGTATACCGTTTACAAGGTGTAAGAATTAACGATAAGCATATCGAAACCATCGTTCGTCAAATGATGAAGAAAGTGGAGATCATTGATGCAGGTGATACGAAGTTCCTTGAAGAGGACCTGGTTGATCGCTTTGAATTCAATGAAGAAAACGATCGCATCTTCGATAAGAAAGTGGTTACAGAACCAGGCGACAGTCATAAGTTCCGCCCGGGTCAGATTGTTACACTCCGTGAGTTCCGTGAAGAGAACAGCGTACTCCGCCGTGCTGATAAGAAGCTGGTGGAAGTAAGAGATGCACATCCTGCAACAGCACAACCGGTATTGCTTGGTATTACCAAAGCATCATTGGGTGTACAAAGCTGGATATCTGCTGCATCGTTCCAGGAAACAACGAAAGTGTTGAGTACTGCTGCAATTGAAGGTAAAACTGATGATTTATTAGGCTTGAAAGAGAACGTAATCACAGGTCACCCGATCCCTGCAGGTACAGGCTTACGTGAATTCGAAAACATGATCGTAGGTAGCAAGGAAGAATATGAATTGCTCCTTACAACCAAAGAAGCTATGAGCTTCGACGAAGAAGAATAGGCATTAGCTGAATGATAAAATCAAAGTCTTTCCGCCTTGGCGGAGAGACTTTTTTATTGATGCATGCTTATCTTGAAGATGTTCATGTTAACGCTTTCTTAAAAAGCATTTCGTTTTTTTACACTCACCCGAAATCCTTTACTTTGCCCACCTAGATTATGAAAAGTATACAAAGCATATTATTGTGGATAGTGGCAGCTGCAGTAGCTGTACTTTATGTGTTGCATTTCAGCGGTAAAAAGCCAAAGGAAACAACGAGTGGTGTAGTTAAGAAAGATAGTGCTGATGCAAAGGAGCAACATATCAGGGTTGCCTATATCGATCTTGATACCATTCAGAAATATTATGAATTCTTCAAATTGAAGAATGATGATATTGAGCGTGAAAAAACACGTTACGATAACCAGATACAAAGTGAGTTGAACAAACTTGAACGTGACCGTATCGAGTTCCTCAAGAAGGGACAAGCCATAACGCAAGTAGAAGCAGAAAAGTTTCAACAGGAGTACCAGACTCGCTATCAGCAGATCGGCCAACGTCAGCAAACGTTGCAGGGACAGCATCTCGAGAACCAGGCAAAAGCTATCGACGATATTCAAAAACGCATCAACGAATACCTGAAAATTTATAACAAGGAAGGCAAGTATAACTTCATCTTTTCTACACAGGAGGGTAACCCAACTCTCTATTTTAAGGATACAGCTTTCAACATTACCAACGAAGTGCTGAAAGGTCTTAACGACACTTACAAGCAATCCAAGAAGCAATAGCGGTTTCAAATTAATCCTTATCTTCCGTTTCATTATTTTTTTGAAACGAAACCAATGCTATGACTTCAACTCAGCAGGAATTTAAACCGTCTTTAAGTTTACTGGATGCAACGATGGTAGTTGCAGGCTCAATGATCGGTTCAGGTATCTTTATTGTTAGTGCCGATATTACACGAAACGTTGGCAGTGCAGGTTGGTTACTGGTAGTGTGGCTTGTTACAGGTTTTATGACTTTAACGGCAGCACTTAGTTATGGCGAATTGAGTGCCATGTTTCCAAAGGCAGGTGGCCAGTATGTTTACCTGAAAGAAGCATTTAATAAACTTGCAGGCTTTCTTTACGGTTGGAGTTTCTTCACGGTTATTCAAACAGCAACCATTGCAGCAGTAGGCGTTGCGTTCTCAAAATTCACCGGTTATTTTATTCCTGCATTGGATATTAATGATGAGAACATCCTGTTCCAGATCGGAGTATTTAAATTATATCCTGCACAGATCGTTTCAATACTTGTTATCGCTTTACTTACTTATATCAACACAAGAGGTATCAATGGTGGCAAAGCAATACAAACTGTATTTACGATCACAAAACTCCTTTCACTTTTTGGTTTGATCGTTTTCGGATTAATGATGGCTGCAAAGGCAGACGTATGGAATGCCAACTGGAGTAACGCATGGGAGATGAATAAACTTTCTGAAGGAGGAATGATTGCGGGTGTGGCAGGCAGTGCAGTATTGGGCGCTATTGCGGCATCCATGGTTGGTTCAATTTTCAGTAGTGATGCATGGAACAATGTTACATTCATTGCAGGTGAAATAAAAAATCCAAAACGAAATATTGGTTTAAGTCTTTTCCTGGGCACATTGATCGTTACACTTATTTATGTGGCAGCGAATGTGATGTACATCAGTGTACTGCCGATGAATGAAATAGCTTTTGCAAAGCAAGACAGAGTAGCAGTTGCTGCTGCGAATGAAATTTTTGGTAATGTGGGCACTTATGTAATTGCAGCTATGATCATGGTCTCGACATTTGGTTGTATCAATGGGTTGGTATTAGCAGGAGCAAGGGTTTATTACACTATGGCGCAGGATGGTTTGTTTTTTAAACAAGCCGGCACACTAAATAAAAACGCTGTACCACAATGGGCTTTATGGGCACAATGTGTGTGGGCATCTTTACTTTGTTTAAGTGGACAGTATGGCGATCTGTTAGATATGATCTCATTTGTGGTAGTGCTCTTTTATGTGCTTACCATCATCGGTATATTTGTACTGCGTGCAAAGCGTCCCGATATTGAACGTCCTTACAAAGCGTTTGCTTATCCGGTATTGCCAATCATTTATATTATTCTCGGATTGACATTTTGTTTCTTCCTGATCACCATGAAGCCGTTATATGCAGGTATTGGATTTGGAATTGTTTTATTAGGTATACCTGTTTATTATATTGCAGTCGCAAATCAAAAGAAGTAGGTCGTTATGAGCGTTTCTAAATTTGATCAGTTGTTTCAGCAGTTCTCACAACTAAAAGCCGGCGTGATTGGTGATGTGATGCTTGACACCTATATGTGGGGACATGTTGAACGTATTTCACCTGAAGCTCCTGTACCCATTGTTGCATTAGATAAAACAGAATACCGTGTTGGTGGTGCATCAAACGTTGCATTGAATATTGCTTCGTTAGGTGCTTCAGTTTCTATCCTGAGTGTAATTGGTAATGATGATGATGGTAAACAGTTGCGTCAGTTGCTGGAACATCAACAGATCAAAACAGATTTTTTACTTGGAAGTGACAAGCGTGCAACAACAAGTAAAACAAGGATCATCAGTCGCAATCAACAAATGATGCGTCTTGATAAAGAAATTGCAACTGATCTTGGTTATGAAGATGAGAACAGGTTGATCCTTGCATTGCAAACATTCATTGCACAGGAAAAACCTGATGTGATCATTTTTGAAGATTACAATAAAGGTGTGTTGACTGAACTGGTAATACAAAAAGCAATTGCTCTTTGCAAGCATCATGGAATTCTCACAACGGTTGATCCAAAGCGAAAGAATTTCTTTTCTTATAAAACAGTAGATGTATTTAAACCGAATCTGAAAGAGGTAAAAGATGCATTGAATCTTTTAGTTGAGCAGGTGAATGAAGAAGCGCTCCGGCATATTCATGCAGAATTAAAAGCTCAGTTGCAACATCATATTTCATTCATCACTCTCTCTGAGAAAGGTGTGTTTTATCAGAATGATGAACAGGCGGGCGTCATTCCATCACACTTGCGCAGCATTGCGGATGTGAGTGGTGCAGGTGATACAGTAATTGCTGTTGCTTCATTGGTATATGCTGCTACAAAAGATGTTGAGCTGATGGCTGAAGTGGCAAACATTGCAGGTGGACTGGTGTGTGAAGAAGTAGGAACTGCAGCCATTAACCGTGAGCGTTTGATACAGGAGTGTAAATTATTACTGAATTAAGCATGGGTGATTTTTCAATTGCAATACATGGCGGTGCAGGTACGATCCTTAAAATAGATCTGACTCCCGAACTGGAAGAAGCCTACACAAAAGGTCTTGCTGATGCAGTGGCAACCGGCTACGAAGTATTGGCTAAAGGTGGAAGTGCTATAGATGCAGTAACAGCTGCAGTTATTTCTCTTGAAGATTGTATTCTTTTCAACGCAGGCAGAGGTTCTGTATTTACAAGAAAAGGCGGGCATGAAATGGATGCAGCCATCATGAATGGTATTTCATTGGAAGCAGGTGCAGTTGCCGGTGTGAGTAGTGTAAAGAATCCTGTGCTGCTTGCAAAAACGATCATGGAAAAAAGTGAACATGTGATGTTGAGTGGCGACGGTGCGTTGCAGTTTGCTAAACAACAAGAACTACAACTGGAGCAAGAAGATTATTTCTTTTCACAATTCCGCTACGATCAGTGGCAGTTGGTGAAGAATGAGAACAGTTCAGCCCTTGATCATAATATTCAACTCGAGAAAAAGTTCGGAACAGTTGGTGCAGTGGCTTGTGATGCAAATGGAAATGTAGCGGCTGCAACAAGTACCGGCGGCATGACGAATAAGAATTTCAATCGCATTGGCGATACTCCTGTGATAGGTGCAGGCACATACGCCAACAATCAAACATGTGCTATATCATGCACCGGTCATGGCGAATTATTTCTGCGTGCTGTTGCAGCTTATGATGTGAGTTGCCTGATGGAATACAAGGGGATGAACCTTCAGCAAGCAATGGAAATTGTTACACTTGATAAGTTAGTTAAGATCAATGGTGAAGGCGGTATGATTGGCGTGGATGCACGTGCAAACACTGCCATGGTCTTTAACAGCGAAGGCATGTACCGTGCCACGCAAAACAGCAGAGGCGAAAAGCAGATCGCTATTTACAAGTGATGTTACATTGATCTGTTACGTAATGCAACGGATTGCATTTAATTTTCAGATTGAAACAGGCCTCAATCTAAAACTTTCAGCTGCATAATCTGTAAGCAGTATAAAACTCTCTCTTATCTTTGAAGCTATGCAAACATATGTTGTAATTGTGGCCGGTGGTGCCGGTAAACGAATGGGTTCTGTACTCCCCAAACAATTTTTACTATTAAAGAATAAGCCTGTCTTGTATTATACCATCGATGCTTTTTTAAAAGCCTTGCCTGATTGTAAAGTGATCGTGGTCTTGCCGGAAGAGCATCTTGAATTAGGGAAGGAGATAATTGACGGTTTCTTTGATGCACAGCGTATACAGCTGACCGTTGGTGGCGAAACACGTTTTCATTCTGTACAAAACGGGTTAAAGCTGATCGAAGAAGAGTCCATCATTTTTGTGCATGATGGTGTGCGATGTTTGGTGAGTGAAGAATTGATTCAGCGTTGTTATTCAGCTGCATTGGAAACCGGCAGCGCTATTCCTGCAATTGAATGCCGTGACAGTGTGCGTATGATCACGGAGGAAGGAAATGATCCTATTGACAGAAGCAAACTACGGTTGGTACAAACACCCCAAACTTTTCATAGTAAGATATTACTTCCTGCTTTTGCTATTGATTATAAAGCATGGTTTACCGATGAAGCAAATGTTGTGGAAGCATTTGGTTTAAAGGTAACACTTGTGCAAGGCGAAGAAACAAATATTAAGATTACAAACCCGATGGATTTGGTAATTGCCGAGAAGATACTTGAGGGATAATAACTTATCATTGATTACGTATCATTCATCGCTCATTCCTTCAGCCACTTCAATAATTTCGGTAAGCGATTCATGCGTAATGCAGGGTATCGTTCCTCTGTAGCACCATAACTACTATAGAAAAAAGCAAGATTGCGAATATCACTTCCTTCAAAATCAAGTATTGCATCTGTACCGGCATGTGCAGCAATAAAGCGATCAATTAAGTAGTGCGAAGCGCCTAACGTTTTGCCATTTGGATGATTTCCGACCAGGATATAATACCAACGTTTATGCGAAAAAAGAAATACGGCTGATGCCAGAAGTTGGTTATTGTTGTTATAAATGCCAAGCGTTTCTGCAAGCTGCTTTTCTTTTGCAATAGAAAACAGGTTCTTAAAACGATCCATTTGTTCATCACTGATTGCTGAAACACGTTGAATGGTTTCTTTGGCTAATGTAATAATGTCTGCTACAGGAATATTTTGTTTTGCAACCAAACCGGTTTGCTCAGCTTTCCTGATGTTTCGTTTCAGGTTTGTGCGGTATAGTTCTGCTATTTCGTTGTACGGGTTATGTAAAGCAAGTATATAGTTTACCCGTTCTGTTAATGCGAATCCATCAACAGGGAACAGGTTGTTGTGGTTAAGATAAATATCGATATATCTAAAACGTTTTGGTATTTTTTTCAGGAATGCCTCTGTTACTGCTGCATTGATTTTGCTTCGGGAAAAAATACCAAGACTGGCGCAGAAGTAAGGTTGAAAAAGATAATGAATGCCATATTTTTTATTCCATGTAAGTGGCATGATGGCTTCGTAGTCATTCAGCACTAAGGCATCCCAATGATCGGCCATTGCATCAAGATACCAGGAGTAGGCGTAGATCAAGCCATTGTCTGCATGTTGAACACAATCATCCCATTTTTGCTTATCAATTTCAGCATGTGATATGTATTTGATCTGTTGCATCAGAAAGGCATGCGGCGGTCGATCTTTTTCAAACTGAAGTTCTGTATATCGATCGTAAATGAAATGTTTTTCAGGAAACGTTTTTCAGTGATCGTTGATAAGAAATAATCTTTGTAAGGTTTGCTGTAAAGCAACGGCGCATAAATGTTGATTGTGTTCTTGAATAGTGATAATTGCAAACCTGCATTGTATAATACTTTGCTTCCTTCTGCATTTGCTTTCCATGCATCGGCATAAGTGCCGATATCCATGTATACTTTCAATGGAACACGAAAGGGTAGTATGTTCAGGATATTGATCTGATCAGGAATATCAGTTGAGAAATTTAATGCCATCAGCCAATCATCTGTCTTGCCGATTTTATTCGCCAACATATCGGTACGAACTTTAAAACCGCCATCACGCATCATCATTTGCTGACTGGCAAAACCTTCGAACTCATTACGTCCAATAAAATAATTGCTGTAGGTATAATCTTCATACCCCTTAGGTGCCGATAAATTCAGATGATAAGGATCGGTTCCAAATCGTTTGCTGACCGTACGTTCGCCGAGATAAATAAATTTACCTGCAAACACCCTGATATCGGCACCAAGTTTTTCATTGTAGTTGAAGTAATAATTACCGGTAAATGCAAGTCGTACAAAATCCTTTGTCTGCTCAGCCATTAACTCGCCACGATAGGGGTAAAGAACTCGTGTATTCTGTATCACGAAACGAAGTTGATTCAAATACCTGCGGGCACTCGTTGTTGATATTTCCGTATAGCGATTGCCATTGGGGAAAGTATCGCTTCTGAAACGAAGATCATCTTCATCCAGTAAAAATGTTTTCCATTGTATAAAACGTTCTCTTGTGCTTCGTGGATTTTTTTCTGCAAACACAAGCTTGAGCGACGGTGCAATTTTCCTGAAGCCGGTAATGTATTTTTGATTCGCAGTATCAACAAAATCATTGGTGCTGAACTTCAACGCATTTACTGCAAGTGTGATCCGCTGAAAGGTTTTTGATGGGTACATGGTGTAGCTTGCACGTGCAATGCCATTCAGCTGTTTGCTTTTAGTGCCATACATGGGTGCAACAATAAACTGGAACTTTGTTGGTGGAAATGTATAATTGGTGAGTGCAGCTCCAATCATAAATCCATCATACATATTGATCCCTGCCATCGGTGCAACGATCAATGCATTTGTTGAGTTGGTATTGTTTGCCGCAAAGGGAGCAATGCGTAATTTCTTTTTTGCAGGCGGCTGCAAAGAACTTTGCTGGTGTAACAATGCAAAAGCTGAATCAAGATTTTTTCCGCTGCTTTTTTCCAATGAAGCTTTTAGATCAGAAGGATAGGGATGTTTATATTTCCATTGCTCAAAATACTGTTGCATTGCTTTTATAAATACATCACGACCTAATTCATTTTCCAGCAACTGCATGAATTGTGCACCTTTCTCATAGGCGATCAATGAATAATTTGCTTCGGTTAAACTGTCTGCAGTTGTGCTTAAGGGTTGGGCAAGATGCATGCGTTCAAACGTCTCTAAGAACATTGCATCGTCAGCATTCAACTGAACTATTTTTTTCTTTTTAGCAATTGGTTTGTATCGGCTCAGTTCTTTTTCAAACAACTTATCGTAGTAACTGTTAATGCCCTCATCAAACCAAGGGTATACCTGTTCATTGTTGGCAATCATTCCCTGAAACCAGTTATGCCCAACTTCATGCTCAATTACACTTTCCAGGTTTTTTTCTGTTGACATGGGAGTAATGGCAGTAATACAAGGATATTCCATGCCTCCTTCAAAGCCCATCTTTGCTTCTACTGCTGCAACTGTGTTGTAAGGATATTCGCCAATTGTATTACTTCTGAAACGAACAGCATCTTTTACCATGCGTGCGCTGTTCTTCCAAACCGATTTGCTTTCTGCTGAAAAAGCAGTAAACACATCAACAACCCTGTTATTGTTTAACTGAATGGTATCATAGCGAACAAGGTATTTTTTATCGGCAAACCAAGCAAAGTCGTGGATATTGTTTTGTGTATAAAAAAGTGTTTTTGTTTCCTCGTTGTTGATAGTAACTGGTAAAGGCTTTGTTGTTTTTTTTGTTACTGGTGCTGGTTTTTTCGTCTTACTATTTTGTTGCGGCTCATCAAACTTTGCTTTGTCCTTTAGCCATTGCAGTTCTTCCCTGTTTTGTAAGTTACCTGTACTGAGTACTACATAACTTTTCGGCAATGTGATCTTCACTTCATAATTACCAAACTCACTGTAAAATTCTCCTTGGTCTAAGTAAGGCACGGGATGCCAGCCATAACGGTCATACACAGCCGGTTTTGGATACCATTGAGTTACCTGGTAGCTTTTCCCAACGTGCCCGCCTCGGGAAAAATTCTTCGGCAGCTTTACGTGAAAAGGAGTTGTGAGCTCAATGGATGCACCGGGTGCTAACGGTTGTGGTAACAGCACTTTAATGATATCGATATGTTGCGGATGATCTTCTGTTTTTGCAAGCACTGAGTTTACACGAAAATCAAGACGGTTGATATAACCACGATCTTCACTATTGGAAAAGTAAAAATCTGTTCGACCGTTTTCAAGTAACTGATCACTGAAAGCAGTTCTGTCGGTACGATAAGCATTGGGCCATAAATGAAACCAAATGTACCGTAAGGTATCAGGAGAGTTGTTGATGTAATCAATTTTTGCAAAGCCATCTAAGCTATGCTCTGCATCGTTGATCGTAACATCAAGTTTAAAATTAACCTGCTGCTGCCAGTATGGTTGCTGGGCATGCAGAAAATTGGTGACGATTAGCAGCAGGAGGGAAAGGATATACTTCACTCAATGGGTTTTCTCAAAAATAACATCTTCTTTCCGTTACACCTATAGTTTGCTCCGCTGTTTTAAAAGTTCAAAGTAGGCATCAAGGTTTTTACCGCTCACTTCTTCCAGCACCTGTTTGAAATCTTCAGGATAAGGATGACGGAATTTCCATTTGTCGTAATAGGTTTGAATAGCTTTTGCAAACACCTCGCTGCCAAGACCCTGTTCAAGCAAATAAGCCCAGATAGCAGTTTTCAGATAAACGACCATGCCGTATTCATCTTTGGTCTTAAACTTTTCAGAAGCGGTTTCAATTGCTTCATTCATTGGCAATTCATTCAACGCATTGTAAACGACACCCAAAAATTCTGAAGGGCCACGCTGTTTCAATTCTGCAGGCAAAGAGTTGCCAAATACTGAATTGCTCCTGTATTTTTCTGCTTCGTAACGGAACTGGAAGTAGGTGTTCAACCCTTCATCCATCCATGCATGTGCCCGTTCATTGCTTCCAAGGATTCCATAAAACCAGTTGTGTCCCACTTCATGTGTTATCACTGCATCAAGTGTTTCTTTATCTGCAGTTGGACTTGTAATAAGTGTTACCATCGGGTACTCCATGCCTCCACTTGATACATTGCCCGGACCTTCAACCGCATTAACTGTCGGGTAGGGATATTCGCCTATCCATTTTGAATAGTTACGTACGGCATCTTCTACATGATCGACACTGTTACTCCATTGTGTATTTGCATTGTTGGTAAAGAAAGTAAACGCATCAACTATTTTACCTGAAGGAAGTGCAAGTGTATCGTATTGTACAATAAAATCGTTATCGGTAAACCATGCAAAGTCATGTACATTTTCGGCTTTATAATGAAGCGTTTTTGTTGGAGTGGAAGTATTAACAACATACCGTTCAAAAGCCTTCGTACGTGTTTTGTTGATCTTGCCTGCTGTTTTCAGTTTCTTTAATTCATCATCTGTTTGTAATGTGCCTGTTGCTGCCACAATATAGTTTGAGGGCACAGTGATGTTCACATTGAAAGAACCGAA
Organism: Lacibacter sp. H375; assembly: GCF_037892425.1. Lineage (NCBI taxonomy): Bacteria > Pseudomonadati > Bacteroidota > Chitinophagia > Chitinophagales > Chitinophagaceae > Lacibacter > Lacibacter aquaticus. The sequence continues at coordinate 2,733,532 of NZ_JBBKTT010000001.1, forward strand.
CTCACTATAATATTCACCCATATTTAAATAAGACATGGGATGCCATCCTTTCCGATCATACACTGCAGGTTTTGGATACCATTGGCAAACTGCAAACGCATCATCAATAAAACCACTTCTGGAAAAGTAAGTCGGGAATTTTACATAGAATGGAGTTGTGATGTTGATCTTACCACCGGGAAGTAATGGTTGTGGAAGAATCAGTTTGACGATGTCAATATTTTCTTGATCTGCTTCTACTTTGATCGATTGATCATTGATCTTGAAGTTGAGGCTGTCAATAAATCCTTTGTCAGCTTTTTTAAATTTACTTAACCCTGCTTTATCACCTTCTTTATATTGTGCATACAAAGCGGTGCTGTTATTCTTATAAGCATTTGGCCAAAGATGAAACCAGATGTACGTAAGTGTGTCAGGTGAATGGTTGATGTATTCCAACTGCTGAAACCCTGTAATTGATTTATCAGCAATATTCAATTTTACATCAATCTTGTAATGTACTTCCTGCTGCCAGTAATTCTGTTGCGCAGATGCTGTAAGTGTTATAAGTGTAAGAATTAAAATGGCAAGTCTTTTCATATGTTATATTTTAGAGCTTACTGGTTGTGTTTTTTACCTGCCTTTACCTAAAAAGATCAATCGTATTGTATGGATGATGATCTTTATATCAAGGGCAAGCGAAATATTTTCAATATAGATGAGGTCGTATTTACTTCGTTCGATCATTTGCTCCACATTCTCAGCATAACCAAACTTTACCATACCCCATGAAGTAATACCGGGTTTTACTTTCAAGAGGTAACGATAGTAAGGCGCACTTGCAACAATCTGATCAATATAAAATCTGCGTTCAGGTCGTGGACCAACCAAACTCATTTCTCCTTTGAGAATATTCCAGAACTGAGGTAATTCGTCGAGCCGCCACTTGCGCATTACTTTCCCCCATCCGGTAATTCGTTGATCTGTTTCTGAAGATAGTGCAGGGCCGTTTGCCTCAGCACCAACAACCATGGAACGGAATTTATGAATGTAAAAAGGCCGGCCTTTTAAACCGATCCTCTCCTGAGAATAAAATACAGGACCTTTTGAAGATAATTTTACTTTGATAGCAACAAATAATAATAGTGGGGATAATAGTATCAGTGAAAAAAGTGAAGCAAAAATATCCATTAACCGTTTAATGTTCTGTTGCCACTCACTCATCATGCCGGTGTGCAGATCAATGAGCATTGCACCAAATACATTACTGGTTCTAACAGATCCAGAAAGGATATCTACGGTGTTTGGTAAAAGTTTAATGCTTACATCGTGCTCACTTAAAATGCTAAGTGATTGCTCAAGCGACGGACGCTCTTTTTCTTCCGTAGCAATGATCACTTGCTCAATTTTATGTTTCCTGATTACATTAGACAGATCCGATAGTTTTCCTAATGCAGGTAAATATTTACTAAGTCCATTATAGCTGTTGTCATCAGGATAAAGAAATCCTGAAAAATTAAAACCCTGTGTTTCGCTGCTTTCTTTTATGTCTTTGTAAAGTTTAATGGCGCTTTGCTTTGCACCAATGATGAGTGTATTGATCTTTACATTGCCTGCAAGAAACTGACGTTTAATATTGGTGAGAATCATCCAACGTAACAACCAGGTAAAACTGAATTGTAGAGTAAAAAGCAAGAGTGATTCTTTGTAGTAAAAAGTATATGAACCAATATGGTCATCAAGCAGCAGCGCAAAGAAGAGGATAATACAACCAAGCAGGCAACAGAAAAAAGTGGTGGTGAGCTCCTGCAATCTTGATTTGCTGTATAGATTTTTATATGAACCAAAGAGGTGGTAGAGTATCAACCAGAATATAGGTATGAGAAAAATGCCGGCAAAAAAACTACTGTCAAAAGCCTGGTTAAATAAAGTAGATGCTTCTCCAAGTAAAATTCTACGCAACAAGTAAAACAATCCCCATGCAAAAGTTGAAGAAAGCCAGTCTGCAGCAACATACCAACCAATATGTATCCGTGGTGTTTGGTTCATGAATTATACAGCAGTGGTACGCTGAATTTTTTGAAGTATCTGGTGTGCAACATCCATTGCTCTTAATCCATCTACTTCACTTACGGGTATAGGGTTATCATGTAAGATGGCATCTCTGAAATGCTCCAGTTCCATTTTTATGGCATTCACTTCTTTAACAACCGGATTTGAAATGGCGATTGTTTTCTTTCCATTGTTTGTTTCTATATCGAACGTGAATGCTTCTTTGTCATCCGGATTTTTCATGCGGATAATCTCTGATTTTTTTTCAAGAAAATCAATACCGATATAAGCATCACGTTGAAATAGTCTGATCTTCCGCATCTTCTTCATGCTGATGCGACTGCTGGTGAGATTAGCTACACAGCCATTATCAAATTCAATACGAACGTTGGCAATATCGGGCGTGTCGGTCATTACGGCAACACCATTCGCATATACATTCTTTACATCACTTTTTACAAGGCTCATAATAATATCAATGTCGTGTATCATCAGGTCGAGTATCACACTCACTTCTGTTCCTCTTGGGTTAAATTGTGAAAGTCGATGCACTTCAATAAACATCGGGTTTAACTTCAGATCTTTAACGGCGAGGAAAGCCGGGTTAAAGCGCTCCACATGACCCACCTGTAATTTAATATTTGCCTCACGCACCAGTTTCACCAGTTCATTTGCTTCATCCATGGTATTACACATGGGTTTTTCTACAAAAACGTGCTTGCCTTTACGCACGGCCAGCTGGCAAAGTTCAAAATGGTAATTGGTGGGGGCCACAATATCAGCTGCATCACAAAGCGACATCAGTTCTTCAGGATCGGTATAACGTTGAAGCTGGTATTTCTCTGCCACGGCTTTTGCAGCCTTATCGTTTGGATCATAAAAACCAACAAGTTCAATGCCTTCTATTTCTTTCCAGTTGTTCAGATGAAATTTCCCGAGGTGACCGGTGCCAAATACAGCTATTTTGAGCATTTAATTCAATTAAGTAGAGGCAAATATAAACTATGGTTGTTATGGGGTTATCTAGTATTGATCTTTTCCTGAAAAAAGATGAAAAACTTTTTTCCCGAAATATTCAAAACCCCTATCTTTGCCGTCCCGAAAAATGAATGATAATTGATTCTTGATCAGGCATTCATGTATTGGGTAGTTGGATCGGTAGTTCAGTTGGTTAGAATGCCGCCCTGTCACGGCGGAGGTCGCGGGTTCGAGTCCCGTCCGGTCCGCTTTCAACTTCACAAAAAGTAAGAAAACCGCTTAGAATGTATGTTCTAAGCGGTTTTTATTTTATACCTGTTGAAAGGCTGCGATCTATTTACAACATGGTAATAATATTTTTGAAAGATAGATGAATGAATAAGAAATTAACCCGTAACCTCAGACCTTTTTTTTACTCCAACTTTCTCACTCATTTGACAAAACTTTCGTTTGTACCCTTACTTGCTCCATAACTCAAAAGCCTGTAGCCGTTGAGCAGGTATTAAAAGAAAAACGTATTGAGGAGCGATTGAACAGTGTAGTATTTACATTGTCAATGCTGTCGATTGGTTGTTTGTTACTTTTAACAGTCACGCCCAGTAACAAAACGGAACATACTTTAATAATGTGGATTCAAACTGCCTCATCCTCGACGGCTATGATGCAGTCGCTTTTTTTACAGAGGATATTCCGGAACAAGGAAATGCGGGTTGTAAATTCAATTTCATGGACACAGATTATTATTATGTTTCTCACGAGCATCTTGAACTTCTGGAAGCCTGACTCTTAAAAGCGCTTTAAACTTTGGAGAAAGCGGAGCTGTGTGTATATTGATTTGAGGCGAATGTTGTAGTTAGCTTGAACTGGTGAATAAAGCATCTTATACAACAACGTAACGTGTTAGTATTCTTTTCTCATTCAATACCAATAAAAAAAGGCCAACCCTATAAAGAGTCGGCCGCTCGAATTTCTTTATTTAAAAAAAAATCCGACAATGATGAATTCAAAGGTCCGCTAAAAAGAAAGAGAATCCTATAAGGGTTTACCATTATTTGTTGAAGTGCTTTTCTTGTCGATGAATGTCCCCGCCAACCGTACATAAAGAAATCAACAGGACGGCAACATTAAGTTGAACTATCTGTTAATTTCGGGCAATCAACCAAAACTTAAAGAACAGATGAAACGAGTGATCCTTATCATTCTCCTGAGCCCTGCTTTTATTGTCAATGCGCAAACAAGAACAAATAGTCAAAAACCGCTTCGCTTTTTACTGGGAGCTGCTTTGGAATTTGGAGGCGACAATATTGCCGAAGTTTATTTTACCGATGGTAGTACACAAACGATGAACAGCGGACAGGGAGGAACTTTGTTTGCCGGCGGACAGTTACGTTTGAACAAATCAGAAAAATTATTCCTGCGAGGCAGTGTTGGTATTAAATATCTTACCACCAAAGCTGATAACGCACATATACGTCTTACCCGTATTCCTTTACTACTATCGCTTAATTATCTGCCAGTGAAAAAACTTCGATTTGCGACGGGTATTGTTTCGCACCAGGCAATTAATCTGAAGTTTGATGGGCTTGGACAAAATGCGAAATTCACTTCATCGCCAGGTCTGCAAATTGAAGCAGGTTATGGCTTGTTTGCATTGTCTTATACGTTAATGACGTATAAAGATGCCAACAACGCTTCCTACAAAGCAAATGCAATAGGTGTAACTATTTCAGGCGTTTTTTAGGAGAAAATTGCTATTGAAACCAGCCGCAATCCCGGGCTTTTTCTTTAATCCTGCAAGGATTTATCTGTTGTATATTTGCCCCTCAATTATTTTTATGGACGAACAACAAGCAAATCCTAATCAGCTCAACATCGAGATCACAGAAGAAGTAGCGGAAGGTTCATATGCCAACCTCGCCATCATTACACACAGTCATGCAGAATTTGTGATCGACTTTGTGAACGTAATGCCCGGCACACCCAAAAGCAAAGTAAAATCAAGGATCATTTTTACTCCGCAACATGCCAAGCGTTTTATGAAAGCGCTTACTGAAAATATCCAACGCTTTGAAGCTGCCAATGGTGCAATCCGTGACCTGGAAGAAATGCAGATACCATTGAATTTTGGCGGGCCAACTGCGCAAGCATAAAATGAATGATGGGTTATCAGTGATGAGTGTTCAAATACCAGCTATGGTTTTCATTGCATCACCAGTTGCGTCGCAATCACTTCATCAACTTAGCTAATGGCATCATCAGCTTTCATGCGTATGTCTATCATTCATTCTCAGCATTATTTCGTGTAACATTATGGAGCAAGTGTTTTCTTATCCGCATTTATTTTCATTTACAAAAAATGTATTCCTGTCAATGGGTTGCAATGAAACTGATGCAACTATTGCAACTACGGTATTGCTGTCGGCTGATCTGCGTGGTATCGATTCGCATGGTGTGGCAAGGCTGAGCGGTTATGTGCGTTTGTGGGAAGCAAAGCGGATCAATGCAACACCTAACATTAAAGTAATTCATGAAACTCCTTCAACCGCTGTTGTTGATGGTGATAGCGGATTGGGTTTGGTGGTTGCACCTTTTGCAATGCAGGTAGCTATTGATAAAGCAACAAATGTTGGCAGCGGATGGGTGAGTGTGCAAAACAGTAATCATTTTGGTATTGCAGGCTATCATGCAATGATGGCGTTGCAACATGATATGATCGGTATGGCCATGACGAATGCTTCTGCATTGGTGGCGCCAACGTTTTCTACTGAACGTATGTTGGGTACCAATCCCATTGCAGTTGCTGTGCCAAGTGGTAACGAACCACCTTTTGTTGCAGACATGGCAACAACAACTGCAGCAAACGGCAAACTGGAAATTTTACAACGCAAAAATCTTGAAGCACCAGTTGGATGGATCCAGGATGCAGCAGGTGAAGCAACAACGGATGCACATGCACTAAAAAACAAAGGCGCATTGTTGCCTTTGGGAAGCGATAAAGAACATGGCAGTCATAAAGGTTATGCACTGGGAAGCATTGTTGATATTTTTTCAGCCGTTTTGAGTGGTGCAAATTATGGTCCGTGGGTGCCGCCGTTCCCGGCTTACGTGCCCATGCCGGAGAATCAACCGGGCAAAGGATTAGGGCATTTTCTTGGCGCCATGCGGATCGATGCATTCCGAAAAGCCGACGATTTTAAGAAAGACATGGACAACTGGATACAACGGTTCCGTTCTGCTAAAACTATTGAAGGATACGATCAGGTGCTCATTCCCGGTGATCCCGAACGTTTGTTTGAAGCACAGCGAATGAAAGATGGTATTCCTTTATTGGAAACAGTTGCAGAAGATTTGGTGAAAGTTGGACAGAAATTCAATCTCTCTCTTTAATTTCGCACTCCATTTAACGATTGCTTGCTCATAGAAAAATGATGCAAAGTCTGCACAAATGATCATGCTCATTTATTCCGGTAAGGAATGAGCGATTTCAACAAATGCAAGATGGCGGGGGGACAATGAAGCAATTCATTTGAACTTTTGTGCAGTGAAATGATGAATAGAAAAGAAAGCGTACAAGCGAGCGTGGCAACGAAGAATAATAGAATTACGTTAGCTGGCAACATAAAAAATTAGAACTAAAAACATAAATAAACCTACGGTAATGAAAGTGATGAAGTTTGGCGGTACCTCAGTTGGGAAACCTGAAAGAATGCACGATGTAGCAACCCTGATTACTCGTGATAATGAAGAAAAGATTGTGGTGTTAAGTGCTTTGAGCGGCACAACCAATTCGTTGGTTGAAATTGGTGCTGCGATGGCAAACGGCGACAGAGCAGCTGCCAAACAGGTAATTGATAAACTCGATGCACACTATCAAACTTTCATCAGCAACCTGCTTGCAACAGAAGAAGCGCAAACAAAATGCCGTGCTATTATTGCTGAGCATTTTGAATTCCTGAATATCATTCTGAAAATTTCGTTCAACGAAGCATTGAATAAAGATATTCTTGCGCAAGGTGAATTAATGAGCACAAAAATGTTCAGCTGTTATCTTGAAGAAAAAGGAATCAATCACATGCTGTTGCCCGCATTGGATTTCATGACCATTGATAGTTATGAGGAACCGCAGATCGGCAGCATTAAAGTAAAGCTGAGTCAGTTGTTGAATCAAAACAAAGACAAAAAAATATTTATTACACAAGGATACATCAGCCGCAATGCAAGAGGCGAAGTAGATAACTTAAAACGTGGCGGTAGTGATTACAGTGCTTCATTGATTGGCGCTGCTATCAATGCAAGTGTTTGTGAAATATGGACAGACATTGACGGAATGCACAACAACGATCCACGTATTGTAAAGAAAACGGTTGCTATTGAGCAGTTGAGTTTTGATGAAGCGGCTGAGTTAGCGTACTTCGGTGCAAAAATTCTGCACCCGGCATCCATCTGGCCAGCGCAGCATTACAAAATTCCTGTGAAGTTGCTCAACACCATGCAGCCCGATGCAAAAGGCACACTCATTACAGAAGAAGCCGGAAGTGTTGGTGTAAAAGCGGTTGCAGCAAAAGACGGTATTACGGCCATTAAGATCAAAAGCAGCCGAATGTTATTGGCGTATGGTTTCTTACGCAAAGTGTTTGAAGTGTTTGAAAAATACCGCACTTCAATTGATATGATCACTACTTCTGAAGTAGCTGTTTCATTGACAATTGATAACAGCACACATCTTGATGAAATTATCCGTGAACTGGAACCATTTGGTACAGTTGAGTTAGATAAAGACCAGGCAATTGTAAGTATTGTTGGAAATGAAATTGGAAAGACAGAGCATATCCTTTCGAAATTATTCGAAAGCATTGTTGATATTCCTGTAAGAATGGTGAGTTATGGTGGTAGTCCGCACAACGTTTCGTTGTTGGTACCTGCATCTTACAAAACACAAACACTGCAGGTGTTGAACAAAGGAATTTTTGGATTGGATTAACACAAATAGTTAATTCTTTATTTTTCATATTCACCCGTAATTGTATCTTGAGCAAGTATGCAATTACGGGCTTTTTTATTTTTGATCGCTATTGGATTCTCTTCAACATTGCCAGCACAAAACCTTGCAGGTGTATGGGAAGGGAATTTTTTATTGAATGGAAGTAAAAAGCAAAAGATGAGTGTGCGTGTAGAGTTGATGGAAACAGATGGTGAATATATCGGCATTGTTTATTCACGTGGGTTTGATAAGAATACTTCTTTTGGTTGCGATTATCTTGTTGGGGGCCGTTTGTACGATGGTAAGATAAGTCTGGTTCGTAAAGAAGTAATGCGTGGAGTAGCTATGTCGAAAACTGATTGCGCTTTTTTCGAAGAGCTTTATTTAACTGTTTCAAAAAATGACGCAGGACCCCAGGCGAACGGTCGATGGTATTGGAGGGGAGACGAGTTTGATTCTTTTTCTGCTGTTAAAACCGACTCGGTTATATCTGAGTTTACCAAAGATGAGATCGGTGATTATATACAGGATCTGTATAACCAGTTTGAACAGCGGAATATTCTACTGAAGCCGGAAAACAGACTTTACCAGAAATTTGGGGAGTTGGAAATTGATAGTTCTGATATCCTGCTCGAGTTTACTTCAATTGACAAAAGCGTACACGATTCTATCACTGTTTTATTTAATGGCGATGTGATTGCAAACGAGCATGACCTTTCAAAACGTCCATTGAGGATAAGACTAAAAGAATTGACCCCTGGAGTGAATGATATTATCGTCATTAGTCAATCGGTTGCGCAAAACAAGCTAAACATTCGCCTGAGTGTTAAACAACAGCAGCTGGTAAAGGAATACACCGTAGAACCCGGTTTTATACGGAATTCATTGTTGCTGCTTAAGCGGAAGGAGAACTGAACTAGCGCTCGTTTTTCTACTATATTTGCTGCCTCTAATCGTAGACAGCATGCCGAACAATTCCAAAGTTACTTTCGATAATACAGCTAATGCCTTTGAATATAAGAACGACCAGCAACTGAAAAAAGCACATTTCCTCTTTTCATCAATGGGTTATCAATGGCTGGTTGATATTGGGACAAGAATTACTCCCTGGGCAATTAAAGCCGGTTTGCCGGTAAAAGGTCTTATCCGCAGTACGTTATTCGAACAATTTGTTGGTGGCGAAACATTACAGGAAACGGCAAAAGTGGCCGACCGACTCGAAGAGTTTCATGTGCAGGTGATCCTCGATTATGGTGTGGAAGGTGGCGATTATGGCGAAGAAGAAAAAGACCATGCCTGCGATGAGTTTATTAAAGTAATTGACTACGCTGCAACACAGGCAAATATTCCGTTTATGAGTGTGAAAGTAACCGGCATTGCACGGTTTGCTTTGCTGGAGAAAATGGATGACCTGATGAGCAAGGATACCGGTACGTTGATCCGCCGTTATGAACATGCATTGGAACGACTTTCTGCTGATGAACGTGCTGAATGGCAACGTGTATGTAACCGAATGGAGCGCATTTGTTCTGCAGCGTCCAATAAAAAAGTTGGTGTATTGATTGATGCAGAAGAAACATGGATACAGGACCCTGTTGATGCATTAACCATGCTTATGATGGATCAGTACAATAAAACAACAGCAGTTGTTTACAATACTGCGCAACTTTACCGTCACGACCGTTACCAGTTTGTACATGATTGTTATGAAGCTGCGGAGAAACGCAACTTCATTTTGGGGATCAAGATCGTTCGTGGTGCTTATATGGAAAAGGAACGCAAACGTGCAGCCGATATGAATTATCCTTCACCTATTCAACCCGACAAAGAAGCCTGCGATGCAGATTACAATCGTGCTGTTGAATTTTGTATTCAGCACGTTGATCGTATTGCAGTTATTGTAGCTACACATAACGAATTCAGCAATCAACTGGCGGCTGAATTATTACACAGCAAAGGATTGCCACATAATCATCCGCATGTGCATTTCAGTCAGCTGTATGGTATGAGCGATCATATCACCTTTAACCTGGCGAAAGAAGGTTACTCGGTAAGCAAATACCTTCCCTTTGGCCCAATTGACGATGTGGTGCCTTACCTCATGCGTCGTGCGCAGGAAAACAGCTCTGTAAGCGGTCAAACCGGAAGAGAACTTCTGTTGATCAAAAAGGAACTGGCAAGAAGAGGAGTGAAGTAATTCCTCGAGCGAATTTGTCTGTACACAATCAATCCACAGCGTTCTTCTTGCGCCTTGTAACTTGTGCCTTTTAGTTACCTTGCACCCATGCAACAATACCTTTCTTTACTGCAGCATATATTGGATAACGGTGTTGAAAAAACCGACCGCACAGGCACGGGTACTAAGAGTGTGTTTGGATACCAGATGCGTTTCGATCTGAGTGAAGGATTCCCGCTGGTAACTACTAAGAAAGTACATATGCGCAGTATTATTCATGAACTGCTTTGGTTCCTGAAAGGAGAAACGAATATTGCTTATCTCAAAGAAAATAATGTAAGCATCTGGGATGAGTGGGCAGATGAAAATGGCGAGCTTGGTCCGGTGTACGGCAAACAGTGGCGTAGTTGGGAAGGAGCGAATGGAGTTGTGATCGACCAGGTAAAAGATCTGATCGCACAAATCAAAAAAAATCCCGACAGCCGTCGTCTCATCATCAGCGCATGGAATGTGGCTGAGTTGCCGAAGATGGCACTCATGCCTTGTCATACTATTTTTCAATTCTATGTTGCTGATGGAAAGTTAAGTTGTCAACTTTACCAACGAAGTGCTGATGTGTTCTTAGGTGTTCCGTTCAATATTGCATCGTATGCTTTGTTAACGATGATGATCGCACAGGTTTGCGATCTTGAACCCGGTGATTTTGTGCACACATTTGGCGATGTGCATATTTATAGTAATCATATGGAGCAAGTGAACCTACAATTAAGCCGCACGCCTTTTCCATTGCCAACCATGAAGTTAAATCCTGCAGTGAAAGATATTTTCGAGTTCAAGTTCGAAGATTTTACGTTGGAGAATTATCAAAGTCATCCGGCCATTAAAGCGCCGGTAGCTGTTTAATTTCAGATTGCAGATTTCCGGTTTTAGATTTGTTCGCAATCTGCAATCATCATTCTAAAATCTGAAATGTGATTATAAGCTTAATCGTTGCTGCATCTACTAACAACGCCATCGGTCGTAACAACGAATTGCTATGGCATTTACCAATCGATTTAAAGTTTTTCAAAAACACTACCTGGGCTTTGCCGGTGATCATGGGGCGAAAAACCTTTGACTCAGTTGGCGGGAAGCCATTGACAGGCAGAACCAATATTATCATTTCAAGACAGGAGGGATTAAGATCAGAGTATGAAAATGTTTGGTTTGCCACCTCATTAGATGAAGCATTGGAGCAAGCCAAAAAACTAGAGACAAAAGAAATTATGATCGCAGGTGGTGCACAGATTTACGAGCAAGCTCTTCCTATTGCCAATCGTATTTATTTAACGAGAGTTCATGTGCATTTAGAAGCCGATGCATTCTTTCCGGCTTTTTCAGTTGATGAATGGAATCTTACAAACAATAAAGATTTTGAAGCGAATGAAAAACATGCTTATTCATTCTCTATTCAGCAGTGGGACAGAAAGAGATGAGTGATGAGTAATGAATGATGAGTAAACCTCCCGATTACCAACTCCTAATAACTAATTCCACTTCTTATTAATGTATTCTTCTTTCCAGCTTGGCTTAAAATATCTCAACTATTATTTCACTGCTGCTAATGGCAAAGGGCATGGTATTCATTCTCCGTTTGTCTTTGACCTGGTTGTAAAAGTGTTGAATGATAAAACGAAGTATGCCGCTAACAAGGAAGTAGAGCTGCAAAGGAGTTTATTGTTGGGAAATGAAACCATCATTATAGTTGAAGATTTTGGTGCAGGGTCAACCAAAGGATTAACGAAGCAACGGGTTGTGCAACAAATTGCTGCTACTTCTCTCAAACCAAAGAAATATGCACAACTACTTTATCGGTTGGTGAATTATTTTCAACCGAAGCAAATTCTTGAACTAGGCACATCGCTCGGTATTACCACTGCCTATCTTGCCAAAGCAAAGCCAACTGCAACGGTTACAACCATGGAAGGTTCTGTAGCAATTGCTGCAATAGCAAAACAACAGTTTCATGAATTGCAATTAAACAATATCAATATTGTTATCGGCAACTTTGATGAGACTTTGCAACAGGTGATCGATAAAGCAGAACAGTCATTCAATTTTGTATTTATCGATGGGAACCATCGCAAAGAACCAACACTCCGATATTTTGAACAGTTACTTGCAAAAACCGATCATGATACAGTATTTGTGTTTGATGATATTCACTGGAGTAAAGAAATGGAAGAGGCCTGGGAAATTATCAAACAACATTCTTCTGTTACCTTAACCATTGATCTGTTTTTTATTGGGCTGGTATTTTTGAGGAAGGAACAGAAGGAGAGAGAGCATTTTATTATCAGGTTTTAAGATGCAGTACAAAAGGAACTATATTCAATTGCCTTTCGTGTTAATTACAATTGCTGTTTTATTTCAGGTATTCTTGGTGGGGCAAAGTGTAGTGTCACTTTTAAATCTTAACGAGAAGTATGGTAACAAATATCCAGTCGCCTGGACCCTTGTATTTACGATCCCAGTCAAATTTTATTTAGTTTTTACTTTGCTTGCATTTATAAGTCTAATAATTTATTATTTTATACGACGACGATATATTAACATTTTACTTTGTAAAATTTATATATGGTTAGTTTTTGCCGGGTTGGTGCTCCTTCCGATATATGATATTGTCTTGTCTTTTTTTGTGGAAAAGGAGTTTCAAGCCCACAGTTTTCAGATAGGTAATATTCTTTTTTACGATTATCCGTTCATATTTTCATTTCTGCTGTTAATAGTAGGGTTTATTTTTTTTGTACTCACTATTATTAAAAGCTCAACATTGCCAAAAATAAAAAAGTCAACAAATGAATCTACCGGCTTCCTTGATGACTTCGCTCAGTAAGATCAACAATTTTGATCGGGATGCTTTTGTGCAGGTGCATGAAAGTGGGGAGCAGGTTGTGTCGGTTCGTCTAAATCCGCTGAAGTCATCAATTGTTGATGGTGAATGGTCAATAACTAATGGGCAAAAGGCAATTAGCAATAAGCAAGAAGAAACTCATCATTCATCACCCATCACTCATCACCCCGTTCCATGGTCATCTTCTGGTTTCTACCTCAGTCAACGCCCTTCATTTACACTTGATCCGTTGTTACATGCCGGTGCATATTACGTACAGGAAGCAAGCAGTATGTTTTTAGAAGAGGCATTGAAACAATCAGTTGATCTTGATCAACCATTGCTGGTATTGGATCTTTGTGCAGCACCGGGAGGTAAATCAACCTTATTGCAATCTATCATCAGTAAAGAAAGTTTGTTGGTGAGTAATGAAGTCATTCAAACACGTGTAAATATTCTCAAGGAAAATATTATTAAGTGGGGAGCAGGAAATGTGGTGGTGACGAATAATGATCCCAATGTTTTTTCAAAACTGCATGGCTTGTTTGATATATTGGTGATCGATGCGCCATGTAGCGGCAGTGGTTTGTTTCGTCGTGATGCGGAAGCCATTAAAGAATGGAGTGAAGATAATGTACAGCTTTGCAGTCAGCGACAACAACGCATTTTAGCCGATGCATGGAATTGTTTAAAAGAAGATGGTGTGCTTATCTATTCTACCTGCTCTTATTCTTCAGAAGAAGATGAAGAGATATTGGATTGGATTGAAGCAAACTACCAGTTGGAAAGTATAAAATTGAAAGTGGAAGAGGAGTGGAACATTGATGAAGTGCAATCAACCGCAGGTGCTTATGGCTATCGTTTCTGGCCACACAAGGTGAAAGGCGAAGGTTTCTTTATTGCTGCATTCAAAAAGAAAGAATCGGCAGATCAACTTCGAATTAAAATGAAAACAACACAGCTTGCGTCGAAACAGGAAGCTGCTATTGCCGCAAATTGGTTGAAGAATACGGAAGGATTTGCTTTTATCAAGCAAGGACAAAATATTGCTGCCATACCAACGCAATGGAACGAAACCATTCAATACCTCATGCAGGAATTAAGAGTTCGCTATGCTGGCGTGGAGTTAGGCACAATAGCAAAGAATGATCTGTTGCCGGAACATTCATTAGCATTAAGCACAATCATCAGTGATTCTGTAAGAGTTGAGCTTTCAAAAGAACAGGCGCTTGATTATTTACGTAAAAATGAAATTACAGTAGAAAGTAAGCATAAAGGCTGGGCATTGGCAGTGTACAAAAATTTTCCTCTTGGCTGGATGAAATTACTCGGCAACCGAATCAACAACTATTATCCCAAAGAGTGGCGCATATTGATGAGATGAAACAACAGAACAACAAACGATAGATGGTTGCTACAACTCATCACTCATCATTTGAATTTTGTATTGAACAGCAGTTTAAATCCTGTCCAGATAAGAATCGCAGCTGTACTGTAGAATAAAATTTTAATGCCGCTGCTGTTTGGTTGATAGATCATGAGCAACGTGGCACACATCATCAGTAAACCAAGAATAAACACAAAAGCAAGACGATTGAAATTCTGTCGCAGTGCTTTGTTGGTAAAACTATCTTCCCTGAAATTAATTTCATGCTTCAATACACCTGTGCGAAGGTTGTTGACGATCTCTTTAATATCGGTTGGCAGGCGATCAACAATGTAGAGATAATCTTCTGCTGAGTTGATTACTTTATTTACAATTGTATCAAAACTGAATTTCTCTTTAATCTTTTCTTTTGCAAATGGTTCGATCATGTTAATGAGCGAAATATCTGCTTCCAATGCTTCTGCAAATTTTTGAATAGTACCTAGTGTTTTTAACAGCATGTATAAGTTGGTCGGAACTTTCAATCCATGACGTAAGATCACATTAAACGTATCTGCCAGTAAGCTGGAGATATCAACTTTTTCGTAGGGGATATAACTGTATTTCTGAATCAGTTCGCCCACTTCAAATTCCAGATCAGCATGATCTTTATAAAAATTTATATTCAGTAACGCAAGCAAAGCTTTGCTGATGCGGTGCGTATCCTGCCTTGCAAAACCAAGCATAAAGTTGATGAGAGCCTGTATCTGCCCGGGTTTTAAACTCGCCGTCATACCATGATCGAGCAATACAACCTGGTTATTTGCCCTTATCAGTAAATTACCTGCGTGAGGATCGGCATGAAAGAATCCGTGTTTAAGAATCATTTTTAAAATGATCTGTGTGCCATTCAATGCTATTTGCTTTGTATCGAAACCTTTTGCGAGTAATTCTTCTTTTGCATCGGGTTCAACACCGGTTACAAATTCCATGACCAGCATTTTCTGCGTACTGTACTGGCTATATACTCTGGGAATGTAGCAATATTCATCATATTTAAACATGTCAGCGAAACGCATCATGTTCGATGCCTCGTTGGCAAAATCAAGTTCTTTTTTCATGATGGTTCCAAAGTCTTCGACAAATTCAATCACATTAAAACTGGCTAATTCAGGATAAGTTTTCACCACCTGCTCAGCCAGTAATTTCATCAACACAAGATCAATGGAAATTTTTTGTTTGATATGCGGCCGTTGTACTTTAACTGCCACCATATCGCCATTACGGAGTTTACCCCTATATACTTGTGCAATGGATGCAGAAGCTATTGGATTGTGATCAAGGTGCTCAAATACTTCGTGAATAGGGTCGCCCAATTCTTCTTCCATAATACGCCATGCATGTGCAGTATCAAATGGCTTGGCAGAAGTTTGCAGTTTCTTTAATTCATTTCTTAATTGTTCACTTACAAGATCAGGACGGTCGGCAATGATCTGTCCAAACTTTACAAAAGTTGGACCCAGGTCTTCAATCATTAGTCGCAAACGTTCTGCACGTGTTGTAAGATTATTACCTTTCGGATCGAATATTCTTCGGAGAAAACGATTACTGTTGATCCAGTTGCGAATAGCATGCTTGCAAATAATCCATAGAATGCTGATCAGTCTTATGCTGTTCCTGAATAAGCGATTAACCCTGAATATCCACATACAAAAATTTTTAACCAGTGAAGAATGGGTATAGGATTATTAATACACAGTAAAATACAAAAGGAGTCGGTAACCGACTCCCTTTATTTGCATCCGATACCAATTTAAGAAACCAGTTGCTCCTTTATATGATTACCGGTTAGCCTCGTTGCCTGTAATATCTCAAGCACACGCTTTCTAGTATCGTCTCTGAGACCTGCAATTTCATGTTTGAAAACTTCTTTCAGTTCCTGCAGATCAGTGCCACTGTTTTTTAATTTATACAGGCGTTCTTTCAGATCATCATATTTATCACTGATCATGTTACGGGTCGAATTTCCACTTTGAGGTGCCATCAGCATACCAACAGCCGCTCCTGCTGCCACGCAGGCAAAAATTAACTTAATACTCATATTGCTGTGTTTTTAAATGGTGAATAATGAAACCATAATTCCAAGAACCTTGCCAAAAGACAGTTGCAGCGGGAGAAGGTATAAGGCACAAAGAACAAGGTACAAGGTGCAAGAATGAAAATCCAAAGTTCAAAATCCAAAACCCAAGATTCAAGACACAAGCAGTGAGACAACCACAAACACAGACTATTTGCGTCCAAAATCAGCTGGATTTTCACCCCATGCCTCCGTTTCCCATTTCAATATTTTATTGCGGTAGTTGTTTTCCTGCAACCAGTTTTCTGCCCGATGAATGAGATTAAAAATGTGTTCCGTTTTTGCTGATTGTTCTAAATTGGTTTTGCATTTTTTTGCTTTCACCCAGCCAATGGCATTGCGACTATCGCTGTAGATGGGCATACTGTGCAGCTCGTGTTTTTTGCAATAACCCAATGCATGTACAATGGCTAAGAATTCACCAATATTATTTGTGCCGTTTGCCAATGGCCCCATATGAAAGATGCGTGTATTTGTTTTGTAAAGAATGCCCTGGTATTCCATGTCTTTCTGCACACTGTTCCATGCAGCATCAACTACAATACTTTCGTGAATGGGAGTGCCAACAGCAGAAAGATCTTTTGAACTTTCTGTTTTTTCTTTCTTGTAGAGATGTTTGGCGAAGTGCTCTTTGT
This sequence comes from Lacibacter sp. H375, assembly GCF_037892425.1. NCBI lineage: Bacteria > Pseudomonadati > Bacteroidota > Chitinophagia > Chitinophagales > Chitinophagaceae > Lacibacter > Lacibacter aquaticus. Next base: position 2,750,708 of record NZ_JBBKTT010000001.1, read on the forward strand.
AGGCTTGCTCAGCTTCCTCCTTTGAAGTAAAAGATTTGTAAGCTGCACCGGTAAATCCTTCCACTTGCTGCTTACAGTCGTTCCAATTGGTATAAATGCCGGGTTCTTTCCCTTTCCACACCACGTAATATTTGGGTTTAATATTGCTCATGTGGATGCAATGTTAGCAAAAGAAACGTTAAGCTTTTCTTTGGTATGGTTCTTTCGTAGAATTATGCATCTTTGCAACGTAAACTATGTTCCCATGAAGAGAGCCTTTTTGTTTTTCAGTTTGTTTCTTTCTGTTCTTGTTGCTGCTGCACAAACCACTCCGTTGGTTGCGCAGTTAGATAACCAGGGCAAACCGTACCTCGTGCACAGCATAGGTCCTAAAGAAAATTTTTACAGCATTGGCCGCATTTACAATATCAGCCCACGTGTGTTTGCACCCTATAATGGATTGGAGTTAACATCTGCTTTAAGTATTGGTCAGCAGATCAAGATCCCTTTGAATGAAGTGAATTTCTGGCAAACAGGTACACGCAAAGAAAATGAAACCGTTGTTCCGGTTTACCATACCGCAAAAGCCGGCGAATCCTTAACAAAGCTCAGCCAGTTGTTTGGAACAGATAATGCTTCCATTAAATCATGGAACAATATTGAATCGGTGAGTGCTGGTAGTAAAGTGATCGTTGGTTTTTTGAAAGTTGATAAAACATTATCACCACTTGCAGCAAAAGGTATGAATGTGCGTAGCGAACCAAATGTGGTAAAGCAACAACCTAAGCCTGAGCCTAAGGTGGAAGAACCAAAGAAGCAGGAAGTGGTGGTGAAAAAAGAAGAGCCGAAACAAGAGTTGCCAAAACCTGAAGTGAAGAAAGAAGAACCGAAGATGGAAGTTACCACTGCAAGCTATGGTGGCAATGGGTTTTTTAAAGATGAGTTTAATCGTCAATCGAATAATGGCAAACGTACCGATCGCAACAATGGCCCCGGCTCCGTATTCAAAAGCACGAGTGGTTGGAGCGATGGAAAATATTATGTGTTGATGGATAATATTGAAAAAGGTACCATCATTATGGTGCGCAACCCTGCCAACGGAAAAGCTGTTTATGCAAAAGTGTTGGGCAGTGTTGAAGAAACAAGTCCTGGTAGTGGTTTGTTATTTCGATTAAGTAATTCAGCAGCTGCACAGCTTGGTATCAGCACGGAGAAGTTTAATGCAGAGTTGGTGTGGGGCAAGTAAAGGCAAGTACGAAGTTGGAAGTTGAAAGTACGAAGTAAGAAACCAATTGCTGATGATAGGAAAAGTACAAATGGGTATAAAAGTTCGCCATTCCAAACTGCTAATATTTATCAAAGAACGTCTAATGGATTAAACTAAGTGATGTAAGAGCTTAAAAGGAAATCAATGAATTAGAATGAAGACCAAATTCAACTACATTACTTATTTTTTGCTTTGTGGGATCTTGTCAGTTTTTCTGTTACTCCCTTATTATGTGATTAAACATCTTTCCTTGCTTATTGCAAATGAGAGCAATCTTACTGCCATGTATTTTGGATTGTCTGTAGCAGCTTTAGGAATTATTTATGGGATTATTGTTCTTCTTGACCTGCTCATCTATCATCGTTTTGGATTCTATTTAAAGAATGATGCATTATTTATTACAGATGTTTTTTATCTCCAAAAAAGGGAAATACCTCTTTATCTTATAAAAGGATATTACATTGATACCTATGTATATAGTTGGATGTTTAAAGCAATTGTAGTTGAAACTTATGATGGGCATAGATTTCGGGCATTGAATCTATTTTTATGGAATTTCAGAAGGGTTAAGAAAAAGCTACCAGACAGCGGAATAAAAAAATTACTAAACTGATGTTTTTTAATTTGACATAGTTAAGTTGTTGACGGGTAAAAACCTTAACTTCTGTATCCCCTCAAAAAATCTTCAACCAGCATTTTCTTTTTTCCTTCGAGTTGTAATTCTAGCACATGGATGTAACCGTTGTTGCATGCAAACTTTAAATAAGTTTTGCCATCGGTTTCAAAAACTCCGGCTTCTTGTGGCGGAGTGGGTGTTATCTCTTTCTTCGACCGGTAGATCTTCATCATCTTTCCATTGAACATGGTAAACGCACCGGGAAAAGGAGAGAGGCCACGGATAAGATTATGTACTTCTTCAACTGTTTTGCTGAAATCTATTTTGCAGGTATCGGTGAAAATCTTTGGAGCATGTTTGAGCGATGAGTGATGAGTGATGAGTGATGAATCAGGGGCTCTAGTTCCACTTTCGATTTCATTTTGCGGTTTCTCTTCCAATGTTCCTTCCACTAATCCTTCAACAGTTCGCACCAGCAACTGTGCGCCAATTTCTTTCATGCGGTCATGCACTTCACCTGCTGTTTCATCTTCACCAATGGGAAATGATTCCTGCAGCAGAATATTGCCTGTATCTATTTCGTGTTTCAGTTTAAACGTAGTAACACCTGTTTCATGTTCGCCATTGATCACTGCCCAGTTAATAGGAGCAGCACCACGATATTGGGGTAATAAACTTCCATGCACATTCACTGTTCCCATCTTCGGCATGTTCCAGACTGCTTCGGGTAACATACGAAAGGCAACTACAATTTGCAGATCGGCACGCAATGCAATTAATTCTTTCAGGAATGTGGGGTTCTTAAGTTTCTCCGGTTGCAATACAAATAAATCATGTTCCGTTGCATATTTCTTTACTGCACTTTCTGTCAACTTCATTCCACGACCAGCCGGTTTATCAGGTGCTGTAATAACACCCACCACATTGTAACCTGCTTTTACCAACGCATCGAGTGATGCAACTGCAAACTCAGGTGTACCCATAAAAATAATGCGTGGAGATTCTTTTGTAACCATGCCGCAAAAATAAAGAGAAAGCAGCTAGAAATTTTTTTACCTTGAAGACGCAAAGGCTCGATGCTGCACATAGAAGAAAGACAAAATAATTGTATTAATTGAAAACGAATGAAGTTTTCATTGTGTTCCTTCCTGCCTTTGTGGCGAAACTTGCAGCGAACGGCTATCAGTTAGCAGCTTCTTCTTCCTCCTCATCCATTTCAATAACCTTATCTGCCTGGTTCATTTTGGTGAGATTGTTACGTTGCAGAATTTCTTTTGCGAGGTTAAGATAGTTTACGGCGCCTTTGCTTTCACTATCGTATAAGATCACCGGTTTGCCAAAGCTTGGCGCTTCGCTTAAACGGGTATTGCGGTGAATGATCGAATCAAAAACAATTCCTTCAAAGTGGCGGCGTACTTCACTTACCACCTGGTTACATAAACGTAAACGACCATCATACATTGTCATTAAAATACCTTCGATCACTAATTGTGGATTTAAACGGCTTTGCACAATCTTGATGGTGTTGAGTAATTTACCCAAACCTTCTAATGCAAAGAATTCAGTTTGCACAGGAACAACAACCGCATCAGCAGCAGTTAATGCATTTACCGTAATTAAACCAAGTGAAGGAGAACAATCGATGATGATGAAATCGTATTCATCTTTCAATGGTTGCAGTAATTGTTTCATTACCGATTCACGGTTGGGCTGGTTGATCATTTCAATTTCAGCACCCACCAGGTCAATATGCGAAGGAATAAGATCGAGGTTTGGGATTTCACTTTTCAAAACCACATCCTTTGCGTTGGCACCGTTCACAAAACAATCGTACAAACTTTGCTGAACATTGTGCAGATCAAAACCCACACCGGTAGTACTGTTCGCCTGCGGATCGGCATCTACCAGTAATGTCTTGTATTCTAGTACGGCAAAACTTGCAGCAAGATTAATTGCTGTTGTGGTTTTTCCCACACCACCTTTCTGATTCGCTATTCCAATTATTCGACCCATATTATCAACTCTCAGTTTTCAATTTCAAATTTTGATGCTTTCACCAATAGCCGGCAGTTTCAAGTCAAGTCCGTTACGTTGAAAATGATCCTTGACCGCCTCTTGATCAATTACAATGTACGGAAACGTATTGTAATGCACGCCGAACACCGTGTGGCAACTCACCATATGAGCTGCTCTTGCTGCATCTTCATAACCCATCGTGAAATTATCGCCAATAGGCAGAATGCAAAATGCCAATGGTGAGCTTTGCGGTACCAGTTGCATATCGAGGGTAAGAGCCGTATCACCACTGTAATAAAAATTCTTTCCGCAGCTCACTACAAAACCCATAGGGTTGCCGCCATAAGTTCCGTCGGGCAGCGAAGAAGAATGTTGCGCTGTAACACATTTCACGGTTCCAAACTCGAATGCTTTTTTTCCGCCCGTATTCATGGGATGGATGTTTTCAACACCCTGCTTTTGCAACCATAAATAAATTTCCCAGTTACAGATCACTAATGCACCGGTGCGTTTTGCTATGGCAACGCAATCTGCTATATGGTCGGCATGGCCATGACTCACCAGGATATAATCGGCTTCAATGGTATTTACATCAACATTTGCTGCCAACTCGTTGGGCGAAATAAACGGATCGAAAAGTAATTTCTTTCCTTTTACGTCTATGCTAAAGCAGGAATGGCCATAATATGTAAACGTCATCTCGGTAAAACGGGTTTGATCAAACTGAAAAACAAAAACTTGTGTGGAAAAACACAGTTGATGCCATCCTGACAAAAATAAGGTTTCAGGCTAATATTCGGGAACAATACTTATCCCCCGATGTTATACTGAAACTTACCTAACTGTTTGAAATTTAACAGCTGGGTGTTTGATTTATTTCTCAATTTTGAAACTTATGCGACGTTTAGCCGGTTCTTGGATATTTCTGATCATTTTTTTACTGATTGACATTTATGTGTTCCAGGCACTGCGTGCAGTAGCCGATACGTGGGCCCCCCGCACACGCCTGATCGTGTTTGCAACCTATTGGGGCATCAGCATACTTTCATTTGCGTTGATGCTGAGTATTACGTTTACGAACTACGAATCCTGGCACAAACTCTTGCGTACCTATGCGTTTGCCGTGGTGATAGGTTTGTTTTTAGCCAAACTCCTGGCCAGTGCTTTCTTTTTGGTGGATGATGTGCGCCGAGTGGTTCAATGGGCAGGTAGTTTTATTTTCCCGAGCTGGAACCCGAAGACTGCTGGCACCGGAACAGGTATTACACGTTCCATGTTTTTAAGCTGGGCAGGTTTGGCAGTTGGTGGCGGATTATTCACCTCGCTTTTGTATGGATTTGGCAATAAGTACAAATACAACCTCCAAAAAATTGCGATGAGTTTTTCGCAACTGCCCAACGCATTCAAAGGGTTTAAGATCATACATGTGAGTGACATACATAGCGGAAGTTTTACAGATAAAGAAGCAGTGCGGAAAGGCATTGAAAAGATCAATGAACAAAAGGCGGATGTTGTATTGTTTACTGGTGATCTTGTGAATTATAGTGCTGAAGAGATGAAAGAATACATGGATGTTTTCTCTGAATTGAAAGCCACGCATGGGGTATATGCAACATTGGGTAATCATGATTATGGGTTTCCTACAGGTGCCACAAAAGAAGAAGTGAGAGCGAAGCAACTGGCCAATGCTAAAGGAGTAGTGGATGTGCACAAACGGTTAGGTTGGAAAACACTCAGCAATGATCATGTGGTGTTGGAAAAAGATGGTGAACAGATAGCGATACTTGGAGTTGATAATACGAGTGCTAAAGCCAATTTCCCTTCGTTTGGTAAATTGCCTGAAACACATGCTGCGGCAAAAGATATTCCGTTTAAAATACTCATGAGCCACGATCCTTCGCATTGGAATGCAGAAGTAACATCGGAGTTTAAAGATATTGCACTCACACTCGCAGGTCATACGCATGGCATGCAGTTTGGCGTGGAGATTCCAGGTTTCCGCTGGAGCCCCGTAAAATATGTGTATAAGCAATGGGCCGGTTTGTATGAGGAAGCACAGCAGAAATTATATGTAAACCGTGGCTTTGGTTTCATCGGTTACCCCGGCAGAGTGGGTATTTTGCCCGAGATCACTTTGATAGAGCTTAGCTGATTTTTTAGCTCCATTAAACTATATTGCAGCAGGTTGGTCTATGGTTTGCAACCAACCGCCCTATTCCTTTATGCTGAAACCGCTTATTCTGTTTCTGACGATCTGCTGTAGTTTCTTTTCTGTAAATGCGCAGGAAACAAAAACTGATTCTACTTCGATCAATGTCGACTCTCTGGAAAGGGAGATCGACGCATTTCTCGATCTGTATGATTCGCTGAAAGCTCCACGCAGTTATTTGCTTTTGTCACTTGGTGTTGGTAACACACAGTTCAGTGTGCGTAACGTGGCGTTGAATGCGCAACAGTCTGCAACCAATCTCAGTATTACACCCACAATTGGATATTACCATAAAACAGGGTTAGGCATTACTTACAACAATTACTTACTGGTCGAAAAAGGCAAAACAGAGTTACTGCAACATGCCATTACACTTTCTTACGATTACCTGAAAGGAGAAAATTCTTCTTACGGTATATCATACACGAGATTTTTTGGTAAGAAGGAATTTGTAAATGCATCATCACCCTATGATAATGATGTGTTGGCATATGCACAGTTTGGCAAAAACAAATTACAAGGTGGTGCGATGCTTGGGTTTTCGGGTGGCCGTTACCGTGAAACATTGCAGTACCTCGATTCCCAACAGATACGAATGCCTTTGACAAACCAGCTGGTAACACAATACTATTATGTGAGTGATACATCTGATGTGCTCATCAGGGATCTGTCTTTTATTCCTTATGTGCGTTATAACCAGGTGCTGGATGGTATTGGCAAGAAAGATTATTTCAATCTGCAATCAACATTGATGATCATTGGTTCACGAAGTAACGTAACCATTGATTCAAAAGGAAGTATTCGTCAACGACGCTTACTTGATCGTAGTCGTAACTATTCTGAAACGTATTCTCAGAAAAGTGCTTTCCAGTTTCAATCAGTAGGGTTGCAACTTGATGCCAGTTGGTATATTGGTAAATTTTTTCTGAACCCGCAGGTGTATTTTGATTACTACCTGTTAAGTGGTGAAAATAAATGGAGTGCATTGTACAGTGTGCAAACAGGGTTTATGTTTTAAAAAACTTTGGCACGGTTCTTCTTAACATATTTTTACAGCGTTTAAAAAATGATTGGCACTTAATTCGCCGTTATTAGAACAACTAAAATCAAATCGAATGAAAAAGTCTCTTGTTATCCTTCTTGTCGCAATCACTGCATCAGCAACTTCGTTTGCACAATTTCGTATCGGTCCAAAGCTGGGTGCTAATATTGGTAAGATCGAGGGTAAAGGTTTTGATGAACAATATAAGTTGGGTTATCATCTTGGTGTATTTGCAGAAATTCCATTAGGAAAGAAATTCGCAATTCAGCCCGAGGTATTATGGAACCAGATCAATTCCGATACTGCATCAGGATTCAAAGCGATTTATCAAAATCTTGATGAGAATGTAAAAAATCCTCAATTGAATTACCTGAGTGTTCCTTTGTTGCTCACGTACAAACCGGCGAAAGTATTATCGCTTCAGGCTGGCCCACAGTTTGGCATCTTGTTGAATAAGGATAAGACCTTTCTTGACAATGGAAAAGAAGCATTCAAGAACGGAGATTTTTCAATGTTGTTTGGCGCTCAACTCAACATTATGCGGGTAAGAGTATATGGCCGTTATGCAATTGGTTTGAATAATATCAATGATATTGGCGATCAGGAAAAATGGAAAACAACAGGCTTCCAGCTTGGTGTTGGTTTAGCACTTTAAAACTTACATTCACTATAAAGCGAGGCTCTCCGGTTTTCGGGGAGCTTTTTATTTGCAGCCATCCATCATCTTTTCCTCTTCTTAACAGGCTTGTTGAGATCAAACTTTTATATTTACGTTCTTAAAACTCTATCTATGCAACGCAAAGGATCACACCTGTTCTTTCTTTCATTCTTGTTATTTGTTTTTTCTGCAACTACTGCACAGCAGCTAACGGATAAAATACCGTTTGATGCAAAAGTAAAAACCGGTAAACTCGAAAACGGGCTAACGTATTTTATTCGCCCTAATCAGAAACCTGAAAAAAGAGTAGAGCTTCGTTTAGTTGTAAATGCAGGAGCTATTAATGAAGATGAAGATCAGTTAGGTCTTGCTCATATGACGGAGCACATGGCTTTTAACGGTACAAAGAATTTCAAGAAGAATGATATCGTTTCTTATCTCCAGGAAATTGGTGTAGGCTTTGGCAATGACCTCAATGCATATACCAGCTTTGATGAGACAGTGTACATTCTTCCCATCCCGATCGATAAACCCGGTAATCTTGAAAAGGGTTTCCAGATCATTGAAGACTGGGCACACAATGTATCGAACCTGAATGACGATATTGATGGCGAACGTGCAGTAATACTGGAAGAAAGTCGTTTAGGTAAAGGCGCCGAAGAAAGAATGTTCCGAAAAATATTACCTGCATTATTTGCAGGTTCATTGTATGCTGATCGTTTGCCGATTGGTAAAGACAGCATCATCAAAAACTTTAAGTATGATGCCATCCGTCGCTTTTACAGAGACTGGTATCGTCCTGATCTCATGGCGGTAATTGTAGTTGGTGATATTACTGTCGAGAAAGCTGAAGAACTCATCCGTAAACATTTTGCCGGTATCAAAAATCCAGCAAATCCACGTGAACGCAAGTATGCTGAAGTAAAACCATATGCTTCCAACGAAGTAATGATTCTTGCAGATAAAGAAGCTTCATCAAGTGAAGTTGCTATCAACTATCCTGTGTTTAAGTATGAAGCTATGAATACGGTTGCTGATTACCGTAACAGCATCATCCGCAGTTTATTCCTGCGTATGTTCAATCAACGATTACAGGAACTCACCCAAAAGGAAAATCCACCGTTCAATTTTGGCGGAGGTGGTTTTGGTTCGTATGCACGTGGGTATGATGCGTTCTCTGTATATGCAGGCGTTGGTACCGGCGATGTAAAGAAAGCTACACAGGCTTTACTTGAAGAAGTGGAGCGTGTAAAACGTTTTGGTTTCACTGCAACAGAATTGGAACGCAGCAAGAAAACAACGCTCAGCAATTACGAACGTACTTATAACAACCGTGATAAAACAGAAAGTGCGAATTATGTTGATGAGTATGTGAACTACTTTTTGAAGAAAGATCCAACGCCGGGTATTGAATACGAATTTGAGAAAGTCAAAGAATTGTTGCCCGGTATTACAATTGAAGAAGTAAATGCGTTGGTGAATAAATACATCAAAGGGGTTGACAACCGTTTCACCTACATCACACAGCCCGAACCAAAAGCAGGAGAGAAGTTGCCAACTGAAGAAGAGATATTAGCCTTTTTCCCTGCTGCAGAAAAAGCTGATGTAAAACCTTATGAAGATAAAGCCGTGGCTTCTTCATTGGTAGAAAACAAACCTAAAGCAGGAAAAGTAACGTCTACGAAAAAGGATGCGAAGCTTGGCACTACTGAATTAACGTTGAGCAATGGCATTAAAGTAACATTGAAGTCAACTGATTTTAAAGCTGACCAGATATTGATGTCATCTGTTCGTCCGGGTGGAAAAAATAATTATAATGCTGCTGATAAATACAATGCTGAGTATGCCGTAGCTGTAGTTCAGGCGATGGGTGTTGGTGCGTTTTCCCCTGTTGACCTGCGGAAAGTATTGGCTGGTAAAACCGTGCAGGTGAATCCTTACATCAATTCCTCAAGTGAAGGTGTTCGTGGAAGTTCAACTGTAAAAGATATTGAATCGTTGTTTCAACTTACGTGGTTAACATTTACAAGTCCACGTATGGATACATCGTTGTTCAAATCATATGTGCAACGAAACAAATCACAATATGCAATGATGAGCGCTAATCCGCAGTTTGCATTTATTGATACGTTTTATAGCGTGTTGTACAATAATGATCCACTCGCTCCAATTGCATTGCCAAAATCTGAAAACTTTTCGAAAATCGATTTGAAGCGTGCTGCTGAAATATACAAAGAACGATTCAGTGATGCAGGCAGTATGGAATTTGTCTTTGTCGGAAGTTTTAAAGAAGAAGAGATCATTCCGTTGATTGAACAATACATTGGCAGTTTGCCAGCAACAGCTAAGAAATTTGCTGCAGTAGATAACAAGGTACGTCCGGTAAAAGGCAAGAAGGATCTGATGGTGAAGAAAGGAAAAGATGAACGTAGTCTTATTCTTCAACTACATTCAGGTGAAGTGCCTTACAGCCAGGACCTGGAATTGAAAGCTGAAGCTGCAACTGAAGTGCTCAACATCCGCATCATTGAAGAATTGCGTGAAAAGATCGGTGGTATTTATGGTGGCGGCATTTTTGGTTCATTGGAAAGTGAGCCGTATGATAACTACACATTTGCTGTTCAGTTGCCTTGTGGTCCTGAGAAAGCAGATACATTACTCAAAGCAATCAACAAGGAAATCAAAGAGATTGCAACAAAAGGCCCGTCACAGAAAAACCTGGATAAAGTAAAACAGCAATGGCGTGAGCAGCACAAGATCGATCTCAAAGAAAATGAAGATTGGTTAACTGCTATTACCGAAAGCAAATTCCCCGGTAATAACATCGACTATTTTGTGAACTATGAAAAGTATGTTGATAAGCTAACAGTAAAGGATGTTCAACTGGCTGCCGCTAAATTGTTGAACGGGCCGAATGTATTCACTGCTATTCAGATGCCTGAAAATTATGTGCCCGGTGAAGAGAAGAAAACAGGTGAGCGTGATAACAATGTGATCCAGACCATTGAAATTGATAAGCCTGAGATCAAAATTGAATTGTTTGATAATGGCGAAATTGATGGTGATAGTGTCACGGTTTATTTCAACAGTTATCCTGTTCTCAGCAAAAAACAATTGACCGATAAAGTAACTACGCTTAATGTAAAGGCACTGAAAGGAAGAAAGAATAATTTGGTGATGTTTGCAGAGAACCTTGGCAAAACACCCCCTAATACGGCTTTAATGCGTATTACAGCAGGTGGCAAGGTTTACAATGTTACGGTGGAGAGCGATAAGAAGAAAAACGGAACGATTGTATTTAAGTGGAAGGACTAAATTTCGATGTTAAAATAACAAAAGGGACGATGCTAATCATCGTCCCTTTTTATTTACGATTTCGAAAAATTAAATCACCTCCACATTCCGTTCCACAAACGCTGTAAGCTCAGCGCCTTTCAATAAACCCTGTGCAAGCAATGCCAAATCAAATGCCTGCTTGGCAATGGATGTTTGCTGTGCTTCATCTGCATTCAATAATTTGTTGATGAGTTTGTGATTGGCATTAATAGATACATTGTAGCTATCGGGCATATTGCCATAGAAGCCCATCATACCATCGCCGCCAAGTTTGCTCATATCTTTCATACGGCGCATCCATTCCTCCATGGTAATGGTTACAGGCATTGCTTCTGCAGGTAAGCTTTCGAGTTCCACTTTCATGTGTGCATTGTTGATGGCTTTCTCAAACACTGCTTTCACTTTGTTGCGTTCTTCTTCTGTTAACTGATGTTGCGGAGCATCTTCTTTAACGATCAGCTTATCCGGTACATCAGCATCAACACGCTTCATGCTTGTTTTATCCAGCTTCATTTCGAGGTGCTGTATAAAGTGTGTATCAATTGGTGAATTCATCAACAATACATCGTAATTCTTTTTCTGTGCAGCCTGCACAAAACTGTGTTGGTGCTCTGCATCGATGGTGTAGAGATAAACAAGTTTACCGTCTTTGTCGGTCTGGAAATCTTTTACTTTGGCAGCGTATTCTTCTAACGTGTAATGTTCATTGTTTGTGTTAGTGAGTAACAAAAAGTCTTTTGCTTTTTCGTAAAACTTCTCATCAGAAATAGCACCATACTTCACAAACAAACCAATGTCGTTCCATTTTTCTTCATAACCCTTGCGGTCTTTCTTAAAGAGTTCACTTAATTTATCAGCTACTTTACGACTGATGTAGCTATTGATCTTTTTCACATTGCTATCAGCCTGCAGGAAAGAACGGCTTACGTTTAACGGAATATCAGGCGAATCAATAACACCATGTAACAGCAATAAAAATTCAGGAACAATATCTTTTACTTCATCCGTAATAAATACCTGCCGGCTGAAGAGCTTGATCTTGTTCTTCTGTACTTCAAAATCATTTTTCAGTTTAGGGAAATACAATACACCGGTAAGGTTAAACGGATAGTCAACATTTAAATGGATCCAGAACAAAGGTTCTTCGCTGAACGGATAAAGCTCACGATAGAAATCAAGATAATCTTCATCTTTCAGGTCACTTGGTGCTTTGGTCCAGATAGGATTGGTATTGTTGATGATGTTATCAACAGTCACCGATTTATATTTCGTTTTACCTTCTTCATCAACTCCATCTTCCACACTTTCTTCTTTTGTACCAAACTGCACAGGCACTGGTAAGAACTTCGCATACTTATCAAGGATGCTGCTGATTCGGTGTTCTTCTAAAAACTCTTCCGATTCACTATTGATGTAAAGAATAACATCGGTACCACGTTCTGTACGGGTGCCATCAGTAAGTTCAAATTCGGTACTGCCATCACACTCCCAACGGGCGGGTACGGCGCCATCTTGATACGAGAGTGTTTGTATCTCTACTTTTTCAGCCACCATAAAGGCAGAATAAAAACCCAATCCAAAGCGGCCGATAATTTCATTGGCATCTTTCGCTTCTTTAAATTTTTCCATGAACTCAGTAGCGCCTGAAAAAGCCACCTGGTTAATGTATTTTTTGATCTCTTCGGCAGTCATACCAATACCATTATCTGAAATAGTAATGGTTTTTGCAGCAGCATCTACTGACACCGTCACTTTCAAATCGCCTGTCTCTTTGCTGTAATGGCCAAGGCTTGCCAAACGCTTCATTTTCTGCGTTGCATCAACAGCGTTACTCACTAATTCACGCAGGAAGATCTCATGGTCGGAGTATAAAAACTTTTTAATAATGGGGAAAATATTCTCCGTGTTAATGGAAATGGTTCCTTTTTCCTGTATCATACTGGTTTGTTTTTAGCTATTGTTTCGAATGAAACTCCTTGCTCAATTGCTGTTCCAATTGCAGTTTATTTGCCACATTGACAGCAAATTACGCTTATGAAACCGGCAGGAAATCATTTCTGGCACTGACTTTGAACCATAAGGACTGAAATAATGATTTTTTTATGAAGAAGATGATTTTATTAATGCTGTTAATTGGCGGCTTAACAACTGTTCAAAAAGCAGCTGCACAGATCAATATTAATTTAGGATTACAGCCTGCATGGGGCCCAGCCGGGTACCAGCATGTTGATTATTATTACCTGCCGGATATTGAGACCTATTACTATGTGCCGAACAAACAATTCATTTATCTCAATAATGGTAAATGGATCTATTCTGCCGGATTACCATCCCGGTACCGCACATACAATCTTTACAATGGCTACAAAGTAGTGGTAAATGAGCCAAAGCCTTATTTGAAACATGCTACTTACAAAGTAAAATATGCCAAGTACAAAGGTGCAACCGGAAAGCAGAAGACCATTAAATATAGTAATGGTAATGCAGGTGGATCAAAAAAAGCAACGGTAGTAAAAGGTAATAGCGGTGGTAAAGCAAAAGGAAAAAATAAGAACTTATAGTTTTACAGGTGGTCAGAAGTGGTGGTTTAAAAGCCCTCCGGATTTGCGGAGGGCTTTTTTAATTAGCGTGTTGTAAGTTTGAGCTATTATGAATAATGAAGCAGGTAAATGGATCATTATTGCCGGGGTACTGATCGTATTGATTGGTGTGATGATTTATTTTTTTCATGATAAGTTGGGTTGGATAGGCCGTCTGCCGGGTGATATCCGTATTGAAAGGGAGAATTTTCGTTTCTATTTTCCATTTACAACAATGTTGTTACTGAGTATTGTTGTGAGCATGCTGATTCGCCTCATTAAACGTTTTTTCCTATGAACACGTCACTGGAAAATATTTTTCAGCAATGTGGTTTAAATGATGCACAAGCGCAAACGGTAACAGGTGGTGATATTAACCAGGCTTACAAAATACAGACTAAAAACGCTTCTTTTTTTCTGAAAGTAAATGAATCAACAGCGTATCCATTGATGTTTCAAAAGGAAGCAGATGGACTTGAAGCGCTTAAGAAATACAGCAATTGCATTATTCCTGATGTATTAAAAACAGGTGTTGCCGGTAATCAGCAATACCTGTTACTCCAATGGATCGAACGTGCCGCACCGGCAAAAAATTATTATTCATCATTGGGAAAATCGCTTGCTGAAATGCATTTACAACCGCACACACAATTCGGCTGGCCGGTTGATAATTACATTGGCAGCTTACCGCAGCATAATGCAGTTAAAGATGATTGGTGCAGTTTTTATGCAATGAATCGTATTGCTCCATTGGTTAAAGTGTTGAGTGAAGCCGGACTGTTTGGCAATAAACAGCAGCAACAGGCCGAACGTTTATATACGAAGCTTCAACAGTATTTTCCCAATGAAAAACCAGCTTTTCTACATGGCGATCTATGGGGAGGCAACCATTTTCCCAATGAAAAAGGCCTTCCGGTGTTAATTGACCCAGCTGTTTACTATGGTCATAGAGAAATGGACATTGGCATGACGGCTTTGTTTGGTGGTTTCGATCACAGTTTTTATGAGGCTTATCAATACCACTATCCGCTTGAAAGTGGCTGGCAGCAAAGGTTACAGCTTACACAGCTTTATCCTGTACTGGTACATGCTGTGTTGTTTGGTGGTCATTATACAGCACAGGCATCATCTGTTTTAGCGCTGTTTGGTGCTTAAAAAACAGTATTAAAAAAGTACGATTTCCCCAATGAAAAAGCATCTTATTCACATTGTGTACATCATGTGTGTATAATCCTTGTTGGGTAATAGAATTTATCCTAAATTCATTCTGTTAACAATTACTATTATCCATTTAAATTCTAAAACTTAAAACAAATGGCAACAAAAAAAGCAAAAAAAGCCGCTCCTAAGAAAGCCGCTAAAAAGGCTGCAAAGAAAGCTGCACCTAAGAAAGCTGCGAAAAAAGCTGCTCCTAAAAAAGCTGCAAAAAAAGCCGCTCCTAAAAAAGCTGCTAAGAAAGCTGCTCCAAAGAAAAAAGTAGCAAAGAAAAAATCGGCACGTAAACCTAATGCGGCGTTTATGAAAGCGCTCACTCCAAGTGCTGATCTTGGTGCTGTTATTGGAGCAAAGCCAGTACCACGTACAGAAGCAGTTAAAAAAATCTGGGTTTATATCAAAGCCAATAAATTACAGGACAGTAAAAACAAACGCATGATCAATGCTGATGCAAAACTGAAAGCTGTATTTGGCGGTAAAGCACAGGTATCAATGTTTGATATGGCAAAACATTTATCAAATCATTTGAAATAATATACTTGCCAACAAGTAAAAGAGGGCGTTGTAAAACGCCCTCTTTTTATTTCAGCTCATACAAAAGATCATTTCTTTAATGAAGTACCACATCCATGAAGTACTCTCGGCTTTTCATCTTTCTTTAGTTTGATGGTTAAATGCACCGTGTAGGCTGAACTATCTCCCGACATATCATTGATGCAAACTTTGTTCATGATCTGCAATTCAAGTTTCCCCATATCTGTTTCTGCTGTGTAAAGTTTTGTAGCAGTATCAATGCTAACAGCTTTCACCGGTGGAGTGGTTAGCTCAATGCCATCGGGAGTGGTATAGCGAATGAATTTCTGTTCATCCATTTCAATGCTCCAGAATGGCTCATTTCCTGTGGCAATAAAATCGATACCTGCTGCTGCTTTTTCTTTCCAACGTTCAGGAATAGGTGAAAGATTAGTTATGGTATCTGTCTTAATAACTGTATCAAGAGTGGTGGAATCATTATCAGCTTTTTGTACAACTTTGGTGTTGGTTGATTCGCAGGCAATCATGAATAAAAAGAACGTGAAGAAGGGAATTTTATACATAGTAAATTATTGGATGAGGCAGCAAGTTAGCAAAACTGAAATAATGATGTATTAAAAAAAGCTGCCGGTAAGGGCAGCTTTTTAATACGATGTGGACTATGTTGAATTTGATGACTACCAGAAATCTATTGAACGGATAAAACCTAATTCAAAGAAACTTCCTGTTGGTGTGCTTTTCAATTCAGAACTGGGCGCACCATTGTTATAGGATACATCGCCTGCAACAATATAAGCAGGGTAATAGTTGGCATAAAAATTAAACGTGTGGTCTTTCTTCCATTGAAATGCATAACCTTGTATCCAGGGCGATTTGCCAACATTGACCATTGAACCTGTTTCAGGATGGATGTAAGTTCCAATACCTCCGGGCACAAGCCTTTCCATGATCATACCAAGTGAAATATGGCTGCGTTTATAATCAGCATTTGGTTTGGTGGTAAAGCGTATGCCATACTCCAGCTTTTCAAAGTTCATTTCCAGCTTTCCCTTTCCGCTTTCTTCAGGATCATTGTCTGTTTTAGAAAATACCCTTTCACCAGCCATGTATTCACCATATGCTTTAACACCTTTTGTACCTGCATATAATCTTGCGCCGTAATTGAGTAATGATAATTGGTAACCATCGAATATTGGACTGAAGCCTGCTTTAGGCGAAAGAAATGCATAACCTCCGTAATTGTCATGCTCTGCTCCAATCTTCAGATTCACATCAAGATTTAAAGTATAAATCTGTTTGTTCTCTAACGATTTTGAAGATACAGTGTTACCGTTGATCATGGTTGATCGGTCGCTTGCAAATAATACCGGTGCATAACTCATGGAGTAGCCCCATTCAACCGACATGTTAAGTTTCAGTTTTCCTTTGTTCTCCGGTTTATTGTATACAAAGTCAGGATTTACTCTGCCCATCTTATCATTATAAATCCAGGTGCCAACAATGAATAATAAACTTACGCTTGCCGTTGCGGCAGTTGCCTCGGCCTGTCGTCGTTGTTCATTTGCATTCTGTTTCCAGTTATCATAATCACGCTGACGTTGATCTCTTGCTTCCTGTTCTGCTTTTAGCCTTGCTTCTTCCTGTCTCTTTGCCTCTTCTCTTGCATTGTATTCCTGCTCAGCTTTTGAAGTGCCAGAAGATTCACCCTTTGTTGTTGACGAGGTTGCGTTGTTACCACTTTCAGTTTCACCTTCATTGGTTGTGGTTGCTGATGTTTTTGATTGCGCTTCTTTTTCTTTTTTCTCCTGCTCAGCTTTTGCCTTTGCATCTTTTTGTTTCTTTTCTTCTGCAGCTTTTTTCTCTGCAGCTAATTTTTCTTCACGCTTTTTCTTTTCTTCTGCAGCTTTTCTTTCCGTAGCCAGCTTTTCATCTGCTTTCTTTTTTTCTTCCGCAGCTTTTTGCTGTGTTACGTTGGTAAGATTGCTGACCGTATAACTGATGCCTTGCAATAATGTAAATGACTTGCCATCGGCTAAGCGGCAGTTTTTAAAATTGTCAGCACCACTTGTGTAGATATGCGACCAATCTCCTTCGGGTGTAAAACGCCCATTTGGTTTCAGCCACACAACTTTATTTACACCGAGTGTAAAGTTTTTCGTACCAACACACGCAAGGTTGAGTGTTACATTCACCACCATGCTGTATTCTTCACTGGTGTTGTTCTGAACATAGAAATAATATTCCTCGCTGCCACCAAGTGAAGACCAGTAACGTTGAACACTTACTGTAAAGCGTGGATCGAATTGAGAAACGGAAACATCTTTTCGTTGTGCTGATAAAGAAAAGCTGCCAGATATAAATAATAACAGCAGTCCCAGCTTGCGGATACATGATTTGTAATACATAGAATTGGGTTTAGTGATTGAATGGGTAATAAAACCGGTATTACCCGGAGTTCGGGCAAAAGTAACGGGGTGGGGTATGCGCACAAATACTCCTTTAGGGTGAAATTTTAGCGTTCTTTTATAAATGTATCATCAAATCATACGTGTTTTCACTTAGTTGCTGAATGATTTTTATAAAAGGAATAAATATGGGCTGTCTTCTAAAACCAGAACTGGGTAGTGGCGCAAATGTTATTGTAATCTTTTGTTGAGTGATTCGTTTCAAGCAATAATTTCTTTCTCCTTTACTTTGCAATCATGATTGAATGGTGGATGTATCTGCTTGTTTGCATAGGTGCCTTGTTTGCAGGGTTTATTGATGCTGTTGTTGGCGGCGGTGGTCTTGTGCAAGTGCCTTTGCTGATGATTCTCTTTCCTGAATTATCGCATGTGCAGGTAATTGCCAGCAACCGCTTTGCTTCACTTGCGGGCACAAGTGTTGCTGCATTTCAATACATTAAAATGATTGGTGTTGATACCGGTGTGGTTATAGCAACAGGTATTACTGCCGCCATAGCATCTTTCAGCGGAACATTTGTGATGGAGTTGATCAAACCTGAAGTATTCAAACCACTTTTATTATGCATCATTGTTGTACTTGCTGTCTATACATTCATGAAGAAAGACCTTGGTCATATTCATGCAGTAAAATACAGCGGTAATAAATTCCTGGTTGTTTGTGCTGCTATAGGTACTGTCATTGGATTTTATAATGGTTTTATTGGCCCGGGTACCGGAAGTCTTTTGGTGTTTGCATTTGTTAGTGTTGCGGGTTTAAATTTTCTGCATGCATCGGCTTCCTCCAAAATTGTAAATGCAATAGCAGATGTTGCTTCGCTTATCGGATTCTTAATGAATGGGGCTGTTGTATTTAAAATTGCATTGCCCATGATGTTATTTAATATGCTTGGTGCATACATTGGCAGCAAGGCAGCAATATTAAAAGGCAATGTATTTATCCGTTATGTTTTTCTGCTGGTGATCAGCATTCTCATCATCCGCCTGGGTAGAGATGTAGTACTGTCATGGAATAATTAAAAAAGCCCCGTAAAAATATCGGGGCTTCTACAGGAAAGCTATCAGGAGTTCTTACAGGCCAGCTGTGCTTATAATGTTAATCAGCTTTTGCTTTTGATTTTGCAAGTCGTATTTCATTCAGTTTTTCAATTGAACTCGTATTAAAGGGATATTTCTCCAAAGCCAGGCGGTAATACTTCTGGGCATTGTCCATATCACCCGTAATAAAATAATATTCTCCAAATGAATCATACGGGTTGCAGCCGGTTGGGTATAGTTCGATGTACTTTTCAAAATGCTGTTTAGCCGCAGCATTATCTTTTTTCACCTGCAGATACATGTAGCCAAGTATGTTATGAATTGGCGCTACGTCAGGAAACTTTTTATGGTAATCCTGAGCAGCAGTAAACTGTTCTTCAGGCGTTGGTCTTGAAATGGTATAAAAGAAGCCAATAAAACTTCCATCAGGAAACATATTGTACAGGTCGGCCCATATTTTTTGATTGTCGGCTTGTTTGTTATCAGGGTTTACAAGCTTTACAAATAATTGTTCGCCCTCTGTTTTGTCTTTTGCAGTGGCGAAAGCACGTTCTGCAAATTTTTTCTTTGCTTCTCCATTGCTGAGGTTAGCCATTAAAGCCAATACAACTGTAAAATCGGGATCAAGTTCGAGAGCCCTTTCAAATTTCTGGTAAGCCTGTGCAAATTCAATGTTCATCATGTGTGCTGCACCTTTTCCGGCAATTTCCCTTGCTTCTTTTGATGAAGTGGTCCATGTCATGGTTTTTTTCTGTGCAATACTCTGGTTCAGGAACAAGAGAAGAAATAGAAGAGCTGTCCATTTTGGGAGTGCTTGTTTCATACTACAATGTTTTTGGTTTTGGAATGTGTTGACTTTGGGTATGAAGAAAAAAAGGAGTCTGCAAGAGCCGGAGATGTATATGGGTGGGAAAGTATGAGAAGGTACAAATATTTGAAAATGGTAAAACTGATTGTGGTCAGGAGTGTTTTTTTTACTTTGTATAAACTCTTTATCTATAATTTTTTGGAAATGCTTTTGCAAAAAATGCTAACAGAACATTTCTAAAAAAAGAAACCCTTTTTGTTTTTGAGGCAGAAAGGGTTTGTCATTAAGTTATTATCAGAATTTATTCCTTTGGGAAATCGGCAGCTTCACTTACGGCTGCCCATGTTTCGAAATCACGTTTCAATTCTTCTACTTTTATTCGTGCGCCTTTTAATGCTGCAGCGCCCAATAACAAACGTAATGGGGGATGTTCTGTTTCTGTTACATCGATCATTGCTTTTGCTGCACGTACAGGATCGCCAGGTTGATTACCACTGTATCCACGTATGTCTCCAGCGTTTTTACCTGCGGTTATAGCGTAATCATCAATTTTTACACTGGTGTCTTTTGCTGAACGTCCTGCCCAATCGGTACGGAAACCACTTGGTGCAATGATGGTTACTTTAATGCCCAATGGGGATACTTCTTTGTGCAACGATTCGCTTAATCCATCAACTGCATATTTACTTGCGTTGTAAAATCCAATACCAGGAAACGAACGTAAACCACCAATAGAAGAGATGTTGAGAATATGACCACTTTTTTGTTTGCGCATTTGCGGTAATACTTCCTGCGTCATTTTCGCCAGGCCAAAGAAATTGATGTCGAACATGCGACGAACTTCTGCTTCTTCACTTTCTTCAATTGCAGCAAAATAACCAATGCCTGCATTGTTCACCAATACATCAATCTGGTTGAATTTTTCTAATGTAGTTGCCACCGCAGCTTTGATCTGCTCAGGAACTGTAACATCCAGTTTTAATGCAATGGCAGTATCGGGATAAGCTGAAACAATATCCTGCACATCTTCCGTTTTACGTGCTGCCACTGCCACACGGAAACCCTGCGCCAATGCCTCTGTTGCCAATGCTCTTCCAAAACCGGTAGAGCAACCTGTTATAAGCCAAACTTTTTTCATATGTTTTTTATTATTGTTTTTTTTGCCATATAGAATTCGCCATATAATCATTAAGAAAGCCGACTCATATTGTCGTGGCTCATTTCATGTGTTCTTTTTTATTTGTTGTATTTGTCACATAGAATATCCATAAATACGGCATTGTTTTGAAATATATAGCCGGTGATAGTTATGGATATTTCATACTGTTTTTATAATTGAACTGCAAAGTTAGGCAGCATCAACCACCCTTTTACCAAAGGGCATCAACGAAATTTCAAGTAGTTTAAAATGCTGTCTTCCCCAGGGAATGCCAATGATTGTGATATACAGTAATGCACCCATGATGATATGCGTAAGTGCCACTTCAACACCACCAAAGATGATCCAGATAATATTTGCGAATACCGATAAGCAACCCGTTTGTGACGAGTCACTCACTACTTTTTTGCCAAAAGGCCATAACACAATGCCTGCGAGTTTAAAACACTGCAATCCGAACGGAATACCAACAATGGTAACGCATAATATAATGCCTCCGAATAAATAACCAAGTGCAGCAAAGAGACCGCCAAATATGAGCCAGATAAGATTGCCGAGAAAGTTCATGTGATGATGTGTTTATTGTTGCAACATTACAGATAATTTGCCGCACAGTTTATGGCAGAAACAACGCAGTTACGGGTAAACACTCATCAGTTAATAATACAGGCCTTCAAACAAGAGGTTTTCTCACCGTTTGGTTATATTTAATCAACCAAAAATTATCCATATGAGCTTCTTTGATCGTTTAAGTAACGGGTGGAGAATTACCCAAAACAGTTTTTCTATTTTAAAGAAAAACAAGCAACTCATTATTTTTCCTATTCTTTCTTCCCTTTCATTGATACTGGTGATAGGCGTATTTGTCCTCGGTATTTTTGCATCTGCAGGATGGGATGTTGAATTTATTCAAACAGAAAATCAAGTGCTGAATTATCTAATGCTCTTTGTTTTCTATTTCGTGAACTATTTTATTGTTGTGTTCTTTAATATGGCACTTATCCATTGCAGTAAACTTTATTTCAATGGCGAAGAAGCTACTGTAAGTGCAGGATTAAGATTCAGCATGAGCAGGATTGGTGCTATTGTTTCCTGGGCTTTGTTTGCAGCAACAGTGGGCACAATCCTGAAAGTAATCCAGGAGAACTCAGGTATCATTGGGAAGTTTATTACAGGTTTAATAGGTATTGTGTGGGGTGTTACCACCTTCTTTGTAGTGCCGGTTATTGCATACGAGAACCACGGACCTGTCTCAGCATTTAAACGTTCTGCACAACTGATGAAAGAAAAGTGGGGCGAAAGTCTGGCATCAACATTCAGTCTTGGTTTAATTCAAACATTAGTGTTATTGATACTTGCTGTGCCGGTTGTATTAATTGCGATGTATATCAACGTGTACGTTGCTGTGTTCTTAGGTATTGTGGCAGGTTTCCTCAGCTTTGCAGTATTCAGCGCTGCTGAAACGTTATTTATCAGTTCAGTTTATCACAATATCACCGGTAAACTCGATGATCATTTTGATCAGCAACTGGTAGATAGTTTGTTTGAAAAGAAATAAATTCTCCTTTTTTTTCCTTGCAGGTTCATGGATGTAAATGTTCCAATGAACCTGCAGGGATTTTTTATTTTGATGCTCATTCGTCTTTAAAAAATGTTTCTCCTTTAATAAGCCAGGAATAGCCGAAAGCAAGAAGCGCAATTGTTTCCAATACAAAAATCGGGTACAGGTGTGCCAACGCATCGTACCACTTTGGAACAATACCTATCAGCGCAATGCCCGAAATACTTACAACAATAACAATACCGCAGGTAATATAGATCTTATTACGGGTACGTTTATTTCCTTTTACATCGCCTGTTTGTTTTGTTTTTGTAAACAGGAACAACGTAAAATAGGCAAAGGTGAGAAATAACAATACCGATGCCCCATAGTGCATAGTATTGAAGAATGCATTTTCAACACGTGCCATGCGTGAGCAATCAACCGCTGCATAACTATTGTAATCTGTAGGAAACATGGCAACACATGCAGCAAACAAGCCACCAAGCTTAGCACTCCATTTATCTTTTTCATCGTAACCATTATAGGCAAAGAGAAACAGCGATACCGCACAGAGTACACCTACAAACAGGTTGCCCATATCTGTGTAATAAAAGTGGCTGATGCTGGGAGGAAACTTGCAACCTTTCTCAAACAAAAAATAACCAAGTAGCAGCACAAAAGGCAAAGCCATACCTAAAATGCCTACAGTTTTACGCAGGGTTAAAAACGAAATAACATAACCATTGTTTGGTGCTGATTTACTCATACAGTTAAGGTTTTGATGCGATAAGATAGTAATTTTTTGAAATATGAAAAAAGTAAGGCAAGTTTTAAAATAATCTCTTATAAAAAATAAATTTTCGTTGTATTACATCATTTAACACACACGTTTATGTGATTGCCGGGGTTCATTATATGTTGCATTTTTGTTGCTGCTTTATGTAAGCAATAAACCTTATTATCATGAAAAGAAACCTCATCGGTTTTTGTTTAGTTGTTTGCATTGGTCTGTTAGTTTCATCCTGTAAAAAAGAAGGATTCAACATTATTACAAAAGAGTTGAACGTTCGTGATTTTCACAAGCTTGAAATTGCCGGTGAATTTGATATACATGTTACACAAGGTGCCAATTATAGTGTGCGTATAACAGGTACAGAACGAGACCTTGCTGAGCTGGAAGTAAAAGTATTTGATCAGTTATTATTAATGGACTATCCTCATTTCGATTTACGGCGAAGGAAAGGAACTATAACCATCACCATGCCTGCTTTACAGGATATGGTGTTTGCAGGTGAAAGCAATATTACTGTGGAAGGATTTACCGAAACAATTCCTGTGCGTGTGGAAACAAGCGGAGAAAGTAAGCTGTATCTAAAAATGAATGCACCCATGTTTCAACTGCTTGCATCCAGTCTTTCAGAAATAACCGTGAATGGCATAGCAGGTGAACTAAAAGCAGAAACAGCAGGCGCCGCAAAGATCGATGCATACCAAACGCCGGTGATAAAAGGAACCGCTGTTGCCAGCAGCCAATCAACTATAAAACTACATACGCTGCAATGGCTGAGTGCAACCGCAGGGGGTAAGAGCCGCATTTATTATAAAGGCAATCCACTTCAGGAAAATCTTGTAATAGCTGGTGATGCACAAATCATCAAAGAATAAATTTTCCAAAAAGCAGAACAGTTTAACATGCGAGTGGCAGTTAACGCAATTGATTCATTAACTCTCCCTGTTCATGATATACACCAAATGCGGAAAGTTGCTGATATTATTTTTCTGCAACATGCGCCTGCGGTGGGTCTTCACTGTTTCAATACTGATGAAGAGTTGGCGTGCGACCTGCTTTGACGTGAGTCCTTCTGCAATAAGACGTGCAATTTCTTTTTCTCTATCAGTAAGATCAAGCTTCGGATAGCTACGTGCCGTTTGACGTTTGATGAATTTATGAAAGGCCATTTGTACTGCCACCAGTAATTGCGTATCGTTATAAGGTTTCACGAGGTACATGACGGGATCGGCTGCAAATGCCTGTTGCAATGTTCTGCTGTCGCTGTAAGCAGTTAAGAAAATGATCTCTGCATCAAATTCTTCTTTTAATTGTAAAGCAAGCTCAGTTCCTTTTATATCTCCTTTGATATTGATATCGCATAATACAACAGCAGGAAATGTATTGCCCCTGCGACAGATGAGCAACGCCTCTGCCGCTGATTTAGCAATCCCCATCACTTCATATCCCTCTTCCGTCAAGAGTTCTGCAATGCCATTTGCAATGATCAATTCATCTTCAACAATCAGTATACTGTTATTCGTCATCATTCTGTTTTCATTTGTATAGTGTACCTGGTACCTTGTTTATTAGTCACTTTCATCGAGGCGTCAAGCTGATTCACTAATATATCTACGAGTTTCAGGCCAAAACCGCTTTCTGCTTCATTATTATTTTTTAACCCAATGCCGTTATCGGCAATGCTGAGTTGTAATTCATCACCTGTTTGCTGCAGTTGTATATAAAGCTTTGGATGAGTTGTTTGTTTAAATGCATGTTTACAGGCATTGGTCACCAGTTCATTTACAATAAGTCCAATTGATACTGCACGATCAATATTCATTGATGGATTGGGAAGCTGCACGGTGGTTTCTACAGCAAATGCAGGCAAACCAAAACTACCCGCCAATGAAGATGTGAGTTGTTGTAAGTAATCCTGCATGTTAACAGCAGCAAGTTCGTTATCAACATATAGTTTCTGGTGGATCATGGCCATGGCATCAACTCTTGTTTTACTTTCCTGCAGTGCTGTTTTTGCATGTTCATCTTCCACCCGGTTCGATTGCAGACTCATTAAACTTGATACCACCTGCAGGTTGTTTTTTACACGATGATGCAGTTCACGAATAAGCGACTGAATGTAAATGTTCTTTTCCTGCGCATCGGCATACAAAGTTTCCAGTTCTTTTTTCTGCAGCATAATAGTGCGTTGTTCTCGATCGTAACTGCGGCGAAACAACCAGATCACTAAAGCTGTAAAAAATAATGTATATGAAAGCGATATTGCATAATCAGCAATACGCTGTGCATTGGTGTTGTAGGGGATGATCCATTCAGGATTATAGTATTCAATCACTAACAGACTAATGATCGATACAGCATACATAACATAAAAGAATAACTGCATGCCCGGCGGCGAAATTAACAGCAGGGCTGTAAGAATCATGACCATTAAATAGATGGTTGGACCCAGCGATGCACCATTATAAAAAAACAAAGGACCAAGTACAATAATTGTTGCAAGAGTAAACCCGATCAGCAAAGCCGGGTTAAACAGTTTCCTGAAACGTGAAAGGTAAAAGGTGAGCAGGGTAAGTGATGCCCCCGTTATGCCCAATATGATAGTGGTGGGGTGTAGGCCCAGGATAGAATTAAAGACTGTGCCTTGTATGGAAAAAACAGCAAGAACAAAGCTGGTAAGATTAAAGATCCTTTGTTCAAAAGAAAACGCTTTGTCGGTACCGGCAATTAAATAATATAGTTTTCGCAGCATAGCCATCACGGGGTCGCTAATTTCTGAATGCGGTTGGTAAATACGAGCAGTTGAAACCGCTTGAAAATAACGATTAATACTAAGCCGGCAAGCATTTGTTTGGAGTTTATTGTTGAGTTGGATTTTTGTTGCAAACCTATAGGTTCAACAAAGCTTCATTGGCGGTTGTCAATCTTTTTATTCCCAGTTATCCGGGAGGCAGCTGGTATTCTTTTTGCAGTTTTTTATTCATGTATTTAACAGGAATATAACCTCATGAACCCGTTGCCGCAACTGTGCCACACATGTTGCAAAAGCAGGAAGAGGTAAATTTGTAATTATTAATAATAATAAAAAAAATTGATGATCATGAAATGCCCGGTTTGTTCAACTGTTGATCTTGTAATGTCGGAAAGACAGAATATTGAAATTGATTATTGCCCCAATTGCAGAGGCATTTGGCTGGATAGAGGTGAGCTCGACAAGATAATCGACAAAGTAGTGGCAAGTGAAAAAAGCAGCAACACTGCCGTTCCGCCACCCGCTGCCAATTACAGTAATGACTATAAACAGCAGCAACATGCCTACAAGCACCATAAGAAACATTGGTTGAATGATTTGTTTGATTAAGATTTATTTGCAGGTTAATGTTCTTGTAAACACCAAAAAAAAGGCTGCCCTCACCGGCAGCCTTTTTGGTTGGTTGTAAAAAAGCACTCTTACAGCACCGTTAGTGCACCTGTATAAATACTGTTGGCAATGTTCTTTCCATCGGCCGAAATAAAGCCAATGAATGTATGCACCTGTTCACCGCTGAAACTGCTTACAGCAAATGCATCGGCACCTGCACTCCGCACAGCACCGGCAGTAGTGTAAATACATTGGTTGCGTGCAGGACAATACACCACCAGTATACTGGTATCCGTACTTTGTGCACGACCAACACCGGTATTGTCTGTCCATTGGAAACTAACGGTGCCGGCTACCGTACTTGTAGCCGAAGGATTGCCTGCGTTGGGCAAATCGCCACGGCTTACCAGCGCCAATGCATAGTCGATTGTGTAAGCAGGATAGGCACCCGCTATTGCATTTTTGAGCGTGTAACGCATGGCATTGTTAAAACCACTCATCTCTACAGCAAACTCACGGAAGCTGGTAGAGAGCAAACCCGTCATTGGTTGCAGAAATTTCATGGTGGTTGAAAACTTTGCCTGTTGTTCAAGCTGCGGTTGTGAAAAACTGGTACGGCGGCTTGTGCTTTGGCTGCGGAGGTAGCTGATACCTTTCCAGCTGCCGCCAATTACGGTACCTACTGTACCACTGATGGGACCTAAGATCCCTTTGTTCATGATAGCCATGATGGTTGTTTTTAAAGGTTTTGGAAAAATTGTTTTTGCAACTACCCTTTTCTGCAGCGCTAACAGTGCAGGGCAGCCGCAGATAATAAAACTCTGCAGGCTCCCTGTTTGGTATATGTGTGTTTCGTTTTGCATGCAATTGCAACAGCCTTCACAGGATTGCATACAGTTGCATGGTTTTGCATTCCGTTTGGGTGGCACATCCAGGCATTATCTTGTCCGTACCTGCTTCGTACCATTGCCGTACCTGCTTCGGATCACGGTTTGCAAAATGCGAACGTGGTACGAAGCAGGTACGAACAGGCTGCAGCCATGGTCTGAAGCAGTTATGCCTGTATTAACCCGTTTATAAATTTCTCAGGCATAAACAGCAGTTAACGTGTTGCAACGCTTGCAAAAACAAAACGTGCTGCTTATTTTACTTTTCACATACTAACCCAACAACTTGCATGGAAAAACACGAACCACAACCACAGCTGCCCATTACATTGGATGAACCTATGTACGATAAACAGGATATTCTGCAACTCTTTCATATCAGCAACCGCACACTTGTTACCTGGCGAAAGAACGGCATCATCCCTTTTCTGCAGATCGGCGGGAAAATTTATTATCCTAAAAATTTAGTGGAAGCACAATTGGAGAAGTACAGGAAGAGGTAGCCGGTAGTTGTTAGCCGGTAGTTGTTAGCCGGTAGTTGTTAGTGGGTAGGCGAGAGTGGTGAGTAATGAGTAATGAGTGATGAGTGGTGGTAGTCAGTCGTCTATCGTCCCTGGTCTATTTATTCATTTCTCCTGCAATCAACTCCGCTTGTTTCAAGACTGTATCTGTAGCGAGTTGTTGCATATCAGGGGGGTAACCAAATTGACGAAGTGTGCGCTTTACAATTACTTTCAATTTTGCTTTTACACTTTCTTTGATGGTCCAGTCGATGGATGCATTTTCTTTTACTCGTTCATACAATACAACAGCCAGTTCACGGAGTTTATCTTTTGTCATTAACTCTTTGGCGCTATCGTTATTGGCAACTGCCGTATAAAACGCATATTCATAATCAGTCATTCCTAATTCGGCAGCTTCTTTATCCATATTGGTAATGTCTTTACCCAGTTTAATGAGTTCGTCGATTACCTCTGCTGCTGTAAGAATTTTATTATGATATTTTTTTATGCTGTTCTCCAGCATCTCCATTAATGTTTTACTTTTTACAAGATTCTTTTTAATGCGTGATTTTAATTCATCGTTCAGCAACTTGCGTAATACTTCCAAGGCAATGTTCTTATGCTCCATGCCTTTCAGTTCAAGCAGAAACTCTTCTGATAAAATGGAAATATCCGGCTTCTTGATGCCAGCTGCATCAAACACATCAATCACTTTGTCTGATACCAAGGCCTGATCAATCACTTGTCGGATGGTGGTTTCAATTTCTTCATCGGTTCGTCCTGTGCCTGTGCTGTCGAACTTCGCCAGCCTTGCTTTCACTGCCTGGAAAAAAGAAACTTCATCTTTTACATCCATTGCAGCATCATGTGGTATTGCAATAGCAAATGCTTTTGACAAAGCAGTTACTTCGTTGATGTATCGTTTCTTGCCATCATCCAAACCAAGTATATGTTCTTCTGCTGCAAGTATCAACGATAGTTTGCGTGATGTATCAGCATCAAAATAATCTTCATACGCAAAACGCTTACTGTTTGGCGGAGAGGCATCAAACATTTGTGATACTACTTCCAGTTTTTCCTGCATCAGTTCTACAGCCTGTTCCTGTAGAATTGTAGGATCACCTTTGCCACCTGCATCAGAGTAAAAGGAGAGTGCTTTCTTTAAATCTGAAGCAATACCGAGATAGTCAACTATCAAACCACCGGGTTTGTCTTTATACACACGGTTCACCCTTGCAATAGCCTGCATCAGGTTATGTCCCTTCATTGGTTTATCAATGTACAGTGTATGCATACTCGGTGCATCAAAACCGGTAAGCCACATATCCCTTACGATCACGAGTTTTAATTCATCACCCGGATCTTTCATACGGTCGGCCAGTAAGCGACGCTGATCTTTTGAGGTATGATGTTTTGAAATAGCTGCACCGTCTGATGATGCAGATGTCATCACCACTTTCAACACACCTTTGTTTAAATCTTTGTGGTGCCATTCAGGTTTTAATGCAATGATGGCAGCATACAATTCAGCAGCAATACGTCGGCTCATGGTTACAATCATGGCCTTTCCTTCAAACACCTGTTGCCGTTGTTCAAAATGTGTAACAATATCTTTGGCAATATTGGCAATCCGTTTTTCACTTCCCACCAATGCTTCTAACTGTGTCCACTTGGCTTTTGCTTTTTGTGTAGTGGTTAATTCTTCCTGGTCTAATTCATCATCTACTTCTTTCACCAGTTCTTTTCCTTCTTCACTTAAACTTACTTTGGCTAAACGGCTTTCATAATAAATACGAACAGTTGCGCCATCTTCCACTGCCTGTGCAATATCATATACATCCACATAGTTACCGAATACTGCCGGTGTGTTTACATCTGTATTTTCAATTGGCGTGCCCGTAAAACCAAGATAGGTAGCGTTGGGTAATGCATCACGCAGGTATTTGGCGAAGCCATACACAATTCTCTTACCGGTTACATTTCCTGCTTTATCTTTTTCATCAACTGTTTTTGCTTTAAATCCATACTGGGTACGATGTGCTTCATCAGCCACCACAATAATGTTACTGCGTTCCGATAATGTTTCATACACATTCCCTTCATCGGGTTGAAATTTCTGAATGGTGGTAAACACTACACCACCACTTGCCACTTTCAGCAACTCTTTTAAGTGATTGCTGTTTTCGGCCTGCACAGGTTCCTGCCGCAAGAGTTGTTTGGATGCAGCAAACGTATCGAACAGCTGATCATCCAGATCGTTACGATCTGTAATCACCAACACCGTTGGGTTGTGCATGGCCAATACGATCTTACCGGTATAAAATACCATAGACAAAGATTTGCCGCTTCCCTGTGTATGCCATACAACTCCACCTTTACGATCGCCGACAGGTTGTTGCTTTACAGCAGGTAAACCATAGCTTTCAGGGGATTCCTGTAAAAGATGTTCGTTCTGAAACGCATTCCCCTCTCGGGAGGGGTTAGGGGTGGGTTCAATAAAACCAGATGCCCGTAACGTACTTTCTACAGCCCTGTTCACAGCATAGTATTGATGATAAGCCGCCAGTTTTTTTACTGTACTGATCGTTGTAATGCCAGTTGCTCCATCTTCCTTCTTCGATTTTTCAAACACAATAAAGTGACGGATAATATCAAGCAGGGTTTCTTTATTCAACATTCCTGCAATCAATGTCTCCAATTGACTTACTAAGTGTGATGCTTCTGCTTTACCATCGGCCGATTTCCATGCCATATAACGGCTAAGGCCAGCCGAAACAGAACCTGCTTTTGCTTCCAGCCCGTCGGAAATAATATTGAAACCATTGTAGATAAACAGCGAAGGAATCATAGCCTTGTAGGTATCGATCTGCTGCCAGGCCGATTTAATTGTTGCATTTTCATCGGCTGCATTTTTCAGTTCCATTACCACCAATGGAATACCGTTTACAAACACAATTACATCGGGCCGTTTGTTGTGGTTGTTTTCAATAATGGTAAACTGGTTGGCAACTACAAATTCGTTGTTGAGCGGATTGTTGAAATCGATGAGCCATACACGGTCGCCACGATCATCGCCATCAACACGTTTGTTTACGGGAATACCTTCGGTAAGATAACGGTGAAAGGTTTCGTTGTTGGTCAGTAACTCCGGCGATGCAATGCGTTGTATTTCACGGACGGCTTCTGTATGTGCTGTGGCAGGCAGGGATGGGTTAATCTTTTGTACCGCTTTTTGCAGTCTAACGGTTAAGAGCACCTGCTCAAAGCTTTCCCGTTCAGGAGTTTCACTATCCGGTGCAATAGCTGGGCCATAGATGTACGAATAACCTAATTGTTCAAGGCGTTGGATGGTTAGCAGCTCAATGTGGTTTTCGGAAATGTGGCTCATGTAGCTTAAAAATATAAAAAAGCCGCTAGGTTTTGCTAACGGCTTTGAAAATCAAGTGAATTTTTGATGAAGAGGATTACCAAAAATCAAGAATATGCTGGGGTTTTAAAATCTTGGCTCCAACAACAAAGTTGCCAAAATTGTCATCAAACCATATACGGTTATAATTTTCTTTTGACAACTTTTTCCATTCGAGTTGTTTTTGTTTTAGTGTATCGCCAACAGCGCTACCTAAATAAGCTAACTCGTCAGATTTTTCCTGGAAGTTTTTAATGAGCATATCATTTACAACTGCCCATAGATACCAGGTTTCGTTTGTTGTATTTTTCCCTTTTATGCCTTTATCACTGTCATATACAATTACTGTATCAGGATTAAAAAAGCTCAAACCAATATCGCAATTTGGCTTGTTACTATTGTCTTTTTGAAAATAAAAAAGAACCTGACCAAGTTTTGCTTTTTGCGATAATAAAAGTGTCTTTCTTATACTATCCGAATACTTATACCTTTTATCGTCTCTGATTCTGAAGTTATTTGCACCTTCAGGACCAATCCAACCAAATCTTGGTAAGGCGTCTGCTTCTGCATCTTTTATCATTTTGTCAGCAGTTGCATGAATTTTACCACTTACTTTAATTTCATATTCTTCACCGGGTCTTATTTCAATACCTGTATTCGACCAGCAATCGCAGGCAGGCAGCACAGAGTTTGCTATTACATTTTTCTTATCGATTAAAGTAATGAGCGTTTTGTCGTTTGAATAATCAATATTAAACTCAGTATGATCGGCTATTCTACTTAAAAAAAACAGTAAAGAAAACAGTACAACCCCGAGTACTAAGAGGAACCTTGCTGTGTTTCCCCAAGTTTTAAGAATGTGTTCCATAAAAAAGCGGTTTGGTATTTACACACTGTTATTTTTCTTCAGCATTTAAAGTCTGCAATTATTGTTGCGAACAGTTTATTGAAATATCGTTATGCCTAGTATCGGCTGAATGTTTACGTCGTTCTGCATTGGCTGCTTCTTCACTTAGTCTTTTTACTTCATGGCCGCATTCATGGCAAATTACCGAACACGTGCCTCTAACTGAACGTGGCGATGCTGCTTTTTTCTTGAGTGCCGCTTTCTTTTTAGGCTTTATTGTTTTTTTCTTAGCTGCCGCTTTCTTTGGAGATTTTTTAGTAGCAGTTTTTTTTGCTTTTTTCTTTGGCGCCTCTTTTTTCTTAGGAGCTGCTTTCTTTTTTGATGCCATGACTTAATTTTTATTTTATTTAAAGAATACTCTGTTAAACGGTACGGTGGTACTAATGCCAATCACCTTGCGTTCCCATGTTGTTTTATTTGTTCTTAAATTATCGGCCCAATCCCTTAACTGCATAAATACTTCAAAGTTTACTTTCGACTTGCCATCATTACTGTCAATAAAGCGAAAGAGGATGCCTGCCTTTCCGTTAAATAGTGGTCCTCTGAAACGTGAGAAAGTTCCGGTTGTGCTGAGGTTTACGCCCCAGAAATTAGATTTGCCAAATATTAAAGTCGATTGGATACCAAGGCTATTATTCCATTCTGTTTGAAAGGTTTTGCCGGTTATGTCTTTTACTTTTTGCGTTGAAACAACCTCTAAGCTTGAATCGCCTGATGCGATAGTGTTCCGTATAAAA
Source organism: Lacibacter sp. H375 (assembly GCF_037892425.1). NCBI lineage: Bacteria > Pseudomonadati > Bacteroidota > Chitinophagia > Chitinophagales > Chitinophagaceae > Lacibacter > Lacibacter aquaticus. The sequence goes on from NZ_JBBKTT010000001.1 coordinate 2,783,760, forward strand.
ATTTGCCGGGTTGTGAAATCTGTTTCCTTAATCTGCGAAAAGTTGTTGTCTTTGCTACCTGTCCAACTGGCACTCAGATAAATTGATCTTAATCCACGAGGATGAATTTTCTGTTGCCACCAACTGTTTCGTTCAAACAGAAAATTATAGCTTGCATTAAGCGACCATTTGTCGAACAAACGCTCTCCAACTTTTTTTTCGAAAAGACTGTTTTTATCGTATGTTATGTATTTGTCTTTTGTGTATGATACACTTCCACTAAACCAGCCGATCCGAAAAGCTGTCCACGCATTTGAGCTTAATTCAATTTCGTAGATTTCTTTATCCAGTTGGGTTTTTACTGCCTCAATCTTTTCCTCTATATTTCCTTCTAAACCTGCATCAGCCAATGCTTTCTTATACTTTGCTTTTTCTTCTATTGTTTTTATGAGTAATACTTTATCATCTTCCGAAAAGCTGCCAGCCATTTTTTTATCATAAAGAGCAGCAATTATACTGTCTGCATTTTTTAATTGCAATGCAATTGCCGTGTATTTAATGACAAAATTTGCATTGTACTCCTGCCTTATCTCATTTACACGGTAATTACGCTTTATCAGCATTTCATTTCTTCTGTCATAGTCGTACCAAAGTTTGTTAAATCCCGAATTGAGAAAACTTGCTTTTATATAATATGTGCTGTTGGCGGTAAGGTCTCCTCCACTGAAGATAGAGCCGGTATTACTTGATAAATTCAAATCGGCACCCACATTTGTAATGGTGTATGCTTTTTTATGCGACAGGTTCAAATTCATTTTTGTATCATTTGAACTTGTTTTCAACGACGCAGAGTTGCCATCGGGCAACCCTTCTTTTTCGAAACTTAAGAGGGTGAAGTATTTGTCGAAGAATGCTGAATAGTTTTTGTTTGATAGCAGCCTGCCTTTACCTGAAGCGGCATCACTCAGCCGGTCCACCTCATCCTGTGCACGTAACAGGTTTGAATGAATTTGCAAGGAGTTATTAAACTTGAAGATTTTTGCCTTGTAAACAGAATCTGATTTACGGAAAGAAGAATCGGTTTGGCTGAATAAACTTAACTGTAAAGTAAGGAGTAATAATGTTGTTGCTAAAATACGTTTGAATAACATAAGCAGAATTTTCAACCAAAATAGATACTCACCGCTTATGCGTTACCCCGTATTTTCCCCGTATTCACACCCGTGAAACCATCCTGCCCATCCCATCATCCTATAAATCCCGGTTCAGACAACCACCCTTACCTCCCCACTCATCAGCTTCGGTAACAACACATCACGAAGGGTGGTGAGGGTGCGGATTTGTTTGTTATTGCTTTTTATTTTTTGAATGGCCTCTTCACAAAACACTGAAACTTCTGTAAGTTTTTCCGTTGAAGGAACATTGATCTTTAAATCTCTGAGTTGTTCAAAAGTGATTTGAGGAAATGTTCCAGATCTTGATTCTGCCAACATTTGTAACCACTCGACTGTTTGCTTGTTTATTAAGTAGAAATAAACAAAGGCCTGACTTATTCTTTTTTTAGATCGCAATACCATAAGTTTTGTTGAAACAACATAGTCATCGGCATCAAAATCAATATAAGCCCACCTTCCATTTGCCGGTCTTATTTCACTGAACAAAATATCGTCTTTTTGAATTGACTTTTTAGCTTGCCCAGGTAAATTCTTTACAGTGGAGTACTCGTGTACTAAGACTTCACCTAAATAGATGTCAGATGTATTTAAAAAAATAATTTCGTTTGATTTTAATTTATGTGTGATGGAAACACTTTCAATTAAATCGCCTAAAAGTAATTGAGTGCTTGATTCCTCCTTCGCCTCTTCCACAAACCACTGCCTGAACAATGTTTCGGCCATGGCTTCCAGTGTGGCGTTCTGGCGTTGCAGCAAATCAATCTTATCATCTAAACTGCTGAGGATGCAGACGATGTTTCTTTGTTCATCTTCGTTTTCAGGTAAAAAAATAGGAATCGATGTTAATGAGGCTTTGTTTAGTTTTGGTTGAACTGCACCCGTCAAAAATGGATGCAAATCAAGACTCTCCAAATAATAACATAGTAGCCTGTTATGAAATTCTTTTTTCCCTTTTAGTATGTGTGCGTGATTATTCACCCAAAATTTCCCGTTCGCTAAAAAGGCAATTGGAGTTTGTCTTGACTTCAAATTTTCTCCATCTTCCGACACAAGTAAATGTTCACCTTCAAAAAGATAACCATCCACGCTGTCAATAATACCAGAAGCACCATAATATGGATAAATTCCTTTTCTCTTAGATCGTTCCATTGAGCTTAAAGGAATTCTTTGCGCATTTAATATGTCTGCAAAATCTGTTATAAAAAATTCTTTCAGATCACTCATTAGAATTCAATTTCCAATTTTATCTTTTTCAAATTCGCCATTATCAATTTATTCAACTGTTCTTCCTCTTTCAGTTGTGCTTCCAGTTCGGTTTGCAGTTTGCTGAACCGTTCGGTAAAATCAAACTCTTCATCATCATCGGGCAGGCCCACATAACGGCCGGGGGTTAATACATAATCGAGTTCTTTTACTTTTTCAATGGGGGCGGAGGCGCAGAAGCCGGGGATATCACTGTATGTAGCAGGCCCCTCGTTCCTCGGGGTGACAGAGCGCCAGGCATGATAGGTATCTGCAATTTGCTTGATGTCTTCAGTAGTAAATTCTAATGTGCGGCGGTTAATTAAGTGGCCGAGTTTGCGTGCATCAATGAAAAGAATTTCTTTCTTTCTTTTTCCGGTTGCCGGCGTACGTTTCATAAACCATAATCAGGCCGGTATCTGTGTATTTAAAAACAGTTTGGCAGGAAGGTTTACAATACATTCAATCAAGCCTGCTTCCACCAATGCTTTTCGTATATCGCCTTCGCCACTTGTTTTAGAAGTAAGGGAGCCTTTGGCCAATACCACACCTGCATGTCCGTTAGGTGCAAGGTGATAAATAAAATGTTGCAGCCATCCAAAGTTGGCATTGCCAGCAGGTGGCACACCGTATTGCCAGCGTGCATCGTTGCGCAACAGTTCGCCACTCCAGTCGCTTACATTAAAGGGCGGGTTGGCAATAATAAAATCGGCCTTTACATCTTTATGTGCATCGTTTAAAAAACTGCCTTCGCTGTTCCATTTTACCTGGCTGCTGTCTATACCACGTATGGCAAGGTTCATCTTGGCCAATCGCCAGGTGGTTTGGTTGCTCTCTTGTCCGTAAATAGAAATATCGTTGAGCTTGCCCTGGCGTTGCAACACAAACTTTTCACTCTGCACAAACATTCCACCACTGCCGCAACAGGGATCGAACACACGGCCTTTGTAAGGTTCCAGCATTTCCACCAACAGTTCCACCACACTGCGTGGGGTATAGAACTGCCCGCCTTTTTTTCCTTCGGCTAATGCAAACTCACCAAGGAAATATTCAAACACATGACCAAGCACATCGGCACTTCTGCTCTTTGCATCGCCCAATGCAATATTGCTTACAAGATCAATGAGTCCGCCGAGGCTCGCAGGATCTAAGTTTTGTCTTGCATAAACTTTTGGTAACACGCCTTTGAGCGATGGATTGTCACGTTCAATGGCATCCATTGCTTCATCTACATCTTTTCCAATTTCAGGAAGCTTTGCACGGCTTTGCAAATATTTCCAGCGTGCAGAAGGTGGAACAAAGAATACATTTTCTGCACGGTATTCATCACGGTCTTCGGGATCGGCACCTGCATAATCGCCTTTGCCTGCAGCGAGCTTCTCAAACATTTCTTCAAACGAATCGCTGATGTATTTTAAAAAGATAAGACCGAGTGCAATGTGTTTGTATTCGGCTGCATCAATATTCTTGCGGAGTTTATCGGCAGCTTTCCAGAGTTGTTTTTCGATGGGTTCCTGTTGATCGGTCTTTTTTGCTTTGGCCATAGTTTAAGAAAAGATTACTGCCGAAAGTAAGGAGGAAAGATGAATAATGAATAATGAATAATGAGTGCCCTGCATGAACCATTCATAATGAACCACTGGATGTCCGTCGTCTATCGTCTGTGGTCCCGTCTTAATGGAAAAGCCCCTTTTGGAAAAGGGGCAGCTAAAGTGAACTTCATGGGTGATGCAAAAAGATCAGCAACGGCCGGATGTGTTTACAATGTTGGGTAGTGAAAGCAAAGATGGATAAATGTAAGAAAGACGAAAAGGGTAGAAGATGAAAGCGGATACGGGAATTTTCCCGTTTGATGTTTCAACTTGTTTTATCTATTTTGAAGATTATTCACATTTAAACCATTTTTATGCCTAAAAAAATTGACTTGTTTACAACTCCTTCACCTGGGGAGCCCATTAGTACAGACGAAATTCAACATATGGTAGATCGTTACAAAGAGGAACGGTATAAGCATATTACAGAACATGTAACTGATGATTCAAGGGCTGTATGGATAAGTAAAGCAAAGATCTTTGAGTTTTTCAATAACAACCCAGACGCAAACGGCGTAAGAATGTATTTTGGTATTATAGGAGATACTAATAAAGGCTATGAGCAAGGTGTACATAATTTAGTGCTGGTACCAACTAAGAAATCCGGCACATCCAATAACGATTTACTTGGGAATGACAACTGGGTTGTTGTTCTTCAGAATATAATGACTACGGCAATGGATGGTGATCGTGAAGGTGCTATTTGCCCCCCACCTAAAGACCCTTGTGGCGGAAATATTATCAATTACTAAAAAAACGGTGCTGAGGCAGCATGCTGCTTCAGCACTCTAATTTCTTAGATGAAGTATCCTTTTTATTTGTATTCAATAGCCCTTACATTTCTGGTATGGTTATTAACAAGAAAGAAGATAGAAAATGAAAATCTTAATTTTTTCGGGTATTTAGTTGCTTTTAACTTAATATTTGAGAACGCCGCATTTTATTATTCTTACTTTTTTAAAACAAGTAACCATTGGATTTATAATATTTTTACTACGCTGCAAATAGCATTACTTGTTTTTTTATACTCCCGTATTCTTGTAAATGAACGCTCAAAATTTTTTACACTAATCAGTGCTTTTTTATTTCCTGCAGTTGTAGTGTTTAATTTTTTATTGTTTCAAAAATTTACAGAGTTTCATACATATACATATATTCTTGGTTGTTTCCTGATGTTTTTTGTTTCTATTCAATACTTAAAACAGTTGTTTCACGAAGAAAGATGGACACCGCTCAGGTATCAACCATTTTTCTGGATATCAATAGCCAACATTCTATATTATACTACCAGTATATTTTATATGGGGTCCATTAATTATATACTTTATAAAAACATTGATAATTATGGCGAGTTAATAAATTTATTTGTTTATTTTTTTGCGACTATTCAATATTGTTTGTACATAATTGCATTTGTATGCAACCTCAAGCCGAAAAGGAAATAATTATCATATTTACAGCAGGAATTATCCTTTTTCTATTAATGATAGGGTATGTTATAAACTTTTTGTTTCTATACCAAAGGAAAAAAAGAAAACATCAGGGAGATACGGCAGCATTGCATAAATCATTTGAAGAATCATTAATGAAAACCCGTTTCGAAATACAAGAGCAGGTTTTTCAGCAAATAGGGAAAGAACTGCACGATAATGTAGGGCAGTTGTTAAGCACTTCCCGTATGCTCATTGGTTTAACCGAACGGGAATTGCAAAACCCTCCTGATACCTTGTTAACGGCAAATGCCACACTTGGTCAGGCAATCAATGAAATCCGTTCATTGGCAAAATCGCTGGATAAGGAGTGGCTGGAGCGTTTCAGTTTTTCAGAAAATATTCAAACCTTGATCGAGCGTATCAACGCCGGTAAAACTATTGAGGTTGATTATTTGCAAACCGTTGAATTACCGCTGCGCAGTGATGAACAGATCATCCTGTTCCGTATTGTGCAGGAGGCAATACAAAATGCAGTGAAACATGCAGCACCCACACATATGCGTATTGCTGTTGAGCCGGAAGAGAACAACTATCGTATTACGGTTAGTGACGACGGCAGAGGTTTTGATGTAAATGCTGTTGCGAAAAGTATGGGGCTTGCCAATATGCAACACCGTGTGCAATTGCTGCAGGGAACCATTCAATTTAATTCTATTAAGGATGCAGGAACTACTGTTGCCATCCGTTTACCTGTAAACACAAATAACGCATGAAACTTACGATTGGATTAGTGGATGATCATCAATTATTTTTAAAATCACTCCGGCTGATGCTGGAAAGTTTTAAAGTGTATGATGTGGTTATTGAGGCGCTCAATGGAGAGGATTTAAAAACTAAAATGAAAACCAGTGGTACAATCCCTGATTTAATGCTGATTGATGTAAACATGCCGGTAATGGATGGTATTGCCACCAGCAAATGGCTGAGCGAGCAATATCCGGCTATGAAGCTGATTGCACTTTCTATGAACGATACTGATACAGCCATCATTGATATGATAAAAGCCGGTTGCTGTGCTTACCTGCTAAAAGATACGCACCCAAATGAACTAGAAAAAGCATTGCAGGAAGTAGCAGCAAAAGGTTATTACAATGCAGATGCAAGCAATATCAATTTCCGCAGACTTTTATTAAAGTCAAATGAGCCTCCAACCATTGTGTTAACCGAAAAAGAAAAACAGTTTTTAAGTTATGCCTGCAGCGAACTCACGTACAAACAGGTAGCGGCTGAAATGAATTTAAGCGAACGTACCATTGATGGTTACCGTGAAGCATTGTTTCAGAAGTTTCATGTGCAAAGCAGGGTTGGGCTTTGCCTGGAAGCTTTACGGAAAGGATTTGCAAAACTATAGTAGCAAAAAAATAATCAAAGGAATAGATTGCTTCATACTTTGCAATGACGAAACAGCGCACAAAAGATTCGTTAATCAGTACTTACCTGTCTTATACTTCTTTTGAATCCTACAAATCATGGTTCAGACAATCATCTGGGCAAAAGCCGAAGATAAATGCACAAAAAAAACGGATTCTTTTTACAGAATCCGCTTATTAAAATAGTTGAGGCTCAATGTTAACCAAGATCTTTTAACCACTTCACTAAATCATCTTTGGCCTTGCCGGTTTTTGTTTGAATTTTTCCCCACATCTCATCTTCTTTTCCATCTTCGTAAGTAAGATCATCATCAGTTAACTCAGCATATTGCTGTTTTAGTTTGCCTTTCCACTCATTCCATTTTCCTTTTAATTCTAACTTGTCCATACAATCATTTTTAGGTGTTATAAATTGCGTACCCGCTTATACTGTAGGAAAACTGTGCCAGAAAAGAAGTTGTTTTCTTATCGCACAATATATGCGCATGTGCTTTTGCATGATTCTTATTGAATAGTGTGGACGTGCAGAAGTTCTTCTTTCTTTTCTTATGTGCTGGTGCGTCTTGATGATAAATAAATCGTTCGGGGCAGGTGGGGAAAAAATGCCCCAGGCATTACACTGCCGTTGTCTGTACCATTTCTTAATGCGTGTGTGTATACAATATTATGTAGCTTACAGCAGTTTATGATTTAAGAAACACATCAGCATTAAGTTAAAAGAAGTTGCTTACAGCAACAGAACAATGCTTAATTACAATTAATCAGTTAAACAGTATAGGTGTTTCCACTTGTTTATTTCAAGTAATAACCGCTATGTGTTTTTTGCGTTCATAAAGCTAACTTGTTATTTCTTACAACCAACTTGCTTCGACTAATGAAAACCATCGATCCTACATATGCTGCAACACTTCCATTGCTGAAACGGCAATCTATTCAACGGAAATTGCCTTTCCTCATTTTTATTTTATTACTTGTTATGATGCTGGCCTTTGGCTGGCTATCGTATCTCGGTATCAGCAAAACAGCAACAAGCGCTGCAAAAGAACGTTTACTTATTCTTTCGCAACAACTTGCAGGCATGTATGCACAATCGGCCACACCTGTTATTAATGCAACAAGAACAGCGGCTGCAAGCCCTGCTGTAAAATCGTTTCTTCTTACCGGTGGCAGAGATTCTGCTGTTGCAGTGGATCTGTTGTTACGTAAATTAAAACCTGATACCACATGGATTAATGTTGAGTTGCTTGATGCACAGCGGCAACAGGTAGTGGCAGTAGATCCGGGCAACGTGCACGACTCGTTGAAATTATCTTCCATCATTCCCGGTTATCCCACTGCAGGCGATACCGGCCTTGTAAGCAGGTTATACATAAAAGGCGAAGCGTTTTATTATGCGTTGTGTGGGGCTGTTGTGCATGAAGGTAAAATCATAGGTTATCTTTTACGCTGGCGAAAAATGTATAACTCAAAAGCAAATATTGAACGAGTAACGCAATTACTGGGGAATGAAGTGGCTTTATATGTTGGTAATGCCGATGGTAGTTTGTGGAGTGATTTGCGTACTGTGGTAAAAGGATTGCCGGCAACAATTGAAACAGACAGTGCTCTTATTACTTATGCCAGAACGGGTGAAGATTTTATGGGAGCACAATCGCTGGTGCGCAATACAAAATGGAAAGTGATGGTTGCTATGCCTCAACGAAAAGTGTTGCAGCCGGCGAAAGAGTTTTTACGCATCGCCATCAGTAGTGCTGTGCTGTTGTTGCTAATTGGCATTGTACTAACGTGGTTGCTTAGCCGCACTATTACAAGGCCACTTGAAAAGCTGGCGGTTGCTGCACGCCGTATTGCCAAAGGCGATTTTTCACAAACAGTTGAATTAAAACGTGCAGACGAATTAGGTGTACTGTCGCATGCGTTCAACGTCATGTCAAAGGAAGTGAACGACACACAGAAAAACCTGGAAGCGAACGTGGCTAAACGTACAGAACAACTGGAAAAGGCGAACAAAGAACTGGAAGCTTTTTCTTATTCTGTATCACACGATTTACGTGCGCCATTGCGTGCTGTAAGTGGTTATGCATCGATGCTGAAAGAAGGGCATGCTGCTTCGCTTAACGAAGATGGTAAACGTATTGCTGATACCATTATAGCAAATGCCCGGATGATGGGCCAGCTGATCGATGATCTGATCGGTTTTTCACGCATCAACCGGAAAGAAACAGATATACAGGACGTAAATATGCAGGAGATGGTAGAACAGGTGATAGCTGAAGTGAAAACACAACATACTGAAAAGAATTATCATTTTGTAGTGCATGATTTGCCGGCGTGCAAAACGGATCCGCAATTGATAAAGCAGGTTTGGATAAACCTGGTTGATAATGCAATGAAATATTCTTCTCTTGAACAGGAACCTTTCATCGAAATAGGTGCAACTCAATTGAATGGGAAAACAGAATACTATATAAAAGATAATGGTGTGGGATTTGATATGCAATACAGCGATAAACTGTTCGGTGTTTTTCAGCGTCTTCACGGTAACGATGAGTTTGAAGGAACAGGAATTGGTCTTGCGTTGGTAAAACGGATCGTTGAACGACAAAATGGTTCCATACGTGCCGAGGGAAGTGTTGGCAACGGAGCAGTTTTTGCTTTCAGCCTTTCGTGATTATTAATTTTTAAAACGATGATTTATGTTACAGGAAGTGGAAATATTACTGGTAGAAGATAATATGGCTGATGCAGAGTTAACCATCAGGGCACTTAATAGGGCTAAGATCGCAAACAGTATTCTGCATTTGAAAGACGGAGCAGAAGCGCTTGATTATTTCTTCGGGAAAGGTATTTATTCCGGAAGGGATCTTACTAAATTACCTAAGGTTATATTGCTGGATATAAAAATGCCAAAGGTTGATGGTATTGAAGTGCTGCGTCAACTCAAGGCCAGTGAGCACACGAAGTTTATTCCTGTTGTTATTATGACCTCCTCAAACGAAGAGAGCGATATTTTTTCAAGCTACCAGCTTGGTGTAAACAGCTATGTGGTAAAGCCGGTTGGGTTTGAAGATTTTGCAAAAGCGGTTGGAGAACTGGGGTTGTATTGGATGTTGTTGAATAAGTCGGTCAACAAGTTGTAAATACAATTATGAAAAAGGTATTGCACATTGCACACATTGAGGATCTTGATTCTGATGCAGAATTGGTAGCGTATGTGTTGAAAAAAGGAGGCATTAATTGTGTAATAAGCAGGGCTATAAACCGGCAACAGTTTGAAGAATTGCTTGCCTATAGCAGACCCGATCTTATTCTTAGTGATCATTCACTTCCATCGTTTAATTCGCAGGAAGCATTACAGATCTCGCAAAGGTTTGATGCTACCATTCCGTTTATTCTTATCACTTCAACTGTTTCAGAAGATTATGCGGTGCAGATCATGAAACAGGGTGCCTCTGATTATATTTTAAAAGACAGGATGCAGCGGTTACCCAATGCCGTTACAGCAGCCATGGACAAGTATGAAGCAGAAACAGCATTGGCCAGGCAACGTATTATACAGGAAAAACTGCTGGTACGCACAGGCATCAGGGCACAGGAAAAAGTACGGAATGAAATTGGTATTGAACTGCACGATAATATTAACCAGATACTGGCAGCTTCAAAACTTTTCCTTGATAAGGCACTGAAGCAAACCACTGAGCAGGAAGACTTGCTTGTGCGTTGCAAGGATCATCTTGTTAATGCCATTGAAGAGATCAGGCGTTTATCGCACCAGATCGTTACACCTTCGCTTGAAAGCATCAGCTTGTGCCAGATTATACGTGATCTTGTTGAAGATGTGCATCAAAGTTCGTCGCTGCAAATAAGTTTTACAGCCAATGATTTTGATGAAGAGCATGTAGGAAGGGATCTAAAACTAACTATCTATAGAATTGTGCAGGAACAGTTGAATAATATTCTGAAGCATAGCGAAGCTGGCAATGCGTACATAAAAATTTATCCGGATGCAGAATCACTTATCCTGTTGATAGGTGATGATGGCAAAGGTGCTAACCTCGATGAAAAGGGGAGTGGTATTGGTCTCAATAATATTAAAAACAGGGTAGATTATTTTGATGGTGAACTGAATATTCAAACCTCTCCGGGCAAAGGGTTTACGTTGAAAGCAAAAATACCGGTTACTGAGCTGTCAGAATTGGCTGTGGAATAAAACTATTATTTCTTCTTTACATTTCTTAGTGTTCGGGATTGGCTCTACCCATATCAATCAGATACATTGTGATTAAAATATACCAATACCGCTTACCAGATACAGGAATAGTTGATACAGGGCCTCAGTAGAAAACCCTAAATATGCAAACGAATGCCATCAAAACTGAGCGTTCAATAGTTTTTGCTATATATTCGAACTTGACTTTATTACCCAATATCCTGAATCTCCTTTTGTATGAACAGCTCTTCATCCTTTGATGATGTTGTTAAGCACAACGTTTTAACCGGGTTCAACCGGTTTATTTATCTCGCACTTCTTGCCATAGGCATCAACATTGCAGATAGTGTGCAATCAGGCTACGGTGATTTTTATGATGTATACGTCCTTTGTATTGCTGCTTGTTTTCTGATTTTTTCGTTGGTGCTTCATTACAGAAAATATACCTTATGGGCAAAGCTGGTTTCTGCATTAACATTTAATGTGGCATTCATGCTCATTGGGCTGCACATGGGTGTTAAAAGTGCAACCTACCTGTATTATTTTCCTCTTATCCTGGCTTACATTTATATGTTTCGAACGGAACGTAAAAAACAGTATGTAATCATTTTTTCGGCTGTTACTATCTGTTTCCTGTTTGTATCATTGATCTTTTCAGATGATAATTTTCAATACCCGCCTGAACAGATCACTGAAGCGAAACGTACATTTTATCTTTCTTTTTTTATTTCCTTTTCATTAACCGTTTATTACTTTATTCTCATTTACAATTACCAGGAAAAACTGTATAGCCGCATTCTTTCACTTGAAGCCAGCAACAGGAAGCAGGAGTTGCGTTCTGTTATTGAAAAACAGGAAACAGCTAACCAGAATATTGTGTATGAGTTAAGAGACAGTGTAAACCAAATGCTGGCAGCATCAAAAATGTACCTGGGTGAAGGAATTGCAAAAAACGGCGACAAAGAATTGCTTTCTAAAAGTTACTCGCTTACAAACGATGCCATTAATGCGGTAACCATGTTGTGTATTAAACTGCATCCCGCTGTTATTGCAGATATTGGTTTGGTTGATGGTACCCGTGAATATATTGTTGAGTTAAAAAAAGTAAACAACATTCATGTTCGGTTTGAGTATTGTGACCTTGCTGTTGAAACAATCAGCCAGAACGATAAGTTATCTGTTTTCAGAATTTTGCAGGATTATTTAGACATTGTGCTAAACAATTCTTCCGCCACAAAAGTTGTGCTAAATGTAATGTATAAACCTCCGCAGGTAACGCTTATGCTCAGCCAAAATGATCTTAAGTTTAATTTTGTAAAAGCCGTCAAAAACTCCACACAAAGCAGTATCAATAACCGCATAACTTACTTCAATGGGGTTGTTCATCAAAAGATCAGCGACGATTTTGAAACTTCCTTTATTGAGCTTTGTGTTGGGTAACAGAAATAGCAGGTTGCTTACCTTCCTCACAGGGCATTAAAATACAGGTGGTTAACAAAAAATGGCATTGATGATATGCTTGTATTTTAGTAACAACTCTCAACTGGCCTCATATTTGAAATACTGTATGTATAAAACATACACTATGGCACAAGAAAAAGAAATAAAAAAGAAAAAAGCAGATGAAAAAGCTCCTCCTATAAAACCCGATCCTGAAACACTGCATAAAACAGATCCACAGGATAATATGAAAGGGCCCATCTCTTCAATTGTGAATGGTGTTAAAGATGTGGTGGAAGAAAATGACCAGGAATCAAAAGAAGAAGCTACAAAGAAGAGAGATGAACATATGTAAAAGAGAGTTAAGAATATGTTCCAGGTTTTTAAGTTACGCCATTCCTTCTGGTAGTTATATGTAAACAGAAGGAATGGTATAGCTGTGTCTGTTTTATAATCTCCTGATCCAGATATTGCGGTATTGTGTTTTACAGCTATGATCCTGTAAAGCAATTACATCTTCACCATGCGCAGAGGGGTAATTGTGTAAGCCAATATAATTAGTAAGTCCGGTGATCGTTACATTGTTCTGAACAAGGACACCATTGTGCAGCACGGTGATTCTTGCAGGAGCATCCAGGTCGCCATTTGCTTTGAAACGTGGCGCTGTATAAATGATATCGTAGGTATTCCATTCTGCAGGACTGCGCATTACATTCACCAACGGCGCATGATCTTTATAAATACTTCCTGCCTGTCCGTTACGATATGTCCGATTGTTATAGGAGTCTAGTATCTGCAATTCATAACGGTTTTGGAAAAACACACCACTGTTGCCCCGGTTTTGTCCACCAGCTTCTACTTCGTCGGGTGCACTCCATTCAATGTGTAACTGGCAATCACCAAAAGGAAGTTTGGTTTCAATGCCACCGGTGCCGGGTACTACTTCAAAGTAATCATTATTAATGATCTTCCATGCTGGTGCTTTTGTTTTATCCCGCTGGCTAACCCATTGATCAAGATTTTTGCCGTCAAACAAAACAATTGCATCTGATGATGCTTCCCCGGCTTTTTTCCCCGGCGTAATTACTTTTACCTCGGGTTCCCAAATCTCTGTCATCTCTGGTCTCATAGGCATAGGCGATGTGGGAGGTGGCGTACTTACATAAGGTTTTTGTTGTGCCACTGACACGGAAAAAGAAAAAAGAGAAACGGTCAACAGACCAATCATGCTAGTAGATTTCATTTGTAAGAATTATGCGATGTTGATGTATAAAAAAAGGCAGCTGATTGCTGCCCTTAAATTTATAGAAATATAGAGGAATGTGAAAAACTATTCTTTTCCCTCATTCTTAATAGCGTCTTCAATAGCATAAATATTATCGGTAATGAGTTTTGTGTTGAGTCGTTCTCCTTTTCCTACTTTCAACACAGGATCAGGGATCGAAGCAACTTTATTTCCCTGTTTATCGAAGTACTCTTTTGTATTGGTCGTGTAATCAAGTTTTTCTTTAGGGGTACCGTTCTCGTACCAGCTCATCGCTTTGCCACTTGGTTCATTGTTGAAAAAAGTTGCTTCAAACTTCTTCTGCCCGTTTTCATACCAGGCTATATATTTACCGTTAACCGTGCTCTCGTCTTTCATTGTTGCCTTCATTAACAATTCTCCATTGCTGTAGAATTGAGTGAGCTCAAATAGATTTCCCGTTTCCTGCATTTCTAAAAACGGTATGCCCTTGGCATCAATATACTTCACTGTCTTGTTGCCATCTGTCACTTTCGTTTCAATAGCCGATTTGCCATTTTCATGAAAATATTTGGGATCAACAGTGCTGCTCATTTCACCATTTTCAAAAAGTGCTTCGAATTTAAGCTTGCCGTTTTCGTACCAACCTGTGCATTTGCCGTGCATTTTTCCGTTTGCCCAGTTTGTTTCTTTTCTTTTTTTACCTGATTCATAATAATGATAGAATATGCCTGTTGCAAAACCACCTGTATACGTGCCAACATTGGCAGTTTTTCCGTTTGCATGATATTTTGTCCACTTACCTTCAAGTTTCCCGTAAGCATAAGTATACTCATACTGCAATTCGCCTGTATTGTAATAACCCAGTGTGCGGCCATTCAAAACATTTTCGCTGTAGTTCGACTCGCTTGATAGTTTGCCATCCTCGTAGTAGTATTGGTATTTTCCCCTGCGTACTAACGGAAAGGGAAGTGTTGCTTCTCCGCTCATCTGCAAACGGCCATTTTTATAATAGTCGTTAACCACCCAGTTATTGTCGTCTTTCTTAGAAATAAGACGGTAATACAATGCATCTGCTTCTGCAGCAGGAAACCAGTCTTTATCATAAAATACTTTTTTTGCCTGTATTTCTTTTCGTTTGATTTGACCGGCCAGTTTGTATGCTTTCTTTATATCGAGAGTGTAAGCGGTATGTGTATAGATCACCTGCTGGTTGTCATCCATAAAAAAGATCACCGGTGCTTTGGTGGTGTACATTGCCTGCATCAGTTGCTGCGATTTGTCGAATAATACTTCCACATTTTTCCAACGGTTTGCTTTGGAGAATACTTCGCTTGAGGTTAAACTTTTATCAACATTCACCGCCACTATTTTTACGTTTGATGTTGTGCCAAGCGTGCTGTAATTATTATCAAGATCGGTAATAAGTTGTACGCAGGGCGTGCACCATGCTTCCGAATAGGTGAGTACAATAACAGGGTTGTCGAAATCTGAAATAGAGGCTGTGCTTACACTGTTGCCTGTTTTATTTATCAATACAGCTTTGGGTAAACCTGTTGTTGATTGTGCCTGCAGTAATGTAATTGAAAAAGCGAGCAGGAGAGTAGGTACGAGTTTTCGGTACAACATGAGAAATTTGGTTTGATTGAGCTTGGCAATGATACAAAAAAATATGCCTCAACTATTACCTTACAGCCTGTCGGAATTAAGGTTAATAAATGTGAGTGCATTGCTCAAAAATAAGCGCATTCTTTGTGAGCAACAATACTCCAAAAGGAGTACTGTATAAGTGTAAATGTTTAGATTTTGTTGCAGGAACTATCCCAGCGCTACATCCAGGATCATCATCACTAAAAATCCGCCAATGAAAGCAAGTGTTGAACGATCGGTGTATTTATCACGTTGTGTTTCAGGAATCACTTCTTCAACTACAACAAAGATCATAGCACCTGCAGCAAAAGCCAAGGCGAATGGCAACACGGGCTGCATATAAATAACTGCAAGTGCTCCAATAACACCTGCTACCGGTTCAACAATAGCAGATAATTGTCCGTACCAAAAACTGCGCAGGCGTGTAACACCTTGGCGCCGTAAAGGCATCGATACTGCCAGGCCCTCAGGGAAATTTTGTAAACCAATACCAATGGCCAGCGCAATGGCACCGGTGATGGATGTGTCTTCCATGCCCAGTGCAGCAGCTCCAAACAACACACCTACAGCTAATCCTTCCGGTATGTTGTGAAGAGTAATGGCGAGAATAAGTAATGTTGTTTTATGTAGTTTGGTGCGTATGCCTTCTGTTTCTGACAAACCAAAATTGAGATGCAGATGGGGTGTTACTTTGTCGAGGAAAAAAATAAAAAGTGCCCCGAGTAAAAAACCCACAGCAGCAGGCATCCAGCTATAGCCGGGATAAAGTTTTTCAGAAATTTCAATGGCTGGATTAAGCAGACTCCAGAAGCTGGCGGCTACCATTACTCCTCCTGTAAAGCCAAGCATTGGATCTAATACACCACGATCCAGCGTTTTGAAAAAGAAAACGAGAGATGCACCTGCGGCAGTTACCAACCATGTGAAAGTGGTAGCAATAAGGGCCGCCCACACCGGGTGTATCTCTGAGAAAAAATTTACAAGCGATTCCATCATCAGATTGTTTTTACGAATATATTTTTAGCTAATTGTTCGCTGAGATTGATCAAGGGCTGATTGCGTAATTTGATCTCTACTGAGCCATCAAATGCATGGCGTTGTTTTATTTCGAGTTTAGTTCCTATGCCTATGTTTTTTTGACGAAGCAGCTCCAACAAACTGCTGCTTTGATCGCCAACGCCTGTAACAATCGCCGGTTGTGATTCCGGTAATTGCTGCAGGTTCATATTGTTGATACTAGCCATGCGGCCTTTACTATCGGGAATGGGATCACCGTGAGGGTCAGCTTTCGGGAAGCCCAGGAATGCATCAAGGCGTTCAATGAGTTCAGGACTGCTCACATGCTCCAGTTCTTCGGCAATATCATGCACCGCATCCCAGTTGAATTGTAATTTTTCTACAAGAAAGAACTCCCACAGCCTGTGTTTACGGATGATATTGAGCGCAAGTTTTTTTCCATCGGCTGTAAGGGTAACACCATAATAAGGTGCGTAGTGAAGAAGTTTCTTTTCACTCAGGCGTTTCAGCATATCGGTTACAGAAGCCGGTTTTGTTTGCAATTCTGCCGCCAGTTCATTAGTGGTTACATTGGCATCGGATTGTTGCAGGCGCCAGATGGCTTTAATGTAATTCTCCTCGGCTGTCGAAAAGTTCATTAGCTATGAAATTAAAATTTAGGCGAAACTAAATTATTTTCTTGAGACAGGTTAAAATAATTTCTGATGCAAGGTTTAGGAATTGGGAATTAGGATTTTGTAATTTGGGATTTTGGTTTTGGATTTTTCTTGTCCCTTGTGTCTTGTGCCTTGTTCCTTGTTGCAAAACCACTATTTTTAGATTTATAACTACTGATATGAAGTATTCTGTATTCGCCTGCTTGTTTTTCCTGTTTATACTCACGGCATGCAAAAACAAGAAGCCAAAGGAAATAAAGGACGAAGACCTTACTACAGCTGATTTTATTATGCTGGCGAAACAATTGAGCTATCCCATTTTGGTAAACGACAGTTTGCTGAATGCGAAAGAAAAAGATTCTGTTCTCATCAACCAGGAGACGTTCAAGACATTCTTGCCTGATACTGTTTATTCCAAGCTTTATCCTAAAACAAAAAATCTGAAGTTATACCTTGTTGGAAAATCTGTTGACGGTGAAAAAGGCAATTATGTGTTGATAAAATCAGTCATCGGGAAAGAGCGTGGAGCACAGTTACTTTACTTCAACAATAAATCGCAATACCTCGGTTCACTGAATATTGGTGCATTGATGCCGAAAGGGAAAGCTACCAGTTATTGTAAGATCGATAGCAAACATACCATCACCTTCATCCAGGAACGCAAAACACCTACGGGTGAATTGTGGACGAATGAAACCATCTACTTCATGGATGAAACCGGAAAGTTCATCATTGCCATGACCAACAGCACAGAAGATTTGAGCGATCTCATCATGGGAAATCCTATTGACAGTTTATCACGCAAACAGAAATATGCAGCTGATTATACAACTGATAAAAAGAATCTTGTTTCTATTCGTGATGGTGCTACTGATAAAACATTTGAATTCTTTATTCATTTCAGCAAACAGAATGGCGATTGTGTGGGCGAAGTAAAAGGTACAGGCGAATGGGTGAGTAAAACCAAAGGCGTGTTTCGTGATGGCAGCAGCGATTGTACTATTACATTTGATTTTACTACATCATCAGTACGTATCTCCGAACAAAACTGCGGGCTCTATCGTGATATCACTTGTTTCTTTGAAGGCAGTTATCCAAAGAAGAAAGAAGCGGTAAAGAAAAAGAAGAAGTGAGTAGTTAGTGGTGGGAGGTGAGTCGGTGGAGTGCTTATCCCCTCCATGGAGGGGTGGCAGTGACCAGCACATAAACAATAACTGACTGGGGTGGGTAAAATGAAACGCACAATCATTCCATACACACAACAAGCATTAGAGTATGCAAAACGCCTCCGGCAAAGCATGACATACTCAGAAGTGAAGTTGTGGATGGAATTAAGAAACGGCAGTATGATGGGTTATGATTTTGACAGGCAAAAGCCCATGCTGAATTATATTGTTGATTTTTATTGTAAAGACCTAATGCTGGTAATTGAAGTGGATGGGATAACTCATGAACATGAAAAAATATTGTTGAAGGATCCGGTTCGACAGGATGAAATAGAAATGTATGGAGTTTCATTTCTTCGGTTTAATGCGTTGGATGTTGTTCACGACTTGAAAAACGTAGTAAGAACGATTGAGAACTGGATATTTGAGTTTGAGGAAAAGAACGGGGTGATTGAAATAGTTAAACGCAAACGAAATAATTTGGAGCATCCCAAAAACAGAAAGCGTGATAACCCACCCCAACCCCTCCGGGAGGGGATAACCCGACAGTTGAATGAGCTGCAACAGTTGTTCTTTTGTTTCAGCAACAAGCAAGGATCATCAAAATAAAATAGACGGGTAATGAATAATGAGTTTTTTAAGTTCTGAGTTATTTTGTCCTTTGTTTATTGTCCATCGCCAATTGATCATTTAAATTCAGAATATGCATCGTCAGTTAATTAGTTCCGGTTCCCCCTGGGAAGATGTAGTAGGTTATTCAAGAGCAGTGCGTGTGGGTAGTGTAGTTGAAGTGGCGGGCACAACTGCTATGGACGGAGATAAGTTGGTGGGATTGGGTAGTGTTTACCTCCAAACAAAATACATTTTTCAAAAAATAGAGAAAGCCCTGGCTGAAGCTGGTGCTTCGCTCAACGATGTTGTTCGCACCCGAATGTTTATAACTGATATATCCAAATGGGAAGAAGCAGGCAAAGCACATGGCGAAGTATTTGCTGCCATAAAACCGGCTTCTACAATGGTGGAAGTGTCCGCTTTGATCGATGAGCGCCTGCTGATTGAAATAGAAGTAACCGCCGTAATACCAACCGTTTGATGTTAATAACCCCGTTCGTCAAAAAGGGCCGTTTTGGATTTTTCCCGTTATATTGCGCACCCAAAAGCAAACGAACAACTGTATTATGACGTTTAATCATTTCAAGGTTCCTTACGCCACAGAAAATGCTTACACAAAAAAAGTGGCTTACTTCTCAATGGAATTTGCGGTACATCAGCCTTTAAAAATTTATAGTGGTGGTTTGGGATTTCTCGCAGGTTCGCACATGCGCAGCGCATACGAACTGAAGCAGAATCTTGTTGGCATCGGTATTCTATGGAAGTATGGTTACTACGACCAGGCACGTAACCAGGACCAAACACTTCAGGTTCAATGGAACGAAAAGATCTATAATTTTTTAGAAGATACGGGTATCAAGTTTCAGATCAATATTCATGAACATCCAGTTTGGGTGAAAGCATGGTACCTGAATCCAGAAACATTCAAGAGTGCGCCGATGTTTTTGTTGAGCACTGATCTTCCTGAGAACGATTATGTGTCACAAACTATTTGTCACCGTTTGTATGATGCAAACGTTGCTACTAAAGTTGCCCAGTTTATTTTGTTGGGTGTTGGTGGCGCAAAGCTCATTGATGAATTAGGATTTAAACCTGATGTTTATCATTTAAATGAAGCACATGCTATTTCATCGGCATTTTATCTCTACAATAAATTCGGATCTGTTGAAGAAGTGAAAAAGCGTTTGGTGTTTACCACGCATACTCCTGAAGAAGCAGGTAACGAAAAACATGATATTTACCTCTGTGAGAAGATGAGCTATTTCTGCGGTATACCGTTGAATGAAGTGCGTAAGCTCACAGGTATTTATGACGATCAGTTCAATCATTCGCTGGCCGCATTGCGTTTTGCACGTCATTCAAATGGTGTAAGTGCTTTGCATGGTGAAGTGAGTCGCAAGATGTGGAGTCATTATGAAGGTATTGCCCCGATTACCCATGTAACCAATGCACAAAACTGGCGTTACTGGGCCGATAAGCAATTGTATTTCTCAATGGATGAAGGAAACGAGGAGCGCTTTGATGATCGAAAGACTTATCTGAAGCGTCGTGCATTTGATCTTGTTGCTGATCAAACAGGAAAATTATTTGACCCTAATGTGTTGACGATCGTATGGGCTCGTCGTTTTGCAGGTTACAAACGTGCAGAATTGATTACACGTGATCTTGATCGTTTCAATGCATTACTCAGCAATAAAAAATACCCGGTACAGATCATCTGGGCCGGTAAACCTTACCCGGTTGATTATCCTGCTATCAGCGATTTTAATAATCTTGTTCACCTGAGTAAGAATTATAAAAACGTTGCTGTGTGTACGGGTTATGAACTTGCATTGAGCAAGCGTTTGAAACAAGCGGCAGATGTTTGGTTAAACAACCCACGTGTGCCACGTGAAGCGAGTGGAACAAGTGGTATGACTGCTGCCATGAATGGCGCTGTTAACTTCAGCACATTTGATGGATGGATTTGCGAATTTGCTAACCATGGTAACAACAGTTTTATCGTACCGCCTGTTGATTATACTGCAATGCATGTACATGAGCAGGATCAATACGATCTTGATCAGATGTATGAAATTCTTGAACGCCAGATCTTGCCTTTGTACTACGACAATTTCCCTGTGTGGCGCCAGATCACTCAGAATGGTATGCGTGACGTACGTTTCCAGTTCGACAGTAACCGTATGGCACATGAATACTACGAACTGATGTACAACAAAAAGTGATTTATTTATCCTGATGATACGAAGCCCTTGCGATGAGCCGGGGTTTTTGTTTTTTGAAAATACATGTTCCAAGTTCTGAAGTTCTAAGTTGTCTGTTCACAATTGACAATTGCTTTGGTTCTTGTACCTTGGATTTTCCTTCTTGTGCCTTGTACCTTGAACCTTGTTCCTTGGTTCTTGTTTTCCTTAACTTCAACCCATGAACGAATACAGTAAAACATTCGAACTCCGTTGGGCTGATGTGGATGCCAATCAACATGTAATGCATTCGAAGTATTATGAATTAGGTGCACATACACGTATGAGTTTTTTTATTACACATGGTTGCACATTGGAGGTGATGAATGAATTAAATATCGGTCCTATACTTTTTCGTGAGGAATGTATTTTCAGAAGAGAGATCAATGCTGGTGATATTGTAACCGTAAACCTGTTGCTCACAAAATGCAAGCGTGATGGCTCGAGATGGAGTGCAAAACATGAAATGAAAAAAGCCGATGGAACATTGGCCGCAACTCTATATGCTGATCTTGCATGGCTTGATACAAGTATACGTAAACTCACTGCACCAGCCATTGCTGTAAGTATCGTTGAACAAATGCCGAAGTCTGATGATTTTGAATATACTGATTAGTTGACGTGTTTTAGTTTGTCACAAGTAGAACACATCATAAATCCTGGATCATAAATCAAACATCCTAATCTACATACTCACTCAACTCCAGCCAGCGGAATTCTTTTTCATCCAGCAAATTTGTTACCTCACCAATACGATTGCTGAGTTGTTGTAATTCATCAAACGGAAGATTGCCACTGTTGAGTTTGGCTGTGATGGTTTCTTTCTCAGCTGTAAGCTGTTCAATTTCTTTCTGCAATAATTCAAACTCACGTTTTTCTTTAAAGCTGAAACGTTTTTTTTCTACAGTCGTTGTTGGCATCTCAACAGAAGGATGTGCCGAAGCTACTGATGACAGTTCGCTCTTACTTTCTTTAACTCCCGACTCTTTACTATCGGCTTCCAACTTTTCTTTCTCTTTTTGCCACAAACGCAATTGTGCATAATTGCCGGGGAAATCGGTGATTACGCCATCGCCTTCAAACACAAATAAATGATCAACCAGTCGATCCATAAAATAACGATCATGGCTCACGATGAGTAAACAGCCTGGATACTCTGATAAGAAATTTTCAAGTACAGCCAATGTTGGAAGATCAAGATCATTCGTTGGTTCATCCAGCATCAGGAAATTCGGGTTACGGAAAAGAATGGAGAGCAAATGCAATCTTCTTTTTTCGCCACCGCTCAGTTTTGAAATGTACGTGTACTGTTTATCCGGATCAAACAAAAACAATTGCAGGAACTGTGCAGCACTCAAAGAGCCACCGTTTGCTAACGGAAAATTCTCCGCAATGTTTTTTACATATTCAATCACACGCAGGTCTTCTTTTATTTCTAAACCCGTTTGCGAATAGTTGCCAAACACGATCGTGTCGCCTACGTTTATCTTTCCACTGTCTGGTTGCTGAATGCCCTGTATGATATCAATGAAAGTTGATTTACCTGCACCGTTCTTTCCAACCACACCAACTCGTTCGCCTTTTTTGAATGTATAATCAAAGCCTTTTAAGATTTGTTTATCGCCAAAACTCTTGTACACTTTTTTCATCTCCACCACTTTGCCACCAAGCCTGTTCATCTTCATACTCAATTGTACCTGCTGATCTTCGATGCGTTGTTTGGCTTTTGCTTCTACTTCGTAGAAATTATCCTGTCGTGATTTGCTTTTTGTTGTACGTGCCTTTGGTTGCTTACGCATCCATTCCAATTCCTTCCGATAAGTATTCTTTGCTTTATCAATGCTTGCAAGATCACTTTCAATACGTGCCGTTTTCTTTTCTAAATAATTCTGGTAGTCGCCTTTGTATTCGACCAATGTACTTCCATCAAGTTCCCAAACTTCATTACAAACGGTATCGAGGAAATAACGATCATGCGTTACAAGTAAGAGTGTAATGTTTTCTTTGCTGAGATAATGTTCCAGCCATTCCACCATCTCCACATCAAGATGGTTGGTAGGTTCATCCATGATGAGTAGTACATGCTTGTGATCAAAGCCAATATCAATCAATGTTCTTGCAAGTGCCACACGTTTACGCTGACCACCTGATAATGTTCCTACTGATTGTTGCAGATGGTGAATGTTCAGCTTGCCAAGAATCTGTTTCACTTTTGCATCAAAATCCCAGGCACCCAGCTCATCCATTTTTACAATGGCTGCACCGAGTTTATCGGTATCGTTTTCTTCACTTATTAGTTCGTATTCTTTAATGGCATTGATCACCGGGTGATTGTGCTGAAAAATATTATCAAGTATCGTTTTGCTTTGGTCAAAATCGGGTTCCTGTTCAAACAAAGCAATATCCACGTCTTTGTTAATCCAGCATTTGCCGTCATCGGCCGTTTCTTTACCCGCCAGTATTTTCAATAAGGTGGATTTGCCCGAACCATTCCTGGCCACCAAGGCTATTTTATCGCCTTCTTCAATATGAAAAGTAATATTCGAAAACAGGGGAGTAATACCGTAACTCTTCGTTAAACCTTCAACAGAAACGTAATGCATGCTGCAAAGATAACTGTATGAAGGCACAAGCGGAAAGGCACAAGGGACAAGAAGGACAATCCAAAAAACAAAAGACAAGGCACAAGAAAGAATCCAAGGCTCAGGAAGAATAATTCACCAAAACAAAAATTGCTCCCCTTTCGGGAAGCAATTTTTTATAGAATGAAAAAGGGTACTGCTTATTTTTTAGGCATTACCACTGCATCCAATACATGCACAACGCCGTTACCGGCTGTAAGATCAGCAGCAGTTACGTTTGCGCCATCGATCATTACTTTGCCATCTTTAATTGAAACAGTTAACTCAGCACCGTTTACTGTTTTCAATTTCTGACCATCTTTCAGATCAGCAGCTTTTAAAGCTCCTGCTACAACATGGTAAGTTAAAATACCTGTAAGATCAGTTTTGTTTTCAGGCTTCAATAGATTGTCAAGAGCACCGGCAGGTAATGCGGCAAACGCTGCGTTTGTTGGTGCAAATACTGTGAAAGGACCGGCACCACTTAATGTTTCAACTAAACCTGCAGCTGTAACAGCAGCAACCAAAGTTGAATGATCAGGAGAACCAACAGCAATTGCAACAACAGTTGCAGGTGCAGCAGGGGCCATTGTATCAGCAGCAGCAGTTGTTTCTGCAGCTACAGTATCTTTTGTTGCGTCCGCTGATTCGCCACTACCACAGGCAGTCATTACTACTGCAATGGCAGCAGTTGTCATTAAAGAGAAAAATGTCTTCTTCATAAAAATTTTTTGTTTGGAAAGAGAACATTGTTTTCAAACAATAGTTCTGCCATTCATCACAATAATTTTTTGTGTGAAAAGAAAGGACTGTTTAACGAGGAGATCATTCAACAAACTTCAACGTCCCATAAAATAAATAAGAAGACACAGTAAAAGAGTTAGCAGGAAAACAAACAATCCATTGAACTTGCCCCAGTTTTCTTTTTTTCTTTTTTGTTCAACGGTAATATCGATGTGTTGTAAAAGCCGGGGTTGATCTTTTGCCAGTTTGCGGAGTTGATCAGCAACCAGCTTTGTTTCTTTATAAGGAAAGTGTTTTGTTGTGTTAAGCAAACTATGGACGATAGCCTGTTGTACTTCAATTTCTTTTTGTAACAGCAGCTCATCGATCGTTGAATTATTGATGAGGGCAAGGATACGATCGACCATTCCACCGTAGCTCATACGGTAAACATCCATTGCAGCAATCTGTTTGTTGAGTTCCAGGCTTTTAATAAGGATGTTGGGAGCCGTTACCATTTTTTCGCCGATCGCATGACCAGAAGCTTTTTTCAGCCAGCGTTCCTGCAGGTACATTTCTTTTTTACCGGGGTTCATCAGCACTTCATAAGCTTCTTTAATTTCATTGAAGCGGGCTAATGCATACGGATCATCGTTGTTCTTATCGGGATGATAGATCATCACCAGCTTACGGTAGGCCTGTTTAATTTCAGGTACCGTAGCCGTTAAAGGCACATCGAGTATGGCGTAATAATCTTTCAGAGCCGCAAAACTAAGCCGACAGGCGAAACGAAGTGCAGAATGAGAAAAATGTTATTTTTGAACTCTCGATGAAGAATTGCTATCTCCTCCTCTTATTGTTTGTTCCTTCCCTGCTTGTTGCCGGCGATTCTGCTACTATTCAAATTACAAAGCAAAAAAAGTTGCGGGGATATCGTCAATTGTTTTACAAAGTGGTATCGCTGCATCCTAAATTAAACTCGCCTTTCGAAAAAGAACTGTTGCAACATTACCTGTTGGGTAGTGGTGACACATTTGTTGTTTCTGATTCTGATTTTAAAAGGTTGCAACAAACAGTTCCGTTGTACATAAAGGACAGCGATTGTAAACCTGCGGAAGCTAATCAGCCCGGTTATTGCACAAAGTATGTGAACCTGCACGATGATAATTATTTCGGTTGGGGAGTTGGTAACCTCACTGTTATTTATCAAACAAATGATCAAACACTTGTTTCTTTGGTTGATTACTATGATTTTGATAAAAAGAGAAAAGGCCAACGCAGAGTGAAAAACGAATTTAGTACACGTATGTTCCGGTTCTTTGCACCTGCGTCTGCACGTTCATTTGTGATTACTTACAATGCTGATGCTTATTTCGTGAAGCCTTAGCTGATACGTGTACTCTTCGGAATCTCCAGTATAAGATTTTTGCCGTAACAGGAAGCAGGTGTTTGATATCCGGCTTTAAAATCTCCGTTCAATATTTTTTGTGTGATGAGTAAGCAGCCCCATGCTGTTACACTATAGCCATCGGCACATTGCAATACACTTATTTTTTCTTCACCTTTTGCATTCCACACTTTACCCCAAATGGTTGTTGATGCATTTGCACGTTGCTCATCTGTTGGTCCCGCAGGGCGCTGATTTATTTTTTGCTGAATACGATTACGAATAAATTGTTTGCGTAATAGCCAGTTGAACAGAAATTGAAATTTCAATAAACGGTAAACTGTCGGCTTCATTCCTGTGTACACTTCCACATTAGCAATACCTGTTGTATGATGAGCTGTGGAAATATCGCCCCATGGTAAGGTCATCACAAATAAATGTTTACCATTTACATCTAGCCACATGCCTTTATGACCTAAGGGTTTTCTTACCAGCTTTCCGTTTTCTCTTGCAGTGCCACCTTCGCCCAAACGACTTGCCATGGTTGTGGCCGTGCCATGACTTACCTGTCCGCCTTTTGGAATAAATGCTAATTGCAAATGTGTAGCATCAGGTAATTGTTCTTTCAAATGCAATGCGGTACAATCAGTAGGAATTACATCAAAGCCTGCACCCGGCATCAACATCACATTTGCCTGTTTTGCAGCAGCATCATATTTTTTGATAAGTTCAAAAACAGAAATATCGCCATTGATGTCGATATAATGTGTATGTGTTGCAATGCAGGCTTCCACCATTTGTTTGGCGGTATTGGCAAACGGACCTGCTGCATGAATCACTAGCTGTACATCTGATAATTGGTGCTGCAATTCATTCGCATCGTCTAACGAAAAAATGCGGTAAGTAAGTTGTAAACGTTGGGCTAATGAGCTGATGATTTTTTCATTCCTTCCTGCAAGAACAGGAGTGAGGTTATAATCCTTTGCATAACGGGCAATCAGTTCACCTGTGTATCCATTAGCTCCGTAAAGCAGCACCTTGTCTTTTTGCATTATGCGGATTTAGAATTCGATCAACGCAATAATTTCTTCGAGGTATTGCTGATCTGTTTCGTCGAATGTATCCAAATCGGCACTGTCAACATCAAGTACCGCCAACACTTTGTTGTTGCGGATAACCGGCACTACAATTTCTGATTTGCTTAAACTACTGCAGGCAATATGACCGGGGAATTTTTCTACGTCGGGAACGATCAGTGTTTTTGCTTCAAGCCATGAACTGCCGCAGACACCTTTTCCTTTGCGGATTCGGGTGCAGGCAACAGGTCCCTGGAATGGCCCGAGAACCAACTCTTCACTCTTCTCTGAAAATGCTTTGGCTGAGCTGGGCTTCACCAAATAGAATCCCACCCATAGCCAACCAAATTGTTCTTTCAAAGCAGCACACACATTAGCAAGATTAGCTGTAAGATCAGGCTCGCCTTCAAGCAAACCTTTGATCTGTGGAATGAGTTCAGCGTATTGCTCTTCTTTTGTTCCCTGGATGATGTGGAGATCTTCCGCCATAATAAATGTTTATGCAAAGGTAGGTGAATGAAGAATAGGCAGTAATCAATAAGCAATTGGTGAACCGTATAGTTAATGGACCCCCGGACGACTGTCGACGGACCACCACTACCAACTTGCCACAATCCACTAACTATTATTTTGTTACCACCACCTTTAATGTTTTCTCAATGTTTTCGATCTGCAATTTTACCAGATATGTACCTGCAAGTAAGTTACTGGTATTAAACCGAACTAATTGTTTGCCGGTTGATTGAATGCCATCCACCAGTTTCATAATTTCTCTTCCATCGCTATCAACCACAAAGAGTAAAACCGCAGTTCGTTTAGGCAAAGAATAGTTGATGATCGTATACGCTGTGGAAGGGTTAGGATTAGCGATCATTTCAATATCAGCAGCCGGGCTTGTTACTTGGGGCTGAGGTTTTTCAACTACAGGTTTAGGCTTTTCAACAGGAGGTGGCGGTGTAACTGCATTAGTTATCGGCAGAAGCGAAACTTCTCTTACATTACTTGCTGCACTTTCGTTATGGAAACGATCAAGACTTGTTACTACATAGTAGTAAACCGAGGGAGCAAGGTTGCTGTCAATAAAGCTCGTTGCTTCATTGTTGGCTGTAACATACTGTATTGCTTCTGCATCTTCTAAATTAACAGTTGCGTTGTTAAAACGGTAAACCACAAACTGTCTTACTTTGTCCAGTTCATTTGTTGTGGCTACAGGTTTGGTCCAGCTGAGTTGCACATGATTGTTGATGACTTGTGCCGTTACATTACTTACCGGTTGTGGAACAGTGTTATCACGCCAGGGCATGGTAGGTAACAATGCGGGTGTAATGTAAAGATGCTCTTGCAATGAATCTCTGAATTGTAAAGGGTTAATAACAAAATAACGGGTGCGGAAAAAGGTGCTGCCCAAAACATTATTGTATTTCCTGTTAAGCCTTATCTGGTTATTGATCTGCGAAGGATTGTTCCATCTTGCATCATTGTCTAATTCTGCTTTTATTTTATAAATTGCCTGCCCGCTGTAAATGTGCCGGCCATTTGCAATACTGTTCCACCATGGTACAAGTACAGCATAATCTGCAGTAGGAAAGCCAATGCTCCAGTAAATTTGTGGAGTAACATAGTCAACCCAACCTTCCTGTAACCATTTTTTTGTATCAGCATAAATGTCACTGTAACTCTGCAAGCCGCTTGTTACCGATCCTGTTGCATCATTGCTTTTATTGCGCCAGATGCCAAAAGGAGATACGCCAAATTTTACCCAGGGCTTTACTGTTTTAATACTATCGTAGCTGCGTTGAATTAAGAGATTGATGTTATCCCTTCGCCAATCACTTTGATTACTGAAACCTCTTGCGTAAGCAGCAAAGCTTGCATCATCATTAAACCGTGCAGTTGTTCCGCCTGCTCCGGGGTAGGGATAGAAATAATCATCGTAATGAATACCATCAACGTCATAACGTCGTAACACATCCATTACAATTGAAAGAACATAGTCACGCACGGCAGGGATACCGGGGTTTAGAATGCGTAAAGAGCCTTGTGCAATCAGCCATTCAGGATGTTTGTTGGCAACATGACTTGAGGCATAGCTGCCGATAAGGTTATAATTATTGACTGCACGGTAAGGATTGAACCATGCATGTATCTCAATGCCACGCTTGCGACATTCATCGATCATGAATTGTAACGGATCAAAACCGGCAGCAGGTGCAATGCCTTGCTTGCCTGTTACAGAAGCACTCCAAGGTTCTAATGCACTTTGGTAAACCGCATCGCATTCATTTCTTACCTGGAAATAAATGGCATTGATGCCGGTTTGCTGATGCATATTGAGCAAGCTGATCACAGAATCTTTTACTTCCTGCACCGTTCGTACAGATGTGCTGGGCCAATCAAGATTTAAAAAAGTAGATAACCATGCAGATCTTAATTCTCTTTTAGGCGGAGTTTGCGCATTGGTAATCGAAATAAAAATAAACAGGCTTAGGAAGCAAATGATCAGTCGATTCATAAGATGTTGACAGGTGTTCAAAACAGGAATTTTATAAAATAGTTGTTGCACGTCTGCTAATTATCAAAAAGGAAGCCAATGGCTTCCTTTTGCAAATATGGGGCATAAGAAATTCTGTTATGCTAAATATTTTTTGAAAAAATCGATGGTGCGTTGCCATGCAAGTTTAGCAGCGGCTTCATTGTAACGTGTAGGAGCTGTATCATTATGGAATGCATGATTCACATCAGGATACATGTACAATTCATAGGTTATCTTGTTATCTTTTAATGCCTGTTCGTAAGCGGGTGCTCCTGCATTTACACGCTCATCTAAAGAAGCATAATGCAATTGCACCGCTGCTTTAATTTTTGGTACATCGGCAACAGCAGCTTGTCTGCCATAAAATGCAACTGCAGCTTTTAACTCGGGAACATTCACCGCTAAAGTATTTGCCATACCACCTCCCCAACAAAAACCAACACATCCGAATTTTCCACTACTGTCTTTTCTTGTTTTGAGATAATTGAAAATATTGATGAAGTTGGTTTGTGTTTCCTGTTGATTGAGTTTAGTGAAGAGTGTTCTTGCTTCATCTTCATTAGCAGGAGTGCCACCCAGCGGAGCTAATGCATTTGGTGCAATGGCTAAGAAACCTGCTGTTGCAGCACGACGTGCAACATCTTCAATATGCGCATTCAATCCACGGTTTTCATGTATCACCACAACTGTTCCGTACTTCGCTTCTTTTTTGGGGCGTGCCACATACGCTTTCATTTCTCCGGTTACGCCTGGGTAAGTGATGTATTCGGTAAACAGATCGTCATCGGGTGTAACTGCTGCTTTAGCATAATTACCTTCCAAAAATGGAAGAATAGCAACTGCTGCAGCAGTGCTGCCGGTTAAAATTGCAAGGCGCTTCATGAAATCTTTGCGTGGAAGTGGCTTGTGCGTGTACTCGTCGTAGAGATTAATAATTTGCTGATCCATCTGCATGTTGATTTAGGAGGATAAGTTACAACCTTTCAACAGCATATGTTTTGCCGTTCATCGAAATGATAGAGGAAAAAAAATCAGAAATGAAATCCTAGTTTAACCGAAGCTTCAGGATTCAACAGCGGAAGTGTGTACTGTTTCATATCAACAGTAACATTTTTATCTCCCCCGGTTCTTATACTCAAACCGACCCAAGGCGAGACGTAAATATTTTTATGTAAGCGGATGTTATAGCCAACACTTCCGTTCAGTAAGAAATTTTCAAAGCCGGCTGTTTGTAAATGAGCATCTGTCTGGATGCTGCTTTTCCAGTATACCAATCCGGCACCTGCCCACCAGCCATTCCAGTTTTCTTTCAGAAAATAATCTGCTACCACGGCATAAGAGCTGATATGATGATTGCTAAATCCATTGCGTGTGATGAACTCCGGCATATTTACGCCGGCAGTTAATAGTCGCACACGTACATGAGCTTTCCCGATCCATGCTGCTCCAAAATATCCACCGGTAACATAGGGAAGTGCGTCGAGTTCAATACCCGCCTGCACGGCTTTTTGGCCTGTTTGTGCCTGAGATGAAACTGCGATCAATAGTAATACGCAAATGGTTGTAATGAATTGTTTCATTGAACAAAACTAGTTTGCCGCATAACAGTTGCTGATGAGGAACTGCAGCAGATGACCTGATTTTTATCATCCTTGAAAAGCATCAAAGTTGTCCGTGCGCTCACATTTGTCGCAAGTAGCCATGATGTTTGTCGCAGTGGCACAGGCAGAGTTTCTGTTGTGTGGGGTAGTTTTGTTTCTGTTACGAAGAGTATTTGTTATTTTAACGCTAAACAATCATCAATCAATATGAAACCAAAAACAATCAACATTCTCTATTGGGTATTTACAATTTTATTCGGTGCTCTAATGATCTTTTCATCTGTGGGCGGTATTGGCCCAAATGAGCAGACAATTGAAATCTTTCATAAGTTCCTGGGTTATCCCATTTATTTTATTCAGTTCATCAGCTGGGCAAAAATTATTGGCGTGATTGCGCTGCTTCTGCCAATTGACCGAACAATGAAAGAGTGGGCCTATGCAGGTTTGTTTTTTGATTTGGCAGCTGCTGTTTATTCCGGTATTGCCGCAAGTGGCAAGTTTGATCCGCAAATGCTGGGTATGTTAATGTGGATCGTACCGGGTATACTTTCTTATTATTTCTGGAAGAAGAAGATATCAGCGTGATCAGTTCAATAGATCATTTTTTATAAAAGCATGTTGAGAAAATCAACATGCTTTTTTGTATAAAATTTGACCAGTAAAGTACGCTTCATTGAATAATTAACACACTTCAGCAGAAAAAATCTGATCAACTGTAACGTTTAAAATAGCTTTATCGTCACACGCAAAACGTTTATATGAAACAGCTATTTATTCTTTGCCTATTATGTTCATTCGTGGCAATTGCAGGCAATGCACAACAAAAGAAAACCAAAGTATTGTTGCTGGGAAGTTTTCATTTTGATAACCCGGGACTGGATGTGGCGAAATTTGAAAACGCTAATATCCTGTCGGCCAAACGACAGGCAGAGGTTCTGGAAGTAGTTGAAAAAATCAAACAATTCCGACCGGATAAAATTTTTATTGAGATGCCTGTTGAACGTCAACCAAAACTCGACAGCAGTTTTAATAAATACAAGTCAGGTGAACTAAAACTAGCTGCATCGGAAACTCATCAAATTGCTTATCGTGTAGCCAAAGAGCTAAATCATACAGGCTTGTATGCTGTGGATTATACTGAAGCGGATTTTGCGTTCGATAGTTTGATGAAGTCTGCGACTGCGGCAAAGCAATTCGAGTTCCTGGAAATGATCAAGCAGACGATTGGCGCTATTGAAAAAGATTTTAATGAATCACTGAAAACAAAAACAGTTAAAGAGATTTTATTACACCATAACTCGCCTGAGTCTGTTAAGACGGCGGTAGGGATTTATTATGAATTTCTTATTGCGGGTGAAAAAGGTAATCATGTTGGTTCGTATGTAACAAGTGAGTGGTGGAGAAGGAACATGATTATTTATGAAAATGTTCTGAAACGTTTAGATGGTAAAGAAGAACGCATCTTAATCTTATTCGGTTCGGGACATACGGCTTTATTACATGAAATGATGAAGTATAATCCAAAACTGGAATTAGTACCGTTGGCAGATGTATTGAAATAAAATAAAAACGTCCCGCTCACATAGCGGGACGTTTTATTTTGTCTATTACCAATTGAATTACGCTTCTTCTTCTGCATAACTGCTCACCGGCTCGCAAGTACAGATGAGATTGCGATCACCATATGTATTATTAATGCGGCTTACGCTTGGCCAGAATTTATTCAGCGTTACATAATAAAGAGGAAAGGCGGCCTGTTGTCTTGTGTAAGCATGATTCCATTCATCAGCTGTGACCACATGTTGAGTATGTGGAGCATTCTTTAAAGGGTTATCTGCTTTGTCGGCTCTACCTTCTTCAATATCACGGATCTCCTGGCGAATGCTCAGCATTGCATCGCAGAAACGATCCAACTCTGCTTTGTCTTCACTTTCTGTTGGTTCGATCATGATCGTACCTGGTACAGGGAAACTCATTGTTGGTGCATGGAAACCATAATCCATCAAACGTTTTGCTACATCTTCTGCTTCAATGCCTGCTGTGTTTTTAAACGGACGCAGATCAACAATAAATTCATGTGCACAGGTGCCGTTCTCATCGGTATAAAGAATATCAAAATCTTTATCCAGTCTTGCCTTCATATAGTTGGCATTGAGGATGGCATATTCAGTTGCACGTTTCACGCCTTCTGCTCCAAGCAAGCGGATATAGGCATAACTGATGAGCAGGATCGAAGCAGAGCCATAAGGCGCTGCACTAACTGCACCAGTTGTATTTTGATTTACATGGCCAGGCAGATAAGGCCCAAGATGTGCTTTCACACAAATTGGTCCCATGCCGGGGCCGCCGCCGCCGTGCGGAATAGCAAATGTTTTATGCAGATTGAGATGACAAACATCAGCACCAATTAACCCCGGTGATGTTAAACCAACCTGTGCATTCATATTAGCTCCATCCATGTAAACCTGTCCACCGTGTTGATGAACGATCTCGCAAATTTCTTTTACAGTTTCTTCAAAAATGCCGTAGGTACTTGGGTAAGTGATCATCACACCTGCAAGGTTTGCACTGTGTTGTTCAGCTTTTGCTTTAAAGTCGGCAACATCAATATAACCGTTCTCTAATGCTTTCACCACTACCACTTTCATTCCTGCCATCACCGCACTAGCAGGATTTGTACCATGTGCAGAAATAGGGATGAGGATGATGTTGCGGTTTGCATGTCCGTTGGCTAAATGATAATCACGGATTGCTAACAAACCTGCATATTCACCTTGTGCACCACTGTTTGGTTGCAAACTACATGCATCAAAACCTGTGATCACATTTAAATATTGTGATAACTCATCGAGGATCTGTTGATAGCCTTTTGTTTGATCTGCTGCTGCAAACGGATGAATCTTGCTCCAGTGTGCCCAGCTCAACGGCATCATTTGCGTTGCTGCGTTCAGCTTCATGGTGCAACTTCCCAAAGAGATCATCGAAGTATTCAACGAAAGATCTTTGTTCTCCAGTTGTTTCATATAACGCATCATCTGGCTTTCACTGTTATGCGTATTGAAGTTTGGATGAGTTAAAAACGCACTTGTTCTTGTTAATGTAGATGGAATATGTTTGAGAACAACTTCCTCTTCAACAGAAAAATGAACAGGATCAACATCATTTACAAAACAATTGATCAGATCATACAAATCTTCCAATGTTGTTGTTTCATCAATTGAAATACCAATTGTTGAGGCATCAACATAACGAAGGTTGATCTCCTGCTTTTCAGCTTTTGCTTTTATTACAGAAAGGTCTTTTACTTTCACAGCAATTGTATCGAAAAAGAAATTGCTCACTAATTCAAAACCTCTTTCTGTTAATCCATCAGCAACTGTTTGTGCAAGTAATGCCACACGTGTTGCAATGTTGATCAATCCCTGCGGACCATGATACACAGCATACATTGCTGCCATGTTCGCTAACAAAGCCTGTGCTGTACAAATATTCGATGTTGCTTTTTCACGTTTAATGTGTTGCTCTCTTGTTTGCAACGCCATCCGCAATGCACGGTTGTTTTGTGCATCAATACTTACTCCAATGATACGCCCCGGGATAGAACGTTTAAATTCATCTTTGGTGGTGAAGAACGCCGCATGCGGTCCGCCATAACCAAGAGGCACACCAAAACGCTGAGCTGAACCAAAGGCAACATCTGCACCCAACTCACCAGGAGGGGTTAATAAAGTGAGAGCTAACAGATCAGTTGCCATGGCCACAAAACCACCAACAGCTTGTACCTGTTGAATAAACTGGCGGTAATCTTCAACCGAACCAATATTGTTTGGGTATTGAACTAAAGCTCCAAAATATGTTTTGTCGATCGATGCTTCTTTATAATCGCCAAACACCAATTCAATACCCAATGGAGTACCACGGGTAACAAGCAAATCTTTTGTTTGAGGGAACACTTCGTTGTCAACAAAAAATTTCGGTGCATTAATAACATCGGTGCGGTTTACATGATGAAACAACATGTTCATTGCTTCAGCTGCAGCAGTTGCTTCATCTAGTAAAGATGCATTTGCAATAGGAAGACCTGTCAGGTCGCTTACCATTGTCTGAAAATTTAATAAGCTTTCCAAACGACCTTGTGAAATTTCAGCCTGGTAAGGAGTGTATTGTGTGTACCAGCCCGGGTTTTCAAAAACGTTACGCAAGATCACCGAAGGAGTGATGGTATCGTAATAACCTTGACCAATGTAATTTTTAAACAATTTGTTGTTGAGTGAAATGTCTTTGAGGTGTTTCAGCAGATCAGCTTCGCTCATAGCATCCGGAATAGCCAGTTTATCGTGGTTACGGATGGAGGCGGGTACTGTTTTACTGATGAGTTCTTCCATGCTGCTTACACCAACCGTTTTCAGAAGACTTGCTTCTGCACCTGTGGTTCCAATGTGGCGACGGGAAAATTCGTTTTGTTGCGCTTCAAAAAGGTTCATGTGATGTCGTACGTTTATTCTGATCTGTAAATGGAAAAGTAACTGCCGGGCAGCTGTCTTTAATCTCATGTTTTCCAAAAAATTAAAGACGGGCAAAGTTACGGGCAGAATCGATTCAAATAAACAGCTGTTAGCAGGTGGGGAAAGTCTGTGAAATCGGTTGCGCAGCGGAAAGAATTCAGCTCACGTTTCTTAATAGATCGTTTGAAGCCTGTATACGTTAAACAAAAAGGAAGCAAAATTCTTTCTGCTTCCATTTTAAGTAAGATGAGACAATATTAGTTGTTCAGATCTTGTTGTTCTTAAACAATTCTTCTAACTGATCAAAGCAGATGGAAATACCTTGTTCAAAACCCATATCAACAATTGTTTGCAGGGCTGCTTCTGTAGGATAAAGCATTCTAAATTCTACTCTTGTGCCTCCGGGTATTTCGGTAAACGAGTTGTTACCTGTTGAAACAGGAAGTTCATTATTCACCACACCATTTTCATCACAAAAAGCATCTTCTATGTCAAAGTTTTTATGATGGTTGATGGTAATATAATTCATACGTGCCCAATGCCGCTGATCTTCAGGGCCAACCATTGCATATAGCCAAAAGCCGCCGGGCCTGAAGTCTTGCGATTTTGTTTCAGCACGCCAGGGCGAAGGTCCCCACCACTGATCAAGCAATTCGCTCTCAGTAAATGCACGCCATACATCTGTAAGCGGTGCGTTAAATTCTCTTGACACAACAATTGATTTTTCCTGAAAATCTTTTGCAACCTTTGTTTTATTCGTACTCATTTTTTGTTGTTTTTTAAGTTTGATAATACGTTGTCTAATTGGTTGAACTTCGTTTCCCACATTTGCCTGAATGGCTCAATAAAGTCGGCTACTTCTTTCATTTTTTTTGCGTTCAGTTGATAATAGATCTCCCTCCCGGTTTGTTCCTGTTTCACCAGTTGGCATTCAGTGAGAATGCGTAGGTGTTTCGATATTGCCTGACGGCTGGTATCAAAACGTTCCGCAAGTGCGTTGGGTGTCATCGATTGCGTTGCGATGAGAACGATTATGGCACGTCTGGTGGGGTCTGCAATGGCTTGAAATACGTCTCTTCTCATTATTTGTAACACGGCTTTATGAAACCGTTCGGTTGCAAATATACATGCAACCATTCGGTTTCGCAAATTTTCTACCTGTTTTTTTATTGGTGCACTAGTGGAGGTGGTTTCTTTCTTCGGCTGTTCAAATAGCTTGCCGTTTTCACCTAACGATTACATTTGCAGCATGGCGGACGATCTACTTCAAAATTGGGAAAAGAAAGCTGAGGAACACCAAAAGGAATATGGACGTTTTTTGAAGCGTGCCGATAAGAATAAAGTGTTGAAACAATTACCCGATCTGCATGAAGAGGCTTTTGAAAAAATTGATTGTCTGCAATGTGCCAACTGTTGTAAAAATTATTCACCCCGATTTAAGACACCGGATATCAAACGTATCAGTAAACATCTCCGCATGAAGGAGAGCGATTTTATTGAAACCTATCTCTATCTCGATAACGAAGGTGACTATGTGGTGAAATCAAAACCTTGTCCTTTTCTAGGTGCTGATAATTATTGTGGTATTTATGAGGTTCGTCCGTCTGATTGTGAACGTTTTCCTTATACCGATGAAGATGTGATCTTAAAACGACCACAGCTAACCCTAAAGAACAGCACGTTTTGTCCAATCACTTATTTTGTGTTGGAGAAACTGATGGAGCAGAAAAAATAAGTAAGCTGTTAATTTTTTTGGTGCTAGTTGTAATTCTTTTGTTTAAAGAAATTAATCTTTACTTTCATTCAACTTAACACTTACGTATGAAAATTATGAAACAAAGTATCCTGTTGCTTTTAGTGGCTGTATCGTTTACAGCCTGTACAAAAGGGTTTTATATTGATGGGAAAAAAGCACAAGCGGTAACGATTACTGATATGGGCGAAATGTATTCAACTTATAATTTATCGCAGGCAGAGAAAACAGAAGTTAGCCGCCAGTTAAATGATAAATCGCTTCTTGATGGTATTATACGATATACAAAAGAAGGTACATGGCCAGATGCTGTTAACACGTTGGACGACAGGTTGGCAAATCGTAAAACGATGGAGCGTTATAATTTTTACAAAGTGGCTTCTTTCGGAAACAAAACTATTGTGAGCGCACCGGCCGAAAAAAATCAACACATGCCGGCGGCTTATATTCCGCAAGGGCCGATGTATATTATTTTTTCAAGCTCTGTTGTAGCGAGTAAATAAGCAGCTAAAATATTTTTTCCAGTTTGGCTCAGCAATGAGCCTTTTTTATTTCTAAAATTTCAACAAAAAAAATATCCCCACCTGGAAAGGAGGGGATATGGCTAATCAGTTACCATTAACCATTAAACCTTATCATCACACAAATAGACTGAATATTTTTTTTAAGAGTTGCATGGTTGTGTCATAATTCAGTAAGGAGCAGCAAAAACCGTTGGAGTTTATTTTTTGAAGGCATAAAAAAACCTCTTCCGGTAAAGGAAGAGGCGCTAATCAGTTACCATTAACCATTAAACCTTATCATCAATGGCAAAATAGAATATTTTTTTGAATTATTGTTGAAACGTTAAATTATTTCCAGCTCGGTTTAAAATTTTTAGCATAGTCATCAAAGCTCACCTGGCCATACTTTCGCTCAGCAAAATACCTGGCCACCAGTTCCATTTCTTTTACCTCTAACATACCGGAAATAGGCTGAGGATCATCGTTTAACGAGGGAATGATCACAGTTGTGGGATAAGCTAACTCGCCATTCGTCAGCATTAAAGCAACCTCATTGGTTTTATAAGACGGGTTAAACTTATAGGTATTACCTTTCCATTTTACTTCCGACCTGGTTTCAGCATTTAATTTTACCGTATAAAAATTTGTGTTGAGGTATTTAATGAGGTCCTGGCTCGTGTACGTTTTGCGGTCCATCACCTTGCACCAGCCACACCAATCGGTATAAAGATCAATGAGGATAGGGCGGGGTTCGGTTTTCATTTTAAGTTCAGCTTCTTCCAGTGATATCCAATTCATTTTTTCTTTTGCATTCTTTTGCTGAAAAGAACTGATGCTGATGAACAGAAAGAAGAGGGCGGAGTAAAAACAAAACTTTTGCATAGTATTTTTGTTACTGTTACAAATTTAAACGCTTTCACGTGCATAAAATTGTTATTTCTGTTACCGGCGCCAGTGGATCGATCTATGCGAAACTCTTATTGCAGAAGCTTTTGGCAGCCAAAGATCAGTGGCAGGAAGTGGCAGTTGTTATGACAGAGAATGCAAAAGAAGTGTGGCGCACTGAATTGCAGGATAAGGAGTATGAAAATCTGCCTTTCAAAATTTATTCAACAACCGATTTTACTGCTCCATTTGCATCGGGCTCAGGGCAGTTCAACACAATGATCATTATTCCCTGTAGCATGGGTACGCTCGGCCGCATTGCAACAGGTGTATCAAATGATTTGATTACACGTGCTGCTGATGTGGTGTTGAAAGAAAGAAGAAAACTGATCTGCGTTGTAAGAGACACCCCTTACAATCTTATTCATATCCGCAATATGGAAACGGTTACGCTGGCCGGTGGAATTATTTGTCCGGCTACTCCAAGTTTTTACAGCGTGCCGAAAACAATTGAAGAAGTTGCAGCAACTGTTGTTGATCGTGTGCTTGATTTAGCAGGGATTGATGTGAAGACGTTTCGCTGGGGGAAGAGAGAAATGAAAGATGAGTGATCAGTGATCAGTGCAATAACTCATCACTGATCAATCACCTCCCCTTACTGTTTACTGTGTTGTCAGCTCTTCATACACCGCAGTTAATGATCGTTGAATACCATCGCCGATCCATTCTGTAACTCCGGGTATCGATTTGTTCTTCAGAAAATCTTCTTTACTTGTTCCGGCTTTTATTTCTGATTCAGCAAATGCAACAAGCTTTTCAAAATAATTTTGCATGGCTTTTATATCATCAACCTTGCCATACACTTCAAAACCCTGTGATGCGTGGCCGTAAACAAATGTTGTTTTCTTATTGAATTTCTTTGTGGTTTGTTCCAGCACCTTTATCCAGTTTCTAACCGAAGCACCTGCCGTACGATCAATAAACGGATAACGACGGTTGTTGATCAGATCACCCATATGCACAATATCTGCATGTTCAAAATGAATGAGTGCATCACCATCTGTATGAGCTGCACCAAAATAATGCAGTGTGATCTTTTCATTGCCAATCTTCTGACTCCATGTTTTTCCAAATGTCTGATCAGGATACAATTGTTTATCTTCTGTCTTTGCTTGTTTGGCTACTCGCTCCTGGTTGGTCTTTGAATTTTCATGAGCCAGCACATGTTCTACGATTCCTTTGAATGAAATGTTACCACTGCTGTGATCGCCATGGTGATGTGTGTTGATGAGTAATTTGAATGGCTTCTCAGAACGTTTCTTCAATTCATCGATCAGATGTTTACTCTGGTCAGGGAATTGGGTATCCACCACCACAATGCCTTCTTTGCTCAGGTAGAATAAAATTGTTCCGCCACGCTCGGTAAACACTCCAATATCATCCGTGAGCATTTTGATGTTCCATGCTTCCTGCTGAAACAGTTGTGCCAATAACGATTGTTGAAAAGCAAGAGCGCCAACAGTGAGTGATGATGCCCAGAGAAATGATTTGCGGTTCATACAGAATTGTTTATTACTGTAAAATAAACAATCTCCTGTTTTGTTTACAAGCAAGACGAATATTCTGCATTAATATGGATGAATGGCAAACTCAGTACTCGAGTTTGCGAAGGGTTGGCGCTTTAAACCAGGTGATGGTTACAACAATAAGTGTCATGCAACCTCCAAAGATCACGGAAGGAACAGTGCCCATGATGGAAGCAGCAGTGCCACTTTCAAATTGACCAAGCTCATTGCTGCTGTTGATGAAGATCGAACTTACACTGCTTACACGTCCTCGCATTTCATCGGGAACAAATAACTGCAGCACAGTACCTCGTATGATCACACTTACACCATCAAACAAGCCGCTCACGAAAAGTGCTGCAAAACTCAACCAGAAATTTTGTGACAAGGCGAATATCAAAATACAAATACCAAACCCACCAATTACATAAAATAGTTTTTGCCCCTGCTTGTTTTTCATCGGCTTCCATGTTAAGGCAGCAATGGCGATAAAATTGCCGAGATACGTTGCTGCTGTTAACCAGCCCAAACCCTCGGGACCAACATGTAAAATATCTTTTGCAAACACTGGCAGCAAGGCTGTAACACCCCCAAACAAAACGGCAAACATGTCTAAGGTCATAGAACCAAGCAATGCCTTTTGTGTAAGAATAAAATTGATCCCTTCTTTTACACTTTCCCATGTGCGT
Organism: Lacibacter sp. H375; assembly: GCF_037892425.1. Lineage (NCBI taxonomy): Bacteria > Pseudomonadati > Bacteroidota > Chitinophagia > Chitinophagales > Chitinophagaceae > Lacibacter > Lacibacter aquaticus. Next base: position 2,824,689 of record NZ_JBBKTT010000001.1, read on the forward strand.
GCGTTACCCGGTTTAAACAACACAGGTTTTTGTTTTACATTCTGCATGCAGAAAACTGCAATGAGCACAAGTGATGATACAACCGTGAAAGCCACTGTTACATTGGTATAACCCATCAACAAACCTGCGACACCCGGACCAATAACTGCCGCAAGTAACCACGCCATACTGTTAATAGATGTTGCTCTTACTAGCTGTGTTGGTAAAACCATCTGTGAAAGAAATGCGTTGAATGCCGGACTGCTGAAAGCTCTCATCGCACCGGTTGCTGCTACCAATCCATAAATGCTCCATTGAACAACTGATGTGGAATTTGATTTGATAAAATAATCGGATGTAATGAAAAGCATGCCGATCATAATTGCAAAATACAAGAGCATGCAAATGCTGATGAGTCGTTGTTTATTACTACGGTCGATCTTTACACCTGCCGGCAATGCCAATAAAATAGCCGGGATCACTTCCGATAAACCAAGCACACCTAATGAAAGTTTACTGCCTGTTACTTCGTATAATTTCCAACCCAATAAAACCGGCGTCATACGTAAACCTGCCAGGAAAATCAAACGTGCGGTAACATACCATGCAAATTCTTTGTTAAGTAAAAAGGGTTGTTTGGCAGGTTGGTTCATGGCAGTGTAAGATAATGTTGCCCCTGTTCGTATTCTTTATCCAATGCATCAATGATCACTTGCAGGTGTGCTTTGTTGCCGAGAAAATCGGCATTGCTTGCGTCTACAAATAACGTTTTTACATTATGCTGTTTAATATACTGCGTGTAGGTTTCTTGTATGCTGAATAAATAATCATCAGCTATCTGTTGCTCGTAACTGCGGTTACGTTTGCGGATGTTCTGCTGTAAACGGGAAACAGGTGAGTGAAGATAAATGAGTATTTCTGGTTGAATGAGTTGTTGATGAATGATATCAAACAGGCTTTGATATAACCTGAATTCATCGGCCGGCAGATTCACTTTTGCAAACAACAAACACTTCGTAAACAAATAATCGGAAATAGTGATGGAGTTGAACATGTCCTGCGTGTGCAACAGATCTTTCAGCTGTTTGTAACGCTCAGCCATAAAAAACAGTTCTAGCGGAAAGGCAAACTGTTTTGGGTTTTCGTAAAACTTTGGGAGAAAAGGATTGTCTGCAAATTCTTCCAAAATTAAACGGGCATTGTAATGTTTGCTCAGCATATGTGCCAGTGTTGTTTTACCGGCACCAATATTCCCTTCTATTGTTACAAAATGATATTTCATCCGTCGGCAAATTAAAGCATGCGGGCAAATCGTGGAATGAACTTATACAGTTTGTGGAAAAGTACTTAACCAAGCTTCTTCACAGCCAGTTGATCGGCACATTCTTTCAGCAGAGTAGAAATAGTCCTTTTGTAAACGGGATGCACTTTACGGGGTGAAAGCTCAGCAAGTGGTATCAACACGAATCGTCTGTCCTGAATAGCAGGGTGGGGAAGGGTAACAATAGCCGAATGATAAATGAGATCATCATAAAACAAGATATCCAGATCGATAGTGCGTGGCCCATATTTTTCAGTACGGATACGCCCGAGTTCCTGCTCGATTTGCAACAGGGTTTTCATGAGTTCATCGGCAGATAGACTTGTTTGTAATACGATGACTTTGTTTAAGAAAGCTGCCTGTTTGGTTTGTCCCCATGCCGCTGTTTCGTAGATCGATGATTCTTTGCTGATGCTGCCGCAGCGCTCCTGCATCAATCTGATCGCTTTTTGCAAGTATTGTTTTCGTTGCCCCTGGTTGCTGCCCAATAAAATGTAAACCTTGTGTAGCGACATGCTGTAAAAATAGGGATGAAAAAGTTTTTCGGGCAACAGCATAAACAAATAGCTTTGCGCCCATGAGTCAACCTTACAGCCAGTGGAAAGCGATGCTGGCTATTTCCAGGGCAAGTTTCCGGGCTATTTTCCGCAGTCCATCGGCTGTGATCTTCAGTTTTGCTTTTCCGCTCATTTTTATATTGGTGTTTGGTTTTATTGGTGGTGGAAGTCCAACCGTTCGTATCGGTTTTACAAAAGGCACAGATACTTCGCAGAACAATGCAGTCTATCAACAACTGTTGAAATACAAAACCATTCGGGTGATGGAGAAAAACGAAGAAGAATTAAAAAGTGATCTGTCGAAAGGGCGCATTACTGCTATTCTCGATATGAAGCCAAACGGCACTGATACGTTCCCGTTATACAACATCAGTATTCAAACCTCCACTGCAAGTGTTGATCGTTTGGCGATTCTTCAATCAACCTTAAAAGATATTATTGTAGACCTTGATCGAAGAAAAGCGCCTAATGCACCAACTTATGCAAGCATTGATCTGCCCCCGCCAATGCCTGGACGCATTTATAAAACCATCGATTTTATTTTGCCCGGCCAACTAGGTTTTTCATTGTTGAGTGCCGGTGTGTTCGGTGTAGCATTTTTGTTTTTCAATCTGCGTCAGCAATTGGTATTGAAACGTTTTTTTGCTACACCCATTAAGCGTGGTTATATTTTATTTGGTGAAGGGATCAGCCGGGTTGCATTTCAATTGATCACTGCAATTGTGATTTTATTGATCGGGCGTTTTGTATTTGGTTTCACTTTAGTTCATGGTTGGGTAACATTTATTGAATTATTGTTGCTGAGTTTGGTTGGATTAATTGTGTTCATGGGCTTTGGTTTTATTGTAAGTGGGTTGGCAAAAAATGAAAGTACCATTCCTCCATTCGCCAACATGTTCACCTTGCCACAGTTTTTATTGGCAGGAACTTTTTTCTCAATCGATACATTTCCAAAATGGCTGCAACCAATTTGTAAGGTTTTGCCTTTAACCCACTTGAATGATGCAATGCGCAACATTGCTTTTGAAGGAAGTCATTTGGTTGATTGCGGAAAGCAACTTGGCATACTTGGTTTGTGGGGAGTAGGATTGTATGCAATCGCAATTAAAGTTTTTAAATGGGAATAAAACAGGATGTCTGATTTGTGATGTCGGATTTATGATAGGTTCAGTTACGATGAACTGTCAACTATTAACTATCAACTTTTCTTATGCGTTTAATAAAAATGTTTTTGTTTGTGCTGCTTGGATTGTTTGCTGTCATTACAATCATCGGGTTGTTTATTCCGTCGAGTGTAAAAATTTCACGTGGCATTATTGTAACTGCCGACAGCAGCAAAGTGTTCAAAGAATTAAGTGATGTAAAGAACTGGAACAAATGGTTGCCATGGATCACAGCCGATAGTGGAGCGATTGTTCAACTCTCAGCAGTTACTGATCAACCGGGTTCTTACTTCCGTTGGAAAGGTGTGAAAGTCAACAGTGCAGGAACTATGACCATTCAGTCAATCAAACAAAACGAAATTTTAGTATTGCATGAACTAAAGGATATGAACAAAGCCGAAGGCGGTTTTCGCATCCGCAGCACAGGTGCAAACAATAAGGTAACCGAAGTGCTCTGGTATATGGAATACAAATTGAAATGGTATCCCTGGGAGCGCTTCTTTGGCATCTTTACCGACCAGATCATTGGCTCAGCTTTCGATAAAGGATTGGAACAATTCAAAAATTATATTGAACTCACTGATGAAAATAATACATCAGCTTCCATCACCATGGGAAACTGATCTTCCCCATTGTTACAGATGGAATTCCTTTTAACTCATTGCTGAATTGCACATTGCCACCTGCAATACATTCGTTGGCGAGTATGGCAAACAACACCGCTTCTTTTGCATCAGGATTTATGCCCAGCTCACTTGTTAAATGAATAGGAACATTAGGTAGTAATCGTTTTATCTGCTCCATCAATAATGGATTGTGCATACCGCCACCACTTGCGTATAAATGAAAAGTATTATTCTGCGGCATTGTTTTGATGATAGCTTCAGCGATAGTTTGAGCCGAAAATGCATTCAATGTTGCCATTGTATCATACACGTTCAAATCAGTTGTGCCCGATTTTTCTTTTGCAGTTTGTAAATAATGCAGATTAAACAATTCAGGTCCCGTTGTTTTAGGAAATGATTGTTGAAAGAACGAATGATCTTTTAATGCGTTTAGTAATGATGCATTGATCGTTCCTTTTTTTGCAACTGCTGCATCTTCATCAAAATATTTACCCGGGAAATATTGCTGCATCAATGCATCCATTAATGTATTGCCCGTTCCGGTATCGGTACTGAAAATTTTATTAGCATCCATTGAACCGGGAAGAAAAGTAAAGTTGGCAATGCCACCCATGTTAAGCATAATGCGGTCTTCGCCTTTCTTCGAAAAAATAAAATAATCACCGTACACAGCAAGTGGTGCACCTTCGCCACCGGCAGCAATATGCTTCTGACGAAAATCACTGATAGTAATGATGCCTGTTTCAACAGCCATATGATCGCCATCGCCTATTTGCAAAGTAGCATTGCTGAATTTTTCCTGTTGATGCAAAGCCTTTGGTGCATGATACACCGTTTGTCCATGGCTTGCAATCAAATCAACTTCTTCTTTGTTGATATTGTTCTTTTGCAGAAAAGAATTGATCATCGCTGCCTGCTGTTGTGCAACCCAGGGATTAAGTAAGCATAATTTTTCAAAGTCAACCTCTTTTTTAGAAAAGACAGATTTGATCTCTGCTTTAAAATCAGGATCATAAGCAATGGTCTCAAACGCAGTCAATTCAATTTTGGTATCATGCCCTTCGCCTGAAATTGTGCAATAGGCAATATCCAAACCGTCAACTGAGGTGCCGCTCATTAAGCCAATAATGCGGCGTTGCTTTTTCTGCGCAATGGCAGTTAATTGTTGCATATTCCTGTTCATGGAATAAATATAAGAAATGCCCGAATTTGCACCCGGTTTGATTTTTTATGCTGTTTTGTGCCGTTCATGTAGAAAGAGCTTGCATTTTTTTGCGGGTTTTAAAAACTTTTGTACTTTTCCTTTCTCTTATTTCTAACGATTAACAGCCAAACCAACATGCTAAAGCAGGAAAGACAAGCTTTTATTGTACACCAGGTGAACCTGCACAACCGTGTGTTGTCATCTGACCTTAGTACGCAGATCAGTGTATCAGAAGATACCATCCGCCGTGATCTGCAGGAACTAGCTGACAAAGGCAAGATCATTAAAGTGCATGGCGGTGCGTTATCAAAATCATTCAGCAGCTCTATCAATTCCTCAAGTGTCTATAGTATTGATGCTAAAAAGACGATCGCTCAAAAAGCTGCATCACTTATTAAGGATGGGATGTTTGTGATGAGTACCGGTGGTACTACCATCATCGAAATGGCCAAAGCATTGCCGGAGAATTTGCGTGCAACATTTATAACGGGTAGCCTGCCCGCAGCATTGGAATACATTCATCACCCAAACATTGAAGTGATCTTTATTGGTGATAAATTATCGAAGAGTTCACAGATCTCCATTGGTGCAGAAGCCATTCTTAAGATCAGGCAATTTAAAGTGGATCTGTGTTTTCTCGGCATCAATGCACTTGATCTTGAACATGGTTTAACTGATAATGATTACGATGTAGTGCAAGTAAAGAAAGCCATGCGTGAATCAGCATCAAAAGTAGTTGCGTTATCCATCTCTGAAAAAATAAATACCGTTCAAAATATCCAGGTGTGCAAAGCAAATGAACTGGATATGTTAGTAACCGAATTATCACCTGACAGCAACATCTTCGACCCTTACAAAGAAGCCGGCATCAGCATTCTTTAATGCTCCACATTGATTATTCAAACTAAAAACTGCAAAATGAAACGAAACTTAAAAAAGCAAAAAAGCAGATGGGTTCAAGTGCCCTTATTTCTGCTCTTGTTAATGCTCTGTTCAATGGTACAGGCACAAGTAACAATTTCCGGTAAGGTAACCGCTTCGGGTAATGCAGCAGCATCCAACGTCTCGGTAGTGGTGCGTAATACAAATTTTGGTACATCAACCGATGCAACCGGAGCGTATAGTTTTTCTGCTACTCTGAAACCGGGTAAGTATGTATTGGAGTTCTCAGGTGTTGGATATAAAACAGCAACAAAAAATATATCCATTGAAAGTGGCACAAACAGTTACACAAGCGATATTGAGTTAGAGGATGACGTATTAGGTCTTGATGAAGTTGTTGTAACAGGTACAGGTGTTGCCACTAAGAAAAAACAATTGGGTAATGCTATTGCAACAGTATCGGGCAGAGAGTTAACAAGAGGTGGCGCAACATCTATTGATATGGGTTTGCAGGGAAAAGTTGCAGGTGCACAGGTTACACAAAACAGTGGAAACCCTGCCGGTGGTATTACTGTTCGTTTACGTGGACCAAGTACCATTGTTGGTTCTTCTGATCCTTTATATATTGTTGATGGAGTCATTGTCAATAACGATTCCCGGCAGTTGATCGATCTTGGTGGTTATGCACAAAACAGGTTGGTTGATATTAACCCTGCTGATATCGATCGTATTGAAATTATTAAAGGTGCAGCTGCAGCAGCTATCTATGGTTCAAGAGCTAATAACGGTGTAGTACAGATATTTACAAAGAAAGGTCGTGAAGGCAAACCCCAATTCAGTTTCTCTACACAGTTGCGCAGCAGTTCACTCCGTAAAAAAATGGAGTATAATCAGGTGCCATTCCGTTTTACAAATTTTGTAGCAAGCGATCTTACTACCGTTCCTGTACAGCGTTATGATTTCCAGGATAAAATTTTTCAAAATGCTATTGGCACAGAGAATGTGTTGTCAGTTTCGGGAGGCACTGTTAATACAAAATATTATGCGTCGGTTTCAAACCTTTATAACGAAGGCATTGTACGCAATACCAATTTTATGCGGAATGGTTTTCGTTTAAACCTTCAGCAAAAGCTGAATAAAACAATGACGCTTAATTTCAATACTGCTTATACATACAGCACCAGTAAGGAAATTCCCAATGGTGGTATCAATGAAGCATATGGTGCTTTGACCGGTTTTATTTTTGGCAATAACTATGTTAATCCGGATAAAGATCCTGCAACGGGTATTTATCCATCTGTAAATGCAACAGCTATTGTTGCACGTACAAACCCATTGGAAGCAATTGAGCGTTTCGATTTCCGCCAAAAGACAAGCCGTATTGTATCAAGTGCACAGTTAACCATTAAGCCGGTTACAGGATTGAATATTGAGTTTACTTCAGGGATCGATAACTACACGCAAACAGCAACTGCCTATATTCCTCCACGTAATACAACGCCTTCTTATAACGGTGGTTTTATACGTCGTGCAGATGCGACTGTTATGCAGTTGAATAATGATCTTACAGCTACCTATCAAAAAGAAATTGCAAATGAACTGCAGTCAACAACATCATTGGGTGGAACACTACAATACGATCGTACGTTGACTTTTTCTGCAAATGCAACACAGTTGGGTGCATTTGGTCAAACCATTAACAACGGAACCATTGCTGCTGGTGAGTTTAGAGGCGAGCGTGTAATTATGGGTGCTTTCCTGCAACAAACATTTGGATTTAAAAACAGATACTTTGTTACAGGCGCAGCACGTGTTGATGCATCGTCTGTGTATGGCATTGATAACCGTTGGCAGTTCTTCCCCAAAGTGAGCGGAACATATATTGTATCAAATGAAAAATTCTGGACTGATGGTCTGGCAAAAGCAGTAAGCAGTTTAAAACTGCGTGCAGCATATGGACAGAGTGGTAACTTAACTGCCATTGGTCAATACGACCGTTTTACAAATTTCTCACCAGTAGTTTATGGCGGGCAGGCTGGCTATATTGCCCCATCTACATTGGGTAATTTCACAGTGAAACCAGAACGCCAAACGGAAGTTGAAGTTGGTTTCGACCTTGGCTTGTTAAATGATGCCATCAGTGTTGAATTCAGCTATTTCAATAAAGATGTAAAAGATCTTATTCTCAACCGCACACTTGCTCCAACAACTGGTTATAACAATCGCTTTGTAAACATTGGTACCATGACCAACAAAGGATTTGAATTCCTTGTTCGTGCAGTTATTCTTAATAAGAATAAGTTGCGCTGGGTATCAAGCTTGTCTTATCTCAATAATAAGAATGTAGTAAATGGTGTGGAAGGTAACGGCGTATTGCCGTTTGCCGGTGGCTTTGGACAGGTTGCCGCAGTGAATGGTTATCCGTTAGGTGCATATTACAGTACCTTCTTTGCACGAAATCCTGATGGAACTTTGCTGCGTGATTTGAATGGATTGCCACAACGTGAAAGAGGAATACAATTGGCTAATGGTAACTACACAGTTCAACGTGGTGCAAATGGTCAACCAACCGGTACATTGCTGAGTAAGGTAATTGGTCAGCCAAATCCTAAACATGTCATTTCTAAAATTGACGAACTCGATTTCGGCAAATTTAATTTCCGTATGCAGTGGGATGCAATGTTGGGTTATGATGTATTCAACTTTACCAAGCGTGTAGGTGATCGTGATTTTTATGGCGGATTGAAAGGATACGAACCTGAGTTGCGTGGAGAAGTACCTAAAGGTACAAGCGCTGCTCTCTTCAGCATTTTTGAAAACTGGATCGAAGATGGATCGTTTGTAAAGCTTCGTGAAGTATCAGTAGCTTATAATATGAAGCCGAAGTTTTTAAAAGGCAACAGTATGCGTTTGAGTGTAATTGGACGTAACCTGCTTTCATTTGATAAATACAGCGGATGGGATCCGGAAGTAAATGCTGCAGGACAGGATAATGCGGTGCGTGGTTTCGATTTTGTGGAAGTACCGATCCCAAGAATGATCATGTTTGCAGTAAACATTAATTTCTAATTGAAAAAAATTTAATGATATGAAAAAGATATTCGTCTGTTCTGTATCCCTCATTGCATTTGCATTCAGCAGTTGCAAGATGGATATTGTAAATCCGAATGGTCCTACTGATGCGCAGGTTGTCTCTACACGTGAGGGATTGATCACTTACAGTATTGGTATGAAACAAAACTATGCTGCTTCTGCTTTTGAATCGCTGGCAATAACAACCGGTGGCACAACACGTGAAGTAAAAGGTATAGCCACATTTACGAACGTACTTGAAATTGAAGCAGGCGGTTCTGCATTGCCAACATTTAATGGAAATGTATTGGGTGTTTGGTTGCGTATGAATCGTGTAATGGGTATGGCGGATGATATTATTGAAAATGCGCCAACTGTTCTTGCAACAGATAACGCCATGCGTTCAGGTGTGGTAGCACATGCACATTTATTTAAAGCCATGGCGATTGGGGGATTGGCAACAGCGTTTGAACAAGTACCTGTTGCAACCAATAAAGCAGGTGGCGTAACATTTGTTACCCGTCAGAATGGTTTATTAAAAGCAATTGAGTTGCTCGAACAGGCTGCAGCATTAATTGCTGCAACTGCACCATCAGCCGAATTTAATACAAGAGTAGCGGGTGCAAATTTTAACCTGTTGAATTGTATCAATGCATACCTGGCAAGATATAACCTGATGGCAGGCCGTCATGCACAGGCAATTGCTGCTGCTAATCTTGTTCCATTAAATTCAGCTTCACAGTTTGCATATGATGGTGCACAAACTGTAAACCCTATTTTTAATCAATTACGTGTGGTAAACAGTTTTTCTCCACGTGATAATTTTGGTCTACCGGCAGGTATGTTCGATCCTGCTGATGGGCGCATTGCTTTTTATTTCCAGGGAGCACAAGTAACTAGCGGTCCTGATGTGTTGCGCACTATTCGTGGTTTTGCACAAACAAACAGCAGCCCTATTCCCGTTTATTTACCCGATGAAATGCGTTTGATCAAAGCTGAAGCTATTCTGCGTTCCGGCGGTACAGTAGCAGACGCAATTACAGAGATCAATGCCGTGCGTCAACAATCAACCGGTGATGTTTTTGGCGTGCATGCTAACCTACCGGCATATTCAGGTTCAACTACAGTAAATGATCTGCTAATCGAAGTTTACCGGCAGCGTTGTGCTGAGTTGTATTTAAGCGGACTGCGCTTAGAAGACAGTCGTCGCTTTGGCCGTACAGCTCCTCCTGCAAATGTAAATCCCGTTCCTGTAACATTTGAACGCAACAGGAATTTCTATCCTTATCCTGACCAGGAACGATTAAATAATCCAAATACACCCGCCGATCCGGCGATATAAATATTTTATCAGTAGTTATGTTTTAAGTGTAACAGCCCCGTTTTCTAACGGGGCTTCTTTTTGTAAAAAATTTTTAACAGAGGAGCAACGAATGGTGAAATAGCTTTGTCAACCCTTTACAAAACCTGAATGATCGATCAGCGGCAACTAATAAAAGACTGTTTGCGTGGCAATGCCATGGCTCAAAAGCAACTCTATGATGCTTTTGCTGAAACCATGCTTGGTATTTGTTACCGTTATACCAAATCCCTGGCCGATGCGGAAGATGTATTGCAGGAAGGTTTTGTAAAAGTGTTTCGTAACCTTCATACTTACCGAAGTGAAGGAGAATTGGGAGGCTGGATACGCACCATTATGGTGAACACTGCTTTGAACTATTTAAAAAAGAAAAAGGAATACCAATACGATATGTCGTTCCTGAGTGAGCCGTTACATCCTGTAAGTAATGATAACCCTGAAGTGTTACTACGAACCAAACAACTGGCTGAATTGATAAGACAACTCCCCACCGGTTATCAAACGATCTTTAACCTGCATGCAGTGGAAGGCTTCACACATGTAGAGATCGGAAAGATGCTCGGCATCAGCGAAGGCACCAGCCGCAGCCAGTATATGCGAGCAAGAAACCTGTTGATCACCTGGATTGAAAAATATAATTCCGAACCCCAAAAGCAAGTGTATGGCGGATCATCAATTTGAACAAAAGGTAAGCCAGCAGCTGTCCGACTTCAAACTGAAGCCATCGGCAGAAGTGTGGCAACAAGTGGAGATACAATTGGAAGAAGATAGAAAACGCAGGAGATGGTTTTTCTATTTACCCATTGCAGCACTTTTAATTGGAGGGTTGCTCTATGCTGTATGGCCTGCGGAAGAACCTGCGAAAGCTGATGTAGCTGTGCAGACAAACTCAGATAAATCAAATACAACATTAACCAGAGAAAATAATTCAATTGAATCGCCATTAACCAAAACCGAATCATCGACAACTGTAAACGAAACAACAGCTTCTAAAAAAGAGACTGAAGAAAAAATCTTAGGTCTGAAAAAGGAAACATCAACACCGGTTAAACAGAATACAATTGTAAAACCAGTGAATATTCAGAAGATAAAAACGGGAAACAGGCAAATAGTTGCAGTAACAACTCAAAAGCAAAAAAGTAAAGATGAAGTTGCTCTTGTTACTGATAAAGTAACAGTGCAAAAAGAAGCATCCGTTGATCAAACGATTGTTTCTGTTGAAACAAAACAACCTGAACAAAAAACAGATAGTCCTGCTGTTAACCTATCCGCAGTAATTAAAACAGATACAGCACAAACAACTGCATCAACTTCCACTGTTGATACAAATGCTGTTGCGCTTGCAGAACCCGCACCAACAATTACAAAAAAGAAATGGCAGTTGGGTTTACATGTAAGTACAGGAATAGCTGATATCAGGGGAAGTCTGTTCCCGGGATCAGGATTTAAATCTTTCTCTCTTTCCGATCGATTTTATTCTCCCACTGGAATTGGCAATGGTGGACAGGGTGGGGCTACACGAATTGTTCAATATGACTATGCCATAAAACCTGCTGCTCAATTAGGCGTTGGTGTTTTGTTACGCAAACCATTTAAGAAAAGACATTCGTTTGTAACAGGTCTGCAATATCAATACAGCAGCTACTCTGTTACACAACGCCAGCGTATCGATTCATTTTTGACGCCCACGAATATGTTCAGCAATATTTCAACAAAAGAAAAAACTGAACAATTTCGCATGCATACTTTGAATGTGCCGCTTGAACTGGAATTTAAAATTGCTGATATTAAAAAAGGTAAATTATTATTCAGTGCCGGTGTACATAACTGGTTTGTAGTATCCTCAACACAAACTGATACGCTGTCTGCATTTCGTTATGCAGCTGAAAGTTACCGCAGCACTGCTTATAATGGTAGCACAGTTATAAAAGAAACAAAAGCAACCACATATCAGCCACAACTATATATATCACCATCATTTGAATGGAGAGGTAAAAAAACAAGCTCACAGTTAGGATTGTACCTCGATTATGGATTGCGTCCGGCCTATAAGAGCACATCAAAGGATTACTGGTGGCAAACAGGTATCCGTTACCGTATCTTTTTTAATCGCTGAAAATAAATAGAAGCAACGCAACGGTTTTAAAACAGGCAGTGTCAACCTTCTAAACAAACTGCTGTAATATGAAACAAAGAAATTTCAAAACCTTTGCGTTACTGCTTGTAACTGTTTCTTTATTGCAAAGCTGTCTTAAAGACAAGTGCACACAAACCTATACGCTGCTTCGTCCGGTTTATAAAACCAAGCAGGAAGTATGGAGTGAAATAAAAAGTAAACCTGCGAAAGCAATCATTAATCCCGGTAAAATTTCACTCTTCGGCAATACTATTTTTCTCAATGAAATTGACAAAGGCATACATGTGATCGATAACAGTAATCCATCACAGCCAAAAAACATTGGCTTTATAGAAGTGCCCGGCAATATTGATCTTGCGATAAATGGAAACAGGTTGTATGCCGATCTCTTCAACGATCTTATTACAATTGATATCAGTAATCCTCAACAGGTAAAAGTTTTGAACATTAAAGAAAAAGTGTTTCCGCACCGTTTATTCAGCAATGGTTTTTCGGCTGATACAAATCTGGTGATCGTTGACTGGCTACGAAAAGATACAACGGTAACCGTAAGTTGCAGTAATGGACAAAGGCAAGGGCCTTTTCTGTGGGACAGAGGTTTTCTTGCGGTAGCACAAAACTTTTCTTCATCAGGTGCCGCTGCAGTTACAAAAGGGATAAATGGGTCCATGGCAAGATTTGCCTTGAAGAATGATTATCTCTACACCGTTTCAAACAACGATCTGAAAGTATTTGGTTTGCAAAATGCAGATCAACCGCAACACTTGAACACAGTAGCGGTAGGTTGGGGAATTGAAACCATCTATCCCTTCAAAGAACAATTATTTATTGGTTCGAACAATGGTATGTTCATCTTTAGTGTGCAAAATCCTGCAGTACCTCAAAAAACAGGAAGTTTTCAACATGCATTTGCCTGCGATCCTGTGATTGCTGATGATACACATGCTTATGTAACTCTGCGCAGCGGCACCACATGCCGTGGAGCAATTGCAAATCAACTTGACGTTATCAATATTACAAACCTGCAAGCACCTTCATTACTTAAAACCTATCCGCTGACAAATCCGCATGGTTTATCTAAAGATGGCAACCTGTTGTTTGTGTGCGATGGTAAAGATGGTTTGCGTATTTACAATGCAGCAAACCCGGGCAGTTTAAGCTTGGTGAAACATATTAAAGGATTTGAAGCCTATGATGTAATTGCCTGGAACGGTAACGCATTGGTTGTAACAAAAACAGCGTTGTTGCAATTTGATTACAGCAATCAAACAAATATCAGTCAACGTAGCAGTATCACTATTCAAAGATAATCGTATGAGGAGTACTCTTATTTCACTGTTTAGTTTAATGGTAAGCTGTTTGTTTGCACAAGAGAAAATGAAAACTGGAAATGAAAAGCCGTTAAAATTTCAAACGATCATCCAGGGAGGATTACTGGCCGGAAGCTCAGCAGAATCGTTTGCAATACAAACGATCAATGGATTTCGTTTTGGCAACTGGTATGCTGGTGTAGGAACGGGTCTTGATTTCTACATGCAGCGAGGTGTGCCTCTTTTTGCAGATGTGCGTTATCATTTTTCTAATCAACGCAAATCATTTTTTATTTATACCGATGCGGGCGCTCATGTTCCCTGGATCAAAAACAAAGATCAACGCAATATCATCTCGCAGAGTACAGGCTTGTACACCGATGCAGGTGTAGGATTTCGTTTGGCAACAAAAAAGGGAGATGGGTTTTTGTTTAGTGCAGGTTATTCTTACAAACATGTGCCTGAAAAACAACAGGGCTTCAGCTGGCAATCGTGGCCGCAACCCAATGGAGAAAACGTTCTGAATTATAATTATCGCTTCAACCGTGTAGTGGTGAAATTTGGATTGATGTTCTAAGCAACTTGTTCATTATTGTTGAATATGCAACCGGGATACACCTATCAAAGAGGCTTTGTGCCTCTTTCTTTTTTAAGCGGACTGAATGAATTTTAAGTTGCGTTGAATACCGGCAAACTTTGTTCGTTTGAGGGGAGAATTTTTAAATAATTGCTTAAATGTTTCTTCACTCATTTCTTCCCATTCTTTATTTGATAGATTTAATATTTCGGGAATAGGCGTAAATTTTTGTTCTGTTGTTGGTTTGCTGAAACGGTTCCATGGACAAACATCCTGGCAAACATCGCAACCAAACATCCAATTTTTGAATTTGCCTTTCATGTTTTCATCGATCAATGCATCTTTTAATTCGATGGTGAAGTAGGAGATGCATTTGCTGCCATCAATTACTTTGTCTGGAAGGATAGCATCCGTAGGGCAACTGTCAATACATTTTGTGCAGCTGCCGCAAAAATCTTTTGCAAAAGGCGAATCATATTCCAGTTCTAGATCGCAGATGAGAGTTGCAAGAAAAAAGAACGAACCACTTTGTTTACTGATGAGGTTTCCATTCTTGCCGATCCAACCCAAACCACTTCGTTGGGCCCAACTTCTTTCTAATACAGGTGCACTATCAACAAAACCCCTGCCGTTTACTTTACCAATGTTTGTATTGATCAATGCTAATAGTTCTTTCAGTTTGTTGCGGATCACTTCATGGTAATCATTTCCAAAAGCATACTTCGAAATCTTGGGAGCGTTTTCTTTTTGTGTAGCTGATGGAAAATAATTCATCATTAATGTGATCACACTCTTTGCCCCGGGTACAAGTTGTGTAGGATCAACACGCATGTCGAAATGATTTTCCATGTATTGCATGCTGCCATGCATGCCCTTGTTCAGCCAGGCTTCAAGTTTTTTTGCATCATCATCAAGCCGTTGGGCTTTGGCAATACCACAATAGCTGAAACCAAGCGATGCAGCTGTTTGTTTTATGAAGGCGGTATGTGCTGATGTGTTTAGCAGGGAAAATTGTTAAGGCTGTAAAAATACAGCCTGTGTTTGGAAGATGCTCTGCTTTATTTGTCTTCCACATGCAACCTGTGCATGATACGGTGAATAGCGGGCGCTAGTATAAGCCCGATGTTTGTAATAAAAACTACACCGCTGAAGAGCGCATAAAAAGAAGCAAACCATTTTCCGGCCGGTTGCGTAATAGTATCAACCGGTCCCATGCCGCTGAGGATCATCGATGCATTCAATAGCGCATCGAGCCAATCCATACCTGTAGTGTAGTGATAGCCTACGATGCCGATCAATAAACTGATAAATAAAACCACGAGTGCAAGCAAAAGGCTTCTGCCTATTCGTTGATAATACTTTTTCGTTGAAGCAAGAGGTTGCCTTTTATGTTCATACATGGGTAAACGTTTCTGTACTCAAATTAGAAAGAATGGTATTTATTTGCAAGTGCTTGTGATCTGTGCATCAATAGCTGCTTTCAGTTGATCATACAATTCACGTTTTAATCCATCCCTTTCCTTTTTGGCCAAGAGAATACAACTGTAGCCACGGCAATAGTCGATCCATACAAACGGGCTGTTTTGTGATACACAGTTCACAACTTTACCATCACTTGTTTCTCGCCATGTGCCGAGGCCATAACTAAAGCCATTCATAAAAGGCGGTGTGTATTTATTCAGCGCAGTGCCTGTTTGCAGTTTCATTATTTCTGCAATGGATGCTTCCGTTAAAATTTGTTTCCCATTAAACATGCCTTTATTCAATAACATGCTTAAGAAATTTGTGTATTCAACGGCTGACGATTTTGCACCATCAAACGGACTGATAGCAGATGTGTAATTACTAAAACTTGTGATGCGCATGTTCAGCGGACGAAATAATTTCTCCTGTATCAATCGGTCAAATTTTTTCTTTGTCACTACTTCCAATACACGTCCTGCAATGGAAGGGCCGATCTGATCATACTGAAACCAATTGCCGGGATTATTGGCGATAGCTCTTTTCTCAGCATAATAATTCACTTCTTCTTCAAGCGATGAAAAACTCTTTCGTTGAAATAATTTGCCTGCTCCTTGTTTATCTGTTTCAATACCTGTTGTGTGGCTGAGGCAATGACGGATGGTGATGTAACCCTTCATCCACTTTGGGAAAATGGGCAGGTATTTTCCAACGTTATCATCCAGTGAAATTTTTCCTTCCTGCACCATGATCATGACCATTGCTGCGGTAAGCCATTGACTGCTTTCGCCAATCGGTGCCTGTATGTTTGGCCTGAAATCGCCCAGCATTTTCTGGTACAATGCTTTGCCATCTTTGTAAATAATGAGAGCCTGGTCATCGCCCAACTGTTTCTGGTTGTTGAGCATGATCTGTTCTACTTCTGTAAAACTTTGAGCATTTGAGGTACTGAATAAAAAAGCGCTGAAAAGAAAAAGCAGCATTTGTTTCATCACTGAAATTTTATGCTGCTAAAGATAATTGGAAACAGGATGCAGCCAAGCATCCTGTTTAAGATTAACAAACTTTGTTATGGGTGAGGTTCTTCGTAATTGAACGACCAGTATTTGCCATACTTATCGATCAGCGAACCATAATAACCACCCCAGAACATTTTGGCTAATGGTTCCGTGACTATACCTCCTTGCTCAAGGTGTGCAAAGAAACGTTTCACTTCTTCTTCGCTGCTGCATTGCAGGCAAAGTTGTGAACCATTGCCATCGTTCAGTTTTTCCCGGTTCATATCCGAAGCCATGATTACGATCGATCCGCTGATCAATTGCGAATGCATAATTGCATCCTGCAGGTTGGGAGGTAACTGACTTGCCATGGGCGATTCGGCAACTGTTTGCATGGTTAGTTCGCCACCGAAGCAATCCTTATAAAAATTCATTGCTTCTTTACAATTGCCGTTAAAGATGAGATAAGGGTTTAGTATTGTTGGCATGATCCGAAATTTTTAATGATGATAATGTCAGGAAGGAATTTGCGACGCATCGGTGTACATTACTTCCCATTGATGTCCATCAGGGTCTGCAAAAGAATCGTAATACATCCATCCATGATCGGCCGACTCACGATAGCGACTGCCGCCATTAGAAAGTGCCGCCTTTATTATTTCATCAACTCTTTCCCTGCTTTCAACTTCTATGGCGATCAATACCTGTGTAGTGGTTCCGTCTGCAATAGAACGGTTCGTGAACGTAGAAAAGAATTCATGTGTAATAAGCATGGAATACATTGTTCCTTCGTTCAATACAAGACACACAGCTTTATCATCACTGAATTGCTCATTAAAGCTGAATCCTAAAGTTGCCCAGAATGCCTTTGTTACGGCAAGGTCCTTAACAGGCAAATTGATGTAGATCGATTTTATTGTTGCCATTGTTTAGTTGTTTGATTCAGCCAATGTTTTAATTGATTCAATAGCCTGGGGCCAGGTCTTTTCAAAATAATCTTTAAAGTCGGAAGTAATAGCCATGTCAACCTCAAGCTTTGTACCGCCATTGTTTTCTGTAAGCGTATAATTTTCTGTAGCTCCTTGCCACTGCTTTACTTTTTCACTTGTGGTATCTTCCACGCCATCTTTTAATTCGCCGAGATGTTCGAACGACATGTACTCGTTTGGTTTGTTTGCGGCTATTTTACTTACCATGCCACTTCCTTTGCCATCAGTAAATAAAACTTTACTACCTTCTTTCCAATCGGTTTCCACGGTGGAGCCTTCGCTGAAGACTGCTGTCCATGTTTCATATTTTCCTTTTGCCCAAAGAGTATCCCATACTTTTTCTTTTGGTGCGTTGATGTCTACTGAGAAATGAAGATGTTCCATAACATTTGTTTTAAGGTTTAATTAATTAACTGCACCGATTCGTTAATGATCCGTTGCAATTCTTTTTTATTTGCTTTTACAGCTTTCATGTCGGGCAGGTATAACATACGTCGGTCTTTGTAATCGCCTTCGAGTAATGCCGATTTTATTTTTACGATTGTAGGATGATGGAAAATGAGATGCACATGTTCAGTGGCACGGTGATTAAACGTTACAATATCTTCTTTGCTGTAATAACTGGGCGCATTCCATTTAATACGTTCATGAATGTTCTTGTTACTGTCTTTAATGATCTTACGAACAGCATCTATTTCGGCTTTCAACGGATGCTCCAGTGTATTCATCCAGTCGTTCACCAGTTCTTCATCAGTTGGTTTAATTTTCTTTGTAGCCATGGATGCGTTTATTTCTCCAGGTTTGTTTTCATGTTGTTTAGATTTGTTTCCATGTCTTTACCAAGGACCATGTTCATGAACAGGTTCATAAAATTCATGGGCCATTCGGATTTGCCAGAAAAAGTGGTGGTAACTTTTGTCTGGTTGTCGTTTACCGATGTAAATGTATTTGTAGCATAATTCGTGCCTTCAAATGGTTCTTTAAAACGCAATTCCACTTTCATGCTTTCGGCTTCCTTCAGTTCAATGATCTGCTGTTCACCCACACCCACATTCTTGTCTTCACTTTCCCAGGCCGATTGTGCGCCAACTGTGCCATCGGTACCGCTGTACACAATTTTGATGTTGGGATCTTTCATAACCCATACGCTGTATTGTTCCTGGTTTTTAATAAGTTTCACATAATCGAAAACCTGTTGCTTAGGTTTGTTGACGATGATTTCTTTAGATAAAGAAAATTCTTTGTCGATGAATAAGGCAAAGACGAGAATAATGACAATGATACCGAGAACAGCAAGGAGGATTCGTTTTAAAATTTTCATCTGTTTTCTTTTTTGTAGATATGGTTAATGGTTAAGAGTTTTATTAATCCAGCTCGCTGCAGTGAAACCCTTTTTCACGCACCAGCTGTTTCACTGTTTCCGTTTGCACATTTATTCCTTCGAGCCTCAATACTTTATCACAATCATGCAGGTCGATGGTGATACGGCAGTTGGGAAAGAACTGCGCCAGAAAATGGATGAGACATTCCTTTGCGTTAATATCAGTCACATTTGTTTTAAACAGTTCGATCATGTTGTTACTGTTTTACAAGTTTGCAGCGATCTCTTTTATCTGCCGCAAATGCCGTTGTGTATGATACAAAACAAAATGCAGGATCTCAAATTTGCTGATGTTGCCAAATGCCGGGTGATGGATCATTTCATCAAGGTCGTCTTCATACATCCGTTCCCTGATGCGTTGTATCGATTCCTGCAATTCTTTCAACAACAATTCAGGGTCGTAAATATTTTTTGTTGGTACGATAAAATCAGGGGATTGGTATTTTTTCTGAAAATCAAGAAAGATCTTCTTCAGTTCGTCGATCCGTTCACCTGGGTTACGGTCTACTGGGTTTCCCTTCAACGCCAGAGCTTTTGCCACTGAGTTATTGGAGAGCCTGATATGATCGGCCACCTGTGCAATACTCCATTTATCTGCTCCGGGCCTTTGATTAAAAAACGGCTCTTCAATTGCTTGCAGTAATTGCACCAGTGTGCCGGTAACCTGTTCAATATGATTGATGAGTGATGCTATTTGTACTGTGCCTGTTATCATATGCATGATTCTTGCACAAACCTAAAAACAGTTTTTTTTACATGAAGGGTGCAAATGCGGCTTTATCTGGGGTTGATTGCGACAAATGCATTCCTTACATTTGATAACTCTTAACCAAACGATCTGCTTTATTAAACGACCAATAGATGAAACACATTTCAATTTTAGTTCCGCTGGGGCACACCAGTTTGCCAAACATTGATGGTACACATCAGATATTAAACGAAGTAAATAATATTCGTGTAGCAATGGGAGAGGAGCCATTGTTCAGGATTCAACTGGTTGGGTTAGAAAAAAATATTGAGCAACGTAATGGCCTGTACACGATCCAACCCGATGTATTGATCTCTGATGTGAAACAAACTAATATCATCATTATCCCAGCAATGCATGGCGATCTTCCAAAAGCAATGGAAAGTAATGCTGCATTCCTTCCATGGATGGTGGAGCAATATCATAAAGGGTCAGAAATAGTGAGCTTTTGTATTGGCTCTTTCTTTTTAGCAGCTACCGGTTTGCTCAAAGGAAAGAAATGTGCCACACATTGGATCGCCGCAAATGATTTCCGCAGAATGTTTCCTGATGTAGAACTGGTTGATGATCGCATCATGACAGAAGAAGATGGTTTGTACACCAGTGGTGGTGCCTATTCTTTTTTAAACCTGTTGGCTTATATTATTGAAAAACATGCAGGCCGTGAAATTGCAGTGCGTATTGCCAAAACATTTATGATCGATATTGATCGTGAAAGTCAAAGTCCGTTCATTATTTTCAACGGACAAAAAGCGCATGAAGATGAATCGATCAAAAAAGCACAGGAATATATTGAACGCAACTACCAGGATCGTATAACGGTAGATCACCTGGCGGATATGTTGGCGCTTGGAAGACGTAACCTTGAACGTCGTTTCAAAAAAGCAACAGCTAATACTGTTGTTGAATATATTCAACGGGTGAAAATAGAGGCAGCAAAGAAACAATTGGAAAGCGGACGTAAGAATGTAAACGAGGTGATGTACGACACTGGTTATTCTGACGAAAAAGCATTCCGTACAGTATTTCGCAAGATCACGGGATTATCGCCACTGGCGTATCGGAATAAGTATAACAAAGAGATGGTGGCGGTGTAGATTTTTATTTAACAGTTTAATTTACTCAACATGAATTCGGCAAAACCTGAAACAATTCAAGAATACATTGCTGCCTTTCCTGCTGCTACACAGAAAATATTAAAGGAAGTTCATAACTGTATTAAGAAAGCTGCTCCCCAGGCAGAGGAAACAATTGGCTATGGCATTCCAACGTATAAACTTAATGGCAATCTTGTTCATTTCGGAGGGTACAAACAGCATGTTGGTTTTTATCCTGCACCCGCAGGTATAAAGGCATTTGAAAAAGAATTATCTGCGTACAAAAGTTCAAAAGGGGCAGTCCAGTTTCCGCTTGGTGAACCAATGCCTTTAACACTCATTACAAAAATTGTAAAGTTCAGGGTAAAACAAAATATGGAGAAACCTGTAAATAAAAAGTAAGGATGAATTGGTTTGTGCAATTCTATTGCGATGTGTCCTCTGTTGCAGCTTAAACAGTAAAAATTGGTTCTTGATTTTTCCACATACATAATGAGTTGGTATAAAAATTGTTATTGAGATAGAGTGCTTCTATTTTCAATTCATTTAAAAATTGTCATGTATGAAACCCGGATTCATTTGCATATTTGCTATTGCTTTGTTCTCAATGTTAGTGGGTTGTAAAAAAGAAAGTAATCAGTCGGGTGTAAATATGAAAATAAAAACCACCGGAGGTTCAAGGGCAGGTGGAAGAATTTCATCAGGAGAAATAGCGGGACGCACTACAGGTAGTATAACATGGACGAGTGGTTTTGCATCGGTAAATGAAATTGAATTTGAAGCAGAAAAGGAAGGAGATGAAAATGAAACCGAATTCAAATCAAAAGCAGCACAGCGTATTGATTTATTTTCACCACTTGAATCTCTTGGTTTTATAAATGTGCCGCCAGGCATGTATGAAGAAGTAGAATTTGAAGTTCATCTTGCCGCAACAAGTGCTGCCCCTGCCCTTGAATTAAGAGGAACTTATAATGCAACACCCATTGTGTTTCGAATCAATGATTCCTTTGAAGTAGAGGCAGAGTTTGAAGATTTTTCGATTCCACCTAATGCAGATATCAACGCTATTGTCAGTCTTAATCTTGATTTGCTTACAAGCGGAATTACTGATGCTGCTTTGAATGCGGCCACTTTAACAAATGGGGAGATTGTTATTTCTGCAAATTCAAATGTGGCATTGTATAATATCATACGAGCCAACTTTAATAAAATTGATGATGTTGAGGTAGATGATGACAATGATGATTAACTTATTCAGGTCTCTTAAGTAAAATGTGAGTATTCCCCGTTGTCCAGCGGGGAATTTTGTTTAAAAATTTGTTTTCAGAACTATGATCAACGACAAGACATATACCGCAATGCCCAAACGATTCATATGGGCTGTTGATATGCTCGATTTGCAACCGTGGCACCGTGTGTTGGAAATTGGATGTGGTGTTGGGTTGATGGCGGAAGTGATCTGCAACAAACTACAAGATGGAAAACTGGTTGCCATCGATAAATCTTCTTTCATGATCGAAAAAGCAAAGCTGAGAAATAAATCATTTATTGCAGGTGGAGTTGCCTCATTCGTAACTGCAGATTTCCTGAAAGCAGATCTGCAACGGTCAACATTCGATGTAATCACTGCTTTCAATCTTAATTTTTTCCGGAAAGATCCTGCTAAAGTATTGCAACGGGTGAAACAGTTTTTAAAACCTGGTGGTAAGCTGTTTATCTTTTTCCAGGATCCGTATGAAATAACCATCAGTGCAGCAGATCTTATAGCTGAAAAATTATCAGCCCATGGATTTACTGTGCTCGATACGAAACTAAAAGAACTTTCTCCAACATCAGCAATTTGTGTTGTAGCAGTGCCGGTATGATCGTGTAAGTTTAGTTTGATAATATTTTAAATTCTACTCTTCGGTTAAGCTGTCTTCCTTCATCTGTATCATTTGTTGCCACAGGTACTGTTTCGCCATAACCTTTAAAGCTCACCCGTTCAGGCGCAATACCCTTCGATAAAATATATTGCATCGCCGAGTTTGCACGGTTATGACTGAGTTTAATATTGTATTCATCAGAACCCTTGGCGTCAGTATGTGCTCCCAATTCAATGCTGATCGCCGGGTTATCATTAAGCATTTTCACCACACGGTTCAACTCGATAAAAGAAACAGGGCGGAGATCCCATTTATCAAAATCGAAGAACACATTGTTCAACCGAACGATCTGTCCGATCTCGATGGGAACAAGATAAAGGTCTTTGTGAATTTCTTTATAACCTGCACGGATCAATGAGTCAAGATTAAGGTTTTCTGATTGTGCAAAGAAATGATCGGCAGATGCACGGATAAGATAATTTTTATCATATGGCAATACGATCTGGAATGCACCATCACCGGGACTTGATAACCCATTACCTGCAATTACACCATCGGGTAATGTTTCATACACAAGACTTGCACTCAACGGTTGTTTTGTTTTTGCATTATACACATTGCCGCTTACCAACACAACGGGATCAGGTTTTTCGATCTCCAATAATTTCACTCTTACGATATCACTTTTACCCAGCGATTGAAAACTGCTTGTGAGATAAGCATATTCACCACCGGCATCTAAAGTAAAGAACGCATCAAAGTTAGCCGTGTTGATTGGTTCCCCGAGATTTACAGGCTCACTCCACTTTAACCATGTATCATCTAATCGTTTTGTTTTCCAGATATCCTGGTCGCCAATACCGCCGGGCCGGTCGCTGCTGAAATAAAGTGTAACAGCATCCGATGCGAGGTAAGGCGTCATTTGATTATAACCTGGCAGATTTATTTTTTTGCCGATACTTTTTGGTTCGCTCCATGTGCCATCTTCTTGAAGGAAACATGCATAAATTTTATTGATGCGGCTTTTGCTTTCTTCACTCATGTAGAGTAGCAACACCTGTCCATCACTAGACATACTTGCACCCGATTGAAACCCACGATCATACTTGTGATAGTTTTTTATTTTGAGCATATTGGGTTTGCTCCATCGTCCGTCTTTCTGCACTTCGCTCATGCTTACACCATTGCCGTAATAATCACCATCAACAAATGCATTGCGAAGAAGAATCCTGTTTTTATCAGGCGATATCCAATACACCGCATTGTAATGTGCAGTGTTAAAGGGAGGTCCTAAATGAATAGCATCCGTCCATTTGCCTGTTGCAGTATCACGGATCGAATACCAGATATCCTGCGAGTTGCGCACTTCATGTGCATGATTGTTTTCAGGATGACTTTCACAAATGAAAAATAAAAGATTTCCATCAGCAGAAATAGTAGGACGTAACTCAGGTAATTCAGAATTTACACGAAAGCCGAGATTCTCAATTTTAATGATGGTTGTTTCCGTGATGATCTTTTCTTTTTGCTCGATCATTTTGCCAACAGTATCAACAAGCGGCTGGGTAAAGCCAATAGAAACAAAAATGAAACAAAGAAGAGCGGATACAGATCGTTTCACGGGCAAGGGATTTGTTGCTAAACTACAGCAAACCCATCAGGTAAAGAATAGTAGAATAACGATTTGGGTATAGTAGATTATGAAATTTGTTGATAACAGAGAAGGCCTTTTATTGCGGGTGTGGGTTTAGGGCCTGGCGATGGTGGGCAATAGAATTATGTCAGCCAGTCCTAACACAAAAGCTAAATTGCTATACTGAACCTGAGCCTATGTTCGTCAGCCCCACGATTGCCAAACCCTTGTTGGCGTAGTGCTTAATCAAGCAATTCCTTCGGGTCTATTTTTATTTTGCGTCCAAAAATAAATACAATGATTTAATTAAATCGTTTTCTGTAATGGCTATATCGATTCCCGTTGCAACTGGTGTGGCTCCCTTTGGTCCAAGGTTCCAGGAAATAATTTGTGTTGTATGATTTATTTGCGATGGTTTGTTTAGTTCAAACTGAAATTCAATTGGCCATTCACTCTGCAATTTTGAAATAAGTTCATTTATTGCCTGATGTCCAACGATTGCATTTCCCGCATTGCTCTCATAAAACTGAATGTCTGGAGCATAAGTTTTCTTCATTGTTTCCAAACGCTTGTCCGAATCTCGATCGTTCCAAATTTCCAGTAAACTGTCCTCTAATAATTTCGCTGTTGTCGCCATTTTTTTTTGCTTAAATTACTTATTTGCTTTCAATATTTAGTTTATACTCACTCTGAATTCGGTCTTGGCTGTGTTGCCACTGCATTACCGCTAACGCTTTGGGGATTTCTTTAGGGCGGGTTTCGGAGCTCAAAACTGTGCGCCAGCACTGAATTTGAATTGAAGCCCCAAGCTCCAAGTTTGCATGTCACCCCGCCTGACGAAAAACCGGTGTTAGGCGTATATTCTTATTTTTCACCGTCCTAAATTATAAAAAGTCGGAACATAATATGTCCCGACTTGAAAAATTAGATTGCGAATTGCTTATCCGATTACTCTGTTGTCTTTAGCTACAAACTTTGCGAAGGCCAACAATGCACCTGTCACCATTATGTTTCTAAAAAAGTTTATCATTTCCAATTCCTTTTCTCTCATTAAGTCAGTGGTCATATTTTCTGTTCCTAATTCGTCTCCCATTGCTCTTGGCAAATGTACCAATACAGCCATTAAGATTGCATACAATGCCATGAATGAATAGGCTAACTTATCATATTTTCCTATTAATGCACTAACTATGAAAAGCAGGATACAAACCAAAGTAAAGTAATTCCAAAAGTATGGGAACGGCATATAATCTGGAACCAGTGAAGCCCCAACTTCTGGTTTGCCCAAATGCAAGCCCACATAAAGCAAAAACGAAAGCGGAAAAATATATTTTCCAAGAGTTAAAATTTTATCCATTGTTGTAAGTGTTAGTTTGTTGGAAAAGGAATGAGTGGCCTGATTTCAACCGAACTGTTTGGATATTTTAAAATAGGGCAAGTCTTGCTCCATTCTTGCACTTCTTCCAAATTGTCTGATTTGCAAATAAGAAATCCTGAAACTAAAACACTGTCTGTTTCTTTGTGAGGTCCAACAGTAATTTCATTATTGCTTACTATTGTTGCGTCATAGCGAATGGGTGCGGTATGAACTAATTTGCCTTGCATTGCAATATTGCCAATCCACGATTGCCACTTAGGCATATCTTCAGCCATATCTTGTGATGTTGCGAAGTAGCCATTTTCGGCACTTGCGTTGCGAAATAATAATAAATACTCTGTCATTGTTTTGAAATTTGAATTGTGAATGATGAGGTAAAATTCAACAATTAAATTTCCGTGAATGATGACAAAAGTCTACAATTTCAAAGCTGTGCTTTTAGTCGGCTAAAGACATCTTTATTGATGCCCAAGTAAGACGCTATAAGTTTACTTGATAGTCTTGTCATAAGAGTTGGTCGGTATTCCATTAACCACTTAATTCTGTCCAAAGCAGATAGGGCAACGAATGTGTTTATGCGATAAACGGAATTGGCGTAGGAAGCTTCAAGAATTTGTTTATACACTTTGTCAAACTGTGGAACTGTTTCCATCATTGTTTGAAATGATTCTCTGTCGATGAAAAAAAGGTCACACGGCTCAACAGTCCTAATATTTTCAGTCGCAGGTTTGCCACTCCCAAAACTTAAAAGTTCTGAACACCAATTATCTTCAATTACAATGTCACGTGTTGTTTCATTAAAGTCTTTGTCGTAAACATAGACTTGTAAACAGCCTTTGGCTACGAAGTAAACGTATTTACAAATGTCGCCTTGCTGTAAAAGCTGTTCGTTTCGTTTAGTCGTAATAAGCTTAAAATTAAAAAGAACCTTATCCAAATTATCAAGGTCATTTCCGAGTCGTGTAGTTATATGATTGCGTAAAATTTCTATCATTTATTCACCGTCGTTGATGTTTGTAGGGTCGCTTGTATCATTACCGCTAACACAAATATATAGGATATTAGATGTGCTGTGTTTAAAATTTAGAAATTGAAAGCCAGACATTTAGCGTTCTGCTTTTTGTAATTTTGTTAAGACAATCCGATTTGAAAATAAACGTCTGCTACATTCATTAAATCGTTTAATGGACTTAATGTATTTGCCAATTTCTTTTTTTACATTTTCCTCTTACATCTCCTGCAAATACTTTCTCACAAAACGAATAGCCATCGAGCCTTCACCTACAGCAGCTGAGATTCCTGTCATGGCACCAAAGCGTACATCACCTGAAGCAAAAATACCCGGTACACTTGTTTCAGAAAGAAAAGGTTCACGGTCTAATTTCCATAAGGAAGCAAATGATTTGTCTTTCATTAATTCACTGCCGCTGAGAATAAATCCTTTTTCATCTTTTAATACAAGGTCATCTAACCAACCCGTGCCGGGTCTTGTGCCGATATAAATGAACAATGCTTTTGCAGGAACAGTTTTCTCTTCGCCTGTAACAGCGTCTTTTAGTGTAATGGTTTCAAGAATGGTTGAGCCCGTACATGCAATTACGTCTGTATGCGGAATCACATGAATGTTCGGCGTGTTGCTGACATTTTCTACTAAATAATTTGCAGCCACCTGCGACAGTTTATCTTTCCGGATAAGAATGTTTACTTCTTTGGCGAACTTGCTCATATACATAGCTGCCTGGCAAGCTGAGTTGCCACCACCAACAATATAAATACTTTCATTACGGCATGCTTGTGCTTCAACTGCTGCTGCGCCATAATACACACCTGCACCTGTAAACGAATCCAATCCTTCCACTTCTAATTTTTTATAAGCCACACCTGTTGCAATGACGATTGCTTTACTATGTATCTGTGAACCATCCATCAACTCTGTGATCTTATAACCATCTTTTATCGTGATGGCTTTTACTTCCTGCGGTGTAAGAATTTCTGTTCCAAAACGAAGTGTTTGTGTAATGGCTCTTCTGCTTAACTCTGCTCCGGATAAACCTGTTGGAAAACCTAGATAATTTTCAATACGTGCACTGCTGCTTGCTTGTCCACCGGGATTACTACGTTCGATCAGCAATGTTTTTAATCCTTCGCATGAACCATACACGGATGCTGCAAGTCCTGCAGGTCCTGCACCAATGATGAGTACATCATACATTTCTTTGGTTGCTTTTTGTTGCAGGCCAACACGCTCAGCAAGTACAGGTAGAGTGGGGTCTGAAATGAATGATCCATCTTTTAAGATCACCAATGGCAGATCTGATCTTGACGCATTGGCACTGATCAGATATTTTTCTGCTTCTTCATCACTCTCCACATCCATCCAGATATAAGGAACCAAATTGCCGGAAAGAAATTCTTTGAGTTGATGACTTTTGGGCGACCATTGAAAACCGATGATCCTTGTTGCTTCATGATCGGGCTTGTATAACGCCTGCCATTCATCTAACAGATCATTTACTACAGGAAATAATTTTTCTTCAGGAGGATGCCAGGGCTTTAATAAATAGTAATCAAGCTTTACATTGTTGATAGCACGAATAGCTGCTTCAATATCGGAATAAGCAGTAAGCAATACTTTCTTCGCTTCAGGAAAAACTTCATTGGCCAATTCAAGAAAAGCAATGCCTTCCATTTCAGGCATACGTTGATCGGAAATAAATAAAGCAACTACTTCGTTTTTCAACTTCAACTCTTTGATGAGCTCCAATGCTTCCGTTGCTGATTCGGTTGCTGCAATTTTATAATCATCACGGTATTGATTCCGGATATCACGCTGAATAGCACGAAGCACCTGTACATCGTCGTCAATTAAAATGATATAAGGAAGTTTCATGTGTTTCTTTTTTGTTTGATTTTTGGCCACATGTTATTCGCCATAAAAATTAACATCGCTGTATGTTATAAATTGCTCGTTAATTTTTATGGCTCATTTCATCTGTTTTGGTTTATGGCTCCTGGTTATGTGATATGATTTGTTGCGACAATGGGATACAAACTTTAAAAACTGTTCTGCCCGTAGTTGATTCAACTTTAATATCGCCGTTATGACGTTTGATAATTCTGTTGACAATGTCTAACCCAATCCCTGTTCCTTCGCCAACTTTCTTCGTTGTGAAGAAAGGATCAAAAATGCGGGTGATGATTTCTTTGGGGATACCTTTTCCGTTATCAATAATGGCAACTGTTACGTCTTTTGTTGTACAGGTTGTTTCAATGGTTAGTATGCCGTTTTGATCCAACGCCGAAATGGCGTTGTCAATTAAGTTGGTCCACACCTGGTTTAGTTCGCCTACATAAGCAGGCACTACCGGCATATCGGCACAAAACTTTTTCACTACGTCAATATTCTTCCCACGCAATTTAAAACCCAGCAGCGTTAAAGTGTTTTCAATATCAATGTGAACATTGGTTGTTTGCAGATCGTTTGTACGATCCATGTGCACATGACTTTTTATAGATGCAACTAGTTTAGAAATACGGTCTGACGCATCGCCCAGATCTTTGATCATTTTTTGTGAGCTGATCAAATTTTCCAGCCATGGAGCCACACGTGTAAATGCTTCTGCCCCCGCATCGTTACGTATCTGTTCCAGTTCTTCCACCGTGAATCCATATTCAGCAAATGTTTCAGCTGCTTCCCGTTGTTTAATACCGCTGCTCTCCAGCCAATCTTCAATATCATCTTCTGCCTGCATGCGTTGCATGGTACTGCGTTTAGTTGTTTCTGCTGCAGCACTTTCTTTTTTCTCTACAATTGAATGAATGGTTTGAATATGCTCAGCTGTCATATTACATTCGAGCAGTTGTTTGGTGAGTATATAATTACGTGTAACACGTTTTGTTAATTCATCTGCAATACCACTGATAGCTGCTGCCGGATTATTTAATTCATGTGCTATGCCTGCTGCAAGATTGCCTAATGCATCAATTTTTTCATGTTGCAGTTGTGTAGTGGCAAATGCTTTGGCCCGTTCAGTCATATAACCAATGAGCCGTTGAATGAGTTCAGGGTTCAATACTTCCAGATCATGAAAATGATCTTTATGCAAACGCAGCATCTTTACTTCCCCTAATGCATAGGAATAACCTGGCATCGTTTTCATTCTGGAATAGGGGAGCAGGCCGCCTACACCTCCAGTCATGCTGCTGTTTTCAAATGTGAAATAATATACCTGCCTGCCGTTGATATACATGTAAAAAGTTACTTTGCCTTGCAATGCAATCCACATTACTTCGGCAGGGTCGCCATACTTAACAATCAGATCTCCATCCTGGTATTCGACATAGTTCGAACGATCGAGAATCCATTGGAGATGTTCGTCGGACAGGTTGTTAAAAGCAATCACGTTTCTAAGGTCTTCAATTGATGCTTGCATACTGCATTTACTTTGTGATAAATAATATTGAAGAATAATGGAAATGTAGTCAGGCGTTGGTCAAGGTCTGTTTGCTTAAATATACAACAGTATTTTGCAAACACAAACGCCACTGCATGGCAGTGGCGTCGTGTTTATTTCTTTTTGGTATTGCTATTTCTTTCTTATCAAAAAGAACTTACTGCTTCCCGGAGTAAATGCTGTTTCAAAAACAATCGATGCAGGTTTTTTTTGATGATTAGTAATTACTTCATACGGGATTTGTTCTCCCGTTACTGCATCTTCTACTATTACCTTTTTTGCTTTTACTTTTTTTATTTCAGCTGTCAACAACGACCACTCTACAGTAACCTTTTCTGTTTTAGTTGAGGAGGTAAGATTAACAGCTTCAACCATGGCAGTGTTCTTTTGTTGATCAATGGTCATGCGTAGCATTTCGCTGCCTGCTAACAGAAATGCACCAACACCATAAACATCGGTATCGTCATACGTGACTTTATCAGGTGCAGCTCCCTGTGCCTGCACAAAACCTAATTTGCCATTGGGGTGAACCGA
This sequence comes from Lacibacter sp. H375, assembly GCF_037892425.1. Taxonomy (NCBI): domain Bacteria; kingdom Pseudomonadati; phylum Bacteroidota; class Chitinophagia; order Chitinophagales; family Chitinophagaceae; genus Lacibacter; species Lacibacter aquaticus. The sequence continues at coordinate 2,855,415 of NZ_JBBKTT010000001.1, forward strand.
AGTTGTAAGTGCATGCCATGCTTTTTTTACAACTGGCGAATATTTTTTATAAGGAAGAATGCCTTCGTTTACTCCCCAGCTTAATGCATAGCAGAAAAAACCTGTTCCACTGGTTTCTTTTACGGGATACGATACCGGATCTAATAAACTTGCATGCCAGCTTCCATCGGGCTGTTGAATAGCGGCCACCTTAGCCGACATGTCTTTAAACAACTGAATAAATTTTTCTCTATCCGGATGCTCTTTCGGCATTACTGACAACACTCTTACCAGACCACCCATTACCCAGCCATTGCCACGGCTCCAGAAAACTTTCGTTCCATTCTTTTCTTTTTTGTTGAAATAACGACTGTCTCTGTAATATAAATGCTCATCCTTATCGTATAAATATTCTGTAGACTTCCACCACAATTCAGATGAAGTATTCAAATACTTTGGATCGCCGGTTGCCTGTGTTAGATAAGCCAATGCAGGTGGGCCCATAAAGAGTGCATCACACCATGCCCATTCACGCAAATGAATACGGTCTTTCCATTCAAGACTTTCTGTATGCGGTATCATCGTCAGCGTATCGGCAAGGCTCTTAAAATCTTCAATGTACTTCGGGTCCTTGTAAATAGAGTAGAGCTGCGAATAAAGTTGTCCCACACAATAATCATCCGCAAAATGACGGTACTTGCCAATCTGCCATTTATTATCTTCTCCAACCTGTATCAGTTTTTTATAATAGGTTTCGTCATTCGCAAGTTTGCTCCAGGCCATCATACCTGCATACATGGCACCACTGGTCCAGTCTTTTTTCGGATTTTTCCAACCTTGTGTTTCAAGTGTTGTCCATTGCCAGTCAGCAACTTTTTTCATTTGATGGTGGATGCTGTCTGCACGTAAGTTCGATTGTTGAGCATTGGTTGCACAAACAAAAAAAAGTACAAGGAGTGATAACAATAATTGTTTTCGCATTTATTGATGAAATTCGTTTGAGTGATACTTGTTTATTTCGGTAATTGTTTATTCAGTAATAGCGTTGTTGTTGTAAACAACAGGTTTTTGTTGCTGCAACAAAAGAGTCATCCATGCCGATCCCATGCGTGAAGCAATGGCTTCTTCTTTACCGAGGTAACTGTTTTCTTTATCGTTGGCATACGTATGTCCGTCTGTAAATCGTTTTTGCTGCGCCAGTACTTTATTGATGTGCAGCTTCGCCCAATATTTTCCTTTGTTTTTTTTCGCAAGCTTATCCCAGCCATAAGAAAAAGCAGCAATATCAAGGTTGGCAAAATTATCATACACAGCAAGTCCCCAATCGGAACCTTCGGGGTAATAAACTTCGGCAGAGCCAACCTGGTACATGGTGCCGCCGGGAGATTTATAAGGTGGCGATGAAAACTTATGTGCTGTTACTGCGTAATAAATTTTATCAAGATTAAAACGTGCAGCTTCCGGTGTAACTTTTCCTGCCAGTGAAAATACAATGGGTGCATTGATCATGGAAGCAAGTGCATTGTATTGCGGATGAATGATACCATGGTTGATCACAACACCCGGCTCTTCGAGATTGTAACCTTTTACCCAACTGCTAACGGGGCGGCCGTGTATAATTCTATCGTTCTGCAGATCTGATGGCAGCGAAGTTGCAGCGATCATGTATTCAACAGCTTTCTGCAACCATTTATTTGAATGCGGATGATTGGGCAACATTACTGCAGCGAGGTAAAGCAATTCAGCATTCCATGCATCTTCTTCAATTTTAGAATCACCAACAAAAAGTATTTTTCCTGTACTGTCTTTATAGTAGAGTGGGGCAGTAGTAAGAAAACGATCTGCTTCTGCAATCGTCATTTGTATTACATAAGATCGATCTTCCGGAGTAAGGTCGTCCCATAAAAGCCAGGCTGTATAACTTGCATAATAAGCCCAATGAGCTGCCTGCCAATCGCCGCCCCAAACTTTGCGGCTGTTGTTTACTTTATGATCATAAGCAATAGCAGCTGTCATAGACACGGCTTTGTTTTTTGCTTCCTGTAACGACACGCCTGTTACAGTTGCATCATAAATACCTGTCTTTATTGATATAGCAATGCCAAATGCCATTGCTCCGGGAAAACGATACCTGTATTCATTCACCTTTGATTTGCTTTTCAAATCAAGGTAGCCGGTGGAATCTGCCTGATATTTTTTTGTTTGATGATACCAGGTAGTAAGCGCAAACTTATTCGCATTCAGTAAGGCTGCCTTTACGGTATTGGCTATTTTAGTACGTGGAGTTTTCTTTTTAAAACTGTTCCAGTGAATAGGGGCTACACTTGTTGCATCACCGTTTTTTTCAGCAACAGTTGTTGTTTGGCTATATGCATAGTTAATACATGTGGCAACGAATAAAATAAGTACTGCTGCTTTCAAATTGTAATTCATGTTTAGTTCAACTCAAACCATTTTTTAGAATATCCAGATTTGATCGAATGAAGCAACGAAATTACTATTGTTTACAGGGCGGTAATCAACAATGGCTTTTTTGAACAAACGGTTGCACCACTTTACAAAAATGCCCCGGCTGCTAAAGTCTTTCAACTTAGCAGCCGGGGCATCTAAATACTCTTAGTTTCTTATTTACTGTAAACTGCCTTTGTTGTAGACTCACCACGTGATGATGAGGTATTTGTAACAACAGAAAGCAAGCCTTCTTTTGTTAATGACCATGTTTCAGTTGATTTGATCTCCATACTCTCACCATTCCGTTCAAAGACCATTACACTGCTGATCGTAAAAGTTTGCTCATCAGCCGACCACTTACCAGTTGATTTACGTTTTGATCCGCCAAAACCTGCTGACTCTGTTTCCTTGCCATCATACGTCACAGTATACGTTGTGGTAACCGGGTCGCCACCATTAAAACCGGGTGTTGTTCGGCTGATGGTAATGTCGTTGTCTTTTTGTTCTGCTTTTAATGATCGTGCAACACGTCCTGCTGCATTGCCTAATTCACTTTTTGATTCATCTAATTTCCACTCGCCTGAGAAATTTGCCTTTTGAGGAATTGTAGTAAACGAGAAAAGTAGAAGGCAGGGGATCGTTAATGCATAAAAGATGTTGCTGAGAAATTTCTTTTTCATATAAATTGTTTTAAGACACTAAATGTAAAGAGAAACAGATATCGTTGTTGTTTGAGGAACAACCGTTCAAATAAATCTTAACCTCATTTCATCAAGACTAAAAGACGCTGTTGTTGTTTAAAATTCTTCAGCGGTATCTTTTGGTAGCTTTTACTTTTAAACTTAGATAGCTTTCGAATTAATGCAGCATTCTGCATGGTTGTTATCTATATTTTAAATCTAAAATTGTTTGCTGGTATGAAAAAGAAAATGATTTTTTCTCTGGCTGTGCTATGTGCCACAGGGCTGTTGTCCTGTTCAAAAAACATGCTTCATTCCGAAAACGATACCCTCAATGAATCAGCACCTGAAAGGTCATCTGTTAGTCTGCGTCCTTCGGGCAGCAATTTTTTCGATCCCACTGGTCTTGTTTCAGCAAGTCAGCATGGAGTGTTAGACACTGTTCAAAAAGGATTTCGATTTACAGAAGGGCCCGCTGTTGACAAAGACGGAAATGTATTTTTTACTGATCAGCCCAATGATAAAATTTATAAGTGGACTGCATCAACCGGACAGATTACTACATTTTTAACCGGCACCGGTCGTTCTAATGGAATGGCGTTTGATAGAGATGGCTATCTTATTGCCTGCGCAGATATGCATGGAGAACTTTGGAAGATTGCTCCCGATGGTTCGCATACTGTATTGGTGAATAATTACAATGGCAAATTATTAAACGGCCCCAATGATGTTTGGATCAATCCTAAAAATGGCGGTATCTATATTACTGATCCTATATTTCCAAGAGATTATTGGGATGCGTCTGATCCACGCAAACAAGGTTGGGAGCCAACACACTCTGAACAGGCTGCAACCGGTAAAGGCGGCCATGTATATTATTTAGCACCGGGTGCAAGTACACTTGTAAGAGTTACTACAATGGCCGGATGGAATGCTGATATATGGCCAAACGGAATTACAGGAACTCCTGATGGTAAAAAATTGTATGTGAACAATTGGACTTATGATGGTACAGGACAAATCAAAGCTTTTACTATTAATACAGATGGTACACTTTCCAATATGCAGACGTTGGTTAGCAATCTGAATTTCTGTGATGGTATGTCTCTTGATGAAAAAGGAAATATTTATGTTAGCGGCGGACCTGGATTAAACGCTTATGATAAAAATGGGAATAAAGTGCTGACAATTCCCGGTGGTGGTGGCACCAATAATGTTTTTGCAGGGTCAAACAATAAAATATTATTTATGACAAGCCCCGACAGAATTACTTCAATAAAGATGAATGTGAAAGGTGTAGAAAAATTCTACACTTATTAAACCGGTAAATTTTTAATCATTAAAACAAATTACATGAAATACATTTTTAGTTTATTATTCATCCTTGGATGTTACACAGCTTTTGCTCAAAATCCTATAGATGGTAAATGGAAAGGAACCCGTGAAACACCGAACGGTACTTTTGAAGTTGAATACACATTTAAAGTTGAAGGAAAAGTAGTGACAGGTACCTGGAAAACTCAATTCGGTGAGGTAAAATTAGAAGATGGTAAAATTGATGGGAAAAAGTTCTCTTATAGTATTTCCTTCAACGACACGAAGATGGCCAGTACTGCTGAACTGATCAATGAAAATGAAATATTGGTTAAGAATGAAAGAGGAGAAATGAAGCTTACAAGAGTTAAATAGTTCCGGATTGTTTTTTTGCATCCCAGGTAGTATTTGAAAAGTGTTTACCTGGGATTTTTTTATTTCCTCTGCCTGCTGCTAATGGCGAGCCCATGTAACCAGCTTTGCTTTACTTCGTCAGTTTAATAGCATCATCAAGGCGTTGTGCTGAGTTGTCCCAATTGATAATGTTGAACAATGCGTCAACGAAATCGCCACGTTTGTTTTTATACTTTAAATAGTATGAGTGTTCCCATACGTCAATTACAAGCAGAGGAATTACTCCCCATTGTGTCAATTTTTCGTGATTTTCACATTGCAAAATGGTCAGCTTATCGGTGTAAGGTTGATAGCCTAAAATACCCCATCCGTTTCCATCGACGTTTTTTGATGTTATTGCTAAATAAGATTTCAACTTATCATAGCTGCCAAAATCTTTCTCAATTCTTTTCAGTAAGTCACCTTTTGGGCTTGTCGATTTGTTGGCAAGATTTGTCCAGAATATTGAATGCAATATATGTGAAGATAAGTGGTAGGATAGTTTCTTCGTCCAATAGTCAGATGTTTCATAGTTGTTAGAATCCATTGCCTCTTTTATTTTAGCTAAATCTGTATTGGCAGCTTTTGTAGCACCACCGTGATGAAACGTATAATGTAAATGCAGCGTTTCGCTGTCCATATAGGGCTCTAAGTAGTTCTCAGCATATGGAAGCGGTTGTTGAACAAAGTTTCCGTTAGCGTCTACTAATTTATCAATATTGTTGTTTGTCAGGTTTTGGCTAAACGCATTGTCAGAAACAAAAATTGATGCGGCAGTTGTCAAGCCTCCAAATTTTAAAAAATCTTTTCTTTCCATATTTTAAATAGTTTTAAAGTGCCTATCATACAGCAGGCCACACTAGTTTATATATCCTAGCTAGACAACTTGTGAGAGTGATTGCAAATCAAAGTTTTGATTTTTCGAATTTTATGGTTTTGCATTTCTCCCTCTACCTCATCACATTGTCCACCAACCCCTTCAACTCTTTATACTTTTCATGTCTTCCTTTGTTCTTCAGATTGTACACAAATAAAAACGCACAATACTTTTTATCATTATCGATCCAGGGGAAACTTCCAAACAATCCCGGACTGCTTACAGCAACGCCACGTTTCGATACAGGCATGGCATCTTTCTTTTCGCTTACCGCTAATGGTGCATCCATGATCCATTCACCAAAACCATAACCCCAGTTCATTGTTTCATCTGGTGTGTAAGCCAGTTCTACATCACGGCCTAAGCGGTTCTTCTGCATTTCATTCACCAAAGCTTTGCTGATGATGCGTTTGCCTTTAAATTCACCTTCATTTAACAGCATGATCAAAAAATTCATGTAATCTTCTGTTGTGCTGAAGGCTCCGCCTGCTGCAAGTGGCACACCGTTCTTTCCAAAATCTGTATTCTTCATTTCAAGCGGATCAGCAATACGTTCTTTAAAAGCAGTTTCAAAATCCTTCTCACTTACTTTTTCAATAATGCCTGCAATAATTTGTAAACCTGTATTGCTGTAATGAAAATATTTTCCCGGTGTGCCTTCCATCGGCAGCATAGCGATCTGTTCAATGGATTGAAACATGCTGGTTACATTCTTCATGCCGTTGAGCATATCACGTAATCCGCCACTCTTAATTCCTGTTGTATGATTCAGGCATTGCCATACTTTGATACCACCTTTGCCATACTTCGTCATCACGGGTAAAAATTTTCCAACTGAGTCGGTTAGCCGAACTTTGTTTTCATCAATATAGGTCATCAGTAATGCAGCTGTAAACCATTTACTACTGCTGGCAACACGTTCACGTGTAGTGGTTGTATAATCCTGCAACACTTCTTCCACATCCTTGCCTTGTACTTTTGCTTTGATCTTTCCACGGTTCTGCTGGCCCTTTGTTAAATTGTTAAAGTTCTGCGTGTACACAAATTTCCCGTCCTTATAAACCATTAACACTGCTCTGCCGCCGAGATCGGTTAAATTCTTATTTACCCATTCATCTACCTTACTGAAATCCTGTTGGGCAAATCCCAACTGAAAGAATAACAGGAAAACGATGCTGGCACTGACTTTGGGGCGGATATTCAAGTGGTTAAATGACATTCTTACTGAATTTTTTAATTGGATTATGTTTTGAGCACAATGTTTAAACTATTCGAAATATGAATTTAGGAAACTTCACTATAAAAGCAGCCGAAGCTGTGCAACAGGCACAGCAATTGGCGTTTAATGCACAGAACACAAATATCGAGACGGAGCATATCTTAAAAGCGTTGCTCGATCAGCAGGATAGTCCTGTTGAATACCTGTTGAAGAAAAATAATGTTACACTAAACCTTGTAGAAACAAAGCTCGATGAGGCCATCAATCGTTTACCAAAAACAAGTGGAGAGCCAGCACAGTCCATTGGCCGTGAAGCAAACAACGTAGTGTTGCGTGCAGGTGCTTCGCTCAAAAGTTTTGGTGATGAGTTTGTAACACCTGAGCATTTATTGTTGGCAATTGTACAAGGCAACGATTCTACAGCCAAGCTGTTGAAAGATGCGGGTTTAACTGAAAAGGGATTGATCACGGCAATTAAAGAGTTGCGTAAAGGTGATACGGTAAAAAGCCAAACACAGGAAACACAGTTCAATGCACTCAACAAGTATGCAAAGAACTTAATTGAAATGGCAAGACAAGGCAAACTTGATCCTGTAATTGGTCGTGATGAAGAGATACGCCGCACATTACACATCTTAACACGCCGCAGTAAAAACAATCCCATTCTTGTTGGTGAACCCGGTGTTGGTAAAACAGCTATTGCAGAAGGATTGGCGATGCGTATTGTAAACGGCGATGTGCCGGAAAATCTAAAATCGAAAGTTATTTATGCGTTGGATATGGGGCAACTTATTGCCGGTGCAAAATATAAAGGTGAGTTTGAAGAACGTTTGAAAAGTGTGGTGAAGGAAGTAACAACCAGCGATGGTGAAATTATTCTGTTCATTGATGAAATTCATACGCTTGTTGGTGCAGGCGGCGGAGAGGGTGCAATGGATGCAGCTAACATTCTCAAGCCTGCACTGGCAAGAGGTGAACTCCGTGCCATTGGTGCAACCACCTTAAATGAGTATCAGAAATTCTTTGAAAAAGATAAAGCACTAGAACGTCGTTTCCAGAAAGTGATGATCGATGAACCAAGCTTGGAAGATGCAGTTTCGATTTTACGTGGTTTGAAAGACCGTTATGAAACACATCACCATGTGCGTATTAAAGATGAAGCAATTATTGCAGCAGTTGAATTAAGCGTTCGCTACATCACCGATCGTTTCCTGCCAGATAAAGCAATTGATCTTATTGATGAAAGTGCAGCCAAGCTTCGTTTGGAAATGAACAGTATGCCCGAAGAGTTAGATAAACTTGAACGGCAGATACGTCAATTGGAAATTGAACGTGAAGCGATCAAACGTGAAAGCGATGAATTCAAATTGAAAGAACTCAACACGGAGATCGCAAATCTTTCTGTTGACCGGGATACGCTGAAAGCAAAATGGAAGGAAGAAAAAGAACTGGTAGAGAAAGTGCAAAATGCAAAAGCGGAAATCGAAAATCTCAAGTTGCAAGCCGAACGTGCAGAGCGTGAAGGTAACTACGGGCTCGTTGCAGAGATCCGATATGGTAAAGTGAAGGAACAGGAACAAATCATTAGCGATTTCAGCAAAAAGCTTGCAGCAAGCAGTGAAAAACGTTTGTTGAAGGAAGAAGTAGATGCAGAAGATATTGCAGAGAATGTTGCAAAGATGACGGGTATTCCTGTTGCCAAGATGTTGCAGAGCGAGCGTGAAAAATTATTGCACCTGGAAGATGAACTGCACAACCGTGTAATCGGTCAGGACGAAGCCATTACTGCTGTTGCGGATGCTATTCGCAGAAGCAGGGCAGGGTTGAGTGATCCAAAAAAACCGATCGGTTCATTCATTTTTCTGGGTACAACCGGCGTGGGTAAAACCGAACTCGCAAAAGCATTGGCCGAATACCTGTTTGATGATGAGGGAATGATGACGAGGATCGACATGAGTGAATACCAGGAAAAGCATACTGTTTCAAGATTGGTGGGTGCGCCTCCAGGATATGTGGGTTATGACGAAGGTGGTCAATTGACCGAAGCAGTTCGACGCAAACCCTACAGTGTGGTATTACTCGACGAGATCGAAAAAGCTCATCCTGATGTATGGAATGTGTTGTTACAGGTACTCGACGATGGTCGCCTGACAGATAATAAGGGCAGGGTTGTGAACTTTAAGAACACAATCATCATCATGACCAGCAATATTGGTAGTCATCTTATCAGCGAAGCTTATGAAGGCGTAAGCACTGAAAATGAAATAGATAAGGCGGCAGAGCGGGCAAAATTGGAAGTTATGACGTTGCTTAGACAAACCATTCGGCCTGAATTCTTGAATCGTGTGGATGAAATCATTATGTTTGCACCATTACTTCGAAAGGAAATCAAATCCATTATTCGCATTCAGCTGAACAATCTCAAGCAACTCGTTGCCCAAAGCGGAATACAGCTGGAATTTTCTGACTACACCCTTGAATTCCTTGCCGAACATGGTTTCGATCCCCAGTTTGGTGCAAGACCCTTAAAGCGATTGATCCAGAAGGAGATCGTAAATGGGCTAAGCCGAAAGATTTTATCAGGCGATATCGAAAAAAGCCGCAAAGTACTTGTGGATGTGTTTGATGGCGTAGTTGTTTTCAGAAATGAGAACGATGAAACATCATCAACAAAGGAAAAGAACAAAGCGGCGACTACTTGAGATTAACAGTTGATAGGTTATTTGATCATTAAATAAAAAAGGAAAGGTTATGGCACACAAAGCAGTAGAAATAGAAATTATCCCACCGAAAGATATATGGGTTGGCAATAAACAGGCGCCGGTTAAATTAGTGATGTATGGCGATTATGAAAGCGAAGCCTGTGCAAAAGCAAACGAAGTAATAAACCAGTTAATGGGCAAATACGAAGATAAATTACAGTTTAACTTCCGTCATTTTCCGTTGACACGTATTCACCAGCGTGCACAAAAAGCAGCAGAAGCTTCAATTGGTGCAGCGCAGGAAGGCGAGGGTAAGTTTTGGGATATGCATAATATCCTCTTTGCCCACCGTCGTCAGCTGGGTACCATTAGCCTGAAGGGATATGCAAAAGAAGCCGGCGTAACAGATAAAAACTTTTTAACCAAGCTGGTTGATTCAGTTTATGGCTGGAGTGTTCGTGCCGATCTTCTTGAAGGTGCTGATAAGGGTATCAGAGACGTGCCGTTCTTCTACATCAATGGTGAAGTGTACAATGGCCCGGTGAATGTAAATGCATTCAGCAAGGTGATTGATTTGCTGGCAAGCGCTAAAAAGCCTGCAGCAAAAGCTGCAACGAAAAAAAGAGCATAAATAAGCCGGTTAACTTATACCAAGGCAATGGAGAAATCCATTGCCTTTTTTATTTTCAACATCCGTCAAAAAATCTTAGCTATATCTCAGGCAAAAAATCATCTTTGCACCTCAATTTTAATCTATGGCTTCCGGCAAATCCGCTGCAATTGGTTTCATCTTTATCACCTTGTTGATCGATGTTATCGGCTTTGGAATCATTATTCCAGTAATGCCAAAACTTATTGAAGAGTTAGGGCATGCAAATATTAGCCAGGCATCAAAGATCGGCGGCTGGTTGTTGTTTGCGTTTGCCATTACACAGTTTTTGTTTTCTCCATTAATGGGTAATCTAAGTGACCGTTTTGGACGTCGCCCCATTATTCTTGCCTCGTTATTTGGTTTTGCTATTGATTATTTATTTCTGGCATTTGCACCTACTATCGGGTGGTTATTTGTAGGTCGTGTTGTTGCTGGTATTACAGGCGCAAGTTTTACTGCAGCTTCTGCATATATCGCTGATATCAGCTTGCCTGAAGAAAGGGCAAAGAATTTTGGAATGATAGGTGCAGCCTTTGGTTTAGGCTTTATAATTGGTCCGGCTTTAGGTGGTTTGTTGGGCGACTTTGGCCCACGAGTGCCATTTATGGTTGCAGCGGGATTGTGCTTATTGAATTTTTTGTACGGATTGTTTGTTTTGCCTGAATCATTAACACCTGAAAACAGAAGGCCATTTGAATGGGTGAGGGCTATCCCCGGCGTAACACTTATAAAACTAAGAAAGTATCCTTCAATTGGTGGACTGGTAATTGCTTTATTCCTTGTCTATCTCGGTAGTCATGCTGTTCATAGTAACTGGAGCTTTTTTACTATCGAAAGGTTTAAGTGGGACTCAAAAATGATTGGCATTTCATTGGCCGTAGTGGGTTTATTGGTTGGCGCCGTGCAGGCTGGTTTAACAAGAGTTATTAATCCTCGCATTGGCAATGAAAAAAGCATTTATGCAGGATTGTTGCTGTATGCAGTTGGTATGTTCCTGTTTGCACTGGCATCGCAAAGCTGGATGATGTTTGCTTTCTTAGTACCGTATTGCCTCGGAGGCATTTGCGGACCGGCATTACAATCAATCATGGCAGGACTTGTGCCTTCAAACGAACAGGGTGAATTACAAGGGTCACTCTCTGCCCTTATGAGCTTTAGCTCAATCTTAGGCCCGGTAATGATGACAAACATATTTGCTGCATTTACAAAGACAGGTACTGCGGTGTATTTCCCCGGAGCACCTTTTGTATTGGGTTCAGTATTTATGCTTGCAAGTGCCGGCGTTGCGTATTATTCACTCCATCATAAAAAGGCTTTGAAGGCATAGAATTGACATGACAGATATGAAACTGTCGTTGATCCTGGCCTGGAAAGTATTTTATTTTCGATTACGCCTGAAATAATGATCATCCAGTGAAAGCGGCCCGCCTCCTTCTGCAAAGAAGAAACAAAGCAATACAAGAATGATTAACGAAAGACCAAACTCAGAGGACTGACCGGCAAACACTCCTTGTCTTGTATTAACAAAGAACACTGCACCCACGAGAATAGGAATTTGTACAAGCACCGCCCATCGGGTAAACAATCCAGCAACGATAAATGCACCTCCCAGCAGATGGAACCACGGAATGGCCGTACTTAACCAACCTTGCGAAGAGAGATTGCTTCTCAGCAAAATATCCTGCAACGAAATATTATTACTGATGAAAGAAATGCCTTTTAAAATAAGGCTGAAACCCAGTGCAACACGCAGTATCACCAACCACTTGGGGTGATGGGTGATGCTCCATTGCTGAAGTTGATGTAACATACCCATAACATAAGATTGAATGAAAAGAACTGAAACTCTACATCTATAAGTTACGCAATTATAAGGATGATGCCAAAAGAAAGAGCAGTTCAGGGCAGGTTGGTTTTAAAGCCTTCAAACTGAGGGTTTTTGAGAAATCCACAATCTAAAATCGCCCATCTGAAATTAACCCTGTCCCCTTATCTTTGCCACTCTAAAAAAATTAAGACGTGGCCACTAAATTCACGAAAGAAACTTATCTCTACTGGTATGAGTTAATGCTGCTCCTTCGCCGTTTCGAAGAAAAAGCCGGACAATTATATGGTATGCAAAAGATCCGAGGTTTCTGCCACCTCTACATTGGCCAGGAAGCCATAGCTGCCGGATGCATGACGGCAACCAAACCTGAAGACAAAATGATCACAGCTTATCGTGATCATGGTTTAGCAATTGCAAAGGGTGTAAGTGCAAAAAGCTGTATGGCTGAATTGTACGGTAAAGCTACCGGTTGTTCAAAAGGCAAGGGTGGTAGTATGCACTTCTTTGGTGTGGATGTTGGTTTTTATGGTGGACATGGTATTGTGGGTGCACAAATTGGTACCGGTGCCGGATTGGCTTTTGCTGAAAAGTATAAAGGAACTGATGCTGTATGTCTTACCTTCTTTGGTGATGGTGCTGCACGTCAAGGTATGCTTCACGAAACATTCAATCTTGCAATGTTGTGGAAATTGCCGGTGATTTTCATCTGCGAAAACAACAACTACGCAATGGGTACATCTGTAACACGTACAAGTAATGTAGTTGATATCTATAAGTTGGCAGATGCATATGAAATGCCTGCTGATAGTGTTGATGGTATGGATCCTGAAGCTGTACACGAAGCAGTAGCCCGTGCGGTGAAACGTGGAAGAAGTGGTGAAGGTCCAACTTTACTCGAGATCAAAACCTACCGTTACAAAGGCCACTCAATGAGTGATCCTCAGAAATACCGTTCAAAGGACGAAGTAGAAGAATACAAACAACGTGATCCAATTGAAACTTCTAAAAAGAAATTGCTGGAAGTGTTTGGTGTAAGTGAAGCAGAAATTGAAGTGATCAACGAACGTGTACGTTTAGAAGTTGAAGAGTGTGTGAAGTTCTCTGAAGAAAGTCCATACCCTGATGCAGATGAATTACTGAAAGATGTGTACGTTGATCAAAACTATCCGTTCATTGTTGACTAATGAAACGTGATTGAAAATAGTGAACGTTTATAACAAGAATCCATATTAAAATGTCTGAAACAAAAAAAACAACAGCACAGGAATTGAACGAAGTGCATGCCATCAAACAAGCGAAAGATTTCTGGGGTCGGTTCTCAAAACCCATTACCTATATTGGTGGATTGGTGATCTTGCTTGCAGGTGGTTACCTGGTGTATAAGAATTTCTTTATTGGCCCGAAAGAAACAAAGGGTAATGAAGCAATCAGTCGTGCACAACAATATTTTGCACAGGATTCATTGGATCTGGCTTTGAATGGTGATGGTTCAGCAGCAGGTTTCCTGAAGATCGCTAAAACTTACAGCGGTACAAAAGCAGCAAATCTTGCTCACTACTATGCAGGTGCTATCTATCTCCGCAAAGAAGATTATAACAATGCCATCAAACATCTTGAAGATTTTTCAACTGATGCTACACAGGTACAAAGTGCAGCATGGCGCATGTTGGGCGATGCATACATGAGTACAGATAAAAAAGAGAAAGGCGCTTCTTACTACGAGAAAGCAGGTACACTTAATGATAAAGATGAATACACTTCATCTGAAAATCTTTATCGTGCTGCAATGGCTTATGAAGTAGCAGGAAAAAAAGAAAAAGCAACAGAGCTGTTAAAGGCATTGAAAGAAAAATATCCAAAGTCAACCGCAGCAGGACAAGCTGAAAAATATCTTGCCCGACTTGGTGTTGTTGGTAATGAATAAACAGGTTAACCAATCATATTATGGCAGAGGTTAGCAATAGTAACTTATACCAGTTAAATGCAGGCACTCACGATTTTTCGGGTGCCTGTGTTGTGTTAGTACGTACTGAGTGGAATGCTGCAGTGATCGATGAACTCGAAAAAGGCTGCAGAAAAATTCTCGACGAATTTGGCGTGAATGAAATAGTAACCGTAACAGTGCCCGGCGCTGTTGAAATTGGATTTGCGGTTAAGGCTTACTGGGAAAGTAAATCGAGGCATATCAAAACAAGACCACATGCATTTGTTACATTTGGTTGTATTGTGCGTGGTGATACACCTCATTTCGATTATGTATGCAAAGCCGTTACTGATTCCGTAACACAACTGAATCTTATGCTGGATGTGCCGGTGATCTTTGGTGTGCTCACTGTTGAAAATCAACAGCAGGCCATTGAGCGTATTGGCGGTAAACATGGACATAAAGGTGAAGAAGCAGCCATTACTGCGTTAAAAATGATCTTACTCAATACCTCATTAAAAAAATAAGCGCTCAACACATTGTTGGCTTATGACTATACAACTGTTTATACCTTGTTTTGTTGATCAGCTTTATCCGGACACAGCCTTTAACATGGTGAAGGTGCTCGAGAAGTTTGGTTGTAATGTTAAGTACAACGCTAATCAAACCTGTTGTGGTCAGCCCGCTTTTAATGCAGGTTTCCAGAATGAGTGTAAAGATGTAGCATCAAAATTCATTAAAGATTTTTCCGGAAGCGAATACATTGTTACACCAAGTGCATCTTGCGCTGGCTTTGTTCGAAATTACTACGGCAAAATATTCGATAACTCATCGATGCATAACGAAGTAAGGGATATGGGGAAGCGTCTGTACGAATTCAGCGAGTTTCTTACTGATGTGCTGAAGGTTGAAGATGTGGGTGCTAGGCTCGAAGGCAAAGCAACCTATCATGATAGTTGTGCAGCGTTACGTGAATGTAAGATCAAAGATGGCCCACGTAAGTTGTTGCAAAACGTCCAGGGCTTAGAGCTTGTTGAAATGAATGATGTGGAAACATGCTGTGGTTTCGGCGGCACCTTTGCAGTAAAGTTTGAACCCATCTCTATTGCAATGGCCGATCAGAAAGTGAACAATGCAATAGCCACCGGTGCTCAATACATGATCTCTACTGACATCAGTTGTTTGATGCACCTCGAAGGTTATATCAAACAAAAGGGGCACAATCTCCGAACATTGCACCTTGCTGATGTGTTAGCAAATGGATGGTGATGCAATTTGAAGATCGGTGATTTGAAGATTTGAAAATTTAAGTTTCACCGACTACATGAGTTGCGTAGATTTCATAATTTCAAATTCTTAATCTTCTAATTTTCAAATTACCTATGGCTCATTGGTTAATCAAATCAGAACCGTTTAAATACAGTTGGGATCAGTTTGTAAAAGACAAACAAACTTTTTGGGATGGCGTGCGCAACTATGCGGCACGTAATAATCTCCGTGATATGAAGAAGGGAGATGAAGTGTTTTTTTATCATAGTAATGAAGGCTTAGAGATAGTGGGTATTGCAAAAGTGGTGAAGGAAGCTTACCAGGACCCAACAACAGAGGAAGATGCATGGGTAGTGGTTGATTTTAAACCCGTGCGTAAACTGAAAAAGCCGGTCACACTTGCACAAATGAAAACAGATAAACGTTTAGCAAATATGGATCTGTTACGTTTGGGTCGTTTGAGCGTAGGCAAAGTAACAGATGCAGAGTGGGATGTGGTGTTGGAGTTGGCGGGGGAGTGAGCTAAGAGTTTAAAGAATTAAAAAGAGTAAAGGAGATGCGAAATCAAATTCTCGACACTGCAAAAGTTTTACCCTTACTTTTCTGCGTTTATCTTAATGTTAGTTCGTGGATTCAGCTTAGAAGCATGGGACCTGAATACAGCTTAGCGAATATTCACTACGTCAGCCTTGTTTTTTTATATGTATCTATTGTCTTGTATTTTATCAAACGAAGGATATTTTTGTTTGTAAGTATTATAACAATTGTTCTTTTGTTATTTGATGTATTGTCTATTATGCCAATTCAGTATGCAACCCGGACTGAATTTACCCTAAACTCCTGGTCAATAGAAATAAGATATGTTCAGCCGTATTTTTGGGTTCTTGCTTTTCATGTTGGTTTAAATTTCAAAGGCTATCGGTCCATGTTTGTTGAT
This sequence comes from Lacibacter sp. H375, assembly GCF_037892425.1. Lineage (NCBI taxonomy): Bacteria > Pseudomonadati > Bacteroidota > Chitinophagia > Chitinophagales > Chitinophagaceae > Lacibacter > Lacibacter aquaticus. Next base: position 2,871,640 of record NZ_JBBKTT010000001.1, read on the forward strand.
TTGAAAAGAATCAATAAGTCGGAAGATACTCTCTCTTGATTTTCTTTAACAAATTTTGAAGGTTACATTTTACAGTTAGCGGTATCAATCCTTACTATACTATGAATGATACATCAGCAGTTGAATGATTTGCACGCCGGCAAATGAATTCAGCAAGTACTTCGCTGCTACTGCATCTTGCTTCTCATTTCAAACAATCAAAAACATTTCAAAATGAAAAAGATCATTTTGGCTGTCATTCTACTGGCAGCCGTTGGCGGAGCTGTGTACTTATTTACGCAACGTAACCGAAACATTGAACCTCTCCCTGAAACTTCTTACAAAGAAACGATCATCGGTGATTGGAAAATTGATTCTATTGCTTCAAAAGATTCAAACAGTATTGGTTTGTTATTGTTGTCGCTTGATTCAAATTTGACAAACTACACGTTTCGCTTTGCTGCAGATGGCGGTATTACACAGTTACTGAACGATAGTATTGTGCCGCAGAAAAGTAAGTATGAATGGAAAGACAGTTCGCAGCTTGTCATACTCGAAGGCGATTCAGTAACTGATAAAGAGTTGATGCATGTAGTTTCACTTACACCTGAGCAACTTAATTTAATGAGTGCCGATAGTGCAGTGATCTATTTTAAGAAAAAGAAATAAACGATCAAGACCGGCTGATGATTTTTAATCAGCCGGTTTATGTATTTAGAACTATTCTGCATCTGAAATAAAAATACTTTTATGAGTAAACTAATCTTTGCAGGAATATCATTCCTGCTCCTGGCAACATCATGCAAGCATGAGAATGAAAAAGTAAAAGTTCACGATGTGACTCTTGCTAATATTGAAACTGAACGCAGTCTAATGACTGATACCGCTGTTGGGGTCTTTGAACAATCACCCGCAATTCCAGGCCAGGAAAAACCAAAACAACCAACAAAACAACCTTCGCAATTACCCGAAAGCCGACCCGATTGGAATAAGAAGATCATTAAAACGGCAACATTAAATGTTGAGGTAAAAGAATATGCAAAGTTCAACCAGGTAGTGCATCTGTCAGCTGAAAAGTTTGGCGGTTATATTGCTGATGAACAGCAAACAGAAACGGAGTATAAAATTGAAAACACAATTACTATTAAAGTGCCTGTTGATCAGTTTCAATCTGCTGTTAATTTTCTTACGAGTGGTGATGGAAAGATCAACGAAAAGAAAATATCTTCTGAAGATGTAACAACACAGGTAGTTGATACTAAATCAAGACTGGAAGCAAAGAAACAAGTGAGGGTACGTTATCTCGATCTGTTGAAGCAGGCAAAGAATATGGAAGAGATATTGCAGGTACAAACTGAGATCAACGATATACAGGAAGAGATTGAAAGTGCCACTGGCAGAATCAACTATTTATCGAATGCTTCGGCAATGAGTACGATTAATCTTACCTATTATCAGGTTGTCAATGCCTCAGCAAAAGAAACAGAAACCGTAAGCATTTGGGAGAAAACTAAATATGCTTTTCTCAGCGGTTGGAATCGATTGGTCGAAGTGCTGATCGGGTTGCTTAACATCTGGCCATTGGCATTGATCGTGGGTATTGTTGTCTGGACAGTTAAGCGTTCAGTCTTTAAAAAAGCGAAATCGCATCAAGCATGATTTGAAGCGAACATGTGAGTGAACTTGTACTCAAATGTTCGCTTTCACAATTTTCATAAAATCGACTCTTGGAATCATCCGTGCACCTAAACTTTCAAGATGTGGTGTGTAGATCTGGCAATCGATCAGTACAATGCCTTCTTTCTGTAATTGCTGAACAAAAGAGATGAATGCATACTTACTTGCATTCGGAACTTTGCTGAACATGCTTTCACCAAAAAAAATATTACCAAGCCGAATACCATACAAGCCGCCAACCAATTCATTGTTCTGCCAGGCTTCAGCACTAACGGCTTTGCCCAGCTGGTGCAAATGAGTATAAGCCTGTTCAATTTCTGTGGTAATCCATGTGCCTTCTTTCAGCTTTCTTGTTTGCGCACAGAGATGAATAACGTCGGCAAATGCTTTGTTGGTAGTAACTGTAAACGCATTGCGTTTAAATAACTGTCTCATGCTTTTACTGATGTATAATTCATCAGGAAATAAAACACATCGGGGATCAGGGCACCACCACAGAGGCGGTTCGTCGTCGTTATACCAAGGGAAAATGCCACTGCGGTAGGCAAGCAGCAAACGTTCAGTGCTTAAATCGCCACCAATAGCAACTAAACCATCAGCTGCTGCTTTTTCAACAGGTGGGAACCAAAGCTTGTCAGTTAAAACCGTAAGTGGCATGTGTAAAATAAAGGTATCGGAATGTAAACAGCAAATCAGGCAATTACTTCAACAGTGGCACCAATGCCACGTTCAGTAATTGCATCGCATAAAGGTTTCAGATCGTCGTATGATCCGTTCTTCACTGCATATTTTCCTTTGCTGTGTATAAGCCAGGCACATTGCTCTGCCTGCTCCGGTGCGTGATCGCAAATGTCAATTAATGTTTCAATCACCCATTCAAATGTATTCACCTCATCATTCCACATAATAAGATGACAGGGCTCTTCCAGATCAGTAAGAACATCTGTTTCAATTAACTCTTTTGTATGTGTGGATAAGTTTGGCATCTGCTGCAAAATTAACCATAGAAAAGAAAAAAACAATTTCTTCATTTTAGGAAAGCAACTTTAGTGGTATAATACTTGTCATTGTTGAGTCGAAGTGCCGGAAATCAAATGAAATTCAGACTACTGCCTAAAAAGAAAGCCGAAGAACCAGCCGAACAGGGGCAGGCCATTGTGCTTTCCATTAACAGTAACAATCGTGGGCTCGATTTTCTGGCTGAAATCTTCCAAAAGATACGTCCGGCTGATGTAACTGATAAGGAAGCAGCTGAGTTGAAATTCAAAGCATTCTTGTTTCAACTGCAGGAAGACCGGTCATTACTTTTTTCTTTAAGGAAAGCCCTGTTATCTCAATTTGCTAATAGTGATCTTACCACTGCACTTACTGAAAGTGGTTTGCTGAGTTCAAGAGGATTTATCCAGGAACTTGGTTCAAAGCTCAAGCACAAAATTATTCCGGCTTTACTGGAGCCTGCTGATTTTCTTTTTGTGATCGAACGTCTCTTTTACAAAAAGAATGATTATGTATGGATCGAAAAGATCGATACTGATTTATGGAAATCTTTTTTCGGCAGGATTGGGATTGAAGTGAATCTGAACGAGCCTGCATTGAATAATCAGTTGCTGCAATCAATGCAAACCCTATCGTACAGGTTGGCCATGATGGGGCTTGAAAAAGAAATTACCCGATTGCATGATGCCAGAAACGATGCCGTGTTCCCTTTCCTTGAGCAAAACCGTTTGGTGAATATGTTGCTGGAGAGAAAGAAAAATACACACAACATACAGGATGAAAAAGTTATTGCAGCAGGTATTTATGAAGCCCTGCATAACTGTTTACAAAGTGTAAGATATATTAAAGAGCAACGTAAGAGTGTTGGTACAAGTTTAGCGGAAACATTTTTGCTCACCCGTATGGAGCAGCATGTGGAACGCATTCTTTTAATTCTAGATGCAGTTGATAATGACAAACGTTTCGATATAGAGCGATTCATTACCTATTTCATTACCGTAGTGCGCAACCAAAACAGGAAAAACAGTATAAGTGAATTCCTGTCGCAGAATGTTGGGTTATTGGCCTACCAGATATCGGAACATGGTGGAAGGAGAGGAGAAACGTTCATCACCAAAACAAGAAAAGAATTTAATCTTCTTTTTCTTAGCGCAATGGGTGGCGGTTTTATTATTTCGTTTATTGCGATTTTCAAAAACCTATTGGGCAAAGTAACACTCGCACCCTTCTGGCAAGGTGTGGCCTATAGTACGAATTACAGTATCGGTTTTTTATTAATTCAATCCACAGGTTCAACATTGGCTACCAAGCAACCTGCATTCACTGCATCAGCTGTTGCAAGTTCCCTCGATAGTTCAAAGTTGAAAGGACGGCCTGATCTTGATAATCTTGCAGTAACTGTGTCGCAGGTATCAAGAAGTCAGTTGGCATCTTTTGCAGGTAACCTGCTTGTTGTTTTCCCGATGACCTATTTATTGGCGATGTTGTTTTTCGAAATCACAGGTTCTAAGATCGCTGCAGGCGAACAAGCATTGGCATTGCTGCAGGCACAACATCCTTTTCAAACACTGGCATTGTTATTTGCCTGTTTCACGGGCTTCTTTTTATTCCTGAGTGGATTGATTGCAGGTTGGGTAGAAAATTATGTAGTGTATGCACAACTGCCGCAACGAATAAGGCTGCATCCGGTATTGCATCATTCACTTGGTAAGAAGCAATTGAACTGGCTGGTGAATCTTGTTCAGAACAAACTGGGATCAATAGCGGGTAGTGTTTCGCTGGGTTTTTTCCTGGGCATGGCGGCGTTTATTGGAAAGATGTTCGGTATTCCCTTCGATATCAGACATATCACCATTTCTGCAGGTAATACAGCTATTGGCTTCTTTGGATTGGAAGGGCCGATTGATTATCGTTATCTCGGCACCATTCTGCTTGGCGTAAGCTTAATTGGTTTTCTGAACTTTTTTGTAAGCTTCGGTTTTGCATTTTTTGTGGCGGTAAAGTCAAGAGGCATTAAGTTGAGAGACTATCCTGAGTTTCTTGGAATATTGTGGCGCTATCTGCTAAAACGCCCTTTGGATTTCTTTATGCCGCTAAAAAAATAATCTTCAAATATTTTTTTAGATTTTTTTGTCTGAATAAGTCATCCCCTTATCTTTGCACTCCCCAAACGGGAGCATAGCTCAGTTGGTTCAGAGCATCTGCCTTACAAGCAGAGGGTCCGCGGTTCGAGCCCGTGTGCTCCCACAGAAAAAACCTCCGAAATTTCGGAGGTTTTTTTATGCGTATACCTAATGATTGGTGGATATAGATTCTCATCAATTCACATCCTTTCCTTCTTTCAGTTTATTGATCATCGTCTGCACATTATTTTTATTAGGTTGATCAGGTGCTAATGGCAAAGCCAGGTTTGCATACTTCAATGCATTTTTGAAATCAGCGTTAGCAGAATAACCTCTCACCAAACCCATCAATGTAGTAAACTGGTTAGGATTCTTATCATGATTTTGTTTGAACACTTCCAATGCTTCTTTTGATTTCTTCAACTGCAATAATTGACGGCCGTATTGATGCAAATCCTGCATGTTGCCAAAGGTCATTGCCTGTTTCATCACAGCGGTGGCATCATTTGCACGACCAAGCTTTTCCAATAGCTGAGCTTTTACTGCCCATGCTCCAAATACACGATCACCCCCAAAGCCACGGCTTGTTGCGGAGTCGGCCCATAGTAATGCTTCTTCTAAATTCGTATTGCGTTGCAAACACCAGCTTGCTGCCTGGTTCCAGCTTTGCCAGATAAATCCTTTCTCGGTACGTAACTCACGTCTGAAAGATGCGATCTGCTCTTTTACATAATCTGTTTCAATACGAAAAGGGAACATGAGTTTTTCCCATTGTAAGGCAACGGTAGCACCAGTTTCACTCTCATTCATGAATTCATATTTCAACCATTCAACTGATTTGTCAAGTGCAACTGCTTTTACCGGAACACGTAATGCATCTTCCTTGGCATCATAATAATAATGCCCCCATGAAGTAGAGTTGTTCGATAAGATCAAGGTTGATCCGTTTGGATCATACGAAAGAAATAAACCATACCTGCCGGCCTTCACTGGTTTGCCTTCCACTGTAACATCGGTGCTGAATTCGATGGTTGTATTTTCATTGGCACCTGCACGCCATGGAGCAGATTTGCTGCTGCCAAAACCGGGATCGGTAAAACCAACGGGAACAAGTTCGCCCCATACTTTTCCTTCACGACCCTTCACTGCCGGACGATCATAACGAATGGTTACATCAGTTAAACCAATACGTTCACTTACCGATGCTTTTTTATTGCCGCCACTTGGAGCAACAGTCAACGGAATTTGAGCAAAGGAAGAAAGGCAGAGTGCGCTGCTGAATAACAGTAAACATAATTTTTTCATGAATGATAAGTTTTAAGCTTGTAATCTAATGAAGGGGTAAGTTATACTTCAGTTGATTATGATTAATGAAGATAGCAATGGATAGGCGGAGTATTTTCTTTGTTTACAAGATCCGGGAACGGCAGTTTATTACAATTCTTTGAAGTGCCGACCGTTGCTAAAATAGGGGGGGATGCTATTTTGGGTTCGTTATGTTTTGTCAATAGATCGGTCCTGATAACCCCAGTGTTCATTATCCTTAAGGTCCTTGCCATTATAGTGCCCATAACGGAGTATGCTGTATGCAAGCGTTAGCACAAGGAAAGGAGAAAGGAAAAACATGATCATTGTTACATTCGGCAAAATGTTCAGTTGCAGCATTACAACATATGCAACCAGATAACTTGTAGCAAGTGCAGCCAATGTATAAGGACGCTTCAACATGTCTGTTTGTTTAGTTGTACGTAATCGTCATGCAGGTTTTGCTGAAACCTGTTTATATCGTATCAACAATTGTTCCAGTTGGTTGGGAATATTTTTTTGCACTAAACCACCATGATAACAGATCATCTGATCAATTTCAAGTTGGTTTAGTTTTCTTACAGATCGCACTGCTTCATCAAGATCTAAAGTGAACTGCGGGTTGGCAATTTCTAATCTGCCGTTTTCAGTTACTATTGCATCTGCGGCAATCAATGTTTTGTTTTGCGGGATGTAGAGTGAAATATGGCCAGGCATATGTCCGGGAGTATGTATAACCTCAATGCCGCTGAGCCAATCAATTTCACGATCTAATGCTAAAAAATGATCAACAGGAACAGCTTGCAAAGTTTTGAGTAATTCAATAAACTGCAAAGCGCCCGGTTTATATTCTTCCGCTATTGTATCAAGCATCTGTTCTGCCTGTACCAATCGTAACGATTTATGCTTGCCACTAATATAAGGTGCTTCAAGAGCAGAACTATAGACAGGTATTGATGGATATTTATTTTTCAATTCTGCCAAAGCCCCCATGTGATCAATATCATGATGGGTGATAATAATGCCGGTTAATTGATTTAATGAAAGCTGATGTTTTAAAAGGGCTTTCTCCAGCAACGGTAAAAAGCCGGCATAACCACAATCAACCAACACAAGTTGTTGATCAGTTTGCAGTACAACGGGGTATAAAACATTTATTTCTCCGTCGAATGGGAAATCTATTTCAAGAATGTGGCATTGCATCAATTCAACTTGGGCTAACGTGAATTGCAAAGGTCAGAAATATTTATTTTTTTCGTTACATTGTTTAACGATCACTAAGTTTATGCGTGTGCATGAAGGGATGTAAGGCATAGGTATACAAATGCATAAGAGGTTGATTTAATATTTGGTTATTCCAGTGTTAAACCGGCAAATTTTCAAATTATACTTATCACAAAAAATAGATTGTACTACATTTCGTATTTGCAGATTTATGTATTTTCATTGAGATGATCTCCCAAAGTTCCACTGAGTTTGAACTCTCACCTTTTTTTGAACTCACTCCCGACCTGGTGTGTATTGCCCGGAAAGATGGTTATTTTCAGCAGGTAAACCCTGCAGTTATTAAAAAACTTGGCTATACTGTTGAAGAGTTATACGCTCAGCCAATCAGTAATTTCATTCATCCAGAAGACAGGTTATTTACGCAGCAGCACCGCAATGAACTCATCGCCGGTAAACCGCTTGTAAATTTTCAAAACAGGTACGTTTCAAAAGAGGGTACAATTATCTGGCTCGACTGGACTTCTGTTTTTCTGCCAGGGAAAGAAGTAGTGTTTGCCATTGCCAAGGATGTAACTGAACGAAAACTGGCTGAACTTGCAGTGGAAGAAAAATACAAACGCTTTAAAGGATTAGCCAATCATTTTAAAGGTAGTATTGAACGTGATAGGAAATATCTTTCTGTTGAACTGCATGAAGAACTGGCGCAGTTACTGGCCGTATTGAAGATTGACATTGACTGGATAAAAGCGAAAGAAACGGAGCTCCCTGATGCAGTTGCTAAACGACTTGAGCATGCTGCTGTAATTACTGAAATGTTGATAAAAACTATTCAACGGATTTCGTTTACCATCAGCCCCGGTATGTTAAATGATCTTGGTTTGGTTGAAACATTGAGATGGCATTGTAATGAGTTTTCGATGCTCAGTTCAATCGATTGTCAACTTGAGGGCGGTTGTAACGATGACGCACTAAGCAGGGAAGTGCAGCTTGATATTTTCCGTATTTGCCAGGAAGCTTTGCACAATGTGCTTTATCATTCTGAAGCACGAAACGCAACAGTAAGCATTACAGAAACTGACATTGAGCTTTCTTTTGTTATTACTGATGACGGAAAAGGATTTGATGTTACAAGTTTACAGCATAGCAATGGTTTAACCGTTATAAAAGAACGTGCCGCTTCCATTAATGCCGATGTCACTGTTGCAAGCACGCCCGGTGAAGGAACAGAAGTGAGTGTGAAGATGAAAAAAATAGCAGCTTAGTACTTTTTATATTCCTTCGAAAGATCCCTGATACGGATATTCCTGAAATCAATTGGTTGTCCTTCGCTTTGCAAGGCAATGAAACCACTGCTCAATAACTTTCCATCCTGTTTTATTTTTGGATCATAACGTGCAACTACGCCGCCGCCAATTTGTGGTTTTGAATATTGCAATACCGTATCGCCATTGATGATATGTGTGATTAACGAATCGCCCAACACAATTAACTCTGCACTTACCCATTGTTCACCATCATATGTTTTTGAAGTTGAATTGATGCAATGCGATGGAACAATTGTACCCTTTTGCACAACCTCAGTTCCTGGTGAACACATATTGCCTGTTGATCTTGGCTTGCCATCACTCAATCCGCCGAGGAATTGCATTTCAACAGAGATCGGCCAATCCTGCTCCTTTGGCATAGTGCGTGGATCTTGTGAATGAAACATCACGCCACTGTTACGCAAAGTATAGGAAGGTGCTGTTTTGAACCATTCGCCTACGAAACGATATTCCAGTTTGAGATGATAGTAAGAGTAGGGCGTATTGTAATAAAGATGACCAAACTGCTCATTGAAATTATCGTATTGGTCATAACGAACTTTGATCATGTTATCTTCCACACGAAAAGTATTGCCGAAGTTAACACCCACATCATGATGATGGATCTTAACGGTCCAGTCGTTCATGTTCTTGCCGTTGAAGAGTGGTTTCCATTCATCAGTTGATTGGGTTTTGTTGCTGCTGCTGCAACTGTTGATAATGAATGATGAGAGAAGAACGATAATGATTGAAGATGGATGACGCATTGTTATTATAGGAATGTGTTTCGAAGATAAGGCATGTTTAGATTACAACTGTTCTCTCCCTTAGATTGAACAATCGGTTGTTCTATCTCTTAAAAGAAGATTTTTTCCATGCGCTCATCATCATCATTCCTTTTTCTTCATCAACAAACATCATATTTATAGTTAGTTCCTTGTTGCCGAACGGCCTGCTGTACATGTAGATCCGAATGACCATGTTATTGGGCAAACTGATGCTAATCCTGAACTTTTGGAAAGTAAGACCATCAATCAATTCTTCTGTTGATGCAGTGTCAATTGTTGCATTTGGTATTTGCTCCTTAAAGGTGGTATAAAGCACTTCGTTTACGCTTCGGAAATAAGCAGGATAATCTGGGTCACTAATCGAATCATACGGTTGTTGATTTGCTTCTAAATAATTACGGTCGTCGTATTTTACCACAAAAATTGTGGTGGCTTGACTCTCAATTTTTTCGCCATAGGTTTTTTCGATTGCGGCCGCACCTTTTTCTTCAAGCTTATTCCATTCTTCGTTTGATACCGTCTTCGTTCCTTCCGGGATCACAATTTTCCATTTCAGTGGTTTGAAAAAATATTCTTTACCGGGCTCTGCCTGCGCATACAAACTGAGGGTTGTAAAAAATACAGCAACTGTTACCAATATATTTTTGATCATTTAAAAAGAATCAGCTTTTATTTTTTAAAACTATTACTCACCACCAATTCCTTACTTCCTCCTGCATAACTATAAAATCCCTCACCACTCTTTACACCTAACTTACCTGCAGTAACCATATTCACCAATAATGGACAAGGCGCATATTTGGGGTTTCCGAATCCATCCTGCAACACACGCAAAATAGCAAGACAAACATCCAGCCCAATAAAATCTGCCAACTGCAATGGACCCATCGGGTGAGCCATACCTAATTTCATAACGGTATCAATTTCCTCCACGCCTGCAACCCCTTCATGCAAACTGCAAATAGCTTCGTTGATCATGGGCATTAAAATACGGTTGGCAATAAAACCCGGGTAATCGTTTACCACGCATGGCACTTTGCCAAGTTGTTTACTCAACTCTACGATGGTATCTGTTACTTCTTTCTTTGTTGCATAGCCATTAATGATCTCTACCAGTTTCATCACCGGTACAGGATTCATAAAATGCATACCGATCACCATGCCCGGTCGTTTGGTTACCGCAGCAATTATTGTAATGGAAATAGACGAAGTGTTTGTTGCAAGAATACATCCTGCCGGAGCTGCTTTATCGATCTCTTCAAAAATATCGAGTTTCAACTCTACATTTTCTGTTGCTGCTTCAACAATGAGTTCGGCATTGGCTACACCTTTCAACAGATCATGTGTAGTGCTGATATTTTTTAAGGTGCTTTGTTTTTGATCTTCGGTAAGTGTTCCTTTAGCGATCTGTCGGTCGAGATTTTTACCAATGCTTTCGATAGCCTTTGTGAGTTGACCTGGATTTACATCAATGAGAGTTACGCTAAAACCTGTTTGGGCAAATATGTGTGCAATTCCATTTCCCATGGTTCCTGCACCAACGACAGCAATCTGTTTCATTTCTATGCTTTTTTATTGGGCACAATATAGGAAAAGACAATTGTTGAATGTATGACTTGTATTAGAAAAAATGCTGATAGAAGACAAAGGCAAGTTGCCAGCAATGCACAAAGGCTAAAAGTAACATAAAGGAAAAAGTTCAATAATGAAATGAATGTACAAGCGAGCGTGGCAACAAAAGCTACATTGTTGTAAGAAAGCTCACTACAAAAAAATAACTCTGTGTCTTTGTAACTCTGTTGTAAACCTAATTTTTCTTCTTAAAATCTCCCCGTTTCCATGCCTGTATAAATTCATTCCAGGCAACTGGGTTAAAGATGTTCTGCGGACGGAACTGTCCATTGTAGTATTGCGTTTGTGCGTATTGATTCTGCACATACCTCGAGTTCTCACTTCCATCTCTCGGTAACGATTGTTGCAGTATTCTTGATTGTGCTGTTCGGGTATTTTGCCGGGCCACTTCAATTTTATCGGCAGGTACATCGGCAGCTAAAAATTCCCGTTCAAACTGTTCACGTCGGGGTCTTGCTTTAATGATCGTGGCTGGAAGGTAAACAGTATCAACCACCATCAACTGAATAATACTGAAAGAATTTCCTTCGATGTTTGATGGTATCACCACTTCTTTTGGTTTGAAACCGACATAGGTGAAATCGATAATATCGCCTTTCAATACCACAATGCTGAATACACCTTGCTCGTTGGTGAACGTACCACGGTTCTGGTTACGCAGTTTCACGGTAACTCCGGGGAGGCCACGAAGGCTGTCGGCCGTCATCACCACACCATATAACTGAACAATGGAATCTTTAAAGGACTCGAACTGAGCTTTTACAGCAATAGGGGCAAGCAAACCAAGCAGCAGCGAAAGGAGTAGAAATTTCTTCATCTGCATCAAAAATAAGTGGAAAACATGATTTGCCTCACCAATCGGAAGCAATCTATGGTTAATTTTGCAGCCGGATCAGCTTTTTTAACAAATACTACAAACATGACAAAGGAACAAGTGCTGCAGGCATTGAGTAACGTACAGGAACCAGACTTGGGTAAAGACCTCGTTACGCTGAATATGATTAAAGACATTGAAATTGATGGTAATAAAGTCTCTTTTACGATCGTATTGACCACACCTGCCTGTCCCATGAAGGATATGATGGGACGTGCCGCCACCAATGCTATTGAATTACTGGTGAATAAAGATGCTGTGGTGATCGTGAATTTTACATCGAATACCAGCAGCAACAGGAAAGATCCAAGATCAGTACTGCCGAATGTAAAAAATATTATTGCAGTTGTGAGTGGTAAAGGCGGAGTGGGCAAAAGCACAGTTAGTGCTAACCTCGCTATTGCATTGGCACAAAGCGGTGCAAAAGTTGGTTTGATGGATGCTGATATTTACGGACCAAGTGTTCCGATGATGTTTGGTGTAAGAGGTGAACGTCCGAAAATGACAGAAGTGAATGGTAAAGGCATGATCGTTCCAATGGAGAAGTATGGTATCAAATTCATGAGCATTGGTTTATTGGTGAATGAAAAGGATGCGATTGTTTGGCGTGGACCAATGGCCAGCAGCGCTATTCGCCAGTTTGTAACAGATGTGTTGTGGGAAGAATTGGATTACCTTGTAATTGATATGCCGCCGGGTACTGGTGATATTCATTTAACGTTGGTGCAAACAGTTCCTGTTACAGGTGCAATTGTTGTAACAACTCCACAGGATATTGCATTAGCCGATGCGAAGAAAGCAGTGGCGATGTTTGGACAGGCGCAAATAAAAGTGCCGATCATTGGCTTGGTGGAGAATATGGCTTATTTCACACCGGCAGAGTTACCAAACAACAAGTATTACATTTTTGGAAAAGATGGTGGTAAACGTTTGGCCGATGAATTTGAATTGACATTCCTCGGACAAATTCCGTTGGTGCAAAGTATACGTGAAGGTGGAGATTATGGTAAGCCCATCATGGCAGGTGATGATGAAGTAACAAAAAAAGCATTTGAAGAATTTACAGATGCAGCTGTGCGGAGTATTTCTATGCGTAATGCAGAAATACCTGCAACCCAAACGCTTGAAATTGTCTCTTAAGAGTATACTGTTTTGATTTTTGTGATGGCGGGCCGAAGGCCCGCCATCTTTTTTGGCACGATAATTTTAGGGGCTGTAGTGCTAATCATTATTCATCATTTGCAAAAAATCAATTGTATGGAAATTATTGCAACATTATTGATTGGTGCCATTGCAGGATGGCTCGGCAGTCAATTATTCAAAGGAAGAGGCCTCGGTTTACTGGGTAATATTGTGGTGGGTATTCTTGGAAGTTTTGTTGGTTATTAGTTGCTCGGTAAAGTGGGTGTGAGTTTTGGTGCCGGGTGGATAGGTGCCATTTTAACCGGTGCACTTGGTGCCATTATTATTTTAGCAATTACGAATGCGTTGTTCAGAAGCAGCACATAAGTTGGCTGCATTTGTGTTAACGGCGGGCTGAAAGTCCGCCGTTAATTTTTATGTAACCTGGGTGTTTATAGTCTTCTTGTTTTTACAGAACCTTACCTTTGGCGCATGTATAACTTCAGTCATTTTAAAGAACCTGATGAACAGGTTGTTGTTGAATTTATGAAACAGCATCCTTTTGCGATGCTTATAGGTAATGCCGACGGACGTTCGGTTGCAACACAGTTGCCATTGATGATTGAAGAACGGGAAAGTAAATTGTTTTTACTTGGACATGTTACAAGGAAACAGGACCATCATCTTGTGTTTGAAAAAAATACAGAAGCGTTAGTGATCTTTACGGGAGCACATGCATACGTAAGTGCAACCTGGTACGAAAATCAGCAGAATGTAAGTACATGGAATTATAGCAGTGTACATGCACGTGGGCAACTTCGTTTTTTAGACGAAAATGGATTGGCTGATGCGTTGCGGAAACTGTCGCTGCACTACGAGCATAACAATGTGCACTCTGCTACAATATTTGATAACTTACCTGAAGAATATACTGCACGTTTAATGAAAGCCATTGCTGGGTTTGAAATTGAAGTGACATCATTGGAACATGTATTTAAACTGAGCCAGAACAGGGATGAGAAAAGTTATCATAACATCATTGACCATTTGAAGGCAGAAGGTAGCGAAGCTGCTGAAGTGGCGAAGGTGATGGAAGAGCGAAAAGATAAAGTGTTTCCGTCATGAAAAATTATTGCTGTTATACACTGATCATACTTTTAATAAGTTGCTCCAATATGAAAACTGTTACTGGCCCATCTGCAGATGATATGGGTTTTGATAAACAAGGCCATCGTGGCTGTAGGGGTTTAATGCCGGAGAATACAATTCCTGCAATGCTGCATGCATTGGATTTAAATGTAACAACACTCGAGCTTGATGTAGTGATCACAAAAGATAAACAGGTGATTGTTTCGCATGAGCCTTTTTTTAATCATGATATTACAACAAAGCCAAACGGGGAAGCAGTCTCTTTAGCAGAAGAAAGAGGGTTGAACATTTTTCAGATGATGTATGCGCAGGTGAAGACGTATGATGTGGGATTGAAATCTCACCCTAGGTTTCCGCAGCAGAAAAAAATCGCTGCTGTAAAACCTTTGTTGTGTGATCTGTTTGATAGTGTGGCAGTTTATATGCAATCGCACAGTCGTCCGCAACCTTATTTCAACATCGAAACAAAATGTTTACCCATTGGTGATGGTCTTTATCATCCCAAGCCCGATGAATTTGTTGAGTTGTTGATGACAGTGATCAAAGAAAAGAAACTGGAAGAGCGTGTGATCATCCAGTCATTCGATTTTCGCACATTGCAATACCTGCATCAACATTATCCCGCAATGAAAACAGCTATGCTCATTGAAGATGATGATAAACGTGGAATAGAAAAGCAAATTGAAGCATTAGGCTTTCAGCCAACGATATACAGTCCACATTATTCCTTGGTGAATGCTGAGTTGATCAGTTATTGCCATTCAAAAAAGATCAAAGTAATTCCGTGGACAGTAAATACAAAAGAAGAAATTGAACAATTGAAGAAAATGGGTGTTGATGGCATCATCAGCGATTACCCGAATTTATTTTAAACTCCGTTACAGTAGCTATAATTATGCAGTTTCAACCAACGCTTGCGTTTGCTCAACAACTCGACCAGCAGGATCCGTTAAGATCATTCCGTCAGCAATTTATTATTCCATCAGCCAATGAAACGGAGAAAGTTTATTTTCTGGGCAATTCACTTGGCTTGCAACCAAAGCGAACAAAAGATAAACTCCAAACCATTCTTGATGATTGGGGAAAGCTGGGTGTTGAATCATTCTTTCATGCAGAACAACCCTGGATGGATTATCACGACAGGTTGGTTGGTCCGTTAAGCAAGATCGTTGGTTGTTTACCACATGAAGTAACGGTGATGAACAACCTCAGCGTGAACCTGCATTTAATGCTGGTGAGTTTTTATCGTCCGCAAGGCAAACGAATTAAGATTCTTTGCGAAGCAAAAGCATTTCCCAGCGATCAATACATGATGGAAACACATGTAAGGCATCATGGGTTCGATCCTACAGATGCGATCATTGAAGTAAAACCAAGAGAAGGCGAACATACCATTCGTAATGAAGACCTGTTGCAGATTATTGTTCAACACAGAGAAGAATTGGCATTGGTATTATTCGGCGGCATCAATTATTACAGCGGACAGTTATTCGATATGCAAACCATTACGCAACTGGCAAAACAAGCCGGTGCCAAAGTTGGTTTCGACCTGGCGCATGCTGCCGGGAATATTGAACTGAACCTGCACGACTGGAATGTTGATTTTGCCTGCTGGTGTAATTACAAATATTTAAACTCCGGTCCCGGTGCCGTGGCAGCTGCCTATGTGCATGAGCGTTATCATACTGACCCGTCGATACAACGTTTTGCAGGTTGGTGGGGTTATGAAAAAGCCACCCGTTTTCAAATGGAAAAGGGATTCAAACCGGTTCAATCGGCCGAAGGTTGGCAATTGGGGACACCAGCTTTGTTGTTGTATGCATCACAACTGGCTGCATTGGAAATTGTGGAAGAGGCTGGCTGGGAAAATATCAACCGCAAACGAAAATTACTCACTGAATATTTGTGGTATATCCTCGATGAAGTAAATGCCTCGCAGAAAGAACCCATCATTGAATTTATTACTCCACGTAACGAAAGCGAACATGGTTGCCAGGTAAGCATGAACATGCTGCAACGGGGCAAAGAAATTTACAATGCGTTGATGGAGCAGGATTTTTTTGTTGATTGGCGGGAGCCATCAGTGATCCGTTTAGCGCCTGTGCCTTTGTATAATACATTTGAAGAAGTGTGGAAATTCGGTGAAGCGATGAGGAATATCTTAGAGGTTTAAAATTACGCAAGATTCATACCCCGTACTTCTTACATCATACATCTTTCTATATCTTCGCCGCATGACGAGGCAGCAACTTATTGAGCAGATCAATCAAAAGCAATCATACCTGTGTGTTGGCTTAGATACTGATCTTACCAAGATCCCAAAACATTTACAATCGCATCCCGATGCGATGTTTGAATTCAATAAAGCCATCATTGATGCTACGTTGCCGCATTGTGTGAGTTACAAGATCAACACTGCGTTTTATGAGGCCATGGGTGTGAAGGGATGGGAGGTGATGGAACGCACTGTAAATTATATTCCCGACACACATTTTAAAATTGCAGATGCCAAGCGTGGCGATATCGGCAATACATCTACACAATATGCACGTGCTTTTTTTGAAGCCATGAATTTTGATGCAGTTACTGTTGCGCCATACATGGGTGAAGACAGTGTGCGTCCCTTTTTGGAATACGAAGGAAAGTGGGCGATCGTTCTTGGACTGACTTCAAACAAAGGCGCCAATGATTTTGAATTGAAACAACTCCTCAGTGAAAATGGCGAAACACATCTCCGTGCTGAGTTTTTATATGAACGTGTATTACGCACTGTTGCTAAATGGGGTACGCCAGATAATTTAATGTTTGTAGTTGGTGCAACACAACCTGAAGAATTTGTCAACATCCGCAGCATTATTCCCGATCATTTTTTATTGGTGCCGGGTGTTGGTGCACAGGGTGGAAGTTTAAAAGATATTTCAGAAAAAGCCATGAACAATGATTGTGGGTTATTGGTAAATGCAAGCCGTGCAGTTATCTACGCTTCCGGTAAAGAAGATTTTGCAACAGAAGCAAAGGCAATTGCAGAGCAATATCAATTTGAAATGAAGAGTTATTTAAAGTAAGCTACTTAAGTTTTAAAGTTGGTGAATATGGCTTCAGCGTTTTGGACACTAGATGATGGAAGAGTGATTGCGAGAAGATGGACCGGGATGGCTGGCATGTTGGAACTGATAACTTGCGAGCTGAAAAATATTGAAGGCGCAGACGACTTTTATAAATATCTTGACGTATTTGTATATCGAGAAGAAAATGGAGACTACCCCAATGGATACGGAGGATTCATTCGAAAAGATGAGAGTATATTGTTCAACCTGGATTTGAGAACGTTTGCTCCTCAAAATCGTTTGTTTTTTTGGCAAGCAGCTCAAGGTGCTTTAGTAAAACTGAAAGTAAAGACTGGGGATAAGAATGAAGGTATTGAATCGCTCTTTATTCTTTTGTTAGATATGCATAAGCGATTTAAAAAAGGAGAGGACCCAATGTTATTGACTGACGTTAAAAGTATTCAACCTGAGCCATTAGAAAAATTAGGGCCTGGATGGTGAGACAATGTATAACCAGCGTAAATGAAATTTCTCTTCTTATTTTTTATCATTTAATTTCCTTTATCATCAGATCCGTCACCTTCTCAGCCCATCTTGCATAGTCTTTTGCTGATGGATGCAATCCATCTTCAGCAACCAATGATTTATCTGTTGCGGCTTCTCTTGTAAACGGAGTGATATTGATGTAATGAACATTATATTTCTTTGCTATCTTTTCATTGATGGCATTAAATGCATCGATCTCGTTAGCAATTTCAGCTCTATTTCGGTCTTTGGCAAATGGAGTTACACCCCAATCAGGAATACTCAAAACAATTACATGATTCGCTTTGTCAGCAGCATAGCCAAGTGCCTGTTGCAATAGTTCTTCAAACTGCTGTGCATATTCTTCTTTACTCCGGCCACGGTATTGATTGTTTACACCAATGAGTAGTGTTACAAAGTCAAACGGCACAGCTAAACGCACACGGCTTAACTGTTCCTGTAGCTCATCCGTTGTCCAGCCTGTTTTAGCAATGATTGCCGGTTCATCGATATTTATTTTTTCTTTACTTAAAAGTGAAACAACCTGGTGCGGAAAGTTTTTTTCTGAAGGAACACTTTCTCCGATAGTATAAGAATCGCCAAGGGCGAGATAAGTATATTTTTTTTGGGATGTGTTTGCTGGCATCTTACTGATGTTACATGAAATGTTTAAAATGAAAATAAGAATGATCGGGTAAAGGAATTGCATAATGCTTATTGATGTTTTATAGAAGTGCAAATTGAAAAAACGCTTTATGCATGTTGCTGTGAGTTTAATTTTCAGGAATGCCCGTTTTAAAACTACCACTTCCCATCGTCCACCATGGACGAATATCGTAGGTTAGTCGGCCTGCAATAATTGCAGGATCTGTTTTTACCAACAACTCGATCTCTTCTTTTGTTTTACAACCCGGTGCGTACGCATCAAAAATAAAAAGCCCAACCCAGTCTCCACCATCGCCAAAAGGTCCTGCAACTTTCAGTTTTCCTTCTTTATGCAGTCTCGCCATATTTGCCATATGGCCTTCCTGAATTTTTGCAGCAGTTGCAGAATCCTGCGAACGGTTAGTGCCTTTCAGCAACATCACAAACCAATATGGCTGAATTTTTTCTTTCGGTTTCTCGGCTTCCTGTTGGGCATAAACAGTGCATGTCGTAACCAGTAAAATGAAAAGAAGAAATTGTTTCATACATAAATCGTTTGATAGGCGAAAAAGTACAACTTTTTTGTGTGGATGCGCACACGTACATTTGTTATCTTTTAAAACGAACGTCTTTGCTATGTCAGTGAAACAAGACCTTTTTCAAAGCCCCGATTATTTTTTAGTAGATGAATTGTTAACCGAAGAACATAAGTTGATTCGTGATGCAGTTCGCAGCTACGTGAAGAAAGAAATTTCTCCAATCATTGAAGACTATGCACAGAAAGCAGAGTTTCCTCAACAGATCGTAAAACAAATGGGCGACTTAGGTTGCTTTGGTCCAACAGTACCCGTTGAATATGGCGGAGGCGGTTTGGATTATATCAGTTATGGATTGATGATGCAGGAATTGGAACGTGGCGATAGTGGAGTGCGTTCAACTGCAAGTGTGCAAGGGAGTTTAGTGATGTATCCAATCTATGCTTATGGTAACGAAGAGCAACGCAACAAATATTTACCCAAGCTTGCAAGTGGTGAATGGTTGGGTTGTTTTGGTTTAACAGAACCAAATCATGGTAGTGATCCCAGCAGTATGTTGACAAACATAAAAGATGCAGGTGATCATGTGATATTGAACGGTGCAAAAATGTGGATTAGCAATGCACCTTATTCACAGGTGGCTGTTGTTTGGGCAAAGGATGAAGAAGGAATTGTGCGTGGTGTAATTGTGGAAAGAGGAATGGAAGGTTTTTCTACGCCAACAACACATGGTAAGTGGAGTTTGCGTGCAAGCGCAACGGGTGAATTGGTTTTTGATAATGTAAAAGTGCCCAAAGAAAATATTTTGCCAAACGTAAAAGGATTGAAAGGTCCGTTGGGTTGTTTAACCAAAGCTCGTTACGGAATAGCATGGGGTGTGTTAGGTGCTGCAATGGATTGTTACGATACTGCTTTGCGTTACAGTAAAGAGCGTATTCAGTTCGACAGGCCTATCGCAGGATTTCAGTTGCAACAAAAAAAGTTGGCAGAAATGATCACCGAAATAACCAAAGCACAATTATTAAACTGGCGTCTTGGTGTATTGATGAGTGAAGGAAGAGCTACACCGCAACAGGTGAGCATGGCTAAGCGTAACAGTTGTGAAATTGCAACAAATATTTGCAGAGATGCAAGGCAGATGCTTGGGGGAATGGGTATAACAGGTGAATATTCTGTTATGCGTCACATGATGAACCTTGAAAGTGTGATCACTTATGAAGGCACACACGACATTCATTTACTCATCACAGGTATGGATGTTACGGGTATTAATGCGTTTAAATAAATATTATTTATTTTAAAAGGAAAGGATATCCCCAAAGGATATCCTTTTTTTATGTTTAACTTTCTATCGAAAATAATTTAAAACTGATTCTCAATAACAAATGGGAAAATTCTGTTTGTTTTTGATGCAACTATTTTTTTGTGGCATTCATCTTGCAATACACCCGGCGGAATTTCTCTTTTCTGTCTTCTATGTAGACTAACTGTAATTCACCCCGAATTCTAACCAAAAAAAATTGTATCTGTATGGTAACAGTAATTATTCCGGTATTGAATGAAGCTGAAACAGTTGAGAGCGTGATCAGGTTTGCCTTCAAAAATGCATATGTAAATGAAGTAATTGTGGTAGACGATAAGTCGTTTGATGATACGGTGAGCAGATCACTTGCAGCAGGCGCCAAAGTTATTACAAGTACAAAACTGGGCAAAGGTGCATCCATGAAAGAGGGCATGC
Source organism: Lacibacter sp. H375 (assembly GCF_037892425.1). NCBI lineage: Bacteria > Pseudomonadati > Bacteroidota > Chitinophagia > Chitinophagales > Chitinophagaceae > Lacibacter > Lacibacter aquaticus. The sequence goes on from NZ_JBBKTT010000001.1 coordinate 2,892,307, forward strand.
TTTGTGCAACAAATGATATCCTCATTTTTCTTGATGGCGACATTGATCCATATCCGCCAAATACTATTTGTAATCTTGTTGATCCGATCATTAACGACACACATGATTTTGTAAAAGCAACCTTTGAGCGTAATGCAGGTCGTGTAACGGAACTTGTTGCAAAACCATTGCTCAACATTTTGTTTCCTGATCTCTCAGAATTTGACCAGCCTTTAAGTGGTATGATTGCAGGCCGTAAACAATTTTTTGAGAAGATCGATTTTTATGATGATTATGGAGTTGATATCGGTATACTCATCGATATGTATTTGCAGAAAGCACGAATTACAGAGGTGAACATTGGTTACCTCGATAATAAAAGTAAACCATGGCAGGCGTTGGGGAAGATGAGTAAAGAAGTGTCGAGAGCAATTATTCAAAAAGCCATGCAGGAAAATAAACCGAAAATAAATCTGGAGGAGTTACAATCTTATTCTGAGATAAGAGACCAGATGGATTTTGCCATTCGTGAAAGCTTAATGGGGCTAGATAAGATTGCCATTTTTGATATGGATAATACCGTTTTACGTGGACGTTTTATTGATACATGTGCCAAACTATACGGTTTTGAAAAAGAATTGCTAGATATACGCACCAGCGGAAGTGATGCAACAAGTGTTACAAAGAATGTAGCCAGGTTGTTGAAGGGATTAAATCTGTCGCAGATACTTGCAGTAGTTGAAAGCATTCCGGTTGTGAACAATACCCAACAAGTTGTGAAAGAATTGAAAAGAAGAGGTTATGTTGTTGGAATCATCAGCGATAGTTATGATGTGGTGGCCAATCACGTTAAAACAAAAATAGGAGCTGATTTTTCATTGGCTAATGAACTGGAGTTTTCAAAAAGTGTGGCAACTGGCGAAGTGAAACTGCCATCTTTCTTTTTTAATACACAACATTCACTTTGCAAACACACTATTTGTAAAACAAATGCAGTGCAGCATATTCTCAAGCATTACAATATAGATATCAACAATGCTATTGCAGTTGGTGATGGTGAAAATGATCTTTGCATGATCAAACATGTAGGAGTTGGAATTTCTTTCTGCTCATCAAACGAATTATTAAATTACCTTGCCGACAGGCAGATTACTGTTCCCTCATTTGATGAACTGCTTGAATTTGCCTGATCACTATGACTATAAGGTCGGTTGTAAAAAATATTAATCAATACAGGGTAGCACACATCAGCGACAGGAATTTTCTTTTGGTCGCAAGTGTTATAGTGGGTGTAGCAGTGGGGTTGGTTGCAGTGGCGTTGAAGAAATCAGTACATGCTGTTCAATATCTTTTACGTGAAGGATTCAAAGGCAACGACTGGCCATATCTATATTATCTTCTCCCGCTCATTGGTATTCTCGTCACTGTTTTTTTTGTGCAGAAGATCAGGAAGGGAAAAATAGGCAATGGCATCAGTAATATTATTCAATCGATCTCTAAACGGCACGGGAATATTTCACCAGATAACATGTACAGCCATATGGTGAGCAGTGCTGTTACCGTTGGCTTTGGTGGGTCAGTAGGTTTGGAAGCGCCGATCGTTATTACTGGTTCAGCTGTTGGTTCAAACATTGCACGTATTTTTTTATTGAGTCATAAAGAGCGTGTTGTATTACTTGCGTGTGGTGCAGCAGCCGGTATAGCTGCAGTGTTTAATACGCCGGTTGCAGGCGTGCTGTTTGCAATGGAAGTATTACTGGCTGAATTTTCTATTCCCACTTTCATTCCGGTATTGATCGCTTCTGCAAGTGGTGCAGTAGTATCCCGTTTACTTTACCAGGAGCATTTATTTTATTTACTTACGAAGGAATGGAGAACCGATGCAATTCCATTTTATCTTTTGCTTGGAGGTTTGTGCGGATTGGTATCAGTTTATTTCATGCGTGTTTATTTCTGGACCGAAAAGAAATTTGCATCGGCAACGAGGATCTTGCCAAAAGCAATTGGAGGAGGTTTATTGTTGGGTTTGTTGATCTTTTTATTCCCGGTTTTATATGGAGAAGGTTATTCAACCATTGCTGCATTGTTTAAAAGTGATACATCTAAATTAATAAGTAATACATTTTACGAAGAATGGGCAAGTAATCCTTATGTGTTACTGTTGATTGTTACAGGTATTGTATTGTTCAAGGTCATTGCGTCGGCAGTTACCATTCATGCGGGAGGTAATGGTGGCATTTTTGCTCCAACATTATTTACCGGTGCTGTCACGGGTTTTGCATTTGCTCATTTCTTCAATACAACAGGCTGGAAGGAGTTGCTCACTGTGAATTTTGTGGCGGCAGGCATGGCTGGTATTCTTAGTGGTGTAGTGCATGCGCCACTCACTGCTATATTTTTAATTGCAGAAGTGACGGGTGGTTACACACTGTTTGTTCCGTTGATGATCGTTGCAGCAGTAAGTTATTTTATTACCCGTGCGTTTGAACCGTATTCCATTTACACAGAGAAACTGGCGCAGAAAGGATTTAAAGTGGATGATAAAGAACTTGTGCTGTTGAATAATATTAAACCGGAAGCGATTGTGGAACGTAACTGTATTGCTTTGCGTTCGAGTGATCTTTTTCGTAAACTATCCGATGCGTTTTTAGTGACCGATCAAACAGTATTTCCGGTGCTCAATGATGAAAGGAAGCTCATCGGCCTTGTTTATATTGATGATGTGAAATCATTATTATTGAAAGAGGATATGTTGGATAAAAAACAGATCGCTGAAGTGATGGTAAAACCACAGTACACTATTTCTGTGAAAGATGATATTCAAAAGATCATGCGATTGTTTGATATCTCCGGCTTATGGTATATGCCGGTAATAAATACTGATGGGAGTTTTACTGGCTTTGCTGATAAACGTAAATTGCTGGCGCTCCTTCGTGAAACTCTCACCTCCCATCAATTGATGGAGCAATTATAAAAATAACCGCAATTTCTCTTCATCAAATTCAGTAAGTGAACGTAACTTAATATCCGCCGCATTCCATTTTGGGTGATCATGATCTTGCAGCGCAGGCACAATCACACATTTCATACGTGCAGCCTTTGCGGCGATCATCCCATTGAACGAATCTTCAAATGCAATACATTCCATTCCTGCCACACCTAGTTCAGCGGCGCAGTTGAGATACACTTCAGGATGTGGTTTACCGAATGGCAATTTTTCTGCCGATGTTATTGCATCGAAACTGTTTTGCAGGTCAAGTTTTTTCAGCACCACTTCAACTAAAGAAATGGGAGAGGATGTTGCAAGTCCAACCTTCAGCGAATGTGCTTTCATGAAAGGGATAATCTGATCAACTCCTGCAAAGGCAATTCCTTTTTCGTCTATTTTGGAAATGGCTTTACTGATGATGGTATCTATTGCAGTTGCAGAATGCTCCATCGAAATATCAAAATAATGGAACCAATGCTGGATCCATTCTTCCGTACGTAAACCTGTAGATGAATGATATTGTTCAAGTGTAAGTTCTTTGCCAAAGTCTGCAAGGGTTTCGCTGCCGGCTTCCTGCCATAAAGGCTCACTGTCAATGAGTAAACCATCCATATCGAAAATAACCGCCTTCAATTTCATGTGATTTCTTGCTAATGCGCCGCTCGGCGGCTGTTTTTATTTGCCACATAATTTGCCCAAATAATCCACTTTGACTGGTATATCTTTTATGGGCATTTCATGGCGCAAAAGTAGGGGCAATTAACGTTGTAGTAATAACCCGACAACCTAAAATTAATGATTGCCAATATTACCAAATTGTTATCTTGCACGTCCCTTCGGGGACGTCAATCAACTTTAACCATGTCAACTTTCTTCGAACGAATAAAGAATTTTAATTTATTGCGTCGTGTGGTGTACGGTGTTGTTGGAGCAATCACTTATCCGGGCATTGCCCTCATTAATAAGCTTCAGGTAAATGGCGCAGAACGGTTAAAAGATCTTCCCAAGCGAAATGTGTTGTTTGTAAGTAACCATCAGACTTATTTTGCTGATGTGATCACGTTTCTTCATATCTTTTTTGCTGCCAAATGGGGTAAGTATAAAGGTTTAGGCATTCCATATTACTTGCTGAATCCGATTACTAAAATTTACTATGTAGCCGCTGCAGAAACCATGAAAGATACATGGCTCACCCGTTTATTTGCCAAAGCAGGTGCACTAACGGTAAAGCGTACATGGCGTGCAGAAGGTAAAGAAGTGCAGCGTGGTCTCGATCCGGGTGATACAAGAAAAATTGCCAGAGCGTTGAATGATAGCTGGGTAATTACCTTCCCACAGGGAACAACAAAACCTTTTGCTCCCGGGCGTAAAGGAACGGCGTATATCATTAAACAGAACCAGCCAATTGTTGTACCGATAGTGATCAATGGATTTTGGCGTGCATTCAATAAAAAAGGGTTGAAGTTTAAAAAGAGAGGAAGTCTTCTTTCCGTTACAATTAAAGAACCCATGAACATTGATTACAATGCACCTGTTGAAGAAATTCTTGACCAGGTAATGGATGCAATTGAACAAAGTAAAAAATACATGCTCAAAGGTAAACACCACCTGATGAGTGTGATTGATAAATAATTCTGGAAGCAGACAAAACAAAAGGATGAATAACAATTCATCCTTTTGTTTTTTTAAGCTGTATGAGAACGGGTTGTAGTACTTGTATTATTCATTAACTTTAAAACTGCCAAAACCCGCTGCATGTATCACGCAACCAGGAAAAAAGTACATATTCTTCTTCATCCCGAACTGGGCGAAACCAAATGGGATAAGATCATTAACGCATTCATCATCTTTCTCATTATTTCAAACGTACTGGTTGTTATTCTTGAAACAGTGCCGTCGTTGCATGATGAATACGAGACATTTTTTTATTATTTTGATCTGATCTCCGTTATCATTTTTACGATCGAGTATTTGTTACGAGTTTGGAGTTGCGATCATGATCCACGATACAGACATAATTTTTTTGGACGGATCAAGTATATGTTCTCAGCTGAGGGTTTGATCGATCTGCTGGCCATTCTTCCCTTTTACGTGCATGTTGTTGTTGGGCTCGATCTGCGGATGCTTCGTATTCTTCGGCTGTTGCGATTTCTTCGTTTGTTCCGACTTACGGCTTACATGAAGTCGGCCAAAATGATCAGGAATGTATTTGTAAAGCGAGCCAACGATTTAAAACTGAGTGTGGTGCTCATTCTTATTCTAATCATTATCGCATCAAGTGTAATGTATTTTGCTGAGCACACCGCACAACCTGCTGTATTCTCCAGCATACCGGCAACATTATGGTATGCAATTGTGACTCTTACAACAGTTGGCTATGGTGATATGATACCCGTTACAATAGTCGGCAAAGTGATGACGGGTGTTATTATGCTGAGTGGCGTTGCCATTTTTGCTTTACCTGCCGGCATCATCACAGCGGGTTTCCTGGAGGAGGTGCAGCACCTTCGTGGAAAGAAAACAGTTAAATGTCCGCATTGCGGCGAGAGTTTTCACCCGGATGAACATGATCGTCATCATGCATAACTGACCAGTAATGTTTTCAATTTTTAAGCTTATCATCATTTGTCTGTTTGTACAGAGTAATTTAATTGCACAATCTCTTTATATCCGTGGTAAGGTTATAGATGCAGAAACAGGATTCCCACTTTCCAATGCAAGTATATTTATTAATAATTCCACCACAGGAACTGTCAGCAATGCAACAGGCGAATTTCAACTGGGACCCTTTGCTCCAGGCAGTTATGAAGTGATCGCCTCTTTTGTTGGTTATGGCAGATTGCTTTATGCGGCGGATCTGCAAACAACATCGCTTCGCATTACATTTCAAATGACAAAGAAAGATAGTGAGATGCGTGAGCTGCTCATCTTACCTGAAGAAACCCGTATGCAATATCTCGAAGCATTTAAAAGAAACCTTTTAGGAGAAACAAGCGCCGCAAAACGGGCAAGAATCCGGAACCTGAAAGATGTACAATTTGCAGCTACGCAGGATAAAAATGAAATTGTTGCTTATTGTGATACAACAATTGTAGTTGATAACCCTGAGCTGGGTTACGTGGTTCATTTTGACCTGGTTGATTTTTATTTGAATCGCCGTACCGGTGAATCGAGGTTCTATGGTTATACCCGCTTCCAGGAAAAAGATGAAGATGGAACTGTAAAACGAAGATGGTTGAAACGTCGACGAGAGGCTTACGAGGGTAGTAGTATGCATTTTTTCAGGAGCCTTGTGGCGTGCACCTTAAAACAGGAAGGGTTTGCTATGCAAAATGTCTATAAAAAAGAAATGAAGCCACAACCTGGTCAACCGGTAGTCATACAAGCATCGCCTGCAGGAATCAATAATAGTTTCAACATTGCAGTGCCGGTAACAGAAGACAGCGTCTTGCGTATTTATAAAGATTCGGGTTATAAAATCTATCAGTTAAACACTGCAGATTGGTTGAGGATAGTTTATAATAAAGACACAGAACTGAAAGAAGATATCATGCATAACAGGATTATTGGTGGCCAGCCACGAACAGGGACTGTTACAGGTCTTCGCCCTTTCCGTCCTCCAATACTTGTTGATAACCGTGGCAGGGTGCTTTCAGCAATGGGATTTTATTATGAAGGCATGTGGTCGTATGAACGGTTGGCTAATATGCTTCCGGAAGATTATGTGCCGGAATGAAATCTAAGAGCTAGCACTAAACGAAACAAAGGTTGTTTATGTTAAAAACAACCTTTGTCTCAAATACTGCTGCTGGTGAAATAGAGAATATATTTTATTCCTCCGCAAACAAAGCCTTCAATTCTGCTGCATCATTAGGCTTCATCTTACCACCAAGAATTAAACGCAATTGCCTGCGGCGCAATGCGCCTTCAAACAATTTTATTTCTTCTTCTGTTTCAGGAATCAGTTGTGCTACCGGTTTAGGCTTGCGATTAGGATCAAGTGCTACAAAGGTGTAATATGCTTCGTTGCTTTTGTAACGGTATTGTTGTACTGTATCTTCACCCCACACTTTCATATGTACTTCCATTGAGCTGTTGAATGCTCTAGAAACTTTTGCTTCAATATGCACTACATTCCCCAGCTTGATCGGGTTCTCAAACGAAATATTATCAACACTTGCCGTAACAACGGGTGAGTTGCAATGTTTACCTGCTGCAAGTGCAGAGGCAATATCCATCCAGTACATTAAACGTCCACCCATGAGGTTGCCAAATACATTGGTATCATTAGGAAGTACCAACTCTGTCATTACAATAAATGATTCTTTTGCTGTTTTACTATTCATTCAAATAAATTTTAATCACAATGACACTAAGGCGCAATTTACACTAAGAAAAATCCCTCTCGGTTGGGAGAGGGATTGTATAATTAGATTACCAACATCGCATCTCCATAACTGAAGAAACGGTATTTGTCTTTAATTGCTTTTTTATATGCTTCCATTGTAAGATCGTAACCGGCAAATGCACAGGTCATAATCAACAAACTTGTTTTTGGCAAGTGGAAGTTTGTAACTAATGAATCAGCAATATTAAAATTGTAAGGAGGGTGAATGAATATATTCGTCCAGCCTTCGCTTGGTTTTAATAACTGCTGTGCCGTAAATGACGTTTCCAAAGCACGCATAGTTGTTGTGCCAATGGAACAGATGCGGTTTTTGCCTTCTTTTGCTTTGTTTACGATCTTGCAAGAGAACTCATCGATCTTATAATACTCTGCATCCATTTTATGTTTGCTCAGGTCTTCCACTTCAATAGGGCGGAAGGTTCCTAAACCTGTATGCAATGTAACTTCTGCAAAACGCACACCTTGAATTTCCAAACGTTTGATCAACTCCTGGCTAAAGTGCATGCCGGCAGTTGGAGCTGCAACAGCACCTTCATGTTTTGCAAACACTGTTTGGTAACGCTCACGGTCCTCATCATCTGGCTTACGCTTAATGTATTTTGGAAGTGGCGTTTCGCCCATTGTATACAATACCGTGCGGAACTCTTCATCAGTACCATCAAATAAGAAACGAATGGTACGTCCACGTGAAGTGGTATTGTCAATTACTTCAGCAACCAAATCTTCGGTATCGCCGAAATACAGTTTATTACCAACACGAATCTTTCTTGCGGGATCAACGATCACATCCCACAAACGGTTTTGCTTGTTTAATTCACGGAGAAGAAAAACTTCGATCTTGGCACCTGTTTTTTCCTTGCGGCCATACATGCGGGCAGGAAATACTTTGGTGTTATTCACTACAAAAACATCCTTGTCATCGAAGTATTCCATGATATCACGGAACTGACGGTTTTCAATTTGGCCTGTTTTGCGGTGAACCACCATTAAACGGCTGTCTTCACGTTTCTTTGTAGGGTTTTGAGCAATGAGGTTGAGGGGTAGATCGAACGTAAACTGTGATAACTTCATACTGCGTTTTATAATTTTAGTAACGGGTGCAAACGCAGCGTTGAGGTGAGTATTCGGGAGTGACTCTCCAAACCCCGTCTTACGGCACCGGGTTTGAACCTGTTACTTTTTAATGCGTGCAAAGGTAAGGAATTCAGGCGAAAACCGGGGAAACTTATCCACGGTTAACTAACCTGTGCTATCCGGCCGGGAATAGCAGCGAGTAATTGGCGGGTGTAGGCAGTCTGGGGACGGGAATAAATATCTTCTGCGTTACCCATTTCTTCAATTTGGCCTTTGTTCATCACAACAATACGGTCGCAGATATAACGCACCACCGAAAGATCATGGGAAATGAAGATAGAGGTGAAGTTGAATTCCTTTTTCAGATCGTTGAGCAGATTGAGTACCTGGGCCTGCACACTAACATCCAGAGCTGAAACAGATTCATCCCACACAATAAAGGATGGATTCAAGGCCAAAGCTCTTGCTATTACGATCCGTTGCCGTTGACCACCACTGAATTCATGCGGATACCGATTGAAATGATCTGGAGTTAGATTTACTTTTTCCAACAACTCCATCACTTTTTCTTTCGCTTTCTTTTGGGTGGGTTGAAGTTGATGGACCAGCATTGGTTCCGCAATGGCATCGCCAATGGTTATACGTGGATTCAATGAAGAGTATGGATCCTGAAAAACGATCTGCAGGTCTTTGCGTTGTTGTTTGAATGCAGCAGAAGATTTACTGAGAATGTTTTCACCATTCAACAGAATACTGCCCGATGTTGCATCAACCAAACGAAGCAAGGCTCTGCCCAATGTTGTTTTACCGCAACCGCTTTCACCCACAAGCCCTAACGTTTCACCGTTGTACACATCAAAACTTACATTGTTTACTGCCTTGATAAAGGATGATGATTTGCCAAATAGTTTCTTTTGTTCAGGAAACCAAACGTTCAGGTTTTTAATTTGAAGAAGAGGAGTGGGGAATTGGGAATTGGGGATTGGGAATTGTGAATTTGGATTTTGGATTTTGGAATTTGGATTTTGTACTTGGGGATTTTCATTTTCCATTTCCAAGAAATCACTCACCACCGGTAACCGTTTTCCTTTTGGATGAAGTGCAGGCCGGCAAGCCAGCAATGCTTTGGTATAAGGATGTTGCGGATTGTTGAAAAGGTCTTTTACAGAACCTTGCTCCACAATTCGCCCTTTATACATCACCACAATCTTATCTGCAATATCATGCACCACACCAAGGTCATGGGTAATAAACAAAACGCCCATGCCCGTTTCCTGCTGCAATTCTTTTATAAGTTGAAGTATGGTATTCTGCACTGTTACATCCAACGCTGTTGTAGGTTCATCAGCAATTAATAGTGATGGGTTACAACTCATCGCCATTGCGATCATCACCCGTTGCTTTTGTCCGCCACTTAGCTGATGCGGATAACGGCTAAGCATAGCTGCCGGGTTAGGAAGCTTAACTTTTTCAAATAGTTGCAGAGTTCTTTTTTTAGCTTCTTTATGATTTACTTTTTGATGAAGCTGAATTGCTTCCATCACTTGCATACCACATGCAAAAACCGGGTTGAGTGATGTCATTGGCTCCTGGAAAATCATGGCAATTTCATTGCCACGTATGCCTTGTATTTCTTGTGCTGAAGCTTTCAGCAGATCAATAACAGAGCCGTCTTTTTTGGTGAAATGGATGCTGCCGTTGGGGTAAGAAACCGGAGGCTGTGGAATCAATTGCAGTGCAGAAAGTGCAGTAACAGATTTGCCAGAACCACTTTCACCCACCACTGCCACAGTTTCTCCTTTACCAACCGTGAATGAAATACCATGAATGGCTTTTACAATGCCTTCTTCTGTTTTGAAGTTTACGTCAAGGTTATTTATTTGAAGCAAATCTGTCATTACTCTTCAAACCTCAGATGTTTTACCGTGTTGCCGTTGTTGATGAGTTGTTTCAAAGAATCAATTCCGATTTTAATATGCTTCTCAACAAAATGACTGGTTACTTTTTTATCACTCTCCTCTGTCTTTACACCTTCGGGAGTCATTGGGCTATCACTCACTAGCAACAGAGCACCTGTTGGAATATGATTTGAGAAGCCTACCATAAAAATAGTAGCAGTTTCCATATCAATAGCCATGGCTCTTACTTTTTCCAGGTAGGCTTTAAATTCCTGATCGTGTTCCCATACACGTCGGTTAGTAGTGTAAACAGTTCCTGTCCAGTAATCACTGTCGAAATCACGTATGGTTGTTGATACTGCTTTTTGTAATGCGAAAGATGGTAGTGCCGGTACCTCTGGTGGAAAATAATCACGACTTGTACCTTCACCACGTATGGCAGCGATGGGAAGAATCAGATCACCTATTTTGTTTTTTGCTTTCAACCCGCCACACTTGCCTAAAAACAAAACTGCTTTTGGTTGAATGGCTGATAAAAGATCCATTACCGTAGCTGCGGTAGCACTTCCCATTCCGAAATTAATGATGGTGATACCATCTGCCGTTGCACATTGCATGGGTTTGTCCAGACCCGTTACTTCTACTTTGTTCCATTCTGCAAACATGTTTACATAATTGCTGAAATTTGTGAGCAGAATATATTCACCAAATTCTTTAAGTTGTTTACCAGTGTAGCGAGGCAGCCAGTTCTTAACAATGTCTTCTTTTGTTTTCATGCTTTCATCTTTTTGAATTCTGCTAAATTAATCATTTACTTTGGAGCATGATAAAGGTTGATTTTCCTGCGCCAACATTTCGAATTAAAGAAGAAGAGGGAAAAGAGCTGATCTTTGATGACCTGCGGAAGCAATGGTTGCGATTAACTCCTGAAGAATGGGTACGGCAAAATCTTATTCAATACATGTTACAGGTAAAACACTACCCGGCGGCGTTTATTGGTATTGAAAAAGAAATTGTATTGGGTGAGTTAAAGAAACGATTTGATGTGTTGGTCTATGATCGTAATCATCAACCCTGGATGATGATCGAATGCAAAGCAATGGATGTGGAGTTAACAGAAAAAGTATTGGAGCAGATCATACGTTATAATATGTCCGTTCCAGTAATTTATCTTGTGATCAGCAACGGAACATATACTTATGCATGGGTAAAAGAAAAAAACCGACTCATCAGTTTATCTGAGTTGCCGGTTTTTGATTAGCTTATGATCGATTCTACAAGTGTTTCAGGTGTTCCGTTTGAAAATAGCTGTGTCGATTCTCTTTCAGGTTAGCAACGGCTATTTGATAAAGCAAATCTACAGTTGCAGTAAAGCTTAAAAAAAGGTGTTTTAACGGATTCTTTGTCGAGTACAAACACCCGTATGTAAATCTCAAAAACATTTTTGAAGCAATTCTTGAATATGCTTTTGTTCCTCAGGTATCTTTGCTTTGCTGTTTAATTTAAGCAGTGTTACATCAATCGCCACGCTCATGGATGTAGAGATTCTTTCCCGCATACAATTCGCTTTTACCATTGCATTTCATTACATCTATCCTCCCATGAGTATTGGTTTGGGGCTGATTCTTGTGATCATGGAGGGAATGTATCTAAAAACCGGTCGTAAGATCTATGAAGACGCAACCCGTTTCTGGATTAAAATATTTGCGCTCATTTTTGGTATTGGCGTGGCAACAGGCATCATCATGGAATTTGAGTTTGGCACAAACTGGGCAACATATTCAAAATATGTAGGCGATATTTTCGGAAGTGCCCTTGCAGCGGAGGGCATTTTTGCCTTTGCACTTGAATCAGGTTTCCTCGGTATTCTCATCTTTGGTTGGAACAGGGTGAGCTCAAGAGTTCATTTCTTTTCCACCATCATGGTGTTTCTTGGTTCTTTGTTTTCTGCGATCTGGATCGTTGTTGCAAACTCCTGGCAGCAGACTCCCGCAGGTTATCATATTGTTGGCGATGGAATGAATGCAAGAGCAGAGATCACAGATTTCTGGGCAATGGTATTTAATCCATCTAGTGTTGATCGCTTAACACATGTGTGGATCGGAGCATTTCTTTCCGGTGCTTTTTTAGTGTTGAGCGTAAATGCCTATTACATTATCCGCAAACGTCATCTTGAAATCGCACGACCGTCTTTTAAAATAGCCTTGATTGTGGCTGCCGCCTGTTCCTTACTGCAATTAGTTGTTGGGCATCGAAGTGCAGATGGTGTAGCAAAAAATCAACCGGCTAAGCTTGCAGCAATTGAAGGGCATTACGATACGTTGGCGAAAGCTGATATGTTTCTGTTGGGATATGTGAACAACAAAACACAGGAGGTGAGTGGATTGAAAATTCCGGGTGGGCTTTCTTTTTTGCTGCACGGAAATTTTAATGAACCGGTAAAAGGGTTGAATGCGTTTCCTGAAGATGATCGTCCGAAACAGATCAATGCCATCTTCCAGTTCTATCATATGATGGTGGCATGTGGCATGAGTATGATTGCTCTGACATTGTTCGCCGTTTGGCAATGGAAGCGCAATCGTTTATTTGAAACAAAATGGTTGATGTGGATATTTGTGTTCAGTGTAATATTACCTCAAATTGCAAACCAGGCAGGATGGTTTGCAGCTGAAATGGGAAGGCAGCCATGGGTGGTGTATGGATTACTGCGCACTTCCGATGCATTGTCGAAAACAGTAACAGCTAACCAGGTATTATTTTCATTGATCATGTTTACAGTTGTGTACATATTGCTATTGTTTTTATTTCTATACCTGTTGAACAAGAAAATAAAGCACGGCCCTGTAAGCGATCATGCAAAAGAAGAACTTGAAGAAGGCAGTAAACGTAACAACCCAATCATGAAACAGTAAGTATGGAAACTTTTCTCGGATTAGATTACAATGTTTGGTGGTTCCTCGTATTCGGTGGTGTTATCAGCGGATATGCAATTCTCGATGGGTTCGATCTTGGTGCCGGAGCTCTTCATTTGCTACTTAACAAAGAGCAAAGCCGCCGTATTGCTATGAATGCCATTGGTCCTGTTTGGGATGGTAACGAAGTTTGGTTGGTAATTGGTGGTGGTGCTTTGTTTGCCGGCTTCCCGGTGGCGTATGCTGCAATATTCTCTGCCTTTTATGTTCCATTCATGATCTTCATGGTAGGTTTGATCTTTCGTGCCGTTGCCATCGAATTTCGAAGTAAAGAACCAATGCTTTGGTGGCGTAAAACATGGGATGTTGTTTATAATATTGCCTGCATCGTTATTTCACTTTCATTAGGATTGATGTTGGGAAACGTTGCATTTGGTATTCCATTAAATGCAGACAAAGAATTTGCAGGTAACTGGATGTCGTTCTTTCATCCGTTCCCGATCATGGTGTCGGTTACTACGTTGGCCCTCTTTCTGATGCATGGAGCTATTTATCTTACCATGAAAACCGAGAACCGGTTGTACACAAAAATGCATTTGCTGGCGAATAACTTCACCGTATTTTTTGTGTTGAGTTTTGTTATTACAACATTATACACGCTGCTTTATATTCCGCATTTGTGCGATCAGTTCAGGCAAAACCCAGGTTTGTTTTTATTGCCGGTATTGATGATACTTGCCATTGCAAATATCCCAAGGCAGATCAAGAAAGGATTGTACCGTTATGCATTTCTGAGTTCAGCAATAACGATAGCTTTATTGCTGATCATGGTGGCAGTAGAAATATTTCCCTACCTTCTTTATGCCAGCAACGACATCAATAACAGCATCACCATTCACAATGCAGCAGCCTCTGCAAAAACAATGAAGATATTGCTCATCATTGCGCTTATTGGTACGCCGTTAGTTGGATTGTACACCGCATTCGTATTCTGGACGTTTAAAGGAAAGGTTAAGCTGGATGAGATGAGTTACTAAAAGCAAACACACAACATTGTCACTTGCTGTTTGTTACAGAAAGAACATTTAATTCATGAAGCAGTTAGCGATGATTGTTTTTTAATCGTTATGATCGAAGTGGAGATGCTGTTTGTACGCCCCCGCAGCCACATGCAACGCAAACGCTGCAATCGCAGTATCCTTTAATAAATTGACGAGTGCCATTTGCCGCATTTCAGGTGCACCTGCATTCATCGAATTGGGGAAGTGGATAGTTAATACAAAAAAAAGCAGCATGCCTGCCAGCAGGTAACCGGCAACCTTCACAAATTTGTTTGTGAGAAAAGAAACACCTGCCAAAATAAAAGCAGTGCCCACAACATAAACCCAGATTACTCCGCCGGGTAAACCATCGGGAACAAATACCAATAAATCGTACGGATTCTTGTAGTGAAAAATACCAAATGCAATGAGGATTACGGACAGCAAATAAATAGCAATACGTGAGACGATGTGGTAATGTTTCATAACAGAAGGCTTTTGATGAAAAAATATATGTCTGTCGTTAACTTCTTCTCAGTCAATAATACTAGGTGCTGTAATGAAACCGTTTCTTACAGTAATTTAAGAAATAATTTGATGAATAAAAAAAGGAATTATTGGCAGGGATTAGAAGAATAAAAACTGCCGCCATTGATTTTTAGATCAGGTTTTTTGTTCAATGTTAATCGGAGCAATCATAACTCTGTAGCAATTGTGAGCTTGCAGTTTTATTTGCGGATGTAGATCTGTCTTGAAATAGTTCGGCTTTTTGTATGTGCCTGCACAATCAAATGGCCTTCGGGCAAACTGCTCGCAGGCAAGGTAAATTGCGTATTACTTCCCTGGTTAGGAATAAATGAAATGAGCTTCCCACTTGGTTTAAAAATATTGCAACGTAAAATTGGATCCGCTCCTTGAAACTCCACTGTTTTATTACTGCTATTTACTTTTATTAGCAGGTCTTCAGGCTCGTTTTGCAATTTTACCTGAATGATCTCCGAATAGGAGACAGCACCGCTTACATCAACTATTTTCAACCTGTAATTATTATTTCGGGATGGTTGCTGATCGTAGGCCAGGAATTTTTTCTTTTGTCCAGGCACATCAGATGCATAAATGCTTTGCAGGTTTATCCAGTCGGAATTGTCGATCTTTCGTTCTACGGCAAATTCTTTGATCGTGTGATCCTGTTTTGTTTCCCAAGTCAATTCAACCGTATTATTCTTTGCTGTGCAGCTAAAACCTGCAAGGCCAACAGGGAGAACAATGTGTTGGTAATAAACAACGATCCTCACATCATCAACATCGGCTGACAGGAACAGGCCCGCCAATCCGCTTTTTAATTCAGCTGTAAATGCAAGACCGAAATCTTCATCGTTCACATCTGCCGGTGTCCATGTTGTTCCCCATAGATCAGAGGAGCTGCCATAAGTAATGGTTGTAGCAGAACCTGTCCAGTTAGTTGAAGTGTTTGCTTTATTAGTGCCGACAATACTACCATTTTTTACAAGTCGTAATGTGTGATCACGAACAGAGGCACCAAGAAGGCCAAGACCACTTGCTTTTCGCTCAATAATCACTTCGATACCACAGATGGTTACTGCGCCCGGTATGCCAAGGTCAAAATCTTCCAACATCATGTAATTGGAATGAACGGTGGCAAGAATGCCTAACAAATACCCGGCACTTGCATATTGATTGTTGGAGGTATAAACATTTGTAGCATTTGACCAGGAAAATATGCCGGTGGAATTATTATTGCTTACTGATCCCGCAGATCTGTCATCAGAAGCGTCGCATTGAGTCATGCCAAGTTGTGATGAAAAAATAAAAACAAGCAGTAATAAGAAGGGAATCCTATGTATGCTTTTCATGGTTGGATGTTTTGGATTTTGGTTAGATCCTGGTTAGCAGGAATCATAGTTAAATTACCAAATACACCTGTTAAATGCAAGTAACGAATGGAGTAACCTCGTAAAATAAAAAAAAACCCTTAGTTAAACGATGGTTATATAAGGGTTTACATTTATGGATCCACGTTGGTTTATTATTGTAGGAGAACCTAAAATTACAGGCTCAGCAAAAATGCCATAACATCAATTCCATCTGCATAATCCATCAAACCCGGTTGTTGCGCCTCACCAAAGGGAAGAAAATCCTTCCCAACAATTGCCTGTACCTGTTCATTTCTTTTAAGACTGTTGATGACATCAGCTTGTTGCTCGTAATAGCTGTAGTGCAACGTGCCAATAGGAGAAAAAACCTGTTCATTCTCAATGAGCACAATACAATCGTTGGTCATGTAGTATATATTATTCATGAGGTAGATCGCCAACTGGTAGTCGTAATTATTGCGATACTTATGGTGATCAAACATCCAGCTGTATTTCCTGAGTGCATTTAGCAATGGCACAAAATCGTATCCGGTTGATACGTATAACTTGGTAATGTTGCGGCAACCAAGTCCAAAATATTGCATTATATCATCAGCTAACAACGATAATTCAGTCTCTGTTTCACTGCCGGTTAATATGGCAACAGAAGTTCTGTTTTTTCTTATGATGGAAGGATAACGCCCAAAATAATAGTCAAAATAACGGGCACTGTTATCACTACCTGTTGCAATGTAGGCATCACAATCTTTCAACATGCTGTTGAATTGCACACGCTCTGCAACAGCAGGATTCCACTCGGTCATCTTTGTTACAAGATGTTTCAGCAGCACATCATCTTTCGATGAAAGTTTACAAACCTGTTTATGACCGCTAACAAATACACATAGGAAATCGTGAAAGCCAACAAGAGGAATATTTCCGGCCATAACAATGCCAACAGTCTTTGGAATAATGTTATCATCGAGATGATAGTGATCAGCCCAGTTACGTAAAAGATCATTGTTTAAAAAATTGTCGGCAACAGCTTCAGCTGCTGTTTGTATGAACCTTTGTGTAAACCAATTGTTTAGTTGCTCAGCCTGCCTGCAGGCATTTTGCCATTCAGTTGGTTGTTCAGAAATATATTGTCTTAGTTGGTATAAAATTTCCAGTCTTTGTTGTAAATTCATTCAGAGCTTTGCTTTACATTTGAAATGCAAAAGTAATTCAAAACTAACCCTAAAATTTTCAAACAGTATGGCTATAAAAATTACAGAAGAATGTATTAACTGCGGAGCCTGTGAACCAGAGTGTCCAAATAATGCAATTTATGAAGGCGGTGTAGAATGGGCGATTGCAGACGGAACAACAGTAAAAGGATCTTATACCCTGATTGATGGTACCGTAGTAGATGCTGCTGCTAAAAATGCACCGGTAAGTATGGATACATATTATATCACACCGAATAAGTGTACAGAATGCCAGGGCTTTCATGAAGAGCCACAATGTGCTTCGGTTTGCCCGGTTGACTGCTGTGTCCCTGATGAAATGTATGTAGAAACCGTGGAAGATCTGTTGGCAAGAAAAGATCGTTTACACTTGGCATAATTTTTCTCTCAGATGGATGAGTTCCCGTAAGAACGATTCCGGAATACAGCGGGTGATATTTCCCGTTAAAAAAAGGTGAAGGCTTGAAAACCTTCACCTTGCTTTTTATATCTTGCACGCATGAAGAAGTTATCGTTTGTAGCATTGTTGGTTGTGATTTTGGTTTCGTGTCGCTGGGAATTCAACAAAAAAGATAAGCCTGAAAATACCGAAGCATCAGAGCAGCAACTGAAAGAAATGGTTGATACCGACAAAGCCTTTTCTGCCGCCAGCGAAAAAAACGGTATGAAAAAGGCCTTTCTTGAATACATTGCTGACGATGCGGTATTGCTTCGCCCGGGTCTTTTACCAATTGTAGAAGGAGATGTGATCAAATTCCTGAATGCGCAGGAAGATACTTCCTTTACTATGACATGGGATCCTAAAGGCGGAGACATTGCATCTTCAGGTGATATGGGTTACACCTACGGTGTATATAAAGTTGCAACAGCCGACACTACTTTAATGGGTACTTACTTAAATGTATGGCGCAAACAAGACGACGGGAAATGGAAATTTGTGATCGACACCGGCAACCCCGGCGTTGACAAAGAAGGCATCGAATAATCTAATTACTGGCAGGATTATTGACAAGAAAAGCCTGCCTGAAAATACAATACAAGCCCGGTTCATGAACAAAACCGACAGCAGCAATAAAACCATCCGGTAAATGAATCAACCATTGAACATTGCCCTTGTAACGGGCGGGTATAGCGGCGAAGCAGTGATCTCTTATAAAAGCGCCACTACTATTTATAATCATCTTGACAAATCGAAGTTTAATGTGTTTGTAATTGATGTTACAAACGAAGGCTGGTTTTATAAAGTGGGGGATAAGCATGTTTCAGCTGTAGATAAAAATGATTTTACCATTACAGTTGACGACAAAAAGATAAGTTTTGATTGTGTGTTCATCGGCATGCATGGCACACCGGGTGAAGACGGAAAACTGCAAGGTTATTTTGATGTATTAGGATTGCCGTATACTTCGTGTAGTTCTGCAACATCCGCCATTACATTCAATAAACGATATACTGTGGCTGTTGCTGCTTTTGCAGGGATCAATGTGGCGAAGAGTGTGCACCTGTTCAAACATCAACCAATTAATGCAAGCGATATCAAACTGAAACTACCTGTATTTGTAAAACCGAATAACGGTGGCAGCAGTATTGGTATGAGTAAAGTGAGCAAGCAGGAAGATCTGTCTGCAGCAATTGAAAAAGCATTTAATGAGGATAGCCAGGTATTGGTAGAGGAAATGATCACCGGTCGTGAATTCACTATTGGTGTGTTTAAACATAAAGGTGAAATAGTAGCAATGCCAATGACTGAAGTCAAGGCAGATGCAGATATGGAGTTCTTCGATTTCGTTGCGAAGTACCAAGGTAAGAGTACCGAAATAACGCCAGCTGAGGCAAGTGATGAGGTTTATCAGAAGGTAAGTGATACGGCAAAGAAAGTTTATGCTGTATTTAACTGTGCAGGTGTAATAAGAATCGACTTTATTTACAATGAAGAACGGAATGAACCGTTTATGCTTGAGATCAATACCATTCCAGGGCAAAGTGATGCGAGTATTGTGCCACAACAAGTGAAAGCAATGGGTTGGAAACTCGATGATTTTTATGCAGCTTTAATTGATCAGGCAATGGCCGATCACCAAATAAGATAGTATACATTAAATTCAATACCCGTGTTTCAATTCGTTACAAACCGTTCATTTTTTATCAACCTGCTTATCGCCATTGTACTTGGCTTTACAGTAGTGTTTATATTTTTTCAATTGCTTGATCGTATTACGCAGCATGGTAAATATGTGAAAGTGCCGGAGGTAAAAGGAAAGAGTATTGATGATGCACGTACATTATTGGAGCAACAGGGTTTCCAGGTGGAAGTACAGGATAGTATTTATTACGATAGCCTTCCACGCTTGTCAGTGGTAAAACAATCCCCGCTTCCGGAAGAATTGGTAAAAGTCAACCGCACCGTGTATCTCACAGTGAACAGAGCTCAACCACCGTTGGTTTCAATGCCCAACTTTGTTGGTCAAACATTCCGAAGTGTGCTGCTGCAATTAAATGCTCTTGGATTAAAACTTGGCGATACTTCACAACGACCCGATTTTGCTGTGGGTTCTATACTTGAACAAACCTATAACGGTAACCAGATTAGACAGGGAACTAAAATTCCAATGGGTAGCCGTATCAGTCTGGTTTTGGGAGGAGGTATTAAACAAACCGAAGTACCTGTTCCTGTATTATTGGGGCTTACCTTTGCGGAAGCAAAAGTATTACTTGAAAGTAACGATCTGTTGCTTGGTGCAGTGGTTGTTGATGGGGCAATAGCAGATAGTTCGGCTGCATATGTCATCAGGCAAAACCCGCCAGTACGTGATGATGAAGGCAGGCCGATTCGCATCAGGGGTGGACAGTTGATCGATCTCTGGATCAGTATGGATCGTTCAAAGATCGACAGCATTCAACGACCTAAACCCGTAGTTGAACAAAAAGAAGGAAACGAATATTAAAATAATAAAGAAATGAAGACTATTACTGCTGAAGAATTAAAAGCAAGAATTGATGCAGGTGAACAACTGAATATTGTTGATGTGCGTGAGCCACATGAGCATTCAGATTTTAATATCGGCGGAACCTTGTATCCGCTCGGCCGCATTTTGTCAATGGATGTGGATGAATTGGAAAGTTTAAAAGATCAGGAAGTGATCTTTTATTGCCGTAGCGGTAACCGCAGCGGACAAGCTTGCATGTTTGCAGAAACAATGGGCTTTACCAACGTAGTAAATCTTACTGGAGGAATGCTTAACTGGAGAGAAAAATTCAGCGTTTGATCTTATTGAATCGAAATAAAAAAGAAGGGCACTTTTTTAAGTGCCCTTCTTTCATTTATAACTTAATGTTGATTCCGGCCATGAAATTTCTTCCGGCCATTGGATAGTAATAATTTTCAGTAACGGTTTGTGCAGCATAAATATAGCTGAAGCTATAACCATTTGTTTCATATATTCTGTCGAATAAATTGCTTAGCTGGAATGTAAGATTGATCTCTTTCACGCCTTTGAAATGTACTACGTAATTCAAACGAAGATCACTTACAAAAAACGGATCAATGCTTCTTGCTTTATTGCCGGTATTGTCAAGATATTGACGTGATACATATTTATTCAGCAAACTGATCTCGCCATTTTTAACAGGAATAAAATTGACTGTAAAGCCTGCAACTGCTGTTGGAGAAAACGAGAGGGCAGGTTTTTTAAAGAAGTTCTCTTTTTGCCCGCCATTATCATAGTCATCCACATATTCGGTAAAGTTGAGAATACGGTTATCGCTTAATGTGAGATTACCTGCAAAGTTGAACCATGAAGCTGGCTTAACTCCTGCCTGCAATTCAACTCCTGCACGATAACTTTTAGCCACATTAATACGGTTGTAAGCACCAACATCGTTTACTTTTCCGGTAAGAACAAGCTGGTTGTTGTAATGCATGTAATAACCGGTAACACTCCAGTTATACAATGCTTTGCGTTGTTCAATATTTAATTCAAGATCATACAATGTTTCATGCTTTGGCTGTTGGTTTACACCAGCTTCAAAATCATCACGGTTGGGTTCTTTGTTGCCAATGCTGAATGATGCAAAACCAAGCCAGCCATTTCCATCAGCATACGAAATACCGATCTTTGGATTAACAAAGTTGAAGTTGCCTCCCGATTGCAAGGTTGGGTTTTTGCGGAAACCTTTGATCACATGATTTACATTTCGGTATTGCACATCAGCAAATGCTTCCCAACGCCTGTTGATTCGACGCTGGTACTTTGTATAAAAATTGAAGTCGGTTTTATAAGCAGTAAGCTCGTACCATTTATAATCCTTTGAAACAGGCTCTTCACTCCAAATGATCTTGCCGTAATGCTTTCCATCATAACGTGTGAAAGCGCCGCCGAAAGTCAACTGATCATTGTTGCGTTTGTATTGTGCCGAGAATGTTGATCCGTAAAACCAGTTGTCTAACCAAAGCTGACGAATGATATCCGATTCAACCGCAGCAAGTCCATAATCATCCAATGATTCATTGCGTTTGTATTCTTCGTAATAACCAAGTCCACGTGTGGCGAATAACGCTGCATTGATATTCCAGCTTTTATTCAGTTCGTGATTTAACAACAGTTGATAATGATCCTGGCGATAGTTATCAGTTTGATTATTATAACGGAAGTAGTTATAAGTACGATTATTGTCCTGTCTGAAAAGATTCAACGAATCTTCCGGCGTATCGTACAAATAATAGTTGTTGTAATAGTGCTCCAACAGTTTTGCTTCATCTCCTCTGAGTTTTGCTTCAGGGATACCATTCCACGATTGGTATGTTTTTTCTTTTCCCGTAAAAGCATTTAAGCGAAGAGAAGTTTTTTCATTAATGTAGGCTGCTGATAAATAAGCTGAACGCAGGTTTGAAGAACCTCTGTCAATGAAACCATCACTCTTAATTAATGATACACGACCATCGATGGTGAAATGTTTACCGATCAAACCAGAGCCAGCTTTGATTGTATGTCTCCAGCTGCTAAAAGTTCCGAAGCCATTGTTCAATTCAACATAAGGCTTTTCATTGAATTCATTTGTGCTCAAATTAAGTGTAGCACCAAAAGCACCTGCGCCATTCGATGAAGTGCCAACGCCACGCTGTATTTGAATAGAATTTACTGAAGAAGAAAAGTCGGGTAGGTTCACAAAAAACAAACCTTGACTTTCAGCATCATTATAAGGTATGCCGTTCAATGTCATATTGATTCTTGTTGCATCTGTACCACGTATGCGGATACCTGTGTACCCAATTCCATTGCCTGCATCAGAATTTATTACAACGGATGGAGTTTGATTAAGAATGAAGGGGAGGTCCTGTCCCAAATTCATCTTCTCAATTTCTTTTTTGTTCAGATTTGTTTTTGCAAACGGCATCCGATCGCCTGCACGAATGGCCGCAACTTCTACGGGTTTCAGGAACAAAGGCTGTGCTTCCAATGTTGCAGTGAGCCTGGTTTCTTTTTCCGTAATTGAAATTGTCTCTTCGAATTGTTTAAAGGCAACAGTGCTGATGCGTACGAGGTAGTTGCCTTTTTGCCTTAGTAAAATAGAGAATCTTCCTTCACTGTCGGTTTGTGTTGTTCCATTGCCTGCAACCTCAACAGTCGCACCTGAAACTACCTGGTCATTGTTTTTTTCTGTTACTTTTCCGCTCAGTTTATACTGAGCCATTGCGAGTTGTTGTGAAATAATCATCAACATTCCCAGCATCAATTTTTTCATTTCTGAATCACTTTAACGGTTAAAAAATTGAAATCGGAAATGCTGCGTAACGGAGAGAGGAATATGCATGAAGAACCTCCTTCCCTGCGCAGGCATTACCCTGATCAGGTTCTACGGGTTTAATCTCAGCCTCCGTACTGGTTCCGGGCCCTGGAACCGACGGGTAAGCACCCCGGGGAATCTGTGTCAAAAACCGGCTAACCGCTTTTTCGACGCTGCAAAGATAAATTCTTTCAGGTTTGCTGTAACATTTTCTTAAGATGTATCGTATCACATAAAACAGAAATTATGAAGAAGTGGATTTTCACCCTGTTTACCTTATCAATAGCCCTGTTTGCAACAGCACAGGAAACACAAATACAAGATGCCAACGCCGAAAAAAGAACCATTAAACCTTTTCATGCCATTAAAGTAGGAGATGGGATCGATCTTTTTTTATCACAGTCAACCGAAGAATCCGTGGCGGCAAGTGCTTCACGTGATGAATTTCTCGGCCGTTTAAAAACGGAAGTGGAAGATGGTGTACTGAAGATCTATTACGATCGTGAATCATTCGCCGACTGGACCAGCTCCGGAAAGAAACTGAAAGTGTACGTTTCGTTCAAAAGTCTTGATCAGTTAACTGCAACAGCAGGCAGCCACGTAAATGTGAATGGAAAGATCAAAGAAGAAACATTGCGGCTTTTCCTGAAATCCGGTGCTCAATTTAAGGGTACTGTTGAAGCAGGAAAACTAACTGTGGAAACAGAAAGCGGATCAAGTTCAACTCTTTCCGGTTCTGCTGGAACCTTGAATGTAAGTGCCAACAGCGGTGCAAGAATGAGAGCGTACGATCTGGCTGCCGGCAAAGCCGATATACGTTCAACCAGCGGTGCTAAAGTGGAAGTAACTGTGCAGGAAGAAATGAAATTGTATTCTTCAAGCGGTGGCAGTATCTATTACAAAGGCAAAGGAAAAATAAGCGAAGTGGGCACTCATATTGGTGCAATAATCCGCAGGGCAGATAGTTAATTCACATATAAAAAACCTTATTAAAAATGAAAAAGATTTTTTTATCGATGCTGTTATTTATTGCTGCAACTCCTTTTGTGTTTGCACAGGAAACAACTGTGATTAATGACAGGAATGCTGAGGCAAGAAAAGTAAGTGGCTTCCATGGCATCAAAATTTCCAATGCATTTGATGTGATCATTAAACAAGGAAATGAAGAAGCAGTAGTTGTAAGTGCAAGCGAAGAGAAATTCAGGGATCGTATTAAAGTAAATGTCGTGAACGGTATTTTGCAAATTTCTTACGACAATGAAAAAGTGTGGAAGTGGAGTAATGAAAACAGGAAACTGCGTGCTTATATTTCTGTAAAGAATATTGACAAGTTAGATGTTTCTGGTGCAACCGACATCAAAATTGATGGAGTATTGAAAGGATCGAACCTGAAAGTTGACTTAAGCGGTGCATCCAGTTTAAAAGGAGCGATCAGCTATGCAAGCGTAACTGTAGATCAGAGTGGTGCATCTAATTCAAAATTATCAGGTACTGTTACAAATCTTGATGTGGATGTGAGTGGAGCAAGTGATTTTACAGGGTTTGATCTTATTACAGAAAATTGCAGGGCAGAAGCATCGGGTGCATCTGATGTTAAGATCACTGTAAATAAAGATCTGAAAGTTGATGCAAGCGGCGCAAGTGATGTACAGTATAAAGGCACAGCCTCCATCAGCGATTTCAGAACAACCGGAGCTTCGAGTTTAAAGAAGCGATCAAAATAAGTTTTCGATAATTATTCCGATGATGAACAGAAAGGCAGAAAATATTTCTGCCTTTCTGTTTTTTCTTTTGGGAGCTAACCTTATAACCCTTAATTTTGCACTCCATTCCGCGAAGTAGAGCAGCGGTAGCTCGTCGGGCTCATAACCCGAAGGTCGGGAGTTCGATCCTCCCCTTCGCAACAAAAGTCCTCCGCCAAGCGGGGGATTTTCTTTTTATTTCATAGCTTGTAGCTTGCGGCTTTTAGCAGGCAGCGTTTTTTCATGAAAGTTGGATTTGTAAACATATTTGGTAAGCCTAACGCCGGGAAAAGCACGTTGATGAATGCTTTGCTTGGTGAGAAACTGGCTATTGTTTCATCAAAAGTGCAAACAACCAGGCATCGTATAAAAGGCATTCTCACAACTGCCGATTACCAGTTGGTATTTTCTGATACACCGGGCATCATTGATCCCAAATACAAGCTGCAGGAAAAAATGATGGCTAGTGTAAAAAGTGCATTGGAAGATGCAGATGTGGCATTGTTGCTGGTGGATGTGAAAGATAGCTGGCAAGAAAATGAAGACCTGTTTACATCTCTCAGATTAAAAGTTCCTTCCATTGTAGTATTAAATAAGCTCGATCTTGTTGATACAGCTAAACTGGAGGAAGCAAAAGCTTTCTTTGAAGGGAAACCTTACTGCAAAAAAGTAGTAACGATATCTGCTTTATCGGGAGTTAATAAAAAAACATTCATCAATCATATACTTGAGTTTGTTCCTGAAGGGGAGCCTTTCTTTGAAGAAGACCAGCTAACGGACCTCAGCACCCGCTTTTTTGTTGCGGAGCTTGTTCGTGAGAAGATATTTGATCTGTTCTCTGAAGAAATTCCCTACCACACAACTGTGGTTGTAACGGCTTTTGAGCAAAAGCAAACACTCATCAAAATTTCGGCCGATATCATTGTGCAGCGTGAAACCCAAAAAGGAATTTTGTTGGGTACTAAAGGTGAAATGATCAAGAAGCTGGGTTCTCTGGCCCGTGTGGACATTGAGAAATTTGTGGATTCAAAAGTATTCCTGGAGTTGTTTGTGAAAGTGCGTCCTAAATGGAGAGACAGTGATCTCTTTCTGAAAGAATACGGATACAATTAATCGTTTTTAATCTGTTGGCGAACGTGCTGAGGCAGGCAATGATTCCATTGCTTTCTGTTTAATTCAGTACTTTTGCCAACTTTATTTGTTTTATTATGGCTGGTTTTACTGTAGCAATTGTGGGCAGACCCAATGTGGGCAAGAGTACATTTTTCAATCGTTTATTGCAGGAGCGCAAAGCGATTGTTGATGATGTAAGCGGGGTTACCCGTGATCGTCAATATGGAGTGGCTGATTGGAATGGCAAATCGTTCAACCTGATCGATACAGGTGGTTTTGTGCCTGATAGTACCGATGTGTTTGAAACAGAGATTCGCAAGCAGGTAAAAATTGCATTGGATGAGGCAAATGCAGTCGTATTTATGTGCGATGCTGCAACAGGTATTACAGATCTGGATGAGGCAATGAGCGATGTATTACGTCGTACCACCAAGCCTGTTTTTCTTGCAGTAAACAAAGTTGACAATCACGAACGCTTGCTCGAAGCGAGTGAATTTTATGCATTAGGTATTGAAAAAATATTTTTCATCAGCAGTATGACTGGAAGTGGCACGGGTGAATTGCTTGATGCTGTTGCAGAAATTATTCCGGAAGACCAGGCTGAAGTTGAAGTATCTACTATTCCGAAGTTTGCGATCATTGGTCAACCCAATGTAGGTAAATCATCTTTGCTGAATGCATTGCTGGGTGAAGAGCGTACCATTGTAAGTGATATTGCAGGCACAACAAGAGATACCATTCATACGCACTACAATCTTTTCAATAAAGAATTTATATTGATCGATACTGCAGGTATCCGTCGCAAAACAAAAGTGAACGAAGACCTGGAATTCTATTCAGTAATCCGTGCCATCAGAGCATTGGATGAAGCCGATGTGTGTTTGTTGGTGCTTGATGCAGAGAAAGGAATTTCACAACAGGATCTCAATATTTATTCATTAGCAGTAAAGAAAGGTAAGGGCATAGTTGTGCTGGTGAACAAATGGGATCTTATTAAAAAGGAAACAAACACCGCACGTGATTATGAAAAGGAATTGAAGCAACGTTTGCTTCCTTTTAATGATGTACCTATCCTGTTTATATCTGCTGCTGAGAAAACACGCATTATGCAGGCTATTGAAATGGCGTTACAGGTTGTAGAAAACAGGCAACGTAAAATATCTACTTCCGAACTAAATGAAGCTATTCAGAAATCGCTCCAGGCATATCATCCACCAGTTGTAAGAGGTGTACCGGTAAGTATTAAATATGTAACACAATTACCAACACCCGTTCCGTCGTTTGCATTTTTCTGTAATCATCCGGATGATGTGAAGCAGCCTTACAAAAATTACCTGGAAAACCAGTTACGTAAAACATTTCAATTTACAGGAACCCCCATGCGTTTGTTCTTCCGTAAAAAATAAGAACGATTTTTGCTGACTATCAAAAAAATAAAATTACAGATATGAAAAAACTTTTGATCGTACTTTTTACAACAGCATTCGTAACTGCCTGCAATAACGAAGAACAAAAATCTGACAACGAAAAAACAGAAACAACTTCAGAAGCAGCTGAGGCTTCTGATACAGGCAACCTGGTTGATAAAGCGCAAGAAGGGATGAATGAAGTCATTGATACGCTTCAAAGTAAGGGTGGCAAGCTTGCTGACACTTTAAAGAAAAAAGTAGTTGAGCCGGTAAAAAATGAAGTTAAAAAAGCTGCAGAAAAAGTAAAAGAGAAAGTAAGTCAGGAATGATATATTGAGTTTTTGTAAGATGAGGGCTGCAAACAATGCAGCCCTTTTTATTTGGATGAAGTCCCCGCATTTTGTTAACTTAACAGGCTGGTTAAATTTTTTTGCAAGTGGTTTGGCATCGGGGATCTCTAGCTGCAAAATCGTTGGCAAATGGGATGCAATAATTAGTTATTTGGTATTACGAGATCTATTTACAGTCAGGTGCTTATTATTTAATTTTAATTTATGACTGCAAGGAACCAAAATCAACGTATATTTTTTTTTGCCGCCGTTTTTTTCATTTTTATCCTGGCTATTTTCTCTTTTCTAAAAATTAAAACACTCATTAAATCTGCCGATTTAGTACATAACACAACGCAGGTAACACTCCATCTCGAAAAATTAATTGGAACATTAAAGGATGCCGAAACAGCGCACCGAGGCTATCTGTTGACGCATGATACGCAATTTCTTGAGCCATTTAGTGCAGCAATAAAAGAATACCCAAAGAGCCTGAAGGCAGTAAAACAACTTACGGTTGGAAATGAAGTTCTGCAAAAAAAGATGTTTGGTGTGGAGAGGCTTGCAAGGCGGCGGCACGACTACTTGTATAAAATTATTGAAGTAGATAAGCAACATCCCCCTACAGTAACAGAGCTTTTGATAGGGAAGAATATTATGGACAGTTTGCGTGAAGAAGTAAATACTATGATTGCCTATGAAAACAACCTTGCAGGACAAAGGATTGAGGAATATGGCCGGCAAATAATGCTCGCTCCCACAACACTTTTATTCTTAAGCCTGATCTCACTATTTATCATAATAATTTCGTACACGAAGCTGAACAAATCATTATTACAGGCACAGCAGCTAAAAAATGAAACAGTAAGACAAGCGATAGAACTGGAGCAAATAAAAGCGCAAAAGAAAATTGAAGCCAGTGATTTCCGCTACCATTCTATGATCGCCAGTTCACCTTCCATGATTTGTATCCTGAAAGGTGAAGAGATGATCATTGAAACCGCAAACGACGCAATTATTGAAACATGGGGCAAAGGGAAGGATGTATTAGGTAAATCTCTTTTTGAAGTGCTGCCTGAAATTACCGCACAAGGCCTGAAAGATCGATTACAGAATGTTTTTAAAACAGGGATTCCGTTCCAGGCGAATGAATTTCCAATTCAATTTTCTAGAAAAGGTGAAATGCAAACTTCATTTCACACTTTTATTTATCAGCCGCAAAGAGATATTAATGATATTATTGAAGGGGTAGCAATAATTGCTACTGAAGTAACTCCACAGGCCGAACTGCATTTGAAAATAAAACAGAGGGAAGAAGAGTTCAGTACAATGGCCGACAACATTTCGCAGTTTGCCTGGATGGCCGACCATAAAGGATGGATCTACTGGTTCAATCAGCGATGGTATGATTACACAGGTACTACATTAGAAGAAATGCAAGGTTGGGGATGGAAAACTGCACTTCATCCTGATCACACCGACAGAGTTGTAAAACGTCTTCAGCATTCGTGGGATACAGGCGAGACCTGGGAAGATACTTTTCCGCTGAAAAGCAAAACGGGTGTATATCGCTGGTTTCTATCACGGGCCATTGCCATTAAAGATAATAACGGAAAAGTAATCCGTTGGTTCGGTACCAACACTGATATTACATCACTGAGAGAAGCAGAAGAATCATTGTTAAAACAGCAGCAATTTACCCAAAGCATTATCGAAGCGTCTCCCTCTCTCACTTATATATTTGATCTGGAGTATGGAAACAATATTTACATCTCTCCACAAACAATGCAAGTGCTCGGTTACACCGAAAAAGAAGTAATGGAAATGGGGCCATCGGTATTAAGTAACCTGTTGCATGAGGATGATAAAGACGTAGCAAAGGAACGATTTGAAAAATTATTAGCTGATACTGCTGACGAAATCTTGGAAGCCGAATACAGGATGAGAAAAAAAGATGGCAGCTACGTTTGGCTTTTTGACAGAGCAAGAGTGTTTAGCCGCAATGCCGAGGGTAAACCAACACAGTTAGTTGGTGTTACCACAGACATAAGTCAAAGAAAACAAACAGAAGAGTTATTAAAGAAAACTACCGATCAGCTGGAAATTACCTTTGCCCATGTTCCTGCAATCATTTATCTCTATGATAAAAATAAAGAAGTAATTTTTGCAAACGATAAAGCTGTTCAGGTAATTGGATTCGCATCGTCAAAGGAATTTAGAGCAAGTGGTAATAAATATCAGCACGTTGTTGATACAATAGGTTTGATGTTTGATGTTTTTGACGAAAAAGGGGGGCCGCTTAGAAGAGAAGAGTTTCCCACAAATATCACATTCAGTACAGGAAAGCCTAGTGAAATTACTCTTTTACTGGTGAACAGATCTACCGGCGTTAAAACCTGGTTTAATGCAAAATCATCACCGATTTTTAATGAGAATGGCGACATTGAAATGGTGCTTACTACATCAACCGATGTTACATTATCTAAATTGGCTGAAACATCTATCCGCAAAAGTGAAGAACGCTTCAGAACATTGGCTGATTTTATGCCACAAAAAATTTGGATGACAGATGATAAAGGAAATCTTACCTATCATAACCGCCAATATTTTGCATACACAGGATTAACATTGGAACAATTTAAAAAAGCAGGATGGGAAACATATATACATCCTGATGACCTGGAAGAAAGAAATAAACGCTGGCAACATTCGCTTGCAACTGGCGAAAGCTACGAGATGGAAGTAAGGATAAAAGACAAGAATGGCAATTATATATGGCATTTAAAAAGGGCGATGCCTTTCAAAGATGAGAACAACAAAATAATTATGTGGATCGGCTCTGATACTGAAATTCAAAAAACGAAGGAAGAACAACGTAAGAAAGATGATTTTGTAAAAATAGTAAGCCATGAATTAAAGACACCTGTTACATCTATTAAAGGGTATATACAATTAATGATGATGATGGTGGAAGAGGATAAAGAGAAATATCCTCTGCAGTTCAAATCATCTCTTTCAAGAATTGACAGCCAGATCATGCGGTTGACCAATCTTATTACTGAAATGCTCGATCTTTCCAGAATTGAAGCAGGACGAATTGACTACCAAATGGAAAATTTCCTCATCAACGAACTTGTTACCGAAGTAGTGCAAGACATCAGGCACACACACCCGGAACACATCATCATGCTGATGCATGATTATACAACCGAAGTGCATGGCGATCGTGACAGACTTGGGCAGGTATTGATAAATTTGATCAACAATGCTATTAAATATTCACCGGGGCAAGAAAAGCTGGAAGTTACCGTGACGAAAGGAACCAGTGGATTTGTAGCCGTGCAGGTGAAAGATTATGGGATCGGGATAAACAAAAACGAACATGAAAAAATATTTGAACGTTTTTACCGTGCAGAGGGTGATAAAGAGAATACTTTTGCCGGGTTTGGGATAGGGTTGTACATTGCTAATGATATTGTACAAAAACATGCCGGAAGGATAACGGTTGAAAGTGAACCTGGTAAAGGGTCTCTCTTTACGTTTCATTTACCAATTGTCAAATGAATATTGATATGATTAATTCAGGTTCGCAAATATTGGTCATAGATGATGATCCGGATATTGGTAACATCATCAGAATGACCCTGGAGTACAAAGGCTATGCAACCTCTATTCTAAAGAGTGCTGCAAACTGCGAAAATTTTATAAAGGCGAACAATATAAGTCTGATAATAATGGACTTACTGATTTCGGGCAATTACGGTGTTGATGTTTGCAGAGCACTTAAAGCAGACGCATCCCTTTCTTCCATACCCATAATAATGATGTCGGCCCACCCTGATGCACATAGACTTAGTGTTGAAGCCGGTGCTGATGATTTTATTGCGAAGCCTTTTGACATGACGGCAGTCATTAATAAAGTGAAAACTCATTTAGCTAACATAAACACTTTATGAGTGCGTATGTTGTATTGCCTGGTCTTCTGAACTTGAAATAGATATTTCGTTATTTCTTTTACATTTTAAGATTCGTTTTTGTTAGTGTTTAATTGTTGAACATTTGTTTTGGGCAAATGTAGTTGCTGCATTTTGTTTGGTTTTTTGTTTAACGTTTGTTGTCTGTATCCTGGTTATTTCGGTTTGAAACTAATCATGAATTTGCAGCACCTGACCAAAATCAGTTTGGCTGGTATTATAAAATAAAATTAATTTACGTTCAGATTGACTGCTGTGCCAAACAAGAAGCCACATAAAAGTATCAAAGATCTTCAGCGGCAAATTGCTGTTTATGAAGATGAAACTGCTTATAAAGAGTTGTTTTTTATATTATTCAATTCTCTCACACGCTTTTCTACCGGTATTGTGCAATCAAAAGAAATTGCTGAAGAAATTGTATCAGACGTATTCATAGGCATCTGGACCGATCGTGCCAAACTCAATGCAATTGACGATCTGCAGCTTTACATCTTTATCGCTGTAAAAAATAATTCCATCCGTAAAGCCAAACAACTACACAAACGGACAACAATTTCCATTGATGAAATTGATGTGGAAGTTGAATCAATTTATCAGAATCCTGAACAGAGATTAATTTCGGATGAAAGCGTACACAGAATTGAAACGGCAATAAATAGTTTGCCACAGAGGGCTCGGCTCATTTTTAAACTCGCTAAGGAAGATAAAATGCGGTATAAAGATATTGCCACCTTGCTCAATATTTCTGTAAAAACAGTTGACAATCAACTTGCAATTGCTCTCAAAAAAATAACCACCACCCTTGGTGCGACCTTCCGAAAAAAAAATTGAATTGTCTTTAGGGGATTTTCTTTGTTTGTGACTCCTTACAGTAACCAATCATGAGCAGAGATAAAATCTGGCATTTGTTTTCACGAAGACTGGCAAATGAAGCCAGCACCGAAGAATTGCTTGAATTGCAACAACTTCTCGATGAAAATCCCACCCTATTCCACGAAATAGAAGCAATAGAACAACTGTGGCATTCTGAGGCACAGGACGATACTGATTACCTTGAAGCAACCTATCATCTTCATTACGAAAAAATGAGAAAGCTCGGAATCGAGCCTAAACATATTGATGAGCCGGAGTTGCAGACAGCCCAAGGGGGAAAAGGTTTTTTTACTTCAAAAAGAAAAAAAACGATTGCAATGCTCAGCTTGTTTGCTGTTTCTGTGATTGCATTTTTCTTTATTATGAAACCGGCAGCAGAAATATCTTCGACATCAGCCGAGATTGCGACGGTTCCAAAAGAAGTTACAACAAAGAACGGTGTAAGTACTAAAACGGTATTGCCGGATGGATCCACTGTGTGGTTAAATGCAGGAAGTAAGCTTGATTATACCCAAATAGGAACTTCAAGAAACAGGGAAGTCCATTTAATTGGCGAAGCTTTCTTTGATATAGTGAAAAATCCGAAACGGCCATTTATCATTCACACTTCAAAAATTGATGTGAAGGTGTTGGGAACAAAATTTAATGTGAAGGCTTATCCCAATGATAAAACAGTTGAAACAAGCCTGGTACAGGGAAGTGTAGAAGTTTTTGTAAAAAACAGACCGGGTGAAAAGTATTTGTTGAAACCAAATCAGAAATTAGTGTTATTGAATAACGCTGAATCCGATGCATTAGCAAACACCACGTTAAGCAAAAGCCCAAAGTTGCCGATTATAGCAATTGATCATTTAACATACAGGAATGAGGATACCATAGCGGTAGAAACTTCATGGATGCAAAATAAATTAGTTTTCGAGAATGAGGCGTTTGCTGAAGTGGCACGGAAAATGGAGCGATGGTATGATGTACGGATCCACTTCAGAAACAGAGCACTTGAAGATGAATTGTTAAACGGGGATTTTCGAAAAGAAACATTAAAGCAGGCACTTGATGCCTTACGTATTACAACTGATTTTCGATACAAAATTGAAGATAAAACTGTCCTTATTTATTAACAACCCCCAAACTGCAACTGATTATGACCCAACATCAAAACTCTTCATAATAAGCGGAGAAAAAACGGGAAATGCGCCAACATTCCCCGTATAAGTAGTACAATTTTCTTTCATCTGGAAGCCGCTTGCTATATAAAAGAAACGGTTTCCTCTATTTATACTACCAAAGCTTAAAAGTATGAAAAAAAGGACTTCGATTGCTAAGGCCCTCTATGCCTTCAAAAAGCCGCTATTGATTATGAAACTAACGATTATGCTTGTTTTTTTGTGTACGTTTCATGCCTCGGCAGGCCTCACTGCACAAACAATAACACTCAAAATTCAAGACACAGAAATTTCACAGGTACTCAACAGTATTCAAAAACAGGGAGATTTCAGGTTTCTTTACAATTCCAAATTAAGTGACTTAAAACAGAAAGTATCTGTCGAGTTTGAAAATCTAAACATCAAGGAAGTAATGGATCGCCTGTTTGCGGGCACCAGTCTCACGTATGTTCAGTTGGATAACAACCTCGTCGCTATACGTTCATCAAACCCTGCAGAAAAAGATATTCGTGTTACGGGAAAAGTAACGAATGATGCGGGAGAAGGTATCGCTGCTGCTTCAGTTTCTATAAAAGGAACCAACAGAGGAACAATCACCGATATGAACGGAAATTTTGTAATTACAGCTCCTGAAAATGCTCTGTTGGTAATTTCAGCTATTGGTTATGAAGATGTAGAGGTAAATGTAAATAACCAACAGGTTGTAAATGTAAAAATGCAACAGGCAACTCGTAAAATGGATGAAGTTGTTGTGATTGGTTATGGTGCAGCCAGTAAGCGTGATTTAACGGGTTCAATTGTTAAAGTATCCGGTAAAGACATAGCCGATAAGCCGAACATCAATCCTATTTCTTCTTTACAAGGTCGTGTAGCTGGTTTATACATCGTAAATAGTGGTACTCCCGGCGCACAACCTGATATTCGTTTACGTGGTACTTCAAGCTTCGGGCAGGTTCGTCCGTTGTATGTTGTTGATGGTATCTTTAATGACAACATCGACTTCTTAAACCCGAATGATATTGAATCAATTGAAATACTAAAAGATCCGTCATCACTTGCCATCTTTGGTATTCGTGGTGCAACAGGGGCAATCGTAATTACAACAAAAAAAGCAAAAGCAGGACAGCTCAACATCAATTTCAGTTCAACTGCCGGTATTAAACGGTTGGTTGACAGGATTGACATGGTTGATGCAAATGGATTTAAAACATTGTATGATGAGGAACAAACAAACAATGGCGTTCCTTTAAATCAACGGTTCGATTATTCGCCATGGACTGGCAATACAGATTGGATTGAAGCAATGACACGTACTGCATTCTTCAACACCAACAACCTGAGTGTTACAGCAAGTACAGAGAAAAATAAGTTTTACATGGGCATTGGTTATGCCATTGATGAAGGTGTGGTGAAACATGAACGCTTAACTAAAATGTTCATCAGCATTAACGATGAATTGAAAATTTCCAAGAACATCAAAGTTGGTTTTACATTAAACAGCATGCGCCAGCGCCTTCCGTTTAGCCAGGCAAATGGTTTGCTGTTTGATGCAAGAAGAATATTGCCGATAACTCCGGTGAAAAATGATGAAGGAACTTTCTACGATCTTGCTGTGCAGGGCGGACAAATTTCGAACCCGGCGATGAACCTTGAAGAAAAATGGGATAAAGAGATACGTGTTGAGTATCGTAACGTTGGTAGTGCTTATACAGAAATCAATTTCCTGCGCAGCTTTACCTTTCGTTCTACATTCTATGCTGATATGTCGAACCTCGAATCAAGAACATACAATCCCCTGATCAGCCGTTACAATCCTGTTATCGACCAAACTTTTGTTCCCGCTAACTCTTTAACTTCTGTTAACCAGAACAATGAGCGCTGGAGCAAGTTTCAACAAGATCATGTCTTGACCTTCAAGAAAAATCTTGGGGAGCACGGTGTAACTGCTACTGTAGGTTATACTACATTAGAAGAAAAATACAGAGGTTTGTTTGGTACAGTTCGGCAATCACCAACCGGTGATCCTATTCCTGATGATCCTCGTTTCTGGTATATCAGTAATGGCTTTGGTGATCCTGCAACAATGCGTGCAACATCGGGTCAGTGGGATCGTGCTAATCAGGCCTTCCTTGGTCGTGTGTTGTATAACTATGGTGGAAAGTATTTGTTGAATGCATCTTTCCGTCGTGATGGTTCTTCTGCATTCCCAAATAATGAATGGAATAATTTCTATTCAGTGGGTATTGCGTGGGAAATGTCAAAAGAAAACTTCATGCAAAGCGTAGAGTTTATTGACTTCCTGAAAGTAAAGGCATCGCATGGTACATTAGGCGTGCAAAATACATTGGGCTTGGCCTATCCTGCATATCCTAATATTGTTGCTTCTAATTCTGCAGTATTTGGTAGTCTTCTTGTGCCTTCTTATACACGTAGCTATGAGCCTGATCGTGATCTTAACTGGGAACGTATCAACGCTAGTGAAGCAGGGTTTGAATTACATGCTCTCAACAACCGTTTATATGTAGAAGCTTCGTACTATGTACGTACCACAAACGATTTGCTTGCTTTTGAATTTTCAAGTTTAACAGGCAGCCGTTTAGGTAATATTGGAAAAGTAAGAAACAGAGGTTTTGAATTAACTTCCAGTTGGACTCAACAAATATCAAAAGATGCGAGCCTTGTAATAAGCGGAAATCTTACCACGTTCGATAACAATGTAATTGATCTGCCATCAGGTGGTAAATTGACATCAGGTGAGGAACGCCCTGCGGTAACAGAAAAAGGTTATCCTATCGGTTATTTCTATGGCTATGTAGTTGAAGGCATTTACCAGAGTTATGCTGATAAATTAGGTTCACCAACAGTTGTTGGATACGATTATCAACCCGGCGATTTGAAATACAAAGATGTAAATGGTGATGGTAAAATTGACGCAACAGACCGCACAATGATTGGTAATCCAACACCTGATTTCATGTATGGCTTATCAGTAAACTTTAAATACAAAGGCTTTGATGCAGGTATAGATTTCCAGGGCGTATATGGAAATGAAATATATCGCTACTGGGGTAGTTCAGAATTGCCATTTACACGTTTTAATTATCCAAGTTTCAGATTGGATCGCTGGACAGGAGCAGGTACTTCTAATTTTGAACCAGCTGTTTCGAGCCGTCCGATCAACCGTCTTCCATCTACGTATGGTATTGAAGATGGCAGTTTCTTTCGTATCAGAAACGCACAAATTGGTTACAACTTCAGTGCCGATAATTTACGCAGCATTAATATCAAGAGCTTCCGTGTTTTTGCCAATGCACAGAATCTGAAAACATTTAAACGTAATTCTGGTTATACACCCGAGTTCGGAGGTTCACCAACACAGTTTGGTATTGATAACGGTGATGGTCCAATCCCTGTTATTTTCACTGCAGGTATAAATGTTAATTTCTGATAAGTATTTATAACGATAAACTTTAATTATAAAAAAAATAGAACCGATGCGTACAATCAAACAATTTATGTGGATGCTGCTGTTAAGTGCATCTGCGCTATTGATGTTCTCAGGGTGTTCAAACTTTCTGGATCGCAAACCACTGCAGGCTACACTGGATGATTTGAACCAGGGGGGACTGGAAGGCCAGATATATGGCATGTATGGTGCAATCCGTAATGGCGATGTAGCCGGGCAGGCGTTTGGAGGCATTCCGTGGATGGCACTTCATAATTTCCGTTCAGATGACTCGGAAAAGGGAAGCAGCAATGCGGATGGTGCCGATTGGGAATTGATTCA
Organism: Lacibacter sp. H375; assembly: GCF_037892425.1. NCBI lineage: Bacteria > Pseudomonadati > Bacteroidota > Chitinophagia > Chitinophagales > Chitinophagaceae > Lacibacter > Lacibacter aquaticus. The sequence continues at coordinate 2,929,884 of NZ_JBBKTT010000001.1, forward strand.
TGATAAGTTTCAATATGTAAAAGATCATTGGAGTGCTACTATCTATTGGGATCAGCATTATACTTTAATCGCATTAGCCAATACTGCTTTACAGGTTGCTGACTCGTTAAAGTTGAATTCACCTGCAGATCAGGTAAACATTGGCGAAGCCAAATTCTTCCGTGCAATGGCTTACTTCGATTTAGTGAGAACATACGGACAAGTACCGAAGATCGATTTCCGTATTTACAATCCTGCAGATGCAAGAAAACCAAAAGCAAGTGTTACTGAAATATATGCACTTATCGATGCTGATTTGCAGGCAGCTGTTGCCAGCTTACCACCAGATTGGAAAAATGCAAGTGGTAACAACCGTTTCCCCGGACGTTTAACCAATTACGCCGCAAAAGCATTGCGTGCTAAAACAATGCTGTATCGGGGCCGTTGGGCAGAAGCTTTGTCGCTTAGCCAGGACATTATTTCTTCAGGCAATTATGGATTGGCTGTAGATTATTTTAAAACATTTGGTGATGAGGGTGAGAATAACATTGAATCCATTTTTGAAATTCAGGCTGATCAGGGTCCTCAATATGCAGGAAGTGGCGAGCCTTTTTCATGGTTTGGTATTTGCCAGGGTGTGCGTGGCTCAGCCGAATGGGATCTTGGATGGGGATGGAATACACCCACAGCTAATCTTGTAAATGCATATGCAGCGGGTGATAAACGTAAAGATGGTACGATCTTGTTTTCCGGCCAACCAGATGGTGTTTACGGCCGCACATTGCCTGCATATCCTGCAGTGATACCTCGTGAATTCTGGAACAAAAAAGTATACCCAAATCCTGCAACGCAGTCTTCAAAAGGTCAGCGTCAGGCAGGTTGGGCAAATCAAAAAGTACTTCGATATGCCGATGTGTTATTAATGGCTGCCGAAGCTGCAAATGAAGTTGGCGGGGCAGCAAATCAAAATTTAGCAGTTACTTACATTAATCAGATAAGAAAAAGGGCAGGTTTGGGCGATATAGCCTTTACCACACAAGCGGCGATGAGAACTATCATACAAAATGAACGTCGTTTTGAAATGGCATTAGATGGTGAACGTTTCTTTGATCTTGTTCGCTGGAATCTTGCAACAACAGCATTGGGGGCTTTAGGTTACCAGGATAAACATAAGTATTATCCTATACCACAGGCTGCAATTGATGCTGCAAATGGTGTGTTGATTCAAAACCCCGACTATTAATCGTTGAATAATTAAATCATTATTCACTTTAAAAACTATTCTTATGTCGAAAAATAAATTTCAAATTCTTGTAACGAGCCTGCTTGCAGCGATGTTCTTATTCTCTGCATGCCAGAAAATGAACAAACCAGGGTTGGGCGATTATCCAAAAGATACAAACCCTCCGGGGGGGCCACTTAAATTCTACGTGGCATTTGATGGAACAACCAGCAATCCTTTAATGAATGCAGTGGACAGTATCCGAGCAAACTTTGCATCAGACAATCCACTCGCATCGGTTGATGGTGTAAGAGGTAAGGCAGTGAAAGGCGAAAACAAAAAATTCATAAAATACGCTAGGCCAAATGACTGGGCCGATGTTTCAAAAAGTTTCTCTATTTCATTCTGGTATAAGAGAGATGGGCAAACGAAAAACAATGCTGGTACAAATGGTCCGGAGTATATCATGAGTTTTAAATCAAGTAGTGGTCATTGGTCTGGTGCAAGTTTACTGGTATTTCTCGAAGGAAATAATGCGGCTTGTGCAGTAAAAATAATGATAGCAGATAAAAATAATGCTGACAACTGGTTTACATGGGAAGGGGGTAACACTATTCCTGGTATACTTGATAACAACTGGCACCATATCACTATTACATACAATAATGCAAATAGCACCATGATACTGTACAAGGATGGTGTTGCAAATGGCATTACCAAAACCTGGGGCACACATGGCGATATCAATTTCGATGCGAGTAAGATCACAGAAATGAGAGTTGGTTCAGGTCCTGGCACCAACTACGATACAGATGATTGGTTGTCGTCTTCTTTCAAAGGAAGCATTGATCAGATCAGAATGTACAGTTCAGTTCTTACTGCGGCAGAAGTTACTACTCTATTTACAGGTAAATTATAGACACAGCAGTCGTTTAGGTCATAATCAATAGACGGGGCTGCATGTTTATGCAGCCCCTTTTCAAACAGGGTAAATCTTCTTTTCATTCCGTTAGCCTATTCTTTGGTTTATGTATTTATCAAGAAGCGTATATTTTTTTATCACACTTTTTATCAGCAGTATATTGTTTTCCTGTAAGGAAGATGAAAAGTCATTGTTTAAACAAATGGATGCATCTGCAACCGGTATCAGTTTTGTAAATAATCTTACAAATAAAGAACACCTGAATATTCTTTATTATCTCTATTTCTATAACGGAGGAGGTGTGGCTGCAGGCGATATTAACAACGATGGTTTAACCGATCTGTATTTTACAGCCAACACAAAAGGCAATAACAAACTTTATCTCAACAAAGGCAATTTTCAATTTGAAGATATGACTGCTAAAGCCGGTGTAGCCGGCAACAGCGATTGGTGCAGCGGTGTAACTATGGCCGATGTAAATGGCGATGGCTATTTAGATATTTATGTATCGGCAGTTGCACAGTTCAACGATTTAAAAGGACATAACGAATTATTCATTAATAAAGGCAACGGAACATTTGCCGAACAATCGAAAGAATACGCACTTGATTTCTCCGGATTATCAACACAAGCTGCATTTTTCGATTATGATAAGGATGGGGATCTTGATTGCTTTCTTATTAACCATTCAAAACAACCTCATGCAAATATTGTTGACACGGTTAACCGCAACAAACGTGATGCTATTAGCGGCAGTCGTTTATTCAGGAATGAATTAAACAAAGGGCAACAAAAGTTTACCGATGTGTCAGCCGATGCAGGCATCTATCAATGCAATCTTTCTTATGGTCTTGGTTTAAGTGTGGCCGACATGAATAACGATGGATGGGAAGATGTATATGTGGGAAACGATTTTCATGAAAACGATTATTACTATATCAATAATAAAAACGGAACATTTACAGAGAGCGGAGCAAAACATTTTGCACATTACAGCCGCTTCAGTATGGGTAACGATATTGCAGATTACAATAACGATGGACAGCCCGATGTAATTACGGTTGACATGTTGCCGCCTGATGAAAAAACGTTGAAATCCTATGGCAGTGATGAGAATCCGGACATCTACAAAATGAAACTTGAGATGAATGGCTACCAACATCAGTACTCCCGCAATTGTTTGCAAAAAAACAATGGCAGTGGTATCAACTTTAGTGAAGTGGGCTTAATGGCAGGCATATCTGCAACCGACTGGAGTTGGGCACCTCTTTTTGCAGATTTTGATAATGATGGTAAGAAAGATATCTTCATCAGCAGCGGTATTGTAAAAAGACCGGTTGATCTGGATTATATCCGCTTTGTATCAAGTATGCAAGTGAACAAAGGGCTTGATAAAACAGATAAATACGATGATGAAACCATCGGTAAAATGCCCGATGGCAGCAGCCATCCTTTCTTTTTCAAAAATAAAAATGGACATGTATTTGCGGATGTAAGTAAAGAGTGGGGCACAGCAAACATGAAAGGTTATTTCAATGGGGCTGCTTATGCTGATCTTGATAATGATGGCGACCTCGATATTGTCACCAACAACATCAACGCATCTGCAACAGTTTTGAAAAATGAAACAGTCGGCAAAAATTCCCTTACTGTTAAACTGAGTGCTGATAGTTTAAATCGTTTTGGCATCGGAGCGAAAGCATACCTGTTTACAAAAAATGGAATGCAGTATCAGCAATTGATGTTAACTAGAGGGTTTCAATCGGCAGTAGATACACGTTTACATTTCGGATTGGATTCTCTAACAACAGTTGACTCCTTACTAATAATTTGGCCCGATCAATCTTGCCAAACCGTAAAGGAACCCGTCATTAATCAACAACTGAATATTGAAAAAAAGAATGCTGCAGGAGAATTTGTTTACAATCATTATTTTGGTGTACCTGCGCCTTACTTCACTGATGTTACCAATGAGATCAACTGCAATTGGAAACACAATGAGAATGATTTTTTTGATTTTAATGTACAGTATCTCATCCCTCATGCACAAAGTACAAGAGGACCTAAACTTGCTGTTGCAGATGTAAACGGCGATGGACTTGATGATGTTTATGCTTGTGGTGCAAAAGATCAACCCGGCACATTATTGGTGCAACAGGCGAATGGAAATTTTCAATCGACCAACCTTACATTGTTTGCAAAAGATGCCGGGTGCGAAGATGTGGATGCTGTTTTTTTAGATGCAGATGGAAATAAAACGATCGATCTGTTGGTAATAAGTGGAGGAAACCAGCTCCCACATCAGGCGGGTGATTTGGCCGATCGTTTATACCTCAATGATGGCAAAGGAAATTTCACCAGAAAAAATGATGCGTTTACTATTCAATACGAAAACAAATCCTGCGTAGCTGTCGCTGATGTAGATCATGATGGCGATATGGATTTCTTTGTTGGTAATCTTGCCAGCCCAACAGGTTATGGATTACTGAAGCCTTCTTATTTGTACTTGAATGAAGGCAAAGGAAAATTCACGCTGGCTTCTATGCAAATGGCCGATCTCACAAACCTTGGCATTGTTACTGCTGCTGATTTTGCAGATATAAACAACGATGGGTGGGATGATCTGTTGGTTACAGGTGAGTGGATGCCGTTGAAAGTATTCATCAACAACAAAGGGAAATTTATTGCGACCGATGTGCCCGCATCAACAGGTTGGTGGCAAACAATAATGGTTACAGATGTAAATGCTGATGGGCACAAAGACGTACTGGCGGGTAACTGGGGACATAATTCAAAATTATGGGAACGTAAGAACGGTCCATTGAAATTATATGTAAAGGATTTCGACAACAATGGTAAAACAGAACAAATACTTGCTTATACCATTAATGGAGAAGAGTTTCCTTTTCTTGCAAAAGATGAACTGGAACGTGCATTGCCTTTATTGAAAAAAGCTTATCTCACTTATAGTGAAGTGGCAGGTAAAACGGTATCGTATATTTTTTACGATCTGTTTAAAGATTACAAAGAATTGAAAGCGGAAACACTCAGCAGCTCTGTTTTTATCAATGATGGAAAGGGAGGATTTAAACGTTACGATCTTACTGATGAACTGCAACTCGCCCCGGTTATGAGTTTTGCATCTGTAGGTGAAAAAGCTGGTTACGTTGCGGGTGGTAACTTTTACGGTGTTGTTCCTCACGAAGGCCGTTACGATGCTTTGCACCCTTCATTATTCTCATTTAGTGAAACTGCTACAACATTGTATGGAACAATGCCCGCTATCAATGGAGAAGTAAGAGATATGAAATGGATAAATACAACCGGTGGAAATAAACTAATGGTTGTAGCAAGAAATAATCAGCCGTTACTTTTTTTAAAAAGCATCGGTCAATTGCAAACAATGAAATAATAACTATTGAACAATGAAAAAGCGCATACTAAAAGGTGGTTTAATTTTATTTGCAATACTTTCTCTCAATTTTAATTGCAAGAAAAAAGGAGGCGGCAACACGCCCAACACCCCAGGTGCAGAAGTAAATTGGTGGATGACAAAAGGTGATCAGTCTGCTTTGTTGCAAAAACAACCCCCCTTTGCATTTAATAATGGCGGAACGGCTGTGTTAACCATTGATGTAGATAGCGCACAAACTTATCAAACCATCGATGGCTTTGGTTATACGTTTACAGAAGGCAGTGCATTCCTCATTAACAAACTAAGTGCTTCAGCAAAAACCAATCTGTTGCAGGAGTTGTTTGGCACAGCAGATAATGCAGTTGCTGTAAACTATTTGCGTATTGGTATGGGTGCCACAGATCTCAGCACAAAAGTGTATAGCTATAATGATCTGCCAAACGGAGAAACAGATGTTGCACTTACCAAATTTTCGCTTGCACAAGATACTGTTGATGTGATTCCTTTATTACAGCAGATCATAGCCATCAATCCCAACATCAAAATAATGGCAACTCCGTGGAGTCCGCCTGTGTGGATGAAGGATAATAACAGCAGTATTGGCGGACGATTGAAAACACAGTATTACGGTGTATATGCACAATACTTTGTAAAGTATATCCAGGCCATGAAAGCGAAAGGAATAACGATCGATGCATTAACAATACAGAACGAACCGCTGCACGGTGGTAACAACCCAAGCATGTTGATGAACGCAGCAGAGCAGACGGATTTTATTAAAAATCATTTAGGCCCTGCGTTTCAAACAGCAGGCATCATAACAAAAATTGTATTGTACGATCATAATTGCGATCGCCCCGATTATCCTATTGCTGTGTTGAACGATGCTGCGGCAAAACAGTTTGTTGATGGTTCGGCTTTTCATTTGTATGCAGGTGATATTGCAGCTTTGTCAACTGTACATGATGCACACCCCACTAAAAATTTATATTTCACTGAACAGTGGACAGGTGCCAGCGGAAGTTTCGATGGTGATTTAAAATGGCATATCCGCAATGTAATTATTGGTTCAGTTCGCAACTGGAGTAAAGTTGCATTGAACTGGAACCTTGCAAATGATGGAAGTTACAATCCACATACACCCGGCGGTTGCGATCAGTGTAAAGGAGCCCTTACGTTAGACGGGAGCATCACCCGTAATGTATCTTATTATGTAATTGGGCATGCATCCAAGTTTGTGCCAACCGGATCAAAGCGTATTGCCAGTTCTATATCGGGCAATCTTTATACTGTTGGTTTTTTGCGTAATGATGGAAAGAAAGTGTTGATTGCTTTGAACGATGGCTCAACTACTCTTCGGTTCAATATTAAATTTAAAGGAAGTAATGCTAACACCAGCTTGCCGGCAGGTGCGGTAGCAACTTATGTATGGTGAATTTAAAACTACGACTATGAACAGATTATTCTTTATTGCTGCAAGTTGTTTGTTTGCAGCATGCACATCATCCACTCAAAAAGAAAAGGAAACTGTATCAACGGTTGGTACGGGTTTCTCAGTGGAAGGAAAGAAAGTACTTGTGTATTCAACTGCAGACAGTACTGATCTTCGATTATCACTCAACGATACTCTAACCTTTGTTGAAAAAGGTCAGCCGTTCGAAAATGAGATCATGGTATTGTTTGATCCCGGAAAAACTTTTCAATCTTACATGGGAGTTGGTGCAGCATTGACTGATGCATCTGCAGAAGTGTTTGCTAAACTACCGAAAGAAAAGCAACAGGAATTTCTTACTGCACATTTTGACAAAGACAAAGGCATTGGTTATACCATTGCCCGTACCAATATCAACAGTTGCGATTTCAGCAGCGATATGTACACTTATGTGCAGGATGGAGATAAAGAATTAAAATCTTTCAATATCGAACACGATAAGAAATTTAAAATTCCATTGATCAAAGCAGCTATGCAGGCTGCAGGTGGAAGGCTGACTTTGTTTGCAAGTCCGTGGAGTCCGCCATCCTGGATGAAGGATAACAATGATATGCTGCATGGCGGAAAACTGAAAGCCGAGTTCGCTGACAGCTGGGCCATGTATTATACCAAGTTTATTAAAGCATATGAAGCCGATGGTGTTCCTGTATGGGGCATCAGTATTCAGAACGAACCAATGGCAAAACAAATTTGGGAGAGTTGTATTTATACTGCTGAGGAAGAAAAAGATTTCTTGGTGAAACATCTTGGCCCAACAATGGAGAAAGAAGGATTGAAGGACAAGAAGATCATTATGTGGGATCATAACCGTGATTTAATCTATCAACGTGCAACAACTTACTTTAGCGATCCTGAGGTAAAAAAATATGCATGGGGTATTGGATTGCATTGGTATGAAGACTGGAGTGGTGGTGATCAGATGTTTGACAATGTGCGTCGTGTATATGAATCATTTCCCGACGTGCCGATCTTATTTACTGAAGGATGTAATGGCCCGTATAAAACAGAAAATGTTTACCAATGGAAATGGGGCGAACGCTATGGCCGCAGCATGATCAATGATTTTAATAATGGCATGACTGGCTTTACAGATTGGAATATACTGCTCGATGAAACAGGCGGCCCCAATCATGTAAAGAATTTCTGTTTTGCACCAATGCATGCTGATACACGCACCGGTGAGTTGATCTATACCAATGCATATTATTACATCGGTCACTTTTCAAAATTTATACAACCGGGAGCGAAACGCATAAGTGCAGCAGCAAGCAGAAGCCAGTTGTTAACAACTGCGTTTCAAAATCCTGACGGAAGCATTGCTGTTGTAGTGATGAACCAAGGCAGTAAGCCAACTGATTTTCTGTTATGGATCAATGGTAAGGCTGCAACAACAAAAGCACTGCCACATTCTATTAACACGTATGTGATTCAATAAAAGAACGGTTTTTGCTATAACCACAATATGAAGAATGTATTACAATATGGGTTGCTTGTTTGCTTGCTGGTTATAACAGCTTGTAAGAAAAAATCATCTCCGCCTGTGCCGGAGCTGCCAAAGCAGGTAACATTGAAATCGATTAAACTGAATAGTGTTGATTTCAATGATATGCTGTATGGAATTAATCTGCAGCCATCCATCCGTTTACAATTTTCTCAACCAATAAAACAAAGTACGATTGCTGCTGCAGTAAAGCTTTACACAGCAAGTGGTGTTGAAACCGCAGTTACAGCAACACTGCAAAACAATGATTCGGTTTTACTGCTGCAACCAACTTCATTATTAACAAGCATTTCGAAATACCAGTTTAAAATACTTGACGGATTAAAATCTGCATCAGGTGGAAATTTCATTGGTACGGTTGATAATAGTTTTGTTACACAAATTGATTCATCAAGAAAATTTCCTGCTATTACAGATGCTGAGCTGTTAACCAAAGTGCAACAGCAAACCTTCAAATACTTCTGGGATTTTGGTCATCCTACAAGCGGATTGGCAAGAGAGCGAAATACATCGGGCGACCTGGTTACATCAGGTGGTTCGGGTTTTGGAGCGATGGCCATTGTAACGGGTATCAACCGCAATTTTATTACAAGAGCACAAGGCTTGCAACGGATGCAAACCATTGTAGGCTTCTTAAAAAATACTGCACAGAAATTTCATGGCGCTTTTCCTCATTGGTTAAATGGCAATACAGGTAATGTAATTGCTTTTAGCGCAAAAGATGATGGAGCTGATCTTGTAGAAACTTCATTACTGATGATGGGTTTGTTAACTGCCCGGCAATATTTCAATGGCGGAGATGTAGCAGAAACGAATTTGCGTAATGATATTACTGCATTGTACAATGCAGTTGAATGGAGCTGGTTCAGAAAAAGTAATGAACAACAATTGTATTGGCACTGGAGTCCCAATTTCGGTTGGGATATGAACTTGCAAATTCGGGGATGGAACGAATGTTTAATTACGTATGTGTTGGCTGCTTCGTCAACAACTTTTGGTATTCCTAAAACAGTATATGATAACGGCTGGGCAAGAAATGGTGCTGCTGGTTTTGTAAATGGCAATCAATATTTTAATATCACATTGCCGTTGGGCAGTGCATTTGGCGGACCATTATTTCTTTCTCACTATTCATTCCTTGGCATCAACCCAAATGGATTGAGTGATGCTTATGCGAATTATGAAACACAAACAAGAAATCATACACGTATCAACTACCAGCATTGTGTCGCAAACCCAAATGGCCAATATGGATACAGTGATTCTGTATGGGGTTTAACAGCGAGTGATATTCCAAACGGTTATACAGCAAGTTCACCAACGAATGACGTAAGTGTAATTGCACCAACAGCGGCCATATCATCAATGCCATATACGCCAACAGAAAGTATGAAGGCGCTTAAATTTTTTTACTACACGTTAGGAGATAAGTTATTTAAAGAATATGGATTTATAGATGCCTTCTCGTTAAAGCAAACCTGGTTTGCATCTTCATTTCTTGCAATAGATCAGGGACCAATTATTGTGATGATCGAAAACCATAGAAGCGGTTTGTTGTGGAATCTGTTTACAAGTTGTCCTGAAGTTAAAGCGGGGATGTTGTCACTTGGATTTACTGCACCTTATTTATAAAATATGAAGAAAAGTATATTCATAGTATTTGCAGCATTATTTAGTATGCATACTGTTTCAGCACAGAAACAACATGTAAAATTCGATCCGCTGAGCAGGCAAAAGAATTTATCAGACTCCGCATTGCTTGATCTTGTACAGAAACAAACCTTTCGTTATTTCTGGGATTTTGCTCATCCCGTAAGTGGTTTATCAAGAGAGCGTAGTAACGTAGCGTATGAGTATGGTGATGAAGTAGTAACAACAGGAGGAACAGGTTTTGGCATTATGAGTGTGCTCGTGGCAGCAGAACGCAAATGGATCAGCAGAGATACAGCAGCGAAATTTTTATTACGCATGGTGAAATTTCTCAGCAAAGCCGATGCTTATCATGGTGTATTTCCTCATTGGTTAAATGGTGCAACAGGTAAAACAATTCCTTTCAGCCGAAAAGACGATGGAGCAGATCTTGTAGAAACTTCTTATCTAATGCAAGGATTATTATGTGCACGTCAATATTTTAATGGAGATGAAAGAACAGAGAGAGAACTACGTAACCGCATCAACTGGATGTGGAATGATATTGAATGGAACTGGTTTACGAATGGTGGTCAGAATGTATTGTACTGGCACTGGAGCCCCAACAACGGTTGGGCAATGGATTTCCCTGTGCGTGGCTTTAATGAATGCCTGATCATGTATGTATTGGCGGCATCATGCCCCAATGAAAAATACAAAGTAAGCCCGGCAGTGTATCACCGTGGCTGGGCCGAAAGTAATTTCTTTAAAAACGGTAAAGAGTTTTATGGCATTAAACTGCCACTAGGTTTTGACTATGGAGGACCGCTTTTCTTTTCACAGTATTCATTTCTTGGATTAGACCCGAGGGGACTGAAAGATCGTTATGCAGATTATTGGGAGCAAAATAAAAATCACACACTCATCAATCGTGAACATTGTGTTCGGAATCCCAATAAGTTTAAAGGGTATAGTGCAGATAACTGGGGCTTAACAGCAAGTGATACTTACAATGGATATGCGGCACATTCCCCAACTGAAGATCTCGGTACTATTTCGCCGACCGCTGCATTAAGTGCATTCCCATACACACCTGAATATTCAATGCAGGCATTAAAACATTTTTATTTTAAACTCGGCGATAATATATGGAGCGAGTATGGTTTTCTAGATGCATTCAATGAATCAAAGAACTGGGTAGCAAAAAGTCATCTTGCAATTGACCAGGGGCCCATCATTGTCATGATAGAGAATTACCGCAGCGGCTTGTTATGGAAATTATTTATGAGTTGTCCCGAAGTGCAGAATGGGTTGAAACGGTTAGGCTTTGCAAGTCCTGCAATAAAATAAAACGAACGCTTAAAATATATAATGATGTTTCGATTCATTGCCATATTGTTCTTCGTTCAATCAATTGCGTTTGCACAAACACGTTCATTAGGTAAAGGAAAATATGCTGATGGTCCCGATAGTATAGCACCGGTTGGCATCATCAAAGGTTTAACCGATGAACAGTTATTAGAGTCTGTACAAAAACAAACCTTCCGTTTCTTCTGGCATGGTGCACATCCTTACAGCGGATTGGCACTGGAACGAAGCAATACTGTTAAAGCAGAACATTATTGGGATTACATCAATGAAGCATGGGATGAACCGAATTTCAGTAAAACTGAATTTGGAAAAGATGCAGGAGCTATCGGCGGTACAGGCTTTGGTATCATGAGTACGATCGTTGCTGTAGAGCGTGGATGGATCGGCAGAGATACTGCTGTACGTCGTTTGATACAGATCGCTGACTTTCTCATCAATGCCGATTGTTATCATGGCATCTATCCACATTTCATGAATGGGCGCACTGGCAAAACAATCAAGTTCGATCGACTGGATGATGGTGCCGATATTGTTGAGACTTCTTATTTGATGATGGGATTTCTCTGTGCAAGAGAATATTTTGCCAAAGACACACCAAGAGAAATTTACCTGCGGAAACGCATTAACCAGATGTGGGGTGCTGCCAACTGGAACTGGCATACCAACGGTGAAAATAAATTGTACTGGCATTGGAGCCCGAACAATGGCTTTGATATGAACTTTCCTGTCTGGGGTTATAATGAATGTTTGATTACCTACATTATGGCAGCATCATCACCTTATAAAGGCATTAAAAAATCGGTGTATGATGGAACATGGGCGGGCAGCACAGGATTTAAAAACGGTAAAGAATATTACGGCTATGTTTTGCCGTTAGGTAACTACGATAAAGACAAAGGTGGTCCGTTGTTCTTTGAGCAATATACATTCCAGGGAATAGATCCCAATGGTTTAAAAGATTCATTAGGGAACGATTATTTTCTGCAAGGAAAAAATCACACACTCATTAACCGTGCATACTGTATTGAAAATCCAAACAAGTTCAAAGGTTACTCCAATAAATGCTGGGGCTTAACAGCAGGCGATAGTTACAAAGGTTATGTGGCACATAGTCCGGAAAATGATCGTGGAGTTATTCAACCAACTGCTGCCATTTCATCAATGCCCTATACGCCAAAAGAAAGTTTGGAAGCGTTGCGTTATTTCTATTACGAACTCGGGAATAAGATCTGGAGTAAATATGGTTTTACAGATGGCTTTAGTATTCATCATAACTGGTATGCAAAAAGTCATCTCGCAATTGACCAGGGTCCAATTGTTGTGATGATTGAAAATTACCGAAGCGGTTTATTATGGAAATTGTTTATGAATATTCCTGATGTACAGAACGGATTGAAGAAGCTTGGTTTTACATCGCCGTACATAAAGGGATAAAAATTTTTTCGGAAATGAACTTCAAACGTTTGCCATGAACGAACTACAATCACGTGAACAGTTTTTAAAATCAACCGCAATGGCTGCAGCAGCTTTGCTTGTTTCTTCATTAGAAGGTTGGGCGTCTGCGTTACCTGAAAAGAAATTACGTGTAGCAGTCATTGGTTGCGGTAGCGTAAGCAATCGATACATCCCTCAACTTTTATCATCGAAACTAATTGAAGTAGTAAGTCTGTGCGATATAAAATACGAACGTGCTGTTGCGCAGAATAAAGAATACAAAGTAAATGCGGCAACTTATCGAACTATTGATGAGCAATTAAACGGAGTTTCGTTTGATATGCTTGTGACACTCACCGATATGCAGGTGCATGGCGAACTAAATAAAAAAGCGTTGCTTTCCGGCAAACATGTGTGGAGCGAAAAGCCAATGGCAAATACGTACAATGAAGGCAAAGCGTTGCTTCTTCTAGCAAAAAGCAAAAAGCTTCGTATTTGGGGTGCGCCTGCGGTTGTAAATAGTCCTCAGTTTGCTTTTATGAGCAAGATGATACAGGAAGGAAAGCTAGGACGCATTGCAAGTGCACACGGACAGTACGGGCACACGGGTCCAACATGGAGTGCTTTTTTTTACGAAAAAGATGGTGGCAGCATGCCCGACCTTGGTGTGTATAATATGGCAACGCTTACAGGTTTGCTTGGGCCTGCAAAAGCTGTAATGGCTATGACGAGTATTGTGAAACCTGACCGAACTGTTGATGATAAAGGAAAAATAAAAGTGCAGGCAGAAGATAATGCGCATGTGTTGTTAGAACATGATAAAGGCGTCATCAGTCATATCATGTGTGGGTTTAATTATTTCGATCCACATGGACATGAAGCAGGTAATCAAACATTGCACTCCATACAGATTTACGGCGATTATGGTAATATGCGTTTGATTGGTTACGATTGGGAAACGAATGGTGTAATGCTCGATACATCGTGGGATAAACCTGCAGTGCTGATGTGCACAGACAAAGGCGGTTATGAATGGCAGGAAGGCGCACGGGTAACAGGCGAAAGTATAGTGAACGGAACGGAGCCACGTATTAATGTGGAGCATGCTTTGCATGTATTGGAAATTATTGAAGCAGCACGAAAGTCATCTGCAACAGGAATGAAAGTAAAACTGAAAAGTTCGTTCCCATGGCCAATGGTGAAATAGAGAATAAAAACAAAAACAATGGCAGCATATTCATTAACGCCTGAACAAATTGCATCTTATCAAAAAGATGGATACTTGATTGTTCGAAATTTTTTGCAACATGTTGAAGTGGAAAAATTGCAAAATGTGGCCTTTGATGATGCAGTGATACGGAAACATGCGTTTGATCTAAACGATCAGGTAGGCAAAAAAACAAAACTTACTTTGTGGTATAAACCGGGTAATGATGCTTACGGGTTACTTACAAGAAGTGAACGTATGATTACAGTAGCTAATCAACTGATGGAAGGCGATAGTGCGGTGTGTCATTTTCATAGTAAGCTCATGCAGAAAGAACCACGTGTTGGCGGTGCATGGGAATGGCACCAGGATTATGGTTATTGGTACAAAAATGAATTTTTATTTCCTGAACAAATGCTCTCGATCATGGTTGCTATAACTGATGCAAATAAAGCCAATGGCTGTTTGCAAATAATAAAAGGCTCGCATAAAATGGGCAGAGTAGAACATGGTTTTGCAGGCGAGCAGGTTGGTGCAGCACAACGATATGTTGATCTTGCTTTGCAGACAATGGAATTGCTGTATGTAGAATTGAAAGCAGGCGACGCATTGTTTTTTCACCCGAACTTGTTACATCGTTCTGAAGCAAATTTATCTGAGAAGGCCAGGTGGTCGCTGATTTCTGTTTATAACAGAAGCGCCAACGTGCCGTATAACGAACCATCGCAATCATCTACCATACCGGTACAAGTGGTGCCCGATGCAGCATTACTCCATAGGGATACTACTGCCATGGAAGACACGGCCGATTTTCTGACCAAAGAAAAAGACGAAGCATTAAAATAATTGCTATGAAGAAATTCTTTTCAGCAGAACCCTTTGCACCCAACGTTGGTTTAATGTTGGTTCGCATTGTTGTTGGCTTGTTTCTCATCTATCACGGTTGGGAAGTATTTGATGCAGCGAAGATGAATGAATATCTTACCTGGGACAGTTTTAAGCAATCTTCGAATGGAATGCTGTTGGTATATGCAGGAAAGTCAGCAGAATTAATAGCCGGTGTATTGTTTATGTTGGGTTTGTTTACACGTGTTGCTGCAGTACTTACAATCGGCACTCTTGGTTACATTGCATTCGGATTAGGCAACGGTGTTGTTTGGTACAACGATCAGCATCCGTTTATGTTTGTACTCATTGCATTCCTGTTTTTGTTTACAGGCCCGGGAACAATCAGCCTAGATCATTACTTATTTAAACGAAGTTAAAATGAAGAACGGTGTAATGCTTATAATACTGTTTGTAACAGTTTGCAGTAGTCATGCGCAGAAAAAAACCTATTGCAACCCAATCAATATTGATTATGGCTATACACCTATTCCAAATTTCAGCGAATGGGGCAGGCACCGTGCAACAGCCGATCCTGTGATCGTTACATACAAAGGCGATTATTATCTCTTCAGCACAAACCAATGGGGTTATTGGCACAGCAGCGATATGCTCAACTGGAAATTTGTATCAAGGAAATTTTTGCGACCATGGAATAAAGCATATGATGAACTCTGTGCACCTGCTGTTGGTATCATAGGAGATACGATGATCGTTTTTGGTTCAACTTACACACGCAACTTCAGCATTTGGATGAGTACAAACCCAAAAGCAAATGAATGGAAACCGTTAGTTGATTCATTTGATATTGGTGGTTGGGATCCTTCTTTCTTTACGGATGATGATGGCAGACTGTATATGTACAATGGCAGCAGCAATAAATTTCCCATGTATGGCATTGAATTGAACCGAAAGACATTTCAGCCAATTGGCACAAGAAAAGAAATGTATTTGCTTGAGCCCTGGCGTTTTGGCTGGCAACGTTTTGGTGAGCACATGGATAATACATTTCTTGATCCGTTTATTGAAGGCAGTCACATGACAAAGTATAAAGGAAAATATTATTTGCAATATGGTGCACCAGGCACAGAGTTCAGTGGTTATGCAGATGGTTTATTAGTAGGCAATGGACCGTTGGATTTTTTTGAAGCACAAAGTGATCCGTTAAGTATTAAGTTAGGAGGTTTTGTTAGAGGGGCAGGACATGGTGCAACATTTACTGATAAGTTCAATCAATACTGGCACGTATCAACAACAGTTCTGTCGGTGAAGAATACTTTTGAACGCAGGCTTGGTATATGGCCAACCGGTTTTGATAAAGATGGCAACATGTTTTGCAATACAACATTTGGCGATTATCCGCATTATATTCCTGCCGATAAAATTGACGGATCAACTTATGGAAAAGATGGCAAGTCGCCTTATTTCACAGGCTGGATGTTACTCAATTATAATAAACCTGTGCAGGTTTCTTCAACACTCGGTGGTTACCTCCCCAACAATGCAGTGGATGAGTTGATCAAAACATACTGGAGCGCAACAACAGGAAATAAAGACGAGTGGATACAAACCGATCTTGGAAATGTTTCAACTGTTAACGCTGTGCAGATCAATTATGCCGACCAGGATGTTGAGCAAAACCGTTTAGGTAAATGGAATGATCAATATCACCAATACAAATTGTACTATTCAGTTGATGGGAAAAAGTGGAATATGTTAGTTGATAAAAGCAATAACAAAACTGATCTTCCTCATGAATATGTTGAATTGGAAAAACCAGTACAAGCACGTTATATCAAACTGGAAAATATTCATATGCCAACCGGCAAGTTTGCAATCAGTGGCTTTCGGGTATTTGGAAATGGTAATGGTGCAAAACCTGAAGCCGTGAAAGGTTTTATCGTATTACGTACAGAAAAAGATAAACGAAGTGCCTTCATAAAATGGAAACCGGTTGACAATGCTTTTGCTTATAACATCTACTACGGCACGCATCCTGATAAACTGTACACAAGTATCATGATCCATTCCAACAATGAGTACTGGATGAAAGCAATGGATTCTCAAAAGACATATTATTATTCCATAGAATCGATAAATGAAAATGGAGTAAGTGAACGTTCACCTGTTATTAAAGTTGAATAAAATGGGGAAGCAAATTTTCATTGGTATTTTTTCCTTGTTATTTTTTGTTGCAGTGAATGCACAAAGTAATGAACCATATCCATTTTGGAACGAAGTGCAGGAATTTAAAACAGCCGACAGTATTTCGTTCCCTGCATCTAACCAAATTCTGTTGATCGGTAGTTCTTCCTTTACGTTATGGAAAGATGTTCAGAGTTATTTCCCCGATCGTAAAATATTGAACCGTGCATTTGGCGGCAGCACTTTGATTGATGTGATCCGTTACCGCTATGATGTTGTTTATCCATATCAACCGAAACAGATCGTTATCTACTGCGGAGAGAATGATTTTGCCAGCAGTGATACGGTAACAATTGAAATGGTCGTAAAACGTTTTACTACATTATTCAATTATATCCGTGCAAAGTATAGGAACGTACCCCTGGCTTATGTGTCAATGAAGCCAAGCCCAAGTCGTGTAAACCTGATGCCGAAATATGTGGAAGCGAATAAGCGCATTCGAAATTTTCTGGCAACAAAACCCAACACAAAGTTTGTAGACGTTTACAGCGCAATGCTTACTTCAACCGGCGAACCAATGCCTCATATTTTTCAAGAAGACAGGTTGCACATGAATGAAAAAGGTTATGCTATCTGGAAAAAGAAACTGCAGAATGTTTTACTTAAATAATAAATGTTGTTTTATGAAAGTCTTAAAAGGATTGCTCATCGGATCTTTCGTTTTGTTTACTGTTCAGTTACAGGCTCAGCAAACAAGCGAAGCAAAAATGAAAATATTCATTGATGCACTAATGAAGAAGATGACAGTAGATGAAAAGATCGGTCAGTTAAATTTGCCTGGCTCTGGTGATATTGTAACCGGGCAAGCCGGCAATTCTGATATTGGCAAAAAGATCAAAGAAGGAAAAGTGGGCGGACTGTTCAATATTAAATCTGTTGCAAAGATCAAAGCGGTGCAAAAAGTTGCAGTAGAAGAAACACGGTTAAAAATTCCATTGCTATTTGGAATGGATGTAATTCATGGCTATCAAACTGTGTTTCCTATTCCGTTGGGATTAAGCTGCAGTTGGGATATGCAACTCATTGAACAAAGTGCACGCATCGCAGCAATTGAAGCAAGTGCAGATGGGATCAACTGGACGTTCTCGCCTATGGTTGATCTTACACGTGATCCTCGTTGGGGCCGTGTATCAGAAGGTAATGGTGAAGATCCGTATCTCGGCGGACAAATTGCAAAAGCAATGGTGCGTGGTTACCAGGGAAAAGATCTGTCGTTGAATAATACCATCATGAGTTGTGTAAAACACTTCGCATTGTATGGTGCTGCAGAAGCCGGTCGTGATTATAATACTACTGACATGAGCCGCTATCGTATGTACAATGAATATTTTTATCCGTACAAGGCAGCGGTTGAAGCAGGTGTTGGAAGCGTAATGGCTTCGTTTAACGATATTGATGGAATACCTGCAACAGGAAATAAATGGTTACTCACAGATGTGTTGCGCAGGCAATGGGGCTTTAAAGGATTTCTCGTTACTGATTATACAGGCATCAATGAAATGATGGATCATGGTATTGGTGATCTTAAAACTGTTTCAGCAAGAGCATTGGGTGCGGGTATTGATATGGATATGGTGGGCGAAGGATTTCTGACAACACTCAAGCAATCATTGAGCAGCGGGAAAGTAACCATGCAAATGATCGATGCAGCTTGCAGAAGAATCCTTGAAGCAAAATATAAGCTCGGGTTGTTCGATGATCCTTATCGTTATTGTAACGAGGAGCGTGCAAAGACAGAAATATTTACCTCGGCTCATCGTAAGATCGCAAGAGAAACAGCAGCACAAAGCTTTGTGTTGTTAAAAAATCAAAACAATGTATTGCCACTGAAGAAAAGCGGAACAGTTGCAGTGATCGGGCCATTGGCAAATGATAAACGTAATATGCCCGGCACATGGAGTGTAGCTGCAGAGTTTGATAAAGCAACAGCTGTATTAACCGGTTTGAATGAAGTGGCTGGTAATAAAGTAAAGTTCCTCTATGCAAAAGGAAGTAATCTTGATTATGATGAAGCATTTGAAGATCGGGCTACCATGTTTGGTAAAGGAATCGGTCGTGACAAACGTACACCTGAAGAAATGATCAACGAGGCGATAGCGATCGCAAATCAAAGTGATGTAGTGTTAGCCGTGTTGGGTGAAAGTGCAGAGATGAGTGGTGAATCATCAAGCAGAACTAACATTGAAATGCCACAGGCTCAAAAAGAATTGTTGAAGGCCTTATTGAAAACGGGTAAGCCTGTTGTACTGGTATTATTTACCGGTCGGCCATTGGCATTAACATGGGAACAGCAGAATGTACCGGCTATTCTCAATGTTTGGTTTGGCGGTAGTGAAGCTGGTTATGCAGTTGCTGATGTATTGTTTGGCGATGTAAATCCTTCAGGCAAATTAACCATGACGTTTCCGCAGAATGTTGGACAGGTGCCTTTGTTTTACAATCACAAGAATACCGGCCGTCCATTGGCAGATGGAAAGTGGTTTGAAAAATTCCGCAGCAATTATTTAGATGTAAGTAATGATCCGTTGTATCCTTTTGGTTATGGACTGAGTTATACAAACTTTAGTTATAGTGATGTAAAGATCAGCAATGGATCACCCAAGGGTAATCAAACTATTACAGCAAGTGTAACATTGACCAATACAGGCTCTGTTACAGGAAAAGAAGTGGTGCAGTTATACATCCGTGATGTGGTTGGTTCAGTAACACGCCCGGTAAAAGAATTGAAAGGTTTCCAGAAAATTGAATTAAAAGCAGGAGAAAGTAAAACCGTTACATTCAATATCTCACCCAATGATCTGAAGTTTTACAATTACGATTTGAAACATGATTGGGAAGCAGGCGAGTTTCAGATCATGATCGGCGGAAATTCAAGAGATGTGAAAATGGCAAAAGTAAATTGGAGTAAATAAAAAAGTCCAATTGTTGAGAATCGTGACAGTTTTCTGATAACAAAGAAAATTGTCACGATTTTTTTGCATTTAAAGGTTGCTTTAAAACTGAACAAACCAATCGCAGAAATTGTGCCAGAACTCAAACCTGTAAAACGTAAATACGGAGATATGATAGAGCAGGAGTATGAGTAAAGCCACAGGAAATACATTCCATCGTTTATGCGATCGCCAATCCCAGATGCAAAGACCGATCAACATCAGGTCGGCTAAGAGGAACCCTGCGAACGGTGCAATCGGGTTGCCTTCGATCGTTGGCATATAATCCAGGATACTTCTGAAGTGAATATGGATCAAACGATCTGTTACAGGTGTAAACATGGTAAACGCAGTGCAGATCATATAACGGGCATGAATAGTTGATTTCTTACGATGATAAATTGCAAGACCGTAAAGAATGGCAAATGCAACAAGTGCATTTGCCGCCAGTGCGACAAAGAAATAGTCCATCGTGCCCAGTTGCGGCACAAATTGCAACTGGTATTTTAATAAGTCAAGTGTGGTAAAGATCATCAGCGGCACCAAAACGTACGATCCTTTGCCAATGGTCCTGTGCAGCTTTGTTCGTTTTATACGGATGAGATATGGCTGCACAATCAGCATCAGGCACCAGAGCGTTAATGCAATGCCATGCAGATGCATCCTGTAATTCTTCTGTTCAAGTAATTTGGTAAAATAAGTAACCCAGAAACCGGCTACTACAAAAAGGAAGAAAGCAATGAAATAAAAATGACTCTTTTGAAAAATAGTTTTCTCAAGCTTCATAGCAATTAGTTGGTTAATACCCAATATACAAATCTGTACGGATTAGCTAACCAATTCTTTCATCAAATCTATAAGTGGAAATGAGATCAGCTCTGCTCCATATATTCTTGCAGTAATGCTTCGTTCAGAATTTGTGTTTTCTTGCCGTCGGTATTAATGGCTTTTTCACTGCTTAATTCATTCATGATCCTGAACAGTGATTCATACGTAGTGCCAGTATACGATGCAAGATCCTGGCGGCTGATAGAAAGATTAATGTAACCATGTGCATCTTTCCCAAACTTATTCTGTAAATAAAGCAATGCATTTGCAATACGTCCCTTTACATTCATGTGTGCAAGGTTACGCATGCGTTTCTCCGATTCTTTCAACTCGGCAGCAAAGAACATTAATAAATTGTATTGAAAATCGGGATTGGTACGAAGTGTACTGTTAAAGAAAGAAAGATCAATGTAGCAAACATCAGTAGGTTCCATTGCTGTACCTGAAACAGGATAAACAGTATCGGCACCAAGACCACGATGTCCTACAATATCACCATCTCTTGCAATTCGTAGGATCAGTTCTTTTTCATCGCTCCAGCGTTTATGCACTTTTACCAACCCTTTGCTGATAAAATACATGCCTGTTACTTCCTCGCCTTCAATAAACAGTTGCTCACCCTTTTTGAAATGAAAGCTTTTACGGTTGGCATCAAGTGCAGGCAACCAATCGTGCTGGCATTGTTTGCACATGGTACAGCTTTTCAGGTCGCAGTTCTTTTTGTTTTGCTTCATTGCGGATTTTCGTGTTTGCTGCTGCAAAGTAACAGCAAACGGTGTTTGGGTTCATTACAAAGATTTCTTCTGAAAGATACCATCTCTTGTTTGTTCGTTGATAGCCGATTTTATAAGTGAAGGATGCAGTTTCACTACTTCGCCCACAATAATAATAGCAGGGTTGCCAATACCTTCGTAGGATGCTTTAAAGAAAATATCTTTCACTGTGCCGATTATCATCTTCTCATCTTTGGTAGTTCCATTCTGAATAATAGCAACCGGTGTATCACTTTTGCCATGTGTTCTGAAAATATCCATAATACCTTCAAGCTTACTCATGGCCATTAATATAATAACAGTAGCGCTCGATTGTGCGGCTAATTGTATGTCAGTCGATATCTCACCTGAACGGGTGGTGCCTGTTGTTACCCAAAAGCTTTCATTAATACCACGACAGGTGAGGGGGATCATTTGAGAAGCCGGTACAGCAATGGCACTGGAGATACCCGGCACTAACTCAACTTCCATTCCGGCCAGTCTTGCAGTTTCAATTTCTTCCTGCGCACGGCCAAAAACAAAAGGATCACCACCTTTTAAACGAACCACCATCTTGTGATTCTGACCATATTCTACTATTAATGTATTGATCTCTTCCTGCGAAAGGGCATGGCAACCATAACGTTTGCCCACAAAACGCTTGATACAGCCAGGCGAGGCATATTGCAGAAGTTCATCGTTGGCGAGGGCATCATATAAGATGACATCGGCCTGCTCCAGCATACGTATAGCTTTTATTGTAATAAGTTCCGGATCGCCTGGTCCGGCCCCAATAAGTATCAATTTCCCCAGTTTCATACAAATTAAATTAAAATATATGTGATTGAAATCATGTTTCGTTGAATGAAATTACAAAAAATCGTCTTAATTTCATGACAGAAATCATTTAATACTCTGTTGAAACTTGAATTTGCCATAAAAAATATTAAATGATTTTAAATTATAATACGATTGTTTGCTACCATTATTGTTTACACTTAAAACAGTAACAACATGAAAGTGGTAGTAATAGGAAATGGCATGGTGGGTTACAAGTTCTGCGAAAAGCTTGTAAAAAAGAACAGTGCCGGTAATATCTCCATCGTGGTTTTTGGAGAAGAAGTAAGACCTGCTTACGACAGGGTTCATTTAAGTGAGTATTTCGCCGGTAAGTCTGCCGACGATCTTTCCCTCGCCCCAAAAGAATGGTATACTGATAATGGTATCGTGCTGCATCTTTCAGATCCTGTGGTTTCAATAGACCGGGAAAACAAAACTGTGCACTCACACGCAGGTGTAACCGAAACTTACGATTACCTGATCCTTGCCACCGGTTCGGCAGCTTTTGTGCCGCCAATTCCGGGTGTTGAAAAAGAAGGTGTATTCATTTACAGAACTATTGAAGACCTGGAGTTGATGACCAACTGGGCAAAGAAGTCGAAGAAAGGTGCAGTCATCGGTGGCGGTTTGTTGGGATTAGAAGCAGCCAAAGCAATGCTCGATCTTGGTGTTACCGATACACAAGTGATTGAATTTGCTCCACGCCTCATGCCTCGTCAAATTGACGATGCAGGTTCAAGATTATTACAATCGAAATTACAAGACCTCGGTCTTACAATTCATACATCAAAAAACACAACGGCTATTAATGGTGATGATGCCATCAGCAGCATGAGTTTTTCTGATGATAGTTCTTTTGATGTTGATATGCTCGTGATCTCTGCAGGTATTAAACCAAGAGATGAACTGGCGAGAAACGCAGCCATTGAAGTTGGTCCACGTGGAGGAATAACCGTTAACGACAACTTGCAAACATCCGACCCTTTTATTTTTGCTATTGGCGAATGTGCTTTACATAAGGGAATGATCTACGGTCTTGTTGCTCCCGGTTATGAAATGGCCGAAGTGGTGGTAACGAATTTAACTGGTGGCGAAAAATCATTTACCGGTTTTGATATGAGCACCAAACTCAAATTGATCGGTGTAGATGTTGCAAGCTTCGGTGATCCGTTTGTGAGCGGTGAAGGCATCAGAAGTATTGTATTTGATGATAGTGTGAAAGGTGTTTACAAACGTATTAATGTAAGTGCTGATGGTAAAGAATTGTTGGGTGGAATTTTAGTGGGTGATGCAGAGCAATACAATATGTTATTGCAAACCTGCAAGAATAAAGTGGTGTTGCCTCCTAATACAGAAGATGTAATTCTTGGAGCAAGAGGTGGTGAAGGTGATGGTGGCGCAGGCGTTACAAGTTTGCCTGATGATGCAGTGATCTGCAGTTGCGAAGCGGTTACAAAAGGTGCTATTTGCGAATCTGTAAAACTCGGTTACGAAACTGTTGATGGTATTAAGAAGTGTACAAAAGCAGGAACGGGTTGTGGTGGTTGTGTGCCAATGGTGAAAGACCTGATGGTGCATACCATGAAAACACAAGGCAAGGTTGTTCGCAATGTATTGTGTGAACACTTTGATTACAGTCGCCAAGAATTATTTGATCTCATCAAAATAAATGATCTGCGTACATACGATGCAGTGCTGGATAAGTTTGGTAAAGGTGATGGTTGTGAATTATGTAAACCTCCTGTTGCATCTATTCTCGCAAGTTTGTGGAATGAAGTAATCCTTAAAAAAGGAAATGATACAGCACAGGATAGTAATGATCGATTCTTAGCGAATATTCAAAAAGGTGGAACGTATTCGGTAGTTCCCCGTATTCCCGGTGGAGAAATTACACCCGATAAATTAATTGTAATTGGTCAGGTTGCGAAGAAGTATAATCTCTATACAAAGATTACCGGCGGTCAGCGTATCGATTTGTTTGGCGCACACTTAAGTGATCTGCCAAATATCTGGGAAGAATTAATTGACGCTGGTTTTGAAAGCGGACATGCTTACGGTAAAAGTTTACGTACAGTAAAAAGTTGCGTAGGTAGCACCTGGTGTCGCTTCGGTTTACATGATAGTGTAAGTTTTGCAATACGAGTTGAAGAACGTTATCGTGGTCTTCGTTCACCACATAAATTAAAAGGTGGTGTGAGTGGATGTATCCGTGAGTGTGCAGAAGCACAGAGTAAAGACTTTGGTATCATCGCTACTGAAAAAGGCTGGAACCTCTATGTATGTGGCAACGGTGGTAGTAAACCTCAACATGCTTTATTGCTCGCATCTGATATTGATGAAGAAACATGTGTGAAGTATCTCGATCGTTTCTTAATGTTCTATGTAAAAACTGCTGATCCATTAACACGTACAGCTACATGGTTGAATAAGATGGAAGGTGGAATTGATTACCTGCGTTCAGTTGTTGTGCATGATGCATTGGGTATGAATGCAGAGTGGGAAGCGGCCATGGAAAGCCATGTAAACACTTACGAGTGCGAATGGAAAGCTGCTATTGAAACACCTGAATTAAGAAAACGTTTCAATCACTTTGTCAATGCACCGGAAGAAAAAGATCCAACAGTTGTGTTTGATCCGATGCGTGAACAGAAGCGTGCTAAAGAATGGAAATAAGAATTTTTGGTTTTGAATAATACGATTGCCGCCATATAGAAAATTGCATTATAACCTCCGAATAATACTTCAAACGAATTTTTGATGATTGATTGCTAAGGCCCCAATGGCCACTTTTCTGCGATTGCCTGCATATAAAAAAAGGAAACTCTGTTCTGTTGTGTAAACACTTGTTTCGTCAACAGGTATTCAATTAAGTCCTTTAAGTACTAAAAATATGATCGCAGAAAAAACAATTACCTGGTTTGCCGCCTGCAGAGCTGAAGATGTTCCTGCTAACGGTGGCGTGTGTGTGAAATACAACGACACACAAATTGCACTTTTCCATTTTACAAGGAGAGATGAGTGGTATGCCACCCAAAACGAATGCCCACATCGTCAGCAAATGGCGTTGAGCCGTGGTATGATCGGTACACAAAACGAAGAACCGAAGGTTGCCTGTCCGTTTCACAAAAAAACATTCTCGTTGGTTACAGGCGAATGCCTGAGTGGTGATGAATGCGCCATTAAAACCTATGAGGTGAAAGTAGAGAACGGTACGGTATATATCGGCATTGAAGATTAATAAAACAACTATTTCAAAACCAAAACTTACAGACTACATGAAGAGAAAGTAAACGAAATACTCAGCATAGCTGAAAAAATAGCCCGGCAGATGGCAGTCTAACCGGGCCGTATGATTCCAGGATTTATCACCTTAAAATCGACCAAAATTAACATGAAAAATTTTAAAACAACACGAATAATCTTTTTGAGCTTGATGCTACTCGCTTATTGTACAACAAAAGCACAGTTTACATTATCAGGCCAGCTCCGCACACGTACTGAAGTGCGTAACGGTTTGGGCAACCTCGTATTGAAAGGTTCAAAGCCCGCTGTGTTCACTTCACAACGTACAAGATTGAATTTTGGCTATAAATGGGACAGGTTAACTTTTGGTGTAGCAGTGCAAGATGTTCGTGTTTGGGGACAGGATGCATCATCTATTTCAAATGCAGATGGTAATCGTTTTATGTTGCATGAAGGTTGGGCAGATCTTACATTGTTCAACAGTGCAGATACTACTATCAAAGCAAAAGGTATTGACCTGATGAGCCTGAAAGTAGGCCGCCAGGAATTAATTTATGACGATGTTCGTTTGATCGGCAATTTAGATTGGTTACAGCAGGCACGCCGTCATGATATGGCTTTGCTGAAAACCGTACACAAAGGATGGCAGATCGATATCGGCTATGCTTTTAATCAAAACACAGATGCATTTGGTTATACCGGAACAGGTTATGTTCCATCCAATGTACCTGCGTATGTAAAAAACTCATTGGGTACATTAGTGCCAACACCTGCTGGTATGTTGCCAATGGCAACAGCAGGTAATGCTGCGAACAACAGCAGCAAAACAGGTGCTCCTGTTTTTATGAATCCTCCCACAACAAACGGTGGTAACCAGGATTACAAATCATTTGCAAGTTTGTACATCAGTAAGAAAATTAAGCAGACTAAATTTTCTGCACTCTTCTTCAACGACAATTTTGGTAAATACAAACTTGATTCAGCAGGCAGCGATGCAACAGGATATGTGTATGGCCGTCGCTTCGTTTCATCAGGCGCATCAGATGCGTTCAATTATAAAGGAACCAATCAACGTTACACATATGGTTTAATGCTTAATCAAACCATTGGTAACGCTTCTGGCTTTGGTAAGATCGCTTTCCAGGGTGCGTTCTATGCACAAAGTGGTAAGAACCGTGATGGGGTGAAAATGAAAGATGCATATCACTATGCAATTTCTGCAACCTATCAAAAAGGAAAGATCAGTATTACACCCGGTTATGAGTTTTTAAGTGGTAACGATGCAACAACAGCAACAGATGAAAAATTTGATCCGTTGTATGGTACACCACACCGTCACTGGGGTTACATGGATTACTTCTATGTAGGAACAGGTTCGCCCGCAGGCGGATTGAAAAATCCTTATTTCAAAGTGAAGTACACAGGTACTGCTTTAACTGCTGGTGTTGATTTTCATTTGTTCTCCATTGATAAGGACATGAAGAAAGCTGATGGATCTTTCATTGGTAAAAATCTGGGTAATGAACTTGATTTCCTGTTGAACTACAACATGAACAAGTTTACAAATATTGAGTTGGGTTATTCAATCATGAATGCAACCGGCAATATGGCGATAGCAAAAGCACAGGCAACAACTGATGCAGCAGCTGCTAATTACAGGAAAACAGGAAACTGGTTTTACGCCATGATCCGTTTTACGCCTGATTTCTTTTACACAAAGCCGGTAGCAATTAAACAGTGATGAATGATGATGTGATGAACAATGATTATTAACACTTAAAACATTAAACATGAAACTTTCGATAAAAAATTTGGTGCTGTTCTCGGCAATGGCGCTTTTACTCACAGGTATTTTCGCCTTTAAAATAAATACGCCATCACGTAAGATCAAGCTGGGGTTTATTCCTCTTACCGATTGCGCACCACTGGTAGTGGCAAAAGAACTCGGACTCTTTGCGAAGTATGGAGTGGATGTGGAACTTGAAAAACAAGCATCATGGGCTGTAGTGCGTGATAAAATATTGAATGGTGAATTAGATGGTGCACATTGTTTATTCTCGATGCCGCTTTCAGTTTATACAGGTGTTGGTGGTAAAGCAGGTTCGGAAATGAAGATCGCAATGGTGCTGAATAATAATGGACAGGCCATCACCTTATCAAAAGATTTTTGCGGACAGGTTGGTTTTAAGCAAGTGAATAAAGCAGCAGCAGCTGTTAAAACAATACAGGGAAGAAAGGAAGTAAC
Organism: Lacibacter sp. H375; assembly: GCF_037892425.1. Classification (NCBI taxonomy): domain Bacteria; kingdom Pseudomonadati; phylum Bacteroidota; class Chitinophagia; order Chitinophagales; family Chitinophagaceae; genus Lacibacter; species Lacibacter aquaticus. The sequence goes on from NZ_JBBKTT010000001.1 coordinate 2,957,984, forward strand.
CTTCGCTCAAACATTCCCTGGTGGTACACATGATATCTGGTTGCGTTACTGGATGAGTGCTGCAGGCATCAATCAAAAATCAGTTGGTATCATTACCATTCCTCCTCCGCAAATGGTAGCCAACATGCGTGTTGATAACATGGAAGGTTATTGCGTTGGTGAACCATGGAATGGTGTAGCTGCTGCACAAAACATCGGCTTCACTCATATTTCAACACAGGATCTCTGGAAGAATCATCCTGAAAAAGCACTGGTGGTTAATTCAGCTTTTGCTTCTGCAAGCAGGGAAGATCTGAAGAAAGTAATGAAAGCAATTATTGAAGCATGTAAATGGCTCGATGTAATGAGTAACAGATCTAAAGCAGCTTCATGGCTTTCAAAACCAAATTATGTAAATGCTCCGTTGCAGGTAATTGAAGCAAGATTAAAAGGATCCTATGATCTCGGTTGCGAATTAGGTGTACAGAAATACAAAGATGATTACATGACCTTTTATAACAACGGCATTGTAAATACACCAAAGAAATCATACACTGCCTGGTTCCTTGCACAGTATGTACGCTTTGGTTATTTAAAAGCTGAACCGAATTACAAAGCCATTGCTGAGAAATTAGTGTTGGATGATCTGTTTGCCGAAGTGGCAAAAGAAATGGGTGTGCCGGTGCAACCGGATATGCAGGTGATCAAAACAAATTTTGATGTAGCCTTCGATCCAAACAATGTGTCGGCGTATTTGAAAACAACAAAACATTAAATGGTGAGTGGTGAATGGTGAATTGTGAATGAGAGTTTGTAATCAGAAACAGATTTATTCACCATTGACCATTCACAATTCACAAAAAATAATTACGATGAAAAATTTCTTCTCACTTAAAACGCTCCAGTCGCTGCTCTACTTTTTGGGTGGACTTGCGCTGATGGGTGGTGTATGGGAATTAATTGCAGCGATCACTAAACATGAAATTCCTACGCCTGCAATGACATGGGAAGTGTTTAAGGAAGTAATGCAAAATCCCATGCAGAACGATCCTGACTATAAAGGCATCGGTACAAAACTGATCAGTTCACTCAGTCGTGTTGGTATCGGTTTTGGGTTTGGTAGTTTGATTGCCATTCCAATTGGTTTAATCATGGGTTCCAATAAAATTACCATGAACATCATTAACCCAATGGTGCAGATCCTTCGCCCGGTTTCTCCATTGGCATGGTTTCCTTTAGGTCTTGCCATTTTCCAGGATTCACCACAGGCAAGCATCTTCATGATCTTTATTTGTTCATTATGGCCAACGCTCATCAACACAGCATTTGGTGTTTCACATATTCCGCAGGATCATAAAAATGTTGGAAAAGCATTTGGCTTCTCCCGTTGGAAATACATTACAAAAATTGTGTTGCCTTATACATTCCCACACATCTTAACCGGTTTGCGTTTGTCGATTGGTGTTGCATGGATGGTAATTGTAGCAGGAGAGATGTTATCGGGTGGTATGGGGCTTGGTTATTTTGTTTGGGAAGAAGGATTTAACGGCGGAAGCATTGCGAAGATCCTGGTGGCTATCATTATCATTGGTATTGTCGGTTTGTTACTCGACAGAATTTTCATGGCGCTTCAAAAGCGTTTCAGTTTCGCAGCATAAAACGTAAAACAAATGTTTATGAATAAGAAAAATATAACAACAGCTTTACTGGTAGCAGTGATCGTTGGAACTGTTTTGAATATCATAAACAGTTACGATGTGTTTGTAGAGAGAACATTTACCGGTAAGAACCTGATAAGGATCATGCTTACCTACATTACTCCGTTTTGTGTATCGCTTTATTCGTCAATAAAAGCGACAAAGCAAAAAGCATGAACGGGGCGATAACAGAAAACGAAATTTTAAATTCTTAACTGAAAAGTTATGGCAACAACATTAGAATTAAGTCCACGGGTGGTAGAAATAAATTCAGCGGTTGATACTGCAGAGCAACCGAGCATTGAAATAAACAATGTATCAGTAAGCTTCAAAACACCTACTGGTGTTTATACAGCGGTGAAAGAAATTTCATTGAATGTAAAGAAAGGAGAGATCGTTGCTCTCATTGGTCACTCCGGTTGTGGTAAATCAACGTTGATGGGTACCATCAGCGGTATGGTGAAACCAACATCAGGTGAAGTGATCGCCAATGGAAATGTAGTATCAAAGCCCGGCCCCGACAGAGGTATTGTTTTTCAAAACTATTCTTTGCTTCCCTGGTTGAGTGTGTACAGCAATATTTACGAAGCAGTTGACGCTGCTTTGAAAGATAAAACAGCAGCAGAGAAAAAAGCATTGGTGGAAAAGAATCTGAAGATGGTTAATCTCTGGTCGCACAAAGACAAATTGCCCGGTCATCTTTCGGGTGGTATGAAGCAACGTGTGGCTATTGCAAGAGCATTCGCCATTAATCCAAGTATTCTGTTGCTTGATGAGCCATTTGGTGCATTGGATGCATTGACCAAAAGCAATATGCATGTTGAACTCTTGAAATTGTGGAATCTTGATAACAGGGAAAAAACAATTGTGATCGTTACACATGATGTGGAAGAAGCGATCTTCTTAAGCGATCGTGTCGTGGTAATGAACAATGGCCCTGCTGCAACCATCAAAGAAATTGTGGATGTGCCTTTGCCTCGACCAAGAAATAAAAAAGAGATCGTTCATGATGAATGTTATATGGCGATCCACGATAAGTTATTAAGTCTCCTGATCGATAAATTTTCAATCAACGATATACATTAATTTATTCTAACACTTAAACAACAGCTGATGTCGCAAGCAACATTACAACAACCACTAAGCAAACTCAATATCTTTTCATTGAGTGGTGTGCAAATGAGAACCTTCCATATTACATGGCTTACATTCTTTGTTTGCTTTTTTGGATGGTTTGGTTTGGCTCCATTGATGCCAACCATAAAAGAAGACCTGCATTTAGATAAATCACAGATCGGAAATATTGTGATCGCATCTGTATCAGGTACTATCATTGCACGTTTGTTGATAGGTCGCTTGTGCGATACCTGGGGTCCACGTAAAACATACACTGTGTTATTGTTGCTTGGTGCAATACCGGTAATGGGTGTTGGTCTTGCACAATCGTACACTTCGTTTTTGTTGTTCCGGTTAGCGATCAGTGTTATTGGTGCATCATTTGTGATCACACAGTTTCACACTTCGATGATGTTTGCAGCAAACATTAAAGGAACAGCTAATGCAGTTGCAGGCGGTTGGGGTAATCTTGGTGGAGGTATCACCAACATGGTTATGCCGTTAATCTTTGCAGCGATTGTTGGTTTTGGTTATACAAAAGGGGAAGCATGGCGTTATGCAATGATCGTTCCCGGTGTAATGATGTTGGTTGTTGCATTCCTTTATTTCCGTTATACAAAAGATACACCTGCCGGTAACTACGATGAAATTCAACGTGAAGCAAAAGTAAAAACGAAAACAGATTACAGTGTACTGAAAGACTGGAGAGTTTGGTCGCTTGCACTGGCATATGGTGTTTGCTTTGGTATGGAAATTACATTCGACAATATTGCTGCTTTGCATTTTGTACAGGAGTTTAAATTATCACAAAGCAGTGCAGGTTTCTGGGCCGGTGTATTTGGTTTCATGAACATTTTTGCACGTGCACTCGGTGGCATCTTTGCTGATAGAGTTGGTAAAAAATATGGTATGCGTGGTAAAGGTTTATTACTTGCTGCAGTATTGTTGCTCGAAGGTGCAGGTTTGATGCTCTTTGCACAAGCCGGTTCATTCACGATGGCTATTATTTCCATGATCTCTTTTGCATTGTTTTTGAAAATGGCGAATGGTGCAACTTACGCCATCACTCCATTTGTAAATGAAAAGAATGTGGGATTAGTGAGTGGTATTGTTGGCGCAGGAGGTAATGTGGGTGGTATGTTGTTTGGGTTTCTGTTTAAAAGTAAAAGCATTACATACGTTGATGCGTTCGGATATATCGGTATGATCGTTATGGCTGTATCATTACTGGTATTGGTAACAAGATTTACAAAGAAAGAAAAAGTAGCAGAGCTTAATGTGGCGTTGGAAAACGCAGCCTGATGATTTAGCGATTGCTTCCAATATAAAAAGCATATAGTGAAGGAAACGAATGAACATACTATGGATTTAAACAGCTCAGGAAATGCTGCAGCTAACCTTACCACCTGTTGTTACTGTGGTGTGGGTTGCGGTATTGTTACCAGCAAGGATAAGCTCGGACGTTTGCATGTGGAAGGCGATAAGAATCATCCTGTAAACAAAGGGATGCTTTGCAGTAAAGGAATGAATCTTCATTACACAGTGAATGATCGCTCTGATCGTTTGCTTTATCCGGAGATGCGTTACAATCGTAACCAGCCCCGTCAACGGGTTACATGGGATACGGCTTTGGAACGTACTGCAAAAGTGTTTGCAACGTTGATCGAAAAGTATGGTTCTGATTCTGTTGCATTCTATGCGTCGGGTCAATGTTTAACAGAAGAGTATTATGTCATCAATAAACTCATTAAAGGATTTATTGGTAGTAATAATATCGATACTAACTCCCGTCTTTGCATGAGCAGTGCGGTGGTTGGTTATAAAATGAGTTTGGGCGAAGACAGTGTGCCGGTGAGTTACGATGATCTCGAATTAGCAGATGTGATCTTTGTTGCCGGTGCAAATCCTGCGTGGTGTCATCCCATCCTTTGGAGAAGAGTAGAAGCAGCACGTGAAAAAAATCCTGATCTTAAAATTATTGTCAGCGATCCACGTAAAACACAAACCTGTTCTATTGCAAATGTTCACTTGCAATTAAATCCCGGTACCGATGTTACACTTCATCATGCTATAGGGAGAGTGCTGATCGAGAATGGAGATATTGATCTCGACTTTATCGCCAATCATGCAGAAGGGTTTGAAAAATACCGTGATACCGTATTTGAACGCACAATTGCAGAAGCTGCCATCATTTGTGGTGTTGCTGAAAAAGATATTCGTTTAGCTGCTTCTTATATTGGTAAAGCGAAAGGTTTTATTACCATGTGGACGATGGGCTTAAACCAAAGCGTCATTGGTGTAAACAAAAACCTTTCACTCATCAACTTAAATTTAATTACTGGTCATATTGGAAAACCAGGCTCCGGTCCGTTATCATTAACCGGTCAGCCAAATGCAATGGGAGGAAGAGAAGTTGGAGGTTTATCAAACTTATTACCTGCTCATCGTGATCTGCTGAACCCTGAACACCGTGCTGCAGTAGAAAATTTCTGGGGTGTTGCTCCGGGAACGATCGCTGCAAAACCTGGCCTTACTGCTACAGAAATGTTTGAAGCGTTGAATGATGGACGATTAAAAGCCATCTGGATACTTTGTACCAATCCACTCATCAGTTTGCCTGATGTGAGAATTGCAGAAGAGGGGTTGAAGAAAGCAAAGTTTGTAGTAGTACAGGAAGTAAGTAATCGCCCCGAGACACTCAGGTATGCCGATGTGGTGTTACCTGCTGCATCATGGACCGAAAAAGAAGGCACCATGACGAATGCAGAGCGCCGCATCAGCTACTTGAATAAAATTATAGATGCACCGGGTGAAGCCTTGCCCGATGCAGAGATCATTTGCCGCTTTGCAAAAAAGATGGGCTTCAATGGTTTTGATTACAACAGCTTCTCCGAAATTTTTGCAGAACATGTAGCACTCACTGCCGGTACAAATATTGACATGAGCGGATTGAGTTATGAAATTCTGAAAGAGAAACGTTCGGTGCAATGGCCTTACACTTCTTCATCGGAGGGTTATGGAACAAAAAGATTGTTCACCGATCGTAAGTTTCATACGCCTTCGAAAAAAGCCATCATTCACTCATTTAATGACGAGAACCAATCAGAAAAATTAAGTCCTGATTTTCCATTGGTGTTAACCACCGGCCGCATCCGTGATCAGTGGCATACCATGAGTAAAACAGGAAAAGTAAATAAACTCAGGCAGCATATTTCAGAATCATTTTTAGAAATACATCCTGATGATGCGGCTGAACGTTCCATTAAAGAAAACGATCTTGTTGAAATTTTTAATGGGAGAGGTAATGTGCGGGTGAAAGCTAGATTTTCAACCGACATTAAAAAAGGTGTTGTGTTTTTGCCGATGCATTGGGGCAAAGTGTTGAACAGCGATTTGAACAGGGCGAATAATCTTACTAATAATTTAGTTGATCCGAAAAGTAAGGAACCTGATTTCAAGTTCTCGGCTGTTGAAGTAAAACTTCATAAGAAAGCCAAACAAAAGATAATTGTAGTTGGTGCAGGAGCAGGTGCCTGTGGTTTTGTACGCAGCTACCGCATGATCAATACAGATGATGAAATTGAAATTTTCAGCAAAGAAGATTTTCCGTTTTACAACCGTGTATTATTGCCCGATTATATCAGTGGTACGCTGCAATGGCAGAACCTCATTAAAATGAGTGACGCAGAAGAATATGATTACAATATCAAACTGCATCGTGGAGTAAGCATCACCGAAATAAACCGTGAACAAAAAACGGTGATAGACAGCAAAGGCAATACTCATCAGTACGATGTGTTGTTATTGGCAACCGGTAGTCGTGCAGCTATGTTGCGTGATGTGCCAGCCATGCAGGGCATCTTTACCATGCGCAGCAGAACTGATGCAGATAACTTCAAGTATCATGTTGATCCGGCGAAAGGAAAAGTAGTGATTGTTGGTGGTGGTTTGTTGGGTATAGAATTAGCAGCATCACTGCGTGAAGTAGGAGTTGAAGTAACTATTGTGCAACGTATCTCCCGTTTAATGGATCGTCAGCTTGATCCGTTGGGCAGCCAGTTGTTGCACGAAGAGTTAACAGATAAAGGCGTTGATATTTATTATAACGATGAGATCGAACGTTTCCTTGGCGATACAACTGTTACAGGCATTCGTTTAAAGAGTGGTTTGATGATCGATTGCCAGGCGATTGTAATCGCCATCGGCACTGTGCCGAATATCGAAATTGCGAAAGCCGCAGGTATCGATTGTAAACGTGGTGTTGTGGTGGACGAATACCTGCAAACAAATGATCCTTCTGTATTTGCCATTGGTGAAATTGCAGAGTTCAAAGGATTTCTCTATGGCATTACTGCCGCTGCAGAACAACAGGCAGAAGTTGTCGCAAGATATTTAGGTGGCGATATTTCCAACTACTATTCCGGTTCATTGCTCATGAACATTTTGAAAATGCATGGCACAGAACTTTGTTCATTGGGTGAAGTGGAATGTCCTGATGATCCTGCTTATGAAGAAGTGGTGTTTATTGATAAAGCAAAACGTTACTACAAGAAATGTATCATCCATAATGATCGTTTGATCGGTGCTATTTTAATTGGTGATAAGAGTGAGTTCCTTGAATACCGCAACCTCATTGAGCAAAAAATGGAGTTGAGCGAAAAACGTTTACAATTATTACGTTCAGGCAAAGCACCTGAGCCTGTGATTGGTAAACTGGTGTGCAGTTGTAATAATGTGGGCGAAGGAAATCTCATCAACAGAATAAAAGAAGGTTGTAAAGATCATTTGCAGTTATGTCAGCTTACAGGTGCAGGTATGGGTTGCGGCAGTTGCAGGCCCGAAGTGAAAACGATCCTGGAAAATAATCTTCATTCAAACGTAAAAGAAACAGTACTCGCAGAAAAATAAAGTGTGTATGAACAGCAGTACAACCATAAAGATCAATTTTCGTGGTGGAATTATTTCACCCGGCGATCTGTATAATATTTTAGTGGCTGCTACAAAAGCAGGTATTAAACATGTGAGTTTTGGTTTGCGTCAGCAATTGCTCATTAGTGTAAGTGTTGAAAACAGGCAATCGTTGCTGAGCGAACTGGACCTGATCGATATTGCATACGAAACAGGCAACGAGCAGTATCCAAACATTGTGAGTTCTTATCCTGCTGAAGAGATCTTTATCAACAATACTTGGTTGAGTGAAGGTGTGTACAAAGATATTTTTGATGGCATCGATTATCAGCCAACATTAAAAATAAATGTAAGCGACAGTAACCAGAGTTTCACACCAATGCTTACAGGTAATATCAACTGGGTGGCTGCAAGTGAAGCTGCACATTTCTGGCATCTCTTTATTCGTTTTCCGAAAACAAATACTATTTATGAATGGAACCAGTTGGTGTACACGAATGATGTAGCAAAAGTGTCAAAAGAAATTGAAGAGATCATCGCCAATCATCGTGACCGCTTTTTTGATAATGCAGAAGCGCAAGGTGAAACATTGATGAAGCTGGTACATACAGATCGTTACATTACCAAGCCTGTTGAAAAAGCTGTACAATTGCCGGCATTTAATCTGCCTTATTACGAAGGGTTCAATAAATATAACAACAGTAAATACTGGATGGGTGTGTACCGCAGAGATGAATTGTTTAGTGTTGATTTTCTGAAAGAAGTATGCAAGCTTTGTTTGGAAACCAAGATCGGTCAGTTATGCTCCACTCCATGGAAGAGCATTATTGTAAAAGGGATTGATGAAAAAGATAAACGTAAATGGAGTTTGTTGCTGGATAAATTTCATCTCAATGTGCGACATGCAGCCAACGAATTAAATTTCCAGGTAGAAGATGATTGCAGCGAAGGATTAGCGTTGAAAAACTATCTTGTTAAGCAATTGAATAATGATGATACCCGCACATTCGGTCTTTGTATTGGTATTAAAACAAGAAGCAAGAGCGAAGTGTTCAGTAGCATACTGGTAAAACGTAAACCCCTATTGAAATTATTCGGTTGGGAGTTATTGTATGTGTACGATATTCTTTGTGCCAATGATTTCAACCCCAATGCACGTACAGGTTTTGTATTCAGCAGCAACAATCCAAAGTTTTTACTCTCTGAACAGTTGCGTCGTTCGGTAAATGCATTTTACCAGAACCGTGAAGGAAAGATGGCTATTGTTGAGAAAGTATTACCTGCGAAAAAGGAAGTAGAGAAGAAGCCCGTTGCACAATATGTTCATCAATGCACGGACTGTTTAACGGTATATGATGAAACGGTGGGCGAACCTGAAAGTAATATTGCAGCAGGAGTGAAGTTCGAATCGTTACCTGCAGATTATTGTTGCCCTTTATGCGATGCAGGTAAAGAAAGTTTTACAAAAATTGAAAAATCGAAACTGGGTTTACAAACCGTTTAATTCAGCATGTGCATTAAAGTTGCGGAAGCAGGTTTTTTGTGCATCGTTTAATTGAATGCTGAATACAGTTAAATGATCCAACATAAACTTCATGCTGTGTCTTGTTAACGAACCGTTTTGCAGCATGTCGAAAATTGTTGCAAGTCCTTTTGCAGTATAAATCGCACACAATGGCTCTGGTTCATGATCGTTCATAAACACATAGGCGTCATAGCCGGGGTTTTGTTTATAAGCAGCAGAAAGTTCTTTGATCAATATTGGTTCCATCAGCGGCATATCACACGCAAACACAAACAGGTCTTCAGTGTTGAATTGGAGATGAGCGCTCAACACACCCAGCAATGGCCCGTGCAATTTTAAAGAAGCAGCATCAACAAACAGATCATCGGCAGCAAATACTTCTGCATAATCATTCAGCTGTTGCCTGTTCACAGAAAGTTTTACAGGAATACCGAGAATACTGAGTTTGTCAACAGCAGTTTGCGCCCATGTATTTGCTTCAAGTTTCAGCAAGCCTTTGTCGCTGCCCATTCTTGTGCTTTGTCCGCCGCATAAAATTATTCCGATCATAACACTAAAGTGAACTTTGATGATGTGGTTTAGTATCAGCATGTCCAAGGCTTTTACCCGGACTTACAATATCTCTCACCACCTGTTTCAGTTCTTTGATCTCAGGAAAGCCGCCATAGGTTTTACGGTTGAAAATTTCTTTACCATCAATAGAAATATGAAAATCGCCGCTTACTTCACTTGGTTGCAGTGTAACAGCTTTTAATTCGTTTTCGAACGTAGTGAGTAACTCCTGTGCGATGTAGGCAGAACGCAAGAGCCAATGACATTTGGGGCAGTATTCAATGGTAATAACGGGTTTCATGTGTTGAACTTAATTGTTAAGGATAAAAGAGCGTTATAAAATTACTGTTATTTTAGTCTGTTAAAAATTATTCTTTGCATCAAAAAGCAAAGCTGGCAGACGTTTGCAAATACTGTAATTTTAGGCATGCTTTCGATCAGTCGTTTATATGTATATCCCATTAAATCGCTTGGAGGGATTGAACTCAGTTCGGCAGAGTTGACCGACCGTGGTATTGAGCACGACCGCCGATGGATGCTTGTAGGAGATGACAACCGGTTTTTAACGCAACGGGAGTTTCCACGAATGGCTTTGCTGCGCACTGCTATTCATGCAAATGAATTGATCGTATCTGAAAAAGGAAATGATGCAGAAAGGATCCATCTTAATTTAAATCCAACAGGAAGTGATTTAATAAGTGTACAGATATGGGATGATGTGTGTGATGCAATTGAAATAAGCAAAGAAATCAACGAATGGTTTTCGCAAAAGTTGAATATGCACTGTAAGTTGGTGTATATGCCAGAGGTGAGCAAACGAAGAGTGGATGTTGATTATGCGTTGAATAAAGAGATCACCGGTTTCTCTGATGCATTTCCGCTGTTGATGATCGGGCAGGCATCGTTGGATGATTTGAACAGCCGCTTGGAAATACCTGTGCCGATGAATCGTTTCCGGCCAAATATCGTTTTCACCGGTGGCGATCCCTATAAAGAAGATACGATGCAACATTTCCAGATCAACGGCATTGATCTGTATGCAGTAAAGCCTTGTGCAAGATGTGCCATAACAACTACCGACCAGGAAACAGCAGCAACTGCAAAAGAACCGTTGAAAACGTTAGCATCATACAGAACAGGAAATAACAAAGTGTATTTCGGACAGAATATTTTATATAAACAACAAGGAACAATTACAGTAGGAGATGAGTTGAAGGTTGTGCAGGTAAAAGAAGCATTGCAGTTGAATGCCTGATCATCTCTCAAATAAAAAGAAGAACATGTTGATCGACAAATATAATCGTGTACATAATTATTTGCGGATATCGTTAACAGATAACTGTAACCTGCGTTGCTTTTATTGTATGCCTGAAGAAGAGTACGAGTTTACGAAGCAGGCTAACCTTATGCAGGCCGATGAAATTGAATCGCTGGCAAAAACATTTGTACAACTCGGCGTAAACAAGATCCGCTTAACAGGTGGCGAACCATTGGTACGTAAAGATGCCGCTGATATTATACTTCGCTTGGCAAAGTTGCCGGTTAAACTTACGCTCACCACCAACGGTACAAGACTGCATGAGTTTGTAGATGTGCTGGAAGAAGCAGGTGTACGTTCGCTCAATATAAGTCTTGACACTTTACAAGCCGCCACGTTTCAGCATCTCACCAGAAGAGATCAGTTTCAGCGAGTGATGGAAAATATTCAACTGCTCATCAACCGCAATTTTCATGTAAAAGTAAATGTGGTTGTGATGAAAGGTTTGAACGATGGAGAGATCAATGATTTTATTGCATGGACAAAAGATACACCGGTGCATGTGCGTTTTATTGAGTTTATGCCATTCAGCGGTAATCAATGGACAAGCAACCAGGTATTTACCTGGCAAGAGATATTACAGGTAGTGGATCAACAATATTCTTTCCTTCCACTAAAGAATGAAGAGCATGATACAGCGAAAGGTTATATTGTTCCCGGTCATGCAGGAACATTTTCTGTCATCAGTACTATGAGTGCACCTTTCTGCAGCAGTTGTAACCGGATGCGTTTAACTGCAGATGGTAAAATGAAAAACTGTTTGTTTGCTGAAAAGGAAATGGACTTATTAACAGCATTTCGAAGCGGACACAATGTAACTGAACTCATCACACAAAACATAGCAGAGAAGGCAAAAGAACTCGGCGGACAATTCACTGCCGACTTTGAACACATCAATGCAGAAACCATTCATAACAGAAGTATGATTGGCATTGGAGGATAGAAGAAACCTGGAAACAAAAGTCGCTTTAGATACAGCAAAAGCTGACGTATAAACGCAGATTTCAAAAGTACATAGTCGTTTTGCTTCATGCCATGAACTTTAAAACTTCGGGGAATTTTTTACTCACCTTTCATCGTGATCCGTAATTGAAAGCTGTCCTTCCAGTTACCTGTCTCCTTCGGTAACGCCACATATGTTTAACAATGGTTGTTGTTATTACTGAACTCATCCCTGCAATCGCATTCAAAACCGTTATTGGCACAATCTTTTAAGTAATAAGATGCTGATTTATTTTCATCAGCAACCAAATAATCATCATGCATTGGGTTTATATTATCGGCGGGGTTTATCTCCTTATACTTATGGCTGTTTGCCTTCGCATTATTTATGAAACAAGAAGTGCCACAAAAACGATGGCCTACCTGCTTTTGGCAGTTTTCATACCTGTGGGTGGCATTGTCTTTTACTTATTATTCGGTGTCAACTTTTGGAAAACAAAAGCGTACAGTAATAAATCTGACGAAGATGAAAAGCTATTGGAACATTTGAAGAAGGAAATGAAGATATATGGAACTGAAACCGTTCTTCCTCCAGAATTGCCGGCTGAAAACAGGGAGCTTGCAGTGATGCTGCAAAAGGTACTTAGCAGTCCGCTTACCCGGAGAAACAAATTGCAACTTTTAATAAACGGCGAAGAAAAATTTCCTGAAGTACTGGAAGCCATCCGCAATGCGAAACACCATATACATATTCAGTATTACATTTTTGCACAGGATAATATTGGTGAACAAATTGAAGAGCTCCTGATAAAAAAAGCGACTGAAGGTGTACGGGTACGTTTTATCTATGACGATTTTGGAAGCCCGAATATTAAAAAAAGCATAGAAGATAGAATGAGAAAAGCCGGCATTGAGATCTATCCTTTTCAAAAAGTGATGTTTTATCTGTTAGCAAACCGGTTGAATTACAGAAATCATAGAAAGACGTTGATCATAGACGGACAAACTGCTTTTACAGGCGGAATAAATGTTTGCGATAAATATATCAACAACGGAACGCATAAGTTATTTTGGCGGGATACTCATCTTCGAATTGACGGCCCCGGTGTTTTTTATTTGCAATATCTTTTTTTAACTGATTGGAAATTTTGTTGCGATGAGGATGTAGAATTGGACGAATTCCAATTCCCGGTTCCCGCAACACACAAGGAAGATAGTTTTCTGCAAGTAGCAGCCAGTGGTCCGGAGTCGAAACAACCTTCTGTTCTGTTTTCGTTATTGCAATCGATCTTCCTGGCAAAAAAGGAAATCCTTATTACAACACCTTATTTTATTCCCGGCGATAGCATTTTGGAAGCATTAAAAATTGCAGCCTTAAGTGGGCTTTCCGTAAAATTATTGGCACCGGGTATCTGTGATTCTAAACTGGTGAATGCAGCTTCAAAATCTTATTATGAAGATTTGCTTTGCGCTGGTGTTGAAGTATACGTTTACAAAAAAGGATTTGTACATGCCAAAACATTGGTTGCTGATGGTAACCTTTCTATTATTGGAACAGCAAATATGGATTATAGAAGCTTTGAATTAAATTTTGAAGCAAATGTTTTGGTATATGACAGAACATTTGCAGAAGAGTTAAGATCAGTTTTTTATAAAGACCTTGAGGAAGCTGAGAAAATAGATAAAGAAGAATGGTGCAAGCGATCGGCCTTTGAACAATTGCCTGAAAGGTTAGCCAGGTTGTTTTCACATGTTTTGTAATTTTACGTTCTGCATCTTTTGCTCTTAATTCAGATTTCTAAACATATTCGGCGATTTGGTACAAGAAAGCAGAAGTGTAGTCAGTATCAGTTAACATCAACGGCAATACAGCCATCCTGTTAAACGATATCCCCTAAGTGGCGGTTGTTGGCAGAAAGGAAATCATCAATCCCTTTATGGTAGGGAAGTAAATATCAATGAAAAAGGTAAATGGAAGATGGGTTCACTTGCCTTCTCAAAATTGTTGAGGATTGTTAAAATGAACGTAGATAATAGGTAAACGTTCTGCGATTCAATTTCCGTTAATCTTCCCAAAACAGTCATTCATATAATTGTCGTTGATTTTGCGTTTTTGTTCTTCGGGAATAACTAACTTCCCTAAAAGTATTCCTCATGGCAGCAATCAATTTGAATGTAAATGGTAAAACGCTATCGGTTGATGTAGATCCGGCAACACCTTTGTTATGGGTGCTGAGAGATCATTTAAACCTTGTTGGTACAAAATTTGGCTGTGGCATGGCACAATGCGGTGCATGCACTGTACACCTGAATGGTAATGCCATACGTTCCTGCACATTGCCCGTTTCATCCGTAAAAAATAATGCGATTGTTACCATTGAAGGGTTAAGCGAAAAAGGCGATCATCCTTTGCAACAGGCATGGGAAGAACTCGATGTGTCACAATGTGGTTATTGCCAGGCGGGCCAGATCATGAGTGCAGCTGCCTTATTAAAACGCAATGCAAAACCAACCGATCAGGATATTGATAATGCGATGTCTGGAAATATCTGCAGATGCGGAACACATGTCCGCATTCGCAAAGCAATTCATTTAGCAGCCAAAACACAAAGCAAAAAATAATTATGGCAACAACACACTCAAGAAGAAATTTTCTGAAGGTATCTGCTTTATCAGGTGGTGGTATGCTCATCAGTTTTAGTTTGCTCAACCTGCCTGCAGAAGCCAAAGCATTGGAAGAAATGATCTTTACCCCGAATGCTTATATCACCATTGCTGCTGATGGTTCCATTGTGTTATTAGCACCAAATCCGGAAATTGGTCAGGGTGTAAAAACATCGTTGCCAATGATCATTGCAGAAGAGCTGGGTGTTGATTGGAAAAAAATAAAAGTTGAATTGGCGCCATTACACATTAAAATGGGCAGACAAACTGCCGGTGGCAGCGGATCAGTAAGAGGACGATTTACAGAGTTGCGTACGGTTGGTGCAACTGCACGTGAAATGTTAACGACTGCTGCGGCGCAACAATGGAACGTTCCTGTAACGGAGTGTACTGTTGAAAACGGAGAAGTGATCCATAAAGCAACTGGCAAGAAATTGAGTTATGCCTCGTTGGCATCTGCAGCGGCAAAACTGGAAGTGCCCTCTAAACCAACTTTAAAGGATCCGAAAGAATTTAAATTGATCGGCACAAGAGTAAAAGATGTCGATGCACATAAAATTGTAACCGGTCAGCCGTTGTTTGGCATTGATACAAGAAGAGAAGGAATGCTGTTCGCCATGGTAAGCCGTGCTCCTGCTTATGGAAAAACATTGGGCGACGTAAACGATGCAGCTGCATTGAAAATTGAAGGTGTAAAAAAAGTAGTGAAGATCAAGAACGCAGTTGCTGTGCTTGCAACATCTACATGGGCGGCAAAAAAAGGAAGGGATGCATTGGTGATCCAATGGAATGCAAGTGAAAAACTGGAGAATACGGCCGAACATTTTGCAACCTTTAAAGAAATGCTTGATAAACCTACAGCAACTCCTCAACGAAACGATGGAGATGTAGATGCAGCAAAACAAGGTGCTACAAAATTTCTTGATGTAACATATGAAATACCTGCACTTTCGCACGGGCAAATGGAGCCGCTTAATTTTTATGCAAATGTGAAAGATGGAAAAGTGGAATTGTTTGGTCCAACACAGGTACCCGGTGCTGTAAGAACTGAAGTATCAAAACAACTAGGAATAGCGGAAGAAAATATTACCATATCATCGCCCCGACAAGGCGGTGGTTTTGGCAGAAAGTTAATGACCGATAATGGAGTGGAAGCTGCGTTGATCTCGGCAGCAGCACAAAGTCCGGTGCAGGTGCAATGGACTCGTGAGGATGATATGCAGAATGATTTTTACCGTCCTGCAGAAATGTGGAGATACCGTGCAGCACTTTCAGCTGACAATTTATTATCATGGCATCAATCAGGAATTGGTATTGGTCGTGGTGTGCGTGGCGATAGTTATGTTGCAGGTGCAATTGCAAATTACCGTGCCGAAGGACAAGGCTTTACCAGCAATACACCAACGGGTTGGTGGAGAGCACCTGGTGCAAACACATTGGCCTATGTTGCTGAAAGTTTCATGGATGAAGTATGCACGGCATTGAAAAAAGATCCGATAGCATTTCGTCTGGAGTTATTGAAAAAAGCAAAAGAACAAACGGTTGGAAAAATTAATTACGATCCGGAGAAATATAAAAGTGTGATTGAACTTGTGGCGAAGATGAGTAAGTGGGGTTCAAAAACACCCGGCGTATTCAGAGGTTTTTCTACCTGGTTCTCGTTTGGTTCGTATGTAGCGCAGGTAGTGGATTTGCAAATGGTGGACGGACAACCGAAGGTGAAGAAAGTGTATTGTGCCGTAAACTGTGGCCGTGTCATTAATTTGAGTGGCGCAGAAAACCAGGTGCAGGGGTCCATTGTGGATGGCATCAGCCATGCCATGTTCCCGAAAGTAACCTTTGTGAATGGTGCAGTAGCCGAAACAAATTTTCATACTTATAAGTTCTTACGCATGAGAGATGCACCAACGGAAGTTGATGTGCAATTTGTTGAAAGCGATGAAGCGCCAACGGGTTTAGGTGAACCTGCATTGCCGCCAATAGCAGCAGCACTTGCCAATGCAATTTTTGCAGCCACCGGTAAACGATTACGCAAGCTGCCATTTGCCGAACAGTTGGGTTAGTTCAGTGTTACATGACGAAAGAGATCAATGAAATAATTGCAGCATACAAAAAAGCAACGCAGAAGGGAATGAAGACTGCGTTGGCAACGGTTGTGTATGTGGAAGGTTCTTCTTACCGCCGACCCGGCGCCCGCATGTTGGTGGAAGAAGATGGACGGATGACCGGTGCAATCAGCGGTGGATGTTTAGAAGGCGATGCATTGCGAAAAGCATTGCTTGCTATTCATCAAAACCAAAACAAACTTGTTACATATAATTCGATGGATGAAGAAGATGTTGAGTTTGGTGTGCAGTTGGGTTGCAATGGTATTGTGCATATTTTATTTGAACCGATTAATGCGGAAGATGAGAATAACCCCATTGCATTACTGGAACGATCCCAGTTATACAGAAGAGAAACGGTCTTGGTCACTTTGTTTTCACTGCACAACTTCCATGGTCATCAACCCGGCACTTGTTTTTTTCTTGATAAGGAAACAAAGTACAGCACCATTGATGATGATGCTTTGCAAGCCATCGTTCAAACCGATGCATCATCAATACTT
The DNA here is from genome assembly GCF_037892425.1 of Lacibacter sp. H375. Lineage (NCBI taxonomy): Bacteria > Pseudomonadati > Bacteroidota > Chitinophagia > Chitinophagales > Chitinophagaceae > Lacibacter > Lacibacter aquaticus. Next base: position 2,975,293 of record NZ_JBBKTT010000001.1, read on the forward strand.
GCAACAGGATCATCTGTTATTAAAGAATACGAATCGTTTGAATTGACAGCCTTTGTTGAATTGTTGCAGCCATCTGTTTCACTGATTATTGTTGGTGCAGGCAATGATGCATTTCCGTTAGTGGAAATGACGAAGGTGCTGGGTTGGCAGATAACTGTTGCTGATGGACGATCCACACATGCCAATGCACAACGTTTTCCTGACGTGCATCAATTGATCACGGGAAAGCCTGCTGATATTATCAATCAACTTGTGCCAGATGAATGGACGGTATTTCTGTTGATGACACATAATTACAAGTATGATCTGGCAATGATGAAACTGTTATTGCAGATCAACTGCAGATACATAGGTACACTCGGGCCAAAGAAACGTTTGGAACGTATGTTTGATGAATTAAGAGATGAAGGCGTTACTGTAACAGATGAACAACGTGCAATGATCCATGGGCCGATCGGTCTTGACATCGGAGCTGAAGCTGCAGAAGAAATTGCATTGTCTGTATTGGCAGAAATAAAAGCTGTGTTTGCAGCACGTACAGGGGGCTTTTTAAAAAACCGCTCTGTTAGTATTCATACACGCAATGAATTGGAATTACAGAAATTAAGCAGCAATGGCAGATGAGCAAATAAATCAAAATACTACCGGAGTTATAATACTCGCTGCAGGTGCATCGTCACGCTTAGGCTCCCCCAAACAATTATTAGTTTATTCAGGTGTTACATTATTGCAACATTCAATTGAAGCGGCACAGACAGCTGATGCTGCTTCTGTGGTTGTTGTTTTGGGTGCAAATGCTGATGTGATTAAAACTGAATTAAACATTGAAACAGTTGAGTTAGTTGTCAATCCTGAATGGAAAGAAGGAATGGCTTCAACAATTCGCTTCGGTTTACAAACGTTGTTGAAATTGAATCCGCAAGTTGAAGCCGTGGTATTCATGGTAGCTGATCAGCCGTTTGTAACAGCAGGGTTATTAAATGATTTGATGGAGTTGAACAAAAAAGAACAGCGCAGCATTGTTGCAAGTAAATATGGAACTACTTTTGGAACACCTGTTTTATTTACCAAACGTTTCTTTCCGGAGCTTTTGGAATTAGCAGGCGATGTTGGAGCAAAAAGCCTGGTTCGAAAGTATCAGAACGAAGCAGCATTTGTTCATTTTCCGAAAGGAGAGATAGATATTGACACATTGGAGGATTATCAGAATCTTTCAAAAGATGAATGAAGTTATGTATCGTCTGACGCACTCGTCAGACAGGAAATTCAGCAAACAATGATTACTGTAGCAGAAGCAAAACATATTATTTCAACAAACGTAACAGCATTAAATCCTGTTACTCTTTCCTTATTACAGGCAAGAGGAAAAGTATTGGCTGCAGATGTATTTGCAACAATTGATATTCCTGCATTTCCACAATCTGCCATGGATGGCTATGCATTTGCATTTGATGATCTGCAAAAAGAATTGATCATTGATGGAGAGATGCCTGCAGGAAGTTCATCTGCAATAGAAGTTGCAGATGGTAAAGCAATCCGCATCTTTACAGGTGCACCTGTACCTGCAGGAGCAGATACTGTGGTGATGCAGGAAAAAGTAAAAACAGAAAATAGCATCTTAATTATTGACGATGAAAAGCTGCAACGTAACAGCAATGTTCGTCCCATTGGTTCTGAAATAAAAGCAGGCGAATTGGCTTTACCCAAAGAAAGTTTACTCACTGCAGCTGCTATTGGATTTTTAGCAGGGATTGGTGTTACTGAAATATCCGTTATTCCCGATCCTGTGATCAGCATCATCCTTACCGGCAACGAATTACAGGAGCCGGGCAAGCCATTGTCGTACGGACAAGTGTATGAATCCAACTCATTTGGTTTAACAGCAGCATTGGAATCGCTGCATCTTCCTGTTCATCATATTTACAAAGCAGAAGATGATCCGGAGGTATTAACGGCGATCTTACAACAGGCGTTGAATGAAAGTGATCTTATATTATTAACAGGTGGTGTAAGTGTTGGTGATTATGATTTTGTATTGCAGGCTGCAAATACATGTGGCGTTGTGCAACAGTTTCACAAAATAAAACAACGGCCGGGTAAACCTTTGTTCTTTGGAACGAAAGGAGATAAACTTGTTTTTGGCTTACCGGGTAATCCATCATCAGTGCTTACCTGTTTTTATGAATATGTAACAGAAGCATTGTCGCTGCAAACAAAACGCCCTTTGCAATTAAAGACTGTGCAAACTGTATTGGCGAAGGGTTGTAAAAAAGCTCCGGGATTGACACATTTTCAAAAAGCATATTACGATGGGCAAACGGTGTTGCCTTTAACAGCACAGGAATCATACAAATTAAATTCGTTTGCAACGGCCAACTGTTTGCTGCAACTGGATGGCGAGAAAGAAGAGTATAAAGCAAATGATACCGTAACCATTCATCTTTTACCTGTTTAACTGCAATGGATTTTATTTACTTGTTTTATATTCTTTTATTCCTTGTTGCACTTTTATATGCATCAGTAGGGCATGGCGGTGCAAGTGGTTACCTGGCATTGATGGCCATCTTCAGCATTGCACCTGATGTAATGAAACCAACAGCCTTGTTGCTGAATTTATTTGTATCACTTACATCATTCATCCAGTTTTATCGTGGTGGTTATTTTAAATGGAATGTGTTTTGGCCATTTGCTTTATTGTCGGTTCCAATGGCCTATTTTGGCGGGAAGGTTGGTATTGATGCGGATGTTTATAAGAAAATTCTTGGCCTGCTTTTATTGATACCGGTTGCAAGATTTCTTTTCTTCAGCAATATCCAGGTAGATGAACCGAAGAAAGTAAACTCAGGGGCAGCTGTTGTAATTGGAGCTGTCATTGGTTTTCTTTCCGGGCTTATCGGTATTGGAGGAGGGATTATTCTTTCTCCAGTCCTTTTAATGCTGAAGTGGGCAAACATGAAACAAGCGGCAGCAATAAGCGCTTTGTTCATTTTCGTCAATTCGCTTTCAGGTTTGGCAGGACAACTGACCAAGGGCATTCAGTTTACAACGGACATGTACCTATTTGTAGTCACTGCTTTTGCAGGAGGATTGGCAGGCGCTTATTTCGGCTCAGTCAAGTTGAAACAGGGTATGTTGAAATATATGCTGGCAACGGTATTATTAATTGCTGCTGTAAAACTATTGGTAACCTGAGTTGGGTTATTTTTGCTGCTTAAACAACAATGATGCGTGTGGAGGTTTTGTTTTTTGGAAAGCTGGTTGACATTGCAGGTGCTTCGCTTGTACTGAATGATATAACATCAACTGATGAACTGCTGGAGCAACTTCGTTTGCAGTACCCGGCACTTGCAACTGAAAAATTTATTATGGCAGTTGACAAAAAAACGATTTCAACCAATACTTCTTTAACGGATAACAGCACAGTTGCTTTATTACCTCCTTTCTCCGGTGGATAAAATATGAACAACGACAGACTATATGAACGTTACCAACGCCAACTGATCCTGAAAGGATTTGGTGCAGAGGCGCAACAGAAACTGTTGGCTGCATCTGTATTGGTGATCGGCGCAGGTGGTTTGGGTTGTCCGCTGCTGCAATATCTCGTTGCAGCAGGTGTTGGTTCAATTGGTATTGTGGATGATGATGTGGTATCACTTTCAAACCTGCATCGGCAGGTGTTGTATAATGTGCAGATGATCGGTCGGTCAAAAACAGAATGTGCTGTTGAAGTTTTGCAGCAGTTGAATCCGCAGGTAAGGTTTACTGTTTACAATGAACGTTTGAAAAATAAAAATGCTTCAATTATTCTCTCCGCATTTGATGTAATAGTTGATGGCTCTGATAATTTCGCTACACGTTATTTAGTGAACGATGCCTGTGTGTTGTTGAATAAGCCCATGGTCTACGGTGCTATTTCGCAATACGAGGGACAGGTTGCTGTATTCAATGTGCAACAAAACAATGAACACTCAGCTAATTACCGTGATCTGTTTCCACATCCCCCAAAAGAAGGGGAAGTGTTGAACTGTGCTGAAGCGGGCGTGTTGGGGGTGTTGCCCGGTATCATCGGCAGTATGATGGCGAATGAAACCATTAAGCTGATTACCGGAACTGGTGTGTTGTTGTCGAACAAACTTTTTACCTATAACACACTCAATAATCAGACTTATGAATTTGAATTGAGCAAGCGAATAGAAACAGCATCACTCATTCCTGCAACCATAGAAGCATTGCAAGAAACCGATTATGAATGGTTATGCAGTACTGCTACACTTGTAAATGAGATTGATGCAGCCGCCTTTAATGATATTGTTGCTGATGGCAAAGCTGCTATTGTTGATGTGCGGGAAAAAGATGAAGTACCTGTTGTAACAGATTTCAGTCATATGCAGATTCCGTTGAACAGTTTACTGCAACATACTGCATGGTTAACAGAAGATACCATTGTGGTATTTTGTTTATCAGGCAAACGAAGTGCAGCTGCAGCAAAGCAGTTGAACGAATTATTCGGCAGCTCAAAAAAAATCTATAGTTTAAAGGGTGGTATTCAGCAATGGATGCAGCAACAAAAACAAACCGTGTAATGGAACGTAAACCCAAGAATATATTTACGCAAGGAGCTATTGCACCCACATTTATTGCAGATAGTATTGCTAAGCACAGTTCAAAAACGAATATTGGCGGACATAGCATTTTCTTGGGACAGGTGAGGGCAGATGTAATTGACGAGAAGAAAGTAGCAGCAATTGATTACACTACTTACGAAGAACTGGCATTGGAAAAAATGCATTTCATCCGTGAAGAGACGTTTGCTAAATATGAACTCACCTGTATGCATGTGCATCACAGTTTGGGCACAGTAGCTGCAGGTGAAATTTGTCTATTTGTATTTACTTCGTCCGTACATCGCCGTGCAGCAATTGATGCATGCAATGAAGTAGTGGAACGCATTAAAACAGAATTGCCTGTTTGGGGCAAGGAATTATTTGAAGATGAAACACATCAATGGAAAGTAAATCAATAAGCAATGGTCGACATCACACATAAATCAACAACATTACGCCAGGCAATTGCTACAGCATTACTCACAGTTTCTAAGCAGGAAACTATTGATGCGATTCAAAACAAAACTGTTCCTAAAGGGGATGTGTTTGAATTCTCCCGTGCAGCCGGTTTACTGGCAATCAAAAAAACAAGTGATGTTATTCCTGATTGTCATCCGTTACCGGTTGAGTTTGCTGCCATCAAACATACCATTGAAGGATTAAGCATTCTCATTTCAGTTGAAGTTCATACGATCTATAAAACAGGAGTGGAAGTAGAAGCTATGCATGGTGCAGCGATCACTGCACTAACGATGTATGACATGTTGAAGCCTCTGGATAAAGGCGTAGAAATTTCATCCATCAAACTCGAAAGCAAGAAAGGTGGTAAAACAGATTTTAAAGATGAGTTGAAAGAAAGCATCCGCACAGCAGTAATTGTTTGTTCCGATTCTGTTGCGGCAGGTACAAAGGAAGACGGTAGCGGTAAAGCAATTCTGCAAAAACTGGAACAACATCAACTCAAAGCATCAGTGTATGAAATTATTCCCGATGAGTTTGATGCTATTCAAGCAAAAGCCAAACAATACAGCGAAGAAGGATATCATTTAATTCTCTTCACTGGGGGCACAGGTTTGTCGCCACGAGATATTACACCTGAAGCAATTCAACCATTACTCGACAGGGAAATTCCCGGTATGATGGAAGCTGCACGCAACTATGGTCAGCAACGTACACCGTATGCTATGTTATCAAGAGGTGTTGCAGGCTTCATTAACAATTCACTTGTTATTACTTTGCCCGGTTCAAAAAAAGGTGCAGAAGAAACAATGGATGCTTTGTTTCCTTATGTGCTGCATCTGTTTCGTGTGGCAAAGGGTATGCGACATGATGCATAAATAAAATACATCAACGTATAAAAACTGAACTGTCTTTGTTCAGCGCATCTGAAAGCCAGTAGGGATTTATGTTTGCAAGTTCACCTGGCAGTTGATCAGGAGAAAAGAATTTCAATTCCTGCGTTTCATTATTCGAAAAACCATCTGCTAAATCTGTTGTAAGCTTCGCTTCAAAGTACGAAGTAACATACTGTATTGTTCGGTCAGGGTAGTTGTATGTTTGAGACGCAGGTGAAGAATAAACGCCGATAAACCGAATAAGATCTGCTGTGCTGTTTGTTTCTTCTTCTATTTCACGTAACATGGCCTGTTCAATTGTTTCACCAAATTCTACGTGGCCCGATATAATGCACCATTGATTTACATCTTTTCTTCTTTGCAGTAGTATCTCGCCTTTCTCATTAAAAATAGCTGCTGCAACTGCAGGTAGTATTTGCTTATTCATGCTTACGGTTTATAAGCTAAGATACAAATGAGTCTTTAGCTTGCCTGCTGCGGCCATATTACAACGTTGTCGTTAGAATAATTGTCGTTTTAACTAATAAAAAACGCCGTTGGGTATAAGCGCTTTTTTTCGGTGAAAGCCTTGCCAGGTAAGCATTCTGGAAATCAGGATAGCATTTGGCGTCATAAAAACAACCTTATCTTGGTTTGATGGCTAAACACAGGTTCAATAGTTTTACATCATCAAATCAGGGGTTAAGAACTAAAAAGAAATAACTCTAAGATTTGAAAGCTCTACAACCAGATATTTAGAACTCTTTTTTTATATGGCAAGCAATCGTTAACGGTCACCTGTTTCTACAGATGACCTTTTTCTTTTATACCCTTTTCCAGGCAACTATTCTTGATCATTTTTTATTGTTAGTAAACCATCTGCTTAACCTTTTGCAGATAAACTCAGTGCAGAATAAGATATGTTTGCAAAACGATCTCTTCAGAAAAAAGGATTATTTGTAACGCAAAACATGAACTGGAAATATATCGTTGCCGGAGTATTCTTTGCACTGTTATGGTCATCGGCAGCAACTGCTACAAAAATATCATTGCAATCTGCACAACCATTTGTGATAGCCGTAGCACGTTTCTTTATCGGGGGAGTGGGCATGTTGGTTTTTGCGCATCTTATCTGGCGTAAACGTTTACCACAAAAGAAAGAGTGGCTATTTATTTCTGTGTATGGATTACTCAACATCAGTTTATACCTGGGCTTGTATGTAGTGGCAATGCAGGAAGTATCGGCAGGTTTGGGAAGCATGGCTGTGGCTGTGAACCCGGTACTCATCAGTATTCTTTCTGCCGCTTTGTTTGATCATAAGATGGGAATAAAACATTGGCTGAGTTTATTGCTTTGCAGTGCCGGGGTGGTTGTTGCAGCATGGCCATTGTTACAAAATAGTTTTGCAACAGTAAATGGTATTCTTATTATGTTAGGCAGTATGCTTGCTTATTCAGCTGGCGCAATTTATTTTGCCCGCACTAAGTGGAGCGATCTGCATATACTTACCATTAACGGTTGGCAAACTTTAATCGGTGGTATAATACTATTTCCTGTGTTATTGATGACTTATAAAAGTGAGCTCAACCGTTTCGATCTTAATTTCTACAGTGGTGTATTGTGGCTGGCAATTCCGGTTTCCATAGCTGCTGTACAGCTATGGTTATGGCTGTTAAAGCGAAATGCAGTCACGGCATCGTATTGGTTATTCCTTTGCCCGGTGTTCGGGTTCATCATAGCGGCAGTAAGCCTGAACGAACCGATCACTTTGTTTACTATTGCCGGTGTGCTGCTTGTAACCGCTGGTTTATATATGGTACAGCTGAATTTTGCCGGCAGAAGCAAAAATTGATAAAGGCTGCTGGCTTTTGGTCAGCTACCGCAACTCCATCACAATCCTTCAAATTTTCAGCAACGTGGCCGTAACTCTTCCACTTTAATCTTCAAAAGTGACTCAATCCTAAACCCAATTCAATCGTCTCGACAGTTCGGGTTCCTGAAAACTAGAGCCAAATTGCCCCAAAAAGTCAATTTTTTACAGGATGATAGCCATTGTTAATAAAATTTTATAAAACTTTTATTAATTTTTTAAGAAGTTTCAAAAGTTTATTTATTTTAGATCTGCTGTTTAAATTGATTGCCACCCATGCTGCTAAAGAACAACCGTTATAAAAGACAGATTCAAAAGCATCTCTATTTTGAGAAGGAGCTTTCCTGCGCTGATTTGAGTTTGTTAACCGATAAAAGCCTTCCGCTTACAAACCGTGTATTAAACGAGTTGATCGAAGATGGGTTGGTGGTAGAATCCGGTTACGCTAATTCTACAGGTGGTCGGCGGCCTTTGGTTTATTCACTCAAGGCTGATGTGCTTTACATAGTTTCAGTGGCGATGGATCAGTTGGTAACACGCATTGCTATTCTGGATATGCAGAATAATTACGTGTTGGAACCGCTGCGTATTGAACTTCCGTTGAGCAATAACCACAACGCATTAGCAGAACTCACACAGCATATCAATAGTTATATACTTTCTTCGGGTGTTTCCAAGCAAAATATAGCGGGTATTGGTATAGGTATGCCTGGTTTTATAGATGTAACAAAAGGCATTAATCATTCATTTCTTAAAACAGAGAGCGGAAACAGCATTGTAAGTATTGTTGAGGCGGCTGTTGGTGTACCGGTATTTATAGATAACGATTCCAGTTTAATTGCATTAGCTGAATTGAAATTTGGTGCGGCCCGCAATAAGCAAACTGTAATGGTAATAAATGTTGGTTGGGGTATTGGTTTGGGTATGATCGTTAAGGGTGAATTGTTTCGTGGCAACAATGGTTTTGCAGGCGAGTTCAGTCATATTCCTCTTTTCACCAATAACAAGATGTGCTCTTGCGGTAAGAGCGGTTGCTTAGAAACAGAATCATCTTTGTTTATTGTTACAGAAAAAGCCATACAAGGATTGAAACAGGGAAAAGTTTCAATGCTCAGGAACTTAACATTGGAAAACGCAGAAGATTCATCAAGGGCAATTATGGATGCAGCCATTAAAGGTGATAAATATGCCATTGAATTGTTGTCTGAATCCGCTTACAATATTGGCCGTGGTATTGCCATCCTTATTCACCTGCTCAACCCAGAGTTGATCATATTAAGCGGCCGGGGTTCTGTTGGTGGAAAGGTATGGTTGGCGCCAATACAGCAAGCAATCAATGAACATTGCATTCCTAAAATTGCCGAGAATACAGAATTGGAAATATCATCATTAGGATTTCAGGCCGAACTGATTGGAGCAGCTGCATTAGTTATGGATCATTTTGACTCGCTAGACAGGCGCAAAACCAAAAGTACCGGTAATGAAGTAGAACTATAAAACACACCTCATACTGCTTACCCCATTATTCACTTGTTTCTTTATTTTTTAAACCCATAAACAAACTGCAATGAAAATGTTGCTAAAACGTTTGCTGCTTTATGCAATAACAGCAATGTGCTTTATCGAGGTAAATGCACAGGAAAAAAGACAGGTTACGGGAACGGTCAGGGATACGGATGGCAATCCTGTAGTGGCCGCAACTGTTACAGAAAAGGGAACCACCAATTCGGTTACCACCGATTTTAAAGGTTTGTTCTCGATCAACGTTGCACCTTCTGCGACATTGTTAATTACTTCAGTTGGTTATAATGATCTGGAAATAAAAGCCGGATCAACCAGCATTAATGTTGAACTGCAATCTGTATCGAAAGAACTACAGGGTGTAGTTGTAACAGCACTTGGTATTAAGCGTCAGAAAAAATCGCTTGGTTATGCTGTGCAGGAAGTAAAAGGCAGCACACTTGTTGATGCACGTGAACCAAATCTTGCCAACACACTTACCGGTGTGGTTGCTGGTTTACAGGTTGTGCGTTCAAGCAATGGTCCTGCCGGCTCATCAAAAATTATCCTGCGTGGTAGTAACTCCCTTACAGGTTCAAACCAACCATTAATAGTGGTTGATGGCGTACCAGTTGACAACTTCACCGGTGGTAGTAATACCGATTACTGGAATCCTTCTTTGGATTATGGTAATGGTCTTGCCGATCTTAACCCAAGTGATATCGAATCAATTACTGTTTTGAAAGGACAAACAGCAGCTGCCTTGTACGGCTCACGTGCAGGTAACGGTGCTATTCTTGTTACAACTAAAACAGGTAAGAAACAGGCTGGTCTCGGTATGTCGTTCGCTACTACATTTGGTTTTGAAAGTGTGTTCACAAATCCTGAAATGCAAAATGTATTCGGACAGGGGAGCAATGGAACATTCGATGCTACATCAGGGTTAAGCTGGGGCCCAAAAATTACAGGACAACAAGTAACAAACTGGAATGGTAAACCTGAAAATCTAACTTATTACAATAATGTAAAGAATTTTTACGACAAAGGTTTCAACCAAAACTACAACCTTACGTTCCAGCAACAATTCAACAATATTTCGGTGTACAGCTCTTTCAACCGTTATGAAGATAAGAGTATGATACCCGGTGCAAAACTGTTACGTCACAACTTTACTACACGCAGTGTAGCGAAATTCGGCAGAGGCGATAAGTGGACAGCGGATATGAAAGTGCAATACTCAAACACAATGGCTCAAAATAGACCATTGGCAGGTAACAACAATAATAACGTTGCAAGGTTGTTGTACACATTCCCGCAGTCACTTGATATTACACAGTTCAAAGCAGGTACTGATCAATATGATAACATGATCTGGTGGAATAGTGCCGGTTCAACAGTCAATCCATATTGGAGGAGCAAGAATGCGTTGAACCAGGATAGCCGTGATCGTTTTATCTTGACAGGTTCTTTGAAGTATGATATTGCCAAGTGGTTAACTGCTGAAGTGAAAACCGGTGTGGATATGTACACAAACAATTATACAACGAAAGTTAGAGCAGGAAGTCCTATTGCAACCAATGGCCGTTATGGTACAGGTAAATCTGTTTTCTCTGAAGCAAACTACAGCGGTATGTTGTCAGCTAAAAAAGATAATCTTATTTCGAAGCTGAGTGCAAATGCAATGGTTGGTGGTAACCTGATGTTACGTAAAGGTTCTGGTATTGATGGTTCTGCAAACCTTGTTGTGCCAAATCTTTTCTCACTTGGTAATGCAGTTGGTAATCCTTCTATTTCAGAATGGATCAGTGAAAAGCGTATTAACTCAGTATTTGGAACGGCTGGCGTTAACTGGGATGAATATCTCTACCTCGACGCAACCTTCCGTAACGATTGGTCTTCGGCCTTAGCAAAGGCAAACCGTTCTTATTTCTATCCTTCAATAAGTGCAGCAGTTGTTGTATCTGAAATGCTTGACAGAAGTAATTTAAAAATGCCGTCATGGTTCAACTATGCAAAAATCAGGGCATCATACGCTTCAGTAGGTAACGATATGGATCCTTACCAATTGTATAATTCTTATTGGATCGGTCGTGATCCGAATAATGCAACTACTGCCGGACGCAACAGTACTTTGTTTGATGAAAACGTAGTGAATGAGCTCATTAAATCAAAAGAAATCGGTGCTGAATTGAAATTCCTCAGCAACCGTGTTACAGTTGATTTCTCGTTGTATAAAAACAATGCTACAAACCAGTTGATCAATCTGCCGCTCGATGCAACAAGTGGATATACTTCTAAGAAGATTAATGCAGGTAACATTCAAAACAAAGGTTATGAGGTCATGGTTGATGCACGTGTGATCAATAAATCAGATTTCATTTGGAATGTTTCTGCAAACTTCTCTCATAACGATAACTCTATCATCGATATACTGAAAGATTCTGGTGTTACTAAATATGCGTTAGGTGGTTTCGATAACCTGGCTATTACTGCCACTGCAGGTGAAAAGTATGGTGCTATATATGGTACAACATTCAAACGTGTAACCGATGACAAGAGCCCTTACTATGGTCAGCTTATTCTGAATGGTACAACAGGTTTACCACAGGTGGGCGAATCAAATGTATTTCTTGGCAATCAGCAGGCTTATGGTTTGTTAGGTGTTACCAATACGTTCGGTTTTAAAGGAATTACACTTTCGTTCCTTGTTGATGCACGCTTTGGAGGTAAAATGTTCTCATCAACATTAGCTGCTATGCAGGCGAGTGGAACTGCTGCTGAAACAGTAGTGAACGGCGCAAGAGAAAATTTTGTGGTAGAAGGTGTGGTGCCAGATGGGTCCGGTTATAAAAAGAACACTGTTTCGGTTACTCCGCAAAACTATTGGACGACAGTTGCAACAACAGGTAACCTTGGTATTATTGAAGCAAATATGTACGATGCTAGCAATGTGCGTTTAAGAAATGTTCAGCTTTCGTATCAATTGCCAAAATCGTTCTTGTCAAAAGCACGCATTCAAAAAGCTACCGTTGGTGTGTCTTGCAATAACGTATGGCTCATTTCAAGCCATATGAAAGGACTGGATCCTGAATCTGTGTTTGCAACAGGTACCAATGCATTGGGTTTTGAAAATGCAAGTCCTCCAACATCAAGAACAATCTTGTTTAACCTAACTCTCAATTTCTAATTTGATTAATTGATCTATATGAAAAAAATATTCATAACAACAGGAATGATGCTGGCAATGGCAGCAATGATCCCTTCCTGTAAAAAATTCGATAGTCTGACAGTAAGCCCTACCGCAGCTACATCCGACCAGGTGCAGGTAGAATACTTACTCACCAACTCAATAGTGGGTGCACAAATGGATCCGCATATTGCAGAACGTGTATTTGTGCTTTACTGGCGCAATGCATCTCACCAGCAGTTAGGCAGTACTGTTGCCATTGGTAATGATGATGATGGATGGACGAGCGATTACTACCGCTATATTTCAGAGTGGTTGAACAATGCAAACGCAGCTATCCAGGTAGCAAACGAAAAAATTGCAGCGGGCAACATCAAGCCTTATACAAATAACCTGCTTCAGATGTCAAGGATCTGGAGAGCTTACCTGATGAGTGAAATGTCCGACAACTTCGGTCCTATTCCGATCAATGGTTTCCAAGGTGTAAATCCAACTTTCTCTGATGTGAAATCAGTTTATTATTATCTGTTGGATGAGTTGAAAGACGCATCAGCAAAATTGGAAACAGCTGTTACAGCAAAACCTGCAGATGCAAACGGTGATCCTGCTTATGCATATAATTATGCAAAGTGGAAAAAGTATGCAAATTCAATGCGTATGCGTTTGGCCATGCGTTTAAGTGAAGTAGATGCAGGAAAAGCAAAAACTGAATTTGAAGCTGCCGTTGCAGGTAGCGACTTTATTGCATCTTCAGCTGATTTCTTCCAGGTACAGGAGAAAGATGGTTGGGATCCTTTAACAGGTGTAATGAGTCGTGAATGGAACCCACAGATACTTTCTGCTTCTTTAAATAACTTGTACACCGGATTAGGCGGCATTCAAACAACAGCCCAATTACCTGCTTCGTTTCATGCTTCAGTAAAGCCTTCAGATTATGTTGGTTTAAGATTGGTTGATCATTTTCCGACAACTACTAATAATCCCGTTGCTCCTTATTGGATGGATGGTTTGCCAAACAAAATCGACCCAAGGGCATACAAAGCTTTCGCAATTCCAGGGGACTTTACTGACGCTGGTTTTTGCTTCTATCCTTCATGGGATAATAGTGCAAGAACTACTGCCCGTACATTAACTGCAGGCGGAGCATCGAATGTTGCCGTAAATGTCAATGCCACCAATACATTCAATGGCTACAATGGTGGCGATTGGGGTGCAAAGGGTGGCAGAAATACAGTGAGAGCGTGGGGCGGTTCAATGCCACGTTTGAAACTTAATTTCAGAAACAGCAAAAATAAACGCATCTTCTTTGCTTCATGGGAAACTTACTTTCTCATTGCAGAAGCAGCAGTACGTGGCTGGACAGTTCCGATGGGCGGACAAGCTGCTTACGAAAAAGGTATTGAAGAAAGCTTCAGCTACTGGGGTGTAAGTTCTCACCTTGCTTCATATAAAGCATCAACTGATTATAACCGTTGTGGTACATCTGTAAGCTGGACACACGTTGCAGAACCACCTGCCAGCTATTCAGCAAACTATGTTGATGGTTATACAAATACTCCAGGTTCAACAACCATTCTTTATCCTGTAAATACTATTTATAAAAATGGTGTGGTAAAGAATGATCTGTTGAACAAGATCATTACACAAAAATATATTGCACAAAGTCCATGGTTGCCATTGGAAGCATGGAGCGATCACAGAAGACTTGGACTTCCTTTCCTGGAGAATCCTTGTGTTGAGAGTGGTTCGTTGCCGAATAACCCCGCTTTAACATCGGCTACTTATATGACCAATGCTGCAAACTTCTTCCCGCAACGATTAAAATATCCTTCGGGTTTAAAGAACAGCAATGCAAAAGGATATACGCAAGCTGTTGCTGCACTGGGTGGTGCCGACAACTTGTTTACATCTTTATGGTGGGCTAAAAAGTAAACAGCACTGTTTTTCATAATCAGTAGTTTTAGCATACAAAACTATCGGGCCGGCCATTCCTGGCTGGCCCTTTTTTTAACTACAGTGAGTATTTGGTCAATGGTTATTTTATGAACAAAGGATTTCTGTTTTTACTATTACTTGTTTTTACAGCTGCAACAGCAACTTCACAATCTACTGTTCAGAGAGTACAACTGCATCAAAACTGGAAATTCAGTAAACAACATACAAATAAATGGTATGCTGCTAAAGTTCCCGGAACGGTTCATACCGATCTGTTTAACAACAAACTTATTCCCGATCCATATTATCGTGACAACGAAAAAAAACTTCAATGGATCGGACAAACAAACTGGGATTATCAAACAACATTTAAAACAGATGCTTCTGTTTTACAGAAGAAACAAATAGAACTTGTATTTGATGGATTGGATACTTATGCTGAAGTATATCTAAATGGTCAGCTTCTTTTTTCTGCTGATAATATGTTCCGTCAGTGGAAGGCGGATGTGAAGCAACTGCTCAAGCCAAACAATACACTATTGATCCGTTTTGCATCAGCAAAAAATAAAGTAGACTCCATTGCAAAATCGAAATTGCCCTTTGTGTTGCCCGACAATGCAAGAGCTTATGCACGCAAAGCACAATATCATTTTGGTTGGGATTGGGGGCCGACTTTTATTACCTGCGGCATCTGGAAAAGCCTGTACCTCGAAGCCTTTAATGAACGACCTGCAGAAGAAAAGTTTACTGCGGTTAATAAAGTTGAATTAGTGCAGCAGCCCGATGAATACGGTAAAACATTTTATTTTAAGATAGATGGTAAGACGGTGTACATGAAGGGGGCGAACTACATTCCTTCCGATATGTTCACCACACGTTTAACAAAAGAAGATTATCGTAAAATATTGATGCTTGCTAAAGATGCAAACATGAATATGCTGCGCATATGGGGTGGTGGTATTTATGAAGATGATGTGTTTTACGATCTCTGTGATGAATTGGGTATTTACATTTGGCAGGATTTTATGTTTGCGGGTGCAATGTTTCCTGGAGATGAAACATTTTTTAAAAATGTAAAAGAAGAAATCAAATATCAAATTAAGCGACTTCGACATCATAAATCAATTGTGGTGTGGTGTGGAAATAATGAAGTGGATGAAGCATGGCATCAGTGGGGATGGCAAATACAATTCAACCTGCACGGTAATGATTCTGCAAGAGTTTGGAATGATTATGTGCGTTTGTTCCGTGACAGTATTGCTGCATGGGTAAACGAGTATGATGGTACTCGTCCATATGTAAGCACATCGCCCACTAACGGATGGGGACGTGCAAAAAGTATTACCGAAGGCGATAGCCATTACTGGGGTGTTTGGTGGGGATTAGAGCCTGTGGAAGTATTTGAGCAAAAGACCGGACGTTTTGTAAGTGAGTATGGTATGCAGGCAATGCCCAACTATTCCAGCATTGAAAAAATTACATTGCCGCAGGATCGTTTTCTTTTTTCCGATGTCGTCAATCATCACCAGAAAGCAGGCAACGGATTTGCAAAAATTCAATCGTACCTGCATCGCTATTTCCTCGACTCTGCAAAAGTGAAACAGCTTTCGTTGCAGGATTATACTTACCTCACACAATGTTTGCAGTATTATAGTTTTAAAAATGCCATTGCTATTCATCGCAGTAAAGAGCCTTATAATATGGGTACCTTGTTGTGGCAGTTGAATGATTGTTGGCCTGTTGCCAGCTGGAGTATTACCGATTACAGCCGTGAACCCAAAGCTGCATGGTATGCCGTAAAAGAAGCGTATCGTGATGATGTGAAACCCGTAAGAGACAGTGTGTATCCGAAAAATCTTGCGTTGAAAAAGCCTTCATTTGTAATGAAACATGAA
Source organism: Lacibacter sp. H375 (assembly GCF_037892425.1). Classification (NCBI taxonomy): domain Bacteria; kingdom Pseudomonadati; phylum Bacteroidota; class Chitinophagia; order Chitinophagales; family Chitinophagaceae; genus Lacibacter; species Lacibacter aquaticus. The sequence continues at coordinate 2,991,619 of NZ_JBBKTT010000001.1, forward strand.
GGAGAGAACCTGTTCAGTATTGTAAGTAATGTAGATGCGAAATATGTGTACTTGTATAAACAGCAATCGTTTTTTGATATCGACGATAATTATTTTGATTTGAAAGCAGGGCAAAAGAAATACCTGCATGTAAAGAACAGGTATTTCAACACAGCTGAAATCAGCAGTATCCGCATCAAATCATTATTCGATATTATCGGAAAATAAATATTCATAGATCAATATAAAATGAAACAAATGTGTAAGCGGTTTTTCTTTTTTACAGTGTTAAGTATTGTGTTTGGTTTAAGTGCGTTGGCACAAACAAATTATGCTAAGCTTGTAAATCCTTTTATTGGCACAGGTGGCCATGGTCATACTTATCCTGGTGCAAGCATGCCGTTTGGTATGATGCAGTTAAGTCCTGATACAAGATTGGAAGGTTGGGATGGTTGTGGTGGCTATCATTACAGCGACAGTATTATGTATGGATTTTCACACACACATTTAAGCGGTACGGGTATTGCCGATTACTGCGATTTGTTGCTGATGCCTTTTGCAGGTGAAGTAAAATGGAAGAACAGTGAATATGCTTCTCCCTTCTCACACAAAAATGAAAAAGCACATGCAGGTTATTACGAAGTGTTGCTCAAGAAACATAATATTCATGCAGCACTTACTACCTCTTTCCGTTCGGGTATACATCAATATACGTTTGATGCGGCTGCAACTGAAGGAAAGGTATTGCTCGATCTGAAACACAGGGATGAAGTGTTGGAATCATCTTTAGAAATAATCAATGAATACGAAGTAAGAGGCATGCGCCGCAGCAAAAGCTGGGCAAGCAATCAAATCCTCTACTTCCATATGAAATTTGAAAAACCGATCAAAGAGTTTGGCATTGCGTTGAACGATGTGTTACAAAACAACATACGTTCTGCCAGCGGTAAAAACATCAAAGCCTATTTCAGTTTTGATGTAAGCGGCACTAAAACCGTACAGGTTAAAGTGGGTATTTCAGGCGTAAGTATGGAAAACGCAAAGCTTAATCTCGAAACAGAAATTCCGCATTGGAATTTTACAACGGTAAAACAACATGCGGAAGAAGCGTGGAACAAAGAGCTGGGAAAGATCGAGGTGAGAGGCGGTACACAGGATCAGCAGGTGGCATTTTATACGGCTTTGTATCATGCATCGTTGGCACCGAATATTTATACAGATATAAATGGTGAATACCGTGGTACTGATTTGAAGGTGCACAAAGCGGAAGGCTTTACCAATTATTCTGTGTTTTCATTATGGGATACGCACAGAGCGCTGCATCCGTTGATGTCGATCATCAATCAAAAAAGAACAGGCGACTGGATCAATACGTTTTTAGCACAATATAAAAATGGTGGTATGTTGCCGGTGTGGGAGTTAAGTGGTAACGAAACCTTTTGTATGATCGGTTATCATTCGGTGCCTGTAATTGTAGATGCCTATCAGAAAGGAATTAAAGGGTTTGATACGAAGCTGGCGTTGGAAGCAATGACGAGTTATGCAGAAAGCAGTCGCTATGGTTTAACGCAATACGGCAGACAGGGTTTTGTAAGCAACGATTACGATCATGAAAGTTCATCGAAGACTGTTGAATATGCGTATGATGATTGGTGTATTGCTGAATTTGCAAAATGGATCGGTAACGAAGCAGTCTACAAGAAATATGCTGCACGTTCATTGAACTATCGCAACCTTTTTGATCCGACAACTTATCATATTCGTGGTAAAGTGCAGAGCTTTTGGTTTTCACCTTTCAATGCAACAGAAGTCAATAACTTTTTCACCGAAGGTAATTCCTGGCATTATTCATTTTCTGCACAACAGGATATTGATGGGTTGATCAAATTATATGGCGGCAAAGAAAATTTCTTACGCAAACTCGAAGAACTGTTTACCACCAACCAAACACTGAGTGGTCGTGATCAGGCCGATGTAACAGGATTGATCGGTCAGTATGCACATGGCAATGAACCAAGTCATCACATGGCTTATTTGTTCAACTATGCAGGCAAGCCCTGGCGTGCACAGGAACTCATCCATAAAATTTGCACAGAGTTTTATCCCAATAATCCCGATGGTTTGATTGGTAATGAAGATTGCGGACAGATGAGTGCATGGTTTGTATTGAGTGCGATGGGTATTTATCAGCCAACACCCGGCAGTGGAGTATATGCATTAGGTACACCTTTGTTTGATGAAGTAAAGATTCATTTAGAGAATGGTAAAACGTTTTTCATTACAGCAAAGAACCGAACAGAAAAAAACTTTTATGTAAACAATGTGCTGTTGAATGGGAAAGCACATGCAGCTACATTTATCAAGAATACCGATGTGGAGAATGGTGGTGAACTGATTTTTGAAATGAGTGCAACACCCAACAAAACACGTGGCACCAACAAAGCAGATATGCCATCATCTAAAGTGGATGATGAGCAGTTTGTCGCTGTTCCGTTATTTAACATGAGCACGAATAAATTTAAAAACAGTTTGCCGGTTACATTAAAACATCTTGATCCGCAGGCTGAGATTTATTATGCAATTGTAAATGGCGAAGCAAAGCCGAGATATATCCGTTATGAAAAACCTTTTGCTTTAACTTCAAGTGCAAGGGTAGAGTTGTTTGCAAGTAAGAATGGCAAACAGAGTGCAAGAATTGCACAGCAATTCTACAAAGTACCCGGCGACAGAAGTATTACTGTGCTTAGTGCAGTGCATCCGATGTACACTGCCGGTGGTAAGGATGCATTGATTGATGGAATTATTGGTGATGCTAACTGGAAAACGGGCGACTGGCAAAGCTATTATGCAAAAGATTTTGTAGCGATTATCGATCTGCAGAAGGTACGGCCGGTAAAATATGTTGGCGTACATGTACTGCAGGAAGTTAGTCCGTGGATTGTTTATCCGAAAGAAGTAGTGTTTGAAATCAGTAACGATGGTAAAACATTCAAGCCCTTAACAACAGTTGAAAATAAAATTATAGCAGAATTAAGAGAGCCGGAAGTGCAGACTCTCGGCGCCGATGTTACTGCAACTGCACGTTATATTCGTGTGCGGGCAAAAACAGGCGGACAATTACCTGCATGGCATGAAAGTGCAGGCTCGCCATCACATATATTCATTGATGAAGTAATTGTAAAGTAGATTCCAAAATCCAATAATAAAAACACAAGTCAGAAATCATACATCCTAAATTTCTTGCCATGATCAAAATAAGCGTGCGCTTTTATTTTTTACTGAGTCTTGTGCTGATGAGTAATATCTTATTCGCACAATATCAACCCACCTGGGAGTCGTTGGATCAACGGCCGGTGCCGCAGTGGTTCAAAGATTCCAAGTTTGGCATCTTTATTCATTGGGGTGTATATGCAGTGCCCGGCTATTGCACCAAGGGAAATTATGCAGAATGGTATCAGCAGGGTTTGATGAATGGCGATACTGCTCGCATTAACTTTCATAAAAAGAAATTCGGCGACAGAACATATTACGATCTGGCAAATGATTTTAAAGCCGAATTATTTCAACCCGATGAATGGGCGAAACTGTTTGAGCAATCCGGCGCAAAGTATATTGTATTAACATCAAAGCATCACGATGGGTATTCGTTGTGGCCCGATGCAACGGCCAACAAAACATGGGGCTTTCCGTGGAATGCAAAAGATATTGGTCCGAAGCGTGATCTCTTAGGCGATCTGTTTACTGCAGTGCGTAAAACTTCAGTTCGTGCAGGCATGTATTATTCATTATACGAATGGTTCAATCCGCTGTGGAAGGCTGATCAGAAAAAATATGCTATAGAACACATGTGGCCGCAGGCGCAATATCTCATCAACACGTATCAGCCCGATGTATTCTGGACTGATGGTGATTGGGATGCAAGCGCAGAAACATGGAAGAGCAAAGAACTGCTTGCATGGATGTATAATGAAAGCCCGGTGAAAGATAAAGTGGTGACGTATGATCGCTGGGGTAGTGGCATTCGTTTTAAACATGGAAGTGTTTACACGCCCGAGTACCAGCCCGATCTTGATTTTGAAGATCATGCATGGGAAGAAAGTCGTGGCATGGGTTTCAGTTATGGTTACAACCGTGAAGAAGATGCGTGGGATTATAACTCAACACAAAGTTTGGTGTTGCAGTTGATTGATAAAGTGAGCAGAGGTGGAAACTTTTTGCTGGATATTGGTCCGGATGAACATGGGAAAATTCCACCCATTATGCAGGAACGTTTGTTGCAGATTGGTGATTGGTTGAATGTAAACGGTGAAGCCATCTATAATACCGTTCGTTGGAAAACTACCTCGCAATGGAGCGAAGGGAGAAGAGATTATACCAGCAAGAGTGGTGATATGTTATTGAAAATAACAATCGATCCCGATCCCGGCTATGCGGTAAAGGAAGTATTTTATGCTTACAACCCAACCAATAACGATCTGTATGCATTGTTGCCAAAGTTCCCCGATAATAGAAAGATCGTATTAAAAGACATACAGTTGCCTGCAGGAACAGCCATCCGTTTCTTGTCAACCAAAGAACAATTGAAATGGAAACAGGTGGGCAACAATGTGGAAGTTGAATTTCCGGAATACAATCCCAATAAGATCAAAGCACCGTATGCATATGCCATCAAGATCAGTGGATTTGGAAAGTTTACAGCAAAACCAAAGATCAATCCAACTTATGCGAATGGATCCTTGCAGCCAACAGTGAGTATAGCATCTGCTGCAGATGAATTGGTATATTATACACTTGATGGTACAGAACCAACTGAGCAATCTACACTCTACAGCAAGTCATTTGTGTTAAACAAAACAGCAACCGTAAAAGCAAAAGCATTTAAGAAAGGTTTTATTGCCGGTGCTGTAGCTGAAGAAAAAATTACCCGTTACGAATGGCACAAAGCCCTTGCGGTTGCTAATGCTAAGCCGGGAATTGTTTACAACTATTTTGAGCCAGCTGGTAAGATAGATCTCAATGCGGTGAATGCAACTGCAACTAAGTCGGGTGTTGCTTCAGTTATTTCCGAAGAAGTGAAACAACGAAAAGAAAAATATGCGTTGTCGTTTGAAGGGTATGTGAAAGTAAATAAAGATGGCGTGTATCATTTTTATACCTTATCTGATGATGGCAGTAAGTTGTTTATTGATGATATAGAAGTAGTGAACAACGATGGTGAGCACGGTTCTGTTGAGAAAGAAGGTAAAGCGGTGTTGAAGAAAGGCTATCACAAAATAAAAGTTGTTTATTTCGATGGAGGTGGCGGTAATGAACTGAAAGTTTATTGGCAACCTGAAGGCGGAAAGAAAGAATTGATTCCTGCAACATTATTGTTTCATTAAATGGAAATCCGTTCAAACGGTTGCACGTTTAAAAAACTAATAAAGGAAGTAAGTTTTGTCAGCATCATTCCGATTGTCAACTAACTCTCAATTTAAAGCTATGCGTATTGTTTTCAGTTTCCTGTTTGTTCTCGTAATGTTTACAGGTTTTGCACAAAAGGCAGAAAACATTATCATTATTACAACGGATGGATTAAGATGGCAGGAGTTGTACAAAGGCATGGATTCTGCCATTGCAAACAATAAGAAATTTCACAAAGGCGATAGTGCATACATCTATCAACATTATTGGGCTGCAACGCCTGAAGAAAGACGGAAAAAGTTAATGCCGTTCATTTGGTCAATTGTTGCAGCGAAAGGTCAATTGTATGGCAACAGAACGTATAACAATAAAGTGAACAACGCCAATCCATACTGGTTCAGTTATCCCGGCTATAGTGAGATCATGACGGGTTATGCAGATACAGCGATCAATTCAAATTCATACATGCCGAACCCACATGTAACCTTGCTTGAGTTTTTACATGAGCAACCAAAATATAAAAACAAAGTGGCTGCTTTTGGAGCATGGGAAGCATTCGATCGTATATTAAACGAGGAGCGTAGTGGTTTTCCGGTTGTATCGGCTTTTGATGTCGGAGGTACAGCAACAGCAGAGCAACGTCTTATAAATTCAATGCTGAAAGATTCTTACAAGCCTTGGCACGAAGATGAATGTCTTGATGTGTTTACGCATTATGGAGCTATGGCACATCTCAAAACAAACAAACCAAACGTTTTGTATATCGCTTATGGCGAAACAGATGAATGGGCACATGCAGGTGAGTATCGTTCTTATCTTGATGCAACTCACCAGGTAGATGCATGGATTAAACAGTTATGGGATTATTTACAGAGCGATCCTGTTTATCGTAATAAGACGGCTATCTTTTTCACAACCGATCATGGTAGGGGTGACGCTGTAAAAGCTGAATGGACAAGCCATGGTAATTCTATTAAAGATGCTTCTGAAATATGGTTTGCAGCAGTAGGAGCCGGCGTTCCTGCAAAAGGAGAAATAAGAGCAGATCAGCAACTTTATCAGCAACAGTTTGCACAAACCATTGCGAAGTTGATAGGCGTCACTTATAAAGCGAAACATCCGATAGCAGATGCAATTAAGGAAGTGCAGCAATGAAACTTTTTGCTATTCAAATATTCGTCCAAAATGATTTTCTAAGTGGTTACGCATACCATGCCTGAATTGTTCAGGCGTACCATTCTCTAAAGTCTCAACCAGCTCTTTGTGTGATACGAATGTTTTCAGTGTCATTTACTTTTTAAGTAATCCGCTGTTGTTTACATAGTCAAACACGGGTAATAACATCATCTGGAGCGTTACTCAAACGGATAAAGGAGATTTATTCAAAGGCCCTTTTCATTTGCCAAGGCAGGAATGGTATTGTATGCAGTTATTAAATGAACATTCGTAATCTATTTCGAATCTTGCGCATACGGTTGAGCACTTGCCGAACAGTTTTAATTTATAGTTTCAATCAACAATTTTTTAATTGCTCTCATCAATGAAAAGATTGTCATTCAGTTTACTTTTTAATTCCCTATGTTGCCATCGGACAAGTGTCGATGGCAATATTTTTTTAAGCACCAGTGTTTGGCCTTCAATGAAAAAGAAATAAGTGAATCAATTATTCACAATAAACAGGTGTTAGTGAAATTGAAACAAAAGCCTGCCTATATTTAATATGGCCGACAGACGTTCAATAAGTTAAACCCGGTAAACGGAGAACAACTGCCGGTATCAACTTTTAAATTACTAGTCAAGTGAAGAAGATCAACATTGCATGTCTGCTTTTATTGATGCAGCAATTTCTGTTTGCACAACGTAACGACGTAACCATTCGTTTTAATACCCCTGCTACACATTTCACCGAAAGTCTTCCATTAGGAAATGGACGTTTAGGCGCCATGATGTTTGGCGGCACAAAGAAAGAACGAATAGCACTTAATGAAATCTCATTGTGGAGTGGTGGCCCGCAGGATGCAGATATTGAAAATGCGTATCAATATCTAAAACCTATACAGGATCATTTGCTTGCAGGAAATAATAAAGCTGCACAGAGTCTTTTGCAGAAACATTTTATTTCCAAGGGAAGAGGTTCGGGTGGTGGAAGTGGAGCTAATGATAAGTATGGTTCTTATCAAACCATGGGCGACCTGTTCATTAGCTGGAAGGACAGTGCGGCATCAGTAACGAATTACAAGCGTTGGCTTGATATTGAGCAAGCAAAAGCCATCACGCAGTTTACACGAAACGGCGTGATATATACAGAAGAATGCTTTGTTGATTTTGTGAATGATATCACGTGGGTGAAACTTTCTTCTTCAAAAAAACAATCACTTAATGTGGTGCTTTCATTGTACAGGAAAGAAAACGCAACCTTCAAAACAAAAAAGAATACACTTGGAATGGTAGGTCAGTTACCTTCCGGAAGTGACAAGGGAATGCAGTTTGCAACCTTTGCTCAACCTGTGGTGAAAGATGGTAAAATAAAACAGGAAGGTAATGATCTTGTGATTGAAAATGCAACAGAATGCTGGATCAAAATTACTTCGGCTACGAACTATAATGATGCAACAGGTGATCTTTCTTCAACAGATGTAGTTGAAAAAGCATTTCAATATCTTGACAAAACAAAGCCGTTGAATTTTGTAACAGCACAACTGAAAAGTACGGCTGCCTATCAAAAATGGTTCAATCGTTGTCGCTGGAAAATGCAGGATAGTAAAGCAGCGGCTGCACTTACAACTAATCAGCGTTTGATCAATTACAACAAAGGAGAAGAAGATCTGCAATTGCCTGTGTTGTATTTTAATTTCGGCAGATATTTGCTCATCAGTTCTTCACGTTCTGGTTTATTGCCTGCAAACCTGCAAGGACTGTGGGCTGTTGAATATCAAACACCTTGGAATGGCGATTATCATCTCAATATTAATATACAGATGAATTACTGGCCATCTGAATTAACAAACTTAGGTGCATTGGCCGAGCCGATTCATCGTTTCACTTCTTCATTGGTAACGAACGGAAAAAAAACTGCAAAGGCATATTATAATGCAAATGGCTGGGTGGCGCATGTCATCAGCAATCCATGGTTCTTTACTTCACCAGGTGAAGGCGCTGCCTGGGGATCAACGTTGACAGGTGGTGCATGGTTGGTTGAACATATCTGGGAACATTATCGTTTTACAAAAGATACTTCGTTCCTAAAAAAATATTATCCTGTAATAAAAGGTGCTGCACAGTTTTTACAATCGATCTTAATTAAAGAACCAACACATGGCTGGTTGGTAACAGCACCATCTAACTCGCCGGAACATGCATATAAAATGCCGGATGGTTTTGTTGGTAATACATGTATGGGGCCAACAATGGATATGCAGATATGCAGGGAATTATTCAATGCATGTATCACTGCGTCGTCAGTTTTAGGTGTTGATGAAAAATGGCGTGCCGAGTTAAACACTACAGTAAAACAATTAGCGCCCAATCAAATTGGTGCCAAAGGCGATCTCGACGAATGGGTGAATGATTGGGAAGATGGCGAACCGCATCATCGTCATGTATCGCATTTGTATGGCTTACATCCTTACGATGAAATTTCAGTGAACAAAACACCTGCTCTTGCTGAAGCGGCAAAACAGACATTAATACAACGTGGCGATGCAGGTACCGGTTGGAGTATGGCATGGAAAATAAATTTCTGGGCACGCTTACATGATGGTGAGCATGCATTGCAATTGTTTAAGCAATTACTGAAACCTGTTGCTGGCGCCGATGGAATTAAAATGAGTGGAGGTGGAACTTATCCGAATTTGTTTTGTGCCCATCCACCATTCCAGATCGATGGAAACTTTGGTGCAACATCCGGTATTACAGAAATGCTTTTGCAAAGCAATGACGAAGAAATTGAATTGTTACCTGCTTTGCCTGCAGCATGGGGCACAGGGGGCATCAAAGGTTTGTGTGCAAGAGGTGGGTTTGATATAGGCATGGAATGGAAAGAAGGTAAACTTGTTTCTTTCACCGTTCTCTCAAAGAATGGAGGCAATTGTAATCTTCGTTATGGAAGCAAACAACTACATGTGAAAACCAGTAAAGGAAAGGTATATACGTATACTGTAAACAATTTTAAATAAAAGGGAAATATTGTATGAGTAAAAGATTTTTATTGCCGGTATTGGTCATGCTGTTGTTTTCAACTGTAGCTGCACAGGTAAAACTTCCGGTTTTGCACGACAGCTTGTTCTCCACCTACTATCATCAACGGGTTTCTTTTTTTAAGGAGATGCCTGTAACAAAGGGGGAGATAATATTTCTTGGCAATAGCATAACTGATGGAGCGGAATGGGCACAACTCTTCAACGATTTGCGTATGAAGAATCAAGGCATTAGTGGCGACGTCACAGCAGGTTTGTTACATCGGTTGGATGTTGTAACAGATCGTAAACCAGCAAAGATTTTTTTATTGATAGGGACAAATGATTTGGCAAGAGGTATCAGTGCCGATACGGTATTGCATAACATTTACCTTCTTGCTGATTATGTGAAACAACAATCTCCCAAAACTAAGCTGTATGTGCAAAGTATTCTGCCTGTAAATGATGTGTATGGCAAATTTGCAGGGCATACAAAGAACGGAGAGAAAATTAAAGCTGCAAATGAGTTGTTGAAATCAAATGCAACAGCACATAACTATCAGTATATCGATCTGTACAGTGCTTTTGTTGATGAAAATGGAAAGCTGAAAAAAGAGTTAAGCAACGACGGCTTGCATTTGATGGGTAATGCTTACCTGTTGTGGAAACAGATTGTTTATCCTTACATATATAAGCGAAAGCTAAAAGTAAGTAATTGAAGGTAAGAAGTAGAGGATCCTGCGAAATGGATATCTGCATTTGTGCATCTTTAATTATAATTAAACGATAAATCGTAATCGATCATGCCTTTAAGATTTGTAAAATCCCTGTTGTTGTTTGTTTGCCCTTTTTTCGTAAATGCACAGCTACAGAATCTCATTATTCCACAGCCTGTTCAATTGAAAATCAAGGAAGGATTTTTTGCAATCGATAAAAGTGCTTCGGTTCAGTATAACACATCGCAAACTGCATTAAAACCAGCTGTTGATTTTTTTCTGAATGCTGTTAAAGAAGTTTCAGGCGTTTCGTTGCCAGTGAATAAAACAGCAGCTAAAAAAATTGAATTCATTCTTGTAAATGATAAGCAACTTAACAACGAGGCTTACACGGTAAATGTATCTTCCTCTTATATTAAGATCAAGGGCAATAGCTATGCCGGTATTTTTTACGGCATCCAATCAATACTGCAAACATTACCACAGGTACGCACTAATGCAGCGTTGCAGGTGCCTTGCATACAGGTGATAGATGAGCCACGTTTTAAATGGAGAGGCATGCATCTCGATGTGAGCCGTCATTTCTTTTCTGCAGATGTGGTGAAACAATACATCAACCTGATGGCGATGTATAAGATGAACACATTTCATTGGCATTTGGTTGATGACCAGGGCTGGCGTATTGAAATAAAAAAATATCCAAAGCTTACTTCAACAGGTGCATGGCGTGTTGATCAGAATGATAAAGTGTGGGGTAGTCGTCCGCAGGCACAACCCGGCGAAGCTGCTACTTACGGTGGCTATTACACGCAGGAACAGGTAAAAGAAATTGTTGCATACGCTAAAGCAAGAAACGTAACGGTGGTTCCTGAAATTGAAATGCCCGGTCATGTTGCGTCGGCCATTGCAGCATATCCGCAGTTGAGTTGTACGCAGCAACCGCAATTACCTTTGACTGGCGGCAACTATAATAATGTTTCTTCCAATTATTGCGCAGGTAAAGAAGAAGTGTTTTCATTTTTGCAGGATGTGTTAACAGAGGTAATTGCATTGTTTCCGTCAAAATACATTCATATTGGTGGCGATGAAGTGGATAAAGGTCCATGGAAAAAATGTGAGCGTTGCCAGGCACGTATGAAAAAAGAAGGATTAAAGAACGAAGAAGAGCTACAGAGTTATTTTATTAAACGCATGGAGAAATTCATCGTCAGCAAAAAAAGAAAGATGATCGGTTGGGATGAAATACTCGAAGGAGGACTTGCTCCCGAAGCAACCGTAATGAGCTGGCGTGGTGAAGCCGGTGGCATTGAAGCTGCAAAAATGAATCATGATGTGGTGATGACACCCGGTTCTCCTTGCTACTTCGATCATTACCAGGCAGGGCCGGAAGGTGAGCCACTTGCTATTGGTGGTTTTAATACGGTAAAGAAAGTGTACGACTACGAACCCATTCCAAAAGAATTAAGTGCAGAGCAACATAAATATGTATTAGGTGCACAAGGCAATGTGTGGACAGAATATATTTCTACAGCCGAACATCTCGAATACATGGTGCTGCCACGGATGCTGGCTTTGGCAGAAACAGTTTGGTCACCTGCTGTAAAAAAGGACTGGAATGATTTCAACAGACGATTACAGTTTCATTTTAAAGCATTTGAAGCAAAAGGTTTACATTATTCGCCTGGCAATTTCACCGTAGATATTAAGCCTGCGTCTAAGAATGGTAAACTGGAAGTGGTGTTGTTTTCTGAAGTACCTACTGCTTCTATTCTTTATACAACTGATGGAACAGTGCCAACTGTATCAAGTACTGTATTTACTCAACCCATTGCTGTTGCAAATTCACAAACCATTCGTGCAGTAACAATGCAGAACGGAAAGATCATGAACCTGCAGCCTGTTGAACAACGTTTTGTGATGCATAAAGCAGTTGGCGCTAATGTGCAGTATGCGTTTGCTCCATCACGTTCATACATGGCCGATGGAATTAACTCCCTAACAGACGGCGTGCGTGGAAAATCAGCAGTAAATAAATTCTGGCATGGCTTTAATAAAAATAATCTCGTTGCAACAGTTGATCTGGGTACAGAAAAAACGATTAGCCAAATTACACTCGGCTGTTTGCAGCATTACCGTGACTGGATCTTTTTACCAACTGCTGTAAAATTTGAAGTTTCGGCCGATGGGAAAACTTTTACTGAAGTAGCATACATCAACAACGATTTATCGGCCAATACACTTGCGCTCACCATCAAAGATTTTACGGCAAAGTTTGCTGCAGCAACAGTACGTTATGTTCGTGTAACTGCATTTACACTGGAAGCCTGTCCCAAAGGTCATCCGGGAGAAGGTAAACCAGCATGGACCTTTGCAGATGAGTTGATTGTAGAGTAAACAATCAACCAGAAAAAACATATGAATGATCACTAGTAAATTTTCAAAACAACTGATCTGTAATGACAAATCCAATAAGTGAAACGGGAGATACTATTAAAATTGTTTTCATGACATTTCTACATCAGTAATTACATACTTTTGGTGCAATTACAGATATGTGAAGCGACTGTCGAACATTTATAGTTACTCTTTTCTATTGCTTGCTTTTCTGCTGATAGCAGGAAACGCAGCAGCTCTTCCACCCATTACCCGTTTAGGTATTGAAAAGGGACTTTCGAATAATTCTGTACGTGTCGTGTACCAGGATAAAAAAGGATTTATTTGGTTGGGTACGTATGACGGGTTGAATCGGTACGACGGAAACGAGTTCAAAGTTTTTAGGAATAAACTGAACGATAGTACATCTCTTCCACACAACTATATTTATTCAATACACGAGGATGCCGATAATAATTTATGGGTAGGGACCGGCCAGGGTGTGGTAAAGTACGATCATACATATTCAAACTTCTCCGCATTATACGGTTATCCTTACCAGGCAAAGCAACCTGTAAAAATAACCATCAATGCAACTTCAATTAGGTCGGGTAATGATGGCTCGTTGCTGGTTGCAACGAATGGTTGGGGATTGATGGTAAAGAAAAAGAACGATGAGTATGCAAGAGAAGTGCCACTGCTAATTGGTAATCAGAAACTCACTGGATATAATGTAAGAGATATTGTTATTGATAAAAACATTGCTTGGCTATTTATTTCAGGAAGAGGGTTGTGCCTGTATGATGCAAAACTTGGTAATGTAACATTAGTAAATGCAGATGTTAAACAAGCCAACTGTATGTTGCAAAACAAAGCGGGCCAAATATGGATCGGTGGAGAAAGCGGTTTGCATTTATATGATCCAGGTGCAAATAAATATATCAAAACATATACTGCCGGGAACGGACAGCTGAGTGCACATGATGTAATTACCATTTGCTTCGATAAACAAGACCAGCTTTGGGTAGGTACTGATGGTGGTGCCATCAGTATTCTCAATACCACAACAGATGTTTTCTCCTATATTAATTCGGGAGATGAAAAAGACCAGGTTTCAAGTGAAGCAGTTTATTCCATTATTCGTGATAAGGAAAACCGTATGTGGATCGGCACCATTAAAGGAGGTTGCAACGTGTTTGATGAACAGAAAAATAATTTTGTTACGATAGCGAGTGATCCGCACAAATCAAACACCCTTTCGATCAATTTTATTTATTCTTTTTTTGAAGATAAGGCGGGAGATATTTTTATTGGAACAGAAGGTGGAGGACTCAGCATCTGGAATCGTTCAAGCAATACATTTAAAAATTATCGTCATCAGTCAACGAATCCGTCTTCTATCAGCCACAACATTGTTTCGAGTATTCTGCAGGATCATACTGGAACATTGTGGATGGCAACCTATGGCGGCGGTATCAATCGTTTTAATAAAACAACGGGTAGCTTCGAACGTTTTCGTTGTATCAATGATATAACAGGAGAAGAAAACCGTAATGCATGGTTGATGTACGAAGACAAAGCCAAAACACTTTGGGCAACAACTTTTATAAATGGCCCGTTGTACTTCTTCGATCGTACTGCAAACCGTTTTGTTGTATTTGATCATGAGGTGAATGATCTTGTGTCAATATTAGAAGACAGTAAAGGGCAGATGTGGGGTGGCAACACTGTTTCGTTTATTCGTATCGACCGAAAAAATAAGCAACATAAATTTTATGACCTGGGCAAACCCGTTCGGGCAATTTTCGAAGACAGTAAAAAGAATTTATGGATCGGTCTTGAAGGTGGAGGCTTGGTTTTGTTTGATGTAGCGAAGGGGGCGATCAAAAAACGTTACTCTTCAGCTGATGGGTTATGTAACAATGCTGTATTAAATATTGAAGAAGATGCAAAAGGCTTTCTGTGGCTTAGTACGTTTAATGGTCTTTCAAAATTCGATCCGGCAACGGGCAGCTTTAAAAACTTTTACGAAAGTGATGGGTTGCAGAGTAGCCAGTTTTCGTACAATGCTTCTTACAAGCTGCGTTCAGGCGAAATGCTTTTTGGTGGTATAAGCGGTTTCAATGTATTTGTCCCCGAAAAAATCAACAGCCGCACTTTTACACCTCCGCTGCAGATCACGAATATTCTTATCAATAATAAAACGGTTTCAGAAGTAACTAAATATATAAAAGAGAAAAACGCAGGTATCTCAGAATTACGAATACCATTTAAAGAAGCAGTTCTGTTGTTTGAGTTTACAGCATTGGAATATACTTCTCCCGAGAAAATTTCTTACGCTTATTACATGGAAGGATGGGATAAAGGCTGGAACTATTCCGGGAACATCCGCAACATCAACTACAATAATATCAGCGAAGGGAATTACAAGCTGCATATAAAAAATACAAATGCTAATGGCGATTGGAATACTGACGAAGCTGTGTTGGCTATCACTATTCTTCCACCTTGGTACAGAAGCATTCTTGCGTATTTCATCTATGTGTTGCTCGCCGTGTCAATTGTTTATTTATCGTATCGCTACAGGATTCAGCAGACAGACCTCAAGTATAAAGTAAAACTCGCCCAGGTAAATGCAGAAAAAGAAAAGGAGGTGAATGAAAAGCGCCAATCTTTCTTTACAAATATTACGCACGAATTTCGAACGCCGTTAACACTTATCATCAACCCGTTAAAAGACCTGCTTAAGCGTGATGATAATAAAGAAGAGAAAGATGAACTGAACGCCGTGTATCGTAATGCCCGCCGTTTATTAAGTTTGGTCGATCAGTTGTTGTTATTCCGGAAAACAGAGAGTGAAACAGGGAAACTGCAAGTAACTGCTATCAACCTTTTTGATCTTACACACGATACTTTCCTTTATTTCAAACAACAGGCGAAAGCGAGGCAAATTGATTATACGTTTGAATGTGAGAACAAATCATTAGAGTTGTTTGCAGATAAAGCAAAACTGGAGATTGTGTTTTATAATCTTTTGTCGAATGCGTTTAAATACACACCTGATAAAGGCAAGATCGTTTTCAACATACAAGAAGAGAGCAATCTGGTCTTGATAAAAATTTCAGATAGTGGTCAGGGCATTCCTGCGCATGTTGGCAATAAGATATTCGATAAGTTTTACCAGGTAAGTGAAGACAATGTGCCTACAAAGCCGGGCTTTGGAATTGGCCTGTACCTGGTTAAGCAATTGGTAGAAGATCATCACGGTTCTATTCAATACAATAGTAAGGAAGGAGAGGGTACGAGTTTTATCGTTGAGTTGAAAAAAGGAAAAGAGCATTTTGGTAAAGTAACTATTCAGGAATTTGCTTCGTTACAGGAAAACCTGTTGCTTGAAGAGATCAGTGCAGGAATGGAACCGATGGTTGCTGCAAAGAAATTGGGTACTGATGGCTTAGAGTCGATTGTAAGTGAAAATCTATCGATACTGGTTACGGATGATAATGAACAGTTGCGTAGTTACCTGGTGCAGGTATTTAAAGGTGCCTTTATAGTTTACGAAGCCAAAAGTGCAGAAGAAGGATTAAAAATGGCAAAGCAGATTTTACCGGATGTGATCATCAGTGATATGGTGATGGGCGAAATGTCGGGCATCGATTTTTGTAAGATCGTAAAAGAAACCCCCTCGCTGAATCATATACCTTTTATATTAATAACAGGAAGCTTCTCGCCTGAATCGAAATTGAAAGGGATTGAAGTGGGGGCGGATGATTATATTACCAAGCCTTTTGAAAAGGATATGCTCGTGGCCAGGGTGCAAAGCCTCATCAAAAAACAGGAAAACCTCCAGAAATATTTTTATAACGAGATCACCCATCAGCAAAATACACTCAACATTTCAGGTGAGTACAAAGAATTCCTGGAAGCATGTATTGCCGCAGTTGAAAAAAATCTAGACCGTGATGAATTCAATATCCAAACCCTGGCTTCAGAAATGGGCATGAGCCATAGCAAGCTCTACAAGAAGATCAAAACCATTTCGGGACAAAGTGCCAACGCATTTATCCGGTTTATCAGGTTACGGAAAGCAGCCGAGTTGTTCATTAACTCCGATTATAACGTGAACGAAACCGCATTTTATGTGGGCATTAAAGACATCAAATACTTCCGTGAGCAGTTTGCCAAAACCTTCGGGATGAAGCCATCCGAGTACATTGAAAAGTACCGGAAGAACCTGGGAAAAAATTACAAACTCAACGAAAAAGTAAAAAAGGACTAGTGTAACCTCACATCGTTCCCTGTTTAATTTTCTGACTGCCACACACTCATTTTCTTGCCATTACCCGTGCTTTTAGGTTTAATATCCGAATTTACCCCCTTTTTGTACCAAGAATCCCCCATTTACGCCCTCATAAAAAGATAATTTTAGCTCAGAATTTCTAAAAATTTCGATTGCTAATTAAATAACTGCTGTATGAGATTGTTCAATGCTTTATTCCCGGGCCTTTTCAGGATAACACAAAAGCGATACTCTGTCGCTCTCCCAATCAACCCTCCGTTACTTTTTTATAAGCCCATATACCCGTCGATTATGACAATGTTACCAAAACGGTCGACACAGGTGCCAATTAAAGCCGTACTGAATCGGCTTAGATGATCATCGTTGGCATAATCTCCGAAGCAGGAAGATTACGCTGGTAACGAGTAACAAATTTGATAACGTGATGAAAATTATAAAAAACTCAAATGCCACATATACTTACAAACGACGATCATCAATTCGTCGTCATAACTTCCGTCCCGAAATGTATTTGATTCCTTTGCCTGATGCAGGGATCAATAAAATGCCGGCCATGTTACAAAACCCGGGTTGGTAAACATTAAATAAATTTGCGTTTATGTTGAGTAAAAACTGTGGTTTGATTTTATCGTTGCTTGTACTATTACAATGTTTAGCAACAGCACAAACATCTTTTAATACTGCTGTAACTGTTACTGAAGTTGGTAAAGGGTGGTCTGGTAATTCTGTTAACACAGTTGTATTTCGAAAAAACTCATTGGCATCTTACAAAAACGTACAGTTTACCAGCTACTACGATGCCGATGGTTTTGTAGTGCTTGGTAAACGAAACATTGGTGAAAATAACTGGATTTTAAAACGTACAGTTTACAAAGGCAATATTAAAGATGCACATAACAGCATCAGTATTGCAATTGATGGAGATGGTTACCTGCATATTGCATGGGATCATCATGCCAATCCTTTACGTTATGCAAAAAGTAAAGAACCATTGTCACTGGAGTTGACAGAAAAGATGCCGATGATGAACAAAGATGAACAGAAAGTAACGTATCCTGAATTCTATAAAATGCCCAATGGCAATCTCCTGTTCTTTTACAGAGATGGTGCTTCCGGTAATGGCAACATGGTATTGAATAAATACGATGTACAACAAAAGCAATGGAGCCGTTTACAAACCAATTTAATTGATGGTGAAAACAAACGCAATGCATATTGGCAGGCATGTGTTGATGCAAAAGGTGCTATCCATATTTCATGGGTTTGGCGTGAGAGCCCTGATGTAGCAAGTAACCATGACATGAGCTATGCTGTATCAAAAGACGGCGGTGTTACATGGCAAAGATCAAACGGCCAGAAATATGTACTGCCAATTACAATGGCAACTGCAGAAAAAGTATTGACCATACCACAGAAAAGTGAGTTGATCAATCAAACATCAATGAGTACCGATACAAAGGGAAATCCGATAATAGCAGGTTACTGGAACGATGGAAATGGAATACCGCAGTATCATGTTATTTATAAAACAACGAAGAGTTGGGCAGTAAAAGATCTTGCGTTCCGCACAACTGATTTTAGTTTAAGTGGAGCAGGTACAAAGAAAATCCCCATCTCTCGCCCACAGGTCATTTGTATCGAATCAGGCAAAATCAAAAGCGCTGCTGTTATTTTTCGTGATGAAGAGCGTGGCAATAAAGTATCTGTTGCCTATGGCGGGCTCAATAGCAAATCAAAATGGAAACTTGCGGATCTGTTACAAACAAATACGGGTTCATGGGAGCCAACTTATGATATAGAATTATGGAAGCAACAAAAGCAATTGCATCTGTTTGTGCAGGATGTGCAGCAGGGCGATGGCGAAGGGGTATTAAAAGTTGAACCTCAACCTGTGCGTGTAATAGAGTGGTTGCCGATAGCTACAAAAAAACAAGCTGAACAAATTGTGAAGAAGAATGAACTGTTGCAGGTTATTCAAACAGTAAATAATTACTGGCAAAAAACAAATCCTGTTCATGGCCGGGCCTTCTGGGATAATGCAGCTTATCATACCGGTAATATGGAGGCGTATGCGCTCACAAAAAATGAAACGTATAAAGATTATTCCGAAGCATGGGCCATCAAAAATGAATGGAAAGGAGCGAAGAGTACAAACAAAGCTGAATGGAAATTCAATTATGGTGAGAATGATGATTATGTATTGTTTGGTGATTGGCAGATATGTTTTCAAACCTATATTGATCTCTACAACCTGCAACCTGAAGAATTAAAAATTGCCCGTGCGAAAGAAGTGATGAGCTACCAGGTAAGTACAGCAGAAAATAAATACTGGTGGTGGGCTGATGGTCTTTATATGGTGATGCCGGTAATGACGAAGATGTATAAACTCACCGGTGACAAAATTTATCTTGATAAACTCTACGAGTATTACACTTATGCCAACAGCATTATGTACGATGCAGACGAAAAGATCTACTACCGTGATGCCAAGTATGTATATCCCAACCACAAAAGTGTAAATGGGAAAAAAGATTTCTGGGCAAGGGGGAACGGATGGGTGTTTGCCGGCCTGGCAAAAGTGTTGCAGGATCTGCCGAAGAATGATGCTCATTACAATGAGTATGTAGAAAAATTCAAAGGCATGGCTGCAGCATTGAAAAAGCAGCAACAGTCAGAAGGGTATTGGACAAGAAGTTTACTCGATACTGCACATGCACCCGGTTATGAAACAAGCGGCACAGCATTTTTTACCTATTCTTATTTGTGGGGAATGAACAACGGTTATTTGGATAAAGCAGAATACACACCAGTTGCAGTAAAAGGCTGGAACTACTTAAAAAATATCGCCATGCAGCCCAACGGGAAAATTGGTTATGTGCAGCCTATTGGTGAACGTGCAATTCCCGGGCAAGTGGTTGATAAAAACTCAACTTCCAATTTCGGCGTAGGTGCTTTCTTATTGGCAGCCTGCGAAATGGTTCGTTTCGCTGAAGTAGGAAAATAATTAAAGGAGCAATGTTATATCAGCAGTTAATCAATAACCGGCTGTTTCTACAGCCGGTTTCTTTCATGGCCGGCTGAATGAATTTGCTTTCATGCAAAAGTATCACACCGGGAAAATATAAGCCAAGAGTAATACACTGGTTTGGCAAGTCAATTAATTTAAATCAGGGGAAAAAAGCTTGCAAATATGAATTTGTCCCCTTCTTTCTATCATTTATCCCCCCCGTAAAGCTGCAAACAGCTCCCAAATTTGGGCGTTAATTTTTTAATAACAGAGAAACAGTGATTTCGCTGTTCCTTTTTAACCTTTAAAACTGCTGTCATATGACTAAAAAGTACTGCTGCTTTTTTCGGGCTGCCTCCCGTAAGAAAGATACAAGGCAAAACAGCCTCAGGCATTTCATTGCAATTCTTTTGTTCTTCACACTTCCTTTTTGTTTATCGGCTCAGGATAAAACTGTGAGCGGTGTTATCACTGATTCTGAAAGCAACGAACCGGTTGTTGGTGCAACTGTAACCGTAAAAGGCAGAAATGCTTCTGTTATTACAGATGTGCTGGGGTCATTCAAACTAAAAGCCGAAACAGGCGAAGTACTCCAGGTGTCGTATGTCGGTTACAGCCCTGTTGAAATAACCATTCAATCGCAGGACGAGTTAGTACAGGTAAAGCTTACTGCAACCAATAAACAACTGAATGAAGTTGTAGTGGTGGGTTATGGTACAAAGAAGCGATCAGATGTAACAGGTTCGGTAGTGTCAGTTCCTAAATCCAGGCTGGAAAGATTGCCAGTGACAAACATACTCCATGCAATAGAAGGCTCTGTAGCAGGTGTGAATATCAGCCAGGGATCATCAGTTCCCGGTAGTTCAGCAGGTATATTGGTGCGTGGACAAAATTCCATTTCAGCCAACACAAGTCCTCTTATTGTTGTGGATGGAATTCCGTTTAACAAATCGGGTGGCATTACCAATGATATCAATCCAAACGATATTGCTTCAATTGAAGTATTGAAAGATGCTTCTGCTACGGCAATCTATGGTATGAACGGTTCAAACGGTGTAATCCTCATCACAACAAAAAGAGGTACCACAGGAAAACCTGTTATTCGTTATAGTGGCTACACAGGGGTTGATAATGTCGTACAAACACTTACTCCACTAAGCCCCGAGCAATATGTACAGAAGTATACCGATTATAAAACACAAGTGCCAACTGCACCACAAACAGTATTATGGAATGCATATGAAATTGCAAACTACAATGCAGGTAAAACCGTTGACTGGTTAAACGAAGTGAAGCGGCAGGGTGTTATTCAGGATCATAACATAAGTATTTCAGGTGGTACTAAGGAGTTCAAATATTTCCTTTCAGGTGAATATTTAAAACAGTTGGGTGCCGTAAAAGGATACCAGTATCACAGGGCAAGTGTTCGTTCAAATATGGACATCAATCTTACTGATTATTTATCTGTGGGTACATCGTTGTTTTATGCAAATAACAACTACGATGGTGGCAGGGCCAACTTTTATCTTGCAGCAGCAATGAGTCCTTATGGAACATTGCGCAATGCAGCAGGTAACTATGAAATTTTTCCAATGAATCCTGAATTGCTTTATGAAAACCCATTGCTGGGTTTAAATACAGACAGGGTTGACAGAAGCAATAACCTTAATGGCAATGCATATGCTGAATTAAAGTTCAATGGTGTATTAAAAGGATTGAAGTACAGGCTTAATGTGGGTACAAATTACATTACAACACGTGCCGGCTCATATAGAGGACGAAATGCAAACAATACCATTGGTAGTGCAAGTACATCAAGTTCTGAAACAAACAGCTGGGTAGTTGAAAACATTCTGACTTATGCCAAAAGCTTTGGTGCACATCACTTCGACTTTACCGGTTTGTATAGTGCACAGCAAAGAAGGTATTTCACTTCAAGCGCAGGTGCAAGCAATTTCATTAATGATGAATTGTCATTCTACAATCTTGGAGCGGGTGCAACTCAAACAGCAGGTTCTTATCAGGACAGGTACAATATTGCTTCGCAAATGGCAAGGATCAACTATTCATACAACAGTAAATACCTGTTAACAGTAACTGCCCGTCGTGATGGCTCATCAGTAATGGGTGCAAATACCAGCAAGTATGGTGTGTTCCCTTCTGTTGCTCTTGCATGGAATATCAGCAATGAAGATTTTATGGGTAAAGCAAAGTTTGTCAACAACCTGAAGCTACGTACATCTTATGGTCACACAGGTAACGAAGCAATTGGTGTGTATGGAACTGTTACAACAGATGCATCCGTTCGTTATCCGTTCTCAGGTGTGAGTACTATTGGTGTATTAGCAAGTAACCTTGGTAATGCAAACCTGCATTGGGAAACTTCGAAAACATTCAATATAGGTGTTGATTTTGCGGTTCTGAATAGCAGAATATCAGGTTCGGTAGATTTTTACAATACCAGGACAACGGATATCATTCTTCGTCGTAACCTTCCTATTATTACCGGTTACAGTAATATTTTCGATAACCTCGGTATAACACAGAACAGGGGTGTTGATATTGTGATCAACTCTGATAATATCTCGACTAAAGATTTCAAATGGCAAACAACTGCAAACTTTGCCGCCAACAAAAATAAACTCATCGATCTCTATGGCGACAGGAAAGATGACTTGGGAAACAGGTGGTTCATTGGTAAGCCAATTGGAGTGATCTATGATTATAAGATGGTAGGAGTATGGCAGGTTGGTGAAGATCCAACAGGTTGGGATGCCGGGGCCAAACCAGGCGACCTGAAGTTTGCTGATACCAACGGCGATAAAAAAGTGGATGGTAACGATCGCATTATTCTTGGACAAACTGCTCCTAAATGGACAGGTGGCCTGATCAACACATTCTCGTATAAAAATTTAAGTCTTACTGTTTTCATACAAACTGTTCAGGGTGCAATTAAAAACAACGTTACACTTACTTATGCAGATGAAGCAGGACGTATGAATATTCCTGTTGAAACAGGTTACTGGACCGCTGCGAACAAAAGCAACTCGAGACCTTCATTGGGTTATACCAATACAAAAGGCTATGGTTATGCTTCTGATAACAGTTTTACAAGGATCAAAGACGTATCTCTCAGTTACACTTTCGGAAAAAATGTATTGGATAAGATCAAACTGGGAAGTTTAACTGCTTACGTAAGTGGCAGAAACCTGCACACGTTTACAAACTGGATTGGTTGGGATCCCGAACATAACTATTCGTTCAGAGGTTCGGGCGACTGGACAAACAACTATCCCATTACAAGACAATTTGTGTTTGGTTTAAATGTAACACTCCGTTAATTGACTATTAAAAAATTACTACGATGAAGAAAACAAACTTAATTATATCGTCTGTTATTGCGGGTTGTTTGCTGATGTTCAGCGCCTGCAAAAAAACATACCTCGATGAGGAAGTGTACTCAGCTTATTCACCGCAAACGCTGAATGATTCATTGGGTTTTGAGGCATCTATTATAGGAATGCACAACCACTTGAGCACATTCTTCAGCTACAGCGATCCGCAAGGTTGGCCAAGTGTATGGCATGCAGGAACAGATATTGCATTGGTTCCTCCAACACAACGCCAGGGAATTGAAATTCCTTACTATGATTACACACAGCTTATTGCAACCGATGGTGCTGCTTCATTTACATGGGGCTGGGCATACCGCATGATCAATAATGCCAATATTATAATCAAGACCATTGAAAGCGGAAACACAGGTGCTATGACGGCTGCAAATAAGAACAGCATCAATGGTGAAGCAAAATTCTTCAGAGCTTATGCTTATAATATTCTTGCAACTTGTTTTGGCAGAGTGCCATTGGTGAAAGATCCATTGACAGCTCCCAAAACAGATTTTGTTCGAGCACCACTTGATAGTGTTAATACACTCATTATTGATGATCTTACGTTTGCTGCAGCAAATCTTCCCGAGCCAGGTGGCTTTGGCTCAAGAACAAATACAAACGGTAAACCTACTGCACGTGCCAATAAATACCAGGCCATGCAGTTGCTTGCTGAAGTTTACCTGCGTGCGGGCAAACCTGCTTTGGCTGAAGCACAGTGTGATGCTATCATCAACAGTGGCAAGTTTGCATTAACAACGGCACGTTATGGAATTAAAGCATCTCAAGCCGGTGATGCATTCAACGATATGTTCTGGTATGGTAACCAGCGTCGTTATCAAGGCAACAGGGAAGCTATTTGGGTAATGGAATTTGAACATCCTTCAACAGTAGTTGGCGGTATTACAAACAACCCACAACAACGCCGTAACTGGGGTGCGGCTTATTATCAGATTGCCGGTATGATCATTTGCGATTCATTAGGTGGTCGTGGTATTGCACGTATGCGTTTAACAAACTGGGTGGTGTATGATCTGTATGAAACAAACGATATGCGTAACTCACAATATAACCTGCGCAGAAAATTCTATTACAACGATCCTACTAAAGCAAACTATGGTCAGCAGATACCTTATGTTGGTGCTGATACAGTATTTAAGATATGTCCGCATACAACAAAATGGTTTCAGTATGATCCGAATGATGTATTTGGTTTTGCAATGATCAAAGATTTTATGTTGATGCGTTTAGGCGAAACTTATTTGTTGAAAGCAGAAGCACAGTTTAAACAAGGAAATACAGGAGGTGCTGCAACAACTATCAACGTCATCAGGGCAAGAGCAAATGCAACACCGGTTACTGGTGGTCAAATCACAATGGATTTTATTCTGGATGAACGTGCAAGAGAATTGCTTGCAGAAGAAAACAGGAGAATGACCTTGATGCGTACCGGGACGTTGGTTGAAAGAACAACAAGATTAAATGTACAAACTATAAATCCTGTAGTAGGTCTTGCTGCAAAACATTTGCTGATGCCGATACCACAAACAGAGATCAATTTGAATAAAGATGCTATTCTGGAGCAAAATACAGGATACAATTAGCAGTAGTTTTTGAGGGTCATGGCCGGGGAACATACCGTTCCCTGGCTTTTTCCCTATTACAGACGCTCTTGTTTAATCCTATTCTTACGATATACACGGTTGATAAAATCCATAGAGCAACAAAACTTTTTTGAAATACCGATAATTTTTAAAGATGAAAATTGGAATGAGCCAGATAGTATTTAATGTGTTTTTTTGTTTTTGCATTTCGCTGGCAAATGTTTTTGCGCAAACACTTGAGAAGAACGATTGGGAAAATCAACAGTTGATCGACATTAACAAAGAAGCATCTCATGCTTCGTTTATGTTATTTGATTCGCAAAATGATGTTGTTGCAGATGATTATAGTAAGTCAGGGTTTCATCAGTCGTTAAACGGCAAATGGAAATTCACCTATGTAGATAAACATGCAGACCGTATTAAAGATTTTTATCGTGCTGATCTCAATACTTCAGCATGGAAAGAAATTGCTGTTCCTTCTAACTGGGAGTTGCAGGGCTTTGGTATTCCTATCTACACAAACATTGTTTATCCGCATCCGAAAAATCCTCCTTACATCGGAGAGAATAACCCGGTTGGAACTTATAGAAAAGAATTTACAGTTGCAGATAGCTGGAACGATAAAGAAGTGATCCTTCATTTCGGTTCCATCAGCGGTTGTGCGTTTATTTATGTGAATGGTCAGAAAGTTGGTATGACCAAAGCGTCGAAAACAGCTGCTGAATTTAACATCACAAAATATTTACAGAAAGGAAAAAACCTGCTGGCCGTGCAAGTGTTTCGCTGGCACGATGGCAGCTATCTGGAAGATCAGGATTTTTGGCGTTTAAGCGGTATTGAGCGTGTTGTGTTTTTATTTGCTATGCCCAAAACAACTGTATGGGATTTTTTTCTGAAAGCAGATTTAGACGCTCAATACAAAAATGGATTATTTAGTGCAGATGTTGATGTGCGCCGTTTTGCAAGAAATAATCAAACCAACGGAACGCTTACAGTAGAGCTGTTTGATAAACGGGGAAAGAAAGTTTTTACACAAAAGAAAACATATATTTCTGGTGCAACAGATGTGCAGAAAGTTTCATTTACAGGAACAATTAAGAATGTATTGAAATGGAGTGGAGAAGCACCGAATCTTTACAACTGTGTAATAACACATACAAACGGTACAGAAACAACGTATACCGGTGCAAGAGTTGGCTTTCGTAAAGTAGAAATTAAAAATGCACAATTGCTTGTTAATGGTGTGGCAATTGAAGTGCATGGTGTAAACAGACATGAACATGATGATGTAAACGGACATGTGCCTTCAAAAGAGTTGATTTTGAAAGATATTGAACTGATGAAAAAATTCAACGTAAATGCTGTTCGTTTATCTCATTATCCAAACGATCCGTTGATGT
This sequence comes from Lacibacter sp. H375, assembly GCF_037892425.1. Taxonomy (NCBI): domain Bacteria; kingdom Pseudomonadati; phylum Bacteroidota; class Chitinophagia; order Chitinophagales; family Chitinophagaceae; genus Lacibacter; species Lacibacter aquaticus. Next base: position 3,017,965 of record NZ_JBBKTT010000001.1, read on the forward strand.
ATAAATTATGTGATGAGTATGGATTGTATTTGGTTGATGAAGCAAATATTGAAACACATGGTATGGGTGCAGAATGGCAAGGTGGTTTCGATAAATCGAAGCATCCTGCTTATTTGCCCGAGTGGGCACCTGCGCATCTCGACAGAATGAAACGGATGGTAGAACGTGATAAAAACCATGCTTCGGTTATAATTTGGAGTTTAGGGAATGAATGTGGTAATGGTCCTGTTTTTCATGATGGTTATAAATGGATGAAAGAAAGAGATAACTCACGCCCCGTGCAATTTGAGCAGGCTGGTGAAGACTGGAATACAGATATTGTTTGTCCGATGTATCCTCGGGTTAACGACATGAAGCGTTATGCTGAAAACAAAAGCAAAACCCGCCCCTACATTATGTGCGAATATTCGCATGCAATGGGCAACAGTAACGGAAACTTTCAGGAGTACTTCTATATCATACGTAGCAGTGCACATATGCAAGGCGGTTTTATTTGGGATTGGGTAGACCAGGGATACAAACAACAAGACAAAAATGGTAATACCTATTGGGCTTATGGAGGCGATATGGGCAGTTATAATTTGCATAATGATGAGAACTTCTGTTCAAATGGTTTAATAGCTGCAAACAGAACGCCACATCCCGGTTTGTATGAAGTGAAAAAAGTTTATCAGGATATTTTGTTTACGACAACAGATATTAAAACCGGCGTAGTGACAATTTATAACGGTTTCAATTTTACGAATCTAAATCAATACAATTTCAACTGGGTCTTACTAAAAAATGGTGAGGAAATTCATAAAGGTGAGTTTAATGCAACTGCAGCGCCACATTCAAAAGTAGATGTGAAATTGCAAGTGCCACAAGGTAAAATGAATGATGTTGCAGAATATTATATCAATGTTTTTGCAACAATTTCTAAAACCAGTGAAACAGTACTGTTGCCGGAAGGGCATGAAATTGCACGTGAACAGTTTAAACTCAGTGGCGATTATTTTACAAACAAGCAAGCAGCATCAGGCAGTTTACAGATTAAAAAAGAAGAGGCTAGAATATCTTTTACATCTGGAGATGTTTCAGGTGAAATAGATTTAAAAACAGGTGTTGTAAGAAACTATCGCATTAAAGATGGTATGCAATTGAACCGTATGCCCGAGCCTTATTTCTGGCGTGCACCAACCGATAATGACTTTGGCAGTGGTATGCCGGCTAATCTTGGTATCTGGCGTTCGGCACATCAAACAAAGAAAGTAAAATCAGTAGTTGCCGGCGAACAAACCAAAGATGGTATTGCTGTAAAAGTTGAATATGAGTTAACCGGCATTGCAGTTCCGTATATACTCGAATATTTTATTCAAAATGATGGAAGTATTAAAATAACAGCCAGTATTGATATGACCGGCAGAGACTTACCTGAACTTCCTCGTTTTGGTATGCGTATGCAATTGCCTCCAATGTTTGATCAGTTGAAGTTCTATGGTCGTGGACCTTGGGAAAATTATAGTGATCGTAATACTTCTTCTTTCGTTGGTAATTACAGCAGCGATGTGAAAAATCAGTTTACTGCAAATTATATCCGTCCACAGGAAAATGGTTATAAAACAGATGTAAGATGGTTAACACTTACAACAAAAGCCGGCAGAGGATTACAGGTAGAAGGTTTGCAACCTATTTGCTTTAGTGCATTACCCTATACAACTGAAAGTATGGATCCGGGTATGACTAAAAAACAACAACATCCAACAGATATTCGTCCGGATAATAATGTTTATCTGCAAATAGACTTAAAACAACGTGGTGTTGGGGGCGATGACAGCTGGGGTGCATTACCACACGATGAGTATCGTTTACTCGATAAAAAATACAACTACAGTTATATTATCCGTTTGTTGAATTAGTTTTAGTACATACTTCTAATATTTGTGTCTTTTATGTATGATCTGTTTTATTTGTGTAACAGGGATGCATAAAAGACACAGTGTTAAGGGCTATTTATAAATCGGCTTCAATCATGATCATCCGTTACAGCATTTATTTAGGTTTCATTCTGCTTGCTTTTGCCTGCAACAGGCACAAAGCAGTCAAAACGATACAAACAACTGTTACGCAAGATGGTTATACTTTAGTGTGGGCTGATGAGTTTAACAACAAAGGAAGACCTGATTCAGCAAACTGGAATTACGAATATGGTTTTGTGCGCAATGAAGAGTTACAATGGTACCAACCGGAGAATGTAAGTGTTGGTAATGGTTTGTTGTTGATCGAAGCAAGGAAAGAAGAAAAACCAAATCCTGCTTATAAAGAAAACAGTAAAAGCTGGCGAACAAACCGGTCAACAATTCAATACACATCATCTTGTTTGCTCACAAGAGGTAAGCAAAGCTGGTTGTATGGCCGTTTTGAATTGCGTGCAAAGATTGACATCAGTAATGGTATGTGGCCTGCATGGTGGACATTGGGTGTTGATAAAGGTTGGCCGGGCAATGGCGAGATCGATATTATGGAATATTACCGGGGGATGTTGTTGGCAAATATTGCCTGCTTAGGAAGTGATCGTAAAGCGCAATGGTTCAGCAATACATTTAAAACTGATTCATTGGGTGGAGAAGCATGGGCGAGTAAATTTCATATTTGGCGGATGGATTGGACAGAAGAGTTTATTGCGTTGTATTGTGATGATCAGTTGTTGAATGAAGTAAGTTTGGATAAGTTGGTGAATAAGGATGGGAGTAATTTTAATCCCTTCAAACAAAAACATTACATGTTGCTCAATCTTGCAATGGGCGGTATGAATGGCGGTGATATTACAGGAACAACCTTTCCTCAGAAATTTGAAATAGATTACGTTAGGGTATACCAGAAGAAATAATCAAGTATGAATGTGAAGTACAGTAAGAGAATGTTAGCGATGCTTTGTGCCGTGGTTTTGTTTTCAGGCATTGCATCTGCACAATATAAAGCGTACCTGTTCACTTATTTTACAGGTAACGCAAAAGCTGATGAACAGATAAAATTTGCCATTAGTACCGATGGATATAATTTTCGTGCATTGAACGGTAATAAACCTGTTATTCAATCGTCTGCAATCAGTGAAACAGGTGGTGTGCGTGATCCGCATATTCTGCGTGGTGCTGATGGTAAAACATTTTACATGGTGGTAACCGATATGGTTTCTGCCAATGGCTGGAATTCAAACAGGGCAATGGTATTGCTCAAATCAACGGATCTTATTAACTGGTCGTCCAGCATCATCAATATGCAGAAACGTTTTGCAGGTAATGATAGCTTGTTACGTGTATGGGCGCCGCAAACCATTTATGATACTAAGGCGAAGAAGTATATGATCTATTGGTCGATGAAGCATGGCAAAGGTGCCGACATCATTTACTATGCATATGCCAATGCTGCGTTCACCGATCTGGAAACAGAGCCTAAACAATTATTCTATAGCCCAACAAACGGATCATGCATTGATGGTGATATTGTTTTTAAAGATGGCAAGTATCATCTCTTCTTTAAAACAGAAGGTGAGGGGGCGGGTATTAAAATTGCAGTGTCAGATAAATTAACCGAAGGATATGTGTTGCAGGATAAATATGTGCAGCAAACAAAAGATCCGGTTGAAGGTGCGGGTGTGTTTAAACTGAACAATGGGGAAGGATACATTTTGATGTATGATGTGTATACCAAGGGCAGGTATCAATTCACAAAAACAAAAGACCTGAAAACATTTACAGTGATTGATGAGGAAGTGAATATGAACTTTCATCCACGTCATGGAACAGTAATGCCCATTACTGCAGCAGAAGCAGAACGTTTGATGAAGAAATGGGGAGCAGCTGAAGATGTGCTGGGTAACGCTACATCAAAACAAATTAAAAAGATCAACACAAGAGTTGATACCGTTAATAAAACTGTTTATCTCTCGGTGAAACCCGGCACAAATCTCAAAGCATTCAATCCTGCTTTCCGTTTATTGCCTGCAACAACAGTATCGCCTTCAACGCCACAGGATTTTACAAATGCTGCTGTGAAATATGTACTGAACATTAAAGGACAGCAGCCACAAACATGGAAAGTAATTGCACAGGAAAATCATAACCCTGTATTGGAAGGTTTTTATGCTGATCCGGATGTGCTGTATTCAGAAAAAACAAAAAAGTATTATATCTATCCAACCAGTGATGGGTTTGATGGTTGGTCTGGAACTTATTTCAAAGCTTTTTCATCAACTGATCTGGTAAGCTGGAAAGATGAAGGCATTATACTTGATCTCAATAAAGACGTAAGCTGGGCCAAACGCAATGCATGGGCGCCTTGCATTATTGAAAAGAAAGTAAATGGTCAGTACAAATACTTTTACTATTTCACGGCAGCGCAAAAAATTGGTGTTGCGGTTGCGGATGATCCTGCTGGTCCCTTTACAGATATGGGTAAGGCATTGATTGATAAAAAACCTGAAGGCGTTAGAGGCGGTCAGGAAATTGATCCCGAAGTGTTTACTGATCCGCAAACAGGAAAAAGTTATTTGTATTGGGGCAATGGCTACATGGCAGTTGCAGAGTTGAATGATGATATGATCTCGTTGAAAGAGGAAACGTTGAAGACGATCAAGGTTGACAGAACATTCCGAGAAGGAACAACCGTTTTCTTTCGCAATGGTATTTATTATTTCTTGTGGAGTGAGGATGATACAAGAAGTGAAAACTATCGGGTGCGTTACGGAACTTCAACATCACCACTGGGCCCAATTACTATTCCAACAGAAAATTTAGTAATAGCAAAAGATCCTTCAACAGGTATTTACGGCACAGGACATAATTCAGTTTTACAACTTCCCGGTAAAGATGAATGGTATATCGTTTATCATCGTTTCAATTATCCAAAAGGAATTACGATGGGTGGTGCTGCCGGCTTCAACCGTGAAGTATGTATTGATAAAATGGAGTTCAATGTTGATGGAAGCATTAAGCTGGTAACACCAACACATAAAGGAATTAAACCACTATCTGTAACTTCAGGTAAATAAATGCGATTGTTTTATGCAGAAAGTTTTTCTCAGCACTATTGTTTTATTCTTGCTAAGTGTTAATTGCTTTGCACAGAAAAGTAAACTAAAAATATTTCCACTTTCAGATGTACGCTTGTTAAACAGTCCCTTTAAACAAGCGCAGGAAACGGATAAGAAATATATACTGTCGCTCGATGTTGATCGATTACTTGCACCTTTCTTAAAAGAAGCTGGAATTGAAACGAAAGCGATCAGTTATCCCAATTGGGAAAATTCCGGATTAGATGGACATATCGGCGGGCATTATATTTCTGCATTGGCAAACATGTACGCTGCAACAGGTGATACAGAAGTATTGAGACGACTTACCTACATGATCGATCTGCTGGAGAAATGTCAGCAGAAAGATGCAGATGGCTATGTTGGCGGTATACCCGGCGGTAAAAAAATGTGGCAGGATGTTGCTGCCGGAAAGATCAATGCGGGTGGATTTTCACTCAATGATAAATGGGTGCCGCTGTATAATATTCACAAACTGTATGCAGGACTAATAGATGCATATACAATTGCAGGCAATCAAAAAGCAAAAACAATTCTTATAAAATTATCTGATTGGTTTTATACGATTACATCAAAGCTGAGTGATGAGCAACTGCAAACGATACTCCGTAGCGAACATGGTGGCATGAATGAAGCCTTTGCAGATGTGGCAGCGATAACAGGTGAGAAAAAATATTTAGAACTTGCAAAACGCTTATCGCATCAGTTTATACTGAATCCATTGCTGCAACAAAAAGATGCACTCAATGGTTTGCATGCAAATACACAGATACCCAAAGTGATCGGCTTTGTGCGCATTGCAGAAATAGGAGGGGATAGCAGCTGGGCAAATGCAGCCAACTTCTTCTGGAATACAGTTGTAAACCACAGAACAATTTCGATCGGCGGCAACAGTGTGCGTGAACATTTTCATCCTGCCAACGATTTTTCTTCGATGATCGATACCAAAGAAGGTCCTGAAACCTGCAACAGTTACAACATGCTTAAATTGTCGAAGCAGTTGTTTCTGGCGCATCCTTCTGCTTCATACATGGATTATTATGAACGAACCATGTACAATCATATTCTTTCATCACAACATCCTGATGGCGGCTTTGTTTATTTCACACCCATCCGTCCACGGCATTACCGTGTGTATTCGCAACCACAAAAGGGTATGTGGTGTTGCGTAGGTACAGGTATGGAAAATCATGGTAAGTATGGCGAGTTGATCTATGCACATAATGCGAATGATCTGTACGTCAACTTCTTTATTCCTTCAAAACTCAACTGGAAAGAAAAAGGTTTGCAGGTTGAACAGCAGACCACTTTTCCCAATAGTGAAACAACGAACTTAACGATCACTATTAAAAGGCCACATCAGTTTGCGATTCTATTCCGTTATCCATCATGGGTGAAGGACGGTGAGTTAAAAGCATTTGTAAATAAGAAGGCAGTGCAGGTGAAGCGCAATGAAAATTCGTATGCTTCAATAACACGGATTTGGAAAACAGGTGATGTGTTGTCGATTCAATTGCCGATGGAAATAAAAGCAGAGTTTTTGCCCGACAGTTCATCGTGGGTTAGTTTTGTTCGTGGCCCTATTGTATTGGCTGCTGCAACAGATTCTACCAATACAACTGGATTAAAAGCTGATGACAGCCGTATGGGCCATATTGCTAATGGTGCGCTGTATCCGATCGAAGATGCACCTATGATTGTAACGGCTGATAAGAAAAACATTACTTCGTTGCAACCAGTAAAAGGTAAAATGTTTACCTATACTGCATCTTCCCTCGTATATCCGGCAAAGTATAAGAATCTGCAACTGGTTCCTTTTTATACAATTCATGACAGTCGTTACATGTTGTACTGGCGCTATGCAACACCCGCACAACTGGAAACAATTAAAGAAGAGATAAGAAAGAAAGAAGAAGTAAGGCTGGCGTTAGAAAAAATAACTGTCGACCAGGTTGCGCCGGGTGAACAGCAACCGGAATCAGATCATGCTTTCAAAGGAGAACAGACAGAAGCAGGTGTGAATAAAGATCGACACTGGCGTACAGCAAAGAAATGGTTCAGCTATGAGTTGAAAAATGCCGATGCTGCTGCACGCACATTGCGTATTACTTATTTCGGGCAGGATCGTAACCGTTTGTTTGATATTTATGTGAATGATGTGTTGTTGCAAACAGTGGAGTTGAATGGTGCAAAAGGCGATCAGTTTTTTGATGTGAATTATGCATTGCCTGCAGAAGTAGCAAAAGAAAAAATAATCACCGTAAAGTTTGTGGCGAAAGAAAAGTCAACTGCGGGTGGTATTTATTATGTGCGGTTATTGAAATAAAATCATTTAAAAACCGATAGATGAAAAAAAAGTTATTACTGGCTCTGTTTTTAATGGTGGGGTACTGCTGCGCTTTTGCACACGAGCCCGATTCAGTTTTGGTAAAAGGTTATACTACGGGCAAGAACGATAATAAAAACGGACTTCACATTGCTTATAGCTTTGATGGCAAAACGTGGATAAGCATCGGCAATGAGTTTTCTTTTTTAAGAAGTGATTACGGCAGATGGGGGTCAAGTAAAAAAATGTACGATCCTGTTTTGGTAAAGAACAGCAGCACAGAATGGGCCTGTTATTTTTTTACAGAAGCTGAACACAAAGTGGTAGGCGTTGCAACTACCAGCGATCTTGTTTTGTGGAAACCCCAGGATTATTTCCTGTATGATGAAGTAAAAATAAAATTTCCTGCAATTAATAAAGCATTGAGCAATGCTGCAGTCATTTATAAACAACCGTGGAGTTTTGTACAGGCGTTGATCAACCATGCCGACCTTGAAGCATATCGAAATATGCTATACAGTGTAACTGCGCAAAGTTTTGCAGAGAAGAATGCGTCACTAAAACCGTTTAATGTTTCATTATCCATCAATATGGAGAACAAAAAAAAGATCAGCGATAAACTGATTGGTGTTTTTTTTGAAGATCTGAATTATGCTGCTGATGGCGGTTTGTATGGAGAGCTGATCCAGAACAGGGATTTTGAATATACTTCAAAAGATAGACGAGAATGGAACAGCACAACCAACTGGAAAAGCAAAAATGGAAAGCTTGTTATTGAAAGTATACAACCCATTACTAAAAACAATCTTCACTATGCAGTATTGCAAAGCGGTGATGAAATAAGTAATAATGGATTTGATGGTATTGCTGTTACAGCAGGAGAGAAGTATGATCTTTCCTTTTTTGCACGTTCGGCAAACAAAGGCAGTTTAGCCATTGTGTTGACTGACAGTAATGGCGCTAAAGTTTCAAACGAAATTACAATTGCAGTCAATGCATCAAACTGGAAACAATATCAAAGCGTATTCACTGCAAAGACTTCTGTAAAACATGCAAAGCTTTCGATCACCGCAAAAAAGCAGGAGACAGCAATTGATCTTATCTCTCTCTTTCCACAAAAGACATTTAAGAACAGGAAGAATGGTTTAAGAGCTGATCTTGCACAAGCCATTGCCGATCTCAAACCACGCTTTATGCGTTTCCCCGGCGGTTGTTTGGCGCATGGTAATGGTCTTGATAATATTTATCAATGGAAAAATTCAATTGGGAAATTGGAAGAGCGTAAACCCGATTTTAATTTATGGGGCTATCATCAAACAATGGGACTTGGTTATTACGAGTACTTTCAGTTTTGTGAAGACATCGGCGCAGAACCATTGCCTGTACTTGCTGCAGGTGTTCCCTGTCAGAATTCAAGTCATCATCATCAGACAGGCATTGCAGGTCAGCAAGGTGGTATTCCACTCAATGAAATGGATGAGTATATTCAGGACATTCTCGATTTGATAGAATGGGCCAATGCTGATAAAAATACAACATGGGGCAAACTTCGTGCAGCAGCAGGACATCCGACGCCTTTCAATTTAAAATACATTGGTATCGGTAACGAAGACCTGATATCGGAAGTGTTTAAAGAACGCTTTGCGATGATCTATAAAGCCATTAAAGCAAAATATCCTGCAATCATAGTAATAGGAACAGTAGGTCCTTTTTACGAAGGAAGCGATTATAGTTTCGGTTGGGACTTCGCTTCCGAAATGGGTGTGCCGATGGTTGATGAACATTATTATGTGCCACCTGCATGGTTGATCAATAACCAGGATTACTATGATAAGTATGATCGCAAAAAGCCGAAAGTGTATCTCGGTGAATATGCGGCGCATGTGAAAGGGCGACCTAACAACATAGAAACTGCATTGGCAGAAGCATTGTATTTGTGCAGTGTTGAACGAAACGGTGATGTAGTTGAAATGACCTCTTACGCACCATTGCTGGCAAGAGAGGGTAATACACAATGGAATCCTGATATGATTTACTTTAATAACAGCGATGTGAAACTCACGCCGGGTTATGAAGTGCAGAAAATGTTTGGCAACAACGCCGGTGATGAATACATCGAAAGCAGCTTTACCCTTGATAACACGAATGCTGATATACAAAAGCGTATTGCAAAGTCGGTTGTAAGAGATGCAAAAACAGGTGATTTGATTATTAAACTCGTTAATCTTTTACCGGTTGAAGCAACTGTTGATTTTAAAGATCTGAACTTTAGTAATTACAGCATAGCGAAAATAGTCTTACAGGGAAATCCTGATGAGAAGAATGTAAAACCTGTAACCACAACTGATGTTGTGCTCAACAATAAACTGGTTTTGCCAAAATACTCTTTTACTGTTTTAAGAATAAAAGCGAAGTAAACAATTGAATGAAAAATAGCTTCATACTTTTTCTGCTTTTAGCTATAAGCTTTAATACAATTGCGCAGAATAAAGTACATAATCCGGCTTACTCAACACAGGTAAATGGCAAAACAGTTTTTAAGTTAGATAAGCCTGATTTTAAGAAGAGTCCGCTTACTGGTATGACGAGAAAGCATTGGAAAGATGCAGCAATGTATTTGCTGGAAGGTGCGTTCAGTTATATCCATTCGCTGGACGATCCGATGAAATTTCCCAAACAGCCGGGCAAAAGTTACCCAAGAAGTGAAGCACAGGTGCCAACTGAAAAACTGGAAGGTTTGGTGCGCACTTTATTCATTGCTGCTCCGTTGCTGAAAGAAGATTCGAATCTCGTTATCAGCAATATTAAAGTGGCTGATTATTATCGTCACCAGATATTGAATTTGCTTGATCCGAAACATCCATCTTATATTAAACCGCAGGCAAAGGGCGGGGGGCCAAGCCAGATATTGGTTGAGTTTGGTGCATTATCTGTATCGATGTTTTATGCGCCGGAAGTATTGTTCGATCCGTTGACAAAAAAACAGAAAGATGCATTGGCTGCAACCATGTTGAGTTATGGTGATGGAAAAACTGTTGCATCGAACTGGAAGTTCTTCAACATTTTCGTATTGAGTTTTTTCAAGAGTAGAGGTTATGAGATCAATGAAAAATTGTTGATCGAATATCTTGATAAATCATTAGCGCATTATCATGGTAGTGGATGGTATAACGATGCGCCTGCATACGATTACTACAGTATGTGGGCTTTTCAGATGTATGGCCCGGTATGGAGTGAATACTTTGGAAAGAAATATTATCCCGAGTATGCTAAGAAGTTCATGAATAATTTTAATGATGTAAAGAACAACTATCCTTATCTCTTTAGTCGTGATGGAAAGATGCTGATGTGGGGCAGGAGTATGAGTTACCGTATCGGTTCCATAGCACCATTTCCGTTAATGGGTTATGAAAATGATCCTACGATCAATTATGGTTGGATGCGCAGAATATCTTCTTCTGTTATGTTACAGTTCTTACAGCATCCGGAATTTATGCAGGACAATGTGCCGACGCTTGGTTTTTACGGAGCATTTGAACCGGCTGTACAACCATACAGTTGCAGAGGTTCGGCTTACTGGATGGGTAAAGCATTTGTAGCGTTGATGATTCCTGAAGACAATCCATTCTGGACAGCAACTGAAAACGAAGGTGCATGGGAAAAAGAATTAAAGAAAGGAAACGTGTATAACAAATACCAAGACAGTTCGCATATCCTCATCACCGATTATCCAAACATCGGCGCATCGGAAATAAGAGCATGGTGTAAAGTAAAAGCTATTGGTGCAAACGAACCTTTCCGTGCAAGTGAAAATTATAATCGTCTTTCGTATAACAGTGCTTTTCCCTGGCAGGCTGATAGTGTGGCAGGTGTTGTAGCCATGAACTATATCGTACTCAATAAAAAGAATGAATGGGAGCCGCTGCGCTTGTATGATTTTAAAAAGTTTGAGAATGGAATCTATTATCGTGATGTCGTTCTTGAAACAAACAACAATATCAAATTTCAACTTGCTGACATGCCTTTACCCAACGGTATTCTCCGTGTTGATAAAGTAACGAGCGATACAATAACAGAAATTCGTTTGGGGCATTATGCTTTGCCAAAGTTGAACACGCCCATTAAAACTACTTTACGAAAAGTAAAAAACTATACTGCAACCATTATCGACAATGGTGAGTACCAGTTGGCATTAGTACCAGTGCAAGAATGGAAGTCTGCAAAAGCAATAGCAACAACCAATGTGCATCCGCAGAGTAAAGAAAGCATGGTAATTAATGCATCGCAGCAATTGAATCCAAAGAAAGGTTCTGTTTTTATAACACTGATGTTGTGGAAAAAGAGTGGTGACAAATGGACGGATGATGAGTTGGTGCCTGTAACGAATGTGAATGTAACAGCGGGAAAGGTAGAAGTGAAAATGAGAAACGGGAGTACATTGTTTGATGTGAATTGATAGATCTGATTATTGAAAAGGGCGATTCGATTCGAAGTGCCCTTATTTTTTAAATGCATTGTCCTCAGCATGCTGATGTGATATTTTATGCTTGGAACTTGGTCGGGTTGCAAACTTATAAATCACACAATCTTTTTTCATTGCCCTCTTTGAGCATTTGTTTCTCATTCCGGTTTGCCTTTTTTTCTCATCTTAGTCATATACTCCGACGGCAGCATGTTGAATTTTGCTTTGAATGATTTTGCAAAATAGGTAGGCGTTGAGAATCCAACAGAGTATGCTACTTCCGCAATAGTCAACTCAGTTTTCTCCAGCAACTGTGCTGCTTTGTCAAGTTTAACAGAACGTATAAATTCAACCGGCGTTTGTCCCGTTAGCTCGAGCAATTTGCTATAGAGAGTACTTCTGCTCATGCCAACATGTCGACTTAGTGTTTCAACAGATAGTTGGGTGTCGGTGAGGTTATCTTCAATATAGAAAACGATTTTTTGAATTAGCTTATCAGTTGATGATTCTACTTCAACTTTTGGCGTAAGCACTTCAATTCTTTTTGTATAAGTATTCTTTAATGAATCATTTAAAGCCAACAGGTTTTTGATCTTGGCATTCAACACTTCAAAATTAAATGGCTTTGTGATATAGTCGCTTGCCCCTGTTTTCAAACCTTTGATTTGATTTTTTTCTTCCGTTAAGGCCGTCAAAAGTATTACAGGTATATGGCTGGTTCTTTTGTCTGCTTTAATTTTATTACACAATTGAATGCCATCCATGTGTGGCATGCTGATGTCGCTAACAATAAGACTTGGATGTATGGATAATGCTTTCTGCCAGCCTTCTAACCCGTTTGTAGCTTCAATAACTTTGTATTTTAAGCGCAGGTTTTCTTTAAGATAAAATCGGAAATCATCGTTATCTTCTACAAGCAGTATAGATGGTATAATTGATCCGTCATACGCTAATGCTTCTTCAACTCTCTCTTCATCTGGTTCTGGAGTATCTGATGCGGGTTCAACAGATGAAGCCTGTTCTTGCTGTTCTTCGACTTGGTCAGGTACTATTAACTCTGTATATGGAATCCGAATGATGAATGTACTTCCTTTCTCGGGCACGCTTTCTACAGCTATTGTGCCGCCATGCATTCTTACAAATTCTTTAGTGATAGATAGCCCGATCCCTGAGCCTTGGTTAAGAATAGAAGCGGCTGTAGTATTCTGAAAAAAGCGTTCGAAAATTACTTCTTGTTTATCGTATGGTATTCCAATTCCGGTGTCGTGAACCTTCATTGAAATAAGTGCGTCGGAATTGTTGTGGTTGCTTTCATGCTTTTCTATTTCAAGCTTGATAGTTCCTCCTTCAAGTGTAAATTTGAATGCATTTGATAGGAGATTGAATAATATACGTTCTGTTTTATCATGATCAAAAACCGTATAAAACTTTTCAACATTCGTTGAGAAAGAGAAATTGATTTTCTTTCTTTCAGACAGATCAAGGAAAGAGTCAAATACTTCTTTTAAAAAGAAAATCAGATCGCCTTCTTTTGTCTGCAATTTCAATTCCTGTTCTTCCATCTTACGGAAGTCGAGCAGTTGGTTTACCAGGTTCAACAATCGTTTGCCATTGCGTTTGATCATATTCAACTGTACCTGGAAAGCATTATTCTTTTCCTGCGCAATAAGATTATCTACAGGACCAAGTATCAGAGAGATTGGCGTACGGAATTCATGGCTGAGGTTTGTCAGGAACTTTAACTTTAATTGATCCAGTTCATGAATTCGTTCCGCTTCTTTGCGTTCCTGCTCTGCATGGAAGCTTTCCTGCTCAAGTATATACTTACGTCTGATTTTTTCAATACCTCTGTGCCGGAAATAGATAAGCCCTCCCACAACGATCAGCGTATATAATATGTACGCATAAATTGTTCGCCAAAATGGGGGATGTACATTTATCTTAATAGATGTTCCTTCTTTATTCCATACGCCATTATTGTTACTTGCCCTTACCCGGAAAATGTATTGTCCGGGAGATATATTTGTATACGATACTGTTGATGCATTGCCGATATTGATCCAGTCCTTATCAAACCCCTCCAGCTTGTATTCATATTGATTTTGTTCAGGAGCTGTATAATTTAAACCCACAAAACTTAAAGCAAAGTTTTGTTTGTGATCAAGATTTATTTCATTGGCAGTAATAATATTTTCTTTTATGGGGCCGTGTTCAGAAGGAACTACCGACCTGTTAGAAATTTTAAGGTCAGTAATTATTACAGGTGGTACAGTTTTATTCTTTTGCAGATTTGAAGGATTGAAATAGTTGAAGCCTTCGAGTCCTCCAAAAAACAAATCCCCGTTTCTTAACCTCAACCCTGATCCAAGAATAAACGTATTATGCTGAATGCCGTTGTGATAACTGTAATTGTTGATTTTTTTTGTTTGTGTATCAAAGCTGGTCAGCCCTTTATTTGTGCTGATCCAAAGAAGACCATTACTATCTTCAATTATTTTGTAAATATTATTATTGTTTAGTCCGTCTTTTTCTGAATAGGAAATAAACTGATTAGTCTTCCCGTTAAATAATCCCAAGCCCCCGCCAAACGTACCAGCCCATACATTTCCATGCATGTCTTCTAATAATGTAAGAACTTTATCGTTGGGTAATTTGCTGTTATAAGTTGTGTAGATTGTAAATTTTCTTGAAGAAGGATTATAAACCGCAATTCCTCCACCGTGGGTGGCAATCCAGATGTCGCCATTTTTAGTTTCTACAATATCACGTATGTATCCATTGATGGGTAGGCTGATGTCATTTGATAACGTTGGGTTGGGTGTTAGTTTAAATAGTACTCTATTGTCACTACTTAAAACAATAATGCCATCCCCATTGGTGCCTATCCATCGGTTGCCTTTTCTATCTTCTTTAATGCAATAGATATGGTTTGAATTAATATCGGTAGTTTTTGTTCCCTGCAACAGCTGTTCATATCTACCGGAAGATTGATCATAAACAAAATATCCATCACCAAAAGTGCCAATCAATAATTGATCATTCCTCGCCATTGTTAACGTTATGATCGAAAGCCGTTTTCCCTCCGGACGCCTTGACTTGATATTGATTTGCTGAAATAATTTTGTTTCAGGATCAAACAAACTAAGGCCACCATCATCTGTACCCACAAAAACTTTTCCGTCTTTTGTTTCTGCAAAAGATGTAACGATAGGAGAATTCAACCCTTGTTTGTCAAATGGGTTGCTCTGTACTAAATTAAAAAGCGTAAGATTCTTATCATACTTGCTCACCCCGCCCAGAAAAGTACCGATCCAACAAATACCTTCTTTGGCAACATAAGCACAACGAATACTGTTGCTTGAAAGGCCATTTTTATTTCGGGGGTCAAAAGTGTAGCCAGTAAAATGTTTTGTTTTGGTATCAAGTATATTCAGGCCTTTTGATGTACCGATCCACAGTTTACTTGACTCGTCAGTAACTAATGAATAAATGACGTTGCTGTTGATTGTTTGCCGGGTTCCTTCGATATGTTTAAACCTCGTAAATTCTTTTCCATTCCCGTTCAGGATATTCAATCCATCGTTTGTGCCGATCCATATATTGCCGGCTTTGTCTTCCGTAATTGAAAGCACATGATTGTTGCTTAAACTTGCCGGATCATTTGCGGAATAAAGAAATGGCGTGAGGGTGTTTGTTTCTCTTATATATTGGAACAAGCCTGCAGAAGTTCCAATCCACATCCTGTGTTTGCTGTCTTCAAAAAGAATATTACAATGTTGTTTAAAACGAGACCGGTTACCGGTAGTAAAATCAGAGATGCGCTGAGTTTTTTTATCCATAATACTTATGCCATCATAATGACCGATCCATAAATTCCCCTGGAAGTCGGTGCAGAGGCTCAGTATTACATTATTTCGAATGGCATTTTCAGCAGGTTTAGACGGAAAGTTGAAGAAGGCATCTTTTTTTCGGTTGTATAAACTAAGGGAGCCGCTGCTTGTACCAACCCATAAATCACCCTCCTTATCCTCATGAAGCGATAAAATTTCGTTGGCTTGGAGGCTTGTAGAATCAGTTTGCTTGTTTCTATAAACTTTAATGTTGGCTCCGTCGAACCTGTTTAAACCATCGTCGGTGGCAAACCACATAAACCCATACCTGTCTTTTATTATCGCATTTACATTATTTGAAGACAGACCATCTTTGGTAGTCAGGGTGGTAAAATTAATATCCTCTTGTGCTGTGGCAATTGACAGCCAGGTAAACAAACATATGCAGGAAAGTAAGAGAGCCTTATTTTTTGACATTTGGAAGCAGCAAGCAATTGATTTAATGGTTACACAAAAAAGCAGTAATGCTACTGCAACTCACGGTTTTTCTAATATACGATCATTTCTTTCGTAAGACATCTTTGACGTTCGTTCCTTGTAATCCTTTTGCTTGAATTGAAAGAAGATTTCTGTTCTGTCAAAATGCTGCTTGGTAGTAGAATTTTGAATACCTGCACTTATAATCTGAAACAAAACCTTCTCCAAATCTGAATGCAAAACGCATCCTGAAATAGCACTATTAAATTCAATTCAAATAAGTGATTACAACTGCTAATGTAAAACTAGTTTTTAGAATAATCATCAATCCTTAAAAATAGTCAAAAATGCAACTAATTGATAATCAATCAATCTAATCGGTTGCATAAAATCACAATTGAACATTTGTTCTATAAGTTTCAACAAATGAGCCAGCTCAGGATATATTCAAAAATTAGCTTTGATTCATTAGAAATTTTTTATGCAATGATGACAAGCTTGAACATTCGCTGTTGAATTGCTTGAAGAATTTTTGAAAATGTATGATGGTAGGTAACGCAAAAACAAAGGAGCAAAACAAAATATTTGAATTCATTGTAAAAGCCAGATTTTGACCGCATTCATACGATTGTTTAGTTAACCCATATACCAAATATGAATTAACTGCTTTGGAATTAACATAGAATTTCTGTGTGGTGCCATTGTATGTAATTCAGGATTACCACTACTGATTGCCATATGGAAGAGATAAAAGATTTGCAACGCCAGTTTGCCGTGCATGAGGACATGAAGGCATATAAAGAACTATATATGCTCCTGTTTGATGGCCTTCATCGATTTTCATATTCCCTCGTTAAGTCCCGTGAAGGTGCAGAAGAGATTGTTTCCGATTCATTTATTAAGTTATGGCAGATAAGGGGCCAGCTGCATTGCATTGATAATCTCAAGGGTTATCTCTATACTACTACACGAAATCTTTCGCTTAATTACCTGGCAAAAAAATTAAGAGACCCTCTTTACTATTTAAACGATATAGACTTAGAAACGGTTATTGAATTCAATACCCCGGAAGATCTGTTTATTTCAAATGAAACAATAAAAGGAATCGAGCAGGCCGTACATGGGCTTCCTCCACAATGCAAAATGGTTTTTCAGCTTGTAAGAGAGCAAGGATTAAAATACAAAGAAGTAGCCACTGAATTGAATATTTCTGTTTTCACAGTACGCAATCAAATGACCATTGCTAATAAAAAAATTGGAGATGCACTGTCGTACGGTGCTACTCGCCGGTTTGGAATAGCGGTTACTACTTAGAGGCAGGTGTCCATCACAAAGGCTAACAGAGTTTAGTATAAGTGGTTGTAGTGCCGTTCATTCATCAGTTTTTGCTCTTTGTAATAGTAAAAGTTCTTTTAATAATGTTTAAAACGTCTTTGGTACATTTTCAAATCTCTGTTGTCTATTCTAACAGGGGGCTCCTACTGTTTTGAAATCAACGACTTTGATAATAGTTCGGCCAAAGAAACAAAGCAAAACAGGTAAAAAAATGAGACTCAATACATCTTCTGAATTACAATTCTGATTTTTTAAATCGCATGATGATGATAGAAAAGTTAGATAACGAGCAAGAAGAGGGTTCAGATCAAAGAAAAGAACAGGCTTACAAAAAACACCTTAAACGATTGATCAACCATATATCCATCGCTCCGGATCAATCTGACACAGAGAACGAAAAAGTTGAACCGGGAAGGGGTGAAAAGAAAACGGCAACACAAGAAGATAATAAGCCTGGATCAAATGGATCTATCGCAATGTTCGTCTTTTTATGTTTTTGGTTATAACGAATTTAAAACAAGAGAGAGAAAAATAACATCGATTGCAACTACTTCCTAAATAAAAAACCATTGAGCATTCAGCAAAGAATGTTTGATTATTAATGAAATCAAAGCTTTCTATAAATTAAAAAAATCAAGTATGAAATGCGTGGCCAAAAACTCGCTGCAAAAGCTAATAATTGCTCTTTTCTGCATTTTATTGACGGGAGTACCGGTGACGGCACAAGAAAATTCCCGAACGGTTTCAGGCTCAATTAAAGATTCATCTGGTGTTGTTCTTTCCGGTGCTACCGTAAAGGTAAAAGGCACAGCTATTGCAACCACTTCAGATGCGTCAGGCAATTTCAAAATAACTGTTCCCACAAAAAGTAGAACGCTTGTGATAAGTTATGTTGGAATGGAAGAAATGGAAATTACTGTAGCTGAACAAAGTATTATAGAAGTAAGGTTGGGCGTTGCCCGATCTACCTTGGAAGACGTTGTTGTGGTGGGTTACGGAAGGCAGAAGAAAGAGAGTGTGGTGGCAGCCATCAGTCAAACTACCGGCAAGGTGCTGCAACGGGCGGGAGGTGTGTCAAATATTGGTGCTGCACTCACCGGCAATGTGCCTGGCGTTATAACCGTACAGGGAACAGGTGTACCAGGTGGCGAGGATCCCACCATTTATATCAGGGGGCAGGGTACGTGGAATAGTTCAAGTCCTTTGGTGTTAGTAGATGGAATCGAACGTCCGATGAATGGTGTTGATATTGGCTCTGTTGAAAGTGTTTCTATTTTAAAAGATGCATCGGCCACTGCGGTGTTTGGTGTAAAGGGCGCCAATGGTGTTATTCTTATTACTACTAAAAGAGGTGTTGAAGGTAAGGCGAACATAAATTTCACCTATAACTCTACAATGAAGATGCCTTCCCGTCTTCCGCAGAAATATGATGCTTACGATGCGTTACAAATTCGCAATATGGCGATCGAGCGGGAATTAGCAATCAGTCCCGCATCATGGGCGGACTACACCCCCCAGGCAATAATTAATAAATATCGTTTTCCCGCAAATGAGCAGGAGGCACAACGGTATCCCAATATTGACTGGCAAGAGGAGTCGCTAAAAAAACTGGCCTGGGCTCAAAATGCTAACGTCAATATTTCAGGCGGATCCGGGTTTGTAAAATATTTTACTTCAGTTGATGTGCTTCACGAAGGCGACATTATGAAAATACCGGACAATGGTAAAGGTTATAAGACGGGATTTTTTTATGACAGGTTAAACATTCGTGCAAATCTCGATTTCAAATTAACAAAGACCACGAACCTTTCAGTAAACCTGGCCGGGCTACACGGAAACAAACAGAATTCACGTAGCGGTTTTGAGTATTCGTGGTACCAGGGCATATATGGGAATGCACCTGATCTTTTTTATCCTAAATACAGCGACGGTTCTTACGGTTATTATCCGCTCGACCCGGTTTCAACCAATAACCCTGCCCTGATACTTGGAAACAATGGTGTTTTGAATACCAAGACCACCCAAATGTCAACCGATTTTGTGCTTAACCAGGACCTAAGCTTTTTGATCAAAAACCTTAGCTTCAGAGGCTCTTATTCGCTTGATAATACTTTTGTTGCAAACGGGGGAATAACTGACCCTGCAGCTCCAAATGCGGTTACTAAATGGATCAACCCAGTTACCGGGGAAGTTTTATATGGAAATACGGCAGGAGCAAACCAGTTTGACTTTGTACTACCGCAGTGGGCAGGAGCATCTGATGTATTTAACAATGGGGGAACAAGGAGACAGAAGGTGTATCAACTGCAACTAAACCATTCCGCTAAAATAGGCAGGCACAATATTACAGCAATGGGCTTATTCATGCGTAACGAAAATGCTACAGGTAGCAATTTCGCAAATTATCGTGAGGATTGGGTCGGCAGGGTTACTTACAATTTTGCCAGCAGGTATTTTGCTGAATTTAACGGAGCATACAATGGCTCACAAAAGTTTGGCCCCGATTACAGGTTCGACTTTTTTCCTTCGGCAGCAATTGGATGGACAATAACGAATGAAAAATTCATGAACAAACTTCCATGGGTATCGTCTCTTAAACTCCGTGGTTCTTATGGTTTGGTAGGAAATGATAATGTAGGTGATAATTTTCTGTATGTGACGCAGTGGGGCTATGGAGGACAAACCCGCATGGGTGATAACAATGCCGCCAGCCCGTATGTAAATTACAGAGAGAGGACGATCGGCAACCCAAATGTACATTGGGAAACAGTGGCTAAGACAAATATCGGTTTAGACTTTTCAATATTCAGAGGACTTTTTGAAGGTACTGTTGAACTGTATAAAGATCATCGCACAGACGTTCTAATAAATGGTAACCAACGGGCAGTACCTGCCTATTACGGAGGTACTCCGCCAATTTCCAATCTTGGTGAGACAGTGGTAAAGGGATATGAAGTGGAACTCAAGTTTAATAAAAGGTTTAAAAGGAATATGCGCATATGGGTGAACACCGCAATGACCTACGCCAAGGATGAGGTAATTGATCGGGACGATCCCCAATTGCTGGATGCATATCGTAAACAGGCGGGATACCAGATCGGGCAGGCGAGGTCTTATATTCGTACAGGGTACTATAATACATGGGATGAAGTGTACGGCAGCGGTATTTTAAATGAAAACGACAATAACAAAATGCCCGGGAACTTCAACCTCGTTGACTTTAATGGCGATGGAAGAATTGATGAGGCGGATATTGTGCCATTCGCATACCCGGCGAGACCTCAAAATACATATACCGCTACTTTAGGTTTCGACTACAAGCGTTTAACCGTGATGATTCAATTCTATGCGGTAAATAATGTAACACGGGAACTCACTCAAACGAATTTCAATGCAAAGCTGAATTCTGTTTACAAGCAGGGAGATTATTGGTCAAAAGATAATACCGATGCTCAATCTCCTTTACCCAGATGGAAATCGTTACGATCTAACAGCGCTTATGGAGATTTTTTCCTATATGATGGTTCTTATGTACGTTTAAAGACAGCAGAAGTAGCTTATACTGTTGATCCGTTATGGTTAAAAAAGACAGGAATTCAATCGATGCGATTATTTATTAACGGAAACAATCTTTTTTTCTGGAGTAAAATGCCTGACGATCGTGAAGCAAACATCGGCAACGGCAATACTTCGGGACAGGGCGCTTATCCAACTGTTCGCCGCATCAATTTTGGTTTCAATCTTAGTTTATAAACGATTAAAAGTTGAATATGAAAAAGTCAATAAAAATAACTTTATCTGTGGCTGTACTGTTCGCAGTTTTAGCAACAGTATCTTGTAAGCGATATCTCGACAGGCCATTGGAAGCCACAATCACGGAAAAAGATGTTTTTCTGAATTTCCGGAGTTTCCAGGGGTTTACCGAAGAGTTACACAATTGCCTTCCTGATATGTCAAAGGCTACCTGGAACAGTGAGTGGAATACGGGAGATGATGTACTGTCAACTACGAATGCAAACTACAGGCTGAACGCTGAATTTGATAATGGTAATTACAGGGCCTGGCAAACCGGTGGTGGTGGCTGGGACAATAGCTGGCTCGACGATAATGGCGCCGGTGCCGATAATCTTGGGAATAACCATCAACGTAAGGGACTATGGCCTTTAGCGTGGTATGGAATTCGAAAAGCAAACCTTGGCCTGGCTAATATCGATAAAATGGTGAATGCCACACAGGAAGAACGAGATGTTATTAAAGGACAGCTGTTGTTTTTCCGTGGGTTTTTCCATTTCCAGTTAATGAGCTTTTGGGGAGGGCTTCCTTATATTGATACAGTGCTGTCAAGCAGTGCAAAATTAGAGTTGCCAAGGCTCAACTATCGCCAGACATCTCTTAAGGCTGCGAAAGATTTCGAGGATGCTGCGGCCTTACTGCCCTCTAATTGGGACAATACGGCCGTTGGACAGTTGACCCTCGGAAATAACCAGCAGCGTATAACCAAAGTTGCGGCGCTTGGATTCAAGGGTAAAACTTTGTTGTATGCAGCGAGCCCTATGATGAATGAACAATCAACCGGTTCGGCCAGTTATGACCAGGCATTGTGCAAAGACGCTGCTGATGCTTTTGCCCGTGCTCTGAAAATTTCATCAGAACCTGGCGGTAGTGGAGAAGCTTATTATAAGTTAATACCATGGGCCAATTATACCGACATTCTTTTTACAATATCATCTTATGGAAAATACCCCGGTTATCCGGAGGTTATTGTTAGCCCGCCTGCTTATAGTCCGGGACCGGGCGGAGCATCCAGATGGTCACTAGTTAACATGTTTATACCCCCACCACTGGGCGGTGAAGCCGGTATATCATCACCTGCAGCTAACTATGTTAACTATTTTGGAATGGCGAACGGACTTCCCCTTGATGCAGCAGGGTCGGGCTACAATCCTGCAGATCCATGGACAGGCAGAGACCCTCGTTTTTATAAAGACATTACTTATGATGGTGTGCAAATGATCCGTGGTACCGGGAATGCCGCTTATAAATATGCCAATCTGTTTAATGGCGGCAACTTACGCATTGATGCCAGTGCAAGTCGCTCCGGATATCTCATTCGTCGATTTGTAACAGATGGCTGTAATAATACCGACAATGAATGGAACAATCTCAACATTATAATTCCCTATCTCCGTTTAGGAGATGTTTACCTCATGTATTCTGAGGCAGTATTGCATGGCTATGGCACCCCTCAAAGCAGTGCTCCGGGTTATCTAACTGCAATAGAGGCTGTAAATAAAATCAGAACACGGGCAGGAGTTCCCGGGGTAGATGCGAGATACACCGGCACTAAAGATGCTTTTATGGAAGAGCTTATGCGGGAACGGGCTGTTGAACTTGCTTTTGAAGGTTTGCGCTGGCATGATCTGCGCAGATGGAAGGTAGCCGATCAGAAAAAATATACTGAAAAAACTGTCATCGACTTTGACCGTGGACCAAACGGCAAGCCCATCAACCTTAGAGAAAGGGTGGTAGTTACACGAGTGTTTGAAAAGAAACATAACTGGCTTCCATTACCAACTAACCAGGTAAATATTTATCCGGCCTTCGGGCAAAATCCGGGCTGGTAAAGCGGTTGGTGGTACTACTGTCTGGATGAGCGAGTATTGAAATAAAAATTTCTAAGCCTTTAAAACGAAAGAAGTGAATTGTAAAACGAAATTAATGAAGTGTATAAAAATATGCATGGCATACTGTGCTATTTTCCTGTGCTTTTCAACGGTATTAAAAGCACAGGAGGTGAGCCAGGTTACCGTCACGTCAATTGTGCACGATGAAAAAGGGGCGCCTGTTTCGGGGGTTCTTGTGGCGGGTAACGGAGGCAAAACCACAGCTTATACTGATAACACCGGTAAATTTTCAATCACGGTTCCGGCAAACTCTGTTGTGATACTAAACGCTAAAGGCTATAAAATGCTGACGTTGCGGGCTGCGGCAATACCTCCGAGAATCGGGATGGCGGCGGAGAGTGGAGAGAAAGAAGTTTACATGCCTTTTGGACAAATAGACAAACAGGATCTTCCCGGGGCCATAAGCGTACTTAACCCAGGAACCTATATCGACCGTGATTTTAGTCTTTCAGTTGAAGGCGGAATGAATGGCAGGGTAGCAGGTCTGTTATGGAGCAACAATATCTGGGGCATGGAAAATGCCATGGTTATGATCGATGGAGTTCGCCGTGAATTTTCGGATATCACTTTTAACGAAATACAACAGATATCTGTTTTAAAAGGAGTAAATGCTGCTGCCCTCTATGGTAGCCAGGCGGCCAAAGGCATTATTTTCATTACCACAAAGAAAGGTGAAGCGAATACACCTAAAATAGGATTAAGAATTAATTCCGGAGTTGCATTGCCCAGTGATCTTCCCAGCTATCTGAATTCGGCTGATTATATGAATTTATATAATGAAGCACGCCGTAATGATGGCCTCGCAGATTTTTTTACACAAGCTACTATTCAAAATCATCGCACTGGTAATTCATTTCGTTTCCCTAGTGTGGATTATTACTCATCACAATACCTGAAAAGATACCAGAATGCTACAAATGCGAACGCTGAATTTTCGGGTGGAAATAATAATGCACGATTCTATTCAAACGTCGGTTTTGCAAACAGTTCAACGTTATTGAATTTAGGTGAGGGTAAAAATGAAAACGACAACCGTTTAAATGTAAGGGGTAATATTGACCTTAAACTCAATGATAAGATTTCAAGCTCGGTGTATGTTTCTGCCGTTTTTAGCGAAAGCCGCAGGGCACGTGGCAACTATTGGAGCAATGCGGCTACATTGTTGCCCAACAGGTTTAGCCCTCTAATTCCTATAGATTTAATATCTCCAAACGACAAAACTTCTCTTGGTTTAGTGGCTGCAAGCCGTAACCTGATTGATGGTAGATACTTATTAGGCGGGTTACAAAGTTTTCAAACAAATCCGATAGCTGACTTGTATGTTGGCGGATATGATAAGAACATCAGGCGTATATTCCAGGTAACCAATGAAATTAATGCCGATCTCAACTCGGTGTTACGGGGATTGTCTTTTCACACATTATTCAATTTAGATTATTCCAATTCCTACCTGCAGTCAATCAGCAACACTTATGCTGTGTACGATCCTATCTGGAGCGCTACTTCCGATTCTTTGTCTCTGACCACGGCTCGTAAATATGGAGAGGATGCCCGCCCAGGTACGCAAAATATCAATAATACGGCGCAAAGGCAGAACGTTGCTTTCTCCTCCTGGTTTGGTTATGACAGGACCATAAACAATGTTCATAATGTTTCAGCTAAGTTGTTAGGTTATATGTCGAAAATTACGGTGAATGATATCTACCAGCAAATTACTAACTCCCATTTAGGATTACAGGTTGGCTACAACTACAAACACAAGTATTGGGCCGACTTTACCGGCACTTATGCCAACTCAACACGGTTGCCGGAAGGTAACCGCACAGGTTTCTCTCCAAGCGGAAGCCTTGGATGGTTACTTAGTTCGGAGAATTTCCTGGCGCATTCCAAGGTGGTCAATTATTTAAAGCTATCAGCATCTGCAGGTATTCTAAATACTGATCTTGATATGACCAGAAACAACCTCGATGCTTTCTTTATTTATGATAATACGTACAACAGGGGCGCAGGTTATACATGGAATGATGGTTTAACGGGTTCTTCTAATCAGGCTACTACCGCTGCTTGGGGACCTAATCCTAACCTGTCATTTCCAAAGAGAAAAGAGGTGAATCTAAGTTTAGAAGGGTCTTTTTTCAATAATCTTATTTCGCTTCAGACTACTGTATTCAAAATGCAGATGGCAGGTCTTCCCACACAGCGTTTTTCACAGTATCCAAATTATCTCAGCACGTTCGTCCCCTACACAAACTACAACACAAATCAGCGTAGCGGGTTCGACCTTATGTTGAATGTAAACAAGAAGGTTGGAAATGTAGAATTCAGCTTGGGAACAAATCTTACCTATGCTAATTCAAAGGTTACAAAACGTGATGAACTTTTTCTCGATCCTTATCAAAACCGGGCAGGTAAACCTGTAGATGCAATCTTTGGGCTTGTAAGCAATGGCTTTTTCATGGATCAAAATGATATAAGCACCAGCCCCAGACAATTATTCGGTACAGCATTAACACCAGGGGATATTAAGTACAAAGATCAAAACGGAGATAACATTATTGATAGCCGGGATGAAGTGATGATCGGTCGTTTTATTGCGCCGTTCAGTTATGGAATTAACTTAAATATCACTTACAACGCTTTTAATTTGTTTGTACTTGGTACCGGAAATAATGGAGGATACGGTTTAACAAATAACAACTACTATTGGGTAAGCGGCGATCTCAAGTATTCGGAGGTTGTACTTAACAGGTGGACACAAGCCACAAAAACCACTGCCACATATCCACGCTTAAGTTCGCAGCAAAGCGCCAATAATTTCCGCAGTTCTGATTTTTGGTTGTACAACACAAACCGTTTTAATCTCAGCAAGGTGCAGTTGACTTACAATCTTCCGAAAAAGGTATCGGCTAAATTATTTGTCAAAGATTTACTGGTCTATGTTTCCGGGGCCAACTTGTACACGTTCGCTCAAAATCGTAAAATTTTGGAGTTGTCAATTGCCAGCACCCCTCAATTCAGAAATTATAACATAGGAATCAGGGCCAATTTTTAAAGTATGATCTCCCATAAAAAAATGATAAACATGTGTAAAAAATTAATGCTACTTGTTATACTATGCATAGCGTTTGCGGGGTGTAAAAAAATACTTAACCCCAATGACGATAATCACCGTTTGTTCGGAGAAATTTATGGTGACCCTTTTTTTGCAGAGGGGATACTGATGAATGCTTACACAAGGCTCCCCACGAATGGTTATTCTTTTAACGAAGTAGCTACTGACGATGCGGTAACGAATGATAAATTCAGTCCATTACTTAATATGGCAACCGGATCGTGGTCGGCAGCCAACAACCCGGTTGATCAATGGAACAACTCATTTACAGCCATTCTGTATTTGAATCTTTTTCTTCGTGAGGTTGACAGTGTGAACTGGGCTCCTTCGAGTAAGAATGTGCGCACTTTGTTTACAGACCGTTTGAAAGGAGAAAGTTATGGTTTACGGGCACTGTTTATGCTCAATCTTCTGCAGGCTCATGCAGGATACGCAGCAGGCGGAGAACTACTTGGCGTACCTATTATTACCGAAGCGCTTGATGCTAATTCTGATTTTAAAAAACCACGTAATACATTTGACCAGTGCATGCAGCAGATAGCGGCTGATCTTGCTGAGGCAGACAAATATTTGCCTCTCGATTATGTCAACATTAGTTCCAATGCACAACTCCCGGCAAAGTACAGCAGCATGGTATTTGGAGACTATAACCGTGTGTTCGGCAATTTTAACAGGCAACGTATCTCCGGCCGGATTTTAAAAGCAATAAGAGCTAAAGCTGCACTACTTGCGGCAAGTCCGGCATATAATCCACAGTCTACTTCAACCAAATGGGAAAGTGCAGCAAATTTTGCGGGTGAAGTTCTTACGTTAAATGGAGGCATTTCCGGGTTAGATCCTCAGGGGGCAGTGTTTTACAGCCAAACTGCTGCTGTTCCCGGTAATACAACTGTTAATACAATTAATCTTGCGAATGGTATCGACCAAAAAGAAATGTTATGGAGAGGTAATATTGTCAATACAAACAATTTAGAAAGAGACAATTTTCCACCTACTCTTTTTGGAAACGGCAGGGTAAACCCAACACAAAATCTTGTGGATGCATTCCCCATGGCAAATGGTTATCCAATCACCGATCCTGCCAGCGGCTATGTTGCAACAAACCCTTATGCTAATCGTGATCCACGTTTGAGGAATTATATTGTGTTTAATGGTAGTACGATGAAAAATTCTTCTACTTTCATTTGGACAAAAACTGATAATCCAACCAATGACGCTGTCAACTTTATTCCTACGTCAACCAGAACAGGTTATTACATGAGAAAGCTGTTAAGGGAAGACGTCAATGCAAACCCTTCATCCCTTTCAACGCAGAAGCACTATCCTGTGCATATCAGGTATACGGAGATGTTTTTAATTTATGCAGAAGCAGCAAACGAAGCATGGGGACCAGACGGGATGGGTACTTTCGGATTCTCGCCCCGAACTGTAATTGCTGCTATTCGTAAAAGAGCAGGAATTGCGCAGCCGGATAACTACCTGGCATCAATCTCCACCAAGGAAGACATGCGTAAATTAATTCGAAATGAAAGAAGACTTGAATTAAGTTTCGAAGGTTTCCGTTTCTGGGATCTGCGTCGCTGGAAAGAAAACCTCACTGAGCCGGCAAAAGGTGTAACGATCAATAATAATTTGTTTACCATACAGGCTGTCGAAAACAGACAGTATACAGATAACATGTATCATGGACCTATTCCGTTAACCGAGGCTTTGAAAGCCAACCTTCAACAAAACAAAGGGTGGTAACACCGATCTATCATTATTAATGCATAATAAATATGAAACGAGTTATTGTACTATCCTTTAGTTTATTTCTGGTACTTGCTGCCTGTAATAAAAAATGGGAGTTCCCGGATTATAAGTATACAACAGTGTATTTTCCCTATCAATCACCGGTAAGAACGATTGTGTTTGGAGAGGATATCATTGACAATACATTGGATAACCAACGCAAATGTTTAATCATGGCTGCGATGGGTGGTGTGTATGAAAACAAAAAAGACATCACTATAAATGTAGCGGTAGATAACACCTTAGCACAAAGGCTTCGGTTTGGTTCTGCAAGCGGAAGTGATGTTATTGCCATGCCGGATAATTATTACGTATTGCCGCAAGAAAAAAAGATTTTTATCCCATCAGGTAAAGTAATGGGCGGCATTGAAGTGCAGTTAACAGATGCGTTTTTTGCAGATCCACGTGCAATAAGAAATACATTTGTTATTCCTTTGAAAATTCTTTCTGTTACCAATGCAGATTCTGTTTTGAGAGGCTCTTCCACAAAGACAACTCCTGATCCACGCTTTGCAGGCGATTGGGCTGTTGTTCCAAAAGATTATGTTCTGTATGCTGTTAAATACGTGAATCCTTTTCATGGTGCTTACTTACGCAGAGGTGTTGATGAAGTAAAGGGAAATAATGGCAATACAGCATTAGATACTACGGTAGTCTATCACAAAACTTATGTTGAGCAAGACGAAGTGTGCAACCTCTTTACTAAGTCAATGACGCAAGACTCTATTTCCCTGAACGCTAAGAATAAAGGTAATATCAATGCGCCTTTTCAGTTAGTACTGAATTTTGATAATACCGGCAAGTGTACAGTTGCAGGACCGGCTTCAGCCAGCTACACGGTTTCCGGCAATGGCACATTTGTTAAAAAGGGCGATATGTGGGGTAATCAAAAACGAGATGTATTGCATCTGAAATATCAAGTCGATTTTGGAACAACAGTACACAACTTTACAGATACGTTGGTGCTGCGTGACAGGGGAGTAAAATTTGAAACGTTCGCTCCTGTCGTGTACTAAAAAATATTCGAAAGCAGAATTAACAGATCCTTGTTTCTATTGCAAGGGGCAATAGAGCGGTTGGCATTTTGCATATAAATTCTATTCAGAACAAAACAATTTCACAAAAAAGCATGCGCACAAAGTATTTAAATATTCTCTTCGTTGTTTTCGGCGGCATTACATTCTTGAATTGCAGCAGTGTTCAGAAAACAACAGGCGCATCAGGCACACCTTCGCTGAAAGCAGCTTTTAAAGATGATTTCTTCATCGGCACTGCATTGAATAATGCACAGATTGAAGAGAAAATTCCCGGTGCAGCTGTTTTAGTTCCCCAACAGTTTAATGCAGTTACACCTGAGAATATCATGAAAGCTGAGGTGATGCACCCGGAATGGAACAGATATAATTTTGACCTTTCTGACAAACTGGTTGCTTATGCTAAAAAGCACAATATTATTGTGAATGCGCATACGTTGATCTGGCATAGTCAATTGCCGCAATTTGTCCGTCGCATAAAAGATGCAGATTCAGTTCGTCTTTTTTTGAAAGAACATATCAACACAATTGCTGGCAGGTACGAGGGTCAGGTGTATTCATGGGATGTAGTGAATGAAGCGTTGAATGAAGATGGCACCATGCGTAAATCTATTTTCCTTGACAAGTTGGGAGATGATTTTGTAACAGAAGCTTTTCGCCTGGCGCAAAATGCCGCACCCAAAACAAAGCTTTATTACAACGATTATAATATTGAACAACCTAAAAAAAGAGCAGGTGCTATAGCGCTCATTAAAAAAATACAAGCTGCAGGTGTACGCATCGATGGTGTGGGTATTCAAGGGCACTGGCATGTCAAAAACATTCCGTTGAAAGATATTGAGGAAAGTATTCTTGAGTTTTCTGCTTTGGGCATTGATGTCATGTTCACGGAACTTGATGTAAGTGTATTACCCAATCCACGTGATATAGTTGGTGCAGATGTTAATCAACGTGCCGAATACGAAGCAAAACTGAACCCGTATACTGCGGGGTTGCCAGATTCTGTGCAGACATCGCTAGCCAAAGGGTATGAAGATATTTTCCGTTTGTTTTTAAAACACAAGAATAAGATCGGTCGTGTTACTTTTTGGGGTGTAGATGACGGGCAATCATGGCTGAATGGTTTTCCTATTCGTGGCAGAACCAATTATCCGCTACTCTTCGACAAAGAGTTTAAACCTAAGCCAGCTTACTATAAGGTGATGGAATTAAAAAACAAGAATAAATAAATCATTCGATATTTTATAGATCAGTGAGAGATGAACTCGACTATAAAGAAATATCTTTTCTCATATAGCAAATAGTAATCGTTAAACAACGTCCGCCGTTTCCACAGCGGACTTTCCATTGGTTACATTCTGATGGTGATTGTGTGAGTCGTTCGTTATCAAAATTGAAAAAAGCATAAACAGAACAGTATGAAATTGAGCGAATGTCGTGTTATAGGATTAATCAGTTTGTTTTTATTACATGTTGTGTTTGTATGTGGTCAGAAAGATGATCGTGATTCATCTGTTTATTACGATCAGGTTAAAACTTACGTTAATCCTGTATTACCCGGCGATCATCCCGATCCTACAATGTTGAAAGTAGGCGATGATTTTTATCATTGTGGTTCCAGTTTTCATTTTACGCCATACTTGCCCATCTATCATTCAAAAGACATGGTGCATTGGCAGGTCATCAGCAGGGTAGTTCCACCATCGAAAGGAACATGGGTAACAGATCGTCCGTCGGCAGGTATTTGGCAAGGTGCTATCACTTATTTCTATGGTTCTTACTGGATTTATTTTTCTGCAAACGGACAGTGGTTCAGTAAAGCTGATTCACCCGTTGGTCCATGGAGTGATGCTGTTGAAGTAAAAACAAACCCTGTTACAGGACCGTTGGGTTATGATAATTCCATTTTCGTTGATGATGACGGCAAACCTTACATGGTAATTAAAAACGGGCAAAAGGTAAACCGCATTCAGGCGCTTGGCCGAGACGGGCAGTTAACCGACACCGTTATTAATCTTGATTGGGTAAATGCAAAGTTGCAATACAGTTGGGCAGAAGGGCCTGTGATGTGCAAGCGCAATGGGTATTATTATTATTTCCCTGCAGGTGATGTTTCAGGGGGACAATATGTAATGAGAGGAAAATCATTAACAAGTGATTCAACACAATGGGAGCGGCTTGGCGAATTCTTTAAACCAATCAGTGATCCGAATGTCGGCTTTCGTCGTCCCAATCATATTTCTGCTCCAATACAATTAGCAGATGGAACATGGTGGACCATTGGACAGAGTTATGAAAGATATGGGAATGATGATTGGTCTGGCAAGGGTCGGCAAAGTTCACTTTATCCTGTTATTTGGGAAGGTGATCGTCCATGGGGTATGGCACCAACAACACAACCAGTTGCAAAACCAAACCTTCCAAAATCAGGTATTGCATGGAGAAGTGTACACAGCGATTATTTTGAAAAAGATACACTTGGTTTATGGTGGCATTTCTTAACGAAGAACGATGCGGCAAATTTCTCGTTAAATACTAGAAAAGATTGGTTGCGTCTTACTCCTGATAGTGGCAGAACAAGTTTAGTGCAAAAGGAAACTGATCACTATTATTCGGCTGTAACAAAAGTTGATTTAAATGCATCTGCTACTGAGAATAAAGCTGGCCTTTTTTTATCAAACGGAAATCAAAAAGTATTTGTGCGGTTGTATACCGGCTATGATAATGGTAAACAGATCATTTTTGAATTTGATTCGGCAGTTCGCAAATTGCCAAATACGATTGGCAATACAGTTTGGTTAAAAGTTGAACGCAACCTGCATAAGTTAAAAGGATATTTCAGCAGCAATGGGAAAGATTGGATTGCTGTTGGAGAACCAATCAGTACTGTTAATCTTGATAAAGTACAACCAAATTATAACTCATGGGTGGGTACAAGTGTAGGTTTGTTTGCAGAGGGAAAGCCCGCCGATTTTGATTTCTTTATTTGTAAAGATGGTTTTTCAAAATTACCTGCTGTTGGTTACAGCAACTATTTTGGAACTGAGAAAACCGGAACAGTAACTGACGCTGCTGTTACAAATACGTCAACTAATGGCGGTTGGTTTATGCTGTCGGGAATTGAGTTAGGTAATGGAACAAACCAGGCAGCACAAATTGAGATCGTGGCATCGGCCATAAAAAATGGTAGTGTGGAAGTTTGGATCGATGATTTAAAGACAGGTAAATTAATAGCTACAGTGCCTGTTGCTTCAACCGGTAATAAAACCAATTGGAAAGCGTTTACGAAGTCACTTAAAAATATAAAAGGTAAACACGATCTGTTTATCAAATTTCAAGCGGGAAGTGATCATTCTATTTTTATTAATAGTATTCGTTTCCTGAGCAGGTAAGTTTTAGAGTAATTGAGTAGATTAGATCATTCGCAGTTCTGCTCAATTTCATTTAAAAAAACAGTTGGTCATGAAGAATTTTCTGGCAGTCATTTTATTAGTGGTTTCTTCTGTTTGCTCAGCACAAAACAAAAATGATTTAAAACTTTGGTATAATACACCGGCAGGTAAAACATGGGAGAATGCTTTGCCAATAGGTAATGGAATATTAGGTGCCATGGTTTATGGCAATGTAACTACTGAAACAATTCAGTTGAATGAGCATACACTATGGAGCGGAGGCCCGAACAGGAATGATAATCCGCTTGCAAAGGATTCGTTAGCTGAAATACGCAGACTAATCTTTGAAGGCAAACAAAAAGAAGCAGAACGTTTAGCCAATAAAGTTATCATCAGTAAAAAATCGCATGGACAGATGTTTTTGCCTGCTGGTGAATTACAGCTTCGGTTTGAAGGTCACGATAACTACAGTAACTATTACCGTGAACTTGATATTGAAAAAGCAATTGCAAAAACAACTTACAGTGTAAACGGGATCAACTATACACGAGAAGTAATAGCTTCTTTTCCTGATCGTGTCATAGTAATGCATCTAACCGCCAGTAAACCCAGCAGTATTTCATTCACCGCTTTTTATTCATCTGTTCTTCCATATGCACAACGAAAGATCAATGCCGGAAAACAATTGACCATCGCCGGAACAACGGTTGATCATGAAGGTGTAAAAGGAATGCTTCGATACAAAGGCATTTCAGAAATAAAAACAGAGGGCGGTACTTCTACCGCAACAGATACATCCATCAATATCAAAAATGCAACAGCCGTTACCATCTATATTTCCATTGCTACCAGTTTTAATAACTATAATGATGTAAGCGGAAATGAAAACGAACGTGCGGCTACTTATCTCAACAAAGCAGTTGCAAAATCATTCTTACAGATCAAGCCATTGCATGTTGCAGCGTATAAAAAATATTTCAATCGTGTAAAGATCGATCTTGGAACAACGGATGCAGCAACTCATCCAACCAATGAACGGTTGAAGAATTTTAATATCGCCAACGATCCGCAGTTTGTTGCATTGTATTATCAGTTTGGTCGTTACTTACTGATCTCTTCTTCGCAACCCGGCGGACAGCCTGCTAACCTGCAAGGTATCTGGAATAACAAAATCCGTCCACCATGGGACAGTAAGTATACCATTAACATCAATACTGAGATGAATTATTGGCCGGCAGAAAAAACAAATCTATCGGAGTTGCATGAGCCGTTGTTGCAGATGGTGAAAGAGTTATCAGTAACAGGTGTGCAAACAGCAAAAGACATGTATGGTGCAAGAGGCTGGATGGCGCATCACAACACCGATATCTGGCGAGCAACAGGTGCAGTAGATGGCGCTTTCTGGGGCGCATGGGCCAATGGTGGAGGTTGGCTTAGTTTACATTTGTGGGAACATTATTTGTACAATGGGAATAGAACATTTCTGGCAACTGCATATCCAGTGTTAAAAGGAGCTGCGTTGTTTTATATTGATTTTTTAGTTGAGCATCCAACAAAAAAGTGGTTAGTGATGAACCCGGATATGTCGCCGGAGAATGCACCCAAAGCACATCAGGGTTCTTCGCTTGATGCAGGAACAACCATGACGAATCAGATTGTGTTTGATGTGTTCAGTTCAACGATACGTGCTGCAGAAATTTTAAAGAAGGACAACGCATTTGTTGATACGCTGAAAAAAATGCGAGCCCGTTTGGCGCCAATGCATATTGGTCAGCATGGACAGTTGCAGGAATGGCTGGATGATATTGATGATCCCAACGATAAGCATCGGCATATTTCTCACCTGTATGGTTTGTTTCCATCGAACCAGATCTCAGCATACCGCACTCCGGAATTACATCATGCAGCAAAAATTACTTTGTTACATCGTGGTGATATTTCAACAGGATGGAGTATGGGTTGGAAAGTAAACTGGTGGGCAAAAATGCTTGATGGAGATCATGCGTTTCAACTCATCAAAAATCAACTCACACCGGTTGGTACCAATGAAGGTGGCGGTGGTACATACAATAATCTGTTTGATGCGCATGCACCTTTCCAGATCGATGGAAATTTTGGCTGCACATCAGGTATTACGGAAATGCTGATGCAAAGTGATGACGGTGCTATTCATTTGCTTCCAGCTTTACCCACCGTTTGGAAAAATGGCGGAAGCATTACCGGTTTACGTGCAAGAGGTGGTTTTGAAATTGTGCGGATGGAATGGAAAAACGGAAAGGTTGTAAAAGCAGTGATCAAATCAACCTTGGGTGGTAATTTGAGAGTGCGTGTACCTAATCAACTAAAAGCAGCCTGGGGTGCAGCATTCAAAAATGCTGTTGGCGAAAACAGCAATCCTTTTTATGCAACAGAACTAAGCAAAGAACCTGTAGTTTCTGAAAATGCAACTCTTGCACCAGTTGTGTTAAGTAAAACATTTTTATATGATATCACTACAAAACCAGGACAAATTGTAACAATGACAACCGAATGAATTTAGAACCTGAAAGACTGTGTTGTGTAATATTTTCCGCTGTGGTTTTTTGGAAGTTTAAGATGGGTGGGCAGGGTAACTTGTAGCAGTTTAACAAACTTCAACCACCAACGAAAATTGCTTGACTTCTTCATAAACTGCCGCAACTGTTGCTGGCAAGCTTGCCACCTGACACAGTCTGTAAAGTCGAAAATTCATAACCGGCAGTCAAGCCGAGTGAAAACCTCCGGTATTGATCTATACGTGTTGATACTTACTCTGAATTTAAAACAAAGCAACATATAAAAATGTCAATTAAATCAATTCGGCTGCTTGTTTTTTTTGCGGCAATTATTTCGGGTGTCTTCTATGCAACAGCACAACCACCACGTGGTCCTTTTGTAATTTCACCACAGGTACATGCCGATAACACTGTAACATTCCGCTATCTGGCTCCTTCAGCTAAAGAAGTAAGATTGGGAGGTGGGCAGTTTGGTGCAGCTCAAGTACCAATGATAAAAGATTCTATTGGCATCTGGAGTATAAAAGTAGGGCCAATAAAACCTGATATCTATCCTTACAGTTTTGTTGTTGATGGCGTAACAGTAATGGATCCTGCCAATGTTTCTTTTTTTCCAAATGAACGGTTTAAAGCAAGTTTGGTTGATATTCCCGGCGAAACGCCATTGATTCATTCAATGAAAAATGTGCCGCATGGTACAGTAAGCTATGAGTATTATCCATCTGTTGAAGGTTCCACAGGATCGGTAGTAGTATACACACCACCGGGTTATGATCAAGCTGCCGGCAAAACATATCCTGTTTTTTATCTCATCAGCGGAACAACCGACACAGAAGAAACATTTTTTAAAGTAGGTAAAACAAATTTCATTCTCGATAACCTCATTGCAGAAGGAAAAGCTACGCCGATGATCGTTGTTATGCCTTATGGTAATCCTATGGCTCGTATTGCAGAACAAAAGAAACAGTCAAAGCCGGGCGATATTGTTGGAAGAGACAGTGAAGATGCGGTTACACGTGCAAAGCTGTTTGAAACAGATCTTGTAAGTAACCTTATTCCTTACATCGAAAAAAATTACCGCACCATCAGTAACAGGAACAGCAGAGCGATTGGTGGTTTTTCAAGAGGTGGCGGACAAACCTTACGAACAGCTTTCAGTAACACCGATAAGTTTTCATGGATCTGTTGTTACAGTGCTTACCTCTCTCCGCAAGAAATGGACAGCAGGTATAAAAGCCTGGTTGATAATCCGGCAAAAACAAATAAAGATTTGAAACTGCTTTGGGTAAGCGTTGGTAACGAAGATTTTTTATACAAATCAACTGTTGAGTTTATCGATTATTTAAAAGCAAAAAACATCAATCATAAAAGTCTAATCACTGGTGGAGGACATACGTGGATGAATGTGAAAGATTATGTGGCGCAAACAGTACCGTTACTTTTTAAATAAGACAATATGAAATCATTCTTTATAGCAACTTTATATTTATTCATTGGCTGTATTGTGTTTGCACAACAACGGCCACCTTCTATCAGTTCGCCTGATGTAAATGCAGATGGCAGCGTTACTTTCAGATATTATTCACGAACGGCACAAACAGTAATACTGAAAGGAGAATTTCTTTCCGCTCCGCTTCCGTTTGTAAAAGACACATCGGGTATTTGGTCGTTGACGGTGAAAGATATTAAGCCCGACATTTATCCTTACAGTTTTAACGTAGACAATGTTGAAATAGCCGATCCAAACAATACCTACATCTTCGCCAACGAACGTTTCAAGAGAAGTATTGTGGATATTCCCGGAAAGACACCATTAATTCATTCATTGCAAAATGTACCACATGGAAAAGTCAGCTATCGCTATTACAACTCTGCAACATTAGGTACCGCAAGGCAGTTGCTGGTGTACACACCACCGGGATTTAATGCCAACAGCAAAACAAAATATCCTGTCTTGTATCTCATTCACGGCGGATCGGATACCGAAGAAACATGGACAAAAGTTGGAAACGCAAATTTCATTGCAGATAATTTGATCGCACAAGGGAAAGCCGTACCCATGATCATTGTGATGCCTTATGGAAATGTTCGTCCAAAACCAATGCCCGATTTTACAAAAGATGTGATGAATGATATCATCCCTTTTATTGAAGCAAATTATCCTGTTCATACCGATAGTAAACATCGTGCAGTGGCCGGCTTCTCTGTTGGTGGCGGACAAACACTCAATATTGGTTTAACCAACACCGACAAATTTGCTTATATCAGTTCTTATGCTCCCTTTACAGCAACCGAAGAGTTTCAGAAAAACTTTGCAAACTACGCACCTGATGCGGATAAGATCAATCAGCAGTTAAAACTGTTTACCATCAGCGTTGGCACAGAAGATTTTTTATACGAACCAGTAAAGAAGAACATTGCCATGTTTGAAGAAAAGAAGATCAAACTAAAAAGTTACATCGTACCCGGCGGACATACATGGATGAACTGCAAATTGTTTTTAGCAACCACAC
Organism: Lacibacter sp. H375; assembly: GCF_037892425.1. Classification (NCBI taxonomy): domain Bacteria; kingdom Pseudomonadati; phylum Bacteroidota; class Chitinophagia; order Chitinophagales; family Chitinophagaceae; genus Lacibacter; species Lacibacter aquaticus. The sequence goes on from NZ_JBBKTT010000001.1 coordinate 3,055,526, forward strand.
TTCAGGAAATATTTAGATAAATCATAGCAAATACATTTAACCACTTTAAAACAGGTAGTATGAAATTTAGATCAGTAGTTCTGTTGGCAGCTATACTCGTAGCCGGCAGTACAGGTTTTGCACAAACAACCATTATTGAAGATTTTAAACCATCCCCATTTAATCAACCTTTTCAGGCATACCCACAGGTAAACTCACAAGGTTATGCAAGATTTAGAATTCATGCACCCAATGCAGATAGTGTAAGAGTTAGTCTTGGTCTTGGTGGGCAAGGAGGAACAAAATTAGTAAAGGCAGACAGTGGCTATTTTATTGGAACTACTGCAGGCCCAATGGATGAAGGTTTTCATTATTACAGAGTAAACGTTGATGGAGCTACGTTTAATGATCCTGGTACCGGATTCTTTTATGGATCGCAACGCTGGGAAAGCGGCATTGAAATTCCTGCTAAAGACCAGGACATTTATGCATTGAAAGATGTACCGCATGGCAATATGCAGCACATCATTTTTCCATCGAAAAGTACTAACACGCAAAGAGCTGCAGTGGTATATACTCCTCCAGGCTATGAAAAGGATAATTCAAAATACCCTGTACTATACCTGCAACATGGCTGGGGCGAAAATGAAACTTCATGGGCTGTACAAGGAAAAACAAACCTCATCATGGATAACATGATCGCATCAGGAAGAATAAAACCTTTCATTATTGTAATGACTTATGGTATGACGAATACCGGGATGCCAATAGGCCGCAGACCAACGCCACCACCTGCTCCGGCTGGTACAACAACAACTACTACTAATAATCCTGCGCCTCCCGCCGGAGGTGGAATGGGTGCACCAGGTAGGGTAGCTACAGGAATTACTGCTGGTGAAATAACAGGTGTAGGTGCATTTCAAACTGTATTACTCGATGAATTAATTCCGTATGTCGATGCACACTTCCGCACAAAAGCCAACAGAGATAACAGGGCTATGGCGGGTTTATCGATGGGTGGTTTTGAAACACATACTATCACATTGGCCAAGCCGGAAGTATTTGGTTATTGGGGATTGTTAAGTGGTGGCAATTATACACCTGCGCAACTGGAAGGTAAAATGAAACCAAAATATATTTTCATTTCATACGGAAGTAAAGAAACCCGTGGTGCTGAAGCATTACCTAAAGTAGAAGCAGATTTAAAAGCTGCTGGCTACAAAGTGGCCACTTATGTTTCGCCGGGCACAGCACATGAATTTCAAAGCTGGCGGAGAAGTTTATACGAAATGGCACCATCTCTTTTTAAATAAGATAATAAGCTTCCTGTAAATGAATATCATTCGTATATCAACCCAATGCCAACGCTTCGTGCTGATGTTATTTATAGCTGCATTGGCATTGGTATGTTCGTCTCCACATGCAAATGCCCAGTCCAAAAAGAGTAAACAAAAGGTTACTGCAACTGCGTATAGAAATGTTTTTAAAGAAGCCGGTTATAAGCAGGCAGATATTGATGCAAAGATTGAGAAGGCATACCATGATCTTTTTGAAAGTCCGCAAGGGATTTATTTCAACGTAGGTGATACGATGGGTTATGTATCTGATTTAAAAAATCATGATGCAAGAAGTGAAGGACTTTCATATGGCATGATGGTAGCTGTGCAGATGAATAAAAAAGATGTGTTCGACAGGATCTGGCGCTGGACAAAAAAATATACACAGCACCAGGAAGGTCCGAGAGAAGCATACTTTGCATGGAGCATCAATCCGCAAACACTCAAACGAAATTCACAAGGCTCAGCTTCTGATGGTGAATTGTATTTTGTTACGGATTTACTCTTTGCGTCTAATAAATGGGGTAACAATACCGGAATCAATTATTATGGCGAAGCACGCCGGATTTTAGATGCCATGTGGAAGAAAGATGGTACCGGAAATATCTTTCATGTGATCAATAAGGAACATAAGCAAATCAGTTTTGTTCCGGAGGGTAATGGCTATACCTGGACAGATCCTTCGTATCACCTTCCCGCATTTATGGAAGTATGGGCCATGTATGCAAAAGATGGGCACGAGGAATTTTACAAAGAATGTGCAGATACATCAAGAGCTTATTTGCACAGAGCCTGTCATCCGGTTACAGGATTAAATCCTGACTATAGCGAATTCAGCGGAGCTCCACACAATACAAGATGGATACCGGTTGCATTCCGTTACGATTCATGGAGAGTTCCAATGAATATTTCGATGGACTATGCGTGGTTCAGAAAAGATGCAGCATGGCAACTTGATTATGCTAAACGTATTCAGCAGTTTTTCCGTTCAAAAGGTATTAACAGTTTTGATGATCAGTTTAACATGGATGGCACACGGCCTGATTCTATTTTGCAGGCAGGAGGTTTTAAAAAATTACGGCATTCACTTGGGCTTGTTTCTACACTGGCAACTACAGAGATGATCTATTCAGAAAAAAACCGTTACGATTTTGTTCATGCTTTGTGGAATGCAAAACTTGAACCATATGGCGACGGTTACTTCGATCCTTACTATGATGGCTTATTGTATTTATTCAGCTTGTTGCAGTTGAGCGGCAAGTATCAAATTATAAAACCGGTTTAATCAAACGCAGACAAATTTCGTTCACGATGAAAAAAATATTCACTGCAGTTGTTCTTCTTTTTTTGCTCTTGCAAATACAGGCACAGGAAATACTCAAGCAAATGCCCAAAGGTTTTGATGAAGTGCGTACTGAAAGTGCAAAAGGAAAAATTGATACGATCACCTACAGTTCAAAAACAGTAGGTGTAAACAGAAGAGCGCTTGTGTACACTCCACCCGGCTTTTCCAAAAAGAAAAAATATCCTGTACTGTATTTATTACATGGAATTGGTGGCGATGAAAAAGAATGGCTCATTGGCGGCAAGCCACAGGTCATTCTTGATAATCTGTATGCGGAAGGAAAGCTGCAGCCAATGATCGTTGTAATGCCCAACGGCAGGGCAATGAAAGATGACCGTGCAACCGGCAACATCATGGCGCCGGATAAAGTGCAGGCCTTTGCAACATTTGAACAAGACTTATTAAATGATCTGATTCCTTTTATTGAAAAGAAATTTCCTGTTCACAAGGATCGTGAAAACAGAGCGATCGCAGGTCTATCTATGGGTGGCGGACAATCATTGAATTTCGGATTAGGTAATCTCGACAGATTTGCATGGGTAGGTGGTTTTTCTTCAGCCCCCAATACGAAGTTGCCGAATGAATTAGTACCTGATCCTGCAAAAGCAAAACAACAACTGAAATTATTATTTATCTCTTGTGGTGATAACGATGGATTGCTTTCGTTCAGCAAACGCACACATGATTATCTGCGTCAAAACGAAGTGCCTCATATCTATTACTTAGAACCGGGCGGTCATGATTTCAAAGTTTGGAAGAATGGCTTGTATATGTTTTCTCAATTCTTATTTAAACCGGTAGATGCATCACAGTTTTCGAAGTACACTGTATTGGGAACTGCTGCAGCAACCAATATCCGTTCAGCAAAATATCCGCAAGTGTTACCCGATAGTCGTGTGATGTTTCGCATCAAAGCACCCGATGCACAAAAAGTGCAGATCGATTTAGGAAAGAAATACGATATGCAGAAAGATACAGGTGGTTACTGGATCGTTACCACCGATTCAATCAGTGAAGGCTTTCACTATTATTCATTGTTGATTGATGGTGTTGCAGTTGCTGATCCTGCAAGCGAAACGTTTTATGGTATGGGGCGCATGGCAAGTGGTATAGAAATTCCGTTTAAAGGCGATGGCTACTATGCGTTGAAAGATGTGCCGCATGGTGACATCCGCATCAAAAAATATTATTCAGCAGTAACACGTTCATGGCGCCAATGTTATATCTACACACCTCCGGGTTATGATGCCAGTACAGCAACAAAATATCCGGTGCTCTATTTATTACATGGTGGTGGTGAAGATGAACGGGGCTGGGCAATGCAAGGCAAAACAGATATCATCCTTGATAATTTAATTGCTGAGCAAAAAGCAAAGCCTATGATTATTGTCATGATGGATGGTAATGTTTCCGCTGGCGGACCTGGTGGATTTGGTGAGCAGGCCTTGCGTGCTTTTGAAAATGAGTTAAAGCAGACATTGATTCCTTTCATTGAAAAAAATTACCGTGTGGCAACCGATGCCAACAGCAGAGCATTGGCCGGTTTGTCAATGGGTGGTTTACAAACATTGCATGCAGGTGTACGAAATACAAACATGTTTTCTTATCTCGGAGTGTTCAGTTCAGGATGGTGGAGTAATCAACCTGCACTTTCCAACCCGCAATATGAGTTCATGAAAACAAATGCAAGTACCATCAATACCAACCTGAAACAATTCTGGATTGCCATGGGTGGTAAACAAGATATTGCCTGGCAGAATTGCCAAACGATGATGGCACGGTTTGATGAAATGAAAATCAAGTACACATACAGTGAGTATCCCGGCGGACATACATGGCCGGTATGGAGAAACAACCTGTACAATTTTGCGCAACTTCTGTTCAGGTAATTATCAGTACGAGGTGAAGTTTAAAAGTAGAAGCAGATAGATATTGTATTATTTCAGAATAAAGCAGAGCTGTCATTACCGTATCGTCCAACGGTATTGTTAACTAAAAACCATTGCTTACAACCTGAGATCAAACAATATAAAGTTGCAGGTTAATTATCTGTTCAGGCAAAAGAAATAATACTCATTGCCGTACATGTTGACTCTCCCGTGCAGAGGATTTATGTGAGGTAGAGCCCATCGGAAAAAAATAGAATTGCAGCATCTTATAATTAAAAGCAAAAGAGTGATACCTGTATTGTCAAATTTTCAAATTGTAAAAATGAAAGCAAGCAAAACCTGTTTGATGATATGCCTGCTCTTTTCATTCACAGTGCGTGCACAGGAAATTGTTGAACTGTATCCCGGTTCAATCCCCAATGCAAAGAAATCTGAAAAGAAAGAAACCTTCAACGGAGGAATGTTTCGTGCTGTGACAAAGCCAACACTGGAAATCTATCTGCCAGAAAAAGAGAAAGCAACAGGAACGGCTTTAATTATCATTCCAGGTGGTGGATACAGTGTGGTTGTTTACCAGGGAGAAGGAATTGCTACAGCAAAACAATTTGCAAGTAAAGGCATCGCTGCTTTTGTATTGAAATACCGATTGCCGGATGACTCCATGATGTTGAATAAAACAATTGGTCCCTTGCAGGATGCACAGCAAGCCATCAAATTCGTTCGGGAAAACGCATCGAAGTGGGGAGTTGACACAAACAAAGTGGGTGTTATTGGGTTTTCTGCGGGTGGTCATTTGGCTTCCACGGCAGCAACTCATTTCCAAAAACCGGTGATTGAAAACATAAGCAATACTAATCTGCGGCCCGACTTTCAGATTGTTGTTTATCCGGTCATCAGTATGCAGGACAGCTTAACGCATCGAGACTCCAGAAACAAATTGCTTGGAAATAATCCATCGAAAGAACTTATCAACCAATATTCAAATGAATGGCAGGTTACCAGCAAAACACCACCCGCTTACATCACTCACGCAGCCGACGATAAAGTAGTGGATGTAGATAACAGCATTGCCTATTTTGAAAGTTTAAGACATCAGAATGTTGCTGTTGAAATGCACGTTTATCCAAAAGGCGGGCATGGCTTTATCTTCCGGCAACCGGATTGGATAGAGCCTTTACTTCTGTGGATGAAGAAAAATAATTGGATAAATTAAAACAAGCACCCGAGCACTTTTCACTAAAATGGAAAAAATGTCTATAAACAAAATCACAAGTATTCTTTTTGCTGTTTCTATCGTCGTCATTTTTAGCTATTGCAGCAGCAAATTGAGCCAGTCATCGCCAAACCAGGTAAAAGGATTAAAGGATTATTACAAAGATTATTTTTTGATGGGTGTTGCTGTTACTCCCCGTCAGTTGCAGGGCGAAGACTCGGCTTTAATCGTTAATCATTTCAATAGTGTAACAGCCGAAAACGCTATGAAGATGGGGCCAATTCATCCAGGCGAAAACGAATACTATTGGAAAGATGCCGATGCCATCGCTGATTTTGCTAAAAAACATGGATTGAAGATGCGTGGTCATACCTTATTGTGGCATGCCCAGGCTCCCGCATGGATGTTTAAAGATGCGGATGGTAAAGAAGTATCGAAGGAAGTTTTATCACAGCGGTTAAAAGAACACATAACCACGGTAGTTAACCGGTATAAAGACCGCATTTATGGTTGGGATGTAGTTAACGAAGCAATTGATGATAATGATACAGTTTTCTACCGCAAAACACAATGGCTAAAAATATTTGGTAGCGAAGAGTTTATTGCCAAAGCATTTGAGTATGCGCATGCTGCCGACCCTAAGGCCGTTCTCTTTTACAATGACTACAACACAGAAAATCCAAAGAAGAGAGAGAAGATTTATCAGATGGTTAAAAAACTAAAAGAGTCTGGTATTCCAATTCATGGTGTGGGTTTGCAGGGGCATTGGTCTATCAATAATCCGTCAAGAGAAGAATTGGAAAAATCAATACAGATGTTTTCTTCACTGGGCTTGCAAGTACAAGTAACCGAGCTGGATGTGTCGGTGTATGGAGGCAGGCAAGGCGGACAATTAATTCAGGGTCAGCGTAGAGATACCACCACCAGCTTTACTCCTGAAATGGAAGAACCACAACGGGAAAAATACAAAATGGTGTTTGATGTTTTTCGCCAGTACAAAGAAAAGTTAACCGGTATAACCTTTTGGAATTTAAGCGACCGTTATACCTGGCTGGATGGCAGGGGAAGGAAAAATTATCCCTTGTTATTTGATATAAACCGTCAACCCAAAAAAGTGTATTGGGATGTGGTGAATTTCACGCAGGAAAAAAGCAAGTAATGAACCAATGATTGTATCAGGAAAGTAAATTGAAACTCTTCTTGCAATAAATGCAAAAACTTTTTAAGGAAGACAAACAGGAATTATATGCATAAACCACTAGTTGCCCGGCTATTATTTGTTTGCATCATACTCTGCAGCACAGAATTTGCAATAAGTCAGCCGTTGCGTGAGCCACTTTTTGTTTCTACGCAAATCAATAGCGACAACACCGTTAGCTTTCGCTATTTCGCACCCATAGCAAAAGATGTGAAGTTGAACGTGCAATTTGAGAAAGCAAACGTTCCGATGACAAAGGATAGTTCCGGTGTATGGCATGTCAAAGTAGGCCCGGTAAAACCTGATATGTATCCTTATCATTTTGTGGTGGATGGTATACACGTAGCTGACCCAAAGAACAGCGCCATCTTTCCAAATGAAGGATTTCAAAACAGCATTGTCGAAATTACTGGTAACACGCCGCTGGTTCATACCCTTCAGGATGTGCCTCACGGAACCGTTGCATACCGTTATTATACCTCACCGGAATTGGGCATGCGTCCTGTTGTGATTTATACACCTCCCGGTTATGAAAAAGACGCTGCTAAAAAATATCCTGTGCTTTATCTTCTTCACGGCACAACAGATGTGGAAGAAACATGGACAAAAGTGGGAAGGGCCAACATCATTCTTGATAACCTGATTGCCCAAGGCAAAGCACAACCGATGATAATCGTGATGCCATATGGCCGTGCTTATCCTAAAATCAGCAAAGAATCCGGCAGTCTTCGCAACTGGGAAAATTTGCAGGAGTTCAAAAAAGATTTTTTGAATAACCTGCTTCCTTTTGTAGAACAAAACTACCGGGTAAAAAAAGAGAAGGATGGCCGTGCCATTGCCGGCTTTTCCGGCGGAGGTGGTGAGACACTTTATCTCGGGTTAAATAATCCGCAACTTTTCAGTTGGGTTTGTGGTTTTGCACCCGGCATGCTGAAAGAAGAATTTAACCGCAACAATGAAGTTGCTTTTGCCAATCCTTCACTTACCAATCAGCAATTAAAGTTATTTTGGATAGGAGTGGGTAAAGAAGATATGTTGTATCCCGTTATTTCGGATTACCTGAAAGTGCTGGATGAAAAAGAAATCAAACATGAAATATTTATTTCGGATGGCGGGCATACGTGGATGAATTGTAAACTTTTTCTTTCCATCATCGCACAAAAACTTTTCAAGTAAGAACAATGCAAGTCTTTCTTACCATACCCACCTGAATCTCTAATTGATAAACCATAAAACAACGATTGCTTTATGATCCTGAAACGATTGTCAGCCAAACTCAGCATTGCAGTTGTTGCATTGCTGTTGTTGTCTTTTTATATCGGTTGTAATTCGGGGGCATCCACGTATAACCATACTACATGGTCGCAATATGGTGGCGGTCCCGATCAGTCGAAATATTTCGATGCATCTGAAATTACGAAAGATAATGTGGGGCAGTTGCAGATTGCGTGGATGTATAACTCTCAGGACAGTATGTCTTACTTTTTCAGTCCTGTTGTTGTGGACAGCATGATGTATTTGATGGCGAAAAATTTTTCACTGGTTGCAGTGAATGTGCATACGGGTAAAGAAGTTTGGATCCACACGAAGCTGATGGGTTTATCAAGAAGAGGCATCAACTACTGGGAGAGTAGTGATAAAAAAGACAAACGACTCGTCTTTACATTGAATAATTCGTTGCAGGCGATCGATGCGGTTACAGGAAAAAGTATTCTGAGTTTTGGCGATAGTGGTTATGTTGATCTGCGGCAGGGCCTTGATCGTGATCCTTCTTCCATCAGGCGAATGCAATCCATGATGCCCGGCATTATTTACAACGATCTTGTTATACTTGGCTCTGCTCCCGGCGAAAATTATTTTTCACCACCGGGTCATATAAGAGCTTACAACGTAGTTACAGGAAAATTAGAATGGACCTTTCATACCATCCCCCATCCCGGTGAATTTGGATACGATACCTGGCCAAAAGATGCTTACAAATATGCAGGTGCTGTAAATGTGTGGAGTGAAATGTCAGTAGATGAAAAAAGAGGCATTGTGTATCTCCCGCTGGGTTCTCCCACGTATGATTATTATGGTGCCGATCGCATTGGTGCCAATCTGTTCGGCAATAGTTTAGTGGCACTTGATGCAAAAACAGGAAAACGCATCTGGCACTACCAAACGGTGCATCACGATCTGTGGGATTATGATCTTGCTTCCGCACCGCAGTTGCTAACGGTAAAGAACAATGGCAAAGAGGTCGATGCAGTTGCGGTGGCTACCAAGCATGGTTTTATGTTTGTGTTCGACAGAGTAACAGGTGATCCATTTTTCCCAATCGATGAAAAACCATTCCCTGCCAGTGAAATGCCGGGCGAACAGGCATGGCCCACACAACCCATTTCTTCACTACCGGATTTTACAAGGCACACTGTAACAAAGGAAACACTCAATCCATTTTTTCCTGACAGTATTAAACAGCAATGGCACAAGCGTCTTGATTCGTCAAAGTCCGGTTTGTATCTTCCTCCATCAGACAAATATGAAACGGTAATGATGCCGGGTGCATTGGGAGGTGCCAACTATGGTAATACAGGTTCCAATCCCGGCAAAGGAATCATGTATGTGATGACACAGGAATATGCTTCCACTTACAAACTCAAAAAAGTGCTCCCTCCTTCAGCGAATTTGTCGAACGATGAGGTAAAACGTGTGAAAGCATTTTACACTGCTACTTGTAAAACCTGTCATGGTGCCAATATGGAAGGAGGTCTTGCACCATCATTGGTAAACGCAGGCCAGCGTATTTTTTATGATGAGTTTAAAGGTATTGTGCTGAATGGTCGTGGACAGATGCCGGGATTTGTGCATGTAGATGAGCAAACAATTACTGCCTTGTATCGCTATCTCGGAGGAAACCCTGCACGACCAAATTTCTTCAGAAGAATGGATACCACTTCAAAAGTAAGTGGACCAGTAGTTGCATCAGGTGGTGCTAAAATAAAACCAGATGCAAACCGTAGTGCTCCCATGTTTGATTATCCGGAAGGAGTAGATCATCCGGTTGATCGCTATACAACTGATTATGGGTTAGACTGGATGGGATTGTTATCACCTCCCTGGTCATCATTGGTTGCTTATGATCTCAATACCGGCACCATCAAATGGAGAAAACCTATTGGTGAAGATTCACTTTACAGCAAAGGCGATAAAACAACCGGCGCACCTAGTGGTGTTTTACGAAAAGGAATGGTAGTTACATCAACAGGAATTGTATTCGCTACTGCAAAAGGTGGTAAGCTCTACGCATTTGATGCAGACAATGGAACTGTTTTATGGGAAACAACATTGAGTCATGAAACCAATGGACAACCGATCATGTTTACAAAAAATGGTAAGCAATATTTAGTCGTAAATGCAACGGGCACATTTGCGAAAGACAGCTATAATCATGCTGCCAAACCCGGTGCTATTCCAAGAGGTTATCTGGTTTATGCATTACCCGACATGAAAAAATAAAAAAACTGTTCTGCATATTATGAACTGTTAAACAAGCAAGCAACATGAAAAAATTATTCATCCCTTTCGTTATACTCGCAGCACTTCACACAGTTGCGCAACCACTTCAGCAACGAATTGTTTTGAATGATCCGGCAAAATACAGGATGTTATCTGCCGTGCATGCCGGTGCAGGTGAAATGGGATTTACACAATTGATCGGTCGTACAGAACTGTCAACAAATTTTCTTTATCTGCATGCAGGTACTATAAAAGCGAAATCTGGGATCGGCCACCATTTTCATCACGGTATAGAAGAAATGTATGTACTGCTTAATGGCGAAGCACAATTCACCATCAATGGCCGTACATCAAAAATAAAAGCTCCTGCTGTAGTGCCCTGCAAAGCAGGCGATTCACATGCGATTTACAACGCATCAAACGAACCTGTGCGTTGGTTGAATTTTGCAGTGAGTCAACAAAAAGGAAAATCGGATGCATTTGATTTGGGAGATAGCCGTGTTGGCGCATCACTTGATCCCATACCTGTTTTTGTTTCGGGTAAGCTGGAAAAGCAGCCAACCAATAATCAGAATGTGCCGCCCGGTTTTAAACCTTCCATGAGCAGACGGGTTTTTGGTCCGGATATTTTTTCAACCAACTGGAACCATGTTGATCACATTATAATTCCGGCCGACAGTTCAGTAACTCGTCAACTCAACGGCATTGAAGAAGTGTATTATGTAATAAAAGGAAAAGGAACTGTTAGTTTGAATAGTCAAAATGCAACAGTAAAACAAGATGATTCGTTCTTCGGCTCTCTTGGTGAAAAAACAATCATTACAAACAATAATAAAGAAGACCTTGAAATATTGGTGATTGGAATTGCTGCATCTAAGCAGGATCATTTGACTATCAATAATCCATTGATCAAACCCAAAGCAATGGCTTTGCAAATGGAATTTGTTGTGCCGAAAGAAAATGCAGAAGCGTTTGAAAAAATGTACTACTCCATTTATGTTCCTGCGATGAAAGTTCAAACCGGTTATCTCGGATCAAAATTGCTTCGGCTGTTTCCTGAAAACAGATCAAAGGAAATCCAAGCTGAACCTACAACCTACAATTACCAGATACAAATTTCATTTGATACAGAAGAGAACCGCAGAAAATGGGTGGCAAGTAAACAACACGATATTGCCTGGCCTGCAGCATCCGGTTTGGCCACACAATTCAAGTGGAAAGGTTATGATGTAATGGGCGATGATGAGCAACGATAAATAATGTAAATGTTTTTTCGATCACCTGTCATATTAATCAGTGTGCATTTGTGTGTTGCTGTGATCAGCAGTAACGCACAGGACATGCAACCAACTTCATCACTCGTTTATCCGGGTGTTGATGGTAAGCTGTTGTATGTGGCTGATAGTATCGGAAATGTGATACCAGATTTTTCCAACGCAGGTTACAAAGGCGGAGGTGTTCGTATTCCGTATGTGGCAGTGAAAGTAACTGTGTGGCCCGTGCAAGGTGATAATTCAGAATTGATACAAGCAGCAATTGATCGTGTTGCTGCAATGCCGGTTGATGCAAGTGGTTTCAGAGGAGCAGTGCTGCTGAAGATGGGCATTTATCATCTTGCAAAACCCATTTACATCCGTGCATCGGGCATTGTACTTCGTGGAGAAGGAATGAGTGATCTTGGTACAATCCTCATTGGTAAAACAAGTGAACAAACGCAGGGGCCTGGTTTTCGTCAACCCGCACTCATTAATGTAACAGGTACTGCAGGTGCTGTGGAAGCAGGTGAACCAAAACAACTGATCTCTGATCAGTATGTTCCGGTTGGTGCAAAAACGTTCAATGTTGGTTCAGCAAAAGGATTCAAGGTGGGCAACAAAATTCTTGTTCGCAGATATGGTAACGAAGAATGGATCAAAGAACTTGGACAGGATACATTATCTGTTGGGCGATTCCGTTGGAAACCTTTCACCATAACATACGATCGGGTGATCACTGCCATCAATGGAAATACAATAACAATTGATGCACCTGTTTTTTGTGCTATCGAAACAAAGTGGGGCGGTGGTGATATTGTGAAGTATATCGATACCGGTCGCATTGAACAGGTTGGCATTGAAAACTTGAGAGCTATCTCTGAATACAATCCATCAGTTAGAAGAAAAGATTACGGGAATATGGATCGAGGATCATATGACGGGCCTGGTTCAAAATATGAAGGTGATGAATACTACGCAGACGAAAATCACTATTTCAATTGTATCAATTTCAGCAATACAAAAAATGCATGGGTGCGAAATATCAGTGCCTTACATTTTGGCAGCAGCGTTGTACTTACAACAGCAGGTACCAAATGGATCACGGTGCAGGATTGTGAATCAAGAGAACCCGTTTCCATGCGTGCAGGTGCAAGAAGGTTTACCTATCAACTTAATGGGCAGTTGAGTTTGGTACAGCGATGTTATTCGCAAAAAGGGCGTCACTCGTTTGTAATGCAAACATCTTCGTCCAGTGGTAATGTATTCTTCAATTGCGAAGCAACACAACCCTACTCTTCCAGTGAGCCGCATGCAAACTGGGTAAATGGTGCATTGTATGATAATGTAAAAGCTCCGCTTACTGCAAGGTTCTGGAAAGATATCAGCATTGGTTGGGCAGGTGCAAATATTGTATTCTGGAATTGCGAAGGCGATTTTTTGATTCAACAACCACCAACAGCACAGAATTATTCCATTGGTCACAAAGGTGTTGCATCTGTAATTTTTAACAGGTCACTGCAGGATCTTTCCAAACCAAATGGTTATGTGGAATGGATGGATCAACATGTAGCACCACGGAGTCTTTACTTAACACAACTCAAAGAACGGCTGGGCGCAACTGCTGTAAAAAATATCGGGAAAGATGAAGAAAGCTTTGACTAGAAAACGAAACAGACAATCATAAAAAAAAATAAACGAACGAATCATGCTGTTAAACTCATTCAAATCGATTTTACATATAAGCGCATTGTTGCTTTTTTCCTTTAGTTTTTCCAACTGCAACTCTGTACCCGAAGCAGCCTGGGAAAAAACAAACAATGAACTGATCAAACAGCATCAACTCAAGAGACGTACAATAGACGGCTTACCTGCTTCAATAGTTGAATCGAATATTGAACCTGCGAAAGTGGCCAGCCTCGATAAGTTAGACAGTATAGTGTTGCATACAGGTGTATCTGCAAAAATTTTCTGGGGTGCAGGAAATATGGTGAGTGTGTTGCAGCTTCAACCACATGCAGTCATCCCTGAAGAGGTGTTAACTGCCGACCGGTTTTTATTTATCCTGGAAGGATCTGCTGGTTATGTTGTCAATGGCACTGCGCTGTCGATGTTTTCACAAAAAAGGGAAAGCCCCGATGGCACACATAGCGGCACGCCGAGAACAGATTTTGTGTATTCAGAAAAAGGAACAAAATCTGCAATTAAAGCAGGTTCTTCAGGAGCAAGGCTGTTGGAAGTGTACAGCCCGTTGCGTGCCGACTATCTGAAAAAAGCGGGTGTTACAAATGCACCCACAGAAATTCCTGATATAAAAAATGTGATGCAGCCGAATATTACTGCTAACCAAGTCTATGATCTGTATAATCTGCAACTCACCACACTTACAGCCGATGCACATTCACGGATATTATCAGGCAGAAATATGCAGTTAAGTTTTATATCGATGGATCCGGGTTCTGTGTTTCCGCATCATATACATCCTGAAGAACAATTGATGTTTGTACTGAGAGGCGAATGCCGTGAAATCTTATTGGATGGCGAACAGGAAATGAAAACAAATAACATGGTGCGCATTCCAGGTAACATGGTGCACGGTGCGAAGATTAGCGAATTGGGTTGCGATGCATTGGATATATTCTGGCCTGCGAGAGAAGATTATCTTGAAAAAGAAAAAGCAAGAATTACAGCTTATCATGAAATTATTCCTGCTGATGCAAAGCCGGAGTTACTGGTTGATGGTAAAAATACAAAGCCTGAATTATTTTTTACTGAAGGACCGAAATGGATGAACGGAAAGGTTTATCTATCCAATATGTTCTTTGATCAAAATTGGGGTGCAAATCCTAAGAAAAGTTCAACAGTTGAACTCGATCCCAACGGAACTTACCGGAATATTTCGGAAGGAAAAATGCAAACAAACGGATTGTATCCTTACAAAAACGGTAACCTCATTGTTTGTGATATGATGGGCCACCGGGTTGTGGAAATGACCACGAAGGGCGAAGTGGTAAGAGTATTGGCAGATAAATATGAAGGCAAATCAATTGACGGACCCAATGATGTGATCACCGATGCAAAAGGCGGCTTTTATTTTACCGATCCGCAGTTTACCATGGAGCCAACAAAATTTCAACCCGGCCGTGCAGTGTATTATGTTTCTAATGAAGGAAAAATAACAAGGCTTGTGCAGCCAAATGAATTTGCTATGCCCAATGGAATACTGTTATCACCCGATGGCAAAACACTTTACATCAACAACTGCTATGATAATGAATCGTGGTATCCTGTTAACAGCGAAAAGGATAATCATATCTGGGCATATGATGTGAATGCCGACGGCAGCATCAGTAACGGAAGAAAATTTGCCACGTTATTCCTTACCGAAAATGTATTGGATCGAAAAGGAAAATCATCCAGTGCTGATGGTATGGCCATTGATACAGATGGAAATCTTTATGTGGCTACTTACTACGGTGTACAGATTTTTAATAAAAGAGGAGAGTTCGTTGGCATGATCAATCTTCCTTCCTTCCCGGTGAGTTTATGTTTTGGAGATGCCGATCTCAAAACGTTGTACATAGTCAGCTACAGTAAAGTGTACAAGATTAAAACAAACAAAAAAGGATTTGTTCAGTATTTATAAACTATAAAATAAATAACAAGTAAACCAGTCATGAAGATCAAAAAAATAATACTCAGCACTTTTATCTTTCTTTCAACATATACATCAGCTGTTGCACAGGATCCCAACTTTTATATTTTCCTCAGCTTTGGTCAGTCGAACATGGAAGGTTATGCAAGGATTGAATCACAGGATACGTTGAATGTAGATCCACGCTTTAAAGTTTTGGAAGCGGTTGATTGTCCGGCAATCGGCAGAGAAAAAGGCAAGTGGTATTCAGCAGTTCCTCCATTGTGCCGTTGCAGAACCGGTTTAACACCTGTTGATTATTTTGGAAGAACATTGTTGGCAAACCTGCCTGCCAATGTAAAAATTGGGGTCATCAATGTTTCGGTTGGTGGTTGTAAGATTGAATTGTTTGATCGGGATAATTATCAGACATACACTGCAAAAGCACCCGGCTGGATGATGAATGCATTGAAAGAATATGAAGGCAATCCTTATGGGCGTTTGGTTGAAATGGCAAAGCTTGCACAAAAAGAAGGCATCGTTAAAGGAATACTGTTGCACCAGGGTGAATCAAATACAGGTGATACAACATGGCCGCAGAAAGTAAGTATGGTCTATAAAAATCTGCTCAGCGATCTTCAGCTTAATTCACAAAACGTTCCGTTGCTTGCGGGCGAAGTGGTGCATGCAGAACAAGGTGGTGTTTGTGCTGGTATGAACGCCATCATCAATCAATTGCCTTCTATCATTCCAACTGCACATGTTATATCGTCGAAAGGTTGTGCTGATTCGCCGGATAATCTTCATTTCAATGCTGAAGGTTACCGTGAGTTTGGAAAGAGATATGCAGAAAAAATGCTGGCCATACTTGGCAATCAACTCAACAAGTAAACACATCCTTCGGGTTTGTACAATGTAAACAAACAAATTAAATGTAAAATCAAAAAAATGAAAAAGCTACTTACACTTGCAATAGCAGCAATAGGGTCAACAACTGCCTTTGCACAAAATCCCATCATCAAACACATTTTTACTGCAGATCCTTCGCCCATTGTGCACAAGGGTACTTTGTATTTATACACAGGTCATGATACAGCATCTGTAACTGCTACCAATTATAAAATGCCTGATTGGCATGTGTTTTCTACAACAGACATGAAGAACTGGAAAGATCATGGTGTACAGCTTTCGCCACATACTTTTTCATGGGCTACCGGCGATGCCTATGCAGCACAGTGTATTGAGCGTGATGGCAAATTTTATTGGTTTGTTTCAACTTTTCATAAAAAAGACAGTGTAAGTAACGGTGGTGCAGCAATTGGTGTTGCTGTATCCGATAAACCAACAGGACCATTTAAAGATGCAATTGGAAAAGCACTCGTGATCAACGAAATGACGACGGATAAGAAACATTCATGGGATGATATTGATCCTACTGTAATGATTGATGATGATGGGCAGGCTTATATGTATTGGGGTAACGGAAGTTGTAAATGGGTAAAGCTGAAAAAAAATATGATTGAGATCGATGGACCAATTAATATAGTTGCTATTAAAAATTTCATCGAAGGCCCATGGGTATACAAACGTAAAGGGTTTTATTATTTGGTATATGCAAGTGCGGGCACCAAACCTGAAATGATCGAATACTGTATGGCCCCTAGTCCAACAGGGCCTTGGGAATACAAAGGTATTATACAGGAAAATGTACCGAACAGTTTTACTACACATCCTGGTATCATTGATTACAAAGGCAAGTCGTATTTCTTTTATCACAATGGCACATTGCCTACCGGGGGCAGTTACAGGCGCTCCATTTGTGTAGACTATATGTATTACAATGAAGATGGAACCATTCAGAAGATCATTCAAACAACAGAAGGGGTGAAGCCAATCAAGTAATATAATTCGTTATTTAAAAATATCTTTCGGAACAAATTACCAGTTTAAATGATCAAGAAATTCATTTTTGTTTTTGGAATTATCAGTTGCCTCAGTCAGAATAATGTTGCACAAACAAAACTGGCTGCCAATCCAGTCATCCATGCTGATGTTCCTGATTTGTCAATGATACGAGTAGGCAATAACTATTACATGAGCAGCACCACCATGCACATGAGTCCTGGAGTGCCGATTATGAAATCTACTGATCTCATCAACTGGAAACTCATTGGCTATGCGTATGATACCTTGGTGAATAATGATGAAATGAATCTTGTAAACGGAAAATCTACTTATGGTCGTGGTTCATGGGCCAGCAGCATCCGCTATCACAAGGGTACATACTATGTTTCAACCTTTGCTGCTACAAGCGGCAAAACACATATCTACAGTACAAAGAATATTGAGAAAGGTCCGTGGAAAGAAATTACGTTCCGTCCTGATCTTCACGATCATTCCTTGTACTTCGATGATGATGGTAAAGCGTACATGATCTATGGCAACAGAAAATTAACACTCGTTGAATTAAAAGATGATCTGACTGGCCTGAAAGAAAACGGCATCAAACAGGTGATCATTGAAGATGCAACACAACCCAGTCAAAGCGTTGGACAAAGTGGTTTAGGCGAAGGTTCGCAACTCTTCAAAGCAAATGGTATGTACTATCTGTTCAACATTACTTGGCCAAGGGGCGGCATGCGTACAGTAGTGATTCATCGTGCAAAAAGACTTACCGGTCCATGGGAAGGCAGAATTGCATTACAGGATCTGGGAGTTGCGCAGGGTGGATTAATCGATATGCCTGATGGCCGATGGTTTTCTTATCTGTTTCGTGATAACGGAGCAGTAGGTCGTATTCCATATTTAGTCCCTGTCAAGTGGGAAGATGGCTGGCCGGTGTTAGGAGAAAACGGAAAGGT
Organism: Lacibacter sp. H375; assembly: GCF_037892425.1. Taxonomy (NCBI): domain Bacteria; kingdom Pseudomonadati; phylum Bacteroidota; class Chitinophagia; order Chitinophagales; family Chitinophagaceae; genus Lacibacter; species Lacibacter aquaticus. Next base: position 3,073,736 of record NZ_JBBKTT010000001.1, read on the forward strand.
ACCGGCAACACTTAACCTACCGGCAAGCAAAGGTTTGATTCCGGGTATTGTTGTTTCTGATGAGTTCACTCGCAAAAAAGGTGACGCTGCTTTGCCACTCGCCTGGCAATGGAATCATAATCCTGACAATCGTTTTTGGTCGGTTACTGCACGCAAAGGTTTTCTTCGTCTTACAACCGGCAGAGTTGACAGCAGCTTTCTTTCAGCAAGAAATTCGCTAACGCAACGTACCATCGGTCCTTTTTGTACTGGTGTTACCGCTTTAGATGTATCAAACATGAAAGATGGTGATGTTGCAGGCTTTGCTTTGTTGCAAAAAAATTATGGATTGGTTGCTGTGCGTGTAACAGGTACTGCTAAAGAGCTGGTGATGATCAACGCAAGCTCAGGCAAAGCAGAAGAAGTACAACGTATTACTTTTACACAAGCAACTGTCTACTTTAAAGCAGAATGCAATTTTACCAACCGCAAAGATGTTGCTGATTTCTTTTACAGTACAGATGGAAAGAACTGGATAAAGTTTGGTACAACGTTAAAGATGTCGTACACGCTTCCGCATTTTATGGGTTACCGTTTCACGTTGTTCAATTACGCAACCAAAGAAAAGGGAGGCTTTGTAGATTTTGATTATTTCAGAATCAATGATACGATTTCCAAACCGAAATAATCATGAATCCAAATGGATCATCATAGTTAAAATTAATAATACTGAAATGAAAAAATTAAAGAAAGCGATTTTTGTTTGTGTGATTTTATTAATTGCTGCAAACGGACTGTTTGCCCAAAATCCTTTTATCAGAGATCAATTTACTGCAGACCCATCTGCCAGGGTTTTTGGTAACAGAGTGTATGTCTATCCGTCGCACGACATACTTGCAAAGGAAGGTAAAGGACGTGTTGGGTGGTTTTGTATGGAAGATTACCATGTGTTTTCATCGGATAATCTTACAGATTGGACTGATCATGGTATGATCGTAACACAAAATAAAGTGCCGTGGGTTCGTCCGGATAGTTACAGCATGTGGGCGCCGGATTGCATTGAGCGGAATGGCAAGTACTACTTCTATTTTCCAACAGCGGCAAAAGATACGGTGGCACATGGCAGAGGATTTACAATAGGTGTTGCTGTTGCTGATAAGCCCGAAGGACCCTATGTTCCGCAAGCAACACCTATTGCAGGCGTAAGAGGAATTGATCCGAATGTTTTTATTGATAAAGACGGGCAGGCTTATCTCTACTGGTCGGCAGGAAATATTTATGGCGCCAAATTAAAATCAAATATGCTGGAGCTGGATTCGGAAGTGAAAATATTAGGTGAACTGCCAACAAAAGGTTTGAAAGAAGGTCCGTATGTATTTGAACGGAATGGTATTTACTATATGACCTATCCGCATGTTGAAAATAAAACCGAACGACTGGAGTATGCAATTGGCAATAATCCCTTAGGACCCTTTAAAATAGTTGGTGCTATCATGGATGAATCGCCAAGCGGTTGCTGGACAAATCATCATTCGATTATCCAGTTTAAAAATCAATGGTATCTTTTTTATCATGATAAAGATTATTCACCAAGGTTTGATAAAGCACGTTCAATCAGAATAGATAGTCTTTCATTTAATGCCGATGGAACAATCAGGAAAGTAATACCAACTTTGCGAGGTGTAGGAATAACAAAAGCAACCTCTCAAATTCAAATCGACAGGTTTACGCAGTTAAGTACAGATGGAGCATCCATTACGTTTCTTGATTCGATGAATACATTTAAGGGATGGGAAACAGTTTTTGCTAAACCGGGGGCATGGTCGCAATACAATAGTGTTGACTTTGGGAAAAAACAATTAAAAACAGTAACTGTAAATGCAAGATCTGAAGAAGACGGCATATTGCAGATACGCATTAATAGTGTAAACGGACCTGTAATTGCAGAAATAGCAATACCCAAAAGTAACGAGTGGAAATTGATACAGGCGCCGGTATTGAAGTATCAATCAGGAATTAAAAATCTGTTTGTGACATTAAAGAGTGGTACACATACAGGAATAGACTGGATAAGTTTTAAATAGATCAAAAAACGCACTATCGCTGTTAACTGCGTGCGATGGCGCTAAAAAATATTGCGGGTTTTTAGTTTGATCCCGCAACGAGATCAGTCTGAATTGACTGAGTTTTGAAACAGTACGAAGGCCGCTTTTAAGCGGCTTTCTTTTTTAAAGTTAGTTTTTTCAACTATTGACCGTATGACAACACAAGAGAAAATTAATTGTTCCCTCCTTCAAGTTTAGGTAATGATGGATTATCTTATGTTTCTTAACTTGCTCCAGAGATGGCAACAAGGCAACAAGTTAAAAAACAGGAAGGCTTCGAAGGGCAACGGATGATCGTACTACCAAGAAAGATCGAAAAGGATTTTCTGTTACGTGATGCGGTTACCCGTCAGGTATTTATTACAGATATTGGTTATTACCCAAAGGCCCGTTATCACTATGTACATCGAAAAAACGGAGCCGATCAGCACATCTTCATTTATTGTACGCAAGGTAAAGGCTGGGTCGAATTCAACAGGAAGCGTGTCATCCTTTCGCCTTCGCAATTTGTTATTATTCCTGCTAACGCAGCACATAAATATGGAGCCGATGAAAAAGATCCCTGGTCGATCTACTGGTTTCATTTCAAAGGAAAATTAGCCACGGAATTTGTAGATCTTATTTTTCAAAAAGTAAAAACACAGCATTCTCATATTGTTCATGCAGAAAACAAGATCAGGCTATTTGAGGCAATGTACAGCAATCTTGAAAAAGGCTATAGTGCCGTTAATCTGCGTTTTGTTAATATGACGCTCTATCATTTTCTCTCATCACTGTTGTACGAAGATAAATTCAGTTATGAAACGCCGAAAAGGGAAAATGATTTAATCGCAGCGGTAGTTGCACATATGCAGCAAAACATCGACAGCATTTTTACACTGAATGAATTTGCTGCTTTTGCAAACCTTTCTTCATCGCATTTTTCCGCTTTGTTCAAAACGGGGACGGGGTATCCGCCGATGGAATACTTTAATCAATTAAAGATTCAGAAAGCCTGTCAGTTATTATTGTTCTCCGATAAGTCGGTAAAGGAAATTGCACATGAATTGGGTATTGCTGATCCCTATTACTTTTCAAGATTGTTTACCAAGCTGATGGAGGTGTCACCTTCGGAATACAGGAGCAGGAAAAGACAATTGGAGGTTTTCTCCCACAAAAAGTAAATGTTGTGGTTTGGAGAGAATCAGAAGATTGTCCATCATAATCAGCAATAAATACATGGTATCTCTGGTTGAAATCAGGATATTTGAATACAGGACGAACCTGTATTTGTGTGGCCGGTTCAGTTTTTAAGTTCAATCAACGTTTGCTTTCGTCACCATGTCAAATCTTTTTCGTAAAAAATACTTACTTATTACAACTTCATTGGTTGTATTGATCGCTGTTGTTGCGTTCATGTTTAAAGACAATCGGCACATTGATTACAATACTGATGTAAAACCCATCCTCAATAAAAAATGTATTTCCTGCCACGGTGGTGTAAAGAAGCAGGGCGGTTTCAGTTTACTCTTCAGAGAAGAAGCATTGGCCGAAACAAAAAGCGGTAAGCCTGCTATTATTCCCGGTGATCCTGATGCAAGTGAAATGATCAGAAGGTTGACGCTGAAAGATGAAGAAGAGCGCATGCCTTATAAAGAACATCCTCTTGCTGAAGAAGAAATCAATGTGCTGCGTACATGGATTAAACAGGGAGCCAAGTGGGGAACACATTGGGCATATGCAACAGTGGAAGAACAGGAAGTGCCCAAAGGCAAACGTCGCTTCTTTCGTTTGCTGCCTGCAAAGAAAAACGAATGGGTGCTGAATGATGTTGACTATTTCGTATATGATAAACTGAACGAACAAAAACTGACTCCTTCAGCAGAAGCAGATAAAGCAACATTATTACGTCGTGTAAGTTTGGATATAACAGGTCTTCCTCCATCAGAAAAAATCGCACAGCAGTTTTTGAATGATTCCACTGCAGGTTCGTATGAACACTTAGTAGATAGTTTATTGGCTTCGCCGCAATACGGCGAACGCTGGACATCGATGTGGCTGGACATGGCCCGTTATGCCGATACAAAAGGTTATGAGCGTGATGGCTATCGCTCCATCTGGCGTTACCGTGATTGGTTGATACAATCTTTCAATGAAGACAAGCCGTACAATACATTTTTAATTGAGCAAGTGGCAGGCGATCTGCTGCCCAACCCAACAGATGCACAGTATATTGCCACTGCCTTTCACCGTAACACCATGACGAATGATGAAGGAGGTACAGATAATGAAGAGTATCGAACAGCTGCTGTAATGGATCGGGTGAACACTACCTGGGAAACGCTGATGGGTACAACATTCGCCTGTGTGCAATGCCACAGTCATCCGTATGATCCGTTTAAGCATGAAGAGTATTACCAGTTTCTTGCGTTCTTCAATAACACACGTGATGAGGACACGTACGAAGAGTATCCTGTGTTGCGTGAATATAAAAATGCAGACAGTTTAAAGTTTGAAAAGCTGAGTGCATGGCTGCAGCAACATGTATCGAAAGAAAAAAAAGCAGAGATCATCCGTTTTCTTAAAACAGGACAACCGGTTATTAACTCTGTGGTGTGCGATGCATTTACCAACAGTGCGTTGGCCGATACCAAATGGTTGTCGCTAAGAAATAACGGAAGTACTCGCATTAAAAAAGTTGATCTGCATACAAAAGATCAATTGCTGTTTCGTTATGCAACCGGTGTTGAAGGGGGTGTGTGGACGATTCATCTTGATAGTGCGAATGGTAAAGTGATTGCAAGTGTTCCATTGAAAACAACAAAAGGTTGGGCTGTTGCAAATACATCATTACCCGTTACCGAAGGCGTGCATGATATTTGGTTGACTTATAAAAATCCCAACCTGAAGAAGCCTGAAGATAACGGTGCCAACTTTAGCTGGTTTTATTTCACACAAACATTTCCCGGTAAAGAACAACCCGGCTACGATTCTGCTAAACAGCATTACATCGATCTCATCAGTTCGACACAATACACTTCTACACCCATCATGGTTGATGGCGCAAACAGTTTTGCACGAACAACACATGTATTTGAACGTGGCAACTGGATGGTGAAAGGAGCTGAAGTAAAACCCGGCGTACCGCACACGTTGAATGCAATGCCTGCCAATTCACCTGCAAACCGTTTAGGATTGGCTATGTGGTTAACAGATAAAAAGAATCCGTTGGTTTCACGCACCGTTGTAAACCGCATATGGGAACAATTGTTTGGTCATGGTCTTGCAGAAACATTGGAAGACATGGGTACACAAGGCATTCCGCCAACACACCAACAATTGCTCGATCATTTATCGTGGCAGCTGATGCATAAGTATAACTGGAGTTTAAAAATACTCATTAAGGAAATTGTATTATCAGCAACATATCGTCAAAGTTCCATTGCATCAAAAGAGTTGATTGAAAAAGATCCAACCAATAAATGGTATGCAAGAGGTCCACGTGTGCGACTCTCCGCAGAACAATTACGAGACCAGGCGTTGGCAGTAAGTGGCTTGCTGAGTTCAAAAATGTTTGGCAACAGTGTTATGCCTTACCAGCCACAAGGCATCTGGCTCACACCGTATAACGGAGAGAAATGGAAAATGAGCGATGGTGAAGATAAATACCGCCGTGCCGTATACACCTTCTGGAAACGCAGTGCTCCTTATCCGTTTATGATGATGTTTGATGGCGCTGCACGCAATGTTTGTGTGGCACGACGCATTAATACCAACACACCGTTGCAGGCCTTGGTTACATTGAACGATTCTTCTTATATCGATATGGCCAGAAACTTTGCATACGAATTAAAACGTGACGGATTAAAGGATGCAACACTGCAGATCAGTAAAGGATATGAACGAATGATGTACAAACCCATCAGCAAAGAAAAATTAAAAGCGCTGGCCGATCTGTACACACAATCATTGCAAACATTCAATAAAGATAAACTGAAGGCATGTGAAGTAATTGGCATGGACAGTAAACACAATAATCCTGAAACAGCAGCATTGGTAGTGGTAATGAACGCCATGCTTAACCTGGACGAATGGATCACAAAAAATTAATTCTGTAAACGTATACTATGACACGTAACGAATTAAATAACGAACGTCTTGCTGCAGAAGCAAAACAAAAAGAACTGCAGTTCTTTACCCGTCGGCATTTCTTAAAAGAAAGCGCCATGGGTTTTGGTGCATTGGCGTTGGGATCACTGCTGGGCAGTTGCGGCAACAATATGGGTATGGCTTCATCGCCTGTATTTGATGCGGCACATCCATTGGCTCCACGCATGCCGTTCTTTCCTGCAAAAGCAAGATCGGTTATTTACCTGCACATGGCAGGTGCACCATCGCAACTGGAATTATTTGATTATAAACCTGAGCTGGCGAAACTGAACGGACAGGATTGTCCGCCTTCTTTACTCGAAGGAAAAAAGTTTGCCTTCATTCGTGGTGTGCCGAAAATGTTAGGGCCGCAGGCAAACTTTAAACAGCATGGCAAGAGTGGTTTGTGGGTGAGCGATTACCTGCCGCATTTTTCTACGATTGTTGATGATGTGTCGATCATTAAATCAGTTACAACCGATCAGTTTAATCATGCACCTGCACAATTGCTGATGCATACGGGTAGTGCACGGTTAGGCCGGCCAAGTATTGGCAGTTGGGTGACGTATGGTTTAGGAACAGAAAATCAAAATCTGCCCGGCTTTGTGGTGTTAACATCGGGTGGTAATAATCCCGATGCTGGCAAGAGTGTTTGGGGCAGTGGATTTTTACCAAGTGTCTACCAAGGTGTGCAATGCAGAAGCGAAGGTGATCCTGTTTTGTTCATCAACGATCCGCAAGGTGTTGATCGTGATTTACGCAAAGCTTCGATCGATGCTATTAATAAAGTGAACCAGGAACAATACAAGGAGTTCAATGATCCTGAAATTCTTTCACGCATTTCGCAATACGAGATGGCGTACAAGATGCAGATCTCAGTTCCGGAAGTGATGAATATTAATGATGAGCCAGAATACATTCGTGAAATGTATGGCGCACAACCGGGTAAAGGAAGTTTTGCCAACAATGTGTTGCTTGCACGTAAGCTGGTAGAGAAAGGTGTACGCTTTGTTCAGTTGTTCGATTGGGGATGGGATACACATGGTACCAGTGCAGATGGTGCCGTTGATATTGGCCTAATCAATAAATGCAGACAAGTTGATAAAGCAATGACAGCTTTGATACTTGATTTGAAACAACGTGGACTGTTAGACGAAACGCTGGTAGTTTGGGGAGGTGAATTTGGCCGCACACCGATGCAGGAAAACCGTGATGGAAAAGAAATGCCGTTCAAAGGAAGAGATCATCATGCAGAAGCATTCAGTATGTGGATGGCCGGTGGTGGTATTAAAGGTGGTACAACTTATGGCGAAACAGATGAGATTGGTTACACTATTACAAGTGGTAAAACAGAAGCATTCGATATACAGGCAACTATTTTAAATCAACTTGGTTTTGACCATGAAAAATTTACGTACGATTTCCAGGGCCGACCATTCCGCTTAACAGATGTGAGCGGAAAAGTGATCACCGATATTCTTGCTTAATCACATTCAAGACAACCAATCATTACAATGAATCAAGACCGTCGCAACTTTCTTAAATCAACTTCATCTGCAACAGCTGCAGCAATGCTGGCACCTTTTGCAGCAATGGCTGAAACAGAAAAACCATTATTCCCTTCAAATGATCAATTCAAATTACTGTTCATGCAAACAAGCTGGGGCTTTGCAGGTAACATTGAAGCTTTTTGTGCAGCTACAAAAAAAGAAGGGTATGATGGCATTGAAGTTTGGTGGCCTGCTGATGATAAAAAAGCACAGGATGAATTGTTTGCTGCATTAAAGAAACACAATTTGCAAGTTGGATTTTTATGTGGTGGTTCGCAAAGCAACTGGCAGGAACATTTGGCAACATTCAAAAAAAATCTGGATGCTGCAACAAGTAACAGCATTCAAAAACCGGTGTATATCAATTGTCATTCGGGTAGAGATTATTTTACGTTCGATCAGAACCAGCAATTCATCAGCTACAGCACGCAAAAGAATAAAGAAACAGGTATTCCTATATATCATGAAACACATCGTGGAAGGATGTTGTTTGCTGCACACATCACAAGGCAGTTCATTGAAAAAAATCCTGCGTTGCGTTTAACACTTGATATATCGCATTGGTGTAATGTGCATGAAAGTTTATTGGCCGATCAGAAAGAGACAGTTGATCTGGCGTTGACAAGAGTGGGACATATTCATTCACGTGTTGGTCACCAGGAAGGGCCACAGGTAAACGATCCACGTGCGCCTGAATGGGAAGCAACCGTAAAGCAACATCTTGCGTGGTGGGATAAAGTGATTGAACGTAAAAAAGCAAACGGCGAACAGATGACGATCTTAACAGAGTTTGGTCCGCCGAATTACATGCCAACATTGCCTTACACAAGACAGCCGCTGGCAGATCAATGGGCGATCAATGTGTACATGATGCAGATGTTGAAGAAAAGATATGAATGAGATGATTAGTGCGGTTTCGTCTGACGAGCAACCTTTGAAGAATAAATTAATAAACAGATTTAGTTAAAGTAAAATACTCGCAGCTTTCTATCATGCTTTTAACTGTATCAGAATTTCTTGGTCGTTTTCATCCGGTGCTGGTGCATTTGCCAATCGGTATTTTATTGATTGCAGCTGTATTTTATGTACTGTCGATGCGTGAACAATACAAGGCTTTGCAACAGGCAACAACAGTTGCGTTGTTGCTGGGCATGTTGAGTGCTGTCGGCTCCTGCATCAGCGGTTACTTGTTATCCATCAGCGGCGATTATGAAGCCGATATAGTTAGTACACATAAATGGATGGGCTTTGCTGTTGCTGCTGTTGCCATTGTATCATACTTTCTGCATACAAGAAAAAACAATGCTGTAAAGTGGATGATCGGGTTAATGACGTTGCTTATTTTTATTACAGGGCATTCAGGTGGTTCACTTACACATGGTTCCGATTATCTTACTAAATCAATCACTACTCCTGCAGCAAAAACAGAACTTAAACCTATAGGCAATGTGCAGGAAGCTGTAATGTACAAAGATGTAGTGCAGCCTATTTTGGAAGAAAAATGTTACAGCTGCCACAATGAAACTAAACAAAAAGGAAAACTCCGGCTCGATGGCCCTGAATGGATCAGCAAAGGTGGGAAGCAGGGTGAAGTAGTGATTACCGGCAATGCTGATGAAAGCGAACTCATCAAACGACTCCTGTTACCCAAGCAGCATGAAGACCACATGCCGCCGAAAGAAAAACCACAATTAAAAGAAAAAGAAATAGCATTGCTGCATTGGTGGATCAACTCTGGTTTATCATTCGATAAAAAAGTAAAAGACCTTGCACAAACAGAAAAAATAAAACCATTGCTGTTGAGTTTGCAATCTGCAGTAAATAATGAAATAAAAGCAAAACCACAAATCCCAGAGGCCCCGGTTGAAAAAGCCGATGCTGCTGCCATAAAAAAACTGGCGGAAAGGGGAGTGGTAGTGTTGCCTGTTGCACAAAACAGTAATTATCTGCTGGCAAATTTTGTAACACTACAGAATTTAAAAGAAGAAGACATCAAACTCTTATTGTCAGTAAAAGAACAACTTGTTTGGGTAAAGTTCGCTAACCAACCGATAAATGATGCAATGCTTTCTATCATTGCAGAATGCAAAGCGATTACCCGATTAGATATCAGTTATACAAAAATCACTGACAAAGGATTTACGTATCTGCAAGAATTGACCAACCTGCAATCACTTAACCTGGTTGGCACAGCCGTTACAACAAACGGATTGATGCAATTAAAGAATAATAAAGAGTTACAGGCGGTTTACATCTATCAATCATCGGTTGACAAAAAAACAGTAGTCTCTTTAAAAACAAGTCTTCCTAACGTAACCATTGATACAGGCGGCTATAGTGTGCCAACACTGGCAGGCGATACGACGGTATTTACTAAGCCCAAATAATGATCTTGTGTAACTGGAGTACATAAAAAAGAAAAGCCACCCGAAGGCGACTTTTAAAGCTGTGGAGAATACCGGAGTCGAACCGGTGACCTCTTGCATGCCATGCAAGCGCTCTAGCCAACTGAGCTAATTCCCCGATGGGCAGCAAATATAGCAGTTTTTGTAAAAGAAAATCATTCGCTGTTTTGCGCTTATCTTGCGCTAACGATTGTATTTTTCTAAAATTTTAGCTGTATGGATATTCAGTTCAATAAGAATGATGATGTGATGAAATTGTCGCTCACCGAAATGCGGAAACGTCTGCAAAAGATTTATGAAGGCGGCGGTAAAAAATCAATAGAAAAACAAAGGGAGCGAAATAAACTCACTGCACGTGAACGTATCGACTATTTAAAGGACGCTGATAAACCATTTATTGAAATCGGTGCTTTTGCCGGTTATGAAATGTATGCTGAGCAAGGTGGCTGTCCCGCAGGTGGTACTGTAGCCGGTATTGGTTATGTAAGCGGACGGCAATGTGTGATCGTAGCAAATGATCAAACTGTAAAAGCAGGGGCATGGTTTCCTATCAGCGGAAAAAAGAATTTACGATTGCAGGAAATAGCAATGGATAATCGTTTACCAGTAATTTATTTGGTTGATAGTGCTGGTGTCTTTCTGCCCATGCAGGATGAAATTTTTCCCGATAAAGAACATTTTGGACGCATCTTCCGCAATAATGCAAGGATGAGTGCAATGGGAATTACACAGATTGCTGCGGTGATGGGTGCATGTGTTGCAGGTGGTGCTTACTTACCTATTATGAGCGATGAAACGTTAATGGTGGAGGGTAACGGTTCTATCTTTTTAGCTGGCCCTTATTTGGTGAAAGCTGCCATTGGTGAAGATATTGATGCCGAAACACTCGGTGGTGCTGCAACTCATACCGAGATATCAGGCATCGCTGATTACAAATTCAAAACAGAAGAAGAATGTTTGGATGAAGTAAAGAAGCTGATGAACAAGTTGGGTGCAAAAAAGAAAGCAGGATTCGATCGGATTGCTTCGAAACCACCAAAAAAAGATCCACAGCAGTTGTATGGTTTGTTTCCCGCCGATGGTAAAACCTATGATATGCTGGAAATTATTGAACGCATTGTTGACGACAGCGACTTTGACCAGTTTAAACAGGATTACGGTAAAACCATTCTCTGCGGTTATGCACGCATTGATGGCTGGGCAGTTGGTATTGTCGCTAATCAACGCACCATTGTAAAGAATAAGAAAAACGAAATGCAGTTAGGTGGCGTGATCTATAATGACAGTGCTGATAAAGCTGCCCGATTTATTCTCAACTGTAATCAAAAGAAAATACCATTGGTGTTTTTGCAGGATGTAACCGGCTTTATGGTGGGGAGCAGAAGTGAACATAGCGGTATTATAAAAGACGGTGCAAAAATGGTAAATGCCGTGGCGAACAGTGTTGTGCCGAAGATCACCATTGTTATTGGCAACTCGTATGGAGCCGGTAATTATGCAATGTGCGGCAAGGCATATGATCCCCGATTTATTTATGCATGGCCAACTGCAAAAATTGCTGTGATGGGTGGAGACCAGGCAGCAAAAACTTTATTGCAGATACAGGTGGCGGCTATGAAAGCAAAAGGTAAAGAAGTAACCGCAGAGGAAGAAAAGAAATTGCTGGATGAAATAAAAGGCAGGTACGAAACACAAACAACGCCTTATTATGCAGCCGCACGTTTATGGGTTGATGAAATTATTGATCCGGTTGAAACAAGGAAAGTGATCAGTGAAGGAATTCATGCAGCCAATCATAATCCTGATATGGATGATTTGAGGGTGGGTGTGTTCCAGGTGTGATGACTTCGTCGGTACGGCCCTTAGGCCGTCGGACGTATGTATAAGGATAATGCGAACTAAGGCATTGACAAAATAAAAAGCTCCATCTTATGATGGAGCTTTTCTTATAAGATCAATAGCTGTTGCTTACGCCTTCGCCGTTTTCAATTCGTTTGAATTCAACAATGCATAACCACCAAAGAACATGGTGCAGAATACAACTGTCGCATAAATGCTGCCAGTGTAAAATGGAATACCATCAGTCAATGTAAGCATCAATCCTTCCATTGTTTTCGGATGACGGAGCCCGCCACCACCAAGCCACACAAGGGAATTACTTACAAAGAAATAAACAGTAGGTCCGGCTAAAGCGCCCAAACCAATTTGCCATACCTTCTTTTGGTTAATGAAGAAACCAATTACAGTTAATCCTGCAAATAAAATATAGTTCGTGAGCTGGCCGCCATAAAAACCTTTGATGGACGAAAGACCTGCGCTGTACAAAACCTGGTACAACGCATCGCTGATAAACATGCTGAGGATAGGTAATGCAAATGCATATTTTTTATCCTTGATCATTGAACCCGCAAACAATGCAATGGCGATTTGCGGTGCAAAACCCAACGGACGGTTTGGCAAAATGCGGTAAAGAGCAGCAACAACAACCAGTGCTAATAATGTAAAAACGAATGTTTTATTCAACTTCATAATAACCAATATTGAACAGCAAAAGTAACTAAAAACAACTCCCGACCGTTCATTTTTTCTTGGGCTTTTTCCCAATATGTGGATAAGCCATAAACCTTAATTTTAGCTTATGGCAAAACACCTTGAAACGGGCAGGCAGGGAGAGGAGTTAGCAGCCGAATGGTTGCTGGCACAGGGTTTTGTGATAATGCACAGGAACTGGAAGCACTCTTATTTTGAATTAGATGTTGTTGCCTCGAAAGATAATATCCTGCACTTTATTGAGGTAAAAACGAGAACAACTGATACATACGGCCACCCGGAAGAAGGCGTTACGGCCAAAAAACTGGAGCGACTAATGAATGCGGGTGAAGAATTTCTACATCAATATCCTGAATGGAAAAGGATACAATACAACATACTGAGCATTCGTCTGCATAGATATAAAGCGCCGGAGTATTTCTTTTTGGAAGATATTAGTTGAGAAAGGCTCAAGAAACAGAGAAAAGGTACAAGGCGTAAGAAATAAACAAGGCACAAGGTTCAAGTTTTACTCTTGTGCCTTGTGCCCTGTACCTTGAAACTTCGTTTAATATTTTGGATTAACTCCGGTATAATTATAAGGGGTAATTGCACTCAATTCTTTCTTCACCTCAGCGCTTACTTTCAAACCTTTGATAAACGCCTGCATTGATTTTTGGGTAATAGCAGCATTACCTCTTGTTAATTCTTTCAATGCTTCGTATGGGTTTGGATAATTCTCCCGACGGAGAATTGTTTGTATTGCTTCGGCAACTACAGCCCAGTTATTTTCAAGGTCAAGTTTGATCTTATCTTCATTCAACAAGAGTTTATTTAACCCTTTATCAATTGATTTCAGTGAAAGGATGGAATGTGCAAACGGAACACCGAGGTTACGTAACACTGTTGAATCGGTAAGGTCACGTTGCAATCTTGATACAGGAAGTTTGGCTGATAAATGTTCGAACAAGGCATTGGCGATACCAAGATTACCTTCAGCATTTTCAAAATCGATTGGGTTTACCTTATGTGGCATAGCGCTGCTGCCAACTTCGCCTTTTTTGATCTTTTGTTTGAAGTAATCCATAGACACATAGGTCCAGATATCTCTGCAAAGATCAATGAGAATGGTGTTGATGCGTTTGATGCTGTCCATCTGCGCAGCAAGATTATCGTAATGTTCAATCTGTGTAGTGTATTGCTGACGTTGCAGTCCAAGTTTTGTTTCAACAAATTCGTTACCGAATTTCACCCAGTCTTTCTTTGGGAAGGCAACATAATGTGCATTGAAGTTGCCGGTAGCACCGCCAAACTTTGCTGATGTGGGCAAGGCAGATAATTGTTGCAATTGATTTTCGAGGCGCTCAACAAATACCATGATCTCTTTTCCGAGTTTGGTAGGCGATGCAGCTTGGCCGTGTGTTCGTGCAAGCAATGGAATGTTCTTCCATTCTTTTGCAAAACCTTTCAACTTTAAGATCAATGTTGATATTGATGGTAACAGCTCATTTTCCAATGCTTCTTTCCATGATAATGGAATGGAGGTATTGTTGATGTCTTGCGACGTAAGACCAAAATGGATCCACTCTTTCAGGTCATTTAAGTTGAGCGATTCGAGTTCACGTTTCAGAAAATATTCAACTGCTTTTACATCGTGGTTGGTAATGCTTTCAAGATTCTTGATCTCTTGCGCCTGAGCCACGGTAAAATTCGTCACCACATCTTTTAATGCCTGTTGCTGTTTTGGCGTGAGTTTAAAGAATTTCTTTTCAGACAGAAACAGGAAGTATTCGATCTCTACCAGTACACGGTAACGGATAAGTGCAAATTCTGAGAAATAAGCATCGAGTTGATGCAATTGATTACGATAACGTCCGTCGACCGGGGAAATAGCTGTGAGATTTTGAAGTTCCATGAAATTGATTACAGTTTGTAGTTAATTAGTTGGCTGAAGTATTGCTGCGTATTGTTGTTGCCGTACAAGTGAGTGACACAACCAAAGTTCAATAGCAGCAAACAGCCTGCCCACCAAAAAATCCTTTTCTTTGCAGCGCAAAAGTAAATGAATTGAAGAAGATAAAAGTTGGTGCTGTCAGTTATTTAAACACAAAACCCATGATGTATGGTATGCAGAACGATGCGTTTCTGCAGGATCATGAACTGGTGCCCGATTATCCGTCGAAAGTGGCTGATATGTTGAAGTCTGGTGTGGTGGATGTGGCGTTGGTACCGGTTGCGTTATTACACGAATTGCCCGAATATCATATTGTGAGTGATTATTGTATCGCTTCTGACTTTGAAGTGGCTTCGGTTTGTTTGTTCAGCGAAGTGCCGGTGCATGAACTAACTACTGTTTATCTCGATTACCAAAGCCGCACTTCGGTGGCATTGGCCAAATTGCTGATGAAAGAATTTTGGGGTATTTCTCCACAATTGATCGATGCAAAAGATGAAAGTTATCGTACAAAAATAGAAGGCACAACAGGTGCTGTGGTTATTGGCGACAGGGCTTTGGAACAACGGCGGCTTTCTACCTATATCTATGACCTTGCTGCGGAATGGCAAGCGATGACACATCTGCCTTTTGTGTTTGCGGTGTGGGTTAGTCTGAAACCGATGAGTAAAGAATGGATCGATCGTTTTAACGCCGCCAATGCAGTTGGTTTTACTGTGATCGATGAAATTGCTGAACAGCAGAAATATCCTGCGTACGATCTGCGTAAATATTATACACATAACATCAGTTATTTACTGGATGACGAGAAGCGGAAGGGGATGCAAAAATTCCTCGAGTTTTTAAATGCGTAAAGTTTTATTTTTAAGTATGCCTGTTAACCGGATGCATTACATTCTCCGTTTTTGTTTCGTATTCCTGTTCATTTGCTTAACAGTGCTTCTTCATGCACAGCAGTTACGGTACCAGTTTAAGAATTACACACCTTCGGATGGATTGCCCAGTTCGGAAACGTACCAGGTTATGCAGGATGCAAATCATTACATGTGGTTTGCCACCGATCACGGTGTGTGCAGGTATAATGGGTATGAATTTGAAACGTTCAACTTGCCTGATAATTCTATTATGGGTTTGTATGAAGACTGGAAGAGGCGAATATGGGCATTCACATTCTCGGGTCGTTTGTTTTATTATGAGAATGGGAGGTTTGAGGATTACAAGTGGAACAATAAGTTGGTTACAGCAATAAGGCCGGGAGTTATTCAAGCTTTATATGTTGATAGTAGTGACAGGGTGCATATTTCATCTTCCGGGCCTTACTATGTAACTATTGATAAAAATGGCATATTGACCAGGGAAATCGAACTAAGCTCGGTTGGGAAATTTGAGGTTTTTGAAACTAAAGAACCGGATTTTTTTGTAAGAGTTGTTGCTTACCCAGAAAAGCTTCAAAGTTTACTTTATCTTAAAAGTGACTCAAAAAGTGAGTTTAAGATTGTGCTTAAAGAAAAAAATCTAGTTCTTAAAATTCCTCACCTAATACAGCATGAACGATGTCGTTTAAAACGTCTCTCTGATGGCCGGTTAATTTTGTACACAAAGGACAGTTATACAATCATTAGAGCTGCTAATGATTATAATTATGTAAAAACCACATATACTATTGATGACATCGAAGAAATTGATGGCAGTCTTTTTCAGGCAACTGAGGAAGGGGTGCATGTTTTAAACAGAAAAGGTGAAGTGGTTGAGAAGTATCTTGAAGGGATGCATGTCACTTCGCTGGAACGTGATTATGAAGGAGGTGTTTGGGCTACGACACTAACTAACGGCGTTTTTTATCTTAACCATTTCCGAATTAAGCATCTTGCGTATGATAGTGTTATTGTAAATAAAAGAATCAATATATTATACCGATTAAGTGATGCGTCAATATTGGCTGGAGTTCATGGTAATGAGGTAATTAGATTTAAACCGAGTTATTTTTTCAGAAGTACCAGAGTTGAACTAAAGGACGTAGTTTCATTTTACGAATTGAACCCATCATTGGTTTTGGTTGGAGGTCCGGTTGGCTGGTATAATTCAAAATTATGGACCATAACCAAGCCTGATAAAGGCGACTCTATCACCTACCTGCAAATACCCAACAACTCAAATTTCACCATTAAGGATAGTTTTTTATATAGCGGACTCGCAACGTCGGTATATGAATATAAGATTGGGGATTTTAAGGAACCTGTCAATTTCTATTCTTTGAAAGAGGTATTCAGGGCTTCCAAGATGTTTCTGGAAAACGATGGAAACATACTTGTTGGTAATCACTTTGGGCTTTGGCGTTATCGTTCAGGATTTATATCAGCTTACGATTCAACGAAGAAAATACTTAGTTCCCGAATTACAGATATTGCATACTATCAAAATAAGTTCCTGTGTCTTTCCACAAGGGGGAATGGAATGTTACTGATGGTGAATGACAGTATTTACCAGGTAAAGCATGCTGACGGGTTAGTAAGTGATAACATCAGAAGGATATATATTGATTCAAATGATATTTGGCTTGCTTCAAACAATGGGGTGTCAATTGTATCGATCAATTCTTTGCGGCCATTTCGATATACTGTCAGAAATATCACCGTTCAGGATGGGCTCCTCTCTAATGAGATTAATTCAATTATTAAAGATGGTAAAAATGTAGTACTTGCATCAAATAACGGCATTTCATTTATAAATAGAGAAGCAGTTATGTCAAAGAAAGTACTCGGGCTTCCTTTGTATATCGAAGAAATTAAAGTGAATAATTTATTAGCGGCTGCTGATGAACTGATGAAGCTGAGCTTTCGTAAGAGAAGTCTCTATATCAGCTATGAGGCATTGAACTACAGTGCCAACGGGAAAAATAATTATCGGTACAGATTATTAGGGTACGATACTAACTGGATAAATACAAATAATCGTGAGATCCAGTTCAATCCTTTGCCATATGGTGAATATCGCCTGCAGATTCAGGCAAAACGTGAATACGATCAATGGGATAATGCTGTAAGCTCTCTTGAACTCGCCATTAGTTGCAAGCCGCCTTTTTGGGCGAGTGGTTGGTTTTGGATTTTAGTTTTTGTATTTACGTTACTCTCTGTTTTTCTTTTTTTTCGACACAGGATCGCTTTAATTAAAAAACGGCAAGCAGAGAATGAAGCATTACAACGTAAGATCAGCGAATCGGAACAGATGGCGCTACGAGCTCAAATGAACCCTCATTTCATTTTCAATAGTCTTAATTCTATCCAGCAATATGTTATTGATAGCGATGTGAAAGGAGCTAATAACTTTATCTCTGGCTTTTCAAAACTGATCCGTCAAACACTTGAATTTTCATCGAAGGAATACGTCACATTGGATGAGGAAATAAGCTATCTCTCAACTTATCTTGATCTAGAGAAAGCAAGGATGGAAGGAGGATTTGTCTATAACGTAAACGTGCAAACGCAGAATCCGGCGTCTCAGCTTGAGATACCTCCATTGCTGTTACAGCCATATGTGGAAAATGCGCTACGGCATGGTATCAGGTATCTTAAGGGAGTTGATGGCGTAATTTTGCTATCATTTATTGAGCATCCCGAGTTACTTGAATGTATCATTGAAGATAATGGCATTGGCAGGGTAAAGGCTATGGAGTTAAAAGCAGTTAACCCAATCGAGTACCAATCACGTGGAATGTCATTAACCGCTGAGCGTATAGCTCTCTTAAATGAGGGGCTGACAAGAAAAATTGAAGTTATTATTGAAGACCTGAAAGACAGTGAAGGAAAAGCGTCAGGCACCAGGATAAGAGTGTTGTTTCCAGTTTAATATAGTTTAAGAGATCTTTATAAAGCTAAGAGTGCAATTATTCATTAGATTTACTCTTGGCAAATTTTTGGGTATGGAAAAAGCCATTTTCCCGCATCAAACAAAAAATTAGTTGCAAATGGTGAAAGTATTAACGGTTGATGATGAACCAAAGAATTTAAGGATCATTAAAGAGTTGCTGCGAGTATATTGCCCCAATGCTGCACATGTAGGCGAAGCGGATAATATTGAAACTGCACGTCAGCTCATCAACGAATTACAGCCTGACCTTGTTTTGCTTGATATTGAAATGCCACATGGTAATGCATTCGACCTGCTTAATAAAATAATGCCCGTAAATTTCGAAATTGTATTTGTTACAGCATTTGATTCTTATACACTCAAAGCTTTCAAATATTCAGCACTTGATTATATTCTCAAGCCTGTTAATATTGATGAACTAAAAGCCGTAATAGCGAAAGCTGACCAAAGGGTTCACGAAAAAAATATAAATCAGCAACTAAGTTTTTTACTTCAGAATATGAGGCAGCCTTCTGCATCATTACATAAAATTGCGATACCGACTTTTAAAGATCAGTTGGAATTTATAGAAACAGATTCAATTCTTTATTGTGAGGCAAGCGGAGCTTATACCTTCATTTTCACCGAAGGAGGGCATAAGCTGGTTTCGGCTAAAAGCCTGAAAGAATACGAAGAAATGTTGCCTGAAAGTGTCTTCTTCCGGCTCCACCATTCGCACCTCATTAATCTTAATAAAGTAAAGAAATACCACAAGGGACGTGGAGGTGAGGTGGAAATGGACAATGGCGTTTTCCTGGAGGTGGCTACCCGCCGCAAAGATGAATTTCTGAAGCGGATAGGCTATTAAATCAACATATTTACACAGTTATTTAGGTATCTGCACGTGTACCAAGTAAACGCTGTTTGTTCCACATTTTCATAAGATTAGGTTTAGCTTCGCATTACCTATAACTTAATGGCCGTTGTTTAACCTCCTGTGAAAAACCCTATACTTTTCACCTTACAAGCGTTACAATTCCGCTTCTTTTAATTAATCCGCAGGCATTTTTTGCGTTGATGGTATAGGTATAAACTCCCGGAGTTTGCGCTACAGCTTTGAAATTTCCATTCCAGCAACTAGCAGGATCAGTGGTGTAAAAGACCCTTTCGCCCCACCTGTTATAAATGCTGAATGCAAGTTCAGTTACAGTCCCCCAGTTTTTTATGCCGAAGCAATCATTTATACCATCATTGTTTGGTGTAAATGCATTTGGCATTAAATAGTTTCCGGAATTAGAAGCCGTTACTAAAACGGTGACACTATCAATATTGCTGCAGCCATTTATATCTTTTCCTGTTACAACGTAGTTCGTTGTTATTATTGGTGAGGCAATGGGATTTTGAATCAATGCATTGTTCAATGTGCCGGAAGGCATCCATGCATATTGAATAGCTCCGGTAACATTCAACTGGCAGCTGGCATTGCTGCAATCAACATCGTTCGATTTTGATGTTGTGAGTACTGGCAATGGGTTAACGGCAACTGTTGTAGTTAATGTTTCAGATATATTACATAGCGTATCCCTGATAGTAACATTATAGTCGGTTGTGCTTATTGGATGGGCAATTGTATTAGCAAGATTGCTGTTAGATAGTGAAGATGATGGGCTCCAGCTATAAATATCTCCACCTGTTGCTATTAGTTGCACACTATCTCCTATACAAACTGATGTGGTTGGGCTAATGCTGAAGGTATTTGGTTGTCTTACATCTACATGCACTGAATCAGTGTTGCTGCAATTGTCGGCATTCATTACAGTCACATTGTAAGTTGTGCCAACTGATGGTGTGGCAACAGGATTAGCAATGGCGGGATTGTTTAATGTGTTGCCGGGCAACCAAACATAAGAAGAACCACCGCCAGCGGTTAATTGTATGCTACTGCCACTGCAGATCAATGTATCGTTCGGAATAGTTATAGTTGGTTTAGGTTTAACGGTAACTGTAATACTGTCTTTAGCTGTGCAGCCAAAACTGTTTGTTCCTGTAACAATATATTCTGTGGTTGCAGAAGGAGAAGCAACAGGATTTGAAATAACTGTATTAGAAAGTCCTGTTGCAGGCGACCATTGGTAATTTAAAGCACCTGAAGTATTTATTTGTATGGTTGAACCAATACAAATAGCAGAGTCAGAACTGGTGTTAATCAGCGGAGTGTCAACAGTGATTTTTACACTGTCTCTTGAAATGATTACAGGAGAGAATGAGATATCATCTAAAGCAAAATCATTACCATTTGAATTTGTATTTTTATTAATTATTGAAATAGTAGCAGATGTTGAATTGCCTGAATTCCAGGTTGTGTAAAACTGATTCCAAGTACAGGGAGGTAGGCTTGCATTAATAAGTTTGCCAATGCTGTTACCGTTAATAGCAAATGACAGCTGTGCTGGATTGGGAGTTGATAAGGAAGAAATCCAAGTTGAAAACACATAGTTTGTATTAGGGGTCACATTTACAGTTGTTTTCCAGACTTCTGCCTTAGAAGTTGGAGAACCATTTACTAATAACATATTCCCATTGCCTGTTGTATTGTCTGTACACGGAAAATGTGCAAAGTACCATGTAGCAGGATTGTTACCAACATAGTACTCGCCCTCTTTTGTGTTGTTTTGGGTGAATTGGTACTGAGAAGTGAAGCCGTTGTTGCCTGAACTAAAATTTCCGTTTGTAACTAAATTGATACCACCTCTCTCTGTTGTTAAGTAGTAGGTTATGTTTTGCGTTGTTGAACTTATAGGGTTCTGATCGCTTGAATTACTTAAGAAATTTGTAGGCGACCAACAATAAGAAAGGGCAGGAGATGCAAGCAGTCGTTTAGTGTTGCCAAGACAGATTGTTGTGTCGCTAGTAAGTATTAACTGATGATCGCTCTTGATTGACACATTAATTGTTTTGGTGATAGTATCGTAGCAGGTTTGATACTTACGAATCAATAAAACAGTATAATTCCCGGCTGTTGTATATGTGTGAGATATTAATGGGGAGTTTTTTATGATTGTACCATCACCAAGATTCCATGCAATACTGTCATATGAAGTAAGGGAAGTTTCATATTGTATTGTATATGGAGAACACGGATTTCGTATAATTGAGAAATCGAAGCCTTCTAGTCCGCAACTATTCAAATTGCAACTGTCGGTACTAAACATACAAGAGTCGTTGCTAGAATTGATTGCTGCATTGCCAATAAGTGAGCCATTCCAACTGTTGTTTCCTTGTTTATTTAATAAATTTTCAAATGTATAATAGGCAAGTAGGCCAGTTTGTGTTGTTGGATTTGGAATTGGCGAATTCATATATGCTTTTATTTCTGTCTGCGTCCGTGCTACATTCCAGATACGTACTTCGTTAATAAATCCATTCATATTCTCAGGTGTTCCCGTTGTGCTGGGCGCATAATCACCAATAGTCGTTATCCAATTATTAAGTATTAAATTCCCTGTAGCTGGTATTTCTTTCAACAGAAAGCCATTTCTGTAAAATTTCAATGAACTGCCGTTGTAAGTCATTGCCACGTGATAGGTCTTGTTAAGTTCAATTTCACAAACAGGGGGTGTTTGAAAAAAACCATTGGTTGTAGTGATCTCTGCATTATTTGGTCGTAATAAATAATTACAGTCACTTGGTTTGTCATGTTTCGAAACTAAATCACCAGCATACAGATAGCCGCCGGTATATGGTGAAATTCTGTTAAAGCTTGCTTCGATTGTCAATTGGCTGCCGCTAATATCCAGATCGCCGATTTTTACCGCATCACCTGGATTAGTTGTTTTGAGCCAATTATTACATGGTATTTGACAGGTGCCGGCAATAGCCATTGCCTCGTCGGCATTTAAAACACGGTTGTAAATTCTTACCTCATCCATCTTGCCTTTATACCAGTCTCCAAATGAATCTCCTTTTTTCCCAAATGAAATTTTTGAACTTCCATCTTTTAAAATAAATTTTGTTTGCGACAGGTCAGATGATTCAAGAATGCCATTTACATATAGTTTCCATACTCCATTTTTGTAAGTGGATATGATGTTATACCAACATGGGTTATAGGAAAGTGTTGTGTTGCTATTAAGAATATGATTGTATGCATACCCACTCATAGCCTTATAGTTAAATAGATATACGCCATAGTTCCACAACGATAGAGTAAAATCCGGGTGTGCCGGTGCTTTAACTACTAATGCTTCTGCTGGCCATGTATAACCTTGATCAGGTAACACCCAAACAGAAATAGAAAAAGAATCTTGTGGAGCAAAATTATACAGACTAGAGAAAGGTAATTGTATATATGAATTTGTTCCGTTGAAATAATAAGCGCTATTTACATTGCCATTTTTGTCCGTTGTAATAGTCGCATTATTCACAGTGCCGTTTATATTATTGCCACTTATGTCATTTGCGTTTCCGGAAAAAGGGTAGTGTGCAATAAGTCCCTGCGTAAGATTTATCTGCGATAAAGCAGTATTGGAAAACAACAGGAAGAAGATCAGATAGGACTTCATTAAAAAATCATTTTAAAATTTTGCGAGGTTGACACCAATGGAATTGATTGGCTTAGAGATTATTTTCAGTCTAAAATAGTAATTAATTAATGCAAATAGGTTGCAATTAGGTAAGTTAAATGCAAAACACAGTTATTGTAATTATTGCACAGTTATTAAACAAGTATTAACGTAAGTGCATTAATATTCTATATTTAGCTTGCTCTTTAATACAGAAATTTAAAGTATGCAATTACAAAAAATTTAATTAAACCAATTGTTTATGAAAAAAAATGTTTTCTTTCTTTTTAGTATTTGTCTGTTGTCGTTTCTAATTTCAAGTTGTAAAGGTGATACAGGGCCTATCGGTCCAGCCGGACCAATAGGCCCAACTGGAGCTCCTGGTGCTACCGGCGCTACCGGTGCAACGGGCGCAACAGGATCTGCAAATGTTATTTATTCAAATTGGATTAACGTGACATTTTCAAATACAGGACCTTTTTGGGAAGGCACTTTAAATGCCGCAGGAATTACACAAACTGTAATGGACAGAGGTGTTGTGAATGTATATCTTAAAAATCAGGATGGGTTAGTTTTTCAATTAAATTATGTAACATCCGGAGGTAACTATATTCATTACTTTTTAACACCTGGCTTAATTACGATACGCTCAAATTACAATGCTACTTATCCCTATCGTTATATAATTATTCCTGGTAGTGTGTCAGGTGGTAGATTTACAAGCGGCCCAGCTGTAGGTTATTCTCTAGATCAAATCAAACGAATGACTTACGAACAGATATCTAATCTGTTTAGTATCCCAGCCGAAGGATCTAGCGATAAAAAGTAAATTTTGATTAGTTGTTGTTATAAAAAAAGCAATAAGTCTGTCTCTGGCTCATTGCTTTTTCTATTTAATAATCTTATTTGAATGCATAAAGCATACCTGCTTCTGAAATAATAGTTCCGTCTACTGTGGTAATTGGGGATAACAGTACTTTAAAATTGTGTTCTTTTAAATTTTTCACTAGTGAATCAGGCCCTTTATGATGCCACTCCATTAAAAAAGCAGAAACTTTATTAAGATATCCGCATTCTTTCAGTCTGTCCACAATATTGTATTCCTCTCCTTCGCAGTCTACTTTCAAAACCAACATATCATTATCTGTGATTTGTTCTTTTTCGATTACTTCTTTTAGGATATCCTTGATGTCTTTAAGTTCAATTTCGATACTTTGCTCTTTTTTAGTTTGAAATTGATGAAGCTCAATAAACTCCTGGTTTGTACTTGCTTCCATTGATCCACCCTCAAATAACGGGACAGTTAATAATGTGTTTTTATTACTGACACCGTAATTTGCTATTTGTATTTTGTCCTTAATCAGGGGATTAATTCTGAAGTTTTGTTTTGCTTCTTCAATTGTTGACGTAAATGGCTCAAAAGAATAAACTTTGGCTACATTCTGCTTTGATGCAAAAAACAGACTTGCAAGACCTGCATTCATCCCTATATCCAGGACTACATTTCTTCTATTTGACGTATGATAGTCATACATTTTTCTGCATATTATTTCATAGAAATTGCCAGCGTTTGATTCGCTGTTAATGTGAAAGGATACTCCCTCGGCAGTAAGTATTATGCCTTTTTCAGTTTTTTGAATATCATCAGCATGCGAATTATTAAATATCTCAATTATATAGTGTAGCGAAGTCTTAAAACAGCTGTTAATAGTAGCTATCTCAATTCTCGAATTTGACCTCGTAAAAATCAGGTGATTACCCTCTCTTCTTACTTGTGTGCATCTTTTTGGCGGCACATTATTATTTGAAAGGTTAAATGCTAATGCGGCATTTTTATATTTCGTCAGGTAGTAAAAAAAGAAAATCAACTTGCTACAAATTCTGGCTATTTTCATCTTGTATTTTTATAAAATTGTTTTAAAGGATTGATGATTTAGTGTTTTCACAATTTTCTCAAACGGCCCCTGGTAAACAAAATCATACGCATCTTTTCCTTCAGGAATCACATTCGGGCATTCGAAACAAACTTCTAACACACGTTTTACTTTCAAAGCTTCGGCTAACGAAAAAGGAGCTGATTGATTACCGATAAAGAATTTGCATCCGGCAATTACCTGTGCAAGTTCAAGAAAGTTTTGAACGGGTTTGTATTTCAATGTTGGGATCGATTGTTTCAGATCTTCATATTCTTCTTTCAATCCAACAAAAGTAAGGTTAGGGTAGTTGTTGAGAAATTGATAACTGATACCCGGTGCCCTGTAACGAAAACTGCGGGCAATCACGATCTCATCAGAAAATGATCTGTCCGGCTCAACTGTTAACCAGGGTTTTCCAAGATCGGCAGTAATACCATACATATGAAAATACCAGCGGCAGATATGATTGGTATTATAATCAAACGGGAAGTTTCTGAATTCATCGAGGTCGTAATCGATCTTTTGATCAGTCAATACATCACAAACAGCAAACTCCGGTTGTGAAAGCAAAAGCGGAGCAATCATCTCCACACTTTTCTCCGTAAGGATCTTTCCTTCATTTGCATGCTTCATGCTTTTCTTGTACAGCGATTTCTGATTGATCTGTAAATGAAGATGGATCTTTTTATCGCCAGCCAATGCCTTCATGGCGGGGATGGCATAAATGATATCTCCTACTAATCCAAAATGTTTGAAGTGAACAGCGGTTGGCTCAGTTGCAGGATACAGATCGGGCTGTTTTACATTGGAAATCGCTTTTGTAAATAGTTTTCGTTTTGCCTCCTGTTTAAATACCGCAATGTAGAGCCGCTCTAAAATATTCATACGCTGTTTTCTGTGCGCCTCAAAAGTAGCTATTTTACGGCATTGTAATCAGCAGTCCTCCATGTGATTAATGGGAAATGTATTACCTTGCCAGCCTGTGAATCGGCCAATAATCAGGCTTTTGCAGATAACACAATCAAGAAACGACCGTCTTCTATGCTCAGGAAAATAGGCTTATTATTTTACTACCTGTTTCGCTATCCTGTTTACAAATTGATGCTGGGCAAGATCGGTTCTTCATCTCGTATGATAGCTCCGACAATTACAGGTCACAGTCGCATTTTTATTGGTTCAAAAGTTTACATCAACGATAAAGCATGGCTTGCCTGTGAGCCATTAACAGGCGATGCAAATGCTGCACTTAAAATTGGAGATGGAACATACATCGGCCGCTTCAGTCATATTTACGCCACTTCAAAAATTGAAATAGGCCGGAAGGTGCTGATGGCGGATAAGGTTTATCTCAGTGATAATTTGCATGGTTATGAAAATGTAGAGTTGCCTGTTATTGATCAGCAAATTCGTCAAACAAACCCTGTGATCATAAAAGATGGTGCATGGTTGGGCGAAAATGTTTGTGTGATTGGGGCAAGTGTTGGCAAGAACAGCGTGATTGGTTCTAATTCAGTTGTAACAAAAGACATTCCTGATTATTGTGTGGCGGTTGGCAGCCCTGCTGTTGTCATCAAGCGCTATAATTTTGATACGAAACAGTGGTGCAAAACAGATAAAGAAGGACAATTTATTTAAATGAGTAAACGTAAAGTTTTAATTACCGGAGGCGCCGGTTTCATTGGGTCGAACCTTGCATTGCAATTACTGCAGCATGGGTATGAAGTAACGGTGCTGGATAACCTCTCCGAACAGATACACGGTGCAGATGCTGAAACCACTTCTCCTTTATGCCGGTCGATAAAAAATAAGGTTCACTTCATTAAAGGAACAGTTACCTCTGTTGATGATTGGAATAAAGCAATTGCTGATAATGAAGTAATAGTACACCTGGCTGCTGAAACAGGTACCGGTCAATCGATGTACCAGGTAAGCAAGTATGTGGATGTAAATATTGGTGGCACAGCTATTATGCTCGATCTGCTGGCCAATAACAAAACCAACGTAAAGAAAGTAGTGATCGCTTCTTCACGTGCTATTTATGGTGAGGGAAAATATATC
Organism: Lacibacter sp. H375; assembly: GCF_037892425.1. Taxonomy (NCBI): domain Bacteria; kingdom Pseudomonadati; phylum Bacteroidota; class Chitinophagia; order Chitinophagales; family Chitinophagaceae; genus Lacibacter; species Lacibacter aquaticus. The sequence goes on from NZ_JBBKTT010000001.1 coordinate 3,100,768, forward strand.
TCGAAAGAGCTGGGTGTTGTTTATCCTGAACATCGTACAGCTGCGTTGATGGATGCAGGTAATTTTGACGTAACCTATCCGGGGGCAACAAGCCCGTTACAATTAACAGCTACTGATGAAGAATCAAAAATTCACCCTTCATCAGTGTATGGAATTACAAAGTATAACCAGGAGCAAATGGTGATGACGGTTTGTTCATCTATTGGTATTGCAGCTGTTGCTTTCCGCTACCAGAATGTTTATGGTCCGGGGCAATCATTAAGCAATCCATACACAGGCATCCTTTCTATATTTTCTACTTTGATCAAGAATAACAAGCCCATCAATATTTTCGAAGACGGGAAAGAGAGTCGTGATTTCGTATTTATTGATGATGTAGTGAAAGCAACCTTTCTTGGTATTGAAAAAGACGAAGCAAACGGCCAGGTATTCAATGTAGGAACAGGCGTTGCTACAACAGTTGAGGAAGTGGCTTCTTTGTTGGTTGAATATTACAATGTGCAGGTTCCGCTGCAGGTAAGTGGTAATTATCGTTTAGGCGATATTCGCCATAACTATGCTGACATCAGTAAGATCGAACGTTCACTTGGTTTTAAACCTTCCGTTGATTTTAAAACCGGCTTAAAGAAATTTACTGACTGGGTGAATGGGCAAGAGGTACAAAGCAGCAAGTACGAAGAGTCGATACGTGAGATGAAATCAAAAGGATTAATGAAATGAGCCATAAAAATTAACGAGCAAATTATATAAACCTGCGAAGTTCATTTTTATGGCGAATAACATGCGGCCAAAAAATAATTTTAAAAAAAACGCATGAAATAATGGCTATGGCGAAGATTGGTTTAGTTACAGTGCTGTTCAAAAGTGATGAAGTGCTCGATGGATTTTTTAAAAGTGTTTCAAAGCAAACGCATAAAGATTACATCCTGTATCTCGTTGATAATTCTGTGAATGATCAATCGAACAAAGTTATTGCTGATTGTCTTGCGGCATATCCCATCTCTGCTTATAAGCACATTAAGAATACAGACAATGTTGGTGTTGCCAAAGGAAATAATATTGGTATTGAAGCTGCATTAAAGGATGGCTGTACACATGTTCTCATCCTGAATAATGATATTGAAATAGAACAGGAAACAGCTTTTGCTTCACAATTGGAGATGATTGACAAAGGGGAGAAGATCATCGTTCCCAAAATATATTACCCCGACAGAACTATCTGGATGGCTGGAGGGGAAATGGTGAAATGGCGGGCTTTGGGTATTCATTATGGGTATAACAAAGCCGATAGCGAAGAGTATAATTTACCAAAATATATCACCTATGCACCCACCTGTTATATGCTGGTCGATGCAACAGTTTTTAAAAAGGTTGGGATGATGGATGAAAAATATTTCGCTTATTATGATGATACCGATTTTGTGTATCGCTCATGTGAAGCTGGCTACAAACTTTATTACGATCCATCGGTGACCATTATTCATAAAGTATCACATTCGTCAGGTGGCGATTCTTCGTTCTACATTTTTTACTCCAACAGAAATAAGCTTTATTTTATCCGTAAGAATTTCTCCGGCTTCCTGAAATACTTTGCAATTGGGTACACCTTCTTTACACGTATATTTTACTGGCTTCGCTTCAATAAAGATCAACGGAAGAAATTAGTGCAGGCGTTGAAAGAGGGCATGGTTTATCCCGTATAATTTCCGTCAGACGGAGCTTACTACCTGTTCGGCAATATGTTGCCAGTTGTAATACTGATAATAATCGGCAGGAGTATTACTTTGTTGTTGTGCGTGTTTCAGTATTTCTTTCGCAAAGCTATTCCAGTCATTATCTGCAACGATGATCAATTTTTCTCCTGTTACAGAAGGTTCAATGCCAATCGCACCGGTTTTAGTTGAGATCACAGTTGTACCGCAGGCAATAGCTTCGATCATTTTTGTTTTTACACCACCACCACTTTGCACAGGATTCAAAAAAAGATCTGCTGCTTTAAAATAAAGATCAATATCATCAACGAATCCTGCGTAGTGAATGTGATGTTGATTCCATGCTTTCAGTTCGTTTAACTCAGCAGGCAAACGCTTGCCTGTAATAATAATGTTATACTGCAGATTTGTTTTCAGCAGAAGCGGATTGATTTGCTCAAGAATTGCAGTTAATGCATCAAGATTTGGTTTGTAGTCGAGCAGGCCATTGAAGAGAAACAATGCGTGCTTTGGATCGAAGTGATGCCTTTTTGCTAATGCATTTTTACAGTGCTGCTTATCATCAGGCATTTGTTTTTGTGTGATGCCATAAGGAACAACAATACACTTATCTGCTTGCAACTTCATGTTGTTGATCATCCATTGCCGGTCATCTTCTGTAATGCAGAAAACTTTGTCGGCCATACGTAAGACGATACTTTCATAAGATTTCAACACCGGCCACCAGCTTTTCCCAAAATTGCGGAATCGTTCGTATTCGATGTTATGCGTATGAATAATCAGTTTGATCTTGCAGGTAATTTTCAAAAGCCACCCAAGCCAGCCAAGATAAGGATGCTCGATAATAACAGTATCTATCTGCTCTTTTTTAATCAACTTCTGTAATGGAAAAAAAGAACTGATATCCGCATACCGAAAACGCCCCTTCCTTAAAATTGGATGAAAGTTGTATGTGTTTGCAAGTGCTGCATTATTGTCTGCTGTGCCTGCAACATGTAAAACGCATTGCTCACCCAAATAATGATTGAAATGAGCAATGAGTTTTTGTCCGCCGGAGAAATAAGGAAGATATGGGTAGGGGACAATATTCAATACCTTCTTCATCTTATGCCTGCTTGCTTGTTTTCCAGGCCATGAATAAACCGCCAAGTACGATCAGGTAAACAAGCAGTGAAGAAATGAGTGCCAATGTATCGCCTATCGCATATGATTTTGGCTCAAAGCGGAATTCAATTTTATGTTTGCCTGCAGGAACAGCCAATCCACGTAGAGCATAGTTTGTTTTAACGATCTCTGCTTTCTTGCCATCAATGAATGCATTCCATCCTGCGGTATAATAAATTTCACTGAATACTGCAAACTGGTTTGTTGCAGCGTTTGATTCATAGTTAATGATATCGTTTTTATTTTCGATCAATTGAATGCTTGCTGTTGAATCTGCAACAGGTTGGTTTGCGATCAATGATTTGAATTTTGTTTGCACAACAGCTGTATCACGCAGGTTGGTGCTGTCCAATGCTTTCATTTCTTCCTTACCATCAGCTACATATTTAATTCCTTTTACAAACCATGCTGGTCCAAATGCACCTGGGTTTTGTTGTGCAATTGGTTGTCCGTTCTGCGGATTCTGCACAATAAAATACTTTGTATTGAGCATGTTCAACACCTGCATATTGTTTTTACCGATCTGGTTTTCGATCAGATCCTGGTATATCTGCAATTTAGCCGGGTGATAACCTCCAATAGAATTATGATGATAGGCTGTAATAGATTCGTTCGTGAAATCAACAGTTGTATTTAATACCCGGTAATAACCTTTGTCCTGTTTGATCATCTTATCCGCCTCGGTCATGGCAAATGCATTGTCAAAATCAGATGGATCAACAAAGGTGCTATCATTCAAATAGCGTTTACCAACTGTCAACAGATCAAACGAACTCAATACAAGCAATATGATCATAACTGGTAATGGCTGAAGTTTTTTTCTGCTCGCCAACCATAAAACAACTAAAGCAAGTGCCAATAAAACAACTGTACGTGTTAGGTCGCCTGCAAATAATCCTTTACGGTCGGTTTGAATGGCAGTTACAAACCCTTTTCCGAATTGTTCAGCCTGTTGTTGCATTTCAGCCGTTGGTTGTTGTCCCTGTTGAGTGGCTTGTTGCAACATGGCTGTACTCATGTTTTCTTTTAAACGTGCATCACCAGGTGATGAATAATCGAACGAGAAATACAGAACGCCAAGAATGGCTACAATGGCTGCAGTAGCAATAGCTGTTTGCTTAAATGCTTTCTTGATCTTTTCGGTGCTGTTATCACCAAACAATAAATTGTTCACTGCAACAACTGCAAGTATCACAAAACATAGCTGCGGCATCACAAGACCCATCGAAGGCGCACGGAATTTTTTATACAAAGGAAGATAGTCGAACAGGAAGTAATTGATGCCCTCTACATTTTTGCCCCATGCAAGAATGATCCCGAACATACCTGCTGCAAACAGACTCCATTTCAACCAACCCTTTTCAAAGAACATCGCAAATATGAACAGCAACATAATAACAGCTCCAAAATAGACAGGACCTGATGTTGGTTGCTGTTGTCCCCAATACGAAATGCCATTTGCAAATTGCAGGGCCTGGTCTTCAGGATAACCTACTTTCTGCATTTCATCAGCAAACTGAGAAGTCTTGTATTCGTTACCACCATTACTGCCTCCATATATACCCGGCACAAGCAAGGTGAACGTCTCTGTTATCCCAACACTGTATTTAAATGCGTAGTCTTTATCCAATCCACCACTGGTGGTATTCTTATCTTTTGTTTCTTTCAATTCACTCACTCCCCCACGCATACTTTCTTTAGCATATTCCCATGTAGTAAGTGTGCCTATGGCATTTGTACCTAAAGTGATAATGCCAATGATTGCAGCAAGAGCTGTTGCCTTTAATGCAGATACAATTTCTTTTTTCTTAAAGCTGTCAATGAAATAACCAACAGTAACAGCGCCTAAAATGAGTAATGTGTAATAAACGATTTGTAAATGGTTCGTGCCAAGTTGCAATGCAAGCCCTGTTGCCAATGCTGCACTTCCCAGCCACCATTTTTTCTGAAACAGGAGTAACAAACCTGCAACTACCAGCGGTGCATAACCGATGGCCAGCATTTTTGTGTCATGCCCTGCACCAACGATAACTGGATCGTAGGTTGAATAAGCATAAGCCAATGCGCCCATAATACCGATCCATGGATTTATCCGCAGTACCAATGCCAGCAGGTAAAAACATAAGCAGGCAAGAAAAAAGAAATTGATCGGTTTCGGTAAGCCGAGTGTTAAGATATAACTCACGTAATGAAACGAAATGTTGTGTGTGCCTTCCAAAGCGATCTGGTAAGTAGGCATACCGCCAAACATGCTGTTCGTCCATTTGGGGAAATGGCCAAGCTGTTCCTTTTTTTCAAACGACTGTTGTGCCATTCCTTTCCAGCCAATATTATCATGTGCATTCAATACCTGTCCTTCGAGTGCAGGTTTGCAATAGGCAATTGCAACAATAACGAAAACGATCACTGCTATGGCGTGTGGAATCAGTTTTTTGAAATCAAAGTTCATGAGGAAAATTTTTCAGTTTCAGTGAGGCAAAATAATGGTATTTTGGGGGATTGACAGCATTTTTAACGGTATGAAAGGATTTTTGTTTTTCAGCAAGGTGGCGTTTATTCTGAATGGGTTATTCTTTATTGCTTTAGGATTTCAATATGTGCGTGTTGACCTGCCACAATCAGCTGCGTCAATACTTGTTGTAGGCGGATTATTCCTTAGCTTGATCGTGAACCTTTTCATCAACAGTTGGTTTGTAGTTCTGTTGGTACGAAAGAGAATTGAACTGAAGATCAACAGTATTTTCTTTTTGAATCTAGTGGTACTCATTATTCAACTATTCATCTATCTTATATGATCAGACAGATACTTTCTGATAAGTCCACCAAATTGTTTCTTGTGTTGGGCGGTTTCTTTATCGCTAACGCCCTGATTGCGGAAATCATCGGTGTAAAAATATTCTCGTTGGAAAAAACATTGGGGTTTACGCCAATGGAGATCAATCTTTTTGGGAATGCTTTGTCGGTAAATCTTACAGCTGGTGTTTTATTATGGCCGGTTGTATTTATCATGACCGATATTATTAATGAGTATTATGGTATGAAAGGAGTACGTTTTCTTTCCTACCTCACAGCCGGCTTAATTACGTTTGCATTTATCATTTTCTTTTTTGCCATGAAATTAACTCCTGCAGATTTTTTTATTACCAGCAAGCAGGGGAGTGGCGTGCCGGATATGGAAAAAGCATATAACAGTGTGCTGGGGCAAGGTGGTTTTATTATCATTGGTTCATTAACTGCATTTATACTTGGTCAGTTGATCGACGTGTTTGTTTTTCATCGTATTAAAAAAGCAACAGGTGAAAAAAGTATTTGGTTACGTGCAACAGGATCAACACTTGTATCGCAATTCATCGACAGTTTTGTTGTGCTGTTCATTGCATTTTACATTGGTACAAGGGTAAATCAGCAAGGCAATGATTTTGTGTGGCCGATGAGTTTATTCCTTGCGGTTGGCTTGGTGAACTATATCTACAAATTTGTTGTGGCAATTTGTTTAACTCCGGTGATCTATCTGATTCACTATTTAATTGAACGATACCTGGGAGTAGAAAAAGCAGCTGAAATGAAAAAAGCTGCAATGCTGGATTAGGAAAGGAGAATGGACGATAGACCACTGACGACAGAAGGAGATATGGCTATTTACTTCTAATCACTCACTTTTCTCTAATGCTTTTCTTTCAGCATTCGTGCAACCAACTTGTCAATAGGGAGTGTAACTGTTTCTTCGTTGAAATGTTCCCAATCAATTAACCGAATTACTTCCGATTCACCTTTGGGGTCGCTCACCTGGTGCGGTTCAAAATCGAAAGCTGTTGTTTTGAAAGGCAGTAAGATAGGCTCAAGCGGTTTTACATAATAGTAAATGGAGAGGATCTGGTGTGCTGTATTAAAAGCGCTTTGCTGGTAAAAATCGGTTGTATATAAATGGTCTCCAATTTCTGAATCGATGAACAGTTCTTCTTTTATTTCACGCCTTAAACAATCTCTTGTGCCTTCACCAATTTCCAAACCACCACCGGGGAATTTGGTGATGTAAGCTCCACGTATATATTCATCACTTACCAATACTTTTTTATCGTCAGTTATAATAATGCCGTAAACACGAACCGTCAGTGTCATAAATGTTCAGCTATTTAAAATAATTTCTTTCGAAGAAAATAGATGCCAAGTAAAAGTGATAACCCAAGCGATATCAGGATCGGGAAATAAAATGCAAAGGCAGAATGGGAACCAGGTATCGGCACATTCATTCCATAAATACTTGCCACCAATGTTGGCAATTGCAGCATTACTGTCACCGAAGTTAAACGCTTCATCACTTGGTTCTGGTTATTGCTGATGATGCTGGCAAATGCATCCATGGTTGAGCTGAGGATGTTGGTATAGATATTCGCCATCTCCAATGCCTGGCTGGTATCAACGATAAGATCCTGCAAAAATTCATCTTCCTCATCATTCAACGCAAGGAAGTTGGTGCGTTGCAGTTTCATCAACAGCATTTCATTACTGCGCAGGGCAGTAACAAAGTATACCAGACTTTTCTGGATACGCATCAGGTCCAGCAGCTCTTCATTCCTGTTAGCATCATATAACTTTTGCTCTAACAGGTTTCGACGGTGATTGATCTCTTTCAAAAATTCCATGTAAGCCTGCACCACTTTTTCAAAGATCTTCAACACCATCATATTCCGTTTGTCGGGGTGACGGTTTTGAAATGTGTTCAGGAATTTTTTAATCGCACCATTATCGAACGAGTTTACCGTTACAATCTGGTTATGCGTAAGAATAATACAAATAGGAATGGTGATGTAAAAGGCATCACTATCATTGAACGAATTGTTCTCGGCAGGTGTTTTGATGACGATGAGCTTTACATTATCTTCCAGCTCATAACGTGAACGCTCATCAATGTCCAACGAATCCGTTAAAAAGTCGAGTGGAATATCTAAGGCATCTGCAATCTCTGTAAACTCTTCCTGCTTCAGTGGGGGTACAATATTTACCCACGCACCTGATTCAGGTTTTTCGATGGCAAGTGTTTTGCCGTTCTCGTTTTTAAAAAATTGCAGCATAGCGGCGCAAAGGTAAGTGCCCCTTGTTAATCTGCGGTTGAAAATTCGATGGCTTCGTTTTTCCTGTTGCGGATGGTTTTGTAATGGTGAGTATTATGAAACAGGTTAAAATAAAGTAGCTCCCGAATGGTGATCAGTCCAAGTACTGGATGCTGCACCTGGTATTCATCCATGGAATCATCTTCCCAATAATATCTTATCTGGTCGAGGAATTTTGTACATATATGTTCAAACCTGAAAATGAGTTTTTCTTTGGCACCTTTTTCCTCTTTCACATTTGGGATGTAACGCTTATCCTGCTCATAACCTGCATCAAGCTTTTGATAATAGTCTTGTAACAGTTCTTCGTATGAACGTGATGCATGATCGGGTTTGCCGTATTTCCATTTCAGAAAAAACTTAGGAGCAAACAAACCAAGCCAGCTTTTATGAAGACTTAAAGAAAGATGTTCAAGATTTTCTGCAATCGACCATTGCTCTGATTTATAAAAAAACAGGGACTCATCCATTTGCCGGCACTGCTTGACGATGTCGTCAATTGTGTTCTCAGCATGGCTGATGATCTGAAATTTGTTTAAATGATACCGTTTGGCAATCATCGGGTGTTGGGGGTTAGGGTTTAGGATTTGGATTAAAGTTCGATCGTACCCGAGAAGACAAATGTGGCAGGGCCACAGAGCCATATGTTTTCAAAGGACGAGTCGGATTTCTTTTCAAACTTCACTTTCAACTCTCCGCCCGGCGTCAGGATCTTTTTCTCCTGTTGCCCGATGGTGCTGCTGCTTGCAGCAATTGCTGCGGCTGTAACACCTGTACCACAACTCAGGGTTTCGGCTTCTACACCCCGTTCATAAGTACGTACACTGATAGCATCGTCATGAAGCTGAACAAAATTAACATTGATACCCACATCTGAAAAAGGGGGTGAGTAGCGAATGCGCTTGCCCTCTTCAAAAACTGCGGTTTTTGCTATATCCTTTTCCCAGCGGATATAATGGGGTGAACCGGTATTTAAAATGGCATGGTCTGCAAATTTCTCCACTTTATCAACGTCTTTCATCTTCAGTTCCACCCAGCCGTTTTCTTTTACCAAAGCCTCATGAAAACCGTCTGTAGCAAGGAATGCAGCGGTTTTGTCGATCACACCAAGGTCCCTCGCAAAGGCCACTAAACAGCGGCCACCGTTACCACACATACTGCCTTCATTCCCATCGGCATTATAGTAAACCATCTCAAAATCATAGCCTTCTTTTAGCTGCAACATCATCAAACCATCGGCACCGATGCCGAATCTTCTATCACATAAATTGGCTATTTCTACGCTGGTTAATTGCGTAAAATTACCCGATCGATTATCCAGAATAACGAAATCGTTGCCAGTGCCTTGGTATTTATAAAAAGGAATGGTCATGAATTGGCTTAAAGTTGAAGGTCTGATGTTTCAAATTGAAGATTAAAATTACGACTTATTAAACTGATGCCCGTTCGTTGCAATGCGTAGGAACGTTAAACCTTAAACGTTCGACTTTGAGCTAAATAGTGGCAATGATTTCCAAGGACTTTTTAATCAAATTCTCCACGGCCGCCCCGCCATCTTTACTGAATTCCTTCTTTACCCGGTTGGCAACAATGGCGCTGATGGAAAGGCATTGATGCCCCATCATTTTGCCCAAACCGTAAATGGCAGAGGTTTCCATTTCAAAATTGGTAATGCGGTGTTGACCGAATTGAAATTGCGTTAATTGATCAATAAGTGCCGGGTTGGAGAGACCCAAACGCAATACTCGTCCCTGTGGGCCATAAAACCCGGGACAGGTAACAGTAATACCATGATGATAGCCTTCTACAAAATGTTTCAGCAGTTGAGAACCGGCTCCTGTTATATAGGGATGCGAATGGCTATCCTGCGCTTGTGTATGGGTGATGAATGCGTGTAGTAATTGTTTCTCTTCTTCATTATTATCATGACGATAGAAATGAAGCAAATTGTCAATACCCAAACCATGCGTTGATACCACAAATCCATCTACTGGAATGTTGGCCTGCAAAGCACCGGAAGTACCCAGCCTGATGATATGAAGCGAAGTTAAATTGGGTTTGATAGTTCTTGTTTCAAAATCAATATTTACCAACGCATCAAGTTCGTTTATTACAATGTCAATATTGTCGGGACCGATGCCTGTTGATACTACGGAGATGCGCTTATTGCCGATATAACCTGTATGCGTAATAAATTCACGGTGTTGTAGTGTGTGCTCAACCTTGTCAAAATGTTTTGAAACTTCCTTTACACGATCCGGGTCGCCCACGGTAACGATGGTGCTGGCTAATTCATCGGGTCTTACATTCAGGTGGTAAACTGCGCCTCTGTTATTGATGATCAGTTCACTTTCTGCAATTCTTTGCATAGTTCTTTGGGAGTATTTACCCGAATATACTACATTTGCACCTCACAAATTGGTCCTGTGGCCGAGTGGCTAGGCAGAGCTCTGCAAAAGCTCGTACAGCGGTTCGAATCCGCTCGGGACCTCAAAAAAAATGAAAAGCGTTGGAAACCATCCTGCGCTTTTTCTGTTTGTAAACTATGCGTAATTCAAACTATATAGGAATTTTTGCTGGATTGCTTATGATCATAGCAGCCATATTTCCCTGGATATCTATCACCTCAATTGATGCTGTAGTCACAGGTTTCGGTTCTGAAAAAGTAACAAGATTTGGAATGCCGGTTTTAATGAATCTGTTCATGATTGGGTTATCAACGATTTTTTTTCTTGTACCGAAATTATGGGCCAAGCGGGCAAACCCTTTTGCTGCCGCAATCAACTTTGCCTGGGCATTACGTAATCTATTACTACTTTCTACCTGCCGAAACGGCGAATGCCCGCAAACCACTGTTTGGCTGTATGTTTATTTCGCTGCTTCCTTGATTTTATTGGTAATGTCGGTGTTACCCGATATGAAAGTGATTGAAAAGAAATAAGGTACAATGAGCAAGGTTCAAGAAGAAAAATCCAAAATCCAGAAAACAAAATCCAATGTCGAGTGTCCAACCTAGAACTTAAGAACTCAGAACTAGCAACGCTTAACTGTTTTATGCTGCGTTAATAACAAGAGGCTCAGGTTCATACTCACGACCAACTTCATCTTCTGTATTCAATTCCACACGATGCAGAATATCTTTCAATGTTGCAAAACGTTGGATCATGTACGGCACCGTATCTAACCCGCTTACAAATTTCAGAATATAAGTATAGATGCCGATCATATCACCCGCCTGTAATGTTTTTCCATTTACAGACGAAACAGTTAATAGCGACGCAGTGATGATCAACATCACCAGTAATTCCATAACACCAAAATTCCATGCTTCCTGATCGCTGATCTTGATCTGCCATTTACGTAGTTTGTTATAATGTTCGTTGATGCGTAAGGGATTTCTTGTTGCAAGTACATTGATCTGTTGCTCCAGTTCATCGTTCTTTAATTTATTCAAACGACGCATGCGTTTGCCATAGATATAACTGGTAATGGTAACGGGCACCAACATCAATAAACAAAGCAACACTACTTGTGTATCATAAAAGAATAAGAGTATCATGGATCCTGCAATATTGTAGACTGCTTCAATAATATAGTTGAGATCAAACTCAAGGAAATCAATAAACTCTCTTGACAATGTTGAGTGAGCACTGAGTTTTGACAGATCTTTTTGTTTGTGTTTGCTCATCAGCTTTACCACAAGTGACGTATAGATCTCAGAATAGGTGCGTGAATCGTAACGGTGGCGGATAGTGCCTGTCATCACCCATAACAAATGAGCGCCGGCTAAGTAAAATAAACCAAAGTATGAGCCTTTGACGAGGTCGTTCACGGCTTCTCCTAAAAAGTAAGGACGCATCAATAAACCAAGCATCTCTACTGCAAAAAGCGAATAGGTAAGCAGCAGCTTATACTTATACTGTTTTACAATTGTTTGGATAACCCATTTACCAGGCATACTTTCCTTCCTTTTAAAAATCCTCAAAATAGACTGTGCAGAATTGCCGGAGTTTAGTGAAAGAAAAGATTTCTTTTTCCCGGCATTTGGATTAGTAGAGAAGGCAAAGTTAGGTTGATGGGCTGTCAGTGAGGTCTGCTAATTTGCTCCTTTTGTGTGACAGAATTGCCTTGTGCGCCTGAAATAATTTTCCGGCAGTCGGGTGTACCGCACTGGCATTCAAATGTTTCGGCGCTTTCATTGAGCAGATCGGCATAGTCTAATGTGAGCTCCTGCCCGGGTAAAATGGGGTGAAGCGCCACCAGGTTAAGGCCTTTATAAGCAGTGTTCGGTCGGCATGAATGATTCTGCGGTGCCCATTCCGATGGGTTGTTGTCCCATAATATATATACCTCGGTGCTCAAAGGCACAGCATAATGCCTGAACAAAAGCTTCTCTTCGGGCAGCCAGTTCTCTTCCACATATCGTTTGGTTACGATCCGTTGCGGACGTTCTTCGCCTTTAAAGATCACTTCGCCTTCGGTAATATGTGTGGTGGCATAAATTCCAAAGCCGGCAATCGAATTGCCTTTCATCATGTACTTTTTCTGCTTGCGTTTGTGGCGTGCAATGCCTTCTTCAATAATGTGCTGCAGAAAACCGGCCTGGCCAATACCATCGGCTTTAATAATATAATCGGCGCTGCCTTCATACCCATCAGTATAAAAAACAGAACATGTAAAATTGACTTCAAGGAAAAATATCTTACCGGCATCATTCATACGAAAATCCATACGGGCATAACCAACACCCCCAAAACTTCTGAAAATGCGTTGGGCCGCTTCCGTTAGTTGTTGCCTGATGCCTGCATCGGTAACAGGTATATTGCTTTCAGGATGAAGCTCTGATGTTTTAAGTGCGTATGTTTTAAAAGTTCTTCCTTCAGGAAAAATAAATTCAATGGGTTGAAACACTTTGCACTTCTTTTCATCTTTTGCATCAGCTGCAACAAGCACAGTAAACTCTCTGCCGGCAATGTATTCTTCAACCAGCAGTTGAGGATATTCCTTTAATACAGTTGCAGCTTTTTGTTTTAACTCTTCAATAGTGTTACAAACAGAATGTTCATCAATACCTAAACTATCACCCGCTTTCGATGGTTTTACAAACAGTGGAAAGTTGAGATGATTCACATGCTGTTCCAATTGATCAACAGTATCGATCAATGCATAATTTGCTGTAGCCACACCTTCGGTATATGCTACATACTTCATCAATTCTTTTGGCGGATCGTAGAGTAATGTGTTTGGCCCGGTGAACGGAAGATTGAGTAATTCCAAAGTATAGATCACATCAATGGAAGGTACTTCCCATTCGAGATAGCCTTCGCATAGATTTACAAAACAATCATAACCTTTCTTGCTTAACTCAAGCAATTGCTTGTAAGTAGTGAGTTTGTTGAGCAATACATGATCGAACTGAATATGCGGCAACAAATGCGATAAATTCCTTGCAGGATCGTAATATTGGTAATCAACAGCAGATGTAGAATAGTCGGGTTGCAGTACACAGATCTTCATAAACCATCATGCTGTTAACGCACAGCCACTGCCTTTTTTGTTTTTTTGTGATGACGTTGCATAGCGTCTTGTAAAATATGCAGAACTAAACCGGAGTAAGATTGATTGCTTAAACGAACAATAGCACCAATGGAAGTATAGTTTTCGTCTTCACTTAATCCGCATTGTGCATTTACTTCCAGTACATACAATTTGCCGGTGGCCTTATCCATACGTATATCGATGCGGCCGTAACCCGTTCCCCCAACTGCACAATAAGCTTTCCAGCTCAGGTCCATGATCTTTTTCTGTAAGCCGATAGGAGGTAAGTTGTATTGATAAAAATCTTCAAACTCGCCAATGGGTTTTTCCTGTTCATAGGTTTCCCATAAACGATCGAAGGAGAGAAATTTTTCTGTATCGGGTAAGTCTTTATGAAAAATGCGCTCAACCGGTGGATATACTCTTCTGCTTCTTGGCGATTGATGGGAGCCCGAAAGAAAAACGGTGTATTCTGGACCATTGATAAATTCTTCAGCTACCAATCCGCCAAACGAAAAATCCCAGCCACGGTAACCATCAAACAATTCTTTTACCAATGCTTTCAACTCTTCATCAGTATGCACTACATTCTTTACACCAAGGCCCATGCTGCCACCGCTAACCGCAGGCTTTACGATCATGGGTGTGCCCACATAATTGCAAATACCGTTTAGCTTTTGTTTAGCATGATGAATAGGAACCCATTTCGCATGTGCAATACCTGCTTTATCAAACAACTCCTTCATAACGATCTTTGAAGTAGTGTTATCATAAAACGGGGCATCAGCTCCTGTATAAATCAGTTGTTTCTCTTTTAAATAATGAATCACTGAAACGCCGGGTGTGCCATTAACTTCATCACCATCACACAAATTAAGAACAACAGGTGTTTGAAAAGAAGTGGTAGCAGCTATATCGTCAATGATGGACTTAAAGTTACCCTGCGTAACAGGTTGCCATTTCCAATTAAGATTTAATTCAGTAAACACCTTTGTGTATTCATCAATGCTCTGGCTAAAATCATAATAGTAATCGAGATTTGCATCGTTGGTTTGGAGATGCGGTGCCAGTACCCAAATGAAGAGCGGATGTTCGGTGGAAGGAAGAGAATGAAATGGGTTTGAAAGCATAAGTAAATGTATAGATTAATCGTTTATTTCATTCACTTTACCTTCAATAAATGCTGTTAACCGATAATGTTTCAATAAGTCTTTTGATAGTTCTTTTGCTCCTTTTATAACACCAATACAATTTACTTCACCGCAATGGCATGCAAAAGGATCGGCCATGAACCATTCGGTTGATGGATAAAAGAAGGTAAACTCATCGCCTGCAGCAATAGGTTGCAATGCTTCCAGTTCCATTGTACTTGTATTAAAGAATGCATTGGGGTTACAACTGTGGTTAATGTATTGCAGAAATTCAGGATGAAGAATAATATGTTCCTGTTCGTTTACCTGAACGGTGTAACGAGATGGAACTTCATGCACTTCACTTGCGCCGAATTTGCTGATCAAATCGCCGGGTTGAAATGCTTTGGTTGCAAGTAAGAGTTTGTGATTCGTGTCGGGATGCAGGTGAACATCTGCAAATCCGTAATGGCCGGTTACAATGCTTGGGGTGAGGGTTTCTGTACTCATGGGAGCGTTTTAAGTGTTAGATGAGTCGACTGCTTACTTTAAAACAAAGTATTGTCGGTATTAATGCTTTGAAATTAATTAATTGATCTTATAAACTGCAGTTGGTTTAATGAATGTTGAATGAATGTGAATAAAGAACTATGTTGAAGTATTGAAACAAGCAGTTTAAGTTGTCAAACATTCACTGATCATGCAATAAAAACAAAACCCGTTTCAAAACTGAAACGGGTTTCTATAATCGTTGTACTAAAATCTTACATGTGTTGCTCGATCTTTTTAACGAAGTTGCCTTTTGGCTGTGCGCCTACTAATTTGTCAACTACCTGACCATTCTTCACGAAGAGGATAGCAGGAATAGAGGTAATACCGTAGTTCATACTAACCTGTGGGTTTTCGTCAACGTTTACTTTACCCACTTTTACTTTACCATCGTATTCTTTGCTCAATTCTTCAATAACCGGCCCGATTGCACGACATGGTCCGCACCATTCTGCCCAAAAATCGATTACGCTGAGTTTATCTGAACTGATCACTTCACTCTGGAAGTTTGCATCTGTAAATTGGAGTGCCATAATTTATATCCTTTTAATTTTTTTTGAATGAAGGGACAAATTTAAGCCCATTCCTGTTAATCTGATGTTATGTCATTATCCACAGCTGTTCACAAATAAAAAACGACAGGATGTACTACAAGAATGACAGTTAAAGGGCCGTTAACGGTTGATTTTTAATTATTCATCCGGAGGATTTTGGTGGAACGATCAGTGAAAACTAACAATGAATAGGTTAAACAAACCTCCGGGGGTTCTAAAACCGCGGAGGTTTGTGTTATAAATTCAAACTTGCCAGCTTAATAGTTTTTGCTTTATTATCTGCCCATGCAAAGAACAATTTATCACCTGCTTTGGTCATTTGCGGGAAGCCGCTTGATCTTGCATCGGATGATTCAGCAACAACAATAGCCTGTCCTTTTGAACCATCAGCATTTACTTTAATTGCTTTAATGGTTGATCCTTCCATCCAGCTCAGCATGGCGGTTTTGTTATCCAGCATCACTACATCAACACGGCCAATTGCTTTGCCTTCATCAACCTGGATGGGTGTTTTAAATGTAGCGCCACCATCTTCAGAAAAAATGATTTTTACCTGCGCTTTATTTTCTTTCATAGAAAACCATGCAATGGCTAAGTTATTTCCAACAGCATCGGCTCTTGGTCCGTTAACCGGACAACCTGCAATTTTCCATTCATCGGGGAAGATGGTTTTGGGTTGCGTCCATTCGCCATTTACAAAACGTACGATGGACATGTCCCTGATCTCTTCATCTGAACGATCTCTGTAAACAACGATTGGTCCGTTATCAGTAATGGCAATCGTTGTTTGGCAGCAATCACATATTCTTCCGTCGAGTTCCCATTCTTTTGTTTTTGTTCCTTTCTTATCAAGCAGCGCTCCTCTTAATGTCATTTCACCATGATGACCTTCATGGCTGCTGTGATCTCCTTCCATTGCAGTTTTTCTTCCATCGAGCCAGGCTGCAATAAACTGATCATTATAAGGTGTGATAGAAACAAAGCCATGTTCAGCTTTTTTGCCATCATCATGCAAGGTGGTTGGCGTTTCCCATGTTTTACCGGCATCTGCAGATGCAACCAACTTAATATCGTAAGTAAATTTTGCTGTATCGCTTTTCTCTAAAAAATGCGCAAGCATATTGCCGGCAGCATCAGAAGATACAACTGGATAATCAGCCCAGTTTACAAACCAATTATTACCGGAGCTGATTGTGACGGGTGCGGTCCATTGATCATTTACAAGTGCAGAAAAATGCAGTGATGATTCTTTTCCTTTTTTCTGTACCCATGAAAGATGAACGATTCCTTTCGCATCGGTAAATAAATAGGGTTCAGCAGTTGAATCAGCGGCAGGAGAGGGTAGTGATACCAGTTCTCCAATTGCTTTTTTTTCGTTTGTTTTGTCGGCACATGATGCAAATACAGCAATCAGTGAAAGGACGGCTATTAGTTTGTTCATTTTATTTTCCGGCATTAAGAATTAAATCAATATTGTTTTTGCTATCCCATTTTCTGTATCCCATTTCTGAGAAAACAAGTTTTTTGTTTGGGTTGAATATATAAGTTGTTGGCAGGGCCATAATGTTTAATTGCTCCAGGTTTTCTACCCGTACATAATGAAAATCGTACGGTTGCTTTTTCTTGAACGTTTCAATTGCTTCCACTTCTTCATTTGATGCAAACAGGAAAACAATATCCTCATCTTTTAAACTGCTCTTTGCTTTTTGAATGGAAGGCATTTCCTGTATGCAGGGGCCGCACCATGTTGCCCAAAAATTAATAAAGATGGTTTTGCCTTCGTATTGATGAAGGTCAATTGCTTTGCCATCAAGTTCAGTGAGTTTTATTTTATCAAACTCAGATAAAACCTCGGTTTTAACCTCAGGTTTGTTTTTGTTGTTGGCTGAATCTTTTTCCTTGCAACCTATAACTGCAATTAAAAAGATGATGGATAACTTATACATTACTTTCATTTGCTTCTTCAATATTATTTTACTTTCAATAAACTTGCGTTGATCGCCACTACAATTGTACTCACACTCATTAATACGGCTCCAGCAGCCGGACTTAATAAAACCCCGGCTTTATATAACACACCTGCAGCCAGCGGCAAGGCTATTACATTATATCCTGTTGCCCAAATTAAATTCTGAATCATCTTACGATAGGTAGCTTTTCCGAATAAAATTAAACTTACAACGTCTTTCGGATTGCTGTTGACCAAAACAATACCGGCTGTTTCTGCTGCAATATCACTACCGCTGCCTATTGCAATGCCGATATCGGCCTGTGCCAATGCCGGTGCATCGTTCACACCATCACCGGTCATTGCAACAAACTCGCCTTTTTCTTGCAAATCTTTTATTTTTTCTAATTTCTGATGAGGCAAAACTTCCGCAAAAAAATCATCCATCCGCAAGGTTTTACTTACGCTTGCTGCAACTTTTTTATTGTCGCCGGTGAGTAAAATTGATTTAATGTTGTTTGATCTTAAGGTGTTGATTGCTTCCGCTGATTCAGGTCTTATTTCATCTGATAAAGCGATATAGCCAGCCAATATTTGATTGATGATGATAAATACAACTGTCTCTGTGTCGTTGGCAGCAAAACCATCAGGCAACTGAATGTTCTTTTCTGCTAAAAAGCCCGGGCTCACTACCAAAACACTTTTACCTTCAACCGTTGCTTCAACTCCCTTTCCGGTAATGGCTTTAAAATCTTCTGCTGTTGGAGTAGTGATTCCTGCTTCTTTTGCTTTTTGTATGATGCCGGTTGCAATCGGATGTTCAGAATTTTGTTCCAATGCGGATGCAAATCGTAAGATATCTTTTTCTGAAAAATTATCCTGTAATGAAACGGTTTTTGAAACTTCGAATTTCCCAACAGTCAGCGTTCCTGTTTTATCAAAAACGATCGTTGTAATTTTCCGTGCATTTTCAAAAGCGGTTCTGTTTTTGATCAGCAATCCATGTTTGGCTGATAATGCTGTTGATTTTGCAACCACCAACGGCACGGCTAATCCCAATGCATGCGGGCAACAAATAACGATCACTGTCACCATTCTTTCGATGGCAAAAGCCAATTCTTTACCAGACATATACCAAATTGAAAAAGTGGCAATGCCCGCAACAATCGCAATAATCGTAAGCCACCTTGCGGCTTTATTCGCCAGTAGCTGTGTTTTTGATTTTGAGTTTTGTGCATCCTGCACCAGTTTGATGACCTGCGATAAGTAAGAATCTTTTGCTCCATGCAATACTGAAACTTTAATAGCACCATTGCCATTAATGGAACCAGCAATTACTTTATCGTTTTTTATTTTTCGAACAGGTTTTGATTCACCGGTTAACATTGATTCGTTCAAATAACTTCCTCCATCGGCAATGATGCCATCGGCAGCCACTTTCTCGCCGGGCTTGATGAGTATGATATCATTTTCTTTTAGTGTTTCGGTTTTCACATCCATGATATGATCTCCATGAATGAGGTGTGCATCATCCGGCATGAGCTGTACAAGCAATTCCAGTTCTTTTGATGCGCCGGCGATTGATTTCATTTCGATCCAATGCCCCAGCAGCATAATGAGTATCAATGTTGCCAATTCCCAAAAGAAATCCATTCCTTTTAACCCGAATACTGTTGCTACACTGTAGATGTATGCAACTGAAATGGCAAAACCAACCAGCGTCATCATACCGGGATTCTTTGCTTTCATCTCATCAAACCAGCCTTTTAAAAAAGGCCAGCCGCCATAAAAGAAAACAACTGAGGCCAACGCAAATAATACATAATCTGAACCGGCAAAGCTGAAATGAATATTGAGCCAATGCTGAATCATTTCTGATAACAGCATGATTGGAACTGTGAGGATTAAAACAATATAAAACCGTTTTTTGAAATCTTGAATCATCATGGCGTGATGATCATGACCTGCATGCCCCATTGGAGGATTCTTTTCAACATGATGGGAATGTTCATGTTGAACGGGAGCTTTTGCCTTTTCATGTTGATGATGCGAATGATCCATAAAAAAATATTTAATGGTTATGACCCGCCATCGGGTCAGCACCTTTTTTAAATACATATTCACTGTGCAACAGGTAAGCGCCACTCATTACCACAACATCACCGGCTATTAATCCTGATTTTATTTCAATACGATCATTGCTTTCCAAACCCACTTGCACCATTTTGCTTTTGAATGAATGTTCACCGGTTCTTATCCATACTGTCGCACCTTTACCATCCCGTATCACTGCATCAATGGGCAAGGTGAGTGATTTACGTTGTGTGCTTTTCAATACTACATAAGCCGGCATGCCGGGTTTTAACTGGTTGCCACTATTGGGAATGGAAACACGGATAAGATTGATTCTTGTATCGGGATTGATTTCCGGATTTACAAATTCAATTCGTCCTTTGATTTCTTTATCGTCCATATCGGGCAATTGAACAGTTGCTGTTCCGTTAAGATCAATTTCTGAAAGCTGCGATGTATACACCTGTGCTTCTGCCCACAGTGTTGAGAGATCGGCCAGCTTTACAATTGTTCCACCTTCCATGACATAATCGCCTTCACGAATATCCATTGTGGTAATATAACCGGCAGCTGTGCTGTAAAACGTAGTAAGCGGTGTCGACTTTTTTGTCTTCGCCAGTTCATTGATCTGCGCTTCACTCAATCCCCACAGCAGTAATTTGTTTTTGGCGCTTTGTAATAATTGTTCAAAATCGATGACTGTTTCCGTAGCAAATGTTTTTTTCTGTTCCAGTGCAAGAAGGTATTCCTGTTTGGCATTGTTGAGGTCTTCGCTATATACTGCATATAACGCTGCACCCTTGCTGACATAATCACCAATGTTTTTGAAATACAGTTTTTCAATTCTGCCCATCACTCTTGAACTCACAGAAGATGTCTTCAACTGATCGAAGTTGAGACTGGCAGTTAATACCAGGCGATCGCCGATTGTTCCTGTGCGGATGGTATCGGTTTGGATGTTCCCCAACTGAATCTGTTGATCACTCAATTGTATTTCATCTTTCTTTTCACCATTTCGTTTTTTCACTGGTGTAAGATCCATTTTGCAGATGGGACATTTACCCGGCTTATATTCTACCACCTGTGGATCCATTGAACAGGTGTAGTATACATCACTTTCTGCTTGATCATTTTTTTTCTCTTTGCAAGATGCAAGTAAGAATAGGCAAAAGGCAATTGACAATAGGCAAACAGAGCCCAACTTTCGTAGATTGCCTATTGCATATTGCTTATTGCCCATTGATATATTTTGTTGTTTCATCATTATTGTTGTTTTACTTTAATGAAGCTCTCGCTATCCATTAAATATTGCGCATTCACCGCAACTGAATCTGTTGCAGTTAATCCGCTGATGATTTGAATATGTTGTTCGTGTAAAATGCCGGTATTCACTTTGTGTGCTTTAAAGCCGCCATCCACTTTATGAAACACCACTTTATCTAACCCAAGCGATAACACAGCTTCTTTCGGCAACCAATAAGCATCTTTTGAATTGCCATTGATGACTGCTCTTACCTGGCTGCCGATCGGAATTTTTAAACTGCTGTTGTTAAAGTAGACTCTTGCTGTCAAGGTTTTACTTTCCTTACGATAAAAGGGTTCAATAAAATCAATGCTTGCCCTGAAGCCTTTGTTCGGTGCAGTTTCGGGTATAACATGCACACTGTTTCCTTTTTTAACCAACCCCTGGTTGTCGCTAAAAATATTCAGCAGTGCCCATGCCTGCGTTGGATTATAGACAATGAAAACTGATTGTCCTTTGTTGATGTACATACCTTCTTTCAATGAAAGTTCTTCTGTTAATTGCGAAATGTCTTTCATTTTTTCAGGTGCAGTATTCATGGAAGCGCGGGCTGATTCATGAATATGTCCGCTGTAATTGCTGTAAACGGAAATGGTAAATGAAGATTTTTTTGTTTGAATCACCTGTTGTAATTGCTGACTGCTCATGCCAAGCAGTAAAAGTTTTTGCTTTGCTGCTTCAATAAAGCTTTTATTTTCCGGATCGTTCTTTAACAGGAATAATAAATTCTGCTGTGCAGTTAAAATTTCCGGACTGTAAATATCCATGATTCGTTGCCCTTTACTTATCTTCTGGTAACGGTGACGCACATAGAGTTTTTCGATCCGTCCGCTTACTCTTGCTGAAATCGTTCCAACTTCTCTTGTGTCGTAGGCAATGGTTCCCAACGCTTCTATGTTAATATGCTCTTCTTTCTTTTCAATAGTTGTAACAGGAATGGATGACACCACAAACTCATTGGTTGGTTTGAGCAATGCATCCAATCCAATTTCAGTTGATGCACTGCCGCCGGTTTCTTTTTTTACTAAATCCATTCCACAAATGGGGCAGGAGCCGGGTTTATCTTTGATCACATCAGGATGCATGGGACAGGTATATTCTGCTGCTGCATTTTCATGATCATGCTGTTCAGGTTGTTCCATCTTCACCAATTCCATTCCGCATTTCGGACAAGTGCCCGGCTTATCACTAAACACTGAATCCTGTGGCATCGGGCAGGTATATGTTGCTGCATGATCTTGCTGATGATTTGATGCAGGTTGTTGCATCTTAACCAGGTCCATTCCACATTTTGGGCAAGTGCCGGGCTTATCGCTGAACACCGAATCCTGTGGCATTGGGCAGGTGTACATGTCTTTTACAACTTCCTGCTTGTGGTTTGCATGCGGATCATTGTTGTTACAGGCTATTGCCAGCATCAACAGAAATGATGAGATTATATAAAATAGTTTATGCTTCATCTGTTTTACTTTATTGTGCCTTTTCTTTTTGGCTTTTGTTTTTTGGACATTGGATTTTCTTCTTGTGCCTTGCTCCTTGAACCTTGTACCTTCCCTCTTACTTTTTTTCAATCAACCGTTCAATCGTCACCTGCAGTTTCAATGCCTGGTTGAGCAACTCTGTATATTCCAGTTGAGTCATGTATAATGTTTCCCAAGCATCATATAGCATGAAGAGTTCTTCTGTATTCTGTTCATAACCCAGCTGCATGGTTTTGTAATTATTCTTTAAGGCAGGAATAATATTTTCATCATACAGTTTCAGTTGTTTTCGTTTTAACTCAAACTCATTGCGCATGCCATAAGCCATGCCGCTGTATTCATTCAGCATCATTTCTTTTTGCGATTGAAGTGCACTTGCTTTCCATTTCAAGCTCTCAACATTTGCCTTGCTCATTTTCGACGACCATTTGGTAAGCGGAAGCTTCATCATGCCCATCAATGAAAACTGCATGGGCAATCCGCCAAAACCAAACATGTGCTCATAACGGATGCCGAACTGCGGTTTCAGACTTTGTCTTTCTGTTTCTTGTTTCAGCCAGGTAAGTGTAATGTCTTTATCAATTGCTCTCAGGTCACTGCGGTTGTTGTAAATGAGTGTGCTGTCGAATACCATTGATGAATAATCATTCAGTTGATAAGTGGTGTCAATATCAAAATTGATCATTGCGTTGCGACCCATCAGTGAGTTGATGCGGATGCGTTTTTCTTTGATGTCGCTTTCAAACATCAAACGCATATTCTGCACATTGCCCAATGCAGCTTTGGCTTTGTAATACGCACTGATCTTCTCCAATCCATTCTTATAACGGATCTCCGCATTTTTGATCATGAATTCGAGCAGCTTCTCGTTCTGATCAAGGATCGCCAGCTTCTTTTTCAAGATCATCCATTCATAGTAGAACTGCTTGGCATCATTGATCAATTCATTCAGCGTAGCATTCTTTTTTTCTTTTTCAACAGAAGACATGGCTTCCATATACTTTGCATCTGCATTTTGCTTTTGTTTATTGGGAAACATCTGTTGCCCACCGATCATGTATTGACCCATACCTTCTTTAAGGCCACCCATGCCATCATCCATTTTTTTCCAAAGAGACGGATTGTAGGGCGTCATCCATAAACCGCTGCTGAATTCCGGAGGCATCCAGCTTTTCGCACCCTTGGCAGCTTCATCCATTGAACGGATCTCGTTGTTGTACATTCTTACAACAGGATGCGATAAAGTGATGCTGTCAATGATGGCATCGAGTCTCATTGTTTGTGCGTTGCTGCAAAGTGCGGCAAGGACAAACAGTACCAGGAGTAGTTTATTCTTTAACATCGATCAATTCAATTTTACCGTTACGTTTTAATTCACGTTCTTTTATCATTTCAAAAATCACCGGAGTGATCAGTAGTACATAGATGGTGGATGAAATGGTTCCGCCAATCAATGGAATGGTAATTGGCCGCATGATATCACTCCCCACACCTGTTGCCCATAAAATGGGAATCAAACCAAACAATCCAACTGAGACTGTCATCAACTTGGGACGTAATCTTTTTGCAGCCCCTTCTATTACAAATTCACGGATGATGGCAGGTGTAAGTGTTGTTTTGCTGTTGCCATGTTTGGCCACCATGTTCTGCATGGCTTCATTGAGATAGATGGTCATCAGCATTGCTGTTTCAATCGCCATTCCAAACAATGCAATAAAACCAACAGCAACAGCTACTGACAAATTAATGCCATAGAAATAAACCATGAACACACCGCCGATCAATGCAAACGGAACGGTGAGCATGGTTACTGCTGCTTCTTTAAAGGAATGATACGTGAAGTACAGCACCATGAAGATGATAATGAGTACAATGGGCAAAATGGTTTTTAATGTTTGGTTTGCACGTATCTGATTTTCCCATTGGCCACTCCATTCAAGGAAGTATCCTTTGGGTAATTTGGTGATCATCTGGTTCAATCGTTCTTGTGCTTCTTTTACAGTGCTTCCTAAATCACGCTCACGCACATTGAACAAAACTGTTCCCCTCAACATTGCATTTTCTGAATTGATCATCGGCGGGCCATCACTCAATTTTATATCGGCTACTGCTTCTAAAGGAATGGGGCCGAAGTCCATCGTTTGCACCTGCAAACGTTTTAATGCTTCGAGGTTGTTACGGAAATCCTGTCCGTATCGTGCGTTCACCGAAAAACGTTGACGACCTTCAACGGTAGTCGTAAGTTTCATGCCGCCCAACGCACTTTCAATTACAAGATTTACATCATCCACACTTAAACCATATCGTCCGATCTCTTCACGCTTCACTACAATGTCAATGTATTTACCACCGGTGATTGGTTCTACATACAGATCTTTCACGCCATCAATTCCTTCCAGTTGTCGCTTGATGGTTTGTGCAAATGCATAAATGCTGTCGAGATTTTGTCCATAAACTTTCAAACCAACATCGGTACGTATTCCTGTTGAAAGCATATTGATGCGGTTGATGATCGGTTGTGTCCATCCATTGGTAACACCCGGTATCTGCATCTTTGCATTCAGTTCATTAATGATTGCATCCTTAGTCATGTTATCCCGCCATTCACTTTTTGGTTTCAAGAGAATAATGGTTTCGATCATACTGATAGGAGAGTTGTCTGTTGCGGTATTTGCACGGCCCGCCTTGCCCAACACATGTGCCACTTCAGGAACAGTGCGGATCAATTTATCCTGCACCTGCAATAAACGTTTGGCTTCCGAATTAGAAACATCGGGTAATGTAACCGGCATGAATAATAACGAACCCTCATCTAACGGTGGCATAAATTCAGAACCCAGTCTGGTCATCATAATAATGCCAACAGCTAATGCAATGACATTAACAACAATGGTGGTTTTACGCCAGTTTAAACACCATTTTAAAATGGGTGTATAGATTTTTTCTAACGTTCTGGTAATTGGATTGGAGCTCTCAGGTTTTAATTTGCCTTTCAGAAAAAACGAAATTAATACGGGCATTAAGGTGATGGCCAGCACCGCATCAATTAACAGGATAAATGTTTTTGTCCATGCCAATGGATGAAAGAGTTTTCCTTCCATACCCGTTAATAAAAACACGGGAAGAAAAGAAGTAACTACAATAATGGTTGAATAAAAAACACCCGGCCCAACCTGTTTCGACGAACGCTCGATGATCTCCAACTTTTCAGCCGCTGTTAATGGATCTTTATGTTTCTTGAATAGTTTCATACTAAATATTATTGCTTGTTGCCGATTGCCTGTTCTTTTTCCAACTGTGCTTCGCTGATATGCCGGTAGGCATTTTCTACCATCACAATACCATCATCCACCACTACGCCGATTGCCAATGCAATACCTGTGAGTGACATGATGTTTGATGAGATGCCAAACATTTCCAGGAAAATAAAACCTGCTGCTACAGAAATAGGTAATTGGATAAGTATAATGAGAGCACTTCGCCAATGAAACAAAAAGAGAAGTACAACAATTGATACGGCGATCATCTCTTCGATCAAGGTTCCTTTTACTGATTCAACTGCTTCCTGTATCAATGTACTTCTGTCGTAGGATGTTTTAAAAGTGACACCCTCAGGCAATCCCTTTTCTACTTCCTTCATCTTCTCTTTTACTGCGGCAATTACTTTATTAGCATTTTCATTGTAACGCATCACTACTATGCCACCTACCACTTCACCTTTCCCATCCATATCAAAAATGCCGAGACGTAAGTCACCACCCATTTGCACCGAGCCAATATCTTTTACACGAACGGGAATGCCGTTATAATTTGTGAGTGCAATATTTTCTACATCTGAAATGTTTTTGATGTAACCCAATCCACGAATGATGTAAGCCATGTCTGCCATTTCAAACTTTCGTCCGCCCACATCATTGTTATTGCTTTTCACTTTGTTCATTACATCCATCAGGGAAATGTTGTAATACTGCAGCTTCACCGGATCAATAACGAGCTGATATTGTTTTTCAAACCCGCCAAACGATGCTACTTCCGCAACACCGGGTACTGTTTGCAAGGCGAATTTGATGTACCAATCCTGCAATGCACGTTGTTCGCCTAAGTCCATTTTTGGTGCATCCAGATGATACCAATAGATATGACCAACGCCTGTTCCATCCGGACCAAGTGAAGGCGTTACGCCTTGTGGTAATAAACGTTGTGCAAAATTCAAGCGTTCCAATACTCTTGTTCTCGCCCAATAGATATCAACGTTGTCTTCAAAAATTACATACACAAAACTCATCCCGAACATAGAAGAGCCACGGATGTTTTTAATTTTCGGAATGCCTTGCAGGTTACTCACCAATGGATAGGTTACCTGGTCTTCGATCACTTGCGGACTACGGCCCATCCATTCCGTAAAAACGATCACTTGGTTTTCACTCAAATCAGGAATGGCATCGATGGGGTTTTTGTTGATCGAATAAATGCCATAAGCAAAGAGGCCCGCTGCCACCAGCAATACAACAAGCCTGTTTCGTAGGGCGACTTCAATTAGTTTTCGAACCATAAACTTTAATTTGCAATAAGCAATGGTCAATTGGCAACCAGTATTTTTTGTTGATTGCCAGTTGCCAATTGACTGTTGATTATTTAATTACTTCTTCTACTGAACCACATGTGAGCATTTTTGCTCCGAAATATGGATTCTTCACTTCCTTTATCTCACTGATCCACATAGCACCTTTATTATCGTTTGCCATCGGGCAATGATCGTGATATACAGGCCGGCCGGCACCAAATGTTTTCACCAACGAATACATATCCTCACTCATGAGTATAAAATGAGAGCGTTGGTGTTTTATGTCGGAAGCATTCTTCGCAACGTGTTCGCCATGATCCTGCAGTTCTGATGTAATTTCATCGTATGCCTTTTTCTGATCTGTTGTAAATAAAGATTTGTCAACCTTTTTTATAGCATCGATCATTGCTTCTCCTCCATTGGCAGCTTCATCTCCGTTATCATTTACCAGTGCGTTTTTTATATGCAGGTAATGATCAACGATCAGTTTAATGGATGCAGCAGCAGTTGCATTGAGATCAGTGTAAACAACCGCTGCTGTTTTTAGATCTGTATCATCCACTACTACCGATTGCGGTGTGCTGTCTTTCATGTTGTGGCCTTCGTGTTCGTTTTTTGGCTCATTGCTGTTACATGCCATCAGCATCACGAAACTTATCATTGCAGTTGAAACGACTTGTTTGCTCATTATTTTTTTCATTTAGTTATTATTCATTATGTTTTGAGTGTTAATCTTTTTTTGCTTTTAAATCCATTCTGCATTTGCTGCATTTGCCGGGTTTGTTACTGGTAACATCGGCATGCATGGGGCATACATACGTTTTTGCAACTTCAGTTTTTGTTTTCTCTTTTGATTTTACAAGGTCCATTCCGCATTTGCTGCACTTACCGGGTTTGTCACTGGTAACATCAGGATGCATGGGGCATGTATAAGTTTTCATCACCTCCATTTTCATTTGTTCTTTTTTCGACTTATTCAGATCCATGCCGCATTTAGGACACTTACCGGGTTTGTCGCTGGTAACATCTGCATGCATGGGACAGCTGTAACTTTTTGTTACATCTTTCTTCATTTGTTCTTTTTTAGAAAGCTCGAGTTTCATGCCGCAAACAGGGCAGTTGCCAGGTTTTTTTGCAGCAACCGAATCATGCATAGGGCAGGTATATAATGTAGCGTGAGGCCCTTTATCTTTTTTGCCTGCTTTTTCCTGTGCAAATATGTTTACAGAAACGATGGTGAATACTGCCATCAACAGTAATTGTAACGTTTTCATCTTTTTTCATTTTAATGTGAAGAATAAGAAATGGGTATATGTAAATACCAATAGCCCGGCAACAGGATTGCCCGGCTTATACAAACGAAAAGAATTTAAATACGGAAACTGCAGTTACGGATATAAACAGCCAACTGCGGACTTCGTGGAGGTGCATTGCTGATAGGAAATTCTTCTGTTACAGAAGTAATGCCGGCAAAGTTGTATACAGGATACGATACTGGTAAAGCTGAAGCAAAAGAAAGTGTCAATTGAAATGCTGCTGCGGCCTTCTGATCTTTTTCAATTTTCAATTGCTTCTGTTCGTCTTTGCAGCAGGCGTTCTTGCCTTTGCCATCTTTTTCCATCCCGCAATTATTGCAGGTGTTCTTTCCATCGTTATGGCCAATGCTCCAGTCAACCAGTTTGTCCATGCAATAATGCATTTGCAACGTTGCTCCACTGGAGGTGCTGATGTAGAGAAAAGATAATATGGCTACTACAAGCTTTTTCATCTGAAATGCTAAATTAGCAACATTTCCTGCTAATCAATATTAAAATCTACTGACAATTATCAGTTGATATGAATTTTAAATATTGGCGGTGCCTGTTTTCAACATTATCAGGCCGTTACCACCGTAACATTCAACTCCGGTTTGTCCAGCAGAAACACTGCCATCTCATCATTCATTTCAAACCCTTTCTCAACAGTGTACATACCTACTTTCCAGTTATCCTTGGGTTCGTATAAGTTGAATTTGAGATTACTCTTGCCGGGGTTTTTCTTCACGTTCACCTCTATAAAGCTTACCATTTCTTCGGTAAGGAAACGTGGTTCAATATCAACGATCAGCTGTTTGGTCATGGTGCGTTTCACTGTTTCCAGCAATAACACCTGGTTGATCTTGAATTCAAAATCATCGTCTTTGTTCCAGCGAGTTTTGAATACACCCGTCACAAACACAACTGCACCTGGAGTGAAATGATCTTTGAATTTTACAAAGTCTTCACCAAACAAAGCAAATTCCGTATTGCCGGTATAATCTTCGATCATACAAATACCAAACTGCTTTCCTGTTTTAGTTACACGTTGGTTATGTGCAGTAACCAAACCGGCTAAACGAAATGTTTGAAACGGATTTGCATGCAACAGGATTGCTTCTTTAAATTCGTTGAAGTCACTAAGTGGTGTGATCTTGTAATGTTGCATTTCAAATTTAAAATGATCCAACGGATGACCGCTGATGAAGATGCCTGTGATCTCTTTTTCATGATCGAGTTTTTCTGTCAAGGTCCACTCTTCGCAATTCACAATCTTTGGCGTTGGTATTTCCATCATCATGCTTTCACCAAACAAGGTATTGGTATTGCTTTGCACATTTGCCTGGAATCGGTTACCGAAGTTGATGATACGTTCGAGTGTATTCACAGTGTCACCCGGCATTACATGAAAGTATTGTGCACGGTGATATTCTTTAAAACAATCGAAAGCACCACCATACACCAAACTCTCCAATGATTTTTTATTAACAGTACGTTGGTTCACACGTTTGATAAAATCAAACACATCTTTATAAGGACCTTTCTTTTCACGTTCTTCAATGATACTATCGATGGCCGCTTCACCCACACCTTTCAATCCACCTAAACCAAAACGGATTTCGCCTGCTTTGTTTACTGCAAAACCATTTTGTGATTCATTAATATCAGGGCCAAGTACTTTAATGCCCATGCGTTTACACTCTTCCATAAAGAAGGTGATCTTTTCAATAGCACCTGCGTTGTTCAACACGGCACTCATATACTCACCGGGATAGTGTGCTTTTAAATAAGCTGTTTGATAAGCAACGAATGCATAGCAGGTAGAATGCGATTTGTTGAAAGCGTATTGAGCAAACGCTTCCCAATCGGTCCATATTTTTTCCAGTTTATCTGCAGGATGCCCTTTTGCAGAGGCACCATCAATAAACTGCTTTTTCATTTTATCGAGTACGGCTTTTTGCTTTTTACCCATTGCTTTACGCAATACGTCCGCATCACCTTTACTAAAGCCGCCCAGTTTTTGTGCAAGCAACATTACCTGTTCCTGGTAAACCGTGATACCATAAGTTTCATCAAGGTATTCTTCCATTTCAGGAAGATCATAGCTGATCGCTTCCTTACCATGTTTGCGATCAATGAAGTTGGGGATATACGCAATAGGACCGGGACGATACAAAGCGTTCATCGCAATCAAATCACCAAACTGATCGGGCTTTAATTCACGCAGGTATTTTTGCATACCCACACTTTCAAACTGGAACGTGCCAATGGTAGAACCGTGTTGATAGAGTTCAAATGTTTTTGCATCATCTAACGGAATGGTGTCAATATCAATTTCAACACCGTGATTTTGTTTAATGAGCTGCAATGCATTCTTTAAGATGCTGAGTGTTTTTAAACCAAGAAAGTCCATCTTGATTACACCTGCATCTTCAATAACGCTTCCTTCAATTTGTGTTAGCCACAGTTCAGATTCTTTCGATGTACAAACAGGGATGAGGTCTGTCAAATCTCTTGGTGCAATGATGATACCTGCCGCATGAATGCCCGTGTTACGAACCGAACCTTCCAGAATTTCTGCTTCGTGCAAAATTCTTGATGGCAGATCATCGCCTGCGTACACCTGGCGGATTTTTTTCACCATTTCCATTTCATCAGGACCAAATGCTTCTTTTTCTGCTAAACTTTTTTCGCCTGTAAATGGTGCATGCAATACACGCTTTAGTGAAACACCGGGACGTTCAGGAACCAATTTTGATAAAGCACGACTTTCTGCTAATGGCAGATCCATCACACGGGCCACATCGGCAATACTACTTTTAGCAGCCATGGTACCATAAGTGATGATCTGTGCTACTTGTGCTTTACCATATTTATCAACAACGTAGTCAATTACTTTTTGTCGTCCTTCATCATCAAAGTCCGTATCAATATCCGGCATTGATTTACGATCAGGATTTAAGAAACGCTCAAACAGTAAATTGTATTTAATAGGATCGATGTTGGTGATGCCGATGCAATACGCCACTACACTACCTGCAGCCGATCCACGACCCGGCCCAACAAACACGCCCATATCACGACCTGCCTTAATAAAATCACTTACAATTAAGAAGTAACCGGCAAAGCCCATTGTTTTAATGGTGAACAATTCAAAGTCGATTCGTTCTCTTGTGGTTTCTTCTATTTCGTGGTAACGTTCTTTGGCACCGATGTAAGTAAGATGTTTTAAGAATTCCCACTGATTCAGATTTGCATCGTCGTGCACCTGGAATTCTTTCGGTATAGGAAAGGCGGGGAGCAAAATATCTTTCTTGAGATTCAGGACCTCGATCTTGTCTACAATTTCATTGGTATTATCGATGGCTTCCGGCACATCGTCAAATACCTTTTTCATTTCTGCTGTTGTCTTGAAATAGAATTGATCATTTGGGAATGCAAAGCGTTTGTTCTTTACGTTCACATCATCATCACTAAATTCACGCAGGGCAGGAGTGCTTTGTTTTTCGCCAGTGTTGATGCACAACAAAATATCATGTGCATTAAAATCGGTTTGATCAACATAGTGCGAATCGTTACTGGCAATAACTTTTACATCATACTTTTTTGCAAACTTCAACAGCACTGCATTTACTTTATCCTGCTCAACCATGCCATGCCTCTGTATCTCTACATAATAATCTTTCTGAAAAATATTTAACCACCACTTGAATTCATTTTCTGCATCTTCTTCACTCTTATTCAGGATCATCTGCGGTACCATGGCGCCGAGACAACAGGTAGTAGCAATTAATCCCTCATGATATTTATGAATAAGTTCTTTATCAATACGTGGGTACTTGCTATACATGCCTTCAATAAAACCAAGCGATGTAAGTTTTACCAGATTTTTATATCCCTGCTCATTCTTTGCCAGCAATACCTGGTGATAACGATGATCACGCTGTTCTTTGCTGAAGGTTTTTATATGCCTGTTCTCAGTTAAATAAAATTCGCAACCAACAACGGGCTTCACTTTTAGTGAGCCATCTTCATTTTTATGTTTGTAGGCCTCGGCCACAAACTGGAAGGCACCAAACATGTTCCCATGGTCGGTAATGGCCAACGCAGGCATGCCGTCAGTAATGGCTTTATTGTATAATGAACCGATGGAGGCGGCTCCATCGAGCAGAGAATATTGAGTGTGAACGTGTAAATGGGAAAATTTGCTCATAGTCAGGCGTCAAATTTCGTTGTTCTCAATCGAAAAAAAGCGAATAAGAAATCCACAAAAAGAGCGTTTTAGATAAAACAACGGGTGAAAATTTGTCAGCAGTCCCTCAATAACTATCTTTAACGGATAGACGATTTGGCTCGTTTCTTGCTAAAAAGGGGCTGCGTCGCTATTTTTGCGCCGTTGAAAAATTCCAATACCACCATGACTAGACATTTGCTTACATATCTGTCTGCCATACTACTGCTCACCAGTTGCAGTGCGGTAAAGAATGCGTTTCAGCCAAAACAATCTACAACCGCCTCAACAACAGTTGAAGAAAAAAATGAAGTGCGGCCTGAATATAAACGTGTAGGCAGCACAGGTTCTTCATCTTCAACACGGCAATCAAGTATTTTTCAAACAAAAGATGTTGCTTCTTACAGCTCATCACTCGAATTATTTTCCCTCTCACAATTTAAATATGCCATCCGTTTAGATGTGCCTGTTGAAACTATTCAGAATAAATCTTTATACGAGTTGATCGATAACTGGTGGGGTACACCTTACCGTTTGGGAGGCACTACGCAAAAAGGGATTGACTGCTCTGCTTTTGTACAAACATTAATGATGGGAGTCTTTGCAATGCAGTTACCACGCACAGCCCGTGAGCAGAAAGAAGTAGCTTCATGGATACCAATGGACGATTTGAAAGAAGGTGATCTTATATTTTTTAATACACGTGGGGGAGTATCGCATGTAGGTGTGTACCTGCATAACAATAAGTTTGTGCATGCGTCCACATCGGGAGGGGTTATGATCAGTGATCTGAACGAAACCTACTGGAGCCGGAAACTGCTGGGAGCAGGGCGGGTATTACAAAATAGTTCACCCAAACCATAAGCATTATCTTTGCAAAGAGCTTGGCTTCAACTTAACTTGAAGCCTTTTTTATTTTATGTTGACGAAACGAATTATCCCCTGTTTAGATATAAAAGATGGCCGCACGGTGAAGGGCACCAACTTTGTTGACCTGCGTGATGCAGGTGATCCTGTTGAACTGGGTGCTTTGTATGCCCAGCAAGGCGCCGATGAGCTGGTATTTCTCGATATCACCGCTACGGTTGAGAAGCGCAAAACACTAAGCGAACTCGTAAAGCGTATTGCCCGACATGTCAATATTCCTTTTACGGTTGGTGGTGGCATCAGCACGGTGGAAGATATGAGTGTGTTGCTTAACTCAGGTGCCGATAAAGTGAGCGTAAATACGGCTGCTTTTAAAAATCCTCAACTCATCAATGATATTGCGTTGGCTGCAGGCAGTCAATGTTGTGTATTGGCAATCGATACCAAGAAAGAGGAAGACGGCGAATGGTATGTGTACCTGAATGGTGGACGTACCAAAACCGATATGAAATGTGTGGACTGGGCACGGCAAGGAGTTGATCTGGGAGCAGGTGAGATTCTGCTCACCAGTATGAATAACGATGGCACCAAACAAGGGTTCGCATTGGATATTACCAAGAAACTGTCGGTTGAGTTACCAATTCCGGTAATTGCCAGTGGTGGTGCCGGAACAATGCAGCATTTTGCAGATGTTTTTGAATTGGCTTATGCCGATGCAGGACTGGCAGCCAGTATTTTTCATTTCAAAGAAATTGAAATTGCTGATTTGAAAGCATATTTGAAGGAGAGAAATGTTGCGGTAAGGATTTAGCTTTGCGGAGAAAGACAATAGAGTCATAGATAACACGGATAGTGAAGATGAAACAGATTTAATTTTGATCGGTTGTATCTTTTTAAATCAGCGTCATCAGTGTTTCTATCAAATAAAAATTAAAAAATCAACTACGTTGAAACCAGACTTTTCGAAATACCACGACGGACTGTTACCAGCCATTATCCAGGATTATAAAACCAGTAAAGTATTGATGCTTGGTTTTATGAATAACGATGCATTTATTAAAACGGAAGAAACAGGCAAGGTGACGTTTTACAGCCGCAGCAAACAACGGTTATGGACAAAGGGTGAAGAAAGCGGCAACTTTTTATCAGTAAAACAGGTGTTACTCGATTGTGACCAGGATACATTGCTGATAAAAGCTGAGCCTGCGGGACCAACCTGTCATACCGGTGCAGATACTTGCTGGAGCGAAAAAAATCACAGCGACGACTTTTTATCGTATTTAGAAGAGATCATCGAATTGCGCAGGAAAAGTACCGATGGCAAAAGCTATGTAAAAAGCTTATTCGATAAAGGGATCAATAAAATTGCACAGAAGGTGGGAGAGGAAGCAACCGAAATTATTATTGAAGCAAAAGATAATAACGAGGAGCTTTTCCTAAACGAAGGAGCAGATCTGCTCTTCCATTTTATCGTTTTATTAAGGGCGAAAAATGTTTCTTTGCAGGATGTGATTTACGTACTGAAACAGCGTCATTCGCATGCAGATTAATATGAAGTTTATTGTAACGATATGTTTGTTGATGAGTGCCGCCCTGCAACTGCAGGCACAGCAGGCTTTCCAGATTAAAGGAACGATCAGGGGTGCAAAGGAAAACGCAAAAGTAAGTCTGCGTATGGATGGACAGGATAGTGAAGCAATTGCTGAATCAACCGTTAAGAAAGGAAAGTTTGAACTGAAAGGCAATATTACTGAAACAGCGCTTTATGTGTTAAGCGTTGAAGGTGGTAAGCAGAACCTTGGCATTTTTCTCGATCCATCTGTAGTAACAGTTAATGCGCATGTTGATTCATTGCAGAAAGCTGTAGTGAACGGATCGAAAACAAACTATGAGTTTGTACGTTTCCGTCAGCAGTTCGATCCTTATTTCATGAAGCTCGATGGGTTTGGTAAACAATTGCAGAACCCCGCACTGCAGAGCAAACAGGATTCTATTTATAATCTTGTTCGCAATCTTGTAGCAGAGATCAACACTACTGCTGATACTTATATTCAGAAAAATAATCAATCGCCGGTAACACCTTTGTTACTGTATGTGATCTATAGTGTATTTCAACAGGCTGACGTGTTAGACTCTAATTATGCAAAGCTTTCTGAAGTTGCGCAAAAGAGTTTTTATGGTCGCATGGTGGGTGGTATCGTAAAAGATAATAAGATCGGTGCGGTAGGAACAGAAGCGATCGATTTTACGCAAGCCGATACATCAGGTAATCCAATATCACTGCAATCGTTTCGTGGCAAATATGTATTGGTCGATTTTTGGGCGAGCTGGTGTGGCCCTTGCCGCATGGAGAATCCAAATCTTGTTGCTGCATATAATAAATTCAAAGAAAAGAATTTCACAGTGCTTGGCGTGTCCCTCGATCGAGACCGTACTAAGTGGTTAGAAGCGATTTCACAAGATGGTTTAGCATGGACACATGTTAGTGATCTCAAATTCTGGAGCAACGAAGCAGCACGCATCTATAAGATCACATCTATTCCACAAAATCTGTTGATCGGTCCTGACGGGAAGATCATCGGTAAAAATCTACGTGGAGAAGAACTGCAGGTACGTTTGGAAGAATTGTTCAAATAAAAATAGTATGAATAAATTGTTGTCGATTGTGCTTGTGTTTGCTTTTGTAAATGCAACAGCACAGGAAAAGAAATTTACTGTAAGCGGTACGTTGCCGCCTGCAACGAAAAAGTATAATGTATTGCTGAGCTGGAATAACGGAAATGGTGCAGAAGAAGCGAAAGTTGAAAATGGCAAGTTTACCATAAATGGTGAGATCGATGAGCCGGTGATGGCCACCCTGATGTTACAGGAAGCAAACCCACCTGCAGGTAAAGTATTTGATATGACAGAGTATCGCCGCAACAACCTTACTTTTTTTCTTGATGCAGGAACCATTACGATCGTTTCGAAAACGTGGTTGAGCGAAGCGGAAGTGAAAGGTTCAGCAATTGTAAATGATTATTACAAATACCAGCAGCAAACAAAGTCGTTAAAAGAACTGGAAGATAAGATCGGTGATGTGTATTACAGTTACGGGCAGGCGAAGAACAGAGAAGCTACCAATCAGCTGATGGAGATGTTTAATGTATCGCAGAAACTGTTTGCTGCTGAGCAACTGAAATTTGTTAAGAATAATCCTGCTTCTCCGGTATCGCTGTATATGGTTGAGCAATCATTGGGCATGGATATGGATGCAGCAACTGCAGAGCCAATGTTTGTATTGCTGAGTGAAGGATTGCGTAGTTCTGAAAAGGGAAAACAAATTGCTGAAATGATCAACGTTGGAAAGAAATCCATGGTGGGTGTAGTGGCTGCTGATTTCACACAACCAACTGCTGATGGAAAAAATATTTCACTTTCGTCGCTTCGTGGTAAGTATGTATTGGTTGATTTTTGGGCAAGCTGGTGTGGTCCTTGCCGGGCAGAAAGTCCTAATCTGGTAAAGGCATACGAAAAGTTTAAGCCGAAGAACTTTGAAATTTTTGGTGTATCGCTGGATCAATCGAAAGACAAATGGTTGAAAGCAATTAAAGATGATAAATATACCTGGCCACAGGTTGGCGATATGAAGGGCTGGGAAAATGCAGCATCTCAGCAGTTTGGAATATTAGGTATTCCGTTTAATATGTTGCTTGATCCAAACGGAGTTGTAATAGCAAGGAATTTAAGAGGAGAAGCGTTGGAGAAGAAGCTGGAGGAGATTTTGAAGTAAATTTAGAAGGCACAAGAAAGAAGTCAAGATACAAGGCTCAAACATAAGAAAAGCCGATGTTCGTTTTACGAGCATCGGCTTTTTTGCGCCTTGGTTCTTCTTGAACCTTGTGCCTTGTATCTTACTTCTTCGCTTCTACAGTTGATTTAGGATCAAAGAAGGCTTTACTATAATTCGCTCCCCACATGTCATAGCGTTTGAACTGAACAAGCAAACGTTTTTCAAAGTCAGCTGCATTTCTTTTTTCTTTTGCTGTCCATAATACTTCACTCAATGCAGCCATACGGGGGAAGATCATGTATTCAATTTTGCTGCTGTTGTTCATGTATTCAGTCCACACATTGGCTTGGGCACCACGTACAAATTTTGCTTGTGATTCCGGTAATTCTTTCGGAACGGGTTCGTAGGTATAAACTTTTTGCACTGTTGTAAAACCACCAATTGTTACTGAATCTTCATTCGCTGTTTGCTTATGATCGAAATATACATGACTGCCGGGCGTCATGATCACGTAATGATTTTCTTTTGCGGCAGCAATACCACCTGCTTCACCACGCCAGCTCATTACCTGTGCGTTTGGTGCAAGACCGCCTTCAAGAATTTCATCCCAACCAATAATTGTTTTGCCCTTGGCGTTGAGATATTTTTCTATACGCTGAATAAAATAACTCTGCAGTTCGTGCTCATCTTTCAACTTCAGTTCTTTCATGCGCTTCTGGCAATTGGGACATTGCTTCCAATGAGTTTTTGGACACTCATCGCCACCAATATGCACATATTTCGATGGGAACATAGTGATCACTTCATCCAACACATTTTCAAGAAACTTGAATGTTTCATCTTTACCCGCACAGAACACATCATCAAATACGCCCCATGTTTCCTGTACAAATTTCACACGGCCTTTCTGTGCTTCCTGAACCGTTTTCAACGATACCATATTTAATGGAATCTCTGTTGTACGGTTAGGAAAACAGCTCAACGAAGGATACGCCGCAATAGCCGCACTGCTATGACCGGGTAATTCTATTTCAGGAACAACTTCTACAAAACGGCTTTTTGCATAAGCTACTACTTCTTTTATTTCTTCCTGTGTGTAATAACCGTCATGAGGTTTGTTGTCGTTGCCTTTTCCGGGGTAACGGCCAATGATTGTACCATTACGTTTGCTGCCAATCGTAGTAAGCTCAGGATATTTTTTGATCTCAATGCGCCATCCCTGGTCTTCGGTTAAATGCCAATGAAAAACATTGATCTTATGTAAGGCGAGGTAGTCGATATATTTCTTAATAAAAGAAACCGGCTCGAAGTGACGACCTACATCGAGATGCATACCACGATAATCGAAACGGGCCTTATCGTATATCTGTACGTAAGGAATTGTAGCCGTGCCGTTTTGTAGAACAGGCAATAATTGAATCAATGATTGTACTGCATGAAATGCAGACTCATCAAAATTAGCTTCAATGCGGATTCCGTTCTTGCTTACATTCAAACGATAAGCCAACGCACCACCTGTAGGCATGCGGGTGGAAGAGAAAACAATATCCGCTTTGCCGCCTTTTGCTTTTACTGCTTCAATGTTGTAATACTTTTTTAAGTATTCTGCGAGATAGTTTGTTACAGCATTTGTTCCTTCACCATCCGGAAAATTGCTGCTCCAAGTGATCTTCTGTTTCAAGGTGTACGTTCCTTTCTCAGGTTGTTTCACTTCAAATGGCTGCGGAATAATGTTGATCTCCTGTGCCGAAGCGACTAGCGTACAACACACAAACATGATCGATAAAAACCTTTTCATCTGCTGGTTTGATTTTGTTAAGAGTTATGATAAATGTTTGACTTTATTTTAATACAGGCAACACAATGTTCGACCCGTTCTTTGCATCATGCCAGATTTTTATGGTACTCTTGATGTAATCTTTTGCATTTGCTTCGTAAATATTTACAAATTGTTGCGGGTTACGATCAACTAAAGGGAACCAACTGCTTTGGATCTGTATCATAATACGATGCCCTTTTTTAAATGTGTGTGCCACATCAGGCAATTCAAATTTTACTTTCTCTACTTTGTTAGGAGTAAATGCAGATGGTGTTTCAAAACTGTTCCGGAAACGGCCACGCATTACTTCACCTCGAACCAACATCTGGTAATCGCCCATTGGATAACTGCCACCACCTAATCGACCGGCTGCCGATGTATTGCCCGGATAAGAAAAGTCACTCGGAAATACGTCAATGAGCTTCACAACAAAATCCGCATCAGTTGTTGAGATACTTGTGAGCAGATCAGCAACTACTGTTCCTGCAAGTGTAATATCTTCTGATAAGATTTCTGTTTGAAAAGAAAGCACATCTGTTCTGCGGTTGGCAAAACGCTGATCATCGGTCATGTAAGCAATGGTTCTGCTGAAGTGTACATCTTCTGTGTACGGAACAGGTTTTGCAGGATCACTCACATATTCTGAAGAACTATTGGATGATGTTGGTTTGTTCCAGCTCAAGCCGCCATTTGATTGTAAGAACATAGGCGTCATCTTGACATTAGCTGCGGGCCATTGTGTAAACTTGCGCCATTGATTTTCGCCGGTAAAGAAAATAGTTGCTTCAGCAAGTTGATCAATATTCGCTTTGCCCTCAAGATGATGCATGAAGAATGGCAATTCAATTTCGTTTTGATAATAGGTAGAAGTGTTGCTGCCGAATTTTACGTTACCTAAACTGGTGCCATCGCCTCTGCTCCATTGACCATGATACCATGGACCCATTACAATGCGATTGTTATTCTTTGCTTTGTTTTCAATGGCTTCATATGTGCGCCACGCACCAAAGCAATCTTCAGCATCAAACAATCCACCTACAACAAGTGTTGCTGTATGCGTTGGAACATTATTGACGAAGTTGCGGATGTTGCGTGCTTTCCACCAATCATCATAGTTAGGATGTTTATACATCTCATGCCAGAAAGCAATGCTGTCGCCGATAAGTGTTGCGAGATTTTTTGTTGAGCCTGCTTCTAAATAAAATTTATATGCATCCCTTGTCGGGAATTGAAAACCCGGCGAACCAACCGTTGTTGGTTTTGGACGTGGCTTACCAAAGGATGAATAAAATGAAAATCCATCCATTTGAAAGAAAGCACCGTTATGATGAAAATCATCACCCATGAACCAATCGGTAACGGGCGCCTGCGGACTAACTGCCACCAGCGAAGGATGATTACTCAATGCAGCAATAGTTGAATAAAAGCCCGGATAGGAAATTCCAAAAATGCCCACCTTCTTATTGTTGTTGGGAATATTTTTTGTTAACCAATCAATAGCATCGTAAGTATCACTTGCTTCATCAAACTCAGTGCCTTTTTTGTTGGGATTGAAAGGACGTACATCCATGAATTCTCCTTCACTCATCCAGCGGCCACGCACATCCTGTATTACAATGATGTAATTCCTGCGCATATAATAACGCCACTGGTTATCCCAGAATGCACGAAAATTATTTTCACCATAAGGTGCGCAGGAATAAGGTGTGCGATTCATAAGAATCGGATGTGCCTCACTGTTATTCTTTGGCGTGTAAACAGCAGTGAACAGTTTAATACCATCCCGCATGGGAATCATGATCTCTCTCTTTGTATAGTTATCACGTATCCATGCAGAATCCTGCTGGTTTAATGTTTGTGAACTGAGTGATAAAAAAAGGAACAGCGATAATACTGTGAATGCTAGTTTTCTCATGCCTTACGATTTAGGCTTGAAAGTTATTGAATTTGAGTGACACCTATTCGCCGGTTATGTATTCAGTACAAACGGTTGCACATGGTAAGTTGCACGCCTGTTCTTACGGACGTTCACCCCCGTTGAAAAATCTGTTGGCTATTATATTCCATTTTCCGGGGCTCAATTTGAGCAGCGAAATTGCAGATGCTTCAAACTGCTCATCAAAAGTCTGGCGTTTAAAATAGTCCCACGCTTTGATAAAGTCGCCGGGTTTAATATCCCTGTTGGCAATGGTAACATGCGGATGAAAGGGACGATCATCGGGTT
Organism: Lacibacter sp. H375; assembly: GCF_037892425.1. Classification (NCBI taxonomy): domain Bacteria; kingdom Pseudomonadati; phylum Bacteroidota; class Chitinophagia; order Chitinophagales; family Chitinophagaceae; genus Lacibacter; species Lacibacter aquaticus. The sequence continues at coordinate 3,142,103 of NZ_JBBKTT010000001.1, forward strand.
TTATTTCATCGTGGAATGGTTTCATAAAATGATCTTCCACAGCTTTTCGTAAACTACCCAACTGATGATTTTCTTCAACAGCTGCGAAAATAACCCGGTTGCTGAAATGAGAGAACTGTTGCAGACGAATGTTGAAAGGCGGGAGAGTTGTTTTAAAAGTATGTGTTGTGTCGATCAGTAATTGTTCTTTTTCATTTTGCAACCAGAATGGAGGAATAATTGTGATGTGTGCTGACGATTTTAATGCAACTGTACAGCCAAAGCGATCACGCATCCATAATTTGTATGCCTGTATCTTTTTATCGATCTCAGGTGAACAAAGTAAAGCGATGTAAAACATGCTATGTGTCGCAGAGTTGTTCATTAATAAATCAATGGCCACGAAGGCTGTTTAAAATAACTTTGGAATTTCATTGATAAATGTTACTACGCTCATCCATAGCATCACTGCAACAACTATCCATCCGGTCCACAGCAACCATGCAGGATGTTGGTAATGCGCTAGTTTTCGTTTCATCATTATCCACAACATCAATCCCAACGAAAAAGGAAGAATAAAACCATTGAGTGTTCCTACTAGAATAAGAATAAACACCGGCTTACCCCACAATAGAAAAATTCCTGTTGATATAAGAATGAATAAAATGGTCGCAAGCCTTTGCTGTCTATCGAAAACGGGATGCAATGTTTTTAAGAAGGTGATAGAAGTAAAAGCAGAACCAACAACGGAGGTAATGGCTGCACACCATAAGACTACACCAAATATTTTATAGCCTAACGTGCCTGCTGCTGCCTGGAAAACAGATGCTGTTGGATTTTCAGCATTGAGCTGGAAGCCTTGATTCAAAATGCCGTATACAGCAAGAAATAATAAAATCCGCATGCAGGCGGTTAATACAATACCATTCACAGCGCTTCGTTTCACTTGCTGCATACTGATGGTAGATGATTTATCTTCCAGCAAACGATGGGCGCCAGCAAATGTGATATAACCACCAACAGTGCCGCCAACTAATGTCACAATAGAAGTAAAGTTGATCACGGAAGGCGCAAATGTGCGATGAACAACAGGTGCCAGCGGTGGTGCTGCATAAAATACAACATAGATCATGAGACCCAACATTACAATGCCGAGGATCTTTACAAACAGGTCCATAGATTTTGCAATGTCTTTCGATAGAAAAATAACAATACCGATCAAAGAACTTATAATGCTGCCCGTTTCAACACTTACCGGAAATAAAATATTTAATCCAAGACCTGCTCCGGAAATATTACCGATGTTAAAAGCAAGTCCACCAATACAAATCAATACGGTGAGTACATGACCGCTGTTTGGAACAACTTCATTCGCCAGCTCCGAACCACGTTTATTATTAGCTGTGAGTATTTGCCATATGTTGAGTTGAGCAATAATATCAATGATCACCGACACAAGAATCACAAATCCCATGCTTGCCATTAACTGTTGTGTAAACACAGTGGTTTGTGTAAGAAAGCCGGGACCGATTGCTGATGTTGCCATTAGAAAAGCAGCGCCAGCACCTTTGCCACCAAGTAGTTTCCAGTTAGTTTGCTTTGATACCAATGTGAGCCTGTTTTAATGCGTAAGAGATTGTTTTGGCAAAATCAACAGCATTGCTGCCGTCGCCATGTATGCAGATGGTATCAGCTTTTAAGTTAATGATCTTACCTGTTACACTCGTGACTGTATTACTGTTGATCATTTGTAATACCTGTTGCAGCGATGTTTGTTCATCAGTAATTAATGCATTGGGTTGAGTGCGGGGAGTTAAGCTGCCATCATCCTGGTATGTACGGTCTGCAAATACTTCATGTGCAGTTTGTAAACCCAGTGCTTCTGCTTCCGTTAATGAAATGCTTCCGCTTAAACCAAACAAAATAAGGGAAGAATCAAAATCATAAACTGCTTTTGCAATAGCTGCTGCAATCGTTCTGTCTTTCGCTGACTGATTGTACAATGCGCCATGTGGTTTTACATGATGCAGTTTTACACCTTGTTCTTTTGCGACTTGAGCGATAAGCGAAAGTTGAGCGGTTATAATTTCATAAATCTCTTCTGCTGTCTTATGTAGTTCTATGCGACCAAAATTGTCTTTATCTGGCCACGAAGGATGTGCGCCAATTGTCACGTTGTATTGCAGACATAATTCAATGGTGCGTTTCATTGTATCAACATCACCTGCATGATAGCCACAGGCGATGTTTGCACTGCTGATAAGCGGTATGATCTGTTCATCAGTAGTTAATCCTTCGCCAAGATCACAATTAAGATCAATTGATTTCATGTTGCACATTGGTCGGTACGGTCGCAGACCGTCAGACCATTTATAAAATGATGAATTATTCTTTATTTAATAACAGATTGTAATACCTCTTTCACCCGCTTCAAATCATTCACACATTTCATGTACAACTGTTCTGCTTCCTGTAAACTTACCATTTGAAATTGAATTTTATCTCCCGGTTTCTTTTGTGCAAGTAAAGAAAGATCAGCAGAACATACCTGTGCAATGCGTGGGTAGCCTCCCACAGTTTGTGCATCAGCCATCAGTATGATCAATTCTCCTGATGGCGTTAACTGAACTGTTCCTTGAGTTACTGGCGAAGAGATGATCTCACAATTTCTGTTGGTCTTTAATGTTTTTTCATTTAGCCGATAGCCCATCCGACTGCTTTGCGGGCCAATCGTAAAAGCAGCTTGTGAAAATAGTTGTGCTGTTGTATCATCAAGATAATCCCATTCAACTCCCGGCAATACACGAATAACATTTTTGGGAGTTGTTGAAAGTTCATGATTGATCTCCACTGTTGCACCAGCTTTTAAAACGTTCAACAGTCGTTGTTGTAAAACAGATAGCTCTTTATGTTGTTTCAGTATGTCGTCTTTTTGTAAGGGCCTGCCTTCGTAACCACCGGCTTTCACCAACAGATCAGTAGAGTAACTGCTGAGAAAAGTATCAGCTTGAAATCCACCTGCCTCGGCCATGTATAAACGAAAACCATTTAATTGTTGTTTACATTCAACTGTTGCACCTGCCGGAATAAATAGTGGCTGATTGATCGTTAATAATGTTTCCTGTAATTGTGGTTGTAACCCTCCACCTGTAAATGCAACGATAGAATCTTTTTTAAAACGAAAACGATGTGGCGATTGGGTGATCTCTAAAACAGCTGCAGTTGTTTCATTGCCAATGAGTGTGTTGGCAAGTTGTGCAGCATGCACATCCATTGCTCCGCCTTTGCTCACGCCAAACTGCAGGTAGTGTGTTCTACCGGTATCCTGCAGCGTGGTTAAGAATCCGCATTGTTCAATATGGATGATTGGTTTATTCATTATTACTTCGACTCTGCTCAGTATGAACCATCGACAGGGTTTCAAATTCTTCTTTACTGATCTGTTTAAATTTCACTTCATCACCTGCTTTTAATAAAAATGGATTTGATCGATTACGATCGAATAAGAGCAGGGGCGTGCGACCAATAATATTCCAGCCGCCCGGCGTAGCAAATGGATAAATACCTGTTTGGTTGCCTGCAATGGCAACAGAACCCGGTTCTACTTTTAAGCGTGGTTGTGTTTTACGTTGTGTGAAAATGCGTTCATCAACAGTGCCCATATAAGGGAAACCGGGGGTAAACCCGATCATAAATACCTTGTATATTTTTCCTGCATGAATATTGATCAATTCTTCTACTGATAATTTTAATGCTTCAGCGGTTGCAGTAAGATCTGGTGCAAATAGAGGATCGTAACAAACAGGCAATTCAATTTGTGCTCCATTGGTAAATAGATGATCTGTATTATTTATTTCTAATAACTGTTGTAAAATTTGAAGAACAGTCGTTGAAGCTGAATCATTCTTTTTCTCTACTTCAACCGGATTGTAATAAACAGCAAGAGAAGTGTAAGCGGGTACAGTTTCTACAAATCCGGGAAACGGGTTTGCTTCAATCGAAGCTTTAGCCTGCGTTACACGTGCATGCACATCTTCATGAATCACTTCGCCAAAGCAAATCAGCAGAGATGATTCATTAACTGGTATGATGCGGGGATTCTGCATTGAGTATGAAAATACGAACTAAACAAAAACGCCCCTTATAAAAGGAGCGTTTCAGTTTATATAAGTTGTTGAAGCGATTAATCAACAACGGTAAGCTTGATAAGATTGGTTGGCAGATGAAGATGAACTGGTGTGCTGCCGGTATTCACCACAATATCACCCGGGTTTACAAATCCTCTTTCTTTCAAAATATTGATCTGGTCGTTGATGATATCGTCCACACTGATCTCTTCTGAATAATAAAATGCACGAACGCCCCAGCTAAGACTTAGCTGATTCACCAATGTGCGTTCTTTTGTAAAGATGAACAAAGGCGCTTTCGGACGGAAGCTGCTCAACATAAAACCGGTGTAACCACTTTGTGTCATACCAATTAAAGCTTTTGCATTTACGTCTTTTGCAATTTCGCAGGCATTATAACAGATGGCATCACTCAGGAAAGAAGGAGAGTGCGGTTGCGGTTTCAGATCTTCTTCACGATCGTAACGGTAATAAGAACTGCTTTCGACTTCTTCAATAATTTTCACCATCGTTTCAACTACCAAAGAAGGATGGTTACCTGTGGCAGTTTCGCCACTCAACATCACTGCATCAGCACCTTCAAGTACGGCGTTGGCCACGTCGGTAATTTCACTACGGTTTGGTTTTACACGATCGATCATGCTTTCCATCATCTGCGTTGCAACAATTACCGGTTTTGCACGGTGAATACATTTGCGGATGATATCTTTCTGGATCAACGGCACCTGTTCAACAGGAAGTTCAACTCCAAGATCACCACGTGCAATCATAATGCCATCACTTTCAATAATGATATCACGGATGTTGGCAACAGCTTCAGGCTTTTCAATTTTAGCTATGATCTTGCTCTTGCTTTTACGCTCATCAAGTTTATTGCGAAGAATGATGATGTCTTTTACATTACGTACAAATGAGAGTGCTACCCAATCCAATTCCTGGTCAATGATAAATTCAAGATCAGCAAGATCTTTATCAGTTAATGCAGGTAAAGAGATTTTTGTATCGGGTAAGTTGATTCCTTTTTTTGAAGAGAGCTTACCGCCCAGAGTAACCTGCACCTGTACATCTTTTTCACGGGTGATGCCTACAACTCTAACTTCCAGTTTGCCATCATCAATTAAAATGATATTACCTGGTTTTACATCTTTATGCAGATCAGGATAAGAAACGTAAATGCGTTCTTTGGTGCCAATGAGTTTTTCGTTCGTAAAAGTTAGGATATCGCCTTCGGCCACGTCAATACCACCATTCTCCATTTCACCTACACGGAGCTTTGGCCCTTGTAAATCGCCGAGTATGGCAATATTATAAGGTTCGGTTTTATTAATAGTACGAATAAGCTCAATTATTTTTGCTTTGTCTTCATGAGCGCCATGCGAAAAGTTTAAACGAAAAACGTTTACACCTGCCTTAACAAGATCAAGTAGTTTGTCGTATGTGTCACAAGCAGGTCCAACTGTGGCAACAATTTTTGTGCGGTGGCTGCTCATGTGTCTTTTGCCTGCTTCTTTATCCATTTCTGTATGTAAATATTTTGCAACGTTCTTCGACATAGTCTGAAAGTTTGTATGGTTTATTTAATCGTTATGAATTTGGCTAAACAGCTCTTTCTAATCATGAAGATTGAGATTTGCTTTTAGCTGGCAAGAATCTTCACGATTTTCATCCACTCATCACTGATGCGCTGTTTTGCTTTTACAGCTTTATCAAGTGGAGTGTAATGAAGTTTATTATTCATGATGCCGATCATGGTATTATGTTTCCCTTCTATTAACGAATCAACTGCTGCATAACCAAGACGACTTGCAATTAAACGGTCGAGACAGGTTGGCGAACCACCACGTTGAATGTGGCCAAGAATACAAACTCTTGTATCAAGATGAGGGAGACGCTTTTTAATAACAGCAGCAACTTCGTTACCGCCACCTGTTTCATCGCCTTCAGCCACCACGATCATATTCACCAGTTTTTTACGACGCTCTTTTTCTTCAAGCGAATCAACAACCAACTCAAGATCTGTTTTTGTTTCGGGGATCAGAATATGCTCAGCGCCTGTAGCAATACCACTGTGCAACGCAATATAACCTGCATCACGACCCATCACTTCAATAATGAAAAGACGATCATGTGCATCGGCTGTATCACGTATCTTATCAATTGCTTCAATAGCAGTGTTTACTGCCGTATCAAAACCAATGGTAAAATCGCTGCCGGCAATATCTTTATCAATTGTGCCGGGTAAGCCGATACAGGGGATGTCGAATTCGTTAGAGAATTTTTGTGCACCACGAAAACTACCATCGCCACCAATGATCACTAAACCATCGATGCCGTGTTTCTTTAAGTTTTCGTAAGCTTTTTTGCGTCCTTCCGGTTCGTAAAACTCAACACATCGGGCGGTTTTGAGAATGGTTCCGCCACGTTGGATAATATTTGCAACACTGCGGCTGTGCATTGGGACAATATCGTCGTCGATCATACCCTGGTATCCACGCATGATACCAAACACTTCCATATTATGATAGAGACCGGTACGTACAACTGCTCTGATGGCTGCGTTCATGCCCGGAGCATCGCCACCTGAGGTTAAAACGCCAATCTTTGTAACTTTTTTGCTCATTATAAATCAAATTAGTAGAATGCAGGTATTGATCAATGGTTGTATCGGTTTATAGATGGTTCCGATTTTATGAAGAGCCAAAAATAAGGAAATGCAATGATAACGCTTGTTCGCTGCTTGTTTTCAAACGTTTGCAGCACAGTTCATTAATGCACAAAGTCAAAAGCAGTAAGGGTTTGCGTGATTTTTTGTGAAAACAGGATTTTTTCAAAATAACTGTTCTTTAAAAGCATTTCATATATTCAATCAGCGAATGCCCAAATTCCAAACTTCTTTTATAAAACCGAAAATGACTTTCCGGGGCATTAAAGCGGCTGATGAAACAACTAATCCATAAAGCATGAAAGTGTTTGTAACAGGAGCCAACGGACTTTTGGGTCAGCATCTTATTCGTCAATTGGTCGACGAAGGAAAGTTTGTGATCCATGCCACAGGGAAAGGCCCAAGCCGTTTATCGTATGGCGAAAAAAACGGAGTTACGTATCATCAACTCGATATTACTGATCATAAAAGAACACAGTCGCTTGTAGAAAAAGTTTCGCCGCATATTTTAATTCATGCCGCAGCTCTTACGCAACCCAACGATTGCCATGCTGATAAAACTGCATGCTGGAAAATAAATGTAGCTGCTACCAGAACATTGTTGCGTGCAGCCAAAAAAGCACGTTCCTATTTTATTTATGTGAGTACTGATTTTGTGTTTGATGGAAAAGATGGTCCATATGATGAAGGAGCAACACCTAACCCTATTAATGATTATGGTGAGAGTAAGTTATTAGCCGAGGAAATGGTAGCGATGAGTGGTTTGCATTGGGCAATTGTGAGAACTGTTTTGTTGTATGGTGGAAAAATTCCCGGCGGAAGACCAAATTTTATTCAATGGGTGAAGGATAAACTTAGTGCAGGTGAAAAAATAAAAGTGGTGGATGATCAGTTTCGTACACCCACTTATGTGGAAGACCTGGCGAAGGGAATTATTTTGGTGTTGATGAAACATGCGAAAGGTGTATATCATATTTCAGGAAAAGAGATGTGTACGCCTTATCAATTAGCAAATAGTGTTGCCAATCTCTTACAACTCGATGAAAGTTTGATCGAGAAAGTAACAGCGGCATCTTTTGCTGAACCGGCGAAGCGACCACCAAAGACTGGCTTCATTATTACAAAGGCAGTAAAAGAATTAGGTTATGTGCCTGTTAAGCTGGAAGAAGGTTTGAAGCGTGTGTTTGGACTTTAGCAGAACTTTGCAGAGTAGATGAATTGAGTGGTTATAAAAAGAATAGGTCATGAGTGAGATAAGAGGATATGCCGAAAAGCAGATGCATGCTGCTCTCCATTTGCTGGAACAATATAGCGCTGCCTCTGATGAAGAAGTGTTGCATCAGTTAAGAGTGAGCCTTAAAAAATTAAAAGCTGTTCTTGATTATCTGCGAACTCTCCATCCAAAGAAAATAAAAGCACTTCGAAAAAAACTTCAATTTGTTTTTCATGCTGCAGGATCGTTACGTGAAGCGCAACTTCGTTTGAAATGGCTTACTGAGAAAAGACTCTCGCTATTAATTCGGCACTCTTCTCTTGATCAGAAAATAAAAGAGGAAGCGGAATTATTTATTACTCAAAAACACGATCATCTTAAAAAACTAAAATCTGTCAGCGAAGAACTTGATAAGTACTTAAAAAAAGTTGATGAAGTGGATTTGCTCCGGTATGCGTTAGAGCTGAAAGCAAAACTTCAAGACAAATTACCAATTGTTTCAAAGGACAATTGGCATGCGTTGCGCAAGTTGGTCAAACAATTACTATATGCTTATCACTGGCTTGGTGAACAGGATAAATTAAAAGTGTTGACCGTTACAGACTATAAAAAGCTGGATTTGTTGCAGGAGAATATTGGAATATGGCATGATGCGGTTGATTTATATCAATGGCTAACGGATGGACAATTCTTTCTCAGTAAAGAGAAATCTGTAAAGCAACAATTCAACAAGGCATTTGCTGTGGTGCAAAAAGATATTGAATTGAAAGAAAAAGCAGTGTTGAAGCAGTTGCAAGCAATGAAAAAGCCGGTCAATAAAAATGATTGACCGGCTCTTTATTAATTGCTGATTACTTTTTTAGTGGAAGAAAAACTTCTGCCATCATACATCTTGCACTTCCGCCGCCATTTGTCTCAATGGTAGTAAGGTCAGAATGAATGATTGGGTTGTAACTTTCCAATTCCTCTATTTGACGATGAGTTAATGCATTGTAAGCCTGGCTGCTCATAACCAAATAACGTTGACCGGTCTTGTTTTCAACCTGCAACATGTTCCCTGCAAATTGATTCATCTGTTTGTAAGAAATTTCGATGATTGTTTTGCCACTATCAGTGATTGTGTCAAAAACGTTATCCCGCTCTGTTGCATCACGAATGCTGTCTAAACAGATCACTACGTATTGATCGGCTACGCACATCATGACGTTGGTGTGATAAATTTCGCCACCCATTTCATCAACGCTGTAAAAACTGCAAGGCGTGTAATTCATCTTGCTGCACCATTCTTCAAATACAGTTTTATCTGTACGTGGTGAAAGACAAGCGTATGCAATTCTGTTATCCCTGTCTAATACCATACTGCCCGTACCTTCTAAAAAAAGATCTTCCTTCTCTTTTGTCGTAAAGTCGATTTGCTTCTTCACATCAAACTTTGCAGCAATGGTATCGAGTACGTGTTGCTTGCGCTCGGCTCTTCTGTTTGTTGCATACATGGGATAAAGCACAATGCTGCCATCATGGTGAAAACTGATCCAGTTATTGGGGAAGATGCTGTCGGGTGTATGCGGTACCGGTGTGTCCTGCACTACTGTAACATCCACGCCAGCTGCAGTAAGTTTTTGTACAAAGCCATCAAACTCAGCTTCGGCTTTTTGCTGGGCATTTTCATTGCTGCCTTCCTGCTGAAACGCATTATTCACTGCTGTTTCTGCATTGAAATCAAAAGCAACGGGTTTGATCATTAATAAATGCGATGTTGTTTGCATCAAAAATCAATTTGAAAATTAGATAATTTGAAAATGAATAATGATTGTATTCGGATTACTCATCACTCATTACTCATAATTTGTCTCTCAGCAACGGCATACTCATACAATGGCTGCCGCCTCTTGCTCTTGATAATTCAGCACTTGGTAATAAGATCAATGTGTTTTCGATCGTTTCAGGATCTACACCATTTTCAAATTGCTCAAATGCTTCTGTGGTGGTGAGTACATTGAAACCTGCTTCTTTAAAAGCATCTGCAGTTTTATCATTGCGATCATAACCAATCACCACGCCTTCTTTCACGGCAACTACGTTACAACTGTCCGTCCACTGTTCCCGCTCATCATGTGGAAACAGGTTGCCGCCGCTGTAAATAATTTTTACATCTTCCGGGTTGGCGCCGAAATCTTCTACGCTTATTTGTCTTAATAATGATTCAATACCGGGAAGTCGTTTGTGAATACTGTAATCTTTTGTTTTAATGTACGGCTCGTTCGTCGGTTTCTGGAATTGCAGAATTTCCACCTGTTCCATTTCCAATTGGCGTGGGTTGTGCGACAGCTTATTTACATAACTGTGCCTGCTGATATGTTCTGCACGTAAAATACGTTCGCTGAAACGCCCGTACAACACCCACACATTTCGTTTTACTTGTGTAAAGATGGTATCGATGTGCATTTGTGCACGGTTCTTTGGAATTTTTACAACCGAAACTTTTTCAATGCCCAGTTCAGGTTTGCTGAACAACGTGTGCACCATTTCATTTACAGCACTGCTGCTGGTACGTATACTGCAGCCGATCACAAAATGTTTGGGATGGATCATCATCACGTCACCACCTTCAATGGTAATGATGCGATGTTTGCGTTCTTCTTCTTCATACAAAAAGAAGTCGCTTTCTTCAATGATTTCCATTACTTTTTGCGGCTCATCTTTAAAGAAATAATAGAGCGATAAGAATTTGGTGAGTAACGATTCTCTTCTCCGTGCAACAGTAGCCATACGGCTCAGCAGAATATGATCTTTCACCATTATGCCGATGTCACGTGTAAAAATGAAGTTGGGAATAGGAGGGAAGATGTATTGATCTTCCTGTGTGACCATTGCTTCTGCAGGTAAAATTCCGGTGATGAAAATTTTTGCAAGCAGTGGAGCATCATTAATATTTTCCAATACCTGCTGAATGGCATAACTCGATTCTTCATAAGAGCATATCGCTGATATCAACCGGAGCTTTACTTTTTCATCTTTGATAATTTCAGCCAGCAATTGTTGTGTGTCAAGTACTTTTTCGCTGTTGAAATATTCATCTTTGCCGGGGATATAACACCACGACTTTTTTTCTTCGTCAGCAGTTTGTTGGTATTGGTTGATGTAGTTTACTTTTTCCTTGTCGAGGAAATACAATAAGAGTTTTACATAATGATTGTATTCTTTCTGCATTTTGTTGAGGTGCACAATATCGTCGTACAGGTTATCAGCAAACGTACCCGGGATGATTTTTCCGATACCGCCATCGGGACTATGAATGACTAATTTCCGCAATCGTCCTAATTCGTTTTCAACGTAATAATTATGTTGAGCCATAAAAGAAATATTTAAATGATAAGTGTTTCGTTCTTGAATATAGTGAAAACAGGGAGTTGTTCAGCCTGTATCGCTCAATCGTGCATTAAATAAAAATGAAAACGAATGTTTACGCACAGTATACTGAAAACAAGTTGGAATAAAACGAATTAGTAATCGGGCAAACTGCCTTCACCTGCAGCGATCAGGTTGAGGAAATATGGCAGCAAATTATTTGTAGTGATATGTTTCTGTAAAAACATACTGCAAGATAAGGAAAAGAGCTGTGAATAGTGAATAGTCAATGGTGAATGCCGGGCTGCAAATCTGTAATCGTTTGCAGTTTGTTGTTTATCGGCTATGTACCTGATAGAGCGGAAAGATTATTTATCCCCTCTCGGGAGGGGAAGTTAGTTTGTTACACAGAAAGCCGTTAAAAGGGGTGGGTGCCGAAAGCTGCTGATAATTACTTACACCGCATATTCAATCCCGATCAACTCAAAAAACTCATCTTCATCCATTTCTTTTACATCACCCGGTTTCAAATCACCGAGTTTTAAGTTGCCTATGGAAACACGGATCAAACGCAAGCAACGACGATGAATCGCCAAACACATTTTCCGCACCTGGTGAAATTTGCCTTCTGTTAACGTCATCAGCATCCATGTATGTGGATATTGCTGCCGCACATCATCCATGTGCATGTAATGATCTTTTACATTGTCAACGATTTCTATGGAAGTAGGTACAGCGATATAGTCTTCACCGGTTGTAACAGGAATGGAAACACCCGTTCTTAATTGTTCCAGCAATTCAGGTGTAACAATATTCTTTACCATGATGAGGTAACTACGTTCATGTTTTTTCTTCGGATCAAACAGCAGTCGTGTTACTTTTTTATTGGTCGTAAGAAGCAGTAATCCTTCTGAATGATTATCTAATCGCCCAATGGCATGTGTGCCTTCCGGAAATTCAAAATCAAGATCGCCCAGCAACCGCACATCATGCGAACTGACGAATTGCGAAACCATATCGTATGGTTTGTTGATGATGAAATAGCGGTGAGGGGCTGTTGACATGTAATTGGCTGCAAGATTACGGATTTTGGGCTTTAGGTATGACATGCCTAATTCTATGTTATACAAAAAAACATATAAATATGCCAGACTGGCTATCTATTAAATTTGACCCATAACTTTAAGTAATGACTGAAATAGCTCTCGATACCATGCTTTCTCAACTTGGATATTCAAGGAAATGGATTGATAACGGTATTTTAACCGAAACACTTTTGAAGCAACAATTCCAAGAGTTTAACTTAGGAGAGGATGATAATACAGAGCATTATCGCTTTAGAACGCTAGCTGCTTTTCTTCAAGCAAGCACTTTTAAAAAAGAGAGAATTTTAGAAGGGATTCTTGAAATTCTTGAAAATGATTCCGATCAAAGTATGGCGTCTTCAGTATTTATTTCGCTATTAGAAAATGAGATGTTGACAAGCAAACAATTTGAGATGGTTGCTGACTCATTTAAGAAATTTGGAGAGTGGACGCAAAAGTATATTAATGAGGAAAAAATAAAGCGGATGTGAAGTTAATTGTACTATTTCTACAACGGTTCACCTCCTTTTATAGTTCCCCAACTATTCAGCACTTTAAACCGCACAAACATATCCTCACTATACCATTTTTCTTGTCTTGTTTTTTGTATCACGTCTGCATGCTTCGGCATTTTGTAAGCAAACTGTTTCATCTGTTCCTTGCTGTCCCAAATGGAGAAGGTGGCTTGTCGTAACCACGGCGATTCACCAATGCCCACCGAAAACCGGAAGCCATTAGCTTTCCGCATATCGTTCGAAACGGCTTCTACATGTTCCCAAAAACGGGAGCGTTTGCTTGGGCGGATAGTTGCCCGGGTAAGCACGGCGATCCGACCTTCATAATCCGATTTGGCGGGCAAAGCCCCAAACGCCTGCTTGCCATCCCAGCTTCCATGTGCTTCGATGGGCTGCAGTAGCACCGTCCAGGTTTCGCAGCCAAAGAATTTCCACCAGCCACGGATAAAACTGCCGTAGGCTTTTTGCTGTAATGTTGGTTGATCGGAGATGGCAGTTAATGATTCGTCATTCATCACCACTAATAATCCCCACTGTTGCCAGTCGGGTGTTTTGCTGAAAGTGCCGCCTTTGCCGCATCCCAGTGTTTTTGAAAAATGTACGTCTTTTCGAAACAGGAATGGCAGCCGATGGATGGCCATGGCCAGCAAAGCGAAATAGATAAAGCGTTTTTTATAGCGAATGATGGTTAAAACTGCATACATATGTTCAATAACCGTTGTGCTGCAAAATAGTTCTTTCTGGTTTGGGTTGAAATTGCAGTGTGGGTTTTGACGCAAAGTGCACTTGTTGCATAAAGCGATACAGTACAAGCGAGCGTGGCAACGAAGATGCTATAAAAACCTGCAGCTCACACCCAAAAAATGCCCCGATATTCTCAGTTAAGACAAAGCAGCCATAGTACAAACAAAAGCTTTCACTTGTTGAAAACCTATGGAAAACTGTTGATAAGAAGCAAAAAGGGTAAAATTTTATTACAATCTTAATCTCCTATATTTGTCGCCTTCCTAAATTGAAAAATAGTGCGTTTAAAGAGCTTAGAAATCAAGGGTTTTAAAAGTTTTGCCGATAAAACTGTGGTTAGTTTTGATGAGGGTGTAACCGGCATCATTGGCCCCAATGGCTGCGGCAAGAGTAATATTATTGATAGTATCCGCTGGGTAATTGGTGAGCAAAAGATCAGTCATCTCCGTAGTGAAAACCTCGAGAGCCTGGTATTTAATGGTTCCAAAACAAGAAGTGCTTCGGGTTTAGCCGAGGTGAGTCTGACGTTTGAGAACACCCGTAACCTGCTGCCCACCGAATTCAGTACCGTAACTGTTACCCGTAAGTTTTATAAGAGTGGTGAAAGTGAATACCGTCTCAACGATGTACAATGTCGTTTGAAGGATATCCAGAACCTTTTCCTCGATACCGGTGTAAGTACCGATAGCTATGCCATCATTGAATTGGGTATGGTGGATGATATCATCAAGGATAAAGAAAACAGCCGTCGCCGCATGTTGGAACAGGCTGCCGGTATCACCATCTACAAAACAAGAAAGAAAGAGGCGAAGAATAAACTGGATGCAACCGAACAGGATCTGGCACGTATTGAAGATCTGTTGTTCGAGATCAACAACCAGTTAAAAACATTAGAGAACCAGGCCAAGAAAGCAGAGAAGTATTACGAAATCAAAAAAGATTATCGTGAAGTGAGTATTGAGTTGGCGAAGGCGGCATTGGAAGGATTTAACCTTACATGGAAAGACCTGAATGAGCAGCACGATGCTGAAGTAAATAAAAAAGTGGAACTGGAAGCAAAGATCGCAACTGAAGAAGCGGCGATTGAGCAGGAGAAAGTTGGGTTTATTGAAAAGGAAAAAGAATTGCAAACGATGCAGCATGCGTTCAACGATATGCTTCAAACTTTGCGTTCGAAAGAAAACGAAAAGAATCTTGCGCAGCAGCGTTTGCATTATCTGAAAGAAAAAGAAACAAGTCTCAACGACTTTTTACAGAAAGCAGGCGGACAGTTAAAAGGTATTGAAGAAAGCATTGAGTTTACGCAGCTGCAGATCACAGAAGAAGATGCGAAGTTGAATGATCTCGGTTCGCAATTAGATAGTTTACGTAGTGCCGTTGAAAGTACACGTAAAGTGTTTGATGAAAAGCGTAGCGGTATTGATGAGATCCGTAAAGAAAATCAAGCGATTCAACGTAGCCAGTTTGAAGCGGAAAAGAATGTGGCTGTTGGTGAAACTTCAGTTCAAAACTTACAACGTACTATCTTCCAGTTAAAAGAAGAGCAAACAAACCGTAAGCAACAATTACATCAACTCGAAGAAGAAAAACAGCAGAAAGAATATGAGCTGAATAACTGTCGTGAAGAATTGCAACAGTTACAGGAGCAACATGCGTTTACCAAAGATCAGATCCTGCAAACACAGGAAGCGCTCGAAGGTTTACGTAATCAATTGGCTGATGAAAATAGAAAGCTTGATTCAAAAAAGAACGAGCATGATCTTTTGAAGAGTCTGGTTGATTCAATGGAAGGTTATCCCGACAGTGTGAAATTCTTGCACAACAATCCTGAGTGGAATGTTGAATCGCCTTTGTTGAGTGATGTAATCTATTGTAAAGAAGAATACAGAACAGCCGTTGAAAATTTGCTGGAGCAATACCTCAACTATTATGTGGTTGGGAATATGAGTGATGCATTGAAAGCCGTTCACTTATTACATGCCAACCAGAAAGGAAAGGCCAATTTCTTTATGCTTGATCAATTTAATGGTCAGGCCGTATTGAACAATGTTCCTGCAGGAACTATTTCTGCATTGAGTGTTGTTGAAGTGGAAGCAAAATATCAATCGCTCATCAATTACCTGTTAGGTCAGGTAGTGATTGCAGATGATGAAAATAATTTACCAACCGATTTTGATGGTGTTGTACTGGAGAAGAGCGGTAAGTTCTTCAAAGGGAAATATGCATTGAGCGGCGGTAGTGTTGGTTTGTTTGAAGGAAAGAAACTCGGTCGTGCAAAAAATCTTGAACGTTTACACGAAGAAATTTTAGCACAGGAAACGGTGGTGCTGGATCTGAAGCATGCCATTCAAATGCGTCACAACGAAGTGATCGGGTTTAATGAGCAGCTGAAAGAAAATGCAATCAAACAAACAGAAGCAGCCATCAATCAATTGGTGAACCAGGTATATGGTATTGACAACCGTATGGAAAACCTGCGAGGCATGGAAACCAATGCTGTAAAGCGTTTGGAAGACCTTGAACTGCAACAGGAAGAGGTGCTGGAAAATCAACAGGTGTACCGTGATGAACTGGAGAAATACAATTCACAGTTAGAAGAACTCGCAGGCAAGCTGGAAGTTATTGAGCAAGAGTTTACTGCTGCTGAACAACAATATAACGAAGCCAATCAATCGTACAACGATTATAACCTGAATGTTACCCGTCAGCAAAGCCGTGTAACTGCATTGAAACAGGAATTTGAATTCAAACAAAATCAATTCCAGGATCTGCAATTACAGATCACCACCAATTCTGCAGCGTTGGAAGAAGCCGCTAATCAGATCAACGAAAGCGAAGTGATGTTGCTGGAAGCGCAGGATGGTTTGGTAACATTGTTACAGAACAAAGAAACAGAAGAACGCAAACTCAACGAAGCAGATCAGTACTATTACAATCTGCGGAATGTGTTGGGTGAAAAAGAAAGCGAGCTGCGTCACAAACAAAAAGAGAAAGAGCAGGTTGATCATTTGCTCAACGAAATAAAAGATAAACTCACTGAACTGAAATTGCAGTTAAGCGGAACCAAAGAACGTTTACTGGTTGAGTTTAAAGTAAATCTTGAAGAAGTAATTGAAGAAGAACGCACAGGCGAAGAACCATTGGAAGAATTACAAGCCAAGGTTGATCGTATGAAGAAGCGTTTGGAAAATCTTGGTGAAGTAAATCCGACAGCGATCGAAGCGTTTGAAGAAATGCGCAAGCGTTATGAGTTTATTCTTGAACAGAAGAATGATCTGGTAACTGCAAAAGAATCGTTGCTGCAAACCATCCAGGAAGTGGAAGCAACAGCCAATCAACGTTTTCTTGAAACCTTTAACCAGGTGCGGGAGAATTTCCAGAAAGTATTTAAGGCCTTGTTTACAGAAGAAGATACTGCTGATATGGTGCTTGAAAATCCGGAGAACCTTGCAGATACCGGTATCGACATCATCGCCAAACCAAAAGGTAAACGCCCAAGCAGTATCTCTCAGTTGAGTGGTGGTGAGAAAACATTAACGGCAACAGCGATGTTGTTTGCGATCTATCTTATTAAACCTGCTCCGTTCTGTATTCTGGATGAGGTTGATGCACCATTGGATGATGCCAACGTAGGTAAGTTCACCAACATGATCCGTCAGTTCAGCAACAATTCACAGTTCATCATTGTAACGCATAATAAGCAAACAATGGGAGCCGTGGATGTGATCTATGGTGTAACCATGCAGGAGGCCGGTGTAAGTAAACTGGTGCCGGTGGATTTCAGGAACCTGAATTAATTTTCCTTAAAAATTATTTGATAAATGACATCAGGAAACTTGCTTCCTGATGTCATTTATTAAATTAGAATTAAACCAAATCTAACAGTAACTATAAAAACTAAAAATGAAAAAAAACAGTTTTATCCTTGCTCTATCAGTTCTCTTATTTTCATGTTCTAAAGAAAAATCACCTGAACCACAACAGGTTGACAATGGCCCAATTGGTGGAACCTATACTTTTAGTGGCTATGTATCTTCCACGTACGATACTATTCCAGGTAGTGGTATATTAACAAGTACAAATTATAACACAGCTTGTTCAAACTTTAAGGGTACAATTACGCTGACTTCTAATCAATTTAGCAGCAAAGGTCTGATGTTTGATTTTGTTACTACAGGTGTACGGAAGGAAACAAATACAACAACAGGGGCCACAAATTCTACAATTACAACGCCAATTACAGGTACTTCCGGCGCCGCAACAACCAGCTATAGCAGTACCTACACCATTTCAACATCTGCAGGTACGTTGAATATTCCAACTGCTGATAATTTGTTTTCTCCGGTGTTTATTATGCTTCCTTTTAATAAAACATACAATTATGTTGTTACAGGAAACACGTTGAAAATAAAATCAGAATATTACAGCGCCTTAAATAAAAGTCGCCAGGTTGTTGAGGCGTCATTTACAAAGCAATAAGCGTGAGTGTGCCTGGCTGCTTAATAATGAATGGTCAAAAGTAAATAAATGCTTTGGGAATCACTTAAAGGAGATTTTAACCATAGCACTGATTGATAAGAAGAGGCTGTTTCGAATTTTTGAAACAGTCTCTTCTCGTTTATATAAGAATGATATCATCCTCGCTGTAGGTACGCCTGGTTTTTCTTCACGAATATCAGTTATACAACAACATTTTATCTACGATCTCATTCAGCGTTTCTGTGTTTTCAAATACATAACTCTCGCCGGCTTCTTTCAAGAGCTTCAGATTCCTTTTCGATACATTATCCATTTCAGGTGATGCAGTTTTTAAATCAGGTTCAATGCGATAGTAATCGTCTTTGTCTGCTTCATCCAATGTATCCCACATGCGTGTGAGATGATAATGCACTGTTTCACTATTGCCGCTCATCATGATGTCGATCAACACCGGCAACCATTTGATCAAACCCGCATTACGCAATTGTTCAAATTCATACTTACGTTTACTGCTGCCTGTGCCAATACTGATCAGCAACATATCTTTTGCTCCCGGTTTATTTGGTTTCGGTAATTGAAATTTTCCTGTAAGTACACGTTCTTCATTGAAATTCAAACCTCTTGCTTCACTGTATGCACACAATGCCGGATTGTTTACAAACACGCCGCCATCAATTAAATATTGTGGTGCTTCACTTAAACTATAGATCATAGCCGGTTCAAAATATGTAGGTGCTGCACTTGTTGCTCTTGCTACATTTCTGATTTTAAAATCACGTACTTCACCACCAATACGTCTTGAGTTAGCACTGTTAAAGAAAGCTGCTCTTCGTTCATAGAAATTATAAGCGGTGATCACACAAGGTTTGATCATCTGGCTCAATGTAGTATCACCCAGATAATCCTGTAACAGGTGTTCGAGATTGTCAGCAGGAAAACTTTCATTCCAGAAACTGAAATTCTTAAACTGTTGCCAGAAGTTTTTATTAAAAATTTTATTTCCATGCTGCATATACAACTGCACAGCATCGGTAGCAGAAAATTTTGCTCTGCCCGGATCTTTATCATCGGGCATCAGGTAAATGCTTGTAAGGATACCGCCTGTGCTTGTGCCTGCGATCATGTCGAAATACTCGCCGATCTTTGCATTTTTATTTCCCGTAACAGCACGTATGCGTGCTTCAAGATATTCAACGATGGTGCCGGGAATAATTCCCCTGATACCACCACCGTCGATACTCAGGATTCGTACCTTAGAAATACTGCGGTTGCTCATGGTTAGTTTTGTTTAGAGAAAAATACAAACATCAGATTACAAATAAAATACCTCTTTACGGGGTGTTTGTACAGCGTTTGTTTGCGGGAATTACGGTTTGCTTTGTTTATTTGGGTTATTCGTTCGATATTCGGTTTCTAAATTAACTGCATGCAACGTATCTGCTTGTTCCCCGGAACGTTTGATCCTATCACCGTCGGTCATCTCGATATTATTTATCGTTCCCTTGATTTGTTCGATAAAGTGTATATCGGTATTGGCCGTAATGCAGCAAAAGTGCCCATGTTCAGTGAAGATCAGCGGATCAGCTGGATCAATGAAATTTTCAAAGACGAACCAAGGGTGAAAGCAGTTTTTTATGAAGGTCTTACGGTTGATTGCTGTAAAAAAGTAAAGGCAAAATTTATTCTTCGTGGTATCCGTTATGTAAATGATTTTGAATACGAGAAAGCAATCGCTGATATGAACCGCAGTCTCGATCATGATATTGAAACGATCTTTCTTACATGTCTGCCACAATATACTTCAGTGGCCTCTACACTCGTACGTGATGTAATACGTAATGGGGGAGATGCATCGCCATTTTTACCGGATGTGGTTAATAAAGCTGTCTCTAATCAAAAATAGTTCTGACCATGGATGCTATCTGGTTTAATAAGGTGTTTTCTGTTGAGGAGTTATCATCATTAGGTGAACGAACAATGGCTGAAACACTTGACATCAGATTTATTGAAACCGGTAAGGATTTCATTAAAGCAACCATGCCTGTTGATCATCGTACACACCAACCTTATGGTTTGCTGCATGGCGGTGCCAGTTGCGTATTAGCTGAAACATTGGGTAGCATTGCAAGTGCCCACGTAATTGATCCTGAAAAATTTATCTGCGTTGGTATTGAGATCAACGCAAATCATATCCGTTCTGTACGCAGTGGATTGGTAACGGGCATCACTACACCAATTCACATTGGTGCCAGCACTCATGTGTGGGATATTAAAATTTATGATGAACGTGAAAAACTGGTTTGTGTGAGCCGGTTAACTGTAGCTATTCTCAAAAAAGTGTAACAACTTGTTTCAAGATTCACACTTATTGCATTTGTATTTTTTCTGCTGCGTGTTTGTTTTGTAACTTACTGTACTTTCTTCAGAAAAACATAACCAATATGAACTGGCATCACCTTCCGGCAGATGAAGTGATTGAACTTACAGGCTCATCAACCAATGGCCTCGATTCAGATAGTGCAGCATTGAAGTTGGCTGAGTATGGTCCCAACGAATTACAGGAAAAGAAAAAGAAACCAGCCTGGGTTTTATTTCTGCAGCAGTTCAAAGATTTTATGATTTTGGTATTGATAGCGGCTGCTGTTATTGCGGGCATTGCCGGCGATGTTACTGATACCATTATCATTATGGTGATCGTTGTACTCAATGCTGTTGTTGGCTTCATCCAGGAATACCGTGCAGAGAAGGCAATGGAAGCATTGAAAAAGATTGCTGCCCTGCAGGCACAGGTAATGCGCAACGGCAAACCGCTTAACCTTGCTTCATCAGAACTGGTACCCGGAGATCTTGTGTTGCTTGAAGCAGGCAATGTTGTACCTGCAGATTTACGGTTTATTGAAACCTTCAGTTTAAAAATAGATGAGTCGGCTTTAACAGGTGAATCAGTTCCTGCAGAAAAAACGGAAAAGAGAATGGAGGAAGTAGATCTTTCTATTGGTGATCGGTTGAACATGGGTTTTAAAAGTACATTGGTCACCAATGGACGTGCAAAAGGAATTGTGATTGCCACGGGCATGCAAACAGAGATCGGTTTAATTGCACGCATGTTACAGCAAGATGAAGTGGCTACACCTTTGCAAAAACGTATGGCTGATTTTGGGCGCAAACTTTCTTACATCATATTGTTTATCTGTTTGCTGCTATTTGTAATTGGTTTATTGCGTGGTGAAAAGCCATTGAACATGTTGCTCATTTCTATTTCATTGGCGGTTGCGGCTATTCCCGAAGCATTACCTGCGCTTATTACTATTGCGCTGGCAAGGGGAGCAAAGCGATTAGTGAAGAAGAATGCACTCATCCGTAAACTTCCTGCCGTTGAAACACTTGGTTCTGTAACGTATATCTGTTCAGATAAAACAGGAACGCTTACGCAGAATAAAATGAAAGTGGTGCAAGTGAAAGCAGATGAAGCTAACCAGTTGATGATTGAAGAGATGTCGTTGCTTGATGTGGCTATGGCATTGAATCATGATGTGAAGGAAGCTGATAACAAAGCATTGATTGGCGACCCAACAGAACTTGCATTAGTTGAATATTTTAATGAGCAACACCCGGAGAAGCCATTCACTTCAATACAAACTACATTGCCCCGTATAGCAGAACTTCCGTTTGATTCAGACAGGAAGTGTATGACAACGGTGCATAAGTATAAAGAACAATTCCTGGTGATTTCAAAAGGTGCTGTTGAATCGGTAACATCTGCATTAAAACAAGATCATGATAGTGCTGCTATTTTAAAACAGGCCGACGAGTGGGCTTCTGATGGAATACGTGTGATTGCTTTTGGTTATAAATGTATTGATGCATTACCCGAACCATTCACTTATGAATCGGTTGAAACAGATTTGATATTCGCCGGACTGACAGGCATGATCGATCCGCCAAGAGAAGAAGCAAAGCTGGCGATTGAAGAATGTAAAGCTGCCGGTATTCGTGTGGTCATGATCACCGGGGATCATCCTGCAACAGCATCTGCCATTGCAAAACAGATCGGCATCTTAACAAAGAACGATCTGGTGATGACGGGCAAAGAATTGAAGGCAATTGCTCCGGAAGATTTTGATGCGCAGGTAGAAAAGATAAGAGTATATGCACGTGTATCGCCGGAACAGAAACTGCATATTGTAAAAGCGTTACAGCAAAAGAATCATTTTGTATCGATGACGGGTGATGGCGTAAACGATGCGCCTTCGCTCAAATCATCAAACATTGGTGTGGCGATGGGTATTAATGGTACCGATGTAAGCAAAGAAGCTGCACACATGATCTTACTCGATGATAATTTCGCCACGATTGTAAAAGCGGTGAAAGAGGGAAGACGGATCTATGATAATATCCGCAAGTTTGTGAAATATATCATGACTTGTAATGGTGCCGAAATATGGACGTTGTTTCTTGCTCCGTTAATAGGATTGCCTATTCCATTATTACCAATTCATATTCTCTGGATCAATTTAGTAACGGATGGTTTGCCGGGTCTTGCATTGGCAAGTGAAAAAGAAGAGCGTGATATCATGAGTCGTCCGCCTCGCAGCACAAAAGAAAGTTTATTTGCTGATGGTATCGGTTATCATATCGTATGGGTTGGGTTGTTGATGGCAGGTGTTACGTTAGGCATTCAGGCATGGAGTATTAATCACAGCGGTGCACATTGGCAAACGATGGTGTTTACAGTATTGTCATTAACACAATTAGGACATGTGTTGGCAATAAGAAGCGACCGGCAATATTTATTCAGCCAGGGTGTCTTCAGTAACATGGAATTACTTGGTGCCGTACTTCTCACGTTTATCCTGCAGCTTGGTGTTATCTATTTGCCGTTTGCAAATGAAATTTTCAAAACACAACCTTTAACGTTGCAGGAGTTGATCATTTGTATTGCAGCATCAGCCATTGTATTTCATGCCGTGGAGTTTGAAAAATTCATCAAGAAGAAATTAAGCAGCAGGAAAAAACAATAAGGTAGGGGCATAGAAAGAACCGGTAACAACGGTATCCTTTTTTATAAATCATCGTTACCGGTATAGAAGGCAATCGTTTGAATAGGGGATAAATTACAGCACAATCACGCTGTTGCTGCCGCCAAAGGCGTTTGGTTGTTGTTCATCGGCTTCGGGTTCACTAACCCATTCTGTAGCATTTACTAAGTATTTGAATTCGTGCTTGCTTTCTTTTGGCAAGTTCACTTCAGCACTAAACGTTCCGTCTTTCTTTTTGCTCATGATCACAGCATTTTGCCAATCGCTGTTGAGGCCGAGAATTTCGATGGTTTCAGCATTTTCAACTTTAAAAGAGAATTTCACTTTGCAGTAATCCTTTGTCTTGAAGTAAGTTTTTTGTACCATTTTTCTTTGTTTAAAGTTTTAAGTGTTCTGTCAAACATCGGGCATTTTTCAGTTAAGCAGTTGCTGAGATGATGACATGGAAATAAACATTCCCGCTCTTTATACCTGAATCGGAAAAAAGTAACCCGCTGAAAGCCTTATTCAGCTTCATTCTTATTAACAACTAACGGCTGTTATGTTAATAAGCTCAACGTAGTAATTTGTTTTTGGCTGTTTCTTCCCGTATCATTTCGGGATAGCCCATTTTTCTGGCCAATGCAGTTACTGCCATGGCAATTCGTTTGGCTTTTGTAGGTTCGGTTTTGGCGCTATCGATCCATTTGCTGAAATAACGCTGGTGTGATCCGGTGAGACTCTTGAAGTGCTGCAATGCAGCCGGCTCGTCATTCAGGCATTCCATAAGATCATGATTGAATTGAAAGGCACTGTTATCGGCGGAAATTTTCACATGAACAGTTGCACCTTGTCGTTTGCCAATGGCTTTTCGCACATCGGCATTCAGGGCCATAATAAACTTGCCGCCACCTACAGGGTAAAGTGGCATCTGCTTAAAAGTATAGTCATCCAGTTTGCCTTTTACTTTAAACTCTTTTTTGTGACCGGGCTTTAATTGTTCAGGTATGCCGTCAGGAATTTCAATAAAAGTCCATCCGGTTTTTTCACCCATTGTTTTATATTTCTGTACAACAGCAGTGAACTGTTTCATACAAACGAACTTAAAGAGAAAATCACAATCAGGGAAGTAATGCACATTATTTTCTGCTGGCATGGTTATTGTTTTTCATGGAAAGAACTTCGTACGAACCATTCAACTCCCACCTTCCCGTGTATAAGTATGCCTGAAAAGGCCTCTTTCCTTGAAAGGATATGTGCATGTATATAGTTGCTGAAACTATAGCGTTGCAAGTTTTGCATTATGTAATCAAGTATTATCAAACTTATAAATTCAACACAATGAAAAAGATTTTTCTCGCATTTACCTCAACAGCGTTCTTAATGATCGCATCTATTGTAACCGTTAAAGCGCAAGTTGATTCAACTCCTGTTGTTGCACCGCCGGTTGCTCCTCCGCCAGCAGTGGCTACATCTGACATTGTTGGTGTTGCTACAGGTTCTGTAGAGCATACAACTCTCGTTGAAGCAATCAATACGGCCAACGTACTGAAAGTATTTCAACTGAATGGTCCTTTCACAGTGTTTGCACCAACAAACGCAGCATTTGACAAAATCCCTGAAGCAGATCGCAAGAAACTGATGAAGAATAAATCAGAGCTGGCAAAAACATTGAAATATCATATGGTAGGTGGTACCTGGAATTCAACTACACTGATGAATGCAATTAAGTTTGGTAATGGAGTTGTTGAACTTCCAACATTAAGTGGTGGTAAATTAAAAGCAACAGTAGAAGATGGTAAAGTGAAATTAACAGATGAAATGGGCAACTCTATGTTTGTAACGAATGCAGATATTCTGGCTACAAACGGCATTGTTCATATTGTTGATGGTGTTATGCACCCAATGCAGCCTGTTACAGCAGCGAAACAGTAATGGTTCCTTATAGCTCAAAGCCCTGCCTTTTTTGGCGGGGCTTTCTTTTTTTGCTGATGTGATAAATCCGTTACTTTTAATGCATGACTCTGCTTGTGACAAATATTAAACAGTTGGTGGGTGTGCATGAGGAGAATGTATTGTTGCGTGGAAAAGCGTTGGCCACATTACCTGTTATTGAAGATGCGTATTTGCTGATTAATGATGGATTGATTGCTGCTTACGGAGAAATGAAAAATCTTGGAGCGTGGGCTGATACTGTGGAACATCGTATGGATGCAAGCGGACAATGGGTTTTGCCAACATGGTGCGATAGTCATACGCATTTGGTGTTTGCGGCAAGCAGGGAAGATGAATTTGTTGACAAGCTGAAAGGAATGAGTTACGAAGCTATTGCTGCAAAAGGCGGAGGCATCTTAAACTCTGCCAATAAACTGGCGAAACTTTCAGAGCTTGAATTACTTCGTCTTGCTTGGGGACGATTAGAAGAGTTGATCACACTTGGCACCGGTGCCATTGAAATAAAAAGCGGTTACGGGTTGTCGGTAGAAGCGGAGTTAAAGATGCTGCGTGTTATTCAGCAGTTGAAAGAAACATCACCCATACCTGTAAAGTCAACTTTTCTTGGCGCTCATACTTATCCGTTAGAAAACAGGGATAATCACCAAGGCTATATTGATCTTATCGTCAATGAAATGCTGCCGGTGATAGCAGACGAAGGACTTGCTGATTTTGTAGATGTGTTTTGTGAGAATGGTTTTTTCTCGGTTGATGAAATGGAACAGATCTGCAAAGCTGCTATGAAATACGGATTGCCTCCCAAACTGCATATCAATCAACTCAACAGTATTGGTGGTTTACAAAAGGCAATTGAGCTGAATGCTATTTCCGTTGATCATTTGGAAACCATGACCGATGAAGATGTTGAGGCACTTGCCAATTCTAATACGATTGGTACATTATTACCAACCGCTGCTTTTTTCCTGCGTATGCCCTTTCAGCCTGCCAGGCAAATGATTGATGCAGGAGCTGCTATTGCATTGGCCAGCGATTATAATCCGGGTTCATCGCCCAGTGGCAATATGAATCTTGTGGTGGCCATGAGTTGTATTGGTATGAAGATGTTACCGGAAGAGGCCATTAATGCAGCCACCATCAATGGAGCATTTGCAATGGATCTGCAACATGAAGTGGGAAGTATTACCGTGGGTAAAAAAGCCAACCTGATTTTTACAAGATCAATCCCTTCCATTGCTTATTTGCCTTATGCGTTTGGCAGTAATCTTATTGACAAAGTGATGATCGGGGGAGAATTTTTCGCCTGACGGAATATGTGCTGAAATAAGTTATCTTTCAATACGAAACAAATCAGCCATATGCAGTCATTTCGTTTTTACAACAAAGAAGATGTACTCACATTAACCAAGATCCGTCGTTTTGAAACCAAACTGGGAGAACGGGTGCAATTGCCAAACAACAGGGAACAGTTCGAAAAAGTTTTGCAGGAATCAACAGCAAAGTTTGCGTTGTTTGGTATACCGGAAGATATTGGTGTAAAAGCAAATGAAGGAGTGGGCGGGGCCGATACTGCATGGTTTCCTTTTCTCACAGCTTTTCTCAACATTCAAAGCAATGATTTTTTGCAGGGCGATGAAATACTGTTGCTCGGTCATTTTGATTTTTCTTATGTTGAATCAGTGATCGAAGAGAATGCGCATGGCCATGAAGAAAAGCTGGATGCCTATCGTCATGCAGTGAATTCAATAGATGAAGAGGTTGAATCGCTTGCAAAGTTGATCACTACTTATGGAAAGATCCCGATTGTAATTGGTGGTGGACATAACAATGCATATCCGCTTATTAAAGGCACAGCAAAAGGATTACATAAAGCTGGCAAGGTTCAGCTGGCACAGATCAATTGTATTAACCTTGATGCGCATACCGATTATCGCCCGGTTGAAGGCAGGCACAGTGGCAATGCATTTCGTTATGCAGAAGAAGATGGTTACCTGCAGAAGTATTGTGTAATTGGCGTTCATGAAAATTATATTCCGCAAAATGTATGGATCGATATTGTAAACAATCCTTTCTTCGATTTGATTACTTACGAAGATATTTTCATCCATGAAAAAAGGAATTTCATACAGGCAGTAGCACATGCTACCGGCTTTACTGAAGATACCTATACAGGTTTGGAACTTGATCTTGATTCTATTGAGCATACACTCAGCAGTGCATTTACACCGAGTGGTATCGGTAAGCTGCATGCAAGACAATACATCAATTTTGCAGCCACTGATGCAAAAGCTGCTTACCTCCACATTTGCGAAGGGGCCAGCTTTTTAAGTGATGGACGTAAAAGTGAAGGCACAGGTAAACTTATCAGTTACCTGGTAAGCGATTTTGTAAAAGCAGGTCTTGCTCCCTAAAGCACAGGCGCATTAATTTTTATATCGGCATTGGCAATGGCTGATTTCAGTTGCGGCTGTAATGCAGCTATTTCTTTTAGTTTTGCCTGTTGAAGATAAGCCAGGTGTAAACCCGTCATAGCCCAGATATTATTGTTGTTATTCTTCAGATCGCTAAGCAAAACTACCTCTGCTTTTTTCCAATCTTTCTGTTGCAGGTAAGCGTTACCTAAATAATGCTTTGGATTAAGTAACCAATCTCTTGGTTCATTGTACACCATTTGTTCTTCTGTTGCAACTGCTTTGCTGAAGTGTTCAATGGCAGCTTTATTATTCTTTTGTGCAAGTGCAATTGTGCCGGCAAGTAAATTGGCCGCAACAGTAGCACCATCAATGGAAGGCGAGAAGGGTGCAAATGGTAATGAAAGTGTACTGTCTTTTAAGAGATCGCTTAAATAACTGTATTCTTTCTTTGCATCGGTTAGTTTTTGCTGATGGGCATAGGCCATTCCTTTTCCAAAATGATACAGCACATTTGAGTAAACCTGTTTTGCCGGTGGTTGTGTCATTGCTAATAAAGCATCCCAACGTGCATAGCGAACATCAACTAAAATATTTGTGTAATAAATGTATTGAAGGTAATTACCGAGCGCTCCTTCCATCAATAAATAATCGGTTGGTATGCTGGCAGCAGTTTGCTTTGCACTTTCGATGGCGTACTTACTATTACCACTCATGATGGCATGATTGGTTTGCATGTGCAGGTTGTGGATCACATACAAAAAGTCAGCGCCCGCCGCCGGAGCAAACAGTTGTAATACATTTTTATAACTCTTTACTGCATCTTCATTCACCGCAGCTCCTTTACTGTAATTGCCCGTGCGTAAATAAATATGCGAGGGCATGTGTACCATATGTGATAATGCCGGTGTAAGACTTCCCAACCTGTCGGCACTTGCTGTAGCAAGTGATGCGTATGGCGAGGGTTCCATCACATGTATATAGTAATGATTGGCACCGGGATGAAGCGGGGTAGCAGCTAATAATTTTTCAAGTACAGTTCGTATACGTGGTGTCCATTCTTTTGGCTTGCCATTGCTGAACCAAAGATCCCAGGGATGTTGGAGCATCAAAGCATCGGCATATAATGCTGATACATCTGCATTTGACGAATATTGATCATACAACGCTTTCATCTTATCTGCATATAATTGATTGAGATGTTCTCTTGTTTGCGTGCTGTCGGCTGAATAACGAATTGATTGTGCAAGGATCAATCCTTTTTCAACTGCAGTACAACTGCCGGAAAGTTCTGTTGCTTTTTGAATAGCAGTCAGAGCATCGGGTGAAGCAGCATAGCCAAGATCATTAATGTTGGGTCCGTATGCAAGCGCTTTTGCCCAATGGATCATGGCTGCATTTGGATCGAACTTCTCTGCTTTTTTAAACGATGCCATGGCTTCAATAATGTGAAAACCATAATACATATTTATTCCCTGGTTGAAATAAAACTGTGCACTATCGTTTGCAGTCGTGATCTTCCATTTGTAAGAACCGGCACCGGGGATTGGTGGAATATCCACTTCATCCAATACATCTTTTAATGCATCCCAATCGGGGCTGCAACGAATGCTGTTCTCCAGTTTATATTTTTTCAGCTTTGCTATTTCTTTTGCAGTTTGATAGCGATCAGTAAACTGCACAGCGAGTAATGCAGTAACAAAAGCAGGTAATGCAAGTAAAAGCAGCTTGAGTTTCATGTAAAGAAATTTTAAGCGAAAAAGTTACAATAAATGATGCATAGCTGCAAGAAGGTCAGGAAGCTTTTTGCTGAAAACCGGTTGTGGTTTTTAATTCTTCCATTACGTTGAAAATAATGGGGCACCGTTCGTAATGCATCATTACAGAAAATAGCCGTTGCGTAAATTGGGGCAGGTGTAAAGCGGGGAACTCTCTGCATCCTGCAAACCTGTCTTCATAAATAGTACAGGCATTGTTCGCAAGAAAATGGCAGGGCATTTTATTCATGATCATCAGTTCATGACTTCCTTTCTCAACATATCGTTCATCAAACACTTCACGTGTAATTTGCAAACGTGCTGCAGCTCTGTCGGCTTCTTCGGCTGTAATATTCACCATTAAACTTTTGCAGCAGTTGCCACAGCTTGTGCAATCGATCTTTGGTTCTATCAGTTGGTTGAGGCGTTGCACTTCTTCATCAACTTCTTCGCTGTTGCGTTCTTTTAAGAAATTTACAAACCGGAGATTTTCTTCCTGCTTTTCAGCCGCAACTTCTGCTAGTAAGGGGAGTGATGTGTGAATGGTCAATGAAGTGATTTGCGGTAAAGGTAGGTTTTAAAAGGTTAGGGGTTATGAGTGATGAGTGATGAATGATGAATGATGAGTGATGAATGATGAGTGATGAAAAGCTGGCGCTGAGAAATGAGGTGTAACGTAAGTAAGTGAGGCTGCCTGGAAAGGCAGCCTCTTGCTTTATCTGAAATCTGAAAAAAGCTGGTTTAATTTACACCACCATCCGGCTTGCAGCATCGCTGTACAATAACTGGTTGTTGGTGCCAATAGCACCCACACGGCAGTAATAAACAGTGCCGGGTTGCAGGTTGCTAAGTGTTGTTTTTGCACTTGTGCTCATGGTACTCACCCAGCTATCAGGAGCAAGTGTTGCATCAGTTGTGTACTCATGCAGGTAAGAGTATGCACCCTTTACTGCTTTTACACTCACCAGCAAGCTGCCACTGGCTACGCCATTTTCAAGACGCACAATTTCCGGCTTCGTAATTACAGATGGCTGCGGGTCTTTACTGATATCGAAGCCCGATGTAAGTAACATAGCTGCATCGCCATTTGCAGTAAGGTTTACATACGTACAAAGGCTGCGCAGCAAATTCAGCAACGTTTCACGCTTGGCGTTTTTATCAGCCACATCTGCACGGTTACCGGCACCTGCTTTTACCAATGCCGCAGTATAAGCATCGGCAGCTGTTTGTAAAACAGCAAGTGCAGGAACAGGAGTGGGGAAATTTGCATTACCAGTCATACTGCTGATGATGCTGTGGGTTTTGCTTTCGAGGTTACCATCTGATAACTTCGAAAAATTAGAAATGGATTTTTTCATAGTTAATGAATTAATCGGTGAAAATTTCCGTGAGCAGACGGTATGTCTTTCACGGGTTAACGGAGTCAAAACAAAAAAAGATTTTTTAGTTGTGCAAGTGCCGCTGCACCGTGTTTTCACCCCCTCTTGCATATGTTAGAAAAAATTATATATTAAAATATATAGGGCACATACCTGCTGTTACAACAATAAAGAATGTATAAAATGCCATGTGGAATTTACCCAACAAAGGGCAAAACACACAGAAATAAAATGAGCCCCGCAGTATAACAATGGCCTTTTCGTATGCATGCTGTGCGTTATGGATAGTTGTATGAAGTGCATACTATGTACATCAAAACGGTTTGGGATTAATATGTGATGTGTTCTGGATGATTATACGAAGACTCTGGGATGCACAGCCAAAGGGTTTTGGATGGTTGTATGAAGTGCTGGGGATGCACATGAAAAGGATTAAGCATGATTGTATAACGAGCCCCGGATATGCATGCAAAGGGTTTTGGATGGTTGTATGAAGCGTTTGTTATGTACATGCAAAGGGCTTCAAACAGTTGCAGAAAGGGCAGGGTTGAGGAGTATATTATAAAGCGCCTGCAGCATTTTAATTTTTGCTGATTATTTCAGATATTACTGTTACCCAAACAGCAACCATGAACAACATCAGCTATCACCTGATAACCCACAGGGGTAAGAACAGAATACTTCTTCGCTTTGCAGCTAACAAACTTTGGAACGAGCGAATTAAAAAAGTACCCGATGCCCGCTGGAGTAATACTCTCAAAGGATGGCATATACCCGATACGGAAGAGAACCGTAAAAAATGCGGACTTGCACCTGCAACTGCATTAAGCATACAGCAACAGAAAGTACAAACATCTTCCATCCGGCTGTCAGCAAACAACAAAACAGAATTACTATGCTGCCTCGAGCAACTGGCATTAAAAAAATACAGCAGCAGTACATTACAAACCTACCGCAATGAATTTATGCAGTTACTGCAATTACTGGGTGACAGGAATGTACAGGACTTAACACCCGAACATTTGAAACGTTATATGTTGTATTGCGCTGTGAAGTTGCAGCTGAGTGAAAATACATTGCACAGCCGGTTGAATGCGTTGAAGTTTTATTTTGAACAGGTATTAAAGCGGGAAAAGTTTTTCTTTGACATCCCACGTTCAAAAAAACAATTACAACTACCCAAAGTATTGAGCGAAACAGAAATCGGACGGTTATTTAAAGCAATTACGAATCTGAAACACAAGGCCATTGTTTTTACAGCTTACAGTGCGGGGTTACGAGTAAGCGAAGTGGTAAACCTGAAGCAAAAAGATATTGATTCAACCAGGATGACCATTTATATTGAACAGGCAAAAGGAAAAAAAGACAGGTATGTGAATCTCAGCCCTGTGTTGCTGGATATACTCAGAAACTATTTAAAACAACAGGCACCCCGTCCGAAAGTTTATTTATTTGAAGGACAAATTCAAGGGACAGCTTACAGCACCAGAAGTGCTCAGCAAATATTCATTGACGCAAAAAAACGAGCCAATATACCAAAGCATGTAACGTTTCATGGTTTACGACACAGTTTTGCAACACATTTATTAGAGAAAGGAGTTGACATCAAATACATCAAGGATATTTTAGGGCATTTCGATATACGCACCACCGAGCGCTATGTGCATGTGGCAAGAAAGCAATTGGTAAATATTGCAAGCCCTCTTGATGATTTATTTGAAAAGGGGCTTTTATAGGCGGGCAATTGTGCAACCCAACAATCTGAAAAACGCATATAGCAAACGATGAAAATCAAAGAGTTGGGAAATTTGATTTTGGAAGGAGTTGCGTATATTAGCGTGTTGCACGCCATTACAATGAAGTCCCTACTACTCATAGCAATTCTAATAAGTGTATACTCTTGTACAAACTCAAACAGTTCAATGAACAGTGGGAATAAATTCTCTTTGTCTAACAACATTACTATTGACTCAAAAACTTATGCAACCAATTTTAAGAAGGATAAGTCAAGTGAGGTTGACATGATTTATTGTCAAAGTGATTCCACAACTGTAAATACTATAGGCAATTGTATAATTCAGAATTCCGATACTCTTAAATATTTAAGAAGATCTACTTTCCTTTTTGACACAGTTGGACAAATTCAGGAACTTTTAGAATATCATCCAGAAGGTGCACTTCACTATTCCAGCAATGACCTGCTCCTTGACACAGCGATTGTTAGTAGTTGGAAGATAAATTTGAAGCACATAAATTCAATTCAAATTGATGCAAAAAACGGCTATGTAATAGACAACGGCGACACCTTGAAAATTTTTGACCATTGGATTAAACAAAAATTCATATTTGTCCGGGCAACTAATTTGGATAAAGCAAAGTTTGATAATCCCGTTCTGGACTATACAATTATATATGGATACAAATAACGGCGTGCAACATGGGGTTTGCCAAAATGGGGGCGGACGGAAACCGTGTTTCAGCTTTTGTTTTTCAATTTGGCTTCATATCCAGCAGGACGTTATTAATTTAGCTATGTACAAATCATCAGCTTTTATTTATAAATTTAGCTTCAGTTAGCCGGGCGGACGGAATTCTATTGCCCCCACTTCGGCAAGCCCTGAACGTAAGGCGTAATTCTAATGGACATCATACACACCTTTGAAGTATATCAGAAACAGCTTGACAACCTTCGCAAGAACAATCACTATGGACGACCGCAAGTGTTGAGACAGTTTCGTATGCAATTCAAGGGCTTTAGTGACACCGACATTTCATTACTAAAATCTTTTTTGGTTGACAATGACAAAAAATGGTTTGTCGCTCATTTACTTGACAACCTTGACACATTTCCTGTTGACTTGTTAAAGCCAATGCTGCAAGCAGCAGTCGATGAGCCAGACCCTAGTTTCAATAACGAATTTGTAAAACCTTGTCGGCGAGTTTTTGATTATGTTGACATCCAAAATATTTTACTTGACACATTTCGTAGAGGCGACAAAGACAAAAAAATTGGAGTTCTTAAAGTTCTGTATTGGGCAAGACCGACTGTTTATTCAATGACCGTTCATAGTGGTGACACTATTTCTCAACAGAAAGGCTATGACGATTTCGTTTGGGACGAAGAATTAAAAGAATATAATTACGACTTCAATTTCGTTGAAGATGAATCGGTTTTTGAAAAGGAAAGCAGACGCCAAGAGGCTATTTATATTGAGCAAGTCAAAACAATTCTTTCAGAATTTTACAAGACAGCTGATATTGACTTAAAATATCAAATTGCATTACGACTTCCAAAAGAACTCGAAGACTATCCAGAAGAATTAAAAATTGAAGCAAAGGCTTTCTTGTATAACAAAGCGAAGCAAGGCATACCAACCAATATATCAGAGTTAGACAAAGTTCAAAATATTGAAAGTTCATTTTTACGAAAATTGCTGTTAAAGACGAAAAGGATATTTAAAAAGGACAAAGGCATAACCCTTAAACAGCGATGAAGAACTACGCCTTACATTGGGTTTTATGCAAGTTGGGCATGACCAGCAAACATCAGCTAATTGCAAATCCAGGCTGTGGCTCGGGCTGGACAAACAACTTTCAACTTTAGTTCTTAAATTCAATTTTATATTTTTAGTCAGCAGCGGTTGTGTGCGGACGAATAACAATTCCCAACCTGCATAAAGCCCTGTTCGTTATGCACAAGCATGGCGGAGAATAATCCACCAGACAATAAAGACATGAAAATAGTAATCGGACTTATTTCAGTTTCGCTACTTTGGACAAGTTGCAACACCCGGACAGATAAGATTGAATTTGGTTCGAATAATGGCAACGTGATAAACATCAACGGGAAAAACATTTATTATGAAGAGTATGGACAGGGAACTCCTTTGCTATTACTTTCAGGCGGTGGGATTAATAGGAGCATAAGAGACTTTGCAAAATGTATCCCCATCCTTTCAAAACATTATAGAGTTATAGCGCCTGATACGCCAGGACAAGGCAGGTCTGATCAAACTGATAGTTTAAGCTACGACTTGTTAACGGATTTTATGTCACAATTAATCGACTCATTAAAGATTGACAGTGGCTTTGTCTTGGGGTGGAGTGATGGTGCCATTGTTAGTCTTCTTTTGGCTAATAGAAGGGCTGACAAGATTAAAAAGGTAATTGCAGTCGGGGCAAACAACGGTGTGAAAGGATTTGTCATCCCAGACGAATTTCCCCTTGACTCAGTTAAGCCTCCCTCGCTGGAATATTGGGCCAAACAAAATAAGGAAGACATTGAATGGTATAATACACTGACTCCAAAAAAGGATTGGAAAAAAGCGGTTAACAATATGAACAGGATGGTGTATGAAAAGGAGTATTTTCCGACAAATGTCTATAACGGTATAAACATTCCTGTCATGATTGTGCTTGGTGATAGAGATATGATTTCAATCGAACATGGATTGGAAATGTACGGCCTAATAAAGAATAGTCAATATTGTGTTTTACCAAATACAACACATGAAGTATTTGCTGAGAGGCCTGATATTATTAACCAGGTTGCAATTGATTTTTTCAAATGAGATTGGGGACTATGCCTGTGCATAACATGGGGTTTGGCGTCATGGCGGCTTTACGAATATGTCCTCATCGATATAACATTGCTCAGCGACATATCCAACTGACGAATAAAGCCCAGCTTTAGAATATATTTTCATCTTCATATCTTTGATCAGCAACATATCCGGGCTGACGTAACACGGAATATCGCCACGTCGCCAAGCCCTAACGTTAGCGGTCATGGTATTTTGAACTCCGTATTATTTTTAAGTAAGAAGACAACGACAGACAGATTTATAAATGGTACAGATCTGTTCTTTACGCTGAGGGCCTTAAGCGGTTTTCCACGACTGAAATAAATTACAAAACGGATTGCTGAGACCTGGAAAACTTTCAGCGCAAAAGCAAATTCAATTATTAAAAAAAACAGGATTCTAAAGGTTGTTTAAAAAAATCTAACCGGTTATGAAACCAAACTTTCAAAACTTCAGAAAGCGAAATCGAATATTCTTTTTTGTTACAAGCTGCTTTTTGCTTTTTTCGTGTACTAACCAAAACCGAAACACCACCAAACAAGAATTAGAGAAGTATTTGCAAGCGGAAATGAAGAAGCAACAAATCCCAGGACTTTCCTATGCCATTGTTTTGGATGGTGAGATTATTGATAGCGGTGCCTTAGGATTAGCCAATATTGGACTTAAGGTTCCTGCAACTTTAAATTCAAAATTTAACATCGGTTCAATTGGAAAAACATTTACAGCAACTTCCATCATGCTCTTACAAAGAGATGGGAAGTTATCAATCAATGACCCGGTTAACAAATACTTTGATTCTTTACCTGCAAACTGGAATACCATCACAATCAAACATCTTCTAAACCATACATCTGGAATCAGGGATTATTGTCAGGATCATCCAGGTTATCCTCTTATTGGTGGAGCAACAGGTGAAGGGTTGGAAGAACGCAAAAAAGAGATTTCTGAACTTCAATTTATTAAACTAGTTACCACTGACCCCTTGAATTTTACTCCTGGAGAACGTTTTGCATATAGCAATTCCAATTACTTTCTTCTTGGTTTCATCATTCAAAAAGTAAGTGGTCAATCGTTATCTGAATTTATGAATGAGCGTCTCTTTACTCCAGCTGGAATGACAGAAACAATGCGTGAAAATGTTCCGGTAATTGTTCCAGACAGAGCCACCGGCTATAATTTGAATGATAGCAATAAGTTGATTAATGGTGCTTACATCAGCAACTTTTATTCTTCCCAGGGTGATATGGGCATTATTACAACGGCAAAAGATTTGACCAAATGGATCATTGCATTAGAGGGTGGAAAAATTTTGGACAAAGAATCTTTGCGTCAAATGTGGACTCCTTGTAAACTAAAGAGTGGTTTTGAACCAATGGACGCTTATGGCAGTTATAGTTATGGGTATAGTTATGGATTAGGTTGGGAATTAAACTGTCACAATGGATATATAGAAATAGGCCATGGGGGTGATTTCATGAATGGTTTTTCGGCAAAATTTGTACATTTTCCAGAGAAAAAACTGACGGTGGTTGTACTTACTAATTTACAGCCCTGGAAAATTTCGCAACCAGGAGTGGATGTTTACAAGATGGCAGGTTTTTATGTGCCCGAATTGAATGCAATTGACCAATTTCAAACAGCATCAACCGCAGACAGTAGCTTGAATAGTGTGGTGTCTAACTTCTACAATACATTGAAGAGTGAAGGAGAGTTTGATACTTCGGTAGTTACTTTAAATTTCAAGGAAAGAACAAATCCAAATGTTGAGAAATTACTCACTGAACATCTTTCAAATAACTCACCAAATATTGATGTGAGTTGTATAAAAACAGAGTTGCTGGAAAAAAGAAATCTTGTGAGATGGGGAGTGCCTGTAAAAAAAATAAACTACTATAAAATTATTGAAGAAAATCAAACACCAATATACATGGCAATCTATTTTTCAGCAGATAATAAGATAGCTGACATATCGTATTAGTAAATTGTATGCTCTCCAATATAGGATTTTTAGAAAACAAGCTCATCCTTTTATCATAGAAAGTAAAGAAATAAAATCAAGAGAAATGCAGGGCGACATTTTAAAATTTGATAGTGTAGAGTTGTTTGTGGTTTGGTGGCCAGCGTTAACCAGAAAAAAAGCGATTTCAAAAACATAATTTATAACAATCAATCAGCACGAACCGCTAACATTGGGCTTTATGCAAGTTGGGCATGACCAGCAAACATCAGCCAATTGCAAATCCAGGCTGTAGTTCGGGCTCGACGAATAACTCTCAACTTTAGTTCTTAAATTCAACTTTATATTTTCAATCAGCAGCGGTTGTCGGCGGACGAATAACAATTCCCAACCTGCATAAAGCCCTGCCCGTTACCTGCAATTAAAGACGACACCCAAATGACTATAGCTTTGACTGAATTACTTGGAAAATCTATTTTATCAGACGACCTCAAATCTTTCATGACTCAATTTGATTTACCTGCCAACCCCGCATTACATTTGGACTTTTCAGGCAATGCTTATGAAACAAGTTCTGACAATAAAAACAAAGGCATTTATTTAAACTTTGACGGATATACACGTTACAAGCCACAATATGGAGAGCCTTTTAAACGCTTTGATACATCAAAAGATGAGTTGTTTTTGTATGAGATTACAATAGACAATGACTTTTCTAAGAATAGAAAACCTTCCCCAATTGAGTTACCTTTTAATCTTCAATTTGGTGACACTAAAGAGATAGTTTTACAGAAACTGAACAAAAAGCCATATGACAAAAGCCAAACCTCTTATGGTTATTGTTGGTGGACACTTTTTGACGAGTTTAGAATATTAACAGCGATAAGTATAGAATTTGAATTGATATGGATACGTATCATGAAGTTGACATTGGATGAAAAAGAAAAGACAAAACTGAAAAAGTATCTAAGTCAGCAAAACAAGAATATTAAATCAGATAATAGCCAAAATATTTTGGAATACATCGATAAGCTTCCGACAGTTGAATGGAAACGTAGAAAAGACGATGGAGATGACTTGTTTACAGACAAAGGTATAACATCTGTGGAAACATTATTAAAAGACTATTTGCTTACGTTAGCTGACTTGACAACTCAAAAAAAAGCAGTAAACATTTATAATTCTATAAAGAAAGTAACAACTGCTTTAAATAAAATCAATGACAGGAATGACGGATTTATTGAAACGATGGAAAGGGAAGAACTTTGTGAATTTATAAATGCTGTTGTAAGAGAAACAGGGCTTGAGATTGATAAGGATATTGACTTAACAGAAGAATGGAGAGAATGGTAGACTAACTGCAGGTAACATTGCATTGGCAATATGGCGGGGCGCCTTAAGAACAATCAGCAATATATCGCTACTCATCACATGTCCGGTCAGACCGAATTCTATTGAGCATTTGAATAAAGTTTTTACATTAGTTCTTTAATGAGCATCGGTTGTGGGCAGACGAATAAAAAATACCGCCACATCGCCAATGCTTTAACGTTGCATGCAATTTTTTGTGACACCTCAAACTTTATAAGGGCGACAATTAAAAATCTAAAAACGCTTATGTCTGCAATTGCCTCATTTTACTTATTGGACACTTCTCAACTGGACGAATTAAGAAAAAGTGCAGAAATTATTGTGAAGAAAAGTCTGTTCAGCAAGAAAGTGACAGATAACTATTTGGACTATTTATCGAATAATGCGAAAGAGCTACAAGGCTTTGACGGTTCAGGATATATTTATGGAAACCTGCTTGTCTTTCTGCAAGAAGAAAAAAATATTGACTTAACTCAAAATGAATATGACGATGTAGCAAAGGAACTAATTGATAAAAGAGGCAGTTCACATTTCATACTCACTTATAAACAAAAGACAGCCTTTATCAGCCAGCTTGACCCGAGTGAATATTCATTGGCAGTAATTCAGCAATTCAATCAAAACTTTTCGGAAGAGGGTGACGCAGAAACAGCAAGTTTGACACATAAAGCTATTGAGGTGTTGCGGGACAATTTAAGCATGGTACAAAATGACAATCAAATCTTGCTGCTAATCGTAGGATAAAACTGCATGCAACAATCGGTTTGGTATTATGGCGGCGGGAAGTTGGAGCAATCTGCATCAGTTCGCTATTGGTCTTTCGCTCATGCTGGAAGTTATAAATTGAGCATTAGAACAAACAATGAAATCTATATCTTTAATCGGCTTCGGCTCGCAGCGGGAAGTTCAATGAATACCGCCACAACGCCAAGCCGTCAACGTTGGCAGTAATTTTAGTAGCCCCTACACGATGAAACAATTCTTCACACTTATTCTTCTTTTTTGGTTTTCATTTTCTTTTGGACAATTTGCCATTGTTAATGACAAAGACAGCCTTTTAAATGTAAGAGAAGACGGACAACCGAATAGTAAAGTGGTTGACAAGTTGCCAAACGGACACTTAATTTTTTGTTTTGAAAACAAAGGTAACTGGACAAATATTGACTACACGAAGAAAGGAAAAGAACTTAATGGACATATTTATAAAGACAGATACAAATTAGTATCAAGCTTTCCTGTATTGACAGTTTCTAAAAAAACAGCAACATCCATCACATTAAAAAAAGACACGGTCGAAGTAACAATTACACAAAGTAAGTTCGACAAGAAAAAGCATACGTTTAGGCACATAAAAGATTATCCAGACCAAATTCAACTTATCGACAACAAAAAGTATTGGGGTATGGACGGCGGTATGCCTACGACACAGTTTGAAAGCATTGTTATTAAAGTGGGACAGAAAATAATTAAACTACCCAAAAATGCTCTGGAAGGACTTTACGAACCAAGTATTTACAGTGCAGCAGTAAATTATGACAAAGCAAACGAGACATTCTACATACAGACGATGAACAGTGACGGGGCAGGAAGTTATTTAGTACTTTGGAAAATAGAAAAAGGTTTATACAAAGACAGATTGGTTGTTTATGGATTTTAAAAAACTACTGCCAACAAAAGTATTTGCAAAAGCAGGGCTGGACAATGTAACATCTTCTAAGTACAAGCATCAGCAGTGGTTCGGGCTCGACGTTCAATAGTCAGCTTTAGTTCATAACTTCAACAACATATTTTCAAATGGGCATTTGTGCCAGGCAGACGAGCAATGAATTCCCTGCCTTCGCAAATACTCGAACGTTATGTGTAACCTTATGAGACGACTACTAACGATAATGTTTATTCTGAATTTCGGACTTGCATTCGGACAAGACTTCTCATATCCAAGTATTAACAAGCAAGGTAAAGACATAAACAATTTCATTCCAAACAACTGGACACTCTTGGACTCAACACAAGGTGACCTAAACAAAGACAATCACAAAGATTTGGCTCTAATTGTTCAACACAAAGACAGTGTTACAATAATAAATAACGACAATGACTCTGTTTTGACACAACCCAGAATTTTAATTATTCTCTTTTACAACCAAGCAATAAATCAATATCAATTAGCAGAACAAAGTATTAGTTTCATTCTCAACCATGACAATCCCAATATGGAAGAACCTTACCAAGACATTTCTATTAACAATGGTGTTTTAAAAATTGACTTCAATATTTTCATGAATATGGGCGGTTGGGGTATGTCAAACAACTCTTACAAATTCCGTTTTCAAGACACGGGATTTGTTCTTATCGGTGCTGACTATAATTATGTAAATCGTGGTTCGGGGGAAACTGAATACCGTAGCTACAACTTTCTGACAAAAAAGGTAAAAGTATCAACAGGAACAATTGAAAGCGACAAACATAAAATCATTTGGCGGACAATTGACCTTAAAAAACTTAAAACATTAAAGACATTTAAACAGCCATTTACTTGGGAAGTTGAAAAGGACTATTACCTATGACAAGAAAGGCTACACATAACATTGCATTTGTGTTATGTCGGCGGACGGATAACGCCACTTCAACTGTGTGCTACTATCAGCTTCAATCACAGCCCGACGTTATAAATTGAGCCATAGAATTAACATTGAACTTTTGTATTTTACATCAGCATTTGTACCGGGCAGACGGATTTCAAATTCCGCCACAAACACAAATGCTTCAACGTTAGCGGCAACATTATGACGACCCTATTTCAAGTAATATCAATTCTTATCGTGACACTTCTTTTAAGTTGCGACAGTCATCAATCAGGCGACACAACCAACATCAACAAGACAGCCGCTTTAATTGACACACCACGAAGTTTTGTAAAGAACTATGGCGTAAATGATACTACCCGGCTACTTGCTTTCGTTGGAGAAAAAATATCGGTTGCCTCATTGCCCCATGAAAAAGGTTCAATGGACAATAGCTTTAAAGCGAAATATGCAATTCTAAAAAAGGTATATGGCAGTTTCCCAAGAGACACAATTGAGTTTGTTGCCTATGACCATTATGGGACACCTGCTTTTTCAAAGTTTAAAAACGTTCTTTTATTTGTTTCAGCGGATAGCGGGACTTACTACCATCAAAAATACATGTACAACGATGTTTATAAAACTAAAGACGGACGTTGGGCCGGTACGTATGCAAGTGACGACTATGAACATGCTTACAACA
Organism: Lacibacter sp. H375; assembly: GCF_037892425.1. NCBI lineage: Bacteria > Pseudomonadati > Bacteroidota > Chitinophagia > Chitinophagales > Chitinophagaceae > Lacibacter > Lacibacter aquaticus. Next base: position 3,183,951 of record NZ_JBBKTT010000001.1, read on the forward strand.
AGCACACGAAAATAAAGGCTATGAAAATTGAATTCGTGGAGAAGGTTTCGTTTCTAACTAAAACAGTTGACGAGGAAGGACGACAACTTGAATTCTCATATCCTAAACCATATTTTAAAACAGTTGGGGATAGTTCATTTGCTGTTTATGGTAATTACGTTGAGGACTTAGTTACTCTAAAAAAGGAAGGTGTTTTGACTGCAAGGGGATTGTTTGAGGCATCTGCTCAACAAGAGGAAGATATGGTAGAAGCATCGCAACCAGAACCACGGAAGACACCTCCAACAGCAGACGATTTGAAATTTCTTGCATTCTGGAAAAATTTTGTTGCATCCTTAAGTGAGCCGGGACTAAAGAAGTTCAGGCAAATTGCGTTGGACACCTTGTACATATGCGACCAATTACTGCCCGTAGATAAGTTTATTAATAAATGTTTCAACCAAGTGATTGACGACGAAGTAAAGAAACGTATTGTTGACAAAACAAAACTTGAATACGATTTCACAGACGTAGAATTTTATAACTTATTAACCAGTCAGGTTAAAAAAGAGATTATGAAAGTCGGTGACGGTTATCGGCTAAGGGAGGTGTTGGTAACACGTAATACTAAAAATAACAATCCACCGATAATCTACTTTGACTTTATCCAGACGAAGAAAGGATACAGGCTTTATGCGATTAGTCATCATTGGTTCAAGGACTGTTGCAAGTAGTCAATTTAGAAATGCTAACGCTAACAGGGAATTTGCTGCTATGCTGGCAGACGAATATATTTTCAGCTTAATATCGCTATAAGCCTATTTCCAGCCGACGTAATTCTATTAGGCTTTTGTTCTTAACTTCATCTCAGTAATTCTATTGGGCTGCTGTACCAAGCTGACGTAACACGGAATACCAGCACAGCAGCAAGACCTGAACGAGGGGCGATCTAAAAATTATCAAATATGAAGTTCTTATTAGCCTTACCAATCTTACTATGTTTAATTGCCACTATTCCAGGTAAAAAGAAATCCACAAATAAGAATACAATTCTTGTAATTTTCCCACATTCCGATGATGAAACAGCAATCGCTCATGTACTCGCCAGGTATGCCCCGGGCAACAAAATCCAAATAATATATACTGTCAATCCGCCAAATGACAGCATTATACCAATTAGGCAAAAAGAAGGGATATGTTCCTGCGAAAAGATTGGAATAGAAAAACCAATTTTTCTTCCAAACGATCGGCTTGATGGTCGTGATGGTCCTCGTGAGTACTTTAAAAGAATCAATGCATTAAAAACTGATCTAAAAAAACTAATTGAACAAATAAATCCGAATATTATCATTACCCATGGACCTGAAGGCGAATCCGGTCATTATGAACATCGCATAACTGGTTCGATAGTTACGGAACTTATTTTGCGGGAAGGTTGGTATGATAAATATCCGATTTATTATTTTGCAGAACCTACGATCAAAACCAATGTGGAACAGCTAAGCGGTACAGGTGAGGTAGACGGTAAATATTTGAATGTTGCCATTAAATATTCCCTTGAGGATGAAAATAAAAGTATCGAATCGTATAAGTGCCATCAAAGCCAGCTTGAACTAATAAAGGATCATATTCATATTAAATTAGCCGATACCGTCAATATTGCTTACTTCAGAAAACTTCACATTGATCTCCAGAAGAGAAATGATTTTTTTAAATAACACTTCCCGATCACTTCGCACAACAGTAGTATTTGCAAAAGCAGGGCAGGACAATGTTACATCAACTATGTATAGGCATCAGTAGTGTTTCGGGCCCCACATTCATTGATCAGCATTAGTTCTTAACTCCAACAACATATTTTCAAATGGTCAGTTGTACCGGGCTAACGAGCAATGAATTCCCTGCCTTCGCAAATACCCGAACGCCAGTTAAAAGAGAGTTGGTTTGCTTACTAACCAATATAAAGCAAAGAGGGCTTTCAATATTTTGAAAGCCCTCTTTGCTTTATTTAAATTTAAACTTATGCTACAGGCGTAAGATATTGCGTAAAACAATAGCCTTCTTCACCATTATCCGTTTTAATATACCACCACTGATCATTTTCTTTACGCACCAACGTTACCACTTCGTGCCGGGCAGCTTTGCCAACAGTATCATCATTGGTACTGGGGCCGCTGCGAATGTTTAAATTGGTTTTGCTGGTTGTTACTTTAAGTTTTGAACCTTCTGTAACTCCGGCAACACTATTGATGTTCAGCATGAGATCTCCTGATGAATAATCAGGATCGAGTTTCTCATAAATATCCCACATCTGTTGTTTAACTGCACCGGTAGCTTCACCATCTATGTATAACACATTTTCTTGCTCACGTATTTGTAAATTGGTCACACCGGATGCTGTTGCTGCATCGATCAATTCTTTGTATTTATCTTGTAATGCCATAAAAGATTCCCTCCCGGTTTATTTTTTTACTAATCCTGCGGATTCAATTTTTTTGAGCCCCATTGATTTTAATGAATTTAATGCCATCATCAGTTTTTGCAGATTGGCTTTTTCAATTTCGCCGGTGAGTGTAAGCACGCCATCTGTTAATTGCGTTTGTACACCCGGATAATCTTTTACCGCATCTGCAATAGCCTGCGAGAGTGCATCGCTAACAGGCGGCACAACTGACGCAGCTGGAGCAACGGTGCAATTGTTTACTACCGATTTTACACCTTCTACTTTTTTTACGGCATCTTCGCATCTTGCTTTGCAGGCTTCGTCTTTGCATTCGCCGCTAATTGTGGCAACGCCATCTTGTACGGTTACCATTGTGCTCCTCATGTCCGCATCTGCAGAAAGCACGGCCTCGATACTTGCCTGTATATCGGTGTCTTTTAATTTCTTTTTACAGGACACTGCTCCGAGCACCAGTACTGATGCAAGCAAAATAAAACATCGTTGAATTGTTCTTTTCATTTGTTTGTGTTTAATGATGATGAAATTGATAGACGCAGTCTTCAGAGCAGGAAGGATCGAACAATAATGCAGTTCGATTAAATAGTCTTTGCAAGCCTTATGCCAATAATACTAATCATTGGCCTCTATAAACAAAAAAGCGACAGGCAATTCGCCTGTCGCTTGCTATACTTTACCTAACAATTTAATAATCTACTCTCATTTCCACTCTTCTGTTGAGCGCTCTTCCTTTTGCTGTTTTATTATCTGCAATTGGTTTAGTATCGCCATAACCTTTATACGTAATACGTTCTGCAGCTATGCCTTTGGAAATGAAGTAATCTGCAACAGCTTTGGCTCTGCGTTCGCTCCAATGCATGTTGCGTTCAGGCGTGCCCACGTTATCTGCATGCGCATCAATGTTCAGTTTTAATGATGGGTTGTCCTGTAATACCTTCACCACTTCGTTTAAAGAAGCAAATGATGATTTCAAAATAACATCGCTTGCAAACTGGAACAGAATATTCTTGGCAGCGAAATCTATTTTCTGTTTGATCTCCTGTTTAATTTCCGGGCATCCGGCATTTGCGGTTACACCTGCTTCATTTGGACATTTATCTTCTTCATCATTTACTCCGTCGCCATCGGTATCAGGAATCAGGCATCCGTTGTAACGGGCAAGTCCCGCCACATCTTTACACTTATCATCTTTATCGGCTACACCATCATTATCGCTGTCGGGGCATCCATTTAATGCGCCTTTATCATTAGGACACTGGTCATCTTTATCTGTAACACCATCACCATCGGTGTCAGGACAGCCGTTAAGCGTTCCTTTCACATCCGGGCATTTATCATTTGCATCTGCAAAGCCATCAGCATCAGCATCCGGAGGTAATACAGGTTCAACCGGAATTACCACAGGAATTTCTTCCACTTTTTTCTTCCTTTCAAATGGATTGTCTTGTGCAAAACTGAAACTATAGTGCAGGTAATCGTTATTAATACCATTGGTTAATTTCTTACGCCACTGTGCCTGCATAAAAAAGTAAGAGCCTGCTTTAAAACGGAATTGCAAGCCAACTCCTAATGGAGCATAAGCGGCGAATTTGCCCGGAAAGTAGCCAACGCCTAAGCCAGCTGTTAAAAAAGGATTTACCGGAGCCTTGTCCTTAAACGCTCTTAAGTGCAGTAAAGCGTTGAGTTGTGTGCTGAATTTCGCCTGGCCTATCGAATCATCTTTTACAAAGTTGGCAGGGAAGTTAGAGAACGTTCCTGTGATAGTGCCGGACGCATCTAACTTGTTTGTAAGTCCACGCCAGTAACTTAAGCCAACGCCAAACGATTTGTTTCCTGGTTTGTACCAATCGCCCTGGTTGAAAGCTTTACTGGCTGTTGAATCACTGATGAGTTGAGGAAGACGATAATCAGAAAAACTGATGTTGTACGAAATGAGTTCGGGTTTTTTCAGTTGCTGATCCTGGGCATGCAGGCTGATGATGCACATCAGTGCAAGAGCGGTTAGTAAGCAGTTTGGTTTCATAGAAATTAATTGAGCGCTAAATTAACGTTCCAAACCGTATTTTATGCATAAATGCTGTTTTCTTTTTGTGCGTAAATCATCTGTTTTTTTATAGGTTTTATCGGATGTATTGACTAAATTTATTTAGCTCTTTGATGATATCTTATTTATTCACTATTAAAACTGTTTCCCATGGTTTCAACAGACACAACACAGCTTAACAGGGAATGCAGCTCCTGGAGGGAGCATTTGCGTTCCTACCGTAATGAAATGAGTCAACTGAGAGATCAGCTTCAACTCATGGCAAGCGGAGAAAAAGACAAGGAAGTCCTTACCGAAGTGGAACACTATCACAACCAGTTTTACATTCAACAGATCAACATCCACGATCTAAAACAGGCCATTAAAAGTCACGACCGAAGATTGGAAGTAGAAAAAGACCCGGCGAGTGGTCAACCTTCTGAAGCAGCAATGCAGGAACATGAAGAACTGCACGGTCAATACGAAATACTGGAACATACGTTAAATGAACTAAGAAGCGATTTCAGAAATTTCGTCGCTAAGGCATAGTCATAAAGCCTTTACTACATCTATCAAAGACATTCACAGCCACCCATTCAAATTCTATCTGTTCCCTGTACGGTAGCGCCTGCGCTTGCATGCCCGTGTAAGCAGGTGATTGTTTACATTTTAAAAAATGAATGTTATGGCAGACTTTGATACCTCACACGTAAAAAACATTGTCTTGCTGGGCCATGCTGGCACCGGTAAGACAACATTAGCGGAATGCATGTTATACGAAGCAGGCATTATTAACCGCAGAGGCACAGTTGCAGAACGTAATACTGTTGCCGATTATCATGAGCTGGAACAGGAAAGAGGCAACTCCGTTTTTTCAAAACTTTTACACAGCAAATGGCGTGGCTATAAGATCAATATTATTGATACGCCGGGTTATGATGATTTTGTTGGAGAAGTGATCAGTGCATTACGTGTAGCCGATACCGGTGTAATGTTGCTGAATGCTTCCCGTGGTGTGGAAGTTGGTACAGATATTATCTGGGATTACACAGAGCAGTTTAAAACACCCATGATCTTTGCGGTGAATAAACTCGATGAAGAAACGGCTGATTTTGATAAAACGGTTGCTGAAGCCAAAGCACATTTTGGCAGCAACATTACAGTGGTGCAATACCCACGACAACAGGGCGCAGGTTTTCATGAAATTATTGATGTGCTGCGCATGACGATGTATAAATTTAAAGATGCAGGAGGCAAACCGGAAAAATTACCTATTCCGGATGATGAAAAAGAGAGAGCCGATAATTTACACAAAGAATTAATTGAAGCAGTTGCAGGTAATGATGAAACGTTAATGGAAAAATATTTCGATAAAGGAGAGTTGGATGAAGATGAGATAAAAGCAGGAATGAAAAAAGCAATGGTCAATCATGATTTGTTTCCGTTATTCTGTTTATCTGCAGAACGCAACATGGGTAGCGGCAGGTTGATGGGTTTCATTGATAATGTATGCCCAAGTGCCAATGAAATGCCTCCACAAAAAACAAAGGCAGGATCAACATTGTCCTGCGATGAGAATGGTCCGGGCTGCATTTTTGTTTACAAAACAGTGAGTGAGCCGCATGTGGGCGAACTTTCTTTCTTTAAAGTTTACAGTGGTACTATTAAATCAGGAATGGAACTGGTGAATGAAACAACCGGTGTTGCGGAAAAGATGAACCAGTTATTTGTAGTGGAAGGAAATAAACGCACACAGGTAAATGAACTCACTGCAGGTGATATTGGTGCAACGTTGAAGCTTAGGAACACGCATGTAAACAATACGCTGCATGAAAAAGGAAAAGATATTGAGTTACTTCCCATTGAGTTTCCGGCATCAAACCTTACAATGGCTATTGAAAGTGTAAAGAAAGGTGAAGAAGAAAAACTGGCAACAGCTTTACACGATCTCCGTCATGAAGACCCCACGTTTAAAGTGGAAGTATCTCAAGAGTTAAGACAAACATTGATCCATTGCCAGGGCGATATGCATTTAGCTGTTGCCAAATGGAAAATTGAACATCAACATAAACTTGAAGTGAAATTTACTCGGCCACGTATTCCATACCGTGAAACAATACGCCGAAGTGCCGATAGTATGTACCGTCATAAAAAACAAAGTGGTGGTAACGGACAGTTTGGCGAAGTGCATTTACGTATTGAACCTTGGTATGAAGGAATGCCTGAACCTGCAGACCTTAATGTTCGTGGCAGGGAAGTGCATGATTTACCATGGGGTGGCAAATTGGTTTATTACAATTGTATTGTTGGTGGCGCTATCGATGTACGTTTCTTGCCATCGATCTTAAAAGGTGTGATGGAAAAAATGAACGAAGGACCGCTTACCGGCTCTTATGTGCGTGATGTCAGGGTATGTGTGTTTGATGGAAAGATGCATCCTGTTGATAGTAACGATATTTCGTTTAAGATCGCCGGTTTGCAGGCATTCCGCCAGGCATTTCAACAAGCCGATCCGCAGATACTTGAACCAATGTATCATGTAGAAGTTCTTTGTCCTGAAGATCTCACTGGTGCTGTTATTGGTGATCTGCAAACTCGCCGTGCAATGGTGGAAGGCATGGATACAGAAAGTCATTTTACAAAAGTGATCGCTAAAGTTCCATTGGCTGAAATGCAGGATTACAGTAGTAACCTGCGTTCGTTTACACAGGGCCGAGCAAAATTCCGTATGCACTTTCTCGATTATGAGCCATTGCCGTTTGAAGTACAACGCAAATTGGCTGATGATTACAGCAAAGTAGCGAAAGAAGAGATGATGGCTTAATATATACAGGTTAAGTAGTTTAAAATAAAATATCCTGCGTTAGGTAACGCAGGATATTTTATTTTAAACCCGATCGTAAATTATTGCCTGTATGTTTAGTTACATTTTCCAAGCACAACCCAGATCACTATAAAAATCAGGATGGTGCTTAAACAGCCGCCACCTAATTTTTTTGCGCCGTATGCTGCAATTAATCCTCTGAATAATTTATTCATATAATTCGTTATCCATTTTTATTTTGCATCAACATCTTCCAGTTCGGCGGCTTCCACATTTACAGCACTCACTGCAACCTCTGTTAATTTCACGTCGGCTTCTTTTTCCTGCTCAAGTATTTGCTCTAATAGTTTAGCGGCTTCTGGCAAGGCAAGTGTTTCTGCAAACTGCCGCATTGTACCATAAGATGCAATTTCATAATGCTCAATTTTTTGAGCACCGGCTATAATGCCAGCGTCGCACATGGCACCAGGTTCGCATTCATCAATTATCGCTTCGGCTTCTTTCATTAATCCCGCCATTGCCTCACATTTCTTTCCTACAGGCTTCATGTTAATTGATTTGAAGACTTCTTCTACCAGTTTTATTTGCTCATGCGTTTCTTCAAGATGTTTTTCCAGTGCCGCAACCAATTCATCTGATGTTGCTTTTTTGATCATTTTTGGAATTGCCGCTGTAAGTGCTTTTTCAGCCCAAAAGATATCTTTCAACTCGTTTTCAAATAGCTTCATCAGTTGTGATGATTGCATGCCTTTGTTTGGTGTTTTTCCGTTTGCAACGGCCTTCTTGTTCTTATCGCTGTCAGTTTTCTTTTGCATAATGTAATTTTTAAAATGTCAAGACTTGTGTTAACTTAAAATATGAAGGTTAGCATTCATTTTATGATTCTCCTGTATCATCATGGCTTTTTACTTCTTCCAAAACGGAAAATTAAAAAGAGAATAAGGCCAATAATGGCGACCACAATAAAAATTCCAAACCCCATACCAGCTTTAAAGATACCTTCCACCAGTTGGCATGAACTCAACATGGATATCATTGCAATAAGCAGTATGCTGATGTATTTTGTAATGTTCATGATGTTAACTTTTAAGTTTATTGCAATAGTTTAATACTAGTAAAAAACGGGTATCGAGCAAAAATTTATTAAAAAACCTTGTCGTCATTTTGATTGTTAACGATGGCAGGAGCATCAGAATCACCTTCAATACCTTCGTCTGGTAGTGGATTAATTGGCTCATCTGTTAATGGTGGCTCAGGTTTATACTCTTCAGTAGAACCACCTTTTTTATCATTTTCACCAATTATTTCTCCCGGATTCTTTTTTTTATCATCACCAATACCCGGCACTTCCGTTTCGGGATGTTCTTTTTTTAAGTCAGGATCATTCGGGATGGGTTTTTTGCCATTGAAATCCTGATTCGTTTTTTGTTTCAGTGCATTTGATGTGTCTTCCTTGTTTTCGGTTAATGTTTGACGTTTTTCCATGATAATAGTGTTTAGCTGTTACGAAAAATGTGTGTTACAAATATGACTTTCATTCATCGCAAAGTCATTACACGTTATAAAGAAATTGTTACAACTTTCACATATTCATCCAGTCAAGGTTGCTGTTTTCGTTTCAGGAAAGAAGGTACAGGATAGCAAAACAGTTGTAAATGAAAAAGCGACACACATAGGTGTCGCTTTTCATTTTATAGAGAAGGAAACCTATTTTAGTTTTAACACGGGTTGTAGAATATAATTCCCATTTCCATCCATCTTAATGGAAAGTGTGGCATCAAAATCAATAAGCAGGGAATCAAGACCAACTGCAAGATTTCGATTCATTTTTATTTTTAATCCACTTTGCTGGCTACTTGGTGTACTTAGCGGATAAATAACACTGTCAATCATAATTGTGTTTTGTGTACCCAATACCAAACGTAATTCCTTAAGAGTGCCAGTTGGTACAGTTCCTACGGCAAGAAATGTATCAACACCATTTTGCAATTTCAACAGATCATAAATACCTGCTACAGTTTCCAGTTTAATCCAGCCCGTTGAATCACCGTTGAAATTTACATTCACTTCTTTTATATCTACATTTACCTGTTGTGCATCATACGGCGCATCCGTAAGATTGATTTTTAATTCAGTACTGTTTTTACTTTTCTTACAGGCAGAAAATAACAACACTGCAGAAATTAATAATAAAGAACAAATGACCATTGTTTTTTTCATGAGTATGAGATTTAAAAACAGTAGTTCAAAAAACCATGCCAAAGCAAACAAACGATTCATGTAAAACTACTTTTGTGCAAAAGTTATTTACTTAGTGAAAACATATGCCAGCCTCCAGTAATTCATTTTTTACGTTAATGCTGCGAACATTTGTAAGGTTTTTTCTTTGATATTGATGAGGTTACAGAATGATAGTCATTCTGTTTTTTACTTATCTTCCTTGCATGAATCAACCGACTGCTTCCTCTTCCATCTGGAAAGTGATTGCTGCTTCCTCGATGGGTACCTTAATTGAATGGTACGACTTCTACATTTTTGGTATGCTTGCCAAAACAATTTCAGTTCAATTTTTTCCCGAAGGCAATGATGTTGCTGCTTTGCTCAGTACACTGGCAATTTTTGCTGCCGGGTTTATTGTGCGTCCTTTCGGTGCATTGTTATTCGGACGATTAGGCGATCTTATTGGTCGTAAATACACGTTCCTGTTAACACTCGTGCTGATGGGAAGTGCTACATTTTTAATTGGTCTTGTGCCCGGCTACAAATCAATTGGAGTCTTAGCGCCCATTCTTGTTTTATTACTCAGGTTAATACAAGGATTGGCTCTTGGAGGAGAGTATGGCGGTGCTGCTACTTACGTGGCCGAACATGCGCCGGCGAATAAACGTGGGCTTTATACCAGTTGGATACAAACCACTGCAACACTTGGTTTATTTGTAGCATTAGGCGTTATACTTCTTGTAAAATCAAGCATGAGTAATGAAGCGTTTGATGCAGAGTGGGGTGGATGGCGTTATCCATTCTGGTTATCAATTCTGCTGGTAGGAGTTTCTATTTATATACGAATGAAGATGAAGGAGTCTCCGCTGTTTGCAAAACTGAAACACGAAGGAAAAACTTCTGTCAATCCATTAAAAGAAAGTTTCAGCCACAAGGCGAATTTCAAAATGGTATTGCTGGCATTGTTTGGTGCAGTGATGGGGCAGGGAGTTATCTGGTACACCGGTCAGTTTTATGCACAGAATTTTTTAGAAACAAGAGTGATGATCGAGTTCGGACAAAGCCGAACAATATTACTTTGGGCAATTCTTTTTGCAACACCTTTTTTTGTTTTCTTTGGTTGGTTAAGTGACAGGATAGGACGCAAATGGATCATGCTCATTGGAATGTTGTTGGGCGTCTTGTTCTACCGGCCCATTTATCAGAGTTTTCTTGACAGTGTTGATCATACAAAAATTGAGTTTGTAGATCTGAAAGTAACAGCAAAACCAAAAATTGAAGCTGTGCCAATTGGTACAACCAACGGATTTGTTCGCACCATTACCACATCATATGCTTCTGCTAATGGCTGGGCTTATACAGAAACAGTAAGAGATACTGTTAAACAACAAGGTGACGAGATTGTGGCGAAGCCAACAATAAAGTATACCGATCGGCAATTACCAAAGCCCGTGTTTTGGAAATTTGTATGGCTTGTTTTTATCCAGATATTTTTTGTAACAATGGTGTATGGCCCTGTTGCAGCGTTTCTTGTTGAATTATTTCCAACAAAGATCCGTTACACTTCTATGTCGTTGCCTTATCATATTGGTAATGGAGTGTTTGGAGGGTTGGTGCCGTTTATTGGTTTGTTACTTACCACTTCTTTCCCTGCTGATCCTTTGGTAGGGCTGTGGTATCCTATAATAGTAGCGTCTTTATGTTTTGTTATTGGCGCTTTGTATCTCAACAATAAAATTGATCCAAACGTAAACGATTAAACGATGAACAAATTAAAACGATATGCAGGTCTTGTATGGATAATAGCAGGCCCGTTAATTTTTATTTTATTACTGATGGCTGCCTGGTATAATATTGATAGAGCAGGAAAGAAAGATATCAATAATCCTGTTCCGTGGGTTATCATCATCGGTATTTTTTTACCCATTGTTATTGGCTTGGTGATCTTTGGTTGGTATGCGCTCAAAGGAGAGTATGATCATTTACCGGAGGATTCAACAGAGATCGAATAGAGTGGAATTTTAGTGCCCCTAGTACTAAGGAAGCAGAGGATACTGAGTGTTTATTCAATATCCTCTGCTTTTTCATTTTTCAGTAAATATTATTCAATTCGGAATGAAATTTTACACACGCAACCAAAGGTGGTTACATGCCCATCTTTTACATGGGCTTTGATATCCTGCACATAAACCGAATCAATATTCCGAACAGTTTTAGATGCTTCAGCCACAGCCTGGCGAATAGCATCATCAATTCCTTTTTCTGACGAAGCAATCACTTCAATGATTTTTACAATTGGCATAACTGTAAGTATTTTGATGTTTGTAAAATGGTTTGCTCCAATAAGATAAGTAAACTATGCTGTAAATTCAAATGTAGTTTCAGGTCTTTTCTTCAATCTGGCATTCTATGTCAGGGGTTGCAATTGCGAAAGTTTTTATGAAATACATTTTATTAATTTTCATCTGATTTAGATGCTGTAAGTGCAACTACTTATTTGACGAAAAATTAAGTTTGATAAATCTTCTATAACAAGCATGTGCTGTTGTTATAGTGCATTTTTGTATTGGAATTCCTGAACCATTGCTTCGATAGATCAGTTTATAAAACCCAGACCCAACCAAATTATTGGAGATGAATAAGTGAAATTGCTTATTTCATTAAAAATGACAGAGAGTATAACATCTCTTTTTGTAAAACCGTACGTAAGTGGTGTAACCACAAACCGTACATTATATGAATACTATGCTTACTGCTCCGGTACTAAAAACTGAGGACCTGCGTTTACTTGATCTTCAGTTGTACAACATTCTGGATACTCCCCATGAAAAGGAGTATGATGAACTTCGTGAGTTAGCCGCACAGATCTGTAATTGCCCCATTTCACTGATCTCCTTAATTGACAAAGACCGGCAATGGCTGAAATCGAAACAAGGTGTAGATATTTCTGAAACTCCACGTGAATTCGCTTTTTGCTCACACACAATATTGCAGAAAAAAATTATGGAAGTACAGGATGCATCTTCCGACAAACGCTTTTTTGACAATCCTTTCGTGACCGGGGATACGCATATACGTTTTTATGCGGGGGCGCCTATCATTTCTCCCACTGGCCAAACTCTTGGAAGCATTTGTGTATTTGACCATCAACCTGGTAAGCTGAATGAGTCTCAAAAGCGGGCATTACAAATTTTATCGAACCAGGTAACAAAATTGCTGGAGCTTCGATTAAAATCAAAAGCGATTGAGCAACGGGCAACAGAATTAATTAAAATTAAGGAAGAGGCGGCCATTGGTCTTATTAAAGAACAGGATGAGGATAACTTATCTGTTGCAAAAGAACTGCACGAAAATATTGCACAAGAACTTGCAGCAAGCCGTTTGTATTTGAATATGGCCATTCTCAATGAAGAGGGAAGATTGAATTATATAAAAGAAGCCAATCAATCAATTGGCAATGCATTAACGGAAATTAAAAATCTTTCCTACAGCATCTTTCCTTCAACTGTTGATTCTGCTTCAGTACAGGTTATACTCGAAAATTCTCTTCATATTCACAAGTCATTTTATTCATTTGAGGTAGAATTAAAAATTACCGGTGAATCTGAGCGTGTTATTTTTGGACAGGCAATGAATTGTGCAAAAATTATGGAGTCATGGTTACACGTACTGCAATCAAAACAAGCTGTGGTAAAAGTAACGGTTCAAATGCATGTAGAGGATGAGATAAAATTATGCATAGAGGATGATGCTGCTGATCAACAGGTGATAGCAAGGGAGAAGAGCCTCATCAGCAGCATGGTGTATTACCGTATCATTGGTATGAATGGTAATGTACAGTTTTCTGAAACTGAACATGGCACTAATTTACTTTGTGTAAGATTCCCCTTGCAGGAAAAATAAGAGGAGGGCTTTGCAGTTTAATCTTTAAACTCCTGTGAGATCATTAATCCGGATTTTCCTCCATCAACGATGCCAATGCCAATGCGTCCAAATGATTTGTTGAGAATTGCTGCACGATGGCTGGGTGAGTTCATTAATCCACGATGTGCTTTAGCAAGTGTTGATGCATAAGCAAGATTTTCTCCCGCTTTTTTGTAATTAATGCCCGCCTTTCTCATACGGAAAAATGGATCTTTTCCTTCCGGGGTCATATGTGAAAAATAACCCCTTTTCATCATGTCAGATGAGTGAGCTCTTGCCACATTCCTTAATTGCTCGTCAGCCACAAGAGCCTTCAATCCTTTTTTCTTTCGTTCGGCATTTACAAGTTGTAACATCTGTTGTTCAAGATCAGGTCTTATGCTGTAATAATCTGTTGCATAAACTTCCGGATCTGATTTTCCATTGGAGAGGGCGACATCAAATGTTTTTTCAAGTAGTGGAGTTATTTTTTTCTCTGCAATTACACTGTAGGGTGAAAGCATTGCTGCCACTTCGCTTTTTTCTGCTTCGGCGCTGATGCTGTCAATCACAGAAAAAGTCAGAAGTCTTGCAGTGATTACACTCAATACAATACCTAACAGGAGACCGGGTATGATCCCACTCATTCTATCGAGAACATGAACTTTGTTGTCGTTGTTGGTGGCATTCATTAATAGGCGCTGAAGCACTGAGAGAATAATATAAACCACAATAAAGCCAGCGATAAAACTTAATGGCAGGTACCACTCTTTTAATGAAGGTAATTCCCTCGCAACCTTATCAACGGTGTTGCTGTAGAGAAGAATGCCGGCAACAACAGCTGCCGACCATTTAAACAATTCCAATATAAAACGCAGTGCACCAAACCGGTAGCCAATAAATGCTGCCAGTGATATCAGTAGCAGGAGAAAAATATCGACAGTGTTCATAAGTGAGTGACTGTATCTAAAAAAAGCGGAGATCAAACATCAGATGAAAGATCTCCGCTAGTATCAACGTTCAGACTGTTTAATAATTGCCTTGTTTTTTATCAATTGATCGGCCAATAGCCCAGCCACCACCGGCACCTAATACACCACCAACCAATACGCCGGCAACACGGTTACGTTTACTTACCACGCCACCAATAACGGCACCACTGGCACCACCAATCACCGCACCTTTTGTAGCATTGGTCCATTTTTTCTTAGCCGGTCTTGTGTTTGTAACAACAGCAGGTGAAGTGTTAGCTACAGTTTGTCTGCGCTCTACATAGCGAACGGTTGTCGCTTCCTTCATTTTTTTCATTTCCTGTTGTTCTTTCCATTCCTGGAAAGCAGCGAACTCTGCAGAATCAACAGCTGATAAAACATTTGTTTGATCAGTTGTTGCTGTTTTTGTTTTGCATGATACTGTTACTATTGCAACTATTGCTGCTACCGATAAGATTGTAAATATCTGTTTCATAATTTCTGGCTTTTCGGTTAAATAATATTGTTTCGTTCTATGCACAAGTAGATAGAAAAAGCATGCCAGAAAAAAATAAAACTGTTAAGAAAAAAGCAATTTCAAATGAATATGATTGATGTTCAGGCTGTTTTATAAAAATGGGTTTAACAACTCAAGCACTTATTGATGTTTCACTTTCAGACCAGTACGAAGAATAATACAATTTGTTAATGATTTGTAAATGAAAATCAGGCACGAAACGAAGCAACGAGGCTACAGCCATTGCCGGGGGATGCTGTAAGAAACATTTCACCATTGTACATAGCTAACCGGCTTTGCATATTCCTGAAACCAAGACCTGTTTTAATTTTTGTTTGATCAAAACCGTTCCCATCATCAGTGATGTTGATGGTAACACTATTGTTGGTGGATCTTATATCAATTTCAACAAGGTCGGCGTTTGCGTATTTTATAATATTGTTTAACTGCTCCTGCACAATACGGTATATAAGTAGTTTTTGATCGTCATTCAGTGTTGTTTCGTCAAGCGATTCGCTTGTAAACCTAAAATGATTTGCTTTTGTTCGATTAACATCCTGGATCAATCTTTCGATGGTTTGTTTCAAAGTCATGGAAGTAAAGGCTGGTGGTTTTATACTTGCCGAAAGAAAACGGATTTCCTGTTGCACTTCGGTAATCATTTTTTTTGCCTCATTGATCATTAATACATTATTGTCGATCGAGACATTGGTATTATTTAGGTAAAGATTGATCACTGTTAATATCTGCGATATATTGTCGTGCAGTTCCTGGGCCCAACGGTTACGTTCATTTTCCTGTGCTTTTATAATTGTTCTTGCAAGCGCTTTTTTATGGTTTAGTCTTTGTTTATAATGCTCGGCCTGTAGATTGCGTAGCTGAGAAATGTCTTGAATCTCACCTATTAGGCGTTCCAGTTTCCCGGTTTCGCTACGCACAAAAAAAACACTGCTCATAACATTATAGTAGATATTGTCGGATCCAAGTATTTTGTATTCCGTCGTCCAGGTGGTTTGTTGAGATGCAGCAATTGTTTCATATTCTGTTTGTACTCTCAGTTTGTCGTCTTCGTGTATTCGCTCAAGAAAACAGATAAGGAAATTAGGAACAATGGTTCCTTTATCAGCTACAAAAAATTTCATTTTATCATTGATATGAGCAACTTTGGTTTCAACTTCATAATCTATGATGCCGCCCCGGGTAGCTACGTTGAATGCGTTGATTGCTTGTTCAAGAGAGTATTTCGTTTTGTTGCTGTTTTGAACACTTTTACAGAAATAATTGGTTAGGACAAACAAAAGAGCACTGGAGATTAAAACAAATGCCAACCCTTTCTCATTCTGAAGCTGGGTGAACAATTCGCTGTTATTTCTCGCAAGCTGCATTACAATTGTGTCACTCCAAAGTATCCAGCCAGCGCTCACGATTAGGTAAATGCTGGTTATTATTATTGGCGCAGGATAACGGAGAACACTGATTTTATTTTTGAAATGACGGGTTGATGAATACATGGCGTTTTTTGTGTCGACAAACGTAGAAATGGAGTTGTGTCTTCGCAATGAGAAAAATTAGCCATATTCCTGACCATAATCAGAAAATGAGAAAAAAATAATGATTTAAATCAACAAAAAAGCATCCGCTCTAACGGATGCTTTTTTGTTAAAAGAGAAAACAGTATAATTAATCTAAACCGCCTCTGCGTGTAGCTTTCGTTTGCGTAGGCCATTTGCCCGGTTCACCTGTTCGTTGATTAACAGGTAATACAATGCGTTCACGTGATGTTTTATTTTCATCTTCACAAGCCATGTAAATAAGAATGGCGGTGAGGATGGCATTGTTTTGAACGTCATCAAATACGATCTTATCATAAGTGTCACGATTAGTATGCCAGGTGTAGTTGCCATAGCTCCAACTGTTAGAACTTAATGAAAATGCAGGAACACCAGCAGCAACAAACGATGCATAGTCTGATCCGCCACCACCGGGAGCGCCGGGGAATCTTGTTTCAAGTTCCGCTTTGTATTTGTTTGGTACACGAGCTAACCAACGGCCAATATAATCATACGCATGAAGAAAACCCTGGCCGGAGATATTTACTACACGTCCGGTACCATTGTCCTGGTTGAATAAAGCCTGTATGTTTGAAACGATCTCAGGATGATCTTCTACAAATGCACGTGAGCCATTCAGTCCCTGTTCTTCACTTCCCCAATGACCAACAAGAATGGTACGTTTAGGATTTGGATAAACCAATTTCAAAATGCGCATTGCTTCCATCATCACCAATGTGCCCGTACCATTATCGGTTGCACCTGTGCCAGCATCCCATGAATCGAAGTGAGCAGAAAGCATTACATATTCATTTGGTTTGGTTGAACCTTTTATTTCAGCAATAGTATTATATGTTGGAACAACGCCAAGTTCTTTTGAATCGGCACGCACGCTGATCTTTGGACTAGCGCCGGCTTCTGCTAAGCGATAGAGTAAGCCATAATCTTCTAATGCTACATCTATGGTTGGAACCTTCTTTGTGTTTGCACCAAAGATCTTATTCACGCCAAAACCTCTCGACCAGTTACTCATGATCACACCAACAGCGCCAGCATTTTCCAAGGCAACAGGTAATGTTCGGGAAGTGAAACCTGTTTTGCTGATGCGTTTGGTCCATGCATCCGTTAATTCAGAACGTTCTTTTTTCATCTTCTCAATTGATTCTTTCGTACCAAACTCATCCCAGTTATAATCAGGACGACCGGTTGGTTGATTCATTGATATCATTACAAATTTTCCTTTTACGGTTGGTAGCCATTTTTGAAATGCAACAGAATCTTGTAAGTCGGGAACAATCACCACATCAGCAGTAATCGTTTTGCCACCTGTTCCGGGACTCCAGGCAAGCTGCATACCTTCCAATGTTTTTACACGAGGATGAACCATGTCAACATGTGTAACACCTCGTTGCCATCCACGCCATTCGCCCCATTTTTCATTACGTGCCGTAACACCCCAGCCTGTATATTTTGCAACGGCCCAGTCATGTGCCTGCTGCATTTGTGGTGAACCAACAAGACGTGGCCCAATACCATCCATTAATTCCTGCCCGAGTTTTTTCAGTTGAGAATTTTCGGTGGCCTCTTTAATAATGCGGCTCACCATAACAGAATCTTTATGCTGTGCAAAAGTTGTAGTGCTTAGCAGCAGCAATGCAATTACGAATCGAATCATGTTGATAGAGTTGTACTTTAGTTACGAATGATTCGAAAATAAGGAATGATCGCTATCACAGGAACTTGAAGGGGCAGAATGTGATGAGTGGAAAAAGAAGTTGATATCTTAAGCCGCTTAGTTCTTTTGTTTGATGGTCTGTATGATTTTCTGTGCGTGTTCCCTTGAGTTTTCAATAAACAGCCGGGACGTATTCATGCCGCCACAAATTACACCGGCGAGATGAATGTTGGGCACGTTTGTTTCATGTGTTTGTTCGTTGTAGTCAGGCTTTCTTACTTCATCTTTCGATAATGCAATGCCCATCTTTTCAAGAAAAGACAAGTTGGGTTGATAACCTGTTGCAGCAATTACCCAATCGTTTTCAATTGTTTTGATTCCATCGGGGGTTTGGATGAGCACTTCGTGTTCTTTTATTTCTATGATCGAAGATTCATAGTAAGCTTTGATGGAACCTTCTTCAATACGGTTCACCACATCAGGACGCACCCAATACTTTACCCGTTCGCCCACTTCTTTTTCACGGATCACCATTGTTACATCAGCGCCTTTGCGCCATGTTTCCAAAGCAGCATCTACAGCAGAATTATTTGCACCCACAACAATAACTTTTTGAAATGCATAGAAGTGCGGGTCTTTATAGTAGTGTGTAACTTTTGGTAAGTCTTCACCTTTTACATTGAGCAAATAAGGAATATCATAAAAACCCGATGCAATAATGATATGATCAGCAGTATAGTTTTGTTTTGTAGTTTGAATAGAAAAGCAACTTTCCGTTATATCAACAGTATTTACTTCTTCAAATAAATTAATGTTGAGTTTGTATGCAACCGTAACTCTCCTGTAGTATTCCAATGCTTCCGATCTTGTTGGTTTTGCATTTACCGATACAAACGGCACATCACCAATCTCCAATCGCTCTGAAGTTGAGAAGAACGTCATGTTTGATGGATAGTTGTACAACGAATTCACCAAACAACCTTTCTCTAAAATAAGATAGGGGATGCCAGCTTTCTTTGCTTCAATACCACAGGCTAATCCAATTGGTCCGCCGCCGATAATGATGATGGGGAAATGTGTTGTTGCCATTAATAACAAATATACGGCAGGGCAGGATTGATCTACTCCGTAACCTTCGCTTCTCTTCTGCTGCCACTATATAATTCATATTCCAACAAACGACAATCGATAGTACTGTTATAAAATTCTATTCTGCGTTTGGCTTTTAGTCCGATCTTTTTTGCAAGCTCCATATTGCCGGTGAAGATGTAACCATAATAACCACCACATTTCTGTTTCATAAAATCACCAATGCGTGCATAGGTTGCTTCCAGTTCTTTAATATCACCTAAACGTTCACCATATTCAGGATTCACCATCATGATACCTTTTGCATCAGCAGGAACTTGTGTTTCAGCAAAATCACACACTGCAAATTCAATCAACTTTTGTACACCGGCAGCAATGGCATTCTTCTTCGCATTCTCAATAGCCTTCGGACTATAATCGGTGGCGATGATTTTCAATCCAGGCACATCAACGATCTGTTCTTCAAGTAAAGCATCTTCTTTATGATAAACTGCTTCATCATAACCTTGTACATGCATGAATGCATAATTGGTGCGGTACAAACCCGGCCTGCGGTTAGTAGCAATCAAGGCTGCTTCTATTGCAAGCGTACCCGAACCACACATTGGATTAATGAATGGCGATACACGATCCCACACCGTTGCATAGATTGTTGCTGAGGCCAAACCTTCCAGCATGGGTGCAAGTCCGGGGATCTTTCTGTAACCATGTCTTGCCAATGAATCGCCTGATGTATCAATAAACACTTCTGCATCTTCATTCTTCCAGAATAAATGAATAACAGTGCCTGTTAACTCAGCACCAGTGGATGGACGTGTACCTCTGATATCACGAAGCCGATCAACAATTGCGTCTTTCACCCGCAGGTTGGCAAACATGCTGTTGTTGATGGTTGGATTATTTACATTACTCGTCACCGAAAAATAACCCGGATCCGGCAATATGTTTTCCCACTGAAAATCTTTCAGATTCTTATAAATATCATCACCATCATTTGCAGTGAATTGTTTTAAACTGTACAACACCTGGCTTGCACATCGCAAATTCAAATTGAGTTTAATACAATCGTTGATGGTGCCCGTCAACTTCACACCTGTTACAAATGCTTCATCAATGGCAAAGCCCAATTCCTTTACTTCATTTTCAAGATAAAGTGCAATGCGTTTGTGGCAAGTGATGATGATGGAGGAGGGTGTAGTAAACAGATTCATACGTATAGTTTAAGAAGCAAGAAAGAAAAAGGCACAAGGTTCAAGGTACAAGGTACAAGGCTCAAGGGATGTTAGCTTCAGTGCTTGTGCCTTGCTTTCTTTCTTGAACCTTGTGCCTTGTTGCCCTATTTGGCAACTGCAATTTTCACTTTCTTCCCTTTGATCTTTTGATCTTTAATTAAGTGAAGTACGTGGTTTGCTTTTATTTTCTTCACGGCAACAAAAGCAAAAAAATCTTTTACTTCAATCAAGCCAATATCTTCTTTTTTCAATTCGCCTTTCTGACTCAGGAAGCCAACAATATCAACCTTATTCACTTTATCTTTTTTGCCGGCTGCAATAAACAACGTACTCCATTTTGGTTTCTCGGGAATCTCTGCTGTTTCAGGCAATTCAATTTGTTCTGCATCTGCAGGAATGTAGGCCGGCAATTTTTCATCCGGACCAAGAATTACAATGGCAGTGCCACTTGCATCCATACGTGCAGTACGTCCGTTACGATGTGTAAAGGCATCTTCTGTATGTGGTAAATGATAATGAACAATGTAACGTATGTTGGCAATATCCAAACCACGTGCAGCAAGATCAGTTGTAACAAGAATATTTGATGTGCCGTTTCTGAATTTACACAACGCCGCATCACGTTCCTGTTGTTCCATAGCACCGTGGTAAAACACATTCAGAATATCACGTTCTTTCAACAGTTCGCTGGTGCGTTCAACTGATTCACGATGGTTACAGAAGATGATCGTTGAACGGTTGCCCAACATACACACCAAACGAAACAATGTTTCGAGTTTATCTTTTTCGGGGCTGAGTAATGTTTTAATCGCAAGTCCAGTATCAGAATCTTCGTTGCCTGTAAGAAAATCAAGTTTCTGTGGTTCATTCAAACCAACAAACGACGGGATCTCTTCAAGGTTTGTAGCAGAAGTGAGCACTCTCTTTTTAATGGAAGGAAGCGAACCAATGATGAACGACATTTCTTCCTGGAAACCGAGTTCCAGTGATTTGTCAAATTCATCGAGCACCAATGTTTCAATACTTGCAACCGTTATACTTCCACGGCGGATATGATCGGCCAAACGGCCGGGTGTACCAATAAGCAAGGCAGGTGCCTGCTTTAAATTGTTTTCTTCGATCTCCCGTTTATGACCTCCATAGCAACAGGTTACTTTCAGGTTGAGCTGCATGCTTTTAAACACATGCTCGATCTGGATGGCCAGTTCACGTGATGGCACAATAATGAGTGCTTTTGTTTGATTGCCTGCTGCCTGTAGCTGTTCCACCAGAGGTAACAGAAAGGCCAGTGTTTTACCCGATCCTGTTGCAGATAACAGGATGATGTCTTTTTCTGATGCCTGTGCTTCCATGGAAGCCACCTGCATTTCATTCAACGCTTTGATTTTTACGTTTGTCAGGACCTCTTCCAGCCAAACCGGTTTCTTTTGCATAGCGGCGAAGGTAATCAATTGTGGGGGAGTGGGAGTTTAGGAGGAATTGTGACATAAGAATGGCTTGAAGTATCCTCCAGCGAAGAATCGCAATACCTAAATCAGCCGTTGTATAATTCCTAACTTCAACAATCGGATACTTTACCTATGATTCAATTGATAATTGATTTAAACAAGCCAATATGCGAAAAGTAATTGCAGCAATCAATATGACCCTTGATGGGTATTGCGATCACACGGCAGTAGATGCTGATGAAGAAATACATCAACATTACGGTGAGTTGTTGCTTGATGCAGGCGTTGTTTTATATGGCAGAATAACTTACCTGCTTATGGAATTCTGGCCAACGCTGGTAAAAAATCCCAGTGGCGACAGATCAATGGATGAATTTGCAGTGATCATGGACAACACACCCAAAGTTGTTTTTTCACGCACCTTGAAGAGTGTTGAATGGGAATCGGCAAGATTAGCAGAGCGTGACCTGAAGGAAGAAGTGTTAGCACTAAGGCAAGAAGCAGGCAATGACATTTTTGTTGGCAGCCCGGGTTTAATCGTCGCCTTAACACAACTCGACTTAATTGATGAATACCAGCTCTGCATTCATCCGGTTATTGCAGGAAAAGGTTTGCCGCTGTTCAAAAACATCACGGATAGAGTTGATCTTAAACTCTTCAATACAAAAACATTTGCGGCTGGCGCAGTAGTTCTTTACTATAAACGTGTAGATATTAAAACCGGCAGCTGACACTCAGGTTGCCTTATCATTTGTATTGCGAACTAAACTTACACCTGCAAAAAAGAAGATAATTCCTACAATGCCAAAAGCAGCAATAAGTTTGATGTTTCTTGTTCCTGTTCCCGCATTAATAAAAGTAAAGGCTGCGTAAATGATACCGCCAATGCCTAGTAGTGATAAAAGTATACCCAGTATTCGTTTTTCCATATTCGTTTTTTTACAAGATAACTTTATCAACTTAAAATTCAGTTCCTGATAACCGGAATGTGATAATCATGAAAGAAAAACTAAGAATTATATAAACATTAATGCTCAATTCGTGTACTTTCATATATCTTGATTTTCACATTCACTCATTTCTCTCCATCTTCGCAGCTATTTTATTATTCAAATTTTTTCTGTCATGCGCATCGAAGATTTTTTAACTAAACTCCGTACTCAACCCGATACTATTTCTTTTGCTGAAACCATCGAAACAATTGAAGCGAATTACGAATTTACTCCCGTGCGTTTTACAAACGGAGGTATTATAAACGAAGCCGGTACCAATTCAGGTTCATGTAAATTATTTTCATTTGCTAAACTGCAACACTTGAGTAAAGAAGAAGCACTGGCTTGTTTCGGTGATTATTATCGTATTGATGTGTTGCAACATCCCGAAGCAACTAATCATGCCAACATCCGCAATTTTATGGTTACCGGTTGGGAAGGTATTCGTTTTGATGGAGAAGCGTTGCAGCAGAAATAAGAAAGCTTTCAGTTCAATTAAACGCAACATTCTGGGTGTTTAGAGATTTCATCCCGTAAAGCGGGACAAGCTCGACGTCGAAAAGACGCAGACGTTAAAGAAAAGGGCCCATGGTTATCTAAAACTTACAATCGTTATCTTTGCCCCTCAATTGAATAATCTATATGAAAGAAGTATATGTTATCTCGGCCGTTCGTACACCCATGGGTAGTTTCGGCGGCAGTTTAAAAAGTTTAACAGCTACACAGTTAGGAGCTATTGCTATTAAAGGTGCACTGAAAAAAGCAGGCGTTGATGCAAGTAAAGTTCAGGACGTTTTAATGGGTTGCGTTATTCAGGCTAATCTCGGACAGGCACCTGCAAGACAAGCTGCGAAATTTGCCGGCTTACCCAACGAAGTAAATTGTACAACTGTAAATAAAGTGTGCGCAAGTGGTATGAAAGCAATTTCACAAGCTGCACAAAGCATTATGCTGGGCGATGCTGATATTGTGATTGCTGGTGGTATGGAAAGCATGAGCAATGTTCCGTTCTATGTTGACAGTATGCGTTGGGGAAACAAGTATGGCAATACAAGTTTTATTGATGGCTTGGCAAAAGATGGTTTGACGGATGTGTATGATGGAAAGGCGATGGGCAATGCAGCTGAGTTATGTGCAAAAGAATGTGGCATCAGCAGAGAAGATCAGGATGCATTTGCTATTGAGAGTTATAAACGTTCACAGGCAGCATGGGAAAAAGGTTTGTTCGATAATGAAATTGTACCTGTTGAAATTCCGCAACGCAAAGGAGATCCGATTGTGTTTGCAAAAGATGAAGAACCATACAATGTAAAGTTTGATAAAATACCAACACTCAATCCTGCATTTCAGAAAGACGGAACGGTAACTGCTGCCAATGCAAGCACTATGAATGATGGTGCAGCAGCATTGCTGTTAATGAGTAAAGAAAAAGCAGATGAGTTGGGATTGAAACCAATTGCAAAAATTAAATCGTATGCTGATGCTGAACAGGCGCCTGAATGGTTTACTACAACTCCAGCATTGGCTGTACCAAAAGCAGTTGCCAAAGCAGGTTTGCAAATGAGCGATATTTCTTATTGGGAACTAAACGAAGCATTTGCTGTTGTTGGTATTGAAAACAGCAAGCGTATGCAACTCGATCCTGCAAAAGTAAATGTGCATGGCGGTGCAGTATCGCTTGGTCATCCGTTGGGTGCAAGTGGCGCAAGAATTATTGTTACACTTATTAATGTACTGAAAGCAAATAATGCAAAATATGGTGCGGCTGGTATTTGTAATGGTGGCGGTGGTGCTAGTGCAATGGTGATAGAAAACGTCTAACCCTTTTTAGGAAGACTTGCTAATCACAGCTCTATCTTGTTATAGATCGAAATGAAATAAACCTCTCCGTACCGGGAGAGGTTTATTTTTTATAATTAGTTCTAAATAGGGAGAGCCGGCGAGGGTTTTAGTTCGACACCACTTTCACAATCCTGTAAATAACTCTTGCACTTTCATGTTTTCTCATGTTGCCAAAAATCTCAAGATTGTCGGGCGCTACGAGATCGGGAGCCCAAGGCGTAAGCAACGCATCCTGTAAAGTGCGGAACAGATCATATGAAATAGTATTGAATTTTACATCGCCACCTGTGGGTGAAAGTACAGTTGCGTTGCCCCATCCAATTTGCTGTGTTTGTTTTTTATCCATGGCCGATTGGAGGAAAGGTTTCCAGATTGTTTTTTCTGCATTAATAAAAGCCCCTGGGTTTTCGGAAAGGTGATAATTCATTACCACATAATTGAAATCTTTGGCAGGATTTATTCCTTTTGCTTCAGCCCAATCTTCAGTTTTAAAAAAGATCTGACTGGTTACAGTTGTAAACGAACCGGTTTCCATTTGTGCCATCGGGATTTTTGGAAACAGTTTTGCTGGATCAAACGCATCGCCGCTCCAAGCTGAATCAATGTTGGAAAATCCATTAATGAATAAAAAATTTGAAGAATTAGGCAAGTTGTATCCGCCTACTTTCTCAAACAAACCCCAGAAGTTCATCTTTTTTGCATCAACAGCTTTTTGTGCCACTTTACTCCAGTAGTTTACTTCCCGTTTAATGAACTCTTCAATTTTATCCTGCGGTACATGACGGTATTGATACACTGATATCTGTGCGTTGAGGTGCTGTATTTGAATCAGAAATACAAACAGTATTAAACTGAAGATGGTCTTTTTGTATATAGAAGAAATCTGTTTCATTGTATTGATTTTTAATAGCAAGAAAATTGTTTTGAAAAATACGCTTCATTATTTTGAACTTAAGTCTGCTCGTAAGCTCAACATCTCGATCCAGCGGCTTTCAATTGCCTTTGCATAATCTGCGAGATAATAATTCCACGCACCTGCACCATGTACTTCATCAAAACGTTCAGGAATTGGCTTACGGAAATTTGGGCTTAATTCTTTCAATCCATTTTTCAGGCGATTAACGGTTACAATTTGTGGCGGACCTGAAAAACTTACATTATAAACGGCCACGTTTTCGTTACTGGCAACCCATACTTTTTTTAATTTTCGTACAAGGTCACTTGCTTCCCTGATCATGCCCGGTTTAATGAACATGTGTGTAATGATGATCTTGTCGCTGTAGTCAGTAATGGCCACGTTACTTAGTTCGGTATTATAAACGGAGTAGCCGGTGCTGCCACGTTCGCTTGTATTTGGCGAAACATTTTTAGCCCAGTCAAGTGTGTGTTCTGCACTCAGGTCACCACGCTTATCAAACTGCTCCCAGCTAAGCGGCCCTTCCGTTATATGATAGCCGCCAGCATCAGGACCGGTTTCAATATAAAATACCCGCCACTTCCAGTCGCCCGTGTGGTACTTCTGCGCATGCGACGCTAATGCTTTTTCAAACTCCAGTAATTTGTCTGTTTTGGGAAATGCTCTGAATGTGCTCACTACATTGTTCTGGCTTATTCCAATCATAGGAACAAGCAGGCAGAGAAGGAAAATCTTTCTCATTGTTGTTGTTTTAGAATGTGAATAAAGAGAGGGTCGTGTTGAGATAGGGATGGGAAGAATTATTAAGTTATAGCAATTCCCCGCAAAATCAAAGAAGAAAGATTTGCATTATTTCGTAGAGATAAATGTTCACTAACGGTAAGGGGCAAGGGAAGATATAAGATTTAGTTTTAATCTTTTCGTGCAACACACAACCAATCCCAAGGATGTGGCTCTGCCAGCCATTTGGGTGGATTGTTGAATTCTGTTTTCCAGGTGTAATCGATCTTTTCAACCCTGTCAACAGTGAAGCCATCAAGTTTCAGCAGTAGTTCCAGTTCTTCTTTCAGGTAATGCTTGGTAGGTACATTATCAATATCTGTTACACCTTGTTTAATATTCTTTGCCAGCGCATAAGCTTTCTCTACTGATTCAATTTTTTCTTTATG
Organism: Lacibacter sp. H375; assembly: GCF_037892425.1. Taxonomy (NCBI): domain Bacteria; kingdom Pseudomonadati; phylum Bacteroidota; class Chitinophagia; order Chitinophagales; family Chitinophagaceae; genus Lacibacter; species Lacibacter aquaticus. The sequence continues at coordinate 3,210,762 of NZ_JBBKTT010000001.1, forward strand.
ATCATCATCCACATTCCAGCGGTTAGCAATGATATTGGTGTAGAGTTTTGATTCTAGCGAGGGTACAACAAGGATCAATGTGCCGCCCTGGTTCAAACAAATATTGAGCGATTGAAAAAAATTGATACGCTTTTTTAAATTATCGGTGAGGATGGCGTTAATGCACACAGCCACATCGCATGGAGTAACAGTTATGGCATAAGCACTCATATCCATGCGTTGGTACTCCACGTTGGGGTAGTCTTTACATTTTTCTTTCGCAATGTCGAGATTGATGGCGGAGATATCTGTTGCCACTACATACTTGAATGCTGTGGCGAGTAAAGGGATCCATTTGCCGATGGCGCAACCAATATCTGTAACCGTCTTCTCTTTTGATGCCACTTCTTCAATGGCACCAACGATCTTTCCGCTGGTGTCGTTCTTTAATACATCAAAAATTTCTTCACTGTAGTTAGGTGCAATACGTTCCCAATAATTTCTGTCCATGTTAATAGATAAGTCTTTGGCTAAAGATAATTTTTTGTTGTTGATTGAAATGTATTCAAGTAATTTAACTTCTCAACAAAAAGCCATGAGTTTAATCACAATAAGATATGCAACGCCTGCTGATGCAGAATTAATTGCCGAGATGAGCCGTACTTCTTTTTATGAAGCCTTTGCCAAAGACAATACAAAAGAGGATATGGATATTTTCATGAACGAACAGTTTACAAAAGAAGAGCTGATGAACGAAGTGGAATTGAGCGAAGGAATTTTCATGCTTGCTTATATTGATGAAGAGCCGGTTGGTTATGCACGGCTGCGTTTAAAAAATAGCCTTGCGCATGAACAGGCCATTGAAATTGCAAGGATCTATGCCCTGGATAAAGCGATAGGCAAAGGAGTGGGCAAAGCGTTGATGCAGGAGTGCATTAACAAAGCAATTGAGCTGAAGATGAAATCCATCTGGCTGGGGGTATGGGAAAAAAATGAACGGGCTATTTCGTTCTACCAGCGCTGGGGTTTTGAGCGATTTGGTGAACATCAGTTCCTGTTGGGAACAGATCTGCAAACAGATTGGCTGCTGAAAAAGACTTTATAAATCATCGTATTTTTACGTGACTTTGTAGTGCAACCAATGAAAACCCCAGTAAATACAATCATTTCAGCAAAAAAGCGTTATCTTGTAACACCTCTTTTAACTATTAAAAACCATTTTCTATGAAACGCTTTGAAAAAACAATCCCGATTTACACACGTAAAGATGTTCCGTTTGTGCTTTTTATTGTATGCTTTTCACTAGCACTTATAATTGGCATTTACACCAGTCTTAATTGATAAAATAGTATAGGAACCTTTACCAACTGCATAAAAGACAAGCCCCGTTAATCGGGGCTTTCTTTTTATCCTTTTTTCAGAACGATCTTTTGACCTTCATCTTTCTTGATGGCTTCAAAACTATTGGCCACTTCATTGAACTTATCGGGTGGCACAATGTGTTTGTGCAGTTGTAATTCTGTTGCAATGCTGAGTTTAGTTTTGCTGTCATTCAGCTGAATGCTGTTCTGGTATTTCAGATAGTCGTTACTGATCTCTTTTACCGGAGGCACTGTTTCAGTTAAAAAGCCTTCCGGAAGTTTATAGGTGATGAGGTCGGTTTTAATGTAAGGGTAATCAAACAGGAACTCATGCTTTCTTGTTTCTGCAGGTTTTATTGTTTCATCGTTCAGTTTGTATTGACGGAGCGGATAGAAATGTTTGCTGCCCGCTTTGAAATCATAATACTGGGTATATGCAAGTTTTAGTTCAACAAGATGACCATCGGCAGAATCAGAAAGAATTTTAATCTCAAAGTCGTCAGGTACTTTATAGCCAAAGGCGTTGACCAATGCTTTTTTTGCATCTTCCTTTGTTTGTCCGGAGATATAAGCATTAACATATTCCCAAAACTCGCCTGATACAAAAATGTGGCTTGTAAGCACGGCACCACCGTCATCAAACAACTCTGCATCAGTTTTTGCTATCCATTTATTTTCTTTACTTATGCTTACGGGAGTTTTAACCAATATGCCACCGTTTTCTGTTAATAATAATGCATGCCTGTTCTCCGTAAATGATCCCAGCACACCTGGTATTGTCTGCTTGCTTGTACATTCTAACCAGACTGTGTCTTTTTTTAGTGGGACACAAAGTATAACATGGTTAAACAGGTTTGAAGCAAACATTGGATCTACTGGATATTCATTTCCTCCCGCATTTATTAGCGCTGCATGAGCTTTTATGCCGACAGCCTGCAGCATGTTTTTCATATAATGTGTAAGCCCTTTACAGTCACCATATTTTTTTTGCTCGGCAAATGAAACGGGAAAAGGCTTATAACCTCCAATTCCAAATTGTATGCTTACGTACCTGAAATCGCTTTGCAGGTATCGGTAAAGAATTGCAATCTTATCTTCATCGTTATTTGCATCTTTAATTAAAGACTTAAAAAAATCAATACGCTCTGGTTTAAAAGGGTTTTCTTCTTCATAAAAAGGGTAGGCCCACTTGCCAAATTCTTTCCAGCTTTCAAGTGAGCCGGCATAACCATCATAACTAAACTGAGCAGGTGATACGTCAATCCATGGTAATGTAACCCAGGGGCCATACGTAGCCCTTTCTCTTTCGTGCACTGTACGGTTGCTCAATTCCCAAGTATAAACAGTTTTTTTGCCTTCAGTTATAATTGCAGGGCTTCCTGTGTAATTATAAGCTTTGAATTTAACGGGAACAGTCGATTTTACAACATACCTGCTTTTTTTAAATGATTCGGTTGTGCTGCCAAAAAAAAATGGGTTTATATCAAGTAACGCACTACAGCTTATTTCAAATTCTGTTTCAATAGTGTAAGGTGGATCAGGAACAGGAAAATTAAGTTCATAAGTTTTGTCATCTGTTGCAAGTGTAATACCATCATAAGCACCTTCTAGATTAAAATCTTTCTTTTTATAGCGGGCTATTTCAATCCCCAGATCATTATAAACTTTTATACTGGCTTCTTCGAGTTTGCGTAGCTTATCAACACCTATGCGTAACCTCGAATGCTGTAATGCCTGTTTGGTGAGTGCAGTAATAATGTTGTGCGAACGAATAGTCATTTTTGAAGGTGATTCTATTTCTATAACAGTTTCTTCAAGGTGGTATACCGCATCTGCGTCTTTTTTTAAACTGTCGGGGATAGTTAATGACGAGTAATTCAAGATCGATTGTGACCAGCCTTTTGCACATAGCAATATTAAGGCTACAAGTAAACAGAGTTTTCTCATGGCTTGGCGTTTGTTTTTCTTTTGAATACAATCTGCTCATTCAGCATTTCAAACAGCTTAGTATAAAAAGCTTTAAAATCGGGATATTCATCTGCATAATAAGTTGGGCGTTTTATTTCAAGTGTATAACGCATTGAAATGCTGTTATCATTTTTTGCAACAAAGCGTTGCAGAGAAATGCTTGTATCAGGCATAATCATACGTATGTTCTTTGGTAGCTCTTCCAAGTCGAAACCTGCAGGGAATCGCAGTGTTGTAAACATATTGTAATACTGGACATATCCAAACTCTACATCGGTAAATCGTTTGTCCGATATAAACTCATTTTTTTCGAGTTCCATTAAGAAGTTGGGCGAGTAAAAAAGATAATCGCCACTTGTCGAAAGACTGCCGTGAAACTGTACCAGATTTTCTAAGGGCAGGCTGTCGTTCTTTTCATTTTTATAGGTCAGTGAGTCGAACTGAAATTCTGGATGTGCTGATGAGAAATATTCATCAATATAATTTTTTTCACCCTTTCGTAATGAACGCAAGCGTTCTGTTTTTGCATAATCGTAAGCAACCACATTTGCAGTACCTTGTACCTTGCCCTCGGGTGTAATTTCACCAAGTATAGATGCGACCAAACGGAAGCGATGTTGTATGTCACCTAACGAAACAAATTTTCCTACTTCCTTATCTACCAGGAATCCTTCGGTAAATTGCACATCCCATGGAACAAGAAATGGCGGATTACTGTAATTGGTTGCATCAATAATATATGGGGTTTCATTAATTTCGGTATACACGTAAACATCGTTAAACTGGTAGAGAAACGGGTACGTAACATTTACCTTTCCATTATTTCTTGTGCTTACTAATAATGGATAAGCTTTTAGTCCTGCATCTCGCAGCAGGCTTATAAGCAACAGATTCATATCGGCACTGTTGCCGCTGTGTTTTTCCAATGCATTTTTAATTCCTTCATCTGTTACAAAGTATGATTTGCCGTTCCATGTTACTTCCTTTTTTACAAAATTGAGTATGGTTGTTAATTTTTCGTAAGGGCTACTGATATTTTTTAAACTTGCCGGAAGTTCTGTGTGTTTGTATATGTTCTTTTTTATTTGCATGCCGAAATTTTCATTATCGAGTAATAAATCGGTAAGCAAAGGCCAGGTGGTCATGCGTGGTTGGCCGTTGATGGATCTTAATTGAAAGTCTAGGCGTTGCAGGTAATCCTTGCTTGTGCTCATAAATGGCTCCCTGTCAAGCCCCGGAATATTAGTCATAATAAAACGCTTTGCCTGTCTGATACCTTCTGTTGTCTCTTTTACAGGAAGTGTGCGCCTGATCATGTAGGTGAATTCGAGGTTGTTGGGTATTTCCACGTTGTATTCACTATATCGCACTGGCAGAGTTCTTTGAAAAACCCAATCTTCAATTTCAAGAGAATTACGCTTGCTGTGATCATAACGGTATTCGATTACACTTCCCACTTTAACATTAGGGAGTGTAAACACCTTCATGTCGAAATCCTCATCAAGCTTTTGTTCCATTACCGATTTCTTTTCCATTTTTGTTGCTTCAACCTCACCTGCGGAGTTAAGGTTATAAGTGTAGCCCTCAATGTCACCAATGCGATGTCTGTTACCAACTTTATAAAATGGGATGCGCACATTGGCTAAATCCAGTCCTTTTTCGTTGAGTATTTTTATACGGATCCGGGTGCGTGTTTCATTTACAAAGTCGGATGATGTGAAGTAGTAACGTACTTCAGCAACCTCAAGAAGATATTCGGCAGGAGCACCTTTATCATAACTGCATTCTTGTAATGCAAATTCTTCTTTATCAATTTTTCCAAACGATGCGATTTTTTGTGCAGTGGAGTTGTAAGAAAGACCAAAAAATAGTAGTAGTACAATGATGCCTTTCATGTTGATACGATTTTAGGATATACAATGATAAAACACAATTGCTATTAAATTAAGTATCAGCACAAAAAAATTCCCTCTTATTTCTATTGAATAAGAGGGAATACTTAGCTTAAAAATTTGTCGATCAATACTGCTCTAATCCACTAAAGAAAAAGCTTCCTTCAATTTTTGCATTATCATCACTATCACTTCCATGCACTGCATTTTCGCCAACTGATGTTGCATATAATTTTCTGATAGTTCCTTCATCTGCTTTTGCAGGATCTGTTGCGCCAATAAGTGTGCGGAAAACAGAAACAGCATTGTCTTTTTCAAGGATAGCTGCGATGATAACACCACTGCTCATAAACTCAACCAACTCTCCGTAGAAAGGACGCTCTTTGTGAATTGCATAAAATTCACCTGCAGTTTCTGTAGTGAGTTTTGTTTGCTTAAGCGCTACGATGCGGAAACCTGCTTTAATAATTTTGTCTAAAATAGCACCGGCATGACCGTTCTTCATTGCATCGGGCTTGATCATTGTAAACGTACGATTGCTCATGATTATCTTGTTTTTTGCGGCGCAAAGATAGGGAAGCAGCAGCAAGCTGCAAGGAACAAAGGATAAGAAACAAGGCACAAGGCACAAGGAACAAGAGGAAAAAACCAAAACCCAAAATCCAAACCAAAAAAGCAAATCACACGATTCAAGTTCAGGCACTATCCATTCCATCTACCCATAACTCTTGGCTGAAACTCAGAACTTACAACTCAATACCTCAGAACTTCTGTTGTATAACCCCTAATTCCCAATTACTAATTCCCAATCCCTGTAGTTGCCTTAACCATCAATCAATTCCCCTACATTTGCAACCGCCGTTATGCAAGCAATCAACGAATTATACCCTTTACTGCTCACACCTGCAAAGGTGGTTATTACAACTCATCAGAAACCTGATCCGGATGCGATGGGTTCTTCGCTGGGCTTATACCATTTACTGGTTCAGCTCGGTCACCAGGTGCAGGTAATTTCTCCAACCAATTGGGCGGCTTTCCTCGACTGGATGCCGGGTTCTGAAAAGGTTTTGAACTACGAAATAACTATTGATAAGAGTAATACAATAATAAATGAGGCAGATTGGATCTTTTGCCTCGATTTCAATGCGTTGAACCGTTTGAAACGGATGGCAACAGTGGTGGGTGAGGCGAAAGGCCAGCGTGTGTTGATCGACCATCATCGTGAACCACAAACCGAAGTATTTGCTTACGGGGTGAGTGATGTAACCAAGAGCTCAACCTGTGAGATGATGTACGATTTTATCGTAAAAAGTGGTCATGCAGATAAGCTGAACATGGACATGATGCAGTGCCTTTACGCCGGATTAATTGGCGATACAGGCAGCTTCCGTTTTGCATCAGCCAGTGCTTCTGTATTTGAAATAGTGGCCGATTTTAAACGAAGAGGGCTGGAGCATACTTCGATCCATGAGAATATTTATGATAATTTTCTCGAAAACAGGTTCCGTTTCATAGGGCATGTACTGAGTAATCGTTTAGAGATTGATTACCAATTAAACACGGCTCTTATTTGGGTAACAAAGCAGGATTTGCTCCGCTACCAGATCAAAACCGGCGACACAGAAGGGCTGGTAAATTACCCGCTTGGCATCCAAGGCATAAAATTGGCCTGTATTGTGATAGACAGAGACGAAAAAAGAAAATGGAGCTTCCGCAGCAAAGGTGACTTTGATTGTAATACTTTTGCCCGCACTCATTTTAACGGTGGGGGGCATTTCAATGCGGCCGGCGGCGAAACCGACGACAGCCTTGATACGACCCTCAAGCATTTTAAAGAAGTGATTCATAATTATAAATCGCAGTTAGAAACGTTTTAAAAACAAACAATGAAGACAATTCAATCAATTTTTGTAGCCCTGCTGGCAGTAACGGTGCTGGCGAGTTGCGGTGGCGGTTCCTTTAAAAAGACAAAGGGCGGCTTGCTGTATAAAATAGTTCCCGGAAGTAAAGGGAAAAAAGTATCTGCTGGTAAATTCTTCGAATTACAGTTTGGTGAAACCCGTTACAAGGGTAGTGATAAGGATACGTTGCTTTCCGATCCGGCTAATGTTGGCAGCCAGATCGTTCCTTTTGATTCTGCAACATTACCTCCTGACTATTATGCCATCTTTGCGCAAATGGCAAAAGGCGACAGCGTAATCATTCGTCAATCAACTGACAGTATTATTAAACAAAGCCAGGGCCAAGGATTACCTCCTTTCATCAAGAAGGGCGCATTCATTGTAAGTACGTTTAAAGTGCTTGATGTATTGGATACAAAAGAAGATGCTGACAAAGCAAATCTTGCGATCATGGAAAGAGCAAGAACAAGAGATTCAATCCGTGCAATTGAGCAGATAAAGAAAGACGATAAGATCATTTCTGAACATCTTTCTAAAAACAATATCACCGCAACAAAAACTGCAAAGGGTGTATATGTTACGATCTCTAACCCGGGTGCAGCAGAAAAAGCAGCCGACGGACAGCAGGTATCTGTAAAATATACAGGTATGAGCTTTGATGGTACTAAGTTCGATTCAAATGTTGATTCCACTTTTGGTCACCTCGATCCATATACATTTGTATTGGGCAGTGTTCCTCCGGGCAGCATTGCAGGTTTTGAAGATGCCATTAAACAAATTGGCAAAGGTGGTAAGTTAAAAGCTTATATCCCTTCTGCATTGGCTTATGGTGCTCAAGGTTCACCTCCCAGAATTAAAGCAAACGAAAGCCTGGTATTTGAAATTGAGTTGATCGATGTTACTACTCCTAAGCCGGCGGCTCCGCCAGCTCCGGGTGGTAATCCAGGCGGACAACAATAAGAAATTAATTCATCAATAAGAAAAAAGGAAACAGTTTGACTGTTTCCTTTTTTTATTTACTAAATGTTTGTTTGCAGTTATGCTTGACAGTAAGTTTCGTAAAGCTTAATTGTTTCCATTGCTTCTTTTACATCATGTACACGCAGAATGCTTGCAGCTTTTGTAAGTGCAATGGTATTTAACACGGTTGTTCCGTTCAATGCTTCTTCCGGAGTAATCTTTAATGTTTTCCAGATGGTTGATTTGCGGCTGAGCCCTGCCATTATCGGTACATGAAAAATTTGTAAAGCCTCCATGGTTTTCAGTAATTGGAAATTGTGAGTAATGGTTTTGCCGAATCCAAAACCGGGATCAAGAATAAGATCAACAATGCCTGCTGCTTTGCAAGAAGTTGTTTTCTGTATAAAGTAATCAACCACTTCTCGTGTGATGTTTTCATAAGCAGGGTTTTGCTGCATTGTATCGGGCGTGCCCTGCATATGCATGGCAATAAATGGAACGTTTAACGATGCAACAGTTGAAAGCATTGCTGCATCCATATCACCTGCACTAATGTCGTTCACCATATCAATACCTGCCGCAACGGCTTCGCTCGCCACTTTTGCATGATAGGTATCAATCGAAAGAAAGACGGAAGGGAATTCTTTTTTGATGGCTTCAATTGCAGGTAACACACGCTTCAATTCTTCATCAGCAGTTAAACGATCACTGCCGGGCCGGGTACTTTGCCCGCCAATATCGAGTATCGTAGCACCTTCATTGATCATTTGCTCTGCTTTCTTCAATACTTCGGTTTGCTCAATACGGCTGCCGCTGTAAAATGAATCGGGTGTAATGTTGAGAATTCCCATCACCACCGGTTTATCCAGCACCAATAATCTTCCTTTGCAGTTGAGTGTGTACATTGTATTTTTGGGAACTTGGTTGCTTTTGAAGCAATAAGTTCAGCACGAATTAACGAAACAATTTTCAACCGTTCATGAATACGATCGAGCAATATACGCAGGCAGTAAATCAATGCAGGGATATCTTTAAGAAAAAGACGAGTGACTATGGCACTTCATGGCGGGTGTATCGTACTATTTCTATTGTTGATCAGATCTACATCAAAGCAAAACGTATACGCACCATCCAGGAAAAACAGGAACAAAAGATCGGCGATACCATTGCTTCTGAATTTAAAGGTATCTTGAACTATGCAGTGATGGGTTTAATTCAACTGGAACTGCCGCCGAGTCAAAATGATGAGTTACCTGTTGAAAAAGTAATGGAGTTGTACAACGATAAAATTACAAAAGCGCAATTGCTGATGCTCGATAAGAATCATGATTATGGTGAAGCATGGCGTGAAATGAGCCAGGAAAGTTTTGTTGACCTGATGCTGGCCAAGCTGCAACGCATCCGCCAGATATTGCAAAACGATGGCAAGACTTTAGTGAGTGAAGGGATCGATGCCAACTATTATGACATTATCAACTATGCAATATTTGGTTTGATCCTGATTGAAGAGGGAGCACACAAAGGATGATGTTTGATTTCTGATGCAGGGTTTATGATTGGGGATTTTAGATTGACGATTGGTATTGCCAATTAACTATTGCCTATTGACTTTTGCTATTCACCATTGACCATTCACAATTCACAACATGAATAAATCGCTTACACTTTCCCGTTGGTTCGTTGGTATTCTTTTTATTTTCTCCGGCTTAGTTAAAGCAAATGATCCGTTGGGATTAAGCTATAAGATGCAGGAATTTTTTGAAGCCTGGGGTGTGCAGGGTTTTCATGATTATACCCTGACACTGTCGGTTTTGATGAATGCCTTCGAGATAATTGCAGGTGTGGCGGTGATCATTGGCTGGAGAATGAAACTATTTAGCTGGCTGTTATTGTTACTCATCATCTTTTTTACATTCCTTACAGGTTATGCATGGCTCGCCAAAAATGCAGATGGCACAGCTAAGTTTGCATCCTGTGGTTGCTTTGGCGATTGTTTGCCGCTAACCCCACAGCAGTCATTCTTAAAAGATATCCTGTTGCTTGTGTTGATCGGTTTCATTTTCAAATACCGTCATCTAATAAAATCATTGTTTAGGAAAGAGTTGGTCAATGCATTCCTCATTTTTGATGCAGCCTTGCTTTCATTTTTATTTCAGTGGTACACGTTAAAATATTTGCCGGTGGTTGATTGTCTGCCGTTCAAAAAAGGAAACAATATTATTGATTTGAGGAAGTTGCCTGCGGACGCAGTGCCTGATAAATACGAATATGAATTTGTGTATGAGAAGGATGGGAAACAGCAATCGTTTTCCATGAAAAACCTGCCTGATAGTACCTGGAAATTCGTTGACCGAAAGCAAACATTGGTTGAGAAAGGAAAGAACAACGAACCAAAAATCAAAGACTTTGATCTCAAAACGCCTGATGGTGCAGACATCTCTTCAGAAATACTGGAACAGAAGGGAACTTATTATTTATTATTTCTCCAAAACTTCAATAAGCTTAGTACAAAAGATGCGTGGGTGAAACAAATGAGTAAGCTTGGTAAAAATCAAAAACTCATCATTGTTACAAGTGTACCTGATATTGCAAAAGATTTTCTTGCATCAGATATTATACTAAGCCAGATGCAGTTGATCACTTGCGATGTTACAGCTATTAAAACAGCTGCACGTGCAGTGCCTACCTTGTATAAAATGAACGGACCCGTTGTGGAAGGGAAATGGAGTGCTGCAAATTTTGATCAAGTAAAATAAACCCTGTACAATTTGGGAACTTATTTTCTTCGAAAACTTTTTTATGGCTTGCTCGTATTGATGGGCGTGGTTACTGTTGTGTTCTGGATGTTCCAAGGCTTTGGTGATCCTGCACGGTTGGTAATGGGGCAAACCGGCGACAGTGCAACCATTGCCAACATCAAAAAAGAATTATATCTCGATCAACCCAAATGGAAACAGTTTGTTTTGTATGTAAATGATGTGTCGCCGATTGCTATCCATAGCAAAGAAGAGATTGAAAAGAAGCAATTGAAAGGTTTGTTCATAGGCGGAGAAAAGAAGTTTGCAGCTAAGTGGCCCTACCTCCGGAGAAGTTATCAAACAAAAAAACAAGTTGGTGAGATATTAATGGAAGCTTTGCCCGGCACCATCATGCTGGCATTAGCAGCAATGTTATTGGCAACGGTGGTAGGTGTTTTTCTTGGCGTGATCGCTGCTGTAAAAAAAGACACCTGGATGGATACATCGGCTGTGTTCAGCAGTATCATCGGTATCTCTGCACCATCATTCTTCATGGGTATTCTGATCGCTTATTTCTTTGGCTTTGTGTTTAGCAAGTATTCCGGCCTGAACATGACCGGTAGTTGGTTTGATATTGATGTGCAAACAGGGGAGCATTACTATACACTACAAAATTTAATCTTACCTGCATTAACGTTGGGTATCCGCCCACTGGCCATTATTACACAACTTACACGAAGCTCCATGCTTGATGTGTTAAACCAGGATTATGTACGCACAGCTTATGCAAAGGGCTTGAGTCGACGAACTGTGATCTGGAAGCATGCTTTACGCAACGCATTGAATCCTGTTATTACTGCTGTTACAGGTTGGTTTGCCGAACTGTTGGCAGGCGCTTTCTTTGTTGAATATATTTTCGGGTGGAAGGGTATTGGTAAAGTAACAGTAGATGCGTTAGAAAAACTTGATTACCCAGTTGTAATGGGAAGTGTACTGCTGAGCGCTTTTATTTTTGTTTTGATCAACGTTCTTGCTGATCTGTTGTATGGTATGGTTGATCCGAGAGTAAGAGTGAGTTAAGGAAGTACGATGTAAGATGTACAAAGTACGAAACCTCTCTGCGGTTGAAAACCCTGATTTGGTTAAAAGGAAATCCAACGTTTGATAAATGTCTTTATCGTTATTAAAAAATCAGCCATATGCGTTCAATTATTCTTGCTTCTTTTATTCTCGTATTATTTTCCTGCCAGGAAAAATCAACTGCTCCAACGGTTGCTGATTATTTCAGTTACGGCGATACCGGCATACAATCCGCAGGCATAAAAATGATCCCCATTAAAACACCTGTTGGTGAATTCAAAGTATGGACCAAGCGATTTGGTAACAATCCACGCATCAAAATATTATTACTGCATGGTGGTCCGGCAATGACGCATGAATACATGGAATGTTTTGAAAGTTTTTTTCCAAAGGAAGGATTTGAGTTTTATGAATACGATCAACTGGGTTCATATTATAGTGATCAACCTAAAGACAGCAGCCTCTGGACAACTGAACGATTTGTTGAAGAAGTTGAGCAAGTGCGTCAGTCGATTGGAGCAGACAGCAGTAACTTTTATGTGCTTGGCAATTCTTGGGGCGGCATCCTTGCTATGGAATATGCACTCAGGTATCAACAACATTTAAAGGGATTGCTGGTGGCAAATATGATGGCCAGCGCTCCGGAATATGGAAAGTATGCGCAGGAAGTATTGGCAAAACAAATGGATTCTTCTGTACTTGCAGAGATAAGAGCCATTGAAGCAAAAAAAGATTTTTCCAATCCACGTTACATGGAATTGTTACTGCCGAATTTTTACAAACAACATTTGTGCAGATTAGAAGAATGGCCGGATGGATTTAACCGTACCATGAAACATGTGAACGGTGAAATTTACACGATGATGCAGGGGCCTAGTGAGTTTGGCGTAGGCGGCCGCTTGGCAAACTGGGATATTAAAGCAAGATTAAAAGAAATAAAAGTACCCACGCTCATGATCGGTGCAAAGCATGATACTATGGATCCCGCTGCAATGGAAGAACAAAGTAAACTGGTGCAGAAAGGTCGCTATCTATACTGTCCTAACGGAAGTCATTTGGCCATGTGGGACGATCAGCAGGTGTTCATGACTGGGGTGATCGATTTTATTAAGGATGTGGATGAAGGAAGATTTTAAATGTTTCATAAAAAAACAAGAGCTACCTGGAAAGGCGGCTCTTTCAACGATTAACAGCTGACCGAATTTGCACAGCCAGTATTTTTAAGATGGACTCACATCCATTTTACGAGATAGAGTTTAAACTCATCTCTCAATTCATTTATTACTTTTTCAAAGCTTTCAAATTCTTCTTTAATTTTTGTGTGTTCTGCCACCTGTTGAGATTCAACACGGCCTACATGTTCCTTTATATCGAGCATAGCTTTGTGAGCGTGCTCATTAATATTGTGACGTAGTTCATCGATGGTATTTCGCTGGATGATAAATTGATTTTGAAAATGCTCAACACCTTTCATCGCATCAAGCCCCGTGTTCTTTTGTGCAACTTCTGCCAGGCGGTTTTCGAGAATATCAAGTTCATTATCGTAAAAGTCAATTGCCTTTAACCAATCCTGGTGTTCGGCAACAAGATGTGGGACTGCTGTATAACTCATGGTATTCAGTTTTTATGTGTTTCTGAAGCATGTTAACATGCCAAAGTTTCCTGAATGCAGCCAAATAAAACATGATGGGAGTCAGCAAAAAGAATGAGAGTTTTCAGGATTGGTTTCAATACGCTGAGGTGTGGGCCGATTGGGCATTACCTCACTTAATAATCACTTCTTTCACCGCATGTTCATTAAACAGTTCGTTAATGCGGTTGCGGATTTTTTCTTTCTGATATAATAATTCCTGTTTAAGGGGAGCTACTGTTGTAGTGATGATAAGCTGCTGATTAATGAGTTTAATATCATCCGTGTATTTAGCAATGGTGTTGCCCATTAGTTCAGCCCAAACATCTTTAATTTCCAGAGCACGCACCCGTTGTTTGAGTTTGCTTTGCTTGAGAAACTGTTCCATTGCTTCCTGTATGCTCATTTCAGCCATGTTGCGAAGATAGTTAATGGAATTGGCAATGCGCAATAAGCAATATTCAATAGGCAATAAGAAATAGTAAAATGGTAAGTCTGAAGTTATGATTTGCAAATTGCGCATTGTCAATTGCCTAATGATTATGTCAATTCAATCAGCTGCACCTTCTTACCCAGTGCTTCAAACGCACTGACAATCCGATCGGGGTGAGGGTCCGTTAGAAATACCTGCCCGCCAAATTTTGTGCATACATAGTCTAATAAATTGTGCATGCGCACTGCATCTAGTTTTTCAAATACATCATCTAACAAAAGGATTGGAGCAAAACCTTTCTGTTGTTTTAATACTTCAGCTTCTGCAAGCTTTAAACTGAAGAGTAAACTTTTCCGTTGTCCTTGTGATGCTGTTTGTTTAAACCCTTCATCATTCAATGAAAACAGCAGATCGTCTTTATGAATACCGGTGGTGCTTCGTTGCAACAGGTGATCTTTTTCTCTCGATTGCTGCAACAAACTTTCAAATGATTGTTCTAGCAGTTTACTTTCATAACTCACTTTTACGGGCTCTGCTTTACCTGCAATGGTTTGATAAAACTGTAACACCTGCTCATTAAAGCCCGGTAAAAAGTTTTTCCGTGTAGTGTGAATATAATTTCCGGCATTGAGTAATTGTTCATCCAGCACTTCAAGCAACGCATCATTTCTTGTTTGCGTTTGTGCACAGTTCTTTAAAAAGCTATTTCGCTGCTGAATGATTTTATTATAAACGATCAGCTGCTGCAAATAGGTTGCATCTAACTGCGAAAGCATTGAATCTAAAAACAAACGCCGTTCTTCACTACCGCCAATGATCAGCTCCACATCATCGGGCGCAATTACCACACAGGGATATTTGCCGATATGCTGAGAAAACTTTTCGTAGGGTACTGCATTGCAAGTGATCTCCTTTTTCCCGGTTTCACGCAACACAATATTGATGACCGTTTCGTCTGTTCCTTCCTTCATCTGCCCTTCGATCCTGAAACCTTGCAGGCCATGCTGCACGTTTGCGCCATCATTACCGGAGAAGTAGCTTTTCGTAAAACAGAGATAATGAATAGCATCGAGGAGATTTGTTTTGCCGATCCCGTTTGCTCCGGTTACAGCCACGATCATTTCATCAAACGCAAAACGCTGATGGGTATAATTTTTGAACTGTGTAATACTGACTGACCGCAGGAACATGGGCTGCAAGATAAGAAGAGGATGGATGTGATGAAGTTTTTTGCCATGAGCTCTTTCGTTATTGAAACTTCATTTTAATCGCCGTTTTTATTTGTAACTTGTACAACAGCTTTTTTTAATTTAAAACTTACAATGATGGAAGAGATCAAAAGCACCCAGGCAACAGCCGCAGAAAAGCAGGGCTGGAAGGATAAGGCAGAGGATACTTTGCAGGATCTGAAAGCAAAAGCAACGGTTTTTGCAGAGCAGGCTGAAGAGAAACTCGAAGAATTAAAGGACAAGGCAGAAGACAAATTTGAAGAGTTTAAGGAAAAGGCCGAAGATGTGGTTGATGATCTGAAAGAAAAAGCATCCGGTCTTTGGGATAAAGTAAAAGATAAGTTTGATGGCGATGATGAGCCGGCTAAAAAAAATCCAGGTATTTAACCTTCCACAGGCTGCAAGAGATTGCAGCCTTTTTTCTTTCTTTGTTTTATGGGCGATCATTTTTTAGAACACGATCTGCATGTAATTGAAGCCAGCTTATGGAAACTGTTATTGGAATCGGTAAGGTCCTTCAAGGCTCCATTTCATACAGGTGTAGTAGCTACCGTTCATGAGCAACAACCGGAAGTACGCACAGTTGTCATGCGTCATGCAGATGCCGGGCAAAAGAAATTATTTTTTCATACTGATATACGCTCGCCTAAAGTGCAACAATTGCAATTGCAACCGCAGATGAGTTGGTTGTTCTATGATAAGGATATTCGAATGCAGCTTCGCTTTGCTGCTACAGCTTTTGTTCATACAAGTGATGCAGTGGCGAATGAAGCATGGGATCAGGCGAGGCTGGCCAGCAGGTTAACTTATACAACTTCATCAGCGTCAGGTACAGTTCTTCCTGCACCAGAATTGATTAACCTCAATCAAACGGAAGTGGAACCTGAATTGACAGCGATTGCCCGCAAAAATTTCTGTGTAGTGGAGACAGGCATTCATCAAATGGATTGGATCTTGCTTCACCATACAGGCAACCGACGAGCTTTGTTTAACTATCTCACAAACGAATTTCAATGGATATAGGTTTAAGCTTTAACGCTAACGAATTGATCAATATGTTGCAACTTGAACCGCATCCGGAAGGCGGTTATTACAGTCGCACTTATGCCAGCGATGAACAAATTGCAGTTGCAAGTTTGCCAACAAGGTTTGATGGTGATCGTTTGATCTCCACAGCTATTTATTTTTTATTGGAAGGAAAAGATTATTCAGCATTTCATCGCATTAAGAGCGATGAGCTTTGGCATTTTTATGCTGGTGGTGGCTTGCATATTTATGTCATTCATCCCGATGGAAGAGGAGAAGTGCTATTGCTTGGGAATGACCTTGCAAGTGGTTATCGTTTTCAGCAAACAGTAAAAGCGGGTTGTTGGTTTGCTTCGAAACCTGCAAGAGAAAACAGTTTTTCATTGGTTGGATGCACCGTTGCTCCGGGTTTTGATTTTGCCGATTTTGAAATGGCGAAAGAGATTGAATTGTTGAAGCTATTTCCTCAACAACGTGAATGGATTAAACAGTTTTGCAGATAATTTATTTTTGAAATAATTTCTCATTTTTATTTCGTAGAAACACAACCGTGGTTAAGATTTTATCGTTAGTAGACGAAACAAACATTTTTTATGAGAAAGCATTTTCAACTAATGGCCCTGATGCTGTGCACTACGATTGTATTGGCATCTTGCTCAAAGTATTCTGATGAAATGTCAGAAAAGTCAAATCAGTTTCTTTCTGAACAGTCCGAACGTCAGACATCTTCATTAGAACAGATCAGCGACGATGCAATCGTGTTTACTCAGGTAGTACAACTGGAAGGAAGCCAGGAAGTGCCTGCGGCAAATACAGAAACAAAAGGCATTGCCATTTTACGGGTGTCGAAAAGCAAGAAACTTTACTCCAAAATTATCATCCAGAAACTTGCTGAAGGTGATGCCCTGCGCTTTGCACATATACACATGGGGGCAGCAGGTGTAAACGGTCCGGTTCGTATTGGTTTAGCTGATAATGCATCGCAGTTTGGAGTTAATAGAACCATACAGCTTACGGATGCTCAATTCACATTACTTACAGAAGGGGCATGCTATGTGAATGCACATTCAAACTTTTTCCCTGGTGGAATAGTACGTGGGCAAATTCGTTAATTAGCAGAAACTGTTTTTAAGCATTTATATTTTCTGATGAGAAAGTATAAATGCTTTTTATTTTAGAGAAATACGACTTCTCCTGTATGTAAATTGTAATAGGCGCCGACAATTTTTATTTCGCCTTTATCAGCCATCTCTTTTAATAGTGGGCTTTGCTGTTTTATCATTTCAATTGCATTCAACACATTTTTTTTGGCAACGTATTCAACAAAAAGCGGATCTTTTGATGTTTTCTTTCCTGCGTAATCGGCACAGCGTTCCACAGCCGGTTTTATTTTTGAAAGCATCGAGGTAATATTACCCATCTGTACATTTTCAATGGCCGCTTTAATAGCACCACAGGATTCATGGCCCAATACCAATATGAGTTTGGCCCCAGCTACTTTGCAACCATATTCCATACTGCCCAGCAGGTCTTCATTTACAAAATTACCAGCCACACGGCCAACAAACAGATCGCCGATTCCTTTATCAAACACATCTTCTACCGGCACACGGCTATCTAAACAAGAAAGAATAACTGCCTTTGGATATTGCCCTTGCGAAGCATCACGAACCATCGCAGAATGGTTGCGTGCTGTAAGATCCTGATGTGCATAACGGTAATTGCCATCCTTCAAACTTTTCAATACCGTTTCAGGTGTTAATGCCTTTTGTTCTTCGGCCGAGAGCACTTTTTCAATTAATGGTTTTGGTAATTCTGCTTCTGCTGTTTTTGTTGAACTTGATTGATCGCAGGAAGTTGCACTTGAAAGCAGGCCTGTAAATACAGCAACAGATAGAGTTAGGCGAAGCATTTTTTAGCAGTTAAATGTGGAGTAATAGCTGAAATTAGTTCAATTTTTTGGGTTCGTTCTTTTCAGGAGTCATAAAATATTCTTCAACTGCATGTACTGCAGCAACATGATTGTCTTGGCATCTTTTATTTCACCTGTTTCAATCATTTGCATGGCTTTTTCAAACGGTAGTTCTAATACTTCAATATTTTCCTGCTCGTGTTCAACGCCTCCTCCTTCAGCAATTTTCATTTGTGGTTCATAGGCTGCAATAAATAGATAAAGGATTTCTGTAACTGATCCCGGCGACATATACGCTTCATATACTTTTTTTATCTCTGTTACTTTGTAACCTGTTTCTTCTTCTGTTTCACGGCGTATGCAATCTTCAGGATTGTCTTTGTCTAACAAACCTGCACATACTTCAATGAGCATACCTGTTTCATTACCGTTGATGTATGTAGGCAAACGGAATTGTTCTGTAAGTATCACAGTTCTTTGTGGCAAATTGTATAACAATATTGCAGCTCCATTACCACGGTCATACGCTTCACGTTGCTGCACCTGTATGCTGCCATCTTTTTTGCGGTACTCGTAAGTAACTTTCTTTAAGGTGTACCAGTTGTTGGAAAGAATATCTGTTTGCAGAATGTTGATATTGCTGTTCATAGTTTGATGAAGATAAAGTTTATAAGAACAGGGAAGATATAATTGTATGCGGTTACAGACTTCAGCGGTTAATTATTTTCCTTTAGTAATTTGACTAACAAGAAACCGACGCTCATATTATTAATGCGATTTATTCGCCCGGTGTTAAATGTAATACCGTTAGCAGGTTGTTGAGTAATGCTACTTAAACCAAAGCCCGTTAAGGTATAAAATTGTGGTAATTTATCTTTTTCCCAATTAAGCCAGGCTGTTGACCCTCCAACCGCTCCACCTTTATTCAGCTTCAACTCTTTTCCTTCTATTAATTCTAACCTAAGGTAATGTCCGGCTTTAATTTCTTTTGTTTCACCGTTCACGTTTAAAGTTACAGGTTTGTCATCCTCATTCTCCCGCCCAAAAACAAAGACTACATTTTTTTCATGGTTAGCTGTATTTATATCTATCAAGGTATCGGATGCAGCATAGCTGTCAAGTATCAGCTCGCATTCATTTTTTGATGTGTTTCTGGTAAAAGAATTTATTTTGTAACAATTCGCACCAAGCTTAGTTGCTTTTTTTCGAATCTCATAGTAGAGTAACTCAATCGCCGCTTTTTTGCCTCTTACCTTTGCAGCAAATGTCGCAACGAACTGCATTGTACTCGTATCGGTTGATGGCTGAATAAAAGCAAAGACTTTCCCTTCAGTTAGATTTCCAACGTCAGCTTTTTTAAGTACTTCAACTTTTTGTGCGTGACAGTTTATTACAATAAGTGAAAATAGAGAAGCAAAGATTCTTTTCATTAGTTAAGGTGTTGAGGTTGGTGCTAAATTAATTCTTTTCAAGAATTCTCACCCATTCTTCATCTTATAAATCACCAAAAAGCCCAGAACGATCAATACCAGTATTAAAAAAGTAGTTACAATAATCAACGATTGATTGGGCACAGGCCTGTGTTTCCGTTTGCGGCGCTGCTGTTGTAATTGTAGAGAGAGTTGTTTATTGAGATCGGCTACGGCATGCTGCATCTTTTTTTCATCGGCCAGTCGAAGTCCTTCTTCTGCATCGCTCATCATATCAGACGAAGAAAGACGTTGCTCAACTGCATTTCGTTCTTCGGGCGTGAGATTTCCCTGCAGGTAGTTAAGTAATTCCTGTTCAGTGAGATCGTCACGCTGGTTCAATATGTCAAGCAGGTTATCGGCCATTATTCTGTTGTTTCAGTAAAATCATTTTCAAGTTACGTTTTCCATTCTGAATATAGCTTTTCACCTGCATTAAGCTGTAACCGGTAGTGGAAGCAATATCCGTATAGCTTTTTTTCTGCAGGTAAAACAGTTCAATACAGGTGCGTTGTTCAGGTATCAGTTCAGTTACGGCAATGGTTAGCCGCTCCAGTAATTCGTCTTTTTGTAAATGCTCGGTGTGGTTCACATCCTCGGCAGGTGTAGCCATCATCTGTTCACTTAATTCTTTGGGCAGTTTGCCTTTATCACGCAGCTGCATCAGGCAATGATTCTTGGCCACCATGTAGATCCAGCTTTTGAAATAATCCACTTTGTATTTGCCCAATTCTTTAATGGATTTTTCAAACACCTGTTGCACGGCATCCTTCGCTTCTTCTTCGTTTTTCAAATATTTCATGCATACACCAAACAACAAAACCGTATAACGTTGCAGTAATTGGCCAAGCCATTTATTATCGCCATCGTGGTAAAAGCGGTTGAGTAATTCCTGGTCGGGTATGGTGGAGTAGGTTGTATTCACAAACAGGTTTGTGATGGCAAATTAGTTATTTCTGTTGAAGAGATGCAAGGGCACACAAAATTCCATATATTCATAGTACTCAATTTCTTTGCATGAATAACGCCCTTTGTATTGTTCCGGTTGCACCTGTCCGTAAGGAGCCGCAACAAGAGTCTGAGATCACCTCTCAATTATTATTTGGGGAAGCGGTAGAATTATTGGCCTCTCATGGCGAGTGGGTTGAACTGATATGTCTTTATGATGGCTACACCGGTTATTGTTTACGCAACCAGCTTACAGAAGTAAATGAAGCTATTGCATTGCAAGACCAGGTAGCATTGGTGAATACATGGAGCGGTATCATATTGGTAAATGATGTACCCATGCACGTGCCATTTGGCAGCGCACTTCCCGGGCTACATAATGGTGAAGCCATTTGGGGCGATCATAAAATCAAAAGCAGTAGTAAGTTAGTAATGGAAGGAGCTTATGTGTTTGATGAAGAAAGCATCAGGCAGGTAGCATTTTTATATTTAAACTCAGCTTATCTTTGGGGAGGACGTTCGGTATTCGGTATCGACTGTAGTGGTTTTGTGCAAGGGCTCATGCGTTTCTTTGGAAAGAAATTACCACGCAACTCGGCCAACCAGGCAATGGTGGGAGAGGATCTTGGATTTTTGCAGGAAGCACGTTGTGGTGATCTTGCTTATTTTGATGATGAAGAAGGAAAGATCATTCATGTTGGGTTATTGTTGAACGATCATGAAATTGTACATGCCGCAGGTAAAGTACGTATCGATAATATTGATGGTGCAGGAATTCTTCACAGCGAAACGGGTGAACGAACGCATCGGTTGAGGATGATCAAACGGGTTTAAGGCACAAGACTCAAAAAGGTCAAAGCACAAGAAAAACCCAAAAGCCAAAAAACAAAATCCAGTAAAGAAGAGCGAACGCCCAACTCCGAACTCAGAACTTTTTGAATTAAAAACTCTTTATCCAATTCACAACTGCTTTCTCCCAACCAATCATTTTAAACGCAGTATAAAATAAGAGAATAGCAAATACTTTTTTCACAGTTTCCTGAGGCAAACTCAAACTCCATTTGCTTCCGAAGTAACTGCCCACTACAAAACCAAGCGCCAGTAATCCCACTACTTTAAAATCAACATGGCCCGCTTTGTAATAGTTGATCATACCTAATAAAGCTACAGGTAATACCAATAAACCCAGCGATGTGCCTTGCGCAGTGTGTTGACTAAAACCAAGAAAGAATACCAATGCAGGCACGACAATCAAACCTCCACCAACGCCTACCATGCCACCCAGTATACCGGCTGCCAACCCAATAATGAGTACGGCGATAATAATTGTTGTATCCATTTTTTTTGTTTGCATGTATTAAAGTTTGTCACGGTATTTGTCTTTGTAAAATCCGATTGCCTCTTCTATGATCTGAAAGGCTTCAGCTTTATTCTGAAAATTATCGATCTCCACCACTTTATTCTCAAGTACTTTATACTCTTCAAAATAGTGTTTCAGCTCGTGAAAGAAATGTTCAGGCAATTCATCAATATCCTTAATGTGTTTAACAGTAGGATCGTTACTGGCAACTGCAATAATTTTATCATCACGTTCGCCCTGGTCGATCATTTGCATATTACCGATCACCGTTGCTTCAACAAGGCACAGGGGTTGAATAGATTGTGAACAGATCACCAGAATATCAAGCGGATCGCCATCCTGTCCGAGTGTTTGAGGAATAAATCCGTAGTTGACGGGGTAGATAAACGAAGAGAATATTACCCGGTCGAGACGGAGCAAACCAGTGTCTTTATCAATTTCATATTTACTGCGACTGCCTTGTGAAATTTCAATGAGTGCGTTTACACGTTCTGGGGCTTTAGGGCCATAATGGGCGCCATGCCAGGGATGAAGGACTGTGATCATATAATGCGAAATGAATGATGAATGAGGAGCCGAAGTTAATGAGTTTTAATGGAGCTTATAAAAAGAAAAAGCGGTGAAGAATCACCGCTCCTTATTAACCAAAAGCTGTCGCCTTTATTCGGCAGCTCTACAGAGTTTATGCAACTATTGAATTGCTTTTAATAGTTGTTGTGCTTTACTTCACAGAACAGGAACTTCTTTTTCTTCGCCATTGATAGCCGCAATCAAACCTATGATCCAGAGTACAAACAAACCCAGCAATACAAAATAGAGCAGAATGGAAATGATCCAGCCGATGATCGGAATTAAAATCAGCACCCATTGTAAAATACTTACTCCAAAACCTGTAAGCATTAAAAATAGAGATTGCCTTAGGTGAAAAGCGCCCAGCTGCGTTTTGTTGTTACCATGCATTACAAAAGCAATGATCCAGCCGATAATAGTGAGGTAACTGATGATGGCAATCGATTTCCCGTCCAGTGCAGTTTTATTTGTATTTACATTTTCTGTTTGCATGATTTGATATTTGATTAATAATTGTTTGTAATTCTGCTTTTTTACAGGTTATTATTTTCTTTTTGCTAACCCCGTGAAAATTCCGCTCCCGGGGTGGTTGGCATCGTTCATCCACAAAACTCTTCCGCCTTTAATGGCTGAGAAATAAACATCAAAAGTTTTATCCTGGCCTCCAATATTTGAAAAAGACATCTGCCAGTTATTAAGTGATTTAAAAATACCGTCGCTTTTTGATTGTGCGGCATTGATAACTCCTCCGCCTGAATTAGTCATAACCGCTTCCCAATGATATTTGTTACCGCTGCTGAATTCATACCATTGTGATGCTGAAAAGGTGCTCATGCCGGCAAAATTGCCGCTGTAATAGTTGTAGTAAAATGTATTGCTTGAAAAATTGGCATCCCATCTGCCAGTATTATTAAGGTCTGTGGCAGCTACAGCAAACTTATTCCTGCCTGTCATATTATCTAGTTTATTGTACAGTTCAGGCTCATCTGCTTTTATTACAACACCCTGACTGTTATCAACTACATATCCGCCGGAATAATCGGTAACTTTTGCCCAACGAATAGTTTCAGGGTTAAAGCCAAACTCCTGGGTAAACGTTAATACATCCGGTGTAATGACTTCCATCCATCCCGCACTTCTGCGAAACAGAACAACAAAAACAGAATTGCCTGAATTATTTTCGGTAACAGTACCCATGCCGAAATAGGGACGGTTGTTTGTTTCTACATAAGCTGTTTTGTAATTGACTAATTGAGAGTAACGTGGTGCTACCAATATATTCCAGGCTGCAGTAGTAAGTTTATCAGGATCAGCAGGGAAAATTGTGCCTTCTTTTGGGAAATGCAAAAGTACTTTGATGTTTCCTTTTACAACTTCTACCCAATCTTCCTGTATGGTACTGGTCCATCCATCATCAAAATTGGTAGTATTAAATGCATAACCGGTGTTTACAGAAGTTGTTTGTTGAGTTGTCGTTGTTTGTTGTTGTTCAGGTGTTGTTTGTTGGGTAGTTGTCTGTTGCTCAGTTGTTATTTGTTGCTGTGTGTTTATTTGTTGTGTCGTTGTTTGTTGTTCAGGCATTGTTTGCTGTTGCTGCTGAGGAATTGTATTTTGAAATGTCGTAGGAGCAGCTCCTAATTCGCCAAAGTATAATTCAATGGATGTTTTCTTCTTTTCAAAATACAACACGAGGTTTCGACTATCTTTTTGTAACCATGCATATTTGTTGTCAGTTTCTAATGGTTGAATAGCATAGCCAAGATTACTTAGCTGTGCTACCAAAGAATCTGATGAGAAGCCTGATTCAGCAGGTAATGTCAATACTTCTACTTTTGAAACAGTTGTGCCTGCTTTTTTTGTTTCCATTTCAAGTAATGTTTTAGCAGTTATTTCCGTAAGGAAACGACTGTCCTGTTTACTGCCATTCGGTAAACTCATGCCGGAAATGGCAGATTGATTTACAGGGGTTACTTTCTTTTGTGCTATTGTAACAGCACTCTGGAAGAGGATGATCAGAATAATGAGTTGTTTCATTTCAGTGATACTTATGTTTCAAAAATACCGGTACGGTGCAATTCTTGTTATCCCTTAAAAGAAGGAAATTTAATTCATGGTTCAGCCCTTAGTAACTTTAATATTACTGATGTATACACCTGTTTCCTTTGAGTTGCTGGTGAAGTTCTCCCAGCTGATTGTATTAAATGAAAGCCCTGCCGGTATTCTGCAATCCTTACATATACCACCATAAGCCAGTTTCATATCTTTCCCTGAAACAGCAACTCTTGTATTATTTATAAATAATTGAATTTCTCCATTGTTGAAACTGAGTTTTACCTGCACTTTCCTTTTTTTATTTGTGAACTCTGTAAGACTCTTGGTATAAAATGCTCCTTCATTAAAGTTTTCCCTAAACAGGGGCGGGTTGGTGTGCAGTTCAAGTTTAGCTTCACCTCTGTAATTATTATTATACAAGTCAGCTTCATTGCCTGCACCTATAGTAAGTTGCACATAAGCGCCATCCTTTGCTTTATTCTCTCCTCCTGTGGCTAATAATGGGTAGGTGCTCAGATAGAGTTTAACTGTTCCACCAGATCTGCTGCTGAAATCATCTGTAACAATGTCAAAGCTGATAGAAAAATTTTGTGGCAGCGGTTTTTTTAAAGAGAATGGTGTTACCGTATTATTGTATCCCAGTTTCAGCCATTTTCCTGTTTCATTTTTAATTGTTGTAATGGTGGAGTGCTCGCCTGAAGTGCTCATCTTCCAGCCTTTGGCATTGGTACCCTCAGCATTTATTGAAAAATCATCTGCAAGTAATACATTGGGTGAAGTGCTTGTATTTATAAAACTTACTGTTTCCATGCCTTTTTTTCGATAAGTATCTAAACGGGCTTTCAGTTGTTGTTCATTTGCCGGTGTATAGGGTTTGCCCTTTACTTTATCCGGGTTAAAGAAATAATTATAAGCATACTCATAGTTGAAATTTTCTATAACAGATTTGTACATCTCATATTCCTGGTTGCCATCCGTTTTTGTTGTGTAGGGTACAGTTATATTAAGCCATTGCGGTTGGTCTGTTTTGCATTTTTGAAGTAATTCTTTTGAGTATTTGTACACTCTGTAATAGTCTTTATTATTAAAAGCAACTTCACGAATAACAAAAGGATCGGGATCTGTTTCAAAGCTGTAAATATTCATACTGTAATTATCTACGATGGCTGGCTCATTTAATGTGGCACTGTGTTTTGCTTTTAATTTTTGAATATTGAGCAGGTGTTTTTCCATTACTTTCTTTCGGCCCTCATATGCTTTTTCAACAGCTACTTTATTACTACTGCCAAACTGCTGCTCAATGGTCATTTTCAATTCTTTCAAAAGAATTTCAAATGATTCTTCGGCCATTTGTAGTAATTCACCTTTTGTAACAGCAACAATTGGGAGTTTATTGCCAGGCACAAGAAAGACTGATTGAACTTGTTTATTCTGCCATGTTAACCATGGATACAAATTCGGATGAATTTTCGGGTCAGCCTTTTTTCTTTCATCGCCAATTAAGTTACTTGCCGTTTTATCTTCTTCCCAGGTAAAAACATACCTGTCATCATTATTGATCCATGAAATTGGCCAGGTGCCCGGTAGTGTATTTACTTCAATATCAAAGCGTGTATATTCTTCTGATACAGGTTTGAAATGTCCTTTGGCATCTAACCATTTGCCGTTGTAGGTATAGCTTACGTTCCATACACGAAAGTCTATGCCATACGAATGTGGGGGATAGCGTTTAATAGGTCTGTATTCGCCAGCGGTAATGAAAAGTTTTTTATCATGAGTTCCCAGCCCGCCTACCGGAGTATAGGTTTGTCGCATCCATCTGATGATTTCATTTAAGTTTTCCTGCTGCTTTACAGAAAACGTTTTGCCTTCGCCTGTAAATGGTGTTGTTGCCTTTTTGGGTTCTGCAGTATACCAACCAATAATACTATCCTGTATCCTTTCTTCAGGTGTTAGTTGGGCCATTATTTGGTTTATAAGAAAAAAAGAAAAAACGATTGATGCCGATATCTTCTTCATGTTGATCATTTTAATTTTGAAAATGAACTTTCTCCTTTTGCGCTATAACCACTGTTAACACTCCAGCGGCTATCAGCACTTACGTTTACTGACGGAGCAGCTGGTAAACTTAGTTTTACGGTTTCAGGTTCAGTTACTTTTCCTGATTTAGAGATCATCCCTGGTGTTACTTCAACTTCGTTGTCAACTTCCAGTTTACTTGCGATGTCCAGTTCTGATTTTTCTTTTACAATAAAGTCAGCAATGATTCCATCTTCACTTCTCGTAAGTTCCATGCTTACGCCTAATTCATTTTTCAAACCTACTTCCACAGGAGCTTCTTCTTCCATTGTTTTTGGAAGCAAGCTTAATTCTTTATCTATCCCCATTTCAATGCTTCCCTTTTTAAATCCTTTTTCATCAATTTCGGCGTCCATTTTTATACCAACTCCGTTAATATCAGTTCCAATGCTTCCTGAACCATTTATTTCTCCTTTTTTATTAATCTCTGCACCTATATTCACATCAACCCCTTTTATTTCAGTCTCAATACTTCCGGTACCTTTTTTAAAATTTCCCTTTTTATCAAACTCTGCACCTACATTAATTTTTACTTCTTTTATTTCAATTCCAACAGATGCCTGTTCTATAAAGCCATCAAAATTTGCTGTAAGGCTTGCTTCAAATGGAAGCATGATTGGGTTGAGCTGAAGACTCATCGTATTACATCTCATAACAATGTTACCAAGGCCCGGCGTGTAAATACGATTATATATTTTACAATTCACTTCATCGTAGTCATTCAGAGGTTTTAGAATACTGTATTCTGCTTTTTTCTGTATATCTGAACTGCAAGGATATCCTAAATCACTTTCATGAAATAATTCATATAATCTTTCCAGAAATCCTGCACGTAAATTCAAAACAATCATTTGTGCAGAGGCATCTGTTTTGGCAGTGGAAGGGTAATAATAGTACATATTATAAAACTCAGTAAGCCAAAAAGAAACCGATAGTTCGTTGGATTTTATATTCAGCTGATTTGTTTTTTCAAGAAATTCATTGATAATGGGTAATTGACCTTCGCAATTGACCTGTTTGTTTGCACCTCTTTTGATTTCTTCGTCAAACCGGATTCGCTCTTTTTCTAAAGCTATGTCAAACTTGATTTTAAGTTCAGTCTTTTGTTTAACAAGCAGTAACAATTTTTCAGTGTATTGTTTTAAACGGCGATCAAAGTCTTTTGTATAATTGTTATATCGTTCAACAGCTTTACTATAATATGGAGAATAGATGTTGAATTTGCTGGCCTGTGCTTTTTTAAAGAACGCCTGTTCTGCAATGCTTGCATTTTTGCTTACAAGTGTCAATTGTGCATTAATCTTTTCCTTCTCTGCCTTAATGATTTCTCTGAATTCACGCCATTGCAATTCTATATTGCTACCTAAATTGGTTGCATAAATTTTTGGAACCATTGCTGCATATTCATGTAAATTAAACGTGGTGGAATAGTATACTCTTGGTGCATAAAATCTAACAGGCTTGTATTGATCTGCTTCCAATTCTTTTAACAGGTTGTTTTTTTGGGTGGTGACACTGTGTTTTAACGAGCGGTGCAGTGCAGCAATTGCTTCAGCCCTTTTGCCTCTTGCTTTCAGCAGCAGGCATTTTGTATAGTTCGCCTGCGGGTGGTAGGTATAAACACGAACAGCGCTGTCTAAATACTTTTCACCTTTCAACTCTTCACCCAGTTGCAACCATGCCTGCCCAAGATTATTAAGTATAGTGCTGTTGTTTTTATGAACACTGTTTAGCTTTTCAAGAATTGGCAATGCGATATGTGCGGCACCACCCATTGTAAGATAGGATGCAAAATTGTTTAGATTGTCTGCATTTGGAATTGCTTCAACTGCTTTGCCCATTAAGTAGGTTGCAGATTCTTTATACCCATACATCCACATGCCATTGGCTGCTGATGCAATCATAAATCCGTAATAAGGATCGTTTTTAAATTGATCATTTATTTTATCAGCCATTTGCCGGGCTTCCGGTTTTATTAATGATGCAATAGATAGGTTGGTTTTTTTGATGAATGCCAGTAACTGCTCTTTTGAAAAAATTGTTTTAGGTAATGCGTTAATCAGTGCTGTTTTCCTGGCAGGTACAACCCTGTTTTCATCCTCCCATGCAACAGCCAATTGTTTATCAGTAACACCTGACATGTTCTTCTTATTCGGAATTTTTATTCCCATGCTGTCGAACATTCTCCTTTCTTCCGGTGTCATATTTTTTAAGATGTTATCCATCTCATTCATCATTTCGTCCATTTCTTTTTGCGTGGGCGGTTTTTCCTGTGGTTTTACAGGTTTGGGTTTGTTTTGCGCAAACATGTTGCTGCATGCTAATAGCAAAAGGAATAAAAAAAGTAATGAGTAAAATTTCACTGTTGCTGGTTTAAAATTTATTAGTTGAATTCAATATTTTATTAGTTGAAACCTGAAGTATCTTTAAGTATAGTTGAAATAATGGGCGTAAAATTTCCATCGGCTCTGCATTCAAAAAATTGTTCCCATTGATTTAAAAAACCGCTTGTATTATTAAATACTATTGTTTTGTTGCCAAGGGTTGGATGCAGGTTGCCATTTTGATCTTTAAATTCCAGTGTAACACTGATGCCCTCAATGCGCCATGCATCTGTAAACAGGTGAGGCATATACATAATGCGGAGTATGATGCCTGATTGTTGAATATCAGTCAATAAAAAACTACCAATGTTTACAGTGTTAGTCCATTTGTATAAACCGAACTCATTTATACTGTTTACCTGCATTTCATTTCTTGTATTGGTGCCCGGTTGTTGAAATAAAATACCCTTGCCTTTTTGAATAAGCCACACTGTTACTTCTGAAGGGAATTCTTTATTGTCTCTTCCTGTGCTAATGCTTACCCGGGCATTCGTTAAAGTGTAAACCGGTGTTTGAGTAACATTGATTGGTTTTAGTGTTGAGATTTTTGTTGGGCTTAGTATTTGAGCATTGGTTATAACTGTGCTCAACAGGCAAGGAAGTATAATTGTAATTAACTTATTCATTTTGAATTGGATTGTATAGTTGGATAATATATTGCCAAATTTTTATTACCTGATATTAGTAGTTGCAGACACAGCCGCTTTATTCATTACCCATCTGCCACCGCCTCCTGCATTTGTGCCCGGGCCCCATGTTCCGTTAAGTTGGGTGCCGGTTAAAGATGCTGAGAATGAAAAACCAGAACTGGCGCCGTTGTAGGTGTAGGAACCGCTAAGTTGGTTATTTGAAAACGTGTAACGGCCCGATGCAATACTGTTGCCGCTTGCATCCAGTAATTTCATAGTGCCATCAGTATTTAATTGAAAGCAATAAAAATTCGCTCCATTACTGCTGCCATTACCCCATGTGCCTTTCCATACACCTGCTATGGAAGTTGGTGTAGACGTTGCAATGGTACCCGTTGTAGTACCCGGTAACGTTTTATAGGTTGTGTTAATCGTTGCGCCCGTGGCTGGTACTGTATTGCCCGCAACAGTTGTGCTTTGCGCCGGGAAAAACTCTATTTTCATCAGCACCGTGTAAATGCCGTGATCCCTTAAATTACCAACCGCAGTTTCATCATATTGCACAGGTATAACACCCTTGCCAAATCCCATATCGCTATTACTGATGAATGCGAGGTTAGGTGTGTTCAATACAACAAATTTTGGAGAGAAGTCGCCATATTTTTCCATACCGATGGGTCTTGTGCCGGGTTTCCCTAATTCCCCCTGCTCACCGCCCGCTTTCAATTTTGGCATACCAAGCTGGCTGGCTCCTAAAATAATTGACGTAGGGTTCATTGTTAAAATGCCGAATCCAATTGCAAGTGGTGCAATTTTTTGATTGATGCTGTATGCCATGCTTTGAATGGTAGAACTAAATCCTGCCTGGTTATCTGCTATGGGATCTTGTTCCCAACCGGTAGGTATGATGGTTAATATGTCGCCACTTGTCATGTCGTATTCTCCAAGAAGCAGATTAGCCCGGTAATTATCGCCGGCTTTAATTCCGCCTTTGTTATTGCCAAATAAATCAACCCAGGTGCCAACACTTATACGGTTTGAAAATTGACCGGATGCATCACCATAAACCGGTGTTCGTTTTTCATAATTTAGTTTCGTGTTGCCGTTTTTATCACCCAGCAGAAAGGAAAATGTAAAATAAACTTCATCGCCTTTCCCGTCTGAATGTAAAACATCATCCCAGGTTTCACGATAGCACTCAAAACCTGCAAATGATATACGAATGCGGCCTGATTGTGCCAGCATTGTATTAGATGTAGCAATGAATAACATCAAATAAAATAGCTTTTTCATGTGTATGTTTTTGTTGATGTAAAAATGATGCAGTGTCCTGATTGGCACCATCCCTTAAAAAAAGGATATTTTAAAACGGGTAAAAAATCATGTGAAAAAGGGAGGTGCTACTATAAAATGGTTGATTTTATTTGCAGTATGCCAATTTGATTTTATATTAAGACATGCAAAAACTACTGTTCTATATTTCCCTTTTCCTTTTTTCAGTTGCAGATGCACAAGTACTGATGAACAGGGACAGTCTTTTGAAATTACTGCCCACAATTAAGGAAGATTCAGCAGGTGCAGAATTTTATATTGTTCTTGGTCAGCAATATGAAAGCAGTGAACCTGAACTGGCGAAACATTATTATCACAAAGCCGGAATCATCAGTGAAAAAATAAATTACCCGGCAGGGGTGTTGCGCTATATTTTCAATTACACATTTGTACTAAACCTGCAGGGCAGATTTGACTCTGGTCTCGCTCTCAATTTAAAAGCAGTACCTATTGCAAGAAAACTGAATGATCCCGTCATGTTGGGGAAAGCATTGTTTAATGCAGGATCTTCATACAGGATGCTGGCACAATTTGAAAAGGCAATTTCATTATACGAAGAAGGGCGAAAAATATTTGCATCGAATGGCGATAGTTTGTTAATGGCCAGGAGTTATGATATTATACAAATGCTTTACTATAATCTCGAAAACTATGATAAAGGAATTTACTATGGTGAAACAGCGGTGAAATGGCTTCGTACAATTGACGATCCTTTGTGGTTGGGTACTACTTTAAATAATTTAGGCATGAATTATATAAAGAAAGGCGATAGTAAAAAGGCAAAGGAGGCATGGATGGAAGCGTTGGCCATCAGCAAAAAAATCGGCAACTTGGAAATGGAGGGCTCTCAAATGCTCAATCTTGGCGATTTATATATGCATGCAGGAGAATTCGCAATTCTCAAAGACTATTATGGCAAAGCATTGGATTTGTATACTCAACTTGATGGAGCCGAAGGTATTGCCATTGCTTTACGTGGACTTGCCATTTATGAATACTTCAATAAAAATTTCGAGGCAGCAAAAAAATATGCAGAGCGGTCGCTTGAAGTGATTAATAAAAACAACCTGCAGCTTGAAAAAATAAAAACACTAGAAACTTTATCGAGCATTCATATTGCTATGCAGGATCTAATTACCGGACAGAGATATATGCAGGAAGCAACAGTTCTTTCTGATAGTTTGTTAAATGACCGGGTACGCAAAGCTTCTATTGATGCAGAAACCAAATATGAAACTGCAAAAAAAGATGTGCAAATACAATTGCAGCGGGCAGTTATTAAACAAAAGAACACGCTCAACTACTTTTTAAGTGCGGGTGCTGCAGCGCTATTACTTATTTCAGTTCTTGGCTACCGCAATTACAAACAAAAACAAAACCTGCAGCAGCAACGCATAAATGAACTGGAAACCGAAAAACAATTAGCCGCAACTGAAGCAGTACTTAAAGGCGAAGAACAGGAACGCACCCGGCTTGCAAAAGATTTGCATGACGGTTTGGGTGGTATGCTCAGCGGTATTAAATATTCAATGAATACTATGAAAGGAAACTTAATCATGACGCCTGATAATGCACAGGCCTTTGAACGCAGCATGGATATGCTGGACAGTTCTATTAAAGAAATGCGCCGTGTGGCACACAATCTTATGCCGGAAGCATTGGTGAAATTTGGATTAGATACTGCATTGAAAGATTTTTGTAAGGACATTCATCAATCAGGTGCTTTGAATGTTTCATATCAATCTGTAGGTATGGAAGGAAAAGCACCAGATCAAACAACTGCCATTACAGTCTTTCGCATTGTGCAGGAATTGCTGAACAATACGTTGAAACATGCTGCTGCAAAAAATGCCATTGTACAGTTAAACAGAACTGATGATCAGCTTTCCGTTACTGTGGAAGATGATGGTAAAGGATTTAACACAGCTGTCTTGGAGCACAATCGTGGTATTGGCTGGGATAATATTCAAAACCGTGTGGATTTTATGAAAGGAAAGTTGGATGTAAAATCGGGTGAGGGTAAGGGAACATCGGTGCATATTGAAATAAACGTTTAAATGAAGATCAAAGTTTTTATTGTAGATGATCATTATATGGTGGTGGAAGGAATCCGCTCCATGCTGCAAACAGAAATTTCTGTTGAGTGGATGGGGCATGCTTCCAATGCTGATTCCTGCATGGCTTTTTTGAAACAACAGCAACCCGATGTGTTGCTCATGGATATTAATATGCCCGGAAAAAACGGTATTGAGTTGTGTGGCGAAGTAAAACAAAAATATCCCGGAGTGTTTGTGTTGGCGCTGAGTACATTCAATCAGCAAAGTTTTATTGAAAAAATGATGAATAATGGCGCATCAGGTTATGTGCTGAAAAATGCATCTCAACATGAACTGATGGAAGCGATAGAAACCGTTGCTAAAGGAAAAATATTTTTAAGTGAAGAAGCTGCAGCGATGCTTCGTAAAGATGACAATAGTGAAGTACCTGTTATTACGAGGAGAGAAAAGGAAGTATTGGAATTGCTGGCCGACGGATTAACAAACAATGAAATTGCTGAGAAATTATTTGTGAGTGCCACTACAGTTGACAGTCACCGTAAAAGTTTAGTAGCCAAACTGAAAGCCAAGAACACACCTGAACTCATTAAACTGGCATTTATCCATAAACTTATCGGAACATAAATGAAATGGATTTTATTAATATCTCTGTTAAGTATTCATGTAGCACTTTCAGCACAGGATACTATTCAGCGTGTGAAACTTTCGGAGTTGCAGCAAACAAGGCTACTGTCATCACCAAGACTCATAAAATCTTCATTAACAACGGCACAAAAAATTGAATTGCGTATCAATCAGTTTCTGGATTCAATGGTTCGTACAGCTGATGCCAGTCCTTTTTTTATACAAAAAATAAAAAACGGTGTGTCAAATATTTTATATGAATTCTGGAAGATGGGTATGCTCACTGGTTTAGCACAGGAACAAGCTTTCTATGTAAAATGCAATGCTCAAACAATGACAGCTAAAGATATTGCCGAAGGGAGATTGGTTGTAATAGCAGGGTATGCATTAATCAAGCCTGCTGAATTTGAAGTGATCCGTTTTGAACGGATGCTTATCAACAAAACTCCACTCCAATACGCAGCAAATTTCTGACCGCTTATTCAAAATCTTTATAGATCAGGTATTTCTTTCGTATCGCTTTAAACTTCGCTAATGCAGGCTCCCAACTCTTGCGTATTTCCTCTTCTGTCTTGCCATCTTTTATTTGTTGCATCAACGTGCCGTTGCCGGCAAGTTTATTAAAGAAATAATCTGTTGGTTTTCCACTGGCGGGTGCAATAAAAAATTCATCTTTATTGGGGAAAAGGTTATAGGCTTCCAGCAGCCATTTCAATTGCACTCTGCTGCCCGCAGTGATAAATACTTTATCAGCAGGCCCGCTTAGATCCCAACCATAACAAAGTTGATCTTTCAGTTTTGGATCTTTTGCGCCATCTCTGCTGCGGGGCGTAAAAGGTTTTAAAGTTTTTGGCAAAGAAGGATGCCCAAATATCTGGAATGGAATATTGGTGCCACGCCCTTCACTCAATACAGTGCCTTCAAAAAAACATGTGGAAGGATATAACCAGATCGATTGACTGTTGGGTAAGTTAGGTGAAGGCTTTACAGGCAACTCATACTTTGTTGTATGCGTGTAATTGTTACATGGGATGATCGTTAATTCAAATTTTCCATGACGACCAGCTAACTCATACAAGCGTGGTTCCAGCCATTCTTCATCATAGATCATTTGAGCATACTCGCCAATCGTCATGCCATACACAATTGGTACGGGTTGCATTCCAACAAATGATTTGTATGCGGGTTCAAGAACAGGTCCATCAACATAATGTCCATTTGGATTTGGACGATCAAGCACGATCAAATGTTTACCCCATTCTAGCGCTGCTTCCATGTAATACTCAAGTGAAGAGATGTAAGTATAAAATCGCACGCCCACATCCTGTATATCAAACAACATTACATCAACGCCGGCAAGATCTTCTTTTGAAGGTTTACGTTTTGTTCCGTAAAGTGAAATAACCTGGATGCCTGTTTTCTCATCTTTGTAATTTCCAATTTTCTCGCCTGCATCTGCAGTGCCACGAAAACCATGTTCAGGTCCGAAGATCACTTTAATGTTAACGCCCAGTTTTCGTAGTGAATCTACAAGATGACTTTTGCCAATGGTTGAGGTTTGGTTGGCAAATACAGCAACCGTTTTTCCCTCAAGC
Source organism: Lacibacter sp. H375 (assembly GCF_037892425.1). NCBI lineage: Bacteria > Pseudomonadati > Bacteroidota > Chitinophagia > Chitinophagales > Chitinophagaceae > Lacibacter > Lacibacter aquaticus. Next base: position 3,245,970 of record NZ_JBBKTT010000001.1, read on the forward strand.
AGATCAATATAGTTGTCAAGATTTTCAGAACCGGTTTGAAACAACCTGTTCTTAATGGAGCCACGGTTATAACCGGAGCGGGCGTGTTTTTGCTGTGCTTCGGTATAAAAAGTTCCGAACAGAACCAGTAAAAGGAGTAATTGTTTCATTCCAAATGGTTTGTAGCTCAAAGTTGCACAATTAGTAGCGTAAAAAAAATTTATTGGCAGGGCTGGCATTTGCCAGTAATTTTGCCTGAAATAAATAATTTATGCAGCAGGCAAAAAAAGGTGATACCGTACGTGTGCATTACACCGGTAAATTGACAACAGGTGAGCAGTTCGATTCAAGCGCAGGCCGTGAGCCACTTGAGTTTGAGGTGGGTGCCGGAATGATGATCAAAGGGTTTGACGACGCCGTGGTTGGTATGGCCATTGGAGATAAAAAAACTATTAACATCCCTCCTCATGAGGCATATGGAGAACGTAACGATCAGATGGTGATTGATTTCCCCCGTTCAAATTTTCCTGATGATATGACGCCGGAAATCGGCATGCAGTTGATGATGAACAACAGTGCCGGGCAGCAGTTCCCAGTTACCATAACAGAAGTGCAGGAAGAAATTGTTGTATTAGATGCAAACCACATGTTAGCTGGTAAAGAACTGGTGTTTGATATTGAAATGGTTGAGATTGATGCAAAGGGATTGATCATAGTTCCTTAGTCATTAGTCGATAGCAAAAGTCCACAGCTGATTTTATTCAACTGTGGACTTTTTGTATTTAGAACAAAAAATTAACCACTATCTACTATCGGCTTCTGGTTTTTACTTCCTTCTCATCCACCATCCCAACCAAACACCCACCAAAGCCCAACTCACCAGGGCGTCCATCAAATAGGCGTTAATATCATGTATAGGATACCATATATGCCCGGTATATGGACCATTGGCAAAGCAAATGATCCCAACAAATATGCTGGCAAATAAATAAGTGCCAAAACCCTGCGCTGTCATCTTTGAGAATATCCATGCAAGCAAACAAACAATAATGATATTAGTCAATGCTCCTCTTGCCATGTTCATGCCCATATTCATGTTCCAGGCTTTGTAATAACTAAGCTGGGCCCATGGTTTTCCATCAACTTCTTTCATGAATTTCTCCATCTCTTCCGATGAATTTTCATTTTGAAGCCGGGGCATAAAATAAGTGCCTTCTTCCAAACCGGAATTGTTTAAGAATTGAAGAATTGTGTCTTGCTTGGACGTGTATTGCTGTCCTTTGTCATGAAGATTAGCAACTGCAAATGAAATAGTTTGCCATGCAAAAAGTACAATGCCGCCAACAAGGCCGCCGATGAGGATCTTCTTCATGTTTTTGATTTTGGTGAAGAAGTAAAGTAGAGATTCTGTTTAGCATTCACAAATTCTGAATGCACATTTATTCAACGCTGCTGTTGTATTTGCGCTGAAACAAAAAGAAGAGGACAATTGCCATCAAGCTGGTGGCGAATGTGGTAAGCCACGAAGCTTCAAGTCCAAATGCTCCTCCGGTCAAGAGAACGGAACCTTTCAGATTTTGTTCTAATAAGGATGGTAACGAAAGCCCGCTTACTTCAAAGCCGAGAACAGGGCCCTGCACAAAATTCCAGGTAAAGTGAAAGAAGATAGCAAACCAAAGGTTACGTGTGTAAATATAATTTACACCTAGCAACACACCCGCAATAAAAATATTGATGAATGCAATGAGCGACATGTGAGAATTTAATGAATGAAACCCGGCAAATAATAATGCTGAGATAGATAATGCGGGCAACACGGAAGTTGATTGCATTAAATTGTTAAGTATATAACCACGAAAAACAACTTCCTCCGAAAAACTTACCGACACAAGTATTATTATAGTGAGAGCAAATTCAGCTACATTAATATCTGCCACAAACCATTCCAGCAATTTCATGAGCCATAATACTGTAGCCATTACTGTAAGCAACAGTATGCCGGTTACAACACCGGCAGTACGTTCTTTCCCAAATCCATTCCATATAAGCCCAAGACTTTTGAATGATTGTTTATCGAATACTTTACGGAATAACCAAACAGTAAAAAATGAGATCAAAAAGTTTAGCAATATAAAGCCATAAAATGTTACTGTAGTTGTATAGGTCATTTCTAAAAGCCCATACACAAAACCAAGCCCTCCGTTTCCAAGAATAAGAAGGAACATATAAACCAATATAAAAAGCAGTGCCCTCAGCCAGCCTTTTTTGATAATGGGAGATGATTGCATAGAGTTGATTTTGGTATGAGTGCCGAAACACTGTTATTTTACAAGTTCAAAAATAAGCGTATGGCAACAGAAAACAACTACGGAACGGCAGAAAGGTTAATGCGGTATGTGCAGGTAGATACACAAAGCGATCCCGAAAGCAATAGCTCACCCACAACTGAAAAGCAAAAAGACCTGTCGAAGATATTGGTGGAGGAATTACTGGCGATGGGAATTTCGGATGCACATATGGACGCTTACGGCTATGTGTACGCTACAATTCCGTCAACTACTGAGAGGGATGTTCCTGTTATTTGTTTCTGCAGCCATGTTGATACTGCTCCCGATTGCAGCGGCACGAACGTAAAACCCATTCTTCATAAAAATTATTGTGGAGCTGATATTGTGTTGCCCGATGATGGAACACAAATCATCAGCCCTTCGAAGTATAAATATCTTAAACAACATATCGGGAAAGATATTATCACTGCAAGTGGAGCAACTTTACTTGGTGCAGATGATAAAGCAGGTGTTGCTATTATCATGAGTATGGCGAATTATCTAATACAGCATCCTGAAGTAAAACACGGCACGATTAAATTGCTGTTCACACCAGATGAAGAAGTAGGAAAGGGAACAGATAAACTCGATCTGCAAAAACTGGGAGCAACAGTTGCATATACTTTAGATGGAGGCGAGTTAGGTACATTGGAAGATGAAACATTTAGTGCAGATGGCGTAAAGATCATTGTGCATGGAGTAATTGCACATCCCGGTTATGCGAAAGGGATTTTGGTAAATGCATTGAAAATTGCAAGTGAAATATTAACTGCTCTTCCCAAAACGGAATGGAGCCCTGAAACAACAGAAAAACGACAAGGCTTTGTGCATCCTGTAAGTGTAAATGGCATTGCAGAAAAAGCAAGCATTGATTTTATTGTCCGTGACTTTACTGTTGAAGGTTTATTGCAACACGAAACAAGATTAAAAACAATTGCAGAAGAAGTGTTGAAACAATATCCAAACTGCACAATGGAGTTTATTGTAAAAGAACAATACCGGAATATGAAACAAGTGCTCGATCAGCATCCTGCAATTGTTGCAAATGCAATAGAAGCTTATGAGCGTTGTGGCTTAACAGTAGTAAAAGAACCCATCCGTGGTGGCACCGATGGTAGTCGTTTAAGTTATATGGGTTTGCCTTGTCCTAATTTATTTACAGGTATGCAGGCTATTCACAGCAAGCATGAGTGGATTGGAGTGGAGGACATGGAGCAAAGTGCCAATATGCTTGTTGAATTGGTGAAAGTGTGGGAAGAAAAAAGCTGAGTTACATTTTCACAAAATTACTTTCCGGTTTTTCTTCGGGCCAAATGCGGATGCCCCAGTAAATGGGGAAAGCAATGCTGTGCACAAAAATGAACAATAATACCCAGATGATCCGTTCTTCATTCTTAACACGCTTGTTGTTAATAGCGTGAATGATGAAATAGATCATAAGGCCAAGCTGAACAAAAACGAGTATGATAATGGAAGCTATAAATCCCATCATGTTACCAAAGAAAAATTCAGGTGGAATGTCACCGTGTTCTTGCTCCATTCGTATAATGTCCGGGAAGAAAGTTGTAAAAAAATAAACGAGGAATATTGCTGCAGCAATTAATGGCAAAAAAGCAAGAATACCGATGAATATTTTTTTAGAGCGGGTCATGATGGTTTGTTTTCTTAAAATTAAACATTCAGTTGCATAGTTTCTACCTGTTTATAAATGGAATGTACTACTTTGTATGAAATTTTTACAACTATGGAATTTCTAGTCAGTTATTGGTGGGTTTTACTCATCGCCTTTATCATTTTCAGTGGACTTGTTACCGTTAACCAGGGAACAATTGCCGTTATTACGATGTTTGGAAAATACCAGCGGATTCTTCGCCCCGGTTTGGGATTTAAGATACCCATTCTGGAGCAGATCTATAAACGAGTAAGTATTCAAAACAGAAGTGTGGAATTAGAGTTCCAGGCTGTAACCATAGACCAGGCAAACGTGTATTTTAAAAGCATGTTGCTTTATTCTGTACAAAATTCAGAAGAAGAAACTATTAAGAAAGTAGCATTTAAATTCATCAGCGATAAAGATCTGATGCAGGCGTTGATCAGAACAGTTGAAGGTTCCATTCGTGCATTCGTTGCAACGAAGCGCCAGGCAGAGATTTTAACGGCCCGAAGGGAAATTGTTGAGTACGTCAAAGAGCAAATAGATCATTCTCTGGAAGAGTGGGGTTATCATCTGCAGGATCTTCAGATCAACGATATTACGTTCGACCAACAGATCATGGAAAGTATGAGCCGTGTGGTAGCAAGTAACAACTTAAAAGCTGCTGCAGAAAACGAAGGACAGGCTTTGCTCATCACCAAAACAAAAGGTGCAGAAGCAGAAGGTAATGCTATTAAGATCGCTGCAGAGGCAGAACGTGAAGCCGCCCGTTTACGTGGACAAGGTGTGGCGCTCTTCCGCCAGGAGGTTGCAAAAGGTATGACTGAGGCAGCCGAACAAATGAAGCAGGCAAATCTTGACACCAATGTGATCCTCTTCAGTATGTGGACCGAAGCGGTAAAGAATTTTGCAGAGTATGGAAAGGGCAATATTATTTTCTTGGATGGTAGTGCAAGTGGCATGGAAAATACCATGAAGCAAATCCAGGCATTAATGGTGAAACAGGCCGGAGTATAAATTCTTCAAACTTATATTAGAAAGGGTTAGCATTGCTAACCCTTTTTCATTATTCAAAAGTATGATTACTGTAAGTATTCAATTTTGTAATCACCCACATGTTTCTCACTATCGGCAATCAGTCTCTTTTGCCGGAAGTAGTTAATGATTCCTGTTACAAATAGTATGGCCGAAATAATGAAAAAGGGGATCTCAAAAAAGCGGTTGTTTTCTATATGGAGCAGGCTTTTGATACTCAACCCTGCCACGAGAAAATATAGTGATGTTCGTATAAACGACAGGAGAGTTGTTTGATTTGCCATTTTAGTGCGTTGAATGGCCAGGCGCTCTCTTAAAATCAGATCTTTATTAAGGCTGTTATCAACAGTTGTTTCCATATCGTAAATATATCAAATTGTTCACCAAGCGATGATCGGTATCCGGATGTGATTAGTTTGTGCTATTGATATTGGATATAAACCGGCTGCGGCTTTAATAGTAGAATTTCTTTGGGCTGCATTATTTTGTTTCCATTGGAAACATCTTTTTTGTAGAATACTTTGAAGCCTGTAAATTGAACGGGCTGTTTAAAAATGAAATGATAGTAAGTGCTTTTTTTCAGTGCAGCATTTCCAAATCCATCCATGTTGATGATAATCTGCACCTCGGGGTACGTTTTAATTTCCCGATAATTAGTAAGCATTGGTGAGGTAAAGCGATGTACAACCAGCATTTTTGGCGGTAGCTTATATTTCAGTACGATGGATTGTAGCCATGCTGTTGCAAAATTGATATCGGTTGCATCAAAACTTCCAATGGCAGAGCCGGGAATTCTTCCTGTTTTCATGGAGTATTCAGCATCAATTCCAAGATGTACATTTGTCCGTTGTAAATACTTTTCTAACCTTGGAAGTTCCTGTTGCAAGGTGCTGAACCCGGGTTGCACATCGAGAAAAACGAGCCCCTGAATTGAATCGCCTAATGCAATAGCTTTCATAATCTCCTTTTCGGGCATTCGTAACCGATAGTAACCATCGCCTGCACTTCCCTGCGCTGTTACGGCAATGTAATGTATAGCCGGGATTACTTCTGTTAATGAATCGGCTTCTTCCCATAAATCTGTTTGTGCTTTTATTTTTTCCAGCAAAACGGGAGTTGAGTATTCGCCCAGTATTCCCATATTACGGCTATAGAAATTTCCATAGAATGCAACAACCCGTTTGTAAGGAACAATGGCACCTGCAGCCGGTAAAGCAGAGTTTACAGGCCATCTTCCGGTTTTATCGTTGTTTGCTAACTGCGTTACTTTTTTCTTGTAAAGCACTGTATCAAAACCTGTCTGCTTTGGTATGCTATCGGGAAAAGATATGTTGACGATTGACACGGGTACGTGGTCATTTGCTTTACAGGCATTGAATTGAAACAGTATTAAACCGTAAAGAAAAAAATTATAACAAAGGTTTTTTTGTGATATCGTGAAACCTTTTTTCACCGGCTATATTTTAGCAGGAAAGTAAGACACAGAACTACTTTTAAAAAGGACCTGTATTGTTTTCTTCGCTGATTCACATCATTAGTTCAAAGGTTATCGATAATTTATGACGAACGAATGAACAGCAGATCAAAAACGAGTTGCAGCTTTTGAATCAGTTCTTGCACTGATGGGCATCAAAGGTTCGCAAGACAGTTCTTTTTAATTTGCTTTTATGAAAACCATCCTTCATTTTCTTAGTGTTCTCTGCTTTGTTCTTCCATCCGGTTTTTTATCTGCTCAAATGGATCAACGTTTAAAAGTGCTTCGGGAAATACCTGTTTTAAGTTATCACAATATTTACCTGCATCCGCCCAAAGTCAATACGCTTTATATCAGTGTCGGTCAGTTTGCCTTGCAAATGGAAGAACTGTACAAAAGGGGGTACAACGCTGTGTTGCCGGATCAAATTGAAGCGTTTTATAAAAACGGAAAGGCGTTGCCTGATCATCCATTTCTGATTTCGTTTGACGATGCACATATTGAGCATTACACGTTGGCTCTACCGGTACTGGAACAATATAAGTTTAAAGCCGTTTTTTTTGTGATGACGGTTTGTATTGATAAAAAGGGATTTCTTTCCGGAAGTCAGATCGCTGATCTATCAAAACGTGGACATATAGTAGGAGCGCACACATGGGATCACCCCAATATGACGAAACTCTCAATGGCCAAATGGGATACAGAGGTAGTTAAACCTAAAGGAAAGCTGGAGTCAATTATAAATAAACCAGTTACTTGTTTTGCTTTTCCTTATGGTGCATGGAATGAACAGTTATTGCAGAGGCTGCACGAAAGTGGATTTACCACAGCATTTCAATTGCAAGGTAAACTCAGTAATAAATATCCGTTATTAACAATAAGGCGTATGATGGTGAGTGGAAATACGTCGCCGGAGGTATTGGTTAAACAAATGAAAGGGCTCTTTAAATAGCAGTTTGTTTGGGGTATCAAAATAAATTTCATCTTTATAGAGAAACAACAGAGCCGGCAAAAGCCGGCTCTGATAAAAAATTGCAATTACATTTTTGGCGGCGGATTAATCTTTGCGGTTGGCACTACATTCTTAACCGGCGTTGTTGATTTAAGAAAAGCAAATACTTTACTTATTTCTTCATCTGTTAAATTCTTATAGGCTTCCCATGGCATTGGAGGTAAGATCGGCCGTGTATTGTCCATGCCTTTGTATTTTCCTTCACGCAACACTTTTTTAAATTGATCTTCGGTCCACATACCTATACCTGTAGAATCGCTGCTAATGTTGGCTGTGTAGGATTGGCCCCACGGACCGATCATGGAAGTGAAGTCAGGGGCAAACAGCACCCAGCCTGCTTTCACTGTAGCTTCATCAAAAGGAGGAAGCTGAGAACCTGCCTGGTGACCCCCGAACCGAAGTTCAGGAATTATCTCAGGACCTTTTGGCCCCATACGTTTTGGTGAATGGCAGATCTCGCAATCGAGGCTTGCAACTAAACGTTCACCTTCTTTAATTTTATCTTCCGCACTTGGAGTGGAAGCTGTTGTTTCTTTTGTTTCTGTTGCCTGGTTGTTACAGGCGTTAATGAACAGAATGCATGCTAAAGCCGAGCCGGCAATCTTGAATGTGTAACGCATGATTGGTAGTTTTGGGTTTATGGTGATGGCTGCTTAAAGCAGACGTTAAAACAAATTGTCGAAAAAAGGTGATCTCATTCAGGTAAGAATATAGTGCGGAAAAGTATAGGGTATAGGTGATTTCGAAACCTAAAGTAATATCTTCTTTCAGCAAATCATAACTTTTTTGAAAATGAATTCTGCGCAACAGGAATTTTGATAAGCAAATTGCCCTGCAGGCGTGGGCTTCCTTACCCAGCTTAAATTAAAAAACCTGTTGCGCTGCAAATGGCTTAAATTCATTTGTGTTATTGATCTTTTTTGCACGATATGGCCTTGCTTGCTTTTTAATTACATCAATCAGCTGTAATTATTTTCAAGAAGATCAACAGGATATGAATTCTGCCGATACTGTTGTTAATTCGATTCCTGATACGGTTTTAGATGAGTCTCAGAAGGTTTGGGTCGATTCGTTTCCCATCGACAATCATTTAAATAATGTTGTTGACAGTGGAAAGGAAGTATCACGTGATCAATTGCTGGCATATGCAAAAACGTTGATTGGCACCCCTTACAAATATGCATCAATTGATCCTGCTGAAGGATTAGATTGCTCAGGTTTTATTACGCACGTGTTCAATCATTTTTCTATCAACGTTCCCAGGTCATCAGTTGATTTTACGAATTATGGAGTACCTGTTAATCTCGCCGACGCTGAGACGGGGGATTTAATTCTTTTTTCCGAAACAGATACCTTATCCAAAGTTGTTGGGCACATGGGGATAGTTACAGAAATTATTGATGGTGAATTGCAATTTATTCATTCAACTTCAGGTAAAGCGTATGCAGTTACGATCAGTAAATTGAATGAGCATTACAGAAAGCGGTTCGTTAAAGTCATCCGCATTTCCTATGCTCGTAATGGTAAACTTTAAAATCAGAGATTTTTTGAAATACTGAAAAAGAACGTGCTGCCTTTTCCTTCTTCCGACTCTAGCCAGATATCTCCACCATGTCGTTCAGCTATTTTTTTGCAGAGTGCTAATCCAATCCCGGTTCCTTTGTGTGTTGAATTTGAATGCAGGCGCTGAAAGATCACAAAGATCCTTTCAAAAAATTGCGGATCTATCCCCAGCCCATTATCCTTAATTGCGAATATCCAGTGTGTAGCATTTTTAGTGGCTGTTATATTTATTTGTGGGGGTGCTTCGCTTCTGTACTTGATAGCATTGCCGATCAGGTTTTGAAATAATTGCGACATCTGCAACCTGTTTGCTTTTATTACCGGCAATTCAGAATAAAAAATTCCGGCACCTGGTTCGTTCAACTCTTCCGGAAAGGTTTTAGTGATCTCGTTAACCACATCGGCCACATTCACTTCATGGTAGTCAACGGCGGTGATACTTGTTTTAGAATAATCGAGCAAATCGTTGATCAATGTCTTCATTCTTTTTGCTCCATCAACTGCGAAGTGGACATAAGTTTGTGCTTTTTCATCCAACTGGCCATCATATTTTTTTTGTAATAAACCCATGTAAGATGATACCATTCTCAGCGGCTCCTGCAGATCGTGTGAGGCAGCATAGGTAAACTGTTCAAGTTGTTTGTTAGTATCATTCAGTTCTTTATTCTTAAGAATTAACTCTTTTTCGATCAAGATCAGATTGTTGATCGTTTTTACCGCATATATAGCAATAGCGCTTAATAAAAGAAGGATCAAAAATATATTGACCAACAGGAGATATCCTTTTACATCTCTGGCCGTTTCACCCAATGCGTTTGAAAAGGCACTTTCTTTTTCTGAAAGTTGCGAAGAAAGAAAGTTGATCTCCGTTGTAAATTTTACTTTTTGTTCTGCAGATAAAGTACCAGTTTCAATTTGTGAATGAATTTGCTTGCCAATAGTATCAAATTTGTTGATAAGCGGCTCAGCTGACGCCCAGATGTTGATCGCTTTTTTCATAAACGGTGCTTTATGAAAATTTTTAAAGAGCCAGATCATATCAGGGATATCCTCTGCATGGTTTTTCCCCATAATAAAACCTTTCCTGGCAAGTTCAACAGGCTTTTGAGAGAGCAAGGCGTTTCTTGCTATATTATCGCCTTTTGGTACTTCAATCGATTTATTGACCGCATACCAATATGCAATGTTTTTTGATTCAACATAAGTAACGAGGTATAGGGACGCATCTTTCTGTCCCTTTGAGTATTCAGATTCACCATTGATGTATGCTCTTGCTGCCGAAAGTACTTTTATGGTATAGTAATTCGTAACGATCAGCAGGAGTGAAACGAAAAAGATGAAGAGTAACAGTAGTGATTTTTGCTTTTTCATGGATGCTTTTGGCAAACCCTAAGATAAGTGTAATAGTTGCCATGCACAATAGAGAGGGCTGTTTTTAAGAGAACACTTATTACTTATATGACTGTAGTGGAAATCACTTAAAGCATCAGGAAATTTGCGACGTTGAAGAAACTACTACAGGTTCTGCAGAGGCAATAATTTCTTTAATGATTAATACAAGTTGTTGCTGCAGGTCGTCTGTGTTTTTGTAGATCACCCGGTGATCACTTGCACCTGAAAGCGTAGTAGAATGTTCTGCTTCTTTATGCCGGAGATAAACTACAGGTTTGTTCTTCGCTTTTGCATAACCCGCTTCAATACCGATGCCGATACCTTTGTGCGATGTTTCTGCTATCAATAAATCACACTGCTCTAATTCAGCAAGTGCCGAACGCATCATTTCTTCTTCGTGCGTTTCTTCAAATTTGTAATGATCAACAAAAACAAATGATTCTACCTGGTGTTCTTCAAGAACACTCATAATAGCAGTAATGGCGGTGTTAAGACTCCTGCGACGTTGGTAGCTGATGGAGATATAGGCTTTCATACATGTGCAAAATACGGATTGTGGATGATGATTTTGATTTCTGGCCAAGCTGGTGATTGAAAAAAGTTAGTCACATGGCTGGGGAAAACCAGAAAATGATAGTTGTTTAGCCTGAAACGCCCTGAAATTAACGTCTCACCTGTTAGGTCAGGTCACATTTTTAACGAAAATAGTAAGCATTGCAACCTTTTTTGATTAGCAAAAGATGCTGAAATCAATTTCAATGATCTGTAATAACATTGGCAATTTGGTTTAATATATGTGGTGTTAAAGGAAAATAATGTTTTCTGAATTTTCACTTCGCTGAACTTTCTGCAAATAATATTGTTTGAGAGCGGGTGTTTCAGATGTATAGTAAGTAAGCATAAGCTTTTCTTTTTGTTTAACTTACGTATTCTTTTTTTGTCTGTGGCCACATTAATTGATAAACAGCTATAATGAAATTACGATTGTTCTTATGTTTATTTCTATTAATCACCTGCATTGTCAATGCACAGGTAAACACAGCTCAACAATTTTCTATAAGTGGAATAGTGAAAGATGAAAAAGGGAAAGCTATTGCGCTTGCAACGGTGAGTGTTTATAAAACAGCTGATTCAGTTCTTCTTACTGCAACTGCAACAGATGAAAAAGGAAGATTTAGTGTAAGTGTTAATCCTGGCTCTTATTATTTAGCAGTAACATTTCTTTCCTACCAGGAAAAGAAACCAAGCAATGTTGTGGTTGATAAAAATGTAAATCTTGGAACAATTGTATTGCAGGAAACTGTAAAACAAATGTCGGAGATCGTAGTTACGTCCGATAAAAAGATGATGGAACTGAAACTGGATAAACGCATCTATAATGTAAGCCAGGATGTAAGTAATATCGGGGCAAATGCATCTGAGATATTGGCGAATATCCCTTCAGTAACGGTGGACCCAGACGGCAACGTAAGTTTAAGAGGCAGCGAAGGTGTGCGTATTCTGATCGATGGGAAACCATCTGCATTAACAGGATTGCGTAGTACCGATGCACTGCGTAACCTGCAGGGAGCAATGATCGAACGGATAGAAGTGATCACCAACCCGTCTTCACGTTATGATGCGGCGGGTGAAACAGGCATCATCAATATCATACTCAAGAAAAATAAAACTAGAGGCTTCAATGGAAATTTCACAGGAACCATTGGCTATCCTTCAAATTTCAGTGGAGCATACAGCATCAACTACCGCACGCAGAAGATGAATCTATTCTCAAGCTTTGGAAGTAATTATCGACAAAATCCGGGCAATGGTTCTTCCACACAACAGTTCAGCAGTGTAGATACAAGTTTTATTTATAATCAAACGCAGAACCGAACAAGACGTGATTTCTCTGTTAACTTTATGGCGGGTATTGATTATTACATTTCGTCAAACACAACTTTCACGGGTTCTTTTTTAATAGATGGTGGCAGAGAAAATAATCTCAATAAATTATTATACGAAGATTTTAACAGCGTAGGGTCGTTAACGGGCAACAGTGAACGAACAGATGCCGAAACAGCTACCGAACGTGATACAGAGTTGTCATTTAATCTAACAAAGAAATTTCGAGGAGATAAGGAGCGAGAATGGACCACTGATTTTAAATGGACAAACAGTGGTGAAAAAGAAAGCTCAGACTATCTTCAAATATTTTCTGATGGTACAAAACCATTGTCGCAGAGATCGGGTAATCCTGCATACGAAGACAATCTCCTATTGCAAACAGATTACAGTCATGCATTTGGTAAAGACGGAAAGTTTGAGACAGGCTTGAAAGGAACTATCCGGAGAATTACGAATGAATTTTTAGTTGAAGAACAGACTGCCAATGGCAATTGGATTACACTGCCAGCTTTTGATAATAATATGGAATTTATTGAGCAAGTGTATGCAGTGTATGGGCTACTTGGTAATAAAGTAAAAAACTTGTCCTATCAATTTGGTTTGCGTGGAGAATTAACAGCCATGCGTACAGGGTTAGTAAAAACAAATGAGATCAATGAACGGCGGTATGTAAATCTTTTTCCTTCAGCAAGTTTATCTTATGCACTTGATGAAAAAAATACCTTGCAATTGAGTTATAGTTACCGGATCAACCGACCTGATTTTCGTAACCTTACGCCGTTTGCTGATTTTTCTGATCCACGTGTTTACTTCGTTGGTAACCCTAACCTCAATCCAGAATTCACACATTCAATGGAAGCTGGTCATTTGCTTGAATGGGAAAAAGGTTCTTTGCTTTCGGGTGTTTACTACCGTTACAAAACAGGCGTGGTAGAGCGCATACGTACTATTGATACGGTTACTGGTATCAGCAATATCATACCAATTAATCTGTCAACACAAAAGGAGTTAGGTGCTGAAATAACGTTTGCTGTTACAGCAGCATCGTGGTGGAAGATCAACAGCACAATAAATTTCTTTCGTGCAGTTGCAAATGGAAGATATGAGGATAAGGAATTGAATAGTGAAACTATATCGTGGACCAACCGCACAACGTCACGCATGACATTTTTTAAAGACCTCGATTTCCAGGCATCCGTAAATTATCAATCGCCACGCATAACAACGCAGGGTAAAACGTTGGCCATCTATTCAATTGATCTGGGATTAGTAAAAGACATTTTTAAAGGTAAGGGTACACTTACATTCAATGTGCGTGATTTGATGAACAGCCGACGAAGAAGAACAGTTGTAGATATTCCCGGCTACTATTCCAACTCTGATTTTTTATGGCGGCCACGGCAAATGACATTGACGCTTAACTTCCGCATCAACCAACAAAAGATACAACGGGATAACGATGACAATGATAATGGAAATATTGAAGGATAAATAATTTATACGTCCTTCTCTGCAAACGACAGTTCAATTTTAGAGATATTAGCTTCAACTTTACGGTACTGTACACCTGCCGTATCAAGCATGCGCCTTGATGCCAATGAAGTATCGCTGCCATTATATTTATCAGACAGATATATTACTTCTGTAATACCTGATTGAATAATTGCTTTCGCACATTCATTACAAGGAAACAATGCAGTATAAATTCTGCAGCCGTGCAGATCCATGCCAATGTTATTAAGGATGGCATTCAGTTCTGCATGGCACACATATGGATATTTTGTTTGCAGAAAATCGCCTTGCTTATCCCATGGAAATTCATTGTCATCGCAACCAGCAGGCAAACCATTATAACCCGCTCCAACGATCTTGTTTTTTGTATTCACAATACAAGCACCCACCTGTGTTGCGGGATCTTTACTTCGTTTTGCAGAAAGTAAGGCCACGCCCATAAAATATTCATCCCAGGAAATGTAGTTAGTTCGTTTGCTCATTTTTTAAATAGAATGCTTTAGTGAGATTTAAGGCGGCGAAGGTAATGTGAAACGTGGTTTTAACGCAGACGAAAACTTCTTTGCCTTACAGTTTCAAAAATTATTAATTAATAATTCGAATAATCCCAAGTGAAACAATCACTTATACCCCAATCGTACTTTTACCAAGTATTTTGTCTATTTAGCTCCTGACGAATTTTACTAGTTTTACATCGAATTAGTAAGTGTTTATATCTATCCAATCCCAATGAAAATGAATAATACCTTGGCATTTACCCTTATTCAGTTTCATAAGTATTTACGGGATTCGATTAAAATGAACAAACCGAAAGGTTGCTGATTACGTAGTTAAAAACCGTATATCAACTATCTGTTCATCGTATCAACACGTAAGAATTCAGTAATTCTAATCTGTACTTATGAAACATTTTTTATCCGTAATTATTCTGCTTGCAATTAACAGCACGGTTGGTAATGCACAATTATCAAATGGTGGAACACTCGCCAATTTTACAATAGATGCCGATACAAAAGTCGGTTACGCAAAATTTGGTACCACAACACTTCTTGCCTACAATAACGACGATTGGTTTCTGCCAGCTTCCTACTCTGGAACCGGGAAAGGTGTAATAGATACCACCGGGGCATCAGCTTTCAGAACACGTTTGATGGCGGGTAATAATATTTCATTCAGCCGCAGAATGAATGTAGTGAATAACACTGTTGTTAACGGCAGAATATGGGTTGATGGTTTGTATGTAAGAGACTATATAGGCAGCAACATCGATTCATTGAACATGTCTTATGACAGTACTACGTTTGGCAATGCCGCTAAAAACGCCGGTAACCCAAATACGAACTGGAATGTAGGTACACAAACTATCCCGGGTAAAAATGATCTGATTGATGGCTTTGCCCATTTGCGCAGAGATGGAAGTTCCCCAAGTGATTCTTTATGGATGAACTTTGCAATAAGCACTCTTGGTGTGTTAGGCACACGTTATTATGATATTGAGCTTTTCAAAAAATCATGTGTTTATAACAGTACAACTGGTTTATTCAGTACTGGTGGTACAGAAGGTGGACATTCAGAATGGAAATTTAATGCCAGCGGTCAAATAATTCAGACAGGTGACCTTATCATTTCAGCAACATTCAGCCCAGGTTCTGCTCCTGTACTCGATATCAGGATATGGGTTTCTGCAACAACGCACAGCACAGTAAACCCTGCTTTTTTCAATTTCAATTCTAATTTCGATATGCCATCCGGTGGTAGCTATGGCTATGCGCAGATTGTATCAAACGCAAATACTACTGCCTTTGGTGCAGGAACTTCAAACTACAGTGGCGTAGAACTTATCGATACTACTTATGCTACGCCATGGGGTGCTACAACGTTTAATGCAACAAATACACAGCGAATCTGGTCGCAAAATTTCAATCAACTTCAATTAGTAGAAACTGGAATTAATTTAACCCGAATCGGATTAGATCCTTCATTGTACACAGCCTTGGGTATGGGTCAATGTTCGCCTTTATTCAATTCTGTTTTCTTTAAATCACGTTCATCTGCATCGTTTACATCAAACCTGCAGGATTTTATGGGCCCTTACGATTTTGGCGCATTACCTGCTGCTTCAACCGTTGCTGCATCTTCTAATTTTCCGGCATTGTGTCCTAATAACCCTGTCAGTACATTGTTTGTAAACAATCCTGTTAGTACATCTCTCTACGAATGGAGCACACCCAATGGTAGTATTGCAACAAATCCAGCAGCAGGTACAACAATTGATATCAATGGTCCCGGTATTTATTATGTTGCCCAACGCTTATTCAGTGGATGCGAAGTGTATGCAATAGACACAATACAGATCGTTTATACATCCGGAAGCTGTTCTATCTTGCCAAGCAGTAAAATTGAGATCAACGGAACAGTGAAAGCAAATAAAGCAATAGTTAGCTGGAGAGTTGAAGATGAATTACTTTCTTTAAGCAATAAGTTTGTGGTGGAGAGAACCATTAACAATAGTACTTATGCAACAGTTGCTGAGGTTAATGCAGAAGCAGGCAAAACTGTTTATTCTATTGATGATCTTCTTTCTGCTCCTGCTACCGGGTACAATTACCGGATTAGAATTGTTAAGAAAGATAATTCAGGCGCTTACTCTTCATCAATTCTTGTAAAGACAAAACACCTGGATAATGAAGTAAGTTTTTATCCTAACCCGGCTCAAAATGAGTTGAATTATTATACTGGAGCAACAGCAAAAAATGCACAGGTTGGTATCTATGATATTTCCGGCGCAGTATTGCAGCAGGCAACGTTTTCAGGTAATAATGTTCGGTTGAATATCAGTTTACTTAAATCCGGTACTTATTATTTAAAAGTGCAGCAACAGGATGGAAGCGAAGCGAAGTTGCACAAGTTTGTTAAACTCTAACACTTTCTCTTGTTAATTGATAGTTTGTTTATTGGTTAAATAAATGAAGCCTTGTAAAAACAAGGCTTCATTTATTTAAAAAGAGTTGGGTTTATCTGGCCGGTGCCGGTTTTGGCATTTCTTTTCTTGGTAATTTCTCTGCACGTTGTGCTGTGTTGTAAACAAACGTAGCAACAATGGTTGCCATTTGTTTCAGATCATCAGCCACAAGGTGATCGTAACTATCCATTGTTGTATGATGCGTTCGTGTGTCATACTCAATTTCATCCTGGATAAACTGGAAACCAGGAATACCTATTTCATTAAATGAAATATGATCGGTGCCACCAGTATTTTGTAAGGTGAGGGTAGAAGCACCTGCACTATGAAATGGTTCAAGCCATTTTGCAAAAATCGGTTGCACTGCAGCGTTACCTTCTAAATAAACACCTCTTATCTTTCCTGTTCCATTATCAATATTGTAGTAAGCAGAAATTTTTCCTTGCTCGGGTTTTACTTCTTTGGTTACACGATCACCAACATTGTTTTTTATCCAGCCACGTGAACCAAGTAAACCCTGTTCTTCACCACTCCATAATGCAATACGGATTGTGCGTTTTGGTTGCAGGTTCAATGTTTTCATAATGCGCATTACTTCAAGCATAACAGCACAGCCAGATGCGTTGTCTGTTGCACCGGTTGAACCTTGCCAGCTGTCGAGATGGGCACCCAACATCACCACTTCATCTTTCAGTTTAGGATCAGTACCTTTTATTTCACCAATTACATTGTAACCTTTCACATCGTTTCCTGTAAACTCTGATTGTACATCGAGATCAAGTGAAACGGTTGTACCCATATTCACCAAACGGTTGATGGTTTTCATGTCTTCAAACGAAACAGCTATTTCCAAAATAGAAGGTTTACCATTGGTAAAATCAACACGATTGCCAGCAGGGCCTTGTACAAAAATAGTTCCATCGTGTGATGCAGGGCTGCTGGTTAAATAAGCAGCAGCACCTTCTTCAGTAATGAGTTGTTTAATGAGTGTGTTCAAACGTTGTGCAGCACCAAAGCGTGCAAATGCTTGCTGATTGCCACCGGGACCCTGTGGCTGCGGATTAGGTTTATAATCAGCCATTTTTTTTAATTCGTCATCTGTATAACGATTTGCATCAGGCTTAAAACTGTGCTTGTATTCATCAATACGATTGACCAACACAACTTTGTCTGCTAGTTTTCCCTTGTATTGAACCAATTCAGTTGAATCTTTTACATTGATAACCACAACATCTGCTTTCACCAAACCTTTTGTGCTTTGTGTCCATGTTTTTGGATAAGCCATAATGGGTTTGTAGTAAGGAGCAGTCATAGCGATGTAACTTTTCTTCAGTTGCCAGCCCTGGCCAAAATCGCCCCATGCTTCTAAACCTGCTTTATCAGCACCCCATTTTTTCAATTGGTTCACAGCATAATTTGCTGCACGGAAATAACCGGGTGAATTGGTCAAACGTGGACCGCTTACATCGGTAAGATGAAAAGCAATATCCATGATCTGCGAATTGGTAGTGCCTTCTTTAATGATCTTGTTGATGATGTCAAGATCTGTTTTTTCTTCCTGGGCAAATACAGAAAAGGCGCTGAAGAGCAAGCCTGTGAAAAGCAAGAATTTTCTCATGTTATTTGGTTTAAGGTTAAAGATATCTTTTGAAGAGGACCGTTTAGTTAGCAACTTAAGAAAGATGAGTGACATGTGTTGTTTTAATTCATGAAACGGCATAAACCACTGATTAGCGGAGTGCGATTGAAACTTTTTTTAGAAAAATCAAAAAAAATATTTGTTGAGGGTGATGCTGTTTTTTTTGATAATAAACTATCACAGCAATTGAAATCTGTTTAATTACAAAGCAAATAAAAGAGGATTAAAGTTCACATAAGTAAAATTTGCGCTCATTTTTTTCTTCAGTTAATTTTCTGCTTTACCCCACTTGGGTATTGAATTGTGAACAATTGAAATGAAATCAATGTTTAATCAATCGTTTTGATTTCTTAAACAAAAAGTGATTCCATTTTTCACAACTGAGTCTTTTTTTAAACCATAAAACCATATAAAAGATGTATTACACACTCCTTGAGATCTTACCGATCTCGAACGACAATTATGTTGCCTTTACTTTCTTTATCGGATGTATGGCAATGCTTGCGGCCTCTGTTTTTTTCTTTTTCGAAATGTGGAATACCGATAAGAAATGGAGAACATCCATTCTGGTATCCGGTCTTATTACGTTTATCGCTGCAGTACATTATTACTACATGCGGGATTACAATCTTGCTACGGGTCAATCACCAACATTCTTCCGTTATGTTGACTGGCTGTTAACCGTTCCTTTGATGTGTGTTGAGTTTTATCTCATTACAAAGAAGGCAGGTGCAAAAATGAGTTTGTTATGGAAATTGATCGCTGCTTCTGTGTTTATGCTCGTTACTGGTTACATTGGAGAAGCCATTTATCCTACTGAAAAACAAAGCTGGATATGGGGCTTTGTAAGCGGTCTTGCTTATTTCTACATTGTTTATCTTATTTGGTTTGGCGATGTTGCAAAGCTTGCAAACAATTCAGGTGCGGCGGTTGCAAAAGCAAATAAAACGCTTGCCTGGTTTGTATTGGTAGGCTGGGCAATTTATCCGATTGGATATATTGCGGGAACAGAAGGCGGTTTGTTTGGTGTGAGAGTGTTAGAGGGATTGTCACTTGATGTTGTTTATAACATTGGTGATGCCATCAACAAAATCGGATTTGGGTTAGTTATATATGCACTCGCACAGAGTGATAAATCTTCAAGCGCACAGGCTTGATGAATTCAAAACGGGAGTAGTGTGATTCTTTACTCCCGTTTCTTTTTAATTCGTGACAGTGATTGTTTTATTTCTACTAAACGGAAATTTATGATAAGGATTCTGTTACTGTTGGTCGGGCTGTTGTTGCTGATCTTTCATGCTTATATTTCGCCACTTTCAACACAAACGCAGTTTGTTATTTTTTTAGTGGGAATTGTTTTGCTTGGTGTTCCTCATGGAGCTGCAGACTTATTAGTTGCCAACCAAACAGCCGATCATGCAAAAAGGAATTTTTCTAAATTTTCTTTCCTGTTTACCTATATCGGGCGTTTAGGAATGTTTGCTGCCATTTTATGGTTTTTTCCAGTGGTAGGAAATTTTCTTTTTATTGCCTTTGCGGCTTATCATTTTGGCGAAACCGATTTGCATCGTTTCAAAACAAATACTATTGCAGGAAAATTATTTGTATTCAGCTATGGCCTGCTCATACTCGGTGTTATTTTGTTACAGCATTTTCACGAGCTGAAACCGCTGTTTGCATTTTTTGAATCGGGCCGTGAAAATGAAAATCTGATTAGTTTTATTGACAGTAAAAAGTATCTGCTTTTATCAATTTGTACTGTGTTCTTTTTTGCTAGTACCTTTTTTTATTTCTCCAGTACGCCTAATGATCAAACTGATTCCGGCTATTTCCTTTTGCAGCTGGCTGTTTTGTTATTGTTGCTGTTTCATCTGCCTATGCTGATTGGGTTTACGTTTTATTTCATTGTGTGGCATTCGGTTTTATCACTTACCAACATAGTTATTTATCTCAGGCGTAACAATGTATATGCACCGGGTGTAATTTTGAAGCAGATTGTATTTTATAGTGGTCTTGCAATGGCCGGAGTAAGTATGGTGGGTTTTGGTGGATTTATGTTTGTGAATACCAATACTATTCTGGTGTATGTATTTCTTGGTCTTGCAGTGCTTACAGCGCCGCATATGCAGATCATGCATGATATGTACAACCGTTTACGACTTGATAAGCAGCATGGGTTGTAACAGTTTGCTGTTACAATTCCACAAAATCCAAATCTTTTGCAAAGGTTTCTTTTGTTTTTATAACGGAGTAGATACCGATTGCAAGAATGATGATGCCTGTAACCCAGGCACCTGTTATATAGTTATTGAACACAGTTTTGCTTCGCAGAAATTGGAACAATAATAACATCAATGGCAGAAAACCTCGTACAAGGTTAGGAACTGATACAGCTACTGTTGACCGTAAGTTGGTGCCAAATTGTTCAGCACTCATGGTGATGTATAACACCGAAATACCTGAACCAAAACCAAGCCCCATACAAATGAGATACATGTTAAATGCACTGCCGCCTCCTCTGAACACAAAGAACAGCAGAATAAAGAAAGCAGTAATGCCATAGAAGATGTACAATGTTTTCTTACGGCTTTTTAAATAGTTGCTTAACAAGCCGGCACTCATATCCCCAAACACCAATGCTACATACTGTAACATCAATGCTTTTGGCTGATCAAAACCTGCAATACCAAACTGCTTTGCAAACTCATCAGAAAAACTGATGATGATACCAATGATATACCACACAGGCAAACCAATGGTGATGGCACGCAGGTAACGCATAAAGCGTTCTCTGTTGTTTAATAGCATGAAAAATTTACCTCTTGGAGTGTTGTCTTTTTTGACAGCGTTAAACATGTGGCTTTCAAGAAACCCAACACGCAGGAACAAAAGTGCAAGCCCCATACCACCACCAATAAAATAACAGAGCCGCCAGTTTTCATCGCTGAGGTAATGAATGAAATAAGCCGTGATGGTGCCAAACACACCACTGGTTGCAATAATAGTGGCTCCAATCCCTCTTTTTTCTTTTGGCAATAACTCGCTTGTTAAGGTGATACTTGCTCCTAACTCACCTGCAAGTCCTAATGCTGCAATAAAACGAATCCATCTGTATTGCTCAACATCTGTCACAAATCCATTAGCAACAGTTGCGAGTGAATACAATAAGATGGAACTGAAGAGCACACTTTTCCTTCCTTTCTTATCGCCCAGAATTCCCCAAAGAATACCGCCGATGGTTAAGCCCAGCATCTGCCAGCTCAATAAATTTTCACCAATGTTTTTTAATTCGTTTTCAGGAACGCCAAGATCAGTAAGACTGGAACGGCGTGTGATATTGAACAGCAGCAGATCGTAAATGTCAACAAAGAATCCTAAAGCTCCAACGATAACAGGTAAGGAGAAAATGCCGTATTGTTTTGGTTGCATGCAAACGTGATTAGGAACGGAAGATAAAATTATTCTGAATAAATTGATTTACTCGCCGGTAAGTTCGTGTCCGCAATGTTTGCAATAATTAGCGTCTACATCATGTCCCTCACGTCCGCAGGCGGGGCAGGTTTCATGTTGTTCTTTTTTGCGTCGCATAGCGGCTGTCATTTCAGAAGTAACGATTCCGGTAGGCACGGCAATAATTGCGTAGCCAATAAACATGATCACACTGGCGAAGAGTTTGCCTAAAGGTGTAACGGGTGAAATATCACCATAGCCAACGGTGGTAATGGTAACAATGGCCCAGTATATGCTGTCAGGAATGCTGTTGAATCCATTCTGTCCATTTTCAATGAGGTACATCATGGAGCCAAGAATAATCACAACTGTAAATACCACCAGCATAAAAATGGTGATCTTATTCATACTTGCACGGATAGCATAACGAAGGAATCGCATCTCGCCAAGGAAATGTGTGAGTTTGAAAATACGGAAGATGCGAAGCAGTCTTAAAGCTCTTAATACCATGAGCGATTGGGTACCCGCCACAACCAAACTTAAAAAAGAAGGAAGAATAGCCAGTATATCGATCAGGCCAATAAAGCTCAACGCATATTTCAACGGTTTTTCCAGAGTAAGTAACCGTAGCAGGTATTCCAATGTAAACAGGATGGTGAAAAACCACTCAAGTATGATAAAGATGCGGCCATACTTTAGATGTAAAGAGGCTATACTGTCGAGCATCACAATCAAAATACTTACAACAATCGCAACCAGCAACGTCACATCAAAGGCTTTGCCGGCCCTGGTATGGCTTTCGAAAATGACCGAATGCAATTTTTGACGTGCAGAATCAGAAAGTAATGCCATTATGTAATTTATTAATTAGTAAGCAAATGCTATACAGCAATTGTTGTGCTTGGTTTGTTGGTAGCTGACGAAGATCATCTGTTTATACGTTTCCTGTCAGTTGTTTCACAACCTTATTACTATGAGTACAGGGTACTTTTGCGGCAGCAAAAAGTTCGTCAAATCGAACCGTTGTTTTATTTATCACTATCCAAAAATTACCAGGCAGGTTATTGTCTGTTTATCTCAACTCATGAATTATTCTTCTCCGCACAGGTTTCATATTCCGGTAATGGGATTAGCATATACTGTTGATAGTCCTATTAAAGTTGCACGCTTTGGCATTTCATCAGTTATTTCCATTGTAGAAGACCGTTTGATCGAAATGATGCGTAGCCACTATTGTCAAACAGCCAATCTTCCTTATCAACCCATCGCCATACATGAAGAAGATTACAGGGCCAAACGTATTGCCGATTATCTCAACCTCGTCAATACAATTGTACATGACCAGGTGGAAAAATTGAAAGCAGCTGCTTTTGAAAAAGGATCGGAGATCATCAAGTATTTTGAAATGCTGCCGGAAGATAGTGCGTTGAAGCATTTATACAGGCAGATGATGAAGATGAGTAATGAGCCTGAAAAAGAAAAGATAGAAAGTTATCTGCGTTCGCAGATCGTTCCGGGTACAATTGATGTAAACATCATGACCAAGGTTGACAGGGAAACATTTACTAAAGAAGGAACATTGGTAGAAGATGGATCGGACGCTGTAGCTGCATTGCGTGGATTTGTAAAAAGTAATCTCAGCAATTCATCGGTGATCTTTTCTGCAGGTATGAATCCACGTTTGTACAACTATCTTGAACATTGCAAAGAACTTGATGCAAATGAAGAAGGTGTGTTTACAAAGAAAGTGGTTGTAAAAGTGAGTGATTACCGCTCGGCATTGATACAGGGAAAATATTTAGCGAAGAAAGGTATTTGGGTAAGTGAGTTCAGAATTGAATCAGGTTTGAATTGCGGCGGACATGCATTTGCAACAGAAGGTTATTTGTTGGGTCCAATTCTTGAAGAATTCAGATCGAAGAAAGAAGAGCTTACCAATTCGTTGTTTGAAATATTTAACGCTGCTCAGCAGAAAACGAATAACCGCAGTTTTGATACAGCACCAGCAATTGTTTATTCTGTGCAGGGTGGAATTGGTACACACGAAGAAGATGAATTTCTGCACACGCAATACGGTATTGAAAGCACTGGTTGGGGCACACCATTCTTATTAGTGCCGGAAGCCACCACAGTTGATGATGAAACCATGCAACTCTTATGTGCAGCAAAAGAAAAAGATGTGGTGCTGAGTAACAACTCGCCATTAGGTGTGCGTTTTCATTATCTCAAAGGAACAAGTTCTGCGAAAGAAAAGGCAGCAAGGATCAGCAATGGAAATCCCGGCAGCCCTTGCACGGAAAAACATTTGTCGTTTAATACAGAGTTTACCAAAGAACCGATTTGCACTGCATCTAAAAAATACCAGAAACTGAAACTTGAACAACTGCAATCACTCGAACTTCCAAAACAGGAATACGAAAAGCAGGTGCAGGAAGTTTTGGATAAAGAATGTTTATGCGTTGGTCTCAGCAACTCTGCTGCCATTAACTGTCAGCAGCCGTTTGTAAAGAAACTGGAAGCAGTAACAATTTGTCCGGGTCCGAACATCGCAAATTTCTCCAAAGTGGTTTCATTGCAAACCATGACCGATCATATCTACGGCCGTGAAAATATTATAGAAAATAAAAGCAGGCCGCACATGTTTATTGCCGAGCTGAATTTATACATGAATTATTTACGGGAACAACTCGCAGATAGTAAAGCAAATGAACAAGATGCAAAAAAGAAAAAATACATTGCTTCATTCTGCAACAACCTGCGTGAAGGCATTCAGTATTACCGAAGCCTAACCAATGTAGCAGCAGGTGGGAGAGAGGCTTTTGATGCTGCATTGCAGAAAACAGAAATGGAATTAGATGTTTTATTGTGTTGATTCAATATCGAAGAAAAGCAAAAGCCTTACTGTTTTCAGCAAGGCTTTTATGTTATGAATTCTCTCTTTTTATTCTTCAAACGAAATGCATCTGACGTTGGTTTATTGAAGAACAAATTGCTGTGTTAGAATTTTTCCTTGGTTAATTACGGTTACGAAATATACTCCGGAAGATAATTTTTCCAAATTGATCGGTATTATGATCTGTTCATTATTAATCGATGCTATTGTTTTCTCCCATATCAATTTTCCATCCCAACTTCTTAAAATAACTGAACTCTGACCTTTAAGCTTTGCTTTAATAACCAGTTGTGCAATGTTCTTTGCTGGATTTGGAGCAATCTTCAGTGAGCCCTCCAGCAGCTGTATACCTGATATGCCTGTAACAACATCAACAGAGCGAATGCTGATTTTTGATTGATTCGTAACAATTGGCAAATTATAATCGAAATAAATACTTGCTTTATTACGAATCGTATCTCCCGGCAGCAGATTTGCGTTTGCTTTTATTCTGAATAAAACATATCCATTACTTCCGGCTTTGTCCCGTGTGCTGTCTGGCAACATGATGTTTTTAAATAACCAACATACCTGATTGTTGTTTTCTACTGTTACTTTGTTCGAGTGACTACTTTCAATCATCTCGAAACTACCCCAGTTTAATTTAGATTCAAGTGTGTCCCTCAGTATTACGTTATACGCTGCTGCATTTCCTGTATTCTGGAACCGGATCATGTAATAGATCCATGCAGTAGAATCAATTTCAGTTTTTCGCATTATACCCGCCCTGTTATCACGTTTATCATTAGGGTCATAAGCATTTACTACGAGTTGGTTGTATTTGTATTCATTATCAGTTGCATCAATTTCGCCTGTGTATCCGTTCAAAAGAATGCCATATCGTAATGTGTCTCCACCATTCACGGTGGGGGGAACGGCAACTGTTCCACTTATTTTAATTGTAAATACAGAATCAGGATTTGGAAGAAGTGTACCAATGCTCCAGGTAATGCTGTCATTTGAAATTGAACTGGCTGCCGGCTTTAAACTGTCAATGATAATTCTTGGATCTTTGACAAGTTTAAGTTTAGCATTATAGATCGTGTCATTCCCTGTGTTTTTAACCGGGATACTGTAATATGCCCGAAACCCTGGTCGGGCTGGTGAGTTAGGTACTATTGAAACCATACCGTCCTTTACTTTCGTTATTGGTTGCAATCCAATATTTACGGTATCCGAAACTCCGATTTTTTTCGTGAAGTTAATGGTGATGTTGGAAGGAGTTACAGTATAATGGGATTTTGCCAAAGTCAATTGAATATTCACAAGTCCACTGTCGGTAGTTAAACGAAAGCTTCCTTTTTCTGAGTAAGCTATAGAACTTTTGCTGTTTACTGTTCCTGTAATTTTTGCCAGTTGAGTATAAGGTTTTTCAGTGGGGTCTTTAATGCCATTCTTGTTTGCATCAATATATATATGCCCAATGATTTCATTCTTCCCTTGCCCTTGCTGAAAGTATCTGTATTCTCCGTCAATTTTAATTGTTCTTCTATAAATATCAACAACGGTTGATGTTTGAAAGCTTGCATTTATGGCATAGGTGCCATGAACCGGATAGCCCCACTGGCCATATAAATCTCCTGAGTAGAATGGTCCTCCTCTTGATTGTATACCTTCCTGGGTTACGCATCTAATATTACCCCTTGTGAGATAGTTGATTTCGTAAGGGTTATTTTTCGACTGCCAGAGTTCTAATGCATTGCCGTCAAAATCTAAGGTTAAGTTGATACTGTCTTCCGTTCTACAGCCTGTTATGGTGTCAACCACAATATGACGGATTAACCTGTTTGCTGAATCGAGATTATGAAGTTGATAGAGAGGTGTACTGTAGCAATATTGTACCGCATAGTTAACAAGACCTGACGAGTATTTATGTTGCAGAAAAGGAGTAGAGCCTGTTGAAATAATATCCTTGTTGTCTAAAATCCAAGTATGTTTTTTTTGATTTGCTTTGTCGAGCGGCTTTCCTTCAAAATCATACTTTTCACTTCCATAACTTCTTTTGATCCTTATTTTGCCAGTGCAGTCTGCAAGTTGTACTTGTAATGTATCATAGAATTCTTTGTAGCATTTGCCGCCATTAAATTGAAGCACGACCTTAATATTGTACTGGCCGGAATTAGTATAGGCGTGTGTAGGAACAGAACTGAATGTAGCAGAATCGCCATCACCAAAAAACCATGTAAACCGTTCCATTGTTTCACCCGCAAAGTCTTTCTGCTGATTATAAAATGTAAATGTATTGTTTGCAAATGTATCAAGGAGCACAGGGTTAATGTTATTAACTGCAGCGTCGCAATTTGTTAGCTTGCTGATAATTACCTGGAAAGAACTTTGACTGGTACATCCTGAAATAGGATCACGAATGATATGTCTAATAATGTAAGTTCCTTTTTGTGGGTACTGATAGACAGGTTTTACATCATACAATGTTACACCGTTGCCCATTTGCCATTCGTGGGTACGGTAGTCCAACGCTGTATCGTTTGGAGTTAACTTAACGGTGCTTGTGTCTTTTATTAATACTGCACTTGAAATGCATGTGTAATTCGGCATTCTTGTTTCCACAAATTGAACAGAAGTGTCGCTCCCGCTTGCATTTGTTACAATTAATCTGATTGTATCTTTTTGAAGACGGTTGCTGATATAAGAAGTGCTGTAATCGTTACTTAGAAGTTGACCGTTTTTTGTCCATGTATATGTGTATCCTTTTGATGAAAGATTATTGAGTGATACTTTATTTTGAGTGCTTAGTTGTGAAAGGTCTGTCCGGAATACAGATTCTGGCAAAGGAGTACCTCCCTGGTTAGTTGTTCTGAATGTTCCCGGACCTGATACAGACTGGTAAGCTGTTTGTTGATCATAAAAATATAGCGCCTGAAAAGTATAACTGCTTGAAGGATTGTCAGGAACACCGATCATACGATCCCATGTTTGTCCGCTGGTGTTTGTTTTATATATACCATTGCCCATTTGGGCAATACCGGTACTGTCATTAAAAAAATGCCATTGTGAAAGAGAAAAATCCAGAGGCGCCTCCGGTATAGTTTTTTTTGTGAAACTAGTGCTTCCATTTAAAGATTGGTATATTCCGTTGCTGGTATAAACATATAGTTTATTAGTACCGGTTGCAAAAACATTATAAACTTCTGAACCTGCAAGGGAGTTAACCAAGGTGATAGTGCTAGATGTAGTTGATACTTTATATAAACCATTTTCGCCCGCAATATAGCCTTCCGTTTCACTAACAAAAGACAGTTCCCTCATTATACCTGTTATACTCGTGCCTACCGCATTCCAGGTGTTACCTCCATTGGTTGTTTTGAGTAATTGTTTTTGATGAATAGCAAAACCCACTGATGCCGAAACAAATTGCATGTCTACAACATATTGGGGCAAAGGGGTAGTATTAGCAGGTGCAGCATAAACAAGTTGCCATGTTAAACCTTTGTCTACACTTTTAACTATAACCGGTAGTAATATATATGAACCAAAAGCAAACAAAGTATTGCTTGAGTTTAAGTATACACCATCCAGAGTCATACCCAATGGTAACTCAGGTACTACAATGTTTCGTTTTGTATATGTTGCTCCTCCATTTGTGGTATAACCGATAAAATCATCACCGAGATAATCATTTACAGCCATGAAGCCTTCGTCCGCAGTTATGAAAGCATAACCTTCGATAAATTGTTCATTATTTACAGGGTAGGAGCTTACTTTTTGCCATTGGGCATAAGCCGAGAGAACAGAGCAAAAAAAGAGAAGCAGCAAAACAAATAGGTTTTTTCTCATTAAGGGTTGCTTTGCGTAAAAATAATCAATCGATTTTAATATATGTATTAAGGAACTAGCATATTTCAATGAAATGTTTCAGATTTTTAATTTACAGTGAGTAATGTCGGCTCTTTCAACGCAGCAAAAATTGTAGTTTTCATTAATTAAAAGAGCCATCATAAATGATGGCTCTTTTAATTAAAAATATGACTCCTCGGTATTATTAAATATCAATCGCTTCACCATAAGCAGCAGCAGTTGCTTCTTTCAACGCTTCGCTCATTGTTGGGTGAGGATGTACACCGTTGAGTATTTCATGATAAGTTGTTTCCAGTTTTCTTGCAACCACCACTTCAGCAATTAACTCAGTAACACCTGCACCGATCATGTGCGCACCAAGGAACTCACCATACTTCGCATCAAAGATCACTTTCACAAAACCATCAGTACTTCCTGCTGCACTTGCTTTACCACTCGCCATGAAAGGGAACTTACCAACTTTTACTTCGTAACCCGCTTCCTTCGCTGCTTTTTCTGTATAACCTACTGAAGCAATTTCAGGCGTGCAATAAGTACAACCGGGGATGTTATTGTAATCCATTGCTTCAGGAGCGTGGTTGTGTTTCTTTTCCATGTAAGCAATATGCTCAGCAGCATTAATGCCTTCTTTACTTGCAACGTGTGCAAGTGCCTGGCCGGGGGCCACATCGCCAATTGCATAAATACCAGCAACTGATGTTGCGCCATATTTATCAACAACAATTCTTCCTTTATCGGTTTTAATACCTGTTTCTTCCAAACCAATATTTTCAATGTTGGCAACAACACCTGCAGCACTTAATAAAATATCAGCTTCAAGTACCTGTTCACCTGCAGCAGTTTTTACGGTTGCTTTTACACCGGCACCTGAAGTATCAACTTTTGTTACTTCGGCACTTGTCATTATAGCAATGCCTTTCTTCTTGAACTGTTTTTCAAGTTCTTTCGAAATATCTTCATCTTCAACAGGCACTACACGTGGCATAAATTCAACGATGGTGATTTTAGTACCCATGCTGTTATAGAAATCAGCAAACTCAACACCAATAGCACCACTTCCTACCACGATCATTGATTTCGGTTGAGTTGGCAACACCATTGCTTCACGATAGCCAATGATCTTTTTGCCATCCTGAGGCATTGAAGGCAACACACGGCTACGGCCACCTGTTGCAATAATGATATATTTAGCTTCAACTGTTTGTTTGCTTCCGTCAGCTGCAGTTACTTCCAGTTTGCCTTTGCCGGCAACTTTTCCGTAACCCATGATCACATCGATCTTGTTTTTCTTCATCAAAAAGGTAACACCCTTGCTCATTTTATCGGCCACACCACGGCTGCGTTTTACCACACCGCCAAAATCGTGTTTAACATCGCTGGCAGAAATACCATAATCGGCACTATGTTTCATGTATTCATATACCTGGGCACTCTTCAACAAGGCTTTGGTTGGGATACAACCCCAGTTCAAACAAACGCCACCAAGGCTTTCTTTTTCAACAATTGCAACTTTAAAACCAAGCTGTGAAGCACGGATAGCGGCAGGATAACCACCGGGGCCGCTACCAAGAACAATTACATCGTATGCCATATAATTAATTTGAAGATTTGAAATTTGGCTGATTTGAAAAATTATCGGCAGCGAAGGTAACTTAAGTGAGGGAAATAGCAAAAGGCAAGAAGCTACCAGCCGATAGCAGATAGCCGTTAGTTGTTAGTAAAGCCAGAAGCTGTTTTGCCCACTTGTTACTATCCACTAACCACACCGGGCTGTCTTTTAGCTTTCCTCTAACACAAATCGTTAAAACATGGACGCATATTTGACTGTGGAAAATAAACAGTAAAAGCGCACGTTTAGATGCTTTGCAAGATTTACATTTGACCGTCGCAACCTTTTAGGAATGTGACAATTACTAAAACCATTGAACAGATATGAATTTCTTTCTTCTCCAGGTTCAAAATGCAGTTGATACCTTAACCAATGCAGCAACAACACAAGTGGTACCCAAAAAAGAAATGCATCTCATCGATCTGCTGATGCAGGCCGGTTGGATCATGATCCCGTTGTTATTGTTGAGCGTTGCTACCGTGTATGTGTTTGTTGAACGCTGGATGGCCATTAAAAAAGCAACAGAGATCGATGGTAATTTCATGAACATCATCCGTGATAATATCCTTAGCGGAAATGTAACAGCGGCACGCAACTTTGCCCGTAACACACAAAACCCTGTTGGACGTATCATCGATAAAGGCCTGCAACGCATTGGCAAACCCATCGATTCTATTGAGAACAGCATGGAGAATGTGGCCCAGCTCGAAATGTATAAACTGGAGCGTAACGTCAACATCCTTTCCGTGATCTCTAAGGTGGCACCCATCTTTGGTTTCGTTGGTACACTGGTTGGTTTGATGCAATTGTTCTTCAACATTAACGCAACGGGTGAGTATGAATTGAGTACCATTGCCGGCGGTATCTATACAAAACTGATCACATCGATCAGTGGTTTGGTGATTGGTTTGATCGCTTACCTGTGCCATAACATTCTGCATACACAGGTGGAGAAGGCATTGAATAAAATGGAAGCATCAGCTGCCGATTTCCTTGATGTATTGCAGGAACCAACCCGTTAAACCAACTCACGCATGAATCTCAGAAAGAAAAGAGCAGAATCATCGGAGGTGTTTACAGATGCGTTGAACGATATCCTGTTCATCCTGCTGATGTTTTTCTTGATAGTATCTACACTGGCTAATCCCAATGTGCGTAAAGCATCATTGCCAAAAGCCAAAAGCAATACCCGCAGTAAGCAAACGGTGGTGGTAACAATTGATGCGACCAATCATTTTTATGTGGGCTCAAAACCTGTTGATCCGTTATTGATGGATACAACACTTTCTCAAATGATCAGCGCTAAACGTAACAGTGGTGAAGAGGTGAGTATTGTCATCAATGCAGATCGTAATGCAACAATTGAAAGCTTTGCAGCCGTACTTCGTGCCGCTGATCGCTTAGGTGTGAAGGCGGTGATGAGTGTTGATAAGAAGGGAGTGCAATAAGATGTTGTTAGTGGATAGCCGACAGTAGTTAGTAGATGGCTCATTAACGGCTAATAACTAAAAACTATCGGCTTGCTTTCACCATCCGTTCGTTCCCACTCATATCTTTTTTCAATTCAACAGTAAAACCTTTGCGCTGAAATAGCTCAACAGTTTCTTTTCCCAATTGCTGGTTGATCTCAACATAAACAGAACCGTTCGGTTGGAGATGTTGTAATGCAAAATCAGCGATCTTTCGATAAAACAACAATGCATCTTCATCTGGAACAAACAATGCTTTGTGTGGTTCAAATTCCAGCACATGTTTACTCATTGTGTTTGCTTCTGTTGTTTTGATGTAAGGCGGATTACTGACGATGATATCATGCTTGCTTAATTCATTCCATTTACTTTTATCCAAAAAATCCAGCAACTTAAAGTTGATCTCTGCTTCATTATTCACCGCATTGGTTGTTGCTGTGTACAACGCATCGCTGCAAACATCAATGGCTGATACTCCTGTTTCTGGAAGATTTTTTTTGAGTGCGATGGGAATGCAGCCGCTGCCCGTTCCAATATCAAGGATAGAGAGTGAGGCGGTTTCTCTTCGTATATCGTACTTCATACCTCGTACATCCTTCACGATCCAATCCACCAACTCTTCCGTTTCCGGTCGGGGTATCAACACACTTTCATTTACTTCAAATTTCAACCCATAAAACCATGCTTCGTTCAATACATATTGCAGTGGACGATGCTTGAGCAGCTGCTGCAGAATACGATCGGTCTGTTGAGCTTCCTCAGCTGCAATGTTCTCTTGTTTGAGTTGCGGTAGTTTCTTTTTACCTACATGCTCCACAACTAACGCAGCCATTGCTTCAGCTTCAGATGGTTCGTGTGCAGCAGTTAACGCTTGCCGTAAGTGTTGATATTGTTCCTGCCAAGTCATACGCAAATCTACCTGCTTCTTCCGAAACCGCTATTTTTGCAGCCTTACAATGACCACCCACGAACAATATATGCAGCGCTGTATAGAACTTGCCCGTAAAGGCGCAGGCTCTGTAGCACCCAATCCAATGGTTGGGGCGGTATTGGTGCATGATGGTGAGATCATCGGTGAAGGGTGGCATCAGCAATATGGCGAAGCACATGCTGAGGTGAATTGCATTGCTGCTGTCATCCCGACGAAGGAGGGATCTTCCGATCAACGAATTCAACACTCCACTTTGTATGTTTCGCTTGAACCCTGTGCCCATTTCGGCAAAACACCGCCTTGCAGCGACCTCATCATCGAACACAAAATTCCAAAAGTGGTGATCGGTTGCCGTGATCCGTTTAAAGAAGTGGATGGCAAGGGAATTGAAAAACTGAAAGCTGCTGGTGTGGAAGTGACCGTAGATGTGTTGAAAGACGAATGTATTGATCTCAACAAACGCTTCTTTACATTTCACCAACAGCATCGGCCTTATGTAATTCTCAAGTGGGCGCAAACAAAGAACGGGATGATCGCTTCCGGGTCATCAAAGCGATTATTGATCAGCAATGAAATGACCAATCGATTGGTTCATCAATGGCGCAGTGAAGAAGCTTCCATACTTGTTGGAACAAACACTGCTTTGGTTGATGATCCACAACTCACCAACCGTTACTGGCCCGGCAAACAACCTGTTCGTCTGGTGCTGGATAAACAGTTGCGTTTACCAAATACTTTAAAGTTGTTTAATGATGATGCAAGAACAATTGTTTTTAATTCAATAAAGAATACTGAAGAAGGTAATGTGCAATACTATCAATTGCCGACGGATGCCGATGCCGTTCCTGCGTTGTTAAACGCATTGTATCAACTCAACATCAATAGCGTTATTGTTGAAGGCGGTGCTCAACTGCTGCAAAGTTTTATTGCTGCCGGTTTGTGGGATGAAGCACGCATCATTACCAACGAACAACTAACTGTTGATGATGGATTAAGAGCTCCACAACTTATCAACGCTGAACAGACATCCGAACAAATAATCGGTACAGATCGTATTGTGTACTACCGAAACTCATCACTCATTACTCATCGCTCATTATAATATGCTTTTACTTCTGCTTGGTAGTATTGTATTCAGTTCATGGCTAACATTGTCGTTTAAGCTTGTTGAGAAATTTGGCATTAACACTTTCCAGGCAATTGTA
Source organism: Lacibacter sp. H375 (assembly GCF_037892425.1). Taxonomy (NCBI): domain Bacteria; kingdom Pseudomonadati; phylum Bacteroidota; class Chitinophagia; order Chitinophagales; family Chitinophagaceae; genus Lacibacter; species Lacibacter aquaticus. The sequence goes on from NZ_JBBKTT010000001.1 coordinate 3,279,818, forward strand.
TTCAACTACATTACTTGTGTTATTACCGGTTCATTTGTAAACGGCGCATTTCCCATCAATAATGAAGTGATAGGTGAGGAGTGGTTTAGGTGGGCAATGCTGATGGGAACAATATTTATTTCACTGTTTAATGTAATTGCCAAAACAGCACAAACGATGGGCGTGGCTGTAGCATCAGTAGGAAATAAATTATCGTTGGTAATTCCTTTCTTGTTTTCTATTTATTTATATAACGAGGAAGTAACAGTATTAAAAGTGGCAGGAGTGATTTTAGCCTTGCTTGCAGTAGTGCTCACCTGCTGGCCCGCACCCGGACATGTTGAACTTTCTGGTAAAGTTGTAAAGACCGCCTATTTTCTGTTGCCCGTGGTTTTATTTGTTGCAAGCGGTTTACTTGATACAATGATCAAGTATGTAGAGACAACTTACATCAACGAAGCGAACCAGAATGCTTATCTAATCAGTGCATTTGCTGCAGCCGCCTCTATTGGCATTATCAGTTTAATATTCCTTTATACAACTGGGCGGGTAAAGTTTGAATCAAAATCTGTTATCGCAGGCATTATCATTGGCGTACCGAATTATTTTTCCATTTGGTGTCTTATGGGTGTGCTGAAAGCTTATGCAGGCAACAGTTCTGCCATCATTCCAATTAATAACATGGGAATTGTTTTGTTCAGCACAGTGGCAGCGTTCCTGATGTTCAGGGAAAAATTAACAAAACTGAACTGGATCGGAATAATCATATCGATCGCTGCCATTGCACTGATTGCTTACGGTTAGTTTTCTTATTTACTATTCACCATTGACCATTCACAATATTAAATGAACGAAGAATTTTATTATACCATTGCCCAACCGGTTGTAGCCGAGTTTAAAGACCGGGGCAGTCGTTTTTTGGCCTATGCTTACCCGTTAAGTTCTGTTGATGATTTTAAAGCAAAGATGAAATTGTTGAAAGAAGAACATCCAAAAGCAGTGCATCATTGTTTTGCGTATCGCTTAGGTGTCGACGGAAATACTTTTCGTGTGAGTGATGATGGCGAGCCATCGGGCAGTGCAGGAAGGCCTATTCTTGGACAGATCGACAGCAAACAGCTTTGTAATGTACTGGTGGTAGTGGTGCGTTATTTCGGCGGCACGTTGTTAGGTGTACCTGGTTTGATCAATGCGTACAAGACTGCTACTTCGCTTGCTTTACAAACAACGCCCATCATTCAAAAGCAAATTGAAGTAAATTATCAGTTACACTTTGATTACACACGTATGAATGATGTGATGATGATTGTAAAACAATACAACTGTACGGTGGTAAAGCAAGAAACAAATCTGTTTTGTGACGTAGAGATTAGCATACCCAAGAACAGGTTAGAAGAAGTGTTGTTTAAGTTGGGAGAAATGCATACGGTTGAAGTAAGAAAGTTGTAAGTAGTAAGTTACAGGTTCTAAGTTCTAAAGTTCTGAGTTTGCAGTTTCAAGCTTGTGCCTTGGATTTTGTTTTTTGGGTTTTCTTGAACCTTGTTCCTTGTGCCTTACTCACGCTTTTCCCGTCATCTTATACACCAGCAATCCCACCACTTCTTTCAAATAGTTATCCCATCCCTGGAATGCATGATGCGATGGTGTAACTGATTCCCAGAATAACTGCGGATTATTGATAGAGGTAAAGTTGCAGGGATAGGCAACAGTATTCAGCCCCACTTTTGTAAACACCTGTTGCGATCGTTTCATGTGCATCGCAGAAGTAATGAGCAGGTAAGGTCCTTTCAACTGCAATGAATCAAGCAGTTTCTTTGAATACACTGCGTTCTCATAGGTATTACGGCTTTGGTTGTCACTCAGTATATCCTCTTTTGCAACACCCATCAGCAACAATTCTCCTTTTACAAAATCCGCTTCTTTGTATTGCTGCCGTAATACACTGCCGCTGCCACCGGTAATCAATATTTTTTTGATATGCCCGAGTTTGTATAAACGAACGGCCTGTATATAGCGATCGCTTGCGCCACCATAAAAACCCTGTTTGCTTTTAAATTCAAACGAAACAAAACCCGCCAGCAAAATACCCGCCGGGTATTGTTCGCCGGTGGTCATTATTTTTTGTTGGGCCTGCCAGCTAAGCGAAAGTTTATGAATGAGGTAGGGGTTTGAAAAGAGCAGGAACCAGGCAAAGCAAAAAATTATTCTGCGACGTTTCCTTTGCTGATCCTTTGTAAACAAGGTGATAAGTACAAATATCAGCAGCCAGTTAAAGGGCGAAATAAAAACGGAGAGGAGTTTCGATAACAGAAAAAACATGCCGTGAAGATAAAAATTTCCTGTTGCCAACAAAGAAAGGGGGTGAAAACAAACTTTAGCAGGGATTTTGCAGTGTATGAGAAGCAATATTTGATGAATAGAACTTAAAAACCTCTAACAACAAAAAAGAACATATGAAACAGATTGCTCTCCTGCTTGTTTTGCTGGTAACTGGTTTCGCAACAGCCGCACAATTAAAAGTAAAACCTGATTGCGGTGTTTTAACAGTTGATGTGTACAAAGGCTGGATCAATGAAACAAAGCCCAATATCGATCCTGAACAAATAAAGGCAAACCTACCTTGTTTTACCTCGTTTGAAAAAGAAGGATCTTCATCAACTTGCGGTGGTGGTGTTTATTTCGATGATAAAGGCTTTCGTTTTTATACGCAGCGTGATTACATTGTGATCAACGAAAAATTCAAGGGAAAATTTACGGCTCCTGTAATGGGCGTTAAAAAAGGAGGACTGTTCACCCGTTTTGGCAATCCCAAATTAAAGGATGCAAATTGGGAGGCCTATCAGATGGCTTACGGCATCATGATCGTTTATTATAATGCAAAAGGCGTAGTTAACAAAGTGATCATTAGTACCAAAACAACCGATGACATAGATCTCTGTAGTACAAACTGATCTTCTTTCAATGTTCTGTTTGGTGCGATGAAAGTTTCCATAGAAATTTGTAGTATTACAACAAATAATTTCTATGAAGCATACTTTAACGCTATTACTTTTTGCCGTACTTACTATCAGCGCTACTGCACAATTAAAAACCAAGCCAGATTGTGGTGCTATTACAGTTGATGTTTACAAAGGCTGGATCAATGAAGCAAAACCGAATGCTGATCCCGAGCAGATAAAAGCCAAACTCCCTTGTTTTACCTCTGCTGACAAAGAAGGAAATGAATCAGGCTGTGGTGGCGGTGTTTATTATGATGATAAGGGCATCTGCTTTTATATACAGCGTGATTACGTGGTGATCACAGAAGCATTTAAAGGAAAATTCACCGTACCGGTTTTGGGTGCTAAACGTGACGATCTGTTTGTACGTTTTGGTAATCCAAAAATGAAAGACGCAAATTGGGAAGCCTATCAAATGGCTTTCGGCATCATGATCGTTTATTATAACATGAAAGAGGTTATCAATAAAGTGATTCTGAGCACCAAGTCAATGGATGAAATTGACCTGTGTAATATCAACTAAACATTTATTTCTGTATAGTAACAACAGTGCCTGCTTTTGCATAACGGGCAAGATCATCTATATGGGTATTCTTGAGTGAAATACAACCGTTGGTCCAGTTGTAGTAACGGTCAATAAAATAATCGTTACCTCTTTCCACTCCATGGATGCCTATGCCGTTACCAACAGTTGCAGTTGCAGGTATCAGTCCATTCTTTTTTCGGAGTTTGTATTTGATCATGCTTTCAGTTGTTGGGTAATCTAACATCAACATCTTTTTCCACAGTTGATGATCCCTGCTGTATGCAATTTTAAATGAACCTTCCGGCGTTCTGCGGTCGCCCTGCATAAACTTATCTTCCAAAGGTTTTAAACCGAATACAACAGGGTAAGCAGCTAATAAACCTTTGCTATCGTACACACGCAATTCAAAATCAGATTTGTCAATGATTATGCGAACCGGGCCGCTGATTGTTCCTGCCGGCCGGTAATATTTTTGCATAGGACGAATACCGGTCTTGTCAACTTTAGTCGAAGGAGTAGAAACGGTTTTATATACAACGGGTCTTGCCTTTGTTGTTTCAGTAACCGAGGTTACGGGATTTGAATTGGTAGAACAGGCTATTGCAAGCACTGTCACAAGCAGTAGTACCGATGTAAAAAGTTTCATAGCATATCTGGTTTAAATAAAGCAGTTGAAACGGTTTTACAGAGTAGAAGAGGGTAGTGGTCGATTAAATAACGCTGCAAAATAAATGCTTATTGCATACAAAAAACAGGTTGGGGAAAGCCGGTTAGAAAATGTGAAAAACAACGTGGTAGCTTTACTTAAACCGCTTTTCTATTTACAGGAATTGGAGTGGTGTAAATTCTTTTCATTGAGTATTTCATGCAAAACAATCTCGGGTTATTGGCTAAAATACCAGAATGGGTAAATATTCTTTTCACCCCGGCATTTGAGGACCATGATATACGAGAAATAAAAAAAGTGGAAAAAACTGTTGAAGTACAACAAGAATTTACAGCGTCAGCAGCATGTCTTCATTTAATCCATTGTACTGGAAATGACCCAATGAGCGGAATCCGTTTTTCTGATAAAAACGAACTGCTTTAAAGTTGTCGGTTTGCACACCTCCCCAAAGAATGAGCTGTTTCACTTTCCTGTTTTTCATTTCGTCAATGACATAATTAAATAGTAATTGACCAACACCTGTACTTTGCCATTCATCTGTTACGGATGGTGCAATTGTGTAGCAATGATCGTAGGAAATCTCCACTCCATATTGTTGAAGCCGGGGGTAATCGTGATGCAGGTAGCCTTTTTTTAAAACTGTATAAGCGATGATGGTTTCGGATGCTGGGTCGAAAGCGATCCATGCTTCATGCTCCTGATTATTATAAAAAATTACCACATCTTCCTTATGAAAGGAGTGTGGCTGAAAGCGCTTTACTGTTGCCGGGCTTAGTTGATTTAGATATGTAAGCAATTGATCAAGATCATCACCTGTTAGTTGCTTGAGTATAACCGGCTTGTTTTGCTTTGTAAAGACTGTCATTATTTTAGATTATCAGTACTTAATTGATGTGATGTAAATCACTTGTTGATTCTCTCTAAGTAGTACTGATGCCTTCATGGTTTGTCACGACAATTTACGCATTTGTATCGCCCAGGGTTTTGGTTAGTGAATAATTCTTGTTTCCATATCTTCCAAGGCAACCCCTTTGGTTTCCGGCATCAGAAACCGAACATAGAGCAATTGTAATGCCATCATAATACAAAAGAAAAGAAAAATGGGTGCCCCTCCATATTTACCTGCAAACCAAGGGAAGGCATTTGCAATAATAGCAGCAAACACCCAATGGGTAAGGCTGCCAAATGATTGGCCACTTGCTCTTACTTCGTTCGGGAATATCTCGGAAATAAATACCCAGATAACAGCACCTTGTCCAATCGCATGTGCAGCAATGAACATGAAGACAAAAAACTGCATACCTGTATATTGATCGGTGTAAAATGCATAAGCCATTAATCCTAACGATATAATATAACCGATGGAGCCGATGTACATCAGTAATTTGCGGCCAAACCGATCGATGAGTGACAGACCGATCATAGTAAAAATTAAATTCACCAAACCAATGCCGGTTGATGATAGAAGTGCAGATGATGTACCAAGCCCAGTCATTTCAAACACACGTGGTGCGTAGTAAATAATAGCATTAATGCCCGATGCCTGGTTAAAGAATGCTAACAGAAATGCAAGTAAGATGGGCCAGCGGAATTGTTTTGAAAAGAAACTTGCTTTTGTTTTTCGTTCGCTGTGTTTCGATTCTATGATGGCTTTCAACGTTTGCTCTGCACTTGATGGGTCAATTTGATTCAATACATCGATTGCTTTTGCATCATCGTTTTTGTGCAACACCAGCCAACGTGGACTTTCAGAAATGAACAACGTCAGCAATGTAAATATTAGAGAGGGAATGGCAACAATACCCAACATCCAGCGCCAATCATTTTCACCGGTAGCGCCAAGTAAATAATTGGATACATACGCAATGAGGATACCAAACACAATATTGAATTGAAATAACGCTACTAAAAACCCTCTTTTCTTTGGCGGTGCAATTTCTGAAATGTATAACGGCGATACAACCGATGATGCACCAATACTGAAACCGCCCAGCACACGAAAGATCATGAACACATATACATCCTGCGCCATGGCAGAACCCAGCGACGAGGCGAGAAATAATAATCCGATCCAGAATAATGAACGCTTTCGTCCCAGTTTATCTGCAATCATACCGCCGAATAATGCACCAATGACGGTGCCGTACAATGCAGTGGCAATTGCAAGGCCATGCATGGCATCGCTCAATTGCCAGAGATGCTGAATCTTTTGTTCAGCACCGGAAATAACGGCAACGTCTAACCCAAATAAGAAACCGCTCAACGCAACGGTGAGCGACCAGAGAAGTAATTTGTTTGTTTGCATAACAATCGTGGTTTGTACAGGCGAAGCTTTCAAAAGGTCACTGTGAAAATAATCTTTCTATTTAAATTATGGGCATGATCGTTTTTGCAATCGTTTGATGTTTGGAGAATTTGGAATGGAGTGCTACTGCAAAATTATGCTACCTGCTTTCGAAAAGCTGCAGCTATATAAGCCAATGGTATACCAATGCAAACAATAAGAATAAGAATTGCTGTTAATGTTCCATTTAAAGTTGATGGCTGCTTAGTGGCGAATGATAATGGAACTACAACAAAACGCATTACAGCCCAGGTGAAAATGCCATAGCCAATTCCTGTAAGCAAACGATTTTGCAGTAGAGCGGGCCGCCTGCTAATGAGCCAGAAAAAGAAAACAGTAAAGCATATAGCAATGATGTAGTGAAACAAAAATCCCCAGGCGACCATAGCTGCACCGCCTTTCATTGCCACGTTGCCAAATACGCCACTGGCAATAAACTTCATAACGATGAAAGGATCTTTCCCTGTTTTAATAAAGAACTGAAGCATGGCAGCTGTAATATCGAGTGTGCCGACAATAATACCTGCCAGCAATACTTTTGCAGTAAACAGTTTACTCATTGGAGTTGATTGTTAAGGACAATTAAGTTAGATCATTTTCTTTGGCCTGTTTGCTGATTTGGATGAAAGGAAAATGGCCTGCACCAGCAAGCCATTTTTTATTTTAATTGGGGATCAATTGTGACTTCGTGACGAAGTAGAAGCCGCCATCTATTCATCTGTGTCAATGGTCTCTTTGTTGAAATTTTTCCAACTGAGAAAATGGTCGATCGTCAAATACAAAAACAAGGGGATACTCGTAATACGAAGAAAAAGATCCATTTTGTCTTTGTTGTCTTGACCACGTATTGCTAATACCAGGTTCGCTAACACCACCAAAAGTGAAAGAGCAAAAAGAAATAAGTGGGTGTTTTTTGATTTGAGCATTTTTTGAAGTTGGATTAATAAAGATAATCAGATCGTTTGAATATCTTTTGTTGTTTTGGAGATGCTAACCAAATGAAATACTGTTATCAGTTAGCCACCTTAATATAGCCATAACCTTCGGCCTGTTTCTTCACCAGTTCATAAATACCATCGGGCACAGTTTGCACACCTGGTAATAAATTTCCTTTGTTGATCTCGTGTACTTTCATTGCTACTTCACACACTTTAAAGGTTGCTTTGTTAGCTGCCACGATCTTTTGAATATCATCGGTTACCGATGATTTTTCTTTAGTGACCATACCCAGTGATTTGCCATAAAACACCACGACGATCTTTGCTTTAGGGTCAGCTTCGGTAATTAAGTTGATCCAGCGTATGACACGTGCATGCACTTCGGGATCGGAACTGGTAAGATCGAATGCTACATTGTATGGTTTGTCTTGCGCAAATAACTGTGCTGTGGCAATACATACCAGTAGAAACACAAATATCTTTTTCATAACCTTGTTTTTTAAGATGTATAAGTTACACAACTTAAAAGGGTATGTCAAGTGGTTCATTAATTTTTTTAAAACGAAACGTGACGATGCGTTCAATTCACATAGCTAAAATTCTTTCCTCCATCCTGAACTTCTATCTTTTTAATATCTGCAAGTTTTATTTCTTTACGAATAGCAGAAATAAATCTTGATCGTACGCCATATAAAGTGGAATCGGAGATAAACAGACGATCAAAATAGAAAATTGTTTTCTTTCCATTTAGTTCTGTAACTCTAACTTCAATTGAAGGAGAATTTGAGAACGCAACTGTGTTGCCGCTTTTGTCGGTGCAATAAATCAAGGGAATGCCGTTGGCCAGGTAATTATACTTTTCTCCAATGGGACCTCTTACAGTAACTGATTTTAATTTTGCCGAATCAATTGAGGCAAATTGTTTTTTCAGGCTTTCTGTTGTGATGTAATATGTTTTGCAGGAACAAAGTACAAGACAACAAAGGGTAACACCGAAATTTATTCTCATTATGTATAGCGGTTAAGTTTGCTAATTACTCGAAAAGCCCGCCTCTTCAGCCACTGTTACTTCACTATAATCTTTCACCACATTGTACAATGTATCACGCTCAACAGGTTTGCGATTCACTTGTTTAATGAGTGCAACTAATTGCTCGGTGGTCATGGTAGGCGTTTGTTCTTCGCTGCCGGCCATGCTGTAGATTTTTGTTGTATCATCAATAGTGCCATCAATATCGTTTACACCAAAGCTCAACGTCATTTGTGCATTGTGGCGGCCAAGCATTGGCCAGTATGCTTTAATATGCGGGAAGTTATCGAGGAACAAACGTGCAATGGCATACATCTTCATGTCTTCAACAACTGTGCTTTCCGCAACATTGCTCATATCATTATCCTGGTTACGGAACTTCAATGGAATAAACGTCTGGAATCCTTTTGTTTCATCCTGCAGCTTTCTTAATCGACTCATATGATCAACCCGGTGCCAATATTGTTCAATATGTCCGTACAACATAGTTGCATTACTGTGCAAACCAAGTTTATGAGCTGTAGCATGAATATTCAACCAGCCATCTCCATCAACTTTGTCGGCACAAATTTTTTCACGTATCTCCGGATGAAAAATTTCTGCTCCACCACCGGGAATAGAATCCAGACCATGACTGATGAGTATTTTTAATCCTTCTTCTGCACTCACTTTTGCTTTACGGAACATGTAATCGTATTCAACCGCAGTAAATGCTTTGATGTGTAAATCAGGACGATGATCTTTAATTGCTTTCAATAGATCAGCAAAAAACTTCAGATCCATTTTCGGGTGAACACCACCAACAATATGGACTTCGGTAACAGGAACGCCATCATATTTTTTTACCATGTGCAACATCTGGTCGATACTCAGTTCCCAGCCTTCATCACGTTTTGCATAAAGTTTAGAATAAGAACAGAAATTGCAACTGAACACACATACATTAGTAGGTTCAATATGAAAGTTACGGTTGAAGTAAGTGGTATCGCCATGCATACGCTCACGCACAAAATTTGCCAGAGCGCCTAAAAAAGGTAGACTTGCTTTTTCAAACAACAACACAGCATCTTCTTCACTGATGCGTTGTTTATTATAAATTTTATCGGCTATCTGTTGCAGATCTTCACTGATACGGTTGCCTTTGAGTATAGCTTCAATTCCGGTTTGCATAATATTTCTTTGTTTGATGTTGTTGCCAACGTTGTCGCTGTCAATATTTGGTGCATTGAACACCAATCACTAAAACAAAACAGCGCAACTTTTGCAAAGTTACGCTGAGAACGGTTTCAAAACTGAACCTATATCTGCTATATAACAGTTTAATTATTGACCTTGATCACCCTGAAAGTATCTGTATTTCGTGAACGATAAACGATCTGAACGGTGTAAATGCCACTACTCATACTGCCAAGATCAATTTCCTGGTAGCCGGGAGTAGGAATGGAGCCCGGTCGGCCGAGAGCAATACGTTTCTGCCATACTAACTGACCAACCTGGTTGTATACATTTATGTATTCAATGTTGGCAGGCGGATCATAATACTGCAAAGAGAACCTTTCTCTGAATGGGTTGGGTGTTATCATTACACCCTTTGCTTTCAGGTTTGGATTAACATCACGCACTACAATATTTATATCATCAATGTAAATGTTGTTTTCATAGTTCGTGGTATTGCGGAAAACCACTTGCATGTATTGAGCAGTTGCTCCGGAGAAATCGCCCAGAAAAACGCTATCTCGCCGCCATTCGTTTGCATCGGGTATAAAAAATTCTTCAACAGCAATATTGCCTGTGGTGATGAGGTCACGTCCCCATTTTTTATAAACAGAACGGAGTGTTTTACCACAATCATCGGTTACAAATATTTCCAATGTATCAGTTGGTACATCTGCCTGGAATGGATTTGTGAACATGGCTGCAGCCACCTGGAAGGTCAGGAAGGCCGAGTCTTTTCCTCTTACTTCAAGCAACGGAGATTTCATGAGGTCCTGATTGCCATTTACATCGTAATCAAAATTATTGATGAACATCGAGGCACTACCTGTTTTAGCTGCAGTAGTTGTGCGTTCCCAGGTGATGGCGTTATCAGGATTTATACGTTGCCAATTTTGAGGAGGAAAGGTTGTTGATTCAAATCCTTCTGTTAATGGTAATGTGCCGACAGGAAAAATAACTCCATCAATGCGGCCAGTATCATTTGTTAAACGTTGATCAACATTTCCATTTGGGTTTGATGTGTACACTATCAGATTCGCATTGGTGCCCGTACTCAGCGTCATTGGGTTCAGCGTAACATCAACCGATGCAAGCGGTGCGAGGTTGCCAGTCCAATTGGTTATAGTTGGGGTGCCTGTTCCAAATCTTGCAGTAATAGTAAGAGCGGTGATATTATCAGTTCCTGCATTGCGGATTGTTACAACAGGACGATAAGAACTGCTGCATACATAAATAAAATTAGTGCCGTTACTGCAAGGCCCAAGTGCCGCATCATTGAAGCGTACAAATTTTGCATCACGGTTAAATGTTGCAACTGGCGTACATCCGTTTGAAGTGGCTAAAGACTGCATCCAGCTAACTGTTGCAAGTGTTGCTTCCATACGCAATTGTTGTTGCGTGGTATACATCACCATTGCACGATCATCAACATAGTCCATATAGTTCATCCACATAATGCCGGGTGCAGTTGTTTGGCATGCATCGAGAATAACACTATCTGCAGCAGGCGCACCAAATGTGCAATCAAACTGTGAAGGTGTATCTGCAATACCATCATCATCAGTACAACTTTGTGCGCCATCACAATTATTGGGTCCCCAGATATGTTCAAGATCAAAAAAGTGACCAATTTCATGCGTAGCTGTGCGGCCCTGGTTATAAGGTGCCACCGCTGTTCCGTTTTTGCCAAATGCCTGGTAATTGTTTACAAAACCACGTTCGTTTAAAGGCACATCGGGTAAGGGTAATGAAGCGTAGTAAGCGTAACCTAAAAAGCCATCGGGCATTTCACAAACCCAGATATTTAAATATTTTGAAGCATCCCATGCATCGCTGCCGCCTTCACATGTAAACTTCACAGGATCTCCTTCACCGGGATCAGACAAAATTGACGAAGCAACACGAACAATTCCGTTCGTTGCTTCTCCAAGCGGATCTCTTTTTGCTAAACAAAACCGAAGATTGCCTTTGCCATATCGTGATTTGAATGCTGCAGGTATACGAACTGAATCGGCATTGAGACCTCCATAGTCTGCATTCAGCACATCAATTTGTGATTGTATCTGTGCATCTGTTACAAGACCAGGGTTTGGCAGAATCACGTGAACCACTACTGGAATTGTAATGAGCGCATTGGTACGTAAGAGTTGATTGATTTGATTGAGTTGATCGTAACGGGCAACGGTGGTTTGCCTGTTGTTCAACATCCGGGTCTTTAATCGTGGATCTTTTTTTACAGCCTCATCAAAAAGCGTTTGGGTACCGCAGCGTTGAAAGCTATTGGCACGTTTAATCACTGGTGTTTTTTGTTTTTGTGCCGATATGTTTAAACAGCAGGTGCTTATCAATAAAAGGAAGAGAACCGGTTTGATCAAGTTCATACGGGATGTTATACTGTGAATGTACGAAGTGTGGCTCAAAAAGGTTGCTTCAGTCAGTCACAGATTTTAACCGCTTGTGTAAACTTGCGACACAATGCCACGCTGTTTAACAATGATTTAGATGTTACAAAAACCGTTATCTTTCAAGCTAAATACAAACGTTCAATCAAAACAGTTGTTGATGAATCTTAAATCACGCCTTACGGTTTTAAGTTTTTTACAGTTTTTTATCTGGGGTATATGGCTTATTTCTTTGGGGGGCTATATGTTCGCCAATTTTAATAACCCTATTGATCCTAATCTGGGTTCCAAAGTAGGCAACACATACGGTACCATGGGCTGGGCATCGCTGTTTATGCCTGCGTTGATTGGAATCATTGCTGATAAGTATATCCGTGCCGAGATCATGTTGGGCATCAGTCATATTATTGCAGGCCTAGGATTGTATTACGCCAGCACGGTTACCAATGCCGGAGATATGTATTGGGCTATCTTCTTTGTAAGTTGTTTTTATATGCCAACTATCGGTTTGAGTAATTCTGTTTCTTACTCATTACTCAGTAGGCAAAACCTCGACATCCAAAAATCATTTGCACCCATTCGTGTATGGGGTACCGTTGGTTTTATTGTGGCTGAGTGGGCTGTTGATCTGTTGGGCTGGACGCAAAACAACAATCAGTTTTATTTTGCAGCAGTGGCGGGCATCATTACAGGCTTGTATTGTTTTACATTGCCACGTATTGAAGTAAGTACATCAACTGAAAAGAAATCGTTTGCTACCCGTTTGGGTTTAGATGCATTTCAATTGTTCAAAAGCCCGATGATGACGAAGTTCTTTTTGTTCGCTATGTTTTTGGGTGCTGCATTGCAGATTACAAACATGTTTGGTAATCCTTTCCTTGGCGATTTTGGAAAGACACCGGAGTATGCAGAAAGCTTTGCTGTAAAACATAGTAATATTCTGATATCACTTTCCCAGATATCAGAAACACTGTTTATTCTTGCTATACCGTTTTTCCTGAAACGTTTTGGCATTAAGCAGGTAATGTTGATCAGTATGATCGCATGGGTACTACGCTTTGCGTTGTTTGGTTTAGGTAATCCGGGTTCAGGACTTTCGTTGCTTATTCTGTCGATGATCGTTTATGGCATGGCGTTCGACTTCTTTAATATCTCCGGTTCGTTGTTTGTTGACAGGGAAGCAAAGCCGGGCATCAGAGCAAGTGCACAAGGTTTGTTTATGTTGATGACAAACGGACTTGGTGCTATCCTCGGTGGACTTTTTGCAGGACAGGTTGTTGATTATTTTACTGATGCTGCAGGTATAAAAGACTGGCCAAATATCTGGTATAGTTTTGCGGCTTATTCACTCGTAATTGCAGTACTGTTCTTTGTTACCTTCAAATACAAACATGATCCCAATTCAATAAGTTCTGTAGAGCATTAAAATAACAGCCTCCGTTTATAACGGAGGCTGTTATTTTGCGATGTCTGTTCACCTGCAAGGTGACTGCACAACAAATTATCCTTTTTTCACTTCCTTTGCCCATGCATCTTTCAATGTAACAGTGCGGTTGAAGATGAATTTATTTTCAGTCGAATCTTTATCTAAACAATAATATCCTTTGCGCAGGAACTGGAAACGATCAGTGAGTGTTGCTGTTTTAATTGCAGGCTCTGCATAACCTTTTACAACCGTCAACGAATCAGGGTTGATGTAATCTTTAAAATCACCTTCTTCGCTTGCAGGGTTTTCTACTCTGAATAAACGATCATATTCCCGTACTTCAACTTCTACAGCATCAGCAGCGTTTACCCAATGCAGAGTTCCTTTTACACTGATGCCGCTTGTATCACTTCCGCTTTTACTTTCAGGAATATAACTGCAATGAATAGCTGCAATAGAACCATCTTCATTCTTCACTACCTCATCGCATTTGATGATGTAAGCACTTTTCAAACGCACCATTTGCCCCGGAGCAAGACGGAAATATTTCTTTGGTGCCACTTCCATAAAGTCATCTGCTTCGATCAATATTTCACGGCTGAAAGGTAAAGCCCGTACGCCGGTTGTTGTGTCTTCAGGATTATTTTCTGAATGAAGTGTTTCTGTTTGTCCTTCAGGATAATTTGTGATGATTACTTTAATAGGATTGAACACCACCATTCTGCGGAAGGCAATTTTATTCAAATGTTCTCGCACACAAAATTCAAGTAAACTGAACTCAATGAGGTTGTCACGTTTTGCCACACCCACACGTTCTGCAAAATCACGAATGCTTTCAGGTGTATAACCTCTGCGGCGCAAACCACTGATGGTGGGCATACGTGGATCATCCCAACCGGTTACATGTTTTTCATTCACCAGTTGTAATAATTTGCGTTTGCTCATCACCGTATAGTTCAGGTTGAGCCTTGCAAATTCATATTGTTTTGATGGGAATATTTCTAATTTTTCAATACACCAGTCGTACAACGGACGATGAGGAATAAATTCCAATGTACAGATGGAATGAGTGATCTTTTCAATGGAATCACTTTGTCCGTGTGCAAAATCATACATCGGGTAAATGCACCATGCATCACCTGTGCGGTGATGATGTGCGTGTTTGATGCGATAGAGGAGTGGATCACGCAAGTGCATGTTGGGTGATGTCATATCGATCTTTGCACGTAATACTTTTTCGCCGTCTTTGTATTTTCCTGCACGCATATCTGCAAACAGTTGAAGATTTTCTTCTACTGTGCGTTCGCTGTATTTGTTGCGAACACCCGGTTGGGTAGGAGTGCCCTTTTGTTTGGCAATTTCTTCGCTGCTGCTGTCATCAACATAAGCCAATCCTTTTTTAATCAGCTTTACAGCAAAGCCATACAACTGCTCAAAATAATCAGATGCATAAAACTCATTGGCCCAGGTGAAGCCCAGCCATTTAATATCTTCTTTGATGCTGTCAACATATTCTGTGTCTTCAGTTACCGGGTTGGTATCATCGAAACGCAGATTTGTTTTGCCGCCATATTTAATGCCCAAACCAAAGTTGAGACAGATGCTTTTCGAGTGACCGATATGCAGGTAGCCGTTTGGCTCGGGAGGGAAACGGGTAAGAATAGATTCATACTTCCCGCTTTTAAGGTCTTCTTCAATGATCTCTTCAATAAAATTCAGGCTTTTTTCGTCGCTCATGCTTTCTTCAATTGAGGTGCAAAAATAAGGGTTCTGGGGCAGCCGTTAGTTATAAGTAAATAGCCGATAGTCAGTTGCCTGGTGTCTTGGGCTTCTAACTATTGGCTATCGGCTAATGACTTTATTATTGAAGTACCTGCAAGCTCTTTCTAATGATATCAACACATTCATGAATCTGTTCCTCCGTTATCACCAATGGTGGAGCAAAACGGATTTTATCGCCATGCGTTGGTTTTGCAAGCAACCCGTTTTCTTTCATTCCCATGCAAAGATCCCATGCTGCCTCGGGGTTGCTGTGTTTGATCACAATGGCATTCAATAAACCTTTACCCCGAACCAAACTGATAAATGGAGAGTTGAGTTTTTCAATTTCATCACGCAATAATTGTCCGAGTTGTTCTGCACGCTCAGCAAGTTTTTCGTCTTTCAACACCTGCAATGAAGTAATCGCAACAGCGCATGCTAATGGATTTCCACCATACGTACTTCCATGTTCACCGGGTTTGATCGTCATCATAATCTCGTCATCGGCTAACACTGCACTTACGGGCAATACACCACCGCTGAGTGCTTTGCCAAGAATCAAAATATCAGGACGAACATTTTCATGATCACATGCCAGCATTTTTCCTGTGCGACAAAGACCGGTTTGTATTTCATCGCCAATGAACAACACATTAGCTTCTTCACAATATTTCTTTGCAGTTGAAAGGTAACCGTCAGTTGGTACAACTACACCAGCTTCGCCTTGGATAGGTTCAACTAAAAAACCGCAAACATCTTTATCAGCCAATGCTTCTTTTAAAGCTTCCAGATCATTGTAAGGAATTACTTTGAAGCCCGGCATAAACGGTCCGAATTTCGTATAAGAAGAAGGATCAGTACTGAACGAGATCACCGTGCTAGTTCTTCCATGAAAGTTTTGTGCACATACAATGATCTTCGCTTTGTTTTCTTCAATGCCTTTTATTTCATAACCCCAACGGCGTGCTAACTTAATGGATGTTTCCACAGCTTCAACACCGGTATTCATCGGCAATACTTTATCATAACCGAAATACTGTGTGATGTATTCTTCGTATTCGCCTAATAGATTATTATGAAATGCACGTGAAGTAAGTGTCAGTTTTTGTGCCTGCTCGATCAATGATGCAACAATGCGTGGATGACAATGCCCCTGGTTAACTGCAGAATAACCACTCAGGAAATCGTAGTAACGTTTATCATCAACATCCCACATAAAAACACCTTCGCCACGTTTTAATACAACGGGTAGTGGATGATAGTTGTGAGCGCCGAACTGTTCTTCTTTATCAATAAAATGTTGTGTATTGGCAGATGTTGCTGCAATAGAAGTATGCATAGAAAAATGAATAATGAGTGATGAATGATGAGAAAATGCAAAAGAGTGATCAGCATGGCTGATCAGAAACAGTGCTGCACAACTTAGTGGTTGAGCAGATCGAGATTTTGCTGGAGAAAGGAATGTTGCTGTTTCATTGCCTTACAAAAATACTGGCTTACTTTCATAAAATAAAATCGGAGTTATGAGCTATACTGTCCCTGCACAAACCCGTATTGGTCATGTGCATTTAAAAGTTTCAGATATAGAACGTTCATTAGCTTTTTATCACGAACTGCTTGGTTTTGAAATCATACAACGTTATGGTTCGCAGGCTGTATTTATTTCGGCAGGCGGTTATCATCATCATATTGGTTTGAATACCTGGCACAGCAAAGGAGCAGGACCAGCACCTGTGCATGCGCCGGGTTTGTATCATACCGCTATTCTTTATCCCACAAGAAAAGATCTGGCGGTGATTTTGAAACGATTGCTGGAAGCAAAGTATCCGTTAACCGGTGCATCGGATCACGGTGTGAGTGAAGCGCTTTACCTTGATGATCCTGATGGAAATGGAGTTGAACTATATTGGGATAAACCAAAAGAAGAATGGCCGTTTGATGCAAATGGGAATTTACAAATGGTGACGAAGAGATTGGATTTGGAGGGGGTGCTGAAAGAAGCGGAGTAAGTTTTGTTACGGGTTATCAGTTGAGTGTTACGAGTAATCCTGGCAAGGTTTTAAACCCTGTCGTTGGTTGAAGAGAAAAAT
This sequence comes from Lacibacter sp. H375, assembly GCF_037892425.1. Taxonomy (NCBI): domain Bacteria; kingdom Pseudomonadati; phylum Bacteroidota; class Chitinophagia; order Chitinophagales; family Chitinophagaceae; genus Lacibacter; species Lacibacter aquaticus. The sequence continues at coordinate 3,297,195 of NZ_JBBKTT010000001.1, forward strand.
CAAATTAGTTTATAAAAATAATTTTCAGAAAAATTCAACTGTGGCTCTTCTTTAAATATCCCAAACACAGTGCTTCCACTTCCTGTCATACTTGCATAAGCAGCACCAGCATCATACAATTGTTGTTTGATAGTTGCAATCTCCGGATGTGCTTTGCTTACCGGTTCTTCAAAATCATTTGTGAGTTGATCTTTCCAGGTTTCAATGGGCTGCTGAATGATTGCTTTCAGATCATGACGAGCTGAGCCATTAATGTTCAACTGTGCAAATGCCCACCCAGTATTTACATGTATTCCCGGATTTACAATTGCAAAATGATAAGCTGATAAATCAAGCTCAATTGATGCTAAGATTTCACCTCTGCCTGTTGCATAGCAAGGTTTGTTTAAAATGAAGAACGGACAATCACTTCCCAACTGCAATGCATAATCAATCAACTGTTGAGTAGATAATCCCAATTGAAATTTATCATTCAATAACTTCAAAGCAAACGCACCATCTGCACTGCCGCCACCTAAACCTGCACCCATGGGAATGGCTTTGTGTAAATGCATTTGAACGGGTGGGAGAGCAGGGAAATCTTTTTTGAGTAAGCGATACGCTTTGATGCAGAGATTGGTTTCGGGATCGCCAGCGATAGGTAAGCCCGTGCTGGAAAATGTAATCGAAGATTCGTCAGTGGTGAGCGGTGAGGGGTGAGTGTCGTCCGTCAACTGTCGTGCATCGTCTCTTCTCACTACTTCCAACGCATCCTTCAACTGCACAGGATAAAAAACTGTTTCCAGGTTATGATAGCCATCTTCCCGTTTATTGAGAATATGTAATCCGAGATTGATCTTACAATTGGGAAAAACGATCATGAAATTGAAGATAAGAATGTTGCCGGCATGAACGTCAGTTCATGAAACATCATCAGCGTTTATTTCTTCCTGTTCGATAGCTCATCACGTATTGCGATGGCCCTGATATAATCTTCCTGCTCCAATACATCGTTGAGCAAGGTTTGCAGTTCTTCAATACTTAATGATTTGAGGTCTTCTTTTTCTTCACCACTGCTGCTAACCGGTGAACTGCTCACAGCCACTTCTTCTTTTTTCTTCTCTTCATCTTCCATTAAAATGCCGGCACTTTCAAGAATATTCTCGTAGGTATAAATGGGGCAGCCAAAACGAACAGCAAGTGCAAGTGCATCGCTGGTGCGGCTGTCGATCTCAACCGTATCATGGTCAGTAGAGCAAAGCAGTTTGGAGTAGAAGATACCTTCCTGCAGATCGTTGATCACTATCTCATGCAACTCCACATTAAAAGCCATCATGAAATTCTTCATCAGGTCATGTGTAAGGGGGCGACTGGGTTGCATACGTTCAAGTGCCACAGCAATAGCCTGTGCTTCAAAACCGCCAATAACGATGGGTAACCGACGCAGTCCGTTTACTTCACCTAACACAACTGCATAGCTGTGCGTTTGAGTGATGCTGTGCGAAAGGGCAACTATTTCCAGTTCTATCTTTTTCATAACCTGTCGGCAAATTTAAGGGCTTTGATTTGAATAAATACTATAAATGCCGATAGCCTTTAGCCGATCGTCGTCAGTAAAATTCTAACAACTTTCAACCAAAGGCTATCGATTAAAGACTATCCACTATCGGATGACTTAAGCTACTCCCTTTAGTTTCTTTACTTCCTGTATCATTTTCGGTACCACATCAAAAGCATCGCCCACAATACCATAGTCGGCTGCTTTAAAGAACGGTGCTTCCGGATCTTTATTGATCACAACGATCACTCTGCTGCGGTTTACACCGGCAAGGTGCTGGATAGAACCGCTGATACCGACAGCAACATAAAGATTGGGTGCAATGGCACCCCCTGTTTGTCCAACATGTTCGTGATGCGGACGCCAATGTGCATCGGCTACAGGGCGACTACATGCAGTAGCAGCACCGAGTAAACCAGCCAGTTCTTCGATCATGCCCCAATTCTCTGGTCCTTTCAAACCACGGCCACCACTTACCACCAATTCAGCTTCGCTTAACGGAACCTGTCCGGTTACCTTATTCGTTGCCGTTACTTTTACTTTTGCTGTATCAACAGTAAAATTTGCTGCAACCACTTCTGCAGTTCCTTCACCAGCTTCTGTCTTAAATGAGTTAGGGCTTAGGGAAAGAATTTTTACAGGAGTGCTCACAGCAATATGTGCAAATGCTTTTCCACTGAACACGCCTTTCTTTGCAACAAATCCATTACTTGTATCGGGCAAACCAACTGCACCGGCTACCAAACCTGCTTTTAATCTTGCACTCAGTCGTGGTGAAACAGCTTTACCTGTTACATTATGTGAAAGGACGATCACAGTTGCACCTGCAGCAGTGGCCACATCAGCAATTGCTTTGGTATACACCTGTGCATCCACATGGTTTAAGCTCTCGTTGGCAACATGATGAATTTTTGTAACACCATATTTCCCCAATGCTGCCACATCATCAGCCACTGTTCCCAACAAAACGCCTTCGGCACTTGTGCCGAGTTGTTTGGCTAAATGTGCACCATAAGTTAATGCTTCAAACGAAGATTTTTTTACATGACCTTCGGCAGAGTCGATGAATATTAAAACAGACATAAAATTTGAAAATTTGAAAATTTGAAAATGAGAGAAGATGATTGAATGGCTAATTTTCACATTAGCACATGTTCAAATTCTCAAATTACCTTGGCTTCTTCATGAAGTAATCTCACCAATTCTCCTACATTCTCCGGATCAACCAGTTTTACACCGGCTTTTGCAGGAGGCAATTCAAACGAAGAAACAGATGTCAATGCATCTACGGCTACAGGTTCAACTGCTTTCAACGGTTTTGTACGTGCGCCCATAATTCCTTTCATGTTGGGGATGCGTTGCTCGGCCATTCCTTTCTGGCAACTGACAACAACGGGCAGACTAACCTCGCATGTTTCTTCGCCACCTTCAATTTCACGATTGATCGTTGCAATTGTGCCATTGATGTCGAATTTGGTTGCAAGCGATACATAAGGTTGATCGAGTAACTCGGCAACCATACCACCAATAGATGAACCATTATAATCGATGGTTTCTTTACCTGTAAATACTAAGTCGTATGCACCTTGTTTGGCGATCTCTGCAATTTGTGCAGCAATATAAAAACTGTCGTGACTATCAGCATTTACACGAATGGCTTCATCGCCACCCAATGCCAAGGCTTTACGGATGATGGGATCTGCATCGGCAGGTCCAACAGTTACAAGATGAATAACGGTAGAAGGATCTTTTTCTTTCAGTTCAATGGCACGTACCAAAGCATACCATTCGTCGTACGGATTAATGATCCACTGCACGCCATCCTGCGCAAACTTTGTGTTGTTATCGGTGAAAGCTATTTTTGCGGTGGTATCAGGCGTTTTACTGATACAAACTAAAATCTTCATGCAAGCAAATTTTGTATGAGGTTAAAAATAGTTGTTTATGCAACTATACAAAGATAAAGCTTTGTGCTTCACGCCAGCAATATTGTAGCAAAAAATATTCACAGATATGGAGAGAATTGAACAGTTGAAGAAATTTCTGGAAGCAAATCCCACCGATAGTTTTCTGAAGCATGCATTGGCGCTGGAATATAGTAAGCTGGGCGATGATGAGACAGCCCGTCAACTTTTTGAAGGATTACTAGCCGATGAGCCGGGCTACGTTGGTTCTTATTACCATCTCGGTAAATTGTTTGAGCGGATTGGTGATAACGATAAAGCCATTGAATGGTACCAAAAAGGAATGCAGGTGGCGAAGGAAAAAGGAGAGCAGCATGCTTTGGGTGAGCTGAGAGGTGCCTGGGAGGAATTGACGTTTTAGGATTTTTTGTTTCCGGCCACTTTGCCTTGATTAATCTTTTGTTGCGTCGCACACTTGTACTACTTTGCTCACTTCATCTGTGATCTAATTACATGAATTTACTTTCCCGTTTTCAACAATACATTCAGCTTCATCATCTTTTTCAATCAAACGATCAACTACTGCTGGCCGTTAGCGGCGGAGTCGATAGCATTGTTTTGGTTGATCTCTGCCACAAAGCCGGCTACCGATTCAGCATTGCTCATTGTAATTTTCAATTGAGAGGAGAGGAGAGTGATGCAGATGAGACATTTGTACGTTCGCTCGGTGAAAAATACGATGTTGAAGTACTGGTGAAGAAATTCGATACAGAGGAATATGCAGCAGCAAACAAGCTGTCGATCCAGGAAGCAGCAAGAGCATTACGTTATACTTGGTTTGAAGAAATGGTCAATGGTCAATGGTCAATGGTTAATGGGGAAAAACAAGTTAAGGTGACTCATACTCATCACCCTTCGCTTATCACTCATCTCCTCACTGCCCATCATGCCGACGACAATATCGAAACACTGCTGATGAATTTCTTCCGTGGTACCGGTTTACATGGACTCACAGGTATTTCTGTTGAAAACGGACATATAAAGCGCCCATTGTTGTCATTTACAAAACAGGAGTTGCTGGATTATTCAACGGAACAAGGTTTGCAGTTCAGGGAAGATTCATCTAATCAATCATCCAAATACACACGCAACTTTTTCAGGAATGAAATTATTCCTGCTATTGAAAACGTATATCCGCAAGTAAAAACAAATCTCACGGATAACATCAACCGCTTTTTGGAAATAGAGCAACTGTACAAACTCTCAACACAAGCCATCATAAAAAAACTGTGCAGAGTCAAGGGTAATGAAATTCATATCCCTGTCAAACAGCTGCTGGAATACAAGAACAAAGCATTGATCTACGAGGTCATTCATCCATATGGTTTTTCAGAAAAGCAGATCGATGAGGTGTTGAAGCTGGCTGAAAGTGATTCAGGCAAGTACATCGATTCACCTTCCTTTCATTACCGCATCATCAAACACCGGCATTGGTTTATTATTTCAGCTGTTCAGTCGGTTGAATCTGCCACGATCATCATTGAAGAAAAAGATACAGAGGTTTTGTTTGAAGAGGGGCGTTTGGCATTCAGAAAAATTGAAGCTTCAAAAGTTGAATTTGCTTCACCTAATAACATTGCATTGCTCGATGTAAAAGGAATTGCTTTTCCAATGGTACTTCGTAAATGGAAAACAGGCGATTACTTCTATCCACTTGGTATGAAGAAGAAAAAGAAAGTGGCCCGTTTCCTAATTGATGCTAAACTTTCCAAAACCCAAAAAGAAAAACTGTGGGTGTTGGAAAGTAACAAGAAGATCGTTTGGGTAGTCGGCCATCGTATTGATGACCGGTTCAAATTGATTCCTTCAACCAAGGATGTATTACAGATCAGTTACATTAAAAACTAGGATGCATCAGTTGATCAATAAAACGATTGATGATCGCAGGCTCCATAATTAGTGTAAACGCAACGCCCCATGCAGCCCCCCATAAGTGTGCACTGTGATTTACATTGTCACCACCTTTGCGGTCCATGTAAATTGAATAGCCAACATACAATGCCGCAAAAATAATTGCAGGTACAGGAAGAAAGAAAACATAGATTGTTTGCCAAGGGGCCAACAAAATAAACGAAAACAGAACAGCCGTAACCGCACCCGACGCACCCAAGCTACGGTAACTGTAATTGTTCCGATGTTTAATGTAGGAAGGTATTTCAGACACTATGATGCCGGCAATATAAAAAAGCAGGTAGCCGGTCTTCCCAATCCTTGGGATAAACAGGATTTCCTCAACCAAACGGCCAAAGAAATACAAGGTGATCATGTTAAATGCAAGATGCGGAATATCGGCATGTATAAAACCTGAAGTAACAAAACGGTAGAATTGTTTTTTCTCCTGGATCATCGGTGGCCAGAAAATAAGATCGTTGATGATCTTCTCACTGTTGAACGCTGTAAATGAAATGATACAAGTGATGATGATGATAATAACCGTAATTGTAAACTCCATGCTATACGTTGTTTGTTTTCAAAGCTAATGAGAAATGGGCAATAGTCAGTTGTGAATGGTCAGTCGTGACTAGTCAAGTCAAACGCCAATTAACAACAAATTTAAAATCCTACATCCTAAGTCAGACATCCATTTAACTATGATGATACTTTTCGTTCCTGTTAATGCTGCAAGCTCTGTACACCTGTTCTGCAAGTATCAATCGTACTAATTGATGTGGGAAAACAAGTGGTGATAAACTCCATTTATAGTTCGCTCTTTTCATCACTGCTTCATCAATACCAAATGCCCCACCAATAAGGAACACCAGGTTCTTCACACTCTCGTTTCCACGCTTCATAATAAATTCTGCCAGGCCTTCGCTGCTGATCAGCTTACCACGTTCATCTAATGCAACGAGGTAATCATCTTTCTGCAACCAGCCGAGAATGATTTCACCTTCTTTCTTTTTCAGATCAGCTTCACTCAACATACCGGCGTTTTTAGGCACAGGAATAATGGTCCACTCAACCGGGTAGTAATTTGAGATGCGTTTTGTGAAATCTTCCACACCTGCTTTTACATACGGTTCATGTGCTTTGCCAATACTCCAGAATCGAATCTTCATATGTTCACTTACAAAAAGGTGATTAAACTGTTCGGCGGTAAATTTCGGAAGAACCGAATTGATCGTTCATTTTTTCTTTTACACAAAAAAACCGGCTGCAAAAATGCAACCGGTTCATGGAAAGTCAGGAAAATAATATTATTGCCCGATAGCATAATCTTTACGGAATGCTTCGAGTGTTTTCTTATACAGTTCAAGTTCAGGATTTAACTGCGCAGCTTTCTGATAGTATCCATATGCATCAGAATAAAAACGTGCCGACTCGAGTAAGAAACCGATCCTGAAATTTTCTTCAGCAGGAGTTTCAGCACCTTTTTCTGCATTACGTAATTGCGCCACTAATTTTTCAAATGATGCTTTGTCCCAAACATAGATCACTTTGCGTTTCTCAGGATCTTCATTCTTCACATTCACCTGCCAGAAGTAAGGCGTTCCTTTTTTCAGTTTCGATGCGAAGTCAGAAATAGGAACAGTTGTTTTCTTCACTACCTTTTGAAAAATTGGTTTTGTGGCATCAGCTTCATTGTAAATGTCGAATGTAAATTCATCGGCATCAGAATAGCATTTCCATGAAACTGGGAAATTGCCGGAGTAGTAGTTAATTGTATCAAGCCTTGAATCGATCCAGATACTAATATTCGTACGGCTAACCGCACCTACGTTATTCATGTAGCTTTTGCGGTTTTTTTCCGGGCTTCCTTTTGGAGTGGTAAGCTGGTTCCAGATAAATTTCAGGTAGTTTGAAGTAATGGAACTTTTGTTCGACAAACAGGAGTCTTTGAACTGGTCCATGGTATAGGTTCCGGGTTTTGTAATAGAAAACAAACTGCTTTCATTACAAATAATACTGATCAATGAGTTAGCGCCAACAGTAAGTGTTGATTTGTCGGTGAGCAATTTCCCGATCTGTGCTTTGGTCCCTTTGCTGTTTTCAACAACAGAAACAGAACCTTTTACCGAGTAGATGAGAAATGAATTTGCTTTTTGCGCCTGGGTTGTTGCACTGCAAAGAGTGAGCAACAGGAGAATGTGGATGTGCTTCATGTTAATTAATGTGATTTTGAGTGAAAACTGGTTTGAAAACCAAATTTTGTATGTAGCCATACGGCAAGCGCTTCGTAGAAATAGATTATATCGATGGCCAAGATAATCACAATCAGCGATATTTTGGTATCAATTTTAATGCTGAACCAGTCGAAACACATGATACCAACGTAAACCGAAAGAATGGCGAAAAATATCTGTGCCACTTTTGCCACCAGGTGAAACCATATATGGTCTTCAATATAATATCGCATGAAAAGTGCTACATGCAGCCAGGCAATAAGAATTGTAATGACCCAGAAAATGCCTGAAGGTATATCCCGGATATATTTTCCATCAAGTATCATAGAGATAATATTCGCATGGATCACAATTCCGTTCATATCAGGAGTCGACTTGCCTGCAAACTGTTTATTGAGCGGGGTAAAATGTTTATCCTCCACGTTAAACGGATCGGGATTGATGTAACCCATCAACACGATCTTATCTTTAAAAAGTTCAGGTGCAATATTGTCGTCCAGTAAGTCAGTGCCTTCGATCAGCATGTACTGATCGAGCTTACGGCTGTAATGAATTACTTCATACTCACGTTTTCGGTTCTTTAATTTTATAAAAGCTGCACTGTCTGCCTTTGCAACAATTGCCGCCGGAAAGCTTGTGTAAATTTTGCTTTTGCTTTTCTCAAATGGAGAAAAGTTTCGGATGGTGCCACCTTCCTCACCAATTAAATTGGCATAACCTCTGTTTGAAGTAAAAACCCCGAAGTAGCCGATTTTCTCAGGATCGGTTTTTCTCGTCCAGTCGAGTTGAGATACGATGACAAGATTGGGTGTGCTGCCGATCATATGCCTGAGCAATGAATCGCTTTGCTGTTCTTTGGGGCCGTTAAAATTCACATCAAGCCCTATTACCTTTGGTTGGGCAATCCTGAGTTTTTCAATCATCAACGCCAGGCCCATCCTGTCTGCATTGCCTATATTGAGGATAACAATTCGGTTATCAATCGGCGTGTTTTCATTTTTGTTCAGTACAGAATAAGAGATATCGTTAAAGTCAAGATCCTTTAAGGCCGTTTTAAAAGGATTGAGAATACCTGTATTTAATGGCAAAAGGGAAAACAAACCAATAACAATGAACACGGAAAAAGTCGACAGGATGGTATCCCGTTTAAAAAGATACCGCAGGTAGAAATGGTTAAGCCATTGATAGGCCCGTTTAAAAAATGATGTTGATTTTTTTCCGGTTGGTGGTTTTGGGGGCGAGTGCATTTAGTTTGATACTTGTCTTCTTAAATCTGTTTAACTACTTTCGCCTTCGAATATATGCGAAATTGTAAAGCCTTCCTTATTCTGTGTGCTGCATTTTTTATACTTCACACAGAAATATCATTAGCCCAGACCACTGCTCCAACTGCTGCAGTTGATACAAGCGCTACGCCTAAAGTCGGGCAAAGCTATGCAATGATATTAGGCATCTCAACTTACCAACATATTCGTCCTTTGTCATATGCCGACAGCGATGCAGGATTATTCCGTGATTATTTGAAATCAGCAGGTGCAGGAAGTATTCCTGACGACAGAATGCTTTTTCTTGTGAATGAACAGGCAACTTCTGCTAATTTCTGGGTGAAGGGAATGGCCTGGTTGCGGCAGAAAAATTTGAAACAAGGCGATCGCTTATATATTTATCTCGCAGGTCACGGCGATGCAATTAACCAGGATGAATATTTCTTTCTTACGTATGACTGTAACCCTGCGGGTGATAAAAATAATTACATTGTAACCGGCAGTATACAGTTATATAATTTAAAAAGCCGTATTGCAGAATTAAGCCGCAAGCAGGTAGAGATATACCTGATCATGGATGCCTGTCGCACTAATGAATTGCCGGGCGGTCAGGATGGGCAACAAATATTGAACTCTGCCATTTCAGAACGTAAAGCAGGTGAAGTGATCATGCTTGCAACAGGTGCCGGGCAAGAGTCGATGGAAGATGCTACTATCGGTACCGGACATGGGCTTTTTACCTATTACCTCGTTGATGGATTGAGTGGTTTGGCAGATGGCTACGAAGGAAAAGATGGCATTATTACATTGGTGGAGCTTCGTTCATATGTTTTATCGAAGGTGCCTGTGGTTGCAGAAAAGAAATATAAACGCAAACAGGAACCATTTATTTGTTGCGATGATAACGGTCGGAAATATGTTGCCAATGTTGACAGTGCATATTTATTGCAATGGGAGAAAGGTAAAAATCTCAACGGCATGACAGATGGTGAGGGAATTAATGACATGGTTGTTAATGCCAGGGGGAGAGGAGCAACACTTGCTGATACAAATATTATTCGAATCTATAGCCAGTTTAGCCAATCGATCAAGAACAACAAACTCACCGGCGACAGTTCTGCTAATTTTTACTTTGATCAGTTACAGAAATTTTTTCCAGATGATGTGCTGACGATTGATGCAAAACAAACACTTGCCGCCGAGTTTATCAATTTTGCGCAACGAAAGATCAATTTGTATTTAAGTGGAAAAGATGCAGCTGGCATACAGCAAATAAGAACGCAGCTTGATGATAATGACCGGAGCGAAGAAATTCAATCGGGTATTGAACGGCTTGAATATATTGCCGGGCTCGATTTTGAAAAAGTGGCAATGATGATGAAAAAGGCGATCGATCTTGTTGAGCCTACTGAGCAATCGTTAATCACATCATTGAAAGGGAAATTATATTTCTTCCAGGCAAGAAGTTATTTTGATGGAAAGAATAATGTTACCAACATGCAGGCTGCAAGAGATCTTATCTACCAGGCCTATGCGTTGGACAGTAATGCTGCCTACGTGCTTCACACAATTGCATCTTTACAATTACAGTTAAAGAAACCCGATAGTGCGGTGTACTACAGTTTAAAAGCCATCAGCAAAGCACCGAAATGGCGCTATCCTTATACAACAGCAGCATTTGCATATACGCAGATGAAGCGTTTTGATCTTGCCCGTACGTTTTATGAAAAGGCTATTTCAGTTGATCCTAAAAATGCAGATGCTTATGTTGATCTTGGTTACTTCGAATTTCAACAACGCAGGGTAGAGAAAGCAGAAAACTGGTATCGTAAAGGATTGCAGCTCGATCCTTCAAATGTATCGGCGCTCAATAACCTTGGTTGGCTAATGAAAGACAAAGGCAAGTACAAAGAGGCCATTGAATTTTTTAACCAGACTGTAAGAAAGGATTCCTCTTTTGTATATGCATATAACGGATTAGCAAGAGTGTATGGTGCTATGAAGCGTTACGACTCTGCACGTATCTTTTACCTGCGTAGTGTAAATTATTATCCCGACAAGGCTTATGTTTACGAATTGCTCGGTAACTTCTTTAAAGAGATCAACCTTGCTGATTCTGCCTTACATTATTATCACAGCTCCATAAAACTCGATTCAAACTATACACAACCATACCTTGATCTTGCTCGTTTGCATGAACAAGGACGACGTCCTGATTCTGCTGCTTTTTATCTGCAGAAGATCATCCGCATGAATCCTAAATCAAAAAATGCGTACATCAGTCTTGCAACCTTCTACCAGAATTCAAGAATGTACGATTCTGCCAATGTATATTTTAATAAAGCCATTGATGTGGATGCAGGCGATGCCGGTACTTATAATTCAATTGGTGTTTACTACTACAGGAAAAATCAAACAGATTCTGCAAGGAAATATTTCCTCACTGCCATTAAATTCGATACACTCAATTCATCACTGTACAGCAACCTGGCAGCAGTGTATGACCGTACACGTCAATACGATTCAGCTTTTCTTTGTTTAAACAGGGCGCTTGCATTAAGTCCCGGAAATGCGCAGATCTATAACAGCATTGCTTTGTTGCATAAGAAACAAAACCAACCGGAACTTGCTCTGGAAAACTACCGGCAGGCTTATCAATTCAATAATGAAAACATTTCAGTGTTGATCGATATGGCTGATTTGTTCCGTGATATGAGCGAACCCGATTCTTCCATCAGGTATTTGCAGGAAGCTATCAGGTTGCGGCCTGAGATTGCCGACCTGTACAATAGTGTGGGTGTGGTTTATCTCCGTTACAAACAATACGATTCGGCGAAAGTATATTTATTGCGTGCGGTTGAGTTAGACAAGTCATTATTCAGAGCGTATAACAATCTCGGCAACCTGTTTTATGTGCAGCAACGGTTCGACGAAGCATTGCCTTATTATGAATTGGCATTAAAGCTCGATTCTGTGTATGAGAATCCGCTGTTGTTCATTGGTCTGATACAAGTTAATACAGGCAAATACGATAAGGCCGTTCCTTATCTTGAACGTTTGGTGAAAGCAAATTCAAAAAGTGGCTCGGGCTATTATTACCTCGCTGTTTCTTACGCTGCATTAAAGAACGATGCAAAAGCTATTTCAACACTTGAAAATGCTTTGAAGCTGAAATACGGCGAAGGTGGAGAGGTGTGGAGCCAGAAAGAGTTTGCTGCGATCCGCAATACAGCCCCATTTAAAGCACTAATGGGAAAATATTTCCCCGGCGAAAAATTCTGATCGATTTAGGTAGTCTCTTCATCACAGTTTTATGCTAACGGTTATGCAAAACAATGCCCGTTATCTGAATAGTTGTAAATTTCAGCACAACTAAAATTGCTATGAGATTAATTACAACTGCAATTGCATTCCTTTGCATGTTTTCTGTTGTTTCAGCACAGGTAACGAAAGCTCCCGTTAAAAGCGAAGGCGAATCTTACTCTCAATTAATTCTTCGGGGTGTTACAATGATCAATGGTACAGGCGCACCTCCAATGGGACCTGTTGATATTGTGATCGAGAAAAACAAAATTGTACAGATCGCTAATGTTGGTTATCCCGGTGTTGTAATTAATAACGATCGTCGTCCTAAGTTAAAAGAAGGCGGCAAAGAAATGAACCTTGAAGGGCATTATGTATTGCCCGGTTTTATTGATATGCATGGCCATATTGGCGGCACCGGGCAAGGTGCGAATGCTGAATATGTGTTTAAGCTTTGGATGGCGCATGGCATCACCACAATTCGAGACCCTTCCTGCGGTAACGGTCTCGATTGGGTGCTGGAAGAAAAAAAGTTAAGCGCTGCTAATAAAATTACAGCACCACGCATTTTTGCTTACACTGCATTCGGACAGGGAAGCAAACAAACCATCTCCACACCAGAACAAGCTATTGCATGGGTTCGGGAAAATGCGCAGAAAGGAGCAGATGGCATTAAATTTTTTGGTGCAGCTCCCGATATTATGGATGCTGCTATCCGTGAAAATAAAAAACTGGGATTACGGAGTTGTTGTCATCATGCACAAATGGATGTGGCCCGTTGGAATGTGGTGAACTCTGCGAAAGCAGGTATGACCTCAATGGAGCATTGGTATGGTTTGCCCGAAGCATTGTTTACACAACAAACCATTCAACAATATCCACTCTCCTATAATTACAGCAACGAACAACATCGCTTTGAAGAAGCAGGTAAATTATGGAAACAGGCGGCAGCGCCATACAGTGATCATTGGAATAAAGTGATGAATGAATTGCTTGCACTTGATTTTACACTTGATCCCACTTTTAATATTTATGAGGCCAACCGTGATCTGCAACGTGCAAGACGAGCGGAGTGGCACGAAGATTATACCTTGCCATCACTCTGGAAATTTTATGAACCAAGTCGTGTCTCGCATGGCAGTTACTGGCACAGCTGGGGAACAGAGCAGGAAGTGCAATGGAAAGAAAATTACCGCCTGTGGATGACATTCATCAACGAATATAAAAACCGTGGCGGCCGTGTAACAACCGGCAGCGATAATGGCTTCATTTATCAAACCTATGGCTTTGGTTATATCCGTGAACTGGAGTTAATGCGTGAAGCAGGCTTTCATCCGTTAGAAGTCATTCGCTCTGCAACATTATATGGTGCACAGGCATTGGGTATGGAAAAAGAGATCGGCAGTATTGAAACAGGTAAGCTGGCTGATCTTGTTGTGATAGATGTAAATCCTTTAGAAAATCTTCAGTTGCTGTACGGAACCGGGGCTATTCAATTAAATACAGAAAATAAAGTGATTCGTGCAGGGGGGGTAAAATTTACCATCAAAGATGGTATTGTGTATGATGCAAAGAAGCTGTTGGCTGATGTAAAACAAATGGTGCTTGATGAAAAGAAAAAAACAGGCTGGCAATTAAAGCAGCCCGGAATGGAATAGTTTGCCTGAATTTGAAGGCAGTTGCGGGATGCCTATATATACCCGTAGACCAAATAAGTAATTAATACTTAATGATATAAGAGCCGCTTTTTGTGGCTCTTTTTTTATAAAATGATGTTGCTGGCACAATCTTTGGCAAAGGAGGGTAGAACAAATTTTTTTTTATGAGAAAGACAACTAAGGCCGTTTATTACCTACTATCACTGAGTATAGTATTGGCCGCATGTAAGGGAATGACAAAAACGCAAAAAGGCGCCATTATTGGTACAACAGGCGGAGCGGCAGTAGGCGCCGTTATTGGCCGGGCATCAGGTAACACAGCATTGGGAACCATTATTGGTGCCGCAGTAGGTGGCACGGCCGGTGTATTGATTGGCAAGAAAATGGACAAGCAGGCAGAAGAGATTAAAAAAGATGTGCCGAATGCAAAAGTAGAGCGTGTAGGCGAGGGCATTGAAATTGAATTTGAAAGTAAGGTATTGTTTGATTACGATCAGGCTGGCTTAAAATCAAGTGCAAAAACAAGTTTGAATGAATTTGTAACCATTCTCAAAAAATATCCTGATACAAACATCGAAATTCAAGGCCATACAGATAATAAAGGTTCAGATGCTTATAACGATGGGTTATCTCAACGCAGGGCTAATTCTGTAATGATGTACCTGATCGATAAGGGCATTCCTAATTCCCGTATGAATCCAAAAGCAATGGGTGAAAATTATCCCAAGTACAGCAATGATACAGAAGAAGGAAGAGCGCAAAACAGGAGAGTAGAGTTCCTGATCACAGCAAATGAAAAAATGAAAGCTGACGCTAAGAAAGAAGCAGGAAGCGGACAGTAATTAAAATCGAAATAACCCATTTATAAAAACTAAACTCATCATTATTATGAAAAAGATCTTTTTTTCGACAGCCCTGATTTTATCAGGGGCATATTTTACCGCAACGGCACAATCAACCAGTTCATCTTCGGGTATCAGTTTTGGTATCCGTGCAGGTGTGAATCTGCAGAACATTAATGGGAAGATGGCCAACGGTGACAAACTTGAAAACAAGCTTGTTCCACGTTTCCAGGGTGGACTTACAGTGGATATTCCATTAGCAGACCAGTTTTACGTTCAGCCTGCTGTTTTGTATTCCGGTAAAGGAGCTAAACTGAACGATACTGAGATTCAAACTTCATTACATTATATCGATGTTCCCGTAACATTTCTATTTAAGCCAATGTTAGGCACAGGTCATATGTTACTAGGTGTAGGTCCCTATGTAGGTTTTGCTATTGCGGGTAATGTTAGCGATGATAACGACAATGAACAAAAAATAGAATTTGAGAACGAGATTACTCCAGCGCAATATGCTTCCGGGCCTTATGCCCGTCGTTTAGATGCGGGTGCTAATTTGCTGGTAGGTTATGAAATGAGCAGCAAGTTCAGTATACAGTTAAATGCGCAGTTGGGTTTGGCAAAGATCAATCCTGAAATAACAGGCGTGAGCGATAAAACGGCATCACGTAATACAGGTTTTGGTTTGTCAGTTGGTTACAAATTCTGATAACGGGTTCATCCGTTCCTTATAATGAATCCCCCATGTATTGGGGGATTTTTATTTTTCTCCATAGAAACAGATAAAGATTTCAAATTTCAAACCAACCGTCTTATATTTGCAGCCCGTTAAACGGAATGGCTGCGTAGCTCAACTGAATAGAGCATCTGACTACGGATCAGAAGGTTTCAGGTTTGAATCCTGACGCGGTCACAAACAATGTAAAAGGGTTTCATTTATGAAACCCTTTTTTTGTTGCGCTACTTTTCACGGGTTTGTTGCTGCTGGTGACAATACATTTTTTTCGCTGCTTTCAATGCCTGATAATTATGAGTTGATAACAATCATCACCGTAACGCTACTATTTACACGAAATATCCAGGAAGATGACTCTTTTGGTGCTCCTTGCCTTACCGCTGCCATGGAGGCCACCGATGTAAAGCAATGGGTGTAAAAGGAAAAGCCAACCGGTTAAATGAGTACAGGTGCAGACAGGCATGCGGTGTGCATTCCGGAGTGGTGGTGTGGGGGTTGAAAGCGGTCGGATTTATACGTGGTGAGCGCTTTTAATAGGGAGTATCATGGGAGTTGAGTGGGAGTTGAGTGGGAGTATCCTGCCCTTATAAGCGAAGGATGAGCGAAGGATGAGGCGGTAGGCAATGAGCAATAGGCAAAGGGATTGGGAATTAGGGATTAGGTCTGCTGTACCGAACCTGGGAGTTAGGATTTATAAATCCCGGGTCCACTGCGTAAGCCCCCGGGCGTACAAATTTGTTCTACTATTTTAATGCTCCTTCATACACATTAGCTATACCTATCGTTTCTCCATGGATAAGCTGTATTTGAATAGCCTCTTTGTTCCCAGAAACCCAATTTGTTCTCTTTAAGAAACTCTATTCTGTTGATCCATTTAGCTCCTTTCCATGCATATAGCTGTGGAGTAATCATGCGTGCCGGACCGCCATGTTCTTTTGGTAATGGATTTCCATCTACAGTATGAGCAATCAATACATCGGGTTTCAATGCTTCTTCCAACGAAACATTGACACTGTAGTCGTCATAACTATAGCACATGATATGGGTTGCTGTTTCTTTGGGTTGTGCAACGGCTGCGAGGTCAATAAATCTTACGCCATTCCAAATCATATTGAGTTTTGACCAGGTGGTAACACAATGGAAATCGGAAGTGTCCTGCGATTGTGGTAAGGCAAGAAATTCTTCCCATGTGAGGTTTAAGGGATTCTCAACTTCTCCATCCACAATAAGTCTCCAGTCATTTAATGAAATAGCAGGTTGGTGGCCAAGATCCAACACCGGCCATTTATGCGTAATCGTTTGTCCTATTGGTAAAACAGGCATCCCATGTCGGTTAATACTGCCTGTGCCCAAAGGTTTGTCATCAGCAACTGAAGGGGTTGATTGAATTTTTGTTTCAAACCTTGCTTTCAGTTTCATCCTGGCTTCAACAATCCGGTTTAGTTTTTCAGATTCGTGCATTGTGCGTATTTATTTTATAAAAATAACGAATAACTCTCTCCATCATTGCCACTGTATATTCCGGTTACGGGAAAGTTCTTTTACATGTTAGTGATGTTAACTGGTTTTATGTTGGATGTAACCGATTCTTTATTCTTCGATATCTTTTTTTACAGTTGCCCGCTTTAATTTTTTATCGATGGCGATGGATGATAACGTTTCGAATAATTGTTGCACAGTTTCCGGTGGCGTCATTGATTTAAAATGTCTGCGTTGTCCATTGTAGTAAACGATCAGTGTTTTAATGGAAAAGATGCCAACACCGGTTGAAATGATTGGAGTAGCTAATTCATTTGGAGAGAGTGGTACCCCGGCACAGCTGATGGGAAAATTTGGATTAAATGCGGAGAGCATTGTTGTAAAGGTGAAAAAGGTTATGACCAGAAAATAAAAATGGTTCTGCTTGTCAAACAGAGGTCGTTTCCGCCCAACTTAAAAAAGCATTTCAATTTGAATTGCCTTTTCTTTTATTCGTGCCCAGGACTAGCCAAAGTTCGAACTTGCTCATCAACGATCTAAAGCAATTGCTGGAGTTCCATAAAACATAACTATTACGCATGCTAATGATTTGCTTTCTTCCCAGCTTTAAATTCACAACTAAAAGGACCAAACTTCGATTCAACTTCTCTAAAAAATGCGAGTTATGCAAATCCTACATTAAAATCAAAATGCGAAATCCAAAGTTCCTTGCTGACCCAAAAAGCAAGCTCCTTCGGATTGCATGATTATAGTATTCAGAAATAGAGCCAGTTAAACACTTCTCCATCATTAAGATATGTCTATCCTGTATGTTTCCCCCTTAACCAGCTCATATTCGGTCACAATAAAAAAAATAAAAATTATTAGAAAAAAGTTTGCGGGAGTAGAAAACTTTGTACATTAGCATTCAACAAAGTTGAATTAAAGTAAACAAAGGGTCGAAAAAGTAAACAAAGTTTCATGTTGGATATATTACTTGAAGAGAAAATAAGTAACCTCAATATCGGAGATAGAATTAAGGTGCTTCGCATGAATCAGAACAGAACGATGCAGGAAATTGCAGAGGCAAGCGAATTGTCGAAGAGTATGATTTCCAAAATAGAGAATAACAAAACCGTTCCATCTGTTGCGGCACTGGTTAAAATTGCAAAGGCATTAGGCACGAGCATTTCAAGTCTTCTTGAACATGAAGGATTTTTGAATGCCATTGTGACAACACGTCAGAAAGCCCTAGACAACTTAACCGCAACGGATAAAGGTTATTCAATTTACCCCTATGCTTCAGAGTACCACGAAAAAAAAATGCAACCGTTTTTATTTGTTGCAAAAAAGAACGAAGTGGTGCCGCATGAATTATCGCACGAGGGCGAAGAATTTATTTATGTAATTAAAGGCGAAATGAAGATGCAGGTAGGCGAAGTGGAACACCTGCTGAATGAAGGAGATTGCTTGTATTTTAATTCCGTACAAAAGCATGGTATTAGCCCTGTTTCAGACGAAGTAGTGTATTTAGACATTTTCGTGTAAGTCTCTATTCATGTTTTGGAGTTATTTTTTTAAACCATTTTTTGGTAACGGTATTTTATTGCCTGAACTATTTGATGATATTATTTTCTATATAACGATTGCTTAATTATTGCTTATGATCTAATACGCAGTTTTCACTTTTCATTTATTGGCCTAAAAAACGAATTGAAATATTCTTAGGGCCCCTTATTGTCTAAAATTTAAAAACTAAACAAAGATTGCTATATGTATCAGCCATCAACCAAACCAAAACCAAGCATGTTCTGCACACATGCTGACGTAATGAAACTAACTGGCATTCATTTGGGTTTACTTAGTGAAACAGTATTCATTAAAGGTTCCGCTTATAAAAAGACCGGAACGACACGAAAAAAATCCTTACTGCCAAGTATTTTATTTGGCATTCCTTTTTTACGAAGATTGAATTTTAAAAGCAGGGCAATAAGGTTACTGTCAGTCTTTTCATTTTGCGTTCTTTTTATATACACAGCTAATGGGCAATCAATTACAGTAACCGGCAAAGTTGCCAGCAGCGATAGCATTCTGGCTGGTGTAACTGTTAATATAAAAAATACGAATGAAACTACAACTACAAACAGCCAGGGGGTTTATACAATTAAAGCCACTCCCAATGCAACACTCATTTTTTCTTATGTAGGCTTTCTCAGTCAGGAGATAAAAATTGGCAATCAAACAACTGTTAATGTTACAATGACTGCAAAGAGCAGTAATTTAAATGACATTGTTATTGTTGGTTACAGTACACAGAGAAAAGGAAGTGTTACAGGTGCAGTAAGTTCAATTAGTTCAGCTGATTTAATGCGAACGCCACAATCTACAACCTCCGGTGCATTGGTTGGTAAAGTGCAGGGTATTACTGCACGTCAAACTACGGGAAGGCCCGGTGCCGGTACTGCAATTCAAATCAGAAATCTGGGCGAGCCTCTCTATGTTATTGATGGTGTTCCTCAAAGCGAAGGACAGTTTAATAATATAAGTGCCGAGGATATAGAAAATATTTCAGTTCTTAAAGATGCATCTGCTACAATCTATGGGTTTCGTGCATCAAATGGTGTTGTTCTTGTTACAACAAAGAAAGGTCGTTCCGCAGCTAAAAATACACTCAGCATTAATACTTATTATTCAATGCAGAACGTAACAAGATATCCCAACGCATCTGATGCATACACTTATGTACGTGCTCTAGCAGAAGCGGAACAAAATGAAGGAAGGACTGTAACCACAACACCTGATATTTTAGAAAAGTGGCGACAAGGCAAAGAGAAGGGATTTATCGGAACTAATTACCGTGATTTTATTATCCAAAAAAATGCGCCTCAGAAATACCTCAATATTAATACAAGTGGTGGTAATGATAAATTGAATTACTATTTATCGCTTGGAGGCTTGCAACAGGATGGCATTCTGAAGCAATACAATTTTAAACGTTGGAATTTCCAAAGCAATATAGAAGGCACTGTTAAAAAGGGTGTTAAGCTCGGAGCAAGGTTAAGCGGACGCACAGAAGGTCGATCTGAACCTGCTTCCACCACAGGTGCCAGCACATATGATAATCCGTTCTTAGCAATATTAACCATGTGGCCAACAGAGCGTATGTATGCGAATGATAATCCATTATACATAAACGCTGATGTAAGAAATCCCAGCCGCAATCCCTTGATTTATGACAGGAATGTCATTGGTACACAGGAGAACCTATGGCATAATATTGCAAGTATATTTTATGCAAACTTTGATTTGCCTTTTGGATTAACTGCCAAGGCAACCTACTCTTATAATTTTAAGCAGAATAGTAATGAATTACTTAGAAGGTCGATCAATTTTTATTCTTATAAATCAGCTACTGATACATACACTCCGGTTCCATTGAATCTTGCTCTTCGTAACAAAAGCAGACGTGAGATAAGAGAAAATTTCGCCCAATTACAACTTAGTTATAACAAAACGTTTGGACGAAATAGTATTTCTGCAACAGGTGCATACGAATATTCAAAAGTGGTTGATGAGTCAATAAGTATAAATGCTGTTCCACCGACAAATTATAGTCCGCAGATAAGATTATTAGATGTGAACGGTTTAACCGATGGATATGCAATTGCAAAAAGGGGCTCCTTTATCGGAAGGGCTAACTATGACTTTAAGCGTACATATCTTTTGGAATTACTTGGACGTTATGATGGATCTCATATTTATGCTTCAGGAAAAAGATGGGGCTTTTTCCCAGGTGTATCAGCAGGATGGGTATTGTCAAACGAAGATTTTTTTAGTGGACTAGGATTGGATAAAACAATCAGTAATTTAAAGTTCAGAGCTTCATGGGGTAAAACAGGCCAGGAGAGAGGCGTTAACGCATTCGATTATTTACCAGGCGGCGATTTTGGTAGTGGCAGCTATGTTTTCGACGGTGGTTTGGTTACAGGTATTGATGTGCGTGGAGTACCTATTACAAACATCACATGGGTAACCAGTACAATAAAAAACATTGGTCTTGATTTGGGTTTTTTCAATAATGATCTTACCGCAGAATTTGATCTTTTCTCAAGAGAGCTAACAGGAATACCGGCAGGACGTTATGATGTATTGCTTCCCAGCGAAGCCGGTTACGCTTTGCCTAACCAAAACCTTAACTCTGAAAGAACACAAGGAGTTGAAGGAATAATAAGGTATAGCAATAAGGTTAAACAGGTTGGTTATACGGTAAGTATTAACGGAACGCTGGCCCGGAGAAAAATCTGGGAAATCTATAAACCAAGATTTGGTAATTCATGGGACGAATACAGAAACAGAATTGATCATCGTTGGGCAGATATTCATTGGGGATACCAGGTTGTTGGACAATTTTCCTCAATGGAACAAATCAAAAACCATCCGGTAAATAATGATGGACAAGGAAACAGAACGCTTTTGCCTGGCGACTTGATTTTTAAAGATGTAAATGGCGATGGCATCATCAGCAACCTCGATGAGCGACCTATTGGGTATGCAGGATTAGACGGCTCAACATTTGGCGGCAATAATCCCTACCTCAGTTTTGGAGCAAGTGCCGGAATCAATTACAAAGGTTTCAGCATTACCACCGATTGGGCTGGTGCAACCATGCAATCCTATTACCGCATTTTCGAATTAGCAATTCCTTTTCAGGCAGGTCATAACGCTCCTGAGTACATTTTTAATGATCGCTGGCATCGTGCCGATCTGTTCGATCCTAATAGTGCATGGATTCCGGGAAGATATCCGGCAATACGACGTACAGGATCCGGTAATCATGTCAACTATACAAGACGAAGCGATTTCTGGGTACAGAATATTACTTACCTACGCCTTCGTAACCTGGAATTAATGTACACACTGCCTAAAGATTTTATCGGCAAATATGGCTTAACAGGTGTGAGAGTTTACGTAACCGGAACCAATCTTTTGAGTTTCGATAATATGAAACATATTCAGATCGATCCTGAAATCTCACAAAGTAATGGCCTGGTTTATCCGGTAATGAAATTATACACGTTCGGCATTAACATAACTCTTTAAAGACAGTTGCAATGAAAAGTTTACATAAAATCTCGATAATCATTTTCTTACTTACCGCTTTCATTTCGTGTAATAAAGACAAGTTGCTTGACACAGAATCGCAAACAATTTTTACGGATGAGCAGATATGGAAAGATCCCAAACTCATCAATGCTGTGTTGGCGAATTTATATGACAGGATGCCTAAATATGCAAACCTCCCTGTTGATTTTTATCCCAACTTCACAACGTTTGATGAAGCCATATGGTCAGGCCTTAACAACAATGATCTTGAAGTAAGAAACAATCTTATCAATTATGGTTTCGATCGTTGGCGTATTTGGGATTATGGCTATATACGTGATATTAATGTGGCCATAGAGAATATAGAAAAATCAGCTTCAGTTGAAGTAACAGAAACACTAAAAAAGCAATATATTTCAGAGTTGCGCTTCCTGAGATGTTACGATTATTTTGAAATGGTAAAACGGATGGGTGGTGTTCCGATTGTTACAAAACAATTATTGTTTGAAGCAGGAAAAGATGTTACAGCTTTGCAACTTCCCCGGAATAAAGAGGCAGAGGTGTATGAGTTTATTGCCAATGAAGTGGATTCAATTAAAAACAGTTTAGGCAATGCAGGAAGTAAAAGAAGAGCAAATAAGTTTACTGCATTAGCGCTGAAAAGCAGGGCCATGCTTTATGCGGCTTCTCTCGCAAAGTACAATAACAGTACCGGGTTTACCAATAGTTCACTGCCCAATGGAGAAGTAGGTATCCCCGCTGCAAAGGCGGCAGAGTATTATCAAAAGTCTTTAGATGCTTCTCTGGAGATCATTAACAGTGGCGGGTATTCGTTGTACCGTGTTAATCCAAATCTTGGAGAAAACTTCTATGATGCACTGGTAAATAAAAATGCCAACACGGAAGTGATCATGGCAACTGATTTTATCAAGTCGCAGGGACGCAGGCATACTTTCACATTTAATAACATTGCACGTTCATTATTTGAAGAAGGAGGTCAGGGATCTTCCAGTATTTCACCTTCTTTAAACCTTGTTGAAAGCTATGAATATCTTGATGGAACCGATGGTGTTTTAAAAGGTATCGGCACCGGCAGCAATACCGCTGCAGGACAGACTAACTGGATCTTCTATTCGAATCCACAGGATGTGTTTGCAAATAAAGATGCACGTCTTTATGGTACCATTATGTACCCCGGATCATCTTTTGCAGGTAAGCCTTTAAAAATGCAGGCTGGTGTGTATGTGTGGAACGCAACAACCAACAAATACGACAGAGTGGAAGGTGCATTAAACAGCACGCACACTGATGGCAAATTATTAACGGGTTTGGATGGGCCTCACAGAACTACCACTTTTGTTTCCAACACAGGATTTTATTTGCGTAAGTACATCGATGCAACACCGGGCGCCAGTACGTTAGCTTCACAAAGTGATACATGGTGGGTTGTTTTTCGCCTTGGTGAAATTTATTTAAATGCAGCGGAAGCAGCGTTTGAATTAGGACATTCTGCTGATGCACTTAACTATATAAATAAAGTCAGGGAAAGGGCAGGGTTCCCTGCAAATAGTCTTTCTGCATTAACTATTCAAAAAATCCAAAACGAAAGAAGAGTTGAATTGGCCTTTGAAGATCATCGTCTTTGGGATGTTATCAGATGGCGAATTGCAGATAAAATTTGGGACGGAACAACCAGCAATACGGCCTCTAACATTTATGCGCTTTATGTTTATAGGATAGTACGACCAGGGCATCCCAACGATGGTAAATATGTTTTTGATAAAATTATTGCTCCTCGTTTTAGGGCTCCACGTTTTTTCCGCACTGGAAATTACTATTCTTCTATAGCACAGGATGTGTTAAATAACAATCCAAAGCTCATTCCTAATCCATTTCATTAAAATCAAGAAAAATGAAACAGAATATATCTATACTTTCTTGTCTGTTCCTGCTGTTTTCCGCTTGCAAAAAAGATAACTTGAAAGAGCCTGGTGCGAAACTTACCGGGCGAATAATTTATCAAGGGCAACCAGTTGGTGTGCGTTCTTCAGGTGTTCAATTTGAAATATGGCAATCCGGATATCAATTATTCAGTAAAATACCTTTAAACATTGCGCAGGATGGAACTTTTTCTGCAGCTCTTTTTAATGGTGATTACAAGATCGTTCGTTCTGTTGGTGCCGGACCATGGGCAGATAATACAGATACAATCAATGTTAAGTTGAATGGCACAGCAAGTGTTGATGTGCCTATTGAACCTTTTTTTATTATTAAAAATGCAACGTTTGAAAAGAATGGAACAACAGGAATCAAAGCAACATTTACAGTTGAAAAAAACACAACTACCAAAACGCTTGAATTAGCCAGGATTTATATTGGTCCCAATTTAATTCTGGATCAAAATAATAATTCAGCTAACGCACAACTTACAGCAGCTTCTATTACTATTGGGCAACCTGTTACAATTAATATTAATATACCGGCAAGTATTGCAAATGAAGACTACATTTTTATAAGAGCGGCTGTAAAGACAGCCGGAGTTGCGGAATTACTTTATACACAGTCTCAAAAATTTCAATTAAAGTAAACAAGGGAAAGCAAACTTGTTCATTCGTTTTGTAGTGACAAATCGTTAGACAATAATTTTAAAATTTTTATACAATGGTTCTTGCAATTAGAAAATCAGCAATATGGATATTGATGCTGATTTCAATTTTCACAGCAACAAATGTGGTATCACAAAAGATTAACGGAGCAACTATTAATGTTGATCTTTCAAAAGCGATTGGTCCAATGTATCCGGCATGGGCATGGTTCGGTTACGATGAGCCAAATTACACTTACATGAAAGACGGCAAAAAGTTATTAACTGAAATTGCAGCATTAAGTCCTGTGCCTGTTTATGTGCGTGCGCATAGTTTGTTAGTTACGGGTGATGGTGAGGCGGCGCTGAAATGGGGATCAACAAATGCCTATACAGAAGATGAAAATGGAAATCCGATCTACAACTGGAAAATCATTGACAGTATATTCGATACATACGTTCAACGTGGTATGAAACCACTTGCACAAATTGGGTTTATGCCTCAGGCTCTTTCTACCAACCCAGAGCCTTACAGGCATTACTGGAAACCAGGCGATCCATATTCTGATATTGTAACAGGCTGGGCATACCCGCCAAAAGATTATAAAAAATGGGCAGAATTGGTTTATCAATGGGTAAAGCATTCGGTAGAACGCTATGGTAAAAAAGAAGTGGAAAGTTGGTACTGGGAACTTTGGAATGAACCCAATGGGTTTTATTGGAAGGCCAGCATGCAGGAGTTTCATAAACTTTATGACTACACTGCTGATGCAGTAAAGCGTGCATTGCCTACAGCAAAAATGGGAGGTAACAATGTTGCAGCAACTGCTGTCGAGGATGCACAAAAATGGTTACATGAATTTATCAAACACTGCTTAACTGGTAAAAATTATGTAACCGGCAAAATTGGGTCTCCGTTAGATGCAGTGTTGTTTCATGCAAAAGGATCACCACGGGTTATAGATGGACATGTGAGAATGAACATGGGTAGACAATTGAAAGATATTGAAACAGGATTTAAGATTGTTGCTTCGTATCCGCAACTAAAAAATATACCCATTATCATTGGTGAATCTGATCCAGAGGGATGTGCTGCATGCGGTATGGCTACTAACCCGGAAAATGCATACAGGAACGGCACCATGTATTCCAGTTATACAGCAGCTTCTTTTGCACGCAAATATGCGTTGGCAGATTTATATAAGGTTAATTTTTTAGGAGCAGTTAACTGGTCATTTGAGTTCGAAAATCAACCATGGTTTTATGGCTTCAGAGATCTTGCTACTAACGGTGTAGATAAACCAGTATTAAATGTATTCCGGATGTTTGGGATGATGAAAGGGAACCGTGTTAGCCTTACATCGAATCATGGGTACGACCTACGCACATCTGTTGATTCAAGTTTTCGAAAATCATATACTGATATTAACGGAATGGCTTGTAAGTCTGCAAATCAGGCAACAGTTATGATTTGGAACTATCATGATGATGATGTAAAAAGTGAAGCTGAAAAAGTATCTGTAACAATTAAAGGAGTCCCAACAAAACAGTTGATGCTGTACCACTATCGTATTGATGATAAATACAGCAACTCGTATGAGCTCTGGAAAAAAATGGGTTCTCCAAAAAGTCCATCAACAGAACAAATTGCAGAATTGGAAAAAGCCGGTCAGTTGCATTTATATGGTTCGCCGCAATGGATAAAATCAAACAACGGACAAGTGACTCTCAATTTTGAATTACCACGCCAGGGCGTTTCTTTCCTTAAACTGGAATGGCAATAAAAAGGGAAATTATTTAAGTATTACAAAGAATAACACAATATGAAAATTCAGGCAATCAGAACAAAACTATATCAATGGAAAGGCCCGGTTAAAACAACGGACACCATTTTTGCAACTCCCTTAAGTGCATTGCCCTTTCAAAGCGATGCGCAAGCTCCTTTCCGCTTTTTTAGTTGGTTGGTGGTTGAAGTTGAAACTGACGAAGGACATATCGGCTACGGTAATGCAGGATTGTGTCCCGATGTAACAAAACTTATTATTGATACAAAGCTGTCAGCATTGTTGCTGGGCGAAAATCCACTGAACACTGAATATCTATATGAAAAAATGTACAGGTCAACAGTTGCCTACGGAAGAAAAGGTGCTGCTGTGGCTGCAATAAGTGCCATCGATATTGCACTTTGGGATATCAAAGGACATGTAATGAAGCAGCCGGTGTTTATGCTATTGGGCGGTCGTACAAAAGCAACAATACCTACTTATTACAGCAGATTATACACCCGTAACCTTACGAATCTTGAAGCAGAAGCTGTACATTATAAACAAGAAGGTTTTACGGGAATGAAAATGCGTTGCGGTTATCCAATGACCGATGGTATGCAGGGACTAAAGAAGAATGTTGAAATGGTAAAAGTTGTTCGTGATGCTGTGGGTGATGATGTAGATATTATGCTGGAAGCTTACATGGGTTTCAATTATTCGTATGCTAAGCAGTTATTAAAAGAATTAGAACCGTATAATCTCAGATGGGCCGAAGAGTTACTGCTGCCTGATGAAATTCACAACTTCGCTAAATTAAAACAATCAACATCAATTCCGATATCAGGTGGTGAACACGAATATACACGCTACGGATTTCACGATTTGTTGCAGGCAGGTGCGTTAGATATTTTTCAATTTGATACCAATCGTGTGGGCGGTTTTACTGAAGCGCAAAAGATTTGTAATATGGCATTGGTACACGGAGTAGAAGTAATACCACATGGTGGACAAATGCACAACCTGCATGTTGTAATGAGTTCGTTCGCAGCTCCAATGGCTGAGTACTTTCCACAAACCGAAATTGAAGTTGGAAATGAAATGTTCTGGTACATCTTTGATGGTGAAGCAATAGCTGAGAATGGGCAACTGCAGTTGGATGATAACAAACCGGGAATGGGACTTACACTCAGTGATGAATATCTCGATCAGTTTGATATAATAACCAAAGAATCTTTTCTTAAGGTAAACGTGAATCTTTAAAAGCAGATATATGGAAAAACGAATTCTGGATCTTTTTAAACTTAATGGATACGTAGCCTTGATTGTTGGAGGGAACAGGGGCCTTGGTTTGTCAATGGCCAAAGCACTGGCAGAGGCAGGAGCAGCTATATCAATTGCAGCAAGAGATGAAGCTGCAAACAATAAAGCAGCAATATTGCTTCAGTCGGAATACAATGTGGAAGCAATAAGTATACAATGTGATGTAACAAATGAGCAAAGTGTAAAAGATGCTGTTGCAAAAACTGTTGAAAAATTTGGAAAAATTGATATACTGATAAATTCAGCGGGTATCAATATCAGGGGTTCAATTGAAAATTTGTCGGTAGAAGAGTTTACGAAAGTTCAACAGGTAAATGTAACAGGCGCATGGTTAGCTTGTCGTGAAGTACTTCCTTTCATGAAAAAAAATAAGTATGGCCGTATCATTAATATCGGTTCAATGCTTTCTGTTACGGCTATACCTGAGCGTACACCTTATGCTACCAGTAAAGGTGCAGTGCTGCAACTTACACGTTCATTGGCAATAGAAGTTGCAAACGAAGGTATTACAGTTAATGCGTTGTTGCCGGGCCCATTTGCTACGGATCTTAATCTTCCATTGTTAGAAGATCCGGAAAAATACAAAGCATTTATTGCAAAGGTACCAATGGGCCGTTGGGGAGAGTTGTATGAAATAGGTGGTATTGCTTTATACCTGGCAAGCCCTGCTTCAAGTTTTACTACAGGTAGTTGTATTTCTGTTGATGGGGGATGGGTATCTGTTTAAACTATATTCTAATAATTATTTATGAGAGAAAATATTCGTCTGGTTCAATTAGGTAATTCAGGTTTACAGAGAAAGCTGGCATTAGTACAAGAGCCTTTTTTGATTTTGCTAAATAACTTTAGTACAGCATACGATTTGATACTCGAAGTAATCAAAACAAAAACAGATGTACGATTACTGATTGAAAATACTCTTTCCTCTTTACAACTTGAGTACGATCTGGTTTATGAAGGGAAAACGGATTGGAAAATTTTGCCGTCGTTTGATTGTCCGCAAAATCCTTTTGCCTGCCTTGTTTCAGGAACGGGATTAACACATAAGAACAGTGCGCTTAACAGGCAGATGATGCATGCGGCAAAAGAAGAAACCCTCACCGACAGTATGAAAATGTATCAATGGGGGCTTGAAGCTGGTCAGCCAGATGATGGCCAAATAGGAGTACAGCCCGAATGGTTTTATAAAGGCACGGGGTTGATTCTGAAAGGGCACGGTGAGCCTCTTGTTATACCTGCATATGCCAACGATGGAGGAGAAGAGCCGGAAGTAGCAGGTGTATATGTGGTAAATGAAAACGGCCAGCCTTACCGTGTTGGTTTTACTACGGCTAATGAATTTTCTGATCATGTAATGGAACGAAAAAATTATCTCTACCTGGCACCTTCTAAAATACGTGGCTGTGCAATTGGACCTGAATTGGTTCTTGATATTGATTTCAGCAATTTAGAAGGAAGTGTAAAAGTTATCAGAAATCAAGAGGACTTATGGACGTCACAAATAAATACCGGTGAAAAAAATATGGCGCACTCATTGGCAAATCTTGAATATCATCATTTCAAGTATGAAGATCACCGTCAGCCATTTCAGGTGCACATTCATTTTTTTGGTGCAGATGCTTTCAGCTTTGGGTCCGGTATCAAGTTGCAAGGTGGAGATATCATGGAAGTAGAGTGGAAGGGGTTAGGAAGAGCTTTAAAGAATCCCGTATTAGTGGAAGACAGAACTGAAAAAATGATAGAAATACAGGCAATAAGTAAAAATCATTAAAGAAGTTTTAATCTAATAACAGTACAGTTTACATGAATAATATACACCCATCTTTTTCGGAAAATAAACCATTGCGGCTTCGGTGGGTAATGATAGCGTTTGCTTTTTTTGCAACCGTTCTAAATTATATACATCGCTTGTCATTTAATTATTTGAGTGCCGATGGTGAATTGAGGAAGCTTATTCCTGATGATGCTTTTGGGTATATCGGTACAGCTTTCTTTATAGCTTATATGTTGTCGAATGCTTTTTCCGGATTGTTAATTGACCGGGTTGGTACAAGAATTGGCTATTCAATTTGCATGGCTTTCTGGACAACTGCCGGATTGTTTCATGCATTTGCTGTAACACCACTACAATTTGGTATTTGCAGATTCATGCTGGGTATTGGTGAAGCGGGCAACTGGCCTGCAGCATTAAAACTTACCAGTGAGTGGTTTCCTCCGAATGAACGATCAACTGCTGCAGGTATATTTAACAGTGGTTCTGCGTTAGGTGCTATCATCGTTCCTCCCTTAGTTGCTGTTATGGCAGTAAGCTATGGATGGCAATCAACATTCATTATTCTCGCAGCGTTTGGATATCTCTGGTTAGTAGTTTATTGGTTTGTTTATTACACGCCTGAACATTCAGCAAAGCAAGCAAAAGCAAGAGTTATTCCAGCACTGAAACTTCTGAAAAATAAATATGTTTCAAAGCTGTTACTCGCAAAAATATTTATCGAACCACTATGGTACTTTGTTACCTTTTGGATTGGCCGTTACCTGGTTGATGTTCACAGTTGGGATCTGAAGCAAATTGGATGGTATGCGATGATACCATTCATCATGGCAGATCTTGGTAATATTATTGGAGGCTACTTTACACAATTTATCATCAGAAAAGGTGTTGCAATTCCAAAAGCAAGAAGAATTGCTATAGCAGTTTCAGGGGTATTGATGGCAGCGCCATTGCTGATTGCTCCTTTAATAGTTTCTACGCCTATGTCTGCTCTTATTGTTTTTGGATTATCCGGCTTTGGTTACACATCATATACTGCAAACGCTCTTGCTTTAACAGCGGATGTTGTTCCGAAATCTTCCGCTGCATCTGCATGGGGTCTTTCGTGTATCGGAAATGGAATTGGTGGTGCAATTTTTCAAACACTTTCAGGGCTTACACTTATCACATTTTCAACAAAGTTGGGTTATGCAGGGGCTTATCATATTCTCTTCCTTGGCTTTGGAGTTATGGTGGTAATAGGAGTACTTATTTTACTTTATTTGTCAGGTCCTTTTGCAAGGGATAAAGCTTTGGAAGAATATGCAAATGGAGACCAGCAACTTGTTGTTGCATAACAATTAATGAAGTGTACTATGATAAATAAATTTACAGGCGCAAATTATATCGGTTACGTTGTAAGTAAGGAAGGTACAACAACGTTCCAGGCATTTTCACCTGCAACTAATCGTTTTTTAGATGACAGATTTCATCTTGCAACTGAAAAGGAATTTGAGCAGGCACTTCAATTAGCTGAGCAAACATTTGTAACATATAGTGCTATTGCTGCGACAAAGCGGGCCGATTTTCTTGATGCAATTGCAGATGAAATTATTGCGCTTGGAGATGTACTGATTGATCGTTGTACCGCAGAAACAGCATTGCCTTCTGCTCGTATAATTGGAGAACGTGCAAGAACATGTAGTCAGTTGAAATTATTTGCACAGTTATTACGTGACGGTTGGTGGGTTGATGCCCGTATTGATACTGCGCAACCAGACAGACAACCTCTGCCAAAACCGGATATCCGTCGTATGTTGGTTCCGGTTGGTACAGTTGCAGTTTTTGGTGCCAGTAACTTTCCATTAGCTTTTTCAACAGCAGGAGGCGATACAGTCTCAGCATTAGCTGCAGGATGCCCGGTAATTGTAAAGGCGCACTCATCACACCCTGGTACCAATGAGTTAATTGCTTCAGCAATTATAAAAGCAGCCGAAAAAACGGGAATGCCGGAAGGAGTGTTTTCATCACTTTATCTTTCACATGAAGATGCTATAAAGCTTGTACAACATAGAGCCATTAAGGCTGTAGGTTTCACCGGTTCACGTGCAGTAGGTATGCGGTTATTTCATGCAGCAGCATCTCGTCCAGATCCAATTCCTGTGTTTGCCGAAATGAGCGCTGTAAATCCTGTTGTGTTGCTGCAAGGCGCACTAAAATTGAACAATGAAAAAATTGCAAAAGACTTAGCTGCTTCTATTACACTTGGTGCAGGCCAGTTTTGCACAAACCCGGGATTGATCTTGTTGATTGATGATGAACATTCTAAAATTTTCCTGAAAAGTCTTGAGCATGAAATTAACAGCAAGGAGCCTGCTGCAATGTTGAACAGAAATATTTATAAAGTTTATAATGATTGTTTGCAAATAAGGCAGCTGAGTTCAGTTGTTCAGTTGCTGGCGAAATCAGTTAAACAAGCTGATTCTGACAGAAGCGAAGCCCAACCGGTTGTGTATTCAGTTAGTGCAGAAAATTTTCTTTCCCATAAAGAATTAAGTGAGGAAATATTCGGCCCGGCATCTCTTGTGGTAGTATGTAAAAGCAATGACGAATTGTGTAAAGTATTGAGTTCAATGGATGGACAATTAACTGCAACAGTTCATGCATCAGCAGATGACGTATTGGAAACAAAGGCTGTAGTTGAAAGGATTACTCTAAAGGCAGGAAGAGTTATTTACGGTGGGTATCCAACTGGAGTTGAAGTATGCCATTCAATGCAGCATGGAGGACCTTTCCCCTCTACAACAGATGGACGTTCAACTTCTGTAGGCACAGGAGCAATCTATCGTTTTATTCGACCATTGGCCTATCAGGATTTCCCTGATCATCTACTTCCGGATTCATTACAAAATAGAAATCCTTTAGGCATATTACGATTGATTAATGGTGAATGGACAACCCGGGAGATTTAATGCTTATTACCCTAAAGTAAAATCAAAAAAGATATAGTCACACTTAAGCTGTGATTCTCAAAATCAAAAGAGCCATTTAAGTGATTTCAGGCGGCAGCAAACCTTGCCGCTTAATGATAAACCTGAATGAGCTGTGTTGTAATGGATAAAAATATTGCAGAGAATATTCATTGTAAAAATCTTAGCACTTATGTTGATTTGATCCAGTCTCAATAATCATAATTCATTAACCATTTTATTATTCAAGCATGTTTAAGAAATATAAGTTACACTTTACCGGCTTTGTTGTAGCTATCAGTCTTTTTATAAGCAGTGTTACCTATGCACAGCAGATAAATGGTGCGTATGAACTATTTCGTGATACAAAGCAAACTGTTGATAACAGAGTGAGCGATTTAATTAGTCGTCTTACACTTGAAGAAAAAGCAATTCTTTTAAATCATCGGGGAACAACAATTGAGCGATTTAATATTAAGTCGGATGGATGGAACCAATGTTTGCATGGCGTATGGTGGGATCGACCTACAACTATGTTTCCGGTTTCAATTGCAATGGCTGCAACATGGAATACAAAGTTGATTCATGACGTGGCAAATATTATTTCAGATGAAGCCCGTGCGATTTATAATGGTTGGCAAACTGATACAACATTTAAAGGAGAAAAGAAAGGTTTGATTTACCGGGCTCCGGTGATTAATGTAAGCCGCAATCCTTATTGGGGCAGAATCAATGAAAGTTATGGGGAAGATCCTTTTTTAACGGGAAGAATGGGTGTTGCATTTGTGAAAGGGCTCCAGGGAAATGATCCGAAATATTTAAAACTGATTTCAACATTGAAGCATTATGCCGTAAACAATGTAGAGGTCGACCGCATGAAACTTTCAGCCAATGTAAGTGAACGTATGTTGCATGAATTTTGGTTGCCTCATTTTTACGATTGTATCACTGAGGGAGGTGCGCAATCAGTGATGGCTTCTTACAATGCTATTAATGGAGTGCCGAACAACATTAACAAAATGCTTCTTACTGATGTGCTTAAAAAGCAATGGGGCTTTAAGGGATTTGTAGTATCCGATTTAGGCGGTGTAAATACAATGGTAAGAGGCCATGAAGCCGGAAAAATGAGCTTTGAAGAAGCAGTTGCTAAGTCTATTATTGCCGGTTGTGATTTTTCCGATAATGAGTTCATGGAATATATACCAATTGCAGTTAAGAAAGGATTGCTGCCTCAAGATCGTTTGAACGATGCTTTGTTTAGAGTTTTGCGTGGTCGTTTTTTATTAGGCGAATTCGATCCTGCATCAATGGTGCCTTACAGTAAAATATCACCATCAGTAATTGGTAGTCAAAAGCACAGAGCAATGTCGTTGAAAACAGCGCAGGAAGCAATTGTTTTATTAAAGAATAAAAACAACACATTACCTCTCGATCGTAGGAAAATCAAAACAATAGCGGTTATAGGACCTCATGCAAATTTGTTTACAGCTGGTGGTTATAGTGGTAAAGTAAAAGACCCTGTAACACCATTGCAGGGCATCAAAAATAGAATGTTACCGGGAACCGAAATTCTTTTTACCGAAGGAGCTCAAATAGCACCACCGAGAGACAGCACAGCTCAAAAGTTTGATAAAGAAAATGAATTAAAAAAAGCTGTTGAATTTGCAAAGAGGGCCGATGTAGTTATTTTATATGTTGGCACTACTCTGGCTATTGAAGCAGAGGGAAGAGATCGCAAATCGCTAGGGTTACCTGGTAATCAGGAAGAGTTGGTTCTTGCTGTTTTAGCAGTTAATCCCAGAACGATTGTTGTGGAAATGAACGCAGGTCCTTTAACTATTCCTGCTATTAAAGATAAAGTTCCTGCTATACTGGAAGCCTGGTGGTTGGGTGAGGAAGGAGGAAATGCGATTGCTGATGTTATTTTCGGCAATGTAAATCCTGGCGGTAAACTTCCATTAACGGTTTATGTTTCCGAAACGCAGGTGCCTTCAGTTGATGAATATGATGTTACAAAAGGTTTCACTTACATGTATGTGAAAGGAAAACCATTGTTTGCTTTTGGACATGGCTTAAGCTATACAAACTTCACTTATACGAACTTAAAAATAGCATCGAAGAAAGTTAAAGACAACGGAGTTGTCAATATCAGTGTTACTGTACAAAATACAGGTAAACGACAAGGAGATGAAGTTGTGCAGGTTTATGTGCATGATATTGAAAGCAGTGTTAAAAGACCCGCCAAAGAATTAAGGGCATTCGAAAAAGTAAGCCTTAGGCCTGGAGAAAAGAAGACACTTGATTTTGTAATTCCCATTAGGAAGTTTGCTTTTTATGACGAGAAATCACATGGCTTTATGGTGGAGCCTGGCTTGTTCGATATCATGATTGGTAGTTCGTCTGAAGATATCCGTTTAAAAGATAAAGTAGAAGTGATTGCTTCAAAATAAATCAGGTTAAAAAATGTTTGCCAATTCATTTCGAAAATTACCACATGAAATCAATTTATGTAAATGAATAATCAAGTTTAAAATATGAATATAATTAATCAAAAAAAATAGTATGAAGAAAATCAAATGCATACTTGTTATTTTAATCAGCAGTTTGTGTGTCAGTAACCTGTATGCTCAAAATGCACGCATTAAAATCGATATTGAGCGAACTGTGGGTGAGGTAAATAAACATATATACGGAAATTTTGTAGAGCATCTTGGTCGTTGTGTTTATGGTGGAATTTATGATACAGTATCAAAGCTCTCTGATGAAAATGGATTCAGAACGGATGTGCTGGCAGCTGTAAAAGAATTGAACCCAACAATTATTCGCTACCCCGGAGGTAACTTTGTTTCCAACTATAACTGGCTTGATGGAGTAGGACCAAAGTCTGATCGTATTCCACGATTGGAGCTTGCATGGTACACGTTAGAACCAAATACTTTCGGCACAAATGAATTTATGCAATATTGCAAGCGTGTTGGTGCCGATCCTTATTTCTCAGTAAATATGGGTACCGGTACAATTGAAGAAGCACGACGTTGGGTTGAGTATTGCAATGTTAAAGAAGGCCCTTACTATGCAGAATTAAGACGAAAACATGGTTTCCCTGAGCCACATGGTATAAAATACTGGAGTCTTGGAAACGAAATGGATGGTCCCTGGCAAATGGGACACATGAATGCTGAAGATTACGTAAAGAAAGCGAGGGAAGCTGCAAAGCTCATGCTGCGCACTTCACCAGAAATAAAATTAATTGCGGCAGGTTCGTCAAATTACCGTGAAGGTGCCGATCCGGATCATTGGAACTACACTATTTTAAATGGGCTGAAAGATGTGATCGATTATATTGCTTTGCATATTTATGTAGGCAACCCTGATACTAATTATTACAACTTTATATCAACACCATTGGTACTAGAGCAACGTACTAAAGTTGTAAAGGGTATGATTGATCAAGTAATGCAAACGGCGAACCGACTCAACCGTGATCCCATCTATATAGCATGGGATGAATATAATGTTTGGTACAGGGCCAGAAGAGGTAATGCAGCAAGAGGAAAAAATGCATTGGAAGAACGATACAACCTGGAGGATGCTTTAGTTATAGCTGGTTTTCTAAATGCGTTTGTCCGGAATGCAGATATCGTGAAGATGGCAAACATGGCCCAGCTGGTAAATGTAATTGCACCTATTTTTACAAATGAGCAAGGGATGTTTAAACAAACAATTTTCTATCCGTTGCAATTGTTTGCGAATAATGTGTATGGCACGTCTTTAGATGTATTCGTTGATTGTGAAACATACAATACGAATAAGTTCTTTGTAGGTCTGGGTGAAACAACTACACAACAAAGCAAGGTGCCTTACCTTGACGTGTCAGCAACTTACAAAGATGATGAAGTAGTTATTTGTGTTCTTAACCGCAATAAAGATCAGTCCATCAAAACAGATATTCTCTCACAGAATGGCGCTTTTGCGGGCAACATAGAAGTGTATGAAATAAATGGTCCTGATATTAAATCAACTAATGATTTCGGAAAAACAGAAGTGCAAACCGTAAAAAAGCCATTTGTAAAAGGAACAGACAAAACAATTACCTATTCTTTCCCGCCTCATTCATTTACGATTTTGAAGGGCAGGATTAGCAGGTAAAGGTTACAAGAGAAATAGACGCTTGGTGCAGCTAATATTGTTTACTGCAAACACACATCCTACAATAAATGATTTGATAATTTGGAAAAAACATACCCTTTATTCTTATTGCTAGGAGAAGATTTAACGGAATTGTTTAGCGACTTTGACTTTAACAAAGTAGAAGTTAGTACGTAATAAGAACAATCAAAATTTTCAAAAACGTAATTGTTTAATTTTTTTTTAATGTTATAGTTGTATGAATTCAACAATCGGAAATCAGTACGAAAATTGGTACTTTTTGTTGAAATATTGGGACTTTTAGGCGAACTAAATTAACTAATAATTGTCAATTTTACAATTATTGATTCCTAACGATTAAAACGAACTTGCTATGATTATAACTACTCTCACGTTTGTATCTACCTGACAAATTTAAATGATGCTGTATTACTCTTAAAAGTTTGCATGATCATTTTCATTTAAACCTGAACTAAGATTTTATACTCGAATTAAATATTTTAATTATGGACAGATGGCCCAATCATCGTCTGTATTTAATTGGCACTTTTATTTACTAAAAATAGTAGTGTATTAACAAACCTGCATTTATATAAAAACCAAAAAAACGATTATGAAGGAAACAAACTCCCTCCTGCCAAAAAAAATGATCGGACTACTGATTATTTTTTTTACCCTCTTTTTTTCAAACAGCCTGTATGCACAGTCCGCTATAACCGGAACTGTTGTAGATAAAGCAGGCAAACCAGTTAGTGCTGCCACTGTAACGGTTAAAGGAAAGTCTGTAGCCACCAAAACCGGTGATAACGGAAACTTTTCTGTAACTGCATCTCCTGACGATGTGCTTATAATTACATCAGTTGGTTTTGCAACTCAGGAAGTATCACTCAACGGCAAAACTTCGATAAGTATTGTAATGGATGCTGCTGCTTCCGATTTGGGGGAAGTAGTGGTAATCGGTTATGGTACACAACGGGTAAAAGATTTAACCGGTTCTGTTTCTGCCATTAATATTACTGAAACAAGAAAGTATTCCACCAGCGATATGTCGCAGCTTTTACAGGGCAGGGCAACTGGTGTGCAAGTAAATAGTGATGGCCAGCCCGGTGCTGCACCAAGTGTACGTATCCGGGGCTTCAGCACATTTGGAGGATCACAACCGTTTTATGTTGTTGATGGTGTTCCTGGTGCTAGTATTCGTGATTTTAGTCCGAATGATATTGAAAGCATGACTGTTTTAAAAGATGCATCAGCTGCTGCCATTTATGGTGCTGCAGCTGCAAATGGTGTAATTATTATTACAACAAAACAGGGGCGGAAAAACTCTGAAATGAAAATTACATACAATGGTTATTATGGTATTGACAAAGTATGGCAAATTCAGGATGTAACAAACCGTGCTCAGTATCAATTGCTCAACAATGAATCTCGTATCAATGCAGGCAAACCATTATTTCCTGCTAACGACCCAACAAATCCGTTGTTTGTAAATAATATTGATACTGATTGGCAAAAAGAAGGTTTAAAAACCGGGAACCGTCAAAATCACAATGTAAATATGTCTGGAGGTGGTGCAAATAGTACCTACAATATTTCTCTTGATTATTTTGATAACAACGGTACCTATGTAGGTAATGGCCCGGACTATAAGCGATACACTGCACGTGTTAATACTTCTGCAGAAAAAGGACGCTTTAAGATTGGTCAATCACTCAGCTATACACATTCAAAGGAAAATACACTCACCTTCAGAGACG
Organism: Lacibacter sp. H375; assembly: GCF_037892425.1. Taxonomy (NCBI): domain Bacteria; kingdom Pseudomonadati; phylum Bacteroidota; class Chitinophagia; order Chitinophagales; family Chitinophagaceae; genus Lacibacter; species Lacibacter aquaticus. The sequence continues at coordinate 3,335,480 of NZ_JBBKTT010000001.1, forward strand.
ATATCTTGTTAGGTGGTATTCCTCCATTGATTGGTTCGTTAGTAATTGCAATTCCAACAATGCCGGTTTATGACTCAAGAAATCTCAATGGGTTTGGTGGATCTAATTCTGAATTTAATGGAGCTAATTCATTAAATGGTATTGGTGTTAACAGCGTACTGGAAAACTATGTAGATGTGGACCGTACGTTTGCTAATGTGTATGGTGAATATAAAATCTTAAAGAGTAGCGGTCATAATCTTAAATTCAAAACAAGTTTGAATTACGATAAAACAATTACCAGGGATTACACATGGCAACCTGCTTTTTATTTTGGAAATTTTTTCAGTAGAAATATTGCCCGTTTGAATGATGACTCGAGAGTGTTTACAAATGCTTCAATAGAAAATACATTAGATTATCAAAAAGAGTTTGGCAAACATAATGTAGAAGCTTTACTCGGTCAATCGTATAGGTATGGAAGTTCGGTTTTCAGAGGAAGCAGAGCAGAAGGTTTCACCCTTCCTTACTATCCGGTAATTAACAATGGTCAGACACGCTCTTCCAGCGGCTCAGAATTTGAGAATGCGTTAAGTTCTTATTTCGGAAGGATTAATTATTCTTACGATGATAAGTACTTGTTATCAGCGTCGCTTCGCAGAGATGGGTCATCGAGGTTTGCGCCTGCAAATAAGTTCGGTTATTTCCCTGCAGCATCAGTGGGTTGGAAGATCAGCAGCGAGGAATTCTGGAAGGTTCCGGAGTCAATTGTTTCTGATCTTAAATTAAGAGCAAGCTATGGCAAATTGGGTAACCAGCAAATTGCAGATTATCAATTCCAGGGAACAATTAATACCGGAGTGGTTTATACGTTTAACGGTATCAGTTATACGGGTGGTTTACAAACTTTAGTTGCCTCGCCTGATATAAAATGGGAATCAAAGGAAATTGTGAATGTAGGTTTTGATGCAAAATTCCTAAATGGGGCAATTGATTTCTCGGCAGAATATTACAATGCAAAAAGTACAGATATCCTGGTTGGTATCACTATTCCTGCAAGTGTAGGTTTTTCAAACCTTAACCCTGTAGTAAATGCAGCATCTCTCCAAAATTCAGGATTTGAATTCTCTGCAGTATACCACAAACGGAAAGGCGATTTCACATTTGACATTTCTGCAAACTTCTCAACATTAAAAAACAAAGTACTGGCCTTGGGTGGTAATAATGAACCACTCGTTGGAGTTGGTGCAAGAACAGTTATTGGTGGCGAAGTGGGGGCTCATTACGGATTTGTATATGATGGTTTATTTCAGACACAAGCTGAGATTAATGCACATGCAACTCAGTTCGGAGCTGTACTTAAACCCGGAGATGTCCGTTACAAAGATATCAGCGGACCTGATGGCAAACCTGATGGTGTAGTGAACGAAGCATATGACAGAGTTACACTTGGAAGTGGTATTCCGAAATACAACTATGGTTTTTCATTTTCCGGTGCTTACAAAAATTTTGACTTATCGGTCTTTGCTTCAGGCAGCGCTAAGTTTTTAATCAACAGCAGAATGTATCGTGACCTGCATCATACAGCCGGTGCTATTAATTACCATGTTGATATGTTAAACAGATGGACACCCACCAATACAAACACTGATATTCCAAGGTTAAATGATGATGATGTAAACAACGGTAAAGACTCAAATCGTCCGGGTTGGTTACAGAATGGTACTTATCTGCGCATTAATACAATTGCAATTGGTTATACACTTCCCACTATTATTAAAGCTGTGTCTAACGCAAGAATATATGCTACAGTTCAAAATCTGTACTCGTTTCAGAAATACCAGGGTTATAATCCTGATTTCACATCTGGCGTGTTGAATCCCGGTTTTGATTTCGGCTCTTATCCTAAACCAAGAACGATCATGTTTGGCGTACAGGTTACATTCTAAACATCATCATACTTAAAAAAAATAATTATGAAAAAAATATCGATTCTCATCATCAGTTGCTTGTTTGTTATCAGCGGATGCGACAAGAAACTTGATTTGGTAAACCCGAATTTATTAACCTCATCAGATTACTGGAAAACCAAAGAGCAGGCCTATGCAGGTGTAACAGCAATTTACAATGCATTGACTGTTGATGGTTCTTACATGCGTTCATTTCCCGGTTTAACAGATAGTCGTGGCGATGATTTTACAGGTGACAGTCCATGGCTCGACCTGGTATTGACAGGGCAGTTTATCATACCATCAACTTCCGCTCCTGTATTCTGGATTTGGAGAGAGTTCTATCTTGTGATTAACAGAGCCAACCAGGTAATTTTCTATGTAAGCAAATACGATGAATCTGTATTGCCTGCAGCAGAAAAAAACAGACTGCTTGGTCAGGCATATTTCCTTCGTGGATTGGCTTACTATAACCTCGCTACCACGTTTAAAGAAGTTCCTGTAATTACAGAACCAATTACAACTCCCGCAGATTACAGTACACCAACTGCAACAGAAGAAGTTTTATGGAATCAGATATTTTCCGATTTTGCTGCCGCAGAAACCAATCTTCCAATTACATATACGAATGTTACAGGTTTGGATGCGGGTCAAAAAGGTAGAGCTACAAAAGGTGCAGCAGCGGGCATGTTGGCCAAATCGTATTTATTCAGAAAAGATTATGCAAAGGCTGGCACACAATTAGAGAAATTTTTCGCTGGTGGCCCCTTAGCAAATGTTTACTCGTTAATGCCTGATTACCGTGACAATTTCAGAGATGTAAACGAGAATAATGCAGAATCACTTTTTGAAGTTCAGTTTACAGAAGGCGTTGGCACCGATATTAACTGGTGTTGTGATCCTGTTGGTTCATGGAAACAAGTGCAGGCAATTTCTGTTACATACGGAATGGAAGGTGCTGGCTTTTCAGATTACCTGCCTACACGTTGGATATATGATGAATACAAACTGGAACAAACAGTTGATGGGAAAAGCGATCCTCGTCTGTTAGTAACAATTGCATCATATGAACCAGCAGACAATTCAACAATGGCTTATGGCCGTCCATGGTTCAATCCGATAAACAGAATTTATCCAAGAAAATATACAAATGATGGCGTGGGTAACGGTAAACCATTTGAAGGAGCAGCCGAATCGGGCATCAACTACAGAATCCTGCGTTATGCTGATATTTTGTTGATGTATGCCGAAGTGTTAAATGAAACAAACAGAACCAGTCAGGCTTATCCATTCATTCAGCAAGTGAGAACAAGAGCAAAGCTTCCAAACCTCGCTACTGTAAAGCCAAACATGACGCAAGCGCAGATGCGTGACCAGATTGCACACGAAAGAGCTTTGGAATTTGCAATTGAAGGGCAACGTATCAATGATATTATTCGTTGGGGATGGTTGTATGATGCAACAAAACTTGCCCAATTAAAAGCGCATGATGCTGACTTCAATTTTTGGAAACCAGGTAAAGAATACCTTCCAATCCCGCAACAGGAACTGGATGTAAATAAAAATCTTAAACCTAATTCAGCAAACTAATGATCTGAAGAATTGATAATTCCCGCTCGATTTCTGCGGACGGGAATTATCTTTTTCAAGTAACAAAGAATAATAAGTAATCATTTTTTGAACCGGTACAAACTATACTGTTTTTTTCTGCTGATTCCTTTCATGGAATATGGTTGCAGATCTGGTGCTGTTGCTGACAGCAAGTTCTATTTTACGTTAATTAAGGCTGATGATACCAATATTGACTTCAGTAATGAGATTACCGAGAGTGATTCGGTAAACGTGTTTAAAAACGAATACATGTATAATGGATCCGGTGTGGGAGTTGGTGATTTTAACAATGACGGCCTGCAGGATCTGTTTTTTGCCGGAAGTATGGTTAGCAGTAAACTTTACATTAACAAAGGCGATTTTAAATTTGAAGACATAACTACTCAGGCAGGTATTACAACCAACAGGTGGTGTACAGGCGTAACAGTGATCGATATTAATAACGATGGGTTTCAGGATGTATATGTTTCTTCTTCTCATTCGGCCAACGCCGAACAAAGAAAAAATCAGTTGTTTATTAATGATGGTAAACTTCATTTTACCGATCAGGCAGAGGCATATGGTTTGGCTGATACCGGTTACTCAACACAGGCAGCCTTTCTCGACTTTGATAAAGATGGTGATTTGGATATGTATTTACTAAATCACCGGCTTTATAGTCATACAGCAAATAATCTTCAACCTAAAGATACCAGTGGTACTTCTCTTGCACAGGATAAGCTCTACATGAATTTGGGTGTGTCTGCAGGCAAGAATCATCCTGTATTTAAAGATGTTTCACTACAGGCAGGTATAAAAGAAGATGGTTATGGATTGGGTATTGTTGTTACAGATGCAAACCAGGATAACTGGCCGGATATTTATGTTGCCAATGATTATATCGGTAACGACCTTTTATGGCTGAATAATCAGGACGGTACATTCTCTAACAGTATTTCGTCTTCATTGAAATACCAAAGCTATAACAGCATGGGGGTGGATGCAGCCGATATCAATAACGATCTGCTTCCCGATCTTGTAACATTGGATATGCTTCCCGACACTAATGAACGTAAGAAGATGATGCTCAACAGCAGCAACCAGGAAAAATTTGATATGCAGCAACGACTTGGATATGAGCCTGCTTACATGCGAAACATGCTTCATCTTAATAACGGTAATCGCCAGGTGAAAAATAAACAGGTTCCGTTTTACAGTGAAATCGGTCAAATGGCAGGCATATTTGAAACTGACTGGAGCTGGAGCGTACTTATGGCCGATTTTGATAATGATGGCTGGAAAGACATGCATATCACCAATGGGTTGGGTAAAGACGTAACCAATAATGATTATGCTACGTTTAGAAATTCACAAACACATGTAACCAATTATACATTTGGTGGCGGCACTTCTCAAAAACCGTTAGACACAAACACAATCGCATCGCTGCGAAAAGAAATTGATGAATATGGCAGCGTTAAAATGGATAATTATTTTTTCCGTAACAACGGCGATCTCACATTTAATAATATCACATCCCAAACTGGTTTTGCTATTCCATCTATTTCCAGTGGAGCTGCCTATGCAGACCTTGATAATGATGGCGATCTCGATCTGGTAGTAAACAATATTAACCAAGAAGCATTTGTTTGGAAAAATGAACTTCGTCAATCAATTTCCGATAGTACAGAGAATTTTCTTTCAGTACAACTCAAAGGCTCATCAACTAATACTGCAGGTTTAGGTTGTAAGCTGGTTGTTTATTCAAATGGTAAACAGCAGATCATTGAGCAATCACCCGTAAGAGGTTTTTCATCCAGTGTTGATTTCAGACTTCATTTCGGCATCGGAACTGCCACAATTATTGATTCACTTAGAGTGCAATGGCAGGATAATAAAGTAGAATTGCTTACGTCTATTAAATGTAACCAACAGCTTGTTGTAAATTATAAAGATGCGCATGAAAGTACATCTGCAAAAAAACAGTCTATTGGTCATACTTTGTTTGCTGAAATAAGTGTACCAGGCTTTGATTACAAACATGCCGAAGTTCAAAATTTTGATTTTGGTACACATCAACCTTTACTTCAACGATATTCACAATTAGGCCCCTGTATTGCAACAGGAGATATGAACGGTGATGGTCTTGCAGATTTTTTTGTGGGCGGTGCCGCCAACCAATCCGGTCAATTGTTTTTTCAAAAACCAGATGGAAGCTTTGCTTCAACCAATCTTGTTGAAGGCATGAAGCCTGAAGAAGATTTAGGTGCCGTTTTGTTTGATACTGATGCTGACGCTGATCTTGACCTGTTAATTGTTGGAGGCAGTTTTGAATTTACCGTAGCAAAATACAATCAACCACGACTTTATATTAATGACGGCAGGGGTAAATTTTTATATGATGCATCAGCTTTGCCGCTTATAACGGATATTACTGAGGCAATAACTGTAGCTGATTATGATGGAGATAAGGATGTGGATGTTTTTATTGGCGGTCGATTAACTCCGCAGCAATATCCACAATCGCCACGCAGCTATTTATTGCAGAATAACAAAGGAAAATTTACTGATGTAACGAAAGCAGTAAGTCCGGGGTTGGAATTTCCCGGGATGATTAATGCTGCACAGTTTACCGATTTCAATAACGATAACAAGCCTGATCTTGTATTGTCCGGGGAATTTACACTGATCCGTTTTTTCAAAAATGAAAATAACAAATTGATTGAAGTAACAGGCGAAACAGGTCTTACAAAAATGCGTGGTTTCTGGCGTTCATTACAACAGGCCGATCTGGATAAGGATGGCGATATGGATTATGTTGTTGGGAACATGGGTTACAACAATCGATATCGTCTTACTGCTGATAAGCCAATGGAACTGTATGCAAAGGATATGGATAAGAACGGATCCATTGATTTGATTCCTGCATATTATATCAAAAATAAAAATGGGAAAGTAGCGCTTTATCCGGCTTTAGATCGAAATCAATTAGCCGAACAGGTGCCTGCTGTTAAGAAAAAATATTTACTGCATAAGGATTATTCAGCTGTAACAATGAAGCAATTGGTGAACGATTTTGGTGCGGATGATTGGACAGTTTTAACCTGCGAAACCTTTTCGTCTGTTTGGATTGAGAACGAAGGGAATGGAAAATTTAAAACACATGTGTTGCCTGTACAGGTTCAGTTTGCGCCGGTAAACGATATTATAGTGGATGATGTTGATGCAGATGGTTTTCTGGATATACTGGTTGCAGGTAATGAATATCAAATGGCAGCAAGTACCGGACGGTATGATGCATCTTACGGACTTTTCTTAAAGGGTAATGGTAAAGGGGAGTTTGTTCCTGTTAATGCAACAGCGAGTGGATTGGTAATTGATGGAGATGTAAAGGATATGAAGTTGATTTCAATAAGTAATAAGGGCAAGGTTTTGTTGGTTGCTCCCAATGATGGTAAACTCAAAACATTTTCAGTAAAGCAATAACATAAAAAAATATGTAGGTATATATGAATACTTCGATCAAAATGAAAAAAACATTTTTAACTGCGGCATTATCGATCGCAGCTTTGGCCGGTTTATTTGCGCAGCAAAATTCAGCAACTATTAATACAGATGCCGGCAAACACATCATTAATAAAAACATTTACGGTCACTTTGCCGAGCACTTAGGTGCTTGTATTTATGGAGGGTTCTACGTAGGTGATACCAATAAAATCATTCCCAATACAAACGGTGTAAGAAACGATATCATCGATGCTTTAAAAAAATTAAAAGTTCCGAATTTACGTTGGCCTGGTGGTTGCTTTGCAGATACCTATCATTGGAAAGACGGCATAGGTCCGAAAGCAAACCGTCCTTCTATTGTAAACCGTTGGTGGGGAGGAGTAACCGAAGACAATAGTTTTGGTACACACGATTTTTTAAACATGTGTGAGTTGATAGGTGCAACACCTTACCTCGCAGGAAATGTGGGAAGTGGTACTGTACAGGAACTGGCCGATTGGGTGGAATATGTAAATGGAAAACCCAATACAAGCCCCATGAGCAATCTGCGTGTAAAGAACGGCCGCTTACAACCATGGAATGTTACTATATGGGGTGTAGGTAATGAAGCATGGGGATGCGGTGGCAACATGAAGCCTGAATATTATTCAAATTTGTTTCGTCAATATTCAACTTATATGACCGATTGGTCTAATAGTGATAAGCTGTTTCGTGTGGCATCAGGAGCAAACGTAGATAATTATAATTGGACAGAAGTATTGATGCGTGATATTCCGCATAACATGATGGAAGGTGTGGCACTGCATCACTATGCCCACTTAAAATGGACGGAAAAAGGATCAGCCACTAATTATAACGAAGCTCAGTATTTCGCAACAATGAAGTCGGCGCTTCGTATGGAAGAACTGGTAACAAGACATTCAACTATCATGGATAAATATGATCCGGAAAAACGTGTTGCATTGGTTGTAGACGAGTGGGGTGGCTGGTATGAAGTTGAACCGGGAACTAATCCAGGTTTTCTTTATCAGCAAAATACAATCCGTGATGCAATGATCGCCGGAGTTACGCTTAACATCTTTAATAACCACAGCGATCGGGTACGTATGGCAAACCTTGCACAAACAGTAAATGTCCTGCAAGCCGTTATTCTTACCAATAAAGAAAAGATGATTACAACGCCAACATATCATGTAATGGAAATGTACAATGTACATCAGGATGCAACGATGCTTCCGCTCCAGCTTACAACAAATGATTATGTGTTTGGTAATGAAAAATTGCCGGCGATATCTGTATCAGCTTCAAAAAATTCAGCAGGTGTTACACATATTTCATTGGTAAATATTGATGCATCAAAAGAGCAAACTATCAGCATTGATTTGCGTGGTGCGAAGTACAATACTGTTACAGGCCGTATTCTTACTTCGAAAAAGCTACAAGATTATAACTCATTTGATGAGCCAAACAAAATTCAACCCTCTGTTTTCAATGGAGCAAAGTTAATCGGAACAACTTTACAGTTAAAGCTCCCTCCATTTTCAGTTGTTGTTTTAACCTTGAAATAAAAAAGTATGAAACAGTTTCAATCAATCAAACTCAGTTCACTCATCGTTGCATTTTTGCTGTTGATGGGTGCATGTAAAAAAAATAGTGGAGGAGGTTCTACACCCGACCCCGTTCTACCTCCGGTAGCAGTATTCGATATCAACTCCATTAATGATACGTATGGACCCATTGCTCCGTTTGCAAATTTTCTGCAATGGGGGCCACATAATACACACGACCCTGCTATTATTAAGGATGGTGAATTCTATTACTCCTACAGTACGGATGTGGGCTATGGAATTGATGTGCGTGCAGGGCTTCAAATACGTCGTTCAAAGGATCTTGTACAGTGGACATTTGTTGGTTGGGTATTTAACAATCTGCCAGCAATGGGCGCAGCATACATTACACAAGCAGGCGGAACACCATTTAATTCACTATGGGCACCCTGTGTTGTAAAAGTAGGTTCAGAATATCGTTTGTATTATTCTCTTAGCAGTGCGGTTCCCCGTTTGAGTGTAATAGGTATGGCAACAGCTACCAATCCTGTCGGTCCATGGACAGAAAAGGGGCTTGCTGTAACATCGCTCAATAATAACTCAGTACAAACAAATGCAATTGACCCTTCAGTTATCATTACAGCAACCGGCGAACACTGGATGCACTATGGTTCCGGATGGGATGGTATCTATGCATTGCAGCTAAACCCTTCAACAGGGTTGGCTTTGGTGAGCGGCGATAAAGGGAAACGCATCGCCAACCGTGGTTTTACAGGTGGCAGATACAATGGTAATATTGAAGGGCCTGATATTATTTACAATGAAGCACTTAAAAAATATTATCTGTTTATAGCGTACGATTGGCTGGAAACAAAATACAATGTACGTGTAATGCGGGGCGATAAACCTGATGGTCCATTTTATGATTATAACGGAGCCGATGCAAACCTGAACGTGGATCATGGCCCCATGATTATTGCACCATACAAGTTTGCAGGCCATAGTGGATGGCAAGGTGTGTCACACTCTACAACATTTAGTGATGGTACAGGTAATTACTTTATTGCTCACCAGGGCCGTCCCGGTATTGATAGGTTTTATATGAATATGCATGTACGTAAGTTGTTCTGGACACAAGATGGCTGGCCGGTAGCGTCTCCCGAACGATATGCATGGGAAAAAGATTCACTCATTTCACAGGCTGATATAACAGGCGAGTGGGAGCAAATTGTACTTGGTTATAATGTGGTACCAGGCTATGCAGCCGAACAAACAAATCCTGACTTTCAAAACTCAGTGAATTTAACTATCAACGCTAATGGAACGTTGAATGGTAATGCAGCAAATACATGGACTTACACAGCGCCCTGGTTGCAGTTAAATTGGGCTAATGGCTTTACAGATAAAGTGTATGTTCAGAAAGGACGTGATTGGGAAAACAAAAAGAACACGATCATTTTTACAGGATTAAATAACCAGGGTACAGCCATTTGGGGAAAGAAAAAATAATATGAAACAGTATAACTTGAATATGTTAAGCTATTTTATGAAATTGAAATATCTTCTTGCCTTTACAATACTTGCGACATCTTCTTTTGCACAAACAAAAAAGATGCTTATAGTGAAAGCCAATCAACCTGTTGCAGATGTACAACCTACCATGTGGGGTGTTTTTTTTGAAGACATTAATATGGGTGCTGATGGTGGTATTTATGCTGAACTCATTAAGAATCGTTCGTTTGAATTCAGTAAACCCCTCATGGGCTGGAAAGTGGAGCAAAAGCCGTTTGTAGAAGGTGCAGTAACTGTACAAAACAGGCAAGCTGGTAATCTTCCAAATCCACGTTTTCTACGTGTGCAATTAAACAATTCAACAAAAGAAAGTCTTAGTATCACAAATGAGGGTTTCCGTGGAATGGGAATAAAGAAAAATTTGCGTTATGATTTTTCGTTTATGTACCGCACTTCTGCTGCCGGAATAAAAGTGCATGTGGAATTACTTGATGCAAAAAATGAAATTATCGGCAGCACTGTTACAGCAGTAGTAGCTTCAGGAACCGATTGGAAAAAGCAGGCTGTAAGTTTCAATGCATCAGCAACAGAAATAAAAGGACAATGCAGAATTTGGTTTGAAGGAACGGGAACGATTGATATGGATATGATTTCATTGTTTCCGGAAGATACCTGGAAAAAACGCCCTGGTGGTATGCGTGCCGACATGATACAGAAGCTTGCTGATATGAAACCCGGTTTCATTCGCTTCCCCGGCGGATGTATCGTAGAAGGTTTTGATCTTTCGCAGCGTTATCAATGGAAAAAAACAATCGGCCCCATTGAAGAACGTCAGTTAATTATCAATCGCTGGAATTTCGAATTTGCACATCGCCCCGCTCCCGATTATTTCCAAACATTCGGCTTGGGCTTTTTCGAATATTTTCAGTTAGCAGAAGATATCGGTGCAGAGCCTTTGCCCATTCTTAATTGCGGTATGGCTTGTCAATTTAATACCGCAGAGCTCGTTCCCTTAGATGAACTGCAGCCGTACATCCAGGATGCGTTAGATCTGATCGAATTTGCAAATGGAGATGTATCTACCGTGTGGGGAAGCAAACGGGCAGCGATGGGGCATCCTGCGCCTTTCAACTTAAAATTTCTTGGTGTTGGCAATGAAAACTGGGGACCGCAATACATCGAGCGGTTACAGATTTTCCAAAAAGCAGTAAAGGAGAGATATCCGGAAATTAAATTGGTAACAAGCTCCGGAACCGATCCTGATGGTGCACGTTTTGATTTACTCAATACAGAGTTACGCAAAATGAATGCAGATATTATTGATGAACACTATTACCGCAGACCAGAATGGTTTTTGCAAAATGCAAGACGTTATGACAATTATCCAAGAACAGGATCAAAAATTTTTGCCGGTGAATGGGCCGCACAAAGTGACAAAGTCGTAAGTGTTGAAAATAAAAACAACTGGTTAACTGCTATTACTGAAGCAGCATTTATGACAGGACTTGAACGTAACGCTGGTGTGGTGCATATGGCATCGTATGCACCGTTGTTTGCACACGTGGATGGTTGGCAGTGGAAACCTGATTTAATTTGGGTTGATAATTTGAATGCTTATGGCACACCGGATTATTATGTACAGAAATTATTCTCTCTAAATAAAGGAACGCATGTTGTTCCTATCACTATGAACAATGATGTGATTGTAGGGCAGGATAGCTTGTATGCATCAGCAGTAGTTGATAAAGCAAACAATGAATTAGTAATTAAAATTGTGAATGCTTCCGGAAGAGAACAGGTAAATGCAATACTAATTGAAGGAGTAAAAAAGCTGGCAACTCAAGGAACCCTCATCGTAATGCAGGATAACGATCTTACAAAAATGAATTCCATTGCACGTCCGCAGGATATAGCGCCGGCGGAAACTACCATTCCTGTAAAAGGAAAGAAATTTGATTATAAATCAGCTCCATATTCCTTCAGTATACTTCGGATCAAACTGCTTTAATTGTTATTTATGAAAAGTATTTTGATTGTCATTCTTTGTTTCTCTTCGCTGTTTGCAAATGCACAACGGCAACCTGATTCAGTTGGCACAGTAAAACCAACAAGGGAAACACCTGTGCACGATCCGGTGATGATTAAAGAAGGGAATACCTATTATCTCTTTTGTACAGGTTTTGGTATTTCTGTGTTTTCATCTACCGATATGAAAAACTGGAAAAAAGAAAAACCTGTTTTTGCTACAGCACCCAAGTGGGCAGTTGAAACTATTCCCGGTTACAAAGGTCATACATGGGCTCCGGATATCAGTTATCATAACGGCAATTATTATTTATACTATTCAGTATCGGCATTCGGAAAAAATACATCCTGCATTGGCGTTGCTGTAAACAAAACGTTGAATTCATCTTCACCCGATTATAAGTGGGAAGATAAAGGCAAGCTCATTCAATCAGTACCGGGCAGAGATATGTGGAATGCAATTGATCCCAATCTTATTGTTGATGAAAACAATGTGCCTTGGCTCAGCTTCGGTTCTTTCTGGAATGGAATGAAATTGCTGAAACTAAATACTGATCTCATCTCTATTGCTCAGCCGGAACAATGGCATACAATCGCATCACGGCCACGAACATTTGGAACTGCAGATACATCGGCAGGAGATGCGGCCATTGAAGCGCCGTTCATTTTTAAGAAGGGGGACTTCTACTTCTTGTTCGTTTCATGGGACTATTGTTGTCGTGCGGAAAAAAGCGATTACAAAGTAGTAGTTGGCAGAAGTAAAACGGTTACCGGTCCTTATCTTGACAAAAATAATGTTCCGATGACAGCTGATGGCGGATCGTTGGTAGTAGAAGGAGATACAAAAGAATGGTTTGGCGCAGGACACAATTCAGTTTACAGCTTTGGCGGGAAAGATTATATCATTTATCACGGATACGATGCATTAGATCGGGGTCGCTCAAAACTATTAATTAACCAACTGGAGTGGGATAGCCAAGGCTGGCCATTTTTAAAGCAATAAAGCTCATCTGAATAAGTTTGAGAATCTACTCTTGATAGAATCTTTGGAATAGCTGCAAAAAAGTCTATTACAAAGAAGTGTATAACGTAAAGGCTGCCGCCAGTACGCTATATTAACGACAAAAAAATATCAAACGGAATCGAAATATAAATTTTACGTCAACTACTTTAACCTCCACAACAACATGAAATTTTTTATCGACACAGCTAATTTAGCACAAATCAAAGAAGCAAATGAACTCGGCATACTGGATGGTGTTACCACCAACCCTTCGTTAATGGCGAAAGAAGGAATTACCGGAGATGCAGCTATTCAAAATCATTACAAAGCCATTTGTGAAATAGTGGATGGTGATATTAGTGCAGAAGTAATTGCAACTGATTATGCAGGCATAATTGCAGAGGGAAAAGTGTTAGCCGCTTTGCATCCAAACATTGTTGTAAAAGTTCCCATGATTAAAGATGGTATTAAAGCCATTAAATGGTTTTCGGATAATGGAATCCGAACAAATTGCACATTGATTTTTTCTGCTGGACAAGCCATACTTGCTGCAAAGGCCGGAGCTACTTATGTCTCTCCGTTTGTAGGTCGAATTGACGATAGCGGTTGGGATGGTATGCAATTGATTCAACAGATTGCCAACATTTATGCTGTTCAGGGATTTGAATCAGAGATTCTTGCTGCATCAATCCGTAATGCGAATCATATCATTATTGCAGCTGAAATGGGTGCACATGTTTGTACTTGTCCTTTAGATTCTATTCTGGGTTTATTAAAACATCCGTTAACAGATATTGGATTGGCGAAGTTTTTAGAAGACGCAAAAAAAATGTCATAAGCTATGCAAATTCAAAACTTAAAAGAAATCGCTTCGCAAGTACGTCGTGATATTGTACGGATGGTACATGCCTGCCAGTCGGGGCATCCGGGTGGCTCACTAGGTTGTGCAGACCTTGTAACTGCATTGTATTTTAAAGAAATGATGATCGATGAATCACGGGGAAAGGATGGGTTTCTGCAATTCTCACGGGCAGGGGTAGGCGAAGATCAGTTCTTTTTGTCTAACGGTCATATCTCGCCCTTGTTTTATTCAGTATTGGCACGGCGTGGATACTTTGCCGTTAGTGAGCTGGCTACGTTTAGAAAAATCAATTCACGTTTGCAAGGTCATCCTGCAACACATGAACACTTGCCAGGTATCCGCATTGCGTCGGGCTCATTGGGTCAGGGACTGTCGGTAGCTGCCGGGGTTGCTTATGCAAAAAAACTAAAGAAAGATACTACAACCGTTTTTGTATTAATGGGAGATGGTGAGCAACAGGAAGGACAGATTTGGGAGGCTGCACAGTTTGCACCACATTATAAACTGGATAACCTGGTTGCAATTGTAGACTGGAATAATCAACAGATCGACGGCCCTACAGAAAAAGTAATGAACAATCGTGATATAAAAGCAAAATACGAAGCATTCGGATGGGCAACGATTGATCTGCATGATGGCAACGATCTGCAGCAGGTTACAGATGCTTTAGCCAAAGCAAGATTGCTGGAAGGGAAGGGTAAACCGATTGTTATTTTAATGAAATCGGAAATGGGTTTTGGTGTTGATTTTATGATGCACACGCATAAATGGCATGGTACAGCACCCAATGATGAGCAGCTTGCAAAAGCACTGGAGCAATTACCCGAAACCTTAGGCGATTATTAAAAATTAACTACTACAAGAATGAAAAAGTATATATACACAGAAAAAAAAGATACAAGATCCGGTTTTGGTGCAGGCATGGCGGAATTAGGGAAACTTAATCCAAATGTTGTTGCACTGTGTGCCGATCTTGTTGCTTCATTGAAACTTGATGCGTTCATCAAAGAAAATCCCGGCCGATTTGTTCAGTGCGGAATTGCTGAAGCAAACATGATTGGTGTTGCCGCAGGTTTGGCTGTTTCTGGATATATTCCGTTTGCTACAACATTTGCAAATTTCGGTTCGGGAAGAGTGTACGATCAGATCCGCCAGAGTGTTGCGTATTCGGGCACGAATGTAAAAATTGCAGTATCGCATGCGGGATTAACATTGGGTGAAGATGGTGCAACACATCAGATTCTGGAAGACTTAGCGATGATGCGTGCAATGCCGGAAATGACAGTGATCAATCCATGCGATTATAATCAAACAAAAGCGGCAACCATTGCTTTGGCTGAACATGTTGGCCCGGCATATTTACGTTTTGGCCGTCCGGTAGTTCCTGTATTTACAGATGCCCATCAAAAATTTGAGATCGGTAAAGCGTGGATGGTGAACGAAGGAAAAGATGTGAGCATTATTGCAACCGGTCATTTGGTGTGGGAAGCAATTCTTGCAGGCGAACTGTTAGAAAAAGAAGGGATTGATGCAGAGATCATCAACATACATACAATTAAACCACTCGATGAAGAAGCCATACTGAAATCGGCAGCTAAAACAAAATGTGTGGTTACTGCAGAAGAGCATCAATTGAATGGAGGCTTGGGTGATGCCGTTTGTCAATTGTTGAGTCGTAATGCACCAACACCTGTTGAAATGATTGGTGTAAATAATTCGTTTGGTGAAAGCGGAACACCTGCCCAGCTAATGGAAAAATATGGTTTAAATGCAGCTAGCATTGTGGAGAAGGTAATGAAGGTAATGAGCCGAAAATAATTTTTGAATTCTAAATAATGGGTTTATGAGTAACAAAGCCTCATATTTGATTGGGTTAATTACTGATCAGATTTCGTTCGAACCCTTATTTTGAACAGAGCAAACAGTGAAGAACTTGCTTCATCGGTTTTTTATTATCTCCGTTGGAAAAGCAGTTTTACAAAAACATGAAGTTCGAACCGAAAGAGTTAATAAAATATTCAGTGAAATCGCAGAACAGGCAAACGTTTCGGTGGAAATAAAAATGGCGATTCATAAAAGAATCGCCAAAAATCTACTCTTGTGCCCGGGACTAGATTCGAACCAATACTAAAATTGTTCCAGTAATTTTCTCCTATGTTAA
Organism: Lacibacter sp. H375; assembly: GCF_037892425.1. Classification (NCBI taxonomy): domain Bacteria; kingdom Pseudomonadati; phylum Bacteroidota; class Chitinophagia; order Chitinophagales; family Chitinophagaceae; genus Lacibacter; species Lacibacter aquaticus. The sequence goes on from NZ_JBBKTT010000001.1 coordinate 3,351,615, forward strand.
TTTATTATACTACGGTTTTTGTAGATATGAGACGCTAGAGAAATCAAGCGAAACAAATGAACGATGTTTCACTGAAGAGCGGGTTTAAAAAAAATATTATAAGATACTTATTTGATTGTGAGCGGTTCTTGCATTAAAGTTTGAATCCTGACTCGGTCGCAACCCTGGCTTTCTGCAAAACCGCATTCCAAGTTGCGTGGAGTTTTTTTATATCCCTAACCTCCGACTGAATTCCATTTCTGTCATTCATTTGACAGTGCTCCAGTTAAATATCAAAACTAACTCTATTCTGTAATTCAACCGACAGCATCTTCGCATACACAACTATTTCTTTGTACTTCAAAAAAAGAAGTATGCGAATAGTTAAAAAGCCTGTGGCTGTTGAGCAGGCCATCAAAGAAAAACGTATTGAAGAACGTGTGATCAGTATTGTATTTACATTGACAATGTTGCTGATCGGTTTGTTTGTTAGTATTAGCAGTCATGCACAAAAGCAAAACGGTAAATACTTTAATAATGTAGATGCAAGTGGCGTGATCCTCGATGGTTATGATGCTGTGGCGTTCTTTACAGATAATAAACCAGTAAAGGGAAATGCAGCCTTTCAGTTTAACTACCAGGATGCAGTTTATTATTTTGCTTCGCAGGAACACCTCGATCTGTTTAAAGCTGATCCTGAAAAATACAAACCGCAATTTGGCGGATGGTGTGCTTATGCCGTTTCATTAGGCCGTATTGCACCAATTGATGTGAATACATTCTCGATTGTAAATGGTCGATTATTTATTCAGCACAACCAACGTGCAGTAAATGGTTGGAACAAAGATGTGCCGTCGAATATTATCCTTGCTGATAAATACTGGCCAAATGTAGCAGCCCATCACGGTAAACAAATTACGACCGATGAAGAAAAACAGTATTACAATAATACAGACAAAGATGGTGTGATCATGGATGGGTATGATCCTGTTGCTTACTTCACCGATAAAAAAGCGGTGAAAGGCTCATCTGAATTTTCAGCCCGTTATAATGGTGCTACTTTCTATTTCACATCACAGCAACATGCAGATATGTTTAAAGAGCATCCTGATATGTTTGCGCCTTTATATGGTTCGTTCTGCGGTTATGCAATGGCGTTTGCAAGACGAAGACCTGTTAATCCTGAGTATTGGAATATTGTTGATGGTCATTTGATATTGCAACATTCAAAAGGAGCATGGGAGCTATTTAATAAAGACATTCCTAAGTTCAAAGCCGAAGCTGATGTAAAATGGCCGCCCATCAAAGAACAAAATGCAGGTAAGAAAGTGAAATATGACAAACCTGTTTAATCGCCTCATCAAAAAACAATCAATATGAAAAAGATCATTGTATTCCTGTTCGCTGTATGCGCTGTAACAATTACAAATGCACAAGTAACGCAACACAATATTTCACTGGAATCGGCAAAGCTGATCGTAACAGAAGCAGTGAACTTTGCAAAATCGGTAAATGCGCCTGGTGGTGCGATTGCCATCGTTGATAATGGCGGCAATCTTGTGTACCTCGAACGGTTGGATGGAACGTTTGCAGCAGCAAGTGAAGTGGCAACAAAAAAAGCAAATACTTCTGCATTATTCAAAGCACCTTCTTCACGACTTGAAAATTCAATCAACGGTGGACGAGGTGCATTAATCACTGTTGGACATACATTTCTGCAAGGTGGTATTCCCATTCTTTTTGAAGGACAGGTGATCGGTGCAATTGGTGTAAGCGGAAGTGCCAGTGCTCAACAGGATGAAGATATTGCCAACGCTGGCGCAAAAATCAAGCTTAGTAAATAAGAATTGAATCATGAGCAAGATCTACAAAATCATTAAAATACAGATCATCCTGTTTTTATTACTACTCATCGGCATTGCTGTGTTTTCGCAGGAAACAAGACAGCTTGCTGTAGATAAGCCGTTTGCCGTTGCTGACCTTAAAACAACTGACGGTGCTGCATTGCTGAATGCGAAATGGTTTGCACAACCGGCGCATATTGTCAACACTTCCTTTAAACAACCTGGGCCCGGTACCAATGGAGATCAATTAAAATTATATCCGACCGGTGCAGCCATTCAAACAAATCAACTACATCCGCAAATAGGTGCAGTTGATTTTGAAAAAGGGTTTAAACCTGTTGCCACAACTGAATTGGAAAACAGGCAGGGCGCAGGTTTATTTTCTTTTGTTTGGTATAAAACTGAACTTACTATTCCTGCAAGTATTGGTACAACATCAACAAAAGACATGACAGCTGTTTTTGAAATTACAGTTGATGATTACAGTGAGATATGGGTGAATGGAAAACAACATCAAAGCTTTGGACAAAGTGGTAACGGAGTGATAGCAGGTTACAACACACGTAACCGTGTAGTGTTAACCAATCATGCTACAGGAGGAGAAAAATTTGTTATCTACATTCTGGGTATCAATGGAACAATAGGAAAACTTCCAGACAATTACATCTGGGTGCGCAATGCAGTTGTTGATTTTTATAAAAACGGATTGCCTGTTAAAAAGGAGTGGGCTGATGTTGGAAAAATTTATACCATCAATCAACAACTGAATAAGATCATTACTGCAGGAACCAAAGTTGAGAAAGTAGCAGATGGATTTTCATTTACTGAAGGACCTGTTTGGCATCCCGATGGTTATCTATTATTCAGTGATCCCAATACAAATACAATTTACCGTTACGATCCTTCAACACATAATGTAACGGTTTACATGAGTCATAGTGGTTATAGTGGTACAGATATTGGTGAGTATGGTCAACCAGGCAGCAATGGTTTGGCAATTGATAAAGAAGGACGATTAATTGTTGCACAACATGGTAACCGTCGTATCATTCGTCATGAAAAGAAAGGACCTGTTACAATATTGGCCGATAAGATTGATGGGAAACGATTCAATAGTCCAAACGATGTTGTGTTGAAAAGTGATGGTACTGTTTATTTTACTGATCCACCTTATGGGTTGCCATCTTTCTATACGGACAAGCGAAAGGAAACAGAGTGGCAGGGAATTTATATGATCAAAAACGGGAAAGTACAATTGGTATCAACTGATCTCGGCGGGCCTAATGGTCTTGCTTTTTCACCCGATGAAAAATATTTCTATGCAACCAACTGGGATATCCGTGATATTCATACAACAAAAACCATTTGGCGATACGAGGTGCAGCCCGATGGCACATTAAAGAATGGCAAAGTGTTTTTCGATTTTAATTTTACAGAAGATGAAGAAGCGCTTGATGGGTTAAAGATCGATAAAGAAGGAAATCTGTTTGTGTCAGCACCGGGCGGTTTATGGATACTGTCTCCCGACGCAAAGATCTTGGGCAAGGTTGTTACGCCTGAACGTCCCGCAAATATGGCTTGGGGCGATGATGGAAAATCATTGTACATGACGGCACACAGCAGTATTTACAAAATGCGGGTAAACATCGGCGGTAAGTTCAGTTGGGAATAAACAAATGGTATAAATTGTGCCGGGTAATATTGCCCGGCTCATTTATTATTAAAACGAATAATTATGAAAACAGCAATAGTTACAGGTGCTACCGGAAATCTTGGTCAGGCCGTAGTAAGAAAATTTATTGAAGAAGGATATTATGTGGTGGGCACTGTTATTCCAAACGATCCTGTGCAATTAGATTTTCCTGCTCATCAATACGAAGCTGTAACAGTTGATCTTTTAGATGAAGGTGCGGCTTCGGCTTTTGTATCATCAGTTATTGAAGAGCATGGAGCAATTGATGCAGCTGTATTAACAGTGGGCGGCTTTGCAATGGGTTCTATTGCTGATACGGCATCAGCTGATATTCTAAAGCAATACAAATTAAATTTTGAAACAGTTTATCATGTTGCCCGTCCGGTGTTTGTGCAAATGATGACACAAAAAGCAGGACGGATATTTATGATTGGATCAAAACCAGGCTTGTCTGCAGCAAACAGCAAAGGCATGACAGCTTATGGTCTTGCAAAATCATTGGTTATTCGTTTGGCTGAAATGATGAATGTTGAAGCGAAAGGAACGAACGTTGTAGCAAACCTCGTTGTGCCCAGCACCATCGATACGCCGCAAAATCGAAAATCAATGCCTGATGCTGATGTCAGCAAATGGGTGAAGGCAGAAGATATTGCCAATATCATTTACTATCATAGCAGCGATGAAGGTGCCATACTTCGTGAAACAGTGATAAAAGTTTATGGTAACGGTTGAGTCGACTATTCGATAAATCCTGTTCCCGAATGTATTTCATGCGACAGTTTTAATCCAAGGGATCATGAAACTTCGTTTATAATTCTACAATTTATGCTACAAGGGAAAAATATACTTATTACTGCCGGCCCAACCAGGGAAGCAATTGATCCGGTGCGTTATATCAGCAATCATTCTTCAGGCAAAATGGGATATGCTATCGCTGATGTTTGTTTACAGCAGGGTGCGAATGTTACACTTGTATCAGGCCCGGTGTGCATTTCGCTTTCGCATGAAAATTTAACGTTGGTTCAGGTGCAATCAGCCAATGAAATGTACCTGGCTTGTTGCCGTTATTTTGAAGAAGCAGATATTGTTGTGTTTGCAGCGGCAGTTGCTGACTACCGTCCGGCAATCATTGCACAACAGAAGATCAAAAAGTCAGACGAAGAGTTTTTTATCCGCATGGTAAAGAATATTGATATTGCTTATGAGTTTGGACAGATCAAACAATCACATCAACTTTCAGTTGGCTTTGCATTAGAAACAAATAATGAACTGCAGCATGCTATCGGTAAACTGGAGAAAAAGAATTTTGATATGGTTGTTCTCAATTCGATGAATGATGCACAGGCAGGATTTGGTTTCGATACGAATAAGATCAGTATCATCCGTAAAGATCAAACAATGGTTGAATTTGATCTGAAACCAAAGAGTGATGTGGCCATAGATATTGTAGAGGAAGCCGCCAGGCTTTACAAAGCCAAAGAGAATTCTGTACGGTCACTTGTTTAATGAAAGAAATTTATTCAGGCTTACAATAGATCAGTTCATCATTTTCTTTGAACCAACTCAGTCCCCCGGTTCTTTGCAATCCTTTCTTTGTATCAACATATAAAACGATCCAGTCGTCAACTTGCACTGCTCTTGCAGTAAGCCTTACGGGGTCAGCAACATAGTTTTTCACAAAATCGTTTAGTTTATTTCCTTTTTCATCGAGCAGCAGATAATAAAGTGGCCCGGCGTTTTGCTGACGAACATAAAAAACGGGACTGATGCCGCCGGCAATACAACGAATAGCACAATCACGATGTGGCTTTCCTCTACCCGGTTTCATTACACCGAAATAACATTTGGGATCAAGTACTTCACCAATCAGATCTACAGTGCCAAGTTCTTTTGTTTTAGGTTGATGAGAAGACGATAGTGTTGCTGCAATGCTAAGCAAGGGTTTATCATGCTTGTCAATTTGCAGTAACGATTTCCCGTCGTAGTAGATCAATGTTCCCTTGAGGGTGATCTGTTTTTGATCAAGGCTTACAGCACGCTCTTCTTCAAGTGAACGGATAATACCTTCAGCTCCATGTTTTCCATAGCCAACCAGCGGCATTGTAATAAAGCTGCTCCCGTTATTTTGTTGAGTATACACTTTAATGGATGGCACAGGAAACTGCTGATAGATACCCGTTACTTCTGTTAACTGTCCATATTCAAAAACAGAGTTTGAGAATTTTTTCTGTTGCATCGATACTAATGAAGCAAGTGCAAGAACCAATACTGCAACAACAACTATGGCTATTGTTACCTGTTTTGCATATCCTTTCGGTGCTGCGGGCATCCATCCTATATAGAATTCATTATTATTCATATCAATTTACTTTCTGTTTATAACAATGCTCCTTCACGTTCAGTTCCTTCAGCAAACGCAATTGGGTTTAACCATACTTTATTATGATTCACACGCACATCATATGTGCTTACTCTTTCTTTAAAAGGTGGTGGCGATTGCCCGTTATGTGGCAGGTATTGATAACCATGCCAGGGACATGTAATACAGCCATCAACGATCTTTCCTTCACCTAATGGCCCGCCCTGGTGTTTGCATACATTGTGAATTGCGTATAATTTTTGTTCATGCCTGTACACAGCGATGCGTTCCTGATCAATACAGAATATTTTTGCACGGCTGTCTTCAATTTCATCTGCTTCACACACATACACAAAACCATCCTCTTGCAGTTTAAACTTCATCTTATCGATCTTTCTTTCTTTTAGTCCTGCAAGCAGGTGAAGAATGATCAGCGAAGCCGAACCGGTAAACAGGATAAGTACAAACACCGGATTCTTTTCATATTGAATGACTCCCAGCATGACATGCATCACCACCAGTATATAAGCTGCATACACAAACATGTGCAATGTTTTCCAGACAATTGGGGAAAGATTGTGTAGCCAGAAATCATGACTGGTAATGGCCATTAAAAAGAAAATAATCAAAGCAAAAAATCCTAAGGCCTGGAATGGGAATGCCGGAATTGACCCATAATTTGTATTAGACAGAAATAAAGAAAGGAGTGGATTGGTGTTGCTCAGCGAATGAAACTGGATGATGCCGAAAATACCATGTACCGCTGAAAAGGAGAACATCGTTACTCCAAGATGTCTTCTGTTGTAGAGTAAAGGCATGAACTTTTTGTTCAATCTTGTTAGTGGACCAATAGAAAGAATGATGTGTAGTAACAACACCGCAAGGGTAGAAGTGCTTCTGATCAGTATTGTTTCGAATGTTGCTTCGCTATTAAACAGTAATGTAAGTGAAATGAACAAAGCAAGATAGCTGATGCAGAATGCTGCGATCCATCCATCATAAATTTTCTTTTGCCGGTTCCAGCCGACAGCACTATATGCGGTACTCATAATTGAAAGTTTAGTGTGTCGATGATCTGTTGATGAATAAAATCGTACAGCTGAAAACGATAGGTGTTATTCGAAAAACTATCTGTTTGAATAGAGAAACGATAAACTCCTCTTGTTTCAATCCGGCCAATCAATTCTTTGTTATTTCCTTCTTTTAGCTGATAAATAACAGCAGTGGGAACTTTTAATGGCAATTCATTTCTCCATTCCAATTGCAACTCACCTGCATTGCTTTTTCTTAGTTGAACTGTGTAGGCAGGGCGTTCAATTTTTTTAATGCTTATTGGAAATGCTTCGGGCAGATCGAGGGCAATCGCTTTTACTGGTTCTAATTGTGGAATAAGTAACCAGGAAACAAGCAGCATCACCGGTAGAAAAAGACCGATCAATACCCAGCTGATGCGATGACGCTTTCGCAGTTGCTTATTCATATGCCTGTTCTTTTAATGCTTTTCTCCACTTGCGGAGTAATACCGGCCAGAACACAATTACACCCGGGCTGATGATGATATAAAAACCAATACTGCTTCCTTTAGCTGTTTCATCAATATGGCGGATGCATTTGGCATAAAAGAACGGAACAAACAATACCCCGATCAACAGGTATATGAGCGCTATAATGAGTATGACAGATATGATCATAAAGATCCTTTATGCAAAGAGAGAACATTCACAGGAGTTTTGTTGTCGTTCAATTGACGCAGAAGAAAAAAACTGTTTATATATTAAGCACACTGTTCCACCCATTAAAACCATCGGGCTCACGCACAGGATTCTCCACATCTTCCACCCACATCTTATCATCAATTAAAAATTTGTAAGTGTAAGTGCCTTGTGGTGGCATTGGTATTTCAATTTTCCAAAATCCGTTGGCAGAAGGCTCCATCAGCAAAACATCCTGCGCCCAATAATTAAAACTGCCTGCAAGTGAAATCTGATGGGCACAACTATTCTGAATATGAAATTCGATCATTTTTTTTGGCCTGTTAATAAAAGGCGATGCATGTTGTTTCATTACAACCTCCCGGTTTAAAATGTTAAGCAATGCTCTGCGGGGACGGATATAACCATAACCTTGCTTTACAACGGGTACATCGGGCAGGCGTTTAGCAGTACTGAATAGCAGTCTGCGGATATTCAACGGATCAAGCTCCGGTTTGGCCTGCAATAACTGTGCAATTACTCCTGTTACCAACGGCGCAGCAAACGAAGTACCATCAACATGCATGTAGTGCCTGGAAAAAAACTTTGTTTGCATAACTCGGTTTGCCAGCAACTGCCTGTAATAAGTTACACTCATTTTTTCATTTCCGTTTTCGGGGAGCGAAGATTTTTTTTGCACATCGGGCCATTGCACCATTAACTCTTTATCAGAAAGCTGAAGGGCATCGTGTAATGCAGCTGCCTCCTCGGCTTCATTCGTGCAGGGCAAGATAGGTGCAGCGATCCAGATGGCATTTGCAACCAACTCAGGTTTATACAATCCATCGATTGTTGTGCCGAACGAAGAATGGTAACTGAACGGAACAGCAGTAAGATCATTTGCATCATCCACACCGCCAATACTGATCACATTCGGTGCATTTGCAGGTGGTTTGATCATGACTTCTGTGTTGTTCCCGGCTGCGGCAACAATATTGACGCCTGCATTAATGAGCTGTTCTGCAAGCTGATCAATTCCTGATTCATGATAACTCAAATTCTCATCAGCACTAACACTCAGGTTTACAATTTTAATATCATAGGTTAGATGATTTGCTGCAACCCATTCTAACGCTTTCATGATATTGGCCGTTGGTATCCTGCCATCATCATCCTGCACTTTGATCAATACAAGTTCAGCATCAGGTGCAATGCCTTTGTATAAACCATTGCTGCAATAACCATCACCGGCACACACAACACTTGTCATAGTTCCATGCCAGGCAGATGAATGAGGTTTGCTGAAAAAATCTTCAGTATTGTCGGGATGAGTAATGTCAATGATCTTCTTAATGCGGCTACGTGTTTTAACCAAATCATCATGCAGATAAAATCCACTGTCAATAAAACAAATGGTAACCCCTTTGCCGGTAAACCGTACATCTGTATCAATGCGAAGTGCTGAAGGGAGAATGATAAAGTCATCCAGACTTTTCACCGGGAAGTGCGGCCCAATTTCAGGAAGCATGCGTTGCTGCATCAACAATTCAGTATGGTAATAATCAATACAACGACTGCAGATGCCATCATCTATTGCCCAATCAGGAAACTGTTCTTTGATCTTATCTATAATCAATCGCTCACTTTCAAGATGAAAACGATAAATAAGTTTGTGTACTTCGTCGCCACAAAGCGGACAGGTAACGGCAGTTGTTTCGTTCATGGCAGGAGTTGATTGAATTATTTTCCGATTACATATTCTGTGATTTGCACGGCATGTCCATCGGGATCTTTCACAATAAATGATTTTGTGTGCACACCGTTTTGTTGCTGATGAATGAGTTTGTTTGAAACAACTTTGTAATTCGCTCTCTTTAGTTGCTTGTATAATTTTTCTGCATCATTGGTGATCATGTTTGTTTGCCAGAACCAGAGATCATCAGCTCTTGTATCAGGTGGATATGAACGGCCTGGCCCTGGTTTCAGGTATTCAAGAAACTCAACACCAGGTCCCGCAGGAGATCTGTAACCGGTAATATGTAATGATGCCCCTTGTACATTGTTGAGGTGTTCCTGCTCAATGCCTTTATTAAAACTTTCGCCATTTCGTTCAATACCTAATAACGTTGAGTAGAAACGATGACTGGTAGTTGTATTGCTGATGCCAATGGCTGTATGATCAATACCAAGAAATAGTTTCCCGTTTTGCTCTTGCCATTTTGCCTGTCCTTTCCCTTGAGGAAAAAAGATCAGTTCAAGATTATGCCCATCAGGATCGTGAAAGTAAAATGCTTTGATTCCTTCAGCTCCCGGAATTGATTTGGGCAAAGTTTGTGGTGAAGTTGATACATGCTCTACGTTGTGTTTGCGGAGTTGCTGATAGGCCTGTTCCATATCGCTTACAACAATCGCAATGTGTTGGAATGAAAGATCATTACTCTTCTGATCTTCACGAATACTGCGGCCGCCTGTTGTGAGATAATCAGTGAGCTCAATAAATTCATCGCCCAGTTTTAAACGCACAACCCTGATATTGATGCCGAACAAAGCTTTTAATTGTTCAACTGATACACCTTGCATTTCTTCATCACTCACTTTTTCGAAACCTAATACATCAGTATAGAAAGGGAGAGAACGATTCATGTCTTTTACCGTAATGCCAATTGCATCTACTCTTGTTACCTGTGCTGCTAATACATAATTGAGCAACACAGCCAATGCAAAAAGCAGGAAATATTTTAATAGCTGTTTCATATAAATAATTGAAGTGAAGTTTAGTTGGTGGCGATCTTTGTTTTTCTAAAGCGGATATATACCTCTGTTGCACTCAGCATTCCTGCAAGGGGTGCAATAATGTAGATGGGGAAGGCTGTCCATGTATTTGCAGGTAATGCACTTGCAAAAGAACGGGCTGGGTTCATACCAAAACCTGATATGGGACCTGCAATAATTACCCAGCAACAAACAAGACAAGCCGCAATTACTCTTGTATATTTTTTAAGAACAGGATCATCTGATGTAAACAATACCATGCTCATGGTTATGAATGCAATGATAAATTCTGTGATAGCAGCCGGAACAACACCTGCTTTGCCAGGGACAGTAACTACAGAATTTACCGGGAGATCAGTAAGCCAGCTGCCGATAAGTTGCTGCATAATATAAACTGCCAATGTTCCTCCGGTTATTTGAAACAGCGTAAAGAATACTGCATCATATTTACACATTTGCCCCGTGCGTAAAAAGCTAAGTGTAACCGCCGGGTTGATCTGTGCGCCACTTGCTGCAGTAAGGGGCGAATAAAAAATAAATAATGCGGTTGCTCCCATAAGCACACCCATGATCACTAAGCGTAAAAAACTGTTTTGCAAAAATTGATGTACAGGTGAAGCAGGAGCTTCAAGTAAAGCACCAAAGAAACAGGCAGAGGTCATAAATATCGCCAGACCCAATGCTTCCTGAAGATAATGTTTGTAATTTTTTTGAAAGGAGGCTTTGAGTTGCGTAATGCCATTATGGCCTGTAATGATGCGTATGGGCATTACTCTCATGCTGCAAAATGAAACAAGTTCAAAGAGATTTGCTGTCGGCTGATTGACGAATCAACGATAAATATTCCATTCAAATTCGTAGCTGATGCCCACAAGAAGATAGTGTTCGGTTTTGCGATTTGTAGCCAGGAAGTATTCCATGTGAGGTCGTACTTTTTTTGTGTTGAGAAGAATACCTGCGCCGGCATTAAAATAAAAACGGCCGGAGTGAATAAGTTCGGCATTCTGTTGATTTTGCTCTTTTTCAAATGTGTAACTTATTCCTGTTAATGGATAAATTGTCCAGTATTTTCCAATGTTGTTATGAAAGTGAATGTTCCAATCATAATCCCAGGCTGAGATTCGATAGGAGCTGTTTTGTTTAAATCGCTGCACCGGAAAGAAACGGTTTATTTCAAATCCTGTTGAAAGTTTGTTGTTTAGGAAATAGAAGGCACTAAAGTTGATGCCATGCTGGTTTGTTGTATGGTTGCGAATAGCCGCCACATCGATACTGATTTTTCGCTGAGCTTGAATGGCCAAACAGTAATTTGTAAACAGCAACAAAGCGACAGTGTGCTTAAGAAGTTTCATTACTTATTTCTTTTAATTCTTTCGATAGAAAGTAATTCAGTGCTGTGCGAAGAATAGCAATAGCAGTCAGTTGCCCAATATCATTCCAGCTGGGGGCAACGGCAGTAGCCAACACATCTGCACCGAGTAATAATTCTAGTGCAATGGCCACGGCACTTCCAAACTTCACACGCACCTGTTCGGCTGTGTACCATTTTTTAGCAGGTACAAAGTAAATGAAGAGTGTTTTCACCACTGCCCAGCCAATGATCACCGCTGCAAGTATCTCAACCGCATGACTGATATTGATTGTTATAAATTTTGCTGTTTCTTCCATAGTAGAATCAAATGAATGCCTCCCGAAGAATCGGGACGCTGTTGTTGAACCACATCAAAGAATTAGACAGGATGAATAATTTCTACCGGTTTCTTTTCTGTTTTTTGCTGAAACCATTGATGAAGAATATGATCACCTACACGCAATGCATTGGCAGCAATGGTGAGTGCAGGATTAAATGCGCCACAACTTGGAAAAAAGCTGGCATCAACCACATACACATTTTCAAGATCATGCGTTTTACAATTCAGATCGAGTACCGATGTTGAGGGATCGGTGCCAAAGCGGAGTGTTCCGTTCTGGTGACTCATACCACTGATGTCGAGATCATAGCCAGCCCATTGCACATCTTTATAGTCAGGATCAATTTCTCCCAACTGTTGAAAGATCTGTTTGAGTTTAGCTTTCAGTTTTTCATACGCTGTATAATTGGTGCGTGTGTAATGCACCTGTATACTTCCATCTTCACGAAGTGTAACACGATTATCAGGCGATGGAAGATCTTCAGCAGTAAGCCAGAAATCGATCGTCATTTCTTTTAGTTCATTGTACGATTTACCAGGAGCAATTTTTTCTGCCATCCATACAATACTATCGGGATCATTACGACCCATCAATTGAATTTCTCCCAATGGATATTTGCTGTCGTCAGCACCATGATAGAAATCTGCAAGACCAAGACTCTTCTGGAAAACACTATCGTTCTTCTTTTTGGTAAATGCTACCAGGCACCCATTGTGGTGCAACATCAAATTACGGCCAACCTGGTTGCTGCTGTTTGCCAAACCTGTTGGATGTAATTCATTTGCGCTTCGAAGAAATAATGCGGCACTGTTTACAGCGCCACATGCAACGATCACCAAGTCAGCTGTGAAATGTATCTCTTCCTCGTTTACAATTGCATCAACACCTGTTACACGTTTTCCTGTTTCGTTTGTGATCAGTCGTTTTGCATAGGCATTGGTGAGCAGCGTAACATTTTGTTTTGCCAATGATGGTCGCAGAGCAACGGTATGGGCATCTGCTTTTGATTCAGTAGGATCGGGGAAACCATCAAAGTTTTCCAATAGTACCGGTGATTCGTTAGGATTAAGATCCTGTGGTCTCTTCATACCCATAGGTAACGGAAAAGGATGCAATCCTAACTGTTTCATTTTTTCGGACAGGTCTGCAATCACCGGTTCATAGGGCAGGGGAGGAAACGGATAGCTGTAATTTGTTTTTGGTTCTGTAGGATCTGTATGGCGCTCGCCATGTACATGATATAAAAATTCAGCTTGTGTATAGTATGATTCCAGTGTGTTGTACCCGAAAGGCCATGCAGGAGAAGTGCCGCCGTAATGGTTCACTTCCAGAAAATCACTTTCACGAAAACGAAAGAGCGCAGCGCCATACATTTTACTATTACCACCCACATTGTAATGTATAAACGGTTTGAAGGGTTTGTTATCCTGGTCATACCAATTTTCATTGGGACGATAGCGACCGTTGGTTACCACCTCTTTTGCATCCCAGTTTTCTTTTTCACGGGGAATAAAGCCGCCACGTTCAAGAATCAGGATTCGTTTTCCGCTTTGCGCAAGCTTGTAGGCGATGGTGCTTCCGCCGCTACCTGTGCCAATGATGATGATATCGTAATGGTTTTGCATATTGTTTTTTCAACTACAAAATGAATCATTTGAGAAGAAAGCCGTTGTCAATTATCTGACCAATAGAAGAAGATTATTTTAGTGAAATGAATTCGGTTGATTAATCACCTGCTTTACTTCTATATCAAACAGAATCACTTATTTTTAATTCGGGTGATCAACTGAAATCATCATCACACTCTTTCAGTCAGTTCAGTTGATCTTTTAATTAAGTATAAACAGATAGTAATAATGAAACTCGATCTTTATCAAATAGATAGTTTTACTGATAAAATATTCGGAGGCAATCCGGCATGCGTTGTGCCGCTTGAAAGCTGGTTACCTGATGATTTGCTCTTTAAGATCGCAAAAGAAAATGCAGTTGCTGAAACGGCTTTTTTTATTCCGCTTACTGATTCGAACTCAGAAGTAGCAAGCTTCGATCTCCGATGGTTCACACCTGAAATTGAAATGGATCTATGTGGCCATGCAACGCTTGCAACAGCACATGTGTTGAAAAGATTTCTTAGCCACACTGAAAACAGTATAAGCTTTCAGTCTAAAAGCGGCATACTTGAAGTGTCTGTTGCAAACGACATGTACACCTTAAACTTTCCATCAAGAATGCCGGTTGAAGCTGAGTTGCCGGGAATAATCAAAACTTCGCTGAGTATACAACCAAAGGAAGTTTTTAAGTCGAGAGATTATGTATTGGTATATGCAAGTGAAGAGGAGATAACTGGTATTCAAATCAACAGGCAGATTCTTGATCAGATCAATCTTGATCCGGGTGGAGTTGTGATTACTGCACCCGGAAATGATTGTGATTTTGTATCAAGATATTTTACACCGCAGGCATCTATATTTGAAGACCCGGTAACAGGCTCATCTCATTGTTCATTAATTCCTTTCTGGAGCAAGCGGCTCAATAGAAAACAGATGACTGCATTGCAACTTTCTGACAGGGTTGGAAAATTATATTGTGAAGATAAAGACGAGCGGGTACTGATCGCCGGTAATGCAAGGACCTATTCAGTTGGTACTATTTGGATTGATTAGTCTTTCTACTATTGACTGAGATTTTTTTGCAGGAACAGATCTATTTTCTCTGCGATTTCTTTCGAATATTCTTCCAGTGCAAAATGCCCTGTATTATAGAAATTAAATTCAATGTTTTTCAGATCACGTGCATAAGCCAATGCGCCTTCTTTTGTAAAGAAAATATCTTTTTCACCCCACACTACTAAAGCAGGAGGTTGGTATTCTCTGAACATTTTATGAAACAATGGATAATCTCTTACGTTATTGCGGTAATCGTAAAACAACTGGTATTGGATTTCTTTCACGCCCCGCCTGTCGAGCAGGTATTGATCGAGCGTGTATGTATCAGGTGAGATATTTGATGGCTCACTAACTCCGGCGGTGTACTGCAATTTTGTTCCTTCGAGTTTCATAAAGTCATAAACAGCTTTTTTCTTTTGCGGATGATCAGGGTCATTCCAGATCGCTTTTAACGGAGCCCATGTATCGGCCAAGCCTTCTTCATACGCATTTCCGTTTTGTATAATAAGACATTGCAGTAATTCTGGACGTTTTGTAACTAAGCGAAGTCCAACCGGGGCGCCGTAATCCTGTATGTACATCGAGAGTTTCCTGATGCCAAGTGTATCAACAAATGATTCAATAACTGAAGCGATTTGTTCAAAACTATAGTTGAACTTTTTTGCATCGGGCACACTGCTGTGACCAAACCCCGGATAGTCAGGTGCGATCAACCTGTATTTTTTATTCAATAAAGGAAGCAGGTCACGGAACATGAATGAAGAAGACGGGAAGCCATGCATCAACAAGATAACCGGCGCATCTGCAGGGCCCGACTCCCGGTAGAAGAGATCAATGCCGTTCAGGTGAATTGTTTTATGATAAATGTTCACGGTTGTGCATCTTGTTGAAGGTTTTTTTATTTCTTTCATTGAGCAGGATGAAACTATTGTAAGGATGCAAATGCAACTGCTATCCCGGTTTGTGTTTTCATTGGTTGAAATAATTATTTCGATGTTTTGATGATGCGTTCCAATGCATACTGTCCGCCACCGATCATGAGTAATGCCAATGCCATTCCAATCCACAACAGGAAGTATTCGTAACCTTCGCCTTTTTGATTGCCAAACCAGTTGCTGAAAAACCCATATTGAACATGAGACGTAAATGCAATACCAGCTGCAAGAAGTACATAAGCTGCCGCAATGACTCTTGTGCCAAGCCCTGCAATTAAGGCAATTGCACCAATCGATTCAAGTAGAATGACAAGAAACCCGATGAGCCATGGTAACCCAACTGTTCCTGAGAAATATTGCATAGTGCCGGTAAAGCCATAGCCGCCGAACCAGCCAAATAATTTTTGTGCACCATGAGGAAATACCACAAGCCCTAACAAAATTCTTAATGTTATTGCTGCAAGTGAAAGCGGTTGAAATGATGAGTTTTTCATTTGTGTATGATCGTTTAATTGCCGTAAAAAAATTGTTCTTTGATGATTTTGCCATCTTTCCATTCCTGCACAGAAACCTGTGTATAATTGCGCACACCCCAATCTTTGTGCGTATAATCATAATGCCATTGTACCATCGATGTGTTATCGCCTGTAATTATTTTAAGCGGTGTGGCAGATCGGAATTCAGTGATTGCTGCAAAGAATGCTTCTTCACGAAGCCTGTTAGCTTCTTTTCCGGTTGTGGGTGTTGTTTCATTTTCCTGCATCACCACATCGTCATGATAGTAGTGATCAAAAGCTTCCAATGCTTTACCATTTAACACCAATTCATTGAGGTGTTGAATTTTTTCGAGAATAATTGACATATACTTTGTGTTTTAGAACCACAAAGATCTTACAACAGGAAGGCGAAAAAAATAAACCAGGTTAATAAATCACAGGCAGTAATTATTTTTCTTTCAGTAACTGTCTGCGGACTTTACTGAGAAATTCTTTGGTAATTCCAAGATAGGAAGCTACCATGTATTGCGGCACACGGTGTTCAATGGAGGCATATTGTTCCCTGAATTTCAGGTAACGCTTTTTAGCTGGCTCACTGTAATTTACTACAATTCTGTTTTGCGATGCAACAAATGCCTGTTGAATGATGAGTCTGAAAAAACGTTCAAGCTTAGGCACCTGTTTGTAGAGCTCTTGTAGGTCGTCATAATGGATCTGAGCCAATTCTGTTTTTTCCACACACTGAACATTCAGCTTTGCGGGTTCTCTTGAGATAAAACTACCCAGGTCGGCCGTCCACCAGTTTTCGATGGCAAGCATCACAATGATTTCCTGTGCATCCTGGTCAATGAAATAAGTTTTTACACAGCCGGATAAAACAAAACTTTCAAAGTTGCAAACATCACCATTCTTTACAATGAAATCGGATTTCCCGAATTTTCGTACGGTAACTTTTGAGAGCAAAAGAGATTCCTCCTCTTTTGTAAGTGTGACATATCTATTAATGTAGTCAAGTAGTGGTTGCAATTTCATGCATTACTTTTTTTAATATGAAGCTACATGGTTTTAATGATATCCTTGCTTCTTCCATATTTATTGGCAATACTGTTTCTGCTGCTCCCGGTCTCATATACGACAATCTATTTCTTCAATCTTTCTCAATTTCATAAACAAAAAATAACGTTTAATGAAAAGTGCTGCTGTTATTATTTTATTGTTCATTGTCTCATCCTGCACAAAGGGAAAATTTATACAGCAGGAAGGAAATCTTGTGCCGAATACGGTTGAGCAGGATCCTACGCTACCGGCTCTTGCTGTAAATGGTACAGTTTTTCATGCAGAAACATTTGGCAATCCTCAAAACAGCATGTTGGTTATTTTGCATGGAGGGCCGGGAAGCGATTATCGTTACCTGTTAAACTGTAAGGAGTTTGCAAGTAAAGGCTACTTTGTAATTTTTTTCGATCAGCGTGGATCGGGGTTGTCTAAACGTCATAATAAAGAAGATTTTTCCATACAACTCATGATCGATGATCTGAATGCTGTAATTCTTCACTATCGAAAATCTCCAACACAAAAACTTTTTTTACTCGGGCATTCCTGGGGAGCTATCCTGGCAACGGCGTATATCAATCAAATTCCTTCTAAAGTAAATGGTGCAATTTTTTGTGAGCCAGGTGGATTTAAATGGACCGATATTGAAGCGTATGTTAAAAGAGCAAGAGATATACGATTTACAAGCGAGGTTTTAAACGATGCATTTTATCTCGATCAGTTTATTACAGGGAAAAAAGATCAACATGCAATTCTGGATTATAAACTCGGATTGTTGGCTGCAGCTGAAAGTTCTGTAGATAATCCTACTGGCAACGAGGCTTTATTGCCATTTTGGAGAGCCGGTGCAGTTGTGAATAAAGCATTATTTGAACTTGGTGAGAAGCAACAGCCAGACTGGACGGGTAATTTGCAAATGTTTACTCCACCGATATTGTTTGTATATAGCGAACGGAACAAAGCCTACGGCTTAGATCATGCAAGGTATGTATCATCGGCATATCAGCAAGTTCAATTGCAACGGATAGACAATGCCGGACATGATTTTTTAAGTTTCCCATCGGGATGGATACAATTTTTTCCAGTGGCTTTCCAGTATTTAAATTCTTTGTGAAATGAAAAGCATCGTTTTTGTTGCGGTTTTATTCAGCAGTTTTGCTGTAAAAGCTCAAACTGTAAATTGGGCTTCAGATCATCAGAACGCAAGGCATCTTGCTTCGGGGCAGTTGGCGATTGATAATGCGTTAACCTATTCAATTCAATATGGCTATCGTCTCAAATCCAAACGGCAAACAATTATCAATTTTGAGTATGTTGCTCCTTTCGGTAAAACAATTGCTGATGATTTTAATATTAAGACCGGTGCACACTTTATGTGGGTGAAAAAAGGGGACTTCTATTTTGCTACTGAATTCCGGACAGTACTTCGACGATTTGAAAACGACTATACCCGTTTAGTAAATATTGGTGCAGATGTTTCAACCACAATCGGCTATTACAGAAAGCACTGTTTTGTTGCAGCAGAATTGGGTTTTGATAAAGCAATACTCACACATTTCAAACATTCAACAGAGTACAAGGAAGTTTTTCCTGAAGTGAAGGACGGCTGGTATGAACCATCAACTGCAGGTATTTTATATTCCGGGATTCGTCTTGGCTATTCAGCCCGTAACACTACCGTTTACCTGAAGGCAGGTAGAAAAATTGAGCAGCATTTTCAAACGCAACCGTTGTTACCGTTCTATACCCAGATTGGTTTTGTAATACAGTTTAAAAAAAACGGCAGCAAAAAATAATATTGATGTAAGGATAAATGAAAGCTGTGCGAGGATCAGTTGTGCATCTCTTTAACAATGCGTAGCCACTCTGCCACGCCCCATGCCTGTGCCACACAACCTCTTGGCGTATGCGGAGCATCTGCATCAAATATTTCGGAAACAGAACCAATACATCCTTCATTGAGATGATAAGCAAATGAGTCGATGATCTTTTTAATTTGTTTTTTTGAATTGGTGATTCCTGTTTTTTTGATTGCATCAGCATAAGGCCCCAGCAACCAGCTCCACACAGTGCCTTGGTGATAAGAACCGTCACGTTTTAATGGTAAACCTCCATATACTCCAACATAGCGTTCATCTCCCTGAGGTAAACTTCGTAAACCAACAGGCGTGTATAATTCACTTGTAACAATATCTAATACAGCTTTTGCTTTCTCTCCTTCAAGTAAAGAGAATGGCAGACTGATAGCAAATAATTGATTGGGACGAAGCGATGGGTCAGGATTTCCGTCTTCATCGATCACATCATATAAATAGCCTGCTTGTTTGTTCCAAAAGGTTGCTTCAAAACTCTGTTTTGCTTTTTCAGCACTTAGTTCCACTGATGCTGCATCTTCTTCTTGCTTGTTCTTTCTCAACAGATCAGCAAAAATGCGAAGTGCATTATACCACAAGGCCTGTACTTCAACCGGCTTACCCATACGTGGTGTGACAACCCAGCCGCCAATACGTGCATCCATCCAGGTTAGTTGCTGTCCTTTTTCACCGGCGTACAATAAACCATCCTCTGTTACATGAATATTGTAACGTGTTCCTTTAAAATGCCAATCAATAATTTCTTTTAGTACCGGCAACAGTTCTGATAAGACAAACTCTTCATCAGCAGTTGCTGCCAGGTATTTATGTATTGCAATAAAATACCAAAGAGTACCATCTACATTATTATACTCAGGTGGTTCATTATTATCCTGGAAGCGATTAGGCAGCATGCCCATACTTACTGATTGTGCAAAGGCTGATAATATTTTCTTTGCATCATTATACCTGCCTGTACTCAGGCAAAGCCCGGGTAATGCGATCATTGTATCTCTTCCCCAATCGGTAAACCAGTGGTAGCCGGCAATAATTGTTTTAAGATCATCACCACGTTTTACAATGAATTGATCGGCTGCCAAGAGTAATTGTTTTGTTACATCATCTGTGTTATTATCCAGTAAAGAAAGTTTGCGTTTTTCTTCTTCCTGGAATAGCATCCCCGCATCTTTATCTGAAGGATCAACAGTTGAAATAATAACACCCAGAAAATCTCCTTTCTGAAGTTGAACAGAGAAAACACCATGACTCAGCAGGTCTTCCTCAAAATTTAATCCACGGTATTGCTCAACACTGTATTGAGAACGAGTGAACCATTCAGGTGCATGCTGATAAGTTGCTGCGGGAATTTTAATGAACAGATCGGTTTCGCTATCAGGTATTGTGTGAAAAACATCATTTGCAAATTCAGCATTCCATTGTAATTGCGGACCTTCATGTTGTAAGGAATGATATCCTCTTGCTGCAACAAATGGTCTTAATTCGAGTGTGAAAGGCTCTGTTGCTTCTTCAACTTTGTAGAGAACAAGCGTTGTGTTTTCATTCTGCACCATTGCAATCGTTTTGCTTAAGTGCACATGGTCTGAACGATAGTTCCATTGCGGGAACAACTCTTTACTGAATAGCTGTAGATAGTTATTCCCGTTGGGGTGTATCGTATTGTTGGGATAAAGATTTGTACCAAGCTCATAACGCACCGGCCCAACAGATGAATTCGTAACAATCGTTTCATCAAGTTTTGAAAGCAGGTTCATCCGTTCTGCAGGTGGTTTGGTGGCAGCAACCAGCAAACCATGATACCTGCGTGTGTTGCAGCCAATGATCGATGAAGATGACCATCCACCTAAACCATTTGTTTCGATCCATTCATGACGGATGGCTTCGGGAAAATCAGCCAGTATTGTTTTGTCTTTTTGTAACATGATGATGATATTTCAATCGCTTAGTCAGCAACTTTTAATGTACCGTTCTGTTGTTTCGCAGTTGCATCGGTTTTGTTGATGCGTTGAATCAGTTCTGCTACAACACCGGTCCATCCCGTTTGGTGCGATGCGCCAACACCTCTTGCCGTATCGCCATGGAAATATTCGTAGAACAAGATAAGATCTTTAAAATGCGGATCATCTCTGTAGATAGTATACTGATCATTTGCAGGACGATGTCCATCTTCGCCCATTTCAAAAATGGAAACAAGACGTTTTGAAATTTCTTCTGATACTTCACTCAACATCATCTTATTCCCTGAACCTGTAGGAAATTCAACTTTGCAGTCAGATCCGTAGTAGTCACAATACTGCTCCAATGCTTTGACCAATAAATAGTTCATCGGCATCCACACAGGTCCACGCCAATTACTATTGCCGCCAAACAAGGAAGAAGTGCCTTCAGCAGGTTGATAATCGAGCCCAAACTCTTCTCCATTGATATTTACAGAGTAACCATGTTCATGAATTTTTGAAATAGAACGAATGCCGCCTTTACTCAAAAATTCTTTTTCATCAAGTAATGCCTTTAGCAAACGTTGTAAACGATCTTTTGGCACAAGCGATAACAAAATATCATCGTGTTGTTTCAGGTTTTCAATAACAAGGTATTGACCATTGTCTTTGCGGTATTTCTGAAACCATTTTAAACGTCGGTAGAAATCAGGTACTTTTTCAAGCTGTTCCTTTTTTAATACCAAAACGGCAAACATTGTAGAGAGCCCAACAAGGCTTCTTACTTTCAATGGAATATATCTTCCATCAGGCATTGCCAAAACATCATAAAAGAATCCTTCTTCTTCATCCCAGCTTCCGGTCCAGTTTTCACCAATACGATTTAAACTTTCAGCGATGTAAACAAAGTGTTCAAAAAACTTCGTGGTTACATCTTCATAGTTCTTGTTGTATTGTGCAATTTCCAAAGCCATCTCCAGCATATTTAAACTGTACATCGCCATCCAGCTTGTGCCATCGGCTTGCTCCAATACACCACCACCGGGAATCATATTACTGCGATCAAACACGCCAATATTATCAAGGCCAAGAAACCCGCCTTCAAATACATTGTTGCCTTTGTGATCTTTCCTGTTTACCCACCACGTGAAGTTGATCAATAGTTTTTGAAATACCCGTTCCAGAAAATCAATATCGCCTTTGCCGGTTTTTTCTTTTTCCATTTTGTACACCTGCAAACAACTCCATGCATGCACAGGTGGATTCACATCGCCAAAACTCCATTCATACGCAGGTAACTGACCGTTGGGATGCATATACCATTCACGTAAAAACAAAATGAGTTGTTCTTTTGCAAACTGCGCATCAACCATTGAAAGCGGCACACAATGAAATGCAAGATCCCATGCCGCATACCAGGGATATTCCCATTTATCGGGCATAGAAATAATATCTTCATTGTTGAGCGAGTGCCAGTGATGATTACGACCATTCTTTCTTGATTCCGGTGGAGCTATCTGCCCTTTGTCGCCATTGAGCCAACGTGGAATATCAATATTGAAGTATTGCTTACTCCATAACATACCGGCAAATGCGTGTCGTTGAATATTTTTTTGCTCCTTGTTTTCCTTTACAAGAATTGTTTCATAAAATTCATCAGCTTCTGCAATGCGGTTGTTAAATACTTCTTCAGCCTTATCTGCTGATAATGGTTCAACAGGTAATTCTCTACCCAGGCGCAGGTAAATGGTAGTTGATTCTTTTGCTGCAAGATTTACTTCATACATGGGCGCAAGTTTTGTTCCCTGTTTTTTGTCTTGCAGCAAATCATATTGTTGATCAATAACAGCGGTATGAAATGCATCTTTCACAAAAGGACTTGCATTTGGTTGATCGTATAGCCGCTGTGTATTTGTTTCATTCTCTGTAAAAAGGGTACGAAGAGGTTTGTCATAGGAAAAATAATAGGTGCCCAATTCAGGATGCTGTAATTGTACACTGAAATCATTCAACTGTGTGATAGATGGTTTTTCATTTAATAAGCCAAAGCTCCAGAGGTTACGAAACCATAGGGTAGGGAGTAGTGCAAGAAATGCAGTTTCATCGGCACGGTTATGAATGCTGATACGGATATAGATGTCTTCTGCATTCTGCTTGGCATATTCTGTTACAACATCAAAATATTTTCCTTCGTTGAATAAACCCGTATCAAGTAGTTCATATTCTTTTTCAAACCTGTTACGGTTGCGGTTTGCATTAACAAGATCAGCATAAGGATATTCTGCCTGTGGATACTTATACAAATGCTTCATGTAAGAATGCGTCGGCGTACTATCAAGATAATAATACAACTCCTTAACATCTTCACCATGATTGCCTTCGTTGCCGGTTAAACCAAATAACCGTTCTTTCAGGATAGGGTCTTTGCCATTCCATAATGCAACTGCAAAACAAATCCGCTGCATCTCATCACTGATGCCTGCAATACCATCTTCCCCCCAACGATAAACACGACTGCGGGCATGATCATGCGGAAAATAATCCCATGCATTGCCATGTTCGCTATAGTCTTCACGCACTGTTCCCCACTGCCGTTCGCTGAGGAATGGACCCCATTTTTTCCAGCTCTTATCTGTCAATCGTTTTTGTTCTGCGTTCATGCTGTTTTATTTTGATGTCGGTTTTCGTTTTTTGAATTTCTTCTGTATTTACATTTTTTCTACTTACCCATTATCTTCAAAACCTGGATACAAAGTCATACCACCATCTACAAACAACGTGGTGCCGTTAATATAATCTGAATCATCACTTGCCAGCCAGGCAGCAGCTTTACCAATATCTTCTACTTGTCCAACACGTTTCTGCGGAATAAGTTTTAATAACTGCTGTAAATGTTCGCTTGTATCCCATGCGTCATGATTAATAGGAGTAGCAATGGCGCCGGGGGCAATGGAATTGATACGAATATTTTTTGGCGCATATTCCTGTGCAATAGTTTTCATCATCAGGTTTACGCCTCCCTTACTCGCTGCATAGTTTGCATGACCAGCCCAGGGAATTACTTCGTGCACACTGCTCATGCAAATGATCTTGCCAGCACTTTTCGATTTACCATTAACACCCCTGCGCAAAAATTCTTTAATAGCTTCTCTTGCACAAAGAAACTGGCCGGTAAGGTTAACAGCAATCACAAAATTCCATTGCTCCAATGTCATTTCGGTAAAAGGTGCATCTTTTTGCAAGCCTGCATTGTTAATGAGAATATCAACTGTTCCAAATTGGTTGATGACATCTGCAAACATTTGCTGCACCTGGTCTTCTTTACTTACATCGCATTGATAGCTGATAGCTTTGCCACCGTTGGCAATAATTTCTGCTACAACTTTCTCCGCCATTTCTTTTCCGTTTACTACGGGATAGTTCACCACAACTGTTGCGCCTTCCTTTGCAAGTTCTTTCGATACACCTGCGCCAATACCACTGCTGGCACCTGTTACAATAGCTATCTGTTCTTTTAATTTTTGGTTCATGTTGTTTTAATAAAGCGTTGAATAATGTGATGGTTGTTTATGTTCTTTATAATCGGCTAATCCCTGTTTGATCAGTTGCAGTTCAAAATCGGTGACGATGTTCAGGTAGTTTTGATAGGCTTCTTCTGCTGAGCTGTATGGATTCAAAGGGTCTGGAGTTGTATATTTTTCCGGCGACATATAACTGAAGTAATCAGATGCCTGTAATAATTTCCATGTTTTACTTAGTGCCGGATTATTACATCGGTTCACGGCTTTTTCAAGGCTGAAAATTTTATGCAGCATTTTATTCTGCATCGCATTTTCGCAACGGCTGCTGCTGTTTCCCCCGTTTGTTGCCCACGAAATAGTTTCACTCACATCATACACGTCATTTGACGGATGTACGGCAAGTATTGTTGAAGGCGTTGCAAACAGCCAATCAGGGTTTTGTAAAATGTGGCCGGGTAAGGCTTCAAGAAAATCAAAAATGCCTGTCTCTTTTGTTTTATAGATGCCAAAGGTTTGATAGTCGAGCATCAGGTTGATACATTCTGTATCTGCCGGATGTGAATGTATCCATGATGCAAATTTTTCGGCTGTCAACGGACGTTCGGGCCATTCTTCATCTGCAAAACGAAACGCAATATCATCACTCATCCTGAAGTTACGGAGCAATAACGGGATTTTATTGCCAGGACTTGTAAAGGTTTTGTTTCGTGAACGATGATGCAATAACTGATCGACAGATTCACAAAATATTCCTTCAAAACCAAGTGAATGAATAAAAGCTGCAAGATTATTGTCATGGATTAGTTCTGTATTTCGAAACAGAGTTGGCGTTGTGTTAAGCAATTGCTCTACGATCTGTTTGTGTTTTTCTACCTGGCGTTTAAATTCAACATTTGAATACAGCCAGCTGGCAGAATTGTTACATGGCTCTCCAAGTATTTCAACGCAATCTGTTTGTACAAGTCGTTTAAATTGTTGCAGCACATCTGGACGGTAAAGCTCAAGTAACTCAAACATGATTCCGCTTATAGAAAATGCTGCTTTTAAATTTCCTTCGTACTCTTTAATGAGTTTTAATAAAAGACGATTGGCAGGCACCAAGCAATCGTCTGCTAGACGGTTTAGTTGGGCAATGGTAGCATCTTTATCAAAATAGTTATGGACTAACCCTACATCACTCGATGTGTAGTTTGCTAATGCATAAGGTTGATGCACCCTGAATATGAATGATACAAATGGCATGTTTAGATCCCGTTGTTAAGATTTTCGGAAGAATGGCTCTGTGGAAACAGAACCATTATTTCCTAACCCTAAATCAACCTTGTGAGAAAGGTTTAATGAATGCAAAGCTAATTGGCAGGGTGCTGTTAGACTGTCTTGTTAATTACAGTTATCGTAAATTAATTGCCTAATTCCAGATGAACTGATCGTTCAGTTCAATGTGTTTACGGTTGTAAAATAAAAGGCCCTCATCCCTCAGTTCATTAAAAAGCACATTTACACTTTGTCTGCTGGTTGCAATTACATTCGCAATGTCAGTATGTGTTAAATAGTTATTGAGAATAATTTTATCACCAACACGGTTGCCATCCGTCATAGCCCAGTTTTTGATAAAACGGATCAGGCGGCTCTTCGCATCACGAAATACGAGATCGGAATGCTTTGATTCAAGTTTGCGTAATTTTTTGTTGACCAGGTTTGCGTATGCTATTGCAATTGCAGGATTGTGATGCATGATCTGCTTCAGATCACCGATACTGAAGATGCACACCACTGTATTTGCTGTAAGTGCCTCGGCATATTCATCAATAGCAGTATTGCCTTCCATACTCAGGTCGCCGAAAATATCAGGTGCAGTTAAAATGTCTTTGATAAGTTCGTTGCTGTCATCGTTGTTGATCTCGGCAATTTTTATTTTTCCCTGAATGAGTAAAAATATCTTACTGAAGCTTGCATCTCCATAGCCAAAGCTTTCATTCCGGTAAATGGTTTTTACTTTCATTAACTCAAAAGCCTGTTGGATGCTCTGCTCGGTTGCATTTGCAAAGAGCGGGTGACTTTTTAAGTAGGCATACTTAATTTCCGGTGACATGGTTTACTGTTTTAAAGGTTTAATGTTTATGATTAATGGTCTATTCAGTTTGTAATACGGCTGATGACTGTTTGCAGAATTGTTTTTATTTCTCTATGGCTCTCCGCAAAAGCTAATGTTGCCACTGGTTGGTTGTTTTTGTAGTCAACATCAGGCAGTTGTATCAAGCCCAATTCGTATTCACTTATTTCTTCAATTTCAAACAGCTGTAAGGAAGTGAAACTTCCAAAGTGCTGTTGGTACCATGCTTTTAGATCGTTACGCATAACAAATGATTTTTAGTTGATTTGTTCATCAGTATTTTCTGAAAGTGCCTGTTCTATTTTTTCGATCAATAACTGTTTTGATGTTAACCCGGTTGTGTGATCAACTACAGTTCCGTTTTTAAACAGCAGGATCGTAGGCAATTCCATAATGCCGAAGCGTTCGGCAAGACTGTTATCATGTTCTGTATCTACAATAAAAAAGTTTGCAACACCACGGTAAGAGAGAGACAGTTCTTTGTAAAACGGTTCAACTATCTGGCAGGCTCCGCTCCATTGTGTTTTAAACTTAACCAGTGATAATAATTTGCTCTCTGTTACTTTCGTTTGGAATTCTTCCGCTGTTATTTGCTTTGGCATATTGTAAAATTTCGGCATGGTATTTAAGGCCAACGGCATGCCGCATTTGTTTTTGCATGTAATGATTGCCCTGAAATGCTTTGCAGTAAAGGGTTTCCGGATTTTCAACTATTGTATCTAGTCAAGTGGTGAGCCTTTTTTTCTCCCAACCTGTTGGGAAAATCCCAACAGGTTGGGATTTTTTTTATTGGGAATATTCAGCCTTGTCTAATAAGAATAAAAAAACCATCCGTGTGGATGGTTGGATATTTTATGAAATAACATAAGATCATTTTGGCCGTGAGATACCAAGTTTTTTCATACGTGCTTCAAGTGTTGTGGCATTGAGACCTAAAATTTTCGCAGCACCTTTTTCTCCACTTACTTTCCAGTTTGTTCTTTCTAATGTTTGAATGATGTGTTCCTTTTCAACATCTTCCAATGTTTGGTTTGATGAAGAACTGTGATTGGCTGTTGATGTTCCGGAAACAGCAGGTATCCAATCGCCATATTCAAGAACAGAACCTTTTGAAATGATCAGGGCACGTTCAATTAAATTCTCCAGTTCACGAACATTACCCGGCCAGTTGTATTGGTGAAGAGCAGTTAAAACATCAGGGGCAACTTCAGTTATCTTTCTGCCCATTTTTGTTTCATGCTTGCGGATAAAATGTTTTACAAGCAGTGGAATATCTTCTTTACGGTCACGCAATGGGGGAGTGATGATCGGGAAAACATTCAAACGATAATAAAGATCTTCACGAAATTCTTTTTTCTCGATGGCTGTTTGCAGATTTCGATTGGTAGCAGCAATTATTCGAACGTTTACTTTCATTGTTTTAGGATTACCCAAACGTTCAAACTCACCTTCCTGCAATACACGTAACAGTTTTGCCTGTAATTCAACAGGCAGCTCGCCGATTTCATCTAAGAAAATTGTCCCTGTGTCTGCCAACTCAAAGCGACCGATCTTTTTTTCCATTGCACCTGTAAATGCACCCCGCTCATGACCAAACAATTCACTTTCGATGAGATTGGCTGGAAGTGTAGCACAGTTTACTTTCACCAAAGGACGTTTATTTCGATTGCTGATATTATGTATGGCTCTTGCAATTAACTCTTTACCGGTTCCGGATTCCCCAAGAATTAATACCGTTGCATCAGTAGAAGCTACCTGTTCAATTTGTTGCAGTACTTTATGAAATTTTTTACTGGTACTTACAATGTCTTCAAAGTTGTGATTGTACTTTATCTCTTCCTGCAGGTATTGGTTCTGTGCTTTTAAACGAGCCTGTTCCTGTTCCATCAATACACGTTCTGTAATATCAATGAACATCGTTCTTGTAAATTGGCCACCAACATCGGGGTTCGACCACCACTGTATCCATATTGGAGCACCGGTATCTTTGCGCCGCAATTCAAGAACAATTCCACTTGTGTCTGTACCTCTGCCAATTGAAGCAAACGCTTCTTTCAGTCGTTTTTGTGCGTCAGGTGTATCGGGCACAAGTGAACTTCCATAAGTATAGGGCACTTCTTCTGGTTTAACCCCCAGAATTTTCAACGCTGCCCTGTTTGCTTTTATAAATTTCGAATCCAGACCTTCGTGGACATAAGCAATGGGTGCCTGCTCAAACAGATCTTTGTAACGTTGATCGCTTTCTTTTAAACTTAAATCTAATGCTTTGTTGAGTTCTTCCAGTTTTTTAAGTGCGGAAAGCCTATCCATTTCAGCACCTGCTCTTGCGGCAAAAATGCGGAGTATGTTTGCTTGGTTCTGATCGCTCGTCATGGGAATACTATCTAAGGCAGCAATATGTCCCAACACTTCACCTGTTTCGGGACTATTAATTGGAACAGCGATATACGATTGAATTCCTTTCTCTCCCGGGAAACTTTTTTCTAATTCATCTGCACAGAAATAATCCTTTCCGTTCATTACGTATTGACAGGGGGTTCCCTCCAGATCGTATTCAATATTTTCCAGTACTTGTTTACGGTCAACATAGGAGATGGTGCGTACTCTCGTTTTCTCTTCATTCGCACATTCTGACACAAGCGCATAACGTACACCTAAAACTTCCGTTACAATTTTGGTTAGACCTTGCAAATAGTCCATACCGGTGAGAGCAGCAGTACCTTCTGAAATGATGCGAAGTATATCTTCTTCTTTTTTTATTTTTCGAATATCCCTTACGATACTGCACGAAAATTCTTGTCCATTGTATTCAATATAATTTCCGGTTATTTCAACTTCATAGAGATAACCTTCTTTATGGCGATGTTTTGCTTCAAACGTAATTTTCTTTGCTTTCTTTAGTTTTTTCCAGAAGCCCGGAAAATCCTGTACAATATCAGATGGGTTAAGTTCAGGCACTTTCATTGTTAATAATTCATCACGACTTCTACCTGTCATGTAAGTAGCCATGTCATTTACTTCAATGATATTGCCGTTTGCATTTACCCAAAATACAGCCTCGTGAAGATTGCGTAAGGTTTGCCGGTATAGTTCGATGTCATATTTTTTCTGTTCCAGTTCTTTTTCAGATTGCATCCGTTCCAACTCACTTGCCAATTGCGCTGCGAAAATCATCAACACAGCGATGCGGTCTGTTTGATCAGTGATTGGGTTGGGATCTGATGCTGCGATATGACCAAGCATTTCACCTGTAAGTTTACTGATGATGGGCACAGCAACATAAGCTTCAATTCCTTTTGCTCCTGAGTGGAATTTTTGTGCCGCTTTCGGCAAATAATAGGGATCACCATTTATAACCATACTGCAGGCTGATTCGGCTGTGCTGTATTCAATATTATCCAGCACTTTGTCGCCCTCAACAAACGCAACTGTACGTAACCGAGTTTTTTCTTTATTGGCACATTCTACAACAAAGCAATAGCGCATACCAATAATGGCGGGGATTTTTTTCGCAAGTTCAAGTATGTAATCATGTCCAAAGCGTCCGAGAGTGGCGTCAGCCACCTGGGCGAGAAGGCTATCTGCCAATTGTTTATGATCTGCTGTATCGATCATTTGGCTGTGAATTGAGGGTTTGTTTAAAGTTACAAATTCAACACCGAAAGTCAAGATAAGTGCAGAGGAGAATTGTCGTGAAAATGACAATAGTTTATTATTGTGAAGCCTGAAAGTAATATGTTGATCATTCTTCAGGGTATAAAAATGCAAGGACGATTCAAGAATCTGCTTCACTAATTGTAAAATGGAGGGGTGATTACTTAATGTTGAGGACAATAAGCTAAGCTTAATAAAAAAAGATTGCACCACTTTTAGCCAACAATCCTCACGTTAGTCTAATATTCGGATATCATTTGTAGATTTACTGGAAAGTGAAATGATGCGAAACAAATTGACGATGTTTCACTGAAGAGCGGGTTTAGAAAAGTTGATATATGTTATTTGTTTGATTATCAGGGCGTCTTATATAAAAGTTTGAATCCTGACGCGGTCACACAGAATGCAAAAAGGGTTTCATTTATGAAACCCTTTTTTTGTTGCATTACTTTCATGTTTTTATTGCTGATGGTCACATTCCTTTTTTTGCTGCTTTCAATGCCTGAGCATTGTATGTAAATCATAATAAACAGTGTTATTCCACTTTTTTACGACTATTCACGGTTTTTTTTTGCATGCCGGCCTGCTCTTTGCCATGGAGGCCAGCGTGTAAAGAAATGGCCACGAAAGAAGAAAGCTAACAGGTTTAAAGTAGAAGAGGATAGGACTGGCAAGGCCGTACATTTTTGTTAGGGCTTGATGGAGTTGAAGACTGACGGATTTATACGCTTGATACGCTTTATATAGGGAGTATCATGGGAGTTGAGTGGGAGTATCCTGCCTTTATAAGCGAAGGTGTCTAGTCCTAAAATAGCTGGTTCATCCTAAAAAGAAGCAATACAGGTGAATATTAAGACGTATTGATAGCATCAATAGTATAGTTGGGTTGGGCAAGCACAATTCTTCTATACTATTGTCTTGACACAAAAGAAACAAAAAGTCAAGCCGGAACAAATTACCCCCCCCCCCCATGTTTCTCCTTACGCCCTGATTAAACTTGGGTATAACTCATGAGTTTTTTGCGTAAAAAAAATAACACGTACTTCAATAAATAGCTTTGCGTGCTGCAAAAGATGTTAATAATCCGCCTTTTGCAACATTTTCATCACTGATTTGCAACAATCCCGACACCTCTCTCATAAAAGCCCAGTGTAGTTTTACGGCATCACTTCAAGGATTTAAGATTGCTTTTATGAGAATACGATTGCTATTGCTAAGTTTCGTTTGCCTTTCTTTTTTTAGTGCCGTTCTGGCGGGCATTCCATCTTATATTCAAACCAAAGATGGGGTTATTGTTTTCACTGATCCGTTGTTTACAGGTACTGCGCATGCAGTTAAGCTGGAGGTGGTTTGCGATCATATTATCAGGGTTATTGTTTCACCCGATAAGGAAATATCAATAACCCAAAGTTTAGTTACAGTTTATGGTAAACGGACAGATATTCCCTGGAATATTGTTTCTGATAAAGAAAAGCTAACGCTTACAACCAAGAGTATTAGTGCAGTAGTTAAGCTGAAAAATGGCGCCGTTTCTTTCTATGATAGGAAAGGTAATATTATAGTGCATGAAAAACCATTGTTTGGAAGAAGTTTTCAACCGGCAATATTTGATGGACAACCCTTTTACGGTATTACGCAGACATTTCAAGTAAGCAATAATGAAGGCTTGTATGGTTTGGGTCAACATCAGGACGGTATTATGAATTACAAGGGTAAGCAGGTTACCTTTTTCCAGAACAATACAGAAGTAGCCGTACCCTTTTTAATTTCCTCAAAAAACTATGGCATTTTATGGGATAATTATTCCTTGACAAAAGCCGGAGATGCAAGATCATTTCATCCGCTTTCAACCCTTCAGCTCTTTTCAAAAAGTGGAGACCAGGGATGGCTTACCGCATCTTACCGCAATAACAAATCAAAAAAGGATGATGTAGTACTTGAGCGACCTGAGACTGAGATCAACATGGAATACCTCAATGATTCTAAAATAATACTTCCAAAAGAGTTTACAGGTGCAACAGGTTCTGTAACATGGGAAGGTAGTATTGCCAGCTATTTTTCAGGAGAGCATCAGTTGCGATTCACGTTGGGTGGCACTCTGAAAGTTTGGATAAACGGAAAATTGGTTTTGGATCGTTGGCGTAAAGCATGGAACCCCGCATCTGTAATAGTGCCGGTTACCTTAAAGAAGGGGGAGAAAGTGCCGGTAAAAATTGAATGGATTCCCGAATCACCTGAATCATATTTATCGTTAAAATGGCTTGAACCGCTTTCTCAAAAAGAACAAAATCTATTCAGCTTCTCTTCGGAAGCAGGAAAGCAGATTGATTATTATTTCATTCATGGAACGAACATGGATGAAGTGATTTCTGGTTACAGAACATTAACGGGCAAAGCACCCATTGTTCCCAAATGGGCATTAGGTTTCTGGCAAAGTCGTGAGCGATATAAAACACAAGAAGAACTTCTTTCTACAGTTGAAGAATTCCGCAAGCGAAAAATTCCATTGGACAATATTGTTCTTGATTGGAATTATTGGCGGGAAGCGGAGTGGGGTAGCCAGGATTTTGATGAAACAAGATTTCCTTCTCCTGATAGTATGATTAGTGTGTTGCATAAGAAATACAATACGCAGATCATGATATCGGTGTGGCCAAAATTTTATGAAGGCATTGCAACATATAAAGAATTTGATAAAAAAGGCTGGTTGTATAAAGGTAATATCGAACATCGCCAACGTGATTGGATTGGCGAAGGATATGTATCAACATTCTATGATGCATTTAATGAGCAGGCCCGCAAAGGTTTTTGGAATTTGATCAACAAAAAAATATACAGCAAAGGAATTGATGCATGGTGGATGGATGCAAGCGAGCCTGATATTCTTTCAAATGTAAATCCAGAAAAAAGAAAACTGCAAATGACACCAACTGCTTCGGGCAGTGCAGCAGAATTTTTAAATGCATATCCATTACAAAATGCAAAAGGAATTTATGAAGGGCAGCGTTCAACCGATTCATCTAAGCGGGTGTTTCTTTTAACACGTTCAGGATTTGCTGGTTCGCAACGCTATGGCGCCGCAATTTGGAGTGGTGATATTGGTTCTACCTGGGACGACATGAGAAACCAGATATCTGCCGGTGTAAATTTTTCGATGTCTGGTATTCCTTATTGGACCATGGACATAGGTGGTTTTGTTGTACCGGAAAAATTTGAAAAACCTAATGCTGAAAATTTAGAAGAGTGGCGTGAGTTGATGACCCGTTGGACACAGTTTGGTGCTTTTGCTCCTTTATTCCGTTCACATGGTCAGTTTCCATATCGTGAAATTTATAATACTGCACCAGATAATCATCCGGCATACAAAAGTTTTCTTTATTACGATAAGTTGCGTTACCGTTTACTTCCTTATATCTATTCATTAGCGGGAGCAGCCTATCATAATAATTATACAATTATGCGTGGATTGGCAATGGATTTTGCAAAGGATACGGCTGTATTGAATGTAGCAGATCAATATATGTTTGGTTCAGCCTTACTTATAAATCCAGTGCATACATATAAACAAATAAAACGTTCTGTGTACTTACCAAAAAACAATGGTGGCTGGTACGATTTATATACTGGAAAATGGTATTCAGGTGCTCAACATATTATGGCCGACGCACCGTATGAGCAAATGCCTGTATTTGTGAAAGCAGGTTCAATTATACCTTTTGGACCTGAGTTACAATACACTTCTGAAAAACAGGCTGATACAATTTTATTGAATGTTTATGCTGGTGCAGATGCTTCCTTTAATTTATATGAAGACGAAGGAACAAATTATAATTATGAAAAAGGGGCGTCCTCAATTATTCCCATTTACTACAATCATGAAAATGGAGCAATAACCATTGATGAACGCAAGGGAAAGTTCAAGGGGATGCTTGATAAACGGGTTTTCAAAATCAATCTCATCAACAACCGCCGGTCTAAGCCATTAAATTTTAACAGCTCCACAGATAAGTCGATTAGTTACAGTGGAAGCAGAATAACGATAAAACTATACAAGCCATAAATACACACGTATATGAATTCAACCAAAACGATTCGCTTAAGATTAAAACTGCTTTCGGGTATTCTTACACTACTGCTTTTTGCAAGCACCAATAGCTATGCGCAATCAAAAGTTAGCGGAACAATTACTAACGAGCGAACATCAGCTCCCTCCGCAGGAGCTACTATTACAGTTAAAAACACCAAACGTTCTGCCGTTGCAGATGATGCAGGTAGGTTCTCCGTTGAAGCTTCAACCGGTGATGTATTGGTCATTACAATGGTAGGATATGCAAAAAAAGAAGTAACAATTGGCAAAAACACCAGTATTCAGGTGAAGCTTTCTGAGAGCAGTTCACAATTGGATGATGTGGTAGTGATTGGTTATGGAAGAACGAAACGTAAAGACGTTACCGGCTCTATTTCCAGTGTTACCGGTGAAGAACTACGCAGAACTGTTCCCACAACGATTGACCAGGCTTTGCAAGGCAAGGTTGCTGGTGTAATGGTGCAGCAAATTTCCGGTCAACCTGGTGGTGGCGTATCTATCCAGATCCGTGGAGTTTCATCCATCAGTGGAAACAACTCACCTTTGTATGTAATAGATGGTGTTATCATTCCATCTTCCGGCGATCCGGGTAGCGGATCTAATCCATTAAACACAATCAATCCTTCCGAAATTGAAAGTATTGATGTGTTAAAAGATGCATCGGCATCTGCTATCTATGGTTCACAGGCCACCAATGGTGTAATCGTTATTACTACCAAAAGAGGAAAGGCTGGAACTCCAACAATTTCGTATGATAGTTATTATGGTTTCCAGGCAATACCTAAAAAACTTCCTACAGTTAATTTACAGGAGTTTGCTACGTTGTTGAATGACCGTTCTGTTGTATGGCAGTTTGATGCAAGACCAGAACTTGCAAATCCAAAGTATTTAGGAATGGGCACCGATTGGCAATCGGAATTGTTCCGAACTGCTCCAATGCAAAATCATTCCATTACAATTAATGGTGGCGATGCAAGAACACAATATTTACTTTCAACTTCTTATTTTAACCAGGAGGGTATTGCCCTTGGTTCTGGTTTTAAAAGATATTCGGTTCGTTTGAACTTAGATAATAAAACAACCAACTGGCTGAAAATTGGAACAAGTATTCAGTTAGCACGTGTTGATGAGAATGTGAATTCAACCACATCAAGCGTTATATCAAATGCGCTGAGCTTAACACCTGATGTGCCTGTAAAAAATTTAGATGGCAGTTGGGGTGGTGTTACCAATGATGCAGGTTGGGTTGTACCTATTCCCAATCCGGTGGGGCTTGCGCTTTTGAATTCGCATACAAAGAAAAGAAACCAGGTATTTGGAAATGTGTATGCCGAAATTCAGTTTTACAAAGATCTATCACTGCGAAGTGAACTATCCGGAAATTTTGATTTTGCCAATGAAAAATCGTTCAACCCTACGTATGATTTTGGAAGGGCGATCAATACATTGAATTCATCATCATCTTCTTCCGGGCAGAATACTTATACAGTGGTTCGCAATTTTCTTACCTACAACCATTTATTTGGAAAACTTAATGTAAACGGATTAGCTGGGCATGAAGCACAACTAAGCAGCTTTGAATTTGTATCTGCATCAAGAAGAAATTTTCCTTCCGATAATGTTACATCAATCAGCAGTGGCGATGCCAATACTGCTGCAAACAGTGGCACATGGGGTTCAGGACCAGCACTGGAATCTTATTTTGGCCGTGTAAACCTGGGATGGAACGACAGGTATCTGTTAACTGGTAATGTGCGTAACGATGGCTCCTCAAATTTTGCTCCCGGCCGACGCAGAGTAACAACTTATTCCGGCGCCTTTGCTTGGAAAATAAACAACGAGAATTTTTTAAAGGATGTAACATTTGTGAATGAATTAAAACTGCGGTTAGGCTACGGCGTTACCAACAACCAAGGCATACCCGGTAATACATTCGTTACCATGCTTACCTCTGTAAACAATGGTCTTTCAGGTTCTGCGCAATTTCAATCAAACCTTGAAAACCCATTTGTAACATGGGAAAAAACAAAATACTCCAATGCAGGAATTGACGGAACGTTTTTGAACTGGAGACTCAGTTTTTCATTTGATATATATGATCGCAACACAAACGGACTTTTATTAAAACTGCCACTGCCTTTGTTTTCCGGAACCACAACAGGCTGGTCGCCCGGAGCTATGCAGGCACCTTATGTAAATATTGGTGCGGTTAGCAATAAAGGATATGATTTCAGGATCAGCTCTACAAACATCAGGGCGAAAAATGTTACATGGAGAACTGATTTTACAGTTTCACACAATGTAAACAAGATAACAAGTTTGGGTAATGGCGGCGATGGTGCAAACCTTTCTCAAACGCTCAATAATTATGTTTTTGCAAAAACGGTTGTCGGTCAGTCAATCGGATCGTTTTATGGATGGAAGTTCGATGGCATTTTTTCAAAGCCGGAAGATTTTACGTCTCATGCATTGCCTGTAGATCAAAGCGGAAATCCTTATCCTGTTTCGCCAAACGGTGGTGGTATCTGGTATGGTGATAGAAAGTTTAAAGATTTGAATGGCGATGGCGTTATTGATACAAAGGATCAAACATTTTTAGGGTCTCCTTTACCGAAGTTTCAATTTGGTTTCAACAACTCCATTACGTATAAAGATTTTGATTTAAACATTTTTCTTAGTGCAAGCCTGGGGAATAAAGTGCTTAACCAGTTAACGATTTCTCAAACCTATCCCCGCAATAATACCAACTATTTCAGATCTGTGATGGACTATGCAAAAGTTGTATATGTTGATCCTAATGGACCACGTGATGACGTTAACAATGCTTATGTTTCAAATCCAAACACAACAATACCGGGTTTGCGAAATGATAATACAAACGAAAATCTCCGTCCGTCTGATTTGTATATCGAAGATGCTTCGTTTATCAGGTGTAAAAACATTACGCTGGGTTACAGAATTCCTGCAAAAATATTATCCAAAGCACATATACATGCGCTCAGAGTGTATGCAACTGTTTCAAACGCTTTCATTATAACAAAGTATACCGGTATGGATCCTGAAATTGGTTCATGGAATCCATTACAGGCAGGATGGGATGGCGGATATTATCCGCAATCCAGAACATTTACGTTCGGATTAAACCTGAATTTAACCAAATAAAAAACGATTGAAATCATGAAACATATTAATAGCATAATATTGGTTGCGGTGGTTACTGTATTTTGTTTCGCCTGTAAAAAAAGCTTTCTCGACCGCCCTTCGCAATCACAAATAAGTTCGGATAACTTTTATAAAACCACTTCAGATTTAAGATTAGCCACTGCCAGTCTTTATGGAGGTGCTACCTGGGGTATTTGGCATCACGAAGCCTATTTGCCTTTAGGGGATATATTGAGCGGAAACGGCAACCGTCAATGGATCAGTGATTGGGTACAGCTTTATACACGTACCATTACTGCGGGCAATAGTGTACTGCAGGGAGGATGGAAGGGCTTGTATAATTTAGTTGGCCAATGCAATGGCGTTATTAATTCCATTGAAAAAAAGGGAGCTGCATCTATTAGCCAGGCAGATAAAAATGCGGCTCTTGGTGAAGCAAAGTTTATTCGTGCAATGGCTTATTATTATCTCGTTAGTTTGTGGGGTGCAGTTCCAATTATTGAAGACAATAGTAAACTCATTCAGGAACCGTTAGTAAATCGTCACATTGTTTCCGATGTTTATAAGTTTATCACACTCGATTTAAATTTTGCTGCCAAACATTTACCTCGTACTGATGAAAAAGGTCGTGTTACTACCTGGTCGGCACAAGGCATGCTGGCGAAGGTTTACCTTACAAGGGCAGGTCTTGAAGGCAACGGAAACCGTAATCAGAATTATTTAGACAGTGCAAAGCATTTCGCAGCAATTGTTTGTAATGAGAGCGGTTTGAATTTATTGGATAATTATTATAACCTGTTCAGATCTCAATACAACGATAACCCTGAGTCCTTATTTGCGCTTCAGTGGGCTACTGGTCCAAGTATTAGTTGGGAAGAAGGCAATTTATTGCTGACCTATTCTCCATCAAATGATATTAACCCGCAAAAAAATGGTGCATGGACTGCTTTGTCGCCTACCTATGATTTGTATCTGAATTATGATGTAAAAGATAGCGTAAGAAGAAAAGCTTCGTTTACTCTCAATGGAGACTTTTATCCTGAATTGAATGCAGCAGGAGGCGGATACACGGCTGGCGGACAAAGTATGAAGAAGCATATTATCGGAAACGAAAAAGATAATAATTCACCCACTATGACCTATACAGCATCTATTGAACATGATGCGCTGCTTCGCCTTGCAGATGTTTATTTAATTTATGCAGAAGCGATCCTTGGGAATAATGGAAGCACTTCCAATGCTGAGGCATTGAAATATTTTAATAAAGTAAGAGTAAGAGCTGGTGTTGATCCGGTTTCAGCAATAAATATCGACGACATTCTTAAAGAAAGAAGAATTGAATTCGCTTTTGAAGGACAATACTGGCTGGACCTCGTTCGTCTTTCGTATTGGAATCCTACCAAAGCGGTAAATATTCTCAACAACCAGCAACGGGTAACATTTGCATATGCAAACGGAGTAGCAACTCCCGATGCACCTATTGGCACAGCCGTTGTACCTGCTACAATTTCTGCTTTTACATTACAGATACCAGCATCTGAACTGGCTGCTGATCCCAAACTTGCTGAACCTCCTGTTAAATACTATTAATCTCAAACGATATAAAATACTATTATGAATAAAAGATTAAAAGACCGCTTGTATTTTTTGTCGCTGTCAATAATGATCGTGGCATTATTATCGGCGTGTAAAAAAACGATGGAGATGCCTCCTGTCATTTCTGAGATCAGGAGTTATGTAGCTTCTCCCAATGATTCTGTTCTTAACAGCCTGGTAGCCGATGGCCAATGGGTAGTTATTTCGGGCAAGAATTTAAAAAATGCAATACAAATAAAGTTTAATGGTGTAAATGCATCGTTCAACAGCACTTTGTTTGCAGAGAACAGTGCAGTGGTGCAAATACCAGCAATCATGTTTTCAACAATTGACACGACTAAGCTTTATAAGCTAGAATATACAACCACCGGCGGCTCAACCACGTTCGATTTTAAATTAGGACCCGGTGCGCCAATTATTTCGGCTATCTCAAATGTATTTGCCAACCCCGGAGACTCTGTATTCTTATATGGCTCCAATTTGGTTTTGGTTCAAAGTCTTTCGTATGCAGGAACTCCCATAACATCATTCAAATCAAATCTTGATGGAACCTCTCTTGGTTTTAAGATGCCGGCACAACAACCAACGGATCGTGTATTACTTACTACAAAGGGCGGATCAGTGGATTTCAAAATTGTGGCAACCCCAACAATTACACATGTTTCAAATGAAAATGCTATTGCAGGTGATTCGGTATATGTGTATGGCACTTATTTGAAAAATATTCAATCATTCAATTTTGGCGGTGCAACGATCACTTCTTTTGAATCATCCGCTGATGGTAGTGCTGTGGGTTTTGTGATGCCTTCCATTTCAGCAAGTGAACCAATAACCATTACTACTCCGTTTGGCAGTGTTACAACCATTTTCAAAGTAAATAACCAGATCAGTACTACTGGTATGTTAGCGAATATGGAGTGGGGTAGCTATTTCGGTTGGGGATGGTGGGGCGCTTCAGGACTTACAGTTAACAGTGTGGCAAATAGTGGCGGCTGGATTACAGTAAAACCCGACTTCGACGGAATATTAGGCAAGAATAACAGCATGTTTGTTTCATTTAATACAAGTAGTATTCCGGCAGGTGATGGACAGTCTTTTGGTCCTTATAATTTCCCTATTGGAGGTAATGAATGGGTGCCAGTCTCAAATCTTTCTGACCCAGTGGGCAATTGGGCAATTAAGTTTGAAATAAGCATTGCGAAACCATGGAACGGTGGTACGCTTTGTTTTGAATCTGGTTTTGCCGGAGGTAGCTACATTGCCCGTTATGAGCCCTGGCAAATTTCCGCTAACGCCACAGCAGCAGTTTCTACCAAAGGATGGCAAACAATAACTATACCCCTGTCTTCATTCCGTGCCGCAGACCCAACGCTTGGTCCTGGCAAAGGAGCTTCGGTTTCAAGTTTAGCCAATTTATTAGGAGCCACCGGTAATACAGGTTTGAGTATTTACCTGCATAACTATGCTACAGGTGCAACCACCACCGGGTTTTATGCTGCATTTGATAATGTGCGTGTTGTAAAAATAAAATGACCTTATAAAATATTTTTCACAGAAACATAGATGAGCCTCAGGATGGTTAATGAACATTTGGCCATCGCAAGTTATACTCTAACAATAGGCTTCGCTCCTGAATACAAAAAACAAAAAAATGAGTAGTTACAGACTGATAGGTTTTTTAATGGCGATATTACTTTTTACAAGTTGTAAAAAAAAGAACGTTACTGCTAATCCCGAACTCTCTGCTTCCCCGTCGGAGATTAATCTTCCCGCCGAAGGTGGAACAGCAGATTTGACAATTAACGGAAATGCAAATTGGACGATCAGTAATGCTGCTTCATGGTTGCAACTAAGTAAAGCATCAGGCAATAGTGGTAGCAATACTATCAAGTTAACATCAACATCAAATGAAACAGGTTCTACCCGGTCTGTATATTTATCAGTAAACTTTTCAAACGGACAGGCAAGGAGAGTAAAGGTATCACAACGGCCCACCTTATACCCGTCTTACAACACTTCTCCCAAAGCGCCTGATTCAACAGGAATGAGCACTGCTGTGCAATTGGCTGCCAAATTCAAATTGGGCTGGAATATTGGTAATACAATGGAGGCACCTAATGGTGAAACGGGTTGGGGCAATCCTCAGATCACAGAGTCGTACATCAAATTTGTAAAACAGCAAGGGTTTACTGCTATTCGACTTCCATGTGCATGGAACTGGACGCATTTAAGCGATGAAAAAACCGCAAAGATCGATCCCGCTTGGCTCAACAGGGTTAAAGAAATTGTTGGATACTGTGTAAACAATGGACTGTATGTTATGCTCAACGTTCATTGGGATGGTGGCTGGCTTGAAAATAATATCAATCCGCTAAAGCAGGATTCTGTTAATGCAAAACAAAAAGCAATATGGGAACAAATTGCTACTGCCATGCGTGATTTTGATGAGCACCTCATGTTTGCAAGCGCCAACGAACCCAATGCTGATGATGCTGCGGAGATGGCAATTTTAGCATCCTATCATCAGACATTTGTTAATGCTGTTCGTTCAACAGGTGGGAAAAACAGCCACCGTGTTCTTATTGTTCAGGGGCCAAATACAAGTGCGACATTGACATATAATTTAATGAATACACTTCCTAAAGATCTAACAGCCAATCGCCTGATGGTTGAAGTGCATAACTATACGCCTTCATTGTTTTGTTTCATAGGTGAAGATCAAAGCTGGGGCAGGATGATTTATTACTGGGGCAATGGGAATCATTCCACCATTGAACCCGATCGTAACGCCACTTTTGGAGAAGAGAGCGAAATCATTGCTGACTATAACAAGATGAAAACTGCATTTATTGATAAAGGGATTCCTGTAATAATGGGTGAGTATGGAGCTTACAGGCGCAAGGGCCCAACTAATATTCCAAAAGATATGGTGAAGCATGAAGCTTCGGTTGACTATTGGACAACCTTCACTACCAAAGAAGCATTAGCCCGTGGAATAAAACCATTTTGGTGGGATACAGGTGGTGCGTTGGATAGAAGTAATAACACCGTAAAAGATCAGCGTACAATTGATGCTCTTATTGCAGCGACGAAGTAAAGTTTTTTGATAAAAGATGAACTGGCCGGTTGAGGATAAAGCGATATGCCAAACGCAACCGGCCTTTTCAACTTTGCAACAATTGTGATAACCCAATATTTTATAATAGAAAAAACTAAACGATCATGCAGCATTTTAATCTATCCGGATACTTGTCAAATAGAGTATCTCAGCAATCCAGAAAAAAATCAATTGCCTTATTATGCTTCGTTTTTTTAATTAGTCTGTTTCATTATGAAGTAAAGGCTCAAACATCAGGTTATACCTGGAAGAATGCACCTATTGGTGGGGGCGGTTTTGTAACAGGAATCGTTACTCATAAAACATCTGGCGACAGGTACTGCCGCACCGATGTAGGCGGGGCATACCGTTGGGATGCTGCCAACAATAAATGGGTTCAGCTGCTCGACTGGATTAACGAGTCAGAGAATGGATTTATTGGGGTGGATGGTTTGGCGCTGGATCCGCAGAATGCAAACAATGTTTATATGCTCTGCGGTACTTCTTATATCAACAACGGAAGAACGGCCATATTGAAATCAACCGATAAGGGAAATACATTCACGTATACAGATGTCACTTCCAAATTTAAAACGCACGGAAACGGGAACGGACGAGGCAACGGAGAACGTCTTGCTGTCGATCCCAAAAACAGCAACATATTATTCTGCGGAACCAGGGGCAATGGATTATGGAAAAGCACAGATGCCGGCGTTACCTGGAATCTTGCGTGGAATGCTGTAACAACCACTCCCAATGAAAACGGAATATGCTTTGTACTTTTTGATCCCTCAGGCAGTGTGGTAAACGGAGCCAGTCAAACCATTTACATAGGCGTTTCACGCACCGGAGGTGGGAACATTTACAAGAGCACAAACGGAGGTACCAGCTTTACCGACATTACTCCCACTACCAGTTTTATGCCGCATAGGGCGGCGCTGCAGGGAACTACAATGTATGTAACTTATGCAGATGGTGCAGGTCCGGCAGTTAATGGAGATGGAAAGTTATATAAGCTCAATACTTCTACAGGTGCATGGACAAACGTTACACCCGTTCATTCAAAGGATTATTCATACGGTGGCGTAAGTATCGACCCTACGAATGTTAATCGTGTGATAGTTTCCACCTGTGGTATGTATTGGAACAACCAGTTTGGTACAGGCTGGGGAGATTTTATTTTTATTACTACTGATGGAGGAGCGACCTGGACGCTTAAAAATGGCTCAAATGCCACCTATGATGCTAACGGTATGGAATGGTCCAGAGGGGGGGCGATTAACTGGATGGACTGCATCGAGTTTGACCAAGACAATCTTTTAAAAGTTCGGGTAATCGGCGGAGGTGGAGTATACACCTGTTCGGATATTACAGCCACAAATACATCCTGGAAATATGATGTGATCGGTATTGAAGAAACAGCATTTCTTGACGGCACAAGTATTCCCGGCGGACCGTTTATTTCTTCTTTCGGAGACGTATCAGGCTTTATGCATGAGCCGCTGACTTCTGCTCCTTCAACCAGACTTTCTCCTGCAGGTGGTTATAATAACCATAGTATT
This sequence comes from Lacibacter sp. H375, assembly GCF_037892425.1. Lineage (NCBI taxonomy): Bacteria > Pseudomonadati > Bacteroidota > Chitinophagia > Chitinophagales > Chitinophagaceae > Lacibacter > Lacibacter aquaticus. The sequence goes on from NZ_JBBKTT010000001.1 coordinate 3,395,396, forward strand.
GCGTATGCCGCCGGCAACACAAACAAAGTTGTAAGAATTGGTAATGGAGATAACATTGTTTATTATTCAAATGATAAGGGCAGCACATGGACAGGAGCTTCTTCAAATATGGGCGCATCGGGAAGAGTAGCTGTCAGCGCAGATGGAGGTACTATATTGCATTGCCCCGGAGGTTCCTCAACAACATACTATACCACTAACAATGGAGGAAACTGGTCGGCCTGCTCAGGTGTGTCGCTCGGAGATGTTGCTCCGGCAGCTGACCAGGTAAATTCAAATTATTTCTACATATTCCATCCATCAACAGGGCAGATGTTCAGAAGCTCCAATAAAGGAGTGAGTTTTTCAGTAGCAGGCACGCCGGGTGCCTCAACAGCAAATCATCCGTGGGAATCTGTGTTGATACGGACAGTGCCCGGTTTTGAAGGACATCTATGGGTTCCTCTTGGCCGCAACGGACTAAAATATTCAACTAACGCCGGAGCGGCTTATACTACAGTTTCAAATGTAAGCTATTGCAAATCGATAGGGGTAGGAAAGACAATGCCCGGATCTAATTATCCTGCTGTTTTCATTTGGGGAACAGTGTCGGGTGTCACCGGCCTTTTCAGATCAACAGACCAGGGTGTTACATGGCTCAGGCTGAATGATGATGCCAACCAGTTTGCAGGAGCGCCATTGCTTATTGGAGATATGAACGTTGCCGGAAGAGTATTTATGAGTGCCGGCGGAGGAAGAGGTGTGATTTATTGGGAGCCTTCTGGTTCCTGCACACCAACTGCTATCACTCCGTACGTGCAGATTAACGGTGGGGCATGGCAGCAAACCGCCAATGCTTCTTTAACTGCAGGAGGCACTGTCATGTTTGGCCCGCAACCTGTAACAGGAGGATCGTGGAACTGGAGCGGCCCGAATAATTTTAGCGCAACAACACGTGAAGTAACCATTTCAAATATTCAGGCTAACCAGGCAGGTAATTACGTAGCTACATATACCAATGACGGAGGATGCCAAAGCACACAGACCTTTAGTGTTACTGTGACAACAGCCGCCACAGGCTCCATACTGAGAGAATACTGGACATGTATTAACGGCAGTACAATTAGCAGTCTTACTTCCAATGTCAATTATCCAAACAATCCAACGGGTAGCGTGCAACTCACCAGTCTTGAAGGCCCTACAAACTGGACAAATAACTACGGTACGAGAATACGTGGATATGTTCACCCTGCTACAAGCGGAAGCTATACGTTCTGGGTGGCCGGAAATGATAACACGGATTTGTACCTGAGTACAAGTGATAATCCTGCTAATAGTTCAAGGATAGCTTATGTGAATGGTTCGACAAATTCAAGACAATGGAATAAGTATGCCTCACAACAATCTGTAACCATCAACCTCACTGCCGGACAGAAATACTACATCGAAGTCCTTCACAAGGAAGGTACTGGTGCAGATAATGTAGCTGTAGCATGGCAAGGCCCCGGTATTTCACAACAGATAATTGCAGGAAGCTATCTTTCACCGTTTGTTCCGGCAGGCGGCGGTAATTCATCTGCCACTGTTAGTCTTAATGAAGATGAAATCAATCTTTATCCCAATCCATCCAATAAGGGAAGGTTTACTGTTATCCTTCCGGAAACTTCAGAAAATGCGACAGTGAAAATTTTTGATAACCAGGGACGCATGGTTTATGAAAAGAGCACTCAAGGCAATAAAAAAATTGAGATCGATTCGCAGCTTCAACCAGGGCTTTACATTGTGAGAATAAATTGTAAAGCATATAGTTTCACGAAAAGACTCATTGTTAATTGATAAATCTTCTTCAATCACCTGGAATTCTTCAATAAAAGCATTCCAGGTTTATTATACAAAACAATACCATTAAAAATAGTTCGATTGATGATGCTAAAAATGTGGATGTCGAAAAAAGAAGTTGAGCAAAAATTTTCTTGCGTAAATGTTACTGCCGGTTAAACACCTGCAGTGCGTTGAAAACAGAAAAACGAGGTTGAAGTTTCTTAAGTACAAATAAAAGGCAAGGAAATTATTCTTAACTATTAAGAACAGTGCAAGTAAAATGTTTAAAAAATTATCTGCCGTTGCATACATTGGTTTTTTATTTTTTTTCTTATTGTTTGATGAAAACGTTTGGGCACAGGAACGGCCACCCATTCGATTAGGCCCCGATGATAAGCCGGCTTACAACAATCCACCTGTTGGCTTCAGGAACAAACGAGAGAATATTGCTCATGGTACAATCAGCACTGTTCAGTACGATTCCAAAACACTTTCGTCACGTCGGGAGATGTTGGTGTATACTCCTGCCGGTTATTCACCTGATCGAAAGTACCCGGTAATTTATTTATTGCATGGTCTCAATTCAGGTGCAGGTCAATGGCCGTACTGGGTGCGTGCAGATCATGTTATTGATAACCTGATAGCCGATGGTAAAATTGAACCTGTAATTATGGTTTTCCCTAATTGCAATACCAATGTAACAGTATCCAATCCCAAACCTGATGAACAGGAAGAACGAAAAGGGGGATTTAAAGGTTATGGTAAATCGTTTGAAAACGATTTGCTCAACGATATTATTCCTTACATCGAATCGCATTATTCTGTATACACCGATCGTAAGCATCGTGCACTTGCAGGTTTGTCCATGGGTGGTGGACAGTCGTTGAATATTGGTCTCTCGCATATCAATACGTTTGCTTTTGTTGGCGGATTTTCATCAGCCCCGAATACAAATGAATTCGGAGGACTTAATAACATCAAACTGTTACCTGATCTGTTGCCAGCAAAAGAACAACTTGCATTGCTTTGGCTTGGCTGTGGCAGTAAAGATGGCTTGATTGGTGTGAGCCAGCGTGTGCACAATCATCTGAAAGAACAAAAGGTACCACATGTATGGCATGTAGATGACAATGGACATGATGATGTTGAGTGGGCCAATAATCTTTATCTTTTTGCACAGCATATTTTCAAAAAAAGCAAGGGAAATTTATCTCAACTCAGTTTGCCAAAAGTGTTTAGCAGTAATATGGTTTTGCAAAGGGATATTCAAATTCCTGTGTGGGGTAATGCCAGCCCGGGAGCAACTGTAGTGGCAACACTTGGAAAGATACGAGCAACAGCAAAAGCCGATAGCAAAGGAAAATGGATGATGCATTTTCCAAAGTTTAAAGCAGGGGGGCCTTATACACTAAAAATTATTGAACAGGAAAAGCCGGCAAATGTTATTGAGCTAAAAGATATTTTAATTGGTGATGTTTGGGTTGCTTCTGGTCAGTCAAATATGGAGTGGCAACTGCAGTTGGCAAAAGATGCTGCTAAAGAAATTGCCAATGCCAATTTTCCAAAAATTCGATTTCTTTATGTGAAGCAGGGCAAACAAATAAAACCTCAAACTGATATTCAAACTGATCAATGGAAAATTTGTGACACATCAAATGTGAAGGAATGGTCAGCGGTTGCGTACTTTTTTGCACGTAAAATTCACCAAGATCAAAATATTCCGATTGGTATTATTCAAAGCACCTGGGGCGGCACCGCCATCGAATCATGGATGAGCAGAGAAATGCTGCTTACTTCACCTGTTACAAGGGAAAGAACACTTGTTGTTGATACAATTTCAATAAGCCAGGAAGATATTATTCAGGACAGTTTGAAACAGATACGTTTTTGGGATATAATCTATAATCCGCAAAATAATGCGGACAAGTTAGTCCCGTCTGCAGAATTTAATGATGCCGGTTGGACTGAAATCGAAATGCCCAATGTGATAAAAAATTTTGGAATCGGTCCTTTTGAAGGTATCGTGTGGTTAAGAAAAAAAATCAACCTGCCTGAATCTTATCATCAAAAAGAATTAACCATCAGCCTTGGTCATCCCGAGATGAATTATACGCTCTACTTTAATGGTCAGGAAATTTGTAAAAATGTTTGGTATTCCAATCCAACACATACGTATACCATTCCGGCCAACCTGGTAAAGAACGGAGAAAATATTATCGCATTAAGAATGGCTATGTTATGGACAGGTGGTGGATTGAATCCGGCAGATACAGTTTTTATTTCCGATGGTTCATCTGAAATTTCATTAGGCGGTAAATGGGTTTACAAAAAAGATGTTGAACCTGCACTTCCTAAAATGCATAATTATCAGCAAAACCCTTCTGTTATTTTTAATAACATGATCTACCCGGTTATTCCTTATGGCATCAAAGGATTTATCTGGTACCAGGGTGAATCAAATGCAGCAGCGGCTTATGATTATCGAACATTATTTCCTATGCTGATTGCAGACTGGAGACAACGCTGGCAACAAGGTAATCTTCCATTCTTATTTGTGCAGTTGGCCAATTACATGAAAACAAAACCACTTCCAGATGAAAGTGAATGGGCAGAATTGAGAGAAGCACAAACACGAACCTTATCGCTACCTAACACAGGCATGGCTTGCGCTATTGATATTGGAGAAGCGGGTGATATTCATCCGAAAAACAAACAGGACGTTGGCTACCGTTTGGCATTGCTGGCCAACAAAATGGTGTATAAACAAAATGTTGTTGCTTCCGGGCCACAGTATAAAAGTTATAAAATAGAAGGCGATCATATCAGGATCAATTTTATTAATAACGGTACGACGCTTAAAACAAAAGATGGAAAAGAAATAATTGGTTTTTCCATTGCCGGTGCCGACAAAAAATTTTATTGGGCCACAGCAACTATTGAAGGGAATGAAATTGTAGTATCATCTGCAGAAGTAAAAAAACCAGTAGCAGTGAGATATGCGTGGGCCGATAACCCCGAATGTAACCTCATAAATTCTGAAGGGTTGCCAGCAGTTCCATTCAGAACGGACGACTGGAAAGGCATCACCCAAAAATAAATCAACGTTCAACCGGTTCCGGAATAATTCTTAAAGAAAAATATGAAATCGAAATTAATTGTAACTGTTTGTATCCTGTTTTGTCATTCACTTTTTGCACAGGTTACTAAATTGGAAAGTCCTGACAAATCCATCGTACTAAATGTATTCTTATCAGCTTCCGGTAAAATTCAATACAGCATAAAAAAATCCGGCGCCAGCGTTATTGAACCTTCGGCTTTGGGTGTTATGATGAAAGGGCATGATTTTACACAAGGCATGAAGTTATTGACGACATCAAAACCGGTGCGTATAACAGATAGTTATCAAACGAAGAATGCAAAAAAAAGCAACATTGTTTACCAGGCCAATCAACTGGTACTGTCTTTTACTAATGAAGAAAAGAAAAAAATGGAAATCATTTTCCGGTTGTCAAACGATGGTGTTGCTTTCCGGTATTCTTTTCCCTGGATAAAAAATAAGGAGACAATTATTGGAGAACATTCCTCTTTTACATTTGATAAAAATGCTAAAGCCTGGCTGCAACCAATGAGTGAAGCAAAAACAGGTTGGCAAAAAGTTCATCCATCTTATGAAGAACATTACTTGCAGGATATTGTTGTTGGCACAGTGTCGCCGTTAAAATCAGGTTGGGTGTATCCGGCTTTATTTAAAACAAATAATACTTGGGTGCTGATTACAGAAGCAGCACTTGATGGTGCTTACTGTGGTACAAGATTAATTAACGACTCTGCTTCGTCTGTTTATTCAATTGGCTTTGCCGATCCCAGGGAAGTGTTTACAGGTGGCGGTTATTTGCCACAAAACAACAAGCCATGGCTTACACCGTGGCGCATTATAACAATAGGCAGTTTGAAAACAATTGCAGAATCAACATTGGGTACAGATCTGGCACCAAAAGCTATTGCGATAGATCATTCATTTATTAAACCAGGCAAAGCATCCTGGAGTTGGATAAACAGCAAAGATGACAATATCATTTTCAGTGAACAAAAAAAATACATTGACTATGCTGCTGATATGCATTGGCAATATTGCCTGGTAGATGCTGCCTGGGATGCTAAGATTGGATATGACAGCATAAAAATTCTGAGTGACTACGCTGCTAAGAAAAATGTTGCATTGCTATTATGGTATAATTCAGCAGGCGATTGGAATACGGTAACCTATACTCCAAAAGATAAGTTGCTGACGAAAGAAGGAAGGGAAAAAGAATTCAGTCGTATTCAGGCAATGGGTATTAAAGGTGTAAAGATTGATTTCTTTGGTGGCGATGGACAAAGTATGATTGAATACTACATTGACATTTTGAATGATGCCGCAAAATATAAGCTGCTTGTAAACTTTCACGGCGCAACATTACCAAGAGGATGGCAAAAAACATATCCTCATCTTATGACAACCGAAGCAATTTATGGAATGGAGATGGTAACATTTGATCAGAGTGCAGCAGATAAGCAGGCCAACCATTGCGCTATGTTGCCGTTTACGAGAAACGCATTCGATCCAATGGATTTTACACCGATGAATCTTACGGGGCTTACATCATCTAATTGTATAAGGAGAACAACTCCTGCATTTGAACTTGCACTTTCAGTTCTATTCTTATCAGGCATACAACATTATGCCCAGGCACCGGAAGGGATGGGGAATGTTCCAAAAGATGTAAAACTCTTTTTGAAAACAATTCCTGATTATTGGGATGATGTAAAATTTTTAGAAGGATTTCCAGGAAAGTATGCTGTGATTGCCAGGCGTAGCGGTAACAAATGGTACATAGCAGGCATAAATGGAACAACAGACGAGAAGAAACTAAGTGTTGACCTTACTGCATTTAAGAAAAGCAAAGTAACTCTTTTCACAGATGGTGAAAAGGGAATGCTGTTCTCAAAAACTGAAATGAACACACTCAAAAATAAGAAAGTGAATATTACATTAAATGGAAATGGTGGTTTTGTAATGGTGCTTGAATGAGCGTGAAAGGAAATGATTACGGGGATATGAGAGTTTAACGATACTGCAAAAACGCATCATTTGAAAAATGTTTGGTTAGAATTTAACCGAATAAACAAGCAGCCTGGTATAAAAATATAATTAAAATATTGTTGCATATAACAAAAAGAACAATCTCAAAAAATGAAGAGAATTGCATACTTGGGAATCTTTCATTTGCTGATTACAATCAGTACTGCTAATGCACAGGATTACAACATTACTGAAACTGGTATTAATACAGCAATTAATGGTGTTAACATAGAAGTTCAGTTCTATGCGCCATCAATAGTAAGAATTACAAAATATCCAACAGGAGCTAAGTTTGAAAAACAAAGCCTTGCTGTGATAAAATTTCCGGAAAGGGTTTTATTTACCACAAAGAAAAACAAACATGAACTGTTGCTGAAAAGTAAAGCGATAAATATTAAGATAAACCTTAAAACAGGTGAGATTAATTATTTATCAGGGTCGTCAGTACAACTTCTCAAAGAAAAATCCGGTGGCACTTCGTTCAAAGAAATAATTGATGCTGGTGAAAAATCCTATTCTGTTTCACAGTCGTTTGAATTGGAAAAAGCAGAAGCTATTTATGGGTTAGGCCAGCAACATGATGGCAAAATGAGTAAACGAAATGTGAAACTAAGAATGGTGCAGGGAAACCTGGATGATTACATTCCTTTCTTCCAATCAGTAAAGGGTTATGGTTTGTTTTGGGATAATTATTCTCCAACACTTTTTGAAGACAACCAGGATAGCACCGTCTTTAAATCGGACGTGGCTGAAGGAGTGGATTATTATTTTATGTATGGAGGCAATGCAGATGCTGTTATTGGCTGTATGCGTAACCTCACCGGGCAGGCACCCATGTTTCCTTTATGGACCTATGGTTTCTGGCAAAGCCGGGAACGATACAAAAGCCAGGAAGAGCTGGTGGATGTAGTAAAAAAATATCGGGATTTGAAAGTTCCACTTGATGGGATCATTCAGGACTGGCAATATTGGGGGAATAATTATTTGTGGAATGCAATGGAATTTTTAAACCCCGGTTTTCCTGATCCACAGAAAATGGTAGATGATGTGCATGCTCACAATGCTCATGCAATTATTTCTATATGGAGTTCTTTTGGGCCAATGACAAAGCAATATAAAGAACTCAACAAAATGAATGCATTGTTCAATTTTCGCACATGGCCTTCATCTGGTGTGGAAACATTTCCGCCCAAAATGGATTATCCCTCCGGTGTTAAAGTGTATGATGCATTTAATCCTGCCGCCCGTGACCTTTATTGGAAATACCTGAATGAGGGCATTTTTAAGTTGGGCATGGATGGTTGGTGGATGGACTCATCCGAGCCTGACCATTTAGATGAAAAAAAAGAAGACTATGATGAGAAAACCTATTTAGGCTCGTTTCGTAAGGTTCGCAACGCTTATCCATTAATGTCTGTAGGCGGGGTGTACCAACATCAGCGCCAAGTATCTTCACAAAAAAGAGTTTTTATTCTTACCCGCTCTGCATTTGCCGGTCAACAGCGTTATGGTGCCAATACCTGGTCGGGTGATACAAAAGCATCCTGGAAAAATTTTAAAAACCAAATATCGTGCGGACTTAATTTTTCGCTTTCAGGCATACCTTATTGGAATAGTGATATTGGCGGATTTTTTTTATGGGATTATAAAAGCCCACTTCAAGACCCTGATTACAGAGAAATGCATGCTCGTTGGATACAGTTCGGCACTTTTTGTCCAATGATGCGTTCTCATGGCGAAGGGTATCCCCGTGAAATTTACCAGTTTGGTGCAAAAGGAAATCCTACTTATGATGCAATAGAAAAGTATATTAATCTTCGCTATCTGCTCCTTCCTTATATCTACTCAAACTCCTGGCTGGTTACATCCAGCCAATCCAGTATGATGAGAGCACTGATGATGGATTTCTCTAAGGATAAAAAGGCGCTTGACATAAATGATGAATATCTTTTTGGGAAGTCCTTCCTGGTATGCCCGGTTACCCAACCAATGTATTGGAAAACAGAACGGCGTAATAATGACTCGGTAAAAGTGGTTGACTATAGTACCATTAGAGAAAAAGAAGTGTACCTGCCAAAAGGAACAGACTGGTACGACTTCTGGACCGGAGAAAAATTTACAGGCGGACAGACTGTTTTAAAAAAAGTACCACTGGATATTTTGCCATTGTATGTAAAAGCAGGGTCAATAGTACCTCTGGGATCTAATGTCCAGTTTGCAACTGAAAAGAAATGGGACAGCCTGGAAATAAGGATTTACAAAGGCACTGATGGCAACTTTACATTGTATGAAGATGAAAATGATAATTACAATTATGAAAAAGGAATGTATTCAACCATTCAATTTCATTGGAACGATGCTAAAAAAACACTTACAATAGATAAACAGAAGGGTAGCTTTCCCGGCATGTTGAAGAACCGGGTGTTTAATATTGTTATAGTAGATTCTAATAAAGGTAATGGCGATCGTTTATCTAATAAGTATGATAAAACGATCAACTACAATCAAAACAAAGTGGTAATAAACTTCAAATAATATTTACCGGTTTATAATAGAGTAATCTTCCGTTTTAATTTGTGCAGTTAGCAAATTACATGAAAACAAAACCGCTTCCATAATAAAAATTGCACCCCATAACAAAACGGCCTTATGCCCCCAATAAGATATTACAAACCTGAACTAGACTTGCTTCGCTTTTGTGCATTTCTATTTGTGTTTTTTACACATCGAATGGACCTTGCACCAATTGACCCTTCACAATATTATTGGGGACATCATATCAGTTTGGTTGGAGTTTATGGAGTTCCACTCTTCTTTTTTCTAAGTGCATTTTTAATAACAGAATTACTTACTAAGGAACATGAGCAATTTGGGAAAATCAATATCAGATCTTTTTACATAAGACGCATTCTTCGCATTTGGCCATTGTATTTTACTTTCTTTTTTGGGATGGTATTAGTTACACAGTTTTCAGACAAATTCGGGCATATTACACCCGGAACACAACTTGCATTTAGTTTATTTTCCGGCAACTGGTATATTAGTTTTAATCAATGGCTTTCGTCTTATCCTATTAATCCGCTTTGGAGCATTTCTGTTGAAGAACAACTTTACATTTTACTTCCGTTAGTTGTATTTTATGCAGGCAAAAGAGGGTTAAAAATTTTTTCATTTCTGGCACTCCTGGCAGCTTACGCCACTATTATTTACTATGCTCAAAAGCCCACAAAAGGATTTAGCGGCGAATGGACAAACAGCTTTGTGCAATTTCAATTTTTTGCAGCAGGAATTCTTCTCTCCGTTTATTTAAAGGGATGGCAACCAAAATGGCATGTAGTTCCAAGAATTGCAATGTTTTTTGCAGGACTGGTATGTTGGTTGTTAGCCTCAATTGTTTGTGGAATTCATGCAGATGCTCCACACCTCTCAACTATTTCACAAGCTATTGCTGGTTGGTTTTTGATACTTGCCGGAGTTGTACTGTTTTTTCTGTCGTTGTATGGAGCTTCGTCAAAATATATGCCACCTGCATTGGTGTACCTCGGTCGTATATCTTATGGCATGTACATTTTTCATATCACCATGTTTTGGCTGGTATATCAAATATTTAAAGAGGAACTGGCATCTTTTAGTACAATGATTGGTTTGTATGAATGGAAAAACAATATTGGCTTTATTATCGCCTTCCTTGCTACTGTAATTATATCATTGTTGTCGTATAGATTTTTTGAAAAGCCATTTCTACAGTTGAAAAGGAGATTTACGTTTATTCCTTCAAGGGATTAGTTTGATGACGCATGGAGTAGGTTTGATAAGAAGCATTGCATAGAACGCTCTTGAATTTAGGAACACACTAAATAAATTAACTGTCTAACTTAAAAGATATGAATACTCAAAATGCTGTCAAGACACACTTTTTTTTAATGATCTTAATGTTTGTTTCAAGTGTGTCAAAGTCGCAAACTGCAAGCACTTTTAAACTGATCAGCTCAGCTTTCGAAGACGGGAAGCCTATCCCTGCTAAATATACATGCGATAGCTTAAATATATCACCACCACTTAGTTGGATGGGAATTCCTCAAAAAACGAAAAGCTTTGCAATAATTATGGATGATCCGGACGCACCAATGGGTACCTGGGTACATTGGGTAATTTATAATATACCAGGCACAGTAACTAGTCTTGAAGAGAAATTAAGCGTCCAAAAAATCAAAGCGACAGAGGGTTTGAATAGTTGGAATAAAAAGGGATACAATGGTCCTTGTCCCCCGTATGGAACGCATCAGTATAATTTCAAATTATTTGCTTTGGATGAAACCTTAACATCAAAAGATGGGATGACCAAAGCTGATCTGCTGGAGGCACTGAAAGGTCATATACTTAGTGAGACTACATTAAACGGCTTATTCAGGAATTAATAAATTGACGGAATTCAATTCAGATAGAAAAGTATGAAGCGAACCTTTTTATTTGTAACAATTTTATTTTTTGCGATATCAACCTTCGGGCAGACAATTAAAAATAGGAATAGCCAAATAAATAGGGTTTAGTAAGCTTACGCACTTTTTTTAATCCCATTGAAATAAGCAGGGTTGGGCGGAACTTAAATGAAAGAGTGATTCAGAAAATCTCAAGGATTTGAAACCATTCTAAAAAAAACAAAACAAATAAATCAAGTGATATGATAAGAAAACTCTTTTTTGGAATCATCTTTTCCTCAATAAATTTTCTTTTCGCACAAAATATTCCTGATTGGGAAAATCCTGATGTTAATGGCATAAACAAAGAAAAGCCGCATGCTTATACTTTTTTGTATGAACAGAAAGCAAATAATCCCGCTGTTCGGTCACTTAACGGTATGTGGAAGTTTAAATGGTCACCCGATCCGCAGTCAAGAACGGTAGATTTTTATACGGAGAAATATTCAACAGAAAATTGGACGCACATCCTGGTTCCTGGAAACTGGGAAATGCAGGGATTTGGAACACCCATTTATACCAACGTTACTTATCCATTCAAAAAAGATCCTCCAAAAGTTACAAGCGAACCGGAAAAACATTTTACAAGCTTTCTTGAGCGAAATCCTGTTGGCAGTTATTGCACAACCTTTACCATTCCTGAAAACTGGAACAATAAACAAGTATTCATAAACTTTGGCGGTGTACTATCGGCAATGTATGTATGGGTGAACGGACAAAAAGTTGGGTACAGCGAAAACTCCATGTCGCCTGCCGAGTTTGATATAACAAAATACATTCGTAAAGGTGAAAACAAACTTGCAGTTGAAGTTTATCGTTGGTGCGATGGCAGCTACCTGGAAGACCAGGATATCTGGCGATTGAGTGGCATTTTCAGAGACGTAGATTTAATTGCACGGCCAAAAACTTTTATCAGTGATTTTTTTGTGAACGCTGTTCCGGATAATTCCTTTACCAACGCTGACATTTCCATTGACATTAGTATTGATAACCGTTCCGTTCAAAACGTTTCAGGATTGTACGTGGATGGAGAAGTATCAGGTTTCACATCACAAGGTGATCGGGTTGATCTTTCATTTATCAGAAAAATACCCGTGCTCCAAAAATTAAATCAGGCGTCAATCCAATTAAAATCGTTGATAAAACATCCCAGGCTTTGGAGTGCCGAAACACCGGAGTTATATCATTTTATTCTGAAACTAAAAAACAATAAGAACGAGATTGTTGACAAAGCCGAATGTTATTTCGGTGTTCGTAAAATTGAAGTAAGAGAAGATGTATTTTATATCAATGGCAAAGCTGTTAAACTCAAAGGAGTGAACCGCCACGAACAACACCCACGTACCGGAAGGCATGTGAGCCGCAATACAATGATTCGTGATCTGGAACTGATGAAGCAGGCAAATATCAATATGATACGCACCAGTCATTATCCCGATGAACCATTGTTTTATGAGCTTTGTGACAAGTATGGTTTTTATGTAATGGACGAAGCAAACCAGGAATCGCATGGTTTTGGAATTGGCAATAAAGAGATGGGCGATGACCCGATATGGAAAAAATCGCATATGGAAAGAGCTGTTTCATTGGTACAACGGGATAAAAATCATCCCTGTGTTATTTTCTGGTCTTTAGGAAATGAAGGAGGCAAAGGACAGAATTTAATAGCTATGGCTGAGGCCATAAAAAAACTGGACACAAGCCGGGTAATTTATTCTGATTCACACCGTGATGTTGCAGGAATTTATGATGAAGGATACCTGCATCCTGATGATCTGAAAAACTTAGGCGAAAAAATAAAAAACAAGCCGGTATTTATGCGTGAATACGCACATGTAATGGGTAACTCCGGTGGAAACCTGCAGGAATACTGGGATGTAATTTATGCCGATTCAAGTCTTACTGGCGCTGCTATTTGGGAATGGGCAGACGGGGGGCTTGCAAAAAAGAGGGATGGCTCCCCTTTGAAACTTACCGGACATCCGGATGATTATGAGTTGAAAGATGATGAGTTTTTGTCTTACGGCGGTGATTTTGGCGATCAACCAAACGAAGGGAATTTTTGTGTGAGAGGATTGGTTTCAGCCAATAGAAAACCATATCCTCACTACTACGAAGTGCAGAAAGTTTACCAGCCGGTTATATTTCAACTGTTGAAAGATAAGAACACAATCAAGGTTACAAATCATTTTGATTTTCTTCCGCTTGGCAATTTCGATTTTGAATATGAATACACATCGAATGGCAAATCGTTACAAAAGGGAACGGTGCATTGCGGCAACATTTTGCCAGGCATGTCTTCAAACATCACGGTTCCTTCATTGCAAACAACAGACACTGCTTCCTCAGAAATTTTTCTGAATACTTATGCAAAACTAAAGACTGCAACGCTGTGGGCTGAAGAAGGTTTTTGTATTGCACGTGAGCAATTCCTTATTAAACCATATATGTGGGCAAAGCTGTTGACGGTAGAAAAACAAGTAGTAGTTACTGAATCATTATCACAAATAGAATTAAAGACAGAAAAAATGTCTTTTACACTAGACAGAAAAAATGGTTCATTAGTAAGTTGGAAAGTTAATGAACAGGAATTGTTGAAAGGGAAACTTGAACCTTATTTCTGGAAAACAGCAAACGATAATCAAAAACAAAGTGGCTTCGTGAAAGAGTTAGGTAAATGGAAAAAAGCAGCAGAAAATGCGGTGGTTAAAAATGTTAATGTATCAAGGCAAGGCAATTTGGTAACTGTTAAGTTTGATATGAATTTACCAACTATCGGTGCCAACTATACGCTGAGTTACCAATTGAACGGTGAAGGAAAACTACAGATTGAAGCGACATACAAACCGTTGAGCGATACCATTCCGCTGATTCCTAAATTTGGCATGAGAGTTCGTATTCCGGAAAGTTATAGCAGAATTGATTGGTATGGTCGTGGCCCATACGAAAATTACCCCGACAGGAAAACTGCTTCTTTAATAGGATTATACAATTCTTCATTAACTAATTTCATTACAGCATATCCGGCACCGCAAGACAATTCTAACCGTTGCGATGTTCGTTGGGTTTCTTTAAGTACCCAAAACAATAACAACATTAAAATAACAGGTTTGCAGCCCCTCAATTTCAGAGCATGGCCTTATACAGAAGATGATTTGGAAAACGCAACGCATGACTACCAGCTTCCCAAACGTGATTTTATTAACCTGAATATTGATTTGAATATTCACGGAGTTGGCGGCGATGATACATGGGGGGCGAAAACAATGGACAAGTATACCAACGCTGGTAATAAAGCCTATTACTTTGGTTTTATTATGGAATATAGCGGGAAATTATAGATTACGATAAATGATCCGACAGAAGTAATAAAATTGTGTATCTTAATTCAAATAAAAAAAATTACTGCGAAGTGCGTAACGATTCCATCGGCTATAGTTATTTTGAGATCAGAATAAAATATACCGATTTATTATTAGTCGGCTGATTCCTGGCATTGAACTAAATTGAATTCTGTTTAAACAAGTCAGATATGATGATCCGCAATTTTTTTATGGAATTATTCTTTCTTTTTTCTGCCGGCATCGGTTAACACATTTGCACAATGGTCATTTCACCTGTTGAAAAAATATTCAATGATATTGCGTTGTAAAAAAATCGAAACACATTATTATTAAATGGTAAAGCAACGTTTGATTAAAAAATCGGAGGAAATCTTACGGTCAAATCAACAAGTTTTAGCGTACTTTATACATCAACTCGTTTTGTTTTTTGTATTCACCCGGCGTAAGACTGGTAACTTTTTTAAAAATTTTTGCAAAATAAGGGACATTTTCAAATCCGGTTTCTGCAGCTATTTCATTAAAGGATAAACTTGTAGTTGCAATTAAATATTGAGCCCGTTCAATTCGCTTCTCATGTATATAATTCAACGGTCTTTCGCCTGTAGATTGTAAAAATAATCTTGAAAAATAATCGTGCTGCAGATTTGCTCTTTTAGCCAGGTCAGCTACAGTTATATTCTTTTTCAGGTTTAACTGTATATGCCTCATTGCATCAAGGATCTTTGATGGTATCGGATTAGAATTGCTGGACTTAAAATGGTCAGAACTTAAGAAACGGGAAATAAGCTGCAGCATGATCCCTTGTGTTTCATAGTAAATTGAATCGCTGACGTTGTTGTTAAGATCCTGGTAGCTTTTGTAATACGCATTTTTTTCATAATCTTTTGGGTTGTCGGAACGGTTAATACCTCTGCCTGGATTTATTTCCAGCAACCTTTTGAAGTTTATAATGTCTGTTTTACTTGCAGGTGATTTAATAATTTTTCTGTTGTACTCAAAAATTGAAATACCCTCTGCAGACTCTTCAAAAAAATGAAGAAAGTACTGGCTTAAATAATCGTTACAGCGTAAATGGCAAGACGTAAAGCTTGGGATAATGTATAAATAGCCTTTTTCCAGTTTAAGCTTTTCCTGTCTGCTTGAAATAAATCCTTCTCCATCATCAATATAATAAATCCGAAAATAGGGACTGATCACATTGGCATAGTTCCACTGTTCATTCAGCTTAACATAGTTCACATGCAGCAGTGAAAAATTATGTCTCAGTAGTCTTTTGCTCATCAGCAAGTTATTTAAAACTTGAAAAAAGTCGGATTTGTATAAAACAAAGTCTTATTCATGGAATGATCGGATGAAAGATAGGGAATAGATTTGTTATTGAGATATTCAGATCATACATCATACACTTGCCATAGTTATGAATACAGCACTTCCTCAAAGCGCAACAACAGTAGCAGCTTCTAAAACAGGCTTTGCGTTCATTTTAGTTACCTCTTTATTTTTTTTAGAGCGCTTTTCAAACAACCTGGGCCTGTTCCCGATTATTCAACATAATAAAGTCGATCTATAAATTTAATAGGATGGTCATAAAAGAGCATACAAAAAAAGACGATACAGCTACTCCTGTTCTGCCGCCAGTAATTTTTGGAACAAGTGGGCTTGGAAATTTATTTGTTGTACTCACGGAGGAGGAGAAGCTGGATATTATTAAAGAATGTATCCGACTTTCTAACGGAAAAGTCGTTTTTGATTCTGCTGGCAAGTATGGCGCCGGGCTTGCTCTTGAAACACTTGGTAAATTATTAAAGCAGTTAAATATTCGTACGGAAGATGTTATCATAAGTAATAAGCTTGGATGGCTACGTACAGAATTAAAGACACCCGAACCTACGTTTGAACCAGGTGTGTGGAAAGATTTGAAACATGACTGTATACAAAAGATCAGTTACGACGGCATCATAGAATGTTTCGAACAAGGCAATGAACTGCTGAATGGATATATTCCTCAAATGGTTTCGGTGCATGATCCTGATGAATATATGGCGGCAGCAAAAGGCTATCCTCAATCCGAAAAATTATATGGGGATATTCTCGATGCATACGAAGCATTGTATGATCTGAAGAAAGAAGGAAAAGTTCAGTCTGTTGGTGTAGGTGCAAAAGACTGGAAAATAATAAGACGAATTGCGGGAGATGTTGAATTAGATTGGATCATGATTGCCAACAGCATGACCATTAAAAGACACCCTAAAGAACTTTTGGATTTCATCGAGGAGATGAATAGCAAGGGTGTTTATGTTATTAATTCCGCTGTGTTTCATTCAGGCTTTTTGGTTGGCAGCAACTATTTCGATTACCAATTGATAAAACGGGGTATTGTTGCATATAATGCATTGCTGAAATGGAGAGAAGATTTTTTTTACACATGCCAACAATTCAATGTAAAGCCTGCGGAGGCCTGTGTTCAGTTTGCGTATAATGTTCCCGGAGTAAAAAGTATCGCATTAAATACCACTCATGCAAATCGTGTCAAATCAAATCTGAAAATGGTGGACGCACATATTCCAGTGGAATTTTGGAAAGAATTAAAGAACAAAAACTTAATTGAAGTGGATTTTATTTCCTGGCTTCAACAATCAATTCAGAAGTGAATAAATAGAACAAAAATGAAAACATTAGTTTGTACAACCCCCGGGGAGTTTGACTATGCAGTCGGCGAACGGCCTGAATTAAAATCAGGGGAAGCCATAATAAAGATCAAACGAATTGGAATTTGCGGAACCGATCTGCATGCGTTTGAAGGAACGCAACCTTATTTTGAATACCCACGTATTTTAGGACACGAGATTTCAGGCGAATTGATTGCAGTTGATGATGCTCCTGGTTTTGAAATTGGTGAAGCGGTCACATTTATTCCTTATTTCTATTGTGGAAAATGCATTGCATGCCGAAATGGAAAACAAAATGCTTGTGTGAATATTAAAGTGTGTGGTGTTCATCAGCATGGAGGCATGGTTGAATATCTTTCGGTTCCTTCTTATTCTTTAATTCATGGTGAAGGATTAAGCTTCGACGAACTGGCGCTTGTGGAACCGTTGGCCATTGGAGCACATGGAGTGAGGAGAGCGGGAGTAACAAAAAATGAATTTGTTTTGATCATAGGTGCAGGGCCAATAGGATTGGGAACAATTGAGTTTGCACGCATAGCAGGAGGAAAAGTTATTGTTCTCGATATCAATAACAACCGGTTGAAGTTTTGCAAAGAGAAATTACATGTTGAGCACACGATCAATGCGCTGGAGGCAGATGTTGCGGAGCAGTTAATGAAAATTACCATGGGCGATATGCCAACAGTTGTTATTGACGCCACTGGAAATTTAAACGCTATTAATACTGCGTTTCAATATATGGCACATGGCGCACGATTTGTTTTAATTGGATTGCAGAAAGGAAAAATTTCTTTTAGTCATCCTGAATTTCATAAACGGGAAGCAACGCTAATGAGCAGCAGGAATGCCACACGGGAAGATTTTGAACATGTCATTTCCTGTATGAAACGGAAAGAAGTAGATCCAACTACATATATCACACATCGTGTAGTATTTGAACAAGTGAAAGAGGAATTTGAAGGATGGCTTAACCCGGCTAAAGCTGTCATAAAAGCAATGGTGGAAATGAGCTAATAAGGTTTCATCAATAAAAAAAGTGAACACACTGAAACAATGCAAATACCATTGTTGAGGCCAATGAAATAAACTAATAAATAATTGCAGAGGTGTTTTAAAAACAAATAAAGTAACAAATGAAGCTGTTAATCCTTTTTCTTTTTTGCTTGTCAACCTCACTGGCTGCTTTCGCAAAAGAGATTTTATCTCCGGATAAGAATATTAAGATCGTGGTTAGTGCGCTAAAGTCATCAGTGAACAAACCTGGTTACACGGTATATTTTAAAGTACTGTATAAAAAAGGTTCGGCATATGTAGAAGTAATGAAAAATTCCGTTTTAGGAATTTCCCGGAAAGATCAATCATTTACCGATAATCTAAGGTTGGTGGGAGAGTCTAAAATAACTCAAGTGCACGATCAATATAAAATGATTTGCGGTAAACGTAACCTATGTGAGAATTTTGGCAGGGAAAAAACCTTTAGTTACAAAAATGCAAACGATCAATCTTTAGATATTGTTTTCAGAGTTTATAATGATGGTATTACATTCCGGTATATTTTCCCCAACCGGTCCGATTCAGCTGTAAGTATCATTAGTGAAGCCACAACTTATAATTTGCCAGAGAGCACACACCGTTGGATGCAGCCTTATTCTGTTGCGTATGAAGATTTTTTTCCGCTTAGTAAAAATGGTTTGAGCATAAACAAAGAACAGGAGTGGGGGTTTCCTGCGTTATTTAAAATTAAGAACGAACCTGTTTATGCATTAATTTCCGAAGCCGATGTTTCTGAAAACAATTGTGCAGCAAAATTATCTAACCTCAAAAATGCCAATGCATATCATGTAAAATATCCTTCGTTAGGTAACAATACAAATGAAACCGGAGTTACTGCAATATTGCCATGGACTTCGCAGTGGCATACACTCATGGTTGGGAAATTGTCAGCTATTGTTGAATCAACTCTGATCACAGATGTGAGCCAGCCAAACCAATTAAAAGAAACTGATTGGATAAAGCCGGGTGCAGTATCATGGGTCTATTGGGCAAACAATCATGGTTCGAAGGATTATAAAAAAGTTGTTGAGTATGTGCAGCTCGCATCAGAAATGAACTGGCCATATGTACTCATTGATTGGGAATGGGATGTAATGGGAAACGGTGGCAATATTTTGGATGCCGTTAACTACGCAAAAAGCAAAGGCATTAAACCTTTGATGTGGTATAATTCCGGTACAGCCTGGCTCGATCCCACACCGAACGATCGCTTACAGACAGCAGAAAAACGTGTTAAAGAATTTTCGTGGCTCAATAAAATTGGGGTATTCGGAATCAAGGTGGACTTTTTTGCAGGTGATCAGCAAGATATGATGAACTATTACATTGATATTTTGAAAGATGCGGCAAAATATCATCTGTTGGTGAATTTTCATGGAGCCACAATTCCCAGGGGGTGGGCACGTACCTATCCCAACCTGATGACAACAGAGGCGGTGTACGGTGCAGAATGGTACAACAATACACAGGTATTGACAGATAAAGCAGCGGCTCATAATGCTACGCTTCCCTTTACACGCAATGTGATTGGTTCTATGGATTACACGCCGGTTACTTTTTCAAATTCACAACATCCGCATATTACATCTTATGCTCATGAGCTGGCCTTGTCTGTTGTCTTTGAATCGGGGCTTCAGCACTTCGCCGACAGACCTTCAGCATTTCACTTGTTACCAACAGAACCAAAAGAATTTTTAAAACAGGTGCCGGTTAGCTGGGATGATACAAAACTAATCGATGGTTATCCGGGAGAAAAGGTCATTATTGCCCGCAGGAAAGGAAGCAAATGGTATATCGGCGGATTGAACGGGCAGGATCAAACACAGACCTTAATAGTAAAGTTCGATTTTCTTGATAAACGGAATTATAATTTTCAACTTATCAAAGACGGGAAGGATAATAAATCTTTTTCTTCTGAAACGATAAAAATTAAAAAAGGGGACAATGTGAAAATTGAATGTCTTCCAAGAGGAGGGTTTGTTGCTGTCCTGGAAGTTCAAAATAACAAAGACAATTAAATGATTAAACCATATAAAATGAAAAGATACTGTTTGGCTGTTGACTTAATAGATAATCCGGATTTGATTGCCGAATATGAAAACTGGCACAAAAGAGAAAACGTATGGCCGGCGATCATGAAAAGTATTACTGATTCAGGTATCAGTAACATGGAAATTTACCGAACGGGAAACAGGTTGTTCATGATCATGGAAACATATGATGATTTCAGTTTCGAACGCAAAGCAGCTATGGATAATGGTAGCCCCAAGGTGCAGGAATGGGAGCAATTAATGTGGAAATTTCAACAACCATTGTCATGGGCAAAAAAAGGCGAGAAGTGGATTTTGATGGATAAAATTTTTCAATTGTAATTGCCTCATTAATATTATTAATAAGTAATTAAACAACTTACAAAATGAAACGCAGAACATTAATTAAAGGGATGGCAGCAGCATTACCTTCAATGTGGTTATCCAGTGCATTGGGCAATGATTTTTTGCAAGCAGAGTATTTAAGTGAAGCAATTGCAAAAGGACCATTCAAACCAACATGGGAATCCTTGCAGCAATATAAAACACCTGAATGGTTTCGTGATGCAAAGTTTGGCATGTGGGCACATTGGGGGCCACAGTGCCAGCCCGAAGCCGGTGATTGGTATGCAAGAAATATGTACGAAGAAGGATCATGGCAATATAAAATTCATCTACAGAAATATGGTCATCCTTCAAAGTTTGGATTTAAAGATGTGATCAATGAATGGAAAGCTGACAAATGGGATCCGGAAGAATTAGTGAGCTTGTATAAAAATGCTGGTGCAAAATATTTCATGGCAATGGCTAACCACCACGATAATTTTGATTTATACAACAGCAAATACCAAAAGCATTGGAACTCTACCAAGATTGGTCCTAAAAAAGATCTGATTGCGGGTTGGGCGAAGGCAGCAAAAAATAATGGGCTTCCTTTTGGTGTAAGTATTCATGCATCTCATGCATGGATGTGGTATGAGTACGCTCAGCTTGCTGACAAGAAGGGAGAACTGGCTGGTGTGTCTTATGATGGCAAACTCACCAAAGCTGATGGAAAAGGAAAATGGTGGGAAGGTCTTGATCCACAGGAACTGTATGCACAAAATCATGAATTAAGTAAGGGTTATGACTGGGAGTGGAAGAAAGGTGTCATAACTACACCAACAAAAGATTATTGCAATAAGTTTTACAATCGTACAATAGATCTGATAAACAAATACGATCCTGATGTGGTTTATTTTGATGATTCGCAATTACCATTATGGCCTGTTAGTGATGTAGGCTTACGCATTGCTGCTCACGTGTATAATAAAAGCATTAAAGAACACGGAGAACTTCGTGCAGTGATCAATGGAAAAATTTTAGATGAAAATCAACGCAAGGCTATGGTATGGGATATTGAGCGTGGACAAGCCAACGACATTCAACCATTGCCATGGCAAACCGATACCTGCATTGGTGGTTGGCATTATGATCGGGGATTGTATGAACGTAATGGTTACAAAACAGCGGCAACTGTTATTCAAACTTTGGTTGACATTGTTAGCAAGAACGGTAACTTGATGTTGAACATTCCGGTTCGGGGTGATGGCAGTATAGATGAAAAAGAAAGAAAGATTGTTGAAGAAATTGGTGTGTGGATGAAAGTAAATAGTGAAAGTATTTATGGTACAAGACCATGGAAAATATTTGGAGAAGGGCCTGCACAACAAACTTCGGCAAAGCTCGACGGACCAGGATTTAATGAAGGCAAAACAAAACCATTTACGCATGAAGATATTCGTTTTAATGTTAAAGAAAACCAGCTTTATGCCACTGCAATGGGATGGCCGGAAAATGGGAAGCTGCTTATAAAAAGTTTAGCCAGCAATAGTTCATATCATATTCCCGGCATTCAAAGAATTGAACTGTTGGGAATGAATGAGCCATTGTCATTTGAATATACTGAGCAAGGGCTCTCAATAACTCTACCTCAAAAGAACAGCAATCTACCAGCGTACGTTTTCAAAATGACACATAAATAGTTTTTTTTAAAAAAAAGTTGCTTATAACAAGCTATGCGTTAAGGATTTTAAAATCAGGATGTTTCAACGGCAAAAGCTATTTGAGTGAATAAAATCAAATAGATTGGGTGATGATAAATTTATTATAGAAAGTTATTGCGTTCTGTTGTAATTAGATGACATTGAAAATTCAGTAATACAGGCCATTTTGTTACCTTGATGCTCTATTTCAGATAGAAATTGAATGGGATATTAAACTGTGCTGTAAAAATTGCCGGGGGTTAAACTTGACGTGATGCGTTTTATTATTTCGATAATTGTATTCTTACAATCGCTTTCAGTTTTTGCTCAAAGTGAGCAATATAATTTTTATAAACTCGATACTTATACTGGTCTTTCGCATAACCAGGTTACTGCTATACTAAAAGATCAGGATGGGTTCTTATGGTTTGGTACCATGTCGGGACTCAATCGTTATGATGGTTATTCCTGCAGGGTATTTCGTAAAACCTATAATGACAGTTCATCGCTGCCCGATAACAGTGTTGAATCACTCTATGAGCTTCCCGATGGAAAGATTTGGGTATTAACTGGGGGAGGGACTTGTATTTATAATTCCTATACTGAAAAATTCGATCCTGATTATAATAAGTATTTGCAATCTCTTGGTCTTCCATCCGGCGGAATCAGCAAAGTTGTAAAAGGAAACAATGGCCGGTATTGGTTTTTGTATAATAATCAGGACATATTCCTGTATTCAAGCACAGATAAGAAATCAAAACCTTTCAGACAGAATTTCAGCAATCAAAACCTGGAAAAAATCACATCCATTAAAGAAGCGAAAGACGAAAAATTATGGATTGTATATGAGAATGGATTTTTACAGCAGTATGATCTTATATCAAACAAGATCATTTTCAACAGTACCACTTTGCAATATCTGAATAAAGGGATCAATTTATATAATTTGTTTATCGACACCGATGGGGATATTTGGCTGTGGGCTGTCAATACCGGAGCTTTTCTTTTTCAGCCAAAGTTTAATTCAGTCAGGCAGTTTAATGAAAATTCATTCCCGTCAAAATTGAATACAAATCTGGTAACCGAAATTGTACAGGATAACAATGGGTTGATCTGGGTGGCTACTGACCATGGCGGTGTAAACCTCATCAATAAAAAAAATAACTTCAGCACCAGTTACCTGGTAAATGATCTCAAAAACCCACGGAGCCTTAGTCAAAATAGCGTACGAACAATGTATAAGGATGACAACGGAATCATCTGGCTGGGAACTTATAAACAGGGGGTAAATTATTTAAACAGCAACATTGTATTATTTCCGCTTTATCGCCACCAGGAATCGAACGTAAAGAGCCTTCCTTATGATGATGTCAATAAGTTTGTTGAAGACAAGTCAGGTAATCTCTGGATTGGCACCAATGGTGGAGGGTTGATTTTTTTCGACAGGAAGCAAAATACATTCAAACAATACCTGCACGATCCAAACAATAAAAACAGCCTTAGCAATAACGTAATTGTAAGCTTGTGGATAGATCATCAGGATGTTCTCTGGATAGGAACATACTTCGGCGGCCTTAACAGCTTCGATGGAAAGAAGTTCACACACTACCGGCATAGCGACAGTGATTCGTTAAGTTTATCATGTGATAACATCTGGGAAATATTTGAAGACAGGCAAAACAATTTATGGATAGGTACACTTGGTGGTGGGTTAGATCGTTTTGACAAAAAGACAAACAGGTTTGAACACACCCAATATAAAGGAACCCGGGATCCTTTACCATCCAATTACATTTCTTCTATCCTCCAGGATAAGGAGGGCAATTTATGGGTAGGCACCTCTGGCGGATTAACAGTTTTTAAAAAAAATAAAACCGAGACATTTTCTTTTCAGCAAACCAGCGATAAAAGCAGCTTAAGCAATGACAATGTTATCTGTCTTTTAGAAGACAACAAAGGAAGGATTTGGGTAGGAACACGGGAAGGTTTGAATTTGTTTAATGAGCAAACAAAAGGATTTCAAACATTTACTACAGCAGATGGATTGCCAGGTGATATTATTTTGAATATTCTGGAAGATAAACATCACACACTTTGGATTTCCACACCAAACGGATTATGTAATGCTATTCCAAAACAAGATAAAACCGGAATCGCATTTTCTGTTATTACTTATGATGTAACGAACAACCTGCAAAGCCGTGAATTCAACGACAACGCAGCACTTAAAACACGGGCAGGCGAATTGATCTTCGGCGGGCCTTCCGGGTTTAATATTATTAATCCCGATAAAATTCAAAAAACGGCTTATCGCACAAAAATTGTTTTTACGGGTTTGCAGATTTTAAATAACAATGTTGAGCCGGGCGAATTGATCAATAACCGGGTTTTGTTGAAGCAATCTTTATCGCAACTGCAAAGTATTGACCTGAAGTACAAAGAAAATGTATTCACAATTGAATTTGCTTCTCTGGATTTTGGGCACAATGCCGGCAACAAATACGCATACATGCTGAAAGGGTTTAACTCAGACTGGTTGTATGCCGATGGTACGCAGCGAAGAGTAACTTTTACCAATCTCAATCCCGGAAAATATACGCTTAAAGTAAAGGTTTTAAATCATGATGGCGTTTGGAGTGATGAAAAAAGTTTGCAGATCAACATTCACCCACCATTTTGGCGAACCAATATTGCATATATCATTTATGCCTTAATCATTGCCGGATTATTCTGGCTTGCAAGGCGAATTACCATTGACAGAATTCATATGCGCTATGAAGTGCAGCATCAACGTAGAGAGACCGAAAGAGCACATACGCTTGATCAGTTAAAAACTAAATTTTTCACTAATGTTAGCCATGAATTCCGCACACCCTTAAGCCTCATTATTTCCCCACTAGACAAGATCATAAAGCAAACAACAGACGAAGAACAAAAAAAGCAATTGAACCTTGTGCAACGCAACGCAAAACGGTTGCTTAGCCTGGTAAATCAATTGCTCGATTTCAGGAAAATGGAAGTGCAGGAAATAAAATTGCATCCGGCCATTGGTGATATTATCGGGTTTAGCAGAGATATCTGCGACTCGTTTTTAGATATTGCCGAAAAAAAGAATATACAGTTATCATTCTCTTCGGACGTTGAGAGTCTGGAAATTTATTTTGATAAGGATAAGATTGAAAAAATATTATTTAACCTGCTTTCAAATGCTTTTAAATATACACATGATAACGGGATGGTGAGCCTTAACATGACGTATAATCCTCCTGACGGTAATGAAGATGATGGAACGCTGGCAATTGAAATAAAAGATAACGGTATTGGAATTCCTGCAGGTATGGAGGAAAAAATATTTGAACGATTCTTTCAAACAGATGTTCCGGAAAGCATGGTGAACCAGGGAACAGGAATTGGCCTGGCCATTACAAAAGAGTTTGTAAGGTTGCACAACGGTATCATTACTGTAAAAAGTGAACCTGAGCAGGGTACCTGTTTTACAGTTTTACTACCGGCGAAGAAGATTCATCATACTCCGGATCGTACTGCAAATAATCAAGTTCAGGTAGAAGATGTTGAACAGACAATGCCAGAGGAAGGCCAAAGGATCAGCAGAAAAAAAACAATTTTGGTAGTAGAAGACAATGAAGACATCCGCTTCTATTTAAAAGACAATCTAAAAGCACAGTATAAGGTTGAAGAGGCTACTAACGGAAAAGAAGGCTGGGAAAAAATTAAACACCTGAACCCCGACCTTGTAGTAAGCGACATTATGATGCCATTGATGGACGGAGTGGAACTGGCCAGGAGAATTAAAACAGAAACGCTCACCGCCCACATTCCTGTCAT
Source organism: Lacibacter sp. H375 (assembly GCF_037892425.1). Classification (NCBI taxonomy): domain Bacteria; kingdom Pseudomonadati; phylum Bacteroidota; class Chitinophagia; order Chitinophagales; family Chitinophagaceae; genus Lacibacter; species Lacibacter aquaticus. The sequence goes on from NZ_JBBKTT010000001.1 coordinate 3,421,762, forward strand.
TTTACTTACAGCTATGGGCAGCGAAGAGAAACAATTGGAGGGATTAAAAGTGGGTGTGAATGATTATATCACCAAACCATTCACCTTTGAAATACTGGCTTCACGCATCAGGAATTTGCTGGCGCAGCAGGAACTATTGCAGAAAAGATTTCAAAAGCAAATTGAGGTTAACCCGGCTGAAGTAACAATAACATCAGTTGATGAAAAATTCCTGAAACAAGCGCTGGAACTTGTTGAGAAAAATATGGACAAGCCTGAGTTTTCAGTTGAAGATTTCAGCCGTGACATGTTTATGAACCGTGTTACATTGTACCGGAAAATTCTTTCGATTACCGGTAAAACGCCCATTGAATTTATCCGTTCCATTCGTTTGAAAAGGGCAGCTCAGTTGCTCGAAAAAAGCGGCATGTCAATTGCCGAAATTGCATACGAGGTGGGTTTCAATAACCCGAAAAACTTCACAAAAGCTTTTAAAGAAGAATTCAGAATACTCCCTTCGCAATATCTTGCCAATAGAAAAGAAAAAGATGCTTAAAGCTGAAGAACCCTGCTCTGGTTTTCTTGAAAAAGAGTTTTTTATATCATAGCAGTAAATTTTGCTAATTAAAACTGTAAAAATCGTTTGCTCACTCTTTTGTTTCAATAAATATTCTGAAAATCATCCACTTGCAACATTTTGTAACCTAGTCTGCAACATTTGAGCAACCTGTGCTGCTACCCACCTGAGTACTTTTATGCAACGGTTCTAAGTGAAAGATTGCTGTTATGAAAATTCGATTGCTACTGCTACATTTTTTTATCTCTCTCCATTCAAAGCCATGGCTTTGTTTCTCTATTTATTCAACTCATAAGGCAGGGTTATCGATTTTACTTGTGCAAAGTTTACCAGCACAACAACAACAACTGTTGGGGGCCGGGAAAGAGCGTTTGTTAGTAAACAACATAAAAACCTATTTATCCATTCAATAATAAATATGCAAGTATGAACCATTCCAAAACGATTCGCTTAATGTCACTGCTGCTATCGGGATTTTTTTCCGTGTTCCTGGTAAGCACAAATGTGTGCGCACAAACAACAAAAGTTAGTGGCACAATTATCAATCAGCGTACTGCCGAACCTGTGGCAGGAGCAACAGTTACCGTGAAAAACACCAATCGCTCTGCAAGCGCAGATAACGCCGGAAAGTTTACGATTGATGCATCTGCCGGTGAAGTGCTTGTTATTACCTCTGTTGGCTATATTTCTAAAGAAGCAACAGTTGGATCCGGCTCTTTAAGTATTCAACTGCAGGAAACCGACAACAAACTGGAAGAGGTTGTTGTGATTGGTTACGGCACCCAAAAGAAAAAGTTGGTTACTGGTGCTAATTTGCAGGTAAAGGGTGAGGACATTCAAAAGCAAAACACCACCAACGCTTTGCATGCTATGCAAGGCCAGGCGCCAGGTGTGCAAATCACCTCTTCATCAGGACAGCCCGGCTCGGGATTCAATATCGTTATTCGGGGTAAAGGTACCATTGGCAATTTCGGGCCATTGGTTGTGGTTGACGGAGTTCAGGGTGTTAATATAAATTCTATTAATCCTGCCGACATTGAATCCGTTGATGTTTTAAAAGATGCAGCTTCTGCAGCCATTTATGGTTCACAAGCTGCTAATGGTGTAATCCTTATTACAACAAGAACAGGAAGGCAAAATCAAAAAGCACAAATTACGCTGGATGTTTTTTATGGCGTTCAAAACCTTGCATGGAAAGCTCCGCTATTAAATTCAAAGGAGTATGCCATTATCATGAACGAGCAGGCACTCAACTCAGGTAAATCACCATATTTCACCAATGATGAAATTAATAAACTGCCGGTGAGTACCGATTGGCTTGGTCAGATGTTTGCCAATAATGTTCCCACTCAAAACTATGTATTGAGTGTAAATGGTGGCAACGCTGGTTCTGTGTATTCCACATCACTGGGTTATACCGGACAGGGCGGTATTGTAGGTGGCCCGTCTATTTCGAATTACGAACGTTACACATTTAAAATAAACACAGAGCATAAATTGTATCAGGATATTGTGAGACTGGGACAACATCTTACAATAAACAATGTAAACAGTCATGGCATTGCAACAGGAGGCCAATACAGTAACTCACTGCGTTCTGCTTTTTCAACTACGCCTTTTTTGCCAATGTATGATTCAACCGGCAATTTCTTTAGGTCAGATGATAAGCCGTGGAATCCTGGAAAAGTAGGTGATCCCCAGTGGGATAACAGCGTATCCAATCCATACGCTTCAATGGTTTACAATTCTAATAACAGGAACAGTGGCCAGAATCTTTTTGGCGATGCATATTTACAAATTGAACCCATTAAAGGATTGAAACTTCGTACAAGTGTTGGGCTTAATTACTGGAGCAATAAAAGTCATGGTTTCAGACCGGTGTATCAACTTTCCATTTTTGATATGAATGATACATCTACCGTATTCCAGTCAATGGGTAGCGGCAGAACAATTCAGTTTGACAACACATTAAGTTATGATTTCAGGATTGCAAAGAATCACAGTTTTAATGTAATGGCTGGTACCACCGCCATCAATACAAAGGGTTCCAGCCTGTCTGGCTCCAACTGGGATTTACGTGTTGTAGATATGGAACATGCTTATCTTGACGTTGCTCAAAACAGAGCTCCCGAATCAAATCATCTTTCTGCAAGCGGTGCTCCGTTTGAAGATGCGTTGCTTTCTTATTTCGGAAGGGTGCAGTATAACTTCAATGAAAAATATTTATTCTATGCTACTTTCCGTGCCGATGGTTCTTCCAAGTTTGCACCGGATCATCGCTGGGGTTATTTTCCTTCCGTTTCTGCGGGCTGGGTTGCTTCAAGGGAAAATTTTATGCAGAACATTAGCTGGTTAAATTTTCTGAAGCTTCGTGCAAGTTGGGGCCGTGTAGGTAATCAAAGTGTTCCTGCTTACCAGTTCCTGTCGCCTATCAGTTTTAACCAGGCGGGTTATGCATTTGGAAATGCTGAAGGCATTAATACTCCGGGCGCCTATCCCAGTCGCTTAGCTAATCCAAACGTAAAATGGGAAACATCAGAGCAAACAAATATTGGATTTGATGCCACACTGATAAGAGGGTTGAACGTTGCATTTGACTTTTATATTAAAGAAACAAAAGACTGGTTGATAACAGCACCAATTCTTGCCACTGCAGGTGCAGATGCCCCATTGATCAACGGCGGTGATGTAAAAAATACAGGTGTTGAACTGGCTCTTAACTATCGCAATACAATTGGTAGAAACTTCAGTTATTCAGTTGGTGTGAATGGTTCGTATAATAAAAACAAAATCGGCAACATTCCAACCAATGATCATATTATACATGGTAATACCAATGTATTGTTTGCCAACTCGCTTGAGTTTTACAGGGCACAAAACGGTTTGCCTGTTGGTTATTTCTGGGGTTTGAAAACAGCAGGTATTTTCCAAACGGAAGCAGAGGTTCTTTCGTATAAAAACAAAAGTGGTAAAGTTATTCAGCCCGAAGCTAAACCCGGTGATTTGCGTTATGCTGATTTGAATGATGATGGTGTAATTGACAACAATGACAGAACAATGATTGGCAATCCCAATCCTGATCTTGTTTTTGGTTTCAATGTATCACTTGAATATAAAGGCTTTGATCTTATGGTGCAAGGATCGGGTGTAGCTGGTAATGAATTGGTGAAATCATGGAGAGGTCCCGGAGGCCGTGGTAATTACACTGCTGAAATTTTAGATCGCTGGACTGGGCCCGGCACATCAAACAAAATTCCAAGAGTAACAGAAGAAGGAGCTAACTGGGCACAGTTCTCTGACCTGTACATTTACGATGGCAGTTTCGTACGCATCAACACCATTACATTAGGTTATGATTTAGCACACATCGTAAAGAAAAATTATCTGAGTAAAGTAAGAATATACGCTTCTGTATTAAATGCTTTCACTTTCACAAAGTATAACGGACTGGATCCTGAAGTTGGGCACAATGAAGGTTTTTCTACAGGAGTAGATGTGGGATATTACCCAAGACCAAGAACAATGATGGTTGGCGCAAATATTCGTTTTTAATTAAACAACAAAATGAAAATGAAACGAAGTATGATAAAATTTTCATCTGTAAAATGAAATGCAATGAAAATTTTATCATGCGAAGTTCCATCTGACAAACAATAAAATAAAAAATTATTCAGATGAAAAAACTAAAATTATATATACCCGTCATCGCTTTGTTATCGTTGACGGCCTGCAAAAAAAGTTTTCTGGATACAGAAGATGTAACAAGTGCTACTGAACAGAATTTTTATAAAACACAATCGGATGCATTTAAAGCATTAGTGGGAGTGTATGATGGATTGCAACGTTCCGGTTCATCTGGTTTTGGATTGGCTGTTGTTGCCACGGAAGTTATGTCCGATAATGCATTCGGCGCCAGCGGCAATGCAGATGGATTTGGCATCCAGATGATGGATGAGTTTGATAAGCTCCGTTCACCTTCTGACCAGGACATGTTTGGTGATAACTGGAGTGTTTATTACAAGGCTATTTATCGTGCTAATATGTTGCTGAAAAATCTTGGCCAGGTGGATTGGAAAGGCAACGATAATTTGCGTAAGCAATATGAATCAGAAGCAAGGTTTATACGTGCTTATCTTTATTTTGATATGGTAAGGTTTTGGGGCAATATACCATTGCTTACAGCACCAACTACCGAAAATGTAGCACAGGCAAAACCAGATGACGTTTATAAGCAAATCGCTGAAGATTTAAAATTTGCTGTTGCCAATCTTCCCGCCACCAGTTATACTGCGCAGGCTCCTGCAACTTTTGGAAGGGTTACAAAATGGGCAGCCCAAGCATTGATTGGCCGTGTCTTTTTATATTATACCGGTTATTATGGTAAACCCGATCTGGTGGGCGTTGTGTCTAAAACCGAAGCATTAGCTGCCCTTGAAGATGTAATTAGTAACGGAGGTTTTGGTCTTGTTGAAAACTTCGCCAACCTGTGGCCAGCCGCATCGCTTAATAATTATGTTGGCGAGAATAATAAGGAAACTGTTTTTAGTATCCGTTATACCTATACCAGCGATTGGAATGGCAATGTTGATGGCAATCATTGGATGGTAATGATGGGCATACGTGTCCAGTCTATTTACCCTTATGGACTTGGTTGGGGAGCTGGAACTGTAAATCCAAAACTTTGGAATGCATATAGTGTAAATGATACAAGGCGAAATGCATCTATTATTTCAATTGACGGAGAAAGCCTCGATTTCAAAAACAAAAAAGATCAAAGGGAGTACACAGGATACTATACAAAAAAGTACACCCCAATGGCCGATGCGGCAGGTGCAAGTCTTGCTGAGAAAATGGGTGGTGTAAGTTTTATGATCAGCCAGTACCAGGATTTTGTATCCATCCGCTATGCAGATGTTTTATTGATGGCTGCCGAATTAGGATCACCAAATGCTCAGCAATATTTTGATGATGTACGTAAAAGAGCTTACGGCACCAACTTTGCCCAAACGCCCGTAAACCAGGCAAATATTATAAATGAAAGAAGATTTGAGTTTGCAGGAGAAGGAGTTCGTTACTGGGATTTGCTTCGTCAGGGTATAAATGTAGCTGCATCAACCATTGCTGAAACAGTAACCCTCGAAAATGGTGGCGTGGCTACGGTGAAGACAATTTCAGCATCAAAGATCATTGAAACAAAAGGGTTGTCTCAAATTCCTTATTCACAAATCACTTTGTCTAATGGCGTATTGAAACAAAACGCCGGATGGTAATTGTTTTAATTAATTAAAAATTAGTAAACATGAAATGATCCATTAAAATTTTGGAGCAAATTGATGCAAACAGCGATGAAATTTTTGTGGCGAATTCCATTTGGCCAAAAACCAATAAAAAATATACAAATGAAAAAGTTAAGTCACTCCATAATAGTAGTTTGCGGATTAATCATCCTGCTTTCGGGATGCAGGCCCGAAAAGATAGAACTTGGGCCGGCTTTAGATAAAACGGCATTGAAATTTACAGTTAGTCCAAGCGCTAATAACCCCAATGACATCGTTCTTAAAAGCCTTACTCCTAATGCCACCCCTTATTGGGTATCGCCATCAGGAAATTCGATTAGGATAACTGATACTGTAAACATTCCATTCCCGGGTACTTATACCATTAAATACGCTGTACAAAGTCGTGGAGGTCTTGTATATGCAGATCCTGTAACTATAACGATCAATTCGATCGATCAGAATACGGTGAGTCAGCCTATGTGGGTTGCACTAACAGGTGGATTGGGGAAATCAAAAACATGGGTACTGGATCTTGATGCAGCCGCTAAAAGCAAATATTTTGACGGGCCGTTTTACTTTGGTGGTACAGGATGGGAATGGGCTCCTAAATTTAGCGATATACCCTGGGCTGGAGTTTCAGCAGGCGATTATGGTACCATGACTTTTGATTTGATGGGTAATGCAAATTTCAGCTCCGATAATAAAATGTTTCCCGACTTATCTGGAACAGGCACATTCATGCTGTACACGAATACAAATGAGTTGCAAACAATCGGCGCCCAGGTATTACACGACAAAGCACAAGGTGGCCAGGTTGCAAACTGGAATGCAAAAATGCTGATCAAAACACTTACCGACAGTACAATGCAACTCATCGCTAAAAAAGATGCGAATAACTGGCTCATCTATAATTATACAACAAAGCATTATTACGATACGCATTAGAGCTATTTAAGAATTTTACACTGTTGTCATAGCCTTGGCTATGACAACAGTGTAAAATGTGTTTCGCTGGTGAATGGAAATAGCGATATCTATTACCGCACCTAAAATTTATAAGTTTCTCATATAGCAGCCATCGATGGCCTGTGAGTGTTAACGGAAGTTAAATCATCTTACAGGCCGTATTTTCTCACCGTAGGTGGTTTATGATCATCAAACCGGTGTGGCAAATAAATCGTACACGGGTCTATTTCTATAGTGCCCGTCATTTTTTGCTTTTTATGTCGATCATTAATTTCTGTAGAAGCGCACAACATGAAATGGCAATTTTTAAATAATTGAAATAACTGTCTATGCAAAAAAATAATTCAACGGGCTATTGGCATAGCAATTATAGGTAACCTGTGGGGCGGTTGGTGAAAGCCAGATCGTCCTGCAGGTCTTTTTGCACGCATCGGCTCACAATAATTAGGTTGGGCACAATGAGAAATTATAAAATAGAACAATTGAAAAAAAATGTAATTGCAATGGTAGCAATCTTAGTGGTTGCTGTGTTAAATGTAAAATCGCAAGAGCGAAACTCATTCTTTCCTGAAAAAGATTTGATCACAACAGGCATCTATTATTACCCCGAACATTGGAAAGAAAGCCAGTGGGAGCGGGATATAAAGAAGATCGCTGATATGGGTTTTGAATTTGTACACCTCGCTGAATTTGCATGGTATAAAATGGAACCCGAAGAAAGGAAGTTTGAATTTGCATGGCTTGATAAGGTAGTGAACCTTTGCGCAAAGTATCATTTGAAAGTGCTGCTTTGCACACCTTCTGCAACCACTCCGACATGGATGCGTATCAATTATCCTGAAACGTTCAGCATGGATGGTCATTATATCCGTGCTGAAAATGGAACACGGGGATTAGCTTCTATTGTAAATCACAAGTATCGGAGTTACGTTGGCAGAATAGTAACGGAAATGGCTAAACGCTACGGAAGAAATCCAAATGTGATCGGTTGGCAAATAGATAATGAACCAGGTGCTGTTTCTGATTACAGTCCATCGTCGCAGGAAGCATTCAGAACATGGTTAAAAAATAAGTACAAAACCATTGATGCATTAAATGCTGCATGGGGGGCAGCTTTCTGGAGTCAATGGTTCAATAATTTCAACCAGGTAATTATTCCAAATACAAACTTAGTAGGATGGTGGGGTAATAACCCACATGCCCTACTTGATTTTAAAAGATACGCTGCAGATGCGCAGGCCGAACTTCTCGATTTCCAGGCAGGCACATTGAGAAAATACATTTCAAAAGATCAATACATCACCACCAATTATACGGCAGTTTCAACCGGTGCCGATGCAATGCGCACAAAGAAGCTTGATTTCGCAACTTATACTGCTTACCCCAATGGTGGAACTAACAATATTGGAGAGCAGGGATTCAGATTGGGAAATAGTAAAGTGATCTTATTCGCTGCTGATTATTATAAATCGCTGAGTGGTATATCCGGGGTAATGGAAATTCAACCCGGTCCTGTTAATTGGGGAAGTTATAATCCATTACTGCTTCCGGGTACTGTGCGTATGTGGTTGTATCACACGTTTGCTGCCGGTGGAAAAATTGCCTGTTCATATCGCTTCCGTCAAATTACTTATAGTGCGGAGCAATATCATGCAGGTATCATGAAAACTGATGGTATTACGCCTTCACCAGGTGGAGAAGATTATATGCAGTTCATGAAAGAAATAAAGGAGCTACGCAAACAATACAAGCCGGATGTTAGCATGCCTGAAAAATTGACTGCACGATCAACAGCTATTATTTGGAATCTTGAAAACTACTGGACCATTGACAGACAAAAACAGACTTACCAGTGGGACACATGGAATTATCCAATAAAGTTTCTCGAAATAGCAAAATCTTTTGGTGCCCCTGTTGATATAATTTCGGAAAAGGCAGACTTGTCTAAATATAAGTTTGTCATTATTCCTGCTTACGAAATGGTTGATGCTGCTTTGGTAAAAAAATGGAATGAATATGCAGCAAACGGTGGGCATTTAATTATTACTTGTCGCACTGCAACGAAAAATCGCATGGGTCATTTTTGGGAAGCTGAAACTGCTGCACCTATAACAACACTTATTGGAGCCCAGGTGAAAGCTACTGATATGCTTTCCAATTATTCACAAGGTGATATTGTGATGAACTCAACAAATTATAAATGGAACAACTGGGCTGATTTACTAGATCCGGATGAAAACACAGAAACGGTAGCCATTTACAATAACCAGTTTTATAAAGGTAAAGCGGCAGTAACAAAGCATAAAATTGGCAAGGGTACTGTAACATACATTGGTGTGGATACAGATGATTCAAAACTGGAGAGAGATGTGTTGCGTAAAATTTTTACCGATGCAAATGCCAGTGTTGAAAATTATCCAGAGGGTATTTATGTGTATTGGCGTGATGGCTTTTATGTTGCCGTAAATTATTCGTCTGACAACTACACAATGAATATTCCCGGATCAAGTAAAATTTTAATTGGAGAAAAAATATTGAAACCTGCCGATGTACTGGTATGGAGTGAATAGTTATTAAATGGAAAAAATATAGAGATGAAAAAAACAGTTTTGTTATTATGTGTTTTACAAATTACAGTTTCAATAGTATCAACAGCGCAAAGAACAATTACGATTGATTACAATAAAACATCGGGAAAACTAAATACGATGTTTAAAGAGTGTGTTGGCGCAGGCAGGGCTAATGAAGGTCTTCGTGCAGACTGGCAGCAGCAGTTAGCATATGTAAAAAAGCAATGCGGGTTTAAATACATTCGAATGCATGGTTTGCTTACCGATGATATGGCAGTTTATACTGAAGACAATAAAGGCAACCCCGTTTACAATTATATGTATGTTGATGCATTGATCGATTTTTTGCAAAGCATAGGAATGAAACCATTTGTGGAACTTGGTTTTATGCCGAATGCTTTGGCAAGTGGGCCTCAAACTATTTTCTGGTGGAAAGGTAATGTAACACCACCAAAGGATTATGAAAAGTGGGCGGCGTTGGTTCGAAATCTTACACAACATTTTACTGAAATATATGGAGCTGAAGAAGTAAAGACCTGGTATTTTGAAGTGTGGAATGAACCAAACTTAACTCCCGGATTCTGGACAGGTACCCAGGAAGAGTATTTTAAGTTATACAAATACGCTGCGCATGCAGTTAAAAGTGTAAATAAGGAATATCGTGTAGGCGGCCCCGGTACTGCTGGTGCTGCATGGGAAGCGGAAACGATTGAGTTTTGTAAAAAAAACAATGTACCCATTGATTTCGTTAGTACACATTCGTATGGTGTTACACAAGGTTTTTTAGATGAGTATGGACAAGGCGGTACTGCATTAAGTAAAGATCCCATGAGTGTTAGTGGCGATGTGTTGCAATCAAGAAATGAAATTCAAACATCGTCAAAACCAAACCTTGAATTACATTACACCGAATGGAGTTCTTCTTACACTCCTGCAGATCCTCTTCACGATAGTTACCATGAAGCGGCTTATATTTTAGAAAAATTAAAACAAGTGGGCAATTCGGCTAACTCAATGTCGTATTGGGTTTTCACCGACATTTTTGAAGAACCTGGTCCACGTCATACTCCTTTTCACGGTGGCTTTGGATTACTCACTATCCAAGGTATTAACAAACCAGCCTTTTATGCTTATCAGTTTTTAAATAAGTTAGGACATACAGAATTACAGAATACTGATTCCCGTTCATGGGTTACAAAAAATGCACGTGGCGATGTGCAAATGTTATTGTGGGACTTTACATATACATTACCAGACTCAACCAACAATCAAAATTATTACATCAAAGATTTGCCGGCAAAATCGAAAGGCAAAGTGAAAATTAATTTAGCGAATGTACCTGCCGGCAAATACACAATGGAAATTTACAAATGTGGTTACCGGATAAATGATGCTTACACAAGCTATCTGGATATGGGTAAGCCAAACCAGTTGAACAGGGAGCAGGTTGAGAAAATAAAAAATCAAAACAATGGTAAACCTCTTACCACACAGCAAATTGAAGTCAAATCCAATACTTCTTTTTCAAAAGAAATCGAGATCAGGGAAAACGATGTTATTATGGTAAACCTGGTTAAACGCTGATTAAAGAATGTGTTTTAATAAAAAAATTGATGAAGATGAAAAATAGAATAGTCGCCTTGAGTATTGTTGTTTTTACAATGATTAGTAGTGCAAAGGAAACCCGTTCTCAAACAGTATCGCCTCCTGTAAAGTCATTAAGCTCTAAGTATGATGCTGAAATTGATAAATTAATTTCAAAGATGACACTGGAAGAAAAAATAGGCATGTTACATGGCAATAGTATGTTTTCAACCGGTGGGGTAAAACGTTTAGGAATTCCGGAATTAAAAATGGCCGATGGACCATTGGGGGTTCGTGAAGAAATTTCCAGAGACAATTGGTCTGCGGCTGGTTGGGATAATGATTTTGCAACTTATTATCCAGCCTCCGGAGCTTTAGCCGCCACATGGAATACGAAAATGGCTTACACGTTTGGCAATAGTGTGGGACAAGAATTGCGTGCAAGAGGCAAAGACATGTTGCTTTCGCCGGCAATTAATATTGTTAGAACACCGCTGGGTGGTAGAACTTATGAATATTTAACTGAAGATCCATTTTTGAATAAAAAGATGGCTTTGCAGTTAGTAATAGGATTACAAAACAACGATGTAATGGCTTGCATCAAACACTTTGCAGCCAACAACCAGGAAACTAATCGTGATTTTTATGATGTTCAGATGGATGAACGAACCCTTCGTGAAATTTATTTACCGGCATTTGAAGCAGCCGTAAAAGAAGCCAAAGCATATAGTATCATGGGTGCCTACAACAAATTCAGAGGCGAGTATTTATGTGAGAATGATTATATGCTCAACAAAATATTAAGAAATGAATGGGGTTTCAAAGGCATTGTTGTTTCCGATTGGGCTGCAGTTCATAGCACCGTAAAATCTTTGAAAAACGGGTTGGATATTGAAATGGGAACACCCAAACCTTTCAACGAGTTTTTCCTTGCCGATAAACTAATTGCTGCTGCAAAGGCTGGCGAAATTTCGGAAGCAGAAATTAATATACACGTAAAAAGAATTTTGCGCACTTTATTTCAGGTAAAGGCAATGGGAGCTAAGGACAGGGTGAAAGGCAGCATTGCTACAGAGGCACATTACCAGGATGCTTACAGAATTGCTTCTGAAGCGGTGGTATTGTTAAAAAATGAAAACAATGCATTGCCAATAAAATTAGGTGGTATAAAATCTATTGCTGTGATTGGAAATAATGCAACAAAAAAAAATGCATTGGGCGGTTTTGGTGCCGGAGTAAAAACAAAAAGAGAAATCACACCGTTAGAAGGGTTAAAAAACAGGTTGCCTGGTTCGATAAAAATAAATTATGCCGAAGGTTATTTAGAACGTTATGAAGAAAAAAAATCAGGTAAACTAGGTGATATTACGTTGAGTGGTCCTGTAACCATTGATCAATTAGACCCTGTTAAATTACAAGAAGCTATTGAAGCTGCTAAAAATTCAGATATGGTGATTGTTTTTGCAGGCTCTAATCGTGACTACGAAACCGAAGCATCTGACCGTCGAAATTTAAAGCTTCCTTTTGGGCAAGAAGAGCTGATAAAAAAAATATTGGAAGTAAATCCAAAAACCATTGTGGTTTTGATTGGTGGAGCTCCTTTTGATATAGACGAAATAGGCAAAAAAACTTCGGCTTTAGTTTGGAGTTGGTTCAATGGTTCTGAAGGTGGAAATGCTTTGGCAGATGTATTGTTAGGAAATGTAAATCCTTCAGGCAAACTACCATGGACAATGCCAAAAAACATTAACGAATCGCCTGCGCATGCAACCAATAGTTTTCCGGGAGATAAAACGCTTACATACAACGAAGGGATTTTGGTAGGTTACCGGTGGTTTGATACAAAAAAAATTGAACCTCTTTATCCATTTGGTTACGGCCTTTCTTACACTGATTTTTCTATCAGCAATTTTACTACCGACAAAAAGAGTTACGGAAAAGGAGAAACCATCCGTGCAAAATGTACAATAAAAAATAATGGCTCACGCTATGGAGCTGAGGTCGCACAGTTGTATGTAAGCGATCCGGTTTGTTCTGTACTGCGTCCAGAAAAAGAACTCAAAGCTTTTGAAAAAGTTTTTCTAAAGCCAGGCGAATCGAAAACAATTGAGCTGACTATCAAAGTTGCTGATCTCGCTTTTTACGACGAAATAAAAAAAGGCTGGAACCTTGAAGCAGGCGAATTTGTATTGCACATCGGAAATTCATCACGCAATATTTCAAAATCAGTAAAAATTTCAGTTAAATAAAATTCATAAGACATAGGGTTTAGTATATGAAAAAAATTGCAAGAACAGGGATTGTATTGCTTACAACTTTTTTTTATCAATCGTTAAGTTGTGCTCAAATAACATTGCCAAAAGTATTTGGCGATAGTATGATTTTGCAAAGGGATGTAGCCATCCCTGTGTGGGGACAAGCTGTTCCGGGCACATCGGTTATTGCACAACTCGGAAAAATTCGTGTTGCTACAAAAGCAGATAGCAAAGGAAAATGGATGATTCGTTTTCCAAAATTTAAAGCAGGTGGTCCTTATACTCTTAAAATTTCTGAACAAGGAAAAAAGAATAATGATATTGAGTTGAAAGGAATATTAATTGGTGATGTATGGCTGGCTTCCGGTCAATCAAATATGGAATGGCAGGTGCAACAATCGAAAGATGCACAAAATGAAATTGCAAAAGCAAATTATCCAAACATCCGGTTTCTATTTGTTGAGCATGATATTAAACTTACTCCTCAATCAGATATTGCAGCCGGTCAATGGAAAACATGCGATACAAATAATGTAAAACAGTTCTCTGCTGTTGCCTATTATTTTGCCCGTAAAATTCACAAAGAACAAAACGTACCCATCGGTATTATTCAAAGCACTTGGGGTGGCACACCGGTAGAATCGTGGACAAGCAGGGATATGTTGCTTTCATCGCCAATAACAAAAAACACAATGCTTGCCAATGATACGCTTACCACACAGCATTTTGTAAATGACACGATGAATATGAATCGTTTTTGGGATATTGTTTTTAATCCCCAGAACAATGCTGATAAAACAATTCCTTCACCGGATTATAATGACGCAAGTTGGTCGGCAGTAGGGATGCCACGCCTGGTTAAAGATTTTGGGATTGGAAATTATGAAGGGATCATGTGGATGCGGAAGAAAATTACATTGCCAGCATCTTTTGCAGGAAAAGATCTGGTGCTGAATATTGGCCACCCCGAAATGAATTACTCACTTTATTTCAATGGCGTTGAAATATGCAAAACGATATGGAATAATAACGCAAAACAATCTTATACTATTCCTGCCAGTATAGTGAAGAATGGAGAAAACACAATTTCACTACGCATAGCGATGCTATGGGGTGGTGGTGGATTAAATCCTCCTGCAGATAATATTTATATCACTGACGGTAACACCAAAGTTTCGTTAGCAGGAAGCTGGTTGTATAACAAAGATATTGAGCCGTTGATGCCCAAGATCCGTAACTACCATTATTATCCTTCATTATTGTTTAATGCTATGATCAATCCGGTGATCCCATATGGCATCAACGGATTTATCTGGTACCAGGGAGAAGCAAATGATGGCGATGCATACAATTACCGTAAACTATTTCCGATGATGATTAATGATTGGAGACAACGCTGGCAGCTGGGTAACCTTCCTTTTTTATATGTTCAATTGGCCAACTTCAAAAGAGCAAAAGACCTTCCTTCTGAAAGTGAGTGGGCTGAATTAAGAGAAGCGCAAACAATGACTTTATCACTGCCCAATACTGCAATGGCGTGTATTATAGATATTGGTGATGCTGATGATATTCATCCAATCAATAAACAGGAAGTGGGCCGTCGCCTGGCTTTAAATGCAAACAAGCTGGTATATAAACAAAACAATATCGCATCAGGTCCATTATATAAAAGTTTTAAAAAAGAAGGGAATCGAATTCGTATCAGTTTTACCAATACCGGCACCGGTCTTTCAACAAAAGATGATACAGAAATTAAAGGATTTGCCATTGCAGGCAAAGACAAACAGTTTTACTGGGCTAATGCTGTTATCAAGGGAAATGAAGTTGTGGTTTATTGTGATAAGGTGGCTGAACCTGAAGCTGTGCGTTATGCATGGGCCGATAACCCGGTTTGTAACCTCATTAATAAAGAAGGATTACCTGCCATTCCTTTTAGAACAGATACTTGGAAGGGAATTACTCAAAAGTGAAATCGATGACTCGTATAAAAGCGATTAAAGTCTTGCAAAGAATTGAATTGATGAATCACAAAAGAGGAAAATGAAGATAAAACTATCGACAATTATTTGTGTCCTGTTATTTCATTCGCTCATTGCCCGGCAAAACTTTCCATATCAGAACAGCGTTGAACGAAAGCAATTATTCGATTATAACTGGAAATTCTTTTTGGGCGACACGGCATCTGCCAAGTCAAAAGATTTTAATGATAAAAATTGGCGAAGTCTTGATCTGCCACACGATTGGAGTATCGAAGGAAAAATAAATCTTAAAAACCCTGCAGGTGGTGGAGGTGGATATTTTCCTGCGGGAGTAGGATGGTACCGCAAAACCTTTCATGTGCCCAATGAATGGAGAGGCAAAAGAGTGTCCATTTATTTTGAAGGAGTTTATATGAATTCTGAAGTTTTTGTCAATGGAAAATCGCTTGGCATATATCCGTATGGTTATTCATCTTTTAGTTATGATCTTTCAGCTTATCTGAATGTTGGTAATGAAAATGTGATATCAGTAAGGGTAGATAATTCAAAGCAAATGAACAGCAGGTGGTATAGTGGCTCAGGTATCTATCGCCATGTCTGGATGATGGTTACCGATCCTGTGCACGTGAAGCATTGGGGTGTTGCAATTACAACTCCCGATGTTAGTTCAAGTAAAGCAACTGTGCAGGTGAAAACAATCGTAAAAAATGAAATATCTTCAACACAGAGCATTGTACTTAAAACCCTTCTTTGGAATAAAAATTTTAAAACTGCAGGAAATAATCAAACAAGAATAGAATTAGCTGCGAATAGTGAGAAGGAAATTACGCAGACAATAATAGTAACGGATCCTTTTTTATGGACACCTGAAACACCTCATTTATATTCGGCCCAGGTACAGGTAATAAAAAACAAAAAAGTAGTTGACGATACTAAAACCAATTTTGGTATTCGCTCCATAAAATTTAGACCTGAAAATGGTTTCCAGCTAAATGGCAAAACAGTAAAACTTAACGGGGGCTGTGTTCACCATGATAATGGTTGCATCGGCGCAGCAGCTTTCGATCGTGCAGAAGAACGCAAAGTTGAATTGCTTAAGGCTGCCGGTTTTAATGCAGTAAGAACTTCTCACAACCCACCATCCGAAGCATTTCTCAACGCCTGCGATAAACTGGGTTTGTTGGTAATGGATGAATCATTCGATTGTTGGAAAGTTGGTAAAAACAAATTTGATTATGCCATGTATTTTAATCAATGGTGGCAACGTGATATAGGAGCAATGATCATGCGTGACCAAAATCATCCTTCAATTATAATATGGAGTATTGGTAATGAAATTCCTGAAAGAGGAAGTGCCGAAGCCATTACAACTGCCACAATGCTTTCAGATGCAATTAAGAAGATTGATCAAACACGCCCTGTAACATCAGCAATTGTAGTGAATGAAAAGAAATGGGAAGCATATGATTCGCTGATGGCAGTGCATGATGTTGCAGGTTACAATTATCATTTGTACAGTGCACCGGAAGATCATAAAAGAGTTCCTTCACGTATCATAGTTCATACAGAATCGTATCCCAAAGATGCTTTTGCTAATTGGAAATTGGTACAGGAGAATAACTATGTGATTGGTGATTTTGTTTGGACGGCAATGGATTATCTCGGTGAGTCAGGAATAGGACGGTGGTACTATTCGGGTGATGTGCCGGGTGAGCATTGGGAGAATGATTTTTTTCCATGGCATGGTGCTTATTGTGGAGATATTGATTTAATAGGATGGAGAAAACCTATATCACATTACCGAAGTATGTTGTATAATAATACAGAGAAACTATATATGGCTGTTCGTGAGCCCAATCCGGATCCGTTGGAAATTAAAACTACCTGGTGGTCGGTGTGGCCAACATGGGAGAGTTGGACATGGCCAGAGTATGTCGGAAAAGAAATGCAGGTAGAAGTTTATTCAAAATATCCCGGCGTGCGGCTTTACCTGAATGACAAAATTGTTGGTGAAAAACCAACAACCAAAGAACAGGAGTTTAAAGCTACATTTTCATTGCCCTATTCGCCCGGTATACTTAAAGCTGTTGCTGTAGAAAATAATAAAGAGATTGAATCAACCATTCTGCAAACTTCCGGTGATGCAGCAAAAATTAAACTCATGGCAGACCGGAAAGAAATAGAAGCCAATGGGCAGGACTTGATATATGTTACAATTGAATTAACAGACAAGAATGGAATATTTCAACCAAATGCCTCAAACTGTTTGAATTTTAAAATTGATGGGCCAGGTATTATTGCAGGAATAGATAATGCTGACATCAAAGACACCGATCCATATACTGGTGATACACGAAAGGCATGGCATGGACGAGCATTAGTTGTAATAAGAAGTTCTCGTAACATTGGTGATATTAAATTTACCGTTGGTTCTCCTGGTTTAGAAGATGCTACATTAACGATTAAAACGGTAGTTGAAAAAAAATAGCAAAAAATATTCGCCTCCGCCTGGTTGGTTGATTTAGATTTTACGCATTCAGGATATAAAAAGCGATGCCTTAAGTGATAAGAAAAATCGATTCATCTGAATCGCTTTTCTATTCGTGCCCAGAACCGGATTCGAACCAATATTCAAATTGTTCTGAGAATTTTCTTTCAAGTTAATTTAGTTCACTACAGCTGTTGTAGTTTTTAGGTGCAGGTGAAATAATTCGAAACATCTCAACGATGTTTCAGTAAAGAATGGGTAAAAAAATTGTTGAAAGATTTTTGTTTGTTTGTCAGCGGGTCCTGTCTTTAAGTTTTAATCCTAAAACGGTCACAAGCGATACAAAAGGTGTTTAATTTGTCAACCCCTTTTTTGGTTCACTCCTTTTCATGGGTTTGTTGTTGATTGTGGCAATGCATTTTTTTCGCTGCTTTCTATGCCTGAACATTCTATGCTGATCTCGATAAACAGGGTAACTCCACTTTATATACGAATATTCACGGAGGCGCTTTTTCTTGCTTGTCTGCCAAACTTTTGTCATGGAGGCCAGCGATGCAAAGAAATGGGCACAAAAGAAAAAAGTTAACAGGTTTCTTTTGTCTTCACACAAAAGAAACAAAAAGTCAAGCAACAACAAATTAGCCCCATGTTTCTGCTTACGCCCTGAATTAACTTTGGTACTACTGTGATGAATTGCTGTTGTGCTAATACGATCATCCTGTGTGACGCAGTTTGATTGGCGGCGCTGAATTTGAATAGGGTTGTCATCTCTCGGATGCGAGGGATCTGTTGGGTAAATGCTGGTTCAACTACGTGTATCATATTTGAAAGATGGGAAGTATCAAATTATTATTTCGGATGGTAACGTTTTTGCAGCCAATAGCATTTTGTAAAACGTAATTGCCGCAACGGTGAATTTACTTCTCTTGTTTTCTAAGATGAATAGAGGAAATTTTCTTGTTGATCAAAATTATTTGTGCATAAGTAGTTGCTTTATGTGAATAGTAACAATTCCACTACACTACGGTAATCTTTCCATAACAGTTCAGTAAGACATCGGTAACATTGAACAGGCAGTTTTGCGAAATCAATCATTCAAAACTTACTGTCTTATGTTTTCACTATCAGCAACCAAAGGATTAGTGTTATCGCTGATCTTTCTAATGAGCCTTCCTTTTGTGTTATCTGCACAGGATATTACAGGCAAAGTCATTTCTAAATCAGATGGGCAGCCTGTACAGGCTGCATCAGTACAAGTAAAGGGAACGAACAAAGGGACGTACACTGGTAATGCTGGCCAGTTTTCACTCTCGGCAAAAACCGGTGATGTACTGTTACTAACTGCAGCAGGGTTTTTGGAAACAGAAATTACAGTTAACGGAAGCACTACAATCACAATTGAACTGGACATTAATCCAAAATCACTAAATGAAGTAGTGGTAACAGCGTTGGGTGTTAAGAAAGAAACCAAGCGTATTACATACTCAATTCAGGATGTAAAGACATCTGAACTGGTGAAGGCAAGAGAGCCAAATGCTGTGAACAGTTTAAAGGGAAAAGTAGCAGGTTTAAACGTAAACGTAAACAACGAGTTGTTGCGTGCACCTTCTATCAACTTTCGTGGCGAAGGAAATATTTTATTTGTTGTAGATGGTGTACCTATTACAACTGATACATGGAATATCAGTCCCGATGATATTGAAAGTTATACAATGCTGAAAGGGCAAACAGCATCTGCATTATATGGTGCCCTTGCACGTAACGGCGCCATCATCATCAATACAAAAAAAGGAAGCAAGGATAAAAGAGGTTTTTCTATTGAGTTCAACTCAAGTACCATGTTTGAAAAAGGCTTTCTTGCATTTCCACTTTACCAGGACGAATATGGACCTGGTTCAAGAGGTAAGTATGCATTTGTAAACGGTCTTGGTGGTGGATTGAATGATAATGACTATGATGTGTGGGGTCCACGTTTTCAAGGTCAGCTTATACCTCAATACGATGGTATCCGCACACCGGGTCAAACATATACTACCACGTTTGCTGACGGTTCAAGTATTACCGGTAACATTAAACCTACTCCGTGGGTTGCAAGAGGTAAAGAGAACTTCAGACGTTTTCTTGAAACGGGTGTACTCAGTACAAACCACGTTGCTATTGGTGCAACAGGTGATAAATACAATGTGCGTTTTGGTGTAGGGCATACTTATCAGAAAGCAATTGTGCCAAACATGGGTTTGAATACAACCAACTTTAATTTAAGTGCAGGGTATGAATTCAACAGCAAAATAAAATTAACAGCTGATATCAATTACAGCCGTCAGTACTCACCCAATTTTCCGGACGTTAACTATGGCCCCAATAGCATGATCTACAACATGGTGATCTGGGCAGGTGCCGATTGGAATGTTGATGATATGAGAAACTATTGGCAGGAAGGCAAGATCGGTACACAACAGATCTATGCCGAATACCAACGTTACAACAATCCATGGTTCATGGTTAAGGAATGGTTACGTCCGCATTATAAGAATGATGTGTATGGCTATCTTTCATTGAACTGGAAAGTAGCAAAGGGAGTTGAATTAATGTATCGTCCTGGCATTTCAACTTATAATATTTTCCGCCAAGAAAAAATGCCATATTCTGCAGGTTCTTATGGCCGTGATGAAAGAATGGGCGACTATCGTGAAGACACACGCATGTTTTTTGAAGCCAACAACGAACTTCAGGTGAAATACAATTCCAAATTCTTCAACAACTTTTTAAGTGTGGATGGTTTTGTAGGAGGTAATGTTCGCACTGCACGTTACAATGGAACATTTGCAAGTACCGATTATCTTAACATTCCCGGTTTATACACATTAGCCAATTCTTTGCGTGCTCCACGTATAGCTTCAGTTGCCGCAGAAGGTTTAACGTTGAGTACCTATGGTTCATTTGACCTTGGTTTAAGTAAGTATGCTGTTGTGGGTATTACCGGACGTTACGATAAACAAAGTACGCTGCCTTTACAAAACAACAGTTATTTCTATCCATCAGTAGGTGTGTCAACAGTTATTTCAGATTATATTGACAACTTACCTAAAGTAGTTTCATTTTTAAAACTGAGAGGCTCATATGCTGAAGGAAGAAGTGCAGGTTTGAATGCATTTGTTGGTCAGCCTTCTGTCGGTATTGGTACAGGACAAGGTTATGGTCAGCAATATTATTCACCTCTCAACATGGGTTTGTATGAACTCACATCAATTGGTTACAGCATTGCTAATACTGGAACATATAATAATACATTAGGTGCAAGCTATGCAAATGGGTTATTGAATCCTGAGTTGGTTGCTGATAACAGGAAAACAACTGAAGTTGGTTTAGATATTCGCTTTCTGAAAAACAGAATCGGGTTAGATGTAACGTGGTTCCGTTCAATCAGTGAATTACTTACACAACGTTCTGATATCATTTCTCAATCATCAGGTTATAACAGTGTAACAGATAACTACGGCAAAGTGCAGAACATGGGTTGGGAAGTAATGATCAATGCCAATGTTATTGCTAAGAAAGATTTCCAATGGAATGTGAACGTGAATTGGTCAACATTTAAACGTACATGGAAAGAACATCCAAATCCAAACTTCTGGAGTAAGAATGGTTCACGTGTTGATCTCATTTACCAGGAAGGGTTCATCAAAACACCAGATGGTCAATTGGTTCATGGTGCTGATGGTATACCGATGCGTTTCAGAGATGCAGGCGCAGGTGCGGCAAGAAGAATAATGGGACACGCTGATCCTGACTGGAGCTGGGGTGTAATCAATTCATTTACTTATAAAGGATTCCGTTTAAACTTTCAGTTTGATGGTGTAGTTGGTGGTGTGTTTCATGATTACGTTCGTCAGAAAATGTTGCAAGGTGGTCGTCATATCGAAACTGCAACAGGCTTATGGGGACAACACCGTCCAAATGATGTAACCGGTGGTTCATTTGTGGCACCTGGTGTTACATTAACCGGTGGTGCAATTCAGTTAGATCCTAACACAGGAGAGATCCTTAACTACAAACAACTCACTGCTGTACCAAATACAAAAGTAACAACTGTTCAAAGTTATGTGAGCCGTTATGCCGGGTTGGAAGAGTTGAACATTATTGATAAAACGTTTGCCAAGTTAAGAGAGGTAACACTTACCTATCAATTACCTGCTTCACTGATTGGGAAATCGGTTATCAAAAAAGCAGAAGTATCATTAGTGTGCCGCAACGTGTATCTGTTCTTTAACAAACGTTACAAAGACGTGGACCCTGATCAGTATACACAGGATGGAGGTTCTGGTTTGCAAACACCAACCACACGCCGCTTTGGTTTCAACATCAACCTTACTTTCTAAGAACATCTAAAGAATAAAAAAATGAAAAAGTTTATTTATATACCTGTTGTATTGTTCGTCTTAGTCTTAGCTTCCTGCCAGAAGCGTTTTGAAGAACTGCAAAACAACCCAAACATTGCAACGTCTGTTCCTCCAGATCTTATTCTTAACCGCTTAATGAATGGAGTAGCCGGTGGTATGGGAGGTATTGAGCCTTGGGGAGCTGTAGCTCGTTACAACCAATACTTCTGCCGCAACTTTGAATACTATGGCGATAATCAGTATAACTGGAATAGCGGCCCTTTTTCCATATACCAGGATATTTTAAAGAATGTTGTACAAATGGAAGCAGAAGCAGCAAAAAGTTCCGGTACTGATAAGACACCTTACCATGCCATTGCGAAATTTCTGAAGGCGTATTACTATTACAACCTTACATCACTTATGGGTGATGTCCCAATGAGTGAAGCAGCAAAAGCATTGGATGGAATATTGCAACCTAAATATGACACACAGAAAGAAATTTTTCTGCAAATATTAAAATGGCTGGAAGAAGCAAATACTGATTTTGCTTTTCTAAAGAGCAGTACAAATCTTACAGTGAAAGGTGATATTTATTATGGTGGTGATTATGACAGATGGAGAAAATTAGTAAACAGTTACAAGCTCCGTGTGTTGATCGCATTAAGCAAAAAAGATACAGATGCTGATCTGCGTGTAAAGCAGCGTTTCCAGGAAGTATTAAGCAATCCCGCTTCATTTCCTGTTTTTGAAAGCATGGCAGATAACTTTAAGTATGTGTACATCACACCAACAAATAACTACAGCACCAATCCTGTTTCATTTGGTTTTGATGCCATTCGTTATAATATGGCAGAAACTTATGTAAAGAACAGTGCCGAAACGAATGATCCACGCATTTTAGTTACCTGCGAGCCTGCATGGAAACTGGTAAATGATAATGGTTGGGCACCTACTGATTTCCGTGCCTATGTTGCAGCAGGAACAGGTGAGGCAATGGATGTGATGGAAAGCAAGGCACACAGTTACAATGTTTGTCACATCAATCGTTATCGTTATTACAGAACATTTACCGGAGAGAACTTCATCATTGCCGGCTATCCTGAAATGTGTTTCAATATAGCTGAAGCCATCAACAGGGGATGGGCTACAGGTAATGCTGAAGATTGGTACAAAAAAGGTATCCAGGCTTCTATTGCGTTCTATGGTATTGCGGAAGGAACAAACACAGGTTACTATCTGCCCATTGGTAAAACATTGGGCGAGTGGACAACAGCTAATTTCAATTTCAACTTCACAACCTATTATAACCAACCAAAAGTTGTGTACGAAGCTGGTGCTGCAGGTTTGAATAAGATCTTATTGCAGAAGTATCTTTCTTTCTTCCAGAACTCCGGTTGGGAATCATATTACAACTATCGTCGTACAGGAGTTCCTGCATTTTCAACAGGCATTGGCATTGGTAACAATGGAAACATTCCCAAGCGTTGGGCTTATCCTTCAAACGAACAACAACGCAATGCAACAAACTGGAAAACTGCAGTTGACCGTCAGTTTACAGGAGCCGATAACATCAATGGTGAAATGTGGTTGATCAAATAAAATCGTTTTAGATATACAGCAAGTTTTCTCATGCATAATCAATCGGCGGAGCTATTCTTAGCTCCGCTTCTTATTACTCATTCAGTAAAATAATTTTATGAAATTTAAGTTTGGGATAAATGTTATTTTGGCAATAGTTGCTTTGTTGTTTTCAGCAACTATAGTTGCGCAGCAAAAAACAGAACATGTTGTAGTAATTACACTTGATGGTTTTCGCTGGCAGGAATTGTTTCATGGTGCCGATAGTTTCATCATCAATAACAACAAATACACGGATGATATCAAAGGCATGAATGAAAAGTACTGGTCCGCTACAACAACTGAGCGACGGAAAAAACTTTTACCTTTTTTCTGGAATACGGTTGCAACACAAGGCCAATTATATGGCAACAGAGGTTTTGGTAACTATGTAAACAATGCAAACCCCTATTGGTTCTCGTATCCGGGATATAATGAAATTTTCACTGGCTTTCCTGACACAGCAGTAAACTCCAACAATAAGAAGTGGAATAAAAATGAAAACGTACTGGAGTTCATCAACAAGCAAAAGGGATTTGAAGGAAAAGTAGCAGCCTTTACTTCTTGGGATGTATTTCCTTATATTCTAAATGAAGAGCGTAGCAAAATTTATGTGAACAGTGCATTTGAAAAAACAAAATTCAAATCACCAACTTTTGAACTACTTGATGACATGCAGGATCATGCACCACGTATTTTAGGCGATGGTGTGCGTCTTGATCTTTTGACCTTTTACATCGCAAAGGAATACCTGAAAACATACAAGCCAAGAGTGCTGTATATCGGCTTTGATGAAACAGATGATTTTGCTCACGCTGGAAAGTATGATCTGTATCTCCAATCTGCTTATATGGTTGATCAGCTAATTGCTGATATGTGGGGTTGGTTGCAGGTTGATCCGTATTATAAAAATAAAACCACACTCATTGTTACAACCGATCATGGCCGTGGCGATGCAGATAAAGATCAGTGGAAAGATCATGGGGCAAAAGTGCCCGATGCATCGGAGATATGGTTAGCTGTCATGGGCCCCGACACGGAAGCATCAGGTGAAGTAAAAACACCTATGCAATTGTATCAACGCCAGGTGGCAACAACCATTGCTTCCATACTTGGCTTTACGTTTCAGCCCAAACAGCAAGTGATGGAACCGGTTGAAACCATCATGCGCAAACGATAATCCTTTTATTCTTTTTTCTAAACAGTTATATTTAATAGTCATTTTCGGTTATTATAAACTTTAATCATACTTGTATGAAGTATTTTCTTGCTCTTGTAGCATTGGTCAGTTTGTTTTTTTCAGCAACAGCACAACAAAAAGTGCAATTGCCAAATGGCTGGTACCTGTCGCCCGCCGGCAGGCATTTGCCATTAGGTGATTTGCCATTAAACATTGCTGTGAGCAAAAGCAAGAAACTGATGGCTGTTACCAACAACGGTCAAAGTGTGCAAAGCCTTCAGTTGATCAATCCAGCAACAGAAAAAGAATTGGATCGTGTGATCGTTGCGAAATCATGGTACGGGCTAAAATTTTCAGCCGATGAAAAGTTCCTGTATGCCAGTGGTGGTAATGATAACTGGATACTGAAATATGCAATTACCAATAACAAACTTCAACTGAAGGACTCTATTAGTCTTGGGAAAAAATGGCCGGAGAAAATTTCACCGGCAGGTATTGAAACTGATGATGCTGCAAAGCGCATGTATGTTGTAACAAAAGAAAATAATTCGCTCTACGTCATTAACCTGGTTGATAAAAAGATCATACAACAAGTTCCATTAGAGGATGCAGCTTATACCTGTTTGCTTTCTGCAAATAAAAAAGAACTCTACATTTCTGTTTGGGGTGCAAAGAAAGTAGTTGTGTTTGATATTGCTGCCGGCAAGATCACAGCACAAATTTCCGTTGGTGAAAATCCAAATGAACTATTGCTGTCAAAGAACGGCAAGCAACTTTATGTTGCCAATGCAGGCGATAATTCTGTTTCTGTGATTGATATTGCTGCCCGTAAAGAACTGGAAGTATTGAATGCAGCTTTGTTTCCCAATGCACCAACAGGATCAGCAAGTAATGGTTTAGCGTTGAGTGAAGATCAGAAAACATTGTATGTAGCGAATGCCGATAATAATTGTTTGGCAGTGTTTGATGTAAACAAGCCCGGTTTCAGTAAGTCGAAAGGATTTATTCCGGTTGGTTGGTATCCAACAAATGTAAAAGTGATCGGTAAAAAAATATTTGTAAGCAATGGCAAAGGCTTTACCTCAAAACCAAATGCAAAAGGCCCTGATCCTACAAAGCGTGACCAGGAAGTTACTTATCAGCAAGGCGATTATAAAAACAAACAAAGCCGTGTGGAATACATTGCCGGTTTGTTCAAAGGAGAAATGAGTATTATAAATGAACCGAATGATGTAAAGCTGGCGGCTTACTCAAAAATGGTGTATGATAACACACCTTATACAAAAGAAAAAGAACTGCACGCAAAAGGTGAAGCAGGTAATCCCATTCCAATGAAGGTGGGTGATCCTTCACCTATCAAATATGTATTCTATATTTTAAAAGAAAACAGAACATACGACCAGGTACTTGCTGATGTGCCCGGTGGTAATGGTGATACTTCGTTGCTATTGTTTGGCGAACGAGTAACTCCTAACCAACACAAGCTGGTAAAAGAATTTGTGCTGCTCGATAATTTTTATGTGGATGGAGAGGTGAGTGCCGACGGGCATAACTGGAGTACAGCAGCGAATGCCAATGACTATCTCGAAAAAACATGGCCTACTAACTACGGCGGTCGTGGCGGACAGTATGATGCAGAAGGAAACAGGGGAATAGCAAATCCTGATCGTGGATTTATCTGGGACTATTGCAAACGTGCAGGCATCAGCTACCGAACCTATGGTGAATTTGCTGATGATTACAAAGCAAATATTCCTGTTCTTGAAAATCATTTCTGTCCTTACTTCACCAGTTGGGATGAAAGTGTGAGAGATACAACACGTTTTTATCAATGGAAGCGTGAGTTTGATTCGTTGCTTGCCGTGAATGCAGTGCCTCGTTTTAACTCATTGCGTTTTATTAATGACCATACAGAAGGACAACGCATTGGTAGGCCAACTCCGTTTGCACATGTGGCAGATAATGATTGGGCCGTTGGTTTGTTTGTAGAGTATTTAAGCAAGAGTCCTATCTGGAAAGAGACAGCCATCTTTATTGTGGAAGACGATGCACAGAATGGTCCAGATCATGTAGATGCACATCGCACAACAGCTTACGTAGCTGGCGGGTTTGTGAAGCGCAAATTCATTGATCATACAATGTACTCCACTTCATCAATGTTGCGTACAATTGAATTGATCTTAGGTTTGCCACCTATGAGTCAGTATGATGCAGCTGCAGAACCAATGTGGCGTTGTTTCAGTTCAACTCCTGATCTTACGCCATTTTCTTCAGTGCCTGCATTGGTTGATCTCAACGAAAAAAATACCAAGAACACAGCAAGTGCAAGACTCAGTGAAACATTCGATTTTAGTAAAGAAGACCGTATTCCCGATCTGGTATTTAGTGAAGTGATCTGGAAAGCTGTGAAAGGCGAAGAAAGTGTAATGCCTGCGCCACGCCGCAGTGCATTTGTAAAAATGGTGGATAATGATGAAGAAGAAGAGGAAGAAGAAAGAGAACGCAGTAAGAAAGGGAAAAAATAAAGTTACCTGTTGATCTGTTAGAATTTTATGTTGAGAATATCATACCTCATTTTCATTTTAGTTGTAAGTGCCAATGTATTTGCACAATCTGATACAAGTATTACTTCGTTAAGCGAAGTGGTTGTTACCGGTAACAGAAGTGAACAAAAGGAAGCAACGATTCCCTATACGATCAATACAATAAAGCGAAAAGAACTCGACTACTTTCAGCCACGCACAACACCGGAAGCACTAATGGGGGTAACAGGTGTATTTGTTCAGAAAACAAATCATGGCGGAGGTTCAGCTTTTCTTCGTGGATTGACCGGCAATCAAACCTTGGTATTAGTTGATGGCATACGTTTGAATAATGCTACGTTTCGTTACGGCCCCAATCAATACCTGAATACCATTGATGCATTCAGTATACAGCAGATCGAAGTGTTGAAAGGCACAGGCTCTGTGCAATATGGTACTGATGCGTTGGGTGGAGTAATACAGCTGTTTACAAAAGAACCTTCTTTCCTCGAAAATGATCAGCAGAAAAAAATAAGCGGTTTAGTATCGGGCAAATTGATGTCGGCAGGAATGGAACAAACCGGAAGGGCAGAGTTGAAGTACATTAATAAAAAAATTGCCGCAACGGCAGGATTTACTTTGCGGCATTTTGGCGACATGTTAGGTGGTGATACCACAGGTTTTCAAACGCCAAGTGGATATAACGAATTTGCTTATGATGTTAAGCTGAAATTTTTGTTGAAACAGAATATTGAATTAATCACTGCACAGCAACTTTTACGTCAAAGTCATGTGCCGGTTTATCATAAAGTGCGGCTTGAAAATTTCTCCGTAAATGAAATGGAGCCGCAACAGCGGATGCTCAGTTATGCAAAACTCAAACTAAAAACCAGTAACCAGGTTCTGCAACAGATTGAAGTAACGCTTTCGCATCAACAATCAATTGAAGGACGCAACAGTCAAAAAAACGGCAGCGCTGTTTTGCGTAAAGAACGGGATGAAGTAAATACAGCCGGTTTAACAATTGATGTACGTTCTGTTTTAGCTAACAACTGGACAGCCAATTCCGGTATTGATATTTACCTTGATAAAGTGAACAGCTCACGTGCAGATATAAATACTGTCACACAAAATAAAAACTTGTTGCGTGGTCTTTACCCTGATGGGGCAACGTATGCCAACTATTCCATTTTTACACTTCACCAGTTTCAATTTAATCAACTACAGTTAAATACAGGTGTCCGTTATAATTTTTTTGACATACGGATGACTGATACAAGCCTTGGAAATACGATCATCAAACCATCTGCATTGGTAGGCAACCTTGGTATAGTTTATACGATAGCGAAACAACATCATCTCTTTGCAACTTTCAGCAATAGTTATCGTGCACCTAATGTGGATGACATGGGCACATTGGGTATTGTCGATTTTCGTTATGAAGTACCTGCTTATGGTTTATTGCCCGAACGATCTTATAATTATGAAGCAGGTTATAAATGGCGCTCACGTAAAGTGAAATTTACTGCTACAGCTTATTACATGCAGTTGAAACAACTCATTACACGTGTGCTGGTAGAAGGTGAGCAGATCAATGGCTACAATGTATATGTAAAAGAAAATACCGATGAAGCATTTGTGAAAGGAGTGGAAGCTGATGCCGATATTGAGCTAACAAAGAATTTGGAATTGCAAACCGGAATGGCCTATTCTTACGGTCACAATGTTACACGCAAAGAACCGCTGCGTCGCATTCCTCCATTTAATGGGCGTGTTCGTGCAACTTATAATAAACAGGCATGGTTTGCATCAGCTGAATACTGGTATGCTGCAAAACAAACCCGGTTGGCTCAAGGCGATAAAGATGATAATCGTATTCCGAAAACAGGTACGCCTGGTTTTAATGTGATTAATCTTTATGCCGGTTATCAATGGAAGCAACTTCAACTTCAAACAGGATTGCAAAATCTGTTTAACCAGGACTACCGAACACATGGAAGTGGTATAAATGGTTATGGCAGGAGCGTATGGCTTCACATTCAATTGATGTTTTAGTAACATCTTCTTCATGTACGACGGCTAATTTGTGCTCTAAATAAAAATGGAACATGGAGAAGGTTCGGGCAATACAAATTGCCGATGAAATAATTTCACTGTATGAAAAATACGGCGGTAATGAATATTATGGCGAGGCTGTAACTCAATTACAACATGCCTGCCAGAGTGCAGAGCTTGCACAACAGTGCGGTTGCGATGTAGAGATGATACTGGCTGCTTTTCTGCATGACATTGGACATATCTGTGCAGCGGGACATAACTTAACCGTAATGGATAATTATGGTGTAATGAACCATGAAAAAATCGGTGCGGCTTATTTACGCAACAGACGTTTTGCTGACCGCCTCATTCAATTGGTGCAGGCACATGTAAGTGCCAAACGTTATCTCACATTCAAAGATCATAACTACTACAATCATCTTTCAGAAGCAAGTAAGCAAACGCTAATTTATCAAGGTGGCAAAATGAGTCATGATGAAGCGATTGTTTTTGAAACAGATCCGTTGTTTGAACAAATGATACAAATGCGAAAGATAGATGAAGAGGCGAAAGATGAAAGCAAACAACCCGGAGAATTAGCAAGGTACCATCAAATGATCGTTCAACACCTGGAACAGCGAACTGCCTCGCCTGTTTATTATTAAAATAGTTTTCCTAAGTAATACAAACAATATGCAGAATTATTCATTGGTCGTGTTCGACATGGCAGGTACTACCGTTCGTGATAAAGGAAATGTAGCAGATTCATTCATCCGTGCATTTCAGCAATTTGGTATCGAAGTACCGGAAGAAGATGTAAACAAAGTAATGGGCTGGCGTAAAATGGATGCGATCCAGTTATTGCTTTCAAAATATTATACCGGAAAGCTGGAAGAAAATAAAGTGCTGGTTGATCAGATCCATGATGTATTCATTGATAACATGGTTACGTTTTACGAAAATGACGAAGACTTGCAACCAATGGAACATGCAGAGAAATTATTTTCATCACTGAAAGAGAAAAATATTAAGGTTGCATTGAATACAGGGTTTACCCGGAGGATAACAGATGTAATCTTAAAAAAACTGGAATGGGATAACAGCAGGTTGATTGACTTTGTTATTGCCAGTGATGAAGTGCCGGAAGGTCGGCCCTACCCATTTATGATTCAGCAGCTGATGCAGAACAGTGGTATCGCCAATGCTGCTGATGTTGTAAAAGTGGGCGATACCGAAGTGGATGTACAAGAAGGAAGAAATGCGGGCTGTGGATTAGTGGTGAGTGTTACAACAGGTGCTTACACAAAAGAACAGTTACAAGATTATCAGCCAGATCATATCATAGATTCACTCAGTGAATTACCAGCCCTCATGGCATGAGTCTTACATTGAAACACACAGACTCAAAAAAGCAAACTCCTCGATGGGTAGTGCCTGTTTATGCAGCGCTGATAAGTTTTCTGACTTATGCATCTGTGTATGCATATCGCAAACCATTTACTGTTGCGGAGTTTGAAGGGCTTGCTTATTGGGGTATCCGTTATCAAACATTGCTGATCATATTCCAGGGCATAGGTTATATGCTCAGTAAATTTTATGGTATCCGTTTTATTTCAGAACTGAAACGGATGGGCCGTTGGAAAACAGCCATCACATTAATTGGTATTGCCTGGTTCTCATTATTCCTGTTTGCAATTGTTCCGCCGATTGCGGGCATGTTTTGTTTATTGGTGAATGGTTTCGCATTGGGATTTATGTGGGGCATTGTGTTTAGTTACATTGAAGGAAGAAAAGCAACCGACTTTATTGGTTCTGCCATGGCAGTGAGTTTTATTTTTGCCGGTGGTTTTACACGCACTATTTCAAAATGGTTGTTGGTAGAATGGAATGTAAGTGAACAGTGGATGCCATTTGTAACCGGTCTTATTTTTGTCTTGCCTTTACTTTTTCTTATCTGGTTGTTGGAACGTATCCCTTCACCTGACAATGATGACATTGAACAACGTGCAGAACGTGTGAATATGAATAGCAGTGATCGTAAAGTTATTCTCACAACATTTGGTTCAGGTCTTTTCATTATTACACTTGCTTATGTATTCCTGACTGTTATCCGTGATCTGAGGGATAATTTTATGTCGGGCATCTGGACAGATCTTGGCTATGGGAATGATTATGGCATTTTCATTAAAACAGAAACCATTACTTCTGTAACAATTCTTGTGCTGGTAAGTTTGTTAGTGTTGGTGAAGAAAAATATGCAGGCGTTTCGGCTCATTCATTTACTTATCTGCATTGGTTTTATATTGACGGGTCTATCATCGTTTTTATTTATTAGTGGATTGTTGGACGGTGCAATCTGGATGCAATTGGTTGGGCTGGGTTTGTATATGGCTTACATTCCATTCAACTGCATTTTCTTTGAACGGATGATCGCCACATTCAAATTAAATGGCAATGCCGGTTTTTTAATGTACCTGGCTGATTCATTTGGTTATGCAGGTACCATGTTGGTGATGCTTGCAAAAGAGTTGCTGATCGTTGAAGCAAACTGGTCGGAATTTTATGCAAGAGCTGCTTTGTTCTGCGCTATTGTCGGAGTATTGAGTGTACTTTTTTCATTGGCATATTTTAATCGTAAATATTTTTTAGCAAAGACGTTTTATTATGGCTAACCGGAAGGCAATTGTAATTGGAGCAGGTATAGTTGGATTGGCAATGGCAAGAGCATTGGCGAAAAAAGGATTCGCAGTAAAAGTGTTTGAGCGAAACAGCTTTGCGACAGGTGCTTCTATTCGAAACTTTGGAATGATCTGGCCCATTGGTCAACCCGATGGTGAATTATACGAACGTGCATTGCGCAGCAAAAGTATTTGGCAAGAAATTTCAGATGCAGGTCCATTCTGGAGCGATCCTGTCGGTAGTTTGCATGTGGCACATAATCCACTTGAGTGGATTGTGTTGCAGGAATTATATGAATCATTTAAAGCTGATCGACCCGTACAATTACTTTCAGCTGATGAATTGTTGCAACGATCAGATGCCATAGTAAGCAATAACTTATTTGGCGGATTGTACAGTGCTGATGAATTGATTGTTGATCCCCGGGAAGCAATTGCATCATTACCCTCTTTCCTGCAGGAGAAGCATGCAGTTCAATTTTACTGGGATAAATGTGTAAGCTATATTGCCGATAGCACTGTTTACATCGGTAATGAAGAAGAACATGAAGCCGATATTGTTTTTATTTGCAGTGGTGTTGATTTTGAAACGTTATACCCGGAAGAGTTTGCAAACCACCCACTGATTAAATGTAAACTGCAAATGATGCGATTGAAAACACAGCCAGATAGCTGGCGTATCGGCCCTGCGTTGTGTGGAGGTTTATCGCTTATTCATTATAGCAGTTTCAAAGTAGCCGACTCGTTACCATTGTTGAAAAAAAAGTATGCAACGGAGATGGATGAATACCTGGATTTTGGTATTCATGTGATGGTGGCGCAAAACCAAACTGGTGAATTGACCATTGGTGATTCGCATGAATATGGGGCAACCCATGATCCATTTGATAAGGAACACATCAATCAACTCATCAAAGACTACCTGCGAAAATTCGCTTGCTTCAAAGATCATTCAGTTGTGCAAACCTGGAATGGCATTTATCCAAAACTCACAAATGGAGAAACTGAACTATTTTTTTCACCTGAAGCAGGAGTGTATGTATTGAATGGTTTAGGTGGTGCCGGTATGACATTGAGTTTTGGTTTAGCGGAGGAAGTGGTTGCAGGGCTATAGAATTCTCAATTGCAGGAATATAATATTGTACCGACAAAAAAAGCGGTTTATTTGAATTAAACGGACCATATTTCATTAAGGGTAAACTTTCAGGAATTTTTATAGCCATTTGTTTGGATAAAATGCGATTATTTGCTTCAAACCCTCTCACTTCTAGCTGAATTTGTTTTTAATGTTTCACTCTAGTTTTAATATGTCGGTGCAATCCTGCAAAATGCTGACTATGCTGAAGCCCTTAGTTGATGTATCAATTACACTAATAAGTTATCGTCAATCCTCCGCCTAATCCCATATCACTATCATAGTGCGTGGAAAGAGAAATGTATTTCGTTAAGATATACCTGAATCCAGCCATGTACTCTTTATCACTGTTCGCCATAAAGTTGAAACGTAACCTGCTGCTGACAGGGATATCTTCTCTGCCTAATTGCACACGCAACTTTCCTTCCGTGTCAATCCTTGCATCAGCTCTTACCATCATAGGCAACGTATATTGAAAACCAAAACAAACAACTCCACGTTTATCTTTTGTATTCACTTGCCCGAAAAGATTCTTCTCAGCTTCTCCATGTTTACGATAGCGCCAGTCGAATCCGATATAAGGCATCAGCCATTGGTTACGTCCAATCAACCTACCAATGTGTAATTCATTTTCAAATCCTTTTGCTGCAGTTAATCCCAAACGCCATTCGTTCTGCAGCATCCATCGTGTATTGGAATACATGATCTCTCCATCGCTGCCCGTGCTTTCCAAACCAACCTGTGCTGAAAAATACATACGACGGTCATCATGATACACTTTTTTCAATGCTTTCTTAGGATCGGGTAATTGTGGATTAGGAGGTGTGTTCTCATAGGTAAATATTCGACCCATGCCACTCATCATGTGATAAAGGATGTGGCAATGAAAATACCAATCGCCATATTTTTCTGATGCATGAAACTCAATGGTATCTGTTTCCATTGGCATAATATCAAGTACGGTTTTTAGTGGAGAATATTCACCTTGACCGTTTAGTGTGCGGAAAAAATGTCCATGTAGATGCATGGGGTGACGCATCATGGAATTGTTGGTTAAAATAATACGGATGTTTTCACCTTGCTTGATCATTATTTTATCCGACTCAGAAATGGTTTTATTATCCATTGTCCAAACATATCTTGTCATGTTGCCGGTAAGTTCAAACTTCAATTCACGAACGGGGCCTTCGGGTAATGTTGTTTTCTTCGGCGCTTTCAGCATGGCGTAGTTTAGTGTAACAATGGATTTATTACTGTCAACAATTTCAGGATACATTACCGTATTCATATCCATCTGCTGCAAACTCATGTTCATATCCATGTCATTCATACTGCCATCCATATTCATCATGTCGTTCATCATCTTCATACCTTCGAAGTATTTGAGTCGTGGCATTGCACCGGCTGCATGTTTTGCTCCGTTGCCTAACCAAAGAGATGTACTTCTTGTACGATCTTCAGATGTTGATAGTAACTCATAGCTGCCATCTTCAGGAATTGTAACCATTACATCATAAGTTTCGGAAACACCCACAATAAAGCGATCTACTTCCACCGGCTCTACTTCAGCACCATCATTTGCAATAACACTCATCTCTCCTCCTGCAAACTGCACCCAGAAATAGGTTGATGAACTCCCGTTGATAATACGTAGCCGAACTCTGTCACCTGCTTTGTATTGTTTCTTTTCTTCTGATATTTTTCCGTTGGTGAACAGTGCGTCATAATACACATCACTTACATCCATTGCAAGCATGCGTTTCCATTCGTTTGTGATTTTTACACCGAGTCTTTTTTCTTTCAACGCCTGCAGATAATCCTGTGTTGCTTTCTTTTTTATGGCATACCAATCTGTTGCATAATGAAGTGAACGTTCTACCTGGTTGGGGTTTTCATTTGTCCAATCGCTCAGCAACACTACTTCTTCAGCTATCGCTTGTTTTTCTTTTTCATGAATAACAATCGCACCATACATACCGCTCTGTTCCTGCAACATGGTGTGCGAATGATACCAATAGGTACCATGCTGCACAATGGGGAAACGGAAAATATGTGTGCTGTGGTCTTTAATAGGTGCTGTTGTTAAATAGGGAACTCCATCCTGTTCGTTCGGTAAGATCAATCCGTGCCAATGAATAGATGTTTCCATATGCATCTTGTTGTGCACATGAATTTCAGCAGTGTCGCCTTCAGTAAAATGAAGGGTTGGTGCCGGAATGGTTCCGTTAATTGCAACGCCTTTCGCCTTCTTACCTGTGTAATTAACAATTGTATCGGTTACATACAAGTGATAAACAATCTTGTTGCCGTTTCTGGTCATGAACGGCTCTTTTGCAGTTGTTGCCTTTTGCATGCCATGCTGAGCGCTTGTTTGCATTACAAAAAAGATGACCGCCAAAAGACTGTAGATCGGTTTCATGTTGATTACTGTTTAATCGTTTCTTTTACGTTTCCACAGGTAAGCATTTTGTTTCCATAGTATGGATTCCTGATAGCTTTATCTGCACTTAACCAATAAGATTTCTTCATAGAACAGTAATCGACATAAATTTCTTGATCTGACATTTTGATTGCTTTTGCAAGACTGATCATGTTATTTGACATTGAAGAGAATAATTCCCTTTGTTTATTGATGTCGTTTGATGCTGCAACCGAAGATGCATCGGCTTGAAGTTTTTGTTTCACCGGATCAAATGCTTTTACTTCTGCAGCAGAAGCGTTTGAATTATTTACAGCCTCAATAGCTGATTTAAGCTCTGCTGCAGCAGCGGCTGATACTGAGCTGTTGCCGGCAACAAGTTCATTCTTTAGTTTGTAGTAGGCATTTAATACTGCGGAAACTGACTTGCTTTGTGCTGCTGCCACAGTACAAATGAAAACAGCAAGTGCAAGGAACAATGATTTCATATTTGTTTGAGATGAAGTTGAGAAATAAAGTATAGCCGGTAAAGATTCTTACCAGCTATACTGTTTACTGTTGAATAGCTTCGGCTTTGTAGCCAGCTTCTGTAACTGCTTTAATGATGTCGCTGGTAGTGATTGCCTCATCTGTTTCAATACGAAGGATCTTATCAGGATTCGTAATGTCCACTTCCCAATTATCCTTGCCCGCTACCTGATCAAGAAAAGGAGTTGCTTTTGCAATACAGCCTGAGCACTTGATGTTTGTTTTGAATGTTAATGCGTCCATCTTTCAAAAATTTAATCGTTCAATCTTTTTACCGGCTAATTGCCGGTTTGTTTACGATGTAAAATTAGAAAGAGGGGAATGACCGACTGTTACATAATAAGGAGGGAGATGTATATAATTTCAGTATGGAAACTAATACGGGCTTATTCTGTGATCTTGTCGAGAGGTTTGCGTTTGTTTTCTTTCAGTTGCTTGAAATGCGATGGGGTTAAACCTGTTACTTTTTTAAACTGCTGCGACAGATGCTGTGTGCTGCTGTACCCCATCTCATAGGCAATTTCACTGAGGTTTTTTTCATCATACATCAGCAATTCTTTGACTTTTTCAATGCGTTGAAGAATGGCATACTTTTCAATTGTAATACCTTCTACTGATGAAAACAGGCTGCTGAGGTAATGGTAATCCATGCCAATCTTTTCTTCCAGCATAGCGGATAATTTCAGGTTGAATTCATCCGCATCTTTACCATGTATGAGCGATACAATAACTGTTTTAATACGATCTACGGTCTTCGCTTTCTTATCGTCCAGTAACTCAAATCCCTGTTGCTGCAACATGGCCCGTAGTTTTTCCACTTGTGCTGTGTCTGGTTCCTCACTCAGTTCCACCTGGCCCAATTGAATGTTTTTGTAGGAAAGCTGCAATTCATCAAATTGCTGCCTTACAACCATAACACATCGGTCGCACACCATGTTTTTTATATGCAGAATTACAGACATTGTACTGCAAATATAATCACAGAAAAGGAACATGCCATCAGTCGCCCTGTAATACAGAACAGCAGATTTTATACAATTCTCACCAAATCATATAACAACGCCGGCAGTTCCCTTCTTTTACTTTGTTGTACCAAATCAAAATGCTATGCAACAAACAGTTTTTATTAAAGGAATGGTTTGCAACCGCTGCATTACCACCGTTACACAGGAACTAAAGAATCTGGGTATTGAACTGGACGAAGTAAACCTGGGTGAAGTGAAGTTTGCTGTACAAGCCCCGTTTACAGATTATGAAGGGCTTAACAAGAAGCTTGCACCGCTCGGGTTTAGTGTTTTGGAAAATAAACGCAGAAAACTCGTTAAAGAAGTAAAGCAGATTGTCGCCGATGTATATTCAGGTGAGTTTGACTTCCCGCATCATTTTCGGTTTTCTGATCTGCTGGCACAAAAGCTGGGTAAAGATTACGATTTCATCAGTCAGCAGTTCTCAGCTGAGGAGGGTACAACAATTGAAAAATTCGTTATTGAATATCGTATTGAAAAGATCAAAGAATTGTTGGTGTACACATCGCTTACGTTGGCAGATATTTCTTTTCAACTTGGGTTCAGCAGCGTTGCACATTTGTCCCGCCAGTTTAAACAACAAACAGGATTAAATCCATCTCATTTTAAAGCGATGCGGCAAAGCCGGGGATGAACAGTCTGCAGCTTGAAATTATATACAACAGTGCACTGATTGTATAACAACAAACGGAGAAGTGCAAATTAGCTTTGTACAAAGAAAATTTATGGAACAAGAAACTATTAATAAGAAATCTGTTTCAGCAAAAACAAAAAATAAAACACTTGTGAAAGAGACATTTCCCGTTCTTGAAATGACTTGTGCAGCCTGCGCTGTAAGTGTTGAATCAATGCTGAAATCAGTTGAAGGGGTTAAAGATGCCGGGGTAAATTTTGCCAACCAGGATGCATGGGTTGAATATGATTCTGCAATTGCTACACCTGAACAATTCCAGGAAACTATCCGTTCAATTGGTTACGATATTATTATCGAAAAAGAAAATCAAGATGAGATAAAAGAAGCTGCACAGCAAAAACATTATGAGGCAGTGAAGCAACGTACCATCTGGTCGTCTGTTTTATCAGTGCCTGTTGTTATTATCGGTATGTTCTTTATGGATATGCCTTATGGCAATTATATTATGATGGCACTCGCCACGCCGGTTGTGTTTTATTTCGGCAGAAGTTTTTTTGTAAATGCATGGAAACAGGCCCGTCATGGAAAAGCGAATATGGATACCCTGGTTGCTTTAAGTACAGGTATTGCCTGGCTCTTTAGTGTCTTTAATACGTTTTTCCCGGAATTTTGGCATGCACGTGGCTTGCATGCACATGTTTACTTTGAAGCCGCTGCCGTGGTAGTTGCATTTATATCGCTTGGAAAAATGCTGGAAGAAAAAGCAAAGTCAAACACATCATCTGCTATCAAAAAATTAATGGGTCTTCAGCCAAAAACAGTTACGTTGATGCTGGAAGATGGTCATACACAGGAATTACCCGTGAGCCAGGTGAAAAAGAATTTTATCTTATTAGTAAAGCCTGGAGAGAAAATTCCCGTTGATGGTGAAGTTACAGGAGGTGAATCTTTTGTTGATGAGAGTATGATTACCGGTGAACCAATACCTGTTGAAAAGAATGCAGGCGATAAAGTATTTGCAGGAACCATAAACCAAAAAGGAAGTTTTCGCTTTCGTGCAGAAAAAGTTGGAGCAGAAACATTGCTTTCGCAGATCATTAAAATGGTGCAGGAAGCGCAGGGGAGTAAAGCTCCGGTACAAAAGCTGGTTGATAAAATTGCGGGCATCTTTGTGCCCATTGTAATCGGTATTTCTATTCTCACTTTTATTGCATGGATGTTGTTTGGTGGCGAAAATGCATTTACACATGCATTGTTAACTGCAGTTACAGTGTTGGTGATTGCCTGTCCTTGTGCGTTGGGTTTAGCTACGCCCACTGCTATAATGGTTGGTGTGGGTAAAGGCGCTGAACATAATATTCTTATTAAAGATGCAGAGAGTTTAGAGCTTGCACATAAAGTGGATGCAATTATTTTAGACAAAACAGGTACCATTACTGAAGGCAAACCTGAAGTGAGTGACGCAATGTTTGCTGAGAATATTGACATAAAGCAGCTGAAGTCTATTTTATTGTCAATTGAAATGCAATCGGAACATCCGCTTGCAGAAGCAGTGGTGCGTTTCTTTCAAAAAGAAAGGATCACTCCTGTTGCGTTGCAGCAAATAGAAAGTATTACCGGTAAAGGTGTAGCTGCTTTATATAACGGCAAACAATACTTTGTTGGTAATGCTAAATTGCTGCAGGATAATGCCATTGCCATTAGTGAGCAGTTTATTGCACGCACCAATGAATTGCAGCAGCAGGCAAAAACGGTGATTGCTTTTGCAGAGAATAAAACAGTAGTAGCGGTTATTGCAATTGCTGATAAAATAAAAGAAAGTTCAAAGGCTGCTGTTGAAAGTTTACAGAAAAAAGGTATTGAAGTGTATATGCTTACAGGAGATAATAAGCAAACAGCAGCTGCTATTGCAAAAGAAGTTGGATTGAAAGAATATAAAGCAGAAGTAATGCCGGCAGACAAAGCCGCATTTGTACAGATGCTGCAACAGCAAGGCAAAGTAGTTGCAATGGTGGGCGATGGTATTAACGATAGCCATGCATTGGCACAGGCCGACGTAAGTATTGCCATGGGTAAAGGGAGTGATATTGCAATGGATGTTGCAAAGATGACTTTGATTACTTCCGATCTTACCAGTATTCCTAAGGCTTTAAGTCTTTCCAGGAAAACAGTAAATACGATTAAGCAAAACTTATTCTGGGCCTTTATTTATAATCTTATCGGTATACCAATTGCTGCCGGTGTATTGTATCCCATCAATGGATTCTTGCTTGATCCAATGATTGCAGGAGCTGCCATGGCATTAAGCAGTGTAAGTGTGGTGAGCAACAGTTTACGTTTGAAATATTCATCTTTAACTTGATGTTAAATTGAATAACTGATTACCCTTATCAATTATTCAAGTTAAAAGAAATGTTTTTTTGACAGGTGTAGTAATTCTAAATAACTTAATAGAGGTAAAGGATTAACCAACACTGTACAATAGAAACATAAATTGTAAAATAAAAATTTGATTAGTGAAAGCTGTACAATTTCAATCAAAAGATATTCCGCTTGCTGTATCTGAAGTAGAAAAGCCATTTCCTGGTAAACGTGAGGTGCTTATTCAGTTACATTATGCGGCATTGAATCATTTGGATTTATGGATCTGGCAGGAAAAAGTTCTGGATAGGGCTGTGATATCTGGTTCAGACGGTAGTGGAATCGTAATAGCTGTAGGCGAAGAAGCCGACACTTCACTAATAGGTAAGGAGGTAGTGATCAATCCCAGTATGTATTGGGGTGATGATAGTCGTTTCTTCGGTGAATCTTACCAGATTTTGGGAAATCCAACTAACGGAACATTCGCAGAGTACATAAAAATTGATCAATCTTTTGTGTATGAAAAACCTCCTCACTTATCTTTAAAAGAAGCAGCTGCAATTCCATTGGCTGCTCTGACTGCCTACCGGGCATTGTTTACGAAAGCTAAAATTACAGCCAGTGATACCGTATTAATTACCGGTATTGGCGGTGGTGCTGCTTTGTTTTTATTACAGATGGCTGTTTCTGCAGGTGCTGTGGTTTATGTTACATCTTCTTCGGAAAAGAAAATAACCCAGGCAATTGAGTTAGGTGCTGCCGGTGGCTTTAATTATAAAGATGCTGACTGGGTTCATAATGCAAAAAATAGTATTGGTGGTTTTGATGTAATTGTAGATAGTGCCGGTGGTAACGGTTTTGCATCACTTACTGAGGTTGCCAAGCCTGCTGCAAGAATTATTCTTTTTGGCAGAACAGCCGGTGATATCAATCATCTTAAACCATCAGTTATTTTTAATAAGCAGTTGCTGATCTCAGGAACAATGATGGGCACTCATGAAGAATTTAGAGCGATGCTTAATTATTATTCTGAACATAAATTATATCCAACAATAGATAGAATCTTTTCGCTAAGTGAGATAAACGAAGCTGCTGATTATATGCACTCAGGAGAACATTTTGGCAAGATCTTGCTTTCGGTCATATAAATCTTCAATGAACTTTCGATTTCATAAATAGTCATAAAATATGGCAACTGTGCTGAGATTCTTATTAAAGGCCTTGCCAGTTGGCTATTAATTTGCTTGTATGATGTGTGAAGGAGTTATGTAGTGAAAGGTTTGTGATAAGCAATTTAGGTTTTAATGATTCATCTTTCGATTGACAACTATAATACAAGAACAGTAGGTTTAAGTTGGTTTTGGTTGAGCCCTGCAAAATGCAGGGCTTTTTTATCATCAACCTAATTATATACATCAGCGGGCTTATAGTATAACACAAACGCTCAGGTGGCATTGTAGCTTTGAATTGTGAGTCTGATGTAGCACAAAAACTTAAAGCAGTTTATTTTTTGATTTAAGATACAGTGCAACATTTGTGTAGCAAAATCGGATTCGGCATAGTAAAGTATTAAAACCGGCAGGTTTAAAAGCTCTAATCAGTCTTTACTTCCTGATACATTGAACGTTTTAAAATCTTGGTAAACGCCAAGAACTAAGTTCTATGCTGTTTCGATTTTTGTATTCTGAAAAAGTTAAACAGTTAAAGTTTGTCAGAATGTTTTTGGACAATTAATACGCCTGGCGATGAGAATATTCAGGGCGAATAACCTATAATAAAAAAATTATGGAACTCATTACTTTTAAAACCAACATCAGCAGTGAGAAAGCGCTGCAAAGGGTTGCTCCATTGTTAAACAATGCGGTTGGATCTGCTAACTGGCAATTGGATATTATGGGCACCGAAAAAAAACTGATGGTTTATTCTCCCGGCGTCATAAATGAAATGAAGGTGATAGATGCAGTGCACAAGGCAGGTTTTTATGCCGTTAATATCGAAGACTTTTATGCCATTTTCTAATATTATTCATTAAAAAATAACTGCTATGTATTCTATAATTATGGTATTTCTGATAGTTGTTGGCTCGTTTACAGGAATTATTATTTTGCCCGCTGCTGTTACCAATAAATTGGTTGGGAAGCAACAATTGAAAGCGATTCAAGTAGCTGATGCACCTGCTGCATTACCGAAACGGGGAGTATACACCGTTTCAACAGAGGAATATTATTTAATTCATTGATTATTCTTTTGTAAACATACATTCATTATTCAACCTTATCACATGTATTTTAAATCCATTTTGTTTATCACTGTAGTCTGTTTCACTATTGTTATCGGTTGTAGAAAACCTGCTGAACCGGTTCCTTCAGCACCTGCACTTGTTGACAGTTCTTCTTATCTCCAACTTGCTTTAACAGGTATGGAGCCAAACCAGGGAGGTTTGTATGCAATTCTTAGTATTACAAAGGAAAATGGAGATTCAGTTTTTACCAACCGTAAAATTGCTGTTACCACTGCTAATCAGCAATACATCAGTGAAAAAATAAAACTTGAAAAAGGTAGTTATAAACTCAGTAAGCTGATGGTTGTAAAATCATCTGATACTGCTAAGTATGCAACGCCGATAAAACAATCAGCTAAAGCAGCACTCGTTAATGCTTCATTGCCGATACAAATAAATATTAGTGCTGCGGGAGTACAGCCTGCATCAATTTCTGTTTTACCTGTTTCTTTTTCTGAATCGCCTACGTTGTTTGGCTATACAACAACAGATTTTGGTTTTGAACCATATTTTACAGTTCAGGCACATTTGCAAATTACCGTAGGTACAGTTGTTTACGACAGTTTGCCGGGCTTTTTGAAAGTGGAAGCTGTAAATGCAAATGGCCACCATTGGTCTAGAGAAGTTGATTTGAGGCAAGGTATTACTAATGTGCAGGTTCCTAAGGATTATAGCAACTACACATTCAGTGTTAACAAATGGAACACCAGCATTCAAAAGCAATACAACAGTTCTGAAGTGAGCAATAAGATGCTTGTGACATTAGCCGGAAACCGTTCTGCCAAACGCATTGTTGAAGAATCAGTTTTTATTGAAAATTCAGGTGCAACAACAGCGGAGAGCAGGTCTGAATATTTCTATAACTCAAACAGCAAATTAAAATCTATCCGTTACTATCAAAGATCTATACAGGTTTCAGGATTGCCACTTACGTTTGTTTACAATTTTCATTACTCACATCCGGATGCATGGGATACTGTGTATCGGTACAATGCCAACCAGCAACTTACTGGCTACACAGCTATAGAACGTAACGGCAATTTGATCCGTTCAATGTTTAATAAAAGTTATGATCAACACACTGGTGCTGCCGTTTCTTACAGCGTTGTAAACGATATTAATGAAACCCTGGTTGATTACCTGTTCAGTAATAACAACAGTATGCAGTACAGAATAAAATTTAAGCATGGAAATAAAATTGAAGATCGTGCGCAAACTTCAACAGGTGGTGCAGAATCCGGCACATATGACTATGATGCCTTTGTAAATCCTTATCACCAGTTAGGATATGATGATCTTTACTTCACCAATTCTTCAAAGAATAATTTAAAGTCGATGTTAAAAGGATATGCCGGTGGTTTTCCAACAGTCATTCCATATCGGTATGAATATGTTTATGATGAGGATGGGTATCCCAAAGAATCGTATGTAAGCTATAAAGGATATTCATCGCAACAACATTTATACAGGATCAAAAAAGTTTTCCGTTACCAGTAGGTTTTAGGTTCAGAGCTGATATATTCTATCAGTAATAGAAGGGATTGTTTTCAATCCCTTTTTTTATTTGTGGAAATGATATACATCATTGCTGCCATAGTATAATAATGAGGCGTTACTGCATATCTAATTTTGTTTTTAAATAATCGAAAAATAAAAACAGATTTTATGCAAGTCAATTTTTTGAAATCAATCAGTATGGTGCTGTTTATTGCAATTTCAGCAATAGCCTGTTCATCAAAAGCATCAGGCGATAAGCAAACGAACAAAACCGCAGCAATTGTACCGGCTTTACCGGTAGATGTAAAGATTGTTGCAGCTGCTAATATTGATCAGAGCGAAGTGGTTGCAGGTTCAATTGTTGCAAACCGTGTTGTGGACATTACCGGCGAGTTGCCAAAGAAAATCAGCATGGTGTTATTTAAAGACGGAAGCTTTGTAGAAGCCGGGCAAGCCCTGTATAAATTACAGGACAGTGATATTAAAGCACGTATTCGGCAGCTGGATGCAGAAATGAATCTTGCAGTCATTAATGAAAAGCGGTTGAGCGAATTGTTAAGAACGGAAAGTGTTCGCCGGGAAGAGTATGATGTTGCACTCGCACGTTTACAATCATTGCAGGCTCAAAAAGAATTGCTTGAGGTTGAGTTATCGAAAACAGTGATCAAAGCTCCGTTTTCAGGACTTATTGGAATCAGCAAAGTATTTACGGGATCATTTGTAACACCGGGTGTACCATTGGTAAGCCTGGTGGAGCAACAGGTAATGAAAATTCAATTCAGTGTTTCTGAAAAATATATATCTGTTGTTAAGCCCGGCAGTAAAATTTATTTCACTACAGAGTTGAATAGCCAAATGGCTACTGCTGTTGTTGTATCAACAGAG
Source organism: Lacibacter sp. H375 (assembly GCF_037892425.1). Classification (NCBI taxonomy): domain Bacteria; kingdom Pseudomonadati; phylum Bacteroidota; class Chitinophagia; order Chitinophagales; family Chitinophagaceae; genus Lacibacter; species Lacibacter aquaticus. The sequence goes on from NZ_JBBKTT010000001.1 coordinate 3,466,620, forward strand.
GCTTCACTTGATGCTCAATCTCGAAATATCATAGTACAGGCACAATTCTCAAATGCAGGTAATAAATACAAACCAGGTATGTCTGCACGGGTGTCGTTCAGTACATCAGGCAAAAACGAAAAGAGTATTATGCTTCCAACTGAAGCATTGATTCCAGGAGGTAATGGCTACAGTGTGTTTGTAGTCAGGAATGGAGTTGCAAAACTTATTCCCGTAGTAATCGGTAACAGGAATGAAAGTGAAGCTGTGATTAAATCCGGACTTCAACCAGGTGACAGTGTTATGATATCAAATACACTTCGTGCTGCTGATGGTACTCCCGTTGCAGTTGTATCACATAAATAATCACCCAGTAAAAAAGAGTATATGAGTTTACCATCATTAAGTATAAAGAAGCCGGTATTGGCGGCAGTGTTTTCTGCATTGATCGTAATTGCAGGATTGGTTGGCTGGCGTTACCTGGGGGTGCGTGAATTTCCAATGACGGAACCGCCCGTTATTTCAGTTGTCACATTTTACCCCGGCGCAAGTCCCGATGTAATTGCTTCAAAGATCACCAAGCCAATGGAGGAATCCATTGCTGAAGCGAATGGAGTACGTACTATCTCCAGTGAATCGAGAGAGCAGGTAAGTGTTATATCCATTGAGTTTAACCGTGATGTTGATCTGGAAGATGCATTGAATGATGTAAGGGATAAAGTGGCGAAATCAAAAAATCAATTGCCGGCTGATGTAGATCCACCAATCGTAGAAAAAGCTACTTCACCTGATAATCTTGTTGCATTTCTTGAGGTGGAGAGTGATACTAAAGACATCAAAGAAGTAAGCCATCTTGCATCAACAGTTATTAAAGACCGGATGCAATCGATACCCGGTATTCAACGGGTGGCAATTGTTGGTGAACACAAATACGCCATGCGTTTACGGTTCGATCCTGTAAAACTGGCGGCTTATCAACTCACACCCGAAGATATACGTGTGGCATTACAACGTGAAAATATTGATCTGCCTTCGGGACGTATTGAAGGTAACAGTAATGAACTGAGTGTTCGCACACTTGGCCGTTTAACAAAACCGGAAGAATTTAATGAGATGATCATTAAACACACCGCTGGCTCTGTTATTAAGTTGAAAGATGTTGGCTTTGCTGAACTGGGGGAAATGAATGAGCGGAATGCAATTATCAACGAAACAGGAGGCAGCAATATTGTAGGAGTTGGTGTTGCCATACAAATTCAACGTGGAGCCAATGCTATTGAAGTGGTGGATGAGTTTTATAAAAGACTGGATCAATTACGGAATGAAATTTCAAAAGAATACCGTTTGATCGTTGGGTTTGATTTTACCCGTCCAGTACGTGAATCAATAAAGGAAGTGGAAGAAACACTTTTCATTGCATTCGGCTTGGTGGTTATCATCATCTTCCTGTTTCTGCGAGACTGGCGATCAACTATTATCCCTGTGGTAGCAATTCCGGTTTCCATACTATCGGCATTCTTTATCATGTATATCGCAGGCTTTTCAATAAACGTATTAACCTTGCTGGGTCTGGTACTTGCAATTGGATTGGTGGTTGATGATGCCATTGTAGTGCTCGAAAATATTTACAAAAAAGTAGAGGAGGGCATGAGCCCTGTACAGGCTGCTTTTGCAGGAAGTAAAGAAATTTATTTTGCTGTGATCTCTACTACTATCACATTGGCAGCAGTATTTATGCCAATCATCTTTATGGGAGGTATCAGCGGACAGTTGTTTAAAGAGTTTGCGATTGTAGTTTCAGGTTCGGTATTGGTATCGGCTTTTGTTGCATTAACATTATCGCCAATGCTCAGTGCTTATCTTTTAAAGAAACAGGTAAAGCCCAATTGGCTTTACCGCACAACTGAACCATTTTTTATACGATTGAATAATGGTTATGGCTCATTGCTGCGCAGGTTTATGAAACATCGTTGGATGGCCTGGGTATTCTTAGTTGCAACTTCTGCCATCATTTACTTCGTTGGAAAGAAATTGCCATCTGAGCTTGCCCCGGTTGAAGACAGAAGCAATATGAGTTTAATTGCAATTGCACCCGAAGGTGTTTCATTTGAAAAGATGAAACAAAACATGATGGAAGTAGGAAAGTTTGTGAATGATTCAACAGATGGATTATATCAAACATACTCTATGGTTGCTATTTCGTTTATTCCTGCTCCGGCACCAACAAGTTTTGCCGTACAGTCTATTTACTTGAAAGACCCGAAAGAAAGGAAAACATCTATTCAGCAATTGTATAATAAGTATGGGATGGCATCTGGTAATTTCAGAAACATTTTATTGTTTCCTTATCTGCCTCCAACTATTGGAACACGCTATGGTGGAGGTATGCCGGTACAATTTGTATTACAGGCTGCTGATCTCGACAGTGTAAATGCAGTGCTGCCCAAGTTTTTGAACGCTGCAAGACAAAGTCCGAAACTGATGTTTGTAGATGCTGATCTGAAAATGAATAAACCGGAATTAAAGATCAATATCGACAGAAGTAAAGCTGCGTTGATAGGGGTATCTATCCAGGAAGTAGCAAGAGCATTACAGCTTTCTTTCTCCGGCCAACGCTATGGTTATTTCTTACGCAACGACAGACAATATGAAGTGATTGGACAAGTTGAACGTACAAACAGAAATGATATCAGTGATCTACGTTCAATTTATGTTCGTTCGGCAAATGGTGCAATGATCTCGTTGGATAATCTTGTTACAATTGATGAAGGTATTAGTCCTGCCGCAATCTATCGTTATGATCAATATACATCAGCAACCGTCTCTGCAGGTTTGGCACCAGGTGTAAGCCTTGCCGATGGTATTGCAGAAATGGAACGTATCAAAAAAGAAGTATTAGGCGAAAATTTCAAAACATCACTTGCAGGTCAGTCCAGAGATTTCAAGGAAAGCCAGGGTAATATCAATTTCACACTCATTCTTGCTTTGTTACTCATCTATATGATACTGGCGGCACAGTTCGAGAGTTTGCGTGATCCGTTAATTATTATGCTTACTGTACCAATGGCTGTTACAGGTGCATTGTTGAGTTTACATTGGTTTGGTCAGAGTCTGAATGTGTTCAGCCAGATCGGAATCATTACGTTGGTTGGATTGATTACGAAGAATGGAATCCTGATTGTTGAGTTTGCAAACCATTTGAAAGATTCCGGATTGTCGAAACTTGAAGCAGCTATCCAGGCAGCTGAACAACGTTTCCGTCCGATTCTGATGACTTCGTTAGCAATGATCTTTGGTGCGCTGCCAATTGCAATGACCAACAACAGCCGCCAATCATTGGGAATTGTAATTGCAGGTGGTTTGATCTTCGCAGGTGTTCTTACACTCTTCATTATTCCTGCAGTGTATTCCTACCTGTCTTCACGTAAACGTAAAAAAGAAGTAGAAGAAATCACCGAAACACCTGCAGCTTAATTTATCGGACTACATAAAATAAATTGTTATGAAAAAATATTTTATAAACGGAGTTGTGCTTGTTTCGCTGCTTGTTTCAACTCGTCTTGCAAATGCTCAATCAGTTGTTATGAACCTGAAAGAGATACTGCAGAAAACATCAATTGGTAACCGTCAGTTGCAGATACGAGCCATCGAACTGAAGCGTACAGAAGAATTGCTGAAGGAAGCAAACAGTTATTTGCTTCCCACTTTACAGTTCAACAGCAGTTATATGGTTTTTACCGAACGACCGGTTATTTACCTGCGTGATGAAACGGCAATGCCAAAAGTAAATGATACTAAATACGGAGGTCGTCTCGCTTTTGATGCAAACGTAACAGCGAATTATGCTATTACAAATCCGGTGGTGAAAAATGAAATCAAATCAGTTGTTCTTCAACAGAAAATAGAACAACAAAATATGCGTGCTTACGAAGAACAGATTGCGTTGGAAGTATCGCAGCTTTATTTCACCATCCTGTTTTATGAACAACAGAAAAAAGTACTTAAGCAAAGTCTCATACGTAATGAGCAGGCGCTTAAAGATGCGAAGAACTTGTATCTCCAGGGAAAAAATCTTAAAGCAGATACGCTCAGTCATTCAATTTCGGTTCAGAACATACAGATATCACTGGCATCACTTGATAACCAGGTTCGGATTACACTGTTACAACTAAAGCAATTAATGGGTGTTGAAAGCACAATGGATCTTTCTTTTTCAGATACTCTTTCAGCAGAAGATGAAAGCTTGAATTTGAATGTACCAGCTTCTTTATTAGAAATTGCCCGGCAGAACAGATCCGATATGGCGCTTGCAAAGCTGGGGATTGAACAAAGCAAAATTCAGTTACTCAAAACCAAGTCGCTTTACAAGCCTCAATTATCAGCCTTTGCGCAATACCAGGTGCAGTCGCAGGCAGATGATTATCGCTTCCGCTACTATGGATTACCACGCACATCGTTTGCCGGCTTAAGGTTGAGTGTACCTATTTACTCAGGCAACAGGTTGAAGTATCAATCGGCAGCAACTTCAATTTCAATTCAACAAAAGAAATTGGCATCGGCCGACCTTGATGCAAAAATCGAAACAGCGCTTACGGCACTTACTCTAAAATTGCAGGATGAAAAACAACAGGCGGCCTTGCAAAAGAAAGTCGTAGATGTTGCCCTTGTTAATTATAAAATGATTGATGAGCGATACAGGGCTGGACTAAGCAACCGGCTCGAGCTGAATGATGCAGAGCTTGCGCTCACAAAAGCAAAACTGGAAGAGTCTCGTTTGTATTATTCCCTCCAGCTTCTGGCAATTGAGTTGAAAAAAAATATGGGCATCTTGAAACTAATAAATGACTAAACAGACTATGGAAAAAATAATAGATGTAAAATGGCACTCATCCCAACAAATGCTGGTAGCCAAATTAAGTGGAAAGCTGAATGCTGAAGATATCAGGCATTGGAACAATTTGTTGCTGGGTGCTATGGATAATCTGAATGATAACTCGGTGTTTAAGATAGTGGTAGATCTCCATGGCTTTGAGGCTGAAGATATGGAAGTGCATAAACAATTCCGAACAATTATTCCGGCGTTACTTGCAGATTACAACTACCGTATAGGTTACCTTGATATGTTTCCTGAGGCCAATATTGAATTAAAACAAACAAGAGGTATCAGGTGCATTGCGATGGCAAATGTTCATCACAATGCAGAAAAAATGCTCGACTATCAAACCCGCTTTGGAAATGAGCACGAACATTATTTTACAGAATCGGATATGGCTCTTGCATGGATAAAAAAATATGTGTCGGCAAACTAATGAATGAAGAATGATAAATAAGACCGTTTAATATAATAAATCAGTAAGCCTGCTAAATGCGGAAGGCTTACTGATTTTCGGGGTATAGAAACCTGTTATATAGATATGCTGCTATCATTCTCAAGGTATATACAAACACTAGCAATTAATATAGCAACATCATCTTTTCATGAGTTTCTTTGAACTGAAGTTTGTAAATTACCACTACTAATTTCTGTTTAATGTTGCGATTATTCACCTTGTGTTTTTTTGTTAGTTCACTGCTGGCGGCATGTCGTGGAATAAGAACCTTGCCATTTGATCATTCTTCCAGGCAGGTGACGAACCGGCCGCACATGATCGCTGTTTTTATGGATGGTACGAGAGGCAAAATTCATCAGGATGCCCGCAGGAATACAAATGTGTTGAAAGCTTTTTACCTGGCCGACACTACTGTTAAGAAACTTTACATTGAAGGCGTGGGTGCAGGCAACAGGGTGAAGGATGGAATGTATGCCCTCACCACAAATGAACGGGTGATGAGAGCTTATCGTTTCCTTACTGAAAATTACAGGCAAGGTGATTCAATCTGTTTGGTTGGTTTCAGCAGGGGTGCTAACCAATGCCGCATACTATCGGGCCTCATTTATACCATTGGCCTTATTGATCTCAGGCAAATAAAAGAAGAAAAGGAAAAGCAAACATTACTGCTGCAACTTTATGAGCTGTATTGTTCCACAACGACAGCTGTTAAGAAGCAAACATTGGCAAGCCATATGAACCAGTGGGAAGTCGATCACCCCGGGCAATCGATTGCTTATGATACCAGCGGAAAAACGATGATAGATGTAATGGGCTTATGGGATACCGTAGAAGCTTTTGCCATTAACGACGAATTTGAAACCTGCACACCTATTCCACACCACCTGAATCAAGTGTACAATGTGAAAAAAATTTTTCACGCATTATCGCTTGACGATAACCGTGCATTTAATTACACACCCATTTTAGCTACACATAAGGAAGTTGAATTGGGGCCTCATCAGCATCTTGATTCAATAGTGGAAGAAGTTTGGTTTAATGGAAGCCATAAAGATGTAGGTGGCGGTATTAAAAATAAGAGAAGAGACCAGTTAAGTGGCATTTCTTTAAAATGGATGTTGGCTGCATTTAAACCCTATAATATTTTTAGAGACACTGTTTTTCAGACAAATATTTATGGCGAGGTGAATGACATGCGTAGAAAATGGCATCTCCGTAAAACCTCTCCCGGTGACACGTTACGGGCCATAGATAAATATTGGAAACAGATGAATACGAGCTGGAATAATCACCGCCTGATGCTGCATCGATCGGTAATAGACCGGTTGGATTCGGGAACAATACAGTATTTTAAATTTAAAAGTAGAAAAGACGGTTCGAAACGAGCGGATTGGTACGAATGGGAACCATTTAAAAATTGCTTTAAAAAAGATACAGTTAACGGAAAGGAAAGAATCAGGTTTCGTACCGATATAATTTGCCCTTGTATTAAAATAGTAGATGATAAAAGCGCAAAAAACCAAGCAGTAGAAAATTCTGTGCAAACGACGGCTGGGCTAAAAGCACATATGGGCAATGGTGAAAAAATTGAAAGCTTTCTCGGTGTTGCCCATAGAATTGGAAGAAGGTGTAAACAAACGCATGCAAAAGGCTGGTATGTTTAAAACAAATGCATATGAAAACTTTTGCTGATAAAATAATCGCATTCAATAGACAACTTAATTTTTCAGAAATCTTACCAAAGGGAATCAGTATCATGAATCCTTTCAAAGAGAATAAAAATGCCTTTTCTGTTTCTTCTGAATTTTATAAGAAATATTATAGCGATTATAATTCTAGACATTTGATTTTAGGCATTAACCCCGGGAGATTCGGTGCCGGTATTACCGGTATACCGTTTACAGATCCCAAACGGGCTGTTGACAAATGCGGATTATCATTTAAGGGTGAATTAAAACACGAACCTTCTTCTGTATTTGTTTATGAAGTAATAGAGGCCTTTGGTGGTGCTGATTCTTTTTACAAACGTTTTTATATTAACTCGGTTTGCCCGCTGGGTTTCACCGCCACAACTGAAAGGGGGACGGTAGTTAATTACAATTATTACGACAGTAAAGAATTGTTAACCACAATGCATGATTTTATTATCAAAAGTATTGAACAGCAAATTTCGCTGGGAGTTAATACCGATCTGGTGTTTTGTTTTGGAACGGGGAAGAATGAAAAGTTTTTAAGGAAACTGAATGGTGAGAAAAAATTTTTCAGAAAAATAATATCATTAGAGCATCCAAGATACATAATGCAATACCAGTCAAAAAATAAACAGTTTTATATCAATAATTATATTTCAACATTTAAGCAACTAAAAGGGTTGTTCCCAGATTGAAAAAACGCTCCTCTATCAAACCTTCTTCAGCAAAACTCATGAGCAGTACTTTGTTAATCCGGAGACTGCTTCTGCATGGATAAAAAAATCTGAGCCTGAATTAATATCAGTTTGCAGCTGAGAAATAAACGAGCAGATATCCCTTGCAATAGAAATTCATGATATCAGAATGTGGTTTATACCTGTTACCATTCCTGAAAATTGAGCTGATTCAGTAAGCACAAATTATATACAATCCACTCTGTTTAGTATAACAGTGAAGCCTTCGCATGAATTTATTTTCGTACTCAAATAAATTTTTATGCAAACAACATTAAACATTTCAACAATGAAACATGAAAAGAGATGGACAGCACTTGCCTTGTTATGTGCTGCACAATTCATGGTAATCATGGATACATCGATCATTGGCGTAGCATTACCTGCTATTAAAACGGAACTGGGTTACACACAAAGTGGCTTACAATGGATCTTTAATGCGTATGTAATTCTCTTCGGCGGTATTTTATTATTAGGCGGTCGTCTTTCCGATTTATTTGGTGCACGTAAAATTTTTATGTGGGGATTTGCAATTCTTGCTGCAGCTTCATTCTTTGCAGGTGCAGCCTGGTCACCTGAAGTATTAAACACTAGTCGTGCACTACAGGGCTTAGGTTCTGCCTTAATTGCTCCTGCTGCAATGACTTTATTAATGTCAACCTTTACCGATCCGCAAGAGTTGGGTAAAGCATTTGGTTTCTGGGGAGCATCGGCAGCAGCAGGTGGTTCAGCCGGGGTTTTTCTGGGCGGGGTTATTACAGAGTGGCTCGATTGGCGTTGGGTGTTTTACATCAACATACCTATTGCACTCATCGTACTTGCATTCAGCAAACAATATCTTGTTGCAGGACGTAAATCAATTGGCAAAGTCGATTGGGCCGGTGCAATACTTGCTACAGTTTCATTAATTCTGTTGGTTTATACAATTGTTACTGCAGAATCGGCCGGTTGGTTTTCAATTCAAACAATTGGCTTGCTGGCGGTAGCCGTTATGCTGTTTGTTGTATTTATTAGTTTACAAAAACGTAAACAGGATCCTTTACTTCCGCTACAGATTTTCAAGGTGCCTAATCTTGCAGCAGGTAATATTGTAATGGCGTTAATGGCAGCCGCCTGGATACCGCTTTGGTTCTTTCTGAATCTTTATTTACAACAGATACTTAAGTTAAATGCATTTAACAGCGGACTGGCTTTGTTACCTATGACTATTGTGATCATGATTGTAATGGTTGGGCTTACAGGTAAGCTTGTTGCTAAGTTTGGATTTAAACGAAATCTCGTTGCGGGTTTAATTTCATTAACGGCTTCACTAGTTCTCTTTGCGTTGGTACCAACCAATGGCACTTATTGGGTGAATGTGTTGCCTGCTTCATTATTGGGTGCATTAGGTATGTCACTTGCATATATACCCGGTACAATGGCTTCAATGTCGGGCGCTAAACCGGAAGAAACAGGTCTTGCTTCAGGTATTGTTAATACCAGTTACCAGATTGGTTCAGCAATTGGACTTGCTGTTATTGCAGTAATTGCTGCAGCTGTAACAAAATCAGGAATTACTGCCGGAGTAACTGACACAGAAGCATTAAACAATGGATTTCAAATTGCATTTATCAGTGCTGCTGTAATAGGAGCTGTTAGTGTATTGATTGCTGTGTTTAAAATCAAACATTCAAAATAATTGTTACAAGTCTTATTTCAAAGCCCTGCATTTCAAAGCAGGGCTTTTCTATTTTATGGCATGTATAAAATATACAACTCATAGTTTATAGTATAACAACACCCGGTAAAGGCGATGGTATTTTTATGTTATGAATGAAACGATGCTTATCCGCTAAAAACTTAATCAGGATTAAGAAGAAAACTTAAGATAGTTTATTGCTCATCGCTTCTAATGAATTCAATTTTGACTTGCAATTTCACCATTATGGAACTCATTACATATAAAACTGAAATTAAAAATGAATCAGCCGCAGGAAAAGTTTCTTTGCTTTTAAATCAACTTATTGGTTCTTCTAACTGGCAATTGGATTTGGAAAGCGATGATGGTCTTTTAACTGTTTTTTCGCCCGGAGCTTTGAATGAGCCTGAGATAAGAGCTGCTATACAGAAGGCAGGGTTTGAAGCTAAAAGTATTGAAAGAATTTATTCAATCTATTAATATGAAACTGAGAGACATTTTCAATATGCTGCTTTTAGCTGCTATCTGGGGCAGTTCGTACCTTTTTATCAGAATAGTAGCGCCGGTTATCGGTGTATCGTTAACAATGGGTACAAGGGTGCTTATTGCTGCCTTATTCCTTTCTGTTCTGTCATTGGTTTACGGACAATTTCCTTCTTTTAAAAAGTATTGGTGGCAATACTTATTATTAGGCGCTTTAAATATGGTGTTGCCCAATCTGCTGGTCGTATTTTCTGTCATGCAGTTAAATGCTTCAATGGGTTCTGTTTTAAATGCAACCACACCTTTGTTTACATTACTGATTGCAAGAATATGGCTGAAAGAAAAACTTAGTGTTGCAAAAATTACCGGTCTGCTGTTGGGTATTGCCGGAATTGTAATACTGGTGGGATGGAATCCTGTTGTTGTTAATGGCAAAGCAATGATTGCTGTATTAGCTTCTATTCTTGCATCAGTAAGCTATGGCGTTGCTAATGTATTTACACGCATAAAATTTACAGGAAGCAAGCCGATGCAAACTGCCTCCGGTCAAATGATGGGTGCTGCTGCTTTAGTACTGCCTTTTATGTTTGCCGGAACAAACGCACAAACATTCTCTTTACCTGTATTTACTCCGCTTCTTATTCTGGGTATTGTTTGCACAGCACTGGCCTTTATCATTTACTTTAAACTCGTGAGCAGTATGGGATCTGTAAATACTTCAATGGTAACAATACTGGTTCCTTTTTTTGGAATTCTATGGTCGGCTGTTTTCTTGAAGGAGCCGGTTACAATCGGATTGTTGATAGGATTGATTTTTATAATCACCGGACTCACATTGGTAATCCGTTCGGCTAATCACTCAGCACGTACTGTAGTAAAAGTACCAGTGATTGTTTCAAAGACGAATGATGTTTCGCCGTTATTAACTGTAATCACTAAGAAAATATTATAGCGAAATAACTTATAATAAAAAAAGTAAAATAATGAAACAACAATTTTTTTACACAGGCAATCACTGGACTGGTTTTATAACAAGAGTGGCGTTGGGTTTACTCATACTGCCACACGGTTTGCAAAAAGCTTTTGGCTTACTTGGTGGATATGGATTTAAAGGCACTATGGGATGGTTTACTGAAACCATGCATATACCCTGGCTGCTTGGAGCCTTTATCATTATTACAGAATTTATTGGCGCCATTTCTTTAATCGCCGGATTTGCTACAAGGTTTTGGTCGATTATGATGATTCCATTAATGATTGGCGCTATACTAAAAGTTCATTTGCCCCACGGCTGGTTTATGAATTGGGATGGTATTTTAAAAGGAGAGGGATTTGAATTTCATATTGCCATAATTACTTTATCTGTAATAACCTTATTAAACGGGGCTGGGCGTTTTTCATTTGACAGAAAAATTGCTGCCGCTTAAATTAAATTTTATGAGCGAAAAAATAAAACTGAATAAAGCAGAACCCGCAGCCATCAAAGCAATGCTGAGTCTTGAAGAATATGTGGCGGCAACAACTGTATCTCTTGTTCATAAGGAACTGATAAAAGTCAGAGCCTCGCAAATAAACGGTTGTGCTTTTTGCCTGGATATGCATATTAAGGAAGCAAAAAAAATAGGTGAAGATGAACAAAGGCTCCACATGCTGGCAGTGGGGCGGGATTCAGATTTATTTTCGGGCGAGGAGAAAGTAATTCTTGCACTTACAGAAATCATTACGCTCATTCACAAGAAGCGAATACCGGCAAAGTTGCTTGCCAGAGCAAAAGAATTATTTGGAGAAAATTACCTGGCACAATTGATTATGACAATCATAACCATTAATGCCTGGAACAGGATAGCAATATCTACAGATTTATAATGCCTTTTTACCCTGCTTTCTTAAGCTGTGTTACAAAAGGGTTATCAGAAATATTTAAAAAATGTACAAAACAGATGAACTTCAAATTATGAGTAACATTTAAAAATTAAGAACAATGAAACAATTATTTACGATTACAACAGCAATTGCAATTATTATTTTTAGTGCCAGCGTAAACGCACAGTCAAAAAAAACAAGTGCCAAAGGTGTTCGCTGGAGTATTGGTGCTGAGGCAGGAGTTCCTGTGGGTAAGTTTAATACCCCTGTACAATGGAACCTGGGTGGTTCTATTCAGGCTGATTTTAATGTAGCCAAAAGAGTGTTGTTTATTACAGCTAATACAGGATTCAATAATTTCTTTACTGAGAGTGGTGTTAAAGGTGATGTACAGATGATTCCTGTAAAAGCAGGTTTAAAGTATTTCCCTGCTAAGAATTTTTATATTCAGGGTGAAGCAGGTGTATCTTTTCTTACCAGCAAGGACAAGAACCAGGCTGATAGATCTGCTTCTTTCGTATATGCTCCTCAATTAGGTTATCTCATTCCTTTAGGTAAAAGAAATTACCTGGATGCAGGCATCCGTTTTGAAAGCAATTCCAAATTCTATGATAATGGCAGCCAGGCCAACTTCTTTGGTTTGCGTGTTGCCTATGCCTTTAATTCAAAATAAATATTCCAACCTCATAATTTGATAAAATAGCCTCTTCGGAGGCTATCTGTTTTAGAAGCTTGCTGATAATTTTGTAATTTACCAATACTGTTGTTGCCCAATATTTAAATCACGATTCGTTTATGAGTGAGTTATATTCAAATATTTTCCGCCACATATCTGCTTATGTTCCGCTGCAGGAAGAAGATGAGCAACTTATTGCAGGATATTTAACTACAAGAAAAATCAGGAAACGTCATTTTCTTGTATCAGAAGGAGAGCACTGCCGCAGTGAAAACTTTGTGGTGAAAGGATGTTTCCGTGCATATTATGTAGATGACAAAGGCAAGGAGTACCTGTTACGTTTTGCTATGGAAGATTACTGGATTACTGATCTGAATAGTTTTACAAACAACGTTCCTTCCCGTCAGTTTATAGAAGCACTGGAAGATAGTGAAGTAATATGCATTACCCGCCAGGCATTAGATGCACTGTTGATGGATTTACCAAAACTGCATAAATATTTTATGCTTATTTACCGTAATGCCATCATTAATAATTACGACCGTATTCAGCAGAATTTTTCTTTACCGGCATTGGACCGGTATCGCAATTTTCAAAAGCGATATCCTCAACTGGAACAACGGGTACCCCGTTATATGATTGCCTCTTATCTTGGAATTACTCCTGAGTTTCTCAGCAAAGTAAGCGCACATAAATAATACATTGGTATTTTGTTTTCTTAAACTTGGTTAAGTAAAAATCTTAAACTGTTTCATTGTACAAGTTTTTGTTTCTGAGCAATTTTACATCGTCAAATAAAACAGATTGCAATCTTTAAAGTGTTGACGGTTTAATTAAAGTTTAAAAAATAAAAAGAATGGAACAGAAGTCAATTTTTCAAAAAGTAGCAGATCCTGTTACACCGGAAAATTCCGTATTGTTATTGGTAGATCATCAGTCAGGTTTAATGGCTGGTGTTGGTACTACTGACCCGCATTTGTTAAGAGATAGTCTTGTGGGTGCTGTAAAGGCAGCTAAAGTATTAGGCATACCGGTTATTTTAACGGAGGTAACACCCAATATCTGGGGTCCTTTTATTCCCGATGTTACCGCCATTGTACCTGACGTAAAAGTTATCAGCCGCAGTATCATTAATGCATGGGATGATCCCGAAGTAAGAAAGGCGATTGAAGCAACAGGGCGTAAAAAAATCCTGATCGGTGCTGTAACTACCAATGTATGTCTTGCATTTCCGGCGGTATCCTTAACTGCTGAAGGTTATGATGTACATGCCCTGATGGATCTTGCCGGCACGTATAACGACTTGCTGGATCGTTCTGCATGGGAATATCTGAAGCAGGGCGGTGTGGTTATCAGCTCGTCTTACACAGCATTTTGTCAAATGATTTATGATAATGCAAGACCTGTGGCAAATGAAGTTTATGCTGCATTGGATGGTTCTCCCTGGAGATATACATTCCATGCTTTACTCAATAAAAAGTAAAGACGTAGTTGTTTAGTTTTCATGAGTGGTTTTGGTTGATGAAAAGCCGGGGTTCTTCCCGGCTTTTTTATTAGGTTAAATTTGAATTTGCTTAACTGTGAACAAGATAATAATACTGTTAAACTGAAAAACGGGATTAATATCCTTACATCAAAATAGTTGCTATTGCAGTTGTGGAGAAGAGTTATATCGGTAGTGTAATTGAAATTTATATTGCTGATGAATTAAGAAAGGCTTAATGAATCTTTACGGCTATTACCAACTAATGATTTTTTTTTAAAAACTATAGTTCATTTATTTTATTGTCAATAAATCCCGGGCATAAACTTTCAAACACCAAGGTAGGAGAAGTAACTGCCATAGCTCCGCACACCGCTCCATATTGCAAACATTTTTGTAGTGAGAAGTTTTGGAGATAGGCATACAGGAAACCGGAAAAAAAACTATCACCGGCGCCATTACTATCTGTTATCGGAACGTTTTGTAAAGCAGGCTGCTCCAGCCATTCGCCATTTTTGGTGAGCAGGCTGGCGCCTTGCTTTCCGTGGGTGCAAATCACTAATTCTTTACCCCTGTTCATCAATTGCTGCATAGTGTTTTTATAGTCAGGCAAATTATCAGAACTTAAGTGGATGAATTGAGCTGCATCAATAAAGTCTTCATGATACATATTTTTTCCATCGTAATCATGCAAGTCTGTCCACACCGGTTTGTTATGTTTTTTTATTAGTGGAATCAAATGCCGGCAATAAGAAATAATATTCAGTACAATCAAGGTGGAACGTTCGAGCAATTTCTCAATAACAGTTGTATTGTGCTCAATAATTTCTGACGATTGTTTAATGAACATGGATATCCTTCCGCCGTTTGCATCCATAATATTAATATGACGTTCAGTTCCTGCCGGGTCTGTATCAAAAAAGGTTTCTACTCCTTGTTCTTTCAGGAAGAGTTTGATTTTTGCCCCATACTCATCATTTCCAACAACAGAATACAACGTGTTGGATAAACCCAGTTTGGTTAACGCCAGTGCTTTGCCGCTCCCCGTAGATCCTACACCTTCGTTGAAGGGTGCTTTGTGTATGGTTTGCGGAATTGGTTGTGGAAAGTTGGACAAGTACACAACATGATCAAACGTTGTACCTCCCAAAACAGCTACATGTTGATTCATTAATCAAATTTTAGTATAAAAATTGCAAATATCTTTTATTTCTGATTCTTCACTGCTGCTGTTTAAATAATTACAGGCAGTCACCATTGACTCAATTGAGCGGAAATTTTATACAAAATGGCCGTGATAGTGCAAAGGGACAGTCTCCTTAGACTAATAGATTTGTTTAAAAAAGTGAAGCAACATTATTCCTGGAAAACAGCTGGTATTATCAGGGAAACATCACAGTCGGTTACCATATTTTTCGACACCCAAGGCATTGATTTCTCTTTCAAGGCAGGGCAATTTATAAATCTTACGTTATCGATTAATGGAGAAAGCTTTACCCGCTCATATTCATTAAGCAGTGCTCCCGGCGAGGAAAAATATCCGGCAATAACTGTAAAAGCTGTGGCAGGAGGAATAATGAGTAATTATATTGTAGGGTATGCCGAGGAGATCACAGAATGGGGAATCGACGGGCCGCATGGTTTATTTCATGTTACAAACGAAGATAAAAACAGCAGGTGGATTGTATTGATAGCAGGTGGTAGTGGCATTTCTCCGCTTTATTCAATTTTAAAATATCTATTGATATCATCTGCAACCAATATTTTACTGATCTACTCCAACAAAAACGAAGAAGATGTAATTTTTGCAGATGCATTAACTTATATGCAGCGATCATTTTCTCATCGTCTGAGAATTGTAAAGGTTTTTACAGATCGTACCGGAATCAGTAATTCAAGGTGGACTGAAATTATTGAAGGCCGTCTCACTCGCATCCGTTTAAAAAAGATCATCAAACAATACTTAGGTGAGCAGTACCTGTCTGCTCAATATTTTGTTTGTGGTCCGGAAGGGTTACAAAATTTGGCATCAGAAGTAGCTGACGGTCTTGGTATTCCTGTTAATCAATTTCATAAGGAAAGCTTTTTTCCTAAATCTGAAAAAATTTCAATTAGTCTGCCACAAATAATGCAGGAAGTGTTACTTCATCACTATGAGCGAACCAATTTACTGGAGATAGCACCAGAGAAAACAATTCTTGACGCAGCCTTGGAAGATCATGTCCCTGTGCAATATTCCTGCAAAAACGGAACCTGTGGAATGTGTATTGCGAAACTCACTTCCGGTAATGTGCATATGAAACAGAATTATGCATTACAAGCCGACCAAATAGCCAAAGGCTACATTTTGCTTTGCCAGAGTCATCCATTGGATAGCAATGTTACAGTTGAAGTAAATGAATCTATCTGAAAAATATAAACTTTATGGGCTATAGTATAATAACAACAGTATCTGTATAGAATAATTTTGAATCAGAATAATTGATAGAATTTGTAAATATTAAAACGTAAAAAAATGAACGAAGAAACACGCACAAATCAAACAGGCAGGGCATTTTGCCTCTTTGATAACATTGACATTGCAGATTACTCAAAACTGGAAGAATATAAAGAGAAAGTTTTTCCGGTTGTAAGTGCATTTGGAGGTAAATATTCAGTTGCCAGTGAACGTATAAGAGTGGTTGAAGGGAATTGGCGGCCTCGTTTTTAGTAATGATTGAGTTTCCGAGCTTTGAGGAAGCCAATCGATGGTATGATTCGGAAGAGTATAAAGAGTTGAAAAATTTGCGACAGTCTTCGGGAAAGTTCGACGGGATTATAGTAGAAGGACTCTGAAATTAGTGGAGGAACTGATATTTGAATCCAGGGTCTGAATCCAAAATCTTAAATCTTCGAAAGTAAACAGTTAAAAGGATTGCATAAGCGAGCAATAAAAATAGTGGTATGAAAAAGTATACACATATTATCAATGGAATGCATGGTGAACACTGTGTAAATGTTATTAAAACTGTTCTCTCAAAACAGCAAGGAGTTACAATCCATGATGTGGAGCCGGGCAAAGCAATAATTAGTCTTGATGAATCTTTAAATTCAAACGATAGCATTATATCAGCTATCGAAAAAATGGGTTATAAAGTAGTTAGGTGATAGTACTGTTACCAATTGTATCAGACGATCGACAGGGGTACAGTCGCTGGTAAGAGGGAATATTGAAATACGCAGGATGCCGGCAAATTTTCAGCAAGTTTCGGGTTTGATGATGCCAAACTTCTCTCGACATTTACAGTAAGAAATTACAGTGAAATGAAGGAGCAACAACCGGTGACATACAAACGAATTGCAGAAGCAATTGAGTACATCAAGGCAAATTTCAGGGAGCAGCCCAATCTTGATGAAGTTGCAAAGAAGGTGCATTTAAGCCCGTTTCATTTTCAAAGGCTGTTCAGCGAGTGGGCCGGCACAAGTCCTAAGAAATTTTTGCAGTACACAACATTAGAATATGCAAAGGAACTATTAAAAGAGAACCAGGCCACGTTGTTTGATGCGGCTTACGAAACAGGTCTTTCAGGCACAGGAAGATTGCATGATCTGTTTATAAATATAGAAGGGATGACTCCGGCCGAGTATAAAAATGGAGGTAAAAATCTTGATATCAACTACAGTTTTGCAGAAAGTCCTTTCGGAAATATCATCGTAGCATCAACACAGAAAGGCATTTGTTATATGGCTTTTGCCGACGATGAACATCTTGCATTTGATGCACTGCGAAATCATTTCCCGAATGCCCGTTTGAGACAAATGGTTGATCTCATTCAGCAAAACGCTTTATACATCTTCACGCAGGATTGGACAAAACTCAATCAAATAAAACTGCACTTAAAAGCAACCGACTTTCAACTAAAAGTTTGGCAAACATTGTTGAAAGTTCCAATGGGAAAGCTTACGACCTATGGAGCAATTGCTGATATAATAGAAAACCCAAATGCTTCAAGGGCTGTAGGTACTGCAATTGGCAGTAACCCTGTAGCATTTTTAATTCCCTGTCATCGTGTTATTCAATCTTCCGGTGTAACAGGAGGATATATGTGGGGTACAACAAGAAAAACGGCCATCATTGGTTGGGAAGGAGCGAAAACACATCCACAGTAATTGCGCAAGTTTCGGGTTTTCTGTTTTTTACAGATTATTCAACTTTGTGTTGAATAAGACAAGAATAAAAAAATGAAAACATTTATCTTAATACACGGCTCATGGCATAGCTCGTGGAACTGGCACAAAGTAATTCCCATTTTGGAAAAGCTGGGGCATAAAGTATATGCAATTGATTTGCCGGGTATGGGTAGAGATAAAACGCCCATCAGCAAGGTGAAGCTTCACTCAACTGTACAAGGTGTTTGCGATTTAATAGACAGTATTGAAGGAAAAGTTATTCTTGTTGGTCATAGTAAAAACGGAATTGTTATTTCGCAGGCTGCAGAATATCGTCCTCAAAAAATTGAAAAATTGATTTACCTCGCAGCGTATTTAATACCAAACGGGAAAACACAGGCAGAGTATTCTGCATTAGATGTAAATGGTGTATTGAAGCCATACGTTACCAGGCATCCGGAATTGAATGCGCACACATTGCAAACGGAAATTTATAAAGAAGGTCTTTACCACGATTGTGATGATTCTATTACAGAGTTGGCTAAACTCTTGTTAAGTCACGAGCCGGTAGAATCAGGCATCACGCCTTTGCAATTAACTGAAGCAAATTTCGGTTCAGTACGCAGATTTTATATTGAATGTACCGACGACCGGGCTGTTACGCCATTTATTCAACAGAAAATGTACAATGAAACTGTTTGCGAAAAAGTTTACCGGATGCATACCAGCCACTCCCCATTTTTTAGTAGGCCGAAAGAGCTTTGTGATTTGTTTATGGAGATAGCTTCGTTTTAACAGTCAATGCTCAAAAATGGAATAAACAGCAAAAAGAAAGCGGATCAAATGAATGACTTTCTATTTACTGTCCCTTTTGCATGCGAATATTTATTACGATAAAAAGCAGAGTTCCCACCTTAAGGCAGGAACTCTGTTCGATTAACATAGGAACGGTATAAACTAATCCGATTGTTTAATCAGCATTGTTGTCATTTTCCTTTCGCCTTGTATTACTTCTAAGACATACATTCCAGGGGAATACCTGTTGCCAATTTGTATCGTTTGTCCCGCTGTTATGTTTCTTATCAACTCCATTTCCTTGCCAGTGATACTAAGCACCCTTACATTAATCGGCGTTTTTGTATCCATGCTTTCGATGTTGAGCATAAAATACGAAGTACTTGGATTGGGATATGCTTTGATGCCAAATTTCAGAACCGACAGTAAATCGATCTGCTCAACATTGTTGTTACTTCTTGTTGTTATTGCAGAACAAATTCCTCCACCCGAAACAGCCGCTTCGCCGCCATTTAAACTTTGTTGAATTGTTGCTGTTCCATTCCAATTGCTCGAATACCAAATACCACCTGCTTTCCGGTAAAGTGTAACGGCTACTTTCTGATTACATTGGTTTTGATAAATAACCATTTCAAATGTTGATCCACCTTCGATTTGAACAAGGCTCAGATCCGGCATCTGTTCGTATAGATTGGCTTTTGCACTGAATGTAGCAGTGGCAGTTGGTGTGCCTACATTTAAGGATGAAATGGCACTGGTAGCAATAATGTAGGTATGCAGTTCTGTATCTAACATTCCATCAGGTTTATAATAACTGCGTATTAGTAAATTGGCTTTACCTTTTGGATTTGTTCCGGACTTGGTATAAGAGATGTCGGCCTGGAAATCTGTATTCAATCCTGACTTGCCCCTGATATAACCGGAAGAACTGATATTTTCTATTCTTCCGCCACCTACCATGTATCCACCTGGTACCGGTTTAGAAACCGTAACGATTGTTTGAGCCGATGACAGGTTCGGGTTATTCGTATATGCTCCGGAAACACCAACTGCTATCTGGAAGTTTTGTGCATTATTCGATCCAATATTAAAGTTCACAATAGCACTTGCTGTACCAATTGAACCATCATTGATATCGATTAAACCTACAGGAAGATTTTGTGCCCCGTTGATTGGCGTTAATGTATTGCCATTCACAATGTAGAAGGTAACTTTTGCACCTCTCATATCACCTCTTGGTGCATTATTATCTCTGATAGTAGTTGACAATGTAACTGAAGCAGAATTTGAATTTGGTCCTGAAGTCCATGCAAACAAAGTACCTGTGTAGAAACCAACAAAGTCGTTATAAGGACTTGCATTGCGAGCCAATACTGTTAGCGGTTTCGCTTGCGAACTTCCTTCATAATTATTATTTGTACTGCTGAATAATGCAGTAACTATATAAGGATTTGCTGCAGGAAGATTCGATACCTGTGGTGCCATAGTTGCTTGAACCATACCTTCCTGATCACCAGGGATTGGTACTACTGCAACAGGTGAACCATATGCTATACCTCCAATAGAGAATTGCACAGTTCCTGTTAAAGCACCTGCTGTGTTTGCCGGTTTTATTTTTGCAGTCATTGTTAAAGGATCCATATAACGAACCGTTGCGGCGCTTGTAATCAGCGTAGTTGTTGTGCCTGCCTTGTTAATTTTTGCATCCGTTGTTGCTGCGTTATTCAACAATGTATAATTGCCTGCATCATTTCCGGAAATGTTGATGCCTGATACAGCAACATCCCATGTTCCGGCATTAAAATCGGCAAAGTTCGCTGTAGTGAATGATGCGGATAAATCATCTCCGGCAACTTTATCTGTGGAAAGTATAACGTCAGCTACTGTGTTTCCATCATACACTTTATCAACACCGGTAGCTGTAACCGTTAAGTCTTTAGCTGTTATAACAGCATTGTTACTTGTAGTAGCATCGGTTTGTGAAAGCTCGTAGTTACCTGCAGCAGCTCCTGTTAGTTCAAGACCCGAAACAGTTATTACGTGATTTGTACTTACAATTTTAGAATCAAAATTGGCACTTGTATGAGTAATATTGAAGACATCATTATTTATTCTGTCATCAGATAACTTCACATTTGCTGTTGTGTTTAAAGGATCGGTCGTAACACTTGCATCTGTATTACCATCATATACTTTAGAAAAACCTGTTGTGGCTGTTACAGTAAGTGTTCTTTTTTCAATTTGAAGATTACCATTATCAATATCAATATTGTAGTTAGGATTTGAACCTAGGGCAATAGTAATTGGGTAGATACCTGCTGATGAAAACTTCTCAGCACTGGTTGAAAGGGTATAGTTTAAAACATCGCCATTGATCGTACCAGCAACAGTTGCATCAAGAGCTGGGTTATCATCACCATACGTTTTTGTTTTATCATTTGCTGCAATGGTTGCTGTAATCGGATGAACAGTAAGGCTGACTACATTGGCAGAAATAGTTCCGCAACTGTTTGTTACAACACATTTGTATTGGTAACCGCTCATTGAAACTGTTAATGAACTGATATCAAGTTGCGCAGAATTATATCCTGTGTAGATACTTCCCGGATTATTTTCAGAAGCAGTAATGTTTGCAAACCCACTGCCTGTATTGATTTGCCATTGGTAAATGATAGCTGTACCTTCTCCAACAAATGAGAAACGTGCTGTATCACCATAGCTTTTCTCCCTGTCAACCGGCTCTGTTGTAACAGACGGTACAACACAAGTTAAGTCATAAGCACCTGTTATAGTACGAGGCTGCGTTGGAGTGAATTGATTGTTATATCCCCGTTGAGAAGAAGCTGCAATAGTTCCACCGCTTGAACTCACACCTGAAAGTGAATACACATTTCCGCCCGGAACAGTAACTGTTGCAGGGTAAGAGAAATAGATCTCTTTATTGGTAGCCACAGGTGCTGTGAAATCTGTTGCTGCAGTTAATGGCGCACTCAGTGTAGTAGGGTTAGTGTAAAATTTGTAATTCACACTTGCAGCGGTTGCACCTACAGGTAAACCATTTGTTGTGAATGTAACATCGCTTATTGGTTGTTCTTTTATTACTATTTTATCAAGAAAAGGAGCATCAGTACCTGTTGCTCGCATTTCAATGCTGTTGATACCTTGTATTAATGCAAGCGGAATCGTTTTTATACCTGGCGAGCCGCCTTCAAAACACCAGTTACCGGTTGGGCCAAAAGCGTAAGTAACAAACGCCGCTCCGTTTACGGAGATTCTTAAATTACGAACTGTCTTAGAAATATAGGAAACGTCAACATCATAAGTCTTTGCTTCGGCACATAAAATATTATTGTAACGGATACCATTTGCAGAAGGTAAGCCAGGGTTTGCCAACGAACCGTTTGAAGATGTAGTGCAGGCAACAATAGTTGTTGTGCCCACCATTTCTGCCAACTCTGCTTCAAGATCAACATTTGTTAAAGGTGCTTTTTCCAGTTTTATTTTGTCCATTGCAGGAGCATCTGTGCCTGCAGGTGTAAGTTCAATTGTATTCAAACCTCTTCTCAATATCACTACAACTTCATGTATTGCCGGAGAACCTAGGGTAGGATTTGAAGCGTCAATAAAACACCAGTTGCCTGAAGGCACTACGGTCTGTCTGTTCATGAGTGTTCCATTCACTCTCACTCTGAAATTCCTGGCAACTTTGCTCATGTAAGACACTTTTAATTTATAAGCCCCTGCATCTTCCGCAACAATTTGAGTAAAACGAATACCATTAGAGGTTGAAAGACCCATAGAAACCTGTTGTCCGTTCGATGAATTAACGCAAGATTGAATTGTTGTTGTACCAAACCTTTCTGCAAGCTCTGCTTCAAATTCTAATTGTGCAGAGAGCAGTAATACATTCGGGTCAGTTGCTTCAGGATTTTTTCCCTTTGTTGATACAGCAAGACGATCAACCTGTACATTACCACCGGCAATTGCAATTTTTACGATGTGCTGACCAGCAGTCAAAAAATAACTGAAACTTCTGTCTGCCGTTCCGTAACTGTAATGAAATTTCTTCCAATACCATTCATAAACTGCACTTCCCAAACGATCCCATTTACGATAGGGCTCATCATCAACAGCGATCCATAAACTGTTCTCGCCTGCATTGATAGCTTTTATTTTTGCCCACAGTTCATATTCATCAGCCTGTGCAATATTGATGGTGAATGTAATTTGATTATCAGTGCCTGCGGGAGGTTGAGGTGAAGTGATGTTGTTTGCACTCTTGAGATATGCGCCTGCAACTGCACTGGTAGATGTTTCAATGTTCCAGTTTGCACCACGTGGCGCATTTTCTGCTTCATGGAAAGTGAGGATGTCAGTTACATCCAAACCAAACTTCACATTAGAAGGAGTACAGTAACCGGTATTTTTTATCAACGCTTCCAGATTCTCTTGACCGTTAGTAATCACAATCTGATCAAGCTTAATATTGGCGTTGGGGAATTCAACCGTTAAGCGATGCAACCCGGTTCCGAGGTCATAAAATCTTGGCATCTGGAACCATGTAAAGGTTGCACTTGTAAACGGTGACAACTGTTCCGTTGCAGCACCGTCCATTCCTATTTTGATTGCTCCCGTTCCGTTTGAAGCTGAGCGGATATAAATACGATAAGTACCTGCAACTGATGTTTCAAATTCAAAATGTATTTGTTTGGCCAGTGCTGTTGCACCTGCAAGACTTGCATCGCCTTTCAAGTATAAACCATTTGATGCGTTTGCATCAGGTAATACCGTCCATTGATTACCGATATATTTTCCACACTCTGCTTCAAAAACAGTTGTGTTTAAAACTGGAGTGACATAAGTTTGATCTAATCCATCAAGATTGTTTGCACATTTAACTGTTGCTGCAGGTATTGAAGGCGATGATATATGATTCATATATAATTCGCCGATGTTGGTTAATACACCATTCTCATAATAATTCGCCGGCGTTTGCGGAACAGTAGCATATTGAGGATTGGGTTGGAAGTATGCATACCGCTCTACATAATCTAAACTTTCAAGATAGGGAAGAGCCAGTTCAAGAAACGCCTGCTGAATTGGATTGCCACGATTTGGATTGGCATTAAATTCTGTGATCCAGATCGGTAATTTGTAAATATTGTAAACGCTTGCGAGATAGGATTTGAACCGATTGAAAATTTGTTGTGGATCAGCATTCGGGCTGTTGGCAGGATTGCTTCCCCAATCGTACCAATGCACAGCAACAAAATCAAAACGCACATCTTTTGCTTTTGCAAGAGTTGCAAAATCTTTTAACCAGCCGGTTGGTCCGTTTTCTCTTGGTGCCGGTGTTCCTAACCTTACACCAAGACTCATTAGATTTTCGTAATAGGCAACTGCTACTGCAGGCTCACATAGATTATTAAACTGACCTGATTGATCTTCGCAGTTATCAGATTCATTGAAACCTAAAACATGCGTTGTTTTTTTCTTGCCGGTGATCAGGTTAAGTGCAGTTGGGAATGTTCCGCTTGCTCCCCATGCCATCGGTACATATTCGTAATTAGGTAATGAATTATTATTATTGTTCCAGTTATAAAACCAACCGGTATTCAATTGATCATAAAAACCACCTGTACCTTTTTTGATCACCCAGTTCCATGGTACAACCCTAATGAAACTTACATTTCCCTGTAATGCTGCATCAAGCGTATTCACTGTAAGGTCTGCCTCTGATGCAATGTAAACCCTGCTTTTTCCTGTGCCGTTATCGTTTACAGCCAGTGTGGCCATAAAACCTCTCTTAAGTTTGAATGAACGGATGTTGTTATTCATTCCATTGGGTACGGATGCGCCTTTGTAAATAATATCTTCATTTACATCGGCAGAAGAACCTTGCAAATTTGAACTGCTGTAAATCTTTGCAGGAGCAAATGAACCTGAAAGCGGCCTTACAACCGAGCCGCTTTGATAATATTGATTGATGCGGAAATTATTATCTAAAGTACCTGTAACATCATTTATAAAAATATTACTCAATTTTGCTTGAAGGCTTACTGGATTATCCTGCTTGAAGTAAACCCATGATGCAGCATCGAGAAAATTCAATGAAAGAGAAGCTGACATTGTTCCCTGTTGCAGATAAACGGTACTCTCATTATTTAATGATAACACGCCTTGTGTTACTGAACCGTTTGTTACAGTAATAGTAGAACTTACCAAAGTGAGCCCAAGTTGGGTACAACCAAAAAATATATTTCCACTCGCTGTTACACTTGCCGATGAAATATATAGATTGAAATTAATTGCTGCACCAGGCTCTAATGTATTAGCATCGGGATGAGGATTGTTTACAAGATCAGGTACAGAAGGACAAATCTGATATAAATAGGGGCTTGAAGCATTGCAGGATTGTCCTGTGTTATCTTCAGTTGCCATTCGCCAGTTACCTTCATTAAAGAAATCATTGTCTGTTTCACCTGTCCAGTACAAGTAACTTGTTGATGGATCACAAGGGTTTGCAGCTTCCCGAGCAGAAGCAGAAAGCGAAACAAAGCATAATAAAATGAGTGAAAATAGAAATGCCTGAAGCTGGCTACTAATTTTAAACATGGCAAATTAAGTTTTGATTATTTCTAATAATCCAAAACTATTTTCTTACGATTATAATCACGGCGACAATCAATTCATTAAAGGGGTCGTTTTGTCTTAATTTGAATTCGCTAAATGATGAATGATCGAGATGGTTAAGCACTTGTAGAATCATTCCGTACTTTTTCTTTTTTAATGATTGCCTTAGCTATGTTTTATCTTTTAATTCAATCTGCTGTTGATTATTCGACAGTAGATTATGGCTTTGACACATTACTACCTCTTTCATGAACTAACTGTTTCTTCAACCGATTGAATTCGGCTCTATTTTTAGTTTTTAATGACGTTATCTTTAGTACACATGTCAAAATATTTCTTACTAGCGGCTTCTATTTTCATTGCGAGTCTTTCGTTTTCTCAAACCCGCCTGCCTGCAATGTTTAGTGATAACATGGTATTGCAGCAGCAGCAATTGGTTTCCGTTTGGGGAATCGACAAACCCAATACAAAAATATCTGTGAAGGGAAGTTGGGGAAATAATTCAACAGCAACAACCGATGCCACCGGTCATTGGAAACTAAAATTACAAACGCCAAAAGCGGGTGGCCCTTATACGTTAGAGGTTAAAGGAAGTAAAACAGTAACCTTGAAAAATGTATTGATCGGTGAAGTGTGGTTCTGCTCAGGCCAATCAAATATGGAGATGCCCTTAAAAGGTTATATGAATCAGCCTGTCATTGGCAGCAATGAAACTATCTTGAATTCAGCCAACGATAAAATACATTTTATCAATACGCCCCATGGTTCCAGTTTAACAGCGCTGTACGATTTAAAGACGGAGTGGAATGTTGCCTCACCAGCTACTGCAGGCAGCAGCAGTGCCGCTGCATATTTTTTTGCTAAAAAATTGCATGCTGTTTTGGGTGTACCTATTGGCGTGATTCACTGCTCATGGGGTGGTTCTAAAATTGAAAGCTGGATGGATGAAGAAAGCTTAGCCGGATTTAAAAATAATAAAGTGCCTGATACATTGCCAGCAAGAGAGCCGCAAATTATACCTACGCTTATGTATAATTCATTATTGCATCCATATATTGGCTATACCATTAAGGGTGTTATATGGTATCAGGGTGAATCAAACAGAGTGAATGCTGATGAATATCTTGGATTATTTACTTCAATGATCAAGCTATGGCGCACTAAATGGCAACAAGGTGATTTTCCTTTTTATTATGTGCAAATAGCGCCACATGAAACAAGAAATCTGAATGCTGCTTATTTGCGTGAAGCACAGTTTCAAACAATGCTCTCGGTACCAAATACAGGTATGGCTGTTACAATGGATATTGGAGAACCCAACTTAATACATCCGTCACAAAAAGAACAGGTTGGCAACAGGCTCGCTTACTGGGCACTTGTAAAAGATTATCATATTGCCGGTATTTCATGCAGCGGGCCGGTATTTAAAAAAGCAGAAAAAACAGAAGATAGTAAGATGATACTCGCTTTTGACTATGCTGAAATGGGTTTAACAGGTTTTGGAAAACCTCTTACTGATTTTGAGATAGCAGGCGAAGACAAAATATTTTTTCCTGCACAGGTAAAAATTGTAAATGATAAAAGAGGTAACTTATTGGTATGGAATGATGACATTAAAAAACCCGTAGCAGTTCGCTATGCATTTAAAAGCTGGGTACAGGGCAGCTTGTTTAATACCCAGGGATTGCCTGCATCTTCTTTCAGAACAGATAATTGGTGATTATTATCCTCTTCTTGTTAGTTATTGAATAGAATACCCCCCTTTTTTGAAGGTATGCTTTCGGCTTTTTTAAGCAGTTACGATTAGCTTTAAGTAGTTAACGCAATTAGCTTTTAGAGATCTAAGCAAGCATCTTATCAATGTTGCCTTATAAGTTTTAATCATCAGTTCAATGAAAATCAAAAAGATATTATCCTTAACATTTCTTGTCTGTTTTAGTTTTTCTTTAAAAGCTACAAATTATTATATCAACTCAGTAGTTGGAAATGATGCAAATAAAGGAACAAGCTCAACTCATTCCTGGAAAACCGTTTCGCCGGTAAAGTTGATTCAATTAACCGCCGGCGATTCTATTCTTTTTGCGACAGGGCAAAAATTCACAGGGATGTTGGCGCTCATCAATATTAAAGGTGATGCGCAACATCCTGTGGTGGTAACAAGCTACCTGTATAAAGGAAATAAATCAAAACCTGTTTTAGATGCAGGTGAAGAATTAAATGCATTGTTGATCCAGAATTCTTCATTCATACATGTAAGTGGAATTGAATTTACAGGCATATTACCTTATCAAAAAAGTACCACAGCTAACAAAACTGAAATGCGTTGCGGCATTCTTGTTGAAGTAACGAAAGATGAAGCATTTGAAAATATTAAGTTGAGCGGGGTAATAGTTCATGATGTGTATTACAATCCTAAAGGGTTTACACGTTCAGCTGCTGAAATTAAAACAGCAAATGGTACGCAGAGTTATGGTTGGGGAATCCGTGTCATTAATAATACAAAGGCAGGGCGATTAATGAATATGAAGATTTTAAAATCTGAAGTATTCAACGTCAGTCATACAGGAGTGAAAGCTACCGGCAACATTAACAGCATTCAACAATTGGAAATTGCTGAATGTAACGTTCACCAAACTGGTGGTCCGGGTATGCAGTTTTCGGGAGTTACAGACGGACATATTCATCATAACAAAATTGATCATTCAGGTTCAACGGCAGATAGCAGAAACTGGGGTCGTGGCAGTGGTTTGTGGACATGGAGTTGCAGCAACATCCTCATTGAACACAATCGCTTTGAAAATGCAAACGGCCCCGGCGATTCTGCAGGTGTACATATTGATTACAATTGCAGTGATGTAATAGTTCAGTATAATGTAAGTGCAAATAATGCCGGCGGTTTCTGCGAAATTTTAGGTAACAACTACAATTGTGCATACCGTTATAACATCAGCGTCAATGATGGTTATAGAGTAAAAGGAATGAATGGTGCTTTTCAGGAAGGGAAAATTTTCTGGCTAAGCGGTTACCAGGGCGATCAAAAGAAAAATGCAGGCCCGTACAACAGCTACTTTTACAACAATACCATTTATGTTGCAGCCAATATTATTCCAAAGATAGCAGTGAGCAGCAGTGCTGATGGAGTACTTATTGCAAACAACATCTTTTACTTTGAAACGGCTGCTCAAATGGTGGCAGGTGATCAGAAGAAAAAAGAAGTGGATGTTGACGGTGTACCGAATGTTGTATTTACCAATAATCTTTTTTTACGTCCCGATAATTGGCCTTCGGAAATTCCATTACAAGATGCAACACCAATCATTGGCGATCCTTTGTTTAAAAACAAAGGTGGGGTATTAGTAAATGATTATTTGCCTGGAAATAAGAATCTGATTTTGAACAAGAGTATCACCGTTCAACCAATTCCAAAAGATACAATTGGTATTCGAATAGGGTTGCAAGTTGAGCATGATATTTTAGGTAATCCTATTCAGGGAAAACCAGACATAGGCGCAATTGAATTGAGTGAGAATAAAAAGAAATAATTCTAAACAACATCCATTGAACAAAAGAAGAATTCAAACCGGAGTTATTGGTCTGTCCGCATGCATGCTGATTGTAACTGCATGGGCGTTTACAAAAAAATCAAAACAGGAAATTACAATCAACCAGGACAGGCCCAATGTCATTATCATTCTTACCGATGATCAGGGTTATGCTGATGTTGGTTTTAATGGTTGTAAAGATATTCCAACACCAAACATCGATCGTATTGCAAAAAACGGTGTTGTGTTTACAAATGGTTATGTAAGTTATGCAGTATGTGCGCCAAGCCGTGCAGGTTTAATTACAGGCCGCTACCAGGATCGTTTTGGTTACAGCCGTAATCCGTTGTATAAACCATTTGATCCAACTATTGGTCTTCCTTTAACTGAACAAACATTACCGGAGCTGTTAAAGCAAAACGGTTACAATACAATGGGTATTGGTAAATGGCATTTAGGTGTGCATGAGAAATTCCGTCCATGGAACAGAGGCTTCAATGAGTTTTTTGGATTTCTTGGAGGAGGGCATCGTTATTTCCCGGAAGAATATAATATCACAAATCAGGATAGTGCAAAAAACGAAGGAGAAAGTTATCGCACCAAACTCATCCGTAAAGAAACCGTGATAGAAGAGAAAGAATATTTAACAGATGCACTGTCAAGAGAAGCTGTTTCATTTATTGAACGAAACAAGCAGCAACCATTCTTCCTCTACCTCGCTTATAATGCACCGCATTCGCCTTTGCAGGCCACTCCAAAATATTTGAGTCGCTTTGATCATATAAAAAATCCGAAGCGTAAAACCTATGCAGCAATGGTAAGTGCAGTAGATGATGGTGTTGGTGCAGTGTTGGACAAGTTGCAACAATTGAATCTTAGTGAAAATACCATTGTTATTTTTCTTTCAGACAATGGCGGACCTGAAACAGATAATGGCAGCGATAATGGCCCGTTACGTGCAGGTAAGAGTTCTCTGTTTGAGGGCGGGATACGGGTTCCGTTTGCCATGCAATGGCCCAAACAGATAAAAGCAAACACGAAATATGAGCAACCGGTTATTTCGTTAGACATTTTTGCTACAGTAGCAGCCAATATTGGCAAAATATCTGCACCGAAAAATGAATTGGATGGTGCAAACCTCTTGCCTTATATCAAAGGAGCAACAAAAGGTTCACCACATGAGTATCTGTTTTGGCGACAATTTGATCAAAAGAGCTATGCGGTACTTCATCAATCCGGGTTCAAACAGGTAATTCTGAAAGATTCCAGTTTCAATTTGTATAATCTGAAAACTGACATTGAAGAAAAAGTCAATATCGACGATAAGAAAATGATGAGTGTCTTCGATCAGCAGCGAAAAAAATGGGAAGCCAATACCATTGCACCACTTTTTTATGGCTTGAACCAGGAACAGCTTTACGAACGGCAAAAGAAATCACAAGAGAAAAAGAATTAACTTAATTGGATAGTGGTGCAGTTTAGGATATGATCCATTCATTATTCAAGAAAATTTGATAAGCAATTGAAAATGCGGGTACAAAACCCATAGAAATTGGAAACTTTCGTGTAAGAAAACAGCCATTTCTAACCTGATAAATAGCACAATCGTATGGTGACAAAACAAAAAAGTACAAATATTGAAAAGAATAATCATCGGATAAACATAAAACTTGCCGTAATCTATTTTCTGTTAGTGCTGCTGTTTATTTCACTGCTTGTATTTTTGTAGCACTAAAGCAGTATGGGTTCAAATAACTTCAATAATCGTTGAATTCATCTAAATTGTAAGTTCGTATAACGATTAATTTAGAAACGCTTTGCCTTCCTCCACTAATAAATACGCTTGCCTGCTGCTTTTCATTGCTGTAACGTTTGCCGGTTACACGCAACAAGCCAATTCCTTTATCAGTATTACAGATGAACTGGTGAACAATGAAGTTACCTCCATCATTCAGGATAAAAATGGGTTTATCTGGCTTGGTACAAGAGGCGGATTGCAACGTTTTGATGGTTATGAAATGAAATTGCTCAAGAATGATTTCGGGAAAGGTGGTAACCTGTTAAGTCAATCAATTGAAGTATTGCAGAGTGGAAAGCAGAATAATATCTGGATCGGCACAAAGTCGGGCGGACTGAGTGAGTACAATCTCAACAGCGGAAAAATAGCAAACTATCCAAACAACAATGCTAACAGCGCAGGATTTAATGCCGATTACATTCTTTCCATATTAGATACAGATAGTGAAAAGTTATTGATCGGCACCTGGAAAGGTTTTCAATACCTCAACAAGAAAACCGGTGAATTCAAAATTGTTAATAGTGTTTGGAAGACATTCGATATTCAGCCGGATGGTAATGCAGGTTACTGGCTGGCCACCAACAGCGGGCTGAAGCATATTAATCAGAATCTGGTCAACGATGTCTCTTACAACTTCGGAATTAACGGCGTTAACATTACGTCAATCGTAAACGATAAATCCAATAGTTGTCTGTGGCTTGGTAGCTGGAACGAAGGCTTGTTTCAATTTAATCTCACAACAAAAGAGTTTAAGAATTACCGGCATCAACAAAATAACGCCGCTTCAATAAGTTCAAACAACACCTATCGTATTTTGCTCGATTCGAAAGGTACATTATGGGTTGGAACATGGGGTGGGGGCTTAAACCGCTTTGACCGCAACACAAACAGCTTTGAAAAAATCAGCTTAAATGTTCCGGGTATTTATACCAACGACAACCAGATTATTTTAACCATGCAGGAAGATCCATCCGGTTTGTTATGGATTGGAACTGACGGTACCGGTGTTTTTAAATTTGATCTGAAACAAAAAAAGTTTTCGAACATTGGCTATGAAAATAAATTGAATTCATTATTGGGAAGTACGCATGTGCTTTCGGTGTATGTAGATCCGTTCAATAAACTTTGGTTGGGAACAAAAGGTGGTGGTATACAATATTCAACAGATTGGAAGACATTTACTCAATTTAATATTGAAGACTCTGAAACAGGTAACCCTTCGGGGCTGCCCTATGTCAGCCGTTCTTTTTTGCAGGAGGGTGATTACTTGTGGGTTGGTACAAATAAAGGATTGATACGTATCCTGAATAAAGGACAAAAGCCATCAGCATATGATGTTTTTGAACCAGGGTTTGGGGGGGATGCCGGTTTCATCAGCGCAAGAAAGGCAACTCAAATTATAAAAGATTCTTCTGGTAGAATTTGGATTGGAACTCAGGAAAACGGGCTCAGCTATATTGCCGGTTTCGATAAAAAAAATCAACCAATATTTAAAAACTATATGCCGGCATATGGAGTAAAGGGCGCTTTGCAAAATGAACGGGTAAGTTGTTTATTGGTTGATTCGAAAAAACGATTATGGATAGGAACATATAAGGGACTCCATTTGTATCAACCATTAACGGATCAGTTCCAGGTATTTACTCAAACAGATGAATATGAAAACTCCATCAGCAACAATACTATTCTTTGTTTGGCCGAAGATAAATTTGGAAACATCTGGGCGGGCACGCAATATGGCTTGAACAAAATTTCCGGTTATGATGGCAGTAAATTAAATGTAACGGGTTTTACAACCAAGGAAGGACTTCCCAGCGATTATATACATGCTGTTATTCCGGATAAAGAAGGAAACATTTGGGCAAGCACAAACAAAGGCATCGTTCGATTTAATCAATCAACAAAATCATTTGCTGTTTTTGACAAGCGTGATGGTGTTCAGTCAATCGTTTTTTCTGAAAACGCATCCTGTAAAGATGCAAGCGGTCGTCTCTTCTTTGGTGGGTTGGAAGGCCTGACTTATTTTTTTCCTGACAGTATCAAGATCAATCAATTTTATCCGCCGATTTATTTTACCAACTTAACGGTGAATAATATTCCGTACGAATTTGGTACTGGAAAAGGAGATAGCTCTATTCTGAATAAACCATTCTACAAAACAGAAACCATAACACTCAATCATAAAGAAAACATCTTCTCTATTGAATTTGCTGCGCTGGATTACCATGCACCGGATAAAAACGAGTACATGTATAAGCTGGAAGGCTTTAATGAAGATTGGGTATATGCCGGCAATAAGCGCCTTGTTTCATTTACGAATTTGAAGCCAGGTACTTACCAGTTAAAAGTAAAAGCAACAAACAGTGATAAAACATGGAACCCGACTCCGCATGAATTAACGATAAAAATTCTGCCTCCACCATGGAAAACATGGTGGGCATACAGCATCTATGTAACTGTTTTTATTTTTCTTCTTTGGTTAACACGGTATCTCGGGTTGCGACAGGTTGCACTAAAGAACCAATTAACACTCAGTAAGCTTGAACGGCAGCAGGAAAATAAACTAGCCGATTTTAAAGAGCGGTTATTTACAAATATCTCGCATGAGTTTCGAACACCGCTAACGCTCATCCTTGGCCCTCTCGATGATCTGTTGCAACGGAAAAAGTTTGAAACGCAAGTTGAAAAGAGCCTGCGTCTGATTCAGAAGCAATCGAAGAGAATGTTGCGTATGGTTAATCAGTTGTTAGATTTTCAAAAAGCTGAAGCAGGAAGTTTAAAACTTTCACTGCAGCCGGGAGAGATTGTTTCATTTTGTCATGACATCTTTATTCTTTTTAATGATGAAGCAAGCAGAAGAAACATTGATTATACGTTTCACTCACAGGAAAAATATCTCTCATTTACATTCGATCACAATAAACTTGAGATCATCATATTTAATATTTTATCGAATGCATTTAAATTCACGCCTGTTGGGGGGCAGATTATATTCTACGTAAAGAAAAATGCAGATAAATCCTGTGAAATAAGCATTCGTGATAATGGAAGGGGAATTCCTGCCAATGAAATTGAAAAAATATTTGATCGCTTTTACAGGGGAAGGTCAGAAGATGCTACAACCATCTCCGGTACAGGAATCGGTCTTTCGTTTGTAAAAGAATTAACTGAACTGCACGGCGGAACGATCGTTGCTGAAAGTGATGGAACTCATGGAAGTTTGTTTACAGTAAAGTTGCCGCAGTCAAACGTTACTGAGTCGTTGTTGAATATTTCTGCAGAACCTTTGAATCATACCAGTCAAAACATTGAAACAACTTTAAATTCAGTTATTATGCCTGAAGAAAATGATCAGATCAGTCAGGAACATGATCTTCCAATTATCCTTGTGGTGGAAGATGAATCTGATATGCTGCAGTACATCTACGAGATTTTATCTCCGTCGTTTAAGGTAGTAACAGCAACAAACGGCAGAGAGGGTATTGAAAAAGCATTTGAAACCATTCCTGATTTGATTGTAAGTGATGTAATGATGCCCGAAGTAGATGGTATTGAGTTGTGTAAGAAGTTGAAGTCTGATAAAGACACATCGCATATTCCGATTATTCTGCTTACTGCATTGTCGGATTTGGCGCATCATGTACAAGGTATTCGTGAAGGAGCCGATGTGTATTTGCCCAAGCCGTTCAACTCACAGTTATTGCTGGTACATATTCATAACCTCATTAACTCAAGAAATACGCTGAAAGAATTTTATGCCAAACGCATTTTTCTCGGTACCGGAAATTTTGAAATAAAAACCTTTGAAGAGGAGTTTTTGGTAAAGCTGATGAAGCTGGTGGAAGAAAATATTTCGAACAGTAATTTTAATAACGATGATCTGGCTACGCTCATGTTTATGAGCCGATCAACGTTTTACCGGAAATTAAAAGCAGTAACTGGTATGTCGGGTAATGAGTTCATCCGAACCGCTCGGTTAAATTACGCAGCCAAACTATTAGAAAGCGGTAACTATTCAGTAACTGAGGCTGCATATGAAGCAGGGTTTAACGATATCAAGTATTTCAGAAAGCGTTTCCAGGAACAGTTTACCGTTTCTCCATCGGAATACAAAAAATAAACTGCCGGTTGTGTTTGCTGAAGTTGATAAAAACTCTATTGATTCCTGCTTTTGTACACCCTTATATAATCGATATACGCTTTGTCTGTATTTCCATTTTGAATAAACTCATTTTTTCGTATGTCTCCATCTACCCAGTTATTTGCACCAAAACAACTTCCCGATACATAAATGAACTCAGCTACATGCGGAATCAGTTTGGCGTCAGTCATGGTTGCTACTACTTCACCGTCAAAATAGAATTTCAAGTATGAAGGTGTCCATTCAAAACCATACACATGAAATTCCGTATCATGCATGTTTGGCGCCTTGATCAGTCTTCCGTTAGATTTATGTGCAGGCTTTTCATAACCATCCCAGTGCAGGCCTAACGAAAATGCATGTTCTTTCGTTGCCTCCACAATATCAATTTCAGCGCCATCATTTGCTGTGCCATCAACTCCTTCTTTTGAACTCATTCCTTTTCTTAAAGAAGGCATCATCCAAAATGCTGTTTGATGACCATTGGGTTTTACTACATGCATGCGGCATTCAAAAAAACCATAGGTAGGGGTGTATTTGTTTTGTGATGTAAATCTACCGGCGTTGTAGGCAGTGTCATTGATACCCGATTTCCGGTAATAGATATAGATGTTTCCGTTTTTTTCCTCCAGTTGATCTTTATCTGCAAAGAGTGTAATATCAATTCTCTTTTTGATGGAAGTTTCAATATTCCATTTCGTTGTATCAATTTCAGTGTCATTAAATTCATCCGAAAAATCAAGCTTCCATGCTTTTTGCAAATCCCTGCCAGAAATGGAATCATTCTTTATAAAAGGGATTACCTTTTTCGGTGTTTGTTTATCAACCAGTTTATTTCGTCGTGATTGAGCCGCACAAATTTGCGCCTGCAGGCAAAGAGCAATCAGGAACAGGAACAGGCGTGAAAGTGGTTTCATTTTTCATTTATTCAGTGAAGCCCTAAAATAGCGAACTTCTGTATGTGGTGTTCAATGCTTTCAGGCTTGGTACAAATAACACCCATTTTAGACGCATATGTTGCCTTCAAAAGAAAACATTCAGAATAAGTTTACCGACGTAAAGCTTCTTCAAAAAAAGAAGCCCCATTATTCAAATTACAAGATTAATCATCAGTAGTTAACATGCTTATCGAATCTCCATCTGTAAAACGGGAATTGAAGTCTGAAGAAATTGAGGCCGATATGATCATTATTGGCGGTGGCCTTGCAGGAACTTGTTGTGCTATTACTGCTGCAAGAGCAAATATAAAAGTAGTGTTGGTTCAGGACAGACCGGTGCTGGGTGGTAATTCATCAAGCGAAGTTCGTTTGTGGGTATTGGGTGCTACTTCGCACATGGGAAATAACAACCGCTGGGCAAGAGAAGGAGGCGTCATCAACGAAATTTTATTGGAAAACGGATACAGAAATCCTGATGGCAATGCATTGATGTTTGATATCATACTGCTTGAAAAAGTTGTAATGGAAAAAAATATCACCTTGTTGTTGAATACTGCTGTATATGATATTGAAAAGAAAGATGCTGATACAATTCAATCAGTAAAAGCATTTTGTCCGCAAAACTCTGTTTCCTATATTTTAAAAGCTCCGTTGTTTTGTGATGCGTCGGGTGATGGTATTGTTGGCTTTCTTGCAGGTGCTGCTTTCAGAATGGGTGCAGAATCAAAAGATGAATTCGGAGAAAAGTTTGCACCATCGGAAGAGTATGGTGAGTTGCTGGGTCATTCCATTTATTTCTATTCAAAAGATACGGGCAGAAAAGTAAAATATGTTCCCCCATCTTTTGCAATTGATGTTACAAAAGAAATTCCCCGTTATAAAAGTTTTAATACAAAAGATATTGGTTGCCGTTTGTGGTGGATTGAATATGGTGGCAGACTGGACACTGTACACGAAACAGAAACAATCAAATGGCAATTATGGAAAGTAGTATATG
This sequence comes from Lacibacter sp. H375, assembly GCF_037892425.1. NCBI lineage: Bacteria > Pseudomonadati > Bacteroidota > Chitinophagia > Chitinophagales > Chitinophagaceae > Lacibacter > Lacibacter aquaticus. Next base: position 3,503,530 of record NZ_JBBKTT010000001.1, read on the forward strand.
GTGTTTGGGATTATATCAAAAATTCAGGCAAATTTCCTGAAGCAGAAAATCTCACTCTTGAATGGGTGGGTCATGTGCCGGGCAAACGGGAGAGCAGAAGATTTGAAGGCGATTACATATTAAAACAACAGGACGTTATAGAGCAAACTGAATTTGAAGATGCAGTAGCCTTCGGCGGATGGAGTGTTGATCTTCACCCGGCAGATGGTGTTTTTAGTGAATTGAAAGGATGTAATCAATGGCATTCAAAAGGTGTTTACGGAATTCCTTATCGTTGTTACTACAGCCGCAATATCAGCAACCTGTTTTTAGCCGGCCGTATCATCAGTGCATCGCATGTGGCGTTTGGTTCTACAAGAGTTATGGCAACCTGTGCACACGGCGGTCAGGCCATTGCATTAGCAGCGGCTTTATGTAAAAAATACAATGCATTACCAAAAACGATTGGAAAGAACAGAATAAAAGAATTGCAGACAGAGCTGATGAAAACAGGTCAGCATATTCCGGGTTTTCAATTGCATGATGACAATGATCTTGTACAAAAAGCAAGTAGTATAGAAGCAAGTTCTACATTATCGCTGTCTGAAATTCCTCAATCGGGAGATTGGCAGCAACTCCAATATTCAACAGCACAAATGCTGCCTGTTGGTAAACAGAAGATGCCGGCTATTACATTTTGGGCAAGAGCAAAACAACCAACTTTACTTAAAGTACAACTTCGTGTAAGTAGCAAATCTTTCAACCACACACCCGATGTTATTGTTGCAATAAAAGAATTACAAATACAGCAAGGTGAAAATGAATATCAAATTGAATTTGATCATGCATTTGAAGAAAATCAATATGCTTTTGTTTGTTTTATGAGTAACAGCGAAGTAGAGTTGGCATCAAGTGATAAAAGAATTACCGGCTTGTTATCTGTTTACAATGCTGTTAATCCTGCAGTGTCGAACTATGGAAAACAGGAACCAACTGGCGATATTGGTGTGGAAGGATTTGAATTCTGGTGTCCGCAGCGAAGACCCGCCGGTAAAAACATTGCGATGAAAATAACACCTGCGTTGCAAGCTTTTTCTCCTGAACACTTAAGAAACGGATTGCAGCGGCCTGTTAACAGCACGAATGCATGGGTTGCTGATTACGGTACAAATGAAGCGGAAATAAAAATTGTTTGGGATGAATCGCAAACCATTAATAAGGTGGAATTATTTTTTGATGCAGATTATGATCATCCGCTTGAATCGGTATTGCTGCTGAATCCTGAAGACAAGATGCCTTTCTGTGCTGATGAAGTAAAAGTGTTCAATTGCAATAATGAGTTAGTTGGTGAAATTTCAGGAAACTATTTAGCACACCGCACCATCCAATTTGATGAACCGGTAACAGCAACGGAATTAAAAATAAAAATTGCTAACTCAGATAGTACAGCACCTGTATCTCTGTTCGAGGTAAGGTGTTATTAAGCGTTCAACATGAAATGCCATAAACTAATATTACTGTTCATAGCTTTTATAACAACTGTTGCTGCAAAGTCGCAGGAAATATCTTTGAACGGCCAGTGGAGTTTTGCATTAGATCCTTTAGCAAGAGGAGAAGTAATGGGATGGAATCAACCCTGGAAAATCAATGAAAAAGACAGCAGCAATGGTTATGCGGCAGATCGTTTTGATAAAGTAATTGTTCCGCATTGCTGGAGTACTGATATACGTTACAACTTTGTTGGCAAAGCATGGTACAGGAAAGCTTTCAAACTTCCTGCAGATGCAAAAGATCAATTGATCAGGATTCGGTTTGAAGCTGTGTTTTATAAATGCCGCATTTTTATCAATGGTGAATTGGCAGCATATCACGCAGGTGGTTACACTCCGTTTACGGTAAACATCACCAAATTTATTAAATACAGCGAATTGAATTTTATTGCTGTGGAAGTAGATAATTCATGGACGGAATTAACAGTTCCGGGTGCAAGAATGGGAGATCATCCTTCAGCACAATTTTTTCCATGGTATGAGTATGGTGGTATTACAAGAGATGTGAGCTTATTAATCACGGATAAAATTTATATAAAAAATCAAAAGATCGAATCCATTCCTGATTTGAAAACTGGAAAAGCACAGGTAAAGATCATCACATGGGTTGAAAACAGATCGTTGTCAGATGCGGCCATTACAATAAAACCAACTATCAGCAACAGAACTTCTGGATCAAAAATTGAGAGTGGAAATGCGTTGGTGAAATCCATCAACATAAAGGCCTTTACTACAGAAAAAATTATTCAGCAATATGAATTGTTATCAGCTGAAGTGCTACTGTGGGATTTTGATAATCCTAATTTGTACGATGTTACGACTGCAATTGAATCAGGTAATAAACGCATCAATCAATACGAAACTTATTTTGGTATTCGTGAATTCAAAGTGGCTGGCACTCAACTATTGCTTAATGGAAACCCTGTTCGTTTAGCAGGCAGTAACCGCCACTCAGATCATCCCGTATATGGCTCTACTGAACCTGCTGAGCTTGCAAAGATCGATATGGAATTGCAACGCAATGGTCATATGATTTTTGCAAGAATGAATCACACACCGGTAAGTAAACATTTTTATCGCTGGGCCGATGAGCATGGTTATTTATTGGTTGCTGAAACCCCCAACTGGCAAATAAGTCCTGTATTAATGGCTACCCAAAATGTGAAGGATGATTTTGAATCTCAGTTGAAGGAGATGGTGGAAGCTTGCTGGAACAGTCCTTCTGTTGTGGCATACAGTACAGGTAATGAGTATGCCAGCTGGACACCTGAAGGTGATGAATGGACAAGAGAGCAATTTGAACAATACCGCTTATTGGATACAACAAGGCTTTTAACGTTTGTTGCTATTGGTACTGCAGTGAATCCTGTCAACCTGAAATTACCGCATGATGCATTCAGGTATTGTGATTTTTTAAATTTTAATAATTACTCAGCTATTGAAGGGTTGGAAAGAAACATCAACTACCTGCATGAGAAATATCCCAACAAACCCATTTTCATCAGTGAAACGGGAATGCGTTCAGATGAAGTAAAGAATGAGCAGGTACGGATCGATCATTTAAAAGGATTGATTGATGTGATCAACAGGCATCCCTATGTCGTTGGTTTTTCTTATTGGAGTTATAATGATTATCTCAGTCGCTTTGCGGGTACCAATAAAGATGGGTACAGACCTTGGGGAATTGTAGATGCCAATAGAAAGCCAAGAGCATTGTATAAAGCGTTTCAAAAAGAATTATCGCCGGTAACAATAACTGTTCAAAAAAATAAAATTTTAATTACAGCAAAAGCAGGATTCCCTTCTTATACCATCAGCAATCATGTTTTAAAATTGATGGAAGGTGAAAAGTTGAACAGCAGTTACACTGTACCCGAAATAAAACCAGGAAGCACAGTTGAAATAATTCTAAAGAAAGCAATTTCTAATAGCCGCATTGTGATCGAAAACAAAGGTGGCATTGTCATATTCGACAGTTCGCTATAAATGCTAACGAAGTCAGTTAATGGGTTTAAAAACAGTAGTTGTTAAAAATGATTAGGAAAATAAAAGGAATGCGCTGGTGGATTGTGGGATTGCTGTTTACAGCAGCCGTACTTAATTATATCGACCGGCAAACTCTTTCTGCATTAGCACCTACTATTCAAAACGACTTAGGCATGACGGATGTTGACTATGCCAACATCGTTAATATTTTTCTTATTGCTTATACCATTGCTTATATCATATCCGGACGAATTGTAGATAAAGTTGGAACGAGGGCTGGTACATTGTTTTTTGTAATCTGGTGGTCTGTTTCAAATATGCTTACTGCAGCAGCAAGAGGAATTACCTCCTTGGGTGTGTATCGTTTTATGTTGGGCTTAGGCGAAGCCGGTATATGGCCTGCTGCATCTAAAGCAGTATCAGAATGGTTTCCTGCAAAGCAAAGAGCATTTGCCATAGGATTATATACCATGGGCGCAACCATTGGCGCAACAATAGCACCTTATGTGGTGATACCTTTAGCCACTTATGCATATGCGGATAAGATGCCTTCCATTGCAAATTGGTTGGGCCAGGGCACCGGGTGGCGATTGGCATTTATCATCACCGGTTTTGTAGGATTACTCTGGATTGTTCCGTGGCTTTTAATTTACAGAACACCACAAAAAAGTAAACACATAACCAAAGAAGAGCTGGATTATATTGAACAGGATAATACATCAGATAAAACTGAAATTGATAAACCCAATGAAACATGGTCGTGGAAAAAAGTATTAACGTTTAGGGGTACCTGGCTGTTATTGCTGGCCCGTTTAATTACTGATCCTGTTTGGTATTTCTTTCAATTCTGGTTTCCGAAATATTTATCAGCAGAACGGGATTTATCACAAAACGATTTAAAGATCACATGGGTAATTTATGCCGCAGCCGGAGTAGGTAGTTTATTCGGCGGTTGGCTTTCAGGTAGATTCATTAAAAATGGTAAACAGGCAGTTTCAAGCAGAATGAAAGTGATGCTGCTTTGTGCTTGTGTCATGCCATTAGCTCCACTCATCAGTTATGTAACAGGTATAAATAGTTCAATCATTCTTTCTGCAGCTGTTGTATTAGCTTCATTGGCATGGCTGATCAATCTCAGTTCAATTATTGTTGATATTGTTCCAAGCCATTCATTGGGAACAGTGTTTAGTATTGTAGCTGCAGGAAGCACACTCGGCGGTATTATGATGAACATGATTGTTGCGGCAATGGTATCAGGCCCATCAGTAAAAGCATCCGGTTTTTTAGACCAGGGCTTGCATGCTATATTATCACCAATATTAGAACTTGTTCAGGGTAAAGGTTATGGATTATGGTTTTTGATCATCGCTTTTTTGCACCCGGTTGGGTGGTTCTTATTAAAACTTGGCGGTATAGCAAAATTGCAACCGAAAGTAAAAAGTAATTTAGCTGAATAGGTAGATAAGTACAGCGCCGAATAATTGAATCAGGTAGAATCGAAATATTTATTTTATGATTGGAGTTGAATGTACTTCTACACATTTGTAATACATGATGATACATTTTTAGCCCGCTAACCAGATCTTACAAAAGGGTAATGAAAGCCCACCAATAGAGGTTTTCAGACTTGGTTTAATATTTTTTGAATAGCAACAATAAAAACTTTTATCGTTGTTAAATGCTACATCAGCACCCCTTTTTTGAATGAAAAGGTTAATTTGCTTGCGATAATTTAGCTTTCATGTAGAGGTGAGCCTGCCTCAAAATAATTTAAATAGAAAAAATGATCAAACGATTCTTGCTTGGACTACTTGTCCTGTCAGTTAGCATTTCTTTGCATGGCCAAATAACAAAAAATAAAAAGCCAAATATCATTTTAATTTATACCGATGATCTTGGTTATGGAGATCTTGGTTGTTACGGTGCCACAGCTATTGCAACACCTAATATGGATGCACTTGCAAAAAGCGGGGCAAGATTTACCAATGCACATGCAACGTCTGCTACCTGCACACCATCACGTTTTTCATTGCTTACAGGAAAGTATGCATGGCGCAAAGAAGGTACAGGTATTGCTCCCGGTGATGCATCGTTGATCATTCCTGTTACAGGAACAACATTGCCTGGTATGTTACAAAAAGCAGGATACAATACAGCAGTGATTGGTAAGTGGCATCTTGGATTGGGTGATGGAAAAGGTATTGACTGGAACGACAAAATAAAACCCGGCCCTGCAGAGATTGGATTTAATTATTCATTCCTGATTCCTGCAACCGGCGACAGAGTTCCCTGTGTATTTGTAGAAAATCAACAGGTAGTTAATCTCGATAAAAATGATCCGATAAAAGTTAGTTACACAGGGCCAGTTGATCCAAATGCACCTACCGGCAAAAAGAACCCGGAGCTGTTGAAAATGCAACCGTCGCACGGGCATGATATGACGATTGTAAATGGTGTGAGCCGTATTGGATATATGACTGGTGGTACATCAGCTCTTTGGAAAGATGAAGATTTTGCCGATGTGCTGGTGCAAAAAGCAAATGCTTATATCAGCAATCAAAAAAACAATCCTTTCTTTTTATATTTTGCTACGCATGATATTCATGTGCCACGTCTTGCGCATTCACGGTTTGCTGGAAAGAGTGGCATGGGGCCGAGAGGCGATGTGTTACTGCAATTAGACTGGACAGTTGGTGAAATTATTTCTATTCTTAAAAAGAATAACCTCCTTGAAAATACACTCATCATTTTTTCAAGCGATAACGGGCATGTGGTTGATGATGGTTATAAAGATGACGCTGTTGAAAAATTAGGCAATCACAAACCAGGCGGAATTTATCGTGGCGGAAAGTACAGTGCGTTTGAAGCAGGTACAAGAGTGCCGTTTATTGTTAGCTGGAAAGGAAAAGTAAAACCGGGCACAACCAATAACGCATTGTTCAGCCAGATAGATCTTTATGCTTCGCTGGCAAAACTTGCAGGAGCAAAAGTTGAAGCAGGGCAGGCGCCTGATAGTAAAAACTATTTACCTGTATTGCTCAATCAAACAAATAAGCCCCGTGAGTTTTTGGTAGAGCAATCAATTAACTCAACACTATCATTGCTGGTTGGCAACTGGAAATATATTGAACCTTCAAAAGGTCCAAAGGTGAATAAGGATACCAATACCGAACTGGGCAATTTGCCTGAGCCGCAACTATACAATTTGGCTAATGACCCAAGTGAAACAAAAAATCTTGCTGCTGTTCATCCCGATAAAGTGAAAGAAATGCAGGCATTGCTGATGAAAATTAAACAAGGCAGTACTGTAAAATAACAGTTTGGTTCTTCTGATAATTCAACTTCCAATCACAAAATCATGATAATACATACTTCACTAAAATATTTGTTTGTTACTGTTTGGAGTATGGCTATAATAGTGACTGCAGAAGCGCAACAGAATAAGAGCAAACCCAACATCATTGTTATACTTGCTGATGATCTGGGCTGGAAAGATCTTTCATGTTATGGAAGTACGTTTTATGAAACGCCGAATCTTGATGCGTTGGCAGCAAAAGGTGCAAAGTTTACCAACAATTACACCACAAGTCCTGTTTGCAGTCCCACCCGTTCAAGCATCATGACAGGGAAAAATCCAATCAATACAAAAGTTACTGACTGGATCAAAGGAAGGCAGGAAAACGGAAATGCAAAACCATTTGAAAAATTAATTACACCGGCTACGGCATTTGAATTATCCCTCAATGAAAATACAATTGCAGAACATGCATTAAAAAACGGCTATCAAACATTCTTTGCCGGTAAATGGCATTTAGGTGAAGAAGAGAAACACTGGCCATTGAATCACGGTTTTCAAACGAATAAGGGCGGATGGAGTAAAGGTGGCCCAACAGGAAAAATAAATGACAGCACCGGTGGTTATTTCACTCCTTACGGCAATCCAACATTAACTGATGGCCCGGCAGGAGAATATATTACTGACCGGCTTGCAAACGAGTGCATCAGTTTTATTCAAAAAGAAAAGCAATCGCCTTTTTTCCTGATGTATTCTTTATACGCCGTGCACAATCCTTTGCAGGCGCCTGCAGCATTGATTAAAAAGTATAAAGAAAAACAGCAACGGCTTGGTTATACTGACAAAGACCGATTCATTAAAAATGAAGAATGGATGAAGAATCAAACTGATTGGAAACAGCGTTTGGTTCAGGACCATGCCGTTTATGCTGCAATGATTGAAAACATGGATTGGAACATTGGTCGCATTATTCAATCGTTGAAAGAAAAAGGATTGCTTGAAAATACATTGATCATTTTTACATCAGACAATGGTGGATTGAGTACGGCAGAAGGAAGTCCCACCACCAATATTCCGTTGAGAGCAGGTAAAGGCTGGTTGTATGAAGGCGGAATAAGAGTGCCGATGGTTATGTATTGGAAAAATAAACTGCAGCAAGGCATTGTTTCAGATTTACCCGTTAACACATCTGATATTTTTTCTACTGTTGTAACAGCCATCAACAAAACCTACAAGAAAGAAACTGCTGTTGAAGGAGAAGATATTTTAAAGCTCTTATCAAATCAAAAGAAAACAGCAGACAGAGCATTGTACTGGTATTATCCGCATTACAGTAACCAGGGCGGTAAACCAGGTGCGGCTATCAGAAAAGGAAAATATAAACTCATCTATAATTACGAAGATGACAGTATTGAATTGTACGATCTTTCAGTTGATGTGAGTGAAAAGAAAAACCTGGCTACTCAAAATGTTCAGGTAGCAAAGCAATTGAAGAAACAACTCGATTTATGGCTTGCAAACAATAAGGCCGGTGGCTTTAAGCCCAATCCGGGATATAAGCAATAATCAAAAAATAAAATTATGTTCAGCAACAGATTCATATATAAAAGCTCACTTCTTTTCGCAAGTTTACTATTTGTGAGTGTTTCTCTTATGGCTCAAAGTTCATTGAGAAAACGGCTTTCGTTTAATGAAGGATGGCTCTTTAAGAAAACAACAGATTCTGCTGCAGCTCAAACTCAATACAAAGATTCAGACTGGAGAAAGTTATCGTTGCCACACGACTGGGCCATTGAAGGGCCATTCAAACCAGAATATAATCCACGTACAGGCGGACTTCCCATTTTTGATAAAGCATGGTATCGTAAGCGTTTCAAAATAGATGCATCAGCAAAAGGAAAAATTGTTACACTTGAGTTTGATGGTATTATGTATAACTCATCTGTTTACGTTAATGGTCAGAAAGTATATGATCGACCTTATGGCTACAGCAGTTTTGAAATTGATATAACACCCTACATTCAATACGGCAGTGAAAATGTGATTGCCGTAAAACTAAGTCCACAGGAATTATCTGCAAGGTGGTACTCCGGTGCAGGCATCTACAGAAATGTATGGATGGAAATAAAAAATCCTGTGCATGTAAAACATTGGGGAAATCATATCACTACACCTGTTGTTACAAAAGATAATGCAAAGGTGAAAGTGGAAACAATGATTTCCAGCAAGCAAAAAACTCATGCTGGGAACTATCAGATCAAAACAATTATTGTAGATGCAAATGGGTCAGAAGTTGCAACTGCAATGAATAAATTCAACTTTACTGCAAGTGAAGCAACAACTTTTCAGGAGCTGGAAGTAAATAATCCGAAGTTGTGGGATATGGAAACGCCGCATCTCTACAAAACAATTTCAACTATTTATAAAAACAATATTGCTGTTGATACTTATGTTGAAACATTCGGCATACGTACCATTCAATACACAAGAGAAGGATTCTTTTTAAACGGAAGAAAGGTAAAAATGAAAGGTGTTTGTTTGCATAATGACCTGGGTGCATTGGGTGCAGCTGTTAACTACAGAGCTACAGAACGTCAGTTGCAAATCATGAAAGAAATGGGTGTGAATGCGATCCGTACATCACACAATCCTGCATCGCCTGAGCAATTGGATCTATGTGATAAGATGGGACTTTTAGTACAGGAAGAAGCATTTGATTGTTGGGAAATGCCTAAAGTTGAAAATGATTACAGTAAGTATTGGGCGCAATGGCATGAACAGGATCTGCGTGATATGATTCGTCGTGACAGAAACAGGCCATCGATTGTTATGTGGAGTATTGGTAACGAAATAAGAGAACAAAATAAAGAAGATGGTTATCTCATTGCCCGATCACTTGCAAAGATTTGTAAAGAAGAAGATCCCAACAGACCAACGACTGCAGGGTTCAACAATTTTGCTGCAGCCATTAAAAACGGACTTGCTGCTGAAATAGATTTAGTGGGCGCCAACTATAAACCGACAGACTATGCACCAACGATGAAACAATACCAGGATTGGATCGTTTACGGATCGGAAACAGCATCATGCGTATCATCAAGAGGTGTTTATCATTTACCATTGGAAAAATATGATAAGCATCCATCATTGCAGGTAAGCAGTTATGATAATCAAAGTCCAAGCTGGGCTTATCCACCCGATGTTGAATTTCATTTCCAGGATTCTTTGCCTAATGTGATTGGTGAGTTTGTATGGACTGGTTTTGATTATTTAGGTGAGCCAACGCCTTATGGTGGAAAAGATAATCTTACACATGGTAATTGGGATGTTGATTGGCCATCGAGAAGTTCTTATTTCGGTGCAGTGGATCTGGCAGGTTTTCCGAAAGATCGCTTTTATTTATACCAAAGCCGCTGGACAACTGAACCAATGGTTCATCTCTTACCACATTGGAATTGGGAAGGAAGCGACATCACAGAAATTCCTGTTTACTGTTATACTAATTGTGATGAAGCGGAATTATTTGTAAATGGTAAATCGTATGGAAGAAAAAAAATTGGAGTAGACAAAACCAGTATTCCTGTTTCCTTTTTTGCATGGAAAAACAGACCAAAATATTTCGAATCGCCCTACCGACTTAACTGGAATGTACCATTTGAAAAAGGGGAAATAAAAGTGGTCGCCTACAAGAATGGAAAACAAGCGGCTACAAAAACTATCAAGACAGCAAAGAATCCAAACCAAATTAAGTTAATACCCGATAGGAAAGTGATTTATGCAGATGGAGATGATTTATCATTTGTAACTGTTAGAATTGAAGATGAGAATGGCAACTTCTGTCCACTTGCAGATAATAGAGTTGACTTTAAGATATCAGGACCTGCAACGATAGCTGCAGTTGATAATGGAAACGCTGCTTCTACCGAACCATTCCAGGCTAATTACCGCAAAGCGTTTAACGGCTTATGTTTATTGGTAATTAAAAGTAAAAAGGGAGCAGCAGGAGTTGTTAAAATTGAAGCTTCATCACCGGGATTAAAAACTTCAGTTATTACCGTTGTTACAAAATAGCAAGAGCATCACCCATTAAGTATATCAGCTAAATAAAAATTACTGACTTAAGAAATTCAAAATTGCTCAGGTTGTACGACCTTAGTGCTTATTCGGAAAAAAACAATTGATATGCTGTTGTCATTTTTAGTGAGGAGATGTAAAATTTGTTTCTATTCAAAAAGAAGCCTGCCTTTTGCGATAATATTGTTTTTGGGTTCCTGTAATAATTCAAATGACTCAGCACAGAATCAAAAACAGGATTCAGCTCATACCTGTATGGCCGTTCCATCAAGGTTTGGTGCAGACACCTCTTCATCATCTATTGGTTTTAATGGCGATACCACTACTGCAGGAATGGTATTTATCCCCGGAGGAAGTTTTGAAATGGGAGCTGATAATGAACAGGCATCAGAAGATGAGTATCCAAAACACAAAGTAACGGTTGATGCATTTTACATGGATGTTACAGAAGTTACCAATGCCCAGTTCCAAAAATTTGTTGATGCTACTGGATATATTACCACTGCAGAACGTAAACCCGATTGGGAAGAATTAAAAAAGACAGTGCCACCCGGTACAGCAAAACCAGCCGATAGTTTATTGGTAGCAGCATCGTTGGTATTTAAGCCGAGTAATGGGCCAGTTGATCTCAATAATTATTCGCAATGGTGGAGTTGGGTGGCAGGTGCAGATTGGAAACATCCTGAAGGACCTAACAGCAGTATTAAAGGAAAAGAAAATTTTCCTGTTGTGCACGTTAGTTGGGACGATGCAATGGCTTACTGCAAGTGGGCAGGTAAACGTTTGCCAACAGAAGCAGAGTGGGAGTATGCTGCAAGAGGTGGTTTGAACAATAATATTTATCCGTGGGGAAATGAACATGTAAACATTGGTGCAGCAAAAACAAATAGTTGGGAAGGAAAGTTTCCTTACTCAAATGAACAACGTGATGGATTTATAAAGTACGCTCCGGTAAAAACATACAACTGTAACAAGTATGGTTTGTTTGATGTGGCAGGAAATGTGTGGGAGTGGTGCAGTGATTGGTATGATCATAACTATTACAAATCAGTAGCTAGCAATACTGTTGTAAATCCAAACGGTCCGCAAAAAAGTTTCGATCCGCAAGATCCTTATACACCAAAACGTGTATTACGTGGCGGAAGTTTTCTCTGCAACGACAGTTACTGCAGCGGTTACCGTGTTGCAAGAAGAATGAAAAGCAGTCCTGATACTGGATTGGAACATACAGGTTTCAGGTGTGTGAAGGATGTTGCTAAAAAATAAGAGATACATTACTATATTTTCATAGTGCCATAAGAACTAAAATATTTCTTAGTAGACCTAAACGGGTTCTCAATAACTATTTCATGAGTTTAAAAATAAAGTATCAACGTGCAATTGTCTTTTTTGCATTTGCAATAGCCTGTATTCATTCCACAGCACAAATACTACAACCGTCCACTAAACCAAACGCTGCACAAAAGGAATTGATCAAACGTGGCTATGGTATGTTCATTCATTTTGGCGTTAATACATTTACTGACCTTGAATGGTCAGATGGTACTACACCTGCAACTGCATACAATCCAACTAACCTTGATCCTGATCAATGGGTGCGTACTGCAAAAGAAGCGGGCTTCCGTTATGTGTTGCTGATTACAAAACACCACGATGGTTTTTGTTTATGGGATAGCAAGTACACTGAATATGATGTGGCTTCTTCTCCGGTTAAAACAGATGTAGTGAAAGCAGTTGCGGATGCCTGCAAAAAATACGGTTTGCAGTTTGCAATTTATTATTCGCTCTGGGACAGACATGAAGCTTCTTTTAATGACAAAAACCCGCAAGTATATATCGACTATATGCTCAATCAATTGAAAGAACTGTTCACCAACTATGGTTCTATTTGTGAGTTGTGGCTCGATGGCGGTTGGAAAAGAAGCCCTTCTGATTGGGGCATAGATCAGGTATATAAATTAGTGAAACAGTATAACCCCAAGTGTGCCGTAAGCGTTAATCATACGATCGTAAATGAAGAAGGCAAACGGAAATTTACATTGCCATCTTTAATGACAGAAGACAATAAATATTTCTTTCATTATTTCCCAAGCGATTTCAGATTATGGGATCCGAAGATCATTACCAAATTTGACAAAAAGCAATATCTGCACGAAGGGAAATCGTATTACCTTCCTTATGAACATACCATTTGTCTCAGCAGTCGCTGGAACTGGTTCCAAAAATCAGCACAGCTTCCGGTAAGAGAGTTAGATGAACTGCAGGAATTATTTTACTGGTGTACTGATAATGATAATTCACTGGTGATAAATGTTCCTCCTGATAAAACCGGCAGGATACGGGAATACGAAGCACTTGCTGTCATTGAATTAGGAAAGCGATTAGGCTTATCTGCAAACAAACCATTGCCGAAGAATGGTAAATTTATTTCGTTGCTAAAACCAGCTGCTGCAACAAGCGAGTTTGTTGACAAAGACATTACCTACAAAGCAGCATTTGTAAACGACGGAAGTCTTGACAGCCGATGGCTTGCCATTGATACGTTGGCTGAATTGACAATTGATCTGAATCCTGCTGAAGCATTTAATAAGATCAGTATTTTTGAATATCAAGACACCCGAAATTTACCCGATGGATTTTCACAACTAAGAACCGGTAGAATAAAAGAATATAGCATTGATATTTTACAGAAAGGACAATGGCAAACAATTTACTTAGGTACTGAGCCCATGGGTGATTGTAAAGTGATCATGCTGCCACGAAACTGTAAGACAACTAAGTTGCGGTTGAAGATACTAAAAGCAACAGCGCCTCCTTCTTTGTATGAATTATCTGTGATAAACATGCAGTAAATGATTCTGCTGTAATTAAAAAAACCAAGAACATGAATAGCTGTATCATTTCTTTATAGTATGATTGATTCTTATATAAAACTCTCCTGAACAATAACTGTTATTGTTTGTTTAATTTGTTCAAAGCAATTGATAATAGAAAGTAGAACATTTTTACAAAACAAGCCTCCTGTTTCAAACACTGCCCGTTAACACTCATGAACTGAATGCACCTCTTTTTTGAAGCGCTTGGCCACCAGGCAAGTGAAATATAGTTGCTTACTTAGTTGTGTAATTCTAAATCAAACTAAAACTGAAACGATGCTTGTGCTAAAAAGGAATTTACCCTCTCACATTGGCTTATTCTGCTTCTTGCTATTAATGAGCCTTAAGTCATTTTCACAAACAACTACTGTTAGCGGCACTGTTACAAATGCAGGAGATAATACGCCAGTAGCAGGAGTGTCAGTTGTTCAACAAGGTTCAGAAAAGGGAACCACAACCAACCAAAAGGGTTTTTTCAGCTTAAGTGTATCGGGAAGCAAACCTGTCCTCGTTTTTAGTAGTGTCGGGTTTCAGACTTTTACACTCGCATGGGATGGTTCATCGGCCATTGCGGTAAAGCTTGAGCCCGAAGTTGCTGCGTTGCAGGATGTGGTAGTGGTTGGTTATGGTACACAGAAAAAAGTAAACCAAACCGGCGCAACACAAACGTTGAAGTTTAGCGATGCAGTTAACCAACCTGTCAGTAATTCAGGTCAGTTAATGTATGGAAAATTTTCCGGCGTGCAAATTACCCAAGGCGGCGGGTTGCCGGGTGCTGATGGTTCAAGTGTGTTAATAAGAGGTTTGGGAACATTCGGTTCATCTACTCCGTTAGTGGTAATTGATAATATACAGTATTCAGGATTAAATGAATTTAATAATCTGTCGCCTGCAGATATCGAATCGATTTCAGTATTAAAGGATGCAGCGGCCGGCGCTATCTACGGTGCACGTGCAGCAAACGGAGTAATTATTGTTACCACCAAAAAAGGTAAAAGTGGTGCGGGCACAGTTGTATATAACAGTTATTATGGTATTCAGGAGGCAACAGTGGTACCTAAATATTTAAACGCACCTGATTATGCAACATTAATCAACGAGAGAGATATTAATCAAACCGGCCCAACAACTTCGTTAAGATATACGCTTGATGAAATTCAGGCAATGCAGGATGGAAATAAGCCTGACCAGTTTAGTAATACCAATTGGGCAAAAGAAATATTGCGAAGGGCTCCTATGCAAAATCATTACCTGGCATTTTCCGGCGGTGGACAAAATACAACTTACCGTTTGTCTGTTGGTTATTTTAACCAGGAAGCGATTGTACGAGGTAAGTTTAAAACCGAACGGTTTAATCTCAGCTTTAACCTCAATTCACAAGTAAAGCCCTGGCTAAACATCAGCAACGTTACAAATTCGTATTGGGCAAAAGTAATTGGACCTACGGGAGGATCAGATGCCATTTTAGGCGAAACAGGTATCATCAATCAATTCCAACGTTCGCATCCTGTTGTACCTGCTTATTATTCAAACGGAGAATATGGTTTTGTGGATGGTTCCTATTTAAAAGTAAATGCAGGTCCGCCAATCACCAATCCACTCAGACGTGGTGTGTTAGGCGATTATAAAGACAATGAATTGAATATTGCCGACAGGATTGCTGTAAAAGCTGACATCTTTAAAGGTCTTTCATTTGAAACCAGTGGAAGTGCGAATGTGCTGTTTGGCTACACATCAAATTTCACACCCACCAGTGATGTGAAAGATTGGGCAGGTAATATTGTTTCACAAAACTTAGTAAACTCTTTACGTAAGAGCAACCGCTTTAATTACCGGCTGTTAAATGAAAATATATTACGCTATGCCAAAAAGTTTGGCACTAGCCATGATCTTTCTGTATTAGCAGGCCATTCAGTTATTTATAACCGCAGCAATGGGTTTACAGGTAATTTGGAAGGATTCCCAACAAATAATTTACAGGAGTTCAATGGAGGAGGTAATTTAAATCCAAATGTATCAGGCAGTGCAAGTGTAGAAAAGCTGCAGTCTTTTTTTGGAAGAGTGAATTATATACTCAACGGAAAATATTTGTTTGAAGCGAATGTAAGAAGGGACGGTTCTTCAAAATTCGGACCGAATAATAAGTATGGAACTTTCCCCTCTGCATCAGCAGGCTGGAGAATAAGCGAAGAAAAATTCATATCGAAAATAAAATGGATTTCTGATTTAAAATTAAGAGCCAGTTGGGGAATCACCGGTAATGATAACATTGATAACAATCTCTACTCTCAAAACTATTCCGTTTCAGGCGACTACTTTATTGGTAACACAATTGTAAGTACAGTGGCTTTAACGTCACTTGCAAATGAGAATATCCGTTGGGAAACAGTGGAGCAATACAATATTGGGTTGGATGCCGGTTTCTTCAGCAACCGCTTACAATTCACCGCCGATCATTTCAAACGCATAAGCACTGATCTTTTATACAGTAACTATCCCATTCCTGCTACGATAGGCATATCAAGTTTAGGCGCACAAAACGCTGCTGATATGGTAAATGAAGGCACAGAGTTGAGTTTGAACTATCGGAACAAAAGCAGAAAATTAAACTACAGCTTCGGTGCCAGTTTGAGTTTATTTAAAGACAATAAAGTGACCGGCCTGGGACAAGGCGGCAGAGAAACGATTGGTGCTGAAACAATCATAAGAGTAGGTGTTCCTTTTAATGCTTTATTCGGCTACCAGGTAATTGGTATTTTCCAAACTGCTGCTGAGGTTGCAGCCGCTCCCCGACAATTTGCAAATACCCGAACAGCTCCCGGAGATTTTCAATATGCTGATCTGAATAAAGACGGTGTTATTAATGAAAGCGACCGGACTATTATTGGTAATCCATTCCCAAGATCGGTATACAGTGTTAATGGAAACCTGGATTATATGGGAATTGATTTCACTTTTACTGTGGAAGGTGTGGGAAGAATTGAACGGGTGTTGAATGATAACGGGCAGCGTGTAATGGAAGACAGCAGGAATAATGTACTCTCTTATTTGATTGACCGCTGGACTCCGGCTAATCCGTCCACTAAATATCCACGTGCAGGCGGGCAGAATAATGCAGTTGTTTCTACTTTTTTTGTGGAAGATGTATCCTATACACGTTTAAGAAATGTAGAACTTGGTTATACATTGCCTGTTAAGCTGAGTGGTAAATTCGGAATTTCCAAGTTGCGGTTTTATGTAAGCGGACAGAATTTACTCACCGTAACAAAGTTTGAAAATTTTGATCCTGAAAGACAAAGAGGCGGAAGTACAGATCAAAACGCTCCGCTGTACAAAGTGTATACGTTTGGTTTAAATGTTAAATTTTAATTGTAAATAATTAATATAAAAAGACTCACATGAAAAAATTACTATTTCTTATTTCAATTGTTGCTTTTACGTCGTGTAAAAAAAGTTATTTGGAGAGCCCATCTCTCGGTAGCCTGGCAGCAGAAAATTTCTGGAAAACGGAAAGTGATGCATTGTTGGGTATACATGCCATTTATGATGCTTTGCAGGATCGCATCCAGTATAGCGGTAACCTAAATGGTTTTGCAGCCGCAGGTTTCCCCATGTATGATTGTTTTGGCGATAATGTTTTTAATGCTACGGGTTGGCTGTTTGTAGGACCGGGTAATTATATGTTGGGCAATGTTGATCCTAATTACCAGTTATTTCAAACGCTGTGGGGATCGCTGTACAGGGGTATTGGCAGGGCAAATCTTGCGATTGAAAACATCCAGAAGATGCCGGAAACTGCAATCACTGCTCAGAAAAAAAATCAACTGCTGGCACAGGCTTATTTTCTAAGAGGGTTGTTTTACTCTCATATAGCTGTGTATTATGTGGAGGCACCACTTGTTTTAAAAGTGCAGACATTAGAAGAGGCGCTTGTGCCAAAAAATTCGTATCAGGAAATTTCAGATCAGGTGGTTAAAGACTTGAAATTTGCTGCAGATAATTTGCCTGTTTCTTATCCTGCTGCACAGTATGGTTATGCTACTAAGGGTGCTGCCCTGGGTATTTTGGCAAGATTTTATTTATACAATAAAGATTACCAGGGTGTGCTGGATGCTACTTCAACTCTTTTGACTTTGGGCTATAGTTTGAATGGAAATTATGCTCAACTGTTTACTGAAGCTGGAGAATCGTCTAAAGAAATAATATTTGCAGTTCGGTTCAACCAGGATGTATCTAGTAATAATGAATTGTTTTCAGCAACTTTTTTAACCATTCCAAGGGTTGAATCTGCGCCAATGAAAAATTTAGTGAATGAATACTATTGTACAGATGGTAAACCCATCACAACTTCTCCTTTGTACAATCCGGTTAGTCCCGGTTTAAACAGAGACCCCCGTTGCGGCGCAACAATCTATTTCCCCGGGGATATTTTTCTTACAGATTTAAACAGGGCCTTTACAGGAAATACTGCAACCAAATTTGGACAACGCAAATATGTTAGAAGAGCTGCTTCTTCCACAGGTATTGCAGTTTCATCACCCGGAGGTCAGGATTTTATTGTACTTCGCTATGCAGATGTTTTATTAATGCGTGCAGAAGCATTTCTTGAAACAAACCAGTTGTTGAATGTATATCCATTAATAAACCAGGTGAGAGCAAGGGTGTCAATGCCTTCAATTGAATCAGTTGAAGGAAGCGGCTTATCGCAAACAGCATTGAGAGCAATTGTAAGACGTGAACGACGTGTGGAATTAGCTATTGAGGGTTTACGGTTTTTTGATTTAAAGAGGTGGGGTACTATGCAGGCCGCTTTTCAGGCAGTAGTTGCAGATGCAGTCCCGGGTTATGCTCCTACTTATCGTGGATTAAAATCTGAAACGTTTCCAATTCCAGTTACTGAGTTGAACGTTAATAATAAACTTGTGCAAAATACCCCGTGGCAATAAACCACCTTATTTTTTTACATCTATTTATTAAAAATGAAAACAATAATTATAAATATTTTATTACTGTCAGTTGTTTTTACAGCCTGTAAAAAAACAGAAGGTGATAAATACAATGGATTTCAGTCAAGCAACAATTTAACGATTGCTTCGGGCTTAAATATGGGAGAACAAAGAGTTACGTTAAGCCCAGATTCTATTTATTCAGATATTAATTCCGGCCCTTTGTTTAAAGCATTGCCTGCCGGTTTTGACAATAACATTGCGTCTTTTGATCTGCCGAAAGGTTATATGGTGGTTTTTGCAGAAAATAATGATGGCTCCGGCGAATCGTCCTGTTATGTAGCATCGAAAGCGCCTATCCGGCTTAATTTCTCGCCAAGGCTGAGAGATAAGGTTTCATATATACGCTATATACCAATCGATAATCCTTCAAAGAAAGGTGTTGCGTTTACAGATAGCAATGTGGTGAAACAATTTAATACTTCATGGTATTATGGCTGGAGTATAAACAGACCATCATTTGGACCAATGAATTTTATACCAATGACATGGGGCAAAGGAACTGCTACGGTGGCTGATGTAAATTATTTGGTGGGTAGAAAAGATATCAATCATTTATTGTCTTTTAATGAACCGGATAATTCCGGCCAGTCAAATATTGCCAGCATCGACACTGCCATTGCCAGGTACAGAATAATGATGCAAACCGGATTGAGATTAGGTTCTCCGGCTGTTGAACAGAATAACGCATTTGTTGCAGGTAAATGGTTGCCCATGTTTATGGATTCTGCAAAAGCTAAAAAACTAAGAATCGATTATGTTTGTTTGCATTGGTACGATTGGGGGAATGAAAACAGCAATACAGGCGGTGATACGCTCGTTGCAGAGCAAGTGTTCACAAGGTTTAAAGCGTATGTTGAAAGAGCCAGGTTAACTTACCCTGATCAAAAATTATGGTTAACAGAGTATAATTGTAATCCAAGCAGAAATGCCCGTCCTAATCTGATAAAATATTTTATGCAGTTATCGTCTGAATGGCTGAATACTGTTCCATACGTAGAGCGGTATGCATATTTTCAAACACGCACAGGTGCTGTAGATGCAAACGGCAACTTGAATGATCTGGCAAAATTCTGGAATAGTTTGCCTTCTCCGCCTGTTTTTCCGGTAAACATTGATTAATTAAATCTTATTTGCTTATTTAAAATAACCCCATAATCTATTATATGGGGTTGCTTTTTTGTTCAGCTTCTGTAAACTTGTATTTTCTTAATAAAAAGGAAAGGAATTATGTGAACGTTGTGGAGTGATAACATTTTATACTTGTTATCTAAACGAAAACGAGTTGTAATTGATAAATAATTTTTCTGTTGGTATTACTAGTTAAGTATTGGGAAACCCTGTTAGCTTTAATGTTTATATGCAACCAAGTGTGCTGCACTTGGATTATTGGCAAGGTTTCATGTTTATAATAAAAATTATCAGTGTGTGCTGTATGCAACATCAACTTTGCTCATGCCGGGTTATAATTTAAATACCAGTTACGCACAGTTGTTTACCGAGCAAGATTTGCTGGTCAAGGTTGTGCGATGCCAAATGGTGGCTGGCCTCTCACATTTTATGGTCGGATATTGTAGAACTGTAAAAAGGTTTTTTGGTATGGAAAGTAGACGATAATTATGATTGGATATAACTTACAAAAGGGTTTCAATGTTTTTTACATTGAAACCTTTTGCATATAAATCCATTCTCAGATTCCATTATTTATATAAATAATAAGATGCAATAATGCTAAAATATTTAGTAATTCTGATTATCTTTGTTTCAAATGTTGCCGACAAGAGCTCATATTATTGCCCAACTGCAAAGGGATTTGTTGAAGATTACAGGTATTAAACCTGCAGGCAATTTTGAATCATTGCCTGCAGGTTTGGGCTTTTTAAAGAAACATCTGCCACAGGCAACTTTTCCCCTCGGTGCAGTCCATGAATTTGTGAGTAGCAGTAATGAGAGTAATGCTGCTACCGAAGGCTTTGTGTCGGCATTAATGGGTACAGTAATTAAAACGAATGTGGCAACAGTTTGGATCAGTTCCAAAAAAACATTATTTCCACCCGCATTGAAATTGTTTGGTATTGATCCAGACCGAATCATTTTTATCCACTTGCATAAGGAAAAGGATTTGCTGTGGACAATGGAAGAAGCCTTAAAATGTAATGGACTATCTGCGGTTGTTTGTGAATTGCAGGAGCTGAGTTTTACATCATCACGCAGGTTTCAGTTAGCTGTTGAACAAAGTTTGGTAACAGGATTTATTCTGCGTGTCAATCCACGCAAATTAACAGCAACAGCGTGTGTCAGCCGCTGGCAAATTTCTTCATTAGCAAGTGAAGCAAGTGGTATGCCTGGAGTTGGTTATCCAAGGTGGAATGTGGAGTTATTAAAAATGCGAAATGGGAAACCGGGTTCATGGCAGGTTGAATGGAATGCAGATGCGTTTCGTTTGCATGAGAATTTCGCAGCAATTGAGTTTGAGCAACAAAAGAAAACGGGATGAGATGGCGAAGCGATTTGTGGCGATATGGTTCCGTTATTTAAAAACGGATTGGTTTGTGCGTCGGGAAAAAACATTAAGTACAATTCCATTTGTACTAACCATTCCGGATCATGGACGTATGCTGATTACTGCAGCAAATCAATTAGCAGAACAGGATGGTATTTATAAAGGCATGGTAGTGGCAGATGCAAGAGTGATTATTCCTTCATTAAAAGTGTTGGATGATCTGCCTGGCTTACCTGAAAAACTATTGAAAGGGTTAGGCGAATGGTGCATCCGGTTTACACCTGTAGTAGCTATTGATTTACCAGACGGACTTTTGCTCGATGTTTCAGGTTGCGCACATCTTTGGGGAGGAGAAAAATTATACCTGCAACATATCATTGATCGCTTATGGAGTTTAGGCTATCATGTTCGTGCTTCAATGGCTGATACAATTGGCGCTGCTTGGGCTTTTGCACGATATGGAAGTAGCCCAACTATTATTGAATCAAACAAACAGGCAATAGCTTTACTTGCATTGCCACCAGAGTCTCTTCGATTGGAATCTGAGACTTTTGAACGTTTGCATACTTTAGGACTTCGAAATATTCAGCACTTTATCAACATTCCACGTTCTGTTCTTCGTAGAAGATTTGGGGAAGCATTTATTCAGCGATTAAACCAGGCTTTAGGTTTTGAAGAAGAAATGATCATACCTGTTCAACCCATTGCCGTTTACTGCGAACGGTTGACTTGTCTTGAACCGATCACCACCTTAACCGGAATTGAAATTGCATTGCAACAGTTATTAGAAACTTTGTGCAATAAACTTAAGAAAGAACAAAAAGGGTTACGCACAGCTTGTTTTAAATGCTATCGCATAGATGGGAAAACTGAAACAGTTGAAATAGGAACTAACCGGGCAACAACAAATACACAGCATTTATTCAAACTGTTTGAATTAAAACTATCAACCATTGAACCTGCATTCGGTATTGAATTGTTTACGCTTGAAGCAAAGAAGACAGAAGATGTCTGTTCATCTCAAATAACATTATGGCAACATCCTGCAGGTTTGAAGGATGCAGGTATAGCAGAATTGATGGATCGCATTGCAGGGAAACTTGGTGCACATACCATTCAACGTTATTTACCTGCTGAACATTACTGGCCTGAACGATCATTCAAATCAGCACAACATTTATTAGAAGCAAACACAACAACATGGAAAGTTGACAGGCCAAGGCCATTGCAATTATTACCCTCACCTTCACCAATAGAAGTAACAGCACCTGTTCCTGATTATCCGCCCATGATGTTTCGTTATAAAGGCACATTACATAAAGTTATAAAAGCAGATGGCCCGGAACGTATTGAACAGGAGTGGTGGTTACAGCAAGGACAGCATCGTGATTATTATTATGTGGAAGATGAAACCGGTTGTCGTTATTGGATATTTCGTTCAGGACATTACACCGATGAGTCGTATCAATGGTTTCTTCATGGGTTCTTTGCTTAAAAATTTAGAAGTATGCGTTATGTGGAATTACAGGTAACAAGCAATTTTAGTTTCTTACGGGGTGCTTCTCACCCGGAAGAGTTGGCTGAGCAGGCTGCAGCTTATGGCTATAAAGAGATCGCCATCACAGATCGAAACAGTTTAGCAGGAATTGTAAGGGCACATGCTTCAGCAAAAAAGTGTGGCATAAGGATTATACCAGGTTGCCGACTTGATTTAGCAGATGGTGCAAGTTTACTTGCTTATCCTACCAATAAAGCAGCATATTCCCGGTTGTGTAATCTTCTTTCAACAGGTAATCTCCGTGCTGAAAAAGGTGAATGTCATTTGTATAAGGCAGATGTGTATCTGTATGCAAAAGACATGCTGTTTGTTGTTTTGCCGCCAACAACATTGAATCATGAATTTGATATTGAAGAATCATTTAAACAGAACCTGCAGGAGTACAAACAAAAACTGGATGGCCAATTATACATGGCAGTTTGTCGTTATTATAATGGTGATGATGCAAAATATTTATACAGAATCGCACAACAGTCTGTAAAATTCAATGTGCCGATGGTAGCAACCAATGATGTGCATTATCATAATGTAACAAGAAGAGAGTTGCATGATATTGTTACTTGCATTAGAGAAAAATGTACTATCTACAATGCAGGATTTCGTTTGCATCCCAATGCCGAACGCTATTTAAAACCGGAAGAGGAAATGTTTCGTTTGTTCCGGCATTATCCGGAAGCGATCAGGCATGCTGAAGAAATAGCAGAAGCTTGTCAGTTCTCTTTAGATGAATTGAAGTATGAATATCCTGAAGAGATCATTACCGAAGGACGAACACCACAGGAAGAATTAACACATTTAGCCTGGTTGGGAGCAAAGCAACACTTTGGTGATAACGTACCAACAAAAACAATTGCAGCAATCAAACATGAATTAGCTTTCATTGAACAAATGAATTATGCTTCTTACTTCCTTACGGTGTACGATATTGTACGCTTTGCAAGAAGTCAGAACATTTTATGTCAAGGTCGGGGCTCAGCAGCCAATTCAACCGTTTGTTTTTGTTTGGGGATTACTTCTGTTAACCCCGAAAAATTTGATCTGTTATTTGAGCGGTTTCTTTCAGCAGCACGCAACGAACCACCTGATATTGATGTTGACTTTGAACATGAACGAAGAGAAGAAGTAATTCAATACATCTATCAAAAATATGGCAGAGACAGAGCTGCTATTGTAGCAACTGTTACGCAGCAGCATCAGAAAGGGGCCATTAGAGATGTAGCAAAAGCAATGGGGCTTTCAGTTGACATGATCAATCGTCTTTCACAAGCTGTTGGTTCAATGGGTGAATTTCCTGAAGAGAATTTTGCACAGACTCGTTTTACCGATCAAGGCTTTGATTTTAATGATCAGCATTTGCGAAAAGTATTATCGCTTACCAAACAGTTTATCGGTTTTCCAAGACAGCTCGGTCAACATACAGGAGGCTTTGTCATCACCAGGGGAAAACTAACTGATCTCTGTCCGGTACTTAATGCACGAATGGAAAACCGAACCTGCATTGAATGGAACAAAGATGATATTGATGCACTCGGGTTTATGAAAATTGATGTGCTGGCATTAGGCATGCTTACCTGTATACGTAAAGCATTTGATTTAGTAAAGAAACATTATGGTCCTGAGCTTACGCTTGCCAATATTCCACAAGATGATGCGGCTGTTTATGAAATGATCTGTCATGCAGATACAATTGGAGTGTTTCAAATTGAAAGCCGTGCACAACAATCGATGCTTCCACGATTAAAACCCAGAACATTTTATGATTTGGTAATTGAAGTTGCCATAGTAAGACCAGGGCCCATACAAGGCGATATGGTGCATCCATATTTGCGCAGACGTAATGGAGAGGAACCTGTTGAATATCCTTCGAAAGAGTTGCAAGATATATTGGGACGTACACTAGGTGTTCCGTTATTCCAGGAGCAGGCAATGAAGATCGCTATTGTTGCTGCAGGGTTTACAGCAGCAGAAGCGGACGAATTACGAAGAAGTATGGCAACATTTAAAGCACAAGGGAAGGTTTCAAAGTTTGAAAGCAAACTGATTGATGGAATGATGAAACGTGGATACCAACTGGAATATGCGCAACGTGTATTTCGTCAGCTGGAAGGTTTTGGTAGTTATGGTTTTCCTGAAAGTCATGCTGCAAGTTTTGCATTGCTAGTATATGTATCGTCATGGTTAAAACACTATTATCCCGATGTGTTTGCTTGTGCTTTACTAAACAGTATGCCGATGGGGTTTTATCAACCTGCACAAATTGTGATCGATGCTCAGAAGCATAGAGTGGAAGTGAAGCCGGTTGATATTAATTATTCCACCTGGAATAATCTGCTTGAAGAAAAGTCAGGTAACTACTATATATTACGATTAGGTTTTCGCCAGGTAAAAGGGATGAGGGAAGATGATGTGAATGTGTTGTTGAATGCAAAAACAGGTTTTTATCAAAGTATTGATGAACTACGCATTATCGGTTTATCAGAAAATGTTTTAAAACAATTAGCAGATGCCGATGCATTTCGTTCAATAGGGCTTGATCGCAGACAAGCACTTTGGGAGATGTCAAAAAAAGATACTGCTATAGGAGTGTTTGAGGGGCAAGCAAATGATGATCCTGATGAAAAAGATGTTTCATTGCCTTTGATGAGAAAATCAGAACATGTTGTACATGATTATGCAACAACGGCTCTTTCATTAAAAGCACATCCGGTGAGTTTTGTTCGGGAAAAACTGGGGCAACTTCATGTCATCAACATCAGTGCACTGCCCAATTGCAAAGATGGACAAGTTGTAAAAGTTGCAGGGCTGGTATTGGTACGCCAACGACCGGGCACTGCAAAAGGAGTTTGCTTTATGACCATTGAAGATGAAACCGGTTTTGCAAATGTTGTATACTTTGAAAAATTGTTTGAGAAATTCAGGAAAGAAATATTACAGTCACGTTTAATTATGGTAGAAGGGAAATTGCAGATTGAAGGTGAGGTAATTCATGTCATTGTAAGTAAGTGCTATAATATGACTAAACTTCTAAGACAGCTTACCTCAAATCATGAGAACGAACTTGATAGTCCTACATTATTTGATCATTCGGTAGGTAAACAAAAAAATAAAGTTGCTTCTACTGTTATCAACGAGCAGAAAGTTTTTTCTGAAGGAAGGAATTTCAGATAATAATTGAACAATTGTATTGTTTTTAATTAGCCGATCTTTTTATTTACAAAAATAATGACCTGCCGAAGCAGGTCATTTTGTGTGGAATAAGTACCTCTTAATCCTTTGTTGCAGTAATTTGTCCCCGTATTTCCCCACCCGCATGAAGAGTAGTATGCAGATTATAATACAACTTACCGCTCAATAGGAACTGCTCGGTAGAATCAGGCAAACTAGCTGTGCCTTCAAGTTTTCCGGATGTACCATTAAGCATAATGGTCAATGGAATTAACACGCCTGCATTAGCACCTGCAAATGCTGGCCCATGTATATGCGCCTGTGTTACAGTACCAGAAAGATTTTTCCACTCAATTTTGTATTCCAGCTTATTATCATCGCCATCGTATTCGCCGGTAAGAGTTGCGGTGCCCGTTGTGGTAACTGCCGGTACTTCCTGCGCACCACTAGCTGAACCGCTTAAATTGTACTCCTGCTCATCTTTGTCTTTTTTACAGGCTTCCATACTACCCAAGATGATCACTGCCATCAGGACTAACCAGCCTGTTTTTTTCCATCTTTTCATACTTGTTCATTTTTTTTGTTGATTCTGAAATAAAATTAACTATGAGATAATTCCAAAAATGCGACCAGAGCCTAAGTTTGTGGATAAAAAAATCTTGAAGAGCGATGTTTTGTTGAGAAAAAAAAAGATGATGTATAATATAAATTAGAAATAGTAATGTTGAAGATGCCAATGCAAACCGGCTGTCTCATCGCAAACTTAAACGTGCGCCAATTCCAATATTGATTATTTCATGAAATTTTATTCCTTTAGAATTGCTTGCAAAACTTATAAGCTCCCGGTCGGTAATGCCCAGCTCATAATACAAACCGAATTTGTTTCTTGTAATACCACCTCCTGCAAAAAATGCAATGTGTGCGGCCGTGGGAAAGCCGTAGTAATCAAATGATCCCAGGGAAAGATCATATTGCTTTCCAAATGCATAATTAACAAGCAGGCCGGTTGTAAGTAAATCAAATTTGTAGTTGTTCGACTGTATGGAAACAGGCATCCACGTTAGCTTGCCGGAGATGGAATGAATATTGATGCCGCCAATTTTCTCAGGTACATAACCGTAAAAGAAATCTGCCTGTAATTTCTTCTTTGCAAATTCATAGCCTGTGCCAACTGAAATAAAACCTATTGTTCCTGCAAACTGTAATTTAACATGATGTGGTGCAATGCCTTTCTTTTTTTTTTCTGTTTGTGCCTTGGCGCAAACAGAAAAAATTGAAATATAAACTATCGTGAGCCATGCTTTCATCAATAAAACTTTTCTGATACAGAAAATTCTTCTCCATTCACTGTTATCATTACATAGCTGCGTTTATGAGATGCTGCTGCAACTACGTAAGTTGGCCCGCCCTCGTAAGGTTGTAGCTGTTTGAATTGATGTTCATGTCCATGTAATGACAATCTTGTTTTATGTTGGGCAGTCAATAGCTCTGCAAAATCAGACTCTAGTTTTTTATCGAAATCAACACTGAATGGCGGCACGTGAGAAACAATAAAAATATTGTCTGGCGCCTGGTCATTTAATTGTTGTGACAGCCAGTTAATATCGGGAATTTCTCCATTATAATTTACCTCTCTTGAATTACTGTTAATACATATGAATTTGTTTTTTCCGTAAGTGAAGGAGAAATTTTCAGGGCCAAACATTTCTGTAAAGATCTTTCGGCCATTAGCAAGCATATCATGATTTCCAATGACGGCTACATAAGGAGTTTTCAGTTTCCCAAATTTAGAAGCGATCCAGTTGAATTCTTTATTCAAACCAAAATCTACAAGGTCGCCCGCCACCAATATGAACGAAACATTGTTTAATGAATTAACATGACTAACAAAATCATCCACTTCATCATAAAACCGCTGTGTGTCACCTAATAAAATAAAGTTGAAGGCTGTTTTTGATTCCAGCTTTGCAATTTTTTCAATGTTGCTGCTGTTCAGCGCTTTTTCCTGCGGGCGTATTTCATTTGGATGAAATACAAACCGTTTACACGACGACAGCACCAGTAAAGGCAACAAATAATATAGTAGTTTATTCATAGCTTGTTGCTTACAAAAAATGCAACATACATGCCATTTAAGTTCAATCATTATAATTGCACATAGTATAGATGTTTAGATTGAACAGAGGAAGAACGGGGAAAATATTACCCTTTATCATCAGTTATTGAACTATCATTTCAGCATAAGCGGTAAATAAGATAAAAGACAACAAGAAGTATTGTTGCCTTTGTTATATAAATGTATTTTTAGCAGTCACCATATTTCACTGCAGTAAATTCAATATTCATTTCTTATTAAGAAGCTGTGTAGGAAAAATCCTGTACACCAATTCCTGCTTCGAGCAATATTCCTTTTTTCTTTTTAGCAAATACAAGTACCCGGAACTCACATTTCTATTTCCTACGCTGGCATTATCCAGATCAGTTATAACGGTATATTCTCAGATCTGTATCCGATTCACCCATTAAAGAGACTCCAAAAAAAAACAGGCGTAAGAATCATGCCGGAACTAATACAAACAGCGATGAATTCGTGAGCATTTTTATAGGAAAGAAAATCCACAATTAAGCATTGCAGATGAGTGCTTAAAATAGACGCTGCTTGTGATTTTATTTTTTTTATCACAACATTAAATAAGATGAAAAGCTGATTTGCCAGGCTGAATTGACCTGTTGAAGCGGATAGAAATTTATGCTGTTTAATTCAGTTTGAAACGATATGCCAAAAGCTCAACGATGCTGGTATGTTATTTGTTTCTGCCGCTTTTATAAGATATCAGAAGTGCTTTTTAATTACAGCTTTCTTTAATTACTACAAAATGTCTTCAATACAACATAGCAAGAGAACTTCCGGTGAACATTCAACTTATTGGATTCAATCGACCGCTACAATAGCGTATCCTTCACTTCAAAGCAATATTGAAACAGATGTTTTAGTGATAGGTGGTGGTATAGCTGGCTTAAGTACAGCTTACTGTCTTGCAGGAGCGGGCAAACAAGTAGTGTTGATCGAAGATGGACTCATTGGAAGCGGGGAAAGCGGCCGCACAACGGCACATTTAACGCATGCACTGGATGATCGCTACGATGAATTGCAAAAAATATTCGGCGAAGAGAAAGTAAAGATCATTGCTCAAAGTCATACCGCCGCCATTGACTGGATGGAGCAAGTGATCAACACCGAAAATATTCATTGCGATTTCATGCGGGTAGATGGTTATCTGTTTGTGCATGCCAATGATAAATTTGAAACACTGGAAAAAGAATTTGATGCTACCCGCAAAGCTGGTTTGCCAACCGAACTGTTAAACACTGTGCCCGGTATTTCAAATGTGAAACAGCCCTGTATCCGTTTCCCAAAGCAGGCACAATTTCACATCATGAAATATTTAAATGGTCTTGCACGTGCAATTGAAACGAAAGGGGGAATAATTTACACTGATACACATGCTACAAAGATCAACGAAGGTGAAGTAATTGCTAATGGGTATAAAATAACTGCAAAGCACATTGTAGTTGCAACAAACACCCCTGTGAATGATCTTGTGGCCATTCATACAAAACAATTTCCTTACCGCACGTATGTAATTGCGGGGCTTGTTCCCAAAGGTTATTTAGAACCTGCGCTCTGGTGGGATACGGGTGATCATAATTCTAAATGGATCACACATCCATATCACTATGTAAGGTTGCAGCCGTTTACCAGCCAATATGATTTGTTATTGTCCGGAGGTGAAGATCATAAAACGGGGCAGGCCGATGCAGAAGGTATCCCTGAAACAGAACGTTATGCCCGGTTAATAGAATGGACACGTGAGCATTTTCCAACAATGCAGGAGATCGCTTACCATTGGTCTGGTCAGGTAATGGAGCCATTAGATTCATTGGCATTCATTGGAAAAAATCCGGGCAGCGAAAACATTTACATCATTACAGGTGATTCAGGAAATGGAATGACACATGCAACCATTGGCGGCTTATTGATCACCGATCTTATTAACGGAAAGGAAAATAATTGGGAGGATATCTACAAACCTACACGCATTCCATTGAAAGTTGCCGGAAGTTATATCAAGGAAGCATTAAGTATGGCAGGGCAGTATGTTGACTGGGTATCGAAAGGAGATATTAAATCATTTGATGAGCTTCAGAATGGCAGCGGCGCCATTGTAAGTGACGGGTTGAGAAAACTGGCAGCTTATAGAGATAGCAAAGGAGAGTTGCTTGTATATAATGCTTCCTGTCCTCATTTAGGTTGCGTTGTTCAATGGAATGCTGATGAAAAAACATTTGATTGCCCATGTCATGGTTCGAGATTTTCAAAAGAAGGAACGGTTGTTAACGGACCTGCTATTTCAAAGCTTAAACGTATTACTGTAAAAGAGCCGGAGAAGCACAATGCATAGAGCCGGTTGCTGTAATTACCTCTTACATTATGGCACCACAAAAAAGTATAACACGCTTAATGATAGTTGAAAACAGGTATAAGAACAAGTATTCAGTTGCTGCTTGCGGGCTTGCTAATTGCTTTGGAAAAAAATAATCAAGTTCCGGAATCTGCAAATGCCGACAGAACAACTCTTGCAAAACGAAGCAATGCCACGGGAATCTTAAAACAAGGGTGTTATATGATCATTGAAGTAACAAAAGGAGATTAAGAAAGAAAATTTGTAAAATATAATCAACAAAAAAAACAGACCATGAAACAAGTAAGAAAAGGTTTTATAACCGTGTGTATCTTTTTTTTAGCAGCATGTAACAACAGTGGTGAAAACGCTTCAGCAAATAGCGACACTGCCACAACACAAACCGATCACACAACAACACATCAACCATCGTTATCACACGACAGTGCTGCAGCTCACGGCAACCTCATGAAATCAATGGATGATATGATGAGCAACATGAAGAAAATGCAAATGACAGGCGACTTTGATATAGATTTTGCAAACATGATGATAGAACATCACCAGGGTGGAATAAACATGGCGCAAGTTGAAATTTCAAACGGTAAAGATGAGAAGATGAAAACAATGGCGCAGGAAATTACCAGGAAGCAAAAAGAAGAGCAGCAAAAGTTAAGAGAATTTATCGGCAGTTATAAACCATCCGGCATGAAACATGGCGAAGGTGAACTGCAAAAATCGATGAGTGGTATGGATAGTAAATCGAAGGCCATGCAAACAAATGCTGATGTTGATAAAGATTTTGCAGTAATGATGATCTCGCATCATGAGCATGCAGTTGAAATGGCAAAAATGCAACTTAAACATGGCATGTCGGCTGAATTAAAAAAGATGGCGCAGGACATGATCAATGATCAGAAAAAAGAAATAAGTGAATTTAAAACCTGGTTGAACGCAAGGGACAAATAATCCGCCCATCCGCCAGCCCGGGGTGTGGTGCAACCAGCCCCGGGATTCAGAAAAAATAATATCCCAGGTGCCTTTGGGTGAATGACCCGAGGCAAGTAAAACGTTCAGCAACAAACGGCTGATGCTGCGTTCAGATCCTGCTCCGGGCTCTATTCGTCATCTTCCTTTAATATGCAGTCGAGTGTAATGTAAATGAATCGATGCAATGGAACAAGCGAATAATATTCTACGAGTTCCTTACAATAAACTCAACTGCGATACAAATTGTAAACCTGCAAAATGGGAACGTCTGTCCTCATCGTTAATTTTCTTTTTCCCTTCCAAATTAACTGCTACACATCATTGAGTATTCTGTAGTGGTATTTCTGTGCACAGCATGGGGTACTAATTACCCAATGAACCGGCCATTCGCTTATTCTCACCCTATGTGTTTTATGGCACGCTATTTAAAACTAATTCAGACATAACAACGGATGGCGGAGCCATTCAATTTCATAACAATAAAACTTTTAATCATGGCAGAAGAACGTAACAAACCATCTCAAGGCGCAGGTCGTGGTGGAAATCAGGGCGAGAGCGATGAGCAACGTTTAAAGAGGGAAGGTGAAGAACAAAGGACAGGAAATGAAAGAGGAGGGCAAGGTAACGGCAACGACAGGAATCAAAGTGAAAGCGATGAGCAACGCCGAAACCGTGAAGGTAATGAACAACGTACCGGAACTGAAAGTGGCGGACAAGGTAACCGCAGCGACAGAAACGAAGATGAAGGACGAGGCATGGAAGGCGGACAACGCAGACAGGATTCCGGAAGAGAGGGTGATAACAAAAGCAGGGATTCCCGCTCTGGTGGAATGTAGATTTTAACGATTGCAAAAGAGGTCTTCTTCCAACGAAGAAGACCTCCCTTTTTTTTGACAGGTGAATGGGTGTGCAAACAGCTTGTCATAATAGATGACGTCAGCAAAAAAAATGACCATCCTTGTGGATGGCCTTTTTGCAAATTTGTTTACTTGTTGGCGAAGACATATACAGAATTACCAATACGGTTAACCTATCGGTTGTTGCTGCGTGCAGATCTTGAATTGGGTTCCATTCCGATTCGGCCTTCGTAAGTGCTGCTGTTGCTTTTGTCTTTCCTTGCTTCTTTCTTTTTTTGATAGGCTTGTTCGTGTGGTTGCTTGCTGCTCACACGTTTGCTATCTTCTTTCTTTTTTCTTGGATTGTCCATAGCATTTATTTTTTAATGAACGACCCAAATGTTATGCCACTCCAGCGAACGAATATTTTATCATGGAATACAACGCAAAGGAAATAGAACTATAGAACCCCTTGTGGTTAACTATCTTAGATTATGGATAAAAAAATGATACTGGCTGAGCTTCATAAAAAAATGATTACAGAAATACAGGATTATGCAATCATCTTACTTGATATTGACGGAACTATTTTATCATGGAATAAAGGAGCAGAAAAAATAAAGGGATATAAAGAAGAAGAAATACTTGGGCAAAACTTCAGATTGTTTTATATGCCTCAAGACAGACAAGCTGGTCTTCCGGAACAATTAATTGAACAGGCAAAAAAGGAAGGTAGTGCAAGGCATATTGGAAGACGGGTTAAAAAAGGAGGAATAATATTTTGGGGTAGTATTCTCATTACTGCTTTGCATAACGACGATGGGGAAGTGATAGGTTTTACGAAATTAACAAGTGAGGTGAACGATTACAGCAATGAATAAAGCTGCAGCGTTGCACATGGGCATTTAGAACATATAGATGACATTCCTGTGGTTCAGTTCATGCCCCTTGCACAGGGAAGAGTGTTAAACAAATAACATCCCAGGCTCAAACCAAAGTTCCACAATCTATTTCAGCAATAATGAAAACACTGTTAAACCTCGAAAGCTGTGGATAACAAAATCTTGTTCATTATATCCTCGCATAGTTTTTGTTATTCTACCTGAAAATTCGATCCTGTTCTGAAAATGGAAAATTTACGAAACCTGGAAACCCATGTATTAATGGAGATGCTTGTGAGGCAAACTGCTGAACTAACAGCTAAGATTGCCGGCAGGGATCCCCGTGGTGCCGACCAATATGAATACGATTTAGCAATGATACAGGCTGAATTAAATTCCCGTCTTCAGACGAAACAGAATACTACAGTTTCTGATACCGGTATAGAGTTTACATCTCCCGTACATCCCGCTGCTGCAGCGCCCGAGCCCGGAAGTCAGAGTACGACTGCATAATAACCGGGCTTACATACAATATTTATTTTACCGCATATTACCGATGCTTCATACAGTCAGGCCAATCACCCTGATGCTGTTGTTGATTCGGTTTTATTTTCTATAAAGCTCAGATCGCAGTTTGCAGTTAAGCGGAAGTATTAGTTGGTTGAAAAATGATTACTTTCTTATTTATCTGGTACGGTTTTATAATTACAAAGGCAGGGGTTGTTCTCTTGTCTCCTCAAGCGGAGCTTTCTTTATTTTTCTCTTTTGCCGGTTTTACAAATAAGGACAGTTGTATGCCGGTGTAAGGAATCTAAAAATGAATGAATGTGTGAAGGAAAGTTGTGTACCCCTTTGTGAAAAAATATGGATGCCGGAGAGAATTCCTTCATCAGCAGAAGTAGGTGAGCATGGCATAGTATTTTCTAACTCTTTTAAAACATTTATTATGCGGGCAATCTGGACGGGAGCCATCGGCTTCGGGTTGGTAAATATTCCCATTAAATTATTCAGTGCAGTAAAACAAAGCGAACTGGAACTGGATATGCTGGATAAAAAAGATATGTCGAATATCCGCTTTAAACGGGTAAATGAAAAAACGGGCAAAGAGGTGCCGTGGCCTCAGATCATAAAAGCGTATAATCTCAATGATAAATACGTGGTGTTAGATGAGGATGATTTTGCACGTGCAGCTCCTGAAAAAAGCAGGATCATTGAAATAAGTGAGTTCATCCAAGAAAAAGAGGTGGATAGTATTTATTACGAAATGCCATATTATGCGGAGCCTGAAAAAAATGGCAGTAAAGCTTATGCATTGTTGCGGGATGCATTGCGTAAAACAGGGAAAGCAGGCTTGGGAAGTTTTGTATTGCGCAGCAAAGAAAGCCTGTGTTTAATTAAAGCGGAAGGTAAAGTGATTGTTGTAAACAGGATACGTTTTGCAGAAGAAATCCGCAGCACATCGGACTTAACACTGCCTGCTGCAACAACCAAACCTGCTGAAATGAAAATGGCCGTACAGTTGATCGATCAGTTAACAGATAGTTTTGATCTCACAAAATATAAAGACACTTATACGGCCAAGTTGCTTAAAGTAATAAGGGCGAAAGCAAAAGGCACCATGAAAGCTGTGCCGCAAATGAAAATTGTTCATTCACGTGCTACCGACCTGGTGGCGCAATTAAAAGCCAGCCTTAAAACAGCTGATAAAAAAGCTTCCTGATGTCGTTGGCCACTTACAATAAGAAAAGAAATTTCAAAAGCACTTCTGAACCACGAGGTAAACTGGCGAAAGAAGATGAACTACGATTTGTTGTTCAGCGACACCATGCAACGAATATTCATTATGATTTCAGGTTAGAAATGCATGGAGTGCTATTGAGTTGGGCTGTTCCCAAAGGGCCTTCGTTGAATGGCGCAGACAGACGCCTTGCCATGCATGTAGAAGATCACCCGGTGAGTTATATTAATTTTGAAGGGACAATACCGAAAGGAAATTATGGTGCAGGTACAGTAGAAGTGTGGGATCATGGCCGTTATATTCCGCTGAATGAAGATGGTGAACCGATCTCTGAAAAGCTGGCTTACGCAATGTATAAAAAGGGTAGTTTGAAAGTTGAGTTGAAAGGAAGAAAACTAAAAGGTGAATTTGCATTGGTGAATATGAAAAAGGATGACGGTAAAAGCTGGCTGTTGATCAAACACAAGGATAAGTATGCTGTAACTGAACAATACAATGCTGAAGAATTCAGCAAGAATAAGCGAAAAGAAGAATTGGCAACTATAAAAACAACAGCTAAGAAACAGGTAAAAAAAAAGCCCGCCCGGAAAAGAACCCGAACGACCTGATTGATTTAGTTAGAAACAGTAAAAAGATGAGTGACTACATCCATCCTATGCTGGCTACTCCAAATGAAAATATATTTGATGATAAAGCGTGGATCTTTGAATTGAAACTTGATGGATACCGTGCAATTGCAGAGTTGCGTAAAGACGGAATTTTATTGTATTCCCGAAATGGGTTATCCTTTCTTGAAAAATTTCCACTGATCGTTGCCGGTTTAAAAAAAATAAAACAACAGGTTGTACTCGATGGAGAAATTGTATTAACTGATGAACATGGGAAACCCGATTTTCAGAAGCTGCAACATTACCAGGAAAACACCCACCTGTTTCTGCAGTATTATGTTTTTGATTTGTTAAGTGTTGATGGAAAGAAAATGCAGGATTTGCCGTTGCTGGAAAGAAAAAAAATGCTGAAGAAAATTATAGGCGCAAATCCGTTGATACGTTATTGTGATCATATTGAAGAGCAGGGCAAAGCTTTTTACAAAAAAGTAGTGACGGAAGGGATGGAGGGAGTTATTGCAAAACGAAAGGAGAGTGTTTACATACAGGGTTATAGAACAACAGACTGGTTGAAAATAAAAAATGTACACACACATGAAGCGATCATTTGCGGCTATACTGCCGGGCGTGGCAGCAGAAAACATTTCGGTGCATTGATATTGGGACAGTATAAAAATAATCAGCTGCAATACATTGGTCATACTGGCACCGGTTTTAATGAACGCACATTGAAAGACCTCTGGTCATTACTGCAACCGCTGAAGAGTGCCCGTTCGCCATTTTCACAAACGGTTAAAGTAAATGCAGCGGTGATTTGGGTAAAACCAAAACTGGTAGCAGAGCTCAAGTATACAGCTATAACAGAAGATGGAATGATGCGGCACCCGGTGTTTCTTCGTCTTCGTCCTGATCAGGATGCAAAAACGATTACTATGAACAAAGAAAAAAAAGTAAAGGCTACAGCTGCGAAAATGAAACAAAAGCCATTAAAGGAAACAGAGCAGCCTGTTGAATCGAAAGAAATCTCAGTGGCAGGAAAGAAACTTGCTTTTACAAATCTCAATAAAGTTTTCTGGCCATCCGAAAATTATACAAAAGCTGATCTCATTGATTATTACGACAGCATTGCAGATTACATTTTACCTTATCTCAAAAACAGACCATTATCTCTCAAACGAAATCCAAATGGTATTCAGGATGCAGGTTTTTATCATAAAGATGCCGGTGGCGATGTTCCATCATGGATAAAAAAAGCAAACATCAAATCTGCATCAACAAACAAGATCATCCATTACCTTGTTTGTAATAATAAAGCCACCCTGCTTTTTTTGGCAAACTTTGGTTGCATTGAATTCAATCCATGGAATTCACTTACAACTAAACTCGATAAACCATCTTACCTGGTGATTGATATTGATCCATCAAAAAAGAACAAGTTTGAAGATGTTATTGAAACTGCACTTGTAACAAAAGCCATACTCGATAAAGCGGGTGCTGTTTCTTTTTGCAAAACCTCTGGCGCCAGCGGATTGCATGTGTATGTGCCAATGGGTAATAAATATGAAGATGAAACTGTGCGGAATTTTGCGCATCTCATTGCTTCGCTGGTTGTAGAGCAGTTGCCGCAAATTACTACGTTGGAAAGAAGTCTTGCAAAACGCAGCGACAAAAAGATATATGTTGATTATCTGCAAAACAGGAGAGGACAAACCCTTGCTTGTGCATATTCATTAAGACCGGTTGCTGGTGCATCGGTATCAACACCACTCAGCTGGAAAGAAGTGAAACCTGGTTTAGATCCTTTGGATTTTCATATTGGCAATATCGTTACCAGGATAAAGAAGAAAGGAGATCTTTTTGCGCCGGTGTTAGGTGCCGGCGTGAACCTGGTAAATTGTTTAAAGCAATTGGATATATAATAAATGATCATTTCGTTGGATTAACCAACAGCGTGTCTTTAACGGGATGGCATGAAGCTTGTTTTTTCTACTTCATTACTTATCGAAAAAATATGTGATCATGAAAGATGCACGGTTTGATGTGGTGTCGCTACTGTTTTTTTTATTTCTTCTTTCAGCATTTTTATTTGTAAGCCCGACCGGTGGGAGCATCCGTGGAACTGTTGTTCCTGCTGATAGTGCTTTGCGTGCCTGTGCAATAAGGTTAAGAGACACTGTAAAAGCAAACGTTGTTGGGGGAAAGTTTATTATTGTTAAACTCAAGCCCGGTAAATATGATATTCTGATAGAACCTGTGCCACCTGCCAAGGGTATAAAATTCAAAGCCATTATGGTGAATGAAGGCAGGGTAACTGATGTAGGCGTCATTCAGCTGGGAAAGCAGAAAGCAAAATAAATAAACCAAGGTAGTGCTACAGGTATTTTGATTTATTCGAGTTTTTTTCCACTTGCTCAACAAATGAAGTGAGAATGGGATCAGCAAAATCTTCATATGCGTTGATAAGTATTCCCTTCCTCCCGTCTTTCGTTTCCACCAAATACATAATGGTATTTTCAGAAGGATCATCAGTTAATTCAAATTGGTAATAACTATTGATCACAACTTCTTCCGGCTTATAATAATAGAAATTATTTTTTACGTATAGTCCTGATTTTGTTACCTCAAAGTGTGAGACGTAACCGTCGGCTTCTGCTTTTCTGATACAGTTTAGAAGAACAGGGATTTCTGTTGGATTGGGTTGACCTTTCATAACCTTATTTTAAAAAGAGGTGCAGCGGTGCTGCACCTCCCGTAAATAATCAGCGACGCTCAACATCACGCAATGCTCT
Organism: Lacibacter sp. H375; assembly: GCF_037892425.1. Classification (NCBI taxonomy): domain Bacteria; kingdom Pseudomonadati; phylum Bacteroidota; class Chitinophagia; order Chitinophagales; family Chitinophagaceae; genus Lacibacter; species Lacibacter aquaticus. The sequence continues at coordinate 3,541,827 of NZ_JBBKTT010000001.1, forward strand.
GATCTTATCATGCGAATCAGTAAGTGAACGCATTTGTTTTTCAAGTACCGCTCGAACATCGGCACTGAGTTCATGATCCTGCAACGCTGTGCTGTAAGCTCTTAAAGCAGCATCTTCTCCAAACTCACAGGATTCCAAAGCAGCTTTTCTGTCGTTGGTGCTGAATGTTGCTTTTACACCCATCCAGGCACGATAGATCTTACCTCTTCCCGTCGTTCCTTCTTCCGGTTCATCCAGATATTGCTGCAATTCATTTTTGAATTGCTGGCTTTGTGCAGCCATATCTTTGAACAGGTTGCGGAGATCTTCATCTTTATCTTCTTCAAGAAAATCTTCGGCTTTATGGTAACCCTCAATACGGTCGTTGTTGATCTCTACCAGATCAGCAAGAGCTTCACGATTTTGTTTCATTGTTTCTGTTTGTTCCATCTTGATTAATTTTTATTGTTTACAAATTGTAATTATGTGGAACTGATTCCACATTTATTTCCCCAGCTACAGTTTAGTAATGATGTAATAAGGTTTATTCCGTCTAATCGTCTATACTTTGTTTTATACTTAAATAAAATTTGAAAAAACCATACCAGCTTCAAACGTTCTTTATCTTTCATTTTAACTTTCATGGGCAATATTGAGCATTAGGGAAAAGCTATGACCACAAATGAGGCAGAACGTTTATCGAAAGAATAGTAGTGAATGATTCACTAAGGATAAAAAAGTATATGGCTAACAGTTAATAAAAAATACAATCTAGCCCTACACGCAAAGTATCATGTGTTTCAATAAATAAGTTGTTGAAGAAAAAAGATTAGCAAGCACAGATTTTAAAGTGGCATGGTTTTGCACACAGTCAGTATGATAGCAATTTTCTCACTACTTAAATCAAATATTATGTTACGATGGACAGTGATATTTTTGATCATCGCAATAGTGGCAGCTGTTTTAGGATTTACAGGAATAGCTTCAGGAGCAGCTGCGGCAGCGAAGATCGTATTCTACATCTTTATTGTAATCTTCCTCATTTCTCTCATTTTCGGCAGAACTAAAGGAAGGGTTTAATAATCTTTAATCACTAAAAAAAGGGATATGACAAAAGGATCAAAGATCATTATCAGCGTAGCCGGTGCATTGGCAGCTGGTTTAATCATCAATTATCTGCTGCATACTGAAAAGGGCTCAGAGATTGGGCAACAGTTGAAAAAAGCAGCAGGCGACTTGCTTGACAAAGGGAAGGAATTGCTGGTTAAATCAAAAGAAGAGTCAGAAGCAAATTTAAAAGAAGCTACTGTTTAACAACCCTCTCTTTTAAGCTGATCATGAAACGAACTGTGCGGAAACAGGAAACACTTTATTAAGCAAGCCTGTTTTTCGACTAGTCTGTATAGTTATAAAAAGAGTCGTGCTTTCGCTTGATCTCTTTTATTTCTGGTTGTTCTCTCAGTGTGACAGTCGCAGCGTTCTTTACCCGGTTTGCTTGCTGCTGTCACACTTTCTTATAACCCGCTTGATTTATTATTTGGGTGAGAAGAATTCCTCATGCTTTAATATGATTATGAAAACAATCCTTCTCATCACTAAAGTACCCACTACATTACTGTTGCTTTTATAAAGCGAAAGCATTTAAATCTGTTTACTGGTAACAGTACTTGAGATATTCACCTTGCTGATTATTTGCGTTAATAGCTACATAAAATATTAATCTATAAAAACATCAACACATGGCAACAAAAAAATCAAAACCAGTTGTTTTCAAAAAAAATGAAGAGAATAGTAAAGCAGTGAATTTGGCGCCGCATACAGAGGAAAGTATAAATGAAACGATGACCACCGACCAGGGAGTAAAAATAAATGACGATCAGAATTCGCTGAAAGCCGGAAATAGAGGTTCTTCTTTGCTGGAAGATTTTATACTCCGTGAAAAGATCACACACTTTGATCATGAACGCATACCTGAACGTGTGGTACATGCACGTGGCTCAGGTGCACATGGTGTGTTCAAAGTTTACAAATCGATGAATAGGTTAACCAAAGCCGGTTTTTTAAATGATCCATCTGTTGAAACGCCAGTATTTGTTCGTTTCTCCACTGTGGTAGGTTCAAGGGGTTCAACTGATCTTGCAAGGGATGCGAGAGGGTTTGCTGTAAAATTTTATACACAGGAAGGGAATTTTGATTTGGTGGGTAATAACATGCCGGTTTTTTTTATACAGGATGCAATGAAGTTTCCTGATCTGGTACATGCAGTAAAACCCGAACCGCATAACGAAATGCCACAGGCTGCTGCAGCACATGATACTTTTTGGGATTTTATTTCACTCATGCCTGAATCAACTCATATGATCATGTGGGCCATGAGTGACAGAGCTATTCCAAGAAGTTATCGGATGATGGAAGGGTTTGGTGTACATACATTCCGCTTTATTAATAAAGCAGGAGAATCCAATTTTGTAAAATTTCACTGGAAACCGATATTAGGTGTTCATGCAGTAACATGGGATGAAGCACAAAAAATTTCAGGAAAAGATCCGGACTTTCATCGCAGAGATCTTTGGCGGGCTATTGAGAGCGGTGCTTTTCCCGAATGGGAATTAGGCATACAGGTTGTGCCAGAAGCGGACGAGCATAAGTTTGAGTTTGATTTGTTAGATCCTACCAAGCTTATACCTGAAGAACTGGTGCCGGTGCAGAGAATTGGGAAAATGACACTCAATAGAAATCCGGATAATTTTTTCGCAGAAACAGAACAGGCTGCATTCCATGTAGGCAACATTGTTCCCGGTATAGATTTCACCAACGATCCACTTTTACAAGGCCGTTTATTTTCTTACACTGATACGCAGCTCATTCGTTTAGGTGGACCTAACTTTCATGAAATACCTATCAACAGACCTGTGGTAACGGTTCATAACAATCAACGTGATGGTTTTATGCGTCAACAAATCAATAAAGGAAAAACAAGTTATCATCCTAATTCGTTAGGTGGTGGTTGTCCCTTTCAGGCGACGATGGCTGAAGGTGGATTTACTTCGCATGCGGAAAAAATTGATGCGCAAAAAGTGAGGGAAAGAAGTCCGAGTTTTCTTGATCATTTCAGTCAGGCAAAATTATTCTTTAACAGCCAGTCAGATGTTGAGAAAGATCATATTGTTAATGCACTCTCATTTGAATTGGGTAAATGTGAAACGGAAGCCATTCGTGTGCGTATGCTGGGCATATTATCACAGGTAGAAAAAAGCCTGGCATCGCAGGTTGCTTACAATCTTGGCTTGCATGTTCCAAAAACACCTGAGTATCCCATGAATCATAGTATTCCTGCAGATGGCGATGTTGCAAAGTTACAGCCAGTGAAGGTTAAAAGCAGTTTACAAAAGTCGGAGGCGTTAAGCATGGCGAATACCGTAAAAGATAATATACGCACAAGAATGATAGCCATACTTGCTGCTGATGGTGTAGATGAAAAATCGTTAAGTGCGATGCAGAAAGCGTTGCAGGCAGAAGGAGCTACAACGGAAATCATTGCACCGAAATTGGGAATGCTGACAGGCGACAAAGGCACTGAAATACCAGTGAAACAAAGTCTGTTTACAACTGCATCAGTATTTTATGATGCAGTATATATACCGGGCGGAATAAGCACTGCTACTTTGGCCGCAGAACCCGATGCTATTCATTTTTTAAATGAAGCTTATAAGCATTGCAAAGCAATAGCTGCTGACACATCCGCACTGCAGCTATTTGAAGCAACCTATTTTCATAAGAAATTGCCGGACGATAATAGCAAGGAAACTGCATTGACCGAAGGAATAGTAATTCATGATAACATTAAAGAACTTTCATCAAGATTCATCTCTGCTGTTGCCAAACATCGTTTTTGGGATAGAGAAAAGCCAAAAAAGGTTCCCGCATAAAAAATCTGAAATACTTACGAATAATAAATATCCGGATTGGGAATAATGGTTGCAACAGCATGAAAATTTGCTTTGTAGTTCTTCCTGTTCATTTTATAATACCAGGCACCTCTTTTTGAATTGTCTTTATCTTTTTCATTGAGCTTTTCCAGCAGGTTCATCGATAAGATTTTCCTGCTGAAGTTGCGGTTGTCCATTTCAATGTCATACACTTCTTCATAAAGGCTTTTCAATTGAGGTAAAGTAAATTTTGCTGGCAGTAATTCAAAGAGGATGGGGTGGAAGGCAGATTTATAACGTAACCGGGCTTTTGCTTTCTCCACCATTTGTTTATGGTCGAAAATGAGTTTTGGATGTTTATTGATATCAAACCATTCGGCATGGAAATCGTCGGTAATTTGTTTTTTATACTTGTTGATGTCGATCAATGCAAAGAAGGCGACTGAAACCGTACGTTCAACCGGGTCACGGCCTGGCTCACTGAAGGTTGATAATTCTTCCAGGTAAACATTTGATAAACCCGTACGGGTGTGCAGTACACGTGCTGCTGCCTGTTCAACGTTTTCGTTAGCGAATACAAAACCTCCCATTAAACTCCAACTGCCCATTTCGGGTTCCAATGCCCGTTGAACGAGGAGAATCTTTAATTGCTTTCCATCAAAACCAAAAACGATACAATCGACAGCTAAGAAAACCCTGGCTTGGTCAGGATAACGGCTCATAGTATTAACAGTTATTAGTAAGATAAAAATAACTGTAATTTTGACAGTTAAAAAATTTTATTTTACTTTGTTACACCCTAAAGGGTCATAATCAATAGTCGGCGGGTAGTTTCCACTCTCCGCCCTTTTTTAATCTTTATTAATAACAACAGGTTATTTCGTTTGCGTTTTGCTTTGCTTTTGCATCAAACAAATAATTCTGAACGAAACTGAATGCTATATGAAAGAAAATTTAAAAGCTGAATTTTTGCAGCGTTACGAAAGCGAACCTGCTGTTATTGTTCGATCTCCCGGTCGTGTAAATATAATCGGTGAGCACACCGATTATAACGAAGGCTTTGTATTGCCTGCGGCAATTGATAAAGCTGCTTATGTTGCTTTATCTCTTCGCAATGATGATGAAATTCATTTAACTGCTTTAGATCTGAATGAAACATTTTCTACAACTGTTGCTGAGTTAAAGCCTGTTGGCGATATTAGCTGGCCTAATTATATTCTTGGTTCAGCAGCACAATTCATAAAGCGTGGACTTAAGTTACCGGGATTCAATGCGATACTTTCCAGTGACGTACCCATTGGCGCTGGTTTATCTTCATCTGCAGCAGTTGAATGTGCAACGGTATATGCATTGAACGAATTATTGCAAACAAATATTGATCGTGTTGCAATGGTGGAGATGGCGCAAAAAGCTGAGCATGAATATGCGGGTGTAATGTGTGGCATCATGGATCAGTTTGCTTCAATGATGGGGAAGAAAGATCATGTGATCAAACTTGATTGCCGTTCACTTGCTTACGAATATGTTCCTTTTAAGCTTGATGGAATAAAGATATTATTGCTGAATACGAACGTAAAACATTCTCTTGCTTCATCTGAATATAACACAAGACGTAATGAATGTAATCAGGCTGTTGATTGGATTAAAGTGCATCATCCTCAAGCAACATCGCTCAGGCATGCAACCATTGCAATGTTAAACGAGCATGTGTTGCCAAAAGATAAAACGATCGATGACCGCAGCCGTTTTGTTGTGGAAGAGATCGATCGATTGCTTACCGGTTGTGCTGATCTTCAACAAGGAGATATTGCGGCACTCGGTAAAAAAATGTTTGCAACACATGATGGTCTCAGCAAAATGTATGAAGTGAGTTGTAAAGAGCTCGACTTCCTGGTTGATTTTGTTCGTGATCGTTCCGAAGTGATTGGTGCACGTATGATGGGCGGTGGTTTTGGTGGTTGCACAATTAACCTGGTAAAAGAATCGGCTATTGAAGAATTGATCAAGGCAATTAAACCGGCCTACGAATCTGAAATGGGTTTACAACTCGATTATTACATCGCTTCCATTGAAAATGGAACAGAAATTATATAACCATGTTTGACAGTAAAGAACATTCGCACACACGTTTAAATATTCTTACAGGCGATTGGATACTTGTTTCACCACATCGTATGAAACGTCCGTGGCAAGGTAAAGTTGAAACAGTGCCCGCAGATAACAGACCTGCTTACGATCCCAACTGTTATCTCTGTCCGGGTAATAAACGTTCAGATGGAAGTATGAATCCTTCTTATGCAGATGCATATGTTTTTACCAATGATTTTTCTGCATTATTACCTGAAACACCGGACGGAGGAGAAAGCGACCAAGGTCTGCTCATCAGTAAAAGTGAAACCGGTATTTGTAAGGTCATATGTTTTTCGCCTGATCATAGTCTTACCCTTCCTGTTATGCAGGAAGATGCAATTGTAAAAGTGATCCATTTATGGAAACAGGAGTTCAAAGAACTTTCGGAATATAAGCATGTCAGGTATATCCAGATATTTGAGAACAAAGGTGAGATCATGGGTTGCAGTAATCCACATCCGCATGGACAGATATGGGCTTCTTCTTCCTTACCATTGGAATTAACGAAAGAAACCACGCAACAAAAAAAGTATTATGCACAACACGGAAGAAGTTTGTTGAGTGCTTATCTCGATCTTGAGTTGCAAAAAAAAGAGCGCATTGTTGTAGAGAACGAACATTTTGTAGCGCTGGTTCCATATTGGGCAGTGTGGCCGTATGAAACAATGATCATAAGCAAACGGCATGTGCAAACCATTTTACAATTCACGCCTGAAGAAGAAAAAGCATTTGCTTCTATTCTAAAACTGCTTACGACCAAGTATGATAACCTGTTCAACATCTCTTTCCCCTATAGCGGAGGTATGCATCAGGCTCCTGTAAACGATGGAGAAGATCATGCTGAGTGGCATTGGCACATGCATTTTTATCCGCCATTATTACGAAGTGCAACCGTAAAAAAATTCATGGTTGGCTATGAAATGCTGGCGAATCCGCAACGGGATATAACTCCTGAAGCTGCTGCCGCAACATTGCAGCAGTTACCTGCCTCTCATTACTCGCTTCGATAAAATACATTTATTCAACATAGAAAAACAATTGTTTGCGGGTAAGCAAACAGTTGTTTTTTTTATGCAATTATGTTTTGATTCCAGCTTTTTTGGGGTTTAGTTTCAATTTATGCAATCGTTTTCCCAACTCATTTCAAAACGGATTGGATATATTTGGGCTCTTATTTAATAAATTTAGAAAGTATGGCCAGAAAGACTGCTTCCATGGATCTTCTAGACAGTTTTGAGAAAATTCCCACCAAGATTTTTACTGATGCAAAGGAAGGATCGGCCTATGCTGCAACACAGATCGCTGAATTAATTCGTGAAAAGCAATCGAAGAATGAAAAATGTGTGCTTGGTCTTGCCACCGGTTCAACTCCAAAGTCATTATATGCGGAACTGGTGCGGATGCATAAAGAAGAAGGACTCAGCTTTAAGAATGTAATTGCGTTTAACCTCGATGAATATTATCCCATAGAACCTGATGCTATCCAGAGCTATCATCGATTTATGAAACAACAGTTGTTTGATAAGGTTGATATTGATCAGAACAACTGTCATATTCCTGATGGTACAACTGAAAAAGAGAACATCAAACAACATTGTTCTGCTTATGAACAAAAAATTGCAGATGCCGGTGGTGTTGATCTGCAGGTTTTAGGTATTGGTGTAAACGGCCACATTGGTTTTAACGAACCCGGCTCAAGTGTTTACACAAAAACCAGGTTAACTACACTCACCAACTCTACACGATTAGCAAACAGCTACGAGTTTGCCAATATCAGTGAAGTGCCACGTTTGGCAATAACGATGGGTATTGGTACAATTCTGAAAGCAAAGAAAATTATACTCATGGCATGGGGCCCAACAAAAGCCCCGGTTATTCAACAGTCTGTTGAAGGCGATGATACAGAACATGTGCCTGCTTCATTGTTGCAGAATCATGATGATGTAACATTTGTAATTGACGAGATGGCTGCGGCTGAGCTTACACGTTATAAAAGTCCATGGCTTACCGGTGAATGTGAGTGGACAGACAAAATGATCAAACGTGCCGTGGTGAACATGGCACTTAAACTCAACAAACCAGTCTTGAGTTTAACCAATACAGATTATAACGAATACGGCTTAAGTGATCTGCTGGTAGAGAAAGGTGATGCCTATGAAATTAACCTGCAGGTCTATTATTTATTGCGTGATAGTATTACAGGTTGGCCGGGCGGTAAACCCAATGCAGTGATCCCGAATCATCCTGAACGCAGTACTCCTTATCCAAAGAAAGTGATCTTGTTCTCACCACATCCAGATGACGATATTATATCAATGGGTGGAACCTTTCAGCGTTTACACGACCAGGGACATGAAGTGCATGTGGCTTATCAAACAAGCGGAAACATTGCTGTAACCGATGAGTTCGTTACACGCTTTCTCGATTTTGCAGTTGGGTTTGAACAGATGTTTGGTATTGATGCCGATAAATCCAAGAAGATATTAAGCGAAGCAAGAGGCTATCTTGAAAAGAAAAAATCGAATGAAGTTGATACAAAAGCGATACGTGAGATAAAAGGATTGATACGTCGTTGCGAAGCAGCAGCAACCTGTCGTTATGTTGGTTTGAAAGAAGGACAATGGCATTTTCAAAATCTGCCTTTCTATGAAACAGGAACGGTAGAGAAAAATCCGATGGGCGAAGAAGATGTACGACTCACAATGGAACTCTTCCGTAAAATAAAACCACAACAGGTGTATTGCGCCGGCGACTTTGCTGATCCGCATGGTACTCATCTTGTTTGTTTCAACGTGGTACTTGAATCGCTGAGACGAATTAAAGCAGATGGTGATGACTGGATCAAAGATTGCTGGTTGTGGTTATACAAAGGTGCATGGCAGGAGTGGAATATTGAAGAGATTGAAATGGCAATACCAATGAGTCCTGAACAGGTGATGAAGAAACGCTTTGGTATTTTTATTCATCAATCGCAAAAAGATATGGTACCGTTTCAGGGTAGCGATAGCCGTGAGTTCTGGCAACGTGCTGAAGAACGTAATGCAGCTACTGCTGATCTGTATGGAAAGCTTGGTTTAACACAGTATGCAGCTATGGAAGCATTTGTGCGATGGCATTATTAACAGGCAATTGAATTATATTACTTCAGCTGATCAATGTTTTGATCAGCTGTTTTTTTACTGGACTATTTTAATTTCCGTTTGTCAGTTTTATTTTCCGTTCATGCGGGTAAAACAACTTGAGGGAGAGAATACATAAATATGTCAACACATAGAAAATAGTTTTGCGGACCAAATCAAAACCTTATTATCTATGCGTTTTTCATCTATCGCAATGGCAGCATTACTTCTGCAATTATTCATTTTTTCCGGTTGTAAAAAAAATACAAAACCTCAGCCACAAAGCCCTGTTGATATATCAACCGTTAAGATCAACGACTTTCGATTTTCGGAGGTGAATTATTCTTCGATCCACATCGAACATCCAACAGTTGTGAATGGGATTGAAACAGTGCCGGGGCAGATTACCATCCGAATACCAAAAGGTAACACAGGATTGCAATTAACTCCACTTGTTTCCAATTTCCAAAAACAAGGATACAGCATTGCCCCACAGTTGGGGGTAAAGACAGATTTTCTTTACAAAGAACAGTTGTACACGATTACTTCTGCAAGCGATCCGCAGAAAAAAATAAACTATCGTGTAACTGTGCAGGAAGAACCTGTTGCCGGAATACTTGCAATCACAAATTTTCGTTTTTTGAAATCAATGAACTCCCAGCTTTCAGAAGATATCTCGGCGGTTCAGATAATTAATGGAAATGGTTCCATTGGTAAAATACATGTAATTGTGCCGGCAGATACTCACTTTGGAGCACTTACCCCGGTTATCGAGCACAATGGAACACAAGTTGTTTACACACAAAATGCTTTTGATGTTCCGGCGAACAGTACAAACGTTTATCCGCACACGGGCCTGTCGATTGATTTCGCTTATCCTAAAGGTTTTTATATTGCGGTGAAGAGGGGTGGAGAGGTGATGACCTACAGTGTGATTGTAGATGTTGAAAAACCGATCGTATTTGTAAGCGATTATGTAATCATGTCTGGTTTGCAAAGTGGGATTACCCAAACTGTGAAAGTGGGCGAGTTGTATAATCGTGGTAACAGACCCATAACAATAACGCAGATAGCTCATAGCGATCATGTGCCATATGGATCAGACCTGCGCACTTTTGTAACAATGCCCTCCGGTGGACTTTTACCTGGTGAAAAAGTAGATGTGAAAACAACTTTACTCGAAGGGTTTTTTGATCCGGGCACTTACGAAGTGAAGGCAAGTTTACGGCCAAGCTTTTTTCAGGAACCTGAAATACAGAATTATTTACAGCCCTCATTTTTTAATCTGAAAGTTCAATTGCAATAAAACGAAAGAGGAACTGCAGTAAGCAGTTCCTCTTTCGTTAAAATTATATCAAGCTGCTTTAATCTTTTATTTCGATCACACGCTCTTCAACATTTTCTATTCCTTCTGCAGTAACTTTTTTGGTTGATACACTGTAAATAACCCAACCATAATCGTGTATACGTGAACCTATCTCTAGTTCATTCACAAGGTTTTTGATGCCAAGATCTTTGGGTGCAGTTTTTCCTGCTGTTTTTGCAATTTTGCTGACATATTCTGTTACTGCAGCCAACAGTTGTTTTTCATCAACAGTTTGTTCATAGCGTAAAATATAGTTTCCATCTTTTTCATTGATCTCATCAAGATAAAGTACTACATCGGCATCAAACGGTTTACCACCAAATATGTTTGGTATCTGTATGTTTGCTTCTGTTGTTTCGCCCTTGATGTATTTTCCACCATAAAACATATAAAACTGTTGAATGTCGTTAATGGCAATTGACTCAATATTTTCTTTGCTGTTATAAACCTTTCCTACCTCGGCCATGATCTCCATTAGTTTCGGTTCGTTTTTAAATTCCTGCAGCAAAAGAGTAGAAGTCTTTTTCAGATGATCCCTTACTTCCTGCCAGTTGAGCAAATCTTCAAAACTTCCCATTTCATCTGTTTTAAAACGGATAGTAAGGTCCTGGAAAACTGCGTCAATTTTTTGCCTGATGAGTTCGCCGCCGGTAACTCTGTAATTATTGTACTTCCATTCGATCACATATGAATTTGCTGTTGAATCAACGATGGTAATATCTACATCGTAGGTCAGTTGCGATTTAGAAATTGTGTCGCCTTCTCTTATTTTAAATTTATCGGTGGTAATGGTATAACTCTGCTTTTCATTTATATCCCAATAACCGATGGCCTGCACGGTTGAATCTTTGTAATTGATTTGGGCAAATGCCGTTGCATTGAAAAGTATGGAAAATAAAATTGCGAGAAATTGTTTCATATTGATGGTATAGATAATAAATAATATTAAATGATCACCTCAAATTACCAAAAAAAGAATGCCGGCGCAGTTTTCCGGACCTGTTCTTTTGTGTTGCTACGGTAATTGTTTATGAAGAAAAGTAACGGATGGTAACAGTGCAATGAACTGCGCCGGAAGGTGAACTATTGTTCAGCAGAATTATGTCCGTAGAATTTAAAGCTTGCATATGCATTGCCAATGATTATTGTAACGCCCTCCCTAATTGTGCTAAACCTGTTGTTGAGTGCAGTACTAATAAAAAAAAGAGTAGTATATTTTACAAAATGTAAAAAATACCTGTCATAAAGTAAAATATGCATTACATTTGTAAAAACTAAAAAAATATGTCAAACGAATTCTTATTACCAAATAAGTATAAACTTATTGGTTGGTGTCTTTTGATACCTGCTGCAATTTTGGGTCTTATTCTCACTTTTACAAGCATGGAGACTTTCCGTGTCAATTCAAAAGTATTTGCAATCATTAATGAGCCTCTAATGGAACCTACTGAATTTTTTAAAGTAGTTAATTCTAATATTACGCCAACAATTGTTGGGGCTTTATTTATCGTTGGAGCAATGATGGTAGGCTTTTCAAAAGAGAAAAGCGAAGATGAATTTATAGCAAAAGTTAGATTGTCTTCTTTACTCTGGGCAGTTTGGATAAATTATATTTTATTGTTTTTAAGTTTTGTGTTTGTGCATGGTTTCTCTTTCTTAAATGTTATGATGTATAATATGTTCACAGTGTTAATTATTTTCATTGTGAGGTTTAATTACATTTTGTATAAAAACTCCAAATCTGTGTCTGATGAAAAATAATATTAAGGTTGAAAGAGCTATCAAAAACATGACGCAAGAGGAGCTGGCAAATAAAGTATCAGTTAGCCGGCAGACGATTAATGCGATGGAGGCAAACAAATACGTGCCTTCTACTGTGTTGGCCTTAAAAATTGCAAAGGTTTTTTCCAAGTCTGTTGAAGAGATATTTTTCCTTGAGAAAGGGGATTAGAATTCCGGAAAATATTTCGGTGGAAGCTTTATCAGAAGAAGTTACCAATCCAAGTAAAATATTTAATAAGTCAGTTCGTCGCTATCGAATTTTGCTTAAATCCACCTGCCTTTAGGCAGGTGGATTTAAGCATTTATCCAATCCCTTCCAAACTTCCACCTTTCGCAAACAGACGATCTATCTGTTTTTCTATAGCTGCATCTTTCTCAACAGGTGGCGCATGGTGTGGCTTCAATCTTGCATCAAACACAACAGGTCCTTTGCAGCCCCAATGCTTATACTCAACAAAAGAAGCAATGCCATACACATCATGACTGGGATTGCATCTGGTATATGTAACCCACAAGTAATTGCGGAGATTGGCAGCAACAAAATTACTTTCATCACAAACAATGATTTGAGCTACGGAATTCAGTTCATGGTTCATGGCTGCTAGTTGATGGTTTAATAAATCTAACTCTTGTTGCGCTTCTTTGTAGGTTGTAAACTTCTTTGTTTGCAAAGCAACAACACCAGGCATGCAGAGTTGCGGATTTTCGAACTGTTGTAATTCTTTCAATGCAGCGGGGACTTCTCTGCACAAATCTCTTTTCTTATCACCATATGCTGCTAAAACTAATTTGCTGCCACTGTTTAAACCGGTACCTGAATAATCTAATGTATCAATGGTAGTGTTGGTGTGAAAGTGGAGATCTCTTGTAAGATCAATGCGTTCAAAAATATATTCTAAATAAGGCTGCACATTGTGTGTGTGCAGTTGATTGCTGTCATCGGCTGTGATAAATAAAAATTTCGCAAGACTCAGTTGCCCTGTGCCCAATACATGATTGGCGATGGTCAATAATTCCGCCGGTTGTTTGGTGGGAGTGTAAGGTGTGTAACGTTCGCTACCTATTGCAAGTAATAAGGGATGCACGCCGGCAGCATCAACCGCATGTACTTCTTTCAAGCCCGGTACTTCCTGTGGAATAGCGTTGCCCGTTAGTTCGTGTATCAGTTCGCCAAAGCTGGTATCTTCCTGTGGTGGACGACCAACAACAGTAAAAGCCCAGATAGCATTCTTCTTTGCATACACATTGTTCACCTTCATTACCGGGAAAGGATGTGTTAAACTGTAATAACCTAAGTGATCACCAAATGGTCCTTCGGGTTTATTGTGCAATGGATCAACTTCACCTGTTATGACGAAATCAGCATCAGTACTGATAGCGTTTCCCAATGCATCGTATGCATAACGAAAACGTCTGCTACCCAATACACCGGCGAATGTCATTTCACTGATGCCTTCAGGCAAAGGCATCACCGCACTCAACGTATGCGATGGTGGTCCGCCAACAAAGCAACTTACTTTCAAAGGTTGTCCTTTCGCATTTGCTTTTGTTTGATGAATACCAATACCACGATGCAATTGATAATGCAAACCGATCTCCTTATTCAACTCATAATCGTTCCCACTAAGTTGAATGCGATACATGCCGAGGTTCGATTTCATGATGCCGGGTTTATCTGCATCTTCTGTATATACCTGTGGTAATGTTACAAAGGCGCCGCCATCCATCGGCCAGTGTTTAATAAGCGGAAGATCGCTCACCTTTATTTTATCAAACGAAAACGAAGATTGTTTTTTGGGTAATGCTTTCAGTGCTGCTAACCCTGTACTGAGGTTTTGAATGGGGCTCTTCAAAGCTTTCATAGGATCGCCTTTCAGTTCAATCAGCTTTTGTACCAATTGCAGTGTATCACGGAAAATGAATTTGCTGCGATCGAGTGTGCCAAAAATATTTGAAGCGGCCCGGTATTTCGATCCTTTCACGTTTTCAAACAAAAGGGCAGGGCCTTTGGCTTCATACACACGCAGATGGATAGCCGCCATTTCAAGGTGCGGATCAACTTCTTCTTTTATGCGTACAAGATGACCATTCTTTTCAAGATCGATCAAGCATTCTTCTAGTGAGCTGTATGCCATAATTCTTCAAAGGTAGGTGGAGAACTGTTTCGAGTTACAAGTTGGGGTTCCCGGTTGAGGATGAAGGTTACGGGTTATGGGTTATGAGTGGTTCACCGCAGGTTTTCTGCTAAGCTTGCAGAATGGTATAAGTTATCAGTCCCATAACCTTTAACTCATAACCCGTAACTTCTTCTACTCTAAACAAAATCGTCGTATAAGTGTTTAAACAACTTCACTCATCTTTGCAGTATGGTTCAGGCATATAATTTTTTAGCATCGTGGCAGTTGTTCCCGGAAAAATGCAGTTACGAATTTGGCGAAACACCCAAGAGCGGCAACTGTAAAATTGAATCGGTGAAAAACGGAACGGCACTTTCCATGAGCATCAACTGGGTTACTCATCTTAACGAAGCATTTTATACTTCCTATAATTTTGTGCCCGATGCAACAACACATCCATTTGAGAATACAGAAGTGGCACAACAGATCCGTTCAGACATTCCCAACTCATCAACATTGGTTGTAGAGCTCATCACGAACGGACAAATAAAGTTCACCGCTACGCATGAAATAATGCCCAATGGTTTTTTACGCATCACACAAAAAGGCTTTACACCAGAGTATAAACGATATACCAATGTAGAAGTGTATCACAAGCAAATGAGTGTGTTACCTTATGCATCAAGCATTGGAGGTGTGGCTATCCGCCCAACAAAAGAAGGTGTTATCCGTCACCAGGCATTGACGGCCATGGAAGAGCAAACCAATATGCAGCTCGACCAAATCAAACAACAAATTGAATTATTAGCAAGACAGGCGCAGGAAATTATAAAGCGCAAAGAATTATCGTTGATGATCTATGATGCAAAACTGAACTTTCGCCCGGTGATTGGGCAGGTGTATCATTTATACCAGAAAAATGATGATAGTTATTTATTGTCGATGGTGAGTCCGAAGGAGTGGGGAGGTACGGGGCCGTTTAAACAATTTGTTGCTTCAGCAAAGTTGTTGGCTGACCATACGTGGATGGAAGTGAGTTGAGGAAGCCGGTAGTTGATAGTTCAAAGTTGAAATTCATTGTTCATGGTAAGACTGTCCAGACAGCGGTTTGAAACAAGAATTGGGAATTTGGATTTTGTTTTTTTGATTTTACCATTTGGTTTTCAACATTGGATTTTGTTTTTTGGATTTTGGTTCTTAACATTTGTGTGATGAATTTTCCAATAGAAGTAAAGAAAAGCAACGTTGCAGGCAAAGGTGCTTTTGCACAAAAAGCGATTCCTGCAAAAAGGAAACTCGGCAACATGGCGGGTGAAATTATCAGCTACAAAGAAGCGCAACGCAGGGTGAAGCAACAGCATGCAGGTGAATTGCTGATGGTGGAGTTTGATAACGATCCTGTGGCCTTGGATGCAAGTATCAACCGCAATGCATTATCCTACATCAATCATTCCTGCGATCCTAATACATATATGCGTCGTGCATACAGGCAGGTAGAGTTCTATTCAAAACGTGCCATCAAAAAAGGAGAGGAGCTTACCTGCGATTATGGTGAAACACATCATGATGGAAAATTACCTTGCAAATGCGGAGCGAAGAATTGCAGGGGATTTATTTAAAAGGTACAAGGCACAAGAAGAAACAAGGCACAAGCATGCAATAACAAACTGTGCTAAAAATGTGCAGGCTGAAATCTTGTTCATTGTCCCTTGTTTCTTGAACCTTGTTCCTTTTGTATTCTTCTTACCTTTACGGCATGACCAAGCTCTCCGTTAACATCAACAAATTTGCCACACTCCGCAACAGTCGTGGTGGTAACAGACCCAATGTTTTGCAAGCTGCCATTGATGCACAAAGATTTGGTGCCGATGGTGTAACTGTTCATCCCCGCCCCGATGAGCGACATATCCGTTATGATGATGTGCGACAGATCAAACAGATCATCACTACTGAATTTAATATTGAAGGCAATTGCCGTGAGCAATCTTTTGTTGACCTGGTATTGGAAGTAAAGCCGCATCAGGTAACACTTGTGCCGGATACATTAGGCCAACTCACCAGCGATCATGGTTGGGATACTATTCAAAATAAAAAGTATCTCATTGATATGATCGCCGTGTTTAAAAATGTCGGTATCCGTACGTCCATTTTTGTTGATCCTGAAATAAGAATGATCGAAGGAGCAATGGAAACAGGCACCGATCGTATTGAACTTTATACCGAAGGTTATGCAAAACGCTATGCGGCTGATCCTCGTGAAGCCGTGCAGCAATACCTTGTTGCGGCTACACGTGCCCGTTCGATGGGCTTGGGCATTAACGCCGGTCATGATCTTGATCTGCACAATCTGCATTACCTCATTCAAACTATTCCCTGGATCGATGAAGTGAGTATTGGTCATGCATTGATCTGCGATGCATTGTATTTAGGATATGAAAATGCCATTCAATTGTATAAACGTCAGTTGAATGTGGAATAAGTTTGAAGTTTCAAATGTTTTCGTTAAAAGTTAAGAGTTACGTGTACTCATCATCTTTCCGTCTTACTGCCTTCCAGTCAAAAAAACATTTAATCTCATTTATATGTCAAACATTAATCTCATTATCGAAGAGCGTGCCGTTAACATCGGAAAATTTATGGTAGGCAGGTTGTTGCCATTCCGTCAAAAAAGAATGGTGGGCCCATTTATTTATATCGATCATATGGGTCCTGTTCAAATGAACGAGCGGGAAAATGTTGATGTATTTGCACATCCGCACATCGGGTTGAGCACACTTACGTTTTTGTTTGAAGGAAGTATGATGCACCGTGACAGCATTGGTACAGAAATGGAAATAAAACCCGGCGCTGTTAACTGGATGACGGCTGGCAAAGGCATCGTTCACTCCGAACGTACACCTGAATACCTGCGCCATTCAAGCAAAACCATGCACGGCTTGCAGATATGGGTGGCATTGCCAAAAGAGCTGGAGCAAATGGAGCCTGAATTTTTTCATATTGAAAAAGAACAGATACCTGCATGGGAAGAAAATGGGTTGCAGTATAAATTAATTGCAGGCGAAGCATGTGGACGAAAATCGCCGGTGCCCGTTTACAGCAAGTTGTATTTGATCGAGATCAAAAGCTCAACTACACAAACCGTGAAATTAGGAAGTGAATTGTATGGCGAATCGGGTTTGTATATACTCGATGGAAGTATTGAAAGTGAAGGCAATTTGTATGAACCCAAACGCCTGCTCGTAGCAAAAGACAGCAAGCTCTGCGAGTTTACCATTACAGCAGGCAGCAGTATTTATATTTTTGGTGGTGAGCCTTTTGCTGAAGAACGTTTTATCGATTGGAATTTTGTTTCATCAGACAAAGCACTTATTGAAGAAGCAAAACAAAAATGGATCGCTCAGGAGTTTGATAAGATAAAAGGAGAGGAGAACGATTTTGTTCCTTATCCGGCACCGAAGAGATAACCGGCCGTTATGGGCTAAGTGTTATGAGTTATGGGTACTCATCACTCATCATTGATCACTCATCGCTTGAACGATCACCCGTAACCTATAACCTTTAACTCATAACTTATCATCCATTTCCCCATTTCGTTCATCATTTACCTCATTACATACATGCTATGGTAGTGCAGCAGTCGAGCGCAAATTAGTTTTGTTGAAAATAAACCATCATGAACTATCTTTTGCCTCATACCATCGAAAATGTACTCGGCGAAAAGCTTGTATTCCTTGCAACTGAAAAAGGAGAGGAAGGCGATAAGCTAATTGTTGAAAATTTTGTTGATCCCGGTTTTGGCCCCATTATGCACACACATTGGTTGCAGGATGAATGTCTTACAGTAGTAAAAGGACGCATTGGTTATTTGGTAAAAGGCGGCACAGAGCAATTTGCAGGTGAAGGCGAAACTGTATTATTTAAACGTGGTGTGGCGCACCGTTTCTGGAATGCCGGTGATGGCGAATTGCATTGCAAAGGATGGATTTATCCTGCACATAACATTATGTTTTATCTCACCTCCATCTTTGAAGCACAAAACAAATCGGGCAAAGCACAACCCGAAGTATTTGATGGGGCTTATCTCATCACCCGTTATAAAACAGAATTCGACGTAGATATAATTCCTCGGTTTGTAAAAAAAGTGATATTGCCCGTTACTTGTTTCATTGGCAAAGTGTTAGGCAAGTACAAACATTTTGAACATGCTCCTGCTCCGGTAAGAAAGTGAGTTTCGATAGGTTACGGGTTACAAGTTATGAGTTAAGGGTGCTCATAAACTGCAACCTTTAACTCATCGCTTTTTATAACATCGTTGGCACAGGTGTGCAAGGAATATGTTTTCGTAACGCCGCATCGACTGCCCGGGAGCTGGTGCAACCGACCACTGGATTCAAAATAAATAAAATATAAATCGAATAGTACACCTTGTGAAATCTCCGCAGACAAATCCAACAAAATAGTTTGCTAACTTTAACCACGATGACAGCAGGTATTTTAAATACAATCGGGCAATTCACCGGTTTTGACTGTGAGCTTTTTGAGAACCATACAACAATACAAAAGCTTAACAGAAACGAGCTCTTATTAAAAGAAGGCGAAGTTTGTACCTCTTTCTATTATGTGCTGCAAGGTGCATTTGTTCAATTTCAAATGAAGGATATTGATGAACAGGTGATTGATCTTCACTTGCAGCATGAATGGATGTTTAACCAGGAAAGTCTTACCGGGCAACTGCCTTCAACCACCAACATAAAAGCATTTTCTGAGTCTGAAATACTGGTTTTAAGCCTCAACAGCTTTCATGCTTTGTGTGCCCGCTCACAGTCTTTTTTGCAATTTGGAAAAATCCTGAACCAGACGAAATACAGAACTTCTCTTTACGATAGTTCACTAAGTCCTTCAGATAAATACAGGTTTATCAATTCGGCCAAACCCGGGTTAACAACAGTTTTTCCATTAAAACTGATTGCCTCTTATCTTAAAGTAACACCTGAAACGTTAAGCAGGGTAAGAGCTGCCAGTTAAATTTCTTGATCAGAATCAAGTGATGGTTTAAAAAGTATTTACAACCTTTGAAAAAAAAATATGCTCACTGCTATCATCGCCAAACTGCCGATGCGTAACAAAACTGTTACCCAAAATTATTTTGTAAACAAGTTAGGTTTCAAATATATTGGAAGCGACGACTTTGATCATTATCTCATTGTAGAGAAAGACAATTTACAAATTCATTTTTTTGAGTTTAAAACACTCGACCCTAAAGAAAACTACGGGCAGATATACATACGTACAAACAATATAGATGAATTGTATCAGTCTTTATTAAATAATAAGGTTGACATTCACCCCAATGGTCACCTTGCAAACAAACCCTGGCAACAACGTGAATTTTCTTTACTTGACCCCGATAATAACTTACTCACTTTTGGGCAAAGCCTGTAAATAATAAAACGTACACAGTCTTTAGTCTTTTACTATTGTTGACTGGCAAGCCCAAGTAACTTCTCACCCTTGTATTGTGCAACAAGCCACAATACAAGCCCTCAACATTATTTGTAACTTTAAGAAAGGGACACTTTATCGTCAGCCCAATTGAGGATTGGCTAAACAACTTTTCAGGAAATAAGCCTGATATTTCAGACAATTCTTAATAGGAGAAGACCTGCTATAGCGTCTCTTGGCATCCAAAATTCACAACAAAAAAAACTGCCATGACACACGCATCCAGTAACAATCAAAAAAAAGAAACAGCAAGGGTTGAACTCTTTAGTGATGGAGTATTTGCAATTGCCATTACTCTTTTGGTGTTGGAATTGATTCAGATATTGCACCCCGGAACTGAAACAGATCTTTTAACAACCTGTTTCCATCATTGGCACTCTTTCCTTGCATTTTTTATTGGGTTTATTACCATACTTGTTTGTTGGATAAATCATCATGTTGCTTTTGAGTATATTCAGAAAGTGGATACAAGGTTTCTGTGGGTAAATGGATTTTTATTGTTTGTTGTAACATTTACACCATTTCCTACGGCTATATTGGCTCAGTACATGCAAACAGAAAGTACCGTTGCGTTAGCGGTGTTTGGATTTAACTACATATTAATTTCAATTGCAGCAAACGGCATTTGCCAGTATGCGTACAATCATCACTTAATTGCAGAGGAGGACCGCTCTTTTTTTAATTCATACAGGTTAATTTATCGTTACAGTATTTTTTATAATATACTGGCGTTCTTTATTTGTTTCCTTTCTACCTGGGTTGCGGTGTTTTTATACATTTTTCTGTTTGTCTTGTTTGCCCGGCCCAAAGAATTGGCATTGCAGCTTCAAAAAATAATTAAGAGACAGAAGAGTAAATCAAAAGCAAAAGAACCGCCACAAAATGGAGAAGCTGAAAATGTGGTCGCCGGTATGGAAGATGATATCAACGGCCCAATTTAATGTATTCAGGCACAAAGTTTTTTTCCGTTGATGGTTAATACAACGGAAAGGATCAGCTGTTCAGTGGTTTTAAGAAAGTAAAGTGTGAAAACATGTTTCGTTATCGTACTTTGTAACGAAACATCTTAAACATGAACAGTATAACCGATGAACAATTGCTGGAACAGTTTCAGCAAATTGAAGACAATTTCAACGCTGCAGTAATCAGCAACCGTGTTGATGATATAAAAAAATGCATAACAGGGGATTGGGTGCTGGTTGACAGCCAGGGCGGAATTATACCACAAGAAGGATTCTTTAATGTGCTTGAAAAAGGATTGCTTTCTCATACAACAATGACAAAGAAAATATTAAGAGTAAAACTTTACGATAACATTGCCTTGGTAACTGGTCGGGGACAGAATACCGGAACATGGCAAGGGCAACCAATGGAAGCAGATGAATGGATCACCGATGTTTATAAAAAAGAAAATGAACGGTGGCTTTGTGTATTAACTCATTTAACGCCGGTAAAAAAGTAGGTTCACAAATGAAATAAGCCCGTGTTTTCATTGTTATCATTTAACTTTAGTAAACATTGCCTGCAATCAAATAATAACCAATGAAAATACATGCAACATGAAATCAATCATCGTCCTTTTATTCTTGTTTTTGAGTTCCGCAGGTTTTAGCCAGGATGTAAAGTCAGACTTCAGCCATATTGAAATTATCATAGATTCAGCTTCGTTTGAAAAACTGGTAGCAAACGATTTTATCAGAACTAAACTGGCTCCTTTTACTTATGACACCATGATGCTTTCTCCGCTGGTGCTCAGCTATTATATTTATGGACAAAACAATTTCATTCATTTCAATCCTGCAAGGGGCTATTTTGCTACCCAACGTGGAACGGCCTACGTGATTTTTCAAACCCGAAGGCCGGGACAGGGGAGACTTTTGGAAAAAGCGTTTCGGGAAGTTGCCGCCGACTCAATTGTTTTGTATGATTTTGAAGGACCTGGTTTTACATTGTCGGAAGTTGTGTATACTCATCACGACCGGATAAGTAAAAAGAAGCAGAATAATCTTATACCAATGTTGAGTTCGTACTCTGTTGATACCTATCGTAAATGGGGCTTTGGTGATTCTGTCGAAGTGAGCATGAAACAGTTTCTTGCAAGAGAGCCGGTAAAAGAAAACAAACTGTTTGAAACTATTGTTTCCATTGAATTAGTAATTACACAAAAAGAACTGCAGGATCTTATACCTGTTTTAAAACTTGCCGGATACCGTAAAGAGAGAAATAAGTTTATAAAGACCAATGAGCCAACTATTTCTTATGTGGTGAATAATACAGTTAATATATCAAAGGTTAAAAAACTCACAGTAAGACTTTCTGAAGATGCGGGTAACAAAAGCTTCAACTTTGGCAAAATGAATTTGCTCATAAAGAAAAGCAGTGCGGTGTTTACTTTTGACTAGACATTTGTTTCTCCTTTTAATTGTGTCTTAACGAAACATGTTTTTCAGTTCACATCATTTCTTATATTAGCTTACTGTTGTTTTAGTGCGCCCGGTAAATATTCAAACCCAATCATCTTACTGCATGAGAAGAAATTATTTTTTCTGGGCCAGCTTATTTTTGCTGTTTCTGTCGCTGGTTGCGTTTTCAGATAATCTGTTTTACGATGTGGGGCAAAAGAGTAACAGCGATCCAAAATTCATCATTCATGGCTTGTTTTTTCTTGCGTGGTTTATTATCCTGGTAATACAAACAGGATATATACGAAAAGGAAATTACAATGCACATCGTACACTCGGCATAACAGGTATGTTGATAGGTTTGGGTGTAATCGTCAGTACTTTTTATGTGTTTGTAGCGGTGTATAAGGGGTGGTCGGTAATGCCTTCTTATGTAAAAGCAAACAGGTTCTTCACCATAAGTTTTGCTGTTCTTATTTTGCTGGCTTATATCAATCGTAAGTATGGCGTAAAGCACAAACGGTATGTTTATGTGGGAACACTTTATGTATTGGGGCCTGTGCTCGACAGGGTTGCCGCAAAAATGATGATCGATACGGATGCGGGTTTTGTATTATTTGAAACCATTATCTGGAATACGTTGTTTATTTCACTGTTTGTATATGATTGGCGCACGCTCAGGAAAATACATCCCATCAGTTGGATTGGCTACATCTGGTTTTACATGGTGTGGACACTTGCCAGCGTACTTTAGGTGATTGTTGTTCTGTTGCTTAACGGTTATCTTCTCCGACTAACCGTTTTTATTCCCAAGCTTGAAACGTATCATGGGCTTATTTCCAGCTCATTAAGGTTAAGGAGTGTAGAATTAATTCCTCAGATAAAATGCAGGTTACTTTACCTGAGATAGTATGAGTATGGCATGGTTTTGTTAAGTCTTAGGTAAGATTATTCACTAAAAATTAAAACAATGAAAGTTTCAACAAGCCTGAAGTATGCATTCTCTGCACTGGTGCTGTTCCTCGTTAACATCGCCTTATATGCACAGGAACGAAAAGTAGATGTGGATATAGATCTCGATAAAAATGAGGCTCAATGGTATAGTAATCCGATTGTTTGGGTAATTGGCGGCGCAGTTTTTATCCTGCTGCTCGTTGCGCTTCTTCGTGGTGGAAAAGCGAAAGGTTAAGAGGGTCATTTTTTATTATACAGTTATCAGATGATCAAATGCCTGTTATAACAAACAGGCGTTGATCATTTGATTGAATTTTATCGTGCATTAATTAAACTTAAAGACCAATAAATTATGGAATCAGAAATTCTTGAGTTAGAAAAAAAGTATTGGCAGGCAATGGAAGATCACGATTTTGATACGGTGAAAAAGCTCACCCGTTTCCCTTGTATTGTTGCCGGTAAAAACGGCGTTCAAAGTGTTGATGAAGCTGCATTTAAAAATATGTTTGAGTCTGGCAGCAACGCAAAAATAAAAGTGCTGAATATTTCCAATGTCGAAAGCCAGGCGGTTAGTAAAAAAAGTGCTGTGATTGCTTATCATGTTGAACTTGGAACGGCATACGATGTACAGGGCCCGTCAATGAAATGTGCCTGCACGTCAACATGGACAAAAGAAGATGACGGATGGCTTTGTGCGCTTCATACAGAAGCCGAGTTAGCGCAATAGCTATCTAGTTAATAAAAAATCCTCGCTGGCGTTGAATGATCTTGCTAAACATTTGCGCCAGGGAGTACTATAGATAAAATGGAATTGTTAGTGAGGAATAATACCTACGTCAACAAGAGTTCTTACAACTTACAATTCAGAACTTGTACTTTTATTAGAACTATCCTCCGGTTTGTCCTGTTCTGATTTTTATTTTCTTCTTGCCCGCATTCTTTTTTTCGTAATCGAGAATCTCTTTGGGTTTTACTTTTTCTTTGGGCGTATCTTTTTTAGTAGTGTTTGCATCAGCAGGATCGTTGGGATCTTTTTTAATAATGCCGTTTGCTGAACCAGTACCATCGTCCAGCTTGCCAAGGATAAAGTTTTCCTTACGTAACACTTTGCCTGAGCCCGGTTCATAGATTGTCCAGAAACCATGCGCTACTGAAGATGCTTCCAGCTTTACTTCCACGAGATATACTTTCTTAGGATCGTTCACATCATACACTTCAATTGTTTCAGTTGGTTTCTCCGGATTTTGAGCAAGCCAGCTTTCTTCACGAATCATATCGCCCATGGCATTAAAGTATTGTTGTTTACCGTGCTTGTTTCCCCAACGGTAAAATTCAATGGCTAATACATCGCCCATAAGTGTGTACACACGCCACGGGCCTTCTTTCTTTCCATTACGGAATTCGCCTTCTTCTTCATAACCAGGTTCGCCACGCACTTCTTCATATCGCACCACCCATTTGCCTTGCTTCAGGTCTTTCATGTCGGTGCAATTCAATGTATCGCCCTTAACACTAATGGTATAGTCCTTACATTGTGCTGAACCGTTCATCCAAAAAAGCAACATCGCCACAACAGTTAAGGCGGGTATTCGTAAGTTTGAAAGGTTGAATAGTTGATTCATTTGTCTATTTTTCATTTGATTTCGGACAGATAATACTGATCGTTTTCGGTATTCTTCAAAAAAACATGAGATTAAAAAACCAAAGCTGTATGCTCCATTACAAAACGATGGCAATGTTCAAAAATTGCCTGATCAAAGTTACTCCCGTTCTCCCGTTTCTGCTCTTTGTTCTTACCAGTAATGCACAAATTAAGCCAACCCCTGCCGAAGAAAGACTGAAAGGCATGGAGTTGCGAAAGCAAATGGAGAAGAAATCTTTGTTAAAAGATGCAAAATTCCGCAATATCGGTCCATCCGTGATGAGCGGAAGGGTAAATGATGTGGAAGTAAATCCTGAAGACCCAACAGAGTTTTATGTGGCTTATGCCAGCGGAGGCTTGTGGCATACAAAGAATAACGGACAATCATTTACACCCATTTTTGATAATGAAGATGTAATGACCATTGGGGACATTGCTGTGAAGTGGTATGGCAGTCGTGTGATTTGGGTGGGTACAGGTGAAGTAAACAGTAGCCGTTCATCTTATGCAGGTAATGGTGTATACAAAAGCAGCGATAATGGTAAAACATGGGAATACCTTGGTTTGCCCGAAAGTCATCATATAGGTAAAGTGCAATTGCATCCAACCGATCCTAATACTGCTTGGGTGGCGGCATTAGGTCATTTATATTCGGCCAATAAAGAACGTGGTGTATATAAAACAGTTGACGGTGGTAAAACATGGAAACTCACGTTGTCAATTGATGATAACACCGGTGCAGTTGAAATGGAGATGAATCCAAACAACCCGAATGAATTATATGCGGCCATGTGGCATCGTACACGCCGTGGCTGGTTGTTTACAGAGAGCGGACCAACAAGCGGTATTTATAAAAGTACTGATGGCGGTAATACCTGGAGCAACATTACAGCACCGGGCAGTGGTTTTGCAGAAGGGAAGAAGCTTGGTCGTATTGGGTTGAGTGTGTATGCAAAAAATCCAAACATTGTTTATGCCGTCATTGATAATTACAATCCATTGCCTGATACTGCAAAGAAAAAGCCGGTGAGTGATACTGTTCTTCAACTCACCGATTTTAAAACCATGACGGCTGATAAATTCCTAGGTCTTGATGATAAAAAACTGGATACGTTCATGCGTAAGCAACGTTATCCTGCAAAATATACCGCAGCATCTGTAAAAGAAATGGTTCGTGCGGGGAAAATTCAACCCATTGCTATGTGGGATTATTTTGATGCAGGTGATGATGGTTTCAGCAACGCAGGTATTAAAGGTTGTGAAGTGTACCGTAGTGATGATGCAGGTAAAACATGGAAACTGGTGAATAATAAATTGCCGCAGGTGTTCAGCACGTATGGTTATTACTTCGCAAAAATTTATGTGTCGCCAACAAATCCGGATAAAGTGGTAGTGCTTGGTGTAAATGCATGGATGAGTACTGATGCAGGTAAGACCTTTAAAAATATTGAAGGAAGAAATGTGCATTCCGATCATCATGCATTGTGGATCAATCCCAAAAAAGATTCACACATGATCAATGGTAATGATGGTGGTATTAATATAACCTATGATGATGGGGCAAACTGGTTTAAAGCCAATTCAGCGTCACTTGGCCAATTTTATGCCATTACGGTTGATGATGCAAAACCTTACAATGTATATGGTGGCTTGCAGGATAACGGTACATGGTACGGCCCAAGCAACAACCGTGAAACAGTTGACTGGCACGACAACGGCAGCTATGCGTTTAAATCAATTGGTGGTGGCGATGGCATGCAGGTGCAGGTTGATACAAGAGATAACACAACTGTTTATGCAGGATCACAATTTGGTGCTTACAGCCGTGCAAATAAAAACACGCCGTTTATGGGTCGTGTAAATGTGCGGCCGCAACATGAGCTTGGTGAAAAGCCATTACGTTTTAACTGGCAATCACCCATTCTTTTATCAAAACATAACCAGGATGTATTTTATTTCGGCACAAATCGTTTTCACCGCAGCTTTAATAAAGGCGAAAACAGTGCTAACCTCAGCAACGATCTTACAGGTGGGAAAAAAGAAGGCAATGTTCCGTTTGGAACATTGGTCACCATGAGTGAATCGCCTTTGCGTTTTGGGTTGATCTATACAGGTAGCGATGATGGGTTTATTCACGTAACAAAAGATGGTGGCTATAGCTGGAGTGCGGTACATAGCAAGCTTCCAAAGAATGTACAAGGGCTTTATGTTAGCCGTGTGATTGCATCGAAATTCAAAGAAAGCAGGGTATATGTTACGCTGAACGGTTACCGTAACGATCATTTTGCAGCATGGGTATTTGTAAGTGAAGATTACGGTACTACCTGGAAACAACTGTTTACTGATCTGCCTGCCGAACCGGTGAATGTAATTCGTGAAGATCCAAAGCAGGAAAATCTCCTGTATGTAGGAACCGATCATGGATTATATGTATCGTTCGACGGGGGTGCAAGCAGCATGGCATGGATGAGCGAGTTGCCTCGTGTAGCGATTCATGATATTGCGATCCAGGAAAGGGAAAATGAAATTGTGTTGGGTACACATGGCCGGAGTATTTATATTGCTCCCCTGGGTGAGGCACAAAAACTGGCTGCCGACAAAGCCTATCACGACAAGAAAAAGGCAGATTTAAAATAACATTAATCGCCATTTGTCATTCAGGCAACAATATTGCTGGTAATTTGTTTTATCTTGAAACTCTAATAAAAAACAGAAGAACATGAAACGTATTTTCAGTTTAATGACCGTTTTCGGTTTGTTGCTTTCCATTACAGCTTGTGCACAAAATCAAACAAAGCCTAGTCCGCCTGCATCAACAGAGTTCAAAGCGGGTGGTGCAAACATTAAGATCAGTTACAGCGCTCCTTCGGTAAAAGGAAGAGAGATTTGGGGTAAGCTGGTTCCTTATGGCGAAGTATGGCGTACAGGTGCTAATGAAGCAACCGTATTTGAAACCGATAAGGATATTAAAATAGAAGGTAAAACATTGCCTGCCGGTAAGTACGGACTGTTTACAGTGCCGGGCAAAGATGAGTGGGTGATCGTTTTCAACAAAACATGGAAACAGTGGGGCGCTTACCAATACAAAGCAACAGATGATGCTTTGCGTGTAACGGTTAAGCCAACCGCAGGTGACATGACTGAAACACTTAAGATCGATGGCGCCGCCGACGGTGTTACCATCAAATGGGAAAAATTAAGTGTACCATTTAAGATTTCACAATAAGTATAAACCATCAATGTGTGATCGATCCCCTGAGCAATCGGGGGATTTTTCATTTCACAGCTTATCCACAACCAGCAAGGGTTTCAATGCTGCACTGTAATTAATGAGTAGTTTGCACGGGAATGAAGGATTCGAGGAACATATTGCTGGTGATCGTTTCACTATGTTTGATTGGCACATGGGTTTATCATCTCTACGATAAAAATAAATATGCCAATACTGATGTGTTGCTGCCCGTGAAAGATTCGCTTGCTGAGCAAACAAAAGTGAACGATTCATTGCGTGTTGCTTATAATGGTTTATTGCGCCAGATCGATTCATCACGTACCGCAGCGGTTGTTGATACTGCATTTGTTCCGCTTGATTCAACCAGGAATGCTATTGATAGTTTACGTAATGAAATTGCTTCAATCCTCGCCATCAACAATATCACCAAGGAAGATCTGCGCAGGGCAGAGGAAAAGATAAAACAATTGCAGCAGCGGTTATCTTCTTCAGCTTCAACGCCTGTAACTACTTCAACTGAAATAAAGAATACAACGTCTCCGGCAACAAATCGTGTAGAAACCATCAGTAAACCAATAGCAGAAGATCCTGTGTTTACAGCATCGGCCATCAGTTTCAGAGCAATACAATCGGGTAAGGAACAGGTAACGGCCAATGCAGATGCAACAGGTTATTTCAGCATTGCCTGCACGGTTCAAAACCCCACAGCTTCATTCAGCGATACGGAAGTGTATATGGCGTTGATCGATCCTTCTGGTGATGTGGTACAGGATGATCCCTGGCAATCAGGTATGCTCACTACTTCTAACAACGATCGTATTCCCTATACCCGCAAAGCAAAACTTTCTTATGCAAAAGGTGATGCAAGCCGCATCGCAATGAATCTGAAACTGTCTGCGTATGATAAAGGCATGTACAGTGTGCAGTTCTATCATAATGGAGTTAGGATTGGACGCACAAACCTGCGATTGAATTAGATCAGCTTTTCACTTAATCACATTTTTTTCACAGTTGCTTAAATGCGTTGCATTAATGGGTACAACAGAGTTCCTTTGTGTTACTTTTACCCAAAGTACAACTTACATTATGTTGAAGAAGCAAGTTTTGTTACTGGTGTCCCTCGTTATTACGTTGGGTTATCAGTCATCTGCTCAAACCAGCACCCAAACTAAATATACAAGTGTTCCTGATCTTTATGCGGGCATTGAAGTGGGATCGAAAGGAGTGAAGCTGAGTGTGATAGAAATGAAAAAAAATAAGGAGACAGGTAATAGTTTTTCCATTGTTAAAGACACTTCTTTCAATACTGACTTCATTTCCTTTACACAACCAACCTTTGATGCAACGGCTACAAGTTTTGCCGGAATGTTTCAAACAGCAGTTACAAAGTTTAATATTCCATCAAAAAGAGTGTTTACTGTTATAAGCAGCGGTGTAAAGATGCAGGCAGAAAAAGAGAACAAAAAAGAATGGGTAGAGAAACTTATCAAAGAATTCCGTTCTAAAGTAAATGAACCAACACGTAAGGTTGAAGTGGTGGATGTGCAGCAGGAAGCAAAATTATCCCACCAGGGAATTGTGCCTGCAAATCGTCGTTACAACACTTTTCTTATTGATATTGGCAGTGGTAATTCAAAAGGTGGTTTCTTTCCTTATGGTAATGATAGCTATTTCTATCTCTTTCAATTATCATGGGGTACAAAGAGTACAGCCAATGCCGCAGAAAAAATGTGTGGCGATGATAAGTCGCATGAAAATTACACACGCCAGTTGTTGCGTGTAGCAGCAGGTGCCGAAAATACAGAGATCGCCTATACGGTTAATACGAGTGGCAGCTATCCTGTGAGCGATCATATTGCATTCAGTGGTGGTATTGCCTGGGCAACTGCAACGTTGTTGTATCCCGAATTAAATAATAACCCTGTAGTACCGGTTACTTATGAAGATGTGGAGCGTTTCCATAAACGTGTTACAGAAAATTATTCTTCCTTCTCTGAAAGCTATTTAATGAGCAAGCTCACAAATGGCAAATGGGATAAAAAACTTATTTCATCTGAAGTAAAGCGTGTGCATGGAGTGTTCGATCAGCGTTCACTCATGGCCGGTAGTGCATTGCTGCTGCGTATTATGCGCCAGTTCAAATCGGTGAACGAAGCCAAACAATTTTATTTGATCAAAAACGGCCAGGTAGGCTGGGTATCAGCATATGTTGATAATGCTGTTGATTAATGTGTACTTCTACTCCATTATATAAAAGCTCCGGCATTTGCCGGAGTTTTTTTTATTTAGATTAAACCACATTGTCATTTGATGGTCTATGCATCCAACCTTTGTATTACCTCGTTAAATAGAAAGGCATTTAATCCGTCACCATAACAATCCTTAATAATAGTTTGGCATGGTGTTTGGCAATCATCAAAAAAATATGTTTATGAAAATCAAACTTCTTTGTCTTGCTTTTTTTGCTGTAACGATCAGCAGTGTGTCAGCGCAAAATTCTTCAGTATTTATTAAAGCCGGTTACAACCTTGCGAATATCTCTATCAGTGAGGATGGAGATGTTGATGAAAACAGGGCGTTGTCAAGTTTTCATGTGGGACTGCAAGGTGATATCTCACTTATTAAAAACATTCTTTCTATTCAACCTGGATTGATGTTTACAGGTAAAGGCTCAAAGTTGCAAACAGGTGAACCTGGTCAGAATGGCTATTTCCGTTCAGTTGTGAATCCTTATTACATTGAAGTTCCTGTAAACGTAGTTCTGAAAGCGCCATTAGGTGGTGATGCAAAATTCTTTGTTGGTGCAGGTCCTTATGCCGCTGTGGGTATAGGTGGCAAGAGAAAACTGGATTATCAGGTAATTGGTATTGCGTATAACAGAACTGATAAAATTGAATTTTCAGATGATGATCCTACAACACAAGGTGAAGAGGGCTCAGGTTATGGAATCCTTCGTCGTTTCGATTATGGTTTAAATGGAACCATTGGTTTTGAAGGTGAGAAAGCAATGCTCTCAGTGAATTATGGATTGGGTTTAGCAAAACTTCAATCAGGTGCTGATAATAATGTTGATGAAAAAAATAAGCATAGAGTTCTGAGTTTTACGATCGGTTTCCGTTTGTAATAACCTGCCGGACTGAGAAGGGCGCATTGCTTAGCAATGCGCCCTTTTATTTTACCGCTGAGGAGATGATTATAATTGATGCGAATGATAGACTAGCTGATAATATTATTACAGTTGCCGATATATTTACTATCGACTTGTAACTACCGGCTTTCGTTTTTCTACTTCTTAAATTTGTTCTTCAACGCTGCCAATGCATCATTTACACTCAAGCTGGTTAAGTCTTCTTCTTTTTTGAACCTTGTTGCCGGGCCGTGTATCTTGGGCCTTGCACTTCGGGCAGGTGCTTCCTCTGTTTGTTTGATGGAAAGTGCAATACGCTTACGTGCAATATCAACTTCCACAACTTTCACCATCACTTTATCATTCAGTTTTAATTTTTCTGCGGGGTCAGTAATGTAATCATGTGAAATTTCAGAAACATGAACTAATCCATCCTGCTTCACGCCAATATCAACGAATGCACCGAAGCGTGTGAGGTTGGTAACCATACCGGGTATCACCATTCCGGGTGTAACATCTTCAATCTTAAAAATGTTAGCATATTCAAATGCTTGTGCTTCGCTTCGTGGATCAAGTCCCGGTTTCACCAATTCTTTCAGGATGTCGGTTATAGTTAATTCACCAATTGTTTCGCTCACATATTTTTTTGCATTGATCTGTTTAATTGTTGCTTCGTTGCCGATTAGCTCTTCCACTTTCAATTGCAGATCATTCGCCATTTGCTCAACAACAGGATAAGCTTCGGGATGCACGGCGCTTTTATCCAATGCGTTCTCGCCATCATTAATGCGTAAGAAACCTGCGCATTGTTCAAATGCTTTATCGCCAAGCCTTGGTACTTTTAATAATTGTTTACGTGACGTAAATCGACCTATCTCATTTCTATACTTCACAATGTTTTCTGCAATGCTGCTGTTGATACCACTCACATAACTCAGCAAATGTTTACTGGCCGTATTTAAGTTTACACCCACCTGGTTCACGCAACTTACTACTGTTTGATCAAGTCGTTCCTTTAAACGCATTTGATTAACATCGTGCTGGTATTGACCAACACCAATACTTTTCGGATCGATCTTTACCAATTCAGCCAACGGATCCATTAACCTGCGACCAATACTTACAGCACCACGTACCGTTACATCTTTATCTGGAAATTCTTCACGTGCAACTTCACTTGCACTGTAAACAGATGCTCCATCTTCATTCACCAAAAAGATAGGCAAGCCAAGATTTAATTTTTTAATGAATTGTTCTGTTTCTCTTCCTGCTGTGCCATCACCTATAGCAAATACTTCTGTCTGGAATGCTTTCACCAAATGACGGATGGTCATTTCAGAGGTATAAAGCTTGCCAGGCTCATGAATAAAGATGAGATCAGTTGTTTGGAGTTCACCTTTTTCATCTAAACACACAACTTTACAACCTGTTCTGTAACCAGGATCAAGTGCAAGAATTCGTTTGCTGCCAAGCGGACTGCTCAACAAAAGCTGACGTAAATTTTCTGCAAATACGGTAATCGCTTCTTCATCGCCTTTTTGTTTTAACTGCGAACGGAATTCTGTTTCAAGACTTGGTTGCAGTAAACGTTTATAAGCATCTTTGATCGCTTTCTTCACGTGTGTAGTGCTTTCGCTCATGCCTTTTACATATTGCGCATCGATCAATTCAATTGCCAACTCTTCTTCAGGTTCAATGCTCATTTTCAAAACACCTTCTGTAAATCCACGAAGAATCGCAAGGATACGATGTGAAGG
This sequence comes from Lacibacter sp. H375, assembly GCF_037892425.1. Lineage (NCBI taxonomy): Bacteria > Pseudomonadati > Bacteroidota > Chitinophagia > Chitinophagales > Chitinophagaceae > Lacibacter > Lacibacter aquaticus. The sequence goes on from NZ_JBBKTT010000001.1 coordinate 3,574,865, forward strand.
TATTTTATGTACAGGCTCACTGAAATCAAAATAATCTTTGAATTTTACACCTTCTGTTTCTTTGTCTTTCATCACGGTGCTCTTCACCAATGCTTCATCTTCAAAAAACTTTCGGAGTTTGGCACGCACATTCGCATCTTCATTCACCATCTCGGAAATAATATCTCTTGCACCTTGCAATGCATCTTCTGCCGTTGCTACTTTTTCATTGATGAACGTTGCTGCCTGTTCATTAACGGCAATATCTTTTTGCTCAAGTAATAACAAAGCCAATGGTTCCAAACCATTTTCTCTCGCCGTTTGTGCTTTTGTTTTGCGTTTGGGTTTGTACGGGAGATAAATATCTTCCAGTTCATTTAATGTAGTTGCTTTATCAAGCTTAGCTTGCAAAGCGTCTGTCATCTTTCCCTGTTCGGTAATTGTTTTTTCTATAAACGTTTTACGTTCAGTAAATTCTTTCAGGAATTTTGCCTGATCCTGTATTTGTTGAATAGCCACCTCATCCAGGTTGCCGGTCTTATCTTTCCGGTATCGGGCAATAAAAGGAATCGTTGCTCCTTCGTTCAATAATTCTATCACAGCCTCGACCTGCTGCACTCGCAGGCTCAGCAAACCTGCAATCTTTGATGAAAATTCTGTCATTCTTCTTCAGTTAAACTTGTTTAAAAGGGGATGCAATATAGCTGTGCTTCAGTAGAAAAAAAATTTGTTCATTTCAAACATTAGAACAAAATAATAAGTAAAGTTCAGTGACATGATTATGACAAAACACATGCAAAATAAAGTGGTTATGTAAAAAACGTACAAGTGAGGTTTCGTTCAACCCGACTTTTTTACCACTCTTCAAAACAAACAAGTTAAAACGCAGCATCACATAAACATGTGTTGTCAGTTAATTCATAGTGTACGTTATTCGCACACTTTTAATTGATCTTAACAAAGAGAGGATCAATCAATTTATTAATCACATCAAAACCTTATCATTCATGACAAGAGAAAACCTCAGGGTTCTCTTTGCATTTGTGATTGGTCTGTTCTCCGTTGCCTTTGTGCAGGCACAAACAGTAACGGGGAAGATCACATCACAAACAGGAGAACCACAACCTTTTGCTACAGTACAGGTAAAAGGTACGCAAACCATTACTACTGCAGACGCACAAGGAAATTTTTCAATCAAAGCAAAACAAGGTGATGTTTTAATTTTCACTAGTACTTCTTTTGAACGTAGAGAAGTACCTGTTGACGCAGCAGTGATGAATGTAACGGTAACAGCCACTTTTAATGCATTAAAAGAAGTGGTGGTAACAGGTTACAGCACACGTTCAAAAAGATCTAACATTGGTTCGGCGTCAACAGTTGTGATCGACGACATCCGCACACAACCCATTGCATCATTCGATCAAATTCTGCAAGGTCAGGCACCGGGATTAAATGTAAAAACAGGTTCAGGTCAACCTGGTCGCAATGCAGATGTGATCATTCGTGGACGCACATCTGTAAATGGTTCTGTTGATCCATTATACATTGTTGATGGTATAGAAGTAAGAGCCGGTGATTTCAGCACTATGAACCAAGGTGATTTTGAAAGTGTGTCTGTATTAAAAGATGCAGCATCAACAGCAATCTATGGTTCACGTGGTGCAAACGGTGTTATTGTTGTTACTACCAAGAAAGGCAGAAGTGGAAAAGTTCGGTTTGCTTACGATGGCCAAATTGGCGTTTCAACATTACCAGAGAACAAGTTGAAACTGATGAACACACAGGAGAAACTTGATTTTGAAATGAACATTGCAGGTAATCCATGGGGATGGTCGCCTGCAGAAGTTGCTGAGTTCCGAAATGTGAATACAGATTGGAACGATGCTGTTTTTCGTGATGGTAAAATGCAGTCGCACCAGATCAGCGCAAGCGGAGGTAATGAAAAAACGACATTCTATACCTCATTCAATTATTTCGACCAGGAAGGTGTAACCATCAACACTGGGTTAAAACGTTACAACGGACGTTTGAATCTTTCACACGCAGAACGTAATATCAAGTTTGGCGTGAACTTAGCTGGTGGCTGGTCAAAATTCAGAGGAACATTTGAAGGTGATCAAAGTATTGGTTCGCCTTTGAATACAGTTATCTGGGCATTGCCTTACGAGAAAGTTTATAATGACGACGGTACTTATGCAGGTTCGGTACAATTCCCGTTCTGGTTAAACCCGGTTGAAGAATTAGTTGTCAATGGAGATAACAGCTGGCAATTAAAATCAACAGGTAACGTGTTTGTAGAATACAATATTCCATGGATCAAAAATCTTACCTATCGATTAAATGCGGGTGGTGATTATTCTCAAATCGAAGGATTTGGTATTACAAAGAATGGTACACAATCGGCTCAGCAAAATGCAGCATTCGGAAGTGCATTTGCAGGCGAAGGTGCGTTGGCAAGAAGCCTCGACCGTCGTTTCCGTACAACGATCACCAATAGTCTTACATATAAAACTACATTTGGTGAAAATGATGATCACGAGTTAACTACTTCTTTGTATACTGAATACATCCGACGCAAAGGACGCAGTTTCAATTTTACCGGTTATGGTTTGTTGTTGCCGTTTGATAATGAAGCTGGTCTTGTTACAGGCACTGCTGCCAATGGATATATTCCAGTTGTTGGTGGCGGCTTTCCTGAAAACAGTTCTTTGCTTTCTTATTTTGGAACAGCAGATTATTCTTTCCGCAACAAATACTTTCTTTCACTTTCCGGAAGAACAGATGGCTCATCACGTTTAAGTCCTGCAAATCGTTGGACGCAGTATGGTTCAGTGGGTGCAGGTTGGATCATTTCAGAAGAGAAATTCTTTAATTTAAATGCGATCAATTACCTCAAGTTAAGAGCAAGTTTCGGCGCAGTGGGTAATCAAAATGGTATTGGTGAATTCCCTTATATACAACAGTACGGACGTGGCACTTATGGCGGACAGGGTACGTTAAGTATCAACAGTCTTGGAAATGCTGAACTTACCTGGGAAAAAAGAAGAACAGCAAACGTTGGTGTTGAAATAGAATTCTTAAAAAGCCGTATCAGAACATCCGTTGAGTATTATAACAGCTTAACAACAGGTTTATATTTCCAACCTACTGTACCAGGTACAAGCGGTGGTAACGGTACTATTCTCGCAAACAATGGAAGTATGGAGAACCAGGGGATTGAAGTAAATCTTTCGCTCAAAGTTATTAACGCAAAAGATTTTAAATGGACAATTGATGCAAACTATGCATACAATAAGAACACTATTAAATCATTACCAGATAATCAAACCTTCCAATTGTATAAGAGCTTCCAAGCATTGCAGGTAGGCAAACCATTGAACAGTTTTTATCTTGTACAATATGCAGGCGTTAATCCTGCAAATGGTAATTCGCAATATCTGAAGGCTGACGGTAAAACTATCACAGAAGATTATGATGCAAATGATCTTACGGTTTTAGGAACAAGTGATGCGCCTCATAACGGAGGTCTTACAAATACATTCAACTTTAAAGGATTGGAGCTTTCTGCTTTCTTTGTTTATTCACAAGGCAACTACGTGTACAACAATGCCCGCTTCAATGTTGAGTATTATGCATACACCACATCAGGTTTTGCACGCAGCGGTTTAACTGCCTGGACAACTCCGGGACAGCAAACAAACTTCCCTCGGATTGATGAAGCTACACAAGGACAAACAACACGTTTCTTAGAAAAAGGCGATTTCCTTCGCTTGCGTAATGTGATGCTTTCTTATTCATTACCGAGAAGTGTAACGGAAAAACTGAAAATACAGGGACTGCGTTTGTTTGTGCAGGGCCAGAATCTTTACACATGGCATAAGTTCCAGGGATGGGATCCGGAAGTTTCAACAATCGTTAACTCCGACGCTAATTCAAATGCTGCTGTAAGTGGTGCGCAATACCCATCCTTACGTAGTGTAAACTTTGGTTTGAATTTAAATTTTTAATGAACGAAATTTTTAAGATATGAAGATGACACTAAAACCGGTTTACATCATGCTTGCCCTGCTGCTCACAGGATTCATGGCATGTAAGAAACCATTAGACACAATACCTGATACTTCATTAACGGATCTAAAAACGTTTGATGACGTACGCAGTGCGTTACGTGGTGCGTACGATGGTTTCCAGAGTAACAACTATTATGGCAGCCCGGCAGCCTCCGGTTCGGCCAGTGCATGGAGTGCGTTACCTGAACTGATGGGTGATGATTTTGTTGAGGCATTAGAAAGTTTAGGGAATTGGAATATTATGAGCGAAATGAGTTATGCTTCTGATAATGGCGTTGCTGCTGCAGCGTTCATTCAACCCTATGAAATTATTTCAAGAGTTAATAACCTGCTGAAGTTTGTTGAGAAATATGAAACCGGTTCAACAGAAGCTGAGGCAAAACGCATTAAAGCTCAGGCATTGGCAATTCGTGCACATGCGCATTTTGACCTGATGCGTTATTTCGCTGTTGATTTTGGTCGTAACTCAACGGCGTTAGGTGTACCATTTGTAACTGTTTTCGATCCTCAAAAGCCGTTTGCTAATTTACCTTCCCGTAACACCGTAAAAGAAAACTATGATGCAATTCTGAAAGATCTGGGAGATGCATTGGTCGCTTTTCGTGCTGGCGGAAATACTACCGGCAATGGCTCACGCAACTATATAGACAGTGTGGTTGTTTATGCTATGCGTGCACGGGTAAATTATTACGCTTCTGAATGGAATGCTGTAATTGCCGATGCAAATATTGCATTGGGATTAAGACCCGTTGGCTCAGCAGCAAATTATATTTCTGCATTTGCCACCGCAGGTGAAGCTGCTCCGTCAAGTGAAGTGTATTGGGCAATCCCTTCTGATAATGCTTTACGTCCCGGTGGTGCTATCAGCGGAGCAAGCCCTAACTACCGTGTAACAGCAGCCATGAGTGCAATCTTACAAGCCCAAGGCGGTGCTTATGTTGACCCGGGTGTAAACCGTTTCAACCAGGCTGGTTCGGGTGGTATTCAACGTACACTCAGCTGGAAGTATCCCGGTATACGCAGCTTTAAAGTTTTCCGTGCGGGAGAATTGTTGTTGATGCGTGCTGAAGCGAAACAACGCACCAATGACCTTAGCGCATTAACTGATCTCAATACATTGCGTACAAATCGTGGCGTGGCAATTGGAGCGGAAGTTGGCGCTGCATTGCTCGATGCTATCTTGTTACAACGCAGGGTTGAATTGTTGGGCGAAGGTCATCGCTGGTTTGATTTGCGCAGAACTACCAAAACAATTGTGCGTACAGAATGTGGTGTTGCCGGAGGTTCACGGGCAGCAAACTGCAATATCGGACCAACATCAAGGTCATGGACATTCCCGATCCCTTTCAATGAAATAAAAGTGAATCCCAATCTTGTTCAAAATCAAGGCTACTGATACTGATTAACGAAGGGTTTAATAAGAAAGAGCTGTTCAGGTAATACTGAACAGCTCTTTTCTTTACGATTGTTGCTCGTGCTCTTCCTGTTGCGGAAGATGTGCATTCATCACTTCTTCGATCTTCTCGTGCAACACCGCTGTTGAGGAAGTCACCCAGTCGGGCAGATCGTGGTTTTCCAGTATTTTCCACTTGTTATCTTCTTTGTGCATTTTAAAGAGTAACCTGTTGCCACGTTCATCGGCCACATCTACGCTGAACATGCCTTCTTGAAGGCCACCAAGCTTTCTGAAGTTAAATTCACGTAGGCGTCCATCTGCCTTGATGAGACGGGTGAATTGAATGTTTTTTACGACTTGTAGTTTCATCAGTAAGTTTTTAAAAGTTGTGTGTGCACAGTTTTACCGATGCGGATATGGGGACATTTTATAAAGCAAAACTCATGCACAAATGATTTTTTGTGGAAAACTTGCCTTTTACAGCTGTTAAAAAATCAGATTATTGCTGATCTGCTTTCAATGTTTATTGCTCATTGAGTAATTCAATTCGCCGATTAAACAAACATTCAGTCTTTAATGATCCGGGCTTCTTTGATGATATCGATCTGCGGGAATTTGTTGATAAACCATTTATTGCCCTTAAAGTAAATTGTATCAGCCGGTTTCATGGCATCATTGCCATAGCCTGAAAAGAATTGTCGCACCACATCCATACCAGTAATCACTTTTGCGAAAGGTACAAAACCTTTCACGCCACCTGCATTTAACGTATCATACGTGAGATTATTTCGCAGGTTGATGAAGATGGAGGTTTTGCGGGTGTTGGGAGCGCCACGTGAAAAACAAATGGTACTGTCGGTATTGGAGCCAACCACGGGTTCGTCTTTCAGATTTTTTCCTTGCCAGAATATATTCTTCTGTTTGTCTTCGCTAACACCAAACTGCACCAAAAAATCTTTCACCACCCGAAAGATCACAGTGTTGTTATAATAACCACTGCGGATGAGTTGATAAAAACGGTCAGCGCCAAGCGGCGACCAGCTTCGATATACTTCAACAGTGAAGTTGCCTTTGCTGGTAACGAACTCTGCTTTGAATGTTTCAGGTGCTTTTAATTTTAAGAGATTGGCATCTGTCTTTAATACCTGTGCCTTTGTTTGCAACAAACAAAAAGCTGCCAACAAAAAAGAAAAAATCGTTTTCATGAATTGTATCTCCGTCTGCTAAAATTAATAAACCCCGACTGAATTCAGACGGGGTTTATTACACTCAGAACTTTAGAACTAAAAAACTTTATTTCTTCGCTACACCACCTTTCTTGCTGTCAACACTGATGGTATATTTTCCGCTGCCCTGCACCACCCAACGAACAGTAACAGTTGATAAGCCCGGAATATTCTCCACTTTAATTTTCTCCGGGTTACTTGTTTGTTCTGTTGTGATGTTGAGATCAGCATTTTCAACGATCATTCCCGCAATCGCTTTTACACCGCTGATGGAAATATAATCAGGACGTTCGATTTTGTATTTCAGATCATGACTGCTGTGCGTTGGCATAATACGGCTGTTTGAAATGACAGCAGTTACTTCTTTCAATCCATTGCCTAAGTCTTTTTCAGTAACTGTATCAACTTTCAACAATGGTGTATGATATGCATGATAGATGGTGAAAGCCATGTTACGATGTGCGTCACTCTCTAATAAAAAGCCGGGGTGTGCACGACCGAAATTTTTCTTGAAGCCGCCAATTTCAATTTTACCGTACTGCGGATGATCATATTCATGCCAATCAACAAATGCATCTTTAAATAAAAGATAAGTATCAAAGTTGAAGTTGGTATTATCCTGCGGGTTACGGGTTGCGTCTTTATTAAAAAATAAAAAGGGCGTCCATAATTCGTTTGAATAAGTGTAGATGCCACGGCCACCATAGAACCAATCGAGTTCACCACCGTAAGCAGGGTAGAGGTCTTTATGAACAACGAGATAACGGTAACCGGGAATCAACTCTTCACCTTTCTTTGCAATAATATCATACACCTGTATGTCTTGCGGATTGTAAGTAACCTGGTCTGTTGGATCACCGGGGCCACGTAAGATCATACCACCTGCATTGTGATACGATTGTGCTCCTGCAATATTCGGATGCTTCATTACAAAGTCCATCACTGCTCTTGTTTCGGGTAATGAGAAGGGATATTTATACGCACCATTCTGTATATAGTTTGGTTGCCATCCCCAGCCCCAATCACGGTTAGGATCGTATTGAAAAGTATAACCGTCTTCGTTCACCACACCATCACCATCATTATCTTTTCCTTCAAGACCAAGCATTTCATATTCACCTTTTTCATCGGGTCCAACCTGTATCATTCTGCGTGGATCAGACGGATCAACACGTAAACGTCCATTTGGATTTTTGCGGCGCATGATCAATACTTCATTATCACCATCCAGGTCATCGTAACCATCTTCATCAACTAAACCATCACGATCATTATCAACCGGCAATACACCCGAACGTGGTGAACTTCCTGTATTGGGTTCGTGAAAATAACTATCACGTCCATCAGGGTTGATGGTTGGAACGATATAAAAAACTTTATCGGCCAATAACTCTTTAATGAAGCGAGTGTCTTTAAATGATTCTGTTAAATACCATGCGGTGTACATCGAGAACTCTGCACCTTGAACTTCGTTTGAGTGAATATTGCCATCGATATACATGCCCGGTTTCTGATCAGTATTGCCTGTTTTAAAATCAGTAATGGTAAGGCACCAGATATCTCTGCCTTTAAATGATTTGCCGATCGATTGCAGTTTTGCTAACTCAGGGTGCGCTGCTGCAATCTTTTTCAGGATATCTGTAATGCCTGCATGATCGTAATAACGGTTCCAACTGATAGCAACTTTTGGATTAGCCGGTGAGCCAGATGCTTTAAATACCTGGTCAGCCGTTTGTGCAGTCGCAAACAATGCTGTAAAGCTGAAAGCTGTTGATACGATGAATTGTTTTATCTGAAATTTCATTTTTGTAATTTTTAGCGTGAACATTAAAGCGTAACCTCAATTGTTTTTGTGCCTGTTGTTGGGCTGCCTGCTTCAATTGTGATCTTGCCGCTACCTTTGATCAGCCAGCTCAGTTGTTTGGAGCTGTAACCTTCCAACGCATTCAACAGTTGAATCTTTTTTCCACTGATTATCGATTGGCTGCTGCTGTTGTTCACTTTTACATTAATGCGTTTTACCCAGTAACTGCGCTCGCCCAATTTTGAATGAGAAGGCAATGCAGATTTGTTGATCACATCAAGGGTAACTCTTGTTAATCCATTTGCCAGCTTTTCTGTTTGCACATTAATGATGTCCAGTTCCGGTTGAGACGCAGCGAGTTTGATTAAAAATGCACTATGCTTTTTTACAAGATCAGAAACAAGTGAGTAGGGGGGCGTGTTTTGAGCAAACGGATCAACACCGCCAACTTCTACTTTCTGATTAGGGAAATCGGGATGCTGAATTGTTTTCCATTCTGTAAACACATTGCTGACGTTTTGTTGCGACGCCCAACGGAGATAATTTGCGGAAGCATCTTCTACAATGAATGCTTTTTCATTCTTAGCGGTATCAGGTTTTGTTTTTGGTACCCACCATCCCGGTGTGCTGAAACTGAAACGGCCATAGTGATAATATCCCCATGATAACAGATCACCACCGCTCACTGATGATGCAGGCGCATCTTTCAAGCCAACAGTTTTGTTATAAAGTTCGCTTACCATGCTGTTCACTTTTGTATCGGGCATTAACCAGCCAGCAAGAATAGGAGCCGTTGCTGCCTGTGCATTAAAAGAGTAAGGCGTACTTAAATTATTATTGCTGCTGAAACTGATCACTGCATATACATTAAAGCGATCAAACAACTCATCAAGCAATGCTCTTGTTTCTTTTTCACTTGCAGGAAATTCACCGGAGCCTTGTGAAAAAGAAGGATGTTTGAAAGTTAAATTCTTATTGAACCAAACGCCGCCTTCTCCATCTTCATTAAAGCTGCCGTCTTTGTCATTGTCTTTTCCTTCAGCAAAAACAAGATAGTTTCCTTTTTCTCCTTTGCTAACATCGGCTTTGATCAATACTCTCGGGTCATTCGGATGAACACGATGTGTACCAACAGGTGATTCAATACGCATCCAGGTGATCTTGCCATTGCCATCAAGATCATCATAATCATCTTCATTATTGTTTCCATCACGGTCGTCATCTGTAGAGGTGGCATTGCCCTGGCGTTCGTAACGTAGCGATGAAAAGTATTGTTCCATTGCATCAGGACTCATGTTAGGAAAAATATAGTACGTGGTTTTGTTGAGCAAGTTCTTGATACTGTCGGTTGCAATGCCTTGCATCAGTTGTTCTGCAAAACCAATGGCGAGTTCGGTGCTTAATGGCGCATTTCCTTCCACACCACCAATCACTGCAATGGCAGGTTTTGTTTCTGTGTTACCTGAGCCGATGGTGATCTGCCAAATGTCTTTGCCGCCGTTTGTTTTAGTCAGCGATCTTACTTTCACCCATTGTGGATTTGCTTTTACCAATGCATTGATGCGGTTGGTTTGCTGGGCGAAGTTGCTGTAGCTGGTTTGTGCAGTTATGCTGTTGTAACATAAAAGGCACAACAAATAAATACCTATTCTTTTCATCATAAAGAAATTGTTTTGGAAACCGAATATACTGAAAACAAAACCCTGCAACATTGCTTTTGATGAATGGTGGAATGGGGTGATAGGAAGATGTAGGAATCAGGAATTGGGGATTAGTAGTTGGGGGTCGCTTTGCTTTATCTGAATTTTGCAGAAAGAGTATAACAAACTTTCTCGTTAATGCGATAGAATATTTCGTTGTTTACCTTCCTTGCTCTTCGCAGATTGCGTCTGTCGAGTAAGATCCCCTTCTCATCGTAGTATTGCGGCTGGCTATAAAACGTAAGAATAAAATATTTTTCAGGAGCAAAAGGCGCACGAAGCGATTTGTTGCGAATAGACATGAACGTAAGCAAACGCTTCTCTCCAGCCACATAATAGTCGAGTTTGTTCACCCAGGTGCAATGTGCTTTCTTCATATACTGCAGTAAATATGCAGTTGCGGTTGTATCGTATCCGTATTTGTATAAACTGTCGTAGAGTGATGGGTCGTTTAAATTAAATTCATACACATAACGAATGCTGTCAGTTTTCATTTCAATTAATACATGCCTGAATTCCTCATCTGTAAAGCCAAGCGATAATAGTTTTGTTTGGGCAATATGGCTATAGACAGCTTCTATCCCCACAATATCTTTTTCATGTTCATTGTAATAATTTATAGGGAACTGTCGTGACACAGAACAGGAGGTTGTGGTTACGATGAACAGTGCGAAATAAATAATATGTTGCAGGTGCTTGCTCATTTCCTGTTTTTTACACTCCAGCTAACGCCATAGAGTATACGTTTAAAAGTGCTTAATTCAATTTGTCGTTGTGTGGTAAAGCCTGCGTCCCAGTAAGTCATTGTGACGATGCCATTTTCTTCAGTAAGTTTTTTCAGGATCACAAAATGTGTAGGGATGTGTTTTTTTATTTTTGCATGATTCTTACGGCGAAGAACTGCGTTATTGAGATAAAGAAAGACATCGCCAATCTCTAATTTTTCCTGCAGGAATTCAACTGGCTTTCTCAGCTTTAGTCTTGTGAGATCGTAACCAATACATTGTATTTCTGCTTTCATGGTTACACGCAGCATGTCATTAAATTTTGAAAGATTGGTTGCTGCCCACAAGCCAAGCTCTCTTCCTTCTTTATAGTTAAGATGAAAAAGATTGATATAACCTTTGAAATGATCGGCCAACGTAAAGAACAACATTTGATCAGCATCGTTACGATCCAGTTCGCCTTCATATAAAACCAATCCCACCCGTCTACGTACTGCATCAGATGGTTTGTACATTACCCCGGCATATTCTGCTTTGCCATTTTTATACAGATTGATCATGAATTGCACATATCCCAGGGGATCCTGTCGTGTTAATGCATAACCCACCGCAGCGAACGCACAGAAGTTGGTGTTGCGGCCAGCATACAGAAAAACAGGATGTTCAATATTTCGTTCCAGGTTTTGTAAAAACAATTGCTGATTCACCGAGGCCCATTGGGTACTGTTGGTAAGCTTGGTTTGTTTCAAAAAGGCTAAAGCCTGTTGTTGTTTGCCGGCAAAAGAAGTTCCATTTGTTTGAGAACGGGAACAAATGGGTACACTGAAAATGAAGTAAAAACAAATAATAACCTTTGATAATCTCATGCTTCGCTGTTGCGTGGTAAAAATAATGAGAAACTTGTTACGGCCACTTCCTATTAAACGCCATTTGACTGTCAGATTTTTTGGCTTCAGTGCTTGCATTTCGTAAATGAAATGATTAATTTGGAATACTTACTTCCTGCAATCCGAATCTATTAATTCTAACAGCTGCTTTGTGGGTCATTTATTTATTCAGCAGCATCTGTGCTTACCCTCGTTTTATTTCAAAACCTAAAAACAAAAAAGCAATGAAAGAGAAAACGCAAAAACATGTACCGGCACGCAGGAAATTTTTGACTGCCGTTGCTGCAGGTGCTGCTGCATTAAGTTTGGCTTCTTTGCCAAAAGCAGTTCAATCAGCACCATTACTAAATGATGACGTTTTAGCCGATGAAAGCAATCCCGACGAATGGTTTAAACAGATCAAAGGAAAACACAGAATGGTGTTTGATGCTACACAACCGCACGAGGTGTATCCGTTTGCATGGCCAAAAGTTTTCCTGATGACCAACGAGGCTACGGGCACTGCTCCAAAAGATTGCAGTGTTGTGGTAGTGCTGCGGCATACAGCCATTGGCTATGCTATGGAAGATAAGCTCTGGGAAAAATATAAGCTTGGTGAATTGTTTAAAGCCAATGATCCAAAGACAGGTAAAGCGGCAACACGCAATCCTTTCTGGCAACCAAAGCCGGATGATTTTGTAATTCCTGGTATTGGTGCAGTACCGTTGGGTATTAATGATCTGCAAAAAGATGGTGTAATGTTCTGTTACTGCCAGGCGGCATTTTCCGTTTATTCTGCTGTTGCAGCAGGTATGGCGAAAATGGATGTGGAAGCTATTCGTAAGGAATGGCTCGCCGGTATACTGCCAAATATTCAACCTGTTCCTTCAGGCGTATGGGCATTAGGCAGGGCACAGGAACATGGGTGCGGTTATATTTTCGCCGGTTGATAAAAGTAATCCCTCGTTGATCTTTCATCAGCGAGGGATTATTGTTTATAATCAGTAATAAGTTGGGCAATTGAAGCTTTTACATTGAAAAGCCGGGTGCAACATTTTCATAACCACTTTTAATTACTGTTGAGATCATTTTGAATTTTTCAAAAGCGTTGATGTAATGTATTTTGTGAGCAGGAATAATAATCCCTGTTCCTAAATGCAATTCATGTTTATTGTTTTCGATGGTGATCTCAGCTTTCCCGTCGATGATCTGAACAAAAGTATCGAAGGGGGTAATTTTCTCACCTTGTTCTTCGCCCTGATCAAAGGAAAGTGCCGTAACATTTCCCGTTGTTTTGCGGATGATCGTTTTGCTTACCACAGCATTAGGGACATAATCGATAATCTCAACCACTACATGTGGTTTTCCTTTTTCCAATTCTCCGTTGTCGTCCTGCATATTGTTACTTTGCATGTTTTTCTGTTTTATATGATTCCCATTCATGTAATTCGAAATGGCCTCTTGTAAAACGATATTAGTAAATGTAAACTATTTTGGCAGCTTATTCGATTAAATTGCATAGCAATACAAAACAGACCGTTTTAATGATTATAAAACAAAACCCGTTTCATTTGAAACGGGTTTTGTTTGTTGCATGAAGCAAATAACTTCTTGCTCTTTATTAATAACGATACAATTCAGATTTGAACGGACCACTCTGTGGAATACCGAGGTACTCAGCTTGTGCAGGAGTTAATTCATCTAATGTAGCACCAACTTTTGCAAGATGTAAACGTGCAACCTTTTCATCCAGATGTTTTGGAAGAACGTACACTTTGTTTTCGTACTTGCTGTGGTTCTGCCACAATTCAATCTGCGCTAATGTTTGGTTGCTGAATGAGTTACTCATCACGAATGATGGGTGACCTGTTGCACAACCTAAGTTTACCAAACGGCCTTCAGCTAACAGGATGATATCTTTACCATCGATGTTATAAAGATCAACCTGTGGTTTAATGGTATCTTTTGTATTGCCATAGTTTTGGTTCAACCATGCAACATCAATTTCAATATCAAAGTGTCCAATGTTACAAACAATTGCTTTATCCTTCATCAATTTGAAGTGTTGACCAGTGATCAAATCACGACAACCTGAAGCAGTAACGATAATATCCGCTTCCTTCACTGCATCGATCATACGCTTTACTTCAAAGCCATCCATTGCAGCTTGCAATGCACAAATAGGATCGATCTCAGTAACAATTACACGACAACCTGCACCACGTAAACTCATGGCACTTCCTTTACCCACATCACCATAACCTCCAACAACTGCTACCTTACCAGCCATCATTACATCAGTTGCACGACGGATCGCATCAACTAAACTTTCCTGGCAACCGTATTTGTTATCGAACTTAGATTTTGTAACGCTGTCGTTAACATTGATCGCAGGCATTGGTAATGTACCTTTCGCCATACGCTCATATAAACGGTGAACGCCGGTTGTTGTTTCTTCACTCAAACCTTTAATGCCGGCAACGAGTTCAGAATAGTTATCTAATACGATGTTGGTTAAATCACCGCCATCATCAAGGATCATATTCAACGGACGATCAGGTGAACCAAAGAACAATGTTTGTTCAATACACCAATCAGCTTCTTCTTGCGATTGACCTTTCCATGCATAAACACCAATACCTGCAGCAGCAATTGCAGCAGCAGCCTGATCTTGTGTAGAGAAGATGTTGCAAGAGCTCCATTTTACTTCAGCACCTAATGCAATCAATGTTTCAATCAACACAGCTGTTTGAATGGTCATGTGCAAACAACCGGCAATACGTGCACCTTTCAATGGTTGAGAAGCGCCATATTCTTCACGAAGACTCATTAAGCCAGGCATTTCTGCTTCCGCCAAACGAATTTCTTTGCGGCCCCATTCGGCCAATGTGATATCTTTTACTTTGTACTTCAGATCGAAGTCAATTGTGTTTCTTGTGAGCGTTGACATATGTAATGTTTTAGATGGCAAAGGTAGTTTTTCAGGATAAAATAATACGAATGTGAATAAATTCAGGAAATCATTCTAATTTGGTGGTATATAAAAGGATAAAAACCTGATTACCCATGGCAAAAGCGACGAAAACAGAACAAACGACTAAAGAATCGGTTACACTCGATAAAACCGACCTCAGCATTCTTCGTCTCCTGCAACAAAATGCAAGGATGACGGTGAAAGAGATCGCTGATAAAGTACACCTGAGTACCACGCCTGTGCACGAACGTATCAAGTGGCTTGAACGAAGTGGTGTAATCAAACAGTATGCGGCTTTGATCGATCATGCAAAAGTAAAGAAAGGGTTGATGGTGATCTGTTATGTATCGCTAAAAGAGCACAGCAAAAATGCAGGCACAAAATTTATTAAGCATATTAACGAGCTGCCTGAAGTGATCGAGTGCTATAATATTTCAGGCGAGTTTGATTTCATGTTGAAGGTGGTGGCAGAAAACATGGATGATTATTATAACTTTCATGTAAACAAACTGAGTCAAAGCGAAAACATCGGTAACGTGCAGAGCGTATTTGTG
The DNA here is from genome assembly GCF_037892425.1 of Lacibacter sp. H375. NCBI lineage: Bacteria > Pseudomonadati > Bacteroidota > Chitinophagia > Chitinophagales > Chitinophagaceae > Lacibacter > Lacibacter aquaticus. Next base: position 3,590,159 of record NZ_JBBKTT010000001.1, read on the forward strand.
ATGGGCGTGTTGAAGCAGACACATGTGATGGTGTAGACAAGTTCGATGTATGCAACGTCAGGTGCCCTCGTAGGACGTTTAACAGCGAATAATTATCATTTTCAAATTATCAACTATAAATTAAACATCTATGTACAACTACGACACTGTAACCGAAGCAATCAACGACTTAAAAGCAAGAGGATTTACGCTTGATTTCAATTTGCAGACAAATGCTTTGCAATGTTTCAATCCCGATCTCAATCTTGAACCCGAAGAATTTGAGATCAAAGAGATTTATCGGTTTGAAGGTGATACCAATCCATCAGACGAAGAAATTGTATATGCCATTGAATCGAAAGACGGACACAAAGGAGTGTTTGTAAATGGTTATGGCACTTCAGCCGATGTCGTGGGATCTGATATGATGAAGAAGCTGGTTGATCATCATAACCAATAATCTTATTCCATTTTTGGGAGCAGGTAAATAATGAAGCCGAAGAAGATAATGAGTGCTGATACATGAATAGCAACAAATGGTTTTGCTTCAGGTTCTCCTCTTGTTAATTTGATAAAGTAACGGGCGGAAAAGAACAGGCTTATAATGGGGAAAGCCCAGAATGCATAAACAAGAAGTGCATTGCGATATGGAAAGCCGGGTGTGATGTAAACATTGAACAAGTTAACGATGTAGAGTAAGTATAATACAATTGTAATACTGATGTTAAGAAAACGATCGGAGAAATTGAACTTCATTTGCCTTATATCTTGAATTGAGTTTGTTGTTGCTCTTTAAATATCGGGATGAAACATATTCTTTGAAAGATTATGATGCTCTTTAATGGCTTTCTTTGAAAGCCATACTGCAAAGATGAAGGAACCAACTGCTCCAACAAACAATAAACCATCGCTCAGGTATTTATTGACAGTGGGATTTCCCTGCAGGAATAAAAAGAAATCATAGGTTCCATGAAAGAATGCAGCCCAGAAAATACCGGTGAACAAGTAAAACTTTCTTCGTTCCGGTTTAAACTTTGCCTTACCTGCAAAATACCCCATGAGAACGGCAAATGTTGCATGTGCAGGTACACTTAAAAACATACGCACCACTGCAGTGCCTAAGCCATGTTGCTGCACATACAAAATATTCTCTACTGTTGCAAAGCCCATCCCGATCATTACGCTGTACACAATGCCATCAAAAGGTTCGTCAAAACTTTTCCTGGGATAAGCATACGACCGAAGCATAATGTATTTGCTCCATTCTTCACTCAGCCCAACAATGATATAGGCAAACACGGCTGTATACAAAATTCCACCACCCATCAACCTTTCTACAGGTTTTACCGTAAGTAGTTGAATAATGATTGCGGGGATAATGCTTAGGCACCCGAGCAGAAAACATAATAGCAGGTTGAAATGTGGCTCACGGTTAAACCGGTCTTTCAGAAAAATGTAAAGACTGATAGCAATACCGGGTGCAATGGAAAGGGCGAGCAGAAGCATGGCGGTGAAATTGCTTAAAGATACTTGCAGAAGATGATTTTATTTGCTCAGTTCAATTTATTTTTAAGTATGAATCGGAAATCTTTTATTGCAACGATTGTATTTTCTGTTTTGTTGACTTGCCAGTTAAAAGCGCAACGCTTTGGAGGTAATCCACCTTCACTGAAGTTTTACCAGTTGAATACCGATACTGTGCGTATCATCTTTCCAAAAGGTTTGGAGAAACAAGCAAAAGAAGCGGCCTGGTTATCACATCAGTTGGTGCGTGATTCAGCAGCTTCATCGCTTGGATATAAATTACGAAAGTTCAATGTTGTGCTGCAAAATCAAACCACGGCCTCAAATGCATATGTTGGCCCGGCACCGTGGCGCAGTGAATTTTATATGATGCCTGATCTGTCGAATCTTGGTAGTGGCAGTATTCCATGGCATCAGTATTTAACCTTACATGAATTCAGGCATATTGAGCAGTTTTCAAACTTCAATCGTACCATTCCAAAAATTGCAGGTTTCTTTTTTGGTCAGGAAGGACAAGCGGTTGCTATGAATCTTGCTGTGCCCGATTGGTTTTGGGAAGGTGATGCTGTATGGCAGGAAACAGTGAACAGTAAACAGGGGCGTGGACGATTGCCTTCTTTCTTTAATTCCTATCGCTCGCTTTGGTTAGCGAATAAAAATTATTCTTACGAGAAATTACGCAACGGTTCTTATCGTCACTTTGTTCCCAATCATTATGATCTCGGTTATCTGCTGGTAAGTTATGGCCGTGAAAAATATGGCAATGATCTGTGGACAAAAGTGAACAACGATGCGCTGGATTTTAAAGGATTATTTTATCCATATCAAAAAGCAGTGAAGCGGCATACAGGCGTTGCTTACAAACAGTTTGTGAACGATGCATTCAACTGGTATAAAGAGGAAATGAAAACAAAAGAATCGTCGGTGTTTCAGTCGCTTCAATCGATCAATAAGCCAACAAAGAACAGTGTGGTGAATTATGAGTATCCGTTTATTACGGATGATGGGAGTGTTTTGGTGTTGAAGTCGGGTTATAGGCAAATACCGAGATGGGTGCGTATTCATACAGATGGACAGGAAGAAAAATTGAGAGTGAAAGATATTGCCGATGATAGTTATTATTCTTACAGAGATGGGAGGGTTGTGTACACGGCTTTCGATACGGATGCCCGTTGGGGATGGAAAACTTATTCTGTACTCAAGGTATGGGACACAAGAGTCAATGAAGTTAAAAAGATCAGCAGCAAAACAAGATTATTCCAGCCAGATATTTCGCCCGATGCAACTGCTGTTGTTGCCGTGAATGCAGGAACAGATCAACAAACAAATCTCAGATTACTGCAATTGAATGACAGTGGAGTTGTTGATCTGTCAAACGCAAATCAATACATTTATACCTATCCCCGTTTTACTGCTGATGGTTCTTCTGTGATCAGTGCTGTGAGAAATACAAAAGGGGAAATGACATTGTTGCAAACAAATCTTTCATCGAAGCAGGAAGAGATTTTATTTCCGTTCAGCAATGCAGTATTGGCGTATGTGCAGGTGGCAGGTGATACGGTGTTGTTTACTTCTTCTCAAAAAGGAACAGATGTTTTGTATTTGTATGATATAAAAAGTAAAAAGTTGTTTCGTGCAGCTGATTTACCCAATGGAAATTACCAGGCAAGTCTTGATACAAAATCGCAAACAATTATCTGGAACACATTTACTGCTGATGGTAATATGTTGCTGAAACAAAAGTTGAGTGAAGCAAAACTGGTGGAGGAGAAATCAGCTACTCCATTAAGTGATCTGTATTTATCCGGTAAAACATTTGCAGCTACTGACCTGTTGAAAAATGTACAGCCTTTAGCTGGTGAAGTAACTCGTTATCGCTCAGGCAAAGGGTTGTTGAACATTCATAGCTGGAGGCCTTTTGCAGATGATCCCGATTACGGCATCACATTCTATAGCCAGAATATTCTCAACACATTCGTTGGTGAATATGGATATACGTATAACCGCAATGAGGGTTATAACCAGGTGTCGGCCGATTTGATCTATGGTGGATGGTATCCGCAATTATCAGTTGGTGCATCCCAAACATGGAACAGGAATTTTGCATTGAATGAGGATACAACAATCACATTCAACCAAACAAATCTGAATGCAGGTTTTAGTATTCCGCTGAACTTTACGGGAGGAACAACGTATAAGAATCTTACGCTGTCTGCCACTTACAATACTGAACAATTCAACTTCACAGGTATTGCCAAGAAGATTCTTAAAGATCAGCAATTCAATTATATCAGCACCAGCCTTAACTGGGTTACACAAAGTCAGCAGGCGAGGCAACAAATATTTCCCAAGTGGGCAAATGTTATATCGTTGCGATACAGAAGAACTACAGATGGGCAACTAGGTAATCAGTTACAAGGCAATATCGGATTTTATGTTCCTGGTTTATTCCGGAATCACAGTATTGCTTTTTTTGCAACAGGCTTTGCACGTGATACACTTCGTGGTTCTGCTTTCAGTAATAATTTTCCTTTTGCAAGAGGATATGCTGCTTTCAACTATCCACGTATGTGGCGCTTCAGCACGAACTATCATTTCCCTATTGCCTATCCTGAATTCGGAATTGGCCAGATGATCTATTTCCTGCGGGTGAGGGCAAATCTATTTTATGATTACACGGCTATCAAAAGTTTGCGAACGGGGAATGTGTTTCCATTTGAATCTGTGGGAGGAGAATTGTTTTTTGATACACGCTTGTGGAATGTGCAGCCGTTTTCGTTTGGTGTGCGTTACAGTTATTTGTTAAGTGTAGATGATCTTGGATTGAATCGCAACCCACATCAGTTTGAGTTGGTGTTGCCGTTGGATTTGTTCTAGTTGAGTATAAGTAAAAAGAAAAAGCCGATTGGGTTTTCAATCGGCTTTTTCTTTTTTGTGTTATTAGTTACATCACCTTTATTTTGATTTCGGGTGCAGTATAATAATAGCCAAACCGGTCTTTCACAATAATATCCGTGATAATGATCTCGTCTTCCTTTTTAATGATCTCGTACAGATTTTTTTGCCAGAGTTTCGATAAGTAGCCGGAATTTCTAACGTTGGTTGCAGTAGAGTTATACTTGCTTTTTATTTCACCTGTTTTTTCATCTTCATATTTATCCTTGCTGCGATGCACCACAATAAAACGTGACACATGATAACGGTTTTTTTTATCGTCGATTACCCACACAGCCGAGTCAATAGTTGTTAAAACCATTTCAAGCGGAAGATCACCACCCTTTGTTTTGCCCCAAAATGTTTGAAGTGGCGGTGGTTTTAAGGTGTTAGGCTTCGGTTTGTTCTGCGCCTTTGTTTGTAAACTTAAAAGCAACACCAACAGAGGCAAGAGTAAACGGAATGGTCTTTTCAGCAACATGAATCTTATTGATTTGTGTTATAACGATGCAAGGCTTTCTTCTATTGCTTTGATCTTGGCTTCGGCATCGGCTTTCTTTTTCTTCTCAATATCTACCACTTCTGGTTTAGCGTTCTGCACAAAGCGTTCATTGCCGAGTTTCTTTTCAACAGACAGAAGAAATCCTTTCAGGTACTCAAGGTCTTTGAGCATCTGTTCTTTTTGAGAAGACGTATCAATTGCCTGTTCAGTTGCAATGTAAAATTTATCCTTTTGGATAACTGCTGAAATAGTACCAGCTACAGATGCAGATACATATGATATACTCTCAGCATTCAGTTGTTTTGCAAGTATTGATTCAATTGCCCGGTATAACTGTTGCTGATCTGTTTCAATTGAAAGTTTAATGGCTTCTTTTGGTTTGATCTGGTTCTTCACCCGAATATCACGCAAAGCAGTGATCACTTCTTTCAATTGAATAGCAAGTTGTAATACCTCTTTATCTGCTTTTGCAGCTGCTGAAATTTGTTTGATGGTGATATCGTCACCTGCTGCTCTTTCTTTTAATGCGTGGTAAATTTCTTCTGAAATAAACGGCATAAACGGATGAAGCAACTGCATCAGCTCTTCAAAGAAATCAACTGTTTTGTTATATACTGCAGCGTCGATCGGTTGTTCAAAACCAGGCTTCACCCATTCCAAGTACCAACTGCAGAAATCATCCCAGATTAGTGAGTAGATCGTTTTCAATGCTTCACTCAAACGGAATTCTTTGAACAACTGATCGATCTCAGCTTTCGCTTCATTTAACCGGTTATCAAACCATTCAACAGCAAAATTACTTTCAGCTGTGGTCTGTTGTCCGTTGCCTGTCGTCCTTGCTTCCCACATCTTCACCAGCTTCAATGCATTCCATAATTTGTTGTTGAAGTTGCGGCCTTGTTCATTGCTGCTTTCGTCCCATAACAGATCGTTACCTGCCGGAGAGGAGATGAGGATGCCGAAGCGACAGGCATCTGCACCATATTTGTCGATCAACTCAAGCAAATCAGGAGAATTGCCGAGGCTCTTACTCATCTTACGTCCTTGCTTATCTCGCACAATACCTGTGAAGTAAACTTCTTTAAATGGAATTTCTTTTTGGTATTCCATGCCAGCCATGATCATACGGGCCACCCAGAAAAAGATAATTTCGGGAGCAGTGACCAAGGTATTGGTTGGATAATAATACTGCACATCTGCATTGCCGGGATTGCTGTAACCTTTAAACACTTCAAAAGGCCAGAGCCAGGAAGAGAACCAGGTATCGAGGCAATCTTCATCTTGTGAAAGTGTATTGCCAACAGGAGCTTTACCAAATTTTGTTTGATATTGTTGCAGCGCATCTTCGTGTGTAGCCGCAACAACATAATTTCCATCAGCATCATACCAAGCAGGGATACGATGTCCCCACCAAAGCTGACGACTGATACACCAATCCTTAATATTCTCCATCCAATGACGATAGAGATTCTTGAATTTGGCGGGGTAGAATTTTATATCATCATTCATCACCACATCCAGTGCAGGGCCGGAGATCTTTTTCATATCTACCCACCATTGCAAACTCAAACGTGGTTCAACAACTGCATCGGTGCGTTCGCTATATCCAACTTCACTGGTATAATCTTCTGTTTTAATGAGGTGACCTTTTTCTTCAAGTTCAACAACGATCTTTTTTCTTGCTTCAAAACGGTCTTCGCCAATTAATATCTGTGCATCATCATTCAATGTTCCATCTTCATTGAAAATATCAACTACTTCCAGGTTGTGCTTTTGACCCAACTGGTAATCGTTCATATCATGCGCAGGCGTAACTTTCAATGCACCTGTACCAAAATCCATTGTTACATATTCATCAGTAATGATGGGTATGCGGCGGTTGATAAGCGGAACAAAGGCAAACTTGCCATGCAGGTGTTTGTAGCGCTCGTCTTTTGGATGCACACAAATCGCTGTGTCTCCCATGATGGTTTCAGGTCGAACAGTGGCAATGATGATATGTTCATCGGTTCCTTCAATTTTATATTGAAGATGATAAAGTTTCTGATTGGTCTCTTTCCGGATCACTTCTTCATCACTCAAAGCAGTTTTTGCTTTCACATCCCAGTTGATCATGCGCTTGCCACGGTAGAGAAACCCTTTATTATACAGATCAACAAACACATTGATCACAGATTGGTAGTAATCGGGATCCATTGTAAAACTGGTACGTTCCCAATCTAAACTGCAACCCATTTTCTTTAACTGCTGTAAAATGATGCCGCCGTATTTTTCTTTCCATTCCCAGGCATAGCCGAGAAATTCATCCCTGCTGATGGAAGCTTTCTGAATCCCTTTTTCACGGAGCATCTGCACCACTTTTGCTTCGGTTGCAATGGAAGCATGGTCGGTACCCGGCACCCAACAGGCATTTTTACCCTGCATACGGGCACGACGAACAAGCACATCCTGGATGGTATTGTTGAGGCAATGGCCCATGTGCAACACGCCTGTCACATTGGGCGGAGGGATCACGACCGTATAAGGTTCACGATCGTCAGGAGTGCTGTTGAAATACTTCTGTTCGTTCCAGTAGCTGTACCACTTTTCTTCGGATGCCTTATGTTCAAAATTCTTGCTCAGTTCCATGCAGGATGTATCTTTTTTGGTGGGCAAAGTTAAGGAAAGCGAGGCTGATTGGCCGAAGGAATCCTCTGGTTGAGAAGGGGATAGAAATGAAAAAGCTCCATTACTGGAGCTTTAAAAAAAGGTGAAAAAGGTACTTAGCTGTTCTTACGAACAGCAATTGAGTAAATTTCTTATCATAGGCAATTGATTAACCGAACATTAATAAGGTAATCAATGCAATCGCTGCGAAAAATACAATTACAAAAATTGTAGTTTTCACTGTGTCACTCATTTGTGATGAATTTGATGCCATAACTTTTACGTTTAAAAGGTTACAAATTACTTCACAGGAAATACGGAATTCTAATCGTACTGTTGAGTTCTTACAGGAGTGGTAGAGGTAAATCTTATACGAATTTACTTTAGTTTGAGCAGTCGGCAAAAAATCTGTTGTTTTTATTTTAAATTGCCGATACGTATATCTACGTGACTATGCTTTACGCAATAACAGATATTGAGACAACTGGAGGGTATGCGGCTTCAAACGGTATTACTGAAATAGCAGTTTATATCCATGATGGCCAGCATATTGTAGATAGTTTTGAAACGCTGGTCAATCCGCATCAACCAATTCCCCGTTTTGTACAATCGTTAACAGGTATCACAGATGATATGGTGCAGCTGGCACCTTCGTTTGAAGAAATTGCCCCACGTCTGATGGAGCTATTCCAAGGAAAAGTGTTTGTGGCGCATAACGTCAACTTCGATTACTCGTTTGTTAATCACCAATTACAATCGCTTGGCTACAATCTGAACTGTAAAAAATTATGTACTGTTCGTTATGCAAGAAAGATCTTTCCAAAACTTGCATCGTACAGCTTAGGCAATCTTTGCAGGCATTTTGAAATTCCATTGTACAACCGTCACAGGGCAGCGGGTGATGCAAAAGCAACTGTTCAATTACTGGAACTGTTGCGCAAGAATGATGTGAATAATCATTTGCAGACAATGATCGGGAAGCAATCGAAAGAACAATATCTGCCGCTACATCTCAATAAAGAAGATATTGATCAATTACCACTCACACCTGGTGTGTATTATTTTCATGATGCAAAAGATAAGATCGTTTATGTGGGTAAGGCCCTGCAGTTAAAGAAGCGTGTTACCAGTCATTTTTCCAATAACAAACCTTCCCGTCAAAAACAGGAATTTCAACGAAACATCCATCGCATCTCTTATCAACAATGTGGCACTGAGTTGATGGCCTCGGTGTTGGAAACGATCGAGATCAAACGACTGTGGCCAAAGTATAACCGTGCTATTAAAGGGTACGAAGCAAGTTATGGTTTGTACTTGTATGAAGATGGAAATGGTTACATGCGGTTGGCGGTTGACCGGAAACATAAACATCTCCCGGCTGTGCATTTGTTTTACAGCAGGTACGAAGGTGTAACAGAATTAAAGAGACTTATCAAGGAGTTTGAATTGTGCAACAAGCTTTGTTTTATTGATACATCGAATGATCGTGTTTGCAGTGCTGAAGGATGCAAAGGGGCTTGCAATGGAACCGAACCGGCAGCTGCTTACAATGAAAGGGTGCAAAAAGCTGTGGATCAACTAAAGCAGGAATTACCAAGTTTTGCAATACGGGAGCGATCTTATTTTAATGAAAAAGACAGTTGTATTTTAATGGAAGGCGGTCGTTTTTATGGAATGGGATATGTGGCACCAGAATTTGATTTCAGTGCAAAAGATGAACTGCGTAATCAATTGCAGGAATACCCGGAATATGATTTTGTAAGAAACATCATCAAGCGATATGCTTTAGAACAACCCGATAAAGTTGTGTGGTTGTAATATTAAAAGCAAGAAAATCCAAAACCCAAATTCCAAAATCCAGAAAACCGTTTAAATATTCAAACCGCAAACTTAGAGCTGAAGAACTCAGAACTTATTTTATTGCCTCGTCCATGTATCAGTTCTTCCAATAAGTGAAACGCCAATGAAGCCACGCACTTTAATGGAGTTGTTATTTTCCATGGTTATTTTGCAGGAATAGGTTTTACCGTTCTTAGGGTCATAGATTTTTCCGCCGGTCCATTCGTTTTTATCAGTGTATTTAAAGCCCCACATATTTACCAAGCCCAAAACAGATCGTGAATGATTCTTTTCGTCAGGGTGATTGATATCTGTTTTTGGCTTACCGGTTTTAGGGTCGTTGGGCTCTTTCAACCAGGTGATCTTTCCCTGGTACTTGTCGGCGTTTTTATAAATTTGAATAATGCCAGTACCTTCACCATTTTTCCAGCTGCCAACTATAGCATCAGGATTATTTTGTTTTACTGCAAACGAAGAGATCGCCAGAACAAGGCAAAAAGACAAAGTTGCGAGAAGGATTTTTTTCATACGACAAATTTTTACTGATTGATATTGCGGGGTTTTCAAATACTCCGTTTATTCAAAAGTAAACAACCATTAGTATAATTTGTTGCATCTAATGCCTCTTTGAAAAAAAATTTGATTATTTAACCTTCATACAACATCTTTGCAACTCAATGAACAATGCAATTGTAAATAATCAGTGGTGGTGGCATACAACTCTAAGGGGTCTGTAATGCTATTACTGTGATTGTTCCAATCATATTCAGACCCCGAAGTTTTTCGGGGTTTTTTATTTGCTGAAACTGAAATGAATTAAACGGATCATGAAGAAAATTAAGATAGAAACGACTTGCAAAAAAATGCTGGCAGATGTGTTTACACCAGTTGGCATTTATCTCAGGCTGAGGGATCGGTTCCGGGATACCATCCTGCTCGAAAGTACAGATCATCATGCAGCCGAAAACAGTTGGTCGTTTATTGGTATCAATGCCATTGCAGGGATGGAGATCAGCTCCACAACAAGCATTGAATTTAAATTGCCCGGACAAAAACCTGAACGTATTGCTATTAAACAGCCAACAGAAGTGCCGCAGCAGTTGTTCGATTTCATGAATCGGTTTGAAGCAAGCGGCGATTGCAAAGAAGCAAAATTTGCACAAGGTCTTTATGGTTACACAACATACGATGCAGTTCAATTCTTCGATACCATCAAACTGAATGCAGAACGAAAAGATCCCGCTGCTATTCCGTTAATGCGTTACCGTTTGTATCAATACCTGATTGCTATCAATCATCATAAAGATGAATTGTTCATTTGCGAAAATAAAATAGCAGGGATTGAAAGTGATGTGGCAGTTGTAGAAAGTTTGATCCGCAGCAAAGATGTGCCTGTTTATCCGTTTGCAGTAAAAGGTGAAGAAAGTTCGAATGTAACCAATGAGGAATATGTGGAGATGGTGAAGAAAGGCATTGCAAGTTGTCACAGAGGCGATGTGTTCCAGATCGTATTGAGCAGACGATTCCAGCAGTCGTTCAGTGGCGATGAGTTTAATGTGTACCGTGCTTTACGCAGTATCAACCCTTCTCCTTATTTATTCTTTTTTGATTACGGCGATTATAAGTTGATGGGTTCATCACCGGAATCACAGATCATCATTAATAATGGTAAAGCTGTTGTTCATCCCATCGCCGGTACATTCAAACGTACTGGTGATGATGAAATTGATCAGCAGGAAGCGGAACGTTTGCTGAAAGATGCGAAAGAAAATGCTGAGCATGTAATGTTGGTTGATCTTGCAAGAAATGACCTGAGTCGTGTGTGTGATGATGTAAGTGTGGCACATTACAGGCAGGTTCAATATTACAGTCATGTGATTCATTTGGTAAGTGAAGTGGTGGCAAAGGTTCGTCCCAACTCGAATCCATTTGAATTATTAGCCAAAACATTTCCTGCAGGTACATTGAGTGGTGCGCCAAAAATCAAAGCCATGCAGTTGATCGATGCAAACGAACCAACAGCCCGTAGTTATTATGGTGGCGGTATCGGCTTTATGGGTTTTGATGGAAGTTGCAATCATGCCATCATGATCCGTACGTTCATGAGCCGACAAAATACGTTGGTGTATCAGGCCGGCGCAGGTGTAGTGGCAGCAAGCAAACCTGAAAGTGAACTACAGGAAGTGAATAATAAATTGGGAGCATTGAAGAAGGCGATTGAATTTGCAGTAAGTATTAGTTAATAGTTGATGAACATGACGACAATGAAAATTTTAGTATTCGATAATTACGACAGCTTTACATACAACCTCGTTCATTTGGTTGAGAAGATCACACATATAAAAGTTGATGTGCATCGTAACGACCAGATTCCATTAGAGAAAGTGAAGGAGTATGATAAGATTATTTTATCACCTGGTCCAGGTATTCCTGAAGAAGCAGGTTTGTTGTTGCCATTGATCAAGGAATATGCAGCAACAAAATCTATTCTTGGTGTGTGTTTGGGTCACCAGGCAATTGGTGAAGCATTTGGAGGAACGTTGACGAATTTGTCAACTGTATTTCATGGAGTGGCAACGCCTATTAAAATCCAAAATCCAAAGAATCCAAAACCCAATGGCGTGTTGAATGGACTTCCTGATACAATTGAAGTTGGTCGTTATCACAGTTGGGTGGTGAATAAAGAAGGTTTCCCTGCTGAATTAGAAATAACTGCCGAAGATGAAACAGGAATGATCATGGCTTTGCAACATAAAACATATGATGTGCAAGGTGTGCAGTTTCATCCGGAAAGTGTATTGACGCCGGTAGGCGAGGCCATACTTCGTAATTGGTTGAAGGCTTAATTTGAAAATGAGTGAATTTGAAAATTTGAAAATGAAAAAGATACTTCAGTTACTGTTTGAACATAAAAGCCTGGATCGTCAACAGGCGAAAGATGTGCTGCTGAACATTGGCAAGGGCATTTACAACGAACATGAGATCACAGCTTTCATGACAGTGTATCTCATGCGCAGCATTACTATCGAAGAGCTGCAAGGCTTCCGTGATGCGTTGCTTGAACTTTGTGTGCCGGTTGATTTGAATGGACATGCAGTACTCGATATTGTCGGCACAGGTGGTGATGGAAAAAACACCTTCAACATTTCAACGCTCTCTTGTTTTATTGTGGCTGGTGCAGGACAAAAAGTTGCGAAGCATGGTAACTATGGTGCATCAACCATCAGTGGTGCAAGTAATGTAATGGAACAGCTGGGTTATAAATTCAAGAACAATGTTGATCAGCTGAAACGTGAAGTGGAAGAGGCAAATATTTGTTTCATGCATGCGCCGATGTTTCACCCGGCATTAAAAACAGTTGGGCCTATCCGTAAGAATCTCGGGATGCGTACCTTCTTTAATATGCTGGGGCCAATGGTGAATCCTGCAAGTCCGGCGTATCAGTTGGTGGGCGTGTTTAGTTTAGAGATGGCGAGAGTGTATAATTATTTATTGCAACAAGCAGGTGGAGCATTCACCATCATTCATAGTTTGGATGGATATGATGAAATATCCTTGACCAACGATACAAAAGTGATCACCAACAAAGGTGAGTTCATTATGACTCCTGAACAGTTGGGCAAACGCATGGTACAGCAAACTGATATACATGGTGGCAACAGCATTGAAGAAGCAGCAAAGATCTTTACAAAGATCTTAAGCGGCGAAGGAACATGGGCGCAGAACGCAGTGGTAATGGCGAATGCAGCAATGGGTTTGTATTGCACAGGTGCATATAAAACTTATGATGATGCATTTGCGGCGGCAGTTGAAAGTTTGGAAAGTGGACGGGCAAATAACTGTTTGAAAAAATTGATTGAATTACAATAAGCATGAATATTTTAGATAAGATCATTGTTCAGAAACGAATTGAAGTAGAGGAGCGTAAAGCAAAAGTGAGTGTAATTGAATTACAGCAGCAACCGTTGTATGCAAGACCGGTTCTTTCGTTGAAACAGTTTCTGCTCGATGATACAAAGACAGGAATTATTGCAGAGTTTAAACGTCAGTCGCCATCCAAGGGTGTGATCAATGGCAAGGCTGATGTGGTGGAAGTAACAACGGCTTACACAAACAACGGTGCATCCTGTTTGAGTGTGTTAACCGATGAACAGTTCTTTGGCGGCAGTACAAACGATCTGCTGAAAGCAAGAGTGAACGAAATCCCTATCTTAAGAAAAGATTTCATTGTTGATGAATACCAAATCACAGAAGCAAAGGCCATGGGTGCTGATGTGATTTTGCTCATCGCTGCCTGTTTAACCTCTGCAGAAGTAAAACGTTTAGCGATCTTTGCTAAATCGCTTGGGCTGGAAGTGTTGCTGGAACTGCATGCAGAAGAAGAACTGGAACATATTTGTGAGGAAACCGAAATTGTTGGTATCAACAACCGCAATCTTAAAACATTTGAAGTGGATATTGAACGGAGTTTACGCATGGCCAAACAAATTCCGGCGGATAAAATTAAAGTAGCAGAGAGCGGAATCAGCTCCGTTGAAAATATATTATTGTTCAAAGCAAACGGGTTCAGGGGATTTTTGATCGGTGAAAATTTTATGAAAGAAGAGAATCCCGGAAAAGCATTTGAACAATTCACCCAACAATTAAAAAAAGCAGAAGCATGAATATTAAAGTTTGCGGTATTACCCAATTGAAACAGGTACAACAGTTAGAAGGATTAGATATTGATTTTGTCGGATTTATTTTCGACAAGAATTCTCCCCGTTATGTGGAAGGAAAGCTGGATAAGAAAGAGATCAAGAAAGCGGATTACGACATGAAGAAAGTGGGGGTGTTTGTGAATCCATCGTACAGCGATATCCTGGATGCAATTGAAGATTATGGTTTGGATGTGGTGCAACTGCATGGTGAAGAAACGCCTGAGTTTTGCTCTGATCTCAATGAAGATGTGGAAGTGATCAAAGTATTTCATATTGATGAATCGGTGAAAGATATTGATGGGTTGGTAGCGCCTTATGATGAAGCATGTGACTATTATTTGTTTGATACAAAGAGCGGTAATCAGAAAGGTGGCACAGGGAAACAATTCGAATGGGATGTTATTGCAAAAAGTAAAATTGAAAAACCGTTTTTCCTGAGTGGTGGTATTGGTATTGAAGATGTTAAACGCATCAAAGCATTTAAGCATCCTGATTTTTATGGTGTGGATGTTAACAGCAAAGTGGAGAAAGCACCCGGTGAAAAAGATATGAGTTTAGTGTTGCAGTTTAAGTTAGGGATGAAATAGTCTGAACTGTGATTTGTGAGATGACAGGATTGTTGGGATGAATAACGATTGCGTTTGCTTACAACCAACCAATTAAGGCAAAGCGTATGAGAATTAAAGTTTGCGGCATGACCGATTTGCAACAGATGCACCAATTAGGAGAAATGGGTGTTGAGTTTGCCGGAATGATCTTTTACCACAAATCACCAAGGTTTGTGTTGAAGCATTTAAACGGTGTGCAGGTGAAACGGGCGAAGCTGAAAGTTTACAAGGTGGGTGTGTTTGTAAATGCGTCGTATGATGAGATCATTAACCATGTAGAGAATTTTGGGTTGGACATGGTACAGTTGCATGGTGATGAAACACCGAAGTTCTGTGAAAAGGTATCGGATTATATTTCTGTGATCAAAGCATTCCGTATTACTGATGATGATAATATTCCCTGGAAGATCAAAGATTATGTGGAAGCGGTGGATATGTATATGTTTGATACGATGGGTGCAGGTTACGGCGGCACGGGAAAAAAGTTTAACTGGAATATGCTCAAAGGCTTGAACATCGGTAAACCATTTTTCTTAAGTGGAGGCATTGAGCCAACCGATGCAGCAGCCATCAAAGAGTTTGCAAAAGAAGAAGTAGCAAAGGATCTGTTTGCATTGGATATGAACAGCAAGTTTGAAACAATGCCCGGCATGAAGGATATGGAACTGGTGAAGAAGTTTGTGGGTGAGTTGAGAGGATGAGGTTAAGACAGAGGCACGGAGACGCAGAAAAATTGAATGTTTTGAAATGATTTTTTGATCAATGAGAGTTGTAGTAATTATTTTATTTAGCCTTTTTACTTTGTTAGCAAAAGCCCAATCGCCATCTATTCTTGATTTGGTTGTGATTGGTAAGGATACAATTGTTGCATCAACTTATGATATGTCAATAATTGTGTCAAATGATGGCGGGAAAACGTGGAAGACGACCCAACGTCAATTAATGAAAAAGTTGGGCTTGGATGGTACACGTATTTGGGGTATTGATAGTTGGATCGGAATACACGAGAGAAGTTATTCCAGACTTTTTTATTCCGATGATATTGGTAAGACATGGAAACAAATCGAGTTAAATACAGGTTTGTTTTTTGCAATGGAGTTTATTGAAATTGGAGGTAGGCTTTGGATTGTTGATGATCGGGGAAATTTGTGGGAACATAGGAATACAAATGTTGAAACAAGTTTTAGCTGGAAAAAAAGAACAAACTTCGAAGAATACAATGGAGGATTCGATGTTTATGCTGTAGGGGATACTTATAGCAAAATAACGAGAGATACAATTTGCTTGTTCAATGTTAAAAGCAAGAAGTATAGAAAGTATATTAACCCTGTCGAATCTACAAGATTGTCTTTGCATTTGGATAGTACTACTGTCTTTCAGGTGACAAATTCAGGGGCAATGGTTAAAGTTGACTTGAAAACATTAAAGATTTCTTTGGTTACAAGAATCGAAGATGTAAAATGGCTACAATCGCTGTTATATGTGAACTCTAATTTTTACATTTTAGGGAGTGAGAGTAAAGGAAATTATGAAGATGCAGTTCTAACTAGGATAAATTCAAAATTTGAGCCTAAAAAAATTGAAGGGCTGAAAGGATTAGATCATGATTTCTGTTTTATTGATAAATATAAACGGATATGGATTGGCACAACTAAGGGAATGTTTGTACTTGAACCTGGCAGTGATAAATGTAGACAGATTCTATAAAGATGACTAGAATTACAATTCGTACAAGTGTGCGACGCAACAAAAGTTAAATAGTAGCAAAGTAGTTGACTACATAAAGAAATATATATGGAAACAACATATCAAAAACCTTCTTCGCAAGGTTATTACGGAAAATTCGGTGGAGCATATATTCCTGAAATGCTGCATCGGAATGTGGAGGAATTGCAGAGCCGATACCTCGATATTATGAGCGATGCTGCTTTTCAAAAAGAGTTCAGGGGGTTGCTGAAAGATTATGTCGGTCGTCCTACACCGTTATTTTATGCAAAGCGGTTGAGCAAACAATTCAACACAAATATCTGGCTGAAGCGGGAAGATCTTTGTCATACCGGAGCACATAAGATCAATAACACGGTGGGACAAATTTTGCTGGCTGAACGTCTCGGTAAAAAACGCATCATTGCAGAAACTGGTGCAGGACAACATGGTGTGGCAACTGCAACAGTGTGTGCGTTGAAGGGCGTGGAGTGTATTGTGTACATGGGCGAAAAAGATATTGAACGCCAGGCGCCTAATGTGGCTCGTATGAAAATGTTGGGTGCAACAGTGGTGCCTGCAACAAGCGGCAGTAAAACATTAAAAGATGCAACGAATGAAGCCATTCGTGACTGGATCAATAATCCTAACGATACGCATTACATCATTGGCAGTGTGGTAGGTCCGCATCCTTATCCTGATATGGTAGCGAAATTTCAAAGTGTGATCAGCGAAGAAATGCGTTGGCAGTTGAAGGAACATACAGGCAACGATTTGCCAACGCATGTAATGGCATGTGTGGGTGGTGGCAGTAATGCAGCCGGTGCGTTCTATCATTTCTTAGATGAGTTGAGTGTGAAGTTGATCGCCGTTGAAGCAGCAGGCCATGGTGTAAACAGTGGCATGAGTGCTGCAACAACACAACTTGGTAAACCCGGTGTGTTGCATGGCAGTAAAAGTTTGTTGATGCAAACAGCAGATGGACAGGTGGTGGAGCCGCATAGTATTTCGGCCGGTTTGGATTACCCGGGTATTGGTCCAATGCATGCGAATTTGTTTGAAAGTGGACGTGGTATATTTTTAAGTGCAACAGATGAAGAAGCGTTGGCTGCTGCATTTGAAGTGAGTAAGTTGGAAGGGATTATTCCGGCGTTGGAAACAGCGCATGCGTTTGCAGTGTTGCATAATTATAAGTTTAAAGAAGACGACCAGGTGATCATTTGTTTGAGTGGAAGAGGGGATAAGGATCTGGCGACGTATATGAAGGCAATGGAAGGAAGAGTATAGAATCAAGAACATAGAAGTTAGAATTTATGAGCAGAATAAAGGATTTGTTTGAACGCAAAAGCAAAAATTTACTGAATGTATATTGTACAGCAGGCTATCCGCAGTTGAACAGTACCGTTGAAGTAATGAAAGCGCTGCAAGAAAATGGTGCAGATCTCATTGAATTGGGTATGCCGTACAGTGATCCATTAGCTGACGGTCCTGTGATTCAACATAGCAGTACCATTGCATTAGCAAATGGCATGACCATTGAAACGTTGTTTGCGCAACTGAAAGATGCACGGAAAGAAATTACTGTACCGATCATTTTAATGGGTTATATGAATCCTGTGTTGCAGTATGGCTTTGAACGTTTTTGTAAAGATGCGGCGGCTGTTGGTGTGGATGGATTGATCTTGCCTGATCTTCCGGAATATGAATTTGAAACGGAGTATGGTGCTGTCATCAAAGCCAATGGTCTGGATTTTATTTTCTTAGTTACTCCTGAAACAAGTGATGAGCGAATTAAACGATTAGATAGTTTAAGTACAGGTTTTTTATATGCCGTTTCATCTTCATCTACAACAGGTAGTGATAAGAACATGACTGATGTAAATGCTTATCTGCAAAAGTTAAAGGCAATGCAGTTGAAGAACCCTGTGTTGGTGGGATTTGGTATTAAAGACAAACAGACTTTTGAAACTGCCTGTGCAAATGCTAATGGAGCAATTATTGGTACAGCATATATCAAGGCTTTGGAAGGAAAGGTTGATGTGGCAGGAACAACAAAAAAGTTTCTGTCCGGAGTGTTAAGTTGAGCGACAAACGGGACTCGAACCCGCCACCTCGAGTTTGGGAAACTCGCACTCTACCGGATGAGCTATTGTCGCTTAAATGATAAAAGAAAGTTACTATGAATTTGGCAATTGTAAAATACAACGCAGGAAATATTCAGTCGGTGCTGTT
Organism: Lacibacter sp. H375; assembly: GCF_037892425.1. NCBI lineage: Bacteria > Pseudomonadati > Bacteroidota > Chitinophagia > Chitinophagales > Chitinophagaceae > Lacibacter > Lacibacter aquaticus. Next base: position 3,608,827 of record NZ_JBBKTT010000001.1, read on the forward strand.
TGCATTGGAACGATTAGGCGTTGATGCAAAAGTGACGGATGATCAGGATGAATTGTTTGCTGCTGATAAAGTGATCTTCCCGGGTGTGGGTGCTGCACGAAGTGCTATGGATAGTTTGAAAGAGAAAGGGTTGGATGCTGTTATTAAACAACTGAAGCAACCTGTGCTCGGTATTTGTGTGGGTATGCAGTTGCTGTTTGAACATTCGGAGGAAAGTGATACAGCATGTTTGGGAATTATTCCGGCAAAGGTGAAACTGTTCAAGAGTGAAGAGATCAGCCCTGACATTCCTATTAAAGTGCCGCAGGTTGGATGGAATGACATTTATAATCTGAAAACCGATCTGTTCAAAGATGTGCCGGAACATAGTTATATCTACTACGTACATAGTTATTACGCAGAAATGAATCCGTATTGCATAGCAACATCTAACTACGGATTGGAGTATGCGGGGGCTGTGCAGAAAGATAATTTTTATGGTGTGCAGTTTCACACTGAGAAGAGTGCTAAAGTTGGCGACCAGATCTTAAAAAATTTTATAGAAAAATAGTATGCAGATTATACCAGCCATTGACATTATTGACGGGAAATGTGTGCGATTAACAGAAGGAGACTATTCACAAAAGAAAATTTACAACGAACATCCTTTAGAAGTTGCAAAGGAATTTGAAGGTGCAGGATTACAACGTTTACATTTGGTTGATCTCGATGGCGCAAAAGCAGGCGCCGTTAAGAATTGGAAAGTATTGGAAACAATTACTTCTAAAACTTCACTCATTATTGATTTTGGTGGTGGTATTAAACAGGAAGAAGATGTAAAGATAGTTCTCAATTCTGGTGCGGCATTGGCAACAGTTGGAAGTATTGCTGTGAAAGATGAAACGAAGTTTGTAAGCTGGTTGCAACAATTTGGCGCAGAGAAATTTTTATTAGGTGCTGATGTAAAGAATGAAAAAATTGCTGTAGGCGGTTGGCTGGAAACAACGGATATCTGGATCTACGATTTCATTGAAAAATATATCAATCATGGTGTGCAGCAGATCTTCTGCACCGATGTAAGTAAAGATGGCCGACTCGAAGGGCCATCAACTGAACTCTACAAAAATATCATTCAAAAATTTCCTCATCTGCATTTCATTGCCAGCGGCGGCGTAAGCTCAATGAAAGATCTGGATGAATTAGCTGAGATCGGTTGTAATGGTGCTATTGTTGGCAAAGCCATTTATGAAGGCAGAGTAACATTGAATGAATTGAAGAAGTTCAGTTAAACTATTTTCTTCCGAAACGGTTCTTCACAATATCTACAAGCTGCAAAGCATCGGGTGTAAGCTTGAGTGCAAAAACGCCGGCAATAAATATTGCTGCAAACAGACTGCTGCGAAGAATAATTCCCATCCAGCCAGTCATTTCCTTAAGCAAATAATAACTGATAAAATAGGAGGCAATTCCTGTCAACACAGCAAGAATTGTTTTATAGCTGAATGGCTGCAGATTATATCGCTTCCATAAAAATGTATAGCGAACAGCGTTGTAAATAATAAATGCAACCAGGTTTGCGTAGGCACTTCCCTCAATACCAAACTTCTTGATCAGTACATAGTTCAATGGTAAACTGATCGACAATAACAAGACACCTGTAAGAAATTCAAACTTCCATTGTGTAGAGGTCATAATGATCTGCGAGTTAACACCTGTGCCTGCATCAATAATTCTCGATATACCAAGAATAAAAATAACAGCAAGTCCCGTGCTGTATTGTGATTGAATATCGAGTAAACGGAATGCATCTCCAATGTTAAGCCATATTCCTCCAAAAATAAAGAGAGCAGCCACTAAGAGGTTAATGGAAGATCGCTGATAGATCCGGTTGATCTCCTGCATATTTTTATCTTTCCATGCCTGAGATAAAGCAGGCAAAGTAATCGAGATCATGCTGCGTTGTGGTATCTGTATAAGATTCGCAATGTAGGATGATAGGGCATAGATGCCTGTTGGTACCAGCCCCATTAAGCTGGCAATAAAAATGCTATCCATCACCTGCGATAAAATAAAAATCACCTGCCCGGAAAAAACGAACGCTGCAAGTGTCAGCATTTTAGTTTTGAACTTCTTTGTTACACGGCTTACATTAAATGTAAAATGAAGCTGTCCGTTCTTTTTCATTGAAATTGCCAGCAACACAGCGGTAATCAAAAAACTAAACGAAAACAGTTTGATAAACAGATCAAATTCGAGAAGATTGAATAGGTATAACGCAATCAGTATTGTGGTAAGTAACCTGAATCCTGTTTCACGGAGAAAAGCCGGGTAAATGGTTTTCCGTGCATTGTTGCTCAATGTTTCAAGAATGGTAAACAACAAAAGCCCCAAACCAAAAGGGAATACCCATTTGTAATAATCAACAAACAATGGAGAGCGACCGGAAAATTTACGTACGATCAGTGGTTCAAAAACAAGACCTCCGATTACAACTAAAACAAAACCTGCAAGTACTGTTATTAGAACCCACGTTGCCAAGTCATTTTCTTTTGGAGCAAGATTGTCTTTATAGTAAGGGAAAAATTTATAGATCACTGAAATGGTTCCAAGACTTGCAACAGCATACATCAGCTGTCCAACATCAAAGAACAAACGTGTAAGCGCATACTCATCCGGATTAAAAATTCCATTCTTTGTAAAAAGCCACGTATTAATAAAACCAACAAAAAAGCCTATGTAGATAACAATGCTGGAGATAATGGCTTGTTTCCTGATTTGTCCCATACGTGGCCGAAGATATTATTTTACCTTTTTATAAGTCACATAAAAGTTCTTATCCATCAGTTTGCTGATGTCTTCACCTGCTTTAAAGTTGGTGCGGTATTTCTGCCAGTTTTCTGTAGCCAGTAATTGGCCATATTTGCCATTGCTGTTGCCGGGTAAGCGGATGGGCATGTTAAAGCCTTTTACACAATTTGCCCAGCGATAATTTAACACCTGGCTGTTGTTTTCAGTATTGAGATAATATTCCAGCGTTGGTACTTGTGTTGTGCGCAGGTATTGATCAAACATTTTACTGAGGTTATATCCTGTACGTTTCGAAATGAAATCTTCGATCTCTGCACCTGTAACAGTTTTGTGATAATATTTTTCGTTCATATCACGTAACAACATCCGGAATGTGCTTTTATTGTCAATGATCTGGCGCACCATATGGATCATGTTAGCAGCTTTCGGATACATATCACCGCTTCCCTCTTTGTTCACGTTGTATTTGCCAACAATAGGAATATCGTTCCTGATATTTCGCCGCACACCTTGCACATAGGCATCGCCTGCTTCAGTACCAAAAATATAATCAGTGTAAAGTGTTTCGCTGTAGTTGGTAAAACCTTCATGCACCCACATATCGGCAATGTCTTTGCTGCTGATGTTGTTGCCATACCACTCATGACCACTTTCATGAATGATGATGAAATCAAATTTCAATCCCCAGCCTGAACCACTAAGATCTGTGCCTTTGTAACCATTTTGGTATTCGTTACCGTAAGCCACTGCACTTTGGTGTTCCATTCCAAGATGATTGCTTTCCACCAGCTTGTATCCGTCCTCATAAAAAGGATAAGGACCAAACCAATATTCAAATGCACGAAGCATTGGCTTCACCTGTTCAAATTGCTTTTTTGCTTTTTCAAGATTGTAATCGAGCACATAATAGTCCAGATCGAGTTTGCCCTTTTCCCCTTGCAGTGTATCACCGAAATGTACATACTTGCCCACGTTCATTGTAACATCATACAGGTTGATCGGGTTAGTTACAACCCATGTCCACACTTTGTTTCCTTTTCCATCAGCAACTACATTTTGCAATCTGCCATTAGAAACATTCATCAACGTATCAGGAGCAGTTATACTGATGCTAACGCCATTATCAGGTTCATCGCTCTGGTGATCTTTACAGGGCCACCATACACTTGCACCTAAACCCTGACAAGCAACGTTGATCCATGGATTACCGTTCTTATCTTTTTTCCAAACAACACCACCATCCCAAGGCGCACGTAAAGCCGGCTTAGGTACACCATGATAAACAAGATAGAGTTGATGCAGATCTTTATCAGCAGTAAGCGGTTTCGGCATTCTTCGTTTTGGCATTTCAATATACCACGCATGCCCATCACGGGTAAAACTCACCGGCACACCATTTAATACAGCACTGTCAATGATCAACGGATCCTGCAAATCGATCTGCATGCGATTTCCTTTTCTCTTTACAAGTCTGAATGAGATAGTATTGCTGCCACTGATGGTGAAATTCTTAAAATTTGGTGTTACAGCTAAGTCATATTTCACCACATCCCACCAGACACGTTCAGGAGTTATTGAACCACGCAATGTATCTTGTCTCGTAAGTTTTTCATTGTTATGAAAAGATTGCGATTGAACAAGTACGGATTGAAACAGGAGGATCAGGAATAAGCTAAGGAAGGTTGGTAAATTCTTTTTTTGCACCGGATTTGTATTTGAGCCTAAATTTAGCAGTAATTCTTTATGCAGAAAGCGAAAATTATATTAATGGGAGTGATGAGGTGTCTACTCCAGTTAAGGCAATATCGTATTACTCATTACTCATTATTCATCATTCATCTGGCAATACTCCTTTCCTGTGGTAAAGCCAAAAAGAATGAGCAGAATATTTTTCGATACAATGAAGTAAGTGGTATCAGTTCGCTTGATCCAGCATTTGCCAAAAGTCAGTCAGTTATTTGGGCAACCCACCAACTATACAATACACTTGTTGAAACAGATGATCAACTGCATATTGTTCCTTCACTTGCAAAAAGCTGGGGGGTCAGTGATGATCGTTTGCAGATCACTTTTTATTTACGGAATGATGTGTTCTTTCATGATCACGCTGCATTCCCGAATGGCAAAGGACGAAAGATGACGGCATCAGACGTTGTGTATAGTTTTCAACGGCTGATGGATAAAAACACCGCCAGCCCCGGTGCTTGGATATTCAATAACAGGGTTGATGCAGCATCAGGTTTTACTGCCGTTGATGACACAACCTTTCGTATTACGTTATTACGACCTTTTGTGCAGATACTTGGTGTGTTGAGTAATGTGTATTGTTCGATTGTGCCAAAAGAAGTGGTGGAGAAATACGGGCCTGATTTCAGACGCAATCCTTGCGGCACCGGTCCATTTCAATTTAAAGCATGGGAAGAAGGACAAGCATTGATACTGGTGAAAAATAAAAACTATTTTGAAAAGGATAGTGCAGGTGAACGTTTACCTTATGTAGACGGCGTTAAAGTGAGCTTTCTTGACAATAAGGCGAGTGAGTTTATGGAATTCAGGCAAGGGAATCTTCATTTCATTAATGATATTGATGCTTCGTTTAAAGATGAAGTGCTGAATAAAAAAGGAGAGTTGCGCAGTGAATGGAAAGATAAAGTTGTGCTCAATAAAAATCCATATCTCAATATTGAATACATCGGAATACTGGTTGATTCAACGAATCCATTGGTGAAGAATTCTCCATTGCGGTTGAAAGCAATCCGGCAGGCGATCAATTATGGATTTGATCGAAGAAAAATGATGCTGTACCTGCGTAACTCCATTGGTACTGCTGCTGAAAGTGGCTTTGTGCCAACAGGTTTGCCCAGCTTTGATTCAACCATTGTAAAAGGTTATTCGTATGATCCTGAAAAAGCAAAAGCATTGTTGCAGCAAGCTGGTTTTAATTCTATGAAAGATGTGCCGGAGATAAAACTGCTCACTATTCCTATCTATGCAGATCTTGGCAGTTATATTGCCCGCCAGTTGCAGGATATTGGGTTGAATGTAAAAGTGGAAGCTGTGCAGAAAAGTTTATTGCTTACGCAAACATCAAAAAGTGAAGCATTGTTTTTTCGTGCGAGCTGGATTGCTGATTATCCTGATGCAGAAAATTACCTGAGTGTGTTCTATGGAAAAAATCCTGCACCACCCAATTATACCCGATATAAAAATGCAGCGTATGATGCGTTGTATGAACAATCAACAAGAGAACCAAACGATTCTATCCGTTACAAACTATACCAGCAAATGGATCAAATGCTTATGAACGACGCACCGATTGTTCCGTTGTGGTATGACATGGTGATTCATCTTGTGCAACCAACGGTAAAAGGGTTTAAACCAAATGCGTTAAACTGGTTAGAACTGCGAAGAGTCAAGTTGAAGTAAATCCAGTTCTAAAGTTCTAAGTTCTGAGTTGCTGATTGAAGTTTCTTCTTATTTTTTGGATATTGGATTTTCGCTTGTGCCTTGTTCCTTAACTTTTTCTTTTCTTATCCTTAAACACTTTTTCAAACTTATCCAGTTTGGGTTTAATCACATAGTAGCAATAAGGATTTGAATTCTTGTTGAGATTGTAATAATTCTGGTGATAGTTTTCTGCTTCGCTGTAGTTTTTGTAAGCTTCAACAGTTGTAACAATAGGAGCGCTGAAAGCACCACTCTTGTTTAATTCCTCTTTATATTTTTCTGCTTTTGCCTTTTGTTCTGCATTATGATAAAACACTGCACTACGGTACTGCGGACCAACATCATTTCCCTGGCGGTTTAACGTTGTAGGGTCATGTGTTTGCCAGAAAATTTCCAGTAATTCATCAAATGAAATTTTCTTAGGATCAAATACGATCTGTGCAACTTCTGCATGACCGGTGGTTTTTGTGTTCACCTGCTCATACGTTGGGTTTTTAACATGTCCGCCGCAGTAACCACTCGTTACTTTTAACACACCTTCCACTTGTTGAAAAACAGCTTCTACGCACCAGAAACAACCTGCGCCAAAAGTGGCTGTATCAGTAACAGCTCCTTCATTGCCTGTGCTTCCTGCAAAGGCAACACTTGATAAATTATCGCTCATAGTTTTATTATTCGGTTCACTTGTAACACAGGAAAAAAAATGAAACGATCCGGTTACAGTGAAAATGCTCAAAAGTAATTTACTCCACATATCGTTCTCGTTTTTTGCAATATGCAATGTACGTGCAAAATTGTGCCAGAGGTTTTCACCGGCATGTAGTACAGACGACAATTTAAGGATTTTAGAATCGCTTTAACGTTTCCTTTTAAGATTAGCCTTCTTTTGCTATCTTCAAATTAAACAGTGTTGACTTACCAGCTTTTTACTAATGGATAAGAATACAATTATTACTTTACTCATATTAGCCACACTTGGTATATCATGGAGCATCGTTTATCTGATGATTATTTACCGTTCCTTTAAAGATCAAATGTGCGGTATGCCGTCAATTGTATTGGCCTTTAATATGTTTTGGGAATTTTTGTACTCGTTTGTTTTTTTGAACGAAGGGCAACAAATTCAAATATGGGTCAACAGGGTTTGGTTCTTGTTTGATGTTGTTATTTTTATCTCTTTCATAATGTACGGGGCCAGGGGTTGGCAAACAGAGAAGCGCCGGTTTTTTGTACCGTATGTGTTGTTTACTTTAATTTCTGCTTTTAGCATACTCTATTTAATGCAGTTAGATTTTGGCGAAAAAGCAATTACATATTCAGCCTTTCTCATTAATGTGCTGATGTCTGCCTCTTTTATTGATCTGTTATTGAAACACGAGGATTTAAAGGGACAATCCTTTGGCATTGCCTTTTTTAAAATGCTGGGCACACTTGCGGCAACCATTGTGTTATTTCAACGATATAGCCAGCTTTTGCAATTGCTGGGTATTTTATGTTTTGTGTTAGACCTTATCTATATCTTCATGATTGCTGACCTATACAAAAAAGCAAACCTTCACCTGGTAACCCGCCGTGTAAAAGTCTGATTATTTTATGTAATTCATTTCTCCGGCTTTAATTGCCACAGCCAGATCGTTTTCTTTTGGTGGAATGGGACAATTGTAGCCAGTAGTGTAAGCGCAATAAGGATTGTAGGCTTTGTTAAAATCGATCACATAAGTATTGTTACTAATGTCAGAAATATTCAGATCAATATAACGGCCGCCTCCGTACGTTTCTCTGCCCGATGTAAAATCGGTGAAGGGAATAAATAAATGTTCCTTGTATTTTTCAGAACTCATGAGTGAGCGTGATTGATAGATATGCAGTGTAACTGCTGTATCGTGAATGCTGAAACGGATAATTCCATACACACGGTATTGTTGTTTGGTATTTCCAGATGTACTCATCATAAACCATGGGCTGTTTTCTTTTCGCACAAAAACAGCGGTAATGCGGTATTGCTGCTGCACGGGGTAAAACTTCATTTTTTGCTTGTCGTTGCCCGTTACCACTTCATGATCGGTAACATATTTTTTCAAGAATAGGTTGAGTGAATCTTCATAGCTGATTTGTGCAAATGCAAAAAAGGGAAAGGAAATAAGAAACAGGAAGCATAGTTTCATAAGTGGCATTATTTAAGGCAATTTAAGAAACCGGTCGGAAAACTGAACAAAAGATAGTTGCTGCCGTGGGCATTGTGGCAAAAGAGTGCGACGCAAGGAACGCTGAATAGATTTACCTTTGCCGGCAACAAAAAAGTGGTTTTCTGTGATTAAATTTTTTCCCGATTCGGCCCTCGTGCAGTTGGAGTTTGATAAAGTGAAGGCGTTGTTACATGAGCATTGCAAAACGGAGTATGCAAAAAACAAGGCAGAGGAGCTTCGTATACATACAAAAAAGGAATATATAAAACTTGAGTTGCAGCAGAGTTATGAGTTTATGCTGTTGCTGCAGCAGGGACAGTATTTTCCAACCGATTATATTCTCAATCTTTCACGTGAACTGAAATTATTATCGATACCCGGTGCGGTGTTAACGGAAGAACAATTGGTGCAGATCCGCAAGCTTACTGTTAATGCACAAAGTATTTTTCGTTGGTTTGATGCAGAACGCAGACTGGCTTATCCTGCCTTAACAGAGGTGATTGAAGGAACCTATTATGAAAAAGTAATTCTTGAACTGATCAATGATGTGCTGGATGATAGTGGAGTGGTGAAAGATGATGCGAGTGAAGAGTTGGGTAATATCCGCATGAGTTTATACCGCAAACGAAATGAATTACGCAGGGAGTTTGAAAAAGTGTTGAAGCGTTTACAGAAGCAGGGTTATGTTGCTGATATTGAAGAGTCGTTTTTAAGTGGCAGGAGAGTGGTAGCGCTGTTTGCAGAACAGAAGCGACAAGTGAAAGGTATTTTACATGGCGAAAGTGAAACAAGGAGAACGGTGTTTGTTGAACCTGAAGAAACGATTGAACTCAACAATGATATTTTCAGTTTAGAGAATGAAGAGCGCAGGGAAGTATATCGTATACTGAGGCAACTGACTGAACAACTTTCAGTTTATGCATCCTTACTTACAACTTACCACGGCATTTTAGGCGAATACGATTTCATTAGAGCCAAAGCGAAGTTGGGTGTTGACATGCAGGCGAATTTTCCAATGCTTACAGATAAGGCAGTGATTGATCTAAGAGAAGCATATCATCCGTTATTGCTGTTGTACAATAAGAAAAATCAAAAGCCAACAATACCAACAAATATCCGCCTTGATGAAAAGAGCAGGATATTAGTGATCTCCGGACCAAACGCCGGTGGTAAAACCGTTACCATGAAAACAGTTGGGCTCATGCAATTGATGGTGCAGAGTGGTTTGCTTGTGCCGGTGCATCCTGATAGTGAATTCGGCATTTTTAAACAGGTGATGATCCATATTGGTGATACACAAAGCATCGAATATGATTTGAGTACATACAGCAGTCATTTGCTGCACATGAAACATTTCATGGAGACAGCAAACGGACGAACATTATTTTTCATAGATGAATTGGGCAGTGGCAGTGATCCGAATCTTGGAGGTGCATTTGCAGAAGTGATCTTACAGGAATTGGTGAAAAAGCATTCGCTTGGCATTGTTACCACGCACTATCTCAACCTGAAAGTAATGGCGAACCATACGCCGGGTATTGTAAACGGTGCCATGAGTTTTGATGAAAAGAGTTTGCAGCCGTTGTATAAACTGATATTCGGTAAGCCAGGCAGTTCATACACCTTTGCTATTGCAGAACGTATTGGATTAAGCAAGCAATTGATCGATCGTGCAAGAGCACTGGTGGATGAAGATCATTTCAGGTTAGATAAATTGTTAAATACGGCTGAAAGCGATCTCCGCCAAATTGAAAAGAAAGAAAAGGAGCTGCATCGTTTGCTGAAAGAAAATGAACGGTTAAAAAAGGAAATGGAGCAGGTGATCAATAAAGAAAAACATCAGCAGCAGGTTGAATTGTTGAAGCAGCAGAATAAGATCACGGAAGACCGCATTGCTTATCTTAAGGATATGGATCGCAAACTGAAAGCTATAGTGCAGGAGTGGAGGAGAAGTGATAATAAGGCTGAGGTAATGAAGCAGATCAATGCCTTGCTGTTTGATCAGAAACAAAAACAGGTGGCTGAGAAAAAAGATAAAAAGCTCAACGAAAAGTTTAAAGAAGTGGGTGGTGAGATCAAACCGGGCGTTAAAGTAAAGATGATGAAAAACCGCCAGGTGGGTATTGTAAAAGAGCTGCGGGGTAAGAATGCGGTGGTGCAGTTGGGGGCTATTCCGATTACAGTAAGTTTAAACGATTTGGTAGTTGTAGTAGATAAAGTTGAAGAAGCGTAAAACAACAGGAGGGAGGAATGGTACAACAGTTTATATAGTTGTAACCGCTGTGGCCCTTTCTGGCAAATAGATGGTGAAAACAGAGCCTTCTCCGGGGCGTGATGATGCGGAGATAAGACCATTGTGTTTATCTACAATCTTTTTACAAATTGATAATCCTACACCCGTTCCTTCAAACTCATGATGGCTGTGCAGTCGTTTAAAAACAAGGAATATTTCTTCAGCAAAGTTGGGATCAAAGCCAATTCCATTATCGGTAATTAGGATCTTGTGATAGTCTGTGTTTGCATTTTGTAATTTAACCGGGAGTTTTTCTTTTTTAATCTTTTCTGATGAAATATAAATATCAGGAGGTCTGCCATTTTTTTTGAATTTTAATGCATTGCTGAGAAGGTTATAAAACAACTGGCGCATTAATACAGGAGCAGCATAAATAGCCGGCAACGCATCCGCTCTTATATTTGCATTTGTTTTTTCGATCTCAAGATCAAGATCGCCAACTACTTCTTTTATGATAATGTTTAGATCGGAAAGTTGAAAATCAGAGATACTAAGTGATTGTCTTGAGAAACTCAGCAAGTCATTGATGAGTGACTGCATTCTTTTTGACGAGTTGATTATTTTTTCAAAGTACTTTTGTGTTTCTGCTTTGCCGTCTTTGCTGTTTAAAATTTTGTCACTGAATATCATAATCTTTCGCAGCGGCTCCTGCAAATCATGAGAAGCCATATAGGCAAACCGATCGAGCTCTTCATTTGCAAGTTGCAGTTGATGATTATTTTGAAGAAGTTGCGCATTTAGCAGTTTTACTTTTTGTTCAGATGCTTTTCTCTCTTCTATTTCTTTTTGTAACGAACGGTTAGCAGCAAGTAGCTTTTTTTCCTGCTGAACCAATTGATGAGTTTTCCTGTAGAGCTCCACAAACACTTCCACTTTTACTCTCAATAGTTCCGGATTGATAGGTTTGTATATATAATCAACACCACCCATCTTATAACCTTTGAAAAGATAATCTTCATCATAGTTATGAGCCGTGATAAAAATAATTGGGATGTTTTTTAGTTTCTCTCTTTCATAGATCATAGTGGCAGTTTCCAGTCCATTGATATCGGGCATTTGCACATCCATCAGGATAAGCGAAAAGTCATGCTCATGCAACAGGATTTTTAATGCCGCCCTGCCTGAATTCGCTTTTACGATCGTATAATTGTCTTTTTCAAGGATTGCTTCAATAGAAAATAGATTGTCCTCCCTGTCATCTACTACAAGTATTTTAATATCAGCTTTAGAAGATACGTTTATGGGTTTTGTATCCATACGTTATTTGTATAGCCATACTCTCATCAAAGAAAGTAATTGGTCTATTTTTACAGGTTTCGTAATGTAATCCGACGCCCCGGCTTCAATACATTTTTCACGATCGCCCTTCATTGCTTTTGCTGTAACAGCAATAATTGGAAGGGCACTATTTTTATGTTCTCTTCGTATCTTTTGAGTGGTTTCATATCCATCCATTTCCGGCATCATGATATCCATTAAAACCATGTCAATATTAGTATTCAGATCTAGTATTTCCATAGCTTCTTTACCACTTTCTGCTGTAATGGTATTGATCTTGTATCGTTCAAAAGCTGTGGTCAATGCAAACAGGTTTCTAACATCATCATCCACTACAAGTACTTTTTTATTGGTCAACACATCACTCTTTGATCGAAGATTTTCAATCAGCCGTTTCTTTTCAGGAACAAGATTCTTGTGATCAATGTGAAGGAGTAACACTGTTTCTTCAAGCAATAGCTCAAGTGAAGTGATATCTTTAAGTAAGATCCTGTTGGCATATTGCTTCAGCTGGGTTTTTTCTTTTGGAGAAAAATCTTTGGCTGAATAAATAAGAACCGGTGTTGTTTGCAATTTTTTTAATGATGCAATTTCTGTTACCATGTCCAGACCATTAATGTCAGGAAGCATATAGTCCACAATGATGCAGTCGTATTCTTGTTCCCTGATCTTTTGCAAAGCCTTTTTGCCATTGTCCACGATCTCAAGATGAATGAGATCGTTATTGTCCAGCATTTTACTTATTTGCGAAGAATCGATCTCATTATCTTCTACCAGTAGTACATTACGCTGGTAGCGTTCATTATAATTGATAATATCGCTGAATATTTCATTTAAAACTTCGGAGTTTAATGGCTTTAAATTGAAACTCCTTGCACCTCGTTGCATGGCAAGTAAACGGTTCTCTTCACCAGATATTAAATGAACAGGGATGTGACGGAAATTAATATCATTTTTAAAGAGATCAAGTATTCTCCATCCACTTGCATCAGGTAGTTTCACATCCAACGTAACAGCTATTGGATTGTATTTGTTTACAAGGTCAAACACTTCGCCGAAATGAGTGGCCACCACTACTTTAAGATCGGCTTCATGTGCTTTATCAATCATGATTTTGCCAAACCTTATATCATCCTCTATCACCAATACTGTTTTATCGCCTCCGGCAATATTGTTTCTGTCATCACCTAGTTCATTAATGATCTCGTTTAAAGCGTCCAGATCTTTTGTGTCACTTACTTTGATCGTAGGCACTGATTGTAAAAGCGCATCGGCTGAATCGCCTTCGGCCAGTTTATACTCGCTCACCTGCAGGCTGCTTTGTTTTTCACGTTTAATATTTGCTGAATCATAATCTATTGGGAGGAATAACGTGAAGCTGCTGCCGTAACCAATTTCGCTTTTTAGTTCAATAGAACCACCCAGCAGGTCAGCAAGGCCACGGCTGATGGATAAGCCTAAACCGGTGCCACCATATTTTCTACTGGTAGAACCTTCTGCTTGTTGAAATGCCTCAAAGATGATATTCTGTTTGTCTTTTGAAATTCCAATTCCAGTGTCTTTTATTTCAAATGCAACAACACGTTGTGCATTGTCTAAACTTTTATGTCCCGGCTTCCAGTTGTGATCCGCTTCGTAAATACGAAGTTTCACTTCGCCTTTCTCTGTAAACTTAAAGGCGTTTGATAAAAGATTTTTCAAGATCTGGTTAAGACGTTGAGCATCTGTTTCGAGACTTGCCGGCAATTTGTCATCCACTTCAATACTAAAGCGGAGATTCTTATTTTCAGAAATGTGTTTAAATGTTGTTTCAACAAAAGTGGTAATATCATGGAACTGTAACTTGATGAAATCAGTTGAGATATAGCCAGATTCAATTTTCGAAAGATCAAGAATATCATTGATCAATTGAATGAGATCATCACCACAGCTGTGAATGGTTTTAGCATAACTTACCTGTTTCTCGTTGAGATTGCCATCATGGTTTTCATACAACTGTTGGGCAAGAATCAATAGCGAGTTTAATGGCGTTCTTAACTCATGCGACATGTTTGCAAGAAACTCTGATTTATATTTTGATGTTAATTGCAACTGCTCTGCTTTTTCTTCCAACGACAGTCTTGCTTCTTCAACCTCTCGGTTCTTATCTTCAACCTCTTCCTTTTGTTTTGCCAGCAGATGGGCTTTGTCCTGTAATTCTTCATTTGTTCTGCCCAATTCATCGGCAAGAGATTGCGATTGCACCAATAATCCCTCTGTTCTTGTATTCGCTTCAATTGTATTTAAAACTATACCGATACTTTCTGTTAACTGACTTAAGAAGTCGAGGTGAGTTTCGCTGAATGAATCAAAAGAAGCCAGTTCAATTACGGCTTTAATTTCTTTTTCAAACAACACCGGCAAAACGATGAGATTTAGTGGAGAAGCTTTACCAAGACCCGAACCTATCTTGATATAATTTTTCGGAACATTGGATAACAGTATTCTTTCCTTATCCAAAGCGCACTGACCAACCAACCCTTCACCCAATGCAAATTCTTTTGACGTTTTTACTTCTTCACCATAAGCATAGGCTGCAAATAATTTTAGTTTTGGAATTTTGATATTCTCATCTTGTTCCAGAATGTAGAACATGCCTTTTTGTGCATTTACTACCTGTGCCAATTCGGAAAGAATTCTGCGTGTTACAGTATTCAGATCTTTTTGTCCCTGCAACATCTGTGTAAACTTTGCAAGGTTTGACTTCAGCCAATCCTGTTCGTGATTTCGTAGCGTTGTTTCTTTCAGGTTTGCGATCATCTGGTTAATGGTGTCTTTCAATTCTTCCACTTCACCTTTTGCTTCTACACGAATCATTTGTGTAAGGTCACCTTTCGTTACAGCAGATGCTACATCAGCAATGTTACGAACCTGTGTGGTTAAGTTTTCTGCAAGCTGGTTCACATTCTCAGTCAAGTTTTTCCAGATACCTGATGCACCCGGTACAGATGCTTGTCCACCTAATCTACCTTCAACACCCACTTCTCTTGCAACGTTTGTTACCTGGTCAGCAAATACTGCCAGTGTATCAATCATTTCATTGATCGTATCGATCAGCTGTGCAACTTCACCCCGTGATACAATTGATAATTTTTGTTTGAGATTACCTGTTGCCACCGCAGTTACAACTTTAGCAATACCACGTACCTGGTTGGTAAGATTCGATGCCATCATGTTCACGGAGTCGGTCAGATCTTTCCAGGTACCTGCTACACCTTGCACCTCAGCTTGTCCGCCAAGTTTTCCTTCGGTACCAACTTCTCTTGCCACCCTTGTTACCTCAAATGCAAATGAGTTCAACTGATCTACCATGGTATTGATAGTATTCTTCAGATCAAATATTTCACCCTTTACATCAATGGTTACTTTTTTCGTTAAGTCGCCCGATGCAACCGCTTTCGTTACTTCCGCAATATTTCTTACTTGTGATGTAAGATTACCAGTCATTTGATTCACGGAGTCTGTTAAGTCTTTCCATGTTCCTGCAACACCGGGTACAAAGGCCTGTCCTCCGAGTTTACCATCAGTACCTACTTCACGGGCGACCCTTGTTACTTCTGATGCAAATGCTCGAAGCTGATCCACCATGGTGTTCAGCGTTTCTTTCAATTGCAATATTTCTCCACGAACGTCAACGGTAATTTTTCTCGACATATCTCCATTCGCCACAGCAATCGCCACATCAGCAATGTTCCTTACCTGTGCGGTAAGGTTGCCTGCCATCTGGTTTACCGAATCTGTTAAGTCTTTCCATGTACCACCAACACCTGGTACGTTTGCCTGTCCACCAAGTTTTCCATCCGTACCTACTTCTCTTGCAACACGGGTTACTTCCGATGCAAATGAACGAAGCTGTTCCACCATCGTGTTGATGGTATTCTTCAATTCAAGAATTTCGCCTTTTACATCCACTTCAATTTTTCTTGACAAATCACCGTTTGCCACGGCGGTTGTTACTTCGGCAATATTTCTTACTTGTGATGTAAGATTCGAAGCCATTTTATTTACTGAGTCAGTTAAATCTTTCCAAAGTCCTTCCACACCCGGCACATCAGCCTGTCCTCCGAGTTTACCTTCACTACCCACTTCACGGGCCACACGGAATACCTCTGAACCAAATGAGTTCAACTGATCCACCATGGTGTTGATGGTGTTTTTCAATTCCAGGATTTCACCTTTAACATCCACGGTGATTTTTCTTGAAAGATCACCTTTCGCAACCGCCGTTGTTACATCGGCAATGTTGCGCACCTGCGATGTAAGATTCGATCCCATCTGGTTTACCGAATCGGTTAAGTCTTTCCATGTACCACCTACACCTTGCACTTTCGCCTGTCCGCCGAGTTTACCTTCGGTACCTACCTCAAGTGCCACACGAGTTACTTCCGATGCAAATGAGTTCAACTGATCCACCATTGTATTGATGGTGTCTTTTAGTTCAAGAATTTCACCGGCAACATTTACAGTGATTTTTTTAGATAAATCACCTTTAGCCACCGCTGTTGTTACATCAGCAATATTTCTCACCTGTGCAGTAAGGTTAGATGCCATGAGATTAACTGATTCTGTTAAGTCTTTCCAGGTACCACCCACATCCTGCACTTTTGCCTGTCCACCCAGTTTACCTTCTGTACCTACCTCAAGTGCCACACGTGTTACTTCCGATGCAAATGAGTTCAACTGATCCACCATGGTATTGATGGTGTCTTTTAATTCGAGAATTTCTCCTCTTACATCCACTGTAATTTTTCTTGACAGGTCACCTTTTGCTACTGCTGTTGTTACCTCTGCAATGTTGCGCACCTGTGCAGTAAGATTTGATCCCATCTGGTTTACTGAATCAGTAAGATCTTTCCATACACCGCCAATTCCTTTTACTGTTGCCTGTCCGCCGAGTTTACCTTCGCTACCCACTTCACGTGCCACCCTGGTTACCTCCGCAGAGAAAGAATTCAATTGATCCACCATGGTATTGATGGTGTTTTTCAATTCAAGAATTTCTCCTTTTACATCCACGGTAATTTTTCTCGACAGATCACCTCTTGCTACAGCAGTTGTTACTTCTGCAATATTTCTTACCTGTCCGGTCAGGTTAGAAGCCATCTGGTTTACCGAGTCGGTAAGATCTTTCCATGTACCTCCAATACCTTGTACCTCTGCCTGTCCGCCAAGTTTACCTTCAGTACCTACTTCTCTTGCCACACGAGTTACTTCAGATGAGAAGGAGTTCAACTGATCCACCATGGTATTGATGGTGTTTTTTAATTCGAGGATCTCTCCCTGAACATCCACAGTAATTTTTTTCCGGAGATCACCTTTGGCCACGGCAGTTGTTACTTCTGCAATACTTCTTACCTGTGCCGTAAGATTCCCTGCCATTTGGTTTACAGAATCGGTCAGGTCTTTCCATACACCTGCCACACCTTTTACTTTTGCCTGGCCGCCCAGTTTACCTTCACTACCCACTTCTCTTGCCACACGGGTTACTTCCATGGAGAAGAGGTTTAACTGCTTCACCATGTCATTTACTTCAGCAGCAATCTTTGCAAATTCACCCTGTAAAACATGATCGCCGATTTTTAGTGGCATTTCCTGCGACAAATTTCCTTTGGCCACAGAGCTGATAACATGTGCTATTTCAATAGTGGGGTGAACAAGATCAGAAATAAGGCTATTAATAGAATCAACACTGGTACTCCACGATCCCCTGGCGGAGCGGGGTAGTTCTACCCGGTGATTAAGATGTCCTTTTTTGCCAATGGTATTGCGGGCCAGCGAAAGTTCTTCCACCAAAGACTCATTGAGCGATATAATGGCGTTGAGTGTATCACAAATTTTTCCGCCAAGACCAAGTTTGTCAATCGGCATACGCACGTTGAAGTTTCCTTCCTTTACTTCAGTAAGAACAAGTAATAATTCACGGGCATCCAATTCATCGGAATATTCTTCTTTTGACTTTAAAGAAGTTCGAAGTAAACCGGTTGCAGATGAGGAATCAGCAACTTTTGATGAGTTAGTTTTTTTGATCTTGGTTGCTACAACTTTTTTCACAACACCATTTACTTCTTTACCTGTTTTTGTACTAGCAGCAGTTTGGTTGCGGCTTTTTCTCATATTGCTTAATATGTATTAAGGGTAAACAATTATATTTCGATGATTTATCTGAATAATCAAAAGAAGAAATCAATTACCGTTTTAGTTGATTTTGAAAAAGAATAAGAAATTATTTATCTTGGGTAAAAGGTTCAGAAACAGGCATAAAAATTATGCCACATAAAATATAAACATGAGTTCCACCCAAACCAAATTTATACTGGTAGGAGAAGATGATAAAGATGACCAGGAATTACTTGCCGAGATATTTACTTCCATCGATGATTCTTACAGGCTAATGTTTGTGGATACTGGTAATGAAGCAATGAGTTTACTTCACAAGTTGAATGACGATCAGAGACCTTGCCTTATCCTTTTGGATTTTAATATGCCTCAGGTGAGTGGGGCAGACATACTGAAGGAGATTAACCGTCTTGAGATATATGGAGATATCCCGAAAATAATCTGGAGTACATCTGGTTCTGACTATTACAAAAAAATATGCCTTGACTTGGGTGCCACCGATTACCTGATTAAGCCCTCCAACTTAAAGGAGCTGCAAAATGCTGTAAGGTATATGCTTTCGTTCTGCGAAAATCCTGCTTAAAAAATCAGGCAATAACATTGTTGAGCAAGCTTAAGGAAATTGGTTTCTCCCAAACAGTAATATTTGGACAATTTGTAGAAAAATCTGATTTGGCCCGGTGGGCGCTTATAAGAAAAATTTTTAAGTGGGGAAATTTTTCTACAATCTCATCCACACTTTCCCATCCTTTGCCATCCGGTAAATTATTATCTAACAATAATATCTCCGGTTTCTCCCTATTTAACAACTCAACTCCCTCCTTCAAATTGTGGGCCACCAGCACTTCCTGTTTTCGGGATTGGAAGTAACTTTTTATGATCGTGCAGTAATCAACTTCATCATCAACGATTAAAATTTTTTGCTTACTCATTTGGTAATAATCATTATAAACTCATTAGTAAATCAAACGAATCCGGGGTAAACCAATAGAAATTTTAAACGCCGAGGATCACAATTTTTAAAATAACTTTTAAGAAGTCAAAACTGAAGGCATTTTAAGTTAAATGTATTGACTGAAATATCCTCGATATTATTATTAATGCGAAATACAGATCAATTTAGAATCCCAAAAAACATTCCAGAGTTAAATTAGGAACTTTATTTGCTTCAACTAGAAAATATAAGTCTCGCACAATAATGACCGGAAATTACTTTTAGAAATCTTAAACTAATATGTTCCACCATGCAAGACCGGCGCCTGAAGACTGAAACAGCTAAAGATGAATATAAACAGATGTATAATGAGCTTGTTGAAATTGCAGCCCATGATCTGAAAGCTCCATTGAGAAAATTAGCTGTTTTTACTGATCGTTTAACCGCAAAATTTTCTGCTCAGGGAAACGATGAGGTAAATGAATATGTACATCGCATTCATTCCTGCATTAATGAAATGAATGAGTTGATTGATGCAATGACCGAGTATGCCGGCCTAACACCTGGTAGTATGACAATTGAAAAATGTGAACTTACATTGATAAATGAAAAAGTGTTTAAGCTATTGGGATCAGAAATAAACGAAGCTGAAACAAATTTAGAAATAAGTGACTTGCCGCAAATTGAAGCTGACGAAAATCAGCTTGTACGTCTTTTTCGAAGTTTGCTAGAAAATGCATTAAAATTCAGAAGACCGGGCAGCTTGTTGAAGATTAAAATATTTTCAGAAGTAGTTACAAACGATGAAAAAAACAAATTCCATCTTGAAGAGAAAGGGGAGTATCATAAAATTTCAATTAAGGATAATGGCATTGGTTTTAAACAAGAACATGCCGAAAAGATTTTTCACCCACTCGTTCGTTTAAATGGCAAATCAAGTTACCCCGGAAATGGCCTCGGCCTGGCCATGTGTGAGAGGATCGTAACCAATCATAAAGGGATTATGTACGGTGAAAGTAATGAAGAAGGTACACAGTTTTCAATAATATTTCCTGAAAAGAACTAGCGAATTACCATGCCCCAGTCAGATAAGATCCGCATTGCAATTGTAGATGATGATCAAGATGATTATTACATTATCAATGACTATATAAGTGATATAGATGGGAAAGATTTTATAGTGCATTGGTATAAAGATTATTCTACAGCTTTGCAAAAAATCAGAGAAAGGGATTACCACCTTTATTTCATTGACTATCGCCTCGGCAGCCAAACCGGACTTGATCTTTTGCATGAAGCTACGGCAATGGGTTGTGATGAACCAATTGTATTGCTCACCGGTAATGGAAATAAAGCCATTGATATTATGGCCATGGAAAGTGGGGCCACTGATTATCTTGTAAAATCTGAATTGAACACGGAAAAACTAGAACGTTGTATTCGTTACTCTCTTGACAGGGCAAGATTTTTGAAAGAATTAAAAGCAAGAGAAAACAAGTATCGTAATCTTTTTGAAAACTCTAAGGATGCTGTTTTCATTGCCGATGAACATCTCCGTTTTGTTGAAGTAAATAATTCAGCTTCGCTATTACTGGGATTTGCTGTAAATGATCTTTATAGCCGCAGCTTAAATGATTTTATTAAAGAAGGAACGCAAAAGAACAGGATCTCGCAAATACTCAAGAATGGAAAAAATACAAATGATTTCGAAATACGCATTCATCCACGTGATGAGCCGGTAAAAGTTTGTCTGCTTTCTTTATCGTTTCATGAAAATGAAAATGACGAAATGGTTGTGCATGGTATTTTGCACGACATCACTAATATTAAAAAAGCAGAACTATCTAACCTGCAATCAGAAAAATTGGCGGCAAACGAAAGATTGGTTCGTATGCTGGCGCATGAAATAAGAAATCCTCTCAATAATATAATTCTTACAACAGAACATCTGTTGCTTAGAAAAGAGGACGATGATGTTGAGCGAAATTTTCTGTCCATTTTACAACGAAATGGAAGTCGCATTAACCAGATCATAACTGAATTGCTGAACCTTACCAAACCACCTGAACTCGTTTTTGATAATTATTCATTACAGGAAATTTTAAATGAAAGTCTTGCTGTGGCACACGACAGGATAGAATTGGAGAAAGCAGTAGTTGAAAAAATATATCCCGATGAGCCACTTGATATTAAAGCAGATAAGCCAAGGCTTGTGATGGCTATTACCAATATCCTGATCAATGCAATTGAATCGATGGAAACAGGTAAGGGTAAACTGGATGTGGTGTTGGCCGATGCGCCTGAACACTTCAGCGTGTCAATAAAAGATAACGGCGTGGGTATATCCGAAGAATACATCTCAAAATTGTTCGATCCTTTTTTTACGCTCAAAAAAAATGGAACGGGTCTTGGACTTGCGGTTTCTTACTCCATTATACAATCGCACCGAGGGGCAATAGTGGTAGATACGGCTGTTGGAAAAGGCACGAATTTTATCATCAATTTCAAAAAATAGATTTTAGCAACTGTGATACATTTCAACGAAAGTTTGACCAATTTGCTGGTTGCAGGGGATAAAACTGACTAATCTGAAACGAATTTGAACTGTTGTTGATTAAACTATTTCCAATTCATTTTCCTTAATTAGTTCACTGTCTAAAATCTTAATGCAGTTTATTTTCTCTCCTTTTTTGCAGAATCATTTTTGCGGTATGAATTGGCGCACTGCTGTTTTCCGGCAAATAAATTCTTGTAGTTGACAATAAGCGGCTATTGCTATTGTTATTATTGACGGATATTAATTGTAGTATGCTCATACATCGTGCTGAGATGCACGGCTGTGCGTCGGATTTTTTATTCCCAAAAAATTAAAGATGAACAGGAGAGATTTTTTTGTAAACACATCGTTGTTTGCTGGTGCATTACTTGCAGAGCAGTTTGCTGCAAAGGCAAGCATAACTGCTGAACCTAAATCGGAGATCCGGTTGCTTCGCAACGCAACCGTTGTTATTAAGACTTGCGGGTTGCAGATTCTTGTTGATCCTATGCTGAGTGAAAAGGGGCAGTTGGATCCTATACCTTGGTCAAACGATCAACGAAATCCTTTAATTGATTTACCTGTCAGTTCAGATGAGTTGCAAAATATTATTGATACTACAGATATTGTTCTGTCTACTCATTTGCATCCTGATCATTGGGATATAACAGCAACTGAGCTTCTTCCAAAATCAAAACTGATTATATGCCAACCGACGGATGAAACAGTTCTTCTAAATGCGGGATTTAAAAATATTGTTTCTGATGAAAATTTATTTCAACATCCCATAGTTATTCATCGGGTGCCGGCACAACATGGTCATGGCGAGTTACTTGAAAAAATGTCGCCGACAAGCGGTTATATCATTAAAACAAATGGACAGACAATTTATATAACGGGCGACACCGTATGGAGCGAGTCATTACATAATAACCTGATCAAATATTTACCGGATATAGTTATAGCAAACGCTTGCGCTGCTAGGTTCAATTTCGGTGAAGCTATTACATTAACGGCCGATGACATTGTTCATATCGCTGATTCCTGTAAGACGAATTCTAAGATTATTGTTGTGCATATGGAGGCCATAAATCATTGTTTGTTGCAACGAAAGGAATTGGATACTGTTCTTACGAAATATCATCTACATGATAAAGTACTTGTGCCAAACGATGGAGATGCGATAATCATTTAGGGTTTGTAATACTCATACTCTGGTTATGACATTCATCGATTTAATGAAATTGATTTTGGTAGGCGCAATTTGGGGTAGCTCATACCTGCTTATGAAACTGGCTGTTCCACTAACAGGCGCAACATTTACAACCGCAGCCCGCATATCGGTTGCTGCGGTTGCGATCCCATTCATTGCCGTGGTACGCAAACAGTTTCCGGATATAAGGACAAAATATAAGTATTACGCCGTACTGGGATTACTAAATCTCGTTATTACCTACATCTGGATTACCTGGATGAGAAAATAACGAATACATCTGTTTTAAGTTTTTTTGTCATCACAGTCAGTTTATTTTTTGTGTTGAAGCCCACTGACAAATAAAATCCTCGGTGTATATATTAATAACTTCCTTCGTTAAATATTTTTTTGACAATCCTACTGGTTCATATTTAGAACCTTTTCTTATTTTTAGGATATGAGCTATCAACTGCTTCTTGATAATTTCAAAAAATTTATCAACCTCACGCAGACGGAGGAAGAGTTGGTATTACAGCACACTATTGAAAGACGTTTTAAGCGGGGTGATTTTCTAAACAGTGAAGGGGAGGTTAACCGATTTACCAATTTCATTACAAAAGGAAGTGCCCGTGTTTATTATATTGAACCAAACGGTCATGAGCACGTTGTTCAGTTAGGCATCTGCAAATGGTGGATAGGTGATTTTCCCAGTTTCATTGCACAAACCAAGGCAGACATGTATACGGAAGCTCTCGAAACAACTGAGGTGCTGGCATTTTCACATGATCAGTTGCAGCTTGTTTATGAAGCTGTGCCTAAAATGGAACGCTTCTTTCGGCTGTTGATACAAAATGCTTATGGCGCCTTTCACAAGCGTGTCCTGCAGTCGCTCAGCCTTGATGCAGAGCAACGTTACATTGCTTTCAGAAATGCATATCCTGAAATGGACTTGCAAATCCCTCAAAAGCATATTGCTTCTTATTTAGGTATGTCGCCGGAGTTTCTAAGTACGATAAAGAAACGTATCGTAGAAAAAGAAAGAGAAGGCAAACGACAAAAAAACTAAAATAATCTCCGCAAAAAAATACCGGTGTTAACTTTCATTGTTCCAGGATAACCGTATTCATTTACGTTAACTGCAATACCCATCTGGAATTTCTTTACATACATACCTATTCTTGCACGCTGATAACTTCTGTTGTGGTGATAGGGACCTGTGTTAGTCATGAACTGCAAGCGAGAATATAATTTTGTTTTCTGTGTTAACTGCGGTTCATATTCAATCATTCCCATCAATTCAACACTTCCGCCATTTATTACATCAGCCCGGGGTACCAGAACAACCAGTCCATTTTTAAATTGATGTGCAAACTGCACAGCAACTGCAGGTCTGATGCCGGTAACATTTGTATAGAATATTCCTCCCATAAATGTAATACTACGCCCGGCCTGCAGACTGATATAGGCCTGGTTCATTATTTCATTACTCATGCCTCCTTTACCCGGATCATGTTCATACCAGTTGCTGATGTTCGCAATGTGTACGATGCCGGTCTTCCCGTTTTCTTTGAACTTTTGATGAAAAAGATGCTGATAGAATAAGTAGCGGTTGCCAGGCATAATTTCTGAAGTATAAATTTGTGCCGACAGATGATTGCATACCTGAAGGAAAAGTATAAAAAGTAAACAGGTTCTCATTTCTTTTTTGTTTAGTTGTGATGATGATCATTATTGTTTGCAAAGTTTTACCTGTAAACCTTGGCGAAAAATAAACTGTATTAAGAAATACAAACTGCCGATGATGTTGATGAGATCTTTTTTGAAAAAACTTAAACTGCATTATTTTTTAAAGGAAGGGCGCAGATCATTTTTGCAATTAAAAAATGGAAAAAATGAATTGGTTATTTCAATCCGGTGATCATGCAAGAGGTTTGATTGCCCGACTTACACTAGGTATGGTTATTTTACCGCACGGACTTCAATTACTGTTTGGTTGGTTTGGCGGCTACGGCTTTAGCGGAAGTATGCAATACTTTACCGACACGGCAGGCCTTCCATGGATCGTTGGTTTTATGGTCATCCTGCTACAGTCTTTTGGATCGTTACTGCTTATTGCCGGAGCTGCAGCAAGACCTTTGGCATTAGCGATCATTTTTTTATTTTCAGGTATGATCATTACAGCACATCTCGATTATGGCTTTTTTATGAACTGGTACGGAACGCAAAAGGGTGAAGGTTTTGAGTATCATTTGCTGGTGATTGGTCTTTCATTTTTGCTGATGGTTGATGGTGCTGGAAAATATTCTATTGATTACCTTTTGTTAAAGAAGGCAAATGCTCAAAAGTAACTTCTAAAGCGATAGTTTATGATCAAGGGATTGTTCGAAACACATTTGTATGTAAAGGACCTTGAACGTTCTGTAAAATTTTATAAAAATGTTCTCGGGCTGGAGGAATGTCACAGAGATGAAAAACGAAACATCGTCTTTTTCTGGGTGGGTGCACCGCAGAAATTTATGTTAGGTATCTGGCAAATGCCCGAGGCAGAAGTGATGCCACGACATTTTGCATTTGAATGTGAACCGGAATGGGTTCTAAATAATTCGGTGCGTTTCCTGCACAATAAGAATCTATCGTGTTATAATTTTTTAAACGATGGACCAGATCGTCCAATGGTATTTGCATGGATGCCGGCAGTGTCTATTTACTTTAATGATCCCGATGGTCATGTGCTTGAATTTATTGGTATACTCGATGGAACAGCAAAGCCCGAACTGGGCGTTATCTCCTATGAGGATTGGATCAGTGCTGCATCCAGCTAAGTAGTGCACTGTATTTTGTTTTTTGATAGTTGTGGCCGGGTTTCTACCTGGCCTTTTTCTTAATCTGGATTATTTTATTCGGCCTCCGTTCAACTCAATTTTGAACTCTAAAAAAAAAGATGTATGAAAAACGTATTGGCAATTGCGGCAAGTAACAAAAAGGTTTCGATCAATAAGATACTATTACTTTATGCTGCAAAAAAACTAAAACATGTGACGGTAAATTTATTGTCTCTTTCAGAAATTGAACTTCCCGTTTATAATGAAGAAACAGAAAAGCAAACAGGTATACCTGCAGCTGTAGAAACAATCTATGATAGGTTTTCTGAAGCCGATGCATTTATCCTTGCTTGTCCTGAACATAACGGGTTGCCTCCCGCAGGATTTAAAAACTTATACGACTGGCTTTCCCGTATTAACCCGCAGGTGTTTCAGCAAAAACCTGTATTGCTGTTGAGTACTTCATCAGGAATGAATGGCGGCGCAGCCAATCTGCAGTTGCTGAAGGGGCTGCTGCCAAGATGGGGTGGTGAGCCTGCAGGTATGTTTTCGTTGGGGGATTTCTATGAGAACTTTAATTGTACTGATATTAAAATCAAAGACCCTTTACTTGAACTGCAGCTTACAGAACAAGTTCAGAGCTTTGAAGCAGGGTTGCTTCAGGATTTGCAGATAGCTTAGTTTTTATTTTAAAAAATTTTGGCTTGGAAAACTTGTAACCTTACTTTTGCGCCGGAGAGATGGCAGAGCGGTCGAATGCGGCGGTCTTGAAAACCGTTGACTGTCAAAGGTCCGGGGGTTCGAATCCCTCTCTCTCCGCTCATGGATAAACCGATCGGTGAATAAAACCGGTCGGTTTTTTTGTACGTCTTAATGCAAACGTTTGCTTTAATTGCTTTCGTAAATCGCAGTTTTTTTTGTTAAGTCTTTTCCCGATAAACCTCAGAATTTCACTATTTTACCGCCCAATTGTTGATTATGAAGATTCAATTCTATCTGCGTTTTTTTACGCAGTATGGCCAAAGCCTCTTTGTTTCTGGAAATTGTGAGGCTCTTGGCAATAACGATCCTGCTGCTGCTTTGCCCATGCAATACTTAACAGATGAATTCTGGACGGTGAGTATTGAGCTTGGAAAGGATTTCGAAAACGAACTTCAGTATAACTATATTCTCAAAAGCGATAAAGGTGAAGAGGTTGTTGAATGGGGCAACGATCGTGAAGTGGAGGTGATGAAATTAGGAGTGGAAGAACTAACGCTCATTGATACATGGAACCACGCAGGTGAATTTGAAAATGCATTTTACACACAGCCATTCCTGAATGTGTTGTTGCCGAAACATAAAGAAGCGAAATCAAGATCGTTTAAAGCAGTAACCCATGTGTTTAAAGTAAAAGCACCATTATTGAAAGAAGACGAGGTACTGTTTATCTCTGGCAGTAATGATACGCTCTCCAAATGGAGTACTACAGAACCAGTGCTCATGCATATGGAAGACAACTGGTGGACTGCCCGGTTAAATTTTTCGTCGGAAAGTTTTCCTGTTGCGTATAAGTATGGCGTGTTCAATACAAAAACAAAAAGCTTTGTTGCATTTGAGAGCGGTAATAACCGTATTCTTTACGACAGTTATGGCAGGAAGAAGATCACCATATTACACGATGGATTTGCTCTGCTGCCCAACAATACATGGAAAGGAACCGGTGTTGCCATTCCTGTTTTCAGTTTGCGTACACAAAAGAGTTTAGGTGTTGGTGAGTTTACTGATATAAAAGCATTGGTTGATTGGTCGAAGAAGGTGAATATAAAACTTATTCAGATTCTGCCGATCAATGATACAACTGCCACACATACGTGGATGGATTCTTATCCCTATGCAGCTATCTCTGCATTTGCATTGCATCCCATCTATCTCAATATTGAGGCAGTTGCAGGCAACGCCAATCATCCTGTAGTGAAATCGCTTAAGAAGAAACAAAAAGAACTAAACGGATTAGTCGATATCGATTACGAGGCGGTGATGAAAGTAAAATGGGCTTCCGCAAAAGAATTATATGCAGAACAAAAGAAAGCGATGCATGAAGATGCGCTGTTCTTTGAGTTCTTTGAATTGAATCGTCATTGGTTGGTACCCTATGCGGCATTCAGTTATTTGCGTGATAAATACAAGACGCCAGATTTCGGCCAATGGAAATCGCATAGTGTGTATGATGAACATGCTATACAGGAGTTTGTCGATCCCACAAAAAGGCACTACGATGAAATAGGTCTTTATTATTTCATTCAATATCATTTGCATTTACAATTACAATCTGCAACTGCCTACGCACATGCAAACGGTATTGTCGTGAAAGGAGATATTCCTATAGGTATTTACCGTAACAGTTGCGATGCATGGGTTGAACCTGAGCTCTATAACATGAGTATGCAGGCAGGTGCACCGCCAGATGATTTTGCAGTGAAGGGACAGAACTGGGGATTCCCAACCTATAACTGGCAACGCATGGCGCAGGATGGTTTTAAATGGTGGCGTCAGCGGTTTGAGCAAATGAGCAATTACTTTGATGCATTCCGCATTGATCACATTCTTGGTTTCTTCCGCATCTGGAGTATTCCAATGCATGCTGTAGAAGGTATACTTGGATACTTTGTTCCTGCAACACCTGTTCACATAAACGAATTTGGTTCACGTGGTTTACAGTTCGATTATCAACGTTTTTGTCGTCCTTTTATAAATGATGATGTGTTACGTGAATTAATGAACGGTGATACAGAAGTGCTGAAGCCATACCTCAATCATATTGGTAATGGTCAGTTTGAATTAAAAGAAGAATTCAATACACAACGAAAAGTAGAAACACATTTTGCAAAGCTTGAAGCAAACGATCATAACGATTGGATAAAACATGGTTTGTATGATTGTATCAGCAATATGATCTTCTTTGAAGTGGAAGGCAGTCAATCGCAGCAGTTTCATTTCCGCATCAGCATGAGTTCAACTTCATCGTTCCGTTATCTTGATGGAGCAACGAAAAATAATCTTGATGATCTGTATGTAAATTATTTTTACCGCAGGCAGGATGATTTCTGGCGCAAAGAAGCAATGGCGAAATTGCCTTACCTGAAACGATCTACAAATATGCTGGTGTGTGGCGAAGATCTTGGCATGGTGCCGGATTGTGTGCCTGATGTAATGAATCAATTAGGTATGCTGAGTTTGGAAATTCAACGCATGCCGAAAGATCCATCTAAACAATTCTTTCATCCTTCAACAGCTCCATACTTAAGTGTTGTTACACCAAGTACACATGATATGAGTACGATACGTGGATGGTGGGAAGAAGATCGTATGCTGACTCAAAAATTTTTCACACACGAACTGGGACAATTTGGCGAAGCACCTTACTATTGCGAGCCATGGATCGTACAGAAAATAATTTCACAGCATTTACATTCACCTGCTATGTGGAGTATTTTCCAGATACAGGAATTGCTGGGTATGAGTGGCGAACTGCGCAGAGAGAATCCACATGATGAACGCATTAATGTGCCTGCTAATCCCAAAAATTACTGGCGTTACAGGATGCACATCAATCTTGAAGATCTGGTACACGAAGAAAAATTTAATGAAGAGTTGAAGGGACTTATTGTGGCAAGTGGGAGAGGATAAGGGTCATAAGTTTTAAGTTCTTCGATTTGCGTGTTCATGTTTGTTGCAAATTGTTTTCTTGTGCCTTTTGTTTTGGTTTTTGCTTTTCTTCTTGTGCCTTATACCGTGTGCCTTCTATCTTGTAACTTGTATCCTTATTAAAAGTTTTCTCTCGATGCCTTTACAAGTCCGTTATAAAAAAACAGAACTTCCGTTTCGTTATCCGTTTACTATTTCTAAAGGAACGAAAACACATCAGCCTGCATTAGTTGTTGAACTTGAGCATCGTGGTGCAAGAGGTTATGGCGAAGCGCCGGCCATTGCCTATTACAATTTACCGGTTGATAAAATGGTGGAAGATCTCGAACGAAAAAAAATGTTCGTAGAGAAATTTGCTTACACAGATCCCGAGCGTTACTGGCATTACCTGCATCATTTATTTCCGCAGAATAATTTTCTTGTTTGTGCATTGGATATTGCCAGTTGGGATATGTATGGCAAACTAAGAAACAAGCCCTTGTATCAACTCTGGAATTTAGATTACAGCAAAGCGCCAATTTGCGATTATACTATTGGCATTGATAGTGTAGAGAAGATGGTAGAGAAGATGAATGAAAAGCCGTGGCCGATTTACAAGATCAAAGTAGGAGTGCCCGGTGATGTAGAATTGGTAGCTGCATTAAGAAAACACACTGATGCTGTTTTTCGTGTTGATGCAAATGCAGGCTGGACGCTGGAAGAAGCATTAGAAAAAATTCCGCAATTAAAAGACCTAGGGGTTGAGTTTATTGAACAACCACTTGCAAAAGACAATTGGGAAGGGATGAAAGTTTTGTATAATGAATCGCCTTTGCCGTTGATAGCAGATGAAGCTTGTGTGTTCGAAAGTGATGTGCAGAAATGTTATCGTCATTTTCATGGCATCAACATCAAGCTTACAAAATGCAGTGGTATTACACCTGCAAAACGAATGATCGATAAAGCGAGAGCGTTGGAAATGAAGATCATGATCGGTTGTATGAATGAATCAACCATTGGTTCAGCAGCCATTGCACATCTTGCGCCATTGGTCGACTATGTTGATATGGATGGACCGTTGTTATTGGCGGAAGATATTGCAACCGGTTTAACGTATGATCATGGAAAAGTTACTGTGAGTGAGAAACCAGGTTTAGGTATTCAATTGCTCGAAGATTTTTGATCTTACATAAACAGGTTGATCAATAAAAAAGGAGCCAGATAGCTCCTTTTTTATTTTATTCGATTTTAAACGTCAGTTAAGCATCCCAAACCAATGCGCTGGCACCAAGAATTGCAGCATCTGCTTCCTTGAGATCGCTGTACAGTATCTTTACTTTGTTTTTAAATATTTGAATCAAATTTGCCTCCATCGCCTGAATAGTTGGATTCAATATCAGGTCGCCTGCTTTTGTTAATCCACCAAACAAAACAATTGCTTCAGGCGAAGAGAACATTACAAAATTGGCTAAGGCTTCTCCTAAAATTTGTCCGGTAAATTCAAAAATCTGGTTAGCGATAGCATCGCCTTGTTCAGCGCATTTGAATACGGTTTCACTCGTTAAATCATCAATGGCGTAGTTGCGTAAAAGACTCGGTGCGCCGGGATTTTCGCTCAGCATTTCAATGGCAGTTTCACGTACGCCTGTTGCAGATGCATACGATTCCAATGAACCACGTATGCCTGTTCCTTTGTGCAAGCGTCCGCCTGGACGTATCACGGTATGTCCTAATTCACCTGCAAAACCATCATGGCCCAAAACAATTTTCCCATCAATCACAATGCCGCTTCCCACGCCGGTACCCAATGTAATAGTGATGAAATGTTTCATGCCTTTGGCTACACCATACATCATTTCACCAACCGCTGCAGCATTTGCATCGTTGGTAAGTTTAGTTGGGATCCCAAACTTTTTCTCTATCAAGTCAGCTACCGGAATAATGCCTTTCCATTTAAGATTTGGTGCATATTCAATGGTGCCTGTGTAGTAGTTTCCATTCGGTGCGCCCACACCAATACCTTTAAAATAATCGTTGCCGCCGTGGTTGGCAATCATTAAACGTAACTTACCATACAATCCTTCAATGAAATCTTCTGCATTTTCATATGCATCCGTACGTATACGGTCCTGTTCAAGAATAATTCCATGTCGGTCAACAATTCCGAATTTGGTATTTGTTCCGCCAATGTCAATTCCTACTGCATAATCTTTGATCATAGTTCGTTATTCGTTTATAACAATTAAATTTTTACGATTCATTAATGTGCGCCGCCACCTTCTAGTTTATCGTAGTCGATGCCTTGTGCTTTTAAAATTGATTTAGCTTTAATAGCATAAAATGCGAGGTAAGCAAAACATGCTACCCCAACAAGATAAGACCACTGAATACCAAGTATAGCATCATCGGCCACAACACCTTGCACAAGACTGATGATACCACCACCCATGATCATCATGATCAAAAAGCTAGCACCTTCATTGGTATGTTTGCCCAAGCCTGCAATTGCCAATGTAAATATACAAGGCCATAATGTACTGCAGAACAAGCCAACACTAATGAATGCATACACACTCAACATGCCATCGGCCAACATGCCAATAAATAAAGCAGCAATGCCCATGAGCGAATAAATAAGGAGTAAACGGGCAGGGCTTCCTTTACTCATGATATCACCGGCGATCATAAAAATAATGACAACTGCGTAGATATAGAATTTAGAAAGATCGTGTTGTGCAATAGCATTTACCAATAGAAACACACCGAACGCAATGTAGGGCATTAAGAAACGAAGTATCTGTGCTGTACTTTTGTTTACGCCAAAAGCGCCTGTTGCAGATGTCCAGCGACCAATCATTAAACTTGCCCAGAACAACGATACATAAGGAGCTATCTGATCCGTAGGAGTATTCAGATGCTGTTTCATAAATTCCGGAAGGTTTGACGCTGTTGAAACTTCAACACCAACGTAAACAAAAATGCCGATCATACCCAATACCAATTGAGGGTATTGTAGCACGCTTTTCTTATGCACCACTTTCGATGTGTCTTCTGCTTCAGAGCTTGCAACTGCATCAAGATCGATCTTGTTAGGAACAGATGACATTCTGAATATCACAGCTGCAATAAGAAAAGCAGCGCCTAATATCAAATAAGGTGTTTTGATACTTTCCACACTTGCAACATTCGATGCACCAACAGAACCAAAAATGGCAAAGCTTACGATCAAAGGTCCAATGGTTGTACCGAAGTTGTTTACACCACCCGCCATACTTAAACGTTGTGAACCTGTTTTAGGATCGCCCATTACAATGGCAAGCGGATTGGCTGCTGTTTGTTGTAAAGAAAATCCAAGACCAACAATAAACAAACCTGTAATCATTAATCCAAACGATGCAGTTTCTGCAGCAGGGTAGAACAAAAGTGTTCCTAATGCAGAAATGATAAGACCTAACGAGATGCCATTTTTATAGCCTATCTTATTCAATACATCACCTCCTAGTGCTTTTGACACTACGAAATAGATAATTGAACCAACAGTGTAGGCAACATAAAATGCAAATGAAACCATTTGCGACTGCCATTGTTCAAGGTTGAGTTTTTCTTTAAAAACGGGGATTAAGATGTCATTTGAAGCTGCTACAAATCCCCAGAAAAAGAAAACGGAGATCAGGACCCCAAATTGAGACCATTTTGTTTGCTGAGACATAAATCAAATAGTAGTTGTTTGTAAAGGCTGAAAGTATGCAAGAAATTGCTTTATGAAAAATTATTTATTGTTTTTTGGTGCAAGCAAAAGTCCTTCCTATATTCAATGCAACAAATAGTTATAATTTCTTGCCAATGGAAATTCTTCATGTGAGTGCCGAATGTTACCCGGTTGCTAAAGCAGGCGGTTTGGGTGATGTGGTTGGCGCTCTACCTAAATACCAACAAGACGCAGGTCACCAGGCAAAAGTGGTAATGCCAATGTATCGTACCAAATTCCTGATGAATAATGAATGGGATGTGGTGCACAAGGGTTACACGAATATCGGCGACTACTTCTTCGATTATACCATCATCAAAGAAAAAACCAATGTGCTTGGTTTTGGTCTTTATTTAGTTGATGTGAACGGCTTACTCGACAGGGATAAGATCTACGGCTACGACGACGATGTACAACGCTTCGCTGCTTTCCAGGTTTGTGTCGTTGATTGGATCGCATCCTGGCAGTTTAAGCCGGATGTTGTTCACGTGCACGACTATCATGCAGGATTGATTCCGTTCATGATGCAACATTGCTATCGTTACAACCAGTTGGCAACAATACCAACTGTGTTAACCATTCATAATGCACAATACCAGGGTTGGATGACTTGGGAGCAAAGTACGCTGCTTCCTCCCTATGATGAATGGAAGCGTGGTATGCTGGAGTGGGGCACAAGTATCAATCCTTTGGCGAGTGCTATAAAATGTGCAACCAAGGTAACAACCGTAAGCAACAGCTACCTCGAGGAACTCAAATACATGAGCAATGGACTTGAAGCATTGTTTGAATATGAGAAAGGCAAGTGCAGTGGTATATTAAACGGTATTGATACAGATGTTTGGAATCCCGAATCAGATAAATACATCAAACACGATTATTCGCTGGCAACGGTTGAAGAAGGCAAAGCAAAAAATAAAGCACAGTTATGTGAAACATTCGGACTTGATATGAACAAGCCGTTGTTTGTTTTCATTGGCCGGTTGGTTGGTGAAAAAGCTGCTGACCTGTTACCGGGGGTAATTGGCGATTCATTTTATTACATAGGCAGGCGTATGAACTTCCTCATTCTTGGAAGTGGTGAGCCTGATGTCGAAGCAAAACTAAATGGCATGTCGCCCATTTCACAAGGCGATTACAGTTGTTACATCGGTTATAATGAAGGGTTGAGTCACCTGATGTATGCAGGTGCTGATTTCTTATTGATGCCCAGCCGGGTTGAGCCTTGCGGTTTAAACCAGATGTATTCCATGCGTTACGGAACAGTGCCATTGGTTCGTAATACGGGTGGATTGAAAGATACAGTGAAAGATGTTCTGTTGCCGGGGGGGTACGGACTTGTGTTTGATAATGCATCTGTAGGTGATGTATGTAATGCTGTGTGGCGTGCCTGTGAATTATACAGTAACAAAGAAAAATTTACTGCTGCACGTGAACGAATGATGCAGCTTGATTTCAGCTGGGAATCCAGCGTTCAACAATATCTTGCTTTATACCAAAGTTTGCGATAATTTTAGAATAAGACCCTAACACTTAAATTGTTCATATGAGTAAATCAGCTGCAAAAAGTACATTGGCCGTTATCCTTGGTGGTGGCGCCGGTACACGTTTATACCCGTTAACAGCAAGCCGCAGTAAACCCGCAGTGCCCATTGCAGGTAAATACAGGTTAGTTGATATTCCCATTTCAAACTGTATCAACTCTGGCATTAACCGGATGTTTGTATTAACTCAGTTTAATTCTGCTTCGCTTAATAAACACATTAAGAACACCTATCACTTCAGCATGTTCAGCAATGCGTTTGTTGATATTCTTGCGGCAGAGCAAACACCCGACAATTCGGGTTGGTACCAGGGAACGGCAGATGCTGTTCGCCAGTGTATCCGTCACGTGCAGCAACATGAAGCTGATTATGTGTTGATCCTCTCTGGTGATCAATTATACCAAATGGATTTTCAGCAAATGATCGAAGATCATGTTGCTGGCGGTGCAGATATCAGCATTGCCACTATTCCCGTTGCAGAACGTGAAGCACCTGAGTTTGGTATTTTGAAAGCAGATGATAAGAGCTGCATCACCTCCTTCATTGAAAAACCTAAGAAAGAAATATTAGGAGAGTGGGTGAGTGATACGGGTGATGAAATGCGTAATATGGGTCGTGTTTATCTCGCATCAATGGGTATTTATATTTTCAATAAGCAATTGTTGATTGATCTTTTACAGGAAGAATATAAAGATGCAACTGACTTTGGTAAAGAGATCATGCCGAAGTCGATTGAAAAATACAAAGTAGTAAGCTATCAATATGATGGTTACTGGACAGATATTGGAAATATTTATTCCTTCTTTGAAGCGAATCTTGCGTTAACACAAGAGATACCTGATTTCAATTTATTTGACAATACGAAACCTGTTTACACACGTGCACGTATGTTGCCGCCGGCAAAGATCAGCGGCACAACACTCGAGAAAACAATTATCGCAGAAGGTTCCATCATTCTTGCAAGCAGGATCGAGAATAGTGTGATAGGCATTCGTTCACGTATTGGTCATGGCACTACTGTTGTAAGCTGCTATATCATGGGTGGTGATTATTTTGAAACACTCGATGAAATGAATCACGCAGCTTCACGTGGCATTCCAAAGATCGGAATTGGCGAACGTTGCTATATTAAGAATACAATTATTGACAAGAACTGTCGCATAGGTAATGATGTTCGCATTAACGGTGGTCATCATTTGCCAAACACTGATCATTCGTTATACACGGTGAAAGATGGCATTGTGGTGATCAAGAAGGGCGCAATAATTCCTGATGGATTCGTGATCTAACCTTTTCTCCCCGGGACAAGGTTAGCATATACTACTATTGATTATGAACTTAAACATGATCTTCTTTCAGGGGGAAGAAGGTCATTGATTGCTATGGCTGCAGGTACTTCCATGGGCTCTTCTTCTACGGGATTGGTGCCCAAACCGAAACTCTCTTTTTGGCAGATCTTTAATATGAGTTTCGGGTTTCTCGGAATTCAGTTTGGCTTTGCTTTACAAAACTCAAATGCAAGTGGTATTCTCCGAAACTATGGTGCAGACGTTGAACATCTTTCATGGTTTTGGCTGGCTGCACCCGTGGTTGGTTTAATTGTGCAACCTATCGTAGGTCATTACAGCGATAATACCTGGACGAGACTTGGCCGCAGAAGACCTTACTTTTTAGTAGGTGCAATTTTATCATCAGGTGCATTAACGTTAATGCCTAATGCAGGAATATTAGGAACCATTGCTCCTTTGGTAATTATTGGCGCAGGTTTTCTTATGATCATGGATGCGTGCTTCAATCTTTCAATGGAACCTTTCCGTGCATTGGTTGCTGATAATCTTCCCGATTCACAACGTACTGCGGGTTTTTCTATTCAAACATTTTTGATTGGTATTGGTGCAGTGTTGGGTTCATGGTTGCCTGCTATACTTGCTTACTTTGGTGTATCAGAAAGTGCGCCTGATGGTGTAGTGGCAGATAATGTGAAGTATGGTTTTTACATTGGCGCTGCAGTTTTCATCACAAGTATTCTTATTACTGTATTTAAAACAAAAGAATACCCACCTGCTGAATATGAAAAGTATCATGGCAAATCAGAATCGCATAATGCCGGGTTAGGCAGCATTTTTACAGATCTGAAAAAGATGCCGAAGACCATGAAACAGCTTGGTCTTGTGCAATTTTTCAGTTGGTTTGCTTTATTTGGTATGTGGGTGTTTACAACAGATACCATTGCTACGCATATAATGGGTTTGCCGATAGAAGACCGCAGTTCAGATATGTATCGTAAAGCGCAAAGCTGGACGGGCGTGATCTTTGGAGTTTATAATCTTGTATCAGCTATCTATGCTTTATGTCTGCCGTTTATTGCAAATAAGATCGGTCGAAAACAAACGCATGCATTGTCGTTGGTAATTGGTGGTATTGGTTTGATCTCGATTTTCTTTGCGCCCAATAAAGAATTTCTCATCTTCTCCATGGTATGTGTTGGTATTGCATGGGCGAGTATTCTTGCAATGCCCTATGTAATTTTATCCAGTTCTATCCCTGCCGGCAAGATGGGTATTTATATGGGCATCTTTAATTTCTTTATTACACTTCCACAAATTCTCAATGGAATCATTGGTGGTCCAATGGTGAAGAACGTTTATAATAATCAACCTGTGTATGCAATTATTCTGGCAGGTGCTTTTATGATCTGTGCAGCTATAAGTGTGATCTATGTTTACGATCCCGGTGCAATCATCATCAAGCAGGAGAAAGCAGCGTCCTGACCTTTAGTATTATTCTTGCTGAAAAATTTATAATATGAAAAAAATAATTATAACCTTCAAGTTACTGCTCCTTGCAGTAACTTTTTCGTTTGCACAAAACATATACAATCTTTATCCGGCTAATTGGTGGGTTGGTATGAAGTATAACAAACTTCAGGTGATGATAAATGGTATTGATGTTGGAAAACAGGCAGGCTTTTCTATCAATTACCCGGGTGTTACGTTAACAAAGGTGAATAAATTTCAGAGTAAGAATTATGTTATATTGGATGTTACCATAGCGCCCACTGCAAAACCCGGAACTGTTGGTATACGTTCAAAATCAGCAGATGGTAAAGCTGTGAATTTTGAATTCTCATTGCAGGCAAGAAGGTCAGGTAGGGGAACAGTGTTTGCCAATGGTGCTACTTCTTCTGATCTGATGTATCTCATCATGCCCGATCGTTTCAGTAATGGCGATCCTTCAAATGATCGTGTGCCGGGTATGCTCGATCAAACACTTCGTCGTGATACAGTTTTCAATCGTCATGGCGGTGATCTGAAGGGCATTGAAAATAAACTCGATTACCTAAGTGATCTTGGCGTAACTGCCTTGTGGTTAAATCCCATTATTGAAAATGATATGCACGAACGTACCGAGCATGGTTATGCATTTACCAATCATTATCGTGTTGATCGTCGTTTAGGTGGCGATGAAGCATACAAGCAACTTATTAAAGCTGCGCATGCAAAGGGATTGAAAGTGATTCAGGATGCCGTGTATAATCATATTGGTTTACAACATTTCTTATTTAAAGATCAGCCAGACAGTACGTGGTTTCATCGCTGGCCAAAGTTTACGCAAACTAATTATAAAGACCAGGTGTTATTTGATCCCTATGCAGCAACAGAAGATAAACGAATTATGAGTGATGGATGGTTTGTGCCATCCATGCCCGATTGGGATCAAACTAATCCCTTTGTTGCAAACTTTTTAATTCAGCATGCTATATGGACAGTTGAAGAATATGGTATTGATGGTTGGCGCATTGATACCTATGCTTATAATGATCTTGCATTCATGAACCGTTGTAATAAAGCATTGTATGATGAATATCCCAAGATCAGCATCTTTGGTGAAACATGGGTGCATGGTGTTCCTAACCAAAGTTTCTTTTGTGAGAATAATTATACCACTAAGTACAAAAGCAATTTACAGGCAACAACGGATTTTCAAACACTGTTCTATGGTATACAGCCCGCATGCAATGAAAAATTCGGCTGGACCGAAGGTGTAAACAAACTCTACACAACAACAGCGCAGGATTTTCTTTATAAAGATCCCATGCGCCAGGTGATCTTTTTAGATAATCATGATCTGCCACGTTTTTATTCAGTCGTGGGTGAAGATACTTCGAAATACAAAATGGCATTTTCATGGATGCTTACGTTCCGTGGTATTCCGCAAATGTATTATGGTAATGAAATACTCATGACCGGTTTAACATCGCCAAACGATGGTTACGTGCGCCAGGATTTTCCGGGTGGTTGGGAAGGAGATAAGGATAACAAGTTTACAGCGGCAGGACGTACAGAAAAGGAGAACAGGATATTTAACTATATAAAGCGACTGGCAAATTTTCGTAAAACTTCATCTGCAATTAAAACAGGTAAGTTGATGCAATTCCTGCCCATTGATGGTGTGTATGTTTACTTCCGTTATGATGCAAAGCAAACCGTGATGTGCATTATGAACACTAATGCTGAACCAAAAACTATTGATCTTAATCGCTTCATGGAACGGATCAAAGGTTTTCAAACAGCAGTTGATGTAGCTGCAGGTGTAGAGTTCCGGTTAGAAAAGAACCTGCAGTTAATGCCGGTATCTAATTTGGTATTGGAGTTGAAATAATTAATATGATTCATGTAAATAAAAAAAGAGGTGATTGCTACAACGGCAATCACCTCTTTTTGTTAATGCTATTAATTTTTTTTACAACAAACTATTCCACATCACTTTTGAACCATATTTACCCCATTCGCTCATTGCTTTTGTAAGGTCTTTTTGATAAACGCTCCATGTAACTGTCTTCCCTTTCTGCTTTGGTGTAAGTGAAGTTGGTGTTGGGTCTTTTAATTCCACTTTGGTAGCAAACCAGGTCATTTGTAGACGAGGAACTGCTAGGCCGAGGATCATACCTGGCAAACCGCCAAAACTTTCCGGACCACTGCTTACAGTAATTTCATCGGTATAAAAAGCAACAATATAAACTGAATCGCAAATAATAGTAACAGCTTTTCTGCATTCAAATCCAGCAATGGTTCTTGTTTCGTTTGTGATGCGCCATTTGTATTGCTGCAAGCTATCTTTTACAAGGTATGTTTGTTCAAAAATATCTCTCTGTAAAGCGATCTGTCCGTTGCGTATATCTTTTACAGTTACATCGCTCTCACTTGGCTTCCGTCCCCAAACATATTTTCCTGCAGCATCTTCTTTCAGCATTTTGTATACTGTTTTATCTTCTGTGAACTCCATAACATAGGTTTCGCTTACCATTTTCGGGAATGCTTTTTTCATTTCTATGATCCAGGTGTTTTCTTCTTCTTCCTGATCGTAATACGAAAACTGGTTGCTTCGCTTTTCAAATTCAATACGTCCACTGTTGATGAATTTTACCTGTGCTACCGCAATTGCTGCGGTTGCGAGAAAAAACAAACTGATAAATATATGTTTCATGATAATTTGCTTGTGTTGATGAAGATTTAAAATTCAGCAGGTTTACCGTTTTTAGTAAAGTTCCAGGTGAATGAAAGCAACCAGAAGCGACGTATATTCTGGAACGTATTCTCTGAAATAATATTACTGGTTATGTTACGCCTTATTCCCAGGTTTTGATTTAATAGATCGTTCACGGAAAGTTTTACTTCAAAAGCATCTGTTTTACTAAACGTACGACGGATGGAGCTGTTTAGTAGAAACACATTTCGTTGATTAGCAAAAGTTGATGTTTTTTGATAAACGTTCAGCTCACCATTGAGATTAAAGTATAGCTTTTGCTTTTTGAATTTTGTTTCGATATAAGGGTAGGCATTTAAGCTCCAGTATTTTGTAACAACACCTTTGTTAATGGAAGATCGGGAATTGTTATACCTCGGTTCAATATTCACATTAAAATTAAGCCACTTATCACTCCACTTACCAAGACCAAGTCCTGCTCCAACACTATAATTGTCACTTACGTTACGAATTCCATTTACTTCATTTATAAATCTGCTCACGTTACCACTGGCATTAAAGTGAAGGTTTACACCCTTAAATACTTCAAACCCATACATGGTCCATACATTGCCGTTATAGTTTCCGTTTGTGTTGATGGTTTTATTGGTTCGTTCGCCTGTAAGAATGTTAAGTGTATTTGAATTGGTAATGGCTCTATTAACAAATGAAAAATTTCCTGACAGATAAAAATTCCTGCTTTTGATGATCTTGTAATCATTCATGTTAATGGAGAAATTATGCCGGAACGCCTGCTTCAGGTCGGGATTACCCACGGTAATATTCAGCGGATCAATATTGTCAATGATCGGGTTGATCTGTTGCAGCGTTGGGTTTTGCGTACTGCCGTTATACGATAATGTAAAGCTCTTTTGTTTTTTCGGCGTGAACCTGATGGTTGCTCTTGGTAACAGATTTGTAAATGCAATTGTTCTCACATCTCCTTTGTTCAATTCTTCAAGATTGAAATTGGTTCGTCCAACAGCTGTACCAAATGAGGCCACAATTTTTTTACCGTTGTATCTGAACGAAACACCTCCATTATGATCGGTTGTGCGGAATAGGAAGTGATTACTAAGTGTATCGACGATGTCTTTATAACTGTCATTAGTAGTAGGGCGCTCAAAAGTGTTACGCTCGGCGTTATTGCGGCTGAAATTATTCTTGTAAGTCAATTCAAGGTTCCAGGTTTTGCTGATGGGCTCAGTATAAATTATACTATTCTGTATCGTTTGCTGGCGTTCGTTATTTGTTTTTTTCTGATCTACATCATCTTCATCAACCAACAGGCCATTGTTGTCATAAAATTTATTGTTCGAAAAAAGAAAGCCATCGCCGAGTCGGGTATTGTTACTATAGTTTCCTGTATAGCTGATTGTACGACCCGCTTTTTTCAAGCGCTTACGGAAACTTAACTCAGACGTGAAATCACGGTTCTCCGTATCAGTTGCTGTGCTTCTTGTTTGCTCATTGATCAATTGTCCATCATCGCCAGTGCTACTTCCGGTGAAATGGTTTTCTCGTTGGCCCGTTACAAGCGAGCCATTTGCTTTTAGTTTAATGCTGCTGCTTGAATCAATTGTCCAGTCGTACAAAGCATTCAGTTTGTTTCTGCGTCGGTAAGTATTAAATATTTCAGATGTTGTGTTGGTGAAACTGCTGTTTTCTAAAATGCTTTGGGTAATGCTTCCATTGCGACCTGTTACCGTTTGGTCGTTAAATTGGTAACTGCCGTTTATGCTGTTCTTGTCTTTATTCCATTTATTTATGTAAGATAAACCACCTGTTGTTGCTGTAGGCAATCCCTGGCCATTTGCAAAATCATCACCTCCATCACTCCACATCATAATGCCCCCATCTTCCATTATCTGCATGTTTTCATTAGAAGAACTTCCGAAGTTGCGTTGCTCATTCCAATTCAAACCTTCAAAGCTGGTGTTGTTGTGCGTAACATAAGCAGCTATCTTTTGTTTTTTCTTAAAAGAGTTGATCATTGCTTTACCGGTTCGATAATTGTCGAAATCGCTTCCCAGTTCAATTTTTCCAAAATATCCTTTCTTCTTATCATCCTTCAATTCAAGATTGATGGTTTTTGTTTTTTGTCCGTCATCCACACCAGTAAATTCAGCTTGTTCACTTTTCTTATCAAACACCTGTACCTTGTCTACAATGTTTGCACGAAGATTTTGTGTAACCACAGCAGGGTCGTCACTGAAAAATTCTTCCCCATCAACCAATATCTTTTCAACTTTTTGTCCTTGTGCAGTTATTTCTCCTTTGGAATTCACTTGTAAACCAGGTAAGCGTTTCAATAATTCCTGTACGTTGGCATTTGCATCAACTTTGAAACTGTCTGCTTTGTATTCGGTAGTGTCACCTTTTATACGGATTGCACTTACTTTCTGTTGAATAATAATTTCTTCCAAGAGTTTACTCCTGGGAATAATGGTGACTGTCTTGTTTAACGTAGCATCCCCACTAATATCAATTTCGTCAACATACTCAGCATATCCAGGGTAGCTGATCATGAAAATATACTTCCCTTGTGGAATATTTTTAATTTCAAAAAAGCCTTCGTCGTTTGTACGTGTAAATTTTGACAGAATTGAGTCCTGTGTTCTTATCAGGCTCACAACGGCCTGACTCAGTTTCTTCCCTGAACTGGTATCGGTTATGTAACCGGAGATTTTGTTTTGCTGACTAAAAGACTGGAAAGAACAGAACAAGCAGATACTGATAAACAGTAAGAGTTTGGGTGATCGCATGGTGTTGGTTATGGGATGATGAAGGTTTTGGTTGATAATTGAGCGCTATATTAAAATCTTTTTGTTGCACATTATGTATGAAAGATGTTAAAGTGTTATATTTCCATACAAACGGTATTGCACTTTTTTATAAGTGTGCAATTAGCGAAATAAGTGTTTGCGTTCAACTAAAAACTAAGCAAATGGGAACTGCCAAAAAATACGAGGACTATCATTTCGTTGATACTACAAAACCCGTCTGGAATTACTCCCGTTTTGAGGGAGATGATATTGCCAATTTTCAAAATGGAACGAACTATCGGTGCGATGAATTATTTGGCTCGCATGTAATGGAAGTATTGGGAACAACGGGTTATTACTTTGCCGTGTGGGCACCAAACGCCACTTTTGTTTCAGTCTTCGGAAATTTTAATGAGTGGAACAAAGAGAGTCATCCATTATTCGTTCGTCTTGATAATTCTGGAATATGGGAAGGGTTTATTCCAAATCTTCCTCAGGGTTCTTCTTACAAATATCATATACATGGATATGCCGGTCAGAAATTAGATAAGGGTGATCCTTATGCAAATTATTGGGAAGTGCGGCCAAATACTGCATCAAGAACATGGCAACTTGAATACGAATGGCAGGATGTAGGATGGATGGAGAAACGAAAAGAACATAACAAACTTGATGCGCCGTGGAGTGTGTATGAAGTGCACCTTGCAAGCTGGATGCGTCCTGATAAAAACAACGAAGAAGTTTATCATACCTATGATTTCTTCCGTGATAAATTGGTGAACTATGTAAAGGAGCTTGGCTTCACACATGTGGAGTTAATGCCGATTATGGAACATCCGTTTGATGGAAGCTGGGGTTATCAAGGTGCAGGTTATTTTGCACCAACATCACGCTATGGAACTCCTCAAGAGTTTATGAAACTGGTAGAGGCTTTTCATAACGAAGGTATTGGCGTGGTGCTTGATTGGGTGCCTTCGCATTTCCCTTACGATGCACATGGAC
Source organism: Lacibacter sp. H375 (assembly GCF_037892425.1). Lineage (NCBI taxonomy): Bacteria > Pseudomonadati > Bacteroidota > Chitinophagia > Chitinophagales > Chitinophagaceae > Lacibacter > Lacibacter aquaticus. The sequence goes on from NZ_JBBKTT010000001.1 coordinate 3,652,712, forward strand.
TTTTTATGTTCGATGGGACACATACCTACGAGTATGCCGATATGCGGAAAGGCTATCATCCCGATTGGAACAGTTATATCTTCAACTATAAACGTGGTGAAGTAAAATCATTCCTCATCAGCAGTGCCATGCATTGGTTCCGGAAATATCATATTGATGGCATTCGGGTTGATGCTGTATCGTCCATGTTGAAACTGAATTATTCCCGCACAGCAGGGCAGTGGGAGCCAAATGAATTTGGCGGCGACGGAAACCTGGAAGCCATTGCTTTCATCAAAGATCTGAACGAAACCATCTTCCGTGATTTCCCCGACGTACAAACAATTGCTGAAGAAGCCACTGACTGGCCTGGTGTGAGCAAGCCAACTTTTGGTGATGGTCTTGGCTTTGGAATGAAATGGATGATGGGTTGGATGCACGACACACTTAAGTACTTTAAGCAGGATCCGGTGTATCGTCAGTTTCAGCAAGATCAGTTCACTTTCAGTATGATGTATTATTATGACGAAAATTTTATGTTACCTCTCAGTCATGATGAAGTGGTGCATGGAAAGAGTCCGATGTTGTACAAAATGCCGGGTGATGAATGGCAAAAATTTGCCAATCTGAGACTGATGTACAGCTATATGTTTACCCATCCCGGCGGAAAACTTTTGTTCATGGGTAATGAATTCGGAGCCACGAGTGAATGGAATTACAAAAGCGAGTTACAGTGGGAGCTGCTTCAGTTCGATTCGCACAATGGGGTGCTGGAATGTGTAAAGACCCTTGCCAGTCTACTCAAATCAGAACCAGCCTTGTACGAGAATCAATTTAATAAATTCGGTTTCGAATGGGTTGATCTGAATCGAGGAGCAGAATCAGTAATGGTTTACAAGCGAAAAGGTAAAAAACCTGAAGACGATATTGTGGTGGTTTTGAATATGACTCCGGTTGTGCGGAGAGATTGGAAGTTACATGTACAAGGAAAACAGAATTGGACTGAATTATTCAATAGTAATGATCGTAAATACTGGGGCACAGGTGATGTGTTTAACCCTGAAATAGGCATAAGAGTAGTGGATGGCGAGTCCGACTGGTACGAACTAAATCTACATTTGCCTCCTTTGGGTGCAATTTTGCTAAAGTAAACACCTAAAAATGTAAAAAATGGCAAGATTTATGCGAGTAGAATTACGCTTGTAACTAAATTTATAATCTCTAATTTTACACAATATCCAAAATAGAAATCCCATGAAAACCCGGTTGTTCATCGCCGCTACTATTTCCCTCTTCTCACTGGGGGCTTTTGCACAAAACAGAGACAGTTCCAACGCCGTTTTACAAAGGGCTATTACTGCCAAACAGGAGCGTCGTATCCAGTTGGCAATTAATCTTTTTGAAACAGCGGTAAAGTATGATACCACCAATATCGAAGCCCTGAAAGCAATGGGTGAATATGGTATTGAAAGTAAGAACTACCGGCAGGCAGTTGATGCTTACACCCGTTGGTACAGGTTAGAGCCAAACAACGAAGCAACTTTTCAACAATTAGCAAATTTGTATTTCAATCTTGGTCGTCATAAAGATGCATTGGAATTTACTTCTAAATGGGAGAAACTGCATAAGGATAAACCCATGCACTACATTTCAGGCATGTGTCATTATTATTTAGAAGATTATCCGCAAGCCATAAACCGTTTGTTGCATGCTGCAGAAACAGATACAGCAAATGCAGTAATGTTTTACACAATTGGCCGTAGCTATCTGGAAATGGAGCGTTATAAGCAAGCAATTCCATATTACCAGAAAGCAGCGAATGCCGATCAAAAGAATGCACGTTATCTCTATGAAATGGCAATGGTGTATTACGCCATTCCTGACGATAAGAACGCCATTGCAACATTTGAGCTTGCCGCACAACGTGGCTGGCAACAAAATGCTGATTTCTTTGAAAGCTTAGCTTATTGCTATATGAATCTTGGCAACTTTGCTAAGTCCACCGAGAATCTGGAGAAGTCATTGGAAAAACGCCCTCATAGCTTAACTGTTCGTTATGCATTGGCTGAGTCTCTCTATAAAGGTGGCCGTTATAAAGATGCCATTGACAATTGGGATATGGTGTTACAAACTGATAATAAAAATGCAAGAGCCTTATATATGATCGGAATGGCATATCAAAAAATGGGTCAGAAAGACAAAGGCATGGCGCTTTGCGATAAAGCCATTGAAATGGATCCATCTTTAAACAGCTTAAAGCAGAAGAAAATGGACATGGGCATGTAAGATTTTTTGCGATTCCTTATACGTTACGGGCTGCAATTTTTTGCGGCCCGTTTCATTTTACACATTTGTGGATAGATGAACGACAGTTTAAACATCAAAAAATCAATAAATTTGCCGTTTATGGCAGAAGTAAAACAGGTGCGTGTTGCAATATTGGATATGTATGATGGCGTTGCCAACCAGGGCATGCGCTGTATACGTGAAATACTCAACAGCTTCGCCGATATAAACGTATTGGATCTTACCTGGGATGAGTTTGATGTGCGTGGTAAATGTGCCGTACCGGATTTATCTTCTTATGATGTGTTTATTTCATCGGGCGGCCCCGGCAGTCCTTTGGAAAGTGAAGGAACTGATTGGGAGAGTACATTCTTCAAATGGGTAGGCGATGTAAAAGCTTGGAATGACAATCCTTTGAACGAACAGAAGAAGCCGGTGTTTTTTATTTGCCATTCCTTTCAATTAGCCTGCAGGTATTTTAATGTTGGTAATGTTTGTGTACGCAAGTCGACTGCGTTTGGTGTGTTCCCTGTTCATTTTATTGGTAATGCTTCCGATGAAGTGGTATTTGGCGGATTGAAAGATCCATTCTATGCCGTTGATAGTCGGGATTACCAGGTGATACAACCCGATCATAAACATCTTCGTGAAATAGGAGCTACACTGCTCTGCATTGAAAAGGAACGACCACATGTTCCGTTTGAACGTGCAATTATGGGTGTGCGTTTCAACCAATACATGATCGGTACACAATTTCATCCCGAAGCTGATGCTATTGGTATGAGTATGTACCTGCAAAAAGAAGATAAAAAGAAAACGGTGATCGATAACCATGGGTTTGAAAAATGGAAGAGTATGATCGAACACCTGGAAGATCCTGATAAAATTTTGTTGACTTACTCTCACATATTGCCCAACTTCCTGCATCATGCAGTTTTTTCGATGGATACCGTTGAAGCATAAAGTCTTTCTCAAGTAAATAAAATCTGATACTTTTAGAAGACAAAATATCTTCTATGATTCCTTCAATCCGAAAGGCGTTTAACGGCAGTTTTACTATTGAAAAATATGAAGCATTCTTAAAAGATCTTCATAGCAAACATCCGGGAGATATTGAGTTCCGTGTAAGCGAAACCCCTGTATTTGTTGATAAAGCTTTCAAACAAAAAATGATTGACGCATGTGAAAGCATAGTTGATGTTATTTGTAGTGAAAAGTTTTTAGCGATGACGGAGCGTGCAATTCCTGCAGGCGAAAAAGTGCCTAGTGAAAATAAGCAGTCGCACATGATCGCTTTCGATTTTGGTGTGTGTATGAATGAAAAAGGAGAACTGGAACCACAATTGATCGAGATGCAGGGCTTCCCAACTTTATTTGGTTTCCAGGTATATTATCCTGAAGTGGTTGAACGGCATTTTCCAATTCCATCAAACTACAGTCAATACCTGAATGGTTATACAAAAGAAACTTACATTGAGATGTTACGCAAATTACTCATTGGAAATTTGCCAACAGAAAATGTAATACTCCTTGAAATAAAACCTGAAGAACAAAAAACACGTATCGATTTTTCCTGCACAAAAGATTACACAGGTATTGAAGTAGTTTGTTTAACCAAACTTATTCAGGAAGGAAGAAAACTTTACTATTTGAAAAACGGTGTAAAAACAGAGATCAAACGTATTTATAACCGCATCATCTTTGATGATCTTAAAGCAAACAAAGAAAAGCTGGGCAATGTGGTTGATATAACTCAGGATCTTGATGTAGAGTGGGTGCCTCATCCCAACTGGTTCTATCGCATCAGCAAGTTTACACTTCCGTTTATTGATCATCCTTATGTACCTGAAACATTTTTCCTGAATGAGATCAAACAATTACCTGCTGATCTTTCTAATTATGTACTGAAGCCTTTGTTTTCTTTTGCGGGACAAGGAGTGATCATTGATGTTACACAGAACGATATTGATGCAATTAAAGACCCTGAGAATTTTATTCTTCAACGCAAAGTAAAGTATGCTGATGTAGTTGAAACACCTGATGATCATGCAAAGGTTGAGATACGCATGATGTATGTTTGGCCAGATGGTGATGAACGTCCTCATGCAGCCATTAACCTGGCACGCTTGAGCAAGGGAAAGATGATTGGAGTGCGCTACAACAAGGATAAAACCTGGGTAGGAGGAAGTGTGGCGTTCATGGAAAAATAAAACGGTGTTTGTGTTACAGCTTTCGGTATTTTAAATAGCCCCCATCTGTGTAGCAATTAGGTGTGCTTAAGTGAAGTGTGCCTTCTTCTATAGAGATGTACATATCGATCGGGTTAGGATCAGTTGTAGAGAGAAAAGTATTTCTGCCAGTATTGAGGCAATCATTTTTAATTTGAATTGAAAAGTTACCCTCGAAAATTATCATATTATTCTTTTTACGCTTATGGACATTACCTTTTTCAAATAACAAAATATTTCCGTTGCCGGGTGCGAAAAGAGTAGAACCGTTCATATTACTCATTGCTTCAAGCTCCCATTCGCCAATTAATTGAGATTCGATTTTAGAGGTTGCTGAATCCTTTTTACATGATACGAATGCAATTGCAAGTAGAAATAAAATGAGAATTCTTTTCATCTTGTTTTATGTGGTTGACAACTCCAACGAAATTTTCGTTGCATATATAAATTAAGTACCACTCAAAAACTCTCCACCAATATAATCTACAACAGCTGGAAGACTTTTTGTTTCCTCATATATTTTCAATTGTCTGTCGGCACCGGTGCCTTTATTCAATATTTCAGGAATATAATTAATGGCATGTCGGCAACCTAACTCATCAACAACATCATCAACAAAGTCGAGTAATTCATAGATAAGTGCACGTGTGTTTGTTTCTTCTTCCTTACCAAAATCGATCAGGTAGCCATCAATTCCGTAGCGGCTGGCCCGCCATTTATTTTCATTGATCAGTGCCCGTTGATATTGTATGAAATTCAGATTTTTATTACGGAGTTTGTAAAGCTTGGCAGTAATTGCCTGAAACAATGCGGTGATAGCGATGGTTTCCGCAACAGTCATAGGTACATCGCAAATTCGAAACTCAATAGTGTTGAAGAAAGGATGCACACGCAAATCCCACCATATTTTTTTTGCATTGTCAATGCAGTTGGTTTTTATCAACAATGAAACATAATTCTCATACGCCTCAATACTGTCGAATGATTCAGGAATACCTGTACGAGGGAACTTGTCAAACACTTTTGTACGGAATGATTTATACCCAGTCATCCGTCCTTCCCAAAAAGGAGAGTTGGTGCTGAGTGCATACACATGCGGTAAAAAATAACGGGCAGAGTTGGCTAGGTGAATAGCCATCTTCCTGTTCTCCATTCCAACGTGTACATGCAAACCAAAAATGAGGTTACTCCGTGCAGCTTCCTGCAGTTCATTTACAATTTGATTATATCGTACATGATCTGTAATTAACTGATCCTGCCAATGGCTGAAGGGGTGTGTTCCACTTGCGCCTACCGCTAAACCAAGATTGCCTGCAATACCGCTGATGGTTTTACGCAGTAATGAAACATCAGTAATAGCTTCATCAATGTCCTGGCAAATATCAGTGCCAACTTCCACCACGGCCTGGTGCATCTCAGCTTTCACTTTGTCTTTAATTACTTTTTGGCCTTCGCTTACAATTTTCTGTTCATGGCTTTTTAATTCCCTTGTTGTGGGATCATACACCATGTATTCTTCTTCAACACCTAATGTGAATTGTTTGAAATTAATGTTACCCATTGTCGTTAATCAAATTAATAAAGCGGTTGTTTATTCGCACCACGTTTTACATATTCTCCCCAGGTTAAATTATCAGCACCATCTTTCTGTTCAAGAGCCCTTTCAATTGCATAGCTGGCAGATGCTTCAACTACCCAATCAAAATTTTCCTGGCCTACACTTGCAAGATCGGCATCAGGGGCAGGGTTGCAAAAATCAATGGCATAAGGAACACCATCTCTTAATGCCAATTCAACTGTATTAAAATCGTAACCAAGATAATTGTTGATACGGAGTACAATATCTGTCATCATGTTTAACTTCTCTGCGGATGGTTGAAAATCGGCAACGTAACGTAAATGATGTGGGTTGCGTGGTTCATAACTCATAATACGCACATGCTTACGTCCAATGCAATAACAACGATAGTATTCTTCAAACACAATTTCTTCCTGCAACAACATCACCAACTGATTTGTTTCTGCATGCTTTTCAAAAAACTCTTCCGCATTACGCAGCTTATAAACATTTTTCCATCCACCACCGGCAAATGGTTTCATGTAAGCAGGAAAACCAATATAATTGAACATGCCTTCCCAATCCATTGGATAAGCAAGGTTGCTGAACGATTCGTCGCTTGTATCATCGGGTCGTTCTTTTGAAGGAAGGATCACAGTTTTGGGAACAGGTACATCGATCTTTGTTGCGAGACAGTTATTAAAAAACTTATCATCAGCACTCCACCAAAACGGATTGTTGATCACAGCAGTTCCGGTAATGGCTTCGTTTTTTAGATATGCACGGTAATGCGGTACATCCTGCGAAATACGATCGATGATCACAGCATACCCGTTGTTTACGCCTTGCACCACTTTGTCTATAAGCACAGGTTCGGCCACAATGCCGGGAATATTTTTACTGTTGATCCTTTCAACAAAAGCAGTAGGAAAGGAGCGTTCTTTGCCATGAAGAATACCGATCTTTTTCATATTTAATGTTTATGGTCTTGAAAATGATGTTGAAGTTGCAGGCAATGTTGCGGTTAATTATTGCTTTAATATAGTACACAATTCGCTAACATTAACTTGCACCGTAAAATAATTTTACCTGCATTTCCTTATTTTTGAAAATATGCTTATGGAGAAATTGAAGCACATGGTATTTGAATCGGTGCTGTTGAAGTCGGAGTTGCTTGAACGGGATATGAAAATTGATATGTATCTACCTACATCTGTACACGATCCTTCCGAGATGAGTTTATTGCTTATTAATGATGGACAGGATCTTCCAAAAATGCCTTTCAATGAAATGCTGGATGAATTGTACGGACAACAAAAAATTAAACCACTTTTTTGTGTGGGTATTCATTGCGGTGCCGATCGTAAAATGGAATACGGTATAGCCAGCCAGGCCGATTATCTTGGCAGGGGAGCAAAGGCAGGAGCGTATACCAATTTTATTTTTGATGAGTTACTTCCGTTCTTACGTAGCCAGTATCATGTGCCACAGTTTAAAGAGAAATCGTTTGCCGGTTTTTCCTTGGGAGGCTTAATGGCAATGGATATTGTATGGAATCATCCGCACGAGTTTAGTAAAGTGGGTGTTTTTTCAGGTTCGTTCTGGTGGCGGCAAAAAGCATATGAAGATGGGTATACTGATGAGGCTGATCGCATCATGCACAACCAGGTGAGAGAGGGTGTTGCTGCTCCCTGGTTAAAGTTTTTTTTCCAAACCGGATTGCTTGATGAAAAACTGGATCGTAACAATAATGGCATTATCGATTCAATTGATGATGTACTTGACCTGATCGCTGCATTAAAAAAGAAGGGCTATAGTGACGAAGCCATCCGTTATCTTGAAATGATAGATGGTAAACACGATGTACCAACCTGGGCAAAGGCATTTCCAAAATTTTTGGAGTGGGGTTGGGGAAATGATGTTTAATGTTTTGCTGTAGTGCTTTACTAATCGCTTAACGTAATTACATAAAAAAGTCCCGAAATAATTCGGGACTTTTTTATGTGTTCTGATTTATCAGAATGTATAACGGATAGTTGCCTGACCTCTCCAACGTGAAGAGTTGTAAGCACCTGCCTGAAGATCCAGAATATCGGCTGCAGTTCTGTTTCCGGTATTTCTGTATGTCATATTAGGCTTCAATTGACCATTAACTAAAGTAGTGCTATAGTTTGTACTTTCAATATTGATTAACTGATATTGATCAACACCTGGGGTACGGTAAATGCGTCCCCAGTTTCTGTTGAGAAGGTTTGTGAAGTTGAAAACATCGAGAATAACAGAAAGCTTGTTGCTGATGTTGCCTGTTTTCAATACAAAATCCTGTTGAATTCTTGCATCAACAATGTGACTGAATGGTAAAACTGCACCATTTCTTTCTGCAAATTGGCCTCTTCTTGAATTCAGATATTTATCATTACTGATATAAGCATCTAAAGCGGTCCACTGATCAGCTACTGAATAAGTAGTAGACCCTGAAGTATAAGGGACTGCCATGCGGCTCCAATCTGCCAGGTCTCTCGGTACATAAATCAGATCGTTGGTTTCATTGTTTACACCATTTCTGTCATAAATCAAACTACGTGTGTAAACATATGAATAAGGAGTACCTGATTGTCCATTGTAGAACGCTGTAACAGTTGTAGCCAGTTTATCTTCTAAGTAAGAGAACTTCTTAGAAACATATAAGTTGATTCTGTGCAATTGAGCAAAATCACTTCTGCTTAATTGAAGATCACTTCTGCCTGTTGAAGTTTCCATGAAACGCCAGTTACTGTTGTTCTGACTGCTAGTGCCATCAAACACGCTGTATGAATCACCATAAGAATAATTGGCATTAAGCGCCCAGCCTTTAGAGAAGGCTTTATCAATTGCTACAGACAAGTTGTAAGAGAAACCTTTCTGTCCTTTAGCATTTGTAATGATGAAGATACCTTCCGAGTAAGGATTTTGGCTGCCTGCAACTGTACCGTTCATATCAATACGGTTATAAGTTGTGCTGTTTGAGAGATAGGTGGTTTGTCCCAAAATGTTAGTTAAACCTTTGTATGCAAAAACGTTCTTGTAATCAACCTCGTTGATGTTCTTTTGATATAAGATATCGGCAGAAAAATTCCATCTGTTACCAAGATCTTTTTCAATACCTAAAGATGCTTTCAACACTTTTGGTAATTTAAAATCAGGGGCAATCAAATCGATTTGGCCACTTGGAGGTCTGAATGTGAGACCAACATCCTGAGGCTTGTATTGATTAAATGGATCGGCTCGGAAAGTAAAACTTGGTAACGCATTAATTTGTGATGAGTTCAAACCAATACCACCGACGTTAACACCTGTATTATTATAGGCGCCGCCAGGCCAAACTAAAGGAATACGGCCGGTAAACATACCAATACCACCTTTAATACGTAATTTTTGTTCACGGATGTTATATGTAAATCCAATCCTAGGTGATAAACTTACTTGTGCATTTGGGCGAATGCCTGATCTTGCTCCAAGCAAATCATGATAAAGACTGATCTGTGGTACCGCATATTTGTTGAAAAATGTATCTTCGTTAGGTATGGTAAGGAATTCAAAATTATCAACACGCACACCATAATTCAATTGGAAATCGTTTGTGATATCCCATTGATCAGCTACAAAGAAGCCCATACGTAATGTATTGAACTCAGTACCGGCTGCACTACCGTCGCCAACTTTATCATCAACTAAAGAAAAGGAACGGTTATAAGTTGCAGGGCGTAAATCATCTAACCAAGCCTGTACACTGTTGTAAGTATATGAGCCGTAGTTCTGACGAACGAACAAATTATAGGAATTACTAAACTCCAGATCTACTCCGGCCTTTAACTCATGACCTTTACCTAATCTTACTTTGAATTCATCAAAGAAAGCAATATTGTTTTGCTTAAGCTGGTTACCTGTAGAGAACTCTTCAGTACCAAACGTATAGCTTGATCCGTTAGCCGAATTCAATAATACACGTGGGAAATCTGCACCCAATGCATCCCTGTCATCAAGCACATTAGTGAATGTAAGCAATGCTTTATTTGAAATATTATTTGTAAAGTTTGAAAGCAATTCTGCAGAAGCAGAATGAGTAGTACTTGGGAAAAGGTAACCACCGTTAAAGAAACGTATCTGTGTGCTTGTACTTGCTGATGTAAGAGAACGTTCTGAACCAGTATAACGGTAAGATACATTCAACTTATGTTTGTTGTTTAAATTAAAGGTGAATTTGGAAGCAAGTTTATTACTTACAACTAAATCAGGAATATTTTCCCATGCACCTGGATCATAACTGAATGTCTTCAACTTGTCTACAATTCGTGCAACTGTATCTCTAAAAGTAGAAACCCGGAAAGTTGATGCGTCAAAAGGCTGCGGTCTTTCATCATCCTGTCTTTCAAAACTAAGGAAGAAAAACGCTTTATTTTTAATGATCGGACCACCCAAAGTGATACCAAATGTTTGTGCAGTAAAGTCGGGAACTCCTGTTGCTGCATTTTTTAGTCCTGTTGGAGTTTTTCCAGCAAGTGATTGATTTCTGAAAATATAGTAAGCAGACCCCGTTAATTTATTTGTACCACTTTTTGTAGTTGCATTGATTGAACCTCCCGTAAAGTTACCTAATGATACGTCGTAAGGTGAAACGCCAACCTGGAAGGCATCAATTGCATCAATACTTATGGGTGGTGAGCCGGTTTGTCCTCCATTTGAACCTGTTTCACTTATGCCAAATACATCGTTATTCACCGCTCCATCAATCATCAATTGATTGTAGCGATTATTTTGGCCGGCAATTGAAATGCCGCCACCATATGTAACACGGGCTTGCGGGGTTAAACGAACAAAATCAGTTAACTGACGTCCAACAGTTGGAAGATTGGCTAATCGATCTCTGCCAATATTTGTTTCCATGCCGCCTTTAGCGCCTGACCTTGTACGGCTTCCTGTAACTACTATTTCCTGGAGAGTTACATTAGCTGGTGCAAGAAGAAATTCTAAGCGGAAGGTTTCTCCAAGATTTAGGAAAATATCTTCCTGTTTTTGTGCCTGTAAACCAGCATAGGTTACCTCGACAGTGTAGGGGCCGCCCGGAGCAATATTTGACAATGTGAAAGCCCCACGGGAAATCGTGGTAGTTTGGTAAACAGAACCGGTGGGTTGATGTTTTGCAACCACAGTTGCGCCAACCAAAGGTTCCTTTTTGTCTGATTGGACAACCCCGGCTAAGTTACTCGTAGTTACCTGTGCCGCAACAGCAAGTGTGAAGAACATTGCTAATACCGCCAGCAGTAGTTTTCTGATTTTTAGCATACTTTATAGTTTTACGTGTGCAAATAAACAACAATCTTACCTATGGAAAGCAAACAAATATTAACATTTCGTAAAGAAAGACAATGCCTTCCTGCATCATGCTGCAAAGGGAAATTTTATGATTCAACAGTTGGGGATGATTTGTGGAAAGCCTGCTGTTTTCAACTAACTTTGCGGCCTTAAATCTAATTATGCTTCATACTATCGAAAGTGCGATCGAGGATATCCGTAATGGTAAAATGGTGATTGTGGTGGATGACGAGGATCGTGAAAATGAGGGAGATTTCATTATTGCAGCCCGCCATGTTACGCCTGAAGTGATCAATTTTATGAGCAAAGAAGGACGTGGTCTCATTTGCGCTGCTATTACAGATGAGCGCTGTAATGAGTTGAAACTGGAACCGATGGTTTCATCAAATACATCTCTCCACGAAACTGCTTTTACAATTTCGGTCGATCTTACCGGTCCCGGCACCGGAACCGGTATTTCTGCACAGGACAGAGCTAAAACTATCCAGGCACTGATAAATAAGGATACAAAACCGGAAGATCTTGCCCGTCCCGGACATATATTCCCTCTTCGTGCAAAACCAGGAGGTGTACTTCGCCGCAGCGGACACACAGAAGCTACCATTGATTTGGCCCGTTTGGCAGGACTCGAACCCGCCGGCGTGTTGGTGGAAATTATGAACGAGGATGGCAGCATGGCCCGTCTTCCTCAATTGGAGATCATTGCGGAGAAGTTTGATGTAAAGATCATATCCATAAAAGATCTTATTGAATACCGGCTGAAGATCGATTCACTCATTGAAGAGATCGTTCGTGTCGAAATGCCGACAGCTTATGGTCATTTTCAACTGATCGCTTTCCGTGAAAAAGAAACGGCACAGGAACATCTTGCCTTAATAAAAGGAACATGGGAAAATGATGAACCAGTGTTGGTGCGTGTACATTCATCTTGTTTTACGGGTGATATTCTTGGTTCGCTTCGTTGCGATTGTGGTGATCAATTACATTGTGCTATGCAAATGGTAGAAAAAGAAGGGAAGGGTGTAGTGTTGTATATGAACCAGGAGGGAAGAGGTATTGGACTGTTCAATAAACTGAAAGCTTATAAACTACAGGAAGAAGGTTTAGATACAGTAGAAGCAAATCTTCATTTGGGTTTGCCAATGGATGCAAGAGATTATGGTGTAGGTGCACAAATACTTCGCACACTAAATGTTTCTAAACTGAAACTCATCAGTAACAATCCCAAAAAGAGAGCTGGATTACTAGGTTATGGTTTAGAGATCGTGGAAACAGTTCCTGTCAGGATCGCTCCAAACGAATACAATCAAAAATATCTCGAAACAAAGCGTGATAAATTAGGTCATGAAATTTTGAAGTAAGATCAGAATTCAAAATCTCTCACATAAGAGAAACTGATACCGGTTCTGTTTGCTGCACGCCATTGCACATCGTACACACTGCGGTAAAAACCGATTAAGCGGAGTTTGCCATCGGGAGTAAGTAGCCATTCCAGGGTAAAGTCAGGCGTTAGCTGATTATTATTTTGAATAGGCGTGTTTTGTCCTGTGTTTACTAATAGGGAACCACCGGCTTTTAAAATTAGTTTACCATTTAATAAACGTTTGGTTACACCAAACCTGCTGGTGCCGCCAAAATTTTGTGTTTCAGCATCTGTGCCTGAAATTAATCCTGGTGTAAATGTTACGTATGGGTCGAGGTTCAACTTGTTAATGCCTGGGATATTCTTTAAAATAATACCGAGACCCGATTGTACCTGTTGTGCTAAAAACTCGGTAAGCGTACCTGCAACGCTTGTGCCTATTCCACCAATAGCATTTGCAGCATTTGCATTGTTACTCAGGAATTGATTAAACACCAGCAATGAGAAGACCTGGTTGTTTAGTTCATTCGGATTGCTGTACATCCGTTGGAAACCACTCATCGTAATAGGGTTGGTACGACAGGGATGTCCTTGCGGTAATTCAAAACGAAATGAGATAACCGGGTTTGATAATGAACCTGAAAGATTACTGATTACTGTTAAAGAGTTTTGCTCGTTGCTGCTGCAAAGATCAGCAGGCAAAGCAACCCTGTCAATTTCATAACGGGCATCAATATTAATGCGTGCGTTGTAGGGATCACCATTCCACTCAACAACTCCATTGTTAATGATAAATTGCTTTTTAATGAGGGCCTGCCAGTTAAACGTATAACGTCCTTTGGTGATGTTGTAACGGCCACTCATAGACGTGCCTTCGTTGGTGCTAACCCTGATGTTTAGATTGCCATCACCCTGTCCTTCGATGATATCATTTGTGGCTTCATCAAGAATCAAATAAATTTTTGCAAGAGGATTTGGAAATACATCAAGATCAACGGTGAGGTTTGAAGATTCTTTTACTTTCGATTCAACCTTCATCTCTTTACCATATTGGCGGAACACAATAAAATCAGCAGTTCCGGTTACACGGGAATCAGATGTGGGCAGATAAACTTTAGAACTATCTGTAGGAGTTCCCCTAAACTTCATTACAATGTTATCAACTTCTCCTCTGATAGTGCCGCTGGCATCAGCAACAACATGTCCATAGAAAAGACTGTTATCTCTTTTAGTTGTATTCAAAACAAGAAAACCACGCCTTGTGTCATTTGCATGAAACTCCATATTAAATGCCATCTTCTTGAAAAACTGGTGATACATTTTTCCCGAAAAAGTAGCGGTGCGGTTAGCAGTATCTGTAAGAATCAGACGGCCGAAATCAATTTCTCCTTCTTTGAAAATGATCTCAGCACCTTCGTTCATTTTATAACGGCACTTGGTATAGTCAAGCACAAAAGATGCGTCACTTAATTTTACATTACCAATCAGGTCTGGAGCACTGGCATTTCCTTGCAAACGGATTACTCCATTTGCTACACCTTTCATATCCGTCATAATAACAGAAAGATACTTTTCAAGAATACTCAACTTCAGATTCTTTGCATCAATCACCTGGTCAATGGTGGGGTTCTTTGGATCTTTGATATTGATTCTTCCACTGCTCAAAAATTCATATAACGGATTATCAGAAACAATGTTTGAATTTATCTCACCTGTTTCAACGTTATAATTACCCGTGATCTTCACTACGCCAATCGAATCATTATTAAAACGGAAACGTTCTGCATTTAGATCTGCGTCGATCCTGATTTTACCATATGGATTAACAACGTTTATTTGTCCTGTTACCTGTCCTTCAAGCCGGGGATCTTTTAAAACATATGGCATTACATCTTCGAGGTGCACGTTATTAAGTTCAACCACAAAATCTTCGGTTGTACCTGTCTCTGAAAACTTAGTATAAGCTTTGATCGATTCATTTCCCGATTCAAGTTTGATGCTTTCGGAATGGATCATTTTCTTACCTATGAACAGATCGCTCTTGTCTTCAATATTCCATACCTTATCGTTAATGACTAAGGTAGAGGGTTGGAATACAATTTCAACACCATCTCTGTTGGTTTTGATCTTTGCATTCAGGTTCGCATCTTTCAATGTTTGCGATGCTCTTGTGCGTATGTTCACCGAACCTGTATCATTTGCAGCAGTAACAGTAAAAGTTGTTTGTGGCAAACTAAGACTGTCATTAAAAATTACTTCGCTGATTGCACCTTTCAGATCCAGTTTCTTATAATCGCCGGTAGCAGTAATAGCAATGCTGTTAAAACCGATGTCCTTGTATTTAAACTCAGGTACATCGGTTTGCAGATTGAATGAGCTTTCATTTGTGCTTATACGGCCTTTTATGATACTGTTGTTGAATCCTGTTACAGGTATATTGAGCATGTCAATGTACTCAGCAATATTCCTTGTAGTTATATCAAATGCAAAATCCTGGTTCTTTACCTGTCTCTTTGGTTGTGGAATATAGGCGGGGAAATAAATATTTAAAAAAGATAAAGCTGTGTTAGGGAGATCAAGGATGTTAAAATTACCAACAATGTTCACATCTGCTTCATTGCTGCGTGCAGCTAATTGTTTTTTGCCATCAACAATAATTGAAGAGAGTGAAAAATAATCGAATGAAAGTTGATTGGTGTCGTTTGTCAATACTGCATTTTGCAGGTTAGCAGTGCCAAGAAAATCGTCAATTGTTTTTCCTTTAAAATCAAGATTAACAAATGACTTTAAACGAAGCTTTGTTTTTGTAAGGCCAAGTTCCTTGAAGTTAATATTGTATACATCACCTGTAAGATTATAACTCGGAGTGTCTTTGCTTAAGTTCACCATCCCTGTTAAGTTAACCGAAAGGTTACTGTCATTAACAAGAAAGGAACCATCAAACTTTCTTTTCTCGTAAACACCTTTTGCAGTAATATTTCTGTAAGTATATCCATCGAGATAAAATGCCTGGATATTGCCATCAACTTCCGCAAACAATGTTTTTGGATTAAAGCCACGACCTTTCAGCGAGCCATCCATTACTATTGTTCCAAACAATGGATCTTTAATAAAAGTGCCCAATGCAAAACCATTTGTTTTGATCTTGCCCGAATAGATAGGTTCACTTTTATCTGGAAGCTTCAGGTTAATATCGGTTACGAGCATACCAAGATTTGTTTGTAGTGTGCCGTAGGTTACAAAATCTTTAAAGAAACCTGTGAATGATCCGGCAAAATTGAGATAACTTATCTTGGAAATAGCGGGGTAAGTTATTTTTCGAATTGGCGGATAAATTGATGCTGCGTCTTCATAGGAAGTTTGCAGCCTGTTTGCCTTCAGATCTAGAAAGGTGTTATTGATATCGGGAAGACCATCCATTGTAAAGCTTCCGTCAAGTACTGTTTGCCTTAATGTGTTGATGACAATATCGGTACCCTTCAAATGGTCAACTGTGCCTCTTACTTTTCCTTTAATACTGATCTTGTCATTCCAGTCTTTTAACACGGGAGCAAAGAATGCTATATCATCACTATGTAACTCGCTGTTTTCAAACTCACCTTCCATGCGTACATGCGTTATAAACTCACTCATGTCGTGCTCAAATTGCTCAAACCGCATTGCAAAAAAATTACTTAACCTGCTCTTGTTGGTTCGGGCAGTTAAGTTTTTAAACTCCATTCCCTGGGGGTAAAACAGGAAATCGGCATCAAGCTGTTTTACTTCAAATCCACTTCTTTCTTTTGCTGTGAGTTGAATATTTGCTGTTAAACTGTCGCCAATGAACTGTACATTTTTAAACTGCCCGTTCAACTTTGTAAAACGAAGATGAGCACCATCAAAATATTCGAACGGTTCACGCTCTGTGAGATTATCGATCCTGAATTCACCGTCGTCAATTTTCAAACTCTTAGCACTCATTTTCCATCCGGCTTCATTCCAATGTTGCACAATAACTTCACCTGTGTGATAAGCACTGTCTGGTTTACTTGCCCGTTTTGCTCTTTTTCCTATATACTTGTTAATAGAAAAGTAGGGTAAGGTTATTTCTATTGTTTCGGCTTCAATGATTTTTTTCGGGACATCAAATGTTTTAAGATCAACAAGCAGGTAACCTAATTTTCCCGACATTGTTTGTCCGAGCCATTCATCTTTCTGAATAATAGTAATATTTTTTAGTTCAACCTTTTTCAGGTCAAGCTCTGTTTGTGATTTCTTACCCGATGATTTTTTAGGAGATGAAAAATAATCGATAAGGAACTGGTAGTTCCAAACACTGTCTGTACGGTGGGCAAACAAGTGCGTTTGTTCAAGACCAATATACTTGAGCTCAATCTTATCATTCAGAAAAAACCAATCAGCAAGATTGGTACTAAGCCGGCCAATGTAGGCAAGCGTGTCTTTATTTTGATCTTTCACCAAGACGCCCTCAATTAGCGCCTTGTCAAACAAAGCAAAATCCACATGCTTAACCGAAACTTCCGTCTTTAATTCATTTGCCAGCCATTTCGCAGCTTTTCTGCTAAGCCAGTTTTGCATGAAACTTGTTTGAACAAGCAACCACACCGCTACCAGAAGCAGGAACAGGACAAGTAAAGTGCGGGTTAGTATTTTTAAGATTTTTCTAGCCAAGGTATTCGATCTGTAAAAGTAACCATTCGGCCTGTTACGGCAAATTCAATACCACTATTAACAAAACAAAAAATGCTGGGTGATATTGCAGCTTGCGTGTTAAAAGCCCCAAAATCTTAATGCAGGATTTCCTGTACGTGTTTTTTTATGTTGGAGGCGATTTTTTCCATTGGCAGATCGTTGGCATCAATACCAAACGGATCTTCAATTTCTTCAGCTACCAATTCAAGACTGGCCAATACGTAAAACACAAATGTTACAACCGGAATTACGTAATAGCCCATGGTAAACACATAACCAAAAGGGAGTGTCATTACATAGAAGAAGATAAATTTCTTAATGAACACACTGTATGAAAAAGGGATGGGGGTATTTTTAATGCGCTCGCAGGCGCCGCATATTTCGGCAAATGATTGCAGCTCTGCATTGAGTATGATCAACTCGTCACCCGTAATTTTTCCCTGCTGATGCAGCAAGTACACCCGTTTAAAGAGTTGTGCTGCTATCTGGTTAGGAATGTGTTTTCCCTGATCAATAGTTGCCAACAGATGCCCATGATCATCCTCATCAAACAAAGCGGTTTTTGTTGACTCCTGCTGCAAATGGTTCATTAAGCTGTATGCATAGAAAGGAATACTGCTGCTGAAGAACATCCGGTTATTCTTATCGTCTTCTTTCAGAATGGCAGCAAGCTTAATAGACAAGTTGCGACTGTTGTTTACAAGTGCCCCCCAGAGTTTACGACCTTCCCACCAACGGTCATAGGCAGTATTGGTACGAAACACAAGTAACATTGAAATTGCAAAGCCCAGCAGGCTATGCATCATGGGGATATTCTTGAGATGATTGTTGTCGGAAAGATTGAAAACTTCCACTTCAAGCACAGCAATAACAGCAGAATAAACAGCTATGCCGAACAGCAATGGCGACAACTTACGGATGGTATCCGATTTATGTAACCGGAATATGAACGTGAACCACTCTTTGGGATTATACCTGATCATAACAGTAACTGGTAAGCGACAAAGTTCTTACTTTTTCTTTCCGAACCAATAACCAATTCCTGCACTGATTGTTCTGTATCTTAAATTGCCTGCATCATTTGTATTGATCATATTGCTCAAGCCATGAGAGTAGTTAAGTAATAAACGAAGCCCGTTCGTGGTTTCATATCCAAGGCCCAGATGCCACTCAGCATCAAACTGGCCGTAGCGTGTAAAACCATAATGCAGATCTCTGTCAACAGGGCTGCCGTTTTGATCTTGTTTGGTCTGCTTTCCAAGTAAGCCAAAGCCTAATGATGGACCTGTGCTGATGAACAACGTGTTTTCATTTCTGTCAGGATGTTTAAAATCGATTTGCACCAGTGGCATTACTCTGAATTGCAGCTCGTTTACTTTGCTGAATTCATTGGGCACTAATGTTTTTGCTTTCATGCCACGGTAATTAAAATCGACTTGTGGCGTAAAGAACAGGCGGTTGTCAAAAGGGATCTTCATCATTACTCCGGCATTGCCGCCATGTGTGCCTTCAGTTTTGGTTACAGTGTAAGCAGAAAGGACATAGCCATAACCACCTCGTACACCATAGTATATTTTACCAAGACCTTGAGATTTAGTAACAGACGAAATAACGGTACAGAAAGTAAGCAATAGAAAGAACGATTTCATGTTATAAGTTAATTTAGTGATTGCCGCAATGGGTTAATACTGCTCAATTAGCTGAGCAAGTCTCTCAAGATCGGATCTTAAATGGAGGGCATTCACAACAACCCGGTTTACCGGGTCGCTTTCAGGATGAGGATAGCCGAATGAAGATATGATAATATTGTTCTGTAACAGGTACGGAGCGATGCCTTTTTTCGCTACTACAAATACAGGAGTTCCTTCACCGGCCACAAATGTATCGTTTGTTGTGAGTTTTTGCAAGTATTCAATGTTTTGCAGCAATATTTCCCGTTGTTGAGTGAATAAATCACCTGCTTCGGTCCAGGCATAAGCTAAGGAAGGCATTAACGGAGTGCTGGTGGCAAAGTTCACATGCCTTCGCACAGCGGCTATCCATTTCCGTGAGCCGGTAATTGCGCCACCGTTAATATGAAATGCTTTTGATAAAGAGAAATTCAGCAACAGATCGAAATGTGAAGGCAGGTTTAATAATGAAGCAATGCCTTTTCCATTATTCCCCAGCCAGCCAATGCCATGCGAATCATCAACAATGAGTGTGATGTTGAAGTTTGTTGGTGTAGAAGCAAGAAATGAAAAATCATTGATGTGACCGGGAGTTGGGTTGATGCTGTCGGCAGCAACAGCAAATTGAAATTCACCCGCCGCAGCACATTCATCCAGGAATTGTTGCCATGATAGTTTATCAGGTATTTTAATAATGCCCGGTAATGCGGATGAAGCGGGGTGGGTATGTGGCAAACAATAAACTTTCATTTCCTCACTAACCACATCAACTGCTGTGCGTGCAGATAAAAAACCTGAAGAAAAAACAGCAGCATCTTGTGTTGATGTAAATGCAGCCAATTGCTCTTCCATTTTTGCATAGAGATCAAGTGCTGTATTGGAAATGCGTGATGACGGATAAACCACACCATACAGATCAATGCCTTTTTTTACAAGATCAGTAAACGTTCTGTTCAATCCCAAACCCAAATAGGAGTAGCCCGAAAAAAACAAGTGTTCTTTTCCATCAATGATGGTTGTTCTGCCCGGTGCTTGTGATAAAGTAACCATTAAGGTTTTTGCATTTGATCATTGAATTGTTGTGATTGGCCTTTTGGTATTGAGAGGCTTTGCCACTGCTTATCTTTTATCATGCGTCCAATGTAAACGATTTGTCCAACATGGTAGGGATAGTGTGCCAGCTGACGATTAAGAGCATCAACAACCGAAAGTTCTTCGCTTCTGATGGTGATTGTTTTCAGCAGATCATCTGCAGTAAGATTTTTTACAGCGTAGAGATAACATGCCCAACCTTCTTCCCATCTTTTCAGCAAGGCTTCTTTGCTCAATTGCTGTTCTTCAAATTCAATATCACGGTTGCGCCATTCTTTTTCTCCATCGTCTGTTAAAAAGTTTGTGAAGCGACTAAGCATGTTACCAACAATATGCTGAATGATGATGGCAATGCTGTTGCTTGCTTCATTTGGTTGATAATGAAAATCTGCTTCGTTTAATTGTGCAAATGTTTTATCGGCCAGCTCTTTGTAGTAAGTGCTGCGTTTAATGTAAGATGATAAAAAGGTTTCTGCTAAAGACATTTCAGATATATGATTTAGGATGTTTGATTTCTGATTTAATATAGCAACTTGTGCTTTGTATTTTGTTTTTTGGCTTTTGGGTTTTCATCTTGTTCCTTTACGGTCAATATCCTTCTGCATGATCATCGCCACGGTTATCAGCAACTGCTTCAACAACTCCGTTTATAACCTTAATTGCTTCAAAGCGACCAATATTACCACGCTCAGTAATTTTATAGCCCATCTCTTCCAGTTTTGTTCGTAACTCCATCGGGAAGGCTTTCTCAACATACACTACATCGGGCAGCCATTGGTGATGGAAACGAGGTTTCCAAACCGCATCTTCAAGACTCATATTAAACTCCAGTATGTTCAACAATACCTGGTAAACTTGTGTAGGAATAGTTGTTCCTCCAGGAGAACCAACGATCAAATAGGGTTTCCCATTTTTCAAAACAATAGTAGGCGTCATAGAACTCAGCATGCGTTTGTTTGGGGCAATGGCGTTGGCTTCAGTTCCTAATGCACCGTACATATTTGGTACGCCTGGTTTTATACTGAAATCATCCATCTCATTATTCAATATAAAACCCGCACCAGCAACAACTGTTCTGCTTCCATAGCCACCATTTAGTGTTGTAGTAACTGAAACGGCATTACCCATCGCATCATACACAGATAGATGAGTGGTTTCTTCACTCTGGGGGTTCACATTACCATGCCCCGTTGTTTTACTATTTCCGGCTTTGCCAAATTCAAAATCGCTCATCCGTTGCTGTAAGTAAGAAGCTGAAGTAAGCTTTTTCACGGGCACTTTCACAAAATCTTTATCGCCTAAAAATTCTGCACGGTCGGCATAAGCCCTGCGTTCTGCTTCGATCATTAACTGAACAGCCTGCCATGAATGAAAGCCGTATTGACCAATATTTCTGTTCTCCACCATGCCCATCATCTGTTGAATTAAAATGCCGCCGCTACTAACTAGTGGCATACCAACAATTGTATAGTCTTTATACTTTGATACCATTGCTACACGTTTTGCCGTTTTATAGTTCTTAAGATCGGCTAACGTAATAAAACCTGCACCACGTTTCATTTCGGCCACAATCAACCGTGCAGTTTCTCCTTCGTAAAATCCTTTCTGCCCAAAATCACGTATGCGTTTGAGTGTATTGCTTAATTCTTTTTGAATGAGCGTATCGCCTGCTTTCCATCCTCCATATTTTATAAAGGCTGATGATTTTGTACTGTAACGCACAAATTCGCCCATTGTATTATTTAAACTTCTTGCTTCTGATTCAGTGATCACAAAACCTTTTTCTGCCAGATCAATGGCCGGTTGTATTAGCTGTTTAAACGGAAGTATTGCGTACGCATGTGCTGAGAACAAACCGGCCACAGTACCCGGTACACCTGATGCTAAATGACCATTCTGGCTCAGTTCAGTTTGAGCATTACCATCTTTATCAATATACATGTCTCTGCCTGCAGCGCCGGGAGCTTTCTCCCGGTAATCGAGAGCTAACTGTTCACCTTTACTTGTTACAGCTACCATAAAACCACCACCACCAATATTGCCAGCTCCCGGGTATACTACTGCCAGTGCTAATTGTGTGGCAATAGCCGCATCAAATGCATTACCGCCTTTCTTCATAATTAAAACACCTACTTTACTTGCAAGTGGGTGAGCGCTTACAACTGCAGCCTTACCGCCGCTTATTTTCTTTTCAATTGTATAATTGTAAGGATTGTATTGCGCAATTGATGGAAAGCATGCAATCAACAGAACTATGGCAACCAGTTTTCTCATGAACTTAATTTTACCGAAATTAATTTTTTACTGGGTAACTCCACTTATCTTAGGCATAAATTAAACCAACTGTATGATAAGCGGCTGACTCTATGTTGGTCGCTTTTTTAAATTTGCAACCATAATTTAAAGTATGAGAAATAATCTTTCCCTGTTAATTGCGCTGTGCATTTCCGTAACAGCAATGGCGCAAGTGCAAAGTCCTGAACAGTTTCTTGGTTATAAGATTGGCACACGGTACACGCCTCACTGGAAAGTGGTGAGCTATTTTCAGCATGTAGCGGCAAATGCGCCAAAAACAGTAAAGCTCCAGCAGTACGGTCAAACAAATGAAGGCCGTCCGTTGATGGTTGCATTTATTTCTTCAGAAGAAAACATGGGCAACCTTGAAGCCATTCGTGTAAACAATTTACGACTTGCAAATCTTACAAAAGACAAGGCGGCACCAAATGAAACAGCACCTGCAATTGTATGGATGAGTTATAACGTGCATGGAAACGAAACATCAAGCAGTGAAGCAGCATTGATGACGGTGTATGCTTTGGTTGATCCTTCAAATACAAAAACAAAAGAATGGTTGAAGAATACAGTTGTGGTGATGGATCCTTGTATTAATCCTGACGGCCGTGACCGTTATGTGAACTGGTTCAATTCTGTTGTGGGTGTAAATGCAAATCCACGTATGGATACCCGTGAGCACCGTGATCCATGGCCGGGTGGTAGAACCAATCATTACAATTTTGATTTGAACCGTGACTGGGCCTGGCAGACACAGGTTGAAAGTCAGCAACGGTTGAAATTATACAATCAATGGATGCCACAGATACATGTGGATTATCATGAGCAGGGAATTAATGAACCGTATTATTTTGCTCCTGCAGCAGAACCTTTTCATGAAGTGATCACACAATGGCAACGTGATTTTCAAACAACTATTGGTAAGAATCACGCAAAATACTTTGACGCCAATGGTTGGTTGTATTTCACCAAACTCCGTTTCGATTTATTCTATCCTTCTTATGGTGATACCTATCCCACATACAATGGAGCTATAGGTATGACCTATGAACAGGGTGGTGGACCTGCAGGTGGTGCAACTGCATTAACAGAAGAAGGTGATACCTTAACTCTGTTAGACAGAGCAACACATCATTTCACAACCGGACTAAGCACAGTTGAAATTTCTTCCATTAATGCAAACAAACTCATCACTGAGTTCCGGAAGTTTTTTAATAAAGGAGTAAGCAGTGGTTTTGGTGAATACAAAACCTTTGTAATAAAGAACAATGCAAAAGATGCCGATCGCATTGCTGCGTTAACACAATTACTCGATAAGAATGGTATTGAATACGGAACTGCTTCAGGTGCAGGTAAAGGCTACAACTATTTTACAGGCAAAGATGAAAGTTTCAATGTTGCCAATGGAGATCTCGTGATCAGTTCTTTTCAACCTCGCTCTGCCATGGTACAAGTGTTGTTTGAACCAAAATCAAAACTAAGCGATTCTGCAACCTATGATATTACTGCATGGAGTTTACCTTATGCATATGGCTTGCAGGCTTTTGCTTCAAAAGATCGTATCACCACAAGTGCGTATCAAAAACCTGCACAGGTAAATAATTCTTCTGCCGATGCATATGCATATGTAATTAAGTGGGAGAGTGTGCAAAGTGCGAAAGTGGTAGGTGATTTGCTGGAGAAAGGAATCAAGCTTCGTTATACTGATGTGCCGTTTGAAGTTGGCGGACAGAAATTTGATCGTGGTTCTATCATCGTCATGAAAACAAGTAACCAATCATTTGGAACACAATTGTGGAAGCATGTTGCTGATGCTGCTAATGCAGCAAACGTAAAAACCTATCCTATTTCTACAGGTTTTGTTGATGCCGGTGGTGATTTGGGGAGTGATCTTGTTACTCCCATCAAATTTAAAAATGTGGTATTGCTTACGGGTGAAGGTGTGAATGGAAATGCAGCAGGTGAGATATGGCATTTCTTCGATAAGCAATTGGAATATCCTGTTTCGTTGGTATATGCAAATGATATCAGTCGCATTAATTGGCAGCAAACAGATGTGATCATTATGCCCGATGGTAACTATCGTTTCCTTGCTGATAAGGCTTCGGCTGATCAATTGAAAGATTGGGTAAGCAAAGGGGGTAAAGTAATTGCGCTGGAAGGTGCGGCTTCTTCATTCGCAAGGTTAGATTGGGGTTTGAAATCAAAGAAAACAGATGAGGTGGCAAGCAAAGATCCGTACGATCCATTACGTTCGTTCGAAAATCGTGAGCGTGATTTTGTGCGTAACATGACACCTGGGTCTATTTACAAAGTTGAACTAGATAATACACATCCATTGGCATTCGGTTATCCTAATTACTATTTCACGTTAAAAATGGATGACAACATTTTCGACTTCTTTAATAACACCGGTTGGAATGTTGGTGTGATCAAGAAAGAAGGCCAGCTTGCAGGTTTTGTTGGTTCTAAGCTCAAAGACCGTTTGAAAGATGGATTATTGTTTGGTGCACAAAACATTGGTCGTGGATCAGTCGTGTATATCACTGATGATATTATGTTCCGTAATTTCTGGGAAAACGGGAAGTTGATGTTGTGTAATGCGGTGTTTTTTAATTAAGTACTTTATTTCAATAACAGAAAGCCCAGAGGAATTATCGCCGGGGCTTTCTGTTATTGCAAAGTCAAGCTTTCGCCAATAGTTTTCCACATTCCTGCAAGTTGTTGAGAGTTTGTGCGGTTTTATGCAGCATTTTAGTACATTTATTGCACGCCAAAACCAAAGCATTGCTTAAGAAAGAACGACATGCCTTCATCATGCATCAGCTAAACCTTCACAACAAGGTTTTGTCAAACGATCTATGCCAAACCATGGACGTATCAGAAGATACGATACGAAGAGATTTGCAGGAACTTTCAGCTGCAGAAAAATTAATTAAGGTTCACGGCGGTGCCCTATCGCTTTCGTTTAATGAAGTACAATTTTCAACTGATCATTTATATTCTCCTGAAAATAAGCGAATCATTGCTCAAAAAGCAGTGTCTTTAGTTACTAATGGCATGTTTGTTTTAACAGGAGGTGGAACCACTATTGTTGAAATGGCCAAAGTGCTGCCACCACAACTGCGTGCAACATTTATTACAGGCAGTATCCCCGCTGTAAATGAATACCTGAAACATCCTTCGATAGATATTGTGATGATTGGTGATAAGTTACTTAAAGATTCAAAGATCACTTGTGGCTCTGAAGCCATCAGCAAAATACGTCAGCTTAATGCCGATATCTGTTTTTTAGGAATTAATGCCATCGATATTAAAAGTGGTGTAACGGAAAATGATTGGGAAGTTGCAAACCTGAAACGTGAAATGATCGAAGCTTCAAAGAAAGTAGTGTGTTTGAGTATATCGGAAAAGCTAAATAGTTCGCAACCATTACGGATCTGTGGGTTGGATAAGATCACACATCTTATTACGGAACTGTCGCCTGATGATAAACGATTGAATGATTACCGGCAAGCCGGAATTACTGTTTTATAACGTGTATTCTTAAACTACCAAATAAACAAAGATTATGAGAAAACTCTTGCAATGTAAAGACAAGCTGTTATTGCTGTTTTTCTGGTTACCCGTATTCGTTTTCGGGCAAGACAGAGCAATAACAGGCACTGTCATTTCCGATGATAATACTCCATTACCGGGAGCTACTATTTCGGTAAGGGGTACTAACCGTTCTGTAACATCGAATGCATCGGGTGTGTTTACTATTAATGCGGCAAGTGGTGCCGTGTTAGTTATAAGCTACATTGGTTTTGAACAGCAAACTGTAAGGGTAGGTACCAGCACAACGCTTACAATTACACTTCGTGCATCTAAAAGCAGCTTAGGCGAAGTGGTAGTAACGGCGTATGGTATCAGAAGAGAAAAGAAATCACTTGGATATTCAACACAGGTGGTTGATGGGGAAGATATTGCTAATACCCGCCGTGAAAACTTTATTAACTCACTTGCCGGTCGTGTGGCAGGTGCCACAATAACACCTTCGTCGGGTGTGCCGGGTGCATCTTCACAAATTGTACTACGTGGTGCTACATCTATTGGTGGTAACAACCAGCCTCTATTCGTTGTGGATGGAATCCCTTACGATAACCAAACATTGAACCAGGAAAATCTTGTTGGTGGTTCGGTTTCTTTTGCTAACAGAAATTCCGACTATGGCAACCGTGCGATGGATATTAATCCAGATGATATAGAAAATGTTACCATCTTAAAAGGACCTGAAGCAACGGCTCTTTATGGCGCAGATGGTGCATCGGGTGCAATTGTGATCACCACAAGAAAAGGCAGATCAGGCAAAGCAAGTGTATCGTATGATAACTCGTTTCGAGTAGAGAATGTGTACCGTTTCCCTGAGGTACAAAAAATGTACACGCTTGGAAACAATGGTATTTATGATCCTAATTATATAACAAATCCCTTTCTTGTACTTGGTTCTGCGGCAGGTGCAGGTATCCCTGCAGCTTTTGGTCCTAAGATTGAACCAGGTACTGCAACATTCAATAATGCAGAGAATTTTTTCAAAAACGGGTTTACGCAACAACACAATCTAAACGTTGAAGGAGGAAGTGACATTGCTACTTACCGTTTCTCGACCAACTATACAGACCAAACAGGTGTAGTACCAAATACAGGTTTTGAAAAATTCTCAGCACGTTTAATGGGGTCAACAAAGATTGGTAATAAACTGCGGTTGACTACCAGCATGAATTATGTAACAAATACAACAACCAAGGCAAGTAAAGGTGCGGGTGGATATTTGCTTACTTTGTTAACATGGCCAACAACATCTGACGTTCGTAATTTCCAAAAGCCAGATGGTACAAAAATCCCTCTGCGGAATATTACAAACTATTCATTGGAATATGATAATCCATTATGGGATGTTTATAAAAATCCTGGTATGGATAAGGTTGACCGCTTGACAGGAAACCTTAATCTTTCTTATGATGTAACAAGTTGGTTAAACCTTGGTGCTGTTACAGGTATTGATTATTACACACAATATGGTACACTGGCTGTTCATCCTCTATCACGCTTTGGTGTTGCAGGTAATGGTTTTTATTCTTTGTACCAGCAAACAACACGCAACTTCAGTAATACACTCAAAGCAACTGCAACCAAAAAGTTTGGTGATTTCAGTAACTCGTTTACAGTTGGATTTTATACAGAGAATAACTATACGAAAGTTGAATCGCAAAAAGGGGAACGCTTTTACGAACGTGACTTCCTCGGTATTAATAATACTGACCCTCTTTCACGTGATGCACGCACTGCTATTTCACAAGTACGTAAAGTGCGTTTCTTTGGAAACTATATTTTAGGTTATAAATACGTTTATCTCTCATTAGCAGGAAGCCGTGAGGGTTCTTCAACATTCATGTCGAAAGTTGTAAATAAAGATCCTTTCTTTAACTATGGCTCTTCTTCACTCAGTTTTGTTGCATCCGACATTCCTGCTGTTAAAGAAGCTTTGCCTTGGCTCAACCTTGCAAAAGGGCGTATTTCTTATGCAACAACAGGTAAAAGCCCTTCATCACCCTACATCATCGACTATCGTTTTACCAGCCAGATCACTACAGGCGGTGGTTTTGCATATGATGTTACTGGTAACAATTTCGATCTGGTACCTGAACGTTCTAACAATCTCGAATACGGAGCGGAGTTTTCAATGTTTAAAGGGCGCCTCCGTATGGATATTGCCCGTTATCATTTGCTTAGCAAAAACCAGATACTGGCGGCGAGAGCTTCTTACGGAACAGGGTTTGTAATTAAATGGTTTAACGGT
The DNA here is from genome assembly GCF_037892425.1 of Lacibacter sp. H375. Taxonomy (NCBI): domain Bacteria; kingdom Pseudomonadati; phylum Bacteroidota; class Chitinophagia; order Chitinophagales; family Chitinophagaceae; genus Lacibacter; species Lacibacter aquaticus. The sequence continues at coordinate 3,681,066 of NZ_JBBKTT010000001.1, forward strand.
GGAGAAGTAGAAAATAAAGGTATTGAGGTGCAACTGTCTGGTACTCCAGTTGAATCGAAAGATTTCAGGTGGGAAACAACTATCAACTTCGATCGCAATGTTGGTACTGTAAAAACGATGCCTGCTAGTTTACCTACTTACTACGATTCTGATACATGGGTTTTCGGAAATCTTCGCTCACAATATTTTCCCGGTGCTAAGATTGGAAACATGGCAGCAAATACTGTTAGCAGAAACAATGCAGGGCAAGTGTTGATAAGCCCAACAACAGGATTGCCTGTTCGTAACAATGATTTCAAAACAGTAGGAGACCGACAACCAGATTTCAAAATAGGTTGGGTTAACTCGATACGTTACAAGCAATTTGACTTGTCGTTTAATATCGATTTCAGAAAAGGCGGAGACGTGTTTAATGCAACAGAATATTTTCTTTACCTGACCGGGTACAGTGTTAAAACACTTGATCGTGATAAACCACGTGTAATTGAAGGTGTGTTGCTGGATGGTTTTGAAAATACGGCCAACCCAACAAAGAACACGATATCTATTACACCTATGCATAACTCAGCGTTCTATTCAAGCACAACAGCTGCCACTGAGGAAGATTTTGTTGAAAATGTAAACTGGGCACGCTTGCGTGATGTAACTCTTCGTTACACATTGCCTGCAAGAATGCTTTCAGGTGTAAAATTCATTAAATCAGCTTCGATCTATTTTACGGGAACAGATCTGTTGATGATCACAAACTATAGTGGAGCCGATCCTGCTGTAAATGCTAACACTGCATCGAACCGTGGTTTTGGTGGTGCAGGTATCGATTACGGAGCATTAAGTATTCCACGTGGTTTCAACTTTGGTTGTGCTATTAAATTTTAAATCTTTTGAACATGAAAAAGAAACTTCTTCATATACTTCTTCTTTCAGCTGTGTTGATCAATACAACAGGCTGTAAGAAATATCTTGATATCAATGCTGATCCGGATACACCGCAGCAGCCAGATGTATCGTCGGTATTTCCTGCAATGCTCTCGGGTATTCCCAGGGGTACTCAGTTTGATGCCCGTTACATTTCAAAGTATATCCAAAACTTTGCGCAAAATGCTGCAGCGAATGCCTGGGATACTCATGGGCATCAGAACTATCCAAACCCCTCCGATATTGGAGGCGATATCTGGCGTCAGTGCTATTATGGTTTAGGTGCAAATCTGAATTATATTATTGATAATGGTAAGCGAAAAGGACAATGGGACTATGTTGGTGCTGCCTACGCTCTTAAAGCCATGATGTTCCAGATGGCAACTGATCAATACGGCGAAATTATTTACACCGAAGCCTTTAAAGAAAATACATCTTTGTTTAAGTACGACAACCAGGATGTTGTTTATAGAGGTGTGGATTCATTATGTCGTCTTGCATTGATTTACCTTCAAAGAACTGATCTAAGTCCATCTAACTCTTTACTGTCAAGAGGTGATTTTGTGTATGATGGCAGCACTGCAAAGTGGATAAAATTTGTAAATGGCTTATTAGCTAAGAACTTTCATCGTGTTACCAACAAGACATCCTATAATGCAGATTCGGTAATCTATTATGTGGACCGTTCGTTTACAAACGGCAACGACGATTTTTTGGTGCCATTTGATGCAACAAAAAATGACGATACAAACTTCTTTGGAACTTATCGTGATAATCTTACTTCATTCAGGCAAACCAAAATGATCGTTCAGTTACTTGACGGAACTACGCTTGCAGGAAGTGCTGCCGGTTATAACAGAGACCCAAGAATGCGGCACATGATCAGTGCATCAAATGATACAACAAATGGCAATGGCGGGTATTACTCACTTGAGCCCGGATTAGCTGATCCTAACACACTTAATAAGCGTGTGTCTACACCTTTTGGAGACTCGTTATATGCCAACCCCAGTGCAAGCCGTTACGATCCTTCACGTGGTAAATATTTATTCCGTGACAAGGCCGTTTCGCCTGTGATGTCATATAGTGAGTTACAGTTTATAAAAGCTGAAGCTGCATATAAAAAGGCAGGCGGTGGAGATGCGGTTGCATACCAGGCTTACCTGAATGGAATCAACGGCCATTTTGATTTTATCAATCGTTCAACTTATCCAAGAAGCAATGTACCGATCTACAATACAACTGTTATCTCATCAACACAACGTTCAGCTTATTTAGCGAGTGCAAACGTGAAAGCGAGTGCCGCAACACTTACACTTACCGACATCATGCTGCAGAAATATATAGCTTTATGGGGTTGGGGTTTTCTTGAAACATGGGTAGATATGCGTCGTTATCATTACACCGATAATGATCCTGTTACTATGCAGCCAGTGTATAAAGGATTTATTGTTCCAACGGCTATCCCTTCCACAAATAATGGCAGACTGGCGTATCGTATCAGGCCTCGTTTTAATTCAGAATACGTATGGAACCTCGATGAATTAATTCGAATAGGCGGAACGACGGTTGATTATCATACAAAAGAAATGTGGTTCAGTCTACCTTAACTAATATAAATTATTGAATATGCGTAACAGAATTATTCAACTCTTATGTTTTTCAACAACAGTATTAATGTTGTTGACATCATGCGAGAAAAATGAACTCAACACAACAGAAGTAAATAAACTAAAAGACAATGAAGCGGAAGTAAAAGTGATGTTTGCTTCTTTCTACCGTTCAAATCCACGTATTTACATTAAGATTAACGATCAGTTGGTAAGCAGTGTACTTACAACGTTTACACCATTTCCTGGTGGGGGGTTGAATACAGGTGGTGGAAGTACTGCCGATTATCTGCGTGCTACAGCTGGGCAAAATAAATTTTCAGTGGCCGTGCCAAAGTTTGGTACAAATGAAGACTCACTTCAGTTAGCCTCTGTACAACATAGCTTGACAGCAGGGAAAAAATATTCTCTATATTTTGCTGATACAAGCACCACTACAACCAGCCTTTTAGTAGAGGATTCATTAACAGCACCTGACTCCGGTTATGTAAGATTTAAATTTGTAAACATGATGCCTGATGCACCCGGCGGTCTTGACTTATACATCGGAACGGTAAAAGTAGCTTCGGCTATTCCGTACAAGGGAGTAAGCCCTTCCTTTGTATTGCCAACCAATAATGCTTCGTCAACCTGGGCTATAAGGGAGGCGGGTGGAACAACAAACCGTGTAACGTATGCAAATGCATCATCACTTTCCAACCAGCGGGTGTTTACTGTAATTGCAAGAGGATATTATTCTATTTCATCCACTTCTACAGCAGAGCCACGACGACGACTGATAAGTCTTATCTACAACCAATAATAAACAAAGGGTGTGTTGAAAAACACACCCTTTTCTTTTTTAAGAATAAAAATCATTGCTTTGCATTTAAACCTGCAAATACAAAAATTGAAACGCAGCGACCTCTTCTACATCCGCCTCTCTTTCTTTTTCAGCACGCTCATATGTGCGGTAAAATTTGTTGCGTGGATTATAACCGGTTCATTGGTGATCTTATCCGATGCGTTGGAATCCATTATTAATGTAGTGGCAGCGGCGTTTGCCTGGTACAGTATATATCTTTCGAACAAACCCAGAGATACTGAACATCCATATGGACATGGCAAAATTGAATTCTTCTCCATCGGCTTTGAAGGGGCAATGATTTTAATTGCTGGGTTTGGCATTTTGATACAAGCCATCCTTTTCTTTTTCAATCCCCCGGAATTACATGCATTAACAGCAGGTTTGTGGTTAACACTTGCTGGTGGTGCGGCTAATTTTATGTTAGGGTTCTTTTTGTTGAAAAAAGGAAGGCAGAACAACAGCTTAACGCTGCAGGGAAACGGGAAACATATTTTAAGCGACAGTTATTCAAGTATAGGTGTTGTGGTAGCGATCGTATTGATATTGCTCACGGGTTATAAATGGATCGACCCGATTGCATCGGCGGTTGCAGCGGCAATTATTATTTACACCGGGTTTAAACTTATGAGTAAATCTGTACGAGGACTGATGGATGAAGTGGATATGAAAATTGTAGATGAACTGGTCGAGATACTGAAAGACAAACGGCAACCCGACTGGATAGATATGCACAACCTGCGTGTACAACGATATGGCAGTTTGTACCACGTGGATTGCCATGTAACGATGCCTTATTACTTTTCCTTAGAAGAAGTGCATGAAGAGATTACAAAGCTTGACAAAGTGCTGAATTCAAATTTTCAAAAGGGTAGTATCGAATTTTTCATTCATACCGATCCTTGTATTACTTCAAGCTGCACACACTGCCAGTTAGCTGAATGCAAAGTGCGGACACAACCATTTATTCAAAAGATTGAATGGAGTAAAGAAAATTTGTTACCGAACAGGAAACATTCTTTTTCAGATTAAATCCTATTCTTCTCCATAACTGAATTTCAGCGGAGTTAATGCTTCGATCAATGGTTTCACCCTGTAAATATTCCTGTTGAATTTATTGCCAAGAATAATAATCGTGAGTGAATCAGGAAGCACACGGTAAAACGTTGAATTATTACCATGCCACCAGCCATTGTGATAAATGATCTTGTTATTATTTGCTAATGTGTACATTCTCCAGCCAAAACCATAATTATGAATGCCGGGCTTCTCAAAACTGTAAGGTTGAAATGCTGAATCGAGAGTTGATTGTTTAAAGAGTTTATTTCCATACAGTGCCTGATCCCATTTCAACAGATCTTTCACCGTGCTGTAAATATTTTTATCACCATAAGTTACATCCAAATAAGTAAATGCTTCCTGCACACCATTCCACATATAAGAAGGTGTAGCCGTTGCAGAATCGTTACGGTTAAACACTTTGGTGTTGGTCATTTGCAGTGGAGTGAAAAATGTTTCCTGCAAATAATCTGCATACGATTTGCCTGATACACGTTCAATGATCAACGCCAGTAATACGAAATTTGTATTTGAATAATTGAAACGTCTGTTAACAGCGTTTTGAAGATCCGGTTTGTGTTGAATTAACGTTTGCAATACATCTTCATTGGTAACTTTTACATTGTCGTCCCAATTTATCTTTTCAAGATAGTAAGCGTAATTAGGTAAACCACTTCGTTGGTTCAATAAAATTTTAACCGTCATACCTTCATAAGGAAAACCGGGAAAGAATTTTTGCAAAGAATCATTGATGTTCAGTTTGCCTTCTTCTGCCAGCTTCAACACAGCCATAGCTGTAAATGTTTTAGTAGTAGAAGCAATATGAAACGGTGTGTTGGCAGTAATAGAATCTTTCCCTTTCAAATGAGCAAAGCCATTGTATTGTTCAAACACCACCTGGCCTTTTTTGGCAACCAGCATAGCTCCATTGAACCCGGTTCGCTTCAACGATGAATCATAAAAATCCTCAGCAATACGTCTGCATCTTTCAGCCTCAGCTTTTGAAAGGCTGCTTGCAGCTACATTAATAATATCCTGTTCTGCCTTATTTTTCTTTTTTGTGGAAGACGCACCGCAGCCCGAAAGTAACAGGGTAGCGGCGATATAATAAAAGAACGTTCGTTTTCTAACCAATGTCATGCTTTAAATTCGGTCGTTTGGATTGAATAATAACGGTGATTGTTTGTCCTTATTTTGAAAATTTCAAAACAACCCAATTCTATTGTTGTTCAGTGGACTATCTTTGCGCTGCAAAATAAGCAAATCATACATACGATCATGGCAGAAAAAAAGACTACCAGTTACCCCAAAGACAAGATCAATATTTTATTGCTTGAAAATATCAGCGAAGCAGCTGTGCAAAATATAAAAGACAGCGGATATGCAAGTGTTAAAAAACTCAGCGGTGCTTTAAGTGAAGAAGAACTTATCAAAGAAATAAAAGATGTGCACCTGCTTGGTATCCGTTCAAAAACACAGATCACGCAGAAGGTGCTTGATGCTGCCAATAAACTTCAAGCAATTGGTTGTTTTTGTATTGGTGTAAACCAGGTGAATTTGAAAGCCGCTACGTCCAAAGGAGTAGTTGTGATGAATGCACCTTATAGTAATACACGTAGTGTGGCCGAATTAGTAATTGGTTTAAGTATCATTCTCATCCGTCGCATTATTGATAAGAACAAAGCGGCACATGAAGGAATCTGGAACAAGGACGCAAAGGGAAGTTATGAATTGCGTGGTAAAACGCTTGGCATTATCGGTTATGGAAATATTGGAAGCCAGGTAAGTGTATTGGCAGAAGCTCTTGGTATGAAAGTGATCTACTATGATGTTGTAACAAAATTGCCATTGGGTAATGCTGTTCAGTACAGGCATATGAAAGATGTGTTGAACAAAGCTGATATTGTATCGTTGCATGTACCGGAAACAAGTCAAACAAAGAACCTCATCAATAAAGCAGCCCTTAAACAATTTAAAAAGGGAGCGATTCTTTTAAACTATGCAAGGGGAGAAGTGGTTGATCTTGATGCATTGCGCCAGGCATTACTTGATAAACATTTATCAGGAGCAGCAATTGACGTATTCCCTTGGGAGCCTGAGAAAAATGGAGATCGTTTTCAAACACCATTACAGGATCTGCCAAATGTTATTCTTACTCCACATATTGGAGGAAGTACAGAAGAAGCTCAGGAGAATATTGGTGAAGATGTAAGTAATAAACTGGTGAAGTATCTGGAAGGTGGTACCACTATAGGCTCACACACAGTGCCTGAGTTAGCATTACCTGTGCAGGAAGGTACACACCGCATTTTGCATATTCATAAAAATGTACCGGGTGTACTGAGCCAGATCAATACACAACTCAGTAAACACAACATCAACATACTTGGTCAATATTTAAAAACAAACGACCAGATCGGTTATGTGGTGTTAGATGTTGACAGTAAACTCTCTAAGAAAGCAGTTGAGCTTTTGAAAGAAGTAAAAGAAACGATTAAGGTGAGGATGGTGTATTAAAACGAAACTTCCACAAAATGAGGCCCCGTTCTTGCGGGGCTTTTTTATGGGCAATTAAATTATTCCGATATTTTCAAAAAATATTGAAAACTTCGTAACTTTACAACATCAAACAAACAATATGAAACTCATCATACTCGGTGGCGGCTTCGGTGGTTTACGGTTAGCGAATCTTCTCAGCAATAAAGAAGGGATCGACATTACTCTCATTGACAGGTTTAACTATCACCAGTTTCAACCTTTGTTTTACCAGGTGGCAACAGCAGGGCTAGATGCATCGAACATTTCGTTCCCTCTACGTAAAGCTTTTCAAAAAAGTAAGAATGTGCGTATCCGTATGGCAGAAGTGGAGCGTATTGATACAGTTGCCAAACAAGTGATCACAAATGAAGACACTTATACCTACGATTATCTTGTAATTGCTACCGGTGTTTCCACCAACTTCTTCGGCAATAAGAACCTGGAAGAACATGCATTCCCAATGAAAAGTACTGTGGAAGCATTACAGCTGCGTCATAAACTCATACACAATTTTGAAGATGCATTGCATGCAGACAATAAAGATGAATTACAACGCTTAATGAATGTGGTGGTTGTGGGTGGCGGACCAACAGGTGTGGAACTGAGTGGCGCTATTGCTGAAATGAAAAAATATGTGTTGCCGAAAGATTATCCTGAACTCGATTTCAGCATGATGAATATTTATTTGCTCGAAGGCACAGGCAAAACTCTTGCAGCCATGAGTGAACAAAGCAGTGCACATAGTTTAAACTATCTGCAACGATTGGGTGTTACCGTTATGACCAATTCTTTGCTGCAGGATTATGATGGCGAAAATGTAACTCTGAAAGATGGTACAAGCATTCCTTCTAAATTAGTCATATGGGCGGCAGGTATCAAAGGAAATATTCCGGCAGGTATTGACCCTTCCTTAATTGCACGAGGCAACCGTATTAAAGTAGATGAGTTCAATTTTGTGCAGGGACTTAACAATGTATTTGCCATCGGCGATATTGCATATATGGAAGAAGAACAATTTCCCAATGGTCATCCACAGGTTGCACCCGTTGCCATACAGCAGGCCACATTACTGGCAGCAAATTTGCTGAATCTGCGACAAGGAAAAATTGCAAAAGCATTCCGATACAAAGACAAAGGTGCTATGGCAACTGTTGGTCGCAACCTTGCTGTGGTGGATGTGCCAAAACCAAAGCTCCACTTCGGTGGTTTCTTTGCATGGCTCATCTGGATGGGTCTGCACCTCATGTTGATCCTTGGTGTAAAGAACAGGTTCTTTGTGTTTACAAACTGGTTGTATAATTATTTTACTTACGATCAGAGCTTGCGGTTGATCTTTAAAGAGTTTTATAGAAGAGAAGGAGAGGAGAAGGGAATTGGGAATTAGGATTTGGGAATTAGGATTTGGGAATTAGTAATTAGTAAGCAGGTAGATAAGTATAGATGTAGATAAGTATTCAGTCGGAAGCTTGTCAATTTTCTGAATAAAAGTAATTGATGAAATGAGTGATAAAAAAACAGAAACAAAAGCATTTCTTACAGGCGAATGGCGGAACCTGGTGATGATGAATTTTGTGGTACCGGAACATGTATTAAAACCTCATCTTCCCAATGGAGTTGAGCTCGATGCGTTTGATGGGAAATGTTATGTAAGTTTTGTGGCCTTTCATTTTCTTGATACCAAAGTAAAGGGTATCGGCTTTCCGTTTCATAAAGATTTTGAAGAGATCAATCTCCGGTTCTATGTAAAATATCCTTCGGCTCAGGGAATGAAACGTGGTGTTGTGTTCATCAGTGAACTGGTGCCCAAACGCATGATTGCGTGGATCGCTAAACTTATTTACCAGGAAAAATATTCTTATTCTCCAATCAAAAGTAAGATTGAACAAACCAATGAACGTTACCTCACTTTTGAATGGGGTAGGGAACGGGAACATGAGTTGAAAGTTGAAACAGCCATACAGGTAAAGCCGATTGCAAAAGGCAGCAAAGAAGAATTCATCTTTGAACATTACTGGGGTTATACATCGCTGTCAGCTTTTCGCACAGGTGAGTATAAAGTTGAACATCCACGCTGGAATATTTATCCCGTCAATAATTTTTCTTACAAGATCGATTTTGGAAAACTTTATGGCGAAGGTTTTTCTTTTCTCAACGATAAGCAACCCGATTCGTTGTTTGTGGCCGAAGGTTCGGAAGTGAGCGTGTATGAACGTACGATACTCAAATAATAGCTATTACTGCAGCATCCTGTTTTAACAGCTGACTGTTGAAGACCTGTCTGGTAATAAAAAAATCAGCTAACTTTCCCTGTAAAAACATTCGGCATGAAAACAACTCCCGAACATGATGAACGCATTGCAAAAATGATCTTTGCATCAGTATATCCGCATTATGTAACAAAGGTTGAAAGTAAAGGCAGAACAAAAAAAGAACTCCACCAGGTAATAGAATGGCTCACCGGTTTCGATGAAAAAAAACTGCAGACACTTATTGATGAACGAGTAACGTTTGAAACTTTTTTTAAAAAAGCAAAACTCAATCCCAATGCTCAACTCATTACAGGCATGATCTGTGGTTATCGCATCGAAGAAATTGAAACTCCCTTAACAAAACAAGCCCGTTATCTAGATAAGCTGGTAGATGAATTAGCCAAAGGCAAAAAAATTGAAAAGATATTGCGGGTGGCGTAACTGATAGAACAGCATCTAAACTGTTATCATTTCTTTATGGTGTGCTTCAGCAAAAAATAAGGTTCATCAGCAGCAAATCGCTACTGTTCATCATCCGGGCTTGACGGAATTCTGTTCATCAATTTATTGTTAACTTCAACTTTTTAACCATTATTCGGCTGCAGTTCCGGGCGGACACAACAACAATTATCCCGCCTTCGGCAATACTAGGCCGTTGTACGCAAATTTAGCCAAGCCTCAATCAACATCAGTATGAATATACGTACCTTCCGAAAGGTTGTTTCTATTGTAACTTGTATTGCTTTTTGCTTGATATCCTATTGTCAACGACCCGACTCTCTTAAAATTCGTGCAGTAGATAGCCTGCTCAATGGCAGTATGAAATCAATGAGCATTCCAGGTCTTTCGATATCGGTGTTGAAGAAAGGGAAGGTCATTTATAAAAAAGCCTTTGGCTACAGTAATATTGAACTAAAGTCTCCATCGACAATCCAGTCAAACTATCTCATTGGCTCTGTTACAAAAACATTTACAGCAGTTGCAGCAATGTTGTTATGGGAACAGGAAAAATTCAAGCTTGATGATGACATAGGCACTTATTTACCAGACCTCCCATCTCATTGGAAGCCTGTCACTATCAGGCAGCTTTTGAATCATACTTCAGGTATCACCACTAATCTGGAAAAGCCCGACTCCTTCTGTAAGTTTAATTATACAATTGAGAACTATACACATCGAAATGTCATCGAAGAAACAGCTTGTCTTCCTTTACGTTTTGCACCGGGATCAAAATTTGAATATAGCGGTAGAAATTATTTTTTGATTGGAATGTTGATTGAAAAGCTGGCGGGAAAGCCATACGAAGAGTTTTTGAGGGAGAACATCTTTCTTCCATTGGTCATGGACAAGACAAGTATGATTAATTATGAAAAACTTATTTCGAATAGAGCGGATGGGTATAATCTGGACAACGGTATTTTTATTAATAGTCAGCAAATGAACCCCGTTATTGAATTTTCCGATGGCGGGCTGGTTTCAACAATTGAAGACTTAGAAAAATGGATGGTTGGGCTAAAATCAGGTAACGTGTTGAAGCAAGCTACCTTAGATATGATGTGGAGTAATCCTGTCCTATCAGACGGTAAAACAGCACCATACGGTATCGGATTTGGATTGTCACCCTATAATGGACAGCGAAGAGTTGGGCATACCGGTGGAATCCCTGGTTATTCCAGTTGCATAACTCATTTTATAGATTCAGACGTTATTGTAATTCTGTTATCGAACACTTACCATGAAAACTATAATGTAGGACTTCTCGGTAACCGTGTTGCCGAGCTATTTGGCAAATAAGCTGCGTACAACAGCAGTTTTGCAGAAGCTGGGCTGACGGACTAAATTTAAACTGTCAATCACTATCCATCATTTGTGCATAGGTTGAGCTGACGAATTACAAATAACCAACCTTCGCAAAGCTGATAGACGTTGTACGCTACCAATTGACAGTCCAAATTATTCATCATCGTATGACTGACTTTCTCAAAAAATACTTTCACGATACAGTCGATAATGTAAATAAATTTAACTCACCTGCAACAGATGGACAGATTTTGCAGTTAGAAAATCAATTGCAAATAATTCTGCCAGAAGATTACAAAGAATTTCTGCAACAGACAAACGGGTTTAAAGGACTCGTAAACGAATTCATTGTAGACTTTGACTCGACTGACAAAATCTACCAAAGCACGCAGGATGCTTTGGCTCAATTTTTTCCTTGGGCTATTTATATAGGCACGAACGGTGGCGGAGAAATGTTTATTATTGACAAGCGACAAACTCCTTATCAATTTGGGCTTTTACCCAACATTGCGGACGAGAAGGATTTTCTTCCGTTGGGCGACACGTTTGCAAAGTTTATTCAACGGCTTTATAATGACACAGCGTTTGACAAAATATAGTTGGACTGTCCGAAGGCAGCGTACAAAATTGGGTTTTATGTAAGTTGGGCTTGACAAGCAAACTTCAGCCAATTGCAAATCCAAGTTGTGGTTCGATTTGGATAAACAACTTTCAACTTTAGTTCTTACATTCAATTTTGTATTTTATTCTGCAGCGGTTACAGGCGATCGGAATAGTATTTCCTAATCTTCAAAAAGCGCATGGCCCTGCTTTTAATTTACTGGCCCTTTAAGAAATGCATAAACTTTTTTGTTACATACCGATTTTACTTTCTGTCTTTTCCTGTAAGCAATCAGTTACCGGAGATATTTTAATTGAAAATGTGAATGTAATTGACATGGAAGCCGGTAAAATTATTCCTAGCCAGGATGTAGTTATTACCGCAAATAAAATAACAAACATCGTATATCATGGCGATATTGATATTCATTCAAACACTGTTATTAACGGCAGTAATCAATATCTCATTCCCGGGTTTTGGGATATGCATGAACATATGATGCGGTACCAATGGTACAAATCACAAATGCCACTGTTACGGGCAAATGGCATTACCGGGTTTCGTGAAATGTGGGGCGATCTTACTATTGCAACCTACGTACAATCCCAAATTCAAAACGATAGCTTGCCTTACTTCCGTTTTGTTGCGTCCGGACATATTCTGGATGGAAAAAAAGCTTTCTGGGAAGGCTCAATACCTGTTGCAACTAAAGTCGCCGCTATAAAAATTGTTGATTCATTGCGAAACGCTAAAGTAGATTTTATTAAAACGTATAGCTTTTTGTCGCCTGATGTGTTTTATACAATTGCAGAAAGATGTAAGGAAAATAAGTTTCCATTTGCCGGGCATGTACCTCACACTGTATGGTTAACAGAAGCATCGGATGCAGGAATGGCATCGATGGAACATTTATATGGTTTTTTAACGGAGGCTTGTTCAAATAGTGATTCAGCCATGGCACTTATGAAACGATCGGTAGCAGCATTTGAAAGCGGTAACAAAGAAGAAAGGGCAAAAATATCCCTACTTTTTCATTCCCTTGTTCTAAATAATTTTTCAGAAGAAAAATTAATAACTATTGCAAAGAGATTGAGAAAGAACAATACTTACATCGTACCAACTCTTGTAACGTTGCGGGGGCAATATTTTACTAACGACACGTCATTCACCAATGACCCAAGATTGAAGTATATGTCAAAGGAAACGCTTGAATACTGGAAAGAACAAACCAGAAATGATCTGGAGAAGAATACCGACATTCAATGGCAGAATATGCGAAAACGCTGGCAGATAGAGAAACAGATAATGAGGATATTAATTTCAGAGAAAGTTCCCATAATGGCAGGTACCGATGCTGATAATCCGTATGCATTCCCGGGCTTCAGCCTCCACGATGAAATGGCTTTATATGTTGAGTGTGGAATGACGCCATTAGAAGCCTTACGCTCGGCAATAACTGTCCCGGTAAAATTTCTTAAAATGTCCGATTCATTAGGAACTATTAAAAAAGACAAACTTGCAGATTTGGTTTTATTAGAAGCAAATCCACTTGACGACATAAAAAACACAACGAAGATAAATACGGTTATTGCGAACGGCAGGTTGTATGACAAAAAGTATATTAATTCAATTTTAAAAAAGTAATCAATTCCGTCGGCCCGGGGTCTGGTGCAACCGACCCCGGGAGTTAGAATGCTTAAACAAGGTTTGACAAGAACTCCAAATCCAACAATTAAACAACAACATTCGATACATGAGCATGATTGCCAATTTACTTCGGGTTACAACTTCTGAGCTTGAAGAATATTTGAAAGACAGCTCTTTACTGGAGAGCAGAATTTATAATGATGAGACTGACGAAGAAGACCCCAACTTAGTTGACATCGATCAATCATGGGACGGTATTGTCTTTTTATTAACCGGGAATAGTTTTGAAAATAATACACATCCTTTGGCGAACGTGTTATTCAGCGACCAGGTGATAGACGAAGAACAGGATCTTGGTTACGGGCCGGGGCAGTATTTAACTGCAGAACAGGTAAAAGAGCTGCATGCACAAATTGCAACCATTTCAACCGAAGAGCTAAAGAAGAGATTTGATGCCGGCAAAATGAAGGAGGTGGGCGTTTTTCCAGATGTGTGGGATAACCCGGATACAGTTGATTACCTGATTGAATATTTCGAAACCATTAAGGAAGTGTATGCACTGGCGGCTAAAAACCATGAAGCACTTATTACGTTTATAAATTAGGATGAACAGCCAAACAACCTTTATAAATACCTTACCCAATACGAATGCTCAGGAATCTTTATAAAACACTCTACAAAACATTTTACTACAATCATTTTGTGTATGTGGTGCACGCTCCGTTGGAAACTGTGATTGAGCAGCTTGATCATTTGTTCAGGGAAAAGTCGGGGCTTTTCAAATCGCCCAATTTAAGCGGCAGGTTTATAAGTTTCCCCGGTAGTTTCCGGATGACAGCAAAATGGTCGCTTGGCATTATTCAAAACTTCGAAAAAGACCCTGCCATTTTAAAAGGACTTTTATCCAGTGCCGGCGATACAAAGACAAGGATCGACATTTCAATTCGTCCCAACTCTGTGTTTTTGATTCTATCCATCTTTTTTTTACCCATCGGTTTGTACAATCTTTATCAAGCGGCCACAACAAAAGACGCAAACAGCTTACTCATCGGTTTGTGGATGACGTTTGTTGCAATTCCGGTTTTATTTTTCTTTGCAAGAGGCGCATCAAACGCACTTCGAAAAAATTTTCAACAATATATGAATGTAAGACCCGCCAGTGAAGACGAATTGTTGTAATGGTAAAGCTTTAGAATATATAAATCCCGGGGTCCACTGCGTGATACCCCGGGCATACAACGTAAATTAAAAGCAGGGTAGTGCTTACGTTGCACTGGTTGTCACCGCAGCTGTTACAGCAGCCTGTGTTGCAGCTGAGGCGGCAGCAGCCGATTCGTTTGTAACGCCAGCCATACTAATGAAGTTATAACCCCATCCTTTCAGTTCGTTTACCCATATGAGTGAGCCATCTTTTGCACTTAAGCAAAACAAGATACCCGATGAGGCAACAAAAATTTTGTCGGCTTCAACAGAAATTTGTCCGTAGTTATACCCGTTACTGTTTTTATGGTACTCTTTCAGTTTAATTTCCCAAACAATGGAGCCATCTTTTTTATTTACTGCGGCTACTTTTCCTTTTGACAGAATATAGAGGTGATTGACAGGTTTCATGTTTTTTTTATAAAAATAGGAAATACGCCTGAAGAGAGGTGAAGGAGTTGGTTGGCTATAAAAAAACAATCCGTAAATCTGGGGGACTGTTGCAACCGACCCGGGAGTCAACGTATGAAAATCCGGTCACCATTATTTGAGACCACGGGCAGATGAAAAAGTGCTGTCTAAGCTTTATTTAAAATTTGCCTTTTCGTTTCCTCATCACGCTTGCTTAAATAATTATCAATTGCATCCTGCATATCACGCACTGCCATTGATACTTCCTGGTAATTTGTGCTGTTAATCTCGGCCTTGGTTACTTTCCATTTTTGCCGTTTTAATTCGATTCTTTTTTCCATTAAAATAAAGCGGTCGCTCTTTCCTTTTATTTTAAAACGCTCTACCTGTGGGCTGCTGTAATAATGTTCCACTTCCATACGAAAGCGGCCCTTGGTTGTTGTATCAACCGTTATATAAAAACTTACGTTGATATTCATAGAGACGGCAGATTGTCATAATGAAATTCTTTTGTCGGGTCATCGGCATACAGAAAGTTTTTGGCAACAGGCCATGCTTTTATTTTAACAGGATCGTATTGATGGGTTGCCAATTTTGCAATGCGTTCTTCCGTTAAATCGTTCTGTATCCATTCAAATGCCAGTTCTGGTGGAAGAATAACAGGCATGCGTTTTTTGGTATTGTGTATCTGAATCATGGGGCCCACGGCATTGGTTGTAACAACCGCAAAGGTGGCTGCTTTCTGATCTATTTCGAGATTATGCCACACTCGTGAAACCCCCGCCATAAAAAAATATTCTTCATTATTGTCAACCGTTATATAGTAAGGTATCTTCTCTGTTTCTTTTAACGGTTGCCCACGTTTGCCAATTTTCGGAATATGCCGCCATTCAAAGAATCCGGTTGAAAGTGCCAGTACTCGTCCCTCTAATGCCCCTTCACGATACATCGATTCTCGTCCTTTTTCATTGATGAGAATGTTTTCGCCTTTAGCATTGAGCCAGGTAAATTTTTTACGTGCTGCACTCAGCTCATCAGCATCATGAATTGATTCGGGAATATATTCCCAATGCATCAGCTGTATATCAACATCAGTTCCGTTACCGACAGGTACAATCACCGGCCAGTCACGATATTCGAATCCGTTTTGTACGGGGCGGTTTAAAAAAAGAAGATTCTTTATTTCTTTTTCAATGGCCATAAGGCGTAAGTATTCGGCACGGGTAACCCGGCAACCATTGTAGTAACACATAGTATAAAGATAATTTTTATTCCTGTCAACGATTTTCAAATGATAACAATAAAGTACATGCACACACTTATGCCCCGTTGCATAGTACAGTTAACAACGACATCAGCTAATCGCAATGACACTAACTGGTAACACTTCTAAGAAACTAGTGACTTAAATTTCCTGCTATAATATCTGTATCAGTTTCAAATAAGTTGAGTACCCAGTCAGGCGGTTTCTTATGTAGGTTTTTTACACCGGCGCTTTCGAGTATTTGCCGTAATAGTTGAGGTTTGTCTTTTTTCCATATTAAGGCTCTTGTAATACCCACAGCTTTTGTTTCTTCCTGTTGTTCAAATTTATGGATATGGTACACCCATTTTTCATCCCAGCCCGCTGTGGTTACTTTAAGTGTAAATTTTGTCCAGCGTTTTAGTGGTTTTCTGTAAATGATTTTTTGTGAGCCAAGAGTAGGCGCTAAACCCTTCAAGACAATTTCACGATAAAGTTTTGAACGGGCAATCATCTCCCAACGTATAAAGTCCATATACGCTGCATATTTGAATGCGGTCATCACACGCAACCCATCACAGTCAAATAGTCGAACTGTAAATGTTCTGCTCAGTTCTGCCTCAACGTCTATTTGTTTCTGAAAATTTTTCGCAATTAGAATCCTGATAATACGATACCAATAGTAGAACATACATGATATGTTTTGGTGGTGGGGAAACAAGAGAACGCTTAACTCTTAAATATACGCAGCGCCCTTTAAATTCTTACCTCGTTTTGTCGAGCAAAAGTCTTGTGTAGCCAATCTTGCGAGTTCTACTATATAAATCCAGGTATCCAATAAGTGACAGCACGGGCGTACAAAAGCAAACTGATGTATGGTTCATAAATGATTGGCACGATATTCACACCCTGCATTAAAAAATAACAACTTAATTTATGAAGAATATTTTCTTACTGCTGTCAGGTATCATCATTACCTGTAGCATACAGGCGCAAAATAGCCAGTCGCAAAGAACAGGTGCGGTATATATTACTGTAAACGGGAACAAAAATCTACAGGTTGCCATTGATGGGGTTGTAAAAACATTTATCAGCACAGCCAGTACAAGCACTGTTAATAAAACTGCTCCCATTGCCAATCTTGAAGCAGGTATGCATACCCTCACTTTTCCCGGAACAGGGGCAAACAATAACCGCACAGGTGAAAACATGACAACAGAATTTAACCTGAGACGGAATTTTGATATGCATATTAATGTTAATGCGGATGGCAGCATTGAATTGATTGAAAAACGAAAAGCAGGTGGGGGCAGCAATGCTTCGCAGTTCAATACCACGCTGCGGAACCTGAAAGCACAAACAACCAATCAAAGCAGGAATGCATATTTAAACTCATTATTTAACACGCCTAATACTTATTTTACATCTATACAGGTTGTACAATTGCTGCAACAAATACGTGTAGAGGCCGACAGATTGCCTTTGGCTAAATTATCGTTCCGTACGGTAACAGATCCGGCTAATTTCAGCCCGGTATATGGTTTATTTAATGTGCAGGCAAACAGAACCGAACTGGAGAATTATGTAAACTATTATGATGCAAACACTGCTGGTTCTGCAACAACAACTAATGGCACGGCGATGTCAGACAGTTATTTCAACAGCTTATATCAAAACATCAGGTACCAGTCGCCCGTTTCAACACAGGTAGCTTCAATCAACAATGCATTTAATGTATCAGGTAATTATTTTACATCCAGCCAGGTGGTGCAATTGCTGCAATTGATTACGGCGGAAACAAGCAGGTTACAATTGGCAAAAGCATCTTATCGCACAGTTGTTGATCCAGTAAATTTTACAGCCGTTTCTAATTTATTGTATACACAAAGCAGTCGTGATGAACTTTCGGCGTATATCAATAATGGTGCTACAGGAACCACTACTGCAGGTGCAGCAATGTCGGAGGCAGATTATACAACTTTACACCGTTCCATCAGCTCTCAGTTTATGCCCTTTTCAAAAATAACCATGCTCACCAATACCTTTAATAACACTGCTTATTATTTTACCAGCAGCCAGGTGAGAGGTCTTTTATTATTAATCAGCAGCGAGACAAACAGGCTGCAGTTAGCTAAAAAGGCTTATCGTAATACAGTTGACCGTGTAAATTATACGCAGTTAAACGACTTGTTTACCACTGCAAGTTATAAAGATGATTTAACTGCCTATGTAAAGGCCTACAGAGATTAAATAGTTACTATCTGTTCTTATGGAAGGGTCGTTCTTTTTTAATGGAAGGGAATGATCCTTTTTATTTTTTCGGCAACTTTGTTACGGTTCCATATTAGGATTTTTTCAAAAATGTGAGCGGTGGGCCAATATGTTCAAACCCATGTGCTTTCCTTGCTTTATCTTTTTCTTCTTCCGTCATTTTTGCAATTTCACCATTGTGTACACGGTTAAACCATTCTTCCATTTTACCTGCGGGTTGAAATAACATGAGCAGTTTACTTTCTCCCTTACCCACTTTTGCAAATGTATGTGGCACACCACGTGGGCCAAACACACAATCGCCGGCTTTTGCATGATAAAGTTCATCACCCACTTTTATCATATACTCTCCTGAAATGATGTACCACCATTCGTCCTGTTCATAGTGAAAATGTAATGCCGGACCTCCTTCTTTCAATCTGGTTGAATCAAAGATGTACAGATCGCCATCTGTATCCTTGCCCGATACTTTACAATAAAACTTATCGCCTTCAAAAAGCGACAGGGGTTTGTTAAAACGGTCATTGCCGTTTTTAACCATAATGCCTTTGCCAACCCTGGTTTTTTGTTTTCTACCTGCTTCTGTTTTAAAAGGCGCTGCTGCTATGCTGCCTATGGCCAAACAAAACTTTAGAAAAGAACTACGTTTCATAAAACTTGTTTTTGGCTGAAGAAAGAGTGTTGTTTAAAGCTACTTCATTTTCTTCGTTAACACAATGGCCCCCGCAGGTTTTGTTAATTGAAAGATGTTGCGTAAACTAGCGGAATGTATGTGTTGGTAAGCATGGGTAGTTAAACTGCCCGCACAGGTTTTATCAATTTAAACTACACGTAAATCAATATGAACGGCACGCTACGTTATTTGTTAACAATCAGTTTTATCCTCTGGAAGTTTAGCAGCTCTGCGCAACAATTACATTATACTGCAACGCAAACTGAACTTATACACGACAGTATCAGTAAAAGCAGGTGGGATATTGGCGGAAGTTTATCGCAATACAGTTTCAGGTATATGTCGGAGTTTTTTCCGGTTAGTATAATTCGTAAATCAAACCAGGCTTATGTATTCAGAGCGAACAACAAAAAATCAGTTGACAATATTGTTGTGAAGTCTGGAAAGAATACACTCACGCTCGAAAACTATTTAAAGCAATTACATTTTGCAGGTTTTATTGTTGTGCATAAAGGCGCCATTGCTTATGAAAAGTATTTCTCCATGCTTCCCGAAGATCAGCATACACTGCAATCGGTAACCAAAGTAATTACTTCGCTCTTAATTACCGGATTGATCAATGAAGGTAAAATTGATATGAACCAGTCAGTTGAAAAATACATTAGCGATTTAAAAGGTTCTGACTGGCAGGGTATATCGGTAAAAGATATTCTGAATATGCGTTCGGGCATGGACAGTTATTCGATCGATTTCGCAAGTGGACCGTTTACAAATCCCTTGCATAAAAATTATCAGCTTGAGTCTTCACTGGGTGTGTTGCCAAAAGCGAACAAAACGCCGCTTTCTCCTTACAAATTCATTGCAGGTATAAAAAAAGACAAGATGCCCGGTTTAAATGCCGAATACTCAAATCTTAATACGTTTGTTTTAGGATGGCTTGCCGAAACTGTTACAGGTAAAAAGTATGCTGACCTTGTATCAGAAAGAATATGGAAGCCGATGGGTGCATCATCCAATGCGTATGTATGTGTTTCTGATAAAGGTATTCCATGGACGCATGGAGGTATGTCGGCCACACTCAGAGATCTTGCACGTTTCGGAATGCTTTTTACCAACAGCGAAATCAAAGCAAGAAAAGAAAACCTGATCAGTTTTAAGCAGGTAAAAGAGATTTTTGATGCGCCACCAATAACCAATTCCTTTGCGCCATTTAAATGGGCTTATCAATGGGATCTTGCCAGTGATGGCATTATGATGAAAAGTGGTTTTGGCGGACAGGCTTTATACATTCATCCGGAAAAAGAAATCGTTATTGCCTGTTATAATTATATTGACAGCGATTGGAGTATTATGAACACTATTTCTGATGCGGTGATCAATGATATTATAAAAGCGGTTGAGAAGTGACGCTTGTGAAAAGTAATCATTCTTAAACCGACAAGAATAAACACAATAAAAAGCAAAACCAAATGAGAAAAATTATTTCATTTATGCATATGTCGCTTGACGGATTTGTAGCAGGACCGAACGGAGAAATGGATTGGATCAAAGTTGATGAAGAAATTTTTGATCATGTTGGTAAACGGATAAGCAAAGGGGACACTGCATTATATGGACGTGTAACTTTTGAAATGATGGAAAGTTACTGGCCTACGGCAGCAGACAAGCCAACTGCGACCAAGCACGACATTGAACATTCAAAATGGTATAGCAAAGTGTACAAAGTTGTTTTATCAAAAACATTGAATGACGAAGGTTTTACTAATACACAAATTATCAGCGACAATCTTACTGACAGAATAAATGAAATAAAACAAGGGGAAGGTGAAGATATCCTGCTTTTTGGCAGCCCCACAGCAACACATTCTCTTATTCAATTAAACTTAATTGATGGCTACTGGCTGTTTGTTAATCCAATTATTCTTGGGCGTGGCATTCCTTTGTTTACAAACACCAAAGAGAAAATAAAATTGAACCTTTTAACTACCAGACCATTTACTTGCGGAGTAACTCAACTGAATTACACAGTAGACAAATAATAATTATTTGCAGTTGATGGTGTTAGCCTGCTCGGATTTAACTTCAGCATGCTATAATCAAATATGAAAAAGATTTGCAGAGGCTAGGAGACGTGCCCAGGTTCATGTATTCATAGATTTAAGTAAATTACCGTTCCCTCTTCTTTAAAATCTTCTTCGCCCTTGAATGAAACGCCGCTGTTTCATAATCCCATCGTTCTTCAATAACAGTAATGATCTCGGGTAATATCTCAGGATATTCTTTAGCTAACTGTTCAAGTATGGTTAAGGAGAATGCTTTCACCGCTGCTTTTTCCTGCACATCGCAGATGAAAGAGAAACAGGCATCCATTACATCGCCCTTCAATGCTTCAGGAATGGTGATGTATTGCAGCAGTCTTGTAATATTTCTGCGCACTGCATTGTGGAGGCCGGGCTTTCGTAATAATGCTACAAAGACGGGTAGATGTTTCTTCAGCAACTGTGGTTGTGTTTCGGCAATAGTTCCAATGGGCCAGGCTGCCCGTTGCACCACACGGTACTCATCGGTAAGAAATAAGTGAACCAATTCATCAAAACGTTTTTGTGAACTGCCGATCCATGCAATGATCTTATTGGTTTGCTCTTTGGAATGTTTGGCTAATATTTCTTCACGGAGATTCAAAACCTGAGCTAAGAGATTAAAGTGAGGAAAAAGATAAGGAGAAAAGAGTTAAGAGGTTTGCTGGAGTCTGTTTAATTCGGCCAGGCAGGCAATCACTTCATTGCTGTCAACAGTAACTGCAGTTAAATTTTCATTCATCTGATCATTGATGTATTGCATGCCCGTAGCAACATTCGTTCTTGCTGATGTATGAAACTCAACAGCACCAGTAAACTGAGCAAGCTCCGCAATCATGTTATGTCTTACACCGCTGCCCGGCATAATGATGATGCGTTCATCGGCTGTTGTTACCAATTGTTTCAGCAACTGTTTGCCGCCGGTAACATTGGGCATTAAGCCGGATGTTAGCACACGTTCGCAACCAATATCTATTAGAGTATCCAATGCTTCAAATGCATCACGCACTCGATCAAATGCACGGTGAAAAGTTACACCCATAGGATAAGCCAGTTCAACCAAAGCAGCGGCACGGGCTTTATCAACAGTGCCATCAGCATTCAATAAACCAAACACCACACCATCGCAGCCGAGTTTTTTACAATGTTTAATATCTTCTTTCATTGCATCAAACTCATCAGCAGTATATAGAAAATCACCACCACGTGGACGGATCATTGTATATAATTCAATTGATGCAAGTTCTCTCGCTTTCTTAATAAAACCAAAGGAGGGAGTAGTGCCACCTTCGCCGGGATTATCGCATAACTCAATACGATGCGCACCCGCCTGCTGAATAAGTGAACAGGATTCAATGCTGAAGGCGATTACTTCGAGTTTGTAATTCATTTGAAATACAGTTAAAAGTTTTGGGTTACGGGTTGCCGGTTTCGCAGTTTTTGTTGATTAGTAAGTGTTGGAGTTTAAATGTATTTCACCTTTAACCCGTACTATTACTTCTAAACTTCCTTTAGCTAAACCAACACTTTGGTGTTACTGATTTTTCAAAACCAGCTTTTGTTACAGCCATATCAAAATTCTTCAAAACAGAATAGCCGCCATAGTCGCCTTTTTTATTGATGGCAATAAAACCAACCTGCACATTCTTTGCATTGGTTCCATTGTTCTTTACAATTCTTCTTACCGCTTCTTTGCAGGCTGCTTCAGGAGTTGCACCGTTGCGCATCATTTCAACCACAGTATGTGCACCACATATCTTAACTACTTCTTCTCCAACACCTGTAGCCGATGCAGCACCTACTTCATTATCTACAAACAAACCTGCACCAATAATAGGAGAGTCGCCAACACGTCCACGCATTTTATAAGCCATCCCGCTTGTTGTACAGGCGCCACTTAAATTTCCTTTGGCATCAAGCGCTACCATACCGATGGTATCATGATTCAGCAAAGCAACCGGCCATGGGTAAGGTTCAGGTTCATTCTTTTCATTTTGCTTTTTTTCTAACAGGTTAGGAATGATCATGGGGTCGTACTTCGATGTCTTTAACCATTCCTTCCACATTTTTTCGGCTTCTTCTGTTAACAGGTTTTCTTTTTTAAAACCCTTGCTTAATGCAAACTGCAAAGCACCATCACCCACCAATTGCACATGTGGTGTTTGTTCCATCACCAATCTTGCAACATTTATGGGATGCATTATATGTTCAAGGTGCATCACAGCACCGCATTGTCCTTTCTCGTTCATGATGCAAGCGTCAAGCGTAACTCGTCCATCACGGTCGGGGAGACCACCATAACCCACGCTGATATCAGCAGGGTCTGCCTCAGGCACCATCACGCCTGCTTCCACCGCATCAAGGGCACGGCCGCCTTTACTTAAAATCTTCCAGGCATCCTTGTTGGCTTTCAGGTTGGCTCCCCAGGTTGATACTACAATCGGGCCTTTACCCGATTGGGCACTGCCGGCAAAGCTTTCGGTTGATAATAAAGCAGTTGAGAGACCGGTGAGCTGTATAAATCGTCTTCTGTTTAGCATAGATTTCAGATGTTAATGAGCGGTGAATGTAAGATGATTTTAAAATTTTTCAAGCTTTCCTTTAAACCTTCTTGATGGGCTGTGGTCTGTAATTACGTATCTGAAAACAAAATAAAAAACTTAAAAATCACCACATGAAGAAGCTTATCATTTTATCCGTAGTTGCAATGGCAGCCTTTGTTTTTTCAATTAATGAATCTGCTGCACAAACCAGGCGCAAGCTTGATCGTAAAGAAAACCGTGTTGATCGTCGTGAAGACGTTCGTGACCGAAAAGAAGATGTACGTGACCGTCGTGAAGATGTAAAGGACCGCAGAGAAGACGTTCGTGATCGCAGAGAAGATGTACGTGATGCGAAGCACAATGGTGGCCGCAGAGATCGTATTGAAGATGTACGTGACCGTCGTGAAGATGTGAGAGATCGTAAAGAAGATGTTCGTGATCGTCGTGAAGACAAGCATGACCGCAGAGAAGATGTGCGTGACCGTAAGGAAGATCGCAGAGACCGTAAGCGTGGCCGTTTCTAATCATATAAAACCCTATGCTAGTGAACTCTTCCCATATCCTGGGGTAACATGAAAATGTTACCCTTTTCTATTTTTAGTCGGAACTGTAGGTGAGATAGAAAAAGGCTGTTGTCCGTCCGAGAGGGCGTAATAAATCAATGAATCCTGTCGCCCCTTATCTCCATCCGTTGCATCAACTCTTTTTCAAACGCCAACCATTCTTTCCATCGGTCACGCACTTTCTTTTTAGGAAGATAATGTTCAGCCATGGTGATGAACAAGGTATAATGTCCGGCTTCGCTTTCCATAAACTTGCGGTAGAATTTGCGTAGATAAGCATCGTTCAATCCTTCGCTCAATCGTTTAAAACGTTCGCAACTGCGGGCCTCAATTAATGCCATTGTCAATAGTTCATCAAGAAAACGATCATCCACGTGTCCACCTTTTTTCTGGAAGGTCAATAACTCATTTACATAAATATCTTTTCGTTGACGACCGAGTTTCAATCCACGTTTGTGCAGCTCAGCAAGTACG
This sequence comes from Lacibacter sp. H375, assembly GCF_037892425.1. Taxonomy (NCBI): domain Bacteria; kingdom Pseudomonadati; phylum Bacteroidota; class Chitinophagia; order Chitinophagales; family Chitinophagaceae; genus Lacibacter; species Lacibacter aquaticus. The sequence continues at coordinate 3,705,785 of NZ_JBBKTT010000001.1, forward strand.
GCACGGAAATGTCCCCACTCTTCAGTAACAATAGGAGCCAGCTCCGTTATCAGCAATTCATATTGACTATAACGTTGAATAAGTGTAATGCAGGTGGTGGCGGCTTTCTGCTCACAATAAGCATGATCGGTTAATATATCTTCCAGTGAAATGGCCGTAAGATCGACCCAGCGTGGATCGCTGGGTAGCTGCAGGCCGAGTATGTTTTTTACATCAATTGATTCCTTCTCCATGCTGCAAAAATAAAGCTCTCTTAAGAAGAGAGCTTACTTACTTTTCAAAACTTGCTGATGAGAAGGTTGTTTATCATAGGTCTGCAACAGACCACGATTAAGAATGAAAGGTGTAATGGTTAGCTGATTGCACAGCAAAGTGAACGATAATTTTGAATATGAACAATACCTCAAAGCGGGTATAAGCAACACCTTTTTGTTAAGCAAACAGGCTATCTGCTATTCTCACAGTTTAACAAACCAGGTAATTATTATTTTATCAAGAAATCTCTTGCTGTTGCATTTGTAATTAACATTTAATCCTTATTGTTATCAATTAGCAGCTGTGCAAATACTTTTTTTAGCTAATTTTCATTTTTTATACCCCCACAGACTATGCGTTTAATTCCATTCCTGCTTGCAACAACCGTAACCGTTACCCTGGTAATAGTGCTTAACACAAGAATAGGCCCGGCACCTGCACTCGGCAAATTTTTAAGTCCTCAACACGGGTTTTGGCAGAATGCTGACCGTGCATCACAAAGTTTTACAGAAGAACTCAGCTTTCCTCAACTCAATGGAACTGCAAATGTATATTTCGATGAACGGTTAGTGCCGCATGTAGTTGCGGAGAATGATGCAGATGCTTATTTCATACAAGGATACCTGCATGCAAAATTCCGGTTATGGCAAATGGAATTTTCAACACGTGCTGCTGCAGGTCGCATTAGTGAAGTAATTGGCGAACGTGCAGTGAACTTTGATAAAGAACAACGCCGCATCGGGATGGTATTTGCGGCAGAGAATATGTTGAAGGAGATGGAAGCAAATGAATTTACAAAATTGTCGGTTGATAATTATACAAAAGGAGTGAATGCTTTTATCGAAAACCTCACTGAAAGCGCAATGCCTATCGAATACAAAATACTCGGTTACCAACCGGAGAAATGGAATAATCTTAAAACGGCTCTCTTCATCAAACAGATGACGAAGACACTTGCTTTCTCGGTTGATGATCTTCCATTAACGGCCTTGCGTAAAGTATTCAGTGACGATCAGATCGAAATTCTTTACCCGCAATTACAGGATTCGTTAGATCCAATTGTTCCAAAAGGAACAGTGTTTGATCCGCCTGCAGCTGCTGCTGTTGCACCGGCAAGTGTTGATTCATTATACCTGCAGAAAAAAGATTCAGCATTGAAAGTGGCAATGGTTGATCAACCATCCAAAGATAATGGCAGTAACAACTGGGCAGTAAGTGGAACAAAAACAAAAAGTGGTGCACCTATTCTTTGTAATGATCCGCATCTTGAATTAAGCTTACCTGCCATCTGGTATGAAATGCAGATCACCACAAAAAATATGAATGCTTATGGGGTGTCTTTTCCTGGAATACCCGGTGTAGTGATTGGATTTAACGACAGCATTGCATTTGGATTTACAAACGCAGGAAGAGATGTGCGTGATTTTTATGAGATCAAATTTAAAGATGAAACAAAGAAGCAATATTGGTTCAATAATGAATGGCGTGAAGCTCCGCAACGTGTGGAAGAAATAAAAGTAAAAGGCAAACCTTCGGTATTTGATACAGTAGCTTATACGGTATTCGGCCCTGTAACTTATGATGAAAGTTTTTCGACGCCGCTCACCAATAAAAAAGCAATTGCAACGAGATGGATCGCTCATGATCCAAGCAATGAATTACTGATGTGGCATTATCTTGATCGTGCAAAGAATTATGATGATTACTACAATGCCATCAAATATTTCACCGTGCCTGCACAGAACATGATCTTTGCGAGCAAACGTGGCGATATTGCTATCTGGCAGCAAGGGCATTTTCCTTTAAGATGGAATAAACAGGGCTTGTTTGTTATGCCGGGCGAAGACAGCAGTTATATGTGGCAGGGTATTATTCCGCCGGCTGAAAATCCGCACCAGGTTAATCCTGAACGTGGTTTTGTAAGCAGCGCCAACCAACGTCCTGTTGATGGAACTTATCCTTATTTTATTCCCGGTGGTTATGATGTATATCGTGGAGTGGAGATTAACCGGCGTTTAACCAGCATGAGCAATATAACGCCGCAGGATATGCAGCGTTTACAGAATGTAAATTATAATCCGTTGGCAGAAGTGGTAACAAAGCTGATGAAGAAATATACAAACGAAGCTGATCTTGGCGCAGATGAAAAACGTTTCTTCAATATGATCAAAACCTGGGATCTGCAAAACATCGCTGATTCAAAAGCTGCAACTGTTTTCCAGGTTTGGTATGATAGCCTGGAACGTAATGTTTGGTATGATGAGTTAACGCAAAAAGATTCGGTGGTGTATGAGTGGCCGTATGAATATACATTGGCTGATGCACTAACAAAAGATTCCCTGTTTTCATTTATTGATGATGTGCGAACGCCAACAACCGAAACCATTTTCCAGGTGTTTGCATCGTCATTAAAAAAAGCAACTGTTGAATTGCTGCAAATGGAAAAGGAAAACACATTGGATTGGGCGGTGCATAAAAACACAACGGTCTATCACATCTTAAAAGATGCAGTGATGCCTTTTGCACGAAAGGGTTTGCAGATTGGTGGTGGCAAGCACATTATCAATGCAACGCAACATAGTCATGGCCCCAGCTGGCGCATGGTTGTGCATCTCACCAATGAAACAGAAGCGTATGTTGTTTACCCCGGTGGACAAAGTGGCAATCCTGGAAGCAAATATTACGACCAGTTTATTGACACATGGGCCGCCGGTCAATATTACAAAGCATGGGTGATGAAGACAGGAGAGGAAAAGAGTGAAAAAGTAAAATGGACAATGACGTTTAAAAAAGCATAATTCCTAACACGCTCCGTCTGACGCCATCGTCTGACGGATTAATTAAAATACATGAAATTCTTAGTTGCCTTTATACTCACTGCTCTCTTAAGTTACGCTGCTGGTTTTTATTTTCCCTGGTGGAGTATTGCTATTGCCTCATTTGTTGTGGCGACTGTAATTCCGCAGAAGCCCTTTAAAGCATTTCTGGCTGGCTTTCTCTCCTTGTTTTTTATGTGGCTCATCCTTGCATTGTATATCGATATGGGCAACCAGCATATTCTCTCCATGAAAATTGCTGAACTGTTGTTTAAATCTCATTCGCATGCACTCATTATGAGTGTCACCGGTTTGGTAGCAGGTTTGGTGGGAGGTTTTGCGGCCTTGAGTGGGTCGTATCTGCGACAAACAAAGAAAGCAACAACATAGCCTTTTTTGGTGCTGAGAAGGTAGAGCATAGAGATGCCCTCTGTGTTTATTTTTTTCTCATATTCTCTCCGACCAAATTCTCAATAAGAATTAGTTTTTTCCTAACAACAGCACAAGTACTTTCGTGTACCATGCGCATATTATTCCTGCTGTTTACAGTTTGTATTACCTTGTCATCTTACGCCGGAAAAATCACCGGTACTGTCACAAACGAAAAAGGTGAGCCATTACCTTATTCTTCACTCAACATTAAAGGAAGCAAAGAAGGTACATCGGCCAACAGCCTCGGTGTTTATTTTTTTCAATTGTCCGCAGGTACCTATACCATCATATGCAGGCATGTTGGTTACGAACGACAGGAGAAAACGATCACTGTTAGCAATGAAGATGTACAGTTGAATTTTGTGTTGAAAGAACAAACAGTTAGCCTTAGTGAAGTAGTGGTGAAGGCCGGAGCAGAAGATCCTGCATATGCCATCATCCGTAAAGCTATTAAGAAACGTAAGGAATATGTGAACGAAAACGATAGTTATAGTTGCGAAGTGTATAGTAAGGGCACTATGAACCTGCGTGATTATCCGAAAAAATTTATGGGTGAGAAGGTTGATTTTGAAGATGGCGATACAAGTAAAAAGAAAATGATCTATCTCTCTGAAACCGTATCAAAACTTTCAGTTGATAAACCCAATAAAATAAAGATCGATGTACTGAGTACGAGAGTGAGCGGACAAAGCGACGGCTTTGGTTTTGCCGGTGCCCGTTTCTTTTCGTTTTATGAAAACAATGTGCAGATCAGTAATTCACTCAATCCACGTGGTTTTGTTTCACCCATTGCAGAAAATGCAATGCACTTCTACAAATATAAATATGAAGGAGCTTTCAGTGAAGAAGGTAAGCTCATCAGCAAAATCAAAGTAACACCAAAGCGTTTGTATGAACCTTGTTTCAGTGGCTACATTAATATTGTGGAAGATGAATGGCGTATCCACAGTCTTGAACTGAGTATCACCAAACAAAACCAGATGAACTTTGCTGATACAGTTCGTATTGAACAACTGTACAGGCAAATGGGAACAAACTTCTGGGTAATGCAAAGCCAACTGTTATACCCCGCTGTTAAGTTTTTTGGATTTGATGCTTATGGCAGCTTTGCTAATGTATATCGTAACTACAACACAGAACCTGCTTTCGATAAAAAATACTTTGGCAACACCATCTTAAAGTATGAAAAGGGCAGCAACAAAAAATCGATTAACTATTGGGATAGTATTCGTCCGCTTGCGTTAACAAAAGATGAGCAAAAAGATTATGTCAAAAAAGATAGCCTTGAGCAGCTGCGGAAAGATCCGGCATATCTTGATTCACTTGATCGCATCAGTAACAAAGTCAAATTCAATCATATTCTGCTTAGTGGTAAAACATTCAATAAACAAAGTAAGAAGTTGAGTATTGGGTTGCCGGGCCTGCTCTCTGCTGCCAGTTTTAATACAGTGGAAGGGTTGGTGCTGGATGTGCCTGTGACAATCCGCAAAGAATTTACTGATCGAAAAAACCTTACGGTCATACCTCATTTCCGTTATGGCTTCAGTAATGAACGTTTTAATGCATGGGCAACTGCAAGATATAATTTCGGTAATAAATTTTTATCATCTGTAAGTATCGGCGGGGGTAAGCGGGTATTTCAATTGAACAATGAAAATCCTATAGAGCCACTATCGAATACAATTGCCACTCTGTTTTACAAAAACAATTTTATGAAGTTGTATGCTGCTGATTATGCACGCATCAATTTCAGCAAAGGAATAGGTGGAGGAGTTACTATCAACGCTGCACTTCAATACCAAAACAGGCAACCATTAAAAAATACAACTGAGTACAACTGGGCGAATAAAAGTACCAAGCAATACAATCCTAACTATCCTGTGGAGTTAATGTCGCAGAATTTTGATGCACACCAGGCAGCTGTTATAACACTTGGCATAAGTGTTCAGCCGGGAGCAAGGTATATTGAGTTTCCTGATCGTGTGGTGAACGTTGGTAACAAATGGCCCGTGTTTAATTTGCAATACAGCAAGGGATTAAAGAATGTGTTCAAGAGTGACGTTGATTACGATAAATGGCAGTTTACGGTAAGAGATAATCTCAACTTAAAAATGATCGGCCGTTTTAATTACCGTGCACAAACCGGTGGTTTCTTAAATCGTAATGCTGTATTTGTTCAAGACCTAAAGCATTTTCCCGGGAATCGTTTATTCCGTGCAACAGATTTTATGACCACTTTTCAACTGCCGCAATATTATCAATACAGCAACGCCGACAAAATGTATGCAGCGGTATTTACTGAACATCATTTCAATGGGTTCATCACAAATAAAATTCCCGGGTTGAAACAATTGAACTGGCACCTCGTAAGTGGTGTAAGTTCACTATGGTTGCCAAAACATACTTATGCTGAATGGCATGTTGGGTTAGAAAACATTTTCCGTTTCTTTCGTGTAGATGTAGTAACCGGTTATCAACAAACAATGCGTCCGAGAATGGAACTAAGGATCGGTACAACTATTAATGTGGGAGGAAATTCTACAGACTAAAACAGTTCTGAGTTTTGTAGTTCTTAGTTCTTAAGTTGTGGTTAAGAGTTATGAGTTGCGGGTATTGCAACACTCGTTCTTTAATCTCCTGTTTTTTCTTCCTAGGTTTTAGGGTTTTGGTTCTTGTATCTGGTTCATTTATCTTTGCTCCGCTTTCGGATTTTGCCCAACCTGCAATTGGGGTTCAAAGCAGATTTACTGAACTAAAATTCAAACAATGGCCGTATTACACAACCGTATCTCCCGCAAGGAGCTTAAAGAGCGTATTATTAACGATCCTACACCACGCACCACCATTTCTTTTTATTGTTATTTTAAAATTGAAGAGCCAAAAGCTTTCCGTGATCAACTGTACAAAGATTTTACAGCATTGGGTGTGTTAGGTCGTATTTACCTGGCGCATGAAGGCATCAATGCACAGATCAGTTTACCAACTGCAAATATGGATGCGTTTCGAACCTATCTCTATGCTATTGAACCACTCAATGGATTGCGGTTGAATGTAGCAGTGGATGATGATGGCAAAAGTTTTTATGTACTCGACATAAAAGTGCGTAACAAAATTGTGGCTGATGGTATTGATGATCCGACATTTGATATGGCCAACAAAGGCAAGTATGTAAATGCGGAACAATTCAATCAACTCACAAATGATCCCAACACGGTAGTGATCGATATGAGGAATCATTATGAATTTGAAGTGGGGCATTTTGAAAAAGCCATAGAAATTCCCAGTGATACTTTTCGTGAACAATTACCCATGGCTGCTGATATGATGGATGCAGATAAAAACAAGAACATCATCATGTATTGCACAGGTGGCATCCGTTGTGAGAAAGCAAGTGCTTATATGCTGCACAAAGGTTTCAAAAATGTATTTCATCTTGAAGGTGGCATTATCAACTATGTAAACCAGGTAAAAGAAAAGGGTCTAGATAATAAATTCCATGGAAAGAATTTTGTATTTGATCAACGGTTGGGTGAACGGGTAACTGAAGAAATCATTTCCAGCTGTCATCAATGCGGCAAACCTGCCGATACCCATGTGAACTGTGTAAACGATGCCTGTCATCTTTTATTCATTCAATGCGATGAATGCAAAGAAAAAATGGCAGGTACCTGCAGCAAAGAATGTTATGATTTCATTCACCTTCCTGAAGAAGAACAGAAGCGGTTACGCAGCGGTATTGATAAGGGAAGAAATGTGTTTAATAAAGCCAAGTCGAGATTGAAGGATTTGAAAGTGGAGTAGGGGTAGCGATTTTCAACTTTCATCCCACTGAATAAGTTTTATCTTCATTACATGGTATTAGTATTTCAGATCATAACCGTTTTGTTGCTGATCGTGCTTATCATCATCATTGCATTCCGCATCAGGCGGGCAAAGCTGCACAGCCAATTACCTGAAAATTACAAAGAGTTGTTGGCCGACTATGTGAAGTTCTACCGTCAATTAGATGATGAAGGAAAAGTGGCATTCGAAAAAAGAGTAGAGCAATTCTTAGCTGCCGTAAAAATTACCGGCGTCAATGCAGAAGTAGAAGATCTGGATAAAATACTCATTGCAGCAGGCGCTATCATTCCCGTTTATTCCATTCATGATTGGCAGTATATCAACCTGCATGAAGTGTTGTTATACCCCGGCGCATTTAATAACGATTTCGATCAACATGGCGACGACAGGAATATCGCAGGTATGGTGGGTACAGGTGCTTTGCAGAATGTAATGGTGATCACCAAATGGCAACTACGGCAAGGCTTCATCAACAACAACGATGCACGCAACACAGCCATCCATGAGTTTGTACACCTCGTTGATAAAATGGATGGAACAGTTGATGGTGTGCCCGAAATTATTCTTGAACGCAAGTACACAGGACAATGGAAAAACCTGATGGAAGCAACAATACTGCAAATGAAAACACACGGTTCAGATATTGATATGTATGGCGCCACCAACACAGCTGAGTTTTTTGCTGTGATCTCCGAATACTTTTTTGAACAACCGGAATCCTTGCAAGCCAATCATCCGGATTTGTTTTATATGCTGAAACGCATTTACAGAACTGAAATAAGCAGTTGACAAAACCAGCCATCAACAAATCGATGATTAATAATCTGCTATTGCTTTACATGCAATTGGATCAGGTTATTGTCTTTATGAATGGCTGCCCAAAAAAGTCAATTAAATGAATGCTTTCATTAAACAGTGAGTATAAATTTTCACATCTTTATGTGATTGGTATGGCTGTTTCAATTTGTTTTCTTTGTTAGTGAATAATTGCATCCCGGTTTCTAAGGATAGAGGTGTGCGTTTCTTCCATTGTACTTTTAATGATTGTTATGCAGGACATTCAACGGGTTTTAGAGCGTGAAGTAAAAGCGGGTAAAACTCCATCTGTTCAATATTATCTTTTTACAAAAGATGCCATCCTGGAGGAGTTTCGTTATGGATTTGCAGATGTTGAAAAGCAAACATCCATTACAGCTGATCATTCATATACTGCCTACTCTGTTACAAAAACGTTTACAGCCTTAGCTATACTCCAGCTGGCCGAAAAAAAGCAATTGGATCTATGCGATTGTGTTGTTGATCATTTGCCCGATTTTCCATACGGTCATTTAGTTACAATCAGGCATTTGCTGAACCATACAGCAGGTATTCCAAATCCAATTCCATTAAGCTGGATCCATTTAAGTCATGAACACCGTTCATTTAATGCAGCAGCTTTTTTTAAACATATCATTTCGAAAAACAAAAAACCAAAAGCAAAGCCGGGCGAACGTTTTGCCTATTCGAACCTCGGTTATATTTTTCTCGGACAGATCATTGAAAAAGTAACGGGTAAACGTTATGAAGATTATGTCAACGAATTTATAATTGACAAATTACCTGCAGACAGCAGCGATTTAGGATTTGAAACAACCGTTATCAGTAAGCAGGCAAGGGGCTATCATAAACGGTTTAGTTTTACAAACCTTATACTTGGTTTATTTTTAGATAAGCGCAAGTACATGGATAAAGCTGTTGGCAATTGGAAGCCCTTTAAATCTTTTTATGTAAATGGTGCGGCGTATGGCGGCTTAATTGGAAAGCCGTCTGCTTTTGTAAAATATATTCAGGTATTGTTGAAATGTAATTGTCAACTTATTTCAAGTCCGTATAATAAATTGTTATTCCAGGAATACAAATTGAACAACGGGCATAAAACCGGAATGTGTATATCGTGGTTTAAAGGAGAGTTGAACGGACGAACTTATTTTGCACATGCAGGCGGTGGTGGTGGTTACTATTGTGAAATCAGGATATATCCTGAACATAATATTGGCAGCGTGGTTTTCTTTAACCGCACAGGTATGACTGATGAACGGTTTTTAGATAAAACAGACGCACTTTATTTTTCCAGATCTGTGTTGAGCGAAGACACAAGTAACCTGGTTTATTCTTTGTAATGACGAAATATAGATGGTCTGCAATTAATTTATCTTTTGAAGAGAAACTTAAGTATAAAAAACGGGCAGAAGATATCATCTGCCCGTTTCATGTATTGTATAGATGATCTGTTTATTCTTTCTTCGCCGGCATTTCTCTTCCACCCTGGTATAATACCAACGATTCGGTTTTGCCTTCCGCATTTTGTTTGAACTCGATCTTAGCGTCAACACCTTTTGTCTGGAACATTGTCTTACTGATGGCTTGCAGTTCAAGTCTCTGCTGTCCTGTTGCCTGTGCAAACAACTGGCTGCCTTCATGCGTAATCGTGAGTATAAAACCAGGTGCCAATGTATAATTGCCCACATAACCAGCCAGCACCGATGCATCAACTGTTATGAATGTAACGGCTGCGGGTAAGGGCTTGCTGCTTTTTTTCCATGTACTTTCTTCGGTGTTACTTTTAAAGATCAACGATTCAACAGCACCTCTTTGGTTTCGTGTAAATTCAATGATTGAAACAGAATTTTCGAAAAAGAATCTATCCTTCTCAAATTTTTCGATCACGAACTGTGTTCCACTGCCACGTTGCGACGTAAGCTTCCCGTTTGCATAACGGATAACACGTTCTTCTCCCTCATCATTTACATAAACAGCTTCGTATGCTTTTGCATCTGTTTCTGAAATGGGGATAGCTTTAAAATTCAGCGGCTTGCCAATTGCAAGAGCAGCCATTTTATAGGTAACATTGTTAGGAGACTTACATCCGCAATTGCTGAATACGGCCACAAATACATCTTCGGCAGGTAAGTAAATAGCATCGGTTAAGAAACCGGGAATACCACCACCATGTTCAATGGCTTTACTGCCCTGCACAAGATTTATCGATAAGCCATAACCATATCTTGTTGACTTTCCATTGGGCAGCACGTAAGGAGTAGTGGCTTTATCAACCCATTCTTTTTTTATGAATTTATAACTGTACAAGGCTTTGTTCCATTTCCAGAGATCTTCAACTGTTGAAAGCAGGGAACCACCGGCATAAGGTAAGGTCATGCTGATGTAATCAGAATTCTGAAACGTGTTTTTTTCCTTTTCATAACCTTTAGCCCTGTTTTTAATGATCTTCGATTCACTGCCGTAATATGAATTATTCATTCCCGCAGGTGCAAATAAATTTTGCTGTACATATTCTTCATAAGTTTTGCCACTCAGCTTTTCAATAATGTAACCGAGTATGATGTAACCTGTGTTATTGTAATTCCATTTTGTACCCGGTTTAAACTCAAGTGTGTCTTTTGATGTAAGATGGATGATCTCCATTGGCTTCATGTCGGTACGCATCTTTGATGGAAAATCTGCTTTATTCGTGTAACTCACAATGCCACTTGTATGATTAAGCAAATGCTCTACTGTAATGTTTTCTTTAAACGTTAGTTCAGGAACAAATTTTTTAATATCATCCTGCAGCGAAAGCTTTCCCTGTTCAGCAAGTTGCAGAATAGCTACGGCGGTAAATTGTTTTGTGATAGAACCAATACGAAAGATCATATCGGCCTGCAGCGGAACATTCAGTTCCATATCGGCCATGCCAATGGCTTTTTTATAAATCACCTGGCCTTTACGCACCACGATGGCCGTAGCACCCGGTTCGCCAGATTTAAATTCTTTGTTGAGAAGTGTGTCGAACGAGGCTGTAAGAAGCTGATCTGTTTTAGTTGATGTTTGTGCAGTAGTAGTGAAGACTGTCAACAACAAGCACAAACAGGAGATAAGGGTCAAGCGCATATGTTATGGTTTTAAATGAACTGAGGCTAAAAGGTAAAACATGTTTTTGATTTTTTATTTATGGGCTGCAAAATTTACAGCTATCCGGAAGGGTAACTTTTGGCAAACCTGTTTTTACCGTTACATTTGGTAAACAAAAATCGTTACTATGAAGCTGCTGTATGTATTGATATTCTTTTTTCTTGTTGCAGTAAACACAAATGCGCAAACCGATACAAAAGGAAAACTCATTAAGGAAATGCTTGAACTTTCGGGGGCAAAGAAGATGGCCCTCCAAACAATGGAGATGATGATAGCTTCCTATAAAAAGCAATTGCCTGCGGTGGATACTGATTTTTGGGATGAGTTTATGAAAGAAGCCCAGGCCGGCGACCTTATTGATATGATAGCACCTGTGTATGCCAAACATTTCACTGAAGCTGAAATAAAGGAACTTGTTGCCTTTTATAAAACGCCCATTGGTAAAAAGCTGGTGGATAAACTTCCGGTTATTACGCAGGAATCGTATGGCATTGGTGAAGAGTGGGGGAAGGCACTGGGTGAAAAAGTTGCTGCTAAACTAAAAGCAGCAGGATATTTCCAATAGCATTTTAAAAACAACAAAGCCTCACAATTGTGAGGCTTTGTTTAATAAGGCAATATATTAAAATTAATATCTGTTCTTATTGTAGCTGTTGCCATTGTTGTAACCACCACCGCTGCGAGCAGGACGATCTTCTTTAGGCTTAGCTTCTACTACTTTAATAGCACGACCTTCAACAGTTGCGCCATCGAGTTCAGCGATTGCTTTTTTAGAAGCAGCATCATCACTCATTTCAACGAAACCGAAACCACGTGAGCGGCCGCTTTCTCTGTCGTTAATGATTTTTGCTGAAGTTACTTCTCCGTAAGGAGTGAAAAATTCTCTTAAGTCTTCATCTTGTACGTTGAAGCTCAAGTTTGAAACATAAATGTTCATGTTCTTGGAAAAATTAAAATTGAAAATGCTTGAGGCACAAGAAGTAAAAAACTAACTAAGATGCAGATTACTGAGCAGACTAATTAACTATACTGATGCGAGACTCAAATTAACGATGCAAATATAGGGGTTCTTTTGATGTGAGCGATTAAATCTTTCACATACATCCATATTATGGACCTTATGCAACCACACAACTGCATCTTAAATACTCAACAATAACAAACTAACTGCCGCAGGCTAAGCCTGTTACAACCTAACCTGCAGCAATTGTTAATTTAATAAATGTTGCAGCGAAATTTCTTCTAAATAAGGTTCTAAGGGAGCGGTGTTCTCAAACATGCGGTATTCGGTAACCGACCGGTTTGCAACATTGCACCATGTTTCTACATAATAAGCTCCGAGCTGAAATAGAAATACGAGACTGGTTTCCTCCGTGCGTTTTGCAACAAGTACACCCCGGTGCAAAACCGTGTGCTGCTTTTCCGCTTCGCCTAACAAGATAAATTCAGAAAGCTTCATCGTACAATTGTTTAAAAGTGTGAACTGATAAATACAATACTGACGCTAACGATACTGAACTGATAACCTGACTAAACTAACATGTAATACTGATGCTGAAACTGAGCACTCACCGGCAACGTTGTAACAAGAATCTGTGAGGCAGTTGCTTGCCGGTTTAATTAGAGACTTGGTGAAGATACGGAAAGTAAAAAGGAAATGGCAAAAAAGAAGGCACAAGGTACAAGGGACAAGGTGCAAGAAGGAAAATCCAAAATCCAAAAAAGAAGGCGCAAGGTACAGGGGACAAGGTGGAAGGAACAAGAGCCAAAGCCCGATAAACAACCTCCAAAAAAAGGATTGTTTATTATAATTCGGCGGTCGTTGTTGTACGTAAAGTTAATCGTGGTTTTGTAGGTTTGTTTTATAACCTTCAATTCAAAAAACAATCACTACATACGAAATCTGCCATGAACAGAAAATACAAATCCTTGTTGCCGGTTATTGCTTTTGTGGTTTTATCATTCTTACAAATAATTACCATTAACGCATTTGCGCAGGCGCCGGGTCAGCCACCAAGGCCATCACTGCCGCCCATACCCATTAAAGGCGATACCTCTCATACTCTTTCTAAACATTTTATAGTAGCATCGCCCGCTAAAAAAACACCCAATGCCAAAGGATTTATTCAACGTTGGTTGGTGCTTGAACCGGTGAAGAAAGACATTGCCCGGAATAATATATTCACCGACAATTATCTCAAAACAGCTTTTTCAACTGATAATTTTTCCAACGATTACAACACAGTTCCCAAACATGGTGAAATGATAAAACTGGGAAACCAGGAATTGAAATGGCATGCGTTAGAGAGCAAAACATTCAACTTTAATTTATACCATTTTACATATGCTTTAAACAAACCAACTTACGGCATACTTGTTTGGCTTGTTACTGTTATTGATAGCCCGGAAGAAATGAAAAATGTAAGAATGACAGCGGGATGTAATTCAGGAAGCATGTGGTGGCTGAATGGACAGGAAGCACTTATGCTTTCAGGCGACAGGGATATGATTGTTGATAATGTTACCTCTTCACGTTTAACACTTAAAAAGGGAAAGAACATCATCCGTGGCGCAGTAATAAACGGACCCGGTATGGCTAACTTCTGTGTTCGCTTTTTAGATGAAAAAGGAGCACCAATCAAAAACTTCACCATCAGTTACCAATAACATTTGCCACACGGTTCAAGCTATCAATTATTCTGAAATCATTATTATGAAACGAATGAAAACAATTATAACTGCATTGCTGGCAGTATTCACACAAATAACATCAGCCCAGGTAGGAAGACCATTTATTCATGATCCGTCAACCATTGTTGAATGTGAAGGAAAGTATTACACATTTGGCACCGGCGGTGGCGGGTTAATATCAACAGATGGTTGGACATGGTATGGCGGCGCTGTACGTCCCGGTGGTGGTGCTGCACCCGATGCCATAAAAATTGGCGACCGCTATCTTGTAATCTATGGAGCAACAGGAGGCTCAAGCAATCATAAGGGCGCCATACTCACCATGTGGAATAAAACACTTGATCCAACATCACCCGACTTTAAATATTCTGAACCAATTGTAGTTGCAACTTCTGATGGTTATGAAGAAAATGATGCCATCGATCCGGGGGTAATGTTAGACCCTAATACAGGACGTCTTTGGCTCACCTACGGTACTTATTTTGGATTCACCCGTTTGATTGAATTAGATCCCAAAACCGGTAAACTCAAAGAAGGTAATAAACCTGTTGATGTAGCTATTGTATGTGAAGCTTCTACATTAGTTTATCGTGATGGTTGGTATTACTTACTCGCTACTCATGGAAGTTGTTGCGATGGTGCTAACTCCACTTATAATGTAGTGGTAGGTCGTTCAAAACAAATAACAGGTCCTTACATAGATAATGTAGGAAGAAGTATGTTAGAAGGTGGCGGTAAAATGGTGGTTGCCACACGTGGAGGATTAATTGGCCCGGGACATTTTGGTCACATGATTCTTGAGAAAGGAGTGGAGAAAATGTCGTTGCATTATGAAGCAGATCTGGAGCAGGGCGGTCGGAGTGTACTAGGCATACTTCCCGTCGTTTGGAAAGATGGATGGCCCATTGCCGGTGAGAAGTTTAAAGAAGGCACATATGAAATTGAATCGGTAAGAAGAGGATATGCGTTAGAGCTGGCAGTTGATTTTACAAGAATGCCGGGTGGCCCTCGTGGATTTGGACAGCCCAACAACGAACCAATAAAACCCGTTGCTCCCCAGGAACTGGCCGATTTAATGAAGAACTGGCCAACAGGAAATATCAATCTGCGGATAGGGGATTATATGTCCCGCCCTCATCAGAAATGGACCATAACAGATGCTCCTGATACAACAGGGTATTTAGGCGGACCGTATTACAAAATTGTATTAGCAGGAACCGACCGCACTTTAGCAGCCACTGCCGATGCAGAAGTAATAACAGTGCCAGCATTTACAGGTGCTCCTGAACAGTTATGGAGGATTGATCAGTTGACCGATGGCAGCTACAGAATAATGCCGAAGATTGTTCCCAATTCAGGAAAGAAGTTAGCATTGGTATCTTCAGGAGACAGTACACCCACACTTGCAGAATTTGATTTTACCAGTGATAATTCGAAATGGAATTTTAAGGCTCACTAAGGAACCAAAATCCAAAAAACAAAATCCAAGGAACAAGGCACAAGGCAAAGGGGATAAGGTGCAAGAAGGAATCCAAAAGACAAAACCCCAAAAAAAATGTGAACGCAGTTATTATTAGAAGCAATTGTGCAATCCACAATCTAAAAAGCGTATATAGCAGCTGATGAAAATCAAATGGTTGGAAATTTTGAAATTAGTTCGGGTGCGAATATTTATGTCTTAGCAGTAATTATACAACGACTCTTCTGTATTGATAAACAATTTGAAAATCCAATATGATATTCAACCTTAAATTAGAAGACCGACTTAATAAATTCAAGTCTTTAAAATTAACAGGAGTAACAATTTTGGCTTTAGAACTATTATTTGGTGCAGATAGTTTGACACCGAAATTGAACCATTTAAGAACATTACAATTTGGGACAGTTGGTAAAGCAATTGCAGATTTGCTTGACAAAAGACAATACAGGTTAATACCCAAATTTGAGAATCACGATTTAAAACATATAGTTTTGGAATATGAGATGACAATGCAAGACGAAATCAGAATGCAAGCTTATTTGGTGGGTAATGGCAACCTTACTTTACCTTGTTTAACTTTTCTTTCTTTAGGACTATTTTATCCAAGAATTTGGAAAGACTTACCAAAACATTTTAGACAAGGACAAGCTTCAAACTCGATCTATTATCTAACATTAGAACAATGTTTGGACAAAGACTTGATAGAAGTTAGAAATCTTTACGGCCGAAAAAAATAACTACCATCTCAGGCGCAAGTGATCCTGCGGAACACTTACGCCAGTTAAGATTCAACAGCAAAGCACATTGCAATTTTCAGCTTTGTTTTATAACTTGAGTAAGCTGTTTTTAACGGGTAGTTGTAAGGAGTTTAATAAACTTAATTTTTCTGCGTTGCAAAAACCCAAAGGAGATAAGCGCATCATCAACCAAACCGCAAGCTATGATTTATCAATACATAGCCGCCAGTCCTGCTTTACAGGAGTTTGTAAGAGATTACTTAATTGCTCATTTTATTTTTGATAAAGATCAGGACATTCCTTTCAAACCATATTCTCCTAAACCCGAACAAACAATCACCTTTTTACCAAAAGGGGGATTAACGATCAGCAATCCGGTAACAGGTGAAACAAATGTTGCTCCGGCAATTTCTATCAGTGGGCAGCAGATATCGAGATATAATTTTTATCTCACTTCTGAATACCAGATGTTGCGGGTGCATTTTCATCCCGGGGCGCTCTACCGTTTACTTAATATTCCATTGAGTACATTCACAGATGAATGGTTTGATGCAGGAAATGTGATTAACCGTGAAATACAGGAAGTGAATGATCGTTTGGCCAATTGTATAAACTACGCTCAAATGATTGCTGTTGTGGAAGACTTCCTGCTGAAAAAAATTAAAAATGTAAAAGAAGAAGCACACCCGCTTGATAAAGTTGCTTCTCATATACTTGCAAACCCTTCCCGGTTTTCATTGGATTGGCTGGCAAAACAATCATGTTTATGTACAAGGCAATTCAATCGCAAGTTCACTGAAAGAATGGGTGTGGGGCCAAAACTTTATAGCCGTGTAGTTCGTTTTTACAAAGCATATCAATACAAAGAAACTCACCCGCAGGATGATTGGCTTACCATTGCACTGCTGTTTGGTTATACAGATTATCAGCATATGGTAAAAGACTTCCGCCAATTTGCGCAGGTTACGCCCAACTTATGGATCAACCAGGACAATCAATCGCCTGAACGAATTCTGCAACTCGAATAAAAATGTTTTCTTTCTTAACTTATTGTGAGTGGAGGCCCAACCACTTTCATTCCATGTGCTGCAAAAGCTTCTTCAGCTTCCTGTGGTGTTGGTGGTTTTGTCATTTCACAACTTTTCATAAAGAATTCTTCAAGGGAACCTGCGGGTTGCACAGCGAGGAGTAATGATCCGGGTTTGTCGCCCACATAAGCCCAAACATGTGGAATCATTCTTGGAGCAAAGAGAGAATCACCGGCCTGTAATACAAATTTTTCATCGCCCACTTCAAAATGAAATTCACCTTCCATGGCATAAAACCATTCATCCTGTTCATAATGGAAATGACGGGGAGGTCCGCCTTTGCTCATATCAATATGTTCGAAAACAAACAGGGAGCCATCAGTATCTTTCCTTGATACTTTTATCTGAAGAGGAATAACACCCCAGATCATTAACTCCTGTTGAAAACGGTTTTTACCGTTGGGAACAAACACTGCTTTATCAACTCTTGCAGCTTTATCATTTGTTGGTGCAGGTGTTGCAGATTTGCCGGTTTCATTGTTATTACATCCGGCTAGTCCACCAAGGGCTGCTGTAGCTGTACCAATACCCGCCAGTTGTACAAATTGTTTTCTGTTCATAACCTTAATTTTAAAGTTGATGTGGTATAAGTATAACAATTACGAAAACAAACCTACTGCATTGTATAAGCAGGGTAGTGGTAGAAAAAAGACATTTTTATTGAAGGAGGGAATCACCAAATATATTAATGCTAATCACATAGCACATTGTTCGCTGAGGAGTCAGATGAAAAGCATTTACACTTTTCATGACGACTTGTTAAAACGAATGTATATCGAACTCCTGTAAGTTCTTTAATCAAACAACAAGGTCAATAATAAAACAACGCTGCATAGTTTTTAGCAAAGGTTTGCCACGCATCAGTATCCCGTAATTGCCAAAGCACAGAGCCAACCAGTAATACAATAAAAACGGTGAGGAATGGCTTGTAGTTTTTCTTCCGGTATACATCAACACCCAATAAGATGCCAACGATCACAAGGTCGAGCACATCCGTAATCGTTATGGCATCGCCTAAGCTCATTCCAAAACTGGCCCCCAGTCCCCGTCCTACACCGGGCCCTATTGCAAGAATTCCAGTGGCGATCATGTACCGCATGTGCGTATCAGGCACTTTGCGTTTGAGCATGGCAAGGCACCAGAAAATAGCAAAGGAT
This sequence comes from Lacibacter sp. H375, assembly GCF_037892425.1. NCBI lineage: Bacteria > Pseudomonadati > Bacteroidota > Chitinophagia > Chitinophagales > Chitinophagaceae > Lacibacter > Lacibacter aquaticus. The sequence goes on from NZ_JBBKTT010000001.1 coordinate 3,724,232, forward strand.
AAAAAGCCCCGCATATCAAGCACAATAAACGTGAGATTTTCATGCTCGGGTACATTTGCCTCTATACCTCTGAAATAACCGCCTCTGCCAATAAGGAAAAGCGAAATAATAATGAGCGGTCCCAGCACCCATGATACTTTACCGATGGTTCTGTGGAGTGCGGCCCTGCCTGTTTGTATCAGTAAAGGCTGTGCTATCAGCAACAGCATCCAGGTCATAAGCAAAGCACCGTGAATATGAACCAGCGGCGTAGCATTTTTAAAATGCGGGAAGTGGCTCGTGTATGATTGGTAAAACCCCCATTGTACACCAATTAAAATGATGAATATAAAAATAGAGGTGTTGAGATATACTCGTTGCATGGCATGTTTTTAAATGTGAAGATTGGGTAAGTTGAAACTAGTTATTTGATTTCATATTTGCAAGCACAGTTCTTTGTAGTTTCGTTCGGCCCGTTATTTGTGCAGGTGGATTGGCATATATTAGCCCGGCAAAAAAAAATCTAAAACAACAAACAGCATTTAAGCAATGATAAAAACGGTACTGGTAATCTTGATGGCAATAACATTTATCAACTGTAGCTCTCAACAACGAAATATCTTCAAACCCAAAGAGGTTTACAAATCAAAAGATTTGATCATCACCCAAATTGCCGAAAACTCGTTTAAACATACCTCGTTTAAGCAAACGCAGGATTTTGGATATGTTCCCTGCAACGGCCTGCTGGTGAGAAATAATGGCGAAGCAATTATTTTTGACACACCAACCAACGATAAAAGTTCAGAAGAGCTGATCAAATGGATAAAAGAAACACTTGGTTGTAAAATCAATGCCATTATTCCAACCCATTTTCACGACGATTGTTTGGGAGGGCTGAAAGCGTTTCATGAAAACAATATTTCCTCTTATGCATATTTTAAAACAATTGCATTGGCAACAGAAAATAAATATGTTGTTCCGAAAAACAGCTTCAACGATTCACTTACTTTAAAAGTGGGCAAGGAGAATGTTGTTGTAAAGTTTTTTGGAGAAGGACATACAAAAGATAATGTAGTTGGATATTTTCCAAGCGAAAGCATCCTGTTTGGTGGTTGTTTAATAAAAGAAGTAGATGCCAGTAAAGGTTATTTAGGCGACGCTAATGTGGCAGACTGGTCGGCTACAGTTGAGAAAATTAAAATGGCGTACCCAAATGTAAAGATCGTTGTTCCGGGACATGGTGAATATGGTAACAAAGCATTGCTGGACTATACTATTAACTTGTTTAAGACAAAATAAAGGTTTTTGAGTGATGAACCCCTGAATTTGCAAATTCTAATTAGTTGATTAACACAAAACAAAATGAGTTTAACGAAAACAATCACAAACAGCGTTGACTACAACATTTGGGTAACAGAGCAATTAGTAAACTGGTTACAGAATTATCCCGAAGACTTATTGCAAAAAGAATGTGCATCGAGTTTTAACAGTATTGCAAAAACGCTGAAGCATATCAGCGATACGCAATTGTATTGGTCGTCGATGATCCGGGGAACGGCAACACCGGCATTTGATTATATTGCTACGAGTGTGGATATTAAAACTGAAATGGAAAATTTAGTAAATGAAGCTAAACTGCTGGCGGCTTATGTAAAGGAGAACAACGAAGCAATGCATAAACAGCATTTGATTGAATCAGAATGGTTCTCTTCAAATTTTCCCAAGTATGAATACTTGCAGCATTTGATTATTCACACAACCTACCATCGGGGTCAAATTGTTACTATCGGTCATCATGTAGGTGTTACTAAAGCACCTATGATGGATTATAATTTTTGGAATGTTATGAGCCAACAGAATAGCGAGCCACAGCTCTCCGGCAACTAATATTCCTTTTTAATTGTTCAATTGGTGCTTTCTTGGCAAGCGAGCCAGTGAAACCGGCTCGCTTGCCAAGAAACTTCTTTCTGAATTAGCTCATACAAAAAATTAAAGTCCGAGCCATTCCCATCCTTTGCTCCATTCATCGGTAATCAGTCCGTCTTTAATACGAAACATATGGAGTGTTTCACCGGTAAGAACTTTGTTATTTGCTTTCATGGTTACCGTCCATGTTTCGTGTGTTGCCACCATATCACCCTCGGCAATAATTTCTTTTACTGTTATTTCAACTTTTGAAAACATACCTAAAAACTCAGTTACAGCTTTTTTAAAACCAGCTAGTCCTTGTTGCTGGCCCTCCAGTGCACCATGATCAAAAATGCCGGGAGCAAAGAACGAATCGATCAGTGCATAATTCTGCTTGTTGGCCATATCGACATAAACACGTTTAATAAGTTCTTTGTTTTTTTGTGTTTCTGTGTCAATGGTGTTTGTAGTAGTTGTTTGATTTGTTTCAGCGGCATCATTCTTGGGTGCACATGCATTTAAAAATAGCAGACAGGCTGCAATTAACAGTTTCATAATAGTTGGTTTTGGGTGAAGAGTGAAGAATTCCTGTTCTAATTTAATTAAATTTTCAAGATATTGCAATGCATATTTGTAGTGAAAATAGCTGCTGATATAACAGCAATAAAGTAATCAGTGCACAAAAAAATAACGACTGAAAAAGCGGGTATCTGCTACAATAAGAGCACCACAGTTAAATATTTTTTTGTGAGAAAGAAATTGGATTGGCATTTGATTCTTCCCAATGTATAACATAACGGATTCGATGTGTGCTTTTACACTAACAATTAACCTCTACTAAAAAACATTGGTCATGGAAAAAAATGAAACCAACAATCAGCCGGTAAATGCTGCTGCAAGTGCTTTTGCGCAAACCTTTTTTCATGGTACAAAAGCTGATCTTAAGATTGGGGACTTTATTGAAACAGGTATCAATTCCAATTATGGTCAAAAGAAAGAAGCGAAATATATCTATTGCACGGCAACGCTTGATGCTTCTGTATGGGGGGCTGAACTTGCAGAAGGTAATAGCCCGGAACGGATCTACCTGGTTGAGCCAACTGGAGCAATTGAAGACGATCCAAATTTAACCGATAAGAAATTTCCAGGCAATCCAACGATGTCTTACCGTTCAAAGCATCCGTTCAGGGTTATAGGTGAAGTTACTGTATGGCAGGGGCATGCAGCAGAACAGGTGAAGGCAATGAAAGATCATCTGGAGAAACTTAAACAGGATGGTATTGAAGCGATAGAAGATTAATGGTTATGTACTTTTTCATTTGCGGTTCCTAACTATCATAGCCATCGATGACGGTCATCATTGGTCAATTGCGTAAACCTTATTCACTTTGTAGTTCCTAGAACCAAAGAAAATGGGACGCAACAGTTTGCTCATCTGCGGAATTCTTGCCATGCTTTGGTATGTAGCTATCAACATACTTGTACCAACGCAATACCCGGGTTATGATATTGCATCGTACACCGTGAGTGAACTTTCTGCAATAGATGCACCCACCCGAACTCTTTGGTTTATTCTTTGTATTTTTTATTCCCTGTTGTTTATTGCATTTGGAGCAGGCGTGTGGTTATCTGCAAACGGAAACCGGAAACTACAGATCGTTGCTGTGGTCATTATCGTCGATTCTGTTTTAGGATTCTTCTGGCCACCTATGCACCAGCGGCAGATCATTGCGGCTGGAGGCGGCACACTCACAGACACACTTCATCTTGTATGGGCTTTTGTTCATCTTACCATGATGTTATTGATGATCGGGTTTGGTGCAGCTGCATTTGATAAAAAAATCCGCATCTTTTCAATATTCATTGTGCTGATCTTTTTTGTGTTCGGCATTTTAACCAGTATCGAAAGCCGGGGTATTGAGGCAGGTTTGCCCACGCCCTATGTAGGTATATGGGAGCGCATCAATATTGCGGCTTATATGCTTTGGGTAATTGTATTTGCCAACTTGCTGCTGAAGAGAAAGGCGGCTGTTGCCTGATTTGTTTACATCTTCTCTTAATTCTGTCGGCCCTGTTTTTCGTTTCCTTTAGTTGGTTAATTGATTAATTTTAAAATCATGAAAATTGAATCAAGCAATTTTAAACGGCTTGTCGGAATTTGGAACACCGAAGGAACAATTCTTTCAGGACTGGAAAATTCTACATTGCATGGAACTGACAGTTATGAATTTATCCTTGACGGAACATGTATGTTGCACAAGGCGGATGTAATGATGGGCAATGAAAAAAGCGAAACGTTTGAAATTATAACATTGGATGATTCTGTTGAACAGATTAAGATGCAGTATTATAATTCAAAAGGTGAAAGCGGTATCATGAAAGGTTCATTGATCAATAACGATTTTAAAATAGAAGGCGATAAGCTGAAGTTTGTAGGTATGCTCAATAGTGATAATTCACTATTAGCTGGCAAGTGGTATCTGCAATCGGCGGAGAATGTGTGGACTGAGTTTATTGAATTGCAACTGACAAAACAAAACTGATTACTCGATATTCTCTATGCAAAAAATTACCAACCTGCTTACGCAAAACCCAAAAATTATTTTCCTGGTTGATGGAATAGGTGCATTTGTAACTGCATTTCTCTTGTTTGCAGTTTTAAGAACATACCACGAATTCATTGGTTTGCCTGGAACAACCTTGACTTATCTTTCTGTTGTTGCAGCAGGCTTCAGCGTTTATTCACTTGGTTGCTTTTACTTTGTAAAAGAAAACTGGCAACATTTTCTGCAATTCATCAGCATCGCCAATTTGCTTTATTGTTGTGTAACGATAATGCTTCTAGTTTATAATTACTCAAGTGTTACTGTGCCGGGCATTGTTTACTTTACAGGGGAGATTATTGTTGTATGCATACTTGTTTCTTTGGAATTAAAAGTATTGCGAAACAACAAGTAAAATTGCTTGACAGGTCACTTAATTCAGCCATATATTCATTACTGTAAAAAAAAGGAGGCTTACATGAGCAAAGCAGAAATTACCGGCATAGCTCCATTCTTTATTGTAAGGAATGTTCCTGCCGCACTGAAGTTTTATCATGACAAACTCGGTTTCGATATCACATTTCAAGGACCGGATGAAGACGATATTTTCTTTGGCATAGTTCAAAGGGATTCGGCTATGATCATGATGAAGGATATTGAGGTTGATACTATACCTAATTACACAAGGGATACCACACATGGCATTGCACGGTGGGATGCTTACCTGCATGTGCCCGATCCGGATGCTTTGGCAGCCGAATTCTCCGCACGCAATGTTGAGTTTTTTCAGCCACTCAGTAATAATGATGATGGATTGCGTGGATTTGAAGTGAAAGATTCCGACGGCTACCTGTTGTATTTCGGATGTCCTTATAACAAGAATGAACCATAAAAATATTAGATAAAATTGTGTAACAAACTTATCAGCAGCCTTTCTTACATTCGAATATGAGCGATGCAAAATATCACACCGGGTTCAGGCGTTTGGGCGCAGCTGTTATCGATAGCATTATTTTTACACCACTTCTGATGCTGGACCTTTGGATACTAAATCAAACAGACAATGTTTGGATTGTTTTTGCATGGACTGCCTTTAATTCTGCTCTGTATTACTTATACAGTATTTACTTTCATTATAAATTTGGCCGCACAATTGGCAAATGGGTGCTGCGTATAAAAGTGCTCGACGTCAGCGAAAACAAATTGCTTACACTCAAACAATCCTTCCTGCGGGATTCGTTGTATATCGTCATTCAGATCGTCGGCTTGTTGTATTTTCTTTTCTTAGTTGCAAAGACAGGTGATCTTGATATCATTATTATGGATTATCGCAACTTTATCGACTATAGTTTTCTTTGCTGGATGGCACTTGAGTTGATCACCATGTTAACCAACGAAAAACGAAGAGCCATTCATGATCGGCTTGCGGGATCGGTGGTGATTGTTGCAAAGTCTCAGGAATAAACCGGTAGAGCCACAATTGATACCTTTCGCAGTTTCCTCGCTAGCGGATTTTATGCGTCGCTGCTGTTACATCTACAACTTCTAAGAATCGCTAACTTTATTCTTCAACTCAACTTGTCATGCTGCGTATCTCTTTTTTCTTTTTGTTGATGTGTTTACAGTTATCGCTACTCGCTCAACAACAACCATTACGTATAGGAGTAATTGGTCTCACTCATACACATGTACATTGGATATTGGGTCGGGCTGACCGTGGCGATATTAAGATTGTTGGCATTGTTGAACCTAACCGTGAACTGGCAGAACGTTATGCCAAACAACATGGATACTCTATGAAGATTGTCTTTAACAGCATGGAAGAAATGATCGCTGCAACAAATCCTGAAGCGGTAACTGCTTTCGGCACCATCTATGAACATTTGCAAGTGGTGGAAACAGCAGCGCCAAAAGGTATTCATGTAATGGTTGAAAAACCAATGGCAGTAAGTATGGAGCATGCACGAAAAATGGAAGCACTTGCAAAGAAGCACAACATCCAGTTGCTTACGAATTATGAAACAACCTGGTATCCATCAAACAAGAAAGTGAATGAGCTGTTGCAAAACGGGACTGTTGGTGGATTGCGTAAGGTAGTGGTGCGTGACGGACACAGAGGCCCGAAACGAATTGGCATCAATAAAGAATTTCTTGATTGGCTTACTGATCCTGTTCAGAATGGAGGAGGTGCATTAATGGATTTTGGCTGCTATGGTGCAAACCTTGTAACATGGCTGCAGCATGGTAAGCGGCCAGCATCAGTAACGGCAGTTACACAGCAATTACAATCGGAAAATAATCCTAAGGTGGATGATGAAGCAACGATCATTTTGAACTACGATACTGTGCAGGCCATTATCCAGGCATCGTGGAACTGGCCCATTGGCCGTAAGGATATGGAAGTGTATGGATTGACGGGTGCACTGTATGCTGATAACCGCACAACAGTGAGATGGCGCAAAGCAGAAGGGTATGATGGATATAAAGAAGAAGCATTTCAATTGAAGGAAAATGAAACACCCTATGATGATCCTTTTGCATTATTTGCTGCCGTTATCAGGAAGTTGGTGGTACTAAAACCGTATGATCTTTCTTCACTTGAAAATAATATGCTTGTCGTTGAGATATTGCAGGCTGCCAGCGAAAGTGCTAAAACGGGGCGTACTGTAAAGCTGAAGTAAACAAATCATAGCAATAGTATGGCCGGATAGGAACTGCGGGTAGTTTTTCCTACCTTGTATTTAAATAGGAATTGTATGAACCAGTATAAATGTTTGCCATCCTTGATTCTTCTCTCTTTATTAACTGCCTGTGGTAATGGGCTTGAAGAAGGAAGTACAACCGCACCCACCACAACAACACCGCCTCCTGTAACTATACAACCGGCAAAACCCCAACCAACTACAACCGCTGCAACAAGTACTGCAGGATTGAATCCAGCACATGGGCAGCCTGGTCATCGTTGTGATATTCAGGTAGGGGCACCTTTGAACAGTGCACCGGCCCAAACAACCGCAACGCCACCGCAACAACAAACCATCGTGATGCCGCCGCCGGCAACAACAACACCTGTTACCACAACAGCAGCCGGAAAAAATCCACCGCATGGTCAACCCGGCCATCGTTGCGATATTGCAGTTGGAGCACCGCTGCCGAAGTAAAAATCATGATTTAATGTAAGGGTGATGATTAATTAAACCACTCACAAAACTTTTTCAGATCTACATTTCCTCCCGAAAGAATAATGCCTGCACGCTTGCCGGCAAACAATTCTTTATTCTTTAGTAAAGCTGCTAATGGTACCACGCAGCTTGGTTCAACTATGATTTTCATCCGTTCGTAAACCAACCGCAGCGTTGAAATAATTTCTTCATCACTTACAGTAAGAATATCTGAAACATATTGTTGAATGATAGGAAATGTTTTATCGCCGAGTTTGGTTAATAATCCATCAGCAATAGTATTGATGTAAGGAGCTGCTTCAATCTTTCCGCTTTTTAACGATAACACTGCATCGGCAGCACCTTCCGGTTCACCTGCATAAACTTTTGTTGTTGGTGAAAAATAATGAGCGCTTAATAATGTGCCGCTTAATAAACCACCGCCACCGACAGGAGCTAATAAAAAATCGAGCGAAGGAATTTCTTCCAGTAATTCTTTGGCACAAGTTGCCTGTCCTGTAATAACACGTTCATCGTTATAAGGATGAATGAACTCTGCACCAGTTCTGTCAACAATGGCTTGCAGTGTTTCTTCACGTGCCTGTTGATTGGGTTCGCAAAAAGTAACTTCAGCACCATAGCCTTTCACTGCATTTACTTTTACGCTGGGCGAATTGTTGGGCATTACGATATAAGCTTTTGTTCCCACTTGTCTTGCAGCATACGCAATGGCCTGTGCATGATTGCCCGATGAATGTGTGGATATTCCTTTCGCTGCCTTTTCTTTTGGTAACGTAAGCACGGCATTCATGCCGCCACGTATTTTAAAAGCGCCGATCTTTTGAAAATTCTCACACTTGAAAAATAATTCTGCACCTGCAAGTTCATTAATAGTGTTGCAGGTAAGAACAGGCGTTTTATGAATGAACGGTTTAATGCGCTCGTGTGCCTGTTCAATTTGCTCTTTAGTAATGCTCATGATAATTATTCTGCTGTTGCTGCGATGCAATCTATTTCAATACCACAACCATAGTTGAGTTGGTTGCAAGGCACAACAATACGTGCAGGTTTATGTTCGCCCATGATTTCTGCAAACACCTGGTTGAATTTTGGCCAGTTGCTGATATCTGCAATAAACACATTTACTTTTAAGATATGATGTAAACTGCTGCCGCTTGCTTTCAGAATTATTTCAATATTCTTCATGCACTGTCTCACTTCATCTTCAATGCTTCCAATTTGCGGTTCGCCTTTTTCATTGATAGCTAATTGTCCGCTTACATACACAGTCCCGTTATGCACAATAGCGGGAGAGTAGTAGCCCTTTGGCGTAGGCATTGATTCGGGATAAATCTTTTTCATTTGACGATATAATTATTTAGTAACGATCCATTTGATGCAAACAGGTTTAGATACTTTGATGCGCTTCTTGGTATCTTCCAACAAACCTGTTTGTTTATCGATCTTAAAGATCACGATCTCATCTGTATCACGATTGGCCACTAGTAAAAAATTTCCTGTCGGGTCGAAATTAAAATTGCGTGGATGAATACCAAGTGATGGTTGAAAACCTATCGGCTGTATCATTCCGTTATCCTGGTCGATCCTGAAAATAGCAATGGAGTTTGCATCGCCACGGTTACTGGCATAAAGAAAATTTCCATCAGGAGATACATGAATATCAGCTGAACCATAAGCACCCTGGTAACTGATAGGGTGCGAAGATGTATTTTGTACCAGTGTTAACTTTCCTTCATTGTATTTGAATACAGTGATGGTGCCAGTAAGTTCTTCGATGAGATAAGCAAAGCCCAGTTTTGGATGAAAGTCGATATGACGTGGACCGGCGCCTGCATTCACATCAACAAAAGGTTCTTCAGCCGGCTGCAAGGCACCACTTCCTGGAGCGACTTTATAAATCATTACTTTATCTGTTCCAAGATCGGGCACAAAAAGAAAACGATTGTCGGGCGAAAAAACTGTTGCATGCACATGTGCCTTCTCTTGCCTGCTTCGGTTTACACTACTGCCTTTTAATTGAATGATCTGCTTTGGTTGATTAAGTTGCCCATCTTGTCTTACTTCCATTACAGCTAAATTTCCGGAGCTGTAATTTCCTGCTACAACAATATTCCCTTTTTTGTTTATGCTTATATAACATGGGCCGGCTCCGGCACTTGTAACCTTGTTTAAAAATTTAAGTGAGCCATCCTGTTTGTTGAATTGAAACGCACTCACCATACCATCATTGTCTGAATTTACTGCATAAACAAATTTGTTATCGGGTGAAACAGCGAGATAAGATGGGTTTGAAGTTTTAACTGAACTCATTGCTGTTGCATCGCCGGTTTGTGCATTAAACTTATAGGTATAGATTCCTTCGCTACCGGCATCTGTGTAAGTACCAACGAGCAAATGATACTGTTGAGCGCAAACAGATCCGGTAAATAACATACAAAGAGGCAGCAACAATTTATACATGAACATAATTTTAAGATAAATGACAGCTGCAATAATGTTCATTTCTTCATTATTGCAACGGCAATAAAGGTAAGGCATTCAATGCCTGGAACAAAAGAGCTGTTGCAGCAGCGGCATAAATAAAACTTAAACCAATGATCTGTTGTTTTGTGCGTGTTACGTAGTAGCCGAGTAAAGGCAAAAGTTGCAACGCATGCATTCCAAAGAAGTGCGCAATACGCAAATCGCCTGATTCCCGGCTCCAGTTTAAAACCGGTAAACCTTGCGTTGTTTCCATTACACTGCCAACGGTATGACTGAGCCGTGCCGCCATCATGCCACCTGAAAATGCAAACACCACAAACAGTAAAAGTCCGAACCGGATGCCCCACAAATATGCTGTTGGTAGTTCCGGAAAAGATCGCTTCCAGAAAAGAATGGCAACATAAGCAGTCCACAAAGTGATAATTGTGATTGCGATGCCCATTAAACTAAACATAAGCCCATTGAATTGGGAAGAAATATTAAAGTGTGATAATTGTCCTTGTGATGCACGCAGTGTGATGTAGACTAATTCAAATGAAAGTGTAATGATGAGCGTCCAGCTATAGAAGATAGTGTGCAAAGGTTTGTTGAGATAATACATCAACCATCCCATTGTACAACTGAAGATCACAGTTGAAAGAAAAAACTTCATGGGTTTATACCATGCGTTAATGCCAAGCACAACAGTATCATTTAGAAAAACCATCGCAATACAAACCAAGGCACCAAACAAACAAATCAAACTAAACAAATACAGCGTTTGATTTCTTCTTTTTAATTCAGTGATAAAGTAATTCATATAATCAATAGTTATCGGCGAAGTATTGTTTGGCATAAGCCAGCCGAATGATGAGATACAGCAATAAGCCAACGGGACCCAACATAAATGTAAAGAACAGGCAGGGGATGAGTATCCAATGATTAATGCCGTGTTTTTGTGCGTTCTTCTTGATCCAGATACCAGTCATGAGATCAAAAGCGAGGTAGTGTACCCATCCGGCAGTAACAGCAGTTTTATCGGTAAACAATTGCATGACGCCTTCAAGTGTATTGAATTTTTCTACATCACCCGGATTGAAGCTTTGGAAGATGAGCCAAGCATAAACAATGGCAAAAAGTGTGATGACCACACCGATCAATAGTTTGTCAACCGCTGGCCAGAATGGGCTTGTGATCAACAGAATTAACCATGAAACCAAAGCAATGCTGCTACATAATTGGAAAATAGAATCGGGGCTCATGCAGAGAAGTTTCATGAAAGATAAAGAATTTTCAAGAGGCTCTTTATCAAACCGATTCTATTTCAATAAAAGCTTACTTCTGTTTTTATGAAGCACAAGTCACATTAAATCTTTACGCAAGTAGCTGTAGAGCGCTAACGATTCGTGATTGAGTTTCTTCATCACTTAGTTCTTCCGGTACAAAAGTTTCTCCAATCACTTTTTCGTAGAGTTCAATATAGCGTTTGCTGATGGTATTGATCCAGTCATCGCTCATTTCCGGAACAGTTTGTCCTTCTTTGCCCATGAAATTATTTTCGATGAGCCATTCTCTCACAAACTCTTTACTTAATTGTTTTTGGCGTTCACCTGTTTGCTGACGCTCTTCAAAACCCTCGGCATAAAAGTAACGGGATGAATCGGGTGTATGTATTTCATCCATCAGGTAAATCGTTTCACCTATTTTGCCAAATTCATATTTGGTATCAACAAGTATCAATCCTTGTTTGGCTGCAATTTCTTTTCCACGTGCAAACAGCTTCAATGCATAACTGCTTAATTGGTTCCATTCAGTTTCTGTGCAAATACCTTTTTCAATGATTTCTGCAGGCGAAATGTCTTCATCATGTCCTGCATCCGCTTTTGTAGAAGGTGTAATAATTGGAGTAGGGAAGTAATCATTTTCCTTCAAACCGTCAGGCATTGCTGCTCCGCAAAGCTCTCTTTTGCCAGAAGAATAAGTACGCCATGCATGACCAACAAGATTGCCACGAACAACCATCTCTATCTTGAAAGGAACACAGCGCTTACCGATACTTACATTAGGTGCAGGAACATTTACCAGCCAGTTGGGGCAAATATCTTCCGTTGCCTTGAGCATATAAGCAGCAATTTGATTTAATACCTGTCCTTTAAATGGAATGGGACGGGGGAGAATAACGTCGAAGGCAGATATGCGGTTACTGGCAATCATCACCAGCCAGTCAGAACCTATGCTGTAAACATCTCTGACTTTGCCTTTATAGTAGTTTGTTTGATTGGGAAATTGAAAAGAATTCATGCGCTCGAAGATAATTTACCTTGCCCAACCAGCGAGTTTTCAACTGTCTTTTTTCTTGAATTCTTTGCTGTTTTCGCAAATAAGCTATCTCAGTTTTGGCAAAAACTAAGTATCGTATCACAGGATCAACTAAAAGGTTGCAGATAATAATAATAATAATGTGGATTTATAACCTGTTTATGGTATTGCTGCTGACTAATAGGAATGTGTCGCAGAGAATAATTAGAATTAACTAATTAATGAAAATAATTTTATCCTGCTGCCGTATGAAAAACTACATCACGTTAAACGAAAAGCCTTCTTTCCCGATTTGTCAACTAAAATTCAAAATAAACGTTTCTAAATGGTTGGAAAGAAAATTTTTGAATAATACTAACAATCAGTATTTTGCTAATTACTTAACCAAAAACGACTTGACCATGCGAAAAAAACTGCCAGTTTTATTACTGCTGTTAACGTCCTGCCTGATTTCCATTTCTTCCTTTGCTCAATCTGTAACCATAAAAGGAAGTGTAAAAGGCACCAGCAACGGAGAAGCCTTGCCGGCTGTTTCAGTAACAGTGAAAGGTTCATCCGCCGGCGTTTATACAAATGACAAAGGGGAATTCAGCATCACAGTTCCTTCGCTACCTGTAACACTTATTATTTCTTCGATTGGTTTCGAAAGCAAGGAAGTAACAGTCAGTTCTGCTTCCCAGGCTGTTAATGTTACACTTGCCACCGCTTCTTCGCTGGGTGAGGAAATTGTTGTTTCAGCAACGAGGGTAGCAATCCGTAAAATTGAATCACCGGTAACAATTGAGCAAGTAAGTGCGGCTAATATCCGTAACTCACCTGCTTCAACCTATTACGAAGTGGTTCAAAATCTGAAAGGGGTGGATATGCTTACATCATCACTTACCTTTAAAACTCCCACAACAAGAGGTTTTAACGGAAGTGGTAATACACGTTTCAACCAGATTACGGATGGCATGGATAACCAGGCTCCGGGTCTTAACTTTTCAGTAGGAAGTATAATTGGACTTTCAGAACTGGATGTGGATAATATGGAATTGCTCCCTGGTGCATCATCGGCGTTATATGGCCCGGGTGGTATGAACGGAACACTACTTATAAATAGTAAGAGCCCATTTAAATACCAAGGTTTTTCTTTCCAGATAAAACAAGGAATTATGCATGCCGACCGGAAATACCGCCAGGAAGTTTCTCCCTATTATAACTGGAATATCCGGTGGGCTGAAAAAATTGGCGAAAGGGCAGCATTTAAAATCACCTCAGAATTTGTGCAGGCAAAAGATTGGTTGGCAGCAGATCAGCGAAACTATAAACGCCTTGGTACAACAGGTAATATTATACCCGGCACACGCAGCACCGACCCGAATTATGACGGAATAAATATGTATGGCGATGAAACAACGATAGATCTGCGACAAGTATTTACAGCTATCGGAGCTCAGGCTCCATTCCTTGTTCCTTATATGAATTCTCTTTCCGGCAGTGCAATCAATGTTTCACGCACAGGCTACGCTGAACGGGATCTGGTTGACCCAAATACTGTAAATTTTAAATTAGGCGGGGCATTTCATTACAAAATAACCGACGATATTGAAGCGATTGCGATGGGATATCTAGGGTCAGGAAATTCGGTTTATACCGGAAGCGACCGCTATTCATTTAAAAATTTTATAATTAAGCAGTACAAATTAGAATTAAACGCAAAGAATTGGTTTATCCGTGGATGGGCCACTCAGGAAGATGCTGGCGAATCGTATAACGCAACCGTAACAACACGTTTAACAAATGAGCGTATAAAACCATCTACACAATGGTATGGTGAATATGGCCAGACATATCTTGCAGGTAAGTTAAGCGGGCTCACTGATATTGATGCTCACAATAATGCCCGTGCATTTGCTGATGCAGGTGCACCAAAACCCGGAAGCACACAATTTAAACAGATATTCGACCAGGTGCGTTCCGTTCCTATTTCTAAGGGCGGTGGCTTGTTCATTGAAAAATCAGATCTGTTTGTTGCAGAAGGACAATATAATTTCTCGCATCTAACAGGTGGTGTAGTTGATATCCTGGTTGGAGGAGATTTCCGCAGATTTGTTTTAGATTCAGAAGGCACTTTGTTTGCCGATTCTGCAGCTCCGATACCGATTAACCAGTTTGGCGGTTATGTGCAGGCCAGTAAAAAGTTGTTTGATGATCGTTTGAACCTGACAGTTTCCGGCCGTTACGACAAAAACGAAAATTTTGACGGACGATTTACTCCACGAGCAACGGCTCTTATTAAATTAAATAAAAACAACAGCATCCGCCTGTCTTATCAAACAGCGTATCGTTTTCCCAGTACACAACAGCAATGGATCAACCTGAGGGTAGGGGGAGATGTGCTCTTGATCGGCGGTGTACAAGAGTTAAGAGATTATTACAAGTTTAACTCCAATCCTATTTACACTTTAGAAAGTGTACAGGCCAACGCTCCAAAAGTGTATGATTACAAGGATTTGAAGCCGGAAAATGTTACCTCTTATGAACTTGGTTATAAAGGGGTGGTTGCAGATAATAAACTGCTGATTGATGTTTATGGTTATTATGGACAGTATGAAAATTTTCTTGCACGTGCTTTAGTTGTGCAATCAAAAACCGGGAATATTGGAGGTTTGGTCTCCGCTTCAACAAGACAAGTGTATTCTGTACCTGTTAACACAGAAGCAATTGTAAAAACTTACGGTTATGGTTTGGGGTTCGAGTATAAGCTTCCGGGTAATTTTGTGGTGACTGTAAACGGATCTTCTGATGTATTGCAGGATGTTCCTCCAGGTTATGTAGCATTTTTTAACTCCCCTAAATACCGTGCAAATGTGATCTTAGGAAATAGCATGTTGGGAAAGCGCAAGAATATTGGCTTTAATATTGCTTATCGCTGGCAGGATGCTTATTTCTTTGAAGGTGATTTTGCAACAGGTGAAGTGCCTGCTATTCAAACATTGGATGCACAGGTTAGTTATAAAATACCTAAGACAAAATCGCTATTTAAGTTAGGCGCAAATAACCTGTTGAATCAATATTATTATCACGCACCGGGTAACCCTTCCATAGGTGGATTATATTATGTGAGTTATTCTTACAACATATTCTAATTCACTTATCGAACATTATTTAATCATTCATGAAACTGACTTCACATATGAAAAAGATTGTAAGCTACTCACTGGTTGCCTTGCTGTTACTGTCTTCGTGTAACAAAGATATTTCAGCGCCGGTACCAAATACATTCCCAACACCAACGGGACAAAGCATTGGCGAGATCATCAACACAGATGCTAATTATTCATTGCTGAAACATGCGTTAACACGTGCAAGTCTTTTAACTGCTGTTACAAACAAGAATTCTGTGTTTACGTTATTTGCCCCTAGTAATGCAGCCTTTACGGCGTCTGGTATACCAAGCACAGCGGTAATTGATGCGGTGCCATTAGCCCAGCTAACCGCTATTTTAAGTTATCACCTTATACCTGGTCAGAAAATCAGTTCAACAGGAATTCCTACAACATTCCCCAATGTGCAGATGCCTACCGGTTTAATTTTCCCAGCACCTAACACAAGTCCTTTAGCACGTTTCAGTATTTTTCCTTCAAGAAGGGGAAGTGCTGCATGGGCAAACAATATTCCTGTAACTGCTGCAGACATTGCCGTTGCAAATGGTGTTATGCACCAGGTAGCAGCAATTGTTGCACCTCCATCAAAGTTGTTGCTTGATACAATTAAGAACGATCCCGATCTCGATTATTTTGAAGCAGCAATTGTTAGAGCCGATTCAGGATTAGCTACAACAGCTGCTCCAAGTTTTCAATATTACTTAGGTAACCCGGCAATTGCTCCCGGCGCAAACTTTACTGTTTTTGCACCCAACAATGCGGCATTTCAAGCTCTGATTTACTTCCTCGTTTATCAGCAGGTATTTGCATTAACCGGGAGTGCGGCTACTGCAGATGCGCAAGCTAATGGAGCCGTAGCTGCGGGGCCTGCATTTTTGTCAACAAATAATGTGACTACAGCATTAGTTAGGGGTGTTGTGGCATATCATATAATGACACAGCGAGCCTTTTCCGTTAATTTTACAAGCACAGCTGCTAATTATCCAACATTTGTTAATGCATCAATAGCAGCTCATCCTGGTATTGCCGTTTCATCTACCATTACAGGTGGTTTCGGGTCGGCATTAAGTGTTAAAGGCGTTGGTAACCCCAGTGCAGCGGCTGCCATTCCTACTGCTGCAGGTATTGATCGTCCTGCCGTTAATGGTAATTTCTTTAAAATAAATCAGGTACTGCTGCCACAATAATAATAATAACTACTGATAAATAGTGTCTTCAAACAGTCCCTTCACAGGGACTGTTTTCGTTTACGGTCATCATTAAAATGATTCCTGTATTTTTACAACGGGCCAATTAAAACCAGCAGATGCAAGTCATTTTGTTTGATACAACCAGGACAACATTTTATCCGTTTTCGCTAATAAGGCCGTTGTCTGCATTTCGCTGTGGCATCTTTACTCCAAATGAACGTTGGGCATTTGTATTACAGCAGGAAGTATTCACACTTACAGAAGATTATTTAGCGTCTGGTAATCCTTTTTCTGCAATCAAGGACGATGATTTTTTATACATCAATGCATCGCTTATTTTTTCAACAGATCTGGCGAATGAAGTGAAAGCGTTAGCAGCTGAAAGTGTCTTGCGCCGAAATAATAATCTCGTTGCTGTTCGTACAAAGAACAGATTAACTTTTCCACTATCAACCGAACAAACAAAACATTGCAAAGAAGTTGAGCTGAGTGTTGCCGTTCGCTTTCTGCATTATCCATACGATCTCGTTCTTGCAAACGATCAAATGATACGTACAGATTTTGAATTGATCCGTTCAAAAAAATTATCTGCAACAATTTCTTCATCTAATCAATTGATCAACCCTGAACATATCTTTATTGAAGAAGGAGCAGAGGTTGAATATTGTACGCTCAATGCATCAACTGGGCCGATTTATATTGGAAAGAACGCATTGGTGATGGAAGGCAGTATGATCCGTGGACCTTTTGTTGCATTGGAAAATGCAGTAGTAAAAATGGGCAGCAAGATCTATGGCGCAACAACAGTTGGGAAAAAATGTACTGTGGGAGGTGAAATTAAAAATTCGATCTTCTTCGATTATTCAAATAAAGCACATGATGGTTATTTAGGTGATGCGGTAATTGGATCGTGGTGTAATATCGGTGCTGGTGCGTCCTGTTCAAATGTAAAGAACACTGCGGGAGAAGTGAAATTCTGGAATCCATTATTGCATCAATGGATCAGTGCAGGAACAAAGTGCGGCGTAATGCTGGGCGATTACTCAAAAGTGTCCATCAATGCATCGCTTACAACAGGCATGGTTAGTGGGATTTGCAGCAATATTCTTACTACCGGATTATCACCTAAATTTATCGCCGATTTCACCTGGAACATTCATACCGGTGAAAAATACATGTTGGAAAAAGCACTCCATGATATTGAGAACTGGATGCAGATGAAACAACAATCTTTAACTAACAACGATAAGCAGATACTGGAATATATTTACGCCCTACAAACATAAACTACGAATAAAAACAACAAGATTATGAGACAGCAAGTAGCCGCAGCAAACTGGAAAATGAATTTGACGTATCAACAGGCTGAAGAATTAATTGATGGAATCATTCACACACCATTTACATTAGGAAAAGATCAACGTGCAGTATTTGCTGTTCCGTTTCCTTATCTCACAATGGTAGTAGAAAAATTAAAAGGAAAGCTCAATACTGGCGTTGCAGCACAAAATGCTTATACAAAAACCTCTGGTGCATATACAGGAGAAACTTCAGTTGAAATGCTGAAGTCGATTAATGTTGGTTATGTGGTATTGGGTCATAGCGAACGTCGTGAATACTTCAACGAAAGCAATCAAATGCTTGCAGAAAAAGTAAATACTGCTTTAGCTGCCGGCATTACACCAATCTTTTGTTGTGGCGAAGCGCTTGATATTCGTGAAGCAGGTACTCAAAATGAGTATGTAGGTAATCAATTGAAAGAAAGCTTATTTCATTTAAGTGCAGATGAAATTAAAAAGATCATCATTGCATACGAACCTATCTGGGCAATTGGTACGGGTAAAACAGCTACTTCTGAACAGGCGCAGGAAATGCATGCGCATTTGCGAAGTGTATTGGCGGCCCAGTACGGTACAGAAGTTGCTAACGAAATTTCAATTTTATATGGTGGCAGTGTGAAAGGTTCAAACGCAAAAGAAATTTTTGGTCAGCCTGATGTTGATGGCGGACTTGTTGGTGGAGCATCTTTAAAAGCCGATGAATTTGTACAAATCATTCAGTCATTAAAATAAAAGAGGTATGAAGCGTGAAGAACAGCTGCAACCGCTTTCACATCAACATCACAATGGATTGATGGCGGCATTGCTTCTGAAAAAAGGAGTGGGGAAGCAGGCTGATTCAACTGTGATGGGTGATTTTATTGTGTCTGTTTGGAATACTGAATTGAGAAATCATTTTATTAAAGAAGAAGTATATCTGCATCCGCACGTGTTGCAGATACCTTCGCTCATGGAGAAATATGAGCAAATGAAAACAGAGCATCACCAGATTCGTCGTATAGTTGATGCAATACGAAATGGTGATTCAAGCATATCTCTCATCACCGATTTTCATACCCTTCTTGAAAGACATATACGTTTCGAAGAGCGTGATCTGTTCCCTTTTATTGAGGAGCAGATACAACCGGAACAGTTAAATGAATTGGGTAGAAATTTACAGCCACTCGAAAGCAAAGCCTGTTCTGATTATCCTGTAAAATTCTGGGAATAATGGTTTGATCATTCTAAAACACCGTTGCTTATGGCAAAAGTTCTCATCCTCTTTGCACATCCTGCAATGGAAAAGTCAAGGGTACATAAACGTCTTGTAGAGCACATCCCACGGTCGGCTGAAATACGGTTTCATGATCTGTATGAACGTTATCCCGATTTTGATATTGATGTGCCATATGAGCAACGCTTGTTACTGCAGCATGATGTGGTGATCTTTCAACATCCATTTTATTGGTATAGTTCTCCCGCTATTATCAAACAATGGCAAGATCTTGTGCTGGAACATGGCTGGGCTTATGGTACCGGCGGTCGTGCAATTGCAGGTAAAAAATTTATGCACGCTATTTCAACCGGTGGTTCTAAAAACTCTTATAGTGAAGAAGGCAGGAATAAGTATTCTCTCGCAGATTATATGTTGCCGTTTCAGCAAACTGCTTATTTGTGTGGTGTTGAATACCTGCCACCGTTTGTGATACATGGTACGCATCGTTTACCCGAGACCGATATGGATCTTCATGCCTTGCAGTATGAACAGATGTTGCTTGCACTTATACAAGATCGCATCAGCAAGCCGGAGATCGAAAGTTGTATATACATGAACGATCTTGTTCCCATTCCTAACGCAATACAATCATAACCTATGGACAATAATTCAATTCTTTTCCAGGCGATGGTGTATTTGGCAGCTGCGGTTGTAATGGTGCCGCTTGCCAAACGGTTGGGACTCGGTTCGGTACTAGGTTATTTATTGGCCGGTATTTTAATTGGACCTACTGTTTTGCAGTTCATTGGCACAGAAGGACAGGATCTGATGCATTCAGCAGAGTTTGGTGTAGTGATGATGTTATTCCTGATTGGTCTTGAACTGGAACCGGCATTGCTTTGGAAATTAAGAAAAGCAATTCTTGGATTGGGCGGATTACAGGTGCTTATAACGTCGATCATTATATCAGCTATTGCATATTTTTTGAACCTGCCATGGCAATCGTCATTGGCGATAGGAATGGCATTGGCACTCAGTTCAACCGCATTGGTGTTGCAAACTCTTGCTGAAAAAGGGATCAATCGCACAACTGCCGGACGAAGTGCATTTGCCGTATTGTTGTTTCAGGATATTGCCGTGATCCCTATGCTTGCTTTTTTTCCCTTGCTTGCAATTGCAGGTTTAACATCTGCGGATGTGAATGTGAACGAAGCAGAAGGCTGGATAGAAAGTCAAAGTGGGTGGATGCGTGCATTGATTATTTCAGGAGCAATAGGGTTTATTATTATTGGCGGACGTTATTTGATTCCACCAATTTTCCGTTTAGTAGCAGCAACGCAGTTACGTGAAATGTTTACCGCAACTGCGTTGTTATTGGTGGTTGGTATAGCTGTGTTAATGTCTTCTGTAGGATTGAGCCCTGCATTAGGAACATTTCTTTCCGGTGTCGTGCTCGCAAACAGTGAATATAAACACGAATTGGAAAGTGATATAGAGCCATTCAAAGGGTTGTTGCTAGGTTTATTTTTTATTGCAGTTGGCGCATCCATCAATTTTGAATTGATCATGAATCAGCCATTATTGATCTTCGGTTTAGTGTTGGCGTTGATGTTTGTAAAAGCAGTTGTGTTATTAGTTTTGGGTAAGGTATTTAAACTGCGTGTCGATCAGAATATTATTTTTTCCTCGTCTTTATCACAAGTGGGAGAGTTTGCATTCGTGTTGTTGAGTTTTTCGTTAACTGAAGGTATTGTTGAAAGAGGTTATGTTGAGATATTGATGGCTGTGGTTGCTATCAGTATGGCACTTACACCCATTGCTTTTTTCCTGAATGAAAAAATTGTATTGCCGTTTATTGATAAACGTTTGTCATCAACCAAAACAGAAAAAGAAGCAGATGAGGTGAACGAGAAAAATCCTGTGATCATTGCAGGCTTCGGTCATTTTGGAAATACAATCGGACGTTTTCTTAGAGCGCATGGTGTAAAGACAACGGTATTGGATATTGACAGCAACCGTGTAGAATTTCTGCGCAAGATGGGCTTTAAAGTCTATTATGGTGATGCAAGCCGTTATGATATTCTGTTGGCTGCCGGTGCTGCTGAAGCAAAGATGATCATTATTGCCGTTGATGATCCGGAGAAGCGTTTACAGATGATTGAAACCATCAAAAAGCATTTTCCTGATCTGCAAATGCTGGTACGCAGCAGCACAAGGGAAGATACCTACGATCAGATGAATGCGGGAATCCTGCACATTTACCGTGAAACGATTGATACTTCACTCCGTATGGGTGTGGATGCGATGAAATTGCTGGGACATCGTTCTTACACTGCACAACGTGCTGCCCGAACGTTCTTCCGTTACGATGAGCAGAAGTTGAAAGACCTTTCCAAGCTCAGGGATAATGAAAAAGAATACATCAACCAGGCAAGAGAATACATTGAAGAACTGGAAGAAATCATTAAAGCCGATAGCAAACAACTGCATCTTGTAAAAGATCTTGGTTGGGATGAGGATAGTTTGATTGCAGATGAGAAGGTGAAGAAGGATGAGTAAAGGAATGAATAATGAGTGATGAATTAGAAAGTGATGACTATTACTATTATCCGATATTCTCATCACTGATTACTCATCACTCATCAACCTTTCATACTATGTTGCGCCCTTTCAAGTCGATCATTCACTGCTCTTCCTAAACCTTCATCAGGTAATAATTCCGCAAGAATAACATCCGCATTCATACTGTCAACTTCACGCAATATTCGAAATAGATTCTTGGCAGCTTCATCTGCACTTCCACTTTTTGATAAAATCAGCTGTTGTTCTTTTGCAATACCGGAATGATATTCTTTGAATTTGATAAGAATGATTTTCTTGTCTACAAATGTTGGCAACAGTTCATCGATCTTCCCTAAGTACAAAGGAGTATGTGTTGCGTAATGACTTTTCAATTGCCCGGGTGTATGGGGATTATCAGTAACCTTTTTATGATGGCTGATTTTTTTTTCAATCACAGATTCGATCTTTTCAACAGCAATACCACCTAAGCGATACAATTCAATTTCGCCTTCTTCGTTCCAGCCCACAATAGTTGATTCAACGCCAATGCCACATTCACCACCATCAAGTATGTAAGAGATCTTATCATGTAAACCTTCATATACATGTTGTGCTGAAGTTGGGCTAACATAACCCGATGGGTTGGCACTTGGCGCAGCAACAGGAAAATCAAGTTGAGAAAGCAATTGTAATGTCAATGTATGATTTGGAACACGTATAGCCACACGTTTACTTCCAGCAGTTACAAGATCAGGTACGTTTTGTTTTTTGTTAAACAACATTGTTAACGGGCCGGGCCAGAATGCTTCAGCTAATTTTTGTGCTTCAGCAGGAATATCTTTGATGAATTGTTTTGCTTGTTCAAATGAAGCCACATGTATGATCAGTGGATTGAACTGTGGTCTGTTCTTCGCAGCATATATTTTCAAAACTGCATCTTCATTTAGTGCATTGGCAGCAAGTCCATACACAGTTTCGGTAGGTATGGCAACTAATTCGCCTTTCGTTAAATGTTTAGCTGCTGTCGTTACATCAATGCCAATTTCTGTCTTCATCTTAAATGCTTACAGGTAATTTTTCTTCGTGATAACTATCCAGCTTATCCATATGAAGTATTGTTGTGCTCTTGTCTTCGCTGGGCTCGTACATCATATTAAACTTTGCACCGTAAATAAATTCATTCGGCACATACGATGTACGGCTGACAACAGTGTTTGCATACTCTTCGTCGTATCCTTTTACAAAAACAAGAATTTCAGTTTCTGCTTCTTCAATTTCATTTCTTGTTAGCTGATAAAGCGGGCTTTTTTCGTTTATCATATGTACAATCGTCCAATTGCTTGACAATGTATTGGCTTTCGCCAGTTCGAGTTCCAGACTGTAAAAAGTATTCTTCCGTTCTGTTTCATTTTCTGTGTATTTCATAACACAGGTCACTTTTACTTCAACATCAGTTAAAAAGTGTTGCTTAAAAGGTGCAAATCGAAACATCAACGCATAGCCATCTTTAAAAGGAGAAAACAAAGCAATGCTGCTGTATTTGATGTATGCCTTTGGTTGAGAGAACCGGCCATAGAGCAAGCCTGTTGCCAATGCTAACATCAAAATACCTGTAAACGATTCAACAGCTGCAATGGTGTTTGAGGTTAAGGAATCTGGGAAAACATGACCATAACCAACTGTGGAGAGAGTTTGAGTACTAAAGAAAAATGCTTCCCAGAATTTGCCCATCACCGTTATTTCTTCCATTCCGCCCAAATGTTGAACACCTACGATAAAATAAACACAGGCAAAGAAAAGATTCACCACTACATAGGCCGCAGCAACCAAGAAAATAAATTTCCAGGAAGGTATCTTTAACATGTATTGAAACACGCTGAAACGTTGCAAATACGAGATGCCACGGAAACGTATGTTTGGCCGGCCATCTTTTTGGAAGAATCGACCGCCACTTTGTTTGCTGTTTACACTCAGCCCTGTTTCATTATTTTCTTTTGCCAGGCGATTGCGCCGGCCTCTGGTTGATGCCATGATTCAAATATCTGTAAAACTACAGAAATGAAGGCTAGTAGAAATATTGCCCGATACTGACATGGCAAATATTGTTTTTTGTACAACCTATTCGCTCTATATTTGAAACTGACTATCCTTAGTATGAAACTTGCTACTGCACTTTCCAAGAGTATTTTATGGCGGGGATTTTACTTTCTTTCGGTGATGTTGCTTAATATCCTGGTGGCAAGACATTTTCAATCGGATGGTAGCGGGCAGATTTACTACATTATTAACCTCCTTTCTTTTTCACTCATCATCATTAGTCTTTGTCTGGAGGCCCCAATGGGTTATTATCTCTCGCAACAAAAACTTAATGAAACCCAACTTGCCGCTATTTCTGTTGCATGGACGATACTAATAATGTTTCCGGCTTGGTTCATTATCCATTCGCTGGAAGTGCCAAAGGAAGGAATATTGCAGTTGGCAGGTTTTCATTTTTCGGCAACTGCTTTTCTAACCGGTAATCTGCTCATTACTTTTTTTATTTCATTGTTTTATGCAAAGATGGATTTTGTGTTGCCTAATCTTTTGCTGGTTGCAGTAAACCTTTTACTGATCGTTTTAGTACCGAATAACGATTGGGTAAAAGGTTTTATGAGCGATGAAAAGTATGTGCAAGTATATTTCCTTGGTTTCTTCATGCAAGGTTTTTTATTGATGATCGCTTTCCTGTTTCGCTATTTTACACTAAGTGATTTGAAGCGTATTCCGGCAGAACTCATCAAGCCATTCATGTCTTTTGCTTTGATTGCTGTTGTTACAAATTCTATGACTTTTTTAATGTACCGTATCGATTACTGGTTTGTTAATAAATATTGTGATGATGCTGATCTGGGAAATTATATACAGGCATGTAAACTTGCACAGCTTTTCTTTATCATTCCATCTATACTTGCAGCGGTAGTTTTTCCTATGACAGCATCGGGCAGGAGAGAAGAGATGAATGAAAAAATGCAATTGCTTTCCCGTGGACTAATTCTGTTTTACTGTATTGCATGTTTGGGATTGGTTGCTGTTGGTTATTGGTTATTCCCATTCGTATTTGGTGAAACATTCAACAAAATGTACCTGCCTTTTTTATTGCTGGTGCCGGCAATTCTTTCATACTCAGTCATTCATTTACTGGCGGCCTATTATAGCGGCAAAAAAGTATTGAGTGTAAATTTCAAAGGGAACCTTCTTGCACTCATCATCATTATTGGTGGCGATTTGCTTGCGATTCCCCGCTTTGGTATTACCGGTGCGGCTATCGTGAGCAGTATTGGTTATATCTGTTACATGAGCTTTATTTTATTGATGCATCGCAAGGAATACAAAAGTAGCTTTGCTGATTTTCTCTTTTTCAGGAAGAAAGATGGACAACTTTTTTATAAGCTGCTGATGGAAAAAATATCTTCACGTAAAACCGATGTATCATGAAAATACTCTGGCTTTGCAGTTGGTATCCTCATAGCATTGATCCTTACGATGGAGATTTTATTGAACGACAGGCAAAAGCATTGTCGGCACACACGCAGGTTGATCTAATTCATGTAGTGCAGAATTTCGATTTCCTAAAAAAGGAAACGAGTTTACGAACAGAAGAAAAACAGGAAGGTCAATTGCATTCATCTGTATATTTTTTGCCATTGACAAAAACAACGATCAATTTTTTTCAAAAACTTCTCTTCAATAAGGAATATCAATCGTTATATAAAAAACTGATTGCTGATTATATCAGCAAAAACGGGAAGCCTGATCTTATTCATTTACATGTGCCAGTTAAGGCAGGTTCAGTAGTTGTAAAGATGAAAAAAGAGTACGACATTCCATTTGTTGTTACTGAACATAGCTCGGCTTACTTTGAACATATTCCTGAAAATTATTTCAATCGTAACCGCTACTTCAGGTTTATTACAAAACAATCATTTGAAGAAGCAGTTGCTGTAAGCTCAGTATCGGATTGGTTGTTGAAGCGATTAAATACTCTTTTTAACATCATGCAGACAAAGCTCATCCGCAACGTTGTTGATACGTCTGTTTTCTATCCTGTAGAAATCAAGAATGATCGACCAAGATTCATTCATGTGTCAATGATGCATGAATTGAAAAACGTTAAAGGCATTTTACATGCATTAGCAGCGCTTAAAGAAAAGAATGTTCATTGGGAAATGTGGTTCGTAGGTCCGGTGTTGAAAGAAAATACAGCATTGGCCCAACAACTCGGAATTTCTGATCAAATAACCTGGAAAGGAGCATTGTCATACAGGGCTGTTGCAGAATGTGTGCGTTCTGCAGATGCATTAGTACACTTCAGCAATTATGAAAACCTTCCTTGTGTAATCAATGAAGCATTGTGTTGCGGCCTGCCTGTTATTTCATCGAATGTTGGAGGAATAGCCGAGCTGGTAAATTCATCAAACGGTGTTTTGATTGCTCCGGGCGATGTAACGACTTTGACAAATACATTGGAAGATTTTCTTCAACAGAAAATCAACTACAATAAAACAGAAATAGCTGCAAACGCAGCTAATCAGTTTAATGAAAATATTATCGGCAAACAATTACTGGATTGGTACCAGGAACTACTTGCTAAAAAATAAATCAGGATTTCAGTTTTGAAACAAGTTCAATGTATTCCTGCATAGCGGCTTCTTTACTCTTTCCTTTCAATGCATCCCATGCTTCGTATTTCGCTTTGGCAACAAAATCAAATGGATTGGAAGGAGCTTCAATATTCACGTCGCCCTCACTTGCCTGTTTGTAAAGTGAGTAAAGTTGTAGAAGAGTATCATTGCTTGGCTTTTCACTCAGCTCTTTACTGTCAGCTACAGCCTGTTCAAATTGTTGATGTAGATCCATAAGTTGTAAGTTTTTACGAAAATAGGGGAATCCACCTAAATATTTTTTTCCAAAACCAGAAATTCTAAGGGCTGCAAGTGCTTTCCTGTAACGTCATCTTCCACAAATGGTTTACGCTCACCTGTTTCTGTATAGCCATGGCGTTTATACCAATCGATCAATTCTTTGCGAACGGATACTACCCACATATAAATGGTTGCAACGCTAACTTCTTTTGCGTGATCATCAGCCGCTTTTAACAGTTGTTTGCCAATACCACCACCTTGCAGCACAGGTGAAACAGCAAACATGCCGAGATAGAGACCACGCTCATGTTGTTGAAGATTTACAGTGCCGATGATCTCATTCTCTTCGTTTGTGTATTTGAGAATAATGCTGCCCGGTTGTTCCATCACATTTTTTACCGATGCAATGTCTGTACGTCGTTCACCTGCAATAAGATCAGCTTCTGTTGTCCAGCCTTTTTTAGAATTTTCACCACGGTAAGCACTGTTGAGCAATTCAACAATTTGTGGAATATCTTCTGTTGTGGCTATTGCAATCATATGAGTTGATTTTAAGACGATGCAATTTACATTTCCTCGTCGAAGTAGATCTTGTAATATCGTTTACCCGTTACTTCATCATAACCCTGTTCAATTAACTCACGGTTGCCATGAATATAAATATGAAAGTTACGATCCAGTTTAATTACACTCTTAAACACTCTTGCCTGTTTTTTTACCGCAGAAGGGGAGATGGCAAATGAATCGGCAATTTCCATATTGCGTTCGTGCAGATACGTTGAGCCAAATTGCTGAAATGATTCAATCAGTTCGGGTTCACGAAATACTGCTTCCTGGAAATTATTGATATTAAAATTCTCATTTTCTTTAAAATAGGCAACTGATTTGTTTAGCAATCCTGCCTGGTCTGCCTTTGTTGTTTCGAATGAAGCAGGCATATTGTTGACGATGAATTCTTTTGCAACTGATAGAAAGTTTTTGGTGAATGCAAAACTATCAGCACATTCTTTTACACCTAAAAAATCTTCTTTCCAATAAATAGCTTCGTGGCCTTTGTTGGTGTGATCAATCAAAAACAGTCGATAGCCATCTTCTGATTCTGTATTGAGAATGACACAGGCTTTATCTGCTTTGTTTGGATCAAGTCCTTTTTTTGATTGGATATTCAGCTGATCACGCATCAGATCAACCAACAGGAAATCTTTCTTGTTTTCTGCTTTGATGAGTACAATGCCATCAACAGTTTTATTGTCGAAACTTAAGTTTCTGAAATAAGCAGTGAACAATTCACCGGGCTTAATACCGGGATGTGTACTTGCTGCTGCAAGATGTTTTGCCATTGCTACCGATTGCTCATGCAAACTGTTTGGCTTTTGAAATACAGCTTTGCAATACCCATACATTTCGTTATACTTTAAATCTGTTTCGTGTACAAACTGGTATTGCTGTTCTTCTTTAAATGCAGTTAAAAAGAATTGACTGAGCAGATCACGAAGGGCAGTGTCGGTTAAAGAAAAACTTTCTTCCGTTAAAACAGTTTGTCCTTCCTGATCGATATAATGTACGGAAAGGGCTTCAAGACTTGAATCGGTAAATGTAAACATGAACTACAATTGGCTAATGTGCCGCAAGATAGATGAATGTGCAGATAGGTTTGCATGCTTTTCAAATAAGTATGCCATACCAATCAATCTGATCCATTCAGTTGGAAAATGCAATAGGTATGGCATACTTAAATTAGGGTATGGCGTCTAATCTCTATAATTCAAAGCCGGTTTACGATCGCCCAGTAATGCTTTGTATTGATAAGTGCCAACCTGTTGCTTGAATTCAACTTTTGCTTTTTCAATTAATTCAGGATGAAGGAACAAATCAATTGCTGTTAAGGCCATTGTTTTTGCAGATACCATCATGCCTTTTGTACCAATTTCAGTTCCACCACATGCAACTGCCTGCCAGCTATGAGCCGCTGTGCCCGATACCCATGTTGCAGAACGTAAACCAACTGTTGGTACTGCATAGCTTACATCGCCCACATCGGTACTGCCACCACCTGCATCCATGTCGATTTTCAAAGGCTTTACAATACCTGCATTTGCAACGGGAGGAGCGGGGAAACCAAAAGTTGCCTGGAGTTTATTCCCGAAGTCAACTTCAGCAGCCGTGTATTGTACACCGCCGGTTTTCTCTAGATTTTTCTGCATCACTTCTGCCAATGTTCTGTTGAGTAACAGATCATGTGTGCCGCCAATCATTTCAAATTCCATTTTTGTATCAGTACCGAGTGCAGCACCATTTGCTGTATTCACAACACGGTTGAAAATACTTTGCACATGATCACGTTTTGGATGACGAACATAATAATACACTTCTGCAAAATCAGGGATCACGTTCGGTGCTTTACCGCCACTTGTAATTACATAATGAATACGTGTTTCCTGTGGAATATGTTCACGCATCATGTTCACCATATTGTTCATTGCTTCAACACCATCTAATGCTGAACGGCCACGTTCAGGGGAAGCAGCCGCATGAGCAGAAATGCCACGGAAACGAAACTTAGCACTCATGTTTGCTAATGCACTTGTCATTGTTACGCCGTTATCATTTCCGGGATGCCAGTGAATAGCAACATCAACATCTTTAAACAAACCTGCTCTTACCAAATACACTTTACCACTACCACCTTCTTCTGCAGGACAACCAAATACTTTAATAGTGCCGGTGATTTTTTTTTCTTCAATCAATTTTTTAATGGCAATGCCCGATGCAACTGATGCCACGCCAAACAAATGATGACCACATGCATGACCTGCATCCTTACCGGCACTAATTTTTTCAGGCGCATTGGTTTGTGACAAACCTGGTAATGCATCAAACTCGGCAAGAATAGCAATCACCGGGCTGCCACTTCCGTAAGTAGCAACAAAAGCTGTTGGTATGTCGGCAACACCTGCTTCAACGTTGAAACCATTCTCTTTTAAGGTTTGTTGTAGGAGTGCACTGCTCTTTACTTCTTTATAACCAACTTCAGCAAAATCCCATATTTGGAACGCCATCGTTTTATACTGATCATAATTCGATTGAATGGAAGTTGATGCCTGTGTTTTCAACTGATCATCTTTTGTTACAGTTAGTTTTTTTTGCGCTGTTGCAAATGTGAACAGTAACAGGGAAGTAATAATTAAAACGCTTCTCATGCTGATTTGATTTTTTTTGGAAGGATGGAAGATAAGAAGCATTCACTGAATAAATTCACCGTTTACATATACAATCTTTTGTAATCTCACATGTTTATGCGATAGTAAAGGGAGAATATACAAACTACTTTTGCAACGTTTCTTCCATATGTGGAGTCACACAAATAGCCATGACATACAAATTAACCTTATTCATTACGGCAATTACGATGCTGCTTTTTGTTGCCTGCAGAAAAACACCTGTTGTGCCGGTGCCTTCACCTGCCCCTGCCGATCTTGTTATTCAATTGAATAATGCTTATCTCACAGATGATAATACAGATTCAGCTTATATCTGGTGGAATGTAAATGGACAGCGTGTTCAAAAGAACATGAAGAAAGAGACCGGGAAATTTATTATTTCGCTTGATTCATTAACAAACGGAGCTGCAACAATGGAGATCAGGTTGTATACAAAGAAACTGATGAACAGTCACCGTTCGATGTATGTTAAAAAGATAAACAAACCTGCTAATAACAAAACGGGATTAGTTTATGCGGCTCCTGCTGCTGTTAAAGATGTAAACTGGGTACCCCGGGTATTTATGAAAGATGGAGGGAATGGTGTGATCGCTGTAATGGGTATTCGTCCCGAAGATACGTTTCTTGGTTTGTATAATGTTGGTGCTAAATGGATCGATCTCACCGTTGAGAAGATCTACTACAAAGGATTGAATGCAGTTGCCGCAAAATCATGGACCTGTAATGGCGATCATTGCGTTATCGCCAATGGAATGTTTGAGAGCGAAAGTTTCTTTGCTTCAATACCACAGCAGCTTGTGGGAAAAGAATACAACCACATTGAGCAGTTGTTTATGTTTGGCGATGGCAACTATCGTAATGGCTGGAGCGTGTTGAGTTTTACGTATGATTTCTAAAGGTCTTAACTCATCAGGTCAATCAGCCCTTTAAACACCAATACAAGCCCTATGATGGTGAGACCGTATAAAGCAAAATTAAAATTGCTGTTATTGCTGAACAGGAATACAGTGAAAAGAAATCCCGTTGTTAACAGGAATACGCCAATGCCACAGTAAACAAAAGCTGCGTTTCGTTTCTTTTCAAGGCGGGGTTTTTTCCACTCATTGACATATTGCTGTGCCGCCTCACCGGGTAACCCGGTTTCCAGTAAACTTTGAAGAATTTCCTCGTTGCTGAGGCCTTGTTGTTTAAGTGTAGAGATTTGCAGCAATACATTTGGCATTTGGGCAGTATCCATATATGGCAAGTTTAGCAGGAAGATAAAAAAAATCCGCTATTCTGTTATTCAGTTGAACAGACTTTTTTCACCTGCTTCGTGATCTTTACGGCGCAAATTTGTCTTCTATCAATTGTGTTGGTCTAAAAGGGCTTAAACCTCAACCTTATCATTGCCTTTCTTCACTTTATCCCCAGCTCAAACACACTACTTTCCACTCGCTCTTTTCACCTATCTTTGCCGCCTTGAAAATGAAGGAGATTTGAATGAAGAATATCAGAAATTTTTGCATCATTGCGCATATTGACCACGGAAAAAGTACCCTGGCTGATCGTTTATTACAAACCACCGGCACCATCAGCGACCGTGATATGATGGACCAGGTTTTGGACGATATGGACCTGGAACGTGAAAAAGGCATCACCATCAAGAGTCACGCCATCCAGATAAATTACAAACACAAAGATGGCCAGGAGTATATTCTGAACCTGATCGATACTCCCGGTCACGTTGACTTCAGCTATGAAGTGAGCCGTGCACTGGCTGCCTGCGAAGGTGCTTTGTTGCTGGTTGATGCGGCACAGGGTATCCAGGCACAAACCATTTCGAATTTATACTTAGCGATTGATAATAACCTTGAGATCATACCCGTGATCAACAAAATTGATATGGACGGGGCGATGATCGAGGAAGTAAAAGACCAGATCGTAGAATTGATCGGTTGTAAACCTGAAGAAATTTTGTTGGCCAGTGGCCGTGCAGGAATTGGAATTGAAGAAATACTGGAAGCCATTGTTGAGCGTATTCCGCCTCCGGTTGGTAAGCCCGATGAGCCATTACAGGCGTTGATCTTTGATAGCGTGTTTAATAGTTTTCGTGGTGTAATTGTTTACTATCGTATCCGCAACGGAAAGATCAGAAAAGGTGATAAGGTGAAGTTTGTAAGTACCGGTCAGGAATACGAAGCCAGCGAAATCGGTATCCTGAAATTGAAGATGACAGAAAAAAAAGAAGTCACTTGCGGCGATGTTGGTTATATCATCACTGGTGTAAAAAATGCCAAAGAGGTGAAAGTGGGTGATACTATTACACTGGCATCAAATCCTACGCAGGAACCTATTCAAGGTTTCCAGGAAGTAAAGCCAATGGTGTTTGCCGGGATCTTCCCCGTTGTTACAGAAGATTTTGAAGAGTTACGTGATTGCATGGATAAACTCCAGTTGAACGATGCTTCATTAACGTTTGAATTGGAAACATCCCAGGCGCTTGGCTTTGGTTTCCGTTGCGGCTTCCTTGGTTTGCTGCACATGGAAATTATCCAGGAGCGTTTAGAACGTGAATACAATCAAACAGTAATCACCACTGTACCCAACGTAAGTTTTATTGCGTATACCACACGTGGTGAAAAGATACAGGTGAACAATCCTACACAAATGCCAGAACCAACAGCCATGGACAGGATTGAAGAACCTTTTATTAAAGCACAGATCATTACCAAGCCCGATTACATTGGTAACATCATGACGCTTTGTTTAGGCAAGCGAGGAATTCTGATCAATCAAAGCTACCTCACACCAACACGTGTTGAGCTGATGTTTGAAATGCCGTTGACAGAGATTGTATTTGATTTTTATGATAAGCTGAAATCGCAAACCCGTGGTTATGCATCATTCGATTATCATCCCATTGGTTATCGTGATGCAGACATCATTAAAATGGATGTGCTGTTGAATGGCGATAAAGTGGATGCCTTGAGTGCATTGATCCATCGTAGCCGTGCACAGGAATTTGGTCGCAAGCTTTGTGAAAAGTTGAAGGAATTAGTTCCACGTCAGCAATTCCAGATCGCTATACAGGCAGCTATTGGAGCAAAGGTTGTTGCCCGTGAAACCATTAGTGCTATGCGTAAAGATGTAACAGCGAAATGTTATGGTGGTGATATCAGCCGTAAACGTAAGCTCTTGGAAAAGCAGAAAGAAGGTAAGAAACGTATGCGCCAGATCGGTAATGTGGAAGTGCCGCAGGAAGCTTTCTTAGCAGTGTTGAAACTGGATGATTAAGATGTTCAATGAAGTTGTCATCCCGAAGAATGAGGGAACTGTTCACTAAATACTTTAAGCACAAAGATTTTTTCTTTGTGCTTTTTTATTGCAGTTTGATCAATTCTTTTGCAATGGTTGCTCCATTGATCTTGAACACAATTGTATAAACACCTTCAGCCAGTTGATATTTATTTAGTGTGAAAGGAATTGAATAAGAGCCGGCGGGTTGATTTTTTTCCTGGATCAGGTGTGTGCTGGTTCCATTCATGGAGATCAATTGCACACTCACTGCTGATCTTCGTTCCAATTTGTATTGCAACACCAGGCTTTCGCTGAATGGGTTCGGGAATATTTTTAAACTGGCTCTGAATACATCAGGTTCCTGCACACCAGTTATCATACTTACTTGCCAACTGATGTTTGTTGTGTGAATGGTTAAATGATTATCGGCACGTGATAGTTGCGTTGTATCTGCAACAGTAGCAAGCAAAGTATAATTTCCATTTACCAAGCTGCCTTGCAGTAAAGTAAATGTATCGGTGTTCAATGCTTTCTCCTCCGTATTAACCAACCAACGAACTTTTAATGTGTTGGGAAGAGGCTGCAGCAGGTTTAACTTAAAACCAACTGTACTGTAAACGTTGAATGTTGTTGCATTTGAAGGTGAATAACTATCAAGAGGTGAGGATAGTTCATGTATCCGTTCAACAAATGTCTCTTTACATACACTGCAAAAAGCAGTACCCAGTGCCTCCATTTTGCAAGTGCCTCCAGTTGTTGGTTTATACCAGCCGGCTCCACCGGTATGCTGATGAACACCAATGCCGGGTGCGCCGATCCAATTTTTCCATTTTACCAAAGCCGGGCTGCTTTGTGCAGTCATGTTTGGTTTTTCAAGTGCGTATTGTGGGCCTGCCCAATATTCATCAGCCAGTCTGGCAAACGAATGACCTATTTCATGGATCATAATTTCGGCTGCGTTGGTGTGCGTAGTACTTGTTGCGACGGTTCCGCCGGAGCCACCATAGAAACTTGTGTTTGCCACAATAAATGCATGATCATATAAAGGGAAATTGGTGGCAAGTACAGAATTGATATTGGCATAGCCTGATGGCACAACTAAACGATGAATGTTACCTGCATCGAAAGTTGTTCCAAAATAATTATTTGGATTTGATTGAGGATGTGTGGCAGCAGATGGGCAATCGCTTGCGGTGATTGGGTGTTTTACGCCGCTTTCTATCGAAATAACCCTGATCGCAAATACATTAAAATAGTTTTTGTATTCTTTTATAGGAACTGTGTTGAAGAGTTTGTCGTTAATGCTGATAACATCGTTTATGAATTTGGCTTGCTCGCCGGCAGTATAACCATCGGCAAGATAAACAAGATTGATACGTTTTTCTAATGGACCGGTTTTACTGATGGTATCAACCGTAAATACCTGTGCTGTTGCAGTTGAAGAGAGGAAGAGGAAGATTATAAGGTTCGTAAAACTTTTCATGTGCTCAGTTTGTTTGGTAATTGGTCACACAGAATTGATTCGATCGACAGGACAGACGTTGCTTCTCGGATAAAAATTATAAAATCAGTACTGAACGAAAGAGTGGTTTATTGTTCAAATCTCCCGTTATCTCTATTACTTCAATTTCCTTTACAGCTGAAGAGTAGTTGAACCTGAACGGCACTTCAGTTCTGATATACTGAATTTTTCGTATTGCAAACTCACCCTTGTCATTTACATACTCCATATCCCGGATATGTGGATCTTCAACAATGAGCGAATCTATACGTTTGCCTTTCCTGTCGAGCAGAGAAATTTGCCAGTCGCCGGGTTTGGATGTTGGATCAGCATCTCCTTTTAATTCTCCATTTACAAGTTGTTGCTGAATGATCTTCATGTTTGGGTTGCCTGTAACAGAATCAATAGTGGATTCGATAGTCAGGTATAGTAGCTGAGGGTTATCACTTGTCTTTTTTTCTTCATTTGATGATAATGCCATCATTTGTTTTCTATTACAGCTGTAGTTTGCAGAAATAAGAAAAAAGCAAAGGAGCAATTGTAAAAAGAAAGTATATTTATGATGTGGCGCTTTCATGCGGCATGCGTTATGTAACCGTGTAAAAATACTGTATTTCACCACATTGTTTACCCAAACAAAAATGCACTATGAGCGATTTTACACTTAACAAAGAGCCGGATCTTGTCGTTACTGCCCGATTTATAGAGAAGGGAGATGATGCTCCTTTACATGGCGATGATTTTACCGTAAGACTATATGATCGTGATATTGCTGATGATGATTTCTTAGGTGAAAGCCGTTTGGATGCTGATGGCCACATACGCATTGCTTTTGCACATGATGCTTTTGTAAATGATGCAGCGTTTAATGAAGCCAGGCCCGATTTTTATTTCATGATCATGAAAAATGGCAAACCCGTTTACACCACCAAAGTATTAGAAGAACTGAGCATTGAAGACCTGCAGCAGTTCAGGATGGGAGAGGGAGATGTGGTTGATCTTGGAAGTTTTTTGGTGGATGTGAAATAACCATACGTCGATTTTTTTTTGATTGTTCATATGCTTGATGTTTATCGCTTTAGCTTTTTTGATCTGCCTTTTTTGAAAATAGCACTTCTGTTAGCCATTTTTATCATGTTCCTGTATGGGCAATATTTAGCATTTGAGGCTATTTCGCAAAACAGCAGGAAGTTGGCACCAAATGATATATGGTTTCAGTTGATACCTCTGTTTAATGTCTATTGGGCTTTTGTTGTAGTAAATCGTTTATCTGCTTCATTCGCTGCGGAGTTTCAACGTCTGGGCATTCCAACTAATGAATTATATCCTACACGTGCGATAGGTATTTCATCCCTGATTTTAAATTTTGCATCGCTCATTCCCATCGAAGAATTAAGAATAGTGGTACCCTTAATTTGGCTTGTTTGTTTTGTTCTGTACTGGATACAAGTTTATAAATCCCGCAAACTGATTCTTGCAAATAAGGAATATGAACTTTTGGATGTTGAACGGGATGCATTTGAGAAAACTACTTAGTTTCTCTTTTCGTTAAACACAATGCCGTGTTGTTTTAATTCTTCTAACACAGGTATATAAATTTCTTTGCGGGTTGGAATATGCAGGCCTTTCAGTTTTATTTTTTCTTCAAGTATAAGTTTTGCAGCAATGCCCAATGGTAAACCTACTGTTTTTGCCATGGCGGTACGCAAGCTGTCTTCACCTTCAACGACTAAACTGCTGTTGATTGTTTTTATTTCACCATTCAGTTCATAAGCTATCTCATGCAACATTACGATCATGTCTTTGTCACTTGGTTGTAAAGCAAGTTTTTGTTCAACCTTTGATTGAAGGATATCTGCACTGCACTTCGCATTTGCCGGTAAGTTTTCATGACCATCCAGTTCAAGAAATGCAAATTGTTCAAGGATAATGTCATGATCAGCTTCTTTCACATACAATTCAAGATACATACGCAGGCTTAGTTCTCTGCCTTCAATTTGCTGAAGCTTTGCATCTAGCCATTCACGATATGTTTTGCTTTTACTTATCAATGCTTGATCCTGTTCATTCGTGAGATCAAGATCAACAATAACATCCCAGCCTTTACAGAAATCAGCATAGCGTAAAGTTGTGCGGATAAATGTGCTGGTATTTTCTAATCCATACAAGGGCATATAACTTAATGAGTCCCGGTTGGGATACCATGCAAAAGCCGGCAACTCATCTAGAACAATTTCCTGGCAGTTCTCAAACACTTCGTTGTATGTTCTCTGTACAAGTTGGCCGTTCTCTTTATAAGCAGCACCGGCATGACCGGCCATTACAATGTTGCGAGGGTTCCAGCTTATTTTATAGTGCCAGGGATTGTCATCACTTTCCGGTGCAACCAAACCTCCGCAGTGCGATTTAAACGATGTAATGTTCCCGCCTCTTTCTCTTATCTCATCAAACAACTGCATAGCACTCATGTGATCAATACCAGGGTCGAGCCCCATTTCACATAAAAACAATAATTCTTTGCTTCGTATTTCTGCTTCGAGGTTTCTGATAGCATCATCCACATACGATGCATTAAGCAGAGTTCGTCCAATAGCCACACAATCTTTCACTACATGAATATGCAAAAAAGGAGGCAGGAGGGAGATCACAAGATCAGATGATTCGATGAGCATGCGGCGTTCATCAGCATCTGTTACATTTACTTCAATCGCTTCGGTGTTGGGAGCATCACCCAATTTTGCTTTGGCCTGTTCAGCATTAGCATCTGCCACAATCAGTTTCCAGTTTTTTTCGCTAACAGTTGTTTTCAGATAATCAATTAAAACTGTTGCAGATTTACCTGCGCCAAATACAAGAATCGTTTTCAATCAAAATAATTTTTAAGAAATATAAAGTAAGGTGAGAATTTGCAAATAACCATATGCTAATTATTGGCTGAATCAGTTTTGGGTGTTTGGCCTTCTATCAATAAATTTGCCCCACTTTAAAAACAAAGCTATTTCAATGAGAACAATTGCCATGCGTGAAGCATTGCGTGAAGCCATGCAAGAGGAAATGCGCAGAGACGAGAAAGTATTTTTGCTGGGTGAAGAAGTTGCCGAATACAACGGTGCCTATAAAGTAAGCCAGGGTATGCTCGATGAGTTTGGTGAAAAGCGTGTAATTGACACGCCAATTTCTGAGCTTGGTTTTGCTGCCATTGCCGTAGGTGCTGCACAAAATGGCTTACGCCCAATCGTTGAATTTATGACATGGAACTTTGCTGCTTTGGCCTTGGACCAGATCCTTAATACAGCGTCAAAAATGCTGGCAATGAGTGGTGGACAGGTAGGTTGCCCTATCGTTTTCCGTGGACCAAATGGTTCTGCAGGTCAGTTAGGTGCTCAGCACTCAACTGCTTTTGAAAGCTATTATGCCAACATTCCGGGATTGAAAGTAATTTCTCCCTCTAACCCATATGATGCCAAAGGCTTGCTGAAAGCCGCCATCCGTGATAACGACCCGGTTGTTTTTATGGAGTGCGAAGTATGTTATGGCGACAAAGGTGATGTACCTGAAGGCGAATACATTATTGAAATAGGTAAAGCTGATGTAAAACGTTCGGGTCGTGACGTAACAATAGTTTCTTACAATAAAATGATGAAAGTAGCGCTTAATGCTGCTGAAGAATTGGCAAAAGAAGGTATTGAAGCTGAAGTAATCGATTTGCGCACAGTACGTCCGTTGGATTGGTTTACCATACTTGAGAGCGTTAAGAAAACAAATCGCCTGGTGATTGTTGAAGAGCAATGGCCTTTCGCTTCAATTTCATCTGAAATTGCCTATCGTATTCAGAAAGAAGGGTTTGACTATCTTGATGCGCCCATTCGTCGTATCACAAGTGCAGATGCCCCTATGCACTACGCACCAACTTTAGTGGGTGGCTACCTGCCTGATGTGCCTCGCACTGTGAAGCTGGTAAAGGAAGTGATGTATATGAAGAAATAAGAAATTAGAAATAATGCTTTAAAGCCGGTCAATATGATCGGCTTTTTGCATTACTGGACAAATAAATGTCTGTATAATTTTTTATTCGAAAGAATTGCAGCATATTTGCCACGGTTTTTCATAGGATATTGGATTTTAAACGAAGCTGGATTTCTATCCGGCTTTCTTTTTTTTAACGCAAAGGGGAGTCAGCCGCATTGCGGAATTACAATTATGTGGAAGCTAAGTATACTACGGCATCAGTCCTTCAACAAACAGACGCAGGGTGCTTAAAAGCAACCAGACAAAGCCGTAAGTAATACATACAAGTGAGAGGCCTAAAGCTGAAATCTTAACAGCGATCTTCCAGGCCGGCTGCGTAGAGATTGAACTTAACTTCATAGGGATTGGTTTTGGTACGTATCAAAAGTAAACATCATCCCATTCAAAAACAATCGGAGAAAACCTGTATTTTCTTTCGGTAATTACCGAAGCTGTTTTAACGCCAGCTACGTAGTTGGGTAGCGTAGAATGTCCATTCGGGAGTAGCTATTCTGTCACTTAAAGGCTCTCGATACCATGGACTTAGCCTTTTATCATTCAAATTCTGAAGTACACGAATATCCTGTGCCGGCATGTAACTTTGGGCCAGCAGGAATATAATTTTACCCGAGCTTCTGTGTCTTGCGATATCCATGATAATGACTGCATGGCCTGGTGAACCACCTTTTATCAGCACATCGCCCACAGCTAAATTTTTCCAGTCCTTGTTTTAATTCCTTTTCAAGTGAAATGGTACCACACATACCGAACACAGTTTCAAGGTAACCTTGCCAGCCCCGATTCTTGTATTGTTGCCAGCAATATTTCTTGTTGGCGTTGTCTGAGAAGCAAATTGACTTCTGCTGCTGTTTGAGATACTCAGCACGTAGCCGCATCACAGCATCGGCACATTGTTGCAGATCTTTTTGTCCTACCGATATATTCAACACTGCGTATTGAGCAGTTTGATTGTATTTCGGCCGACCATTGTACAGGTAAACTGTCTTATCGTTTTTTAAAGATTGTTGACGTAGAAAATTACCAAAACTGTTTTCCTGTAAATGCAATCGTTCATAATCATCAGGCAAAGGAATATCCTTAATATGTTTTGGGGGAGTATATTCAGCGACAACTTTATCTGTTTTAAACTGTGGTGCTACTACAAAGCAGACACTAAGAAAGAAAAAAGCAGCTGCATACATACTTGCATGGTTTTTGGTTAGCTTTGAAGCAATTCAAAAAAAATTCCATAAAAGAACCTGTTAAACCGTATGAGTCACATATTAATTATCGACGATGAGAAAGCAATCAGGAAAACATTAGGTGAAATTCTTTCTTATGAAGGTTATAAAATTGATGATGCAGAGAATGGTGATGAAGGATTAAAGAAGATCAGAGAAAAAACATACGATGTTGTTTTGTGCGATATCAAGATGCCCAAAGTAGATGGTCTTGAATTTTTAGAAAAAGCAAAAGAGATCAATCCGGATGTGCCGATCATTATGATCTCAGGTCACGGCACAATTGAAACAGCTGTAGAAGCAGTGAAAAAAGGAGCATTTGATTATGTAGCCAAGCCACCGGATTTAAACAGGTTGCTCATCACCATCCGCAATGCAATGGATAAGCAAACGCTTGTAACGGAAACAAAGGTGCTGAAACGCAAGGTGAGTAAGGTGCAGGAGATGATTGGTGAGAGCAGTGCCTTGAAAAAAATAAAAGACACGATTGAAAAAGTTGCACCTACAGATGCACGTGTGCTGATTACCGGTGAAAATGGTTCAGGTAAAGAATTAGTGGCGAGATGGATGCATGAAAAAAGCAACAGAGCTAACGGGCCAATTGTTGAAGTGAATTGCGCTGCTATTCCAGGCGAATTGATCGAAAGTGAATTGTTTGGTCATGAGAAAGGATCGTTTACCTCAGCCATTAAACAGCGAATTGGCAAGTTTGAACAGGCAAATGGCGGAACACTGTTTCTGGATGAGATCGGTGATATGAGTTTAACTGCACAAGCGAAAGTGTTGCGTGCATTGCAGGAAAGCAAGATCACACGTGTGGGTGGTGAAAAAGATATTACTGTTGATGTGCGTGTGATCGCTGCAACAAATAAAGATTTGTTGAAGGAAGTGGAAGCAAAAAATTTCCGTCTTGATCTTTACCATCGTTTAAGTGTCATCATTATTCATGTTCCTTCATTGAACGAACGTAGAGAAGATATTCCGTTACTGGCCGATCATTTTCTGCAACAGGTTGCTGACGATTACGGACAGGCGAAAAAAGCAATCGACAAAAAAGCAGTTGAAGCATTGCAGAAACATAACTGGAGCGGTAATATCCGTGAGTTCAGGAATGTAATGGAGCGTCTTGTTATCCTTTCAGGAAAAGTTATTTCCGAAGAAGATGTCTACAATTTTGTGATTCCAAGGGCATGAGCCAATCAATTTATTGCATCAGCGGTTTAGGAGCCGATGAACGGGCTTTCGCCCGGCTTCAGTTGCCGGGTTATGAACTTCATTATATCAAATGGATAGATCCTGAGCCGAATGAGTCGTTTGCTGATTATGCCAAACGTATGAGCAGTTTCATTACAGAACCTGAACCTATCATTATTGGTTTGTCATTTGGTGGCATGCTGGCTATTGAATTAACAAAGCTGATCAATGTAAAAAAACTTATCCTTATCTCATCTGTTAAAACAAGAAATGAAGAACCTTGGTGGATGCGTACTGCGGGCAAGCTAAAACTACATCAACTCATCAAGCCACAACCTCATCCTTTGCTTTACCCAATCGAAAATTATTTCCTGGGTACGCATACAAAGCCTGAGAAGATGCTGGCCAATCATTTCAGAGAAACTGTTAATAAACAATATCTCAAGTGGGCCATTCATCAAATTGTGAACTGGAACAATGTAACAATTCCTGCTAATTGCCTACATATCCATGGAAATGCCGATAAACTGTTCCCGATCAGGTATGTGAAGGCTGATTATGTAGTTGATAAAGGCGGACATTTTATGGTATTTAATAAAGCTGAGAAGATCAGTCGTATTATCTCCGATGAACTAAAACGTAGTTAACAGATACAGAATATTTCAGGGGCAATTCGGGCTGCAAAACCGAAACCCTTACTTTTGTGAGCATTAAAAAAAGAGAGCATGTCTTTAAACGAGTTTCTTTGGATTTTTTACATCAACCTTTTCCTGGTTTTGTTACCTGCTATTGGCTTATATGGCATGTTTAAAAAAGCCGGTGTGGAAGGATGGAAAGCATTTGTGCCTTTTTACAACGTATGGATCATGGTTGAGCTGGCAGGGATGAAACGTTACTGGTTTTACCTGCAGTTTATTCCAATCGTGGGATGGTTCATCACCATTGCTATATTGATCGATTTTGTAAAAACGTTTGGAAAGTTTTCTTTTTGGGAACATACGTTAACTGTACTGGTACCAATTCTTTACTTCAGCTATATAGGTTTTAACAGCACAGACAAATATTTAGGAGCTGATACTGCTCACAAACATAAAAAATCTACCATTCGTGAGTGGATTGACGCCGCCATATTTGCTATTGTAGCTGCCGGTTTAATTAGAATGTTTGTGTTTGAAGCCTATGTGATTCCAACGCCATCTATGGAACGTTCGTTACTGGTAAATGACTTTTTGTTTGTAAGTAAAACAGCCTATGGTACACGTGTACCAAACACTCCATTAGCTTTCCCATTAGTGCATCACACATTTCCGGGAATCAAAACCAAATCATACCTCGAATGGATTAAGCTTGATTACCGCCGTTGGTTTGCAAAACCGGTTAAGCGGAATGATGTGGTGGTGTTTAACTTGCCAGTAGGCGACACCGTTATTAACGACGAAGTAAATTTCGGATCGAAAGTAACTTATTACGATGCGATTCAGATGGCCGGTGGCGACAGAAACCGTATCTGGAATGATTACGGTGATATCATCATCACTCGTCCCGTTGATAAGCGTGAGAACTTTATTAAACGTGCTGTTGCGGTTGCTGGAGATACGCTTGAAATAAAAAATGGAGTAGTGTATATCAATGGCAAAGTGAACGATATTCCAAAAGGTGTTCAAACAAATTATTAC
The DNA here is from genome assembly GCF_037892425.1 of Lacibacter sp. H375. NCBI lineage: Bacteria > Pseudomonadati > Bacteroidota > Chitinophagia > Chitinophagales > Chitinophagaceae > Lacibacter > Lacibacter aquaticus. The sequence goes on from NZ_JBBKTT010000001.1 coordinate 3,767,083, forward strand.
TTAAGAACAAAAGGGCAGCCACTTGATTATACCATGCTTGAAGAAGAATATGGCATCAGGGAAAGTTTGCGTGAAGTAACACAGGCTCCCGGCCTGGGTAATAATGTGTACGAGATATTCCTTACCCAGGAACAGTTCGATATTTTCCGCAAGTTGCCTTACGTAGATTCGATTGCACCATTTGTATCAACTTATTCAAATAATGGCCCAACAATGGGGGGCGATGTGTTTCCTAACGATACTACTTATTGCAAATGGACACTTGACAACTTCGGACCATTATATATCCCTAAAAAAGGAGCAACTATCCAGCTTACTCCTGAAATTTATAGCCGCTATGAACGTGTCATCCGCACATATGAGCACAATGATTTTGAAATGAAAGGTGGCAAGTTCATTCTCAACGGTCAGCCTGCCAACAGCTACACATTCAAGATGAGTTATTATTGGTTGATGGGTGATAACCGTCATAACTCCCTCGACAGCCGCTATTGGGGCTTTGTGCCGGAAGATCATGTGGTAGGTAAAGCATCGCTCATTTTCTTTAGTTGGGACGGCGGGCCACGCTGGAAGAGGATTTTCCGTTCAATTAAATAAAACCTTATATTTGATACCGAGCTTTTATGATGGATCCTCCGACATGTTCGGGGGATTTTTTGTCTTTTACCTTTTCTGAACGGTTCTTGCCAAAGTATCTGATGAGGTAAAATGCCGGATGAAAGTTCGGTATTTAAATATGTGATCATGGATAAACACGAGTATCATTTCGAGTACGAGGTGTACGATTCAATAGACGACCTCACAGAAGAAGATAAGTGGCTGCTTGATGAGGCGAGGGAAGTAACTCAACATGCGTATGCACCTTATTCCCGTTTCCAGGTAGGAGCAGTGGCCAAACTTAATAATGGAGAGATCGTTGCCGGTAGTAACCAGGAGAACGCTTCTTTTCCCGCCGGTCTTTGTGCTGAGCGTGTAGTGTTGGCTTCTATTTCTTCGCTTTATCCCAAAATGCCCATTGAGTCGATTGCTATCAGCTATTTCAACAACAATGGCGAAAGTAATCATCCCATTTCTCCCTGTGGCATTTGTCGCCAGGCATTGCAGGAGTTTAAAGAAAAGACCAAACAGCCGACACGGCTAATATTGGGTGGCATGCATGGTAAGGTATACATCATACCCGACGCAGCAATGCTGTTGCCATTATCGTTTACAAGTACAGATCTGAAATAATCAGAAAAGGGAAGAAGATTTGCCCGCCATTTTAGCTTCATGCTCTAGTAACCATTGCTTACGGTGAAGTCCACCCGCATAGCCGGTTAACTTTCCATCAGCACCAACTACTCGATGGCATGGAATAATAATACCAATCGGGTTCTTTCCATTAGCCGATGCTGCAGCACGAATGCTTTTTACATTCCCCAAACGTTTGGCCATGTGCAGATAAGTAACCGTTTCGGCGTATGGTAGCTTCATGAGTTGATCCCATACTTTTTGTTGAAACGCCGTGCCTGCAGGCTGAAGTGGCAGATCAAACTGCTTCCTTCTTCCTGCAAAGTATTCATCTAATTGGTTGATAGTTGCTTTCAGAACAGACGATGTTGTGTTTGCTGTTTCTGCAACCGAGATGTCATCACGAAACGATACAGTAGTCAAGTGTTCATCTTCCGACTCTAATAAAATTGTACCTATAGGTGAATTGTAATAAACAGTATGAAGTAATTCGTCAGCCAATTCTTCCTCCGTTTTGAACCTTCTTATCCGGTGTTAGCAAAATAACTTCTTTGTTTTCGTCATACACACCCAATACCAAACACTCGCTGAAGAAATTAGCAATTTGTTTTACGGGGAAGTTTATAACAGCAACGATCTGTTTTCCGATCAACTCTTCTTTGTTATAATGATGTGTTATTTGTGCCGATGAACGCTTAATACCGTGTTCACCAAAATCAATGGTTATTTGATAAGCAGGTTTTCTTGCATTGGGGAAATCAGTTACTTCAATAACAGTGCCTGCACAAATTTCTACTTTTTCAAAATCGGTCCATGTAATCAATTCACTCATCCGATTCATTTAATTGTGCGGCAAGTGAGAGAAGATCGTTTTTCTTATAGGCATTCTTTTCATTGTCAAAACACTTTGCATATTCTTCCAGCATACGTTGTATGATGCGTTTGTTGTTAAGTGGTTTGAAATAAGAAGCAGTAGGAGGTACGCTGATGCGTTTGAAATATGTTTCAACATCCTTGTGCGAAAAAATTTGTCCGGAAGCTCCATCCATATAAAACTGGATATGTTCAGGCGGAAATTCACTGTTGGTATTATTTTCCGGATCATCATCAAAGTAAGCCAGTATAAACTGGCGTGGGATGTTGATCATGTACAGATTAATATCAAGCAGGCTTGCCATTGAAAGAAGCAAAATGCCAATCGGTATGGCATTGCCTTTTTTCACTTCCACCAGTTTATGAACAAGAAAATCATCAGGGTGACTATAATTGATCTCTGTGCCTTTGATCTTGTAGTAATTGAAAAGAATATTGTTAAGCACATTCACTTTCTCAAGAGAAGTAAGAAAACTATTGAGCTCAAGCCACACGTTCCTGCGCATTTTCTCGAGCTCCTGGTAATATGTGAGCAGGTTAAGATCGGGATATTGATAGCGACTTACGAGCAAAGCACCGGTGAACAGATCGTGTTCTTTATCATTTGCCCATGCTTTCAGGTCCATTTGCAAATCACGGAAATGAAGGCTATGGATGAGCATTTCAATACGCTCCTGCGTATATTCATCAGCCGTTGTTTCCCATAAATGTTCAAGGTTAGGGATGATCTCCTTACCAAGTGAAATGATTTTTTCACTCACTTGTGAATACACTTCATCATCGGGATCGTCAATGAGGTGGAGAAGGGCGGCTATTTCTTTTGTTTGTTCCATTACATGGGTTTCGGTAATCTAACGCTGTAAATCTGGATTTTAAATTGCAAAAACTGTTGAACATTACTAAAAAAAGTTGTTCACAACAGTGTGAATGAATAAAGTTGGAGGCTGATGCAGCGGAAAAATACCTCTATTAGGTAGTATCACTTAGTCATGACTGAGGTTAGCACGAATTTTTGAAACAAAGCATATACAATTGTTCATAAGACAATTTAACTGAAGTATTCTTGCATGACCAACAGTAATCCAATACCGAAAAACCAATCGGCGAAAGCCACTTTAAATCCAATGAAGGCCTGTTTTTGAATCCTGGCCCTATGAACCAACCAAGCTGGCTTCTGTACCTTAAGAGAACGGATAAGAAACAGAATAATTTTGAAGCAGCATAAAAATCCCCCGGATAACGGGGGATTTTTTATTTGATCAGTTTTATTCTAAGGTTGTGATGTTTCATTGCTGTTCGTCTTTATTAACACCTGCGTATTCACTAGGAGTTTTTCCAAACTGTTTTTTAAACTCCCTGCTGAAGTATTTACGATCGTTATAGCCAACATTATAAGCCACTTCATAAACGGTCATATCGGTTTGTTGTAGCAGCTGTGCAGCTTTCTTCAATCTCAATGATTTCACAAATTCATTCACCGACATATTTGATACGGCCTTGATCTTCTTGTAAAGGATAGGTGGACTCATTGCCACTTTTCTTGCCAGTTTCTCTACACCAAAATCAGGATCATCCATATGTTCATCCACCAACTGCATCACTCTTGTTAGAAACTCTTTGTCAACAGTATTTACAAATGCATCAGCAACTGTTTCTGTTGTTGCGGTTGTTTCAGGTGCTGCAATGATCTGTTGACTGAATTTTTCTCTCAGTTTTTCACGTGCTGCCAGCAGGTTACGCACATTCAGTTCAAGTATTTTTTTACTGAATGGTTTTGTAATATAGATGTCAGCACCGGTTTCCAATCCATTTACCTGGTCGTCCTGCGAACTTTTAGCAGTAAGTAAAATCACAGGTATATGACTCGTACGCTCATCGGTTTTTAATTTGGTACAAAGCGTAAATCCATCCATCTCAGGCATCATCACATCACTGATGATGAGATCCGGTATCAGTTCAACAGCAGTGTTCCATCCTTGCAGCCCATCTTCGCAGGCTATTACATTGTATTGATCAATGAATGTTTCCTTAACCAGGCTGCGTAATTCCGCATTGTCTTCTGTAATTAAAATACTGAATTGTTTTTCTCTCGGTGTTTCTGCTGTCGTAATTGGCTGATGGGCTGCCTCAACAGGTACAGATTCAATAACCGTTGTTTTAACAACAGGATTTGTTTCTGTAAGATTAGGCGTTTCGAAGTGCCGATTGCCTTGCAGTAATGTAACCTTGAAAACAGTTCGACCTTCTTTTCCGTTCAACGATTGTTCACTCTCAACGCCGATTGTTCCTTTATGCAGCTCCACTATATTTTTCGACAAAGCCAAGCCAATTCCATAACCTGTGTTTTGCAAGCCATGTTCTGCCACCTGGAAGAAATTGGTAAACAGTTTATCCAGATATTCGGGTGCAATACCTTTACCATTATCTGTGACAGAAATATTCACCCTATTATCTTTCCGTTCCACCATTAAAGAAATTCGCCCACCTTCATGCGTGAACTTAAATGCATTTGCCAACAGGTTAAAGAACACTTTCTCCAGCTGTTCCTTGTCAAAATACACAGGAATATCTTCAGCATCATGAATAAAGGAAACATGAATATGCTTTGCTGCTGATATTTCCTGGAAGCTGCTGCAAATATCCTGAAGGAAGGGGATCAGGTTGTGCCTTTCAAAACGTAAGTTTAAATGATTAGTCTCTGCTTTTCGGAAATCCATCAGTTCACTTACAAGTTTTAGTAGACGGTTGGCATTAGTTTTTACCTGGGTTAATTGCTGTTGAACAAACCCATCGTTTTGTTTTTTGTCGAGCAGTTTGTCAACAGGTGCCATAATCAACGTAAGATGTGTACGGATCTCATGCGATACATTGGTGAAAAAATTCAGTTTCACCTGGTGTAATTCATCTTCTTTCTTTAATAATGCACGAAGAAAGAAGAAACGAATCACTAAAAATAAAATGGCCGCAAAAGCAAGTATATAAATGCAATAGGCCCACCATGTAAGCCAAAAAGGTGGAAGTATTTTCAATTCAATTGATGCAGGCTGGCTCCACACGCCGTCATTATTAGCAGCTTTTACAACGAAGGTATAAGTACCTGAGGGGAGATTGGTGTATGTGGCAGAAGCAGTTGTTACTTTGTTCCAGTTTTTATCAAAGCCTTCGAGTTTGTAAGCGTATTGATTTTTGTTGCTTTTAATAAAATTCAGAAGCGCAAATTCAATTGTAAATACATTCTGTTTGTGTGTGAACACAATGCGTTTCATTTGGTTAATGTTGCGATCAAGCAATCCGTCTTCACCATTAATTTCAACATTATTATTGAATAGCCGCAAACCCGTAAACACAACCGGGGCAACATAGCTGTTGGTTTCAATATTGCCGGGAAAAAAGCTGGTAATGCCATGATAGCCGCCAAAGAAAAACTCACCCCGGCTGTCTCTGAGGTAAGAGTTGTAATTAAATTCATTGCCTGCAAGTCCATCGCTCACTGTATAGGTTTGAGCTGTTTTTAAAACAGGATCGTATTTGATCAATCCATTATCAGTACTGAGCCAAAAGAAACCATTGTCATCTTCCAGCAAACTGATGACATTTGTATTGGGCAAACCATCTTTCTCCGTATAGCGTACAAACTGTCCGTTACTGCTGTTATACATTGCTATACCGCCATAGCTTAGTGCCGCCCATATATTTCCTTTCTTATCCTGTGTTATGGTATTGATGTAAAGATCATCGTTCAGCTCTTTCATGTTGTTGCCATTCACTACATACAAGCCAGGCGCACCACCAATCCACACTGCTCCTTGTGCATCATTATAAAATGTTCTTGCCGTGATACCGTTTACAAATCCATTTATTGTACTGAACGAAAGGGGCGTAAGCTCTATCCCTTTTTTACTGAACAGATGCAAACCGGAATTTGATCCTACCCATAGCCGTTCGTTGTCATCTTCAACCAGCGAGATGATTTCAGAATGCAGTGTAGCAGCATCATTTTCCTTATACATGTAACGTTTAAATTTATTTTGTCTGCGGTCGAGGACATTTAAGCCACCGCCATGTGTACCACACCAGATGTTTTGTTCTTTATCCACCAATACAATCTTTACCAAATTCGAACCAAGACTTGCCGCATCGTTAATATCGTTTTTATAAACCGTAAACAAACCGGTGCTGCGGTTGTAATAATTTAAACCACCACCTTCGGTACCCATCCATAAATTGTGTTGCCCGTCTTCAACAATACTGCTCACAACATTATTACCAAGGCTCGTGCGGCTTGCATTATTTTGCAAAACTGAAAATTTGGTACTGTAGGGATACGTGGAATTTGCGCCGCCGAAGTAAGTGCCGATCCATACTGAACCGTTGGCATCTTCGTACAAACTGTGAATAGAATTCTGACTGAGACTTTTTTTATTGCCGGGATCGTTTTGATAAGAATGTATGTTTTTTGTGACCGGGTCAATAATGCTTAATCCTTCCTGTGTACCAACCCACAACATACCATTGCGTGTTGTGGTAATAATGCGGATATTATTATTGATCAGTCCGCTAGTGCTATTTCCTGTTTTACCAAAACGTGTAAAAGAATTTGCAGCAGCATCAAATAAATTAATGCCGTTGTTCAATGTGCCAATCCACAACTGCTGTTTGGCATCTTCTGCAATTGCAGTAACATTCCTGGCACTTAACGAACGTGGATTGGCCGGATCATGCGTAAAGTTTTCGAAACGATAGCCATTGGCTTGTGGCACCATTCGTGTAAGGCCATTGTTACTGCCCACCCATAAATGACCGTTATGATCTTCAAATAGGGTCCTTACATTATTACCTGCAATACTATTGACATTTCCTGCCCTGAAGATTTTTCTTTTATCTGGTTGCCCGTTGACAAGGGCATACAAACCATCTGAACTTCCAATCCAGATTGTGCCTTTCCTGTCTTCATAAATATAACTGATATAAAGCGTGCCTGTGGTTAGCGGTATCCGTTCGAAATAATCTTTTGTTTCGTTATAGCGGTTAAGCCCGGAGGATGTGCCCGCCCAGATGGTGTTGCGGGAATCGCAGAAAAGGGAAAGTACATTATTATTATTAAGGGTATTGCTGTCTTTGTCGTTGTGGAGATAATGTTTAAACCGGGTACCATCGTAGCGGTTAACACCCATGCGTGTACCAAACCAAAGAAACCCCTTGTGGTCTTGCGTAATGGATAAAACTGAATTGCTCGATAAGCCATGTTCTAATGTTACATGATTGAAGAGCATAGTTTGCCCCTTCACTTGCGGGTGCAAAAAACGGGCAGGTAACACTAGCAGACAGGTTATAAGAAGAAATCGGGAGATGCAGGAGTATTTGCGGCACATATCGTTCGTATCAACTGCAATAAAAGTAAAGATATTTACAAACAGCGCAGTGACAAATTGAAATCTGCTTTAATTATTCTTCATTGAAAATCAAGGGTTTGATTTCTGGTTTATAAAATTCACCCTATTCTTTTAGGTTTGTCACCCCCTCTTTTTTTCACCGCAGCAAATATTGCATCCAGAAATGTGCTGCTAAGAATCTTTATAGCTTTAAGAGCTTAAAATTCAAACCGCACATCCGTTGATTATTTACTAAAAAACTTCTGCTCATGCGATTGCTTAAAAATCTTTCATTGCCTCCCGGCACTAAATTTCTATCCGGGTTGGTTGCTCTCTTATTCCTTCCATTCCTCGTTTTTGCTCAGTCAAAAACAATAACAGGAACAGTAAAAGATGAAAACGGGAGGCCCGTTTCAGGTGCGTCTGTTAGCATTAAAAAGCAAAACAAAGGCACCACTACCAATGAGGCCGGCAACTTTACAATTACCGCTGCATCCGGCGATGTCCTGATTATTACTGCTATAACTTTTGAATCAAATGAGGTTACTGTTGGATCCGAAAAGACTATTACTATTCAACTAAAAACAAAGGCTACTGAGTTAAGTGATGTGGTAGTGGTGGGTTACGGCACCAAGACCAAACGTGATATTGGAGGTGGTGTATTAACAGTTGATCAGCGGTTATTGCAAAACAGACCGGTAACAAATACATTCGATGCCTTGCAGGGAACCACCCCCGGGCTTGTAATTACCCGTACAAATGGACAGCCAGGCCGTGAGGGTCTTGCGGCCAGGATAAGAGGCATTACTTCGCTTGGTGTAGATAATTCTCCCCTGGTTATTATTGATGGAGTTGAAGGAGATCTTGCTTCATTAAATCCTAATGATATTGAGACAATATCAATTTTGGAAGATGCAGCCTCGGCATCCATTTACGGTGCAAAAGCAGGCGGGGGTGTGATTTTGGTGACTACAAAAGCTGGCAGGGCGAGTCTAAAACCCCGTTTTGAGCTGACGACGATGTACACGACCCGTACTCCGTTTGCACGACCCGAATTGTTAAGTTCACGCAAGCAGGGTGAACTGATAAACGCCGCCAGGGTGTCTGCCAACCAGAATAAAGACTTTACCAATCAGCAACTGGAGTGGTTTGATGACCCAACTGTAGAGGATGTATGGAATTCAAATTCCAAAACCTGGGAATACTACTACAATAATGATATGGTTGATATTTTGATGCGTAAACAAAGTACGCAACGAAATATCAATCTTAGTGCTTCAGGTGGCAGCGACAAATCGACCTACCTGTTTTCTGTAGGATACCTGAGTCAGCAGGGTGTATTCAAATTTGGACCCGACAGCTACAGCAGGTTTAACGCAAGGATGAACTATAATACCAAATTGTCTAAGATATTCTCACTTGATACACGTTTGTCTTTTGTTAAGGAGAATATACTTGCTCCGTCAACAGGTATTACAGGCGAAGGTTTGATGTATCATATTTATTCGCTCCGTGCTGCACGTAACCCTATTTTCACACCGGGAACAAACGACAGTAAATATGCATTTATTGGTACAATATCCACTGCTTATCCGATTTTGAAAGATGGTGGTTACGATCAGGAGGACAGGTACAACATGAATGGCGTTATCAGCCTTAACGCTAAACAAATTTTAAAGGGGCTTGATTTAAAAGCAGTTTATAGTCCGGGTATGGTTTTCTCAGCAAGGGAAGTGTTTGCTAAAACTGTTCCACGCTTTACGATTGATTCAAACAAGCTGCCTGTTGCCAGTACGGCTATTAACCAGGTAAACTCGCTGAATAAAACAAGGCCCTATGTGCTTAATCAAAACTTCTTTGCAACTGCCGACTATGATTATAAACTCAATGATCACCATTTCCATTTATTGGGAGGTTTTGAGTACAAAACCTATAAATATGACTGGGTGCAGGCGATGCAGAGAGCATTATTACTAAACAATTTTGAAACATTAAATTATACGACGCTTGCTACTGCCGATGTGACGAATGTAGCTGACAACATACAAGAAAACAGATGGTTGTCTTATTTCGGACGCTTGAGCTACAATTTTGCGAGCAGGTATTATTTTGAAGGTGTACTTCGCCGTGATGGCAGCTCACGTTTATCTCCGGGTAATAAGTTTCAGACATTCTATTCGCTTAACGCATTTTGGCGTGCATCACAGGAAGAGTGGTTTAAACAAACATTGCCCTGGATCAATGAATTTAAATTAGCGGTTTCTTACGGAACGGCCGGTGGTGCGCAGACGTCCAATCCTAATGCCAGCAATTATGAATTTCAGAGTCTGTTGTTGAGAGGGTTTTATCCATTCAATGATTCCCGTACGGCTTTTTTACGGCAGGGTCAACTGCCTTCAGATGGCAAACAATGGGAAATCATAGAAACAACCAACTTCGGCGTTGATATCGAAGTGTTGAAAAGAAGGTTACGTATACATTTTGATTATTTTATCAAAGAAAACAACAATGTATTTGTCCAGCAAAATCTTCCGGCACTGCTGGGCGTAACGCCGAATGCCGCCAACCTTGCCGCTATCAGGGTGAAAGGCTGGGGTGTTACGGTTAACTGGACCGATAAATTCAGAAACGGTGGGTATTTTGTTTCGGCTAACCTCAGCGATGATATTAATAAAGTTATTCGCTATGATGGTTCCAATACTTATGCTGCAGGAATAAACAACACAATTTTAGGCATGTCAACCAACTCAATATTTGGTTACAAAGCTGATGGATATTTTGATACACCAGAAGAAGTACAAGGATCGCCCCGCAGAACCACGAATACCGGTGTAGGCGATATCAAATTGCTCGACATAAATAAAGATGGTTTCATTAACCAGGGTATAGGCACTGCTGCCAATCATGGTGACCTCGTTTATCTTGGTAATACAAACCCCCGTTATGTTTTTGGTGTGAGTGCCGGAGTTAACTGGAAGGGCTTCGATTTGTCCTTCCTCTTCAACGGTGTTGGCAAAAGAAGTATCCTGATTGATCCGATTGCAAGTATCGGTCTGTATGACGGTTGGAGAATGCCTTGGGCTATACACCAGGATTATTGGAGGCCGGATAATTTAAATGCCAAATTCCCAACCATACGTTTTGCTGACAGGGTAAACGACCAGGTTTCATCTCATTGGGTGCAAGATGCGAGTTACATACGGTTGAAAAACCTGCAAGTGGGTTATACATTCAGCAAGGCCAAGCATCACGTAAAAGGATTGGGCGATATCAGGCTCTATTTTTCCGGACAGGATCTTTGGGAGTTGACGGGTATGTGGTTTAATTACTATGATCCGGAGAATACCGATAGAATATCATTTGGTTACCCGCTTTGGAGAAGCTATGCTATGGGCTTAAACATCAGCTTTTAACCTTTCAGGAAATGGAATCACAATTATTCATTATTACAAAGTTCAAGAAATGCGTTTACATAAAATCTTTATCATAAACTGTATTACTGTTGCAGCTGTATCGCTTATCAGCAACGGGTGTACAAAGCAACTGGATCTCAATACCAGGACAGTGATTACAGACCCGGTTTTTTGGAAAGACTCCAGCGATTTAATTGTGGGTACTAACTATTTGTATTTAAGTATCCCTGATTTCGATGCGCCTTTGGAAGATCGTTACAGCGACCTGGCGATCAATCTAAGTTCTACGGGTGCTTTTAATCTTAATACTGTGAGTGATGGAAGCCGTCCTATTCCTGCAACCGACGGGCAGTGGAATAATTTATATACTTTCATAAGGGCTGCAAATAATGTAATTGAAAAAGCTGCCGGTATTCCGGATGGTCCTATGAAAAGCAATTGTATCGGACAGGCACGTTTCTTCAGGGCTATGGCTTATTTTCGGTTGGTAAGAACTTATGGGTCGGTGCCTTATATCGGCAAAACCATTAATGGCAGCACTGACCCTGCATTATATACTCCCCGAACAGACCGAAAAGCGGTTGTAGATTCTATTTATGCAGATCTTGATTTTGCTGCGAGTGTTTGTCCGCAGGCAGATAAGCTACCTGGTAGCACCGCTTCAGCAGGTCAGCCAGGGAGAGAGTATGGACGAATTACAAGGAGCGCAGCGCTCGCTTTTAAATCCCGTGTAGCATTGTATGAGGGTTCATGGCACAAGTTTCACGGTGCGCCTGAATTTACAGGAACAAAAGATCCGGAAAAGCATTTCACCATAGCACGTGATGCGGCTTTGCTTGTAATGAACGAGGGAAAACATAGTCTTTATACAAAAGACGGTGCCTTGAGTTATCAAAATCTGTTCAGGTACCCCGGCGAAGGTTATACAAATAACAAAGAAAATATCCTCGTAAGAATTTATGGGAAGGATATAAGCAATTTTATTGCCGGTCACTCATACATGCGTAATCAACTTACTGATGGAGGAAATGCCGCATCAAGAACTTTTCATTTGCTGGCGCTTTATGCTGATGGTTTACCTGCAGGTAAATCCTCTCTTGATTCAAATGGTATGGAAACAGGTTTGCTGACAGATTACCGGAACAGGGATCCCCGTTTTGTATTGACTTCATTTAAAGTTGGCGATCCATCTGCTTCTATCGCAGGGGGTAATCCTACCTACGGCAACACATACCATTATCATCAACAAAAATACTGGACGGGCCAGGCAGACTTTTTAGTATCGCCCGCTATTTTCTTAGACTTTATTGCAATACGTTATGGTGAAGTGCTGTTAAACTATGCTGAAGCTGTATATGAATTAAATAACAGTATATCTGATGCAGATCTGAATATATCTGTTAATCTGCTGCGTAACAGGGCCACCAACAATGATATTACAAAGTTACCCTTGTTGACCAACGCCTTTGTTACTGCCAACGGATTAAATATGCAAACAGAAATACGCAGAGAACGATCAGTTGAACTAGCATTTGAAGGATTTCGTTACTGGGATCTGCTACGCTGGAAAACAGCGGAAACAGAGCTGCCGAAAGTTGTACTGGGACGTAAATATTTCACCAGTGGGGTAAGCTATGGTGGCGCTACTGCTCCCACCATGCAGAATGGTTACGTTCTGTACCAGGCAGCAGATAAAAGGAAGTTTGATCCCGCCAGAGATTATTTATGGCCCATACCCACTTCGCAAATTGGGTTGAGCAATAACACATTGACACAAAACCCTAACTGGTAATCGAAATATGATAATATAGATTTTTAAAACAGCAGCAGTTCTAGTTTTCATATAGCACACAGCACCTGTTTATTTGAACGGGTGCCTTTTTAAATCTTGTTTGTGTATTGTATTATTCTTCACATCTGCCAATTGGCTTTTGTATTTACATCAACAGATTGTGCTGATAATATACTTTGCATGATACAATCGAACCTCGCTCTGTATAAATTTCTAGTCTTCAACAATTAAAACGACTGTGTATGCTTCGTGCATTTATTCTTATTGTGCTTTTCCTGAATGCTTTTACAGTAACTGCATATGAAACACGTAACCTGTTGCAGAAGAAAGCATCTGTTGATCAGGTGAAAGCAAGTCTTGTTGCAAAAGAAGCATGGATCAAGTATCCTGCCTATACAAACAGGAATGGTTGGGATGCATTTACCGGTTCTCTGAAAGATGATTTGATAAAAGAAGGTGAAGCTTATCTCGATTATACCTGGAAAGTTGTAAGAGCTTCTGATTATTTAGAATACGAACGCAGCGGCAGCCGGGTGGCAATGGAAAATCCGTTTAACGCAAACAACACGGCATTAAGTCGATTGCTGTTTGCAGAATTAGCCGAAGGGAAGGGGCGTTTCATGAATCAAATCATCAACGGTGTGTGGCAAACTTGTGAGATGTCGTCGTGGGTATTGTCTGCACATCTCTCTGTACAAAAATCAAAAAGAGCGCTGCCCGATTATCGTGAAGAGATCATTGATCTTACTTCTGCTGATATGGGTTCTTTTTTATCGTGGACATGGTATTTTTTGCATGATGCATTTGATAAAGTAAACCCTGTTATTTCATCAAGACTTCGTGCAAATATTCAGAAACGTATTCTTGATCCATACATGCAGCGTAGTGACTATTGGTGGCAGGCATTCAATTACAAACCCGGAGTGTTGGTAAACAACTGGAATCCCTGGTGTAATTCGAATGTGCTTACCTGTTTTCTTTTATTGGAAGAAGACGCCACAAAACTTGCGGCTGCAGTGCATCGCACCATGCAAAGCGTTGATCACTTTATTAACTATGTAAAAGAAGACGGTGCTTGCGAAGAAGGCCCATCTTATTGGGGACACGCTGCCGGGAAACTATACGATTATCTTCAACTGCTGAGTAATGCAAGCAATGGCAAGCTCAGCATCTTTAATGAGCCCATGATCAAAAACATGGGCGAATACATTGCCCGCAGTTATGTTGGCAATGGTTGGGTGGTGAATTTTGCTGACGCTTCTGCAAAAGGTGGTGGCGATGCAGGTGTGATCTATCGTTACGGCAAAGCCGTGAACAGTGAAGAGATGCAGGCATTTGGTGCTTATCTTGTAAAGGCAAATAAGGGGAAAGTTGAGGTCAATGCGGGAAGAGATTTCTTCCGTAGTATTGAAAACATTGCATCATACAACGAATTGCTCCAGGCAAAACCAGCATTGCCAACAGCAAACTATACATGGTATCCGCAAACACAATTTTGCTACATGAAAAACAAAGAAGGTTTCTTCTTTGCAGGCAAAGCCGGGTTCAATAACGAAAGTCATAACCACAATGATGTAGGAACATTTTCATTATATGTAAACGAAGTACCCATGTTTATTGATGCAGGGGTAGGAACATACACAAGACAAACATTCAGCAGCGAACGTTATACCATCTGGACAATGCAGAGCAACTATCACAATCTGCCTGTGATCAATGGTAAGCCCCAGGAGTTTGGTGCACAGTTTAAAGCAAAGGATGTTTTGTTTGATGCAAAAATGAATTTGTTCCGTGCCGATATAAGTGACGCATACAATAAAGATGCATCTGTAAAAAAATGGGTACGCAGTTATACTCTTTCAGCAAACAAACTAATCATCGATGATGCATTTGAGTTAACTGAATTAATAACAGCAAACCAACTCAACTTTCTAACCTGGGCGAAACCAGATCTATCAAAACCGGGCATGGTCGTGCTTGAAAAAGAAGGTAAGGCTGTTAAGATGCAATATGATGCTGCACAATTTGATGCAACTGTTGAAACTATTCCGCAAACAGACCCACGTTTGACCAAAGTATGGGGTAGTGAAATTTACCGTCTCAGCTTAACAGCAAAAAAGCAACAGTTAAAAGGTCGGTACAAATTTGAGATCGCAAAAAATGAATCTATCAACGGAAAATAATTTTTAATGAAACAATTACTCGTAATTCTTGGCTTGATTTCTTTAGTTGCATTTGCTTTCCGGAGCGATGAGAAAGATACTTTTTCTGTAAAAGAAAATTTTACATACGCAGGTAAGCAATTAAAGAATATGCTTACTGCAACGGAAAATAACAAACTTGGTTTTCCCCGTACCATAAATAAAACAGGAAAGTTGGTTACAACAAATATGTATGACTGGACACCGGGTTTCTTTCCCGGAAGCTTGTGGTATGCAGCAGAGTTTACAAAAGATACTGCATTGAAAAATGCAGCACGGCAATGGACAGAACGTCTTGAGCCTCTGAAAACATTTACCCAGCATCACGATCTTGGTTTTATGATGTATTGCAGTTATGGTAATGCCTACCGGCTCACCGGAAATGAAGCTTATAAAAATATTCTTGTAGAGTCTGCTAAATCGCTCAGTACAAGATTTAACCCGGCTGTAGGCTGTATTAAATCGTGGAATTCATTCAAGTCGTGGCATGGAGATAAAACCTACAACTACCCGGTGATTATTGACAATATGATGAATCTTGAATTACTCTTCTTTGCATCAAAGGTTACAGGCGATACCTCCTTCCGACATATTGCTATTACCCATGCAGAAAATACTATGAAGAACCAGGTAAGAAAAGATTACTCATCGTATCATGTTGTCTGTTACGATACCATTACCGGTAAAGTGGCAGGAAGAGAAACCGCACAAGGCTATGCAGATAATTCAACCTGGTCGAGAGGACAGGCATGGGCGATTTATGGGTTCACTATGGTGTATCGTGAAACAAAAGATCCCCGCTTTTTAAAAACAGCAGAAGGGTTGGCAGATTTTTTTATGAATCACAAAAATCTTCCTGCCGATAAAATTCCCTATTGGGATTTTAATGCAAATCAACAAGGCTATACGCCCGGTGTTCGTTCTAACGCAAATAATGTGCAACAACTTTACCGTGATGCATCAGCAGCAGCAATTGTGGCTTCAGCTTTAATGGAGCTGAGTACATATAGCAGAACTAAAGGAAATAAGTATCGCAGTTTTGCAGTGAAGATACTGCATACATTATCAAGTAAGGCTTACAGGGCGCCTATAGGTAATAATGGTAATTTTCTATTGATGCAATCTGTTGGTAGTGTCCCTCACAACTCTGAAATTAATGTGCCGCTGGTGTATGCTGATTATTATTTTCTCGAAGCACTGCACCGTCACGATCTGTTGATAAAAGGAAAGAAACTCTTTACAATTCAGAAAGGATAAGTTCTGTAATTTCATGCCTTCTTCTATTTTATGCTCAATTGATTTCCATGAAAAAAAGTTTCACACTTTTAGCCTTTTTATTTTTAGCAATTTTATCGATACATAATGTACTTGCACAAAAGACAAAGAAAAAAGAACAGCTGCAACCTGCAGTCATAACTGGTCAGCAAGACAGGTTGTTTTGGGCAAATACATTGTATAAGATCGCTTATCCCGTTGTACATAATCTTGCCGAAGGAACACTGAAACAAAATTTGCCATTAGAACAAGGTCCTGGTTATTTCTTACCGGTAAAGAAGGTTACTTATTTGGAAGCTGTTGGCCGCACAATGGCAGGGCTTGCACCTTGGTTAGCATTGCCTGATGATGAAACAGCAGAGGGCAAAATGCGTAAACAAATGCGAGATGAATTGTTGAAAGGTTTAGCCAATGCTGTCGATCCGAACCACCCGGATTATCTCAACTTCAGAACAGAAGCTCAGCCGATTGTTGATGCAGCTTTTTTAGCGCATGCATTCATCCGTGCACCGAAAGCATTGTGGGAGCCGCTCGATGAAATAACAAAGAAACGTTTCATTGAAGAATTTAAATCATTACGCACAAGAAAAGCAGGGTATAACAACTGGTTATTGTTTGCAGGACTTACAGAGGGATTTTTATTGACAACAGGAGAGCAGCATGATCCTGCACGTATCGATTTTTCTATTCGTAAAATGAAAGAATGGTATGAGGGTGATGGCTGGTATTCTGATGGAGAAAAATTCAGCATGGATTATTACAACTCGTTTGTCATTCATCCAATGCTTGTTGATCTGCTTGGAATATTGGTTGAAAAGAAAATGGCACAGCAGCAGGAATATGATCTTGCTTTGCAACGTATGATCCGTTACAGTGAATTTCTTGAACGTGTGATTGCACCGGATGGAACTTATCCTGCATTTGGCCGTTCCATTACTTACCGCACAGCTGCGTTCCAGGCATTGGCACAAACTGCATTAATGGAAAAACTACCTGCACATGTTTCACCTGCACAGGTTCGCTGCGGATTAACTGCGGTAATGCATAAGATGTTTGATGGCAACCAGAACTTCGATGCCAATGGTTGGCTGGTTTTAGGTTTCAACGGACATCAACCAATGGTGGCTGATCAATACACTTCAACAGGTAGTTTGTATTTGACCACACTTGGTTTTTTAACATTGGGTCTTCCGGCAGAAAATAAATTCTGGACAGATCCTGCTGCTAGCTGGACAAGCAAAAAAGCATGGAATGGTGATGTGCTCAAAAAAGATTACAAAGTGGAATATTGATTTTTCATTCTACAGCAAGATTATTAAATGGCTCAATGTTTTGCGCAAATATCCTTGCTTCTCACTTTTTTATTTCAGATGAAAGTAACGGCCAATCAGGATTATACACATGTTCCTGTTTCATCAGCTGCTCAATTACTTTTACAACTTGTGGATATTTCGCTGCAAGATTTGTTTGTTCTGATGGATCTGTATTGAGATTATATAATTCAATCGGCGCATTTTCGTTTTTACTTACACCTAAACGAACACCTTTCCATTTGCCCCAACGTACGGCTTGCCGTCCATCGTTTTCATGAAACTCCCAATAGAAATGCGGATGGAGCTTTTGTTTGCCTTTATTCAATAACAATAGCGGCGCAATCGAAATGCCGTCGATCTTTTCTGTCACAGGTACATTCGCCAGTTCTAAAAAAGTTGGATACATATCCCATAAAGCAGCAGGTTGTGTTACAACAGCAGGTTTGATTTTTGTTGGCCAGTATGCAATGAAAGGAACACGCATACCACCTTCATACAAATCACGTTTGATACCACGATAAATTCCATTGCTGTTAAAGAAATCAGGATCACCACCGTTTTCTTTATGCGGCCCATTATCGCTGCTGAAGATGATGAGAGTATTTTCTGCCAATCCTTTTTCTTTAATGGCTTTTACAATTTCACCAACATACATATCCAGACGGCCAACCATTGCCGCAAATTGTGCATGTGGATATGGTTCGGGCTGCATATTGTGTGGTCTTGTTTTTAATGCATTGCCGGTAAGTGGCTGTTCATTGAATTTCTGTTTGTAATAATTATACAAACTGTCATGTGGGCCAATCACGTCTCCATGCGGTAACGTGTAAGAGAGATACATGAAGAACGGTTTATTGTTCGCTTCTTTAATGTATTGCATGGCTTGCTGATGAATTAACGCAGCAGAATAAATTGAATCGTATTGTTTGTTGAGTGAAAGATCAACCTTGTCATGATTCTTCCAGAGATAAGGCGGATAGAAATCGTGTGCTAAACTCTGATCGTTATAACCATAAAACAAATCGAAACCTTTCTTATTCGGGTCTCCACTGTTCTGGTTAAAACCCATTCCCCATTTGCCAAATGTTGCTGTTGCATATCCATTTTGCTGTAAATAGTTGGCAAAGGTTTTGGTTGATTCAGGCAAAGGAGTTTGACCTTCGGGTGCAAATTGTTTATTGCCACGAATAGGAGTGTGGCCTGTATGCAAACCCGTCATCAACGATGTACGTGAAGGAGCACATACTGATGTGCCTGAATAAAATGAAGTAAACTTTTTTCCTTTTGCTGCCAGCGTATCAAGATTGGGTGTTTCAATTTTCTGTTGACCATAACAACCGATCTCGCCATAACCAAGATCATCGGCAAAAATGAAAATGATATTCGGTTGTTTTGTTTGTGCTGTAACTACCGACGATGCACTAAAAATCAAAAGCAGGAATATCGGGGAAGCAAGTTTCATTGATGAATACATTGGTTAATTAGTTAGTAAAAGTTACTTTAAGTAGCCCTATTTCTTTTTTATTTATGTATGGAACAATTATGTATTCATTTTCTACAACTTGAAGCTGCGGCAACAGAAAGTTGTAGCTGCTTTGTACTCGTAAAGGAATGGTTTCAAAATGATTTTGTTCTCCGGGGTAAACCAACAACAAGCCCCTTTTTCTTGCAACAAGCTCTTCAATCACTAATAAGTACGATCTGTTTTGCATTTTAAAATGAGCATAAGGCCAGGGATGTATTTTATAGTAATTACCATCGTTCTTCACAAGACTATCTTTGATCCGCTCAAAATTATTGTTTAATAACGTCATTAGCACAGCAGTAGGCTTGAAGTTACTGTTGGAATTTGAACTGAAAGCATTTAAGCCAACCTCCGGTACATACGGAGTAAAGTCGGCAGTAGGAGGCGTGAATCTAGGCAAAACAGAACTTTTATCTAAGTTGGAATTGTTGCTGTAGCTTTTTGGTTGCAGATAGAAGGAACTTACCCAACCAAGTGTATTTGTTTTTTCTATCATAAACGCAGAGGCAGCGTTGTTCCGGAAAATGTTTGCCAACGTTTGTACAGGTACTATTTCATTAAGTGTACTGTTTAAACTTGCCATAAACATACCGGGGTTTGCTCCTCTGTAACCCAAAGGCGTTTTGAGTATAGAATAAAGGAAAAAGCTTGAATCGTCTGGATTGTACCTGAATTTCGGATTGAAGTAAACATATTTGCCACTTTCAAATTGCTTACTGAAAAAAAGGCTGGTATGCAGATCGATTTTATAAAAACTGAGAATATTTTTCTCGTCATCATCTTTGCTGGTTTTTAATATCAGCAACTGATTTTCCTGCAGTGTTGCTTCTTTAAGATCGTCATACTTCAGATCGAAAGGAAACAATATCTGTGTTATTGATTTCTTGTTATCATCAGTAAAGTTTACAATGGTAGATCTTATTTTTTTCAGCTGACTATGGTAGGTATGTGCAATTAATGAAAGATTATTGTTGTTATTAAAAAGCTGAAAAGTTGCTGTGCTTTTGTTCCAGAGCGAATCAGCAGGATCAGTAAGTAAATACGAAACATCCTTTAAACTTCCTTCTCTATTAATTCGGATTAGTTGATGATACGATGGTTGAAATGCATGCATGTACAATAAATAGTGATCACGTAATTGCAGCATACGGATATCGCATTTTTCGGGGAAGCGGATATTTAGTTCCCTGGTTGTATGCAGTTGTAACTGATCGTTAAAAACATAAACAACAGGTTTGTTGCCTGGGGCGAGGTAAAGTAAGTGATGAAAACCGTTGATATTTGCCAGTAGCTGAAGTTCGCCTGCGCCAGGTGTTTTTAACACACTTTTGCTGTATTGTATCTTCTGTGCTGAACATACAATACAGCATAAAGAAAGTAATATGGTAAGCAGTCGATAGTAGTTCATATGCAAACAAATAGCCGTGTTCATAAAAGTAACCGGCTATTTCTAAATGATCTGTTACAAATTGGTCCGGCACTTTATTTCACCGGCTCATAAATTTCAACTTCTATGATACTGATACGGCCTTTGCTGTTGGCATCATTACGACTGACGCCATCATCCAGCTTCTTACCAGATACTTCTGTTGTTGTTTCGCCGGTTAAGTTAGCTGATTTTACTAATTCAATTTTCACCTTCTTGCCGGTCAATCGTTTGCACACAAGAGTACAATAACCTAAGCTTGTTGGCGTGTTTCCGCTAAATACTTCCTGCCCATCAACTGAAATGCGTATGGGGTAGCTGCGTGAACGGAAATTATTAAGTTTCAATGTTACCTCACTAACAATAGTCGGTTGTTGCAGTTCATATTCTATCCATGCCGTTGAAAGATTTCCATCATTATACCAATCAGTCAATTCGTTGTCATCATAGCTGGCAAAAACGCTATCGCTCATTGAACCTGCAGTTGCTTTTACAATCGTTAAGGCATTTCTTTTTTGCACAAACGATGGAGTGGTAGGAGTGGGGCCACGTTGAAGATTACTTTTTAATCCGAACGATGGTAACTGTGCACTAAGACCATTGTTAACAAGTACAGCTGTTGATAGTAATTGCAATGAAGCAGGTTTTAGTCCATCAGCAGTGGCACTTAGTTTTATTTGTCCGGCTTTTGTTGTAGAGCGGATGAGTACACGGTTCACGCCGTTTTCAACAGGAAGTTGTTTAGCAAGTATATAATTATCTTTTCCTTGCGCCATACCACCTCGCCATTCTGCTTCACCTTCCAGTTTAAAGTTGATCATGTTCATAGCAATTGGACAACGCTGACCGGAAGCATCAACTACTTCTACTTCCACTAATGCCAGATCATTACCATTGGCCTGTATTCCTTTTGGATGAGTGATGGACTTTAAACGAATTGCAACAGGCTTGCCGGACGTTGCTTTTTGTGTGCTGCAGAGTTGTTTGCCATTTGCATCATAGCCAACTGCTTTGATGATTCCTGTTTGCCAGCGAACCTGTTTAAATGTAAACTGGAAACGGTTGCTCTGTACACCAAAGCCTAAGGATTTTCCGTTGACAAACAGTTCCACTTTTTCGGCAGATGAGATTACAAACATATCCTTCACGATTGTATCACTGTAATTCCAATGACCAATAATGTGAATGCCCGGTTTTTCAACATCAACCCAACCATCCCACATTACCTGATGCGCATAGAAATTTTCTTTGATGATACGTAATGCATCAACTTCACCGCTTCTTCTGTAATTTTCTGCACCCCGGTGATGGGTGTTTGTTTCGGAGAACACAATGTTCACACCGCCGGAACTAACTCGTTTACCTGTGCCGGGCCGTTCTTTCCAGAAATCATACCAGCGTGCAATATTTTCCAACGCATGCGATTCCATGTTTCGGTTATAAACTTTTGCCGGTTCACCTTTATGCAAAGGGCCATCTCCGTCTTTGTGATAAGGTGGTGAATAATCATCCCAATACTTACGTAAACCTTCGTCCCTTGAATACTCCATCGCCCATACCGGAATGTTTGCACTTTTATTGACGTATAACATCTCGCCGCCATACTCAGCAGTATAGCTGTTGAGCATTTCTCTGCTGCCAATGGCACGACCACCAAACGGATCGTATTCATCACGAATGCATTTCATTTCGATCATGTGTTGTTCACTGATGCTTTCATTACCACATTCGTAAAATATAATGCTGGGATTGTTACGGTTATAAATAATGGCATCACGCATAACAGTTTTGCGTTGTTCCCAACGTGTACCTGTTACATCTCTTTCTGCATCGCCAGCAGGCATTGCCTGCATCAACCCAACACGATCACAACTTTCCACATCCTGTTTCCATGGTGTGATATGCATCCAACGTACAAGATTGCCATTGCTCTCCACCATCAGTTTATTACTGTAATCGCTTAACCATGCAGGAACGCTCATGCCAATGGCTGGCCACTCATTTGATGTACGTTGCGCATAACCATGCACCTGTATCACACGATCATTTAAATAGATCATGCCGTCTTTAAATGCTGTTTTGCGAAATCCTGTTTTTGTAACAACAACATCCACCACTTTGCCATTGATCAATAAACTTGTTTCTACATCGTATAAATAACCATAACCCCAGCTCCAGAAATTAAGATTTTCTGTGGCAGCTGATGAACTGATCGTTTTTGTTTCGTTTGGACCAATGATAATTTGAGCAGACGAAAATGTTTTAACCAACAGCCCGTTCATATCTTTTACTGTAACAGCATAGGATACGGTTTGCACTTTACCTGATTCATTCTTTACTTCAGATGCTGCAACAATGGTTGCTTTCCTGTTTTTAATATCAAAGTCATTGGCATAGATATAAGTTCCTGTGGTGCCAAGATTATTATACAGTGGTAATGTTTGATAAACGTTTCCGGTAACATGCAGAAATACATTTTTACTAAGGCCACCATAGTTTGCATTAAAATTCTTATCGATCCATTGGTATTTTGTGTTGGTTGCTTTCTCACGGTATTCCCAACTGTTGTCCGTACGCACAGCAATTATGTTTTCTTCGTTACCAAACTTCAATAATTTGCTGATGTCGAAACCAAAAGCTGTTACACCATTTTCATGCAATCCAACATATTGACCATTAACATATATGGCAGCGGCTTGTCGCACACCTTCAAATTCAATAAATACTTTTTGTCCTTTTGCAGTCAGGGGAAGTATGAATTTCTTCCTGTACCATGCAATGCCAGTTGAAAGATCAACGATGTCGTTTTTAAACGCTTCATCTTCGTTCCAGGCATAGGGTAGTGTTACCTGTTTCCATTTTGAATCATCGTAAGACAAATTGATTGCTGATGAATCATCTCCTTTATATACTTTCCATGCAGGATTGAAATTATATTTCGTTCGTTGTGCAAATGAGTTTACACTTGCTGATAAAAGAACAGCAAACAGCAGCAATCTTTTCATGTGTCAGGTGTTATTTTAATTTACTTATTTCTGTTCCCGCCAGCAGGAAACAGCCTAAGCCATAATCTTCAAAATCGGGAGTATTTGTATACGAAACCGGTTGACCATCTTTAGGTTCTTTACCTGTGCCTTGAACATAGCCCAATTTACCATCGGGATGAACTGCTTCTTTGCACATAGCATTCCACGCTTTTGCAATGGATGATTTGTATGTTTTTTTATCGAGGATGCCGTTGTTAATACCCCATGCGAACCCATAGATAAATAATGATGTGCCGGAAACTTCTTTACCACCAAAATTATTGGGATCATTTAAACTTACATTCCAATAACCATCTGCACGTTGCAACGGTAATAAAGCAGCACACATATCTTTAAAGTCCTGTAAGTATTCATTGTAGTGCGGATCAGTTTTTGGCAATGCTTCCAATGTCTTTGCTAAAGCTGCAACAACCCAGCCATTACCACGGCTCCAGTAACAATCATCGCCATTAGGTTCTTTATAAGGTGGAACAAAATCTTTATCTCTCCACCAGAGTTTTTCAGTCTGGTTGTACAATCCATTGCCACCATGTTTGTATTTGGTGAAGGCGTACATTTCATACATACGGCTGAAATAATTTGTATCATTATACAGGTTGCCGAGTTTTACAAACACCGGCATCGCCATTTGTAATGCATCGATCCAGTTCCAGTCATCCACTTTTTTTGTGATCATCATTGAGTCGATGGACGCTTTAATATCTTTTACACGTTCAGGATGTTGTTTGTTATCGATCAGGTACATGTCGATATAGGTTTGTCCGCAACATTGGTTATCGGCATTACGTGTTTTAATTCCACCACGTAAACCCCATTTATGTTTTTCGCCCCATTGCAATGCGTAATCGTAATATGCTTTTTGTTTATCAATGCTGTATAAAGCCATCAAACCTTCATAGTAAACAGCACGTGTCCAGATATTGCTGGGACGTTCGATATTGGTAAAAATTGATTTGCCAGCATCGGGCCATTTATTCATGAAATACTGGTTGGTAAGTCGGAGAGTCTTCAGAATTTTTTTCTTTGATGGAATTTTTTGAGCCGATGTGGTTAGTGTTAAGGCACAAAACAGCAGCAGGCAACTGATTCTTTTTAGCATAGCAGCAATGTTAATTATTTAAGATTCAATATTACTCGATTATAAAGGGGGGAGCGTCCTGCTGCATCCTGAACAGCTTCTTATTATTTTTTGCCTTTACACTTCGTCATTAAGGTTTTTAAATATCCATCAGTCGATATATAACAACTTTTGTAACGTTATATAGGTGATTGGTAAAATTCTTCGGGAACGATTGCGT
Source organism: Lacibacter sp. H375 (assembly GCF_037892425.1). Classification (NCBI taxonomy): domain Bacteria; kingdom Pseudomonadati; phylum Bacteroidota; class Chitinophagia; order Chitinophagales; family Chitinophagaceae; genus Lacibacter; species Lacibacter aquaticus. Next base: position 3,791,848 of record NZ_JBBKTT010000001.1, read on the forward strand.
AAAAAAAATAAGCGAAACAGGATGGGGCAGGATAGGGTCACTTCGGATTTCTTATACTTTTAACCGTCTTTTTTTAACCTTAACAATTGCTGCTAATATGAATTTAAAAAATCAAGCACGCTCCTGCGTGCTGTTGTTGCTGTCATTTGTATTTATCTCTACGTCCTTTTCACAAAACACATTTAAAGTTTCGGGTAAAGTAACCGATGATGCAGGGAGAGCTGTTTCCGGTGCCAGTGTTTTAGTGAAAGGAACTACAATCGGTACTACTACTAGTCTTGATGGAGGGTTTGAGTTAAATGCTCCTTCAGGTAAATCGGTACTGGTTATTTCCTCAGTTGGTTTTGCCGATCAGGAAATCGATATTAATAACCGGTCAACAATTACTGTATCGTTAGTAACCGGAGCATCAAATCTTGAAGATGTGGTAGTGGTAGGTTACGGAACCCGAAAAAAGAGTGATGTAACGGGCTCTGTTGCTGGTATAAACCAGAAAGAAATCAGGTCTCGCCCGGTAGACAATGCTTTAATGGCTATGCAAGGTAAAGTTGCCGGTGTTGATATTACTTCAAACGAAAGGCCGGGTCAAGTAGGTAGTATCAATATTCGTGGCGTTCGTTCGCTTACAGCATCTAATACACCGCTTTTTGTTGTTGATGGTATCCCATTAACAACCGGGGGTATTGATTACATTAATCCAAACGACATTGAATCAATTGACGTTTTAAAAGATGCATCAGCTACTGCAATTTTTGGATCGAGAGGCGCCAATGGGGTTGTTATCGTTACAACTAAACAGGGTAAAGTTGGTAAAGTGCAAGTGAATCTTTACAACTCAGTTACTTTCGAAACAATCAGAGATTGGGCTCCAATCATGTCAGCGTCGGAATACATTGATTTTCGCCGCTGGGCCGTATATTACAGTAACCCGGCAGTGCGCCCTAGAGGTGATGCGCCCACAATTGCCAATGACAGGGATATTTTCCTCGCCACAGCTGATCCGACAGCCTGGAAAAATATTAGCAAAGGCTGGGCTTCAGGCACATGGGATGGTTCAAAAGTGGGTAACACCGATTGGACAGGGTTAGTATCACAAACTGGTATTACAACTGATAATACCATTAGTGTTAGTGGTGGTACAAAAAATATAAAGGCGTATGGTTCATTCGGGTATTTGAATAATAAGGGTACTTCTCTTGGCCAAAAATTTACAAGGTATTCAGCAAAAACAAGCGTGGATATACAAGCTACTGACTGGTTTAACATGGGAGCCAGTATGAATGTTACTTACGGAATCCAGGAGTTTGGTCAGTCCAATCTCATCATTGGTTCATTTGTTGGAACACCTGCTACAAGTATCTATGGTTCGGCCAGGGGATTGTTTAAGTGGGCACAACCATATGATTCGGCAGGAAACAGAATTCTTTACCCCGGAGGAGATGTGGCAATAAAAACAGTTGTGGGTGAACAGAATTTTACACAAGATCAGAGAGCTACATTACGTGCTTTCGGAAGCCTTCATGCACAACTTGATTTCGGAAAAATTCATCCAGTTTTGAAAGGATTAAAATACCGTCTGAACTTTGGCCCTGATTTCTCAAGCTATACAAATGGCGTTTACATTGATGGCCAGTCTGCAGCCAGCAGTGGTATTAACGGAGCTTCTTTGCAGGAATCCAAGACATATTCGTGGACATTGGATAATCTTGTTTACTACGATAAAGAAATTAAGAAACACAGTTTTGGTCTAACGCTATTGCAAAGTGCTACTAAGTTTCATGCTAATCCTGTAAATCGTATTACAGGTACAGGCATACCTTTTGCAAGCCAAAAATGGAATGCACTCCACAACGGAGTACTTCCAGCTACTAATTTAACTGTTGCTCAAACTTCAGATTTGATCGAGCGTCAGTTAGTGAGTTACATGGCTCGTTTAAATTATGGATTTGACGATAAATATTTATTGACTGTTTCTGTACGTTCAGATGGAGCATCACAGCTTGCGGAAGGAAATAAATTTGACCTGTTCCCAAGTGCTGCAGTGGCATGGAGAATCAACAGAGAAAACTTTATGCAAAATGTTGGCTGGTTGAATGATTTAAAACTTCGTGTAGGGGTGGGTGTTACAGGTAACTCAGCAATTGATGCTTATAAAACAAAAGGTAGAACATCGCCTTTCTTTTATCCAGTAGGAGGTGCTGTTAATGCTGCCTCGCTTCCTGTTGTAGAGTTTGCAAACAAAGATCTTCGTTGGGAAAAAACAACCCAATATAATCTGGGTCTTGATTTCTCAATATTCAAAAGCAGAATTTCAGGTGTGATTGATGCTTACACTTCACAAACCAAAGATCTGTTAATGGCCCGTTTGATACCCAGCGTTACAGGTTATACAACAACATTTCAAAACGTAGGAGAAACGGCAAACAAGGGTGTTGACATTAACATCAATACAGTTAACATTACTACCAAAAACTTTCAATGGACAAGCAATATAAATGCTTCATGGCAAAAGGATAAAATTGTTACCCTCGCAAATGGTAAACAAGATGACATCAATAATAACTGGTTTATTGGCCAACCAAATGGGGTAATTTATGGCTTTGAATCAAATGGTATGTGGCAATATGCCGATACAGGAACAATGCGCAAGTTTGGTCTTAACGGTAACACATTTACTCCGGGTCAGGTAAGACCCATTGACCAGAATGGCGATAACAAAATAGATGCCAACAACGATCGTACAATTATTGGTCACACAAGACCCCGTTGGATAGTTGGTATGACAAACAGTTTCACCTATAAAAACTTTGAGTTGTCAATCTTTATTTACGGTCGTCTCAATTATTGGTTTAGTACAGGTGGTGAAGCTCAAACTGCACGTGGCAATCAACGTCAGATCGACTACTGGACAGAAAATAACCAGGATGCGGAATATCAGAAGCCATTCTATTCTGTTGGTTCTGGTGATAATTATTCTGCTTCACTGGGCTACAAAAAAGCATCGTTTTTGAAAATCAGGAACATTTCTGCTGCATATAACGTTCCGGCAAAACTCCTGACTAATCTGCACATGTCAAGTCTTCGTGTTTATTTCCAGGCAGCAAACCCCGGTATGCTGTTTTCGCAAATCAAATTCATGGACATGGATGCAGTATCAATGTTCTCAAACCGTGGTTATACTTTTGGAGTTAACGTAGGATTCTAAATTGATTATTACTTGTTGGTATACTTTTAAGATAAGGATCAACAATAAAAAAATAAAAGATGAAAAATAAAATAATTAAAATAAGCATTGTTGCCATCCTTGCAGTGATGGTTACTTCGTGTAAAAAAACATTTTTGGACGAGAATCTTCAAACCATAAGGGATCTGGAGTATTATAAAACAGATGCCGGAATTCAGCAGTTGGTTTATGGAGCCTATCACCAGGTATTTGCTACACCTTTTAATGGCGAAATGGCATTTTCAAATATGTGCTATGGCGTGGATGAATTTCGTGTAGGTGGCGATCCTTCAAACGGAATGTATAATTCTTATGGCAATACGTTTGGATCATTTATTACACCGAATAATGGAAATACGGTAGCAGCAAACGCACAATGGGATAATTTATACATTGGTATCGGGCATGCTAACATGATCATTGAAAATGCAACTGCCAGTGCATCTACTGCCGATGCCATTAAGAAAACAGCCTTAGGTGAAGGCTATTTTTTACGTGCCTATAATTATTTGAGATTGGTTAGCCAGTATGGTGCAGTGCCGTTAAAAACTAAATCAAGTACTTCCGTTGAACTTGAATTTACACGTGCCACTCCAAAGGAAGTTTATGATTTGATTATTGCTGATTTTACACAAGCTTATAATCTCTTAGGCAATGCAGGTTCTCCTGCCAAAATAACCAAAGATGCTGCAGCTCACTTCCTGGCAAAAGCTTATTTGAGCCGAAGCAGTGAAATTAATGATTCATGGAACTCTTCAACAAAAGCTGCTGACTTAGCTGCAATCGGGCCATTATGCGATGCGGTTATTGCTAACCATTCATTAGCTCCCAACTTTGGTGATTTGTGGCGCTATACCGCACCTAACGGTGCCAATGAAAACCTCAGGGAAATCATTTTATCTGCACAGTTTACCTCAGACCTATCTGCAAGCGGTTCAAATACACAGCATTTATATTTTGTTTCACGCTATGAAGATATAACTCAAATGCAAAGGGATCTTAGTGGCGACCGTCCGTTCAGCCGTCTGGCACCAACCCATTTTATGTACAGGGTCTATGATATGCAAAACGACTCAAGGTTTTGGAAATCATTCAGAACAAAACACAAGGTTAATGCAGCGGCACCAACGGCCCCATATGTACAGGGTGATTTAGGAATTATGTATGTGATCAATCAACCTGGAGACACACGGTTTTCTGCGAACCTGTTAAATAATTCGGTGATCTATAGCGGAACCAATAAAACAATACCCCATGTTTATATTGCATATCGAAATGGACAGACAAATGACATTGGATGGAACGATACCCGCAAATTTCCATCACTAAGTAAGTTTATGGATGGGTCACGCACAGCAGGTTTTAACGATGTAAGAGGACTTCGTGATATTACACTTGCCCGTTCTGCTGAGACTTACTTAATTGCTGCGGAAGCAAAAATCAGGTTGGCAAAGTCAGGTACAGGATCTTATGCAGACGCCTTGCCATATATCAATACTGTAAGAGCCAGGGCTCAATATCAATCAGGTGAAAACCGTTCTGTTTATTATGATGGAGGTGCTGCACCAAGCAGTGCCCCTCAATCGATACCACCTTCTTTTTTCCCTGAGAATTCTTATTACGAATCAAATAATATTCCCGTAACAACTGCGGCTTCTGCAAGTTTAGCCGTTACTAACATTGCAACCTTACCGGCAAGTGATGAGTACATTATTAATGTGCTTGGCTATTCATCTACCTACGACCGGATGTTATGTTTCTTGCTGAATGAAAGATCGAGAGAACTTGCTGGTGAGTATTTGCGCTGGCAGGATCTGTCACGCACCAAAACATTGATAGCCCGTGCCAAGGCATTTAATCCTGATGCTGCACCCAACATTCAAGACCGTCATTTACTGAGGCCAATACCTCAGACATTCCTTGATGGTATTCAAATGAACGGTGTGGCCTTAACCGGAACACAAAAACAAGCAATGCAAAACCCAGGGTATTAATTATTTTTCATATTTAAAAAAAGCTGCTCAGTGAGCAGCTTTTTTTTTGCACGGAATTTACGGCATCGATTGCGTAAATGCTACTGCTTTTCAGGATGGCACATGACGGTTGACTGTTATTCCTACGCTAATTTAGTATCGTTAATAATAACATCGATTGCTGTTCGATGTGTTAACACAAATATTGATTGCTAAACGAAAAGATTGCTGCTGTATGACCTCTACAATTAAACTTGCTGCTGTATATCGTCATTTCAGACACCAGTTTCCATCCTGCAGCGCTCTACAACGGTTTCTTTCGAACAATCGATTTCTCCTTTATATCAATTCCGAAATTCTGTATTTATCAAACGAAATAAGAAATGATCTGTAGTAATATGTCTAAGAAAATAGCACAGGTATTCTTTTTTTTGGCGACGATGACGTCGTTCTTTGCCTGCCAGAAAAAATTCGACAAATTTTATGAGCGTCCTGATACGCTGGAACAGCCAATCTACCAGCAGTTGCAGGCAAAAGGAAAGTTTGGTCAATTCCTGAAGTTGATCGACAAAGCAGGGTATAAGCAAACGCTTTCCACTGCAGGTTTCTGGACACTTTTTGCACCACATGATTCTGCTGTCACCGTTTACCTTACGCAAAACAGTATTGCAAATGTTGATGCAATTGATTCGGCTTCGGCAAGAAAAATTGTAACATACTGCCTGGTGTACAATGCGTTTAAGCAAGAACGTATATCCGACTTCCAGAGCAATCTTGGCTGGGTTGAGAATGCAGCATTTAAACGCCGTACAGCAAACTACACAGGTGTTTATGATGCCGTAAACCTAACTGGACAAAGCATAAAAGCGATCGCATCAAATCGAAATAATACAGGAACATTTTTTTATGTTGATGCAGATAATAACAATAAGCATATCCCTATTTTCGAAACAGGGTTTATGACAGGTAAAACCTTAACAGCAACTGACTATAATTATTTCTACCCAACTTCAACTTATACTGGTTTTAATGTTGCTGAAGCAAAAGTGGTGGAAAAGGATATTCCCGCTGAAAATGGAGTTATTCACGTTGTTGACAGGGTGATCACCTCATTGCCAAGCCTCGATCAATACATTGGCAGTAATCCTAAATACAGTGAGTTTAAAAAATTAATGGACAGGTTTCTTGTAGCCTATGTATTAAATCAAACCGTATCCCAGAACTATAAAAATATTTACGGAACCTCTACTGATATCTACACAAAAGTGTTTGTTCCCAACATTGCTTTTTCTCCAAATAACGAGAATTTCCTGAAGCAGCAAGATAACGATGCTCAGTCTGATACCTATACCATGTTTGTGCCAGAGAATGCGGCTCTTCTGAATTATATTAATACAGTACTGTTAGAACATTACCCAAGTGTAGAATCGTTGCCTGTTAATATTATTTATGATTTTATGAATGCGCATATGTGGCGCACCGCAGTATGGCCTTCCAAATTTGCAACTACGTTTAACTCGGTTGGTGAAGAAGCAAGGTTTAATGCACAAACTGATGTTACTGATAAAAAGGTTTTGAGTAATGGTATCTTCTACGGTACAAACAAAGTGCAGGATGCAAATGTGTTCACGAGTGTATATGGAAAGGCTTACCTAAACCCGGCATATTCAATGATGACAGGGTTATTAAATCTTGATTTGAAATTCCAGATTTCGAATATTTATCAGAAATACACATTGTTTCTTATTAGCAATGCGGCTCTCAATGCAGCAGGCTATACCGCCGATGCTACAGTGAGTAATAACGTAAATGAGCAATGGCGTTATACACCACCTAATGGAGGTGCTGCCATAGTTGGTTCATCTGCTTTGGTGCGTTTGCAACGTATTTTAAATATGCACGTAATACCGGGAAGAGATATTACTTCTGCAACAACAGCTGGTGTTGCACAGTCTTATTCCGGTGAGTTTATTAAGTTCGATAACAACCAGGTGGTTGGTGCAGGTAATGGAGATCTTGGCACGGTGGCGAATGTTGTAAATAAGAAAACAGCCAGAAATGGAACAGTTTATTATATTGATAAGATACTTCAATTCAGTGATACCACTATTGGTAAACACATTTCAAAATTGGGTACACTGCCAACACCAGCAACCTCACCTTACAATTATTTCTGGCAATATTTAAGTAATTCACCAATATATACAGCCTCATCCGGCGAAATATTGCAGGTCGCATCCGGATCGTTCTATACTTTTTTTATACCTGATAATGCAGCCATATTAGCAGCCGTAAATGCCAATTTATTGCCCGGCACAGGAACAGCTCCTAATAAGGTTCCTCTCTTTAATCCAACATTACCAGCCGATAGAGAGAAGGTGTCTAATTTCATTTACTATCACATTTTGAATAAGAAAAATATTGCGACAGATGGGCAGGAGAGCGGAAGCTTCGAAACAATTTTCAAATTTCCGAATGGCGATCCTTCGAGCATTTTCGTGAATAATTCAACACCTAACACAATTATTTTGAATGATATGATGAACCGCTCTGCTAATGTAATAGTGGCATCAAGCAATCGTTTAAGCAACAGGTGTACCATTCATCTTATTAATAACTACCTGCGTTATAATTAAACCAATGACCCAAACAATGCAAAGTATGCGGAATAAAATTATCCTGATCTTTTCCTTTACGGCATTTCTTACCGTTCTCAGCTTCGCAGCAGTGGCGCAGGAAGTTGTTAGAGGAAAAATTACAGACAAAGAAAACAAGCCATTGCAAGGTGTGTCGGTTTCTGAAATGGATGTTGATAACCGTATTGTAAAAGGTACGCAAACAGATATTGAAGGAAATTTTGTGTTGAAGAATGTAAATCCGAAGAACAGAATATCTCTTTCCTACATCGGTTACAAAACAATTACTCAACGTTTAAATGGAAGAACCACGCTTAATCTTTCAATGGAAGATTCGCAGGGTGATTTGGGTGAAGTGGTAATTATCGGCCGTCCGTCTACATCAAACGGCATGGTGAATATCCCGGAAAAAAATCTTACAACTGCTGTAGCAAAGATCGCTGCTAAAGAACTGGAAGAAATGCAGGCACCAAGTATCGATCAGGCATTACAAGGTCGTTTAAGTGGTGTTGATATTACTGCATCAAGTGGTGATCCCGGTGCTGCAATGAACATCCGTATTCGTGGTGTATCATCCATTAACTCTACAGGTATTCCAATGATCGTTTTGGATGGCATGCCTTATGAAACCGAGATACCAAGTGATTTCAACTTTGGTACTGCTGATGAGCAAGGTTATGCGCAATTACTAAACATTTCTCCTGCTGATATTAAAGATATTACTGTATTGAAAGATGCAGCTGCAACGGCTATCTGGGGTTCAAAAGCTGCAAACGGTGTATTGGTAATTACAACAAAACGAGGCAGCATTGGTAAGCCTTCTATCAACTACACATTTAAAGGTTCAGTATCATTAGTGCCAAAACCAATTCCGTTATTAAATGGTGATCAGTATTCTACATTGATCCCTGAAGCATTCATGAACAGGATCGGTACTTCGCTTAACACAACCGTTAACCGTGAATTCAACTACGATCCAAATGATCCATACTGGTATCATAACTATAGTAACAATACAAACTGGATCGATGCTGTTTCAAGAACAGGTTACTTGCAGGATCATACGGTGAGTTTAACTGGCGGTGGCGAAAAAGCAAAATACTTCGCATCAGTTGGTTACTTCGATCAGAAAGGTATTACCATTGGTACAGCGTTACAACGTATCAGCACCCGTATCAACCTTGATTACACAGTGTCTGAAAAAATAAAATTCTTTACCAGCTTTTCGTTCACACATTCAAACCAGTCAAGAAACTATCTCGGTTCAAATTCAGCGAGTGGCGAAGCCTCAATTCGTGGTATGGCTTATATTAAAATGCCAAACATGAGTGTGTTTGAGTATGATGCCTTAGGTAATCTTACAACGAATTATTTTTCTCCTGCAGCAAATACCCAGGGTCAATACAGCCGTATTTACAATCCGGTTGCAATGGCCGATAAAGCAAAATACTCAGTATTGGGCGACAGAGTTATTCCTCGTTTCCAGGTTGATTATGACATTGTGAAAAAAGTATTGAAGGCTACATTTGATATCCAGTTCGATATCAACAATACAAAGAACAACAGCTTCCTTCCGCAAATTGCAACAGGTCGTCCAAACACGGAGACAGTTGTAAACCGTGCTTATGATGGTGATGTTGATGCTTTCAGTGTAGGAACAAAAACAAGTCTGGTTTATACACCACAATTTAAAAGTGATAAGCATAGCGTACAGGCATACATGAATGTTCTCACCAATGATTACACTGCGGTGTACCAGGAAGTGATGTCATCGAACACAGCATCTTCTTTGTTGGTTGATCCTTCTATTTCTTCAAGAACGCAGAATAATGACCTCAGAGCTGTATCGGGCCAATCGCAAACACGTTCAGTGGGTGCTTTAATTGGTGCGCAATACAGCTTTATGGATAAGTACCTCTTCAACGCTACAGTTCGTGGCGATGGTAATTCACGTTTTGGTCCTAATTACAGGTATGGTGTATTCCCATCATTATCTTTTCGTTGGAGAATTTCAGGAGAAAATTTCCTGAAAGATGTTAAAAAGATCGATGATATCAGCTTCAGAGCGAGCTATGGTATTTCGGGTGAAGCACCCCGTTATGATTACCTGTTTTATAACACCTACACTACTTACGACTATGCATATCTTGATCAGGCAGGTATTTTTCCTTCACGTATGGAGTTAAAGAATCTGCGTTGGCAAAACCTGCACGGTACAAACATTGGTTACAACTTCAGTTTGTTCAAAGGCAGATTGCGTATGGATGGTGAAGTATATCGCAACAGAACAAAAGATCTGTTCTTTGATGGTTTGCAGATCGCTTCTTATACAGGGTTCAATTCATTGTTCATGAACGTTGGTACAATGGATAACCAGGGATGGGAAGTAGCTGTATGGACACAGCCTTACAAAACAAAGAATCTGACCATTGGTTTTGATTTCAATATTTCAGGTAACCAGAATGTAATTCGTGAAATTTCTGAATTCTATCCTGCACAACGTGGCGATGTAACAAAGAATGGAGAGTATCTCCGCCTTTTACAGATCAACAATCCTTTTGGTTCTTTTTATGGTTACAGATACAAAGGCGTTTACAAAGACAAATCATCAACCATTGCATCTGATTCAAAAGGCAACCCCATCGTTGGGCCAAACGGACAAACGATCTACATGCGTTTCAACTATCCGCAAACCGATTATATTTTTCAACCGGGTGATGCGATGTATGAAGACATCAATAACGATGGTAACATCAACTATATGGATGTAGTATATCTCGGAAACAGTAACCCTAAACTCTCAGGTGGCTTTGGCCCGTCTATTACATGGAAAAATCTGCGTATCACTTCTTTCTTCAGTTTCCGTTGGGGATACGATGTAATTAACGGTACAAAGATGAACACAACAAACATGTACAATTTCGATAATCAAAGCACAGCTGTGTTAAGCCGTTGGAAAAAAGAAGGCGATGTAACTGATATGCCACGTGCATTGATCGCAGGAGGTTATAACTGGCTTGGAAGCGATCGCTATGTGGAAGATGCATCTTATATCCGTTTCAGAACAATTACTGCACGTTACAATTTCGATAAAAAGTGGTTGAAGAAAATGGGCATGAAGTCGGCCAGTTTTTATGTAACCGCTGAGAACCTGTTCACGTTCACCAATTACTTAGGCCAGGATCCTGAAGTATCTATGCGTGGTTCAGATCCGTTCAGGGTTTCTTATGATAATTCAATGACGCCACCGGCAAAAAATATTACACTGGGAATTGTTGCAGGCTTCTAATTAAAAACAATATGAAAAAGAATATCATACTATCTTATTTACTGCTTTTTGTTTTTGCTGTAAGTTTTACAGGATGCAAAAAATGGCTGGCACTAAAGCCGCAGGATGGAATTGTGAAGGACGAGTTCTGGAAAACAAAAGAACAGGTTCAGGCATCTGTTATTGGCATTTACTCTTCAATGATGGAGTACTCAACCGGAACATACGGTAATGTGAACTATGTTCCATCAATGGCAGAGTTGCTGTTTATCTGGGGTGAGGGCAGGGCTGATCATGTTGCGAATGCAACTGCTTCAAGTGCTGATGATATTGCACTCATTAATGTAAATATTCAGTCAACCAATGTAAATGCAAACTGGCGACCATTCTACCGCACTATTAATTTCTGTAATACAGTAATTGAAAAAGCTCCTGAAGTACTTGCGAACGATAACACATTTACACAGGCACAACTTGATCAATACCTGAGTGAAGCATTAACCATCCGTGCATTAATGTATTTCTATCTGGTAAGGACATTTGGCGATGTACCATTAAAAACTGATGCAACATTAAGCGATGAAAATATTACGCCCATTCCTAAATCACCAAAGGCAGATGTTTTTAACCAGATAGTAGCTGATCTGAAATTGGCAGAAACAAAAGCAGTAACTACCTATGGTAACGTCGCTTCTGATAAAGGAAGAGTAACTGTTTACACAGTTAATGCAATACTTGCTGACGTTTATCTCTGGATGGAAAAATATACAGAAAGTGTAGCTGCCTGCGATAAGATCATTAACTCCGGAAAATTTGGATTGATCAAAGGTGCCACAAGAAATGGCCCGGTGGTTGAATACAGCGATAGTTGGTTCAATACACTTTATTATAACGGTAATTCAAACGAAGGGATTTTTGAATTACAGTATAGTCCGCAACGCCTCAACCCTTATTTTCCGATTTTTTCTTCAACTTTTTCTGCTAGAAGGTGGACTGCAGTAGGTGATCTGATGGAAAGAGTGTTTACCATTGACCTCACTGATGATAAAAATTATGATATACGTGGAGATGGCGCTTCTGTAAGAGCGGCTTCATCAAGCGTATGGAAATATATTGGCGCATCGGCAACTGGATTACGTGCAACAGATCAGAGCTATGCGCACTGGTTCTTTTACCGCTACGCCGACATATTGTTGATGAAAGCTGAAGCATTAAATGAACTAGGCGGAAAAGGGCAGGAGGCATTGGATCTAATTTATACGGTACGTGAAAGAGCAAATGCACTAGATGCAACTGACCTTACACCTGGGCCAAATGATAAAATGTTGATACAGGATTTTATTGTGGAAGAAAGAGCACGGGAATTTTGCTTTGAGGGCAAGCGTTGGTATGATGTACTTCGTAATGCAAAGCGGAATAACTATGAACGGCTTAACATGTTACTGAGTATGGTGGCCCTAAGCGTACCATCAAACATGCAGCAATCAGCACAAGCTAAATTTAAAGATGTTAATAGTCACTATTTACCCATTTTTTTATATGAGATACAAACAAATAAACTGTTAATACAAAATCCCTTTTATAAATAATTGAAACCTGTTTTATGAAAAAAAACATTGTTATTGCCTTAAGTATAATTGTTGTTGTTGCAGCAACTATATTTTCAGCACAAGGGTGCAGAAAATTAAAAATTGAAGAATCAACAACAGGCGATGTTAACATTGTAGGTTATCTCGATAAGAACCTCGATTCATTTTCGTTGTTCCGCCAGATACTTGACAGAACTGGGAATGCAGCATTCCTGAATGCTTATGGTGCATATACATGCTTCGCCCCGACAAACAGTGGTGTAAAAACATATCTCACCAGTATTGGCGCTGCATCAGTTGATGCGGCAGACCTTAATACGTTGAAGGATATGGTAAGGCTGCATTTGCTGGAGGATACTATTTACACAAGCTCGTTTACTGATGGGAAGTTGCCGGTTATTACCATGTATGGACAGTACCTTGTTACGGCTGTTGCAAACTCAGAAGGTGTATCAAGTTATCTCATCAACAGACAGGCAATCGTTCTCAAGTCGAATGTAAGAGTTGGTAACGGTATCATACATGTAATTAACAATGTATTGAAACCGGCGGTTAAAACAATTGCCAGGCAACTCGAAGAAAATTCCAATTATTCCATCTTCGTAGAAGCATTAAAAGAAACTGGCTTCTTTACAAAACTAAACACAGTAGATAGCGATTCTTCGAAACGATGGATAACTGTTTTTGCCGAAAGCAACCATGCGTTGGCTGATAGTGGTATAACCAATTACGCCGGGTTAAAAACAAGATATTCAAAGACAGGAAACCCGGCTAACCCGAGCGATAGCTTATACATTTACGTAGCCTATCATATTTCACAAGGACTTAAATTTTTAGGCGATATTATTTCGATACCTACACACGCAACGTTTCAGCCACAGGAAGTTATCAGTGTAAAGCTTATAAACCAACAGGTAGTGTTGAACGAAGATGTATTTAATGATGTACTTGAAAAAGGAATTACATTAAACCGAGACAAAAGTGACGTGGCAGCTACCAATGGAGTGTGGCACGATGCTGCTGCACATTTTATGGTAAAATACCGTAAACCAACTGCTTTGTATTGGGATGTATCAACTTTCGAAGAAATTAAAAAACTACCCGCTTATTACAAAAAAGCACAATATACGTTTAGTCGGCTAACACAAGCAGACAATCCTATTAAAGATATTTATTGGGGCTGGGGAGCTTTGGCAGGTACAAATTATTTAAGATATCTCTATGGAACATCAGGAGTAACCCAGTTTACTGTTAACAATGATGCGAATATGATGCCAATGGGTTTGCCAAACAGACCGATTTGGTGGGAAATGCGAACTCCGCCTATTGTTAAAGGCAAGTATAAAGTATGGATGTGTTACCGCCAGCAAAAACCTTCAGCAAGTACAAATGCTTTATGTCAGGTTTCCGTAAATGGTGAAATCATGCAACGAACTATGAATTTCACTGATACTAGACCAAGCGGTACTGATGCCGAGTTAGAAGCAATAGGCTGGAAACGTTATACAGAAACTACAAGCAACTTATTGTGTGGAAGGCAGGTTGGCGTAATTGAGTTTACTACTACACAACAACAAATAGTAAGAATAACGCCATTAGCAGGAACGATGGATAATTATAATCTGGATATGATCCATTTTATTCCAATTGATGAGAATCAGATATTACCAAGGTTCAGACCGGATGGAACAAAGGTTTATCAATAATGATCATACAAAACGATTCGCTGATTAAAATAAAATAATAGTAAATGAAGAGCAGGTATAAAAATTTGTTACTGGTTGCGTTTGGATTGATGATGCTTTATGGATGCAGTAAAGTAAGAGAAGACCGCAATACCATAACGGATGAATCTTTAAAAGTTACATTGTTTGAATTGGTAAATGCCAACCCGGATCTGAGTACGTTTGCAAAATATCTCGTGCAAACAGGATATGATAAAGTGTTGAGTTCTTCCAAAAATCACACAGTTTATGCTCCGGTTAACAGCGCACTGGCAACATTGGATCCTGCTATCGTTAACAATGCGGCAAAGCTTAAATTGTTTGTAGGCAACCATATCGCAGGTCAGCTTTACCGAATTACAGATGTACCGGTTCTTACAAGAATCAAAATGCTCAGCAATAAGTACAATAACCTGAAGGGCACGCAAATTGGAGACGCCGTAATAAAAGTTGGAGATAAATATGCTGCAAATGGGTTATTGCAAGTGGTTGATAAACCTCTTCCTGCTCTTGATAATTCCTGGGAAGTACTTTCAACGAATGCCGATATCCCGTTAAAGCAAAAGGCATTCATGCTTTCGCTGTTCAGAAATGTATTCGACACAAGTAATGCCGTTGTTATTGGAATTAATCCAACAACGGGAGAGCCAATATATCAACCCGGAACTGATTCAGTTTACACTAATCTTTTCTGGAACCGTGTTCATGACCTTAAAAATGAACAGAAGCAATACACTTTGTTCGTACTAGCGGATGCTGCATGGGATGCTGAGATAACAAAGTTTAAGCCTTACTATACCGTTACGAATAATGCAGATAGTAATACGCTGGTTACAAGCTGGAATGTTGTGAAAGACTTTGCAGTTGACACTTTGTATGGTAATCCGTCTGCAATTCCCGATACTGTATTGTCAGAATTCGGAACAAAACTTCCTGTTGAACGTTCGGCGATCGTAAAGACAATCAAAACAAGTAATGGCATTGTGTACATTATGAACAAGATGAATGTACTTCCTGCTTCAAAAATGAAAACGATTTTGATTGAAGGAGAAAACTATACGTCCACAAGCCACGACAGAAGGGGAAATACGTATTTCCGTGATCGCATTAATACACTCACCGGTAAAGATTTTCGAGATCTTCTTGTATTAGGGCATGGCGTTTCAGCATTCAATGTTCGTTACGAACTAAAAGAAGTGCCCTCTATCAAATACAAAGCTTATTGGATGGCTTATAACGATTTTCAGACAGCGACCTATACACAAAAACTGGCTATTGGTTCAACTGCTTCAGCAACGTTTGCATTAACAAATGTTGTTGCTCTCAACTTCAATGAAATATACCTTGGAGAGTTCACCATGAGTCAATACGCACCGTTGTTTAATATTTATTTAGTCGCTAACGGAACCAATCCAATAGTATGCGATTACATTAAACTCGTACCAAGCTTATAATACCAGGAACAAAAAAAGATATTCGTAATGACAAAAACTAACTTACATAAACTGCTTTTAATATTGTTGCTGTCGGGAGGAGCTGTTTGCACGCAGGAATTAATAGCGCAACAAACTCAAACTGTTAAATCAGATACCACTAAGGCAAAAATAAAATTGCCGTTAACAGGTGTTGTTACAGATGCAGCAACTAAAAAGCCACTTAGTGGAGTGCGTGTTGCCGTAAAAGATTTTTCTGCAGCTATTACAGATGATGCTGGTGCATTTACAGTAAACGTGCCTTCATATACTGTGGACGTGGAAATAGTGGCCGAGGGATTTGCAAAAAAACAAGTTTCCTTAAAAGGGAGCAAGTCAATTTCTGTTGCACTGCTAAGTCAGCCGGCATCCACTTTCCAGGATGAAGTAACACTGCCGTTTGGCAAGATCATGAAACGCAACTTAACCGCAGCAGCTGTTGGTTATGATGCTAACAGTGAGTGGCGTCGTCCGTTTGAAATTACTGATGCTGCATTGCAGGGCAAGGTTAGTGGGTTAAATGTTATTCGTCGTTCAGGCACACCCGGTATTGGTGCTAATCTGTTTTTAAGAGGGTTCAATTCCCTTTATACCAGCAATTCTCCATTGGTGGTGGTAGATGGAATTGTATACGACATTAATGATTATGGAAGCAGCATCATTGCCAACAACTACACAAATCCTCTTGCACTTGTTAATATTCAGGATATCGACAACTATACGGTTGTAAAAGATGCATCTTCAATTTATGGTGTAAAAGGTGCAAACGGTGCCATTATCATTACAACATCAAGAGCTAAAGAAGAAGCGACAGCCATCGACTTTGGTGTATATACCAGTTATAACCAGGCTCCGGATCTTATGCCGGTGATGAACGCCAATAACTACAGGATCTATTTAAGTGAAATCTTACAAAGTAAGGGCTTGTCATCTGCTGATATTGCTGCGTTACCTTATATGAATGACGATACGGCATCAAATTCTTCTTACTATCGTTATCATAACAATACTAACTGGCAACGTAATGTTTTCAATAATAGTGTTAATCAGAATTATTATCTGAAAGTAACAGGTGGAGATAATATTGCTACTTATGCATTGAGCGTTGGCTTTAGCAAAAATGCCGGTGTAATAACTAATACCGATCTTACACGTTACAATACACGCTTTAATGCTAAGTTTAATTTTACAAAGAAATTTACCGGAGAAGCCAACCTGGCTTTCAACTATAATCAAACAAATTTAAAGTACCAGGGTGTGGTTGAAAAGACCGGTGCATTGTACACTGCTTTAACAAAGTCTCCTTTCCTTGGCCCTAATGAAGTAAATGAAAAAGGGGTGCTTTCACCTAACCTGGAAGATACTGATATACTTGGTGTAAGTAATCCTTCTGCATTGATCAATAATATGCAGGCTTATAACAGGTATTACAGGTTCATGGGTTCATATAAATTCAGTTACGACTTTAATAAATCATGGTCAGCTTCAACACTCTTTGGACTTGTGTTCGACAAAGTGCGTGAGAATATTTTTGTGCCCCGTAAAGGTGTAGCCAACGATACATTAAACAGTTTTGTTGCTGACAGCCGTCTTGGCACACAGGTTAAACGCTTGTTCTCTGTGTTCTCAGATTCGAGAATTGAATTCAGAAAAACATATAACGCTCGTCATAGCTTTGCATCAAGATTGGGATTACGCTACCAGCACAATAAAGCACAACAGGATTTTACATTGGGGTATAACTCTGCTACCGATGAGTTAATCAGTGTGCAGAACGGTATTAACGCATTGCGTCAAACAGGCGGTGGCATTGGTGAATGGAACTGGATGAATACTTACTTTAATGTTGATTATGGCTACAGAGATCGTTTGTTCTTCTCTTTTAATGCCGCAATGGATGGTTCTTCAAGATTCGGATCACAAGTAAAAAATGGCGTAAACATTGGCGGAAACAGATATGCGGTAATGCCATCAATTGGTGCAGCATGGTTAATTTCATCGGAAGACTTTATGGCTAACACCACGCTTGACCTTTTGAAGCTTCGTCTTACCTACAGCATAGCGGGCAATGATGATATTGGCAACTACACGGGCCGTCAAACATATGCTTCACAAAACCTTCTTGGCATGCAGGGGCTTGTGCGTAATAGTATTCCTAACCCGGCCATACAATGGGAAACAAACAAGAAGTTAAATGTAGGTGTTGACTTTGCATTCTGGAACGAGCGAATTAACGCAAGTGTGGATGTATATCATAACAAAACAGAAAACATGCTGGTGTATGAACCACTGGCAGCTGCAACCGGTTTTGAAAAAGTGCTTACTAACAGCGGCAGCATGAAAAACAGTGGTATCGAGTTGGCTGTGAATGCAAGACTGATTAATCATGATAAATGGAAATGGGATGCTGGGTTGATGATTGCAAAAAACACAAATAGAGTAGTGTCGATTCCCGGTGGGCAAATGACAACTGAATATTCAGGTGCAACTATTCTTACACAAAACTCTCTTCAGTCAACCCTGTTTTATGGATATGTTGCAAAAGGAGTTTTCAGTACTGAACAGGATGCAGCAAATTCAGGATTGAAGAAAAAAAATGCTGACGGTTCTTATACAAATTTCAGAGCTGGTGATGTTCGTTTCTTTGATGTAAACAATGATAAAATTATCGATGAAAAGGACAGAACTATCATCGGTATACCAACCCCCGATTTCTTTGGGAGTGTAAGTACAAGAGTTGAATACGGTCGATTCTCATTAGATGCCTTATTTACCTTCTCACAAGGAAATGATATTTTCAACTTCTTGCGCTACAGACTTGAATCTGCAAGTGGAATCGAAAATCAATTGAACAGTGTTGCAAACAGATGGAGAGCTGAAGGTCAAAGAACCGAAATGCCAAAAGCTACTTATGGAGATCCGATGGGTAATAACCGTTTCAGCACACGCTGGATCGAAGATGGCTCCTATATTCGTTTGCGCAGTGCCTCTATCACTTACGCTATTCCGTTCAAAGATAAATTCATCAAGAATGCATCTGTATACTTAAGCGGAACCAACCTCTTTACACTTACAAGGTATACAGGATACGATCCGGAATTCAGTGCATCTCCTAGTCTGTTTGCACAAGGTATTGACACGGGTCTTGATCCATTATACAGAAGTATTACGCTTGGTGCAAGGATAGGTTTGTAACAAAGGATGTGTGCCGTTTTTAAAAATTGAATCTAAAATCTTACTTCAGTTATGAAGAATATAAAGTTGATAAAATCTGTTTTGTTTGCAACGCTGCTGTTGAACCTGTCCAGTTGCAAAAAAGTGTTTGACATTAAGCCCGAAGAGCAGCTTGATGCAAGTAATGCTTACCAGAATGTGTATGATGCTGATGCCGCAGTGGTAGGTATTTATGGCAAGTTTATGGGCTTGGCTGAGCAATACGTTGTTTTGAATGAGTTGCGTGCCGATCTCCTTGATGTAACTGTTAACTCGAACGAGAGTCTTCGTCAGTTAAGCACGCATAGTGTAACAGAGAATAATCCTTATGCAAGCCCAAAACCTTTTTATGAGTTAATTCTGAATTGTAACGATGTGCTTGAGAATTTCAAGGTAATGGTTGCTCAGAAAAAAATGACGGAGGACCAGTTTAATCAGCGTTACTCTGATATCGGTGCATTACGCTCTTTTATTTACCTGCAATTGGGTATTCACTTTGGTTCTGTACCATATGTAACCAGTACATTGAAAAATGTGGATGAGGTAAAAAATGCAGGAAATTTTCCCCGTCTCTCATTTAACGTACTGCTCGACAGTCTTGTAAATTTTACCGAAGCACTGCCATTTAAGGATTTATATCCAACAGGCACCAATCTAAATATTACGGTAGACGGATATCCTACAGAAAAGTTTTACATCAATAAGCGTTGTTTGTTAGGTGACCTGTACTTATGGAAGAATGACTTTGTGAAAGCTGCAACCTATTACCGCCAGGTAATGGAATATGCAACTGTTGGTACCCAGGGCGAAAACTATTATTCGCAATACAAATTAGGATGGGCCGGAGGTTTTAACCATTACATTAGTTATGCAAGGGCAGGCGATGCTTCTTCATTGAACTATAGCGATGGTTGGAGAATTATGTTTGAAAGCGCCTGGACGGCGGATGGTTTCCGTAGGGAATGGATATGGGCTTTGCCTTTTGACAGTAAATTCAAACCAGAGAATACACTCATCAAATTGTTTTCTCCTGTAGGCGGACAGTATCTCGTTCGTCCCTCACAGGAAGTGTATGATCTATGGGATGGTGAAACGCAACGTACTGCACAAGGTGGTTCTATACCTTACGATGCAAGAAAATTTTTGAGTACAATGAATATTGGCGGACAGCCGGTGGCAATGAAGTATCTCTATAATTACATTAATTGGTCAACAGGTACTGCACTCAATCCTCTACAAAAAAATGGCAAGTGGTTTCTGTACAGGCAAACACATCTGCACATGCGTTTCGCAGAAGCTGCGAATCGTTTAGGTAAACACAGGCTTGCTTGGTCACTATTAAATAGCGGTTTCGAAAGGGCCTTCCCTCCGCCAAGTGGTGTTACTGACGTAACGAATTACCATAACACATTAAATGAACCGTATCCCTTCAACTTTGATGGAAGAAACAGTAACAACTCTGTACCTTATTTCCGTGCAGATTGGTATCGCAATATCGGTATCCGCAACAGGGCGCTTGTTACAGATATACCGGTGCCGGCAGGTGACAGTCTTAATACCATAGAAACAGGCTTAATGAAGGAGATTGCATTGGAAAATGCATTTGAAGGAACACGTTGGCCCGATCTGTTACGTGTAACCTTACGTAGAAACGATCCTTCATTCATTGCAGATAAAGTTTACAACAAACTGATCAAATCAGGCATATCATCAGGTGCTGCGTCAACCGCAAGAGCAAAACTGTTAGCAAAAAATTATTATCTGCCTTTTAAATGGTAAAATAGCTCTAAGCAAGCAATCGATAGAAAAGGGCAGGGAATAAAGTACCTGTCTTTTTCATTTAACGAATTTCTCACTTTGATCCGTGCGACTAACGAAAACGATTAAGGTGAATACCTGGTTCTATTCGGGAAAGACATGATATATTTAGCGTATTAACAAGAAACCAAATTGCCATGCAAAAAATAATTATGGGTGCATTGTTGCTTGCAGCAACAGTTGCTAATGCACAGGTTAAACCAAAACCAAAACAAAATGATGTAACCACCCCCTTACATGCCATGAAAGTGGACTATCCATCTCCGTATGGCGCTCCTTCTAAAGAAAATGTAAAATCAGTAGTTGACAAAGTTTACAACTATCTCAATGCTGTTACACCTGCAGAGATGATGAACAAGAAAACTGGTGCAGCTGTAACCGATGTAAATGCATTAGATACCAACACTGTGTTGAAGCAAGGTGATTTTCGTTTAACGAGTTACGAATGGGGCGTTACGTATTCTGCTTTTCAACGTGCAGCTGAAACAACAGGCGATAAAAAATATGCAGAGTATGTAAAAACGAGATATGATTTCCTGGCTAAATGGATCCCTGCTATTAAGAATAAATTCCCGTTAGACTATATACGCAAAAAAGGATTGTTATCTCAGCCAATCAATCCACATGCATTGGACGATGGTGGTGCAGTTTGTGCATCCATGATCAAAGCGCAGAACAGCGGCTTAAGTAACAATCTCCGTCCGATCATTGATCATTTGTCTGATTATGTCATTAACAAAGAATACCGTTTAAAGGATGGAACACTTGCACGTATGCGTCCGCAGGCAAATACATTATGGTTAGATGATCTGTACATGGGTGTGCCAACCATGGCGTTTATGGGCAAACTCACAGGCGAAACAAAATATTATGATGATGCCGTAAACCAGTTGCAGCTTTATACCAAACGCATGTTCAATAAAGAGAAAGGTGTGTATATGCATGGCTGGGTGGAGAGTATGGAACATCATCCTGAATTCCGTTGGGCTAGAGCAAATGGTTGGGCTTTGATGACCATGAGTGAAGTGCTGGATGCATTACCTGAAACTCACCCAGGCAGAGCATTTGTGTTGCAACAGTTTAAAGCACATATAAATGGTTTGATGCAATACCAGGATGGAACAGGCTTCTGGCACCAGTTGTTAGACAGAAGTGATTCATATTTGGAAACATCAGCAACAGCTATTTATGCTTACTGCATTACACATGCCATCAACAAAGGATGGATCGACGCAATGACATATGCACCAACTGCCATCCTTGCATGGAATGCAGTAACCACAAAAGTAAATGCAAACGGACAGGTAGAAGGAACATGCGTTGGTACAGGTATGGCTTTTGATCCTGCATTTTATTATTACCGCCCGGTGAATGTATTTGCGGCACATGGTTACGGCCCCGTTATTTTAGCAGGTGCTGAGATGTATCAATTACTCAATCAATTTAAATTCGAGATCAACGACAGTTCGTTGCAGCTTTCGAAAAAATAAACTATGAAGTCTTCTGCTGTTTTAGTCGCTGCATTATTGCTGAGTGTATGTTCAAAAGCACAAACATATAAGTTCGATTTTGGTAACGGTAGAGTGAAGAAAGGTTATACGGCTGTTACACCCGAATCGAAATTTGCGAATGAAAAAGGGTATGGTTTTACAGCTGAATCGGAAGTAACAGCTGTTGACCGTGGAGGTAAAACGGTGAATGATGATTATATCACATCCACCAAGCCGTTTTATTTTTCAGTAAAACTGCCCGATGGAAATTATGATGTAAAAATAATTCTCGGCGATAAGAAAGGAACATCTGCAACAACGGTGCGTGCAGAATGCCGTCGTTTGTTTTTAGAAAATATCCGCACAGCAGAAGGGAAGTTTGGGACTGAAACATTTACAGTGTATGTCAAAGACAGTATGATCCGTGATGCTTCAGGAATGGTGATAAGCCAGGTTCGTTTGAAGCCGAGAGAATCGGAATATCTGCATTGGGATAATTTGCTCACCATTGAGTTTAATGATTCGTTGCCGAAAGTTTGTGCAGTAGAAATTACTCCCAACAAAACAGCAACAACCATCTTTTTAGCAGGCAATTCAACAGTTGTTGATCAAGGCAGAGAACCATGGGCAGCATGGGGACAAATGATTCCACGATTCTTTGCTCCTGGAACAGCAGCAGTAGCGAACTATGCAGAGAGTGGTGAAGCATTGAACTCATTCATGAGTGCAAAACGTTTGGAAAAAATATTGAGTGTTATGAAACCCGGTGATTATTTGTTCATTGAGTTTGGTCATAACGATATGAAACAAAAAGGAGAGGGCATCGGGCCTTTTACTTCTTATAAAAAAAGGCTACATCAATATATCACCGAAGTACGCAGGAGAGGCGGCATACCTGTTCTTGTAACTTCCATGCATCGTAGGAGGTTTGATTCAACAGGGCATATTGTAAATACATTGGAAGAATATCCAGATGCAGTTCGGTTAACCGGAAAAGAAGAAAATGTTGCTGTCATTGATTTGAATGCAATGAGTAAAGTATTGTATGAAGCATGGGGGCCGGAAAAGTCCATTAAAGCATTTGTACATTATCCAGCTAACACTTTCCCCGGACAAACTACAAAGCTGGAAGACAATACACATTTCAATCCTTATGGTGCATATGAACTTGCGAAGTGTATTGTGCAAAGTATAAAAGATCAGAAGCTGCCATTAGCGAAACTATTATGTTCAGATATTCCTGCATACGATCCTGCAAAGCCATTGGCATTTGATAAATTTTATTGGCCCATGAGTTCGTTTGTTACGGCGACAAAACCGGATGGAAATTAAGATCAACTAAAATAAAACTTATGAAACGATTACTGCTTGCACTTCTCCTATGTTCTGAAGCATTCGCACAAACTGCAACCATCAAAGTTGACTTGAAAAAAGAAACTGGTGATATGAAACCCGTTTGGGCATGGTTTGGCTATGATGAACCGAACTATACTTATATGAAGGACGGGAAGAAGTTGCTCACAGAGATTGCAAAGCTCAGTCCTGTTCCTGTGTATGTACGGGCGCATAGTTTATTGGTTACTGGTGATGGCACACCTGCATTGAAATGGGGTAGCACTAATGCTTATACAGAAGATGCAAACGGTAATCCCATCTATAACTGGAAGATCATCGACAGTATTTTTGATACGTATGTTCAACGAGGAATGAAACCATTGGCACAGATCGGTTTTATGCCCGAGGCATTATCAACCAATCCGCAACCATACAAACATGATTGGAAACCCGGGGATCCTTATTTTAAGATCATTACAGGTTGGGCATATCCACCAAAAGATTATAACAAATGGGCCGAGTTGGTTTTTCAATGGGTAAAGCACAGTGTGGATCGTTACGGTAAGAAAGAAGTAGAGAGCTGGTATTGGGAATTATGGAATGAACCAAACGGTTACTGGAAGGGAACAAAAGATGAATTCTTTAAACTATACGATTATACAGCAGATGCGGTAAAGCGTGCATTGCCCACTGCAAAGATCGGCGGTATCAATATTGCAGGCACTGCGAGCAAAGGTGCACAGGAATGGTTACATGCATTTGTAAAACATTGTTACAGCGATACGAATTATGTAACAAAGAAAATCGGTTCACCTGTTGATGCCATATTGTTTCATGCAAAAGGATCACCTCGTGTTGTCAATGGTCATGTGCAAATGAATATGGGAACACAACTGAGAGATATTAATGCAGGGTTCAAATTTGTTGCATCCTATCCGCAGTTAAAAAATCTTCCCGTTATCATTGGTGAATCTGATCCTGAAGGTTGTGCAGCTTGTGGTATGCATACCAATCCTGAGAATGCATATCGTAACGGCACGATGTTCTCCAGTTATACGGCTGCTTCTTTTGCACGCAAATATTTACTGGCCGATTCGTTCAACGTAAATTTTCTCGGTGCTGTATCATGGGCATTTGAATTTGAAGATCAGCCCTGGTTCTATGGCTTTCGTGATCTTGCAACCAACGGTGTAGATAAACCGGTGCTGAATGTGTTTCGCATGTTTGGACTGATGAAAGGAAAACGTGTATTGGTGCAAGGCAACCAGATGTATGACTTGAAAACAATGGTTGACTCCAGTGTAAGAAGAAAATATAATGATGTAGGTGGATTGGCAGCAAAGGATAAACGTTCTGCTACGGTGATGTTGTGGAATTATCATGATGATGATGTAAAAAATGCGGCATTACCAGTTGCAGTAAACATCAACGGAATAACAGCTGCAACTGTAACAGTTACAGAATATCGTATTGATGATGAACACAGCAATAGCTACGAAGTGTGGAAGAAAATGGGTTCGCCGCAAAACCCGACAAAGGAACAGATTGCGACATTAGAAAAAGCCGGACAATTAAAAACATTCGGTGCAGAAAAAAAACTAAAAGTTACAAATGGAATACTGAACATCACAATTTCATTACCGCAACAAGGCGTAAGCTTGTTGAAGTTAGATTGGTAAAGTATTTAAACGAATCAAAATGAAACAGATTTTTATTATTGCAATAGTATGTGTGTCAACGTTTGCATCGGCACAGATCGGCAAACGTTTTCCATCTGAGCGAAAAGAAGTGATTGATCCTGTTACAGGAACAAAACTGTTGTTCTTAACAAGTACTCCTGCAGGTGATTCAAAAATTTATCAAACGCACAATCAATGGACGAGTGATGGCGAGTGGCTTATTTTCCGAAGTAACCGTGCAAGAAACGAAGCCCTGGCTGTGAATGAAAAAACAGGCGACATCGTGCAGGTAACCGAAGGCGGTTACACGGGTATGTTGAATGTGGCTCGCAAAAGCATGAAGTTATATTTTATGCGTTCATCACAACGGGATACTGCAAGAAGAACACCCGGCGATACAGCACGCAGAAGAAATCCTGTTCCATTACAAATCGTTGAAGTTGACCTGGCAAAAGTATTTGCTGATAGCAAAGCTGGTAAGATGAAAGCAGCCAGTGAATATCAACGCATCTGCGGAACAATTCCGTTAGAACTCGAAGGTGGTGGCGATATGGCATTGGATGGTGATGAAGAGTGGGCTTATTTCCGTGTTGGTAAAAATGCAGCAGCAAAACATTTAGCAGCAGGAACAAAACCTGCGGATAATTTCGGGCCACGTAACATGGGTGCAGGGCCAAATGGTATTGCAGCAATGAATGTATTTACAGGCGAAATAAAATATGTTGTGTCTGTTCCGTTTCAGATCGGGCATATACAAACCAATCCGTGGATGCCCGGTGAAATTGTGTTCTGTTGGGAAACGGGCGGCAAATCACCGCAGCGTACATGGACGGTGATGCGTGATGGAACTGGTCTTCGTCCTCTTTACCCTGAATCAGAATATGAATGGGTAACTCATGAAGCCGTGATTGGTAAAGATGAAGTTGCAATAGCGATCATGGGTCACCGTAAGATAAGTGGCGTTGATACAACAGGTACAGCTGTTGGAGGTGCTAATCCCGGGCAGGATCCTGCATGGGGACCAAGTGGTACAAGAGAAAAACCAACCGGTCTGGCGATTGTAAATCTTCGCACAAGAGAAACTTATATTGCAGGACAAACAAAAAGCGGTAGTGGTTTGTGGCATGTGAGTGGCTCACCCGATGGACGTTGGGCAGTGGGTGATGATTTTACAAGAAACATTTATCTCATCGATCGACATACAAATGAAATGATGTTACTATCAACAGGTCATAAAACAACTGCAGGTGATCATCCGCATCCAACGATGAGTCCTGATGGAACAAAAATTCAGATACAGTCAGCGATGTTATCTGCTGATGGAAGATCAATGAACATTTGTATTATTGCTGTACCAGAAGAATGGTTAAAAAGAACATATAAATGAGAGTAAAAATTTGGCAACTGGTAGTTGTAATAAGCTGCTTACTGTTAGAAGCGGGAGCGTTGTATGCACAACAGACAGAGATCCGTTATCTCTCAGGTATAGACAAAGACAAGACTGTCAACTGGGAATTCTTTTGTACAAGCGGCATGAACAGCGGAAAATGGACAACCATACCTGTTCCTTCGAATTGGGAACTGCAAAGCTTTGGTGCATATAATTACGGGCATGATGAAAAAGGCAATGCCAAAAAGAAAAGTACGGAGCAGGGCTTATACAAACATCGCTTTGTAGCAGATAAATCATGGGCCAATAAACAGATCGAAATTGTATTTGAAGGAGTGATGACTGATGCAGAAGTGAAAGTGAACGGGCAATTGGTTGGGCCAATACACCAGGGAGGTTTTTATCGTTTTCAATATAACATCACAAAGTATATTAAACCTGGCGTTGAGAATTTATTGGAAGTAACAGTTAGTAAAGTAAGTGCAGACAAAACAGTGAACAATGCAGAACGTGAAGGTGATTTCTGGGTCTTTGGTGGTATTTATCGACCGGTGTATTTAAAGATTCTGCCGGCTTCTTTTATTCAACGTGTAGCGATTGATGCAAAAGCAGATGGAAAGTTTACAATGGATGTATATGCTGAACAAACAAAAGAAGGGGATGAAATAACTGCACAGGTAAAAACATTGAAAGGTGTTGCATTTGGAAAACCATTCACTGCAACTGTAACAAATACCACTGATAGAATTCAGTTGCAAAACAGTTTTACCAATCCCAAACAATGGAATGCTGAATTTCCAAACTTGTATAAACTAGAAGTAAGCATTCGTCGTAACGGGAAAGTCGTACATGTGTATCATGAGCGTTTTGGTTTCAGAACAGTAGAAGTAAGGAAAGGAGATGGCATCTATGTCAATGGAGTTAAGATCATGATGAAAGGTGTTAACCGTCACAGCATCTGGCCGGAGAGCGGAAGAACACTAAGCCGCAAGATTCATTTGAAGGATATTGAATTGATCAAGGATATGAATATGAATTCTGTTCGTATGTCGCACTATCCACCCGATCCTGAGTTTTTGGACCTGTGCGATTCATTGGGCTTGTTTGTATTGGATGAACTAACAGGCTGGCAGAATAAATATGGAACTCCGGTTGGCGAAAAACTGGTGAAGGAGTTAGTGATAAGAGATGTCAATCATCCTTCTATTTTATTTTGGGATAATGGTAACGAAGGCGGATGGAACACTGACCTCGATGATGATTATGCATTGTACGATCCGCAGCAACGGGTTGTATTGCACCCATGGAATAATTTCAATAACGTTGATACCAAACACTATCCAGATTACAGTTATGTAGAAAAAGCTTTTGATAAGGGAGATGTGTTGTTACATACAGAAATGATCCATGGTTTGTATGATGGTGGACACGGTGCAGGACTGGATGATTACTGGAAACTCTTTCGCAAAAATCCACGGCATGCAGGCGGTTTCTTATGGGTGTTAGCAGATGAAGCTGTTGTACGGAAAGATTTGAAGGATAGTTTAGATACCGATGGCAACCATGCACCTGACGGTATTGTGGGGCCGCATCATGAAAAAGAAGGAAGCTTTTATACCATCAAAGAAATATGGAGCCCTGTGCAGGTTACAAAGCCAACGCTCGATAAAAACTTTACAGGAGCACTTTCGGTTGAAAATAATTATATCTATACCAATCTATCTGCATGTAAATTCAGCTGGCAACTAGTAAAGTTTCCATTGGCAAAAGAGAAGAAGACCGGCCGTACAATTATTCAATCCGGCAAAACATCTGTTGCATTGGCCCCGGGAGAAACAGGAACAGTTCAAATAGCACTGCCTGCCAACTGGATGAATGCAGATGCACTATCATTTACTGCAACAGATCAATACGGTCGTGAATTATATACATGGACATGGCCCATTCAACAACCGGCAGCTATTGCAAAAATAAATTTAGCCGCTACTAAGAAACCGGTAACTGCAATAAAAGAATCAACCGAAGGAAAAACAATTTCAATTCTTTGCGATGGCATCAGCTACAGGTTTGATACAACAACAGGTTATTTAACTACCGTCGAAAAAAATCAACAACCAATCCCTTTTGGTAATGGCCCTGTTATTGCCGACGGAAAGCAAACACTGCAAAAGTTTACACATGCTAAACAAGGCAGCAATACCTATGTTGTGGAAGCTGAATATGGAGGTGATGCTTCGCTTAATGTGAAATGGATATTCACAAGCGGTTTACCTGCTAAACTTGAATACAGTTACACGCAATCAACTGTTGCTGATTTTTACGGTATCACATTCAATGTTGATGAAACAAAACTGAAAGGAATGAAATGGTTGGGTGCAGGCCCATACCGTGTCTGGAAGAATCGGTTAAAAGGAGCACCGCTAAATGTGTGGCAGAAGAAATACAATAAAGCTATAACAGGTGAAGTGATCAGCTATCCGGAATTTTCAGGTTATCATGGAAATGTGTATTGGGTAACTGTTGAAACAGCAGCAACATCTTTCACTGTTTATACTGATAAAGAAGATCTGTTTGTTCAAATGCTGAAACCAGGGAAAGCATCAACCACATTTATTCCGCATGTGAACCCGCCGTTCCCTGAGGGTAATTTTGGATTCTTAAACGCAATTGCGCCAATAGGTACAAAATTCCGGGCAGCGAATACAATGGGGCCGCAAAGTCAGAAGAATGATCCTGTTTCAGGCAGAATAAGCGGGAGGTTGTGGTTTGAATTTTAAAGACGGATGCAATTGAATAAGTATATTGCAGCTCTTACATACTCCAAATTCTTATGAGAAAAGTCATTAATCCGAAATTGTTTACACTGGCACTCACCATCATTGCGCTGGAGTGTACCATGGTCAGGTTTCGCTCAAGACTGCCATTCAACGTAGCTTACGTTATCATAGTCGTAAATTTTCTCTATTTCAATTTTATCTTTTTCCCCGATGTGCGCAAGCGCTACCGAGCGCTGAAACAGGCGGAAAAATAGCAGGACTGTACAGGATAACCGTCCTGCTTTTAAGTCTTTACTTTATAGGCTGTTTAAAAGCTGTATAAATGAAAATCTTCTCAACGGTTGCTTTGCTGTTCGCTACTGTATTGTCCCTGCATGCTCAGGAAGTCCTCGAAACCGGTGGTAAGAAAATGCCGGACGAATGGATCGATAAAGACACCAAACATCGCATAGTCAAATTAACAAGAATGGACGGCAGAAGCAATCTCAGCTTCTACTTTCACAACAACCCCTTCATTGGTAATTCGATGGTGTTTTACAGCAGCAACAAAAACAACGTTGACAGTGTACGCAAACAGGAAATCTCCACTGTTGTATCCGGTAACCGCCAGATTCATTTACTTGATCTCAAAACATTAAAGAGCGAACAACTAACTAATCATCGCCTGCCGATGAACGGAGAGATCGTTGATAATAAAAAAGGAATCGTTTATTACCAGATAAGAGATACTGTGTTTTGTGTAAATGCAAAAACAAAAGAAGTAAAACAGGTATTTGTTTTTCCTGACGATTTTAAAGGAACAGTTACGGCGATCAATGCTGATGGTACATTGTTGGGTGGTGCAAAATCAAGTGATGAAGAAAAAGAACTCTTTAAAAAATATCCCAACAAATCCAGCTACTTCGATATCATTTACGAAGCAAAGCTGCCACGCACGTTGTTCACCATCAATGTAAAGACGAAAGAATTAGACAAAGTACACAGCGATAGTGCATGGCTCAATCATGTGCAGTTCTCAACCACTGATCCGAACTTATTAATGTTTTGTCATGAAGGGCCCTGGCATAAAGTAAACCGCATCTGGACCATTGATGTAAAGACAAAGAAGATCACACAGATTCACAAGCGTATCATGGATATGGAAATTGCAGGACATGAGTGGCCCAGTGTTGATGGTAAAACGATCTGGTACGATCTGCAACAACCACGCAGCACAAAGTTTTATGTGGAAGGTCACAATGTAAACACGGGACAAAAAACAAAATACGAGTTGCAGCGTGATGAATGGAGCATTCATTTCAACAGCAACAAGGATAATACATTGTTTTGTGGTGATGGTGGTAATTCAGGACAGGTAGCAAGAGCAAAAGATGGGATGTGGATCTATTTATTCAAACCTGAAGGAGATAAATTTGTGTCAACACGTTTGGTGAATATGAAACATCATAACTATCGTCTTGAACCAAATGTGCACTTCAGTCCGGATGGGAAATGGGTCATCTTCAGAGCTAACTTTGAAGGCATCGAAAACGTCTATGCCGTAGAGATCAACGAATCAAAATAAACATCAGCTTATCAACATACGAATGAAAAAATTAATCACGCTCCTTTCTTTTAGTTGTTCGATCATCATTGCACAGGCACAATTAAACTGGCCATCTGTAACCAATGTTACCAAACCATGGACACGTTGGTGGTGGGAGGGTAGCGCAGTAAACAAAGCCGATCTTACATGGAACTTACAGCAATACCAGCAAGCTGGGTTAGGTGGTGTGGAGTTAACACCTATCTACGGAGTAGAAGGAACTGAAAAACAATTCATCGATTTTCTTTCGCCGAAATGGATGCAGATGTTTTCGTTTACATTAAATGAATCAAAACGTTTGGGTCTTGGTGTTGATTTGGCAAACGGAACCGGTTGGCCTTTCGGCGGACCATGGGTAAAAGAGGATGATGCGAGCAAAAGTATTTTCTATAAAACATATAAAATTAATGGTAGCGAACAATTAAGTGAAGCTGTTGAATACAAACAGGAAGGCTTTATTCGCACAGCCAATAACAAACCTGCAACATTCGACCAGGTGTTGAAACCTGTCTGGACAAATAAAAATCTGCAGGCATTGGCATTGGATCAGATTCAATATCCCGGCAAACTGCCTTTGCAAACATTGATCGCTTATTCTGATAATAATGAATCGATCGATCTCACAACAAAAGTAGAAGCAAACGGAAAATTAAACTGGACTGCTCCAACCGGTAACTGGACCTTGTATGCATTATTCCAAGGCTTGCATGGCAAGATGGTTGAACGTGCAGCACCCGGTGGTGAAGGTTATGCCATCGATCATTTTTCGTTAAATGCAGCCACCAACTATTTCAAAAAGTTTGACGCTTCGTTTAAAGGTTATGATATTTCTTACCTGCGTTCTTTCTTCAACGATTCATATGAAGTGGATGATGCAAGAGGACAAAGCAACTGGACACCAACTTTCTTTGCTGAATTTAAAAAGCGAAAAGGTTATGATCTGAAAACTCAATTACCTGCATTGTTTGGAAAAGATACACCCGAGAATAACAGTCGTGTGATCTATGATTACCGTTCGGTGATTGATGAACTCTTGCTGGAACATTTTACCATGACATGGAAAAAATGGGCAGGAACAAAAGGAAAGATGCTGCGCAATCAATCGCATGGTTCGCCTGCAAATACATTAGACTTATACAGTGTTGTTGATATTCCGGAGACAGAAGGAACAGATATTCTTCGTTTCAAGTTTGCAACCTCAGCTGCGAATGTATCGGGCAAGCAATTGGTATCGTCTGAATCAGCTACATGGCTGAATGAACATTTCTTATCAAGCTGGGCTGATGTAAAGAAGATTATCGATTTGTATTTCCTTGGCGGTGTGAATCATATATTTTATCACGGTACAGAGTATTCGCCGAAGGAAGCGAAATGGCCCGGCTGGTTATTTTATGCTGCGG
Source organism: Lacibacter sp. H375 (assembly GCF_037892425.1). Lineage (NCBI taxonomy): Bacteria > Pseudomonadati > Bacteroidota > Chitinophagia > Chitinophagales > Chitinophagaceae > Lacibacter > Lacibacter aquaticus. The sequence goes on from NZ_JBBKTT010000001.1 coordinate 3,824,420, forward strand.
TTCATTTTCAACCAACCAATCCGCAGTGGAACCATTTTCATGCATTGAATTCTTACATAACTCGCACACAAAGCTTTTTACAAAAAGGCAAACCCGATAACGATGTGTTACTGTATTATCCAATTGTAGATCGTTATGCAGAACCCGGCAATGTGTTGTTGCAGCATTTCGATGGCATGGAACGGAATTTTGTGAATACAGATTTTGAACATGTATCAAAATGGATGGTGGAAAAAGGCTATAGTTTTGATTTCTTCAGCGAACGACAGTTGCAGAAGTTTACCAACAGCGGTAAGAATATCATCAGCAGTGGAAATGTGTATCGCACCATTATGTTACCTGCAAACAAGCTCATCACTGAAAAAGCATTTCAGCAATTGTTGAAACTTGCACAACAAGGTGCAACGATATTAGTTTATAAAAATCTGCCGAATGATGTACCCGGCTTTAACCAGTTAGATGCAAGAAGAAAAACATTTCAGCAACTCATCAGTCAGTTGAAATTTTCAAAATCAGATAACCTGCAGAAAGCAATTGTGGGCAAAGGTGCGTTCATGATCAGCGATGATCTGGATGTGTTGTTGCTGGCGGCCAAAGCAAGAAAAGAAAGCTATACCGAAAAAGGATTGTCTGTTCTTCGCAGAAAAAATGCAGAAGGCACCATGTGGCTCATCAACAACCGAACAGACAAACCTTTTGAAGAATGGATCGAACTAAATACCAATGCTGCATCTGTTGCATTGTTCGATGCAATGAATAACAAAAAAGGTTTGGCATTGTGGCGCAAAAATAGCAAAGGTGCCGTTGAAGTATTGTTGCAATTACAATCGTATGAATCCATCATTATACAATCGTATACAACAAAGAAAACAGGTGATGCATTTCCTTACAAAGAAAGCATTACTCATCCACAGGAAATAAAAGGAGAGTGGACGATCAACTTCCTCGATGGTGGCCCAACCATTCCTGTTGCTATTAAAACTACCACATTAAAATCATGGACAGAACTCGGCGGCGATGATGCAAAGAATTTTTCCGGTACAGCAAAGTATACGATCTCCTTTGCAAAACCAACGGGTAATGCTGGGTCATGGTTGCTCAATCTTGGTACTGTAGATGAAACAGCCGAAGTAATCCTCAACGGCAAAAAGATCGCAACAGTCATCGGACCGGTTTTTCAATGTGTGATTCCTGCATCTGGCATGCAAGCCAATAATAAACTGGAGATTATTGTTGCCAACTTAATGGCCAACCGGATTACTTATATGGATAAGAATAATCTTCCGTGGAAAATATTTTACAACACCAACATGCCTGCACGTAAACCGGAGAATGCAAAGAAAGGCATATTCACTGCGGCAGATTGGAAGCCATTGTCATCAGGTTTACTTGGGCCTGTAACAATAACGGCGTTGAAGTGATAAGTGGCTCCGTCTGACGCCCTCGTCTGACGGAATAGAATGTGAATGATAAATAATCGGGTTGTTTAATATTCGATAGGGATGAAGCCTTAACTTTCAAGCTGAAATAATTTTAAGCTATGTCTTACTCAGCAAACGAACAACGTTATCAGCAAATGCAATATCGCCGTTGCGGCAAGAGCGGTATACAGTTATCGGCTTTATCATTGGGTCTTTGGCAAAACTTCGGTGATGTGAATGATGAAACAATTTATCGCAAAACATTACACACAGCTTTCGATTGTGGCATTACACATTTCGATCTTGCAAATAATTACGGCCCAACACCCGGCAGTGCAGAAACAAATTTCGGCAGAATACTCAAAGAAGATTTTGCTGATCATCGTGATGAAATGATCATCTCCACCAAAGCCGGCTATACCATGTGGGATGGCCCTTATGGCGACTGGGGATCAAAGAAATATCTTGTTGCAAGTCTTGATCAAAGTTTAAAACGCATGCAACTCGATTATGTTGATATATTTTATCATCATCGTCCCGATCCTGACACGCCGTTAGAAGAAACAATGACAGCATTGGATTTGATTGTTCGCCAGGGCAAAGCATTGTATGTTGGTCTTTCCAACTACAGAAGTGCAGATGCTGCAAAAGCATTTGCGTTGTTAAAAGAATTAGGAACGCCTTGCTTAATTCATCAACCAAAGTATCACATGTTTGAGCGTTGGGTGGAAACAGATGGATTGCTGAATGTATTGGAAGCTAACGGTGTGGGTTGTATTCCCTTCTCACCATTGGCGCAAGGGTTGTTAACGAATAAATATCTCCATGGCATTCCCGAAGGATCAAGAGCAGTAAGAGGAGGATCGTTGAAACAGGAACAGATTACTGAAACTGTACTGGCAAAAATACAATCGTTGAATGCTATTGCCACAACACGCAATCAAACGCTGGCACAAATGGCATTGGCCTGGTTATTAAAAGATGAACGTGTAACATCGGTGTTGATTGGTGCAAGCAGTAGTGCACAGTTGCTTGACTCTGTTGCCTGTTTAAATAATCTTTCCTTTAGCAAGAATGAATTGGCGAAAATTGAAGCGATTCTGGGGTAAGGGAATAACCGTTGTAATTCTTGTTCCCGGCTTCGGCTTGGGCCTGACCACGGGCAGACGTTCGGCCATTATATTTCGATTAACAGTGTTGAAGTTGTTGAATAAATATATTTAGAACTATTAAGTAAACTCAATTGATATGAGAAAAATAAGCTTGCTCCTTCTTGCTTTTCAATGCATCGTCTTATCTGTATTCGCACAGGTAAAAGTTGATCATCTAAAAACTGAAAACCTAACCAATCCCATCGGGCTTGATGTACTGCAACCATACTTCAGCTGGCAGTTAAGTTCCAATCAACGCAATGTGATGCAATCAGCTTACGAAATAAGAGTAGGTGTAGAAGCTGCAGCTTTAGTAAAAGGCGAAGGCATTTGGAAGAGCGGTAAGATCACATCCGATCAATCGATTCATGTGCCGTACAAAGGCATTGCCTTGCAGTCGGGCAAAAAATATTACTGGCAGGTGCGTGTGTATGATAACAAAGGAACCGCATCAGCATGGAGCACAGTTGCATCATGGCAAATGGGTTTATTAAAACCATCAGACTGGAAAGCACAATGGATCGAACCCGGCTATACCGAAGACAAAGAATTTGCAGCACCATTAATGCGCAAAGAATTCAACAGCGGTAAAAAAATAAAATCAGCAACAGCCTATATTACTGCACATGGTTTATACGAAGCACAGATCAATGGCAAACGTGTTGGTGATGCTTATCTCACTCCCGGCTGGACGAGTTATAACAAACGCCTGCAATACCAGGCATACGATGTAACCAACCTGTTGAAAGATGGAGCCAACGCTATTGCTGTTACATTGGGCGATGGTTGGTATCGTGGTAACTTCTCTTTCGATCACCGCAGAAACATTTTCGGAAAAGATATTGCACTGTTGCTTCAGCTCGACATCATTTATACCGACGGAACAACGGCAACCATTGCTTCTGATGCAAGCTGGAAATCATCAACAGGTGCCATCCGCTCAAATGGTATTTATCAAGGTGAAGTGGTGGATGCAACAAAAGAAAAAATTGGTTGGACAGTTGCAGGCTATGATGATAAGAACTGGACAGCAGTAAAAACATCCAACGCATCAAAAGATATTTTGATCGCCACCTATAACGAGCCCATTAAAAAACATGAAACCTTTGCAACACTGAAAGTCATCACCACACCCAAAAAAGAAAAGGTGATCGACTTCGGACAAAACCTTGTGGGTTGGGTACAGGTAAAAGTAAAGGGCAAAGCAGGCGATACCATCAAACTATCGCATGCAGAAGTGTTAGACAAGAACGGAAATTTTTATACCGAGAATCTGCGTAGTGCAAAAGCACAGGCTGTTTATATATTAAAAGGAAACGGCGAAGAAATCTTTGAACCGCATTTCACCTTCTTTGGTTTCCGTTATATAAAAGTAGAAGGTATTGCAACTGAACTGCAGCCGCAAAATTTCACCGCCGTTGCGTTGTATTCTGATATGCAAAAAACAGGCAGCTTCACTTCATCCGATACACTCATCAATCAACTGCAGCATAATATTGAATGGGGATTAAGAGGAAATTTTTTAGACGTGCCAACCGATTGTCCGCAGCGTGATGAACGTATGGGCTGGACAGGTGATGCACAGGCTTTCTTCCGCACCGCCACTTTCTTACGTGGTGTAAATAATTTCTTTACCAAATGGATGAAAGATGTAGCGGCCGATCAAATGAAGACCGGCAGTGTGCCGCATGTTATTCCGAATGTATTGGGCGAAGAAGGAGCGAGTGCAGGCTGGTCTGATGTTTCAACGATCATCCCTTGGGAAATGTACCTGGTGTATGGCGATAAACGCATTTTAGAAAACCAGTACAGCAGTATGAAAGCATGGGTGGGTTATATGCAAAGCCAAAGCACAAATGATCTGTGGAATAAAGGCGGTCACTTTGGCGATTGGTTGTTTTACACCATGGCCGATGATAATGATGGTAACGCAGCCATCACCAATAAATACTTGATTGCACAATGCTTTTATGCATACTCCACGCAACTGCTTATTAATGCAGCAAAAGAATTAGGTAAGGCCGATGATGTGGCCGCCTACACGGCGTTACTGCAAAAAATAAAAACCGCTTTCTTAAAAGAATACACCACGCCCAATGGTGCCACCATGAGCAACACACAAACATCGTATGTGCTGGCACTGCAGTTCGATCTGTTTCCGGAAGAATTACGTCAGCAGGCGGCCGATCGTTTGGTGAACAACATCAAACAATACGGCAATCATTTAACCACCGGATTTTTGGGCACGCCTTATTTGTGTCATGTGTTGAGTCGTTATGGTTACAGCGATGTGGCGTATACCTTGTTGCTGCAAAAAACTTATCCATCGTGGTTGTATCCTGTAACAAAAGGCGCTACTACTATTTGGGAACGTTGGGATGGTATCCGCACCAACGGCGATTTCCAGGCCATCACCATGAACTCCTTTAACCATTATGCATACGGTGCCATCGGCGACTGGATGTATCGTGTAATGGTTGGTTTGGATATCGACAAAGATGGTATCGGTTATAAGAAGATCCGTATACAACCGCATGTGGGTGGAAAGTTCACCCATGCATCTGCCAGCTACCAAACACAATACGGTACACTCAGCAGTGGCTGGAAAATAGAGAATGGTAAACTGATGCTGCGTGCAGAAGTGCCAGCCAATACAACTGCTACTATTTATATTCCTGCAGCTGCTGCAACTGATGTGTTGGAAAGCGGTCAGCCGCTGGCGTTAGTAAAAGATTTACAAGTTGTAGGTAAGGAGAAAGAATATGTGGTTGTGAAAGTTGGTTCGGGGAAATATGAATTCAGTACGAACTACGCTGCCAAATAACTGTACTGCAGTTGCAATATAGTTGTCATCCCGAGGAACGAGGGATCTGTTGGGTTGTAGTGCAAGCGATAGACAGATTCCTCCTGCGTCGGAATGACAAAAAACATCAACGTCCTCTCGAATGCCGCCGGCCCTAGCCGACCCCGGTTGCTTAAAAGGCCTTGGGATACATTAGAAAAGGTCTTTTCATACATGCGAGAAGGACTTTTCATAGTTTACCGAAGGGCTTTGGATAGTTTACCAAAGGGCTTTTCATACATGTGAGAAGGGCCTTTCACAGTTTACCGAAGGGCTTCGGATAGTTTACAAAAGGGCTTTTCATACATGTGAGAAGGGCTTTTCATAGTTTACCGAAGGGCTTTGTATGGTATAGCAAAGCGCTGTGTATAGTACAACAAAGGGGCTTGTATGGTATAGCATAGGGCTTTGTATGGTACAACAAAGGGCCTTTTTCTTCTCTTTAATCCTGCATACTCGCAACCTGTGGTAGACTATCGACCGTTGACCGTTGACTGCTCTCCCATGAACCATGATCTATGAACCATGAACTTTTCCCCATATAAGTATTTTGCCTTACTTTAGAGTTGCGCCAGCAAGTGAACCTGCAACCGTGAACACCGGAACAGCCAGAGCTAACCCAAACTCCACGCTTTACCCCGGACAATTTTATTTTGATTGCTGCGCAGGAGAAGAACAGAGATTATGTGCCGGGATATTCCAGGAAAGTTATTTATGTAAATGTATTACAGCATCGCCTGAGTACAAGCATTTTGAAATGTTTGTACTTGAATAATGAATGAAGAATATTGTATTAACAACAATAAAAAATAAAGCACCGATTATTCAAATATCAATAACACTTATCTTAAATATATGTGTTAAGCGCAATTCTAAATTAGCTTCATATGAATACAAAGCTTTTTAATACCCTACTAATAATACTATCATTAAGTATTATTGCTTGTTTGCTGAGTGTTGCACTCACAGATTTAACACCTAAAGAAACAACTTTGTTAGGGATAGTACTAACTATATTATCATTTATAGCATCTTGGGTTGTTTCAAAATATTTTGCAGATCGTTCACACAAGCAAGCAATTGAAGAAGTGAAAGAGCAGCATCTTTCAAATCTTCGGACATATGCTTTAAATGCAGCTGAAAAAGTAAATAATCTATCTAACGAATTAGCAAAGCTCTCAGTCTATTTACAACAAGAATTAGAAGATGATGATGAAGATTTAAATACTGAGGAACTTTATCTTTCAAGCTATGAAAGAATAGAAAGTGCTATTCATATAATTAACACTTTAAAATCTGTAAATGATACATATTTAAGTGATTGGAAGGGGGTTATTGGAGAAGAGCTTGACGAAAAAATGGAAGAGCAACAAGCTCGGGAAAACGATTTAAAGCAGTTAGTTGAAAGAGTTGAATCGGTTATAAAAGCCAAACCAATCGAACAAAATCAGAATTTGCATGATGTTCAAAATTTAAGCAAGCAAATTACCGACCTTAGAAAAGACTTAAACATTACTTTGAACAGTGTAAGCGGCACATTTGTAAGAACTTCAAGGACACCAGCCAGAGCAAGAAAAGAAGACGTAAAAAAACATTGTCCCAAATGTAACGTATCTGTAGTTTATAAGCAGCGGCCTTCACAAACAAGCTTTAAGTATATCAGTTGCAAAAATTGTTCGTCCAAATTGTCTGCTACTTGGAATGAGTTAGATGGTTTTAAATTAGAGCCAGAAATAAAAAAGCAAGAAATATATAACTGTCCAACCTGTAAATTGGAAATCAAATGCGAATTAAGCAATTTTCTAAATTCTAGGACTCAGAATATTTGCAATAATTGTAAGGAATCTAGTCAAATCATTAGGACAATTAAAGGTTATACAATACATAACATTCCGAAGGTCTCTTTCGTTCAAAAAAATGATACTGGGGAAAAGCAAACTCCCCCTGATAGAATCGAAATCGATGAAACTATATTGGAAAAAGTTAGAGAAATCCTTCCACAACAGCCATGGCCAAAAGGAACACATAAAGAAGTTGCAGAAAAGCTAGGATTGGCAGCAAGTGTAGTTAGTAGATATATTTATGAATTAATTAGAAAAGGCGTTTTTAAGCCTCAGGTCGACGGTGTTCTTTATGAACCAATCAAAAAAGAAGTTCCTTAACTAAAACGCATAAAGGAAACTCCAACAATTAAAAATTAATAAAATGGGCTACAATTTACATATCACAGGGAAAGAAAATTGGTATGATGGAAATGAACAATATGCATGAATTATTTCAAACAACTATTAAGTGAAAAATGAATGAGAATAGAATTTGACATAGCGGACGAGAAAGTCCAAAACTTTAGCCAAGATGCAAAAACTGAATTGCAAAAACAATCTTCGAGAATTGCTGAAGAAATTGTCGATGAAGCAGGACGCATTGAAGCAAGTCGACGGTTACCTGAAACAAATTCAGAAGTTACTCAATCAAATGTAAAAGAGGCAGCCACGCAACCCAGAATGATTGTAGCTAGAAAAAAAAGTTGGAAATCAAAAATAATCCAGATTATAGCATTCGGCTCGTCATTAGTTGCTGGAAGCTTACTTGATACCGAGAAATTTAAGGATACAAATCATGTTATTTGGTTCATTATTATGTCCTTTATTGCTGTTGGGACATTTGTTTACCTAACTTTTAATCAAGAGAACAATGGATAAAACAGTTTACAATAAACTTACAGAGTCAGCTAGAGTTGCTCTTGATGAAACTTCTAACGAAGTTGTCGAAATGATACTCGAAAGGGCATATCAAAATGCGAGTCAAAAGAACACAGCCGATAAAGAAATTTCACTTAGAGACATAATAGAGGCAAAGGAAGAAATTCTTTATAAAAAGGCAGATTTGAATAAACAAGAGTCAAGGAAAAGGCGGATGGTTTTAACATTGTCAATGGCGGGTGCGTTATATTCTATGTTAGGTATATTATTTTACTTGTATCAAAATAAACAATTTGACACTACAAAAGACGTTGGGCTACTAATCGCAGCTTTAGGCATATTGGTTTCAATAGCCTCATACTTCTATTCTCAACTAGCATTTAAGCGAAAAGTGGAGTTGATTAAGGATAATACGGTCGTTGAAAAAGACAATTCCGAATTTGAAATCGTACGCAGGTGGCAGACAATTGAAAAACTTGGAACCGAATTGATGTTAAAAGATGGCATTTCCGATAACAAGGCAAGATCATTTAATTATATCCATAATTATTTGTCTGAAAAACTTTTGGACAATTTAAAATCAGATAGTTTGAAGCGATTGCTGTTGATAAGAAATCAAATAGTACATAGCAGCACGAATTTGACACGAGAGGAGATCGAAGAGATGATTAAAATAGCCGACCAAATCATTGACGAACTTGAAAAACAAATACAGAAGCACTCAGAGTAACAAGATGCCTTTTCGTCTGCCCGGGGTCTGGCCTCAGCCGACCCCAGGGAGTTAGAATACATCTTTTGTATCTTCATAGCAATTCACAAACAATATAAGCAGGAAGCAAACTGAATTTTGTGATCTGCAATTCTTTAATCATTCATCTTGAAATCACTTTTATTTTTATTTTTCATCCTTGCTACTATCGCAAGTTCCTTTATTCTCAGCAACGTCTCCCAATAGATAAAGATGAATATGTGCACTACGTTAAATGGGGAAGTTGCGTACTACAATCGAAACACAGGTCAATCGCAACGTCCTCCTCAGGCATTTGTGCAAAACAGCAGCTAATTACATGGAGAGACGTTGCTAAGAAGTAGGGGCTACTTCCTAAAACCTGAGCAGACAGACAATTAATTGCTTTAACTTTATAAAAGGCACAGATTTGCAATTCATGAGACTAACCTTATACTTTTCGTTGTTTGTGTTAATAGTAAGTTGTAAAAAAGCTACCGATAATACACCCATGTTTGATGGAGTTAATTGTAGCGGCAACTGTTTTATTTTGCGAGGTGTTGTAACTGACACACCAACAAATAAGCGATTGAGTAATGTGGAGGTTCGGTTTTACTTAGGTAAACTCACCGTAGGTCAGATTCAATGGCCACTTCCCGATCCGGACGAAGTATATTACCTGGGTAAGACCTACAGTAACAATAATGGCGAGTATGAATTTAAGTTTAATGGTACCGGGCTCAAGTATGGTTCGTCTCTTTACTATATTCAGGCAACAAAACAAGGATATATCTACGGGCCAACTCCCGCTCATTACAAGGTTCGCAACTTTTACTTAGACAGTAATAATTTTGATATTCCCTTCGTTCAGAATTTTCATCTTTTTTTTCCGGCAACTATGAAAGTTCGTATTAAAACGTCAACCGTTACTAATTATAAGTTTATTGCTTTTGGATATTCTTATGGCAATGGAATAGGAAACGGTATTAATATTGAAGGGGGCCGTCAAATTGATACAACTGTTACTTTTAAAACTGCCGGAGGCATCCAGTCGTTTTTAATGTATGGGATTTACGGCAATGGTATTTCGATTGAAAGAAGAGATACATTGCTGCCTCCTGTTAATGGAGTAAAAGAATACATGGTAAACTTTTAGTTTTGTCATTTCCTTACCGGTTGGTGCCTACAGCAACCGGTAAATAAATTGTTCAATTGCTGCACATGAAAAAGAGCATCGTTTTCCTGTTGTTGTTATCAGCAACCGGATGTAAGAAACTAACCAGTTCCGGCACCTATACTATAAAGGGGCAACTATTGGAGAGCAGCAGTAATCCCATTCCTGTTGCAGATTACACACTGTCATTTTATCAATCATCCATTGGATCGCTGCTTGGTGTGGTAAAGGGATTTGATAAAACAATTAAAACGGACGGTAATGGTTCGTTTACGTTTCGCTATAGTTCATCATCCAACGATGGCACTATTTCGATGACAGGAACTGATACTATAAAATATAAAAATATGTACCCTGAGTGGTTTCCAATATACGGGCTCACCAATGTTGATTTAAAAAAGGTTTACCTGTTTAAGAAAATTAACCGGCTTGTTCGCAAGGTACAGTTTACTAATTCTCTTAACAGCGGTGAAGTTTTAGAAGTTATAACAAGTGACTCATCGGGGGCAAGTTATAGTTCTATAAGCGGTCCTGTAAATGCAGGAACCCTGCTAACGGTTGATACGATTGTGGACTGTAAACTTTCGAGATTAAATATTTTAACAAGAACGTATGTGCTATGGGCTGTTCTAAAAAAGCCCTCTTACCAGAAAAACTTCGATGTTGTATTAACAGAAGGGGATGAACAGTATAGAGAAGTTCTGATGATTTATTGATTGTTTCGTCGGCCCGGGGTCTGGCCTCAGCCGACCTCAGTGAATTAGAATACATCTTTTGTATCTTCATAGCAATTCACAAACAATATAAGCAGGAAGCAAACTGAATTTTGTGATCTGCAATTCTTTAATCATTCATCTTGAAAACACTTTTATTATTATTTTTCATTCTTGCTACTATCGCAAGTTCCTTCTCCCAGCAAAAGGACTTTAAATGTGCATGTTCACAAATAGGAATCGATTCCTTATGGGCAGACAGTAATAAGATTGCATGCTATTCAATTCCTGTAGTGCGGGATGTTTCAAATAAGGCAGCCGGTAAATTTTATTTATCTGTAGTGGTAGCACCTTCCATCAATAAAACCAATGACGACCCATTGTTGTACCTGCATGGCGGACCGGGAATTGCCACATTAGAAAATGTGCCCCGTTATTTAAAATCAAAAACATGGAAACTGATAAGAGAAAACAAATCACTTGTTTTTTTTGATTACAGAGGAACCGGATTTTCAGAGCCGGCCTTATGCCCTGGCTTACAGGATTCACTGGCTGAATTTTCAAAAAATAACAATTCGCTGCAGGCAAGGCAGTCTTATAAAACAGCTTTGTATAAACGATGTCGTTCACAACTTTTATCAACCGGAATTGATGTTTCGGTCTTTAATTCCTTTCAACTTTCAGAAGATGCCGAAGCGATAAGACAAACCTTACAAATAAAAAAATGGAACGTTTATGGTGTTTCCTATGGCACTACAGTTGCACTAAACCTGTTACGTAATCATGGAAAGCCGATCAGCGCTATGATCCTGGATTCCCCTTATCCACCAAATGCACCATGGCTTGATTTTGTTCGCCCGTTTGATACTTGTTTTAAAGTATTGGAAGCTAAAATAGCATCCGACCCGGTTGCTTTTTCGCATTTCCCTTCTATTAGAACTGATTTTGTAAACGCTGTAACACGTTTGAATAAAAACCCCGTCAAAATAAAAAACAAGAATAGTGAATATGACTTTACCGGAGATGACTTTGCCTGGAGCGTTTGGACTGCCCTGTTAAAACCTGATGCCATTCCTTTAGTTCCATTGGCGATTAGTGAGGTTGGAAAGGGGAGTGATTCCATACTTTCAAAATGGGTTGTTGCATTTAACGATCCTAATGCTCATGGTACGTTTTCAGAGGTACAGAGCAAAGCAATCTTATGTTATGAAGGAAAGCCAAGGACACAGGCAGATACGAAAGCATCACTGCTTGCAAAGTATCCTGATTTTTCTTCATTCAATATCGATTTTGAAGGAGATGTTTGCGAAGCATGGCAACCAAATAGTGCCGGGGAAAAAGTATTTGAGCCTGTAGTAAGTAATGTGCCCGTATTAATATTGTCTGGCGAGTATGATCCTGTGTGTCCGCCTTTCTTTGGAGAGATCACGGCGAGAACGTTATCAAAATCTACGTTTATTAATGTTCCATCTGCATCTCATGCAGCGATTCATGCAGATGAATGTGTTCAGAATATTGCCGTTGCTTTTTTAAACAACCCGCAAAAGAAACCGGCTGTTGATTGCGTGAACAATCGGCCACAAATAAAATTTGTTACTGACAGTTTAATGACAAGACTGGTGAACTTTAATAAAAAGTAAATCTTTTGAATCTCCCGAACGGTACAGGACGTTCCTTTGTCCCAACAGCATTATTTTTATCCGATTGCTACAGCACGCTGTATGAAAAGTTTTTATCAGCTCAGGGTCTGGCCTTAACCGACCCCGGGAGTTAGCATACTCTTCCTTCGCTGCCTAGTCTCCCGTACTTCACAGGCGATCCCGCATAGACGGGACAAGTTGTGTCAGATAGCTTGTGCGTTGGCCATGTGGCACTCGTCGTCATCAATAAACAAAAGCTCTATTTATTTCTGCTCAAATAGTCATCGTATTCCAAACCAATATATCCTGTTGAAGTAAATGATGATTATATTGCTTATTGCAAAACAAGCCTTTTTAATTAGAAACCCACCTGATACTGATTTTTATGAATGAAAATACTGTAACAACCGTAAAGCCATTTCTTACCGTAAACAATGGAGCGAAAGCAGTTGAATTTTATGGAGCTGCATTTGGAGCCATTGAAACAAAACGATTTGAAATGCCGGATAATAAACTGTCGGCTGTAATTGAAATTGATAAAGCAGAATTTTATGTTGGCGATGAGGAACCGGGTAATGACAATTTTAGTGCAACCCAATATGCTGGCAGCCCCGTTAGAATAATCTTACACACTAAAAATGCTGACGAATTATTTAAAAATGCACTGAAGTTTGGTGCAACAGAAATTTGTCCCATGACAACAGAAGACAATTGGCGAATCGGAAAACTGAAAGATCCATTCGGGCACATTTGGGAAATCGGTTACACTTTGTAAAATTGAAATGATGTTCTCCTCTCTGGCGCAGGTTTCCGACCTGTGTCCAGCGTCACTCATCTAACCACAACATACTTTTCCAAAATAAGTACCGGATAGGTACAGGTCGTGAGAACTGCACCAGTACAACCGACATTTTCATTGCAGGACACCGCAGGATAGCTTAGCAGCACAGTAGTTTAAATTTACATGCTGTTTTCAAACGATTGTGTATGCTGAAGATGTTTAAGTCCTTGTTCTGCTGTCTGTTTTTTCTTGTGACTATTTGCAGGGCACAAACCAATACACTCGTTGTTTCTGAAAAACCTTCGTCCTTTTCTTTATTTACGCCTTCAACTGTTGCAAACATCTGTACCGATGAGCAGGATGCCAAAGTGGTGAGCATTGCTGCAACTGCATTTGCAAACGATATTCAGTTGATCAGTGGAAAACAGATGCAGGTGTTGCATACGGTTCCTGCAAAAGGATTCAGCATTGTTGCCGGTACCATTGGTCAGTCGAAACTGATTGATGACTTGATCAAATCAAATAAAATCAATGTTGCTTCCATTAAACATAAGTGGGAGCGTTTTTTCATTCAAACAGCGGGTGATAAACTGTTGATTGTTGGGAGTGACAGAAGAGGAACAGCATTTGGTATTTTTCATTTGTCGAGACTAATGGGTGTATCGCCTTTTGTGTGGTGGGCCGATGTAACGCCACAGAAAAAACAGCAATTGTTTGTTTCCGGTTCTTATATTTCAAATGCACCTTCAGTACAATACCGTGGTATTTTTATTAATGATGAAGACTGGGGATTGCAACCCTGGGCTGCAAAAAATATGGATACCGATATGAAAGACATCGGCCCAAAGACCTATGCCAAAGTGTTTGAGTTATTATTGAGGCTGAAGGCAAATTATATATGGCCGGCCATGCATCCCTGCACAAAAGCATTTTATTATTACAAGGATAACCCGAAAGTAGCAGATGATTATGCAATAGTGGTTGGCGGAAGCCATTGCGAACCCATGCTCCGCAACAATGTTTTTGAATGGGCCGAAAACTATGAACATGAGTATGGGAAGAAACCGGGTGAATGGCGATACGATTTAAACAAGAGCGAGATCTTCAATTACTGGGATGATCGTGTAAAAGAAGCGGTGAATTATGAATCGGTGTACACCGTTGGTATGCGTGGCGTACATGATGGAAGTATGCCCGGACCGAAAGACCCGAATGAAAAATTAAAACTGCTGCAAACAGTCATCAACGATCAACGTTCGATACTTACAACACGTTTAAACAAACCTGCATCAGAGGTGCCGCAAATTTTTGTTCCGTATAAAGAAGTGTTGAGTTTGTATCGAAGAGGTTTGGAATTGGATGATGATGTAACGATCATTTGGCCCGATGATAATCATGGTTATATCCGCCAGTTACCCAATGCAACAGAAAGAGAGAGAAACGGTGGACATGGTGTGTATTATCATTTATCGTATTGGGGTGCTCCGCAGGATTATCTCTGGTTATCATCTATATCACCTTCGTTGATTGCTTATGAAATGGGAAAGGCCTATCGTTATGGTGCACAAAAATTATGGGTGTTTAATGTGGGGGATATTAAACCTGCCGAAATGGAAATGCAGTTTGCATTAGATATGGCTTGGGATATAAAACGATGGAATGCGTTAACAGTAAATACATACATTGGAAATTGGGCTTTTGAAACGTTCGGAAAGGAATATCGAAATGATATTTATGTGATCAAGTATCTCTATTATCAATTGGCAGCAGGAGGAAAGCCGGAACATCTTAATTCAATTCCGTTTTTAATACCGGAGATGCACAACCGTTTGAGAACATACAAGGAGTTAGCAAATAGAACACAAAAACTGGGAGCAAGAATACCCCCTCACTTACACGACGCTTTTTATCAACTAATATTATATCCCGTACTTGCGGCCAAACTGATGAATGAAAAATTCTTTTATGCCAGGATGAGTATTGCACAAAGTGATACTGCATTGGCTACGCAAGCTAAACTTGCCTATGATTCTATCCAGCTTCTTACAGATAAATACAATCAACAGATCAGCAATGGTAAATGGAATGGGATGATGAGCTGGCACCCACGTGAACAGGCGGTATTTAAAATGCCTGAAACATTTTTAACTATTGATGGCAAGAAACGGGATTCGCTTAAAACTGTATATACTGTTTTAAAATATCCCAGAATTTCAATGACGGCCTCTTTGTTTAAGAAGAAAAGTGAATCCAAAAGTTTTGGATTCAGCGTTATCTATGGGTTGGGTATCAAAGGAAGTGCATTGACAATTGCCAATTTAAAGAATGATTTGTCAGATATCCCGTCATCTCAACAGCCTTATGTTGAATATGATGTTTCAATTTCAAAAGACAGGTTGATTGAGCCGGGCAATTATGAAATTGTAGTCAAATGTTTACCTGTGTTTGATGTAAATCAGTCAAAGTATTTGCAGTATGGCATTTCTGTTGGAGAAGATGATATACAAACGGTGAATGTACATGCAGAAGCAGACAGTAAAGCATGGCGTGAAAATGTATTGAAAGGATATTCAGCCGGAACAACCACTCATACCATCAAGACCGGACTGGAAAAGATCAGGATCTATTTTAAAAATAAAGACATCGTCATTACGAGTATCGAAATTTATAAAGCGAACAAATAAAACGAACATGAAGTTATTCAAACTGGCATCATTCATCGTAACGGTATTGTTGCCATTTAGTTTCACCATCGCACAGCAAAAACAAATTCAATATCTCTCCGGTACCGATGCAAAGAATACGGTGCAATGGGATTTCTTTTGCACAGCCGGTCGTAACAGTGGCGAATGGAAAAAGATACAGGTGCCGAGTTGCTGGGAGCAGCAGGGCTTTGGTAATTACAACTACGGTCGTGATTACAAAACCAACGGCAAGAATTTTCGTTTCTATGATGAGAAAGGGATGTACAAATATCAATTCAAGGTGCCTGCATCATGGAAAGGAAAGAACATCAACATTGTGTTTGATGGCAGCATGACGGATACGGAAGTAAAGATCAACGGGAAAAGTGCAGGGGAGATTCATCGTGGTGCATTCTATCGGTTTAAATATGATGTAACGTCGCTGTTGAACTTTGATAAAGCCAATACGCTTGAAGTAACCGTAAGCAAAATGAGCAGCGATGCCAGTGTAAACAATGCAGAACGCCTGGCTGATTACTGGGTATTTGGCGGCATCTTCCGTCCGGTGTTTTTAGAAGCAACACCGAAACAATACATCGACTATGTGGGTATTGATGCAAAGCACGACGGCAAGTTCGCCATGCAGGTATGGACAAAAGGTCTTGTACAAAATGCTGCTGTTGTTACAACCATCACCGATGTTAATAAGAAAGTAGTTGCCACAACAAAAACAGCTGTTGCAAAGTCGGCTGAAAATGTGATTGTATCTGCACAAGTAAATAATATCAACGCATGGACTTCTGAAACACCAAACCTGTACACGGCGACTGTAGTATTGCAGGATGCGGCAGGTAAGAAGTTATATGAACTGAGTGAGAAGTTTGGTTTCAGAACCATTGAAGTAAAACAAGGGTTGGGAATTTATATCAACGGCACACAGGTGAAGTTTAAAGGTGTGAATCGTCATTGCTTCTGGCCGGAAACTGCACGATCATTGTCGAAAGAAAATGAATTAAAAGATGCCTTGCTGCTGAAAGAGATGAACATGAATGCAGTACGTTGCAGTCATTATCCACCTGATAAATATTTTCTTCAGTTGTGCGATTCATTGGGCATTTATGTGTTGAATGAATTGGCAGGTTGGCAAAAGGCATACAGCACCAAGGCAGGTGAGCCATTGGTAAAGGAATTGGTGTTGCGTGATCTCAATCATCCTTCGATTGTTTTCTGGAGTAACGGAAATGAAGGTGGACATAATAAAGAACTGGATGATGATTATGCGAAGTATGATTTTTCGAAGAGAACGGTTATTCATGCACATCATAAACCTGGTAATGCATTCAACGGTATTGATTGTAATCATTATGAAGATTATTACAGCACACAAAAAATATTGAATGATTCGATGATCTATATGCCCACCGAAATGTTGCATGCACAGGATGATGGTGGCGGTGGTGCAGCGATGGAAGATTTCTGGAACCTGCATTGGAAATCGCAGAAGAGTGGAGGTGTATTTATTTGGGTGATGGCTGATGAAGCCGTAATGCGGACTGACCTGAACAATGTACTTGATGCAAATGGTTTGAATGCCAATGATGGTATTCTTGGTCCGCACAGGGAGAAAGAAGGAAGCTTCTACGCACTACGTGAAATTTTTTCACCGGTACAATTGAATTTGTCTGATGCATTACCTGCTTCGTTTAACGGTGAAATAGAAGTGGAGAACCGTTTTCATTTTCTCAATACCAATCAATGTACATTCTATTGGGCCCTGGTTGATTTCAGTAAACCATTCGACCGTTTTGATGGATACGTAGTGAAACAAAAAGGCACTGCAACTGCACCAAATATTGCTGCCAAACAAAAAGGAATCTTGAAAATTCCACTGCCTGCTGATTATAAAAATTATGATGCACTTGTGATCGTTGCAAAAGATAACAATGGCAATGAACTGTACAAATGGACATCGAAGATCAAAAGCAATGCATCGCAGCTCACTGGTTTTGTAACAGTAAAAAATGATGCAACTACCATCAAAGAAACAGATACCGTGTATGCGATAACAGGTGGCGATGTAACCGTTGTGTTAGATAAGAAAACAGGAAATCTTGTTACCACAAAAAATACAGCCAACGATTATGTACTGTCGTTCAATAACGGGCCGGTGCTGGTGAAAGGTTCAGCAACCGTTGTTTCATCAAAAACATATAAAGAAGATGCAAATACCGTAGTTGAATTTTTATACAGTGGTGACATGAAATATGTTCGCTGGAAGATCAATGCAAGCGGCTGGACAACGATGGAATATGAATACAGTGCAGAAGGTGATCAGCCGTTTACAGGTATCAGTTTTAATTATCCGGAGAATTATGTATTGGCAGCACGTTGGTTGGGCAAGGGCCCTGTTCGTCAATGGAAAAACCGCATTGCAGGAACACCTGTAAATGTGTGGCAGAATTTATATAACAACACACATACGGGATATTCACCCGTGGCATATCCTGAGTTCAAAGGTTATTATGGCGAAGTGAACTGGATGGAGCTGAGTACAGTGGAAGGGAAATTTTATATTGCATCACCTGACAGCGGTTTGTTTGTGCGTTTGTTTGATGTCTATGCATTCATCACTGGCACAAAACCACATCCTGAAGTTCCAACTGGCAATATTTCATTTCTTGATTGTATTCCTCCTATTGGGACTAAACTGGCGAATACGTTTACCACTAACACAAGAGTATATGGTCCAATGAGTGAGTTGAATCATGTAAGCGGAAGCAAGAAACGAGTATTGCAATTCTATTTCGGACTGCCAAAGACAACTGATTCAAAAGAGAATTACAGTCGTCCGGCAATCGACAATGTATTCTGATTTTTACCACAGAGACACAGAAGCACAGATACATTCTGTGTCTCTGTGTTTTGAGTGGAATAAAAACTATTAAAATGAAATGGATTTTTTCTTCTTTTCTTCTCTGTGTACTCTGCGTCTCTGTGGTTCAATCACAAACCATCAACCGTGAAGCAGTGGTGAAGCGCCACAATGTAAAAGTGAATAAAGTTGATTCGCTTTCTTCACTCACAGTAGGCAATGGCAATTTTGCTTTTACTGTGGATGCAACCGGTATGCAGAGTTTTCCCGAGGCGTATGCAAAGGGTGTTCCGTTGGGTACTCAATCAGCATGGGGCTGGCATAGTTTTCCAAATACAGAAAACCTGAACGTGAAGGATGCTTTAAAAACCTATGACCTCGAAGGAAGAAAAATTTCTTACACCGTGCAGGTAAAAGAACCGGAGCTTGGCAGAAAGACCGTTGATTATTTTCGTGTGAACCCACATCGGTTGCAGCTTGGCAATATCGGTTTGGAAATAAAGAAGAATGATGGCACACTTGCAACAGCAAAAGATATTCAAAAGATCAGCCAGGAACTAAATGTCTGGACAGGTGTCATCACAAGTAATTTTTCAGTTGAGGGCGTGCCGGTGAAAGTAACCACTGCTTCCCATCAGGTACACGATGCTGTTTCATTTCGTATTGAATCCCCTTTGTTGTTTAAGAATCGCATTGCTGTTCGTTTGCGTTTCCCTTATCCCAATGGACAGTTTAAAGATGTGGGCGATAATTTTAAGAGTGATGATAGACATAGTTCATCTCTATCAACAAACATCGGTTCTGGACTCATCAAACGTATGCTTGATACAACTAATTACTATGTAGATGTGAACTGGACTGCTTCTGCAACTATCAAAAAAACAGGCGCACATTATTTTATCTTGCAACCAACGGCAAAAGGTTTGTTTGAATGCAGTTTCAGTTTTTCGGAGAAGAAGCCTGTAACAAAAATCACCAATTTTTTCAAAACAAAACAAAGCAGTGAACTAACCTGGAAGAAGTTCTGGTTAAGCGGTGGTGCTGTTGATTTTTCTGCAACAAAAGATCCCCGTGCATTTGAAATGGAAAGGAGAGTGGTGTTATCACAATACCTCACTAAAGTAAATTGTTCTTCTGCTTATCCACCGCAGGAAACAGGATTAACGTATAACAGTTGGTTCGGCAAACCACATTTGGAAATGCATTGGTGGCATGCGGTACATTTTGCACAATGGGGCAGGCCTGAGCTGATGGAAAAAAGTTTAGACTGGTATTTCTCTGTCGCTGAAAAAGCAAAGCTCATTGCAAAGCGCCAGGGCTTTGAAGGTGTACGTTGGCAAAAGATGACGGACAATAACGGTGATGAAGCGCCATCATCTGTTGGTGCATTTCTCATTTGGCAGCAACCGCATTTTATTTATATGGCGGAGTTGCTGTATCGTCATAGCCCCAACAGTAAAACATTAAATAAGTATAAAGAATTGTTGTTTGCTACAGCCGATTTCATGGCATCGTTTCCTTCTTACAATGCAGCAACAAAAAAATATAATCTTGGTAAAGGCTTGATCCCTGCGCAGGAATGTTTTGATGCAGTATCAACATTCAATCCAACCTATGAATTATCGTATTGGAGTTGGGCATTGGAAGTGGCACAACAATGGAGAGTTCGTTCGGGTTTGCCAAGAGAAAAGAAATGGGATGAGATCATTAACAATCTTGCACCATTGCCACAGTTGAATGGTGTTTATCTTGCTGCAGGCAATACACCCGATTGTTATGAGAAAGGTTCGAAGTATTTAACCGATCATCCTGCCGTGTTAGGAGCATACAGTACGATCCCTGCTGCAAACGGATTGGATACTGTGGTAATGAAGAAAACCTATTTTACCGTATTGGAAAAATGGGATTGGAATGAAACATGGGGTTGGGATTATCCGCTGATGGCGATGACGGCTGCACGTTTGCACATGGGCGAAGAAGCAGTGAATGCATTGCTGATGCCGGTCAGAACAAATACTTATTTAATTAACGGACATAATTTCCAGGATGATCGTTTAACGATTTATCTTCCCGGTAATGGTGGGGTGCTGAATGCAGTGGCGTTGATGTGCACCGGTGCAGATGCAGATAAAGGAATCAATATCGGTTTTCCGAAAACATGGAATGTGAAATGGGAAGGGTTAAAGAAAATGTTTTAATGAAGAGATTTGTTTCAGTTATAATTAGTTTGTTTTTTTTGTTAACTGCAAGTGATGCGCAGGAAACAAAAAAGCTATGGCATGGTATTGAACGGGAGTTACGGTATCGTCCTGAAGGAAATGATATTGTCATTGAAAACGGAACAAGACGTTTCAATCGTGCGTTGTATGGCGGCAATACGGCGTTTCGTGCAGAAGCAGGTGATTTGCCTGAGTTTGCATTATATATGCCGGGCATGGGTGGTAATCTGAAGTTTGGCATTCTTGTAAACGGTAAAAGTAAATGGCTGATCGAGTGTAAAAAGATCAAAGCGATCTATCGTGCAGGCTCGATGCTGTACGAAATAAAAGATGAGTTGCTGGGTGAGGGTATTATTCGTCTGCATATAATCGCCTTATATGCAAGCGAAGGAATGATCGTTCAACTGCAAACAGAAAATATTTCAACTGCTGTACAGTTAGTGGCCGTATATGGTGGTGCTACAGGAAAAAAGTTTTCACGTGATGGTGATATTGGTGCTGACCCTGAGTCTTCGTTTTATTTGAAACCTGAGTATTGCAAGGATAATATCTACAAGATCAATAAAAATAATTTCAGCCTTCTATATGGTTTTGCAAAACCGTTGAGTGAAGAGGAGCGATACGAAGTGCAACATCTTCCTGCAAATACAACTAATTCTTCAGCAGCTGAAAAAGGAAAAGAACTTATTGGAATTTTTCCAAAATCATCAGTACTGAAAATTAAGGATGCCACTCAGCAGCAATCGCCTGCAAAATTATTACAGGCTGATACTAATGTAACAGCGCCAATAGCAACCGCAACTCTTCAATTGAAAAATAAGGAAATTTATTACTTCACAGTACAAAAACCTGCAAAGAATACAATTGTTTATTATGATGTATTACCACAATTGTTTCAGCAGGCAGAAGCAGCAAGAAAGAAGCTCGCAGATCGCATTAAAGTATCAACACCTGATCCGTTCATCAATACATTAGGTTCCGTATTAGGCATTGCTGCTGATGCGGTGTGGGAAGATCCAACCTTTATGCATGGTGCCATTGCATGGCGTATGCGTTTGAATGGTTGGCGTGGTGCTTATATTGCGGATGTGTTTGGCTGGCACGATCGGGCTAAAAAACATTTTGACAGTTATGCATTATCACAAATAACCACGCCTGCAAAAACGGGAGTAGTGATGGATACTGCTTTACATCTTGCCCGGCATCAGGAAAAAGTGGGCACACAACTATTCAGTGATGGATATATCACACGCAATCCAAATGGTTATGTTGGTGCACATCATTACGATATGAACCTCGTGTTCATCGATCAGTTGCTCAATCATTTTAACTGGAATGGTGATACAGCTTATGTTAGGCAAATGTGGCCATTGCTTGTTCGTCATCTTAATTGGGAGAAACGAAACTTTGATGCAGATGGCGATGGCTTGTATGATTCGTATGCAGCGATATGGGCAAGTGATGCATTGCAATACAGTGGAGGAGGTGTTACACATTCGTCGGCGTATAACTATCGTTCAAATAAAGTGACTGCACAGCTTGCAAAGATTGTTGCTGTTGATGGCAGCAAGTATGAAGCAGAAGCAACAAAGATTTTAAAGGCCATCAATCAACAATTGTGGATGAGGAATAAGGGCTGGTATGCTGAGTATAAAGATCTGTTGGGAAATAAACTGCTGCATGAATCGGCTGCATTGTGGACGATCTATCATGCGCTTGATGAAGGTATTGCTGATCCGTTTCAATCGTATCAATCATTGCAATATGTAAACTATTACATTCCGCATATTCCTATTGTTGCGAAGGGATTGAAAGATTCATCGCTTTATACATTGTCAACCACTAACTGGCAACCTTACACCTGGAGTTTGAATAATGTAGCCTTGGCTGAACTGCTGCACACTGCATTGGCTTACTGGCAGGGTGGAGATAAAGAAGAAGCGTATCGTTTGTGGAAGAGTTCGTTAATGGAGAGTATGTATCTCGGTGCAAGTCCGGGGAGTATTCAGCAACTAAGTTTTTATGATGCGATAAGAGGAGAGTTGTACAGGGATTTTGCTGATCCGATCGCCATGGCCGGCAGAACATTGGTGGAAGGTTTGTTTGGTGTATTGCCCGATGCGTTGAATGATCGGTTGGTTATTAAACCGGGCTTACCGAAACAATGGAATAATGCAGCACTCACGACACCCAACATTCAGTTTGTGTTCAAACGCACACGCTTAACCGAAGAATATATATTGCAGCCAAACTTCAGTAAGCAGCTGAAGCTGCAATTGATCATTCCTGCTTACAGAGAATCTGTCGAATCTATTACGGTAAATGGTAAGCCAGTACAATGGAAAGTCGTTGACAGTGTTATCGGCACACCATCTCTACAGATCGATGCTGCGCCTGCAAAATCCTATGTGGTTGTTATTAAATGGAAGGGAGAAGGATTTGAAAAACCCGTTCATGAACAAGCATACAACAGCAAAGAACTGGTACAGGTGAAATTGAATAGGGCGATCATCACAAATACCTATCAACCGGTGGAAGTGCTGCGGAATTTAGTGCGTACACCAAATGCGGTATCGGGTAACCTGAACAATGCAGGTTTAAACAGTTTGTACCTGCAGTTGAAGCAAGGCGATTTCAGTTGGTTTGAGCCATTAAGTTTTTCATTGTTCGAAGATGAACCATTTGTTGAAACTGTAACGATCACTCCCGAAACAAAATTCGAAACAGTTGATATTACGCAGCATTTCAATGATGCAGTCACAAATATTTTTAAGAATGAATATTTATCGCCCCGTCCAACTGTTCCAACGTTGCAATTGCCAACACAGGGCATTGGCAACTGGGCTTACCCACTAACAACGGCCAATATCAATGATAGTGGTTTGCGTGTAAAAGCAGGGGTGAAGAATGAATTGCTGATCAACAAGATTCCATTTAAAACAACCTCCACCGAAAAAAAGAATATCGTGTTTACATCCATGTGGGATAATTATCCTGATTCTGTTGTACTGCCGTTGAGCGGAACTGCATCGTATGCGTATTTCTTAATGGCAGGCAGTACCAATCCTATGCAGAGCAGACTGGTGAACGGAACGGTTGTTGTGAAATATACCGATGGTACATCTTCAGTGCTTGAATTAAAAAACCCGGAGAACTGGTGGCCAATTGAACAGGATTATTTTGTGGATGGATTTGCATTCACTACTGATGCAGAAAAGCCAACACGGGTTTTATTAAAAACAGGAGAAGTGATGCCGGCAAATTACAGATACACGGGCATCAAAGGTTTTTCCAACTTTGGTATTGAGGGCGGAGCAGCAACTGTGCTGAATTTAAAACTGAATCCTCACAAACAATTAAAAAGTCTAACACTGAAAACCATTGCCAATGATGTGGTGATTGGGTTGATGAGTGTTACATTAGTTAAAAGATGAAACGATTAATTTACTTCTTGCTGATCTTGTTGCCCGTTGTGGTAAATGCGCAGAACGATTCTGTGTACATCTTTGCTTATTTCAAAAACAACGGACAGGATGGATTGCATCTTGCTTACAGTACTGATGGTTTTACATGGATTGCATTAAAGAAAGACAGTTCATTTCTCAAACCAACTGTTGCAAAAGATAAACTGATGCGTGATCCCTGCATCATCCGTGGTGCAGATGGGTTGTTTCATATGGTATGGACAGTTAGCTGGAACGATAGGGGCATTGGTTATGCTAATTCAAAAGACCTGATCAACTGGAGTGAACAACGTTTTATTCCTGTAATGATGCATGAAGATTCAGCACGCAACTGCTGGGCACCTGAAATCACTTACGATTCAAAGAGCAAGCAATACATGATATATTGGGCAACGACAATCGCTGGCAAATTCAAAACAGATCCGAAAGTAGAGAATGGTTACAATCACCGGATGTATTATGTACTGACGAAAGATTTTTCAACTTTCAGCAAAACAAAAATGCTGTACGATAAAGGCTTTAATGTAATTGATGCAACAATTGTTCCCGATGGAAAACAGTTTGTAATGTTTCTCAAAGATGAAACCAGAGAGCCCGTACAAAAGAATTTGAAAATTGCTATGAGTAAAAAGATCAACAAGGGTTACAGCAATGCATCTGTACCCATCACCGGTAATTATTGGGCTGAGGGGCCAACTACGTTGAAGATCAACGGTACTTGGATCGTTTACTTTGATAAATACAGGGATCATAAATATGGTGCGGTACAATCAACTGATTTAAAAAACTGGACAGATGTTTCGGATAAATTAACTATGCCCAAAGGAATTCGTCATGGAACGATCTTTACGATCAGCAAAGAAGAGTTTGAATTGTTGCCGAAGTAGGATAGTTAGAAAATATTATAGTTATTAAAACACCTAAAACTTACTTATGAAGAAAAGCAGTTTCTATCGTTCCGTTTCTCAAACCTTATTTTTAGCAGGAATACTTTCAGCGGTTATCATAGTCAAGTACCCACTTACAATTTTTATTTGGGTTTTGATGTTACTTATTGCAGCGGAACAACTGATCATTTACAAACAACTTTACGTTGTCGAGAATAAAGTTTCGGAAAGTGAATCAAAGAAAATGGTGAGTACCCAGAGGATGGTTGCAAGAATTATACAGATTGTTATTTTGATCAGTGGCGTTTTAATGGCAAGTCAAACTTTTCACAAGATCAAATTCTGACAGGCTACGTAAGTTTTAACTTGCTGATCATATAACTGATCACCAAACCCAGCAATGCAATCACTGCAAACGAGGCACGCAGTCCTGCCAGTTCAGCTATATAACCAATCAATGGAGGCCCCATCAAAAAGCCTAGAAAGCCCACACCGGAAACTGTTGCAATGGCAATCCCACTCGCCACATCTTTTACTTTGCCTGCTGTACTATATACTAAAGGAATAATGCTGCTTACACCAAAGCCGACAATTAAAAAGCCAATGGTTGACATGATGATGTTCGGGAATAAAACCGCTGTCATCATTCCTGTGAAGATCAGCACCCCACTTATCTGTACCATTTTTGTTCGGCCAAAACGTTCGGCAAGTTTATCGCCTGTAAATCGTCCCGTAGCCATCATGATCATAAAAGAAGCATAACCCAGCGATACCAGTTCGCCTTTTACTTCTACCACTTCTTTAAAATACACACCGCTCCAATCGAACATACAACCTTCTGCACTCAAACAACAGAAAGCGATCAGTCCTAGTTGCAATAACAAACCTTTCGGCATCTGGAATCGTTTAAGCGACGAAGCTTTGCGACTGGTTGGCGTAAGGATTAGATATTTCTGAAAAAAGATGTTCAGTGTAATTACCATTGCGGCAACGATCATGAAGTGATACATCGGCACTAATTCCAAACGCATCATCAATAAGCCAACTAATGCCCCGGTAAAACCGGCAGTGCTCCATACACCATGAAATGATGCAAGAATGGATCGTCCATACAATGCCTCAGCATTCACGGCTTGTGTGTTCACTGAAATATTACAGAGGTTACCAGTTAATCCAAATACATACAAACATAAAGCTAACAACCAAGGTGAGTTGGCCATGCCGATCGTGATCAATGTTAATGCATAACCTACAGCAGCAAGGCGTAAAATATATTTACTGCCAAACCGTGTCACTAATTTTCCACTGAAAGGCATCATGGTTAATTGCCCGGCAGGCAATGCCAACAAAATACTTCCTAATGCTGCTTCTGATAAATGTAAAGTTGTTTTAATGTCGGGTATTCGGCTTGCCCAACTGGCAAAGCAAATGCCCTGGCAGAAAAAGAATACAGATACGGCAATGCGCATCTGAAGATTTGTGTAATGGTTGGTTGCTGTTGAAATAGTAGTCAAATTCTGTAATAAGTGACAAAATTACCCCAAAAACAACGGTTAGTCGCTGCATAATCGTAATAAAATCAAGTAAACGTTTTCGCAAACGTTTGTACAGGATGAAGCAGGATAGATGTGGCTCATTCAGTGGCTAATTTGTGAACCAAAGATTGCTATGCTGCTTGTTTGTAAAACAAAAACTGTCTGTTTACTTCTGTTCTGTTGTATTGTATTGCAATTATCAGCACAACGGAAAATGGAAAAACTAAACCGTGGCACCGTTGCAGTTCGTGTAAACAGTTCGGAAGTTTTTCTCAGTTGGCGATTGATGGGTACAGAAACATCAACCACTTCCTTTAATATTTATCGTGACGGCGTAAAGATCAATGCAACACCAATTACAGGTGCAACCAATTACAAACATAGTACAACAACAAATGGTATTTACATGGTTAAGGCCGTGATAGATGCTGTTGAAGAAAGTAATAGTGTGGAAGCTTCTGTGTGGGCGCAACAATACAAACAGATACCGATACAACAACCGGCTGGTGGTACAACTCCCGATGCAGTTGCCTATACTTACACAGCAAATGATGCCAGTGTGGGAGATCTTGATGGTGATGGCGAATATGAGATCATCCTGAAATGGGATCCTACTAATTCAAAAGACAATTCACAATCAGGTTATACAGGCAATGTATATCTCGACGCCTATAAAATGAACGGTACCAGGTTGTGGCGTATTGATCTTGGCATTAACATTCGTGCAGGTGCACACTACACACAGTTTCTTGTTTACGATTTTGATAGCGATGGTAAAGCCGAAGTGGCCTGTAAAACTGCAGATGGCACAAAAGATGGTATTGGATCAATCATTGGTAATGCATCTGTTGATCATCGTAACAGTAATGGTTATGTATTAAGTGGCTCAGAGTATTTAACGGTGTTCAATGGAATAACAGGTGCTGCAATGGATACCAAACCTTATACACCAGCAAGAGGAACTGTAAGCAGTTGGGGTGATAGTTATGGTAATCGTGTCGATCGTTTTATTGCAGCTGTTGCATATCTCGATGCTGTTCATCCAAGTATGGTGTTTGGTCGTGGTTATTATACACGGCTGGTACGTAGTGCCTGGGATTTTAAAAACGGGCAATTAACACAACGCTGGATATTTGATAGTAATACAAGTGGCAATAGCAATTATGCCGGTATGGGTAATCATCAAATGACAGTGGGTGATGCAAATGCTGATGGAAAAGATGAAGTGTATAATGGATCAAGTGCAGTGAATTATGATGGTACAGGATTTTTTTCGAATGGTTTAGGTCATGGAGATGCATTACATATGAGTGATATGGATCCAGATAGACCTGGATTAGAGTTATGGCAGTGTTACGAAGAACCATCAAAGTATGCAGGTAAGGGCTTGCGTTTGTTTGCCGCTGCAACAGGTGTGCCTGTGTGGGGTGTAAATGCAACCGGTGATATTGGCCGGGCCTTAGCAGCGGATATTGATCCCCGTTATAAAGGATATGAATGTTGGGGCTCTGCCGGTTATCTCTACAATGTAAAAGGCGATTCTATTGGTCCGTCAAGACCAACCATCAATCATGCTGTATGGTGGGACGGTGATCTGCTAAGAGAAATACTGGATGATGAGAAACTGGAAAAGTGGGACTATCTCAATAACAGGCTCAATCGTTTATTGACCTTATATCTTGCAAATCTGGGTTCAGCATCAAGTAATAATTCCACGAAAGCAAACCCTGCATTAACAGCAGATATATTGGGCGATTGGCGGGAAGAGATCATCATGCGTAGCGGCGATAATCAATTCCTCAACATTTATACGACTGTAAATGAAACAACACATCGTATTTACACACTTATGCACGATCCACAATATCGTTTGGCCATTGCATGGCAAAATGCAGCATACAATCAACCGCCGCATCCGGGTTTTTATTTGGGAGATGGTATGAATGCAGCGCCAACACCCAACATTCAACTGGTGAATGCTATAACAACTCCGGTTAGCGATCAAACTGTTTCTGCAATAACTGTTGATGTATTTCCTAACCCTTCCGTAAAAACTTTTTTCATCAGAGCAAACGGAAGCTTTAGTTTTCACATCTATGATGTTAATGGGAAACTGCAGCAACAAGGTTGGGCTGTAAATCAAACCGAAACAGGAGCAGGGTTAGCGGCAGGTGTGTATTTCGTGAAAGTAACAGCAAAGAAGCAACAAACAACAATTAAGATCATTAAACAATAACATGACTACAAGTAAGCAAGGCAATTTGATCGTTCTCTTTTTATGCGCAGTGCTATCTGTCACGGCACAAACATCACTTGCGCCGGAGTGGACAAAGAACGTTGGTGCAAGAAGTTTTCCTTCAGGTAAAACAATTTATTATGTGAACAGCTATGGAGCCGTTAGTGATACAGTAACGGTTAATACAAAAGCCATTCAAAAAGCAATTGATGAATGTGCCGCAAAGGGTGGTGGTATTGTTGCATTTAAACCGGGCACGTATGTAATGGGTGCTATCTTTTTAAAGACTAATGTCCATTTGCGAATTGATAAAGGGGTATTGATCCTTGGTTCACAAAACTTTGATGATTATCCGGATATGGATACTCGTATTGCAGGATTAGAAATGAAATGGCCTGCAGCATTGATCAATGCACTCAACGTAAAGAACGTTGCGATCACAGGAGAAGGAATTATAAATGCAAGAGGAAAGTTCTGCTGGGATAAATATTGGGCGATGCGTAAGGATTACGATACAAAAGGTCTGCGATGGATCGTTGACTACGATGCAAAACGTGTTCGTACACTGCTTGTGCAAAATTCATCTGATGTTTCTATAAAAGGGTTAACGTTTAAAAACGCCGGCTTCTGGACTGTGCAGTTGCTCTATTCTTCATACCTAACAGTAGATGGCGTTGTGATCAAAAATAATGAAGATGGAAGTGGGCCAAGCACGGATGGTATTGATGTGGATTCATCGAGCTGGGTGTTGATTGAGAATTGTGATATTGATTGTAATGATGATAATTTTTGTTTGAAAGCCGGTCGTGATTGGGATGGCTTAAGAGTAAACCGTCCGACAGAATATGTTGTGATCCGTAAGTCGATTGCACGAAGAGGAGCAGGGCTAGTTACGTTGGGCAGCGAAACATCGGGCGGCATCCGTCATATTTATTGTACTGATCTCTATGCAAAAAATACAGATAATGGTTTACGGATCAAATCTGCAACAACACGTGGTGGTACCATTGAAGATATCTACTTCGTGAATTCTGTTTTAGATTCTGTTCGCAACGCCTATCAATTCAATTTAAACTGGTATCCTGCTTATAGTTATTCTGAATTGCCGAAAGGCTATACTATGGAAACGGTGCCTGCCCATTGGAAATCGATGTTGCAAAAAGTTACACCTGCTGAAAAGGGAACACCTTATGCAAAGAAATTCATCATTCGCAATGTGAAGATCACAAACGCACAAAAAGCATTTGAAATAAATGGCTTGCCGAAATCATTGCTGGAAGATTTTCAGTTCATCAATTCGTTTATTTCAGCCGGCACAATCGGCAGCATGGAATACACGAAAGGCTGGAAGTTCATCAACACAACCATAGATATTTCAACCAAACCTGTTGAAAAGAAGAAAGAACCAACAGGAATTGAAGAACAGGAGCGTCTAAAAGGATAATCATTTTATTATGAAACGATTTGTATCATTCACTGCTGTTTTTGTTTGCTTAAGTATGTGTGTGTTTGCACAATACCAGATGGAATTCCTTACCCGTGGTGTGCATGCAGTGCCGGCAGGTAACGGAAAAGTATTTGTGAGCTGGCGCTTGCTGGGAACAGAAGATCAGTCGCTTCCATTTAATCTCTATAAAACCGTTAATGGTAAAACAAGTAAGTTGAACAAAGCTCCATTGCTGAAAGCAACGGGCTTTACTGATGAAGCGGTTGATACAAATGCAGTAAATGTTTACACTGTAAAAGCCATCATCAACAAAAACGAAGAAGCAAAGGGTGAATCATTTACGCTTGCGGCAAATGCAAAGCCCTATGTGTCTATTCCATTAAAAACCCCAACAGGCTATTCAGCGAATGATGCCAGTGTTGGTGATGTGGATGGTGATGGTGTGTATGAGGTCTTTATTCATATGACAGGAAGAGGAAGAGATAATTCACAAGCCGGCTTGACTGATCCGCCGATTATTCAATGCTATAAACTCGATGGAACATTTTTATGGGAGATCAATCTTGGAAAAAATATTCGTGAAGGTGCACATTACACACAGTTCATGGTGTATGATCTTGATGGCGATGGTAAAGCAGAGATCGCTATGAAAACGGCAGATGGAAGTATTGACGGAAAAGGAAAAGTGATCGGCGACAGCACAAAAGATTACCGCAATCAACGTGGATATATTTTAAGTGGTCCTGAATTTCTCACTGTGTTCAATGGAGAAACAGGTGCTGCTATTTCAACAGTGAGTTATGATCCTCCAAGATTTCCAACTTCACTCAACCCAACAGAAGCTGAACTAAAAACAATGTGGGGTGATGGCTATGGCAACCGTATGGATCGTTTTATTGCAGCCATTGCCTATCTCGATGGCAAGCATCCATCGTTGGTGATGTGTCGTGGTTACTATACAAGAACTGTATTAGCTGCATGGGATCTCAAAGGAAATCAATTAGTGAAACGTTGGGTATTTGACAGCAATGAACCGGGTAACAAAGAGTATGCAGGACAAGGCAATCATAACATCAATGTATCTGATGTTGATGGCGATGGAAAAGATGAAATCATTTATGGTCAAATGACGATTGATGATAATGGGAAAGGTTTATACAGCACAGGTATTGGTCATGGTGATGCATTGCATACGAGTGATATGGATCATGAACGTCCGGGATTGGAAGTATTCGGCATACAGGAAAAATTTGGTGATGCGGGTGCAAATTTCCGTGATGCAAAAACAGGTGAGGTAATCTGGAAGAAAGCATCTGTAAAAGCAGGTGATGATGGTGAAGGCCCCGGTCGTGGGTTGGCATTGGATATTGATCCACGTTATCCCGGCTTTGAATGTTGGGTGGCAGGTGCAGGCATCGCCGGTTTGTTTGATAATAAAGGGAATAAGATCGCAGATAAAACACCACCCTGCAACATGGGTATTTATTGGGATGGAGATGCGTTGAGTGAAATTTTGAATGGTGTGAACATCAGTAAATGGGATTATGTCAACAGTGCAATGATCAAATTATTTGATGGCAGAGATTTCGGTTGTGTAAGTAACAATGGCAGCAAAGCAAACCCCTGCTTGAGTGCCGATCTGTTTGGTGACTGGAGGGAAGAGATCATTTGTCGTACAACCGATAGTAAAGAGTTGCGTATTTATTCAACTTCTATTCCAACAGAAATAAAACTGTATACGTTGATGCATAATCCGCAATACCGATTAAGTATTGCCTGGCAGAATGTGGCTTACAATCAACCGCCACATGTAAGTTATTTTATCGGTGAAGGAATGAAGATGCCACCTAAACCGAATATCACAATCATTACAAAAAAATAAAATGACCAGCGCATGAAATGGATCAAAGCAAATGCACATATACTTCGATTGCTGTTATTGTTTTTTGTGATGACTTCGTTTGTTGTTTTCAGCAACAATAAACCAACCATCTATATTATTGGCGATTCAACGGTTCGAAATACAAACCGTCCGCAATGTGGCTGGGGAGAAATGATCGGCGAGTTCTTTGATTCAACACAGATCAACATTAGTAACCAGGCAATGGCAGGAAGAAGTACAAGAACCTTTATCAAAGAAAAACGTTGGGATAAAGTAATGTCAACGCTTACAGAAGGTGATTATGTGATTATGCAGTTTGGCCATAATGAAGGAAGCAAACCGGATACGTCAAGAACTGGCTACCGTGGTGTGTTGAGAGGAACCGGTGACGAAACGGTTGAACTGACATGGAAAGATGGAACTGTTGAAGCCGTACATACCTATGGTTGGTATTTGAAGAAGTTTATCAAGGATGCAAAGAGTAAAGGAGCAAGACCCATCATCTGTTCTATGATTCCACGTAATCAATTTGCAGATGGCAAAGTAAAACGTGCAAATAATGATTTTGGTAAATGGGCAAAAGAAGTTGCAGAAAGCGAAGGTGTTTTCTTTATTGACTTGAATGCAATAACTGCAGATAAGTATGATGTGTTGGGGCCGGATGAAGTAAAGAAACTTTTTCATGGTGATCACACGCATACCAATGTTGATGGGGCAAAGATCAATGCGGCATCAGTTGTAGAAGGTATCCGCAACCTGAGTAAAGAATTGCCGCTGGTAACATATCTTAAAAAATAACTCTATCATATAAACTTGTAGTATGAAATTAAGTAAGTTGTTAGCACTTGTTGTTGTTCTTGGGATCATTTCATTCACCATGATGCAAACCAAGCCTGTGTTTTATATCATTGGCGATTCAACAGTTCGTAATGGTGATGGTAGCGGAAGAAATGGTCAGTGGGGTTGGGGTAGCTTTATGGCTGAGTATTTTGATACAACAAAAATATCTGTACAGAATCATGCCATTGGCGGAAGAAGTAGCCGTACATTTATCACGGAAGGGCGTTGGGAAAAGATTACTGCCAATTTAAAGAAAGGTGATTATGTAATTATGCAGTTTGGTCATAACGATGCGAGTCCGTTAGATGATACTGCAAGAGCAAGAGGAACCATACGTGGTATTGGTAATGATAGTTCTGCGATTTATAACCCTATTCGCAAGATCAATGAAACAGTGTACAGTTATGGTTGGTACATGCGCAAATATGTTCGTGAAACAAAAGCCAAGGGCGGCATTCCGATTGTCTGTTCATTGATTCCACGTGATAACTGGAAGAATGGAAAAGTAACACGTTCGACAGATAACTATGCATTATGGGCTGAGCAAGTTGCCAAAGAAGAAGGTGCATATTTTATTGATCTCAATAAACTGGTTGCAGATAAGTATGATGTGTTGGGGCAGGAAGAGGTGAAGAAACTTTTTCATGGTGATCATACACACACCAGTCTGGATGGAGCAAAGATCAATGCAGATGTTGTTATTCAACAATTGATCTTACAGCATCCCGGTGAATTAACCCGGTACATCATCAAAAAATAATTCCACAACTAAACTAAGTTGATATGCCACGCATTGCATCACGCATGAAAATATTTAAAGGCCAGGAAGAAGAATACAAACGTCGTCATGATGAACTTTGGCCCGATCTTGAAAAATTACTTCATGAAACAGGCATCAGCGATTACAGCATTTTTCTGGATGAATCAACTGGCGACTTGTTCGCAGTATTACAAGCTGAAGATCCTGCAAAGTTGGGCGATCTGCCCAATCATCCGGTCATGCAAAAATGGTGGGCGTATATGAAAGATATCATGGAAACAAACCCGGATAACTCACCTGTGAGCACGCCGTTAAAGGATGTGTTCTATATGAAGTAATCCAAAAGCCGATTACTTCTCTACTTCCAGATGATTATTCAGGTTGGGAATGAATTTCAGTACCGAATGGAAATTCTTCTTGTAATGCTTTTTATCAAGCTTATAATAGAAGGCGCCTTTTTTTGAATTCGTTTTATCCTTGTCTTTTTGTTTGATCAAGAGACCGGTTGAAATGATCTTACGACTGAAGTTGCCCTTATCAAAATTTGTTTCATACACATCTTCAAACAAACTCTGCAACAACGGTAAAGTGAATTTTGCAGGCAACAATTCAAACAGCAGGGGATGCAAGGCTGCTTTATATCTTAATTTCTCTCTTGCCATTGCTACCATTTGTGAGTGATCAAAGATCAGCTCGGGTATCTGATCGAGCTGGAACCATTCAGCATGATATTCTTCGCTGATCTGCTTTTCATATTGATGAATATCAATTAAGGCGAAATATGCTACAGAAATAGTACGTTCGATGGGGTCTCTGTCTTTTGCTGAAAAGGTATAGAACTGTTCCAGGTAAACGCCATCGAGCCCCGTCAATTGTTTTAATACCCGGTTAGCCGCCTCGTCGGTACTTTCTGCGGGTTGCACGAAACCACCCATTAAACTCCAGTGGTCTTTCTTGGGTTCGAGGCCTCTTTTAATCAATAAGATCTTGAGTTTATTACCATCAAATCCAAAAATGATACAGTCAACTGCAACAAGCAAGCGGGTCTGGTTTTGATACTTCAGCATGGCTTCGAAGTTAAGGAAGTAGAAATGAGGATAAAAATAAATGTAAAAATGACAATTACTATCAAAAAAGTATTTATTTTCATTTTTTAAACCAAAAGGCTTCCGGCCAACTGCTGAAAAATTGCTGATCAGCAGGGAGGCTTTCAAAAAAACTTGCTATCATGATTGTTGCCATTTGCAAAAGAAAGTATGCTCCATGCAGCACATCCGGGCTTAATCTGCCAGGAAACTTCATTAAATCTTTATTCGTTGTCGCTCTTGTCTTTACGCAACTGACTACCAGTGCGCAGAATTCTGTTGTTATCAACGCCGATTTAGGAAAAGACAAGATCAGTAAACATATCTACGGTCACTTTGCTGAGCATTTAGGAACCTGTATTTACGGAGGTTTTTATGTTGGAGATACCAATAAAGTGATACCCAATACAAATGGTGTGCGCAATGATATTGTGGACGCATTGAAGAAACTGAAGGTGCCCAATCTTCGCTGGCCCGGTGGCTGTTTTGCTGATACCTATCATTGGAAAGATGGTGTTGGTCCAAAAGCAAATCGTCCGGCAATTGTTAATCGCTGGTGGGGTGGTGTTACAGAAGATAACAGCTTTGGAACACACGACTTCCTTAATATGTGTGAGATGATTGGAGCAGAGCCCTATCTCGCAGGAAATGTTGGAAGCGGAACCGTTCAGGAACTTGCTGATTGGGTGCAATATGTAAATGGTAAACCCAATACAAGTCCGATGACCACATGGCGTGTAAAAAATGGCCGTGAAAAAGGATGGAATGTAAATATCTGGGGTGTTGGAAATGAAGCATGGGGTTGTGGAGGAAACATGAAGCCCGAGTATTATGCAAATATCTACCGTCAGTATGCTACTTATATGTCTGACTTTGAAAACGAGGCTAATAAATTCAGAGTAGCATCGGGCGCAAACGGTAATGATTATAACTGGACAGAAGTATTGATGCGTGATATTCCACATAATATGATGGAAGGTGTTGCATTGCATCATTATGCAGTGATCAACTGGAACCAAAAAGGTCCGGCAAGAGATTTTACTGAACAACAATATTTTGCTACCATGAAATCGGCCTGGCGCATGGAAGAATATGTTACACGCCACAGTACTATCATGGATAAATATGATCCGAATAAGCGTGTAGCGTTGGTGGTTGATGAGTGGGGTGGATGGTACGAGGTGGAGCCTGGTACAAATCCCGGATTTTTATTCCAGCAGAATACAATAAGGGATGCGATGATTGCAGGTATGACGCTGAATATCTTTAATAATCATGCTGATCGTGTACGCATGGCTAACCTGGCACAAACAGTAAATGTGTTGCAGGCGGTGATCCTTACAAACCAGGAGAAGATGTTGCTTACACCCACTTACCATGTAATGGAAATGTATAATGTTCACCAGGAAGCTACGATGCTTCCCCTGCAACTAAAAACAAATGACTATGTTTTAGGCAATGAAAAACTGCCGGCTGTTTCTGCATCCGCTTCAAAAAATAATAATGGAACAACACATGTATCACTTGTAAATATTGATGCATCGAAAACACAAACCGTAACAATTGATGTGCGTGGATTAAATATCAAAACGGTATCAGGCAGAATTCTTACATCAAAGAAACTGCAGGATTATAATTCATTTGATCAACCAACAAAAATTCAACCAACGGCTTTCAACGGTGCAAAACTGAATGGTAATTCATTAGAAGTTCAGTTACCTCCTTTTTCAGTAGTAGTTCTTGCCCTTAAATAATTTTTATCGATGCAGTATCAATTCAATAAGATATTCAGCAAGAGGATGATCATTGCTATAGCAGCAGGGTTTATTTTCTCGGCTACTTCATTCGCTCAGCAGAAAAAGACATTTGTCATTAAGGTCAACCAACCGGCTGCAGAAATACAACCTACCATGTGGGGTGTGTTTTTTGAAGACATTAACCTTGGTGCAGACGGTGGTATTTATGCTGAACTAATCAAGAACCGTTCATTCGAATTCTTTAAACCATTGATGGGATGGAGAGTGGATCAACGTCCTTTTGTTGAAGGCGCAGTTACTGTACAGAACAGGCAGGGAGCAAATCTCCCTAATCCACGTTTCCTGCGTGTGCAATTAAACAATGCAGCAAAAGGAAACCTGAGCATGACGAATGAAGGTTTTCGTGGCATGGGTATTAAAAAAGATCTGCGTTACGATTTCTCGGTGATGTATCGCACTGCAGGGAATGTAAAACTGCATGTTGAATTACTGAATGCGAAGAACCAGGTGATCGGCAACAGTGTTGTTGATGCAACAGCAACAGGGGATGGATGGAAGAAATTAGCAAAGAGTTTTCAATCAACTGATACAGCACAAAAAGGACAGTTCAGAATCTGGTTTGAAGGAACAGGCACAATAGATCTTGATATGATCTCTTTGTTTCCTGAAGATACTTGGAAGAAGCGTCCCGGTGGAATGCGTGCTGATATGATACAGTTGCTGGCAGACATGAAGCCTGGCTTTATCCGTTTTCCCGGCGGTTGTATTGTAGAAGGTTTTGATCTTTCGAATCGTTATCAATGGAAAAAAACGATCGGGCCAATTGAAGAACGTCAGCTCATCATGAACCGTTGGAATATTGAATTCCCTCATCGTCCTGCTCCTGATTATTTCCAAACATTTGGTTTAGGTTTCTTTGAATATTTCCAATTGTCAGAAGATGTAGGTGCAGAAGCATTGCCTATTCTCAACTGTGGCATGGCTTGCCAGTTTAATTCTGCTGAGCTTGTTCCGTTAGATCAACTCGATCCGTATGTACAGGATGCATTGGATCTCATCGAATTTGCCAATGGCGATGTAACAAGCACATGGGGAAGGAAACGTGCAGAGATGGGACATGCAGCTCCATTCAACTTAAAGTTCATTGGTGTTGGTAATGAGAACTGGGGCCCGCAATACATTGAACGTTTAAAGATTTTTCAAAAAGCAATCAAGGATAAATATCCGAACATTAAAATAGTTGCAAGCTCAGGTACAGGACCTGATGGTGATCGTTTTGAATTATTGAATACAGAATTGCGTAAGATGAATACCGATCTTATTGATGAACATTATTACCGCAGTCCTGAATGGTTTTTCAGCAGTGTAAGACGTTACGATAATTATCCAAGAACAGGTTCAAAAGTATTTGCGGGTGAATATGCATCGCATGTTGATAAAACAAATGGTGCACAACGCAACACCTGGCTGGCAGCGATCAGCGAAGCAGCATTCATGACAGGTTTGGAGCGCAATGCAGATGTAGTGAGCATGGCATCTTATGCGCCCCTGTTCTCACATATTGATGGATGGCAGTGGGCACCTGATATGATCTGGGTTGATAATCTCCGCTCTTACGGGTCGCCTACTTACTATGTCCAAAAACTGTTCTCCTTAAATAAAGGTTCAAAAGTTGTTCCGCTTACTTTGAACAATGATGTTGTTGCCGGACAGGATAGTTTGTATGCATCATCTGTAATTGATGCTGCAACAAATGAACTGGTGATCAAGATCGTTAATGCATCAAACATAGAACAGGCAACTATATTATCTGTTGAAGGCGTGAAGAAGTTAGCAGCACAAGGAAAGTTAACGGTGTTGCAAGGCAGCAGTTTAACAGTGGTGAATTCATTCGATCAACCTACAGAGGTATCACCAAGGGAATCAACCATCACAATTAAAAATAAAAAGTTCGATTATACAGCAGCTCCTTATTCATTT
This sequence comes from Lacibacter sp. H375, assembly GCF_037892425.1. Lineage (NCBI taxonomy): Bacteria > Pseudomonadati > Bacteroidota > Chitinophagia > Chitinophagales > Chitinophagaceae > Lacibacter > Lacibacter aquaticus. The sequence continues at coordinate 3,863,219 of NZ_JBBKTT010000001.1, forward strand.
TCGGTATTAAGAATAAAACTGCCGTAAGAAAAAGAATGAAGCTTTTTGCAACGATAGTATTTGTGTTAAGTGCGTTAATGATTCATGCGCAGGGCAGGGGCGATTCTGTTGGTACAATTAAACCAATGCGTCAAACATCCGTGCATGATCCGGTGATGATCAAAGAAGGAAACACCTACTATTTGTTTTGTACGGGCTTTGGTATTTCTGTTTTCTCATCAACCGATCTGCAAAACTGGAAAAAAGAAAAACCTGTTTTCGCCACTCCACCGCAATGGGCTGTTGATGCTGTACCTGGTTATCGAGGTCACACATGGGCACCTGATATCAGTTATTACAACGGCAGGTATTATCTCTACTATTCTGTATCAACGTTTGGAAAAAATAATTCCTGCATTGGTGTAGCAGTCAATAAAACATTGAACGCATCATCACCCGACTACAAATGGGAAGACCTGGGTAAAGTAATTGCATCTGTTCCGGGGAAAGACCGTTGGAATGCAATTGATCCTAATCTCATTATTGATGAAAACAAAATGGCATGGCTCAGCTTTGGTTCATTCTGGAGCGGACTTAAATTGGTAAAACTGAATAACGATTTAAAAACGATTGCTCAACCGGATCAAATACTTTCCATTGCTGCAAGATCAAACGGTAATGGAACTGATACAACCGGAGGAAATGCCATTGAAGCACCGTTCATTTTCAAAAAAGGTGAATACTACTACCTGTTCGCATCATGGGATTATTGCTGCCGTGGCGAAAAGAGCAATTATAAAGTAGTAGTGGGAAGAAGTAAACAGGTAACAGGCCCATATCTTGATAAAAATTCTGTAACTATGACCTCCAATGGTGGCACGCTGGTACTCGAAGGCGATGCTAAGGAATGGTTTGGTGCAGGACATAATGCGGTTTATCATGCTGATGGTAAAGACTACATTGTTTATCATGGATATGATTCACTGGATAAAGGACGATCTAAACTATTAATTAACGAACTCGCCTGGGATAAAGAAGGCTGGCCAACATTAAAAAAATAAAACGATCATATGAATTTCAAAAAATTATTATTGATGACAACAATTACAACTGCTGCACTCACATCATGTGGCGATGGCGCTGAAAAGAAAAGCGAAGAACCAACAAATGAAAAAGTAACAAAAGTTGCATGGGGTGAAGCTGATGGCAAACCGGTTGACCTCTACACGTTAACCAATGCAAATGGTGTGCAGATTAAGATATCAACGTATGGTGGTGTTGTTACATCATGGGTTACACCTGATAAATCCGGTAACAAGAGTAATGTTGTGTTAGGTTTTGATAGCCTGAGTGGTTATTTGGCTAAGCCTCCTTACTTCGGTGCCATCATAGGCCGTTACGGAAACCGTATTGGCAAAGGAACATTTAAGATCGATACAACAACGTATCAACTTGCAACCAACAATGGTGCAAATCATTTGCATGGTGGTAACAAAGGATACGACAAAGTTGTTTGGGATGCAAAACCTGCTGACAGCACTGCTTCATTAACGCTTACCTATTTAAGCAAAGATGGAGAAGAAGGTTATCCCGGTAATCTCAACATCACTGTTGTTTATACACTCACTGATGATAATGAGTTATTGATCGATTATACTGCAGAAACAGATAAAGCAACTGTTGTGAATTTAACCAACCATAGTTATTTTAATTTAACAGGTGATGTAAACAATACCATTCTTGATCATCAACTTCAGATCAATGCCGATAAATATACTCCTGTTGATGCAGGATTAATTCCAACAGGTGAGTTGAAAGATGTAAAAGGAACTCCATTTGATTTCTTACAACCACATAAAATTGGTGAACGCATTGCTGCTGTTGAAGGTGGCTACGATCACAACTTTGTTTTAACACGTAGTGGAAGCGATCTTGAATTGGTTGCAACGTTGAGTGATTCTGTAAGCGGACGTAAACTGGAAGTATTCACCACTGAACCTGGTTTGCAATTCTATTCCGGTAACTTTTTAGATGGAAAGATCAAAACAAGTGATGGCAAATCCATCAATCACCGCACAGGACTTTGTTTGGAAACACAGCACTTTCCTGATTCACCAAACAAACCTGAGTTTCCTTCTACCTTATTAAAACCAGGTGAAAAATATCATACCGTAACCAAGTACAAAATTTCCGTTAATTGATTTTTATAAAGTGAATTTATGAGTAGTGAAGCGTCTTATGTAATTGGTGTCGACTACGGATCAGATTCCGTAAGAACCATTATTGTGAACACAGCAAACGGTGAGGAACTTGCGTCATCGGTGTTTTATTATCCCCGTTGGAAAAAGCAGTTGTACTGCAATATGAACGAGAACCAGTTTCGTCAACATCCTTTGGATTATGTGGAAGGACTGGAAGCAACTATTAAAGAATGTGTAGCAAAGGTTGGTGCTGAAGTTGCTTCAAAAGTGAAAGCACTTTCTGTTGATACAACGGGTTCAACACCTGTTGCAGTTGATAAAACAGGAACACCACTTGCATTAACTCCCGGCTTTGAAGAAAATCCCAACGCCATGTTTGTGTTGTGGAAAGATCATACAGGTGTTGGTGAAGCAGCAGAGATCAATGCACATGCAGAAAAATTTGATACCAACTATTTGCAATTCGTTGGTGGCATTTATTCAAGCGAATGGTTCTGGGCTAAACTCCTGCGTGTATTACGTGCAGATGAGAAAGTAAGAAACTCTATTTATTCTTTCGTTGAGCATTGCGATTGGATTCCGTTCTTATTAGTTGGCGGAACAGATGTGCATCAAATGAAACGTGGTGTATGTTCTGCTGGTCATAAAATATTATGGGCAAAAGAGTGGGGCGGTCTTCCTCCCAATGAATTCTTTGCAACATTAGATCCATTGCTCGACGGATTTACTGATCGTTTGTTCAAAGACACCTATCCTGCTGATCAATCAGTAGGCACAATTACAAAAGAATGGGCTGCACGTTTAGGTTTACGTGAAACAACAGCGATTGGTGTTGGTGCTTATGATGCACACATGGGTGCAGTGGGTGGACAGATCGAACCCTATTACTTAAGTAAAGTAATGGGCACATCCACTTGTGATATGATGGTGGCGCCTGTGAAAGATGTTGAAGGAAAACTCATCAAAGGAATTTGCGGGCAGGTACCCGGCTCCGTTATTCCCGGTATGATCGGGTTGGAAGCTGGTCAATCTGCATTTGGTGATGCTTATGCCTGGTACAAACGTTTACTCACATGGCCATTACAACAAATATTGTCAACATCAACTTTGGTTGATGACGCAACAAAAGCAAAACTCATCAGCGAAACAGAAGATGCAATCATTCCGCAGTTAAGCAAGCTGGCAGAACAATTAGAAGTAGATGAACATAGTGAATTGGCAGTGGATTGGTTCAACGGAAGAAGAACGCCGGATGCAAATCAATTACTCACAGCTTCTATAACAGGACTTAATTTGGGAAGCGATGCAGTGAGAATGTTCAGAGCAGTAGTTGAGTCAACCTGTTTTGGTGCGAAAGCAATTGTTGAACGTTTTGTTGAGCAGGGTATTCCGGTGAAAGGATTGATCGGACTTGGTGGTGTTGCAAAAAAATCTCCATTCATTATGCAGATGATGGCTGATGTGATGAACATGCCTATCAAAATTCATAAGAGCGAACAAACCTGTGCGTTGGGAGCAGCCATGTTTGCTGCAACTGTTGGCGGAGTATATAGTAAAGTGGAAGATGCCATGCAGGCGATGGGACAAGGGTTTGATGCAGAGTATCATCCCAATCCTGATCGTGTAGCGATCTATCAGTTCCGTTATGAAAAGTATAAAGAGGTTGGAGCATTCATGGAAGCGCAAACAAAAGAACAGGCAATTGAAGTGCTCGATTGACCAATAAGTAAAATGAACGCCACAAAGACACGAAAGCACAAAAGAAAGAACTGAACTGAAGATATCTTTTTTTGGTTTCTTACAACCTTTGCCGCTTTGTGGCCAAACAATTAAGTTATGAGTAAGTATAGTCACATACAGGAAGAGGCATACGAAGCAAACATGCAGTTACCCAAATTAGGGTTGGTGCTGTTTACTTTCGGTAACGTAAGTGCGGTTGACAGAAATTTAGGTGTATTCGCCATTAAACCAAGTGGTGTTCCCTACGAAGATCTGAGTCCCGATAAAATGGTGATCGTTGATTTTGATGCCAACACAGTTGAAGGTTCATTCCGTCCTTCATCAGATACAAAAACACATGCAGTATTGTACAAGCATTGGGAAAAGATCGGTGGTATTGTTCACACCCATTCAACGTATGCAACAGCATGGGCACAATCGCAACGTGATATTCCCATCTTCGGTACAACACATGCAGATTACAACACCGTTGATATTCCATGTGCTGCTCCCATGAGCGATGAAATGATCCAAGGCAATTATGAATACGAAACAGGTTTTCAGATCCTCAATTGCTTTAAAGACCGTGGATTGAGTTATGAAGAAGTAGAAATGATCTTAGTGGGCAATCATGCACCATTCACTTGGGGTAAGAATGCTGCGAAAGCAGTTCACAACAGCGCAGTGCTGGAGTTTATTGCACAAACATCATTGCTTACAGAACAGATCAATCCATCAGCTCCACGATTAAAAGATTCTATCCGTCAAAAACATTACGAACGTAAACACGGACCCGATAGTTATTACGGACAGGCATAAAGCAAATATTCAATCGATCACAGATTTAATTATTAAAATGAAAGCGTTTAAAAATTTAGAAGTATGGTTTGTTACAGGCAGCCAGGACCTGTACGGTGAAGAAACATTAAAACAAGTAGCAGCACACTCACAGGAAATTGCAGGATCACTCAACGATGCTGCTGTGATACCGGTAAACGTTGTGTTTAAACCAACAGTTAAATCATCAGAAGAAATATATGCCATCTGCGCCGAAGCAAATGCAGCAAAGAATTGTATCGGCATCATTACATGGATGCATACATTTTCACCTGCAAAAATGTGGATCAGGGGATTGAACATTCTCCACAAACCATTGCTTCATTTACATACACAATTCAACCGTGATATTCCATGGAGTGAAATTGATATGGACTTCATGAACCTCAATCAAAGTGCACATGGCGACAGAGAGTTTGGTTTCATCATGAGCCGAATGAAGTTGAAGCGTAAAGTAGTTGTTGGTCATTGGCAGGATCCTAATGTGTTGGATCGCATCAACACATGGGCAAGAGCAGCAGCCGGATGGAACGATTCACAAGGTGCACGCATTGTTCGCTTTGGTGATAACATGCGTTATGTAGCTGTTACCGATGGTGATAAAGTGGAAGCAGAAATGAAATTTGGTTACAGCGTTAACACACATGGTATTGGTGACCTGGTAAAAGTGATCAATGAAGTGAGTGATGCTGATGTTGATAAACTCACACAAGAATATTTTGATACCTACAATGTTGTTGCATCGTTGAAGAAAGATGGCAAGCAATACCAATCACTGCGTGATGCAGCAAAGATAGAGCTCGGCATGCACTACTTTCTTGAACATGGAAACTACAAAGGCTACAGCGATACGTTTGAAGATCTGCATGGCATGAAACAATTGCCCGGCATTGCTTCACAACGTTTAATGGGCAAGGGTTATGGCTTTGCAGGTGAAGGTGATTGGAAAACGGCGGCACTTGTACGCACCATGAAAGTTATGGGTACAGGTTTGAAAGGTGGTAACAGTTTCATGGAAGATTATACCTATCACTTCGATCCAAAGAATCCATTGGTACTTGGATCACATATGCTTGAGATCTGTGAAAGCATTGCTGATGGAAAAGCAAATTGTGAAATTCATCCATTAGGAATAGGTGGTAAAGAAGATCCTGTTCGTTTGGTGTTTAATGTTGCAGCAGGACCTGCATTGAATGCATCAATCGTTGACATGGGCAATCGCTTCCGAATGTTAGTTAATGAAGTGGAAGCAGTGGCACCAGTTGCTGATCTTCCAAAACTTCCTGTTGCAAGAGTGTTGTGGAAACCATATCCTAACATGAATGATGGATGTGCAGCGTGGATATTAGCCGGTGGAGCGCATCACACAGGCTACAGTCAGAATCTTACCTCAGAGCATATGGAAGATTTTGCAGAGATGGCAGGTATCGAGTATGTGCGCATTGGTAAGCAGACCGACCTCTATCAATTCAAAAATGAGCTACGTTGGAATCAAGTTTACTATAAGTAGACCATTCAATTGTTTTTATTCATAGATTTAAATCTTTTAAACAGCCATCCTATTTTTTCAAAACGTAAAACTTGCTAATGAACAGTTTATCAGGCTTAGACATTCTCATCTTTGTGTTTTATTTTATTCTTGTTGCCGGTTACGGTTACTGGGTATACAATAGAAAAAAGAAAGCCACCATCTCCGCATCGCATGATTACTTTTTAGCTGAAGGTTCACTTACATGGTGGGCAATCGGTGCGTCGTTAATTGCCTCTAATATTTCTGCAGAGCAATTTATCGGCATGAGTGGCAACGGTTATTTTGTTGGTATTGCTGTTGCAGCTTACGAATGGATCGCTGCTCTTGCATTGATCATCATTGCTGTCTGGTTCATGCCCGTGTATTTAAAGAACAAGATCTACACCATGCCTCAGTTCTTAAAAACGAGGTATAACGAAACGGTGTCGCTCATCATGGCCATCTTCTGGTTGTTCTTATACGTGTTTGTAAACCTTACTTCAATCTTGTATTTAGGTGCAATCGCTATCAGCGGATTGATCGGACCTGAATATTTACACACAGTAATGATCGCACTCGCTGTATTCTCACTCATCATTACATTGGGTGGTATGAAGGTGATCGGTTACACGGATGTTATACAGGTAGCTGTCTTGATCATTGGTGGTTTTGCAACAATTTATTTTGCATTAACCATCGTGAGTGAAAAGTTTGGTTTAGGAAGAGATGCAATGGCAGGTTTTAAAACATTAATGGATCAGGCTCCTGATCACTTCCACATGATCTTAGATAAGCCAACTGCTGCATCTTCGCAGGAAGATGTCAACAAGTATTTGATTCTCCCTGGTATTGCGATGTATTTCGCCGGTCAGTGGATCGTGAACCTGAACTACTGGGGTTGTAACCAATACATCACACAAAGAGCATTGGGTGCCGATCTGGATACTGCACGTAAAGGAATTTTATTTGCAGGTTTCTTGAAATTGCTCATGCCGATCATTGTAATGTTACCCGGTATTGCTGCATATGTATTGCACAAGAACGGTCACCTAGAAGGATTGAGAGGAATGGATGATGCCTACTCTGCAATTCTTGGTTTCTTACCATCAGGATTAAAAGGATTGGCAATCGCTGCATTAACAGCAGCTATTGTTGCATCACTTGCAGGTAAGCTCAACAGTATTGGTACCATCTTTACATTGGATATCTACTTAAAGTATTTCAGAAAGAAGCCTGCAACAGATCCACATGCTCCAGCAATGGATGCCGCTCCTGTCCCTGTTTATAATGAAGGTGAAGAAAAGAACATGGTGTGGGTTGGCAGAATGGCTGCACTGGTATCCATTGTTTTGGCTGTAATATTTGAATGGAAAGATATGCTTGGTATAAGTGGTGAGGGTGGCTTTACATTTATCCAGAAGTATACAGGCTTTATCAGCCCCGGTGTATTTGCCATGTTCATACTCGGTATGTTCTGGAAACGTACAACAGGTGCTGCGGCAGTTGCCGGTTTAATTACAGGTTTTGTAATGGCGATTTTCTTCAACAGCTTTGCAGTAAGCGTGTTTGGCCATGAAACATTGATGTATACCGCTTTCAAAAATAATGATGGTGTCTATGAAATTCCTTTCCTCATCAATATGGGATGGGCCTTCTTTATCACCATGGCTGTTATGATCGGTATCAGTCTTACAGGACCGAAGGTTAATCCAAAAGCATTTGAACTTGATAAATCAATGTTCAAGCTGAAACCTTCTGTTATTGCCATGATCGTATTTACATTGCTTATTCTTACAGCATTGTATGTGAAGTTCTGGTAAGAACAAAGCTTAAGCTTATAATTTATAAACCGCCCATGTCATATTTGCATGGGCGGTTTTGTTTTTTGATCAATACTTTTGCGCTGCAATAACACAGCCATGAATCAACAGAAAGCTTTTTTATTTGACCTGAACGGAACAATGATCGATGATATGCATTATCATATCAAAGCATGGCATGGAATACTGAATGAACTTGGCGCAAATATTTCGATGGAGCGAATGAAGGAAGAATGTTATGGGAAAAATGATGAACTGCTTGAGCGGATGTTCCCCGGCCGTTTTACGGAAGCAGAGAAACAGGTAATGAGTCTTGAAAAAGAAAAGCAATACCAGCAGGAGTTCAAGCCTTATTTAAAACTGCTACCAGGTTTGGATACATTTCTTGCAACTGCAAAACGCAACAACATTCAAATGGCAATCGGTTCAGCAGCCATCATGTTCAATATAGATTTTGTGTTAGACAACCTGCATATCCGTAATCATTTCGCTGCATTGGTCAGTGCCGATGATGTGGCCGTAAGCAAACCCGATCCTGAAACATTTGTAAAATGTGCTGAACGTTTAAGCATTGAACCAGCCAACTGTATTGTATTTGAAGATGCACCAAAAGGAGTGGAGAGTGCAAAACGTGCCGGTATGAAAGCGGTGGTGCTGACTACGATGCACGAAGAACATGAGTTTATGGCAAATGATCATGTGCTGTTGTTTGTGAAAGATTTTACAGATGAACGTTTGGTTTCACTGTTTAATTGATCCTACCGCAGCAACTACATTAAATTGTAATGATCAGCAATATTTTTCAGTTAGTTCTTTCAGTACTCCTTTTCTTTCTGCTCTTTTAGCTTTACTCATTATTAAAGAAAAAAGTAAACCTAATGGACCTGTTGCTCTCGTATCGGAAAGTTTGAGAAGTAGTGCCAAATGATCAAGTTTTTTAGGAATTCCAGTTTTCGTTGTTAATCCATCTTCAGCAAGACCATAAGCGATCTTAACTCCCTGCAAAAATCCTTCATGGCCGGGAACGATCTTTACCTGGAAACGAATGGTCTCATTACCCGGATTAAAAAAATGATGCAATTCGCCCGCCTTGACAGTAGAACTATTTCCCGGTTTTAAAATAACTTTCTCCTTTCCGAGTCTGACTCCCAAATTTCCATTCAGAGGAATAAATTCTTCCGAAAAAGAAGTATGATAATGCAAACCGTTTCCTCCTTTTGGATCTAATTCAATTTCCAGGAGCAGATACTCATGATTAGTTTCTTTTGGAGATTTTAAAACCGTAACCCGATCTTTAAATTTCGGATTTTGAAATACTCGTTTTTCCATATCTTTTTTTTTGTAAAACTATTATCCTCATTAAAACAGTTGCTGCCTGATTGAATGAGTTGCATTTTTGGCGAACTGAATTGTACAATTAATAGATTCGGCTAAAACAGGAGGTTGATTCACGACTATCGCAAAAAAATATTGTAACTAATTTTGAGCCCTTGTTGATATAACTGCTTATAAAAGCCATCACAGTTATTGTTTAATTGACCTTATGCAAACACATGAACTGTTGTGTTCAACAGACATTCACCCAAAAAATGAGAATTGGCTTGGTGACACTACAATGAAGATGGCGAATTGCAACTGCTTAGAAATCAATTTCTCCAATTTTCTGAAAAGTGCTTTTGTATCGTATATTTAGGTGTTAGTAGCCATGTTTAGACAACCTCTATGCGAATAATCATCACAACATTTTTAGTTGCCTTTTACTCTATAGCGACTGGACAAAAAATTGAGTATCGCCATGACAGTTTGTTTGTTAACAACTTTTATGTTGACGCACAAACAAATAAAGCCACTGTAGACAGTTTACTAAATACAAAAGGCAAGACAAAGACTTCAAAAGACAATGACAAAATAAATCCAGCAACAGGCAAAAAAGTAGTGAGGACAACTGACTTCTATTATGACCTTGGTCTATTCTTTCGCAGGTATGACTATGACACAACCAAACTTTCTGTTGGTATCAAACTCAGTCGTGACACAGACCAGAAAGAAGATAAGCAAAGTGAATTGACTGAACCCTTCAAAGGACAATTGTTCATTGCGGATAATTATATCAACGAAAAACGAACAATTGAGCAGTTGCAACAACTAAAAAACTGTAGTGTGACTGTTAGCCAGGCTTCATTAGGTTCATATTCTACAATTATCGGTGGCGACATAATCTATGAGCAAAATATTATCAGGCTTTCATTCGACAAAAAGACAAAAGAACTAAAGTCTGTTTTTATTCACCACAACTTTAAAGACAGATAACACGGCTACTAACATTGCATTTGTGTTATGTCGGCGGACAGATAACGCCATTTTAACTTCAGCTATCTATCAACAGTAGTTATCAGCTCGCTTTATAAATTGAGCAATAGAAGTAACAATGAACTTTAGTATTTTTAATCAGCATTTGTACCAAGCTGACGGTTTTCAAATTTCGCCACAAACACAAATACTTCAACGTTACAAGCCATTTTAATTCAGCAGTGAAACTTCTATCAACAGCGACAATAACTTTATTCCTTTTCTCCTGTTCGACACAAAAAAATAAGTTGGACAGTAAGGTTCTGACAGAAGAATTTCACTATATCATGTGGGCTTGTGAATGTGCTAATTGGGCGACACTTGATGCAATACAAAAATATGAAGGCGACAGTCTTGCTTCACACTGCGTTTTTATAGAGCCGGCAGACTCTTCACTAATTCTTTCTGACACATTAGAGTATACAGGCGACATCGTCCAATTTACAGGACAGTATTATGTTGACAAAGGTTATCCAGACGGTTTTGTAAAAGATGAACAACAGGTTGACAAAGCCAAAGTGTTTAGATACACTTCGTATAAAATTGTAAAAAGTAATTATAGCGAAAGTATTGCAGATCAAATTGACACTGCGAAATATTTGGTTGAGAAAGGCTCGTTAAGTGGACAGCCAAAAACACTTGACGTTTCGTATGCAGCAATTATGTGTACCTGTCCTCAATGGTTTGAGACAAAATACTCCAACGACACTTTCAACATTGAGCATTTTTATCTTGAACCAGCAAGCAATAAAATACCTGCAGCAAATAAACTTTATAACGGGACAAACATTCCATTACGAATTTCTGTAACTGGACAGTTTTACTCAAAGAAAGGATATCCTGCAAACTACTTTCCTACAAAAGGCGACCCCGAGCCTGCTAAAGTTTTTCGCTATGACAAAATTAAAATAATTCAAAATGGTAGTCAGGTGTCACAAAAAAATGGATTGTAACATTGGGTTTTATGCAAGTTGGGCATGACCAGCAAACATCAATCAATTGCAATTCCCAACCTGCATGAAGCCCTGCCCGTTAACCCTAATCGAATTCTCCATCATTTCGTCCGATTGTCTATTTTTCGCTTTCGTAATAAAAATAATTTGCGTTAGATTTATCAGGGCCTTTCAATAATCAATAAGGGAATTATTGACCGGAATTCCGCAAAAGCTATACGATTGCCATGTATAAAAAGACTATCTGTACAATAGTGACTATTTGTACCATTTTACTATTAGCTGTATCCTGCTTTCGTGGTAAGGGCAGCGATGGTACTTCGATTCCAAAAACGGTCAGCTATAATTTTCATATCCGTCCCATTCTTTCCGATAAATGTTTTAAATGTCACGGCCCCGATGGTAACAAACGTGCAGCGGGTCTTCGCCTTGATATTGCTGACAGCGCCTTTGCTCCACTCAAAGAAACAAAAGGAGCGTTTGCGTTGATTGCAGGTGATCCTGAAAATTCGGAATTGTATAAACGCATCATTTCTACCGATCCTGAATACATGATGCCCGAACCGGAAGCGCATTTGGGTGCTTTAAGTGAGTATGAAATAAAGCTTTTCAAAAAATGGATCCAGCAAGGAGCCAAGTATGAATCGCATTGGGCATTTGCTTCACCAACCAAAACATCACTTCCTGAAATAAAAAGTAAAGACCGTGCAAAAAATGAGATCGATTATTTTATTCTAAGTAAACTTGAAGAACAAGGTCTCAAGCAAAATGAAGAAGCAGATAAAGAACGTTTGCTGAAACGTATTGCGCTTGATATAACAGGTTTACCACCATCAATTGAGATGATGGATAAATTTGTTAATGATAAGAGTGAGTTTGCTTATGAAAAAATGATCGATGCGTTGTTGGCCAGTCCGCAGTATGGAGAGAAAATGGCGGTGCAATGGATGGATGTTGCCCGTTATGCAGACAGCTACGGTTACCAGGATGATAATATCAGAACGCAATGGCCGTGGAGAGATTGGGTGATCCATGCCTTCAATAAGAATCTTCCTTATGATCAGTTTCTCACCTGGCAAATTGCAGGCGACATGTTACCTGAAGCCAACAAAGAGCAAATACTGGCAACAGGTTTTTTCCGTAATCATAAATACACCGAAGAAGGTGGAGTGATTCCTGAAGAATATCGTATTGAATATCTTATCGATAAAACAAAAACATTTGGTAAAGGAATACTAGGCATCACCATCGAATGTGCACAATGCCATGATCATAAGTATGATCCTTTTTCACAAAAAGATTATTATTCCTTTCTTGCATTTTTCAACAATACAAAAGAACTCGGGTTTGAAGGCGATATAAGCGTATCAAAACCTGCAAAGAATCCAATACTTACCATCAGCGAAGAAGAACGGAAAAATATTCTCTCCTTCATCAATACAAAAGATACCGGCAACCTCACTGTATCTGTTATGGGCGAAAGAGATACACTACGTAAAACATTTGTGCTGAATCGTGGCGTGTATGATCAACCAACCGAGGAAGTAAAAGCCGAAGCAATTCCCGCAGTCATGAAATTTGATACCAGCAAATTTACACGCAACAGGATCGGCCTTGCCCAATGGACAGTCAATAAAAACAATCCACTTACAGCAAGAGTTTTTGTGAATCTTATGTGGCAGGAGTTTTTTGGAAGAGGCCTGGTAAAAACTTCAGGCGATTTTGGTATGCAGGGCGAACTCCCTTCTCATCCTGAATTGCTCGACTGGCTTGCAGTTGATTTTATGGAGAACGGTTGGAATATAAAACGGTTAGTGAAACAGATACTGACCTCAGCAACTTATCGTCAATCCGCAAAAGTTTCAGAAGAGCAACTAAAAAAAGATCCGGAGAATGTTTACTTAGCAAGAGGCCCACGCATTCGTTTAAAAGCAGAGTTTGTTCGTGATCTTTATTTAGCAAGCAGTGGCTTATTGGTAAAGACAATTGGAGGCTCAAGTGTAAAACCATATCAACCAAAAGGTCTTTGGGAAGCTGCAACTTCAGGAAGGGGCGTATTAGCAGTTTACAGACAAGATCATGGTGATGATCTGTACCGCAGGGGACTTTATACATTTATTAAATTAACCGTGCCTCCACCGGGCATGGCGATGTTTGATGCAAGCAACCGTGATCAATGTGAAGTAAAACGGTTAAAAACAAATACGCCATTGCAGGCGCTGGTGATGATGAATGATCCTGCTGTACTGGAAGCATCGAGAGTACTTGCACAAAAGTTAATGCTGGATAAATCGGAAGTGAATGATAAAATAACAAAAGCTTTTCGTTTGATCATTTGCAGAAAACCATCAACAAAAGAATTGTGCATACTGGAGAATTATTACAAGGAGCAGCTGCAATTATTTCAACAGAAAAAATCAGATGCAACGATCATATTGAAAGCAGGCGAATATCCGCAGAACGAGCAGGTGGATAAAAACAAATCGGCTGCCTTGATGAAAGCGATCAATACAATCTTTAACATGGAAGAAGCAATTACAAAAACCTGATGATGGAAAAACAAATTCTTGAACATGGTCTACATCTAAACCGTCGCCGTTTTTTATCAAGACTAGGAATGGGTATTGGTGGTATGGCATTGGGCTCATTACTTGTTCCTGATATGCTTGGTGGTGATACGGAAGAAGCAATACTTGCAGGTCTGCCTCAGTTTGCGCCAAAGGCCAAACGTATTATTTATCTTTTTCAAAACGGAGCACCATCGCAATTAGATCTGTTTGATTACAAACCGATGCTGGAAAAAATGCATGGGCAGGATCTTCCTGCATCTATACGCATGGGTCAACGTTTAACAGGTATGACGGCAGACCAGGCAAAGTTTCCGTTGGCAGGAAGTTATTTTCAATTCAATCAATACGGACAGGCAAGAGCATGGATCAGTGAATTACTTCCGCACACAGCAAAAGTGGTGGATGATCTTTGTATCATCCGAAGCATGCATACCGAAGCGATCAATCATGATCCTGCATTAACTTTTTTTCAAACAGGTGCACAGGTTGGTAACCGGCCAAGTATGGGTTCATGGCTTAGCTATGGTTTGGGTAGCGAGAATAAAAACTTACCTGCATTCTGTGTGTTGCTTTCAAAAGGAAAAGGAAATGGGCAGGGTGTTTATTCCAAATTATGGTCGAATGGTTTTCTTGATTCCGTTCATCAAGGTGTTCAGTTTAGTAGTGGTGATAATCCAGTCTTGTATCTCAATAATCCGGAAGGGATGGATAAAGATGAGCGACGCAAAATGCTTGATAATCTTGCTGAGTTAAACCAGGAAACTTATAAAGAATTTGGTGATCCTGAAATACAGGCGAAAGTGCAGCAATACGAAATGGCTTATCGTATGCAAACATCGGTGCCTGATATCACCGACCTGAGTAAAGAACCCGAAGACATTATAAAATTATACGGGCCCGATTGTTTAACTCCCGGCACTTATGCAGCAAACTGTTTGCTTGCAAGAAAACTTTCAGAGAATGGGGTTCGCTTTGTACAATTATATCACCAGGGTTGGGATGGACATAACAATTTGCCAAGTCAGATAAAAGGACAATGTGCTGATGTAGACAAAGCATCAGCAGCACTTATTACCGATCTGAAGCAACGTGGTTTGCTTGATGAAACATTGGTGATATGGGGTGGAGAATTTGGTCGTACCAATTATTGCCAGGGTCCGTTAACAAAAGAAGATTATGGTCGTGATCATCATCCACGTTGCTTTACCATCTGGATGGCAGGTGGTGGTGTGAAGCCGGGTGTGTATGGCGAAACAGATGAGTTTGGTTATAACATTGTAAAAGATCCTGTGCATGTACACGACTTTCATGCAACAGTGCTTCATCTGATGGGTATGAATCATGAGCAACTTACATTTAAACATTTAGGCAGGCGTTATCGCTTAACTGATGTAGCAGGGAATGTGGTGAAAGGATTGATTGCTTAATCATAATAAGAAAACAAGTTTTGAATCGCCGCACATTCATAAAAAAATCGTCACTGGCAACAGCTGCATTGTATGCAACACCGTTGTTGTATGGCTCTGAAAAGAATGAACTTATTCTTGGGCATAACAACAAACGTTACCGCATTAATACACAATGGAGCCAGGTAGATTTTGCAAGAAACCCTGTAAAAGACTGTCATGAAATGGTGCAGGATAAATTGGGTCGCATTATCCTGCTCACCAATGAAACAAAAAACAATGTCATCATTTATGATAAAAGCGGAAGATTGATCTCAACCTGGGGAAATGAATATCCCGGTGCTCATGGTCTTACGTTGTTTAATGAAAATGGAGCTGATGCATTATTCATTTGCGATAACAACCGTCACCAGGTAATTAAAACCACGGTTGATGGTAAAGTATTAATGACATTGGATTATCCAAAGGAGACAGGCGTGTATTCAAAGGCAGATGAATATATTCCAACTGAAACAGCTATTGCAGCTAACGGCGATATTTATGTAGCTGATGGTTATGGAAAAGACTTTATTATTCAATACGATTACAATGGCAATTATATCCGTCATTTCGGTGGGAGAGGAAATGAGGAAAAACATTTATTGAATGCTCATGGCATTTGTGTTGATTACAGGAACAAGAATAATCCATGTCTTATCGTTACTTCACGGCAACAGAATGCATTTAAGCGATATACATTGAATGGGAATTACATTGATACCATTCCATTGCCCGCCGCATGGGTTTGCCGGCCGGTGATTAAAGGCGATTATTTGTATGCTGCTGTTTTGCAAACAGACGCAAGACAGGGCGACAAGTCGGGTTTTGTAACTATACTCGATAAGAATTTTAAAGTGATCTCAAATCTCGGTGGTAGTGAGCCTGTTTATACAAGCAATAAGCCGAATGAACTGTACCAAACGATCAAAGTTTTTCAATACCCACATGATGTTTGTATTGATGATGAAGAAAACCTGTATGTAGCACAATGGAACAGCGGGCAGGTATATCCTTATAAACTACAGCCCTTATGAAAAGAGTAATGTTCATTTCTTTCCTTCTTATTACTCAATTCAGTTTTGCTCAACAGTTATTTCAACTGGCGCCACCGCTGTTGAAATATAAATCTGTCTTTTTTTATGATAAGGCTATACTTGAAATAAAGTTTGAACAGCCTGGTGCGGAAATTCGTTACACCATTAATGGCAATGAACCAACAGCAAACGATCTGCTTTATACAAAGCCCATTGTAATTGCAGGTAAAAGAACGAGTATAAAAGCGAAGGCGATGGGAACTGATTTTCTTCCATCCGAAACAGTAAGTGTAGAGTTTATAAAGACAGGCAAAGCTATTCAGCAAATCAACTTTACTGCACCTCATCCGAAATATACAACTACCAATAAGAATATCCTGAATGATCAAATGGGCGGGAATACAAATTTCAGTTCAGGTGCATGGCTTGGGTTTGATAGCGGAACAGTTGAAATTGATATTGTATTAAAGAAAAAAGAAACGATCAATGCTGTATTGGTCGATCTTTTACAAAACGAGAGCAGTTGGATCTTTTTACCTGAACAGATTCTGTTGTATTATTATGATGAGGCGCAAAAAAGTTATCTGCCGGTAGGCAAAGAAACTTTTTTCAGTAAAGGACCATCGTCAAAACAATGTGATGCCCATGAAATTAATCCAAATCGAAAGGTCAAAACAAATAAGCTGAAGTTGGTATTATATCCATTAAAGAAAATACCTGCCTGGCATCCGGGTAAAGACAATCACGCCTGGTTATTCATTGATGAAATACAAGTATATTAAACATGCTACGTTTTAAAAATAGTTTACTCAACCTTTCTCTTTTACTGAATTGCCTGTTACTGTTCCTGTTATTTTTTGAAAGCAGGATATCAGTTCCGCTATGGTTACAGGTGGTGGGGCGTACGCACCCTCTGGTTTTGCATTTTCCTGTTGTATTAGTGGTTATGTATGCTTTGCTTGTGCTGTTATTTCATGTACAGAAAACAAAGGATAATCATAATCTGTATATCGCTGATCTTATTTTGCATTTCGCTGCTTTCAGTTCTGCTATCACAGCATTGGCAGGATTCTTTTTAGCAAGAGAAGAAGGATATGATGCTGATGCTTTGCAGTGGCACAAATGGAGTGGGGTAGCAATTTCACTTTTTATGTTGTTGTGGTGTTATTTTAAAAAACCATTACAAGCGAGAAAGATTACAGCTTTCGCTACATCCATTGCAGCAATTGTACTGATCGTAATTGCAGGTCATCAAGGAGCAGGAATAACACATGGGCAGAATTTTGTACTTGCACCGATCACACCTGAGAAAAAACAAGTTGTGGTATCTGCAGAAGAAGCAGAACTGTATACACACCTTGTAAGGCCGATCCTTGAAGCCAAATGCATTTCCTGTCATAGCAGTAAAAAAGCAAAAGGTGAACTGGTAATGGAAACGGAAGAACTTTTATTGAAAGGAGGGAAGAATGGTGTGTTGTGGGATAGCACTTCTGCCGATCTGGGTCTGTTATTGCGAAGGATTCATTTGCCGCTTGAAGAAAAAAAACATATGCCGCCGCAAGGCAAACCACAATTAACAGATGATGAAATAGCCATACTAAGACACTGGATAAAAAAAGGATCAGATTTTAAATTACGTGTAGCTGATTTGCCAACAGATGATTCATTATTTATAGTAGCAAACAGTATACTGACAGCTGCAGAAACAGCAGAATATGATTTTGATGAAGCAGATGCTTCTGTTGTTAAAAAACTCAATACGGTTAACCGGGTGGTTACTGCAGAAGCACTTGAATCACCGGCATTGCATGTGAGTTTTTTCAACAGTAAACTTTTTAAAGCAGAACAGCTGGCAGAGTTATCAAAAATAAAAAACCAGATCGTTACACTTGATCTTTCGCAGATGCCGGTGAAAGATGCGGATATGAAGATCATTAGTGGATTTGAAAATCTCAGGAAACTGAATCTTAGTTTTTCTGCTATTACTGGTGCTGGTCTTGCAGAATTAAAACGATTGAAGTTTTTAAGAAGTCTTTCAATATCCGGTACACAGGTGAATGCAGAACAGTTGAAGCAGTTGCAAAGCTTTCGGCAACTTAAAACAGTTTATACATGGAATATGCCTGTGGCTGCAGCTGATATGGAGAAAGTAAAACAACAAATAAAAAATATTCGTTTTGAAACAGGATTTAAAGGCGATACAGTGGTTCTCAAATTATCAGCGCCAATCGTACAGAATGAAGAATCGATCATTACATCACCTGTGCCATTAAAGCTGAAGCATTACATCAATGGAACCACTATCCGTTTTACAACAGACGGGAGCGATCCTGACAGCATTAAATCACCCGTATTTAAACCCGGTGAAATGATCAATGGTAATGTCTTTATAAAAGCAAAGGCCTATAAACCGGGGTGGATCAGCAGTGATATTATGGAAGCAAATTTTTACAGAAGCACGTATAAAGCAGATAGTGTATTGTTTTTGTTGCAACCCGATCCTGCCTATAAAGGAGACGCTAAAATGCTTTTTGATCTGATTAAAGGTGAAACAAATTTTCGTTTAGGAAGCTGGCTCGCATGGAGACAAACAAGAATGGAAGCGCTGTTACTGTTTATCAAACCAACCACAATTAAAAGTATTACACTCAGTACATTGATCGATGTTGGAAGTTATATTATGCCACCATCGAGCATTGAAATTTGGGGTGGAAACGATCCAAAGAAAATGAAACTGCTTGGCACAGTAAAGCCAACGCAACCAACAATGGTTCAACCTTCATCGCTGCGTGGCTTTGAATGTAAATTCGATCCTTCTACTGTAAAATACATAAAAATCGTTGGCAATACTGTAAGTAAACTACCGTCATGGCATCCGGGCAAGGGTGATAAGGGATGGTTATTTGTTGATGAAGTGATGGTTAACTAACGCAATCAATCTTACACAAATATCCTGTTGTGATAATTGTAATTTTCCCTGAACTCTTTTGGTGTACAACTTTTTTTCTTTTTAAAAAGGCGATTGAAATTTGAGATGTTATTAAAGCCGCAGTTGTAAGCAATTTCGGCAATGGAATGAGTGGTGTCGATTAGTTGACGGGATGAATGCCCCAATCTTAACTCAAGTAAACTATCGATAAAAGAAATGCCGGTGCGTTGTTTAAAGAAACGACTGAACGATGCCGGTGTCATGTTCACCAGTTTTGCAACTTCATCGAGCTTTACATTCTTATGAAAATTCTGGTTCATATGCTCCAGCACTTTTTCAATGCGGCGACTGTTGTATGTTAATTCAGCCCCACTGAAAGTGGTGTCAGATAAAGTTCGCATGTTACGTGATACAGAAAGATCATGCAGTATCGATAAAAGTTCAAGTACAGAATCAAAACCTTGTTTTTGACTGAGTATCGTCAATCGTGATTCGATCTGTTTTATGGTTTCTGTTGAAAACAAAATGCCTTTGGCTGAGCGCTCCAGCATCTTCCGTATATAATTCATTTGGTTGCGGCGTAAAAATTTCTCATCAAACAAGTCTTTATGAAACTGTATGGTGATCTCTTTAATTTCTTTGCTTTTGCATTTATGCGTTTCCCATACATGCGGAAGATTTGAACCGACTAATACTAATTCATAATGATCGATCTCTGCAATATGATCGCCAATGATACGCTTGGCGCCTTTTGCATTACTGATAAAATTCAACTCCAGCTCTTCATGACAGTGTAATGGAAAATCGAATTCACTTTTTGTACGGGTGAAAAAAGTAAAGCAATCGCTGCTGGTAAGTGGGGTTATTTCCCTCATGATATCCTTGTGCATGAACAATCGTTTGATGTAAAGTTAGCAATAGCATGGTAAAAAAGTATAATTACCGGCGCAGGATGATACAGCTCATGAATACGGAAATTACTCTGAAATCAATGGTTTCAATGGTTTCTGTAATAAGCTTGCGTTATAAAATACAATTTTTGGGTATAATAGTATTAGTATTTGATTAAATGTAAAGGTTACATTTGAACAAATATTCTTGCTATATGAGAAAATCTCAATCTTCATTGAGAAACACAATGGTCATTGTGTTTCTTCTATTCTCTATCGTCAATTTTGCACAGACCAGAATTGTAACCGGAGTTGTTTCAGACAAAGCTGGTTCGCCCATTGGAAGCGCTACAGTAAGTGTAAAAGGACAACGTACTGCCACTGTCACCGATGCAAATGGCGCATTTAAAATTGCGGTTCCATCTCCAAACTCGGTGTTAGTTGTATCATACGTTGGAGCACAATCCGTAGAAGTTTCAACAACCGGCAAAGCAACGCTTCTTATAACAATTGATGTTACTGAAGCAAAGATGAGTGAAGTTGTTGTGGTTGGTTATGGTAAAGCAAGACGTTCGAATCTTACCAGTGCCCAAACTACTGTTTCGGCAAAAGACATTGAACGAACAGTGAACACAACAATTGAGCAGGCTATTCAAGGCAGGGCAGCAGGTGTATATGTTACACAAAACTCGGGACAGCCGGGTGGAGGAATTTCAGTTAATATTCGTGGCGTAAGTTCACTTGGTCGCACACAACCATTATATGTAGTGGATGGAGTGCAAATACAGGCAAACGAAGATGTATCTTATGGTTCATCAAGCTCTTCAAACCCATTAGCAGGTATTAATCCCAATGATATTGAAGATATTCAGATTCTTCAAGGGCCATCAGCCACCGCCATTTACGGTTCACGTGCAAGCAATGGTGTGATCATGGTTACTACAAAACGGGGTAAGGCAGGTGATTTTAAAATTAACTATACATATCAATACAATCTTCAGACTCCTCCTGATGAACTGGAAGTAATGAACCTGAGCCAGTATGCACAAATGGTAAAAGAATACCATGCAATTGCAGGTGGAACAACTCCGGGAGAATTTTTAGATCCTTCACTTTTAGGTGAAGGAACAAACTGGCAGCGTGAATTATTTAATAACGCTGCTATGAGTAAACATCAATTGAGTTTAAGCGGCGGTAACAGCAATACTACCTATTACCTCTCTGGTGAATACTTGAAGCAACAAGGTGTGGCTTTAGGTTCTGGATTTAATCGCTATGGGTTCAGACTAAATATGGATAACAAACCGAGAGACTGGATAACAATTGGTACAAACCTCAGTTTCAATCAGACCAATGAAAATCTCACAGCAACAAACTATGGTGATGCACAAAGTCCGCTCATTTCAAATGCACTCCGTTTAACACCACAGATACCTGTTAAAAACCTGAATGGTTCATGGGGAGGAAGTGATCCGGTTAACGGTGCCAACCAATATGCACCGGTAAATCCAGTTGCACTTGCAAGCCTCATTACCAACAATAACATGAAACGGCAATTCCTTGGTGGCTTAAATATTGGTATTACTTTAATGAAAGGGTTGGTATTCAGAACTTCAATCAATGGTAGCGCCGGAAACGGTCTCTCTACGTATTATACACCAACTTACAGTATTGATCAATGGCGTACTAACTTACTTGCTTCATTACAATCCGGCACCTACTCAAGCTGGTATTGGAACTGGAACCAGATGCTTGAATATACAAAGCAGATCAATAAACACAGTTTTACTGTAATGGCAACACATGAAGCGCAGGAATCACAATGGAAAGCTTTATCAGCCGGAAGAACGGGTTTTCTTACAAATGATATTTATGATGTAAATGCAGGAAACCCTACTTCAGCAACAAACGAAGGAGGAACATATCCTTGGTCAATGGAATCATTCCTTGGAAGAATTAATTATAATTATGGTAACCGTTATCTCTTAACGGGTACATTCAGGAGAGATGGCTCACCTTATTTTGGAGCAGATAACAGGTGGGGGAATTTCCCTTCAGTTTCTGCAGCGTGGAGAGTTTCACAGGAAGATTTCTTCAAAATTCCTTTCGTAAGCGAATTGAAACTAAGATATGAAACCGGGCTCACCGGAAACCAGGGAACCGGTTCAGGTATTTATGCTCCGTTAAACACTGGTGCTACACCTTGGGGTACAGGTTTGCTGCCAGCATCATTTACCAACCCCAAACTGCAATGGGAACAAACATTAACACACAACGTTGGTTTAAACATTGGTTTACTTAATAACCGAATTACATTTGAGGGAGACTACTATGTAAAGAATACTGATAACCTGATTCTGCAAGCAAGTTTACCTTGGTACATGGGAACAAACGGAAGTCCCGGTTCAGTGGGTGCGCCTTTAGTGAATGCGGGATCTCTGAAAACAAAAGGTTGGAATTTCTCAATCGTAAGCACAAATATTCAGAATAAAAATTTCCGGTGGGAAACAAACCTCAACCTCTCACATTTCAGATCAACCATTGAATCGTTAAACTCAGAAAATGCATTTATTGACAGAACATCATGGTGGATGAATAACTGGACGCAACGTGCTTCTATTGGACAACAGCCATGGTTATTCAGAGGATATATTGAAGAAGGAATATTTTCATCAATAGACGAAATTAATAATAGTGCTGTACCTGTTGATAACAGCGGAAACAGAAGACCAACCGATCCGCAAACAGGCATATGGGTAGGTGATGTAAAATACAAAGACATTAACAGCGACGGGAAGATTGACGTTAATGATATGACGAATATCGGTAACCCATGGCCAAAGCTAACTGCAGGCTTAACCAACTCGTTTTCATACAAAGGATTCGACCTGAGTGTTTTGATTATAGGCACATTCGGTAATGATATCTACAATTACATAGCATCTGAAGCAAGCAATCCAAACAACATCAATCTTAGCCGGAATTTATTGACGGCATCAATGGGATATGCCAAGATCAGTACAGATGCAAACGGTAAACCATATTTGACGAATGCCGGAACACGCATTCCCCGCATGTCAAACAACTCTGTAGCTAACGATAACAACTTCGGAAAAATTACCACCAGGTTTGTTGAAGATGGTTCCTACGTGAGATTAAAGAATGTTACGCTTTCTTACAATGTACCTTTCAAATATTTAAATTATGCCAAAGTGATTAAAGGATTAAGGGCAACAATAGGAGCTCAAAATCTTATTACACTCACAAAGTACAAAGGATATGATCCTGAAGTAGGAGCATATGTTGGTACAGGATCGAGTTCATCGAACCAGGCAATAGGAATTGACTTTGGTCGCTATCCATTAACCCGCATGTACACTGCAACAATTAGTGTTGACTTCTAAACTTATTCATATGAAAAAAATAATTTGCTTAAAATATTTAGTGGGTTTGCTTATTGCTGTTGCAGCATTTTCAGGATGTAAAAAAGCGTTCCTGGAAAAACCACCACTGAGCTCCATTACGGATGCCAACTTTTATAAAACCGATGAACAGGTATTGGCCGGTACAGCTTTGCTTTACAGTACTGTATGGTTTGACTATAATGACAAAGCGATGTACAACCTTGGTGATTTCAGAGGAGGTACTGCATTTTCAGCATGGAACGATAGAGGGAATGTATTATTTAACACAACAGGAGATAACGGCGAGAACGGTGCATCATGGCGTGCTTTCTTCAACGTCGTTGGTCAGTCGAATCTTTTCCTATACAATATCAATCGGTATGGCGGACCCAATGTTTCTGCAACTGTAAGAAAAACAGCTATTGCAGAAGCAAGATTTATGCGTGCACTAGCTTACCGTTTTCTCGTGATGAACTGGGGCCCTGTTCCGATTATTGAAAACAACTTCGATAAATTGTTTGATACATCTATCAGCAGAAATACAGTGCCAAGTGTATGGCGTTTCATTACAAGGGAAATGCGTGCAGCAGCAGAAGATTTACCAGTAACAGCAACGCAGGAAGGAAGACTTACAAAATGGTCTGCCGAAGGAATGCTTGCCCGTTTTTATCTTACAAGAGCAGGAGTTGAAGCAACAGGCGGCACAAGAAATCAACAGTTTTTAGATAGTGCCAAATACTATGCATCAAGAGTGATCAATAACAGCGGAAAGAAATTGCTTTCGAATTACTATGATCTGTTTAAACATCCTTATGATAATAATGCGGAAGGTCTATTTGAACTGCAATGGGTTTTTGCAGGCGCAAATGTTTGGGGTATTTCTAATAGTATGCCTGAATATCTTGCTTACAGTCCTGATATTGCATTTGGCGGATGGGGTGGAGATAAAAGTGCTACGTGGTGGCTTATAAAGCAATACGACGGCATTTCAGAACAACCTGATGGTACTTTAAAAGGCCGCACATTGGATACCCGTTTACACGCAACATTTATGCTTCCGGGTGCTTACTATCCTGAGATCACTAAAGTTTCCGACAAAACAAAACTGATCTATCCATTTACAGGTACAGATCAAAACTTCCTGGCTGTAAAAAAATATATTATTGGCTCTCCGGTTGATTTGGCCGGTATTGCATCTCAGCAACGTTATCCGAATAATACGTATATGATGCGGTTGGCAGAAATGTATTTGATCTATGCTGAAGCAACCATTGGTAATAGTTCTTCAACCAGTGATGCAACTGCGGTTGAATACTTTAATAAGGTTCATACAAGAGCAGGCTTACCTGCCTATGTAGTAGGAGGAGTAAACGGAAGCGGGCCACTTACACTTGATGCAATTTTTTCTGAACGCTTTAAAGAGTTTGCAATGGAAGGAATGGCATGGTACGATCTTGTAACACTCCATTATTATAATCCTGCTAAAGCATTCGCTATTTTGAATTCGCAGGACAGGGGCTTGTTCTTCACAAGACCAGATCAAATGCCGAATCCAACACAATGGACGTTTACAAAAACATCCTGGTTTTCGGAACGAATGATTTCTGCTAATGAGGGTAATTTCCGTTTACCCATTCCAAATTCTGAAATCGGCAATGCGCCAAATCTTCAGAAGCCACCAGTAGATTATCCATAATTGCAGCTAACAAGATTGCTAAATAAAAAAGATATTAAAATGAAACATTTAAATAAGAACATACTCTTTTTTCTGATAGCCATTGCTTTTGCCGGAATGTTTTATTCCTGCACAAAAGAAAAAACCGGCGAGCCGAAAGTAAAGTATGTGCGAATAACAAGCCCCGAATCGTCCGACTCGCTATTAGTTGGTGCAGGCCAGGGAAGGCTGATCGCTATCATTGGCGAAAACTTAGGTGGTGCTGTTGAAATCTGGTTTAACGATCAGCAGGCAAGGCTCACGCCAACATATATTACAAACACAACAATATTGGTATCAGTACCAAATCCAATTCCAAAACAGATCACGAATAAACTGAAAATTATTTTCAATGATGGCTTTATTCTGTATCATGATTTTGAAGTGCAGATCAGTAAACCAACTGTAAGCAGCATGGTTAGCGAGTTTGTAAACACCGGGAGCGTTGCAACAATTAAAGGCGACTTTTTTTATACACCATTAACAGTAACATTTGCTGGTGGCGTTACAGGAACACTGGTATCTGTTACAGATCAGCTTATACAGGTTGAAGTTCCTGCAGGAGCACAACCAGGACAGATAACCGTTAAAACAAATTTTGGTGAAACCAAATCAGACTTTTGGTTTAGAGACAGCAGAGGTCATTTTATTGACAGTGATCCTTATGAAGGTTGGTGGAATGCAAGTTATGTTATTAGTAATCCAGGTCCGGGCGATCCTCCATCAATCAGCGGTAATTACATTCGGTTTAAAAAACAAATCGGTTCATGGAGCTGGAATGAATTAGCCGGAGGCCCGGCTTCAGCAATGCCTGTTCATAGCAAGAATATTCCTGATGCTGCTATTTTAAAACCCGAAGATTATTATTTGAAGTTTGAAGTAAACACCATCAAACCTTATAACGGAAATGTTGTAAAAATTAATGTTGCGCTGAGTGCAGAAGATAACAACGGCTACAAATGGATTCCACCTTATGATACAAAAGGTCAATGGCATACGGTGGTTATTCCATTAACAGAAGTATTTGCGCAGTATACACCAAAGCCAGTAGTTAATCCGGCAGGCTATTGGTCCCGGATACTTATGGGGCATGGTGAAGGAAGCCTGGATGCAGATATTGCATTTGATAACTTCAGGGTAGTACCAAAAGTTATTAAATAAACATTACCTAATACCTACAACTCAAAACGATGAATAAACTATTTAATTTACGGATGCTTTCATTTGTTTGCTTTGTTGCATTCATTGGCATTGCAACGTCCTGCAAAAAAAATGACGCAAAGTCGGGTAATGTGGAACTGCTGAGTTTTGGACCAACAGGTGCAAAGCATGGTGATACCTTACTTTTTATCGGTAAAAATCTTACTAAAGTAACTGCTATTCAGTTTACAGGCGATGCCGCAAAAATAGATCAGAAAAGTTTTGTATCGCAATCCGAAGAAGTGATCAAGCTGAAAGTTCCTACATCTGCAGAAAAGGGTTTTGTTACATTGAAAACACCAGAAGGTGATATTGTTTCGAAAACAATTTTTAATCTGAATGTATTAACCAGCGTAACTACTATTACGGCCCAGGCCCGACCCGGAGAGAATATTACCATTACAGGTAATTATCTCAACTGGGTAACAAGGATCACGTTTGCACGGGACAAACTGGTTACAAACTTTGTAAGTAAATCAATCAATCAGATTGTGGTAACAGTACCTGCTGATGCTGAAACAGGACCTTTGATTCTTTCTTATGGAGGAACTGATTCAGCCGAAGTGCAAACAGCAGATACGTTGAAAGTTACTTTGCCTGTTACAACAGGCTTTGGTCCAAACCCAATCAAACATCAAACAAACCTTACAATAACAGGAACAAACCTTGACCTTGCTAAGAAAATAATATTTGCAGGAGTTACAACACCCGTTACAACTTTTGTAAGTCAGTCTGCCACGCAGATTGTAGTGAAAGTACCTGCCGGAACACAAACTGGAAAAGTAACATTGGTTGCGGCCTCTGGCGTTACTTCTGTATCAACAATGGATCTGCAGGTAGTGTTACCAGCAATTACAAATATTGGCCCCAATCCAATACTTCCCTTAGATAATCTCACTATCACCGGAACAAATCTTGATCTGGTTACAGGTGTTTCCTTTACAGGAATTGTTAACCCGGTTACAACTTTTGTAAGCCAGTCGGCTACGCAACTTGTAGTAAAAGTTCCCGATGGTACATTAAAAGGAAAAATAACATTGTCTGTTTTAAATTCTTCATTAACTGTTGTATCAAGCCAGGTGCTGGATTTAATTGGCGGTCTTCCTCCATTGGCTGATTTTCCATACCCGATTTATACGGATGCATTGCAAAATGGATATCAGAATTGGTCGTGGGCTGCGAACGATTTCAATAGTACAGCAATTGTTCGTCAGGGTACAACATCAATTAAAGCCACGTATGGTGCTGGTGGCTATGAAGGAATTACTTTTCATGCAGGTGCTCCAACTGCAACTGCAGGATATACAAAATTTGAATTCTCTGTGTTTGGCGAAGCTGGTACAGGAGGTAAAACATTGAATGTTGTTGTAAATGGAAATTGGGGCTCTCCGGCAACAGTTACAGTTTTAGCGGGAGAGTGGTCAACGTTTAGTATAAATCTTTCTGCAATTGGTGCTACAACAACGTTGAGTGAAGTTGTTCTTCAATCTGCGGGGTGGAGTGGAGTAATTCATATTGATCACGTTGGATTGAGATAAGAACAATATCAATAAAATGACGCATAAATAATTATCCACTTCCCGAAGTAGAAATAAAGGAAGTGGATGTTTTACCCTGCAACTACAGGTAACAGAAAATAAAAAATAATCAGTCTCCTAAAATAATAAGTGCATTGGAATGAAGTACTGCCACCATAGCATTGTTTTTATTTCAGTTTTCTTTCTTATTAACTGCCAGGTAAAAGCGCAGCAGGATTTACCAACAGATAAAAAGGCAACAAAGGAAACAATAAACCTGTATAACAACTTGAAGAAATTAGCTTCAAAAGGTTTCATGTTCGGGCATCAAGATGATTTGGCTTATGGTGTTAACTGGAAGTATGTACCCAACAACAGCGATGTAAAAGATGCGGCAGGAGATTACCCTGCTGTGTATGGTTGGGAGATTGGCGGACTTGAATTGGATCAGAAAAAAAACCTTGATGATGTTCCGTTTGAAACCATGAAGCAATTGATTCTGCAAGGATACGAACGGGGTGGAGTCATTAGCATCAGTTGGCATGCATACAGTCCACTTGGCAATAAACGTAATGCGTGGGATACAACACACGGTACTGTTGCAACGATATTACCCGGCGCTGCAAATCATCAATTGTATAAATCATGGCTGGATAAAGTTTCAACTTTCCTTCATGCTCTCAAAGGAAAAAGAGGAGAGGCGATACCTGTACTGTTTCGTCCATTTCACGAGCTAACAGGAAGTTGGTTCTGGTGGGGGCAACGGCAGTGCACACCCGACGAGTTCAAAGCTTTGTGGCGCTTCACATTTCAATATCTGCAAAATGAAAAAAAGATCAATAATTTATTATGGGTTTACAATACATCAGGTGATTTTTCAACAGCAGGTGAATATCTTGAGCGTTACCCTGGTGATGATGTGGTGGATTTGCTGAGTTTTGATACTTACCAGTATGGAGATAGTTCAAAATCAAATTCATTTGCCGAAAAAACAAATCAGCTCTTATCCATTGTACAAACGATAGCAGACAAGAAAAATAAATTAACAGCGTTGGCCGAAACGGGCTACGAAGCTATTCCGCAAACAAACTGGTGGACAGATGTTTTGCTGAAAGCAATTGGCAACAATAAAATTTCCTATGTGCTGGTTTGGCGAAACCACGGCTATAACGAAGGCATGAAGAAGATGCATTACTATGCACCGTATAAAGGACAAACATCGTCAGCCGACTTTCAGAAATTTTATCAGCATGAAAAAACATTGTTTGAAAAAGACGCAGCAAAGGAAAATTTATACAAATAATGAAAAGTTTGGCAATCATAATCAATCGTTGGCGGGCTGATTCCTCAGTCTGCACTTTTAAACAACTATTTAAAGAAACGGAATTCCATTAGATGAAATTAAGTGTAATTGATATCAGTATTATTATCCTGTACCTCGTAACAATGGTTTTGCTTGGATGGTTCTTACGCAAAAAAGCTAGACTGAACAAAGAGAGTTATCTCATGGGAGGAAAAAAACTTCCATGGTACATGTTAGGTATGAGTGATGCATCTGATATGTTCGACATCAGCGGTACTATGTGGATGGTGAGTTTATGTTTTGTGTATGGTATTAAAAGCATCTGGATTCCCTGGCTCTGGCCCGTGTTCAACCAGGTGTTTAATATGATGTATTTATCCAAATGGTTGCGCCGTTCAAATGCAACAACAGGAGCAGAGTGGCTGGCAACACGTTTTGGTCTTTCCGGAAAGGGTGTAAAAGGTTCGCACAGTATTGTTGTGGCTTTTGCATTGATCGGTTGTCTTGGTTTTTTAGCATATGGTTTTATCGGCCTTGGTAAGTTCATTGAAATATTTGTTCCGTGGGAAATCGTGAAAGATTATGTTCCCTTTGATGTTGCGCCACAATATGTAGCACATGTATACGGAATTGTTTTTACACTCTTTGCAATGTTCTATTCCATACTTGGTGGCATGCATAGCATTGTGTTAGGTGATCTCATAAAATATGCGATCATGACGGTTGGTTGTATTGCCATTGCAGTTATTGCAATGATGCATCTTAACGGCAATACATTAAAACTGCCGGCTGGGTGGGATGACCCTTTCTTTGGCTGGAATCTCGGCCTTGATTGGACAGGAATTGTGAATGATGCTAATAAGAAAATTGCTGAAGATGGCTATGGTTTATTTGGCTTGTTCTTTATGATGATGCTATTCAAAGGAGTATTTGCAGCAGCTGCCGGCCCTGCGCCTAACTATGACATGCAGAAAATACTTTCAACAAAATCACCAAAAGAAGCATCAAAGATGACAGGTTTTGTTTCCATTGTGTTGTTGCCGGTTCGTTATTCAATGGTTATTGGTTTAACTGTGTTAGGCTTGTTGTATTACGATCAATTGCAATTAAGTGACGGAAGAGGGGGTACTGATTTCGAACGCATTCTACCTGCAACTATTAATAATTTTTTACCGATCGGTATCCTGGGGTTAGTGCTTACCGGTTTACTTGGCGCATTCATGGGAACTTTTTCCGGCACACTCAATGCTGCACAAGCTTATCTTATTAACGATGTGTATTTAAAATATGTAAACCCAACTGCATCCACCAAAAAGATCATCAACATGAATTACCTCGCAGGTATTGTGGTGGTGACAATTGGTGTAGTGCTTGGCTTCTTTGCAAAAGATGTAAACAGCATTTTGCAGTGGATAGTATCAGGTTTATACGGCGGGTATATTGCTGCCAATGTTTTGAAATGGTATTGGTGGCGCTTTAATGCCAATGGATTTTACATAGGTATGTTAACCGGTGTTGTCGGAGCAATGATATTCTCAAGATTGTTTAGTGGAATAGAGTTCTTATACTATTTCCCTGTCCTTTTCTTATTATCAGTTGCAGGTAGTTTCATTGGAACATACACCGCAGCTGCAACTGATATCGAAACACTCAAAACATTTTATCGCACAGTTCGCCCTTGGGGATTTTGGAAACCAATACAGGAACTGGTGCAAAAAGAAGATCCATCCTTTGAACCAAACCGACGCTTTAAGCTGGATATGTTCAATGTTGTATTGGGCATAATCGGTCAGTTATGTATGACTGTTTTACCAATGTACATTGTGCTTTCCATGCATTTACCGCTTATCATCACTATTATAATTATGCTTCTGATCATATTCATCCTGAAAAAAACATGGTGGAATAAACTGGAAGATTGAACTTTTAATTATGTATTATGTCTGAAAGATTTTACAACCGTCTCTCAAAGCTTGAAGAAGAATTGGAGCAATTGCTGAACAGGCAAAATCAACGGGAGGAAACAGGAAACGGCATCATTGACCGTTATAAGTATCCTGTATTAACAAATAAGCATACACCATTATTCTGGCGCTATGATTTGAATGAAGAAACGAATCCGCATCTCATGCTACGTTTTGGCATTAATGCGGTATTGAATGCCGGCGCTATTAAATGGAACAATAAATATCTTTTAGTTGCAAGAGTGGAAGCAGCAGATCGAAAATCATTTTTTGCAGTTGCTGAAAGTGCGAATGGTGTTGATCAGTTTCGTTTTTGGGATTATCCTGTAGTAATGCCAGAAACAGATGTGCCAGATACCAATATCTACGACATGCGTTTGATACAACATGAAGATGGTTGGATCTACGCATTGTTTTGCACCGAACGCCGGGACCCTGCTGCATCTGAAGCCGATCAGTCTGCCGCTTTTGCTCAATGTGGAATTGCTAGAACAAAAGATTTGTTGCAATGGGAACGACTAAATGATCTTGTAACAAATTCTGCACAACAACGCAATGTTGTATTGCATCCTGAATTTGTAGATGGTTGTTATGCGTTTTACACAAGACCGCAGGATAGTTTTATTGAAGCAGGAAAGGGTGGTGGTATTGGGTTTGGTTTAAGTAAGTCGATTGAGAAAGCTGTTGTTGAAAAAGAAGTTGTGATCGACAGGAAAATATATCACACTGTTTATGAACTAAAAAATGGTTTAGGCCCTGCACCCATCAAAACAAAACATGGATGGCTTCACCTGGCACACGGCGTGCGTAATACGGCCGCAGGTCTTCGCTATGTATTGTATATGTTTATGACAGATCTTCACGATGTGAAGAAAGTAACACATAAACCGGCCGGTTATTTTATGGCACCTGAAGGAGATGAACGTATCGGCGATGTGTCGAATGTATTATTCAGTAACGGATGGATTGCGGATGACGACGGTAAAGTATTTATTTATTATGCATCATCTGATACACGTATGCATGTAGCCACCACAACGGTTGAGCGATTACTCGATTATGTGATGAATACGCCTGAAGATGGTTATCGTTCGGCAGAAACAGTAAAAACATTAGTGAATCTTATCGATAAGAATCAATCAGAGGTATTGGTTCGATCCGGTTATGCAAAAAAGAACTTGTAATGGAATTGATGAGCGAAACAGAAATTACAGCGCCGCTTAAACTACAGCAATACAAAACTGAATTACAGGAAGAGTTGTCTCGTGTGCTTGATTATTGGATGAAGCATACAGTTGACCATGAGCACGGAGGCTTTTATGGCAGCGTAAATAACAACAACGAACCTGATACAACAGCAACAAAAGGTATTGTGATGATGAGTCGCATTTGCTGGAGTTTTTCAGCTGCTTATCGTTTCAATAATAAGCAAGAGTATTATGCAATGGCAGAACGGGCCTTCAATTACATATTCCAGCATTTTATTGATCGGGAACATGGTGCAGTCTATTGGTCGGTTGATGCAAAAGGAAATATGCTTGATGGCAAAAAACAAATTTACGGTCTTGCTTTCTGTATCTATGGCCTCACGGAATTTTATAAAATATCCCGTAACCCAACCGCACTGAACACAGCTATTGATCTGTACAATTACATTGAAGAAAAAAGTTTTGACACAGCACAGAATGGATATGTCGAAGCATTTACAAGAGACTGGCAGGAAATAGCTGATCTGCGATTGAGTGCAAAGGACAATAACGAACGAAAGACAGCCAATACACATCTGCATATTGTTGAAGCTTATGCTAATCTTTATACCGTGTGGCCAAAAGAAAAATTAAAAGAACGGATTACCAACCTGCTTCAGTTATTTCAACAGCATTTCATCAGCAAAGAACATCATCATCTCAATTTGTTTTTTGATGATAGCTGGAATCTGCGATCAACCTTACAATCATACGGACATGACATTGAAGCAGCGTGGTTATTGCAGGATTGTGCATCCATTATTCAGCATTCAACGTTGCTGCATCAGCTAAGGCAGCTGTCTATACCTGTTACAAATGCCGCAGCAGAAGGTCTTGACAAAGATGGTGGCATGTGGTATGAGTACGAACCTTCAAACAATCAATTAATTGAAGAAAAACATTCATGGCCGCAGGCAGAAGCTATGATTGGCTTTTACAATGCATATCAACTTACGGGTGATCAACATTATCTCGAAAACTCATTACGAAGCTGGGAGTTCATTAAAACATATATCCGGGATGATGAAAAGGGAGAGTGGTTCTGGGGAGTTCACCAAGATCATTCGCCAATGAATAAAGAGAAAGCAGGTTTCTGGAAATGCCCTTATCACAGCAGCAGGGCCTTGCTTGAGCTTGTGCATCGCATCAACAATACGATCTGATCAATGAATATAACACAACGTTTATCACTAGCCTTGCTGGGATTTGTTATCTGCAGCTTTTGCTTTTTTTCTGCTTGCAGAAAAAGTCCCGCCAGTCCAACGACGCCACCTGTTGGGCCGGTGAATCCGGATGATACAATAACTGTGAATCCACAGGTTGATCCTGCGGTTGCGGTTACCATCGGTTTTTTCATAGACGATTGGCAGGTAAAAAACTTCACGATTCCATCTGCAACAACGGCTGGTTCTGTTCCTGTTACGGCAACTGTTACGGTAACGATTGACCGCAGCAATGTTATCAGCAAAGTTCCAAGGTCGTTTGCAGGTAACAATTCGAATATCTGGATGACGCAGATGGTAACAGAAGCTCCTTTACTCGATCACCTTACCACATTGCATCCGCATCTCATCCGCTTTCCTGGAGGAAGCATCAGTGATATTTTTTTCTGGAACGCACAACCCAACATGGCACCAGCCGATGCACCTGCACAATTAGTGAAAGCAGATGGCAGCAGTGCTAATGCCGGCTATTGGTTTGGAAAAAATAGTGACAACTGGACACTATCCGTTGATAATTATTACAACATGTTACAGCAAACAAATAACAAAGGCATGATAACGGTGAACTATGGTTATGCACGTTATGGCACGGGAATAAATCCTGTTGCAGCCGCAGCTCATCTTGCTGCAGATTGGGTGCGCTACGATAATGGACGAACTAAGTATTGGGAAATAGGTAATGAAAATTTCGGTGATTGGGAAGCAGGGTATCGAATTAACACAGCAAATAACAAAGATGGTCAACCCGAATATTTAAGTGGCTTGTTGTATGGTCAGCATTTTAAAATATTTGCAGATAGTATGCGCAAAGCTGCACAGGAAATTGGCAAAATAATTTATATCGGAGCCGTTATGTCGGAAGCAGCACCACTTTCATGGTGGACAACTACAGCCAAAAACTGGAACAGCGGCTTGTTTAGTGGTGCAGCAAATACGCCTGATTTTTTTATTGTCCACAATTACTATACAAATTATCAAACAAATGCCAATGCAGCAGAGATCTTGAACACACCAATTCCAGTTACACAAACCATGATGGACTATGTAAAACAATCAATCACAACAGCAGGGCTTACCCAGAAACCAGTTGTATTAAATGAATGGAATATTTTCTCGACAGGATCAAAACAACAGGTATCACATATTAATGGGTTGCATGCTGTGATGGTACTGGGAGAGGCAATAAAAAACAAATTTGGAATGACGGCTCGTTGGGATTTGGCCAATGCATGGGACAATGGCAATGATCATGGCATGTTCAGCCAAGGTGATGAACCCGACGCAGTTCCTAAATGGACTCCAAGGCCTGCATTTTATCATATGTATTTCTTTCAACAATACCTGGGTGACAGGTTGGTCAGCGCAACCTCAAACTCAGCGGATATTGTAAGTTATGCTTCTTCGTTTACTTCAGGTGAAACGGGTATTACATTGGTAAATAAAAGTGCTGATGCAAAATCGGTTGAGCTTAGCTTTAAAAACTTCCGTAAGGGAAATAAATTCTACTGGTACACATTAACTGGTGGAGGAGACAATGGAGAATTTTCCCGCAAAACATTAGTGAATGGCGTCGGGCCAGCAATTGCTGCTGGTGGTCCGGCTAATTATAAAACCATTAGTCCTTTTTCTGCTCCTGCAACAGGAGTTATTAGAGTAACAGTTCCTGCGAGAGCTGTAGTTTGTATGGTGGTAGAGAAAAAGTAATCGAAGGAACTCCTTTATTTTAGTGTAATCAATCAAGATGAAAAAGATTTGTAGTATTCTTTTATCTGTTAGCTGGTTGCTGCATGCAACGGCAAAAGAAGCTGAGATGCAAACTTATCTCCCTGATCATGCATTTATCCAATATACAGGTCGAATTGATTTTAGAAATGCAGAGCTTCCACGTTTCTGGCAGCCGGGCGTTTATATCTCGTTTCGGTTTACAGGAAATGCATGTGAGCTGTTATTGCATGATGAAATGCTCTGGGGCAGTAATCATAATTACATTGAATTGATTGTTGATGGCAAAGCCATTCGCCTGCAAACAAAAACCAAGAGTGATACGCTTTCGGTTACACCATACTTAACAGCAAGTAAAGAACATAGTGTTATTCTCTGCAAGAACACTGAAGCGAATATTGGCTATATGGAACTGGCCGGCATACGTTGTGAAGAACTGCTGCGGCCGTTACTCAAACCTCAACGAAAAATTGAATGCATCGGTAATTCCATTACATGTGGCACCGGAAGCGATGCTAGTGAAGTTCCCTGTGGCAAAGGCAAATGGCAGGATCAGCACAATGCATGGTTCAGCTATGGCGCAATTATGGCGAGAAAGCTCAACGCACAATTTCATCTTTCATCGGTATCGGGCATTGGCTTAATGCGCAGTTGTTGTAACATGAACATTACAATGCCGCAGGTGTTCGATAAAGTAAACATGCGTAATGATACCATTACGTGGAATTTTAAAAACTATCAACCGGATGTAGTAACGGTTTGTCTTGGCCAGAACGATGGCATTCAGGATGCAAAAACATTTTGCCGTAATTATGTTTTGTTTATCCGTCAGTTACGGGTACATTACCCCAGCGCCACATTTGTCTTACTTTCAAGTCCAATGGCAAGTGAAACGTTAAAGGACTTTATGCGAAAAAGCATTACTTCTGTTATTAAAGAATTAAATACAAAGGGCGAGCGAAAAGTTCATTCCTATATTTTCAGTAAGCAATATAAGAACGGCTGTGACAATCATCCTTCATTGGAGGAACATGAGCAAATTGCTGAAGAGTTGACAGCTGCTGTCAAAAAGATCATGAAGTGGCAAACATCAATTGATTGAACACGTGGCGCTTGTGTAATGCATCACGAAAAGATATATACATGAAACAGATATTTTATTTCTTATTGCTGTTTTCTATTTCAACTGCTTCTTTTTCCCAAACGAAAATGAAGTTGATAGACCCGTTGGCAACAAAAGAAACAAAAGCATTATTTAAAAATTTACACAAGCTTTCACGAAACCATATCCTTTTCGGTCATCAGCATGCAACTGAATACGGGCATGGATGGGTTGGTGACGAAAACAGAAGCGATGTAAAATCAGTAACAGGTTCGCATCCTGCTGTTATTGGTGTTGACTTTAGTGGTTTATCAGGCCGACCGGAGAATATGATTGAAAAAGAGAAAGCTTCTCTTCGAAAAAATATCGCAGACACTTACAACAGAGGAGGAGTTACAACTGTTTCATGGCATTTTAATAATCCTGTTACGGCAACTTCTTTTTACTGGAATGATTCAACCGTTGCATCTGCTGTAAAGAATATTATTCCCGGTGGAACACACCACAAACAATACAAAATAATTCTCACAACCATTGCAGATCTGGCAAAATCAATCAAAGGCAACGATGGAAAAACTGTTCCAATGATATTCCGTCCGTATCATGAGTTTGACGGCGATTGGTTCTGGTGGGGCAAGAGCCATTGTACGATTGATGAATTTAAAACCCTGTGGCGATTTACAGTCACTTACCTGCGAGATTCATTGCAGGTTCATAATTTCATCTATGCTTTTTCACCCGATAATACATTTACGTCAGAAGAAGAATACCTTGAACGCTACCCAGGCAATGACTATGTTGATATGGTAGCTATGGATAATTATGGCAATTTTGGCCGTTATGGAACATACAATCTTGATTCAGGCTACCAGAAATTAAAAATCGTTTCTGATTTCGCTGTAAAATCAAATAAACTCGCTGCGTTTACTGAAACAGGTCTTGAATCAATTCCCAATACAACCTGGTGGACTGATAAACTGCTGGCAACACTACAACGTAGCAAACTAAAATTATGTTATGTGCTGGTATGGCGGAACGACAGTAAAAGCCCGACACATTACTATGCTCCCTTCCCGGGGCAGGTTTCAGAACAAAATTTTATTCAATTTTATAACGATCCCTATACCCTGTTTGAAAAGGATTTAAAAAAACTATATAAAAAATGATAAAGATTTTATTCATTTTTCTTTTAAGTTCATGTTGTTTTGCCGGCAAGGCTCAGCCGGTGAAAATACATGGACAATTAAAAGTTAAAGCAACACAGTTGGTTGATGCGTATGATAATCCTGTTGTATTACATGGGATGAGTTTTGGCTGGCATAACCTCTGGCCGAGATTTTATAATAAAGGCGCTGTACGTGAATTGGTCAACAAATGGAATAGTAATGTTGTTCGTTCATCAATGGGAATCGAGTTGAACGAAAGCGGTTATCTGAAAAGTCCGGATCAATCAATAAAGTTGATGAAGAATGTGATTGATGCATGCATTAAAGAAGGAGTGTACGTTATCATTGATTGGCACGATCATAATATACATACAAAAGAAGCTGTTGCTTTCTTTTCCATGATGGCGAAAGAATATGGTCATCATCCTCACATCATTTATGAAATATTCAACGAACCTGATTACGAAACATGGCCTGAAGTAAAAGCTTACTCCGAAGAAGTGATCAAAGCGATCAGGGCAAACGATCCTGACAATATTATTCTTGTCGGCTCACCTAAGTGGGATCAGGATATTCATTTGCCTGCAGCAGATCCAATAAAAGGTTATAGCAACTTAATGTACACGATGCATTTTTATGCAGGCACACATAAGAAATGGTTGCGTGATCGCACCGATGAAGCCATTGCAAAAGGATTACCCATCTTCGTTTCAGAGTGTGCTGGCATGGAAGCTACAGGTGACGGGCCGCTTGATCATGCAGAATGGAAAGCTTTTGTTGATTGGATGGATACACGTGGATTGAGTTGGGTAGCCTGGTCTGTATCAGATAAAAAAGAAACCTGTTCTATTCTTAACCCATCGGCAGCATCAAATGGGAAATGGAAAGACGCTGATGTGAAGGAGTGGGGGACATTGACCCGTGATTATTTGAAACGGTATAAGCCAGCCAAACAAAAAAAATGAGAGTACAATACTATGCTTCATCCTCAACATTGAATATATACCCCGCTCCATACACATTACTCAAACTTATCTTTTTCGATTGAGCAAATATCTTGCGAAGTCGTGAGATAAACACATCAAGGCTTCTGCCAAGGAAATAATCATTCTCTCCCCAAATGCGGATGAGAATATCTTCTTTCTTGATGCGCTTGTTTTTATTCTGGTAAAAGTATTCGATCAATTCTGCTTCACGGGTAGTGAGCTTGGTTGTTTTTTTATCAGGTGTTGTAACGGTGAGTTGTTCACGGTTGTACAAAATATCACCGATCATGTAGGATGAGAGTTGCACTTTTGGCGCCACAGCACCCGACGTCATCTTAAGAATATTTTTCAACTTTAATGCCAGTTCATCAATGTCAAAAGGCTTACTGATGTAATCCGCCGCACCAATATTTAATCCTGTAAGACGGTCTTTCTTTTCAGTTCTTGCAGTGAGAAAAACGAAGGGTATATGTTCTTTTATCTTTACAATATTTTCAGCCAGTTCAAACCCGCTTTTTTGCGGCATCTGAACATCCAGTAGACAAAGACCATATGTTGATGCATTTTCACGGAATGCTTTCAAGGCATTCTTCGGATTATCATACCAATCAATATCAAATCCTTTCGTCTCAAGATATTGTTTAATAAGACTACCCAGATCCTGTTCATCTTCCACAAAAAGTATTTTTTCTGTCATGTTCTTCTCATTAATACATTATACTTCACCCGATATAACAGGGATATAAATAATAAATTCCGTACCAATTTGTTCCTTGCTGATAACTTCATAGTCCCATCCGTGTGCATCAAGGCATTGCTTGGAATGATATAAACCAAGCCCTATGCCAGGCGCATTGCTTGTTACAAGCGATGGATTCCGATAAAACTTAAGAAACATTTTCCGTTTCACTTTATTGCTCATGCCATCACCATTATCTTTTATGCTGATCGCAAGGATCTGACTGTTCTTTGCATAAGTTGTTACAACGATCTCTTTTAACTGCTTGTGATTATACTTTACACTATTGTCCATCACATTCAATATGATCGATGTAAAGTGAAGTTTATCGAGTAAAACAAGATCATCGTTTGTTTTCTTTTCAAATGTGATATTTGCATTCGCCAGGTCAAGGTTGATGCGGTAATCAGAAATAATCTCCTCAAGTTCGTTGTTAATGTGATGTTTTTCCAGCACAAGCCTTATGGGCTTTTCACCACCAGTTTCAATTACCTGTTGCATCAGTATGGTAAGACGTTCACTTTGTCTCTTGATGATGTTATGAAGATTGTCAAGCTTTTGGCTCTTGATGATCTGATTTTCGTTTTCAATTGTTTTATTCGCAATGATAATCGTTGTTAACGGCGTTTGAAATTCGTGACTGATAGTATTGATAAAATCCGACTTCATTTCACTTGCTTTCTTTTGCCTGATCCAGTTGGCAAAAGTTAAAAAGAAAATAGTAAGAATCGCAATGATCGAAAACACTGAGAGCATTGTTTGCGGCAACGTTTTGTAAACAATCTGCTGTAATCGGTCTGGCCTGTCGCAATACAAAGCAAAATTCATACGATAGCTGCGGGCAGTTGTGGCACTTACTTTTAATGCAGATGCAAGTGTTTGCGGACTATAAGTTTCTAATGTGCCGCCGATCCTGGCTCCGTGATGTTGCAAATAGGGAACTGTTGTTCTATAATCCGGCTCAGTACTTGAAAAAAGTGTGAAGTATTGATTTGGCTCAATAGCAATAGCAAAATGCTCAATAAACAATGCATATTCAAGATTAGCGCTGAGGTTATGCTTCTTCTTGATGGAATCTAAAAATGCATCCATATTATTGGCTTCATTCAATGCTTTGAACAAGGTATCGCACAAACGTGCCGATAGATTCTTAAATGCATCGGTATTGTGTAGCGCAAACGTTGCAAGGTTATCAAACTCTTTGTAAAGAATACTGTCAATGATCTTTACGGCGCCGGGAAACACTTTGTCGTTTACAATGCTTTCCTCATAAGCCTTTTTAATGATCTTCTTTTCATCAGTATTATACACCTTTTCTTCAAGCTTGTAAATATTGCGGATATGAATCAACTGTACCAGGCAAAGAATGACTGTGCAGATAATTGCAATGATCTTAAATAAGAAAATCCTGTTTCCTTTAAGCATAATTGGTACAACGGTTTTACAAGCAGCAAGGAAAGTACAAAAAAACGGCATTCTGCCCACCAAACTTTTTACGTTAAGTATTCATTAACTATTTGTTCGGTTTGTGTTGACCACAGCATGATTTTATAAAAATTAGTATTGCTATCATTTTCTTAAACCAAAACTAATTATGAGCAAAACAATTGCATGTAAACCCTTTCTGTGCTTACTGCTGTTTTTCAGTTTCCTTGCTGCAAGGACAACTGCGCAAAACACAATACGTGTAAGCGGTGTGGTGAAAGACAGACTTGACAAAGTTATTTCCGATGTGAGTGTTACCATTCAGGGTAATAACAAGGCTGGCACTACCACCAATGAGAAAGGAGAATTTACTCTCCAGGTATCAGCCAGCGATGTGCTGGTATTTTCTTATGTAGGTTTTATTGAAGTTACCAGGCCGGTAAACAACAATCTCGTCTTCGAAATTATCATGGATGCTAAACAAGGCAGCCAGGACGAGGTTGTGGTAGTTGGTTTTGGTAAAGCGAAAAAAGTAAGCCTTGTTGGGGCGCAATCTACTGTAAATGTTACCGAGTTAAAACAACCCGTTGCTAATCTTAGTACGGTACTTGCCGGTCGTGTATCGGGTATCGTTGGTGTGCAACGTACAGGTTTACCCGGTGAGAATACAGCTGATCTCTGGATCAGGGGTATTTCTACCTTCGGGCCAAATGGTTCTGGTGCTTTAGTTATTATTGATGGTGTACAGGGTCGTGATATCAACTCACTCGATCCTGAAGACATTGCTTCCTTTACAATATTAAAAGATGCATCGGCTACTGCTGTATATGGTGTAGCAGGTGCAAATGGTGTAATTCTTATCAACACCAAAAAAGGTAAAGCAGCAAAAGCTGTGTTGAAGTTCAACTACAACCAGGGTATTACTGCTTTTACAAAACTTCCTCAATTAACAGGTGCTGAATCGTACATGCGCTTACGTAATGAAGCACGCATTGCTTCCGGTTTAGCAGCAGAATATTCACAGGCTTATGTTGATTCAACATTAAAAGGTAATCAGCCTTATCTCTATCCAAATGTTGACTGGATGAAAGAGATCTTTAATAACTCAGGTGTAACACGCCGTTTTAATTTTAGTGCGAGTGGTGGTGCTGAATTGGCGAACTACTATGTAGCGCTTGCTTATTATGATGAACAAAGCTTATTGAAATCTGATGGCTCACAGAGTTACGAATCAGATCAACGTTTCAAGCGTTACAACTTTACCAGTAACATTAATATGAACTGGACAAAGACAACAAAGTTTGATCTGGGTCTGCAAGGTTACATTACTAATTTAAATACACCCGGCTTTAATGCACAACAGGCTTTCAGAGAGGTGATGCAAACAACACCTATTCTTTATCCTGTAATGTATCCGGGAAATTTAGTGCCGGGTATAAACGCAGCAAATGCACAGCGTAACCCTTACGAAGAAATTACACAAACAGGTTATATAAACAACTCAAGCAACCAGGTGTATTCGAATGCTAAGATCACACAGGACCTGAAAGCAATATTACCGGGCTTGTCTGCTTATGCGTTGTATTCGTTTGATGCGTTTAACTCACAAACTATCAGCCGCACACGTCAGCGTAATACGTACAAAATAAATCCAGTTACACCGTACAATCCTGATGGCTCTGTAAATCTGTTGCCTGTTATTACTTCAGGTTCAGATAACCTCGCCTACGGAAGGGCAAATGGTGGTAACAGATCATACTATCTGGAAGCAGCGTTGAACTATGACCGTGAGTTTAAAAAAGACCATCGTGTAACAGGTTTGGTATTGTATAACCAACGGTCTTATATTGATGCATTTGCAGCTAATTTAACAGCATCACTTCCGTTCAGAAGTATGGGTGTTGCCGGACGTGGTACTTATTCTTTCCATGATAAATACTTTGCTGAAGTAAACTTTGGTTACAACGGTTCAGAAAACTTTGCACCCGAAAAACGTTTCGGTTTCTTCCCTTCAATTGGTGTGGGTTGGGTTTTATCAAGAGAAAAATTCTTTGAGCCATTAGAAGGCGTATTTCAATTCTTTAAACTTCGCTACTCAGATGGTTTAGTTGGTTCGGGTGCTGGTGGTCGTCGTTTTGGTTTCTTAACCATTGTAACAGACGGTGCAGCCGGTTACACATGGGGTAATGGTACAAGCAACCAGGGTAGTGGTGGCGGTGTGCAGATACAGGATTATGGAGCACCGGTACAATGGTCGAAGTCACGCAAGCAGGATCTTGGTATCGAATTCAAAACACTTGATTCAAGATTATCAATCATTCTCGATTTCTTTAAAGAACACAGAACAGGTGTGTTTCTTCAACGAGCAAGCCTTCCTTCTTATGTTGGTTTGAATAATAATCCGTTTGGTAACCTTGGTGTAATCAACAACGCAGGTTTTGATGCAACAGTTGAAACAACGCCATTCTATTGGGGACAAACCAAATGGGATTTCAGAGGAACGGTTACATATAACCGTGATATGATCATTGAAAATGATCAGCCAACTCAACCTTATCCTTATATGGAAAGACGAGGTTACAATGCGCTTTCAACTTATGGTTATACAGCGCTTGGACTTTTTGCTGATCAACGT
Source organism: Lacibacter sp. H375 (assembly GCF_037892425.1). Classification (NCBI taxonomy): domain Bacteria; kingdom Pseudomonadati; phylum Bacteroidota; class Chitinophagia; order Chitinophagales; family Chitinophagaceae; genus Lacibacter; species Lacibacter aquaticus. The sequence continues at coordinate 3,906,802 of NZ_JBBKTT010000001.1, forward strand.
GAAATTGATAACGCAGCTGATCAAAGTCCATTAGGCGGTAAACCAAGACCAGGCGATATCCGTTACAAAGATCTCAACAGCGATGGTTTGATCAACAACCTCGACATCAGTCGTATTGGTAATGGTGATGTTCCAAACTTTATCTATGGTTTTGGTTTCAACGTTGAATTTAAACGTTTCTATTTGGGTGCATTCTTCCAGGGCGTTAATGGCGCTGATCGTTTGTTGAGTGGTGACGGTATCATTCCATTTAATAACAGCACCGGTCCTGAACGCAGCAACTTACACACGATCGCTGAAAGCAGATGGACAGAAGCAAATCCTGATCCTAATGCATTCTATCCACGTCTTGCATATGGTAATGCAGCAAACAGAAATAATGCAGTTGCAAGTACATGGTGGGTAAAAGATATTTCATTCCTCCGTTTAAAAAGTCTTGCATTTGGTTACAACTTACCTGATAAATGGGTGAAGAAAATTGGCTTCAGAACTGCACAGGTTTACGGACAAGGTTTCAATCTTATTTACTGGAGCAAATTCAAGTTGTGGGATCCTGAACTCAACACTACAAATGGTGCGATCTATCCCAACACCAGAAACTTCTCTTTAGGTATTGAGTTTACCTTATAAACAACAAACGAACGAAAATGAAAAAAATACTTTCTATATCTCTGATCATGGCCCTTTTTTCACTCGGGTCATGCAAAAAATACCTGGATACAGTACCGGATAACATCCTCACCATTGACGATGTGTTTAAAACACGTACCAATGTGATCCGCTATATCGGTAATATTTACCAGGCTATGCCAAACGAATTCAATCAACGTTTCTCCGGATCTGAAAATTCAGGTAACTGGACGGGCGCATCTGATGAAGGCAAATACACATGGGATTTCAACTACAGTACCAATATCAATAAGAGCGCATGGGCCAATACCGATGGCAGCATTGCAACTTATTGGGACAACTATTACAGGGCTATCCGTAATTCAACAGATTTTATTCAGCGTATTGATGCTGCTACACCAGAGATCAGTGCCGCTGAAAAAACGATACTGAAAGGTGAAGCAAGAGCATTAAGAGCATTTTACTATTATCAATTGTTACGCATCTATGGCCCTGTTGTTATTTTGGGTGAAGACCTGATTCCTGTAGCAGCAACACCTGATGAAGTAAACCGTCCACGTTCAACATTTGATGAGTGCATCAACTTTGTAGTTGATCAGCTTGATAAAGCTTATACTGAACTGCCGGTTAATTCCGCAGTTGCAGGTAAGTTTACAAAAGGCGTAGTAAAAGCATACAAAGTGCAGGCGTTGATGTTATCGGCAAGTCCCCTCTTCAACGGCAATACTGATTATGCCACTTTGAAAAATGATGATGGTAAAAATCTCATCAACCAAACATACGATGCAAGCAAATGGGCAAAAGCAGCAACTGCGGCAAAAGAATTTCTCAATGAATTTGCTCCCGGTACGTATGATCTGTTCAGAGTAACTGATGCAAATCCATTTAAAGCAGCCTACTTGTCAACTCGTGATGTCATCATGCAGAGCTGGAACAAAGAATGGATCTTTGGACGTTCTAACTCAGGTTATGGTCTGCTCCGTTACGATCGTACACCATTCCATGCAGGTTATGCAAGCCAGCGTGGTGCAGGCGCTAACGGTGCCACGCAGGCACAGGTAGACGCTTACTTCATGGCAAATGGCAAACCAATTACCGATCCAACTTCAGGTTATACAGCAACTGGTTTCAGCAGTTTCCAGGCACCATATGATAACACAACACGTTCAACATTTAATCAATGGGTAAACCGTGAGCCTCGTTTTTATGTAGGCATTACTTATACCAATAGTGTTTGGTTATATCCTGATCAGAATACAGGTAACCTCATTGTTACCAATATGGAATTTTCAGGTAATTCAGGTCTCGCACAAAGTACATCAGATGTTACACCAACCGGTTATATCATACGTAAAGGTGTTGCCAATACTGATGATGCAAGAGGTAATTTGTATTTACGTCTCGGACAAATTTATCTTGATTATGCTGAAGCATTGAATGAATCAAATCCTGCTGATGCTGACATTTTAAAGTATCTCAACTTCATTCGTGAACGTGCAGGTGTTGCGCAATATGGTGCGGGTGTTAATCCATTACCCGTTCCTGCATCACAAGTCGAAATGCGTGCAGCTATCCGTGCAGAAAGAAGGGTAGAGCTTGCGTTTGAAAACGTTCGCTATTTCGAAACAAGAAGATGGAAGATTGCTGAACAAACAGATGCCGGTCCTTTTTATGGCATGGACAGAACAAAGAACGGTTCAGCTTTCTACACAAAAACGTTGCTTGAAACAAGAACTTTCCGTAAGAGAGATTACTTATTCCCAATCCCTGCAAATGAAGTGTTGCGTAATCCGCTCATTAAACAAAATACAGGTTGGTAATTCATTCAATTCATCATCTCATATACATTAAGATGCAAAAAAATAATTTCAATAAATTCATAGGTATATTGCTGTTAACAACAGCAATAGCATCCTGCAATAAGCCGGAAGAAGTTAAATTGGCAAATGAAGGTTCGGTTTATATGCCGCAGGCTGTTGGTACAAGAGCAAAGACCGATCTGTTGTTTACATCAACTAATACAAAACAAGAACTGGTATTTGGCGCAGCCTATGGTGGCGTGAAGGTGGCCGGAACTCCAAACAATGTTTCATTTATTGTAGATGCTGCAAAAGTGGCGGCTTACAATACAGCAAACGGAACGAACTATACACTATTACCTGCATCGAGTTACGAGCTGCCGAACTTAAATGCTGTTATACCAGCAGGTTCAACCAGTTCAAATCCATTGACATTAACAGTTAAAACAAATACTGTTACGCCGGGTGTCCGGTATATGTTACCCATTACACTTTCGAGTGTATCAAGCGGCGAAATTGTATCAACCTTACAAACTACGTATTTCCGGTTCGATACATTGTTGAAAAAATCCATTGACGTTACCGGGCTCAGTACTTTAACGGTAAGTAATGAAAATAACGGCGGTCCTGACAATGGCGAAGGCTCTCCAAAGTTGGTTGATAATGATGTCAATTCAAAGTACCTGTTTCAGACATGGTCAACCGCATTGGCTACTAACGGTGGCGCATGGTTTAAGTTACAATTTGCAACTCCAATTAAAGTGGAAGCCTATACGCTCACTTCGGCGAATGATGCGGCAACACGTGATCTTAGAGACTGGAAATTGCAAGGTTCTAACGACAATACTACGTGGGTTGACCTTGATACGAGAGCAGGTGAAATGTTCCCAAGTCGCTATTTAACCAGGCGGTTTGAAGTGGCAGCTCCACAAACATTCACTTACTACAGAATATTTATGACTGCAAACAATGGCAGCTCACTTGTGCAAATAGGAGAGTGGCGTGTGATCAGGTATGAATAAGCATTGGAACTGCAGCAGTTGATTATGAAATTGCTGCAGTTCTTTTATGAAATAATGCAGCATGATTTTGTATCAATAAAACCAACTGCACGGAAAGGTTCAGGCAAACAAACGAAACAATGAAAAGGAATATGTTCACAAGTGGATTGATCATGGCTTTATCAGCAGTTGGTTTATTGGTATCTGGTTGTAAAAAGAAACAAACAGGCGACACAACACCTCCGCCCGTTATTAATTATGATGTGCCGCCATCTACCTGGCAGGAACATTGGTTCGATCATGCACAACTTGTTTCAAGAGTGCATTATGATTCTTCTATTGTTGTATATTTTGATAATGATGTGCAGAAAAGTATTACATGGCCAAACAGTTTTGTAAAAGAAGTGTGGCAGTACACACGTAAAACCTATGGTTACGAATTTGGAACCGACAAAAGACTGTATGCCATTTTTCATGCTGGTAAATATAGCGGCGGTCACCCGGGTTATTATTACAGCAACCGCCACGATAACAGAAATGTAATTGATTGCGGTTCCTCAGGCCTCACTGCATGGACTACAGGCACGGGTAACGATCTTGATCTTGTTACACACGAAGTAGGACATGTGGTAGAGAGTGCAAACAACAACGCAAAAGGTTCGCCCGCATTTGCTATCTGGAAAGACAGTAAGTGGATGGAGATTTATATATACGATGTGTACAAAGGTTTAGGCCGCACGACTGATGCCGATCGTTGGTATAATTTAATGATGGGTACAACTGATAATTTTCCACGCAGCAACACGCAATGGTTTAAAGATTGGTTTTACCCCATCTATAACCAGTATGGAAAAAGTGAAGTCCTCAATAAATTTTTCAAGTTACTGGCAGCTAATTTTCCAAAGGACGGCAACAGGCAATACACAAGAGATTTAAACTGGGGTGAGTTTATTCATTTCTGGAGCGGGGCAGCAGGAACTAATTTAAAGCCCTTGGCTACAACAGCATTTGGCTGGCCGGCAGAATGGGAAACGCAGTTTAACAAAGCAAAAACCGATTTTCCGTCTGTAACATATTGAATACATTCTGGTAACAATCGATACATATCTTCTGGAAAATAATCTTACTTCGCAATTCAAATAAAGGATCATAAATCACATGATTAAAAGAAAAGTAATGATAGTGGCATTGGCCCTTTCATGTGCAGCAGCAGTATCGGCACAGGTAAAAGACCTTGTGCAGTATGTAAATCCGTTAATGGGTACATTATCGAAACCCGATCTTTCAAATGGTAATACGTATCCTGCCATTGGTACACCGTGGCCGATGAATATGTGGACGCCGCAAACAGGCGACAACGGTAACGGATGGCAATACACGTACACGGCCGATAAGATCCGTGGTTTCAAACAAACACATCAGCCATCGCCATGGATGAATGATTATGGTGTGTTCTCGATCATGCCTGTATCAAAGAAATCAGTATTTAAACAGGAAGAACGTGCTAGTTGGTTTACACACAAAACCGAAGTGGCGCAACCGCATTATTACAGTGTGTACCTGGCCGATCATCATATTACAACAGAACTTACACCAACTGAACGTGCAGCAATTTTCCGCATCACGTATCATTCAACAGATAGTGCGTTTGTAGTGGTGGATGCATTCCGCAGAGGTAGTTATATCAAGATCATTCCCGAAGAGAATAAGATTGTTGGTTACAGCACCTATCATGCAAGAGGGCGATTGAAAAACTTTGCCAACTATTTTGTACTGCAGTTCAACACTCCATTTACATTTAAAAAAGTATGGTCGAAAGATAAGTATGTGGATGGACTGGAAGTAAAAGCCGATACAACAGGTGCAGTAATTGGCTTTAACATTACAAAAGCAAATCAACAGGTGATCGTTAAAACATCTTCATCATTCATCAGCATTGAACAGGCCGAACTGAATCTGAAAAATGAAGTGGGCAGCAAAAACTTTGATGTTGTAAAAGCAGAAACACAAAAATACTGGAACACAGTTTTGTCGAAGATCCAGGTTGAAGGTGCTACAGAAGAACAATTGAAAACTTTTTATTCCTGTTACTACCGTGCAGTGATGTTTCCGAATAAACTTTACGAAAAAAATGCTGCAGGCGAAATTGTGCATTACAGTCCGTACAATGGAAAAACAGAAAAAGGGTATCTCTATGGCGGTACAGGTTTTTGGGATACGTTCCGTGCATTGTATCCTTTCCTGAATTTGGTTTATCCTTCTGTCAATAAAGAAATGCAGGAAGGTTTGCTGAATGCTTATAAAGAAGGCGGCTTTCTTCCTGAGTGGAGCAGCCCTGGTTTTGCAGATATTATGGTGGGTAATAACTCTGCTTCTGTTGTAGCAGATGCATATTTGAAAAGTGCGAAGATCACTGAAATTAATAAGCTCTATGAAGGGTTGCTGAATGGGGCAAATAACGAAGGGCCGATGCATGCTGTTGGTCGTTATGGAGTGAAGTACTACAATGCCTTGGGTTATGTGCCCTACAATGTAAAGATCAACGAGAATGTTGCACGTACATTGGAATATGCGTATGATGATTTCACCATTTTCAAACTGGCACAGAAGTTAGGCCGTCCTGCATCTGAAATTGAATTGTATGCACATCGTTCGCTCAACTATAGAAATGTATTTGATAAAGAACGTAAACTGATGCGTGGCAAAAATGCACAAGGAGATTTTCAGGCACCATTCAATCCATTAAAATGGGGTGATGCGTTTACTGAAGGTAACAGCTGGCATTATACCTGGAGTGTGTTCCATGATATTGATAACCTGGCAAACCTGATGGGTGGACGTAAACAGTTTGCTAACATGCTCGATTCTGTTTTTGCTTTGCCTCCAATTTTTGACGATAGTTATTATGGCGGCACTATTCATGAAATACGTGAAATGCAGATCGCAAACATGGGACAATATGCACATGGTAATCAACCTATACAACACATGATTTATCTCTACAACTATGCAGGAGAATCGTACAAAACACAATACTGGGTACGTGAAGCAATGAACCGTTTATACAAACCAACACCTGACGGTTATTGTGGTGATGAAGACAACGGACAAACATCTGCCTGGTATATTTTCTCGGCAATGGGTTTTTATCCGGTATGCCCGGGAAGTGATCAGTATGTAATAGGTGCGCCTTTGTTTAAGAAAGTAACATTAACGCTGGAAGACGGAAAGAAATTTGTGATCAATGCGCCGGCCAACAGTGCAACCAACCGTTATGTAAAAGCACAAACATTAAACGGTGCAGCTTACAGTAAAACATGGCTTTCTTACACTGATGTAATTAAAGGCGGTACGTTTGCTTTAAACATGAGCAATACTCCTGATAAAGCAAGAGTAACCAAAGAATCAGATCTGCCTTATTCATTCTCGAAAGATGAAAAAGCATTGTACGATAAGGTAAAAGGCATTCAGCCTCCGGGTTTATCAACCATCACTTTGCCTGCAAAGCCTGATACGATTACAAAGAATGGTTTAACGCTTTACATGATCGATGAAGAAAGCAGTTTAACGAAAGAGTTTAAGCAAAGGATGATCGATGCATTTTTTGTGCAATATCCCAAGTTGATACAGAAGTACAATCTCAATGCAAAGAAGACGATCAATTTTGTGATCGATCCAAAATATGATGGAGTAGCAGTAACAACGGCTGACAATCGTATTGTTTACAATCCTGCATGGTTTCATAAAAACCCGGAAGATATTGATGTGGTAACACACGAGCTGATGCATGTAACACAGGCATACAAGTTCAACAATGTGCCGGGCTGGGTTACAGAAGGTATTGCTGATTATGTGCGTGCAACAGAAGGCATTAACAATGTAAAAGGTAAATGGGCAATGCCTGAATTGCAGACGACACATAGTTATAAAAGTGCCTATCGTATCACTGCACGTTTCCTGTTATGGATCACTCAGAAATACCAAAAAGATTTTGTGGTGAAGCTGGATGATGCAGCTCGTACCAACAAATACTCAGCTGAGTTCTGGAAAATAAACACCGGTAAAACAGTGGATGAATTGTGGACGGAGTACAGTGCAAGTCCAGGCGTAGAGATTACTTACAATTAGAATGATGAACATGTTGAATAAGATAAAAGCAGGTGCATGGATCGTGGCGTTAGGAATAACAGCGGCTGCATCTGCACAGCAGACGAAATTAACTTCCTATGTAAATCCATTGATCGGTACAGCGAAAATGGGTCATACATTTCCCGGCGCTACAGTTCCGTTTGGTATGGTACAGTTGAGTCCTGATACAGATACCTTGCAGTATTTAGATAAAGGACGTTATAACCCGAACATGTATAAATATTGTGCGGGCTATCAGCACACCGATAAAACTATTGTTGGGTTCAGTCACACACACTTCAGCGGTACGGGACATTCTGATCTTGGTGATTTTTTAGTGATGCCAACAGTTGGCGCATTGAAATTAAATCCGGGTGTTGCAACTGTGCCACGCAGTGGTTACCGTTCCGCTTACAGCCATGAAACAGAGAAAGCAAGTCCCGGTTATTACAGTGTGGTGTTAGATGATTACAAAGTAAAAGCAGAGTTAACTGCAACAGAGCGTGTGGGGTTTCATCAGTATACATTCCCTGAAACCATTGATGCGCATATCATTTTAGATATGGTGCATGGCATTTATAATTATCCTGAAAAGAATGTGTGGACGTTTGTTCGTGTAGAAAACGATACACTCATTACCGGTTATCGCCAAACATTGGGTTGGGCAAGAACAAGAACGGTTTATTTCGCCATTACTTTTTCAAAACCAATCAAGAGTTACGGAAGTGTAAATGAAAAACAGGAAATGTATGGTGGTTTCTGGCGCAAGTTCAACCAGAAGGAAAACTTTCCTGATCTCGCCGGTCGTCAACTGAAACTCTATTTCAACTTCGATACAAAGGCAAGCGAAAAGGTAAAGATGAAGTTTGCATTGTCGGGTGTAAGTTCAGCAGGTGCGTTACTAAATCTGCGTACCGAAATTCCGCATTGGAATTTTGAGCAGACAGCTGCCGAAGCAAGTGCTAAATGGGAGAAGGAGTTGAGTCGTGTCAAAATTGATGCAAACGAAGAAACAAAGCAGAATTTTTACACAGCGATGTATCATGCGTTTGTTGCACCAAATACATTTATGGATGTTGATGGGCAATACCGTGGCCTTGATCAGAACAATCATAAAGCAGAAGGTTTTACCAATTACACTACGTTTTCGTTGTGGGATACTTATCGTGCATTGCATCCGTTGTACAATATTTTGCAGCAGAAACGCAACAGCGATATGGTAAAATCGATGATGGCGCATTACAACCAAAGTGCATTGCACATGCTACCCATCTGGAGCCATTATGCAAACGACAACTGGTGCATGAGTGGTTACCACAGTGCAGCTGTTCTGGCAGATGCAATTGTAAAAGGGACGACGGATGTTGATGCAAATGCAGCATTGAATGCATGTATTACCACTGCACGCAGAAGTAATTACGAAGGCATTGGCGATTACATCAAGTATGGTTATATCCCGACTGAAAAATCAGGCGTATCAATCTCCAATACACTGGAGTATGCCTATGATGATTGGGCCATTGCACAACTGGCAAAGAAAGTAGGTCGCATGGATGTGTATGATGAGTTTATTAAACGTTCGGTGAATTACAAAAATGTATTTGATAAAGATGGCTTTGTAAAACGCAAAGATGCAAATGGCAACTTTTTGCCCAATGCTGATCTCATGAGTACACATGGACAAGGGTTAATCGAAGGCAACTCATGGAACTATAGTTTCTTTGTTCCCCATAATCCAACTGATTTGATTGCATTAATGGGCGGTACGAAAAAGTTTTTGGCCAATATGGATTCGCTCTTCACCATGTACCTGCCCGATAAATATTTTGCAGAAACAGAAGACATTACCCGTGAAGGTATTATTGGTACGTATGTGCATGGTAACGAACCGGCACATCATGTGGCTTACTTATACAATTTTGCTGGCAAGCCATGGAAAACGCAGGAGCTGATCCGCCGAATCCTTGCAAACCAATACAAACCAACAGTTGACGGATTAGGTGGCAATGATGATTGCGGACAAATGAGTGCCTGGTATATTTTCAGCTCATTGGGATTTTATCCCGTAGCACCGGGTTCAGATGAATACGAAATTGGTAGCCCCATTGTAAACAATGCAGTCTTCAACTTAGAGAATGGAAAACAACTGAAGATCACGGTACAGAATCAAAGTAAAAAGAATATGTATGTGAAATCTGTTTTGATCAACGGTAACGCATTAACCGGAACAGCGATCAAACATGCAGATCTGATGAATGGCGGAGAGATCGTATTTGTGATGACGAATAAACACGGCAAATGATTATTGAGAAATAAACCCTGCATAGTTTTTGAACTCAGCAGGCAACATTAGCAGCAGTCTTTTAGGGTTAAACATCAGCAGTCAAGTAAAACGGCAACTTTCCAGTTGCCGTTACTTTTATTTTATCCTTCTTGCTTTTACACCTTCATTCGTTATTACAACAGGCTTAATAAAGCCGTTTTCATCAAACGACAAATATTCAATACAGGTCTCTCTTGAGTTACCGTCTTTTTCGGTTAAAGGCCGGCGGTGATAAACAATATAATATTCATCAGTTCCCGGTACATTGATCACCGAATGATGTCCTGCACCTGTTGCGATCTTTGGATCCTGCTGCAGAATTTTCCCTACACGTTTAAACGGGCCGAAGGGTGAATCGCCAATAGCATAAGCCACACTATAGTTCGGGCCTGTCCAACCACCTTCCGACCACATAAAATAATATTTACCATTGCGGATAAACATAAACGGCCCTTCCACATAACCTTCGGGTGTAATTTCTTTAAACGTAGTTGTATCGTTGAATGGAATAAAACCGGTGAAGTCGTCTTTCAGTCGTGCAATATTGCAATGTCGCCACCCGCCATAAATGAGGTAATACTTGCCATCTTGATCATGAAACACAAACTGATCAATAGGTTGTGCCCCATTATGAAATTTATCAACAAGCGGTTTGCCTAAATGATCTTTGTATGGCCCTTGTGGTTTATCTGCAACTGCAACACCAATGCCGCCGTATTCATTGTTGTTCTGAATATCATTGGCACCAAAGAAAAGGAAGTACTGATTTTTCTTTTTAATGATCGAAGGTGCCCACACTGCACGCTTGGCCCATTTAATGGCGGCTGTATCTAAAATACGTTCATGCTTTGTCCATGTAACAAGATCTTTCGATGAGAATGCATCAAAGAAAACCTGTTTATTGTACGGTGCTGAATAAGTAGGGTATATCCAGTACTGCTTGTTAAAGATGATGGCTTCCGGATCGGCATACCAACCTTTGAATAAGGGATTGCCAGACCAGGCAGTATCTTTTTTTGTTGGCTGTGCCACCGCTACAGCAGTAGGCAGAACGATTAATAATAAGGGCGACAGCAATTGTAAAAAGCAATTATTTAAGCGAAATATTCTGTTCATCATCGTATACCTGTTCTTTGAATGTTAATGTAAGAAAATTAATGCTTGTTTAGGCTACTAAAAGTAATGCAATGCGTTTAAGCCAAAACTTAATGAAAACTAAATGAACGCAAAATGCCGTTATACAGCTTTATTTTTACAAGGCTTGCCGTTTACCATCATAGGCAATATTTATTGTACACAATTATTGATTGAAATATGAAACAACTGCTTGCAGTAATCCTGCTTTTAATACTCAACCAGCTACATGCCCAGCAAACATGGAAAATTGTGCCCGGAAAGATCAGCTCTCCCTGGACCGAAAAAGTAAACACCACAAATCCATTACCGGAATATCCACGGCCACAATTGGTACGCAACAACAATTGGGTTAATCTGAATGGCCTTTGGGAATATTCCATTTTGCCACAAACTGAACAATCTATTCCTGCAGCATCACAGGGAACTATTCTTGTACCATTTGCTGTTGAATCTTCACTGTCAGGTGTGGGCAAAACAGTAGGTAAGGATAGTGTGTTGTGGTATAAACGAACAGTATCAATTCCATCCTCAAAAAATAAAAATGTATTGCTGCATTTTGGTGCGGTTGATTGGCAATGCACCGTATTTGTAAATGGAAAAGAAGTTGGGTCACATAAAGGAGGCTACGATCCTTTTTCATTTAATATTACTGCTGCTTTAAAGAAAGGCTCTAAACAGGATATTGCTATTCGTGTTTGGGATCCATCTGATGATGGTCCTCAGCCAAGAGGAAAACAAGTAAAGAATCCTCATGGCATTTGGTACACACCTGTCACCGGCATTTGGCAAACAGTATGGGCAGAGTTTGTAGCTCCAACTTATATTACTGAAACAAAACAAACACCTGATGTTGATCGCAAGTCGGTGCGTGTAAGTGCAAAAGTTGAAAACATGCAGGCAGGTGATCAACTTGTTATCAGTGCTTGGGATGGCACAACAAAAGTCGCTGAGCAAACTGTTGCAACAAGCAATGAAGTTACATTGGCCGTTGCAAATCCTAAATTATGGTCAACAACAAATCCGTTTTTATACGATCTTAAGTTTACAGTTTTGCGTAAAGGAAAAGCCATTGATGAAGCAACCAGTTATTTTGCTATGCGCAAAATTTCTATGAAGCCTGACGCAAGTGGTATTCAGCGTATGATGTTGAATGATCAGTTTTTATTTCAATATGGTCCTTTAGACCAGGGTTGGTGGCCTGATGGTTTATACACTGCACCAACAGATGCAGCGTTGAAGTTCGATATCGAAAAAACAAAAGAGATGGGCTTTAACATGATTCGTAAACATGTGAAAGTAGAACCTGCACGTTGGTATTACTATTGCGATATGATGGGAATGTTGGTGTGGCAGGATATGCCAAGTGGCGATTTGGGTAACAATTGGGAAAGCCGCCCGGGTATTTATGGTCGTGCAACAGATAAGCAACGAACTGCAGAATCGGAATCGATCTTTCGCAATGAATGGACAGAGATCATGCAGGATCTGCACAACTTTCAGAGTATTGTTGTATGGGTTCCATTCAATGAAGCATGGGGTCAATTCAAAACAAAAGAAATTGTTGAATGGACGATGCAGAAAGATCCATCTCGTTTAGTGAATACAGCAAGTGGTGGCAACTTTGAAGATGTAGGTCATATTACTGACTTGCATAATTATCCTGAACCTTTAATGCCGCAACCTGAATTGTTTGGTAAGAGTACCATATTAGTGTTAGGAGAGTTTGGTGGTTTAGGTTTGCCGGTAGAAAATCATACATGGCAGGAAAAGAATAACTGGGGCTACCAGAGTTTTAAAAATAGTACGGAGTTGTGGAACAGGTACGCTGAGTTCGTTAATCGCATCCCTGCACTTATTACAAAAGGATTATCTGCAGCAGTATACACCCAAACAACTGATGTGGAAGTGGAAACAAACGGCATTATGACCTACGACCGTAAAGAAATTAAAATGCCTGTTGAAAAATTATTCCAGTTGCACCAGCAATTGTACAAGGTAAATTTTGAAATGAAAGGCTCAATGACCAAGCAATAGAAATGCTCTTTCTCTTCCTTAAATGATAAATTAAGTGTAAGCCTGATGTGTCGTCAATAACAATTGGTTAAGTATTGATGTTTTCGGGCTCACACTTTGTGTTATTAAATTGCATGGTGGAATTGCAAACTGCTTATTAAATAAAATGGCGATGATAAAAAATCGTATTCTTTGTTTGGTCTTGGCTTTTTTCACATGTCATTTCCTGGTTGCACAGGGTAAGTACTATAAGGAGATGAAGCAGTTGCAGACAGCTATTCAAAAAAAAATCTACGATAGTTCAGCTGGTTATTATAAAGATGTGGTTTCGTCAAAGCCAAACGATAATCCGTATTCATATCTCTGGCCCATTTGCGCTATGTAACAGGCCGTGCATGAAATTGAACAGCTGGAGAAGAAAACAAACTTGGTGCATCCTATGTTGCGCATCATTCATGATTATTATGACCCTGCACCACCTGCACCCGGCTATGCATCATACATTATGAAATTGAAAGGTGGTAATCGTTTTTACAACGATAAACAATGGATCGGCATTGTATCGCCGGATGCTTATAGTAAAAAAAAGAGAAGCGCAACATCTCAATAACAGTGTGTATGCACCGGGCCATAATTCATTCTTCAAATCCCCCGATGGAAAAGAGAATTGCATTTATATCACGCCAACTCCAAACCCAATCAGGGCTGCGTTAGCTTTCGCTAACCACATGCACAAAAATTTACCAGCAACAAAGATGGCACACCGAATTTTGGAATACCTGTTAGAGAAGGAGAAGTGTTGACTGTTCCCTCTGGTTCAAACTAACCAGAAAACAAAACTTACAGCTACGAACAATTTCAATAGTACCTAATTATTTCTTTAAGCAACTTGTTGGCCGTAATTTTATACTCATTCTTCTTCCTTTCAATTTTGACGTTCTATTAATTGCTTAATTGACAATTGCACAATTCAATTTTAGGCAACCGTTTGCGCATACAAGTTATATGCAAACTATATTACATTAGTAGACCTTAAATCCTCCAGCCTTATCGATGTATAGTGATGAAACAGTTTTGATAACTGTTAGCGAATACTATTGCCATAACAATTTAACCGGTACCATAAACTGCAACAATTTTTATTATTCAACAACCAAAACTGTTATTCATGAAAAGAGACAGAATTCTGCAAAGTGCAGCATGGCTATTGCTATGCATGCTGTTTAATTATTCTGCAACAGCGCAGAGTAAAGTGAAACCGCCACAATGGGTTACTATGATGGATGACCCGAACGTAAACTATTTTGAAGCGGTTAAAAATTTCAATGATTATTGGAAGACACGTGAAAAACCTGTTGAAGAAGGCGAACTGTTTGAATCGGTTGGCGACAAGGCGAAAGAGCAATCGATCAAACAAAAGAAAGGAAGATTAACAACAGAAGACGCTGCAAAGAAATATGCGTTTGAGTACAAGCGCTTTTTGTGGTGGATGAGAGAAGTGGAACCCTTTGTACAGCCAGATGGCAAAATAAAAGGAATGAACGACCGCATTAATGAATGGAGAACCCAACAACAGCAGCGAAAGACACAGGAGCAGAAGGAAAAAGAAAAAACATCCGACCAATAATTGAAACGATTGTTTGATTAACCAACAACTACTGTAAAATGAAAAAAATATTTTTACCTACGATCGTAACGATCGTATTTGTTCTCTTATTCCATTATCCTTCTTCCGCACAATCCTCCAACTGGACAGAGATTGGTCCGATTGCTTTTCCAACAAATGTTTCAGGACAGATCAACGGTATAGGCCGTGTTTCGCAGATTAAGTTCGATCCTGTAAATCCTCTTCGTATGTATGCCGTATTGCCGCACAGCGTTTTTGTAAGTAATGATACTGCAACAACCTGGGCTGTTGTACCTGGTACTAATGTATTTCCCACAGGTACTGGTCTTGCATCTATCTGCATCGACTATACGAATAACAATACATTGTATTTAGGTACAGGTGATGCTAACTATTACAGCAATGGAAGCGGTGTATGGAAATCGACAGATGGAGGTGCCTCGTTTGCATTAAGTAATACCGGCATGGGTAACAAACTCGTAATAGAAATTTTAATGTCGCCAACAAATAACAATGTATTGGTGGCAGCTGCAAACGACGGTTTATATAAAACAACAAACGGTGGTACTACATGGACACTGACTTCACCTGTTGCACAAATGACAGATTTATGCATGAAGGCAGTTGCTAACAGCAGCACACTCTATGCTGTTGCAAGAAACAATCAGAATATTTATATATCAAACGATTTTGGAAGTACGTGGACAACTACAACACTCAGTTCTACATTATTATCTAATGGAGGAAGAGTAGCTGTAACTCCCGCAAATCCAAATGTAATTTATGTGGGATATGTAGGCAGCAATACCGAAGCTCCTGTTAAAGGCGGTATCATTTATCAATCGGTAGATGGTGGTACAAACTTTACGTTGAAGAAAGGCGATGACGCACCAAACTTAAACGGATATAATGGTAACGATAATGGGCAGGGCAATTACAACTGGGAAATTGAAGCCGACCCAACAGATGCCAATACACTTTACACTTGTGCACATATTATCTGGAAGAGTACAAATGGCGGAACATCGTGGACACAGGCACAAGCTAGCTGGGCATATGTTCTTCATACCGATCAGCATCATCTTGTGTTCAACCCAAATAATCATAATCAACTGTTCAATGCGAATGATGGTGGCGTATGGGTAAACCGGGATCGTGTAGCAACCAATACATGGACACCAAAATCAAATGGAATGTCCGGTACTGAGTTTTATAATTTTGGAAACAGCCATCAATACAAACAATTGATTGGTGGAGGCACACAGGATAACGGAGAAGTGTTTTATAAAGATGGTGCATGGAAAACCAATCGTGGCGGCGATTACACCAGTAAATACTTTTTTGATAATACGAATGTGGGCAGGGCTATTTATGTTCAAAATGCAAGACACCGGGATTTGATGAATTCACCCTCTGGTTCCGAAGTTTCATTGGGTGTTCCGGGCACTGCAAGTAATAACGATTTATATGCAGCTTCATACCAAGATGCCAATGCAGGGTTTTATGCGCAGAGTAATACAACAGGTGCTGTGTATGCAGTTTATAAAACGAGCAACTTACAAACAGCAACACCGGTTTGGACAGCTTTGAACGGCTTTACACCAACCACACAGATGTATGCAATGGCCGTTTCGCCTGCTGATGCAAATGTGTTATACATTCTGCAGAAAAATAAAACAATTGTGCGTAGTATGGATGCATTAGGAGCAGCTACATTTACCACTGTTGCTCCTGCGCCAATGCCATCAGGCACACCACAACGTGGAAGTTTAGCAGTGTTTAAAAGCGGTGTTGTGTATATGTCGAGTGATGGGTATATCTATCGTTCGGCCGATCAGGGTGCAACATGGACATCTGTAGGAAGCGGTTCTGTTACTACAACAATAAACAGCCAACGTGTAATTAAGCTTATAGCAGACACATCGCAGGCAGCAGAGGAAATTGTGTATGCTATCACGGCACAATCTGTTTACTATAAGAAAACAAGCAACAGCGATTGGGCTTATCTCGGCGGCAGCAACTTGCCCACTATTGCAAGCATAACGGGCATGGACATTTTTTATGATGCTAACAATTCAAGCAATAGCGTATTGCGTGTTTCAACTTATGGCAGAGGTATATGGCAATGTTCATTGCAAAGTGCAGGTGGTGCATCGCCTGTTGTAAACATTACATCGCCTGCAAATAATGCAGCCGTTGCAGTTGGTTCAAATGTGCAGATAATTGCTACAGCAACTGATGCCGACGGAAATATTACAAAAGTTGAATTTTTCCAAAATGGTATTAAGGTTGGCGAAGATATTACATCACCCTACATTTATACGGCCAATAACATTGCAGCTGGTGGTTACGTGTTTACCGCCAAAGCAACCGATAACAGTGGCTCTTATGTTACATCCGCTCCTGTAAATATTAATGCAGTAGTCACATGTCCTGGTTCAACCAATGTATCGAAAGGAAACCTGAATGTATTTTATTTCGATAGCCAGGAAACATCAAGTGAGAACGGTGCAGTTACAAATGCATTTGATGGAAATCCGGCAACTATCTGGCATACACAATATGGCGGTGGTGTTGCTCCCTTACCACACGAAGTGCAGTTGTCATTAGGTACAACCTATACCGTAAATAGCTTTAAATATTTACCAAGACAGAGTGGAACAAATGGACGGGTTGGTCAGTTTGAAATCTATGTCTCAACTGATTCATTAAATTGGGGTACAGCAGTTGCTACAGGAACTTTTGCAAATGATGCAACAGAAAAAGTAATAACGTTTGCTGAGAAGCAAGGTAAATTTGTTCGTTTCCGTGCTTTGAGTGAAGTAAATGGTCAGCAATTTACCACAGCGGCAGAAATGAATATAGGCATCTGTAATTCGGGTATTGCTCCAACAGTCTCCATTACATCACCAGCTAACAATGCAACATTCACAGCTCCGGCATCTGTTACGATTAATGCAACAGCAAATGATGCCGACGGCAGTGTAAGTAAAGTTGAATTTTTCCAGGGCATTACAAAACTTGGTGAAGATATTACAGCACCTTACAGCTTCAACTGGAACAGTGTAGCTGCGGGTAATTATTCACTTACTGCAAAAGCAACAGATAATGATGGAATCATTACAACATCATCTGCAATTGCAATTATAGTTACAAGTGCCAATATACTTCCAACAGTAGCTGTTACATCACCGGCCAACAACGCAACATTCAATGCGCCTGCTACCTTTACCATCAATGCAACGGCAAGCGATGCTGATGGAACAGTAAGTAAAGTGGAATTCTTCCAGGGTACGACAAAACTTGGCGAAGATCTTACTGCTCCTTACAGTTTTAACTGGAGCAATGTCGCTGCAGGAAGTTATACACTTTCAGCAGTTGCAACGGATAGTAATGGAGGAGTTGACACATCGGGGTCAATTGCGGTGAGTGTGATTAACACAACAATTGTTACCCCAATTGCTGATGCATATGTGCGTGATGGCAATAGTTATAAGAATCAGAATTATGGTACATCTACGGCACTCTCTGTAAAGAAAGATGTAACAAGTTATAACAGGGAAGTATTCCTCAAGTTTGATCTGAATGGTTTATCGTCATTCAACACGGCAACGTTGCGCTTGAATATTGCATCAGCAAATGCAACAGTAACCAACACAACTTGGCAGGTGTACTATGTGCCAAGTGATACATGGACAGAGACAGGTATTAAATGGAATAACAAACCTGCATCAACAACATTGCTGGCAACCATACCCGGCCAAAGCAGTGGTTGGGCCGAGTGGACAATTACGCCACAAGTGTTGAATGAATTGGCAGGCGACAAGATCCTTTCTTTACGCATAATATCAACTGCCATTGATGCAACTTCTGATGTTACATTCAATTCCAAAGAAGTAAGCAACAGCAGCATCAAACCGCAATTGTCGCTTACCAATACTCCTGGCAATGGCACAAATGGCACACCGGTTACAATTGCAGCAGAAGTGTTTACACTTAAAGCTTGGCCTAATCCAAGCAGACAAGAGTTTACGCTTGATATTACCGGCAGCAGTTTAGAAAAAGTACACATTACGATCACAAATAACTACGGGCAGGTAGTTGAACGAATGACTACTACCAGCAACCGGGTCGTGAGTTTTGGTGATAAACTGCAACCGGGAGTATATTATGTTGAAGTACGCCAGGGTGAAACACGCAAATTGGTAAAACTGATTAAACTATAATTGAATTCAGCTGTTTAATGAAAGATACTGCATGAAGAATAATCAGTAACGCAACGGCTAGTTTTACATGTAAGGGCCGGCAGATTGCCGGCCCTTTTATTTTATAGTAATCAGAAACTACACGGTGAAGTACGTAGTTCCCTGATGGTCCAAACATTTCGCTTCTCTATTAGTAGCAAGCATGATGAAAAAATTGCGCAGTGAGGAAATCGCTTTGGCTTCATGTTCCCGAGCATATTTTTTTGAACCAGCACAACCTTCATCTCCTTATTCAACCGCTACTACCTTTTAAATAGCAACAAGCCCATGAATAACATGGGCTTTCTTTATTGCATTGCGAATGATTCGTTTTTCAGGAATCATTACTTCGTTTTACATTTCTTTTTAACAATATTCCCGGCAGTGGAATAATGAATTTTGCATTTTTCGTTTGCTTTCACCAGTTCCACTTCATATACAACCTGGTTAGCATCGTCTTCTCTATCCACATCTTTAATAGTATAACCTGCGTACTGACTATTGATTGCATTGCTTACCGAAGTTGGCAATTTTGTGCGATCAAATGTCAATGCTTCTGAACGCACCCATCGGCCATTATCGTAATAAGCTGCATAATCGCTGCCATCCAATGTATACCTGACTTCAAAATCATTTTCGTCCATAGAATAATCCCAGTCTGATGGTAAAACATCAATTCTGTCGGCAGGAGCGTATCGGTACCAGGTTACGGTACTTGCATTAGGGTAGCGGCTCTCAAAATCAGAAACCATTGCAGCTTCAGCATCAACTTTTGAAAGCGTTTTCAATTTTTTCTTTACCACTGCACCTGTTGGCGTGTAAAGAACATTCCACCTCGTGTTTCCCTTGTCAAGTTTTACTTCATATAAACGTTGTTTGTCTTCGTGTTCTATATCCACATCGGTTATCACAAAACCGGGGTATTCACGCCGAATAGCCTGGCTAACCGCATCGGGTATTTCTGAATCATCTATCCGTTGTGTAGAATGTATCCATGAACCATTGTCATACCAGGCAATGTATTCATCATCGTTCCAGAAAAATCTTGAATAATAGTCACTGGTATCCATAGTTGAATACCACACACCTGGCTCAACAACTATATTTGGCGGAGTGTATCGATACCACACTACGTTACGTGCATTGGGATATAACTTAACAAATGAAGTTTGAATACGGGAAGGCACAATAATAGTATCCGACCCATGAGATGA
Organism: Lacibacter sp. H375; assembly: GCF_037892425.1. NCBI lineage: Bacteria > Pseudomonadati > Bacteroidota > Chitinophagia > Chitinophagales > Chitinophagaceae > Lacibacter > Lacibacter aquaticus. The sequence goes on from NZ_JBBKTT010000001.1 coordinate 3,926,918, forward strand.
ATATGCATTTACGGCCATTACATATACGGCACACAGCATTAACACTTTTTTCATGGTTAAATAGTTTTTGAATTAATAAAATAAGTGCGTAACAATTTCTACATATTCTCGCAGAATTTGCCGGCACATGAACAATACTATTAATTGTAAACTCGACCGAAACTATTGTGCCAGACTAAACCTGCTTTTCATAAAAACAAAATGCTGGTTTTTATAATAAAGAGCAGATCAGCTAATGGACTTCGCATGTGTTTCATTTGCAGTTATGTGGGTTTGGAGAGCTTGCGTGAAAGATCCTGGAGTAAACAAATAGTTCGTTAAGCTATTCTTTGGCTCATATCCTATCTAATAGGGACAAGATTTGTTAGTGAGGATATAAATACTCAAAAAGGCAATTCAAATTTGAATTGCCTTTTAAATCGTGCCCAGGACTGGATTCGAACCAGCACATCCTTGCGAACGCTGCGACCTGAACACAGTGCGTCTACCAATTTCGCCACCTGGGCAATTGATCGCCGATATTATCGGGATTCAGGGCTGCAAATATAGAGGAAATAGGGAAATAAAATGGAAGCTTTTCTAATGTAAGTTATTCCGGCGACTGCTTTTTAAGCCCAAGTATAAGAATACCGGCTATCACCAAAACAGTACCCACCAACTGCGACCAATGAATGGTTTCGCCAAGAAACCACCACGCCTGTATGATGGTTGAAACAGGGCCAATACTCGAAATGATCGCCACATTATTACTGCCAATGCGTTTTGTTCCTCCGGCAATTAAATAGGAGGGCAGCACGGTAGCAATAATACCCAGCAACAAACCATAAATCCAATGCTCACCTGCGATACTAATGATCGAAGACGCTTCATGTTTAAAAAGAAAATGAATAAAAATACCTGCTGTTGCTGCTAACATGGCATAAGATGTAAATTTCGTAGCGCCGGTCAGAGGAATTAAACGTCCACTGCCAACAATATAAATGGCGTAAGTAATAGAACAAATAAAAATCAATAATCCACCCCAAAAGAAACCCGGTTCTAAGTGGTACAAATTAAACTCGCCGGCATAAGCCAAACCAATACCGCTATAGGTCAGCAACAGCGCTAACTTTTGATTTTTCTGTATATGCTGACGAAATACAAACGCATTGATCAGCACCACAAAACTGGGGTAGAGAAAAAGTATCAAACGTTCAAGTCCGGCCGATATATAACGCAACCCTTCAAAATCAAGATAGCTACTTACATAATAACCCAACATGCCAACAACGATCAACTGTATCCACTGCTTTACGTTAAGTGTAGTTTTATTTTGCCTGGTTACAAATAACACAACAAGATAAAAAGGCAATGCAAACAACATACGCAACGTAAGTAGCGACAATGCATCAATTTCAATATCTGCAAATGCCTTCTTTACAATAATAGCTTTGGTGGAAAACAACACCGAGCCAACAAAGGTTAATGCAAAACCAATAAAAGATATCGAGTATTTCTTAGGCATAGTTGAATAAAAAAGTCCTGCCGATTAACAACAGGACTTTAATTATATAAGAATTTAAAGCAGATTAAACACTCACATTAAAATCCCGGAGAGCATCATTCAAACTTGTTTTTAGATCGGTACTTGGTTTACGCTGACCAATGATCAAAGCACATCCAACACCGTATTCACCAGCAGGGAATTTCTTTGTATAAGAACCCGGTATCACCACACTACGTGCAGGAACACGGCCTTTCATTTCAACAGGTTCAGCACCGCTCACATCAATAATTTTTGTTGATTGTGTTAACACCACATTCGCACCAAGCACAGCTTCTTTCTCCACACGCACACCTTCCACCACAATACAACGGCTGCCAACAAACACACCATCTTCAATAATTACCGGGCTCGCCTGCAATGGTTCCAACACACCGCCAATACCAACACCACCACTCAGGTGAACACCTTTGCCAATCTGTGCACAGCTGCCAACAGTTGCCCATGTATCTACCATCGTGCCTTCATCAACATACGCACCAATGTTTACATAACTTGGCATCAACACTACATTCTTGGCGAGGTAAGCGCCATAACGTGCAACTGCATGCGGCACGGCACGCACACCAAGTTCTTTATAATTTTTCTTCAACAACATTTTATCGTAAAACTCAAAGGGTGCCACATCCCATGTCTGCATTTGCTGAATACCAAAATACATCAGGATCGCCTGTTTCACCCACTCGTTTACCTGCCAACCATCGGCAATTGGTTCAGCCGTACGCAAACGGCCTTTATCTACTTCTTCAATTACAGCACGCACCGCATCACTGTATTTATCATCTTTCAACAGCTCACGGTTGCTCCATGCTTCGAGGATCAAATCTTTCATCGTAATTCAATTTTGCTGCGAAAATAATTCTTAATAGAATACCAGCTACAGTTTTTCATGGTATCGCCTGTTGCGTCGCAATCCTTTCATCGTTCAACATTCATGGCAGCAATACATACAGTTGTTCATATTTTTTTGCCTATTACCAATTGACCATTGCCTATTCACCAGTAACCATTAACAAATTATTCCCCACCTTTGCGCTCATGAACATTGGCTTCGATGCAAAAAGGGCTTACCACAACCAAACAGGGCTGGGGCATTACAGCCGCACATTGATTCATTCGTTGGCGGGTTATTTTCCCGGGCACCAATATTATTTGTTTAACCCAAAACCATCGAACACATTTCAATTTAATGAAGCCAATGTGCATGAAGTTTTGCCCGGTTCTTTTTTGTCGAAAAAATTATCAGCAGCCTGGCGAGGTAATTGGGTGAAGAAAGATCTGCAGCAATTAAATATCGATCTCTATCATGGGTTGAGTCATGAAATACCGGTGAATATTCAAAAGACAGGCATCAAATCCATCGTCACTATTCACGATCTTATTTTTGAACGTTATCCCGAACAATTCAAATTCATCGACCGGAAGATCTACGCAAAGAAATTCCGTTACTCTTGTGAACATGCTGATAAGATCATTGCCATCAGCAATCAAACCAAACAGGATATTATTGATCTCTATAAAACACCTGCAGAAAAAATAGAAGTGTGTTACCAGAGTTGCAATCCTGCTTTTGGTGAGCAGGTGACTGAGCTTTGGAAAAAAAGAATTCAGCTCGAATATCGATTGCCTGAAAAATACTTTTTGTATGTAGGTTCCATTATTGAAAGAAAAAACTTGCTGAGTATTTGTCAAGCACTACTAATTATTAAAAATGAATATAGAATACCACTTGTTGTGATTGGAAACGGTGGTGTGTATTTACAAAGAGTTAAAGATTTTATCCAAAAAAACGGACTTGAAGAACTTGTAATTTTCTTATCCGAAAAGCCAATAATAAAAGATTTTAAAACATTTAAAAACGCTGAAGACTTCCCTGCTATTTACCAACAGGCAATAGCCATGATCTATCCATCCGTATTTGAAGGATTTGGCATTCCGGTTTTAGAAGCATTGTGGAGCCGCATTCCTGTTATTACATCTAATGTTTCCTGTTTACCGGAAGCAGGAGGAGAAGGTGCATTCTATGTCGATCCAACCAAACCCGAAGAAATTGCCCAACAAATGAAACGCATTCTTAATGATGAATCATTTGTGCAGCAACAGGTAGAAAAAGGTTGGCAACATGCGCAACGTTTCAGCAATTACAATACTGCAGTAAAGGTGATGGAAGTGTATGAGCAAGTTGTCTGAACCATGATTTGGTTAGATTTTATTGATTTAAAAGATCACTCGATAAGTGATACTTCCCGACAAGCTCTTAAACTTTCAAAATGTTTATCCCCTCCGTGGAGGGGCTCAGAGAGTTACACATAGTTCAAGCAAACAGGGGTGGGTTATCCTAAATCATACATCCTAAATCAATCATCAAAAATCGTTTCCGTATTTTTGCCGCCGTATGATGATTGACTGTACCGCAAAAGAATTGGAGTTATTGAAAATCATAGGTGATTGTGCGCAGCGTTTGAATGTGCCTTGCTACCTCGTTGGTGGTTTTGTACGTGATAAATTGTTGCAACGCACCTGTAAGGATCTTGATTTTGTTTGTGTGGGTGATGGTATTGAATTGGCACAGGAAGTAGCAAAAAAATTCAAACCGCAACCGCAGGTTTCTATTTTCAAAACATTTGGTACAGCTAATATTAAACACGGTGAATTCGAGATTGAATTCGTTGGTGCACGCAAAGAAAGTTATGCATCGCATTCTCGTAAACCCGAGGTAGAACCAGGCACATTGGAAGATGATCAAAAGAGAAGAGACTTTACCATCAATGCACTTGCTATTAGTTTAAATAAAGATGATTTTGGTACTTTGGTTGATCCATTCAATGGAGTAGAAGATCTTAAATTAAAGATCATCCGCACACCATTAGAACCTGGCACAACGTTTAGCGATGATCCGTTGCGTATGATGCGGGCTATTCGTTTTGCATCGCAACTTGACCTCACTATTCTTCCTGAAACATGGTTGGGTATCATTGACAATGCTCATCGTATTCATATCATTTCCAAAGAGCGTATTGCAGATGAACTCAACAAAATTGTGTTGAGCAAAAAGCCATCGGTTGGTTTTGATCTGTTATACAAAAGTGGTTTGCTGAAATTGTTCTTTCCTCAAATGGTTGATTTGGCAGGAGCAGAATATATTGATGGAAAGGGGCACAAAGATAATTTCTATCATACACTACAGGTGCTTGATAATATTTCAGAAAATACAAACGATCTGTGGTTGCGTTGGGCAGCCATACTTCATGATATTGCAAAACCAGCAACCAAACGTTTTGAACAAGGTCATGGCTGGACATTTCATGGACATGAAGTAGTTGGCGGCCGCATGGTGCCAAAGATCTTTGCACAACTCAAACTCCCTGCAAATGAAAAAATGAAATTTGTGCGAAAGATGGTTGAATTGCATCTGCGTCCTATCAGCTTAACCAAAGAAAATATAACGGACAGCGCTATCCGCCGTTTATTATTTGATGCCGGGGAGGATTTTGATGCATTAATGACCTTGTGCAATGCTGATATCACTTCAAAGAACCAGCAGAAAGTGCAACGTTATATGCAGAACTTTGAAATGGTACGCCAGCGTTGCAAAGAAGTAGAGGAAAAAGATCATATCCGCAACTGGCAACCGCCCATTACAGGCGAGATCATCATGAAAACCTTTAATGTGCCACCTTCACGTGTGGTTGGTGATCTTAAAACAGCCATAAAAGATGCTATTTTAGATGGTGATATAGAGAATAATTACGAAGCAGCCTATGCTTTTATGCTGCAAAAAGCAAAAGAAGTTAATCTTGTTCCTGTGACTGAATAATTTTACTTTTGTTAAGTACCAGTTCGAATCAGCTTGTCAGATTTTCAAATTGGTGCATTTTTAAATTTTCAAATTGCATTATGGCCATTTTACGTTTCAGGGTTTATTGGGAAGAAGATGATGCGGTTTACCGTGATGTTGCCATACGGCATACACAGAATTTTAAGGACTTGAATGATGTTATCCTGAAAGCCTATGAATTCGACAATAAACATAAAGCCACGTTTCACCGCAGTAATGATCTGTGGCAAAAGGGTCGTGAAATAACATTGGAAAAATATGATAAGGTTTACAAGGTTGATCCGTTGTTGATGGAGGAAACAAAAATTGGCGGCGAGATACATGAACCTAATCAGAAGTTTATTTACATCTACGATTTCAATAAAAACTGGACTTTCCTTGTTGAGCTGATCAATGTAAGCAAGGAAGAAAATCCAAAACTTACTTATCCATGCAGTGTTCGTAGTGAAGGTATTGCTCCAAGTCAATATGGAACAAAAGGACTTGTTGGTGATAAGTTAGCCGAAGTAGAAGAGAAGTATGACCTAGCCGCTGTTGGTGATGGATTTGGTGAAGAAGGTGAAGAAACTGAGAGCGCTGAGGACGCAGAGGAAGGCGGCACAGAAGAAGAGGATACAGCATTTTGATATAGGATATGTTATAGATTCACAATTACTGTTGAGTTCTTTACAAACTCATCAACAACATGAACAAAACGGTTATTCTTATTGCAGGACCAACAGCCGTTGGTAAAACAGCAGTTGCCATTCAACTGGCAAAACATTTCCGCACAGAAATAATCTCCGCCGATTCAAGGCAATGTTTTAAAGAGATCAGCATTGGAGTTGCAAAACCATCTGCCGAAGAATTGAAAGAAGTCAAGCATCACTTCATCAACTCGCATTCCATTCACGAAACAGTTACAGCAGCTTCATATGAAAAATATGCGTTGGAGAAAGTTGATGAACTATTTCAACAGCATGATCTTGCTGTAATGGTTGGCGGCACCGGTTTATACATCAAAGCTTTTTGCGAAGGAATGGATGAAATACCAGCTGTAGATAAAACACTGCGAAACGAACTGCAACAAAACTATCAACAACACAGTATAGAATGGCTGCAGCAACAACTCCAACAATACGATCCGTTGTTTGCAGCAAAGGGGGAAATGCAAAATCCTCAACGCATGTTACGGGCTCTGGAAGTTGTAAGGTCAACAGGCGAATCCATTCTTGCATTCAGGAAAGGTGAGCAACAACAACGGAATTTCAACATCATTAAAATAGGTCTTGATTTGCCACGAGAAGAATTATATAACCGCATTAACCATCGTGTTGATGTGATGATGAAAGAAGGATTGCAGGAGGAAGCAGAAAAAGTGTATCCGCTTCGTCATCTGAATGCCTTGCAAACAGTTGGGTATAGAGAGCTGTTCGATTATTTTGATGGAAACTACACATTGGAAAAAGCAGTGGACAAGATTAAACAAAACTCACGTCATTATGCGAAGCGACAGCTTACCTGGTTCAGGAGAGATGAAGTAATGAAATGGTTTCATACATCTCAATTGCCGGAGATCATTGAACACGTGTCTCAAAAAATAAAAAACGGGCAATCAACTGGTGATGCCCGTTCCTGATAGTCAGAATATATCGTGTTTAAAACTTAAAGCCTACTGTTGCAATGATCTGTCCATTTGAAAGACTATTTTTTGCATAGGGATAAGAAGCATCGGTTAATGTGTAAGGCACATGAAAACCACGTCCGAAACTGTGCAGGTAAGCAAGATCAACAAAGAACCCTTTGTCACGGTAACCTACACCAAGACTCGGTGTCATACGCCAACCTTTTAATTCCTCACCAAATGTATCAGCAAAAAACTCTTTGTTGTAAGGGCTTCCCATAAAGTTAAAACCTGCACGCACCATCACTGTTTCAAATTTCAGTTCACCACCAATTCTTGCATTGATCGCCATCTTGTACATATCGTCAATTACATCATTCAATGAGTTGAAATATGCATCATCACCATTACCAGTACCTGAATTACTCTTGTAACTCATCATTTTGTAATCAACCAATTCAACATCACCTGTAATAAACGCTTTTTGCTTTGTTACATCACTGATCTCACGAAAAACATAAGAAAGACCGAGACCGGCTTTCCACGGTGTGATCATGCGGTAGCTGTACCTGTTCTCATCACCTTCAATTCCTGTAAGAATATTTACATCGCCTGTATTGTAGGTGTAAGTTGTGGGTTTACTTGGATCATTATTTACTTTCTTCGAATAGTTCTCAATTTTGCTGGTGATGGAAGCATTTGCATAATCTGTAAGTGTAATAATAGAAGGTGAGTGTATGGTTAAACCGATACGGAAATATTCAACCGGTTTAATAATGATGCCTCCCTTAGCATTAAAACCACCACCTCTGGTTCCAAGATTTTCAGTAAACGTGAAACTTTCAAAATCATTATCCGTATTACCTGTTCCATCTTTTTCAATAACAGTAGTTTTTCGATCATACTGTATAATTGGAATCCCTATTGTGATACCATATAAAAACTTTTCATTCAGGTTCCATGCCATTGCAGCTGCAACTTCACTCATGCCACCTTTTGTTTCGTAAGCAAAAGACTGATCAAGACTCTTACTGATATCGGCGTTTGTAAAAATGGAATTACCGTTTACATCAATAAGGTAAGATTCGTATGCCTGGCTTGCGCCCAGCGGAAAACGGCTACGAATATCATCAAACGAAGTATAGCCACTCCGTACAATTTCTTCAAGCCATTTTTCAGAATAAGAACTGTTTAAATTTTTCCCTCCATATGTAAACTTCGAATTGAAATTGGCTGATTGGTTTACTGCAAGGGAGAAAGTTGTATTTTTTAAATTGCTGCTGCGAAAGCGATTACCAAAACTAAATATAACACCACTCGTTCCTCCTGTGAATTTACTTTTAGTGCCTTTGGTGGTTAAATCGTTATAATCTGTTTTAAGCGAATTGAAATTAAAGCCCGGTGTAAGTACAATTTCATTTGTTTTGAATTGACCCAAACCTGCCGGGTTAATAAACGCTGAACTGATATCGCCACCAAGTGAAATATTAGTACTGCCAATTGATTGCAAACGGGCTGATCCTGCTGATGTTTGGTAAGAATAGCGTAGGGCATCAAATACATCCTGAGCAAAACTGAATTGGATAAAACACACAGCTATTCCTGTTATGAAAATTCTTTTCATATTACAATGTATTTCCTGAGAAATAAGGTCATGAATTAATTACGACGGCCGCCTGATGAGCTTCCACTTTTACTTGAAGAAGAGGAACCTGAAGACGAACTGTTGCTGCTGCTGTTTGAGCCACTGCTGAATGTTCTGCTGCTTCCGCCGGAAGAGCTTGAATTGTTGCTGTTGCCAAACAAGCGGCTGCTCGATTCCCTGCCTCCACTGTAAGAGTTGTTGTTACTTCCACCAAAGAAACCTGTACGTCTTGTTGAGTTGCTGTTGTTACCGTAGTAACGACTGCCACTGTTCGACGTTGAAGTTTTTCCGTAGTTGAAGTTAGTGCCGGCATTCGGGAAACGCTGAATCGGAGCCGAGTAGCGGATACCGGTGCTGTACTTCGGTGCGGCAGGGCCTGAAATAACGATCAGGTTATTGCTGCCGGGTATGCAGATAAAAGGAGAGTTCCAGCTGTTGTAGTAACCGCCATAACCGTGGGTATTCCATGCCCATGAGTTGTAAGGATTACTCCAGGTGTTCCAACCCCAGGTATTGTAAGGATTGTTCCATGTATTCCAGCCCCAGCTGTTATAACGTGGAGTGTTCCAGTAAATATCATCGTCAAAACGGAAACGTGGGTCACGGATCTGTTGGCGTAAACGACGGTCGTCTAAATTGCGATCATTGTAAGAAACTCGGTCATCTTCATCACGGTCAACCTGCACATAGGTTTCATTTACACGGCCGGGTGAATAATAAACGTCATCAGGAGTTTGTCCTGTGCGATAGGTGGCGCAGGAGGTCATTCCTGCAGCGATCAAACCGATAAGTAAAATTCTGGTTACCATGATGTTTTGAATTTGAGGTTTGTAATGTGAAGTTACTACTTTTGCAACTTCGTGTATAGCTCGTACTATATTTTAACAAATGACAAGCCACAGGCACATTTTCGTTGCGGGATGGCTGTTAAAGTAACTCTAAACAATACATAAAGGAACAGAACAATGGCTGAGGCAATTACTACCCGGGAGAAGGACTATTCGCAATGGTATAACGATCTTATTCTGAAAGGCGGTTTGGCCGATTATTCGGCTGTTCGTGGTTGCATGGTGATCAAGCCATATGGCTTTGCGCTTTGGGAAAACATGCGTGACCAGTTAGATAAGATGTTTAAAGAAACCGGGCATGTAAATGCGTACTTCCCGTTGTTTATCCCCAAGAGCTTTTTGAGTAAAGAAGCCGCACATGTGGAAGGTTTTGCCAAGGAATGTGCGGTGGTAACACATTATCGTTTGAAGAATGATCCAAACGGCGGTGGCATTGTGGTGGATCCTGATGCTAAGCTGGAAGAAGAACTGATCGTTCGCCCAACATCTGAAACAATTATCTGGAATACATACAAAGACTGGATCCAATCTTACCGTGATCTTCCATTGCTCATCAACCAGTGGGCCAATGTGGTTCGTTGGGAAATGCGTACCCGTTTGTTTTTGCGTACTGCTGAGTTTCTATGGCAGGAAGGTCATACCGCTCATGCAACGGCAGAAGAAGCAGTTGTTGAAACAAAGAAGATGCTGGATGTGTATGCCGAGTTTGCAGAAGAGTGGATGGCAGTACCTGTGATAAAAGGTGTAAAAACGCCCAATGAGCGTTTTGCCGGAGCTGAAGACACGTATTGCATAGAAGCATTGATGCAGGATGGCAAAGCGTTGCAGGCTGGTACGTCGCATTTCCTCGGGCAGAACTTTGCCAAGGCATTTGATGTGAAGTTCAGTAATAAACAAAACGAACTGGAATATGTGTGGGCTACCAGTTGGGGCGTAAGTACAAGATTGATCGGTGGATTGGTGATGGCGCATAGCGACGACCAGGGGTTGATCCTTCCTCCCAAGATCGCTCCGTTACAGGTGGTGATCGTACCTATTCATAAAGGTGAAGAACAATTGAATGCGATCACTGAAAAAGTGAACGTGCTGACTGCAGAATTAAAAGCATTGGGTGTTCGTGTAAAATATGATAACAGTGATAATGCAAGACCAGGCTGGAAATTTGCGGAGCATGAATTGAAAGGTGTACCTATACGTGTTGCAATTGGTGGGCGTGACCTGGAGAACAATACTGCTGAAGTTGCCCGTCGTGATGAAAAAACAAAATCTACAGTAGGCATGGATGGCTTGGGTAAATACCTGCATGCATTGCTTGACGAGATACAGCAGAACATGTTCAACAAAGCAAAAGCATTTCGTGACAGTCACATCACAAAAGTTGACACATGGGATGAGTTTATTTCAACTTTGGAAAAGAAAGGCGGATTTGTTTCAGCACATTGGGATGGCACAGCAGAAACTGAAGAAGAGATCAAAACAAAAACAAAAGCAACCATCCGATGTATTCCTTTGAATAATGAACAGGAAGAAGGGAAGTGTATTCTTACCGGCAAACCATCAAAGGAAAGAGTATTGTTTGCGTTGGCGTATTAAGATTTCACACAACTATAAAACGGAAAGCATGGCTGTTACGGTCATGCTTTTTTGATTTGAAAATATTCCCGGCGCATTGTATGTTTGGAGAATGCAAACATTTCTTTTAACCAGCTTTTATGCCGAAGCCGTTTTATGGCTGGAAAGAAATTTGCTGACCTGCCCAAGTAAAAAATTTCTGCATATTGAATGCCCCGGTTGCGGTATGCAACGAAGCTTTATTGCTTTAATGAAAGGCGATTTTGCAGGCAGCTTTGAATTATACCCCGCAGCTATTCCCATGCTGTTACTTTTTTGTTTCCTGCTGCTGCATTTATTCTTGAAGTTTAAGAACGGCGGAAAAATCCTCATGATACTATACATTTTTTGTGCAACAATTATTGCTGTACATTATATTTACAAAATTGCGACTCACCAAAACTTAACTTAATGGAACAAAATCAGCCCGACTATTTGACCCCGAACCCTCACCAAGTATTACCATCCTTACCCAATGCAACAGCAGTATTAGTATTAGGTATTTTATCAATTGTTGTTTGTTTTATTACAGGAATTATTGCATTGGTACTTGCCAACAAAGATCTGGCCTTGTATAATGCCAATCCCGGTGCTTACAGCTCATCTTCACTAAGCAATATTAAAACCGGTAAAATTTGTGCCATTGTTGGTATTTGTTTGCAGCTGGTAGGACTTATTATTTATATCATTTTCATTGTAGCTATATTTTCAAGTATACCTTCAAACGAATTCAGATAATTTATAACCAAAACCATCAAAATGGAGCAATCGCAACAACCACAATTTCAGCAACCCTTGCCTAACGCTACGGCCGTACTTGTGTTAGGAATTCTTTCAATTGTTGTTTGTTTTATCACCGGAATTATTGCATTGGTGATGTCGAAAAAAGACATGGCACTTTATGCTGCTAATCCCGGAGCTTACACAGAAGCATCTTATAGGAATTTGAAGGCCGGACGTATTTGCGCAATTATTGGAATCGTGCTGCAGTGCCTGGGCATTCTTTTTTATATTCTTATGGCTGTAATTTTTGTAGGTGCTATAGGTGCATCTGGAGGATTTAATTAGTCCATTCATAACCATAAAACCAACTTTAAACATGGATCAACTTCAGCAACAACCACAGCAACCTTTGCCAAATGCAACAGGTGTGCTTGTACTTGGTATTTTATCAATTGTACTTTGTTTGTGTTACGGTATTATCGGTCTTATCCTTGGTATTATAGCACTCGTTCTTGCAGCTAAGAGTAAAAAACTTTATGCCGATGCTCCGGAGTTATACACACAAGCCAGTTATAAGAACGTAAATGCAGGCAGAATATGTGCCATTATTGGCGTTATTCTATCGGTAATTTATATCGCTTATGTGATTTTCATCATCAGCGTTGTTGGTTTCGAAAACCTCGGCAACCCAACAGAAATGATGCGAAGAATACAGGAATTACAAAAATAAAATGTTGGTAATTTTAAAAAGCCGCTTCAGTTGAAGCGGCTTTTTTTATTCTTTTGTTGCGAGGTAATTATAATCGGCGATCAACTGTTGAAGAAACATATCTACTTCCATGTCTGTTTCTATCTGCAGAACAGTTTTGATTCGCCCGGCAATGCGATGAGCTGTTTCAAAATTGTTGCGCTTATACGTATCATTCAACACTGTTTTAATGGTATTGATATCACGGTCACTCAATTTCAACACCTGGGGAAACTTTACGATATAATCTTTCTGGGTAATTTCCATGAACACCGTGTCATGAATGGAACTTTGGATACGTGTATTTACAATTACCGTGTTGGCAGCAAGATCACCTAAGCGTTGATTATTGGCAGTAACAGCAATAATGATGATGACAATAACACCAAACATTCCAACAAAGATCAATTGCAAAAGGATCCAGAAACCGGGATAGACGAATGAAAATACCAATGGCCATTCCCAAACACGAAAGAACCAGCGCAAAAGGTATTGACTGATGGTAGGGTCCCCGCCATCCAAACTCATTACACGAATACCCATTGCCATTTTTCCAAGGCTCTGCCCATGAAAAAGAATTTCGAACACAGGATGATAGAGCAGGAGCGGAACGGATATCGCAAGAATATCAACCCCTGTCGCAAAACTTCCTTCCAGCCTTACACCATCATATAATACAAAACGCATAAACATGGCATAAGCCACCATGATCATCAAATCAAGAAAATATGCCAGCAACCGCTTGAAGAAAGGAGCAATTTCAAATTCAAGTGAAATATTAAAGGGTGTGCTGATCTGTACGTTTGACATGCGGTTATTTCTGGTTGTAAAATAAAGGAATAATTTCTTCCACAGTTGGCTGTAATTAAAAATTACTTGGTATTTTCAATTTTCTGACTCACTATGAGAGAAGCACTTTTTATCAAGAAGAATGCGCAGAAGTGGAATGAATACCAATATCTGCAAACCGAAGACCCTGATCAGATGGCGGACCGTTTCATTACCCTGCTTGATGACCTGAGTTACGCTAAAACATTTTACCCTCATAGTAAAGTTACCCGTTGGATCAACAGCCTTGCTGTAAGTATTTATCAAACCATTTATCAAAACAGGAAACAACGGTTTTCACGCCTTATTACATTTTGGCAGTATGAATTGCCGCTCATGTTCCGAAAACATCACAAGATGTTTTTATATACATTCCTGTTTTTTGTGCTGTTGTTCGCAATGGGTGTCCTTTCTTCCATGAAAGATGATCAGTTTGTAAAAGGTGTGTTGGGTGAAGATTATGTTGCGATGACGGAAGAGAATATTGAGAAAGGCGATCCGTTTGGTGTGTACGGCAGCGAAAGCAGGTTTGCGATGTGGGTGCTCATAGCGTATAACAATATTAAAGTTGGTTTCCTGATGGTGGCGGGAGGTATCTTGTTTGGTATCGGCACATTGTATGTGTTTTTTACAAACAGCATTATGATCGGAAGCTTTCAATACATGTTCTTTGCAAAAGGATTAGGTTGGCAAAGTGTATTGGTGATCTGGATACATGGCACACTTGAAATAGCAGGAATGATCATTGAAGCATGTGCAGGTTTTGTACTGGCAAGAAGTATTTTATTTCCCGGCACATTTACTAGATGGGTTTCGTTTAAACGTGGTGTGAAAGATGCCATGAAAATTTGTGTAAGTCTTATTCCCATTACCATACTTGCCGCCTTTCTTGAAAGTTATATCACACGACTCAGCTCAAATGCGTTTGATAAAACCACGAATACTTCATTACCGGTACCAATAAGTATCAGCATACTGGCCGTATCTTTTTTGTTTATTCTCTGGTACTTTGTGATCTATCCTATACGTTTAGAAAAAAGAATAAAAACCGATCCTGCGTTTGCAGAAAAAATCCTTGCATGAGAAAATGCTTCCCTTATTTACTCTTGTTCGTAATGCTGATTACTTTTTTAAGTAACCCGGCAAAATTGCGTGCACAGGTAACGGTGGATAGCAGCGTGCAGGTAATGGAAGAAACAGTTGACGATGAATATGAAGAGGATGAAGAAACAGAAGTGTTCGATACTACACTACATCGCTCAGCATGGATTTATTCTTATGATAGTGTACGGTCATTAAGATCGCAGAAAGAATTTGAGTACATGAAAAACCTGGATAGCCTGTTGAGAAAACGACAGGATTTGTTATTGAAAGAAGAGAAGAAGCAAAGAGGTAAACGAACGGTAAATATTTTTCCATTTATCGAAGTATTGTTATGGACGCTTCTTATTGGTGCGTTGTTATTTGTGCTTTATCGTGTTTTTCTTTCAGACCGTGGTTTATTTGCATCTCCACTGCGGAATAAAAAATTACAGGTTGAAGAAGAGAAATTTACTGATGATGTATACCTCGATCAACAATTACAACAGGCGATAAAAGATGGCAACTATCGCCTGGGTATTCGTTATCTCTACCTGCAATCTCTCAATAAACTTTCTGAAAGAGGTTGGCTGCAGCTTTCGCCCGACAAAACAAACTATCAATACGTTCGTGAACTGGCAAAGCCACAACTGAAGAACACATTTTCACGCATTACACTTCATTATGAATATGCATGGTATGGCGATTTTCCAATTGAGCAAAATGTATTTGAACCAATAAAAAAGGAGTTTGAACAATTCCATCAAACCATTAAACAAAGTTGAGTAGTCTCTTACGATATTGTTTGTATGCCTGTTTCTTCAGCTTGCTTATTGCATGTGGTGGAAAAGACCAAGTAAAGTTGCCCGATATGCGGCACAGCTATTCTAAAAACAGCAAGAAACCGTTTGGCACCTATACTTCACACAGTATGTTTCGCAGTAAATATCGTTACTCACATATTGAAGTACTCAACAAACCATTTTACGACAATCTTGAGTATCCACTTGGCAGCCAACAAAGTTTATATGCTGTAATCAGCAGAAGTGTTTACTTAAACGATAGAGACAGGGATGCCATTCTTGAATATGCAGCCAAAGGCAACCAGGTATTTATATCGGCTGAATATGTTGATGCACAGTTGTTGGATACGTTAGATCTCGATGTAGAATATGTTGCCATGAATAGCCTGTTTCAACAACAGGTTGATACCGTTGGACCCATGCGTTATACGTCGGCATCTGTTCATCAGCAGGATTCAATGAAAGCTGCGTTATATGGTTACTTTTATTTTCCTTTTGAAGCGCATTTTGTTCGCCCCGACGAAAGCAATGCGGTTGTGCTTGGCAGAAACGACGAAGGAAGTCCTAACTACATTTCGGTAGTGCATGGCAACGGTCGTCTTTTCTTTCATCTCAATCCCGAAGCATTCAGCAACTATTACCTGTTGAGTGATCAGAATAAAAAATATGCAGAAGAAGTTTTCAGTTATTTACCTGCAGAGCGGAAAACAGTTTATTGGGATGATTATTATCGCATTGGTCGTTCACCCAATAAAGATTTTTCATTGTTTGATGTATTTCTTGCAAACGAAAGTTTGAAATGGGGATTATTTATGGCGCTGTTACTGTTGATCCTGTACATTGCCTTTGCAAGTAAACGCAGGCAACGTGCAATACCAATAAAACCTGTTAACAGCAACGCAAGCATTTCGTTTGTAGAAACTATCGGCCGGCTTTACCTGCAGAAAAAAGACAACCAGAATATTGCACATAAGATGACCACGTATTTTCTTGAGCACATCCGTACAAAGTATTATCTCAACACAGCGCATCTTAATGCAGAATTCTTTTCATCACTTTCACGCAAGAGTGGGGTAGATGAAACGGAAGTAAAACAGTTTTTTCAATTCATTCAGCAATTACAGGAATCATACGAGGTTACTGATGTTCAATTGCTGGAATACAATAACCGAATGCAACAATTCTTAAAACAATAAACACAAGTAAGAAATACAAAGCACGAGATACCTTGGCGTACTTCTAACTTCGTACCTCGTGCTCAAATTAGGTTGAACAGACATAAAACATAAATAAAGCTTTTCATGGAAAATCAATTTTTTGAACAACGCACCGATCTTTCGCAACTCAACAATGCTATTGCTACTATTCGGGAGGCAGTAGGAAAGGTAATTGTAGGGCAGGAGCAAATGCTGGAGTTGATGATCGCCGGCATACTTGCCGATGGACATATCCTGATCGAAGGTGTGCCCGGTGTTGCAAAAACTTTATCTGCAAAGCTGATGGCTAAACTGATCGATGCGAATTTTTCACGTATCCAGTTTACTCCCGATCTGATGCCGAGTGATGTATTAGGTACTTCTGTTTTTAATCCGAAAGAAGCAAGCTTTCAATTCAAAGCTGGTCCCTTGTTCAGCAATATTGTGTTGATCGATGAAATTAACCGTGCACCCGCAAAAACACAATCGGCTTTGTTTGAGGTAATGGAAGAACGGCAGGTTACTGTTGATGGAACAACTTACCAAATGAGTGTGCCGTTTATGGTATTGGCCACGCAAAATCCGGTTGACCAGGAAGGAACTTATCGTTTACCCGAAGCACAGCTTGATCGCTTCCTTTTTAAAATTGAAGTAGGTTATCCATCGCTTGAAGAAGAAGTGATCATTCTCAGTAATCAACACCAGGCCGATAACCGTTTCCTGTTGAACGAGGTTACAAAAATATTGTCTGCATCTGATATTGCACAATACAGGGAAACCATCCGCAGTATTGTAGTGGAACAAAAGCTGCTGGAGTTTATTGCACGTATTGTGCATGAAACTCGGAACAATCCTTCCTTATTCCTTGGTGCATCACCACGTGCTTCTTTAGCCATTGTAAAAGCATCAAAAGCATTTGCGGCTATGCGTGGGCGTGATTTTATTACACCGGAAGATATTATTGAAGTAACACCGCATGTATTGCGTCACCGTATTATTCTTACACCTGAAAAAGAAATGGAAGGTATTACGGCTGATGAATTAGTTGACCGTATCATTAAATCATTGGAGGTACCACGCTAAGATGTTCTGGCTGTTTTTACTTTCAGGCGCAGCTATTTATCTGCTTGCACACTTTGTGTTGAAGTCGCTGTATTTCAGTACACGCTTCTTTCAATTGCTGGCTGTGAACATTGCATTGTTCCTTCTGGCTTACTTTTTCCCTGAACTGGAAACACCGGCAAAATTATTTTGTCTTTTGTTATCGATTGCCTTTGCTGCGGATGTCTTTTTTCTGTTTGCCATCAATCGTAAACCAATCATTGAACGTGATCTGCCTGAACGTTTAAGCAATGGTGATAATAATCCTGTTCATATTCAATTGCAGAATCTTTATCCCTTTCCTGTAAAGGCAGAAGTGATCGATGAATTGCCCATGCAGTTTCAGCAAAGGGACTTCTCCATGAAATTGAAATTGAAAGCCGGTGAGAATCGTGAGCTGATCTATTATCTCCGACCAACAGAACGGGGAGAATATCATTTTGGCAAAGTGCAGTTATTTGTACGATCCCTACTTGGTTTTGTTGAACGTAGATTTATTGGTGCAGAAAATGTGATGGTGCCGGTGTATCCATCATTCATTCGCATGCGTCAATATCAATTGCATGCAGAAGCTGCACAAACAAAAGAAAGCGGCAACAGGCGTTTGCGTAAGATCGGTCATAGTATGGAGTTTGAACAAGTGAAAGAATATGTGCAGGGTGATGATGTGCGTACACTCAACTGGAAAGCAACAGCTCGTAAAGGTTCCCTTATGGTGAATTCTTATACCGATGAAAAAAGTCAACAGGTATATTGTGTGATCGATAAAGGCAGGTTGATGAAAATGCCGTTCAATGATCTGACATTACTGGATCACGCAGTGAATGCAAGCCTGGTGATGTGCAATGTGGCATTGCACCGGCAGGATAAGTTTGGTTTGATGACCTTTAGCAATAAGATGGGATCGGTGTTAGCAGCAGATCGCAAACCGGTACAGTTGGAAAAAGTATTGCAGCTGCTCTACAATCAACAGACAGCCTTCCTCGAATCTGATTTCGAATTATTGTACACACGGGTACGGGCAACCGTGAAGCAACGCAGCTTAATTATTCTCTTTACGAATTTTGAATCACTGGCCGGTATGCAAAGGCAGATGCAATACCTGAAACGTATTGCCAAATATCATTTGTTGTTAATTGTTTTCTTTGAGAATACCGAGTTGAAAGAAGTAGCAGGACAGGAGGTAATTGACATTGAAGACCTCTATGTAAAAACCATTGCAGGAAAATACATGCATGAAAAACAACTCATCGTAAAAGAATTGCAGAATGCAGGTATTCTCAGTATTCTTTCCGCACCTGAACACGTAACGGTGAACACCATCAACAAATATATTGAGATAAAGACTAGACAAGCGATTTAAAGAAGTAAGTGGCACGAAGTACACACTCGTTGGTACGGATGCAGACCCCAGACGCAAAAGCACAACCGCTTAGTCCTTTTCATAAATATTAAAGATCCGTTTCACAGCCGATACGATTGTTGTGGCAAGTATTGCTCCCGAAAAAGCAAGGAAAATATCTTTCTGTGCATCCCAGATATCTCCTTGGGTTCCCAAGTATGCATCACCTTGGGCTTTAAAGAAAATATCAGCAACCGCCCATTCGATCAATTCATAAAAAGCACTTATTGATAAGGTGATTTCAATTGGCAATATCCAGGAAACAAGCTTTGGATATTTCAACCACTTCAAAAACATTTCACGCATGGGGTATGCAAGTAAAAATCCAAAGCTGAAGTGAACGATACGATCGTAGTTGTTACGCTTCGCATCAAACACATCCTGCAAATAATAACCCAGTGGATTTTCGGCATATGTGTACTTTGAACCATACACATGCAGACACATGTAAATACAAACTAACAGGTAAGTAAGATCACTGAACTGAAAGCGTTTAAATGTTACGATCAGAAATATCAGGAAGAGAAAGGTCAATGTATTTTCGAGCAACCAGTTGCTCATATCTGTTGTTCCGAGATAGGTATTAATCCACACAGCGGAGAAAACAGAAACAAAAATCCATAACCAGTAATTTTTTGCCAGTGGTGTTCTGCTGTTGGATATTGCAATTGTAAAAGCCATAAAGCAAGTGTGATTTTGGTATGAGTTGTAAAAATATGCATTTGACAGTTTTAAAACCCAATAATAGAAGTCACAATCACCACATCATCACTTCAGTCAAGTCCATTACCTTTGCCCACTACATGAAACAGGAAGAACCAACAATTTTCACCGAAGGACAGGTAATATTGGTAGATAAGCCATTAGAATGGACATCACACGATGTGGTGGCAAAAGTGCGTAATGCCATCAAAATAAAAAAAGTAGGTCATGCGGGCACGCTTGATCCGTTAGCAACAGGTTTACTCATTCTTTGCACAGGCAAATTTACCAAACGCATCAACGAATACCAGGCTCGTGAAAAAGAATATACCGGCACATTTACCATTGGTGCTGTTACTCCAACGTATGATCTTGAAAGCGAACCCGAGCAATTCAACGACTACTCATTTGTAACACCTGAACTCATCTATGAAACAACAAAACAATTCATAGGTGATATTATGCAGGTGCCGCCTACACACTCTGCCATTAAACGTGATGGTAAACCTGTATACTTATTGGCAAGAAAAGGAGTGGATGTGGTACTTGAACCAAGACCATTGCACATTAAAGAATTTGAGATCACAAAAATTGAACTCCCTGTTTTGCATTTTCGTGTAGTGTGTTCAACGGGAACATACATCCGCAGTCTTGCACATGATTATGGTAAAGCATTAGGTTGCGGCGCTCACCTCAGCAGTTTAAGACGCACACGCATCGGCGAGTTCACAACAGAAGAAGCAAGAACATTACCTGAAACATTAGAATGGATAAAAGAAGTAAAAGCAGCAATGCCGCCAACTGAATAAGTAACTACCATTGGAACGGGTAACCAATACCCAGTGAAATATTGATATTTTCATAACGCCAGGTACGTGCTTCTGTTGAACGGCTGAAAAGGTTTTCAACATCGTTTAAACGGGGGAAATTCCAACCGGCATCCGTTGCAACAAACGGGTAAGCAGGGTTCTTTAAACGATAACCAATATCAACACGAATAAGAAAGAGCCCAACAAAATCTAAACGAAAACCTGTACCCACACTCACACTCATATCACGGTAAAGGTTTTTTACTTTAAACACTACTGTGTCGTTACCAATATTACTTTTATTCCTGAAGTTCCACACGTTGCCAATGTCAGTAAACAACGCACCACGAAGAATTAATGTGTTGGGCCAGATGCTTAAGATATTATAACGGTATTCAACATTTGCTTCAAGGATCATATCACCTGAGCGACTGAAGAACTGGTTCCTTCCTGTTCTTACATCAGCAACACTTGCACCAGGACCAATACTTCTTAATGGCCAAGCACGCATACTGTTAGGACCTCCGCCTGCATACTGTTTAAAGAAAGGCATGCTCGATGTATCGTTGTCATACAAAAATCCTGCCCCTGCTGCTGCACGAAACACCCAACGTTCCTGTTTTGTTGCCGGACTTATTATCTGGTATTTAAATTCAGCATCGCCTTTTACATACTCAAACAATTCTTCATCAAACAAATTGATGGCGTTTTTTAAACGACCGGCCAATGCACCTGATTCTTCGAAATTGAGACGTAAAGCAGAAAGATGATTTTGCTTTTTCCGGTTTTGGAATCGTTTAGTATAGTTAATACTTGCAGCGCCTAAACCCAATACAAAACCCTGATTAAAAGAGTTACGCAGAAACACGTTATTGGCCAGCTGATCTTTGAATGATTGTGAAAGATCATACAATTTTACATACTCCACATTCACAGGACTAACCCGCCAGATCGCATTATTGGGCGTTTGAAACTGCCAGCCAAATGTTGAGCTTGCCGTTGTGAGAGCAAACAAACCATTCTGATTAATATTCCTGTCAATAAAAGAAATAGAAGAGGTGAGGAATGTTTTACGGTTCAACCATCTTCTGCTTTTACGTGTAAATAACCATGATGGAATACGTGGTGAGCTGATCGAATTACTATACGTTAATTCTGTTGCCTGTAAACCTGAGTTAATAGGAGGCAGGCCCAATTCAACACCTGCACGTAAGGTATTGTTCATTTGAATACCTTGCTTGGCTATATTCCTGTCTTGTAAACCAACTGTTACGCCAAAACCAACAAGATTACCCGCAGTGGTTAATCCCGATTGCACCTGGTTAAATACGCTCTCCACATTTGCACTAAATGTAAAACGTTTATAAGGGATCATGAACACATCATAGTCAATAGCATTTGAATCCTCAGGAACAAGTTTGGGTTGTATCCTGATCACCTGCCATACATTCAACTTGTTTAATTCATCAGCCGTTTGATTCAGTTTTAATGAACTGAACAAGCTATCGGTACGTAACCGAAGATTACGGCGTATGAATGCAGGTTTGAATTTTCCTTCCTGGAAACGGACGCTAATATTATTTCTTACACTATCAATATATTTGACTGAATCAATGTTATCGCCTCCTTTGTATTCAGGATAAACCACAATATTGCGGTTATAAAATTGCCGGAAGATGGAATCTTTCAGTTTAGGTTTGGTGCGTATATAAACATTGATCAACGGATTCTTTCTGCGTTCCTGCGCTTCCTGGAATACTTCAAACTGTCGGATAGGATCAAGTGCCAGGCTTGGATCAAGCAATGCAAGGAAGGTTGTATCCACATCTGCATAGATGGCATCACGGTTCATGTTGTAATAACCATTGTTGCGATATAACTCAATTAGCCTGTTCATTTCTCTCGATATCAACTCTTCGCTAAAAGCCATTCCCTTGCGCAAAAATGTTTGCGAACTGTTTTGATCAGTGAGCTCCTTGATAGGTAAGATCTGCGTGCGGTTTGAATCGTTGGGAATAAGGGCTATAGAATCGATACGAAATACAGGTCCTGTGTTTACTGTGAATTTAGTAGCAGCTCTTATCTGCAAACGCTCCGGATCTTCTTTGTGAACAGAGTCGATATACGTTGTGTCAACAGTTACCTTCCCGTTATAATAGCCCATTGTTTTCAAATAGATCTGCATGTTACGGGCGCTCTGATTGGCATAAGTAGTATCAAACACGGGAGGATTTTCAATACGTTTGAATATCAACCAGCGTTGTCGTACGATCACTCGCATGCTGTCATCGAGTTGTGTTTCCAAACCTCCTTTCAGCAAGGTGAGTGAATCTTTACTAAGATTGTTATTAACTACATTTATTTGGTTAGAATAAACAAAAGGCCTGCCTTTTGGAAATTTCTTTACTTTAAGTAATAATTTTGAATTGCAGGAACTAAGCACCGAGAGTACTGCCAAACAGGTAAATATGGTAATGGTTAACCGGGTGAAGCTCATAAAATAATGATCGATGCTCAGTAAAAATGAAGTCAAATATATCCAAAGTTTAGGCCATAAAAAAAGAAGGGATGAAGAACGGCTCTTTTTAATGGAAGGAAGCAAGATAGTGGCAGAGCTTTTAGCGAATTATCCCTCACAGATTGTGCGGTTATACGCCACCGAAACATTCTTCAATCAACATACTTCAGCAAAGCAAATTCAGCAACATCACATTATTTCGGAAGATGAACTGGCCCGTATTTCGCAATTACAGACACCGAACCAAGCGCTGGCGTTGGTGAATTATTTTCCAACTGACGAAATCGTGCTACCCGCAACTGAATGGATACTGGCATTAGACGGCATCCGTGATCCCGGCAACATGGGCACCATTATCCGACTGGCTGATTGGTTTGGAATACGAACCGTTATCTGTTCGCCGGATAGTGCTGATATCTATAATCCGAAAGTAGTGCAGGCAACAATGGGCAGCATTATGCGTGTTACTATTGTTGAAAAGGAGTTGGGTGGTTTTCTTAAAGATCAACAATTGCCGGTTGTTGGCGCAGTACTTGGAGGCAAAGAACTTTCATCATTTGGATTTCCAAAAGCTGGCATATTAGTAATTGGAAATGAATCGAACGGTATACGTGAAGATGTGATGGCTTTGCTTACAGATAAACTCATGATTCCACGCTTTGGTGAAGCAGAATCATTGAATGCTGCTATTGCAACAAGTATTTTCTTGTGGGAGTTGAAGCGGGCAAGGTAGAGTGGCAGATGACACAGATCGGAACGATTTGCACAGATAGATTTAATCAGCGCATAGCCGTTTGATTTATTCGATCAGTGTTTCTATCACAAAGCGGAAATACCAACCCTGCTTTTCACAAATTCATTTCGCTCCAGTTCATTCAACATAAATTGCGCAAGATCACCTGCATTAATTCTGCTGAGGTTAGGTTGTGGAGGATAATCTTTTCTTGTGATATAATTACCTGTGGGGCCTTCATTGATAATATCGGGGCTGCAAACAAAAGTCCAGTCAAGAGGAGAGTCCTTTAAATGTTCGTAGGCTTTGCGATGTTCGTTACCAACAGGAAGGTATTCTTCAGGATAATCTTTCTGATCGATAATGAGCGAGTGCTCATCAAAGTTTAAAATACCTAAACCGCCCAATGCTACAATACGCTTAATCGCTGCTTTCTGCATTTGTGTAACAATTGTTTTCATCCCAAGCGAACGTGCTTTATCAGATCCGTCAAAAGCTCCACCTATTGCACTCAACACAGCATCGCAACCTTTAAGAGCCCGTAAGATATCTCCTGCATCAAACAAACCTCCTTTAATTTTCTCCAGTTTTTCGTCTTCAATATCCATTTCATATACGTTTCTGCCGTAGGCTTTTACAGAATGACCACGCCATAGTGCCTGCTTTACGAGTTGAGTACCAACCTGTCCGGTAGCGCCAAATACAATTAATTGCATGCTATTTCTTTTTATACTTCCAAATTACAACAGGCAAACGGGATTGTTAAATTTTATCTGTAGCCAACCTCTGGGGAAGAATTACAATCTTTGCAGTTAAATCAACAAATTGAAACAAGCTTACTTTTTGATATTGTTTACACTATCGGTTGGTCTTTTGCGTGCGCAAAAGATCGATAGTTTATTCTTTAATCTTTACACCGACAGTTTGAAGAAAGGATCCTGGAATTATATTAATGTTGATGCAAAACTCAGCAACGGCACTTATATGCCGTTAACAAGCGAACAATTGAATTTTAAAGTAAGCAACGGGAAGCTGCAGGGCAACAGTGTTTGGATCGATTGGGGATTTGCTGACGATTCTGTTGTAGTTGAAGTGTCACTGAAAAAAGATGCTTCCGTTCACAAATCAATCACCATCTGGATCAAAAAGAAGGATGAACAATTGAATGCTCCGGTAAATGATTCATTGCTGCGGCAGATCAACGACCGACCAAAAACTCCCAAAAAGAAAAGAAAGAATTAGCCACCTGTTTTTTTCTTAACAGGCGGTTTTGCTGCCGGCTTGGTTGTGATCGGTTTTTTCGGGGCCGGTTTAGTAGTAGTTGGAATTTCCTCCATTCCTTCGCCCATTTTTAATAACCTGTTGTTGAAATCAATTGCTTCAGGTATAGGTGCTTCTCCATCTTTCAATTTAAAGTCGAATACCTTATCGATGTGCAGCCATTGGCCGTTAGTCCATTTGAAACCTTCATAATCACCATCAGGAATTAAGGTGTAGCGTTTGCCTGGTTCATTAGTTTCTGATACCAAATGATCAAAAATGATCATATCCATTTCTTCATCATACTGCACTCTTGCTCTTCCGTCTTTTTTATATTCCAACAGGAAACGATTTAATGCAGGTTTGGGTACAGAATCTTTTGCATAAGAGAAAGCAGCAGGTATTCCAAACATCGGTGTACCATTATCATCAAACCACATTACATCGAGCCACTTCTTGGTAGTACGTGCATCATTTTCATCGTAACCAAAGAGCGTATAGAATTTACGTCCGTTATGTTCTTTTTCGAGAATACGATAATATACTGCACCAACCCACCACATATTGTTGGCAACTGTGTCAACATCATTTGCAATAAACTGATCGGCATCACGTAAAGGAATAAACTTTTCTTTCCCTTTTGGATTGCGGAGTTGAATAAATCCTTTCTGTCTGCAATAATCATCATCTCTCACAACCTGCCAGGTGAAAATGCGGAAGGAGCTATCAGGACTATAAACTTTTGAAATTGTTTTTAATGAATCAAAGGGAAACTGATACGATTTATCCTGGATGAGTGCCCTTACAAGTATGCGGGTGAAGTTGCTGTCACTGCGAAAACGAACTGCTGCATCTTTCCCACGTACGATCTCGTATCCAAATTGCTTGAGTGAATCTTCACGTAATTTAAATTGCTTCAGTTCAGCAGGAGTGAGTTGCTGTGCGGAAGCGACCAACACAAACGAAACGCAGAAAAGGGTAAAGAGTTTTTGCATGAAAGATATTAACTGATTTGGGGCAAAGTTATTGTGTTTTACGCCTTACTCACGAGTGCAGTGGCAAATGCTAACAAATCTTTATACTGTGCGTCCACCGTTGATGGGTCGGGATTCTCTTCGGGGCGAGTTGGAAGGTAAACGGTAAAGGCGCCGATCTTTCGTCCAAACCACATATCATTGGGCATATTACCCACCATGATCGATTTGCTGAAATCAACAGCCGGGAAATCTTCTTTGGCCTGGTAAGCCATGCCGGGATTAGGTTTGCGGTTGATATGTTTGCTATCTGTTTCAGGACAGAAATAGATCTTATCGATGCGGCCATTATTCACCGTGATCTCCTGCAACATATTTGCATGAATTTCCAAAAGATCATCCAGCGACATTAATTTCTTACCAACACCGGCCTGGTTCGTTACCACAAAAATGCGTGGGAACAATTCGGATAGTTGTTTGATAGCTTCCAACACACCGGGCATAAAATGAAATTCATTCCAGTTCTTGATATAATCGCCCACCACATCCTGGTTGATCACACCATCACGATCGAGAAACAAGGTCCAGTCTTTATCAACCAATGGTAATTCCTTGTGTGGTAACGGCATAAAGTAAGCTGTATTTGCAGGGTGATTTGTTGGAAGTGTTGTATGGATCATGATCAGCTTTTTGCAGCGAAATAACGCTCTTCTACTAGTTGACAAATGATATGCCCCAGCATAATATGACTTTCCTGAATGCGTGGTGTTGTCTTTGATGGCACATTAAATAAATGATCGCTCAATGATTTGAGTTGACCACCTGTTTCGCCGGTAAAACCAATGGTGATCATTCCCTTTTCTTTTGCTGCTTTAAAGGCTTCAATGATATTAGGTGAATTACCTGAAGTTGATAAACCAACCAATACATCGCCTGCATGACCAATACCTTTCACTAAACGTGCATACGCCACTTCAAAACTATAATCATTGGCAATGGCTGTGAGGTAAGATGTGTTTACATGCAACGCTTCTGCAGGCAATGCTTCACGATCGAGATAAAAGCGACCGCTGAATTCTGCTGCCAGATGTTGTGCATCGGCAGCGCTGCCACCATTACCACAGAAGAGAACTTTCTTGCCATTGCGGAATGCATCAACAATAAGATCGCTGATGGCATCAAGTTTTGCAATGACTGTTTCATCGTTGAGGAGTTGCTGTTTTACAGCAATGGAATCAAGAATAACCTGTTTGATCTGTTCGCTCATGCTGCAAATGTAAATGAAACAGCTTTTACGGCGAAGAGTTACACCGATGCGGCCAATTTAAGAACGGCTGCCGTCATTTTATCCCAACCGTATTTCTTTTTCTCTTCACGAAGATGTGGGAGAAACTGTTCGCTACCCGTTTGAATGTACTGCTGCAAAGCTGATGCAATTGAATCTACCGTTGGTTCACAAACCAACCCGACTTTGCCATGTGGCACAAAGGCAGGCAAACCACCAACATTGGTAACGATCATTGGAATTTCAAAATGATAGGCAAGGGGAGTAACACCACTTTGCGTGGCATTGCGGTAAGGTTGCACCACTGCATCGGCAGCACAGAGATAATATTTCACTTCACTATCAGCAATGAATTCTGTTTTTAAAATCAGATCATCTTTCAGTTGAAGTTGTTCAATGAGATCATCGTAGTGTTTACGGTCTTCGTAAAACTCACCGGCTATCAGTAATTTGGAATTTGTGTTTTGGATTTTGGATTTTTTGAATTGGGCAAATGCCTCTAATAACATATCGAGTCCCTTGTATTTGCGGATAAAGCCAAAGAAAAGAAATACAAATGCATTTTGATCAATATCGAGATGAGTGCGTGCTTCCTGCTTTGATACTGCATTGCCAAACACATCATACAACGGATGAGGTTGAAGTATTGCTGGTTTTGTTTGGGTGAACGTACGCAGATCGCTTAGCACTTTATCACTCATGGTGATAAATGCATCAACCGGTTTAATAAAATACTTCGTGAATGCATGGTCACCAAAACGCTTTTCATGCGGCACTACATTATCGGCAATGCAAACAATTTTTGTATGCTTGTTTGATTTAATACGTCGAAGAATTGTTCCTAATGCTGGCCCCATCAATGGAAGCCAATAACGAACAACAACAAGATCAGGTTTCTGGTTTTTTATTTCATTGCCAACTGCCAACCAGTTTAATGGATTAATGGAGTTGACTTTTATATTGATGTTGAGATCCGCAGGTGCAGGTTCAGATGAATATTGTGTTGTGCCGGGAAATAAAAAATCGGGGTATTGTAAACTGAATGAATAGATCGTTACATCATATCCTTCATTTTGAAACTGCCTCGCCAACCGCTCATTAAAAATAGCGATACCACCACGCAGGGGATGGGCCGGGCCGAGGATGATTATTGACTTTTTACTCATGCCAAGATTTTAATGCCCCAAAAAATATTTACTTTTTCAACTATCTTATCGTAATCGGCCCTTTTCTTAAGAGCTTCAAAAAAGTTAGCATCAAAAAAAGGGTTGATTTGGTTACTTATTAGAGCTTGGCTTATATATTCTGTGTAAAAGTGAATTCCCAATTTCCCTACGTTAGGATTTTTGTTTTCCCATTCAAGCCACTTTTTTTTGAAGTGAATTAGTGTGTCTAAAGTGTTTAGAACTTGAGCCGTACTTGCATTTTGCAATAGAGTATAAGATTCAATCTTGGTAATTTCTGTACTTGTGAATAGTTGTGAATAAGGCAAGATAGTTTGGTCCAAATATCTTTTTCTAATTGTCTTTTTTTTAGGAAATGTATTGTAATCCCATGCTAACACTTCAGTAAAAGCAACTTTAGAAAATACATTTTGTTTTTTTTGAAATGATATTATTTCATAAGAATTTTCATCATTATAATAAGAAGAAACAACGAAAAATTTATAGCTATTGATATTATAAGATTTATAAATTTTATATCGAGTACATACGCATAGAGAGTCATTCGACAAGTTTATTCCCTTTCTTATAATTGAATCCTTTGTAATTTGTATTTCAGATTTTTTTCCAAAACTTAAAAAAGCATAGTAGGTTTTTGTATTTTCTTTGATTTGACTTAAAGCAGATTTTAATATTACTACCGATAATATTAAAAATGTGATTTTTTTCATACCCCTGCCTTTTCCCCAATCAAATAAACATTCCTCTCAGGTGCATTGCGAGCAATCAACTCACCGATAAAACCTGCAAGGAATAATTGCGAACCAATGACCATAGAAACGAGTGCAATAAAAAACGTTGGGCGATTGGTGATAGAGAAATTAAAATCAACCAGCTTTGAAATAACTAAGTAGCCGCTGATAATAAAACCAACCATAAAAAACAACGTACCCCATAATCCAAAGAAATGCATTGGACGTTTACCAAACTTGCCGACAAATGAAATGGTAGCAAGATCAAGAAAACCATTTACAAATCTGTCCCAGCCAAATTTGGTAACACCATATTTGCGTTTGCGATGCTCAACAACTTTCTCACCAATTTTACGGAAACCGGCCCATTTAGCCAGCACAGGAATATAGCGATGCATTTCACCATACACTTCAATACTTTTCACCACCTTACCATTATAAGCTTTTAACCCGCAGTTAAAATCGTGCAGGTAAATACCACTCATCTTTCGAGTTGCAGCATTGAATAATTTTGAAGGAATGTTTTTTGTAAGTGTATTATCGTAACGTTTCTTTTTCCAGCCGCTTACAATATCAAACTTATCAGAAGTAATCATTCTATACAACTCCGGAATTTCATCCGGGCTATCCTGCAGATCAGCATCCATGGTAATAACCACTTCGCCCTGTGTTGCTTTAAAACCTTCATTCAATGCAGCCGACTTGCCATAGTTACGTTGAAAAGAGATGCCTTTGATATTGCTGTTATCTGCACGTAATTGTTTGATCACATCCCATGAACCATCGGTGCTGCCATCATCCACCAAAATAATTTCGTATGACAATTTTTGTTCGTTCACCACCCGTTCGATCCATGCGCATAGCTCGGGTAACGATTCAGCTTCATCTTTCAATGGAATAACAATACTCAGGTTCATAGGCGATATTAAACAGATTTTGGCATGTTTACGTTTGGATTCTTTTTGGCAATACCGGCACCGATCAACGAAGCAATACCACCAATAAATGCATAACTGAATAAAGAACCAACTACACCAAACAGAAAAAAGTATTTCTGTGTAAACCCAATAGCCTTATCAATTGTCTCTTCATTCATTTGCGGATTCTTTTCCATTTCCGCACGTGCCATCTCCATTGCCTTTTCCTTTACTTCCGGCATTAAGACTGTGGTTAATGCGAAACCGAGAATACCAATTAATGTAACAATCGCAGCAGTTTTAAAACCATGGCCAAACACAGAACCAAAAGTTACCTCACCATCTTTATCAACGGAGAACGAATAACAAGCCCATACTATAGCTACCAGGTAGCAAGCCAAAGTTAGCCACTGTACCCAACGTTCGTAAATGTTGAATACTGAGAAGAGAATGCCGATTACAACAACAGTAATACCAATGATCAGTCCCTTTACAAAGTGAGAGGTTACTTTCTTTTCCATAAACAGAAATTTAGTTTAGTTTAAGTTGGTTGTTATTGATGATGCCAATCACTTTTCCTCGCAGCTCTTTCCCAATAAAGGCAGAGTTCTTTGATTTGGAGCGGATATCACCAGTTTCAAACACATATGTCGCCTCGGGGTTAAATAATGTTACATTGGCAATGGCACCTTCTTTTATTGACGGCATTTCAATATCCAGAACCTTGCGTGGGTTGATGCTCACCAGCTCTACCCAACGTTCGGCACTTAAAGCATTTCCAAAGATGGCGCCCATCACTCCATAACAACTTTCAAGACCGATCATGCCGGGTTTGGCATATTCAAACTCACAGATCTTACTGTCGTACTCGTGTGGCTCATGATGTGTGGCAATACAATCAACCGAACCATTCAACACCGCCTGCCTCAACGCATCACGTTCAACTACTGTGCGGAGGGGTGGATATAATTTCAGGTTAGTATCATAACTCTGCATGTCTTCGTCTGTAAAATAAAGATGGGCAGGGGTTACAGAACAACTGATGGCCGTACCACTTTCTTTTGAGCGGTTAATATATTCAATGCTCTTGGGCGAAGTAACACCTGTGAAATGCAGTTTCGATTCTGCATAGCGGGTGAGTTTTATATCTCTTGCCACCTGTATCTCTTCTGCAAGAACCGGTTTGCCCGGCAAACCAAGACGTGTGCTGATGATACCTTCATTCATTAAACCATACGTACCGATCGTTTTATCATCTGGTATCTGGATGATGGTACCGTTGAACGCCTTTACATATTGCAATGCTTTCAATAATAATCCTGCTGATTGTACGGGATGCAATCCATCAGTAAAAGCAGCAGCACCTGCGGCACGCATATCGTACATCTCAGCGAGTTCTTTTCCTTCGGTTTGCTTGGTAACAGCCCCCAAAGGATGAATATTCACAGGAGATTGTCTCGCTTTCTGTACAATGTATTCAACCTGCGATTTACCAGTTACAACCGGGTTTGTATTGGGCAATACCATTACATCGGTATAACCGCCAGTAGCCGCCGCTTCAATGCCGGTCTCCAATGTTTCTTTAAATTCAAAACCAGGATCGCAGAAGTGTGCAAACAGATCAACCCAGCCTGGTGAAAGATGAAGATTTTTTTCTTCGATCACCTTTTCAGCTTGTTGCTGCGGCAATGAACCAATCAATTTAATTTTTCCGTTATCAATAAATACGTCTTGTATAGTTTGATGGAAAGGAGACTGAGGATCGATAATGTGCGCCTGCCTGATGAGAATGGTCATGTAAGAAGTTCAGATTATTGCGCCGCTAAGATCGTTTTTTTTGATTGATTTTGTGCCAAATAGATATAAATCTTACATTTGCTGCCCGCTGAAATCCAGGGGTGGATTTCTGTTTTTTGTTCGGGACGTAGCGCAGCCCGGTAGCGCACTTGCATGGGGTGCAAGGGGTCGCTAGTTCGAATCTAGTCGTCCCGACATTACTTCCAAAAAGGCAATCATTTGTTTGGTTGCCTTTTTTCTTTTTCTCTGGAACGGTTGTCAGTTAAGGGATTTGACGAAAAAAATCATTTACTTTTTTGTTTAGAACTGTACTTTTCTATTCATTACAAATGAAAGCTGAGGATATGCAGATATTGTTCGCCCCCTTATAAAAGTCTAATCAAACAACTCGTTGACTGTTAACATGAATAAACGCATCATCAAATCAAGTGTTTGGAATGTCTTAATATTTTATAGGTTATGTGTGTTGTTTTTTGAATCTTGAAAAATCGGCAAATTTCGTGTCTGATATGGGGGGCAAATAATTCATTCTCCATTTTCAAATAGATATGCCATATAAATGGCTCTATTTTTACTCCTCTGTACTAATATGGATAAACTGGATCTTAAGAAACTAGCCAAAGAACTTAACCTTTCTCCTTCCTCTGTATCAAGAGCTTTACGAGATAGTCATGAAATTAGTCGTGAAACAAAGGAACGTGTGCAAGCTCTTGCAACACGGTTGGGTTATCAGCCAAATCCCCATGCAAGTAGTTTGAGGAAAAGCAAAAGCAAAACAATTGCGGTTATCATTCCTGAGATACAGAATAATTTTTTTGCAGAAGCGATCAATGGAGTAGAAGAAGTAGCAAACAAAAAAGGTTATCATGTATTGATCTATCTTACTCACGAAGACCAACACCGGGAAAGTGAAATTCTTAATTTGTTACGTAACGGAAGGGTTGACGGCATTATGATTTCGGTTTCCAACACTACAACTGATTTTGAACAATTGGAGGCTTGCAGGGTATCGGGTATGCCGTTGGTTTTTTTCGATCGGGTGTACGAAAATGTAAAAGTGCCGAGAGTGGTTTCTGATGATGAAGAAGCTGCTTTTAAAACAACTGAGCTCTTAGTAAAAAGAGGCTGTAAAAAAATTACGTTACTAACCCTCTCGGATAATTTGTCTATTTGTAAGCGTAGAATTTCCGGCTATGAAAGAGCTTTAGCAAAGCATAATTTGTTTGAGTATAAACAAACGATTGAATGTGGAACCGACGATGAATATAATCGTCAGAAGATCCGTGATCTCTTACAAAGTGAAGAAAGCCCGGATAGCATTTTTACACTAATTGAAAAATTTGCTGTAAATACCTATGAAGTTTGTAAAGAACTTCATATTCATATTCCAAAAAGGTTAAAGGTCATCAGTTTTTCTAATTTACCAGCAGCTGCATTGTTTGACCCGCCATTATCAACAATTGTTCAACCGGCGTATGAAATTGGTAAAAAAGCAACAGATATACTTTTCAAACTAATAGAAAAGAAACCCTTACTGGCAAATGACAAAAAAGTAACAGTCAGGTCTCGAATAGTAGATCGCAGATCAACAGCAGGATAATTTAATGAAGTCCTCTGTTGATGAAAATAGCCCATACTCATTGCATAAATTAACGAGTGATATGTCTGTTTAAGGATGAGATGTGAAGCGAGTTAGCATCTTTTTACAATAGAAAAATTAATAGAAATGCTTGTTGAAATTCCAGTCTTGTTTTTACCGAGTTGTTAAACACAACCTAACTTTTTTAGAATTTTTTTGAGCGGAAATCAGGAGTTATTTTCTTACGTATCTAGTATAAAAAAATGATAATCAACATCTTGTATGTTGCAATTTATACGAAAACGTTTGCGGACTATTTTCGAAGGGAGGATAAAAAGTAAGCTAGATTAGCATTGTAAGCCTGAAAATAAGAAGGTTCAGGTAATGATTGCTTAAACGAAAACTTGCTGTATGCGTCCTCAACTAATGCGATTGGTGAAAGAGCCACAGTATTCTTTTACTGTAAGCCGGAATGTGATTCCTTCTGTCAATAGTTGCTGGCACTATCATCATGAAGTTGAATTGATTCATTTTAAAACCGGACAAGGAACTCAATTCATTGGCGACAGTATAAAGTCATTTAAAGACGGAGATGTTGTATTGGTTGGATCAAACCTGCCTCATTTCTGGAGATTCGACGACGTATATCTTGATGAGAATGTACTTGCAGATACCGACGTTAGAGTTGCACATTTTTGTGAAAATTTCTGGGGAAGCCAATTTTTGGAATTGCCGGAAAACATAACCATCAAAAGTTTACTCGACAAAGCGAAACGTGGTTTGCAGGTAACAGGTAACGCTCAGATAAAAGTGGCGGCATTGGTTGAAACATTATTAAATAGTTCCAATGCACAACGTATTATTTTGTTAATGGAAGTATTAAATATAATTGCCTCCAGCAAAGACCTTGAACCTTTATCCTCAATCGGCTTTAATTATGATGTCGTGAAAGATGAAAAAGACCGTATTAATATGATTTATGAATACAGTCTCAAAAATTTTAAGCGACCAATACTGCTGGAAGAAATTGCGGGAGTTGCGAACATCAGTCCGAGCTCTTTTTGCCGTTATTTTAAATCAAAAACAAGTAAAACATACACACAGTTTCTTATTGAAATAAGAGTAAGTCATGCCTGTAAACTTTTAATTGAAAATAATTTAAGCATCAAGCAACTGTGTTACGAAAGTGGCTTTAATAATTTTACAAGTTTTCATAAGTATTTTAAACTCATCACCAGCAAAAGTCCGCTAATTTATCAAAAGGAATTTATGGGTAAGTTAACCGCTTAGTGAAGCTTGTAACGATTAATGCGTTTTAATGTAAAGGTGCTTAAAAAGAATTTTAGAAACCAGCTTATCAATTAATACGCTAAAAATTGAAACGATGGAGAGGTTTATAAATCATCGGGCAATCTTTTTTTATAAAATCTATTCATTCTCTTGTTAACGATTTATTTGGATCATTTAAAACCAAACTGCCATATGAGAAAAAATGCAATTTTCAGGTTAAGTGGTAACAGCAAATGGAAAAGTTGTTATCTGCTTTTGGCTATTTTACTGCAGTTCGCAGTAATTACAGTGCAAGCTCAAACAAAAACTGTAAAAGGCACAGTTAAGGATAGTAAAGGCAGTCCCTTGTCTGGCGTAAGCGTTACGTTTAAAGGCGATGACAAGACCGGCACAACAACCAATCAAAATGGTCAGTTCTCTATTCTTACAGGTGGTGCGAATACCGTTTTAGTTTTTTCTCTTGTTGGGTATACTACCAAGGAAGAAATTGTTGGAGCCCGTACAAGCATCGATGTTGCCTTGGCCGCATCAATCAACGATCTTGATGAAGTTGTTGTAATTGGTTATGGTACACAAAAGAAACGGGATGTTACCGGTGCCATCAGTTCAATTAATGCAAAATCAATTGAAGAACGACAGCCTGTTTCAATTTTTGATGCCATACAAGGTGCTGCACCAGGCGTGAGGGTAATGAGCGGATCAGGGGCACCTGGCGAAGAAGCAGATATTACGATTCGTGGTATGTCAACTTTGTCTGATGCAGGTGTACGGCCATTGTATATAGTTGATGGTGTTCCCATGAATAATATAAATGCCATCAACCCAAAGGATATCCAATCAATGGAAATTCTGAAGGATGCGGCTTCAGCAGCAATTTATGGTTCACGTTCTGCTAATGGAGTGATCATTATTACCACAAAACGTGGTGAAGCGGGTAAGCCACAAATTAATGTTGACTTTTTAAGAAGCTACAGCAAACTTTCAAACAGGACCCCGCAAGCCAACCGTTTAGAGCGTCAAATGTTTGATCGTAGAGGAAACCTCGGGCTTGATCCTAAACCGCTTGATTCAACGGCTTTTACAAGAAACACAGATAACGATTACCAAGCTTTAATTACACAGCTGGCTATCCGAAACCAAGTAGATGTAAGTATTAAAGGCGGTAACCAGAACCTGAATTATTTTAACAGCATACAATATCTTGATGAAACAGGCATTGTAATCAGCAGTTACAATAAACGATTTACGCTTCGTACAAACGTAGAGTACAGACCTTCTAAACGGGTAAGTATGTTTAGCCGTTTAAATTTCAGTTACCAGGATCGGAATAATATCAATGAAGGAAATGTTATCCGGCAAGCGTTGCAACGCCCACCGGGAGCTGCACTTTATTTCCCAAATGGCGAATACATTTATTTTAATGCCGGCAGACTGAATCCATTGGCAGAAGCTTACCTGCGTAAAAATGTTTCAACGATCTATAAAGGCGTAATTTATCAAGGCTTTGATTTTAAAATTATTGAACCGCTGACTTTTCATGTTGATGGTTCAGCAGATCTTGAACTTAGAAGGAACTACCGGTTTTCTTCTAAATTCTTATCAAACGGTATTCCTCCAATAAGTACAGGTGGTGATGCTACGCAGATTCCACTTCGTCTTCAGGGTAATGCGTTTTTATCATACAAGCAGAAGTTTAAAAAAGATCACAATGTAACCGGGCTTCTGGGTATGAATTTTGAGAAAAATAAACTTGAACGGACAAATATATCGGGAGATTTTTTTGTAACAGAAGCAGTAACTACTTTGAATGCTGCAAGTGTTTATGATTTATCTGAATTGTATTCTATAGCCAGTGGTTCAGCGCTTGTTGGTTTTTATGGAAGGTTGGGCTATGACTATAGAGGAAAATATCTGGTAAATGCAACAGTGAGGAGAGATGGGTCTTCTGTGTTTGGGCCCGAAAACAGATGGGGTAATTTTCCTTCTGTGTCTTTAGGTTGGCGATTTAGCGATGAAAAATTCATGGGTAAGTTTAATAATATCCTTACCGATGGAAAACTCCGAGCCAGCTGGGGTATAACTGGTAACCAGGAAATCGGCGACTATGATGCTGTTCAGCAATATATATTCGGCTCATACTATTATAATCAAGTGAGTGGTGTGCGCAGCAACACAAGGCTGGGTAATCCTGCACTGAAATGGGAAGAGACGATGCAAACAAATGTGGGTCTCGATTTGACGTTCCTTGGCGGTCGAATCAGCTTCGTTGGTGATTATTATGTAAAAACAACTTCCGATCTTTTATACGATGCTCCGCTACCTGCTGAAATTGGTTTTTCAAGCGCACGTACAAATGCAGGAACAATTGAAAACAAAGGAATTGAACTAATGCTATCGGGGTATCCGGTTCGTAACAAAAACTTTAGCTGGCAAACATCAGTCAACTGGTCAACCGTACGAAATAA
The DNA here is from genome assembly GCF_037892425.1 of Lacibacter sp. H375. Classification (NCBI taxonomy): domain Bacteria; kingdom Pseudomonadati; phylum Bacteroidota; class Chitinophagia; order Chitinophagales; family Chitinophagaceae; genus Lacibacter; species Lacibacter aquaticus. Next base: position 3,964,131 of record NZ_JBBKTT010000001.1, read on the forward strand.
AATTCTCAGTTTACCTGTTGATTATATCGATGATATCTGGAGCGTAAGGCAAGGCGAAGAAGCAGGAAATTTTTTCGGTTACAAATACTTAGGGATCTATGAGTATGATCAATCAAATGCATACACAGAAGATTATGCACAAAGATTAATACCTCAATTTCAAAGAGACGCATTAGGTAATGTAATTATCCAAAAAAACATGCAGCCAATTCTGTTAGGTTATCTTTTGCCGAACGGCGCACCTTATGCCGGTGTTGTAAAGCAAATGACCACAGCAGGTGTAGTGTCTAAAGGTGGTGATGTTATTTGGCAGGATTTACCAGACAGCAAAGGTGAATTTAATGGTGATATTGGTAATGAAGATCGCCAGTTCATTGGGCATGGACAACCACGTTGGAGCATTGGATGGAACAACAGTCTCTCTTATAAAGGTTTTTATCTTTCTGTGAATATGTATGGAAATTTTGGAGGTATGGTGTATAACGACAACAGAAGAACCCTGGCATCTTTTTCAAATACGCAGACAACTCCTGATGCCTATTTTATCAGAGACATGTGGAAGTATCCCGGACAGATAACCGGCACTTATCGTGGTGGCGACAGAGGAGCTGATAATATGCGTCGTGGTGGAAGTCAATATCTGGAGAATGGTTCATTTCTCCGGTTACAATCAGTTCGCTTGGGCTATCAGCTTCCTCCCAGAATTTCAGCAAAAGCAAAGATGCGCAGTTTGAATGTATATGTATATGGAACCAACCTGTTAACCTGGACTGAGTATTCCGGTTTTGATCCTGAAGTTTCACAAAGGAGTGTAATCAAGCCGGGCGATGATCCGGGAAGATACCCACGCAGACGTGAATTTGGTATGGGACTTAATGTGTCATTTTAATAAACGAATTATGAAAAGAATAAAAATTATTGCCATACTGGTTGTTGTTGTTTTAATAGCACCGGGTTTAGGATGTAAGAAATTTTTAGATGAAAAACCAATATCAACAGTTTCACCTGATAAATTCTGGAAAGACAAGAACGATGCGGCTACATGGATGGCCGGCGTTTACAATTCACTACAAACAACTTTAAGTACCAATTATTATGATTGGGGCGAAGTGCGTGCTGATCATATAAGAGTGGGTGGAACCGGTAATGCTCAACTTACAATGATCACCAACACACTCTCGGCTAATGATGCTGATATCAACGAAACTACAAGATGGAGCAATTTGTACACAACAATTTCGCTTTGTAATTATGGTATCAAGTATTTGCCCAGCATGATTGCAGCAAATATTGAAGGTGCTGCAGCAACTTACCGTGATTACCTGGGCCAATGTTATGCGATAAGATCACTCATGTATTTTTACGGGCTTCGTGTGTGGGGCAGAATGCCTTTACATTTAGAACCGATTGAATCAATCTATCAAACGCTCGACCTGCCACGCTCATCGATTGAACAAGTAAAGACGCAGATTTTTGGTGATATAACAGAGTCTTTAAAGACAATAGGAAGTTCTGCCACGCAGAAATACTATATGCAAAAAGCTGCAGTGTATGCATTACAAACAGACGTGGCAATGTGGTTTCAGGACTATGATCTTGCACTGTCAGCATCGCAAAACTGTATTACTGCAAGCGGTTGTACCTGGGTTACTAATTTGACTGGTTTCAAAAATATTTTTGTTGCCCCCGAAACATCAACTGAAACAATTTTTAATCTTTTCTGGTCTGTAACTGAAAGAGGCGGAGCGGTTGGTGTTTGCTCAAGAGTAGGATCCAGTTCCAATACTAATCGATATGAACCTACAACTGAAATATGGTTAGAAATGAAAAACCGTGTTGATCCTGTAACCGGTAAGTCAACTGACGGACGTTTATGGGCTTACTGGGATACGTTGACATATACCAGTGAGCTTATTTATGATGCTTCAACTGCTGTTGTGCAGTTAGGTAAGTTTTCACCTTGGAGTCCAACGCCAAGAGCGGGTTCCTTTTTCATCTTTGAAGGAAACACTGATTGCAGTGTAAAAATTCCGATTTACCGTTTTGCAGATATCATGTTGTTGAGAGCAGAAGCATTAAATAAAAAAGGACAGTACCAGGAAGCACTTAACATCGTAAACACTGTTCGTAACAGGGTAGGATATATGGTCACTGCATTATTGACAGATTACACCGGAGATATTGCAAAAGGAATAGAACGAACCATTCTGAAAGAACGCCAATATGAATTGATGGGGGAAGGAAAACGTTGGTTTGATTTATGCAGGATCGATAAAATTTATGATTATACAAACGCAGGTTATGCTTATCTGCGTGAAACAATGAATCCCATTTTATCTGCACGTGCAGGTTCCATTCTGTATGAGAATGAAAACATGGGAAGAATTTTATATCCCATTAATGCAGCCATGTTTAATGCCAATCCAAAATTAAGGGGCGATCAGAATCCTCCATATGATGAGTAACCAGTAAAGAATTATTAAACTAAGTAATAATGAAAAATAGCAATCAATTTATATTGTTCATAATAACAGCTTCACTTGTTATTTCAGGTTGTAATAAACTGCAGGATGGTTATGATTACAAGCCTTCCTATTATAACACTGAATTAAAAATGACAGTACTGGAGTTTATGGAATCACGCAAAGATATTTTTTCAGGTATGTTGGCAGCTATAGAATATGTTGATAGTGATCCGACATTCAAAGATGTGAAAGAAATGTATTCAAGCTCAGGAAATACCTTCCTGTTATTTCACAACACGGCGCTGATAAACCTGGAAGATGCAACAAGTTATTGGTCTGTAAATAATGTTATGGGCCCAAACCCCGACAATCCTTCACAAACAATTTCAATGCGGGGTTCTGATTGGTCGCAATATCCGAGAGATACAGTTGCAAAGCTTTTACGTTATCATGTTTTGAAAGGCAAACATACTTACGAAACGCTCGATTCAAAACCAAAGTGGGTTGAAACGTTTGCGATGAGTGCAACGAATGATTCAGCAAAGGTTTACCTCTACCTGGAGAATGTTCGTGAAGCAAATTTGCGTATCAATAACTATGTGGGATTACCATCAAGTTATAAAGGAGTAAGTATGGGTTGGACAAACAATACACCACGTACCCCCGGTTTACATGCTACCAATGGTGTAGTTCACGTCATGAATAAATGGTTTATTCTTCCTACACGAAATGCCATCCTGAATAATTAATTATCTAACTTTTTTTTATGCGGACAATAAATAGCTCTCTTGCAATTATCACCCTTAGCTTTCTGGCTTTCGCCTGCAAAAAAGGGTCGGGTTTAAAAATAGAATCGCTTAATAAGGCGGGTGAAGAATTCTATTTCGGAGAAAGAGTTCCTGTTTGGGCTGCAACCTCGGGCGACAATAACGGAACTACGTATGAATGGAAAGCTACAGGCGGCACATTTGATGGATTTCGTACACAAGGCCTGTTTGAAAATTTGTGGATTGCACCCAGTGCAGCCGGCGATTATACAATTACAGCAACAGCTAAAAGTAGCGGTGGCACTTCATCGAAGTCTACGGCTATGAAAGTAACAAGATACTTTTTTGATGAATTTCAAAGTGCCTTTACATTGAACGGAAATGGCTGGAGTACGACCAATACTTCAAACTCTCTTCAAACAAATGTTGATACCGCTTTGTCACAATTAAATCTTACATCTTCCTCAACCAATGTGCCCAATGTTAGAAGAAACCTCGATCTGGCTGAGTTGAAAATTCCTTTTTCAGTCCGTACAAGGTTGGGTTGGAAAACTTTTTTCCGAACTAATTCAACGATTGTAATCAGTATGTTTTTTAATCAGCCATCCAATCCTACTTATCCATACATACGGGAAATACGCTGGGAGATCTGGCCAACAAATAATCCAGCTACAACAAATAATTATCAGATTCGCTACGAAACATTTGTACCTGCCACAAATACATCAAAATTCAGTGCAGCAGGAAATGTGTTTCCCAATCCATTGACATTAATCAGCCCTGTAAGTGGAAGAAGTGCTATTTTTTCGCTGGCCAATGGTCAGTTAAAGAACTTCAGTTTTTCAATTGATGCAAATGAGGTTTTTCATGCGTATGTGGGCGGTGCAGAATGGTTTACAAGCAACGGCATTAAAGATTGGTTAACAGCAGCAAGAGCCGCATACCCGGGCTTTGAGGAACCATCACCCAAAGAATACCGTGTAGCATTCCCTGCCCGGCAAACCTCATCGAGTTCCGGAACAACATTGGTGATGAAGCATGTGTATATCAACAACGACGGGGAGATATTAAAGTAATTGCATACGAACAAATCAGATTGTTTTACAGTGCAACCACGCAATGGTTGTTGTAAAATTCCATTGCAACAACCATTGTTATTTTCAGCCTTAAACACAACTTGTCCCTTTCGAAAAATAAATATGATATGAAAGAAAGAATTTTTGTCAGCGTTGCAATTTTAGTATGTTTTTTTTCAACAGCAACTTCACAAAACAAAAAGGAATCAAAATTATTCAATGATGCTGCTGCACAAACGGCCGTTCTGCTGGGTGAAGTTGCAAAAAAACGGGCAGCAAATCCTGAGCTTGTATTTCCACGTACGATTGAAAAAGGTGAACTGAAAATGATTTCCTCACGTGATTGGACCTGTGGTTTTTTTCCGGGTGTGCTATGGTTTTTGTATGAATACACAGGTAAAGCTGAATGGAAAGATCAAGCTGAAAGCTTTACAAAACCAATTGAGAGAGAAAAAACAAACAGCGGTACGCATGACATGGGCTTTAAAGTGTATTGCAGTTTTGGTACAGGTTACCGGATTACAAAAAATGAATTATACAAAGATGTAATTATTCAATCGGCTAAAACATTAATTACCCGGTTTCGTCCCATTACAGGAACAATCCGTTCCTGGGATCACAATAGAGATAAGTGGGGGTATCCTGTGATCATTGATAATATGATGAATCTTGAGTTGTTATTTGCAGCAACACAACTGAGCGGCGATTCATCGTTTTACAAAATTGCAGTAACGCATGCAAATACGACTATGAAAAATCATTTCCGTGCAGATTACAGTTCTTATCATGTTGTTGACTACGATACCATCACCGGTAATGTAATTAAAAAAACAACACACCAGGGATATGCAAATGAATCAGCATGGTCAAGAGGACAAGCATGGGGTTTGTACGGTTATACGATGTGTTATCGTTTCACCAAAAATGAAAAGTACTTACAAATGGCAGAGAAGATTGCAGCCTTTATGACAAAGCATACGAATTTTCCAAAAGACTTTGTTCCGTATTACGATTATAATGCACCCGGCATCCCCAATGAACCAAGAGATGCATCAGCAGCAGCAATTATGGCTTCGGCATTGTATGAATTAAGCCTGTATAGTAAAAAGAACAGAGCGTATAAAAAGATAGCTGATGCGGTTGTAAAAAATCTTACCAACAGTTACCGTTCGGCCATCGGCGAAAATAAAGGGTTCATTTTATTGCACAGTACGGGTTCCAAACCTTCTAATAGTGAAGTGGATGTGCCATTGAACTATGCTGATTATTATTACCTCGAAGCATTGCTGCGTTCGAAGAAATTAAAAGAAAAGAAACCGTTGTTTTAAAACCTTGCTAACGGCATAAGAGCGAAAATTTTAAGATGAAAAGAAAATTGATGACCGTTTTGTTTTTCAGCCTGCTTGCAACAGAGAAATTGTTTGCTGATGCTGTAACAGTAGCTTCTATTGCAGAGCTTCAACAGGCGATCAATACTGCAAAGCCCGGTGACATCATTGTGTTGAAGAATGGGGTTTATACAACCACTGCTGAAATCCTGATTGGTACTGCAGGAACAAAAACAAAACCCATCATCATTGAAGCAGAAGATGCAGGCAAGGCGGAGATTACCGGTACTGCAGGTTTTAATATAGTGAGTCCTGCTTCTTATATTATCATTCGTGGATTTAAGTTTACGCATGCTGCATCAAAAGCAAGATGTTCTGCCGGTTCAAGTTTTTGCCAATGGACAAATAATATTTTTGAAACACCGGGCACCGGCGACTATCTTACCATCGCCGGTAATGATCATGAAATTCATTACAACACATTTCAGAATAAAGATTCACTCGGGAAATTTATTGTGATCAGGGGAACAGGCAGCCAGATTGCTGAACGGCTCTGGATCCATCACAATTATTTCAAAAAACAAAAGAACCAAGGGAACAAGAATGGAGCAGAAGCATTTCAGTTTGGATTAGCCGGATTCAGTCTTTCCTCCAGCAACAGCATTGTTGAATACAACCTGTTTGAAGATTGTGATGGCGAAAATGAATTGATCTCAGTTAAAGCATCCAAAGTAATATTGAGGTTTAATACTATTCGAAATTGCCCTGCCCAATTCACGTTGCGTCACGGGAATTTTAATGAAGTGTATGGCAACTTTTTCATCAACACGCCCGGTCTCCGCATTTTTGGTGACGATCATCTTATTCACAGCAATCATTTTGAACATTGCAGAATGGCTATCAATATCGGGAATGGCGGCGCCGAAGTAGCAGACGGTGCACCGCTTACATCACATGATCGTCCCGACAGAGTAATCATTGCATTTAATACCTTGGTGAATAACAAAATCAATATTGCACAAACTGCAAGAGCAAATGGATTGGGTTCAACCTATGTTACCATTGCAAATAATATTATTGTGGGCGGCGGAGCTGCGGTTTCTATTGATGGTCCTGCATTTCATCATGCTGCAGAAGGAAATATTATTTTCAATACGTCCGTTGCAGGCGATCTTCCTTCCGGAAGTTTCAGCGTGGTTGACCCGAAACTGACCAGAGATGCATCGGGTAAATATCATTTGCAAAAAGGAAGTCCGGCCATTGAAGCAGCTAAGGGCAACTATACTACTGTTGTTGTTGACATGGATGGTCAGCAACGAACAACTCCGTTCGACGCTGGTGCAGATCAACTATCGGCTACTCCGGTTACTGTAAAGATTTTAAACAGGAGTGATGTAGGTTTTGATGCACGAGAGAAAAACTAAACGTATGCCAATGGGATGATCTCCTCGTTGGTATTAGATGAATTGAATTAGAATGCTATATAGTTGAATATAAAATTTTAAACGATGCCTGCGAATCAAAATTATCGGTTCGTTGCAGCTAATTGTACTTATGTCTCGTCAATTAAATTAATCGCCTCAATACATGAAAAATAAGCTTTTATTCTTTGCACTCTATTGCTGTTCCATTCTCTCTCTGCATGCACAACCCAAAGCGGATGGCTGGATCAATCTCTTTAATGGAAAAGATCTAACCGGCTGGAAGCGTTTGGCAGGTACCGCAGAATATACTGTTGAAAATGGAGTGATTGTTGGACGCACCGTGATGAATTCACGCAACACGTTTTTAGTTACTGAAAAAGAATATGGAGATTTTATACTGGAAGCAGATATCTGGTTAGAAGATGAAGAAGGGAATGCCGGTATTCAAACACGAAGTCATTTTGATCCCAAGGCATATGATGGTGTGGGAAGAGTGTATGGACGTCAGTGTGAAATTGATCCAACAGCACGCCGTTGGACCGGAGGAGTTTATGATGAAGGAAGAAGACAGTGGTTGTATCCAATGCAATTAAATCCGAAGGCACAACAGGCATATAAAAAAGGCGAATACAATCACTACAGAGTAGAATGTATCGGCAATGAAATGAAAACATGGGTGAATGGAATAGCCGCAGCTTACGTGGTAGATACGATTGATGCAAAAGGATTCATTGGTTTGCAAGTGCATGGCATCAATTCAGCAGATCATGCAGGAAAGAAAGTGTGTTTTAAAAATGTGCGCATTCAAACAACAGGATTGAAACCGAAACCTTTTCCATCCAATGTATATGTTGTGAATTTTGTTCCCAACAATTTAACTGCGTATGAAAAAATGAATGGATGGCAATTGTTGTTTGATGGAAAAACAAACAATGGCTGGAGAAGTGCAAAAGCTAATACATTTCCGGAAAAAGGCTGGACGATCAGTAACGGCACACTAGCTGTTGTTGATGCAGAAGGAAAGGAGTCAACGAATGGCGGTGATATTGTTACCAAAGAGCAATATGCAGCTTTTGATCTTTCGTTTGAATTTAAATTAACACCCGGCGCAAACAGCGGTGTGAAATATTTCGTAACACTTGCTGAGCAAAGCAGCGGATCAGCCATTGGATTGGAATACCAGGTGCTGGACGATACATTACACCCTGATGCAAAACTAGGTCGTGATGGAAACAGAACACTGGCTTCGCTGTACGATCTGATGGAAGCCGAAAAACAAAAACGGTTTCTTCGTCCCATTGGTACTTGGAATTTTGCAAGAATCATTGTTTATCCGAATGATAAGGTGGAGCATTATTTAAATGGAGTAAAAGTATTGGAGTATATACGGGGCTCAAAGCAGTTTAAAGATCTTGTTGCCATCAGCAAATATGTTTCCTGGAAAAATTTTGGTGAAGCGCCGAAAGGACATATCCTTTTGCAGGACCATGGCAATGCTGTAATGTACAGGAGCATTAAAATAAAAGAGTTGAAGTGGTAGAAATGGGATAACTAAAAAATATGACCCTGTTTACTTAGAAAAGTAAGGAGCATCAGTTTGAATTATACATTTAAAAATAAATAAACGATTATGTCTCTATCTCGTCGTCATTTTATCAAGCAATCTGCAAAAGCATCAGCAGCAGTCTATGCTGCAACATTTGGTTTTAGTGCCAAAAGTTATGGAAATATTATTGGAGCCAATGATCGGGTTCGTTTAGGTGTTGTGGGTTATTCCGATCGTTTTCGCCAGGCATTGTTTCCTTCTTTCTTAAATCATTACAAAGAGATGAATTTTGATATTGTTGCAGTAAGTGATCTGTGGAAGCTGCGCAGGGAGGAAGGGAAGAGTTTCCTCAAAGAAAAGTTGGGGCATGATGTGCAGAGCTGTGTTAATAATGATGAGCTCTATCGCATTAAAGACCTGGATGGAGTAATTGTAAGTACGGCAGATTTTCAACATGCACTGCATGCTATTGAAGCTGTAAGAGCCGGCAAAGATGCTTATGTGGAAAAGCCATTTGCTGAAACAATGGAAGATAACAGGAATGCATTGAAGATCATCAAAGCCAGTAACAGAATTATACAGGTAGGTTCGCAACGCCGCAGTGGTGGAAATTATACTGCAGCAGCTGCGTTTATACAATCAGGAAAATTTGGTCCGATCACCATGGTTGAATTGACATGGAATGTGAATCAGCCCGGCCGTTGGAGAAGACCGGCATTGGTTGCAAAATGTAAACAGGAAGATACGGACTGGAAACGCTTTTTAATGAATCGTCCGTTTGAAAAATGGGATCCGAGAAAATATTTAGAGTATCGTTTGTTCTGGCCGTATTCATCGGGAATGCCCGGTCAATGGATGAGTCATCAAATTGATACCGTGCATTGGTTTAGCGGATTAAAACATCCACGCAGTGTAGTTGCCAATGGCGGTATTTATATGTGGAAAGATGGACGAAGAAATTGGGATACCACCACTGCAGTGTTTGATTACGGTCCGCAAAACGATCTCACAACAGGTTTCCAGGTAACCTTTGGCTCCCGTATGCATAACGGTGATGAGAAGCCGGCTGAGATTTATTATTCAAACGGAGGAGAGTTAAACCTCAATACGAATACCATTTCACCGAAGGGGGGACTTCAGCAAAATCATGCAAGTGCAATGGAGATGAAAGCCAATCTTCTTCCTGAAATGAAATTAACAGACCTGGAAGAAAAAGTTGTTGCATCGGCGAACACCGGTGCAGATCGGTTAACCAGTAATCATATGCGCAACTTTATGGAATGTATGCGCAGCCGCAAACAACCGAATGCTCCTGTTGAAGCAGGTTATTATCATTCGATTGCTACCATCATGACCAATGCTGCTGTAAGAACCGGTGCCAAAGTAACTTTTGATGAAAAGACACAGGAAGTAATGGCCAATGGGAAAGTGTTTAAATATTAAATACCGGTATGAAAAACACTTCATCATTAATTAAATTATACATACCATCATTACATCATAAATTATACTGATGCTAAAATACAACCTCGCATTTTTCATTTTATTCGTAAGTACTTTCAATATTGCAAAAGCGCAGGAAAAAAAGCAAGCTGAAAATGTGGTAATCACATCTTCGGGGAAGAAGACAAGTGTGCATGCAAATGAAAAGGGGGAATTACTGATCAATGTTTCACGAAAGGATGTTGACAGATTTAAAGCGAATGGATTGGTGCGGTATAGCGACTTCGGTGCCAAGGGCGACGGAAAAACTGATGATATTGATGCCATTGCTGCAACGCATGCCTTCGCCAATCAATACAAACTTTCTGTAAAAGCCGGCGATGGGTTCACTTACTATATCAGTGGAAAGAACCGCACTGTAATTATTCAAACAAACACCGATTTTGGTAAAGCTGCTTTTATTATTGACGATACCAATGTTAAAAACCGTGAAGCACATGTATTCCTGGTTAGTTCCGTAAAGCAATCATTTAAACTCAAGGGAGTGTCTACCCTTAAAAAAAATCAAGCTAAAATTGATGTATCCTTGCCTGCCACATGTCTGATAACCGTTACTGATTCTAATGTAAAACGTTACATAAGGTTTGGGCCGAATGTAAACAGTGGTTCTGCACAAACGGATATTTTTATGGTTGATAAAAACGGGAACGTTGATATGAACGCTCCGATCATCTGGGATTTTGACAAAATCACCGACATCACTGCTCTTCCGATTGATGAGACATTACTAACGATTTCCGGAGGACGTTTCACCACAATAGCTAACAGAGAAGAATCCAAATACAATTATTATAGCCGGGGTCTTTCTATTAAGCGTTCGAATGTTCTTCTTACAGGGCTTGAACATTATGTTACCGGCGAAGGAGATTATGGAGCACCATATGGTGGCTTCATCAATGTCAAAGACTGTGCAAATGTAAGAGTTCAGAATATGCTGCTTACCGGTCATAAAGTGTATCAAACAATTGGTAGGGCAGGCGTTACGGTTTCAATGGGTACTTATGATATTTCTCCATCAAGAGCACTTAATATATCATTTGTAAACTGCCGCCAAACGAATGATATCAACGACAATAAGTATTGGGGAATCATGGGTTCAAATTTTTGTAAAAATATTTTGTACGACAGTTGTATTCTTTCCCGATTCGATGCCCATCAAGGCGTTGCCAATGCAACCATCCGCAATTCAACACTAGGGCACCAAGGGATAAATGCAATTGGCAGCGGAAACTTTACCGTAGAGAACTCAACCGTTTATAGCAGAAGCTTTATTAATCTGCGCAATGACTATGGCAGTACATGGCAGGGAGAGTTCTTTATTCGCAATTGTGTTTTTGTTCCATCAGGCGGCAAAAATTCCAGTGCCAGTTTGATCGGCGGAGCAAATGCCGGTCAGCATGATTTCGGTTATACCTGTTACATGCCGGAAAGAATAACAATCGAAAACTTACGAATCGATGATTCGAAACATCCGGCAGATTATCAAGGGCCTGCTATTTTTTCAAACTTCAATCCAAAGATGACCGACGATACCTACAAGGAGAAGTTCCCTTACATAAAAACAAAAGAAGTCATTCTCAGGAACGTTACAACGGCAAGTGGAAAGAGTTTGAGAGTTAGCGATAACACGTATATGTTCAGGGACGTGAAAATAAGATGAACATATGGTTGTTACTTGTTTTGAAATAGAATGCAGTCAAATACGGAGTATACAACAGATGAATGGAAATGTGCATTTGCGAAAGAAAAAGTATTGGTGTGAATACCAAAACGAAAGCACGGCTTCGGGAGAAGAGAAGTGAATGTCGTGAATGCTGCAACATGAATACTATTTAAATAAATCTAAGTATGAAGTATATTTCCTTTAAACTATTGGGAGTTTTAATTGCCTGCTTTATCTGCGTAGCGGTAACAAAAAAGCCGGCTAAAAAGCTGCTTGTTATAGGCGACTCTATATCGATTGGCTACACACCGTTTTTAGAAAAGTCTTTGGCTCCCGAAATTTTGGTAACCCATAATCCGGGTAATGGAGGATCAACGGTAAGAGGCGTGCAAAGTGTTGAAAAGTGGTTGGATAACAGGCAGTGGGATGTCATCCTTTTCAATTTCGGTTTGCATGATCTGGTGTATAAAGATTCGGCGAATAAGTATGATGTCGTGAACGGTAAAGTTTCTGTTTCTTTGGAAGAGTATAGACGAAATTTAGAAACCATTGTTGGCATACTGCGTGAAACCACTGCTAAACTCTATTTTGTTACAACCACTACTGTGCCGCAAAACTCAGCTGGTAGAAAAGTAGAGGATCCTGCGAAATACAACGCAGTTGCACTGGAAGTGATGAAAAAAAACGGCATTGAAGTCATTGATTTATATTCAGCCTCGCTGACTATTCATCCGCAAAATTCAAAACCGGGAAATGTTCATTACACACCTGAAGGATACGAGTTACTTGCATCTTATATTTCGAAAGTTATAAAAGCTGCCACCAAATAATTGGGATTATAGGAAGTCAAAATCTTAAGTCGTATGAATAAAATAATAATGGTTTTATTGTTAGCGATGTTCTATTATGGTGGATTGCTCAAAATGGCATGGCTCTACAGGATTCAATTTTACTGCCATAAAAACAGAAGATTATGCATAATGTAAATTTTCAAACAAGCTCAGCAAAAAGTATGTTGATGCTGTTTTTTTTATTCAATTGCAGTCACTCATTTCTGTTTGCTCAGAAAAACCGATACGGCATGGCTTTAACTGGTTCAGAGGGGAATTATGTGCTGAAAGATTCAGCTAAAATTTGTCCATTAATTTCAGGAGGTTGTGCATCATTGCCTGCAGATGCCTTTACAGTTCTTGCCCGTTACAAGCCTGATCTGATTAGTGAAAAAGATTATTCGCAATGCACTACGTTGAAGTTTACTTATAAGACGTATGATACCTTTTCGCTGTATATGGAAGTGGATATTCCTAAACAGTCCAAAGGTCCGCATCCATTTATTATTTGGGTGCATGGAGGCGGATGGGCAAATGGCACACTCACTTCTTTTCAGAATCAATCAACCTATTTGGCATCCAGAGGTATTGCAGGAGTAAGAATAAGTTACTCACTCATGTCGCAAGGTGGCACCTTTAACAAGGGTATGCAGGAGATGGCAGATGCATTTGCTTTTGTGCAGGCGCATGCTGCAGAGTGGGGATTAGATATGACACGTTTTGGTTATGCAGGAGGATCTGCCGGCACTCCCTTAGCATCGTTAGCTGCTATGAAACAAAACGGGAACGGTTGTAAATTATTTATGGGCTGCAATGGAATTTATGATTTCACTGATAATCTTCAGGGAAGTTTTGGAAGAAGTTCTCCTTATCTGAAAGAATATCCCAAAAAAGAAAATCGTTCTGAAATTTCAGCGATTCATCATATCCCGAAAAAAGTTTCTGACATCCCCGGAGTGATTGTCTTTCATGGTACTGCAGACTTTACCATTTCCCATTTGCAGTCGGTTGCGCTTTGCGATGCTGTTTCGAAAAAAGGAGGGCATGCCGAAAAAAATATCTATGAAAATTATGTGCATGCTTTTTATGGCAAAGGTGGTTCTGACAGGTATGAAGACATAACGTTGAAGATGTATGCCTTTGCACGCTCGGTGTTTAAGATGCAGTAACTTTCATGTACCTTGAGGTGATAGTTTTAATCAAAATTTATTGCAAAAAAAACAAGTCAGCACAACCGGTAACAGAAAATCAACAGATCATAAATAACCAATTCAATGAAATCAATTCAAAAATTTTTCCTTCTGAGTTTTTTGTGCTGTGTTGTTGTGGCGCTCAACGCAGGAGAGCCTTTGTTCAAAGCAGCATCGTCTTTCACTGGTTCGGATTGGCAATATAAAAGCCATGAAAAAGTAACGGCAAAACAGAATGCCGCCGATCCAATAGTGAAGATGGAGGTTACGGCTGATCATGCCGATTGGTTGTATAAACCTAACGAAAAAGTTGTGTTTAAAATTTCTGTGTTGCTGGATGGTAAGCCGATGAAAGGCGCAAAAGTTTATTATGAAATCGGACCTGAAAAAATGCCGTCAACTATTAAAAAGCAAGTTGAGCTCAATGGAGCGGAGTTGGTTATTGACGGTGGTACGATGCAAACAGGAGGGTTTCTCCGCTGCACAGCTACACTTGAACATGCAGGTAAAAAATACAGGGGCCTGGCAACGGCAGCTTTCAGTCCGGAAACAATAAAGCCAACCACTACGATGCCCGATGATTTCAGCGCATTCTGGACAAAAGCAATTGCTGAAAATGCTAATATCCCAATGGATGCTAAGATCGAACCATTACCAAATCTGTCAAACGATAAAGTAAATGTGTTTCAGATAAATATTCAGAACCATAAACCAGGAATGCGGTTGTATGGTATTTTGTGTGTGCCCAAAGCGCCCGGTAAATATCCTGCTGTATTGAAAGTGCCCGGGGCCGGTGTGCGTGCTTATAAAGGCGATGTGAAACTAGCCGAGAAAGGAATCATCACACTTGAAATTGGTATCCACGGTATTCCTGTTACGCTTGATTCTATGGTTTATGAAAACCTGAAATTCGGCGCATTGCTTGGATACCCTACATTTAACCTGGATAACCGTGATAATTATTTCTACAAACATGTTTACCTGGGTTGTTTACGTGCCAACGATTTTATTTTCTCGTTGCCCGAGTTTGATGGAATGAACCTTATGGTTGCAGGCGGAAGCCAGGGAGGCGCATTGTCAATTGTAACTGCGGCGTTGGACAAACGTGTAAAAGCACTTTCCTGTTTTTATCCTGCGCTGAGCGACTTAAACGGATATCAAAACGGAAGAGCAGGAGGCTGGCCTCACATGTTCAATAAAAAGGAAAATGCGAGCAAAGAAAAAATTGAGACTTCTCGTTATTATGATGTGGTGAATTTTGCACGTTTAATTATTGTGCCCGGATTTTATTCTTTTGGTTATAATGATGAAACCTGTCCGCCCACATCTATGTACGCATCTCTTAACAGTATATCAGCCCCTAAAACTTTTTATATTGTTAAAGAAACCGGGCATACCAGCAGTGCGGAACAACGAAATCAACAAACGGAGTTTATAGTAAAAGCGTTGAATGCTTCTAACGTGACAAAATAGCAATGATAATGCGAACCCGGTATTTTTAGACAAAAAGAAATAAACAAGCAAAAATTATCAAATGCAAAACAAACTTTCTTTTTACATGCTACACTTTGGGCTGTTATGTCTTGCATCGATAGCCGGTTATTCGCAAACAATGAAAGTTGAAAAAAAACCAAACGTATTGTTTATTGCTGTTGATGATTTAAAGCCATTATTAGGATGCTACGGCGATGCCATTATCAAAACACCTAATATTGATCGTATTGCCAAAAGAGGTACAGTTTTCATGTCGAATTATTGTCAACAGGCTGTTTGTGGTCCCACACGTGCCAGCATCATGACCGGCATGCGACCCGACTATACCAAAGTATGGGATTTGAAAACTAAGATGCGGGATATGAATCCGAACATTCTGACAATGCCCCAGCATTTTGCTGCCGATGGATATAGTACCCAAGGCATTGGAAAAGTATACGACCCACGTTGCGTGGATAATAAATCAGATGCTCCATCATGGACGGTTCCGTTTTACAACTCCAGCAGCAATTATTTTCCAACCGAAAACGGACGACCGGCTTTGGGTCGGTATCAGTTAAAAGAAACAAAGGAATTAGCTGAAAAATATCGAAAGGAAGGACTTGAGAAAGGATTGAATCAGAAAGATCTTTCCGATTTTGTGGTAAGTAAAGTTCGACCCACTGTGGAATATGTTGATGTGCCGGATAACGCTTATGAAGATGGCGCTAATGCTCTGCAATCAAAAGATATTCTGGTTCAGTTAAAACAAAAAAATCAACCTTTCTTTCTTGCAGTTGGTTTTTCAAAACCACATCTTCCTTTTGTGGCACCAAAGAAGTATTGGGATATGTACAACCGTGATCAATTACCTCTCGCACCGCATCAGGAAAAACCGCTAAATGCAGTTGATATCGCTTTTCATGATGCGGGTGAAATACGTGCTTACACTGATATTCCACAAATAATCGAAACGACTAAACAGAAAAATTTTGGGCTCACGTTGCCCGTTGACAAACAAAGGGAATTAATTCATGGTTATTATGCAGCCGTTTCATACATGGATGCACAGGTAGGTATTTTGCTTAATACACTCGATTCATTGGGACTTACTGAAAATACCATTATTGTATTATGGGGCGATCATGGCTGGCATTTAGGCGATCATAATCTGTGGTGCAAGCACTCCAATTTTGAACAGGCAACCCGCACGCCGATGATTATTTCAGCACCAGGTATAAAACCTTCTGTTACAAATTCGAGTTCTGAATTTGTCGATATTTTTCCAACACTTTGCGAATTGGCTAAGATTGAAGTGCCAGTGCATCTGGATGGAAAAAGTCAGGTAGCAGTTATGAAAAATCCGGCGCTAAAAGTGAAAGAGTTTGCTGTAAGCCAATATCCACGAAGTATGAAAAAAGAACAAGCTGCTCAATTGGGGTATAGCAATACAAGTTTAATGGGCTATTCTATTCGCAATGATCGCTATCGTTTTACCGTTTGGATGGGAAATAATTTTCGCAGTAATCTGCCATACAACGAAAAACTTTTAGTTGCCACTGAGTTATACGATTACGAAAAAGATCCATTGGAAAAAGTGAATGTGGCAAGCGAAAAACAATATGCAGCTGTAAGTAAAGAAATGAAAATGCAAATGCTGGTTTTTTTCAAATCGCAGGAAAGAAGTAATTAAATATTTACAATCGAAACAGTCATGTTCATATTGCTGAATACTTTGCCAAGAAGAGCTGAATAAAATATTTGTTATGATGTTACATTCGCAACATAGTAGTTCAAACGGCAATCTTCGAATCATGGTGCATCATATTTATGGTGCACCATTTTTATCAGTCATGTAGAAGAAGTGAATGTTCTTATATCATCACCTGTGGTTTATTGCTTTTTAACTGTGCCAAATACAAGGAGCCTGGTTGTAATCCATCTTTTATTGCTTCCTTTCCATTCAACATCTGACCTGCCTTTCAAACAGCCATCATTTTTTTCACTTTTTAATTCCATTCAAAAAGTTTTGTAAGAAAAATAATGAAAGGAGTAAATCCACTATTTTTTTAATGCGAAAATGAAAATGGCAAGTACAGATCGGGTGAAAAAATAAATTCTCATTATAAGATTTCGTTTTTTTTGATGATATGAACATACATGCAAGAATTGCTGAATAGTTAGCTAATATCACGCCTTGGGTTTTCCCTTTCAAAAAAGAACTTCGCTTTCATAACAAAGTACGTACGCTATAGAATTGGCATAAATCCCAATTATAACAGAAAGTATATCCGTTTATCTGTTACAGCGTAAGTGCTCATCCAACACTATCTGAGTAAAATTGTTTTGCGCAGCAGCAACAGGAAACTGATCAGCAAAACAACAATGAACAGATACTACCCAATAATCACACATTAATAGAAAAGAGTTGTAAAGGCGATTGCCGTTCCATGGCTTTTCATTAACCATGTATTGATTATTTATTATAAACCACTAAAAATTGTTTCATGAAAAAACTTTTATTAGCACTTATTATTTGTTGTTTTTTACACGGTGCAAGGGCACAAACATTTAACAGCAGCACAATTCCTACGCTCTGGACAACATCGGGCTCAAACACTTTGTCCTTAAGCAGCACTCATTATAAAGGAGGAACTCAATCGCTAAAATGGGCAGCAATACACGACCAGGTGCTAACTGTTGATATAAACTATACTGCATCTCAAACCGGTTCAAGTAACGCAATCACACATTTTTATTTATACTCCAGCGGGGCCACAACCGACACACTATACCTGAGGTTTTTTGACGCCGACGGAAGTGTCAAGCGAACCGGTCGGATATTGCTCAATTTTAATGGCTGGCGAGATTACCATAGAAGCCTGGTTGAAGATTATGGAGGAAATAATAATTTGCCCGGGTTTAATCTTGATAAGATTGAGTTTACTTTTAAACGATCAGGATCTTTTGAAAGTGCAAAAAATATCTGGATAGATGAAGTGAAGTGGATTGGTGATTCCGGAAGACGTTTCCCCGGTCCGCATATGCAATTGGATCTTGATCAGTTTGATGTAACATCTTCGATGGCCGGTGGCTGGCCTTTAGAGAGCTGGTTAAACAGCCCAGATATTCCTGAAACGAGTCCTACTACTGCGGAGATTAACGGCATAAGTGCTGTAGCTTCAAGAGTTAGTACTGCAACCAGTCCATCCGGTTTGCCAAGTTTACAGCAAGCAATCAGTTATTATAATACAAGCAACATTTCCGAAAGCAATGGGGTAATAATCGGCAGAGGATTATTGTATCTGCATGATCAGGATACCTTGACAAAGCTCGCCGCTTATTGCAGCAGGTTTGCAAGGGAAGGCGATAGCTCTCGTTTGGTTTTATTTACAAAGTATCTGATTGATCAAGGTTTGGCAGAAGGTGGCAGAAATGTAATGGAAACAAATTCTTACACAAATGCAAGAAACTTCAGTAATTACTTTTTCGATGCGCTGGCTACAGGTTATTATACAGGATCAGTAAGAACTGATGTGATCAAGATGTTGAAATGGTCGAATGAGTACAATAAAATCTATACAAGTGGATTTATAATCAGGAATAACACTGATTATTTGTATGTGAAATGGAATCATGTTCTTCGTTTAGCGCTATTAGGTAACAGTGCACAAGCAACCAGAGATTTAAAATCTATTTCGAGATATATGGAGTTGTTTATGGAGCCGTATGATGGCGGAAGAGACGGATTAAAACCAGACGGGGTGAGTTTCCATCACCGATCGCAGTATGCGCATTACATGTATGCTTATGAAGCATGGATAGCCGCTGCTGACCAGTTTAAAGAAACACCATTCCGGATTTCCAGAAAAGCCTATGATCTCATAACGTTTGCTGTAAAATCGCTTTACCTCGAAGGTAATAAAGGCGTGGTTCGGTCTAATGCTTCTTCGGGAAGACTTCCGTTTACATCTAATATAGCAGTAGACGGTACGTTCTTCAAAAGGCTGATTACGGTGGGAGGAGATGTGCTTGGCCGGTCTCAGGATGATAGCCTCGCAGCTCATTACAATTACTTTTTTAAGAACCAAACTTATACAGGAGTGCCGGTTATAAATTTAGATGGTTTTCATCAGTTTAATTATGGTCAGATGGGTGTTAAGCGGCATCAAAAATGGATAGCAGTACAAAAAGGCTTAACTGATAAAATGTTCGGTTCAGAAATTTACTCTAGCGATAACCGTTATGGCAGATATCAAAGTTACGGGGCATTAGAAGTTTTATATGAAAATCTTGATACAACTGGTTACAGACCCAATGGAGCAGGATGGGATTGGAATGTGGTGCCCGGTGCTACAACGGTTCATCTGCCCTACACAAGCTTAAGGCCATATGCGGGAGGCACACGAACAGAATATCAGGCAGCCAGTTTTGCCGGAGCCTTAGCAGCAGGTGCTCACGGAATTTTTGCGATTGATTTTGTGCAGGATCCGAATAGTAATTATGATGGTAACAATCTAACTTTCCGTAAATCGGTTTTTACTTTTGATACAATAATGGTTTGCCTTGGTTCAAAAATTAGTGGAAATGGTGGAACCAGCGGACTAGTAGCAACTAATCTCTTTCAGTCAATCGATACGTTGAAGCATCCGGGTATTTATATCAACTCAGCAACGCTAACAACAACATCAACCTTAAATACAACGCTGTCATTATCTCAGGCAAACTGGATTGTTAACGCACAAACTACGGGCTTTTATGTTCCGCAAGGTGCTGGTGAAATAAAAGTCTTCAGAGGTAGTCAGACCACACCTCTGGAGTCGAGTAACTCAGGTTCTGCAACTGCAACAGCAAATGCAAGCAAAGCTTGGATCAGTCACGGTGCCAGTCCGGTTGATTCCGGTTATCTGTTTGCAGTGGTGCCGGGAACTACTCCCGTTAAAATGTCGGCACTTGCCGATTCGATTGAGCAGGGCAAGGTTTACGAAGTATTGGCTAAAACAAACAACCTGCATGTTGTAAAATACATACCTGAAAAAATTACCGGATATAGTTTTTTTGAGGCCGATACTGCCGTAAACATTGGTTTTATAAAAAGTGTAAGCAACCATTGTTTAATAACCGCCAGAGAATCGGGTGATACATTGATTTTACGAATTGCTAATCCGGATTTGAATACTGTTCCGAATGCAGAACCTACCATCGATTGGCTTTCAACGCCGTCAAATGTTTCTGTTACATTGTCGAGAAGATGGCGGGTGTTGGGAAGCGTTTCCTCCGGCACCGGAAATTCTGTGAATTCACTTAATAATTTTGACGATATCAAGCTCGACTTTGTGTTAAACCAAGGAAATTATACAGAGGTAAAACTTATAAGAGATGAATCTGAAATGGGATATGGTGTATGGGATGCAGGCGAGGATATCTGGTTTTACGATCTTTCTACTGTAACAGAAAATGGAAGCACAATATTTAGTTCTGCAACACCTGTCGCATCTGTCTCATCGTCTACTGCATATGGATTTCTGCCTTATCCACCGTCGCCTTCATTATCAAGAGTAAGCTTAGGCTCGCAAGGGAACGGAAGCTTTGAGCGAATTGGTTCAGGATTCAATAAAAAAATCAGGATTGTTGCAAACTCAGCAAGTTTGAACAAATTATCTGCTTACAATATTGGTGGCAGCAGTGTGACCAGTATGTTTTTTACACTTACGTTTGCACAAACAGGGACAAACGGCAACTGGATATTAGGTATTGGAAATAATCCAATTACTTCATTGTTTACCAACAGCACTAATTTGAGCTCAAATACGTATACCGACGGTATTTTCGGAGCACTTCGGTTTGATCTTGGTAGTAGCAATATCTCTTTCAAATACCGAAAGAAAGATGCTTCAAATACTGTTTCATTTGTAGAAGTGAATCAAACCACGTTTGTAAGAACGAACGAAAATTTCGTTGAATTTTATGTGAACAACTCAAGCTCATCAAAAAGCTACACACGCAGAGGGCAACCATATACTGTCTCAGCTGGTTGTTATCATTTGTGGGTTAATAACAGCAGGGTATCTCTGCCGGTTGTGAATTACAACATACCTTCTACCGAGCTGGCAATTGGCAACCCGGTGAATGCATTTTTTATCACCAGTACCGGTAACACATTGCCAAGCAATAACAGCGCAACATTAACAGTGGCTGATATGCAGGCGAGATATCAAAATGAAGGACAGTCGTCTTCAAACCTGCCCATTGTTAACGTAAGCGGTACAGGAAATTCATCAGACAGATGGCCGGGAGTTATTCCTAACATAGACGGAGATCTGCAAGTGTATCCTAATCCTGCATCTGGTTTAGTTAATGTACAGTACTATTCAACTGTTTCGAAACGTATACCGATTAAACTCGTTAACACGACCGGTGTAATTTGTTCTGAAAATATTGTTGAAGTAAAAGCGGGTGTGAATGTTTTATTGCTGAATCTTAAAACAGTTACACCAGGGATATATATCGTTCAGGCCGGTGAAAAAAATGTCAGATTGGTTGTTCAATAAGATTTATTTGGAGCAACGGGAGAGCCAGTCGAAAGGGCTGGCTCTCTTATAAAAACCCTGGCAAATATCTAGAACTAAGTAAAGTGAAAGTTTAAAGCTGTACAGGACTGTTATTTACATAAAGCATTTTTACGACGATTAACATTCGATCTGAAATGTTTGTTTAGTTTATGCTTTATACCAATTCATATAAAAGTGTGCTCTAAAAAGCTCATAATACCACGATTTAAAATATTCGCACTAGCGGTAGTCATCCCGACTGTAAAAGAGCTTCACTGCAAGGTGAGGCTTTTGTTTTTCTGAGCAATTGCTGTCGCCAAGATGCGAAATAGAGACGACCAGATTGGCAATCAAAGCAACCAACGCAACTCTTCAAACGATATATAATCACAAAAAAAGCCTGGCCACATTTTAAAGCATTGCCATTTGTATGTTGGTGCTTCAAAATGTAATCAGGCTCAAAAAAATAATAGTGACCAGACTGGTTTAAGAAAACTGCTCCTTTACGCCGGCTTTCATTGAAGCAGCTTTCTCTTTTCCGGCCTGCATCAAATCACCTGTCTCTTCTTTAAGATCTTCGTATTTGTTTACTAAACCATCTTTTACGTTGCGATACTTATCACCGACAGTTCCTTTGAACTTATTCAGCTGATCGTTTACACCGTTCATTAAGTCGGTGCTCTTTTGTGAAATTGCTTTCCTGGTTTCTGAGCCTTTATCCGGCGCAAATAAAATTCCCAATACTGCACCTGCAGCTACACCTGCTAAAAAGCCCGCTACTACGTTGTTTGCTTTCATGACTGTTTGATTTAAGTGTTTACTAAATAGTTGTAATTAGAATAACATCGAAACATGTTTAATAATGGTTAAAGCGCAATTTGTTCAATAACATAATTTTCTTAAACGCCAACCTGGTAGCGTATAATTGATACGTGATCATATCTTGCAAATTCTTATCGGGAATAAATTCTGCAAGCGCTTCTTCGTAGAGTTTATTAAATCTTGACTCACAGTTTTTGCAAATGGCTGCTATTTCGCCACCTTCGGTCAAACTCCTTTCATCATCGGTTATACTTTTTTCAATTTCTTTCCACGCCTGATCAGTATAATCAGCCTGGAGTGAGATATGGAAATGCATCAACTCATTGTTGATTTCGCTTGCATACTGACAACTCTCTACTGCCAAAGCCTGTAGTGCTGTTTTCAAATTGTTATTATCTATTTCTTCGGCTACGTCTTCAAATTCTTTGTGAACCTGATTCAGGAATGTAACCAGTCGTTTCAATTTAATCTGCAGCGATTTATTGATACTTAGCATTAAATGTTGCATACATCATTGTTTTATTGGTTAACAGGAATCTGCGAATACTCTTTGATTGTATTTAATACGCATTTCATTTCACTTAGTTGCCGTTCCAATATTTGCCTGAGTTCATTTCCCTCGTCAATTTGTTCAATGGCTTTTGTATAATTTTTTATTGCCGTTTCTTCTCCCTTGATGCAGGCGTGCAGGATGGTTTCTTTCTTTCCAAACTTGAACGACGTTTTTAAGTCCATCCAGGTACGGTGTAGCAGGCTTAAAGTAAACTGATCAATAGCCGAGGGAACTTTTAATTGAGAAACAATGTTTTTCAACTCACTGCTGTATCGGCCCCTCTGATAACCGAATCGTTCAAATAAAAGTGATAGAACATCGTCTCTTACTTTCTCCGATGCAGTAATGTACCCTTTTTTGGCATCTTCCAGAATAGCAATAAGATGGTAAACAGGTTGAATGTTGGCTTCTTTCGTCATTAACATGGCAAGTTATTTTTGGATTCCTGAATGGATTTATTTGTAAGGCAATTTGCATACCATAGTTGATCAGCTATTACTGGAGCTCACAATGGAGAAAAAGTGTGTAAATAACTTTCTACTTGTGTATCTATTTCCCCTCTTTTTGTGCAGTGGTAGTTGGCTGTTAGCAAAGCTCTTCTTAGCTACCAATGTTGGAAGCTGTTGGTGAATTATACACGTTTTATACTACCGGCAAAACAAACATTACAACTCCCTGCCTAAAATTGATGTAAAAAACCTGCAGTGCTTTAAACTTATTTATTACAGCTGCTGCACTCTCATTGGTATAAAATTCTTTTTTAAGACCTAAGTCAGACATTATTGAACACTTTCCGGAAGGGTTTAGGGAAAAGGAAACCTATCGTTTTAAAATGAATATGTAATTGAAGAAACATTTGAGTTAGCGACCCGGGAAAAGAATTTCAGACCTACTCAAAAAGTAAAACCTAGAGAACGTAGGTGACAGGTTGACGCCATTGTTTGTTGTACACCACATCAATAAAACATACCAGCCCGGGCACACTTTGTGAAACCCGGGCCGGTATAAATAGCTTATTGCGTTTACTTAACTTTCTTTTTCTGCAGGTTCTTGCTCCGCTTCCCAATTGATATTATTTTCTGCTATCCCGGAGAGCAAACTGTCGGCTTCTTTTTCTTCTTCCAGCGTAGTATTTAAAATTTCGGCAATATCTGTTTTACCCATTGTTTGAGCAAGACTTGCCAAAGTTCCATATGCGGAGATCTCATAATGTTCTACTTTCTGCGAAGCCATGATAATGCCTGCATCACGTGTCATTGTTCCTGCATCCGTTTCTTCCAGTATAGATGTTCCTTCTTTTAATAAACCTTCCATTCCATCACATTTTTTTGCCTGCGCCTTCTTGCCCATCAGTTCAAACACCTGTTCTAAACGTGCAACATGTTCCTCGGTTTGTGTTTTGTGCTCATCAATAGCATCTTTTAATTCCTGCGTAGTTGCTGCCTTACTCATTTTAGGTAATTCCTTTACGAGATGTTTCTCAGCCCAATAAAGATCTTTCAGTGCATCACCAAAAAGTTTTTCGAGTTGAGAATTTATTACAGCCACTTCAAGTGAATTGGAATTTTTACGCCTGGCTGAAGATGTCTTCCTGGTTTTTGTTGCTGGCATAGTTTTGTGTTTTAATGTTTTTAATAGATAAATGTATTGGTTGATGTCAAAGGATATGCCAGCTGTTTAACAGGTGAATGTTTGACCAGAACGCAGCCTGATTTGCTAACTCTCTTCACTTTCAATATCACGCAAATGTTTGATCCTGTCATGAGAATCTTTAATGGTGCGCATTTGTGTTTGGAGCATAAAACGAATATCAGCATCCAATTCACTATCCTCTTCCAACACTGTGCTGTATGCTCTTAGTGCAGCATCTTCCCCAAACTCACAAGATGACAAAACAGATTTTCGATCATCAGTGCTCAAGGTATTTTTCACATCCATCCATGCACGATAGAGCTTGCCTCGTACTGTTGTACTTTCGTCGGGTTCATCGAGGTAAGGCTGGAGTTCGCTGATAAATTGTTGGCTTTGTGCAGCCATATCTTTAAAAAGGGTGCGGAGATCTTCGTCTTCCTCTTCAAGAAAACCTGCTGCTTTTTCGTAACCGGCAATACGATCGTTATTAATTTCAACAAGGTCGGCAATTGCTTCCCGATTTTCTTTTGTTGTGTTTGCGTGTTGCATCTTAATTATTGTTTTAAATGAATAGATGATTCGTGTGAGGCATGGGTTCTACATTATATTTCCCGAAGAGGATCGTGAACTTCTTCAATCACAAGATTCGATGGTTCGCTGAGCCTTTAATAATGTATGTTGTATTGAAATGGAAAAAACCGTACCAGCTTTGCGGTTTATTTCCGGCGGCTCTGTTCAGGTATTCGCAAACCGGAAAAATGCTGTAATTACAAAAGACATTTTCATCATGAAAGAATAGGAAACAACTTTACTGCTCCACTTATGGCACAGTTTTTTCAGCACAATAAGTATTATGTTTCTGGAAGGGGGTGGCCTGCAAATCAGGTCTGAGAATACACCCCGAAATACCTGATCTGGATAATACCAGCGTAGGAAAAAAAAGAAACAACAGGGACTCTGGTTAACGCCAGAGTCTTTTTTCTGCAGCTAATAAAACATTCAGTTGCCCAATTATCAATCATAAGGGGGCAAAAACTCCCCAATAGCACCGAAATAGAATTCCTGCAAAAGAAAAGGCAACATCGAAACCTTATTGATTTATTGAAGGTAACAGCCTTGCAATGCAGCAAAGTGAAGCATTTTCTAAAATGTGTTGGTGTCAAATTTGTTTACTGTCACTAAATAAAGCTTACCGGATAGAGATAAAATATCTCTGGGGGTTAAGTAGTGAATCTTTCTTTTATAAAATCTAAAAACAGAAATTATGAAAAAGAACACAATCAGTTCTGTGTCA
Organism: Lacibacter sp. H375; assembly: GCF_037892425.1. NCBI lineage: Bacteria > Pseudomonadati > Bacteroidota > Chitinophagia > Chitinophagales > Chitinophagaceae > Lacibacter > Lacibacter aquaticus. The sequence goes on from NZ_JBBKTT010000001.1 coordinate 3,990,248, forward strand.
GGTGTAAAAGCACAAAAAGACAGGCACATGCGACCAGAGAATAAAGACAATCTTGATAGCAGACAAAATGAAGAACAGGATTTTAAAGGCGATGATATAACGAATAATAAAAAGGAAGTAAAGAGTCAAAAATCATTTCAAACCAAACCAAGGAAATGATTGAAGAGTGATTGCGTTGAACAAGATAATTAAAAACAAATGCAACAGCACCTGGTCAATAGTAGCTACATAGTGAATGATGTAGAAGCCTCCATTATATTCTACACAACATGTCTCGGTTTTAAGCTGAGTATTACCGCTGCCCCTGCATTTGCTGTTGTTACATCGGAAAACATGCGCCTGTTGTTAAATGCGAAAACAAGTTCTGCCGGCAGGTCTTGGTTTCCGTAATAAAATAGTAACAGTTCCTGGAGGATCGCAAATACTGCTGATTGCCCCTTCAGGCAATTTCATTGAATTGTTTCGACCAACTATGAATACTGAAATGTTAACCACGAATGATAACAAGAGCGAAAAAACACTAGTGAAAAATGAATAGAAAGTTTGCTTACATCGGAACCTATCCTCCAAGGCAATGCGGCATCGGCACATTTACCCGGAACAAGCTTTTGGCTATGACGGGTAATAAAAATGCTGAGGAAAGGCATGAGGGAGTTGTTATTGCTTTGGATGAAGATGGTCAGCAATACGATTATCCAACGGAGGTGGGATTTGTTATAAGGCAGAATGAACAGGACGATTATATGGAGGCTGCAACGTTCATCAATAACTGCGGTGCGGATATTTGTATTCTTGAACACGAGTATGGCATATTTGGCGGTGAAGACGGCGTGTATATTATTTCATTACTTCAGCGATTGAGAATTCCTTTTATCGCTGTTCTCCATACCATAGTGCGTGAACCATCTTACCAGCAAAAAAAAATATTGCAGCAGATAACGGCACTTTCGGCAAAGGTTGTGGTGATGACGCAAAAAGCTGTTGAACTGTTAACTGCTAATTACCCGGTCCGCAAAGAACAAGTGGTTATCATCGAACATGGAGTTCCTGATATGCAATTCAATCAGGCGGGTTGCAAAGAAGAGTTAGGACTTGCCGGTAAAAAACTGATGTTGACATTTGGTTTGATCAGCCGCAATAAAGGAATTGAAACAGTAATCAAAGCATTGCCACCTGTTGTTGCCAAACATCCCGATCTTGTTTACGTGGTGTTAGGCAAGACACATCCTGCAGTTGCACGGCATAGCGGTGAAGAATACCGAAATGAACTTACTGCACTTGCCCAACAGTTGCAACTTGACGAACACATTCAGTTTCTTGATGAATTTGTTGATGAAGAAAAACTCGTGAAATTTCTTTGCGCAACGGATATCTACAGTACGCCTTATCTTAACGAAGCACAGATTACAAGTGGCACGTTGGCTTATGCTGTAGGATCTGGATCAGTTGTGCTTTCAACAGCCTATTGGCATGCAGCAGAACTTGCTACAAAAGGAGTCGTACGTTTATTCGATTTCGGCGATGCGGAAGAATTATCAGCCATGTTGCTCGATTTGCTGGATCATCCTGAAAAAATGCACAGCCTTCAGGAAAAGGCAAAAAGCTACGGACGACAAACCGTTTGGTCTGCTATCGGAAAAAAATATATTCAGTTGACCGATAAGATCATTCAAGAGCTTGTTCCCGGTTTAGCAAAAAGAGCGGCAATGGATAGTCCTTTGCTGCCCATCTTTTCATTAGATCATGTTAAGCGGCTTACAGATCATCTCGGTATTATTCAACATGCTAAATACACTGTGCCCAATTGGAAAGAAGGCTATTGTTTAGATGATAATGCAAGAGCACTACTAATGACAGTAATGGCAGGAAAAGAAAAACCTTCTTCCGACCTGGCAATGTTAACGCATGTGTACCTGGGGTATATTCATTACATGCAAAAAGATACCGGTGACTTTTATAATTTTCTAGGATTTGATCGACAGCTGAAAAATACTGTGTGTTCAGAAGATGCATTTGGACGAGCTATTTGGGCATTGGGCTATTTGCTTGGTAATCCATCCAGAGAAACCTACGATGATTTGGCAAAAGAAATATTCTTCCGTGCTATTCCTCATTTCAACGAAATACGCTCGCCAAGAGCTATGGCCAATATCATGATTGGCATAAGTTATTACCTGCGCCATAGTCCTGCTGATCAGCATATGCGGAACTTATTGCGTAGTTATGCGTCGCAGCTTGCAAATCTTTACGAAGCACACAGCAGTCCTGGTTGGAAATGGTTTGAACCTTACGTTACATATGATAACGGTCTGTTGCCACTATCGATGCTGCATGCCGCTGTTGTATTTAAAGATGAACGTTTCAAAGAAATTGCGTTGGAAAGCACGGGCTTTCTCGCAGACATTACTCTCGACAAAGGTTATTTTTCGCCAGTTGGAAATACACAATGGTATGTAAAAGACGGAAAGCGCTCTGCATACGGGCAACAACCGGTTGATGCGATGGCGATGGTACTTCTCTTTCGTAAAGCGTTTCAAGTAACGGGGCAGGAGAAATATCTGCAACAGATGATGACAAGTTTTCGATGGTTCCTCGGGCGAAACGAACTTTTAACCAGTTTATATGATCCTGAATCAAAAGGTTGCTCTGATGGTCTTGAAAAACATGGCATCAACCGCAACCAGGGAGCTGAAAGTACACTGGCATATCTTATCTCTCGTCTTGCAGTTTCACGGGTGGTAGAAAAAAAGCAACCAATCGAAAAAGAGAAAACGATGAATGGAACAGGAACAAAATCCAGGGCATAACATGCGTTGATCAGGCAAGCTTTGTTTTTTTTAACGATGCCAACAAATCAGTGAGATCAATTGTGGCATAGGTAGAGGAGTAGTCAGACATTGCATAGGGAATAATAAGGCTATCGTTATGTATGATCGAACCACAGGAGTATACCACATTGGGCACATAACCTTCACGTTCCCGTTCATTCGGAGTAATCAATGGAACAGGCAAACGTCCAATCACTATCTCAGGATGTTCAAGATCCAGCAAAGAAATGCCAATGGAATATTCACGCACCGGACCAACGCCATGAGTTAGCACCAACCATCCATCCGGTGTTTCAATGGGTGAACCACAGTTACCCATTTGCACCAATTCCCAGGGATACTTCGGACCTTGTAACGGAGCTGACTTTCGCCACACGTTGATGTTATCAGAAAAAGAAATTGAATTATTAACTCCATCATTACGGCACAACATCACATACTTTCCATTTATTTTTCTTGGAAAAAGTGCCATCCCCTTGTTCTGTGCTATTTCACCATGAATCGGCATTACTTTAAAATGATAAAAATCTTTTGTAGTGATCAGCTTCGGAAGTACAGTGAACCCATCATATGCAGTATAAGTGGCATAATAAGTAATATCTCCATCATCATCTGTAAACTTCACAAACCTTGCATCTTCAATGCCTTTCATTTCAGCATTTGCAATAGGGAAGATCACCCTTTCAGAAATAGAAGTATCTACAGAAAAATCGATTTCATAATGAGAGGAAGCAAGCCACATTACTTCACCAAGCAACACAAGATCAGCGGTATTATTAAGTTCTACTTTCGCTTTTTCTACATACTCTTTTAATTCCTCGTAAATAAAAGTATCCGGAAGAGATTCTTTCATAATGCTATAAACAGCACTTCCACCATCCTGCATCTCTTTTAGCTTTTGAAGAAAGCTGTCTTTGTGGTAAGTGTGATTACGTATATGCTCAGGCGATTCAAGCATTCTTCCAGGTGGTTCAATAAGTATATCGTTTTTCTGATCTAATACACCTGAGCGGAAAACAACCGAAGAGATATGACCTTCTCCGGTTGCCCTGAAACTGATGATCACTCTTTTCTCACCGGGAGCCAATGCAGATTGATCTGGATCTTCCATAATTGACGGATTGAAAAAAGCTGCTGCTTCAATTGAATATTCTAATGTAAAATATGAACCGATCAATCCTTTCTGAGTTGTACTAAGCGAGGCTATATCAATACCTATCTCCGGTAACAAACGACTTACTCTTGCAAAATTCTTTTCAAATACACGGGAGATGCTCCTGTGACGTTTTGAAAAATCTCTTAATACCTGCACAAGCGTTTCCCGCTGTTCCCTTTCACTAAGCGCAAGCACACCCTGAATCAATGCTTTACCCCTTTGGTCACTATGATAGTGAAAACGGGCAATTACCCTGCTGGGATCAGGCTGAAAGAAGATATTCTTACGGATTGCGTTGATAAACATAAAGCAACATTATGCAAAATTTATTCCACGCTGCATTTCTTTAGGGGAAGGCGTGGGAAAAGCCTGCCGATTCGCTGACAATACCAGCAAAACACCGGAACTCAGAAAAAGGCAATATTATCCTCGTTATGTGGAATAAAAGATGAATAGAAGAATATGCTGCTTGCACAATAAAAGTTATTTACAATGCTTGCAAATTATTTTCAGTTCAGTTAAGTATTCACTTTTAGCATTTCAAAACTGAAATAAAATTGCTCTTCTCGTTTAATCGATCAGCCTTCACGCATCATTCATCTGTGCTATAAAATTTTATATCGCAATTAAACAACAATCAATAACATACAACTAAAAAATAAAAAAGCACCAATCAGCAATAGCTTTTGTCATTCATATATGGCACAGTTTTTTCTAATTAGTAAGTAAGAAGTTTCTCGAAGGGGGTGGCCTGCAAATCAGGTCTGAGAACACACTCCAATTACCTGATCTGGATAATGCCAGCGTAGGAAAAAAAGAAACAACGGAGACTCTGGTTAACACCAGAGTCTTTTTTTAACCTGCGCTAACGAACTGCTTCCTAAGTTATTGAGGATTGTGGCAGTATAATTGTTTAATTCTAATGAATATGAAGCTGTTATTCTTTATTAAAAGAATCGGCTGCTTGGTAACTGTGGAGTTTTTTCCTCGATCTGCGAATGAAAAATTTAGACTGCATAATCTGTTGCTCAAATGTGAGTGGCTGTTTGTATTTGTAAATGATATTGATTCATAAAACAGGTTATGTACATGAAAAAGGATGTAAATGGTAGCAGGGCTTTTGGCTCAAAGCAAAAACTAAAGGATACAGGAGATTATGCAAAGGCGATCATTGAAACAATGCACGAATCGTTGTTGATGCTAACTGGCGACTTATTTATAAGGCATGCCAATAAAGGTTTTTATAAAACGTTTTGTGTAACGCCTGAAGAAACAGAGGGATGTTATTTATATGACATAGCAAATGCTGAATGGAATATTCCTGAACTAAAAGAACAAATGAGCTTATTGCAAAGCAGGGATATCCCCTTTACACATCTTGAAGTAACACGTGACTTTCCGATGGTAGGCAGAAGAACTGTTTGGTTAAATGCAAACAAGTTTCCAATGAAGGAAGGCAAAGGGAGCATGATCCTCTTAGCGATACAGGATATAACAGAACAAAAAATGCTTGAAGAGCGTTTGAAGGGAAATGAAGAACGGCTTTACTTATTGCTGAGAAATGCTTCAGATATAATCACTGTGTTTGATGAACATGGCACAATAAAATATGAAAGCCCGGCTATTGAACCTGTACTGGGCTACAAACCCGAAGAACGTGTTGGTAAAAATATTCACACCGACGCAATTGTACACGCTGATGATCGTTCTATAAAAATTGAACTCTTGCAGAAAGCTATTGAATCGCCCACAGAAAATATTTCAGGTGAGTTTCGTATCAGGCATAAAGACGGGAGTTACCACATCATTGAAGCGATATTCAATAACATGCTGGAAAATAAAAAGATTAATGGTATCATTGCTACTTACAGGGATGTTACCGAACGTAAATCATTAGAACAACATAAAGACGAATTCATCGGTATTGCAAGTCATGAACTAAAAACTCCTGTCACGAGCTTAAAAGCATACTTGCAAATACTTGAAGAAAATATTTTAAAGGCAAATGGTTCACAGTCGGTCGATATTCTTTTTAAAATGAATAAGCAGGTTGACAGGCTTGCAATTTTAATTAAAGACCTGCTTGATTTCACCCGTATCGAAGGGGGCAAACTTAAGTTCAGGGAAGATATGTACGAATTGAACGAGCTTGTACTTGAAATTGTTGATGAAGTTCAGTTAACTACAAAACAACACAAGATACAAGTCCATTTATCACGCCCGGTGCTTATAGAAGGTGATCGTTACCGAACAGGGCAGGTACTTACAAATTTGTTGAACAACGCAATAAAGTATTCACCACAGGGAGATAGCGTTGTAGTTCGTACTAAAGTTGATAAGCAGTCAATAACCATCTCCGTACAAGACTTTGGCATTGGTATTGAGCATGGATTTCTAACGAAAGTATTCGACCGTTTTTTTCGTGTGAATGAAACACAGTACCATCATTTCCCCGGACTTGGTTTAGGACTGTATATAGCTGCTGAGTTTGTTAAAAGGCAGGGTGGACAAATTTGGGTTACCAGTGAGCCAAGGAAAGGGTCCGTTTTTTATTTCCTCCTTCCGATCTTATTATCTAAAGAGCCGGGGAATAAGTAAATAGGCAAGTGTTTATTGTTAGTGAATTTGATAAATTAAACGTGTATGCAACAACGAATTCTAATCGCAGATGATGATGAAGGTATCAGAGATATTTTCAAATTGATTCTGGAAGCAGCAGGATACTGCGTTGATTTTCGATCAAGTGGTGAAGATATTATCAATAATAAATTCATTGTACCCGACCTTTTTTTACTGGATAAGCAATTAGGCGATTACAGTGGCCTCGATTTGTGTGCTTACCTTAAAAAACGTGAAGACACCAGGGATATACCTGTGATCATGATCTCTGCATCGCCTGATATTGCTAAGCTGTCGATAGAAGCAGGCGCTGATGCATATATTGAAAAACCATTTGAGATCGATTACCTGCGAAACCTTATTCAATTCTATATAGAAAGACCATCTGTTTCTTCAACAGGGGAAACATCTGATGATGTTGTTTCGCAACCCACCAGCTGATTGATCTTTACCACCAACTTCCTCTGCAAATAGATAATAAGAATGCCGGGTTACCCCGGCATTTGAATGCGTACTACACACAAACAACAGACCCCGTTAAACACTGTCCTTACTGCTTCCCGGTTACTGCTGCCCTGATGAGTAGTCTATCGTTAAGCACCCACGCTTTTTCCCAACGCTAACGTTGGTAAAAGTGTTACATACATGAAAACAAACTATGGGCCATCTCGCCGTCGGGCGCCATGAAATCGATATTTTTTTTAACCAATACTCACCGGAAATAACAACAAGCCTGGTTTGAAAATGGCATCGTGCTTGTTCTTTTTTTAAAGAAAATAATTACGAACAATTAAAAAAACTGACGATGGCTAAGTATTCAAAAAAAGCCAGGCAGGAAGTAGCCAAAGCCATGCACGAAAAAAAGGCGGGGATACTAAAGTCAGGTAGCGGAAAAAAAGTTACCGACAATGACCAGGCAATTGCAATTGGCTTATCAAAAGCAAGAAAAGCTGGTGCAAAAGTGCCTCGTGAACAATAGAAAAATATGATCCATTCATTAAAAAAATTAAAAGTAATTTTTTCTCCCAACATGCAATAAATAAACTGTTGATTCAGCTCAACATAAATACAACAGTGGTTGGGAAACAAATTCCCCAATGAAAATGGCAATCTAACTGTTAAAAAACGGGTTGGCTATTTTGCCGAATGCCAATGGTTTCTTCATCATGCATGGCATATTGTTTGTTCCTGTAGATAAAAATAAAACTAAGCACCGGGTGTTCAGTATTATTCTTGACAACAAGTTATAATATCAAGGGTATCCGGGTCTAGATAGCAAAGCCTGTTTTTTCAACAGGCTTTTTGCATTCAATATAAAAGCCCCTGTAAAAACAGGGGCTTTTATTAAGACCAAAACTTACAAGTTCTCAACTATCACTTCTCAACAATCAATAGATGTAAATCATAATCAATAGATGTAATTCAACCTTTTCCATTTGTTACAACAAATTCACTTTTATATATCCTCGTGAGGATAATGATGTAACTGATCAGCAACGGCCCGAAAATAATACCTATAAAACCAAATAAACCTAATCCAACAATAATGCCTAACACGGTAATAACAGGATGAATGTCGCCGATGCGACGCATAATAGTGATTCGTGCAACGTAATCGATATTGCCGGTAACAATTGCACTATAAATCAGTAAGCCCCAGGCGTGCCCGTTTTCACCAATGCTGTATAAATAAACAACCAACGGCACCCAAATAACCAACGTTCCTATAATTGGGAAAAAAGCAAACACACCAGTAAGAAATCCAAACAAAGCGTACTCTTCAATGCCAAACAAATAGTAACCCAGCGTTGCGGCAGCACCTTGTATTGCTGAAATAATGGGAATACCCAATGCATTTGCTGTAACCATTTTCCTTGTCTCTGCAGCCAGTAAACTTGTATTGTCATCCTGCAAAGGAATAAACCGGTATAGCTGCTTTTCCATTTCACTACCATTGTAAAACATATAGTAGAGTAGAAACAACATGATCGCTAAATTCGAGATCAACGTTACCGAGCTGTTTAACAGAACAGGAATTGCTCCCACAATTTTTTCAGAATATTCGGCAGTTGAGAAATCATGCAACCAGTTAATACCAGTTGAAGCTTTTAATTGTTGGGTGATGGCAGTTATTTTCTTGATCCATACACCAGGATCCTCCATAAGTTTTTGCAACTTGGGACTCACCAGTTTAATCATGAGCATTACGGGTATGCCTAAAAGCACCAGGTAAGCAATTACAAAAATGAATGCGGTAAATCCTTTGCGCCATTTTTTTTGATACACGTAATAAAAATAACTACGGCGGCTTAAGATATAAAGTGTTAGCGCTCCCAATAGACCGGGAAGAAAAATGCGCATTTGAATTACCGAAATAACAACAAGGAAAAGGATCAGCAATAATAAAAGCAGGCGTGTTATCCGTTCATGAAATGGCATCATTGAGAAAGAGATTTATCTTGGCCATATTACAGTGTTATATTAACAATCAATCGATACAATAAAACATTTATTTTTTCGCCCGCAATGCTTTCTTCTGGATTATATTAGAAGTAATATTTTTTATAACGAATGGCACAAGCATTCTCGTTATCCAACCAGACTTTCTCAAAATCCATTTATTTACAACCAGGTCTACAGCCAGGTTAACGCCAGTATTTAATAGGGTATTATTGGTTTTAGCCCGGGTTAAAGCATTTTCGGCAAGCCGCATACCTATCACGGCAGGTTGTAACGACATTTTTAAATGTTGCCACCTATCAATGATGCGTTCCCGGTGAAACTTCAGATTTTCTTCTAACTGTTGTTCTTCCAACAGGAGTTTATCATATGCTTTCATCTTTTTTTTCATTCATGCGGGTGGTTAAAAGATTTCTCAAATAGGGAAGTATTTTCCTCTTTTTAAGAAGCACCAGAAATATAAAAATTGTAAGATAAAAGCAACCGACCCATAAAAATCCTTCGCTGGTATTTTGCACATATGTACCAATCCAAAAGGCAGCCGCAATACTTAAAAAAAGTAAACTGATAAGACCGGTGATCATCACTGAAAGATCAGCAATGAGTCCCGCAATGATCGTTGCTACTTTTCGGCTGACTTTAAGCGTTATCAGCTGATACATCGTTTTTACATAATCACCGGCTTCTTCTAAAAGGTCGGTTGCCTGCGTTCGCACATTAGTATACATACACGATAAAATTGAACTATACTGTTATTTCGCTTACTCTGCTTTGAGCTTCGTCTTTCGCTTTGCTCAACATTTCCTTGCCTTTTTCAAGGAGGCTACCTGCAACATCTTTGATTTGCCTGCTTACTTCGTTGCCTTTTTCGGTGCGCAGGAGGTAACTAATGATTACCCCGGCTGACACAGCTACTGCCACACCCACTAAAATTCTTGAACTTTTTGTCATGCTAATAAGATTAATGATGAAGAGAAAATAAATAGTTCCCTAACCTCTCGTTTTTGTTGTTCGGCCAAAAAGCAGAGAAAGTAAAAACAGAACTATAAAAATGTAAAAGATAATTTTTGCGATTGATGCAGCACCGGCAGCAATGCCTGTAAATCCGAATATGGCTGCAACTATTGCGATCACGATAAATATGATTGTCCAGCGTAACATAGAACTAAATTTTAGTGTGAAGAATACTGACTGTCTGATCAAGTATATTGGAAAATCATGCCATGATCTTTCATCTTCAATTCCGTATGCCAGCATGTTGATGTTCTGCAACAGCATTCAGTGCAATAAGTTTACTGTATTTCACCAGTTCAATATTTTTATCGAGCTTATTTAACTGTGTTAAAATAAGATCATGTACTTCTCCGCTGCAAACAGGCTGTTCATCGAGCAGTTGGTGATAAACCATACAAGCCGATTTTTCGTTCTCTTCGCAAAAAACCACCAATTCATATTCATTGCATCCTGGTTTTATTTTGGGAATGCCGCTCCACTGATGATAGATTTCTCCAACTACTTCAATTCGGCCGGCAGGGTCGGGGAGTCCCGAATGCAAACAGGTTCTTAACTCCAGCATAAACAACTGCGATTGCTGGCAAAGATCATTTACAAGCGCAAATAACCGCTGATCAGTTAACCATTTCTTTATCTGTGCGTACGCTGCTAATCGTTCATGATGAATGTGGATGAGATCATGAAGAGTGCTTTCTTTCTCCAATTGTGTTTCCATATACTGCTTTTTAAGATGTTGCCCGTAATTGCTTTCGAAATGCCACGGGTCTCAAGCAAACCCTTCTTCAATTTTATTCAAGTGGCTCAAAAAGTGTGTTATTTGTTTTCCTAAGAATTCCTGAGTAACAGAAATATTATTGTCAGTTATATACGCATAATTCGCATGGGATACAGAACATTTTGTAAAGATCAATGGCAAAATACATAATCAACAAAGTGGCGGTTTGATTGGGGAATTTGTTCCCCTTTCAATTTCAACCTCCACAATCACAAACTAATGAAGATTAAAAAAAGGAGTTCCGGCAAAACCGAAACTCCTGAAGTGTCAAAATTTGCCGAAGCCTTTTGAGGGGCATTGGTAAGCTGAACGTTATTACTCAGAATAAATCGAAAGATCTTTTCTGAGTTTCTAAAACTCAGTTTGAAACTTCAATGATAATGCTGAAAAAACTGTGCCATATACTTTAAAACAACAAACAAAAATGCCTGAAATAAAAACTAAGTGGCATGAAATTTCCATCGTCATTTTAAATCATGTGAGTAACACTAAAAAAAGATTGTATGAAACAAAAAATAATCGCATTGCTCCTGGGTTTTGCCATACTTATGTCCTGCAATATGGACGAGAATAAAGACAACGATGACAGCGTTGAAAAGGCAGATGCAGCAAATGAACAGTTGCACGACACATCCTTAACTGCAACCAGCCAGGTTGTTGATGAAAAAAGTACTGACTTTCTTGTGCGTGCTGCAAATTCATCAATGACCGAACTTGAGATGACCCGCATTGCCACACAGCAGGCATCGATGCATCAAGTAAAAGATTTTGCAACCCAATTGGGTAAGGAGCACAGCAATCTGAACGCCGAGATCAAGTCCCTGGCCGGCAAAAAGAATATCACCTTACCAACTGCAATTTCAACAGAAGCACAAAAAGATGTTGATGACCTTGCAAAAAAAGAAGACAAAAAAAATTTCGACAAATCATTTGTGAATGAAATGATCGATCGCCAGAAAGAATGTATTCGTTTGTATGAAGAGGCATCAAAAGATGCAACAGATATTGATGTAAAAACTTTTGCAAATAACTCATTGGTAAAGTTGCGTGTACGATTAGATTCAGCGCAGGCATTTAAGAAAAGACATTGGTAAAAGATAGCGGTAGACTTCTGTATCCTACATTTTTCTCATTCATCGTTTTAAAAGCAAATAACTCCAAAGGTTTAGATTATTTGTAACGCCACGACCGTAGAAATAATAATCATAAACATCCTGACTGGCCGTACCCTTACATCAGAAGAAAGCCAGGTATTTACCTGGCTTTTGTATTTGACTTAAAACTGTATTAAATGCACTTTTAAAAACGATCAAGGTCAAGCAACTGCCATTTCCTTTTTTTGTTGCCATGAGTAGGGTTGTTCCTGCTCGGCTTTTACATTTATAAAAGATTCGGCAATCATCGTTAATTCCTGATCCGTTTCTTCTTCTTCCTGCAGTGTTTTTTCAAGAACGTCTGCAGCACGATCCAGATCCATTGTAAGTGCTAACTGAACAAGGCTTCCATATGTTGCGATCTCATAGTGTTCTATTTTCTGCGCTGCAACTATCAAGGCAGCATCTCTCGTGGCAGTTCCTTCTTTTGTTTCACTAATTATTGAACGTGCTTCGTTAATGAGCCCATCAATAGCTTCACACTTTTTAGTGCCTGCTGTTGCGCCGATAATCTTGAACACTCTCTCCAGACGTTTCATATGCCGTTCAGTCTGTTTCAGATGATGCTCAAATGCATCTTCCAATTCTTCGGTTGTTGTCGCTTTCTGCATTTCCCCCAAAGCCTTTACCAATTGTTGTTCGGCATAATACATATCCTTTAACTGATTGATAAAAAACTTCTCGAGGTAGGGCGTACCAGACGCCTCTTCTGTTGCAGCAGCGTTCTTTGTTGTTGTTGACATTCTTAAAAGAATTTAGACTTGAAATGATAAGTGAAATGAACGTACTACTACCAATTTCCTTGGTCGTTACGCCTGTTTGAAGAGCCGTAACCACTTCTGCCCGTGTTTTGTGAACGGTTACTGCGGCGTTCATTTTGTCCTGAACTACCATAGTCACTCATGTTGCCCCAACCACCAGACTGTGAAGAATATCCATGTGAACTCCTGCCTCTGTCAGAATACTGATTGCCCCGATCTTGACGGAAACCACCTGATCCCTGTTGGTAAGGATCGTTGCTTACACCACGATAAGATCTGCCTTGTGAAGAACCGGAACCGGAACGGTTGCCATAACTTGGGCGTTGAGGTTGACCAGAATTGCCTGTACGATAATAACCACTTTCATCGCCTCCACGGTTTCGGCTTCCATAGTAGCCACCTTCGTTTTCTCCACGACCTTCACGACTTCTGCGGAATGATTGTTCATCTACATCTTCATCATCATTGTATTCGTTGTAACCGGTATCCTGGTAAGAGCGGCTGTCTTCAAAACGACCTCTGTTTCCATAACTACCAGTGTTCATAAAACGATCATCCATGTCATCATCATAGTAGGCATCATTGGTACTTTCAAATTCATCGTCATAATTGTCTTCTTGTCTGCCATAGCCCTGCCTGTTTGGACGATTGCTGTTGCTGCTTCGTTCTTCATTTCCATAAGAAGAACCGAATCCCCTGCGTGAATAATTTCTGTTTGTCATACTGTTTGTTTTAAAAGATGATAAAATCAGATTATCACGTTTTTGGAACAAACAATATGCCTGATGGTAATAAAAGAAAAGTGAGTAACTGAAACAGAAATTTTCCTATAATCAGTTACCCACTTTGGGAAATTATGTGTAAATATTTCCACCCTTAAGAAGATGATTGCAGATTGTGTAAATGCTTTAATTTATTGTAAAGAGTTTTACGATCGATCTTCAATATTTCAGCTGCTTTTTTCTTGTTAAAATTAACTTGTTGCAGAACCGCAAGTATCGTTTCAAATTCAGCTTTATTTACAGCCGATTTTAATTGATCAGTATCTACTGCGACTTCGGTTTTAGCAGATAGAAACCGATCTTTGAAAAGCAGATCAGATTTTTCCTGCAGTACGCCACTCATTTCTTCCGGCAACGAACATGCTTTGATCAACTGACCTTCAGGTGTAAGTAAAACAGCTCTTCGTATCGTATTTCTGCATTCTCTTAAATTGCCGGGCCAACTGTAATCAAGAAACATTTGTTTCACTTCATCTGTAAAACCAGTTATGTGCCTGTTTGTTTCTTCATTTGTTACCTGCAAAAAATATTCTGCTAACGGAATAATATCATCTCTGCGGTCACGAAGTGCCGGCAGATGAATAGGGAATTCATTAAGACGATGATATAGGTCTTCACGGAATTTTCCGGTCTGGTAAGCCTCCTTTAAATTTTCATTGGAAGCAACAATGATCCGCACATCAACAGGCATTTCTTTACTTCCACCAATGCGTTTATATTTTCGTTCCTGTATCACTCTTAACAATGATGCTTGTATTTCAAGTGAGAGGTTTCCGATCTCATCCAGGAACAGTGTGCCGCCGTTTGCCATTTCAAAATGACCTTCTTTATCGAGCAAAGCACCGGTAAATGATCCTTTTGTGTGGCCAAATAATTCACTACCTGCCAGTTCTTTTGATAACGTGCCGCAATCTAACGCTACAAATGGTTTATTTGCCCGTTGACTTTGTTGATGAATGGTTCGGGCAATCACTTCTTTTCCTGTTCCGCTTTCACCGTATAACAATACACTATAGTTGGTGCCCGCTACAATATCAACCTGATTATAAAGGCCAACCGTTGTTTTTGAATGGCCTTTGTAAAATGGTAGTGGCTGATCCTGCGGCTTGGGTGTAGTTGTTCCATGCGCATGTGACGTATTCTCGCCATTTGCCTGAACAGGGAACTGGTTATTGTTTTTCCTGTTTAAAACATCCTTCAGGATTTTCAATACTTCGTCTGGAATTAAGGGCTTAACGAGATAATCGTAGGCACCCATTTTAATAATTTCAACAGCAGTTTTTATAACCGAATAAGCAGTAATTACAATAATGGCGACATGGGGATCTTTTTGTTTTAATTCCGATACAAGCTTAATTCCGTCCATATCTCCAAGGCGGTAATCGCAAATAACAACGTCAAACTTTCCTGCTGTATAAGCAGCCAATCCTTTGTTCCCCGAGTAAGCGGCTTCAGCCTCAAACCCATTGTTCTTTAAAAACCTGACCAGCAGAGTGCAGAGATCAGTGTCATCATCAATAATCAGAATTTTTCCGTTCATAATTGGTCATTTTAAAAAATGATAAAAGTTAAAAAGGGTGTAGGTGTGTGCACGGCCTAAAGAGATTGTTTTCATTGGAGATTCATCGAACGAAAACGTAAAACAATGGTTGTTCCATCCGGAGGGTCGCTATGAACGGTGAAGCTTCCCCCGTGGCTGAGAATTATCGCTTGTGCAATGTTAAGTCCCAGTCCACGTCTTCCACGTTTAGTAGTAAAATACGGTTCAAACATCTGTTGTTGCTGATCATCAGTTATTCCGGCACCGTTATCCTTAATTTCAATTACCGATTCATTCTCATCGTTCCAGATACTTAGCTCTAACAATCCCGTGGCTCCATCCATCGCTTCAACAGCATTAGTAACCACTTGCATCAATGCCTTTTTCATACGTGACTCATCAACATTTACAAGATATTCACCCCCGGGATAATTTCGCCTGATCTCAATTGCAGCAGCGCTTACCTGTTCATTCATCATCAATAAAACTTCATCCAAAAGTTTGCAGATGTTCACCGGTGATATTTCTAACCGGCTTATATGTGTTGCATCTACTAATTCTGTAAGAAGCTGGTTAATACGGTCAGTATTTCGGCTGATCATTTCAACAAAACTTGACTGCTCTTCAGTCAGGTTCATGTCTTTCAAAACTGTAGTGGAGAGTAAAATATTGTTTACGGGGTTTTTCAATTCATGTGCAACGGTTGCGCAAATTCGCTCAGTGGCAGCAAATGAATGTGACCTCTGCCGGTTGCCCATAACATCTGTTTCATTTGTAAGAAAATCTGTTGCTCTCATGCGATTCAATTTAATAAGTTGATTCCAACTTTTTTTGTTTTCATTCGTCCTCCAGGGTCAAACTTAACATCAGTAATTAATTTTTTCACAAATTGATACAGATGCAATGCGTTAATTGTCGAATATCAAGAACACTAAATACTTAATATCTTTTCGCTCAAACCAACACTGGCAGTGGATTTTTGGGACAGCGGAGAGCAAAATAAACGATGCCAGAGGCAACAAGTTACACTAAAAAAGAAAAAATATCCAAATACATCTGCAAAAAAATTTTCGGAAAAAACCATAGATTTTTTTCATAAATGGTATGCCCATTGAAGTCTTACATAATAATTTGAAATAGTTACATAATTAATAAGTAACTAAGTAAATAAAACGGGTACAAAGGCAACACAAGCGTGACAATTGTGCAGCATTACATTTGAACGATTCAGTTGTAATAACAATTGTAAAAAGGATGACGGCGATAAAAAAGGAGGGTAGTCGGAAGTAAAAACTGAACTTATTTATGGACAGGTTCAAACGAAGCAAGAACTTCCATCCACGTGCTGGCTCCACGTTTCCTGCGTTTTAACCAATAAATGCCAGCTACTTTCAGGAACATCATTTTTTTATAATTGCTTCTTCCGGCAGTAAGACGTCCCTTTACCAGGAAGATACCATCATCGGATAGCTGTGTAAAACTTGCCGGTCGGTTACGTAACATCGAGGAGATTGCCGATGAGTTTTCCAGATTCAACATCGATGGAGAACTATCGTCACGCAATTGTAAGAGCATAGATCTTTTTTGACTCCCGTCTTTAAACCGCAATAAGCCCTGTTTAACGCCTTTTATGCGTGCCATCAGTTGCCCCGGTTTAATAGCCATACTGGTTTTCTTTCTTAGGTTGAAACAGTTGACGTAGTTTTTCAATTACCTGGTGTTGGTACTCTTTCAACAATTCGCCCCACTTTTTTTCCTTGCAGTAGTTCATATGCAACGCAGATGGTTTCACTTTTAAAAGCAAGGTATCATGCTGGTGCATAGGAAGACCATCAAGCAAAGCAACACCTTCCACTTCAATAAAATAATCAACTGATTTGCGGAAAAAACAAAGTTGTACGGGAAACGAAGTTTCGAGGTAGGGAGTTTCGAATTTCGGATGAGCAAGAGAAACCCAGATTTGTCCCTGGTCATCCATACACTCAAATTGAACAATGTCGTTTGGCAAATGTTCGGGGCGCTCACTTAAGTTGTACATCACCGCACACCGTATTTGCTTCAACTGTTCACGAACGATGTCCCGTTCTTCTTGTGTAGATTCTTTTTTCATAATTCAGTTTTTTTATTACGTATCAAAAGTCAAATCTGATACCAAAAAAATAATCAATGCTGGTATGGTTTTTTCTCATAATAGTGTGGAGTAAAAGGATAGAAAGCATAACAAATATCAATGCCTGCCGGGTTTTCGTGGGCAAAAACGAGAGAAACTGTGGAATCAATTCCACAGAAAGGCAATATCTGTTCATTAAAAAAACAAACACATGGAACACACTACAACACGAACTGAACATGAAAATATGCTGAATGATATCATTCAAATTAATAACGATCGTATCGCCGGTTATGAAAAAGCAGCTAAGCATCTCAAAGAAGCAAACGACGATCTATACAATATTTTTAATGCAATGGCTTTACAAAGCAGGCAATTTGTAAATCAATTGCGGGTGCAATTAGGTAAACAGGGCGATCAGCCTGATGATGCAACAACAGTAAAAGGTAAGATCTATCGTGCATGGATGGATGTGAAAGCTACATTCAGCGGCGATGACCGCAAAGCAGCACTTGAGTCTTGTGAATATGGAGAAGAAGCTGCTCTAAAGGCGTATTCCTCTGCATTGGAAGACTCAGACCTTAATCCTGAATGGCGTGCTATTCTTGAAACACAAAGAAGTTTTATGAAAGAGTCGCATGATAAGATCCGCAATCTGCTTAATAAAGAAAGACAATAATTTTTTACACCGCAACCGGTTAGGCCGTATGGCAGAACCGCTTGTTTTTAATTTTTTACAATGCAACAAGATAGTAAAACAGATATGTCTACGCTTCTTACCTGCATGAAAAAAGCAAAAGAAGAAGGCTATAAATTAAGTTTTAGTGTAACTGACCGGGGACTCACAAAAGCAGATGAAGAGGGTTCGAGATTTTATACGCCTGAAGAAACGACTATTGATAATTTTTACCGGTTTGAAGGAGAGAGTGATCCTTCCGAAAACTCGATCCTTTATCTTATACATACTGTTGATGGTGAAAAAGGGACACTCCTGAATACCTATGGCATGTATGCAGACCCGTTGATTTCTCCATTTGTTGAAAAGGTGGAAGAGATATCGAAAAAGGTAAAACAGGAGTGAGCATGTATGCGTTCTTTTTTGAACGCATACAATTTGCTCTCATCAGGTGTATCATACTACATGATCTAAAACCCGGCCAAAACTACTTGTTTGACGCAGTAGGGTCTTATGAACAATTAAAAACCGGTTATAAACGATAACCGGCTTTATTCAAACTTCCATCCGTCTTCTCTCAGATTAATTTTTCGTGAAGAACTTCCTTGAAGTAAAAAAACAGCATGAACAATGAAAGGATGGAGATGAGTTATGTTGTTACGAGATTAGAAAAGGATTTATTCCGTTGTGCATCGGAAGAGATGCCTGGAGTAAAAAGATAATAATAGGCCGTTTCGCATGTGATTGTTTTAATAAATGAGGAAACAATTTCATGCCAGAGGTGCTTGACGAGCAAGGTAGCGCCTCGCCGATTTGTAAACTGGGTAATTTTTTCTTCATTAAAGGGTTGAGGTGCGAAAAAAATACCCAGTTGATAGTGATCGTTCATTTTTATAAACTGTAAGCAATGCAAAATGTAAATAAAAAAGCCAGTATACGTCCTCCGCAAAAACAAAGAAAACCCGGTTCTGAAAGAAAATTGGTTCCGCTGCCAGTTTTTGACTATCCTGAAAAAGAAGGCTCGGAAAAACTGGATGGTAAAATTGCGCTGATCACAGGCGGCGATAGTGGTATTGGGAAAGCAGTGGCCATTTTGTTTGCGAAAGAAAGAGCCCGGCTGTCACTTTCGTATTTACGGGAACATGCTGATGCAAAAGAAACGGAACATGTTATTACGGAGACATATGAACGGGACTGCCTGCTGATTCCCGGCGACATAAGTAAAGAAAGGCATTGTAAAAAAGTAGTTGCGAAAACAATTAAGAAATATGGCCGAATAGATATTTTAGTGAACAACGCAGCTATACAATTTGAAGAAAAAGATTTAACCAAGCTGCCAAGTGATCAATTATTGAAGACATTCGAAACAAATATTATCTCGATGTTCTGGTTAACAAAGTTTGCTCTTCCTTATATGAAGAAAGGATCCGTGATTATTAATACAGCATCTGTAACTGCTTATCGGGGCAGTGGCTCGTTACTTGATTATTCTGCAACTAAAGGAGCAATTGTAGCTTTTACCAGGAGTTTATCAGCCAATCTTTCAAAAAAAGGAATTCGGGTGAATGGAGTAGCGCCCGGTCCTGTGTGGACACCTCTAATTGCTTCTGGCTTCTCACGTACAAAAGTTGCTTCGCATGGCAGCGATGTACCATTGGGCAGATCAGCAGAGCCGGCTGAAATTGCACCATCGTATCTCTTTCTTGCAAGTGATGATGCAATTTATATGACGGGGCAGTTTCTTCATCCAAACGGAGGGGAAATCATTAATGGATAATGTGACGCAATAGGATCTTTTGAAAAAGTATGTTGAGATTTCCACCTCCGGTTGATATATTTACCTCTTCTTTAATCATTACAGAGGAGACGTAGATTGCTTTGCCTCTTTAATGCCGTGGTCATACATTTCTCCATCTTCAGATGATTTAAACATTTTTGCAATACTGTCTTTCCATTTGCCAGAATTCTCCATAATTTTTTTACGTGTTTCACTTCCCTTGTCAGGTGCAGTAAAATAACCGATCAACAGGCCGGCAGCAAGTCCGCCGGTAATACCTAAAATTAATTTTGCTTCAGAAGTCATAGTTGTAAATTTTAATAGTGATGCCTATAAAAAAACCGTACCAATTTGACATGTTTTTTGCGGATGTTTTTCGTCACATCATTGATAGTAGCAACAGCAACTAAGTCAATCATCTTTTAAATATTTATTTTTTTTGCTGGTTCACTGTCTCTTAAAGGCATATCGTTTGTTGCAAATCTTCCTGTTAATTCATTTTCAACTTACATCTGTCAATTATGCCAAACAGAAGGAACATGGATGAGGTCCGTCGTTACAATAAGAATGAGATACGCCGTCGTGCAGATAAAACCATACCCATCTATAATGGAAATAAGCATGAAAGAAGAAATGAAGATCGTCGTAGCGGAGCGGAACGACAAAGAAGTAGCGGTCGTGGTGAAACTCATCGTGGCCGGAGAAGCGAACGAAACGGCGGACAAAGAGCTCAGCGAAATGATCAAAACCGCCTGCCGGGCAGATCAAAGAAATTTTCCTGGTGGAAAGGGAGCATCTTTTGGAAATGGCCTTGGTATAAATGGTTCCTGCGAAGGAAATAGTTTCATGAAACCTGTTTACATAAAAAAGCAATTCATTTTCCTGAATTGCTTTTTGTTACCGGCCCCCAATAATTTCATCAACGCTGTACCAGCCGGATTTCACCCCCATTTTTTGCCTCAGCATTTCTAAACTTCAAATCGAAAATCACATCCTTTTTAAAAGATGAACCGGGATTGATCAATAGGCTATTACTTATGATTTTACTTTCGATGGCTTCCCGAGCTTTAATTGCCCGAACTTTCTTTGCTCTATAAGTTTTGGAGACTGTTCCCGCAATTGTTCCTTTCACTTGCTCTTCAATAACGAATGCTGAAAGTAAAAACAAAGACATCAGCATGGCTATAAAATCGAATCGTTCTTTTTTCATGCAATCAGTTTTAGACATGAGGTATTATAATCTTCGAGAAAAATACAAGCATCATGCCATTGAAACGATTGCAATATTGCCGAACAAGTACTCCGACGTCGTAATTGGAGCTGATCAAATGTATTTTATGAAAACATATATTTAATATGCAGAGATCTATAGAATGTGGGAGAGAGTTGTTTTCTAAAAAAACAATTCTTTACATCTAAAAAATCTGCGTTCAGGAAAAAATCCATGTTCTCACATTGGAGAACTTTGGAATTACAAAGAAAAGATGAGGAGGAAATTCCACAGTAGAAAAGTAACGGTTGGGAAAATGAACGTCGTAAAAAACTAAAAGAGCAAGTTTAAAAGTTAAAACATAAAGTTTCTGATCTCCCTTACAACGAATCTCTCAACGTCAATGAAAAGGGAACTTCCTCATGTTTGCGCTCATTGCTTAAAACAGCCTGTGCCGCCATTTCACCCATCTTTTTAAAATCGGTTGAAATGGTGGTGATGCCATTGAGGATAAAACGTTTCCATGGTGTTTCGTTATAGGAGATAATGCCAATGTCTTTTCCCAACTTCAACTTTGTTTCCTGTATTTTTTCAAGCAATACAACCAGGTCATCTTCCATTAAATTGATATAGGCTTCACCTTTACGAATCGGTTCAGCAGCAATTTCATGTACAATCCGGTAAGCAAAAGCATACTCCGTACAAAAACGTTCGAAGCCTTCCAGTATCTCATTCGGGAAATAAGTGTAAGATGGAAACACGATTTTCAAGGTCTGGTAATTACTCAACTGCGGCAGCGCTGCTTTTAACGCATTGAAAATATCTTTCTCAAAATTTTCATACACGGCGCCGTATTCACCTTTAATACCGGGAATAATTTTATCGAGCAGTATTAATGAGCCTTCATCAATTTCATTGATCACTTCATGCGCATTTTCACCGCCTTCCAGGAAATGCGGGATGATGACATAATGCGTATAACCTTTCTTACGACTTTGCATCAACTTTTTGAATAACCCGTAATCATTATTATAAATATAAAAGTCGATGGCCGCCTGATCGCCGATGGTTGCCACAAACGAATCATAAATGATCTTTTTGTGCGCACTCAGTTTATTAAACAGCAGAAACACCCTGATGTCTTGCCTGATGTCGGTCTTGGAAATAAAATATCCTTTGCCCGGCACCGAACCAACCACTCCTAATTGTTTTAATTGACGGTAGGCCTTTTCGGCTGTATCACGTGCAATACTCAATTCAAAACTCAGGTCGTTTATGGAAGGAAGTAAATAATCTTTACCGATACTACCCATTTCTACAGCCTTGAGAATAGAGTTCACGATTTGGACGTACTTGGGTGTTATCGACTGTTCATCGATAAGAATATGGCGGTAAATGTTATCAGACATAATCAGTTTATACAGGTGGGTTTAAAGCATGATCGTAACCTAAAATTAATGGTTCTGAAGTTATTAAGCAGCAGTTACACATATTCATTGATGCTCAGGATAGTGCATGACGGGATTTCTGGCTAGCCGCTTTACTTTTAACTTCAGATGTTTGCTATATAAACAATTACAATGCAGGTATTACTCGGTGTTATTTTTCATTTCATAGGCGGTTTCGCATCAGGCAGTTTTTATATTCCTTACAAAAAGGTAAAAGGTTGGCATTGGGAAAGCTACTGGATTGTTGGTGGTTTATTCTCCTGGCTTATTGTTCCGCCTGTGGCTGCTTATTTAACCATTCCCGGTTTTGCAGAAATTATTCAAGGTGCAGCCTTCCCGGCTTTATGCGCCACATTCATCTTTGGTGTATTGTGGGGCATTGGTGGTTTAACCTACGGACTGGGTGTTCGCTATCTCGGCGTGTCGCTGGGTAGCAGCATTATCCTTGGGTTGTGTATGGTGTTTGGTGCCATCATCCCGGCTATTTATTACGATTTTAGTCCTGTTGCAGGAAAAGATACCTTCAGTGCAATGGTTGGCTCCACCTGGGGACTTACCATACTTGCTGGCCTTTTGCTTTGTATAATAGGTATTATCATCAGCGGTAAAGCTGGTGTTATGAAAGAGAAAGAATTGAAGACTGCCGCTACCGATCCTCATGGTGCAGAAACTTCTGTTGAATACAAATTTGGTCTCGGTATGTTCGTAGCCATTGTTTCAGGTGTGTTAAGTGCCTGTTTCAATTTTGGTTTAGAAGCAGGACAAGAGATGGCAACTGTTGCAAACGAAACCTGGAAAGCAGCTAATCCGGGCGAAGGCGAATTCCTTTACCGGAATAACGTTATTTATGTGGTGTTGCTTTGGGGTGGCTTAACCACCAACTTCATTTGGTGTATGATCTTAAATGCACGCAACAAAACATTTGGTGATTATACCAATCAGAAAACTCCGTTGTTACGCAACTATTTGTTCTCTGCTCTTGCAGGCACAACTTGGTTCTTACAATTCTTCTTTTATGGCATGGGCGAAAGCAAGTTAGGAAATGGTCCAAGCTCATGGATCTTACACATGGCCTTTATTATTCTGGTGGCCAACATGTGGGGACTTGTGTTGAAAGAATGGAAAGGTGTAAGTAAAAAAACAATTTCTACAATTATTATAGGCATCATTGTCATTATCCTCTCCGTATTACTGGTAGGGTATGGTAACAGCCTTCATGTTTAATATTAACTGAAAAGAAAGCATATGTCAGTAGCAACAAAAGATTTCAAACACGTAAGTTATTTGTGGGATGATGCAAAAGCAGCAGAGCTGGCTGGTGATGAAGTGGCATTACTCGTGTATCGTTCTAATTTATTGGGAGCCGATCTCCGTTTAACCAACTATGGTGGTGGTAACACTTCGTGCAAGGCAATGGCCAAAGATCCACTTACAGGAAAAGAAGTAGAAGTGATGTGGGTGAAGGGTAGTGGTGGCGATCTTGGCACCATGAAGCGTAGCGGATTAGCAGCATTATATGTTGATCGTTTACGCAGTTTAAAAAATATCTACCGTGGTATTGAGCACGAAGATGAAATGGTAGAACTCTTCAACCATTGTATTTATGATCTTGCTTCTAAAGCACCGTCTATCGATACGCCTTTGCATGGTTTTCTTCCATTCAAACATATCGATCACTTACATCCGGATGCAGCCATTGCAATTGCAGCTGCAAAAGATGGTGAAAAGATCACCAAAGAATTATTCAACGGAACAATTGGTTGGGTAAAATGGCAAAAGCCGGGCTTTGAACTGGGGTTGATGTTAAAGCAATGTTTGGATGAAAATCCAGGCATCCGTGGTATCATGCTCGGCTCACATGGTTTATTTACATGGGGCGATACAGCCTACGAATCATACATCAATACACTTGAAGTAATTGAACGTTGTGCTGAATATTTACAGGATAACATCAGCAAACAAAACGCAGTTTTTGGAAATGCAAAGATCAACTCATTGCCTGATGCTGATCGTAAAACTCAAGCAGCTGCATTAGCACCGGTGTTAAGAGGCTTCTGTTCATCACAACAAAAAATGATCGGTCATTTTACAGATGATGCACGTGTATTGGAATTCATCAACTCAAATGATCTTGATCGGTTGGCTCCATTGGGAACAAGCTGTCCCGATCACTTCTTGCGCACAAAAATTTCTCCGCTTGTATTAAATCTTGAACCGGGTGAAGATCTGAGTGATGTAAAAAAGATCAAAGAAAAAATAAAGCCGTTGTTTGAAGCATACCGTGCAATGTATGCTGAATATTATAACACTTGCAAGCATGCAAACAGTCCTGCCATGCGTGATCCCAATCCTGTGGTGATCCTTTATCCGGGTGTTGGTATGTTTACGTTTGCAAAAGACAAACAAACTGCAAGGGTAGCAGCAGAATTTTATATCAATGCTATTAATGTAATGAAAGGTGCAGAAGCAATTTCTTCATACACTTCATTACCACGCCAGGAAGCTTTCAATATTGAATACTGGTTGTTGGAAGAAGCAAAGCTTCAACGTATGCCTAAGCCAAAAGCATTGAGTGGAAAAATTGCACTCATTACCGGAAGCGGTGGTGGTATTGGTAAAGCAATTGCAAAACGTTTTGCTGAAGAAGGTGCATGCGTTATTCTGAATGATATGAATCCTGAACGCTTAAGCGAAGCAAAAGAAGAATTCGTTAAGCAGTTTGGTAAAGATGTGGTGGCTGCAGATATTCTTGATGTAACTGATACCACAACTATTGCATCTACACTTGCAACATCAGCACTTGCATTTGGTGGTGTTGATATTATTGTAAACAATGCCGGTCTTTCAATATCAAAATCAATTGAAGATCATACCGACAAAGACTGGGATCTTTTATATGATGTATTAGTAAAAGGTCAGTTCCAGGTAACACAAAAAGCGGTTGAAGTAATGCGGAAGCAAGAACTTGGCGGCGATGTGTTGAATATTGTAAGTAAGAATGCGTTAGTGAGTGGCCCTAATAACGCAGGTTATGGTTCAGCCAAAGCAGCGCAATTGCATTTATCAAGATTGAACGCAGCAGAATTAGGAAAAGATAAGATCAGAGTGAATGTGGTGAATCCTGATGCTGTTATTGCAGGTAGTAATATCTGGAGTGGTGGTTGGGCCGAAGGTCGTGCCAAGGCTTACGGTATTACAGTTGAAGAATTACCTGCATACTATGCCGGACGAACATTACTAAATGAAATCATTTTACCTGAAGATATTGCCAATGCATGTTTTGCTTTTGCAGGAGGTTTACTAGGCAAATCAACCGGTAACGTATTGAATGTAGATGGCGGTGTTGCCAATGCATTTGTACGTTAAGAATTTTCTCATAATCAATAGTAGTTAAAGGGTTGATAGTTCTCTATCGACCCAATTTTTAAATTTGATTAACTTGTTATATAAACTTGCTTTATGTTGTTAGAAAAAAACAGGATCGCTGAGTTTAACGGAATACACGCAGCAGATCACAAACGCAAATTCGATTTCGTTTCTTCAGAAATAAATAATGTGGAAGAAGTGCTGCAAAAGCTCATCGACTTCCAGGTGGCAATTCCCAGTTGGGCATTAGGCACAGGCGGTACACGCTTTGGCCGTTTTGCAGGTGCAGGTGAGCCGGGCAATCTTGAACAAAAGTTAGAAGATGTTGGTTTGCTGCATGCACTCAACCAATCGAGTGGTGCAATTTCTTTACACATCCCTTGGGATATTCCTGAGAACTATGCATCCATTAAAGCCACTGCTGCACAGTTGGGTTTAAAGTTCGATGCGGTGAACTCTAACACATTCCAGGATCAGAAAGACCAGGAGCTGAGTTATAAATTCGGTTCATTGCAACATGTAAACAAGGCTGTACGCAAACAAGCCATTGATCATAACATCGAAGTTATTAAACATGGTGTTGAGCTTGGTTCAACTGCGTTAACAGTATGGTTGAGCGATGGCAGCTGTTTTCCCGGTCAATTGAATTTCAGAAAAGCATTTCAGAATACATTGGAAAGTCTGCAGGAAATTTATGCAGCTTTACCGGCTGATTGGAAAGTGTTTGTTGAATACAAAGCATTTGAACCAAACTTCTACTCAATGACGGTAGGCGATTGGGGACAATCATTGTTGTATGCAAATAAACTCGGACCAAAAGCATATACATTGGTAGATCTTGGTCATCATCTTCCGAATGCAAACATTGAACAGATCGTTGCTTTGTTGTTAATGGAAGGCAAGCTTGCCGGTTTCCATTTCAACGATAGTAAATATGGTGATGATGATTTAACTGTGGGCAGCATCAAACCTTATCAACTGTTTTTAATTTTTAATGAACTGGTTGAAGGTATGGATGCAAGAGGAATGGATCATACAACTGATCTCGGCTGGATGATCGATGCAAGCCACAACGTAAAAGATCCGTTAGAAGATCTCTTGCAATCTGTAGAAGCCATCATGATCGCTTATGCACAGGCGTTAACTGTTGATCGTAAGAAATTAAATGCTGCACAGGAAGCAAATGATGTGGTGGCTGCACAGGAAGTGTTGCAGAATACATTCCGTACTGATTTGAGAGCATTGGTTGCTGAGGCAAGATTGAGAAGTGGAGCAGCGTTATATCCTTTACAGTTTTTCCGTGAGCAGAAACTCAGGGATCAACTGATCAAAGAAAGAGGCAGTAAGACTGTGGCAACAGGACTGTGATGAGTAAGATTCCCGTTATAGCGATTTTTGACATTGGTAAAACCAACAAGAAACTCTTGTTGTTTGATGAACATTATAAAGTTGTTCATGAAGAAAGCAGGCAGCTGAATGAAGCTAAAGATGAAGATGGTTTTGCATGTGAAGATGTGGAGCTGCTTGCACAATGGGTAAATGATTCATTTGAAACTTTATTGAAAGATGATCGCTTTCAAATCAAAGCGGTTAACTTTTCTGCCTACGGCGCAAGCTTTGTTTATCTCGATAAAAACCTCAAAGTTATTCCGCCGTTATATAATTACCTGAAGCCATACAATCCTGCATTACAGAAAAAATTCTATAAAGATTATGGTGGCGAAAGTCGTGTATCGAAAGAAACAGCATCACCTGTTTTAGGTAATCTTAATTCAGGCATGCAGTTATACCGGTTAAAACATGAAAAGCCGGAAATATTTGCTGAGATCAAATACGCACTGCATCTTCCACAGTATTTGTGTTTTCTGCTTTCCGGCAAATTGCATACTGATATTACAAGTATCGGTTGCCATACAAATCTCTGGGACTTCCAGGAAAAGCATTACCATGATTGGGTTAAGAAGGAAGGAGTTGCTGAAAAATTTGCGCCGGTTTTAAAAAGTAATGCTGTAGCTGGTTATACTGATAAAAAGATTCCGGTAGGAGGAGGTTTGCACGATAGTTCTTCTGCACTGATCCCTTACCTCGCATCGTTTCATGAACCGTTTATTCTGTTATCAACAGGCACATGGTGTATCACGTTAAATCCGTTCAACCATTCACAATTAAGTGATCTGGAATTACACCAGGATTGTCTCTGTTATCTATCATACGAAGGCAATCCCGTAAAAGCATCCCGTTTGTTTGCAGGTTACGAACATGAACAACAAACAAAACGATTAGCAGCCTTCTTTAAATTACCTGAAGATTATTATAAAACAGTTGAGTGCGACGAGGCCATCATTGATCAACTTGAGTTAGGCAAAACTGCTATGAAAAAAGGTGCTGATGAGGTGATGATCCAACAATCTGTTTTTGCTAAACGGGATCTGAAGAAGTTCAAAAATTACGAGCAGGCCTACCATCAATTAATAGCTGATATCATTACACAGCAATTATATAGTACCAATCTTGTTTTGAAAGGAACTCCGGTGAAACGTATTTTTGTTGACGGTGGTTTTGGAAAAAACCCCATCTTTATGCATATGATGGCGGAAGTGTTTACCGGAATTGAAGTTTATGCAGCATCGGTAGCTCAGGCTTCGGCATTAGGGGCAGCGTTGGTGATGCATAAACATTGGAACAAAAAAGTATTACCAACCGACATCATAGAATTGAAATATTACTCTGAACAACAGAAACGATGAAGTGGAAAAGCGTATGAAAGTTGGATTATTTATTCCCTGTTATATCGATCAGTTTTATCCGCAGGTAGGTATTGCCACTTTACAACTATTAGAAAAACTGGGATGCAACGTTTCTTTCCCTCTCAATCAAACATGTTGTGGTCAACCAATGGCCAACAGCGGATTTGCAGCCCTGAGCAAAAATTGTGATAAAAACTTTGTAGCCAATTTCCGTGGTTTCGATTATATCGTTGGCCCATCGGGCAGTTGTGTGTTGCATTTAAAAGAACACCTCCACGATGAGCAACATCCGGGTGAAGCTGAGCACATTCGCAAACATGTATACGAGCTTACTGAATTTTTAGTTGATGTATTGAAGGTAGAAAAGATCGATGCATCATTTCCTTACAAAGTTGGTTTGCATAACAGTTGTCATGGCCAGCGTGGTTTGCATCTTTCATCCATGAGTGAACGGATGTTACCTGCGTTTTCAAAACCACAGCAATTGTTGAGCATGGTTAAAGGTTTGCAACTTACACTCCCTGTTCGTAGTGATGAGTGTTGCGGCTTTGGCGGAACGTTTTGTGTATTTGAAGAAGCAGTGAGTGTGAAGATGGGAAAGGATAGAATAACTGAACACTCTGCCAACGAAGTTGAATACATTACCGGTGGTGATGTAAGCTGTTTAATGCATTTAGAAGGTATCTTGAAGCGAAATGGAAGTAACGTGAAAACAATTCATATTGCAGAAATTTTAAACAGCCACGCATGAGTACAAGTAAACTTTCCCATGCTGATGCTGCAGAACAGTTCATTAAAGACGAACCAAGAACTAATTGGCATGATGAAACGCTTTGGTTCGTTCGGCAAAAAAGAGATAAGGCCGCTCATGGTTTACCCGAATGGGAACAGTTGAGAGAATGGGCTTCGCAAATCAAAGATCATACGCTTTCCAATCTCGATAATTATCTGTTGGAATTTGAGCGCAATGCAAACACCAATGGCGTTACTATCCATTGGGCAACAGATGGTGCAGATCATAACCGCATCATTTTCGACATCATTCAGAAAAATAATATTCAGAAGATCGTTAAGAGTAAGAGCATGCTTACGGAAGAATGTGGGCTGAATGAATTTCTGCATGCAAAAGGAATTGAAACAGTTGATACAGATCTTGGTGAACGTATTGTGCAGTTACGCCACGAAGCACCAAGTCATATTGTATTGCCCGCTATACATTTAAAGAAACAAGATGTAAGTGATACATTTCATGAACATCTACATACAGAAAAAGGGAATAACGATCCGCAATATTTAACCGAAGCTGCACGCCAGCATCTGCGTGAAAAATTTATTGAATCAGAACTTGCTATTACAGGCGTCAACTTTGCTATAGCAGAAACAGGTGGCTTTGTAGTTTGCACTAATGAAGGCAATGCCGATATGGGCGCACATGCTGCAAAAATTCATATTGCCTGTATGGGTTTTGAAAAGATGATTCCGAAAGCAGAACATCTTT
This sequence comes from Lacibacter sp. H375, assembly GCF_037892425.1. Taxonomy (NCBI): domain Bacteria; kingdom Pseudomonadati; phylum Bacteroidota; class Chitinophagia; order Chitinophagales; family Chitinophagaceae; genus Lacibacter; species Lacibacter aquaticus. The sequence goes on from NZ_JBBKTT010000001.1 coordinate 4,020,169, forward strand.
CCGTGTTTCTTCGTTTGCTTGCAAGAAGTGCAACGGGTCAACCGATCACCACATACTCCAGTCATTTTCACAAACCAAGAGAAGGGCAGGAGATGCATATTGTGATTGTTGATAATGGAAGAAGCAGGCAACTTGGTCGTGCTGATTTCAGAAATTCATTGAAGTGCATCCGCTGTGCTGCATGTTTCAATACTTGTCCTGTTTACAGAAGAAGTGGCGGACATAGTTATCATACAGCTGTAGCTGGTCCCATTGGTTCTATACTCAATCCGAACATTGATATGCGTGCAAACGCTGATCTTCCATTTGCATCAACACTCTGCGGCAGTTGCAGCAATGTATGTCCGGTGAAAATTGACATTCATGACCAGTTGTGGAAATGGCGGCAGGTATTGGTTTCAGAAGGTTTTGTTGATACAACAAAGAAAGTTGGTTTGAAAGGAATGGCTTTTGTTTTGGCAAGACCGGGCTTATACCGCTTTGCAGGTAAAGCAGGAAGAGCAATGATGCGGATGTTCCCCTGGTTGCTAAATAACAAACTCAATCCCTGGTACAAGCAACGGGAAATGCCTGCACCGCCTAAGGAAAGTTTTCGTGATTGGTACATCAAGAACAAACAACAATGAGCGCAAGAGAAACGATATTAAAAGCTATTACAGCGAACAAGCCAACCTTGGTTGATCTGCCTGCAATTGATCTTGCTGAAGTAATTCAATACAACGATCTGTTACAGCAATACAAAACAGTTTTACAAAGCATTGGTGGTGGTACAGTTGAATTGCAGGACCTCACTTCATTAAAAGAAGAACTGCAGACAAAAAAAGCAAATGGCAATTTTGTTGTAAACAGAATTCCAGCGTTAGGAGAAGTAGAGGAATCAATCGCCCACTTAACAGCAACTGATCTTGCTGCAGTTGAAACTGCTTACTTGGAAGGAACAATTGCTGTAGCCGAGAATGGTGCCATCTGGTTGTATGAAAGCCAGATGGGCAATCGCTTACTGCCATTCATTTGTCAGCACCTCGTCATTGTAATTGAAAAGAAAAATATTGTACCAACAATGCATCATGCCTATCAGCAAATTGAAAGTGACAAAGAAGGCTTTGGTGTTTTCATAGCCGGTCCATCCAAAACAGCCGATATTGAACAATCATTGGTCATTGGCGCACATGGAGCAAGAAGTTTGATCGTATACATTATTTGATAGTTAAGAAGAAACCTTCCAATACCAATACCAATCACAACCATTCGTTAGGGTTTTAATTTTTCCGCAGTAACAATCTTTCTGTTTCTTTGTAAGGAACATCCATTTACTGTTAAAAAAATTGCTGATGCGTATCGTGATTGCCTTGTTATTCATTGTTACATTCTGTACTTCTGTTGCTGCACAAGTAGGTATTACAAGTCCGGATAAAAAAATAACAGTACAGATTGCTGTAAATGCTGAAGGCGCTATTAAATACAGCCTACGTCATAATCAAACAGAAGTTTTACTTTCCTCTTCGTTAGGACTAACGACAACATCTTCCGATTTTTCAAAAGGAATGGAACTTGTGAGTGCATCAACTGTTCAACCGGTTAGCAGCAACTACACAATGATCTATGCCAAGAGAAAACAAAATACTTATACAGCAAATAAACGCACCATTAAATTCAGGAACAGCAATGGCCAATTGATGGATATTGTTTTCCAGGTATCGAATAATGCAGTTGCGTTTCAGTATGTTATTACAAACAAAACAACTGTTGCCGAAAACATAACTGCCGAATTAACAACTTATCATTTTCCGCTTACCGCAAAAGCCTGGTTACAACCCATGCAGGTTTCAAAAACAGGATGGGAGCAAACCAATCCTGCATACGAAGAACATTATGTACAGGATGTAGCTGTTGGAACGAAATCACCTTCAGCAGCAGGATGGATCTATCCCGCCTTGTTCCGCAATAATAATACCTGGGCATTGATCACCGAAGCGTCGGTTGATGCGACTGATTGTGCAACAAGGTTAAAAGCTGAATCGCCCGATGGAGAATATGCTGTCGTATTTCCAGATCCGAGAGAGATCATCACAGGTAAAGGATTGTTACCAACATTTCAAGCGAACTACACTTCTCCTTGGCGCATTATCAGTATTGGAAGTTTGGCGACTATCATTGAATCAACAGCAGGAACAGATCTTGCTAATCCATCGGTCGTAAAAAATACTTCATTCATCAAACCCGGTAAATCATCGTGGAGCTGGATCAATTCAAAAGATGATTTCATTGTGTACGATGAACAGAAAAAGTATATCGACTTTGCTGCAAAGATGAATTGGCAATATTGTTTAATTGATGCCGACTGGGATCGTAAGATCGGCTATGAAAAAATTAAAGAGTTGGCTGATTATGCAAAGACAAAAAACGTTGGCTTGTTGCTGTGGTATAATTCTGCAGGTGATTGGAATACGGTGAAGTACACACCACGAAATTTATTGCTCACGACGGAAAGTCGTTCAAAAGAATTTCAGCGCTTGAAAGACATAGGCATCAAAGGAGTGAAGATCGATTTCTTTGCAGGCGACGGTCAATCGGTGATTGCTTATTACTTAGATATTTTAAAAGATGCAGCGAAGTATGAGTTACTGGTAAATTTTCATGGTGCCACATTGCCTAGAGGCTGGTCAAGAACTTTTCCGCACCTAATGACAACGGAAGCGGTACGTGGTTTTGAAATGATCACGTTTGGGCAGGGTGATGCCGATAAAGAAGCTACACATTGTGCCATGCTACCATTCACACGCAACGCATTCGACCCAATGGATTTTACACCCATGAATCTGTATAAGATCCAAACGAAAGTTCAACGAAAAACAACTTCAGCTTTTGAATTAGCAACATCGGTATTATTTCTTTCAGGCATTCAACACTTTGCTGAATCACCCGATGGCATGGAACATGTACCTGCAAATATTCAGCAGTTTTTAAAGGAATTACCAACAACCTGGGATGATGTAAAATTCATTGATGGATTCCCCGGGAAGTATGTAGTAATTGCCCGTAAGTACAAAAACAAATGGTATATCGCAGGGATCAATGCACAGCAATCTTCGCAAACGATCGACCTAAATCTTTCTCTGTTCAAAAAGCAAAAGGCAAGCTTAATTACAGAGGGTGACGCCCCATTATCATTCATTGAGAAAAAGCTGACCGGCAAAGGGAAACAGAAGATTTCCATTCAACCATCGGGCGGATTTGTACTGGTGCTGGAGTAAATAATGGAAATAATGAATTATTCCATTAAGATGCGAAATAGTGCAGTAATAAGCGAATAAAATTGAAACTTGGTGGCTTCCAATTCTCTATTTTTACGACCCCAAACATATTTTCATGAGCATGTTTCAATTAACAGGTAAAACAGCAATTATTACAGGAGGCGGCAGCGGTATTGGCCGGGCCATTTCAACTATGTTTGCTAAGCAGGGCGCTGTTGTTTTTATTTTTGATTTAGATGAGAATGGTTCTGCTGCAACAGTAACTGAAATTGAAGAGAAAGGTGGAAAAGCAGTAGCTGTGATTCTTAACATCTCTGATCAGCAGGCGATCAAAACAGCTGTAAAAAAAATTATCGATCAACATCAACACATTGATATTTTGGTGAACAATGCTGGTGTTGCACATGTGGGAACTGCCGATTCAACCAATGAAGAAGATTTTACCCGACTGTTTAACATCAATGTAAAAGGTGTTTATAATTGTTTGCACGAGATCATTCCGTTTATGAAAGCACAACAGAAAGGTGTGGTGCTGAATATGTGTTCTATTGCAGCGTCTGTAGGTATTACTGATCGCTTTGCATACAGCATGAGCAAGGGCGCAGTGTTAGGTATGACGCTGTCTGCAGCACGTGATTATCTCGCATACAATATTCGTGTAAACAGTATTTCTCCTGCACGTGTGTTTACTCCGTTTGTTGAAGGGTTTATTGCAAAAAACTATCCCGGTAAAGAAGAAGAAATATTCGATAAGTTATCGAAGAGTCAACCACTAGGACGTATGGGAACAACTGATGAAGTAGCGCATTTAGCCTTATATCTCTGCAGTGATGAGGCAGGATTTGTAACTGGTTGTGATTACCCATTGGATGGTGGTTTTATAAAACTAAATAACTGATCAAAAAAAATCTACACTTAAACACATAAACTGAAGAAATGAAACTGATACGTTTTGGAGAAGCCGGCAAAGAAAAACCAGGTGTCATGTTAAGCACTATTTGCTACGATGTTTCTGCACATGTAAATGATTACGACGAAGACTTCTTTGCAAATGATGGTTTGAAAAAATTAGAACAGCTGGTTGCAACAGCAAAATTGCCGGTTGTAACTGTTGATCGTTATGGATGTCCAGTAAAACGTCCTTCTAAAATTGTATGTATTGGTTTAAACTATAGTGATCATGCAAAAGAAACAGGAGCAACACCACCGCCGGAACCTGTGATCTTCTTTAAAGCAACCACAGCTATTGTAGGTCCCAATGATGAAGTAATGATTCCACGTGATTCTGTAAAAACAGATTGGGAAGTAGAGCTGGCAGTAGTGATCGGTAAAAAAGCTTCGTATGTAGATGAAGCAGAAGCGATGGATTATGTAGCAGGTTATTGTTTGCACAACGATATCAGCGAACGTGAATTTCAATTAGAACGCAGCGGCACATGGGATAAAGGAAAAGGTTGTGATACTTTTGCACCAATTGGTCCATGGCTTGTTACAAAAGATGAAGTAGAAAATGTGCATGCACTTCGTTTGTGGTTAACATTGAATGGAGAAAAAATGCAGGACGGCACCACAGCTAACCTCATCTTCAATGTACCTTTCCTTGTTTCGTATGTAAGCAAATTCATGACACTGTTACCCGGCGACATTATTTCAACCGGAACACCTGCTGGTGTTGGTTTGGGAATGAATCCGCAAGTGTATCTCAAACCAGGCGATGTAATGGAACTCGGCATTGACGGCTTGGGAACATCGAAACAAACTGTAATTGCATTTAAAAAATAAACAAACACCGTCTGATGCTTCTCAGACGGTGTTAAGCTTTCTAACAAAAAAATCTTACTTAAAACTTAACGATAGCTCCATGACTGATCAAAAAAATAAGCCGTACCTCTTTGCGTTTGCTTTAGTAACCAGTTTGTTTTTTTTGTGGGGGTTCGTACACAACCTCGATCCAATTTTGATTCCGCATCTGAAACGGTCATTTACTTTAACAACAACACAATCTACCCTGATTGATTCCTCTGTTTTTATTGCCTACTTCGTAATGGCATTGCCTGCAGGATTCATTATGAAACGATTCGGTTATAAGGTCGGCATCATTTCCGGCTTGTTGTTGTTTGCAATTGGGTCATTTATGTTTTTACCTGCGGCCGATTATCAATCCTATACTTATTTTCTTGTTGCCTTGTTCATTATTGCCTGCGGTTTAACTATTCTTGAAACAGCGGCAAATCCTTATGCTGCAGTTTTAGGTGATCCGGCAACATCTACACAACGACTCAATTTTGCTCAATCATTCAATGGATTAGCCGCAGCATTAGCACCAGTAATCGGCGCACGTATTATTTTAACAAAAGGACACAGTGATGCCGAATTAAGTGTTATGACAGATGCTGCAAGAAAACTGGCTTTAGCTTCAGAGGCTGCATCGGTAAAGATGCCGTATATGATTCTTGGAATTGTTTTGGTAGTAGTAGCTATTTTATTTGCTATTACCCATTTGCCCAAACTGAATACCGATCCTACACATACTTCCAGCAAGAGTATTTTTCATGCGTTTAAACACAAGCATTTAACATGGGCTGTAATAGCGCAATTCTTTTATGTTGGTGCACAGGTATCTGTGTTTAGCTTGTTTATTCTGTATGCTGAAAAGTCCGCATCATTAACACAAGTTACAGCAGCCGATTATTTGGGCGCTTGTGGAATTGCATTTTTGATCGGCCGTTTCTTAGGAACATTTTTCATGCGCTATATTTTACCTGAAAAACTATTAGCGATTTATGCAGCAATCAGTACAATACTTTGTCTCGTTGCTATTTTTGCGACAGGAATGATCACGGTGTACGCAGTCATTGGCATCTGTTTCTTTATGTCAATCATGTTTCCAACGATCTTCTCACTCGGTATTAAAGACTTAAAGGGTGATACTGAATATGGAAGTAGTTTAATTATTATGTCAATTGTTGGAGGTGCCATTCTTCCAAGGTTTTTCGGAAACATCAGTGATTGGACGGGAAATATCCAACACGGTTATATCATTCCGTTAATCTGCTTTGTAGTTATTCTATTGTTTGGCTGGACAGGACACAAAGTGGTTTCAACTGATAAATAAATTGATTCATGAAACGTTTTTGTTTAGCCGTTGATTTAAAAGAAGATGCACAGCTCATTGCTGAGTATGAAAAATACCATGAGCGTCTATGGCCGGAAATAGAAGCATCCATTAAAGATTCGGGAATCATTGGCCTGGAAATTTATCGAATTGAAAATCGTCTTTTCATGATCATGGAAACAAACGACAACTTTTCGTTTGAAGTGAAAGCTGCTGCTGATGCTTCCAATGAAAAAGTACAGGAGTGGGAAACGCTTATGTGGAAGTATCAGCAGGCATTACCCACAGCGAAGAAAGGAGAGAAGTGGATCATGATGAAAAAAATATTCGACTTAAATAATCAGCCATGAAGATCATCGATACACATCAGCATTTCTGGAAATACGATCCGGTGAATTACAGCTGGATCAATGATGATATGCAGGTGATTAGAAAAGATTTTTTACCGGGTGACCTTGCTGTTGTTGTTAACGAACATAAACTAACTGGCACAATAGCTGTACAAGCCGATCAGACAGAAGAAGAAACCGATTGGTTATTAAAACTGGCAGGAAACAATGATTTTATTCAAGGCGTTGTTGGCTGGGTGGATCTCCGGAGCAGCAATATTGACGATCGTTTGCAGCATTACCAACAATTCAAAAAACTGAAAGGTTTTCGTCATGTGTTACAGGGCGAAGAACCTTCGTTCATGTTGCAGAAAGATTTTCTCAAAGGCATCAGTAAACTTAATCAGTTTGGTTTTGCCTATGACATCCTCATCTTTCCTCAACATCTTGAAGCTGCCTTGCAATTGGTTGCACAATTTCCACAGCAGCGTTTTGTTGTAGATCATGTTGCAAAACCATACATTAAAGATGGAAAGATCGATGAATGGAAAACAGGTATGAAGCAACTTGCACAACACAGCAATGTTTATTGCAAAATCAGTGGCATGGTTACAGAAGCTGACTGGAAAAACTGGACTGCAGGACAACTGAAACCATACATCGATGTCGTGGCTGACAGCTTTGGTCTCGATCGTATTATGTACGGCAGTGACTGGCCTGTATGCCTGGTTGCATCATCGTACAAAAAATGGTTGCAAACTGTAAAAGATTATTTCAATTCATATTCCGCCGAAGAGCAGGAAAAAGTTTTCAGTGGTAACGCTATCAAATTTTACAATCTCTAAATCAGAAATCATAAATCCTACATCATAAATTATTTTTCATATGAATCTCCAGTTAACAGATAAAGTAGTCATCGTAACAGGCGGTGCAAAAGGCATTGGCAAAGGCATTGTAGATGTATTGGCAAAAGAAGGAGCAATACCTGTTATTGTTGGCAGAAGTGAAGCAGACAACCTGCTTGCAGTAAAAGAAGTAGAAGATGCCGGCGGTAAAGCCTGGCAAGTGGTTGCTGAATTGGCACAACCAGAAGAATGTGAGAAAGCTGTAAAAGCAGTCATCGAAAAATTCAACCGCATTGATGGGCTCATCAATAACGCAGGTGTAAACGATGGTGTTGGTTTGGAAAGCGGCGATTACAAACGGTTTATGGAAAGTTTGCACAAGAACGTTGTGCATTATTATTTGATGGCACATTTTGCATTGCCTGAATTAAAAAAATCAAAAGGCAGCATCGTCAACATCACTTCTAAAACTGCTGAAACAGGACAGGGAAATACATCTGCGTATGCGGCAGCCAACGGCGGACGTAATGCTCTAACCAGAGAGTGGGCTGTTGAGTTAGCTAAATATTCTATTCGTGTAAATGCATTGGTGGTTGCAGAATGTTATACCCCGCTGTACGATAAATGGATCAAAACATTACCGAACCCAGAAGAGAAATTAAAAGAGATCACTTCAAAAATACCGTTCGAACAACGCTTTACCACGGCTGAAGAAATTGCGAACATGACGGTATTTCTGTTATCGCCTGTATCGAGCCATACAACCGGTCAGTTGATTTATGTTGATGGTGGTTATGTGCATTTAGACAGAGCAATGGCCAACGCTTAGGCAATACAGTACAACACGAATAAATTACAGCATTTGTAAAGCTTTTGTGAAAAAGAGTTTTACAAATGCTTTTCTTTTTATATCCTGCGTTGGGTCGTGTGAAATTGCCGAGTTGCTGCATCTTCCTCCTCAAACAAGAACATGAAGAAAACCATCATCCTGCTTTTTTGCATTCTGCTTATTATCATAATCACTATTTATCTATTCAATACCGTTTATAATAAGTCATCGCCTGCCACCACCAACAAAGAATTAAAGAAAGAAAGTCCCGAAAACATTACTGGAAAAGCTTTGCATGCAAAAGCTGTTGCAGCCAGGCAATTTGTAAAAACAAGTAATTACAATCAGCGTATTTGTTTTCTTATCGACATGAAAATCAGATCAGGGGCAAAACGTTTTTTTGTTTATGATCTGAAAAACAATTCAGTTCTCCAATCAGGCGTTGTAACACATGGCCGTTGCAATGAGCGTTGGCTCATCGGTCGTAAATATGGTAATGAACCGGGCTGTGGATGCACCTCGCTGGGAAAGTATAAGATCGGTAATGCATACATGGGTCGGTTTGGACTTGCCTACAAACTCCATGGCCTCGATTCAACAAATAACAATGCATTTAAACGTTTTGTGGTACTGCATGCACATGATTGTGTTCCAGAAAATGAAGTATGGTCGGATATTTGCCAGAGTGATGGTTGTCCCACTGTTTCACCGGGTTTTCTTGACGACCTAAAAGCAATGATCAATGAATCAAAGAAACCGATACTATTATGGATCTATGAATCAAAATAACCTTGAAAAGGCTAAGGGCAAGGGTTGCAAACCATTTTTCGAAACATCTTATTTTTGTATTCTATGCACCAACCTACTTTGTACCTTATAATAAGTGCGGCATTCATGCTGCTTATGAGCAGCTGTGCGGTAAGCAAACAACCGGAAGCTGTTCGTTTCCGTGCATTGCAGAAAGGAAGGATTGCAGACGACAGTAGCTACGTGTATTCATTGCCTTATGAAACAGGCAAAAAACATTTGATCGTTCAGGGATATTTCAGCAGGTTCACACATCGCAACCGGGCCGCTATTGATTTTAAAATGAAACGGGGTACGCCAATTTATGCCGCAAGGGGTGGAGTGGTAACAAGAGTAAAAGAAGATGGCAATAAGGGTGGGCTCGACAGAAATCTTCGTCAATACGGAAACTCTATTGTCATCAATCACAACGATAATACACGTGCCGGCTACTGGCATTTGCAATACAATGGCGTTGTGGTAAACGTTGGTGATACTGTGAAACAAGGTCAATTGATTGGCTATAGCGGCAAAACAGGTTACAGTGCTTTCCCTCATTTGCATTTTATTGTATGGCGATCAGAAGCCGGCAACTGGCGACAGATCGGTACCCGTTTTCATACAAAAAATGGTGTAAAATACCTGCGCCCTTTCAGAAGCTACAGACGACCAATCGAACAGAACTGATTTCCCTTAATTTCGCTGCATGACTCCCGAACGAAGAGAACGCTTACTATCGGTGTTAAATAAACGACAGCCCGATCTTACAGTTGTACTGGAAAATGTATTTGATCCGCATAATATTTCTGCGGTGATGCGTACTTGTGATGCAGTGGGCATCCAGGAAATTTATGTGTTGACGAATAAAATTCCAAGACATAAAAAATGGGGTGCAAGAAGTTCATCCAGCGCAGCCAAATGGCTAACGGTTCATCAATTTGAAAGTGCCGAAGAATGTTTTACTGCGTTGCGAAAGAAATATAAAAAGATCTACACCACTCATCTCAGCAGCGATGCAGTGAGTTTGCATGATATTGATTTTACAGAAAGTGTTGCATTGGTTTTTGGCAACGAACATGCAGGTGTAAGTGATGAGATCATTGCGATGGCCGATGGCAATTTTATTATTCCACAGATGGGCATTATCCAATCGCTCAATATTTCTGTAGCATGTGCGGTGAGTATTTATGAAGCCATGCGGCAGAAGAAAAATGCCGGTCATTACGATAAGCAACGATTAGATGACAGTACGTTTAACACATTATTGGATGAATGGGGATTTCGGGCCGACGATCTGGATGCTATTAAACAGGAAGAGCAGTAACTTTAAACAATGAAGCGACTTCTTTTTATATCGGTTCTTATCCTGATTATTACAAGCGCTGATGCTCAACCCATCAAACGATGGAAGATAGATGACCTGTTGCAATATGCTGATTCAAACGATTCAGTGCTGGTCATTAATTTCTGGGCAACCTTCTGCGGACCATGTATAGCGGAGATTCCATATTTCCACAGCATCACCAGCAAATACAAAAAGCAAAATGTAAAACTGTTATTGGTTAGTCTTGATTTCAAAGAATACTATCCTAAACGCATTCGTGACTTTGCAAACAAACGAAAATATACAGCAGAGATCGTTTGGTTAGATGAAGAAAAACCTGATGATTTTTGTCCACGTATTGATAAGAACTGGACAGGTTCGATGCCAGCCACTTTATTCATAAATAAGAAAACAGGATATCGCAAATTTGTAGAGGCAGAAATGAAACCGGAAGACCTCGAAAGAGAAGTTCGTCTTGCTGCTGACGTAAAATAAGATGAGTGATTGGCTGATTTATGCAATGTTGTTTCTCTCTTTCAGAAATGCTATTTGCGTTACATCATAATTGATAGCTGACGTTGTGCCCGCCGTTACATCAATTGTGCAACCGGTGATAGTAGCTGCCATATTCGACGCCAGGAACACAGCCGTATTCGCAACATCTTTCATCAAGGGCAGTTTTTTCAACATTGTATCATCTCTCAGCTTTTTTAAAAATTGTGGAACCAGTTCACCGCCTGCATCAATAGCTTCCTTGAATACTTTCGAATCAGGAGAACCACCAGAACGGATATTCACCACCCGCACACCATAAACTCCAAGCTCTGATGCCAGGTTGCGTGAAAAACTTTCTATCGCACAACATGCCACACCAAATCCACCGGTATTAGGATAGCCAATGCCACCGGGCGTTGCAGTTAACGAAAGAATTACACCTGTTCCTTGTTTCGACATGATTCTGCCAGCGGCAGTAGAGGTAATAAAATTTGATTGTGTTGAAATCTTGATTGGTTGTAGAAAATCTGCCAATTGCATTTCAGTCAACGGAAAATTCTGCACATCTTTCCAGCCAATGGCATTAAATGAAACATCAATGCTGTGACCATCTGCAACTAAACCAGATAAATATTGGTTCACCTGCTCTTCATTCATCGCATCAACTTCTGCAGCAAATGCTTTCCCGCCTGCAGCATTTATTTCATTGGCAAGTTGCTGTACAGGTTCAATTCGATGACCTGTTATATATACTGCTGCACCAGCATCGGCAAATGCACGTGCAAAAGCACCACCTAACGATCCACCAGCTCCGTAAATAACAGCATTCTTATTTTTCAGCAACATAACGTTTGGTTTTAAGTTTCCTAAAATTAATACCATAATACATCAACATGCAAGTGCAAAAGCGACAATTGTAAGGGTTAAATGCGAAGTAGGGCAATAAAAAAACCTGCTTCGTTTCCACAGCAGGTTTTCATTTTAAGTGAATCGTTATTTATGATTTACGTTTAATACCGCAGCCCATTGCTTTTGATGTTTTCATGCTCACATCTTTTCCTCCCACCATTTCATCGATCGCTACTTTTAAATGATCCCGTGTACTTGCTGATGGTGTTTTTGGATTATCAGTAATTGCTCCATGATAAACCAGTTTCATATCCTTATCAAACAAATAACATTCAGGTGTAACACGTGCACCAAATGCATCGGCCATTGCACTGTTATCATCCATTACATAAGGATATTTATACCCTTGTGCTTTCGCATATTCTTTCATACGTTCCTGCGAGTCGTCGCTGCCACGTGATGTTTCATTAGAATTTAAAACAATCACACCAACTTCTTTGCCCAGTGCATAACCAAATCCCTCAGCTGCTACCTGCTGATTTTTTATTACCCACGGACATGTATTACAACTAAATACAACCAGCAATCCATTCTTTTTCTTTACATCAGCAAAAGAATATTCCTTACCGGAAATATCTTTCATCTTTTTTGTTGCGTTGGGAATAGCAGCTCCAATGGTCAGCTCATCGGGTAATGCCGTAAAGGCAACAAGTGCAACCAGCACTGTCAATGATAAGAGGATCTTTTTCATAATAATGTGTTTGCTTAAAGTTACGAAGCTTCTTTTTTGTTTTCAGCACCACTCATCTCTTCATTGAGCCTTTTATCGCTCTGGCGCTTGAGTAGCCGGATGCTGAGATTTAATTCAAAGCCAATTAACAATACAAGTGAAATAAAATTTACAAAGATCATCAGGATCAGGATAGTACCAATGGATCCATAGATCGTGTACGTTGCAAAATTATTTATCCAATAAGAGAACATGAAGGTGAAAAGGATAATGAGAGCACTTGCCACAATAGAACCCGGCGAGATCAGCTTCCACTTTTTCTCAACCGATGGTGCATGCCTGTAAATAAATGCAATGGAATAAAAAAACAACCCAACGATCACTACCCAACGTACAATTATGATGAGCCATTTGATGAATACACTGTCGATCTTTAATAACAGCAACAACCAATTGAATAATGCACCTTGTGTGATGAGTAGTAAAATACTGGCGATGAAAATAAGAATGATCACAAAGGTTAAACGGATGGCTTTCCAACGATAGGCGAAGAATGCTTTGCTTTCTTTTTCATGGATCGATTGATTAAAGCTATGAATGATCCCCAATACTGCATTAGACGAAAAGTAAAGTGATGTAAGAAAACCAATCGAAAGCAAACTGTTCTTGGGACGCTTAAAAAAATCGGCCAGGAAATTTTCCACGGCATCACGTGTAGCAGCATTCGGTGTTATTTCCCGTACAAACGAATTCACTTCGTTGTAAAACTGATCTGCAATAGGAAAGAGCGGCACCAATGAAAATAAAAAGATACAGGCAGGCGGCAGGGCCATAATAAAGTTGAACGAAATAGCTGCGGCACGTTGATTTAAACTGCCTTTCTTGATCTGCTGAACAAAGAAACGGGTCACCTCGAACAACGAAATACCTTCGAACCCAAAAGGCCGGAAACGTTTACTGAAACGGATGATCGTCCGTATAACAGGCAGGCGGTAAATGAGTTCTTCAATCGTCATGCGACCCTAAAATACTTTATTTCCCGATTACCTGATGTTTAAACTATCGAGCCATTGTTGATAAGCCTTTGCATTTTTGAAATGATCTGTTTCATTTGATGCAAAAGCATGGTAACCGTTACCGTTAGGCTTTGCACAGAAGAACAGGTAATCGGTGGCAGCTGCATTCAGCACGGCATCGATGGTTGTTTCAGACGGGGTGCAGATAGGGCCTGGAGGCAATCCTTTATTGCGATAGGTGTTGTAAGGCGATGAAGCGGTTGAATTGATATGACCAAACAAAAGCCGTTTGATGGTGAAATCGCCAATGGCAAACTTCACGGTTGGGTCGGCTCCAAGGTTCATATCTTTTTTTAAACGGTTGAGATAAACACTGGCAATGGTCGGCTTCTCATCGTTACGAAGTGTTTCCTCCTCAACAATAGATGCCATCGTGTGCACCTGCTCTGGAGTTAAGCCAAGTGCTGCGGCTTTTTGTTTTCGTTCAGCTGTCCAGAATTTTGTGCGCTGCTCATGCAACTTGCGGAAGATGCGCTGCGGACCGGAATTCCAAAGCAGGGAATAGGTATTTGGGAATACAGATGTCATCACTGTATTTGTATCAAGTCCAAATTTCTTTAATGAATCGTTGTTGATGAGATAGGCGAGCATAGTTGCAGAGTCGGTTTCGAACTTGCGGCCGATGAGTGCTGCCAGATCTTTTCTTGTCCGCAGTTTAGTGATCACAAGATTCACCGGCGTTTGCGAACCATTCCGCAACTTACGTGCAAGCGTAAACAAGCTGCTTCCTTTTTCAATTTCATATTTACCGGGACGAAGACGTTTCCATACATCTAAACGACCAGCTACCATTTCAAACAAACCGGGATTCTTTAAAAAGCCCGAATCGTTTAACGATTGCATCACTGCTTTTTGGTTGGCATTACCTGTATAGACGTAAAGATATTTTTTTGATTCATTGAATGCTGTGCCGCTGCCGAAAAATTTCCACGCAAAAAACAAAGCAACAAGTGATAAAAGAAGAAAACTGTAGCCGATAACTTTTTTCATTTTGACAGGTATGGTTTATTCAGAGAATTGGTTCTAGAGAAATTATTGTGCCAATAAAAATGCAAAGGAAAAATCCTATTGCCGAATTGTGCGACGCCAATGCAGCAGATCATTGCACAACTGCCGGATTCAATCAAAATAAAACAAAAACCCCGACGCAATGGTCGGGGTTTCAGAAAATATTTTAAACGATTACTTTGCAGGAGCAGGGGCTGGTACTGCAGGTGTAGTTGTTTTTGCAGGAGCCGTTTGCACCGGTTGATTGGTTGCTTTTTCCAGGTTACCTGAACCGTTTGAACCGGCGGTATCTGAAATAAACAGTGAAGAAACCAGGCAAAGAATACCGATAATGGCTGCAAACAACCAGGTACCTTTTTCCAGCACATCTGTGGTTTGTTTAACACCCATGAACTGGTTGCTAAAACCGGCAACTGAGCCACTTAAACCACCACCTTTGGGGTTTTGAACCAACACTACAAATCCTAATAATGCACTGGCCAAAACTACCAGTATGATAAATAACCAAATCATTGTTTATTGTTTTAATTCGTCAATTCGGGAGGCAAAATAAACGCTTTTTTCGGGATGCAGCAAACTTAATTTACGGTACAAATCAATGGCTTGCGTCTTTTTACCCTGTTTCGCCAGCACTTCAGCCATGGTTTCAGTCACTACTTCGGTTTGCTGGTTACTTTCTGTAGCTATAGAAACCACTTCTTTCTCATCGGTTAAGTTCAGGTCTTTTTTCTCTTCCACGTAGATCTTCTTCATGGAACGGAGCCATTGAGTAAAGCTTTTTACTTGCTTACCCAGCTGATCGTTCTCAAGTTTTTCTTCCCGAAGTTTAATTCCTTGTGAAGCGAAATAATCAACCGTGTGAAAAGGCTCAAACGTAAATACCGGCTTTTCTTCAACCGATTCAGGTTTTTGTGCATTCATTAATTCTTCTTTTGCAAAATCTGAACCAATCGTTGCTTCGGCGGCCAATTCAGCATCAGTGTTTGTGATGAAATCAGCAACTTCACGTTGGGAATCGGCTTCAATCATTGCTTCCGCCTGTTCTTCTATTTCCGCATCTTTTAGCAACTGTTCTGTTTCTTTATCTGCCTCAGCCTGTAAAACAAATTCAACATCAAGTACCGCATCTGTTACTACGTTTGCTTCTTTCACATCACGTATATCTTCTGCTTCCACAATTGCTTCTGCATCCAATGACGCATCAGTTTCATCAATTTCAATCAAAGCATCTTTTTCTTCAACTTCCTTTATTGTTTCAGTTTCTTGTACTGCTTCAACAGTAGCTGGTTCTGCGGCTATAAACCTGTTGAGTTGTGCACCCGACCATAGAGGTTGATTGAAATAGATCATTGCTTTCTGCACCTGCTTATCAGCATTGAGAGCTCCTGTTTGTTTTTGCTTTGCTGCCAGGAGGAGTTGTGCAGTTCCAAACCATGGGTATTGATAAGCCATCATTTCCAGATCAGCTACAGTTGTTTCTTTCAGCAACGAAGGTTGCTGCAGCAATCGATTCAAAACATCTGCATTCATCATTGGGGCAAGGTAAAAGAAAATATTACCAGTTGGAGAAAATGCGGTTAAAAATTTCGTCGGTCATATTCTGCACGATCAGATCAGTTAATTCAGCTTCGGCTGCTGATAATGATTTTGAGGCAGAGAAATCGAAATTGCGGGTAAGATCAGCTTCGAAATTCTTTTTATCATCTAACCTGTTTTTAAAGATGAGATGAACAGTTACATTTAAACGGTTTGATGCAGCCTGCTGATTAGAGATACCCGAAGTTGTTACATAATAATCGGTGATTTGGCCGCTGATATCATAATGTGCATCATCACTGTTTGTTTGCGACAAACGTGTTTGATTCACGATTTTTTGACGAAGCTTATCTGTCAATCGCTGGCTTAAATTCGGATTTACAATTCTTGCCCTGTTCTCGATGTAATTCACTTTTACCGTTTTTACTTCGGCAGGAATAGAAACATCTTTGAAGGAATAGCAGGAGGAAAGAAGATACGATGTAAGAAGTACGATGTACGAAATTGCTGCCAACTTATAAAGCTTTGCAAGTTGCAGGGTGCTGTTCTTTATACTTTGTACTTTGTACTTTGGGTTTTTATCAGAGTTCTTCAATGTCATACTCCTTCAGTTTTCTATATAATGTTCGTTCGCTGATGCCGAGATCAAGTGCTGCATCACGACGTTTACTTTTATGTTTCTTCAGTGCTTTTATGATCAGTTCTTTTTCTTTGTCCATGATGTTAAGACTTTCTTCCACTTCCACATGATCATGAATATCGCCATTGCCACCAATGATCACAGGTTGAGAAGGAGCGTTGTTGTTCATCACCGGTTGTGATACATCAAGCGACTTGTGCTCATTCATCATTGCATCATTGAAAAAATTGCCCGGCATTTGTACGGATCCGCCACCATGCTGCAACACTTCAAGAAACATTTTCTTTAACTCCGTTACATCACGCTTCATATCAAAAAAGAGCTTGTACAGAATTTCACGTTCATTGGCAAACTCAGTGCCACTGCCTGCCGCCGAAGGTTGATGAGCCAATACCGGTAAACGGTTAAAACTTCTTTCAGGCAGAAAAGGGGTAAGATCTTTTGCCGTTACAATTTTATTGGTAGAAAGAACGGATATCTGTTCTGCAATATTCTTTAATTCCCGCACATTACCGGGGAATGGATAACTGATTAACAGATTTTTCGCATCATCTTCCAACTGCACAGGTGTTGTTTTATAACGCTCAGCAAAATCAACCGAAAATTTGCGGAAGAGGAGAGGAATGTCTTCTTTCCTGTCACGCAACGAAGGCACACGAATGGGAACTGTATTTAAACGGTAATACAGATCTTCCCTAAACTTATTGTTTTGTGTAAACTCAAATAATTCTTTGTTGGTTGCAGCAATCACACGCACATCTGTCTTTTGTACTTTGGAAGAACCCACACGGATAAATTCACCGGCTTCCAATACACGCAGCAAACGTGCTTGTGTACCCAATGGCATTTCACCAATTTCATCTAAGAAAATAGTGCCGCCATTTACTGTTTCAAAATATCCTTTTCTTGCATCAACAGCTCCGGTGAACGATCCTTTTTCATGACCAAATAATTCTGAATCGATCGTTCCTTCGGGAATAGCACCGCAGTTTACCGCAATAAACGGATTGTGTTTACGGGTTGATAAAGAATGAATGATCTGCGAAAAAACTTCTTTACCAACACCACTTTCACCATTGATCAAAACTGTTAAGTCCGTACCTGACACCTGCACCGCCACATTCAATGCATGATTGAGCGATGGTGAGTTACCTATAATTCCAAACCTGTTTTTTATACTTTGTAGATCCATTGTTTTATTGATTTGTAATTGTGCCAAGCAATGTGCCTTTGGTACAATCATGCACTTTTACCATTACGTAATCACCTTTCTTTAATTCATAGTTTTCTTTGGGGAATACGATCACTTTATTTTGTGAGCTACGTCCCATCCAGCTATTCTCATCTTTCTTACTATCGCCTTCAATCAACACTTTAAATGTTTGACCAATATCTCTTTTGTTACTGTCGAGTGATAAATAATATTGCTTATCTACTATCTCCTGCAAACGTCTCTTCTTTACATCTTCCGGAACATCATCTTTATAACGTCGTGCAGCCAATGTACCCGGACGCTCACTGTAGAAGAACATATAACCATAATCGTACTTGCTGTATTCCATGATGCTTAATGTATCCTGGTGTTCTTCTTCCGTTTCAGAACAGAAACCGGTTATAATATCGGAACTTATGCCGCAGTCAGGAATAATTTCCCTGATGCGATCCACTTTCTTCATATACCATGCACGAGTGTATGTTCTGTTCATCAATTGTAAGATGCGTGTGTTCCCACTTTGCACAGGCAAGTGAATATAGTTGCAGATATTTTCATACTTCGCTATGGTATGCAGCACCTCATCGGTAATATCTTTTGGATGTGATGTGGAGAAACGAACACGCAATAGTGGCGACACCAACGCTACTCTTTCCATTAGCATGGCGAACGAAACAGTCTCATTACTTTTTTCATCAACAAAATAATAGCTGTCCACATTCTGGCCGAGCAAAGTCACTTCACGGAAACCACGTTCGAAAAGATCCTGCGCTTCTGCTACAATTGATTTAGCATCACGGCTACGTTCACGACCACGGGTGAAAGGAACCACGCAGAAACTACACATGTTGTTACAACCACGCATGATGGAGATGAATGCACTCACACCATTACTTTCCAAACGTACCGGGGCGATATCAGCGTAAGTTTCATCACGGCTCAACAACACATTCACTGCTTTTTGCCCGCCTTCTGCTTCTTCAATTAAACCGGGGAGTGTGCGGTAAGCATCAGGGCCAACCACCATATCCACCAGCTTTTCTTCTTCAAGTAAATTCGATTTCAAACGTTCTGCCATACAACCCAATACACCAACCAATAAACCCGGTCGGCGCATTTTGGCTTTACGGAATTCGGTTAAACGTTTGCGGATGGTTTGCTCAGCTTTTTCCCTGATAGAACAAGTGTTGAGCAACACCAGGTCGGCCTCTTCAGTATCACGAGTGGCGCCATAACCTGCACTGTTAAGGATGCTGGCCACAATTTCGCTGTCACTGAAATTCATCTGGCAACCGTAGCTTTCGATATAAAATTTCTTTTTGTATTGATTGGGATCGTTCGAAAACGGGGCATAGGCTTCACCCTGCCTGTTTTCGTCGTGAACTTTGGTATCGGTCATCAAATCCATCATAGTCATTCGCAAATTGAGCAGGCAAAGTTAATGAAACAATTCTATTTCGTGACAGATTGACAGCGATTGAGACCGCTGGTGGAAATAGAGCATTGCCGTCTAACCATGGAGCCTAACTTTAACCCTTAAATTGACCTATTTGCATTCCAAATCAATACTTTTTTTCCTGATAATCAGTGTTTTTAGCTTCTTCAATCTTTCAGCACAGCAAGCTAAAAAAGACGGGGTGATCATTGGAACGGTGATCGACACAAGCAATCAAAAGGCGGTAATGGGTGCAACTGTGGCGGCTATCCCATATACCGACAGCAGTAAACAATCGGTTTTTCTTACAGATAAGAATGGCGGATTTAACTTAACCAGCCTGCAGCTGGGTTATTACCGTGTGCGGATCAGTGCAGTTGGTTACAGAACACTTACCATTGACAGCATTCATCTGCGTACCGACCGGGCCGATTTCAATTTGAATGATATACCGCTCAGCAATCAATCAGTTGAGCTGGCTGAAGTGATCATATTTGTAGAGAAGCCGTTGATCGAATCGAAGGATGGCAATATCACCTTCAACGTTGGCGAAAGTGCATTGATCAACGGCAGCACTGCAACTGAGCTGTTGAAACAAACACCATTGGTTACAACCGATGCCGATGGAAAAATTGCTGTGCGTGGAAAAGAACCGAAAATTTTGATCGATGATAAACCGGTTGAACTAAATGCACAACAGTTGCAGGACTTACTTGAAAGTATGCCCGGAAGCATGATCGAAAAAATTGAAGTACTCACCAATCCGCCGCCACAATATGCAAACGAGCAGGGTGGTGTGATCAATATTGTTACAAAGAAGGGTAGAGTTGGTTTTGGTGCAAGAGTAAATCTTTATGCAGGTTCAAGAGGACAAACTGGTATTACTACCAATTTCAATTACCGCAAGCAAGGCTTTGCTGTTAATTTAAATGCAGGAGTTGGGTACAACGAGTTTCAATCGGAAGGTTACAGCAACCGCACCAATATTTATAAAGACTCAAGTAACCAGTTAAAAATCATCAACAACTCATTCAACAAAAGTATTCGCCCAAGTTTTCGACTAAATGTTGATTATGAATTGAACAAGCGCAACAGCTTCAATTTTGTGGCGCAGTATAACCAGGGAAACACTAACAACAGCGGCTTTAACCGTTACACGAACATCAATCGTTTCGAAGAAATTTCAAGGTTGAGTGAACGGACTGTTGCATCAGTAGGCCGAAATTATAATCCATCGATCAATCTTAGTTATCAGCATAAAACAAAACGACCAGGTGAATCAATAAGAATGGTTTATGCATTGAATTTTGGACAATCGGAAAGTGTACGCAACTTTTTCCAGGAGTTTTTGAATGCAGATGATACACCAACTGGCATTGATAGTACGCAACGTCAAACCAACAATACAAGATCAAACGGCTACAGCATCAATATTATTTACGACCGACCATTAGGCAATAAGAAAACAAGTTTATCAACCGGTGCTGCTTACTATCGCAATAACAGTCATGTTGTGCTTACAACTGATTTTATGAAAAAGCCGGAGAATATTTTTCAGAAAGCAGAACTGTTGAGCAACAACTTTAAATTCCACCAGGATGTGATCAGCACTCGTGTTTCCATGAAACATATTTTCATGCCGGGATTTTCTATCACCGCAGGTTCTGCATTTGAACAAACGAATTTTTTGTTTGAATTATTCAGGGATAATAAAACAGAATACAACCGCTATTTCAATGTGCTTCCATTTGCAAATCTTAACCGCAGTTGGAAGAACGGGATGAATCTAACGTTTGCTTACCGTCGTACCATGCGCAGACCGGGCATTGGTGAATTAAACCCAGCCATTGATTATGGTGATCCCTACAATCTTCGTTATGGCAATCCAGATCTGTTGCCTTCGCAATCACATACATTCGATATGGTGGCTGGTAAAACAAAAAGTAAATACTTCGCCAATGTAAGCATTGGTTATAATCTTG
The DNA here is from genome assembly GCF_037892425.1 of Lacibacter sp. H375. NCBI lineage: Bacteria > Pseudomonadati > Bacteroidota > Chitinophagia > Chitinophagales > Chitinophagaceae > Lacibacter > Lacibacter aquaticus. The sequence continues at coordinate 4,041,615 of NZ_JBBKTT010000001.1, forward strand.
TAGAAGATGTGTTCAGCCAGATACGCACATTGGCACCCGATGGCAAAACAACAGTAACATGGGACAACGTTAGTAACCGCCAGGAATATGAAGCAAGCACATGGGCCGGACTTACCATCAGCCGTAAATTACGAAGTAATATCAGTGCAAGTTATACATACAACAAGTATGGCACATTCGATAAACAGGTGCGCAAGTTTCGTGATGGAGGCTCGTTTACGTCGAACTTCAGCACCAATTATAACCCGACGGATCTGTGGACATTCACGGGAGCATTTTCCTTCAACCGATTTGCAAATCCACAAGGAACTGTACGCAGCAATATCTCTATGAACATTGGTGCGCAATACAAACTGTTTAAAAAGAAAGTGATCATCAGTATTAATACAACCGATCCGTTCATTCAACAACAGAACAGAGTGTTTACTTACGGGCCCAACTTTAATTTAGAAAGTTACAACCGCACACAAACACGAAACTATCGTGTTACACTCAGCTATAACTTTAATAAAACATCCACTGTTAAACGCAAAACAGTGGATGTGCTGAAGAGTATAAAAAAATAATTACTTTAATTTTTCTGCGAGATAGATGTATTGCGGATGCAAATGATGTGGAAACATATTATCTGCGGATTGGCTTTCTGGATATAGTTTAAAATAATCATCATCAGGCAACAATACGATCATGTTTCCGGTGCGTACATAATGATTACTTGAATAATAGGCAGGAGGAACAAAGCCCGGCAATGTTTTCTGCACCGATTTAGAAGTCATTGAGCCAAGATATTTCTGATATCGTTTTTGTGCTTTACTGGGCGGCTTACTCAACTGGTTATACATGTACTTCAACGCAAGGCTAGTTGGAAACTTTTGTTTTTTAATAATACCCTTTGCATGTATGAAAGGATTTGATAGATTAAAATCGGATAATGTTTGAATAGAGATAGGTACTTCAGGAACCCAATCAACAGCATTCACCACATTGTAAGACCAACCATTGTGCGTCATAGCTTCATACTCATGAGCGAAATAAAGATTGCCTGGTTTGGGTCCCGCACTGCAATAAGTTTTAAAACGGATATCAGCAGGCAGTTTTCCGGTCTTTTGCAGGTTATACAAATAAGCAGTAACGAGATAAGCAATACCACCGCCCTGACTATGCCCAACAATGATCATATTCTTTGTTCCGCTTTTATACGTTGAATCAATTTTCGGCATCATATCTCTTGTAATAAAAGCTGTGCTCACCAACCAACCTACATGTACAGCCGCTTTTGGATTTGATGCCAATTCGTAATCAAAAAAATCATCTTTAGATAGTTGCAGTTGCCCTTTTGCAGGAACCATTGCTGCATAAAAATTAGCCAGCCAACTCGTTGCATTTGTAGTGGTACCACGAATGCTGAGAACAGCTGTTCCTTTGCCATCGTTCCACAGATCCCATAAATTATCCAAACCAATTACAGACGATTGGTACAACATTTTAAACCGCTGCGGCTCGGCAATTTTTTTATAATAGTTTTCTTCGGCTGAAGTGCGTGCCGATACTTTCATCAGTTCAATATATTCTGCTTTGTCAAAACCGGGAGTTAATTGAGCAGACAAAACAGCTGGAATGCTCAACCAAAAGACGACTAAAAGTTTCTTCATAAAAAGCATGTTATGGTTTGGTGATTGATTATTTACGAACGAAACGCATCACTGCAACATCATCAATTAGAAAGTTTAACGTATTATCATCGCTTAATGCATACTTGTTTACTTTCTGCAGCATATCCGTAAATGTTTTTTCACCATTACCGGGGCAAGCCATCATCGTAGAAAGGGGTGGATCAAATTTGATCGCATTTTCATTGATCTTGTATTTACTGCTGAAACCATTACAACTTGTATTTCCGCTGATCATTGATTGACCTAATTCAAAACGAATAAATGGTTTCTTCTCAGGATACAAACCTTCAAAAGCAATACGACTACCGGAGATATAATTAAGTTCCCAGTTACCTTCGAGTTTACTGGTGGTTGCTTCAACAGCAGTAAAAGTTGCTACTTCGGTTTGGCCATTGAAAAATTTCAATACGTTGTTTTCGATCTGCCACCTGTTGGTTTGTGAAATTGCCGGCAGAAAAAGACTTTCTGTTTTATCATCATTCAGGCAAGCCATCTTAGTTACTGCCAATGGTGAAAATTTGATCTCGTAATTTGCATTGATCGTAAACGTGCCTGATAAACGGTTGCACCCTGTAAAACCTGCAACAGTATTTACTTGTCCGGGCGAAAAGAGCAGGTGTGCAGATCGTCCTGATTCCGGACGAACAGGTTTGCCGTTCACTTCAGAAAGATACCAGCGATACATGTATAGCTGCTCGCTGCCACCTGTTACTGTTTGTTTACTATTCTCAACAGGAATTGTTTCCGTTGGTGAAGATGGTGAAGGAGTAGATGTTGGTTTGCTGCTTTTACAAGAGAAAGCTTGAAGCAGCAACATAGAAATAGAGAGAACAAAAAAAGTCTGTTTCATACCATAAGTTTTTGTGCAGATGATGAAAGAGATTACATTACATAAAGTGAAAGGAAGACAAGATTAGTTTTTGCAATTCGTTAGCATTAGTTTCATGCCTTTGTACTGGGGAATTACGCCAGCCTTGAATTGCATTTTACCATCGGCCTCTTCCATAGCTGCATAACCTTCGGTAAGAGAACTGTCTTTTTTCAAAAAGGTAATTTCACGAACAGATTGTTTTCCTTCAGACATGAATGTATATTCAGCAAGAATGGTATCCTCTTGTATCACACCTTTCAATGTTCCTTTGTTACGGTCTTTACCTGCAAGCTGGTAAAGCAGATCGCCACTGATCATATCATCAGGACCAACTACCAGTTCTAACTGAATTGTGTCTTGATTCGTAACAAACTCATAACAAAAATGTGCTGGATCGTCAGAAGAAGGGGGAGCAACTTTAATAGTATCTGTGTCGACTGTTGTTTTTTCAGTTTCGTTATTACAGGAAACAACAAAAAGGATAAGAAGTATTGTGAGAGCGTTTAATAGCTTTTTTGCATGTCTCATGTAAAAGTGTTTTTTGTTAACGCCGTAAATATTACAATTATTCCTGATAATAGTTTACCCTGCGGAGAAAACATGAAATAAAAATGCCAAAAACAACAATCCCGCCTCGTGAAAGCGGGATTGTATCACTCAGGAAAACCAACAGGAATGTTTACATTCTTTTTTCTTTTCAGTTTTTTGTTCTGTTTGTTTTTCTGATTTCATTCCAGTTCTACGGTTGATGTTGGCAATGGCAACCAATGCTACAAATGCCAGCAGCAACGTAATGATGAATAGTCTTTTCATAACCGGAGATTTAGTTACCATAAGTTACAAAACATAAATAAAGTTTGAAACTATTTTTTGCTGAACGGAAGTGAAGGATGTGGAACGGGATCTGTAATTTAGGCGCATCATTTAAAACACATGGCTGAAACAAATATGAACTTTCACACCCGAAAATGGGTGAAGCCCGAAGACCTGAATCCTAACAGCACATTATTTGGCGGACGTTTACTGCAATGGATTGACGAGGAAGCCGCACTTTATGCAGTTATTCAGCTGGAGAACCCGCATGTGGTGACCAAGTTTATTTCTGAGATCAATTTTATTTCAGCACCACGACAAGGTGATATTATTGAGATCGGTATTTTGGCCACTCATTTTGGTAATACGTCACTAACCATGCGTTGTGAAGTAAGAAATAAACTTACCCGTGAACCAATCCTGCGAATTGAAAAGATCGTGTTTGTAAATGTTAATGCAGAAGGGAAACCAACAGCACATGGAAAAACAGAGATCACGTTTGTAAAAGAAAGGCTTTAAAAAAACTGGCAATAAGCAAAACGATCTCGATGTCAATTAACTTCTTAAAGTTTTGCCTATTGCCAATTGCTTGTTGCTTATTGATGATTTATTCTTCATCATCTTCTTCGTAATAAGCGTCCTGGCTATAATATAATTTTTCCCAGGCGGTAACGGCTTTATCATCGAGACATTCAACAATGTCGTGAATGGGAGCATCTTTTTTCTTCCACACAATTTCTTCACCTTCAGTGTAGGTGGAAATACAAAGTGCATGATCACTCTTGAAATGCACCTTGATCAACTGCAGGGCATTTTCTTCTTTTTCCTGGATGAGGTAATTGCAACCGGCTTCCAACAAGTCATACGTGTACATACTTCACAAATTTTAAATCTTCAATAATACTGTTCTGGCGAATTTTAATGGGCAGTTGGAGTTGGGAATCGGGGGTTGTAGTACCAGGTTAGTGTTGAAACAAATGTAACATCATTTCGCTGAATTGGCGTAGCCCAACATCACCCGAAAAGGCTCTTTTTACAAAAAATTAATACGATGATTGAAAATCAATGGGTTGAATTAATCAAGCTCCGCAACCGAGACTTTCTTACCCTCAAAATTCACCTGGAGGATCTTGATGGAGCGGACAGGCTGACCATTTTGGATGGCGGGCTCCCAGTCGTATTGGTTCATCCAGGCTTTCAGTTGTTGAAAGTCGGGGCGAACATTGCTGTTGGGTCGGGCCTCGTAAGTACAGGGTTTGCCGGTTTTATCGATGAGTATGCTGATGGTGATCTTACCTCCCGCTTTCTTCTGGGTGTATTGCTCGAAGAATTTTTCGATATGCGATTCGAGGCTGGGCTTTTTTGCTTTCCATTTGGCTGTTTGTTGTACACGAACATAAATATCATCAAATGGATTTGTGCCGAATTGTAAACAACTGTCGAGTTTATAAACTTCCTGTTGTTGCTGGGCATTGGCACTAAAGGCCACGAAGAATAGGATAAAGGATAAGTATGTTTTCATGCGGTAAATATAGAAAATAGCTTCGAGCTGTAGGCGATGAGAAACAGGTAAAAACACTTAGCATGGAGAAATTGCATTGAAGAAAATCTTGAATTACATTTTAAAACCTTGCGGCCCCGGTTTCTTATTTGCTTCGCTCATAAGCACCGTTTGTGCAATACGTTTCGCTCTTGTTTCAGGAGTTTTGGCACTATCGATCCAAAACATAAATTGTTTACGGACAGAAGGAGAGAAGGCTTTGTAATTGGTTAGGGCTGCTTTCTTGCCTTTAAATGCCTGCGTCAAGTCTTTGGGAAGTTCATTTGTATGAGCAGCATGATTAGAAGCATTCAATGTGTCCCAGCTTCCATCGAGTTTGGCCGCTTCAATTTTCACAAGACCGGCATCGGTCATAAGTCCGTTTTTTATCAACTGCTCAACCCGTTCTTTATTTACATCGCTCCAAACACTTTTGGGTTTACGGGGAGTGATGAGCAACATGGAACGTTCATCATCAAGCTTGCGGGGCAAACTGTCGATCCAGCCAAAACAAAGTGCTTCTTCCACTATTTCACTGTAGGGAAGACGTGGCTTGCTTTTGCCCACTTTGTAAAAAATGAGCCAGATACCTTTTGACTTGTCGTGATTTTTTTGCAGCCAGCTACGCCAGGCCTTGCGGTCTTTGGGATAAAATGATTGCAGGCTGTCGATAGCCCTTGCCATTGGACAAAATTATTCTTCGTGCTTGCGGTTAAGCATCCAGATGAGGTAAGCACCGAAGAAAATGAAAATGCCGAGACCGCCAAAGATGAGAGCAGTAAGCACTTTCTGTGCGCCCGATGATAATACCATTGACAATGCAATTACCAGGTAAACGATATAGATGGTAAGGAGGGTATAAATCTTTTTGTCCATGGTTGTGATTTTAGTGATGCGAAATTGAGAAATAATCAGTTACAGGCCAAAAATTATTCACAGGGTTGTGAACAAATAAGGGAATGGCAGGGGAGGTGTGTTTTGTTATATTTGCCCGTTCCGGGAACGGAAGTACGAATAACAAAGTATGAAGTACGACTGAGAACAGCTGTACAATAATGAGATGAAGTACAAGAGTGCGACGCCAATGCAGCTGACAGTAAGACGAGAGCTGGAAACATACGTAACAACCTAGAACTACGAATATTAAAATGGCTGAAGAAAAAAAGAACCTGTTCGATTACGACGAGAGCTCAATTAAAACCCTCGACTGGCAGGAGCATATCCGTCTCCGTCCTGGTATGTACATTGGTAAGCTTGGTGATGGCAGTAGTGCCGATGACGGTATTTATGTATTGCTGAAAGAGGTGTTGGATAACTGTATTGATGAACACACGATGGGTTACGGTAAAGCGGTGGATGTAACCATTGAAAAAGGTGTAGTGACTATTCGTGACTACGGCCGTGGTATTCCTTTGGGTAAAGTGGTGGATGTGGTGAGCAAGATCAACACCGGTGCCAAATACGACAGCAAAGTGTTCCAAAAGTCCGTTGGTTTGAACGGTGTGGGTACGAAAGCCGTAAACGCATTGAGCCAGTATTTTAAAGTAACTGCCTTTCGTGATGGCAAACAGAAGACTGCTGAATTTGAAAAAGGAATTTTAACCAAAGAACATAAAGAAGAGAAAACAACGGAAGGTAACGGTACCGAAGTAACGTTTATTCCCGACAACAGTGTTTTTAAAAACTATCACTACATACACGAGTATCTTGACAACCAGTTTTGGAACTATTGTTATTTGAATGCAGGACTGGTGATCAACTTCAACGGTAAGAAGTATGTATCAAAGAATGGTTTGCTCGATCTGTTGCAACGTAAGACGAATGAAGATGAATTGCGTTACCCCATCATTCATTTAAAAGGTGAGGATATTGAAGTTGCCATTACACACGAGAATCAATACGGTGAAGAATATTACTCATTTGTAAACGGACAGTTTACAACACAAGGCGGTACACACCTTGCGGCTTTCCGTGAAGGTTATGTAAAAACAATCCGTGATTTTTATAAGAAGGATTATGATGCGGCCGATATACGTGGAAGTATTTGTGCTGCTGTGAGTGTGCGTGTGCAGGAGCCTGTGTTTGAAAGTCAGACAAAAACAAAACTTGGTTCAAGTGTGGTATATGAAGGCGGACCAACGATGAAAAACTTCGTTGGCGATTTTCTTGCCCGTGATCTTGATCTGTACCTGCATAAAAATCCATCGGTTGCTGAAGCGTTGAAAAAACGTATTGAGCAAAATGAGAAAGAACGGAAAGAACTGGCCGGTATTAAAAAGCTGGCGAATGAACGTGCCAAGAAAGCCAATCTACACAATAAGAAATTAAGAGACTGCCGCTTCCATTATAACGATGAAGCAACAGGTAAAGACAAGGATAAAATTATTGAGAAGCAAAAGGAAACAACCATTTTCATAACCGAAGGTGATAGTGCGAGTGGAAGTATCACCAAAAGCCGCAACGTGGAAACGCAGGCAGTGTTCAGTTTGCGTGGTAAGCCGCTTAACTGTTATGGCTTAACGAAGAAAGTGGTGTATGAGAACGAAGAGTTCAATCTCCTGCAACACGCACTGAATATCGAAGATAATTATGAAGACCTGCGTTACAACAATATTGTAATTGCTACCGATGCCGATGTGGATGGTATGCACATTCGCTTATTGTTGATGACCTTCTTCCTGCAATTCTTCCCTGATCTTGTTAAGAACGGACATGTGTTTATTTTAGAAACACCGTTGTTCCGTGTGCGCAACAAACAGGAAACGATTTACTGTTATGACGAAAGCGAGAAACAGGCTGCTGTAAAAAAACTCGGCAACAAACCGGAGATCACACGCTTTAAGGGTTTGGGTGAGATCAGTCCGGAAGAGTTTGGCCGTTTCATTGGTGCAGAAATGCGCAAACAGCCGGTGATGCTGTTGCCTGAAACACATATACAACAGGTGTTAGAATATTATATGGGTAAGAATACACCGGACAGACAGGAGTTCATTATCGATAACCTGAAAGTAGAATTAGATAAAGTAGAAGAAACTGTATAACGCACTTTGACTAATGTTTGAATTTCACGCCGACAGGAAACGTTATTTCGACATACAGATACAAAACACTGAACGATATGTGTTGCCCTTTATTGAGAAAGCTTTCTCTGTAAAGCCGGGTATGCGTGTGTTAGAAATTGGTTGTGGCGAAGGCGGCGTATTGAAAGCGTTTATCGACAAAGGTTGTACAGGCGTTGGTATTGAACTTGATGAAAGCAGATTAGTGAATGCAAGAGAATGGATGAAAGAAGAACTTGATCAAGGCAAGGTAACTTTTCATTCGAAAGATATTTACAAAGCAACCGAAACCGACTTTGGTGGAGCGTTTGATATTATTGTGTTGAAGGATGTAATTGAACATATTCATGATCAACCAAAGTTGATTGAATGGATGAAAAGTTTTTTGACAACGAATGGCGTTATCTTCTTTGGCTTTCCACCATGGTATATGCCGTTCGGCGGGCATCAGCAAATCAATAAAGGCAAATGGTTGAGCAAGTTGCCTTATTATCATTTGTTGCCAACTACAATTTACAAATGGCTATTGAAATCGAATGGGGAGAACTGGGAAGAAATGCTGGAGATAAAAGAAACAGGAATTTCTATTGAGCGGTTTGAGCGTATCTGTAATGAGAAAGGATACAATGTTATCAACCATACTCATTTTTTAATTAACCCGATCTATGAATACAAGTTTGGTTGGAAACCGAAAGAACAGTTTGGATTGATCAAAGCCATTCCGTTTGTTCGCAATTTTTTCACCACTTGTGTTTATTATTTGATACAGGCAAAACAGAATTAGATCTTATGATACATATTGTTTTTAACGAAGCTGATATTGATGTATTGCAGAAAGCAATAGAACTTGATGAAACATTGCAGGGCGAAGTGCTGCAAGTGGAAGATGATTATGCAGTTGGGCCGCTGAAGGATATTTATACTGAAGAAGGTATTGCCGCACGCCGTGCATGGTGGAAAGAAGTATTGACCGGCACCGACCTTGAAAAGAAATTGGATGAAGGTGAAGTAGATGATAACAAACTGGTTGCTTTTATCATTGAGCGCCTGCAGAATAACGAAGAAGAAAAAGTATGGATCTGGGCAGCACAAAACAAACATGATGTGAGCGGTTACTATTGGCTCATCAGTCAGTTAAAAGATTTCCAGGGCCGCATTTATATTTTGTACCTGAATAACCTTCCGTTCATTAACGAGAAGGGACAATTGTTTTATCCTGAATGGATCAGTACTATTCAGCCAAAAGAAATGACGAAAGCGAAGAAACTTGCACGTTTGGTTACACCAAGTGAGTTTGAAGTTGACCCTGATGAATGGACAAAACTTTGCAACGAAGAAAAGGGTGTGCGTTTATTAGAAGGTGGAAAGAAATTGGGACAGAAAGATTATGATTTTTATGATGCTGATCTCAAGAATTTTATTTCAGGTGATTGGCAAAAGGCAAGCAAGATCATTCACCAGTTTTTGAGCAAGAATAAACAAACAACCGGCGATATGTATTTGCTGTGGCGTTTGAAGCAATTAGTTGCAACTGATCTGTATGATGTGCAGGGAGAATTGAAGAACATGAAAGATTTTGAGCTTAAGAAAAAATCGGGGCAGTTGTTCGAGGCAAAAGAAGAAACTGCCTGATCTGGAATTGAACAATTCAATTGATGAAAACAATACTAAAACTGGAAGAGTTGGCGATGTTTCTTGCATCGGCTTACGTGCTGTACTACTTTGACTCAGCCTGGTGGTTCTACCTCTTGCTGTTGTTGGGGCCAGATATTAGTATGATAGGTTATTTGGCGGGAAATAAAATTGGAGCATGGAGTTACAATCTCTTTCATCATAAAGGAATTGCAATTGCTCTGATCGCTGCAGGGTTTATGATTGATAGTGATGCATTGATAATAACCGGTGTGATCTTATTCGGTCATGCATCAATGGACCGAGTTGCAGGTTATGGCCTGAAATATGAAAATGGTTTTAAGTTTACTCATTTAGGAGAAATAGGAAAGAAATAAATTATGAGTGCTGCTAAAAAGAAAGAAAGTGTTTTTGACAATGAAAGCGGTGTACAGGGACAGTATAAAAACTGGTTCCTCGATTATGCATCGTATGTAATTCTTGAACGTGCCGTACCGGCAATGGAAGATGGTTTGAAACCTGTGCAACGCCGCATCCTACATGCAATGAAGGAAATGGATGATGGACGTTTCAACAAGGTAGCGAACATCATTGGTCAGGCAATGCAATATCATCCGCATGGTGATGCAAGTATTGGCGATGCATTGGTGAATCTTGGACAGAAAGATCTGTTGATCGATACACAAGGTAACTGGGGAGATGTGCGCACAGGTGATGATGCAGCTGCTGCACGTTACATTGAAGCACGTTTGTCGAAGTTTGCGTTAGATGTTGCATTCAACAACAAAACAACTGAATGGCAACTGAGTTACGACGGTCGTAAGAACGAGCCTGTGGTGTTGCCGATGAAGTTCCCGTTGTTGCTGGCACAAGGTGCAGATGGTATTGCGGTTGGTCTATCAACAAAAATTCTTCCTCATAACTTTTGTGAATTAATTGAAGCATCCATCAAAGCATTGCGTGGTAAACGTTTTGAACTGTTACCCGATTTCCAAACGGGTGGCATGATCGATGCAGCAAATTACAACGATGGTAAACGTGGCGGCAAAGTGCGGGTTCGTGCACTTATTGAAGAACTCGATAAGAAAACATTGCTCATCAAAGATGTGCCTTATGGTGTAACCACAACAAGTTTGATGGAAAGCATTGTGAAAGCAAACGACCAGGGTAAAATAAAAATCAAGAAAGTAACGGATAACACCGCTGCTGAAGTAGAGATACAGGTTGATCTTGCACCGGGCATTTCACCCGACATTACCATTGATGCCTTGTATGCATTTACTGATTGCGAAGTTTCCATTTCACCGAATGCATGTGTAATTGTTGATAATAAACCACAGTTCCTTACGGTAACAGATCTGTTGAAATACTCTGCAGAGCAAACAAAGGAATTGCTGAAGAAAGAACTGGAGATCAAACTCGGAGAGTTACAGGAGAAATGGCATTATACTTCGCTGGAAAAAATATTCTTCGAGGAGCAGATCTATAAAGAACTGGAGAAGAAACATGAAACATGGGATAAAGTAATTGTTGCGATCGACAAAGCATTTGTTCCATTCAAAAAACAACTCCGCCGGGATATTACAAGAGAAGATATTCTCAAGCTTACAGAAAAGCCTGTGCGTCGTATCTATCGTTTGGATATTGATGAACTGAACCAGCAGATCAAAGGTCTGGAAGCAGATATCAAACAGGTGAAACACGATTTGGAAAACCTTGTTGACTATGCAGTTGCTTATTACGAAAACCTGTTGAAGAAATATGGTAAGGGTCGTGAACGCAAAACAGAGATCAAGCCATTCGAAGTCATTCAAATAAAACAAGTAGCGATTGCCAATACCAAACTTTACATGAACCGTGAAGATGGTTTTGTTGGTACATCGTTGAAGAAAGATGAGTTTATTTGTGACTGCTCCGACTTTGATGACATCATTGTATTTACCAAACGTGGTTTAATGAAGGTGGTGAAGGTGAGTGATAAAGCCTACATCGGTAAAGACATTATTCATGCAGCGGTATTCCAGAAGAATGATGAACGCACAACCTACAACATGATCTATGCTGATGGTAAGGGCGGAGTTAGTTATGCGAAGCGTTTCAATGTAACCGGTATTACAAGAGATAAGGAATACGATCTTACACGTGGCGATGATAAAAGTAAAGTGCATTACTTTACCGTGAATCCGAATGGTGAAGCAGAAGTAGTGAAAGTATTGCTGAGCCCGAATTGTACTGCACGTATCAAAGAATTTGATTTTTATTTTGAAGAACTCGATATCAAAGGTCGCAGCAGCATGGGCAACCAGGTAACGAAGTACCCGATCAAGAGTGTGAAGTTTAAAGAGAAAGGAAGAGCTACATTGAGCGGAAAGAAAATGTGGTTCGATGATAAATTCGGACGCTTGAATACAGAAGAGAAAGGAGAGTACCTTGGCAAGTTTGAACCCGAAGATCGAGTGTTGGTGATCTATAAAGATGGTAACTATGAGATCACCGACCAGGAGATGACGCAGAAGTTTGATCCTGAGAATATATTGTTGATCGAATTGTTCCGTCCTGAGCGCATCATTACTGCTGTTTATTTGGATAACGATAAACTTCAGTACAATGTGAAGCGTTTCAAAATTGAAACGACTACGTTGAAGAACAAATTCTTCTTTATTAAAGAAGGTGCGAAGAATTATGTGGAAGCAGTAACAACTGATGAAGAGCCGGTGCTTTCTGTAAAGAGTGGTAAGGGAGCACAGGTTCGTAGCGCTAAAATAAAACTGGCGAAGGTTGCTGAAGTAATGGGATGGAAAGCAGTGGGAGCAAAGCTCACCGATTACACAAAAAGCATTGAAATGGAATGGGTGAAGGAAGATCCGAAAGCGCAACCGGAGTTGTTTGGATGACGAGTGATGAGTACTCAGTAATGAGTTAAACGGCGATTGCTTTGCAATCGCCGTTTTCATTTTGAAAAGATTTGTTAAGAGCTTATGCCGTTAACAAAAGATTAGAAACTGTCATACATCTATACAAAACATTCCTTCATCTGAATGAACAGCAGTTACTAAAATCCTGCAACATTTTTATGAGGACTATCTACCTAAGCTTACTCGTAGTATTTACTACAGCAGCCATTACAACCAACGCACAAATTAAACCTGTTATCAAAGCAGGTATTATTCAATCAACCTGGAAAGGCGAAGCAAGAGAATCATTTAATCAACTCATCGACAAAGCTGACGGTTACATTACCACAAGAAACCGGACCGCTTTTTATGCAGGTGCCGGCGTTGAACTTCCCCTTGGCGATTTTGCTTCAGTTGAACCTTCTTTGATCTATACGCAACGTGGCTATGGCATCAAAGGAAATCTTACGATCAATGATATGAAGATCGACGCACTTGATGCAAGAGCAACTTCACAGATGCATTATATCGATTTGCCAGTATTGCTGAAAGTAAAGCCCGTTGCAGGTTTGCAGTTGTTTGTCGGGCCACAAGTATCGTACCTGGTGAAAAATAATTTAAGGGCTGACGTTTCAGTTCTTGGCTTCTCCCTCATCAACAATGATTGGGATATAACAGATCAGTTCAATCGCTGGGATGTGGGTGTAGCAGGTGGTGTTGGTTACGAATTTGAAAATGGAATTGGTATTAGCGCTTCGTATGAAAGAGGATTTCAACGCCTAGATAAAAACCAGAATTTCAAAGCATTTAACGAAGGATATAAAGCAGGATTAACATTCAGATTTTAATTGTCCATCAAGAGTAAAACTATGAAAACCTTGACCGATGATGCAGTACCCGGCATCATCGGTTTTATTCATTACTATCAACGATCTCACCATAGTTGATCAATAATTCTTCGCCTGCTTTTATTTCACGGAGTGTTTCAAAATCTTCGCCATCATTAATTGAAATAATGTTTGGTATTTCATCATGATTCAGGAAGTTGACAATATCCATCACTTTAAATCCGTAGTCGGGAACGTAGTAGTGATCTTCATCAAACAAACAATAGGTTTCAACCAACTCTTTGCTGTGAGCAGGCAACGCATCAATTTCACTTCGTTCGATCTTGATCCACTCACCAATATTTTTCGAGAACAATCCTCGCTGACCTTTTGGTATGTCACGCAAAGCAAACACCCCATTGCCATGAATGGGAGAGGGTTTCATCATTACCCAAGTATCATGTTTCAGTTCTTGGAGAAGTTGTTCTTTGGTCATAATGGAGAAACCTTGGGAATTAAAATTATTTGAGATATTGCTTCATGTCACGTTCTGCATCACGGTTCTTAATTGTTTCCCGTTTGTCGTGCAGTTTCTTTCCTTTACCTAAACCAACCTCAAGTTTTGCCAGATTATTTTCTGTGAAGAATATGCGTAGCGGAATAACGGTGTAGCCTTTTTCTTTTATTTTATTTTCCCACTTCTTTATTTCCTTTTTGTTGAGCAGGAGTTTACGATCATGCACGGCCAGGTGATTGTTGGTAGTGCCGAATTTATATTCTGCAATGTGCAGACCTTTGATCCAGAGTTCGTGCTTGTCAAAAAAACAATAAGAATCGGAGAAACTTACTTTGCCTTCACGGATCGATTTTACTTCCGTTCCAACCAATACCATCCCCGCTACTAATTTGTCTTCAAAATAGTATTCATGAAAAGCAGAGCGGTTTTTTAATTCAATCATTTCGCAAATAAAAAAGCAATCAATAAAAGTTGAATCAACTCATATTGATTGCAAATATAAAATTGATCTCTTTAGTTCTTAAATAACGTAAACAGTACGCCAAATTTCTGTTTCATATCCTTCCGGTCGATGATCAGATCAAGGAAACCATGCTCCAGTAAGAATTCGCTGCGTTGGAAACCTTCGGGCAAATCTTTCTTAATAGTTTCTTTGATCACACGTGGACCGGCAAAACCGATCAACGCACCAGGCTCACCTATGTTAAGATCGCCCAACATACCAAAAGAAGCAGTTACACCCCCAAAGGTTGGATCGGTCAATAAAGTAATGTAGGGGAGTTTGGCATCGCTGAGTTGCGAAAGCTTACCTGAAATTTTTGCCAGCTGCATCAATGAAAACGCACTTTCCATCATCCTTGCACCACCACTCTTACAAATGAGGATCATCGGGAGTTTATGTTCAATGCAATAATCGGCTGCACGTGCAATTTTTTCACCCATTACACTTCCCAACGAACCGCCAATGAAATCAAAATCCATACAACAGATAACCGTTCCATGTCCTTCGATCTTACCCACCGCTACACGAATAGAATCGTGCAGATCAGTCTTTTTCCAGATATCTTCCAAACGTTTCTGATAGGGCTTCAGATCGGTAAAACCGAGATAATCTTTTGAACGGATATTATCAAACAGCTCTGTGTATTCGTCGCCATCAAACAGGATATCATAATATTCAGCACTGCCAATGCGGTGATGATAATTACAATTAGGACATACATATTTATTTTCAGCTAACTCTGTCGAAGTACCGGTATACTTACACTCAGGACATTTTGTCCAGAGACCTTCCTGAATTTCTTTCTTTTCTGAAGTTGATGTAAGAATCCCTTTCTGTACCCTTTTAAACCACGACGAACGTAATGCATCTTCCTTTGGAAGATCATCGCCCGTCAGATTTTTCTCAATATCCTCTTCTTTTTTTGCCATCGTTCTTTGATTTGAAAAGTGGGTAAAAGTAAGCAATTAAGCGTTTCTATTCACACAGTTCAAATCTTCGAAGGCAACTTCAAGACGTTTGATAAAGCTTTCTTCGCCTTTGCGTAACCAAACACGGGGATCGTAATGTTTTTTATTAGGGCTATCAGGACCTTCGGGGTTACCGAGCTGACCTTGCAAGTAGCCTTCGTTCTTTTTGTAATTGTTGAGAATACCTTCCCAGAATGCCCATTGAAGATCGGTGTCAATATTCATTTTAATAGCACCGTAGCTGATGGCTTCACGGATCTGGTGTTGGGGAGAACCGCTACCGCCATGAAATACGAAGTAAACTGGTTTTGGTCCGGTACCTAATTTTTTCTCAATATGCACCTGGCTGTTATGTAAAATGATTGGAGTTAACTGTACGTTGCCGGATTTATAAACACCGTGTACATTACCAAAAGCTGCTGCAACGGTAAAGAGTTTGCCAACTTTGCTTAACTCAGTATAAGCATATTCAACATGCGCCGGTTGTGTGTAAAGTTTTTCATTATCAACATCGCTATTATCTACACCATCTTCTTCACCTCCGGTAACACCCAGTTCAATTTCAATACCCATTCCCAATGGAGCCATGCGTTTGAAATATTCTACTGAAGTGTGAATGTTTTCTTCCAATGGCTCTTCGCTGAGATCAAGCATGTGCGAAGAGAAGAGTGGTTGGCCTTTTTCTTTTTTGAATTCAACGCCTGCATCAATTAATCCGCTGATCCATGGTAACCATTTTTTTGCAGCATGATCAGTGTGTAATACTACAGGCACACCATAATATTTTGCTACGTTATGAATATGTAATGCACCGGAAATTGCACCACTGATATTTCCCTGTAATTTATCGTTTGGCATTCCTTTACCGGCAATGAATTGTGCACCGCCGTTTGAGAATTGAATGATCACGGGAGAGTTTACCTTCGCTGCTGTTTCAAGCGTGGCATTGATTGTATTTGTACCAATTGTATTTACTGCGGGAAGTGCAAACTGATTATCTTTTGCATCTTTTAATAATGCTTCCAGTTCTTCACCAAAAAGGACGCCGGCTCTGTACTTGCTCATAATTAAAATATTAATAGTAGTTGAAAAAGACGGATCAAGATCCGTATTAAAGCGCCGCTAAGATAGTTAAATACTGGTTAGCAGCTTTTAGGAATGGCAACTTTTTACAGCTTTACAAACGTGTATTAGTAAAAGCTCAAAACAAGTAAGCCCGTTTGTAATTCAACTTGTTTTACTGCTGCTTTCGCAATTTCTCCACTGAGGAATGCTTCCTTTTCCTGTTGAGAAGTATAATAGAAAAAGTAATACCTGACACTATGTTGCCTGATCTCCGTCAGTAATTCTTTTGTATAATAAGAAGGTTTGGTGATGGTGTAAAATTGGTTCTTTGACAGATAAGCAAACACCATGCACTCATCCACTTTAGCGTTTGATGTAAACGATCCTTTTATTTGTTGCTGCTTCATTTGCTCAGCAGTATCAAAAATGCTTTTGTGACCATACACCTGATCTTTTAGTTGATTAATTGGTTCAAGTAAAAAGCTTCCAAAGAAAAATGACCAAACAAATAAACGTTGCCACTTATTCATCTGCACCTGCAGAAACGATTGTTGCATCAAAAAAGCGCCTGCAATAAAAAAGATAAAAGATGTTGCCCAGATAAATCTCGTTTCCAGATGCAGCAATAAATAACCTGATGGCAATGCCAGCATCCCAATAAGCAAATACAACCACTCTCTTGTTTTGTGTTTGAAGTACATAAAACCACTCACAAAGAATATTGCAGGTGCCAGAAACGAAAGATCATGTATACATTTTAACCATGCCTGAAAATTGAACAGCACAACTCTTATTTGGTGCAACGCAACGGTTAAAAAAGGAACCGATTGCAGGTTATCAACTTTTACATGCCAGGGATCTTCCCACACTGATGATGAACCTTCATGCGGTGGCGTTTGCATCACAGGGCCAGGCAGAGGTTCACCGGTAAAATTCCAATGTGCATTGAATTTTCCAAAAGCAATCATCCATTCACCATATTTCCAATGCAAGGCTATTAACCAAGGAAACGTAAAAAGAAAAAATGTAAAGAAGCCTGCAGCAAGTTGTTTCACTGCATTGCTTCGGTTTGGATTCAGAAAAATATGAATGACCAGGAAATGAAAAATAAAGAACGGAAAGCCATACGATTTGGCGAGATAGAATAAAGCGCCAAGAAAACCCGCCAGTAAATTTTTAGTAATGCTTTCAAAGAAATCTTCCTGCTTAATAAGATTGAAATAAATAAGTAAAAGGAAGACAAGCAATGCATCGGCTGCCAATTCAAAATAACAATAGTGAAGCAGTATGATGACACTTGTAAACTGGATGGCTGATTTCAACCAATCGTCTAATAAAAATTTATTGACTAAGGAATAAACAGCATACAACGAGCCAAGAGAGAAAATAAGGTTACTGATCTTAAATGCAGACCAATCGTTTAACCCTGATTTAAGCAAAGGCACTACCAACCATGAATGCAAGGGATTCCAGAAACCATTCACTGCAAGTTTCCATTCGCCTTTTAGATAGTGATGTGCCACTTCCATATAACCAACCGCATCAAGATCGGATACGTATTGATAAAGCGGCCACGTAACAGCAAACAGGATACAGAACAGGGCAAGTGAAAACGGAAGTCGTTGTTTATGCAGTAAGTTCATCGCTTAAAAATAAGCTTTCTCTTAGTTTCATGAAATATTCGGGTGCATATAAAGTTCTGCTGCCATACCAACTAAACAATTCACCATCAACAATTTTACAAACAGGCAATTGCTGAAGTCTATTTTGCTGCATCCACTCCTGTATGAATGCATCAATATGTTTTTGTTTGAAAGGAAATGGTTCTGAAGAAAATAACACAGCTTCAACATCTCGTTTCATCAACTCTTCAACAGTAACGGCAGGATACCGTTGTTCGGAAGCAAATACATTTTCAAAACCGGCCAATTGCATCATATGATTAATAAATGTATCGCCACCTACAGTCATGTACGGCTCTTGCCAGATTAGATATGTAGCTTTGATGGGCTTTGTAATAAAAGGTAACTCCAAAAAACTATTCTGAATTTTGTTGATGAGTTCTTGTGCTTTAGCTGGTCGATCCGTAAGGAAGCCCAGATGTTCAATTACTTCATAACTGTCTTGTAGATTACTGACATCACTGCAATAAACCGGGCAAAATTGTTGAACAGCCTCTACCTGCTCTTTTACATTTTCTTCTTTGCTGGCAATGACCAGATCAGGCTTTAACGATTCGATTAATGGAAGGTTCAATTGTTTAGTTCCGCCAATTCTTGTTTTGTTTCTGAACCATTCTTCAGGATGCACGCAAAACTTGGTGATGCCGATGACCTCATCGTGTAAAACAAGATCAAATAATAATTCAGTGAGTGATGGAACGAGGGAAATGATCCGTTGGGGTGGGAAAGGGATAGATATAAAATTGCCTGTTTGGTCCTGAACTTGTTTCATTTCATTTTCAAACAGGCAATTTAATTAATTCAGCGGTTCCTTTGGTGTTTGATGGTTTTCCTTGGTACGAAATTTAATTTTACTAATTCAAAGGATTTTGGAACCCTGCATGTCTTTCTTTCAGAATATCTCCTTTTTACGGGCAGATAAAAAGAAAAAAAGATCTGGATTTCAAAGGATGTTAGTTTGGATTTTACTTGGTTTTCTTAGGATCCAGATCTTTTTAATAAAGCCTTTTTTGGTCTCTTGGTTTCCGCAACAGAATGTTCTGTTTTGGTGGCTTTTGGTTCTTCTTCGGACGTTAGGATAGGTCGGTTCTTCGGTTAGGATGTTTGGATTTTTCTTTGGTTTTTCTTCGGACGTTTGGACTTTTTTGGTTCTTCTTTAGGATTATTGGTGGTTTCTTCAGTTAGGACATCATTGGATTTTTCAACGGTTTTTTGGTTTTCTTACAGGTTGTTGGATTAAAACTATTTCTTAAAAACGGAAGTCGACTGATATTGGATTTTTAATTCTGGTTTTTTAATGGATTTGGATATCAAGTCTAAGTGTTTTTCTTAAATCAGCAGTTTGATTGTGTTTCAATCAACTTCCGATACAAAAGTAAAGGGACTGTTAAGACTTTACAAGAGCACTATTTCTCTTTTTCCCAGCGTCGGTATTTACCCCGTCATGCGTAGAACTACGCATCTCAATTCCGTGTACTTACGTCTCCAATCCAATTATTCTACTAATACCTGCGCATTTCAGCCGTAAAAGACTCCTTAAAACAATAAAGCCGCTGTTTGCAGCGGCCTTATTTATTGCTTAACATTATTGTAAATCTTACTTCGCCAGGGATTGAATGATGTCGTACTTGGTAACAATATGAAAATTGCCGGCCTCATCCTTACTTAATACGGCCCCATTCTCTTTGCTGATGAGTGTACTAAGTCGCTCAATAGGTGTATCAAATGCAACAATGGGCAATGGAGCTTCCATTACGGCCTCAACACTTGCGTGTTTTATTTCGGGATTGGAAAATACTTTATTGAATAACCCATTTTCAGAAATGGAACCAACCTGACCTTCGCCATTAATAACAGGTATTTGTTCAATATCGTATTTCTTCATCAGTTCTACTGCTTCTGCAACTGTGTGCGTGGGTTCAATACTGATCAGTCGGTTATGTGCACGTGAAGAAACAATGTCTTTAAATGTTTTTACATCGAGAAAACCACGTTCCATCATCCACTGATCATTATACACCTTACCAACATAGCGACTGCCATGATCATGAAACACACAAACAACAAGATCATCTTTCTTTAAACGGTCTTTCAATTGCATCAATCCCTGCAAACAACTTCCTGCGCTGTAGCCGCAGAACAAACCTTCTTCTTTTGCAAGGCGGCGAGCCATAATAGCACCGTCTTTATCTGTTACCTGTTCAAAATGGTCGATCACGCTCATATCATAATTCTTCGGTACAAAGTCTTCACCAAACCCTTCGCTTATATATGGATGAACTTCGCCCATATCAATTTCACCGGTGCGGAAATATTTTGTAAGTAAAGAGCCATACACATCTATGGCCCATACCTGTATGTTTGGATTTTTTTCCTTCAGGTATTTTGCAGCACCTGTAATAGTACCACCTGTTCCTGCAGTGCAAACAAAGTGTGTGATCTTACCATCGGTTTGCTCCCAAATTTCCGGGCCTGTTGTTTCGTAATGTGCTAACCTGTTTGCAAGATTATCATATTGATTCATGTGTAAGGAATTAGGAACTTCCTTTGCCAGCCTTGCTGCCACACTGTAATAACTACGTGGATCTTCGGGTAAAACATTTGTTGGGCAAACAATTACTTCTGCACCAACAGCCTTTAAAATGTCAGCTTTTTCTTTCGATTGTTTATCGGTAGTGACGAAAATACATTTGTAACCTTTTACTACTGCAGCCAATGCAAGCCCCATACCTGTGTTGCCACTAGTGCCTTCAATGATAGTGCCGCCGGGTTTTAATCTACCTTCCTGTTCAGCAACTTCAACCATCTTTAACGCCATGCGGTCTTTAATGGAATTGCCAGGATTGAAATAATCAACCTTGGCGGCAACAGTGCAGGGAAGTTGGCGGGTAATTTTATTTAACCTGATGATAGGTGTGTTCCCGATTGTTTCGAGAATATTGTTCTTGATATTCATATCGCAACCATGCTTTTTAGGTGGCGAAGTTACGATGAATACCCGAGTGTAGTTACACGGCCTTCTTATTGCGACGCACGTAACGATCCAGATAGAGTAACCCCATCACAACATTTAACATTAATAATACGTTGAGCCAAGTACTGTTAAGGAGTAGTTTATAATCGAAAGACAAAGATGGTAATTGATAACCTTCACTAGTTCCTGTTGATGAAGACCAATCGATCAATGTAAAACCATAGATCAGAAATCCAACTATCGTAACAATAAAAAATAACCCAATAGAGCGAATGATGTTTTTATTGATGTATTGTTTTGTTGCGGGTGCCGGTTGTAAACCTTTTAATTGATCCATTACATTCATAGTGAAACGCATGGAAGGTTGCTCCAGTTCCATATCTGCCTTCAACAGTTGATTGATCTCTTTTAACTCACTGTACTTTGCTCGCCATATTGCATCAGCAGCAATCATTTGCTCTACAAAAGCAACTTCTTCATTTGAAGAGCTGCCATCAATATAACCCCAGATCTTTTCTTCCATTTGTTGAGTTTGCATACAAACGATTTTAAGAATGAATATAATCTTCTACTTCAACAGAAAAATGCTGTTCCATTTTTTCTCTCAGCTTTTGCCTGGCCCTGTGCAATTTTACTTTTGCATTATTAGGTTGTATTCCCAATATCAAACCAATTTCCTCCAGGCTTTGTTCGCCTTTGTAAAATAACAGCAACAGTTTTGCATCATCAGGTGGGAGGAGGGCAATGGCATCATTCACCATTTTTATTTTCGATTTTTCTTCCACGATATTAGCCTTCATGCCAGCATCCTGTTGATCAGCCAATTCAAATACATGATCCTGGTCGATAGAATGCACCTGTAATTTCTTCTTACGCAAAAAGGTTAAGCACAGCGATGTTACAATTGTATACAACCATGTGCTGAACTTTGCGTCACCCCGGTAATCATTTAAACAACGATATGCTTTAATAAAAGCATTTTGCGCCAGCTCCTCCGCATCTTCCCGGTTCTTTGCATACCGAAAAGCAATTGTGAAAACGAAAGACTGGTAACGGTTAACGATAACCTCGTATGCCCGTTGGTCGCCCTTTAGCACCCGGGTGATGATCTCCTTATCCGTTGAGCCATTATCCATATCTCTGGTTTAGACGCCGCCTGGAACAAGCAGGTTACAGTTGTATTATAAAGTTGAAAAGATTTTTTCGAATCAGCGATTTTTAAAAAATTCTTCCAAAATCTGTAACCGGGTAAACTAAGCCGTAGTCATAGATGCTGTACACATTTTAAAAACAAAAAATCAATTACTATGGGTCCTGCTGAAGTTTTAATTCCGATACTGGTTCCGCTGGGAGCAATGGCGTTGGCATTTGGTCTATTCTATTTAAGGAATAAAGAAAACATGTCGATGATCGAAAAAGGGATGAATCCAAAAGAATTCGCCAACCGCCCTGCACCATATCGCAATCTGAAGTGGGGATTGTTGCTGGTGGGTGCAGGCATTGGACTATTCCTTGCTTATGTTCTGCACACGTATGTATTAAAAATCGATGAAGAAAACCCGGTGATGTACTTTTCTATGATCGGTATTTTTGGTGGACTAGGCCTCATTTATTCTTACCGCATCGAGAAAAAGGAAATACTGGATAAAGAATAACATACCTCAACAACCTTATCAGACGAATAAAGCCCCGCAATTGCGAGGCTTTATTCGTTTATTTCTTTAACTCCTGCAATGCTCTGTTCACAAGCGGATCATAGAAGTTCCGCATTTTCACATAACCTTCCGTATGCCAGAGAAAGCGACTGAGAGAACTGATGAAATTCTTTTTTACTGTTGCCTGTTGTCGTTCTGTAAGTGATGCTAGACTTACGCTGTCGTTTGATATTGAACTGCTGATATAATTATTAATTGATGCATCAGCAGTAATATATTGTTGTAAGGCTGCCGGATCTTTTAATCCTTTCAAAGCCGTTTTATACTTAAGGAAATAGAGATACGCAGCATCGCTTACCTGCTCCCTGATGATCATCCGGCTTGCCTTCGGTAATTGATCAGCAGAATCAACCGGCACATACACATCAGGTGAAATTCCACCGCCACCATAAACAATTCGCCCCCCTTTAGTTTTGTATTTCTTACCGTTATGCGCTGCTGAATCACCATGAAAAAGTTCGCCATTTGTTAAACGCTCGGTGACTTCTGATCTGTAAGTTGCTTTATCTCCCCTGTTATAAGGTTTTTGAATACTGCGGCCAATAGGAGTGTAGTAACGTGATACTGTTAAACGAACAGCACTGCCGTCGCTTAGGGTGAATTGTTCCTGCACCAAACCTTTTCCAAAAGAACGGCGACCGAGAATAGTAGCCCTGTCCCAATCCTGTAATGCACCTGCCAACACTTCACTCGCCGATGCAGAACCTTCATCGATCAAAAGCATCAGTTTTCCATCTTCAAACAAACCTGGTCTGCGGGCTGCATAGCTTTGTTTGGGGTACGACTTACCTTCGGTATAAACAATTTCTTTATCATCAGATAAAAATTCATCAGCCATTTGCACAGCATCATCGAGCATGCCACCGCCATTTCCACGCAGGTCAAGAATGAGTTGCTTCATTCCTTCTTTTTGCAAACGCTCAAGGTTTTGCATGAACTCTTCATAAGTAGTTGCTGAAAATTTAACCACCCTGATATAAGCAATACCTGGTTCAATCATATAGGCAGCGTCCACACTTTTAATGGGGATGATTCCACGTTGAATGGTTAATTCTAAAGGTTTGTTACTGCGAATCAGTTTTATTTTTACTTCTGTTCCTTTCGGGCCACGAAAGATCTTGCGTATATCTTCAGATTTTCTCTTCTTACCGGAAATAATTGAATCATTGGCTGAAATTATGCGATCACCAACCTGTAACCCGGCTTTTTCTGATGGGCCTTTGGGCATTACAAATAATACGTTCAAGGTATCATTCAACATACCGAATTCTAATCCAACGCCTTGGTAGTTGCCCTGCATATCTTCGTTTACAGTTTGCACTTCAACAGGGGGAATATAGGTAGAATGGGGGTCGAGCTGGCTCAAAACATCCTGGATCGCAAATTGCCCGAGCGAATCTGTACTCACTGTATCAACATACTTCTGTTTCACTAATTCAAGGATTTCCTGCACGGGATTTGGCTTTGAATTGCCAAAAAAAGAAGGTGCATAGGTGCCCATATTGTCACGAAGTTTATATCCAAAAAACATTCCGATGATTAGTGATACGGATAAGAGAACAGGCAACCAAACTTGTACTTTCTTTTTATTCATGAACTTGCTTTCTTGTAAAAAGTGCTGCGAATTTCATGAAAATAAAGCATATTGCCCTCTCGCTTTTGTTTCATTTTACATATTTTACAGAAAAGGCCTGAAAAACGTAATAGCGGTATGAGTGCGATTAAACTAATAGCAGATAGCGGAGCGACCAAAGCTGAATGGTGTTTACTGAAGGGTAAGAAGAAAAAAATACTCCTTACTCAAGGCATCAGCCCGTTTTTAATGACCAGCGAACAAATCGCCACTTTACTCAAAAAAGAGCTGAAACCAAAGCTCGCAAAGGAATCGATCAAAGAAATTTATTTTTATGGAACTGGATGCAGCAGTGAGCACAATATCAAAAGTGTAAAGCAGGCTTTGAAGGAAGCTTTTCCTTCAGCAGAAAAAATTAAAGTTGATCATGATATGATGGGTGCTGCAAAAGCGCTTTGTGGTCATGAGAAAGGTGTGGCCTGTATTCTGGGCACCGGTTCAAATTCCTGTTATTTTAATGGCACACGTATTGTAAAAAACAGCCCGGGGCTTGGTTATGTGTTGGGGGATGAAGGCAGCGGCGCTTACCTTGGCCGCAAAGTGATCCAGCATTTTTTATACAACACATTTGATGAAGAGCTGCAGGCAAGGTTTATCTCTAAATACCAAACCGACCGGGTAGAGATTCTTGACAATGTTTACCGTAAACCATTACCCAACAGGTATATGGCTTCGTTTGCATTATTTCTTGCTGAGAACAGGGGACATTATATGGTGGAGAATATTATTGAAGATTCGTTCAACGAATTTTTCTTTAATCACTTATACAAATTCCGTGAAAGCTGGTTGTATCCCATCCACTTCACCGGAGGTGTTGCATATGCTTTTCGTGATGTATTGAAATCGATGTGCCACGCTTATGAACTGCAATGTGGCCGCATCCTTAAAAACCCGATGCAGGGATTAATCGAATATCATAGCTAATTTTGCACCATGGCGGAACAATTTGTACGAATTACAGAACAGGAGTCGCATTATCATCATTTAGAGAATATGACTGTAGCGGAACTGCTGCAAAACATCAATAAAGAAGACAGTACCGTGCCTGCCGCTGTTGAAAAAGCAATTCCCCAAATTGAACCATTAGTTACCGCTATTACTGACAAAATGCTCATGGGTGGCAGGCTCTTTTATATTGGTGCCGGCACCAGTGGCCGCTTAGGTATCGTTGATGCCAGTGAATGTCCCCCAACTTATGGTGTGCCTTACGGTTTGGTCATAGGCATTATTGCAGGTGGTGAAAAAGCAATTACCAACGCCGTTGAATTTGCAGAAGACAATAAGGAGCAAGGTTGGGCCGATCTGGAAGCCCATAATGTTTCAGATAAAGATGTGGTAATTGGTATTGCTGCAAGTGGTACCACACCCTATGTGATCGGTGCCCTGGAAGAATGTCGTAAACGAAACATTATTACGGGCAGCATCAGTTGTAACCCCGGTTCACCAGTTTCAGCCGCCGCAGATTATCCAATTGAAGTAGTTGTAGGTCCTGAATTTGTAACCGGCAGCACCCGCATGAAAAGCGGAACAGCACAAAAACTGGTGCTGAATATGATCTCTACTTCTATCATGATCCAATTGGGCAGGGTAGAAGATAACCGCATGGTGAATATGCAACTCAGCAACGAAAAACTGGTGGATCGTGGTGTAAAAATGCTTATGCTCCGCAGCGGGCTCACCAATTATGAAGAAGCCAGAGATCTATTGCTCACACATGGCACTGTAAGAAAAGCGTTAACCTCCATAGGACAATAGCAAATCCCAACAAACAATAGTCAATAGGCAATCGGCAATACTGTTGCCAATTGGCTATTGACTATTGCCAATTTCTCTTCTCCCGTTCATAAAAATGTAGCAGTGAAAGGTTGCAATTGCTGACAAATGGTTGTAACTTTTATGTCATTTCAATAAACACCAAAAACTGCACATTATGAAAGGGAAATTTCTACTCTCAGCTTTCCTGTTTATCTGTTCAACAAATTTTGCACAAAAGTCTTCGTTTGTTTATGCCATCAGTTCACCTGAAAATCAAAGTAACTGGACGAGTATTCAAATGATAAACAGCAGACAAGGTGATATTGTGCAAACAGTATTTGATCCTGCAAAAAAGTATGTAGCCATATTTGATGCTGTTACTGAAAGAAATATAAACACCTGGCCTACGGCTTCAACTGTTGCTGCTGCAGCATTTGATGCATCAAACCAACGGATGTTCTTTATCCCAATGCGTGTTCCTGAATTACGTTGGGCCGATGTAAGAGAGCCATCATCACCTAAATTTTACACACTCACTTCGCCTTTGTTGAGTCAGTTGAATATGACTGACCCTGCCAATCATATTACACGTATGACCATTGCTGCTGACGGTTATGGATATGCTGCAACAAATGATGGTAACCATCTCTATCGTTTCAGTACCGGAAAAAAACCGCTATTGGTTGATCTTGGAAATATTGTTGATGCGGCAACAAACGGTGCGTTATCTGTACATAGCCAATGCAGCAGTTGGGGTGGCGATATGGTGGCTGGTACTGATGGCTTGTTATATCTCATCACACAAATGAGAAATGTTTACAGTGTTGATCCTGCCACACGTTTTGCTACTCATCTTGGAACGATCAAGGGATTACCTGAAAACTTTACAGTGAATGGTGCAGCTGCTGATAATGATGGACGTGTACTTATCAGTTGCAGCTATGGTAATCAACCTTACTATTATCTTGATCTTACAACATTCAAAGCGGACATAGCATTTGGAAATGAAAAACGCATTAATGCTTCTGATCTTGCTAGTGGCAATCTTGCATCACGTGCTGCTATCAATAACGGACAATATATAACCGGCCGTTCTCAATTTGAAATGGCCAATCAGAAAATTGCCATGTATCCTAATCCGGTTACAGAACGTCGGTTCCAGTTAAATTTTGAAGAAACTGGCAAAGGCATTCACACGATACAGGTATTAGACTTATCAGGAAAAATTCTGCTTAACAAGATCGTAAACATCAGTGGTCCCGGCCAATACGAAGGAGTGGAACTGCAACAACAATTAAGCAAAGGAATGTACATGGTAAAAGTGCTGAACAGTGAATCAAAAACAATTTATTCATCAAAATTTGTGATGCAATAGCTGGCGGGTTTTTAAGGTAACAAGAGCGGCTCATAGCCGCTCTTGTTGTATACAGTAAAAATTATTTTAAGACTAACGCTTGTTTCATCGGCAGCAGCATTTAACTTCACAGCCATAATGAAAAAGACAGTTGTACATATTCACTCCTCATCCATAGCTTCATCGGCTACTGGTACAACTACATTTACAACTACGATCCGCTAAGCGGATTGTATATTACCATATTACCCCAAGGGCATTTTTGCTGCAGAACAAGAAACATCTTCTGATCATTTAACGTAAACTTTTATGCTGGTTTTAAAATTTGGTGGCACTTCAATGGGAAGCGCAGAGGCAATCAAACAGGTTGTTGACATAGTAAAAGAAAAATCAAAGGAATCTTCCGTACTACTGGTGGTAAGTGCAATGAGTGGCACAACCGATTTGTTGCTCAACTGCGGCACAAAAGCTGCTAACGATGACGAATCGTACAAGGAAATTCTTAAGCAGATCGAAACAAGACATCTTGATACGGTGAAATCATTGATCCCTGTGCAGCAGCAAAGCAGTGTGTTGAGTATGGTGAAAAAACTTTGTAACGAAATTGAAGATATCTGCAATGGTATTTACCTGTTGAACGAATCTTCTTTGCGCACCAAAGACAAACTGGTGAGTTACGGCGAATTACTTTCATCTACCATTATCAATGCTGCGTTCAATTCAAATGGCACAGGTTCTGCTTGGAAAGATGCACGTGAACTCATCCGCACCAATTCAAACTACAGTAATGCAATTGTTGATTTTGCAATTACCAATCAACAGATAAAAGATTTCTTAAACAGTACATCTCAAAAGATCATTGTACTGCCTGGCTTTATTGCCAGTGATGCAGACAATATCACTACAACTTTAGGTCGTGGTGGTTCTGATTATACAGCAGCAATTCTTGCAGCGGCAGTTGATGCAAGCGCTTTGGAAATATGGACAGATGTAAGCGGTATGATGACCGCAGACCCACGTTGGGTTCCCAATGCAAAAATTATTCCTTCCATTTCTTACCAGGAAGCGATGGAGCTTTCACACTTTGGTGCGAAGGTGATCTATCCACCAACTATTCAACCGGTGTTATCGAAGAACATTCCGGTATGGGTGAAGAATACTTTTGCAGCAAATGATCATGGAACTGTTATTGAAAACAAATCCGATTCAACCAATATTATCACCGGCATCTCCAGTATCAATTCATTGGCTTTGTTAAGTCTTGAAGGTAGTGGCATGATCGGCATACCGGGTTTCAGCAGTCGCTTGTTTGCGGCATTGGCGAATGCACAGATCAACGTTATTCTCATTACACAAGGTTCAAGTGAACATTCTATTTGTGTGGGTGTGGATGTTGCTTCTGCGGCAAGAGCAAAAGAAGTGGTTGACAAAACATTTGAATACGAAATTGCAACCGATAAAGTTGAACCATTGCAGATCGAAGAAAAACTTTCGATTGTTGCATTGGTGGGCGATCAGATGCGTCACCATACCGGTATCAGCGGAAGAATGTTTTCTGCATTAGGTCGTAATGGTATCAACATCCGTGCAATTGCACAAGGCTCTACAGAACGTAATATTTCTGCAGTGGTTGCTACTGATGATGTGCGCAAAGCAGTGAACGTTTTGCACGAAGAGTTTTTTGAAACAATTCAGAAACAGGTCAACCTTTTTATTGTTGGTACGGGTAATGTGGGCAAGAGATTATTGGCGCAATTAAAACAACAACAAGGATTTCTTGAACAGCATTTGCGTTTGCATGTGAATATTGTTGGCTTGAGCAACAGTCGCAAAATGCTCATTAATGAAAATGGTATTGATCTGAATAAATGGGATGAGCTATTGCAAAATGGTGAAGCATCAAATCTTGATCAGTTTGTACAATCGATCATCAAACGTAACCTCCGCAATTCTGTTTTTGTTGATGTTACTGCCAATGCAATTATTGCAGATGTGTATTCGTCATTGCTTGAAAAGAGCATAGCTGTTGTTGCATGTAATAAAGTAGCTGCTTCATCAAAACTCAGCAACTACAAAAAACTGAAACATCTTTCAACAGAATTCAACGCACCGTTTTTATTTGAAACAAATGTGGGTGCAGGCTTACCGATCATTGGTTCGTTGAATGATCTGATGCGCAGCGGTGACAGAGTGCATCGTATGGAAGCTGTATTAAGTGGCACTCTCAACTTTGTGTTCAATAATTACGACGGCTCAAGACCTTTTGCGGAAGTAGTGAAACAGGCTCAGGATGAAGGTTACACAGAACCCGATCCACGTTTGGATCTGAGTGGTACTGATGTGATGCGCAAAATATTAATTCTTGCACGTGAAGCCGGTGTTCAAATGGAAATGGAAGAAATTACTTGCAATGGTTTCTTACCGGAGAGTTGTGTAAAAGGAAGCGTTGCTGATTTTTACGAAGCCATGAAAAAAGAAGAAGCACATTTTAAAGCCATCTACGATAAAGCTAATGCGGAGAATTGTAAACTGAAATTTGTTGCAAGTTTTAACGATGGCAAAGCAAGTGTCGGCTTACAGCATATACCACCTCAGCATGATCTTTACCATTTGTATGGAAAAGATAATGTTGTTCTTTTCTATACTGATCGTTATAAAGAACAACCAATGGTGGTGAAAGGCGCAGGTGCGGGTGCTGAAGTAACAGCAAGTGGTGTATTTGCAGATATTTTAAGAGCAGCTCAAAAATAATTACGATGAAAGAAGTAGAAGTGAAATGCCCGGCAACTGTCGCCAACCTTGTTTGTGGTTTCGATATTCTTGGTATGGCGCTAAGCGAGCCATACGATCTTATGAAACTGAGATTGATAGATGAGCCGGAAGTTTACATTACCAATAAAGATGAATACGATCTTCCAACTGAACCGGAGAAGAATGTGGCGGGTGTGGTGCTGTTAGCTATCATGGAAAAGATGGACAACAAATTTGGCTTTGAAGTGGAGATCGAAAAACATATTAAGCCGGGTAGTGGACTTGGTTCAAGTGCAGCAAGCGCTGCAGGCGCTGCTGTTGCCGCCAATCAATTATTAGGAAATATTTTTTCAAATGATGAGCTTGTGCAGTTTGCAATGTTCGGTGAAAAACTGGCGAGTGGAGTAAAGCATGCGGATAATATTACGCCCTGCATTACAGGCGGCGTTACATTAATCCGTTCAATTCATCCATTAGATATTGTGCCGCTCAATTCACCTCCGTTGTTTGTTACAGTTGTGCATCCACAGATAGAAGTAAAGACAAGCGATGCAAGACAAATACTTCGCAAAGAAGTGTTGTTGAAAGATGCGATCAAGCAATGGGGGAATATTGCCGGACTTGTTGCTGGTTTTGAAAAAGGCGATACTGATCTCATCGGAAGAAGTCTGGAAGACGTGATCATTGAACCTGTGCGCAGTATTTTAATTCCCGGCTTCGATGAAATTAAAACAAGAAGTAAAGAAGCCGGTGCGTTAGGTGGTGGTATTTCCGGCAGCGGTCCTTCCATTTTTATGTTGAGTACAGAAGAAACAACTGCAAAGAATGTGGAAGCCATTATGCAGGAAGTATTTCATCGGTTGGGAATAGAATACAAAACATATGTAACCTCTATTTCTAAACAGGGAGTAGAAGTGATCAATGGTCAATAAGTAATTGGCAACAGTCAAATCAATTTTCAAATTCTCAAATTTTCAAATTGAAGTATTATAGTCTAAATAAACAATCACCCATCGCTTCGTTCAAAGAAGCAACTATTCTTGGGCAGGCACCGGATAAAGGATTGTATTTTCCCGAAAGTATTCCGCAGGTTGATAAAGATCTCATCAGCAATATCGAAAACATCAGCAATGAAGAAATTGCGTTTCGTGTTATCAAACCATACGTTGCAAACGAAATAAAAGATGATAAACTGTACCGCATCGTATCGGAAACAGTAAACTTTCCGATGCCGCTGGTAAAGGTTAATGACAATATTTCTTCGCTTGAATTATTTCACGGACCTACATTGGCATTTAAAGATGTTGGCGCAAGGTTTATGAGTCGTTGCCTTGGACAGTTTGTAAGAGGCGCTGATAAAAAAGTAACCGTACTTGTTGCGACCAGTGGCGATACAGGTGGTGCTGTTGCAAATGGTTTTTACAATGTGGAAGGAGTGGAGGTGGTGATCCTCTATCCAAGTGGTAAAGTAAGCAGTGTGCAGGAAAAACAATTAACCACACTTGGCAACAATATTCATGCACTCGAAGTAAACGGAACCTTTGATGATTGTCAGCAATTGGTGAAACAGGCTTTTACAGATACAGAATTGAACAAAGAATTATTTCTTACATCAGCCAATTCCATTAACGTAGCAAGATGGTTGCCGCAACAGTTCTACTATTTCTTTGCGTATAAGCAATGGAAACAAAAAGATGAGCCACCTGTTATTTGTGTACCGAGTGGCAACTTCGGTAATATTTGCGCAGGTATCCTGGCGCATATGAGTGGCTTGCCGGTCAATCATTTTATTGCAGCATGTAACGCCAATGACATTGTACCCAACTTCATGCAATCGCAGCAATACCAACCAAAGCCTGCTGTTGCAACTATCAGCAATGCAATGGATGTGGGTAACCCAAGCAACTTTGTCCGAATACTTGAATTATTTCATCAACAGTTTCCGCAACTGAAAGAAAAGTTCAGCAGTGTGAGCATTACTGATGAAGAAACAAAAGAAACCATGAAGCGTGTGTATGATGAATTGCATTACACACTCGATCCGCATGGTGCTGTTGGTTATTTGGCATTAGAACGATACCTGCAAAAACATGTAACTGATAAAGGCATTTTTCTTGAAACAGCACACCCTGTTAAGTTTTATGATGTGGTGGAACCGGTGTTGAATCAAACCATACCATTGCCTGATACAGTAAAAGAAATTATTGATCTTCCAAAGAAATCAACACTTATGAATGTTTCGTTTCAAGAGTTGAAAGATTTTTTGTTGAAAGCCTGATATTTATTTCATCAACTAAGCTGTTTTCCCTAAATTGAGCAAAGAGTTGCCTGCCGTACATAGAACCGTACGTATGCAACTCTTTTTGCTTTATTAACACTCAAAATCAATATGGACAGCGAACTACTGATACAAAACTATCAGACCGGCTCTGCATTATTTGACGAAATGCAGAACAGTGGCCAAATAAGGCTGCCCTATCAAAAGCTGGTCGAGGAACTGAAACAGCACAACATTGCTGATCTCCATCTTAAACACAAGCTGGCAGGTGATCTCTTTATGAGCCAGGGCATCACATTCACGGTGTACAGCGATGATGCAGGTATTGAACGCATCTTTCCATTCGACATTCTTCCACGCATCATCACCGCTGCCGAATGGGCGCATGTAGAAAAAGGAATTCAGCAACGGTTAAAAGCTTTGAATCTTTTTTTAAAAGATATCTATCACGACCAACAGATCATTAAAGACAAAATTATTCCTGCAGAACTCATTGCATCATGTCCGCATTTCCTGCATGAAGTAGCAGGTATTAAAGTGCCGCATGATATTTATGTACACATCTCAGGTATAGATCTTATTCGTGGTGAAGATGGAACGTTTTATATTCTGGAGGATAACCTACGCACACCATCAGGTGTATCGTATATGTTAGAGAACAGGGAAGTAACAAAACGTTTGTTCCCTGATCTGCTATCAAATGCAAATGTGCGGATGGTGAATAATTATCCATTGATGTTGCACAATAACTTAATGTCATTATCACCACGCCCGGTTTCTAATCCAACTGTTGTATTGTTAACGCCGGGCATTTATAATTCCGCTTATTATGAGCATACATTCCTTGCAAGGCAAATGGGTATTCAGTTGGTGGAAGGAAGAGATCTTGTGATCGATAATCACAAAGTGTTTATGAAAACAACCAGTGGTTTGCAACAGGTTGATGTGATCTATCGTCGCATTGATGATGAGTTTATGGATCCGTTATTGTTTAAACCCGATAGTATGTTAGGTGTACCGGGCATCATGGGCGCTTATCGCAAAGGCACCGTTGCATTAGCGAATGCAGTTGGTAACGGTGTTGCCGATGATAAAGCCGTATATGCTTATGTACCTGCAATGATCAAATATTATTTGAATGAAGAAACTATTCTTCCCAATGTTCCTACTTACCAGATGAGTAATGATGATGAGCGCAACTATGTATTTGACAACATGCATAAGATGGTGGTGAAACGCACCAACCAAAGCGGTGGTTATGGCATGCTCATGGGCAACAAAGCGACTGAAGAAGAAATGCGTTTATTTAAGGATGCAATAATAAAAAGCCCGAGAGAGTTTATTGCACAACCGATCATTCAATTATCAACTGTCCCTTGTTTTATTGATGGTGAATTGAAAGCACGGCATGTTGATCTTCGTCCATATGCATTGTGCGGACCGGATGGTATCAAGATCGTTCCTGGTGGATTAACAAGAGTTGCACTGAAAGAAGGCTCGCTTGTTGTAAACTCATCACAAGGTGGGGGAAGTAAAGACACCTGGGTGATTGATTAGGTACGAAGTGAAATGAACGAGATAGAAAATCTGAAATCATAAATCTAAAATCATAACTCATACATGTTATCCCGTGTTGCCGATTCAATGTTCTGGATGAACCGTTATATGGAACGGGCCGAAGGTTTGTTGCGTGTATTACTCACCAACTATGTTTTGTCGCTCGATAAAGGACCGTATGGAGTTCATTCATGGAGACCAGTGCTGGAAACATTTGGTAATCTTTCCGATGAAGAAATGAAGCAGATCGAATATTCATCTGCCAACACATTGCAATATCTTATCCTGAGCAGGGCAAACAGCAATTCTCTCCGTAGCATCATTAATAAAGCAAGGGAAAATGCAAGAGGCATGCAGGATCATATTACTAAAGAAGTGTGGGAAGAGGTGAACCTCATGTATCATACCGTTAATCAGCCGGGCCTCGAAAAAAAATTATCAGGTGCAGAAGCGTTACCCAGTATCGATAAATTATTAAAGCTCTCCTTAACCTACGTAGGTGTTATTGATACCACCATGCCACGAGGTATGGGTTGGAACTTTATGAATATTGGCCGGTTGATTGAACGTGCAGTGCTTACAGCCGATGTTACTTACAAACAATTTGAACAGATCAATTTTGACCTGGATGATCATAAGGATATTCTTTATTGGCGAAATCTTTTGCTTTCTCTTTCAGGTTATGAGTTACACATGAAAAATTACCAGGGCAGTGAAACAAATATGAATGTGCTGCATCAGGCTATCTTCAATCATCATTTTCCACGTTCTGCCGTTTACTCGCTTTCACGTACAGAAAGGTATCTCACAGAAGTGTTGGAAGAAAATGAGCCTCCACAAAAACAAATGATCTATCGTGAATTTGGGCGTATTTACAGCCGTGTAAAATTTGCAGATGAAAGCTCCATCAAACAGATTACATTGCAACGCTTTCTGCAGGATACCAAACAGGACCTGCTGAAATTTTCGCATGTATTAGGTCAACAATTTTTCTCGTACGCTTAGTAACAATAAAGGATGCCCGTTTTTCAGATCCATCACGTAACTAAATATACTTACAACAGGCCTGTAAAGGAAAGTGTGAACCAGTTACGTATTTACCCTGTTGCATCAGATCAGCAGGAAATTTTACAACACGAAGTAAATATTACTACCGATCCTGAACTGTTTTTCTTTCTTGACTATTGGGGAAACCGGTGTGCAGATTTCAGTTTATTGGCAGCACATGCGTCATTGATCATCGACAGCCGAGTAGTGGTGCGTACCATTGGTAAGGAATCGATTCCCTTTGTTAAAAGCACTAGAGAAGAATTGCAGGAGATAGTAGCATCAGATTTTCATTTGCTTGAACTTTCAAGACCTGAAGAAATACTCGCTTCTAAAGCATTGCAACAGATCTTAACCTCACTCGATTGTGAACACAAAACGGTGATGGAGATCGTGGAAGCATGTTCAGGCTATATCTTTTCTGAATTCAAATACATAAAAGGCATCACCAATATTGAAACAACAGTTGATGAAATACTGGAGCATCGTAGTGGTGTGTGCCAGGATTTTGCGCACGTGTTGCTGCAGTTGTTGCGAAGCATGGGTATTCCAAGCCGGTACGTAAGCGGCTATATCTGTCCGAATAAAAATGGTATGCGTGGCGAAGGCGCAACACATGCCTGGGTGGAAGCCTATATACCTCAACTGGGTTGGGTGGGTATCGATCCAACCAATAATGTATGGGTTACAACGCACCATATTAAGCTGGCTGTTGGTCGTGATTTTAACGCCTGTACACCAATAAAAGGGACTTTTAAAGGGCTGGCCAAACAAACACTCTCCGTGTATGTATCTGTAGGTTATGAAGATGGTCAGGTGTTTGAAGAACTTAATGACGTGCAAATGCAGATAACTGAATCAGTGAAAGAAGCAGAGCGTATTGCAGCTGAAGAAGCAGCCCAGCAGCAGCAATAAACCGTATTTCTGTCTCTACAAAAGTCTAGTGGTTTTACTACAGGCAAAAGCAATTTTTCAACTTAACTTCACATTACAATAAACCAATATCCTAAAACCAAAACCTGTGTCCACATGAAAAAGCCATTATTCTTCGACGATCAGGCACATATTGCCGAACAATTTACCATTGTTGAAGACCACACCAGCCAATTAGCCGCTTTAGCCTTTCACAAAGTAAATGCTTACAAACTTTCCTTACAGAACCAGGCCTACTGTATGAGCCGGGCTGAGCTACGAAGTCTCCTTCAATCAACGCTGTTCAACTATGTTCACCCTTGCACAGTGTTGCAGATGGTCAGTTATTTCGACGACAGCAGCGATAATTGATTTTTATTTTTATTTGTCGGTTCATTGCTGAAATTTGCAGGAACTATCAGTTGAAAGATAGGGATGTGAAGTATGCATGATATTGAACCTTTTTACAACTGGCGTCATATTTATGTGAGCGAAGAAGATGAGCACTCACCGTTCTATGGCCGTCAATACTCCGAGTTTGAGTACTCTCAAACTGTTTACAATTATTATATCCATCCGCAATGGGATGAGTTCGGCAGCCGTACGTTGTACCTGAAAATATTGATGGCCGATTACGCCGAGCAATATGCCATCATCGAAATGCTGGGCGAATGGAACGATGCAATTGAAAATGACATCATGGAACTGAAGCGTGAGGTGATCGATAAATTGATGGCGGAAGGCATTTATAAATTTATCATTGTAGCTGAAAATGTACTCAACTTCCACAGCAGTGAAAAAGATTATTACGAAGAATGGTATGAAAACTGTGCTGATGAAAATGGCTGGACAATTATCCTGAATATGCCAGAACAGACACAGTACGATTTCAAAAAATTAAAACTCAACCGCTATCTTGAACTGATGGAACTCGATAACTGGCGTATTTATAAACCTTATCACCTGTTTAAAAAAATTGATGGCGAACTTAACCAACGGTTACTGGTTTAAGAAGCGGGGAAAATACCCTTTAGTAGGTACAGCATATGTCATTTATAAAAGTAAAATTTGCAGTGTGTAATTCGCTTTTCATTCCCAAACTAAATTGTATGTATCAAAAAAAACTTTTTACAGCATTGCTTATTTCTGCTTTAAGCATTACCTCATTAGTAGCACAGTCAACACTCGATGAGCAATCGGGAGGTAGTGCACCCGTGAACGTGAAACCACCGGCTGAAAAAACGGATAAGCACAAAATGAATATTGTAAAAGTGAACCTCATGGCCCTCGCTTTTAAAAACTATTCATTTCAGTACGAGCGTGTACTAACAAAGAAGATCTCAGTAGCTCTTGGTATTCGAAGCATGCCATCCGGGAACTTACCATTTGTGAATAATTACGCAGACGATATTGCTGATGGAGATGCAGATCTTGAAGCAAATATCCGTGCATTAAAAGTTGGCAACTTTGCAATTACTCCGGAGGTCCGTTTTTACCTGAATAAGAAAGGGTATGGCCGTGGATTTTACATTGCACCCTACTACCGTTATGCAAAATTTAATTCAGACGAATTGCCGATAACATTTGATGGTGATGCAAATACAACAAAAACCATCAAGTTAAATGGAGATATTACAACTCATAGTGGTGGAGTGATGATTGGTGCGCAATGGCATTTAGGTAAAGTTGTTACTTTGGATTGGTGGATAGCTGGGGCACATTATGGAACAAGTAATGGAACATTAAACGGTGTACCATCATCCAGTCTTTCGGCAAACGAACAAACTGAAATTAAAAATACAATTGAGTCGTTGGATCTTCCGCTAACAAAAATTTCTGCTGAAGTAAGTGCGAATAATATCAAAGCAATTATTGACGGTCCTTGGGGCGGAGTTAGAGCAGGGCTAACAATCGGTATTAAATTTTAATTATTAGAATAAACAATCATATTTAAAAATGCCCCGTAAAATGGGGCATTTTTTATTACATTAATCATGGTTATCTGTCTTTTGAACATGTTCCTACCCTAAATTTGCAACGGCTTTCCAAAACAACTTTTATGACATTCAAGCAAATGTTCACTTCTTCCATCGGGAAAAAATTGGTAATGGGTCTTACAGGCTTATTCCTTATAACATTTTTAATAGTACATGTTAGTATCAATGCCTGCGTTTTTGCAGACTTGTTTAATCCCGATGATAACGGGCAAATGTTCAATAAAGCAGCTCACTTCATGGGCTCAACGGTGCTCATCCGTATCATGGAAGTTGGCTTAATGGCGGGTATTTTACTTCACATCATTCAAGGCTACATGCTGGAATTGCAGAACAGGCAAACAAGATCTGTTGGTTACGATGTTTCCATGGGAAGCAAAGGCAGCAAATGGTACAGCCGCAGCATGGGCTTGTTAGGCACATTGCTTTTACTATTCTTTGTTTTACACTTCAGCCATTTCTGGGTACCTGCACGTTTTACACATGCAGGTCTTGATATGCCGGTTAACTACAACGGCGTTGATATGCACGATATGTTCAGCTTAATGAAAGTTACTTTCAGCGAACTGTGGGTGGTGATTGCATACCTCATTGGCTGCTTCTCTCTGTTCTGGCATTTAATGCATGGTTTCCAAAGTGCTTTCCGTACAGTAGGTGTAAGCAACAATCGTTATCTCCTGATGTTAAATACGATTGGTATTGGCTTCTCTATTATTGTATCGGTTTTGTTTGCGTTGATGCCAGTTGCTTTTCACCTGAAATGGATTGAATAAGTTTTTTGATGCTGCCTGCAACACTGTTCAAGTGTGCGACGCAACAAAAGCCGAATAGATAACACAAAAGCTGACTACATAAAAAATACCTTATAAATTGTACGATAACCGAATTTGATACGATATGCTCAATTCAAAAATTCCTGCCGGTCCGTTAGATACTAAATGGGTAAATTATAAAAACAGCTGTAAACTGGTGAACCCTGCCAACAAACGCAGTCTTGAAGTGATTGTGATTGGTACAGGTTTAGCAGGTGCATCTGCAGCCGCTGCATTAGGTGAACTTGGCTATAAAGTAAAAACATTTTGTTTCCAGGATAGTCCACGCCGTGCACACTCTATTGCTGCGCAAGGTGGTATTAACGCTGCCAAAAACTATCAGAACGATGGTGACAGTACTTATCGTTTGTTCTATGATACGATTAAAGGAGGTGACTATCGTGCACGTGAAGGAAACGTTCATCGTTTGGCAGAAGTAAGTGCCAACATTATTGATCAATGTGTGGCGCAAGGTGTTCCTTTTGCACGTGAATATGGTGGTTTGTTAAGCAACCGTTCTTTTGGTGGCACACAGGTACAACGTACATTCTATGCTGCGGGCCAAACAGGTCAGCAGTTATTAATAGGTGCTTACCAGGCTCTGGAACGCCAGATCGCATTGGGTAATGTAACACAGTATTCACGCCATGAAATGCTGGATATTGTAATGATCGATGGTAAGGCTCGTGGTATTATTGCACGTAACTTAATTACCGGTGAACTGGAGCGTCACTTCGGTCATGCAGTACTGTTATGCAGTGGTGGTTATGGTAACGTATTCTATCTTTCTACAAACGCTATGGGCAGTAACGTTACTGCTGCATGGAAAGCGCATAAGAAAGGAGCGATGTTTGCCAACCCTTGTTTCACACAAATTCACCCAACCTGCATTCCTGTAAGTGGTGATCATCAGAGTAAGTTAACCTTGATGAGTGAATCGTTACGTAATGATGGACGTATCTGGGTGCCGAAGAAACAAGGCGATACAAGAAAGTCTACTGACATTCCTGAAGAAGAAAGAGATTATTATTTAGAAAGAAGATATCCTGCATTTGGTAACCTCGTTCCCCGTGACGTGGCAAGCCGTGCAGCGAAAGAACGTTGCGATGCCGGTTACGGTGTTGGTACAAGCAAGCAAGCGGTTTATCTCGACTTTGCTGCAGCCATTCAACGCTACGGAAAAATTGAAGCAGGTAAGCGTGGTATTAATGCCGATGCCGAAACCATTACACAGATGGGTAAGGATGTAGTGAAAGAAAAGTATGGTAACCTGTTCGACATGTATGCTAAAATCACCGGCGAAAATCCATACGAAGTACCGATGCGTATTTACCCTGCAGTACACTATACAATGGGTGGCTTATGGGTTGATTATGAACTGATGACGAATATTCCCGGTTTATATTCTTTAGGTGAAGCAAACTTCAGCGACCACGGCGCAAACCGTTTGGGCGCAAGTGCATTGATGCAGGGATTGGCTGATGGATACTTCGTTATTCCTTATACAATCGGTAACTATCTCGCCGATGAGATCCGCACCAAGGCAATTCCAACAGATCATCCAGCATTTGCTGAAGCTGAAAGCAAAGTGCGTGATCGTATTCATATGCTCATGAACATCAAGGGTACAAAAACCGTTGAAAGTTTCCATAAGCGTTTGGGTAAGATCATGTGGGATAAATGTGGTATGGCCCGTAATGCGGAAGGGTTGAAACAAGCTATCAAAGAAATTCAACAGCTTAAAAATGAATTCTGGAGCGACGTACGCATACCGGGCGAGATTAATGAAATGAATCCTGAGCTTGATAAAGCAAACCGTGTGGCCGACTTTATTGAACTGGGTGAATTGATGTGTTTAGATGCCTTGAACCGTGAAGAAAGTTGTGGAGGTCACTTCCGTGAAGAACATCAAACAGAAGACGGTGAAGCATTACGTCACGATGATAAATACATGTATGTTGCTGCATGGGAAATGAAAGGTGATCATGATTGGCAACTGCACAAAGAAGAGTTGAATTATGAAGTGGTGAAACCAAGTCAACGTTCGTATAAATAATTTTAAAATCGCTTTAGATTTTATGGAACATAAAAATATCAATGTAAAACTGAAAGTTTGGCGCCAGAAGAACAGCAATGATAAAGGTGCATTTGAAACTTACGATGCAAAGAATATTTCACAGGAAATGAGTTTCCTTGAAATGTTTGATGTGTTGAACGAAGAACTGATTGGCGAAGGGAAAGACCCGATCGCTTTCGACCACGATTGCCGTGAAGGTATTTGTGGTATGTGCAGTTTGTACATCAATGGTCGTCCGCACGGTCCTTGGGAAGCAAACACAACTTGCCAGTTGCATATGCGTGCTTTTGATGAAGGCGATACCATTGTAGTTGAACCCTGGAGAGCAAATGCATTTCCGGTAATTAAAGACTTGATGGTCGATCGTAGTTCTTTCGATCGAATTATTCAGGCCGGGGGTTATATCAGTGTAAACACAGGTAATGCGGTTGATGCAAATGCATTGCCTATTGATAAAGCAAAAGCTGATGCTGCCTTTGCTGCTGCGGCCTGTATTGGTTGTGGTGCTTGCGTGGCAGCTTGTAAAAACTCTTCGGCTATGTTGTTTGTGAGTGCGAAAGTGGCTCACCTTAACCAGTTGCCACAAGGCGAACCTGAAAAGAATACACGTGTCCTTAATATGGTAGCACAAATGGATAAAGAAGGCTTTGGGGCATGTACCAACACAGGTGCTTGTGAAGCAGTTTGTCCGAAAGAAATTTCATTGACAAATATTGCCCGCTTAAATGCCGAATATGCGGTGGCAAGTTTGACCGCCAATAAATAAGTTGACTATTCAACATAAGTTTTACAAAGACCTCCACCCTGGAGGTCTTTCTGTTTTCCGTCTGACGCAATTATAATATTCACGAAGAAAACCTTGAAAGGGGGGTATTAAAAGGCATGTTGCACAATAAATTCTATTTTTACACATTCTTATCCTGAAAACCACTGACTTATCAGAAAACTTGTCTTTTTCATAACTATGCTGCTTTCCTCACTGCTGACGCTTGCTCAGCAGCCGTCTTCCTTATCCAATCTTCGAAGCAAAAAGATCAGCACAAAAACAAGTTCGGTTAAGCTTGATAGTTTCAGCATCGTTCCAAAATCAGTCATCATTCCCGGCATTGCAAAAGATAGTTATACGGTGGATGAAGTGAATGGCCGATTGTTCTGGGTGAGTGCTCCGGGTATGGATTCAGTAACGGTTACTTACCGTGTTTTCCCTTATAAACTGAATGCACAGGTGCAGCGCATGAATTTTGAAGATGTAAAAAACAACTTCCTTACTGCACCTATCACCATCGATCAAAATACGGGATTTGGTAAAAGCATGTTTGATTTTGGAAATGTAAACTACAACGGTAG
Organism: Lacibacter sp. H375; assembly: GCF_037892425.1. Lineage (NCBI taxonomy): Bacteria > Pseudomonadati > Bacteroidota > Chitinophagia > Chitinophagales > Chitinophagaceae > Lacibacter > Lacibacter aquaticus. Next base: position 4,083,864 of record NZ_JBBKTT010000001.1, read on the forward strand.
TTTTGGACGTGGCATTTCCTTTGGCAATAACCAGGATGCGGTGGTGAATGGCGTATTGAATCTGCAGATCAATGGTGTGATAGGTGACAGCATGTTGTTATCAGCTGCATTGACTGATAATAATATTCCTGTACAGGCCGAAGGCAATACACAACAGTTGAATGAATTTGACCGTGTATGGATTCAATTGAAAAAGAAAGGCTGGCAATTAAACCTTGGCGATATTGATATTAGACGAAATGATGCTTACTTCCTCAGCTTCTTTAAACGTTTGCAGGGTATCTCGTTTCAAAACGAATCAAATGTGTTCAAGCAAGGGAAGAACACATCAATGGTTTCAGGAGCTATTGCAAAGGGTAAGTTTAACCGTTATGTATTTCAAGGACAGGAAGGTAACCAGGGACCTTATCGTTTGCAAGGCCCTAATGGAGAATTGTTCTTTATTGTGCTTGCAGGAACGGAGCGTGTGTTTATTGATGGCGAATTAATGCAGCGGGGCGAAGACCAGGATTATGTGATCAATTACAATACGGCTGAAATCACCTTTACTCCACGACGCATGATCAATAAAGACAGGCGTATACAAGTAGAGTTTGAATATGCAGATCGCAATTTTCTCAATTCGCAATTCTTTGTTGGGAATGAATTGAAAGTTAATCCGAAACTTACGTTCAGGGTTAACGCCTTTTCAAATGCTGATTCAAAGAACACATCTGTCAACCAGTTTTTAACTACAGAGCAAAAACAATTTTTGTTTGATATTGGCGATCGTGTAGAAACAGCTTTGTATCCATCGATTGCTAAAGACACATTTGCGGCCAACAAGATCGTGTATCGATTGGTAGATTCAACTGTTAACAGTATTACGTATGACTCGGTGTTGGTGTACACAACCATTGATCAACCTGATGTGTACACTGCATCTTTCACCGATGTTGGTTTTGGCAATGCTGATTATGTGTTGGAGGAAGCTGGGGCAAACGGACGAACATTCAAATGGATCGCCCCTGTAAATGGCATACGTCAAGGCAGGTATGCACCGGCAGTACGTCTAGTAGCACCACGTACACAACAAATGATGACCGTTGGAACGGATTATCAAATCACAAAAGAACTCTTGGTAAAATCAGAACTTGCTATCAGCAGGTTTGATGTGAATACACTTTCCCGAAAAGATAAAACGAATGATGATGGTGTGGCTGGCCGCTTAGCGTTACAGTATAACAATCAATTCAAAGGCAATCCACAAAAACCATTAACGTATAAGCTCAGCAGCAGTTATGAATTTGTACAGGAAAGTTTCCGAGCATTGGAACGTTTACGTCCTGTTGAATTTACAAGAGAGTGGGGGCTGCCTATTTTTCTGCAACAGGAAAAAGAACAGATCATCAGTGCTGGTGTGGAATTGATGCGCACAACCAATCACCGTTTCAGTTATAACATACAGAATTATCAGCGTGGCATCCTGTTCAAAGGTATTCGTCATGCTGTGCAACATAGTTTTCAACAAAAAGGATGGACGTGGACAGGCAACATTAATTACTCATCAACCGATAGCGGACGCAACAAAGGCTTCTTCCTTAGACCAACTGTTGATCTGAAACGAAGATTTGACAAGCTTGATAAAATTGAACTCGGAGGACAATATTATTTAGAACACAGTGAAGCCCGCAACCGTATTACCGATTCATTGTCATCACTTACATTCATGTGGGATACATGGACTTTATATCTCCGTTCAAAAGAAGCTGCCAATAAATGGGGAGTTAATTTCTTTACCCGTCGTGATAAACTTCCATTAGGAAAATCATTAGAACAAACAGACCGAAGCTTCAACTACAATGCTTATGTTGAATTGATGAGCAGTGAAAAACATCAGTTCCGTTTAAACGCAACGATACGTGAATTGAAAGTATATAATAGTCAGCTGACCGGACAAAAACCTGAGCGTTCTGTATTGGGAAGGGCTGAATATTTTGTGAACGAATGGAAAGGAATGCTTACGGGCAATGTTTTGTACGAAGCGGGCAGCGGACAGGAACAACGTCGTGATTATTCTTTTCTTGAAGTGCCTGCCGGGCAGGGTGAATTTACCTGGAACGATTATAACTTAGATGGTATTCCACAACTAAACGAATTTGAAGTGGCACTTTACCAGGATCAGGCACGTTACATACGTGTGTTTACGCCAACGCTTGATTTTATACGTGCCAACTACAACCAGTTTAACTACAGTGTAAATCTCAACCCAAGAGCATTGATAGATCCGAATAAGGCAAAAGGAATGAGTAAATTCTTGACACGAATTACATTACAATCAGGATTACAAATCTTCAAAAAAGAGATCTCGGATAAAAACATCAACCTCGATCCATTTTCAAAACCAAAAGCAGACACAAGTCTTATTTCATTAAGCTCTGTCTTAACCAACACGCTGTTCTTTAACCGAACAAGTAATGTATGGGGTGTTGACTTAACGCATGTACAAAATACAGGTCGTTCCATCCTCACCTATGGTTTAGAAACAAGAACATTGAGAGATTTGTCGGGGCGAATCCGTTGGAATCTGAGTAAGAATTTTTCAACTAACGTTTTGGTGAAGTCGATCAAAAACCAATTGGAAACACCCAAATTTGGCAATAGAAACTATGATCTTGCACAGTGGGTAACCGAACCATCAATCAGTTTTCAGAGTGGCACAAAATATCGTTTCTCACTAAATTATAAATACGAGGATAAACAAAACGAAGAAGGGCAGAAGGAGCGTGCTGTCATCAATTCTATTATTACGGAGATGCGTTACAACGTACTTTCGAGCAGCACCATTAACGGGAAGTTTCAATTCAGTAATATCAAGTTTAATGGCGCTACGAATTCAACAGTTGCATTTATTATGCTTGATGCATTACTCCCTGGCAAAAACTTTTTATGGAATATTGATTTTACAAGACGACTTGCCAACAATATGGAAATAAATTTCACCTACGAAGGACGAAAACCCGGTGAAGCAAAAGCAATACATACGGGTAGGGCAAGTGTAAGAGCGTTGTTTTAAAAAGCCTCATCCTAATTCCTTCTCCCGAAGAGAAAGAAGCCCGGCCTTACCTCTTTTTTCATCTTCCGTAATTAAGCATTTGAACATTTCCTCTTTGTTCATCTGAAATTGCCCCGACAGTTCGGGTTTGGAATCAGCATAACCGTTTATAGACTGACGGTTTTCAATAGTTCCGACCAACGTAAAAAAAGCGGTGGAAGAATCCACCGCTTTTTAATAAACCATCAACGTGTATGTATGTATGTATGCTTAGCTAAATAAGCCGCCTTTACGTAATGTTTTTGAACCTTCACCAATTTTGAAACCGTTGTTATAGATCTCAACCTTGTAAGCACCTTCAACAAATTTCGCACCTGGCTTCCACTCAATTGAAACGGGAGTTGTTTTACCTGCAGCGAAAGTAAGAGTCGACATTTTTGTAAACACTCTTTCACCTTCTTCTCTTGTTGTGAAACGACCACTACCTAAAGCTTCGTTGCTTACCACTTGTCCTGTAGGATCAGTGATCACTACATAAACATCTTTTGTTGTTCCTTCTTCACCAACACGGTTGAATACGTTGAAAGACAAACGGATTTTATCAACACGCTTTGCAACATCTTTTTCTTTTTCTTTTCCGTTACGACGCTCGTCGATTGTAACGATATTGATATTTGAAGCATTCAATGTTGAAGCTACATCCAGTTTTTCTTCAACTACTTTCTTTTCAGCAGAAGTTTGATCATACTGAACCTGTAACGCTTCTTTTTGAACTGTCAATTCTTGCTTGTCAGTTTTCAGCTGCAGGTTTTCACCACGCAATGTTTCTACTTCTACTACATAACCACTGATCTTTTCGTTCAATTCATTGATCAAACGTTTTGCTTCAGCAAGATCAGCTGCTGTTTTATTTTGCTTATTCAGTAAAGTCTGAATACGCTTTTTCATGTTGCCGATTTCGCTGTCTTTTGTTTTAACCAGGCTGTCCATGCTGGCATTCATGCTTGTTAATTCATCAAGACGTTGAAGTGCAGAGTTGTACTCTGTTTGAATTGCACCTTTGCTGCTGTCGCTTGTGCTAAGTTGTGCCTGTAACTGTGTTGTTACTTCTTTGGTTTTTGATTTGTCCCAGATAATGTAACCCCAGGTACCTAATAAAGCTGCAATTAATAACCCGTAGATCAACCCACGGTTGCTGTTCTTTGGAGCTGCAGGTGGATTATCCTGAGGAGCTGCGGAAGGATAGTTTGAATAAGACATACTGTTTGATTTTTAAGTTTTAAAATTTATTTTTAGTTCATGGCTAACCAACAACAAATTCAACCCGATCACATCCTGGTACTCGATATCGAGACAGTACCACAATTTGCTTCGTTTGAAGAGCTGCCGGAACAATGGAAAGTTCTCTGGGCAGACAAAATTTCCAAAACCATGCCAGAAAATTTTTCGGCTGCTGAAATGTATGAACAAAGGGCTGGAATTCAGGCAGAATTTGGAAAAATAATCTGCATCAGCACAGGTTATTTTTATACCGATAAGGGTGGAAGAATGTGTTTTCGATTGAAAACTTATGCAGGAAATAATGAACAACAGCTGTTAGCTGAATTTATTAATGCTGTTGAAAAGTTTTATAAAACAAACCCTGCTATGCATTTTGCCGGGCATAATATTAAAGAATTCGATATTCCTTACATCAGCCGGCGCACACTCATCAATGGAATAACCCTGCCATCTTTCCTTCAATTCAGTGGTAAAAAACCTTGGGAAACAAACCTGGTAGATACGATGCAGCTGTGGAAGTTCGGTGATTATAAAAATTATACATCACTAAACCTCTTGGCAAACTGCTTAGGTATTCCCACACCCAAAGATGGCATTGACGGCAGTCAGGTAAAAGAAATTTATTATATACAAAATGATCTCCCACGCATAGTTGAGTATTGCCAGAAAGATGTGATTGCCACTGCCCAGATTTTTCTACGGCTGCAACAATTACCTTTGCTGCCGGCTGAAAATATTTTTATTGCCGACCAGGTAAAATGAGTGTAACAAAAATTCTTAACGACTGGAAAAAGAAAAGCTTCAAACCTGTTTATTGGTTTGAAGGCGAAGAAGATTTTTATATTGACCAGTTGGTTGATGCTGCAGAGCATAACATTTTAAGTGAGGCAGAAGCAGGTTTCAATCTTTCGGTTTTTTATGGAAAAGATGCGGCCTGGAGCGATGTGGTAAATGCCTGCATGCGTTATCCCATGTTTTCTGACAAACAAGTAGTGATACTCAAGGAAGCTCAACAGATGAAGGATATTGATAAGCTGGAAGGCTATATCAATAATCCACTCTCATCAACCATTTTTGTTGTTGGTCATAAAGAAAAGAAAGTAGATGGTCGTAGCAAACTCGCCAAGCTGTTGAAAGAAAAAGGAGAGGTGTTGAGTACAAAAAAAATGTACGACAATGAACTACCTGCCTGGACACAAGATTTCATTGAAAGCAAAGGTTACCAGCCTACACAAAAAGCTGTTCACTTGTTGGTTGATCATATTGGTAACGATCTCAGCCGCATTGCCAACGAAGTAGATAAAGTTATTTTGAACCTCGGCAGCCGAAAAACAATTACCGATGATGATATTGAAAATTTTGTGGGTATCAGCAAAGAATACAATGTGTTTGAACTGCAGAATGCAGTTGGTAAAAAGAATTTAGCCAAGGCATTGCAGATCGTTCAGTATTTTGAAAGCAATCCGAAAGCTGCTCCCATTCAATTAGTATTACCATCGCTCTATAGTTATTTCTCCAAAGTATTTATGTTGTTTGGCGCACAGGGCGATGATAAAGCGGTTGCTGCACAAACAGGCATTAATGCATGGTTCATGAAAGATTATAAAGCCACAGCATCGGTGTATGGATTCGAAGGTGTGCAGTCAGCTCTTTTATTAATGCATCATTACAACTTAAGAAGTGTGGGTGTTGGAGATGTAGGCACAGAAGATGCATCGCTGTTAAAAGAAATGATCTATAAGATGATGATGTAAGATAATGTGTAATGAATGATGAGTGATGAATCCTGACGCATACGGTTGCACCAACACATCCCAAACAAAGAACATCCATTACCTTCGCAGCAAATCTGCAATCGCAAATCTAAAATCTAAAATCAATCATGGCTTTAATGAAATCGATCTCCGGCATACGTGGTACCATTGGTGGTGCACCCGGCGATAATCTTACTCCTGTTGATATTGTAAAATTTACAGCAGCATATGCAACCATATTAGGAAAAGGCAAAAAAGTAATTGTTGGTCGTGATGGCCGCATGAGTGGTGAAATGGTGCGCAGCCTTGTAGTGAATACTTTAACCGGTATGGGGCTGCATGTAATTGATCTTGGTATGAGCACAACACCAACCGTTGAAATGGCAGTGACGTTCGAAGGAGCAGATGGAGGTATTATTCTCACGGCATCGCATAACCCAAAACAATGGAATGCATTAAAACTGCTGAATGAAAAAGGTGAATTCATCAGTGCTGAACTTGGTTTGCAAATGTTAGAGATCGCCGACAAAGAAGCATTTGATTTTGCTGGCGTTGATGAACTCGGCACTTACTCAGCTGACGATACTTTATTGCAAACACATATTGACGCTATCCTTGTTCATCCGTTAGTTGATAAAAAAATCATTGCCGAGAAAAATTTCAGGGTGGTGATTGATGCCATCAACAGTTCAGGGGCAGTTGCAGTTCCTGCATTGCTCGAAGCATTGGGTGTAACAAACTATACTGTTCTTCATGCAGAGATGCACGGCAATTTTGCACACAACCCCGAACCTCTTGCGGAAAACCTCGTTGACCTTTGCACGGAAGTGGTAAAACAAAAAGCCGATCTTGGAATTGCAGTTGATCCTGATGTTGATCGTTTATGTTTTGTAAGTGATGATGGAACTTTGTTTGGCGAAGAATATACATTGGTTGCTGTTGCAGATTACATCTTATCAAAACAAAAAGGTAATACTGTTTCTAATCTTTCATCCACTCGTGCATTGAAAGATGTAACAGAGAAACATGGTGGTGAATATTTTGCCAGTGCAGTAGGCGAGGTGAATGTGGTGAAAATGATGAAGGAAGTAAATGCAGTGATTGGTGGTGAAGGGAATGGTGGCATCATTGATCCGCAGTTGCATTACGGACGAGATGCACTGATTGGTATTGCCTTGTTCTTAACACATCTTGCCCAAAGCGGAAAAACAACAGCAGCGTTACGTAAAACTTATCCTGATTATTTCATGAGCAAGCAAAAGATCGATCTGCCAAAAGAAACTGATGTGAAGGCATTGCTGGCGAAAGTGAAAGATCAGTATGCAGCGCAACCTGTAAATACAGTTGATGGTGTAAAGATCGAGTTTGACAAAAGCTGGGTGCATTTGCGCAGCAGCAATACTGAACCGATCATCCGTGTTTATTCTGAAGCATCAACAACGGAGAAAGCAGATGCTTTGGCAAATGATGTAATGAATACGATTAAAAGTTTGATGTAAGATACGAAGAGCTACCCTTGAATACAGCAGGTGACTCACCCGCTCAGTTTTACAAGCTTTAACTCATTATCTTTGCAGCCTCATTTCCCTAAAGCATGACCCGTATTTATTTCGACAACGCCGCCACAACTGCCATCGATCCTCAGGTATTAGATGCTATGTTGCCTTTCCTGCAAAACGGATTTGGCAACCCTTCTTCTATCTATTCTTACGGACGAGAAACAAGACTGGCCATTGAAAATTCACGCAAATCGGTTGCAAAGATCCTGAATGCACACCCTGCTGAAATTTTCTTTACAAGTGGTGGTACCGAAAGTTCGAATACGGCAATCACCGCTTCTGTTCGTGATCTTGGATGCAGGCATATCATAACATCGCCAATTGAACATCATGCAACATTACACACTGTTGAATACCTCGATAACCGTGATGAAGCAAAAGTGAGTTATGTAAACGTATTGCCCAACGGCCATATTGATCTTGAACACCTCGAGCAGTTGCTTGCATCAACCGAAGAAAAAACATTGGTTACACTCATGCATGCAAATAACGAGATCGGCAACATTACCGATCTGCACGCTGTGGGTAATTTATGTAAAATGTATAACGCCATCTTTCATTCCGATACTGTGCAAACCATCGGTCACTTCCCGTTCGATCTTCGCAGCACACCTGTGCATTTCATCAGCGGATCTGCACATAAATTTCATGGACCAAAAGGCGCTGGTTTATTATACATCAACGAAAACGTTCACATCAAACCATATATTCATGGTGGCGGACAGGAACGTAACATGCGTGCCGGAACCGAAAATGTGTATGGCATTGTAGGCTTCGCAAAAGCATTGCAGATAGCGACAGACAAACTGGAAGAGGAGAGTGCACATATTCAAAGCATCAAGTATTACATGATCGAGCAACTGAAGAAAAATCTGAAAGGTGTAAGCTTTAACGGCGACCCGATGGGAAGAAGCAACTATACTGTGTTGAATGTAAGCTTCCCAAAATCAGAGAAATCTGAAATGCTGTTGATGAATCTTGATATGGATGGTATTTGTGCATCGGGTGGTAGTGCATGCACAAGCGGTGCACAACAAGGCTCGCATGTGATCCGTGCAATCAACAGTAATCCCAATCAAATACCTGTTCGCTTCTCATTTAGCAAATTCAATACAAAAGAAGAAGTAGATGTGGTGGTGGAGAAATTAAAAACGTTGATTTAAAGTTTACCGGATCAATATCTGTTTTTCCAATCGCTCTCTTGCTGTGCGCATTTGAACTATGTAAGTTCCTTTCTGTATTTCATTTACAGGAAAAGGGATGGTGAACTCTCCGGCTTTTACCTGTTGATCAATAATATTACTGATCAAACGTCCGTTGAGATCATAAACTGTTATTGAAATTTTGCCTGCTGATTTTACACTTACATTCATCCATGAATCTGCCGTAACGGGGTTAGGATAAACAGTGAAGTTGAAAGCCCTTGTGCGATTCTCTGAAATTCCTGAAATAACATTCACAGTAATTTGTCCCTTCATGCCTGAACCAAAATGCGCACTGCATCCGTAGTAAATAGTTGTACCGGCCATCCCTGACGTGATGTTTAATGTAAAATCAGACGATGAACCGAAACCGTCTTGAACAGCATTATTCGCATTCCAGTTTGCCTGGCTAACCTGAATTAAGGGATGTTCACCGCTTGCCTGGATGATCACCACATCACCAACATTGACAGTAAGAGTTGCAGGCGAATAACTAAAGCCGCTTATGTTTATATTAAACTGTGCTGCTTTTGCAGAGGAGAACAAACCAAACATGATGAAAATAACAAGTAACTGTTTCATGACCGAAGGTTTAGTTAGAAGATAATACAACCTGTTTCCAGAAGAAACGGATATTATTAAAGAACAGTTGCCATGCGGTAAACAAAATTGTTTAAATTTCCTCTCTAAAAAAATGATTATGACCTTGCGCCAATTATTGCTTGCAGTACCTGCAATATTGCTTTTTGCAAACTCCTGCACCACAAATGAAGAAAAGAAAACCATACCGGTTGCTGCATCGGAAATACCGGAATATGTTTTACAATCTAATATTTATGAGGTAAACGTAAGGCAATACAGCCCTGAAGGAACATTTAAAGCCTTTGAAGCATCCCTGCCACGTTTAAAAGAAATGGGAGCGGAGATACTATGGTTCATGCCTATTACTCCCATCAGCAAAGTTGACCGTAAAGGGGTGTTGGGAAGTTATTATGCAGTTGCTGATTACACGGCAGTGAATCCTGAGTTTGGTACAATGGAAGATTGGAAAAGCCTCGTGAATAAAGCCCACGAACTCGGCTTTAAAGTAATTACTGACTGGGTGGCCAATCATACCGGCGCCGATAACAGGTGGATGCAAAGCAATCCTGATTTTTTTGTAAAGAAAGATGATGGCACATTTGCTTTTGCTTTCGATTGGAGCGACACACGTGATCTCAATTTCTGGAACCCGGTGTTACACGACAGTATGATCTATGCGATGAAATTTTGGTTAACGGAAACAAAGATCGATGGGTTCCGTTGCGATGTGGCAATGGAAGTGCCACGTAGCTTTTGGCAGAAATGCATTGCTGAATTAAAAACGGTGAAGCCTGATATTTTTATGCTGGCCGAAGGCGATGTGGCATGGTTACACGATGCAGGTTTTCACGCAAGCTATGGTTGGGATGGTTTTGCCAAGATGAAAAAAGTAGCGAAAGGTGAAGCAAGTGCAAAAGTGCTTGATACAGTCATTCGTCATTTGGATGAATCTTATTCTCCCAATTATATCAAAATGTATTTTACCAGCAATCATGATGAGAACAGTTGGAACAAAGCAGACTATGAAACAATGCCCGGCGAAGTGCATGCACCATTTGCTGTGTTATCACAAACATGGAAAAATACATTGCCGTTGATTTATAGCGGACAGGAAGAACCATTCCTTGATTCCATTTCGTTTTTCTATAAAGACACTATTTCGTTTGGTAAATACCAACGTGCTCCTTTTTATAAAACTTTATTGGCGTTACGCAAAAGCACACCTGCATTAGCAGTTGATGCCGCTTACACGAAACTTACTTCTTCTAATGATGATGCCGTGTTTGCTTATACAAGAGAAAAGAGTGGAAAGAAGATATTGGTGATATTGAATCTCTCCAACAAACCGCAGACAGTTACATTAACGGGAGCAATTGCAGGGGAAACGCAGAATGTATTTGCCAACAAACATGAGCATTTAACTGATGGACAAAATTTTCCAATGGCACCTTGGGGTTATTTAGTTTATAGTTATTAAGATGTCTGACAAACCAATTGCATACCTGATCCCGATGATCGTTGGAGGATTTATTTATTGGACATTCTCCGGCTTTCAAGGAAACTATAAGGATCAATTTAACCAGAAAAACAGTAACAGAAGTTTTTGGATTGGTTATTTATCGCTCGTGATAATAGTCACATTGATCCTTATTTCAATATTCAATTAAAAAAGAGATGGAGTGCTTAGAAGGACACCATCTCATTTATCTCTTTTCCCTTTTTCAAACTCCTAGCTAAGAAATCCCAACGCCTTTATCAATTCATCCGGCAGCTTTGGTAATTTTCGGCGTTCAATCAAATAAGTTGAAAGTGCAGCAAGGTCTTTAAAGATGTAATGTTGTTGCACAGCACCTTCTAAATATCCGGCGCCACTTGTATTACCCGTTCCCACACGCATACCGATCATACGGCGCACCATTACATAATGTTTATGTCGCCAGCCTGCCAGCCAATGATCAATTTCAATCAACGTATCCAGTATTTGAAATGAAGTTTGAAACACAGGAAAATCTCTGTACAACATAATGAACAATGCACTTCTCATCGCTGCATCACTGAAAGAACCATCAGCTTGTTTTTCCTGTATAAACTGTGTATCAAAATTAGCCAGCTTATGTTGCTCTCTTTCTGTTAAACTGTTTTGATAGATCGAGCGGTAATCGCTCCAGAATGGATGCAGTTGTGTTGATGGATATAAAGCAGCATAACCTTTCCAGAATTTTTCATCAAAGAAGGGCATACGCTCTAACCATTGATTCACCAATTGAAGAATGGTAGAAGATGTTTCAACAGAATTGATCTCATTAAAATCATTCTGTGCAAAACCACCTTCGTTGGTTCGTTTATAATAATCGTGCTGGTGACGTTTTTCCATCTTTAACCCAAGGGTGGCTTCAATTAAACGAAACTGTTTGCTTTGAAAACCGGAAGCAGGTGTAAGCAGGTTACGGAACTCGAGAAAATCCATCGGCGTCATGGTATCAAGTATCGTCACTTGTTGATTCAACAAACCAAGAATACGTGTCACACGTTGCAGACGATGACGACAAAGATTCAGGTCCTCACTATTATCATCTACTTTTTCTTTGCTGAATACTTTTTTTACAAAATCCAGCTCGAATAAAATCTGTTTGAACCATAATTCATAAGCCTGGTGAATAATGATGAACAACATTTCATCATGAGCAGGTTGCTGTCCTTCAGCAAAACTTAAAGGATGCTGACTGTCGAGAATTTTTTCAAGCTGTAAATAAGAGGGATAGTATTGTCCATTATCAGGTTTCATATGCTTTCGTTAAGGCGGCAAGGTTAAAGAAATTTCATGAACTTATACCAAGCTGCAGTTACTTTGCCATACGAATTCATTCTTTTATCCGTTTTATTAAATAACCTACCCCGTGTAAGACTGGCTTTATTTTTGCGAAACAAATACTTATATGCAAAAGAAACTGATCTTAACCTTTCTCACTGTTGTAACCTTTACTGCACTTACTGCGCAAGACATCCGTTTAAATCTCTTTGGAGGAATGGCCAATTATAACGGCGACCTTCAATCAAGACCAATTACTTTTCAACAGGCACGCTATAGTGTGGGACTTTGGGCCAGTTATGATATCAACCCGTATGTGATGTTGCGTGGCGGGCTTCATTTTGCAGAAGTTAGGGCGGAAGACCGTTTTCAAAAGAATCCAGCCAATGTTTTACGCAACCTCAGCTTTGCAACAAATATTATAGAATTACATGCCGGTGCTGAATATCATTTTCTTGGCATGACCGACAGAGTTTTCTCACCCTATGTATTTGGTGCACTGGCAGCTTTCCATTACAATCCTTACGCTTACGATCAGGCAGGCAATAAGGTTTTCCTGAAACCACTTTCAACGGAAGGACAGGGGTTAGCAGGTTATCCCGATCGTCAGCCTTATAGCTTAGTTCAGTTCACAGTTCCTTTAGGTGTGGGTGTTCGCATGGTGCTTACGGACAGGATCGATGTGGGTGCAGAATTTGGCTATCGCAAAACATTTACAGATTATATGGATGATGTCAGTCGCTCTTATGTTGATCAGGCCGTGTTGCTTGCTTCACGTGGACCAAAAGCGGTAGAAATGGCCTTTCGTACTCCAGAAGTTCCTGGTCATTCAATCGATCCATACCCGGTTGATCTCGAAAAAAGGGGCGGTTCCGAATTTAAAGATAATTACTACTTTCTTGGTTTGACCTTCACCTATCGAATTACTGGCGGAGACCGTTCGGGAGGCCGTTCAAGTGGTGGACGTAGTGGTGGTAAACGACGCTCAAGTTTGGGCTGTCCTACCAACGTTTTTTAAACCGATTTCTCAGCTAAAAAACCACCCCGGTTTTCTTATCCACAAACAGCAATAAATTGTTGAAAAACAGTGAAAATAAAGGCTGTTTTTCTGTCGGGTTCCGTATGCTTTTCGGTATCTTTGGCCGCTTCAATTTAAGCGACATTTTAAGCTATGGATCAAACAGAAAATACAATGGAAAACGGGCAGGATAGGAATGGTCGTATCATACCCGTAAATATCGAAGAGCAAATGAAAACTGCTTACATCGATTATTCGATGTCAGTGATCGTTGGCCGTGCGTTGCCCGATGTAAGAGATGGATTAAAACCCGTTCATCGCCGCATTTTATATGCCATGAACGAATTGGGTTTACAATACAACAAGGCCTACAAGAAAAGTGCAAGAGTGGTGGGTGAGGTGCTGGGTAAGTATCACCCTCATGGCGATGGATCTGTTTACGATGCTATGGTACGTATGGCGCAGGAATGGAGCATGCGTTATACATTGGTTGATGGACAGGGTAACTTTGGTAACCAGGATGGTGATGGTCCTGCAGCCATGCGTTATACCGAGGTAAGAATGGAACGTCTTACTGAAAGTATGCTGGGAGATATCGACAAGGAAACAGTCGATTTTCAAAATAACTTCGATGATTCAGAAAGAGAACCTTCGGTTCTTCCCACACGTATTCCCCAATTATTGGTGAATGGTTCAAGTGGTATTGCTGTTGGTATGGCTACTAACATGATGCCGCATAACCTCAGTGAAGTAATTGATGGTTGTATTGCGTTTATTGATAACCGTGATATCACCATTGATGAATTGATGACGCATGTAAAGGCTCCTGACTTTCCAACGGCAGGCACTATTTACGGAATGGAAGGCATTAAAGCCGGTGCACATTTTGGACGTGGACGTGTTGTGTTGCGTGGTAAACTAACCATTGAAACAAAAACAAGTGGAAGAGAACAGATCATTATTACAGAAGTACCTTACCAGGTAAACCGTGATGCATTAACAGATAAGATCGGTCAGTTGGTGAATAATAAAGTGATCGAAGGTATTGTTCATGTGAACAATGAAAGTAACCAGAAAGAAGGTACACGTATTGTTGTTGACTTGAAGCGTGATGCTGTTGCAAACGTGATCGTTAATCAACTGTTCAAGTTCACCGAACTCCAAACATCTTACGGTATCAACAATGTTGCTATTGTAAAAGGCCGGCCAAAAACACTTAATCTCAAAGAACTTATTTCTGAGTTTGTTGAATTCCGTCATGAGGTTGTTGTGCGTCGTACGAAATTTGAATTACGTAAGGCGCAGGAGAGAGCACATATCTTATTAGGTTATCTTATTGCACTCGATCATCTTGATGAAGTAATTGCACTCATCCGCAGTTCTGCAACACCTGATGTTGCAAAAGAGAATCTGATCAATGCAGGCTGGGGTTTGGATGAAATTCAAGCAAAAGCAATTCTTGAATTACGTCTCCAGCGTTTAACAGGCATGGAGCGTGATAAGATCAAGAATGAATATGATGAGTTAATGAAACTGATCAATCATTTGAACGAACTCTTATCAAACGAAACCATGCGTTTCGAACTCATCAAAACAGAGTTACTCGAAATAAAAGATAAGTTTGGCGACGAACGTAAAACAGAGATCACTTACTTGGATAATGAAGTGCGTATTGAAGACCTCATTAAAGAAGAAGATGTGGTGATCACTATTTCACATCATGGTTATATCAAACGTACTTCGGCTAACGAATACCGTCAGCAACGCAGAGGTGGCAGGGGAGCCATGGGTAGTAAAACAAGGGAAGAAGATTATGTAGAACATCTCTTTGTTGCATCTACTCACCACACGCTTTTATTCTTTACTGAAAAAGGAAGGGTATACTGGCTGAAGAGTTATGAAATTCCTGAAGGCGATAAAACAAGCAAGGGCCGTGCAATTCAGAACCTGATGCAATTGCCGCCTGATGATAAGGTGAGAGCAATTATTGATGTAGCCAATATCGAAGATGAAGAATTTGTGAAGAATCATTACATTGTATTGTGTACAAGAAAAGGCATTATCAAGAAGACGCTTTTGGAAGACTTTAGCAGACGCCGTGCAACCGGTGTTAATGCCATCACAATCGTAGAAGGTGATGAGTTACTTGAAGCGAAGATGACCGATGGAAGCAGCGAGATCATGATGGCAGTGAAGAGTGGTCGTGCAATTCGTTTCCCTGAAGAAAAAGTAAGACCAACAGGTCGTGGTGCGATTGGTGTAGCAGGTATTGAAGTGGATGATGAGAATGATGAAGTGGTTGGTATGATTTGTGTAAACAGGGATGATACCAGTAGAACGGTATTGGTAGTTAGTGAAAAAGGATATGGCAAGCGTACACCGGTTGATGAATACCGCATGACCAACAGAGGCGGTAAAGGTGTAAAAACAATTAATGTTACTGATAAAACAGGTCCGTTGGTTGGTATGCTTGAAGTAACTGAGAAAGAAGATCTGATGATCAGTTGTAAGAGCGGCATCACCATTCGAATGAAAGTGAACCAGATCAGTGAACAGGGACGTGCTACACAGGGTGTTAAACTGATACGGGTTGATGATGGTGATGAAATTGCAGCAATTACCCGATTGGATGAAGAGGAAGAAGTAGTAGATGCAACTGAAATACTGCCGGAAGCATCTGATAATTCTGATAACATCATATCTGACAACTTGGATACGAACACAACAACCGACGAAACACCTGAATCATCTGACAATTAGTAAAAAACAATAAACACAAAAAATAAAGAGATGAAAAAATTTCTTTTCTCAGCGGTTGCTGTACTGTTTTGCCTGGGTCTTTCTGCACAGGATGTAAAGAAGATCCGCAATGCCTACGATAAAAAGGATTGGCCAAAAGCAAAAGAGGCAGTTGATCTTGCTTTAGCGAATGAAAAAGAACAAAAGAACTGGGAAGCCTGGTATTACAAAGGATTAATTTATGGCCAGATCGCCAAAGATGCCACTCTGAAAGCATCAGTTCCTGATGCGTGGATGCAATCGTTCGATGCATATCAAAAAGCAATGGAGCTTGATCAAAAACAGGCAGAAGTATATATGATGACCCGCCAGTACCCGGTATTTGAAAATTACCTGGAACTGCAGAAGGAAGCTAATCAGCATTACAATAGTGGTAACTACCAGGGAGCTTTGGATGGCTATAAAAAGGCCGACAAAGTTGGTCGCTTCATCTTTAAAAATAAATGGGCACTCAGTGAAGTTGATACCATCTTGTATTACTATGCAGGTGCAGCTGCAATGCAGTTAGAAAATAAAGAAGAGGTAGTTTCTTTCTTTCAGAAAATAGCTGATGCCAACATTGGCGGCGAAGGTTATGATGTGGTGTACCGTTATCTCACTTATTACTACGATCAAAAGAAAGATGCTGAAGCAGCTAAAAAATATGCTGAAGCAGGGCGCAAGCTTTATCCAAAGGATATGTACTACGATCGTCTGGAGCTAGATAAAATGCGTAAAAGCGGAGCAAGTGCCCAGGATATCTTCAAAAAGTATGAAACCATTATTGCAGGCGAACCAAAAGATTATGAGGTGCGTTACGATTATGCAGCCGAGATCTTCAACTGGCTGTATATGGATTCAAAAGCAACAGCAGACCAAAAGCCCGAATACTTTGGTAAAATTCTTGCAACTCTGAAGAACTGTATTGAACTTGATCCCAAACTGCCAGATGCTCATTTGCTCCTTGGTAAAACTTATTTCAATGAAGCTGCTTTCATGCAGGATGAAATGAAAAAGATCAAAGGAACAACTCCGGCTGATACCCAAAAGAAAACTGAGATGAAAAAGCAAATGGAAGATCGTATGAAAGAAGCGCTTCCTCATCTTGATAATTCATTGAACATTTACACGGCAATGACTGCAGATCAGTTAAAAGACAAGCGTACAAAGAATGAATACAAATCAACTCTATACCTTTTAACTGAAGCTCATCGTTTCCTCGGCAACAAGGATAAAGAGAAAGAATTTGATGCAAAATACCAGGCGTTAAATCAATAAGCAAGGTGTTTTCTTAACTTAAAGGCTGTCGTTTTGCGACAGCCTTTTTTTATTACATTTAATAAACAGAAATAATATGCTATGTCATTGAAATTGAACCGCACAAGCTTTGGTGATCCGAGAAACAAAGGCAATGTTTTAGATCGGGAAGAAGCATTTGTATTGTTGTCAGACTGGGTTAAAAATGAACGCCTGCAACTTCACATGAAACAGGTTGGACATCTCATGAAATGCTGGGCGCAGGAAAAAGAAGGTTTATCAGAAGCTGACCAATGGCGCTGGGAAATGGCCGGCTTGTTACACGATGCGGATTGGGATCAATGGCCCGATGAGCATTGCAAAAAGATCATTGAAGAACTGGAAGCAAGGAGTATTGATCCGGAGATCATCCGGGCAGTTGCGAGTCACGGACCAAATCATTTTGGTGTTGAGCCCGAAACAAAAATGGACAAAATGCTGTATGCGTTTGATGAATTAAGCGGGTTGATTCATGCATACAGTTTAATGAGGCCCGAAGGTTATACCGGCATGGAATTGAAAGGAGTCAAAAAACGATTGAAAGAAAAAAGCTTTGCTGCAAATGTGAACCGGGATGAGATCATGGATGCTTTGAACAGGGCAGATGTTGATCTAGACAGTATTGTAACGTTTATTATAGAGCGACAGAGAAGCTCATATTAAATGCGTGTTCCGTGGGCTGATTAACATAAAAGTTAGTTATAAGATTGTCGCCCTTAGTGGGTGACTTTTTGTTTTTATGCAGCTTATGACTTCCCGCCGTGGGAAGCAAAACGTAAAGGCAAGGATTGAGTATAGCTACGTTTTGCTTCCCACGGCGGGTTGGAATTTGCGGTTTTGCGACACATCTGATAACTTAATATTATGTCTAATCAGGTGGCCCAGTGGAAACGGATTTGTAAGTTTATCAAAGGCAAAGACGTTTCGGATGGCAGAACACGGAAAAGAAAATCTGAAAGGGAATAGCCCGCAAGGGCTTGTGTATTTTACGGCATTAATGATTTCCATTCAATAGCCAAATACATGAGCGAGATAATAATAAGGGCGTATAAGATTGCTATGATTGTTTTAGCAACAGCATATATTGTCTTAATAATTTCGATTCCCTTCGTGTATTTATATGGTTTGTTTTTTAGTGGAAAATGGGGTTTGTCAAGGAAGGTGAAGCCTTCAAAAGACAAACGGTAACTTTTATCTTCGCCAACAACTTCCTCTTTTACGTCATATATTCCTCCTGTAAGGGAATCTTTTTTCCATCTCTTTCTAGTTTCGATGTCTAAAGCAGCATTTATATAGCCGTCCTTTTCAAGTTTAATTATTACGGCATCGCAATCTATTTCTGGATTATCTTCTTGGATGGTCTTAAACTTGGTGTATTCATGTTTATTCTTCAAGTAAAGCAGGATGGTGTCTAATTGAGCAATGTCCATTTTCATGTTGAGTTACGCTTTAGTTTCCCTTAAATATAGTGCAGAGTAGTTGTAGTTCCCGATATGGCTGACGTAAAAAGCAAAGCGTTTCTATTTATAGAAACAGCTTTGCTGAATGATAAAAAAAGAACCTCCGTTTATATATATCCTTGCAGGGCTGGGAATATCTTTTTTAATAACATTATTACGAGTTGTCCTCCTGCAACTCCTATAGCTATATAAACCCATTTAGGAGTATTTTTTGTAATCATTTCCCATTTCGATAGGTGGCTGTAGTCTTCGGATTTTGGCTGCTCTGTTTTTATTTTAGCATTATGCGAATATCTATCTCTGAAATTTTCTTCCTCAATTTCATCATGGATAATTTCACGCTTAATAACAGCGTCCATGTTTTTCAATGGTCGATATGCGATTAATACAATAGGGTACTTCGGCTTTTTAACTTCCATAAAGCGGTTTTAGTTTCCTTTAAATATAAGTAGGACAGACCGTAGTTCCCACGAGTGCGCAGGCCTTTTCTTTTGCGTGTTCCGTGGGCTGATTAACATAATATTAATTATACGAAACATTATATTCTAAAGTATTCAAGATCAACGGCTAAATCGAGATGTGAATTTTGCTCCTGCAGGCGTTTTGCCAGTTCATAGTGCTTTTGCAGGAACTGTTTGTGAAGTTGTGATGTGGGATGAAACGGTTTATGATTTCGTGCAGTAACTAACTGGCGGATATCTTTGATCAATTGCTTTGTGGGCTCGGTGAAGGCATAATCAGAAAATTTTTCCATTACAAACTGTGTGGCCGCATAATTAGGATGCGCCAGATCAATATCATAGAAACGGTAATCACGCAACACATCAATCACCAGTTCATAAGCCGGGAAATAAAACAACCGGTCGAACTTATTCACCAGGTGATGAACGGTTTCCAGCAAACGGGCTTTGCTGCGGTTATTCTCAACCACGCCGTCCCGAAGATGTCTCACGGGACTGATGGTGAAAATGATATTAAGCTTGGGGTTAAAATGAAACAATTGGTGGATCGTATTATCCAGTTCAGCCACCTGTTCATCAATTGGGATCAGATATTTATCAAACCATTGCCCCGGAGCTTTATGGCAATTGGCTACAAAACGGCCATTATCCACCAACTTGTAAACGAACGATGATCCAAGGGTTATTATAAGCCAATCAGCTTTTTTCAGAAAATGATGAGCCGTGTGTTGAGATTGATTTATTCGCTTCAAGGCTTGGTCCTGGTCTGGTTGTGAAAATTGACTATGGTGGCTCCAGCTTTGCCAAAGCTCGTTAAAATGAAACAGATCGTTGCCGGTATATTCTTTATCCTGTATATAAGAAACAAGATTGCGGCATACACTTATTGGTTCAAACAGAATGCCACTTGGATTTTGTAATACTTTGAATTTCAAGTCACTTAGATTATTTCCGATATGCTCGGTAAAACAGCTCCCAATCAATAAAACCGAGTGTTGGTGTGTAATTGGCGCCGGTAGTGGCTTAATATCAATATTCGCAATCAGGTTCATTAGTTAAATATTTCACCCGCTATCAGCAGGCTCTTTTGCAAGGCCTGTATGTTCAGTTGCAGGCTGTTTGTTTCTTCAAAATATCCGATCATCTTTTCTGTATCCATATTGCCCACCAGCTCGTCGTCGGCCATTGGGCAGCCACCAATTCCTTTTAAAGCGCCATCAAATCGCTTACAACCTGCCTCATGTGCAGCGGCTAATTTCTCTCGCCAGTTAAGACTTGTTGAATGAAGATGCACTCCAATTTCTGTTTCAGGCAATTGCTTTACAAGATAGCCGGTCATTCGTTTCACTTGTTCAGCAGTGGCCAAGCCAACCGTATCAGCAAGTGAAATTGTTTCAATACCCAACTCAACCAGCTGTTCCGCATAGGCAAAAACAATTTCTTCCGTCCATGGATCACCATAAGGATTACCAAAACCCATGGACAGATAAACAACCAATTGCTTTTTGTTTTTTATACAAAGTTCCTGGATAGCCTCTACCCTTTTGAATGATTCATTGATCGAGCTATTGGTATTCCGCTGTTGAAATGTTTCTGAAACTGAAAAAGGAAACCCAAGATAACCGATCTCGTCAAACAAAACTGCATCTTCTGCCCCACGTTCATTTGCAATGATTGCCAATAATTTCGATCTAGACTCTGCTAATTTAAGTTTAGGTATTACCTGGCTTGTATCGGCCATTTGAGGGATGGCTTTCGGCGAAACAAAACTGCCAAAGTCGATTGTATCAAAACCAACTTCAAGTAACGCATTAAGATACCTGATTTTCTGCTCAGTAGGTATGAACGTCTTCCAACCCTGCATGGCATCACGAGGACATTCAACTAGTTTAATGGATTGTTGCGCCATAGCTGGCACAAAATTAAGCGAAGAGAATGGTATTAAACCTTTAATGCATTCACCTTCTCCCGCATAGCATTAAAGAAACGGTTACGGTCTTTCTCTCCCGTTGCACTGATTTGTGAAGAGCGACTAACCAGCGTAAAGAAGTTAGCGAATGCTTTTTCATTAAAGCGGGGATCTTTTGTAATGAGATAACTCAGCACATTGTACGTTACAAAAGAAAGTTTCTCCTCATTTAGCTCCAGGAGAATGGTATTACTGCCTATGATCACTTCGTTTACATAAAACTGAAGTGGCGCCCGGTATACGATATCAGGATCGCCGGGCATAAACTTGATTCCTTTTTCAACTTCCAGCTCAATATGATCAAGACATTTCTGGAAAGAATCGATTACTATATTTAGATCTTCAGGATGTTTAAAATAGCCTCCTTCCTTGTAATACCGCAATTGACTCAGTGTACTGTTTATACTCTCAGCATTCCATAATTCCAGTGACGGAATTTTATTATACTCACGGATAATTTCCTGCCCAAGATGAAAGCAATCAAGTAACGGGAACTCTTCAAGTGAAAACAATTTGCCTTTATACTCCGGCATATCCTTAACTGTCTTACTCCAAAAAAAAGTTTTGAAAGCCGCAATTTCAGGATAGAGATAAAAATGATAAAACGTAATGTCTTTACAGAAATAATGCATTTTCCTGTTGGCAAACGTATTGAAGTACTTCATGTACTCAAGCATAGATTTAAGGTAATCCTGAAATGAATGCTTTTCTTCATTTATTTCGGGTGCTCGGAAAACAACTAATTCGTTTTGCAATTGCAAAACCTGGTCAATTGATATTTTGAAATGATGGCTGAGCGTTTTAAGTTCAGATAGCGAAACCTCTTTTTCCCCACGAATACGACGGTATGCACTATCGTTGCTGATATTGAGCAGATCAGCAACCTGGTCTACCAATGAAATATGAGATGGCAATGACGTTTTGATGTACTGGAATAACAGTACCTGTGGGTGATTCGTGTCCATATCTCTGGTTTTTGGGTTTTTCTGCAATTGAGCGATCCGTGATTTGCAGAAATTAATTATTAATAGTAAGGTAATCAGATTTTTTGCAAACCGCAAGAGGGATGATCACTACATTCTACCACTTTTCGGTAATAACCCCAACTACAGGGAATTCGGCAGCACAAATCAATTAGCATTTAGAAGTAGCAAAAAGTACGTTTGACTCTCTAAACTGAAACTTATCATCTTCATCAGTGCACTTTAATCTCAGAACCCCATTAATACTAAGCTTGAATTAAGAGCCTTTGAATGCACACTTTACACAATTGGTTTTTTTATTATTCAACACTTAAAACCACCAACCATGCAACGATCAATTTTATGTGATGCTGTAAAACATCTCTTTTTGTTGATCCTTTGTCTATCTGTTTATCAACCCGGTTTTACTCAAGAATCACCCTCTAAAGTTTCTTTTGGACTTAAGGGCGGGTTTGGATTAGCTAACATCAGCGGTTCTGTTACTGATGAATACGGCGGAACGTTTTCTTACAACAGCAGAGCTTCAGTGTTTAGTGGACTAAGATTATTTGTTCCGATTGGAGAGAACGGCCTGTTCATACCTGAAATGGTGTTGACATTAAAAGGCGCCAAAGAAAAACGCAGCCAGCCTGCCAACTCACCCGATTACTATGAGTATAGTTATTCACTGAACATGTTTTACGTAGAACTTCCACTTAATGTTACCTATAGAAAAGCTACAAAAGCAGGGCAGTTCTTTGCAGGAGGTGGTCCTTCCCCGGCAATAACTATTAATGATAATGGTCCGGCGTACAGTCCCGCTAAATCATTTGACCTCGGCATTAATCTTCTTACAGGGTATCAATTCCCAATCGGATTTACTTTAGAACTAAACTATACGCATGGACTAATCAATATCAGCGGTAATGGCAATGCCAATTTAAAGAACAGCAATCTTGGTTTTTCCCTTGGCTACGTTTTCTAACAGTATTAAGCAGCACATTTTTTTATTCCCTAAAAATCTTTTGTATGAAATCGAAACTTACACAATCATTGAGTTTGCTTACACTTTGCATACTCATTATTACGGCTTGTAATTACTACAAAGTGATAACGCTGAAGAACGAATCAGAAACTGCAACTTATTCAAGCCTGGACAGTTTGCAAAAACTGAAACGTCATTTTATTCTCAGAACAGGTACAAGGAGTTTTTATATAAAAGATCTAAAACTTAATGCTGATAATAAATCTGCAAGCTGTGTATTGGATACATTGCCAGCCGACCATCTTTTTTATCTCACACAACCAAAAAATTCTAACAGAAGGTACAAGCCATCAATCAGTACTCAAAGTGCAATCATTAATGAAATACATTTTTATAGTGCTGATAAAACGTCTGTTGCAACCGGACCATACACATTAGATCTTTCACAGATCCAAAAAATTGAAGTAATACAACACGATAAAAAAAGGACCACTAATAGTTATGTAATTGGTACAATTGCAACAGTAGCAGGTGCAGCATTGGTTACATCTATACTTATTCTTGCCTTGAAATCATCGTGCCCCTTTGTAAGTGCTTACAATGGAAATGACTTTACGCTGCAGGGTGAAATTTATGGTGGCGCCATTTACCCACAACTCAGTCGTAAAGACTACCTGATGCTAAATATGGCAAACAAAGAAGACGGCACATTACAGGTAAAAATCAGCAATGAATTGAAAGAAAAACAATACACCGATCTCGTAAAGCTTTGGATAATTGATCATCCAAAAAATACAAAAGTAGTTGTGGACGAAAAGGGTAAACTCCACAGTATTGCACAGCCTCATCAACCAATTAAAGCTACGCTTAACCATAAGGATGTATTATCCTATGTTTCAAAATCAGGCGACAACAAATTACTTTACATGGACGACAGCAGCGGTAAAGATGCTATCAATGAAATTACGCTGCGTTTTAAAAGGCCATTGCATACAAAGCAGGCGAAGCTCCTGCTTCGATTGAAAAACACCTATTTCCTTGATCTATTATATGGGGAGTTGGCCATGAACATGGGCACTTACTACAGCAGTTTTGTAGCAAAGCAAAAAAATAAAACTGCCGGCGAATTAAAGAAGTGGGTGACTGCGCAAAATATTCCACTCACAGTCAGTGTTGGTTCTGAAAGTGGCTGGATAAAACAGAATACACTCACTACAGTTGGCCCACTTGAATTCAGGGAATCTGTAATTGAACTTGATTTAACAAATTCAACTACTGAGGAAGTAGCAATAAAACTTAGCAGTGGTTTTATGTTTTGGGAAATAGATTATGCTGCCATTGACTATTCATCGAATGATATGATGACCGTTGAAGTGTTGAGTCCTGAGTCTGCAATTGATGAACTCAATAGAAATGTCAGAACCGCTATAGCAACTGAAGATAACATTTACCTGGAGCAGCCTCAAATAGGTAATGTTACTACCATTTCCTTTCGTAACTCAAATCTGCCGAAGAAAAATATGGAGCGTAGCTATGTGCTTGAAGCCAAAGGCTACTATGAACATATACGGGATTTTAAAAACAAACCCGATTTCGCATTTCTACGTCAATTCAAGAGAGACGGAACGTTCCCTGCATATGGTTTACGATTGTATAAAAAGGCAAAGCAACATTCGGCCAATTCATTTGCATCATTACATTAATCACATTTGAAACAATCGCTATGCACGGCAATATCAACTTAACAGTACGTACTTCACCTAAGGTGGGCTACGCTGCGGATAAGTACCGCAAAACTGCTTCAGTCAAAAGAATTACTGTAACGGGAATAGCACAGCAGGTAGTTCGTTTCCTGATGTGGTTAACAATACTAATTACAGCAATAAAAAAATACCAAAACCTCCGGTTAGCATTCAAAAAAATAAAGCAGCTAAAAGCATTGCGTAACAATTACCGCAACGGGTATACTCTTCAAAAATTTGTACGAAACGGGCTTAAGTTTTACGCAGGCTACAATATACCGGCATGGCCTTCTGCAACCTTTAACAGATATATTGAACGACAACTCACCCGTATGGACGACCCTATGTCGCCAACTTTACATACTATTATTTTAGGCATCACAAAAAAATGTGGCTTTAAATGTGAGCATTGCTATGAGTGGGAACATTTAAATAAGCCAGAAGTACTATCCAAACATGATCTCATTACAATCGTTAAACGTTTCTATGAACTAGGCGTTTCACAAATACAAATAACCGGCGGAGAACCACTTAATCGTTTTGCTGATTTACTGTTTATGTTACAGCAGTCGCCAAAGGGAATTAATTACTGGATATACACCACAGGCTATAGTCTCACTTATGAAAAAGCAAAACAACTTTATGCGGCAGGGCTCACTGGAATTACCATCAGTCTAGATCATCATATTCCTGAACATCATGATCGGTTCAGAGGTGTAAACAATGCATTTGCAAAAGCAATAAGTGCCGCATCACTTGCAAAGCAAGCAGGTTTAACTGTTTGTTTTTCACTTTGTGCAACAAAAGACTTCATAAGTCGTGATAACTTGTATGCTTATGCAAAACTTGCAAAGGAAAGTGGCGCTTCGTTTATACAAATACTTGAGCCAAAAGCTGTTGGTCACTATTCCGGAAAATCAGTGGAGTTGAATAATGAACACTTTAGTGTGTTGAACGAATTTTTCGAACGAATTAATTTTAATAATGAATACAACAGCTATCCAATAATTGCATACCCGGGCTATTATGGACGAAAAATTGGATGCTCGGGTGGCGGCGCCGATTACCTCTATGTTGATATGGATGGAGATGCCCACAATTGTCCTTTTTGCCAACGAAAACTTTTCTCAGTTCTTCACTCAGATCTGAAATACCAGTTGCAACAACTTAAATTAACCGGTTGCAAAACTTTTTCTCAAGTCACTTTTCAATTGAACTGATATGAATCCTTTTATTTTTTTCCGATACATGATCTTACCAGCTGCTTTGTTTGCCGGTTGGACAGCGGGAACATACTGGAATTTTAGCATTGTCGTTCTTTGCTTTGTTATTCATCCCATGATATGTCTTTTTCAAAAAAATAACAGGGACATTGAAGATGACTTTAAACAATATGACCATAAATTATTTTACAGAATAACCCCTCTCCTGTTTGTACCTGTGCTGTTGTTCTCAACGTTATTTTTTCTTTGGCATTCTGATTCGCTTAAATCAATTGAGTTTGCAGGAATTGCCATTTCACTTGGTATTATCAACGGAGTTTTAGGCTTCACCCTGGCACATGAATTTGTGCACAAGCATACGATGCCGGAAAAAGTTGCGGCCTGGCTGTTGTTACTGCAAAACAATTATCTACATTATGGCTCTGAGCATGTAAAGGGACATCATGTATATGCCTGTACAGACGCAGACCCACATACGGCGAAAGTGAACGAATCGTTTTATATGTTTTTGCCAAGATCAATTTATGCAACATTCATCAATGCATGGAAAATTGAACAAGCACGATTAAGGAAAAAGAATATACATTTTTTGCATTGGCAGAATAAAATGTTACAGCACCTTTTCATAAGAACGTTATTCTACTCATTATTGGTAAGTACAGTTAGCGTTTCGGCTGCATTATTGTTCATCCTCCAAAGTTGTGTTGCCATCGTGATTCTACATCTTGCCGACTACCTGCAGCACTACGGTTTATTACGCAAGAAAAAAGACGATCACAAGTATGAACGTATTACTGAAAAGCATGCTTGGGGTAATACACATGCAAAAGCTGGTTTCAATCTTTTTCAGCTAGATAAACATGCTGACCATCATCTTCATCCATCACACAGTTATGAAACGCTGGTACATCATGAGGAGTCTCCGGAACTACCTGCCGCTTACTCAACCATGATGCTGATGGCCTTGATTCCCAAATTATGGTTCAATGAAATGAACAAGCGTATACCTGCGGAATTGCTGAACTAAGCAGAAAGTTGTTTTAATAGATGTGGTAGCATTTACAATCCTCAATACACAAAAAAAATCCGAAATAAGATTGCAAAAAATGCAAATCACTTTATGAGTTTAAGCATATCCTGCATGAAATGTATTTTATCAAGATCATCGTCAGCATTTTTCAAAGTCAATAAGAAGATGAAGTACCCTGTTTGTGGTATACGTCCCAAATGAAAACGATCGACCGTATCAATCAATTAGGAATCGCTTTTGGCCTGGAGTAGGTTTGAATGGACAAATCATTGATAACAATCTAAAACCAAAACAATGAAAAAGATTCTATTCATTACCGCAGTATTGTCATTCAGCTTGTTCAAAGCTTCTTCACAAGTAAAATTCGGCTTCAATGCCGGCATCTCAGTTTCGAATGCTGTTTCAAAAGACAAGGAAGAAAATAAAACCGAATCATACGATCCCATGACAGGTTTGAATATTGGAGTTGTAGCAGCAGTGCCTGTTGGCAAAAACTTTTCATTTGCACCTGGATTAAATTTTGTGCAAAAAGGTGCAAAGGAAACAGATAGTTATGAATCACTAGGTGGTGAAACTATTACCATTAACTGGAGTGGCAGATTAAATTGTCTCGAGTTACAGCTACCTATTCTTTACAACACGAACGGCGAAAAGGGCAATTTCTTTTTGGGAGCTGGTCCAACATTATCATACGCAATAAGTGGAAGAAGTAAATTAAACGTAACCGGAGAGGCGCCGGAGAACAGAAAGGTAAATTTTGGCAATTCTGATGAAGATGATTTACGCCCTTTTGATGTTGGCGCAAACGTCTTAGTTGGCTATATGATGAAAAACGGATTCTTTGTTTCTGCAAATTATAACATGGGATTATTAAACTTAACTCCAGGTGAAGATGCAAAGGATTACTCCAACCGTTTTGACTACTATTCATTAAAGATTGGCTGGATGATTGGCAAATAAAATTAAAACAAAGTATTATTACATGGAACACAACTTCAATCCAAACAAAGGCGATTACAAATACATCCTTGAAGAAGAACAACGCAAAGAGGCCGGAGAAGACTCAACTCCCCCGGTTTCACCAAAGCAGAGTTTGAGCGATCGATTCTGGAACTGGATCCTTGTTCTATTCATGAAACGTTCGAAACGAACGGATCAGATCAAAATAACTGTTCCCGTACTCTTTGAATTTTTCTGTTAACCGAAGCACTACTACTATCACCAACTAAACAAGATTACTATGCGACTCTCACATTTACTCATTCTTACAGCCGTATGGATAAAACCAGAAGTAAAGGCGCAGGTTACAACTCCAACTCAAACCATACGGGGCCGTGTGGTTGATGCTGAAAGCCAATCTCCAGTTAAAGGCGCTACTGTTACAATTGAAGGCACACTCTTTACAGCCATGACAGATACCTCAGGAAATTTTGCATTACAGGCAATACCGGTTGGCCGCCAACGTGTACAAGTAAGCTTTGTAGGGTACCAGATCTTTCTATCCGATTATTTTATTCTCAACTCTGCTAAAGAAACTGATTTGCAGATCACACTTATTGAAGAAAAGAAAAGCCTGGGACAAATAACGATCACGGGCACCCGAAACCCAAAATTACCTGTCAATAAATATGCACTCGTGAGTGGCCGTTCTTTTTCTGCGGAAGAGACACAACGTTTTGCTGCGAGCGCCAATGATCCTGGTCGGATGGCGATGGGTTTTCCCGGCGTGCAACCTAGCCGGGACAGCAGAAACGATATCATCATTCGTGGAAATAATCCTGTTGGTATGAACTGGCGGTTGGAAGGTTTGGATATTCCAAACCCAAATCACTTTGCCCGTAGAGGAAGCAGTGGTGGAGGCATTACTATATTCAGCTTAAGTGTTCTGGACCATTCAGATTTTTATACAGGCGCACTAGCAGCTGAATATGGTGATGTGTTAAGCGGCGCTTTTGATGTTCACTTTCGCAAAGGCAATCAGCAAAAAGCAGAACATACATTTAAAGCAGGTATGATCGGTCTTGAGTTTTCAACTGAAGGGCCAATTCAAAAAGGAAGAAGCTCCTATCTGGTGAACTATCGCTATTCATTTCTTGATATATTAAATGCATTTGGTATTAACCTCGTTGATGAGCGTGAGCGGAATAAGTTCCAGGATGTCTCTTTCAATTTTGCATTCAATAACAAGAAAAATACTGTGCAAACAAATATCTGGGGAATGGGCGGCTATAGCAAAGAAACATTTCTTGCTGTAGAAGATACTGCTGATTGGAAACAATATGATGATTATGCAGTTTATGAAAACAGCACATTAATGGGAGCAATTGGTTTTGGACAAACCATTAAACTCAACACAAAATCATTTATTAAAACCTCCATTGCAGTAATGGGCCAACAGATCAAATGGGTTGATGATACACTTACAAAACAACAGGTTGCTACAAAAGTGAATGATGAGTTGTATAACAATAACCGTGTTTCTGCAACGGTTTCATTTAATCACAAAATAAATACAGTTGTTAATTTTAAAGCTGGTATGTATGCAAGCCTGTTGGATTACAAGTTTAATAAAGGCGAATGGAACTATTCAAACAACTCGTTTAAACCAAACGTGATCATGGGCGAAGGTAACAGCTGGCTGTTGCAACCATATCTTCAATTCGGAATAAAACCAAACAACCGGATACTGATCAATCCCGGTGTACATACCATGTACTTTGCGTTGAACAAACAGTTTGTTGTTGACCCACGGCTTTCTATACAATATCGTTTCTCTGCAAAGACCAATCTCACTGTTGCTTATGGATTGCACAGTAAACTTCTTCCATTAGGTTCATATTTCTTTCAGTCAGGATCTTCTTTTCCAAATAAGGACCTGAAGATGATGCGATCACATCATTACATCCTTGCATTTGATCAAATGCTTGGAAAGAAGTGGCGCTTTCATATAGAGGCTTATCGCCAACAGCTGTTACAAATACCAGTTGTAGACAATGTTAACAGAACCTACTGGATATTGAATGAAATGGAAGGTTACGCCAATGAAGCATTGGTAAGTAAAGGAAAAGGAACAAACACCGGTGTTGATATTTCATTGGAAAAATTCTTCTCGAAAGGTTTATTCATGATCGCATCATTCTCAGTGTTTGATTCAAAGTTTATTCCATTGGATGGGAAATCATACAACACCAGGTTTAACTCACGCACAAGTGCATCATGGGTCGGTGCAAAAGAATGGAAACTGAAAAAGAATAAGGTGTTGCAGGCAGGCTGGAAAATGTTGTACAATGGCGGCGTTCCACTCTCTCCTCTTGCTACGATACAAAACGGAAGTACAAGGCAACCTGTGCTTGATGAAACAAGACCTTATTCTGAATATACAGATGCCTATTTCCGTATCGATGGACGTATCTCACTTCGGAAAGATAAAAAGAAGATCAGCTGGCAATTAGCGCTAGATATTCAAAACCTGTTTGCACAAAAAAATATAGATCCGTTAGGCAGAAGATATGATCCCACAACCAATCAATGGACATTCAAGCAACAATCAGGCATTGTTCCCGTGTTGAGTTACCAGGTAGATTTTTGATATTACCCCCGTTGCTTCATTGCTTCGTATAATATCATGGCCGTTGCTACACCTACATTCAAACTTTCAAAATCTCCTTTCATGGGGATTTTGAAAGTTTCATCGCATATTTTCATCAAGCCGGGAAAAACACCTTTCTCTTCTCCTCCCATTACAATGGCACAAGGTTCTTTAAAATCGCAATAGTAAATACTTTTTTTTGCAGTCATTTCACTGGCTAATACACGAATGCCATTGAGATGAAGATCATCAACGGCTTTCATTAAACTGTTCACTCTGCAAACAGAAATCAATTCTAAAGCACCCGCACTTGTAAGAATTGCATCTTCATTCAATGCCCCTACTCCTTTGTCAGGTATGATGATAGCTTGAGCACCACAACATAATGCAGTGCGTGCAATACCGCCGATATTCCGGATATCAGTAACACCATCAAGAATCACAAACATCGGCACTTCGCCTTTTGCTACCACCCAATCAATTACCTGTTGCAGATCCTGATAGCGGATCTTTGAAAGTTGAGCAATGCATCCCTGGTGATCGCTCACATTAAAACTATTTAGTTTTTCAACCGGCACTTTGTTTACCGGCACCTGTTGTTTAAAAGCGAGCTTTTGAATTTCTTCTGCAACATCGCCGTGCAACGTATTCTGCATGTAAATACGATCGAGCTGTTTGCCTTCCTGCAATGCTTCAAGCACAGGAATACGACCGATCACTAATGACGATTTCTTGGGACGTTGCTGTTTTTGACGGAACTGTTTCACGCTGCAAAGAAACATAAAAAAGAAACCCACAAACCTTTCGGTTTATGGGTTGAACCACATTGATGGTTTTGTTTGGGTTATTTTAAACCGAAAGCTTTTTTCACTTTCGATACGTAATCTAATTTTTCCCAGGTAAACAGTTCCACTTTTACTTTTTTCACTTTACCATCGGGGCTCTTGAATGTTTTTTCAACCACTTCAGGAACACGACCCATGTGACCATAAGCAGCAGTTTCACTGTAAATAGGGTTACGTAATTTCAAACGTTGTTCGATAAAGTAAGGACGCATATCGAAGATACCTTCAACGATCTTTGCAATAGCACCATCACTCAAATCAACCTTGGCAGTACCGTATGTATTTACGTTAATTGAAGTTGGTTTTGCAACACCAATTGCATAAGAAACCTGTACCAACACTTCACTACACAAACCGGCAGCAACTAAGTTCTTTGCAATGTGACGTGTAGCGTAAGCAGCTGAACGATCTACTTTAGAAGGATCTTTACCACTGAAAGCACCACCACCGTGAGCACCTTTACCACCATAAGTATCAACAATGATCTTACGACCTGTCAAACCTGTGTCACCATGAGGGCCGCCAATTACGAACTTACCTGTTGGGTTGATGTGGTATTTAATATCGTTGTTAAACAACTTCGCATATTTCTTGTACTTTGATTTGATACGTGGGATCAGGATGTTGATCACATCAGCTTTGATCTTTGCCAACATTTTGGCTTCAGCATCAAAATCATCGTGCTGAGTAGAGATAACGATCGCATCGATACGAACCGGCTGGTTGTTATCATCATATTCCAACGTGACCTGGCTCTTTGCATCGGGACGCAGGTAAGGCATTTTTGAATTCTTCTCACGACGGATAGCTGCTAATTCGATCAAGAGGTTATGTGCAAGATCCAATGCCAATGGCATATAATGTTCCGTTTCGTTGGTAGCATAACCAAACATCATTCCTTGGTCACCGGCACCCTGCTCTTCTTTTTTCTTGCGGTCAACACCTTGGTTAATGTCGGCACTCTGCTCATGGATGGCGCTCAACACACCACATGAGTTTGCTTCAAACATATATTCACTCTTTGTATAGCCGATCTTCTTAATTACACCACGGGCAATTTCCTGCACATCGAGGTAAGCCTTTGAACGTACTTCACCAGCCAAAACAACCTGGCCGGTAGTAACCAATGTTTCGCAGGCTACTTTTGATTGGGCATCAAATGCAAGAAAATTATCAATGAGTGCATCACTGATTTGGTCAGCTACTTTATCAGGATGACCTTCAGAAACTGATTCAGATGTAAATAAGTAAGGCATAATAATGAGTTTAGATGTTCCGTTATTTTTAGTTCGGAAAGGCGCAAAGATAAGCCGTGAAACAATTCAAAACTTACTGCTTGGAGTAATAGATACGCACATACATTTTTTGTGTAGGATGTGAGCCCCCACCAAGTTGCACACGACCGTAAGCTAACGGGTTAAGAGACGTAGCACTTGCTTTTTTTGCAGTGAAATGAACGACGTATGGAGCCGAAAGTTTAAAGTCTCGTCTTGTTGTTTTATTATTGACCAGGTTCTGAATATAGCTGGTCATGTTCAAACGATATTCAGAGATAAGATTGTTAGATGCATCCCTTATAAAATTAGTTCCACCGCCTGCATAATCATAATCGAAAGTGTATATCGTATCCAATTGCT
Organism: Lacibacter sp. H375; assembly: GCF_037892425.1. Lineage (NCBI taxonomy): Bacteria > Pseudomonadati > Bacteroidota > Chitinophagia > Chitinophagales > Chitinophagaceae > Lacibacter > Lacibacter aquaticus. The sequence continues at coordinate 4,117,080 of NZ_JBBKTT010000001.1, forward strand.
GATTTAGGAACGAACCAGCGCTAGTGCCGAGCGTCATATAGTATTGCTGATCGAATGGGATCGGCTCTACAGAACCAGATGCTGAGAAACTTGACATATGCAGGAAAGGCGGCATAAACATATTTTCAAGAGTCAACGGCCCTTGATAAACCTGCTGTGCAACCAACTCTGCACGGTGGATAATATAAGGACGGTTTGTTAAGGTGTCAAGACCAGGAATCGATACCCGAACTGCAGTACCGGGAGCTGTTTGAACATACACAAGGCTCGATGGCACACCCGCCGCTATTACAGGCTGTGCAGTGCTGCCGGCATAATTGCGATGTATTTTGTTGGCATTAGCACTACGGATTGTATCATTCACGAACGTAAAACGAGCAACAGTTGTATCAATTTTGCCTTCCTTATTCGTTTGTCTGTAATACAGATTTAACCTTGTTGTTTCACCCGTAAGCTGAAAGTAGTTGATGACATTTCCGCTGGTAACAGAATCAGCAACAATAGCAAAACCGTTGAGGAAGTTCTTAAAAGTTGTATCGTTCTGGAAAGCCCCGTTTACATTGTTCTGGTCCAATAACAACCGACCAAAAGCATCACTCAAACGAATACGTAATTGATTCACTACGCTATCCGCTTTATATGCTGCACGGTAAGGTCTCCTGATGTCTCTTACAGAAACAGAGGTTGATCCAAGAAAATCTCCAGTAGAAAAATTAGGTGCGTCCGTTAAGCGGTATAATTTATTTGCTTTAAACGTTGGATCGCTGATCTTGTAAACATTCACTTTTGAAACAGCTGATGTATCACCATAAGAACCAGAGAAAGATAACGAGAGTACACATGAGTCAAGAAACAAACTATCTTTTGATACCGCATAGGTAAAAGGATAAAGTGTTGGCAGCAACTGCAAATACATTGAAGCAGTAGTTGTACCAAACATCGGATCGTTGATATAACCTAACAAATGCTGATCAGCCTTGCCACTGAATGTTGAATCGATCTCAAGATAATTGGTAGTTGTAACCGGAAGTATAATTGTATTGGTTACCAAACGATCAGTACTAGGTAACAGATCACCTCCTAAAGTTGTACGCTCTAATTTCGTACAACTGCTGATAAGGATTGCAATAACTAAAGGGAAAAATAAAAAGGAACTCTTACTGCGCATTTCCGGTGTGAGAAAACTCATAGAATGATGACAATATTATTTCGACGAAAGGTCGGTATATAGTTGTAAATAGTCTGTTAAATCACCATCTGGTTTAAAAGGTAATACTTTCTTGCCTCTCACTTTGTTGAACTCTTCCAATAATTTTTTGTCAACCTTTTCGGCACCAAATGTAATCGCATCAGCATACGTTGCACCACCACGGAACATGGCTGTGTTATTCGCATCTTTATAAGGTTCAAGGTCTTTGTCTTTAATACTTGCATGAATATTCGCAAGCTTCAAAAACTTAGCACCAAGTTTTTCCTTAAATGTATTTTGACCAACAGTGTAAATGAGTTTGCTGTTCCCAAAAACCGGTTCTTTCTTGTACGCTGTTTGCAGATACATAGGAATCAAACCAGTCATCCAGCCACTGCAATGAATAATGTCTGGCGGCCAGCCGAATTTTTTTACTGTTTCAAGAGCTCCTTTGCAGAAGAAGATCGTACGCAGATCATTATCGTCAAACCACTTTTCATTTTCATCATGATAAATGAACTTGCGTTTGAAAAAATCTTCGTTCTCAAGGAAATAAACCTGCAAACGTGCATTGGGCAAAGAAGCAACTTTGATCTGGAGCGGATAATCATCATTGTCAACCGAAACATTGATACCACTGAGCCTAACCACTTCGTGTAAACGGTGACGACGTTCATTAATGACACCGAAACGGGGCATTATGCAACGTATTTCGAAACCACTATCATTTGCTTTGATCGCCAGCTGATTGACAATTGAAGAAAAATCTGTTTCCTCCAGATACGGCGACATTTCACTGGCAATAAATAAAATTCTTTTCTTTGCTGCTACCATTACTGATTGTTAAAGAATCGTTACCTGTTAAATAAGGTGTGCAAAGGTAGTGGATTTTAGGCAAAAGCCTTGTATTTCACAAGTTTTGCCCTTAAAAAACAACATTCATGCTCATTTTTCATACCGTTCAGCATTTACAGAAATACCTCCGCCGCCAAAGACAAAAAGGCTTGACAACGGGTTTTGTACCGACCATGGGAGCTTTGCATCAGGGTCATTTGTCATTGATGGAAGAAAGCAAAAAAGCTACTGACTTAACTATTTGCAGCATTTTTGTGAACCCCACACAGTTCAACGATCCGAAAGATTTTGAAAAATACCCGGTTACGATCAGTACAGATATTGAGCTTTTATTGAAGGCTGATGTTGATGTGCTCTTTCTACCTCCGGTTAAAGAGATTTACCCGAACGGAACAAATGATCAGCCCCATTACGATCTCGGCTTTTTGGAAACAGTGCTTGAGGGCAAATATCGTCCGGGCCATTTCCAGGGGGTTTGCCAGGTAATGCATCGGTTGTTGGATATTGTAAAAGCCGATGACTTATTTATGGGTCAGAAGGATTACCAGCAATGCATGGTCATCAATCATCTTATAAATACGAAGCTCATACCCACCAAACTTCATATTGCTCCTACCCTTCGTGAAACCGATGGACTGGCCATGAGCAGCCGAAATATGCGGTTAACAAAAGAGGACAGGCAAACAGCCGTGGCTATTTCGCAAGCGCTTCATCAAATGAAAAAGCAGTTGCAACCGGGTTCATTGCAAAAAATAAAAGACGAGGCAAACGCCTTTCTCACTGCGACAGGTTTCAGAGTTGATTATACCGAATTGGCGGATGCAGATACGCTTGCATTGGTTGATTACTGGAACGGCACAGATCCCGTAGTTGCATTAATTGCAGCTTATATTGGCGAAGTGAGGCTTATTGATAATATGCAATTAAATGCATGATCAATGCATTCAAAACTTTCCTTATAAATTTGCCAAATGGAAATTGAAGTATTAAAGTCGAAAATTCATCGGCTTACGATTACGGAAGCTAATCTTCATTATGTCGGCAGTCTTACTTTAGATGAAGACCTGATGGATGCAGCCAATATGATTGAATATGAAAAAATTCAGGTGGTGAATGTAAACAACGGTAACCGTTTAGAAACTTATCTCATAAAAGGTAAACGTGGAAGCGGTGTTTGTTGTCTTAACGGTCCTGCAGCACGCCAGGGTTCTGTTGGAGATGTGGTAATTATCATATCTTACGCCACCATGGATTTTGAAAAAGCTAAAAGCTTCACTCCATGGGTTGTGTTTCCAAAAGAATCAAATAAACTTTAGACAGGCCAATACACATTATGCTCAAGAAAAGAATCATCCTTGTTGTACAGTTCTTATTTTTCCTTGGGCTTGGATTGTTTCTTGTGTGGTGGATGGCCCGTGGCATTGATGATAAAGGTTGGGCGCAAATCCGAGTTTCGCTGAAGCAGGCAAACTACTGGCTTTTTGTTCCTGTATTTGCGATGCTGCTGCTTAGCCATTATGTGCGTGCCCTCCGTTGGAAAATATTAATGGAGCCACTTGGTTATAAGCCCGGCACTTTTAATGTGTTTAACGCAGTTATGATCGGTTACCTGGCAAACCTGGCTTTCCCTCGCTTGGGAGAAGTGTTGAAGTGTACATTGCTTGCACGTTACGAAAAAGTAGCTCCTGATAAACTTGTTGGTACTATTGTAGCTGAACGGGCAATTGATCTTGTTTGTTTGATCACGGCTTTCGTGATCACAATCCTGTTGCAGATCGATACTGTTGGAAGCTATGCATTAGATATGCTGCAAAGTATTTTTAAAGGAAAAGGCAGTGAATTTTCATGGCTCCGTGTAGGAATGTTTGTGGGCATAGCTGCTTCTTTTATACTTGTATGTTATTGGATACTTAGCCGTTTTGCACACATCCGCATCATTGAGAGAATCAAGAATGTGATCAAGGGCATCTGGCACGGGTTAAACAGTGTACGTTTTATTAAGAAACGTCGTGTGTTTCTTTTTCATACGGTTCTTATCTGGACTTTATATTTCCTTAGCAGCCGTGTTGGTTTTTATGCTATGGAAGAAGTGTCGCACTTAGGTACACGTGAAGCATTCTCTATTCTTTCATTTGGCAGTATTGGAATGATTGCTACACAGGGTGGCATTGGTGCTTACCAGTTTATTGTACAGGAGATATTGATGCTGTATGGTCTTTCACAGATCACCGGCTTTACGTTCGGATGGATCTTGTGGATAGCTCAAACACTCGTGATCTTACTAGGCGGATTGATCTGCTTTATTCTTTTACCAGTTCTTAATCGTAAACGCAATGAAAGCAACCAAACACATTCAGCAGAAAATACTTGATGCACATTTGCTTCAACAGGAATTGATGCGCTGGCGAAAATTCACCAAAAAGATTGCGTTTACAAATGGCTGTTTCGATATCCTTCATGCCGGTCACATCCATTCACTGATGCAAGCAGCTTCGTTTGCAGACGTATTGATCGTTGGTTTAAATAGTGATGCTTCCACCAAACGATTAAAAGGTGATAACCGGCCCGTTAATAATGAACAGAACCGTGCGTTATTACTGGCTTCGCTGGTAATGGTAGATGCAGTTGTCTTATTTGATGAAGACACGCCGTATGAGTTGATCACTTCTGTTATGCCTGACGTATTGGTGAAAGGCGGCGATTATACCGTTGATACCATTGTGGGAGCAAAAGAAGTAATTGCAAATGGCGGCAAGGTTGAAATTATCCCGCTGGTGGAAGGTTTGTCCACAACCTCTCTTATACAAAAAATCGAACGATTATAAAAGAGTTTGCAAAAACTTAATCTTACAACTGTTCCTGCATTCGTAATTTTAGGGTAAGTATCCCCGATAGTTATGGCATCAGAAAAACGCAAGACGATTGTTCGTGATATCAGCTGGTTATCTTTTAATGCAAGGGTATTGCAGGAAGCCAACGATCCCTCTGTTCCTCTTCGTGAACGTGTTCGTTTCCTCGGCATTTTTTCCAACAACTTAGATGAATTTTTTCGTGTGCGTGTAGCCACGCTCAAACGTATGGCTGAGTTTGGAGATAAAGCCAAAAGCAAAATGCACATGGAAAAAAACCCTCAGAAGATACTTGAGGAGATACAGGATGTAGTATTGCAGCAGCAGAATGAATTCAACCGCATCTGGAATCATGTGCAGCAGGAATTAAAAAAGGAAAAAATTTTTCTTGTTACTGAGAAACAGTTGAGTCGTGATCAGAAAAAATTTGTGGAGACTTTTTTCGATGAAGAAGTAAGACAGGAAGTAATTCCGCTCATGATTGAAAGTAACCCGCAGATACCGTACCTGCGTGAACGCTCCCTATACCTTGCTGTTGCGATGAGTAACAAATCAAATGCGTACAAAAAGAAATATGCGTTGATCGAGATACCGGCCAAGTTCAAACGCCGTTTTGTTAAACTCCCCTCGCCTGCCGGTCATCACCATATTATTTTAATGGAAGATGTGATCCGTCATTGTTTGCCCAAAATATTTTCATTCATGGGTTTTGATGAGTATAGTGCTCACATCATTAAAGTAACCAAGGATGCCGAGATAGATCTTGATGCGGATGTGAGTACTTCACTGATTCAAAAAATACAGAAAGGATTAAAGAACCGCCGCAAGGCAAAGCCTGTTCGGTTTATTTATGATAAAGAAATTGATGCAGGACTGCTTGAGTATCTCATCCGTCGTTTGAATCTTTCACGTAGAGATAATATTATTCCCGGCGGGCGCATTCATAACTTTCGTCACTTCATGGATTTTCCCAACGAGGTTTTCACTGTTAAACATGAACGTAAAAAACCATTTCCGCATCCGGTATTACGCAGAACAATTCGTGTAACCGATGAGATCATTCGCCAGGATCTGCTTATGCACTTCCCTTATCACTCATTTGATGTTGTGATCGAGTTGTTACGTGAAGCAGCAATGGATCCTGATGTGAAGGAGATCAAGATTACGGCCTATCGCCTCGCTGAAAATTCAAAAGTTATTAATGCCTTGGTTAATGCATCACGCAACGGGAAAATAGTAACCGTTATGCTTGAGCTGCGTGCCCGTTTTGATGAAGAAGCCAATCTTGAATGGAAAGAAAAACTGGAAGAAGAAGGCGTGCGTGTGTTGATCGGTGTTCCCAATATGAAAGTACATGCAAAACTCTGTGTTATAAAAAAACGTGTACAAAACAAAACGATACAATACGGATTTGTAAGTACAGGTAATTTGAACGAAGGCACATCTAAAGTGTATGGCGACCATTGCCTGCTCACATCCAACCGGAAGGTCATGGCCGATATCAACCGCATCTTCACCTACCTTGAACATCCGGTAATGAGCCGTTTAAAATACCTGCGTCAATGCAAAACATTGGTTGTTTGCCCAACTGGTATGCGCCGGCAGTTCATGCATCTCATCGATAATGAGATCAAGAATGCACATAAAGGATTACCAGCCTCCATCATTCTAAAAATGAACAGCTTTAGCGATGAGCAACTGATCGAAAAATTGTACGAAGCGGCAAGAGCCGGTGTAGAGATCAAATTAATTGTTCGTGGTATTTTTTGTATGCTTACGCAAAGCAATAAATTCAAAGTTCAACCATATGCCATCAGTATTGTTGACCAATACTTGGAGCATAGCCGTGTGTTGATATTTCACAATAATGGTAAAGAGAAAGTTTATCTATCTTCGGCAGACTGGATGATACGCAATCTAGATCACCGTATTGAAGCGGCTGTTGAAGTTACCAACAAAGCTATTCAGGAGGAATTGAAAGAATGCATCAACATCCAGTTAAAAGATAATGTAAAAGCGAGGATACTGGATAACAACCTGCAGAATGCATATGTGAAACGTAAAGGAAAAACAGTGCGTTCGCAGGTAGAGATCTATAATTTCCTGCATCAAAAAATTCCGAAGCAACTTGAAACTGGCCGCCATTGATATAGGAAGTAACGCAGCAAGATTACTCATTACCGAAGTAGAGGAAAATGAGAAAGGGATACCTCAATTTAATAAGCTCAATCTTGTGCGTGTTCCACTTCGATTGGGTTTTGATGTGTTTGAGACAGGTGACATTCCCAAAACGAAGATCAACAAGGTAATAGAAACCATTAAGGCATACAAGCATCTGCTCAGCATTTACGAAGTAAAATATCTTAAAGCATGTGCTACCTCTGCCATGCGTGATGCGAGAAATTCAGAAGACATCATCCGCAAAGTGAAAATGGAAACGGGAATTGAGATTCGTGTGATCAGTGGCGATGAAGAAGCATCATTCATCTACGAAAATCATATTGCTGAAAATTTGGCTAAGGATCACGCTTACCTTTATATTGATGTGGGTGGCGGTAGTACCGAACTTACTTTTTTTAACGCAGGTAAGCTGGTGTTTAAAGAATCATTCAACATTGGCACCATTCGTTTGTTAAAAAATCAGGTGGACTACAAATTGTGGGATGAAATGAAAGAGTTCATTAAGTTGGGCACAAAAGGAACTCCCGGCATTATTGCTATTGGTTCGGGCGGTAACATCAACAAAGTATTTTCCTTATCAAAAAGGAAGGAAGGCAAACCTCTTACGCTTGAACTTTTACGTGATTATCATAAAGAACTCAGCAGTTTTTCTCTGGAAGACCGCATGAAACAATATAAATTACGTGAAGACAGGGCCGATGTAATTCTTCCTGCCCTACAGATCTACATTAACGTTATGCGCTGGGCCGATATTGAAGAAATTTATGTACCAAAGATCGGCTTAGCCGATGGACTGGTGCATATGTTATACGATGAGGTGAAGAGTAAAAAACTTAATGCCTCAACATTAGTATTGTAATTTCAACTTACCAAATTTCAAATTCTCCATGTCAGTTAATAAAGAAGTAAAGCGCATCACCACCAATACACTTCAAAAAATGAAGTCAAACGGTGAAAAGATTTCCATGATCACCGCTTATGATTTTTCCTTTGCCAAATTGTTTGATGCAGCCGGTATTGATGTGATACTTGTTGGTGATAGCGCCAGCAATGTAATGGCAGGACATGAAACAACCTTGCCCATTACACTTGAACAAATGATCTATCACGCACAATCCGTATTGAGAGCAATCAGCCGTTGTTTGGTAGTGGTGGATCTGCCCTTCGGCACCTATCAATCAAACTCAGATATTGCTTTGGCTTCAGCCATCCGCATCATGAAAGAGACAGGAGCACATGCCATTAAACTGGAAGGTGGCGAAGAAGCATTAGACTCCATCAAACGAATAGTTAATGCAGGTATTCCTGTAATTGGGCACCTGGGACTAACGCCACAATCCATTTACAAATTTGGTACTTACACTGTTCGTGCAAAAGAAGAAGAAGAAGCCAACAAATTGAGAAAAGATGCTTTGCTTCTTCAGGAAGCAGGTTGCTTTGCTACTGTTCTTGAGAAGATACCTGCACAGCTGGCGAAAGAAGTTTCAAAAAGTCTGCACATCCCAACTATTGGAATTGGAGCAGGAAATGATTGTGACGGACAAGTCTTGGTGATGCATGATATGTTAGGCATTAATACTGAATTTAAACCAAGGTTTCTTCGTCAATATTTAAATCTTCATGAACAGATCACCGGTGCTGTTCAGCAATACATTACCGATGTAAAAAGTGGTGATTTCCCGAATGAAAGCGAATCATACTAAAAATGCATCGGCTAATTAAAAGATGTTGCAGCTTTTGCAAGTTTTAAAAATAAGACCGGCCGAAAATACTATAAATAAGATATGTTTTCCTTCTTCTGTTGCCAACAGTAGACTATCTTTAAGTATCCTTAACCAAAAATTAAATACCATGCTAAAATCAACAGTGAAACTCCTCCCCTTTTTATTTCTCCTTTTATTTGCAGCAAACTCCTGTAAAAAGAAAAACGATCAGAAGTCAAAAACGCAGCTGATTACCGAAAAATCATGGATTGTAAGTAATGACGAGTACAGGGTTGGAACAAACCCCAATTGGACATCCGAGTATGTAAACTACTCAGCTTGTGAAAAAGATGATTTTTTGAAGTTTGAAGCAAATAACACAGGAGTTGCAAATGCCGGTGCTTTAAAATGCGGTGCAGAACCTCAGACACTTCCATTCAACTGGTCTTTTACAGATAGCGAAACGAAACTTTCCCTTCAGGGAGAATCATATAAAATCGAACAGCTTACCGAAAGCACTCTCGTAATAAGTTACGAGGATAATTCAGTGTCTCCAATTGAATACTACCGTTTAACTTTTAGACATTAACATGCACATTGCGAAAGAAATAAAATGAAAGGTCGGCAATTGCCGACCTTTCATTTTATTTCTGTGACGATACCTTATTTCAACTTAGCCAACGCCTCTTTAATTCTTCTATAAGCTTCTTCAATTTTTTCCAAGCTGTTAGCAAACGACAAACGGATACAATCCGGTGTACCGAATGCACGACCTGTAACTGTTGATACATGCGCTACGTTTAACAAATACATACAAAGATCATCTGCATCGTTGATCACATTTGTACCATCTGATTTGCCAAAGTAATAGCTCACTTGAGGAAACACATAAAAGGCTCCATCGGGTTCAGCTAATTTCCAACCGGGAACCTCGCTTACCAGTTCCAACACACGCTTTTTACGACGTTCAAATTCTTTCGTCATTTCATGTGTAGGAGTTTGATCGCCTACCAAAGCATCAATTGTTGCACGTTGTGTTACGGCATTGGTACCACTTGTAAACTGGCCTTGTAATTTTTCGCAACCCTTAGCTACATCAACATTTGCAGCTATATAACCAAGACGGTAACCCGTCATAGCATAACCTTTGCTCAAGCCGTTTACAATGATTACCTGGTTTTTGATGGCATCGAACTGGGCAATGCTCTCGTGTTTACCAACAAAATTGATATACTCGTAGATCTCATCAGAAATAATAAATATTTCAGGATGCTTTGCAAAAACATCGGCAAGGCTCTTTAACTCATCATAACTATAAACTGAACCTGAAGGATTACAAGGAGATGAAAACAAGAACACTCTTGTTTTAGGAGTGATCGCTGCTTCAAGCTCAGCACCTGTGATCTTGTATTTGTTTTCCATTTTGGTAGGAAGAATAACAGGAATACCACCTGCAATTTTCACCAACTCTGAATAAGTTACCCAAAACGGAGCAGGAATAATTACTTCATCACCATGATCAACTGTTGCAAGTATCACATTTGCCAAACTTTGCTTGGCGCCGGTTGATAAGACAATGTTCTCAGGTTTATAATCAAGATTGTTGTCACGCTTTAATTTTACACACACAGCTTCACGTACGTCGAGGTAACCAGGTACCGGAGTATAGTGACTGTAGTTATCGTCTACTGCTTTCTTTGCAGCTTCTTTAATATGTTTTGGCGTATCGAAATCGGGTTCGCCAAGACTAAGATCAATTACATCTACACCTTGTGCTCTTAACTCACGGCCGAGCTTTGCCATCTTTAACGTCTCAGGTTCGCTGAACCTGCTCAAAAGGGAAGAAAGTTTCATTTGTTTTACTGAATTAAATTGATTGTTCGCCGCAAGTTACCGCATCCGCAGCTATTACTTGTTAGTTATGTTTGATAATTGAAAGTGAGAGTGAATCTGCATTTGTTTTACCCATGTAACCCTTCATAACAAGTGTGTAAAGAGCGCCCTTGCTAAACTGCAGTTGATATTGTTTCAAAATGTTGCCGCTTGTACTCGACCTGATCTTGATGTTTACAGTAGTATCTGCATAAAAGGCTTGAAATGCTCCGGAGCTGAGCAAGTTTTCCTGTGTGAGTTTCCCGGCATAAGACTTTGCAGCGATCACGACAGAATCTGCTGCTATATTCGATGGACGGTTGGTGAGCACTGTAAGCGAATCAGCATCTGGGCTTAAGTGTATCAAACGGATCTTCGATTGTTTTCCCAAACCTGTTGTATCAATTACATCTTCAACAAAAAAGTATTTCAGCTTATCGGCTGTTGCCGTATCAAACATAAAGAAAGAATAGTGGCCTCCTGTATTACTAAAAAACCAATTCGCCAATTGTATTGTGCCAAGCTGTAACCGGTAATTATTAAATCCGCTGTCAACAGAACTATAATTAGCCGGCACATTTAAACCAGTAAGATAATTGTAACTGCCAACTGTTTTCAGGTTCTGTAACACGTCAATACTTCCTGTGCCTGCTGATGCGTGAACAATATTTACTTGTATTTGCCTACCGGGTACAGCATCCTTTTTACAGGATTGAATGATGCATGCTGTACATAACAGGCATACTAAAACAACACAATAACTCTTCAATTCTTTATTCATAATGTTCACGGGTGGCAAATTTATTTATCGTAGCTCACTTTAAATTTTGAAAGATCGGGTTGATGTTTTCGTTTACGTTTTATTTCTTCTTCATAAATAACCTTGCCAAGATTTTCCAGGAAAGGCAACCCAACGGAATCGTAATCATATTTATCATCGTTGAGAATACCATCTTCATTGCAATAAACCGTCGCACTCAACATAAATTCGATGTTCTTTTCAAAATCAACAATGTAAGCTACATCAGTTAAGAATCCGTACGACCACCCTACTTTGTTAAAAATGCGGATGTGTTTTGGAAGGGATTCTTTCTTTTGCGTACCAAACATCAGGAACTTACAATAAGCATCAAAAAAATGAGCAGTATCGTACTCAGGAAATCTTGTTTCGGCTGGGAGCTGACTCATGTATTGGTAGAGAAACTTATAATCAGCTTCGTTGATATTGAAACGTCGCTCAGCTGGTACATCTTGCGGAAACAAAACACTGCGTAAAATATCATGAAGGTCTTTCAGATAGATCCTGTTCTTTCTGCTGAAATCCATGGCAGCATTTACCAATTGATCTTTTTCATCGAGATAGCCTTTTCCTAAAAAGTCTTTTCGGTTGATGTAATTGTAATTGCTCTTTGCCAACGGTTGCTCATACAAAACCCTGCCTGTGCTGTCACGAAAGCTTACGGGGTTTGTTGTACGGTGAAGTTCTTCCGGCATGGTAATAGCAAGCCGGCGAATGATCTGTACATCGCTATACCCTTTTGCTTTTAGTTGATCATATATGTATTGCTGACCCAAAAACTCGTAGAGCCGGTTATTGGCATCGTTATCACTCACCACAAATATTTTTTTGATGTAATGCTCAACTGTTGGCCGTCCGTCAGGCGAAGTTGGATCGTTATACACAGCCGTTAAACCTTCCTGTCCTTTTTCTGTGATCATAGTGGCATTACGATTGATGCCAAGTTGGTTCAGTTTCTCCAAAGCCAGAAAAGCCACCGGCATTTTCACAGTTGAAGCCGGGTAAAAATAATTGTCGGGTTTCAGGTTGAAATAATAGTCGGTGAAACGGGGTCTGTTCTTTTTGTCTCTTTCAATTCGGGTGTAAATGACCTTCACCCTCATGGAATCACGGTTGGCAAGCACCGTAGAAAAATGATCCGGATGCTGTTGCATCAGGTTTTCGAGAAAATTTTCGTTGGCAACCACTGTTTTAGCAGGTTTACAGGCGTTCAATATGAGCAACAGTACCAGGCTGAAACTGATAAAAACGACAGATTTGAACATGGCCAAAAATAGGACATAAACCCTAACCTCAAACAGCCTTAGAATAGTGGATAACAGCGATTTGGCGCCTGTTCGCTTTCGATATGAAACCCCTATCTTTGCCCTCCTTAAAAAATAAGAACCCAAATTATTATTCTACTATGGCACTGAAAGGTTTGGTTAGGTTTTTTGCGATCATGCTTATCCTCATTTCTGTTTGGCAATTAAGTTATACGTGGATTGTCAATAGTTTTGAACGCAAGCAAAAAGCCAGAGCTGAGAAATTTGTCAAGAACAATTTCGGAACTGCATCGAAAGAAACGAAAGACTCTGCAACGAACGCTGTCTACCGCAGGTACATCGACAGCTTAAAAGAAAAGGAACTACTTGATATTCCTGTTCTTTTTCCAAAGCTTACTTATCAAAAAGCAATTGAGCAGGAACTGAACCTTGGTTTGGATCTTCAAGGTGGTATGAACGTAACATTGGAAGTTGGTTTAGATGGTTTGATCCGTTCAATGAGTAACAATCCGAAAGATGTTACACTCAATAAAGCATTAGCAAGTGCCATAGAGTTGAAAAAGAACAGCGATGCTGATTTTGTAACACTTTTTGGACAGGCTTACAACACAGCTTCTTTAAATGGAAGACTTGCTCCTCTCTTTGCAGGCGGTAAAAACAAAACCATTAAGATCGATGCAAGTAACAGCACTGTTCTTGATGCCATTCGTGTTGAAGCAAGAGATGCCATTAAAAGAACTTACGATCGCTTAACTGCACGTATTGATCAGTTTGGCGTTGCTCAACCTAACATCAGCTTTGATGAGAATAAAGGTATCATCACTGTTGAATTAGCAGGTATTGATGATCCTGAGCGTGTTCGTAAATTCTTACAGGCTACAGCGAATCTTGAATTCTGGGATACCTATTCAAATGCTGATCCTGTTGTTGCACAAAGCATGGCACAAATAGACCAAAAGGTAAAAGCTTACCTGAGTGGTGCAACTGACACTACATCTGTAGATACAACGGGTGCTCCAAAAGTTGATACAACTGCAACTGCCGGTGCAAACAATAACCCTGTAACTTCTCTTTTTGCACCTAACCAGCCCGATGGTTCTGCTATGATCGGCATGATCCGTATTTCAGATACAGCAATGTTCTCGAAATATGTGAACCTCGATGTGGTAAAAAATTCTATCCCTTCTACTATGCGTTTCATGTATGGAGCAAAGGCAGAAGCTAAGAATAAGAGCGGCGAAAGCATGTTGCCGATCTACGTAATTAAGACTGTGCCCGGTACTGATCAACCAAAACTTACCGGTGAATATATAACTGATGCACGCCAGGACTTTGACCAACGTAACAACGAGGTTGAAGTACAAATGGAAATGAACACACGTGGTGCTGCCATTTGGGAAAAAATGACCGGTGATGCGTTTAATGGTAAATATGCCATTGCAATTGCACTTGATAACTATGTATACTCTGCTCCCGGTGTAAACAACGGCGCAATAAGCGGTGGTATTTCGCAGATCAGCGGAAGCTTTACTATCCAGGAAGCACAGGATCTTTCAAGCGTATTACGTACAGGTAAACTTCCTGCCCCTGCAAGAATCGTTCAGGAACAAGTTGTTGGACCAACACTTGGGGAAGAAGCTGTAAGAGGTGGATCATTATCATTCATCATTTCATTTGTGATCATCTTCATCCTCATGTTGCTTTATTACAACACAGGTGGATGGATCGCTAATATTGCCCTGATCCTAAACCTTCTGTTTACAGTTGGTGTGTTGAGTGCTTTTGGTGCAACATTAACAGCTGCAGGTATTGCCGGTTTGGTATTGACGATTGGTATGGCGGTTGATACAAACGTGATCATCTTTGAACGTATCAAAGAAGAGTTAACGAAAGGCAAGAGTTATCAAATGGCTGTTGAAGATGGTTACAGACGCTCATTGGCTCCGGTACTCGATGGCCACATCACTACCCTCTTAACATCATTCATCCTTTTGTACTTCGGTTTAGGCCCGGTAAAAGGTTTCGCAACTACACAGATCATCGGTATCCTGTTGAGCTTGTTCTGCGGTATCCTTGTATCAAGACTGATCACTGATATGTGGACGAACAAGAAACGCCACTTTGAATATTTCACTGCAGTTTCACGCCGCATCTTTGCACATGCTGCTTATAAGTTCATTGAGTTCCGTAAGTATACTTATATGATCTCTGCACTTGTGTTACTGTTAGGCATTGGTACGTTGTTCAATGGTTTTGATTATGGTGTTGAATTCCGTGGCGGTCGCAGCTACACTGTTAAGTTCGATCGTGAATTGAAGAATGAAGAAGTAGCAAACGAACTCAACAAAGTGTTTGGCAAGTATCCTATCATTAAAACCGTAGGAACTCCTAAGCAACTGAACATTACAACTGATTACATGATTGAACAACCTGGCCAGGATGTAGATGCGCAGGTTGAAACAAAATTATATGAAGGTTTAAAAACATTCTTACCTGCCGGCACAACGTACGAGCAGTTCAAGACTGGTTTCAAACAAAGTTCACAAACGGTACAACCTACCATTTCGGATGACTTGAAGAAAGGTGCGTTATGGGCAACCATTCTCGGTTTGCTGGTAATTACACTCTATATCTTTATCCGTTTCCGTGACTGGCGCTATTCAGTTGGTACAATTGTGGCCTTGCTGCATGACGTATTGGTAACATTGATCGTGTTCTCGTTCCTCCGTAACATTGTTCCGTTCCCGTTAGAGATCGATCAGCACTTTATTGCGGCGATCCTTACTGTAATTGGTTTCTCAATGAACGATACGGTGGTTGTATTCGACCGTGTTCGTGAATACAGTGCAAAAATGTTTGGACAGCCTAAAGGTGTAATTCTTAACAAAGCAATCAACGATACATTGGCACGTACTGTAATGACTTCATTAACAGTATTCTTAACCTTGTTAACGCTCTTCATCTTTGGTGGTGAAGTAACAAGAGGTTTTGCCTTTGCTATGTTGATTGGTGTTATTACCGGTGTTTATTCATCTGTGTTTGTTGCTGCACCAATCCTGATGGATTTTGCAAAAGATAAACCATTGGGTGAACCTGAAAAAGATAAAACACTTGCAAAAGCAAGACATTCTATCAGCTAATAATTTCAGAACAGACTACATAAAAAAAACCCGATCAAATGATCGGGTTTTTTATTTTAATGGAAGACTGAATGCGTGTTATCAACTCAGAACTTGCAACTCTCAATTTACCTAAAACCATTCCATTTTCTATTCTGCTTATCAAACACCCAATAAATACCATTTGAATATGAGAAATTAAATCGGGTTTCCAATTCAAACCGAACAGGCAATTTTATTACTATACTCAGATAGCCTGATTTAATATTGTATAATTCAATCTCTTTCTTTGTTATGTTCAGTAACCCGATTTCCGCACCCTTCATTCCTGTATAAATAATCGAACTTGTATTGTAGGTCTTTTCAAAATCAGCAAGTGATAATGTTGCCGCATCATTTGCATTTATGGCACCAAAGTGCAGTTGAATCGATTTACGTTTATCAGTTCCATCAGTTGAATAACAAACAATATTTAAACCATCAAGAAACAGCACTTCATTATCTTCCGTATTTAATACACCTGCACTGTTCTGATCGGGTTGATACAACCCTTCTTTTTTCTTATTCAGTTGTTCCGGCAAGCCATCTTTATTGAGCTCGTATGAAAACCATCCGAACTCTTGATAGGCATTTCCTTCCAGCTTTTTTGTTTTAGGGTTATACCAAAGGCCCCGTACATCAATTAATGTTTTCTGATCTTCAGCTGAAACAACTTTACCATTTGCATTAAAGATCACGAGCGGAAATTCTGCGTTACCTGCCTGTGCAGCATAGTACAATTTTTCTTTTGGGTTATAAGCAACCGATGCTCCATTAGCACCACCTTCCGGTATTGCCATGTCCATCACTTTTTCGGCTGAAATAATTTTCAGCTCTTTATTGCCGACATTTTTTTCATCTTTTGTGGCTTCGTTGCCTATTAAACCTGATACGGCAGCCGATTTTTTTTTCTGTGCTAAACTTTCACTAACTGTTAAAAGTGCAAGTGCAACTAAGGGAAGGAATATTTTTTTCATCAATACTTTTTTATGCTAGTTACAGCAATTTATTTCTTTTTTCAATACCGTGTAATGGGTACAAAAAAACTCCCCGCAGGGAGTTTGTAATTTTCTATAGAATGAATTCTGATTATACAGCAAAGCTGGTTCCGCAGCCACATGTCTTACTGGCGTTAGGATTGCTGAACGTAAAGCCACGATTGTTTAACCCATTATCCCAATCAATCTGCATACCGTGGAGATACATGCCATGGCTTTTATCCATGATGCAGGTAATACCTTCTATATCAAATAACTCATCTGCTTCTTTTTTCTCATCAAATTCAAGTACATAACTTAACCCTGAACAACCACCACCTTTTGCTCCCACACGCAGGTATTTACCTTCGGGCTGTTCCGTTGACAATCTTTTCAACTCGTTAATTGCAGTTGTGGTGAATGTAACCGGTACCATGCTTATCGTTTCCATACAAGTTTATTTATTGCAAATTTACGCAGTATTTGCCTTTCGTGTACAAACTGTCTGCAAACCTTGTTTTCAACTGCAAAAACCTATTTTTGCTTCAATTCAGTCTTTATGGATACAATTTATTATTACTTATTTGGTGGCGCTATCGTTGTATTTATTGCCTTAGGTTATTATTTGCGGGTAAAAGGCAGAAAAGAATTACTGGAAGAGCAACGCCAGGCAGCTTTACAGGAACAAGCCGTAAGACAACAACAGGCTGCTGCTCCCCAGCCACAACGAAAAGCACCGTCAACTAACCCTGAAATGCTCCGCTTGCAACTGCAGGCTTATGAACGCATGACCATATTATGCGAACGTATTGGCCTCAACAATTTGCTTGGACGTTTGCCCATCAATCAACTATCTGCTGTTGAATTGCAGAACCTGATGGTGCAATCGATCAAAACAGAATTCGAATACAATGTAAGTCAGCAATTATATGTTTCTAATGCTGCTTGGGATGGCGTTAAAAACCTGAAAGAACAGAATATTTTTATCATCAATGAGCTTGCTTCAACTTTACCACAGGGAGCAACAGGCGTTGATCTCAGTAAAAAGATTGTTGAGTTATTATCGCATGATGAACATGTATCCTTACAAAACATTGTGGCAACACTCATCAACAACGAAGCCAAACAATTGATGGGATAAACCATCTGCAACGATTGCCTGCTTATGGAAGAAAAAAAGATCTATACTGATTCGGGAATTGAAGTAAAGCCACTTTACAATGGAGCTGGTGAACAGGAATTACCCGGGCGGTTTCCCTTTACACGTGGCGTGCAGCCCGATATGTATCGTGGCAAACTCTGGACCATGCGCCAGTATGCAGGTTTCTCTACTGCAGAAGAAAGCAACAAACGCTATCATTATTTATTATCACAAGGTGTAAGTGGTTTAAGTGTGGCATTTGATCTGCCCACGCAAATTGGTTACGACAGTGATCATGCATTAGCTGAAGGCGAAGTTGGAAAAGTGGGTGTGGCCATTGATAGTATTGAAGATATTCAAACACTGTTTAATGGAATTAAACTGGAAGATGTATCCACGTCAATGACCATTAATGCCACTGGTTTTATTCTCCTCTCTTTGTACGTTGCCTTGGCAAAACAGCAAGGTGCTGATCTGAAAAAAATTACCGGCACTATCCAGAACGATATTTTAAAAGAATACGCTGCCAGAGGAACATACATCTATCCGCCCAAACCAAGCATGCGCATCATCACAGATATTTTTGAATGGTGCAGTCATGAATTACCAAAGTGGAATACGATCTCCATCAGCGGTTATCATATCCGTGAAGCAGGAAGCACAGCGGTACAGGAAATCGCATTTACATTAGCAAACGGAAAAGCATATGTAAAAGCAGCGTTAGAAAAAGGATTAGACATTAATGTATTTGGTAAACGTCTCTCCTTCTTCTTTAATGCACACAACAATTTGTTTGAAGAAGCCGCAAAGTTTCGTGCAGCACGCCGCATGTGGGCGCATATGATGAAAGAACTGGGTGCAACAGATCCTAAAGCCATGATGTTGCGTTTTCATACGCAAACAGGTGGCAGTACATTAACAGCACAGCAACCGCTCAATAATATTTCAAGAGTAACTATTCAAACATTAGCTGCGGTGTTGGGCGGTACGCAATCACTTCATACAAATGGGTATGATGAAGCATTGAGCTTGCCAACCGAAGAGGCTGCACGCATTGCGTTGCGCACACAGCAAATCGTAGCCTTTGAAAGCGGTGCACCTGATACGGTTGATCCATTGGCCGGTAGTTATTATGTGGAAGCTCTTACCAATGAAATTGAGCAAAAGGCTTGGGATCTCATTTCAAAAATCGACGTGATGGGCGGCAGTGTATCTGCTATTGAAGAAGGTTTTATACAGGATGAAATTGCAAGAAGTGCTTATGAGTACCAACGCAATATTGAGAATGGTTCCAAGATCATTGTTGGCGTTAATAGATTCCAGGTGAAGGAAGAAAACACTACACCTGTTTTCAGGATCGATGACAGCATCCGTGCTGTACAAACAGAAAAACTTCAACGCTTAAAAAATAACCGTGATCCCGGCAAAGTGGATCAATGTCTGCAGGAGATCAACGACAGAGCAGGCAGCGGCGAAAACCTGATGCCGGCAGTGATCACCGCAGTTGAAAATAAATGTACCCTTGGTGAAATTTCCGATGAGTTGAGGGCTGTATATGGTGAGTACAAATAAAAGATAGCTTATCACAATCAGTTCCCCAACTAATACAGGTTAGCCCGGCTCTTTGTATATTCATACATCTTTATTTAAAATTTCAACCATGGCAACTACCGATACATCAGCATCTCCAGTAATGAACGAGCATATTGCTGCTTTTTTGAAAGAGCAATCAGTTATCTCAATTGCCACAACCGTTAATGATGAGCCTTATTGCGCTTCTTGCTATTATGCGTTTGAACCAAGCCAGAATCTGCTTGTGTTTAAATCTGATTCAGATACAAAGCATATCGAGAATGCATTAAAAAATAATCTTGTAGCCGGAACCATTCTACCAGATAAAATTGTGAAAGCAAAAGTGAAGGGTGTACAGTTCAATGGAAAATTCATGAAGGCCGAAGGCAGTATTGGAAGCAAGGCCAAGGAAACCTATCTCAAAAAATTTCCTGTAGCAGGCCTCTTTCGTGGAGATATCTGGGTAATTGAAATAAGCCGTGTTAAGTTTACTGATAACACATTGGTATTTGGAAAAAAGTTATTGTGGGAACGATAAACGAATTGCTGATAATAGAAAGCGGATGTAATTGATACATCCGCTTTTTTTATTCAACAAAAGCCAGTTGTTGCCAATCATTCATCAGGCATTTTTCTGTATCTTCCTTCAAACAAACTGTTCGATGAAATATTTATTTGCACTTCTGTTTTTAGTTGCTACTTCAGTATATGCCCAGGAACCGCCTGCCTTCATTAAAGATAGCCTTGAACGCTACATTGAACGTGGTATGAAAGACTGGAACATACCCGGCCTTGCTATCACAATTGTAAAAGATGGGAAGATCGTTTTCATTAAAGGCTATGGCGTAAAAGAAGTGGGCAAACCTGAAAAAGTAGATGCGAATACACTATTCATTATTGCATCTAATTCAAAGTTGTTTACAGGTACCAGTCTTGCATTAGCTGAACATGAAAAAAAATTATCGCTGGATGACAAGGTAACAACACATATTCCATGGTTTAAGTTGTACGATTCAACATCAACCAAACTGGCAACCGTGAAAGATATGTTGTGCCATCGTTTAGGAACCAAAACATTCCAGGGCGATTTCACTTTCTGGAACAGCAACCTGCCAAAAGATTCCATCATCTGGAAAATGCGTTTGCTGAAACCGGAAGGAGAATTTCGCCAGAACTATGGATATTGTAATGCAGGCTTTTTGGTGGCAGGAGAAATCCTGCAAAAAGTTACCGGCAGCACATGGGAAAAATTTGTGCAGGATCGCATGCTTAATCCTATTGGCATGACGAATACTTATATGAACACTGCGGGTATGGCAAACCGGAAGAATGTGGCTGTTCCCTACTCCAACTCATTCGGCCCGTTGAGCAAATTGCCTTATGATGAAATCGACAATCTGGGTCCGGCAACAAGTATGATCAGTTGTGTGAATGATCTCAGCAAATGGCTCATGTTTCAATTAGATAGCGGAAAGATCAATGGTCAATCTGTTATTCCATGGCAGGTGTTACAAAAAACAAGAGATGGAAATATATTGACAGGCACACGAAAATCGCCTTACTACCCTACTCATTTCCGTGCGTATGGTTTAGGTGAATACATGACGGATTACAATGGCAGGCAAGTGTACTGGCATACAGGCGGTGCGTTTGGTTTTGTTACCAATGTATGTTTTATACCGGAAGAAAAACTCGGTATCAG
The DNA here is from genome assembly GCF_037892425.1 of Lacibacter sp. H375. Lineage (NCBI taxonomy): Bacteria > Pseudomonadati > Bacteroidota > Chitinophagia > Chitinophagales > Chitinophagaceae > Lacibacter > Lacibacter aquaticus. The sequence continues at coordinate 4,138,343 of NZ_JBBKTT010000001.1, forward strand.
TATTTTGACCAACAACGATAACCAGAATTTCTTTGAAGCATTGCGCTACCAGATCATGGATGCCTACTTAGGTGTTCCTTATGTTGACAGAAGCAAATTCTTACTACAGTTTCAACAACAGGATCAGGTGTTGAACGATTCAAAAATGAAAGGCTGGGAAGAACGGGCGAAGAAAAAACCAAGTTTACCGGTAAGTGCAGATGCATTTGTTGGAACCTATTACAATCATGTGTATGGTAACATGCAGATCGTTAAAGAGAATAATGAGTTAACCGTGTTGTTGAGTCATCATCCAAAACTGAAAGGCAAACTTGAATACATAGACAATAAAAATTTCTTACTTACCTGGAACCATCCGTCGTACGGAAAGTTTGCTGTACCATTTGAGATCAAGAACAACAAAGTATCAGCGATCGAAATAAAAGCATCTGACTTTGTGGAATACGATGGCTATGTATTTCTTAAAAACTAATGTTCAATTCCAACTAAACAATAAAGCATGATGAGAAAACTATTTTCGTTTATCGTTTTGTGCGCCGCTGTTTCATCAGCGTCTGCACAAAACATTCAGCAATTGATCGATCAGAAAGCAAAAGCATTGCTACCTAAAGTAATTGAATGGCGCAGGCATATTCATCAAAATCCTGAACTGGGTAACCGTGAGTTCAAAACGATGGAATACATCGCTGCACATTTACGAAGCCTTGGACTGGAAGTAAAAACAGGCGTTGCTAAAACAGGTGTGGTTGCTATACTGAAAGGAGGGAAACCTGGTCCTGTGGTTGCGTTGCGTGCAGATATTGATGGACTGCCAATCAAAGAACGTGTTGATGTTCCTTACAAATCAACTGTGATGGCTGATTACCTTGGTCAGCAAGTTCCCGTAATGCATGCCTGCGGACATGATACGCATGTTGCCATTTTAATGGGTACTGCTGAAGTGTTGGCATCGATGAAAAAAGATGTAACAGGTACAGTGAAATTTATTTTCCAACCTGCAGAAGAAGGTCCTCCAGGCGATGAAGAAGGCGGCGCTGCCTTGATGGTTAAAGAAGGTGTAATGGACAACCCGAAAGTAGATGCAATTTTTGGTTTGCACATTTCAGCTGACACAGAAATTGGAAAGATCACATATAAGAGCGGTGCATTTATGGCCAGCAGCGATTGGTTTACCATTAAAGTAAAAGGTAAAGGAGCACATGGTTCTGCTCCATGGACGGGTATTGATCCCATCATGATCTCGGCACAAATTATTAATGGTTTGCAAACTATTGTAAGCCGTAGTTCCGACTTAACAAAAGCGCCCGTTGTAATTACAGTAGGTAAATTCAACGGCGGGGTTCGTGAAAATATCATTCCTGAAGAAGTGAGCTTCAGTGGCACGATCCGCACACTCGACAGTAAAATGCAAAAAGAAGTTCATGAAAAAATAAAGCAAGTAGCACAAACGATTGCCAGTGCTTATGGTGCAACGGCAGAAGTGGTGATCGATACGAAAACATTGGTGACATACAATACACCTGCACTTGTTACAAATACATTGCCTTCTTTGCAACGGGCAGCAGGCAATGAAAATACGGTAGAAGAAACCTGGACAACAGGAGCAGAAGACTTTTCCTATTTCGGTGAAAAAGCTCCCGCATTTTTCTTTAATCTTGGTGGTATGCCAAAAGGTGCACAACCGACCGGACATCATACGCCCGATTTTATAATTGACGACAGTATGCTGGATGTAGGGGTAAAAGCTTTTTGCAATATTGTATTTGATTATGGGAAGATGAAGAAGTAAACAGCAATAGAAACAAGGATTGAACTGATTAAAGCGGATAAGCACAGATTTCTTCTGTGCTTATCCGCTTTATCCGTGTTAGCTGCGACTCTATTTATCTTTTCAAAAATTTATTCTTCAACAATTGCTCCAGCACATCTTCTTTTTCATTCCGACTGATTGGAATCCGATGCTCAGCAATACGTATCTCGTTTCCACCAATAGCTTCGATCCTCGCTGCATTTACAATAAACGATTTGTGCGTTTTGATGAATTGCGATGCGGGTAAATATTCTTCCACCGATTTCATCGTGAGATAGCTGATGTATTTCTTTTCCTTCGTATAAATGCATACATAATTCTGCAATGCTTCCACATACTGTATATCATTGAAGGCGATGCGCACAAAGCGGTTATCGGCCTTGATATAAAAATCTGTTTGTTGCTCTGCAGTTTCAGCGGCTTTGTTTTGTTGACGCAGTTCGTAATATTCTTTTGCTTTCATGGCCGCTTTCAGAAAACGATCGAATGAAATTGGTTTCACCAAATAATCCAAGGCATTCAGTTCAAACCCATCCAATGCATATTGCGGATAAGCAGTGGTAAAAATAACCGGCGGTGCCTGTTGCAGTGTTTTAAAAAAATCAATGCCAGTGATCTTTGGCATTTGTATATCAAGCAACAACAATTGCACTTCGCCTTTACTGATGAGATCGGCTGCTTTCAACGGATGATCAAACTCTCCCACCAGTTGCAGAAAATCTACATCAGCAACATACTCCTTTAATCCCTTACGGGCAAGCGGCTCATCATCGATGATCACAACTTTAATTAACATTAGACATGCAGTTTAAGATGAACAGAATAAACCTCCCCCCCATTTTGTATGTTGAGATCATACTTGCCGGGATATAATAATTCCAATCTTCGTTTTACATTCTGCAAACCAATACCACCATTCTTTTCAATTGAAATCGCATCTTCTTTTGAATTCTCTACCTGAAAATCCAATGTGCCCTTTGTTTTGGAGAGTTTCACTTTTACATAATTCGTTTCATTACTTCGATGTGAAATATGTTTGAAAGCATTTTCAACAAACGATACTAAAAGCAAAGGTTCAATCGAAAATCCTTTCACTTCGGTATCTGCTGAAAAATCTACTTTGTATTGATCATCCTTCCGCAGTTTTTGTAAGGCTACGTAATCATTTAAAAAGTCGATCTCTTTTTCAATCGGTATTTTATCACCACCGGCTTCGTATAACTGGTAACGCAACATGTCCGAAAATTTATGCAGCGCTTCTCTTGCTTCTTTGTTTTCTTTGTCGATCAAAAAATAAACAGCGTTGATGGAGTTGAACAGGAAATGCGGATTGATCTGTGACTTTAAAAAACTCAATTCGGCCTCTGCTTTTTCTTTTGCCATATCGGCCATCTTTTTTTGCATGGCGGTGTAATCAAACATCAACTTAAAGGCAGCGCCTGCTAAAACCAGGAAGAAATGTGGTATTACATTGTCATACACTCTGCCTTTCCAATTGCCGGAAATATTCAGCAAAGCAGGGTTATTGGTCATGCGGCCAATGATATTCATCTTTAACAGGCTGCTCAAAACAATTAAGCTGATCAGTATAACAGCAAACAAAACATACTTCTTCTTATAAAGCAGTTTAGGAATAAGAACATAGTTGGTGAAATATACCAATGCCGCCAAATCTATCACTTTAATAAGTGTAACTTTAAATGCAGTGGCGGGAAGACTATACCCTTCGTACCGGAACAGAAACCATGTGCCGAACACCAGCATCCAGATAAGTACATGATGCAGTTTATACTTCAAAAAAAATGGTGCGTTATGCATAGTTCAAAATAAATGTACAAAATCCGCCTGTTAAAACCGATTACAGTTCCTGTTGCTTTTTGCTGACGAAATGCAAACCTGCCGTTGGTCAAGCAACAAGTGCTGCTGGTGTAAATGAATTGGACGATCATTTTATTTGTTCAAGATTTGTACTACAAACCAAATTTGCCATGAACCATATCATCACTCTTGCAATTCTTCTGTTTACCAATCTCCCAATCATTTCCTGTGCGCAACAGCAATCAACAAACGACATTAAAGTTGATGTGGGAGGTTGCGAAGGATGTGAAGCCATTTATGAAAGCCCGATTCCATTCGACAAATTAGAACCAATGGTATGGCTCCCCGATTGGAACTTACCGGGACAAAAACTTGCCGTTAACGGAACGGTGTATAAAGCTGATGGTAAAACACCTGCTGAAGGAGTGATCATCTATATTTATCATACTGACCATACGGGTGTTTATCCGCAAAAAGGAGATGAAATAGGCTGGGCCAAGCGACATGGTTATTTACGGGGCTGGATGAAGACCGATAAGAATGGCTTTTATAAATTCTTTACGCTTCGTCCGGGATCTTATCCCAACAGTAAGAGTCCGGCACATATTCATATCACCATTAAAGAGCCGGGCAAACAAGAATACTGGATCGATGAATTTGTATTTGATAATGATCCCTTCCTTACAACAGAAGAACGAAGTCGTTTACAAAACCGTGGTGGCAGTGGTATACTTACGATAAAACCCGGAGGCAGTTTGGTAAAAGCAGAACGCAACATTTACTTGGGAAGAAATATTCCGGGTTATCCTAAATAAAAAACATTAATCATTAAACCTTATCCAATGGTCTGCATGGTTGCAAACCGTCAGACCACACTCATCACTTCACATAATTTCTTGCACCAAATAACAAACTACCTATTCGCACCATATTACTTCCTTCTTCCATTGCAATTTTATAATCGCCACTCATACCCATTGAGAGAATGGTGAATGATGAATGGTGATCTGTGAATTTTGAAGCGCTTTCAGTAAATAAAGATTTTAAATAGCGGAACTCTCGTCTTACTTTTTCTAAGTCATCACTGAAACTAGCCATCCCCATTAAACCACAAATCTGTACGTTTGGAATTTTCAAATTTTCAAATTCACCAATTATCAAATTAAGTTCGTTTTCGTCTAACCCAAACTTGGTTTCTTCCTGCGCAATATGCACCTGCAAAAGCACATCGATCACCCGGTTGTTCTTTGCTGCTTCCTTGTTGATCTCTTTCAGCAATTTGAAACTGTCAACGCCATGGATCAAATGCACAAAGGGCGCAATGTATTTTACTTTATTACTTTGCAAGTGACCAATAAAATGCCAGCGGATATCTTTTGGTAATGCAGCTTGTTTTTCAATCACCTCCTGCACATAATTTTCGCCAAAGTCACGTTGACCTGATTCGTATAATTTAAGAATGGCTTCAACGGGCTGAATTTTACTGACTGCTACCAGGGTAACCTTCTTTGCATCTAATTCCTGCCTGATCGATTGGTATGCTTCTGTATTAACTGCCATTGCACAAAGTTGCTGAAAATAAAAATGTGCTGATCATTTTCAAATCAGCACATTCACAAATTTTCAAATGATGTTTATTTCAAAATACCTCTGCTGATAACGATGCGCTGTACTTCACTTGTGCCTTCGTAGATCTGGGTGATCTTGGCATCACGCATTAAACGCTCCACATGATATTCCTTTACAAACCCATAACCACCATGTACCTGCACCGCTTCAGTAGCGGTCCACATTGCAGTTTCGCTGGCAAATACTTTCGCCATTGATGAGCTGAGTGTGTAATCGATGCCATTATCTTTTTCCCATGCAGCTTTCAAACATAGTAAACGGGAACCTTCAATGCGGGTTGCCATATCAGCAAGCTTAAACTGAATAGCCTGATGGTGCATGATCTCTTTACCAAATGCTTTACGTTGTTTGGAATAAGCCAATGCCAGCTCATACGCACCACTTGCAATACCAAGCGCCTGCGCAGCAATACCTATACGCCCGCCTGCAAGCGTCTTCATCGCAAACTTGAAACCGAAACCATCTTCACCAATGCGGTTTTCCTTGGGCACTTTTACATCTTGAAAAGAAATGCTGTGCGTATCACTTCCACGAATACCGAGTTTATTTTCTTTCGCACCAACCGTTACACCGGGCCAGCTTTTCTCAACAATAAACGCATTAATACCTTTGCTGCCTTTAGATCGATCGGTTTGTGCAATCACGAGATAAACTGAAGCAGAATTACCGTTAGTTATCCAGTTTTTTATCCCATTAATTACATAATGATCGCCTTTATCTTCGGCAGTGGTTTGTTGAGACGTGGCATCGCTTCCAGCCTCCGGTTCGCTCAACAAAAATGCGCCGATGTATAATTCGCCATCTTTCTTACCCTGGGCAAGTGGCGTCAGATATTTTTGCTTTTGTTCTTCACTCCCGTACTCCTGCAAGCCATAACAGACGAGGCTGTTGTTTACGCTCATACACACACTCACACTTGCATCGATCTTGCTGATCTCTTCCATTGCCAGCACGTAACTAACTGTATCCATGCCAGAGCCACCGTACTCCGGTTTTACCATCATGCCCATAAAACCAAGATCGGCCAGTTTGCTGATCTGTTCTTTCGGAAATTTCTGTAATTCATCCCGATCAATAACGCCGGGTAAACATTCTGTTTTGGCAAAATCTCGGGCAGCTTTTTGAATCATCAACTGCTCCTCTGTTAATTCAAAGTGCATATAGAGTTTAAAAGTTTGCGGCAAAGATAAGGGATACTAACAGTTGAAAGTTTTAGTCCTTTTTTGCAACTAAATAAATACCAACTTCAGGGTATTTGTATCTTTAGGATGCATTGTAACTTTCAACCAAAATAACCCAAAATATGAAAGCCTTTGTTTTCATTTTCTCTTTTAACCTTATCCTTTCCTTACAAATTTCCGCACAAACCTGTCTAAGCGGCAACTGCAGCTCCGGCTTTGGCAAATTCAAATACGAGAACGGCGATATTTATGAAGGTGAGTTTTATGATGACAAACGTGAAGGCTTTGGTGTGTACACCTGGAAAACCGGCGAAAAATTTATTGGTGAGAGTCTTGCCAACACGTTCAGTGGATTTGGGGTTATGGAGTTTAAAGATGGTACTAAATACATCGGCGATTTTAAAAATGGTGAGTTTGATGGTGAAGGTGAGAAAACATTAACCAGCGGTACAAAACAAACCGGCATCTTCGAAAAAGGAAAATATCTCGGCAAAATATCATACTACGGAAAAGCAGTCGGCACCACAGGTTGCCTGAATGGTGATTGTGAAGCTGGTTATGGGATGAAATACTATAGCGGTAACGACCGCTATTTTGGCTATTTTAAAAACGGTAAGCGTGATGGTTATGGCGCTTATTACTGGGATGATGGCACCCGTTGGGTTGGCCAATTTGAACAAAATCTGTTAACAGGTTATGGCACCTATTTCTTTATCACCGGCGAAAAGTATGTAGGTTATTTTATTGACAGCAAGCGGAACGGCTGGGGTATTAATTACGACCCAAATACAGGTGTAAAGAAAATTGGTTTTTGGAGTGATAACAATCTGATCACACCAAAATCATCATTGGTAAAAACAGGCGGTGCTACAGGTTGCATCAGTGGCGATTGTAAAAATGGCTATGGTAAATACGTTTACAACAACGGCTACTACGAAGGTTATTTTAAAAATGGCTACCGCAATGGTCAAGGCAAATACTACTTTGATATAGGCGATTTCTATTCAGGAAATTTTGATGACAATAAATTTAACGGCAAGGGCACTTATTACTACACAAATGGTGAACGATATACCGGCGAATGGAAAGATCAGCGTACACATGGAAAAGGTGAGCTCGTTCAGTTTGATGGTACATTGAAGATCGGTTATTGGAAAGAAGGTACTTACCAGGATAAAACCACGCCACCACCCGGCTACGATGCATGGGTGCGAAACAATTACCAAATTGGCACAGGCTCCGGAACAATTGCTTCAAACAACAATACGCCAACAAATACAAACAATAACAAACCTGTTGTTACAAACCCAACCAATACAAAACCTAATACTAGCGGAAACACAACTACCGGAACAAATAAACCGAGTGGCAACAATACAAATCCGACCAATAACAACAAGCCAAATAATAATACCCCTAACAACAATGTTGTTACCACAGGTTCAAATACCAGTGGTTTAGTTACCACGAACTTCAAAAAGAAAATGGCTCTTATTATTGGTAACCAATCTTATCAATACACTACCGCACTGAAAAACCCGAAGAACGATGCCCGTTCAATGGCACAAGTGTTACGTTCATGCGGATTTGAAGTGATTGAAGTAATTGACGGTAGTGCATCCCAAATGAAAACAGCCATCCGTGATTTTGGTGCAAAGATCATAGGGGCAGATGTGGCATTGTTTTATTACTCCGGACATGGCATGCAGGTTGATAACTTTAACTATATCATCCCAGTCGATTTCAGGTTGCAGACAAAAGCCGATATCAAAGAAGATTGTCCCAACATTAACTGGGTGTTGAACAGGATGGAAAATGCAGCAACAAAATTGAATATTGTTATTCTTGATGCCTGCCGCAACAATCCATTTGATCGTGGTTCGTTTGGTGAAGATGATGCAAATGAAGGATTAGCTTCTATTACTCCACCCGACAATACGGTGATTTCTTTTGCAACAGATCCTGGTTCCGTTGCAAGTGATGGCGTTGCCGGCACCAATGGATTGTACACAGGCTCGTTGATCAAATACATTGCATCACCCAACATGCAACTGGAGAATGTGTTTAAATTAACCGGTCGTGAAGTGAGAGAAAAATCAAGCGGTAAACAAAAACCCTGGCTCAATACAAACTTCTACGACATTTTCTATTTTAAAATGCAGTAACTTTTTCGAAAGAATGTTTTCATGAGTCAATCAACACTCGATGCAGATTACTGGAGTAACCGTTATCAGCAACAGCAAACGGGTTGGGATATTGGCTATGGCTCCACTCCTCTTGTTGAATACCTGCAATCATTAAAAGATAAAAGCATTTCCATACTCATCCCGGGCTGTGGAAATGCTTATGAAGCTGAGTGGTTGCTGCAACAAGGGTTTACCAATGTAACTGTGCTCGATATTTCACCTGTTCTTACCGCTGCATTAGAAGAAAGATTCAAAGGACAGCCCATCAAGATTATTACGGGTGACTTCTTTGAACACCAAGGACAGTATGATCTTATTCTTGAACAAACTTTCTTCTGCGCACTCGATCCTTCATTACGCAGCAAGTATGTAGAACATATGGGACAACTGCTGAAACCCGATGGTAAACTCGTTGGTGTTTTATTTAATAAGGAATTTGAAGGTGGGCCTCCTTTTGGTGGCAGCAAAGAAGAATACGAACAGCTCTTCAACAAACATTTACTCATAAAAAAAATGGAGCTGTGTTACAACTCCATTCCGCCACGTAAAGGCTCTGAATTATTTTTTAGTGCTGGTAAAGCTTAACTTCTCCTCTACCCATTTCACGCAAATAAGCCACGTGTGATGCAATAGCCATACGCATCTTGGGATATTCAATATACTCCACATTAAACTCCTGGCAGGTTTGCTTAATGATGCGGCTGATAGCGGGATAATGTACATGCGAAATTTTTGGAAACAGGTGATGCTCCACCTGGAAATTCAATCCACCAACCAGCATAGAGATCAATTTATTTCTTGTAGCAAAGTTTGCTGTTGTTTTTAACTGGTGAATAGCCCACTCATCCTGCAGGCGACCATCTTCTTCACTTGGCATCGGGAAATGTGTATGCTCAACTGTATGCGCCAACTGAAACACAATACTGATCACCACACCCGCAAACAATGTAGTTACAAGGAATCCAACTAACCAGGGAACAAATCCTGCAAAGTAAATTGGTATACCAACAAAAATGATCAGGTGAACTAATTTGAACGACCAGAAAACAACATGATCTTTCACTTCCATTTTCTTTAATGGCATGTTACCGATCTTTTGCTTAAAATATTTCTGATAGTCCATTACAAATATCCAAAGGATGTAAAGCAACGCATATAAGAACCAGAAATAGTAATGCTGGTATTTATGCAGCTTGTATTTTTTCTGTGTGCTGCTCATACGCAACCACGGCTGAATATCGATATCATCATCTACCCCATCAATATTGGTATAAGCATGATGAATTATGTTGTGTTTGAAATTCCACATAAAGCTGCTGCCACCTAACATGTTCAATGAAAACGCAGCCATCATATTTACAACCTTATTCGTGCTGAAACTTCCGTGTGCTCCATCGTGCATTACATTAAAACCAATTGCTGCGATCAATCCGCCTAACACAATTGACTCAGCTACACCAAGCCACCAAACCGGAGTAAAGAAAACCAGGTGAACATAAACAGCAATCAATGCAACACCAAAACCGATTGCTTTGAAATAGAGGCTGAAATTTCCTGTTGGCTTCTTTCGTTGTTCTTCGAAGTAAGAATTTACCCTTCTCTTTAGTTCTGTGTGGAAGGATTGTGCCTTAACGGCAAATTTAGGAGTGCTCATTGTACAAAAAAATAATTGCACGAAGGTAACGATTCTCGTCCTTTTAACCTCTAAACTGTTGAAGAATGACAGAGGATTAACAGTAACATCTACAAACAAGCATTAGGTGCTCACTTGAATTAATGCATCGAACGTGTTGATACCTATGCGTTTCTCTGTAATAAACCCTTCGCCGTACTCCACACCAATGCGTTTACCAAACATCTTATGGCGGCTGATGATTGTTTCAAAATAAGCTGGTGTGGATATATATGTCTGTGGTTCATCATTACCGGGATTGGGATTGTGAAACTGTGTGCCGTATGCTTTGATGCTTTCTACTTTACGATCGAACACCGAACTGATATCAAATATAAAATCAGGTTCTGCATAACGATCCTGGATATAATGAAACACATACTTTGGTCGCCACGCCTGTTGTGCTTCACCATTAATGCTGGTTTCTATTTTGCGAAGACCAGATAAAAAACTTGCATCAGACACCAGTTTTGATGAACGGCCATGATCCGGATGACGATCGACCAATGCATTACAAATAACAATTTCCGGTTGGTATTGACGTATCTTTTGAATGATCTGCAGTTGATGTTCTTCATTGTTCTGAAAAAAACCATCACGCATACCTAAGTTCTCTCTTACATGCACACCCATGATCTTTGCTGCAACAGCTGCTTCTTCTTTTCTTGTTTCGGCTGTACCTCTTGTACCAAGCTCACCACGTGTAAGATCGATCACACCAACTTTTTTCCCGTTGTTGATTTCTACCATTAATGTTCCGGCGCAACTCAATTCAACATCATCGGGGTGAACACCAAATGCGAGTATATCTAATTTCATCTAATAAAATTTTGGACTGTGAAAGTAGCAAATAAGCAGACACATACAAGAAGATGGAATCCAGTTAACAATCTATTATGTGGAAAACAATAAAGTTACCTGCCTGCTGAAGCCCTAACAGTAGTTGTAGTATAACCCGGCGCACCATAATACATCCGGTCAATTTCAAGCACAATATCTTCGATCTGTTTATCGAATTTATCATCGGTTGGGTTCCAGCCCTGCTTTAAACTTGTGCCTGCAAAGAACATCAGCGTTTGATAAAAACCTGCTGTAAAACCGCCTTTCATTTCATGGACAATTTCATAACAGTTATTACCTGTCTGGCGGTTGATCAGTTTCATCAACACCTTGCCCTGGTAAATAGAAAGATCAGTTACTTTATCGGTGAAGCTTGAACGCAATTCTTTTTCCCTTGACTTGATGTATTTCTTGCGTTCAGATTTACCGCTGATATTTTCAAGATGTTTGTTTACATCATTCATCACCACACCTGCTGAACGTGCATAAGGATAAGTGAGATAAACAGCATTTCTTAACCTCGTCCAGTTGGCCCAATACTTTGCTGCATCCTTTGGATTACCACCCCATACCAATACTTCACCTATTTCCCTGCCACCAATGATCTCGCCATTAATCAACATGGCTTTCACATAAATGGTATCGTTTACACCGTATTCTGTTTTAATAACCTGTTTGGGAGAAGTTGAATCGGGATGTGGAGGTAAAACCTCCTGCGCATAAAGAGAACTGTTGCTTAACAGGAAGCATAAAAGGAGTACAGATAAACATGATATACACTTGCAGCTCTTCATCGACAATGTAAATTAAGCATTCTACCTTGTTAATACAACAGACAGGAAGAATGTAACCGATGCTGCCTTGTGAAGATTTTCTTAATTTATTGTCACGGAAACACAGAATAAATCGGCAAAAATCGTTTCAATCTGCCTCATCTTCTTTATCAGCGACTCTATTAAACAGATTTCAACTCGGCCTTCCTGTTTTTCTGAATATGATTCCAGCTTGCCAGCAAAAAGCCAAAGGTCATTAGTAAAATACCAAACCACAATACATTTATCGCCGGAAACTGGTAAGCTTTTAGTGTTACATATTGCAATACTGCGTTACTTTCCTTCACCCCAAGTTTAATACCATCAGCTTCAGCTCCGCTGAATGCCAATACCAGGCTTTGCGAAATAACTGTATCAGCCACGGGCATAATATTGTTACCACGCAGGATCAACAATGGTTCGGCGCTGTAACGGCTGCTGTCTTTTGCATAAACTGTAATTGATGCAGCAAAAACTGAATCAGATGATTCGTAAGGAATATTCTTGCGCTTAATATCACGACCAACATTATCCAACACTAAAAATCCTTGTGAATAAAAGACAGTATCACCCGGCTTAATCTTATGTTCTTTAAACGAAGATGTGTCTTTATTTTTATCAGGGTTGGGCAATGAAGTGATGTAGGTAAACACATCTTTATGCAGATAATGTTTGCTATCAGGATTTGCCATGATGCCTTCGTTGCCTTTGAAGTTTACGAATGCATCAGGATACAACGTAAATCCTTCCTCAGAATTCTTATACTTGAAATGAATTTTGAAATACTGCTTGGGATCTGATGGATGCGTTGAATCGCCGAGATAAGTGACCATGTACTTACCCATATCTGTTGCTATCCCTTTTACAAGTGTTAAATTCTCAGCAGGGTTCTCTTTACTCTCTTCGCCAAAATTCACCATAATACCACTTGTGTTCCAGCTGATCACCTCTTTCTTTGAAGAAGAGATAAGTATACCCAGCAAGGTCAATCCAAAACCAACGTGTGCAATGGATGCACCGGCCTTGATCATCTTTCCTTTAATACCGGTAAAGATGTACATGGCGTTTGCAATCACTCCAAACACAGCTGCAAATATGCTGAAATGAATCACAGTGAGATAACCGATACCGTATTTGTTATAATTAATGTCGCCAAAAATGCTGATGCTTAACGAAGCGATCAAAGCAATTAATGCCGGTAGCCAGATTGATTTGATAAATGCGGGTCCGGGTGTTTGTTTATATTTTAAATACTGGCTGATAGCAGTAAGAATCGCAATGACAAAGGAGAAAAGGATAAGTACTTTGTTGTATGAATATTCAATATCCTGTGCAGGCGCATACTTGGTGCCAAATATTTTATTGAATACAGGTAATGAAGTTTTACCAATAATATAAAGTGCGGAGATGAAGAACAACAATGAACCAACAAACAACCAGAACTCTCGTGAGCTGAAGGCTTCTTCTTTATAAACTGTCGGAATTTGCTTATAGCGAATAGCAAACAAAGCCAATGATGGAATAACAAAGATTAAAAGGAAGGTGAGCAATTGAGCATTCATTCCAAGATCAGTAAAAGCATGCACACTCGTATCACCCAAGATTCCGCTACGGGTTAAGAAGGTGGAATAGATGATGAACAGGAACTGAAGTATAAAGAATAAGAAAGTAGCTCGTAAAGAATGACCGGTGTGCTTATAAGCGATCAGCGTATGAATACCACAAATGGCGATTAACCAAGGCACCAGCGATGCGTTCTCTACAGGATCCCATGCCCAGTAACCACCAAAGGTTAAACTTTCATAAGCCCATGCAGCCCCCATCATAATTCCCAAACCGAGAATACCGGCGCTGAAGATTGCCCAAGGACGGGCGGGTAACACCCAGCCGCCAAAATCTTTCTTCCAGAGTCCGGCAATGGCAAAGGCAAACGGCACGATAGTACTCGCAAAACCCAGGAAGAGAACCGGCGGGTGAATGGTCATCCAGTAGTTCTGCAACAATGGATTCAATCCATTTCCATCACGGATAAAGCTCAGGTAGTCGCTACGCAAATGACCTTCTGAATCAAAACCAATCGGGAATTGCTCAGGGCTTAACATGCCTTGGTCACGCATCAACACAAATGGATTACTACCTAGTTTAAAATCGAAGAAGTAAATACCTATCACCATGGTTGCCAATGCAAATTGCATGAAACTAATGGTGACCATTACAGGTGCTTCCCATTTCTTTTCACGCAACATGATAATACCACCTAACACACAATGCCAGAAACTCCAAAGCAGGAAGCTACCCTCCTGTCCTTCCCAAAAACAGGCAAGAATGTATTGCATAGGCAGTTGGTAATTGCTGTGCTGCCAGGCATATTTATATTCGAAACGATGATTGGAAATAATGAAATAGAGTACTGCAAAAATGCCGATGATGGCGATGATCTCGGCAATAAACGACACACGAGCAATCCGTTTCCAACTTTGCTGTACAGACGGTATTTGTGATTGTGTTGCTTTGAAGTAAGCAACGGTTGCCAGTAACGAGGCGACGAATGAAAGAATAGCTAAAAAATTTCCGATCTGTCCGGGCAATAACTGTTCACCTATAAATGGCATGGTTCGGTAATTGGTTCAAAAAAACTATTTCGCAACGTGGGTTAACTCAATATTTATCATTTAGCAACTGTACTGATCTTTGTTTTTTCGTCTTTGTACTTGCTGGGGCATTTAATAAGAATATCATCACACAAAAAAGCACTGTCTGTCATCTTTCCTTTCAGCACCATACGTTCGCTACGTTCCATATCTGTTGGAGGCTTTCCCTTCATGTAAACAACTTTGGTAGATCCTCCTAAAGAATCAACCACATGAAAGGCCAGGTAATTCGGATTTTTAAATGCATCGTATTCGATCTCTTTGCCATTTGCAGTATCAAGCTTGGCGATCAGGTGCAAAAACTTACCCGGCTTGGCTTTTGCTGAATCAATGGTATCGTAGGTTGAAAGGTCACCCATGCTGCTGATAAGTATGCCAATCGCAACGGCAATAACGATTAAGATCAGGATATGTGAGGTCTTCATTCGATGCTTTTTTATTGCAGCCGCAAAGTTAGACCAAAAACAAGTCGCTTTTTGTGATGTTAAACATAAAACACAGATAATTGGATAGATGGCATAATTCCTTGTAACAACTGTTGAGACAAGTGAGCGAACTGCAATTATGTTTCCGATTTGCCTTTCCCAACAATTACTTCAACCACCTTCTTTTACAACTTTCTTCATTGTGCAAAACTTTCCATGCAACTCTTTCAGGTTGTGATAATGTCTATTACCTTTGCGAAGTTTTTCCAAATTGTAACCACATGGCCGATCTATCGGGGTTTGACCCCAACAGCGCAGGTAACCCCAACAATAATATTTTCGGGCTCCCATTTTCAGAAGAAGATGCCGATTTGATCATACTGCCCGTTCCCTGGGAAGTAACGGTAAGCTACAAAGCAGGTACAGCCCGTGCTCCTGAACATATTTTCCGTGCAAGTTTGCAGGTTGATCTGCTCGACAATGACACCAATGATGCCTGGAGAAGAGGTATCTACATGCGTGATGTTGACCGCACAATCCTCCTTAAAAGCGATTATCTCCGTAAAGAAGCAGAACTCTACATTAACTATATATCACAAGGTGAAAATGTGAACGATAACAAGTTCATGTGCAAAACGCTAAAAGAGGTAAACGCCGGCAGCGTATTTCTTAACAACTGGGTGTATGAGCAAACAAAAGCCTTGCTTGATAAAGGTAAGCTTGTTGCATTGCTCGGAGGCGATCATAGCACTCCGCTTGGTTACTACAAAGCAATTGCTGAAAAGTATGGCGATTTTGGTATTCTGCAGATCGATGCGCATTTTGACCTGCGTGAATCATACGAAGGTTTCGTTTACTCACACGCCTCGATCATGTACAATGCGTTGAAAGAAATACCACAGATCAAGAAATTAGTACAGGTTGGCGTTCGTGATTTTGGAGATAACGAGTGGAAGATTGTTTGCGAAAGCAACTCCCGCATCGTTCCTTATTTCGACAGAGACTTAAAAGAACGTATGTATGAAGGGCAAACCTGGAAACAGGTGGTTGATGATATAATTGAACATTTGCCGGCCAAAGTATACATCAGTTTTGATGCCGACGGGCTTGATCCAAAACTTTGCCCACACACCGGCACACCGGTTATGGGTGGACTTGAAACAGAACAGGCTTTCTATTTATTCCGCAAAATCATTAGCAGTGGGCGAAAGCTGATTGGCTTCGATTTGAATGAAGTGGGTATAAGCAGCAATGAGTGGGATGAGAACGTAGGTGCAAGAGTGCTTTACAAACTCAGCAACATGCTGTTGGCTTGTAATCCAAACTAAACATACAACTGTATATCAATGAGAGGTTCATTTTTAATGGGCCTCTTTTTTATGCTAACAGGCGTAAGGAAATATCTTTGAGCTTGTTTGAGATGTTCTTAAAAAAAGAAAGCCAACCCTAAAAAGAGTCGGCCGTTGCTAACCTATGAAAAACACCTACGTGCAATATAGAATAAAAAACAATTCAGCGTGTGGTTGAAAAAGACATTTTAAACTAAGTCAGGAAAAAAATGACAAAACTGTGCCGATTGGGATGTAATACTTAAAAGTGATGGACAAAAAACTGATGTAATAAGTATGGGCAAAAAATAGGCCGTCCCTGGAAAGAGTCGGCCGTTGCTAACCTATGAAAAACACCTATGACACAAAAGAACAGCGAAATTTGATATTCTTTTGTAGTATAAAATATGATATTGGCAATGTTTTTACGTTTTTCACATTTTTTAGCCGGCATTGTGCAAAACCTAAACCCGGTGAAGAGATGATATCTATTTATTTGTTTTATTAACAGTACAAGCTGTATTGTTTGTCCTTGAAATACAAATTGTCACTTAGCATTCCCAACAACAGTGCGGCCAATGTATAAATTCATATGCTGTATCTTTATCCTGCCATGAACACATATCGTATTCCCATTTTCTTTGAACCGTTTGAAAAACAAAAAAAAGCAGCCCGTCTTTTACATTTACTGGCTGGGTTTTTAATGATTGCAAATGCATGGGGCGAATTCAAGACCCCTACTCCGGGTTTATTTTTTGTTGTGGTACAAGTGTCGGTTGCCTTGCTGATTATTCTCTATGCATTCGTTGGAAAAAAATGGATGGCTGATCAGTCGAGAAGTAATGGCATTTTTCGGTTATTGGGAGCCGTGGTTCTGTTTTATGCTGCATGGCATTTCTTGCAATTAAACGAAGGAATGAGAGCCGTGCTTCAGTTCTTTGCAGGTGGAGGCCTCCTGTTCCTCTTCTTTACCGAACGAAAGATCTTTTCACCCTGCTATATCACAATTGATGAAAAGGGTGTGCACACACCTGATAACCTGAAACAGCGACTAATTGAATGGAAGAATATTGACAACATGATTGTCAAGAACGATTTTGTTTCCATCAACACCGTTCAGAACCAATTCATACAATACGAAACCGGTGCTGTATTGAGCGAAATTCAAATGGATGAGACGAATGCCTATTGCAGGGAGCAGTTTACAAAAAAGTAATGCGCTTGAAACCTAGTTGCAATTTATATGCAACCAACTTCCAGGTATTTTAAAATATCTTTGCTTTGTTGAAAAAGGCTATCTGTATATTATTTCTGGGAGCGTATCTCATTTCCTCAACAGAGCTTCGTCAGTTGTTGAAGTTTCCGTTGCTGATCAAACATTACAACGAACACAAAGAACAAAATAAAGATCTCGGCCTGCTTCAATTCCTTGCCATGCATTATAATGATGAGGATATTATTGATCTTGATTACAGCAAGGATCAGCAATTGCCATTCAAATCACAAGGCGGATATACCGGTGCTGTATTGAGTGTATTTGAACCTACTCCTTTTTATTCATTGATACCTAAAGTTGAGACCGCACTGCCAGTAGCACATGCTATCAGCAACGAAAGTTTTATCAGCTCCACGTTTCGTTCTTCTATCTGGCAACCGCCCAAAGCCTGTTAAGTAATATCAATTTTATTTTTTCAGTTAGCTTTTCTTGAAGTAAAGAAAGGTTATTGCTGTATTACTTATGCTCTAAACAAAACAGGTAATGCTGAATGCCATTATACGGTTTTCCGTAAAAAACAAACTTATTATCGGGTTACTCATCATTGGTCTTATTGGCTATGGTAGTTATGAAATTACAAGACTGCCCATTGATGCTGTTCCGGATATTACCGATAACCAGGTGCAGGTAATTACCGTTGCGCCTTCGTATGGAGCAACAGATATTGAACGGCTCATCACTTTTCCTATTGAGCAGGTAAACAATAATATTCCCGGCTTAGTGGAGATCAGGAGTTTCTCCCGTTTTGGTTTATCACTTGTAACAATTGTGTTTGATGATAAAACCGATGTGTACTGGGCACGCCAACAGGTAGCCGAACGTTTGCAAAAAGTAAAAGATATTATTCCGAAAGAGATCGGCACACCTGAACTTGCGCCGGTAACAACGGGACTTGGTGAGATCTATCAATACGTTGTTCGTCCTGAAAAAGGTTACGAGAATAAATACGATGCAACGGAGTTACGCACGATCCAGGATTGGATCGTGCGTCGTCAGCTGTTAGGTGTACAGGGTGTTGCTGAAGTAAGCAGCTTCGGCGGAAAATTAAAACAGTACAGTATTGAAATTGATCCGGCAAAACTATTCTCTTATAACATCACCATCAGCGATGTATTTACTGCACTCGAAAAAAATAACCAGAACACCGGTGGTGCTTATATTGAAAAAGGTGCAACGGTACTGTATATACGAAGTGAAGGTCTTGCCGGAAGCCAGGAGGATATTGGCAACATCTCCATCAAACGCACAAACAGCGGTGCACCTTTATTTATCCATGATGTTGCAGAAGTGAAAATTGGTCATGCTACACGTTATGGTGCCATGACGTTTAATGATGAAGGCGAAGTGGCGGGTGCAGTTGTAATGATGTTGAAAGGTGCCAACAGCAGCGAGGTGATCAGGAATGTAAAAGACCGTATTGAACAAATACAAAAAACATTGCCTGAAGGCGTTAAGATTGAAGCATTTCTCGACCGCACAAAAATGGTGGGCCATGCAATAGGTACAGTGAAAACTAATTTGCTGGAGGGAGCATTGATCGTTGTATTTGTACTTGTATTGTTTCTTGGAAATTTCAGGGCAGGTATCCTGGTAGCATCCGTTATTCCATTGGCGATGTTGTTTGCTGTTATCATGATGAATATGTTTGGTGTGAGTGGTAACCTGATGAGTTTGGGTGCCCTTGATTTTGGTTTGATCGTTGATGGTGCAGTGATCATTGTTGAAGCGGTGATGCACCAATTAAGTCATAGTAAGAAATTCAACAGCACCTATCGGTTAACAGGTGAACAAATGGATGCTGAGGTAAATCACAGTGCGAGTAAGATGATGAACAGTGCAGTGTTTGGACAGATCATTATTCTCGTTGTGTATCTACCCATCTTCACGTTACAGGGCATTGAAGGAAAAATGTTCAAACCAATGGCACAAACAGTTGCGTTTGCATTGCTCGGAGCATTTATTCTTTCGCTCACTTACATACCTATGATGAGTGCGTTGTTCCTCAGCAAGAAAATTCATCATAAACAAAACCTGTCAGATAAATTTATGATCTGGCTTGAACGCATCTATCAATCTGCATTGGATAGAGTACTCAACTTTCCAAAGACTGTTCTAGCAGCGGCGCTGTTATTGTTTGCATCATCAATCCTGATCCTCCGTTCACTTGGTGGCGAATTTATTCCTGCACTCGAAGAAGGTGATTTTGCGATTGATACAAGAGTATTGACCGGAAGCAATCTGCAAACAACAATTGATTACACGCAGAAAGCAGCACACATTCTTAAAACAAGATTTCCTGAAGTGGAGAAAATCGTTACTAAGATCGGGAGTGGTGAAGTACCCACCGATCCAATGCCAATGGAAGCAAGTGACCTGATGGTGATCTTAAAAGACAAAGATGAATGGACCTCAGCCAAAACCTTTGATGAACTGGCAGAAAAAATGGGTGATGCATTGAAAGATGTACCCGGCATTACCACAGGTTTTCAATATCCGGTACAAATGCGTTTCAATGAATTGATGACCGGCGCAAGACAGGATGTAGTATGTAAAATTTTTGGCGAAAATCTTGATTCGCTGGCACATTATGCTCAAAAACTCGGGAAGATCATTAACACTGTTGAAGGTGCAAAGAGTTTGTATGTTGAAACCGTGAATGGTTTACCACAAATCATTATTCAATACAACCGTGCTGCTATTGCACAATACAACTTAAGTATTGCTGATATAAACAAAGTTGTCAATACTGCTCTCGCCGGGCAAAGTGCGGGTATGTTGTTTGAAGGTGAAAAGCGTTTTGATATTGTTGTACGTTTAAAAGGCGATCAGAAAAAAGACGTAAAAGATATTCAGCAACTGCTCATCCCTACTCCATCAGGTTCGCAGATTCCGTTATATCAACTGGCGAATGTAGAAATTAAAGAAGGCCCAAATCAGATCCAACGTGAAGATGCCAAACGACGGATTGTTGTTGGCTTCAACGTTCGTGGTCGTGACGTGCAAAGTATTGTGAACGAATTACAGAAAAAAACAGAACAACAATTAAAGCTACCTGCCGGCTATTATATAACCTACGGTGGTGCATTTGAAAATTTGAATGAAGCTAAACAGCGGCTGATGATCGCTGTACCTGTTTCGCTCCTGCTCATTTTTGTATTACTCTATTTTGCTTTTGGTTCTGTAAAACAAGGATTACTCATTTACTCAGCTATTCCGTTATCTGCTATCGGCGGCATTCTATTTCTTGCGATGCGTGGGATGCCGTTCAGTATCAGTGCAGGTATTGGTTTCATTGCGTTGTTTGGTGTGGCTGTATTAAATGGCATAGTACTGATCGCTGAATTTAATCGATTGCGGACAGAAGGTTTAACTGATGTTCGAAGGATTGTATTAATGGGCACCAAGATCCGGTTACGTCCGGTGTTGATGACAGCTTCTGTTGCATCGCTTGGTTTTTTACCAATGGCATTAAGCGATGGTGCAGGTGCGGAAGTACAACGCCCACTCGCCACTGTTGTAATTGGAGGTTTGATCATTGCCACCTTCCTCACTTTATTTGTATTACCTGTGCTTTATATCATTTTTGAAAAAGGAATCAAAATGAAAAAGAAAAAAAACAGTGTGCCGTTAAGTATTTTGTTATTGTTGTTCTTCTTGCATGGGACAGCAACTGCACAAACACCAATCAGCCTGCAGGCAGCAATTGACACAGCAGTAAAAAATAATTTAATTTTGAAGAATGAGCAATTAGTTGCGCAATACAAACAATTACTCATACCATCAGCTTCGGTTGTGCCGCAAACAACTGTGCATGCTGAGGCAGGACAATTCAACAGCATTTACACTGATACAAAGTTTGGCTTATCACAAAGCTTCAGTTTTCCAAAAGTGTACAACACCCAAAAAGAATTGCTACGGGAAGAATGGAAAAACAGTTCGCTTTTTACAGCAGTAAAAGAAAAAGAATTGAAGCAACAGGTGCAATCAGTTTTTTATCAACTCGCATGGCTGCAGGAAAAAGAAAAACTGCTGCAATATGCCGACAGCCTGTTTACTGATTTTTACAAACGTACCGAACTACGTTTACAAAAAGGTGAAAGCAATATCCTGGAAAAAGCAACTGCAGAAACGCAACTGGGGCAAATAAATATCCAACGCAAACAACTGCAACACGATAAAGCTGTATTGCAATTACAATTTCAGATACTGCTCAATACAACTACTGCTTTTATACCTGCGGTGCAAACGTTGAAGATGCCTGTTCAGATCATAAGTGCTGAGTTCAGTTCGCATCCATCGATCATACTTGCGCAGCAGCAGGAACGCATTGCTGATGCAACCATTGAAGCAGAACAATCGAAACTGTTGCCTGAACTTTCATTGGGAGTTTTCAGTACAAGTATTAAAGGTATTGGTGCCGATGATAAATATTACAGTAGTGCAAAACGTTTTCAATCGGTACAATTAGGAGTTGGCATTCCTGTTTTTGCCAGAGCACAAAAAGCAAAGATCAACAGTGCGCAGTTCAGTAAGCAGATTGCTGCTAATCAAACAGCCATCAGCCTGCAAACACTTTCAAGCAATTATCAGAAAACGCTTGCATTGTATAAACAGCATAACGAAACTGTCACTTATTTTGAAAACACGGGATTGAAAAATGCTTCCCTTATCATTGAAACTGCAAACAAACAATTCAGCAGCGGTTTAATCAATTACCTCGAGTGGTTTATGCTGGTGAATCAAGCCACGGCTGTAAAGAACGATTATTTTGATGCAGTGCGGAATCTCAACGAAAGCATTATTCAACTCAACTATTACAACAACCAATAAACGAACGATCATGAAATATTCAATCCTGTCTATATCACTTCTGCTGTTGTTTGCCTGTAGTAGTAAGAATAAAACACAAGGAACAGAAACGCCTACACTTCAAGAAACAAGCATCACACTTACTGATGCTCAATTAAAAAATGCAGCACTTGAATTGGTGCAGGTGCAGCAACGTTCTGTCTCTTCAATTTTAAAACTCAATGGACGAATTGATGTGCCGCCGCAGAATATAGTTTCCATCAGCGTGCCGTTGGGTGGTTATCTGAAATCAACAAAGTTGTTGCCCGGTATGCATTTAAGGAAAGGTGAAGTGATCGCTACTGTTGAAGATCAGCAATACATTCAGTTGCAGCAAGATTATTTAACTGCTAAAGCAAGGATCGGTTTTACAGAAGCGGAATACCTGCGTCAAAAAGAACTGAACGAAAGCAAAGCCAGCAGCGATAAAGTATATCAACAGGCTGAATCAGAATTTAAAAGCCAGAAAATACTCATCAGTGCATTGGGAGAAAAACTGAAACTGGCCGGCATCAACACCAATCAACTTACAGAGCAAACGATCACCCGCAGTATTCAACTGCACTCCCCTATTGCTGGATATGTATCGAAAGTAAATGTGAACATCGGCAAGTATGTTGCACCTACTGATGTTTTATTTGAATTGATCAACCCAACCGATATACATCTTGCATTGACCGTATTTGAAAAGGATGTGAATAAACTTTTTATCGGGCAGAAACTTGTGTCTTATACCAATAATGATCCCGGCATCAAACATCATGGTGATATCATCTTAATTGGAAAAGACCTGGGGCCCGACCGCAGCACAGAAGTGCATTGCCATTTTGATGACTACGATAAAACACTCATCCCCGGAACTTACATGAATGCAGATATTGAAGTACAGAATAAAGCCGCTTGGGTTTTACCTGAAGATGCTGTGGTTCGTTTTGAAAACAAACAATACATATTCGTTAAAAAGACGGATAAAACATTTGAGCTGCTGGAAATACAACCGGGCGCTACCGAAAACGGATTCACTGAAATACTGAATACAGAAAATTTGCAACAAAAACTAGTAGTAGGTAAAGGAGCTTACACACTATTGATGAGCCTGAAGAATAAAACAGAAGATTGATCTTAGATTATTATGCACATCGTTCCATACTTTTTAACGGCAGGATCTAAATCAAAAATGATTTGCATCCTGCCATTGACAACATACAATCCAATGTGACATAAGTCACATTGGATTACTTCATTTATATATTGTTGTACCTTTATAAAAATCTAAACATACCGTGTACAATAAAAACTGTGTACCAGCGTATAAAGATTGAAACACTCCCCACCAATTTCTATTTCTGTTTAAAGTCAATACCACTGCAGTTTGCTGCCTGGTAATTGGAATTTTATTTCGGTAACTATAACCACATAGCACATGAAAAAAACAATGCGCTTTGGGAGTATAATTGGTATTGCCTGTACTTTTTTCTTCCATGCATGCAAACATCAAATTCCAGTGCCGCCTGATAATGGTAATCCCGGTGGTGTTTCTGGTATACCCGGCACCGTTGGTCGTACTTGCAGTACTGACTCCGTTTATTTTGCGAATGATATTTATCCGCTCATCAGCTCAACATGTGCGATGGCGGGTTGTCATGATGCCATTACTCATGTAGAGGAAATCAATTTGTCCACTTACAACAATATCAAAAATTATATCGTTGCAGGAAATGCATCAGAAAGTAAGATTTATAAAACAATCATTAAAACAGATAATGAACGTATGCCACCGCCTCCAATGCCGGCATGGACAACTGAACAAGTAACAAAACTCAGGACATGGATCAATCAGGGTGCAAAAAATAACGCCTGCGACAGATGCGATACAACTGATTATAAATTCAGCACAGCCATCAAACCTTTAATTCAGAACAAATGCCAGGGCTGTCATAATCCTGCTTCATTGGGAGGAGGAATTGATCTGTCAACTTATACAGCAATCAAAGCCGCTGGTTCAAATGGCAAACTCTATGGATCCATTAATTGGTCAGCTGGTTTTATTCCAATGCCGCAAGGCGGATTAAAAATGCCTGAATGTGAAATAAAACAAATCAGAAAATGGATCGATGCAGGCATGCTCAACAACTAAACAAAAAAGTATGAAGCGGATCATCATTTATGTTTTACTCATTTTCAGCAGCTCCTGTTATTACGATGCTGCAGATCTTTTATATCCTGCCAGTGGCGTTTGTGATACCACTGCAACATCGTATTCGCAAAAAGTTGTGCCCTTGCTGCAACAACATTGTTACAGCTGCCATTTGAGTGCCTCATCTGGCGGTGGTATAATGATGGGTACTTATTCCGCTGACAAAACTCTTGCAACAAACGGAAAACTTTATGGAAGCATCAGTCATACGGCAGGTTATTCAGCAATGCCAAAAGGCGCAGCGAAAATGACTAACTGTCAAATTGCAATTATCAAACAATGGATCGATGCAGGAACTCCTGCTAATTAATAAAGACAATATGAAAAGAAAACCGATTTTCAGGATCATTCTCCTTCTTATTATTATCGTTGGATCAATAGGCGCTTATTATGCTTACAGGGAGTATAACCGGAAAACAGAAAATGTTGACAATCTTGAAGCTGCATTTGAACTAACAACTGAGGCATTGATCCAGGAGTTTACAGAAAATGAAGAAGCAGCTACACAAAAATATGCCGGTAAAGTACTGCAGGTTGAAGGGCAGTTAAAAACCATCGACGTTGATGATAAGGGAAACTATACTGTTGTTTTAGGCAACCCTGTTTTGCCTTCGTCTGTGAGATGCAGCATTGATACGCTGTTTGCTATTGAGAAAAATAACCTGCAGATCAACATCCCCATAACAGTTAAAGGTATTTGCACAGGTTTTAACGCAGATGAACTGGGACTTGGTTCTGATGTATTACTGAACAGGTGCATCATCGTTCAAAAAGAAACTACTTCACATTAAAATGTTCATATGAAAAAGATACTTTGTTTGCTGATTGTTGTATTCCTTACGGGAATTGTTTCTGCGCAGGACAAATATTTTACTAAAACCGGTAAGATCAATTTCGACGCTACTTCGCCCGGCTCTCCCGAACAGGTTGAAGGCACTCACAAAAGCACTTTATGTGTGCTTGATACCAAAACCGGTAATCTGCAATTCTCTGTTACCATGAAAGGTTTTGAGTTTGAACGTGCTTTAATGCAGGAACATTTCAATGAAAACTATGTTGAAAGTGATCAATTCCCTAAATCGGAATTCAAAGGGATGATCAGCAACAACAGCAGTGTTAATTATACAACCAATGGCGATTACACTGTTTCTGTAAAAGGAAAACTAACCATGCATGGAATTACAAAAGATGTTGAAGCAAATGGAAAGCTTGTTGTCAAAAATGGCAAGATCGCTGCAACATCTGTCTTTACTGTTCTGCTTGCCGATTACAAAATTACCATACCCGGTTTAGTTGCAGATAAAGTTTCCAAGACTGCAAAAATCGTTGTGAATTGTTTGCTCGACCCATTACCTGCTAAATAAACAACTCATTCTTCAATCAACATGAAAAAGAAAACTTATTTCGCAGTTGCTTTACTTTTCCTGATGTTTTCGTTCAAAGCAAAAGCACAGGAAACCGAAGATCTTTTAAGTCTTGTTGATTCGGGAAGCGCAACTAAGACATTCATTAAATCTGCATTCAAATCAACAAGGGTGATCAATGGACATTCGATGGAATTTCTTTCTCCCGGCACTATGGACTTCCGCATACTGCATCGCTTCGGGCAGCTTGATCTGGGATATAAAAACTTCTTTGGATTAGACCAGGCCAGTATGCGCATGGGATTTGATTTTGGATTGTTTCGTAACCTCATGATTGGTGTTGGCAGAAGCACCTACAAAAAAGAACTTGATGGTTATTTCAAATACGCACCCGTTATGCAGTCAACAGGAAGCAACAGTTTTCCAATGACCATCGCTATTGCAGCGGGCATTACCATGAATACTTCTCCATGGGCCGATCCAAC
The DNA here is from genome assembly GCF_037892425.1 of Lacibacter sp. H375. NCBI lineage: Bacteria > Pseudomonadati > Bacteroidota > Chitinophagia > Chitinophagales > Chitinophagaceae > Lacibacter > Lacibacter aquaticus. Next base: position 4,164,865 of record NZ_JBBKTT010000001.1, read on the forward strand.
GATTAAGAATTATTTTTCTTCACGCCTCGCCTATTATTACCAACTCATACTTGGAAGAAAATTCTCTGAACGTTTTACGCTGCAATTAACGCCAACAATGGTTCACACAAATCTTGTTGCAATGCACACACAACCGAACGATGTATTTGCACTCGGTGCAGGTGCGAGGTTGAAATTGTCGAAACGCATTGCACTCACAGGTGATTATTTCCACTCGTTTAATGGTATAGAGCAGGGCATTAATTATCATCCTTTGTCAATAGGAGTTGATATTGAAACCGGCGGTCACGTGTTTCAACTTCATTTTTCTAATGCCACCGGCATGAATGAGAGAGCCTTTATCAATGAAACGACAACACGCTGGGGCAAAGGTGAGATCAGGTTCGGTTTTAATTTATCGAGAGTGTTTCAGTTGAAAAAGAAACAAAAAACAGATAGCTGAAAGAACAAGCCGTTATTTTTTAAGTAAACTAAAACAGATTATTTTTCCGGCTTTATAAAAAAATCCGCACCTTTTGTGTGGATTTTTTTATGAACGGCATCTCACATCAAAACCTACTGCTATGGTATCACCACTTTCCGTCTCAATTGTGCATCCTGCTTATAGTAATCTGAAAAAGATCAGCCCTATCCTTCATTTCCTTGCCGGTACCGTTTTTATTGCAGCGGCCATTTATGAAATAAGGATGGACAACCGAATTACCGCTTTCTGTGAAATCATCATTGGTATCGATGTAATTGCGCTGGCATTTATGCGTGGTTTTGCTGAAGAATCAACCCGGCTCAATGCTATGTTTCGTCTTATTGAAGTAGTGGTATTTGGCGGATTAGCTATTTTGGCGGGACTCGACCAGGCTTGGATCACGGCGGTTTTAATGTCGCTGGCTACGGGCATGTACTATTATGTATTTCATTGCGAACGCAAGATCATTAACAGCGAACGGGTTGCAGTGCATCATTTGGGCGTCACTATCTCCAATTTCCCGAAGGATAAAGAACTGGATTGGGAGCAGATAAAGCAGCTGGAAGCTCTGCCTCACAGCATTACCATACACACAAACCGTAATAAAACCCTCCGTTTTGAGTTCCAAAAAGCAATTGCTTTCGATGAACTGGAACAAATTCACGAATTTTGCAGACATTATCTGAAAAGTGAATAGTGAATGGTCAATGGTGAATCAGCCAAACCGCACATTCACCATTCACAATTGACAATTCTCTATGGCATTAGAACATTCTCCTTATTTACTTTACTCCGACGGGAACGGAAATATTTTTGAAGACACTTCACTTTACGCAGTAGGTCGTGAAGCGTGGGATGCTTTTCCGATTGATCTTGATAACTGGATGGAACTGCCGGATGGCGGCAATCTTTACGAATTACCCGACCGCAAAGGCATTGGTCTTGATGTAGAGACGGGTGAAATGCGTTTGTGCGAAAAAGGTTGGGCCGTAGCTGCGTTTATTCCTCCGGCACATACCAGTTTGTTTATTGCCGCATTTGAATGTGAGCCTGGCGCTGACACACTCCCGCTTTTCTGTTATACAGCGGTTGGCTGGCATGATGATAAATTTTACGTTCCCGCCATTCGCATTGAACAAGACATTCGCCAGGAATGTGCTGGTTACAACGATGAGAAAATTGAAACAGGTGCTGAGCATCTCATTAAAACCTATCCGCACAATCGTCTTGTAAAACATTTGATGGAGAATTGCTGCAATACGTACAATTGTCCGGCAGCAAGAAATTTTGCAATGAGTCGTTGGGAATGCCCTATTCCTGTTTCACCTGCTTGTAACGCCAATTGCATTGGTTGTATTTCGTTTCAGCCACAGGAAGAACATATTCAAAGTCCGCAGGATCGTTTAACGTTTAAACCAACTCCTGAAGAAATTGTAGAGTTTACTGTTCCGCATTTAGAAACAGCGCCATATCCTATTGTTTCATTTGGACAGGGATGTGAAGGCGAACCATTGTTGATGTGGGAAACCATGCGTGATGCAATTATTGAAATGCGCAAGCATACACAGAAAGGAAGTATCAATATTAATACGAATGGATCAAAACCTGATGCCGTAAAAGTGTTGTGTGAAGCGGGTTTGAATTCTATTCGTGTAAGTACCAACAGTGCACGCAAGCATGTGTACGAAGCATACTACCGTCCTAATAATTATCAATTTGAAGATATCGTTGAGAGCTTAAAAGTGATGAACAGCTATGGCGGCTGGACGAGCATCAACTATTTTGTATTTCCCGGTATCACCGATTGCGTGGAAGAATATGAAGCATTAAGAAAACTGATCAAAGAAACAGGACTGAAAATGATCCAGTGGCGCAATTTCAATATTGATCCTGATTGGTATCTCGGTAAGCTTGGTATTACTGAAACGAGTGAAATACTCGGTGTAAAACAATTCATTGAATTGATCAGAGAAGAGTTTCCTGATCTGAAACATGGTTATTTCAATCCGCCGATTGAACGTATCAAAGGAAATTACGAGGTTGATTTTGCACATTGGTAAACATGGCCGGCACGGTTGAAAACCATCAGACCAACACTCATAACAGGGTTGTCAACTTTTAAAAAGTTGGCAACCCTTAGTTTTTCAGTTTACATTCCGTAAGTTCATGTTCAGTTCATGCAACGCCCCAACCATATCTTACCACTCATTGTGCTGTCGCAATTTGCAGGCACATCGTTATGGTTCAGCGGCAATGCTATTCTTACAGAGATCAGCAAATCATTTCAATTACAGCAAGACGGGTTAGCGATCGTTACATCATCAGTACTCATTGGTTTTATCACCGGTACGTTTTTATTTGCCATCACCGCTATTGCTGATCGGTTTAAACCATCGGTTGTATTTTTTATTTCATCGTTGTTAGCGGCGTCTGCCAACCTGCTTATCCTGTTACCTCAACAGGATTTTTTATTTTTAGTAGCATCAAGATTCTTTGTTGGATTTTTCCTTGCAGGTATTTATCCTGTTGGAATGAAGATAGCCGCCGAGTGGTACGAAAAAGGACTGGGTAAAGCATTGGGTTATCTCGTTGGAGCATTGGTGATGGGCACTGCATTTCCGCATTTGCTAAAACAAGCCGATTGGGATTATAACTGGAAACATGTGTTGATGGTTACTTCATCAGTTGCAGCTACAGGTGGACTTATTATTTTCCTGTTTGTACCACGTGGGCCATTTTATAAAAAAGGCAGCAGCTATTCGTTTGATGCATTTAAAAACAGTTTTCGTTTTCCAAACTTCCGTGCAGCATCATTCGGCTACTTTGGTCACATGTGGGAGTTGTATGCGTTTTGGGCATTTGTTCCTGTGATCCTTGGTCTTTATGCAAAACAAAATGACCCTGCATTGAATGTGCCGATCTGGTCATTCATCATCATTGCAGCGGGTGCAGTTGGATGCGTGGCCGGTGGTTATATCACACTCAAACAAGGAAGTGCAAAAGTAGCCTACGCAGGCATGTTAGTGTCGTTTTGCTGTTGCGTGTTATCCATCTTCAGTTTTGCCATGCCTCCGTTTTTATTTCTTTTCTTTTTATTGATATGGGGCTTTGCCGTGGTGGCTGATTCACCGCAATTCTCCTCTATTGTTGCGCAAACAGCAGTAGCAGAAAACAAAGGTTCAGCCTTAACCATCGTTACCTGTATTGGATTTTCCATTACTGTTGTAAGCGTATATGTGCTGAATCGTTTGTTCGAACAATTCATGCAATCACCTTATGTGTTATTGATCCTTGCACCGGGACCTTTGTTTGGATTATGGAAATTAAGGCCACTGCTGAAGCAGAAGACATTTAATTAAACAGAAGCATTATTTTTCATATGAAATAAGTTCTCCAGCACCAATGCTTGCACTTTGCTGCATTTATATTTGGTCGATGAAGCCAGCCAGCCAAAACCATATTTTACTTGGGATTGTTCTTGCCATTGTTGCCACCATCATCTGGAGTGGCAATTTTATCGTAGCACGAGCTGTTATTAATGACATCCCTCCGGTTACCCTGGCTTTTTTCCGTTGGCTTACCGCCTGCATTCTTCTATTGCCAATTGCGTGGAAACATATCAAACCGTCGTGGCTGATCGTTAAACAAAACAAAGCTTATTTTTTTTGGACGGGCTTAACTGGCATCAGCCTTTTCAACACTTTTGTGTATATCGCCGGACATAGTTCAACAGCAATCAACCTGGCGTTGATTGGTACTACCTCCTCTCCCATCATGTCCATAATATTGGCGCATTACTTTTTGAAAGAACATATTCAATGGAGACGCATCGTTGGCATTGTGTTATGCGTTGCGGGTATCCTGTTCCTGCTAAGTAAAGGGAGCTTTGAGAACCTGCTGCATCTTCAATTTACCAAAGGCGATGGATGGGTTTTACTCGGAGCATTAAGCTTCGCCATTTACAATATTCTTGCACGCAAAAAACCGAAAGAAATCTCAGCAATTGGATTTTTGTTTTTTGTGTTTTGCATCGGCACCGCCCTATTAATTCCTGCCTTTTTTATTGAATCTTCTTATGTAAAGCCTGTGCAATGGACCTGGCAAACAGGTTCAGTGATTCTTTACCTCGGATTGGGAACATCTGTAATCTCTTTTTTAATGTGGAACCGTTCTATTAAAGAATTGGGTGCAGGCAGAACAGCTTTGTTTGGCAACTTAATTCCCATCTTCAGCAGTATTGAAGCGGTCATTATTCTTGGCGAAAAAATAAGTTATATTCACATCATCAGTTTCCTGTTGATCGTTGCAGGACTTGCCGTCGATAACAGTGTACTGTTGAAACGAAAATAACTGGCTGATGAAGAAAGTGATCATCATTGGTGCAACATCCGGTATCGGCAAAGCACTTGCTCTCCGATATCTTAAAGCAGGACATAGCGTTGGCATTACAGGCAGACGTTCACACTTACTCGATGAGATAAAACATCAATATCCGCAACAGACTTTTACTTCAGCATTTGATGTAACAGGCAACGAAAACATTGTTCATCTGGAAGAATTAATTGAACAATTGCAAGGCATGGACCTGTTTATTTACAACAGCGGATATGGAGAAGCAAGTAAGGAATTGAATTGGGCGATGGATAAAAAAACCACGCTCATCAATGTAATTGGTTTTGCTGAAACAACTAATTATGCCTTCAACTATTTTGTAAAACAAGGGCATGGACAAATTGCTGCCATTTCATCTATTGCAGCTTATCTTGGTAACAGCTGGGCCCCCGCCTATGGTGCCAGCAAAGCTTACATGAGTAATTATATGGAGGCGCTAAGTATTAAAGCTTATCGCATGAAGTTGCCGATCTATATGACAGATATTCAACCCGGGTTTGTTCTCACCGATATGGCCAAAGGCAATAAATTATTCTGGATGGCACCGCTTGAGAAAGCCACCACGCAAATGATCGAGGCCATCGAAAAGAAAAAACGCAGAGTGCAGATCACCAAACGTTGGGCTATTGTTGCATGGTTATTTAAATGGCTGCCTTATTCTATTTATAAAAAGCTTTAAGTCAACTGCTAACATTTTCTTAAAAGCTTCACATCTCTTATGCAATGTGGCATGGTTTTCCATCGTTAGGTGTAAAAGAGCTAAATTCGATGAATCAAACTTCAGCCATGCAATCAGCAGACACACAGAAAAATTATAAAGCGGCAGCCATCACCTTCGTGGTGCATGCGGTGTTGCTGGTTTTGTTTTTTGTGATCACCATTGCCATGACGGGGCCAACACCTCCGGCAGTTGAAGAAGGCATTGAGGTTAATCTTGGTAATAGTGATATTGGTTTTGGCGATGTGCAACCATTGATCCCCGACGAACCTGCTCCTGAAGCCATTCCTGAAACAACCACTACACCTCCTCAACAACAAATTGCAGCAGCAGCAGTTGATGAAACTGAAAAAGAATTGAGTGAGCGTGATGAAGAAGATGCTCCTGAAGTAAATAAACCGTCTAAAGTAACCAAGCCAACCAAGGTTGTTCCAAAAGAAAATCCTCCTGTTGCAACTACGAAACCTGCAACAACAACAGTTGTAAACCCTAAACCAGCTCCTCCTAAACCAAAAGCAGTTTATGGTGGTGGCACAGGTACAGGTGGAAATAATTCTGATACATATAACAACAGCCGTAACCAGGGTATTGCCGGTGGAACAGGCGATCAGGGTAAAGCTGGTGGCAACCCCAACAGCGATAATTACAATGGCAATGGCGGCACAGGTTCAGGTGGTGGACCACGAGTAACCAGCGGCAACCGTAAGATCATTAAATATTATTCATTCGCTGGTGATCTTGAAAAAGCAACGATCTATGCAGTGATCAAAGTATCGGCTGAAGGTCGTGGTACATTTGTACGTATTGGGCCACGTTCAACTTCAGTTAGCCAGGCATATGCAAATGCCATCATCGAATACCTGCGTAATATTCAGTTTGATAAAAGTGGACAAGAGTCTACTGTAACTGTGCAGTTCAATTTTAAAGTGAACGATTAAACTATATGTTGAAACTATTCAAGTACCCCTTACTTCTTTTCTTATGCGGATCACTTGTTACCATTTTTGGTGCGTGGTCAAAAATCCTTCACATGAGTTTTGCTGACATTCTTTTAACGGCCGGCATGCTACTACAGGCAGTTGCTGTCGTATACGCAATGTACGTTTTGGTAAAGTCGAAGTAACATAATCTTGCACTCACTAAACGCCATCATCTGTGATCGTAACGATGCGTTTTCTTTTTACTCCGTCTTATCGCACCAGAACCATCTCTCTTCATCCATCTATTTTACCATTTACGCATAAAAGATAAACAGAACATCCGTCTCGTATGTTTCCTACGTATGTTTATGCCGTAACCTTCGAACTTCTCCTAACAGCCAGCTGACACTGATCAAAACACCCTCAGTTATTATCTATTCCCTTTAAAAACGCAGGATCATGAAGATGATTAGGTTATCGTTATTGTCTGATGCCATCAGCCGCATCAAAAAGATTGGTTACACAGAAGACCTTGATGGTTACGCAGCCCGTCGCTTAGGCATTTTCAACACACTTAATTTTATAGGTTTACTTACAGGGATCATTATTCCATTAATAGCTATTCTTAACAATGGTTATTTACCACTTATTGCTTGGGTTGTTGCAGCAGCGCCTGCATTTATTAGTTTGGTTGTATTGATTGCGAACTATTACCGTCGTTACAACTTTGCCATGCTTTGGTATTTTATCTTGTATCCTGCCATTACTTCATTGGTGTACATGGATAGTATTGACGTGGGCATTGAATTATTCTTTATCCTCTATGCTGTATTCGGCGTTTTCTTTTTACAAAAGCTACGGTTGATATTATTAGCGATCAGCTTTTCACTCATCAGCTACTTTGCAGTATTTATAGTGGAGCAGAACTATGAATTTGTAATGCGGGACATCAACTATCCGTTCTATGTATTCAATCATGTTCTTTCAGTTGCTTTGATATTCATTGGCCTTTTCCTGATCAAAAAAGAAAACAAAGATTACCAGGCTGAGATATTAAACAGTAACGAAGAACTCTACCGTTATACACAGGAGATCGAAAAACAGAAAGAAGAACTGGCGGAGTTAAATAATCTGAAGTCGAAATTATTTTCTGTGATCTCTCATGACTTGCGCACACCTCTCTATGGCTTACGTAACTTATTTAAAAGTGTGGAGCAATATGATCTACCGGCAGAAGAAATAAAAGTATTGATCCCTGATGTGGTAAAAGATCTTCATTACACAACCGACCTGATGGAGAATCTGTTGCAATGGGCCAAAAGCCAAATGAAAGGTGAATCAGTTTCGCCACAATTGATCGATATGAACAAACTCATCCAGGATGTGCAACAGGTTGTTCGTCTGCAGGCAGAAAATAAACAGGTTTACCTGAAAACAAAAGCAGAAAAACCCGTTTATATTTATGCGGATAAGGAAATGATTGAAGTGGTATTGCGCAACCTCATCAGCAATGCCATTAAATTCACACCAAAAGAAGGTGAAGTAATGATTGATGTAAAGGAAGATGAAGAACTGATAGAAGTGCTGGTGAGCGACACAGGCACAGGCATGAGTGAAGAAGCAAAGAATAAATTGTTTGGCGATGAACATTTCAAAACAAAAGGAACTTCCAATGAATCAGGAACCGGTTTGGGATTGATGATCTGCAAAGAATTTCTCAAGAAAAACGGCGGCAATATTCATGTAAAAAGCGAGTTGGGTAAAGGCAGCACATTTGCTTTTACATTACCACGTGCCTGATGTACAAACAGTGCATGCAACTTCTATCTTTGCGACATGACTTACCAGGAGACGATCGATTATCTCTTTACCCGGCTTCCCATGTTCAGCCGTATTGGTGCTGCTGCCATTAAGAAAGATCTGCATAACACCATTGCCTTGTGTGAAGCCTTGGATAATCCTTACAATCATTTTAAAAGCATTCATGTTGCCGGCACAAATGGAAAAGGTTCTGTAAGTCATATGTTGGCTGCTATCTTACAAACAGCCGGTTACAAAACGGCTTTGTACACCTCTCCTCATCTGCACGATTTTCGAGAGCGTATTAAAGTGAATGGAGAAATGATCAGCGAACAATATGTGATCGATTTCACCAAACGGGTACAACCATTGATCGATGAAATTGAACCTTCCTTTTTTGAGATCACCGTTGCTATGGCCTTTGAATATTTCAAACAACAGAATGTAGATATTGCTGTGATTGAAGTGGGACTCGGCGGAAGATTGGATAGCACCAACATCATCACTCCTGAATTATCTATCATCACCAACATTGGTTGGGATCATATGAATTTACTTGGCGATTCACTTGAAAAAATTGCCTATGAAAAAGCCGGGATCATTAAACAACATATTCCTGTTGTAGTTGGAGAAACATTACCAGAAACTAAACCGGTGTTTGAGCAGAAATCAAATGCAATGCAGGCTCCTTTACATTTTGCATACAATGAATTCAATGTAACCGGCAAAAAAACAATTGATCACAAGTTGGTAGTTAATGTGGAAGAGCAGAAAACAAAAAGTCATTTTCAATACACTCTTGATTTACCCGGTGGTTATCAAACAAAAAACATTCTCACAGTTCTTTCATCTGTCCGTCAACTGCAGGAACAAGGCTGGGAAATTTCAGAAGAACATATCCAAACAGCCTTGGCAAAAAGCAAACAGATCAATGGCTTGCATGGCCGCTGGGAAGTTATTCATGAACAGCCAACTGTTGTGATTGATGTTGGACATAATGAAGATGGTGTAAAGCAAATTGTTACTCAGCTTGCTGAGAGCAATTACAACAGGCTGCACATCATCATTGGTATGGTAAAAGATAAAGAAATTGAAAAGGTGTTGGGTTTATTGCCAACAGAGGCAACCTACTATTTTACAAAAGCACATATACCAAGAGCATTACCTGAAGCTGAGCTTCAATCGAAAGCATTTGCATTCGATCTCAAGGGAAAAACATTTGAAAACGTTAATGCAGCGATCAGCACTGCTTTGCAACATGCAAGAAAAGATGATTTGATCTTAGTTTGCGGAAGTGTATTTCTTGTTGGAGAAGTTGATGCAGGAGCGATAAGCAAATAGGCAATTTTTCAAATCATAAATCCTACATCAGAGATCAGAGATCGCATTAGAATTTAAGTTCTCCCAACTTTTCCAATGCATACATCAATGCTGTTACGTGCATACTTTGGATGAACTTTTTTTCACGGATGAGTTGTTTTATTTCATCGATTGAAAAAAGCAATACTTCAATATCTTCTGCTTCATCCAATTGCTGTTCTTTTACCTTTACACCACCTGTTGCGAGGTACACATGCATGAGATTATTATTGGTGGAAGGATTGGCAGAAGTATTGCAGAGAAACTCGATCTTCTCAAACTCATATCCTGTTTCTTCAAGCAGCTCACGTGCACAGGCTGCTTCATAATCAACGTCTGTTTTATCAACGCATCCTCCGGGAATTTCAAGAATGGTTTGACCTAATGCATGACGGTACTGCTTCACCACTAGAACCTTATTCTCTTTTGTTAACGCAACAGCTGTCACCCAATCAGGAAATTCGTACACGTAGTATGGCTCAATAACTTTTCCATCTGGCCGTTCGCATTTATCAACCCGAAGTGTAAGCCAGTTATCAGTAAAAAGATATTTTGAAGAAAGCGTTTTCCAGTTCATGATTGGTTCATTGTTAAGGGTTCATTGTTCACCGTAAAACATGCTTCAAGCTATGAACCATCAGCTATGAACCATGAACTTTTCTCACCATCCTTTCCTCTCACGTAATGAGGTAATATGCGCCACATGATGTTTACCATGCCATGCATACGTGCCCAGCAAATACCAAAGATCAAATTGCTTTTTTGATTGGGAATGAACATAAGTTCTCGTCCATTGTTCAGCAGTTAGGCTTGAAAACAAAGCATGCAACTTGGCATGAATTGTATGCAGCATCGTGAGGGATACATTAACAGGTAACAATATGTATTCAGCTGTTTCAGCCCATTTCACTTCATCATACCCCATCACAGTAGGGTTATCTTCTGTTAATGTAAACTTCAAACGACTTAATGCATTCAGATGACTATCGCTTACATGATGCACCACCTGCCTCACTGTCCATCCGCCATCACGATAGGGAGTATTCAACTGTGCTTCATCTAAATTTTCAATGGCCTGTTCTAACAATCCAGGCAAAAATTTAATATCAGCCAAACGTTCTTCTTTCAATGCTTCACTGAAAGGAGCTGGTTCGTATTCTCCAATGGGATAACGTAAATCCATAATAGTTGATTGTTGATGGTTCATCGTTCATGCAGATCTGCTCAACAAACAGCTAGCAACACTGAACTATGAACCTTCGTTTATTTCTTAACTGGCTTTACATCCAGTAATTCCATTTCAAATATCAACGTAGCACCACCGGGAATCATTCCGCTGCCACGCTCACCATATCCATACTCACTTGGAATAAACAATTGCCACTTACTGCCAACAGGCATCAATACCAATGTTTGTTTCCAGCCTTCAACTAACTGGTTTAACGGATAAACAATAGGTTGACCACGTCCGTAAGATTCATCAAACACATTACCATCAAGCAGTGTTCCTTTGTAATGAGCAACAATGGTATCTTCCAGCAATGGTTTAATACCGGTACCCTGCGTGATGATTTTGTATTGAACTCCGCTTGGCAATTCAACAACACCGGGTTGTTTTTTGTTTTCTGCCAGGAATTTTCTTCCTTCTTCTTTTACAGCAGCATTTTTCTTTGCCATATACTCCTGTAATTTTTGTTGTATAGTCATATTTGCAGTATTAGCATCCATTAATGGATTTGGATTATTTTTCAACGCATCAGCAATTCCTTTGTTCAACGCAACATAGCTCATGTTCTCTATGCCCTGTGCCTGCATGTTACCGCCAATGTTTAAACCAATGGCATAACTTAAACTATCAAGTCCGTTACGAAGTAATGGCTTGGGTGCTGCCGGCTTAGCAGCAGGTTTAGTTGCTGGCTTTGTGGTGGTAGTTGTTTTTTTAACAGGTGGTTTTGTGCTTTGTGCAACACTTGCAACTGCAAAGGATAATAATAAAACTGTGAGAGATAGAATACGCATGTGATTAATTGATTAAAAAATTATTCGTCACGCAAGGCATGACCGGTTAATGAAATAAATACATCTTCTAAATTAGCCGCCTTCATTTGTTTTGGTCGTTCAAAGCCTGTTCCAAGCAATTGATCGATCAGTTTTGAAGGCGAATCCAACGCTACAATGTTTCCACTGTCGATAATGGCAACACGGTCGCAAAGATATTCAGCTTCGTCCATGTAATGTGTGGTAATGATCACGGTTGTTCCTCTTGCCTGGATGTTACGCACCAGATCCCAAAGATTCCGTCTCGCCTGAGGATCAAGACCGGTTGTTGGTTCATCGAGAAAAACAATCTTGGGTTCGTTAATGAGTGTGGTAGCAACAGAGAAACGTTGTTTCTGTCCGCCACTCAACTCTTTAAATTTTGCTTTGGCTTTTTCTTCGAGGTTCACTGTTTTCAGCAAGGCCATTGGGTCAACAGTGCGGTTGTACAATCCGCTGAAGAGCTGAATCAATTCAACCAATGTTAAGCCCGGATAATAACCTGAAGTTTGCAATTGCACACCAATGATCTGTTTAATATCATTCGCCTGTGTATCCAGATCAAATCCATTTACAGTTACAGTGCCACTTGTTTTTTGTCGCAAAGTTTCAATGATCTCAAGCGTCGTTGATTTACCAGCGCCGTTGGGGCCCAGCAAGCCAAATATCTCGCCTTCGTACACATCAAAGCTGATGCCTTTCACAGCTTTAAAGCTGCCGTAATTCTTCACTAAATTCCTGACCTCTATAATTTTTTCCTGCATCTTATTCGTAAGTAAGAGAAACTTTAGTTCGTGTGTTTTAAATTCAGTTCCATTTTAATATCAGCTGTCTCAAATGGCGAGTCTTTCATTTCAATATACTCAAAACCATATTTTTCATACAGCTTCAACGCATTCTTCAATTGATGGTTCGAAAACAATTCGATCTTCACAGCACTCAACTCTTCGGCTTTCTGCAAACAGCTTTCCAATAATAATTTACTGATGCCTTTGCCTTGCCACTGTTCGGTTACACTCATCTTCGCCAGTTCATATACATTGTGTCCTTCCGGAACTAATGCTGCTGTGCCAACAATTTCATCACCAGCCTTTGCTAAATAAATGGCACCACCTTTATCTAATATCGTTCCTTGTGGATCATTCAACACAAGCATATCAGCTTCTTCACACAAATTGAACTTATCAAGCCATTCAAGATTTAATTGCCTGAAAGCATCATGCCACTCATCTCTGTATGAAATAATCTCAACCATTACTTATAATAGGTCTCCAGTTCATCCATCATATTCTTACTGCCAATGAACATGGGCACACGTTGATGCAGTTCTGTTGGCTGTACATCAAGGATTGGAATTTTTCCGTCAGTTGCTCTTCCTCCCGCCACTTCCATAATAAAAGCGAATGGATTGCACTCATAAGCCAAACGAAGTTTACCTCGTGGCCGGTCAACAGTGCCTGGATACATAAAGATGCCGCCTTTGATCAAACTCCTGTGCACATCGGCCACCATGCTGCCAATATAGCGTTGCGTGTACGGGCCTCCGTTAGTTTTATCTTTTTTCTGACAGGCATTGATGTATTCCTGCACTCCTTTTTCGTAACGGAAAAAATTACCGTGATTCACCGAATAAATATTTCCGTCAGGCGGGCATTTAATATCAGGATGACTCAAACAAAACTCACCAATGGATGGATCGAGTGTGAAACCATTCACACCTCTTCTTGTTGCATACACCATCATGGTACTGCTTCCATAAACCATATAACCTGCTGCAACCTGGTTGCGTCCTGTTTGCAGAAAATCTGCTTTAGTACAAGGCTTTCCTCTTTCGCTCACACGACGATACACGCTGAAGATTGTACCAATTGAAATGTTTACATCAATATTACCACTGCCATCAAGCGGATCAAACATCACCACATACTTTGCATTATTGCTTATCTCGTCATCAAACACAACAATATCATCCATCTCTTCACTACCAATACCTGCACAACTGATACCATGCTGCAACACTTTCATAAATTGCGTGTTTGCATAAATATCCAGTTTCTTCACATCTTCCCCCTGCACATTAATACTACCATGATCGCCCAAAATATCTACAAGCCCGGCTTTATTCACTTCCACATTTACACGCTTCGCTGCAAGACCAAGATCACGAAGCAAACTACTTAACTCACCGGTTGCCTGTGGAAAGTTGCGTAGCTGCTGAATGGTAAACTCATCCAGCGTGGATACTCTTCTGTCTATACTCATAAGGTTGTTTTAAGCGTTATCGTTGTAAGCAAAAGTAAGGGTTTAAGGCAGATGAATTATCCTGCTGTGCGGCAAATAGCATCACCTCTTGCCACGCTCGTTTCACAGTTCCGTTTTCATTGCATCAGTTAAAACACATCGTTTCGGTTTTGCTATCTTTAATCAATGGAATGGATCTGGATCATCATTGGAGTTATACTTACCATTGTAGCAATAGCCGGAAGTATTTTGCCACTCATACCCGGCCCACCTATTGCTTACGTGGGCTTGCTTTTGCAGCAACTTCGAGACGACAAACCTTTCTCAACCAACTTCCTCCTCTTATGGGCCGCCATTGTTGTCGTGTCGCTTATTCTTGATTATGTAATTCCCATCTGGGGCACCAAAAAATTCGGTGGAACAAAGTATGGAGTTTGGGGTTGTACGCTTGGTTTTTTGGCCGCATTCTGGCTGGGACCGTGGGGTATTGTTATCGGTCCTTTTGTGGGTGCCTTTATTGGAGAAATGATTGCCCAACAAAACTCAAACATTGCATTCAAAGCTGCGTTGGGTTCATTTGTTGGTTTTCTTGCAGGTAGCTTTTTGAAACTCGTGATTTGCTTTTTTATGCTGTATTACATTCTAACAAGCATCTAAAATATCTATTGATGCGGAGCGTGAATAGACAAAAGCTTTCTTTCCGTCTTCCCGACTTTGCGGTAAAACTCAACTCACTTTAAACGTAAAATACTTCTGTGAAAAATAGCTGAATGCCACAACAAAAAACGTGGTGCAGATCTTCGCTAGTGTGGCATACATGTGAAAGGTTTCCACAAATATTTTCAGAAAAAAATAATTCAGCAAAATAGCACCTGCCACTACGATCATGTATTTTGGCAATTGCTCCCGTTTACGGACTGAACTTCCTTCGAACACTACATATCGGCTTAGAAAAAAACCAACCGGGAACGTGATAACAAACGACATGAGAAAAGCTGCAATGTGCGGACTAACCGTCATGAACGGCGTGTGCACCATTTCCTTGTTGAGAATAAAATTGTAGCTAATGTAAAACAACAGAATATCAAGCACTGTGTTGCCTCCACCACATGCCGCATACCTGAAGGTTTGTGTGGGCATGATTTTTTTGAATGGCGGATAGAACCAATCGATCACTGCATGAATAAAAGCAACAACGCTGTTGATCATAAGAGGCGGCAAAGGTAAAGATTTGATCATTAGTTTACTACTCGTTAACACACATCGGTTTTTGATAATTATGAAAGCAGTTTTGAGCGTAGCTTTGCAAAAAAATGATATGCGTTTACTGGTTGCATCTGTACTCTTTTTGTTGCTGAGTTGTAACAGTGGTGCCCAAACGGGCAAAGAAGTGACTGCCGATGAGTTTGAAAAAGGTCTGGAGCAAGCCGATGTACAGTTGCTTGATGTGAGAACTGCCGGCGAATACCGTACAGGCCATATTAAAAAAGCATTACAGGCAAACTGGAACGATCAAAAAGAATTTGCGGACCGCACTTCAGCTCTTGACAAACAAAAACCGGTGTACATCTATTGTTTGAGCGGTCCCCGCAGCAGTGCAGCTGCAGAATGGCTAAGAGCAAATGGCTATACGCAGGTAGTAGAATTAAAAGCCGGTTTCAACGGTTGGAAGCGCAATGGAAAACCAATTGAAGGAATGGCTGATGTAAAACAGATTACGTTTGCGGAATATCTACAGCAGATCGCTGGTAAGGAATATGTGCTTGTAGATTTTGGTGCAGAATGGTGCCCGCCCTGTCGCAAAATGGAGCCGATTGTAAATGCATTCCTGGCGCAGCACAAAGAGATAACATTCTTTAAAATAGATGGCGGCATTCATACCGACCTGATGAAACAATTGAATGCGGATGGCTTACCAACCTTTATTCTTTTGAAAAAAGGTGAAGAAGTTTGGCGCTACAAAGGCGTTCTTACCCCTGAAGAACTAAACAATATCTGGACAAGCAAGAAATAGTAACTTTAAGAGAGAGGTATTAAAATAATGGAAGCACTTTCTACTGATCAGAAAACATGGTATCGTAACTGGTTTAATTCACCATACTATCATCAATTATATTTTCAACGTGATGAGCAGGAAGCTGCTGCGTTTATCGATCGCCTTTTATCAAAACTTTACCCGCCAGTTAATGCAATGATGCTTGATGTTGCCTGCGGCCGAGGAAGGCACAGCATTCATCTTGCGTCGAAAGGATACACAGTCACCGGCATCGACATCAGCGAAGACAGCATTGAAGAAGCCAAACAATTTGAAACGGATAAGCTGGAGTTTTTTGTTCATGACATGCGGCTACCTTTTCGGATGAACTATTACGATTATGCCTTCAACTTCTTTACCAGTTTTGGATTTTTCCGTACACGTCGTGAACATGATAATGGCATCCGCACCATTGCACAATCATTGAAACCGGGCGGTACATTTGTGATCGATTACCTCAATGCCCATTACGTGGAAAATCATTTGCAGTATAAAAGTGAATTTCAAAAAGATGGTGTAACATTTTACATTACCCGTTGGCTCGATGAAACACATTTTTATAAAAAGATCGTAGTGGAAGATGAAGCCAACCTGGAAGAACCACTTGAATTCACAGAAAAAGTGGCTAAGTTTTCTCTAGGTGATTTCAACGATATGTTTTCGTTTTATGATCTGCAGGTACAGGAAGTGTATGGTGATTATCATTTTGAGCCCTATCATGTAACCAATTCACCAAGGTTGATCATAATTGCCAAAAAGGTGAAGTAGTCTTACGGTTTAACACTCGACTTCTTATTATTCAGCAACATCCAGCGTGAAGATTCGTAGAGAGCAATGGTTTCAACGGCCATTTGTTTCTTCGTGTGTTCGTATTTTTCTTTGGAGAGTAAAGGTGCATTAAAATGCAAAGGCACCAGCGTATCCTTTTGCAGATTCATATTAAGGATATAATAAAACTCATTATTCACCATGCCGATCTTTGCTTCATCATGATGAATGATGAATGCAAAATCTTTCCCTGCTGGTTTACGCAACAAGTCCCGACCGATAGTGCTGTTGGTATAAGGCTGATTTAATAACCCTGCAATGGTCGGTAAAACATCCACCTGGCTCACTACTTCTTTACGCTTTTCCGGTTTAATAAAACCCGGCGCATAAAATAATAAGGGCACATGTTCATCCGTCAAACGCTCATTGGTCCATGCATCAGGATACAATGCTGTTGCATTTCCTTTTACACCATGATCACCAATGAATACAAACAAGGTATTGTTGAACCATGGTTGTTGCTTGGCTGCCTCCATGAATTGTTGAATACTGTAATCGGTATACAACAATGCTTCCATTTCTTTTTGAGAATCGAACCCGTACTTTTTCAACTGGACCTCATCAACCTGTTTTGCTGCCACAGCCGCTGTATCTTCTTCAGGCAAAACAAACGGACGGTGATTATCGGCTGTTTGTATAATACTGAAAAAAGGAGTTGTTTGTTGCGACAAAACCTGGTTGGCTTCCTTAAACAAATTTTTATCACTGATACCCCACACATTAAACTTCGGACTCTTGTACATACCTTCTTCATATAAATGAAGTCCGTTCACATTGTTCACCAGCAAGCCTTTGAAATTATTGAACTCGCTGTTACCACCAATGAAATAAAACTTCTCATGGTTAGTAAAGGAATTGAGGATCGTATGTTGATCAATGGCTTCAATATTTCTTGTGGAGAACTTACTCAACTGTACATCAGGCACACCACTTAATAAGGCAAACACACCTCTTGCAGTTCCAAAGTGCGGAGAGAAGCAACGTTCAAACAACAAGCCTTCATTTGCCAAATGTTGTAAATAGGGCGTGGTATTAAGTGGGTTGCCGCTCAATCCTGTTTTATACATACTCAACGATTCGCAGATCACCAACACCACATTCATTGGTTTGGCGGGTTCCGCAAACACTTCTCTCCTTTGGAAATTAAGCATGGTTGATTCCTTTGGAAGTTGCAACAACTCCTTCATAGCATCAAACTGAACCTTGGCACTTCCATCGTCGGTAAAAGGCTTGCGGAAACGAAGGGTGGTAAAGAAATTTTCCAATGGATTTAAAGCCAGGTAGGCTTTGAAATTATCGCCAAGCTTAAATGCGTCTTTCCATGTTAATGGCTTTGCCGGGTTGCTGCCCGCAACACCTATGATCAACAACAACATCATCCAAAAAGTACGCATTGGCTTAAACGGATGCTTTATGGTATGAACTTTTGAATGGCTGCGTTGAAAAAATCTGTACAAACCATAAATGATCAACGACAATAACAGGAATATCCAAAACAATGGGTACGATTGCCAAAGCATACTCATTGATATGGCAAAATCTTCAATAAAGTTGAGCGCACTTGCATTGAGTCTTGTTTCCACGTAATCAAAGTGCCCGAAATCGGCACCAAAGAAAAACAAGAGGAAACTGCTTACGATAACCAGGTATATGATCCAGAAACGTTTTGTTCTTGGAGATCTAAATGGTGAAAAACGGCTAAAACTGCCGGCAATTAACAACGGTGCAAGCAAAATGCAAACCCAGCGCAAATCAAAGCGCATCCCCATTAAAAAAGATGGAACTGCATCAGAAAAGGAAACCCCATCGGGTCTGAATGAATAAAAAGTAAGTACACGCATGAGGCTGAACAGCAACATGAAGAAGACAAATAAGCGCAGCACCCAGCGTGAAGTTGGTGGTAAATGAAAGCGATGACCCATAGTTTCCTTAAGCGATGCGCAAAAGTAGAAAGAATTCCTTTGTTGAAAGGTTTATTCCATAAACGGTTTGTTATATTTGGCAATACCATGTTGAAGTCAGTGTTACAATTGGACCGTTCTCTTTTCTATTACATCAATAACAAGTGGAGTAATGATGTATTTGATGCAGTAATGCCTTTTATCCGTAACCAATATTTTTGGGTACCACTCTATTTATTTTTATTGGCGTTTGTAGTAATAAACTTCAGAACAAAGGCTTTGTGGTGGATACTATTTTTTCTTGCCACGTTTGCACTTACCGATCTTATAAGTACACAGGTTGTAAAAGCGCTTGTGGAAAGGCCACGTCCTTGTGCTGATCCAATTGCGTCGGAAACTGTGCGTATGCTGATACCCTGCAGTTACAGTTATAGTTTTGTTTCATCACACGCCAGCAACCATTTTGGAATGGCCATGTTTATGTTCATGAGCATGAAACAGTTCAGCAACCGATGGATCTGGCTGGTATTTGCATGGGCCTTGATCGTCAGTTTTGCACAGATCTATGTTGGTGCTCACTTTCCCATTGATGTGTTGGGCGGCGCCCTGTTAGGCTCGTTTATTGGTCATAGAACAGCCATTATTTTCAACAAACAATTTGGCGGGCTTCAGGTTAACTGATTGTTGCTTATTTTCAACAAAAAGAGCACTTGCTCAAAGGATTGTATCTTTGCGCTTTGACAACAATGGAAATATTTATACTACTCGTTCTTATTTTTCTCAATAGCTTATTTGTAATTGCCGAGATCACATTGGTTTCAGCCCGCCGTTCCCGCCTTGAAATGTATGCTGCCAAGGGCAGCAGCAGTGCCCGGACAGCCCTCGAACTTTCTGAGAATCCTGAAGTTTTTTTATCTGCGGCACAGATTGGAATTACACTAATTGCCATTCTTACGGGTGTGTACTCCGGTGAAAAATTTGGGAAAGATCTTGCGCCGGTTTTTGAAAAAATTCCTTTGGTTGCAGAATATGCTGAAGGAATTGCCACAGGTATAGTTGTTGTGATCGTCACCATTCTTTCGATCATACTCGGTGAACTTATTCCAAAACGAATTGGTCTGATGAACGCCGAAAAAATTGCCATGGCTGTTGCCAAGCCCATGAAGTTTTTTGCAAAAGCAGTTCATCCATTGGTTTGGTTCTTAAACAAAAGCACCAACCTGATCTTTCGGTTATTCAATGTAAAAACTGTTTCAGATAATCATGTAACTGAAGAAGAGATCAAAGCCATCATCAGCGAAGGAACAGAACAGGGTACTATTGAAGAAGCTGAGCAGGAAATTATTGAGCGGGTGTTTCATTTAGGTGATCGTAACATCACTTCTTTAATGACACATCGCAACGACATTATCTGGTTCGACCTGAATGACAACGAAACATCCATCAAAGAAAAGATCATTAATCAACCCCACTCCATCTATCCTATTTGTGATGGTGATCTTGATACTATCAAAGGTTTTGTATCTATCAAAGACATGTACGTATCTGATGATTTTACGTTGTTCAAAGATTTGATGAAGCCTGCTTTGTTTGTACCTGAAAATAATTCAGCGTACCAGGTACTGGAGAAATTCAAACAAGGGAAGATCCACAGTGCATTTATTGTTGATGAATACGGCAGCGTGCAGGGCATGATCACACTTAACGACATTCTCGAAGCTATTGTGGGCGATATTCCTGAGCCGCACCAGGATGATTATGAGATCATAAAACGTGATGATGGCAGCTATCTTGTAGATGCACAAATACAGTTCTACAAATTCCTTTCACGTTTTGAGAAAACAGAATGGATGAATGAAGGTGAACAGGAGTTTGATACGCTGGCCGGTTTCATTTTACATGAACTGGAGCGTATTCCGCATGCCGGTGAAAAATTCGACTGGAAAGGATTCACCTTCGAGATCATCGACATGGATGGTCACCGCATCGATAAAGTATTACTACATGTGCCCGATGGTGTTGGTGAAGAATAACCGCTGATCCGATGAATGAATGATGAGAATGATTTTCATACACCATCATTCCCATACCCGGCTCAATCTTCCCGTTCAATTATGTACACAAGTGAACTGCATTGTTCTTTATGCAGCAATGCATTGAAGTTTGATACAAGTCCGTTCCAGATACCTTTTAAGAAGAATCCTTTCTTATATTTTTCACTGAGAAGTGAAATGTAAAAACTATCGAGCCACATACGTCTTGTACCGATTACTTGCATACCATGGCGCTTAATAAGCATTCGCATGGAGTTTGGAGAGAAATGATAAAGATGTCTCGGCACATCATAGCTTGCCCAGAATTCTTTGTAAATCGCAGCATCCTTGCTTGTATAATTTGGCACAGCAATAATGAGTTTACCTGTTGGCGCCAACAAATCTTTCATGCGATCAACATATTCATCTAACTGATGCACATGTTCCAGTACATGCCACATGGTAATAACGCTGTAGGTTTGTTCGGGTAAACGAAACAGTTCATCAGACGGATAAATATCACAATTGTATTTCTTGATGGCTTGCTTTCTTGCTTCCGGATCAGGTTCAAGACCAACCACGTTCCAACCGGCTCTTTCCATTGTATGTGCAAACGTACCGGTACCGCTGCCAATATCGAGCAACATCCCCACCTGGCGTTTAGCAGCTTTTTTTACCAGCTTCTCTTTCGACATCATGGTAAAAAAACGTGCAACATGATACAGGAAGTTGATCACGCCTTTCTTAGTATTACTATGCGAAATGTAAGCGGAAGATTGATAATAAGGAGCGATCTTATCCTCAGATGGAGCATTTAATGTATATCGCAACCCACACATACCGCACTCGGCAATGGTGAATGTTTCACTACTGACTGTGTGATCTTTAGCGGTTAAAACTGGTTTGATTGATTCATTTTTGCAGACCGGGCAGTTGGCATAACTCATCAGCTGAAGGTTCATGATTGGAGCAGTTCGTTTCTGGGTCATGGATTATTGAATTTTATGCAATGGCGGCGCCTCGTTTACTTTCAGCTTCTGGTTATTTCCTTGCTTGTTCCATTGCGGTGAATAATTAGCGAATAGCAAAATACTTATTACGGCTGACAAGAACAATGCCAGCGCAATCATCCACCAAAGATTGAGGGGTTTCCTCTTATTACCCGTCAGTAATTCCGTCATCTCCTCGCTTGTTTTTTCCTGCTCACCTACCAGTATAGAATGCGAAGTATTCTTACGTATGATCTTTTCTGCAGTTACGGGATTTCCCTTTACCGCTTCGTAAAGCGACGAAAAATGAAGTAGTTTCTGTTCATCTTTTGTAAAAACGCCGAGGCCAGTCAAAGTCATTTCCCCTTTTTCAGACAATGTACGTTGAAATTCTGCTGAAAGGTTTTGTTGTAAAGTTTTTACTTCTTCCCTGTCCACATTCAGTTCTTTTTGAAGCCAATGTTCAAATTGCTCATCAGTTCCGGTACCTGATGATGAGTAATGAAGAATAAATTCGGGGGGATACAACAGCCGGTTAGGAAAATCAAGCCGGGCAGGCAGGTGCTCAACCGAAAAAGTACCGATTCCGTGTAGGGAGACCTTTTTTTGGAAAGATAGATAACGTAATACCTGTTCAACCATGCCTTTACTGTTGCTTTTGGTCAAAAGTAAGTCTTATTCCCGCAAGTAGATTAAATCCAACCACCTGGTAATTATTCCAGCGCTGGTAGGTATTGTTGAAGATATTATTGAACTGGCCCCATACACT
This sequence comes from Lacibacter sp. H375, assembly GCF_037892425.1. Classification (NCBI taxonomy): domain Bacteria; kingdom Pseudomonadati; phylum Bacteroidota; class Chitinophagia; order Chitinophagales; family Chitinophagaceae; genus Lacibacter; species Lacibacter aquaticus. The sequence continues at coordinate 4,187,350 of NZ_JBBKTT010000001.1, forward strand.
GATCAGCGGGTGAACTTTAAATTCCATCCCGGCATTCAGATCAAATACTCCACGCAGGCGCTCGCTGCTTTCGCTCAAATCTTTCCGGTATACCGCCCCCTGCCATGAAAGCAGATCTGCCTTCACCATGATCTTTTTACTCGGCTGCCAGCGAAGTGCCGCACTCAATTCTATAGGTACAAAATGCCAAGGTCTTTTTTCGTCCTGCTGGTTGAGGAAATTATAAATATCCATTTTAGCGCTGGCATTAAACTGATCCTGCAATACAAAACCTATTTCACCCTGTGTATGCAATACCTGCAGTTTTCCTTCACGCAGTACCTGAAACAAACCGGGCTGTATGTGATTACTAAACAATGGAATACTCATGTATTCCAGGAAACCTGTTTGCACACGGTAGTTGAATGAATTTGCAAGTGTTCCTTTGAAACCACCATAAAGTTCTGTAATGCGGGTATTGAACTGAGATAGCGGTTGATTGATCCACGGATTCTTTGCAACCAAGGCCTGGTAAGTATTCTTCTGCACATAACCTGTCCAACCACCTGTCAGGATGATTTTCTTTTCCTGAAGATGAATGTCAACCAATACATCGGGCAATACATTCAGTTTACCCTGATCCCATGTTGGGCGTATACCTCCTTTAATAAACAGCCTCGATGTTTTGAGCATAGCTGCTGCATTAAGGAAAAACACATTATTTGTGTAAGTTTCCCCGCCTGTTGGTGTAAACGTTGTAAGATCAAAATTTCCACGTACAAGCAAGCCAAAGCTGTTTCCAAATCTTACTTCCACTGGAAGATCAAGCACACCGTTTGTTTCGGTTGAACGTGTATCGCTGAAAACATTAATATTAAGATCGGGATTATAGCTGATGCCGAAACGGTTAATAAATGCATTACGTACACCTGCACGTATATTGATGGTTTGATAGGGTTTCTTCAATGAATCTTCTTTCGAATTGGCAAATACTGGATCCGGACCATACAAAAAGAAGGTTTGGTTTTGATACCCTGCCTTACCATATACTTCTACGTTCTTCACAATAGAATTGATGTTAGCAGCAAAAGAAGTATTGCTGAACCGTTGCACACGCAGCTTGCCTCTTTGTGAAAGATGATTGGCGAATAAAGTGAAGTTCGTTTTCTTTCCATCGCCCAATGTAAAACCGGCATCTACTAACGGAGTGTTGTAGTTGCCGTAGCCCACTTTTATATAGTTGCTGTTATGCGCCTGACCAGCTGAATCAATTTGCAACGACATTGGCTTCAACCCAACCGGTTGCAGGTTAAAGTATAAATTCTGAACAGGAATGTTGTAAGCAAGATTGGGTGCGCCTGTTTCTGGAGCAGGTGGTGTGGCATTGAAATTAAGTTTCACTGCATTTTTCAACACTGGTTTAAATGCCGATACAATTTCAACAGATTGTTTCTTTGTTGTATCCTGTGCAACAGCATAAATGCCGATGCTGCTAAATATCAATGTGAATATCGTTAATCTGCGCATGTTCATGTTTGTTCGTTGTTCAATCGTATCTCCTACTTCTTACGTCGTACTTTTTATCTATCCTTCGATCTTCGAATTCCTTTTTTCTTCTTCAGTAACCTGTTGCAGTTTTGCCTGTGCTTCCTGCTTCAACTGCAGGTTCGTTGCATTATCAACTACACTCTGGTAAGTTGCCTTTGCATTGAAGTAATCTTTTTGTTTCAGGTAGATATCTCCGAGTAAGATGTATGATTTGGTTACCCAGAAATCATAAGAACCGCTTAGTTTGATGACATCAAATGCAGCTTTCTCAGCATTGGTGAGGCTGTTCAGATCAAATTGACATTTTGCAATTTCATATCTCGCTTCTGCTGCCCACTCTCCTTTGTTGAGATTAACCACTGCACGGTACGATTGAATAGCGAGATCGTATGTATTATTCAACTGATGGTTACGACCTGTTACAAGATTCGACAATGCCTTATCATCATTACCTGCACCTTTAGCGATCAACAGATCTTTCGCCACATCAGCAGCTTGCTTGTATTCTTTCAACTGATAATGGCAACGCAATAATCCACGCAATGCTTCCAGTCTGCTTTCATCTGTTGTGGCAACGGTACGCAGTATTTCATAATAAGGTTGTGCTTTTGCATAATCCTTTAACTCAAAATAATATGAACGTGCAGCGATCAATGCACTCTTTTCTGCAAACTGACTGCTACCTTGTTTTGCTACATATTCATAGCCGGGCAGTGCACTCTTCCAGTCTTTACGTTGCATGTAACATTCGCTGCGGTTATAATGCGCATTCAATGCATTTGCGCCATTCGGGAAACGTGTGAGATAACTATTGATCTGTTCAACAGCACCTGCGCAATCGTTATTTTCCAATTTCACTTCAACTGCAGCATAGGCCAATGAATCAGCTTCGCTCGCAGAAACATTTCTACCTGTTGAACGAATGAATGCTTCGTATTCCTGTGGCCGTCCTGTTTCCACATAAATTGCACGGATATTTTCCAAAGCAAATGCTGCTTCTTCACTGTTTGGATATTGCTGTAATAGTTTTTTGTAGTTATCTAAAGCTTCCTGGTTTTTATTCAGGTTACTATAACAAACAGCTAACTGTAACAATGCCGTTTGTTTAAAGCCTGTATTCTGCGGCGCATTGATTACATTGTTGAGGAAAGGAATAGCAGCCTGAAATTTTTCATCGGCCATATAGGTTTTTGCAATTTCCATGTTTGCATCTGGTATCAGGTTGCTGCGTGGATACAAACGTTGCAGGGTGCTCATCTGATCGATCTTTCCTTTACTGTTATTAATACCGGCAAGCATTGCCTTTTGATACAACGCATAATCTGCATTGGGCCATGAATAGTCAATTGCTTTTTGATACATGCTTAATGCAGTAGTATAACTCTTCTGCATAAAATAACAATCTGCTAAACGGATATGCGCATCCTGATCAATTGGTGCGGAGTTAAGCGCTACACGACCAACTGCTTTTTGAAAGAATCCTTGTGCCACTACGAAATTTTCTTTGCGCAGGTAGCAATAACCCATGTTATAGTTTGCTTCTTTCACTGTTGCCTCACCCATACCCGGGCTTCCGCTTTGGAGAAACTTATCGTAGAAACGAATGGCATCATCCAATCGATCATTACGGTAAGCGATCTCTCCTTTCCAGTAATTAGTTAATGGAAGAACAGGCGAATTGTATTTGTCTTTTAAAATTTTATCGAGCAGTTCATCGGCTTTATTCAACTGACCATCATTGATCAATTCAGCAGCACGGCCGTACAACATACGAGGATACAATTTCTTCGTTGATTCCGATGGATCAACCAACGACTCCATTAATGAGATCGCATCTTTGTAATTGCTTGTGCCGGTTAACAAACCAACCAATAATTCTTTTGCTTCATTACTATAAGTGCTGCGTGGATATTCGTTGAGGAATCGTTTAAATTCGCTGATGGCAACGCCTTGGTAACCTAATTCATATGAAAGCTTTGCATAGTTGAATAACGATACTTCACGCTGTTGCTGGTTGCTGTTATTGGCAGCGCAAAAAGCAAAAGCGTTTCTTGCATTTTCTTTCTGATTTGTTTTGAGATAAGCATCGCCCAGCATATACATTGCACTCTGGCTGAGTGAATCTTCACTGCCACTTAATTGTTTGAAACCATCAATGGCTTTATTGAGTTGATTATTCTGATAATAGCTGTAGCTGAGTTCATACAGATCCTGACGTGTTACTTTATCCGCTTTGTTTACATATTCTTCCAATAACGGAAGTGCACGTTTGTAGTCTTTCTTTTCGAAATATGCATGACCAAGCAGTTGTTTCATCTCAAGGTCATACAATATATTCGGACGCTTCACTGCTTCTTCTGCAATTTTGATCGCCTTATCTTTTTCTCCACGGAAATAATAAATAGAAGCAATATAGAAAGGAACGATCTTACCGTACTCAGGATGGTCTTTCACTTTTTCAAAACTTCCAAGTGCTTCATTGTATTGTTTATCGTTGTACGCAAGAAAACCATAGTAATAGTTTGCATCGAGGTAATGCTTATCATCCGGCATTTGACGGATTGTGTTGAACAACGGCTTGGCCTGTGCATAACGTTTCAAATGAAAATAACTATAACCCATCCTGAATTTTGATTCAGATATCTGTTCGTTATTTAAACTGGCGATCTCTGCTTTTTCATAAAACTCCAGTGCATCTGTAAACAGTTGCTTGCGGAAGTAGTAATTCGCTAAATGAAAACTCAATTGTTGTGTGCGTGGCATATTATGCACCACGGTAATAAACTCACGGCTCGGTTGCACTGCACGTTCATCGTTTTGCTGCAAACCGCAAGCAAGGAGATAGTAGTCGATTTCCTGCACCTGTATACCGGCATTCAGGATGGTTGAGCTTTGTACTTCCTGTTTCAACTCACGCAACAATGGCATGGCCAAACTGTACTGATCAGTTAAGAAGTACTCCTGTGCCTGTTTGAATTTTGCGTTGGGATCGTTATTTATTGCGGTAACCTGCGCATTCACTTGCACAGAAAAGCACAAGAGCAGGAACGAAAGAATGTAAGTAATGCGGTTGTTCATTGCCGGGTAAACGTTCATCGTTGGTAAATATTTTAACCTGTCTCTTAAAGTCCGTTCGTCGGGCTAAAGGTAAATTGTCCTTTTCCTTTCAAACACCATTCCAGATTTTTGTGGATAAAAGTTGATGTTCCGTTAATTTCGCAACCTGGAATCAATATTCTTGAAACGAACTGCAATGATATGTCCATTTTTCATTGCGGCTAAAACTACAACGGACACATGAAGAAACTCTTATCTATTAATTACTCTGCCACTGCTTTTAACATTTCATTCTTATTATTGAGGCTTGTTTTCGGCATCAGCCTCTGTGTAAACTATGGTTATGATAAGTTGGTTCACTTTGCAGACAGGAAAGACAGCTTTGTAAATCTCTTTGGAATCGGTAGTACGGCCACTCTTGCATTAGTTGTTTTTGCGGAGTTCTTTTGTTCCATTTTTGTGGCCATTGGTTTATTTACACGCTTCACCGTAGTACCTATTATTGTTGCAATGAGTTATGCATTTTTTGTTTCGCACAACAGTGCATTGTTTGCAAAAGGTGAAGTGGCAGCTTTATATTTAACCGGCTTCTTTGCTATTTTGTTATGTGGCCCCGGCAAAGCCAGTGTTGATGGAATGATCAAATAAATAGCGCAACCTATCTGTTGCGAAGGAACGATGTTCAATAGTGAAACCAACATAAGGGTGCGATACTCTGAAACGGACCAGATGAACGTGGTATATCATGGTAATTATGCCCAGTATTTTGAAGTGGCAAGAGCCGAAGCCATCCGTGAAATGGGTATTACTTATAAAGAAATGGAAGAGATGGGAATTGTGATGCCCATTGTTGAACTGCATACCAAGTTTTTGCGACCTGCTAAGTATGACGATCTGCTAACGATCAAAACACAGTTGCGTGAATTACCCACCGATCATCGTGTTGAGTTTCATCATGAGGTGTATAATGAAGAAGGTAAACTTTTAACCATTGGCCGTGTTGTATTGTATTTCTTAGATGCGAAAACAATGGCAAGAAGTAATATGCCGGCAGCATTAGCAAATCATCTTCTGCCCTATTTCAAATAATTTAATTTCTAAATTCTCTTCATGCAGAATCAACAAATCTACGCCTCCATCATTACCATTGGAGATGAATTATTAATAGGACAAACCATTGATACCAACAGTGCTTGGATGGCGCAGGAACTAAATAAAATTGGTGTGTGGGTGAAACGTCGTGTGGCAGTTGGCGATACTAGAGAAGATATCTGGCAGGCATTGGATGAAGAATCTGCATCAGCACAAATAATTTTAATTACGGGTGGACTTGGTCCAACAGCAGATGATATTACCAAGCCTTTACTCTGCGATTATTTTGGCGGCAAAATGATCGTGAATGAAATGGTGCTTGAACATGTAACGAACATTTTTCGCCGTCTTAACCGGCCTCTCATTGACCGAAACATGAAACAGGCCGAAGTACCAGATGTATGTACCGTGCTCATGAACAGACGTGGCACGGCACCAGGCATGTTATTCCGTAAAAGCAACTGCATTTATATTTCAATGCCGGGCGTACCGCATGAAATGAAAGGAATTATGACCGATGAAGTATTTCCTCTGTTGAAACGTGAATTTGAAATGCCGTTTATCCTTCACCGCACATTGCTTACTGCCGGTGTGGGCGAATCGTTTCTCGCAGAAAAGATCAATGCATGGGAAGAAGCACTTCCAAGCGATATTAAGCTTGCTTATCTGCCAAACTATGGTATGGTTCGTTTGCGCTTAACCGCCACCGGTACAAACAAAGAACAATTAGATGAACAACTTGACCGCCTCTTTGCTGAATTGCAAGAACAGGTAAAAGAATGGTTGATTGTTGCAGAAGATCTTCCGCTTGAACAGGCATTGGGACAATTGTTGCTGCGCAAGAAAAAGTCAATGGCAACTGCTGAAAGCTGCAGCGGTGGTTATATTGCTCATCTTATTACTGCCATTCCGGGTTCATCTGAATATTTTAAAGGAACGGTGGTAGCTTATGCATATGACGTGAAAGAGGATGTGCTGGGCGTACAACACTCAACGCTTGAAATAAAAGGCGCAGTGAGCGAAGAAACAGTTACCGAAATGTTGAACGGCCTGTTACAAAAAACAACTGCAGACTACGGCATCGCCACAAGTGGCATCATGGGACCAGGTGGTGGGACGGAAGGAAAACCCGTTGGTACAGTATGGGTGGCTGTTGGTTCAAGAGAGAAGATGATCGCAAAAAGATTACACTTTCGTTTTGACCGGTTAAAAAATATAGAATTAACGGCAACAAATGCTTTGCTGATGCTCTTCCAGTTTATTGAGGGAGAGACGGATAAATAAGTCTCCAATCCTTACCTTTGACGCCTATTAACGATTGTTTGTCCAGGTTACCGGTGCAGTTGTCAGAAAGCTGAACTCTGCATTGTGGCACAAGTGAGTGACACAACCGGTGATGAATTGAATTCCTGTTGCTGGTCAACAAAAAAATAAAAACATCAAATTATTATGGCTTTAGTTGATTTAGTAATGCCTAAGCTCGGTGAAAGTATTATGGAAGCAACCATTTTGCGTTGGCATAAGAAACCGGGTGACAGTATTAAAATGGATGAGACTGTACTTGACATTGCAACGGACAAAGTTGACAGTGAAGTGCCCAGCACGGCTGAAGGTGTGTTGAGTGAAGTGTTATTCAGCGAAAATGATGTGGTGCCTATTGGTGCTGTGATTGCACGTATTGCAACAAACGCCGCTGAAGCTGTTGCTGCTCCGGTTGCAACTCCTCCTCAGGCTTTTGAATCAGTTGCTGAATTTGTGGAAGAAGCAATTCCCTATCAACCGGCAGGTGCTAAAGTAAGTGCGCCAACTAATGGAATCCGTTTTTACTCGCCGCTTGTTTTGAATATTGCAGCGCAGGAAGGCATTGGCATGGCTGAATTGGAAAAAATTCCGGGTACAGGTAATGATAATCGTGTTACGAAGAAAGATATTCTTCAGTATGTAAGCACACGAAAAGGCGGAGGTACTGGTTATGCTCAGCAAGCTGCACCGAAAGAAGATGTATTGGTTGTGCCGATGAACCGAGTTGAACAACCAGCACAACATCAACCAGCTCCTGCTCCATCAATGGCGCCAACTGTTTACAGTGGTAATGTTGAGATCATTGAAATGGATCGCATGCGTAAGTTGATTGCTGATCACATGGTGAGAAGCAAACACACAAGTCCGCATGTAACAAGCTTTACTGAAGCTGATGTGACCAATCTTGTGCAATGGCGTGATAAGATGAAGAAAGAATTTGAAAAACGTGAAGGAACGAAAATTACGTTCACTCCGTTGTTCATTGAAGCAATTGTAAAGTGTATTAAGAAATATCCGTTGATCAACAGTTCAGTTGATGGCGACCGAATAATTGTAAAGAAGGACATCAACATTGGTATGGCGACAGCCTTACCAAGCGGCAACTTAATTGTACCCGTGATTAAGAATGCAGATCAGTTGAATCTTGTTGGCTTAACCAAACAGGTGAACAATCTTGCTGATTCTGCACGTAACGGTAAACTGAAAGCTGATGATACAACTGGCGGCACATTTACGTTAACCAATGTTGGAACTTTTGGCAGCTTGATGGGCACTCCTATTATTAATCAGCCACAGGTTGCAGTATTAGCAGTTGGCGCTATAAAGAAAAGACCTGTGGTGATTGAAACTCCAATGGGTGATAGTATTGCCATCCGCCACATGATGTATTTAAGTATGAGCTACGATCATCGTATTATTGATGGCAGCCTTGGCGCTACATTCTTAACTGCGGTAGCGAATGAGTTACAGAATTTTAATCCTGATAGAGATTTGTAATATATCATCATCAAAGAAAGCCTCCTGTTTTGCAGGAGGCTTTCTTCGTTTTATGCATTATTTTATAATACGTTGAGTCCCGATATTGATTGCTATTTCAAGCAAGCGACTTGATACTATTTTGTATAATAAATTTTCAATGGCATTTTTTACTAAACGCTTGCATTTTTAATTTGGAGCTTGTAATTTGTGTTTCCCATTAAATCTACGTACGGTTTTATTAGGTTAATCAACAAGCCCAACTCCTTCTTGTTGGTCAATAAGAAAAACCTTGAAAAATACCCAATGAACAAGCTTTTCTAATCAGCACTCTTCCTGACTGTTTTAATATCTACCCCCTGTCAACCCTTATCTGTGCCTTGTTCTTATTCGTCCAGATGATTTTTAAAACAGGATTTTCTATTTCAAAATGATATTAAGTATTACGCATTAGTAACTGAATGCGTACCTGAAAGATTTTCCCTGACTTTTTTGTACAAAGACAGTCTCTGATCATTCTATAAAAACCATTATACATTTTTTATAAACCTTAAAACGCACTACCCAATGCACATTAATATCTTTTTACACTACTTCTTACAGTAGCCCTCAACCGGTAAATACAACAAAACCAGTAACGTTTCAGGAGGCAATTATTAACTCAGCAATACTGAGGAAGAATGCTATTGTTTGAACTACTGCAACAACTGCCGCCTGTTGTATACTGTTATACCCGATTTGTAAATAAATAATTTCTCACTTGCAATAAGCAAACTGAGAGAAGGATGCTTTTGCTCTCACTCAACTTGCATACTCTACCTGCAAACTGAACAGCACAGGAAGCACTCTTTCGTAAAGAAATTGTCACAAACATTTTCAAAATCATTAAAAACTAATTTTATGAGTAACGTAATTGTACCTGCGGGCACCCGAAAACCAAAGCGGAAAATATTTTTTTCACAACGGATAAAAATATTTCTTTCATTTTTTTTAATCAATCTTTTGTATACTTCATTCTCATCATTTGGCCAGGGATTTACCACGGTTGATTTTCACCAGGCGCAAAATGACAGAAACGGTGCCAAACTATATTTGATCGATTGGGTGAATGGGTCTTTAAATTCAACCCATACTGATTATTGGGAAGGGATCGGTGTACCACAAAGAATTGTAATGACCGGTATTCTTCCAAACAATGCTAATTCTAACGTTAATAAGCATTCAATACGTTTCCAGGTTTTATCAAGCAAAGGAAGCAAGCATGCTTATGATTTTCCTATTTCATGGGATCAAGCTTTCAAAACAGCAGAGGACATTGGGGGAAGCGTAAATGAATTACAAAATCTTTTTAATCTACAATGCGGCGATGCATTCAGTGCTATTGCAAAAACCACTTGTAGTGAACTAACTGACGGTGCAAATGATAATGTTACCACTGCCGCATTTCCTGATGTAATTGGAAACCCGGGTAAGCCGACTATTGGTGCTCCCAATGTAAATGATAATATTGCCTGCTTTGAAGCCTACAAAAGATTTGGTGAAGCAACCGAGCGGTATGGAAACAGGCTTATTGAAATAAGAGGTAATGCTGCTATTAGTAATGTTACTGTGACTTTTACCGGCTACCAAGGTAGCGGAAAGGACTATGCAGAATATCTCCTTACCTGGGAATCTACTTCTGATAAAATAATGATTCGTTTTGCAACCCGTCTTGCACCGGGAAATGGCCGATGTGGTTATGGATCTGGAAATGGTGCTGGAAGTATTAGCGGTGCTCCTTACCATGTTACCCTGGTTAGATTTGATGATGTAGATGATCCAAGTGATAATGCTCCTGAGTCCGGTGTTTCAATGGGAAGCCAGGATAACCAGATCATGTCAAATGCCATTCAAATTCCTGCACCTCAATGCGGTCTTTCTAATGGATCATCAGGATGTACTGATAATACAACACCTTTTGTTGTAAACTATACCAGTGCCGATGCTGCAAATGCAACAGTTAAATTTTATTTCACCAGTAACACTGCAGGTGCAAAATTGCCAAACGATGTTACTGCTGTTGGTAACTGTACAACCAGTACTTATTCTGTGGTAGCTGATGCAAACGGAAGTGCCAATATTTCAATCGCTCCTTCAGGAAGTGCATTTACACAAGGAAGTTTCCGTATAGGTGCCTGCGTGACTGGTCCCGGCGGTAGTACCACTTGTGAGCAACCATCAGCAACCACAATTCATGCAGCTTCAGTAGCAGGCAGAGTTAATGGAAATGCAACAACCTTATTAAGTCCGCATACCATTAATTCAAATCTTGCCAATCAAACAGCAGCTCTCACTGCCTTGGGTACGTTGAACGGCATTCAAGACAACGCTTTGTTCAGCAGTTTTGTATGGACAGTGGCTAGTCAAACTGATGCACCAGGTAACATTGCCGCCATTGGAAATTTATCTAATGCGAACACCAGCACTGGTAATGCAACATTTACTCCAACAGCGCAAGGTCTGGGTTACCAGGAAGGTTTATATGCCTTTAAAGTAACGGCAACTTCCGCTGCAAATGGTTGCGGTGCCACTGCACTGGTATTTATAAATGTTTCAGGAGGTGCAAACTGTCCTGCAGATATTACCGGACCAAGCCCGGTCTGTGAGGGAACTGCAGGTCATGTTTATAGCTCTGCTGCACTTGCTGCTAAGAATCCTTTCCCTGAAGCTGGCCTAACCTATACTTGGTCAATTGTTCCGTCAAATGCGGCAACCATAACTAGTAGTTACGTAAATGTTACCTCCATAACAGTTACTGCGGGCACGGTTGATTTTACAGTAAAGGTTACAGTAACTAATCAGCATGGAGAATCGTTCGCCAGCTCGAATTGTGAATTTGCGGTTGATGTAGTTGCCAAACCAACTGTATCCGCTATTTACAATCCTCCGGGATGTTCAGATCAAAGCTTTAGCGTTGATGTACCAAATTCAGACGCTAATTGGAGCTATACTGTTACACAGCCTAATTCTAATTCCGGCTATAGTTCAACTAAGGCCGGTACCGGTGGAACTTTACATTTTACAGGTCTTGCCCTTGGTGGTGGATTCTTAGTAACAGTCAGCAACCCTAATGTAGCAGGTAGCTGCACCGGTTCTACTGATTGTGCCGGTAGCACTAATAGCTGCGCAAGTGAAAGTATCACTCAAGCGAAAGTAGCTACAGACAAAGTTATCAGCACTATCAAGGAACCTGCTATTCCTACATCCGATGAGCCTTACAGGATTGTTCTTGAATCACCAACAAAAGTCAAAGCTGTTCCAAATCCATATACAGATAAGATCAGGTTTAACCTTGTATCAGGTGTTTCAGGAATGGGAATTTTGGAATTATTCAATATGCAAGGTCAAAAGATAGGAGTTGTTTTTGAAGGATTTGTTCAGGCAGGACGAGAATTCACAAAAGAGTATGTTGTTTCAGGAGCATCAAGAACAAATCTTGTTTATATCTTCAGAGTAGGCGATCAAAAAATTTCCGGGAAATTAATCAACCAGAAATAGTTCTAAAAACTCAATTTCATTTTTGAGGATAAAAACAAATCAGGAAAAGAAAACAGGTGCTAATAACTAGCACCTGTTTTCTTTTTAATTTAGAATAAGAAAATCCAATTTTCTTATTAAAGGTTGATTGTTATATAAATTAATTATTAATGACAAAAGTCCACATACCACCCGTCTGTGCAAGAAAATCATAATCGATCCATGAGTATCCTGCATCACCCCAATTTGTTCCCCATGAATTCATTACTTTAAAAGCATGCTTGGAATCATCATAGCCACAAATCACTAATGCATGCCCAAATCCATCTGCGCCGGAATAAGACTTCCAGATAAAGCCCGGTTGAGCATTTGTAAAACTTGCATCAAGGTTTACTGTTAGAATAAGAGGATGCTTATTTACGATCATTGTTTTAATGGCGGTTATATCTGATTTAGAAATAACTGAATAAGAATTTATTTTATAATTAGCGGCTTCAGATGACTGGCTGCTGTTTGGTAAAAGTGAGCAACCATTTAAATCGCTATAAGGCATTGATTGCTCTGAGCAAATGCCATACGTTTTCAAAAATTCAAGTACAGTAGTAACGCTTGTTCCCGCACCACAGTCACCAAATTTGGTTTGATTATATAAAAATTCAGAGCTGAAAATATTGGTTGCATTATTATAACCCGAGGCACCGGTCTTGTAAAATTGTTCTGCTGATCTTGCAGCATACCCGGCAGCAAATGCTACGCATGAAAATTCTCCACCCTGATTTCTTACCGGGGGCATTATTAATTGTGCACTTGCCGGAAGAGTGGGAGGATTTATTACTGTTGTGTTCACCGTAACCTGTATGGATTGTGAGCTGGTATTACCTGCTGCATCATATGCCGTCGCCGTTACTGTATGAATGCCTGTTGCAATTGAGGTTGTAGTCCAGGAGACACTGTAAGGCGAACCGTAATCGGTACCAACTGAAATTCCATCAATACTAAATTTAATTGAGCTAACTCCGATATTATCGGATGCATTTGCCGCAATCTCTACTGTACCTGTAACAGAGGCTCCATTTGCGGGTGATGTAATATTCACCGTTGGGTTACTAAGATCAGTGTTCGATACTGTATTCACCGTTACCTGCCTGGAAGCTGAAGCGCTGTTACCAGCCGCATCTCTCGCTGTTACGGTTAACGTATGAGTTCCATTGATAACAGTTGCTGAATTCCAGGAAATAGTAAAAGGAGAGTTTGTACTGCTGCCAACTAAGGTGCCATCAACACTTAAACTTACTGAATTTACGCCTCGATTGTCTGTTGCATTTACCGTAACACTGATAGTGCCGGAAACCGTTGCTCCACTGGCGGGAGAGTTTATACTGATTGTTGGAGCAGTTAGATCATTGCCACCTGTTGGTTTGCCTTTGAATGCTAGTAGTGAAGGATCCTGTGAGATTCTTTTCAATAAGTCTGATGACATGATCACCGGAATCTTACTCACTAAATTTGGATCATCATCCACTACCCCGGATGTTCTTGCATAATGTGGCTCCAGCATTTCATCAACGATTTGACCGGACTTTTCTTTTTTACATGCTGCAAGCAAAAGCATAAAGCTGAGTGCAGCCATTGCACAGGTACGGGATTTCAAGAAGATCATACTGGTTTCTTTTTAGATATTGTTATTAATTTAAAAACATTGTTTTAGAACATCAGCAACTTTTACCTGCAGGCACGATGCACCTTAGCCCGTAACCTTTATTGAAAAGTTTGCACGCATTAACAATCATAGCATTTCAACAAGGTGAAAGCTTAATTGTTGTTCAGTAAAAAAATGGGAATTAAATTAATCGATGGCTGGCGGATTAAGATACTTCGCTAAAGACGGATCGTGTACTTTATAGTTCCGGATTCAAAATTTAACCAGACAGTTTGACCATAAAAATCAAACTACCACGAAAAAACAATTTCCCTACCGTAAAAATAAACAAATACAATACCGATTCATAAAGGGCAAAGTCTTCAGAATTCAACGTTAGCATTTAAACAATTACCTGCCAATCATTTAGACCAAAAACAGAAATTATACAGGTACGAATTTGTCCAATAATATTTTATTGATTATTACTAATTGGCCGATTCAGTTAGAATATGATTGTGTAATAAAACTTTATCGAGCATGCAGGAAAATGCCAACAGCTATTGGTTTGGCCACAATTCTCAATATTTCCTTTTTTCAAAAGAATACTTCTTCCCTTTCCGTTTTACAATAAATAAGTTATCATATTCTGTTTCTGCAAGATCGGTTAAGAGCGATTGTCCCATCATTTTATTTACGAGGTCATCAACTGTATTTGAATGACCAACAAGCAACACATCTCCTTTTTGAATAGTTTTCACACGATCAATAAATTTATCAACTGTATCTCTTGGTGAATATAATTGGATTGATATGCCTTCAACTTCACTCAGTGGTTTTGCTGTTGACTGTGTGCGGATATAAGGTGTTGAAAAAATTGCAGAAAATGATTTGTTCTGCAATAATGTTTTCAGGTTTTGAGCTCGTTGTTCACCTTCTGCACTCAATGGCACATCGCTGCTCATATTTGCTGTGGCGTTTGCCTTTTCAGCATGGCGGACAATGTAATACGTATTGCGGTTACAGGATGATAAAAGGGTCAACAGGAAAGTAATCGTTAAAATTGATGATAAAGTGTGGTTTGGTGAAACTGACATGAAACAAGGTTTTAAATTATTAAATGAGTTTTGTAAATTTAAGGAACAATAACCCAGTAAAACTCCATGTATGAAGACTTTATCCGAAACCTGGTTTGCCGATGGCTTTATTGATTTTGAGTTGAAGAAATATACCCTGCTCGCCTATTTGCAGGAAGTAAACAAATATTTCAACGAAGCTAAATTGTATCCGCAACTTGCAGATGTGATCTTTCACTATAACAATCTTGTCGCCTTTAGAGAGAATAAAAAATACCTGCAGGAACAATTCCCGAAAAAATTAACTGGCATACAAATTGAAAAATTGCAGTTGCTTTATGAACAAATGATCGAAGATGATGAACTGATGCAGGAACTGGAAACCATTATGCATTATTCTATCGCCACAATGAAAACCACCATTTCAAACGGCACGGAAATTTATGAAATGGTAGAACAAAGCATTTCCATTGCACCAATTGGTATTCTTCCCCTTGACACAAGAGAAGGTTATTTATTTTTGCGTAACACCAATGCCAAGCAGACAAAAGTGTATCAATACCGCCTCAGTTTTTTTGAGCGACATGATGAACAGTACCGTACACTCAAAACAAACTTTGTTGATTCATGGATCAGCAATATTGTGAATACGTACGAGAATATTAAAGGAGAACTCATCCGTAATAAAACAGAATTGCCAAACCCGGCTGTGTACAGTATTGAAACAAATCTTTCTTACCCGGTTGAAGAAACGTTTTTACCGATTGCAAAAAGGAGCTTTGTAAAATTCCTGAGTGCGGCGTAAGATCAGAATTGTTTCAGCAGTTCATCGAATTTTATCCAGTAAATATCATCCAGTCCATTACCCGGACCGGAAAGTTGTTTCTTTAATGTAGATGCCGTAACAGGTTTATCAAACGGCGCAGCATGCATATTCCGATTGCTTGTAAAGAACAATGTGCGTTTATCCCAACTTACAAACGGGCAATAATCCAAACCTGTTGAATTGATCGGTGCACCAAGATTCTTTGCTTCCTGCCACTCTCCTTTCTCATTCTTTTTACTGATGTACAGATCTCCTTTACCCATATCGTCTTTACGGCCATAACCAGTGAATAAAATAAATTGTTCATCAGGATCAACAAAGGCATTGAACTCATAGCCTTTTGAATTAACAGCTGTTGAAACAGGAATGGGTGATTGGTATTCTCCATTCTTAAGCTCACACATAAAAATATCTTCTTTACCAACGCCGTTTTCCAATTGAGCAGTAAAATAAAGATTGCCGCTCTTTGTAACAGATGGATAGAATTCATCATTCGGTGAGTTAACAGTGAAACCTAAATGAACAGGCTTTCCCCAACTGCCGTTGACAGCTTTCTCTACATACCACATATCGTAATCGCTGATGGTATCTGATGCATCAACTTTCCGATTGCTGCTGAAGAATATCTTTTTCCCATCGGGAGAGAACTGAGCTTCAAGATCATTGTACATTCCTGAAAACGGAGCAACTTTCACTTCACTCCATTTGCCATTCTTCAACTGAGTGTGCATAATGGTGCTGCTGATAAAATCTTTGTGCTGAATCGTGAAAAATATCTCATCGCCTTTTGGAGAAATTGTAAAATCACGGTTGATCAATCCATTGGAGATAATTCCCTGCGCAAATACCGTTGGTTTGTTTGTTGCATTTCCCTGGTTGAGATAATT
This sequence comes from Lacibacter sp. H375, assembly GCF_037892425.1. NCBI lineage: Bacteria > Pseudomonadati > Bacteroidota > Chitinophagia > Chitinophagales > Chitinophagaceae > Lacibacter > Lacibacter aquaticus. The sequence continues at coordinate 4,203,748 of NZ_JBBKTT010000001.1, forward strand.
TACTTGCTGTGCATTGGTTTGCAAAACAAATAGTAAACCCACAACTGTTATAAGGTTGCGCATAAAAATGAATTTAGCATGAATATAAAAAAGGCCGAAACAAAGTCCGGCCTTTTTTTATCTCGATTTTATTTCACTATATCAAATCCCCAATCAATTCCTTTGTCAGCCGCTGGCACACCATCTTTCATCCACTTGGGCATTGGTGCTCCTTTCAGGTAATGATCAAAGAACTGGCTTAAGCGAACAGAAAGATCTTTCCTGTTTCTGCGTTCAACGAGGTTATGATCTTCATCATTGTATTGCAAAAACCATGCTTTCTTGTCTAAGCGACGCAATGCTGTAAAGAATTCAATACTTTGATACCAAGGCACCGCACCATCTTTATCATTATGCATCAACAGCAATGGTGTTGTTACTTTATCGGCTTTAAACAACGGAGAGTTTTTGGTATAAAGATCAGGACGTTGCCATGGCGTTGCACCCAAACGTGTTTGCGAACGCTCATACTGGAACTGCCTGCTGATACCAGCACCCCAACGGATACCACCGTATGCACTAAACATATTCGCTACAGGTGCACCAGCTCCTGCTGCTGCAAACATTTTTGTACGTGTTACAAGATACGCAACCTGGTAACCACCCCAACTTTGTCCTTGTATGGCCATCTTTGTGCTATCAACAAATTTCATTTTGCTGAGATACTTTCCGGCACTCACTACAGAGTTGTATGCACTTTCGCCAGGCTCACCATCTTTGTAATAAATATTTGGATCAAAAACGAGGTAACCATTACTTGTGAAATAAGCAATGTTTATTGTTGATGCACTTGGTGCAGGTGTGCGATAACTATAGCGTGTATCGCTGTTACGCTCATAGAAATAAAAGATCACAGGATACTTTTTGTTTGGATCGAAATTCTCAGGTTTGAATAACAAACCTTCTGATTCTTTACCATCAAACATTTTCCATTTATGTAATTCAACAGTGTACCAGTTGTAATCTTTCTGTTGTTCATTCACCCGACTCAATTGTTTTGCTGATTTGTGATCCTGTGCTGCATTCAATGTAGTAGAAAACAAACTTGCGCTCATTTGAGGAGTCATTGCTGTATAAACCAACACATCACTATTCTTTCCTTTCAATACATTGCCGTTATTGATCACTGCAGGATTAGTTACTGCTATTGATTCGTTAAGTACAAAGTTGCCGCCGAGTTTAAGAGTTGTTAAACCATATCCTTTCTCTTTGTTGTCAAATACGCCAAGTAGTAATGTTTGGCCATCTTTTACAAAACGTTCCTCACGATCAAGTTCGCTGTAGCGGAAAGTCAATTGTTTTTTACGTCCAATACCATTGGTGATAGAAACAGGTTTTTCTTTTCCTGTAGGATCAATTTTCCAGATATCGAACTTATCATACACATACAATGCTGCATCATTTTCATGCCAGCCCATTACACCATGTGGCGGTGGATCATCCGGATGATCATCATCTTCATCAAACAAAGGCACTTTAATATCTTTTGTTGCAACAACAGTTTTGCCTGTAGCTACTTCATAAGACATGTATTGATGCGTCTTCCAATCGAACCACATCACAAATTTTCCTTTAGGTGAAATACCACCACTGCGGATCTTCTTACCGATGAGTTTTCGTTCGCCTGTTTTTACATCAACTAAATACAGATCGTTATAGTTGTGTTGCTCCCATTGGTTTTGTTTACGATAAGGTTTGCTATCGTAACCAATTGCAACATCTGAATCATCTTCATCGGTTGTAACAACACGCTCCAATGTTTCAGTTGCCAAAGGTGTTACTGCAGAAGCATCTCCATGCAAAACCGTTAAATAACTCCGACGCATTTCATTACTCACCTGCAGTAATTGTTGTGGTTGAAGTTCGGGGTCATTATAATGCCAGATATCAAGTCGTGCAGTTTCAAACTCAACAAGGTTGGTATCTTTTGGTTGACGGATTGGTGCCAATCCAAAGAACAACCGATCGCCTTTTTTGCTGAATTTATTGATGTAGTCAGGACTAACCGTCATGCCTGTTTTCACAGAAGCGGTTGAACGATCAACACGCAAACGTGCACTATCCATACCGGTTTTGTAATGCCAGAGCTTATAAAACTTTCGCAATGCTTTGCTTACACTATCACGCTCTGCAACAAATGCAAGTTGTGTTCCTGCTTCATCCATTGCATAATTTTTTGCATCATTAAAACCCTGAAACACGGTATCCACTTTTCCTGTTGCTGTATTCATCCAAAGAACAGCAGCCTTGCTTAATGTATCAGCATTCTTCTTTGAAATTTCTATCAATAATATATTTCCATTTTTACTGAAATAATATTCGTTAACCAATTTGAATTTTTTCTCCTCACCTGTTTGCGTATTTCGTACAATCAGTTCAGTACCTTCTTCAACAGGATCGGCAGCTGGTCTCGATACCTGTCTCGCTCCGCCTTTTGCAGGTTGCAAAACAGTTAAGCCCTTTGTTTTTGCTTCATTGGCTTTGTTCTTTAAACTATCAGCCACACGCATCAACGAATCAGCCATTGAAACCATTTTATTGATCTGCGTGAGTGAGTCCGGTTTTGCAGCCGGTTTCGGTGGTTCGGGTAAAGCTTTATCCATATGATAAGCAACCCAGCCATTTCCTTTCTCTGGTGTTTTGAATGTTTTTACACGTGCTACTTTCCATACACTGTCCTTTCCCAATTCAACAATCGCTAAACTATCCTTTGGCATTTCATCCGGACGTTTCTTTTTGATTCTTGCATCACGTGTATCTTTGAATAACGGACGAACCTTGAAGATCACAAAACGACTATCATTGGTAATAACAGAACCGTAACCACGGGCAACAGTTTTTTTATAATTACCATCGGTCGATTGAATGATCATATCTCCGTCACCTTCCTGTGGATTGATCATGTACACCACCCACTTGCCATCATCGCTGATCTGAGCACCTTGTACACTTTGCCAACGGTCGTAAACGGAATGATCGAGTGGTTTTTTGGATTGAGCAATGCCAAACAACGGAACTGAAAGCAAAAGACAAAAAACGAAATTTCTCATGTGCAGTAGTTTTTTAAAAGTTCTTCAAGATATATTAAACAATTTAGCCGTATTCTTGTTTTACACCAACGGAATATAACACTTATGAACAGATACATTTTAGGCTTACTCCTTATCACACTCTTAGCCAACCCTGTTTTTGCACAGAATAAAGGCATAATTGCAGGAACCGTTTCAGACAAATCAACACAGCTTCCGCTTGAAGCCGTTTCGGTAAAAGTTGAAAACACCGAATGGGGTGCTGTTACCGATTCTCTCGGCCGTTTCCGCATCATCAACATCGATCCGAAATCATACAATATCGTTTTCAGTAAAGTTGGTTACAAGGCGTACACGATTTATAATATTGTTCTTACATCTGGTAATGAAACAAATGTAACAGTTGAACTGGAAGAAGAAATAAAATCGATTGGAGAAATAACGGTAACAGGAAAACGTACAGCCAAAGTGGCAACACTTGAAACACCATTGAGTGTGCAACGGTTAACAACAGAAGAAATTAAAGCAAATCCGGGTGGCAATTTCGATATCAGTCGTGTGATCAATACACTTCCGGGTGTTGGCGGAACGGCTGGAAGTGTTGGCGGTTTTCGTAATGATATTATTATTCGTGGTGGCGGGCCCGGTGAGAATGTATTTTATTTAGATGGAATTGAAATTCCCGTGATTAATCACTTTGCAACACAAGGTGCCGGTGGCGGACCAACAGGCATTCTAAACGTAAGCTTTATTGAAGATGTGAAACTCAGTTCTTCTGCGTTTGATGCCCGTTTTGACAATGCACTCAGCAGTGTATTTGAATTCAAACAAAAAAGAGGAAACACAAATCGTGTACAAGGTAATGTCCGTTTGAGTGCAACAGAACTTGCCGCCACATTAGAAGGACCATTAAGTAAGAACAAGAAAACGACCTTTCTTGCAAGTGCACGCCGTAGTTATCTGCAATTTTTATTCCAGGCATTAGATCTTCCTATTCGCCCCAACTATTGGGATTTTCAATACAAAGTGACACATCAGTTTGATAAGAAAACGACATTGACTGTTTTGGGTGTTGGTGCTATTGATGAATTCAGTTTTGCAGTTCCATCAGAAGCAACACCGGAGAAATTATACATCCTCAACAGTAACCCAAACATTAATCAATGGAATTATACAGTTGGTGCTGCGTTGAAACGGAATATTAAAAATGGTTTCTGGAATCTTGCAATCAGCCGCAATGCATTCAATAATAATATTACTCGTTTTGAAGATAACCTCAACCCTACTCCTGCTAAACAATCGTTGGATGTTGCATCGAACGAAACAGAAAATAAATTACGGTTTGACGTTAATCAAAGTTTAAATGGATGGAAGCTGAGTTATGGTGCTGTTGTACAAAATCCGCAATTCAGTAACAAAGGTTTTGCACGCATCCGTGCAGAAGTGAGAGATACGTTAGGGAATCTTGTTCAGCCTGAAGTGAAAGCTAACTTCAATACATCAAAAAGTTTTTTAAAGCTGGGTGGATTCGTGCAGGCGGGCAAACGTTTCGTTGATGATCGTTTAGGTGTAAACGTTGGCATTCGTTTCGATGGCAATACCTTTACCGATGAAGGCATGAATCTCTTGCAAACATTTAGTCCACGACTTGGATTGAGTTATGTGTTAAGCGATCAGTGGACGGTGAATGCAAGTGTGGGTCGTTATTATCGTTTAGCCCCTTATACTATTCTCGGATTTCAAAATAATAACGGCAACTATGTGAATCGTGATGCAAATTATCTGCGCAGCGATCATTATGTGGTAGGATTTGAGTACTTACCTAAGAATACAACTCGTTTTACCATTGAAGGTTTCTACAAACAATACGGCAATATGCCCGTGAGTGTGCGTGATGGAATTAATCTTGCAAACAAAGGCGGCGATTTTAATATTTTAGGTAATGAAGATATTATAAGTACAGGTAAGGGACGAACATATGGCGTTGAGTTCTTTGCGCAACAGAAATTAACGAAGCGTTTCTATGGAGTGTTTAGTTATACTTTATTCATTAGCCAATTCAGTGGTGTGGACGGAAAATATGTTTCGAGCGCATGGGATAACCGCCATTTGTTGAGTGTAACATGGGGCTATAAATTTCCACGCAATTGGGAGCTTGGTTTAAAATTCCGTTACCAGGGTGGCGCTCCGTTTACTCCGTTTGATGAAACGGCGAGCCGACAAAATTACCTCAGCACTGGTGAAGGTATTCTTGATTATGCACGTTTGAATCAAAACCGTTTGACTGCGTTCAACTCAAGCGATGTGCGTATTGATAAGAAGTGGAATTTTAAACGCTTAACGCTGGATGTATTTCTCGATGTGAGCAATTGGTATGTTGCAAAGAGTCCGGCGTTTCCTCAATATACCTTTCAACGCACTGCAAATAACAGTGGTTTTGCAACCACAAACGGAAAGCCAATTGCATTTGATGGCAGTAATGCGATTCCTGTTATTCTGCAGAATAATGATCCAAGTGTAACACCAACGATAGGATTTATAATTGAATTTTAAAATACTAAATTGAAATTGGAAAAGCCATTCATTAAACGGATGGCTTTTTTGTTTGCCATACACGAACCGTCTGGATCACCACGCTGGCAACGATCAACAGAATTCCCCAATAGAATCCTTTACCTAAATCTTTGTTTTCGTTGTACAACAAAAATGCAAGCAGAATTCCATAGACAGGCTCAAGATTGTAAGTAAGGTTTGCTGTAAACGGCGAAATCTTTTTTAATGCATTCACTGATAATTGAAAAGCAAGGACAGTGCAGAACAACGCAAGCATCAGCAACCAGAACCAATCATTGAAGGAAGGAACAAATTTTTCTGCAGGAGAAAATTGCAGATACAACGGCAACAACAAACTCAACATCAACCATCCTCCACCCAACTCATATAATGTTAAGTTTGCAGCAGGAATATGTTGAATCAACCGTTTATTAAAAATGGGAAACAAAGCCGATAAAAATGCTGCAGCAACACCAAGCAAAATGCCTGTTTTATACTCTGTATCAAAATGAAAAATGAGATAGATACCGAACAATACTAATAAGCCCAGCAATACTTCAACAAGATCCAATTTTCGTTTATGCAAAAGCGGTTCGAGAAAAGCAGTGAATGATCCGGTGGCTGCAAAGCAGACCAAAGCAATGGATACGTTTGCATACTTCACACTGCCATAGAAGAAGACCCAATGCAAGGCGATGAGTGCACCAATACCAACACATTGCAGTACATACTTCCGTTCAATACGGATCGATTGTTTGCGGATGAAAAAAATAAGCAGTAACACTAAAGATGAAAGCAACATCCTGTACCAAACAAGCCAGCCTTCGTTCAACTCGATCAAACGGCCAAGTACGCCTGTAAAACCGGCTAAGAAAACAGCAGCATGTAATTGCAGAAAGGATTTGGTGGTGGAATGCATTTATGGAAGATCACAATTTGCTTTGCGCTATTACGTCATCCGATGAAAATTTAGACGCCGCTTCGCCTTTGCTTTTCATTCTTGCATGATAATCTTTGAATAAACTTTGCCAACGTAGTTTTAATACGCCGAGTATACCTTCTTTCACAATCCCTTTATTCATTTTACTTGCACCAAACTTGCGATCAACAAAGGTGATAGGAACTTCTTTTATCTTAAACTTCAGTTTCCAGGCAGCAAATTTCATTTCGATCTGGAACGCATAACCTACAAAATTAATTCCGTCTAAGTTTAATGCTTCGAGTGTTTCACGTTTGTAACAAACAAAACCAGCAGTAGGATCCATCACCGGCATCCAGGTGATCATGCGTGTATATAAAGATGCGCCTTTTGAAAGGAAGATGCGGTTTTGCGGCCAGTTAGCAACAGCACCACCTTTTACATAACGGCTACCAATTGCAAGATCAGCACCACCTGTTTTGCAGGCATCAACCAAACGTGAAAGATCAGCCGGGTTATGACTGAAATCGGCATCCATTTCGCAAATGAACTGGTATCCTTTTTCAATGGCCCATTTAAAACCGTGAATATATGCGGTACCCAATCCAAGCTTGCCTTTTCGTTCTTCAATAAATAATTGACCGGGTAAAGAAAGTTGTAGTTGTTTTACAATTTGTGCCGTACCATCGGGAGAACCATCATCGATCACCAGCACATGAAAACCTTCATGTAATGTAAAAACGGCACGGATAATATTTTCAATATTTTCCTTTTCGTTGTAAGTGGGTATGATGACGAGCTTTTCCAATCTGAATGTTTGCGTTGCAATTTAGTTGATTTCGAAAACCTTAAACAAATCTTCTTATGCTGCAAGAACGTTTAGTTCTTTTTTAACAGGGTGCGGTTTAATATTTCTGTGAGTTTTTGTTTGGTATGCAGAGGGAAATCTCCCTTCATCATCCAATCATAATATTGCGGTTCCTGTTTTAATACCAATGTTACAGGCTTGCCTTTATGTTTCCCAAAGTTGAACACTTCAATACCGTTTTCCATGACAAACCTGCGGGCAAAATCAACGATCTGATCTTCGCCGGTAAACTTTACAATTGCATCAACACTTGCACCCATTTGCGGATAACGCTTTACCTGCGCTTCCAATACTTCCCAGGTTGCTAATGCATCCACCTCGGCACTATGAGCACCATCTAATACTTTATCACAATAAAACTTATAAGCTGCACTAAGTGTGCGTTGCTCCATCATGTGAAACACACGTTGCACATCCAGCAAAGAGCGATCGTTCAATTCAATATCCAAACCGGCACGCAGAAATTCTTCAACCAGTAACGGTATATCAAAACGGTTGGAATTATAGCCTGCCAGATCGCAATTAGCCATGAACATTTTAATTTCATTAGCGGCCTGCTTAAATGTTGGCGCATCTTTCACCATTTCATTGCTGATGCCGTGTACTTCTGTTGCAGAAGGCGGAATGGGCATTTCAGGGTTAATGAGCTTCCGCTTTACCTGGCGGCTGCCATCGGGCATAATTTTTACGATGGCAATTTCAACGATCCTGTCGCTGCTGATATTTATACCGGTGGTCTCAAGATCTATAACGGCTAGCGGTCGGTTCAGTTGTAAACTCATATTATTGTTACCGGATTGGTTATTGGCGTCGAAACCCATCGAAATCTGTTGGCTCATGAGCAAAAATAACTAAAACAAAGGCACCATCAGATACTGAAATACACTTACTGAACGTTTAAATCAGGTAATTTCGATGAAATTCTCAAAAACATGGCTATTTTTGCGGAACCAAAATCCGTTTTATTTATGAAAAAAGTAATGATTTCCCTTCTAGTAGTTGCAATTGCAGCATTTGTTTTCACTTCTTGCGCCAGCAGTAAGCGTGGCATGGGTTGCCCCACAAGTTCAAGCAATAAACCTTTCAGAGCTTAAGCTGTTATTACAAGAAACTAGTTTACATGAATTGGATCCCTCTACGTTCCTTGGAAGACCTGGAACAGGTTATTCATTTGTCGCAAGAAAAGCCACAGGTTATTTTCAAACACAGCACCCGTTGTAATATCAGTTCGGTTGCCAAGAACCGTTTGGAAAGAGCCGGAGAAGGTGAACTTCAGTTTCATTATCTCGATCTGATCTCCTACCGTCCTTTATCAAATTCTGTTGCCGAACGATTTGCTGTTGAACATGAATCGCCACAAATTCTGGTGATCAAAAATGGCAAATGTGTTTACAACGAAAGCCACATGGGTATTGATATGGGTGAAATAAAAGATCAGCTTCAATTCAATTAATAAAGAAGGCCACCAATACGGTGGCCTTTTTCTTTAGGGTCATAATCAAACAAATGGTTTTACATAGCCATTATTTTCGGGGGAACTCTAATGCAGCATGTGCAGCCGCCAAACGGGCAATCGGCACACGGAACGGAGAACAACTCACATAGTTCATTCCAATTTTGTGACAGAAGACTACGCTTTCAGGATCACCGCCATGTTCACCACAAATACCAATTTTGAGATTTGGTTTGGTGATGCGACCTCTTTCAACGCCAATTTTAATAAGTTCACCTACTCCACTCTGATCAATGGTTTGGAATGGATCTGATTGAAGTAATTTCAGATCAAGATATTTGGGCAAGAAACCACCAATATCATCACGACTGAAACCAAAACTCATTTGCGTAAGATCATTGGTACCAAAGCTGAAGAAATCGGCTTCCATTGCAAGACTGTTTGCCTTTAATGCAGCACGGGGAATTTCAATCATTGAGCCATAGAGATAAGGAATCTTCTTCACTTTCATTTTTTCACAAGTCTGCTTGTACACCTCGTTCACTATTTCCCGTTGGTGACGCAATTCATGTTTACCACAAACTACGGGGATCATAATTTCCGGCATGGCTCTTTTGCCTTTGCGGATGAGCTCAACAGTTGCTTCAAAGATGGCTCGTATCTGCATCTCGGTAATTTCAGGATAACTGATTCCTAAACGTACACCACGGTGCCCCAGCATTGGGTTATTTTCATGCAACGCCAATACCCTTCTTTTCAATACACTCATTCGAATTCCCAGTTCTTTACTCAACTCCTGGAGTTTTTCTGCATCATGCGGAACAAATTCATGTAATGGCGGATCAAGCAAGCGAATGGTTACGGGGTGTCCATTCATGACAGCCAACGTGTCCTTAATATCTTTCTTCACAAACACGAACAATGCATTCAATGCTTCACGGCGTTCTTTTTCTGTTTTACTCACGATCATTTTACGTAACAGAAACAAAGGTTCTTCACTGCCTTCACCATAAAACATGTGTTCCGTGCGGAATAAACCAATACCTTCTGCACCAAATTTAAATGCAGTTGATGCATCTTCAGGTGTTTCAGCATTTGCACGCACGCCAATCTGTTTGGTTTTGTCAACCAGCTTCATCAGTTCTTTGTATGATTGATTTTTTTCGATGTCGATATCAACCAAAGCCATACTGCCTTCATATACCAACCCTTTTGTGCCGTTCAAACTGATCCAATCACCCTCTTTAATGATCACATCATTTTTGGCATGAAAGACTTTTGTGTTAGCATGAATTTCAATATCACCACAACCAACAATACAGCATTTACCCCATCCACGTGCAACAAGTGCAGCGTGCGATGTCATACCACCTTTTGTTGTAAGGATAGCTTGTGCTTTATGCATACCATCCACATCTTCCGGTGATGTTTCTTCACGAACCAAAATCACTTTCTCACCACGTGAAGCCCATTCAACTGCATCTTCAGATGTAAATACCACACGGCCTTTTGCGCCACCGGGGCCGGCTGGCAAACCTTTTGCAATAACAGGTTGTATCTGTTCCACTTTTGGATCCAGCATAGGCAATAACAACTCCACAAGTTGATTAGGACTTACACGAAGAATAGCTGTTCTTGCATCAATAAGTTTTGATTTATACATTTCCATTGCCATACGAACTGCAGCAATACCATTGCGTTTACCAACACGACACTGCAACATGTAAAGCTTACCGTTTTCAATTGTAAACTCAATATCCTGCATGTCTTTATAATGTTTCTCTAGTCGTTTTTGATAACCGTCTAATTCTTTATAAATAGAAGGCATCAGTTTTTCAAGTGTGGTAAAATGTTCGCTTTGTGCGTTTTTTGAATATTCATTAACAGGCGCTGGCGTTCTGATACCGGCAACCACGTCTTCACCTTGCGCATTCACTAAATATTCACCATAAAATTTGTCCTCACCATTACCGGGGTTGCGGGTAAATGCAACACCTGTTGCACTAGATTCGCCCATATTACCAAACACCATTGCCTGCACGTTTACAGCAGTACCCCATTCATCAGGAATTTTTTCAATTCGGCGATATTCAATGGCACGTTTGCCCATCCAGCTGCTGAACACAGCACCAACACTACCCCATAATTGTTCATATGGATCTTCAGGGAAAGGTTTACCTAATACTTTTACAACAGTGGCTTTAAAGTCTTTCACCAGTTTTTTTAGTTCATCTACTGTAAGATCAGTATCGAACTTATATCCTTTTGTATGTTTTACTGTCTCTAATTTTTCATCTAGTACTTTACGGATTCCTTTACCACCTTTTGGTTCAACAGCACCAGCTTTTTCCATCACCACATCTGCATACATCATAATTAAACGTCGGTAGGCATCATATGCAAAACGTGCATCGCCATTTTGCTCAATAATTCCTTTGATGGTGTCCTCATTCAACCCAACATTCAATACCGTTTCCATCATACCCGGCATACTACGGCGTGCACCGGAACGAACCGAAACAAGTAATGGATTTTTAATATCGCCAAATTTCTTATCGGTGAGTTTTTCCATTTTACTCAATGCTTCCTGCACCTGTTGCTCCAAAACTTTCGGATATGTTTTTTTATTACCATAATAGTAAGTACATACTTCTGTTGTTACAGTAAAACCCGGAGGCACCGGTAAACGAAGATTTGGATGCCCGGCCATTTCAGCCAGGTTTGCCCCTTTACCACCTAACAGATTTTTCATTGATTCATTACCATCGGCCTTACCACCACCGAAGAAATAAACATACTTGATTGGTTTTTTTACAGTTGCCATGATTGAAGATTTTTGAATGACAGGAAGAATAGCGGAAGAAACTTGCTTTGCTCCTTATTTTATTTGCTTTATTTCGGAGGTAAAAGTAGAAGGGTGCAATTGGTGAAAGAATGACTGTTCGCAAGAAAAAAACTTACCACCGTCAGTTGCGGGGTAACAAATTGTTACTATAAACTGACTTCGGGCAGCCAGCTTTTTTTGCAGTTTTTGCAATCGAACAGTAATTGCAGGTTGTAAGCAATTAAAAACAACATCCTGCTTATTGACAATTCCATTTTAATTGCCTAGCTTTCACTTACTTTAAATTAATTGCTTTTTTGCTACGCAGTACTTCGGCAAAAACAAGATCATCTTAAGAGAATACCTAATTCAATCATTTTTGTAATTAATTCTTATTCTTCCGCACAGTGTGAAAGCAAATTTTAGTCTTCCCCTTTCCTTTTTTCACATCTAAAACCAGAACAAACATGAAAAGATTTCTTGTTGGAATGCTATCATTCCTTTTGCTTGCAGGCTGCAACAATCCTAAACCGGAAGAAGCTGCTGAAACTACTCCTGCTACAACCGAAACCAAAGCCCAACCTGCGGAATTTGCTGATGCCAAGTTTACCGAGATCGGTAAAAGCGGATTAGCCAGCCTGTCATCAGGCGATATTGACGCTTGGTCTTCCAATTGGGCCGATAATATTGTATGGCAATGGAACAATGGTGATAGTGTAGTTGGAAAAGCTGCGGTAGTAAACTATTGGAAAGACAGAAGAACAAACGCCATTGATTCCATCAGCTTCATGGACCAAATATGGCTACCAGTTAAAGTAAATCAACCACAGGCTAACGAAGAAGCAGGCATCTGGCTGTTAGGCTGGTATGGTGTTAATGCAAAATACAAAACAGGCAAACGCATGATTCAATACATTCATACTGTTCAACACTTTGATGCAAATGACAAGATCGATCGTGTTGTTCAATACCTCGACCGTGCGCCCATTAATGCAGCGATGGCTAAATAAGTTTTCTCATGCTTGATAGTTAGAGTCCGGAGGCTTGCTTCCGGGCTTTTTATTTTGCCCCTGTTAAAAAATGACAAGCGGAAACCGTTCTGTTTAATTAGTTGCTTTCTTTGGGCCACAAAAACAATCATCAACATGCATAAGGTTTTTCTTATAGGCACTTTATTGTTTACAACCGCTTCAACTGCCCAGCAAAAAATTGATTTCGAAACTTACAATCCACCTTCTACCCTGGTGGTGCCCCAGCACCCAATAACAAAATCGAAATTCCCTTTTATTGATGTTCACAATCACCAGTTTCAGATGACAACAATGGATCTGAACAAACTCACTGTTGAAATGGATAAACTCAACATGCGTGTGATGGTGAACCTGAGTGGTGGTAGTGGCGATAATATTACAAAAGCAGTTGAAAATGCAAAGACCAATAAACCCGGCCGCTTTATTGTATTTGCTAATGTTGATTTTAAAGGCGTGGGCGAACCCGGCTGGGGAGAAAAAGCTGCAAAGCAATTAGAAGAAGATGTAAAGAATGGTGCAAATGGATTGAAGATCTATAAAAGTCTTGGATTTAGTGTAAAAGATATTAATGGCAATCGTGTTACTGTTGATGATGCAAGACTTGATGCTGTTTGGAAAAAGGCAGGCGAATTAAAAATTCCGGTAATCATTCATACGGCCGATCCAAAATCGTTTTGGGACCCGCTAGATAATACCAATGAACGCTGGCTTGAGTTGATCATTAACCCAAACAGAAAACGTGGAGCAGATAATCCTGTGCCGTTTGAAACTTTGATTTCAGAACAACATAACCTTTTCAAAAAACATAAAAATACCACTTTCATCGCCGCACATTTTGGCTGGTACCCCAATGATCTCCAAAAGCTGAGTGGCATTCTTGATGCAATGCCGAATGTTGTTGTTGAATTTGGTGCAGTGATTGCTGAAATCGGGCGGCAACCAAAAATGGCGAAAGCATTCTTCACCAAATACCAGGATCGAATTCTGTTTGGCAAAGACAGTTGGGTTCCTTCTGAATATGCAACTTATTTCCGTGTGCTAGAAACGGAAGATGAATATTTCCCTTACCATAAAAAATATCATGCTTTTTGGCCAATGTATGGCATGGGTTTACCGGATGCTATTTTAAAGAAAGTGTATTATAAAAATGCACTCCGCATAATTCCGAATATTGATAAAAGTGGGTGGCCGGAGTAAGCGTTGAAGAGTTGCAAGATAAATTCAATAAGCAACCATCAATTTAATGAAAACAACTAAGAAAAATTTCGTTTTAGAAATTGATTATTGCCTTATGGTTAAAAAGACCTCTATTAGATTATTAAAGAATTATTGTTTAATATTTCAATCACGCCAATGTCATTTGTTTGACGACATTGGTGTTCTATGCAGCATTAGTTAAACACTAAGTGTCTAAACTTTTACCGTTCATCCAATCTTGTTTTCTAAATAAAGCAAAGCGAATATATTGCAACAACTGCTTTCCATTTACTTAAGGACCTTATTGAATTCCACCTACTAATTATTAATTTTTTTAAACCAAAACAAGCATGAGAAAATTTGTACTGCTTATTTCTTTGCTATTATGTTCATTACACATGATGGCACAGGAAAAAACTGTTACCGGAAAAGTAACGGATGAGAAAGATGGAAGCACTCTTTCAGGTGTTTCAGTTATTGTAAAAGGCACATCCGTTGGTACAACAACAGGTGCCGACGGTACCTTTAAATTAAATGTGCCGACAAGCGCAAAAACATTGGTGATAACGCTTCTCGATTATGAGAATCTTGAAGTCGCCATTGGCAACCGCTCCACATTTAATCTAGCACTTACTTCAACTTCAAAATCTTTGTCTGAAGTAGTGGTAGTTGCGTATGGTACCACAAAGAAGGAAGCTTTTACTGGTTCAGTTGGTTCAATTAAAGCGGCAGATATTGAAAAGAGGCCTTTAGGCAACGTTGTCAAATCAATTGAAGGTGCAATTCCTGGAGTAGTAACAACGTCAGGATCAGGACAACCGGGTAACTCAAATGCTATTCGCATAAGAGGTTTCGGGTCAATCTCTGCAACACAGGATCCACTTTTTGTGATTGACGGTGTGCCATATGTTGGTGGTAGTTCAAACATCAATCCTGATGATGTAGAAAACATTACCGTTTTAAAGGATGCATCTGCAACCGCATTATATGGTTCCAGAGCAGGTAACGGAGTTGTTATGATAACAACAAAAAAAGGTAAAAAAGGCAAAAACAGTATTTCTGTGAAGATCGCACAAGGATTTTCACAACGTGGTTTGCAGGAATATGACAGGGTTGGGCCAAATGAATATTATCCTGTAATGTGGGAAGCATACCGTAATTCGCTTGTTTACCGTGCCAGTGGCGCAATTTCTTTAGACTCAGCAAACAGAGTTGCATCTGGCCTTACAAGCAGAAACGGGATATCAGATTTATTGGCTTACAATCCATTTAATGTTGCACGAAATCAGATAGTAGGTGTTGATGGTAAATTAAATGCTAATGCCCAGCTATTATATGCTGATGATTTGGATTGGACAAAAGAATTAATGCGTAACGGTGTGCGAAAAGATTACGGTATCAATTTTAGCGGTGGTACAGATAAAGCGGATTATTTTCTTTCTATGGGGTATTTAAAGGAAGATGGTTATACAATTCAAACAGATTTTGAAAGATATTCTATAAGATTAAACACAAACGTAAGACCATTAGAATGGTTAAAAACAGGTTTAAATGTTACGAGCAACTACTCAAAATTTAATACTTCTTCTGATGGTGGCGGTATAGTTAACCCGTTTACGTTTACAAGAAATCTTGGCCCTATTTATCCTTATTATGCTCACAACATGACCACTGGTCAGTATGTTTTAGATGCTGGTGGGAACAGAATATGGGACTTGGGGAATTTTCAGAATGAAGCCATTGGTATTCAAAATGGAATCCGAAACAGACCAGGTACAACATCCGGACGCCACGCACCTGCTGAATTAATCCTGAACGATTATTTATCTACACGGTGGGTTATTGGAGCAAGATCAAACACAGAAATTACTTTGTTTCGTGACTTCAAATTCACAAATAATGTAGCTGTGGATTTTCAAACAGACAACGATGGCACGTTTGAAAATACACTTGTTGGTGATGGTGCACCGGCTGGAAGACTTCAAAAAAGTTCAGGATCAACAGTTGGATTAACAGCAAATCAATTGCTTGGTTATGGCAGAAAGTTTGGTAACCACCGAGTAGATGCACTTGTTGGGCATGAAACTTTCAATCAATTCAGCACAGGCCTAAACGGTTTCAGACAAGGTCAATCACTTACCGGCATAAATGAATTTGGAAACTTTACAACGATCAATTCTTTAGGTTCTTCAACAGACAGGTACAGAATTGAAAGTTACTTTTCAAGAATTAATTATGATTTCGATGGCAGATATCTGTTAACGGCTAGTTTGCGCAGAGATGGGAACTCCCGTTTTGCAAGTGAATCACGTTGGGGTACTTTCTGGGCACTTGGCGGTGGCTGGAATGTAAGCAGGGAAAGTTTCATGTCAGGTATAAAATGGATTGATAATCTTAAGTTACGGGGTTCATACGGTCTTGTTGGCGTAGCAGATGGTATTGGTTTGTATGCATGGCAGGGTTTGTACGGTTTTGCAAATAATGCGAATGAATCAGGCATCGTTCAAAGTCAAACGCAAGTTGAAAACAGGGATCTTACCTGGGAGATCAATACGCAGGCAGACATTGGAGTAGAATTTTCACTCTTCAAGTCTAGGCTGAGCGGTACAATTGAATATTATGATCGCAGATCAAGTGATTTATTATTTGCGGTACCTACTCCATTGTCAAGCGGATTGTTATCTGCAACAAAAAATACAGCCACTATGTATAATAAAGGGCTTGAATTACAATTGAATGGTGATATTATCAGAACAAAAGATTTTACGTGGAGTCTTGGCGTTAATTTAACTACTGTAAAAAACAGGATTACAAAAATGCCGGAAAGTGTTAAGGAATTTGTTAGTGGCACAAAAAAATATCAAGTTGGAGCTTCACTGTTTGACTATTGGTTACGTTCGTACTATGGCGTTGACCCCTCTGATGGGTCAGTACTTTATTGGGCAGGCAATACAACAGCATCGAGCGGCATTCGCTTGATTGATAATAAAGACGGGGGAAAAGATACTGTTACAACTTTAGTTGCAAACGGAAAATTCGCTTATCATGAAGGTGTGATACCTGATCTATATGGAAGTTTTGCACCTGCATTCAGATATAAGGGCTTTACTTTACAAGCATTATTTACATTCCAGGTCGGTGGTAAAACTTACGATGCCAATTACCAAACACTTATGTCATCAGGTACATACGGAAGTGCCGTACATGTTGATATTTTAAAAAGATGGCAAAAACCCGGCGATATTACAAATGTACCTCGCATGGACAATGGCCAAACAGCAGATTTTAACGCAACTTCATCACGCTGGTTGATTGACGCTTCTTATTTAAATATCAGGACCTTGAACCTGTCTTACCAGTTCCCAAATGAACTTTTAAGCAGGGCGAAAATTTCAGGTGCACAGTGTTATATAAGCCTTGAAAATGTAGCGTTCTTTTCTAAACGTGTAGGTATGAATAATCAAAATGCGTTTTCTGGTATAACTGGTGGTGAATACCCTCCTGCAAGAATAATTACCGCAGGCATAACCTTTACACTTAACTAATAAATTCAGTAGCAATGAAATTAAAAATATTATCCCTCCTACTACTATCTTCAATAATCTTTTCTTCTTGTAAGAAGAGTTTTTTAGATACTTTCTCAACCACTGCTGTTGCCGCTGCTGACGCATTATCCAGTACAAAAAACGCATGGGCTGCTCTTAATGGCATTCATCGTATTATGTACACGCAATATGATGCACAACCACAAGGGGGAACATCTGCGATAATGGTTATAAGAGATTTAATGGGCGAAGATGTACTTTACACTTTGGCAAATGGCAGGCAAGATTTTGGCAACCATCTAAAATGGCTCAATCATCGAAATGTAAATTCCGGAGATACTCGATTTGTTTATCGCCTTTACTATCGAATTATTTCAAATGCTAATGTTCTAATTAACGGAATAGATGGAGTACCAGGTCCTCAAGCAGACAAGAATTATATAAAAGGCCAAGCGCTTGTTTATCGAGCTTGGGCACACTTTGAACTGGTTCAGTTTTGGGGTGAGCGCTTTGTTGCAGGAAATCCTAACAACGGATTAGGGGTGCCGCTTTTAACTACAAATACACTTGAAGGACAAAAGCGGGCAACTGTAGCCGAAGTTTATACACAAATTAATAAAGATCTAGATGAAGCTATTTCACTGCTTGATGGTTACGTTAGAACAGGCTCCGCTGCAAAATCGAATTTTAATAAAAATGTAGCTCAAGGAATTAAAGCACGTGTAGCGCTCACTCAGCAAAACTGGGATGTTGCGGCTACCATGGCAATTGCTGCAAGAAGTGGTTTTGCTTTAATGAGCAACGCAGACTATACGGCGGGGTTTAATAATACTGGTATTTCTGAATGGATGTGGGGTAGTGATCAAATAGCTGATCATAATACATTCTTTTGGTCATTTTTTGCTAACATGGGTTGCAACTTTAACGGCACAAATACAAGAACTCAACCCAAAGCAATCAATTCAGCCTTGTGGAATACATTACCTGCAACAGATATAAGAAAAAGTGTTTTTGACTTAACCGGTGCAGGCGTTCCTATTCCTCCGGGTGGTGCCAGAATACCTTACCAAAGCAAAAAATTTCTTGCATTTGATAATGCAACAAGTATTGGCGATGTGCCATACATGCGTGCTGCAGAAATGTATCTTATTGAAGCAGAAGCAAGAGCTCGTCAAGGTGGACGTGATGCTGATGCACAACAAGCGTTATTCACGTTAATTAAAAACAGAAATCCCAATTACGTGTTATCAACAAACACAGGAGTTGCACTTTTAGACGAAATTCTATTTCACAGGAGAGTTGAGCTTTGGGGTGAAGGATTTAGATGGTTTGATCTTAAGCGAATGAACGTTCCTCTTGACAGAACTGTTGTCCCGAACACTAATGCCACTATCTCTTTAACATTAAATGTTCCTGCCAACGACAAATTATGGCAATGGCTTTTCCCACAAGATGAGATGAATGCCAATCCTAATTTGGAACAAAACCCGTTATAAATAAATTATAACAGACAAAAAAGGTTGACTGAAATTCAGTCAACCTTTTTTTGGTCCATGTATTTTCTTGAATTTACCCATAGAACAATAATATATGAAGCTTTGACTGAGACACAACACAAGAAGCATTAACCATCCTTACAAAAAAAACCAGACTTGCCGTAAGGTATTAATTCCTTTAAACAAAATCATCTAACCGTGCCACATCTGATGGCATTAGGAAAAATTTTCTCATTAGGATAACCATACAACTTAGAGGAATAAAAGTTCGTTTACAGACTGGTCTGACGGGCCATTCTATTGATGGCTTTGGCTCTCCTCGAGCCCAGATTATTCTTATGGTTAAGCCCGGTTACCCGATGACAACCGATGGCGTCCATGATTGATCTGTAGATTTCATGAATACCTCCTTTTCTTTGATGAACATTAAATTTATGAAATTACATTGACGACAAAACAATTGTTTAAGGCTTTTATTTGAGCCTTCTTTTATCAAAATAAGAACAGACACATATTCATTGGATGTTCGACCGGCAACAACGTTCTTACAGAGGCAACAGCTTCTGAGCATATTGATAGGAAAAATCAAATATCCTTTACTGAGATTCTTATTTTTACAACATGCAACAACAACCCGGATTTATTGAAGACAAACAGTTTGAATGGCAAACGGCAGGCGAAGGTATCCGTCGCAAGATCATGGCATATGATCCATCAATCATGCTGGTAAAAGTAGATTTTGAGCAGGCTGCTGTTGGTATTTTACACAAACATGTGCATGTGCAAATAACACATATTGAAAGCGGGGTGTTTGAAGTAGAGATTGCCGGTGAAAAAAAAGTGCTTGATCCTGGCGATGCCTTTCATATACCATCTAATGTTGAGCATGGAGTTGTTTGTTTAGAAAAAGGTGTGCTCATTGATGTGTTTAGTCCTATGCGGGAAGACTTTGTGTAATAACGAATCAGTTGGGAAGAGTAAAATAAAAAAAGCAGAAATGGAAGGAACCATCCGCTCAAATATTAAACCCGGCATGCAGGTACTGATCATCTTAAAAAAAGATCAACGAACCGGTGTACTTACCGAAGGCATTGTAAAAGACCTGCTCACAAGCGCTCCCAAACATCATCGTGGTATTAAAGTTCGTTTGCAGGATGGACAAATTGGGCGAGTGCAGAAAATCATTGATGAAGAAGATGATTGAAAACAAGCATAAGCAATCATTTTTTTGGAGAACAACAAAAAAGCCACCAAATAAATTTGATGGCTTTGGCTCTCCTCGAGCCCAGATTATCTTTATGGAGAAGCCCGGTTACCCGATAATAACCGATGGCGTCCATGATTGATCTGTAGATTTCATGAATACCTCCTTTTCTTTGGTGAAGATTAAATTTAAGAAATTGTATTGAACAAAAACAAACTGTTCATATAATAATCACCAAAGATTCAGCAATAAAAAGAACACAGGCTTTACAAAATACAATACCTGTGTTCTTCTAAGTTTGTGATTTACTTTGTTTGTTATTGCAACACCAATTTCCCCCTAATCTCTCCTGATGGATATGCGGCCGATTGTACATTAATATAATAGGCTCCTGCTTTTAATTCAGCTGCTGCTGATGCATTCATTTGAATGCTGAATGAAAATGGAGAACCTACCACCGCACCAAGCGATGCAACAATTTCACCATTGGCAGATGCTGTTCCTTTTTGAACATACCATCCTGTTGGTGTAATACCGGTGTAAGTAAGCGTACCGGAAAATGTTCCTGTACTTGAATTATACTTACCAACAAAAGTTGCAGTAGCAGTAGATGAATTTGGAGGAGCTTGATTTGCACCTGTACAATTAGCCTTGTACTGTTCTTCGGTTGTGTTTGTTGATTCCTTTTTACAACTTATAAAACCCGCCGTTAATAAAAATACGGCAGCAACTGCTGCGAGCTTACTTACAATTTTCATAATGTAATGATTTAGATGAATAATACCCTGCATTTCCAATTACTGTGCCATTGTGCCGTGTATTATTTTCACCAAGCCGCTATTAGGTGAATATCAGGAGAAGAGGAATATTAACCTGGAATGTTAAAATTTAATTACCATAATACGTTTAGTATTTGATAGAGAAAAACAGACGCCTGCATTACCTAAGCTACTGGATCAGCGTAAAGTAATAAACAGATAACCTTTAACCGATTGTTTGAAACTGAATATACATACCGGATTGCTCTGCGTTACGAATTTCAACGATGCTTCCTCCATTGTACTCTACCCTGCACTCTATTGCTTTATATTCTTTTGTATCCGTTGAAAACTTTACAAGGTTTGTTGAAAGCAAACGGATCCCCACTTCGTGCTGCTGAAAAGTAAGGTCAATATAAACAGATACTTCCTGCTTATTGTTAATACTCATTTTAATAAAATTCTGTACGATCCTGAATATGGCGAGTTTTTGATCCGGCCCAATTTGTTCAATTGTTTTATCATAACAGATAAATTCAATTGTAAGCGGATAATGCAACGAAAAATTTTCACAAGTAAGTTCAATTGTTTTTTCAATACCAAATATATCCAGTTCAGAAGGCGTTAGTTCTTCACACAGAGAATTGATCTCATCAATAATATCGGTCATCAGTTTATTCACTGTTCTTTCAGATTCACTCAGGTTCTCTTTCTTTTCATCTAATAATATTTTGCAGGCGGCCAGCCGTTGATTAATATTCTCCCGAAGAATACTTGCAAGGCTGCGGCTTTCGTTTTCTTCTGTATCAATAATGTTTCGCAGAATTTCACGTTTCGATTGCATTAACTGCTGCTCGAGTTTCTTCACATATGTTATATCGGCCACGTGTACAAAAAAACCAATCACTTCTCCTGCTTTAATATCAGGTATATAAGTTGCAAGGGAATGACGGGTGCCTGTACCATTGGGAATGGGTATTTCCCTTTCGAACACTTGCTTTTCGCCAGTTAATACGGCTTTAATATAGGGCAAATTTTTTTCGTATAAAGGGCCCAACAATTCGCTGATGTGCATTTTATTGATCATTTCCTCCCTCGTTCGGCCAAACCATTCACGATAGGCATTATTGGCAAACCTACTGATGAGGTCTTTATCCCAATATGCAAGCATTGCAGTTACCTGATCTGAAACCAAAAGGCCAAGCTCATCTAATTTCCGCAGAGAAAAATCTTCTGAGTTCATGTTTAAATTTTGTAGACTTTGGATAACGAGTGTATTTATTTGGCGCTACCTCTTAAAATACGATACCCGTCAGGGCAAAATAACTGAAAATTAAAACGCTAAAAAAGATAATTGTTATTGTCATTTATCAAGGTAAATACTTGCAAAATTTGCGGTCTGAGTTATCGAGAATTCGAAAGAAGTATCATATTAATATCCTTGAGTGTTAGCAGACTTGCGAGATATACTGTAAAAAAAGATCTGGCGTAAACATGGTTCACGCCAGATCTCAAGAATCAACTGTAAAGCTTAGATTATCGCTTCTTCAACGCCTTGATCATTTCAGGTGTTGCTTCTTCAAAACTGATGGCATATCCCCCGCCCGGAGCAACCCATTGTTTCAATTTTGTTTTATTGGTAACCAGCATTTTCTTAATGGTATAAGCCTGTGGTTTTGTTTTGT
This sequence comes from Lacibacter sp. H375, assembly GCF_037892425.1. Classification (NCBI taxonomy): domain Bacteria; kingdom Pseudomonadati; phylum Bacteroidota; class Chitinophagia; order Chitinophagales; family Chitinophagaceae; genus Lacibacter; species Lacibacter aquaticus. The sequence continues at coordinate 4,226,349 of NZ_JBBKTT010000001.1, forward strand.
AATGTGCATCAGGTGCATCGGCATACACAGTAGCAATATATTGTTTGCCATTTTCTAAAAAGTCAAATGCAATGTTTGAGGTACGGGCATCTTCACCTCCTACACTTCCTAAAAACCACTTCCCTGTTTTCTTTGCTTTACGTGCAACGGTTAAATATGCGCCTGGTTCTGCTTCGAGGTATTTACTATCGTCCCAATCAACTGCAACATCTTTGATGAATTGAAATGCATCAGGGAAACGCATATAGTTCTCTGGTAAGTCTGCAGCCATTTGCAACGGACTATACATGGTTACATACAATGCGAGTTGATTGGTAAGTGTACTGTTTACATGTGAGCTGTTGCCAGGATTTAGTTTACTGATGTCCATTTCAAACACACCGGGTGTGTAATCCATTGGCCCACCAATCAAACGTGTAAACGGCAACACAGCCACATGATTTGGTTTGGAACCACCAAATGCCTGGAACTCCGTACCACGTGCAGCTTCATTACCAATTAAGTTGGGCCATGTGCGTGCAATACCTGTTGGACGAACTGCTTCATGTGCATTCACCATGATCTGGTATTGTGCTGCTTTCTCAATAGCATATTGATAGTGATTAATGATCCACTGACTGTAGTGATGTTCACCTCTTGGTAAGATATTCCCTACATAACCACTCTTGACAGCATCGTATCCATTTGCTTTCATGAATTTGTAAGCTGTATCAATATGTCGTTCATAGTTACGAACCGATGAAGATGTTTCATGATGCATGATCATCTTCACTCCTTTTGATTTTGCATATTCACGAATACCCACTACATCAAAATCAGGATAAGGCGTTACAAAATCAAATACATAATCTTTTGACTGACCAAACCAATCTTCCCAACCAACATTCCAGCCTTCTACCAATACGCCATCAAAACCATGTTGTGCAGCAAAATCTATATATTCCTTTACATGTGCTGTGTTGGCACCATGTTTACCATGTGGTTTTGCTTTACTGAAATCGCTTACGCCTAACTGCACAGCAGGAAAATCATCGGTGTACGACCATGCACTTTTACCTGTGATCATTTCCCACCAAACACCCACATACTTCACCGGTTTAATCCACGATGTTTCTTTGATCTTACTTGGTTCATTTAAATTGTAGGTGATCTTCGATGCCAAAATATCTCTTGCATCATCACTTACAATCACGGTGCGCCAAGGCGATGTAGATGGTGTTTGCATGTAACCTTTATCACCCACTGCATCAGGTGTAAGCCAGCTTTCAAATACATTGGTCTTATCATCAAGATTGAGATGCATGCAGGAGTAGTTGATGAGTGCTGCTTCGTGCAGGTTAATGTACAATCCATCATCACTCTTCATCATCAACGCTGTTTGCACACCTGTTGGTGAAAACGGAGTTTGTGATGCATTACTGGTGATAGCTCCTTTCATCAAACCACGTATCTCCGATAAACGTGAACGGGTGTAATCGTATTCTTGTGTATCATAATCACCGGCGATCCACCAGGCAGTGTGATTGCCTGCCATTGCAAACTGGCTATGCTCTTCCTTTATTACGAAGTAGTTGAAATTCTTCTGCGAAGGAAACTCGTAACGGAAACCCAATCCATCATTAAACAAACGAAAACGAATAATGAGTTGGCGATTGGTTTCTTTTTGTTGTAACGTAACAGCAAGTTCATTATAGTTGTTTCGGATATTACTTACTTCGCCCCACACTGGTTGCCATGTTTCATCGACTGTATTTGTTTGGGTTGTTGTAATGGTGAAATCATTGAGTAATGATTTCTTATCGTTTTTTAATTCAAGTCCAAGTGTGCTGGGAAGAATAACTGTCTTTTCTTTGTAAACAAGTTGATACGTAGGTACGCCGCCAGCTACACTAAACATTAAGATTAAATTTTTATCTGGCGAACGAAGACTTTGCGCCTCTAAGCATAGGCAGAAAAGCAAAAAAATAACAATAGATAAAATCGTTTGTTTCATAATCAATAGTTGTTTAGAGTCGGCGGTAAAGTTAATTGTTTGCAGCTTTACCAAACAACAGAAACGACTGACAGCGGTAAAGTTTTGTGCTTCAGCAACTGATTCTCATCATAGAAAACGTTTGCGGTGTTTAGAAAAAAATGTAGGTATTATTATTGATTGCTTTTTCATCAGAACTGTGCAAGATATATTTCAGTTTCCATGATGGCGGCAAATCGGTTTTGCCAGACATCGCCTTTGAAGTAAGAAAGGTCGAGCCCAACTTGTATAAAACCCAATGTTGGCAGTAGTTGTTATTCCACAATATGCTTAAAGTCCACCAAATGTTTACTCAAAAAAGCTAGGTCGGGAAACCTTTCTGCATTTTTACTTTTTTCAATTCTAATTGACAATTCCTCCAAATCTTCCCACGAACCAAAACGTGTCCCAAAAAATTTTCCACTAAAGAAGTCTGTCAAAACTGGCTTGTGTGGCTCGTAAAAATCAATTACTGTGAGGTCGTAATACTTGTTGAATTTGTTTGAAGTTAAAACTCCCAAATATTTCCCATTGTTACATTCAATACTTAAACAGTCGCCTTGTCTATACTTAACAAGCTTGCCTTTTATTTTGTCTGATGAAGTCTGTTTGATTTTATTCATAAGGAGTCACACATTTATTTACTTAGAACCGCAAAGCTCGTTTACAATTCCTGCCAACGGACGAGGCTTTGTGCAGTTGGGGACTTGACCAACTGTCCGCTGGAACTTAACCTAAACTTATAAATAAAATCCAAGGTTAGAACTACTGCCCTGCAGAATTACGTTCTCCGAAACCAAAGCTTGGAAATGCACAACCGATCATTGATTCAACGTCCAGCCCAAATTGCACAAAGCCTGATGTTGTAGGTAGTTTTTATTTTTCGTATGTTATTAGAAAATATTTATTCCCACTTTTAAATGGGTTTGGTCTAAATAAAGAAATTTTATTTTTATCCGCTTTAAATTTGAAGCCTCCTTTTTTTGTCTGTAGAATACTTTCGTAAACTTCTTTATTCTTACCTTTTATCAGTTCAATTTGATAATTAAAATTATTATCAATTTTCAATCCAATTGTAATGTAACCATTCCTCGCAATCGTTATAGAGTCAATTTTGTCAGCTTCAAATTGCTTTATCAACGTTTTTTGGTTTAGTAGAATTTGTCGTCCAAATATTACATTTTTATTCTTGTCGTATAAAATTAATGATGCCAAATCTTTTGATGTATCGAAGGCATTTACTAGAAAGAATATTGCGTCCTCTTTTTTTCTTTCACTTGTAGAAAACCTGATGCTATGTATTTCAATATCCGGTTCAATAATGATTTTATTCCGTTTTATTTTATAAGTCCCACTTGCTTCGTATTCATCATAAAGACCTCCACAACAGAGTAGTCGAAAATAAACACTATCATTTTCAAAGCGTAAATACTCGTCTTTGTTTTTATATGTCCCAATAAAGGATTGTCCTATTGAGTGCAAAGAGATAATAATAAATACTAAGAAAAGGGAAATTGAGAGAAAAGCAAATTGGTGTATTTGGAATTTCTTGAGGCTCATTATTTTTAAGAATAGTGTCAGAAAGAAGTAATGTCAATTTGAACGGTCAGCAAATTACGCACAACACCTAAATATACGCACCTTCTTGTTTAAATAATCATCACCTTTGAATCAAATTTTCACCAAACGTATCAATCAAAAAATCGGGCATAAACTTTCGTTCATGCCCGACTCATTATTCATTTCTAATCATTCATCACTTCTTCCCCTTCACGTATTTCTCCAGCCACATATGTTCTTCCCACAACAGGTGAAGAATGTTTTCTTTACCACGGTAACCATGTGCTTCGTAAGGTAAGCTTACATAACGCACATTACCACCATTACCTTTCAATGCCTGGAACATACGCTCACTTTGAATGGGATAAGTTCCTGTATTATCATCTGTATCACCATGCACCAATAAGATCGGTGTTTTGATCTTTTGTGCATAGCTGAACGGACTCATATCAAAATATAATTGCGGAGCCTGCCAATACGTACGGTCTTCATTCTGGAAACTGAACGGCGTAAGTGTACGGTTATATGCACCGCTGCGTGCAATACCGCCTTTGAACCAATTGGTATGCGACAATAAATGCGCTGTCATAAACGCACCATAACTATGACCACCAACGCCCACACGTGTGCTATCGCCCACACCCATTGCCGCTAATTTATCAATAGCTGCTCTTGCATTTAATTTCAACTGATCAATAAAATCATCGTTTGGTTTTTTCTCCGGGTTTGTACTCACGATCGGCATCTCTGCAGCATCTAATACAGCATAACCTTGCGTTACCCAAAAGATTGGGCTTCCCCAACTGATTCTTGTAAATGTATTTTTTGAACCACGCACCTGCGCTGCATCACGTGCATTGGTGAACTCACGTGGATAAGCCCACATCAACACTGGCAAAGGACCATCTTTCTTTACATCATATCCTTTCGGTAAATAAAGATTACCGGTAAGATCAACACCATCGGCACGCTTGTAAGAGATCTTTTGCACACTCACACCTTCAAGTTGCGGATATGGATTTTTAAAATCGGTGATCTGCTTTCCACCTCCAGGTACAATTCCCTTTAATGTTTTCATGTGATAGTTAGGAACAACAGTTTGTGTTTCCTTACGTGTAAGAACAGTGAGACTGTTACGATCAAGCACTTCCATCACCATTTCATATTCATCTTCTTTGCAACGCCAGATGATCTCATTCTTTTTTGTTGCCAGATCGAAATAAGCAAGGAATGGAAGATCACCTTTTGGTGATGCACCTGTTGTATTATTCATCAAGAGCTTACCGTCCTTCGGGATCACCACATCACGACCATAACTGTTTTTTTCTGTTACAGGTGAACCGGGATTATTGTAGAGGTCAGTCATACTGCGTTCCATCAGCAATTCCATTTCACCTGTTGAAGGATTCCAACGACTCATACGACCGATCACTTTGCTGCGAAGCATTTCCTGTACAATAGCAAATGTGCTGTTGCCCCATGTAACACCACCGTAACGCATTTTTGTTTTAAACAATTCTTTTGGCTGTGCAGTAAATGGAGCTGCTAATGCATACACAGCATCACGAAACTCTGCTGTGTTTTTTATTAAACCACCATCCAGTGCTTTACACCAAACAATTGTTGCTGCTTCATCATCACGCCACTCAATACTGCGGGGAACATCAGCCACATTATCATTACCACCGGGTGCTGTTTCCGAGGAAGGAATCTTCGCCAGTTCTTTAATTAACTTACCGGCTGCATCATGAATAGTTACTGTTGTATTAAATCCATTTGCAGGAACTACATAAGAGAATGGTTTGTTGATGGTGCGAACCAATAAATATTTTTTATCGGGAGAAGCACTGATAAAACTATAGATCGCAGGTTGATTGATCTTTGTTTCAACGCCGTTTACATTCTTCACCAATTGTGAGGTAGCAAAGAATTCAAACAGCTGTTCATCATAAGGCGATTTGATCATATCCTGAAAAGTAGGTCGTGGTGATGCGCTGCCATAACTTTCTTGTACTGTAGGACCTTTTGGTGTAATGGGACGTTTCGGCATTGCAGCCGGAGATTTTGTTGCTGTTTTGTACAACAGTGTGTTATCATCTAACCAACTGAATGCAGCACCTAACACCACATTCAAAGCTGTCTTGTTTACTTTGGTTGCCTTTTGCGTTGCAATATCTACAACATACAAATCAACAATTGATCCAGTACTGTTGGTAAATGCAAACTTCTTTTCATTTGGACTCCACGATACCGAATTTGCCAACAGGTTGGCAGGTAAGCCCGCAATTTTGTATTCTTTACCCGAAGCAATATTCTTCAGTGTAAAGTTGTTGATGTAATTCTGGCGGCTTTGTGAAAAATTAGCCGGGTTAATACGTAAACCGGCAACTCTTACTTCAGGCTGGCCAAGTTCATCAACCAGTGGATACATATTTCGTTCGATCAACAACATCCATTGGCCTTTGCTATCAACACTCACCGTGGGTGTTGGTTTTGCCAACGCAAGGTCCATAATGTCTTTTGGAGGAAGTTGATAATTGACCGCATCCTGCGCAAACAGGTTAAACGAAATGAAAAATGCGAACAAAAGGGATAATTTTCTCATGCGTACAAGTATTTAGTGATTTACGTATTACAGTCACCTGTTTGGGTAGAAACATGATACAAATGACTGTTTGTTCAGGAGTGTCGAATGTACTGATAGCACATCATTCTGAGCAACCGTTCAACAAATTGTTTGTACTGTCAAGTGTTCTGTTGAACTACATGGAGGCACAATGCTAACACTCGTGAACAATAAGCATTTCAATAAAATATTTGTGCTTTCAGTTTCAGCCCTTATTTTTGCGCCATGATTTTAAACGCACATACACATCATCACCATACTTGCCCAAACAGGTAAGCCAGATGATGCGTTGTGTATAACGATAGTAGAGGGCTTACGGAAGTAGGCCTTTTTTTATTGCCTGAACTGAAACAAACGAACTAAAGTAAATATGATGCAGGAAAAAAAATACACCCCGCTCAGCGAAATAAGCGGAGGTAATGCAGAAAAACCATCGAAGCTCAAAATTGCGATTCAGAAGAGTGGACGATTGTATGATGATTCCGTAAAACTGTTGAACGAATGCGGTATTGAACTACGCAATGTAAAAGACCGTTTGAAAACAGAAAGCGATACATTCCCGATGGAAGTATTCTTTTTACGTGATGATGATATACCGCAATATGTAGAAGATGGTGTTGCTGATATTGGCATTGTGGGTGAAAATGTATTGTTTGAAAAAAACAAAAAAGCTGAGATCGTTGAGAAGCTTGGCTTTGGTAAATGCCGTTTGAGTCTGGCTATACCACGCAGCGAAACTTATCAAGGTGTGCAAAGTCTCGATGGCAAACGTATTGCCACCAGTTATCCTTTTTTGGTGAATGAGTTTTTAAAGAAGAACAATATCAGTGGTGAAGTACATGAGATCAGTGGCAGTGTGGAAATTGCACCGGGTATTGGCTTGGCTGATGTGGTGGTTGATCTGGTAAGCAGTGGTTCTACCCTTTTCATGAATGGGTTGAAAGAAGTAGAAACAATTTTACAATCGCAATCAGTGTTGATCAAAAACAACAAACTGAATAAAGAACAGGAAATCTTACTGGATAAATTATTGTTCCGCATTAAAGCTGTTAAGAAAGCGAAGCGTAACAAATATGTGTTGATGAATGCACCAAACGAAAAGTTGAATGAGATCATTGCGCTGCTTCCGGGTATGCGTAGCCCGACAGTATTGCCATTGGCAGAAGGCGGCTGGAGCAGCGTACACAGTGTATTGAGCGAAGATGAGTTCTGGGAAAAAATCGAACAATTGAAAGCGGCAGGTGCTGAAGGTATATTGGTGGTGCCGATTGAGAAGATGGTGATGTAAGGCAATTTGAAAATTTGATGATTGTGAAATTTGAAAATGAAAAAAGAGAATGCAGATCATAAAACATCCAAAGAAAAGTGAGTGGAGCAGGTTGCTCAAACGTCCGGCAATTGAATCGTTGTCGCTGGAAGCAAGCGTAACAAATATCCTTCACCAGGTAAAAGCAAGTGGTGATGAAGCATTGAAACGTTTCGCCACTATTTATGATAAAGTCTCAGTGACTGAATTATTGGTTTCAAAAGAAGAGATCGATGCAGCTGCTGCAACTATCAGTAATGAGTTGAAAGATGCTATTGCTCTTGCAAAAAAGAATATTGAAACGTTTCATGCGAAACAGGTAAGTGCTGTTGAGAAAGTGGAAACCATGCTCGGTGTTGTTTGCTGGCGTAAATCAGTAGCTATTGAAAAAGTGGGCTTGTATATTCCCGGTGGTACCGCTCCCCTGTTCTCTACAATTTTAATGTTAAGCATCCCTGCAAAAATTGCAGGATGCAAAGAAATTATTTTGTGTACACCTCCAGGTAAAGATGGAAAGATCAATGCTGCCATTTTATATACAGCGAAACTGGTTGGTATCACAAAAATATTCAAGACAGGTGGTGCACAGGCAATTGCTGCCATGGCTTATGGTACAGAATCCGTTCCACAGGTATATAAAATTTTCGGCCCGGGTAATCAATATGTAACCTGTGCCAAACAGTTAGTACAAAAAGATGGTGTTGCCATTGATATGCCTGCCGGACCAAGCGAAGTATGTGTGATGGCTGATGATACAGCCAATGCATCTTTTGTTGCTGCTGATCTGTTGTCGCAGGCAGAACATGGTGTTGATTCGCAGGTGTTGCTGGTGAGCACTTCAGAAGCAATGATCAACGAAGTATTGATCGAGACTGCAAAACAACTGGAACAATTACCACGTAAAGAATTTGCTGCAAAAGCATTGGAGAACAGTAAAGCAATCCTTCTACACAGCACAACAGAAATGATCGAATTAGTGAATGAATATGCTGCGGAACATCTCATCATCAGTTGTAAAGACGACGAAGCAATAGCAGAACAGATCATCAATGCAGGTTCTATCTTCCTTGGCAATTATTCACCTGAAAGTGTAGGTGATTATGCCAGCGGCACCAATCATACGTTGCCTACCAACGGATATGCAAAAGCATACAGCGGTGTAAGCGTTGACAGCTTTGTGAAGAAGATCACTTACCAAAAATTAAGCAAAGAAGGTTTACAGAATATTGGCAAGGCAGTTGAACTGATGGCGGAAGCGGAAGGATTAGAGGCGCATGCGAATGCAGTGAGAAAGAGAAGCCAATAGTTGATAGCCGATAGTTCATAGTGAATACAAAACACGCAACATTCACCATTGACCATTCACAATCCACCATAACATGTCATTCGATTTAAACAATTTACTCCGCTCCAACATCAAAGCCCTTGTTCCCTACTCTTCTGCACGTGATGAATTTCACGGCGAAGCGAAAGTGTATTTGGATGCAAATGAAAACAGTATTGGTTCACCATTAGTGAAATGGTACAACCGTTACCCCGATCCTCAGCAGCAAAAGATCAAACAAAAATTATCTGCGATAAAAGGCGTTTCACCCAAACAGATTTTTATTGGTAATGGCAGCGATGAATGTATTGATCTGCTATACCGTGCTTTCTGTAATCCAGGTGTTGATAATGTGATCATTTGTCCGCCAACCTATGGTATGTATGAAGTAAGTGCCAACATCAACGATGTGGAATTACGTAAAGCTCCATTGCTGGATGATTTCCAACTGAACCTTGCACACATGGAAACATTGGTGGATGAGCGCACCAAACTCATCTGGATCTGTTCACCCAACAATCCAACGGGTAACAGCATCAACCTTGCTGATATTGAAATGGTGCTGAATAATTTTGACGGTATTGTGGTGGTTGATGAAGCATACATCAACTTCTCCCGTCAGCGTTCATTGGTAACATTGCTGGCCGATTACCCGAACCTTGTGGTAATGCAAACACTCAGCAAAGCATGGGGATTGGCTGGTTTACGTTTAGGTATGGCATTTGCAAGTGAAGAGATCATCAACGTTTATAATAAGATCAAACCTCCTTATAACATCAGCGAAGCCGTGCAGGAACTGGTAGTGAAGGCACTCGACAATGTAGAAGATGTGAACGAAATGATAAAAGAACTTGTGAAAGAGCGCAAACGACTGGAAGCAGAATTACCAAAGCTCGCAGTAGTAGAAAAGGTTTATCCAAGTGATGCCAATTTCCTGTTGGTGAAAGTTGTAGATGCAAGAGGCATCTATGAATATTTGCTCGCCAACCAGATCGTTGTACGTGACCGAAGTAAAGTTCTTTTATGCGAAGGATCGCTACGTATTACCGTAGGAACTGCAAAGGAGAATGATGAATTACTGAATGCTTTGCAGAAGTTTATTGTTTAACGTTAACTTTAAAGCCGAAATAAATTATTCATGAAGAAGATTTCAATTGCATTGCTCATCGCCGTTTCTGCATTTGCGTTCACTACGCAGCAACCTGATCTGAAAGCATCAGTGCTGCGTGGGAAAAAAGTATATGAAAATAATTGCCTGTCCTGTCATCAACCCGATGGTAAAGGAATGCAGGGGATGAATCCTCCACTTACAAAAACAAAGCAGGTGCTGGGTAATAAAACACAACTCATCAATATTATATTGGTCGGGCTTGACGAAGAAATGGTGATCAACGGCGTAACCTATTTGAACCCCATGCCTTCGCAACCACACCTGAAAGACCAGGAAATTGCAGATGTGTTAACGTATGTGCGCAATAGTTTTGGCAACAAAGCAAGTTTGGTTACAACAGCAGAAGTAAAAGCAGCAAGAGCTAAAATGAAATAATAAAATGAAGCGAGTTCTATTTATCGACAGAGACGGCACACTTATTAATGAAGCCCCTCCTACTTATCAACTCGATTCGTTCGATAAGCTTACATTTTATCCTGATGTATTCTTTTATCTGCGCAAGATCGCTGCTGAACTTGATTATGAATTGGTGATGCCAACAAATCAAGATGGAATGGGCACTGATGCGTTTCCTGAAGACACGTTCTGGCCTGTACACAATTTTGTGGTAAAGAGTTTAGCGAATGAAGGTATTGTATTCAGTGAGGTACTGATCGACCGCACATTCCCGCATGAAAATGCTCCTACACGTAAGCCGGGCACTGGTATGTTTACCAAATACCTCAACAACCCCGATTATGATCTTGCCAATTCATTCGTCATTGGTGATCGTATTACCGATGTACAATTAGCAAAGAACCTTGGTTGCAAAGCCATCTGGATGAATATCGATGCCAATCTTGGTGCTGCTGAAATCCAGGATAAAGTAACGGAGCTGCGTCAATCAACCATTGTATTAGAAACACCAAACTGGAAAGATATCTATGAATTTCTCAAACTCGGTTTGCGTACGGTTACGCATGAACGTAATACCAACGAAACAAAGATCAGCGTTGAACTGAATGTTGATGGCAGCGGCAAAGCAAACATCCACACCGGTCTTGGATTCTTTGATCATATGCTTGACCAGATTGCACGACACGGCAAAATGGATCTCAACATCACCACGAATGGTGATCTGCATATTGATGAACATCATACCATTGAAGACACAGGTATTGCGTTAGGTGAAGCATTTGGTAAAGCCCTTGCTGATAAGCGTGGCATGGAGCGTTATGGTTTTGCCTTACCAATGGATGAAGCCGATGCAAAAGTGCTGATTGATTTCGGCGGTCGTAACTGGATCGTTTGGAATGCAACATTCAAGCGTGAGAAGATCGGCGAAATGCCAACGGAAATGTTCTTCCATTTCTTCAAATCGTTCAGCGATGCAGCAAAATGTAATCTCAACATCGAATGTCATGGCGACAATGAACATCATAAAATTGAAGCCATCTTCAAAGCATTTGCCAAAGCCATCCGCATGGCGGTAAAACGTGATCCATTGAGCAATTATTTACCTTCTACCAAAGGAGTATTGTAGAAAGAAGTCTAAACCATGATTTGGGGAGATTTATCTGATTAGGCAGGTGTTAATACATCTTTTCCCTTTTCACCGCAGAAAACATGAGATAAGGAGTTGAGCGCAGAGATAACTCTGCGAAAAACTCTGTGGCCTCCTTTCTCTGAGGCTAAACAGGCTGCATACATTTTTTTTCAGCCAGCTGAAATTCATCTCAAATTAAACATCCAACAATATGTATCAGTTGTTGTGATGACCTGCAGTTCAAGAGCGCCTGATACAGGTCATAGCAGGATCAAAAAAATCAAAATACATTTATGGTATAAAACACGGTTTATGAAAACGATCCTTGTTCCCATAGATTTCTCCTCTACCTCACTTAACGCTGCTTCATATGCTTTACAATATGCGAAACAGGTAGGCGGAAAGCTCATACTTATTCATGCATATCAACAGCCCTTACTTTATCCTTTATACCAAGGCGTTGAGGTTTCGCCTGAAGGAATGCGGGAGATCAAGAAAAAAGAACTGCAGTTAGTGGCTAATCAGCTTGCAGAATTACAACCGTTGATCAAAGTGGAACATATGATGTTTGATGGCGAAGTGGTTGATGTACTTACATCACTCACCGATGCAATGCAGGTGTCATTTATTGTGATGGGTATTACCGGCGCAGGTAAGCTGAAAGAAAAATACATTGGCAGTAATACACTGGCCGTAGCAAAAAGTTGCAAAGTTCCCGTGTTGATCGTTCCTGAAAATGCAGTGTTTAGCCGAATCAATGATATTGGTTTAACCACCGATTTCAGGGATGTGATTAATACAATACCTGATCACATTGTCAGTGAACTCATCAAATCAACCGGTGCAAGATTACATGTGCTGAATGTAGATTTTAAAAACAGGCAATGGACCAACGATACTCCTTTCCAAAGTGGATTAGTGGAAACTATGTTCCAGCAATATCATCCGCAATACCACTTTATTGACAAGCAAGATATGGTGGAAGGCTTGAATGAATATGCGAACAAATTCAGTATTGAAATATTATTGGTGATACCGCAAAAACATAATCTAATCGAAAAAATATTCTCAGGCAGCCATACAAAAGAATTGATCTTTCACAGCGATGTGCCTGTGATGGTGATGCATGAGTAAATTCTTAAACAGCGACATATGGAATGAGCAAAGGAAAAGGTAAATCTGGCGGGTCGGGCTAAATTAGCCGGATCCGTTTTTTATTATCGTAAAACTATTTCCAGAACTGCAGTTCCGGCTTTGTTTCCTTCAGCTTTTGTTTGGTTTGGGTGTATCCTCTTTCGATAAGTTGTTTCCAGTTGTTCCAATCTAAAAACTTAAACTCTTTCAGATCAAGATCGAGAAACACAGATACATTGGTTTTGCTGCTCTCCTGCCTGTGCCTGCTGTTAATGGTTATGCTGTTAACAAGTATAGATGAGATGCCCGGCAGTTGATGTGTTGTTGAGTTGGTGATCTTACTCCAGAACAATTCCCATGAGGTAGGTATTTCGTGCAAATCAAACATCGCTGTTTCTTCAGCCGATAATGAAACAGCAACAATATGGCGCACAGGTTTTTTATACATGGCTTCAACCGGAAGGTTATCAATTACTCCTCCGTCAATATGCAGATGTTTATTAATGATCACCGGAGGAAATACACCTGGTATGGCCATGCTTGCTGCTACCTGCAATTGTGTTAATCCTCTGTCATGCACTTTTAATGACGCACTTGAAAAATTGGTGGATACACAATAGGTGTACACCCAAAGATCTTCCAGGTGCGAATCACCAAACATGGTATCTAAAAACTTCCGGATCTTTTTGCCGGACATCAGTGATACAATTGGCAACGTCAGATCATTCGAGGTTAATTTACTATCAGCCGCAAGCTTACACATAACATCTGCCTTGTCAAAATCAAAATCAAGAAATGATAATCCGGCACCGTACACTGCCCCTGCACTGGTTCCACCAATAAAATCAAATTCAACACCAGCTTCAAGTAATGCTTTTGCTGCACCTACGTGCGCAAATCCTCTTGCACCTCCGCCACCCAATACCAAGCCCGTTGCCTGGTGTGTAACAATGCGGCAAAACCTGCGTGTATCAGCTGCCTTATTTTTTCGCATGTGTAAATGCATATCCACTTTTCGTTCGTGAAACCATCGTCTTGTGTTAGAAGGCAACGCAGCATTCTCTTCATGCAACAAGAGCAGGTAGATCTTTTTATTCATCACATTGTCTGAATACAGATGCAATACTTTTTCAATCTCGTATATATGACAGTCGGCATGAAAATCTGTTGCAATGATCACCAGATCACAATAGGCAATACATTGCCTGGCCCATTCTGGATTTTCCATATCGCACACAAGGAAATTAAGACCAGGTTGCTTCTCCATATCATCAAATGTGCTATGATCATCTTCGCCTTTATGCGAAGCATAATCATAAATACTGATACCAAAACCCATCTTGCCTAATTCTTCCTGAATAGCACCAGTATAAGCACTCACATCATTAGCCGCCTGAAGATTTACAACCGCAATATTTTTTGGCGCTGCATCCATTTTTGTTTGATGGTTGTTGCGACGCATGCGCTCAATGATAAATTTTGTAATGGCATTGGCGAAGGAAGGAAATTGCTGTACCAGTGTTTTATAATCATCATCTTCCAATTGGAGAATGAGCGATCTGCGTAAAGCAACTACTGATGCACTATGTGGCTCCTTTGTAAAAAGAGAAAATTCGCCAATGGGTTCACCGGTTGAAATATCACCTAGAATAAAGATATCGCTGTCGGTATGTTGTATGGCTCTGAAACGGCCTGATAAAACGATGTAGAACGAATGTCCTTTCTCACCTTGCTGGAAAAGGTATTCACCCGCTTCAAACGCAAGTATGTTGGTAAGGTTTAAAATATTCTCTACCTGCTCATCATTCATTTCTCCAAATAAACGCACCAATGACTGGTGTAATAGCAACTTGTGGTCGGCTGTTTGATTCATTGACTGGATCTGATACTCGTTAACAATATGGCTGGGTTATTTCAACGGGACGGAGATAGAACGTTCTTAATACAGAAAGATAGTTAAAAATTACAGTACCTCAATTTACTGTAATAATCACATTCCCCGTTTTCTGCCCGGTTTCAACATACCTGTATGCTTCAACAATTTCATCGAGTTTATAATGCCTGTCGATGACTGGTTTGAATTTACCTGTTTCAACCAATTCTTTTAGAAATAGAACATCAGCTTTACTGATGGTTGGTAAAGGGAATAAAACTTTTTTACCGCCAGTTAATGATGTGGTAAGTGCAAGAAAAACATTGGCGCTGTTCTTTCCTAATTCGGTAGAAATATAAATTCCTTTTTCATGCAGCAGCGGTTTGCATTTTGCAAAAGAACTTTTACCAACAGCATCAAATACAAAATGAAAACGATCATCAATCTTGGTAAAATCCTGTTGCGTATAATCAATGACCACATCAGCACCCAACGACTTTACCAGTTCTACATTTTTGGTATTGCAAACAGCAGTAACCTTTGCGCCGAAATATTTGAGCAGCTGCACCGCAGCAGAACCAATAGCACCTGTAGCACCATTCACCAATATGTTTTGTCCGGCCTGCACTTTTGCTGCACGTATGTCGCACAACGCATAATGACCGCCTTCTGTAATTGCCGCCGCTTCATTAAAGTCAACATTTTGCGGCATAGTTGCAATTGCTGCATCTTCTGCAATACAGATGTATTGTGCATGTGCGCCAAATGATGTGTCATTATAACCAAACACTTTGTCGCCAGTTGAAAATGATCGCACGTTTTTACCAACTGCTTCCACAACACCTGCAAACTCATTACCCAGTATTTTGAATTTTGGTTTGAACAAGCCACTGAAAAAACGGGAGATAAAATATTGTGCACTGCGAAAACCACAATCGGTTCTGTTTACTGTTGTTGCATTAACTTTAATCAGCACTTCGTTATCTTTTTGTACAGGTTTTTCTACCTCTATTACGTGTACAACTTCAGGTGGGCCGTAGATTGTGTGGATAGCTGCTTTCATTATTTGATAAGGTTTTGTATTTACCAGAGTTACCAACCCTGCGTACTAATTAAATCATCATTTCCCCACCTTCAATAACAATGCTACCAATGCTTCCACTGCAGACCATTGCGGATTATGATCTGCTTCCATTTGCATCACAGGCCAACCTTTCTTTTTTGCTCGATCTGCCTGCAATGCAAAATCATCGGTTGAAGCATCAACGCCTTTTGCAACGGTAAGAATATAAGTAACGGGTAAGCTTAACCGTTTTGTATTTGTAAGCGATATTGTATCAGTAAATGTTTTCAAAGGATGAGGCACATCTTTTGGCGGCTCTTGCCCCGGTTTTACCCAGGCAGGTATCAAGTAGCCATTGCTTGCCATTTTCATCACCCAATCGGCACGAGCACCTTGCATGCTTACCACACTCTCACCATGATCAGGTACAAATGCATCGAGGTAAATTAATTTGCCGATACGTTCGGGTACACGATCGGCAACACCGGTTATGACCATACCACCATAACTATGACCAACGAGAATTACATTATGCAAGTCTTCATACAAGATCATGTTCACCACATCGTTGATATGTGTATTCAATCCAACTTCAAGAGATGCAAGATGAACCCGTTCCCCTTGACCTGTTAATGAAGGACGATATACAATTGCACCTGTTGCCGTCATCAACGAATCAGCTTTCTTAAATGCCCAGCTACCACCCCATGCGCCATGCACAATTACATACACTGGTTTTGCTGGTGCTTGAGCAAGGATCAACTGCTGCACACTAAGTGCGATGAACATAAATAATAATATGACAGACCTCATCTGAATGTATTTTTAATCAAAGTAAGTTAATGTGATATTTGTCTTAATGATTATTTTTTCTTTTTTTCGAACTTCAACAGCTTAGCTCCCCTGATATCACCTACGTAAATATTTCCGTTCTTGTCTACTGCAATATCATGATACCAGGAAGCAGTTCGTTTGTTTTCTCCTGTGCTGCCAAATTGAAAAACAACATTTCCTGCTGTGTCGTATTGAAAAACCTTCGAACCCTTGTTACCAATATCAGTCGTAATGGTATAATCAAAATCGATGGCGTAAAGATGTTGTGCGCTGTCGATTGTTACAGATGGCAATTGAGGTACGGAATCTTTGTTCTTTAACACACGTAGAAATTTGCCATTTTTATCAAACACCTGGATGCGGTTATTTTGCCTGTCAGCCACATAAACATGTTCGTTTTTATCAAGCGTTATACCATGCGGTATATCAAATTCACCTTCATCGCTTCCTTTTGTACCCCATTGCAATAAATACTTTCCATCAGCGGAAAACTTCACCACCCTGCTGTTACCATAGCCATCACTCACATAAAATGAACCGTCATTTGCAACAATAACATCGGTGGGTAAATTAAAATGCGAAGAATCGTTGCCGGGAGTTTTTGCAATACCCAGCTTCATCAATAACTGTCCATTGTGACTGAACTTTAGTATTTGATGAAGCCCCACATCTGTTACCCAAACATTATCATTCTTATCAACCGTTAAACCATGCGGCATGATGAATTGATTGGCGCCCCATTCATTGATGATGGTTCCTGTTTCAGCATCAAGCTCAAGTATGGTGTTTTTATCAATAAATGATTCCGGAAAAGGATCGGTCCATTTTCTACCCGCCCTGTGAAAAACAAAGATGTGCTGCTTGCTGTCGATGCCGATACCGGTTGGCTGACCAAATGAATAACCTGCAGGCAACTGAGGCCATGCCTCATCCAACGCATAGTTTATTGGTTGATCATTCTTATTATTGTTTGGATTATCAGCACACCCAAACAAAACAACTATTGCAAGTAAAAGGAAGTTCTTTATTGTATACATGTTGTTTATGAAAATTAATATTTCATCCTTTGATCATGGTTTTCAAAAACGTTTGCACCGCTTCTGATTTTCCGATTGGTTCAAGCAAAAGAATGAACAGGTTTACCCCGAGCGCCAGGTAAGTAGCAGCATGTTTAAGCTTATCATATTTCCATGCAGCAAGCAACAACATGGTAATAATGATGGCCTGTGTAGGATACATCGGCGCCATAATATCAATATTTGGCCAATGCTTACTATTCATGCCTATGTAAACATTCTGTACACCCCTTCCAAGCGCAGGCATCATGATCAAAAATACGGTGGTAATAAGCCACCATGCATGTTGCTCAATTTGCTTACGATGAATAATACTTTTAATAACAGCAAAACCAAAAGCCGTCATCATTACAATTTCAACAGCTGCAACACCAAAAAAGAACCAGGGTTTAAACGGACCAAACCTTGTGGGATCCTTTGCGATGAGTTCTGTTGTTGCAATATCCCTGTGCATCATACCCAAAGCCGTTAAACAAACGCCCCCGGCCAAAAACATTCCTATGATACCGTTGGTGCGATGTAAGCTCAATTTGCCATGTGTTGCCCAATATGGTTGCAGAATAAGATAGAGATACCAGACAGTACCCGTCCAGTAATGAATATGAACCGACCACGCATTGTCAGTAAAATCACCCCAATAATCTCTGAAAATTCCAATTTGCATAAAGAACATGGGAATAAACATCCACTTGTACAAACTCTTGTAACGTTGCATGGGTAAACAGTTTTACAGTTTTGGTGATTGATAGAAAACTCATCGTACGATGAAAGATGAATCGTACGTTGGTATGGAAGAAAGATAAACTGTTCTTTTGAGTAATACAAGAAAGCATATCGGTCAACTATCCACACTGATGTTCTGCTGATGAACAGTTTAGTAATTTATCTCAACTATTTTTTTATTCTGCAGTTTCTGCATTTGCACGGGTACAATATTCAATATTTCTTCCTTGATTGTATTAATGAGCTTAGTTTTAATATGATCACGGTGTGTAACAAGACTCACTTCACGTGCAGGGCTTGGCCGCTTTAATTGCTTCACCAATTTCAGTTGCGATTTACTAAACTCCATGACAGCAAGCTCAGGTAAAATGGTAATGCCATCACTTTTATCAACCATGCGTTTGAGCGTTTCAATATTTCCTGTCTCGTATTTGAAATTAAAGTCGCTGCTTTTGCGGAGTTCGCATAAGTTTAATATCTGCGAACG
The DNA here is from genome assembly GCF_037892425.1 of Lacibacter sp. H375. Classification (NCBI taxonomy): domain Bacteria; kingdom Pseudomonadati; phylum Bacteroidota; class Chitinophagia; order Chitinophagales; family Chitinophagaceae; genus Lacibacter; species Lacibacter aquaticus. The sequence continues at coordinate 4,245,062 of NZ_JBBKTT010000001.1, forward strand.
AAAACAATGTCCTTCTTCCAATAACCAAAGTTGATTAGGATCCAGTTCACTGGCCAACACATATTTTTTATCACTCAAGACATTTTTGGCTGATACATACACAAACAGTTCTTCATAGAACAATACATATTCTTTTATCGATGGGTCTTTTAATGGAGTAACCACAATGCAACAATCGAGACGGTTGTTCTTCAATTCATGAATCACATCTTCTGTAATCGATTCCTTAATCACCAAATTCAACTGCGGATACTTCTCTCTTACAGCTTTGTAAAGCGAAGGCAACAGGTAAGGAGCAAGCGTTGGAATAATACCAATCCGCAGTTCACCGGAGAGTGTGTCTTTCTGATCGTTAATGATTTGTTTGATCATATTCGATTCACGCAGGGTAACACGTGCCTGCGTAATAATTTCAGTGCCCACTTCAGTAGGTATAACCGGTTGCTTTGTACGGTCGAATATCTTAACCCCGAGTTCTTCTTCCAGCTTTTGTATCTGCATACTAAGCGTTGGTTGCGTAACAAAACATTTCTCTGCCGCCACTGCAAAATGCCGGTGTGTATCTAATGCAACAATGTATTCGAGCTGAGTTAAGGTCATAGACAAATACTATATGATCATAAAAATAATCAATTTGTGTTATTACCTGCCCTGCCTTAGTTTTGGAGCCCAAAGAAAAACTTACTGTTCATCATCATTTATAACAAGTTCGCTTAATCATTAAAACATGGATAATAACACATCTCAAGCCAAGTGTCCTTTCTCTGGCGGAGCTTTGAAGCAAGCCGCCGGCGGTGGCACAAGAAACCGTGACTGGTGGCCAAACCAGTTAAGATTGAACATCCTTCGTCAGCACTCTACCCTTTCTAATCCTATGGGTGAGTCGTTTAATTATGCAGAGGAATTCAAGAGCCTCGATCTCGCTGCCGTTAAGAAAGATATTTTCGATGTCATGACCACCTCGCAAGATTGGTGGCCGGCAGATTATGGTCATTATGGTCCGTTTTTCATCCGTATGGCATGGCATAGTGCAGGAACTTACCGCATCAGCGATGGTCGTGGTGGCGGTGGCGCAGGTCAGCAACGTTTTGCACCACTTAACAGCTGGCCCGATAACGTAAACCTTGATAAAGCACGTTTGTTGCTTTGGCCGGTGAAGAAAAAATACGGCAAGAAACTTTCATGGGCCGATCTGATGATTCTTGCTGGTAACTGTGCCCTTGAATCAATGGGGTTCAAAACATTTGGTTTTGCAGGTGGTCGTGAAGATGTGTGGGAACCACAGGAAGATGTTTATTGGGGAAGTGAAAAAAAGTGGCTGGGTGGTGATATCCGTTATGCGGAAGGATCTCCAGGTGTACCAAAAGATGACGCTGTTCTTGTATCTGATGATAAAGCCGATGGAAAGATCCATACACGTAACCTCGAAAATCCGTTGGGAGCTGTGCAAATGGGATTGATCTATGTTAACCCTGAAGGACCAGATGGAAATCCTGATCCGCTTGCTGCAGCAAAAGATATTCGTGAAACATTTGGCCGCATGGCAATGAATGATGAAGAGACTGTTGCATTAATTGCAGGTGGTCATAGCTTTGGTAAAACACATGGAGCTGCACCATCAGATCATGTTGGTAAAGAACCTGAAGCGGCAAGTATTGAAGAGCAAGGTCTTGGTTGGAAAAACAGTTATGGTACAGGTAAAGGTGCACATACTATTACAAGTGGTCTTGAAGGTACATGGACAACCACGCCTACAAAGTGGAGCAATAACTTTTTTGAAAACCTTTTTGGTTACGAGTGGGAATTAACAAAAAGTCCAGCAGGCGCACATCAGTGGAAGCCAAAAGGCGATGCCGGTGCAGGTTTAGTACCCGATGCACATGATGCTTCAAAACGTCATGCACCATTTATGTTAACAACAGATCTTTCATTAAGAATAGATCCGGAGTATGAAAAAATCTCCAGACGTTTCCTGGAAAATCCTGATCAGTTTGCAGATGCGTTTGCACGTGCATGGTTTAAACTCACTCACCGTGATATGGGACCAAAAGCACGTTACCTTGGTCCTGAAGTACCTGGTGAAGAATTGATCTGGCAAGATCCTGTTCCTGCACTAGATCATAAACTCATCGATGAAAAAGATATTGCGGAATTGAAAGCAAAGGTGCTTGCATCTGGTCTTACCATTTCACAGCTTGTATCAACAGCATGGGCATCAGCATCAACTTTCCGTGGAAGCGACAAACGTGGTGGTGCAAATGGTGCACGCATTCGTTTGGCACCGCAAAAAGATTGGGCAGTAAACAACCCTGCACAACTTGCTGTTGTATTATCAAAACTTGAAAGCATACAGAAAGAATTCAATGATGCACAAAGCGGCGGTAAAAAAGTTTCGCTTGCAGATCTTATTGTGCTTGCAGGATGTGTGGCTGTTGCACAGGCAGCAAAGAATGCAGGTTATGAAGTGAAAGTTCCATTTACACCCGGACGAACAGATGCAACACAGGAGCAAACAGATATTGAATCATTTGCTGTGCTTGAACCTGCTGCAGATGGTTTCCGCAATTACCTGAATGTGAAACGCTGTTTTGCAACATCAGAAGAAATGCTGATCGATAAAGCACAACTGTTAACCTTAACTGCACCTGAACTAACGGTGTTGGTTGGTGGCATGCGTGTGCTCGATACCAATTACGATGGTTCGAGACATGGTGTGTTTACAAAAACTCCGGGTACACTTACCAATGATTTCTTTGCAAACCTCATTGATTTTAGTATTACCTGGAAAGCTGCCGATCCTGTGCAACAAGGTTTCTTTGGAACCGACCGTGTAACGGGTGATTTAAAATGGACAGCAACTCGTGCAGATCTTGTATTTGGTAGTAACTCCGAGCTTCGTGCACTTGCAGAAGTGTATGCTTGTGAAGATGCGAAAGAGAAATTTGTAAACGACTTTGTTGCAGCCTGGAACAAAGTGATGAACCTCGATCGTTTTGATTTAGCGTAATCGTAACTAAGCATAAGAATCAACGTGTAAAGCTGGCCTGGTAACAGGCCGGCTTTTTTATGCTTTTGTAATTACAGTAACTATTCTCCAGATAAAAAAATCGCAGACCTATAAAGCAGTTGTTCAAATTAAGTAACAGTTAACTTCATCTTATTTAACCCGGGCCTCAGGCAAATAAATATGAAACGTTGACCCGCTTTTGCCATCGCTTTCAGCCTTAATAAAACCCCGGTGATTTTGTACAATCTTTTTACAGATAGCAAGACCTATGCCTGTACCCGAATACTTTGTATTATCCTGCAACCTGGTGAACAAATCAAATATCCTTTCTGCAAATTGAGGATCAAAACCGATACCATTATCAGCGACACTTATTTTTAAATAATTCCCCGCAAGTACAGTATTGTCATTTCCCATCTCGTTGTGTTTAACTATAGAATAGCCAATCCAGATATCAGGTACAACTCCCTCTCGTCTGTATTTGATTGCATTGCCAATAAGATTTGTAAATACCTGCATGAATTGAAATGGCACAACCTGTATCACCGGCAATTTGGTATGCGTTATTCTTGCTCCCGTTTCCTCAATCAGGTGCATCAATGAATGTTTCACTTCCACAATTAAATTCACCAGGTCAACATCCTCCGCTAATTCATCGGTTGTTGTTGTTTGTGTGAACATCAGCAAATCTTTTATTAAAGTTTGCATGCGTTCAGATGACGAAATAATTTTTTCTACATATCCCTGAGACTTTGGAGACAATTTCAACTCATCAGTGTATAAACGTTTTGCAAAAATCTGGATCTTGCGTAATGGTTCCTGTAAATCGTGGCTTGCAGCATAATTAAAAGATTCCAATTCTTCATTCGTATGCTTTAGCTGTTGATTCTTTTGTTCCAGCAACATGGTTTTATTTTGCAGTTCGATCCACGTTTGCTTTTGTTCAGTAATGTCCCGTAAAAAAGCAATAAAAGACCGTTTGCCATCCTGGATAGTTTCGGAAATAGTTAAGGATATAAATAATTCTTCATTTCTTTTATTCATTGCAATTACTTCGGTGGAACGGTTGATGACACTACCCTCGCCCGTAGCAATATAATGTGTCAAACCACGGTTGTGCGCATCCCTGTAACGGACCGGAATAATAATATCAGTGAGATTTCTACCGATAACCTCTTCCGCTTTCCAACCAAAAATGCTTTCTGTTTTGGGGTTCCAGATATGAATGATATTTTGTTCATCAATAACAATGATTGCATCCGGCGCATTGTTAATAAGCAAAGCCAGGTATCGTTCCTTGTCAGTAAGGTTTTGGTTGAGCCGGTATTCTTTTGTAATATCCTCGCAGGTGCCATCCAGTCTTAAAGGCTTTCTATTCTTATCTAACAATAACTCGCCTCTGCCTTTTAAGATTTTTTCCTCGCCCGCAGGCGTAACAATTTTTAAAATATAGTCTTCTGCTTTGCCTGTTTCAAGTGAAAGTTGTATCTCCTGCATTCTTGCCTCACGGTGGTCGGGATGTACCAAAGACATAAAGCGTTCAAATGTTATTTGCTCCGACTGTGGCTCCAGTCCATAGATCCTGTACATTTCATCAGACCAGATAATTTCATTGGTTATAATATTCCACGACCAGTTACCAATATGTGTAAGCGCCTGCGCCTGCTTATGAAGCGTTTCACTTTCCTGTAATTTTTGTAACAGCTCACTTTGTGCCGTAATATCCATGATGGTACCCTTCATTCCAACGGGCTTACCATTTTCATATTGTACAATACCTTTTGATGAAATCCATTTATTCTTATTATTCCGCAAATACCGGTATTCACAATCATAAATGCCATTGTTGTGCACTGCATTGGCTATAGCATCTTTTAGTTTTTCCCTGTCATCAGGATGCACATCCTGCATAAAATCATCGAGGTTACTGGTTTTCTCCATTTCAAATATCTTGAAAACCATAGGCGTATAAACCGACCTTCCCTTGCCTTCAAGGTCCCAGTAAAAACTGCCCATTTGTGCAAGCTGTTGAGCTTCCAGCAATTCATTATGCTGCGCATTCAATTGCTGATTCATCGCATGTATCTTTTGCTGATGAATTTGAATGTAAGCGTTAAAAGCGGCAATATCAGTGGCCATTGTAAACCGATCGGCTTCTTCCATAACGTTCCGGAATACAACAGTATCGCTTGTATAATGATCAAGCATCAAACGAAACACCTGTCGTCTTACGAAAGATATCTGTGAAATGTCTTCAGCCACCACGTCATCCCGGTCAATTGTTGCCATCCTGTTGGCAACCCATTCCCCAATCGTAATTTCAATATGCTTTCTTGCTTTGTTCTGTGCCAGCCTGTTTAACAATTCAGCTCCGGAAACTTTACCCATCTCAATTAATTGTTCATCGCTGAAATGTCTCACCACTTTTAAAAGAGGAACATTTTCTGATTTAGATAGCTTCAGCATCAGCCGGGAAAACTCTTCCAGCATATTCTCCACTATCCATCCGGCAAAGGCGGGCAGATGGTTGAATTCCAGATCATCGGAAATAGCAGTAATTCTATTTTCCTTTTTTATATCTTTCATACGGCAGAGGTAAGGGTTAACACAAAATCCTTTTGCGATAAAGGCTGCATATGTTCCCAATCATAAGTGAACGTTTTCCTGATCATCCTGATCAATTCAGAAAAAGATGATGGCTTAAGCATGTATAGATTAGCACCTCCCTTATATGTATCATTAATATCGTTCCTGTTTGCTGATGTGGAATAGATCACCACAGGTATTTTTTTCCAGCGCTCATGTTCACGTATATCGGCAAGACATTCCTTACCGGTTTTACCCGGCATATTCAGGTCCAGAAAAATAATCTCAGGCAGGCTGCCATCTTTCATCTTTTCAACTAACTCCATGCCGTTTCTTGCCTGGTCAACTTGAATAAGCGGTTCGATTTTGAAGATAGCTTCTTCAAATAACATCCGGTCGTCTTCGTCATCATCCACAATCAATACGTTGAGCGTTCCGGACGCTGTTTCCTTGGCTGATGCATCAGTAAACTGTTTTATTTTTTCCAACATATCAGCAAAAAAAAGGATAAACTTTTTTTTACAACAATTCGATTTGTTGGTTCCGGGTATGAATTGATCTGTCGGTAATAAGGGAAAAGCTGTATTAACGTTCATCATGTTTAATTTTGCAATCCTCTCATCAATTTTACGTACAAATCTTTGAAGATACAATAAGTTATTTTTCTTCAACAGCACTCACTAAAATAATGATTGGCGCCACCAGTCGGGAAATTTTTTCTCATAAATGTCTTCCGAAAGCCACATTGCGTTTTGATCAATTCCTGTCTATTTTCTATTCCAAGCCGCATCATACTATCAACGAAGAAAACAATCTAAATAAATTCAACAGTAATATTAATCTCCTCTTCTCTTAATGCCTGAAAAGAGATAAATGGATTGATATACGGCTTAATGGTTTCAGCAGGTATAACAAGCACATTCCCTGTTGTATCATCCGGAACCTCTGATTGAAAAGTTCCGTGAAACCGGGTGCTTATTCTTATTGTGAAATAAGGTTTGTCATAAATAATCTTAATTGACTTTCCATATGGGAAAGAAATTTCATCAGACCACTTATTAGTAATTGTAAGTTTCATTTCAACAGGTTTATTTTCTCCATTAAGTTATTCAATGCTTTGCTAAAAGACACCTTAATCTGGCGGTTCTGAAAACCTGCTGTGATTTCTTTAACTGACAGCACGTCATTCATCTGCAAACCTCCTGTTAAGATATTTCAGTAAGAGCATCAGAAGAATCAAAAGGCACGGATTCTGATTATATAACATCATGAAAAACCTTTTACTATACCTCTTATTAATCATCGCTCCTGTTCTTGCAAAAGCACAGTACCGCAGCGAAATAACAAACGACTTCGCCACAGTTGAAGAAGCAGCAAAAATTGCGCAGCAAATCGTTAAAGCATCTGGCATGAAAATTAATTTTATGATTGCAGAAGGTCGTGTGCCCAATGCAGCAGCTGTGTTGGTGCGTGGTCAGCGTTTTATCCTTTACAATCCGGCATTTATGGATGCACTTAACAGGAAAGCGGGCACCGATTGGGCTGCAGTAAGTGTATTGGCACATGAAATTGGTCATCATTTATACGGAACAGGAACAGCAATGGCTTCAGAAACAAAAGCCGATGAATTTTCCGGTTTTGTATTGGAGAAAATGGGTGCATCGCTGGCAGAAGCACAGGCGGCATTGAGAGTATTGCCTGCCGGTGCAAGCAGTGTTTCACATCCCGAACCTTCCGATCGACTTGCTTTTGTAGCAGATGGATGGAACAAATCAGCAGGCAATGAACTGATGGCTAAAGACGAGCCAACGCACATGACAAAAGGTGAACTGATCCGTTCAGACAGCCGCAGTTTTCCCTACATCTGGAAAGGCAGCGATGGTAATTTATTATACGTTCATCTGTCGGGTACACTGGTAGATGAAAACGGCAAGGTTGTCGGGAAGCTCAAACGGAATCAATGATAAATTAAACCTCTTAGTGACGATTGCATTAGTGTTGCTTTCCTAAACATATTACTGCGTGCCCGGGGATTTGCAAACAAACCTTCACCTCAATCTTTCCCCGGCTTTATTATTCTTTAAGTTCGTTCGTACTTGCACGATACGGTGTTTTCTACCATTTTATAGGTATTGCTGTTCTGAAAACTTGCTATTAGTTTTATAGTCAACCTCTGATTTCCTCACGCTCGTGCCCAAGGCATTTTTATTCTTTAACCATTAATTTATTTTTTATGAAAAGAAAAGCCAATGCTTTAGCAGTCGTTGTATTAGTTCTTCTCATGATCGCTTCGTCCTGCAAAAAAGAAGTTCTTCCTTTGACTTCGGAAGATACTCTTTTGGATAAATCGATAGCAAAAGCAAAGTCAATGCAACCGGGAGCGCCAGCGTTGCTGGTTAGTGGCCTGATGGAGTTGCAGGGAAGTACCGTTGGACCAGACGGAGCGTTATATGTTACCGCACCGCTTGCCGGTTCTGTCTGGCGAATTAACCCGAAGACCGGCGCAAAGACGCTCTTCACTACCGGATTGCCTGAGCGCAACCCTGATCCGTTCTTCCAGGGTGCCGGCGTGATTGATGTGGCCTTCCACAACGGTATTGCATATGCATTGGTTACCGGCGTTGGGTCGGATCTTGGGGGTGAAGATATTGTAGGCATCTATCGGGTAGATGGCCCGGATAGCCATAGCATCATCGCCGATCTCGGTGCTTGGTCCATTGCCCATCCGCCTGTGCCCGATTTCTTTGTGCCTACGGGTTTCCAATACTCGTTCGAACCTTATCGTGACGGTTTCATTGTGAATGATGGACACCATAACCGCATACTTTATATTACCCTCGATGGCAATATCACAGAAATGATCGCCTTCGGAAATGTTGTGCCCACAGGGCTGGCACAGCGAGGCAATACCATCTATTTCACGTTGGCTGGTCCTATTCCTCACCTGCCTGAGGAATCCAAACTAATGGCCCTTTCCCAAAAGCCACTCACCGCAACCGAAATTGCTTCAGCAGCCGGGTTGAATGTTGGGTTGTTTGTTGATGTGGAATTTGGCAGCGGAAACACACTCTATACTTTAGCACAAGGAATTTGGGATGGACCTTATGAAGGAGCACCCGCCCTGCCAAACACCGGCGCACTACTGAAGCTCAAATCAGATGGCAGCTTCAGCGTTATTGCAAACGGACTGAACCAGCCAACCTCGTTGGAGTTTATCGGCAACAATGCCTACGTGGTTAGTCTTACCGGTGAGGTTTGGAAGATCGAAAATATTACGCCTGCTAATGTTCATTAACTGTGCATGATCAGAGTTTATTTCTCTCACTGTTTCATAACTATGTGCATTGCCGATATATTTGATCTGTGCATGGCTGTTACTTTTTCAGTAACAGTTTCCAGTGTGAATAAAGTGACAGTGGCAAATAACCCATAAACAAAACGGCGAGTCTCCAGAGAGAGACCCGCCGTTTTTTTACTTATTCAATGCAGTATTAATTTCCTTCTTTCTTTTGCCTGTTCTTTCCCATTTCTTCATAGTAAGTTTTTACCGCTTTTATTTGCTCCGGTGTTAACACCTCACTATACTTTTTTTCTTTCGCAGCTTTTATTTCTGCAAGCTTCTTTGTGCGGTCAGCTTCGTTAAGATCTTTTAGATCACGGGCAGCCTGCATGCGGGTTTCATAATTAATTTCAATGATCTTCTCCGCCTGCGCTTCGGTAAGGCCTGCCTTCTCCATCAACCCCGGTTTTTGTTGCTCTTTCATTTGCTGCAACACAGATGGTGGATCACCTGCCGGTTGCGCATTTGTTGTTGCAGAGAATAGTGCAGCTAAGATTAACGTCATAAATAAATACTTCTTCATAATAGAAAATTTAATTGTTGAAGTAAAAGTTAGATCATTTATTTATTTCGTTCAAGCAGCAATCGATAAGCGGCATTTACAGAATAAAAAACATGGCAGAAAATTACCTCTCACCCGCCTGCGAATAAAGCACGAAAAATATTGTGTGAAAATCCCACGGCTTCAAGCAATGGCTGCAACAGATTGTTCTTTGTCAGCAATTGATGGTTACTAGCTGCAACAGCAAAAAAAAGCTGCTATCATTATGCGATAGCAGCTTTTTGAATAATATTAAAACATTCTAATTGGTAGCTTTTAATGCTATGCCCAAATGTACTTCGTTACGTATAAGATCATCTGGTTTACCTGGATATACAATATTCCAGTCCTGGCGGTTGATGTTGAATTTTGCCACGGCATTTGCTGAATTGCCTGATATGGTTAGCTGCGCCGGAAACGTAATGTTTTTTGTAACTCCTTTTAATGTGAGGTTGCCACTAACCGTGTGTGTGGGATTAGTTACTTTGTATTTGCTGATGCTTTCCTGCCGTGGATCGGCGCTGTCTTTTGCAGTGCCTGAAAAAGGCGTTACCAATGTAATGGTAAACGTGGCATCAGGATTTGCTGATACATCAAAAAAATCAGCCGATTTTAAATGACCCAATAATTTTTCATTGGCTTTGGCATCGGAACCCGGAGGACCCGAAACAACAATGCTTGTCATATCAAGTACAAAGTTGCCACCTGTAACATTGCCATCCTGTACAATTAATTCCCCACTCTTTACATTTAGCGTGCCTGTATGGTAGGCAGTTACTTTTGTAGCTACCCATTCAACTTTGCTTGCTGCGGCATCTACCTTAAAACTTGTACCCGCAGTTGTAGTTACTTCCTGCGCCTCCGTTGTCTCCGCTTTATCCGATTTCGGTGCATCGGCGCAGGCTGTAAACAAAAACAGGACTGCTGCCGGTAAATAGGAAATTTTCATATGTTTTTATATATACAATATCAAACAACATACCCTTTTCCACTTTCATAGAAATTTCATGTAAATAATCAGCCGTTTGGTGGTCTATTGCGGATTGTGATTGTTTTTAATCTCTATTTCCACTTTATCATTTGGACAACAGGTTTTTAAAACAATGATTGTTGTACGTCCGTTGCTGTGATGCTGGTACTGCGTTGTTTCACCTCGTTGCAGGTTCGGGAAGTTTTCTTCCGATTGCTTCCAGCCCGGAAACAGGTTTTTCAAAATGGTGGCCCACTGCATGTAAACTCTGTATGAATTTGCTTGTGCGGAGGAATGAATGATCTCGGCATGGTAGGTATAATTGTCTACATTCTTCACCGAGTTATTTTTTTGTACCTGGTTGAAATTATTCTTTTGAATGTAAGCGTTCTTAAATCCAAGCTGCAGCAATGGGGCATAATATTCACTTTTGCTGCTTCCTAAATTATCATACATTGGTTTATTGTATGGTGTTATCAGCTTCCCTTTTATATCATAAAAACTTTCGTTGGCTCTAGCTACAAGTTTTAATAACAGCGGATTGATTTTTTGCGGATCGGTTGAAGGTTCCTGTGTTCCAAATGATCTTATGCGCATCATTGCGGCATTGTAGTAATCACGGGTATCCTGCCTGCTGTTGATTTTGCCATACCATCGTGTGGCTTCATCCAGATCTTGCTGAACACCGTTTGTCCCTTTTTCATACATATCGCCCAGTTCAAATTGTGCTGCTGCAAAACCTCCATTTGCAGATTTTTCAAGGTAATGCAATGAGCTGGTAAAATTTCCTTTTCCCCGTTCAAGCATGGCCAGGTAATAACTGGCTTCCCTGTTGCCCTTATCAATTGCCTTCAGGTATAATTCTTTTGCCTTTTGTTCATCTTTGGGCACTACCTTACCGTATTGGTGATAGTATCCCATGGCGAGCATGGCCGCAGCATCACCAAAGTCTGATGCTTTTTTTGTCCATGCAATTTGCTGAATGGAATCTTTTTTTACACCCAACCCTGTTTCAAAACAATAAGCAATGGTGCGCATGGCTTCTGTATTACCACGCTCTGCTGCTTTGTTCAGCCACTCTATTCCTTTCGCATAACTTTCAGCACTTCGTGCGGGATCAGAAAGATAACAGATTGCCAGGTTCAACTGTTGTTGCGGAGTAAGCTGATTACTATACTTCAAATAAATGCTTTTCGCTTCTTCATATTTTTTGCCATACTGGTATTTTGTATCTGCATCACGCAATTCTTTTAGTACAGATTCAGATTGGGAAAAACCACATTGAAAAGAAATAAAGAACAATAAACACAAGGTTAAGTGTTGCAAACCTTTTTTCATGAAACGAATAATTGAAACGTTATACAATTGGTTGATTGTTGTTGCCGAACTTTTGCAGCAGCTCCAGAGCTTTTGGCTTATGCTCACCTAAATCTGAAATGCGTATGAACAGATCAACATCATACATTTTTTTGTTCAAACGCAGCAGCGGACGTAACCAGCTGTTTGAATAAAACCTGTATTGCTCAGGGTTTTTCAGTTTTATGCCAATGGCTGTTTCTAACACAGGCCCGGGCAAATTACCCTGCGTTGTTTTTACTTCAACCGCCTTTATTTGTTCCACATTATCCCAACTGATAAAACCACTCGGCACACCGCCGGGATTGTAGGCAAACCCTTTTTCATTCATATCAAGAACATAGGGCTGCGTAATTAAAATACGTGCAATAAAAAACAGGACAATGGAGCCGATTCCCATTATAAAGGCTGTAATAATATAAGCCGGAAGATCAGGTTCCGGAGCCTCATCACGCAGATACAAAGCCCAGCAGCAAACGTACATGAGCAGCAATACCACAGCAGCAATAATTACATGTACAATTAATTTATGTTTTATACGAAGCTCATTCATGTCGGGTAATTTAAGTTGAGTAAAGTGCGGTTCACTTACCTGCTGTGATCGTTATTTAATTTCATATTGAAAACTGAACGGAACACGTATCTCTTTTCCAATAGAAGAATAAAATATAAATTCTCCCAGGGCGTTAACCACACCTTTTTTCCCGGCATCACGGAAGCTGAAGGAAATGGGTTTCATAAAAACAAAACTGATTGCCTGAAAAAATAAAAATATGCGGGCAATTTAAAATCCATAACATAAACAGCCAATACCCACAAAGGAGTATTTTTTCAGGTACAGGAATCTGCATGTATGCTTTTTTCAACCGGCAGAAAGTTTGCTAAGTTTAGCGCCTTTTGCTTTCAGCAACCGAAGCTTTTTCTGATTGCTTTTGTGCATGTGCCGTTGGTGAAAACACACAACGACGGCGGACTGTGATGATGCACTCAACTTTGTGCAACTGTCAACGATTTGCAACAGCAACAAGGGCAAGAGCCCCCACTATTCCCACTACGATGTTAGCGGTTCGGGTATTTGCTTTATTGGTCTGCTCATTCATCATTTAGTTGTCTTGTCAGCACTAACATATGTTTTGCCTGAATACTATTTTCATAAATCGGTTCAGCATAGTTGTTTGTAAAAAAGTGTCTTTTTATACCAGTTATTTCAAAGCCAAGTTTCTGATATAAATAAAGTTGTCCAACACTTGAATTTGCTGTCCCTATACAAATACTTCTTTGTTTGTTAAGCAAAGCAACCTGAACAGCATTTTCTATTAATAAACTACCAATTCCTTGTCCTTGAAATTCCGGTTTTACAGCAACGTTTTTGATTTCAACTGTTTCGGTTGTCAATGGGAGCAATACAATAACACCAATAGTCTCATCATTTTTTCTTGCGGTATAAATTTCTGACCGTTTCAGGTATTCATTAATTAAGTCCTTTGATGGGTCTGCAAGCAACAAAAGCTCGTAAGGTACTTGGTCGTCCTTGCCAAGTTTTTCAAAAGTTATCCGCTGGTCTTTATATTTCATTCTTTTTTTTGCGTTGATGTCGTTCGTTGCCTTACCGCTAACGGTTTGGGCTTGGCGAAGCAGGTATTAGAAATACAAATGTTTATATCAGAAAAAATGTACAATAGAATTGCAGATGCTCAATTTATTCCGTCAGCCATGCTTTTGCCAAATCCTTATTATGTCTTCGTTGTTCTTTCATTCTGTCGGCAAATAAAGTTTCATTGTTCCTTTTTTAAACAACACTTCGTCCAAATGTCCCATTTTTTGCAGGTCAGTTGTCATTAAGTGCATATGTAAAAAAGTGTCGTGATGCGTAAAAATTGCTTTATGTTCGGTTGAGAAGAAACCAATTATTTCTGTTTGCTCGTTTTTGAGTTTGTAATTTTTTTGTACTTGATGTACTTCGTCTGGCGAACTTACTTTTGAACCTTTCGGTAAATTCAAAATGTGTATTGTTGCTTGTTCAACTGCCCCAATGAGTTTGAACATAAAAGGTCGGGGTGAATTTTTAGTCGCTTTGTCGAGGTAGGTTTCAAGTTGTTGAATAGTCTGAATACTGTCAGGTAAAATTTGCTCAGTCCAATTTGAAATGTTTGCGTAACCGAAAAATGGAGCTTTAATGTTATAGGTTTCTTCAACTTTCATTGTCGAGTCAGACGTAACAGTTGATTTATAAGATTTGCCATCTATAATTAAAATTTCTCCCGCTAAATATTCAACGGGGCCAAGTCCGTACAGATTTGCCTTGTTGGAAATTGTGTCAAGGTTTATGTTCCCATAAAGTTTTCCTTTCCACATTACGTTTTTCATCTCTCCAACAATTTTCACTTCGTTAGTTGGCTGTTGTGCTTTGGTGGTGCAATTCATGAAGATCAAAATTGTCAGTCCTAGAAGTGTTGTTTTGAAATTCGCTTTTATCATTTATTTTCTGTTGTTTCGGTGTTGCTCTACAATGAGGCATAACGGGCAGGGCTTTGTGCAGGTTGGGAATTCGTATTTCGTCTGCCGATAACCGCTGTCATTGAAAACATGAAATTGAATGTAAGAACTAGTATTGAGATTAATCCTTTACGCCCGGGGTCTCACGCAGGGAACATTGGGACTTATATATTTTGAATTCCGGGGTCGGTTGCACCAGGCCCCGCCGGGCCAACGAAAGCCGTCGCAGGCCTTTTAGGTATTATTCCTGTAGATATCAATAAAAGCAACAGAACAATGAAACTCACAAAAAAAGTAACAGGTTGGTTAAGTGACCCTATAAATTCAGTTAGAGGTTGAATCAGGCCGTTCTTAATCAGGATCGAGTTAATAAAGTCGTTGATAATAAAAAACGAACTACATAACAATGTCGGCCATCCATATTTTCTGTCTTTCAGGAAAAAAAGAACGCCAACAAAGAATGTGATATACATTCCATACCCAAGTAGATGGGGAGCTACTGCCAGCAGCAAAAAGAAAATACTAATACCCAGCATTAATACAACGGTACTTATAAGAAACGCAGCATGTATTTTTCTTCTTTTTTTAAGGATAAATGCCATTAAAATGATTAGCGCTAATTCTATTGGTGCTAACACATTTTGTACAATCATAAAGTCACCTTCACCCGAAACCAGACCTCTGTGAGCCGAATGAATGGCTAATATTGCTACCTGGGCAACTAATAAAGGACCAAAAAATAAAATGGAGAGTCCAACACGTTTGTGTATTGCAGGTTGTTTATTCCCGATAAGGCTGAGCTGGTAAAGCATCAAAAACAACCAACTGAAATTAACTATTACGTGAAATGTTTGGTGGCCATTAGGTTTTGCTTCAGCCCCAAAAAAGATATTCCAAAAACCTGAAACCGTTAATAAGATGGTTGTTATTATAAGCAGATATTCGAAAACATATTTTTTAAAATTTTTCATTTCAGGCGATAAATCATTGGTTGGAAATGTGAGGTGAACTCTAAATTATACGCCACTTTTCATAAAACCAAATTTCCGTTGCCTTTGTTCGTGCCTTCACACACCATTCGTTTGCCCGGGAATTTCACACAATGGACCTCGGGATCTATATAGTTTCACTTCCGGGGTCGGTTACACCAGACCCCGGGCCGACAAAATTCTAACTGGGGGTCGATTTTTGCAAGTGCCGTTACAGGTAATCGCTAAAATGTTTGTTGAGCAGATCGTGAAGCATTTGTTTCGTAAGTGGTTTTGTTTCAAAGCCGGTTACTTCTTCAATTTCTTTTGCCTTTTTTATATGATCGGGATTGGCAGAGGTGGTTAATATCACCAGCACCACTCTGGCTTTCTGCTCTTTGTTGAGCTGTTTGTAATGTTCCAGGAACTCCCAGCCGTTCATCTTTGGCATGTTCAGATCAAGAAAAATAATTTCCGGCACCTCCAGGTTTTCATTCTTCAGGTAGGCCAATGCTTCCAAACCATTTAAGGCAATATCAATACGGTGGGCGATGTTCATTTCATCTAATATCACCTGGTGATACAAGTTATCATCATGGTCGTCATCAACCAGTAATATACAATTGAGTTTTTTCTTCATAAGAGGTCCGTTATGTGGTGGGTTATGTGGTTGGTAAACTAAAGTAAAACGTACTTCCTTTGCCCGGCTCCGATTCAATCCAGATTTTACCGCCGTGAAGTTCAACAATTTTTCTGCATTGAGCAAGCCCTATGCCGGTGCCGGGAAATTCTCTCCTGCTGTGTAAACGTTGAAAAATAATAAAGATGCGTTCTTGGTATTCCTGTTCTATACCAATACCATTATCGCTTATTGAAAAAAGCCAGTGGCTCCCTTTCTGCACTGCTGAAATGTTTACCACTGGAGTGGTGCCGGGCTTCTGAAATTTGATTGCATTGCTGATGAGATTTTGAAAAAGCGATTGTAAATAACCAAAGCCATTTACAACGGGCAATGCAGCAACATGTATTTGTGCCCCGCTCTCTTTTATTCTTGCCTGCAGTGATATGAGTACTTCATTCACCAATTGATTGCAATCGATCCTCTTTTTTTCAAGATCGTTCCCAAGGCGTGAATATTCAAGCAGATCAAAAATAAGTTGCGACATGCGCTGCACTCCGCCCATTACCAAACCCATATAATCGTGCACCTTTTGATCTGGATGCGTTTCAAGTTTGCGTTGAAGCAATGAGGTAAAATTGCTGATACTCCTCAGCGGCTCCTGCAAATCGTGCGAAGAAACATAGGCAAACTGTTCAATCTCTTTGTTCTTGCGCTCGAGTTCAATGGTATAGTCAAGTATCTTTTTCTCTGCCTTTTTTTGTTTGCTCACATCAAGGTAAGAAGTGATGGTATAGGGTTTGCCATCGATTTCTATGAGATCGTAATACAGTACGGCGTCAAATGTATTCCCGTCCTTTTTTGTGTATAGCACTTCAAGGCCGTTATTGCCCATGGCCGTTTTTAATTTGATCAGCAGTTTCACATTCTCCTCGGGCGGTAATGTCTGCAACTCCTCCACCGAACGGGTTTCGTTAAGATAAGATAGTAAAATAGGATATACTCTTGCCTGCTCCTGCGGCGAGAGTAATTTTAATTCATCTGATGTATGGCCAATTACTTCTTCTTTACTGTAGCCGAATAATTTCTGGAAAAGATCGTTTACAAATACAATTTTATTTGTGCCGATCTCCGAGAGGGTTGTGGCAATGGGATTCTCGTTAAAGATCTTAAAAAAGCGTTCGCTTGATACTTTCAGTTCCTGTTCAATCTTTTTGCGACGTTGAAATTCTTTTGCAATAATAATGGCCAAGATCAATGTAATGAGCAACGATAAAATTCCTTCAAATAGAAAAACAGTTCTTGCCCGTTCAATACTTTCGGCTGTACTTACCGTTCTGCCTTGAAAGCGGTTTAACTCTTCCTCCTGCATTCGCCTGTTCACCGTCCGTATATCATCCATGATATGTTTGCCTTCGTTCGAGCGCATTACGTTGGCAATTTCTTTTTCATTACCCCGGTTCTTTAAGGAGATGAGTTTTTCAATGTAAGCAAGTTTCAGAGTAATGAACTTTTCAAGCGCAGTAAGATTGGTTTGCTGCACCAGGTGGGCGCTTAACAGTGTGCGCAGCTGGTTGGTATTTGAATCAATTCGTTTAACCGTTTCATAATAAGGTTCCAGGTAACTTGAGTCGGCCGTAATGATGTAGCCACGTTCAGCCGTTTCTGCATCGAGCAGTAGCGAAAAATTATCTTTTAATGCAATTACAGCCGTGCGGGTTTGCACCTGTACTTCAAGATTGCTTTTTACTTTTTTAATGGTG
Source organism: Lacibacter sp. H375 (assembly GCF_037892425.1). NCBI lineage: Bacteria > Pseudomonadati > Bacteroidota > Chitinophagia > Chitinophagales > Chitinophagaceae > Lacibacter > Lacibacter aquaticus. The sequence goes on from NZ_JBBKTT010000001.1 coordinate 4,262,708, forward strand.
GAGATTGACAGCAGCATGGTGCCAGCCAGCAGCAGCACAATTAAGACAATAATCAGCGTTATTCTTGTTTTAATGGAGGGTTCTCTCATGACCTGCCGGTTTTACAAAATGATCATCGTTGCTGGCTACTTGCTTACTGTTGCACCTGTGGCTGCATACAGGGAATGCAACAACACAAATGCGCTGCGATTATACGTAACAAGTTTCATACCGCAAAGCCTGTGTACCAGGATGGGAATGCGGAAGGTATTATTTTGCCGGTTCGTGTAGGTGTACAAGTTACCATTATGTACGTCCGGGTCTCACGCAGTGGACCTCGGGAGTTAAATATTCTAACTCCCGGGGTCTGTTACACCAGACCCCGGGCCGACGGAATTTAAAAGTTGTTAGGTGCAGCACATCTTTTCCAATATTCCATAATAACCGAAATTGTTTTTTCTAACTCTGCTATTGATGTTTGTTTTACAAAAAAGCCTTGAACAGACAAACTGTAAGCATCTATTACAGCTTTCTGGTTTAAAGCAGTTGAAAAAAACAAATAAGGAATACACTTGAGTGCCAATGCAGCATCAGTTTTTAATTTATCTCTTAAGGCAAAACCGTCCAGTTTAGGCATATTAATGTCAGACAGTATTAAAAATGGTAATCTGTCAGATTTGTTTAAAAAATCAAGAGCCGAAACACCATCGCTAAAGAAAATAAGTTCGTTTGTATAATTCAGGTTTTGAAAAACTTCCATAAATAACTCCTGATCATCGGCATCATCTTCAATTATTATAACAGGGCCATTCTTATTCATAATGTTGTTTTTTTAAGATTAATTATATTTTATTGCTCAGGTGGGTCTCCTCAAAGGAGCTCGCCCTGTATTATTCATTTGTTCCATTACGGAGATCTAACTATCCAATTTCTTCACGACTTCTTTCAATGCATGTAGTCACTCATTTGTATGCCCGGGGCTCACGCAGTGACACCGGGCCGTGTTTTATCTGAGAGTAATCTATTAAAGTTAGCTTCTTAACCGCATTCCTGTTGCCTTGGTTCCAGTCTTCACGAACTATTGAACAACTTTATTCCTGTGCGTGAAGACACGAACCGGGGCGTTAGAAATTGCAGCAAACCACGGGCCAACGGAGTGGCATCCTTTCGCACTTAATGAACTCGGAATTCATTCCACGTTAATCGCTGTTTCTTTATCAATTGTAGGTTTTTATCTAAAACGATGGTCTTTCTATTGAGTTGATAATTGATTTTCAGTTTAACTGTCACTTCTTTTTCATTGTCTAAGTTGTAAACTGTGCGAAGAAATACATACTTGTCTTCACTTGATGTGTCTGATTTCAATATAGTATAGTTTTCAATCGTCAGGTTATTTTCTTTACTTCCATCGTCCCAAAATAAATAACTATTTTCTCTTGTTAGTGGTTTGCCTTCATCGGATTGCATTTCAAATGAAAAGTTGTTAATGGTCAAATTATTACTGCTGTCTGATGACGTGAACCATGTGTCAATACATTGGTCGTTTTGAGGAAAGTAATCCGGGATTTCTACTTTTATAATTGCATTATTTATTTGTTGCAGAGTTATCCCATTTGAAAGTCTTTCATTAGTTCCTTTAACGTAATAGTTTGTCTCAATCCAGGGAATAATTGGCAGTCCTGCAAATAGTCCTACGATATAGATTACGATAAAAATAAATAGTGATAGAATTATCCACCTAAAATAGTTACGAGATTTTATCATGCCATTGCTGCTAACGGGCAGGGCTTTATGCAGTTTGGGAATTCGTATTCCGTCTGCCGATAACCGCTGCTGATTGAAAATATACTATTGAATGTAAGAACTAAAGTTGAGATTAATCCTGTACGTCAGGCGTCTCACGGAGTGGACCTCGGGCTTTATATTTCTTGAAATGGTTTCTGGCTTTGCGTTCGGGTGGGTCTCGGAGCACAAGTTTCAATTTATTCTTAAAATTCATTAGTAGCACTCAGCTCCACGTTTGCACGTCAGTCCGCCTGACATAAACCCGTGTTAAATACAGGCCTTAAGTCATTTGAATGCTTTCCTCGAAATTAGTTTTTAATCCATCCAATTCAAATTCCCCAACCATTTGAAATAACTGCTCAATATATTTGAATGTCATAGTTGTAAAATGATCGATTGTTGCATCACTTAGTATATTTATTGTATTAATATTCGGTGCGAAGGATGTATTTAGTAGATTTTTTTCTAATAAATATTTTAAAACACTATCATACTTATCTTGTCCTTCTACTACAATATTCCCATTTGCTTCAAAATAATTAATGTCAATTTCTACCCCATGAGTTAGCAAATTTCTAAAAGTAAATAAATACGAAATCGCCTTTAATATATCGCCATTAATCAAATCACTTGATTTTTTATTCGTAATCATTTCAAGTAATGAAACAGTTTCTCTCCATGAAGACTTAAGTACTTTTTCATCTAGATATCTTGTAATATTGTCGAGATACTGTTTATTCTTTTCGTCTTTAAAATCTCTTACCCAAATTATTTCGAGAATCATTTCAGAAACAATACCCTCGACGTAACTTGTCAAATCCGTCAATATTGAAGCGTTAATTGTATTGGTTAAATATGCTTTATCCTCAATTTTATTTCGCTCGGTCTTTTTCCAATTAATCATACAAGGTGTGTAATACCAAGTAGGAAAGGGATCATTTATTATATATTTCTTCATTCTAGGCTTGCATATAACGACCGAGTATTGCCGAAGGCGGGATATTTGTTGCTGTGTCCGCCTGGAACTACGGCCGAATAATGATTTAAAAAGTTGAAGTTAACAACTAATTGGTGATCAGAATTCCGTCACGCCTGGATGATGTACAATAGCGATTTGCTGATGATTGATATTCCGTCTGCCCCGCTTTTGGCAATACTTTTGTTAGGCGCAGTTTTGATTTATTGGGGAGTATATTTTCTGATAAACAAATTCACACCTTCAAGCATCAATTTAATTTTCTGTCTATCATTTACCTCGTCAAAATGTCCGTGTGCCGCATCATTTCGAGTTCCTCCCCATGCTGTGATGTCTTTGTAGTCCTGTTTGTTAATTAAATCTTTCTTTTTAAGTTCCTGTGCATATGAGTCTAAAGAATTTTTAATAGTAGTTAAGTCAACGCCTTCCTGCTCTAGCCAAGTTCTTAAGAATTCTTCTAACGAAGCTCCAATAAGTACAGCTGGTGCAGATGCATGTATTTTTGAATCTGATAAGAGTGAATTTGCTTGATCAAGAAAGTCGGAAACAGTTTCTATTTGTATTTCTCTTTCATAAGACAAATTACTCATTAGCCCATTTTCAGTGAACCTAACAAATGAAGCCATTACATTTTTTGCTCTTCTTTCAAACTCATTCCAATCTGTAATTGGATTGTTTAAAATTTTGTAGAAATCACTAGATTCTCCCACGAATCTTCGTATAAATTCTCTTGATTCAATTCTGAGACTAGATCTATCACCTAATGCTCCAATTCTTTTAGCTTCCTTTATCAGTTGTTCTTTTTCCATTTGAATTAGATTGCGCCTAACACTAATATTTATGCCATTATATGCAACAGCTTAAACATAAATGCAATTGATGATTAATATTTTAGTGTTATACTTTTTGTATTGTTGTTAGTACAATCCGTTTTTCCCTTATCCGTGTCCAAACGTTTATACACAACTGTTATATAAAAAAGACTTAAAAAAATCGTTGGAGTATCCCGGTGCATCGTTCTGTCTCTTCTCCAGTGCAGCAATCAAGATTTGTCCCGGGGGGAGCGTAGCGTATGCAGTTGTTCGCTCTGGCTGTGCCGGTGTTTTTCGGTTACACGTGCTGCATTGCTAAAATAAGGCAAATAAAATGAAAGGCTATCAACAGTAATCCACAAACGATATCAGGCAGGGCCATGCCTTGCATTATCTTATTCTCACCAGGCTGTATATGACCATACACTGCCCTTTTCCCCGGAGGAACTTTGCTTTTGCATATAATACGATCATCATTTCCTCAGAGGAAATTGCCTTTTGAATACAATACTGTCATCATTTCCCCCGAGGAAATTGCCTTTTGTATACAATACTATCTTCATTTCTTCCGGGGAATTTGCTTTTGCGTATAATACTGTGGTCATTTCCCCGGAGGAAATTGCCTTTTGCATACCATGAGGTGATAATTTCCCCTTGGGAAATGGGCGTTGGTTGATCATGAAACGGGCATTATTCCTGAAAAAAACTTTGTTTTCCCGTAAAAACAGGTAAACAAGCACAAGGGAGTTTTTCTCTTTTTCATTGTAGAAAACCACATTTTGTAAAAAAAGCGTGGTTTAAAAACCTGTTGTCTTCATTGTACTATAATTTTTCCTGAGATTTTCTATACCCGCTATGTAGTATAGCAAGGCAGGCGATTGATTTTTTGTTTTGTGGGGTTAAACCGTGAAAGACAGCTATACCGCTTTCCCGGAATTCATCTATTTAAATTCAATTTTTATGACCAGAACAATTCTGAGTTTCTCAAAGTTTACCGATGGTACACTGGAGAGCAAAACACACAGCATTATCAGCAGCATGACTGCCAATGCAAACTTCCCCACTCCTGTTCCTGCCATTGTTGATGTGCAGGCTGCTGCCACTGCTTTTTCGGCCGCTCTTGTAAAAGCGGGTACGGGTAACCGTGTGGATGTGGCCGACAAAAATGCAAAACGTGAAACGCTTACCGGTTTGCTGCGCACACTTGGTACGTATGTAAACCTTGTGGCCAATGGCGACCGTACACAATTGCTCAGTTCAGGGTTCGACATCAGTAAAGATCCTCAACCATTGGTGATCAGCAAACCTGAAAACCTGAAGGTTGAAAATGGTTTAAGCAGCGGCCAGTTGTTTGTTACTGTAAAAGCTGTGAAAGGTGCTTATGCTTATTTGCATGAATACACTACTGATGCATCACTTGCGCCGGGCAGCTGGGTAACTACCAACTCTACTGCCAGCCGTTATACATTTAATAATCTGCAACCGGGTACTGTTTATTACTGCCGTGTGGGTGCAATAGGCAGCAACAATCAATTGCTGTACAGCGATGCGGTGAGCCGCATGGTAATTTAAGTTGTTGAAGCATTCGATATAAATTTTAGTTGAAAAGAAACCATCTGAAAGGATGGTTTTTTTTACACCTGGAATTTTTCCCACAACCATCCTCTCCTGGCTTCGGCCACTTAATTAAATACTGACATGAATTAATTGCACCAATGCCCGGCATCATTGCCTGGCAGTTGTTCAGTTACCACATTTGTTGTCCTGATAATTGAACAACATCTTGAACAACTCAATTAATAAACTCGGTTATTGGTGCGGGTTGCTGGCCTTTGCTTCCACAGCAACTTATGTTATTGTGCAGCTACTGCAGCTGGCGGGTGTTTTTCATTTTCCTGTCGATGAAATTTTGATCTATGCAAGCTCTCTTTGCATTGTACTCCCTTTTATTCTTGAAATGCTTGCATTGCATTATGTAACGCCCGAACCAAAAAAAATCTGGACGCATGCGGCACTTCTCTTTACCGTTCTGTACGCCGTGTTTGTTACGGCAAACTATGTTGTTCAGTTGGCAACAGTTATCCCTGAGAAGTTAAAAGGTGCTGCCAACAAAATCAGCATACTTGAACAAACACCCCATTCTATGTTTTGGGATTTTGATGCGCTGGGCTATATTTTTATGGGCCTTGCTATGTTTACAGCGCTTCCTGCATTTGAAAAACATGGATTTCAAAAATGGGTGAGGTTATCTTTTTTAGCCAACGCCATAGTTACACCGCTCATTACATTCGTGTATTTCTATCCAACCTATTCAGAGAAGTTATTAGTTCTTGGTTTTCCCTGGGGCATTACAGCGCCAACAGCAATGCTGATGCTCGCACTCCTCTTCAAAAAAAATAAACAATAAAACAGATCATGCCTGCACATCTGAAAAGATGTTTTTTTATTTGCAGCACCCTCCCCGGCCTGCATGGCAAATAATGCAATCGTATAACGATGAATGAACGGGCAGAATGATTTTCTGCAAATAAAAGGCGGCTGTATAGAAGAAATCGATTTCCATAACCCTATACCCACAGTGTAGCTTTGTAGTATCAATTGCTGATCAATAAAACCTTAACACATGAAAAAGAGTACAACTGCTTTGCTGCTGCTGCTTTTGTTCACTGCCTGTAAAATAAAAAAAGAAGAGATGCAGCCTGTGCAAAAACCAGTGATCAATGGTCAGCTGTTTTCGTATGGCACAAATACGCCGGTTGCAGGTGCGGCCATACATTCAAAAAAATGCACGAAAGCCGACTTTGTAGCTTGTACTGATTGGGATCAGAAAACGACTACCTCTGCCGCCGACGGGAGTTTTACTGTGCAAAGGGATTATCTTGATAATATACGGATTCATGCACCCGGGTATTGGAGTTATGTTGATGAAGTTGATAATGGCTATGTATGGTTTGATGGTTCCGCTACACCCAGGGGCAGCATGCAATACATCGTTAACAACGGATCGCTTGAAAAAGTAATTATTAACCTGGTGCAGGAAGCAAAAGTGAATGTGCATATTAAGAACACCTCTTTTATCAACGATTCTATACCCCCTATACCTTTTTACCTTGTTGCCGAAGGGAACATTGGCTCACACAACATAATGAGCAACTACTTTCCTTTGCGCAAAGGAATTGATACAACGTTTGAATACACAGCTTTTGCAAACATGAACAACCGCCTTTCAATAAAAAGGGGCTATGGCTTTATTGTTTCATCAGATTCAACGTTTACTTCAAAAGAGGTTTTTCTGACAGCAGGAAATAACGCTTCGCTTGCGATTAACTTTTAAACACATTGCCTTGTATCGATTACTCATGCGATTTAATGCAGTATTTCCTGGGGTTGTTTACAACTCACCCGGGGAACACGGTGCTGCGGAGAGCTGTTATCACTCAACACTCCCCTTTCTTAATATGCAAAAACAGGTTGATGCCTTCGGGTTCTTTACCCACAGTTATTTGTTGTGGATGTGCACCGGCGGCAATGGCCAGTTCAGTAAGATGTTGGGCACTGCGATGGTTTAATATCCAATCGCCCACCATTTCCATATAAATTTGGCTGGGGTTTTCATCGCTGAAATTGCCGATGATGATTTCACCATTGTCTGTTGCACATTCAATGAGCTTTTTTAATACTGCTGTAAAACTGCGGTCGCAGAAATAATCGAACAAACCTGCCGACCATACAATATCGAACCGTTCTTCTGTTCGAAACTTAAAAATGTTTTGGTTGATGAATTTTATTTCACCACCATGCGAAGCATTGATGCTTGTTGCATGTTCAATGGCACGGCTGTCCATTTCAACACAGGTAACGTTCATACGCTGCGGCTGAATGATTTCGAACAGTTCTTTGAGATCTCTTGCCGGGCCGCTTGCCACATCAAGCAAACGTAATGGAGCTTGTGACTGTTCAATACGATTGGTCATTGTGTTTTTAAAATAATCTTTACGGTTACGCACTGCTTTAGCCGCCACATGTTCTAAAGAATACTGATCCCAATAGTAATGATTGGTTGAGGGTTGTGCCTCGTTCAAATAAATCCGCTCGATGATCATAAAATCACCTGCATAACCATAAGGTTTGTTACGGATATGCCCCATAATTGAATCACTTGTTTGTAAGAACTTACATTGCTTCAATAAGTTGCTGCCAACTTCTGCAGGCAGTTCACCTGTTTTTAATTTTTTACCGATTTCTTCAAACAGGTAATCGGCATAAGCATATTGATGTTGCCGTGGGCCGCCCTGTTCAATAAGCGTTTCAATTTCTGCTACAATAAAATCCTGTTGTGCAATTTGGGTTGAGATAGGTGTTGTGTTCTGCATTTTCTGTTTTGTTTGATCAATGAAAGGTTAATATACATGCGCATGAAGCATCAACTTCAATTACATATTGACCACACAAAATTGTATGCAGAAATATAATGCAACAATTAATAACAACTGAACTGTAGAATAATTGATTTGAACAGTTGATTAATTGATTTGAGCAAGTGGGAACCGGTTACTGAAACCTTATTTCTTTGTACGGAATTATTTTACTTTCCTGCAATCGAAAACCTGCCGAGTTCTTTCAACCTTTGAATATGCGAAGAAAAAGCTTGCCACAAACTTGGTTTTAAATTGTAAACAAAGCCAAACTCTTTGGCAGTGCGCTCTACTATGGGCGCTATTTTCCTGTAATGTATATGGCAGATATTAGGAAACAAATGATGTTCAATCTGGAAATTCAAACCACCAATATAATACTCAAGGAAAAGATTGTTTCTTGCAAAGTCTGAAGTTGTACGCAATTGATGAACCGCCCATTCTTCGCTTATTTCTCCTTTCTCATCGGGTAGCAATTGCTCGGCACCATCAACCACATGCGCCAACTGAAATACAGTGCTCATAATAAACCCTGCCATCCAATGCATAACAAAAAAACCAAGTAATACCTGCCACCAGGTAAATGAAGTAAACAAAAGAGGAAGACCAATAAAAACAAAAAGATAAACAAGTTTTACAATGGTCATTTTTGTATACTCAAATGCAGGGCTTATGTGGTACTTACCGGTAATTCCCGCTTTATTGAAATGGTTCAGTTGACTGTAATCTTTAATAAGCTTAGCAATAGTCATTAAACCATAAAAGAAGAACGCATGAATGTATTGATAGCGGTGAATTTTTTTCAACGGGCCATACTGCGAAAAACGAATGGGGCCTTTAGAGTTGATGTCATGGTCGTAACTGTCAATATTAGTGTAAGAATGATGGAGGTAATTGTGTTGTATTTTCCAGTTAAACACATTGCTGCCTAGCAAATACATGGTGCTGCCGAGCATTTTGTTGATCCATTCTCTGTTGGAGTAAGAGCCATGAACAGCATCATGCATTACACACATGCCAACGCCCGCCATTCCTGCACCCGACAGAGCCGCCAAAAGCAATGCAACCCAGCCGTTCATTGGAATGATAAACAGGAGTACAAATGGGAAAATATAAGCGGCCAGCATAACCATGGTTTGAATGGCCATTCGCAGATTACCTTTTATCGAGATATTATTGTCTCTGAAATAATCGTTTACGTTTTTTCGAACTGCCAATCCAAATTGTTTTTGGTTGGCATCATTACTAACAAATTTTATTGTTTTCATAATTCCAACATTGATCAATTAAAAATTAGCAAGAAACCGGAAATCATGAAATGATATAAGGCGGGATAAGTATGATAGTTATCAGTACTATAACCTTAAGCAACAACTGTATACACTACCGGAATTTGTAAACTTTATGGGATATATTCTGAGTACCTGTAATTATTACAGCAAACGCCGAGCCGAATAAATAGTTAAACCGTTTTCTTTGGAGGCAGATCAAATGCTATTGCATCATGTTCAAAATGACCCTTATGTGAACTATCGCAGAATGGTTTATTTTTCGACAACCCGCAACGGCATAGTGAAACAATTTCCCTACCCTGTAGATTATACACCCCTCCGTTCTTATCCACTATTTCAAAATCGCCTTCTATTTTCAATGATCCGTTGTTGTTAACCGTAATTTTTGTTTTTGACATTCTATGTTTATTTATTTAAAAGTACATACTAAATGAAAACGATCGTAAAATGAAATGCATCTTCATCTGTGTTCCTTTGTCTTTATCCCCTCCGGAATGAAATTAGTTCAGACTATCATCCTTTTAACCAACCCGTTATACTCATCCTTGGTTTATTGCTGAGTAATACTTCGTGTTCCAGTTCACTGCTTTTAAAGAAAACAGTTTTGCCGCTTGTGGGTGTTATGTTTTCAATATGATCGTGATGATGAATACACAATTCTCCCCCATCACCTTCTGTCCATTCACTGTTGAGATACATGATCATGGAATATTTGCGGCTGTCATCGTTCTTAAATTGATCGAGATGCTTTTTGTAGAAACTTCCCTGTTCGTACAAGGCATAATGAAATTCGTAACCTGTAATTCCGGTGTAGCAGGTTTCATTCAAAAAAAGAATGAACGAATCCATGAGATCGAAGAAGGTATTTTCATGCGCATTGTTATGCGTTCGGTCGAGCCAATAGATGATATCGCTCCGGAATAACTGATCGTAGTGAACGTTGCTGTTTCCACCCGTACCGGCCGATTGCATTTGCTGAGAAGTATAAAGCGTTTGCAAATTTGCTTTCAACTGTAATGAAAGCGTTTTACTTAAAAAGTTTTCTGCAATTCCTACTTTGTTATTGATGAAGCTGTTGACGAGTGTATTAAAAATCTTTTCCAATAAATGGTTTGAAGCGGTGAACTGCGGTGAAGGTAGCCTAATTAACCCCAACCAGCTATAAAGAACAACAGCCGCACGGTTGCTTCATAAAAAAGTGTGTTCTTTGCAGTAAGATCAAACACTGCACATGCAACAATCGAACGATCCCCTGCACGGTAAAACATTAGAAATGATTGTAACGGCTCTTGTTGACCATTTTGGCTGGAAAGAGTTGGGACAGATCATCCGCATCAATTGCTTTAACAGCAACCCCAGTATTAAATCGAGCCTTACGTTTTTACGCAAAACACCGTGGGCACGGAAGAAGGTGGAAGATTTGTATTTGAGTATTCTGAAAAACTAAACTCATTACACTCTAAGCGAACCACGGAAGCCCCTTGCTGCATAATAAGATTCCGCACCGTTGTGATACACAAATACTGTGTTGTAGCGACGATCACAAAACAATGCACCATTAAGTTTACGGATGGCGGCAGGTGTTACGATCCAGCTCGATGTTTTTAAATCGAACTCGCCCAGTTGCTGCAGCTCACGGTATTGTTCTTCTGTTAACAATTCAATGTCCATATCTTTTGCCATTTCAACAGCACTGTTTTCCGGTTTATGTTCCTTGCGTTTCTCCAGCGCTTCATGATCATAACAAACACTGCGTCGGCCTTTGGGGCTTTCAGCTGAGCAATCATAAAAAATATATTCACCACTCTTTTTATCAAATCCAACTACATCGGGTTCGCCATCCGTTATTTCCATTTCATTGAGTGACCAAAGTTTTGCAGGGCTTGCTTCCAGCTTCTTCTGCACATCAGTCCACTCAATACCTTTATGGCGTTTCACGTTTTTTTCGAAACGTGTTTTTAATATGCTGATCAGTTCATCACTCTGTGAAGCTGATAGTTTCTTCTTTGTGTTACTCATTGATGTTATTATTAATAATGTTACCTGTCTATTAACCAACATTAATCATCCAATCCTTTTCCATCGAGAATCTTCTGCAAATACTTTTCAACTCTTGCTTCTCTTGTTTTGGATTGTTTGGCCGAAGAAAAATGCAGCAAGTATCCTCTTTGTCGTCCCGGTGTTAATTTTTCAAACGCAGCTTTCAGTGTTTTACTTTTAGCTAGTTTCTTTTGAAACTCTTCCGGCATAGTGTATTCGGCAACTTTTTTTAATTTCACTTTCAACCCTGCTTTCTCCACTTCAATGGCTTCATAAATATAAGCCTTCAGTATTTTTTCCAACTTCACGATTTCCTTACTGTTGGTGAAGCGTACCTGTCTTGCAGACTGTACATTCTCTGACTGCTGAATAAGAATACCATGATCGTCTTTTAGCAAGGCGCCTTTGAAAAACAAAACAGCACAGTATTCTTTAAACACATGTATCAGCACAATGTTACGACCTTCGTGCAGGTAACAGGGACTGCCCCATTTCAATTCCTCTGTTAATCCACAATCGAGAATGATCTTTCTTAATTTGGTGATCTCTTTCTCCCATTGTTCGTTTTTACTGAAATACCAATCAACTTCAGGATTCATCTTGCTAAGCTTTATATTATTTGAATGATTAATTACTGATCAAAGATTTCAAAAGGAGCACAACTACTCCTGGTAAGCTTTATGTTTTGCTGCAGCAGCAATCATTTTATCCAACACTTTTACATCAACATCTTCCAGTTTGTTGATATAAAGACAACCCAGGCCGGTTTTGTGTTTGCCTAATTTTGCTAATGCATCTGCATGTAGTTTGAGATCGATCAGGTGTAAAGAGAAATTAGCTTTACGTGGAGAGAAGCCGATTTTAAACCAATCTACTTCTCTTCCCGTAGCTGCACTTTTGTAGCGCACTTTTCCAAACCCGATCATAGAACTGCCCCACATTTTAGGTTCTTCTTTTGTTGCTTTTTCCATCATCTTCAGTATAACCCGGCAATCGTTACGCTTTTGCTCATCGGCTATAGCATTAATAAAATCATCTACGCTGGAAGAATTTTGCTTCGTTTTAATTTCAGCTAACTTACCCATGGGAGATCTTTTGGAGTTGACAATAAGTATTCCAAATGTAGAAAACCTCCTGCAGATAAGTAACGATTTTTAATAGGAGAATTGCTCCGGTATGCTGTTGCCGGTATTTGAACCTATGAAGATAAAAGCACTGCTGCCTCTTTCTATTTCAGGAATAACCGGAAAACATCGCAATCAGTATCGGAGATATCGTTGCCGCCGGGAGTAAATTCAAAATTCCAGGTGTAGGAAGTGACGCTTGTTTTGGCCGTGGCATAAAACTTTCGTTTAGCATTTGATGGAAAACATACAGTGAACGTACCATCTTCATAACATTTGGGCGTATAGGTTGACGACACAATATATTTTTCCAGTTTACCAACGTAGTGATTGTCGACGTATATATCAATAACCACCTGGTCGTGCGTGTAAAAACTTTTTGCATAAAATTCTGTGGCCAGTAGCTCATCAAACATATCTTCGTCTGCAGCCGTCATTTGATAGGCCCCGCTTACATTTACATTCTTAAAGGTGAAGTTGTAGGTTTCGGTGCCTGTGCCACTTCCTTCCAGTATATCAATTACTTTAACGGAACGTGGCAGACGTGGAAAATCTATACGCAGAAACGTTGGTCCTCCCAAATTGTAAACAAAAAACTTACCATCGGCTTTTGTCGGTAGTCCCCATGTATTGCTGGCAGTATATGTCTTGCCGGTTGCCTTATCAACAATGCGGAGGTTATTAAGATACAAACCCGAAAAAGCAGTTGCTTTATTAGCACAGGTATAAGCAACGTACAAGGTTGTATTACTGTACGATTGCCTGATGTACGCAAGCTTTAATGTTCTATCGTAATTTAATTGATTGGGGGCAACATTATAATATTCAAGATCATCAGGGCTTGCCTGCTGTGATGCAGCACAGAACGAATGAATAACTAAAGTAAATACGAAAACAGTTTTCAGAAGAATTGAAGGATTGGGTACTGCTGGCATCAGGGTATCATTTTATCGGTCAAATTTAGCAAATCTGAATTAGCCACCAATACCCCCAAAGGAGTAGTCTTCAGCCCTTTTTCCTTATCCAAAACAAACGCTACTCTTCTGCCCTTGCTGACACAATAAGTGTTGACGGAATGCTTTGCAGCCAACGGCTTTTGTTCTCCACCATTTTCTTCCAGCTTTCAAAACTGATGAGTATGAGATCCTGCTGCTTCAGGAATTCTTTTTCAACGCCTGTTTGCGTAATGAGTAAGATATGATTCGGCGACACCTGTTGTGCTTCTCTTATTTTTTCCCGGATGTGGGGATTGTTTTTGATATGCCCTTCCGTATCGAGAATAACCACCTGTGTACCGTTGTTCTGAATAAACTTCTGTGCATAGCTGATGAGGAAAACATCTTTCTCATCATAAAACGGAATACAGATGTGATCTGTCTTTTCAAAATTCTTATCAATAAAAACACCCACAGGAATGGTAGATTTCGATAAGATCAATTTTGTGCCCTCGTCGAAAGTAGAATTGCCGAATAAATTTTCTTTACCTGTTACTGTATTCAATAATTTTTCAGGATTGATGATGCGTGTGGTAAAGCCAAGGAGCTTACCCAAAAAACTTCCTTCATAGATGGACTCTTCCAGTTCAATCAACAGCAGATCATAATCACCTTTGTTTGCCAGACTGGTTATTTCACTGTCAACATCAGCCGATGCTTTAAACAAAGTGCTGATTGGTTGATCGATCTTTACCGACTCTGCAACAACCGGTTCAAATATCTCTTTCTCGTATTCATCGATATCAAACTGGTGCAGTTCGCTTGTGGGCGAAATATGCATGGCCGTTAGTGCGGCGTTTTGCTTTCCCCTTTTTGTTAAGCTGTTGGCCAGCTTCAACAATGCTTTGCCCGATTCAGGTTTACCGAATGAAAAAAGTATTTTGAATTGCCGCATCACTTTTGTTTCAGTTACCGCTTCCTCTTCCGGTTTTGATTTAAACAACCAGTTAATGAGATTCAGTGCAGGCCCGGTCATAAATGTTGTTACCAATGCCATGATCACCATCATGGCAAATATTTCAGGTGTAAGCACACCAAGATCATAACCGATGTTCAATACAACTAACTCCATCAATCCCCTGGTGTTCATTAATGCACCAATGGTTAAACTGTCTTTCCAGCTTTGCCCTGTGTATTTTGCCGCCAATGCACTGCCTGCAAATTTTCCTACCACCGCAACAAGAATAATAAGCCCGGTTACTTTCCATAAATAAGGATCGTTCAACAACCCTATCTGCGTACGCAAACCTGTGAATACAAAAAACAACGGCAGCAACAACACCACAGCGATGTCTTCAATCTTTTCGATAAAGAGATTTCTGAATTTGATATTCTCCGGCATAATAGCACCTGCCATGAATGCACCAAACAATGCATGTATGCCGATCACCTCTGTTGCATACGATGAGACAATAAGGGTAAGAAAAAAGATAGCAACAATTGATTTACTTAAACTTTCTTTTGATGTATGGAGATCACCTACACGTTTTAAAAACGGTCGCACCACCTTTATCATCAGCAGTACATAAGTAACAGCAAGCAGTATTGTATAGAATGAGCTCACAATAGAACCTGCTTTTACAATGGCAATTACAGCAGCCAGGATGCACCATGCTGTTATATCATCAGCCGCAGCGCAGGTGATCACGATAGTACCGAGCCTGGTTTTATGAATGCCACGCTCCTGCACAATTCTTGCAAGTACAGGAAAAGCTGTAATGCTCATGGCAATGCCCATGAACAATCCGAATGAAATGAATTGGATACCCTCAGGCGCAAATGATTGGTAAATAAAATACGCTAACCAAAGCCCCAACGCAAATGGAAAAACAATACTTGCATGACTGATGACCACTGCATCTTTTGCTTTTGTTTGCAGCACTTTAAGATCAAGTTCCATCCCAATCACAAACATGAAAAGGATAAGACCTATCTGGCTAAGGAATTGCAGATTGCCTAGTGATTGAGGAGGAAACAATGTAGCGGAGAATTCGGGAAACACAGTACCAATCAATGACGGCCCTAAAACAATACCGGCAATAATTTCTCCGATGACAGTTGGTTGTCCGATCTTTTTGAATACCCAGCCAAAGAAACGTGCGGCAAAAATGATGGTCACAATTTGTGCCAGCAGAATGGCCAATGGATGCTGCAGATTATGAAGAAGAGAATCTGTAAAATCGTCCCACTTGGTTTTTTCAGAAACAGCTGCTTTGATTGCTCTGCCCTTCTCCAGTTTAATGCCCATGAGAATGATCCAGTACATTAAAACAGAAAAAGCTCCTATTGTTATAATATAAAAAAAGCCGTTCTTGAATTTTTTCATTATGCCGTTTTAATTAAAATGTTAGCTACAATGCAAAAACGGGACTACTTAATGGAGAAAAGCGAATTTACGGTTTCCTGCAATTAATTTCCCTGTGTGAAGGAGATTTTGCAGGAATGAAGGATGAAGAAATTGTTAGGAAAGACTGGAATGTTTTGACTGACAGATCTCTCCTTCGTCGGGATGACAGAGGGCGGAGCATCTGCATAACTGTTCATAATCACTTGTCATTTCGAAGAACGAGAAAACTGATGGGAATATTTATCATCATCTCATTTTCGTTTTCGAAACTGCTCATAAATATAATCATGAACATACAGCTGTTTGTAATGTCTCATTTTATATCTAATAACAATTCCATGGTCGAAGGTTTCAACAGTATTAAAATTATATTCTTTTCCATTATCCATGACAACTGTTACATCAAAAAATCCTTTATTAATTTTTAGTTCAAAGGTTCCGGCAAATGTTCTGTCATTTATCAATGCACAAAATTTATTCGTAGACTCTTTGTCGACTAAAATGATTGAACGGGGAATTGTGCGATCTCCTAATCGATTAACAATTTCGATTCGATCAATATGAGAGCAAGCAATCTGCTCAACATCATATGAAATGCATGCATAGGAAAAATAAGAAGAAAAGAGGATGAGCAGTATATTTTTTAACATCTCAAGCAAGGTGATTTTTTTTAATACGGTTCTGAAGTGGTAATAACATAACACTGTATATTCGGATACGAAGCCGGGCTTTGGTACATCGTACATCTTTACTTCGTACTTCACATCACTCAAACCTCAACGCCTTCACCGGGCTCATCTTTCTCACCAGCAACGAAGGAATAAACAGAATTAAAAAGCTCACCACAAAGGTTACCACATTGATCAACAGCACCTGCCACCACAACACACGAATAGGCGCAGTGGCAACATAGTAAGCGCTTTCATCCAATTTAATAAAACCGGTTGTTTGTTGCAGCCAGCAAATACCAAGACCAAGCAATGTGCCCAGTGTGAGCCCAACTACTGCAATAATTAAAGCCTGGTTCCAGAAGATCACCTGCACCTGGTTGTTAGTGGCGCCGGTAGCTTTGAGTAAGCCGATCATACGGGAGCGTTCAAGTACTAGAATGATCAAACAGGAAATTAAATTGATGACTGCCACAATGCACATGATAATCAAGATCACCGTTTTGTTGGTGCTTTGCAATGCCAGCCAATCGAAGATGTTGGGATAAATTTCACGCAACGGCGTACTGAACCAAACAACAGGCAACTGGTCGAGCAACTGGTTATTGGTTTTATAATCAGTACGATAATCTTTTAAGGTTACTTCATAGCCACCGATCTGTGTATGGGTCCATCCATTTAACCGGCGGATAAGATTCATGTCGATAATGGCAAATGTTTTATCGTATTCTTCAATCCCTGTTTTATAAATACCACACACCGTAACAGGCCGCACACGTGGAGCCGTGCTGTTGTTGTCAATAAAATAAATGAGAATACGGTCGCCCACTTTTGCATTGATCTGTTTAGCAGTATAAGTTGAAATAACGATCTGGTTATTCTGAACACTGTCATCAAACTCCAGCCACTTGCCTTGCTGCATAAATGGTTGCAACCGTTCTTTGGAGAATTGCTTGTCCACTCCTTTCAGTAAAACGCCTTCAATGGTTTCACTGGTTTTAAGCATGGCGGATTTAGTGGCGAATGCATCTACCAGTTTTACATTGGGGTGCGCTTTCAGTGTGTTATACACCGTATCATTTTTTTCGACAGGAAGTTCTTCTGCCAAACCTGAAACAGATGATTGCTGCTGCTGCACCCGCAGGTGTCCCCAAAAGCTGAACACTTTACTGCTGACTGTGTATTGAAAGCCTTCAACAAATGCAAATGCAAGAATCATCACCGCAACGCTGATGGCTGTGGCAGCCGCCGACAATCGGATGATGAACCGTGAAAAAGATTGGTTTCGTTGAAAAACCAACCGCCGTGCTATAAACGATGCAATGTTCAAATCTTTATCTTTGAAAGGTTGTAAAACTAATGGTTTCTGTTAATAAAGGTTACCAACCTTGTATGGGGGTGTAGATTTTTTCAGCATTTTACAATAAGGTTGGCAACCTTGCAACAAACGAAGCAACTATTTCCACCTGTTTTTAATCTCTGTAACAGCAGGTTTTAAATTAACGCATCATGCAACAGATAAAACGCCTTTTTGCTTTTCTTGTTTTGGGTTTGTTTTTCAGCAATACTGTGATGGCACAGGAAGCTGATAAAATTTACAAGAGCAATATCCGTTCGGTAAAGTTTCATGTAAAAGGCGATCAGCTCAGTTACCCGATTATACGTCTTAACAGTGGCGACCAGCTTGAACTGCATTTTGATGATATGGATGCTGATGTGAAATACTATTCTTACACCTTCACCCTTTGCAATGCCGATTGGACACAGGCCATGCTGAGCCAGTTCGATTATATGAAAGGCTTTTCAAATGTGCGTATCAATACTTACCGTAACTCTTCGCTTGTACTTACCCGTTACACACATTATACTGCCAACCTGCCCGACCGCAATACTACTCCAACACGTAGCGGCAATTATGTGTTGAAAGTATTTACCAATGGCGATACATCGCAGCTGGCTTTCACCAAACGTTTCCTGGTGATCGATCCAAAAGTTACTGCAGGTGCAAGCGTGGTGCAGCCATTTAATTCAACCGTGTTTAAAACACATCAGAAAACACAATTCAGTGTAAACGTGCAAAACATCAAACCCACAAATATTTTTCAACAGATAAAAGTGGTGATATTGCAGAACTACCGTTGGGACAACAGCATAAGCAATCTGCAGCCAACTTTTATCCGTCAGAATATTCTTGAATATAACACTGAAGCACAGGCATTGTTTCCAGCACAGAAAGAATGGCGCTGGGTTGATCTTACAAGTTTCCGTTTGCAAACCGATCGTGTAGAGAAAGGTGATTATACCAATACCAGTCAAACACTTTATATAAAACCTGAAGGCGAACGGAAAGATCTGCGTTACATGTATTACCGTGATTTCAATGGGTTTTACCAATTGATGAATATTGAGCAGAACAATCCTTACTGGCAGGGCGATTATGCAACGGTGTATTTCCGCTATTCAACTCCTGATCGTAAAGAAATACCCAACAAAGATCTATACTTGTTTGGTGAGCTTACCAATTACGAATTGACTAATGCCAACCGTTTACAATTTAATGCGGAGACAGGCATGTATGAAACCAAGCAGTTTTTGAAGCAGGCCCTGTACGATTATATTTACGTAACAAAAGATAAAACCACCAAACAGATCAGCACTGAAGTTACAGAAGGCAACTGGTGGGAAGCAGAAAATACTTACACGATCCTTGTTTATTACAAACCATTAGGCGGTCGTGCAGATGAATTGGTTGGCATGACCCAGGTGAACTCTTTAGCGAACCGACCAAACTTCAATAATAACCGGATATTGTAAAAATTGAATCGTTTTACATTATCAACCGCCGTCAGGTTTTACACTGTTGACGGAGTTTTGAACAAACTTTAAACTTTCAACTTTTCAACCTTCAACTTTTCTTTCATTCCCTTATCTTTGCGCCGGCAGGTCTTGCACGACCAGCTCCTGCTGAACTCCCCCAGGGTGGGAACGCAGCAAGGGTAAGCGGTTGTAGCGGTGCGATGTAAGTAACCTGCCATTTTTTTCTTTTCCTGTTTGAAGATGCCCCTAACAAACGAATATTTTTTCATCTTCAAAACAACCAAACTTTACGCATGAAATTTTTCATTGACACAGCAGACCTTTCACAAATTAAGGAAGCGAACGAATTAGGTATTCTTGATGGTGTTACTACCAACCCATCGTTAATGGCTAAAGTGGGCATTAAAGGAACCGATGCAATTACGCAACACTACAAAACCATTTGCGAAATGGTTGATGGTGATATCAGCGCAGAAGTGATCAGTACCGATTTTGCAGGCATAGTAGAAGAAGGGAAAAAACTGGCTGCTATTCACCCGAACATTGTGGTGAAAGTGCCAATGATCAAAGATGGTATCAAAGCCCTGAAATATTTTAGCGATAACGGTATTAAAACCAACTGTACGTTAGTATTCAGCGCAGGCCAGGCAATTCTTGCTGCTAAAGCAGGAGCTACTTATGTATCTCCGTTTATTGGTCGTATTGATGATGGCGGTTGGGATGGTATGGCATTGATTGGCCAGATCGCTAACATTTATTCATTACAAGGTTTTGAAACAGAAATTCTTGCTGCATCTATCCGCACACCGTTGCACATTATCCAGGCAGCTGAATTAGGTGCAAATGTTTGTACCTGTCCGTTAAGTTCAATACTGGGTTTGTTAAAACACCCGTTAACTGATATTGGCTTGGCGCAATTTTTAGAAGATGCAAAAAAGTTTCAATAAGTAAACTCATTATAAACAAAAAGCTCCTGTTACCGGGAGCTTTTTTTATGCATTTATATGAACGAATGAATACTACGCTGAAAGTTTTTCTACATCCAGCAATTCGTTATCCTTGTTTTCAATAAACTGTTTTCTGTAACGGGCAACCTGTGTCCAATAAATAATCCAACAGATCAACGCTCCCAACCCGAAGAAGAAACCAATCACGGGCATCAGGCTTGCAATAGCTAAGAGCGCATAAATATTACCGATATCTTTTGTTGGTGTTTGTTGACTATATGAAATATTTAACCTGTCGCACTCTTGCCTGATTGAATTGGCTAATTTATTAATGACCACAAACATCCAAATCAAATTAAAAAGAGGAATAAGTAATAACCAAACCTGTGCCGGTACTAACCGCCTGTTTTCAATTGAGATTTGTTCTGCAGTTCGATAAAGAGTCACTAGAAAGAAAATGTACGGGACAAGAAATGCCAGCAAAAAGGCCAACTGAATAAGACCACCCATCATAGTTTAATTTTAAAGGAAAGATAATAATCGTTCCCGTAATTCCCTCACTCCTTCTGTTGCCGGTTTTTCGATTGCCGTAATATTCTGCACCGCCGATGTGTAAGGAATCTTTTTATCAACAATGAATTTTGGAATTGCATCTGCTGCCACCGTAATTAACCCAGCTGCCGGGTAAACAACCAATGATGTGCCAACCACTGCAAAAAAATCGGCTTGCTGAACAACAGGAATAGCTTCTTCAATCATCGGCACTGCTTCTTCAAACCAAACAATATGCGGACGTAGTTGTGCGCCATCCTCCGCCTTATCGCCCACCATTATATCACCTTTAATATCATAGATCAAATGCTCATCACGTTCGCTACGCATTTTTAATATCTGTCCATGCAGGTGAAGAATATTGGTGGAGCCGCCACGCTCGTGCAGGTCATCGATGTTTTGGGTGATGATGGTTACATCAAAATCATTTTCCAATTCAGCTAAACCAATATGTGCTGCATTCGGTTGAGCATTCAAAACATCCTTTCTTCTGTAATTATAAAAATCAAGAACCAGTTGCGGATTCTTTCGCCATGCACGTGGTGTGGCTACATCTTCTATCTTGTAGCCTTTCCATAAACCATCACTGTCACGAAATGTACGTAAACCACTTTCGGCACTGATGCCTGCACCAGTGAGTACAACCAATTTCTTTTTCTGCATACTTCAAAAATAAAGAAAGAGTTTAATCGATGCGGGTGAGTTCTTTGCCGGGTTTTGCATAACTGTACCTTGCCAGCTTCTCCGTTGCATAATAACCATCAATGCCGAGTGAGGTGATGATGTTGGCTTTTTCTAAGTCGAGAAAGCCATCGGATGCCAAAATCTGATCATCAATGAACACTCCTGTAACAGCACCGATCACAAAAAATGTATTGTTGAATTTGATGGGAATGATCTCTTTTAATTCCATGGCATACTTCACCGGACTTTCAAACACAAATGGCGCTTTGCTGTGTTCCGTTAATTCTTCTGTTAAACCAACAGCGTTAAATTCACTCTCTGCATACTTTGCACTTGTTTGATGAGCCTTCTCAACCAGATTTGCAGGAATAAGATTGATGGTATACTGTCCTGTTGCTTCTATATTACTGAGTGTGTGCGGAGCAGCTTCTTTTGGCCGGTTGACAAAACCAATTAATGCAGGATCGGCACCGATATGTACAACATTGCTGAAGATGGCGAGATTACTTTTACCCTCTTTACTAACTGTGGCAATTAAACTGGCACTTTTAAAACCGCTTAGACTGTTAATGAAATTACCTCTGTAAAAACGTTCCCAACTCTGAATAGTTGAAAGACTGTAAAAAGCCATTGTTCTTTTTGAATGCTAAACATTCTGCATTGAAAATTGTTGTGTTTTTCTATGAGTTCTGTTTCGTTGATTTTTCCTCACCAATTGTTCAAGGCGCATCCTGCGCTGGAGAAAAACCGTCCAGTGTATCTGGCAGAAGAATGGTTGTTTTTCCGTCAATACAAATTTCATAAGCAGAAGCTGGTGCTGCACCGTGCATCGATGCAGTTTTATGCACAATGGTTGAAGGATAATGGATACGAGGTGAATTATATTGAAACAACACAGGCTGAAAATGATGTTCGTAAGCTGATCACTTCATTGGTCAAACAAAAGATCACTGAAATTCATATTGCTGATGTCTCTGACAACTGGTTGTTGAAACGCATCAAAGAAACATGTCTGCAGTACAAGATCAAACTCATCATTCATGCAACACCGGGCTTTTTGAATACAATGGATGAAGTAGCTGATTACTTCAGCAAAAAGAAAACTTATTTCCAAACCGATTTTTATACGCATCAACGCAAGCTGCGAAAGATATTATTAGAGAAAGATGGCAAACCACTCGGCGGCAAATGGACCTACGATGCAGAGAACCGGGAAAAATATCCGAAGAAACAAACGCCACCGGCTGTCAATTTTCCAAAACCAAACAAGTATATCAACGAAGCAACGGCCTATGTAGAAAAGCATTTTACTGATAACTATGGTTCTGTTGATGGGCCACATTTTTTTGTTTGCAGTTTTGAAGAAGCGGAGCAATGGCTCGATGACTTTATTGAACAACGTTTTAGGCAATTCGGCATTTATGAAGATGCGATTGTAACGAAAGAGTATATCCTGCATCACTCGGTATTAACGCCCATGCTTAACGTGGGCTTGCTAACACCACAACAGGTATTGGATAAAGTGTTGAACGAAGCAACGAAGCATAATATCCCACTCAACTCACTGGAAGGATTTGTACGACAGATCATGGGCTGGCGTGAGTTCATACGAATTGTGTACGAACGTGAAGGAACAAAACAACGCACTACCAACTACTGGCAGTTCAAACGAAAAATACCCGAGAGTTTCTGGAACGGCACTACGGGTAAATTACCCATAGATGAAACAATTAAGAAAGTATTGAAGACGGGTTACTGTCACCACATTGAACGTTTGATGGTGTTGGGCAATTTTATGTTGCTCTGCGAATTTGATCCCGATGAAGTGTATCGCTGGTTCATGGAACTGTTTATTGATGCCTATGATTGGGTGATGGTGCCGAATGTGTATGGCATGACGCAGTTTGCAGATGGCGGATTGATGACCACAAAACCTTACATCAGCGGCAGTAATTATTTAATGAAGATGAGTGATTATGAAAAAGGTGATTGGCAAGAGGTTTGGGATGGTTTGTTCTGGCGGTTTATGCATGTACACCGGGATTTCTTTTTACAGAACCCAAGATTAGGTATGTTGATCAAAACATTTGATAAGATGCCGGTTGAAAAACAGCAAACACATTTAAGAAACGCCGAAAAGTTTTTACAACAACTCGACCAATGAATTTTACAATAGAAGACAAAGACCGCATTATTGAAATGGCCTGGGAAGACCGCACTCCTTTTGAAGCCATTGAACTACAGTTTGGGTTAAAGGAAAAAGATGTCATTGCTTTTATGCGGGCCAACAGCAAACCATCGAGCTTTCGTATGTGGCGGAAACGCATGGCAGGTCGGTCTACAAAACACATAGCTTTACGGAGCGATGATGTGAACCGTTTTAAATGCAACCGTCAACGCAGCATCAGCATGAACAAAATCAGTAAAAGGTAAACTATGAATATCCTCCTTACAGGTGCCAATGGTTACATCGGCCAGCGACTCATCCAGTTGCTGTTGCAGGAGGATCACATCATCTATTGCTGTGTACGTAACAAAGAACGGTTTGATGCAGAGTATCGTCACCCGAAAATCCGCATTATCGAAATTGATTTTCTCAATCCGGGAGCAGTACAACTACCGGTCGAACTGGATGTAGCATTTTATCTCATTCATTCTTTAACATCAGCAGCCGGAACATTTGAAGCTGAAGAACAAACCTGTGCAGAAAACTTTAATCGACTTATCAAGCAAACCAATACGCAACAGATTATTTATCTCGGCGGTATTGTTAATGCCAAACATCTGTCCCAACATCTCTCCTCTCGTTTGCATGTAGAGAGTATTTTAAAAGCAACCAATATACCGTTAACTATTTTACGTGCAGGTATCATTGTGGGTTCGGGCAGTGCATCGTTTGAAATCATCCGTGATCTTACAGAGAAACTACCGGTCATGATCACCCCACAATGGCTCAATACAAAATGCCAGCCCATTGCAGTGCGGAATGTATTGCAGTACTTAATGGGTGTGATGTTGAAAGAATCTACTTATAATCATGATTTCGATATTGGAGGACGTGAAGTGCTTTCCTATAAACAAATGATCCTGCAGTTTGCTGAAGTTCGTGGATTGAAGCGATACATCTATACCTTACCCGTCATGACGCCACGCATTTCGTCTTATTGGTTGTACTTTCTTACGTCCACTTCTTATCCGCTTGCCGTGAACCTGGTAAACAGCATGAAAGTAGATGTGATTTGCAGACCGAATGATCTGGAAAAAGAACTCAACATAAAACCATTTACGTATAAAGAAGCGGTTTCACTTGCGTTTGAAAA
This sequence comes from Lacibacter sp. H375, assembly GCF_037892425.1. Classification (NCBI taxonomy): domain Bacteria; kingdom Pseudomonadati; phylum Bacteroidota; class Chitinophagia; order Chitinophagales; family Chitinophagaceae; genus Lacibacter; species Lacibacter aquaticus. The sequence goes on from NZ_JBBKTT010000001.1 coordinate 4,287,461, forward strand.
AATTGAACAGAACATGGTGGTGAGCAGCTGGAAGGATGCATTCAGCAGCAGCAAAACATCCTTGCAGTTAATGCAATACATGCGGGTGCCTGAGTTTGGTTGTTACAGAGATGTAAAACAACGGGAGATCAAACCAGAGCAGGTTGATGCGGTACTGAATAAGATCTGGAGCATTGGTGGACAAACCGGTTGGTATTACGGTAATCATCTCTGGCTGCTACGTGGTTTTCTTGATAAGTTATTTGGAGGTGTTGGTCTTCGTCGTGGTCGTACCAATACAAACAAAATTGAAGCCGGTGATGCATTGGATTTCTGGCGGGTACTTGTTGCGGATAAAACACAAAAACGTTTGCTGTTGTATGCTGAAATGAAATTGCCCGGTGAAGCGTGGCTGGAGTTCCGCATTATGAAGTTGAAAAATAAACTACAGTTAAGGCAGGTTGCAACCTTTCGTCCAAAAGGGATCTGGGGTCGATTATATTGGTACAGCGTAGTACCGTTTCATTATTTTATTTTCAATGGAATGATCAATCAAATTGTAAAGGAAGAGCGTCAAAAAGTATGAGAACATATTTACCTAAAATCGCTGTTAATCTATTAGGCATTTTCTTTGTTCTCGGCGGCATCAATCATTTCATCAATCCTGATTTTTATTTGCCGTTGATACCCGATTACATTCCTTATCATGCACTGCTCAACTATGCAAGTGGCGCTGGTGAAGTTTTAGCAGGCATTGCTGTATTGATTCCATCAACAAGAAAACTTGGCTGCAATGCCATCCTGTTTTTACTGATCGCCTTTTTACCGTCACATATTTACTTTATTCAGAAAGGCGGATGCTTGAGCGATTCCTTGTGCGTACCTGCATGGGTAGCATGGGTTCGTTTGCTTGTTATACATCCTGTTTTAATCTATTGGGCGTACAAATGCCGTACAATTAAATAAGTTGAAGATGATTTCGTTTGCTACAGACTACTCCTCTATTCTCGAACGTATTGAAATCGTTGACCCCATCCGTTACGGAAAAACGAGAAATTTTATTGATGGTGATGTTACGTATCTGTCGCCCTACATTTCACGTGGTGTGATCAGTGTAAAGCAGGTGAAAGAGATAGTACTGCAGAAAGGTTACAAGCATTACCAGGTAGAAAAATTTCTGCAGGAACTTGCCTGGCGTGAATATTTTCAACGGGTATGGCAGGCAAAAGGAACAGCTGCAATTAACACCGCATTGAAACAAGAACAGCTTGATGTAAAGCATACACAAATGATCGGTGCTGTTGCAAACGCATCAACAGGTATTGAAGCGATTGATCAACCGATCAGTAAACTGTATGAAACAGGTTACATGCACAATCATGCACGTATGTACACAGCATCCGTTGTATGTAATGTTGGCAAAGCACATTGGCATCAACCCAGTAAATGGATGTATTATCATTTACTAGATGGCGATCTGGCAAGTAATAACTGCAGCTGGCAGTGGGTTGCAGCAGCCTTCTCTTCCAAAAAATATTATTGCAACCAGGAAAACATCAACAAGTATTGCAACAGTAATCAACGAAAAACATTTTTGGATAAGAGTTATGATGCATTACCGGAGATGGATATCCCGGATGCGTTGCAGCAAACAGTTGATTTATCATTAAACACTGAGTTACCAAACGCAACTGCGATCAACATCGATCCATCAAAACCTGTATTGGTCTACAACTCCTATAACCTCGATCCCAATTGGCGAAAAGAAGAAGATGTCAACAGAATACTATTGTTAGAGCCATCGCATTTTGTTAACTACCCGGTGAGTGAAAAGGTGCTGCAGTTCATCCTTGATCTGTCGAAAAATATTGAGCACATCCAGCTTTTCGTGGGCGAGTTTGATGAACTGATGCAGTTAACTGGCGATGCGGTCATCATCTCCAAAGAACATCCGGCCTTTGAACATTATACGGGAACTAAAGACAGGCGTGACTGGATGTTTCCGCAGGTAACAGGTTTCTTCAATTCATTTTTCAGCTATTGGAAAAAATGTGAACGTTATTTATAAACATCGCTCAACCAAAGCATTTCTTTTTTGTTGAAGCATAAACTCATTTCATGGAATCGGTAAAAAATAAAAACGTATTGATCGTTGGTGCAACAGGCGGTATTGGCAGCAGAGTGGCAAAATTATTGGCAGGCAGCGGAGCCAATTTATTTCTGGCAGGTCGTAACATCGAAAAACTGGCAGCGTTGGCACAGGAGTTAAATCCTCCTTCATCCAAAACATTGGCGCTCGACATCAGTAAACCATCTGAAGTTGCAGTGTTGAAAGAACAGTTCTTTGCAAACTACCCGACCATTGATGTATTGGTAAATGCAGCAGGGCTGGGTATTATCAAATCATCTGATACATTAACCGAAGAAGAGTTCATGCAGACGATTCATACAAACTTGTATGCACCTTTCCTATTGGTGAAAGCATTTCTACCTCACATGAAAGAAACAAAGAAAGGATTGATCATTAATATCCCCGGTATTCTTGGTAAAGTACCCATGTTGGGTGCAGCTGCTTACAGTGCATCGAAGTATGGACTGAACGGCATGATGCAAAGCATTCGTGAAGAAGTGAAGCGTACTGAAATACGTATTACCAATTTATTTCTTGGTGGCGTTGATACGCCATTCTGGGATACTATTGATCTGCGTGTACAACGTGATAAAATGGTGATGGCCGAAGAAGCAGCAAAAGCCATTTGGTTTTTATGCCAGCAACCAACCAGTGCAGTGGTAAGTGAAATGGTGGTGCAACCATTCAATCATCAGGCAATATAAACAAGAACGGCTGCCAATTGGCAGCCGTTCTTGTTTTATAGAAACGGTTTTTCGTTTATGCTGCTTTATGAAATTCCACACTGTTCGTTTGTGCTGTTGGCCATTTACCAAACATTTCTTCTACAACTTTGATCCTGTATTGAAAAATTTTCTTCAGCTGTGCTTTCACAAATAATGTATTAGCGATGTTGCCTAAAAAGCCAAGTGGGTTGCGGTAATGTACAATATCCGTCATCTCCACACCACCATCAATGATTTTAAAATGATGTTGATGATGCCACAGCTGGTAGGGACCAAAACGTTGTTCATCTACAAAAAACTCCATGTCCTTTACATGAGTGATCTCTGTCATCCAGTAAACAGGAATTCCAAGTACAGGCTTCACTTTGTATTCGATGATCTGTCCCGGATACATTTTTGCACCGTGATGTTTCGAAAGAATTTTGAAACCAAGATCATTTGGTGTGATCTTTTGCAGATTTGCCGGATTGGAAAAGAATTCCCAGGCCGTTTCTATATCAACAGGAATCTGTTGTACAGTTTTTAACGAGAACGTTGCCATTGATTAGTTGTAAAGATTATTTGCGATAACGATTTCGGGATATTCATTCGTTTCACTTGCCCATTGATACAGCAATTCGCTGCCGATAGGTTCATAAATATCTCTCTTTAACGGATCAGTAGGTAGTTCTTTCATTGGTACGAGTACGAGAAAATGTGGTTCCACATAATCGTAATGTTTATCTACCGTTAACCCTTTTACCTGAACAAACTTGTACCCTTTGCTTTGCAACTGATCCAATGCTTTTTTGTTGAATTCGATCGTGGCACTTCGGGCTTCTGCAATTCCTTTTCGCATGGTGATTGAATTATATAATGAATAATAAACGGGAGGCGAAATTGTTCGCTCAGCATGGGAGATTTAACGAATGTTGATCGAACGATCGGCTTTCAAAGTTACGAATTCAACAAACTATAACTTTCATAAAGTTGAACGAATGACGGGAACGATTGCGTAACCGGCAAAAAGATATTAGATGAAATCTACTTTTGAGTTTGTATTCGCTAAACCAAATGAACAAGCGTAGAAAAGTGAAAACAGGTGTGTAAAAGTAAGCCCGTCCTACGAGGGCGTTTGACGGGCAATAAAAAACCCGCCTTCAGTTGAAGTGCGGGTAAAAAAAATTGTGCGCACGAAAGGAATCCCCGCCTGACCGAGTCATTCGGGCAGGGAACCTTTACATCCTTGCGAATGGAAATAATTCGTCAACCAACGTTTACCTGCTGCTGATTTCAAGTACTTTTCCCTTAATCTCGCAGAAGCCCAATCAGGATGTGTTTCGATGTAAATAATTTTCCAGGGGCGATGTCCTTTTGTAAATCTGTTTTTCCCGGCATTGTGCTCAACTAATCTATGTTCAACATCTTTTGCCATGCCGGTATACCATGTATTATCAGTTAAACTTTCTATTACGTATACAACAATCATGTTGTAAAAATAAAAAACCCGCCTTCAAACGAAGAGCGGGTAAAAAAAATTGTGCCCACGAAAGGAATCGAACCTTCACATCCTTGCGAATGGCAGATTTTGAGTCTGCTGCGTCTACCAATTCCGCCACATGGGCATGTAATAACTATTTTTTAAGAACTCACCCGTCCGGCTCAAGCATTTTTGCCGTGGCGGCAAAAGGCTTTCCTTCGGGGCTGCAATATTACAGAATCTTTGCTTTCGTATGAAATTTTTTATGCGTACTACTTTTTCTTAAATCTTATATTGCAAGCCCTTAAACGATTGAAATGCTTACGATAGGACTTATCAGAGAAGGAAAAACACCAGCCGATAACCGTGTGGCTCTCACCCCTGCCCAATGCAAGTGGGTTCATAAAAATACAAGCGATGTAAAGATCGTGGTGCAATCATCGCCCCAACGCTGTTTTACCGACAAAGAATACCGCTCAGCCGGTGTTGAAATAACCGAAGACATGACCCATTGTGATGTATTATTCGGTATTAAGGAAGTGCCCGTGGAAGAACTGATTCCCAACAAAACCTATCTCTTCTTTTCTCATACCAAAAAAGCACAGTTACATAACCAAAAACTGATGCGTGCCATGGTTGAAAAAAAAATCACTCTCATCGATTACGAATGTTTAACGCATGATGACGGACAACGCATCATCGGCTTTGGTTTTTTTGCAGGTATAGTGGGAGCTCACAATGGCATGATGGCTTTTGGCAAACGTACAGGAGCCTTTAAGTTGGGTCGTGTAGGTGATGTGCGAGATTACCGTCAACTCATTCATACTTATTTTGGATTGAAGCTTCCGAAGATAAAAATTGCTATAACCGGCAGCGGTCGAGTGGCACATGGCTTACTGGAAATTATGAACCTGTTGGGTGTAAATGAAGTGGAACCGTTCGATTATTTACATCGCCAATATGAATACCCGGTGTATGTACATTTGAAGGGTCGTGATCTGTACGAACGAAAAGATGATGGCACTTACAACCGTGATAACTTTCACGAACATCCCGAAGAATATAAATGCAGCTTTTCTCCTTTTGTTAAGCAAACAGATATACTGTTGAACGGTGTTTATTGGGATAAAAGTATTCCTTCTTTGTTTTCACTGGATGAGTTTCGTAATGCGTCGTTCAAGATTCAGACCATTGCTGATATAACTAATGACACTGGTGGTTCTATTCCCATCAATATCGGAGATTCAACGATTGCTGATCCTGTTTACGGAGTTGATAAAATTACGCTGCAGAAAACAGCACCATACTTACCCACTTCTGTTGATGTGATGGCTGTTGGCAATTTGCCCAATGAATTACCAAGAGATGCTTCCCGTTATTTTGGCGAACAACTCATTAAGTATGTATTGGAAGATCTGGTAAAAGGCGGCTCTACAATATTAAATCGTGCAACGATGTTGAAAGCAGGTGTATTAACAGATGAGTATGATTACCTGAAAGAATATGCGGGTGTGAAATAATGTACGATGTAAGATGTACGAAATACGCTACCACGTCAACAGTTGCAAACCCTGACGGCGGTTAAACGAATTTATAAATACAAATAGTAATCTTTCAACAAGTTTACAAATCCATTTGTATATTGATTGTTTTCATCTTTGATCGCAAGTTCTTCGACAGTCGGTTCTGTTTTCGTTCTGCTGAACCATAACATCGAACGAAAATAACCGTGCTTTACAGATTGCTTTACCTTCACATGAGTTTGAAGATGAAGATTGGTTGCTTTCGCTAAATCTATCATTCTTTCTGAACGTCCATAAGGAAGTAAAACTGCGAAGCTTCCATCGTCGGCTAAATTCAAATCAACTACTTGCACTAATTCATCCAGTTTCAATCCCTCATCGTGCATGGCGACGTTACGATTTGCAGCACCTGATTTTAAATCGCCTTCATAAAAAGGCGGATTGGAAATAATAAGATCATACTTCTTCGTAAAACTGAATTGTTTTACATCTGCATGAAACAACTGCAATCGTTCTTTCCAGGGTGAAACTTCAATATTTTCTTTCGCCTGATCGTACGATGGTTCATCAATTTCAATTCCATCGATCAATACATCAGACTTTTGTACAATCATCAACATCAGTAATCCTGTTCCTGCACCAATGTCTAACGCACTTTTCACTTTCAACTTTTCACTTTCAACTTTGCTTGCTACCCACGCTCCAAACAAACAACTATCAGTACTTACTTTCAACGCAGCCTTTTCCTGCTGAACAATAAATTGTTTGAATTGAAAATAATTATTAGGCATGAAGAAAGAGTGATGAGTAATGAACGATGAGTTAAGACTACCTGCTAAACACTTACAAACTACCACTCCGCTCTTGCACTCGGCTGCACACTTAGTGAAGCAAAATCATTTGCCAGGAATTTATGATAAGCTGTAATAGCAATCATACCTGCATTATCAGTGCAATATTCAATCGAAGGGATAAACGTTTTCCAATGATACTTCTCGCCCATTTCTGTAAATGCTTTTCGTAGACCACTGTTGGCACTAACGCCACCAGCTAAACAAATTTGTGTAATGCCTGTTTGCTTGGATGCTTTCTTCAGTTTGTTGAGCAAGATCGAAACAATGCGTTGCTGAACTGATGCACAAATGTCATTCAGGTTATCAGCAATGAATTGTTTTTGCTCGGCTTCGCTTTTCAAAAACTCTTCTTTATAAACAAGGCTTGCTCCTGCATTACGAAGGAAATAGAGAATAGAAGTTTTCAATCCACTGAAACTGAAGTTGAGTTCAGGTATTTGCGGTTCAGGAAATTTAAACCGATCAGGATTACCAAGCTGTGCATATTTATCGATCAATGGGCCGCCCGGATAAGGAAGTCCCAGTAACTTTGCTGTTTTATCAAATGCTTCGCCCGCTGCATCATCAATTGTTTCGCCAAGCACTTTCATTTTCGTAGCGCTTTCGCATAACACAATTTGAGTATGCCCGCCACTTACTGTTAAACATAGAAAGGGAAAAGAAGGTTTTTCTTTGGGAATTAAGTTCGCCAACACATGCGCCTGCATATGATGCACTGCAATCAACGGAATATCCAATGCAAGTGATAACGATTTTGCAAACTGTGCGCCAACTAATAAAGAACCGATCAATCCCGGTGCTTGTGTAAATGCAACAGCATTCAGTTCTGTTTTCTCTATTCCTGCTTTCTTCAACGCCTCATCAACAACGGGTACAATGTTCTGCATATGTGCCCGGCTAGCAAGCTCTGGCACCACTCCACCATATTGTTCATGTACAACCTGCGTAGCAATTATATTGGAAAGGATAACCCCGTCACGGCAAACAGAAGCCGATGTTTCGTCGCAGGAAGATTCGATAGCGAGAATATTGATCAAAACAGGAATGAAGAATTAGGAATTAAAAATCAGAAATGCAAAAGTACAGCAACTGCCCTTTGTCATTTCTCATTATTCATTTTTTATTTACTACGTATCGCTACTACAGGATCCATTTTTGCAGCAATAAATGCAGGAATAATCCCTGCCAGTATCCCTGTAAGAATACAAACTGCGACAGCACCCAGAAATAAACCAATAGAGATAAATACTTTGAATTTAAATACAGCTGAAAGAAGAAATGTCAATCCGAATACCAGCGCTAACCCAATGATACCGCCCAGCACACAAAGGAACGCACTCTCCATCAGGAACTCTGCAAGAATAGTTCTGCGTTTGGCGCCAATAGCTTTCTTCAAACCAATAATGCTGGTACGTTCACGAACAGTTACGAACATGATATTGGCTACACCAAAAATTCCGACAATAAACGAAAGGATCGTAATCGCAATACCGCCAATTGTCATCCCGTTAAATATAGAAGTGATTTGGGTAGCACCGCTGCTCACATCATTCAACGCAAAATTATCTTCCTGTTTGGGATTGAGTTTCCGTACGCTGCGCATTACACCACGCAATTCATTCTTCATATCTTCAGTCGGCACATTTTCTCTTCCTTTCACAATCATAAAACCATCGCTGCGGCTTTCATTACCAATCTGGCTTGCAAAGCGGTAAGGAATTATGATCACGTTATCAAAATCCCAACCGCCCAAGAGGTTTTGACCTTGCTTTTTTAAAATACCCACCACATTTACTTTCCTGCCTTTGATATCTACATTCTTTCCCAAAGCATATTCTGCTTTATCAAACAATTTTTCAGCAACATTATATCCCATCACCACACTTGCCGTACCGTATTCAAATTCATTGGAAGAAAGATAACGTCCCCATCCTATTTCAACCGGTTGTATGATGCTGAATTCATCGGTTACTCCGTACCAACTCACAGTGGGGAGCGATACATCTTTATAATCAATAGAAGAGGAGTTAAAATAAGTATAGGCCACATTAGACGCCAGGGACATCCGCTGTTTTACAGGGGCCATTTCTTTGAACTTTGCATTAGGCCGGTTTACATATTTCCACCAGGGATATTCACCACCACCGCCCCATGGCCATTTCTGTACATAAATGGTGTTATTACCAAACGACTTGAATTCGCTTTTAATACTGCTTTCAAGACTGCCCACCGTTGCCATTACACTGATGATGCAAAAAATACCAAACGTAATACCCAACAGGCTTAAAAAAGTCCGCAGTTTGTTCTTCCGTAACTCCTGAGTGGCAAACAGGAGGCTGTTCCAGAAAATTTCGAAGGTTTTACGCATACCCAAATTTATACTGATTTGTCGATGCACAAAGAAAATTGTTACAAATGGAAGCGCTTGGCGGCTTACCTTTGCGGGCTTAAAAAGGCCGATAGTTCATAGTTAATAGTCTTAAACGACCCTATTACCCATGAACTATGAACCATGAACTTCGACATGAAATTTACAAACGAAATCAATCGCCGCCGCACATTCGCCATCATCTCTCACCCGGATGCCGGTAAAACAACGCTTACAGAGAAGTTGCTCTTGTTTGGTGGCGCTATCCAGGTGGCGGGTGCCGTAAAAAGCAATAAGATTAAGAAACACGCAACGAGTGATTTTATGGAAATCGAACGGCAGCGTGGTATCTCAGTGGCTACATCGGTAATGACCTTTGAATACAACGGCATTCTCATTAATCTCTTAGATACTCCCGGTCACAAGGACTTTGCAGAAGATACTTATCGTACGCTTACAGCTGTTGACAGTGTTATTCTTGTGATCGATAGTGTGAATGGTGTGGAAGATCAAACCCGTCGTTTGATGGAAGTGTGTCGCATGCGTGATACTCCGGTGATCGTATTTATCAACAAAATGGATCGTGATGGAAAGAACCGTTTTGATCTGCTGGAAGAAGTGGAGAAAGAACTGAATCTTCATCTTCACCCCATGACATGGCCAATCAACAGCGGTAAAGAATTTAAGGGCGTGTACGATCTCGATAAAAAATCATTGGTTCTTTTTACGCCCAACACAAAAGCAAGTGATGAAGATGTGGTAGAGATCAAAGATCTGTCTGCAACTATACTTGATGAAAAAGTGGGCGAGATCGATGCGAAGACATTACGGGAAGATGTGGAGCTGGTAGATGGCGTATATGGTGACCTTGATACAGCACAATACCTGAAAGGAAAGGTAGCACCTGTTTTCTTTGGTAGTGCTGTAAACAACTTTGGTGTGAAGGAAATGCTTGATACGTTCATCCGTATTGCTCCATTACCACAAAGCCGTGAAACTTCTACACGTCATTTAGATGTGCAGGAAGATAAATTCAGCGGATTTATATTTAAGATCCACGCCAACCTTGATCCGAAACACAGAGATCGCATTGCATTTCTCCGTGTATGCAGTGGCAAATTTGAGCGTAACAAATATTTTCATCATGTACGGATGGATAAGGATGTGCGTTTCAGCAATCCTTATTCGTTCATGGCAAGGCAGAAAGATGTCATTGAAGAAGCTTTTCCGGGCGATGTAGTTGGTTTATTTGATACGGGTAACTTTAAAATTGGTGATACCCTAACTGAAGGAGAAAATTTTTACTTCACTGGTATTCCTTCGTTCTCTCCGGAATTATTTAAAGAAGTAGTGAATAAAGATCCGATGAAGACAAAGCAGCTGGAGAAAGGTTTGATGCAGTTGACAGATGAAGGTGTTGCACAGTTATTCACACAGTTTGGCGGCAATAAAAAGATCATTGGTTGTGTGGGCGAACTTCAGTTTGAAGTAATTCAATATCGTTTGCTGCAGGAATATGGTGCCAGTGCTGAGTTCAGGGCAATGCCTTACTACAAAGCCTGCTGGATCACCAGCAAGGATCAAAAAAAGCTGGATGATTTCACCCGTTTTAAAACAAACAATATTGCAGCGGATAAAGACGGGCATTTAGTATACCTGGCGCAGAGTGAATGGTTCTTAAATACAGAGCGGCAGAATAATCCAGATATTGAGTTTCACTTTACGAGTGAGATACATAAAGAGAATTAAGTTGGTCGGTACTGTTGAAAACCGTCAGACCATTTAAGTATAACTGATTTTCATTTTACGTCTGACAGCCTCATGGCCGTGCCGACGAAATAAAATACGATGATCCTCTTCGAATCAGAACGTTTATACGTGCAACCTTATACAAAGGATGATGCGGATATTTTCTTTGTATTGAATGGCGATGCGGAGATCATGCAGTATATCCGTGAGCCAAAAACGAAAGAACAAAGTGATGCGTTTCTCGAAGAGAACCTGAAATTTTATAACGATCATCCCGGGCTTGGACGATTTGCTGTGTTTACAAAAGATGATAACAGTTTTGCCGGCTCCTTCTCACTCCTGTCAATCGACAACAGCGAAAATATTCATCTTGGTTATGCATTGCTGAAACCTTTTCATGGACAAGGATTAGCAACAGAGTTGGTAAAGGCTTCGTTTGATTATGTATTCAGCACAATTCCAAATGGTAAAGTGCAGGCATTGACAGTTGCTGAAAATATCGGTTCACAAAAAGTATTGTTGAAATGCGGGTTTACGTTTATGACCACAATGGATCACGAGGGTGATGAAGTAATGGTGTATGAGTTGGCAAGAAACAAGGCACAAGATTCAAGTAACAAGGCTTAGAACTCACCGTTAAAGGAAATCCTAAATCAGCTATCTAAAATCAACCCTGCGGTTAAACCTTCCCTATCTTCTCCATCATCTTCTCCACTAACTTATAAGTAGCAGGGCAATACTCTACATTTTGTTTGTACACATGCACCCACTCTGTAAAATTCTTTTTGGTGTGATGAGGAAACGTAGCACAATCAACAGGACGTATCTCGTAAATAGAGCACTTGTTATCGGTTAAGTTGAGGAACTGGCAAGGTTGTTTTTTATTCATCATATCACCTGTGCTGCGTTCTTTGTACAACCACTTTGCAGTAAACTCTTCCGGTGTTTGATCGAAGTGAGCAGAGATGCGTTTAATATCCTGCTTGGTAAAAGTAGGCGTCATGGTTTTGCAGCAATTTGCACATGAAAGGCAATCTGTTTCAGCCCACACTTCCTTATCCATTTCCTTTGCTATTTTATCAACGCCTTTTGGCTTTACTGTTTCCAAACGGGTAAGAAAATAACGGAAACGGCGACGGTTAGTATTCATTAAACGTTTGAAGAAAGGAAGATGCATGGGTTTCGACGATTGCATACCAGAATTGATTAGTAAGCAGCGAATATAATGAGCAATTGGCAATTGACAATAAGCAAAGGAGGAATAGGCAATTGCCACAAGTTAATTGGCAATCGAAAATCTAAAATCAAAAACTTCTTACCTTCCAAACTTCAATCGTGTTAGTATTATGTGGGATCCGTATAAGAAAGGATTTAAAGCTTACCTGCAACTTGAACGTTCGCTGAGTGAAAACTCGGTGGAAGCTTACCTGCATGATGTGGAGATGCTTACGCAGTACCTGCAATCAACAAGTGATCTAAAGAACCCATCTGAACTTTTGTTGAAAGATCTGCAGCAGTTCATTAAATGGATCGCTGAGTTGGGTATGAGTCCGGGCAGCCAGGCAAGGATCATCTCCGGACTTCGGCAATTCTATAAATACTGTTTGCTGGAACAGATCAGCACAACCGACCCCACAGCTTTACTTGAAGCACCGAAGCTGAAACGAAGTTTACCCGATACATTGAGTTATGAAGAGATCGAAAGCATGATCAACAAGATCGATCTCAGCAAACCTGAAGGTGGCCGCAACAAAGCCATTCTTGAAACCATGTACAGTTGTGGTTTACGTGTAAGTGAAGTAGTGAATCTGAAACTTTCCAATCTTCATCTTGATGTAGGTTTCATTCGTGTGATTGGTAAAGGTGATAAAGAACGCCTGGTGCCGATTGGCAGCAGCGCTATTAAGTACATAACCATCTATGTAAATAATATACGTGTACACGTGCAGCCGAAAAAAGGAAAAGACGATTTTGTTTTTCTCAACAGGTATGGCAGTGAGTTAACTAGAGTCATGATCTTCCTCATCATAAAACAACTGGCAGCTCAGGCAGGTATTACAAAAAACATTTCACCACATACCTTCCGTCATTCATTTGCCACACACCTTGTAGAAGGCGGTGCCGATCTGCGTGCAGTGCAGGAAATGCTGGGACACGAAAGTATTACCACCACTGAAATTTATACTCATCTCGACAGGGAATATCTTCGCAAAACGTTGGAGAAATATCATCCAGGATTTGGCAAAAAATAATCAACCGTTCAAATCTGTTTCTTTGGATTCCTGATGTGTTGTAATTATATTTAGCAATATGATACAACGTATTTGCAGAATACTCATGCTACTCTCAATGTCTATCACAATTTGTGTTGCACAAAATCAACGTGCTGCAAATATGGAAGTGATTGCCTATTACTCAGGAGGTAGCGATGCCATCGACAAATACAAAGTTGAAGAACTCACACAGATCATTTTTTCATTCGGACATTTGAAAGGAAACCGTTTGCATATCAGCAATGCAAGAGACACAGGCAGAATTCAAAAACTGGTATCGTTGAAACAACGCAACCCAAAACTAAAAGTACTTTTATCACTTGGTGGCTGGGGAGGTTGTGCACCTTGTTCTGATGTTTTTTCAACTGTTGAAGGAAGAAACGAATTTGCATTATCCGTAAAACAATTATTAGAGTTTTTTAAAGCTGATGGAATTGATCTTGATTGGGAATACCCTGCTATTGAAGGTCATCCCGGTCATGCTTATAAAAAAGAAGATAAAGCCAATTTCACTTCGCTGGTGCAGGCACTACGAAATACACTAGGCAAAAAAGCAATTATCAGTTTTGCAGCGGGCGGTTTTGATAAATTTTTAGAGGAATCGATCGACTGGAAAGAAGTAATGCCCGTGATCAATTATGTAAACCTGATGAGTTACGATCTTGTAAGTGGTTTCAGTACAGTCACCGGTCATCATACGCCACTCTATTCAAATAACACACAGAAGCAATCAGCTGATAATGCCGTCAGGTATTTTGAATCTATCAATGTACCCTTGCAAAAAATAATTGTCGGTGCTGCATTTTATGCACGCACCTGGGAAAATGTGAAAGATGTAAACAATGGTTTGTATCAACACGGAAATTTTAAACATTTCATTTCATTCAGCCAGTTTAATCAACGTTTAAATAAAGACAGTGGCTTTGTGTATTACAGGGATAGCATTGCGAATGCTCCGTATGCTTACAATAAACGCACAAATACATTTGCAACATTTGACGATGAAGAATCTGTTGCGGGAAAAGTGAAGTATGTAAAACAAAAGAAGCTGGGCGGAATCATGTTCTGGGAGCTATCGCTTGACAAACCCGTAAACGGCTTGCTTAGTATTATCAATAAAGAGAAAAACAAGTAATACCAACCGTTAAACCGGGAAGAACATCATTAAACTTTTCACCTGCTGCCTTAAACGTTCAACAGCTGTTGAGCGATGCTTAAATTCAATACCGTGTATTTCAGTCATTAATTTTTCAAACTTTGTTGCAGAACTATACAAATGCTTCATAGAATAAAGCTTACTGTTTTGTAAGGTGAACGGAATAGATATATCCAACCTGTTAGCATAGTAACGGCTTCCCAGTTGAAACTGCATCCTGTAACTGTTGGCGATAGTTCCCGGTTCAAAGATGAGGATCATATCATGCAACCTGTCGAAGCGCCATTGCCTTTCGTAAAAAAGAAAATTAAATACTTGTAATTGAGAGGAAGGATGAATAAAAATGGCATCTCTGCCTGCTGCCTGCAGGGATGCCAAACTGATCACTTCTTCTCCTAACTTGTCTTGCAGCGCTTTTGAAATTTCAGCGGTATTGAATAACAACATATTTATCATTAAGGGATATCAGAAAATCTTACCGGTACTGCATTTCGCCTTCGCCATTTACTATGGCGGCTTCTGCTGTAGCATGATTGAAATGACCGAATCTTGTTTCAATGTCTTTCATGGCCAGGATCATTTCTTTCGACAGCTGTTCACGTTCATCAAGTTTGTGTTGTAATAATTCAATTTGTAAAGAGAGTTCATCTCTTTCCCGAATGAATTCAGCGATTGTCTGTTCTTTTTCGTGTACTTGCTTATCTAATAGCCTAAGCGATGATTCAAACGCCTGTGATCTTTCTTTCCATTCTGTTTCCTTTTGCTCAAGTGAAGAGTGTACCGACCGGAATTGTTCTTCCAGGTCCTGCTTCTCCTTTGCTATTTGTTGTAGTTCTAAAATATCTTCTTCAACCATTCTCTTTTCCTGTTGCAGCCTGGTAATATTTTCATTTAACCGTTCATTGCTTGCAAGCAATTGTTCATACGAATAGGTATCACGAAGAATAGCAGTTAAATGATCTCTGAATTCCTCTACTTTTTCGGCTACCTGTGTTGCATGTATGCGGGTGGCAGTAATACCAGCCTTTTGCACAAGAATATCTTCACTTATATTTTTTGTTCCTTCAACGGCATTTAACTGTTGTTTCAAGCGTTCTATTTCATCTTCCAATGACTTTTCCCGTTCGGTTGTTTTAGCAAGCAACACCTGTTGCTGTAATTGTTCAACCTGCAATCTTGCTTCCGACAGTTCAATACCAAACTGCTTTTTTAGTTTTTCAGCTTCAGCCAGTTGTTCCTGCAGTTGTTCTTCAAACTTTATTTTATCGTGGTTAAACTGCTCCACCATCAACTCCTTTGAGCTGTGGTTCTCCCTTAATTGCTCGTAAGCTTCGTTTACATGAAGTTTTTCCTGCTCGGTATTACGTAATTGTTGTTCAAGTTCAAGTAAGCTACGCTCCTGCCTTGCAATTTTATCCTGAAGATTTTGTAATATTTGTTGGCCTGCTTCTGTTTCAACATCGTCTCCTTCAACGACATTGCCTTGCCGAAGCTGCTCAATATGAGTTAACGCTTTTGCGTACTGCACCTGCAGTTCCATATGTCTTTTTTCTGCTGCTTTCAATTCATCCTGCAACATCAATTCTGCCTCTTCTTTGCGTAATATTTCTGAACTAAATTTATTCTGCAATGTTTCTAATTCAAGCTGCAACTCCTCTGTTTCGTTTGAACCTGACTTTAAACTGTATTTATCGAACAATAGTTTCGACACATAACCAGTTGCCAATGCCAGAAGGATTGTTAAAAATAATTCAGGTGTGTTTAAGGAATAGATTGTTCCGGGTATCACATAAAAATTCATAATAAATTCTCCTTTATGTAAGTTTCATTGCTACAGATCATTTCAGGGGTAAACCGTTCAACAAAAAGGATTTGCGGGAATTATTCTCTAAAAAGCAAATATCAAACCAAACTTATTTTTTGTGGAAAAGAAAAAAGGCCGCTAAAGCGGCCCGTTTTATAAGTGTTCTTTCGTTGCTGTTTATTGAATTACAATTTTACTGCTATGAAGAAGTTTCTTTTGTTCATCTGTCACCTGAACAATGTATATACCCGGCAGAGTTCTGCCGTTTAAATGTATTTGCTCTGTTTCACCTCTTCCGCTGATCTGTTTTTGAAAACTGTAAAACAGTTGACCCGTAGCACTCAACAATCGTAGTTGATAAAGACCAGGTTTTACATTGGGGAATGAAACATTGATGGTACCTGATGCGGCAACAGGATTTGGATAAATTTTTACTTTAGAAGGAAGCAAGTTGTCAAGAATAGAGAATTTGCTACGTGTTATTATTGACATCATACCGGTCATCCCACCCATTCTTCTGGTTTGATATCCAACAACGATCACATCACCTAACAAACCTGTTGCACCTGGTTTCATTTTCACAACAACATCATTCGTCCTATTCAACGCACTGCCTTTTATTTCTTTCATTTCATAACCAATGCTGCTGTATTGCAACACCGCTTTTTTGGAAGGGAGATGAATTGTATAATTTCCATTTGCATCTGTAACAACTCCCTGGTTTGTTCCTCTGATCATGATAGAAACACCTGCCAGCGGTTCCTTTGTTATTTCATCAACTACACTTCCTCGTACAAATAAACTTTTTTGCTGCCATGATGGGCTATACCCCCCAAGTACAATAACCTGATCGCTCCCTATCACAGAAGTTGGTTTACAAATTTGGTTTGTGCTTTGTTTTGAAACCTGTTTTTGTAAATGTTCTTTAAACTGCCCCTTAGCTTTTGTTGCTAACAAAAATGCAGGCAACAACAAACCCGCTGCGTATTTCAAAAAAGCGGAAGCTGGTTTTAATTCTATTTGTTGGATTTGTCTGCCTAATTGATCATCTGTAAAACGACCACAAGCACTTCCGTTGTAGTTGTTAAAGAAGGAAATGATCTCTTCATCTGTTTGCGTTGTAAAATCCACCACATTCTTTTGACAGGAAGAACAGAACCGTCCCTGTTCAACCGGCGTCATCCTGTTCCAATCTTCATGACAGGGACCGGCAATGCTTAGGTATAATTTTTCGCTCATAGCAGTTTAGTTTGAAGTTGAAGAATTGGTTTATTGTTAGGGTCGGGCCGCTCAAAGCGGCCTGACCCGGTGATGCATTTAATCGATCACTACACTTTCATCACGCTTGGTATGTTTCTTTACCAGTGATTGTACATTCTGTACAAGCTTGATAAACTCAGTACGGTAGCCTTCTTTATCAGTACCAATTGCAGCATTTGCCTGGCGGATCACTTTATCATAGGTTGCATTGCCTTTAAATTCAGAGTTGCGCAGCAGCATACCAAACTGCGCAACAGCAGTGGCAAACCGGAAGTTTTCTGATGTTTTTTCAAATGGTATTTTTTCATCGAGCAAAGGATGAACGATGAGTTTACTTTCATTTCCATCAGGTTCTTTATAGCGGAACTTAATGGTCATGATCTCATTCTTCAAACCACTCTTTTTATTCTTTAAAGGTTGTTGGTATTTCAATTCATCCACATCTTCAATAAAATCACTTTCAACACCAACCGGAATAATTTCATACAAAGCCGTAACAGTATGACCACTTCCTAATTCACCTGCATCTTTTTTATCGTTGTTGAAATCTTCTTTGTTGAGTAAACGGTTTTCGTAACCAACCAAGCGATATGCCTGCACCAATGCCGGATTAAATTCAACCTGCAGTTTTACATCTTTTGCAATGGTGAACATGGTGCCGCCAAATTCATTCACCAATACTTTCTTTGCTTCATTCATTCCATCGATGTAAGCATGATTGCCATTGCCTTTATTGGCCAGCTTCTGCATTTTATTGTCTTTGTAATTACCCATGCCATAACCAAGCACCGTTAAAAACACACCGCTCTTTCGTTCTTCTTCAATCAAGCGTTCCATGGCATCATCGCTGCTCATACCCACATTAAAATCGCCATCGGTGCAAAGGATCACACGGTTGTTGCCGCCTTTTTTGATTTGTTCTTTCGCCACATTGTAAGCAAGTTTAATACCTGCGCCACCTGCAGTAGAACCACCAGCTTCCAATTTATCAATGGCAGCCATAATTTTTTCTTTATTCATTCCGCTTGTTGATGGCAATACCAAACCTGCAGCACCTGCATACACTACTATTGCCACATGATCCTGTTCACGCAACTGATCGACCAATAATTTCAACGAAGCTTTTACAAGTGGCAACCTGTTTTCACCACTCATTGATCCGCTTACATCAATCAGAAAAACAAGATTTGATGGAGGAAGATTTGTTGTAGCAATTTCTTTTCCCTGCAAACCAACCATCACCAGTTTATGATCTTTGTTCCATGGGCATACACTCATTTCAGTATTGATACTGAAGGGATCGTTACCTGTTGGCTGCGGATATTTATACTTGAAATAATTGATGAACTCTTCAACACGCACCGCACCTTCAACAGGCATTTGTCCGTAATTGATCATTCGACGAACATTGCTGTATGAAGCACCATCCACATCAATAGAGAAAGTAGAAAGCGGCTCATCTGTTACCTTACGAAAACGGTTTTCCGTAATGCCATCATAGTCTTCTGTATTGAAAGCTTCATCGCTATGAACAGATACCCCGGCTACTCTTCCCTGGATCGCATTGGAAGGGAGACTATAACCATATATTGCTGAAGGTGCATTCTGAGTTACCATCTTTTTCTTTTGTGTTCCATAACCAATCACCACCACTTCTTCCAGTTTTTGTATTGATGGTTTTAATTTAACACTTACAGTCTGCTGGTTATTCAATTTCACTTCCTCTGTTTCGTAGCCAACATACTGAAACAAGAGTGTGCTTTTTGCCGATGCCACTTTTATACTGAAACTTCCGTTGGCATCAGTAGCGGTTCCATTCTTTTGTCCTTTCTCTGTAACTGCAACACCAGCTAATGCAGCACCGGTGTCGTCTGTTACTTTACCGGTAACAAGTACAGGTTCATAAAATGCAGTGCTGAACATAGCAGCAATAAAAACGAGTGTGGTGAATATGTAACGCATAAGTTAAGATTTGGAAATAGGATGCAACCATTTTTAGAATTACACAACAACTCCAAAAAATATTTTTACCTAACTTCCCGCCTCAACCTGTTTGGCTTGGCATTTATAAAGGCAAAAGATGAAACCACATTAACTGACGCAGAGCTGGTACAACTGTACCGGACGAATGCTGATTTGAATGTGCTCAGTAATCTCTACCAGCGATATATGGACCTGATCTATGGTATTTGCCTCAAGTATCTGAAAGACCCGGAAGCGGCCAAAGATGCAGTGATCAACATATATGAAGAGCTGATTGCCAAACTGAAGCAGCATGAAGTGAGTAATTTTAAAAGCTGGTTATACACGCTCAGCCGCAACCATTGCCTCATGCAACTGCGCAAAGAAAAAGGTCATCACACGGTAGAAATTCCTGAAACGTTTATGCAAAGCGGCGAATTAATGCATCCAGAAGCCGTAGAGCAAAAGGAAGAACAGCTCACCAGCATGGAAAAATGCCTTGAGCAACTGCCGGCAGAACAAAAAACCTGTGTTTCTTTGTTTTACCTGCAAGGGAAATGTTATAACGAGATAACCGAGCAAACCGGCATTGAATGGAATAAAGTGAGAAGTTATATACAGAATGGGCGAAGAAATTTGAAACTTTGTATGGAGAAAAATGCAGCCGATACTATTTAATCAGCAGTAAAAAGTAAAAGATCAACTACAACGCACACGATATTGAACGCTACCTCAACAGGCAAATGAATGCTGCAGAAATGCACGCCTTTGAACGGGCCATGATGGATGATCCTATGCTGGCAGATGCAGTGGATGGTTATCAACCTGTACTTGGCAAAAGGGATATTGATGCTGATATTGCTGAGTTAAAAACAAAACTCAATCCTAAAAAAGAAAACGGGAAAGTGATCACCGGTTTCTTCCGTCCGTGGATGAGCGTGGCTGCAGGTGTTGTTATTGTGTTGACAACTGTATTGTTTTATCGAAATCAAAATCAAGCCCCAACTTCTGAAACAGTTGCTATAAAAGAACAAAAAACGGAAGACACCGTACCTGTGATAAAAGAAACGGTTGTTGATTCAACTACAGTTGCAATCAATGAATCCAAACCTATACAAGAAATTGCCACTACTCCAAAAGTTTTACCACTGAAGAAAAGAACGTCAACAAAAGACAATGTTGCTTTAGCAGAAGAACGAAGTGATGTTGCAATAACAGAGCCCGCAGCCGCTCCGCCGGTTTTAAGTGAAGTTGTTATTGCGCCAAGTTCTCCGAAACCTGCAGCTGCGCTTGAAAAAAAACAGCAGACTTTTGATTATGCAACCAATGAAACGAAAGCAAAAACAAAATTACCAACGCTCAATAAGTTTACCGGTGTAGTAGTTGATGAAAATAACAATCCCCTGCCCTTTGCAAATATTACAGAAGTAAAAAGCCGTGTTGGAACCTATGCTGATGCAAAGGGTAATTTCACTATGATAGCTGCCGATTCTGTTATATCCATTGAAACAAGATCGGTAGGTTACAGTAATGCAAATGTGTTGCTGCGCAATAACCAGCAACAAAAAATTGTATTGAAAGATGAAGCAGTTACAGCAGGCGCTCCTACCCGTGATCAATTGTTTGAACGCAGTCGCAACCGCAATTCGATCATGAAAGAAGAAGTAACAGAGATGGAAAGTGAACCAGCTGATGGATGGGACAAATATTCAACCTATGTACTCAATAATCTCCGCACGCCCGATATCAATGATAAGCGCAGGTTCAGCGAAACCCAATTACAAAAGGAAGTGGAGCTGTCATTTGATGTAAATCCTGATGGCAGTATTGCCAATGTAAAAGTGGAACGTTCCAACTGCAGCACCTGCAACACCGAGGCCATCCGCCTTATCAAAGAAGGGCCGAAATGGAAATCAAAAACAGGTAAGAAAGAACGGGCACGGTTTACCGTTCAATTTTGATTTTCGGCAATTTATCAATACTTCTTCCGGCTTTCGTGCAACTCCCTACCTTTGCGTCCTAAATATTATTGTTATATGAAATGAGCCATATATTTTTTTAATGAATAAATCTCATGGCGAATAACATGTGACCAAAACACAATAAAAAATTACACATGAAAAAGTTACTTCTCGTTGCCTTTTGTATGGGCGCACTTGTAATGGCAGAAGCACAGCAATTAAGAACACCACAACCTTCCACAACACAAACAGTTAAACAGGAACTCGGTTTGGGAACAGTTGAGCTATCCTATAGCCGTCCGAACATGAAAGGACGTAAAATTTTCGGCGATCTTGTTCCTTTTGATAAAGTATGGCGCACAGGGGCCAATAATGCCACAACCCTAACCTTTACTGATGAAGTAATCATTGGCGGCACAAAAGTTCCTGCCGGCAAATACGGTTTATTATCGATCCCTTCTGCAAACGAATGGACCATCATCATCACAAAACAAACTGATGTTACTTCACCGTCTGCTTACAAGCAGGATATGGATGTAGTGCGAGTAAAAGCGAAACCAATGCAACTCCCATGGAGCTTTGAAACATTTGGTATTTCGTTTGAAAACATCAAAGACAATGGTTGCGAATTAATGATGGCATGGGATAAAACATTAGTGTCTTTCCCAATCACAACTGATGTTGATGGCAAAGTAATGAAACAGATCGAAACCATTATGAAATCGGATAGTCGCCCATATTTTGCTGCCGCTTCTTATTATGCAAACAATGGCAAAGACCTGAACCAGGCAATTGTTTGGTTCGATAAAGCGATTGAGCAAAATCCAAAAGCATTCTGGGTTTATTACCAAAAAGCAAGCACATTAGCTAAGCTTGGTAAAAAAGCTGAAGCGATTGCTGTTTCAAACAAGTCGATTGAATTGGCGAAAGAAGCAAAGAATGATGATTATGTAGCTTTGAATGAAAAGCTTCAAAAAGATATGAAATAAGGTTTCTTCTTCTAAACAAAAAAACCTCACAGCATTCTGTGAGGTTTTTTTATGAGATAACATTTTTTATTTCACAATCGGGTAACTGTTCTGTGGTAACGCCAACGGAGGAGTAAGATCAGCTGCATTGAATTTGTTAAGCGAAAAATAACTCTTATCGCAACACTCAGTTTGTCTTGTATTATAACCAAAAAGAAGTGAATCGGTAATAGTATTGTTCAAAGAAAGGTAATAGATTGAAAAATCTTTATTCACAGAAAAACCGGTGATATAATTGGTATCAGCAATCACCTGGAATGAACGTTTGATGTTTTCAACTGCACCACTGCTTGTTCGCTTGGCAAGGATCTTTACATTGGCTGAATCATAACGTTTTTTCACACCACCAATAAGATCATTACCTGTACTTCCAACCAAACGGAAGGAGAATAAAGGCAGAATAGGATTTCCACAATCTGTTCTTGCACAATCTGCCCCACCACAGCGGCTGCCTAAAATTGAAAAAAAGAAAACCGATGCAACGATCAAAAACTTATTCTTCATGGCGCAAAAATAATGTCATTTAAGTAATCAGGCCTTTTCTCTACCTGTTAAAGTTTGAATGATAATCGACAGCAGCACAACAGCCACTGCACCAATTACATTCAGCCACAGGAAAGAAATAATATCGAGATAATACACACTTATAACAATCACTTCAGAGATAATTGCTGCAATGAATACCGCATTACCCTTTACCTGCTTCAGATAAAAAGCCACGAGGAAGATACCAAGTATCGTACCATAGAACCAACTGCCAAGAATATTTACAGCTTCAATTAAACTGTTGCCGAGGTTGTAAGCAAAAAAAGCGATGATCATGCAGAAGATTCCCCAGAGCAAAGTATAGATCTTACCCCAGCGATATTCTTCTCTTTCTGTTAATGGCTTCTTTGAAAACTTCTGGTGAAAATCGCACATGGTGCACGATGCAAGAGAATTCAACGCAGCTGCAATACTACCCCATGCTGCAAGAAAAATAATAGCAATGATCAGGCCCACTAATCCGGTTGGCAACACATCGCCAACAAAACGCAGAAAAATATAATTGGTATCGTTCGTATCGGCATTGGGATCAGCTCTTTTGATCAGGGTTTTCATTTCTGTCCTGATGACTTTCCCCTTTGTTTCAATTTCCTGTAGCTCCGTTCTTGCTAATTCAACTTCTGCCTCCTGGTTGGCCTTTCTTGCATTGGTCAACGCAATTGCAACTGTTTTTTTCTGTTCCTGCAACTGATCATAATAATTGCTGGCTTCTTTATATTCGTTGGCATAACTGCTTTTCAGCACCACCGCTTCCTGTGTTTTATTAAAAAAGGCAGGTGCTTTAAAAAATGAATAATATGCAAAGAGTAAACATCCGATGATCAATATCAAAAATTGCAACGGCACTTTTACGAAGCCATTCATCAACAATCCCAAACGGCTTTCACGTGTATCCTTTGCCGTTAAGTAACGACCAACCTGGCTTTGATCTGTTCCAAAATAACTCAACGCTAAAAAGAAACCTCCAATTACACCACTCCAGATATTGTAACGGTCTTTCCAATCGAAACCATCTTCGGTAACACCTGTTGTTATTACGTTGAGTTTACCTCCTTTGCCAGCCACATGCAATGCATCTGTAAATCCTAATCCTTCAGGTAATGAGGTGATAGCATAGTAACCTGCAATGAACATTGCTGCATATATAATAATGAACTGCACCTGCTGTGTGTAGGCCACAGCTTTAGCGCCGCCTGTTACCGTATAAACAATCAACAACCCGCCTGTTACAATATTAGTGACATAAATATCCCAGCCCAACATGCTGCTCAATACAAGTGATGGTGCAAATATGCTGATGCCGGTACTTAATCCTCTTGACAATAAAAAGAGAAATGAAGTGAAGGTTCTTGTTTTGAGATCAAATCTTTTTTCCAGGTACTCGTATGCAGTAAACAATTTGAGTTTATGGAATACGGGGACGAACACAATACACACCACGATCATGGCCAACGGCAAACCAAAATAATACTGCACAAAACGCATTCCATCAGTATAAGCCTGTCCCGGTGCAGTTAAGAAAGTAACAGCACTTGCCTGCGTGCCCATGATGCTCAGTAAGATCAACCACCACGGCATTTGCCTGTTGCTGAGAAAATAGCCCTCAAGTGTTTTAGAATGGCGGCTACGGTAAACGCCATATACGATGACACCCAAAAGAGTTACAATAAGAACGATCCAATCAGTGAGTTGAAAATTCATGCAAACTTTTGGGTGAAGAGATAAAAGAGAATGATCAATACAACGAGTACAACTGCTACTGCAATGTACCAGCTGTTCCAGCCCGATTCGTTTTTATTTGACAAGTTGTTCATTTATTCCTTTTCATCATTGCGTGGACGTAAATAATACATCATAAACAATGCAATACCAATACCCAGCAACAGACCATAAGCGATTCGTTTGCTGATGAAACCGATCAGCAAACCAAGCCCTAATCCTACTAATAATGTACGTTCGATTCCTGCTTGTTTCTTTGTACTCATTTATTTTACTTATCTACCTAATAATTGTTTTTAATTCTTTGGCTTCGCCAGCAAGTTAGCGATTAACCTGTATGAACCTGTCACGCCTGCGGGAAGTTGGCGAAAGAACGCCAATGCCGAATACACAAATCTTCCTTTGCCATAATCAGCAACGATCAAACTTCCGCTACGCTGTGGCTCATCCGCATCGTTCATGCCAAAAAGAGATGTAAACTTAGCATCAATATTATCTGCTTCGTACACGCTACGCTCCTGGACCCACCCATCAAAATCTTTTTCTGTGATCTTGTTTGGATAATTCATTACAACATGATTTGGCGCAAGGAAATTCACTTTTGCATTTTCCTCCGTTACACGATTCCTCGAAATAACAAACGGATACGGAGATATTTTCGAACGCAACTGCCCCAACTGATTGCTCGTGTTATACTGCACCATCAATACTCCACCTTCTTTCACATATTGCATCAAATCATCGTATGCATTACTTAACCATTCATGAATATTATATGCTCGGATACCTGTTACAACAGCATCGTATTGCTTCAGGTTGGCATACGTTACTTTATCTTCTGAAAGAATATCAACGGTGTAGCCTAATTGCTGCAAACTATATGGAAGAAAATCACCGGCTCCATTAATATAACCGATCTTCTTGCCTACTATCTTCACATCAGCTGTCACCACTTTTGTCACCGCATCGGGGAAATAAGTGATCACCGGAATATGATCGTATTGAATTTTACGTACACGTTGCTTGTTAATGAATGAAACACCTGATGAATAGTTTGGCTGCACAAATCCTGATAAGCCATTGCTGAATTTTTCTGGTCGTACTTTAATATTCAAAAGATAATCATTCCCTTTAACGAATTCAAACTTCCCATTGTCGGGATTTACTTTCCATCCATTACCACTGTTAATGGAAACAGTTCCTTTAGTGTTGATAGTTGCCTGTGGTATAAATGAAAAGCTGATTTGTTTTGATGCTGTGTCTTTAAATAACAGAAGTGAATTACCTGCCTTGATCAATGCAGGTGGATACACTATTAGTTTTTCATACAACTCGCCTTTTACAGGATCGGTATGTTTATACATCACCGGTTTGACAAAGGAAAAATCTTTGCCATAAACTGAAATATGAAATACAGCTGAATAGGATGAGGAGTTTTCTGCCAATCCAATGTTTCGTTGATCATCTACCGTAAAACTTCCGGTGCTCATGGGTTTTTCGATCCAGTATGGTTCGGTCACTTGTCGTTTCACCAGGATGCGTCGTGCAAAGTTTATATTTTGATTTGGCGTGAGTTGTTTGTCAAATGTTGAATCGACAAAGTAAGCTTGCTCAGTCATTTCCTTTTTTAATGCTTCATCATACCAACTCACTTTTGATTTCAAACTATCACGGCTGGCTAATAATAAACTACTATCGAGCTTAACACGCTTTAACAACACAGGAATATTTGTGCGATTGATCACATTAAAATTTACACGCAAACTATCGCCTGTTACAATATGCTCCTGGCTGGTACTTGCTTCCATCCATAAACCTGCACATGCTTCAATCAATGCTTTTACTTCGTTGAGTTTTTTTACTTTCCAGTCGCCATCATTAATTTTTTCAATGGCGTTGTACAATTCAACCAACGATTTAACAGATGCTGACGGATTCTGATATGAATAGTTCGCTACCATCTGATCGATCATTGTATTGATGGCTGCGCCGCCTTCAAACCTGCTCCAGTCGTTAATAATTCCTTCTGCAAGATCTTGTTGCACCGGTTCACCTGCACTGAGTGTAAAGAATTCTGTTGATGAACCACGCTGACTCGGCACTCCAAATCCCTGGCTCTTATGCATGCTCCTGCTTTCACTGGCAATTTCGCCATAGCCTTTACCCAGCAATGGATTAAAAGCGCCTACATCTAATTTCAATTGATCATTTGACGTAGTGTTGTTTCCGCCAAAATTGAATGTGTTCCAGAAAATGTGTTTTGTTTTCCATGGCTTCACACCATATTTGAATTGTTCAGGAAACCGGTTGGGATCAGCTGCTGCATCAAAGGCCTCACGGGCAAGTACAGCCGAAGCGGAATGATGACCATGTCCTGCCCTGTTATCAGGTGGGAAACGTGTAATGATCACATCGGGTTGAAACTTGCGTATCACCCACACCACATCACTTAATATTTTTTCTTTGTCCCAAATACTTAATGCTTCTTCTGTCGTTTTCGAAAAACCAAAATCGTAAGCACGAGTAAAAAATTGTTCAGCGCCATCAATACGTCGTGCAGCCAATAGTTCCTGCGTGCGGATAAGTCCAAGTTCAATTCCCTGCTCATCACCAATGAGGTTTTGCCCGCCATCACCTCTTGTCATACTTAAATAACCGGTGCGGTATAAACGTTCTTTGCTGAAATAAGCCAGGAGTCTTGTATTCTCATCGTCGGGGTGAGCGGCTACGTAGAGTACACTGCCAATGACTTTTAGCTTTTTAAGTGAAAGCAAAATTTCCGCACTGTTCATTGGTTGCGGAGTTTGTGCCTTAGCCGAAAACAGTATAACTAAAGAAAGAATAAAAACGATTCCTTTTCTCATGGAAGACAATTGTTGGCTGCGAAGATAAAGTTTGCACTTATCCGCTTTTTGCCGGTGGTGTAAAAGCTCAAGGATTAACATTTTTGCTGCAAACACAATACAAATCCTGTTTTGTTTCTTTTTATAATGATGATCCGAAAAATAAATAAGCCAGCAAGATAGATGTAATGATGCCCACAAGATCCGCCAGTAACATGGCTCCAACGGCATAACGTGTGTTCTTGATGGCAACTGAGCCAAAGTAAACAGCAATCACATAGAATGTTGTATCAGATGAACCTTGCAGAATACATGCAAGCCTTCCGGCAAATGAATCGGCTCCAAAGGTCTTCATCGTATCAATCATCATTCCTCTTGCTCCGCTTCCGCTCATTGGTTTAATTAAAGCAGTTGGTAGCCCATCAACAAACCGTGTATCGGAACCTAACGCTGCAAACAATGATTTCATTCCATTAATAATTACATCAAACGTTCCGCTGGTACGCAGCATGCTGATTGCCACAAGCATTCCAACGATATATGGAATAATGCGTACGCCTGTTTCAAAGCCGCCTTTTGCGCCATCAACAAACGCATCAAATACGTCAATCTTTTTATACAATGCTCCTACTACAATAGCTACAAAAAGAACAAGTATGATCCCATTGCTGAGTTTGCCCGAAAAAAGTTGAGCTGTCTTTGCATCTAAACTGGTAACATACAACACCAGTAATGCAATAACAGCCGATATGCCTACAATCCATGCAACAATCACCGGTTGAAATACATTGATCTTTTGTTTAAATGAAACGATAAACAAAGCAGCCATTGTTGCTGCAAACGTTGCAATCATGCAGGGAATAAAAATATCGGTAGGATTCTGTGCCCCCAGACCCGACCTGAATGCAATAATAGTTACAGGTATAAGCGTGAGGCCGGATGCATGCAAAGCCAAAAACATGATCTGAGAATTAGAAGCCACTGCTTTATTAGGGTTCAGTTCCTGCAAGCTCTCCATTGCTTTTAAACCAAAAGGCGTGGCTGCATTATCGAGATTAAGAAGGTTGGCTGAAAAGTTCATCATCATATGCCCCGTTGCCGGATGGCCTTTCGGTACTTCAGGGAATATTCTTGAAAAAAATGGCCAGATTATCCGTGATAACACCTGAATTCCGCCTGCTTTTTCAGCAATACTCAGGAACCCCATAAACAAGGCGAGAATACCAATAAGAGGAATGATTATGTCTACCACAGCATTCTTTGCTGTTTCAATAATGCCGTCAACTTTTCGCTGCAATTGCTTTTGAACTGATAAGTAAGTAAAAAGCTTTAATGATGGATTTACTGCTTTGATCGAGGTTGCTGAATCAGCCTGAAGGTTATCAGTAAGCAATACAGAAGCCTTCTGAACAGAATCAACTTTGAAATAGCCATACTCTTTTAAAAATCCGGCATATTCTGCCGAAAGCCTTTGATTAACAGGAGAACCGATAGCGAAATAAAAAACACTATCATATTTGTCAGATGATTTTCCAACTACCATCCTGTTAAAGATCTTTTCATCGCCTCCAACCATTTTTACGCCTGCAACAAGAAACGCTACAAGTATAAATGCACTCCAGATTCTGCTTAAAGCCATAAGTGATTCTGATTTAAAATTGAAGATTGCAGATTTTTACGAAACAGCCAAAACCATCTTTTCACAGGTTTCGCTGCTAAGTTGCGAAGGCTTATCTTTGCGCCTCGAAAAAAAGCAGATTAGAATTGTTGTTGTTGAAGTGTGCGACGCAAGGAACGGTGAATTGAAATAACAGCCGACAACAAGATCTGTAATCTAACTTCTAAAATCGTATATCGAATCATGGGTTTAAAAGCAGGTATTGTGGGTTTGCCAAACGTTGGAAAGTCGACCTTGTTCAACGCCGTAAGTAACAGCGCCAAGGCGCAGGCGAGTAATTATCGTTTTTGTACCATTGAACCCAATGTTGGTTTGGTGGATGTGCCGGATGTTCGTATCGATAAACTGGCGGAACTGGTTGTGCCCGATCGTACAGTGCCTACTCAGATCGAGATCGTTGATATTGCCGGATTGGTGAAAGGCGCAAGTAAAGGCGAAGGCTTGGGCAATAAATTCCTTGCAAACATCCGTGAAGTAGATGCCATTATTCATGTGATCCGTTGTTTTGAAGATGAGAATGTATTGCGTGAAGAAGGCGCCATTAACCCTGTGAGCGATAAAGAAATTATTGATACTGAATTACAGTTAAAAGATCTTGATACGGTTGAAAAGAAGATTCAGCGTATTGAAAAGCAGGCCCGTGTTGGTGATGCAAAGGCAAAAGCTGAACTGGAAGTATTATTAGCTTGCAAAGCACATTTGGAACAAGGTAAAAGCATTCGTGGTCTGGATCTTAATAGTGCTGAGCTTGATCTCATCCAGGACTCATTCTTCCTAACGCAGAAAAAAGTATTGTATGTAGCGAATGTGGATGAGGCCAGCATGCATACAGGAAATAAATATTCAGAGGCATTGATGACAGCTGTGAAAGATGAAGGTGCTGAGGTAATTGTGATGAATAACAGTATTGAAGCTCAGATCAGCGAAATGGAAGATCCGGACGACAAGCAATTGTTCATGGATGAATACAAGATGACGGAGCCTGCGTTGAATCGTTTGATACGCACTACTTACCACCTTCTGGACCTGCAGACTTATTTTACTGCCGGTGTACAGGAAGTTCGTGCATGGACCTTCCACAAAGGCTGGAAAGCGCCACAATGTGCAGGCGTTATTCATACAGATTTTGAAAAAGGTTTCATTAAAGCTGAGGTAATAGGCTATGATGATTATGTTACCTACAAAACAGAAGCTGCGGCACGTGAAGCAGGTAAATTAAGAATTGAAGGAAAGGAATACCTGGTGAAGGATGGCGATGTGATGCACTTCAGGTTCAATGTATAACACGACGTGAAATAGTATTACAAAAGCGGCTTAAAAGAGCCGCTTTTTATTTGCACATACTGGCTGGTAAAGGCATAAAAAAATCCCCCGGAAAACCGAGGGATAATTTATTTACTGAATGGCTCTTAAAGAAACTGTTCAGCTTATGCTTTCTTAGCGTATTTTTTCTTGAATTTATCGATACGACCAGCTGTATCCACGAGGATGTTCTGACCGGTAAAGAATGGGTGGCTCATGCTGGAAATCTCCAGTTTAATGAGGGGGTATTCATTACCATCTTCCCACTTAACTACTTCTTTTGAAGGAGCGGTAGAACGGGTTAAAAATGAATAGCCGTTACTCATGTCTTTAAACACTACAAAACGGTAATTAGCGGGATGAAGTTCTTTTTTCATAATTCCTGGGAGTTTTCAGCACGGATTTGGCCGTGCATTTTTTTTTAAACGAAAGCGCAAAAGTAAAGATTCTGTCTTACTGAGCCAAATGAAATTTTAGAGAAATAACGCCTCTCCAAAAATATTCTATGGGCTGAGTTTGATGAAGGAGGCTTTTCTTTTTGCACAAAGACCACACAAACTTAAATTGATTAGCCAATGAAATACCTGTTTAAAGCTGAAATTTATACTGAAGTGCGATTCACTACTAACCTCGTTCTTAAAAAATTATGGCCAAGTAACTATCTTCTAAATTTCGAAATAAACGCTATGAAAAGCATTTTTTTTATTGTTACTTTGTCCTCCCTGTGAAACCTTTGCAAGGTTCAATATCCAGCTTATTACATCTATAAACGAACATTATGTTGACTCACCTGCTGGTAATCGGAACGATCATTTTCTTATTTGTAAGCATTCAATGGCTCTCACGCCGCAGAAATATAAAACTCCGCCACGCCCCTCAACGAAATTTTCACCAAAAACAGGAAGTTGCAGCCTGATTTTATCGTAATTCCTATCCCCTATTTTCCTTGACTTAGAGGCATAAAAAAAGCACCGAATTGTTCTTTATAATTGCTTGCGCTTTTATACTTACTAACCCAGTGCTTCCGGAATCAGCAATTATCTTTTAACGGACTTTTGCTGCTCCACCACTTTCACTTTTATTGCTAAAATTTCCAGCGGCTTTGTATGTTAAAAGTAGTCTTTGATTACTATTTGTTCCAACTTTCAGAGTGCTTTGATATGCACCAGTTAACCACCTGTTTATCCACCGGAAACAGTCCAAAAACAGGAGTTCTGCACAGTTTATGAACGCATATTCTCGAATTGTAAAGGGATTCCGAGATCCCAGCCCTTTGATGCCTGAATCACTTCCTGCAGATCATCAATTTTTTTGCCCGTAACCCTAACAATATCGTCGTTTATGGATGCCTGCACTTTCAACCCGGAATCCTTTATATGCTTTACGATCTTTTTAGCATCTTCCTGTTTTAAGCCGTTCCGCACCAATACTTCCTTCTTCACGAGTTTACCGCTCTGGAACGATTCCTTGCTTTGATCAAATGCCTCGGGAGCTATCCCCTGCTTGTGTGCACGGCTGATGAGCACATCAATCAACTGCCCCATTTTCATTTCATCTTCCACCTCAATATTGATCTTAAACTCTTTCTTGTTCAGATCGATCTTCACATGACTCGCTTTAAAATCAAAACGATTGGTAATCTCTTTAGTGGTAACATTCACTGCATTGTCCAGCGCCTGTGTATCAACTTTACTTACAATATCAAAAGATGGCATATCAAAAAATTTGACGTGAGAAGTACAAAATACGAAGTGTTTCAATGCAAAAATAAATGTTGCGAAATAAATTACGGGTAAAAAAGAAACCCCGGTAGAAACCGGGGTCGTCAATCAACATGAGAAAATATATAGAGAGAATTAAAACTTACTCACTTGCTTTTACACGATTTTGTTCATCAGCTGCGCCGCTTGCTTTACGACGGGTATTACCATTGATTTTTCCTTTGCTGAAACGATAAGTAAACGTCATACCCACTGTTCTTGAATCTCTTCTTTGCTGAAAGTTTGCGTGAACCAAACCATACTTTATCTCGCCCTGACCTCTCTGTGTCCAGAGAATATCTCTTACACTTAAACGGAGTGTTCCTTTGCCTTTCAACACTGGCTTGCTTACGCCAAAGTTTAATTCACCTAACGGTCTGATATAAAACACGCCTTCATAACCTGCTGTTCTGTAAAAGCCACTGATCTCAGTTGTCCAGTCTTTTCCAAATTTGTAAGAATTCGAAGCACTTAAAACCATCGTAGTTCTACCCAATGTAACAAAGTCTCCATTCACCAATCCTTCAAACTTGTTATTATAAACATTCACATAAATATTACCGTTCCACTTTTTAATTTGTTTGAATGCACTAACTGCAATACCAAATTGTTGTTGCTTGGCAATGTTTGCACGTTTGACGTATGACTCATTCCTTTCTTCATTTTGTTCCAATACCTCCTGAATAATATTATTCGTGTTGGTATAATTCAACGTAGTCGTTAAGAAACCTTTATACGTATGTGAAAACTCGATATTATGGCTGAACTGAGGTCTTAAGTTTGGATTACCCTGTTCGTAGGTATAACGGTCAATAAATTCAACAAAAGGATTTAAACTTTCGTAATCAGGTCTGCGTATTCTTCTGCCATAGTTCATGCCCAATGAATGCTTTTCATTAACGGCATACTGAATGTATACAGTTGGAAACAGTTGTGTATAGTTTAAATTGAAAGTTGTATCAAAGTCAGAGAATTTTTCTTTGTCCTTGTCAAAAGCATAGCCTTTTGAATAGCCTTTTGCTGATGTGTTCTCTAAACGTAATCCAACTTGTGCACTTATTTTTTTGTTGAGTTGCTTACTGAAATTGATATAGCCTGCATTGATATTTTCTTTGTACACAAAATCATTACGGCGGGCAGAATCAAGCTGCATAGTATTGTTGATCAAACTATCATAACGTGCCACGTTATCAGTTTCAACAAAACTTGTTTTAATACCGGCTTCAAACTTCAATCCTTTTTTAAATGGTTGAACATAATCAACCTTTGCTGTGTAGATATAAATATTCTGTGGAAGATTGCCGTATAATGTATCAGGCGCTTTCGCTTGACTGCCATTTTCATATTTGTTAAACAGACTCTGTGTGTTAGTTGCACTATATCTTAAGTAATCCACATCTGCAGAAATCTCCTTTCCTGTTGTATCAAATACATGTCTGAAATTCAGGTTTGAACCAAAATGTCTCCAGGTTGATGAATTGTCTGCTTTACCCATTGTTTTGCTCAGCAATATATGATCCGGATTAAAAATATTAATGTCGCTTGTGCTGAGGAATTGACCCGGGCTGTAGAATCCATTTGCGGTAACACCTAACGTGGTTTTCTTACTTGCAAAAAAGTCCATCCCCACTTTACCGTTCAAACTTCTGTTCTTATGAATCATCCTTGTTTCCTGTTCGAATAAAGAAACCACTTCTTTAGTTACAGAATTTGAAAAACTACGTTGAATATCTAATTCCTGGAAAGAGTTTCTTGCATTGAAATTTCCGTTAGCAAAAAGATTCACTTTGTTCTTTCTGTAATTGAAAGTAAAGCTGTTTGTGTAACGTTGGTATCGTCCCTGTGTGTAGCCGGTTGTTACGCTTCCGTTATAACCAAATTGCAGTGTGCGTTTGGTTTTGATGTTGATAATACCACTGTTACCTGCTGCATCATATTTTGCAGGAGGGTTGGTCATGATCTCAATCTGATCAAGTTGCGGGCCTTGCAGATTACGCAAATAATTGGCGAGATCAGCCCCAGATAAATAAGCTGGTTTGCCATCAATAAACACCTGCACACCTGCTTTACCTTTCAGGCTGATGTTACCGTCTTTATCAACCGTAATACCAGGTGACTTTTCTAATACTTCCAGAGCGTTAGCTCCGGCATTTGTAGGAGACGCATCCACATTTACAACCAGCTTATCGGCCTTTTGCTCAAACATGGGCCTCTTTGCTGTTACGGTTACTTCTTTCAAACCTTTTGCCTCAGGTAACAAACTAAACGATGGAACAGTGATCTCCGCTCCCTCTTTTACTTCAATTAAGTTGCTGATCTTTTTCTGGTAACCCACACTGGTAATCCCAAGCAGGTAAGAACCATTTTTTACAGATTCAAATGAATAAGCACCGCTTTTATCGGTGATAGCCGCTTTTACAAGCGAACTGTCTTTGCCACGGAGCAACGACACGGTAACGCCGGAAACCGGCTTTTGGCTTTCGTCTTTTACATCGCCTTTTACACGTGAAGCATTTTGAGCAAAGGAGGAGAAGGTGCAGGTTAGCAAGGCCGCAGTTAGGAATGCAGAAATCTTTTTCATGATGATGATAAGTTTGATGACTCGGTTTAAAATGATAAGGCTTAACAGTTGACAGTACCTGTTCTTTTCTATTACATGTCAAAAGTAGGTTCTATGTTTTGCATAGTACATTGTTTTATGTCAAATGGCATTTTTAACTGATATTCGGCAAAACAACGACATACATGTGACGGCCAACCCTTAAACATGTTACAGAAAACCGTCACATTAGGGACGAGCGGAAGAATTTAAATATAGCTGGAAAAAAGAAAAGGCTTCCGGTTGGAAGCACTTAAAAAATATTAACTCGAAAATTATTTAGATTGTTGGGCCTTACGTTTTGCTACAAAATAGAGAACAATGCCTAAGATCACCAGGCTCAATGAAATCAATTCGGCTTGGGTTGGCTGAAACGGAAGATCTTCATACTTGGTGTTTACCCTGATTTTTTCAATAAAGAAACGCTCCAATCCATTCAAGACAAGGTAAAGACAGAACAGTCCTCCGGCCAGCTTTATCCGATCACGGACAAACATGAGAATACCAAAAAGCAGCAGACACATGACTGTTTCATAAAACGGGGTCGGGAAAACCGGCAAAGGAAGATAATTGCAATGCTCAGGCTGATCACATCCGGGAAGTTTTACTCCCATGCTGTTTACATTATGTGGATAGGTATAAGCCACCATCCAAACCGGAAGGAATGATGGCGCTTTGAAACTCGCCGATGGTACTTTTTCTACTTTAAAATCACGACCAAACTCCTGGTGGATATAAGCTGTATTATTTTGAACCGCCGTTTGAAATTCTCCCGGCTTGGCCAATTGAACGGTAGCCGTTGAATCAGTTACATAGGCAGCATTAGGCACACCCCAATCTCCATCACCGGCAACCTGGCAACCAATTCGGCCAATAGCATATGCCAACATTAATGTTGGCCCCATGGTATCTGCTAAATGACGGATGGATATCCCTTTTCTTTTTGCATATACAATAATGGCAATAGCTGCGCAGATCAAACCGCCATAAAACGTTAATCCGCTGAATGATACTAATGAACCAATAGGGTCGGCTACAAATTCATCCCAATTCTCAAGATTGTGAAATACTTTGGCACCGGCAAACCCGAAAATGGCGGCCATGACCGTGATATCTCCCACCCGCTCATGCGGCCAAACACGTACTTTTCTTTCTTCGGGCTTTGCAGCTTTTTGTTTATTCTTTTCGTACCACTTTAACCAGGCAAAAAGCAAAGCCAGAGCAATACCTGCACCCCAGCTGCCTTCTGAAGAAAAAATATAATCCTGTGGATTTACTCCTTCTCCAGCATTCATAAATGCACCAATGATCTTGTAGCCCATTAAAAAACCCAGCAAAGCATTCAACAGCAATTCAGTTGTTGTGGCGGGTTGACCGAACATGCGCTTTTCTTCCTTTGGAAATAAAAAGCCTTGTTTCTCTTTTCGTTGAAGACCTTTTGTTAAAACAATAGCACCAGCTATAAAAGCAAGTGCAACAAAGAAGCCAAATGAATTGAGAAACCTCGCCCCTTCCCATTCAACACCAAATACGTCTTTTAAGAAATAATATAGATTAGGATACATGCTGAATATTTGAGTTGCAATGATACTTGAAAAAATTGGATTGATCTTTACAGCCGGTTTTACCGGACTCAGCTACTGATTTGTTTATCAATACTGAAAATAAATTTCTGTTGCACCATACCCATACAACGGATGGTATTGGTTAACGAATGATTTTACTTCTGATTTAAGGCGAAGGATATCATGAATTTCATCTCTTAGCTTTCCTTCGCCCACACCATGTATTATGATGAGCGTTGGTTGCATGTGCAAGACAGCCAGCTCATAATATTTTTCGAATTCACGTAACTGTGCCGTAAGAATTTCAAAATTGCTGAGATGTTTCCAATCGCTACTGATCTTTTCAATATGCAGATCAACAACTGAACGTGAAGGCGGAATGTGTTGCCTGGCCTGGCCTGCATCATATACTTTAAAACCTGCCGCCGATAGTTTATGCAGATCTACTTTATCAGTATGCACTTTATCCGGATAGGTTTCCATCAGCAGGTAGCTGAAACTCGCTTCCTGTTTTTGCAGCATTTCTTCAATGCGTTGGAACAATTGTTTTGCTTTGACCTTAAGTGAAGCTTCAAAATGATCGGCTTTCTTTTTATCTGGTACAGCTAAAGAAAATTCAAAATCAAACCTGGGTGCATCGTTCAGTTTTTCAAACTCAACATCATGAATGTAAAAATCATTGAATGGAAGAATTTCATTCCGTAGATTAAATTCACTTTCACCGGTATAACGTAAATGATAATCGAACTTAAAGTGCGTATCAGTATTATTTACGAGATAAATACGGAAATATTCTACCACATCATCATCAAAAATATCTTTGTCAAACACCGGCAGAAAAGATATCCATACACCTTCAGCAACGTTATAACCTTTAATGGCACTAACCTTTTCTTTCTTTACATCATCAACATATTTCTTTTGTTTCGGTGGCGGAGCTTTCTTTTCAGTAAACCGTTTGAAATAGGGAAAATCGATCTGATCGATATACACGGGAAACTGTACACCTCCAACATCAACCGTCACCATTTTTTTATCGATAATGTCAACCACCTCTCCTTCTTCATTTGAATGCAGCAACAACACCTTATCTCCAATCTGAAATTTCATAAACTACTTTTAATTTGATCGTGTACACGAAGTAAACCCGAATGTTCGTATAAAGCTGCAAAAATAACCCCGATCAACAAATCCTGTTCAAACAATCGTTGTTAGAATTTATTGTCGGGGTAATCACACCACACTGGAACCATCAGCCCCACTTATGTCTGTGAGGCTTCTCATCAGGATTTTTCCGCATCCACTCATCAACACTCAGCTTTCCACTGCCTTCTACCACAAAAAACACCAGCAGAATGAGGATGAGCACAGATAACCATAACTCAGAATGTGGTTGAAAAATACCGCCCGATATGTTTACGAAAATAATAGCGCCTAATAGAACCGGTATCTGCACCAAACAAGCAAACCTAGTAAGTAAACCAAAGGCTACCATAAGGCCGCCCAGTAAATGAGCAAACACTACATAGTGTGCAAGAAGCCCTGCAGATAAAGATCCAAGAAAACCACTATCAGCTATCAGATCAACGAGTGGTTGCATGTTGTTGATGAACTGCACACCTTTTAAGGTAAGGATGATTCCCAAAACAATACGGATGAAATCGATCCATTTGGGGTGATGTGTATCGCCCCATTTCTCCATGCGTTGTACGAAATTCATAATGGCAAATTTTAAATGTGAAAGAAGCTATGCAAAAGTTACAACGGTTTTCCCGCTTTTGCAAGCCAAATTCTGCACATAAAACAGCTCTTTTACTTAATCTTACGCTTGAGATATTGACTATAATCTTCCAGCTGGATAGTATAATCATCGAGGATGAGAGGTGATGTAAAAATGAAATCGGCTGTGGCACGGTCGCAGGCCGTTGGAATATTCCAGGTAACTGCTAAACGAAGCAATGCCTTTACATCAGGATCATGTGGTTGAGCTTCCATTGGATCCCAAAAGAAAATGAGTACATCAATTTTACCTTCAGCAATCAGGGCGCCAATCTGTTGATCGCCACCCAACGGACCACTAAGAAGTTTTGTTACCGGCTGGTCGAGTTTTTCCTCCAGCAATTTGCCGGTGGTGCCAGTTGCGTACAGGTCGTGTTTTGATAATGCGGAACGATTGAAATAAGCCCAATCGATTAAATCGGTTTTCTTATAATCATGTGCCACTAACGCAATGCGTTTGCGGACTTTCATTTTTCTTGTTGGCATACTAAACTTGTTCGGCTGCTAATTTACTTTTTCGATAACCATAAATAAAATAGATCACTAACCCAATTCCCATCCACACAAAAAACCAAAACCAGCTGTTCACCGGAATTTCAATCATCAGGTATAAACAACTTAATGCACCTAATACAGGTATGAGCGAATATTTTCGAATAAAAGTAAATACAGATAATACAACAGCAATAATGATGAAGAGCAGGAATAATACTTCCTGGTGATCTTCATTGAACAGATTGGTAACTGAAGCAGCTACTCGTTCACGGAAAAGGAAAATAAATCCAGCAACGATCAACGGAAGAATAAACTGTGCATTGATATAAGGCAACTTAAATTTACCTGAACCTTCTGCACGAAGTTTAGGCAATAACAAAACGCCTAAACATACCAACACAAACGCAAACAAGGTTCCAATACTTGTAAGATCCGTCATGATTGATGAAGGAAGGAACAATGCAGGAATACCCACTAAAAAACCTGTAACAATTGTTGCGAATGCAGGCGTTTTATATTTCTTATGTACGTTTGAAAAACGTTTTGGTAATAACCCATCACGACTCATGGTCATCCAGATGCGTGGCTGGCCTAATTGAAATACCAGCAACACACTGGTGGTAGCTACTACCGCACTGATGCTGATGATATAACCAATCCATTTCAAACCCAACTTATCAAATACATAAGCAAGAGGATCATCAACTTTCAG
Source organism: Lacibacter sp. H375 (assembly GCF_037892425.1). Classification (NCBI taxonomy): domain Bacteria; kingdom Pseudomonadati; phylum Bacteroidota; class Chitinophagia; order Chitinophagales; family Chitinophagaceae; genus Lacibacter; species Lacibacter aquaticus. Next base: position 4,326,691 of record NZ_JBBKTT010000001.1, read on the forward strand.
TTCACTGTAATTCACCATACCGGTTAACACCAATGCAATGAGAATATAAAGCACCGTACAAATGAGTAATGCATACATCATACCTCTTGGAAGATCCCGTTGTGGGTTTTCACATTCTTCTGCCGTTGTACTGATGGCATCAAAACCAATATAGGCATAGAACACAGCACTCACACCCTGCAATACGCCTGTAAATCCGTTGGGCATAAACGGATTCCAGTTTGCTGTATCAACATAAAAGAACCCGATGATAATAACGAAAATGATTACGATGATTTTGAAGACCACCATTGCATTGGCGCTCTTTTTACTTTCTTTCATACCAATATATGCAAGAGCGGTAATTAGCGCCACGATCAAAAATGCAGGAAGATTCAGAAACAATTTTGTTCCACCTAAATCAGGTGCACTGTTAAATCCATTGATGATGGTTTGCATTTCAGTGGTTGCTGCAACACCTGTTGCTAATTGTGCGTTAACAGCAGCTAATGCTTCTTTTGCGGTTGTAAGATTGGTTGTTAACCAAAAAGGCAAATGAATATTTAATCCCTGCAAAAGATTATTAAAATAACTGCTCCAGCTGATGGCTACCACAATATTACCAATGGCATATTCAAGTATCAACGCCCAGCCAATGATCCATGCCACCAATTCACCAAAACTTACATAGGCATACGTATAAGCACTACCGCTAACGGGTACCCGACTTGCAAACTCAGCATAACACAACGCAGAAAATCCACAGGTAATGGCGGTAATCACAAACAATAAAGTAACACCGGGGCCGCCATGGAAAGCTGCTGAACCAATAGTAGAAAAGATGCCGGCACCAATCACCGCTGCAATACCAAAAAAAGTAAGATCACGCACATTCAATATCCGGTGCAGCTTACTTTCGTTCCCATGTATCTCACCCGTGTCGTCCGGAAGTATTGCATTGATCTTTTTTTTACGAAATAACTGGTTGGCCATATGAGTTGGTTTTGCAGCGTTCAAAATAGGGAAAAATGAGGAAACGACAAGAATACATGCACTTTAAGACCTGAAAAAAACACAACATTTATTTTGCTGAAAGATTATATATCTCTACCGCTCTCATAAAACGTTTTTTCTTAAATTCTTTTAAGGCTTTTGGATTATTAGCCACAAGCAGCTCAATTTTTTGTTCATTAAAAGGTTGAATTGAACCAAAATTCATCTGCATACCAAATATTTTAAGATTGGGATCACTCATTTGCGGCGAAAAGGCATACAATGTGATTGTTCCTCTTACAACTGGAAATAACCAACAACTATCCGTAACGATCCCCATAGCCGGAACTTTTAATCCAGCATTTTCAAAGGCAGTTACTCTTGCAGTTTCATCAACATAAATTTTTTGAACTCTGTTTGAATCTTTCTTAGAAAGCTTTCTATCAACTTTTTCAACATATGCCTTTCTCAATATTGTATCATAATAGAAAAAAGAATTAAAATTATGTCTTCTACCATCTTTCAATTCAACTGTTAAATTAAAATCTGTAGATTGATTTTTGTACATGGAGCTATTCATCCTCATCTGATTCTGCATAAAATTTGTCTGATTTTGTGACAACACCTTATTTACATCTGCCCGGTACTGAGCAGGCACTTGTGCACATACATTAAGACTAAAGAAAATCAATGCAGCAAAAATAGAATAGAACTTCATTTGTAACATTTTAAAAGAAATTAATGAACCACATTATCGGATAATTGTAACACTGCCGCTTCGTACAAAGCTCTCGCCTGTAGCATCGCAAGTGAGTTGTATGGAGTATGTAAAGCTGCCGATTGGTGCGGGATATCCTTTGTAATTTCCATCCCATTTCGCTTTGGGATCATCTACAGACAAATTAGAACGATCAAACACTTTGTTGCCCCAACGATCGTAGATCACAAATAATTTAATGAGCGATGCACCATTACCCAGCACAGAGAAGTAATCATTCTTTCCATCACCGTTTGGTGTAAACGAATTAGGGATGAAGATCTGGCTGCCGTTGCAAAGTATTTCGACAGTTACCGAATCAGAAGCGGAACAGTTTTTATCTGTCTTTGCTTCAACAATGTAAGTGATTGTTCTATTAGTTGAACTTACGGGTGATGGACATTGCACGCAACTCAAGAAATCGGGTGGCCGCCACATCCATGTACTGATGTTACTACTTCCTGTAGCATTTAACTGCACGGTGTTGCCGGGCAGCGACTGCACATCGGGCCCTGCATTTACAGTTGGTTTTGGATGAACCACAACATCTATATCGAGTGTATCAGTAAAACAATTCTCCGCATCATAGCCCACAACTGTATATGTTATTGTTGCAGTGGGTGACGCTGTTGTTGAAGCAGATGATATTGAACCAAGCCCTTGTGTATTGTTGATCCATTTATACGATGAAGCTCCTGAAACTGTTAACTGTGCTGACTGTCCCTCGCATATGGAATAATTTGTATTTCCTGTAATACTGATTGGCTGTACAACTCTTACCGTAACTGAATCTGCTTTCTTACAACCATATTGATCGGTGACAAGCACACGATAGTTGGTAGACACAGATGGTGATGCGAATGGAGATGCAGATGACGGATCTGAAAGTCCGGCAGAAGGCGACCATTGATAGGCTGTTCCTCCGGTTGCAGAAAGCTGAATACTATTACCCACGCAAACTTTTGGTTGTGCAGGTGATAGTTGAACAACAGGCAATGCATTCACAGTCAAGATATGGGTGGCTGTATCTAAACAACCTTTATTGTTAACCACGAGTGTAACGGGATAACTACCTGCAGTAGTATAAATTTGTGCTGCTGGATTTTGTATCGATGCTGTCTGTCCATTTTTAAAATCCCAGCTCCATTGTACGCCATTGGTATTTGTTGCATCAGAAGTGAATGTTGCAGTTTCACCTGCGCATATAGCAGCGGGTGCCGTAATTGTTCCTTTGGATGATTCTTTTACAACAACTATTTCTGATACATCTTTTACACAACCTGAACGTGCAGTAACACGTAAAGTAACGGTATAGCTTCCCGGCGAGTTATATTGAAAAACAGGATTCGCTGTATTTGCTGTATCGGCTGCATTACCGGTACCGAAATTCCATTTATAGGAAAGGAAGTTTTGATTCTGCGATGCACCAACACTATACACTTCAGCATTAAAATTGATCTTTACCTGGTTACATGCCTGTAATGGAATGCCTTTGATCTTAGCTGATAAACTATCAATGGTAATTTTTTCAGTTGATGGTGCCGCAACAGTGCAACCATCAGTGTTAGTAATCAAAAGAGATGGTTTGTAAACACCCGGCCCACGGTATGAATGCACAGCAGTGCTGTCCGTTGATGAAAACAATTGTCCATCACCAAAATCCCAAACATAATTTGTAACACCTGTTGCAGATGCATTAAAGTTAACCGGTTGTGAAGAACAGGTTTCTTTCGGATCGAATTTAATCGCAGCATCCAGACCTTTTACTTTTACCGAATCTTTATACGTGCCTGTTAACCCATTGTAACCATATACATACAAGGTAACAATGTAAGTGCCGGGTTTTGTATAAATATGCGATGGATAATTTACATTGTCTGCAGTGTTACCATCACCAAAATCCCATTTCACTCTAACGGCTCCTGCAGAGGTATTATTAAACCTTGCCATTACCGGGGGACAACTTGCATTACCTACAAATGATGTATTGAAATTAAATGCCGAATTAAAATCTCTTACTACAACAACTTGTGTTGCCTCCGAAGTGCAACCAGTCAATGGATCTTTTGCTATGAGTTTTACATTGTACGTACCGGCAATTGTAAATGTATAAGAAGGAGAATATTGCGTGCTTGTTACACCATTACCAAAATCCCAACTGTATTGCGTGTTATATGCATTGTAGTTGTTCGTGTTATTGTAGAAATACACATTTGTATTCAAAGGAACGTTGGAACCTGATGGATAAAAAGACGCTTTAGGACCCTTTACAGTTACATAGCCATCGTAATAAGCGCTCGTGGTTGTGCAACCTGCAGCGTCCCTTACTCTGAGTGTGACGTTATAGCTTCCAGGGTTAGAATAAATGTGTGTGACATCAGCGCCGGTAGTCTTTGTAATTATAGTGCCATCACCAAAGTTCCATTCCCATGATGTGATGGAATTATTTCCGGTAACACTTGATTTATCTTTAAACGTTACCGGCAATTGGTAGCATTGATTGCCTCCTTCAATAACAAAAGAAGGTTTTGCTCCCTTTACGGAATAGCTGATATAGTTCGTGGTATCGAAACAACCGGAAATTGAATTGTAAAGAATAAACCGCAGTTTATCCTGCAGTGGATCAACCGATCCCAAAGAGCCGGAAAATGGATTTGAATTGATGTAATAGTAACTATTGTAACCATTAAACGGAGAACCATCGCCATATTCAATGCGGTAAAATGAATAATTGTATCCACCTGCTGGCGACGCCTGCAATCCGGAAACACCATAGCCAAGATTTTCATTAGAACAAAGACTTGGATTGTTTACTGCCAGTTGAGGTTTTTGCCTTAACATCACGGTAACCATAACAGAATCACGAACAGTGCACGAGCCATTTGATGCGCTCAACCGAACTTTGTAAATTCCTGATGCGCTGTATTGGTGTGTAATATTTGGTTGATACGAAGTGTAAGTTGCCGTTTGCCCATCACCAAATTCCCATAACCAACCTGTTGCTTCTGTTGTCGCATCCGCAAATGTTACTTGCCCTCCACTTCCTTCACAGCCTTTTTGATATCCGTTTATTTTAACAAACGGTGGCTTTATTGTGATGTAGTCTACTTTAGTCATCGTATCATGACAAATACCATTTGTTGCAACAAACCTGATTGTGTACTTCCCTGCATTGGTGAACCTGTAATACAAATCAGTGCTGCTTAGATCAAAGGATTCTCCGTAGGTCCATGTTCCATTCACATACCAACTGCCACGAAACAATTCACCAGTCGACAGGTTATCAAAATGAACCAACGTATTGCCACAAATATCTGTGCCTTTTGTTGACACAAAATTTGCAACAGGTTTTGGATACAGGTTGATATTGCTGTAAACCGCAGTTGCGTTACAACCGGAAGCAGTTGTATAATTCAATGTTACCGAATGAGTGCCGGTTGTTGAAAAAGTAAATTCAGGAGTTGCATCTGTTGATGTGATACCGCCAGGAAAATTCCATTTGTAAGAAGTAATTGTTTCCTGTGTTTGTGCTTTGAACTTGACTGTAAACGGTGTGCATGAGTTGGTTCCGCCTGCTGTTGATGACGTGTACTCGATCGCAACATAAGGACGTGTAACTGTAACATATTTTGTTGTTACGGCACTACAGCCTTCAGCATTGGTAACTTTTAAACGTACATTGTAGGTAATGTTTGCAGGATAAGTAAATACCGGCTCCTGTACGGTTGAATTAACTATCGGGTTATAAAAATCATACATGAACGACCACTCCCAACCAACAGCACCCGCAGTAGTATCTTTGAATTTTATGCGTGCCGGTGCACCACATTTGTCGAGTAACGTATCAAGAAAACCACTTACAACCGGCGTAGGTTTTACTTTAACCGTTTTTGTAATCGAATCTTTACATGTACCAAAGCTGTTAACCAGTTTAATTGTATAGTCTCCTTTGTTGTAGTAGTAATAACTGAAATTATAACTGTAATAAGTTGTGCTACCATCACCCATTTGCCAGGTTGTTTGTGATGGCGATGGCGTGCTGAGCGTGGTGATCTGCGCCGACGTTCCTAAACATATTTCAGGACTCGCCAAACTAAAATCGGCTTTGTAGGATGCAACGTTTACATGATTGGAAAGTGTTTTTGTAACAACACAACCATCAGAACTTGTAGCGGTAAGTTTGATGGTGTAAATTCCTTTTTGTGTAAAGATGTGTTTGGGATCTTTTTCAGTTGAAGTAGTACCATCACCAAAATCCCATAAGTAACTTAATGTTCCCGGCCCGGCACTCTTGTTGGTAAATTTCACTTCATCACTGATCTTGCAAAGAATTGTTTGATCAACAGAAAAATCTGCAACAAGCGGATCAAGCACATCAATAATATCATTCTTCACAACGGTATTGTAGCAACCGTATTGATTTACGACCGTCAGACTTACCGATGCTTTTTGTTTGATCTGGTAGGTATGCGTAGTTGTGGGTGAGTATGTTTGTTGCGTTGAGCCATCACCAAAATCCCAGAAGTAAGAATTGATGACGCCATCACCTGCAGCTGATGTGCTGTTGAATGTAACTGTTAATGGAGAACACCCTTTTACACTTGAAAATGTAAAATCAGCTTGCGGCTTTTTATACACTTTCACTTCCCTTGTTTTGGTTGAAACCTGGTTACCTTCTTTAACCGTTAACGTAACCGTGTAAGAACCTTCAGTTAAATAAACTGCTGACGGATCTTTTAATGAAGACAGATTCCCATTTCCAAAATCCCAGCTATAAACTGTATTTGCAGAAACGCCTGTTGAAAGATTAGTGAAGGAAGATTTTAAAGGAACACAACCTTGCCCGTTTGCAATAGAGAATTCTGCATTCAGCTGTGCTTTTAATGTCAGCGAAATGAAAAGGAGAAAAGAAGTAAGGATGGTTCTGGTTACAAATACGGTCATGGTTAACGGGCGTAGCAATGTTAAGTCAAAATGCAGTGGTGGCGAAGTTTTGCCACACCTTTTTTACATTTTTAAGCGTATTCTTTAACCAGTTTCTATTGAGAGTTTCAGCCAATTATAATTCGATAAAAGTCGATACACAAATAAGTGCAACCTTTTCGCCAATGAGTGTGTCGTTTCGGCTTGTCAACGCAAATTTTATGACATCTAATAATCCCGCTGTACTAAAAACTGCGCTAACTGCTTTAATGGCTCTTTGCGTTTATTCAGCACCGCTATATCTTCTAAATGCTGCATCGCTTTTTCGAGGTACTGATTCTTTAGCTGCATTGCCCATTCATCAACTCCTGCTGATTTGAAAATAGCTACAACTTGTTCTACTTTATCAGCCGGATTATTTTGCATCAGTTCTTTCAACTGTTGCTGTTGTGCAGCTGATGCTGTTTCTAATGCATGGATCATCAGGAAGGTTTTCTTATTGGCTTTAATATCACCACCTACCTGTTTGCCAAACTTTGCCGGATCGCCAAAGCAATCAAGATAATCGTCCTGCACCTGGAAAGCAATACCAAGGTTTCGACCGAATTGATAAATATGATCTGTATTACCGATACTTGCCCCACCGATCATTGCACCAAGTTTTAAACTTGCCGCCAGGAGTACTGATGTTTTTAATTCAATCATTCGCACATACTCATCAAGATGAACGCTTTCCCGTTTTTCAAAATCCATATCCATCTGCTGACCTTCCGATACTTCCAACGCAGTTTTATTGAACAAAGCAAGAATCTGTTTCACATCGCCCTCAACCCTGCCGAGATAATCATAAGACATGGTTAATGCAACATCCCCTGCGAGTATTGCTGTGTTAACACCATGAATTGCATGTACTGTCTGCTTTCCTCTGCGCAAAGGTGCTTCATCCATTATATCGTCATGGATCAATGAAAAATTATGAAAGAGTTCAATAGCTGTTGCTACCTGCCAGGCATCGGGTTTAATATCATCAAACAACTCGTTACCCATTAACACGGCAACAGGACGCACCCGTTTACCACCTATGCTGAGGATATGTTGCGCTGCATCATACAACGATGCCGGTTCGTTGGGAAAATGACGCTTATTAAAATATTCTTCGAACTGTTTTAGTAATTGCTCAAACGACTGCATAACTTTTTGATGTATGATTTCTGATGGTGGATTTAGGATTTGTCAAAGAGGTCGCAAAATATTGAAGTATGATCAGAATTTTTGATGATAGTAAATCAAACATCCTAAATCCTACATCAGATATCATTGCTTTATTTCTTCCGCTTTTTTCTTTTCTCTTCACCAAATGATCGTGGACCTGATTTAAATGACTTGTCTGAAGCCGTTTCTGAACCAAGCAACTTTCCCTCCGTTGAATCAATATGCCCCAGCACCAATTCATAATCAAGCTGACGTTTTTCCAAATTCGCTGCCACTACTTTAATGGTTACTTTATCACCCATTCTGAAGCTTCTTCCGCTGCGTTTACCCACCAGGCAATAATCTTCTTCATTATGTCTGAAATCATCAAAATCGCTCAGCGAAAATAAACTAACAAGTCCTTCACATTTATGTTCAACAGTTTCTACCCAAAACCCGAACGACGCAACACCACTCACCACTCCTTCAAACTCTTCGCCAAGGAACTGGCTCATGTATTCCACCTGCTTGTATTTGTTGGCAGCCCGTTCACTTTCCATGGCCGAACGTTCACGCTCACTGCAATGTTTGCACTTGGCTTCCATCTTTTTATCGATCTGCGGTTCTTTGTCGAGACATTGCTGCAGTACTCGATGCACCAACACATCGGGGTAACGACGGATGGGCGAGGTGAAATGACAATAATGTTCAAAACCTAAACCATAGTGACCGATATTCTCAGCGGTATAGACTGCCTTTGCCATGGTGCGGATACCCAGTGCTTCCAATACATGCTGTTCCGGTTTACCATGAGCATCTTTCAGCATCTGGTTAAATGATTCAGCAATTCGTTTTGGTGATGACACATCAAACGTATGTCCATATTTTTTAGCAAACACCATGAACGGACCAAGCTTGGCTTCATCAGGCGTATCATGCACACGATACGGGAATGGAATTGGTTTATCTTTTATACTGATTTTGCCAATAAACTCCGCTACATGTTTATTCGCCAGCAACATAAACTCTTCAATGAGTTGATGCGCTTCTTTACTTTCTTTAATGGTAATACCGATGGGTTTTCGGTTTTCATCTAAAACAAAACGTACTTCCTGTGAAGAGAAATTGATGGCCCCTTTCTTGAAACGATCTCTACGCATTTTTTGTGCAAGCGTATTCAGCAGAATAATTTCATCGCCATACAAACCTTCACCACCTGCTTCAATTATTTCCTGCACTTCTTCATAACTAAAACGATGATTGGAATGAATAACCGTTCTACCTAACCATACGTTTTTGATCTCGCACTTCTCGGTCATTTGAAAAACGGCAGAAAAAGTATATTTATCTTCTTTTGGTCGAAGTGAACATAATTCATTGGAAATACGTTCGGGCAACATTGGCAATACACGATCAGGTAAGTAAACAGAGGTTGCTCGTGCATAAGCTTCATCATCTAATGCAGTGCCAGGCTCTACATAATAACTTACATCGGCAATGTGCACACCAATTTCGTACAGCCCATTTTCGAGTTTCTGAATAGAAAGCGCATCGTCAAAATCTTTTGCATCAACGGGATCGATGGTGAATGTCAGCACATCACGAAAATCCCTTCGGTTCTTTGCTTCTGCATCACTCACCCCATCGGGGAAACGCTCCGCTTGCTCCATCACTTCATCATCAAAGCTTAAATTGAAACCGGCAGCAAGCAATATCTGCTTCATGGCAATATCATTCTCCGCTTCCTGCTTCACGAGTTCAAGCACTTCTCCTTCAGGTATACGCTTGGCCTTATCCCATGCCGTTAGTTTCACCACAACTTTATCATTGTTTGTTGCGCCATTCAATTTATCTGTAGGGATGAACAGATCGGGCATTGGCCGGTCTGTTTCCGGAACAAAAAAACTGTAGTGCTTTTGTATGCTGATGCGGCCAATGAATTGCGTTTGCTTCCGTTCTATGATACGGGTGATCTCTCCTTCCACTCTTCCGCCACCACCACCACTCTTGGTGATCTGTACTTCAACCGTATCGCCATGCAGTGCTGTATTGAAATGCTGCGGACGAACAATAACATCACGCTCCATATCAACAATCGTTACATAGCCCATGCCGCTCCTGGTAATATCAATTACACCTTTATGACTCGCACCCGGATGTTTATGTTTACCTCCGGCAACTTTACCTGATTTATGTTTTGCAGCAGAACCTTTAGATTCTTTCTGTTTCGGCTCTTTATTAATTTTCTTTTTCTTCATAGTGTTTTGTTTTTTGCCACTGAATCACAACTTGTCTGTTAGTGTTTCTGTGACGTCTCTGTCTTATCAATTTTTATCGAGAACTGCTGAATAAACTCAATCACAGATTTTTTCAACTGTTCTTCCCGGTTAAACAAGATACGATGACGAATGGGTAAAACGAATATTGGAAGATCTTCCAGTTCTTCTTTAAATTTCACCAATCGTACTGCATCTTTCTCTGTTGTGATAATAATTTTTGTGTCATGATCCATTTTACTAAAACGCTTACGCACCTCTTTCAGATCATCGATACTAAAAATATGGTGATCACTAAATGTTATTCTTTCATACGTGTATGAATTGGAAAGAATATGATCTTTCAATGGCTCAATATTAGCAATACCTGTCAACAACAACACTTCCAGCTTTTTGTGCAGATGGTACTCCTGTTGTGGATGCATAATATGATAAGGCACGCCGTATTCAATAGTTGAAAAGAACAGTTGTTGATGCGGCAATGGATTGATCTCTTCCTCAATTTCTTTTCGCTCCTCTTCCGTTAATGCAGCCGGACATTTGGTTACAACAATGATCTCTGCACGTTTGTAACTGTTACGTTCATCACGCAGATCACCGGTGGGCAAAAAGAAATCACGGGTAAATAAATTGCTATAATCCGTTAAAAGGATATTCAATCCTGCCTTAATGGCTCTGTGCTGAAAACCATCATCCAGGATAATAGCCTGCGTTTTTGGCCGGTCGTGCAAAAGTTGAGGTATTGCTTCCAGTCTCGATTCACCCACAGCCACCACTACGTCAGGAAACTTTAAATGAAACTGCATGGGTTCATCACCAATTTCCAACGCATTGGTTGTTTCGCCGGCTAACACATACCCCTTTGTTTTGCGTTTATATCCTCTGCTGAGTGTTGCGATATTCACTTCATCTTTTAATAATCGTAGCAAATATTCTACCATTGGCGATTTACCTGTACCTCCCACACTCAGGTTCCCCACACAAATGATTGGCAAGTTCACTGATGTGGATTTTAATACCCCGTTATCGTATAATCTATTGCGCAGCCATACAACAGCACCGTACAGCAAAGCAAACGGCACCAATAAAAAACGGATGGATTGAAATGTGAGATTAGCCAAATTCATATATGCGCTGTGGCGTAATGCAATAGTTTAAAGGTATATCAAATTGTGCACGGTCGGTGATGGTATCAATAGCTTCAAAATAACTCAAACCTACTTTCAATACATCGGGTCTGCATTTGGCAAGGAACTTATCGTAAAAACCTTTGCCGTAACCAACACGGTAACCGTCGCTATCAAACGCTAAAAGTGGCACAAACACCAGGTCGATCTGTTCTTCATCAATGAGGTTTCCGTTCACCGGTTCATGAATGCCCCACTGGTTTTTCATCACATCCACCATTTCATCGTATTCAATATGCAGCAGTTCATTTTTTTCGTGATCCATTCGGGGAATCACAATCTTTAATTCCGGGTTGCGGAATTCGAGGTAATGCAGTAAATGATCGGTCTCTATTTCCTGTTGTTCTTTAATAGCGAGGTAGGTGTGAACGTAGAAAAGATCGGGTAAAGGCAGTTGCTGAAAATGGATGAGGATAAGATCATCGAACCGGTTCCTGTCTCCCACGGTGAGGCTTAACCGCTTTTCTTTAAATACTTTCCTTGCCTCTTTTTTCGTCATTCTTCTTTGGGTTTGTTCACGAAGATAGAAAAGATGGTGGTGCCATAGTTACGCTCCGCCCGGTAATACGGAAACTGTGTATAACTGTTGCGGGGGGTATGTTCTAATACAAACCAACCGCCTTCATTCAATAGTTCATGTTTAAAGATCATCTTAGGCAGCTCATCAATGGTGCCCAATGCATATGGCGGACCTGCAAAAATAAAATCAAATTTTTCGTTGCACTGCTCAATGTATTTGAATACATCCATCTTCACCACTTTCAGATTTGTACCGAGTTTGTTGTTGGTCTGCTGTATGAACGCAGCCATATTGGTATCTTTTTCTACAATGGTTTGATCGGTTGCCCCACGGCTTGCCAGTTCGTAACTGATGCTGCCTGTTCCGCCAAACAGATCCAATGTTTTGAGACTTTCAATATCGAGATTGTTTTCAATTACATTGAACAAACCGCCTTTTGCAAGATCGGTAGTCGGTCTTGTATAAGGCATTTTAGCCGGTGGCTGAAATGTTCTTCCGCCGAATTTTCCACTTATGATACGCATGATAAAACCTGGTCGAGTGAAGCTGATAAATGTACAGGGTGTTCTTCTGTTGTTTCAGGGAAACTAAACTGCAGTTCATCTTTCAACTGCAAATTTAAAATGTAGAGATGCAACACATCATACAACGCCGAATGCTGATCGATCATACCCTGCAAATAAACAGTGGTTTCTTCCTGTGTAAGATCAAGTTGTTGCATAGCGTTAAGTATATAATACAACACATCTTCCGGTGTGTGATAATTATACGATTGCAATAATAACCAATTACCGTTTTTCTCAACCGTTAATTGCACTTCATTAAAACGAATGGTTGCCGTTACCCTTGCTTCTCCCGCTGCTGTTTTTGTTAACAGCAACGATTGCACATGCCACCACTCTCCTTTCGGGAAACGTTTATTTAATAAGGATGCAAGATCTGCATCAACAGCATAATGATTCACGATGCTTTGCTGCAACACAATATCCTTCACCAACACACGGTTTGATTGCGGGCCATGAACAAGCTGTAATAATTGTTCTTTGCCGGCCTCGCTGTTTAGTACGGCAGGCACCAATACATTTAAGGGAGCGTATTGCAATAAGATCACTTTCTGATAATTGGTATGCACCCAAGGATAAGCCGCTGCAATGGCACTTAACTTTTCTTCTAATTGTGTAGCGTTGATGTGTTGATCAAGCTCAAACACTACCCAGCTGTTCACTTTCTTTTCTGTGGGCTGAAACGATGCAAAACCAATAAACCCTGTACCCGATTGCACCAGAAGGTTAGCACCTGCGGTATCAACATGTTTTGCTTCGTTCGATTCAATAAATACAGATGGGTGTAACACAGTTTTCATTGTTCAATTGCTGCAATAATATGAATAATACGGCTGATGCTGAAGAATCGTGCCAGATTTCAGGACAGAGTCACAGATAACACAGATCATTGCTGCTAAGTACGGATTTTGTTTCCCGTCAGTTCCAACTATTCCATCCGTCCCAATCCATGCTATCCGTGACTCTATCTTGCTTATTTTCGCCAAAAACGACACTGCTTGGAAACAGCTTTACCGAAGAATAACCTGCAACTGGAAATTACCAACCGACAAATTCTTTCCATTTCATTACCCATCAGTTTATCACTGCTGGTACCCTTTCTTAATTTCACGGCTAATAATTTTTTCCTGAGTGGACTGGGCGAGGCTGCCCTTGGCACAGCAGGTATAACAGGAGTATATTTCCTGGTGGTGGCGGTTGTGGGGAATGGGTTGAACAATGCCATTCAATCGCTCATTGCACGCAGGGCCGGTGAAAACAGGTTAGAAGAGATCGGGAAGATATTTTCACAGGGTGTGCGTATTGCTTTCATTTTTGCAGCCATTGGTATTGCACTCACCTACTTGTTTGCACCCATGATCTTCGATTATGCATTACGTTCACAAAATGTGGATGCCAGTGCAGTGAACTTTTTAAAGATCCGTGTGTGGGGACTTCCCTTTCTATATCTCTTCCAGATGGGAAATGCATTTTTGGTTGGGACGAACAACAGCCGATACCTCATGATCGGTACGCTGTTTGAAGCAGGTGCAAATATTTTTTTCGATTACGGGTTTATTTATGGTCATTTTGGTTTGCCAGAGCTTGGTTTTAATGGTGCTGCTTATGCATCGGTGTTAGCAGAGTTTATTGGTATGATCGTTGTTTTCGTGCTCATTTTTATAAAGCGATTGCACATACGTTTTCATTTATTCAATTACCTGCGTTACAGTAAAGAACTAACTAAACTGATCCTGAATATTTCCGCACCTCTCATCGGACAGTTTTCTATCAGTCTCATCAGTTGGTTGATCTTTTATATTTTGATTGAACATCATGGAGAACGGGCCCTCGCTATTTCAAACGTAATGCGCAATATTTTTTCACTTGCCGGTATATTCATCTGGGCATTTGCTTCCACCACCAATGCAATGGTGAGTAATATCATTGGTCAGGGTCGAAGTCATGATGTACACAAACTCATCAACCGTATAATGAAGCTGAGTTTTATTGCCGCCTTCTTCATGTTCATCCTGTTCAATGTATTTGCACATGAGTTGTTGTCGGTGTTTCAATTATCCAAAGAGTTTGTTGATGCAGCCGTACCGGTGTTGCGTATTGTAACAACGGGTATGTTGTTTATGTCTATCTCAGTTGTGTGGCTAAATGCTGTAACTGGCACAGGCAATACACGAATGAACCTGATTATTGAAGCCGTTACTATTGTTGCTTATCTCATTTACGTGTACCTGGTCTTAGAAGTGTACAAACTAAGCCTGCTTTGGGCATGGGCATCTGAATTGATTTACTGGAGCGTGATTTTTGTAATGGCCTTCAATTATTTGAAGAGTGGGAAGTGGAAGGGAAAGGTGATTTGACATTTGTTAGTGATATTAATTTAATTCAAATTATACTTCAAATCTTAGCAGCAAAGACCAATGAACATTTTATTTACTTAACAGAATCTGCAAAATGAGTAATTAAGAAAATCCCGGATAGTTGTCCGGGATTTTCTTAATCAGGTTGCTTATTGAGAGCTAAGATCTTTCCTCAATTTCATAAGATAAACTTCAGTTTTTATAACAGCACCTTCAAAGGTTTTTACCCTGGCATCCCAGGCATCGTATCCGTATTCTTTCGTATAACGATCCCGGAAGGTTAGAGTTCCTGCTGCTGGTGGCGTAGGCCTGCCATAAAATCCTGGTTCCAAAGCTTTAAATCCGTCTTTGAGGTTTCTGATGCTAACAACCACCTGATCGCTGCCATCCCATAGTTGTTCGAAATACGACCAGCTAAAATTCATCATCATAGGGTTTGCCATTTGCTTTTGTATTTTATAATTTCTGGCAACCTCCCTTCTATAATCTCCCTGATTAATACCTTGCTTTAAATGATCCACCGCCACAGAAAAACTTTCAGCTACAACATCTGCATTCCAGCTGCAGCTATCAATAAACCGGTAGGTGGCATTCGTAGTTTCTTCCAGGTAAGGGAAAAAATTCTTGTCAAGATCAACGCTGTGGGCAGTTTTATCTGATCTTTCAGTATCAAAATCTTCATAAGCCTTTGCACCGCTTACGATATGATAAGAACCGGCATTAGGTCCGGTTATTATCTCATAAACAGTTGTTTTATCAACCTTATGAAATTTTGCAACGTGAGTTTTGTACGCAGCTTCAAAAGCCATCTTTTGCCCCTTTTTAGGGGTTACTGAATTTACAGTGTACAAATTTTTAACAGGTGTTGTTGGTTGTCCATAAATGGTCAGGGTTGTTACAGTGAACAACAAGAGAATAATCTTCTTCATGTTTGTAGATTTTGGTTATAAAATAATGATCAATGCTGCAGCTTAAAAAAAACGGCATTTACACAGTTAATCAATAATCAAAACATCACAAATCAGGAATAGCTTGATAGAATTAAAAGGGGAGAATTAATTGAAAAGAAATGTAATTAAAATAATTCCAAATCAAAATGATTAACCATTTATTTTTTTTGATCATTTTAAAGCACAAGAAAACGCAAAATCAGGGAAGAAATGATTGCTTCTATTATTCTGTTTCTGTGCAACATTTGCCGGGTAGAATGACATGAGAGATGTGCGGCGTGCCTTAGGTATGCGTGGGCTATGTTAATGCAAGCCCCGGTTTTGTGAAAAGATTTATCTTACAGTCTAATCACCACTCAGCTCCGTTTGTATGAAACGAAACCTTAACATCTGGCAAAAATTATTCATTGCCGTACTCTGCTTCGGCATTGCCATCGTTGGTTTTATGCTCAAGCTTCCTGCAATGTTCCGTGGTATGGATAAAGAAATGCATGCCGCATTTTATTTCCTTGCTGCTGCATTCCTAAACATCCTGTTTGCTAAACGCAATTTCATCATTCACGCATTCATCTTTGGTTTCCTTTTTATGTTTGGTTATGCCATTGAACTGGCGCAGGAATATTCAAACAAATTCTTTAACAAACGTATTCATGGCCGCTTCGATCCGGAAGATGTTGCATCGAACCTGCAGGGCCTGATCTACTTTTCTGCAATTTGGGTTGTGTATGCTGCCATTAGCCTTCTTGTGAGGAAACCATCTGTTGTAACAGAACAACAGGCTAATGCAGAATAAGAAAAATTGTTGGCTTCTGATTTTTTCCTGCCGAATTCTTAATTTCATTGCATGCAACGAAGACTCTTTCTACAGAAGGTTGGTTTACTAAGTTCATCGCTCATGGCAGCGCCCTATCTCAGCTTTGGAGAAACAAAAAACTCAGCAACTCCAGGACTTAAGTTTATTACCGCATCGGATGGACATTGGGGCCAGCCCAATACCAATTTTGAAACATCGCATCGTAACCTCATCGAAGCAATAGGCAAAGAAGAACATGTTGACTTTGTAGTTTTCAATGGTGATCTCATTCATGATAGGCCCGAGCTAATGCCTGATGTAAAGAAAGTGTACGATACATTGAAAGTGCCTTATTATGTAGCAAGGGGTAACCACGACAGAGTAACTCCGGAAACCTGGCTGCAATTATGGAAACAGCCCGAAGATTTTGCTTTCGTTTCAAAAGATAAACATGGTATCATCTTACTCAACTGTTCCAATGAAGCCGGCAAATATCTTTGTGCAAATGTTGAGTACGCAAAATCAAAGCTGGAAGAATTTAAGAATTTACCACAGGTATTTCTCTTTGTTCATATCTCTCAAAATACCTGGACACAACATGGTGTTTCCTGTTCTGAATTGCT
The DNA here is from genome assembly GCF_037892425.1 of Lacibacter sp. H375. NCBI lineage: Bacteria > Pseudomonadati > Bacteroidota > Chitinophagia > Chitinophagales > Chitinophagaceae > Lacibacter > Lacibacter aquaticus. Next base: position 4,343,803 of record NZ_JBBKTT010000001.1, read on the forward strand.
GAATACCATTGCTGCATATCCTAATGTAAAAGCTACTTTTCATGGACATGATCATGATGTAGATGGCATTATGCTTTACAAGAAAAAACCATTCTTATGGTCGGGGCATTTCGGTGGAAACTGGGGCAACCCCTTCCCTTCGTACCGAGTATGTGAAGTTGCTGAAGATGGCAAAACAGTTACCTTTCTCAAAACAGTTAAAGACGGCACTGTTTTAAACAAGCATAGTCTATAATTGAATGATTAACATCATTTCATTTCTTAACCACCTAACAGTGTTGGCTTTGCAGCTTTCAATTTCTTCAATCGTTCTTCTGTTGTTTTGATCCTGTTCTTATTAAAACACAACCGTGCTTTCCCAACAGGAGAAACGGCATTGATCCCTGCAAGTCCCTGCACCATCCATTTCCCATTCTGCCGGTCACGTGCATGCCAATTGTCTTTCTGAATTTTCCCGGCAGGAAAAATATATTGATCGGCTGATTTGATCAGATGATAACTATGTGGGTAAGCAGTTACAGCTGCTGCCCAATCGTAAAGTGTTTGTAATTGTTTGGAGGTTGCAGGATCGATCACATAAAAAGTTATTCTGTCGTTTTCTTTCACCTGCAGCAAGGCAGCCACATGATAATTCCACAACTGGTTTAACCCACCAATATGATTACGCAGAAAATAACCACTGAACACCCAGCCTTTGTAGTTGGGAACCGCCCACGCATCTAACAACACACAAACCGCATCAGCTCTTGCTTCGCAATTGTTATGCACATCATGCCATTTAAAGAGAGGATGGTGTTGAAAAAATGTAAACAGTTTCTCGGCTTCTTCTTTTGTTACGTATGCATCTGGATTTGTAGTATCAGATAAGAGATAATCAAAAAGTGTAGGAACTAAAACTTCATCCATTCCTATGAAGGTACGAATTTGAGTTAGGATAACGATTTAGTACTTATTGCTTTTGTAATCTGAACTCGATATTCACAGACCCCTGCATCTGCAATTCAACAGTTGAGCCTGTGAATTTGGTGACCTTAAACTTGCTCTTTGTTTCACCATTATAAGCATTTACAGAATTGATAAACTCTACACTGATCATTTGAGTGGCTTCATCAAAACTCCATGTGCCACTCCTTGTATAATCTCTTGTGGCTTCAGGTATGTATTGAATAGAAGAGCATTGCTGATTAATTACGTTGAGATACTTCGAATGGCGATAAGCTTCTTTCCAATCGAATGCAGCTTCTTTCAACTCCAGGCCATAGTCAATCAACTGATTCCATACGGTGTCACGCATAAAAATAGTTCGGGCACAATCGCCGCTTACAACACCCACTATTGAACCGGGTGATTCATAATAAGCACAGTTCACCTGCGACAGAAATGATTTACCCAAACTGCTGTTGTTGACGCAGTAAATTTCATTGATGGTAGTATACTTTGTATAATCTATACTTGTCCACAAGCCTTGGGCATTCGTAGAATCAGGACCAGCCTTTGTAGCTGTGATCTTCCATTTACCTTTAAGATCAGTAATGGTGGCAGGTGGCTGGTCCGGGTTGTCGCCGTTTTTCTGACATCCCAAAAAAAGGGCAACGAGCAAAAGCAATAAGAGATTATTTTTCATGAACGATGTATGGATTATCTACTAAAATACAAATTAAAATGATTTGCTAAAGACAGGTCAGCCACACAGTCTAGAGCTTTAACAATCCTGCCTTATACAATGTACTCACCGGTTTATTATCCCAGAACAGTTCAAAATCTTCAAGCCCCTGCTGTTCATAATCGTCTTTTATTTCCTGCATGCTAAGCAGTTTATCTTGTTGCACAGAAAGTTTTGGCAGGAGTTGCAGCAACCACTCTCCTTTTACGGTATCAGTATTGATGGTAATGTTTTCTTTTTTTGTTGCGAAGGTTATCTGTAACACTTCCCAACTGTTTCCTTTTTTTGATTTAGTGATCACCTCCGATTGAAGCACCGTTCCCTGGAATAAAGCTTTGGCAGCAGGTTTAAACAATGGAATTTCATCGTCGAGCAGCACATTCACAATATGATCAGCAGCAACAGTTGTCTTTGGCACTTTCACATCGAACCATTTTTGCAAAGGATCATCTAAACACAGACCCTGCATATAGTTGAACAATGATTTCTTCAAACCAAAACTGAAACTTTCATGATCGGCGCCTGTTTCATCAATATGCTCCACATCATTATCAGCAAATAAAATGGCCACTTCTTTTGCTTTCTTTACTTTGAAGTGTTCTGGGTTCATACCAACCGGACTATGAGCCGTCATTGCAAACTGGTGCCAGAAAGCAGATTGTAACACGCCTGTTTTAAACATTTGCCGCACCATCTCCAATGAATCAATGGTTTCCTGCGCTGTTTGCGTGGGGAAACCATACATAAGATAAGCATGAACCATAATACCAGCTTCGGTAAAATGCTTGTTCACTTTTGCTACCTGCGCAACAGTTACACCTTTATTGATAAGTGCAAGTAAGCGGTCACTTGCTACTTCCAGCCCGCCGCTTACTGCGATACATCCGCTTGCTTTTAACAGCAGACAAAGATCACGGGTGAAACTTTTTTCGAAACGCACATTCGTCCACCAGCTCACAACTAGTTTTCGTTTAATGATCTCTAAGGCAAGTGAACGCATCAATGCAGGAGGTGCTGCTTCATCAACAAAATGGAAACCATTATTGCCAGTTTGTGCAATGATCTCCTCCATGCGGTCGCATAAAAGTTTTGCAGCAATGGGTTCGTAGAGTTTAATATAATCGAGAGAAATATCGCAGAAAGTACATTTCCCCCAATAGCAGCCATGCGCCATGGTTAATTTATTCCAACGACCATCGCTCCACAAACTATGCATGGGGTTCACCACTTCAATAACTGAAATGTAATCGTGCAGTAACAGATCGGTATAATCAGGTGTGCCGACTTCAGTTTGTTTATAGTCTTTACAGGAACTATTGTTGATATAAGTAACTGATCCATCATGTAATAAAAATGTTCGTTTCAATTGTGTTGCATCAATTTCACCTGCAATGAATTTCAACAGTTGTTCGATGGGTGCTTCACCATCATCAAGTGTAATAAAATCGAAGAACTCAAATACACGTGCATCTTTTAGTGAACGCAGTTCTGTATTTGGGAACCCACCACCCATCGTTACCTTGATGTGCGAATGATTCGCTTTGATCCATTGTGCGCTTCTGAACGCTGCATACAAATTGCCGGGAAAAGGAACAGATATGGCAACGAATTTCGGTTGTACATTTTCGATATAATGTTGCAGTCGATCAATTAATAGCTCATCAACAAGCGTTAAAGGTTTGTGCAGCTCTGCATACAATTCGTCAAAGCTATTGGCACTTCGTCCCAAGCGTTCTGCATAGCGACTGAAACCAAAATGTTCATCCACACATTCTTTAATAAGATCGGCAAGGTCTTCGAGATAAAGAGTAGCAACATGTTTGGCTTTATCCTGCAAACCCATCGCACCAAAAGCCCAATGAAAATCAGTAAGCTCAGCAAACCTTCCTGCTTCAGGCAATAAGTTTCGTGAAGCAATCAGGTGCGCAATAGTTGGATTTTTTCCCTGCAGAAACAAAACTACATCATCAATACTTTTTATATACTCTTCTTTCAAAGCCAGCATACGTTTGGCGTTGGCAGAACAGTTTTGCACATCAGGAATGGATGCAAATATTTTTGATAACCCTTTCTTTGAAAACAGTTGCAGCGTCACTTCAATACCAAGATCACATTGAAAAGAAGATATACCTTTTGTATTGAGAAAACCTTTCAGGTAGGCCGTTGCAGGATACGGCGTATTTAGTTGTGTAAAAGGAGGCGTAAATAAAAAAACCGTTGCGTTCAAATGTGGCGATTAATCTGCAAACGTACAGGAAATTTTTCTTCCATAAACCCCGGATGCTTAGGCTTTCCAGGTAGAGAGCAATTGTTTTGCTTCTGATTTAATGGTTGGATCGTCTGCAGCAGTGTTGGGCAAACGCAACAGATGATTGAGCGTTTCAATGGCTTTTGCTTTTTTGTTGTTACGGTGATAAGCTTTTGCCAGTTCAAGATAGTTCAACACAAATTCGGGGCTCAACGCTTTTACTTTTTCGTAATAATATACTGCTGAGTCGAGTGAGTTTTTTTGCAATCCACCAAAGAATACTTTTACAGCAGCCTTCTCCATCCCGTTCAAATTACTTACTTCGTAATGCCAGCGGGCTATCACAAACAGTGCTTTAAAATTTTGTGGATTATAAGTAAGTGCCCTGTCTGCATAATTCTTGATCTCACGAACGTATTCTACTTTTTCCTTCCCGTTTTTGAGTAACGACATTCGTGCATAAGCGAACGACATGGCTACATTGGCATCACTGTCTTTTGGATTCACCCGCAATGCACGTTCAGCATAGATCTTTGCGGCCTTATAAAAATCCATTTGCTTTTCTTTCGTTGACTGACGACGGCCAATGCGACTGGCCAATTCGCTGCAACGTGTTAATCCATGCAAATGGGTTGGTTGTTGTTTGATCACTTCTTTAAACTTCTGGTAGGCTTCTTCTTCTTTTAATTGCCGCTCGAGCATATCGCCTTGCCTCACAAGTTCTTCAACCGACTGTGCAAATGAAACACCCATAAATATGAGCGCAGTAAAAAAAACAAAAATGACTTTCTTCATGTGATCCGGTTAAAATGTTTTGTGCAAGGTTATGCCGGTTTTACCCTGAAAGTTTTCAATGGGTGGCGAACACTTATCAATTTCCACCTTTATTTCCATAATAACGGGAAAACGGGTCTTAATCGTATCACAAATATCCTGCGCCACTGTTTCTATCAGACTGCTTTTCTGCATCATTCGTTGCTTTACTATCTCAAACAGAGCCACATAGTTAATGGTTTGCTCAAGCGAAATTATTTTTCCTTCGGGCTCATAATACACAGAAAGATTTACTTCAAAGGGCCCACCGGTTCTATCTTCTCCTGCATATAAACCATGATGTGCATGAAATTTCAACTCTTTTAAATGAACAGCTATCATATACCGAAAATAAAAAAGTCCCGCTGTATCAGCAGGACTATCTTTTAACAACAATAAAATTAAACAACTCCTTTTGCTGATAAATAACGTTCAGCATCCAACGCAGCCATACAACCACTACCTGCAGCAGTTACCGCCTGCCGATAAATTTTATCCTGCACATCACCACCGGCAAACACACCTTCAACATTTGTTTTAGATGTACCGGGAATCGTTTTGATATAACCGGCTTCATCCATATCAATAAATTCTTTGAAAATGGCTGAGTTAGGCTCGTGACCAATGGCCACAAAGAAACCTTGAACAGGTATTACCGATTCTTCATTGGTTTTATTGTTCAACACCTTCATGCCATCTACTTTATTATCACCAAGTATTTCAAGTGTTTCAGTGTTCCAGTAAACTTTAATGTTCGGCGTGTTCATTACACGATCCTGCATTACTTTACTTGCACGCATCGCATCTTTGCGAATCAGCATATGCACAGTAGAACAAAGTTTACTGAGGTATAATGCTTCTTCTGCTGCAGTATCACCAGCACCAACAATGGCTACTTCTTTTCCACGGAAAAAGAAACCATCACAAACAGCACATGCACTTACACCATAACCGTTGAGACGTTGTTCACTTTCAAGTCCCAACCATTTAGCACTTGCACCTGTGCAAATAATCACGCTGTCTGCTTCAATCAGTTTTTCATCATCAATCCAAACTTTATGTGGTGTGGAACTGAAATCAACTTTTGTTGCCAATCCGTAACGGATATCGGCACCCATTCGGGCTGCCTGCTTTTCAAAATCAACCATCATTTCAGGGCCTTGTACGCCTTCTGCATAACCCGGATAGTTTTCCACTTCTGTTGTAATAGTCAACTGTCCGCCGGGTTGAATTCCCTGGTATAAAACAGGCTTCAGGTTCGCCCTTGATGCATAAATAGCGGCTGTATAACCTGCAGGACCTGATCCAATAATCAAACAATGTACTTTTTCTGCTGCTTCCATATTCGTCTTCAAATTTTTAAGTCGACAAAAATAGTCCTATCCATCCAATTGAAATGTAACCGTGGTTACATGCGCAGCTGGTGTGGATAATTAACGGGGAATAATAACCGTAGTAAACTGGTTGGCATACCCGCCAAAATAACCCAATGCTCCATTACTGATATTGCCCAATATTTTGGTGGGAGAAGAAAAAGGATTGCCGATACTCTGGTAACTGAATTCTACAGTTCGCCAGAAATCGAATGTGGCTTTATCAATATTGCTGAATTTTACCGTAACTGTATCACCTTTTTTGAAAAATCCATACTCATCAAAATCAAGATCGGCATTACGATCGATGCCACGGTCAACATCAACCATGTAAGTTGTACCATTCACAAACGCATCATCAAATACTGAGTTAAATCCGGGCAAAAAAGGCTCGCTGTTTACTTTTGTGAAATAGCGTGCATAGTCGCCGAAAGGCTGCGGGTCTTTTACTTTTGCCCTTACCACTATCTTTTTACTTGTATCAGGCGTATTAGGCGCTTTCACCCACCATAATGAATCAATTGTTTTTCTTATCTGGGGAATATTGGTTGTTGCATTGTATTCTTTTTGTTGCCAGATAATACGAAGCTGGTACTGCTTGCCCAATTCTCCTTTTATGACCGTTAAAGGATTGGCAGGATCGCTGCTGTAAAAACTGAAGGGAATCGTAGTGCCAGGCACAACGCCATCGTACCTGCGGAGTTGATGGGTTGTACTGCCACAGGATATATATACCTCAGCATCTTTCACCAAAGAATTACTGATCACATCGGCTGAAACTTTTGAAAAATAGTTCAGGCTTTTCGTAAGGATCACAACCGGATCCCGCCCGTTTTCAATAGATGCGTCAACAGTGAGTAACTGAGCGGCGTCTTTCAGGTCAAAATCTACTTTCTTTTCACAACCCAGCAATAAAAGGAACAAACTGCTGAGCAATACAAGTCGTTGCATAATCAAATTTACGAGAGGATAAGATGTGATGCGCATGAAGGATATGCTAAATATACCTCAACTCCCTTCCGGCTTAAACAAAAACCCCGACACTAAGGCCGGGGTTTGATACTTAATACCCATTATAGTTAATTTCCGAGATAGCTCTTCAGCGCATTGCTGTAGCGGGCTTTCTGTAAACGTTTGATCGCTCTTTCTTTGATCTGGCGGATGCGTTCTTTGGTGAGATCGTATTTCTGACCGATCTGCTCAATGGTTACACCATTTTCGCCATCTAATCCAAAATAAGCATTTACGATCTCAGCTTCACGTGGGCTGAGTGACTTCAACACACGACGAATCTCGTTACGCAAAGAATCCTTCATTACATCCTCATCAGTATCATCGCTGCCTTCAAGCAAATCGCCCATTGCTACGTCTTCTGCTTCGTGTACAGGTGCATCTAAAGACGTATGACGGGTATTGCTTTGGAAGATATTGTTGATTTCTGTTTCGCTCATTTCAAGAATATCAGCCAGCTCTTCAGTTGAAGGCTCACGCTCATGTTCCTGTTCAAACGCCATATAGGCCTTGTTTGCTTTGTTGTAAGTACCGATCTTATTTTGTGGCAAACGCACCAAACGACCCTGCTCAGCCAATGCCTGCAGAATTGATTGACGAATCCACCAAACAGCGTAAGAAATGAATTTAAACCCTTTGGTTTCATCGAAACGTTGAGCGGCTTTGATCAAACCGAGGTTCCCCTCATTGATCAGATCACTTAACGATAAGCCCTGATGTTGATATTGCTTGGCAACTGATACCACGAAACGAAGATTCGATTGTACCAATTTATCCAAAGCTCGCTGATCACCCATTTTAATTCGCTGCGCAAGAGTTGTTTCCTCCTCGGGCGTAATCATGGGGATCTTTGATATTTCCTGTAAATACTTCTCAACCGCTTGTGAATCACGGTTGGTAATCTGAGTTGCAATTTTGAGCTGCCGCATATTAAATTCCTCTTAATTGTTTGAAACGTTACTAAGACAGGGAAAATCGACCGGGAGTTGGGAAAATCTCGTTAAGAATCCACTGTAACCGTCTGCAAAGTTAATCATCAATCGCCGTTTTTCATAGCCCATGTGCATAATTGCGGCTCATGTAGGCATCCTTGTATCGTTTGCGGCGGAAACTTAACATTGATAAACAACAATTTAAAGGCTCAGAAAGTTTATTTTCAGACAATAATTTTACATAAACGGTTAACTTGCAAATGCAATAATTAATTGATATGGAATGGATTGATTTAAGAAGTGATACAGTAACAAAACCCACAAGGCAGATGAAAGACGCCATGTGGCAAGCCGAGCTTGGCGATGATGTGTTTGGTGAGGATAGCACTGTTAATAAGTTGGAAGAAACGGCTGCAAAACTGTTTGGAATGGAGGCCGGATTGTTCTGTCCATCAGGCACAATGACCAACCAAATTGCCATAAAAATGCACACCCAGCCCGGCGATGAAGTGATCTGTGATGAACTGAGCCATGTTTATCAATACGAGGGCGGCGGAATAGCTTTCAACTCCGGGGCTTCCGTGCGTTTATTACAAGGCGATCGTGGGCGAATAAAAGCGAATCATGTTTTGGATGCTATAAATAACCGTGATGATGTGCATAAAGCCATTTCAAGCTTGGTGGTCCTGGAAAATACCAGCAATCGTGGCGGCGGCAGCTGTTATGAGCTTAATGATATCAAAGCTATAAAAGATGTGTGCAAGGCTAATAACCTTATTCTTCATCTTGATGGCGCCCGCCTTTTCAATGCTTTGGTGGCAAAACAACAATCGGCCAACGATTACGGCCAGCTGTTTGATTCAATTTCGATTTGTTTGAGTAAAGGACTTGGCTCGCCTGTTGGCAGTGTATTGCTGGGCACAAAAGAAAAGATCAAAAAAGCAAGACGTATCCGTAAAGTGTTTGGCGGTGGTATGAGACAGGCAGGGATCGTTGCTGCAGCTGGGTTATATGCTTTAGAACATCATGTGGATAGACTGGCAAAAGATCATCACCATGCAAAACTGATTGAAGAAACATTACTAAACAATTCCATTGTTGAAACGGTAATGCCGGTCGAAACCAATATTGTTATTTTCCGTGTAAAACAACATGTGAATGCCGATGAGCTCGTGGTAAAGCTGAAAGAAAAAGGCATTCTATGTTTTACAATGGGTAAACAGCAAATACGTTTTGTGTTACATCTTGAAGTAACAGAAAGCATGGTTCAACACACGATTGAATTACTTCAAAAAATTTAAAACCCCGGCGTGTGCCGGGGTTCACAATTTCGATCAATTTAAAATTATCATTTACCATCAGTACGGGCAGCTTGTTTATTCTGCGCAATAAAGTACTGCTGAATCATGTCGTTCATAATATTCACCGTTTCACCAAGGTGAATATCGTTTTTAAGCCTGTTGATAAACGCTTTATTACGTTCTTCTTTAGTAGTAACACCTTTAATAGCTGCAAGATCAGCCTCCAGGTTAGATACCTCTAGTGGCGCACTGAGTTTAATTAATGAATCTATTGTTTGAATAGTACTGCCAAGCGTTTTCTTTTCCTGGCGGAACTTATCGATCTTCAAAGAGAAATGCTTGTCATCATATTTCGATAACCAATCGCTTTTTTCTCCAATCAGTTTAAATGAAGGGCTTTGACTGACACGTTGTTTGCTTTGCTGAACAATGTAATTAAAATCAAAATCAGATTTCCATACTTTGTATTGCGCACTACCGATCTCATCCCATGTTAAAGCAAATGGCTCATCTTTTTCACGAAGCTTGAGATATTCGTACTGATCAGGAAGGACAATATCAGGCACTACACCTTTCAATTGTGTGCTTGCACCTGTAACACGATAGAATTTTTGAAGTGTCAATTTGATATTACCGAGTTCAGATGGGTTATTACTTGTCCAGCTTGCACGATCCAATTCAATGTTACGCTGCACTGTTCCTTTACCGTAAGTAGACGTGCTGCCTACAACCAATCCACGTTTGTAATCCTGGATTGCTCCGGCAAAAATTTCAGAAGCTGATGCACTGAATTCGTTTACCATTACTGTAAGCGGGCCATCCCACAACACATTCTTATTTCTGTCACGAAGAATGGTTGGTGATTCATCTCTGCTCTTTACTTGCACTACCGGACCTTCTTCAATAAACAAACCAACCATTTCAACAGTTTCCATTAACGATCCTCCACCGTTTGTACGAAGATCAATGATCAAACCGTTTACTCCTTCAGCTTTTAATTTAATGATTTCCTTCGCCACATCCTGCGCACAACGGTTGCCGTTTGCATCCTGGAAATCGGCATAGAACGCAGGAAGAAAAATATAACCGATCTTATGATTATCTGGCCCCTTGATGATCGTACTCTTTGCACGATTCTCTTCAAGATCGATTTTTTCACGGATCATAGTTACTACCTTAATAGCACCACTTGGTTTTTTGATCGTCAGTCTTACTTCAGTTCCTTTTTTACCACGGATCAAACGCACAGCATCAGGAACTTCAAAACCGGTAAGGTCTTGTGGCTCGGCAGCGCCTTGCGCAACTTTCAATACAATATCACCTACTTGTATTTCACCCGATTTTGCTGCTGCACCTGCGGGCACAATGGTTGTGATTTTGATATGACCATCTTCTTCTAACAAAGAAGCACCAATACCGAAGAATTCGCCACCGCTCATTTGCTCATCAAAAGCAATTTTTTCCAATGGTGGTAAATAGCTTGTGTGAGGATCCATCGTTTCGGTAATACTGTTTACAAGATAGTTGAAACGATCTTCATCTTTAAAACGGTTACGGAACCGATCGAACATACGATCGAAAGTTTTTAATACTTTTTCACGTGCTTCTTTTTCCATCTGCACATTTGTCTTTGCGACAAAACCTTCTTTGCCTTTATTTTTTTCTTGTTGTTCGATAAGATCAACATAACGGTCGAGTGTATAATATTTTAATTTCAGCCGCCATGCTTCTTTGCGCTCTGCTTCTGTTTTTGCGTAAGTACGTTTATCATCATCGTCCATGTACTTTTCTTCAACAGCAAAGTCGAATGGCTTTTGCAAGATCTCCTTGTAGAGCAACGCAACTTCTTCCATCCGTTTTTTGTACACTGCATTTACAGCATAAAAAGATTCAAGACGGGCACCATGTATTTCATCATCAACCTTGGTTTCGTATTTCTTGAATTCTTCAATATCTGATTTCAGGAAATATGTTTTGTCTCCATCAAGATCCTTCAGGAACTTGGTAAACACCGTTTTTGAAAATGTATCATCGATCTTCTTAGGGTTGTAGTGCCCTTCTTCCAGAAACTCACCGATCAACTGCAGGATACGTTCAAAACGATTGGTTGGTTCATTTCGGGTAGAGGATGATTGAACGGCATAAAAAATACTGCCCCCCAGCATGAGGACCAGTATGATCAGCAAACTCTTTTTAGTAAACATATATTGGATAAAATTTGACATAAAACAATTATCGTAAAAATAACGAGAAAAGACGAGCCATTCTTGGCCGTTTATACAATTACAAGCTTTTAACAAGCTATTTGGTCAAAAGTTGTGCCCGAAAATGTTATGATTCAGGCTTACAGCGTACGTACGCTTATGATTACATGTATGATAACAGGTTGATTGCTGATAATGTCCTTTTAATTAAGGAGAAATACTGAAGTTGCTATTTGGTAAAGATGAGTAACGACTTTCCCAAAAAATAAACAGAAGTCGGGATGACTGGATTCGAACCAGCGACCTCTTCGTCCCGAACGAAGCACGCTACCGGGCTGCGCTACATCCCGAATGGGATATAAAATTATTTATTTTTTGCTTGAATGATAAACACTCCGGGCACAGGTCGCTGCCCTTCTTTATCACTTGGCTTTATGGTCTCTTTACCGTTTACCAGCATGCAACTACTACCGCCACCATCGAGGTTTAATGCTTCCATGCAACCAAGATCGAGTAAGAGTTTTGCGAGCTTTGGTAACGATGCTCCTTCTGCAATACCGGGCATACGACCCTGTACAACAAGTATGATGAGTTTACCATCTGCAGTATACCCCATAGCTGTCCGTGGATGTTTATCATCTATGGCTTTGCCTGTGAACATCCTTTCTTCGTTGTTGCTTATAAAAATCTTTCCATTTTGAATTAGCGCCGGACCACCTGCAATCGCTGTTTGCATTTTCCATTTATGGAATCTTCGTTGGGATTTGTTAGTATGTAGCTGATACGTGTATTGAAAGGACTTGATTGGGTATGAAAAAAAAGGAAAAGAGTCTTTGATTGAAGTGAGTGGTTGCTGTGATGCGTATGAATACTTCGCAATACTATCGGTATACAACCATGCCACATCAGCTTTTCTTTTTTTATTGATGCCAATGGCTGAACGAAATGTATGCACGTACATCAACGTGTCCCTTCCCTTCAATGCTGCTGTGTGTACATTATACGAAACAAGTTTTCCATCTTTGATCACTGCATTCAAATTCCTGTTGCTCGCAAAATCAAAAAAAGTTCCGTTCACCACCAGCAATGGCTGTTTGTTCTTTTCATAAAACTGTTGTGGTGTAAAGCGTCGTTTGTAGGTTGTGTCAGTAGTAAAATTCAGTTTCCTGTCTTTCAAATCAGCAATTAGATAGTAAGCAATATTGGGCTTCCCTTCAATTGTATCATTTGTGGTATATACATGAACTGATGAAGGCAATGATCCAAAAAGAGAATCAACATTCTTCCAGTGAACCTGTGCCAAACAAAAAGGAGCAGTGATGATGTACAACACTGCTCCAAGGAATAATTTCTTCATAAAAGATCTATGCAATAAAGTTTGCTTTCTCTTCTTCCCATTTGGCTTTACCATAACCCGGAATCACATGCTTTTCGCTGTGATAGCTTGACCGTACCAACGGGCCACTTTCCACATAATCCAAACCAATGCTGTAACCAATTTCACGGTACTCTGCAAATTCATCGGGATGCACAAAACGTTGCACAGCCAAATGCTTTTTGGTTGGTTGCAGGTACTGACCGATCGTTACCACATCAACTCCGTTATTCTTAAGATCATTTAATGTCTGGATCACTTCTTCTTTTGTTTCACCCAAGCCTAGCATGATACCACTCTTCACCCGCATGCCATTTTCTTTCAGGTACCGCAATACATCCATACTTCTCCAGTATTTTGCCTGGATACGCACCTGCCGTGTTAATCGTTCAACTGTTTCAATGTTATGTGATACTACTTCGGGATGTGCTTCAACAATGCGTTGCACATTTTCCATCTGTCCTTTAAAATCAGGTATCAGAGTCTCCAATGTTGTATCCGGGTTCAATGTTTTTACAGCTCTGATGGTATTGTACCAGATTATACTGCCACCATCTTTAATCTCGTCACGGTCAACAGAAGTAATCACCGCATGTTTCACCTTCATTAAATGAATGGCTTCAGCTACCCTTTGCGGTTCATCCCAATCAACCGGATCGGGACGACCTGTTGCAACGGCACAAAAACCACAGCTGCGGGTACAGGTATTACCCAATATCATAAACGTGGCTGTACCTTCTCCCCAGCACTCGCCCATGTTTGGACAATTACCACTTTCGCAAATAGTATGAAGTTTGTTCTTATCAACAAGATTACGAACGTGGCGGTAACTTTCACCAATGGGTAAGCGTACTCTCAGCCAATCGGGCTTCTTTAATTTCTGCTCTGCGGCAGCATCATTCACTACAATTTCCTGCATAAGTTCGTCTAAATGAGGGGCAAAGTTAGGCTACTTTCGTTTACCAAACATGAGGGCTATGTACCCGTTAAAAAACACCTGCTTATCCGGGTTTAGGAGCATGATCTGCACTTTTCGGGAATATGCTTCGAGGTTCAAACCTATTTCAATCGCAGTCACTACTTCATTGAATCGTCCGTAATCAAAACGGAGGGCTGCTTTTGCATGAACACCTGGTACAAACTTCAATTCATTCCAGCCATAACGCAAACCGGTACCCATCACAATAGTTGGAGCGGGCGCAAGAAAAAGGCTGCTATCTGCAGATGTATACTTTATATTTCGTGTACCCTCGGGGCTATTATCCTGAACCCGTACATAATACGGACGTTCAAAACCAGCTGAAATACCACCGGCATAAATAGCATGTACTGCAACACCGTTTTTATTTGTTTTACCACCCAACATGCGTTGCTGGCCATAAGACAATTTTAATTGGTAAAAGCTATTACGTTTGCCATAAACAAAGGGATTGCCGATTTGAAGAAAGCCATTATTATCTAAAATCCGATTGATCTTTTGTTCTTTGGGATGTTTTTTTTCGTTAAGTTCAAGTGCAAAAAGATTGGTGATCTTTACAGTTTTCAAATAACCTTTTTCATAAACCAATCCCCAACCATCGGTATTAAGTCGTAACCCAAACACATTTTGTTTATTGAAGACAAGCGCACCTTCTTCCTGTTGACGGATTAGATTATCAATTTTCTCTCTGCGTGCTTCTTTCTTTGCATCACGCTCTGTTCGGCGGCTGTTTTTTTCCTGCGCCACAGTTGAACTAACTATCAGAAGAAGTACAAAGCTTAGGTAAATTATTTTCACAAGCCTGAAATTAATGTTTGAATGTAAATTTACAGATTAAAACGATAGATGCGGCATTGTGGTATATTGCCGCCCAATTCCTGAACCATAAATTTAACAACATGACCTCTGCAATTGTTTACAAAGGCGAATTAAGGACCGAAGCAGAACACCTCTACAGCCATAACATTATTGAAACTGATGCCCCGCTCGACAACCAGGGTAAAGCTGAGCGCTTCTCACCAAGCGACCTTGTGGCAACCGCTTTGGGTAGTTGCATGCTTACCATTATGGGTATTAAAGCAAGAGATATGCAAGTAAATCTTGAAGGAGTAAAAATTGACATTCAAAAGCACATGAAATCGGAGCCACGCCGAATTGGTGCTGTTGATGTAACATTTCATTTTCCGTCCGATCTTCAGCTGGATGACAAACAGAAAACTATTTTACAAAATGCGGCACTTACATGCCCCGTTGCCAAAAGTATTCACCCTGAAATTGAACAGAACGTGGTGTTTAACTGGTAATTTTCATTTTTAGAATACTGTTACCAACAGCACATTGCAGACAACGCTTTGCAGCGCAGTAATTCTTTTTGAGGTAAAGTAATGCCTGCGAATCGAATGCTGATTGATGAGTTGCGCCTGCACCCTCCCATTGCTGTGTAACACTGTTTTTTTCTTTGGGCATTTGTTGCAACCATTGTATAACTTTTTCTTTTGTGCGCTCATTATGTTGCTCATCGGCATACACAAACAACAAAGGAATAACAGTATTGATGAGCAGGTTATCGATCATTGTTCTACCCAACTGCTTTTTACGAAAAGTACTTTGTTCATTTAACAGATAATGATAATGCCAGTAATCATTTGCAGTTACTGAAAACATTTTTCTGATATCATCAAGGCTCTTTGCTTCCAACACTTTTGAAAACAAATGATTTGATTGATGGATAAGCATCGCCAGCTGTGCTAACCTGATGGTTGGAAAATTAGATGGACGCATCCGCAAAAAATGAATGGGATGAGAAACAACCTTTAACTGATGTTTCTGTTGCAAAAATTTATATTCCTTCTGCAGCATGATAGGATAATCTTCGGCAAATTTTCCAGTTAGCAATCCAGCTTGCCCTAGCAGCAATGCTTCAATTTGATGTATCTGGTTTTTGTGTTTGGCTAACAATGTAACCGGCAAACTTTGAGCAATTGCTTCAAATGCTTCAGCGTTCAATGGGCTGCCGAAATTCCTTGCAAGCAGTTGCCAAAAAGCTTCTTCCCAGTGACGATTGGTTTGTTGAAGGATGTTTTGAATATGTTCATTTTTCTGCTGCAACCGCTCGGCCACCATTCTTTCCTTCCAGCTATCCCACACAATACCGTTTACCTGCTGCAACTGGTTTTCACAGGCTACAAAACTGTTTTGCTCCATCAGTTGGCCATAGTGTTGTAAAAGTGAAGATGAAATACGATTCTTTAATTCAAGAACAGGAATTGCGCTTGCAGCATTTTCGTCTTGTTCATACACCACATGCAGGATCACATTGTTGTAATGCTCATCATTCGTGTGTCCATGTTTGTGCCAATCACTTGTTTTTAGATGAAGTTCAATTGTCCCCACCCATGTAACATTATTGATGAGCAATTTTGCATGGAGAAAATCAGGACCTTGGTTTGTATTAAGTAATCCTTGTGAAATGATTTGTACAGGCTCTTGCTGAACAGTAGAAAGTTGATCACGGTTAAAGTATAGGTGCTGCCAGATGAATTGCAGCAGGTGTTCGTTCATAAGCAGCAAATTGAAAAATTGACGATTGGTTAAGTTGAAAATTAAACAAAGTCTTTTGAATTATCAATACTGCTGATAATAAGATGAGCAACTGAATATTCAGTACCCCACTTTCAAATTCACGAATTTTCAAATTCCATAATCGCCTTCATCACCCTGCTCACGGGCAATCCCATCACGTTATAGAAATCTCCTTTTACACGTTTAATACCAACCACACCGATCCATTCCTGGATGGCATAAGCGCCGGCTTTATCGTAAGGCTTGTATTTGTTAACATAAAATTCGATCTGCTGTTGACTGAGCCTGTGAAATTCAACTTCTGTAATATCAGCAAAAGCCATTTCAGTATCATCACGCATCAACACCACACCCGTGATCACCTGGTGAACCTGGCCAGATAGTTCAGTTAATATCTGTATTGCATTTTCTTTGCTTGTAGGCTTACCGATCACTTTTCCATTCAATACCACAATGGTATCAGCAGCAAGGATCAAACGGTCGTGACTCAACTCTTCTTTTACCGCCAGTGCTTTGTTGCGTGCAATGTACACTGGCACTTTTTCAATACCTAATGAAGCCGGATACATTTCGTCAGTATCCTTCACCATTACATCAAAAGGAATTTCTGCCCATTCGAGCAACTGTTTTCGCCTTGGCGATTTTGAAGCAAGTATGATCCGTTCCATCAGGCAAAAAATTTAAACAACACCATGGAGACTATTCCGGTGAAGATCACAGCTTTTATCCATTTGCTTAATGCAGCAAAATCTTTTGTTTGTTTTGCATTAAACAACAGGTACAAACAATAGGCAGCAGGCAATATGATCAATACGAGATTGTATGCCGCTGCAATCCACATTTTAAATTGCAGTACGTAGAAAAAAACAATGAGTAACAACGTGAGCAAGATCACCAGCCAAATGCTGGTAAATACTTTCGAGAACGATACACCCCACACAATGGGCATGGTTTTACAACCGTATTTCGCATCACCGTCCATATCTTCAATATCCTTCACCACTTCACGTATAAGTGTAATAACAAATGCAAAACTTGAATACATAATAGCAAGCCTCAATAATTTTTGATGTGATCCCGGTTGTACAGGATGCATCAGGTGAAAACTTTGCTGCACCGTTAATAGATACACTACAAACACCACCCAGGCTGTAAGCAATGAAATAAGAATATTCCCGGTCAATAATTTCTTTTTAAACGTCGTGCTGTAAAACCAAAGTACAAATACACAACCCATATTGGCAAAACCAATGATCCAGTTGCCATTTTGCAAACCGATGTAAAAACCCATCAACACACCCGCAAAAGAAAAGAAGAGATGAAAGAAAATTGCCCAGCGCCTGCTGATGCTTCGATCAACCACCATACGACCGGGTTTATTTACCAGGTCAATGTTGAGATCAAAATAATCGTTGATAACATAACCGGCAGCTGCAATAAATACAGAAGATAGACAAAGGATCAAAAACAATTGATCATACTCCCTTGTCATGTAGAGGTTCCCAAAAAGTACAGGCTGTGCCACGCAATAGAAAAACAACAGCTGTGTTAACGCAATAAAAAGGAGATTGGGCCAGCGAATCAGTTTAAAAAAATCGGCGAGGGTCTGCATCAGTTAATTTGTACGGTGAAGATAAGTTGGAATTGGGGAATAAGTTAAGAGTTACAGGTTATGAGTGAAATGCAAGGCCACCAGTAACACATAACCCACACCTAATTTTACTATAGTGAACTTAATCCTGCTGCATCAACCGCCCATGCATCATTTAGCTTTAATACTTTTTCAATTACTTCACGCACACAACCTTTGCCGCCGTTGATGGTTGAAATAAATGTTGATACTGCTTTTATTTCCGGCACTGCATCAGCGGGGCAAGCCGAAAGCCCCACCAGCTTCATCACTTCCAGGTCAGGAATATCATCGCCCATAAACAGGGTTTCTTCCCATTTCAAATGATTCGATAATAGAAACTGCGCCAACACTTCTTCTTTATCCTTTACTTTCATAAACACATTGCGTACGCCGAGGTATTCCAGGCGCTCTGCGCAGGGCTTACTGACGCTGCCCGAGATCACTACAACGTTATAACCTTTCTTCACAGCTAACTGTAAGGCATAACCGTCTTTAATATTCATGGTGCGTACATATTCATTCCCTGGCAGGATCATCAATGATCCATCGGTGAGCACACCATCCATGTCAAATACAAAAGTTTTAATACTGGAAAAACGTTCGAGCAGGTTCATACGTAGTTGTTGCGGCCGAAGTTCTTACTTTTTTCGATACAGCCTTCTTATGCTTTCCGAAAGTTCGTGGTAAAGATCCTGAAGATGCTCATCGATCTCCAACAGCAACAAATGCTTTTTAATGGTTTCCTCATCGCCCCTGCGTGCCGGACCTGTTTGCATATCCACTGCACGACCCTGGGTTAAGCGGCAGGCAACTTCAATAATAAGTGGATGCAGCAATTTAAAATCAAGATGACGGTCTTTGCAATAATCCTCAGTCAAAGCATATAAATGATTGGTGAAGTTGCTCACCATCACTGCTGCCAGGTGCATCTTTAATCTTGTGTCATCATCGGCGGGTTGTACGTTATCGGAAAAGGAAGCAGCAAAATCGGCCAGTAACACATTTACTTCATCAGAATTTCCATCAACCAGAAAAGGAACAGGCGGTATAACGATCATTTCTTTACGCAGACTTTGCAAAGGATACAGCACGCCATAATTAGGGGAACTGTTTCGCAACACGTCTTTGTTTACACTGCCGGCAGTATGCACCAATATCTTCCGTTTCAAATGCAACTGTTTTGCCAGCTCAGGAATTGCAGTATCAGTTACCGCCATGATACAGATGTCTGCTTCTGCAGTAATATCTTCTAACGAACTAATGGCTTTTGCATTTACTTTGGCAGCAAGCACTTCAGCATGTGCAGCATTTCTACTCCACACCTGCGCAATTGTGTGATCTGCTTTTTTGATCATTTTAGCAAGCACAGTGGCGGTATTGCCCGAACCAAGAAGAACAATGTTCATACAATGCAACAGTTAATGAAACGGAAGAAGTAATTTGCAACAAAGTAAAACAGTATTACCGAAATATGAAACTCGCCCAGAAATTAGTGATCGGTTATTACAAGGCAAAGCTGAAACTGTTCGCCAAACTATCAAAACGCAAAGCAGCTGAAAAAGCATTCGAACTATTCTGCACACCTTATATATCGAATAAAAAGAAGGCCCCGGCGGTTTTTGATAAAGCAGAGAAACTGCATTTGAAATTTGAGAACTACCAGTTAGTGGGTTATCGTTGGAATCATCCGCAACCTAAAAAAGCTCTCATTCTGCATGGCTTCTCTTCTACTGTAAAAAAGTTCGATCACTTTGTAATGCCTTTGGTGAAGAAAGGTTATGAAGTAATTGCGTTTGATGCTCCGGCACATGGCGACAGCAGCGGCAAAACCATCAACGGTTTCCAGTACAGGGATTCGATTAAAGCTGTGTATGAAAAATTCGGCCCTATTCATTCATTTATTGCACATTCTTTCGGCGGATTGGCCCTTTCACTCTTTATGGAAGAACTGGAATACCAGGAAAATAAAAAGCTGGTATTGATTGCGCCTGCAACAGAAACCGAAAGTGCCATCAACAGCTTTGCTTCATTCTTAAAAATAGATGATGATGTAAAAGAAGAAATGCGGAGGATCATTTTTGAAAAAAGCGGAAGAACGACTGACAAAATATCCATTTTTCATGCGGCTAAAAATATCAAAGCAGAAGTGTTATGGATACATGATGAAGAAGATGATGTTACTCCTTGGACGGATGCTGAAAAAATTCAATTGGACAATCATCCCAACTTTCAATTCATGCTTACCAAAGGTTTGGGGCACCGACGAATCTATAGAGACAATAAAGTGAAGAGGGCGATTATGGAGTTTTTGTAAGTTGTCACTACTACTTTTACTTAAGCCAATGATGTTCGGTCACCCTTCAGTTGAGTGGACATCTTACTTGATTTTCAATCATTCATCACTCATCATTCAGCCCTCATTCTCCACTCTTTTCTTGCATTTATCAATCATTTTATAATATTGTGCTGCCGATGTCCTCAAAAAAACCGGCTAGTGGAACCAATTTATGGCTAAGAATTTACTGATAGTAGAGAGCCCTGCCAAAGCAAAAACGATTGAAAAGATCCTTGGAAAAGATTTCGAGGTGAAGAGTTGCTACGGCCATATCCGTGACCTGGAGAAAGATGAAATGGGTATTGATGTCAACAATAATTTCGAACCCCGTTACATCGTCCCCGATGAAAAAGAAAAGGTAGTAAAAGACCTGAGGGCACTGGCGAAAAAAAGCGACGAAGTATGGCTGGCAACGGATGAGGACCGTGAAGGAGAAGCCATCAGCTGGCATTTGTGTGAAGTATTGGGTCTCGATCCCTATAAGACAAAGCGTATCGTTTTCCACGAGATCACCAAACCTGCTATTCAAAAAGCAGTGCAGAATCCCCGCACCGTAAATATGGACCTTGTGTATGCTCAGCAGGCACGCCGAATCCTCGATCGCATTGTAGGTTTTGAACTCAGCCCCGTTCTCTGGCGCAAGATGAGTATGCGGAACAATCTCAGTGCAGGTCGTGTGCAGAGTGTGGCCGTTCGTTTAATTGCTGAGCGTGAACGTGAGATAAACGCATTCGCTCCCACTTCTTCCTTTAAAATAGAAGCACTGTTTACCGCCAAAGATCTGGGCGATCGCAATGTGACTTTTAAAGCCGAAGCGAAAAAGCAAAATGCAGCAGAGGATGCAGAGAAATTTTTGAACAGTTGCAAAGGCGCTACTTATAAAGTAAAAGATATCCAGGTGCGTCCCGGAAAAAAATCACCGGCACCTCCATTCACCACTTCAACCTTACAACAGGAAGCAAGCAGAAAGCTTGGTTATTCCGTAAGCCGCACTATGCAGCTTGCACAAAAATTGTATGAAAGCGGTAAGATCACATACATGCGTACCGACAGTGTGAGTTTGAGTGATACTGCTCTCGGCGATCTTACACGTACTATAAAAGGTATGTATGGCGATAAGTATCACCAGTTCCGCAAATTCAAAAACAAAAATGAAAGTGCACAGGAAGCGCACGAAGCCATCCGTCCCACTTACATGGAAAATACAACGGTTGAAGACCAGGATCTGAAACGCTTGTATGAACTCATTTGGAAACGTACCATGGCCAGTCAAATGGCCGATGCTGAACTGGAACGTACAACAGCCAATATTTCTATTTCAACCAACAATGAAGAATTAAAAGCCGAAGGTGAAGTGTTGAAGTTTGATGGCTTTTTAAAAGTATATCGTGAAGATCGAGATGATGATGATGTGAATGAAGATGAATTGCAGGAAGGCATGTTACCACCATTAGCAGTTGGGCAGCAATTACCATTTATTGAAATGAACGCCACAGAGCGTTTTACCCGTCCTGCACCAAGATATACCGAAGCATCGTTGGTAAAAAAACTCGAGGAGTTGGGTATTGGCCGTCCGTCGACTTATGCACCAACTATTTCAACTGTATTGAAAAGAGGTTATGTTGAGAAACGTGATAAAGAAGGTGTGCGCAGGGATTTCCGTGTATTGCAGTTGAAGAATGATGCTGTAAGTAAAAGCATGGAACAGGAAAACACCGGTGCAGAAAAATCGAAACTCTTCCCTACTGATCTTGGTTTGGTAGTAACCGATTTTTTGAAACAGCATTTCGAAAGCATCATGGATTATGGCTTCACCGCACATATTGAAGGTGAGTTTGATGATGTTGCTGAAGGAAAGTTGAAATGGAATGCCATGCTGGAAGAATTCTACAGTCCGTTTAAACGTGATGTAGATAACACCATCGAAAATGCTGAACGTATTAAAGGTGAACGTGAATTAGGGATAGATGCGGAAAGCGGTAAAAAGATCGTTGCACGTATGGGACGCTTTGGACCAATGGTGCAGATTGGCGATGTGAGTGATGAAGAAAAACCACGTTTTGCGGCCTTGCGTAAAAATCAAAGTATTGAAACCATCTCCTACGAAGAAGCAATGGATCTGTTCAAACTTCCATTGACGTTGGGTGAATATGAAGGTGAAGAAGTGAGTGTGAATGTTGGTCGCTTTGGACCGTATGTAAAATTTGGTGAGCAGTTTATTTCTATTCCACGTGGCGAAGAACCATTGGAAGTAACAATGGACAGAGCCATAGAACTCATTAAAGAAAAACAAACTGCCGATGCACCTGTTGCCATGTTTGAAAACAAACCGGTTACAAAAGGCAAAGGACGCTTTGGTCCATTTATTAAATGGGATGGTTTGTTTATTAATGTACCCAAGCGATATGATTTCGAAAATCTTTCTGCGAACGATATCAATGAATTGATCGAAGCAAAGGTTGAGAAAGAAGCGAATCGTTTTATTGTTCGTTGGCCCGATGAAAATATTGCTGTTGAGAACGGACGTTGGGGACCTTTCATCCGCTTTGGTAAAAAAATGCTGAAGATCGACAAGAAGAAAGATGGTGAGAAATATACCCCAGAAGAAGTAGCACAAATGCCGGTGGAAGACATTAAGAAAATGATCGAAGCACAGATGCCGGGAGCTTTCTCGAAACAAATTAAAGCAGCTGCAAAAAAAGCAGCAACGAAAAAGAAAGCGGCCACGAAGAAGGCCGCAACTAAGAAAGCAGCGAAGAAAAAATAAAAAAAGAATTACAACTTAAAGCCTGTTCAATAACCGAACAGGCTTTTTTATTCTCATTATTTTTAATTGTGATTATTACATTAAAAAAATCAAACGGTTGCGCAAACTACCATTTACAATAACACTCATTCATTAGCATTTTTCATTGACAAAAATCAGCCGTTTACACTTATACTACCTATATCTTTGCGACGATTATAAACTTAAAACGAATGAAACTGCTAAATCTCTCACTCACGAGTATTGCCCTCATGAGTCTCTTCAACAGTAATGCACAGGAACAGGAAAAAGAAAAAGAAATTGAGTTAGATCCTATTACTGTTACAGCTTCTTTAACGCCGGTAAGTGCTTCAAAGACCGGAAGAAATATTTTAATTATTAAAGGTGATGCACTGCAAAAACTTCCTGTACAGTCGATTGATGAATTGCTGCGTTATGTTCCAGGTGTGGAAGTACAAAGCCGTGGACCAATGGGTGCACAAGCTGATTTCACTATCCGTGGTGGTACATTTCAACAGGTGTTGGTGATACTTGATGGCATCCGTTTAAATGATCCGTTAACCGGTCACTTCAGTTCTTATATTCCCATCTCACCTGCTGAGATCGATCGTATTGAAGTATTGAAAGGAGCATCATCTGCAATTTATGGAACAGAAGCTGTGGGTGGTGTAATTCATATCATCAGCAAAACATTTGCTAATAGAAAACAACCCAATGGTCATAAGATCAATGTACAATTAACTGCCGGTGATTTTGGTTTATTCAATGCACAAGCCGGTGCATTTATTCATCAGAAGAATACAACGGCATCTGTTGGCGTAATTACCAACAATACAAAAGGACAGCAACTGCGTGGTACAAAAGGTTTTTTCAACCTTACGACTATTTCCGGTTCTGTTAAACAAAAGCTTGGTGAAAATACAAGTGTTGCCTATCGTTTTGGTTACGATGACCGTGATTTCAATGCACAGAATTTCTATACAACTTTCTTAAGTGACACAGCAACGGAATCTGTCATCAGCCGCTGGCATCATCTCAAATTCGTGCACAAAAAAAATAAACATAGCTTTTCTTTTGATGCAGGTTATAAGGAAGCAAATGATGTATATCGTTTTCGCAAAGCTGTTAGTGCAAACGTGAACAACTCTTCTTTGTTCCAGGCATTGGCATTGCACGATTATGCAATCAATGACAAATCAACAATTACCTCTGGCGTGCAATTCATCAGCCGAAAAATTGTTTCTAACGACAGAGGCAACCACGAAGTATCAAATGCCGGTGCTTTTGTTGTATTGAATCAAAAGATCGGCAAAGCATTGCAATTGAATCCTGCGCTTCGTGTTGATTGGAATGAACGTGCCGGTTGGGAATTGATACCACAATTGAATGCATCTTATCGTTACGAAGCATTTTTATTCCGTGGAAGTGTTGGTCGCACAACCAGAGATGCCGATTTCACTGAGCGTTTTAACAACTATCAGCGTAACCCTGTTCCATCAGGTCAACGTATCGGTAATCCAGACCTAATGTCAGAAGCATCCTTGAGTTATGAGGTGGGCGCTGATTATTATCTCAACTCTTCATTAAAAATTTCTACCACCTGGTTCGAACGCTTTCAGCAAAATCTGATCGATTACATCTTCACTCCTTATGCAAATATGCCTCGCCAGGTGAATCTTGTACCTGGCGGTAATTATTATCTGGCAAATAATATCAGCAAAGTAAACACTACTGGTGTTGAAACTGATGTACAGTACACACATCAGTTTAGTGATAAACATTCACTATCGGGTGGGCTTGGTTTTGTTTGGATGCGTAGCCGCAGCAGCGATACTATTCCTTCGCTGTATGTTTCTAACCATGCAAGAGAACTGATCAACTTTAATGTAATGTACCGCTACCAAAAGATTGCTGTAAGCACAAATGGTTTGTTCAAAGCAAGAAGACCACAACCAATTGCAGCGCCATTTGTTCCTATCAGTGCAGATTATTTTATTTTGAATACACGTGTAGATTTATTTCTATTGAAAGATAAACTGGGTGTGTTTGTACAGGCCGATAATATTTTCAACCGTCGCTACAGCGATCTGCTCGGCAGTATTATGCCCACACGTTGGGTAATGGGTGGTGTAAAAATCAACTTATAACAATTATACTGTTCATCCCCTCCCGGGAGGGGTTTCAGTGTGTTTCACACAAAAATGTTTGAAAGGGGTGGGTCAAAACTCACCCCTTCTTTTATACAAACTAATTTCTTGATATTTGCAGTCCATAAAAACGATTGATCGTATGCATGATTTTATTCAACAACTCGGCATCAAAAAACAGAACAATGGAGTTTCAACTGGCGTGAACTGGTTAACATCAACCGGTGAACTGATCAGTTCCTCCTCTCCTGTTGATGGAAAAGAAATTGCTTCTGTTACTTCAGCCGATAAAGCAACTTATGAAACAGTGATTGCAAAAGCACAGGAAGCATTTGCTGAATGGCGCACATGGCCTGCACCTAAACGTGGTGAAATTGTTCGCCAGATCGGCGAAGCATTACGTGCAAAGAAAGAACCGCTCGGTCGATTGGTTTCATATGAAATGGGCAAAAGTTTACAGGAAGGTTATGGTGAAGTACAGGAAATGATCGACATCTGCGATTTTGCTGTTGGCCTCTCCCGTCAATTGCATGGATTGACCATGCATAGCGAACGTCCATTGCATCGCATGTATGAGCAGTGGCATCCATTAGGTATCGTTGGCATTATATCAGCATTCAATTTTCCTGTTGCCGTTTGGAGCTGGAATACCATGCTTGCATGGATCTGTGGTGATGTGTGTATCTGGAAGCCATCAGAAAAAACACCGTTGTGCGGTATTGCCTGTCAACACATCGTTGCGGAGGTGTTTGCTAAAAACAATGTACCCGAAGGTGTGAGTTGTTTAATACAAGGTGGCAGAGAAATTGGTGAATGGATGAGTAACGATACACGTGTACCATTGGTTTCTGCAACAGGAAGTACTAGAATGGGTAAAGCAGTTGGTGCAGCAGTTGGTCAACGTTTAGGAAGAAGTTTATTGGAACTTGGTGGTAACAATGCCATTATCATCAGTGAACATGCCGATCTTAATATTGCCATACGTGGCGCAGTGTTTGGTGCCGTTGGTACAGCAGGACAACGTTGCACTACAACACGACGCTTGATTATTCATGAAACAATTTACGATACGGTAAAAGAAAAATTAGTTGCTGCATATAAACAGTTGAGCATTGGTGATCCATTGAATGAAAGCAATCATGTGGGTCCATTGATCGATACAGATGCCGTAAAAAATTATATGCATGCCATTGAACAATGCAAAGCTGAAGGTGGACATTTCATTGTTGAAGGTGGCGTATTATCAGGAGCCGGTTATGAAAGTGGCTGTTATGTAAAACCATGCATAGCTGAAGCAAAACCAACTTTCAAAATTGTGGAGCACGAAACCTTTGCTCCCATTCTCTATCTCTTGAAATACAAAACCATTGATGAAGCCATCGCCATTCAAAATGGCGTGCCGCAAGGTTTATCATCTTCCATCATGACGGTGAACATGCGTGAAGCCGAGCAGTTTTTATCTGTTGCCGGCAGCGATTGCGGTATTGCCAATGTAAATATCGGAACAAGCGGTGCTGAGATAGGCGGCGCCTTTGGTGGCGAAAAAGAAACCGGTGGCGGCCGTGAAAGTGGCAGCGATGCGTGGAAAAATTATATGCGCCGGCAAACCAACACCATCAATTACTCAACAAATCTGCCTCTGGCTCAGGGAATTAAGTTTGATATTTAAGCATCCGTTAACAGCCTTGACCAAGAGATTTAACGACTTATCTAACAGACGCCTTAAAAGCAATGAGGGCGGCTGTTTCAGTCAAAAAAATCTGCAAAATGTGGGTAAACGGTATAGTTATTTGCCCAACATGCTGCAACTTTACAGATCGTTTAAAAATAAGAAAGACATATGCAGTTAAACAAATTGTTGCTTGTAACATCCGTATTCGCCCTCTCTTCAATCTGTGCCTTCTCCCAGGCTTCTGTAAAAGAAGATCAGTTTAAAGGCTGGCATCTTAAAAACAAATCATCAGATGGGTTTTACGGCATCAGCCTGGACCAGGCATTTGAGTTTGTGAAAAACAGGAAAAGTACAACCGTAATCGTTGCGGTGATCGATAGTGGTATTGATACTTTGCACGAAGATCTGAAACCGGTATTGTGGCGAAACCCAAAAGAAATTCCGAACAATGGAATTGACGAAGATAAGAATGGCTATGTAGATGATTACTTTGGCTGGAATTTTCTTGGAGGCAAAGATGGCAAGAATGTAAAAGAAGATTCTTATGAAGCTGCCCGCCTTTATCATGCATTGAAACCAAAATATGGTGGAACAGTAGATGAAAGCAAATTATCTGCAATAGAAAAAGAAGAATACCGCATTTTCAAAAAAGCACAGGGCGACATTGAACATGGTTCAACTGAAGCACAAACCCAGGTGGTCTTCCTGCGTGGTTTATATAACAAATCCACTCTTGCTGATAGTTTATTGAAACTGAAATTTAAACCTGAATATACCGGTAATGATCTCGCATCATTTAAACCAGCTAATTCAAAAGAAGCTGATGCAAAATCAACCATGTTTGCGTTGTTCAAAGGTTTTGAGTTGATGGATGCCAACAACGAATTCATCATCAAAGAATTTACAAGTTATTATAAAGGACAGGAGAAAAAAGCAGAAGCTCCAACTATTGCACCGAAAGATTACCGTGGTGAAATTGTAAAAGATAACTACTACGATTTCAACGATCGTTTTTATGGCAACCCTGATGTAATGGCCAACACTCCTTTCCACGGTACGCATGTGGCTGGAATTATTGCAGCTGCTCGTAACAATGGCATTGGTGTTGATGGTGTGGCAAACGATGTACGCATCATGAGCATCCGTGCAGTACCTGATGGAGATGAGCACGATAAAGATATTGCACTCGCTATCCGTTATGCAGTTGATAATGGTGCGAAGGTGATCAACATGAGTTTTGGTAAAAGCTTTTCACCGCAAAAGAAATGGGTTGATGATGCAGTACGCTATGCACAAAGCAAAGGCGTATTGTTAGTTCATGCTGCAGGTAACGATGGAAAGAATGTTGACAGTTCTGAAAACTATCCTAACCCAAACATAGTTGAAACAAAAATGAAAGCTCCCAACTTTATTACCGTTGGTGCAAGTGGCGATCCTAAAACAGGTGGTCTTGCTGCTGATTTCAGCAATTATGGAAAAAAGGAAGTGGATGTATTTGCTCCGGGTGTAAAGATCTATTCAACCATTCCTGGTGGAAATACATATGGTTTTGCACAGGGTACCAGTATGGCAAGCCCCGTTGTAGCAGGTTTGGCTGCATTCATTCTCTCCTACTACCCTGATCTTACACCGGAGCAGGTAAAATATTGTATTGAGAAAGGTGCACAAAATCCAAACATGCAGGTTACAAAACCCGGCAGTGAGGAGAAGGAAGATTTTGCAAACTTCAGTCGCACAGGTGGGTTGTTGAACGCATACGAAGCAGTGAAAATTGCTGCTACTTTAAAAGGTGAACGTAAAGAAACAGTACAACCTTCGCCTAAGCCGCAACCAAAACCAAAAGTTAAGAAATCGAAAAAAGGATAACACTTTGAATATAAAACCCGCTTTTCGGCGGGTTTTCTTTTTATGTTTACAATATCTACGACAGTTTGCTGTTATGCATATTCCAAAACCTGATTATCATGTCACGACCAACCACTAACGACTACGCTCCTTTTTATCACAACTATGTAATGAATGTACAGGAAGATGATGTGAAGAAAGCTTTCGAAAATCAATTTGCAGTACTCGATTCTTTTCTTGCATCAATACCGGATTCAAAAGCCGATCATGCTTATGCAGAAGGTAAATGGACGGTGAAACAATTACTGCAACATATGATCGATGCAGAACGCATTTTCACACACCGTGCATTATGGTTTGCCCGCCAGAGTGCAGCTCCATTAAGCGGTTTCGATGAAAATGAATATGCCGCCATTGCTGATGTAAGCAAACGCACGATACAATCATTGGCCGATGAGTTCAGAGCCGTTCGTAAGAGCAGCGAGTTTCTGTTCAATAGTTTCTCCTGGAAAGAATTAAATACCAGTGGCATGGCCAATAACAACTCCATTACAGTGAATGCAATGGGGTTCGTAACACTGGGTCACTTCCTCCATCATAAACGGATATTAGAAGAACGATACTTATAAAAAAGGTCAGGCTTCCGTTGTAACGGAAGCCTGATGTTTTAAAATACTGTAAACCTGTAAGCCGGATTTTGTCGTGAGCTATCATTTATCTGTCCAACAACTTACGCTGAAGGATCAATCTGCCTACCCTCCGTCATCGAACGAGCCGTTCTCAAGCGACGGTATATGTGGCATTTCAGCACGTAAGGTTTACCCTGCTGTAACATTGCTGTTATAACCCGTAGGCTCTTACTCTACGTTTTCACCTTTTCCACACAAGTGTGGTAGTTATTTTCTGTGGCACTTTCTGTTGCTTCTTTCGAAACACCCGGCTCTTCACCGGTACGTTGCTCTGTGCTGTCCGGACTTTCCTATCCCGCCGAAACGGGAACGATAGCTTAGTTTACAGTAAAAGCAAAAATACAAAAGCTTAACCAGGTATGGCATACATAACACCAGAAAAAATCCCCCAACCGAAGTTGAGGGACAACACAATAAAAACTAAATAAGTTTATCAATTGCAATGCTCTTCGAATGCACTGATGAGGTTTTGTGCGATCATTTGAGCGGGACGTCCTTCAATGTTGTGACGTTCAATAAAATGAACCAACTGACCATCTTTGAACAAAGCAATTGCGGGTGAACTTGGAGGATATGGCAACAAATGTTCACGGATCTTTTTCACTGCATCAATATCAAAGCCAGCAAAACTGGTTAACAAATGATCAGGACGTTTTGTGCTGTTATTGACAGCCATCAACACACCTGGTCTTGCACTACCTGCTGCACAACCGCATACTGAATTAATAAAAACGAGACTCGTTCCTTTCTGCGTTAAGGCACTGTCAACCGACTCTGCTGATAACAATTCATCAAAACCACCTTCGGTCATTTCCCCTTTCATGGGTAATACTATTTCTGCTGGATACATAGTTGTAATTGTTTAAAATTTATGCAAAGCTACAGGAATTGAAAATTCAATCAGCAAAAAAAGAAATTTTGACAGAAAGCTTGCAGTTAAACAGACTTATTGTCGCTAACAATTGTTCTAAAACTGCTATGAAGTCTTAAAAAACCTGCTGGAACATCCTTTGATGATTCCATACCATTATTAAAAACAAATAAAACTTTAATACTATGACAATGGTAAAATTGCACAGCCCCGTTCAGAAAAACCTCAACAACTTCTTTGATGAGTTTTTCAATGAGTTACCTGCTTTTGGTAAAACAGTGAACAATCTTTTTTCACCTGCAGTAAACATCGTTGAAACTCCTGATGCTTATCATCTTGAGTTGAACGCACCTGGCCGCAACAAAGAAGACTTCCAGATCTCTGTAGACAAAGGTTTACTAACTATCAGCTACGAGAAAAAAGAAGAAGCAAAGAATGAAGATGTAAAAGTAGTTCGTCGTGAGTTTAGCTACCAAAGCTTTAAACGCAGCTTTACTGTTGATGAAAAGATCAATGCAGAAGCAATCCAGGCGAAATACGAAAATGGTTTGTTGAAATTGTTATTGCCTAAAAAAGCAGAACAGCAACAACCAGTGAAAAAAATCACTATTCAGTAATAGATTTCATATAGCTTGTTTTAGAGCAGTTGGTTTTGGTTACCCCGTTGTTTTTACAGCGGGGTTTTTGTTTCTCTTAACATGTGTTTCGGCAGACATGATTATCTTCGCTTCAATCGACATGAAAGCTCTATTAACCCTTCTTACCGGCTTGTTTATCCTGTTGAGCACAAAGGCACAGGATATTCCCGATACAGCTCATTCAATTCCGCTTCCAGTGGATACATCGTTGCGTATACGCAACCTGAACCCTTACTTTACGTTGCATGTAGATAGTTCGCTCAGTTATAAACTGGAGATCAATAAAGAAATCACGAACTATTATTGGTATTTAAAGAACTCACCTGTTGGTTTGCGCATTAATAAAGACAATGGCTTGCTGACATTCAAAGCAGACAAAGCTTATTTTCTTTCAGGAAGATTAAAGTATGATGTTGAATACAAAGTACAGCTGGGTGTTCAGAATTTAAATAACCCGGTGGAAAAAGCAGATACGGTGTTTACAATTGTATTCTTTAATACCGAGATCATTCAATCGAAAATAAGACCATCGGTTTCATCAACTGTTACTGTAGATGAAGGCGATACTGCACGTTTTGTGTTGAATTGTGAGAACGGAAACTTCCCGATCGAATACATCAATTTCGAAAGCAGCATTCCCATAAAACCGGAATACACGATCACCAAATGTAAAGATGAATTTGTTTGGTGGATTCCTTATGATTTTGTGAAAGATAATGATGCAGGAAAAGTAAAAGATTTTCGCCTTTTGTTTATTGGTGCTGATAAATTCAGGAATAAGGATACAGCTGTTGTACGCATTATTGTAAGGGATGCAATTAACTACCCACTAAAAAAACAGGAATACGATAAACTTGTTAGTGATTACAACAGGTATATTCAGCAACTGAAATTCACCTTCCGCACACTCGATAAAAAAATTAAACATACACGCAATAAAAGAGTGGCGTTTGATATGACATCTTCATCCTCCGCTTTAGCAGGCACCATCCTGAGTACATCTAAAAATGAAGATCAAAAGAACGTGGGACGTGTATTGCCGGCTGTTGGTGTAACACTGGTACCTGTAAAGGAAGCTGTTGCACCTAATAAAGTAAATGATCAGAATTCTGTTTCGTTGGTGCGAACAAGCATCAGGCGGTTGGAATATATTCTTCAGGAGAATGGACTGGTGAGCGAAAAAGATCCCGACATCATAACAAAAACAACAAAGCTGAAAACAGATCTTAAACAAATTCAGTTGCAGCTTATCGATGTACCGCTTGAAGAGATCAACTTTGAAGATCCGAAGAATGTTAACAAATACTTCGATGATCCGAAAGTGAACAGAAAGTATCGCAACAAAAAGAAATCATAAAAGAAGCCGGTGAATATTCACCGGCTTCTTTTATAATAATGATACTGCTGTTATTTACAATCTGTCTTTCTTCTTGTATCAATCAGGTATTGAATTTTCCAAACTCCATTTATCCGCACAAGCTGAAATGAGTTTACTCCACAATGACTGAAGGTTCCTTTTAAATAAAACTCATACGGTGTCCATACACTTGCTAAAGCTCCATCAATATGCACTGCACCAAAACTTATACGTTCATCTGCATCACCTTTATTTGATTTTCCAACAAAAGACGCAAATTGATTGATGTTATCTGTTCGTATCATTGTTGCCCCTTCCTTTGTACGGCTGATGGTTTGCAATACAGCCCACTCAGAGAACACATTTTTCAATGCAACTGAATCTGCGTTTTTCATTGCTGCAAATAAATTGTTAACAACCGCCTTCACAGAATCTTCTGTGCTTTGTGCAGAAGCGTTAACACCGATCAATATTGTTAAATAAAGCGTAAGAACGTGTTTCATACCTGTAGTTTTTGGCATTTGGCAAATAGTTTGAATTACAAGTATAAAACATACCGACTATGGCAAACTTAAAATTCTACAAATGGTCAATAGCCCTGATGATGGTAGTAGCAGCTAATTCAGCATCGGCACAGATATTTCCGAGAGGAGGAGATATTTTCGGCAACCGTACAAACCGCCCGGTTGTAAGACAGGATGGTAGCCGCCAATGGCCCGACGGAACAATTCAGTATCCCGATGGTACAACTCGTTACCCCGATGGCGCTGTTCGTTATCCTGATGGCCGTATGAGCTATCCACGTAACCAACGTAATGGAAGCTACAGCAATAATAATTGCAATCATGGCAACTTGCCTCCAGGTCAAGCCAAGAAGATTTATGGTGGTCATGCCAAGGATTATGCAAAAGGAAAGGGCAAAGGAAATAAAAAAGGCAATTGTAATCATCACCACGATGACGACAGGGATTGGGACGACAGAAATGTAAGAACATATCCTCAGCAATATCCGCAGTATCCGAGTTATCCGCAACAACGATACCCAAACAACACACCGCAAAACGGTGGCAAAAGACCAAGCCGTACCAGCAATCCTAACTTATAATTTGTAAGTAGTAGAAGTAGAAATAAAAAAAGCCTCCCGATCTATCGGGAGGCTTTTACTTTATATGTGCTGAGATTAATATCCCAGTATCTTCAGCATGCTCTGCGCTGTTTGTTCCTTGGCATAAACCCAATCGATGAGCTTGCCGTTCTTATCGTGCCCGACAATGATGTGTTTAGGTGAAGGTATCATACAGTGCTTAATACCACCGTAACCGCTGATCTGATCCTGGTAAGCACCTGTATGGAAGAAGCCAACATACAAAGGCTCTGTGCTGTCTCCGTTTAATTTTGGAAGGAACACTTCATTGATATGCTCTTCTGAATCATAATAATCATGACTGTCGCAGGTAATGCCACCGAGCACCACACGCTGATAATCGTTATCCCATTTGTTGATAGGTAACATCAGGAATTTTTCACCAATGCCCCATGTGTCTGGTAAGGTAGTGATGAATGATGAATCGATCATGTACCAATTCTCCCGGTCATTCTGTGTTTTTTGTGCAAGCACAGAATAAATATGCGCCATACTTTCACCTACTGTAAAACTTCCAAACTCTGTATAGATATTTGGCATTGGTACACCTGCTTTCTTACAGGTTTTTTTGATGGTCGCTACAATTTCATTGATCATGAACTGGTAGTCGTATTCAAACCCAAGTGAATGTTTTATTGGGAATCCCCCGCCGATATTGATTGAATCTAATTCAGGACATATCTTCTTCAACTGGCAATACAGGTTCACTACTTTGTTCAGCTCACTCCAGTAATAGATATCATCTTTAATTCCCTTGTTCAAAAAGATATGCAGCATCTTCAACTGGAAACGATCTTCGTTTCCCTCGATCTTGTCAACATAAAACTCAAGAATATCTCTTGCACGAATTCCAAGACGGGATGTATAGAATGGGAAATTCGGTTCTTCTTCTGCAGCCACACGAATACCTACTTTGAAAGGTACCTTTACGGTTTTTTTATATTGCTGTAATTCCTCTTTGTTATCAAGAATGGGTGTTACATTTTTGAAACCTGTATTCAACAATTTAGCGATACGTGTGATGTAGCTCTTTTGTTTATAACCGTTACAAATGATCTGTATATCCTTATTGATCTTTTTCTTTTGGTAAAGCTTGTTGATAATTTCAATATCGTAAGCAAAAGACGTTTCAAGATGAACTTCATTCTTCAATGTTTCTTCCACCACAAAAGAGAAGTGACTGCTCTTGGTGCAATAGCAATAAAAATATTTGCCTTCATACCTGTGCTTTTTAAAAGCAGTATCAAACATCTTCTTCGCCTTCTTGATCTGCATGCCGATCTTTGGCAGATAGGTCAGCTTCATCGGCGTACCATACTTATCGATCAGGGCCTTCAGGTCAAGTCCATTAAACTGCAGGTAATTATTGTGTAAATGAAAATCTTCTTGCGGGAAGTTGAATGTTTGATGCACCAGGTCGGTGTACGTTTGGTTGGTCAGTGTATAACTACGTGGGTCGTTTGTCACCTTTAAAATTTTGCACAAACTTATTGTAAAAACAAATGCAGGGGCATGAAGTTTTTTTGAGGGACGCAAAGACCGGAGAAGAAGCCGCTCTCCATCAGCCGATAGTAGTAAGTAAAACAAAAAAAGCCCCAACATATTTCTGTTGGGGCTTTGTATAAATCAGTTGATGATTATTTTACTGATGCAACCAGTTGCTTGAAGCTTTCTGGTTCGTTCATCGCTAAGTCTGCAAGGATCTTACGGTCAAGATCAATGTTTTTTGCTTTCAGCTTGTTGATGAATACAGAGTATGTTAATCCTTCTTCCCTTACTGCTGCGTTGATACGAGCGATCCAAAGCGCACGGTATTCACGCTTTTTCAGTTTACGACCAACATAACTGTAGGTCATACCTTTTTCAACTACGTTTTTGGCAACGGTATATACGTTTTTTCGTTTGCCATAAAAACCTTTGGCTTGTTTGAGAATTCTTTTGCGGCGTTGCTTCGATGCAACTGCGTTTACTGAACGTGGCATATCTTAATGTTTTTAAATTATAAATTTGGTTTACAGCTGCATCTTATTTAAGACGCAATAAACGTTTTACAAAGTGTACATGAGATTGTGCTACTTCTCCGTCCAGACGCATGTTACGCTTACGTTTTTTTGATTTCTTTGTGAGGATGTGACGTTTGAAACTCTTCTGATGCATGATCTTACCAGTGCCGGTTACTTTAAACCTTTTTTTGGCACTTGAGTTCGTTTTTACCTTTGGCATTTGAATGCTCTTTAAGAATGATACCCTGCTGGCGGCTCTGCACAGGCAGAACACTTAGGGGGCCGTTTGGGCAATACCGGCTGTTTTCAGCCTCCCGATTTGGGAGCGCAAATGTAGGCAATAACCACGAAAATACAGGGATCGAAGACAGATTTTTTATGAGCCCGTCCCCTCGTCTCATGAAATATCTCGTTCCCCGACACGACAAAAACCAATCAAACTAAAAAAACCGCCTCTTTCAAAGGCGGTTTCTGCTATTATTCAGCGTTTTCTTTCTTCTTTTTCGCCGTTCTTGGCGCAATAATCATCAACATCCGCTTTCCTTCCAATTTAGGAAATCCTTCAACCTGGCCGGAATCTTTCAGACGCTCCGCAAATTTCAGCAACACGAGTTCTCCCCTTTCTTTAAACTGGATGGCACGACCTTTAAACTGTACGTAAGCCTTCACTTTATTCCCTTCTTTCAGGAAGTTCTCAGCATGTTTTGCTTTGAAATCGAAGTCATGATCATCTGTATTCGGTGTAAAACGGATCTCTTTCAGTTCGGCCGATTTACTTTTCGACTTCATTTCCTTTTCCTTCTTCTTCTTCTCGTAAAGGAATTTATTGTAGTCAATTGCTTTACAAACAGGTGGAACCGCTTGTGGAGAGATCTCCACCAGGTCTAAACCGAGTTCCTGTGCAATTTGTAAGGCTTTTTGTGTAGGATAAACTCCCACCTCTACGTTATCACCAACCAGGCGTACTTCCGGTACACGGATCATGTGGTTGATGCGATGTTCTGGCTCTTTACGGGGAATAAAACGTCCCCTCGGAGGTCTTTGTGGAAATGCCATATTAATTCTGCTTCCATACCCCTTTCAGGAAGCAACTGTTCATTTGTGTTTATAATTCTCTTCAGGGGCAGAAGAGAAATTAATTATTCTGATTTTCTTTCTTTGATCTCAAGTGCTGCGGCAGCTATGAATTCATCTGCATCAAATACACCCGCATCACCTTTACCTTGTTTACGAACCGCTACTTTTCCTTCGTTCACTTCTTTCTCACCCACAACCAGCATATAAGGAACTCTTGCAAGCTCTGTATCCCTGATCTTCTTACCTATTTTTTCGCTGCGATCGTCAATCTCAGCACGAATATCTGCTTTTTTCAGTTTATTCAACAGGGTTTTTGCATAATCCATGAACTTATCACTTATGGGCAGAATTTTCACCTGCAAAGGTGCCAGCCATAACGGGAATTTGCCTGCATAATGCTCTAACAAGAAACCGATGAACCGTTCATGGGTACCCAGCGGTGCACGGTGAATGATCAACGGCACTTCCGGTTGGTTATTCTGATTCGTAAACGACAGTTTGAACTTGTTACCGCTGTTGAAATCAAC
This sequence comes from Lacibacter sp. H375, assembly GCF_037892425.1. Lineage (NCBI taxonomy): Bacteria > Pseudomonadati > Bacteroidota > Chitinophagia > Chitinophagales > Chitinophagaceae > Lacibacter > Lacibacter aquaticus. Next base: position 4,380,990 of record NZ_JBBKTT010000001.1, read on the forward strand.
CTGGTTGGTTGCAAGAGTAAACTCACGGCCAATAATACTCCATATCTGTACATCAATCTTCGGGCCGTAGAATGCCGCTTCATCCTGCACTTCAATGAATGGGATATTTGATTCGATGAGTACCCTGCGTACCATGGCTTCTGTTTCCTGCCACAGTTCCGGTTCGTTCACATATTTCTGACCAAGCTTGGCAGGATCATGCAAACTCAAACGCATCACATATTTATCAACACCGAATATTTTGAAATACTTCAGGTACATATCATTCACAGCACGGAATTCATCAGCAAACTGATCACGGTTGCAATAGATATGTGCATCGTTCATGTGCAGGCAACGTACACGCATCAAACCAAACAACTCCCCACTCTGCTCATAACGGTAACAGGTACCATATTCTGCAATACGATATGGAAGATCTTTATAGCTCTTTGGTTCAGCATCAAATATTTTATGATGATGCGGACAGTTCATCGCTTTGAGATAATATTTTTCTCCATCCATTTCCATTGGAGGAAACATACTATCTGCATAATACGGCAAGTGACCACTGGTGAGGTACATGCTTTCTTTTGCTATATGCGGAGTCACCACACGCTTGTATCCTGCTTCGCCTTCAGTTTCCTTTGCCAGCTTTTCAAGCTCTTCAATAATGATGGTACCGTTCGGCATCCATAAAGGCAAACCTTGACCAACATCATCATCCATTGTATAAATACCTAACTCTTTACCCAACTTCCGGTGATCTCTTTTCTTTGCCTCTTCCAGCATCGCCAGGTATTCATCCAACTCTTTTTGTGAAGGGAAGGTCACTCCATATACACGTGTCAGTTGTTTATTCTTTTCATCACCTTTCCAATAAGCACCGGCAATAGAAGTTAATTTAATTGCTTTGATAAAACCAGTATGCGGAATATGTGGCCCACGACAGAGATCAGTAAACTCACCTTGTGAATACAACGTAATGCCGCCATCTTCCAGGTTCTGTAACAGATCAAGTTTGTATTCATCACCTTTTTCTGAGAAATAAGCAACTGCATCCTGCTTGGATATTTCTTTGCGTTGGAAAGGATTGTTCTTTTTAGCCAATTCGTTCATCTTCTTTTCCAGTATCGCCAAATCTTCTTCACTCATTTTGCGATCGCCAAGATCCATATCGTAATAAAAGCCTTTCTCCAACGCCGGACCTACCCAGAATTTTACACCCGGGAATAAAGATTCCACAGCCTCTGCCATAAGATGAGCACTGCTATGCCAGAACGTGTTCTTTCCTTCAGCATCATCCCACGTCAACAGTTTCAAAGAAGAATCGTCGTTAATAGGGCGAGTGAGATCCCACACTTGTCCGTTAACATTTGCGGCCAACACTTTTCTTGCTAATCCTTCGCTGATTGATTTGGCGATGTCGAGGGCTGATGCTCCTTGCTCATACTCTCTTACTGCGCCATCGGGAAAACTGATCTTCATGAACTTCGTTTGATTTTTTAGGTGGACAAAGGTAACGAATCATTGCTGATGGAAAATTAACAAAGCCTTTCGCCAACCCTTTTTTTTCAAATGTGTAATTTGCAGGAGTATTGAACAGAACTTACATCATGAAGAAGACTCTTTTACTGGCTTTCCTTTTTTGTTCGTCCATAACCTTTGCCCAAAAGTATAGCGGACAATGGAGCGGCAGCTTTGATGCCAAAGGCGATCCCGGTGGCTCACGCACCGAATATTTCCTTGAGCTTGAAGTAAACGGCAACAAAGTGGAAGGCACTTCTACCACCTACTTTATAATTGAAGGCAAACGTTTTTATACCATCTGTGCCATTGAAGGCAACCTCGATCCACGCAGCAAAACCATTGTTGCCAAAGAAACCAAACGGGTGAAGGCGAATACACCCCAATGGTTCAAAGATTGTTTCCAGGTACATACGCTCACGTATTTTAAGAAAGGCGATACCGAAGAACTGGAAGGAAGCTGGAAAGGTGCACGTGAGGAAGATAAATGCGGCATGGGTACAACTGTTCTTTCACGCAAGCAGTTGGTAAAAAATATCATCACTACTCCACCGCCGCAAAATAATAATACCGTGCGTACCAATCCGAAGCCGGCTCCAACCCAACAAAAACCAACAACAAAACCAACCACTCCACCAAAAGAAAAACCGGATGTTGTAAAAACACAACCAAAGAAAGAAACGCCTGTAACAACAGGTCCGGCAATTACAAAAGTGGATAATCAAAATGAAACAAAAACAAACTCAGAAGTAAAAGCAAACATCCCTGCACCTAAACTGCCGAATGGTTTAGAAAAACGTGAAAGCAAAGTCTTTGAAACAATTCCTATTGAAGAAGAAGATATCACGGTGAATTTATATGATAATGCAGAGATCGATGGTGATATTATTACAGTGTTATTCAACGGCGAGGTAGTTGTTTCACAAAAAACACTGAGCGATAAACCGATTGTGGTAAAACTGAAAGCAATACGTGGAAGAGATAACACACTTACCATGTATGCAGAGAACCAGGGTCGAATACCACCCAACACAGCCATCATGCGTGTGCAGAACGGCGAACAATACCACAAAGTATTTTTAAGTGCTGATGATAAGAAGAATGGAAGTGTGGTGTTTCGGTTTAAGAGTTGATAGATGTCTGTTCTCCTGAAAGGTACTGCATCTCTTTATTGAGAAACAACGATATTATAATTAGAGAGCCTCTGCGAATGCAGAGGCTCTCTAATTATTCACACGCTTCTCAAGATTTGAAGAGAAGTAAAAAATTAGCTATTACTCCTCCTCCTTCACAAGAGGAACAGTTGAAGACTGTTCACTAAAATGCTCCCTCACCCTCATAATCATTTGCGGCTCGGTCATTTGTTCAGAACTGTCGATGGAAAATTCTTTCTGTTTAAACTGTGCATCGTCTTTCAGATGATTTTGAAATTGCTCCTGTGCATTGCCGGGTCCAAAAATGTAAATCTCTTCGTAGGCCATTAAGAGCGCCGCAACTGTTTTGTAATATTTCAAAAGATCCGTTTGCTTCGCCTGATTTCTGGAATCCTTATCACCGGATCGGTCGTGAATCTCTGCTTCTAATTTGTCCTGGATTATGTAATCGCCTTCTTCATAGTCCGGTGCCGGACGTATCACTACTGCTTTGGTACTGTCGAGATAAACTCCGGCCACTCTTTTTTGTTGCTGCTTCATGTAGTTATTTATTTTAAAATACTATCGTTAAGAATTGTGATAGCACATTGCGCCCTTGATGGAAAAAAAATCTACTTAATACTCTCCTCATTCTCAGGAAACGTTTCCTTTTGATTAACGCTGTGAGAAGTCAGGAAATCAAGTAAATGCTGATTGAATTCATCGGGTTGTTCAAGATTTGAAACATGACCTGCATTGTCGATTACATGCATTGTTGATCCTGCAATCATTTGATGCATAAAATCAGATTGAGCAAGTGGTGTTACTGTATCTTCCCTTCCGCAAATGATCATGGTTGGAATACCGATGGCGCCTAATGTAGAACAGGTTTCATTACGTTCAGCAAGAGCAATTAGTCCGGCTGTAATAATGTGCTGAGAATTTGCAAACACAACTATGCGAAGTTCTTCAACCAATTCCTTTTTATTGTTCAAGCTGTCTTTATGAAAAACATTTTCAATAAATCCAGCATTAAACTTCTTCGCACCGTTCGCAGAAATATCATCAATCGTTTTATAGCGCTTCTCTTTTACCGCATCCGTATCAGCAATACATTGTGTGTCGCACAGGATCAATGCTTCAAAGCGTTCAGGAAAACGTTTATTTGCATTGAGTGCAATGTAACCTCCCATCGATAACCCACAAACAATTGCTTTTTCAATTTTCAAACTGTCCATGAACTGCAACAGATCATTTGTGAACAGATCAATGCTGAGGACTGACGATTCATCTTTTGAATCGCCAAATCCACGAATATCACAAGCAATTACACGATTGGTTGCTTGCAGAAATTCGAGCTGCTTTTTCCACATCGCTTTACTGAATGGATAACCATGTAAGAAGATGACCGGTGTGGCACTTTCGCCCAGATCATCATACGATACATTAAAGTTGCTGACAGGAATACTCAGATCGTATCCCTTCATTTCTGTATGCATGGCTTACGTTTTAAACTATTTGGTATTACTTTCTGCTTGTCGCAAACAAAAGCGTATTCTTTTTATCGCTTTAAGCTTACCACCTGTAAACCTACCGATTGACAGCCCCTGATCTCTTACATGTTTAGTAGAAAGAGTTGTAGAATTCACACGTTGCCGGGATAATGGCTAATATTTCTTTTTGGCAGAGATGAATAATTTTTTGAATCACCAGATATAATATTGCCAGCGCTATGAGCCAGATAAACAGCAGAATCATAAACGAAACCATATTGTTCCGTTTATCCTTCATACTCTTCCACACGCTTTAGCCGAAGATTACTTACAGGCGCAACAATTAACGGAAACTTTTCAACCGTTACATTACTGGGGTCTAACCCAAACCCTCTTTCTTCTGAAAGCGAAATTTCTTTTAACCAGAAATGAAACTTCATAAGAATCCTTTCCCAGAAAGGCAATTCGTTATCCTGGCTCAAATATTTTTCCATAACGATGAATTGAAAATCACCGGCAATGTGATTGCGTTCAAGACTCACGTAACGGCTGGTTACATTCACCTCACGGTTGTTGACAAGATCTTTCACCACTTTGCGGAACATGCTGTCAATACGAGTCTGCACCCTGAAACCTAAACGGAACTCAATTCTGATAATATCGTTAGGAATGATATGCGTAACACTGTATTCCGTTGTATAAGGATCATCAACAGTATCAACATGAATAAACCAGTAGATGTCGGCCCGTTTCGGCTTTCTGTTCATAATGGAATAAATGATCTTATGTTCTATTTCCTTCGGGTTATCCGCACTTGTAAGGTAAATAAGATGCGTTGCATACTTCGGCACAGTAACATCGTTACTTAACTCCTGCAGTTTTGGTATATAATGCTCCAGACGAACAAATTCAATATACCGGTTCTTGATTTTTCTTGCCCTGAACCAATCGTACATTACAAAGAACAACAGGCCTCCCACCAACAATGTAACATAACCACCATGAGGAAATTTCTCAAGATTGGCATAGAAGAAACTGAATTCAATGGCAAAATAAACAGCCAGGTATAAATAGATGAATGCGGGTTTAGTTCGTCTGGTAACAAGATAATTTGCAAACAGTACCGATGTTGCGATCATGGTAACTGTAATAGCAAGACCATATGCCGCTTCCATATTCGAAGCTTTTTTAAAGTATAGTACAATACCAATACAACCTGTGAACAACAACAGATTCACAGCCGGTATATACAATTGACCTTTCGCCTCTGTAGGGTAATTAATTTTAAACTTCGGGAAAAGATTAAGCCGCATAGCTTCACTCACAAGTGTAAACGATCCGGATATCAATGCCTGGCTGGCGATGATGGTAGCAGCTGTGGCAATGGCAATACCGAAGTAAATAAACCAATGCGGCATAATACCGTAAAACGGATTAAACCCGTCTTCGATAAGGGATGAACTGATCACCTCACCGCTATGATTCAATAACAGCCATGCACCCTGCCCCAGGTAATTAATGATCAAACAGGTTTTTACAAAAATCCAGGAATAACGGATGTTCCATTTACCGCAATGTCCCAAGTCGGAATACAAAGCTTCTGCACCTGTGGTACATAAAAACACTCCACCTAAAATGTAAAACCCTTTCGGGTAAGCAAGCAACAGTTCAATACCATAATAAGGATTAAATGCTTTTAGTATCGAGAGGTCTTGCACTAACTGGGCCAACCCAAGAACTGCTAGCATAACAAACCACACTGCCATAACGGGCCCGAATGACCGACCAATAAACGCTGATCCAAACTGTTGCAAAAAGAAAAGTATTGAAAGGATACAAATGACGATAATGATCACCGTCCATTGGCTGATATCATGAAAAGCAGGAATTTGTTTCAAACCTTCAATGGCCGATGTTACAGATATGGGTGGTGTGATCATACCATCCGCAAGCAAGGCAGCCCCCCCAATCATGGCTGGTATCACCAACCATTTTCTTCTGCGGCGAACAAGCGCAAACAATGAAAATATACCTCCTTCTCCTTTGTTATCTGCACGCAACGTAAGAATAACATACTTCACCGTTGTTTGCAGCGTAAGTGTCCAGATGATCAATGAAAGTGCGCCGATGATCAATTCTTCTGTAATGGTCTTTCCACTTGTAATGGCGTTTAAAACATAAAGCGGAGAAGTACCGATATCACCAAAAATAATTCCCAATGCAATCAAAAGACCTGCAACACTAACACGATTATGCGAAGACATTTATCATTTAATTTTGAAGATCAAAAGTAGGTTGGGTAATCAGCGAAAAAGAAAACCGGCCGAAATCCTTATAAAATCTTTATACCGTTTAAATGCATTTTATCCTCAATAGAATAAACTGCATGTTACATTTGCTCCTAATCTGTTTAACATGAATAAGCTGCTCTTCAATACAATCACAAAAACGAAGCAATACCTGTTAAGCATTGCTGCTATTATTATTGTAGCAGCCATTTGTTTTTTGTTTTCTGATTTTATGGGTTACAGGGTGGCAGCATTGGTGTTGCTGGTCACAGTATCGTTGTTAGCCATGATCTTCGATGTGCTGCCTGTTTTATTCTCAGCGGCATTAAGTGCCCTCATCTGGGATTTCTTTTTTATACCACCACGCTTTACCATACATGTAAATACAACCGAGGACAGTATTCTGCTTGTAATGTATTTTGTGATAGCGTTGATCAACGCAGTGCTTACTTATAAAATAAGACAGATCGAAAAAGATGCACGGTTGAAAGAAGAAAAAGCAAACAGTGTGAAACTTTACAACACCATTCTCAACTCCTTATCGCATGAATTGAGAACGCCCATTGCTGCTATCATTGGCGCTACTGATAATTTGCAAACCAACCCCTACCTCAGTAAAGAAAACCATGAACAATTGATTGCCGAGATCGCAAAGGGAGCTTTCCGGTTAAATCAACAGGTAGAAAATTTATTGAACATTTCCCGTTTGGAATCGGGTCATATACAACCCAAATACGATTGGTGCGATGTGGAAGAATTAATTTACCAGGTTGTTCAATCAGTGGAAGAAAATAATAAGAAAAGAAAAATAGGCATCAGTATAAAACCCGGTCTCCCTTTTTGCAGTATTGATAAAGGTATGCTTGAGCAGATACTTTATAATCTCTTAAATAATGCAGCTATTCACACTCCTTCCAATTGCATCATTAATGTATCAGCCGTTTGCCATGCTGATATTTTACAACTGATAATTGAAGACAGTGGCAATACCTTTATTGATACGGAAGCAAAAGACATCCTCAACAAGTTTGATCGGAACAATAAAAGCAAAACGGCCGGCTCAGGTCTTGGCCTTTCAATTGTAAAAGGTTTTACGGAAGCACTTGCAGGAAATGTTGAATTAGAAAAATCGCCGTTGGGTGGTGCGAAATTTATTGTTTCATTACCGGTACGATCAAATCGCTTTGAAACCATTACAACATGAACAAATCAGAAATATTAATTATCGACGATGAACCTCAGATGAGGAAGCTGCTTGAAATTACGTTGCAGAGCAATGGTTATTTATCAAAAACTGCTGCTTCAGCAAAAGAAGGTTTGATCATGGCTGGAAACCATCCGCCGGAATTAATAGTACTCGATCTTGGTTTACCAGATGACAGCGGCCACAACGTATTGCAAAAACTCAGGCAATGGTACACCAACCCCATCATTATTCTTTCAGTGCAAAAAAACGAAGCAGATATTATCAAAGCATTGGATAATGGGGCAAATGATTATTTATCAAAACCCTTTCGCACTGGTGAATTGCTTGCCCGTATACGTTCTGCTTTGCGCAGCATCAATACCGATGAAGGAGAAACAACACTATCATTTGGCGATCTGAATGTTGATCTTTCAACAAGATCTGTATGGAAAAACAATCAATTGCTGAAACTCACTGCAACAGAATACAACCTGTTGGCACTCCTTATCCGCAACGAAGGCAAAGTGCTCACACATCAATACCTGCTGCGTGCTATCTGGGGGCCGGGTTATATCAATCAATCACAATACCTGCGTGTGTTTATTGCACAGATACGCAAGAAGATCGAAGATGATCCAAACAGGCCTCTGTATTTGTTGACCGAAGCAGGAGTAGGTTATCGATTTGTGAGCAGTATTAGTTGACCCCATCGAATTTTAGATAAAGCAATCTTTTCACTGGAATTTGCAGCAGGCATAGGAAATCAGGGCCGCAAATTTCGTTACATACTCCTTAAATCAATCACCGAAAAAATGGCGTTTTACCTGACATTTTTTAACCGGGAAAAGACAAATTTTCGTTTTCCAGGTTTGAAATTGCCCATGGCATACAGGTTGATGACTTCTTGACGAAATTTATTTTATAACCATTAAAAAGGAGGTACGTATGACACTCGTAAAAAGAAATGGGAATTTATTAAATCCATTTCCCATGCTTTTTGATGATTTCTTTAACCGGGATTTGTTTAATTGGAACAGCTCCAATTTTTCAAACACCAATACCACAATTCCGGCAGTAAACATTAAAGAAACGGCCGAAAATTATGAAGTTGAAGTGGCTGCACCCGGAATGGCTAAAACAGATTTCAAGGTTGAGCTTGATGGAAATGCATTGACCATTAGTTCGCAAAAAAGCAATCAAAACGAGGAAAGAGAAGAAGGAAAATATTTCCGTCGTGAATTTAGTTATCAATCTTTTCAACGGACGTTTACTTTACAGAAAGATGTAGTGGATATCGATAAGATTGAAGCGAAATATGAAAATGGTTTGCTGCATCTTTTAATCCCTAAAAAAGAAGAAGCAAAACAAAAGCCACCAAGGTTGATTCAAATCTCCTGATAGTTTGTTTTGCATTTACTGAAATGAATGCTGCCTCTAAAGTAAGAGGCAGCATTTTATATTCTGAAATATGATCCGAATTTTTCTTTATAGAAGTACCCGGCATTAACCATCACCCGGTTTTAAATTAATACTTGCAGAACTCAAATAAACTGACACCTTACTGTCAGTTTAAGGTGCTGGTATTAACCGACAAGGGACGTTGATCGTCTCTATGTTGAAGAAAACATTCTACAACCCAGCCTCCCTTGCTGCCGATGAGCGTGCCGATTGCAACTAAAACTGCTCATCAGCTACTTCCTGAGAACACCCAGTTTTAAAGCATTGTATTTTTCCATGCGTTTGATCAACCAAATAAAAATGATCAATGACAGTGTGCCAAAACAAAAACCTGCCAGCACATCACTTAAATAATGTACACGCAGGTATACCCTGCTTAAGCCCACCAGGATAATGGTGCAAAGCAGTAGAAAAATGAGCAACCATTTTTTCCAGGTTGTCTTTACTTCACGATAAACAATGCTGATCAATAAACCATAATAGATCGTTCCCATAAAAGCATGGCCACTTGGGAAACTTAAGCCGGGAATTTCATTTAATAATGGGATCAATGGTCGTGGTCGGTTAAAGAAAAATTTCAACCCCACCATTAAACCAAAATTACTCAGCGCAATGATAAATATATTGATGAATCGCCGCTTGTTCTTTCTCACAAATAGAAAATAGCCCATTAGAACAAACCAGGCGGTAACCATAAATAAATATGACCCCAAAAAAGTAATGACCAATGCAATGTGCGTATTGGTATCAGTTACCAATGAAGCAAATAAATCAAATGCGTTTTCATCAAAGTCAGTTGTTTTAACAATAAAAATCCGCCTGATGATCACAATCAACGTACTGATAGATACCAGTGAAGCAATGATCAAAAAAATAACCTCTGCTGTTATCAATGCAACAGCGCCTGGTATTTCTTTTATTTCTGTTGTTTCATTTTTTTTCATGACTTAATTCTTGCATAGGTTTACATTATATTTTGATCGAGAACAATTCAATACCCTCTGCTTTTCCTTTGAGATCAATAATGCCGAGACTTTCACCTTGCCAATCCGTTAAATCACTGTTCTCCATAAAATTTTTCGACATAATAAACTTCTGATTCAGTTCGGTGCAGGCGCTGCGTATGCGTGCAGTAGTGTTCATCGTATCGCCACTCATGGCCAGATCTTTTTTAATCACACCAATTTGCCCAACCGTTACTTCCCCCATATGCAATCCTACTCTGAATTCAGGTATGATATTGTATCGGCGGCGAAAATGCTCGCCGTTCTTCTGAAGATTTTTACGGGCATCAATGATCGAGTTCAGACATTTCTGTGCATTCCGTTTTGAAAAAAGCCAGGACACTACAATTTCATCTCCCACATATTGGTAAATTCTTCCATCATGTTCTATCAATGCCATTGACACATCAAATATAAAATCACGAATGAATTTGAAATTTTCAACATGCCCCAGTTTTTCAGCAATAGGTGTTGAATCTTTCAGATCCATGAACATGACGATACGCTTTTCAATTTTCGGCTGCATGTACTTTCCCCGGATAATATCAATAAAAACACCCGGCGAATATTTTTCATTGATCTCCATATACAATTGAGTGATGACCAATAGTACAACCCAATAGAGAATTCTCCGGAATAAAAGTTTTGGCTCCAACATATCATTGATCGAAAGCTGCATCGCTTCTGATGCCTCCTTGCCACGAAGGATAATACTATCGAGAACAGGAACAAGAAAACTAATAAGAAATGCGGCCAGTATAAGACTGAAACTTTTCAGGACAAAATTTAAAAAGGGCGATTGTTTGGGAAATGCGTTCCTGAGCGCAAATACAAACAAATAACCCATGAAACAGCTAATGATAAAAACTGCTGATTCCCTCACAACAAAAAAGCGAAATGTTATGTGAGCTTCGTCTCGCATTAAGAGAATAACAATGCTGTCAATTATTGTCCATGCAAGAGCAATGTAGAGAACATTACGCAGCTTATATTTTACAAAACCGGAAAATAAGGAATAAGATGATGCCCGGTTTTTCATGTGATGTTTTGCAGGTATTGATAGATGCTTTGTTGCGCATTGATGCTGGTTCCATTTTGCCCGTTGACAGGAATAGTTTGTTGATCTGGCAAGAATTGAACGGCTTTATCATTATCAGACCACTGGATATCAAAATAATCAAGGATCTGTTTTCGGCAACCCGCATCTTTTACCGGAACACAAACTTCTACCCGGTGATACAGGTTTCTAGTCATAAGGTCTGCAGATCCTATATACACCGTTGCATTTTCATCTGAACCAAAAATAAATAATCGTGTATGCTCGAGAAACCTGTCAACAATCCGCCGCACTGTAATATGCTCACTTATGTCGGCAATTCCGGGAGCAACACAACAAACGCTTCGCACAATCAGATCCACTTTTACTCCGGCCTTACTTGCTTTATACAACAACTTAATGATGCCCGGCTCTTCAAGGTTGTTTACTTTTATCCTGATGTGTGCCGGTTCCCCTTTCTTAGCTTTTTTTATTTCAAGCCCAACACGTTTTTCCAACTCGTCTACCATATTAAATTGTGATACAAGCAGATCATTAAACTTCAATCTTGTATCCCCTATTTCGTTACGTCCCTTTTCAAGGAATTTAAATAGTGAAACTAATTCCTTAATAATTGACATATCAGAAGTCATCAACACATGATCGGTATAAAAACGGGCTGTTGATTCATTAAAATTTCCTGTACTGAGAACGGCATACGATAATTCATGGCCATCCACTTTTTTCTTCACCAGAGCAATTTTTGAATGTACTTTTATCTGTGGCAGACTGTACACCAGTTTAATCCCTGCTGCCTGCATGATCCGGCTCCATTCAATATTATTTGCTTCGTCAAAACGTGCTTTCAATTCTATAAACACCACAACATTCTTTCCATTTTTTGCTGCCCCTATTAAGGCATTAACAATATGTGAATCGGATGCCAGCCTGTAAAGTGTAATATAAATATCCGTTACATCTGCATCAACTGCAGCCTGGTTAAAAAACGCCAACACGGGATTATATGATTGGTAAGGCAAATGCAATAACACATCCCGCTGTTCAAGTACATGAAAAATATCAGCACAATCGGTTATGCCCGTTGCTGTAAGTGGTTTTGCTTTTTCGAAATAAAGATTTTTCTGAAAAGATGGGAAAGCCGAAAGATCACTGAGGTGGTGATACCTGCCGCCCATAAACATATCCTCATACTTTACTTCAAAAGCTGCCATCAAAAACAATTGCAGGTTGCGTGGCATACCTTCCTCATACAAAAAACGGGAAGGCAACCCAATTTCCCTTTTCTTCAATTGTTTTTCAATTTTATTCAACAAATTGCCACTGTATTCATCTTTGAGATTAAGTTCAGCATCCCTGTTAAACTTTATACTATACACACTAAGTATCGTAAGTTTCGGAAACAGCAAACCCAGATTCTCCCGAATGATATCATCCAGGAAAATAACATATTCATCTCCTTCCAACGGAGTTAAAGAAAAAAAACGTTTTACTTTATCTGAAGGAATATTTACAATGGCCTGTTTTAATAAGCCGTGGCTCGGCTCTGTCAATGTTACCACAAAATAAAGTTGGTTGTTCTCCGGTAAAAATGACTGAAGACTTGATTCCAGAAATATGGGCTGAATAAATGCCAATACATCCGATAGGAAAATCTCTTTGATCTCTTTTTTGTGTTCTGCTCTTATTTCTGAGTTGTAATAAAAAACAATACCGTTGGTCTTTAATTCGGGAATGATTTCCTGGGTAAGAACATGGCCGAAATGCATCAGCTGACGGTTGATCTCATTCTTAATTTTTTCCGCTGTATCATCGGCCATTACAACGCTTGCTTTATTTCTTGTCTTCTCATTTATTTTAGAAAACGCAAAGACAGACGGATATCTTACTCTGAAAAACTCATCTAGGTTACTGGAGAAGATGGACAGGAATTTCATCCGTTCATACAGCGGAACGGTTTTGTCGGATGCTTCCTGCAATACTCTGAAGTTAAATCCTAACCAACTCATGTCTCTGTTATGTAACATACTTTAATATTAAAATGGCGAAACAGATTGAGGTGTTATATTACTACTCGCTGTTGAGTTGTTAATAAAGATCGCCAGACCAAAGGCCAGCACAGAAACTACAATGCCAATCATAAAAACATTATAAGCCAGCCTTACCAGTTTGTACTTTCTTCCCAACACTGTTCCTAATGTATAAATATCTTTGATGAGCGAACCATACAGGTAATCTGTATCTTTCATCATTTCACGCATCGCAACATTGTAATCCTCAAAAGAAGTTTTATAGAAATTTCCAAAGAACAGAAGATTTGTTTTTTTCTCAGCAACATCCTGGCTCGTAAACTTACCCTCTGTTACTTTGGGGCGTGTAGCGATAATGGAGATCACAATAGTTGCTACGGAAACCATTAAAAAAATAATTGTAGGTATTGTCAGATAAGGTGTTTCTTCAAGCCTGCGTAACAATACACTTAAAATAACAGATATAATGATCGCATTCACTGATATAAGAATATGCGCTTTACTATCGGCCATATCACTCAGGTGAAAATGATTGGTTGATGTAAGGCGAAGCATGGTTTGAATACCTTTTGACATTAACCCTCCATTATCTTTTTCTATCTTCGCAAGACTGAGTTCAGCTTCTGTTTTATCTGACGCTGCTTTCTCTGCTGCGGCTTTCTCTGCCGTTGTTTCGTCCGATTTTTTATGTAGCTTCTTCATATTTTTATTTTTTCGTTCGTCCAAAAGATCTTTACAATATTTCGTATAAAACTCATGCTTGGTTAGTAGGTTTATTGATTTAGCGATCCACTCGTGTTCAGTAAGATCTGGATTTTTCACTTTATACTCTTCCCATACAAGTTGATTGGTATTTTTGAAATCCTTGGTACCCAAGTGGTACGTATCTGCATCACAAATGATCTGAAACAATAAACTACTGTGGTTACGTGGAGGGCGGGTAGCCAGGATACATTGTTTTATTTTTTCAATCAACTGTTCATCGTTGGCATATTCTTTCATATATGCCTCCATGAGCTCTACGCTTTTTTCTTCATGATGTTCGGGTTCTGTAAAGAGGTAACCGGTATCATGAAACCATGCAGCAACATATACAGCCAGCATATCATTTTCGCTGAGATAATAGTGGCCCGCAATTTCCTTGGTGCGGTCAACCACATGAATGGTATGCGCCAGGTTATGGAAATGCAGATCAGGCATGGGATGTTCCTGGAACATTGTGGTTACATATTGTTCCGTTTTTTTATAAAAATCTGTTGAAATCATCGTCGTCATTAAAACACAAGTTTAAATTTTGAAGCAAGTGAAAAGTTGAACAGTTTATCCTCAGGCGAAAAACCCGCAGTTAACGAAAGCATTGTTATTCCATATGGAACAAAATATAAACCTCCTCCATATGCCCCATGCCATTTACGTGAACTTTCGCCTTTATACCAAACTCTTCCGATGTCGTAAAAACCCATGAGTCCCACATCACCTGGCAGAATATGTGTTTGCGATTTAAATAATTTCACTCTTAACTCTGTACTTGCATATAACGTTGATGATCCGGCAAACCTGTTTTTTCTATAACCTCTGAGAAAGTTGTGTGAGCCGAGACTCAATGCCTGGAAATAATCGAAGTTCTTTGTGAATATATGCCCGCCACCCAAACGAAAGATGGCACCAACTCTTGCATCATCTTTTAAACTGGCATAAATGCTTATGTCAGAAGTAAACCTCGTGAGATTACTTGCATATTTTTTCAGGCCATACATTGAAGCGAGTTCGGTATACCACGTCATTCCACGTGTAGGGAAAACGTCATTGTTCACATAATTAATATCGAATCTTGCTTTGGCGCCGAGGTATTGTTTGGTTCCGTAAACATCTGTAGAGTCGGTACCAATGTTTGCCGGTTCACCCAGTATGCGTTTGCTGTTATCTTTATACTTGCTCCAATATTGCGAGTAACTAGGCCCAATAGCCATTTGTATCATACTGCCCGATCTCTTTCGCATGAGAGCATCAATTTCAAAGAAGCTATAGCGTACCCTGTAAAAATCGGCTGACTTGTTTTTATCATAAACCGATCTGTTACCAAAGCCAAAGAAATTATTGATGGTTGGGTTCACAAATTCCGAGCGAACGACCAGGTCATTTCTAAAAAGCACTTTGTTAAATGTGCCGTTATAATTTATACGATAGGCATCTTTCATTGGCGCATATAATACAGACAGCCGTTGATCAGTTGAATAGGGATCTTTTCTGAAACCATAAGTTCTTAGTCCGATCCCTGCGCCAACTAAAAGAGCATCTTCCGTATTATGACCAAGCTCAAAGAAAGGCCGCAGGCGGTTATACCTGTAGTCGGTCATTCGATAAGCATTTACAGAAGGATCAGGTGAGAATTCTGTTTTACTTTTTACATGATTGATACTTGCATTGTTTTCATGCGAAATATCGTACACTTTGTTTTTTATATTTCCTTTCAGGTTAAAAGTATCATTGCCTTTACCCCCAATGATGCGCAACAGTATGTTTGATGTAACATCCGCATCTATTTCAAACTTATCGTTTCCATTCAATCCATATAAACGTATTTCTTTTGTTGTATTTTCATTGAACACCCTTGTATACATAACCGAAGCTGAATCGGTCGTATTCACTTTTTTATAAGCTGTTACCTGCAATCCGTCGGGATGTTTTTTTACATGAAAATATTCTGACTTGTTGCTGCCCGTTACGGTAACCACTTTCGAAATAAATTTATAATAGGTCATTGCTTCTTTGAGCAGCTGATCCCTGCGGCTCTTCAATTTATCAGCAACCGTTTTTCCATCAATTGCATAAATGGGTTGCGGAAATTTCTTCACTGCATTTTCAATAACAGAATCCACCATCCTGCTCTGAAACTCTTTGGTGATGGTTTCCCATGCTTTTTCATCAAGATGATTCATAAAAAACCTGTCGAAATCTCTTGCCTGGTAATTGAACTTGTTGATCTGTTCTACTTTAGATTCAAACCCTTGCAAAAAAGGCATTATTCGTTTTGATACTTTGTCGATCAAAAAGCCATCAGGGTTGGCAAATGCCTGGTTCCTGTCTCGTGGTATTGGAAAATATAATTTACCTACACCGGTATCAGTAGTTCCCCATTCCCATTGACCAGCATGCCTGTCCCAATCGCCAATGAGCATATCAAGTAATCGTGCGGTGAGCACTTTCTCCTGGTCAACATGATGCTCATTATCTTCCAGCATTGTATTAATGATATTACCCGTGCTTTTTGCATTTTCCCAACCTGCTCCGGGAGCCCGCATTTCAAGAAGTACAACAGTATTGGCAAAAGTTTTTCGGTATAAGCCCAATGCAGGATCATCTGGTACGTAAAAGAATTCAGGTACAGCAGCAGGCACTCCAGCCGCGGTTGCTAAACCCGGTACTACTAAAGGCGCATGTGGATGACTTGCTGAAACCATATCCTGCACCATCTCTTTTGATAAGGAGTTTCTTAATTCAGGAGGAACAATTTTCTCAACGTCTTTCTCAACTGACCTGATGGTCCATTCTTTCCCATTTTTATCTACCAGCTGCAACGACTTTGATTGTTTACCTCCACTTAAACCTTTAATTGTAAATCCACCTTTTTCCTTGCGGATATTAAATTCCTGCATTCTGATTGGTGTACTCCATTGTTGCCGATAATTCTGGCCCAGAAAAAATTTCTGAAACCCCGAGTTGGGCTTATATTTTTCACTGGCGGAAATAACCACGCTGTCTCTGAATTTATAAGCTACCTCCCTTGTATTTTCAGCAGGTTTCGCAGGAAGTTTTGAAAAATCAAGAATATG
This sequence comes from Lacibacter sp. H375, assembly GCF_037892425.1. Taxonomy (NCBI): domain Bacteria; kingdom Pseudomonadati; phylum Bacteroidota; class Chitinophagia; order Chitinophagales; family Chitinophagaceae; genus Lacibacter; species Lacibacter aquaticus. The sequence goes on from NZ_JBBKTT010000001.1 coordinate 4,397,975, forward strand.
ATTTGAATAATCCATTCGTGTAGAATCGTTTTCAACAACATACACGTTGGCCTGCACTTTTTTATTTTTTGAAATATCCAATGTTATATACCCCGCTAGCGGTGACGCATACAGGGTGTTTTTTCCTTTTGATACTCTTGAATTTTTAGCAGCACTACCGCTGGTGATATAATTATACCCGCTGTCCTGAATGATCTGCAAAGAATGATCGTGACCCGCAACAAAAATTACATTGTCGTGTCCTTTCACCACGCTTTCAATTTCAGACACCATTGCCTGGTAAGGAGGACTTTTTAAATCCTGCTCAACTCCAAACACGGCTCTTGTTAAAGGATAAATAGAACCTACAACCGGTAACGGGATGTATAGGTAGTCCCGCATATCAGTAAAAGGAAAAATATGTTGCTTCCATGTAAAATATCCTCCGTGCGGACTATAAGTTCTGAAGGTGTGATGAAATGCGATCAACACCAGCTTACCTGAATTTCGTGTAAGTATATCTTCTAACTGAACCAGCACTTCATCCTTTGTCTTATATGGACAGTCTGATTCAACGCCGGGTTTATCACCTAAATGCAGCCACCATTGCGTATCCATCATCACCAGTGAAACATCATTTGTAATTTTTGCTTCAACAGGACCGGGGCATCCATCCCGTGGAAACATTTTTACATTTTCATTTCCTAAATAATCAATATAAGATTGCTCTCTTAAGATAGATTCCCATCCATTCGAACTACCAACAGCCCAATCATGATTACCGGGAACAAAATAGACTTTTGCTTTGCTCTTGCCTGCAATATTGATCTGCGAATCAAGTGGCGCTTTTGCAATTTCAAAAGTTGGCAATGAATTATCAGGCAACCCAGTTTTATAAAGATTATCACCAAGATAGACGATCGTTGTTTTCTCATTCAGCGGAATGTTCTTTTTAACTGAATTTACTACCGGATGTTTTCCATTGGTCAACTGCCCAGCATCACCAATTAAAATGATCCTTGCCTGCAAGGTGTCCTGTGCATGAACAACGGTATGCAATAAAAAAAGAATACAGAAGCATAAACTGCTGATGATAATTTTTTGTCTGCTGTTTCGGTCTGTTTTCATATAATTAAAACACGAGTTTAAGTTTAGAGCCAAGCGAGAAATTAAACAAGCTTTCTTCAGGTGAAAAACCAACAGTAAATGACATCATAACCACACCATAGGGAACAAAATAAAATCCACCACCGTAAGCAGGATGCCATTTATTTGACTCTTCACCTTTGTGCCATACTCTACCCACCTCATAAAATCCCATTAACCCCACATCACCAGGAAGCACATATGATTTTGACTTAAATAACTTTAATCTCAATTCTGAACTTGCATAAGCAGTTGATGATCCTGAAAATCTGTTTTTCCTGTAACCTCTCAGGAAATTATGAGCGCCAATATTGAGTGCCTGAAAATATTCATAGTCCTTGCTGAAAATATGACCACCGCCTAACCGAAAGATTGCGCCTAATCTTCCCGGATCTCTAAAACTTGCATAGATGGTAACATCAGAGGTTAGCTTACTGAGGTTATGCGTGCCTTTTCTGAATCCATACATCGATGTAAATTCAGAAAACCACGTAATACCACGGGTAGGGAAAATTTCACTATTCACAAAATCGATATCGAACCTGGCTTTTGCCCCGAGATATTCTTTTACTCCATATATACTTGCAGAGTCCGTGCCAATTACATCGGGAGTTGCTAGTATTCGTTTGCTGTTATCTCTGAACTTGCTCCAGTATTGATAATAACTTGGACCAACAGAAATTGATACTATTTCATTGAATCTTTTACGAAGCAGCAGATCTGCTTCAAAATATCTGTAGCGTACCCTGTAAAATTCAATTGTCTTACTCTTCTCAAAAACAGTTTCATTACCAAGTCCAAAAAAGTTACTGATTGATGGGTTCACCAATTCGGCACGTATCAACAAATCATTTTTAAACAACACTTTATTAAACGTACCAACATATCTCAGTCGATACGCTCCCCTTGCTGGAGAAAAAAGCGTTGTGAGCTTTTGATCAGTTGCATAGGGATCTTTTCTGAAACCAAAAGTTCTTAATGCAAATCCTGCGCCAAGCAAAAGGCCATCTTCAGGATTAAAACCAATATCAATTTGAGGAAACCGTCTCCGGTTATACTGGAATTCAGTACCTCTGTATAAATTAATGGATGGGTCTGATGAAAACTCTCTGTTTGTTCTTTTTAAATTTATTGTGTGATTATCTTCTGTTTTAAGATCATATACAATGTTCTTTATGTTGCCTTTCAGATCAAATGTATCATTGCCCTTACCACCTATGATACGTAATTTAATTTTTGAGGAAACATCAGCATCTATTTCAAATTTGTCATCACCGTTCAACCCAAACAATCTTATTTCTTTTGTTACATCTTCTTTAAATATCCTGGTGAACATCACAGAAGCAGAATCGTTACCATCTTTTTTCTTATAGGCCGTAACCTGTAAACCTTCCGGATGATTTTTTACATGAAAAAATTCTGATTTACCACTGCCGGTTACAGTAACAACTTTTGAAATAAACCTGTAGTAAGTGATGGCATCATTAACAAGATGATCTCTTCGACTCTTTAATTTATCTGCAATGATCTTTCCATCCATTGCATAAATGGGTTCGGGAAAATTTTTAAGCGAATTGTCAATTACCTCATCTGTCATCTTTTGAGTGAAGTTTTCGCTGATCCTTCTCCAGGCCTTTTCGTCGAGGTTATTCATTAAAGTGCGGTCGAAATCTTTTGCCTGTGAATTAAACCCATTCACATTTTTGATAGTGCTTTTAAAACCTTGCAAAGCGGGGATCAACCTTTTTGATAATTTCCATAGCAGTACTCCATCCGAATTAAAAAAAGCCTGGTCTCTGTCTCTCGGAATAGGAAAGTACAGTTTGCCTTTGCCTGTATCAGAAGTACCAAATCTCCATTGGCGGCCATGCCTGTCAAAATCACCAATGAAAATGTCGAATAATCTAGCGTTCAATACTTTTTCCTGATCAACATGATGATCATTATCTTCCAGCATTTTATTGATCACTTTTGCGGTTGTCTTTACATCTTGTAACCCTGCGCCCGGGTTTCTGTTCTCAAGCATTACAACTGTATTAGCAAATAATTTTCTGTATCGTCCCAGTGCAGGATCATCGGGCACGTACAAAAATTCATATTCAGATGTAAGTACATCAACCGCTTTTCCCAGACCAGGCAACACCACCGGTCCATGAGGGTGACTTGCAGAAAGAACATCCTGTGCAATGAATTGGGCCAATGAATTTCTAAAATTGAAAGGCACTCCTTTTGTAAGATCTTTTTCTATTGATCTTATTACCCAGTTTGTTCCGTTTTTGTCTGTCATTTGAAGCGACCTGCTTTGGTTGCCTCCCCCTATGCCCTCTATCTTGAGTCCACCCTTTTCTTTTTGGATGTTAAATTCTCTCATCTTAATAGGCGTGTTCCATTCTTTACGATAGTTGTTACCCATGAACCATTTTCGGAAACCAGATGTTGTTTCGTATCGCTCACTCGCAGAAACCACCACGCTATCTTTATACTTATAATCAACCTCTCTGGTAATACTAGCTTCAAGTACAATTTTTTTGGAGAAATCAAGAATATGTTTTGAAAAATCAATCCTGGCAACATCATCTTCAACTACATACACATTTGCCTGCACATTCTTTTTATTTGAAACATCAAGCGTAATAAAACCCGGTTCTGAAGAGGCATATAAACTGTTACTTCCTTTTGATACCCGTGCATACTTATTACCACTTCCGCTGGTGATATAGTTATAACCGCTATCCTGTATGATCTGTAACGAAGGATCATGACCGCCTACATAAATTACATATGGATATGATTTTACAATTCGTTCGATCGATGTGATCATTGACTGATAAAGTGGATGGCGCAGATCTTGTTTTACACTAAGCACAGACTTTGTTATGGGATATAATGAACCTACAACCGGTAATGGGATGTACAAATTGGGCCGCACATCAGTTAAGGGAAACACATGTTGCTTCAATCTGAAATAAGCAGCTTTGGCACTTTTACTCCTGAACGTGTGATGTAATGCAAGCAGCACAACTTTGTTGCTATTGTCAGCAAGAATTTCATCCAGTTCAAGTAACACTTCAAATTGTGTTTTATAAGGGCAATCAGATTCAAGACCCGGTTTATCTTCATCATGCAACCACCATTGGCTATCCATAATTACCAATGTAACATCATCAGATACTTTTACTTCAACTGGTCCCGGGCAACCTTCACCGGGCAGCATTTTTATATTTTCATTTCCTGCTTTATCAATAACAGACTGCATTCTTAATACAGACTCGTAGCCTTCGGCGCCACCAAGCGACCATTCATTGTTACCGGGAATAAAAATAACTTTTGCTTTACTGTTTGCTGCGATCTGTATTTGTGAGTCAAGCGTTGCTTTAATACTTTCATAACCGGGTGAAGCATCATCTGGCAATCCGCCTTTTAAAAGATTATTCCCGAGATAAATGATGGTTGTTTTATCGTTGAACGGAATATTTTTTTTAACGGCATTGATCAATTGCCCGGCATTACCAATTAAAACGATCCTCGACTGTACACTATCCTGGGCTATAGCTGTTAACTGAAAAGCCAACGCACTTAAAAAAGCAAAGCTGATCTTTTTCATAACTTTCTCTTTTTATTCTTGATAACTAAAATGTTTGCACGGCCGTTGTCAACCAATTCGTTCGTAATGATCAGATCACCCCACGGTGTAAATGCAATACCTTCAGGTTGTGGATAAAGATCAGAGTCGAGTTCGTGTGTGGAAATAAGTTTTCCTTTCCTGTCGGCAACCAGTAATAACTTATTTATTGAAGCCAGAATATATAACTCATTTGTAACCGGATTAATGGCTGCCGCAGAAGGTCGTAACTTAATTTCCTTATCTGTATTTTCTGAAAAAGGCGGTATTAAATCAATTACTGAGTCCATCGGACTATATACGTTCGTGACAATATCATAGCCCCATATTGTTATCGGTTCATTAGCCTCTTTGTTACAGTCTTTGCACAACAGGATCAGCAGCTTCAAACTATCGTCATAATACATCGCCTCAAATTCGTTCTTCATTCCTTCGGGAAATGTTGAAACAGTTGTAAGGATAGAATCACTTGCTCCAAATTGAATGGTTTCAATATCTCCATTGCTGATCAACACATAAAATATACTGTCGTGTAAAACAAGATCTTCGTAATCCTTTTTCTTATCAAAACGCCAATCGGTGATCACATTTTTCTTATTAAGGAAAATTTTATAGAGTATCCCGGCTTCATCTTTAATTGCAAAAAGGGAACTGTCTTTTGGATAGAATACAATTCCCGAAACTTCGGCCAACGCATCCGGTAATTTTATTGTAACAGGATTTTCAAGATCGTAACGGGAGGAATCGGCTAAAGGCTTTTTATTTTTTTTTTTACCGGATTCGCAAGAGAATATTACAGGGGAAAAAATAAATGCAGCAATAAAAAGCCTGATTATTGACATATATAATAGTTGAAGCTGAATAGCAACCCAATCCTCCGGGAAAAATCCGAAAGAACAGGTTGCTAAAAGACTACTGCCAAAAAACGGGCCGTAGCTTACACAGAACCGTGAGTATGAAAAAAATCATCCCGATAATTCAATTTTCAACTCATTATGTGTGAGTGACATAACAGAGTTATTGCGAGGGAGACAACGTATGTGTGTCAGAAGCTAATATGAAGTTAACTGATTGTCGGTGATTTACCGCCGGCCGAACAATACAGCAAGTGGTTGGGCAATATTTTCCCCACTATATCTCTTTTAAAAAATAGCTGACGTTAAAATGCAATGAACAACAAAGGGCGTGGTATTTGCATTTCTAATTGTCTATTCTCAAACTTATGGTTCAAACAGCAAAAAAAAGTTTCAGGAAATCCCGGGCTGCCAGGATAATCCTGAAGTCAGTTCTATTTCTATTGCTGTTGATAGTGGCCGTGTTTCTGTTAATACTTACCCCACCGGCGCAACGACTTCTTACCACGAAAGTGGAGAACTATCTCGAGAAAAAATTGCTGACCACTGTTAAGATCGACAGAATATCATTTGACCTGGCAGGAAATATTTCGCTCAGAGATGTTTACCTGGAAGATCGCAGAAAAGATACATTGCTGAGTGGCGGAATGATAAAAGCTAAATTAAACTACGTGAAATTGTTCTCTAATGAGGTGAGAGTAAACAGCATTACCCTATCCGATGTTAACGGATCTTTTTACCGTGATGCAAAAGATTCAGCTTTCAATTTCCAATTCATCCTTAATGCATTTACATCAAAATCAAAATCAACCGATACAACGGCCGCACTTGTTGCTGATCTGGATATGATCCGTCTGTCGAACGTAAAGATCAATTACCGGGATGTTGTGGCCGGCAGTGCTATGTACATCAATGCAGGCGATTTGGAAACAGGGCTACATTCAAGAGATCTGTATAAGAATGATTTTGACATTCCCTTTGTTACCGGAAAAAACATTACTGTAGTTATTAAACAGATAAAAACCCTTGTTACACCAGAGCCATTAGGAAAAGATATTGCCGAAGCAGCTAAGACCATTCCAATGCACCTGCAAATTGGAAATGTTGATTTGCAAAATGTCAATTTCCGGTATGATAACGATGTGTCGGCTCTTCATTCCAATGTGGTTGTAGGAAAACTTCAGGCAAAACCTGAATTGATCGATCTGCAGCAACGCAAGATCTTTTTATCGGCATTTAATTTTGCTAATTCATCGGTGATTATTCGGTTGGATAAGAAAGAGCAGGCTGCTGTGCTGGTGCAGGAACTTGAACAGGAACTTGTAGCACAACAAAAGGCAGGCTGGAACATCCGTGCAGGCAAGATTGATCTGGATGAAAATAGTTTCCAGTTTGATAATAATACACAGGTTCGACAGGGTTATGGAATTGATTTTGCACACATGTTGAGCAAAGACCTGGTGCTAGGTATCAACGATTTTGTTTTCAACAACGATTCAATTGGCGGCACAATAACAAAAGGATCATTTTCCGATCAAAGCGGATTTGTACTGGATGAATTACATGGAACCATACTTTATGCACATAATGAGGCTTATGTAAATGGGCTGCTGATTAAAACACCCGGCAGCGAAATAAAACAGGGTGCTTCATTAAAATATACATCAAGAGATGAATTGGTTGATCATTTTAACCACACAGAAATGATTGCTGATATCGACAATAGCTATATTAAAGTAAAAGACATCTTATATTTTGCCCCGGCATTGCGAAAGGAAAAAGCTTTTGCTAACCCTGATGATACTTGGAGCATTCACCTGAAAGGCAAAGGAACACTCAACCGGATGATCGTAGATAATTTTCGTTTCAAGGGACTTTCAAATACACAGATCGATGCGAACGGAATACTAACAGGGCTAACCAGTCCAAAAATTTCCGGCGGAAATTTTACGATACGAAAACTTCACACGAATCAAACCGACATCAGCCTGTTCACCGGCAAACGTTTATCAACTGCAGAAATAAATATTCCGGAAGAATTTGATCTTAATGGAACGTTGTGGGGCAACGCAGGCGCTATACAAACAAATCTCAACATCAACAGTTCTGCAGGCGCTGCAAATGTAAATGGCCGGTTCACCAATATTGCAGATCCTGATCGTATGAGTTATAATGCACGGATACGAGCTACTGCATTAAATCTCGGATACATCTTGAAACAGCCGGAACAGTTAGGAACAATTACCGGCAATTTCAACGTTAAAGGACAAGGCACGAAAAAAGAAAATGCCAATGCTCAATTCTCAGCAATTATTAATTCGGCAGATTATAACAGATACCGGTACCGCAATGTACATCTCAATGGTACAATCGCAAATGCCGCATTTAATCTTCGTGCTGATATTGATGACCCAAATGCTGACCTTGATATTACAGTGAAAGGAAATATTTCCGGCAATTCATCTTATGAAATAACTGGAATGATTGACAGTGTGAAGACCCAGGCACTGCATCTCACACAAGGGCCGTTGATTGCCCGTGGTAAAATTGAAGGAACAATTTCGAATATAACATCGAATAATATTGATGCCGATCTGCTCATCAGTAAAGGATTATTTGTATCGGGCCCCCATCGTTTACCGCTTGATACAATACAAATTAAAAGTGGAAGTACTGATTCAGTAAACTACATATCCTTACGCAGCGATATTGCCAATGCCGATATTAGTGGTAAGTACCGGTTAAATGAATTGGGAGCTATCATAGAAAACAGCATTCACCCCTACTTCCGGATAGGCAATTCATCGAATGCAATGGCAACATCAGGGACGCATAATTTCAAATTTAATCTTGCGGTAAACTATTCGCCTGTATTTAATTCATTTATCCCGGGGCTTGAATCATTTAATAGTATAACCGCAGAAGGGAATTTTGTTGCAGGATCGGGGTTGAACGCTACCGCACAAATTCCTTTGTTGGTTTACCAGGGAAATGAATTTAATCAACTATACATCAAAGCCGCTTCTGTTGATACGGGTTTACAGATCAATGCCAACGCCGCCAGTATTAAAAACAAAACAGGGATGGCATTATACAATACACGTGTTGATGCAATTGCTTTGAATAATAATCTTCGCTTTATTGCTGCAACAGATGATCCTCTTGGCAAACCCAAATACCGTTTTGCCGGTGTAGTTACCTCCGCTCCTGGTGGTAATTACAGCATCAGTCTTAACCAGGATAATCTCTTGTTGAATTATGAAGTGTGGTCGGTTGCAGCGGGAAACCGAATAACGATCGGCCCCGATGTTATTACAGCAAATAATTTTGTATTGCGGAAAGATAACCAGCAATTAAGCATCAACAGTGCAGATATTAAAGCAGGTGCGCTTGATGTAAAATTTTCTCAATTCCGTTTATCTACCATTACCGCTTTTCTAAAAACAGATTCTTTACTTGCAGATGGTTTATTGAACGGAGACCTTGTTATAAGCAATCTCCTGCAAGTGCCTTCATTTACAGGTCGCTTAAAAGTTGAAAATTTCAGTATGCAAAAAGATACAATTGGAAATATCGATTTGCAAGTGACAACCGGGACAAATAACCGTCATAACACAAACGCCACCATCAGTGGTCGTGGAAATGATATAACCGTAACAGGATATTTCACACCTCGCAAAACCGATATCACAACAGATCTTACAGTGAACATCCGGCAACTGCAACTATCTACAATGGAAGGTGCGATGGCAAAAATTTTGGCAGACGCATCAGGGTCCGTTAATGGTACCGTGCAGATAAGAGGCAACCTCTATGATCCGGACATCACGGGAGATGTTGCATTTAACAACGCAAGTTTTATTCCCACATTACTTGGCACACGTTTTAAAATTAGTGATCAGAAATTAACGCTGGAAGGTGATGGCTTTGTGTTCGACAATTTCCTGATCCAGGATTCTTCCGGCAGCAGCCTGGTATTAAATGGAAAAGCACTCACCAATAACTTTATAAATTATGAACTTGACCTGCATGTAGCATCCACAAATTTCCAGGTACTGAATACAGTGAAAGGACCTGACAAACTTTACTACGGTAAATTAAATGTAACAACCGATATCCGCATTCTTGGTACTGAAGCCAAACCAAGAGCAGACGGACGAATAACAGTAAATGATGGCACAGCATTAAGTTTTGTAATACCACAGGTAGACCAGGGAACTGCACAACGAAACGGCATCGTTGAATTTGTTGATATGGATGCACCGGAAAATGATTCGCTTTTTCTTGCCTCGTATGATTCTCTCAATTACAGCAGTATTTTAGGATTTGATGTAACAACCACCATCGAAATAAAAAAAGAAGCCGTCTTCAATGTGATCATTGACGAAGCAAATGGTGATTTGTTGAATGTGCAGGGTGAAGCCCAGTTAAGTGCAGGAATTGATCCGAGTGGTAAAATAACATTGGCTGGCAACTATGTACTCGATAAAGGTTCGTACCAATTGGCATTTAATTTTTTGCGCCGTCGTTTTGATATTCAAAAGGGAAGCAATATTATATGGACGGGTGAACCAACAACAGCGCAACTTGACATCAATGCCATTTATGTTGCCAATACGGCTCCTCTTGATCTCGTTTCATCGCAACTAACATCAGAGGTAAACCGAAACATCTATTTGCAGAAATTGCCATTTGAGGTAAAACTTACGCTTACCGGTGAACTATTGAAACCTGTTATTGATTTTGATATTGATCTTCCGGAAAAAAACTACGGTGTATCCAACGATATTGTAACTGCTGTGCAGTCACGGCTTCGGATCATCCGCCAGGATGAGGGAGAAATCAACAAACAGGTTTTTTCTCTATTGCTATTAAACCGCTTTGTTGGTGAAAATCCTTTTGAATCAGAAAGTGATGCCTTCAGCTTTAATACCTATGCCCGGCAAAGTGTAAGCAAGTTACTTACCGAACAATTGAACCGGTTAGCAGCAGGATTGGTGGGTGGAGTTGATATCAACTTCGATGTTGTATCCACTGATGATTACACAACAGGCGCCCGCCAGGGACGAACAGATCTAAATATTGGATTGAGTAAACGACTCTTGAGTAACAGGCTTAAAATAACTGTTGGCAGCAACTTCCAGCTAGAAGGTCCACAAAACAGTAATCAGCAGAGCACTAATATAGCAGGTAATGTAGCAGCCGATTACCAGATCAGCCAGGATGGCCGTTATGCTTTACGTTTCTACCGGCAGAATGAATACCAGGGCATCGTTGACGGATATATTATTGAAACCGGCTTGAGTTTTATTTTTTCAGTGGATTATGAACGCTTCATGCAAATTCTACGCAGGAAAAAAAACCGGCAGGTTACGAATCCTCAAAATGCCAATAGATTATGATAAAACGGTCTTACTTATTTCTGGTTATATTTTGCTCCATCATTTTTTTAGTTGGATGCCGGGGCACCCGTCACCTACCCGATAATGATAAACTATATATTGGTGCAGATGTAACAGTGAATGGTCCATCATTAACTTCCCGACAAAAAAAATCATTGAAGAAAAGTTTAGAAGGTTTATCACGCCCCAAACCAAACAGTTCAATTTTAGGGCTGCGTCCAAAACTCAGCATCTATAACATGTTCCGCAATGCTAAAAAAGGAATATTTAAAAATATTCGTGAGAAACATGGTGAACCTCCTGTATTAGCAAGCGGATTAGATCTTTCTTCCAATATCAGATCACTGGAAAATTATATGGTGAATAAAGGTTGGTTTCATGGCAAAGTAACCGCCGATACCGTTGTAAGAAGAAAGACGATGAAAGCAATTTACAAAGCGGAAACCGGCGTGCAATACAAGATCAACCAGGTTGAGTTTCCTTCTGACAGTAGTAACGTTTCACAAGCAATTCGATTAACCGTACCAAACACATTATTACAACCAGGCCAACCATTTGATATTGATGTGATCAAAGCCGAGCGTCAACGTATTGATGCCTCTCTGAAAGAAAAGGGATTTTATTTTTTTAACGCTGACCATTTATTGATTCGTACAGACAGTACCATCGGCAATCATTTAGTGAATATGTATGTGGTTGTAAAAAGAGAAACTCCTGCTGCAGCACGTGATATCTACCGCATCAACAAAGTATATATCTACACTGGCTTCCGACTTGATGCCGATCGCCTTGATACATTGAAAACAATGGGTGAGTATTATAAGGGATATTATATAGTGGACCGTCGTAAAAAGTACCGGCCGTTTCTGTTTGAAGAAACAATGCAGTTTCAGCCCGGCGAAATTTACAGCCGCAGCGATCACAACCAAACATTGAACAGGCTTATCAATCTTAACCTTTTCAAATTTGTAAAGAACAGGTTTGAACCGGTACCGGGTATAGATTCACCAAAGCTTGATGCGTATTATTATCTTACCCCGCAACCTAAACAATCGTTGCGGGCTGAAGTTGCATTGATCAGCCGATCAAATAACCTTAATGGTTCGCAGATCAACCTCAGTTACTTTAACCGAAACATCAGAGGTAACGGCTCTCAGTTGCAAATCACCGGTTATATTGGATCGGATGTTCAGTTCAGTGGTACCTTCAGAGGTTACAACACATATCGTGTAGGTGGTGAAATTGCTTACGTTGTACCTCGTTTTTCTATTCCATTCATAAAGATCAAACATAGTGGACCATATGCACCACGTACCAATTTTAAATTAGGGTATGATATCCTTAACAGGCAAAAATTATACACACTCAATTCATATCGTGCCGAGTATGGCTTTACCTGGAAAAAAGATCTGCAACGTGTGCATGAGTTCTTCCCTATTTCCATTGCTTATGCAGAACCTTTAAATGTAACAGATGAGTACAAAGTATTGCAGGCAAGTATTCCGGGACTCGAAAGAGCAATTGAACCGCAATTCATTTTAGGAAGCCGTTATCAATTTATTTATAATCAACTTGCAAATAATGTGCAGCCAAAATCTGCCTGGTACTTTAGTGGTATAGCCGATCTTTCAGGAAACATAGCAGGACTTATTACTGGCGCAAATATTAAGAAAGGCGACACCGTGAGATTTGGAACAGTTCCTTTTTCGCAATATGTTCAGGTTGGTGCTGATGTGCGACATTACCTGCGTGTTGGATTAAAATCAACATGGGTGAATCGTGTTGATATTGGTATTGGCATACCTTACGGCAACTCCGTTCAGGTGCCATATGTAAAACAATTTTTCGTTGGAGGTAATAATAGCTTACGTGGTTTTAGAAGTCGTTCAGTAGGACCCGGTACTTATTTTCCTGTGAATGCAAATCAGGTTATTCCTGATCAGACAGGCGATATAAAACTCGAATTGAATTCAGAGTTTCGTCCACATATTGCCGGGCCTTTATATGGGGCGATATTTATTGATGCCGGAAATATCTGGCTTGTAAATGATTCAACACATACCGATAAACCTGGTTCGCAATTCAGCGGCAAATTCTTAAGTCAAATGGCTGTTGATGTGGGCTTAGGGTTGCGATTGGATATTACGTTGTTTGTAATAAGATTAGATGCAGGTTTCCCCATCCGGAAGCCATGGTTTATACCGCCTTCAGTAATAAACCAGGTGAATTTAACAAGCAGGGATTGGCGCAGGCAGAATCTGGTATTTAACCTGGCTATCGGGTATCCATTTTAAAACACAATCATTTTTTCATTCCGTTTCTCACATATGAAACTCACCTCCCTAACGGGGAGCAGTACCCTGCATTTCTTTTCGTTTACCTTTGTAACGTCATTTAATGTTTACTTGTAAACACATCCCAAAAGATGAGCACTGAACTATTCAGATCGCATTTAGAAAAATTTATTGAACTGAACGAAGCCGAATTCGTCGGCATTTCATCGTTTTTCAAAGTTGCCAATTTTAAAAAGAAAGAGAACCTGCTTGTTGAGGGGCAAATCTGCAAATCGCATTATTTTGTCTTGAAAGGTTGCCTGCGAAAATTTTTTATCAATGAAAAAGGTGTTGAACAAACAACTGAGTTTGCAATAGAAAACTGGTGGATGACCGATAACATGGCCTATGAACACAAACGGCCTACTGAATTTTATATACAGGCAGTAGAACATTCAGAAGTTCTGATGATCGATAGTTCTTCACAGGAAAAAATGTTAGCAGAGTATCCAAAAATGGAACGCTATTTCCGCTTTATCTACCAACGGGCTTTCGCCGCATCGCAAATGAGATTTAAATATCAGCATGAATTTTCAAAAGAAAATTCCTACCTGCATTTTTGCAAGGCCCACCCCCAATTTGTGCAACGTATCCCGCAATATTTGGTCGCTTCTTTCCTTGGCTTTACGCCTGAATATTTAAGTGAGCTTAGACATAAATTCCGTTCTTAAACCAGTTTAAGTTTTATCCGTTTTCTGTTTTGCAACTTTGTTTTCTAATTTAAAACAGAGACAAATGGAAAAAAGGGTAAACATTCATGAAGCAGAACCGCAGGCATACAAGGCTATGTTTGCACTGGAGGGTTATTTGGCATCAAGTCAACTTTCTAAAACACATAAGGAATTGATTAAGATCAGAGCTTCGCAGATCAATGGCTGTGCTTATTGTATCGACATGCACACAAAAGATGCACTGAAGAACGGTGAAACTATTCAACGTATTTTTTTATTGAGTACATGGCGTGAAACAAATTTGTTCACAGAAGAAGAAAAAGCTGTGTTGGCCATTACAGAAGAGGTTACATTGATCCACAATCAGGGCTTATCTGATAAAACCTATCAACAAGCCATAGCAGTTCTGGATAAAAACTACATTGCCCAAACGATTGTGGCAGTGGCAACCATTAATGCGTGGAACAGGATCGCCATCAGCACACAAATGGAACCGGGAAAATAAAATGATTTCATAATTCCGTTGTAGCAGTAAATTCATTCGTACAATCCAGCAAATAGAAAGAGCCAACAGTATTGGCTCTTTCTATCACAAATTTCTTCCGTACACTCCTTATTTACTTGTAAGCGAATTTTTATTCGCATGAACAATACTCGCCAGCAACCTACCCTGTGGCGCTTCCTTTGAACTGTAATAAAGATAGATGGTGCCATTGCCCAATTTTTCCTGTGAATCAAGTATTTCTTTTACGGCCACGGTAATGGCAAAGTTTTTTCCTTCGCTGTTATCAAACTCCCAACGCTTTACAGTTTTTTGATCTGAATTTTTCAGTTCGAGTATGCGGCTTTTACCCGCCATACCGCAATGATAATATTTCACTTTCAATTCGCTTTTGCTGTGGGCGGCTGTGAGCTGGATATTCTTCAACTGTTTCATCTCCTGGTTGAACTGCTGCAATACCAGTTTATTATCAATATAAATTTCGAACCCCTCCCCGCCCATTGGTGTTACGAACGAGTAAATAAAAGAGCTGGCTGCAACCAGGAATACCATTACAAATAACTGTTTCGCTTTCATAACTATTAATTTAAAAAATGATATAGATAAATGAACAGTGTAAAGTTGTGAAAGCTTTAATCGCTCTGCTAATTCGTTTGACCAATGGGCTGTGTTGCTTGATGTAATGCAGAACCTGACTTTTTTGGATGAATTACTTCGATCAAGTAGCTTTATCTAAATTCAACATTTGTTTCTCATGAATTGGTACAATATAAAAAATATCGATACGATTGATTCGCCTGCCTTGCTTCTGTACAAAGAACGTATTCAACAAAACATCGACCATGCAATTAACATGATCAAAGATGTTGAACTTCTTCGTCCGCATGTAAAGACAAATAAAACTTCTGAAGTATGTGCGATGATGATGGCGGCAGGTATTACAAAATTCAAATGCGCCACCATTGCCGAAGCAGAAATGCTGGCCATGCTGAATGCAAAAGATGTGCTGCTGGCTTATCAACCCGTTGGACCAAAAGCAAAACGGCTATTATCATTGGTGCAGCAATATCCGCAATCCATATTCGGTTGTGTTGTTGATAATATTGATACAACAAAGGCTTTATCAGACCTGTTTACTGCCAACAACATAACCATTAACATATTTATTGATCTCAACACAGGCATGAACAGAAGCGGCGTTAAACCGTCAAACGCTTTTGGGTTAGCTGAACAATTGATTTCATTATCCGGTATTCAGTTCAGAGGCCTGCATGCATACGATGGTCACTTGAGAGATACTGATCTTGAACTACGTCAACAAAAAAGCAATACAGCATTTGATGAAGTGCTTACACTGGCAACACAAATTGAAAAACTCACCAACAAGCCAACAACGATTATTGCGGGTGGCTCTCCTACTTTCCCAACTCACATTAAACGAAATATTGAGTGCAGCCCGGGCACATTTGTTTATTGGGACTGGGGTTACAAACACCAGGTGCCTGATGAGCCGTTTGATTATGCCGCACTTGTTTTAACAAGAGTAATTTCTATTATTGATGAGCAAACCATCACTACAGATCTTGGACATAAATCAGTTGCAGCAGAAAATCCATTACCAAGAGTTCATTTTTTGAATGCGCCTAATGCTATACCCTACTCGCAAAGCGAAGAACATTTGGTATTGAAGGTTGCAGATAGTAACACATTCAAAGTGGGCGATGTTTTGTACGGCGTGCCCGTTCATATATGTCCAACGGTTGCGTTGTATGACAAAGCGGTTGTTGTTGAAAACAATGAAGCCATAACAACATGGAAGGTTGTAGCAAGAGACCGTGCAATAAATGTATAGCAATTACATCAACTCGTTTACTGATTTGCAGACGATAGCAGTTTCTTATACTTACCTGAAACTACAAACAGGATAATGAGCAAAAGCAATGCTGTAAAAAAGATAACACTCAACATTACATTGTAATAAACGATCGCAACCAAACAAACTGTTGACAATATCAAAGCCATGATGGGAAAATAAGGATAAAGCGGTGCTTTAAATGGCCGTTCAAGCATTGGCTCTTTCTTCCGCAATACAAATAAACTTATCATGCTGGTGATATACATCACAATTGCACCAAGCACAGAAAAAATGATCAGCTCATTTGTCTTACCTGAAACAATAGCAATAATACCAATGATGGCACCAACAATCAATGCCCTGTGTGGTGTTTGAAAACGTGAATTCAGTTTTGCCAAACCTGAAGGCAGATAATTTTCTCTTGCCAATGAAAACAACTGTCTTGAATAAGTAAGAATGATGCTGTGAAACGAAGCGATCAATCCAAACAAACCAATACCGGCAAACAGTTTTGTGAGCTGGTTCTCCTTTCCCAATGCAATGCTAACTGATTCAGGCAACACATAATCGATGGTTGTTAATTTTTCCCAATCTGTAAGTCCACCAGTAAGGATCATTACACCCAATGCCAGCACTACCAGAGTTGCAATACCAGCCATATATCCTTTAGGAATCGTTCGTTTGGGATCTTTGGTTTCTTCAGCCACCATCGATACACCTTCAATAGCGAGATATAACCACATAGCAAAGGGCAATGCCGCAAATACACCTGCCCAACCAAATGGCATACTGTTGTGCATAAAATTTTTCAGTTGAAAATGCGGCGCAACAATACCCATAAAAAACAGTAATTCGATCACTGCCAACAAGGTTACCAGCAATGTAAACAAAGCCGATTCTTTTATACCCAGCATATTGATGGCAGTAAACAACACATAACAGCCAATGGCCGTGTACATCACATTCATCGATGGATATAAGAAATGGATATAACTACCCAGTGCATAAGCAATAGCAGGTGTTGCAAATAAAAACTCAATGAGTGTAGCATAACCGGCAATCAATCCGCCCAATGGACCAAGTGCTTTATAAGCATATGTAAACGGACCGCCTGCATTAGGAATAGCTGTAGTAAGTTCAGTAAAGCTGAAAATAAAGGTGACGTACAGCACCGTTACAGCAATTGTTGCAATGAGCATACCTACTGTTCCACCGGCTGCCCACCCGTAATTCCAGCCGAAATATTCACCGGAAATAACCAGGCCTACAGCAATAGCCCATAAATGAATTGCTGTAAGTGCTTTTTTTAACACGGGTTGTTTTGTTGCCATAGTTGTGTCATGGGTGTTTTCAAAAATAACTTTTCTTATCATTCATTGCAGGATAGTAACGAAGAACAATTTATTGAGTGAGCATAATCAGTGATGAACATAAGTTCTGATCGTATCTTTTGCCCGTGTATCTGTAACAACTTTTTTAATGCACTATAAAAAAAACTTATCGCAAAAGCTGGTAAGATTCTGGAAAAAGATCGGCCCAGGTTTAGTGACTGGCGCCAGCGACGATGATCCTTCGGGCATTGCAACCTATTCGCAGGCGGGCGCTGCTTATGGTTTGTCAACTTTGTGGACTTCCATTGTTGCATTTCCTCTCATGGCCATTATTCAGCAAATGTGTGCACGAATTGGTTTAGTTACCTCGAAGGGATTAACAGGAACCTTAAAGAAACATTACCCCAAACCTGTTTTGTACATAATGCTGTTGTTCAGCTTTCCCGCAATTGTTATGAACATTGGTGCCGATATTGCAGGTATGGGTGCAGTAGGCAACCTGTTATTCCCTTCAGTTGATGCAACGTATTTCAGCGTTTTGTTTACCGTGATCCTGCTGGGACTTATCATTTACCTGCCCTATCAAAAAATTGCCGCTGTTTTAAAATATCTGTGCATCGTAATGCTTGTATACTTCATTGTTCCTTTTTTATGCAAACAGGACTTTGCACTAATTCTAAAATCTACATTCATTCCTACCATCAAATTCAATAAAGATTTTATTGCCATACTTGTAGGTATACTCGGCACCACCATTTCACCTTATTTGTTTTTTTGGCAGGCTTCTGTAGAAGTAGAAGAAATGAAACACAAGAAAAAACGTTTGGTTGTTGATAAAAAACTGGTACATACTATGAATAAAGATGTAGACCTTGGTATGACCTTCTCCGGGCTTGTGATGTACTTTATTATACTTACCACAGGTACTGTTTTGTTTAAAGAAGGTATTCACCAGATAGATACAGTTGAACAGGCTGCCAGTGCATTAAAACCTTTGGCCGGAGATTTAGCCTACCTGCTTTTCTCGATTGGTGTTATTGGTACGGGGCTGATTGCTATTCCGGTGTTGAGTGGTTCTATCTCTTACATCATTACCGAAACATTTGGATGGGAAGAAGGACTCGATAAAAAATTTCACGAAGCGAAGGCTTTTTATATCATCATAGCTATTTCACTTATTCTTGGTTTATCGCTCAACTATGTTGGCATATCTCCCATCAAAGCGTTGATCTACACCGCCATTCTTTACGGCATTACGTCGCCGGTGCTTATTGCAATTATTCTGCACATTTCCAATAACAAAGAAATTATGGGCGATAATGTTAACAACCGCACAGAAAATATAGTTGGTTTTATTGCTTTGGCTATCATGACCATCAGTGCCGGCGTTTTATTATACCTGCAATTTGCCTGAAACTGAGTGCAGGCGCTGCTTTTCAGCCAACATGTTTCAAACCAATATTTGTTTTTCTTTTTTTTCAACATAACGTGAATAACAACTTCCGTTCATTCAGCCGATTGGGGTTTATTTTACAGTCCGTCTCGGTTGACAATACGCTTCAGCGCATTGCATTAAAAGGGAATCAGGTGTAAATCCTGAACTATCCCCGTAGCTGTTATCCCGTCGCCAATTGGCGAACTTTTGAACAACTACATCCACTGTCCCTCGATAAGAGGAATGGGAAGGACGTTCAAAAGGCGGGAAAGTCAGAAGACCTGCCGGTAGGAAAATTTAGTCACAACGCTTTCGGGAAGAAAAGCATTTGTACTGATTGTTTTCGCCACCTCTAAAGTGGCTCATGCTTTCAGCACTATACTTGTCCCCGGTAGCCAAAGTAAAAGAAGAAAATATGAAGCAAGAAGAAGAACTCCTGTTGAAGGAAAACAAAGACCGTTTTGTTATTCTACCCATCAACTATCCTGAAATATGGAAACATTATAAGCAGCACGAAGCCAGCTTTTGGACAGCTGAAGAAATTGATTTGAGCGGTGACCTGAAAGATTGGGAAAACCTCAACAGTGGCGAACGTCATTTTATTTCGCATGTACTCGCCTTTTTTGCAGCAAGCGATGGAATCGTGAACGAGAACCTGGCTGTGAATTTTATGAGCGAAGTGCAATTGCCGGAAGCAAGATGTTTTTATGGTTTCCAGATCATGATGGAAAACATTCACAGCGAAACATATGCCCTCCTCATCGATACCTATATTAAAGATCCGCAGGAAAAACATAAACTCTTTCACGCCATCGATACTGTTCCTGCTGTAAAGAAAAAAGCAGAATGGGCTTTACGTTGGATCGAGAACGGAAGTTTTGCTGAACGTCTCGTTGCATTTGCAGCAGTTGAAGGTATTTTCTTCAGCGGTAGTTTCTGCTCTATTTTCTGGATGAAGAAACGTGGTTTGATGCCGGGCTTAACATTCAGCAATGAGTTGATCAGTCGTGATGAAGGTTTGCATTGCGAATTTGCCTGCTTACTCTACAGCATGTTGCAAAACAAACTGAGCGAAGCAGAAGTAAGAGCCATCATTACCGATGCAGTAGAAATTGAAAAAGAATTTATCACTGAAGCATTGCCTGTTGCATTGATTGGTATGAATGCAAAACTGATGCAGCAATACATTGAGTTTGTTGCTGACCGTTGGTTGGCAGAATTAGGTTGTGCAAAAGTGTACAACGCCACCAACCCATTCGACTTTATGGAAATGATCTCCCTGCAAGGCAAAACAAACTTCTTTGAGAAGCGTGTAGGCGATTATCAGAAAGCCGGTGTGATGGGTAATAAAGAATCGCAGATGTTTTCAACAGAAGAAGACTTTTAAGATGTCGGATTTGTGATGTAGGATTTATGGTATGTCGCAAGTCCGAGCAAACAATTAAAGAACAGCACTATGACAAAGGAAGAGTTGAAAATCAGAACCAAAAAATTTCACATTGAAATAATAAAGGTCTGCGAACAACTCCCTAAAACTACAGCAGGTTTTGAATTAGCAAAGCAGCTCATCCGTTCAGGAGGTTCTGTAGGTGCAAATTATCGGGCTGCATGCAGAGCAAAGTCAACCGCTGATTTTATTTATAAACTGGAAATAGTAATAGAAGAAGCTGATGAGAGCATGTATTGGTTAGAAGTAATAACAGAAGCGAAATTAATTGCATCAAACATTACAGAGCCATTACTCAAAGAAGGAAACGAACTGGTGAGCATTTTTGTTGCTACGGTAAAGACAGTAAAGACGAACAATAACAAATCATAATTCATACATCACAAATCATACATCCCATTATGTTTGTAGTTAAACGGAACGGAAAAACAGAATCGGTAAAATTCGATAAGGTAACCGCAAGGATTGAGAAGCTGAGTTACAGCCTCAGTCCGATGGTGAACCCTATTGATGTTGCCAAGAAAACAATTGAAGGTATTTACGAAGGCGTTGCAACAACTGACCTCGATAACCTCGCAGCCGAAACGGCTGCATCATTAACAATCACACATCCTGATTATGCAATTCTTGCTTCACGCATTGCCGTGAGCAACCTGCATAAGAACACCATCAAGAGTTTTTCGCAGACAATGCGAAATCTTTACAACTATGTTGATAAAGCAACCGGTAAAAAATTACCGTTGATCGCTGATGATGTAATGAAGATCATTGAAGACAATGCGGAGTTGTTAGACAGCACCATCATTTACGATCGTGATTTCGCTTTTGATTATTTCGGTTTTAAAACGCTGGAAAAATCATATCTCTTAAAGATCGATGGAAAAATTGCTGAACGTCCGCAACACATGTACATGCGTGTGGCCGTTGGTATTCATAAAGAAGATATTGACAGCATCATCAAGACTTATCACTTAATGAGTGAACGTTGGATGACGCATGCCACTCCTACTCTCTTTAACGCAGGTACACCAAAACCACAAATGAGTTCATGTTTTCTTTTAACCATGAAGGAAGACAGCATTGATGGTATTTATGATACGCTGAAACAAACGGCGAAGATTTCGCAGAGCGCAGGTGGTATTGGTTTGGCTATTCATAATATCCGTGCAACAGGTAGTTATATCGGTGGCACCAATGGTACCAGCAACGGTATCATTCCAATGCTGAAAGTATTTAACGATACTGCACGCTATGTTGATCAAGGTGGTGGTAAACGTAAAGGTGCGTTTGCTATTTATCTCGAACCATGGCATGCAGATGTATTTGAATTCCTTGATCTGCGTAAGAACCATGGTAAAGAAGAAATGCGTGCAAGAGATCTCTTCTTTGCATTGTGGATCTGCGATCTGTTTATGAAACGTGTGGAAGCAAATGGTGAATGGAGTTTGTTCTGTCCAAATGAAGCACCGGGCTTAAGTGATTGCTGGGGCGAAGAATTTGAACAGCTTTATACGAAATACGAAGCAGAAGGAAGAGCAAGAAAAACAATCAAGGCACAAGACCTTTGGTTTGCTATTCTGCAATCGCAGATCGAAACAGGTACACCGTATATGTTGTATAAAGATGCTGCCAACAGCAAATCAAATCAACAGAACCTCGGTACCATCAAAAGTTCAAACCTGTGTACAGAGATCATGGAATACACAAGTCCTGATGAAGTAGCGGTTTGTAACCTTGCATCATTGGCGCTCCCCCGTTTTGTAATTGATGGAAAATTCGATCACCAGAAATTATATGATGTTACTTACCAGGTAACCAAAAATCTCAACAAAATCATTGACAACAATTATTATCCTGTTGAAGAAGCAAGAACATCGAACATGAAACACCGTCCTGTTGGATTAGGTGTACAGGGCTTGGCCGATGTATTCATCTTATTGCGTTTGCCGTTTGAAAGCGAGCTCGCAAAAATGCTGAACAAAAACATTTTTGAAACCATCTATTTTGCTGCAATGACTGCAAGTAAAGATTTGGCGAAAGAACAAGGTGCGTATGAAACCTTTGCTGGTTCACCTGTATCAAAAGGAATTTTCCAGTTCGATATGTGGGGCACTACACCAACCGACCGCTGGGATTGGGCAACACTGAAAGAAGAAGTAAAACAATACGGCGTGCGTAACTCTTTATTGGTTGCACCAATGCCTACTGCTTCCACTTCACAGATCTTTGGTAACAACGAATGTTTTGAACCATACACTTCCAACATTTACACACGTCGTGTATTAAGTGGTGAGTTTATTATTGTCAACAAGCATTTGCTGAAAGACTTGGTGAATCTTGGTTTGTGGAACAACAGCATGAAGAACAAGATCATTGCAGCCAATGGTTCTATCCAGAACATTGATGAGATACCTGCTGATGTGAAAGAACTGTACAAAACGGTTTGGGAGATCAAGCAACGGAACATCATTGATATGGCTGCTGATCGTGGAGCGTATATCTGTCAATCGCAATCGTTGAATTTGTTTGTGGATAATCCAACTGCATCTAAACTCACCTCTATGCATTTCCACGCATGGAAGAAAGGTTTGAAAACAGGGATGTATTACCTGCGTACACAAGCTGCAACACAAGCAGTGCAGTTTACCGTAGAGAAACAGGCGAGTGCAGATATCAGCCCGGTGATTCCTTCAACTGAAAAAACAAACAACGCAAAAACAACAACCGACATTGAGCCTACGCAAGTAGATGGCCCGACCTGCAGCATGGAAGATGGCTGTATCAGTTGCGGTTCGTAAAATGATAAAAAAGTAAAAATGGAATCCCCTTGTTGATGAAGCAAGGGGATTTTTTTGTGATATTGTATTATAGCATACATTAGTATGTTCCTTACTTTTTTAAAGAACACCAAAAAGATGAAGATTTTTGCACACATAATAATACTCTTTTCCATTTTCTCTGCTTGCGTTACATCGAATGAGAAGCCCAACCACGATGCTACTATAAAGAATACTGAAACTAAAACTGCGAAAGAATTCTTTGAATACGATCAAATAGACCATTATTTCATTGACTTTAATGACAAAGACTTACTGGAGTTAATTGAAAA
This sequence comes from Lacibacter sp. H375, assembly GCF_037892425.1. Taxonomy (NCBI): domain Bacteria; kingdom Pseudomonadati; phylum Bacteroidota; class Chitinophagia; order Chitinophagales; family Chitinophagaceae; genus Lacibacter; species Lacibacter aquaticus. Next base: position 4,421,661 of record NZ_JBBKTT010000001.1, read on the forward strand.
GAAACCTTTGTCGCCGTTAGACTCACTAAAAAATATCACAATAATTGGAGAAGCTCCTCAGAACATTAAGGATACATTTTTTGTAGATAAACTTAAAAAAATCGGTTACACTAAAAGGACGCTAAGCAAAGTAAAACACTCAGAAGTTGATAATATCTTTAGGGAAAAACAGGTTAACGAAATCATCGCAACATCATGTGTATATATTTACCGTGACATCCTCATTTTTAAAAGAAATAACAAAAATGTAGGAATAGCAAAAATTTGCTTTGATTGTATGGCGAACAAAATAGTTGGGACAAATGCCAACACAGAATCCTTTGGGCAAAACGGCGACTACGAAAAATTAAAACAACTCCTGCAAAATTAACTTCGTTCGCAGGCGAGTCTGGTGAAACCGACTCGCCGTATAATGACGAAGAAATGTACTAATCACGGCCGTTCCTTGCAGGAGACTCGCCTACAAAAAAAGAAGAGTTAAGCAACACGATGCAAACAATCAAACAATACGACGTTTTTATTCTTAACAAAGACATTAATTCTGCAATAATCAGAGGTATGAAAGGTGTTATTCTTGAAATCCTGGATAAAGATTGCTATGAAGTTGAGTTTGTAAAACAGGATGGAATAAATTACGAATTTGAGGGACAATCGACGTTTACTGTTGACAAAAGTTATATAGGTGAGATAGTTTGGACAGGTTCTAATTAAATGTATAGCTTTCGTTCGCAGGCGAGTATGACAAAACCGACTCGCTGTATAATGGAAAAGAAATGTAGTAATCACGGCGAGTTTCTTTAAGGAGAGTCACCTGCAAGAAAGCAGATAAATTTGTATGTAATGAACAGTCTCAAAAATTATATAGTGTTACTTCCTTTTTTAATGCTTTGTTGCAATACAAAAAGTGATGAGAATTCAAACAATACTGCAGAAACACAAAAAAATAGTAATGAAAATGCAGAAAATCCGTTATTGACACTACTACCTATTTAAGAGTTTTTGTTGATCAAAATGAAGTAATAAAACTAAACGGAAACTTGATAAGCATAAAAGATCTGGATCTCCGTCTACAAAATTTAAAAGTAAAGGTGGCATTGTATTTTACTCTTCTTTTGGAATTACAGAAGACACTCCTAATGAAGGCCAAGTAATTGACTTAATAAAAAAATATCAGTTGGGCATTAAAACGTTTACTGATAGTACTTTTCCAAAATCATTTTTTTGACGGCTGATACGCTTAATTTTTTTTCTTTTCGGTTGGTGTCCCGAGGCTGACTAACAACACATGCACAACAGCAAAATCATTTCACCAATCGTACCTACAGCACGAACATTACTCAACAACATCATTCTAACCGGCAATTGTTCCTATGGAACAAAGAAAACGATAGCAGGCTTTGGTTTTACGCATTCAACCATGTAGTTTGTCCCGATCACACCCTGAAATTATTGAGGATGAGAATTAGGTTTGTACATATAAACACATCACATGGCAACATTATCAAGCTTTACTTTTCTTTCTCTTGATGGTTATTACAAAGGATTGAATGATGATATCAGCTGGCACCTCCACGGCGAAGAAGAAGGACAATTTTCTGCTGATAGTTTACAATCGGAAAACATTCTTTTGTTTGGACGGAAAACATTTGAGATAATGGCTTCGTTCTGGCCTACTGAAATGGCAGCACAACAATTTCCTGATGTGGCGAAGGGAATGAATAAAGCTAAAAAACTTGTGGTATCGAATACGGTTCAAAAAGTTGATTGGAGCAATACCGAGATCATCAGCGGCGATTTTATTGCACAACTAAAACAATTGAAGCAAAACTCAACAAAGGATATAACTATACTTGGAAGTGGACAGTTGTTAACAGCATTAGCAGCGGAAAATCTCGTTGATGAATACGGAATCATGATCGACCCCGTAGCTATTGGTGCAGGTAGTTCTTTGTTCAAAGGATTAACTACTCCCCTGCAATTACAACTTACTGACACACGAACATTTAAGAGTGGTGTGGTATTGCATAACTATAAATCAATGTGATCCTGTCCTGAAAATATTGATTTCCTCCTTGCTTTTTATTCTGAATAGCAGCAGTGATTATAATATAAGCAGAAAGCATCCCATATTATTGTGTAACTTCTCCCTGCATATTCAAATCACCATCATGCATAAACTCAGGCTTCTCTTATTATTTCTTTTCTTGTCTCAATTTTCTATTGCACAGAAAATAGAAACTATTTACCTAAATACGAAAGACAGCACATCGAACCTGTATATTGTTGTTCACCCACCTAAACTTCCCTATAAAGGATATGCTTTTTTAATTCCCGGGATGTTCCAAAAAGCAAATGATGTGTTGCTGCAAACAGAATTACCAAGGTATGCTGCACAGCAAGGAATTTTAGTCATCATTCCAACATTTAAGACAGGCATTTCTTCTTTTGGTTTTGATTCAGCAACGCAGGCTTCGTTTCTTGAATTATTAGGGCATGTAACAACTACTTATAAACTAAGTGGACTCAACTTTTATCTTGGCGGCTTTTCCATTGGAGGCACATGTGCCATAAAATATGCAGAGCTTGCATTCGCTAATAACTATTCTGTGAGACCCTCTGCAGTTTTTGCTATTGATGCACCGTTGGATTTTGAGAGAGTGTATAATGGCATCCTACGTGAAACCAAGCTTCCAAATAGTACTGAAGATGGGTTGGCAGAAAGTAATTATATTCTAAAACGTCTCATGAAAGAATTTGGTGGCAGTCCATCCGATAATTTATCCGAGTATCACCGGAAATCGCCTTATTCATTTAATGATACAACACAGCATGCTATTAAGCCTCTTGTTAATTTGCCTATTCGTTTATACACGGAACCGGATATTTTATGGTGGCTAAGTGAAGGAGTTGACTATTCTATCATGAATGCTTTTGATTTTGCAGCAATGACCAATGAATTAAAAAGACTTGGGAACAAGAAGATTGAATTGATGATCAGCAGAAATAAAGGGTATCGAAAACCTGATAATGCAAGACATCCTCATTCATGGAGTATTGTTGAGCCAAAGGACCTTGTACAATGGATGCTCGATCAAAAGTAAAACCCGTCTTCAATAAAGAACCAAAGCTAACACTGTTTAGTTATTCATTTAATTGCCCATAACAGCGTAAATTTGAGCCTTACAACAATTTAATCGAACAGTCTTCAACTAATGGGCTCTTTAAAAGAAAAGATAGAAAATAGAGAAAACGGGTTACTGCTTTACAGCTTTGCTCCTCCAAAGATCACCACTGAAAAAGAAAAACTACAGATCATTGCTAACAAGCAGATCGATCGTATCAATAATCTTGCTATTGATGGTTTGATCTTGTATGATATCCAGGATGAAAGTCACCGTACAAACGAACAACGCACATTTCCTTTTATTCAAACAGTTCCGCCGGAAGAATACTACCGGAATTATTTGAGCAGTATAAAAACGTCGAGCATTATTTACAAGAGTATTGCCAACCAAACAAGGGATACTTTTAATGAATGGCTGAATAATAACAGCGATCTTGAAAACTTTGTTTTTGTTGGAGCATCATCGAGCCAGCAAATTGCTGAAACAAATTTTGCTTTGACTGATGCCTATGATCTGAGAAGAGAGCAGCACAATCATCTGTTGCTTGGTGGTATTACTATCCCGGAACGTCATTCAAAAAAAGGCGATGAAAACAAACGCATCTTTGATAAAACACAAAAAGGATGCAGCTTCTTTGTATCGCAATGTGTGTACAATGTGTATGAATCGAAGAACCTCCTCTCCGACTATTACTACGATTCAATTGATAACAACTACGATCTGCAACCTATCTTTTTTACACTTAGTCCTTGCGGCTCCATCAAAACCTTAGAGTTTATGAAGTGGCTGGGTATTGAAGTGCCGAAGTGGTTGTACAATGATCTGAGAAATGCAAAAGACATTTTAGATACGTCCATTAAAACATCCATCCTCATCGCTGATGAGCTTATGGAGTTTGCTGCATTAAAACAAATACCCATTGGCTTTAATGTTGAAAGCATTTCGAACAAGAAAGATGAGATCGATGCAGCAACTGAAATACTGACTGCAATTTCAGATCGATTGAAGAACGTTCGGAAAAAAGATGATGTAGAAAGTATTGTGGCGGTTGGATAGAGCCGCAGATAACACTTATGAGCCGGATGAGGACAGATCAAATCCGTTTTGATCCATTTAAATCAGTGCCATCTGTGTTTCTATAACTTAAAATTCAACGTCACACTTGGTATAATAGGAAACAACGATACCTGTCTCGCTTCCACTTCCAATGTGCCCTGCAAAGGATTTCCTTTTTGATCGTAGTAAATAAAGTATGGATTTTGACGGCTGTATGCATTGTACACACTAAACACCCACTCCATTTTCAACTTGCGCACTTTCTTTGGCTGTGGTGTAAACGTTGCCGACATATCTAAGCGATGATAAGAAGGCAAACGATATTGATTGATGCGGCTGTACTGCTGCGTTAGTACACCATCAACTAAAAAGAAGCGTTCAGGCAACGTAAATGCATTACCGGTGCCGAATACAAACACTGCTGAGTATTTCCATTTTTTGTTTTGCTGATAGTTGGTAACAACGCTCAAATCATGACGGCGATCGTAACGGCCGGGATACTTATCACCATCATTTAATTGAGGGAAACGTCGCCATGTCCATGAAAGTGTATAACCTATCCAACCCGTAAACTTTCCTCTTGCTTTGTTTACATAAAACTCAGCACCGTAACTCCATCCTTTGCCAAATACAAAACTTTCTTCAGGATCACCAATGCCGGGCGTATATCCTTCTTTGTATTCGATCTGGTTCTGCATGGTTTTGTAATACACTTCAACCGATGTCTCCCACATGTTGTCTTTAAAATTCTTAAAAAAACCCGCAGCATATTGCCAGCCGATTTGTGGTTTTACTCTGTAAGTACTCGGCACCCAAATATCGGTAGGCAATGTTGTACCGGAGTTGCTAACCAAATGAATAAACTGCAGGTTACGTGTTACTGCACCCTTCAACGATGTTTCGTCATCTAACGCATAGCGAAACGTAACACGTGGTTCAAACCCACCGTAGGTTTTTATTTTATCGTTACTGTCATAAACTGTACTGTCGAGCTTATTACCATCTGCATCTTTTACAAACAGTTTGTACGGACCCACCTGTTGAAAACTGGTGTAACGGATACCGTAATTAATTTGCAAGGCATCATTCACTTCCCAATCGTCCATGATATACGCTGCCATTTCATGCGCAAACTTATTGTTCACGGTTTGTGGTTCAAATGTTACATCTCCACTTTTACCATTGGCTGTTTGTGGATTGAATTTGTGATAGGTATAGTTAATTCCGTATTTCAACTGGTGGCCACTGACAGGGTAATAATCAAAATCGATCTTGGCACTTACATCACGTATTGCTGAGTTGAGATTGATCTCGAAATTACTTTGCGTCCCACCGAATGCAAACTGGTAATCGTTCCACACTAATGATGTATTTGCAAAGAGTTTACTGTTGAATACATGGTTCCAACGAACTGTTCCTGTTGAATTACCCCAGGGAATGCGTGCACCAAAGCTTCGTTCTTTATTGTTGAACGTAAACACATCTCTACCGAAATAGCCACTTGCATACAAGCGGTCTTTCTCCGAAAATTTATAATTGAACTTTGTATTGAGATCGTAGAAATAATAACCGCTGCCGTAGAACGCACTTTCTTTTTTAATGAAGGGCTTCGCCAAAATATCTACATAAGTACGTCTTGCTGATACAATGAAAGATGCTTTTTCTTTTACAACTGGCCCCTGTATTGATACCCGTGAAGAGATCGTTCCGATTCCGCCTTCCACCTGGAACTTTTTATTGTTCCCTTCTTTCATGGCAATATCAACCACACTGCTGATACGTCCACCATAGTTAGCAGGCATACCACCTTTGATCAAGCTAACATTCTTCAACGCATCACTATTAAAAACAGAAAAGAAACCAAACAAGTGACCGGGATTGTACACCACTGCATCGTCCAGTAAAATTAAATTCTGATCAGGACCACCACCACGCACATACAAACCGCTGTTGCCTTCTCCGGCATTACGTACACCGGGTAATAACTGCAGCACTTTAATCGGATCAACTTCACCTGCCAAAGCCGGTACAGAGCGGATCTGGTTCATGCTCAATTCAAACTTACCCATCTGGGCAGCCTTTACATTCAGATCACGTTTTTTGGAATAGATAATTACTTCCTGTGCAATGGCAATACGTGGGGCAAGATCGAAGTTAAGTTGTGTATTACTGTTGAGATCGAGTTCAATTTCTTTCGCTACAAAACCAACATGCGATACTGTTAGCGTATGCACACCTTTCTCCAGTGTAATGGAATAAAAACCGTATTGATTGGAGCTGATGCCTTTGGTGCGACCCTTTACACTGATGGTGGCGCCAATAATGGTTTCATTACTGGTGCTGTCTTTTACATATCCGCTGATGGTGAATTTCTCCTGTGCGTTCAACGATTGAAGTAGCAAGAAACAGATCAGCAACCCGGCTACATGTTTTAAATAGTGCATGCGGAAATATCCCGTTTTAAAAGTCTCCTCTATTACAAGCGATCGGCAGCAATTGTTGTCGGAAATCGTGAATCGTCAGTCGTGAATAAAAACAGCTTGTAGGTTTCCACTCACGACTAACGATTTACCACTCACGTTTCTTAGAATTTCAACGTTTCCTTTACTTCGCCACAAGTCAACATTTTCTTCCCGAAGTAAGGATTCATAATGCTGTCAGCATTGCTGAGCCAATAAGCACCTTTATTATCGAAGGCCATCGGGCAGTATTGGTAATAGATCGTTGCACCTGTAGGTTTAATTACACGTACCATATCATAAAATGCGTTCGATACCATTTCAAACGATTCACGTTTTTTCGCCAGTTCTTTTTCACCTAACATACCACTGAGTTCTGCAGCAACATCACCCGCACGACCGTTGATGCTTGAGAATCCAAGCGTATCAAATTTCTGCACTTCATCCAGCTTTAAACTGTCGAGCAAGGTTTTTAATGCGGCACCGGCTGTATTCACTTTTACTGTATCACTCGCTACAAACGCATCTTTTAGGTTGTAATATGCATTCAATACATTGTTCATCGATTGATTGAATGTTTCACTGTACGCATAACCCGCCGCAGCTTTCGGTTCAGGAGTCGTGGTTGTTTCTTCTGTTTTATCTTCTTTGTTTTTGCAGGCTACTGCCGATAAGATAACGGAGAGGATAAGCAAAGTCTTTTTCATAAAAAAAATTTTGGCAAAGATAAGACCTGTGAGGTTTGCAGCACTTCCAAACCCCGTCAGCGGTTGTAAACCCATACGCTGGTTCCGGTTCGTACCTCATTACCTCGTACTTCTTACCTCTCACCCCGCACTTAAACCTTATCTTTGCGGCTCATTTTTAAGTAAGAATTATGTTAGCTGGTTTTCAGAATGTAACGTTTGAGTTTGGTGCAAGAGCTATTATTGAGGATTCTACCTGGCATATCCATCCCAATGAGCGCATTGGTTTGATTGGGTACAATGGTACGGGCAAGTCTACCCTCCTGAAATTGCTGGTGGGCGAATACCAACCATCCAAGGGTGAAGTGATCCGCAGCCGCAATACCAGTATTGGTTACCTGCACCAGGATCTGTTGAGTTTCGATACCAGTGAATCGATTTTACAAGTGGCGCTGGGTGCGTTTGAAAAAATATTGTTGCTCGAAAAAGAGATTGAAGAACTGGGTATTCAGCTGGAAAAGAATCATGAAGATGAAGCACTGCTTCACCTCTACAGCGATAAGCTCCACGAAATGGATACGCTGGATGGTTATAACATCCATCATAAAACAGAAGAAATTCTGCAGGGACTTGGTTTTGCCAATGCCGATCTGCAACGTCCGTATAAAGAATTCAGTGGCGGCTGGCGCATGCGTGTACTGCTGGCAAAAATGATCCTGCAACAGCCCGATCTGTTGTTATTGGATGAACCGACGAATCACCTGGATCTTCCCAGTATTGAATGGTTAGAAAAATATCTGTTGCATTATCAAGGTTCGGTTGTAATTGTATCGCATGACCGTTGGTTCCTTGATCGTATGGTCACCAAGATCGTAGAAGTGTTTCAGCAAGGTTTACATATTTACGGCGGCAACTATTCTTTTTACCAGCAAGAGAAAGAGATACGGATGGAGTTGCAGATGAAGGCCTTTGAAAATCAGCAGGATTTTATCCGTCAGCAGGAACGTTTTATTGAACGTTTCCGTGCCAAAGCAAGTAAAGCTGCTGCTGCACAAACGGCTATTAAGAAATTAGAAAAGCTGGATGTGATTGAAGCACCAACCAATGACCGTCCGAATATCCGCATCAACTTTGCGGTTGATAAAATGCCGGGTAAAGTATTGTGCGAATTAAAACATGTGAGCAAACATTACGGCGCTAATAAAATCGTCACGAATGCAAGTGCAGAAATTGAACGGGGCGATAAAATTGCGTTGATCGGTGCAAATGGTAAAGGTAAATCGACCTTACTGCGTATTATTGCCGGTGTTGAATCATTTGAAGGTGAACGGAAGTGGGGACATAATGTTGATGAAAGTTTTTATGCACAGCACCAGTTAGAATCGTTAGGTCTCAATCATACACTCCTTGACGAATTGAAGACCTGCAGCACGCAGAAAACTGACCAGGAATTACGCACCCTGCTTGGTTGCTTTTTATTTGGTGGCGATGATATCGATAAAAAGATCAAAGTATTAAGTGGTGGTGAAAAAGCAAGAATTGCGTTGGCAAAAACAATCATCAGCAAGGCCAACTTCCTGATGCTCGATGAACCGACGAACCATCTTGACATGCATTCGGTTGAATTGCTGATCGAAGCATTGAACAAATACCAGGGCAGCATTATTTTGGTGAGTCATGATCGTTTCTTTGTTTCGCAAACAGCCAATAAGATCTGGGAAATTGTAGATGAAGAGATCAAAGAATTTAAAGGCACCTACAACGAATACTTAGAGTGGAAGGAACGTATGGCAAAGAAAGCTGCCGATAATAAAGAGCTTGTTGCCAGTGAAAAAAAAACGGAAGTAAAAAAAATAGTTGAGGAAAAACCGGTAGTACAACAACAGTCACCTGTTGCAGATACCAAGCAGGTGATCAATAAAGAACTGAAGAAAGAGTTGCAGAAGCAACAACGCATGTTGCAGCAGTTGGAAGAAAAAATCAACACAACTACCATTGAAAAAAATAAAATGGAAGCCCAACTCTCCGACCCTTCTACTTATTCTGATAAAGATAAATTCAAGCAAACGGAGACTTCTTATCAAAAGCTGAGCAACGATCTTAAACAGTTGAATGCAGAATACGAAGCTGCCTTTGAAAAAGTTATGGAGCTGGAGAGTAAGGCGGGGTGATTTGTGAGTGGGTAATAGTGGATAGGTAATAATCAAACGTTGTTACTTTTTTAACAATCAAAGCAATATCTGCAATACATATCCGATATGCGTTTTCTGATAATATTACTTCTCTCTTTTTTTGTCAGTTGTAAATTTAAAATTGATACAAATGACGTTTTAGGTTCCTGGACAATAGAGCAGGATGAATTAAAATACCCAAAGACTGGATTTAGTGATAAAGCTACCTTTTTCCCCAACGATTCTCTTAGAGTAGAAATGTTTCGTGATGGGAAATTAGATCAATTTTTCGTTGGTACATACAAAATGGATAATGAAAGAAATACGATCACTACAAAACTTGATACATTAGAAGTTGAATTTGAAATAGTAACGCTTTCTGAGAAAAAACTTGTTTTAAAAGATCGTAAAAGAAAGACAATCACTAATTATAAACGACTTTAATTATGTTGGCAGTGAATGCGTCTCGTTCCTGTTCAACGAACTCTTCATTTAATTACGATATCGTCTAATAGGCAATATCCCATTAAAGTCATTATAGCAACGAATAATCTTTGCATCATAAATATTACCAAGAGACATTCGGATCTGGTAGTAACATGTGAATTTTTCCAAGGTCCGGTATCGATCCAGCTCCTTGATACTGTCATTCCTTTCATTACTACTGGTATAAACAACATCAATGAACGAGTAGTTCTCTTTGTGATTCATCATATTCATTGCCTTCCTTGCTTCTGTGATCGCATTCGTAATTACGATGCTTGTATCCCATGTGCAGATGCTTGCCCCGGGACCATACTTAAAAGAAACGGTGTACACACCATTTTTTGAATGATACCTAATCGCCTTTTTATCGTGCCAGATCGTAGCAGAAGACCGATGCATATATTTTATCTCAGACTCATTGCGGTAAGCAGATTTACCGCTGTTACATCCGAAAGAAACAATAACAGCTATTAGAAAAAATTGAACATGCAAATAGAGAATATTTCTAAAATCTCGCTGTAAAATATTCAGAGTTTTATAAGTAGCAGGCATTGGGATGGCTTAGGTCAACTAAAAATAATATTCCAATGATACTTATAGTTATTGTCCTACAGCTGTAACAACAATTTAACTCTATCGGTTGAAAATAAAAAAGCCATCCTTAAGAATAAGGACGGCGTATTTACCTATAAGAGAACCAACAGTTCGTTGAATATATTTAGAATGATTGCTCGCTTACAATTCTGTAAGTGCCATCATTGTTCATTTGTTTAATGCGGTAGAATGTTTTTGCAGTGGTAGACTTTTTTGCTTTGTACTTGTATGTGTAGTGTTGATCGTTAGCGAAGCCACCTAATACAATAGCAGAAGTTTTAAATTCTTTGCCATCAGCACTTGTTTCGATCTCGTAATAAATGTCTTTGGGTTCGTTATCTGCTTTCCATTGAAGTACAACAGATAAACCTTGCTGTTCAAACTGAACATCATAAACTTTCGGCCAAACTTGTTTGGAAAAAGTAGTTCCGGAGGTGGCTGTGTTTACACACAACAAGATCATGAAGGCAGCAATTACAGGTACAAATTTCGTTTTCATATACAAATTGATTATAAGACAACCTTGGGTATAGGACTGGAATCAATTTGGTTAATAGAGGAATCTTGGAAGGGGCTTCCGGATATGAGATATTAAAAAGGGAATTAAATCGGTGGAGAAAATTTGTTAGGGCCGGATCTAATTCTGACCGTAAAATTACTGTCTTCTTTTACATATGCAAGTTTTTCGAAGAATATTTTCTTTCTTTTTTATATGGCGGGTGAGCTCATCTTCTGAAACTCAATACAGGCAAGGCTTTGCTTTACTTATAATTAAATTTCATACCCACACAGGCAAAGAAATAATTAGGGATATAGTTTACTGAATAGTAAAAATTTCCTTTTTTGAATCGCTTTGTATTGTATTCGATACCTCCTATCCAGGAATTTGTGTTGAGTGATTTGTGGCTGTTCGATACTTGTTTGCGTACATATCCGCCATACATCCGAACCGCTTTTGATAATTTATAACCCACCTGAACATTCATTAATAACGGCTGTGCATTATCGATCAGAGCAAAATAACCAACACCGATTGTTGTCTTTTTCTTTAATGAATAACCTACCTGCAGATCGGCACCGGCATTACCATTTGTCGTCACACCTCCTCCGGCTTGTAAATAAACCTGTGAACGGACTGCTGTAAAACATAGCATAAAGAAGCAAAGACCTAAAACCTTTTTCATTCGTTTTCTCTTTTTATATAAGCAATTGGGATTACGGCCTTTCAAAGGTTTGTTTACGGATCTTCAGGAGAATTGGATATTCGTGTAATACATTATTACAACTAAATGAAAAGGTTGTTCGGTGAGACACCGGGTAGCGGATGTTTGTCGGAGGAAATTGGTACGGAGGGGTCTTAAGAAGTTAGCCAGCAATCGTTCAGGTATAAATATAGAGGTTAATTTAAGAAAGTGGTTGTAGAATTTTGTCGACAAGAAAAAAGCCTCATCAATGAGGCTTTTGTGATCCGGATTGATTCGCACAATACCCTCCCGATTGGAAATCGGGATGCTCTATCCAGCTGAGTTTATGAGCGATTCAATATACTTTCGGCTCATCTTCTTTTTAATTTCCAACTCCCTTCTTCTGGCCATAGCCAGTTCTTCAAAAGGTTCAGCATATACCAATTCCCACGGGATACCTGTACTGCTAAATTTCTCTTTACCTCTGTTGTGATCGTCCAAACGTCTTTCAAGATCGGATGTAGAACCAACATAGTATTTGTTAAGCTTTACACTAAAAAGTATGTAACAGTGTGACAGCATAAAAAAATCCCGTCGTTTAACGGGATTTGATGTTTTTTGTGATCCGGATTGGATTCGAACCAATGACCCTCAGCTTAGAAGGCTGATGCTCTATCCAGCTGAGCTACCGGACCAGCTGTTTACTTAATATGTAGTAGCGTCTTTGAACCTTTGACCCTCCCGATTTAGAAATCGGGATGCTCTATCCAGCTGAGCTACCGGACCAGCTTTTGATTAAGAGGCAGCAAAGGTAATTTTTTGTACCATTGCATCCAAACGTATTGTGCATGGATGTTCAGATAGAAGATAGTTGGAAAGAGGAACTGAAACAGGAGTTTAGCAAAGCCTATTTTCAGCAGATCGTGACCTTCCTTAAAACTGAAAAGATACAGGGCAAGACGATTTACCCACCCGGCTCCCTCATTTTTAATGCTTTTACACAGACACCCTTCAATAATGTAAAGGTGGTGATCATTGGTCAGGACCCCTACCATGGGCCTGGTCAGGCACACGGCCTTTGCTTTTCAGTACAGGATGGAATTAACCCTCCGCCCTCACTTATAAATATCTATAAGGAAATAGAAAAAGACATGGGCGTGGGTATGTCGGCAAAGCATGGTAATCTCATTAAATGGGCACAACAGGGTGTTTTGCTGCTCAATGCTTTTCTAACGGTTAGAGCAAATGAACCTGCCAGTCATTCAAAAATTGGCTGGGAGAATTTTACGAATGCAGTGATCAAAACTATTTCAGATCATAAACAAGGAGTTGTGTTTTTGCTTTGGGGAAAATTTGCGCAAGAAAAACAAAGCCTGATCGATGAAACCAAACATCATGTGTTGAAAGCGGCTCACCCCTCTCCTTTCAGCGCCGATAAAGGTTTTTTTGGTTGCAAACATTTTTCAAAGACAAACGAGTTGTTATTGCAAGAAGGACTTGAACCTATTGATTGGAAACTACCATGAACGTTTTAAAAAACATACTGGGACGAATCTTTGCAGCCTGGGCATTACTTACGTTTATTGCTACCATGCTTATTATCTTACTACCAACATGGGCAATGGGTCTTTTCCCTGAACCAAAACGTACACGCCTGTTTATTTCAATGTCGAGATTGTGGATGGGTGTTTGGTTGCCACTGGCGGGCATTCGATTAGTAATAAAGGGAAAAGAAAAATTTAAACAGGGTGAGAATTATGTAGTGGTGTGTAATCATAATTCCTTTATGGATGTACCTGTTACATCACCCGGTATCCCTGGCGCTAATAAAACAATTGCCAAAATTGAAATGGCGAAAATCCCGTTGTTTGGTATCATCTATCGCAGAGGAAGCGTGCTGGTTGATCGTAAGAGTGAAGAAAGCAGGTTGAAGAGTTATAGTTATATGAAGCGTGTACTTGACATGGGTTTGCATATGTGCATTTATCCGGAAGGAACACGAAACAAAACCAATCAGCCATTAAAAGAATTTAAAGATGGTGCGTTCCGTTTAGCCATTGAAACGAATAAAGCAATTGTTCCTGCTGTGTTATTCAACACAAAAAAAGTGTTACCACAAAACAAAGGCTTCTACTTCTGGCCCTCAAAAATTGAAATGCATTTTCTTGATCCTATTCCAACCAGTGATCTTGGAAAAGATGATGTAAAACAACTTCGTGAACATGTGTACGAGTTGATGTGGAATTATATTGAATCAAGAAAATAAAAACTACTGCGGTAAATTATAGAAGAACTTCGATCGGTTGATACGCAGATCACGCAACAAACCTGATTTTGGATTAATGCTGATGCTGAATGAACGATAAATACCAACCGGTGTAACGTTGATAGCAAGCTGCCAGCAATGCAAATCTCTCGAAATAGAAGTCGTTAAATACTGTAATGTTTTTGTTTGAATATCAAACGTACCATTTGCCTGCACTTTCCATTTCTCTGTTAAATTAAAGTCACCGTTGAAGTTCACTGATTGTGTGATCAGTGTTTCAAAGCCGGAGTAGTCCAGTTTTAATTGACGGTTAAGATTCAATGAATAGCTAAGGCTTAAACTCCACGGAATATTAAAATCAGCAAACTCACTGGGGTTGCGTTGTATTGCATTCAATTCACGGCTTTGCTCATCGTAGTCACCATTATTTCGCCTGTTGCGTTCTGTCTCTTGCTTTTCCTTTTCTTTCTTCTCGTCTTTTGGTTTGCTTTTGAATTGTGTACTTACTGACACAAACCCACTGGTGAAACGACCCAAAGAAAATTTATCGGCCTGCCATGCATATTCCCGTTTACGGAAACCTGTTTTAGGATCAACCTGGTAAGGGGAAACATTTGCACCCGCAGTTAAACTGATCTTTTCAAACAAATTACTACGCAGATAAAAATTAAAATCACTTAACGCAAACGAATCGGCAAGCATATTATAACTGGTGCTCACACCAAACCCATCGATCAATCGTATCTTTTTATCTGCTGCTTCTGAAGTATCTTTTTTATCACGCACTTTCATCTCCAGGTTATTATCGATCGAGAGATTGATAGATCCCGAACGGCCATCAGGAATATTAGCGGCCTGTGAGCCATTAAATTTATCGAACCACAATTCTCTTCCTGTTGAATCAACCTGTGCACGGTACCATTTACTTTTATTCATATCTGGCCTGTATCCTAATCCAAATGTTGGACGAATCACATGACGCAACGCTTTTACGTTTCCCTTTTTAAAATCAAGCTTACCAAACACAGCGGTGCTAAAGTTCAAACCAAAACTCATTTGACGTTCCTGGTAAAAACCTTTTTCACTTACTGTTTCAACTGATTTGGTTGCAGGGTTCCAACGACGCACAAAAGTGCGTGAGTGCCAGGTTTCATCGTAACTGATAGCAGGACCAACCTGCAATGGGCCCAATGCAGGCAAAGAAAGCTGAATTGGAATACTATGCCTTGCACTCCAGGTTGCAGTATCGAGTAAATGTTTGAGTGTAAATGTTGAATCAGTAAATGAGAACTGGTTACGGAACGTACCGTTATATGACACGCCTAATTTTTCGTACCACTTAGGTGTACCCACAAATTCTTTTTTCTGGAACGGGTAAAGTGTGTTTACCGTAAAACCAATGTCAGGCAAACTGATATTGTATTGCTTCTGGTTGGTATTTTGATTATGATTTGCAGTTACTGATAAATTAAAAGGTTTCCCCGCCCATGTGCGCTGATAAGCTATTGAAGATTGCAACGTGTTATTAAAGTTCTGCGATGCATTGTTGGGGAAATAGCGGTTAAACAAACTCGTTGCAACGTTTACACTTGCACTGAAAGTTTGTCCCGGTCTTGCCTTTCCATCAAGACTATGATTCCACTGAACAGAAAAGTTCCGGTTAGGTGGCACATAATCAGGATCGCCTTTGAAACCAATTTTTGTATTGAGGTAACTGATGTTGAATCCACCACTGTAGCGGTAACGCTTGCGATAAGTTGGTGAAAGAAATAAACTGTACGACCCGTAAGAATAAATGTTGGCCCTTATTGTGGCGTCCCAATATTCACCAACCGTTTTATAGTAACCCAATCCTTCCAAACCAAAACCTAACTGATCATTCGCTACCGGTTGCGGTGGCAACAATCCTGTTCTCCTTCCTTGTTTCATGGGGAATAAACCAAACGGCAAACCAAGAGGGATGGGAACATTTTCAAATTCCGGTCGAACTAAACCTGTAACGGCCACTTTATTGCTGATGAATTTTACTTTACGTGCTTTAAACGCAAAGTGCGGTGTATCATAATTACAGGAAGTAAATCTCGCTTTCTCTGCAAAGAAAACGGTTGGGCTGATACGCTTTACCTTCTCCCCGTAAATAAACATCTCCCCTTCCTGCGTATATGTGCCGATAGTTAAACCACG
This sequence comes from Lacibacter sp. H375, assembly GCF_037892425.1. NCBI lineage: Bacteria > Pseudomonadati > Bacteroidota > Chitinophagia > Chitinophagales > Chitinophagaceae > Lacibacter > Lacibacter aquaticus. The sequence goes on from NZ_JBBKTT010000001.1 coordinate 4,437,872, forward strand.
CTGAGTTTTAAAATTATAGCGAATGGTATCTGATGTAAATGCACTTTCTGCCTGTTTAAAGGCGGGTACACCTATTGGTTTTCCTGTACTGTCTTTTATAGAAAAAGCAGTGAGTATCTGGGTTGGCTGGTCAAGGCGTATAACAGCGGCATCGAGTGCTACATCTTTAAACTTAACCGATGCCTTATTATATAGGAAGATCTGTTTGCCCGGTATATCGATCACCATTGAATCTTCTGCTTCAAAGTCAACCGGCGCATCAATAGAATCTTTTGACAGTTTAAAATCAAACGTATCGATCTTTTGTACCAACGAATCCTTGCGTTGTAAAGAATCGACAAGATTGACTGTATCTTTTTTAGGCACCGTATCAATTAACATTCTGTTTTGCTGCGCTGCCGAACCTTCCCTCGTCTGTAATGCAGGTTTCTTGATTGCCTGTTTTGTTGGTTTAACCGGTGTTGTATCAATTACGGAAAATGTTAAAGCTTGCAGAAAATCTGATGTAGAATGAAATGCAGATCGACCACTTACCGTTAGGCCATAGAGCAGCAATGCTGCAACAGCGGTGATGAAAACAGATTTATGATTAACTTTACGGCGTTGGAACATATACGGTGGCGACAAAAATAGCCACAATTGCATTAACGAACTGTGAATGTTGCTTTTGAATTACTAACTCAAAACGAAATTCGAACTATGAACAAGAACTGGTTTCCCGGAATTGCCTGTTTGCTGATGGTGGGTGTGGTGGCTATCTCCTTCACCAGTAAGAAAAATAATACTGCAGCAGCAGGAAAGATCAGGACCATTGTTATTGATGCCGGCCATGGTTTTAAAGGAACAATTGGTGCACGTCATGGCTCATTTGGTACAGAAGTATCAGAAGATCAAATCTCATATGAGGTTGCCAAACGATTGGTAACTATCCTTCAGAAAGAAATGCCTGAAGTAAAAATTCTTGAATCGAGACCTACAGTTTACTTTGTAGAAAACAAGGCACGTGCTGAATTCGCCAATAATAATAAAGGCGATCTGTTTGTATCGATCCACTGCAACTATGTACCTAAGCTGAGAGAAGTAGTAAGGGAAGGTTCCCGCAAAGAAACCTACTATGTTACAACCGGAAAAGGCAAAAACAAAAAACGTGTAAAGAAAACAAGAACAGTTCCTGTATATAAAACATATTACCACGCCAATCCTGCACATGGCACAGAAACGTATGTGTTTGCCGCTCACAAGCAGGACGATAAAGAAGAATTCATTCTGGAAGACGGTAATATTTTCAGCAATGAGGAAGATGATGGCACTATTAACGCCAATATTAACGACCCCATCGTTAAACAACAGGTAGCACTCTGGACCAAACAGTTTTTTGGCAACAGTGTAAAGCTGGCTTCTATTGTTGAGGAAGAATTTGTAGGTATCGGCCGCTTTAGCCGTGGGGTAAAACAACGCCAGAAAGGTATTTGGGTATTGCAGGCCACTGCCATGCCAAGTATTTTGATCGAGCTGGGCTTTTTATCGCACAGGCCCGAGGAGGAATACCTGATCAGCGAAGAAGGCCAGCAACAAATGGTTGAAAGCATTGCCCGTTCCATCAAGCGCTACAAAGACCTGGTGGAAAAACCAGCGGTGCAAAATGCGGCTAATAATTCCCGTAAGTAATTAGTTTACACTTTTTAACAGCTGTTTCTGCCCTTCTAGATTGCGGCGGGTAAACATTTCTTATTTTTGACCCGAGCGAAGCAACAAAATGCTTTTCTTTCACCAACTCATGAAATGAGCCTCAACATTTTCGAGCTGCAATATTTACCGGCAACGAAGATTAAATGGCACATAACATGTGTGTAAAAGCAATCAACATAACACATGAAAGTTTCCAACGAAACCAAGGTAGGCGCCTTAACCGTAATAGCTGTTACCCTTTTGATCCTGGGTTTTAATTTTCTGAAAGGCAAAACCCTTCTCAAAAAATCAAATGTGCTCTATGCACGTTTCCCCGATGTAGGTGCACTCGAGCCGGCCAACCAGGTAAAAATTAAAGGTTACCGTATTGGTAATGTATATAAGATCGATAAACTTGATAAAGATGTAAGTGAAGTGGTTGTCACCATTAACCTGCTCGATGAAATTAACATCCCCAGCAATTCAGTTGCTGTCATTAACAGCAGCCTTACCGGCAATTCATCCATCAGCGTTTTACCGGGCAATTCAAAAACATTTCTTGCAAAAGGCGATACATTGTTAAGTGCCAGCAACCCTGATATCCTTTCAAAAATTACTACAAGCATAGACCCGGTAATGGCCAATGTAAAGCAGGCTGTTGATTCGCTGAAACTTTTATTGAGTAATGTCAACAGCATGTTTGATGAAAAGACAAAAGCCAACCTGAGACATACTATTGCGAATTTAAAGAGCACATCTGATGAATTAAACGTTATGCTCAATAGCAAGAATGGAGCACTTTCGAAGACATTGAACAATGTTGAAGCCTTTACCACCAACCTCAATACCAACAACGAGAAACTGAATACAACCATTGAGAACTTTAAGACAACTTCGCAAAAGTTATCAGAACTACAATTAAAGGAAACAGTTACCAATCTTAACAACAGCATCACACAATTACAGGGAATTTTGCAGAAAGCCAATAGTAAAGATGGTTCACTTGGTTTGTTGATTCATGATCCGAAACTTTATAATAATCTGCAGAACACAACCCGCAGTTTAAATATTTTGCTGGATGATTTTAAACTGCATCCTAAACGATATATAAATGTTTCTGTCTTTGGGGGCAAAAAAGATAAATCTGAACCATTGAAAGCACCATTGGCCGATAGCATTTATAACAATCAAAAATAATTGAACGTGTTTGTTCGCATTGGTTTACTGTGCTGTTTGCTTTTTTGTGTGAGTGTATTATCTGCCCAACAAAAAACACTTCCTCCCCGCCCCTCACAATCAAGTGATACGGTAAGGATCGTTGAGATCCTGAAGACCAATCGTTTTGATTTCAGAACAATTGATTCGGCTACTCAATTGCAGATTCTTGTTGGCAATGTACACATACGCCAGGGAAGAACGTTGTTTTGGGCTGACAGTGTTGTGTACAATGAAAAAACAAATTTCATGCAGGCTTATGGCAATGTACACATCAATGATGCGGATTCTGTCAACATCTATTCCCAGTACATGCAATACGACGGTACTAAGAAACTAGCCACCTTTCGTGATAAAGTAAAACTCAGCGATGGCAACAGTACATTGTACACCGATGAGATGGATTACGATATGAATGGCAAGGTTGGTACTTATCGTAATGGTGGCCGTATCGAAAGTAAACAAACAACACTTTATAGTAAGGAAGGGTTTTATTACGCCGATATAAAAGACATATATTTTGTAGGTAACGTAAAAATGAGTGATCCTGAAGTGGCGTTGGCAAGTGATTCCTTATTATATAATACCAGCAGCCAGGTTGCAACGTTTATTGCCCCAACAACTATCAAGAGCGGACAATCAATCATTAATACAAGAGAAGGTTATTATGATCTGAAATTGAAGAAAGCAAAGTTCGGCAGCCGTTCACGTATGCAGGATAGTACCTCCACCATGATTGCTGATGATTTTGCTTTTGATGATAAAACAGGTTTTGGTGAAGCAAAAGGAAATGTACAATACAAAGACACTTCGCAAGGTGCACTGCTTTTTGCCAACCGTGTTTTCTTTAATAAAGAGAAGAAGAATTTTCTTGCAACGGAAAAACCGGTGATGGTTGTGGTGCAGAATAAAGATTCCGTATTTATTGCTGCCGATACTATTTACTCAGGATTAATGAGAGACCTGGCCGGAATGAAGAATGGTTATATCAGTGCATTTGATACATTAAAAGGAAAGCAGATCATCCAGATTGATTCCATTTTAAAGAATGATTCAAGCAGCATCAGCAAAGATTCTTCTTTGGTTCTTGCTGACAGCATTGAGGTTAAAACAAAAGATACAATTGCAGTGGTGGTTGAAAAACCAATTGTGATTGCTCAAAAAGATTCCATCAGCAACAAACCTCCCCCACTTAAAGTAAAACCGGTATTGGTATTAGGTGATTCAACCAAACTACCAACGGCAGATAGCAATGCTGTTGCAATCGTTGATTCATCCACGATTAAAAAAATACGACCCAAAGAAGAAACAGATACACTACGTTTTATTACTGCTTTCAGGCATGTACGCATCTTTAATGATTCATTGCAGGCAGTAGCTGACAGTCTATTTTATTCAGGTGTAGATAGTGTATTTCAGCTTTTTCACGATCCTGTTGCTTGGAGCAAAGGCAGCCAGGTTAGCGGCGATACCATCTATATCTTCACCGAAAACAAGAAACCAAAACGCCTTTACGTATTTGAAAATGGCTTACTTGTGCAAAGCGTAAAAGAAAGTTCAAGTTTCTTCAACCAGATCAAGGGACGCACCATCAACGGATATTTCATCAATGGTGAACTTGATTTTGTAAAAGCAAAAGGTACTGCTGAAAGCATTTACTATGCACAGGACGATGATAGTGCTTTTGTGGGCATGAACCGGACTACTGCTGATATGATCGATATGTACTTCAAGGAACGTAGCCCGCAGAAAGTAAAATTCACCAGTTCGGTAAAAGGCACCACCTTCCCTATTCGCCAATTACCGGAAGACCAAAAGAAGTTACAAAACTTTCAATGGCTCGAAAACAAACGGCCTAAGAACAAACTGGAGTTGTTCCTTTAATAAAATAACAGGAAATTCAAAACAACAGTTTCTCTGTTTGTCATTCTCCATCTTGTAGTTATCTTCATGCATGCCGTTGAGTTTCCTTAAGCGTACATTTATTTCACCTTTACTGGAGTTTATTCAAGACAGTCGTGCCGTTGGCGTTACATTACTTGTCTGTACGGTTCTTTCATTGATCATCAGCAATAGTGGCTGGGGTAATAGCTATCTTTCGTTTTGGAATACGGAAGTTCATTTATCACATTACCTTCCTCATACAATCATTCATTGGATCAATGATGGATTGATGGCCATCTTCTTTTTCCAGGTGGGCATGGAAATTAAACGTGAATTAGTTGATGGTGAATTATCATCTTTAAAACAATCCATCCTGCCTGTTGCTGGTGCATTTGGCGGAATGCTCGTTCCTGCGCTCATCTTCACACTATTTAACAGTGGAACAGTTTATGCAAATGGTTGGGGCGTGCCCATGGCAACGGATATTGCTTTTTCACTCGGCATTGCATCCTTATTAGGAAATCGTGTACCAATTGCGCTGAAAATATTTTTAACAGCATTAGCCATCATTGATGATCTTGGCGCTATTGTGGCCATTGCTGTTTTTTATACCAGCACGATTCACCTGTTGTATTTGTTTATCGGAATATTAGTTTTTGCTGTTCTTCTTTTATGGACTAAGTTGAAACTACCTTTTGGCTTCTGGAATTTCCTGTTGGGTGCAGCAATGTGGTTCTGCTTTTTCAATTCAGGTGTGCATGCTACCATTGCCGGTGTGTTATTTGCATTCACCATCCCGGTGAAACGATTGACGGAAATAGAACATTCACTTCATAATTACGTTAACTTTCTCATCATACCCATTTTTGCATTGGCCAACACTGCTATTCATATTCCTGCAGGTTTCATACAGCATATCAGCAATTCATTAAGCCTCGGAATAATATTTGGGTTACTTGTTGGTAAGCCGGTTGGCATCGTCTTCTTTTGCTGGTTATTGGTGAAACTAAAACTCGGCCAATTAGCAGAAGGCATCAGCTGGAAACATATGATCGGTCTTGGTTTGCTTGCTGCAATTGGTTTTACAATGAGTATTTTCATTTCCATGCTCGCATTTAAGGATTCTTTCACACAGGATATTAGCAAGATGGCCGTTATGGTAGCGTCAGTCATCGCAATCATTCTTGGATATGCCTGGTTTAAATTTTTCATAAAAGAAAAACAATAAGATCATTGGCATTATTTTCGGTGATTGACTTCAATCTGAAAAATATGATGCCACTTCGTTTACTTACATTCATTGTCCTTCTTTTATTTATTGGTTTGTCTGCGTCTGCACAATACCGTCATCAAGCCGGTGTTCGTTTAGGCAGTGCCGACCAAGTTGTATCAACCGGTTTTACGTATCGGTATCATTTCAACAATGGCAAAGCAGTAGAGGCAATTTTAAATCTCAGGGATCCAATTTCATTAGGTGCATTGTATGAGATATTCAAACCGATCAATGCTGTTCCTAACCTGCAATGGTTTTATGGGGCCGGTGCGTATGTTGGCTTTAGCGGCTTCGATAATTTTGGCATAATGGGCATTGCTGGTGTCGATTACCAATTCAGCGAAGTTCCTATCAACCTTACACTTGACTGGAAGCCTGAATTGAATTTGATTGAAGGTGTTCAGTTTCGTGCATCAACGGTTGCTGTATCAGTTCGCTTCTCATTTCTTAAAAAATAATTTGGTTCTCTTGGTTTCTGAAAAAGGTCTGATCTTCATCAGGCCTTTTCTTTTTCATCTTTGCTATTGTAACTTTAGTATATGAAGATCTTCACTTCCGAACAGGTAAGAGCATGGGATGCTTACACCATAGCGCAAGAACCGGTGGCTTCCATTGATTTAATGGAACGTGCTGCTATTGCATGTACCAACTGGATATTGAAACATCAGTTCTCAAAAAAGAAGCTGCATATTTTCTGCGGCAAAGGAAATAATGGTGGTGATGGTCTTGCCATTGCACGACTGTTGTTACAGGAAGCTGTTACTGTAAAGGTTTATATTTTTGAAACCGGTGCTAAAGGCACCGATGATTTCCAACATAACCTTGAGCAGCTGCACAAAATCACCAAAGAAATTCATTTTATTCAATCAGCAGAATTCTTTCCTGTATTAACTGCTGATGATGTAGCCATTGATGCCTTACTTGGTACCGGCTTAAATAAACCAATCGAAGGTTTAATGCTGCAATTGGTGGAGCATATCAGCAACTCTCCCGCTGCAGTTATTTCCATTGATATTCCGACAGGCATGTTTGCCGATACAAGTTGTAAAGAACACACCTGCACAAGAGCTGATCATACATTGAGTTTCCAGGCGCATAAACTTTGTTTTATGATGCAGGAAAATGCTGAGTGTTTTGGTGAAATACACCTTCTCGATATTGGCTTGCATCAGGCTTACTATCACGAAACAATTGCTTATCATCAACTCATCGACCGGGAGATCATTCGTTCGATTTACAAAAAACGAAAAGCATTTTCACACAAAGGCGTGTTTGGTCATGCATTGATGATGGCGGGCAGTTATGGAAAAAACGGAGCAGCTGTTTTATCTGCAAAATCTGCATTGCGCAGCGGTGCAGGTTTGTTAACTGTGCATACACCTAAATGTGGCTATACTGTATTACAAACAACTGTACCGGAAGCGATGCTTGAAACAGATGTTGAAGAAAGGCATCTTTCTACGCTTCCAACAGATATGTCGAGATATACTGCAATTGGTATTGGACCGGGAATTGGTTTGCACGAACACACTGCAGAACTTTTAATGAACCTGCTGCATACAGCACATCAACCCGTTGTACTTGATGCAGATGCTTTAAACCTGTTATCGATCAAAAAAGATCTCACAAAACTTTTGCATGAAGAATGTATACTTACTCCTCACCCAAAAGAATTTGAACGTTTATTCGGTAAAACAAATAATGATTTCGAACGCAAAGAACTGGCGCTGCAAAAAGCGGAAGAGTTGAATTGTGTAATTGTACTGAAAGGTCATCATACATTTATTGCAAGTCCGAATGGTGATGCGTGGTTTAACAATACAGGGAATGCAGGCATGGCAACAGCCGGTAGCGGTGATGTATTGACAGGTATTTTAACGGGCTTGCTTGCACAAGGTTATAATGCAGAAGAAGCAGCTATACTTGGCGTTTATATTCATGGTGCAGCAGGTGATCTTGCTGCGCAACAGTTATCACAGGAAGCAATGATGTCTGGTGATATCAATCAATACATCGGCAATGTATTTCTTCAACTGTAACAAACTAAATGCATGCAGTTGAAGATCTTTCTGAAATCGTTTAGTTCTATCCTGCTGCACATATTTGTTTTGATCGAAGTTGCAGCACAAACAAATAATGATTCATCTGTCAACAAAAGTCATTTAATTGCTTTACCGGTTATTTCCCGATCCATTGAAACTGATTGGTCGTTTGGTGCAGGTGGCACTTATACATTTTATACAACAAGAAAAAAAGATTCTACTACCCGAACATCCTCTATTCGTTTTCTTGGAACTTATTCACTGCGAAAACAATTTTTGTTTACAGTAAATGGACCGGTATTTTTCCCTGGTGAAAAATATATTCTCAACAGTCATTTCTCCTTCAGCTCTTTTCCTGATCGCTTTTGGGGAGTGGGAAATCATACACCCAACAGCAATGAAGAAGAATATAATTTCAAACAATTCTACGTTCACCTGCATGGTGAACGTTTGCTGGGTCAAAAATTATTCGCAGGACTTATTTATGATTTTCAACGAGTGATCAATATTAATACTGAACCTGGAGGTTTGTTTGATCAGCAGAATGTTGCAGGTAAAAATCCTTACCAGGTATCAGGTTTGGGATTAAGTTTTTCGTGGGACACACGTAACAATACCTTCTGGCCAAACAAAGGACATTTATTTTCGTTGCAGGCCACACATTACACATCGCTGTTGTTTTCCGATCATCAGTTCAACAATATTGTAGCGGATGCAAGATGGTTCAGGCAGATCACACGTAAGCAGATACTTGCGTTGCAGGGATACGCTTTTTTAAATACGGGTGCCGATATACCTATCAGAAGCATTGCCTCACTTGGTGGTGCCGACAGGATGCGTGGTTTTTACAGTGGCCGTTACAGGGATGATCATTTGCTGAGTCTGCAAACAGAATATCGTATTCATTTGTATAAACGCATCAGCGCTGTTGGCTTTGCAGGTATGGGCGATGTAGCAGGACGTTTCAGTACACTTTCATTACAGCGTTTGAAATATTCGTATGGCGGTGGACTTCGGTTTGCTGTAAACAAAAATGAAAAACTGCATATCCGTTTCGATTATGGTTTTGGAAATGGCAAAGGCAACAATGGTTTTTACCTTCAGTTTGGAGAAGCATTTTAAAAATAAAAAAGGCAGTCCGTATAAACGGACCGCCTTTGAACTTAACCAAAAACCAACCTAACTAATCTTTATCTCCTGTTGTTTGGATTGCGCACCTGCAATAACAGGCAAGCTCACCTGCAACACACCATCTTCATACTTTGCTGTAATAGCAGAAGCATCAATGGTTTCATCTAACGTGAACGTACGTGCAAAACCACCACGACTGTATTCACGTAATACCCAATCGAATTTTGGAAAGCCTTCCGGTGGTGTGTAGGAAACAGTTAACTCGTTCCCTTTTACATTCACCGCAAAATGCTCCTTGATTCGTCCGGGTGCAAATACCAGCATTTCAAAACTGGTTTCGGTTTTGTAAATATTAACTGCGGCTCGTTGCATTGAACGGTAAAGCAGGTGCCGTTTGCTGCTTCCGTAGTGATCGCCTTTTGCGGCGTGTGACTGATGATACATAGTCATTTCTTTTTTGTTAGAAAAAATGTTTACTCTAAAACAGACGGACAATTAAAAAAAATACTTTAACCCTTTTTGTTAACTATACTGCACAAAAAACCCGGGCAATGCCCGGGTTAAAAATGATTGAATCCTTTATGTATAGTGCGTAATTTATTCAGCACCCTGTTTGTTCTCAACAGTTGTGGTTGTTACTTTTTCTTCCGGGTAACGACCGCAACGTTTCCACCACTCCTGTTTAAAACGGGCTTTCTCTTCATCGGTCATTGTGCTCCAGTTTTGTTTCCAGCCGGGGCCACCTCTGTGTTTTCCTTTTCCGCCAAAACCACTGAACAATATCTTACTCAATAAAAGTATTCCTATCGCTTGCCAGAAACTGATGGCATTCAAATTTGTTGCCGGCACCAATGCCGTGTTCCACAAAAACATCACCAGCCATCCAAACCCAAACACCGCTGCAATAATCAGCACGGGTATTAAGGCCATCCATTTTTTATTCCTGTTCCTCATCATCGTTAAAAATATTAATTGTTTAGAAAATCGTTGTACAATGTTTCAAGTCTTGTACGCAGGTGTAACACTGCATACCGCTTGCGTGAGATAATGGTTTTAATATTTTCATTTTCACGGTCGGCAATTTCCTGGAGCGTCATATCTTCCAGTTCATTCCACACAAATACGTTTCGTTGTTTTTCCGGAAGTTCCTGCAGGGCATCCATCAATTCATCCCAAAACAAACGTTGCATACTTTGTGTTTCGGCATTTTCATCGTCACTCCGGAGTATAGATGAAAAGAAACTTACACCATCATCATCTTCATAGGAATAATCATCCAGCAAGGCATCTTTCTTCTTTCTCGATTTATCAATAATACGGTTACGGGCTACCCGGAATAACCATCCGCCTATATTATTAATATCGTCCACAGCCGGTAAGTTGCTGAACTGGTACCACACATCCTGCAGAATGTCTTCGGCATCTTCGTTGGTCTTCACACGGCTACGTATAAAGCCAAACAACTGCCTGCTGTAGTTGCTTATGGTTGATATGATTGTTTGCTGTCGGGCCATTGCCTCCATGCCATCGTACATTTGTTTAAGAAAGAACGAAGGCTGATTGATTTTACTTTAAAGATGCAGAAAAAGGAACAAGGAGCAAGAAACAGGGCACAAGGAAGAAAAACCAAATTCCAAAAAACAAAAGCAAATACGGGACAGCACAAGGAGCAAGGAACAAGGGAAAACTCCAAAAAACAAGGTTCAATATCCAAAGGGCGTAAGCCGGGAAGTGGGGCAAACTTTGAACTCAAGAACGATAGAACTCCTAACCCGTAACCATGGCCAAAAATTCATCACTAAATAACTCGTTTTTCCCGCTTTTCCACAACCCTTAACGCCTTATACTATTTTACACCCATTCCCCTATCTTTGCCGCCCTTGATCACGCTGGCTTTTACGGGTGATCTTAATAAAAATCAACAACATAGAATTATTGTTTATGGAGAATTTGATTTATCTCGTTCCCGCTATGGCAGTCGTTGGCTTGCTGTACATGTTTGTGAAGTATAACTGGGTTTCAAAGCAGGAAGCCGGTAATGCACGGATGCAGGAAATCAGTAATTACATTGCTGAAGGTGCAATGGCCTTCTTAAAAGCTGAGTGGAAAGTGCTCGGTTATTTCGTAGTAATCGTTGCTATTCTTTTGGGCGTAATGTCAATGGCGAACCCCAACAGCCACTGGAGCATTGCCCTCGCTTTCATTGTGGGTGCAGTTTTTAGTGCAACTGCCGGTTATATTGGTATGAAGATCGCAACCAAAAGCAACGTACGTACGGCACAAGCCGCACGTACAAGTTTAAGCAAGGCATTGAATGTGTCGTTCACCGGTGGTTCTGTAATGGGACTTGGTGTAGCAGGTTTGGCTGTGCTTGGTTTGGGTGGTTTATTTATTATACTCAAAGCCATCTTTGTTCCTGCCGGTGCCGATGTCAATGGCGCAGAAATGCTCACGGCTATTGAAGTGCTTACGGGCTTTTCATTAGGTGCTGAGTCAATTGCCCTGTTTGCACGTGTAGGTGGTGGTATTTATACAAAAGCTGCCGACGTTGGTGCTGATCTGGTTGGTAAGGTAGAAGCAGGTATTCCTGAAGATGATCCACGTAACCCTGCAACTATTGCCGATAACGTAGGTGATAATGTAGGTGATGTGGCTGGTATGGGTGCCGATCTGTTCGGTTCTTATGTTGCAACAGTATTGGCAACAATGGTACTTGGCCAGGAAACCAAATCAATCGATGCATTTGGTGGTATGGCTCCTATCCTTTTACCAATGATGATCGCCGGTATTGGTATTCTCTTTTCTATTGTTGGTACCTGGATGGTTCGTGTGAGCGACAGTGCAGGCATCAGTACAGATAATGTGCAGAAAGCCTTGAACATGGGTAACTGGGGATCGATCGTTCTCACAGCTATTGCCTGTGTGGGTTTAGTTTATTTTATTCTTCCTGAAACAATGGTACTGCGTGGTGCTGAATTCACCAAATGGGGTGTATTGGGAGCTATCGCAGTTGGTTTGGTAGTGGGTGCCTTAATGAGCATCATTACTGAATACTATACGGCCATGGGCAAACGCCCTGTGCTGAGCATCATCCGCCAGTCTTCTACCGGTCATGCAACTAACGTAATTGGTGGTTTGGCTGTAGGTATGGAATCTACATTCTTACCAATTCTTGTATTGGCTGCCGGTATTTATGGTTCATTCTTGTGTGCAGGTTTATATGGTGTAGCCATTGCAGCTGCAGGTATGATGTCGACCACTGCTATGCAGTTGGCGATTGATGCCTTTGGACCTATTGCCGATAACGCCGGTGGTATTGCTGAAATGAGTGAATTACCAAAAGAGGTTCGTGAAAAAACAGACGTGTTGGATGCCGTTGGTAACACCACTGCAGCAACAGGTAAAGGTTTTGCCATTGCTTCTGCTGCCTTAACAGCGTTGGCTTTATTTGCTGCGTTCGTTGGTGTTGCCGGTATCAGTGGCATTGATATTTATAAAGCTGATGTATTGGCCTGTTTATTTGTTGGTGCGATGATCCCGTTCATCTTCTCTTCACTGGCGATTCGTGCAGTAGGTGAAGCAGCGATGGCAATGGTGGAAGAAGTGCGCAGGCAGTTCCGTACCATTCCTGGTATCATGGAAGGTACAGGCAAACCTGAGTACGATAAGTGTGTGGCGATTTCAACAGAAGCTTCTATTAAGAAAATGATGTTGCCGGGTGCTATCACTATTGCTTCGCCATTGATCATAGGTTTTGCAATGGGACCTGAAGCATTAGGTGGTTTCCTCGCAGGTGCTACTGTAAGCGGTGTGTTGATGGGAATGTTCCAGAACAATGCAGGTGGTGCATGGGATAATGCAAAGAAGAGTTTTGAAAAAGGCGTTGAGATCAACGGTGAAACGTTCTATAAAAAATCTGAGCCACATAAAGCATCTGTTACTGGTGATACTGTTGGTGATCCATTTAAAGATACTTCTGGTCCATCAATGAACATCCTTATTAAATTAATGTCGATCGTTTCATTGGTAATTGCTCCTACCCTTGCACAGATGTATGGCACAGGTGGTCATGCAAATAATGAGCAAAAAGTTGAAGTAAATATTAAACAAACTACTGCAACTACGGATACAAAATTTGAAAATCCTTTTGTAGCAGCGATTGTTGCCGATGGCTTGGTTGATGCAAAGAAATTCAGTATTGAATTGAAAGACGATCAACTTAGCATTAACGGTGCTGTACAGCCGAAAGAAGTATTGGAGAAATATCAATCTCTTTTAAATGGCAAAACAGAATTGAAGATCGATGTGAATTAATGATTCATATGATATATTTTAATGAATTGACCCCGGAATTTTTCCGGGGTTTTTCATATACCAACTAAAAAAAATCACCCTAAACTGTCTTTTTATTAAATCTGGAATGATGTTTGGATAGTATGCATCACGAATTGGATTCTTAATTAATAAAATTTACTTTATGAAACTGAAATTCAGTACAATTCTTTCCGGAATTGCGATCATGACTACAATGTTGCTGGCTGTTAGTTGCCAGAAGAACAAGAGCAACGGCGATAAGCCCCGTTTACAAGTTCGATTAACGGATGCACCGGATCCTAACGTAAAGGAAGTTTGGGTTGACATTAAAGGCATTGCCATTAAAATGGGCGACAGTGCCGAAATCACTCTTGCCAATTCTTATCCCGGTCTTTACAATCTGCTCAACTTTACCAATGGTAAGGATACCATTCTTGCAGATGCAGAAATTCCTGTAGGTCGTATTTCACAGATCCGGCTTTTACTCGGCGACAATAATTACATCATCACTAAAAGTGGTGAAAAAATCGCTCTCACAACACCAAGTGCACAACAGTCTGGTTTGAAAGTACAGATCCAGCAGGATGTTACTGGTGGTATACTGTATCGTCTTATCCTGGATTTTGACGCAGGTAAATCAATTGTAAAGGCAGGTAACAGCGGAAAATATATCCTGAAACCCGTTCTCCGCATTCTTTCGTTTGTTCCGTCTGGCGGTAGCGTAAAAGGTGTAGTTGCGCCTGATTCAATTGTAACAGCAATTTATGCAATCAAAGGACCTGACACCATCGCATCAACCTTTACACAAGTTGGTAACGGTAATTATATGATCAGGGATATCCCTGCAGGTAGCTACAGTTTGTCTTATGTACCTAACGATACTATTCATAAAACAGCAACTCGCACAGTGCCAGTAACACTCGGTCAAATCACCATTGTTGATACAGTGAAACTGGAGAAAAAATAATTGTTTCCTTTGATGTCCGTTTAAACCGCCCTTTCCGGGCGGTTTTTTTGTGCACACTGCTTTTGTTAACCATTTCTGAATTTTATGAACGGATTTGGTTTTTACGAACGAGGTCGTATATTTGATACGAAACAAGTCGTAAATAATGAGTATTAAGCAAATGAAACCTACGGAAAGTGAATTGGAGATCCTTCGTGTTTTATGGGAGCGTGGCGAAGCAACCGTAAGAGACGTACACGAAGAACTAAGCAAAACAAAGGATGCCGGTTATACCACTACCCTTAAGTTGATGCAGATCATGCATGAAAAAGGAATGGTGAAACGTGATGAGAGCAGCAAAACTCATAAATACACCCCTTTGATTTCCCGTGAAAAAACACAGAAGCAATTTGTAGGTAAGATGATCGATACTTTGTTCCAGGGTTCTTCTTCACAATTGGTGATGCAGGCCTTGGGCAATCACAAAGCTTCGAAAGAAGAGCTGGATGAAATTCAAAAACTAATTGATAACCTGAAACAGCAGTAACCGCATGCAGGATCTATTCCAATCTGCATTTTTACAGGCTTTGGGAAAAGCAATTGCCGACAGTATCTGGCAAATGGGTTTGTTGTTTTTGCTTTTTCAACTGCTTGTATTTTTATTCCGCATAAAACAGGCTACCGTTAAAAACTTCATCAGTACTGTTTTTGCGTTAGGCGGATTTGCATGGTTCATTGCAGGTATTGCCCTACGCTGGCAACAACAACTTCAACAGAAAACAGCACTCATCATTAGCGAAGGCAATTTGAATAATTCGCTGCTTAGCAGTTTTACAAAAGATAATCGCTGGGAATTATTCTTCAATTGGCTCGATTATAAAATACAGTTTGTTCTCCCCTATCTCTCCATTGCATACTTGTTTGTATTGCTTTGGTTTGGGGTGAAACTGGTTGTACAATTACAAGCTGCAAACTCATTACGCTATAAAGGTTTAAGTAACGTTAGTGATGATATGCATGAGTTCTTTGCATACTTGGTTGAAACAATGGGATTGCAACGTCCCGTTCAGCTTTTCATCAGCAAACAAATTGATATACCTGCTACACTTGGTTTCTTAAAACCAATTGTGTTATTACCTGCTACAGCCGTTACTCATTTAACAGCCGCCCAGTTAGAAGCAGTGTTACTGCACGAGCTCGCTCATATTAAACGCAATGATTATTTCTGGAACCTGTTGCTTTCTGTTTCAGAAACCATGTTATTCTTCAATCCCTTTGCATTATTGCTGATCGGTATTGCAAGAAGGGAAAGGGAAAACAGTTGCGATGATCATGTAATGAACTTTCAGCAGAATGCAGCCGTGTATGCTGAAGCATTATTGAATGTGGAGAAAGCAAGAATTCAAAACCCGCAACTGGTAATGGCGCTTGGTGATAACAAACATCACCTGATGGATCGTGTAAAACGTATCCTGAATATGCCTGCGGAGAAAAACAAGATCAGTACTCGATTACTGGCATTGCTCCTCTTCACGATTGTGTTTGCTTTGATGGGTTGGCTGATAAAAGAACGTAAGCCTCCAAAAGAAGAAATGAAACAGGCTGTTCTGAAAGAACAACCATTAAACGAAAAAATAAAGACCGTTTATTTTACAACTGATGCTGTTGTGAAACAGAAGGATGATGCTGTGCTGTTACGTGATGACAAACAAAAAATAAGACTCGAACTGAAGGATAAAATAAATGAAGAAGACATCCTTGTATGGAATGAAAGCGAAGAAAAAGAGATCAAATTTGATAAAGTGATCTTTGATGATATGCCTGCTGAGTGGTTTGAGCAATTGGTAAAACCAGGCGTGCGTGTTCGCTTGCCTGATGTAAAGCAAAGACCGGGCTTAATGTTACATCATGGCCCCGACTCTACTCTTATTACTGAAAGGGAAAGAGAAATGGAATTGTATGTTGAAAATATTGATCGTTTAAAACAATGGCGTGAACGTTTCTCTCAGCCCAAGATGCGCAACAAAGGTGGCACAACAATGATGCAGTACCCCAATGGCGCAAACTTTGATTCTCTCATGCATAAAATAAATGGCCAGTTTAATTTCACTTTTGAAGGAAATTACCCCGCTCCTGACGTTATGTTCCGTGAACATTTTAATACAGAAGGTTTTTATAATCACTCCAAAGGAACTTCACAACAACAGGCCGCAGATGCTGACAAGAAAGAACGCATCAAAACAAAATTCACGTTTAACCGTAAGCCAAGAAAAGATACGACTGACAATGCACAACTAAAAAGCAGGCTACGGAGCGCTGCACCTGTAATTGCATATTTATATGACGGGCAGGGATTACGTGAAGACATGCAACTGGCGCAACAACATGTGCAAATTATTTTAGAAGATAATCATCTACGGATGATGAATCAACCACCTTGTGGCTGCCCTGATTCATTGCTGGTAGAAGGACAAAGACCTCCACAAACTCAACCTAAGCCAAAAAGAGTTATCAGAAGATTAGAAGTAATTAAACTGTGACCATCACCAAACACGGCGTGGGCAAAGATCACCATACTTATTTCCCAACAAAAAGCCGATCACAATTTCATGTGTGCCTCTTTGTGCGTATTGCAACAGATATTTTGAATTATTTACATCGTATGAGTAGCCAACATTTACTACGTTTGAAATATTGAAGCCAGCCATTGCAGCAAAACCTTCTTTAATACGATAGTTCCCTCCTATCCAGAAACGATCCTGGTATTGTGCCTTTATATTTACATCAACATACAATGGCATGCTTGGAATATAACGCAACATCACTGATGGCATCACATTCACATCTTCGCCTGCAAGTACACGATAACCGGTAGTAACAAATACGTGTGGAACCAATGTTGACTTATACAAATTATCATCCACCAGGTTTATTTTCTGCGGAATGATCTGTTGCACCGATGCGCCAGCAAAAAACTTATCAGAATAAAGCCAAACACCTGCATTAAGTTCCGGTTTTATTTTTCGCAGTTCACTTGTAAAACCACCAATAGCCGGATCAACAGGATTTGCTAATTGTATTTTTGAAGCATCCACATTAACGCCTGAAATACCTGCTGCAAAACCTGCCGATAAATTAAGTTTTGGTGTTAGCCCTAAATGATACGCATACGATGCAGTTGCATAAAACCGATTGATGTAACCTGTTTTATAATTCACCACACTTGCCCCTACTCCATGATGTGCTTCAGCTGCGGTGTATTCTTCCCAATATTGCTTACCTCTTGGATTTTCGCCCGGCACTCCAAATGAAGTAGCACTTGTTCTGTAATCTTCTTTACCTATTGGTGTATGAATAGTTGCATACACTGTTTGTGGTGCTCCCGGAAAACCAACCCATTGATTGCGGTAACTCAGTTTGATATCCGTATAATTTTCTATTCCTGTTAATGCAGGGTTAAGTACATAAGGATTTAAAATGTATTGGGTATAATGCGGACGTTGCTGTGCGGCAGCCACTACTCCAATCATCACCATCAATCCAACAACTAATAATTTCTTTCTCATCATTAACATCGCTGCTTCATTATCGTAAAATAGTTACATAACCTGTTATCCGTTTGCGGCCATTCTTTGGATCGAGCACATAGTAATAAGTACCGGCCGGCAAGGGCGATCCTTTGTACTTACCATCCCACGGTGTAGAATAACCGACAGATCGATACATCATTGATCCTGCTGTATTGTACACTTCAATAACAGCACCCGGATAATCGTTCAGGAATTTAATTTCCCAGAAATCATTGATGCCATCACCGTTCGGTGTAAACGTATTTGGCGGTGTTGGCGATTTGAGAATTTTCACAAAGAGATCATCAGTTGCCTTACAGCCAAACCCATTTGTAACAGTGAGTAAATAAGTAATATCATCTTTTGGTTGCAGAATAGTTGGTGATTGCAAAGTAACGTTATCAAGATAAGTTGATGGCGACCATAAGAATTGTAAACCTGTGCCACTCGCCGTAACATTTGTGATCTTGCGTACACCATCTTCCAATACGGTAAGATCAGAACCTGCATTTACAATTGGTACAGGCCATACTTCAATTGTTTGATCGCTTGTTGCAACACAACCATTGCTCGCAGTAAATGTATAACGGATTGTATGCACACCTACTCCTGCACCTGAAGGATTAAAGAAACCTGTTGCATTTAGTCCAGGCCCGGTGTAAACACCTGTACCACTTAAACCACCCATTTCAGTTGCCTGACCTAAAGAGAATGGCACATCATTTAAACAAACAGCAACAAGTGCATTGAATTGTGTAAGCGGGCTTGCATTAACAGTTATCGTCTTTATTTCTTCATCTACACAAAGTATTCCTGAATAAGATTTATAACGAACCTGGTATGTTTTGGTGAGTGGCGATTGAAATGCAGGGTAAAGATGCTTATAAACTTTTCCTGCCGCAGGTTGATCATCAGTTTCAACAACTGTGGGTGCGTTTATATTATCCCAATAGATTTCTACTTTGGTTACAGTACCAAAATCTACAGTTGATCTGTCTTCTAATTCAATATCCTGGTTACTGCAAAGTGCATTTGCTGAACGTATTAAGAAGTCTGCTTTTGGAATAGAACCATTCACCGTAAACGGAATGGCAACAACAGAATCTTTACAACCATCTTTTGATGTTACCTCAAGCGACAGTAAATAATTATCTGCTTTATTAAACTTCACCGATGGGGTTTTGGATGTACTTGTTACAGGCGTTGGACCAGGAACAATTGCAGGAGTACCGGTATTAAACTTCCACAAATAAGTCAACTGTGATGCACTGTTATCAGAAATCGAAGAAGTATCGGTAAAGATGGCTTGCGCATCACTCAAACAAACTTCAGGTAATACAAAGCCAACTTTGGGTAAGGGATTAATGCGCATAGTGCGCACAAGCGTATCGCTGATACAACCTTTTGAATTCTCCGTTACAAAACGAATGGTATAATCGCCCCAGTTTGAATACACATAATTTGCTGAAGAAATATTTGTATTCGTGATTGTATTGCCATCGCCAAACTGCCAATGGCTTTTTACAATTGATCCTGTGTTTGCAGTTGAGGTATTTGTAAATGAGATGACGTTCTTTTCACAAACCAATGCGCTTGTGGTAAAGTTTGCTGTTGGCCATGGATTCACTATAACCGTTTTTACAACAGTGTCGCTCACACAATTCTGATCGGTATAAACCCAAAGTGTTGCCGTGTATGTGCCGGGGTTCGCAAAATTCTTTACCGGATCTTTTTGCGTTGAAGAAGTACCATCACTGAAACGCCACTCCCATTTTGTAACAGGGTGCGTAAATCCATTTGATGCATTGGTAAACGTTATTGGTGTTTGCCAGCATACTTCAACAGGTGCAGTAAAGTCGGCTTTAGGCTGCGGATAAATTTTATCTACAGCTTTCGTAATTGAATCAGCGCAACCGTAAGCAGTCGTTATTTTTAGCTTCGCATTAAACGGCCCAACTGATGGATATTGATGTGATGGATTTTGAATGATTGCATTATTCAATGCCCCACTTGCAGCATCACCAAAATTCCAGAGATAGTTAAATGCGCTTTGCGATCCATCAGCAATAGTTGATGTGCTGTTGAAATTGATTACAGGATTTGGCATACAACCATATGAAACAGTAAAATCAACCACAGGATTTGGCCTGATGGTAAACGGCAATGAATAAGCGGGGCTTACGCAACCAGTATTTGTTTTCAGTTGCAATGTTGCAGTATAATTTCCTGTTGCAGCAAAAGTTGAAATAACATTTGCTGCGGTTGTATTATTAACCGGCGAACCTGTGCCGGTATTCCATGTCCAGTTTGTGATTGAACCAAAACCTCCGGGTAACGATGATGAATCTTTGAACGTAAGCGTTTTGCCAACACACAAAGGATCAAGAATACCAAACTTAGCAACGGGTGTCTTTGTTAACTCAATTATTTTCTCAACTGTATCGCTCAAACATCCAACATCTGTCATTGCCATATATCTCACTTTAAACTGACCGGCATTCCCAAATGCTTTTTGAGGATTTAGTGAATTGCCAAATGTGCCATCGCCAAAATCCCAGAAATGTTTGATAATTGGTCTTCCGCTACTGGTACTAATACCTGTGAATGTGATCAATGAGTCTGCGCAACCAATTCCTGCAGTTGTGGATGCTAAGGTGAATGTGGCTGTAGGTGGATCCAAAACTTCCAAATCGAAGTTGATGATCTGTTCACCCAAACAACCATCAGGGGTTGGGTTGTTCACCGTAACCACCACAGGATATTTGCCAGATGTATTGTAGATGTAGTTGCCCGGCAGTTTAAATACATACAATGTTTTGCCATTCAGTACAAAGGTTGAATCGGCAACCGGCGCATTATCAATTACATCAGGATAACCTGTGAAATCCCACTTCATGCTGATGGGCAGATAAGGAAGTGTCAACGATAAAAAGAAGGGAGAACTTTTGCAGGTAACCGGACTTTTAATAACCGCATTGGCATTCTGTGTTGTAACGTATTGATACAGGTCGATCACATTCGTTCCGGCATTGTAACCATACGATTCAGCGTTACCAAATCCATAAGCAATGGCATTAAAACCGGAATCAGATTGAATGGTATATACACCGGAAGTTGGTAAACTTTGTTTGAGGTAAGAATAATTTGCATCGCCGGGGTGAACCGTGAATGCTCCTGTTGGCAATGTATTGCCACTTGCATCTTTTAATCTGAATGAGCTGATACCGGTTCCTTTATTCGGTATTACCACATTAATATAATGCTGAGTGATGGCAAAATTGGACGTGGCATTCCAGATAACTTTATTAATGTTTTGCTCAACCGGACTTAGATAGATCACTTCAGGGTCACCAGGCGAAGTGTTCCCACATGCTCCCTGCGAGGTGAAATATTGCGCAACAGTAATCGGGTTATCTGCCTCGATTAACATCGGTTGATTCGTCAATGGCAAATCATAGTAGAATCCACCAACTAACGAACCAGATGGAAGTGCAACACCGTTTACTTTTACGACTGTTGAAGAGCTAGACACACAAATTCTGTACAGGTTAAATGCCTGCGGACTTGAGGCTGTTGCGGTTAAATACTTTTTACCCCAGGCATTTTTTGGAAACGCCTGTGCCATATAGTTATCGGATGAGGAGGAAGTGCTGTTCGTTGGGCAAGTAATGCTGATACGACCGCTTCCGGAAAACACAGCTATTTTTTTACAACCACTACCGGTGTTGATTGAACGAATAAACGTTCCTGTAAGATCTACACCTGAATGGTTACCACCCGATGCAGCATTGGTAAACTGCCCCATAATATTGTATACCTGTCCCTGGGTCAGTTTTACCGTAAATGGGACGCCGGCTGGCCTGCCTAATGTTGGCTGACTCGGTATTATTTCGACACTTGTGGTACCTGTATCAGCAGCAATTACGTAAGCCCATGAATTTGCATTTACAGTATTCGATCTATTCTGAAAATTGATAGAATAATATTCACGCCCTAACGTGGTGGTTGGAAAAAGAATGGTAGCACCTGAAACGCTTTGGTTATAAATATGAGCATAAGCCACAATGGGTTGATCACTTGTAATATGAATTCCTTTGTTTTCGGGAGCCGAACTTTCATTCATTAAACGGGCATCTTGCGCACCTGATTTTGGTAACGGGCTGGAAGTATAAACGGTATTAGCCGGAACCGAATAAGTAGCTGAATAGCCTAAACCTGGAATAGTAACCGTTACATTGGTAGCTGTTTCGGTTGCAAAATACAGTACCATGTCCTGGCTGTTGCCTCCCGTCATCACCTGGTGGTAACCGTAAGCAACCCAAAAGTCTCTTCCTTTATTGGAGAAATCCTGGGCGAAGGAGTACAGATTAGTCAGCAGCATACAGGCTGACATCAACATCAATTTTCTCATTATGCAAGCATGTGGATGTGGACGTACAAGTTAAGTGTTTTCTCGTATAAGACACAATGCTGTTAAACCAAGTTCAAGAAATTTTTATCCTGCGGAGATATTCGGTGGCAAGTGGTCCTTCACAAAAAAGTAAATCCAGAATTCCGAGATTCGGTACAAACCCATGTCGCTCTGAAAATACCTGCTGGTAAACAGGGAAAATTTCAGCTGGAATTGGTTCAGCTTTTTTAGGTCGTTGTGGCGTCAAGTCCATCACCTCTTCTTCTCTATAAGCCAAAATGTCAACTTTCAGTTTCAACCGTTGAAGACAGTAATCCATGCTTTTCAGATTCAGATCCAGCAGATACTTTTCCTTCCGCAAAAACAGTTGCTCCAGTCCGGGAGCATAGTCTTCAAACCAGGGAGCCTTCCGGTAATTGTCGTGGATGCCTCGCCAATGGATCCGCTGCCAAGGTTCGGCATAGTTGATCTGCACATCCTTCCATTTTACTTTTTGATCACGACCACCTTCCAGCGGAACGGAAAGCGGGAGAGGTCCATTTGCACCCATCAGCTTCATCCGGTTCAAATGAAGCGCACGGAAGTAGTTTTCATATGCGGAAAAATACGCATTTGTTTGATTGATAAACTTTAAATAAGAGTTAATATCCCCAAAATAATGTAAATCAATAGTTTGATTGATTTTACTTTTCTGAACATTTAACTCTGAATCATTTTTCATTTTAGACAGCTTATTTCAATTTTCTAACCCTTATTAAGCAGATTATTAATAACAGAAAAAACCACTTAACTTATTTTAAAACAAATTTTTAAGATTAAATTTTGCAGCTACATTTTTGGGTTTTGATTTTCAACCTGCTGTAAACAAGAACCGGCTAACTATTTTAGCGCAAATTTAAGGCTTCTTTAAAAGCAAGCCGAAGAAATGTGAACGGCTTGGCTTAATTTGCAGCAAAACAATTTGAACGTGCACAGGCTTCCTTCCCTCCTTTTTCTGATCGCCTTTTTTACTGTTTCCTGCAACAGTTTTAAGATTCCTGAATACAAGGAATTTCAAAACCTGCGGCTTGAGTCGATCGGTCTGAACGAGACCACCGTGTACATGGAACTGGTTTACAACAACCCTAACCGGATCGGTTTTCGGGTGAGTCATACCGAATGCGATGTGTATGTGGATGATGTTTATTTGGGGAGGGCACTTAGCGATACCTTGATCAAGGTTGCCAGAAAGTCAGATTTTATTATTCCCCTCCGGATCAAAACTGATATGAAGAATGTGTTCAAAAATGCCTGGTCGGCATTGTCGAGTCGGGAGGTAACGGTGCGGGCTTCAGGTATAATTACAGCCGGGGTTGGAGGACTTTACAAAACCATTCCCTTGGCCTATGAAGGCAAACATGAGGTGGGGTTGTTTGAACCGAGGCCATAAAATTTTGTGTGTTTAACCGAATTCACAACTACAAAAGAGATAATCATTTCTTCGGAGTTTGTTCGCACCTTCTTCGGACCTTGCTCGTGTTTTGTTCGCATTTATCCGAAGAAACTCCGAAGAAGGTACGAAGCAAACACGGCAAAGACCCGAACGAATGCAGGCAAAAGTTCGGATAGAGATGAAGATAGAAGCATTACATTTCAACAAAAAAGAGTGCATAAAAAATCCCGGCAGAAACTGCCGGGATTTTTTATGCCTGAATTTATTAATTCTTCTTCGGTGGCCCTCCGCCATCTTCAACTCTCTTACAACAAATCGGCAAACGTTTATAAACTTCTTCATTTGCTTTTTCATCATCAGCATCGAAGCCAAGATTATTCATTGCTGCCCGGATATTTTCAATATTGGTGCGGTCGCTTAGGTAAGTAATGGTTGTTATTTTCTTGCGGATATCCACCACCACTTTTGCTACGCCTTCTTCCACTTTCATAAACTTTTCGATCTTGTCTTTACACTCGGCACATTGCGCTTGCGGTGTTTTGATTTGTACAACTATTGGTTTTTTGTACTGTGCCGAAAGGCTCACTGTTACGGATAGAAATAATACAGTTAAGAACGTCTTCATCGGTTTCTATTTTCACCCAATTTATTTAATTCCTGTCCAATTTGCTGGGTCGGCACTCCATTTTAACAAAACTTCCTGTTCGCTTGCCTCAACAATGTTCTTTTCAATGGCTAGTTTAATGAGCGTTGGGTAATTTGTGAGGGAGCGGTAGCCCAGATCATACTTTTCAAAAGCCTGTTTAGCTGCATCAAAACCATAATTGAAGATCGACACCATGCCGATAACTTCCACTCCCGCAGCTTTCAATACATCCACCACCTGCAGACTGCTTTTTCCCGTTGAAATAAGGTCTTCAATCACCACCACTTTTTGTCCGGGTTCGTATGAACCTTCTATCTGATTGCCCAGCCCATGTTCTTTAGGTTTTGGCCGAACATAGATGTACGGCAGCTTCAACTGATCTGCAGCCATGGCTCCCCATGCAATACCTGCTGTGGCAACACCTGCCAGCAACTCTGCTTCAGGAAAGTCCTCGAAAATAACATTGCACATCTCACTTTTTATGAATTCCCGCACATGTGGAAAGGATAATACCTTGCGATTGTCGCAATAGATGGGGCTTTTCCAACCGCTGGCCCAGGTAAAGGGCTCTTTCACATTTAACCGAATGGCCTTAACTTGTAATAGTTTCTCAGCAACAGCTTGTTCATTTGTCATGCGGCAAAATTAAGGGACAAGGAACAAGGGGAAAAACCAAAATCCAAATGACAATAACCACGGAACAAGGCACAAGGTACAAGAACTCATAACTTGCAACTCATAACCCCAACCTGATGTATATAAAAATTTACTTTGGAGATAAGCCTGTTTTTCTTTGCGATGAAATTGATGAAATGATCCATGAATACATGCATCATCCCGATGCTGTATTTATTGATGAGATATCAGGTCCCGCTATCAAATCACTACTCCACGAAATTGTGAAAGAAGAATTCCATGCAGGTATTTTATGGAATGAAGACTTGGAGAAATTGAAGAAAGCTTTCTTTAAACATTTCACCATTGTAACAGCTGCGGGCGGCCTGGTTGAAAATGAAAAAGGAGAATATTTATTGATTCATCGCAGAGGTAAATGGGATCTGCCAAAGGGAAAGTTAGATAAAGGTGAAACTATTGAACAATGTGCCGTGCGTGAAGTGGAAGAAGAAACCGGTTTGCAAAAACCTGAACTAAAAAAACCAATCACCATTACTTATCATACTTATGATGAGTTTGGTAAACATATCCTGAAAGACTCACATTGGTATAAGATGAAAGTGAAAGGTCCGCAATCCATCAAACCACAAACAGAAGAAGATATCAACGACATTAAGTGGGTGAAGAAAAAAGATCTTTCAACTTATATGCAAAATACATTTCCATCAATTAAAGATGTGTTGGCGTTGGTTTGATAATAATTTGCCAACCCTTTGGTTATCGCCTTTGTGTGAAAGGCACTACTACCCCTCAAGGATGGTATAATAATTCTGCTATTTCAAATTAGGTTCAATTAAATCCCAGAGATTACCATACAGATCTTCAAACACTGCAACTGTTCCATATTCTTCTTTTGAAGGGGGGCGAACAAACTTTATTCCTTTAGAAACATAGTATTCATAATCACGTTTAAAGTCATCCGTATATAAAAACAGGAACACTCTGCCACCTGTTTGATTTCCTACCCTGCTCAATTGTTCCTCATTCGCCGCTTTTGCCAGCAAAAGATAAGTGCTGCTGTTGCCCGGAGGTGCCATCACAACCCATCGTTTTGTTTCACTCATCGTGGTATCTTCCACTAATCTGAATTTTAATTTGTCCCTGTAAAATGCAATGGCTTCATCATAATCTTTGACAACCAATGCTAATTGTGCTATTCTTTGCTGCATAAGATCAAATAAGTGTTAAATATAAAGACGCCTTTGGAATCAAGTTAAAACGGGCTTGCGGGTGAAAATAAATCGACTGATGCGGTCAATAAAGCTTACCTTTACACGTCATTTGAGTAACTTCTGTAAGCGAATTATCATTTCCTCCTCGTATTTTTCTTTTACACCAGTATTCTGCTCAAGTTTTTAATATTTAAATTCTCCTTGGTATGAATATTTATGTTTCCAATTTAGGTTTTAACGTGCAGGATGCCGAATTAAAACAACTTTTCAATTCGTATGGCGAAGTTACTTCTGCCAAAGTGATCATGGATAAGTTCACTAACCAAAGCCGTGGTTTTGGTTTTGTGGAAATGCCTGATGATGCTGCTGCACAAAAAGCAATTGATGAGCTTAACGGTACGTCAACCGATGGCCGCTCATTGAAAGTTACTGAAGCAAGACCACGTGAGGAAAAACCACGTACCAACAGATGGTAATTGTTAATACCGTACAACTTATTTTATCACTTTAATCAGAATACAGTATGACGAATGATATGATTGAAAAGTTTATTGAAACGAAAAATCGTGAAAATTCTCAAGTAAACATTCACTTTAAGCAGAGAGATACTGTGAAAGGTGTTTTTATCCGCAACAATGATTATGATGAGCTGAAAAGCAAAAACTTCTGGCGCATTGTTTCAGAATCAAAACTGGAAGAATGGAAAAAAACAAAAGATAATACGCTTGCCCGCATTTTCAACGGTGCAGAATTCACACGTTTAAGCGAAATAAACTAAACTGATATCGGTATCAATAAAAACTCTGAATATGTTTACACAAACCTGGAAAAAATATTTACCAGTCATTTTAATCCTGATGAAAAAAGCTTCACAGGAAGATCAGGTATTAAAAGTGAACCAAACCGATTTTGAACGTGCTGCAGGCGGTCGTAAAATTAAATTCAGCTTTAGTAATGTAGAGTTGAAAAAAGCGAAATTAAATTCGCAAGCCAAGCATTCCCCTTTTGCAAAAGATTTTGCTACTGTCATGCAGGAAGATGATCTTACAAGAGGTTTTCTTTTACAACGCTGGTTTGAATTTTCAATGAGTACCGATTTTCAACTAACGATCAAAAATCATCCACTGGAAGCAGAACCATCACAGGATACTGCTGAACTTGAAAATAATGAAGTAGCATTAGCTGAATAAAGAATTGCAAAACACATTCAGCTGTCCTTAAACTAACAGCCTATACCGCTGTCTGCAACAATTGCAGACAGCTTTTTTCATTAAAGGATTATTTTATGCAACGTTCCGTAATTACAGGTACAGGCTCATACATACCTCCCGTTATTCAAACAAATACAGATTTTGCCAAGCACTTATTTTATTCAGAAGATCATGAACCACTACCTACGCCACCCGGCGAAGTTGTAGAAAAATTTAAACAGATCACCGGTATTGAAGAGCGCAGGTATACCTCTGATGACCTGAGTACTGCAGATATTGGCGCTGTTGCAGCAAAAAAAGCATTGGACGATAGCGGTGTTGATCCTGAAACCATCGATCAATTAATTGTTGCACATAATTTCGGCAATGTATTAAAACACACCATTCAAACAGATGCAGTGCCTTCGCTGGCCGCAAGCATCAAACATAAACTGGGTATTAAAAATCCTAACTGCGTTGCATATGATGTGCTGTTTGGTTGTCCAGGCTGGCTGCAGGGAGTAATACAAGCCGATGCTTTTTTTAAAGCTGGTATTGCTAATAAAGCCTTGATCGTTGGTGCCGAAACACTATCAAGAGTGATTGATGTGTATGATCGTGACAGCATGATCTTCAGCGATGGCGCAGGTGCAGCTGTATTGGAATATAAAGAAACGACTGAAGACGGTGCTGGCATTCTCAGCGCATCTGTGCAAACACATTCAATGGAAGAAGTTGATTATATCAACATGGGGCCATCCTTTTACCCGGACAGTGATCCACATGTACGTTACATTAAAATGAAGGGAAGAAAAGTGTATGAATATGCCATGAAGCATGTGCCTGCTGCCATGAAAGACTGTTTAGACAAAAGTGGTGTCGCTATTTCGGATCTTAAAAAAGTTTTCATTCACCAGGCCAATGAAAAAATGGATGAAGGCATCATCAGCCGCCTGTATAAACTATACAATATACCAACGCCTGCTGAACATGTAATGCCGATGAGTATTCATTGGCTGGGCAATAGTTCAGTTGCAACTATTCCAACATTGCTTGATCTTGTTCGCAAGGAAGAAATAAAAAATCACCGGCTTTCGACCGGTGATGTAATTATGTTTGCCTCTGTTGGGGCAGGCATGAATATTAATGCTGTCTGCTACCGTTACTGATTTTTATGCTCAACGTTGTGAAAACGTTTTTCCATAACGGCGACCACCACCCGCACTTCTGATAGTACTCACAGGTGCTGAACCGGTTGATGCTGCCACAGGTGAGTTATGCATAAAGCTGATATCAAACGGATGATCTTTTACAACATCAATTTGCTTCTTGATCAGTTTCTGAATATCGGTAAGGAATGTTTTCTCACTCCAATCACAAAACGAAATGGCAACGCCACTTGCTCCTGCCCTTCCTGTACGACCAATACGGTGTACATAAGTTTCAGGTACGTTTGGTAACTCGAAGTTGAATACATGCGTTAACTCATCAATATCAATACCACGTGCAGCAATATCTGTTGCAACAAGCACACGTGTTTTACGCTTCTTGAAATTGCTTAATGCATTTTGTCTTGCATTCTGCGATTTGTTTCCATGAATAGCTTCGGTACGAATACCTGCATTATTCAGGTTCTTCGCTAACTTATCAGCAGCATGTTTCATTTGCGTAAACACTAATACTGATTCAATTTTTTCATCTTTCAGCAATTGCACCATCAAGGGAAGTTTATTCTGCTTCTCAACATAATAAACCGATTGCTGAATGATTTCTACAGTAGACGACACCGGTGTTACTTCCACCTTTACAGGATTTGTAAGCAACATAGATGCTAACTGTTGAATTTCCGGAGGCATGGTTGCCGAGAAAAATAATGTTTGACGCTTTGCAGGTAATTTGGCAATGATGCGTTTTACATCATGCACAAAACCCATATCGAGCATACGATCAGCTTCATCCAATACAAAGTATTTGATGTTGTTTAGATTGATATGACCTTGCTGCATCAGATCGAGTAAACGACCTGGTGTAGCTACGATAATATCAACACCACGTCTGATATTCTGCACCTGGCTGTATTGCGGCACACCGCCAAAGATCACCTGGTGTTTAATGTTGAGAAAATGACCATATGCATGTACACTCTCACCGATCTGGATGGCCAGTTCTCTTGTGGGTGTAAGAACAAGCGTTTGCAATTGCGGTTGCTTTTTACCAGATTGCTGTTGCTCAAGATGCATGAGCTGTAAAACAGGAATGGTAAATGCGGCTGTTTTTCCGGTACCGGTTTGCGCACATCCCAACAAATCTCGTTGTTGTAAAATGGCGGGGATGGCTTTTTCCTGGATTGGTGTTGGGCTGCTGTAGCCTTCTTTGCTCAATGCCTGTAATACAGGCTCAATGAGCTGTAATTCGTTAAATAACACGTAAAAATTTTTTAGTTTAAAAATGTGATAAGGCTATCAAAAAAGGATTTGATACATTATCTGCCTTAGGTTAACATATCACATATTTGAGGAGGGTAACTACTACACAAACAGGGAGAGATAACAATAAGAAATGCAAATCTACCCTTTTTTTGGCCAACGTAGGCATTTATTTTAAAAGTGCTCAATCGCAGACTTTTTCCACAATTAGCATAAGTGAATGATGCAACACATAGTTTTCGCTGATTGATCGGCAGTAAAATCGTACCTTTAACCAGTCTTCAGAAATTACAATCCCTTTTTCTCAGAACTTTTTGGCAATTCCGGCAACGGGGATTCTTTTATTATTAAATCATTTACACGTATGGCTGATACTTGGAACAAAAAAGAAAGAGAAAAGAAAAAACAACAAACAAAAAAGGAAAAAGAAGAACGCAAACAAGAGCGTAAAGAAAATTCAAAAACAAAAACGCTTGATGATATGCTTGCGTATGTAGATGAGAATGGGAACATCTCAGCTACCCCTCCTGACTTAAGCCGTGTTAAAAAAGTAAAGCTTGAAGATATAGAGATTGGTGTGCCAAAGCAAGCTCCCGTTGATCCGGCAGATCTAATCAGAACAGGTATTGTTACCTTCTTTAATGAATCAAAAGGATATGGTTTTATTAAAGATCTTCAAACACAGGAAAGTGTATTTGTGCATGTGAATGGTTTGAAAGAAGCGATCAAAGAAAATAACAAAGTGAGTTTTGAAGTGGAGATGACACATAAAGGTGCAAGTGCAATCAATGTGAAACAGGTAGTATAATAAACTCCTTTATTAAAATATAAAAGGTATCGCATATGCGATACCTTTTTTGTTAGAAACAGTTCATAATATCAACTCAAATTAACCAACGATCCTGCAGATTGATATTAAAACTCAACACCTCTCCCCGTTGTGGTAAACGGTCGGTACTTAAAATAAAAAACTGTTGCTGTTGCAAACTTATTTGCAGTAACTGGTATGCTCCACGATAATGCACTGCTTCTACCGTTCCGCTAAATGAGCCAATTCCATTCTTACTAACTTGTAGCTGATGTGGACGCAGAAATAATTTTTGTTGTGTTGATGCATTGCTGATATGAAGCACAGAAGTATCAACCAAACTATAATCGCCTAATAAACCTGCCGCATATTCATTCACCGGTTGCAGATATACTTGTTGTGGATTACCCTGCTGAATGATCTTTCCATCTTTCATTAACAATAACGCATCGGCCCATGAAAGCAGATCAGCAGGTTCATGACTAACCATAATGCAACTAATACCAAGTTCATCCCCAAGATCATGAATCACTTCTTTCATGGTTTGTTTATGCAGAAAATCGAGATTGGAGAACGGTTCATCCAATATCAAAAGTTTTGGTGAACCGGTAAGTAGTCTTGCCAGTGCAATGCGTTGCTTTTCGCCACCTGAAAGTTGATGTGTTCTTCTCCTAAGTAAATGCTCAACCTGGCAAACAGTATAGATCTGCATGGCTTGCTCCGGCGTGAGCTTATTGGCCATCTCTAAAAAATCGCCCACCCAGTAATTATTCCGGAGTTCAAAATGTTGAGATAAATAACCAATGCCTTTGTGACCAGGAATAAGTTGCTCCCATGGGCCTAACACTTTTTCATCATTAAAATAAACTTCACCTGCATCGGGTTGAGCCAACCCTGCAATCATTTTCAGCAGTGTTGTTTTGCCCGATCCTGTTTCGCCCGCAATACCAATTTTTTGAAAAGCGGTTTGTGTAAAACTGATGCCATTCACTGCATCCGTATCTCCCTCCTTTTTATACAAAGCATTTACCTCCAGAAAAGCCATGCCCGAAAATAGAACATAAGCTTAATACAGCAAACTGTTTGAACGATCCTTACTGACTGTAACGTTGAGCCAGTGAATGTGAGATCACTTTAAATTCCTGTTCCTTCATTGCTAGTTGATAGCTGTTATCAATGGCTTTTATGTTGGGATTGGAAAGATGTCGCTCATTATAAGGCCTTATGAGATCTATTTCACGAACTACCTTGCCATTTTCATCAATGGTTTTTGCAAACACCCTGTATTGAAAATGCCATGGGTTCAATTGATCATCAACACCGTTAGAATTATAGGTATCGTTAAACCCTTCAAAGATCAGCTCGCTGCTGTATTCAGGATGTTCGTGCAGGAGATCAGTGATGTTGATGAATTGGTTGATCTCAGGATCACCATGCACAATACCACTGTCCCAAACCGTTTCGCCGTTCAGGAATATAACCAGCCTGTTATCAACGTGTTTTACGTTGATCCAATACTCTTTTTTCATATTACTTACATTAAATCGTTTAAGAATTGTGTGTTGAATAACAGGTATAAAAGTCCAAAATCTGAAATAGGCAGGTAATGACGAATGTTATTTTTTCAACTGATTAACATCCATTTTTAGCATTTGGAAAAGAGTACACTGGTTATACTTCGAAATAGAGGTGATTATGATTGCTGCACTTGGGGTTGAAGCTTGTACTGCAATCAGGGCATTGATAATTGCTGTGTTGATATTGGTTGATGGTCATTTCCTGCTGGCATACTCCGCAAAGAATAGCCTTGGTATCAAATTCATTTTTGTTCCATACTTCAGCTTTATGTCCGGCGGTTTCTTCATGGCAATAAAAGCAGGGATAGTAAGTATTACAGCATTTAAACTTAATGGCAATAACATCAAGCGGGGAATGATAATGTGTGCAGCGTGTTTGCCCATCAATTGTTTTTCCTTTTACTACAATCATTGCGTATCGTTTAACTTGCCACTAATTGTTGAAGGAGTTTCTCCACTGTTTTTTCTGCATCAATGCAGATACCGGGATGCACTGCCGATGTTTGCACAACAGTACTTCGCTTTGCTGTGAGCCAACGAAATCTTGCTGCATGATCGAGCAAGGCAATAGGGCCGGCGTCCTTATTTCCTTTGCTGATCTGCTCAAATGCCTGCAGGTGCTGACGTACATCTTCAAGATCAATTTTTGGATACAGTGCCAGTATCCTCTTTTCATCCAACACATATTTCATTTCAAGAAAGGCAGGTCGTTTGCAGAATACAATAACACCCACATTCAGGAATTCCTCCCGTTCCACACGTGGCACCACACGTATGATAGCATACTCAAATGTGAACTTTTCCTGCATTGATCGCTTCGTTTACAAAATTGGATGAATGTGCAATTCTTGTTGTTAGAAATTGATAATAAACATTTCTTATCTCATCAGCAGAAAGTTTTCCTTCTTCGTCCCTCAACCATGTGTCGGGCAATACGGAAACGATTGCCTGTATACGTTCAGGAACCAATATCTTTTTAAATAATGAATCTGTTTCTTCAATATTCGTTGCCTGTGGCAATAACACATGATCTTTGATCTGTACAAAAGGTCGTAATGCCTGTTCTTCCCAGTTAAAGCCTGAATGATGAAAATACAGTGAAGCACCATGATCGATCATCCACAATTCATTTCGCCAGGTAAGCATGTTTGTATTGCGTGCTGTACGATCAACATTGGTAAGCAATGCATCGAGCCAAACAATTTTTGATGCAGTGGCTGCATCAATTTTTGCAACAGCAGGATCATATGTAATAGCGCCTGATAAATAATGCAGACCAAGATTCAACCCTTCACTTGCACGTAAGAGATCTTGAATCTCTTCATCGGGTTCCATGCGGCCAAAGGCTTCATCCAGTTCAGCAAAAACCAGCTCAGGAACTTTCAAACCAATTGCCCTTGCAATTTCAGCACCAATCACATCAGCGATCAAAGCTTTTGTTCCCTGCCCTGCGCCACGAAATTTCAAGACATACAAAAATCCATCATCAGCTTCGGCAATGGCAGGCAATGAACCACCTTCTCGCAAGGGCGTAACATAGCGTGTTACCTGCACTGTTCTGATATCGGGTGGTTGAATGCTCATTATTGTATTGCTGATGGAATAAACGCTAAGCTAAACCAAGATTCCATCAAAACAAAAAGAGGATAAAGAAGTATTACTGAACGTGCTTCTATTGCATGTATTTCATGCTGAGCAATGGAAACGGTCTGCCCAACCCATCTGTTTCTTTTCGTTCAATAACGGTGAAACCCATGTGCTGATAAAATCCAACAGCTTGTTCATTTTGTTCATTCACATCCAACTCGTATGCACCGAGGATATACATAGAATAGTGCAACAGAATTTTACCAATGCCCTTTCCTCTTGCTTCGGGACGAAGAAAGAGCATTTCAATTTTACCATCAGCAACACCTGTAAACCCAAGAAGCTGTTTTGCATCATCTTCATAAACGTAGACAGGAACTGCTGGAAAGATTGCAGGCAGCATGAGTTTTATTTCCTGCAAATAATCTTCTGGCAAAAAATGATGCGTGGCTCTAACCGACTGTTCCCACAAATCAACTAAATGCGGGTAATCTTTTTCTGTAGCAACTCTGATCATCTTTCATTTGTTTTACAGAATTTACGAATAATACCTGCCAACACAGCAATGTTTACTTTTTCAATTGGATGGGCTGTTTGTTCGAGCAGTTGAAAATGACTGTTGGGTATTGCTTTTTGTACAGCTTCGGTTTCTTCTCTGGTCACCATTTTATCATTATCACCAAGTAATAAAAGTACTGGCTGTTCAATAGTTGTATAATCGTTTAATTGAAGTGGGTTTTCTTTTCCCATTTGCAGCAGCATAGCTTTTGTTTGTTCCAACACAAGTTTCCAATCGTTAGGTGCATGTCGTTGTTGTAACTGCTCAGCAAATACCGGTACTTTTTCTAGAATGATTTCTGTGTTCAACATACCAGCTTCTTTTGCGGCTACTGTTTCATCCCACTGAAATTTTGTAGCAAGTGTTACAATTTCACTGAGTAGTTGTGGCTGTTGCTTAGCAAGATACAAAGCTACATAACCGCCCATGCTGTAACCAAATACAGATGCCTGTTGTATTTTATGCGTTGAAAGATATTCTCCTACTTCATTTGCAAATGCTTCTATTGAAAAAGGTTCTTGAGCAAAGGGTTTGCTGCCATGTCCACTGAAGTTGAAAAGATGAACACTAAAATCATTCTTCAATAAATCAGCCAATGGTAGCAGTTGATCTTTCGAGCCGATAGCGCCATGCAATAACAGGAGATGTTTCATTCTATAAATAAACTCATTTTTCAGTAATACAACAACGGGTATTGATTTTTTTACGGAATTGAAAAATCCATTTACTTTACCATATGAACCGCATGGATCGCCTTTTAGGAATTGTTACACTGCTGCAATCGAAAAAATATGTTGCGGCAGAAAAGATAGCTGACAAATACAACATCAGCGTACGTACTGTTTACCGTGATGTAAAAGCATTGGTGGAGTTGGGCATACCGGTGAGCTTTGAACCGAACCGTGGTTACTTTGTGGTGCAGGGTTATTTTCTACCACCTGTTGCTTTCAGCAGTGAAGAAGCAAATGCATTGTTACTGACAGAATCGCTGGTATATGGTTTTGCAGATAAATCAATACAGAAGTACTACTCGTCTGCATTGAATAAAGTAAAGGCTGTTCTCCGATCCACACAAAAAGAAAAACTGGATTTTCTCGATAACAGCATTCGCATGCAAATGCACCCGAACCTTCAAATGAACTTTGAATACCTTTCGCAATTGCAGGCGGCCATCACCAATAAAACAATCATTCATCTCGATTATACAAATGCCAAAGAAGAGAGCAGTAAACGGAAGCTAGAACCCATTGGTCTCATTTATTATGCATTCAGTTGGCATCTGATCGGCTGGTGCTATTTAAGAAAAGATTACCGTGATTTTAAGTTGATGCGCATCAAAAGTCTGCAAGTATCTGACCAGCCTTTTCAGAAAAAAGACCATATCAGCATTTCTGAATTCATGAAGCAACTACCGGTGAATTATTAATTTTTTTGAGACCAGAAAACACACTGCCATAGGGTTGTCAGCGGGCGATTGTTGTTTTGTGTATCAAAATCAAAACATCATGACATTTACCGAATCATTTCTCAATGAATTGAAACAAGAAGCAGTAACAACCCGTAAAATGCTGGAGCGTGTACCAGCCGATCTTTTCCATTGGCAGCCGCACCAAAAAAGCATGACGTTGAAACAACTGGCCACACACGTAGCGGAGTTACCATCATGGGTGAATCTTGTATTAAACACAAAAGAATTGGATTTTGCAGTTAATCCTTACCAACCTGTAGCACTTACAAATGAACAGGATCTGATGGGCTATTTTCAACAATCGCTGACAGAAGGTGAAAACGCATTGGCACAAGCAACTGACGAACAGTTAACAGACCGTTGGGTATTACGCAGCGGCGAAACAATTTACAGCGACGAACTAAAACGTGATTTTTTGCGCCAGTGTTTTTGCCAGGTAGTACACCATCGTGCACAGCTGGGCGTATATCTCCGGCTACTTGACATCCCAATTCCCGGAAGCTATGGCCCGAGTGCTGATGAACAAAATTTTAATTAGTGCCAATTAACCGGGGCTTGCAAAAGCTCCGGTTATGTTATAATGTAAGTGCCCACTTCTTTACCTGCATCATCAAGCATTTGAACATTCAATTGTTGCTGATTGGCATTGATCTTCATTAATGTTCTTGTACCAGGCTTTGGCCCACCACCAATAATAATGGGGTAATCATGCTCACCTTTCACCGGTGGATGTACACCATGCACATGTGTGTGGCCGCAAACAACAAGATCAACTTTGTATTTATCAAAGAGTGGAGAAAATAATTTCCGGCTATGCATGCTTCCATGCGCATCGTTTGAGTAAAACGGCGGAATATGCATGAACACAACTTTATAACGTGCATTTCTGTAAGCTTCTGATTGCATTAACTTTTCCATCCACACTGCTTGCTTTTCCCTGAAAGCATCAAAGGCTGCAAGCCCTGCATATACTGGTTTATCATCTTCTTTATCTTCTCCCGTATCAAGTGCAATGGCGAATACAGGTCCGCATTGAAAATGAAAATAATATCCCTGCGGATAAGAAAAATAATCTTTCAGTTGATGTGCAAAGGGACCACGCACTTCATGGTTACCTCTTACAAATAACAATGGCTTCTGTATAGCAAACCCGTTTGTACAAGGCGTGATAAGATGATTGATGATCTGTGCTTCTCCTGTTTGATAGTTGAACATATCGCCATTGAGAAAAACAAGATCATAAGGATTGTTACCGTTCAGTTTTAGCAAATGCGGAAATGATGACGGTGTATCGTGCAGATCATTTAACACAAGAAGATTCACTTCACTTGCATCATCAGTAATTGTTTTGAAGCTGTATGTTTTACTAAAGATGGTTTCGCCAAACACCGCAATATCTTCATCCCAGCGCCTGATCTCTTTTGAAGCAACACGGTAGTTATAGGTTTTACCCGGAACAAGGTTTTCCAAAACAATTTCATGCACACGGTTATTTGAATTCACCAATCCATCTGCTACGGCATGAACTTTTTTATCAAGTGTAGCTGTTTCACCATACTCCACCCAACTGTAACAGTTGCGATTGCTGATCCAGCGGATATACATCTGCTTATTATTCAGCGTATGTAAATAAGGCTGAGTAAGAAATTCGTGTTGAATAATTGGAGGAGGAACAACTACCGCTTTATCATCGGTATTACAACCCCTGATGTAGATATAACCTGCAGCACCAACGCCTGCAATTTTTGCGGCATTGGTTAAAAATTTACGGCGGTTAAAGGATGGTTTTTGGTTTTCCATTTTAAGGATGGGCTTTTTTCATTTGCAGTGATCGAACAAGTCTATCTGCTGCAGCCCAATATTACAACCAACAGCCTGATTTTACAAATTGGGTTTAGCTGTTGGCTTTATAATATTCACAAACCTTTGTCATCAAACATTTCTCACAATTCGGTTTTGGCCGGCAGATTTCCCGTCCTAAAAAAGACATCGCCATACCTGCATCCCAATCTTTCTGCGGCAACACTTCCATGATCTGTTTTTCAATTTTCTTAGGATCGGTGCCGGTTGCAATAACAAGTCTTGGAGCAACACGCACCACATGCAGATCAACAATAACACCTTCAGCAGGTTTACCACTTTCACGGAGAATAACGCAGGCAGATTTACGGCCAATACCAGGCAACTCAACCAACTCATCAATCGTTTCAGGAATATTAGTGTTCTTTTTTATTTTACTTGCAATTCCAGTGAGCCATTTTGCTTTGTTGCCAAAATTCCGAACCTTGCTTATGAAAGGAAATAAGGTTTCTTCTGTTGCTTTTGTCAAAGCCTGCATGTTGGGATATGCTTCAAAGAGTTTTGGTGCAAGACTATTAATATTCCTGTCAGAATCCTGTGCAGATAGTACTACCATCACGACTAACTGGTAAGTATTTTTATACTCCAGCGGATGTTGTTTGCCTTTGTATTTCTTCAATAAAGGTTTAATGGCTTCTGGCCAATTGGTTTTTCTTGGCATGATGAATGGTTTTATAGCAATAAATCTACATGATTTAAAAACACGGTTAACTCAATTTTACTTGAGTGCCATGTAATGTGTTTTTTGTTTTTTACTCATTTTCTCAATTGAATTACGTAACATTACACGTGGCATAATGGACGCATGTTTATCAAGAAAACTGAGCAACCTTTTTTTGTCTTTATCCCCTGCAAATCGCAACATCCATCCTGCTGCTTTATGCACGAGGTCTTCTTTGTCTTTCAACAATTCTTCCGCAAGTTTGTAGGTATCATCAAGATCATTTTGCCTGATGAAATAACAGGTGCTTAAAATAGCTGTGCGTCGTTCCCACATATTTTTTGAACGAACCAATTTGTAAAGGATCTTTCTTGGCTTATCAAAAAGATAACTGCCCGTCATGTACAAGCAACCAAGATCAACCAGGTCCCAATTATTCACACGGTCGTGTTTGCCGATATAGAGTTCAAAAAAAGATTTCAAACGTTCGGGTGTTATTTTTTTACTGCGTGATTCTTTATCCATAATGCTGATCGCCCCTGCCCTTACTTCATGAATGGGACTATCAAGTAACTTTTCAATTTCAGTAATGGGCAAACCTGCAAATGAAATGGCGAGCTTAAAAAGATCACCCATCTTTACTCCTATAAACTGATCACCATAACCATAATCGCCTTCAGCACTTTTGAAATAGCGTTGTATCTTTTTCAACTCTACATCAGACTGCATTGCTTTTAATCGCTCTATAAACAGTTTTGCAGTAAATTTTTCTTCCTTTACAGGTGATGATTTTTTAACAGCCGCTTTTGCCATAATTATTTCTGTGATTATGCATTTTCCAGATCAGCAATAATGATCTTCTTCATCTGCATCATGGCCTGCATAACACGGCCCGCTTTCTCCCGATCAGGATCGCCTAGTAATTTACCAAGAATTGGTGGAACGATCTGCCAGCTTAAACCAAATTTATCTTTCAGCCAGCCGCACATGCTTTCTTCTCCACCATCGGCTGTAAGTTTTTCCCAATAATAATCTATCTCCTCTTGTGTATCCGACTTCACAAAAAACGAAACAGCTTCGTTGAACTTAAACATTGGCCCTGCATTCAATCCATGGAATTCCAATCCTTCCAGTTCAAATGTAACTCCCATTACAGAACCGCCAGGACCAGGCATGGTTGAAATTTTCTTTGAATTCTTGAAGACAGAAAAATAGAAATCCATGGCCTCTTCAGCATTACCATCGAACCATAAAAACGGAGTGATCTTTTGCATGATGATGTAGTTTTATTGATTTGCTTAACCACATCAAACATAAAGCCATTCTGCAATGAATAAAAGGTGGAATAACGACAATCTGCGGGGTTAATTACGCCATCCTCAAATAAGAAAAGGCAGGAATAAATCCTGCCCCGAATTAACCAGAAACCAGCAAAATTTTATTTATCACTTCCTGATTTACGACAGGTGAGTGTTGCCTGTTTTATATGACCTGATGTGGAAGAGCCCATTGTAAAACTCAGCAATAGAAAAGCCATTCCGTTTCTTGAAGAACGTCGTGCTTCTGATACATCAACATCTACAAAACCTCTTTGTACTCCTCCCTCTAAAAGAATACGGGGAGTTAAGCGGTAACCTGCAGTTAACAATGCACCTGCATCATAGTTTTTATATTTTTCAAAATTCAAACTCATCTGTTCAGTACTGTGTGATAGTAATGCTGCAATATATCCGCCGCCTCCTGCAAACAAACGTTTTGAGCGGCCGATATAAAAATGATATTGCACAGGAATATTCAGATAGCGTAGCATGAGAAGCCCGTCTTCAACACCCTTTGTTGTAACCTTTAAACCTCCCTCTTGATATTGTGCACTAACAATCAAGCGGCCAACACGAAAATCATCAGCTATAAATGAAACGCCGGCACGAAATGACAACTTAGGGCTGAGAGTTGTTCGTTCCGACACATCAGAGATCGACATGCTTGAAAAAGCTTCACCTGCTTCCACCTTCCAGCCATATTCAACATTTCCTTTACTCTTTCCTTTCCCGGAAGTGTCTGGTTGTATAGTGTGCGCCTGCATTTGTATTGTAACCAGCAAGCAAAAAACTGATCCATAAATTGCTTTCATTGTAAATAGTTTTAGTTTTTGGTTGAACTGAAATAAATACACTTTCGTACTTTGTTTCTTTATCTATGTAAAACTATTACGCTGGTAAATCTATATCAGCACCCAACTTAGTTACTGGCTATTGCTGTTGAGTTAACGGTTATTCCGTTTTAACAGATAGCGGCTTATTGCATTTGATCGAGTTCTTATCTTTGCCGAATGCAACATTTACGTTTACGTGTTTTTAGTTTACTGTTTCTTTTTATTGCCACGAACACCGCAGCCCAACAGTTGAACAATATTGTTCCGAAGCCTGTAAAGACAGAAGCATTCGCTTCAGGCACTGTGGCATTAAAAACAAATGCTACGATTGAATTTGATAGCAGATTTAAAGACCAGGCAAATTACCTGCAGCAGCAGTTATTGCAACAATGTGGATTGCAAACAAACCTTCAGCTATCTAAAACAGGTAAAACCAAAGCTTCTATAGTTTTGCAATACGATGCATCTGTTATTACAAAAGAAGAAATGTATGAACTGACGATTCAACAACAACAGGTAGTGATCAAAGCAATATCTGTTCGTGGTGTGATGAATGGCATGCAGACCTTGTTTCAATTATTACCACTGCAAAAAACAGCCGAAGTAAGTTTACCTGCCGGTCGCATTATTGACTATCCTCGTTTTGCTTATCGTGGCATGCACCTCGATGTAGTGCGTCATATGTTTCCGTTGGATTACATTAAGAAATATATTGACTATCTCACCTTTCACAAGTTCAATACATTTCATTGGCATTTAACAGATGACCAGGGCTGGCGCATTGAAATACTTTCTTATCCTAAACTGAACAGCGTTGGTTCATGGAGAGATTCTACACTCATTGGTCATTTTAAAGATACACCTGCACGTTACGAACATAAACGTTATGGTGGTTATTATACGAGAGCCGAAGTGAAAGAGATCATTGCTTATGCAACTGTGCGTGGCATTACCATCATACCTGAAATTGATATACCAGGACATAGTCGTGCAACTATCACTGCCTATCCCGAATTCAGTACAGATCCTAATAATAAATGGGGCGTTGCAGCAACATGGGGTATGTACAACCGGGTAAACAATGTGCTTGCACCTAACCCGGCAACATTTACTTTTTTACGTACTGTGTTTCATGAAATAGCTGATCTGTTTCCATCGCCCTATATTCATGTTGGCGGAGATGAGTGCAGTAAAATGTGGTGGAAGCAAAGTGCAGCCACACAACAATTCATCAAAGACAATAAGCTGAAAGATGAAGTAGCACTACAAACTTATTTTATTGAACAGGTGAGTAAATACCTGAAAGAAAAAAAGAAAAAGGTAATTGGCTGGCACGAGATCATGGAAGGAAAACTTGATACATCAACCATTGTGATGAATTGGGCGAACGATGCAAAAGCAATTGAAGCAGCAGGCAAAGGTTTCAATGTGATCATGACACCCGGCAAA
The DNA here is from genome assembly GCF_037892425.1 of Lacibacter sp. H375. Lineage (NCBI taxonomy): Bacteria > Pseudomonadati > Bacteroidota > Chitinophagia > Chitinophagales > Chitinophagaceae > Lacibacter > Lacibacter aquaticus. Next base: position 4,479,987 of record NZ_JBBKTT010000001.1, read on the forward strand.
CCTTATTACTTCGATCATTTTCAAAGCAAAGATCCTAAAGACAGTTTAGCGATCCATGGTTACAATCCGTTACAGGCGGTGTATAATTATGATCTTGTTCCTGCATCCATCAAACAAAAGGGATTGGCGCATAAAATTCTTGGTGGACAAGCAAACGTTTGGACCGAGTATATGGAATGGAGTACAAAAGTTGATTATATGATATTCCCTCGTATGACCGCAGTAAGTGAAAGCTTATGGAGCCAACCGGCGCAAAAAAACTATACTGATTTTGTGCGTCGCTTAAAAGCTAACATCATTCCCCGTTATAAATACTGGAATAGTAGTTGGTTCAAAGGTTTTGAAACATGGACAGCGGACAAATAATCTGAAAGAAACTATGCATCCGCAAATAGCAACATTTTTAAAGTGTATTGATCTCGAAGAGAACGAGCAGGCAAACCGTTACCAGCTTGATCAAGTGCATACATTAAAACAACTGAAAGCCGAAGGCCTTGCCTTACATCCCATTATTGTTACACGCAGAAGCTTTGGCTATGCAGATTATCCTGAAATAAGTTTCAAATTAAGTTTCCCACCTGAAGCAAATATGTTCAGGGATGGAGCAGCAATTGAATGTTTTATTTCGGGTGAAGAACCGGTGAAAGGAGTTTTATTAAATCTTGAGGGAAAGAATGGCGAGTTCCGTTTGTTTGCTCCTGACTTTCCTGATTGGATTGAAGACAATGGTGTAGGTATCAAACTCGCTCCTGATACACGCACAACGAGTATCATGAAAAAAACATTGCAGGGTTTGGAGAATAATAAACCGCTCTATAGTTTATTTGAACAGCTGCATAACACTTCAACTGCTACCCATTCAACAATTCAACAACATACCGCTAACATTCAATTCAGGAATAAGAAGCTGAATGAAAGTCAGCAGCAGGCAATTGCAAACATTATTGCCAATGAACAGCTTTGTATTGTGCATGGCCCTCCCGGTACCGGCAAAACAACCACACTTATTGAAGCTATTGTACAATTGGTGCAGCAAGGTGAAAAAGTTTTGGTATCGGCACCAAGCAATACTGCTGTTGATCATTTAGCAAAAGGATTATTGCAGCAAGGCATTAACCTGTTACGAGTAGGCAATACAAGTAAAGTGGATGAGCTGATCTATAAACATACGCCTGAAGGCAAACTCAATAACAGCAGCGCATTAAAAGAGATCAAGCAACTAAAAATCCGTGCCGAAGAATTCAGGAAGATGGCACTGAAATACAAACGGAGTTTTGGAAAGTCTGAACGTGAACAACGAAGCCTGTTATTTAAAGAAGTAAAAAATATACGAACTGAAATAAAAAAACTGCAGCATTATAACGAAGAAAAATTATTTGCAGAAGCACAAGTGATTGCAGGAACGCCTATTGGATTGTATGATGCTGATCTGAAACAATCATTTCACACGCTGGTAATCGATGAAGCAGGGCAATGTATTGAGCCATTGGCCTGGTGCATTTTCCCAATGGCCGAAAAGATCGTATTGGCGGGTGATCATTGGCAGTTACCTCCTACTGTGTTGAGTAATGAAGCAGCAGTGCTTGGCTTCAATCGATCAGTTTTAGAAGCAGCTATTGAAAAGACAGCAGCAGTTTCGTTGCTGAATATTCAATACCGTATGCGCAAAGCCATTGCAGGTTTCAGCAGCAGTTATTTTTATAAGGACCTTTTGCATACTGCTGAGCATTTGCAAAACACCGGAGTACATTTAACATTCATTGATACCGCAGGTTCAGGTTATAATGAAACACATGGACCGGATGGTGTGAGTTTACAAAATGAAGGCGAGCTAAACATTGTTCGTCAATTATTGGAACAGGAACAGTTCGATCCCGTTCATACTGCTTTTATTTCACCTTATTCGGGTCAAGTGTTGGCTGCAAAAGAACAATTGCCAAATGGCATGCGCATCAGCACTATTGACAGCTTCCAGGGGCAGGAAAAAGAAAACATTATTGTATCATTAGTACGAAGTAATGAAGATGGCGTTATTGGCTTCTTAAAAGATTACCGTCGTATGAATGTGGCAATGACAAGAGCCAAGGAAAAACTCTTTGTGATTGGTGATAGTGCAACCATAGGTGCAGATACATTTTACGGAGCATTCTTAACTTATGTGGAGCAACACGGCACTTACAGAACAGTGTGGGAATTTGAAATACAGATCTGATCAGTTCCCCTCAAGCTTTTTCACTGCTTTTATATAATCGTATTGCAGATCTTCATGCATTGATGCAATGGCTTTATTGATCTTCTTCAATTGCGCTTTGTATATATTGCTGATGATAGTATTGCTGTTAATTGCAGTACCAAGCTCATTTATTCTGGTGCATAAATGAATCAGCACTTCGGCTTCTACTGTTTCATTGCCGCTGTAACGAATATATTTGGCAGCAGTCCTTGCGATTTTTCGTAGCGTCTTCTTTACAAAATACACGTTGCTTTTATTGATCTCTTCAAACATCTCATCTACTTCTTCATTCACATGTTTGATGTATAAAGCAGTATCATCAGCTTCAAATAAAAGATAAGTAAGTAATTCTTTGTTCTCTTTTTTGAAACGTGCCAGCCGCAAACAAAGCTCTGTTACTTTTGCTTGCGGCAGATTTACTAACTCCTGTTTAATTTCCTGTACTGTTGCTGCTTTCATAACTATAACTGCGGTTTTACGTCAACCACTTCAACTTCAAACACTAGCGGGCTATTGGGTGGAATTTTTGCAGCTCTTGTGCGAATGGAATATGCAAGACCTGATGGTATCACTATTTTGATCTTTCCCCCCACTTTGCAGTAAGGTACAGCCAGCTGCCAGCCACGGATCAAGCGGCTTAGAGGGAACGTTGCAGTCTTATCTTTTGTTTGATCGAATACTGAACCATCTTCAAGTAAATAACCTTTGTAGTAAACCACCACTGTGTCTGTCACTAAAACGTTACGCCCTGTGCCTTCTTTCATGATTGTGTAATAAACATCATTCCCCTTGAGTTTTGCATCTGTCTTACCTGATGTGATGGCCTGTTGAATAAGCTGTTCATCAATTGCTGCCTGCTGCACACTGTCAATACTGGAGAATGGTGCTAGTACTGGTGCTTTAGCAGCTGTTGCAGATAATTCAACGAATGAGCCATTGCCCCGTTGTACCCAAACCTGCGGAATACTCAAAGCTGTTGGTTGTTTTTTAGTATTTGAAATAAAAGTTAAGGCTGATTTTAAAGCACCCCATGTGCCATTTATTTTACAGGTACCGATCAGCTTCCATTTATTTTGTTTGGAATAATAAACATACCCTGAGTACAGTGTGAAGTTTGCAGCAGAGTCACTTGCCGTAGCAAGATATAGTTGTACAACTTCGTTTACCGGAAGATCATATTCCCATTCCAGTTCATCTTTATCGTCTTCTTCCACGTTAATTCCTTTTGCAACAACAATTGCGGTTTCAGGAAAACTCAATACGATCTCTTTTTCCTTCTTATTTGCTTCAATAAATAATTTCACATCACCACTCTGTACACCTGCTTTTACTTCTTTTCGTGTGTTGATCTGTTGTGCGTTCACTTGTACAAGCAAACCATTTGCCCTTAAACTATCAGCCAATGGAAATGTTTTATCCGCATTATTTTGCGCAGATACATTTGCGTTGAGAAAAATACTGATCGCAATAAATAAGAAGTATTTCATCTGTGCTTTGTTATTTTTTATTGTACCGATAGCTGTAACTCCAATAAATGAAATAATGCTTCAAACATACTAAAGCATCATCAATAAGAATAAAAAGAGATTGGCTGTGTGAAGAAATATCAACGGATGATGGTGAGCATACCTTTACGGTTATAAATTTTCCCATCAATACCTATACCGCTGAACTGCCATACATATGCCCCGGGATTCTGTGGAATGCCTTTATACGTTCCATCCCAGCCAAGACTACCAACAGGCCAGTCGAACAGTTCCATGCCCCAACGATTAAATACTTTAAACGAGTAGATCGTTTTGATACCGTCCGTTACGGGATAAAAACGATCGTTTAAATTATCATTATTAGGCGTAAACACATTGGGTACGTACACCGTTACTTCTTTAATTGTTTTCACAAGCTGAGTATCTATAGTAACGCATCCTACTCTTGTGATCATTCGTATTTGATATAACTGATCGCCAATGTTATCCCGCTCAAAAACCGGAGAGCTTGTGTCAGCATTATTCAGATAAATCGGCGGCAGCCATGCTACTTCTATACCAATCGGCCTCGATTGCAATGGAAGTGCTGTATTTTGAAACGTATATTGTATTGGATAGGTTTGCCCGGGCACGGGATCTTCAATTGTTACAGAAACACTCCGTGTATTTAATGCACATCCATCAGCATTTTTTACAACAGCATAATAGCTGCCCGATTTTGTTAAGCGCAATCGGTTTTGATTTGCACCTGATAATATAATACCATCTCTGAACCACTGCACATTCACATCCGGCGAAACAATCAATACTGCACTATCAGATGCCGACGTACTGCAAAACATTGTTGAACCGAGGAATTGCAAAGTGGTATCAGGCGAGGTAGAAGTAACAAAAACAGTATCCCTTTTAAAACATCCGCCACCTCCACTAAACACGGTAACTACATATTGCGTGGAAAATGCCGGCGTTGCAAATGGGTTGGCAATGTTTGGATTGGATAAACCCGTTGCCGGCGACCAACGGTAAGTCAAACCCGGTTTTGGATTTTCCCCTATAAGTATAGGGACAGAACCACAGTAAACCGTATCGGACCCTGCATTGGCTTTTAATGTAAGCGTATCAACCAATCTCGCATATAAAGTATCCTTACAGCCATATCCATTAAATGGTGTTACTTCAACAGCAAGTAATGAACCTGTCGGGAATGGCGGACGTAATACTAAATACTGGCTGCTACCTAACAATTGTGAAAAGTTACTGTTGAACCACTTGTAATCCTGGAAACCGAATGGCGCAACTACATTCACGAGTGTATCATTAGGGCAGTATGTAGCTCCTGTAAACTCGCCGGTACATTCTGTATTAACATCAATGTATGCATAACCAAAATGACGAACAAAAGTACAATCAGCTGTTTTGAAAAATAAGCGAATGGTTTTACCAGCCTGCCCATTTAAGTTGATGGTTACAGCCGTCCAGTCTTTAACCCAAACTGGTGTGTTTTCATTTGCTCTTACAGGTGCTTCAAAAAAACCTGGAAGTCCACTACCAAATGGAATAAATTCAAACGATGAACATTCGATCACTTTATTGTCCGATACATTCAAGACTTCAATTTCAAGACGTGGCTGTTCTTCTATGCGATGATTTGGTCCTTCAAATACTACTGCATAATGATAGGTAATTGAATAATTGTTCATGTTGGCAGGAATCGTAAACTCATAGGCGAGTCCTTCTGCCTGTGCGCCCCCCATTGTATTTCCTAATTTAACAGAGTAGCCGCTACCGTTAGGACATACAACCGGAAATCCTCCAAACATATCTCGATCTGTTGCATTAAGAGATCTGCTGAACATTTCATGCTGTCCACCACCCGGAAATCCGTTAGGCGATAATGTGATCGTATTGGTGCCACTTCCTGCAGATACTGAGCCAGTGTACGCAGTCCAGTTAGCAAAATCACCTCGTTCAAAATCTATATTCGGGGGACAAATTTGTGCGTTGGAAGATAAACATAGAAACAAGCCGGTAAGCACTGTTACCATATGTGTACGAATAGTTCCATGTTGATGAATCTTCATAATGTAAACCCAGGCAAACAACACTAACCCCGGCTTACTAATTTACCAAAAAAACAAACCCATAGTATATGAATTTTAAAATGTTGAATGTTTGGACAATGATTTTAACGAAAAAACCGACAAGACAAACAAAAGCCGGTCAATTAATATTGACCGCCTTTCAATTCTATGACAATTGTATGCTTATTTGCCGGGATCGCCACGCTCAATTTCACGGTTCATTTCTTCCATATCTACCGGCTGCGAATCATCGCCTAACAAGTAACGGCAGAAATAATCGCACATTTTCCAGAAGAAATATTCAGTCATTGTTCCATAACCATGACGCTGACCAGGCAATACAACAAGTTCGAAACGTTTATTCGCTTTGATCAATGCATTTGCCATGCGGATAGTATTAGCAGGGTGTACGTTATTATCAATATCACCATGACTCAACATCAAACGTCCTTTCAGGTTCTTCGCTAATTCGGGATTACGCTCAATTGAATAAACAAAGCTGGTATCACCTTTATCACTCACCTGTTCTTTTACACCGTGATGTTTCTCACTCCACCAACGGTTGTAAATATTATTCTCATGGTTACCTGCGCTGCTTACTGCCACCTTAAAGAAATCAGGATATACCAACATCGCTGCAGTACTCATAAAACCACCACCACTATGCCCATGAATACCCACTTTACTTGCATCAATAAATTTATGACGATAGCTTAGTTGTTCGATCGCTGCTTTTTTATCAGCCAAACCATAATCACGCAGGTTGCCATAGCCATAGTTATGATACCATTTACTGCGTGATGGATGACCACCACGATTACCAACTGTGATCACCACAAAACCTAATTGCGCCAGACGATCAACACGATCCATACCACGACCAAAGGCTTTGTTAACCGCTTCTGTTTGAGGACCCGGATAAACATATTCGATGATGGGATATGTTTTTGTGCTATCGAAATCAAATGGCTTGTACATGACACCATACAGATCAGTAATACCATCTGCTGCTTTCACTTTAAATGGTTCCGGGAATTTATATCCAGCTTCAAGCAAACCGCTCATATCTGTTTTTTCCAGTTCCATAATAGTTCGGCCGTTATTATCCTGCAACAACGAAACCGGCACAGTGTTCACACGTGAATAAGTATTTACAAAGTAGCGGATGTTGTCATCCATACTTGCATTGTTATCATAACCGGCACGTGTAAGTAATTTCAAACCTGTACCATCGAAATTGATACGATACAGATGCAGATAGTATGGATCTTCATTTGGTTCACGACCATTGGCCGTGAAATACAATACACGATTCTTTTCATCAATACTTTCGATATCCTCGCAATGGAAAGCACCACTGGTAATCTGGTTTTTGAGTTTGCCATTTTCATCATACAAATAAAAATGTGCCCAGCCATCACGCTCACTCCATTCAATTAATTCTTTACCCGCATTTATCAACCCAAGTCTGCGATTTTCAACATAAGTGTTCATGCGCTCTTCGATCAACGGAGTAACAGACCCGCTGCTTACATTTACAGCACATGCGTCAATACGTTTCAGATCACGACTTGTACGTGACATGTAAAACTTCTCGTTGGTGCCATGCCAGATAGTAGCACGGTTTTCTTCATCACGTTGACTTTGCTTTAAAGGAGAAGACCATACAGCGATCTCCTGGTCTTTAAATGCAGCCGCATTAATTTTCTTTGATGTTTTACTTTCAAAATTGAAAATATAAAGCTCACGTATAGGCGCTTCTTTTTCGCCGGGCATCTGGTACTTGTAGGTTTCAAGTGTAGGACGTGGTTCTGCAATGTTGTTGATTACCCAGAGATCTTTTACTTTTCGATTATCAGTACGTGTAAGTACAAAATGTTTACCATCCGGACTCCACATCACAAACACTGATTTGCGCTTATCCTTATTTTTTTCCTTGTCTACATTGGTTTCATTACCGAAACCACCACCATAACCGTAATCTTCAACACCATCAGTTGTTAACTGGTACTCAACAATGGTACTGTCTTCTTCTTTGATCTGTGCTTTACGGTAGTTTGCACTATCCATATAATACAGGTTATGTTTTTTAGAGAAGAGAACATATTTTTTATCGGGCGAGAACGAGGCCCACATTAATCGGTCTTTCGGTTTTTGATAATCCTTCAGTTCAGTTAATACCGCTGTGTTGAGATTGTATTCAAAATAGAATATTTTTTTCTCTGTTGCTGCAGGTGCTCCCGGACGGGCTCCACCTCTTCCACCTGTACGTGCTGCAGCAGTATCTTTCTTTACTTCATCAATGGTACTCTTGATTTCAAACGTAATACTGTTTTCATCTTTTGTGAATTTCAGTTTTTCAATTGGCAAGTGTTGTGCATCAAATGGATCTTTTACAATCTTCGTGATCTCTGCTGCAAGCTTTGCATGATCGAACATGGCACGTTTGCTACCCTTTGTTGCATCAACAATGTACCAGGTCTTTCCTTCACGTGTTTCGTACACATACCAGAAACGATCAGTGAGTTTCAGCCAATGCGGATCAACCGACGTGCTGAATAACATTTTATTAATTTTCTCTGGTGAAAAACGGGCAGCTAAAGCGTAATTGCCTTTTTTAGCAGCCGGCTGCTGTGCAAACAATGCAACAGACAGAAACATCATAATGATGCTGACAAAAATTCTCATGCGTGGATGGTTTGTATTGAATTGGTATGAAGGACATGAAGCCCGGAAAGCTTTAAAGATAAGGGGCGTCATTAAACCAAAGCATTTCGGAAATATTAATTACATGAACGGTTGAGAAAAGCTACCAGCTGCTGTATACGCAACTATGTAGTGAGAATCGGGATGATTCCATTGACTAATGACTCACAACTATCGGCTAACGGCTTTCTTTACAATCCTCGTGTCCAGATCTCATGAATGGGTTCACCACGGGAACTGAGGCCTGAGTGATGCCAGTTGTTACCTTCTACCTTTCCATCAAAACTTAACGACGCACCTACCCTTGTGCTGTCTCTTGAAAAGAATTCAATGTTCTCGGTATACTTGCCATTGACAAATGTGTAAGTGCCGCCGCCTGTTCCGAAGAATTCTTTGGTTTCTATATTAATGGCGATCCATTGAAAGCGTGTACCGGTCAGCAATTTAATTGTTCGTCTGGCCCCGGGTGTAATGGTTTGCATGTTACCATTGTTCATACGACCTGTAATGAGCCAATGGCCTGCTAATTGACTTTTACTGTCATCGACTCGTTTATAAGTTTCGGTTGCCCCATTAACAATAAGCCCCAATGTTTTTTGACTGACCGACATACTCATCGTTTCACTTGTACCTACAACATCTTTCTCTGCTGTATGAAAAAGGTATTTGATCGAAAGCTGGTTGCCCGCAACTGTATAGGAACCACCTTTTGTAAAACTGAAAACTTTGTGTGCTACATCATACTTTGTATAAGAATAATATCCATCCTGGAACAAGAGTGTAATTGTTGATAATCCATCCTGTCTGCTCCATGCACCTGTAATATTTGATTGTGCAGACATGCTAAAACTGTTCAGTAATGACAGTAGCAAAAGAAAAGCAATCGTTTTTATCTGTTTCATAACCTTCAATTAAATGAGTGAATGACTATGGATATAGCAAGTATTTCTTGCGCATTGTTTTATACTTCGATAAGCCCGGCTCCCATGATGCATAAATTTCAGCAGCTGATTTCCCTGCGATGATCTGTTCTTTAAATTCTGCATTACCCACAAGCTTATTAATATCACCCATCTGGTTACTCTGTGACCGATCAAAGAATTTTGGTTTATCAGGAAAGGCAGCGTACAATTCTTTCATCCATTGTACATTAATTCGTTTTGTTTTACGCAGTTGATTGATATCATACTTACGCAGATCAAGCCCAAAACATTCTTTGTTCATATGCAATGGTGTTTCTGCCATTCCCTTTATTCCAACAGGTGTAAAAGAGAATTCATATTTCCCTTTCAACAACGGACTACCCAATAATGTAAATGGAAAATAAGTACCACGACCATGATTGAGCGCCACACCTTCAAACAAACAAGTAGAAGGATATAGCATGATTGCCTGCTGCGTATTTAAGTTGGGCGATGGAGCAACAGGCAATGTATACTCCATATCGTGATTGTAATTCGCCACTTTTATGATCTTGAGTTTGCATTTCATTTTGTTGGGCAACCAACCTTCCCCATTGATCATTTGTGCAAATTCAGCAATGGTCATGCCATGCGCAATAGGTATAGGGAACATGCCAATGCCTGATTTATATTTCATGTCAAGAATTGGCCCATCAACCAAATATCCATTAGGATTTGGACGATCAAGTATCAACAACTCTTTGTTATTTTCAGCACATGCTTCCATGATATGGCTGAGTACATTAATGTATGTATAAAACCTGCAACCAACATCCTGTATGTCGAAGATCATCAGATCTACATTCGCCATATCCTCTTTTGATGGTTTACGTTTTGGACCGTATAAAGAAATAACAGGGACGCCTGTTGCAGGATCTTTTTCATCTTTCACTTTCACACCGGCACTCGCTTTGCCTCTGAACCCATGTTCGGGGCCAAATACTTTTACAATATTTACACCTAATGAAACAAGACTATCAACCAAATGACGTTGGCCGATGATAGTGGTAGGATTCGCCAACACCGCAATACGTTTTCCTTTTAAGTAAGGAAGATATTTTTCAGTTTGATCTGCACCCGTGATTAATTGTTTTTGTTGGACTGGCTTTGCTTTTTTACTGTTTACACTTTGCAATAAAACCAGGCAAATAAAACCGGCGATCAAAAAATAAAATGACTTTGTTCTCATGATCAATTTCATATTGCTAAACTATAGCATTTGTTCAAAGACACATTACCACTTAAAAAAGAAAACTCAGCTTTTTTTTGTAATTTAACACTAACCATAGCTAATGTTTAATGCTACGGAGATATGTGTTAATTTTTATGTAATGCATAAGTTATGAAGAATTGCCTCATAGTTATTTGCTTAATACTCATTTGTTCCTGTAAGAAGAACAGGACCGAACGCAAAATTTTCAATGAAAAAGAATCAGATTTCTTAAGCTACTCGCAAGGACAACAGATTAAATTGATTGATAGTAACAATACTGTCCACTCACTTAATCAAACACAATACTTACGGGATTTCGTTCCAATTCCCAGTATTTTTGGTAATAGCACTAAATTTTATGAAAAGTATGAGGTTACTTTTAATTCATCAATATCTCCTTCATTAATTGTTGTTGACATTCGATTGTATGGAAAATACGAACCATACTATCCCGGAACCATACTGATTAATGCCTGTAATTATGTTACTTATACCAGCGTAGATTCATTGAAACCAATTAATAGCTTGCTGGTAAATGGAAAAAATTATTCGAAAGTTTATCCTATAAAATGCAGTAAAAACGGAGTATTCAACAGTAATGATACGGCGATGATATTTTGGAATAAGGAATTTGGATTTATACAACTACTGTTTCCAACAGGAAAAGCTATTATTAGAACAGAATAGTTGTTTACTTTATATTAGGTTCACAGGGTTTACCTCTTCTGATTTTTTCATTACCGTCCTATTAATAAGGGCTAAAGCCAATTGGAAACAGCATTAGAAATTAACTCCGGTTTTAAACTCGGGGTTATGAAAGCTGCACCACCAAAAGCTTTAGCCCTGATTGCTTATTTTTCTAATTCTATTTACAGCTGCTCTGTATAGTTTTTAAAATTATCGAGTATTGCCTGCCAGCCCGCTTGTTGCATTTCAATTGAGTTTTCACTTTCAGCTTCAAAGCTCTCAACAACTTTTGTACCGTTACCCTCAGCAGTAAAATAAATGTTTACTTTTCGTCCATCGCCCATTGTGTAGGCAATATGTTCATTGGTTGTAACCACATCATAAACGCCGCCAAATTCAAAACCAAAACTTCCATCTTTCGCTTCCATGCGGGAAGAGAAATTACCTCCCACACGAAGATCGTTCTTCGCCCAGGGTGTATGCCAATCAGGTGAGGCAAAAGCCCACTTCGTGATATGCTCGGGGTTATTCCAGCTTTCCCATACTGTTGCAATTGGTGCGTTTACTGTTGTTTGTACAGTGATAACTGTTGCTGCTTGTGTTTCCATACAATTTGTTTTTATACTGATGATGATTGTTTAACAGTACAAACTTCCGAACTATTTTTTAAATTAACACTGGGCGAAAACGAAATAATAACGGGCTAAATGCGACATGTTTTCATCAGCTTGAAAAATGCAGCAATAACAGAAAACTGTATTTTTAGAAAAAGAATTTTATATGAAACAATACCTCCCTGTTTTATTCATCACTGCTCTTAGTTGCAATCAACCTGCAGAAAAACAAACGCTCTCCCAATTTCTTTCAAAAGGAAAATGGATAGACCTGAGCTACGATTTTTCCAGTGAAACGATCTACTGGCCAAATAACCCTGTTGGCTTTAAACTCGATACACAATTCAATGGCAAAACTGCCGGCGGATATTATTATTCTTCCAACGCATTCTTTTCGCCTGAACATGGCGGCACACACCTTGATGCACCAGTGCATTTTGCCGAAGGCAAATGGAGTGCAGACCAGATTCCATTGGAGCAACTGTTAGGAGAAGCAGTGGTAATTGATGTAACTGCAAAAACAATCAACAATGCCGACTACCAGATAACAGTGGAGGATGTTACTGCATGGGAAAAAGAAAACGGTTCGATACCCGATGGAGCAATAGTTTTATTCCGCACTGGCTGGGGAAAGTTTTATCCTGATGCCGCAAAATATTTAGGCACTGCTGAAAAGGGCGAAGCAGCCACAGCAAAACTGCATTTCCCTTCCATACATCCGGAGTTGGCTGCATGGCTCATCAAAAACAGGAAGATCAAAGCCGTTGGTGTTGATACAGCAAGCATTGATTACGGACAGTCGAAAGATTTCAGAACACATCAATTATTGTATGCAGAAAATATTCCCGGTTTTGAAAATGTTGCAAATTTAGATGCTCTTCCAATAAAAGGTGCTTACGTTTTTGCATTACCTATGAAGATAAAAGGTGGAAGTGGCGGACCCTTGCGCATGATCGCCTGGGTGGAGCAACCTTGATGTTTCTTTTTACGGATCAACGTAATGCAACAAATGAATACAACATTTTTAAAGATGTAGATGAAGTGTATCGATAATCCAAAAAACTCTAATCTCCCTTCTTTCTCTCAGAATTGGCAGGCACTTCAATCACTGTTTTAGCTTCCGGTTGTTGTTCTATAGATTTCTCAGACTCCACTTCTATTTCCTGTACCCACACTGCATATTTGTTCGGGTATATTTTTGAGCCTCTGTGTGCAGTATAAACATGTGTAAAGACAGCACCCAAATACAAGATCATAGCTGAATAGTAAACCCACAACAACAATACAATTGCCGACCCCGCTGTACCATAGGTTGTTGATAGTTGGCTTTGCCCCAAATAAAAACCGATCAGGAATTTACCTCCCATGAAAAGCAGGGCTGTTGTAATTGCACCTGCACGCACATGTTTCCATTCTATCCGTGCATCGGGCAACACTTTAAAGATCATTCCAAATAATAAAGAGGTAATCAAAAAGGTAACAATGAGATTAAACACATAAATCACCACCACTGTCATTTCAGGAAACAGCAAGGTTAACCTGTTACTAAGCAGATCCATCAATCCATTTATAACTAACGATACCAGCAAAATAAAACCAAGTGCTATCACAATTGAAAATGACAGCAACCTGTTGACAATTAAACGCAGGTAACTCTTTCCTTTGTACGGTTTCGCTTTTAATTTCCATATCTGGTTAATGGAATCCTGGATTTCAGTAAACACACTTGTGGCACCAATGATAAGTGTAACTAATCCCACCAATGTTGCAAACTTACTGTCGTGTGACAAAGCTGCATTGCGAATGATCTCTTGAATTTGTAAGGCGGCTTCTTTTCCTACAAATCCGGATATCTGGTTATACAATGTGCCTTCAATTGCATCACGGCCATAAAAAATATCACTTACAGAAATGATAATGATGAGCATTGCAGGCAGAGAGAAGATGGTGTAAAATGCAAGTGCTGCACTCAACTTCAAAACCTTATTATCAATAAAATCGAAGAATGATTGTTTAATGATCGACCACATGGTTGTAAATAAAAGTTTAATATTTTTCATTGCAGCAAAATTTTCAGCAACCACCTCAATCTTCTGTTCACCGCTGCCGGTTGATTGTGTGCTAAAGATAGCTGATCGTCCTGCAAACAGCAGTAATGCTTTAATCTGTCCAATTCAACTCCCCTTTCAGCCCCGTAAACAGGTTAAAAGTGGCAAATACTATACCTGATGACAAAAACGATTGCAGATGCTTGAAATAATTACCTTCGCCGCCTTAATCAAAAACGAAACGATGAAACTGGCAGATATCCTGCAACAAAGAAGCGAAAACAAATGCGAGTTATGTAAAGCGGAAACAGATCTTGCAGTGTATGAAGTTCCGCCACAAGATCAATCAAATACCGATAACAGCATTCTCATCTGCAGCAAATGTTTGGCACAGGTTGAAAAAAAGGAGGAACTTGACTGTAAGCATTGGAATTGTTTAACAGAGAGCATGTGGAGCGAGGTGCCGGGTGTTCAGGTTGTATCGTGGCGCATGCTTAACCGTTTACGCAATGAGAGCTGGGCGGCAGATAATTTAGATATGATGTATCTCGATGAAGATCGTTTGGCTTGGGCGAAGGCAACCGGTGATCATGAAAACGACGGCAGTGTTGATCTGCACAAAGATTGTAATGGCGCACAATTACTAACCGGCGATTCAGTTGTGTTGATCAAATCACTCGATGTAAAAGGCTCAACGCTTAATGCAAAGATGGGAACTGTGGTAAAGAATATCCGTTTGGTGCAAGAAAATACCGATCAAATTGAAGGAAAAATTGAAGGTCAAACTATTGTGATACTTACAAAATATGTACGCAAGCAGAATGCTTCTCAAAACGCATGAACAATCTCATAAAAACAAGGCACGGTAATACAGCCGTGCCTTGTTTATTAGAATCAACTTTCAAAATTATTATTCAACTTTTATAAGTTTCAGCAAAGAAACTTTATTGCCGCTTCTAATTTCAGCCATATAAATTCCAGCCCCTAATTTATCTCCAACCCGTATGATCTGTGAAGATGAATTTGTTGCTTCAACCATTCTTCCTGTCATATCAAACAATCTTACCGTAACATTTTCAGGTCTTGTACCCGGCTCAACACTCAAGGTGAAATAATTCTTTGATGGATTACTATACACAGAAACTGCAAGTGTACCCTCTCCTGTTCTGCCGCCATTTGCTCGTGATTTAACTGACATATCATGAGGCACCATGACCGTTGTTGTTGCCACACCCGTATTACCAGCCTGATCTGTGCATCTTATTGTGATCGTGTAAACTCTTCCTGTTCCTGCTCCTGAACGTTCCGCTCTTAATTTCACTGAATGATTATTTACAATTTCCCAATCAGGAGCTGTGTTTCCATCACCCGATCCATTCATTACTTCGTTACTTGTTACACTCAGTACACAGGTGACTGCTCCGGGACAATTGTCTGTACTATTGTAAGTAACCATAACATTTCTCATTTTATGATTTGCAGGCCACAGCACAGAAGGATCTACACTTACGTTGGTTATTACAGGAGCTTCAGTATCATTTACTGTTACCGTAAACGAACATGTGGCAAATCCACCTCCGTTAATAGCACTCACATTAACAGTTGTTGTGCCAACAGGAAATACATATGGTGATGTAATAACGGTACTGCCAACTCTATAAGTTACTACTGGTGCAGGCGAACCTGTAACAGATGCTGCAAATGAAACTAATGCTGAACATAAACCAGGATCGTTCGATACAGTAATATTAGCAGGACAAGTGAGCACCGGTGCAACGAATGGCGCATTTAAGAAAATCTGTGTTCTTATTTCACCTCCCGGTAATGCAGTTGTATGAATGTTTGAATACATTAAACCAGCCAACAGGTTTGTTTCCTGTGCAGCGGTAAAAACATCTGTCTTACTATATGTGCCGCTTGTAACACCTGTAGGAAAACCTGCATGACCAAGCGTAACACTTGCATTAAATCCAGGTGTTGCAGGTGCATGAAAGTGTGCGGCTACTGTGTTTGCAGAAAGTCCACCGAACTGAATGTTATAGAAGATGGTATTAGTAGCAGCGTTGTAAGCACCCATAATTGTTCCTGTGGCAGTTGAAGTGTTTGGCGGAAATTCATTTGCACCGCTATATGTTCTGGTGAATGTGTAAATTTCAGATGATGCAGCACCAAGTGTGATCTGTGCCCTTATTTCACCACCAGGCAATGCTGATGTGTGAATGTTTGAATACATTAAACCAGCTTTCAGATTTGTTTCCTGTGCATCGGTAAACACATCGATCTTGCTGTAATTGCCGGCCATGACTCCTGCCGGAAAACCGGCATGACCAAGCGTAACACCAGCGTTTACACCAGGCGCAGCGGGTGCATGAAAATGGGCAGCAGTTGTATTGGCCGATAAACCACTGAATACAATGTTGTAATAAATGGTGTTGGTCGCATCGTTATAAACGCCAACAATTGTTCCTGTTGCTGTGGATGCATTGGCAGGCACTTCATTTGCTCCCGAATAAGTGGCACTAAACGGAAACAAATCAGCTTTTGCTTTCAGGAAACTAAAACCTACAAATAAACACAGAAGGAAGGCGACCCTTAAGCAGGGACGTAAGTAGAATTTTTTCATACCGTAATTTTTTTTTAGAATGAATAGTTACGGTTGCTCATAAGAAGTTGAATAGTGAGAGATTAATGGACAAGCAGTAAGTAGTTCTTTAAAGTTACAACATTCAATGAGCTATCCTATTATTTCTGCGTAAAGTTTTAATGACATTAGTTTGATGTAAACACCTTCACAAAATCAACATACATGCTTCCAGTTGTTATTTGTGATGTGTTTAGGTTTGAGAAGAAATTACCTCCAACAGCAAGATTGAGTACTATTCGCTCTGTTTTACCAAATAAATTTGGAATGTAACCTCCCGTTTTGGTTTCTATCACCTTCCCATCGAGTAAAGAAGTTAAGCTGTTTTGCGACCAGATCATTTCATATACATGATAACAGGTTGTAAGATCTACACTGGATGTAATAAACCCAACCTGGTTCTTTACCAGATTTCGGTTAGCTGCCCGTCCGTAAAAATAATTGGTTTGATATTTAAATGGGTCCTGACCTCTTGCTTCAATAATATCTATTTCACCCTGCGTAGGCCAAGGGTCGCCATAACTCCAGAAGGCAGGCCACATACCATAGCCAGATGCAAGCTTTACACGGGCTACTATCCTTACTTTTGGTGTAGCGGTTGAAGCAGAAATGTTGGTTTTGCATTCAATACGTCCGGAAGTATAGTTGAATGTTTTGGGTGTTGCATCAAATGGATTTGTTGCTCCTGTTACCGTTTCTTTTCTTGCAGTAATCACAAGGTTACCGTTTTGTATTTCCATATTATCTGCCTTGTAATATTGCAGCTCGTTATTAAACGCTCCTCCTGTCCACACGTTCCATTTGCTGAGGTCGGTATCAAAATTATCTTCAAATTGTTTGGTATAACCCTCGGCTAATACAGCTGCTTCATTGAATGGATGATCGCAGATTCCTGTTGCATTTACATACACATTACGAAAAGCTACAGACCGGCTTTCAACTGTTGTTTGTGCAGAAGTTTTGTTGATTTGTTTTTTGCAGGCAGAAAAACCAACTATGATAATAACTGATGTAACAAGCAAATGATCGGCAAGAATCACCTTTTTCATATTCAGCATTTTTGGATGAGGAAAATATCGATACTGAATATACAATAAAAAAAAATGAATGGGAATAAACAGCGAACCAGACTTAATCTGGCTTTGTAATTTAGGACGAACGGAAATAACCGTTCAGCATATTATTGCGAAAACAAAATAAGCTGCAATTACAATAGCAATTGCAGCTTATTACACCGTTACCAGATGGATTTGTTATTGAGAATTTCAGGGCAATTTCACATACTTAAAAGAACCACTTAACGTAAGGTTGCATTGGTTAATGGGATCAATTGGCGATCCAACAGATTGTACTGTTGGATCATTGATAAGATTTTTTGCTTTTATTTCGTAGTGACCACTTATGAGCTTACGTTTTGAATCGTAACCCGTAATAACCAGCTCCCCTTCGAACACAACGCCGAATCTTGAATCGGTAATGCTCGACCAAATGTCGCCGCTTGATTGCCTGCTTGAATATACATAACGGGCATGTAACGACGTTGGTGCTGCCTGATTGAAACTGTAGGTTTTTACCAATCCTGTTGCAAGGTTAGAAGCATTAATGCTAAGTAATAATGCATCACCTGTGCTGTTATTTACAGATGGTGCCGCATCAAAAAAGAAGAACAGTTGATCAGCCTCAATCCCGGCTCTGAGTTTTAACTGATCTGTATTGATGTAAAGCGCCTGCTTTACAAAGTTGCTCTGATTTGGCAACAGTATTACACGTGATAAACTTGATTCGGTAACAGGATCAGTTATTTCTTCAACAGGTTTTCGGCAGGAAGAAACAGCAACTAAGCAGATTAATACAAGGAAAAGAATAATTCGGTTCATGACGATAAGGTTTACTAAAACAAGCCTTTAAAACAGTAGCTCATTTGTTGCAAACCTAAGAAACACTTTTTTGCCGCTTGCCACATAAACATGTGAATCCTTGAATCTCACTATAACAACAGGTATTGAAATAATGCTAAAAACTACAGCAATGCTTTAACAATTGTTTTCCACTCTTCCTGTAAGGATACAGCAGGTCTTATTTTATCGGCCCTATGATACCAGTAATCAGCATTGGCAATATCCCCTTCTTTGCGATGAAGATACGCATGCACCCAACATGCAGTCGGGTCGTGCATGTGATCGACCAATGAGTGAGCCTTATGCCAATCTCCTTTTGCATCGTACCACATTGATTGCAAATACACACTGCTATTTGGCGGCGGAGCTGATGTGGAAATACTTTGAACAAAGCTTTCGAATTGCATGGATGATTTTATTTTAAGAACACGAAACAATAAAAGAAATTGAAATTTATGCCTGCAAACTTGTGTGTAATTCATTCCATACTGATTCTGCCGAAGTTGAAAAAACAAGATCAGCTGGTGCATTGGTTAATTGCCAGCTGCCTTCGGCAATTTCCTCTTCCAGCTCTTTTACATCCCAGCCACAATACCCGATGTAAAGTCTTACATCAGCAACGGGCAATTGTCCATTGTTCAACAGCAGCACAGCTTTTTTAAAATCGCCACCCATGTATACATTGCCATTAACCTTTTGTCCCTCTGAAATAAGATCGGGTCTGCAATGCATAAAATAAAGCATATCGGTTTGAACCTGCCCTCCTGCATATAAGGGAACAGGATTAGAGTGTTTAAATTCTTCCAGCTCATTAAAGTTTCTTGGAAACAATTGATTGAACACGTAGCCGATCGTTCCTTTTTCGTTATGTTCAGTTATAATGATTGCTACTTTTTCAAACTCAGTGTCGTTAAGTAAATCGGTACTGATAATGATATTGCCTGCTTGTAAATTCATGATCATGTTTTAAGCAACAACAAGGTAAGCAAGAAATCAAACGAAAAGCAATGACGTGGAACAGTTAATCTTTATACAGTATTTCCGAAATACCTTGCGCAATAATGCCGGCATTTGTATGATCTGAATTTGTAAGAATGATAAACGCAGTTTTATCAGCAGGGAAACGATAATAGATACTGCGGAAGCCCGGCAATGATCCTCCATGGTTGACAAGCAAACGGTTTTTAAACGTTGTTACACGCCAGCCATACCCATAATAATCGATCTTGGGAACAACTACATCTGTTCTTACTGTATCTGTCCACATTTGTTGCCAGCTTTGCTTTGATAATACTTGAGCATCCTGCATCAGCATTTCCCATTTCAACATATCGGTAATGCTCGACATGAAAGCACCACTTGGGCGAAAAGCAACATAGTCGGTTGCATTATACAACGTATCCTTACCTGCCAGCACATAACCATCAGCTCTTTCAGGCACAATCATCTTGGTTGATGTTGGCTGTATGTTTAATCCCTGTTTTGAAAAAATATCTTCCTGCATAAATTGAGAAAACGTTTTACCACTCACCTGCCTGATGATATCAGCCAACATGAAATAACCAAGATTGCAATATTGCCATTTTGTTCCTGTTGCAAATACCAATGGCATTTTGTAGGCTGCCTTTATCAAAACAGTATCGTGTTGCAACAGCATTGGCTGAAAGGCCGGCGATTCTCTTACAAGGCCGGACGTATGATTCAAGAGATGACGGATAGTAATGTTACCCCATGTTGCAGGGGCGTCTTTAAAATATTTTGTAACGGTATCGGTCAGCTTTATTTTTCCTGATTGGATCATTGTCATAATACCAGCAGCCACCACCTGTTTACTCAGCGATCCTATTTTGTACACCGTGTTTTGCGAAGCAGGTATTTTATGTTCAACGTTTGCCAACCCATAACCTTTTGTCATCACTATTCTTCCATTTACAATAATACCGATACTCAGGCCCGTGATCTTTTGATCTTGAACTTGTTTGGAAACAAACTTGTCGATCTCATCAAGTTGTTGGGCATTTGTAACCAGCGAAACAACGAGAAGAATAAAGAAAATAATCGATCTCATGAAAAGTAAAATTTTAGTGAGCCGATGTTGGCAGCGGTACTAAAATTGAAGATACAGATATCCCGGGTAGAACAACCACCGATACATGTCAAAGCAGGCAGGCAAGCTACTGGCGGAAAGACGAAGCGTTAAAACATTGTAGAAAAAGCGGGAATGAAACCCACGCAAAAAGGCACAAGTATTAAAAATCAAGTAATCATTTAGTGGAGCTGGGCAAGTATTTAGTTTCGGAATAAGTGTAAAACAGTATATACAAAAATGAGCTTCCAGCAACTCTGGAAATTGATTTAATCTTGCATTGTAAAACCCGAAATAAATCCAAAATCCATTCAACTATGAAAAAATTTTTCTTTTCTATTGGTTTTTCCTTTTCATTACTCCTTCTCAATGCACAGGCCTCCAGTATTCCTTATACAGGTTTGTTGATTGCCAGTGGGACAGCAGGCCCGGCAGGCGATGATGTTGTTTTAGATGCCAATATCCCTTTTACGTTTAGTTTTTATGGAACAGGTTATACCACCGCCCGTATCAGCACTAACGGTTTCATTTGGTTATCTGATGCAGGTAGCGAGGGCTGTTGTAATGGTTTTTCAATTCCTGCTGATCCGGATATAACAAATGCCTTTATAGCACTTACGCAAACCGATTGGCTTCCGGATGCACCGGCCAATGGCACAATTTTTTATGCCGTAACAGGCACCGCACCCAACCGAGTATTTGTGGTACACTATGAAAATATAAAACATATTTCATCAGCCGACAGAATGACCGGAGAAATTCAACTGTATGAAACCACGAATGAGATCAGGTTTGTGATGAGTAGCCTCACAGGTATTGCAGGAGGCTATACTGCAACGATGGGTATTGCTGCTGGCGATGGAGTAAATGGTTATGCTGTTGGCACCCGGAACCAAAGTACCAGCTATTCAATTACAAACGAAGCCTGGTCTTTGGTTACACCGAGTTCTACCTTACCTGTTAAACTAACTGGTTATGACGCAAGAAAAGTTTCCGGCACATCTGTCGTAGCGTGGAGTACAGACTTTGAAGAGAACAATAGTCATTTTGCAATTGAGCGTAGCGCAACAGGTCGTAATTTCAAACAAATTGCAAAGATCAATTCAAAAGGTAATACTACAGCAGGTCACCAATACAGTTATACAGACGTTAACCCATTAAACGGAAAGAACTACTATCGTTTGGTGCAATATGATCTTGACGGTAAATCTGTTTACTACGGTATCAAGTTGGTGAATTTCGAATCAGCATCGCAAATAAAAATAATGCCCAACCCTATTGCTGACAACTTCAGCATATCTATTCAAAGCAAGCATGCTGCCGCAGTACGAGTAACAGTGTTTGATACACATGGCAGAAAAATAACAGAACAAACTGTCGATATCAGAACCGGCACAAACCTAATTCCTGTTGATTCAAAGCAATGGGCTACTGGTTTTTATACTATTAAAATTGACCAGGGTGGTGTTATAACAAACCATAGAATAATTAAGCAGGCGAACTAACAAAATGACTTTATCTATTATGTAACGAAACCATTATTTTAGCGGCTACATTAAGTCAGTATGGTAAAAACAGTTATACTTAAAAGCTACCGACCCTATTTCTATACATTTTTATTTGCAGCTTGTGCCACCACTCTTGGTTCTTATCTTGCTGTAACTGCCGGATTTTTTATTGAGTGGGAGCCGGCACAATCAAGACTACTAAAAAACATTCTTGTTGTGTTAATTATAGCTTCTTCGTTTGGTTATAGTTATTACCTGAAAAAGCAAAGAGAACGTTTACAAAGCATTGAAGATTTTGATGCCAAACTCAACTTTCACACAACTGTTTATCGCAAACGGATCTTATGGGGCTTCATCAATTGTCTATTCGCCTGTATACTTTATCCTGTTGTTGCATACACAACTTTTCTATATTTCGCAGTGTTTGACATTATCATGATCCTCACACAATTTCCAAACAGGATCATCTTTAGCAAAGAACTCAATGATGATGAGATCGAATTTATTTAATCAAAACCCCGTAGTAAAGGTTGGGGTATCTCAAAACGGGTGTGCAGTTTGGTGATTAACAAATAAGGTACAAAAAAGTATTGCTACTGAGGCAGAGATCAATCTGCGTCTTCTTCGCCTCTGAATGTATAAATCGCAACAGCTCCACCACTGCCATACATCATGTTTCCACCGAACGGGCCCTTAATGATCTTGATCATTGCAATATCTGCAGTGGAAAGCATATTGACAGTTGAAGGTTGAACAGGCATTTCATCAAGGAATACAGTTGCATACTGGTTACGAAAAACAGGAACAGCAACTCCTGAACGTGAAGTATAGATGTTTAATCCGGCCACACGCCCTTGCAACCAGTAAAGGATATTAGTAAAGCCTTGGGCTGCGATATCATCAGTAAAATCGAAGATGGTACCATAGGCAGTTTTAAACATTGGAGAACAATATTCTTCATTCAATTGCTCCTCCCTGCTGATCGGTCTTTTATTGCTGTACATCTGCGCCTCGGCAGCAAAACAAAGTGCTGACAGGAACAGCAAAAGGATATACTTTTTCATAGTTCTCGTTTTAAGTACTATAAGTTACGAAAAACTGCTGTTAGCATTGCGTTAAAGGAACTAGTATAGCCCCTTTGAGGGATAATATGACAGTAGCCGTACACAAAGCGTTGCGATATGACTATTGCTAACAGGTTCTGTTAAGGATGAAACTGTTCCCCAATTTTACGAAACCAACTTTTGGATAATACTCCATTGCTGTTGGAACTGATAACAGCAAAACCATTGACTGCTCTCCTACTTTTTCTTTTGTTAAAAGAATCAATTGTTTACCAATCCCTTCTTTTTGATAATCTTGTCTAACTGCAAGATCGGCCAGGTAGCAACTCCAAACCCAATCTGTTATGCAACGGGAAACTCCCACTAACACTTCGTTGTGCCACGCAGTAACAATCAGATTTGAGTTATCGAACATTTTTTGAATCCTGTCTTTATCTTTTGTAGGACGAGGCAACCCGGCACTGTCGTAAAGTTCAATAACCTGTTCGGCGTTTGGTCGCCTGTCAAAACTATAAATGATGTCCATTACTTAAAGTGTTTAGAAGCGTTATAGCAAAATTGGAAATTACTGAATCAAAAGCAAAAGACAATAAGTAACCATTGTGTATATTTATACATGCTGCAATTCAACAACATCTAACAAATGAAATACTGGTATCAAAAACCAAATCAGTTATTATCAGACTATGTAAGAACAGTGTTGATACTCGAAGGTTTTTCGCAAGCAGAAAAAGAACAACTTCCTCTTGTTACCAATGGAATACCTGCCTTTCTTTGTCGCACTGAAAAAACTAAAGCAGACAATGAACATATTTCACAGCTATCACTGTTTGGAAAATCAAGCACTGAAGATTCATGGACCATCAATAACACTACAACCATTATTGCATATTTCTTTAAGCCATTTGCATTATCAACGGTATTTAATGTGCCGGCAAAAACAATAATGGATGCCGCTCTTGATCTTAGCATCTGGAGCCCGCATAAAACAAATGCACTTAAAACACAATTGGCTTATGCATCATCAACAGAAAAGAAAACAGAAGTGCTTGATCATTTATTGATTGAGCAACTGCAACAAAATAAAAAAGAATGCGAAATCATTAAATACGCCACTGACGAGATCATGTGTAACCCCGACACAGAAATACTATCAGCGATATTGACCAAATTAAATATCAACGAGCGAACCTTTCAACGAACTTTTAAAAAGTATGTGGGCGTTACAGCTAATCAATACAGACGCATTTGCCAGTTCCAGGTTTCATTTGATCAATTGAGAGGAAAAGAATTTACCAAGCTTACGGATATTGCTTATGATAATGGTTTTGCAGACCAGAGTCATTTTATCCGTTCCTTCAAAGAGTTTACACAAACCACTCCGAATGACTATTTAAAATCGGGTTTGAAAGAAAAAGAGCAATAGTGTCGTTTTTATTCTATTCCCTGCTTTTATGCTTTTATAGGTTTGCATGATTAAATCATTTAAAAAATAAACAGATGAAAGAAACTATCACTCCTTGTCTTTGGTATAATGGCCAGGCAAAAGAAGCTGCCGCATTATACTGCTCTGTATTTGCTGATGCAAAGATCACAGCGCAATCGCCTATTGTAACATCTATTTCAATTGGCGGACAAAGCTTCACTCTGTTAGATGGCGGGCCAATGTACAAACCCACTCCTTCCATTTCATTTTATTATATCTGCGAAAAGGAAGAGGAATTAAATACAATCTGGAATGCTTTCAGCAAAGAAGGCCAGGTATTGATGCCGTTAGATAAATATCCATGGGGTGAAAAGTATGGGTGGATCAATGATAAGTTTGGTATTTCCTGGCAACTGGCATTGGGCAACATAAGTGATGTGGGTCAACGCATAACGCCTTGCCTGATGTTCACCGGTAAACAATATGGCAGAGCCGATGAAGCCATCGCACATTACGATTCTGTTTTCAACGATCTGAAAGTTGATGGCATACTTCGCTATGGCGCCAATGAATCGCCTGATGTGGAAGGGAAAATAAAACATGCACTGTTTGCCATGAACGATCAGAAATTTATGATCATGGAGAATGCAGGAGCACACAACTTTGGTTTTACTGAAGGTGTATCACTAACTGTACATTGCGAAACGCAGGAAGAAATAGATCATTACTGGAACAGGCTTACAGAAAGCGGTGGAGAAGAGAGTATGTGTGGATGGCTGAAGGATAAGTTTGGCGTATCGTGGCAGATCGTTCCAAATGTGTTGAATAAGATCATGAGCGATCCTGCTAAAGCGGGCAAAGCTGCTCAGGCATTTATGAGTATGCGGAAATTAAATATTGAACAGATTGTGCAGGCTTCTATTGCTTAACAATTATGCATTGAAAATAAAAAGCATGTTGAGTGAGAAGTCAACATGCTTTTTTATATCGTCCTGAAAAATATTATTGCAGCTTCCGTTGTTTCAAAATTGCTTCCACTGCTTTTAACCGCTTGCTTCTTGGGTCGTTCACTAACTTATAAATAATGTACAACGGAATGAGCATTAAAAATCCAAAGCTGTTGTTAAAAACACTGTACACAACAATGCCGAAAAGAAAACCAATGAACAAAGCGTTTGTTATTGAAAACGATCGCAGTTTTTTTGCTTCTGCCAACAATTCTTCATCTGATAAAGTCGAAAAATCTATTTGTTCCATTCGTATTTACAATTAAGTTTTTGAGCAGCTCTTTCCATGCAAAATAGCTGCTGTTTGTTACAAAAACAAACAGAGATCCTTGCATATGGCATGCAACTCTTCAATCCCAACAAATTTATTCAATTGTAAATGCGATCATCTCAGCTTGTGCTATTCGCTGCATCAAATTCAACCATCCATTCAATACCATATTTATCCCTGAACATACCAAAATAAGAACCCCAGGGACTGGTATCAATTGGCATTTCAATTTCGCCACCTGCTGAAAGACCATTAAACAATTGATCGGCCTCCTCTTTACTGGCAGCATTTATTACAATTTTACTTCTGTTTTCACGCTCGTTGGTAGGCCCCATAAATTCAGGCACATCATTACCCATTAAGGTACTGCTGCCAATAGGCAATGCAATGTGCATGATTTTATCAGCTTCCTTTTCAGGTATCTCAAAACCCGGGGCGGACATGTCTTTAAACCGAACAACCCTTTTAAATGCGCCACCGAATACAGATTGATAAAACAAAAAAGCTTCTTCGGCATTGCCGTTAAAGTTGATGTGTGGGTTGATGTGTGCCATGTTTGTTTTTTGTTTGATGTTGTTTCAAAGCTAGCATTTATCAATATTACTCCACAGGCGAACTGCGACAAAATACAGGTTGATTGCGGCAATGGTTTGTTGTAGTTTCTGGCGCAAGTGTTTCGTAGGATTATTTGTTGCAATTTATTTCTGTTCCGATGACATCGGAAACTTCAAACGCTTTACAGTCACGGTAAAGTACAAGGCCGACCATTCTTACAAATACTTTGCTTTTGTTTTTCAAATTTCCCGATACAATCGGTGCCAAATCAGTTGGCTTCAAGTGATCCTCTCAGGTGGAACACTTGCGCCAGTGCAGGACTAACCTTGATTAAATTTCGATTTACTCGTATAGGCATACCTTTGTTTAGTTACATCTTGGCTGTACGGTTGCCGCTTTTGACAAGACAACCTGTAAGAAAGGGAAGAAATACTATGCAGCCATAAGTAAGTAATTCACTAATCTTAAATTTAAATTTATGTCGAAAAAGAAAGTTGAACCCAGAAAGAATAAGCCTACTCAAAAGAAAAGCTCAGCACAGAAAAAAGCGGATCCAAAGAAAAAAGCACGTAGGTAAAAAATGCAGAGAGCCCGGTTTACAGAGCCGGGTTTCTTTTTACGCCCTTTATTCTCCGGCCTGTCTCCTGAAATGGACACGCCGTTGTTAGTTCATTGTTTCATTATGGCAAATCGGTTTAACCAGACTCGCCTGCGAAGAAAATTCACCGATACTATCGGGGCTAAATCAGTTGACATAAAGTGGTCCACTTAGGTGGAACACTTGCGCCTATGGGTGGTGTTTTGCCGTCTTTGCCGTCTTTGCCATCTCCACATCCTTTAATACTTCTGTCCGCAGATCGGTCCAATGGAAGGTTCTGTAAAAATTCTCCGGGGTTTCCTTACCACCCTGCTGGCTCAGGTGCACCAGCGGCATCCGTTCATATAAAGGCGCAGTAATGCGTATAACATCATCCCAATAAATAAGTGCCTGTTGTAAATATTGGATAGCCTGCTGTTTGTATTGCTCACCACCACTTGTACGGTATCGTTGCAGCGCAAGGCCGCCTCTTATTTTAGCAGCAAAATGCAAACCGAGATAAGACCAGGTTTGTATATCGGCAACTTCATAAACCAGTTGTTTGTTACCGTTAGCTTTGGTATCGATAGTACGCACCAGTTCCAATGCATTACGTCCATCCTTTTCCAACAGGTTGGCCAGTTGTAACGGTGTCAGCTTGTTTTTACTTATAACCGTATCGTTAT
Source organism: Lacibacter sp. H375 (assembly GCF_037892425.1). Lineage (NCBI taxonomy): Bacteria > Pseudomonadati > Bacteroidota > Chitinophagia > Chitinophagales > Chitinophagaceae > Lacibacter > Lacibacter aquaticus. The sequence goes on from NZ_JBBKTT010000001.1 coordinate 4,507,737, forward strand.
TGATGGCCCGTACATAATCTTTAATAGAAATGTAACTTGTATCCATAGGTGGCTGGTTAATAAGTTTATCAACAGATATATAACCTACCGACTGTGTTACAGGATCTCTCGCCATCATACCTTCGGTATACAACGTAAAATCCCAACCGCAATCATAATCGGATGCAATTCGCAAAGCAGCTTTACCTGCTAATGCAGATGCCTGCAACAGATCCTTACCCTGTTTGCCGTAACGATATATAAATTCATTATGAAACAATTGATCGCTGCTTGTAGGGTTGTACAATAATCTTCCCCATAATTTATAAAACAACCATTGCCGTTCAAAAGCAAATTGCCGTGGCGTATTTAATGTTCCCTTGGTAAAATAATCTTTGGCAGGTATGTATGTCTCGGAGCCAATAATAAAACCACCACCCCACGAATGAGTGTTCTTTGTAACGAGATCTCTTACAAAAAAAGGAACACCCCAACGCAAACAAAAGAAATCTTCGTTCCGTGCCGTCCACACAATTTTGTAAATGTCAGACTCCGGTTTGAAATACGTATCATACAATTTACCACCATGTACTTTTATAAGTGTGGAAGTGGAATGTGCATGCGACCAATTGAATTTAAGATCGGCCCAGATGGGTCCTTCTAAAAAACCCATTGCAGCTTCTTCTTCCATTTTGCGGCGTGTGAGTTTTTCTGTTTCAATACTTGTTACGCCTAACGATCCTGTGGTACTGGAGAAAGGAATACGGTGTATGAGTTTTGTTTTACGATTGGCCTGTCGCATACCTGCTATGATGGTTTCATGCATCCAGTCTTCCCGCTGTTGTGGTGTCATCCCTCCCATTCCTTCGCCCAATGTAATTCCCATACCTGTAATCTCCGGGTATTCATTCAGCATTTGTGTTACACACTCACGGGTATAACGCTTAATAATCTCCGAGGTATCGCCATCTACAAAATAATCATGCTGCAGGTTATCCATTGCTACATTATGCGCTTTGGCAAACTCCGGCGTTACAAAAATGTTGAAGGGAATAATGTACACATCAATTGCTCTTTCACCTGCCATGCGCATAATGCTGTGAAAAAGTGTTTGCCATTGTTTCATTTCTGCTGCTGTCCAGGGACTGGCTTCAGGAAAATTGGTGGGCTTTATTAAAAAAGTATATGGATGCAGATTCCATAACGTAAGACTGTTAAACCTGTTCTCCACCATCATATCAAGAAAAGATTTCCAGTACAAGGTATCTCTGCAGGTAGTATCGTGCAACTGAAGTGCATAGCTGTGGCGATAGCTGTCCCATGGTAAATCATACTTGATGGCACGCAAAGGCACAAAGGCTTTTTCTTCTCTTGGTTTGATAGTATTTAAGGCGCTACCATTACGTACTTCTTCTGCAATTGAAAGTGCCGCATAAATCAACGCTCTGTTACTGCCGCCGGTAATGCGGATGTGATTGCCGGTACGACTGATGGCAAAGTTTTCTTTACCATGTGCAATGCTATCCGTTACAAACGAAAAACGGAATTGCTTAGCGGTTACAAGTTTACGTAGTTGTGCAGACAGTTTTTGTACGGCATACACCTGCTGTGGCGATCGTTTATCATATTCAAATGATTGGGCAAGGCTTTGCTGCACAATTAAACCGCACAGTATCATCACGAATAGTACTCTTATCATATGGTCTTATGCTGATTGATAAAAAATTGATCAATCAACCAAATGAAGATAATAACAATTGAAGAAAGGATGATTAAATAAGAAGATGCAGGATGATTGCAAACAGCAATGTAACCTACGAAGCGTCTTTACGAGGATGTGAGTTCTGTGGTAAGTTTTGTACCAAAGCAATCTTTTGTTTGCAATTGTTATTCAATCTAAGAGATGAAAATTCCCCGTTTCCATCGGGATCGAATCAGTTGGCATCAAGTGGGATTATTCTAAATGTGGCTATACACTATGTTTAAGTCACAATCTAATTTTTGCTTGAAGTCGTTTATGAAACTTTCCGTAAAACCTGGCCAATTCCAAAACCTAAAACCGAAATCACTAAAGCCCCATTCGGGTGAAAATTTAAATTGATGAATATCTGTCCCAATATTGCATAAAGGACAAGTCAAATTATTGCTTTTATTGTCGCCCCACTCGCTTAAAAAATCCCAATCTTCGTTTGCAATATCTTGTTTACAATGTGGGCAAAGAAGTACTTCTATTCCATTTTGTCCCGTATCAAAAACCTGTCGGTCAGTAATTATTTCTAATCCATTTACACCTAATTCAAATGGTAAATATTCTGGTTCTGCCGTTATAAGTTTTGCCCCTTCGGAAATTGCATAGCCATCGGTTGAGCCAAGAACACAATCTGACAGTGTTGGCTTAACTATGTCAAAAGAAACAAGCCATTGTAAAATTTCTTTCGCTTTAATTTCTTTGCCAGGATATTCTGATTGTCTTGGTACGATTGAAATGCTATTATCGCTCATATTTTATAATCAGATTTAAGTTATGTGGTGTGCCAATGCTCAGTTTTTTTTCTCAAATTCCTTGATACAATCAGGGACGAATCAGTTGGCATCAAGTGATCCACTGAGGTGGAACACTTGCGTCAGTAGAGTGGCGACTTCATCACATCTTTTTGCCAAACCACATAGAAAACTGATTCTTACTAATGTCCATTTCCAAAGAATGATAAAACTCCCGTTTAATAACAATTTGAATCTTCTTTGTGTCTATTCCAAGGGAGACTAAAATCAACGCTCTCATAAATATCCGGACAACCTTATTTATTTCATATAGCTGAAAAATAGTCCACACAAATGACTTCTCATCATAGTGAGTGTAATAATTTCGTGAATCAAGTAAATAACTAAGAAATTCCTTTTTCTCTAACGGCAGATCAATCTTCAACCCTTCGCTCTCAAGAATACTAAAAAAATGAAAGTAACGCATCATATTAGTCCATTCTTTTCTTTTATTATTCTGCAAACCAAATTCCACATCCACCTCGCTCTTTATTCTATCACGAAGTTCCACGTCATCTTCATAAAAATACTTGTGAAGAACTTCAATAGATTGAGTTAGATATAGAAATATTATTTCCGGGTTATTTGACTTCAATCCAGTCTCCCACAGAGAAACGACTTGATCAAACTTCTCTCTTTGTGAAAAATATTTTTGAACTACTACACTAAAATTTTCCACCTCATTATATTGAAGCAAAACATGAAATCTACTCTCTTCGAAATCAACTTCACTAAGAATTAAGTTTACGAATTGCACACCTCTTTCAAAGACGAGTTTTTTTGTATTAGGTACAACTGTCAAAAAAAGGGTGTAAAAATTAAGCAGCGAATAATAAGCAGCGAATAATCTATTTCTCGACGTCGGATTGGCTGCATAAACCGTCATAGAAACATCTTCAAAAAATCTAACCTCACCCGACTTTAAACTAAAATGCGGCCTCAATAAAAACTTCAAAAAATATTCTTCAGATAAAAAGTATTCGATCGAAACCTCATTGCCAATACTAACTGAAATTAATTTCTCTCCTCCTTTTTCATGGGAAATATCAATAAGCTTTGGAGGTATCCAGTTAGACATATTTGTTACCTCTGCGTTTAAACTTGTATAGGCTTTGCTATCAAATAAATCATCCACGATATTATCATAAAGTTCATTTATTATGTAAGAAACCTTATTGCCATTACTTTTCGAAAAGATGCTCTGAATAAGCGTAAAGTTTTGCTTTGGGGAATAGCAAAACATTATAGGGATTGTATCAAATGACATTCTCCCATAAGGATGTTCCGAAAATTCAATCACTTTTTGTTTTGAGGAAATAATTAAAACACCTAACATTTCCTTTCCTTCTAAATCTGGTATGATTACTTTAACATGCAATGTGTTGTTTTCATCCATAATCAAAACTCAGTTTTTATTAACAATAGATAGCTTGACATTTACTGCATCCACTACCAAGAGAAATTCGCTTTAGGCATCCTACTTCCAAATCGCTCCCACTCCTGCTTCACTCAACTTTTTATTCAATGCATTCAAACGCAGTTCCAGTGCATCTGCTCTTTGTTTTAATGCAGTCCATTGTGTATCGTATTCTTTTTTCAAATCAAGGCTTGGTTGGTTCACACGAGGTATATCGCTTTCTGTTTGATTGATTAGGAAAAGGTAGTTGGCGGTAAACTTATTGGGGAAATTTTCTACATCATCATAAGCTTTGCTTTTGCGCTGCACCATGTCATCATCCCATGCTTTCATGTCTTTACTTAACGAATCAGCTTCTTTTTTAAGCGCTGCGAATTTCGCATCGGTTAAGTTTTTGATGAGATCATTCAACTGCAAACGTTTACCATTGAGTTTATTGATGAGGTTATGCATGGCCGTTACATCTGCTTCCATAGTACTCATCAACGCATCATATGCAGCATACTCAGCAGGCGTTGTTGAATACAAGGGATTAGCAGCAATCACAGCCGTAGTGATTGTTTGCTGCGTTCCTGCTTTAATGGTAACGTTATAAGTACCGGGGATGGCTTTATGTCCTGCATAACTGCTTTCGATATACACATTCGGTATGCCGGGCATGGTTGCATGACGCATATCCCACACAAAACGATTCAATCCTTTTTGTTTATTGAGTGTAGGGTTTGGAGATGGTGCGCCATCATAGTACGCTACATTATCTGCCACCGAACTAAAACTGCGGATGAGTTTTCCTTTTGCATCAGTGATCGTCATCGTTACCGTATCGGTTGCTTTCAACTCCGGTAAGTTGTAATACAGCACTACGCCATTAGCAGGATTAACACCCACACCACGTGCCGTACCGGTTGGACTGGCTGTATTCATGGCACTGAAACCATTGGCGATATACGCCTCTTCGGGTTGATATACCTGCAAACCGCTTTGTTCTTTTTTGTATTGACGTAAAACATGCAGATCATCTAACACCCAAAAGCTTCTGCCCGATGTTGCTGCAATCAAATCGCCTTTGTGTACACGCAGATCGGTAATGGGTGTAACAGGTAAATTCAATTGAAACGGTTGCCATTGCTTACCGCCGTCAAATGAAACAAATACACCTAACTCTGTACCTGCATACAGCAGGTCTTTGCGCATATCATCTTCACGCACTACACGTGTAAATGCATTGTTGGGCAAACCGTTTACAAGCTTGGTCCATGTTTTACCATAGTCGGTTGTTTTGTAAATGGCCGGCGCATGATCGTTAAACTTATAACGTGTGGTAGCAATGTAAGCCGTTGCTTTATCGTGTGGGGATACTTCAATGGCATTGATGAGACATTCCTGCAAACCTGCTGGCGTAATGTTTGTCCATGTTGCACAACCATCTTTTGTTACATATACATAACCATCATCACTACCCGTATAGATCACACCTTTTTCGTGTGGTGATTCTATGACGTAAGCCAGTGTTCCATAGTTCTCCGCTCCCACGGCTTCATTGGTATACGGCACACCGCCTTTGCCTTGTTTTTCTTTTTCGTTGCGTGTAAGATCAGGTGATACTTCTTTCCAGCTACGTCCCATATCGGTTGTCTTCAACAATAACTGTGAACCATGATAATAAGTATTCGGTTCATGTTTGCTCCAGATGATAGGCGCATTCCAGTTGTAACGGTACTTAATATCTTTTGCATCCTTGCCAAGATACTGAATAGGTGCAGGCATGATGTTGGTGCTTGCTTTTGCTTTGGTATCGAGCACTTCAATAGTGCCCTGGTAACTGCCGCCCAACACATAACGTGGATCGTTCGGGTCGAATGCAAGGAAGGCACTTTCGCCACCTGCTGATGCTTCCCAATCACTTGCAGTGATACTGCTTCCGCCAAATGAACGATGGGGAATAGACACCGATGTATTATCCTGCTGACCTGCATAGATGCGATACGGAAATTGATTATCTACATTGATGCGGTAGAACTGTGCCGTGGGCATTTGATTCTGTGGACTCCATGTTTTTGCAAAGTTCACTGACACAGAACAACCGCCATCGTTACTGATGATCATGTTGTTTGAATTTTTTGGATTGATCCAGAGATCATGATAATCGCCATGTGTACCGCTTAAGTTCTCCCATGTTTTGCCACCATCTCTTGAACGCAAAGCCGGTGCACTCAACACATAAATGGTTTGATCGTTATTAGGATCGATAAACAATTCGATGTAATACCATGCACGTTGAATCAAGCGATGATCATCTGTAATGCGGCTCCAGCTGGCACCTGCATTGTTGCTTACGAATAAACCACCAGCTTCTTTTTCACTGTCACTTTCAATCAACGCATATACTTTCTCGGGATTGGAACGACTAACGGCAATGGACATCTTACCCATTTCTGTTGGCAATCCTGTTGTTAACTTCTGCCATGTATCACCACCATCCACACTTTTATACAAACCACTTCCTGCACCACCACTGATCACCTGCCAGGGTTTGCGGCCATGCTCCCACATGGATGCATAGATGATACGTGGATTGTTCATGTCCATGCTCAATTCATTGCAACCTGTATTTTCATTTACAAATAATACATTTTTCCAGGTGGCACCACCATCCGTTGATTTATAGATACCACGTTCTTTACTCTTGCTGTACAATGCACCTTGTGCTGCTACAAGCAAAGTGTTGGGGTCTTTTGGATGCACTACAATGCGTGCAATATGTTGTGTGGCTTCGAGGCCGAGGTGTTTCCATGTTTTGCCTGCATCAGTACTCTTGTATACACCATCACCATGATGCGTCATTACACCACGCACTGCATGTTCACCCATGCCAACATAAACTACGTTTGCATCACTTTCAGGAACAGTCAACGCACCCACACTTCCTGTTTTAAAATAACCATCAGAGATATTGTTCCAGTTTAAACCAAGATCATCTGTCTTCCACAAACCACCACCTGTTGTACCCATGTAATAGGTATTGATATCGCCGGGAACACCTGTGCCGCAGTTGGATCGTCCTCCACGGAAGGGGCCAATACTGCGCCACTTAACTGCCGAGAATTGTTTGTTGAGATCGGTTTTGCTTGTGTCTGTTTTTGTTTGAGCGTTGATAGTTATTGCTGAGAGAAGAAGTGCAAGGAGGAAATATTTCTGCATGCTTATTGTTTTGGAATGGGAATATAAAACAAGTTTGCCAGAGATGAGTAAGCAGATATATAGATGGATGTGATCTGGGAAGAAGTTCACGCAAGGTAAGCAGAGGAACGGAGACGAAAAGTTGTTTGGCCACGGATGGAACAAATAAGGAGAGATGAACTTGTTGAAACGGGTATCTTATTTTCGGTATCTTGGTTACATGAAAAAGTATGTACTTCTATTGCTGAGTATAGCAACCTTACATGGTTCTGCACAGCAGGTAAAAATTTCAAAGAACATTCAACAGGCTATGAACAGGATCGATACCAATACGATCCGTTCGCATATTGCGTACCTGGCCGATGATAAATTAAAAGGCCGCTTACCCGGCACCGAAGGTTATCAATTGGCTGTTGACTATGTGGTTGAACAATATAAAAAAATGGGTGTTGCCCCCGGTGGTGATAATGGAGGCTATACACAAAAATTAATTCTGCGTCGTTCGTTGCTGAATAATAAATCTTCTGTTGCAGTTTTGAAAGACAAACAAGGTAATATTGATTCCTTACAATTTGCAATTGATTATACCGCTGCCCCACATCCCATGCTTGCCAATGCTGCAGCAGAAGCAGAATTGGTATTTGCCGGCTATGGTGTAGAAATTCCAGGACAGTATTCTGATTACACTGGCATCGATGTAAAAGGAAAAATTGTTGTTCTTATTGCAGGCGCACCAGATGGATTGATCTCAACACTAACAGCGCATTTCTCTAATGCAGGAAATAAAATGACGACTGCATTTACAAAAGGGGCCGTTGGAGCTGTACTGATCAATTTAACAACAAGATTGTCGGGAAATGCTACGGCTGCCATACAATCGAATGTGGCAGTTAACCCAACTAAAACAGAAGCCTATGGCCGTGGTTTTACAGGCAATCTGAAAGTAGTACTCAACGGCGGCAAAGCATTGCTCAGCCGTTTTTTTATGCACTCCGGTAAAAACATGGAGCAGGTGTTGATTGATATTAAAAAAGGAAAAGCATCGTCCTTTGCATTGCCGTACAGTATAGCTGCATCGTACAGCACAGCACATACCGATTTTGAAAGTTATAATGTGGTTGGATTAATTCCGGGTAGTGATAACGTATTGAAAAATGAATATGTGGTGCATTCTGCACATCTCGATCATGTGGGCATTGGTCGTGCAGTCAATGGTGATTCGATTTATAATGGTGCACATGATAATGCATCGGGTGTTGCTTCATTACTTGAGATTGCACGTATCTACAAAACGTCAAATGCAAAACCAAAACGTTCAGTATTGATCGTGATGGTAACAGCTGAAGAAATGGGATTGGTTGGTTCCTCTTATTTTGCTGCAAACCCTACTGTACCAAAAGCATCAATTGTTGCTGATGTAAATACGGATATGCCGACCGTGATCGCTCCGCTGCTTTCCGTTGTGCCGTTAGGTGCCGAACATTCAAGCATTATGAACAATGTAAAATTTGCAGCTTCCTATTTAAAACTGGATGTAGAAAAAGATCCGGAGCCTGAACAAAACCGTTTTGTTCGTAGTGATCAATACAGTTTCGTGATGAATGGAATTCCCGCCCTGCATATCAAGTATGGCAACAAAACAAATATCCCCGGTTTTGACCTGGATGCATTTATCAAACAATGGCGTGCGAAATACTATCACCAAAGTGCAGATGGTTTAGATGGCATTTTCAATTTTACAGCAGCAAAAACCTATGTGCAGTTGAATTTCCTCATCAGTTATTCCATTGCGCAAACAACTGAACGTCCCATGTGGAATAAGGGTGATTTGTTTGGAACGGTGCAGCAATAAACAAACGTTTTAAAAAAGCCCGATACCGGCCGATCTGTCCCTCGGTTATTACTGCTCACCCCAAACAAAAAGTCTGCTTAATGTTTTGCAGCCGGATGAAGCATGATAATAATCAGTTTTCTAAAGAGTCTATCCCATTTTTAGGCCTTTAAGACTGTAATAAATTTGCACAAACAAAATAAAACTGCCGGTAAAAGGCTGTTTATTTCATTTGTTCATTTTTATTTGCTTTTTGGGCAAATAGTATATCCACAAAATTATTATCGCTGTGGTTATAAATTAGCTCGATAATTTTTATGGATATTTCCTGTATTCAACTAATTTTTACTTTATGAATCGGTCGGTTTACATCATCACACCATCTAACCAAAGCGGAAAATCCATCATCAGCCTGGGGCTTATGCAAATGTTGCAGCGCACCACTCCACGGGTTGCTTTTTTTAAACCTGTGATTGAAGACAAAGAAGAAAAGGATAATCACATCGATGCTGTTCTTTCACACTTTAAAATTCCGATGGAATATGAAGAAGCCTATGCTTTTTCACGAAGTGAACTGAATGAGCTCCGCAACCAGGGACGCATTAACTATGTGTATGATGAGATCATTGAAAAATACAAGAAGCTGGAAGAGCGGTTTGATTTTGTATTGGTGGAAGGCAGCGATTTTAATGAAGAAACTTCTGTATTTGAAGTAGACTTTAATGCATCACTGGCTACATCGCTTGGTATGCCGGCATTACTTGTTATCAAAGATAATTTTGATTCTGTTGATGAACTGGTAGAACATGTGCAGTTACAACTGCATTCCTTCGTTGCAAAAAATATCAAGATCATTGGCGTGTTTGTGAGCCGCTGCACCAAAGATGTAACGGTGGCGGAAAAGGCGCTGAAAGCAAGATTGCCGAAAGAGTTAATCGTGGCGCTTATTCCCAACAGTGAGGAGTTAGGACATCCTACCATGAAAGAAATTGCCGATGAATTGAAAGCGCATGTGTTGTTTGGCAGTGATAAGCTGGATGCAATTGCACGTAATTCAATCATTGGTGGTATGCAGCTGGCAAATTATCTCAACCGCATTTCACCGGATTGTGTAGCTGTAATGCCTGGCGACAGATCGGATCTTGTTATTGGTACCATGCTGGCAAACATGTCGCCTAATTATCCCCGTGTTGCAGGCATTGTTCTTACAGGTGGTTTTTTACCCGAACGTTCTGTTGTAAATCTCATGGATGGAACACAACAAACACTTCCTGTATTGGCAGTTAGTACAGGCACATTTGAAACTGCTTCACGTATTGCCAACATACAACCGAAAATTTATGCTGGCAACGAATACAAAATAAGACTGGCCATTGATGTTTTTGAATCGGCTGTTGACACAGATGCGTTGAGTGAAAAAATCAACTCTGTAAAATCGGAAGCCATTACACCCATTATGTTCCAGCACAATTTACTGGCAAAGGCGAAAAAAGCACAAACGCATATTGTGTTACCGGAAAGCGAAGATGAACGGATTTTAAAAGCCGCATCACGTTTGGCAAAAGATAAAATTGGTTACCTCACGTTATTGGGTAAAGCAGATGAAGTAAAAGCGAGAGTAAAGGATCTTGGTTTGTATTGGGATGATGAACGCATTCAGATCGTTGACCCGATGACGAGTAACAAGTATGAAGATTATTATACAACCCTGTACGAACTGCGTAAGGCAAAGGGTATGGAAATAACTTCTGCTGCAGATCTCATGACAGATCCATCCTATTACGGAACAATGATGGTGTATAAAGGTGATGCCGATGGTATGGTTTCAGGTGCAGCACATACAACAGCACATACCATTAAACCGGCCTTGCAGTTTGTGAAAACAAGAAAAGGTTTTAATACCGTGTCATCTGTTTTCTTTATGTTATTGCCCGACAGAGTTGTGTTGTATGGCGATTGTGCGATTGTTCCAAATCCTACTGCGGAACAGTTGGCAGAGATCGCTATATCATCAGCCGATTCAGCCACAACATTTGGTATTGAAACAGCAAGAGTGGCGATGCTATCCTATTCATCAGGCACATCGGGCACCGGTGAAGAAGTTGAGAAAGTGCGTTCAGCAACAGCTATTGTAAAACAACGTCGTCCGGATATTCTGGTGGAAGGACCAATTCAATACGATGCAGCAGTTGATCCTGTCGTGGGCCGTAGTAAAATGCCCGGATCGGAAGTGGCAGGACAAGCCAACGTACTCATCTTCCCCGATCTCAACACAGGTAACAATACCTACAAAGCAGTGCAACGTGAAACAGGCGCATTGGCCGTTGGACCAATGTTACAGGGTTTAAACAAACCGATCAACGACTTAAGCCGTGGTGCTACCATTGACGACATTTATAACACAGTAGTGATTACAGCTATTCAATCAACGAACAAATAAGCTATGCAGATATTAGTGATCAATGCCGGTAGTTCATCTATGAAATACCAGCTGATAGAAACAGAGGATAAAACCGTTTTAGCCAAAGGACTTGCAGAACGGATTGGTATTGCAGGGAGCAGGGTAAAACATCAGTTCACTAAAAACGGAACAACTGGTGAAAAAGTTGTTGAGCAAGATCTTCCCGACCATAACGTTGCGTTTGAAATAATTACACAACTGTTGACCGATAAGGAGGATGCAGTTATTCCATCACCTGAAACAATTAAAGCTGTCGGGCATCGCATTGTACATGGTGGTGAAAAATTTTCCGACACACAAGTGATCACTGAAGAAGTAAAAGACACCATTCGTGCATTGATCCCATTGGCACCTTTACACAACCCTGCCAATTTAATTGGCGTGGAAGCTGCTGAAAAATTCTTTCCGAAAGCTGTGCAGGTGGCAGTGTTCGATACAGCTTTTCATCAAACACTTCCTGAGCATGCATTCCGTTATGCCATTCCTGAAAAATTTTATATAGAAGATAAAATACGGGTGTATGGTTTTCATGGTACCAGCCATAAGTATGTGTACAACGAAGCGAAAAAGTTTTTACACAATGATAAGTTGAAAGCTATTACCATTCATCTCGGCAATGGCAGCAGCATGGCGGCTATTGATGAGAACGGGCATAGTGTTGATACAAGTCTTGGCTTTGGTCCACTGTGTGGTCTTGTAATGGGCACACGTAGCGGCGATATTGATCCATCAGTCATTTTCCATATGATCGAGCAATTGAACATGCCTTTGGAAAAAATAAAAAATGTGCTGAATAAAGAAAGCGGAATGCTCGGACTTGCAGGCAGCAGCGATGCACGGGATGTCGCTGCAAAATATAATACCGGCGACGGTAATGCTAAACTCACGTTTGAGCTGTATGGTTATCGCATCCGCAAATACATCGGTGCCTACATGGCCGCACTCAACGGTGTAGATGCATTGATCTTTACTGCAGGGCTTGGTGAAAACTCTGTACTCACACGCAGCTATGCATGTAAAAACCTTCAAAACTTAGGCATCGAGTTGGATGACCAATTAAATGTTGAAAACAACCATGCATCTACACCGGTTGAAATACAAACTGCCGCAAGCAAAGTGAAAATATTGATCGTGCCTACCAATGAAGAATGGCAGATAGCAAAAGAAGTATCAGAGTTAGTGACGAGGTCTTAGACGTTGACAATCGTTTACATAACACCCTATACTTTCCAGCTTTCTTCAAAAATGTCTATTTCCTGCTGCCTTTCAGAATATCTTCAATCTTACCCGGCATATATAAGGCAAAATAATCAACATAGATATAGAGAAACATCAAACCCGCCCACAGTGCAGCAAGCTTCAGTTTCAAATTTGCTTTCATGACTTCCGGTGAATTTTGTAGCATGTTTTGTGTAGACATAAATAATCAGCTAAAAATTAAATCCGAAGTGAAATCCCGGTTCTCCGAAAACTAACTTTGACCACTTATCATCCAACTGCTTAAATCCTTCAGGTAATTTTGTATGATAAGCACGATGGGTAATTGCAATGGATGGTTGAATAAAAAACCGGTCTTTAAAAAGTTTGATGTGATAACCGGCCCGGTAAGTATTGAAAACCTGAAACCCATTGTCAATTTTTTTGCCCGCATCATTCATAAACGTTTGCCAGGTAGGCATTACATTCAGTTCGGCATATAAACCTTTCCAAAAAAACCGTTGGTAAGCTACAGACACGCCATACTCACGAACATAGCCCGGAAACTTTTCTTCCGCCTTTCCATATGATTTGTTGAAGAATGGATGAATGCCGTTGGGCCATGCATATTTCCAGGTTTTTGGCTCTATTGTAATTACATCTTTACCTGTAATACGATAACCAAAATTAAGTTGAACGAAGTTTGGAGGATTTGTAGAAGATAAATTTCCCAATAGAAATAATGTGCTGCCAACAAACCACTTTTTGTAGGTGCTGTCTGTTTCTGCATATTGTGCTTTGAGTTGTGGAGTACTGATCATCATCAACACGAAACCAATGAATAAAACTTTCTTTTGCATATCTTTTTATTGATGTTAAACGATACTGCAAAGAAAGTTTGGCAATACATTTCTAAACGTTCACTTAAGTTAAGAAATGGATGTCAGCTCTTTTTTTCAAGAATTCTTGCTCTCAGCCTGCTTAATGATTGTGGCTTAATGCCTAAATAACTCGCTAACTGGTGTTGTGGAACACGCTGAATAAGGTCTGGTTTTTTTTGCAATAAGTTCAGGTAGCGTTCTTCAGGAGAAGAAGTCTTAAACTCGTCAAAGTCTATACGTTGTTTAGCTAACAATTCTTCCGACATTAATCTGCACATGATTTCAAACTTTGGAAATTTACTGTTTATTTCCAGTTCCATATCAGAATTTGAAACGGTAAGAATAGTGTCTTCTATACAACTTACATAATATTCCGACGGCGTTTTGTTTATCACACAAGGTGGTGTAAACGCTTCCATTTCTGTGTAGAAAGCGGTTGTTTTTTCTTCGCCGTCTATGATGTAATACGTGCGGATACAGCCTTTTAAAACAAAGTAACTTTCTTTCGAATGCTGTCCTTCTTTGAGTAAAACAGTCCCTTTCTTTACTGAGTGAAACAGGTCTAACGATAGCAATGCGTTTTTTTCATCCTCTGTCAGGGTTACGTAGTTTGAGATAAAGTCAAATAGTATATTTTCCATTGTTTTTGTTGTTACTGTCGGTTACACTTGCTTATTATAACAGAAGCCGATTAAAAAAGAAGCTGAAGTTAACAACTAAACGCCAAATGGAATCCGGTCAAACCTGATGTTAATTGCAAGTAGTACAACCGCTGATTGCTTTTCCGTTTACAGGCCTTACGGCAAATCTTTCCTGGCAGCAGTTTTTCAAATTATTCTACAATAAGTTTTTGTTGCTCCACTATAAAATCGAATGAAAGTTCTTCCAGTTTTTTTCCATTTACAACAGCATCCCATGGCCCGTGTCCTCTGTTTACAAGCGTGTGTAATTTATACGCAGCTCCTGTTGATGTGTATATATCCCGCAATTCAATTGCATTGGTATATTTTACTGTAGAATCTGCTGTACCATGGGCAATCATAATAGGAGCATCTGAACGGTCAAAACGCTGATAGCCATAAATACTATTTACTGCAGTAACTGCAACACCGCTGCCCCAGAAATCTAATATCGTTTTTACGGTGTAAGTCTTATTCAAATTGGTAGTTGTCAAGGTCGGGTCTATATTTAAAGATATTTCGTTTGTAAAATCTGTTGTATTTGTTATTCCCAGCGTTGTAGCGATAACTGCACCAGCCGAACCTCCTCCCACTGTGATGTAATTTGTATCAATATTGTAATTGTCTGCATTTGCTATCAGCCACCTGACCGCAGCCTTTGCATCCCGATGTGCCGGATACATAGCTATGAATTGCGATTGGTCAACAGCTGCTACACTACTTTGTGCATATTGAATCCATTGTGCAGGTACGGTACCTTTATCTCCCAGTAACCGATAGTTTATCGAAAAAGCTACCCAACCTCTGGCGGCAAAGTAATTCGCAAGATTTACAATGTTAACATCAGTTTTATTCCCGCCAACAAATCCTCCTCCGTGAATCAATAATATGGCCGGTTTCTTTTTTGTATTGTTTGCAGGTTTATAAACGTCTAATGTTAGATCCATCGTTGAATAAGACGGACTGTTTAATGTTTGATGGCTGAGTCCCTGACAATACTTGACGTTTTGTTCAACGATTACAGTATATGTTGCTGATGATTTAACGGATACAGGATTCGAAACCTGCGTGTCTGGACGTTTTTCTTTTTTACAAGACGATATAACAGTCAGTAACAGTAATACTCTTATCAAATGGTTCATGCTCTTTACTTTGAAGTAGTTAGACCTTTTGAATGACAAAAGGTTTAACAAATTACTGTAACCCAGATATATCTGCTGTGATACCCAACATCTTTTAAAACGCAAAGACTGAGCACAACTTTCATAAAAAACAAGGTAAGCAACAGTTTTTAGTCCCACCAAAAGTATAGACGTTTTGTTCTTTTCATTTCGTCTGCAAGAGCCTGAACAGTCTCTGTTCCCTGGTCAACAACGTCTGGGCATACTTTATAAACTTCTTTAGCAAACTGTGTCCAGTTTTTGGGTTCATTATGAATAATAAACTCACACCAGTCGCCTGATGCACCAATGAGTTCAATAGAATATTTTTTGTCAAAGGTCTTAATGATTGAAATTAAGCTGTCATTTGTAATGTCCCAGTTAATACCATCTGTTGCAAGTTGTTTGAGAACCGTGTACTTATCTGTTGTTTTAAGAATACCAATATTGTCGGGCTTATTGCCTATGTTAAAATTGTTCTCTAAAAGAAAAACACTGTATCCCTTTTCTTTAAACCTGTCCTTTAACGAGAATACTAAGTCATAAGATTTTGAATTTGTTTCTTTAACAACAAGCCCTTGTAAAAATATTGGGTCTGTTTCAATTTCTCCGTCCTTAGTGATCAATTTTCCCAAAGAATAATGAAACGGTTCAATTTTGTTCGTATTAAATTGCCGGAGGTCTTTAATGATAGTTGTGTCTAACTGTAAAGTGTCACAAATAGTTTTTTCGTCAGTTGTCAACAAGTAGCTTTTTTCGACCGGTTGTGATTTGCAGGCAATAGTAATTGTCAAAACGATCGCAAGGAAAAAATAGGAAACTTTTGGAGTCATTAAGGTTTTTTTAAAAATTGTAGCTAACGTTCAGGCATTTGTGCTGTTGGGGACTTCATCTATTCGTCGCCCCCGGCGACGGCTGCCGAACATTGATATTAAAGATAAAATTTTATTTTGTTGCTTAATAGTAAATGTCAAGCCGGGACAAAAAGCTGAACAGTGTTACTGCTGTTGAACGACGCTTTGCGTCGCACCCCAATAGCACAAATGCAGCTGTTGGGCGTAAGTGCTACTAAACATCATTATTTAAAATCAAATTGGATAAAACTAAATTCTGGATCACTGAGCTTGTAAGAATTATTGTCTTCAGAATATTCAAATTCTTTCTCTTTATTTTTTGTCAACCATTTTGGATGTCGAGTTTTTATTATTTCAATGTCAGGGTTTGTTGATTTGAAAGCAAAAGCTGTTGATTCGTCATATGGTTCGTTATGAATTATTGGTGCTCCGAACAGGGCTTCTAATTCACTTAATTTGATTTTTAAGTCAAAAACAATTGCATTAATTTTCTCGGGCTTATCATAAACGATTTCAAAACTCTCAAATCTACGGTCGGTTGATTTTATTTTTCTACGGTACAAGTATGGCTTTTCAGTGTGATAATTATCGTCGCTCGAAAAATGCTTTGTCAAAGATTCTAAAGTTGTATTCTTTTGAATTTATTTTTCAAAGTTTTTCAAATATTCACTTGTTGAAAGTCTGTTGTTCGTAATTGTATGGTTTAGCAAAAAGTCAGTCATCAAAAATGATTCGTTTCAAATTAAGGTGCTCAACTCAGAGGTTCTCAAGCATTACGCCCAACGCTTGTATTTGCGCTATTATACGCAACATCTCCCAATAAACAAAGCTTGTGAATCAATTATTTAGTGTTCGCCTTTTTGTATTGTAGTTGCGCAATTGCATTTTTCATACAACCGTGTGCAAACGTTTCATAAGCGTTTGCTCATAGTTATAAATGTGCTGTCATTCTTTTCCTGCTTTAGCAATGTTCAACTATTCCCTCACACCCATCTTGCATCCACTACCCCTGCCGGTAAAAACGCAGCCCTCTTCTCCGGCACTCCATCAGCCAGTGTATAGCGCATAGCCGCTGCCGTTACCACTAAGCTGCCTGCTGTTAACGGGAGTTCTAACAACATCTGCTGTGCGGGCTGCAACACATGGGTATAAGGCAATTGCAGTTGTGCCAATACCCCACCCCTGTATTCCCGTTGCGCAAGACCGCAGGCTGCAGCAGCAAACAGGAGTTCCACACTTACTGTTGCAGAAGGTGCGGTAATATTTTGCGTGGGTACAAAGGCAGGCATATCCAGCACAAGCCCGTTGCTGTTTGCTGTAACGGCAAGGGGTATGCGCAAACGTTCGGCCAGTGTTGTTTCGGTGCTGAAACAAAACCCGTTAATAAAGGGCAGGTTTTCCTGCGGCGGCAAATCCTGTACCACTGCCTGCCCCAGCCATTTGGCAATGACACCTGAAAAACGGCTCTGCATGTGTTTATCTTTCGGGTTGGGCAGCAGCTCCTGCCAGTAACTGCGCAGAATGCGGCCCGCTGCAGCGGCCACACCAAAATTGCGGCTGCGGCTTTGCATGGCTTCTGTTTGATGCACCTGTGCAGGCAGTCTCCGGGCAACATAACTGTCGCCCAGCTGGTAAAACAGCACATTGTTCAAACGTCCTTTCAGAAATGCAGCGATCTGTTTGGCCATAGGCGCTTGTTCAGGCGTTGGTGGTTCTGTTGTTGGGTACTGCTTCGCAGCAACTGCGTTGTTTCTGCGTCAACTGACGTAGAAACAACGCAGAAACCACGGGCATGGTAAGACAAAGTAAAGAGGCAGGGACATAGCGGGCAACCGTGTTTTAACGGGTTTTTAAAAAAGTGAGGCCGGTATTTCATCCGGTTGCATCAAATGAACAGGTTAAACAGCCTATGTTGAGGTAAAGACAATACATGCTGGAAAACACCTACACAAAGCAATTGCAAAGGGAAAGAAAACTGAGTATGTGTACTTGCAAATAACCTTTGCATGTAGTAGTTTTAACGGTCATACACATTGTAACAGCAACCCTATTCTGCTTATGATACTACACCCAGGCGCCTGTATAAAGTCGGGCTTGCTTACAGCAAAACGTCTTTTCATTTTTTTCATTTCGGTGCTGGTTTTTATTGAAACAAAGGCCCAACCAATCATTTCTTCTTTCTCCCCTGTATCGGGACCGGCAGGAACAATTGTTACGATCAACGGCAATAACTTCAGTACAAACACGGCTGAAAATATTGTTTACTTTGGTTTGGTTCGTGGAGCAGTAATCAGTGCAAACAGTACAAGTATACAGGCAGTTGTTCCTTTGAATGCATCGGGGCATTTGTTAACCGTTACCACTAATTCCAAAACAGCATCTGCCAGTCGTCCTTTCCTGATCACTTACAATGGCAGCGGACACAGCATCAGCAAAGAAGCTTATAAAGCAGAAATAAAAATTCCCTTGTACAGGCGCAATAAAGATGGACAGGGTGACTATTTCAATTTTTATAATATGCTTACTGCCGACTTTGATGCAGATGGAAAAATTGACATCGTGAGCGTTGGCGGTAATGATGATTCATTGGTTGTGGCACGAAATACAACAACAAACAGAAATTTTTCATTCGACAGCAGCTTTATAAAAACAACCACACCTGTATCAGAATTACTTTTAACCGAAGACTTTAATGCAGATGGTTATGCCGATATTCTCTACTACCATTATCAAGACACAGGTATTTATATTCTTTCGAATAAAAGCAGTGCAGGACAAATTTCATTTGAAACTACCGGAAAGATCACGAAGCATAATCCCACTTTTTTTAATCAGTTTACAACCGGCGATTTTAACCAGGATGGCCTGATCGATCTTGTTTTTTGGCACGTTGATTCTGCTGCCGCTTTCTTTTATAAAAACATCAGTGCAAATGGCACTATTTCATTTGCTGCAAAACAGAAATTCTTTACTTACCAGGATCCGAACTTTGTAGTGTCCAGCTTTGAACCCGGCGCTTCCTCCGGTGACCTGAACAACGATGGCAAAAAAGACCTGATCATCTATCTTACTCCTGCGGTAGCCGGTGGTGGAGATTATAATGGAGAAACAATTATACTGCAAAATAAAGGTACAGCAGGGCAGCTTCTGTTTGAAAAGGCAAGCTCCTTTCGTACGAACAGAGCCCTGGTACCAATCGAAATATTTACAGCAGATATGAACGGTGACGGATACAACGACCTGTTACAAACGATCAATTTAGATTTTCATGAACTTGAAATTTATCTTAATACCGGATCAAATCAAACCATTGGCATTAATCCAATGAGTACCAGTTATTATGGATACAGTAACCACATCAAAACCATTCCTCAACCGATTCCTTATGATCTGAATGGTGATACAAAAATTGACATCTTCCTTTCCACGCAGTATCATGACTATGATTCACTGGCCTGTTATATTTATCTTTTTGAAAATAAAAGTTCAAATGGCAGTCTTCATTTTGGTGCAGGAACAGAAATGATGAAAAACGGCGTACATGATATGTCTGTAGCTGACCTTAACAACGATAGCAAGCCGGAAATTTTTTATATCCGCCATAATTATTATAACGGCAGCGATACACTGATCATCCTGGAGAATCAACCACAGCTGACCACATCAGTAAATGAACCGGGCAGTGATGGCTTTTTATTTTCGTTTTATCCCAATCCGGCAGAGCATCAATTAGTGATTCAGTTACCGGCAGTAAACAGTCCGTCTGTTATTATAATCAGTAACCAGTTGGGGCAGGAGGTAAAGCGTTTTCAGCTAAACAGAAACAGTTCTGCAATGCAAACTCTTGATGTGAGTAGTTTAATGCCGGGCATGTACCTGGTAACATGGACAGATGGAAAAAGAAAACAATCCAAACAACTTTTCATTCAATAGCGTTTTGTACTCCCTCCTCTTATCAGACAACTTAGTGTTGTGTGTTCATTGAAGCGGGCAGACAGATTCCTCTTCAGGAACAAATCTATTTAACATTTACTTGTTTACTTTTACAGCCAATACATCATCCTTCATGAAACAACCACCGTATATGAAACGCTCTGCATTGTTTGTTCTTGTTTGCTTTGTTCTTTCGGTAACAACAAAGGCACAGGATATTGTTATCAATAAAGACACTACCATCAACAACACCTGGACAATTCCCAAAGGTGCAATTCTGAAATTCGGCAGTAAAGGAAAGATCAATGGCACAGGCACTATCAAAGGCGGCATTATTGATGCAGCACTTACACAATGGATCTTTGATACCACACTCACCGTTTCACCTGAAGGAACTTATACCAATGTGTTCAGCGCAAAATGGTTTGGTGCAGGAGATGTAAAAGATAATGCGGGAGTGTTACAAAAAGGGATCAATACAGTTTTAGCAAACAGTGGTACGCTGCGAAAGTTTTTTATTCCACGTGGTGTATATCCTTTCAGTAAATCATTAACGGTTGCAAGTATCTATAAAGAGCAATACAGCGGTTGTACCATTCATATCTATGGTGAATCATTGTTCTGGGATAGCGGCACCGGTACAACATTACAATACACCGCCACGGATGGTTTTGCATTGGGCCTGCAACTCAACAAAGGAAGTGAGATCAACAACCTTACTATACTCGGCATGTTTAAAGCACCTGCTGCTGTTGATTCTGTTTATTACAATATTCCCTTCGATCAATTCAATGATGCCAATGGAAAATGTACGCCGCAATATGCAGGACTGGTAATTGATTATGATGGAAGCCGCAATAACAGCGGCTCAACAGGTATTAAAGTACACGACATGAACGTTGGCAACTTCACCATCAATTATTCCATCAGTCCCAATGGAAAAACAGTGAATGCAGATATCCTGTTGTTTGAAAATATCCGTTGCGGTAATGGCAAAGTTGGTTTTGCTACGGGGCAGGCACAGGAAAAAGGAAATGTGATTCGTGGTATTTACAGCTGGGGCAGCATACATACATTATACGTTGCAGGTAAATACGGAAAAGCACAGGCAGGGAGTTATACCATTGATGGCGGCAATATTGCCGGACGATGTATTCGCCTGTTTGATATTTCACAGGCGGGTTGGTACAGCACCAACATCAGTAATATTTTTGCTGAGAGCTTAGGAAGTATCGGCACCATCAATACACAAATACCAATGAACATCAGCAACAGCACGTTTCATTTTGTATACCCAAATAAAATAGGCAGACAAACGTTGCTGAGCAGCAACAATGAAAAAGTGGCCTTTTCCAATTGCATTTTCCGTTACTATGGAAAAAACGATCCAATGAAGTTTATTGGCCGGGCAACGTTCAACAATTGTCAATTCAGCGGACCGCAGGTGAAAGAATAAGGTGGAGCTAACTGTTCTATTGCTTTAAATGATACTCATCTGTTTCAACAAAATAGCCATTGCTCATCAGTTGAATAATGTCAGCAGCAGTCCATGTTGCATTGAAATAAAAAGTATGATCCTGGTATAAATAAATAAGAGAAGGCAATTCTTTTGTTTTACGGCTGCATTCCCAGGTTGAAAATATATTATCAGCTTTTTTTTCGATGATATATACTTGCCACCAGTTGGTTCGTTCGCCTGTTATACTGCCACGAATGTTTACAGCATAGATTCGATCATTCAATTGACGGAGTATTGCGTTTTTTCCAAGATCAAAAAACAGGGTATCAATCGATTTCATGATAAAAGTATCCTTCTCCTGCCAATAGCTTCTTCCTGTTGACATGGTACCTTCAGGATCAATATCATACATTTTTGCATGACGAAAAATATATTGATCAACTGTATCAACCGGTTGACGCAGACTATCGTAAACGATCAGCTGCTCAAATTCATAAATTTCTCCCGGCGGATAAACAAACTCCCTTTCTGCATTAAGTTTTGGCCATGCACCTTTTGCAATTTTTTCAGTACGATTGACAATGATTGCAAAAAGATTTTCTTCAATTATCAGCGAAAGACTGTCATCAGAAGAATTGATCGGCAAACGTTCTTTTCCTTTTCTGTTCCATTGAAACGGCATTGAATTTATTCCTGATGATGCTGTTCCGGAATCGGGAAGATTGATCATATATACACCTGTATCAGGTAAGGATTGCCAGCTACCAATTAAATGCGTTGGAAACTCATTGCCGTTTGTGCGGTCAACAGGCATGGGTTGCTCAAAATAAAACGTGGTGCAGGAACTTACCAGTACCGGCAATAGGCAAATACTCATCCACTTAATCACATTGTTCAGGCATGTACACATTTCTACCTGTTTTGGCAGAAGATACAACACTCATTTGTTGATTTCCAATGATACTTATCATTCACCGGGTTGATCATTAATGGCCCGCTTCGTATATTCAGGGGTAATAAGTAAGAAAACAGGTAACTGTGCCCGTTATGAAATAGAGGGCACAGTTATTGACATAGGTTACTATAGCCATCATATGATCTGTATTGCCACAGAGGCACACAGAACTGATTATTCACATTTAAATTGATTTTATGAAACAGGTACTCACGCTTACTCTTTCATTTTTGTTCATCGGCTCATTTGCTGTTGCACAGGAAACAGATGTACGGAAAGAAAAGAAACGGATCAAACAGGAACAACGGCAGGTAAAAGACTTAAACCTCGACCGTAACCAGGGGCAACAAATTAAGAGTATCAATAACCGTTATAAAGATGAGCATAAAGCCATCATGCAAAACGATGCACTGAGTCAACAACAACAGCAGGACCAGATCCAGGCGCTGAATAAACGACGGGTGCAGGATATTCATAATCTGATAGGTCAGGATAAAGTAAAAGACTATGACCGCATCGAGGAAAATGAAAGACAAAAAATGAAAGACAAGTCAAAGGAGGAAGAAAATAGAGTAAAAGACAAGCAGAAAGAGAAAAAGGTGAAAGAGGAAAAAGTAAAGAAAGAAAAAAAAGATAAGAAGAACGGTAAAGGATAAACGAACACAAAAGTCCGGCAGATTATCTGCCGGACTTTTGTTTTTAATAATCTGAATATTCAGTTGGCCGGAGAAACATGATATCAATATGCGACACGTTGTTTTTATACTCCGGCATTGCCGATAATTTTTTCCACGCAGGATCACTGCCAAAGCTTTTCCAATGCGCATCTCTGTCGGCCATGTTTTCAAAACTTGTCATATACATCAGGTTGGGCATTTTACTGCCGGCAACAACTTCTGCATAAAAAATGGCGTTGAAGTTTAAGCGTTTAAATAAACCCACCTCATCGCCTTCATTGAACATATGCACTTTATTCTTAAAGATTTTTTCCGTTGCACTTTCGTAACTGCGCAGCTCATACACCCGTTCATTCTTTGGAGATTTTAATTGTGGCAGCTGCATTACAGGTGCTAAAGAAAAAGCATGCAGCAATATTGTTTCCATTCGTGAATAAGGAGCAGCATTGTAAACTGCATTCAGATAAGCATCAGCTTTTGATTGATACTCTTTGTCTGATGATAATTTAACCGCCATGTCTGTAACTGCATTCAATGATTTCAGCGGGATCAACACATACAATTTTTTTACCGCAGCTGTATCATTCGCAATTGCTTTAAATACTCCAACCGATTTGATCTTCAGTCGATGCAAGGCAGGCAACAAGGCCTGTTGCAGATAGGTATCCAGCGACTGCTCCTGTACAGTAGTGGTATAATGATAAACAGTTAGCTGGTAAAACTCACGTGGAGGCGCTGCAACAGCTTTCTCACTTAATAACACCAAAGACATCACAAAAAATACAATGAACAATAACCTATTTATCTTTTTTTTCATATGACAATACTTGAGCCCCGAAGGTAAACAAAAGAAAGGATTGTGATCAATACCTAAGCATCTGCTTGCATTTCGTACTGTTTTGTCATACTTTACCAATAAAAATTTTCTATGCCCATATACATGGATCTCCATATAGTGCCGGGAGTAACAGCTAAGGATGTTGCAGAAGCACACAAATTAGATGTGTACCTGGAAAAAGATCACAGCTGCAAATGCATGACCTATTGGGTTGATGAAGTAAGAGGTCATGTGTTCTGCCTCATCGACGCACCTACAAAAGAAACAGTAACCGAATTACATAACAAAGCTCATGGTTTAATACCGCATAAGATCATTGAAGTGCAACCAAATCTGGTTGAGTCTTTTCTTGGGAGAATAAGCGATCCGGAAGAAGCTGAGACAACACCGGAAGGATTGAAGCTAATCAACGAATCATCTTTCAGAAGTCTATTGGTTACAAAAATGACTGACCCTGTTTTGTTGCAACATCAACTTGGAAAGGAAAAGGCGAATGAACTTGTGAATCGCCTGAATAACCTGATCAGGAACCAGCTAAAAAACCATAATGGCGTAGAAACAGAACATGCAGGTGCAGATTTCATTGCATCTTTTTCATCTGCAGTAAATGCAATTAACTGTGCATTTTCACTTCAAGATGAAATGACTGCGGAAGAAATGAAATCAACAGGTTTACGCATCAGCATTCATGCAGGCGAACCTGTTGCAAAAAATGAGCATTTATTTGGAGATACTATTCAGTTGGCCGAGCGTCTTTGTTTTATTGGCAAACAAAATCAGGTGAACATTACATCTACAGTAAAAAAACTGATTGCAAAAAACATTGCCGGCAAAGAAAATGATCTGTTCGTTTTGTCGCCGCAGGATGAGACGCTGCTCAAGCTTCTGTTTACCACACTTGAAGACAATTACCAGGATCCAGATTTTAATATGGATGAATATTGCAGTACAGTTGCTATGAGTAAATCGCAACTCTACAGGAAAACGATGGCTCTTTGTGATATGTCTCCAAATACATTATTGAAAGAATACCGTCTTGAAAAAGCAACAGCATTAATGAAACGAAAACAACCAAGTATATCAGACATAACCTTCGATTCCGGTTTCAACAGCCCCTCCTACTTTACAAAATGCTTCAAAAAGAAATATGGCATACTGCCAATGGCATATCTTGACC
This sequence comes from Lacibacter sp. H375, assembly GCF_037892425.1. NCBI lineage: Bacteria > Pseudomonadati > Bacteroidota > Chitinophagia > Chitinophagales > Chitinophagaceae > Lacibacter > Lacibacter aquaticus. Next base: position 4,532,957 of record NZ_JBBKTT010000001.1, read on the forward strand.
TGCTGAAATAATAACAAAATAGTGTTTGACAGAATTTTACCATTTATTGGGTGATTTGTGATAGTAAATACGCTTTGCATGAAACTATCTTTGATTCATCTATCACCAATAAACTGTTTGTTATGAAATCAATCACTAACTCCCGCTATTTTATACTTGTTGTATTATTATTCTCTGCTTTTATCGCATCAGCTCAATCAACAACAGACAACACAAATAAGAAAGAACCTGTTATGAAAACTTATCTTATTGAAAGAGATATACCAGGTGCAGGTCAGTTAACTCCGGTTGATCTGAAAGCTATTTCACAAAAATCCTGCAGCGTATTAACAGAGATGAGACCAAAAATTAAATGGCTGCACAGTTATGTAACGGGCAATAAAATTTATTGTGTATATATGGCCGAAAACGAAACTCTGTTACGTGAACATGGAAAGAAAGGTGGTTTTCCTGTAACTAATATTACAGAAATCGAAACAACGATCAGCCCGGCAACTGCGAAAGAATAAACAGAATCATCCAGAATATTACACGGTGTTTCGCAGATAAATATTCCTGTACTACGGAACACCGTTTCTCTACTCTTTTGAAGCTAACCACCCTGCAAAAGGACACTCGCATCTTCAACTGAAATTTAAAGATCTGGCAACTCTTGAAAAGTTTGTGAAAAACAAACAAGAAGAAGCTATGCCCGCAGGTGAATAAACAATCCGATCCTCTTTAACTGTCAATCATCATTTTTTTAATAACCAAAAAACAAAGGAGGAAAACATGAACCGTCTTTTTAACCTTGCAACAACCGGGAAAAGCAAAACGCTTCTCTTATCAGTTCTATTAATTTCAACGCTGTTTATGAACAGTTGCAGCAAAGAAGCTTCCATAAAATCGGAGACTTCTGCCACGCAATCAATCATGAATAAAACAAACATGCTTATTCCAGGTGACATGCTCAACAATTACACTGGATTAACCGCCACCACCTTATGGGAACTTCAACAGGCCCGTGCTGCCACTGCACGTTACCGTGATATTAAGAATGCTGTAAAGGATGGCTATGTTGATATTGATGTCGTGCGACAAAACATGGGTTATCATTTTCTGAAAATGGATAACCTTGATGCAACATTTGATTTCAAAAAACCGGAAATACTGGTGTATAACAAAATGGAAAACGGCAGCATGCAACTGGTAGCAGTTGAATATGCAGTACCTATTTCTCTTTCACCAAACAATGCACCTGCGGGTTTTACCGGGGATAATGATGTATGGAAATATGATACTGATTTTAACCTGTGGCTGTTGCATGCATGGGTATGGTATCATAATCCTGAAGGTGTATTTAATCCAACCAACTCTTTGGTGCATCTGCATTAAGCTGCAACTAAAAAAAAACGGCAGTAACAAAAACAGGTCGGGTAAACCCGACCTGTTTTATACATCAGCCATGTCATTACTTCGGAAGAACTACTCCATCAATCACATGCACAATACCATTCCCTGCTTTAAGATCAGTAGCAACAACAGTTGCTGTGCCACCATTCTCATCTGTCAAAATCACTTTTCCGTTTACAAGAGAGGCTGTTAATTTACCACCGCTTACTGTAGGTAACACAGCTTTGCCGTTACCATCTGTTATGGCTTTTACCACTGCAGCAGCGTCAATGTTTCCTGCAAATACATGGTAGGTGAGTACTTTTGTTAACGTTGCTTTGTTTTCAGGCTTTAATAATGTTGCAACTGTACCGGCAGGTAATTTATCAAACGCTGCGTTTACAGGAGCAAATACAGTGAACGGGCCTGCACTTTGTAAAGTAGCTACCAGGTCTGCTGCTTTCACAGCTGCTACCAACGTAGTATGATTTTCAGAACCAACAGCAATATCAACTACTGTTTTTTGTGCAGATACAACTGACGTGAATGCAATTGCCATTGCTGACAACATGAGAAACTTTTTCATAATGATGTGTGTTTTTATGGCGATTATTACACGATCAAATGAAAAAGGTTTAGTACGATCATGAAAAAATTATGATTTAACAAAGATGTCTAAAGAAGCTCCCGATAAATACACAAAGCTGTAAACAAAAGCTGCCTGAACAGCAAAATTCAGGAAGCTGCAACTGATTTCACTGCAGCAACAAACCGTCTTACATCATCCGCTGAATTATACACCGATGGCGTTACACGCACACAACCATCTTTACCTAATGTGCGGGCCACTGTAAATATCTTATGCTGCTTAAATAAATAATCTGCAACTTCAACTGCTGTTTTATTCTTTATGCGAAAGGATGCTATACCGCATGAAAAATCAGCAGGTACAACTACTTCAACATTCGGATGCTGCATTAATTCATTTACCCAGATACTTTTGAGATAATGCAGCCTTGCTGAAATACGTTCAATACCTAACTGCTTTTGAAATGCAAGACTTGTTGGTATGGTCATGATCACTGCAAATGGTGTTGTGCCAAAGTGCGCCAGTTTGTTAATACTTGTTTCTGCAGCACTCGTATCACCAAAGAACGCCTTCAGTTCCTTTATGCGTTCTTTTTTCACATAAAGAATTCCGGCGCCAACAGGATTACCGATCCACTTATGCAGATTCATTCCAACAAAATCCGAATTCAATTCTTTTAAGCTGAAATTTATTTGGCCCAGTGCATGTGCGGAGTCAGTCATTACATCCACTCCCCTTTCTTTGGCCATTGCTGCAATTTTTGCAACAGGCACTATCAATCCATTAATGTTTGAGACATGCGTGAGCAATATCACTCTTGTTTTAGGGGTAATGAGTTTACGATAGATATCAACGATCTCATCTTCGCTTCCTGGTAACAAAGGCATTTCAAACTCCTTTACACTGATCGCTCCTCTTTTCTCCAGCATTTTGAAAGTTTCGATCATGCTGAAATAATCAAGTTGATTCAGGATTACTTCATCTCCCTGTTTAAACGGATAGCCCTGTATGGCGATGTTCAAAGCTTCTGTCGCATTGCGTGTAATAATGATCTCGTCATCAGAAACTCCTAAGAATGCAGCTACTTCTTTCTTTGCAGCAGCAGCAATTGCCGGGTAATCCTTCCGGGCAAACCTTGCAGCCTGTTTGTTTGCAACGGCAACATTTTTCTGAAAAGCTTCTAATACTGGTTTGGGTTGAATACCATAAAAACCATTTTCAAGATTTACATGATCATCCGCTATTTCATAATATTTTTTAGCAATCTTCTTCCAGAATTTTTCATCTGTTGCTTCGCCTTCATCAATGAAATCACTTTCATCGATCAACGCATCATTGCCGGCAGCAGCAACGGCTGGTAAACTTGCAGCAACTAATCCTGTCCCTAATGTTCGTAAAAAATATTTACGGTCTTGTTTCATGATAAAGGTTTACTTATTTCGTTGGTGGCATACTTGGTCTCACTTCAATTTTACTTGGCAATGTTCGTGGATTCATTTGAAGGATATTAATCACCAATTCACCAATGTCTTCAGGTTGTATCTTCCATGCATCTGCATCGTCAGGTGTATGATTATTAAAATATGTAGCAACCGAACCGGGCATGATGGTGGTTACTTTAATACCATGCTTGCGCAAATCAAGCATCACTGCCTGTGTAAATCCAACCAATCCAAATTTACTTGCATTATACGCTGAAGCTTTTTCAAAAAAGTTGGTGCCTGCAAGACTTGCAATGGTAATGATGTATCCTTTTGTTTGTTTCAAGGGATCGATACCTGCTTTCACTGTATTAAACACGCCTGTCAAATTTGTATCGATCGTTTCTTTCCATAACTCTGCTGACAGATCCTCGATAGATGCAAAATGACCAACCCCTGCATTTGCAACAACCACATCCAGTTGCCCAAAATGAGCGATCGTCGCTTCCACTGCTTTCTTCTCCGACGCTAACGAACTCACATCCGATTCCAATGCTAATATCCTTGAAGGATCTGCGCTTAATGCCTCCGCTGCTTTTACTGCAGCCGGCAAAGAACGCCCGGTAATTGCCACTTTCATCCCTTTCTCCAATAACGATTTAGCAATACCATATCCAATTCCCTTTGTGCCACCAGTTATATAGGCTACTTTCCCGTCTATCACATTCATTTTTGACTAGTTTAGTTTTGCCTTGAAATTACAAAATAAAAACTCCATAAATGGGCATGCAAATTGATTCACCTGTCTTAGTGTGAGTTTCTTTACATTTACCCCTCATTTTAAATTATTACGTATGAAGGCGAAACTAATTTTTTATACTACAGCATTACTCCTTACCGGTTACACAGCCGCTTGTACAGAAAAGAATACACCGAACTCAAATCGAAACAATGACGATACAACAAAGTTGCCGCCTGTAGAAACAAAAGCTGCCAATACAAATTATAAACCTGCCTTCCCGGGACAAACCAGAATTGGCGGAGTTAAAACAACAACAGCATATAAAGTTGAAAAGCTTGCAGAACGTATTGGACGTCCGTGGGCTATTACACCAATGCCTGATGGCCGCTTTCTTATAACAGACAAACGGGGTGGCTTCCTGCAAATTTTTGATGCCAACGGTGTATTGGTGAAAAAAATTGAAGGTCTTCCTGCTGTTGATGCAGGTGGACAAGGTGGTTTGCTTGATGTGGCACTCGATCCATCATTCAGTACAAATAACATGATCTACTGGTCGTTTTCTGAAAAATATGATATTGGTAATTTAACTGCCGTTGCTAAAGGCAAGTTGAATGAAGCAGCAGGAATGGTTGAAAATGTTACAGTGATCTTTCGTGCAACACCTGCCCTGGCTAATAATACACACCACTATGGTTCACGTATAGTGTTTGATAAAGATGGAACCATGTTTGTAAGTTCTGGTGAGCGTTCTGCTCTTGAAGGGCGTGTCCAGGCACAAAAATTATCATCAGGTCTTGGAAAAATTTTCAAGATCACAACTGATGGCAAACCGGCACCCGGTAATCCATTTATTAATCAAAGTGGTGTAATGCCTGAAATATATGCATATGGTAACCGTAATGTACAAAGCCTGGATCTGCATCCTGTAACAGGCGAGTTATGGGAAGCAGAGTTTGGCCCACGTGGTGGTGATGAATTAAACATCATTAAACCAGGAAAGAACTATGGCTGGCCTGTTATCACCTACGGTATTGAATACGGTGGTGATAAAATTGGTGATGCTATACAGCAAAAAGAAGGTATGGAACAACCTGTTTATTATTGGGATCCGGTTCTTTCTCCTGGTGGTATGACATTTTACAGGGGTAATGCTATTCCTGAATGGGAAAACAATCTTTTTATCGGAGGATTAAGCAGTTCACATATTGTGCGCCTTGTAATAAAGGATAATAAAGTTGTTGGTGAAGAACGCTTACTGGCAGATAAAGGTGAACGTTTTCGTGATGTGGCATTCTTCAATGGTATGCTTTATGCTATCACAGATGGAGGAAGTATTTACAAGATCAGCAAACAATAAATCTTAAAGTTCATTCGATCAAACAAAGACCCGTGCTTGAGGCACGGGTCTTTGTTTTTAATGATGCAGAAAGAGTTTTATCAGGCACTGTTGTCGGTTTATCTTTTTCACTCACCAACAAACGGCAAATAGAGCCGCCTGTATTTTTTATCCGTCTGTTTTCTTGTTGATGGATTATTTTGATAAGAAAACATGAAAAAGTTATCCCTTATCATCGCCCTTCTTTTTTCTGTAACTGTATTGTTTGCCCAAAACAAAGTAAACCCTGTAATTAAATCTTACGGAACAGTTTTCGAAATACCATCCGCTGATCATAAACCCGATCCGGCTACAGACTATAAGATCATTGTAGAACTTACAGAGAATACGCCCAAAGCCGATTCACTGAATATCTATCTTGAAGCCATCGCAACACTCATTAATCTGCATGCAGCTGAAGGCGTACCACAAAAAAATATTAAACTGGTAGTTGTGCTTCGTAAAGGAGCTACCTATGCTGTGTTTGGCGATGAGCTGTATAAAAAATATTTTAAAGTTGAAAACCCCAACAGCCAACTCATTAAAGAATTAACCGATGCAGGTGTTGAGTTTTATGTTTGCGGACAAACCATGATTAAACGAAATACAAAGGAAGAAGAATTAATGCCGGGCACAAAAATTGCAAGTTCAGGTTTAACAGCTATCAGTACTTATCAGCTGAAAGGTTATACCATGATCAAGTTCTGATGGGTGTAAAAATTAAAGACGGTTCTGTAACTACAGCAACTATCTTTAGCAACGGATGTTAATTGATAGCAAAACATACAACAACACAGCGCAACAGCAACTGAAGACATGGCAGCGACAGATGTTGAGTAAACCTTCTTTGCTGAACAGTTTATCAAAACGGATGCAAACAAAGATCAACACCTGGATTCCTGAAAAAATTCACCTGGCCATTACAGCAACAATTAAGCAGTTGATACGGGGCGTGTTGTTTGGGGCCAAACATACCACTGCAGAACCTTTAGCAAATGCGAGTCTGCAGGAAAGGGAGATTGCCATCGAAAAGAAAATAGAGAACTATAAAAAAACTGCAGCGGTTGAAGGTGGTATTGCGGGTGCTGGCGGTATACTATTAGGTTTGGCTGATTTTCCTGTGTTGATTGGCATCAAATTAAAGTTACTCTTTGATATTGCCAGTTTGTATGGTTTTGATGTAAATGACTATAAAGAACGGGTATACCTGTTACATATTTTTGAACTGGCTTTTTCAAGTCATGCACACCGTAAAACCGTTTATTTGAAAATGACCGACTGGGAAGCAAAGAAACAACTATTGCCAGACGATATCAATCAATTCGACTGGCGCAACTTTCAACAGGAATACAGAGACTATATTGATCTTGCAAAAATGGCACAGCTGATTCCATTGATCGGTGCACCTGTGGGATTGATCGTTAATTACCGCTTACTCAAAAAACTTGGCGAAACTGCAATGAATGCCTATCGCATGCGGCTCTTGCAATGATCACAAGAAAAATTTACTCACGCTTCTTACCAACGAAAGCTTTCCAATTAACCATCGAGGAAAATTCAACTTGATCCGCCGGTATGTAAGCGAACGCCATAACCATTCCAACGGGCCGAACTTGAAATATTTGAGCCAGAGCGGGCTGTAGATCAGTTGCAATACCCATATTGCAGCTACTACGTAATACAATTGATAGAGTTCCAGCCGGTCGTAATACCCCAACCCATATCCAAAGAAGAATAAACTGCAAAGAATGGTTTGAACAATATAATTGGTTAGTGCCATTTGTCCTACTGCCTTTAAACGGTTACAGATGGCCATTAGATAACCCGATTTAACCAATAACATTAGTGCTGAGCAGTGTGCCATTACCATGAAAATACGTTGCACAGGATATAACAGGTTCTTCCAGGGAACAGGTGTTTGTTCTAATTTCAAAAATATCGCTGATGCTGAGGAAGTAAATTCTGCAGCATACCAAAGTTCATACAATGTTACTGGAACTGCAACTATATAGCCTATTGCCATCGTTAATCGATATTGCCGGTTTGTCCATTTACCTGTGAAGAAACCCCATGCCAACAACGCCATACCCAGCAACATCAATGCAATATTATCTCCCAATTCAACCAATAAATAACTTGTTTCAGCTTTAAATGCTTTTGGCCGGATCTCTGATGCGACTACCTGATAACTCCCTCTCATTCTTTCAGCAGTTGCCTGTGCATCTGTTTCATTGGGAAGCATTGATTTTTCTATAGTACGCCAATTAACCATTGCCTGCTTTTGCAAAGCAGTTAATGGTTGTCCTGCTTTCTGGGCCTGCTCCGCCATTGAGAAAGCAATCCGTTTTTCTCTTGCATCACGATAAAAAAAAGTTCCTACAACAAACCAGATAATAGTAACAACCGGAACTGCCATTACCATATAACGTGGTTTCATTTTACGTAACAGAAATACCAGCATTCCAAATAAACCATAAAAGAAAAGAATATCACCCACCCACAATAAAAGATGTGCATTGATCAGTCCAAAGAGAACGAGCCAACTCATACGCAGATAAAATAACATTGCAACCCGTTTAGGATCGGTATTCTCTTTATTGATGCTGAATAGTAGTATGCCGGCACCGAACAACATGCAAAACAAAGCACGCATCTTTCCTTCAAATAAAATATAAACAACCGCATAGCTGAAGAAATTTGCACTACTTGTATCGGAAAATATTTGATTACCGAAATTGCCACCGGTAGCAAGACCAAATCCTACAATATTAATGAGCAAAATGCCAAGCACAGCAATACCACGAAAAAGATCAATGGATACGAGACGGCTCTCCCGATCAAGTGGTGACGGTTCGAATGAAGATAATTGCGGCTTCATTAACAGTTGATTGGTTGATTGTGGAGGCAGCGGGTGCAGGTAGGTTTTTATGAGGCTATAACGTAAATGTATTTCTAATACCCACATAATGTTGCCGCAGGCAGAAGTAACTGCACGAAATAAAGAATAACACTTAGTGTGTGTTCGTGAAATGTGATTAAATAAGAAGCAGTTCTTCTATTGCTGTACAAAATGCCAGCATACACCGGCGAGGTCAATAATATTCACTTCCCGTCCATAAGGTTGATTGGATACTTCGCCGATTCGGATACCATATTTCTGCGGTAATTCTTTTTCGAGTACATAAGCACGGAATGCATCTGCATTTTCCACACCAACACTCAACATGAAATTTTCAGCAAATGCTTTATCATCATACTTCTGCAAAATAAAACGGAAGCCATTGTTTTCAAACCCGGCATAATCGTCCACATCCCAGGAGAGGTTAAAACCAAGCTCGGTAAAAAAAGCTTTTGATTCACTGAATTTACTTCCCGAAGGAACAAATGGCTGGAGGGAAAGGAATTTCATGTCACAAAGTTTAACTAAAGATAATGCTTTAAGGTCTGATGACTTGTAACCGTACCGACCAATGTTCTCTCATTTCTTATTCATATTTTTAACAGGTGCAGCAGCTATTACAACACATCAAACTTTATGCGCCTTTAAGTACGGAAGCCGAACAGGCTTTGTATGATTGTTTTGAGCAGGTGGTTTTTTCAAAAAATCAACACCTGCTTACTGAAGGAAAAATTTGCAGGAATTTATATTTCCTGGAGAAAGGTGCATTACGTGGATATTATAATCTCGATGGAAAAGAGGTTACGCACTGGTTTGGCTTTGATAACGATTTTGTTACTTCTTTTCACAGCTTTATTACGCAGGAGCCATCAGTTGAAAATCTCCAGCTGCTGGAAGGAAGTATTCTGTGGAGTATTTCAAAAGACAAGCTCACGGAACTGCTTAACCGCTTTCATGATATTGAACGTCTGGTGCGTATTGCCTATGAGAACTATTATATCCGTTTAGAAGAACGATATGTAAACGCACAGTTTAAAACAGCAACCGAACGTTATGAACAATTGCTGAAAGATTCTCCGCATATTCTCGATCGGGTTTCGCTGGGACATATCGCTTCCTATCTCGGCATCAGCCAGGAAACGTTGAGTCGTATCCGCAGCCGTCTTTAACATTTGCTGTTTTGAATTTTGACAATTGTCAAAAAGCTTGCGAAAGTCAACCGATAGTTTTACAGCAAACAACAAAACTATCATGGAACAGAAACAAACTCTAGCCCCATCTCCGGCTTTTATTGCTGCATCATGGGCGGCACTTCTCATTGGCGTCACTGCCTTCATTATTGGCTTATGGAATGCTGATATGGAACTGAATGAAAAAGGATATTACTTCACTGTTTTATTGTTTGGATTATTTTCAGCCATCTCCGTGCAAAAAGCCGTGCGAGATCAAATTGAAGGAATACCTGTTACCAATCTTTACTACGGCATTTCGTGGTTCTGCACCATTGCTTCCATCATTTTATTAGTGGTTGGTTTATGGAATGCAGAAATGCTGCGAAGCGAAAAAGGATTTTACGGTATGAGTTTTACATTAAGTTTGTTTGCATCCATTGCCGTACAAAAAAACACAAGAGACAGTCGGTTAAGCGAAGTTTTGCAAAAGGACGATCATCAATAAAAAACAGCCCATGCTTTTTGCATGGGCTGTTTCAGTTCTCATTAAAAAGTTATTTCAGTAATAACATCTGACCAAGATGATTGGCCATGTGACCGGTGCGGCTTATCAATACATTTAATTTGTTGCGATGAGGTTCCTTAGCAAAGTCTTCGGCCGATACTGCAGTATGCCTGTGAAGCCATTCCTCAGCCGATAATGTTTGAAAGTGCGTATTTAATTTCGCATTCACGGCTTCAAGTCGTTGCTTTAATTCGGTTACACTTGGTTTTGAAAGCCCCGACTTGTCGGGATTTTTTATGAATACCTCCTCCATCTCCGGGTATAAACGATCACTGAAACCAAGTAATGGTAATAACGCATCGCTTACTGCAATTAAATGGCCTAACAAGTAAACGCCGGTGTTTCTGCCCGGCGCAATTTCCTTAGCCATTTGTTCATCAGTAAGAGCATCGATGAGTTTGATGAGTTGTTTGTTCTGCGATTCCCATGCTTTAAGCGTCATGTCTGTAACGAGGTTCAATTGTATTGTTGCTGTGTCCATTCTCAATAATTTAAGTTCAAATTTAGGAAGCTTTGTACTAAAGACCAGCACAAACCAGTTTCAACGTTTTTCGCACACCCGCAAAATCTGCTTGCATTTACCGAATCAAATTTCTAAGTTTATCTATTCCCTCATTTCAACCACCCAAAATCTGTATATGTCGAACAATTTTGTTGACATGAAACAGGACAGTTCTGTTCCTTCTCAAGGTAGCACCAATCCCATTTTAGAAAGGCGGTTTTCCATCGATGTAATAAACGATATTGCTTTGCTGCGACTGAAATGTTTATAATGGTTGTCTCAGGCTTTTAGCCACAGGCCGACAGGTATTCCCGAACTAATACCCTGATTTTACCAACAGTTTTTGGCATGGCATGATGATTGTTTAAGTCATACTGGCATTTAATTTAACCTTAAACTCCTATATATGAAAACAAAATATTTTGACTTTGCAGCAATGCTGCTTATCGTATTGCTATTATCAGCATTTGCATTTCAAAATGGCGGCTCCATAAAAGGAAGTGTAGTACCAATAGAGAACGCTTTCAGAGCCTTTGCTATTCTCGACAAGGATACCATCAAAAGCAATATTGTTGGGGGCAATTTTATACTTGGTGATCTTAAACCTGGCACTTATCAACTGATCATTGAAGCTATTCCGCCATACCAGCATAAGTTCCTCACCAGCATTCTTGTAAAACAGGGAGAATCTACCAATGTAGGTGAAATTCAACTGTTGTTAAAATAATATAACAGGCCGTAAGTTCTTTGTGGCATAACCTTTGCCAAACAGGGATACACAATCAAATCATAACGGCAATGAGCATGCGTTACACCCATATTGTTTTCATCCTGTTTGCAGCTTTTACATTTCTACAATGCGATCAGCTAACTGAAATTAAAGTTGCACCCAAGAAAAAAAGATCATGGGTTAAGCCTGAGCGACTGAGTTATCATGTTGAAAACCCAATCGACTGGTTACAAAAAAATGTAACAGCTGTACAAAAGAAGATTGTATTGGCTGTTAACCGTACTGATAGTAGCCATCTTAAAAAAATGGATTCGATTCTTGTTCCTGATGATCTTAGTGGGGATCTTGAATTGTATCTACCCTTCCCACCGAGCGTCTCTTACTTAAATGATATTGAGAAAATAATTTTCTTCTCCTATCCTTCGCAAACATTTGGAGCGTATGAACATGGAGAACTTGTATATGCAGGCCCAACAAATATGGGACGCAAAGCAGACCCCACTCCTACAGGTTTGTTCTATACAAACTGGAAAGCAGAAAAAACAACAAGCACATTTAACGATGAGTGGGACTTGCTGTGGAATTTTAATATTGAAAACAAACTGGGTGTAGGTTTTCATCAATACGAGTTACCAGGCTATCCTGCTTCACATTCCTGTTTGCGTTTATTAGAAACCGATGCTAAGTTGTTGTATGAATGGGCTGACCAATGGATCCTCAACAAAAAAGAAGAACTGCTTGCAAAGGGAACTCCGGTTATTGTATTTGGCAATTATCCCTTTGATGGAACAAAACCATGGTTACAATTAATCAGCGACCCACGTGCACTGGATGTAAGAGACGAAACTATTCAACAGGTAACAGCTCCTTTTATAAATGACATTAAGAAACAACAGGAAAAAAGAGTAAAAGTTATTTCCAATTTATGATCTCTATTTCAATTGGGTTTTTACGAACCAATAAACATGATGTTGTTTAAAAAAATACTTCTATTGAGATTTCTACTTCAATACGTTCCCACCGTCAGATAAAATAAATACCTGTTGTATCGTTGCACAAAAAACACAAACATAGTGTATTAGCTCTTTCAAAATAATAGTGATCACGCATGTTTACTCATATTCGTAAAACTCCCTGACATTATTGCTGTGGAAAACTTAGCACTGTGTTTGTCAGCGCATTAAGCTGTCAGCGTAGTTTTACTAACCCTGTTTACTATGATTCGCCGAAAATGCATTCTACTTTTGTTCTCGCATCGCTTACAATGATGCATGCAGTTACAACCGTACTTTAAATAACCCGTAACCCGATTACTGTTTTGTAACTGCAGTTCCCTCCAATACTTTATCGAAAAACTGTTTTTTAGAAATCCATTTCCCATGAGCATTTCTTTACTAAAAACAGTACAATGAAAACGACTCTATGGAAACAGGCAGGTTTATCCATCATCTTATTACCTCTGTGTAATACCATGTATGCAAAATCGCCACAACAGAAACATGAATCTTTATTATCGCATTTGTATGCAACAAATGCTGTATTACACGATTCTTTGATCGCTAAAACATCTGCAACAAAAAACCTTATCGTCCCAACGATTCAGTTGCAGTCTTCCGTTCGTGGTTTTGTTGATCAGTATCTTGAAGAACACGCTGAGATGCTGGATAATATTAAAGAAAGAAACAGTGGTACATTTAAAACTTTACAGAAGATATTAGTGAAGCGTGGTATTCCCGCTGAGTTAATGTACCTCGCTGTAGTTGAATCAAAATTAAAAAATAGTGCTACCTCAGGTGTTGGTGCTGTTGGTGTTTGGCAACTAATGCCTGTTACCGCAAGATATCTTGGCCTGCGTGTGGAAGGTAAAACAGATGAACGCAGGTATCTCTATAAAAGTTCTGCGGCTGCTGCAGACTACCTTGTAGAATTATACAAGCAGTTTGATGATTGGTTATTGGTTGTAGCTGCTTATAACTGCGGATCAGGAAATGTTTACAAAGCCATCAAACAATCGGGCAGTCGTGAGTTCTGGAAACTGCAACGTTTTTTACCAACTGAAACAAGAAATCATGTAAAGCGTTTTATTGCTACCCATTATTATTATGAAGGTGAAGGCAGTTTAGCTACACTTACCAAAACTGAACGCAACAATTATCTTGCATCACTAATTAATATTGAAGAAGAAAGCAATGAATCAGATAGTATACCTCCATCGTCTACTCAACCTTTGAATTGGGTAATGATTGCGCAGCTTGAAGGAGAATTAACTTTTGTTCTGAGAAAATAAAACCTTCGAAACGTTCTATTCTGAAAGAGTGGTTGCGGTAATGCAACTGCTCTTTTTTTTGGGGCTACACGAGGACTCAAATATTTAATTCAAGTACTATTTACTTAATAACCCTACCCACCCTGTCGCTAATTATACTCTCTTCATAAAATAGAAATTCATTGTTCGGGAAACTTTAAATCCCAAACGTTCATAAACAGCAATAGCCCTGTCGTTGTCATCACGTACATGCAGGAATGGCTGTTGGGCATTGTTTAAAATAATCTGTAGTTGTTGCTTCATTAATACAGATGCATAACCTTTACCCAAATGGTCAGGATGTGTACATACTGCACTAAGTTCAGTATAGTTTCCAACGTGCAGACGTTGGCCTGTCATAGCTACTAATTTACCATGAACGAAAATTCCGTGGTAAGAACCAAAACTGATTGTTCTTTTTCCAAAGGGACCGGGCTTGGTGAGCTTCACGAGGTCGATCATTTCATCCACATGCTGTTCAGTTAACGGAACAACATTGGAGAACTCACCAACAATACTTTGGGTGCCTACATAAACAAACTGCAATCCTTTGATCTCGTGTTGCAGTTGCCAGCCTTTCGGCTCCTTTATGCGGGAAGGAATAGCATACAATATTCTGCGGCCTTGTGGAAGCAGATCATAAAGTTCTGCAAAACCATATTTATTATCTTCAGCAAAGCCAGCAAATGGCGATACTTCTTCATCAAAGTATTTCACTTGCTCATTACCAAAACTTAAATGTCTGTCGCCGGTGAGCAAGGCGTTGTAAACGGGGTTTTCTAAAAAATGATTCACCTTGCAAAAATACCTGTTTTGAAAACCCGTTGTGCTCCCACGATGTGGTCATTTGTTATTGCTGTTCTTTGCTTGTTTTCGGTTGTTGCTTCGGTGCAGGTTGTTTCGTTTTGGGTGTTTCTTTTTGTATGCGGATGATCTTACGAATAATCTCTGCCACTGGGGCGCCTATTCCCAAACGTTGCGCATTTGAGTTTGCAGGAGCAGCCATCCTGTTTACCGGATCGAACAACAAGTAATTCCCATCTTTCATCCCGGATGAATCAAGCGTGCCGGCCGGAACATACAATTGTATTTTCACCTGCTGGTAACCGTTAGGGAAATAACGAAGATAATAGCCACCCTCCTGTTTGTACCATTGTTCCTTTTTATAATCTGCACGATGTACAACCGATTTTTCACGCAGTACAGCAACACGTTCAAATGCCTCATAAGTGTTGCTTCCTGTTTCAAACAACTGCTTCATGTTGATATGCGCTCCTGTAAATTTTGTTTCGGGCAATGCCTTCGCTACCGTCTTTACTACACCCATTACACCGCCCTTTAATTCAAATATCTGTTTTCGTGTGAGCAATTCCTGTGCTGTTAATTGCACAGGCCATGACAGCTTATTATAGTCAGACCCGCTTACGACTGACCATAACAGGAGTTGAATATTTTTTTGATTGAGATGTGGCTTTTGTAATGAAGTACGTAACACTGTCTGCACAATATCCTTTCGATAAGTTTGCAGAGGAGTTTGTAAATATGCATCTCTATCTGAGGGATCGGGAGTGCCGGGCTGCAGACAATAACTTTTATAAACTGCTTCATAATAACCTTCTGCCAGTACGATCTCGCCTTCTTCGGTTTGTTGCAAATCGGTTAATGGCTGCGGTTGAACACCAACAAGCAGTGTATCAATTAACAAAGATGTTGACGTTGCAGCTTTTGCAACTGGCACTTGTTTACGATTACTGCTGAGATGATCTTGTGAAACGGATGCGCAGGCTGTTAAAAATAAAAACAACCATACATGTTTGAGTAGAGTTTTAGGCATACGGTACGATTTAGATGAGTGTTGATGAAGGAACGATTTCCAGATCAACTATAAATGCAACAACAAAATAGAAAACGATTCTCAGATTTGAAAGTTGTGCCAGGCAAAACATTGTTAAGATTGGAAAGGTCGAAGGCAACAGAAAAATGACCGGTACCTGTAGCACTATTAACAGCTAAATGCTACTTTCGCAGTCTTAAAAAAATATAATGAGCGAAATAAAATTAACAACCGGCGAAATACATACAGCCAAAGGCATCATGAAATTTGAATTATATGATGATGATGCACCTATTGCAGCAGGCAATTTTAAAAAACTCGTAAGCGAAGGATTTTATAACGGATTGAAATTTCACCGGGTAATTCCAGACTTTATGATCCAGGGCGGATGCCCAGACGGAACAGGTGCTGGCGGGCCAGGATATACTATTCCCTGCGAGTTAACAGGCAGCAAGCAAATTCACGACCGTGGTGTTATGTCGATGGCACACCGTGGACGAAATACCGGTGGCAGCCAGTTTTTCATTTGTCATAACCGCAACGGTGTAAAACATCTTGATCGTAATCATACCTGCTTTGGACGCATTACTGAAGGAGTAGAAATTATTGATGAAATTCGTGCCGGTGATGTAATGCAGAAAGTAATACTTACTTAATTCTTCAACTCCTCTGTATTCTAAAGTCTCCGGTATTTTACCGGAGACTTTTTTATTTACAGAAGAGTTGTCGTTAGCTATTTCGTTATCTCGCCTATCCAACGCATGATCTCTGCACCTTCTTCAGCTGAGCAAGGATTGGATGCACGACCCGAAAAATAGTTCACTACTTCAGCGATCATTGGTTGCTGTACATGTTGCAACCGATCAAAATCGAAAACAGTGGTTTGGCCATTACTCTCCAGTGTAATACTGTTGCCGGTAAAAAAACTAAAACGCAATGAACCGTTGCTGCCAATGATTTCACATACATCATTTGGTTCAGCAGTTGTGAAACACCAAGACCCTGTAAATACAATTCCGTTTGTAAAATGAACAATACCTGTAACCAGATCCGGGGCTTTATAAAAATCTCCCTGGTTAGTGGCAAGACCAGTAACAGTTGATGCGCTTCCGAATAAATAAAAAAGAATATCTAATTGGTGAGGAGCAAGATCATGAAAGAGTCCGCCGCCTGAAACAGCCGGATCAAAACGCCAAACATATTTTTCATCGCTTAATTGAGCAGCAGTTGGTGGTTGTTGATCTAATTGTAAACGCACCAATCGTACGTCACCAATTACTTTTTGTTGGAGTAATGATCTTAGTTGTTGAATCAGGGGCCATTGTCTGCGATAATGTGCAACCGTTAATTTTACATTCGCAGCATCAGCTGCCTGCGCCATATTTTGTGCAGCGGCATAATTTACCGTCATTGGTTTTTCTACATACACAGGTTTGCCTGCTTTTATAGCCGCCAGTGCATATGCTTCGTGTGAAGATGGAGGTGTGGCAATATAAACAGCATTTACTTCGGGATCATGTATCAGTTCATCAGCATCAGTATACCACTTTGGTACGTTATGCCGCTTAGCATAGTCTTCTGCTTTTGCTGCATTGCGACGCATCACAGCTACAAGCTTTGAGCCGGGCACTTTATTAAATGCAGGCCCGCTTTTTACTTCGGTTACATCGCCGCAACCGATAATACCCCAGTTGATCATAAATACTTTGTTCGTTTAATCCAAATAAAAAAGGGAAGGTATTGTATTCTTCAAATCTTCTTTGACTTTATCGTTTCTTTTATTACAAGCTCATTAACTAATTAAATTCATTTTAAAGGCAGCATATAACGCTATCAGCTTACCTCTAACCAAAAAACCGACTGATGAAACAGGTTGGGCAAAAAACTCCCCGCTTTTGCCAACCGTTCATATGCGGGGCATTGACAGTTGGTGGGAAACCCATTTACACTTATCCAATCTCCCTCCTCTACCTTCTTTATTGGAGGGGCATAGCTTTTGTATAAAGAAAACTATGAAAAAAATCATGTTGTTTATTGCAGCGTGCAACCTGTTATTGAGTTGCAGCAACTCCTCTTCACCCGAAGAAAGGGAAGAGCAAGAAAAGAAAAATGTAACAAAGAGAGATCTTACTATAACCGCTGCCAATTCATACAGCACACTTTTTATGGATAGCGTTGTAGTAGAAAAATTTATTACTGACCAGAAAGTGGCCGACAGTTTGGCCCGCCGCATGAGAAGTTTTTACAATGCCCGCAATTACCAGTTTGCATGGTTTAGTGAAGATGGACTAACTGAACAGGCCCGTGGGTTCTGGAATTTGCATGAATATGTTACAAGCTATGATGGCGATACTTCGTTGAACCATAAAGGTCTACAAAAAACAATGGACAGATTAACAGCAGCAGAAGAGCTTTCGGTGTCAGCTTCCAAAACCTTTATTAATACAGAACTGTTGCTCACAAAACATTTCATTCAGTACATGCTCAATAATTATGAGAAGGGATATGTAAAGAGAAAAGAAATGGAACGGTTTATTCCGGCCCGTAAACAAAGTGCCGTGTACCTTGCAGATTCACTCATTAATAAAAAGCATAAAGACGATAAATATTTTGAAGATGTAAATGCATCTTACCGAGGTTTAAAAATGCATTTAAAAACCTATCATGATATTGTAAAAAACGGAGGATGGCCTGTCGTGAGTTTTTCAAAGGGTATGTATAAAAAAGGAGTTGCTTCACCAGCTGTTGCAACACTCAAAAAAAGATTATCAATATCAGGTGATATGCCCGGAACAGATACAACACTGAACTTTAACGACACACTTGAAACAGGTATCAAGAATTTCCAGCTACGTCATGGTTTTACTCCCGATGGAATTGTAACCGAAGCATTGGTGAAAGAAATGAATATATCAGCCGTTACACGTTTACAGCAGGTATTGATGAATATGGATCGTATGCGCTGGCTGGCTGCAGAACCAAAGGGCCAACTGATCGTTGTAAATATTCCTGAATTTGTTTTGCATATGTATGAAGGAGGTAAGAAAGTATTTGACATGGTTGTAGTGGTAGGAAAAGAAGGACATAATACCATGATGTTTAATGGCGATTTGAACCAGGTAGTGTTTAGTCCTCACTGGAATGTTCCGCCAAGCATTGTAAAAAATGAAATATTACCTGCGATGAATGAGAACAGCAATTATCTTGAATCGCAGAATATGGAGATCGTAAACAATGATGGTGAACTACCCGAGATCCGTCAACGACCCGGCGGCGAAAATGCATTGGGGAAAGTAAAGTTCCTGTTCCCTAACAGTTTCAATATTTATTTTCATGATACTCCTTCAAAAAGTTTGTTTGAAAAAGACAAACGAGCCTTTAGCCATGGATGTATTCGTTTGAAAGAACCCGAGAAAATGGCGAACTATATTTTGCGCAATCAACCTGAATGGACTCCGGAAAAAATCTCCGAAGCCATGAATGCCGGTGTAGAAAAATTTGTGAAAGTAAAAGATCCCATACCGGTGATCATAACGTATTATACTGCCTGGGCCGGTGAAAACGGCAAGCTTAATTTCAGGGAAGATATTTATGCCCACGACAGCAAACTGGCGAGAAAAATGTTTAATTGATTTTTGAATAGACCGTGGCCCTTGTTGTGTGGTTTCACCATGAAGGGATTTTTTTCTGAAGCAATGAATAAAGAAAGAGCAGTTGTGTTTTCACCATTGCTCTTTCTTTTCCTTTGGTGGACATGCCGAGCTCAGACAAGCATCCCTATTCCCCATACGTCAACAACGCATGTTGACTCGCTGTGAAAATATCTCTGAACACACGGTTGAGTTCAGACTGTTGTGATGTGGCCGCCAATCCGCAATACGGATAAACAACTGCTGCATGGCCTCTGCAAAGCTTTACCAACTGCCTGCTTACATTACTGATCTGCTTTGTAGTTTTTTGTGAGAGCCTTTTTCTCGTCAGCAATTCATTCCACGATTGTTCTACGTTATTATAAAATGTAAGACTCAGTTTGCTGATCTCCTGCTTTGCTGTTTGTACTGCTTCATCTGCTGTTTTAAATTGAAGGCTGTTCAATTTCTTTTGCTTGAGTGCAACTGTTGCTTCATCCAGCAAATGATTCATCATACCCAATGTATTTACAGCAAGTGTTGTTTCTGCAAAAGGCATAAACGGATAACTGTACACAGGATGTTCCAGTGTTACATGTGCATGATCGATAACAAAACTCCGCTCCTCTTTTACTTTCAACTTCTTTACACTAAAACTTCGGCTTGCTGTTGCTTTTAACCCCATTGCCTGCCAGTCGTTGTAAATTGTTACTTCACTTTTCTTAAAATAAAATGAACGGATCAATGCGGTACCATCTTCCTGTAAAACCGGTTTTCCATTTTTTTCAATCACGCAGTTCGCTGTGAAGTGTGTTAAATGTGGTGCACCTGTTGCATACTTCCATCGACCCGTTACTGTATATCCATCTTTTGTTTTCGTGGCAATACCTGTTGCAGCTCCACTTCCACCCAGGCAAACATTCATTGCATGAAACAGTTTACCTGTTTTTTTCTGCTCCATAAATCCTGCAAAGAAATTAGCACCGGCGCAAAGTGTAACTGTCCAGCCAAGGCTGCCATCAATGTAAGCAAGTTGTTCTTCCAGCTTTAATGCATCGGGTAAACTCATTGCAAGTCCACCCTGTTGTTTTGGAATAAATAACTTGAACCATTTCTTTTTGTAAATGATGTTTAACAACGCTGGCGTTAACTGTGCCTTTTGTTCTGAGATAGCACAAAGACGTTTTAATTCAGCAATCTCTTTTTTATTCAACTGCAACATTTGTTTTTTGTTTGAGGTTTTTATTCCAATCGAAATAACCAAGTATGGCAATTACAAATAAGAACAAAGTAAGTGCAGCATACAACGGAAGTTCTTTGTAAAGCAACAACGGAACGGCAAACGCATTACTGATGTTGAGCAATATCCAGTTCTCTATTTTTCGCTTCGCTAATAACCACATGCCAGCCCATGCTGTGGCGCTCACCCATGCATCAGCAAGCGGCACTGTAGAATCGGTAAAGTTTACAAGCACGGTGTATAGTAACACGAATGCCGTAACAACAATCGCCAGTGTTATTGTCCAATCACGTTTTGTACTGCGACTGATAGCTGGTGCTGTATGATGTTTTCGATTTACCCAAAACCACCAGCCATACACACTCATGATGAAGTAGTAAAGATTCAATGCACTTTCGGCATACAAGCCTGCATTAAAAAAGATGTAAGTGGAAATAACAACGGCAACAATACCGCAGGGATAGAGTGCAATTTTATTTGCTCTTGCCAACAGCACTTCGGCAACACCAAAACCCACTCCAATCCATTCGAGCAAGGGAACTGCTTTCAGTTGCACTGCAAATGCTTCTGCCCATTCGTGAAGATTCATAACTGATTGTCTTATTCACTCAGGGGCATGCACATGCAACTTGCTTTTTCCCTACGCCGGCATTACCCGGATCAGGTTATAGAAACCGAAGTTTCTTTGTGGGTATGATCTCAGCCCTTGTTAGTGTGGCACCCCATGAGTGGCGCAAAGATAGGG
Organism: Lacibacter sp. H375; assembly: GCF_037892425.1. Lineage (NCBI taxonomy): Bacteria > Pseudomonadati > Bacteroidota > Chitinophagia > Chitinophagales > Chitinophagaceae > Lacibacter > Lacibacter aquaticus. The sequence goes on from NZ_JBBKTT010000001.1 coordinate 4,554,076, forward strand.
ATAGCAAAGTACAAGAGGCAAGGCCAAGAAAATCCAAAACCCAATATCTAAAGTCCAAGCTTAAGAAAAACCAAGTAACTGGAAACAAATCATCCTATGTGTTGCAGTATGATTAATAGATGAGGTGTGCTTTGCCGCTCAATAGAACGTCATCCCGATTTTGGAAGTCTCTGTTGGTTATCCGGGCAGCGCCTTATACGTCCATAGCTATTTCAGGACGAGACCATGTTGGAGAAAGTATATACGAAATTCCAATTATAAAAAGAAAGAGAGATATTAACTCAAGGTTTCATACCTTTTGTTTTAACCTAAAATACTATCTTATGACAAAGGTTCATTTGCTACTTTCGGGTGTGTTAATTCTTTGTATATCACTCCGGCCTTTTCATGGAGATTATCATACTGTCAATTCGGGGAACAACAAGTCTGAACCAATGTATCAACTGGCTTTTGCCAGTTTTGGTCCGTTGAACGATGATATTTTTATTGCGGATGCAAATGGAAATCATGCGAGGCCGCTACTCCCCGATCCGGCGAATGATTATAATGCTTCTTTTTCGCATGATGGCAAATGGATAGTATTTACTTCAGAACGAAATGGCTCAGCAGATATTTATCGTGTACATGCCGATGGATCAGGATTGGAACAATTAACTGATGATCCTTCCTTTGATGACCAGGCTGTTTTTTCACCCGATGGAAAAAAAATTGCATTTGTTTCGAGTAGAAACGGACAAGCTGATATTTATATATTCGAGATAGCAACAAAGAAATTAACGAATATCACTAACCATCCTGCCGGCGATTTTCGTCCTGCATGGTCTCCTGACGGGGAATGGATTGCATTCTCTACAGACCGTGATTCCAAAAGGCCCATGCCGGTATTCACTTTATGGCATTCTACTGAGATTTATACCATTCGTATTGATGGCTCAAACATAAAAAGAAGGACGCAACTGGATTCATATGCCGGCAGCCCTTGCTGGTCGTTTGATGGTAAACAAATAGTATTTTATGAAGCGGCTTTACAACAAGTGCGGAATATGAATACTGTTATGAAAACAAATGCAACAACACAGCTTTCTGTCATTAATGTTTCCGACAATACAAAGCAAACCATTACAAAAGATACGGGCGAAAAGATTTACCCGAGATGGTTTGCCGATGGCACCATAGCTTATGTAACCTGGGGCGAAACTCCCGGTATCGTATTTACAAATGGTAAAGCAAGATTGAATGGTAATTTTGAAAACCCTTCGTGGTCATCTGATGGCCAACAGATGCTTTTTCATCGTGAAGTAAATGCCGGCTGGCCGCCATATTATAAGTTGTTTAGCCGTGATCCGCAATTTCAATTGATTCGCTCCGGTGTGTTTCCCAGCTACTCACCTTCGGGCACCTATCTTATCTGCAATGATAAAACCGCCGGTATTCATCATAACCAGATCATGCGTATGAATGCAGACGGCACTAACCGCTCTATCTTGTTTGGCGATTCAATAAAAAGTGCGTTAGCACCTGTATGGTCTCCACAAGAAGATAAAATTGCTTTTGGCTTTGGCCGTTTTTTCCAAAGTCTGCAGGGGCCGGCTATTGGTGATATAGCGATTATTGATAGTGATGGAAGTCATTTAGAAGTCCTAACTGACGGGAAGGGTAATTATGGTTTTCCATCATGGTCACCCGATGGGAAAAAAATTGTTTACCGTGGAGCAACCGATAGCATCAAGGGCTTGTTTATTGTTGATGTGGAAACAAAAAAAATTACAAGACTTACAACCAACAGCCACGATAATTTCCCAGGCTGGTCGCCAAATGGCGACCTGATAGCATTTACCGGTAAACGGGATGGCAACTATGATATTTATACCATTAAGCCCGATGGAAGCGCTTTAAAAAGGTTGACCACAGATCCTGGAAATGAAGCTCACAGTATTTGGTCGCCCGATGGCAAATGGATTGCTTTCAGCAGCGGCAGAACCGGTTTCAAAGATGAATCTGCATTGCATCCTTATAATCCCCAACCATACGGTGAAATATGTGTGATGCGTGCCGATGGTTCGGATGTTCGGGTATTAACCGATAACCAGTATGAAGAAGCAACACCTGCCTGGATGTCTTTGAAAAAAAGGAAATAACAAAAGCATTGTATTTGATAGATTGTATTAGCAGGTAAAGACAGGAACATTGGTTTAAGCTGCAATTATATCAAACCAAGTATGCCTTCAGCAAACAATCTACTTTTTAATATTCTTAATAATTGTTTCTATTGTAGCCACATCATTATCAAATCCTCCATGTGAAGTGCTTTTTGAATACAGACCCGGACTGTGATACGATTTGATTGTTGCACGTTGGTAGTTACTTTCCTTTTCAAAATATTTCTGCATGCCTAAGATGGGCGTTTTTCTGCCGGGCTCAAACGAGTTGGAAACAAGATAGAGCAACGATTTGGAATAGATGGAGCAATTATCTTTCAGTTCAACATCATCACTCAAATGATACTGATAATAGTTGTTTATTTTTTTATTCTGAATGGCCTTGAGAATAGTGGTATCAAACAATTCATTGGTGACGGCAGGTGCCATAAACTGAACTGTTTTGAAACTCCAGCCGAGGCTTATTAATTTCTCCACCAAATGACTGTGCACAATACTGCCTGCCGAGTGGCCGATAAGATGAATATTGACATGACTCTTTAATTCGCTCTTGGCTGATGTTGCATATTTATACAATAACTGACCACCGCTGTTTTTTTCATAACTGATGGCCTTTGCATTTTCCTTCATCTCCTTCCATACCTTACTGCCAATAGGCGCTGCCAACCGTTCAAGCCGTTCATCTTTCCAATTAACGATCCAGTCAACAATGCCACCCGTCATACGTGGTTCCTTACCCAGCAAGGTATCTTCCAACATACTTTTAACTGTACTTAAAATATCAGTCTCCCACATCAGCATAATGGGAAATATCTGCGCATCATATAATTTTTTACACCAAACAGCATAGCTATCGGCTGCCGACTTTTCACCCACCAAACCACCGTGTGCATAAATAGCAACATCCATCGGTTTGTTTTTTAATCCCCATCGTTCTCTTGCAATGCCTGCATGTTGTGTTACCAATGCTTCAATATCCAATTCGGTTGTGCGGTATTCGCCGGAGTTACTCAACCGGCCATTGTTTTCCATATCAATAATAAACGGATCGAGTTCTCTTTTCTTCAGTATTGGATCAGCTGCAATGGCCACTTTGTTTTTTTTATCTAACCTGAGTGTGGCCGAATTGGCAATGGCCAAATGAAGATCGGTGGTAACACCCATTTGCGCTACCCAGCAATCCATTGCATTCACCTGCCAGTCTTCATACGTTAATACGGCAAGACCGTTTGTTCCCCATTCCTTGCCCCATGAATTCTGAATGATAAAACCTGTTTGATTATAGCCAATGATCACAAACGCATGACCTCCATCCGTCTCTTTTACTTTTGTATTGGGAATTTCTAAGTACTTGTGATGTGTTGATTTTTTTGGAACGTCCCAGCCTGCATGACAAACAGCGCTTGCATACAAAATACCAAGATCATTAATGGCACAATGCATGTCTTCAATACTTTTCGGCTCTACCCTGTAGTAAGCACCTAACGGATAGTTTACTGAATTGAGCCACCAATCGCCTTCCTCACCTTTAATATCAGGCTTGGGCATTTGCAGTGTTTTCCAGAACCGGTTTTCGCAGGCACCATGTTTATGCCAGCCTTTAATGGCACCTCTTAAACTGGAACCTTCATCTTTTATATAGCCCGGAAATTCATCGTAACGACGGGCCATTGAATACAGCATGAAAGGTGATGCGGTAAAGCCTTGATTATTGACGGGATCAATTTTACGTGCGAGATAATTTACAACTGTGGCCAATGCAAAGCCGGTGCAGGCGCTGGTTTCTTTTTGGTGCAGTATGGGAAGTTTTGTTTCCTGGATGAACGCTTTGCGGGGAGCTGTTGTAACGGCGGGTTGATACATTCTGTCCCTGATATCAATTTTATCAGGCACAACATTGTTTTTCCTGTTTTTCATATGCAGTGTTTGGGAACAATGTAAAAATTATAGTGGAATTGTGCAATGGTGAAAACACGGTGAAAATATTTTCACCCGTTTTGCTTTAATGACAATGCAAGTGGCGTTGCTGATAACAAGCAACGGTGGCGGACATTCGAATTATTATTGAGCATGAAAGACCGGCTGAGGCTGAAGCCACATGCATAATATTGGCACTTAGTTGGCTTGCACTTCCCTGTTGATGGTGCGGTGGCCTGAATATTTTTTTGTGAATTGGTATTATTCCCCTTTGTAATTGTCTATAGTATGTACAATAATCTGTTTCGGGCGCTATGATATTGAACTATGTTGACGGATGACTTTTTCAGGAAGAATAATAACTAAAGCTGCAATTAAGTAAAGTTGAACACGGGCTTAAAATAAATTTAATACTATGGTAAGAAAACTGAAAGGAATAATGAAACAAATGTTTTTAGCATTCGTGTGTTTTTTAATATTAATCTGTTCATGTAAGAAAAAACCAGCCGGAAATACGGGTGGAGGAACGACTCCTCCAACTGCTGAATCTGCGCCATTAAAATCAGTTGCCACTTTTCCTATTGGTGCTGCAGGCAGTAATTTCTCTTTTATGAATACCGCACTTTCATCGGCCATACTAAAAAGGGATTTTAATGCAATTACTTTTGAAAATGAAATGAAGAACAATGCAATCGTCAATTCTTCAGGCGCCTATAATTTTACTACCGCTGATGCCATGGTAGCTGCTGCACAGGCGGCTAATTTACAGGTACACGGGCATGTGCTGGCATGGCATGCACAAACACAAGGTGCTTATTACAGGAGTATCTTATCGGCAGCAACGCCGGGCACAGTGAACCTATTGCAAAATCCCGGTTTCGAAAATGGCGATGCAACAAGTTTTACCGCATACACAGTTTTGAACTCAGGTAATCCTGCGGGTACAGCAACTATAACCGTTGGTGCAGGTGCGTCGGAAGTGCGAACAGGTACACGTTCATTAAAAGTTGTAAACCCCACCGCTTATGGTAACGAACATTGGCGGGTGCAGGTAGCTTCTGATGCTGTTACACTTGAATTGGGTAAACAATACCAAATAAGTTATTGGGTAAAGGCGTTAACTGTAAATGGTTCTATCCGTTTATCAACACAACCCTCTCCTTTATACCAGGCCGATCAAACAATTGGTACCAACTGGCAGCAGGTTACATGGCTTATTACCGCCAATACCGCACAAACACGTATCGTGTTTGATTTAGGAAACAGCAGCAATACGTACTTCATAGATGATGTAAGTGTTAATGAAATGATTGGTGGCGGCAGTTCGGGCACTAATTATGCAAAGGTTGATAGTTTGCTTAAAACAACGATCTATACAATTGCCGGTCATTTTAAAGGAAAGGTCAGAGGCTGGGATGTAATTAATGAAATGTTTGCTGATGGTCCGGCGGGTGCAATACGAAATAATACCAATACCGCTAATGCAACCAACAATGATGTGTTTGTGTGGAGTGAATACCTGGGCAGAGATTTTGGAGTAAAAGCATTTAAGTATGCAGCAGAAGCAGATCCGCAAGCCAAACTTTTTATTAATGATTACAATCTTGAGTTCTCCACTGCCAAGCTCGATTCGCTCATTGCATACGTTAATGAAATAAGAACAAGAGGTGCCAAGGTTGATGGTATCGGCACGCAAATGCATGTAAGCATCAACACCAGTAAAACACAAATCGATAATCACTTTATTAAGCTTGCTGCAACGGGGTTACTGGTGCATATATCAGAACTTGATATTGGTGTAAATACCAATAACGCAACCAGTGTTGTTTTTTCTGCCGACCTCGAAAATGCACAAGCCGATATGTACAACTATATTGTAACTTCTTATATGCGGTATGTGCCGAAAGCGCAACGCTATGGAGTAACCATTTGGGGTACACTCGACAACCAAAGCTGGCGCTACAAAAGCGGTGCAGATTATCCGTTGCTTTACACAGCAACAGGTGTAAAAAAACGGGCCTACGAATTTGTGTTGCGGGCATTACAATCGGGTTTGTAAACAACTTTCAGGCAGGTTCTTTTAAAACTTTCTACCAGGTTATTATACCAATACATGTATTGGTTAATCGCTGATGTTTGTTTTGCTGCCCAACAAATTTTTCATCCCTAGGTTACGAGGGAAATGTTGTGCATGTGTAAAAGGCAGGCTACCCTGTCGTGTTTATACGCCTGATACGCTTTATGTACGCTTTATCTACGGAGTATCGTGGGAGTATCCTGGCTTATGTATCGACCTCTCAGCTTCACAAACTTCACCAGCTTTATACGATCGCTGTTTAAATGCAATTCAATATTCCCGGTTCCTGTTTTTACCAGGTTGATGGAATAATTATTCATCAACAGTTTATCAGGCGTTACCAAAACAGCAGTGCTGCTGTCTTTCCCTGCTAAAACGACCGCATAGTTTCTGCCGGATGTGCCGGTGATTTCAAGTAAAGTATTTGTTTCATTGTTGCGGTAAGTGCCGTTCAATGCAGCGTAGTTAAACCTGTTCCAGTTAGCGGTGGCACGGACAAGCGTGTAAGGCGCATGTGTTGTGTAGTAAGCAGTAACCTGCATTTCCCCTTTTGCATTCTTCACAAATTCCTGCTTAAATGCAGGATCGTTCTTTTGATGAAATACATTATGCGATTCACGTTCCAGTTCTATATCGTTGCGTCCGTTGCGTTTTAAATACAACTTACCGTTGCGTATTTCAAATTCAAAAGCAAAATCATTACCGGTGAGGTATATGCCGGTCAACTCCTTTTCATCCACATAACTGCCAGCCCTTGCAGGTGCCGTTAACCAGGATTGTGTTTCGGTATTCAACTTAAAAAACAAATCGGCCATTTGACGTGTCTGCATTGCAGGAATTGATTTACCGGTATTGGTTAAGGTGATCATGGCTACCTTCTTTTCCGGGAAACGAAGTACAGTTGCTTTCCATGCACCTGTTGCGCCTTCATGAAATGTGTATGCAAGACCTTTGTAGTTTCCAAATTCAAGACCATACCCATAATTTGTTACAGCAGACTGTTCAACCAGCTGCTGGCTTTTCTGAATGGTTGCGGTACTTACAGGTGTAACTACTTTGCCCTGCACAATTCTTTCCCATTGCAGCTGATCGTTGAGCGTGGAGAACAAATTACCATCGCCACATACATTCCATATCCAGTTGTAAGTTGTCCATGTATTAAAGTTGAAATAGGCCCTGGCAACGGGCCCACGGATGTTGTTGTAATTGTCTTCAAAGGAAGTGGCATACATACCCAGCATACGAAACAGATTGTTCGTGTAGGTTGTAAAGGACTGACCCGATAATTTTTCAACCAGCAATGCCAGTAAAATATAATTACTGTTGCTGTAGAGGTATTTGCTGCCGGGAGCAAAATTCAGTTCTTCCTGTTTCGTAAGCAATGCCAGTACATCGTTGTTGTTAAACGATTGCTTCCACCATGTAAAACCTTGCAACGACCACAGATCGTACACATCCCGTATGCCACTGCTGTGCGTTAACAAATGCCTGATGGATATCTTTTCTTTTATGCGGGGAAAAAGCTTTGGGAAGAATGTACGGATATCATCAGAGAGCTTCAGTTTACCTGCATCCATTAACGTGAGAATGGCCAGTGCCGTAAACTGTTTTCCATTGGAAGCGATATTGAATCGTGTGTCGGCTGTGATCAACGAACTGTCGGCAAAGTCGGCAATGCCCGCCCATTTTTGATAAACCACTTCGCCGTTTTGTATGATGGCAGTGGCGATGCCCGGTGCATCAGACGGCACATCCTGTGTGGCAACCGAATCGAGTTTTTGCAGCAGTACCGGAGATAAAGGTGTAACTGTTTGTGCAAACAGGACCTGCAATGGAAGAAGAATAAAATAACTGATAAACGGAACTGATTTCATGCGATGCAAATTTGTGCAATGGTCGGTTGCGGCCGTTGAAAAAACGGTTCATATCCTGATTTGACACCAGCTTACCAGCTGTTTTTTTGAATATAAGCATTGGGCGACAAACCTGTATGCCGTTTGAATGCCCGGTTAAAGGTTGATTTTGAATTGAACCCACAATCGTACGCAATGGCGAGCAGTGTTTGTAAACTATGCTCGCCTTCCTGTAGTTTGGCGATCACTGCTTTCACCCGATGCTGGTTGATGTAGTCGTTAAAATTTACAGCAAAGCCCCGGTTGATGATCTGTGATACTTTTTTTGGTGCGATGCTTAGCGGCTGTGCAATATCAGCGACAGACAGCTCCGGGTTTTCGTATAACTTTTTATCGAGCACCAGTTGTTCAATCCTGCTTTTCCAGTTGTCGATGTCGGGCAGTTCTGTTTTTACTTCCGCATCTTGTTGGGGTTCATGTTCAGCCGTGTCAACATTTTCCACTGCATCATTTGCTGAAGAAGCCCCCGGTTCGTTAAAGGAAGTAACTGAGCGGACGGTATTGACATAGCCACTGATGGATATGTAATAAAACAGCAATGAGAACGATAAATAGTACCAGAATTTGCGACCGAACTCATCCCACTCCGGGTTGATGATAAAGAACAAAGCCCTTAGTATCAACAACAACAGGAAGGCGAGCAAAAAACGTTGCGCCCATATAAAGGTTAAGGAATCGGCATAGCTTACAGTATTGTAGGTAATCTGTTTGTAGGTTCGGTAGTTGCGTAAACTCAAGAGCAGGTACACAAGCAGGGAACCAAAACCTGCGGCCTGGTACCAAAAGGCAAAATCTTTATCCCTTTGGTCTGCATAAAAATAATATTCACCAAGTACCAGCTGATCGGTTACCACAACCACACAACTGTACAGGAGATACAACGCAGCAGGCAAAAAATGAAGCAGTTGTTTGCGGGTAAACACAAAGGAACGGTCGAACAGGCTGCGGCAATAAAAGTATAACAGCGGCGGCAGTACCAGCAGTTGTTGAAACGGTATATAAAATAAAATATTCCGGTACGGCTGTTGGCTGTACCAGCCGGCATAGCCCAGCATAAAGGGTGAAATATACAGTACGCACAGCAGGGTGAATGCACTGAGCCAGAGAGCGGGTTTGTTATTGGTTTGTTTGCCTTTGATGAAGAGCAGCACAGCGAACACGAGCCCGTGAAAAAAGAACATCAATAAAAAAGAGCTCTTTAAGCTGAAATCAAAAAGCATGTACCTGAGAAATTTCTTTGCAGAAAAGATAACAAGTTTACAGGGAGATTGTTGCGTTGATGAAAAGAACTGTTGTGGAATGTGGCATTACCGATAATTGAAACAGATGAAAAACTGCATAAGGATGTACAAGAGCACAAAATAATTACCATTTCCCTTGTTGTATGTTTTCTGTAACAAGGCGGTACTTGGGTTTACGTTTATACAGCCAATTCTGTTTCAACCCCACTTTCGATCCATAAAAATTTTTCGTTCAAGCCTGATACTCTGATTTCTTTTTTCAACGACTCAACAGATTGCTTAAAATGCCACCACCCTTTGTAATGAATTGGAATTACTAAAGCAGGATTTAAAAGTTTAGTAGTTTGAATCGCTTCTTCTCCATTCATGGTAACTCTTAAATTCCTTTTTAAATATGGAAATGCCCCTGCTCCTAAGTGCAAGATAGCAATGCCTACTTTTTTCTTTTTTTCTAATTCATAAATTCCTTCAAAGAGCACCGTATCGCCAGAAATATAAATACAACCATTTTCCTGTCCTTGCCATTCAATTGTGAAACCCAACACCTTGCCCATCACTTTATTTAACCGTTTGATATTTGTATGTTGAGCAGGTATAGCCGTTATTTTTAGTTGTTTTATCTTTTCCGTTTCAACAGAATATTCCTGCCAATCGTCAAGACCGATTGTGTTGTCATTTTTTAACCGTCGTTGAGCATCTTTTGTGGAAAGCACCAATGGAACTGTTTGAATATAAGCTCTGCCATTTTTATCCAGATTGTCGCTGTGATGATCGTGACTTAATAACACCAAATCAACTTTCCCGATCTCTTCAACAGACAAAGCAGGATCAATATACTTTTTTGAAAATGCCAACGGGCGGCTCACATATTGCGGAAGCAATCCATCTTTTTTATCTAACGTAGGATCCGTTAAAATTTTAAATCCATTGATATTAATTAAAACACAGGCAGTGTCGATATGTGTAATTGTAATGCGCATTTGTATTTCATTTTACTTTTTAAAATAAGAATACAAACTTATGCTGCTCAACTGTGAGAGAAATTGACTTTGGTCAAGAAATACGTTTCCTGATTCTGCTTAACGTTTCGGGTACAACACCAATATAGGATGCAAGATATTTCAATGGAATCTGTTGAATATATTTTGGCTGTTCGGCCAGCAATTTTTCATATCGTTCCCGGGGTGTTTTTGTCAACAGATTTAATTCCCGTTTTACTTTCTTTTCCAATAAATATTCAGTGGAGATTTGACCAAGCTTTTTGGCCGTTTCACATTTATGATAAAGATTCTGTAAATCTTCATACGATATAGAATACAACTCACAATCCGTTAAAGCCTGGACATATACTTCTGTTTTCGTTCGGCTGTAAAATGAATCATAAGCGCAGTAAAATGAATTTTTGAACGCAAAATCAAACGTAATTTCTTTGTCTTTTACAGCTGCATAATACCGGATAGTACCCGTATCAATAAACGACAGATAGTTCTCTAATTGACCTTTCGACAAAATCAATTCATCCGCAGCAAATGTTCGTGTTTTAATACAACTTAAAAATGCAGACAGGTCATTTTCTTTAAACCCTTTCGTTGTAAAATATGTAATTAATGATTTCACTTCTACTTATTGATATGTTGCTGCATAACACTCTCCACTAAATTAAAGGCCACTCTTTATACTACCAAATTTTGCGGGTGGTTACATATCTGGTAACGTCAGTAACCGGTTCAGGCGCAAGTGTTCAGCAAGATCACTTGTGGCATTTAGTGCAGCCCGATTGTATCGGGCATTTGAAATGCTGATGCTGAATGATGTTTAAATAGCTTAGCACAAAACAGGAGTTGCAACCGCCGGCAGCCCATCACTGAATGACACTAGTTTACAGATCAATTTAGTGCCGGCTCCTTTGCTTTTATTTTCCTTGCTCCCGAAGCAGGTCTTTTCCTCTCTTTGTAAAAAATCAGAATCACTTCCGTAATAAAATATATACTTGCCAGGAACAGCATTGCCATCAGTATATAATTCTTAATGAGCAAGCGCTTATTCGATAAAATGGAGGCCGGTGTCCATACATTCGCAATATTATTGATACCTGCTTTTTCATAAATACCCCCGGCATTATCAATAAGTTCCTGATCGGTTGGAATTCTTCCATTGTCTTTTATGAACCTTTGCAGAAATTCGGCAGCACTTTGCTGTAATCCTTTGTCTGTTCCCTTAATGAAATTTGTTTTAACAGTATCTATATCTGTGTATTCAAATGTTGCATCGCCATATATCCCATCGTACCGAAAAAAACTAAATACAAGACCCACAAACAAAATAACTGCAATCAGCTTCAGGATCATTTTTATATAAGCTTTCTTCGATACTCTCAGCAATAAATTAATGAGCAGTATCAATACGAGACCAAGTAAACCTGCGATCGACATATAACGCAAGCTTAATTCCTTTATACCGATAAAGCTTGTTAAAGCACCTCCAAAAAGGCCAAAGATGGCGGTAACAATCAACGCCTGTGCATTGATAAATTTAATAGCGGCTCCATTTTCAGTTGACATGCTGAATTATTTTTAGCGTGGCATAAATGCAGTACACTCTTCATTGTCTGGAAAAAAAATGATCCGAAACTTCCTGCTGTTTCCTGTGCCGGGGTTTGACTGTACCTGTTCAAAAAGTTCTTTTGAAATACAGCGGAAATAGATCCTGTTCGATTCCCTGTCCCGGAAACGGAAAACATAATTTGAAGGAATGATGTTGGCGCCGTTTGCAGATACAAGCCCGTTTTGCTCAGTGAAGCCGTCGCATTTTCCTGTCTTGCATTTGTATTGTGCCTGTACAGCCGTTTCATACGAAAAAAAGTACCGCACATCAATATCGACTTCCTTTGCGATATTGCCGTTTGTGGTAACTGTTTTTGCATAGATAGCGCATATCTTGCTCTTGATATCTGCTTCTCCGATAAAACCTGTTATGTAATGAGCAGTTGAATAAAAAAGCTCTTCGTTTTCAACCGTCTCAGTAGGCCCACTGTCAGCTACCATTAAACTTCGTTGCTTGGATTGTTTCCCGATTGGATAAACACTGCTCATTTTAAGCGAATGATAGTTCATGTTATCTCTTACTGCCTGCACAATCCTTTGCTGTAACTGGCTAATGCTTCCGCTCCTGTTTACATCTGCCAGCACCTGGTTTAAAATAGCAACCTGGTTGGTAAGGAAAACGGTAATACCCATTGGCATCCGTTTTGATCTTATTGATGCCAGCTCTGATTGTATTTCACTGATGGTATTGACAAGCCTGTTCCTTGCATCTGATCGTACTCTTCCATTTGTAAATTGTGAAGAGGCCGCATCCAGTTCATTCAGCTTTATCAGAAATGTCTTTGAAGCAATTGAATTGTATTTGTCGGATCGTTTACTTTCCTTTTTCAAACGTTTTCGATCCGTTTTTTTTAAACGTTTAAAAGCAGGCATCTTCAGCTCGGCATAATAATTAATTTCTTCCAGGTTCCTGATGTTGGGATTCAATGCTTTTATAAACCTGATGGCATCATCATTGGGAAGTACACGCCGGTCGACAAGGTATTTGCTGACATAGGCATTTGTTTCCATGGGGTGTTGACGGTAATAATTGTTCAGGCTGTCTTTTCTCTTCTTCTCATCCTGGATATTTTTCGCCAGCGACTCCAGAAAGGATGAACCTGCTTTTTTTGTGGTATCCTTTGGACGGTTCGTACTCTGGCGCCTGTTTGATGTGTCTTGTGCATACTGAACATTTGCGAGCAGCAGCAGCGTAAAGATGCAAACGAAAACTTTCATGACGGCTTTTTTAAATGTGAAGTAGGGAGCCGGTCAAAAGATTTATTCCACGAGGTTTGAATTAACAGGGAAAACCAACCTGCTATAACAGGTTGCCATCTTAAAAATAATAAATAACTGAAAAAAAACATAGGTGAAAACACGGTTCAAAAACCCTGTCTTTACCTCTGTTAGGGCCTTTCACTGAATGATGCAAGCATAGGGCAATTGCCTGAGTAAAGCTTCTTGTGCCTTGCCGAACAACTGATCAATAAGTTTATGCAGAATAATATTCAGGCACAAGAAGCCAAAACCCAAAGGTGCGCCTCATTCTTGCATCAGCATTACTATACTTGGACCAGATGAGGTGCATATATTATCAGTGGAACGAAATAAAGATGGTTGAACATCTTGCAAAAGCTCCGCAGGTTCCTGCGGTGCTTTTGTATTTTAATGGCTGCAGCATTGATCAACAGGTTTATGCAGTGTGCTATTCAGGCATTACTTGTAACGCTTTGCGGGAAGAAGCCAATACACAAAACCTGCGACTCATTCTTGCGCCAACGTTACTATACTTGGACCGGACGGGGGGAAGAGGCAAATATTAGGACATAATGCCAAGAATAATAAATTTAGCGGCCATTTCAGTTATATTTAATCTCAAATCAAAAGACCGCAACTAAAGCTAAAATAAGCACTAAATGGTAAAGGACTTTTTAGAGTTATTTAAAGTATATGCCAAAATTATTGGACTAGAGGAAGACCAGACAAATAGAATCGTATTCCTGCTCCTACTAATAATAGTATTAATGGGAGTTGTAAGCACAATATATGTTACGCTAAAAAGAATAGTTTCATATTATTGGAATAGAAGAAACAACAAAGACTTACACCCCTTCTTCTCTTATACAGATGTAAAAAAAGCAACAAAGTTTTACATTTCCACCAAGTATCAAAATATATCGCCTTCTGAAGACGAAGAACCAACCAGACGTTACATTGCCTCTGCTAAAGACAAATTGATGCCTCTTTTTTTAAAAAAAGTTTTCCCTTATGGCAAAACTGACAATAAATACTATTTGTTACTTGCTGACTCCGGAATGGGAAAAACAACTTTCTTAATAAATCTATATATCGAATATAAAAATAGATTCCGTTGGCTGTTTTCAAAAAAAGCATTTGACATAAAGTTGATACCAATATGGCATCATGATGCCACCAAATACATTGAAAAAGTGAAAGACCCTGAAAATACAATTCTCTTACTTGACGCTTTTGATGAGTCTACGGCCGCACAAAAAAACTATTTCCTTACACTAAAAAATATTCTCTTAAAAGTATCATCTTTTAGGTTGATTATAATCACATGTCGAACTCAGTTCTTTCCCTCACAAAAAGAAGAACCACACGAAACAGGATACTTTACTGCTGGCGAGAAAGGCGAATATTATTTTCAAAAATTATACATTTCGCCATTTGATGATAAGGATGTGAATAAATATCTAAAAAACCGTTTCCCTTATATCTGGCAACGGAATAAATACCTTAAAGCCAAAGACATTGCACGAAGATGCCCTAACTTGCTTATCAGACCTATGCTTCTTAACCATATAGAAGAGATTATGGAAGATAAGATTGAGTTTGAGTTCACATTTCAAATATATGATGCACTTATTAGTAGTTGGATTAGAAGAGAATCTAAAAAAACTGGCATTAAAGAAAAATATAAATCTGAGAAAAATTTCATCCGTCTTCTTATAGATTTTTCGGAAAAATTCTCCATTAATCTGTATCAGAAAAGTAATGAAAGAGATGGCTATTATTTGCCACAATCTGAAAATTTTGCGGAAGGAGAATTAAGATTAGAAGAGTTCGATGATACTTCAAATTCTCAGATGGAAGATATTGACAAAAAAAGCAAATCACTATTAACAAGAAATGCGAACGGAGATTATCGATTTTCGCATAAATCTATACTTGAATACTTTTTAGCTAAGGCCATTTTTGATAAGCATTTATCCTACCATGAATTCAATTTTACTGCAATGGACATGGTTAAGCTATTTCATAAAGAAATGCTTATTCATAAACTTAGCGGCATGCAAGGCAATATTGCATACCATAAAACATATCTGACAAAACAGCAGCAAACAAATTTAGAAAGCTTAAACATTAAAAGAATTACAGATGTTAAAACACTTACAGTCAAAGATGTTGGAAGTATTCAACTAGAGCAGTTTTCTATTTTCAATAAATTAGAGAAACTACTATTACTTGATGAAGTGATAATGAAAGATGTTTATCAAATTTACGTTAGGTCGCACTTATACTTTTTGCATTTAAATGAGCAGATAGAGCAGCAAATTCTTCCAAAAGGCCGTAAAGAAATTTGGGAAAATAGTTTTAATATTTTAGAAGAAAATCAATTAATTGCCCTTAAGCGTCATCTACAACATTTTGGCTTGAATAAAACTAAGAAACTATTAAAAGAGTTAAACATCACAATTACTGATGAAATGAAGAACACATACAACTTAAATGAATCCAAAATACTGGAGAACGTAGATATAACTAAATTAAAAAAGGCAAATAAATTTATAGAGGAAGCATACAACTTAATGGAAAGGCTTCCCAATACTGAAATTATTTTCTGACACTTATTGACACTTCACCAACTATTTACCCCATTTCAAATGCTGCATAGATTCCCAACCATACAAGAGTGCGACGCAACAACAGCTTAATAGAAGCACTTGCTTCCGCTACAAAAACATTTGTATTTGGGTTTGGCAACGGAGTTTCTTCGTTGCGGCTTGGTTGAGATGAGTTCATGAATTCGGCAGGTCCCTCCTGCGTCGGGAGGACCTATGTTGGGCAGACAGCAATATTGAGCAGTTGAATATTACTTCAACCGCTCTCTAAAATCAAGATCGTTTTCTTTTAGTGTTTCTTTCGCTATGTCGTAGCCAGCATCCGCATGTCGTATCACTCCCATTCCCGGATCGTTGCGGAGTACACGTTTCAATCGTTGTTCAGCATCATCGGTACCATCGGCCACAATCACCATACCGGCGTGGATGCTGTAACCCATACCTACGCCACCACCATGATGCAGGCTTACCCAACTGGCGCCGCCTGCGGTGTTTACGAGTGCGTTTAGGATGGGCCAATCGGCCACGGCATCGCTGCCATCGAGCATGCTTTCGGTTTCACGGTTGGGGCTGGCTACAGAGCCGGTATCGAGATGATCACGACCAATAACAATGGGCGCTTTTACTTTGCCGGTGCGTACGAGTTCGTTAAAGGCGAGTCCTGCTTTCTCCCGTTCGCCCTGGCCGAGCCAGCAGATGCGTGCCGGTAATCCCTGGAAAGCAATTTTTTCCTGCGCCATCTTCATCCATCGCAACATGCCCTTGTTATGGGGGAACATGTTCATGATGAGTTCGTCGGTTACGGCAATATCATTTGCATCGCCACTGAGTGCTGCCCAACGGAAGGGACCTTTGCCTTCGCAAAAGAGCGGACGGATGTAAGCGGGGACGAAGCCGGGGAAAGCAAAGCATCTTCCGATTGGAAATTCGTGAATGGTGAGTGGTGAATGGTGAGTGCGCTCCGTAGCGGAAGCTTTTTCACTATTGACCATTGACAATTGACCATTGACTATTTTGTCTTCCTGTTCTTTCGCTCTTGCACGAATATTATTTCCATAATCAAACGTAATAGCTCCCTGGTCCATGAGTTGCAACATGAGTTGCACATGGAGGTACATGCTTTCGTAACTGAGTTGCAGGTAACGTTCGGGATTGGTTGTACGCAGTTCGTTTGCTTCGGCGTTGCTGAGTGTATGTGGTATGTAACCAATGAGCGGATCGTGTGCACTTGTTTGATCGGTGAGTGTATCAGGAATAATATCACGTGAGATCAAATGATCGAGCAGGTGAATGGCATTGCATACCACACCAATGCTGCGGGCAATGCCTTCCTTACGGTAATGCACAGCCGCATTAATGGCTTCGTCGATGCTGGTATATTTTTCGTCGAGGTATTTTGTTTCGATGCGTTTATCGATGCGCCACTCTTCCACTTCGGCAATGAGTGCCACACCTTCGTTCATGGTTATTGCTAAAGGTTGTGCGCCACCCATGCCGCCGAGTCCGGCAGTAACGTTCAATGTTCCTTTCAATGTTCCGCCGAAATGTTTATCGGCAATGGCCGCATATGTTTCATAGGTGCCTTGCACAATGCCTTGTGAGCCGATGTAGATCCAGGAGCCGGCGGTCATTTGTCCGTACATCATGAGTCCTTTTTTCTCCAGCTCATCAAAGTGTTTCCAGTTGGCCCAGTTGGGTACTAACTGACTGTTGCTGATGAGTACACGTGGTGCATCTTTGTGTGTTTTTAGTATGCCGACGGGTTTACCACTTTGGATGAGTAGTGATTCATCGTTCTCCAATACTTTTAATGCAGCAATGATATTATCGAGTGCTTCGAAGTTGCGGGCTGCTTTGCCTCGGCCACCGTAGACGATGAGATCGTCGGAGCGTTCGGCTACATCGGGGTTGAGGTTGTTGAGGAGCATGCGCAAAGCGGCTTCTTGAATCCAGCCTTTGCAACTTAGCTGTGAGCCAGTTGGAGTTTTATACTTAACAGTGTCGTAGTGTTGTGTTGTTGTTGACATAGCAATCTTTTTAATTTCTTTCTGTTCTTTTTGCTCCCGAAGATGCTTCGCTCATCGGGACAGGTTGTCCAAAAAGAACCAAAAAAGACCCCGAAAACCAATGTACAGCCTGGTTTTCGGTTTACGCTTTGATGTGGCGTTGTTACTACTGTGGTGAATTACTTTTTATTTTCTACTGTACACTTTCTGTGTAACAGTAGAATTTATTTTATGCTGCTTGTTATTCCAAATTCCCAATTACTAATTCCTCTATACTTTCTTCTACTGTGGTGAATTACTTTTATTTCTCTACTGTACACTTTCTGTGCAGCAGTATGATTAATGGTATGCTGCCTGTTTTACTATCTTCTATCTTCTATCTCCTATCTTCTACCTTCTATCAACTACCGGCTAATGAACTCCACTGCTTTCATCATATCCTCATGCAACACACGGTCTTTATCAACAAAGCTTACTTGCTTTCTGAACGCACTCATCACCTCTTCCACTTTTGCTGAACTCTTTAATGGTCTGCGGAAATCCAATGCTTGTGCTGCACTGAGCAGTTCTATCGCCAATACTTTTTCTACATTCTTCATTACACGATAGGCTTTGGTGGCTGCATTGGCACCCATGCTTACATGATCTTCCTGGTTGTTGCTCGATGAAATGCTGTCAACACTTGCCGGTGTGCAGAGTTGTTTGTTTTCACTTACAATGCCAGCGGCTGTGTATTGCGGAATCATAAAGCCACTGTTGAGTCCGGCTTCTTTTACAAGGAACATTGGCAGGTTACGTTGTCCACTGATGAGTTGATAGGTTCTTCGTTCGCTAATGTTAGCAAGTTCACTCATAGCGATTGCATAATAATCCAATGCTAACGCCAACGGCTGACCGTGAAAGTTACCACCGCTTACAATGAGATCTTCTTCTGGAAATACATTGGGATTATCAGTAACTGAATTGATCTCTGTTAAGAATACATTCTTTACATGTGCAATGGCATCTTTGGTTGCTCCATGCACTTGTGGTATACAACGGAAACTATAAGGATCCTGTACCTGTTGTTTTTTCTGCTGACCAATTTCACTTCCGCTCAAAATGTTTCTTAATTGTTGAGCCGTGTGTATTTGTCCGCTGTGTGGACGGATGGTTTGAATTTTTTCGTGAAAGGGTTGATCGATACAATCAAATGCATCAAACGAAATAGCAGCAATGAGATCGGCCCATTGCATTAATCGTTCGGCTTGCACTAAACAGTACATGCCATAGGCACTCATGAATTGTGTACCGTTGATGAGCGCCAACCCTTCTTTGCTTTTTAAAGCGATCGGTTGCCAGTTGAGTTTGTTGAGTACTTCCTGTGCCTTGTGTCTTGTTCCTTCATAGTTCACTTCTCCCATACCAATTAATGGCAAACTCAAATGACTGAGTGGTGCCAGGTCGCCACTAGCGCCCAATGATCCTTGCTGATAAATGACTGGCAGCACATTGTTGTTGTGCATGTCCATTAACCGCTTCACTGTATCAACCTGCACGGCGCTGTATCCATAGCTAAGCGATTTTATTTTTAAGGCGAGCATGAGCTTTACAATTTCCTCCGGCACTTCTTCGCCCATACCACATGCATGGCTCATCAACAGATTATTCTGCAGTTGCTCTAACTGATCATCGGCAATGATCACGTTTTGCAGAAAACCAAAACCGGTGTTGATGCCGTAGAACGGCGTATCGCTTTCAGCTACTTTTTTATCGAGGTATTGCCGGCATGTTTCGATCTTATGGTGTGCACGAAAGGTGATGGAGACAAATTGCTTGAACTGCAGGTAATTCTTCACTTCATCGAAGGTGAGTTGCTGTTCGTCGAGGGGGAGATAGTTGTATTCGGTCATAGTTTTTGCAATCGGGACGAATGTAGGAAATTATGGAGAGAATGCGAACTGCTGTTAGCTGAAACCCCGTTGGCGGCTGGAAGCCCCGACGGCGGTTGTACCGCAACTCTTTCTGTTCTTTTGTCTTGACACAAAAGAACCAAAAAGTCAAGACGGAACATATTACCCCCATGTTCCGTCGAACGCCTTGATTAAGCTTGGGTACTACTGTTATGAATTACAGTTGTAGTTAAATCAACATCCTATGTTTATCACTCTGTTTTTATAGGCATGATTTATGCAAAACTTTACTCGCTTTTGAAAAATGGTTAATACTTACATTTGAAAAATATGAAACAGCTTTCACTTTGCTTACTCTTTGCAGCGTTTGGTTTTCAGTTATCTGCTCAAACTATTCAATTACTTGACAGTGGTAAAACAAATTCCATTCGTGGGTTGAGTGTGGTGAATGATAATATTGTTTGGGCGAGTGGAGCAAATGGGATGGTTGGTCGTTCGATTGATGGTGGTGCAACATTCAAATGGACGAAAGTTGATGGCTTTGCAAAAACTGATTTCAGGGATATCGAAGCATTTGATGCCAATACTGCGATCATCATGGGTATTGATACGCCAGCTGTGATCTTGAAAACAATTGATGGCGGCATCAACTGGAAGATCGTTTTTAAAGATAACCGTCCGGGTATGTTTTTAGATGCGATGGAATTCTTTAATGAAAAGAGTGGTGTGGTATTAGGCGACCCTATCAATGGAAAAATATTTATGGCCGTAACAGTTGATGGTGGTACTACGTGGCGGCCAATGCCGGAAAGTCTTTCCCCTGCTGCTGAGAAGGGCGAAGCAATGTTTGCAAGTAGTGGCACTAATGTGCGTACGGTTGGCAAACAGGAATTATTGTTTATTACAGGTGGTACTTATTCACGCATCTTTATTCGTAACGATAAAATTGTATTGCCGATCATACAGGGAAAAGAAACAACCGGTGCTAATTCATTAGCAGTATGGGATAAAAAAACATTTGCCATTGTTGGTGGCGATTTTAATCATGCAACATCAAGCGAAAAGAATTGTGTGCTCAGTAAAAATGGTGGTAAAACTTTTTTAACACCCACTACCCCACCATTTGGTTACAGAAGTTGTGTGGAGTATTTATCGAAATCAAAATTGATCACATGCGGTATCACCGGCGTTGATGTAAGTGAAGATGGTGGCATGAACTGGCGCAACATTTCTGCTGAAGGTTTTCATGTGGTGCGTAAAGCAAAGAAAGGAAAGGCTGTTTATTTAGCCGGTGGAAAAGGAAGAGTGGCGAAGTTGGTTTGGTGATGAGTATTGCTGTCATCCCGAGGCACGAGGGATGACAGGTAACATCAGCAAAATTATCTGACAACAATCATCGCTTCTTTTGATGGCTGACATTGGGTTTTGAAAAAAGGGCTTCTACCTTCACTTTCAAATTACAACCTATGCATATTCAATTGCACGATAACATTACACTCAAAGAAATAAAAAACGTTTTTTCTGATCACTATCCCTACCTGAAACTGGAGTTTTATTCAAAACCACATCTCTTGTATGAATCATCAGACGAGCGTGATGTGTTGCCTGATGAAAAGATGTTGAAAGAGATCAAGGAAATTCATATTGACGGCATCATCGATATTCAACCAACGGAAAAAGTAGCTGATCTTGAATTCGATTTTCAACGACGTTTCGGATTACCGGTGCAGGTGCTGCGACTGGAACATGGACTATGGTGCCAAACAACGGGTATGGATGCTTTTACATTGAAAGATGTAAACCAGTTCAGCAAAAATGATTCTGATGACGACCTGGTGGAAGATTATGACGAAGGATTTGAAGAATTAAAGGCCTGATAATTTGCCTGTTTATTATAGCTGCTTCCAATGTTTTTAAACCAGGAATGTTGTTTGTGCAACCTGTTTATTTTTTAAACATGAAATAAACTGCACCCAAGAGAAAAAGAAAACTTACAATATATTTCCAGTGAAAGGGTTCCTTTAAATACACAACTGCAAACACGCCAAACACAACCAGTGTAATTACTTCCTGTATCATTTTCAACTCAAATGCATTCACTCCGCTTTGGTAACCGATGCGGTTGGCAGGCACCATCAAACAATATTCAAAAAAAGCAATGCCCCAGCTGATGAGTACTACTTTCCACAACGGTACGTTTTGATGACGCAGATGTCCGTACCACGCAATGGTCATGAAAATATTTGAGAAGAGCAATAACAGGATTGCACGGATCATTGCAGTTAATTTTCTGAACGTTTGCCGGCTAATAAATACAAGGCAGCCATGCGCACCGCTACTCCATTCTCTACCTGTTGAAGAATGATGGATTGTTTACTATCGGCTACATCACTGTCCAATTCCACACCACGATTGATAGGACCCGGATGCATGATCACAATTTCTTTATTTAATGAATCGAGTAGTTTACGGTTGATCCCATATGCAAGATTGTATTCCCTTAAAGAAGAAAACAGTGGTTGATTTTGTCGTTCGAGTTGAATACGCAATACATTCGCCACATCGCACCACTTCAATGTTTCTTCAATGTTGTACGATACATTTACACCAAACGATTGCTGTAAATATTTTGGAATAAGTGTGGGCGGACCAGCCACTGTAACTTCAGCACCCATCTTCTTCAATAAATAAATATTACTGAGCGCCACACGACTGTGCATGATATCACCAAGGATAGCGATCTTCTTTCCTTCAAGTGTCCCTAATTTTTCTCTGATTGAAAATGCATCGAGCAATGCCTGTGTTGGATGTTCATTAATTCCATCGCCTGCATTTACAATTGCTGCCGGAATATGCTTGGCTAAGAAGTGAGGAGCACCACTTGCACTATGTCGCATTACCACCAGGTCAACTTTCATGCTCAGGATATTGTTCACCGTATCGAGCAGGGTTTCGCCTTTTGCAGCTGAGGAACCTGATGCGGTGAAGTTGATGGTATCGGCACTAAGTCTTTTTTCCGCAAGTTCAAACGAAATACGTGTACGGGTGGAGTTCTCATAAAAAAGGTTCACAATGGTTACATCACGCAACGATGGAACTTTTTTAATGGGTCTTTGTAAAACTTCTTTGAATTGGGCGGCCGTATCAAGGATCAATTGAATATCCTGTGCCGTGAGATCTTTAATGCCGAGCAGATGACGAGTGGATAGTTGCATTAAAAAGCAAAGCTAAGGTTCCAAGAGGAAACCCCAAAATCCAAATACCAAAACACAAATTCCAAAAATCCAATGGCCAAATTCCAAGGCAGTTTAAATACCCGGATTAAATGAAACATGTTATTTATCGCCTAGTTTTATGAGTATGGCTGAAAATATTTTACGGAGTTGATCTGCCTCATCAATTAACCTTGTCCGTTCCGGTTCCAACTCTGTCTTTTTGCTTTCGATATGTAATAACCTTAGCCACCGGATTGACTCTTTCGCCTCTTTTCTTGAGATTTTTATCCGCATCCGTAAATCTGCCTGACCAAGATTTTCATTGGCTTCAATATAATTGGCTCCGACTGATCCGCTGGATCGAATGACCTGTTTGATGTCTTCCAGATTGATAACATCCCAAGTGAGCTTTCTGCAAAAGACTCTTACATCATTTGCAAAACGAAAGGTTCTTTCTTCCAGTTCAGCAGACATAAGCAGGTGTTTCTTATGGTTAAAAAATCATTACTCTGAAATACGGACCTGAATTTTCAATTTGAAACCTGTCTTTCTTTGGATTCTGGAATTTGTTTTTTGGTTTTTTTTCACAGTAACACAACTTCCGGCTTCTCCCAATCCACTGTTACTTTCTGGCTCAGAATAGAATCGATGGCCTTTCCTGTATAATCGGGCTGTATGGGTAACTGGCGGTTGAACCTGCGATCGACCAATACCAGCAGCTCCACTTTTGCAGGGCGGCCAAAATCGACCAGGGCATCCATGGCTGCACGGATGGTACGGCCGGTGTAGAGCACATCATCGATGAGGATCACATTTTTATTTTCAATATTGAAGTTGATGGTGGTTTGATTAGCTATATGCAGTTCTTTGTGCACATCATCACGATAAAAAGTAATATCTAATTTGCCGTATTGTAATTTCTCATCGGGATAAATGCTTTGAATGATCTGCACGATGCGATCGGCAAGGTAAATGCCTCTTGGCTGCAGACCAACAAATACTGCATCGTTAAACGGATGATGGTTCTCAATTAACTGGTGACTGAGACGCTGTATGGTGAGTTGTAACTGTTCGTTTGATAAGATGGTCTTCACTGCTGAAATTTTGATAAAAATAAACACTTCGTGGTAAAATACTTAAATTGGTTTTGATGCAATTGCTGAAACGCTTTGCCCGGCTTCTCCTGTTTACAGTACAGCTACTTGCTGATCTGCTGGTGCTGTATGGCTGCTTTGTGCTGATCGGATGTTTCTGGCCGAGAAATAAAGATGAGATCAAACACAGCAATGGTATTCCCCTCCTTATTCATGGCGATGGATTTCATACTGAATTGTATTTACCTGTTGAAGATTCCCTGCATATCATTAACTGGATGGATTGGTTTGATGATGATACGATGCGCAATAAACATTCAGATCGCAGGCTTATCAGCTTTGCATGGGCTGATGAGGACTGGATGACGGAAGTTGCGCAAGACAGATCACACCGCTTCTCTACCATTGCTGAAATTATTGCGAAGCCCGGCAACAGCAGTGTGATGCATATACAATGGCGTGATACGGTATGGCCGCTGAAACTACCGGTTACGGTGAAGCGCTTTTTGTCTGTTGAACAGTATTTGCAACTGATCAGCTATATCCAATCTGGATTTAGAATTGAAAACAGGAAACCAGTTATACAATCTTACCGGGGATTTTATGGTTACGATTATTTTTATCGATCAACATTCAACTATCATCTTTTTGCCACCTGTAATCAATGGACGAGCAATGCACTGAATGCATGCGGTATACGTACTGCCACTTTTGCTCCAATGGGTTGGAGCTTGTTCTATCAATTAAAAAAATAAGCTGCATGCACAAGTGCATACAGCTCTTCGTTCTTCATGGGTCGATTAATACTTATGTCTGAAGACATAAAATAAACCCACCTGGAACCCTCTGTTATATAAGTTTGTTCCGTCGTTTTCATTGATGCGGGTGATACCATGGTTATAACGACCATCAATACCAAGGCCCGATTCACCAACATAACTTGCACCAATTGTCCAGCCGAATTCTGCAGTTTTGAACGATTCTTTTACATCTGTTTTTGAATCGCCTTGTTTAACACTTGCTGTTGCCAACAGACCCAACTGTGGTCCTGTTTGAATTCTGAAGCCTTTATCAAACATGTACTGTAGTTGCAAAGGCACATTTACATAGTTAAGTCTCACTTTTGCATCATTGCTTGTTTGAGCGCCTTGTGCTGAGTACATGATCTCTGGTTGCAATGCCCATGATTTACTCAAGTGAATATGTGCAAGACCGCCTGCATTAAATCCAACTTTCGTTTCGTAATTAACATCAGGAGAACTTGCAAGATTTGTAATGTTTAACCCTCCTTTCAATCCGAAATGCACATCGCTCTTATGCTGTGCCTGTGCAAAGCCTGCTAATAATAATGCTCCTGAAATGAATAATAGTTTCATCTGATTATTTTTTTAAAGTGTTATTGCCAGATGTTATTCGCCGAAAAATATTTCATTCATGATTTTTATAAGAATGAACATTTTTTCAACTCATATCATTGTAAATGATTTTAATTAAACAATCCCGTGCACGGAGACAACCCATCACTTTAAAAAACCGTGCCAAAACAACTCCCCAACAAAAAGATTTAGCCTTAAGTAATTATTATCAAATGAATTAGGCTAAAAAAAATGAATGTTGATTTGGCTGGAATTACCACAGTAAAAGCATTTGAATTGGCGGTTTAATACATCCTTTATTCGCCAGATTTTGTTACTCAGTTTTACATAAGTAAAAAATACTAATCTCATAACCTTGCATGTAAATGCTTTGATTTCTTATAAACAGTTATTATTTTTAATTACCAATAGTTCTTACTTTATCGATTGCAGATTGATTTTTTCTGTGCCTTATAATTTTTAACCCAAAATTTAAAACAATGAAAAAATCAGTTCTCGCAGCATGTATGCTGCTTCTCTTTGCCAACATCACCAATTCACAAATCACGAAAGGAAACCTGCTTCTGGGTGGTTCAACTTCATTTTCTTCTGACAAATGGGGAGAATCAAAAAGTACATCATTCAGCTTTGCACCCAACATCGGTTACTTTTTTGTCAACAACTTTGCTGGAGGCCTTAGAATTCAAATCGATTCTTACAAAGAAGATGGCGAAGATGATGCCTATGTGATAACCAGTTTCGCACCATTTGTGAGGTATTATTTTATCCCGGCGTCAAAAGAACAAAAAGTAAATGTATTTGCTGATGCCGCATATGGCTTTGGATCAGAAGGAAGTGGCGACAACAAAAGCAATGTGAATGGATATTCATTCATGGCCGGCCCCGCCATTTTTCTAAACCCTCACACTGCACTTGAATTTACGCTCGGGTATTCTTCTATGAAATTTGAAGACGACCCTGACCGGTATAATACATTCAAAATAAACATTGGTTTCCAGATTCATTTAAACACAGGTAAAAAACAATAAAAAACAAAGAGGCCGGATTAAATCCGGCCTCTTTGTTTTTATTCTTCACCCAAAAACGGATAACGATAATCTGTTGGCGGGTTAAATGTTTCTTTAATTGTTCTTGCACTCAACCAACGATACAGATTTAAAATACTTCCTGCCTTATCATTGGTGCCACTTGCTCTTGCGCCACCAAATGGCTGCTGACCAACCACTGCACCTGTAGGTTTATCGTTGATATAAAAATTACCTGCACAATTACGAAGTTTTGCTGTAGCCAATTCAACTGCATCACGATCCTGTGAAATCACCGCTCCTGTTAATGCATAAGGTGAAGTTGTATCAACAAGTTCTAATGCTTTTTCAAAACTGTTTGCAGGGTATACGTACACCGTTAGCACCGGTCCGAAGATCTCTTCGCACATGGTCACGTATTTCGGATTTTTTGCTTCGATCACTGTTGGTTGTACAAAGTAACCTTCTTTTTTATCGCATTTACCCCCTACCCATATTTCTGCCTTCTCATCTTTCTTTGCATTGTCGATGTAGCGTTTGATATTATCAAAACTCTTTTCATCGATCACCGCATTAATAAAGTTGGAGAAGTTCTCTACTGTTCCCATTTTGAAACTCTTCACCCCGGCAATCAGTTTCTTCTTCACTTCTTCAGCAATGTTGCTAGGAATATAAGCTCTTGATGCGGCTGAACATTTTTGTCCCTGGTATTCAAATGCACCACGCAACAATGCTGTTACTACCACATCCGGATCTGCACTCTTATGTGCCAATACAAAATCCTTTCCACCAGTTTCACCAACAATACGTGGATAGCTGCGGTACATACCCATGTTCTTTCCAATGGTTTCCCACATGTTGTTGAACACACCTGTTGAACCCGTGAAATGTACACCTGCAAAATCTTTGTGATTGAAACATACTTTACCAACTGTTGGGCCATCAACATAAATTAAATTGATCACACCATCAGGCAATCCTGCTTCTTTCAACACACGCATGATCATTTGCGCACTGTACACTTCTGTGTTAGCAGGTTTCCACACAACAACGTTACCACACATGGCAGCACTTGTTGGCAGGTTACCTGCAATAGCCGTAAAGTTGAACGGTGTTACTGCCAACACGAAACCTTCAAGCGGACGATATTCCATACGGTTATGCATACCTGCACCACTGATGGGTTGCTGACGATAAATATCACTTAAGAAATGAACATTGAAACGGAGGAAGTCGATAATCTCACATGCACTGTCGATCTCTGCCTGGTACACATTCTTACTTTGTCCCAGCATGGTTGTGCCATTCATGTAGGGACGATACTTTGTGGCGATAAGATCAGCAGCACGGAGGAAAATATTTGCACGGCTTTCCCAACTCATGTTGGCCCAGCTTTCTTTCGCTGCTAATGCAGCATCAATTGCCTGCAGCACATGCTTCTCTTCACCTTCATGAAAATAACCGAGCACATGCTTGTGTTCATGCGGCGGACGCATGGCATGTTTTTTATTGGTACGTACTTCTTTGTTACCGATGTACATAGGCACATCGATCTCTGTACTTTTTAATTCAGCTAATACTTCTTTTAACCGTTTCTTTTCTGCTGAACCGGGAGCGTAGTTTAATACCGGTTCATTCACCGGTAAAGGATAGTTGAAATAACCGAGATTCATAATGTAGTTTTTTCCTTATTGCTTTTTACGATAGAAGAGTATGATTACTTACTGTTAAACGTAAGAACAGGTCTTCTTTTAATGGCCTGCAAGGTACAAACTATCGCTCATATGTTTTGTGCTCCCGTTTGCGCAAAAAAAGCCCCGCTTTTTGGGCGGGGCATTATAATAAACTTATCCGTTGTTACTTCGCTTCTGCTTCTTTCTCACTCATCAGGTAAGCTTTGATAAAGCCATCGAGTTCTCCATCCATCACAGGGCCAACATTGCCTACTTCATAATCAGTACGGTGATCTTTGATCATCTTGTAAGGATGGAATACATAGCTGCGTATCTGGCTGCCCCACTCGATCTTTTTCTTCTTTGCATTGGTGGCATCCTTCAACTCATTCCGTTTTTGCAATTCCATTTCATACAACCGGCTCTTCAACATCTGCATGGCCAGTTCACGGTTACCAAGCTGGCTTCTATCCTGCTGACAAACCACCACAATACCTGTTGGGATATGCGTTAACTGTACTTTCGTTTCTACTTTGTTTACGTTTTGTCCACCGGCACCACCACTTCGTGATGTTTCCATTTTTACATCAGCCGGATTGATCTCAATGGTAATTGTATCATCCACTAACGGGTAAACATACACGCTTACAAAAGAAGTATGTCGTCTTGCATTACTATCAAAAGGTGAAATACGCACCAAACGATGCACACCGCTTTCAGCTTTCAGAAAACCATATGCAAAAGGACCATCAAACTGGTAGGTACAGGTCTTAATACCGGCACCATCACCATCCTGCCAATCCATTTCGGTTACTTTCCAGCCTTGCTTCTCACCATACATGCGATACATACGTGCAAGCATTTCGGCCCAATCCTGGCTTTCCGTTCCACCGGCACCTGAGTTGATCTGTAAAACTGCTGGTAACTCGTCTTCAGGCTGATTGAGCGTACTCTTAAATTCAGCATCTTCAATTGCATTCACTGCTTTATCGTATGCTTCCTTTGTTTCTTCTTCTGTAGCATCACCTGCTTTCCAGAATTCAAACAGCACAGCAAAGTCTTCAACGGCAGAATTGGTATCCTCATAGAGTTTTACCCAATACTCGTTGTTCTTTGTCTCCTTTAAAATTTCGGTTGCCCGCTTATTATCGTCCCAGAAACCGGGACTTAGAGAGAGTTGCTTGTCTTCTGCGATTTTATATAGTCGGTTCTCGACGTCAAAGAAACCTCCTCAGGACAAGTATGCGTTCCCTTATATCGTTTAATTTTTCTAATGTCATAACGGGTGCAAATGTAAGGAGATTACTATTAACGACCGCATTAACAATAACCGAAACCAAAGCAATTGCAATCCCTTTAGCCATTTCGCTTATTCAACATTACAACTTCCTTGAAGGATTACTACTTTCCAACTGTAAGTATAAAATGAAAAATATATAAATAGAAACTTGCCCGGGTAAAAAAAACAATGTATTTTCTTTAAATCAACTGAGTTCGATTTTGCGCTATCAATGAAGAAATAAAAAATTAATGCTATGCTTAAAAAAACACTGACTATTAATGGAACCAAACTTTGCTACCTTGAAAAAAATGAAAGCAAATCAAGCGTTCTTTTCTTTATTCATGGCAATTCATCATCCTCTTATATATGGGATAAACAGCTTCAAAGCCCTTTGTTTAACAATCATCATATGATCGCTATTGACTTACCCGGTCATGGTGATTCCGATGTATATGCAGATTACAATCCAATTGATTTAGCAAAAATACTGGCAAAAGCAATCGGCGAATTGACAGCAACAAAACCGTATATCTTGATTGGATTTTCTTATGGAGCAAATCTGATAGCCGAAGTGCTAACCTACAGATTACAACCAGTTGGTATGGTCTTTTCTGGAGCCTGCATTGTGGGTGGTAATTTTGACCCTTTAAAGATACTTCTTGATATTCCTGCTAATATATACCTGCAGGAACAAGTAAGTTCTGAAACTGCCAGGCTTTTTTTTGATAAACATCTCGCAACATCAGAGCAAATTGATAAAGAGCAATATTTGACTGACTTTTTCAGAACCCAAACAGGTGTTCGACAATCAATAATTGAAAGTGCTGTTAACGGAAACTACACAGATGAATTTTTATCCTTAGCCTCGCAAAAAACTCAGTTACTGTTTTTGTTTGGCACCAAAGACAAATTGGTAGATATCAATTACCTTGATAATGCTGCTTTACCTTTTTGGCGTAAAACTGTTGTTAAAATTGAAGGCGCCGGTCACTTTATACAAACAGACATGCCGGAGTCATTTAATCAAATACTATCAGAATATGCTTCCGAACAGTTTAAAGCAACCCATTCTTCAACCCAAAATGAATGAGGCTGGTAACGTTATTTGTAAATGTTTTTTGAAGCATATTTTTCCGATGATTAATGACCGTATTTACGCTGATATGAAGTTCCGCTGCAATTTCTTTACTGCTTTGTCCGTTATGCAACATTTGTAATATTTCCATTTCTCTTTTACTTAATAGATTATTTTCTTTTTGGGGGTAATAGACCGCTTTATAAACAGGCTCTTTTGATAAAACAGAAAACCCCCTATTAATCCGTTCAATCGTATGAATCATGCTGGTTTCTTCTTTAAAATGTGTAATATCAATAATGAATCCAACAGATGCTAACGGCTTTCCTTCCGTAGGGTGCAAGAAATAAGTTCCCCTTTGCAGCACTGTAAGCCATTGTCCTGATTTTATTTTTACCCGGTAATTATAGGAACACGAAAAATTCAGGCGATCTGTATGCGGTTGTTTTTGCAGAAACCTGATGGTTTCAGGAAATATAAGCCGGTTAAAAATGCTGTAATCATCTGGATGAATTAACGAGTTGTAAAATGAATGTCCCGCATCTGCAATGTATTCTCTTGTGAAACCGAACAATAATTCACAAGAAGGATCGAGATATAAATATTTCCCCTGTGTATAGTCACCAGCATAAAAAATAGGTGCCTGAGCGTTCAGAGATGAAGCTTTAAAACCCATGTTTTGTAAAAGGAAATCAGAAGTAGGTTTTGGAAAACTGTCGAAGTTTTTGGCTACCTCAAAGAGTTCCTGGAATGAATTAGGTATAAGTGCTTTCATGTTTGATAAATTAAGAAAAATAGTCAAAAATGGCTATTGCAGCAAGCTGAAAATAGAGAGAATTTTGTTTTCAAACAACAATATGCAATTGCAGTAATAGCATAATCTCATTGTTTCATCAGACATACAAAAAATAATCATGAGTAAAAGATTCAACATCTTCTCATTGTGTACATGGTTAGTGGCCTGTTTTGTTATATGTGTATGGAATTATGACTTAAATAAAACAGCGATTGCAAAAACAATAATGCCTCCTCCAGGTGGTAAATTCGAGCATGAAGATAGTTTCCGTATCATGCGGGAAAAATATTGGGCCGCTTTGCATACAACAGCGCCAGGTACTAATTGGAAAGAAATTGAAAATAAAAACCGTGAACAGATTATAAAAAAACAAGACGAAAGGCGTTCCGAAGTATTCAGACCTTCACAGATACAGTCAGAAGTATTTGCCAATGGCAAAATAACGGGTACCTGGTACGAAAGAGGAAGTAATAATCTTTCCGGGAGATTTACTGAATTGGTTTATGATAAAGAAGAAGACATGTTATATGGTATTTCCGCCGGACGTGATTTTTGGAAGGGAAAACCGGATGGCAGTAACTGGCAGGTGTTAAATGAACGTGTACCGCTTCACGGTTATGGCGAAATACTTACACTTTTTAAAACAGCAACTGTTAAGCGGTTTCTGACTGTATCTCCAACAACAAATCGCCCTATTTACAGTAGCAACAATGGCAGCTCATGGTCTGGTTCGGCCTTTAACAGCGCCTGGTCGGGATATGTAGACAAATTGATTATGGTTGACAATTCCGCACAAACTATTTTCATGACTGCCGGTTACATCTTTGGCCCCCAGTATTTGTTTTATTCAAACGACGGTGGGATTAATTTCAACAAAGTAAACCTTACTGCAGATTTTATTGCAGGTCAAACTTATTTATCCATAGCAAAAGCTCCGGCAGTAAACGAAGTTTTTTTGTTTGATGCCAATAAAGCTTCATACAGTGTTAATGAAACAGGTGTGCTAACAAAACGAGGCAATATCACAGGGTTGCCAGCTTCAACAAACGTCACTACTACAACATTTACTACCAGGAACTACGAATTTCGTATTAGCCGAGATGCTACCAGTAATCTTGTATTCTATGCATTGATCGATAAGCGTAAGCTATATAAATCTGCAGATGGATTAACCTGGCAGGCGATTAGTAATTTACCAACCGAAAGCGGATGTTTTAAGGTGTTTAATGTGGCCCCACACAATCCTAATTGGCTTGTTTACGGAGAAGTGGATCAGTTTTACAGCATCAATGGCGGAGTTTCATGGGTTCGTTGTAATAGTTGGGGGGAGTATTATTCGAACCCAAATAAGTTCCATGCCGATATTATGACTTTTCAATATTTCCAGCATGCAAACGGCGAATGGTTTTGTATCAGCAGTAACGACGGAGGCGTTTACAGAAGCATAGATAATTTTGCTACAAATACGAACATTGCCTTATCAGGTTTAAACATCAGCCAGTACTACGATATTGGAACAGACCCAGTAGATCCAAAATATTTATGGGCTGGCTCTCAAGACCAGGGATATCAATATTCTTCAAATACTGCAACTACACAAACAATTCCTTTTACCCAAGTTGTTTCAGGCGACTATACAGAAATCGATTTTAGTCCGGATACAAAAGATGTTTTAACCCAGTATGTCGGCGGCAATCTTTATTATGTTCGTAATGCAAGGGGTGCGTATTCGGGAACATCCTTTTATCAAATACCCGGAGCAGATAAAGGAAATTATGCGTGGAGAATTCCTGTGTCGGCAATCAAAGAAAGTCCGGACAACGCATTTTGGGTCGGTGGCGGCAATATGAATAATGCTCCGGGTTCTTTTCTGATTAGGGTGGCGAGGAATGCATCGAATACAACCTTTACCTATACTCAGTTGAATTATGATTTTAAAGCAAATTCAAGAAATGGCAACTCTCCTCTTACGTCATGCGAAGTATCGTTCGTTGATACCAATTATCTTTTTGCTGCAACAGGCGACGGATCTTTTTTTTATAGTACTAACAGAGGTATGAATTGGAATAAAACCATTTCGTTTAATGGACCAACTCCTCCATTTTTATACCCATCCAGTATATTAGTTTCAAAACTGGATAAGAACAAAGTATGTTTTGCCGGGAGTGGTTATTCTAATCCTGCCTTTTGGAGATCAACAAATCACGGCCAATCATTTACATCTGCAATAACAGGCCTCCCTGCCACCACTATTTATGATTTAGCTTATAATGCTGATGAAACAATGATTTTTGCTGCTACAGAAGCCGGGCCATATGTATTTATAACAGAAGAAAATAAATGGCACTCATTGTTAGGAGCTTACTGTCCGCTTTCAGCAAATTATACCTGTGTTGAATTTGTTCCCGCACTTAATACCGTTCGATATGGTACTTACGGAAGAGGCATCTGGGATTTTAAAATTGAAAGCATCATTACTCCAGTAAGTAATCTTTCCTTATCACTAAGCCTCATTAAAGTTTATCCTAACCCCGCGGGACCAGTTTGTTATGTGAAGAACGATTTTAATCATGCGGTTCAATTATCCATCATTGGTATTAATGGTTCAGTTCTTAAAACAATTCCAGTACCTGCAAAGCAAAACAACATGCAGGTTAAGCTCAATGAATTTGCAAAAGGATATTACCTGTTCAGATTTAGTTATAAGAATAAGTTGCTGGCAACAGTTCCTGTTGAAAAGAATCATTAAGGCTAATACTTTTTCTTTATTGATTGTTCGAGTTTGATGTTTGAGTAAAAGAGTAAAATGTAAATAGCACAAAAACTAAATAGTCAGGTCGAAATTCATTGTAATCAATGCCAAAAAAACACGCAAAGAACAAGTAAAATCAAATACCGTATTTTTCCCGTTGCGAATGATATGGCAACTCGGTAGTTTTATTTATCCATCCCTCTGAAGAAATTCCCTACTCAAATAATGAAGCAAGAAAAAACATTGTCTATAGCGATGGTGGAAACGTATTGTCTAAACCAATCATAAATTTTAAACCAATTAAAACTAATGTTATGCGAAAGAACATCCTGCCAATCATCATTTTGACTGTTATACTGACGAGCTCATTTTTAGCTAATTCAGAAACAAACAAAACAGTTGAAAATACATCACATACCGATACGTTGAATTGGATTGGTTTATTGGAAACAGGAACTGAATGTGAAATTTACTATACACTTACTCAATGTGGGGAAGACAAAAAACTACTTTTAAAATATTATAACGAAATGCCATTAAATCAAAAAATACGGTTTAAAGTAACGGTTAAATATCTGGGATATGCAGTGACAGAAGAAAAAACAAAAAATGTAGCACCCAATCAAACTATATCAGCTGAATGCAGTTCCTCAGACTCCACTCTTTTTATTAAACTCTTACCGCCAAATTGGGACTTTAATAAGACGACTGTGACAGCTGAACTGATGGAAGCAACTAATTAACTATTACTAAATCTACTGTTATGAGACCCCTTTTCACAATCTTCTACATATTGCTATTACCATTTTATATTTCTGCACAATGTGTGGCCCCTGTTGTTACTAGTTTTTCACCAGTCTCTGCGTCCACCGGCATGACTGTCACAATAAATGGTAACAATTTCAATACTACCCCCGGTAATAATATTATTTATTTTGGAGCATCAAAAGCAACCGCAGTAACAGCAAGCGCAACTCAGCTGACTGTTGTAGTTCCTTTAGGGGCTACATTTAATTATATATCTGTTACTGATGCATTATGTAAATTAACAGGATACTCAACACAATTCTTCAATCCTATAAGTGTTTGTCCGGCCACATTCAGCCCATCGACTGTTGATACAAGGGTCGATTACAATTCACCCAGTCCTTCATATGGGCCATATGGTATCTGGTTTGGTGATTTTGACCTGGATGGTAAAACTGATGTCCTGTACCCAACAGGACTTCAAAACGCATTAGCTTTAGTTATTGCACGAAATCAAAGTGTTCCAGGTGTAGTTGATCTTTCTTCAGCAATAACCATTTCATCGGGGGCCGGCACACAAGAAGCAAGAAATTGTACTGTATCAGATATTGATGGTGATGGCAAACTGGATATTGTTTTTGCTGTAAATTCGACAAACCAAATTCGGATACTTCGAAACACGTCATCTGGACCAGGAAATTTTTCATTTGCAGCACCCATTAGTTTCAATGTAAATGCTTCACCTTATCAGGTGGCGGCAAATGATATTGACCAAGATGGCAAACCTGATATTGCCGTTGGCCATTTCAGCAGCACTTTAGCAGCAGTTTTTAGAAACACTTCTACCCCCGGGGTTATTTCCTTTGCCTCTAAACAAGATTTCAATATGGGAGGTGGATATTCGGTCGCCCTTTCGGATCTTGACGGAGATAATAAAATAGATCTTATAATGGGAGGAAGTGGATTAAGAGTTTGTCGTAATACTTCCACATCAGGTTTGATAAATTTTGCAGCAGTCGTAACATTTGCAGGTAATGGAGGATATAGAATTGCAGTTGGTGACTTAAATGCTGATGGAAAAAATGAAGTAGTTTTTGCAGATGCCAATGTTGGAATTTTTCGCAACACAAGTGTTATAGGAACTTTTGCTTTTGTTTATTCAAATATAAATACTGGTTCAATAGGCTATCATCGGGTTGCTATCAGTGATCTAAATGCTGATGGAAAACCAGATATAATGGCTTGCTATAGCGGTGGCTCCCAGGTGGCATGTTCATTAAATACAACAGCCGCAAGTGGCGGCGCAATTACATTTGGAGCGACACCTGTGCTACTTACAGGTACAGGATGTCAATATGCATTAGGTACAGCAGATATTGATGGAGACGGCAATAATGACGTATTAACAGGTGACTGGTGCTCGAGCAGACGTCTCAATGTATTTCGTAATAATGCTTTGGGTTCTATTCCAGTAACAAACTCCGTTTCCCCAACAAGCGGTTTGACATGTAACAGTTCAGTTACCATAACCTATACAGCTCCGTGTAATGGTGCCAATCCAGGCAATGTATTTACAGCACAACTAAGTGATGCTACAGGAAGTTTTGCAGTACCAATAAATATTGGATCAGTTGCTTCCATCACTTCGGGAACTATAACCGGAACAATTCCTTCTTGTATTGCTACCGGCAGTGGCTACCGTGTTCGTGTTGTTAGCTCCGACCCTTCCACAACAGGATCGGTCTTCAGTACACCTCTTAACATAGTTTGTCAAACCATTACTCCAGCCTCAATTTCAACATCGACAATTAACCCTACTACCTATTGTGGTGGAGCATCTGTAACTATTCCTTATACGGCTACAGGGTCATTCGGAGTTTGTGCCCCCAATACATTTACTGCACAATTAAGTGATGCAAGCGGAAGTTTCGCAAGCCCCGTTAATATTGGTTCACTAGTATCAAATACATCAGGATCAATTGCTGCTACTATACCTGCTAATACCCCAGCAGGAAATTCTTACCGCATAAGAGTGGTTAGCACCCAACCATTAATCGTAGGTGCAAACAATGGAGCTAATATCACAATCAATGGAGGAGACGCTTCAATTGATTGCCCTGATGATATTTTTGTAAGTGCAGATGCCGGATTATGTACAGCTGTTGTAAACTTTACAGCAACCGGTAATGGAACTATTACTTACTCACATCCACCGGGCAGCAGTTTCCCTCTTGGCCAAACTGTTGTTACAGCTACGGCCACTACAAGTTGCAATAGTGTGAGCTGTACCTTTACAATAACAGTTAATGGTGGCATTGATACAGATAACGACGGCACACCTGACGCATGTGATGCTGACGATGATAATGATGGAATATCAGATGCTATGGATTGTGCACCACTTAATCCATCACAGTTGCAGGCATTGTCAAATGTGAGCTATAACACTGCACCCGCAAGCGTCAGCTTTAACTCCCCTGCTGATTATACCTTTTCATCCGGGGGATCACTTGCCGGTAACACGGGAGGCCGTACCTGGTTTTTTAACAACATAAACGATGCTGCATATTCGGGTTTATGGTGGACATTAAATCCAATCGCAAATCCACGTCATTCAAGCCAAAATGCAACAGGTAGTATGGTTTTCAGCAGTTATAATTCTGCCACTGGCATTATCACATTTATTTCAACTGCCAATATGGTATGGATTGGCAACAGTGGTACTGAAAACATACAAACACGTTTACGTGTGCAATTACAACCGTACAGCGGCCTCCATAGTAATACTCCATTGAACAGTGGCTGGATTGATCCTGTAACAGCCGGTTTAATCAATTTGAATAGTCTTTCAGGCAGCTATCCGTTAATTGACATAAAATCCATTGCCGGGTTGAAGAAATTCCAGGCATGGTTTATTCTGGAAGAAGTGAGCAGCGGTTTGCCGTTGAATGTTTACTACAATACATTCCCACACACAAGTACTGTGGGAGGTAACATTGTTACTTCCATTGCCGGCAGTTTCTTTGGGTCAACAGCAGGTTCAGTTTGCAATGGTGGTAATGGCACTGTTTTAATTTCAGGCTCCGGTGGCACTGCACCCTACTCAGGAACAGGAAGCTTTGTAGTACCACCGGGAACCTACAACTATACAATTACTGATGCAGCAGGTTGCAGCAGTACAACAACGGTTAATGTTCTACCACAGGTAGATGATATCGATCCCGAGATTTCATGTCCTTCAAACATTGAAGTAAATACACTTTCAAATACCTGTACGGCAACAGTAACTTTTGCAGCTACTGCTACTGATAATTGTTCTGCTTCAATTAAATATTATCTAAATTATAATACACCTGATCAGGTTGAAATTACCACGCCCCGGGCTTTTCCTGCAGGATTACACAGTGTTGCAGCAGTAGCAACAGACCCTTCCGGAAACAGTGTTAATTGTTCTTTCACCATCAAAGTAAATGATGTTACGGAACCAACTTTCACCTGCCCTGTTGCACAAAATGTAAGTCTCAATGCAACCTGTCAGTTAGTTGTTCCTGATTTGGTTACCAATTTAATTGGTAGTGATAATTGTGGTACTGTTACGTTTACACAAAGCCCGGTTGCAGGAACTGCCTTGTCTTCGTCACACAATCAAACGCATAACGTGGTGATTACTGCTGATGATGGTAATGGAAATACGACACAGTGCACTGTAGTGGTAACAGGCAAAGATGTTACATCACCAACATTCACCTGCCCGGTTGCACAAAATATCAATCTCAATACAACCTGTCAGTTGGTTGTTCCGGATTTGATTACTGGTTTAACAGGCAATGACAATTGCGGAACAGTAACGTTTACACAAAGCCCTCTTGCAGGAACAGCATTATCATCATCACACAATCAAAATCATAATGTGGTGATTACTGCTGATGATGGTAATGGCAATACAACACAATGCACTGTTGTGGTAACAGGCAAAGATGTTACAGATCCAACCTTCACATGCCCTGCTCCCCAAAACATAAATCTTAATGCAACCTGTCAGTTGGTTGTTCCGGATTTGGTTACCGATTTAACAGGTAATGATAATTGCGGCACAGTAACGTTTACCCAAAGTCCTGTTGCTGGTTCAGCTTTA
The DNA here is from genome assembly GCF_037892425.1 of Lacibacter sp. H375. NCBI lineage: Bacteria > Pseudomonadati > Bacteroidota > Chitinophagia > Chitinophagales > Chitinophagaceae > Lacibacter > Lacibacter aquaticus. The sequence goes on from NZ_JBBKTT010000001.1 coordinate 4,592,902, forward strand.
TCATCATCACACAATCAAAATCATAATGTAGTGATTACTGCTGATGATGGTAATGGTAATACAACACAATGTACAGTCGCACTTACAGGTAAAGATGTTACACAGCCAACTTTTACTTCCTGCCCGTCTGATATTACTGTTACTAATGCTGCGGGTCTATGCAGCCAGGTTGTAAATTTTAGTATTACGGCAACTGATAATTGCTCCGGATCTGGTAGTGCAAGTGTAACAACTATTACAGGAGATATAACCAACAGCGATTTTAATAACGCAACATCAAGTTTGTTCAGCCCCGCTGTAACTGCCAGTAAGCTTACATTTACAACCAGTGGATATGCTCATTCGCACGGAGGCGCATTGAGTATTTATGTTGATATTCATAATGTAAGTACAAATACATGGATACAGGTTTTTGAAAAGCCATTAGCAAGTGGTGCACAGTTTTCTTTCTCTGGTTTTGAGATAAGTTTCCCAACTCAGCTGGTTGACCGTGTGCGTTTAAGATCCAGCATTGGGCAAAACCAAACCTTCCATGGATGGAATGCAGTAACACTTACATTAAGCGGTACAGGAGTTTCCATTGTGTCCAGTCATCCTTCAGGATTTAATTTCCCTGTAGGAACAACGACAGTAACCAATACAGCAACAGATGCAGCAGGTAACACATCAACCTGCACATTCAATGTAATTGTTGAAGATAAAGAAGCACCTGCTGTAACAGCTCCATCAACTGTTGATCTTGAATGCAGCGGAGATCTTCCTGCAGCAGCAACAACAATAACAGAGTTCCTTGCATTAACCGGTGCAACAGCAACAGATAATTGTACAGGGCAAGCCAACCTGTTGGTAAGTTCTGCTGATGGAGCATTAGTTGCCAATAATTGTAGCGGTAGCATCACAAGAACATACACAATTACCGATGCGGCAGGTAATACCAAAACCGTTGATCATGTGTTTACAGTTACGGATAACACAATTCCTGTAATCACTACCTGCCCCGGCAACGGCACTACCTTCATCAAAAACACTAATAATGGTTTATGTACCTATAAGATTTCGGGTACTGAGTTCGATGCTGGAGGTAGTGATAATTGTTCTGGCGTAACAATGAGCTATAGTATTATCAATGAACACAGCAGCACAACCGTAACAGGAACAGGATCACTTGCGGGAGTTGAATTAAGCTTTGGCTTAAATACCATTACATGGATAGCTACGGATGCATGTGGCAACCCATCTGCAAGTTGTGTTGTAAATGTTGATGTTGATAAAATAACAACTACTACTACTTTAACTGTAACTCCATCCAGTCAGCAGTACAGCGATAAGGTTACACTTACAGCAACCGTTACCCCCTACAATTGTGCTGGTGCAGGAGATATTGGTGGCACAGTTACATTTAAGATCGGTACGTTTGTACTCGGTACAGCAAATGTGGTGAATGGTACAGCTACTTTAACAACTGCATTACTGGAAGATCAGTTGTATGATGCTAATCTGAACGACCCGTTAAATGCAACAAACGGCCCGTTGAAACCAGGCGCTAAAGTTGTAACGGCGCATTTTAGCGGAACCGATCCTGATTATATTGTTACAAACCCAACCGCACCATTATCTGTAACCTGTGAAGATGCTGATATCACTTACAACGGGCAAACCTACTTTACAGTAAGTCCAAACACGAATAGTGGTACAGTAGTATTATCCAATTATGTTGTGGACAGAAATGATGCTCCAACCGGCGCAAGAGGTGATATACGAAATGCAACAGCAACATTCTGGAATAACTCAATCAATGGTTCAGTTTTAGGTACTGCAAACATTCCTGTGGGGCTTGTAAATCCTGATAATAAACAGGAAGGTTTTGTAACCACCAGTTTTAATGATGTATTATCAAATACGGATATTACCAATGGAGGCAAAGTGTATGAAGTGTGGTCGGGGCTTAATAATTACTATTGTGGTAATAGCGACACCTATACTCCTGTAACATTAGGATTGCCCGGACAGGATTTTGTTACGGGCGGCGGTTACATTGTATTCGGTAATAACTCAGCAGGAACCTATGCCGGAACAATTGGCAAACGAATGAACTTCGGATTTGTGATGCGTTGGAATTCCAGTGGCAAAAATCTCCAGGGTCGTGTTAATGTGGTGTACAGAAAAATGGTTAATGGTGTACAACGGATTTACCAGATCAAGAGCAATGCGATCAACTCACTGGTGGTTGAAAATGTAAATGATGCCGGAAGCTCTGCAACCGGAACAAACATCAAATTCAGGAGAGCAACGATCGGCACCAAAGCAAATCTCAAAGATATTACTGACCCTTTAAATCCAATTGATCTGGGAGGTAATTACAGTCTTACATTGATTGGATGGGAATCGACAACTGTAACAACAGGTGCATTGGACCGCATCAGTGTTCAACTTTCAGGTTCCGGAAGTATTGGATTATTATTCTCAAGCAATTGGTCATCGGGAAAAACAGTACATCAAACGCTAAATGGTGGTAAAATACAGGTTCGGAATCCGGCAAGCCCTGCTCCCGGTCAGAGAATCGCTCCCGAAGTTACAGCAAATGTAATCCTACGACCATTTGCAGTGAAGGCCCTTCCAAATCCATCAACCAGTCACTTTAATTTGCTTGTAGAAGGAAATAACAAAGAAGAGGTTTACATTAAGGTTTACAACGGTAATGGCGCCCTCATTGAACACACAAAAGGAATGGCTAACCAAAATTACATACTTGGTAGCAGTTGGATCAGTGGTATTTATATTGTACAGATTCAACAGGGGAAAGATCTGAAATCAGTTAAGCTGGTAAAACTTTAATCACTCCCATAATCCAAACTAAAAGGCCATCTTTTAAAAGATGGCTTTTTAGTTCCTGTTAGTTTACTGAGGAACAGGTTTTTGTTGATTGAAACCCAAAAGTTGTAATTTGCCTCCGTTGATTTCACAAGATACCATACAACAGATCTTAAGCCGCATTGATATTGTGGAAATAGTGGGCGGTTTCGTGAAACTAAAGAAGCGTGGCGCCAATTATCTCGGCCTCTGCCCCTTTCATAATGAGAAGAGCCCTTCGTTTACGGTTTCTCCCGCCAAAGAACTATATAAATGCTTTGGTTGCGGCAAGAGTGGTAATGCCGTGAGCTTTTTAATGGAGCATGAGAAGTACAGTTATGTTGATGCATTAAAATTTCTTGCAGCTAAGTACAACGTAACGGTTGAAGAAACTTATTCCTCTCCTGAAGTAAAAGAACAACGCCAAACAGCAGACAGCCTTTACATCATCAACTCTTTTGCGCAACAGTTTTTCAGTAAGCAGTTGTTTGATACAGAAGAAGGACAAGCTGTTGCATTGAGTTATTTGAAAGAACGTGGTTTCAGGGAAGATATCATTCAGAAATTTCAACTCGGTTATTCTCCACGCCAACGTGATGCATTTACAAGCGAAGCATTGAAACAACAATACAATGCAGAGCTGCTCACCAAAACAGGTATTGTTGCCGAACGCAATGGTGAGTTGATGGATAATTACCGTGAGCGGATCATTTTTCCTGTTCACAACAACACCGGAAAGATCATTGGCTTTGGTGCACGTATCATTGGTAAAAAAGAAAATGCGCCGAAGTACATTAACACCCCGGAGAATGAAGTTTATATCAAGAGTAAAATACTTTACGGTACTTATTTTGCACGGCAGTCGATTGATAAGAACGATGAATGTTTATTGGTTGAAGGTTATACTGATGTGATCTCGCTTCACCAGGCAGGTATTGAAAATGTTGTGGCAAGTGGTGGTACTTCATTAACGCCTGATCAATTACGATTGATCAAAAAATACAGTAACAATCTTACGATCTTATATGATGGAGATGCTGCCGGTGTAAAAGCAGCCATGCGTGGTTTGGATCTTGCATTGGAAGAAGGATTGAACGTTCATCTTGTATTGATCCCCGATAAAGAAGATCCTGACAGTTATGTCAATAAAGTTGGTGCTTCAGGTTTTATTGACTTCATCAAACAGAATAAAAAAGATGTTATTCTCTTTCAGCTGGAAGTGATGCTGAAAGATGCAGGAAATGATACAACAAAGAAAGCAGCAGCCGTAAATACCATTGCAGAAAGTATCAGCAGGATTAATAAGGTTGAAGATTTTACCCGTCAGCAGGATTATATTCATAAAAGTGCAGAGCTATTACGTATCGATGAAGCAGGTTTGCATTCATTGGTAAATAAGTTCATTCGTGAACGGATGACAAAGCTGGAAGCGAAAAACATCCGTGATGAAGAGCAGCTTCCTGACTTTCCATCAACTGATAATTATGAAGATCCAACACTTCAACTGTTCAATACCGATGAAGTGCATGAACGTGCATTGGTGCGTTGCCTGCTTGAGTTTGGTTTATTGCCGTGGGATGAAGAAACAACTTTGGCAGCGCATACATTGGCTGAAATTGATGAATGGGGTATGGTAGAACATCCCGATTTGCTGAACCTGGTTGAATTGTACCGGCAGTTATACAATGCCGGTAGTGAACCAACCATGAAAGGTTTTCTGTTTCATGAAGATCAAACGGTGAGTAAGCATGTGGTGTCGTTGGCTGATTTTACAGAAGAGTTAAGTCCAAACTGGATTCGCATTTATGAAAAACCATTTCCTACGAAAGATGAGTTGTACCTGCAAGAAATGCAATCGATCCTCACTTACTTAAAGTTGCGTAAGATCAAAAAGATGATGGATGAAAACCAGCGTGACATGGAACGGGAGCATACTTCTGATGAATTAGTAACACTCATTAAAACACATCAGCATCTGAAACAACTTGAAATGGAACTCACCAAAGTAATGGGTACAGTGATCTTCCGTTAATCCCATTCTTTCTTTCGCAGCAGCCAACATAAAAAATACGAGCTGATAAATCCTAAAGCTGCACCTGCCAATACATCTTCGGCAAAATGCGCACCTACATAAATACGGGAATAGCCAACAAGCACTGCTACTGCAAAAAAGAAAAGTTGTACAACTTTATTTCGTGAAGCAAAAGCGAGTAAACTGAAAGTTGCAAAAGCAGTTGTTGTATGGCCGCTTGGGAAACTATTATTTCCTTTCAGCAATTTATCATCTACACGATGGATACGTTCGGGTTGTTTGAAATAGGCACCGGGTCTCGGTCTTTGTTCAATACGTTTAATTGTTTGTGCCAGTAACCCACTTATTAAGAAAGACAATACAAGAAGCAATCCCAATTTTCGCTTACCAACAAGAAATAAAATAACAGCAAGCGCAACCATAAAAATACCATCGCCTATGTAAGTGAAGTATTTCAACATAACATCAGCCACATCTGTATGGCGGTTGTTGAGCGTCAAAAAAATCTGTTCTTTATTCCAATAGAATAAAGCAGCCCCGCCAACAATCAGCAGCAAGAGTGTTGCATATGTAAAAAGATTGCGTACGGGATGATTGTATTTCCAGTTCATACCTATTACAAAACTAAGACTGATTCATCAACAGATCACTGTAAGAATGCGTTAAAAGATCATCCTCTCCTATTTCAAATTGCTGCAAATAAAAATAGCATTGTTCTTTTATTCTCTCAAGACCAAGACTGCCGTCCTTATCAATGGCTTCAATTTCTACAAAACTGCCAAGCCCTTCCACTTCATCAATATGAAATTTCACATTGTCGATAAAATAGATCTCACGTTTCTTCTTCACTACTACTTTTACGCCGTGAGCTTTTGTTAATATCTGTTTCAGGAGATCAGCATTGTTATCAAGCGGTAATAATTTCACCTCGCTCAATTTAGGTCCGGCCTTGTTTTCACGATTGTAGTAAATGAGTGCGTTTTCTATAGGCCCTTGCCTCATTTTCAATCGTCCATTGGCTGTATTAAAATAAGTGTCTGATTGATTATCCACACCTATAAACCTTGCATTTTGCTGTTGCAGGTAATTACGAATTGAAGTAGCGTTGGAGCAGCGTGCTTTTATTTCGATATTCTGATGACTCATGTAAACTAAAAAGCCGCCTTTGCAGACGGCTAGTGTAATTAGTTGGTGAACCGGATTTAAGCTTCAGCTGGAGTTAACCTTGAAGTTCTGTTTGTTCTGGTTGGTTTTGGAGCTAACGCAATTGCGTGTTCAAAACGCATTGCTGTCCAAACATGATCCAACACTACTTCTTCTGAAGTTTCAAATCCGCACTGGCAAACAAACTGCCAGCTTCCGTCACGGTTTAAATCGCTCACAATTTTAGAAGCAGATTTAGGATAAGCTACCCAAAATTTGGCATTAGGAGCCAACGCAGGTAACACTTCCTTTAAGATTCCGTTTAATTGATTCTGATTTACCGCAAAGATCAGGGCGAAATCGATCTTCTTACTACGCAGCAACGGAGTAACATTCTTGGCGAATGATAACTTAACAAATTGCTTTTCGATTGAAGAGGGTAACCCCTGGATTAATAAGTTCTTTTCTTCGTTCAATTGGAGTTTTTCCAAGAGAGAAATAGACATGCCAATGTAAATTTTGATGAGAACTAAAGTGGAGGGCAAAGGTAAACCTTTTTTACCATTTCTAAGGGTCGTTAGCTAAAATTTTTAAAAGGAGGGCATTTAAAAAGCCTGACTATAAGGTCAGGCTTTTTAAATCAATAACTTATAAATCAATTATTTACCTATTGGTTTGTAATAAGGCATGGCTTCTTTTACATATTGCTGCATTTTAGTAATACGTGTTTCATCTGAAGGGTGAGTACTTAAGATCTCAGGCGGTTTCTGTCCACCACCTGCCCTTGCCATACGTTGCCAGAAAGGAATTGCCTCTTGTGGGTTGTAACCGGCCATGGCTGCAAAACGCAATCCAAACTGATCAGCTTCCAACTCCTGTTTACGTGAGAATGGCAATGTACCCCCTACAGTTGAACCAATACCATATGCCGTCATAAAAAGGTTTTGCGTTTCAGCCGGCTTGTTTGCAACTGCAACCTGTAACGCAACACCGCCCAACTGTTGTACCAAGCCCTGGCTCATACGCTCATTACCATGCAAAGCAATAGCATGCGCAATTTCGTGACCCATTACCACGGCCAAAGCCGCCTCATTTTGTGTAACAGGCAACAACCCTGTATACGCTACCACTTTACCACCGGGCATACACCATGCGTTTACTTCCTTATTGTCGATGAGGTTAAACTCCCATTTATAGCCATCCAGAATGTCTGCTTTGCCCTGATCTTGTAAATACCTTGTAATTGCTGATGCTATACGTGTACCAACACGACGCACCATTTCGGCATCTTTGTTTACACTTACCGGCACTACCTTACTTTGAGCTAGAAATTGTTGGTACTGCTGGGTTGCCATTGCCTGCAGATCACTCTCAGGTAATAACTTTAGTTGATTACGACCTGTGATCTGGTTTTTGGCACAACCAACCATCAGGGCCGCTACTACGATAAATGAGCTTAATATCTTTTTCATCTTGTGCTTATTTTTCTTATTGATTTCAATTTACGTACCAAGTTTAAAACTGATAGTTTGCAAAGAACGTTAAGATTATTTCTTCTTACGCAACCCTTTGAATTTGTTTTCAGTCCCGGCAATTAACCGTTTAATATTCGAACGATGCATTACAATTACAAGAAACGCTGCAATCACTGAAAACCAACGCATATATATATTCGTTTCTTTTACTGCAAACCACACGCAGGCTGCAAACACTAAAACGGCAATGATAGAGCCAAGTGAAATATACTTTGTTAAAAACACAACCAATACAAATGCACCAATGCTAATAAGTGCCGTCCAAGGCTGTATTGCTAATACCACGCCAAACAAAGTTGCAACCCCCTTACCACCCCTGAAGCCTGCAAATACGGGGAATATATGCCCCGCTACTGCAACCAGGCCGAATATCAATTTCCAGAATGTGTGTTCACTACTTAACCAATCAGACGGGTTAACAGCATGTGCAAGTTGCACAGCTGCTATACCTTTTCCCATATCGATCGCCAATACAATAATACCCCAAACAGAACCAAGCACACGAAATGTATTAGATGCACCCATGTTCCTACTGCCATGTTCACGGATGTCGATATTAAAAAAAAGTTTACCGATCCAGTAAGCAGTAGGAATTGATCCGATGAGATAAGCTGATATGATGAGCACGAATAAATTCATCTTAGCTTACTTTCTGAAATAACAAAGCACTCCAGTTATTGCGATCGGATGATGTAATCAAATTCAAGTGATGAGCATTTGCAGCATCAATGAGTAATTGATTTTCTTCTTTATAAAATCCACTGATGATGATAAGACCTCCGTTGCTGAGTGATGCAGCCATGGTGCCCATGTACTGTAATAAAATATGACGATTGATGTTAGCCAGTATAATATCGAATTGTTGTGTTGATGGAACATCAGCTTTTTGTACGGTAATGTTTTTGCAAAGATTGGTTTCAACGTTTTCAATTGAGTTTTCAATGCACCAATCATCGTTATCAACGGCAAGCACCGATGATGCGCCTAATTTTTCTGCAAGGATAGCCAGCACGGCTGTACCGGATCCAAAATCAAAAACAGATTTGTTGCTGAAATCAATCGCCTGCATCAGTTTCATCACCTGCCAGGTTGTTGCATGATGGCCCGTACCAAAACTCATCTTTGGTGTGATCACAATTTGATGTTGCACTGTTGTAACAGGTTGGTGAAAGTGTGCACGCACAGCAACAAACTCATCAACAATAACAGGCTCATAGCTACTCTCCCATTCTGCATTCCAGTTTTTGGGGGCAATCAGCTCCTTCGTATACTCCACCCCGTAAGGTTGTAACAAGTCATTCAATTGTTTCTCGTCGTAAATATCTTCATTGATGTATGCGTTCAGTTCGTTTCCAGTTTCTTCAAAACCATCATATCCTTCTTCGCTTAACAGTGCAAGCAGGATTTCCTGTTGTTCTTCGTTTGCAACAGACAGTGTTATCTTGATATAATTATTCATAATAAAATGCGGTGCAGGTATGGTATACCTTGTAATAAAAAAAGTCCCGCTTTTCAGCGGGACTGTAAAGGTCATTTATTTAAATGAAATTAAAGACGCTCTTCGCCATTACTCTCATCCTGCTTTGGCTGAACCTGCGGGCGTGGTGCTGCATCTGGTTTTGGCATCAACGCTTTGCGGCTAAGTTTAAACTTACCGGTACGAGGATCTAAACCAATCAATTTTACTTTCACAACATCACCAACATTCAGTACACCCTCCATACTGTCTAAACGTTTCCAGCTTATTTCACTGATGTGTAATAAACCTTCTTTCTTAGGCAGGAATTCTACAAAGGCGCCGAACTCTTTAATTCCTTTTACGGTTGCTTCATATACAGCACCTACTTCAGGAACCATTACAATACCTTTCACCCAAGCCACAGCTTTATCCAAACCTGTTTTCTCTTGTGAGAAGATACTTACTTCACCGTAGTTTCCTACTTCTTCAATTGTAATTGTCGTTCCTGTTTCACGCTGAATTTCCTGGATCACTTTACCACCGGGTCCGATAACTGCACCAATAAATTCTTTATCGATGATCAGTTTCTCCATACGTGGTGCATGTGGTTTCACCTCAGGACGGGCTTCGGCTATGCATTCATACATCGCATCAAGAATGTGTAAGCGACCTGCTTTTGCCTGGTTCAATGCTTCACGCATTACATCCATGCTTAAACCATCTACTTTAATATCCATCTGCACACCGCAAATACCTTCACGTGTACCGGTTACTTTAAAATCCATATCTCCGAGATGATCTTCATCACCAAGGATATCAGTTAAAATTGCATACTTACCATCGCCACGTGTAATCAATCCCATTGCAACACCACTCACGTGTTTTTGCACTGGCACACCTGCATCCATCAACGCCAATGAACCCGCACAAACAGTTGCCATAGAAGATGAACCGTTTGATTCAAGAATATCACTCACTACACGAACTGTGTATGGATATTCGCTACCCGGCATCATTTGTTTTAATGAACGTTGTGCAAGCATACCGTGACCAATTTCACGACGACCGGCACCACGCATCATTTTCACTTCACCTGTTGAGAATGGAGGGAAATTATAATGCAGGAAAAATTTTGAATAGTTACTGTTAGCAGCACTCTCCACCAACAATTCATCAAGCTTAGTGCCTAACGTTACTGTTGTTAAGGATTGTGTTTCACCACGTGTAAACAAAGCAGAACCGTGTGGAGTTGGTAATGGTTCAATTTCCATTGCAAGCGGACGCACCTGATCTAACTTACGACCATCCAAACGTACACGATCTTCAAGGATCATGTCACGCACCACTTCCCACTTCAGATCTTCATAATATTTCTTGGCTAATTTTTTCTCAAGATCTGTTGCTTCTTCACCAAGACTGGCAACTAATTCTTCTTTCAGTTTGCTGTAGGCCTCACTGCGTTCATTCTTAGCACTACCAGCCTTTGAAATAGCATATATCTTTTCTTTTGCAAAAGCGATCACCTTCTGGTTAATTTCTTCATTACCTTCAGGTTTTTTGTACTCACGCTTACCGGTAACACCTTTTGCATCTCTTAATTCAGCCTGTGCTTTAATCTGAATGCGGATAGCATCATGTGCCATTTGCAATGCGTTAACGAGATCTTCTTCACTGCATTCTTTTGCTTCACCTTCCACCATCATCAGGTTCTTTTCTGTAGCTGCAATGATGAATTCAGAAGTTGCTCTTGCTAATTGTGAACGTGTTGGGTTGATGACCATTTCTCCATCAACATTTGCAATGCGTACTTCAGAAATAATTTCTTTGATAGGAATATCTGAAACAGCCAATGCTGCAGATGCAGCCAAACAAGCTAACGCATCAGGCATAACCTCTGCATCAGATGAAACAAGGCTTATCAACACCTGTACATCGCATAAATAATCTTCGGGAAATAACGGACGTAAAGCACGGTCGATCAAACGACTGGTAAGAACTTCATAATCGTTTAATCTTGCTTCACGCTTAAAAAATGAACCGGGTATACGACCGGCAGAAGCGAATTTTTCCTGGTAGTCTACTGACAATGGGAAGAAATCCTGGCCTTCTCTCGGTTCTTTATTGGCTACAACTGTTGCAAGGATAATACAGTTGCCTTGGCGAACAGTTACAGCACCATCGGCCTGGCGGGCAAGCTTACCGGTTTCAATGGTAACAATTCGGCCACCACCCAGATCGAATGACTTACTGATAGGTTGTGATAACATAGAACATGTTGTTTGTGAATTGACAAGCAGGCAGGCGGGAAGAAAGCCGTACAGGCAATTCTGTGATAAATTTAATTGAAGGGAGAAACCTGTAAGAAAAACAAAATTCCCAACCGCATTAAATGTGTTGGGAATAATGATTTATTTACATATCCGTAATTATTTACGGAGTCCGAGTTTCTCAATAAGTGCACGGTAACCCTGGAGGTTTGTTTTGCTCAGGTAACTGAGTAAGCTTTTGCGCTCACCTACCAGTTTCATCAAACCACGGTTAGTAGAGAAATCTTTTTTGTTCTCTTTCTGGTGAGTGGCGATGTGGTTAATACGCTCAGTAAGAAGAGCGATCTGTCCTTCAATAGAACCAGTGTTTTTTTCTGATCCACCGTACTTTGCAAAAATGCTTGCTTTTTTTTCTTTTGTAATTGCTGACATCTCAGATTTTTTTAATTGACATCCAAATTTTTCATCTATAAATTGGCGGCAAAGGTAGGGGAAAAGTCTGTAAAATTGGTAAATCTCAAGCTGAAAAATTCCTAGAAAGGTAGCGAGTGAGGCCTTCCCGGGCAGTTTTTTGTACTTTTTTCCTGAAAAATGAGGTGCCCCCCAGCAATTTCCCTTTTAAGCCCATGGCCTGACCAGCCCATTTATGCAGATCGAAACTGTCTGTATGGCGGTAGATCTTTCCATCTTTAAACTGAAATTCAGCGTGAATACGGTTGATGACCCTCCGGCCCGTGGTTGAAAAAATGTACATAGCCACCCAATCTGCACTACCTGTTTGCTCATTTGCCTGCGCATGACTGTAGGTAATTTCCATCTCCCCCTTGCTTCTTTCAATAAGCATCTGCCACATGGCAGGCACTTCTTTTCCCTTCAGGCCTACAAATACCTCGTCGGTAAACTCGGCTTCGGGATGGTAACAGGCTGCCATCGTTTGTCCATCACCACGGCCAAAAGCTGAGTAAAATGTTTCGATAATATTCATCCATTCAAGGTAGAAATTCAATTGCAAAATTTCGCTATTCTTTCTTTATTTATCTTTCACGCAAAAAAAAACCGATGCACCACTTCTACAGTTTACTACTCTTACTCATCTGCTTTGAAGCCGCATCTCAGGAAAATCGTAATACCGGCAAACTTGCAACAGTAACCATCATTTCGCCCGGCATTAGTTATGAGCATCCTGTATCAAATAAGTTTACTATAAAAGGGAGAGCTGCATTTATAATTGGCTGGTCTTTCTCAACGTCTTCATCATTTGGTTCATCATATTCGTTAGCACCAACTGGTTTAGTGGCAAGTCAGCTTCGCTACTATTACAATTTCGCTTTGCGTGAGCAAAAAGAAAAAAATACTGCACGTAATTCTGCCAACTATATTTCATTTGTTGCCAAATATGAATATTCAGGTATTACTTATAGATATGGCGACTCATTTATGGAATCACTAGGCGGCCCGAGAAATTATTCAATCAAACGAGCTTTACATATGCCCAATCTTGGAATTGTTTGGGGAATACAACGCAATTACAAAAATCGTTTCAGTATTGATTGCAGTGTTGGACCAAGCCTATATACGCCGTTTGCAAACAATGAATTCACATTGATCGGCGACATTTCTATCGGGTTATGGCTTGGCAGGAAATCTAAATAATGATTGAACATTCTATTTCATTAATTTGCGCCAAACCAAAGACCGCTTGGCAAGCATTACTTGTACAGTAACCAATGACCTTACCTACGATCAACGGATGATCCGTATCTGCACAACGCTTGCACGACAAGGACATACGGTAACCCTTGTTGGCCGTAAATTGAAACAATCTGCAGCAATACAACAACAGCCATTTATCCAACAAAGACTTTATTGCTTTTTTACTAAAGGACCTTTATTTTATGCGGAATACAATCTTCGGTTGTTTTTCTGGTTGCTGTTTAAAAAAGCCGATTGCATTTGTGCGAACGATCTTGATACTATCCTCCCCTGTTTATTTGCATCACATCTGAAAGGAAGTAAACGGGTGTATGATGCGCATGAATTGTTTTGCGAGATGAAGGAAATCGTTACACGCCCCTCCCGCTATAAAATGTGGAAATGGATCGAACGGTATGCTGTTCCGAAATTTACGCATGGTTATACTGTGTGTGAACCAATTGCACGGGAATTTGAAAAGATGTATGGGGTGAAATATGAGGTTGTGCGGAATGTTCCGTTTAAAACAAATTCCAAAAACCAAAATTCAGAAGACAATGAACAAGGATCAAGGGAAAAGGAACAAGAAACTTCAAACTACAAACCACAAACTTTCTTCCTCTATCAAGGTGCAGTAAACGAAGGCCGCAGTTTCGAAACTTTGATCCCTGCTATGAAACATGTTGATGTGCCATTGCATATTTATGGTGATGGCAACTTTATGGATCAAACGAAAAGTTTAACTGCAGCAAATGATTTGCAGAATAAAGTGCTGTTGAAGGGAAAAATAAAACCTGCCGAGTTGAGAGAAATTACTGCAACTGCTTATGCAGGCATAACGCTGTTTGAAAATAATGGCCTGAGTAATTATCTTTCACTGGCCAATCGTTTTTTTGATTACATACAGGCCGGCATTCCGCAATTATGTATGGATTATCCTGCATACAGGCAGATCAATGATCGATTTGCAGTTGCTTTGCTTATACCTGATACCAGGGAAGAAAGCATTGCAAAAGGATTAAACCTTTTACTGTCTGATGCTGTTCTATATGCACAACTGAAAGAAAACTGTAAACATGCTGCTGCAAGTTTGAACTGGCAGGAAGAAGAAAAAATATTAATTCAATTTTATAAAGGGTTACTTGGATAAACACTTACATATCGTTTCGTTTGATGTTCCATATCCTGCCGATTATGGCGGCATTGTTGATGTGTTTTATAAGATAAAAGCATTACATGAATTGGGAGTTAAAGTTTACTTGCATTGTTTTGAATATGGACGTGGCGCACAACCAGAACTCGATAAATATTGTGAGGAAGTGCATTATTATGCACGCCAGGAAGGCCATAAAGGTTTTTCATTGCAACTACCTTATATAGTTGCGTCACGGAACGATGAAGAATTATGGAAACGTTTAAATGCAGATGATCATCCTGTTTTATTTGAAGGTGTTCATTGCACCTATGGCATTTCAAACGGAGCGATAACAAAAAAGAATATTGCGATACGGTTGCATAATACTGAGTTTCAGTATTATAAGCAATTAGGTAAATGGGAATCTTCTTTAGTACGTAAAGCATACATGAATCATGAAAGCCGTTTACTGAAACGTTATGAAGAAAAATTAAAAGATCACCTAATTCTTTCTTTGTCACAGGAAGATTGCACAACCTATCGCAAACTATTTAAAGCAACTGATATTCATTACCTGCCTGCATTTATACCAACCTGTATGGTAACGAGTAAAACCGGCAAAGGCAATTTCATTCTCTATCACGGTAACCTTTCTGTAGCTGAAAATGAAAAAACAGCAATGTGGTTACTTGAAAAAATTTTCAGAGACCTCGACATACCGTTTGTAATTGCTGGGAAAAATCCATCAGATAAATTAGTTGAGCTATCACATAAATGGCCACATACCTGCATTGTTGCAAATCCGAGTGAAGTGGAGCTGAATGATCTTATTCAAAAAGCACAGCTGCATATTCTTCCATCGTTCACACAATCAGGCATTAAATTAAAATTACTGAACGCTTTATTCAAAGGCAGGCATGTATTAGCGAATGACGCCATGATCAATGGAACAGGACTTGAACAGGCTTGTCAAAAAGCAAACAACACGACTGAATTCAAGTATCATGCTTTCCGTTTATTTCACAAAGAATTTACGGATGATGATATACAGTTAAGAGAAGGGCTGTTACAGCAACAGTTCAACAATAAAAAAAATGCAATGGAGCTTATGCGTGTTCTACAGTAGCATTATCCCACACTTTTCCGGCTTCTGTTTTCACCATACGTGCAGGGAATTTTTTGATCACCATAAAATCATGTGTTGCCATTATAACCGTTGTGTTATAATCCTTGGCTACCTGTATCAGCAGGTTCATGATCTCATCGCTTGTTTCGGGATCGAGGTTACCCGTAGGCTCATCGGCCAATATTAGTTTAGGTGAGTTGAGCAAAGCACGTGCAATATCAACACGTTGCTGTTCGCCACCACTCATTTCAAATGTCATTTTAAATCCTTTCGACTTCAACCCCACTTTATCCAACACATCATTGATCTTTTCTTCCATCAGGTTTTCATCTTTCCAGCCTGTTGCCTTCAGGACAAACTTTAAGTTCTCATGCACATTGCGGTCAGTGAGTAGTTGAAAATCCTGGAATACCACTCCAAGGCTACGACGAAGAAAAGGAACTTTCTTCCAATCCATTTCACGTAAATTAAATCCAGCCACTGTTGCGTCGCCTTCCGTTAAAGGCAATTCACCATACAATGTTTTTAACAACGATGATTTACCAGTGCCTGTTTTACCAACGAGGTAAACAAACTCGCCTTGATTCACGGTAAGATTCACATCATGGAGAATAAGGTTTCCGCTCTGATATATGTTAACGTTCTTTATTTCTACTATTGGAGGCATTCTTTTTAGCTTTTGGCAAAAGTATGTAAATTAGAATCAAATAAAAGCTTCCGGCAAATCATGAAAAACATATTAACGCTGCTTTTGCTGATTTCGATCAACCATGTATTTGCACAATCTACCAGTTCCGGCACAGCCTCGCAAACAATAAAAGACCCTGTAGCATCAGTTGCCGGATCATCGGGTGGAAAAATAGCAGCAACAATTTTTAAAGCGGCAAAAAAGATAGACGTGACAGGCCCTGATACTTCTGCCGTGGTTACATCTTTCACTATTTATTTTCAAGGCAAAGGTTTTGAAACAGCACCGGGTATGTTAGAAAACATCAAGGGCAATCTCTTTACGAAAGATGTTATCCGTTTACTTGAAAGATCTGCTCCCGGCACAACCGTTACAATTGACGAAATAAAGGTTTGGTACAATAATGTAAACAAGAAAGTGCCCTCACTTATTTTTATTTTGTACTAAAATACCAATTCCTCATCCCTCAACTTAATCACCAACTCTTTCTTCTCACTCGCCTCTACCCTGCCAATCACCTGTGCATCTACACCAAATGATTTTGAGATGTTGATCAATGTATCAGCATCTTTTTCGTTTGTATAGATCTCCAGCCGTGTGCCCATGTTGAATACCTGGTACATTTCACGTGCATCAGCACCCGAAGCATCCTTGATCAAATCAAAAATGATTGGCGGGGTAAAGAGATTGTCCTTCACGATCTTCATCGGGCCTGGTAAATATTTCAGGCATTTGGTTTGTCCGCCACCACTGCAATGGATCAAGCCATGCACTGCATCAAAATGATGTTGCAGTATTTCTTTAAGTACAGGTGCAAATGTTCTTGTTGGAGAAAGAAGTAAACGACCGATCAAGGAAGTTTCACCATTTGGCAATTGCACTTCATCGGCCAACCGATGTTTACCTATATACACGACATCATCACTCAACTTCGATTCAAATGTTTCAGGGAAATGATGCGCATAATATTTTTCCAGCACATCATGTCTTGCACTTGTTAATCCATTACTTCCCAAACCGCTGTTGTAAGATGTTTCATAATTCGCCTGTCCAAATCCTGCCAATCCAACGATCACATCACCAGCTTTGATCTTATCATTACTGATCACTTTATTCTTTGGCCAGCGTGCTGTCATGGTGCCGTTCACAGCAATGGTGCGCACCACATCACCCACATCAGCAGTTTCGCCACCGAGATAATGAATGTTTACGCCATACTCTTTCAACTGTGCAAACAACTCTGCAGAACCATTAATGATCTGCTCCAGCACTTCACCCGGAATAAGTGTTTTGTTACGATCAACCGTTGAGGAAAATAAAATATTATCGTAGATACCAACGCAAAGCAGGTCATCCAGGTTCATTACAATTGCATCCTGTGCAATGCCTTTCCAAACAGATGCGTTACCGGTTTCTTTCCAATACAAATAGGCAAGAATACTTTTGGTTCCGGCACCATCAGCATGCGTTACATTCACCCAATCAGCATCACCACCTAAATAATCGGGATAGAGTTTGCAAAATGCGTTAGGATATAATCCCTGATCGAGATGTTCTACTGCCTTGTGTACTTCTTCCTTTTGTGCCGAAACGCCCCGTTTATTGTATAATGACATGCCGCTTTGTTTATGAGCGGCAAAACTAACACTTCCACACTTCAAATGTGTTACTTTTGTGCCTTCAAATTATGAAGGTTTACAGAAGTTTGCAGCAGTTGCCCGTTTTTACGAATGCCGTTGTTACAATCGGCACTTTCGATGGTGTGCATCTTGGTCACCAGCAAATCATCCGGCAATTGTGTGCCGAAGCAAAGGAAAATGGAGGCGAATCGGTCCTCATCAGCTTTTACCCACACCCCCGCAAAATTGTTCAGCCCGATCGGTATGTTGCCGAACTCACCACACTTGAAGAGCGTATTGAATTATTGAAACAGCAGGGGTTAGATAACCTTGTTGTGGTTCCCTTCAACAAAGAATTTTCGGAACAAACGGCGCAGCAATACATTAAAAACTTCCTGGTCGACAGGTTTCATCCATCACTTATTATTATTGGTTACGATCATAAGTTTGGCAATAAACGTGAAGGCGACTATCGATTGCTGGAGCAAATGGGTGAACAATATAATTACTTGGTAAAAGAAATACCGCAGCAGCTAAGGAACGAAGTAATTGTAAGCTCAACCAAAATACGGGAGGCCATCGGTAAAGGAGAAATAGAGAAAGCCAATCAATTGTTAGGTTATACTTATTTCTTTCGTGGATATGTGGTTGAGGGAAATAAGCTTGGCCGCAAGTTGGGCTACCCTACTGCTAATTTGCAGATACAGGATGCCGATAAATTAGTACCTGCCAACGGCGTATATGCAGTACAGGCACAAGTAGAAGGTGAACCAAGAATTTTAATGGGAATGATGAATATTGGCACAAGACCTACAGTTGATGGTTCACAAAAAACAATTGAAGTAAACCTGTTTGATTTTGCTGAAGACATTTATAACCGTCATTTGAAAGTGTTTGTAAAATATCATTTGCGTGATGAAGTGAAGTTTGACGGACTTGATAAACTGATCGAACAATTGCACAAAGACAAAGAGGTAACATTGAGTAAATTAGCCGACGGCTGATTAATCAACAAACATAACATACGATAAAATTTAACTAACATGCTCTCATCGATTAACCCAACTACAACCAACGCCTGGCAACAATTGACTGCTCATGCCGCACAAATGAAAAAAGTGCATATGCGTGATTTGTTTAAAGCGGATGCCGATCGTTTTAAAAAATTCAGCACTTGTGAAAATGAACTGGTGTTTGATTATTCAAAGAATATCATCACTGAAGAAACCGTGCAGTTGCTGTTACAGTTAGCTGATGAATGCAAAGTGAAAGAAGCCATTGATAAAATGTTTGGTGGCGATGTGATCAATCATACTGAAAAGAGAGCTGTACTTCATACTGCACTTCGCAATTTTTCAACTAAAGAAGTGTTGGTTGATGGCAAGAATGTAATGCCCGACATTAAACGTGTGTTGGAACAGATGAAAAATTTCTGCGGCAACATACACAGCGGCGAGTGGAAAGGTTATACGGGTAAGAAAATAAAATACATCGTCAATATTGGTATTGGTGGCAGTGATCTTGGCCCGGTAATGATCACCGAAGCGCTAAAGCCTTATTGGGTGGATGGAATTGAAACGTATTTTGTAAGCAATGTTGATGGAACACATATTGCTGAAACCTTGAAGAAGGTTACACCTGATGAAACGTTATTCCTGGTTGCATCGAAAACATTTACCACACAGGAAACCATGACCAATGCGCACAGCGCAAGAAACTGGTTCCTGCAACATGCAAAAGATGAAGCACATGTGGCCAAACATTTTGCTGCTTTATCTACCAATGAAAAAGATGTGGTGAAGTTTGGTATTGATAAGGCCAACATGTTTGAATTCTGGGATTGGGTTGGTGGTCGTTACAGCTTGTGGAGTGCTATTGGTCTATCTATCGCTTTAACCATCGGCTATAATAATTTTGAAGAATTACTGAAAGGTGCTTTCCAGGCCGATGAACATTTCAAAACAGAAAGCTTCGATAAAAATATTCCGGTGATCATGGCATTGCTGGGCATATGGTATGTAAACTTCTTTGATGCAAAGAGCGAAGCTATTCTCCCCTACGATCAATACCTGCATCGCTTCGCTGCTTATTTTCAACAAGGCAACATGGAAAGTAATGGTAAGTATGTTGATCGTAGTGGCAACAAAGTAGGATATAGCACCGGGCCGATTATTTGGGGTGAGCCTGGCACCAACGGTCAGCACTCATTTTATCAATTAATTCACCAGGGTACACATTTAATCCCTGCAGATTTTATTGCACCTGCGATCAGTCATAATCCGCTGAGCGATCATCATCCAAAACTCATGAGTAATTTCTTTGCACAAACAGAAGCACTCATGAATGGTAAATCAAAAGAAGAAGTAATTGCTGAAGGAGTAAAAGAAGAATTGATTCCTTATAAAGTGTTTGAAGGCAATCGCCCCACCAACTCTATTCTGCTAAAGAAGATAACGCCATTTACCTTGGGTGAATTAGTAGCACTGTATGAACACAAGATCTTTGTGCAAGGTGTTATCTGGAATGTTTACAGCTTCGATCAATGGGGTGTGGAACTGGGCAAGCAACTGGCAAATAAAATTCTGCCAGAATTAACAGATGACGCTGCCGTCTCATCGCATGATGCATCTACTAACGCACTCATCAATTTGTATAAGAACTTCCGCAAATAAGAAAAGCCTCCCGCTAAAAACGGGAGGCTTTCTTTATCAATTTGGTTACTTGATTAATACAAGTAACCTAATGCAGTAATATCATTAGCGTTAAACGGACGGTTTACACCATTTCCGATACAAGCAAGCATCCAGCTGTTTGGATCAGCTGCTGTTGGTGTACCGGGAATATGCACTGCACCAACTGTGCTTGCACCTTCATTATACTTTCTGCCACCGCAGCTATATTGACGGTTCATATAATCTGTGTGACGGAAGCCAATACAATGACCAATTTCATGCGCAAGAATCGATACAACAGTATTTGTATTCCATGTGTCTAAATAAGAACGGTTCACTAAAACTGAGTTGTGAGGATTACCGGCTGAAGTTGGGAAACCTGCTGAAGCCAAGTAACCTGCACCTGTTGGTGCAGCGGAAATAACAATATCTCCTCCTGATGTAACCCGTTGGAAGGTGAGCGTTAATCCTAATGCATTGTAACGTGCAATAGCTGCATCAGTGTTGGTTACATAAGCAGAAGGCAGACTGCTGCTAACAGATACAGTTATAGTACGAGGCAAAGATGTTACAAGATTTGTTGTTCGGTACTGTTCTTCGTTGGCAACAACAAGATTCGGGCTGGTTGATACTTTGCCAAGATCGGCACGTGGAATGAAAATATCGCCTTCCACAATAAAACCATCAGATTCAACCATAACACCATCAGTTGAAAAACCCATGGAAGCGATCTGGTTTAATTCTTCCTGTGAAACTTCAGTTTTGGTTGTCTTTACATCTTTTTGACAGGAAACAAAAAGTACGGACATCGAAATTGCGGCAACAAATGCCATTTTCATTTTCTTCATGCTTGTTAATTGTTTAGGTTTTAAAAACGAAGATTGAATATAAAGAAAAATCCGACAATTCATGAGTGCCGATTTACTCTTTTTTAAACATGAAAATTCATTAAAGCAGTGGTATAAAAAAACACTCTCAAATTTGAGAGTGTTCAAATTCATTTTTAAGCCCTGTAGTTAATAAAGGTAATTTAAAGCTGTTTTATCATTATTATTGAAGGGACGATTGGTTGAAGCGCTTAAACAAGCCAACATCCATGAACCAGGATCAGCGCCAGTTGGTGTATTTGGAATATGAATTGCTCCAACAGAGCCAGCGCCTTCGTTTACATTTGAACCACAGCTTGAACGGGTGGCATAATCAGTGTGACGGAAACCGATGCAATGGCCCATTTCATGTGCAACAACAGTTGTTACAAATCCAATACTATAACCTGAAGTGTACGTACGAGCATATTTAATTGTTCCGTATGGATTTCCACCGCTTGGAAATCCTGCAGAAGCTATATATTGGCCAGTGTTTACAACACTGATATTAATGTTACCACCACCGCTTGTTCCTGTGTATTGAAATGTTAAACCAAGATTTTCGGCATTGTAACGGGCGATTGCTCCTTGAACGCCATCAATAAGTAACTGGCTAATATTTCGGCCGCTAAGACTAACAGTAATCGTTCTTGGGCTACCGGTAACAAGATTAGTTGTGTGATACTGTTCTTCGTTTGGAACAAACAGACTTTGAGTTACTTTCTTAGTAGAAAGATCCGAAGGTGAAAGGAATATATCTCCTTCAACAATATAACCTCCCTCGTCGGCAATAACACCCGAAGTTGAAAATCCAAGATCAGCGATCTTACTCAATACATCCTGTGATACTTCTGTATTTACTGCATCCTCTTTCGCTTTGGAACAGGCCACAATAAATAATGCTGCAAATGCAGCAACAGCAACGATCGAAAATAGTTTTCTCATGTCTTAAATGTTTAGGTTTAGAATAGACTCTTAAATTAAACAAAATAATTGAAGTTTCAAGGGAATACAGGTATCGTAAAACTACGTACCGCTATATTTCCTGTAAGATAAAGGCACTCTGCATGTGCAGAATGCCTTTACCTATTTAATAGAACTCAATTAATAAACGTAATTCAATGCTGTTTGATCAGCACTTGTAAACGGACGGTTGAATGAAGAAGATGTACTTCCGCAAGCGAGCATCCATGAACCGGCACTAGGACCGGTTGGAGTACCCGGAATATGAATGGCGCCAACGCCTGCAGACCCTTCATTAACTGCAGAACCGCCACAACTGTAAGAGCGGTTCATATAATCTGTATGGCGAAACCCGATGCAATGCCCCATTTCATGTGCAATGGTAGTTGCCAATGCATTCACTGCAATACTTGGTGTGTACCAATATGTATTCATTTGGATCTGACTGTATGGATTACCCGAACTTGTTGGAAAACCGGCCGAACCTAATGTATTACTTACCTGGTAATAGGTAACGATATTAATGTTTGCTGAAGTTGATCCCGTTACCCGTTGAAAACGCACACGCAGGTTCAATGCATTGTAACGACGGATGGCCTCATCTGTAGCCGATACAAAATTTGCCTGTGTTGTATTCAGCTTTACTGTTAGCGTTCTTGGCAAACCAGTTACGAGATTCGTAGTGCGATAATGTTCTTCATTAGCATAGATGAGTTCGTTTGAAGTTGGCGTATGCCGGAGGTTTTCGTTGGTAAGAAGAATATCTCCTTCAACAAGGTAGCCACCATTCGTTTGTACAACGCCTTCCGTTGAAAAACCCTGGGCAGCAATTTGATTTAAAACATCCTGTGACACTTCAGTATCAGAAGTTTCTTTGGCAGCTTTCTTACAGGCTACGATAAACAACGCTGAAAATGCAACAGCGGTGAATACAAAAACAATTTTTCTCATGTTAACTTGTGTTTAGGTTGAAAAATGATTGACGCTTTAAATTATTTATTTTTATCAAGTATTAATCATCCATCATTGCAGCAATGTTGCAAACCAAAATCATGTTTTATAAAAAAGTAAAAACACTAAGAAAGATTACACAGAAAAATAAATGAATGCTGATTTGATTTTTTTTAATGAGATTTATAACTGATGAGAATATATTCAAACTATTTATTTCTTTTCCGAACAGGTCTGCAAACAATCAGAGTTTGTGCTATATTTTTTTTATTGTTCAACAACGTTTTTGCCCAGGTCGGCGATAAAAAAAATGTGGATAAATTATTACCATCACTTCGTCTTCAATTAGCCAAATCGCATACTGATGCAGTGAATTTGTACACTGTTTCAGTAGATGATCTTAAACAATTCGAAACTGTTCTTGTAAAAAACAAATCCATCAAACTCATTTCTGTTTATCAACCTGCAAATATTGCTGTGGTCGAATGCAAATGGAGTGAACTTGAAAAAATCATCAGCGATCCATCGATCCGTTCTGCAGATGTTCGCAAACAACCTAAAGAAGAATTGCTGTTTGGTTTTGTTGATTATGCGGTGAACCGCATTTCCACTATTCAACATCGTTACCCATTATTCAATGCTAACGGCATCCATCTCTCCGTAAAAGAACAAAAGTTTGATACAACCGATATTGATCTGAAAGGACGTATCCTTCCTTCTTCCTTTGCTTCAACTACCGGAAGCAATCATGCAAGCATTATGGCCACCATGATGGCGGGCGGAAGTAATACCTGGTATAACACAAAAGGGGCATCATGGGGAGCGAATCTCAGCTCAGCAAATTTTCAAAACCTGTTACCTGAACCAGATAGTTATTATAATGGTTCATCAGTGTTGTTACAAAATCATTCTTACGGAACTGTTGTTGAAAGTTATTATGGCGCAGAAGCTGCAGGTTATGATGCATCAGTGATAAACAATCCTTCTTTGCTGCATATTTTTTCAGCAGGTAATTCAGGTTCGCAAGCTGCGCCAACAGGCACGTACATAAATTTATCCGGCTATTCGAATCTCACCGGAAATTTCAAACATGCAAAAAACATCATCACCGTTGGACATATTGATTCATTTGGCACTGTGTTGATACCAAGTTCAAAAGGTCCTGCATTTGATGGCAGAGTAAAACCTGAACTGGTTGCGTTTGGAGAAGATGGAAGTTCTGGTGCGGCAGCATTGGTGTCAGGCATTAGTGGAGTATTACACCATATTTATAAACAACAGCATAACAATTCATCCGCACCTGCATCGTTGATCAAAGCTGTATTATTAAACAGTGCAGATGATATAGAAACAAAAGGTATTGATTTTAAATCGGGGTATGGAAGTGTAAATGGATTACATTCTGTTGAAACAATTTCTAATGGTCAATTCTTTGTTGGTTCAGTTACTGCAAATACACAACAACAGTTTACAATTGCAATTCCTGCTAATATCAAACAACTGAAATTGACCTTGGTATGGACCGATCCGCAAGCTGCACCAAACACCTCAAAAGCATTGATCAATGATCTCGATCTTGAATTAACACATTCAGCAAGCAATACCAGTTGGTTGCCCTGGGTACTCAATAGTTCACCAAGTATTGTGGCACTACAACAATTGCCAACACGAAAGCGTGACAGTTTAAATGTGGTTGAGCAAATTACGGTTGATAATCCTGCAAGTGGTGACTACACAGTAACAGTTAGAGGGTATTCTATTTCTGCTGGGTCGCAAAGTTATTCTCTCGCCTACCAGATGGACACGGTTGATACTTTCAGCTGGCACTTCCCTACTTCATCTGATCATTTATTTCCTAACCAGGCAAACGTGTTGCGTTTTCAATCAAACTTTTCAAACACAACAGGTTATCTTGAATTGAGTACTGACAATGGAACGAGTTGGCAACCCATCTCCTCTTCTGTTGATCTCACGAAAGGATATTATAAACTAATAACGCCAAATAGCATTACAAAAGCATTGCTTAGGTTATCAGTTGCCAGTAAAACATTTACATCTGATACGTTTACCATTTCGCAGCGTTTAGCAACCTCTGTTGGCTTTAACTGTCCTGATTCTTTTCTGATAGCATGGCCACCTGTAACAGGAGCAACTGGCTACCGCATTTCTAAACTTGGAGAAAAGTACATGGAGCCGTTATTGGTAACTGCTGATACATTTGTTGTGCTTTCAAAGCAATTAAATCCTTCGTTGCATTATTCAGTTACGCCTTTGTTATCAGGAAAGGCAGCGGTAAGAAGTTATACATTCAACTATGAGCAGCAGGGATCTGCTTGTTATACGAGGAGTTTTATTGCAGATCTTACACAAGATAATAAAGGAGCGTTATCACTTTTGTTAAGTACGACCTACAATGTAAGATCGATCAGTTTTGAAAAATACTTAGCAACCGGTTTTTCGTTACTGGCAACTCAACCCTCAACAAATACAACTCAATACCAGTTCACTGATCAAAAACTGATTGCAGGTACTAATTTATACCGTGCAGTAATTGAGTTGAGCGATGGACGAAAGATTGTTTCTGATACAGCAAGTCTTTTCTTTACAGCAAACAAAGCCGCTATTATTTATCCCAACCCTGCATTAGTAAATGGTTCTTTGACGATACTTACAGAACAGGACGATGATGTGATCTTTCAGATTATTGATAATTACGGTCGTATTGTATTGCAAAAACAGATCACAGATTATCCTGAACAGGTATCACTCCCAGGATTACAAAAAGGAATACATTATTACCGTCTGTTGAAGAAAAACAAGAAGGTACAAACAGGAATTTTAATCATTCAATAAAAAAGCTGCCCCGCTTTACAACAGCAGGGCAGCTCATCTATTATTAATTTACTTTTCACTTAACTCCACAACGAAGAAGGATATTCACCGGCAGCAACAAGATCATCCACACTTTTCTGCACTCCCGGCGCATCTTCTTTATATGTAACGCCAAACCATTGTGATGATGTTGGAATTACTTTCACAACACCAAGACCTTGTTTTATATACGTGTCAGCAACAATCGGAATAAAGAATTCTGATTTTTCTTCCTGGCCATGTTCTTTCAGAAAAATTGCGAACAGTTCTTCCGTTAATTTAAAAATGGATGCATCAAAACACCAGAAGTTCATACTTACACTGGAGCTATAAGGTACTTCATGTTTTCCCGCAGCATCTTCGTAAACGATCTTTTCGCCCTCCGCATAGATCTTGGTGCGTTCCGAAATACTTACAAGATTATTTTCCACATCCACATCGCACACACCTCTGCTTACAGTTCCGTTTGCACTTAATGTTTTTGCCAATTCATAACCAATGATCGACTGTTGTTTGGGACTACATGCAGTGGTTAAAAACGTATATGCTTTTTCAAATGCATCACGACCATAAAAATCATCTGCATTAATCACCGCAAAAGGCTCGTTAATAACATCCTTTGCACAAAGAATGGCATGAGCTGTTCCCCAGGGTTTTGTTCTTGATGCAGGAACAGGATATCCGTCTGTTAATGAATCGAGTTGTTGATATACATAATCAATTTCAATTCGGCCTTTCAGCTTTGGTTCAAACACTGCTTTGAAATTATCAGCAAAATCTTTGCGAATGATAAACACTACTTTTCCAAAACCAGCACGAATAGCATCATAAATGGAATAATCCATAATCGTTTCACCAGCCGGGCCAAAGCCCTCCATCTGTTTCATACTGCCATAGCGGCTGGCCATACCTGCCGCAAGAATCAATAATGTAGGTTGCATTTATTCATTTATTTTTGAGCGGTGCGAAGATAGGAAACAATTGTTGCGCTCCATCATGCAAACGATACCACGAATAATTTCATACAATACAGTAGAATGGCAACTTAAAAATGGTAAACCTTTTTGTTTTACTGTTGCAAGGCTTGATCTTTTGCACCCGTTTATTTCCGGTAACAAATATTTCAAACTGAAGTATAACCTTTTAGAGACCATCCGACAGCAAAAAAAGGGCATCATTACCATGGGCGGTGCTTACTCCAATCATCTTGCGGCAACTGCTTTTGCATGTGCCGAACAAGGACTTTCTTCTGTTGCCATTATACGTGGCGAAGTAATAGAACCATTGAATCCTACCCTTTCGTTTTGCAGAAAACAAAACATGACATTAATTCCTGTAAGCCGTGAAGATTATGCATCAGCCAGTGAAGTAGTTCAGCAAACCATTCTGCAGCATCCGCATTTATTCTTTGTTCCAGAAGGTGGCAATAATGAAATGGGTTTGAAAGGCTGCAGTGAAATTCTGAATCATATAACGGGAGCAGACGACTTCACACATATTATTTGCTCCATGGGAACCGGCACTACATTTAAAGGAATTGCATCAGCCACAAACTCATCACAAACGGTGATTGGTTTACCCGCACTCAAAATAAGAGATGATGAAAAGGAACAATTCATTTCACAACATGCTGCTGTTTCATCTCCCGCAAAACAAACTGTTCTTTTTGATTTTGCAGGGAAAGGCTATGCCCGAACCAATGAACAATTATTCAACTTTATGAATTCATTTTATACTAAAACATCTATTCCCACCGATATTGTGTATACCGGCAAGTTGATGCAGGCTGTTATTTCCTTAGCAGAAGACAACTATTTTTCAGCAGACGGAAAACTATTGGTTATTCATTCTGGCGGTTTGCAAGGGAACAACAGTTTGCCATACGGAACGTTATTATTCTGAACGGCACTATATTTGTGCAATCAGAGAACAATCAACAGAACGCACGTCAATTCCATGAATAAACTGATCTTACCCATTCTATTCCTCTTTATTGCTTTATCTGCTACGGCACAACAGGACACGCTTCCAAAATTTAATGCAGTAAAAAAACTGAACGGTGAAATAGTACTCAGCTGGATCAGCACTTTTAAAAATGTATCGCAGATCAATATTCAACGTTCAAAAGACAGTTTACGGAATTTCAGTACCATTCATTCAGTACCCAACACTAACAGCAAATCGTATAGCTATGTTGATAAAACAGCAAAAAACGATAGTGGGTATTACCGCATCTTCATTTTATTTGAAGGTTCAAACTATGTATTCACTCCTTCAAGAAGATTAACGATCGATACTTCTTCCACAACAGCAGTTGTAAAGGAACAAACAAACAAACCTGGTCAACCACAAAAAGAAGTTGAAAAAGAAGACCGGCCAACAGTTGCACCTAAGCCGGTTTGGGTTCCCTCAGTATATATTTTCACCGGAGATGACGGGAATCCTGTCATTCGCTTACCCGACGCACTATCAAAAAAATACAGCGTCAGATTTTTAAAAGAAAACGGCGCACAGTTGTTTGTTATTCCGAAAATAACCAATACTTATCTTACCCTCGACAAGGTCAACTTTATGAAATCGGGTTGGTATCATTTCGAATTATTGGAAGATGGCAAGTTGAAAGAGAAGAATAAGTTCCTGATTACAAGGGATTATTAAAATCTTTAATGGGTTATTTGAAGAATGGCCTTGTTTTTGTATTTTGCTTTGTCATGCAGATTGCTTCCCCTGCATACCCACTCATGAAACAATTCTACTACCCCTTTCTCCTGGCTATATTGCTACTGGCTCCTGAATTTTTATTGGCTCAACGTGTTGGCAGAAGGGGCGTTAACCCGGTAAATACAACAGCATCAAAAAAAGGTCCGGTATACAACTTTACATTAGCACAATTACAAGGCAGATGGCAGGAAATAAAGCGCACGAGTGCTGATAAAGCTGCACTTCCTATTGGTGATACTATTTATTTACATTTTACCGAAGCTGATAAAGTAGAAACAAGAGATGGCACAAAAACCATCATGCGTGGTGTTGCATTTATTGATGATCCGGGAAATATATTAGTTGCTGCTGCAGATGTGTACACAATTGGTGCAATTTCAGAAACCGAGTTATTGTTACTGGATGATGATGGCACTGTGCACACATTAGCTAAGAAAGAGATCTTCTGGCGTGAAACACTTGGCAAAAACCCCGTAACCGATCCCGTGCTCGATACTCCTCTGGATCCTAATCTTGCAGATCTTGCTGGTATTAACTGGACGGTGTATCGTCGCAGAGCAAAGCCCGGAGCAGTGAGTAATGAATCAGTATTGATACGTTATGTCAAATCAATAAAAGATAATGGGGATAAAACGGCAACAGCTGAACTTACGTTTTATTCAAAAGATAAAACAGAAGTATTGCCGTGTACCATTACCGTGGTGAACAACCAGATCGAAATAAAATCGGGTGGTCATTCATGGCTTATGTATGTTTATAAAGTAGAGAAAGACGAATGGATATTTGGGGATCATAAAACATTGCTTTACTTCGCCAAGCCATTATAATTTCACGTCAAATACTTTTTCAAAATTTCGTTTCACACTTTCTTTCGCTTCTTCAAAATCAACTTTCTGTCCTAACTCTTTTTCCAGAGAAGTTACCTGCTTATTTTCAATACCGCAGGGTATGATGTAGTTGAAATAATTGAGATCAGTATTTACATTAAACGCAAAGCCATGCATGGTGATCCATCGGCTGCACCGTACTCCCATTGCGCAGATCTTCCGCTCTTTTCCTTTTACATCAGGATCAAGCCACACACCTGTTTCGCCTTTGCTACGTTCGCCTTTCAAACCATAATCAGCCATTGTCAGAATAATTACCTCTTCAAGTTTGCGTAAGTATTTACCAATATCGGTCTCAAATTTTTCCAGGTCAAGAATTGGATATCCAACGATCTGTTGCGGACCATGAAATGTAATATCGCCGCCACGATTGGTAGGATAATATTCAATTCCCTTTGCTGCACGTTCTTCTTCACTGATCAGGATATTTTCGATGTGGCCACTTTTGCCTAAGGTGTAAACTGGAGGATGTTCTACAAAGAGGAGATGATGACTGGTGTCTGGAATTTGAAATTTGGAATTTGGAATTTCCTCACTACCTGCTATCTCCCCAAGACTAATGGCTACAGTACGTAAAGCGGCTTTCACATCAAGATTCTTCTTTAACAAACTCTCCTGGTAATCCCAGGCTTGTTTGTAGGGCATGTTGCCCAAATCTTCAAACTGCACCAATTGTGTCATAGCCTGCAAATTTACTTGATTTGAATGGATGCCGAACAGGACTTACTTTTGCGGATTATGATCGACGAAGAATTGTTAGATGAAGAAAGTGAGTTGGAGAATGGCGACGGCTCGGAAGAGCTTTTCGAGAAGAAGCGTTTTGTG
The DNA here is from genome assembly GCF_037892425.1 of Lacibacter sp. H375. Lineage (NCBI taxonomy): Bacteria > Pseudomonadati > Bacteroidota > Chitinophagia > Chitinophagales > Chitinophagaceae > Lacibacter > Lacibacter aquaticus. The sequence continues at coordinate 4,623,204 of NZ_JBBKTT010000001.1, forward strand.
GTAACGAAAGGACAGGAACCTTTGCGCATTGATAAATACCTGATGACGAAGATCGAAGGCGCAACCCGTAACAAAGTGCAACGTGGAATTGAGACGGGAATGGTGCTGGTGAACAACAACACGGTTAAAGCGAACTATAAAGTAAAACCGGGTGATGATATTGTTACGTTTACAGATACAGCACCTGAAGACAGCAATCTAAAAGCAGAAGAACTACCACTCAACATTGCTTACGAAGATGATTCTGTAATGCTGGTAAATAAGGAGCCCGGCATGGTGATGCATCCCGGCTGTGGTAATTATTCCGGCACATTGGTGAATGGTGCGTTGTGGCATTTTCAACAGCAACAACCGAATATCACCGAAGACGAATTACCACGCTTTGGCATGGTGCATCGGATTGATAAGAACACAAGCGGGTTGGTGATCATGGCGAAAACTGAACAGGCCAGTGTTCATCTAGCCAAACAATTCTTCAATCATACAGTAGAACGTAAATACGTTGCATTGGTATGGGGTGATATAAAAGAAGATAGTGGAACCATTACGGGTCATGTTGGTCGTCATCAGCGTTTCCGAAAGATCATGGATGTATATCCCGATGGTGAGTATGGGAAAGAAGCTATTACACATTATACCGTACTTGAACGTTTCGGCTACACTACACTGGTAGAATGCAGGTTGGAAACAGGACGTACGCACCAGATACGTGTGCACATGCAGCACATCGGGCATCCGTTATTCAATGATGATACCTATGGTGGTGATCGGATTGTAAAAGGAACGGTTTACACCAAGTACAAACAGTTTGTAGATAATTGTTTTGCCATTTGTCCACGACATGCATTGCATGCACAAACATTGGGCTTCACACATCCAAAAACACAAGAGCGGATGTTATTTGAAAGTGAACTGGCAAAAGATATGCAGCAGGTAATTGAAAAGTGGAGAGTGTATACAAAAGCAAAGAATTTAACTGGAGATGATGAATAAAATAGATCCCCGATATCAAATGATATCGGGGATTTTTCATTAGTATCATTTAATCATTTTTTCTGCGGTCTATTTAGGGAACAGCATTTTATAATCCACATTAACCTTTCCTCTTGAAATATCATCGAGTTTTCCTTTGAGCATTTTTCGTTTCAATGGTTTCAGGTAATCGATAAAGAGCTTCCCTTCAATATGATCATATTCGTGCAGGATCACACGGGCAGTTATTCCATCAAATGTTTTTACATGCTCCTTGAAATTTTCATCCATGTAACGGATGGTTACTTCTTCCGCACGATACACATCTTCACGTATTTTGGGAATGCTTAAACAACCTTCATTGTACAACCAATCATCACCCAACAACTCTTCTACATGTGCGTTGATGAATACCTGCTTAATACCTGGTTTATCAGGATACAACAGGGTTTCTTCCTCATCCATATTGGCAAACATCTGGGCACTATCCACCACAAACAAACGAATATCACGGTTGATCTGCGGAGCAGCCAAACCAACACCGTTGGAAGAATACATGGTTTCCCACATATCAGCAATCAGCTTCTCAAGCCCGGGGTAATCAGGCGTAATATCTTTTGCTGTTTTACGAAGCACATCAAAGCCGTAGGCGACAATGGGAAGAATCATGCGATTTATGATTTATGATGGTGGATTTATGATTACAAACCATCTTCAACAAAAAAATTAGCTGCAAATATAAGCAAAGCCAATCAAGCGTTCGCAATTCATCGAGTAAGTAAGCAACTATCGGGATTCCTACATCATAAATCAGACATCCTACGTCCTCGCCAGGTATTCCTGCAGCATAATCGTAGCTGCTATCTCATCCACCAGCTTTTTATCCCGGCGCTGACTTTTCTTAAGGCCCATTTCGAGCATCGCATCTTTGGCCATTTTGGACGTATAGCGCTCATCCACCGTTTCAATAGGAATGTTGGGGAAATTTTTCTTCAGTTGTTCAATGGCACGTTTCACTAACGGCGTGGCATGAGTGTCACTATCGTCCCAGTTGGTGGGCATACCAATAAGAATCAACTCCACCTGTTCTTTGCTGAAATAATCTTTGAGGAAAGGGATGAAGTTTTTTGTTTCGATAGTGGTTAAACCGGTTGCAATGATCTGCAACGGATCGGTCACTGCCAATCCTGTACGTTTGCCGCCGTAATCGATGCACATTATACGAGCCATAAACCCCTCCCGTCCTCCCCTGAAAGGGAGGTAATTTGCTCAAGTAATACTGTTGATCTGTTTATTCTTTTGTTCATCATTTGTAGTGAAGCAACAAGTCTCCCTTCAGGGAGATTTAGAGGGTTTAAATAAAGATATCAGCAATCACAAACACCGCAAACACAACACTCGCAATACCATTCGCCGTCATAAACGCAATGTTCACTCTGCGTAAATCATCGGGCTTTACAATGGAGTGTTGATAGATCAACATGCCAATAAATACAGCTACGCCTATCCAATACAACACACCAAAATTTCCGTAGTAACCTGCTGCAGTTACACAAAATGCAGAAAGTACATGTAAGAATTCTGATACACGCAATGCTTTAGATTTCCCCAACCACGCAGGTATCGATTTCAATTCATATTTCTTATCAAACTCTTCATCCTGCAAAGCATAAATAATATCGAAACCACTCACCCAAAACAACACCGTAAATGAAAATAAAACAGGCAATACAGCAAAAGCTCCTGCTACTGCCAAATATGCTCCAATAGGTGCCAATGATAAACCAAGACCTAATACCAAATGACAAAGTGGTGTAAAACGTTTCGTGTAACTATAACCTAACACAACAAATAAAGCAACTGGTGATAACGCAAGGCAAAGTGAATTGATAAAGAATGTTGCAACCACAAACAACACACTGTTGATGATCGTAAACATTAGTGCACTGTTGGCTGAAATAATTCCTGCTGGTATTTCACGAATAGCAGTGCGTGGATTTTTTGCATCGAAACTTCTATCGAGATAACGATTAAAAGCCATGGCGGCACTACGGGCAAAGATCATGCAGAGAAGAACTAGAATGAATATAATTATCAGTCTAGACATTCCAATTTCACCTGAAACTCGGTAGTTGAAAAAAACATCCTCTTCAAGCTGAGGCATCACTATACTTTTAGCTAAAAAGAATCCAATCAATGCAAAAGGCAATGCAAAAATGGTGTGCGAAAATTTTATAAGTGATAGATAGTTTTTTACTGTGCTCATGTTGTTCGATCCTGATTATTGGTTCAATATACCTTTTCTTGCCATTTCCCACAGTACCACTCCTGCTGCTACCGAAATATTCAGCGAATGTTTCATCCCAAACTGTGGTATTTCAATACAGCCTACACACTGCAACAGGGTTTCCTGTTCCACTCCTTCGGCTTCGTTGCCAAAGATGAGGGCAATTTTTTCTTCTTTCGCTTTTTCAAAGTCCTGGAGTAAAATGCTGCCTTCGGTCTGTTCAATCCCAAACAGCTTGTAGCCGTTTGCTTTTAACTCAGCAATTGCCTCGCTGGTTTCGGCAAAATATTTCCAGTTCACGGTTTCTGTTGCACCCAAGGCTGTTTTATGAATATCCCGATGAGGAGGTTGAGGCGTGTAGCCAATGAGATAAATAGCTTCCACCAAAAAAGCATCGGCTGTGCGGAACACACTGCCCACATTCTGCATGCTGCGGATATTTTCCAGCACAACAATCACCTTGTTCTTCTCCGCTTCTTTAAATTCATCAACCGATTTGCGGTTGAGCTCATCCATGCCCAGTTTTCGCATGGCGCAAAGATAAGCCGATAGCCATTAGCAGCTAGTGTTTAGCCTGTTACATACGTTTTGCTGCAATCAGCATTGCTATTGACTGCAGACCAGCCACTAGCTACTCAAATGCATCTCATCCCCCAATAAAACCTTACCTTTGCCGCTTATTATAACAGAAAATACAGAATGAACACATTTGAAGCGCTTGGACTGGATGAAAGATTGATGAAAGCGATTAGTGAACTCGGTTTTACAACTCCCACTCCTATTCAGGAAAAAGCAATCCCCGTTCTTTTGAGCGGAACAACGGATTTGATCGGCCTTGCCCAAACGGGTACCGGCAAAACAGCAGCCTTTGGTTTACCATTGCTGCAATTATTAGACGAAAGCAAAAAACACCCACAGGCACTGATCGTTTGTCCTACACGTGAACTTTGCCTGCAGATCGTTAAAGAGATAGAAATTTTCAAGAAACACATGAAGGGAATGCAGGTGGTTGCTGTTTACGGCGGCACCTCCATCGGCATGCAGATCCGTGATATCAAACGTGGTATCCAGATCGTAGTAGCTACTCCCGGTCGTTTGATTGATTTAATTGAACGCAAGGCCATCAACCTTGGTGAAATTAAGTATGTGGTGCTTGATGAAGCAGATGAAATGCTGAACATGGGTTTCCAGGATGATATTGAATTCATCTTACAGAATACTCCCAAGAAAGAAAGTACCTGGTTATTCAGTGCTACCATGCCACCTGAAATTCGTAAGGTGAGCCGCAAGTACATGAAAGAGCCGGTAGAAGTTACGGTTGGTAAAATGAATACCGCCAACGTAAACATCGATCATCAGTATTTTGTGGTGTCATCACAACACCGCTACGAAGCATTGAAGCGTTTGATCGATTTTAACCCCGGTATTTATGGTATCATTTTCACACGTACAAAAATTGATGCACAAAACATTTCCGAGAAGTTAACCCGTGAAGGATATGATATTGATGCTTTGCATGGTGATCTTACCCAACAACAACGTGATGCGGTAATGGGCCAGTTCCGTGACAGAACATTGCAATTGCTGATTGCAACCGATGTGGCTGCACGTGGTATAGATGTGAAAGATATTACGCATGTGATCAACTATGAGTTACCCGACGATATTGAAGTGTACACACACCGTAGTGGTCGTACAGGTCGTGCAGGTAAAACAGGTATTTGTATGAGTATTGTACACAGTCGTGAAATCGGCAAGGTTCGCCAGATCGAACGTATTGTGCAGTCACGATTTAATAAACTTGAAATACCAACCGGTAAAGATGTTTGCCGCAAACAGTTTTTCTCGTTTATGGATAAGCTCATTAACATGGATGTAAGCAGCGAAGAATATGAAACTTATGTACCGATGCTGCAGGAAAAATTTGCAGACATCAGCAAAGAAGAAATTCTGAAGCGTGTTGCATCAATGGAGTTCGATCGATTCCTCAAATATTACGAAAACGCAGAAGACCTCAACATTCGTGAACGTGGTCGTGAGTTTGATAAATTCAAACGTGATGGTGGTAGTCGTGGTATTGAAAGAGAAAGACCAGGATCAGGACGCACACGTGAACGTGAACGCCAACCCTACCGTGATACACAAGGTCGTGAATTCAATGGCGGAGGTTCAGGCAATTACACCCGTTTGTTTGTGAACCTTGGAACGAAAGATGGTTTTTACAAAGCAAGTTTTCTCCAGTTCATTTTAGATATGAGTGATCTGAAAAAAGATTCGCTGGGTAAAATTGATATGCGTGAAATGAACAGCTGGGTTGAAGTTGATAGTAAAGCAGCAACACAAATGATCCGTTCTATTGATGGAAAGAAGTTTAAAGGACGAAACATCAGGATGAATGATGCCAATAGCAGGTAAACTGTTGTTAATTATATTAGAAAGGAGTTGCAAATTGCAGCTCCTTTTTTGTTATATCAGTTTTAATACTACTTGCAGAAAGCAAATTGCTTAATAATTTTTACAACACTTCTGGTTGTGAATAAGCTGGTGATAAAATTAACAAATGTATAATGCTTACCTAATCTTCAAAAACCGGTAACGGAGTTTGTTTTAATTACATGCGTTACACTTGTTAAACCAGTTGTTTACTGAATGATTTTTTTTCGTGTAACTGCAGACATCAAAATTGATACCTACAAAAGTTTTTGTTTAATGTGTAGTATAAAGAGTGATTTTCATGTCCTCAAAAGCCTTTCACTTATTTTGAACATAAAAACAAAATACCTTTGCCATCGATATAAAATTACGACGAGCGATTGCATGGTGAGTGGCATAATTATTGTTTAATACCCGTAGAATTAAAGGCATAGTAAACAGGATAAAATTTTGAGGCAGAGCGGAATTGATTTGTTTAATTAAGGACCCACGAGAACAAATATCCGAATCATAGAAGAACCATTCCCCAACAGAAAGTACCAGATACAATTTCCCACAAGATTTATCAAAAACAAGATGCGCATGTAAATGCTTTGCATTTGCACATAGCAAAGCTGCATCAACTGTCAGGCATTTGAAAAGCAACTATACCTGAATGCAATACCTATGGGCGTCACCGCCAAACATTTTTTATTACTTATAAAAACCAACAGCAGATTAAATGAAAAGATTTACAATGCCGAAAGGCTTGTTAGGGTTATTGATTGTATCCGTTCTGTGGACAGCTTGTTCTAAAGAAAAATCAACAGTAGTACCCGAAAGTGAAACGGAATTTTCTCAAGAGAAAGTTTCAGGAGTTGTTGATGACAATCCTGCGTTACAGGCAAAAGTACCTTTGATAGTGTCCTCTGGATTTTTATCAAAGGCCCCGGAAGCAGGTGTAGAAGTTTTGAACTTATCTATGGTAGCAGCAAGAGGTAAACGTGATGCTATTGCACCAACTATCAGTATTATTTCCCCAACATCAGGCTCTTTTGTTACCGGCACATCTACTGTACAGGTGAGCGCAAGTGATAACGTTGGCGTTTCATCTGTTAGTCTTGATGTTGATGGTGTGGCAGTCAGCAGCAGTAGTGTTGCTCCTTTCACAAACACATGGAATTCTGCTACAGCATCGAACGGCACTCACACACTAACAGTAACTGCAAGGGATGCTGCAAATAACAGAACAAGCAGTTCAGTTACAGTATCGGTAAATAATGTTACGGTTGGTGATGTTACTGCCCCAATTGTAAACATCAGTTCTCCGGTTAATGGTGCTTCATACAACACTGGTACCACCATTAACATCAGCGCATCGGCAAGTGATAATACTGGTGTAACTTCTTTAAGTATCAGTATTAATGGTGTTGTAGTTGGTAGTTCTTCATCATCCAGCTACACGTACCCATGGAACACAACAAATGCAGCGAGTGGCATTCACACAATTGTTGCAACCGCAAGAGATGCGGCTGGCAACCAGTCTGTGAGATCAATTACCATAACACTCAACACAACAGTTGTTGAACCACCTTCAACTTCCGGCTTCAGATTAACTATGCCTCCAGTGGGCAACCAGGGAAGTGAAGGCTCATGTGTTGCTTTCTCAGTAGGTTATGCAGCACGTTCGGCTGAACAGTATTACAGAAGCGGTGCAACATCATATAGCAATGCTGCAACTATTTTCAGTCCTGAATTTTTATACAACCAGATAAAATTCAACAGCGACTGTAATTCCGGTTCTGCAATGCAAACAGCTCTTGATTTTATTAAGTTGAATGGTATCTGTACGTTTCAAACAATGCCTTACAGCAGCAGCAATGGCTGTTCAACATTACCAACTTCATCACAATCGTCAGAAGCGCAGAATTACAAGATCAGCTCATATGCGAAATTATTTACTACTGATAGAGCAGCCATCAAATCAATGGTTACACAAAAACATCCTGTGATCATAAGCATACTTGCCGATAATTCATTCATCAGCGCCAAGGCCGGGTTTATATGGAAAACATATTCAGGTTCTGGTTCACTTCCACATTCAGTTGTTATTTGTGGTTATGATGATGCGAAAAATGCATACCTCATTATGAACTCATGGGGTACAGCCTGGGGCGATGCAGGATATAGCTGGATCGATTATGATTTCTTCCTTACAAAAACAGGCACATATTGCTACGCAATTAACTAATGCCCTTTGTTTTAAATGATAATAAAAAATCCCGGTTCAACTGACCGGGATTTTTTATTAACTGGTGATTGTTCCTGTTACTCTTTAATGTTCATAAGCCTGCCTGTTATCTGCTTGCCATTGATCATGAATTTATAGATCAATACTCCGTTTGAAATTGTTCCTGTTCTGAATTGAACGATTTGATTCCTGCCTGCTGCCATAAATCCATCATATACAGTTTGTAATTTCTGACCGAACAGGTTGTACACTTCCAGTGTTGCTCGGCCTGATTCCGGTGATACCATTACAAAATTCACATGATCTCTAAACGGATTTGGATAAGCTGATATACTAACTCCCGCTGTTACTATATTATTATTGCCAATCACTCCTGAAGCGGTGATATCAATTCTGCTTGATACTACTGTTCCGCAAGGAGTTTCATTCCAGCCAATGAATATTCTGCATTCATCAAATCCTTCATTAATTGCAGAAACTGCATTATTAATGTCAGAAAGACTTGCACCACATTCTGTACCAATTGTACCATCTGCATTTGCCAATGCATCGTTTGCCAACTGATACAATCCACCTACGTTAAGCGGATATGTTTTGCAATTCAGTGCATCGATCACACTTTGAGAAATTGACTTGAATACATATTCATTTTCAACCACCCATTTCATCAACACGATATCATAATAACAAATGCGCACTTTTGGAATTGTTGAACCACAATCGCCATCACGTTTTGCAGTAGCAAATGTACCAGCCTGTAATGCAAAGCCACTCAACCCTGAACTTAACCGAGAGTTCAACCCCAATGCAATTGTTTGTGATAACAATACATTGTTGATCTTACCTTGTTTAGTAATATATGTTGCCAGTGTATTTGTTCCGGCTGTCCAGCATGCTGGTAAACCGCCGGCGTTATCAACTGTACAATTACCAAACAATTCTCTTGCAGTACTACCTCCTGGCATTGATGCATTTAATAATGCTGCAGCTGTTGCTGTCGCCGGAATTGTTATCCTTGGTTTTGAAATTCCATCACCACCAATATAAAGTGGATTTGCAATACCGTTTACACCCAACAGAGCTTTGATCATATCCAGCACTGTTGCATAAGTAATCGGAGTACCATTTGTGCCATCTGCATCGCATGCAGGACTGGTATTGCCAAACTTGCCTTGTGTATAGGTACAATTACCTCCACACAAAGTGACTGTAACAGGATAACTACATTCTGTAGGCGATAACTCTGTATTAGCGTAGGTAATGGTGAGCTTTAATGTAAAGTTCTGATTGCCCGCAGTAACTGAAACAGATTGTTGCCCATTCGGTGCATTTATTGATGCTCCGTTATCTGCACTCCATACCCATGTTTCATTTGCAGCAGGAGCCCTGCTTGCATGATAGTTGTTTGTTGTACCATTACATACTGAAGATGTAACAACTTCCGGACAACTACCGGCAGAGTTCACTGTCAATGAACATTGTGATTCATTTGAACATCTTGTCGCAATATGTGTAACTGTAACAGTAAACGAAATTGCCTGACCGGCATCATTTACACTTGCAGTGTAAACGGGATTTTTAATGTTACTGAAATTAAATGAACCTGCGCCATCTTCTGTCCAAACATAACTGTAATGTGTTGGATCGGTATCGGCATTGCCGCTCAAATCCACATCGAGTTGTGAATTGTGTGCTGCTGATGTAATATCAATAAGCACCGGAGTTGCACTGCATGAAATAACCGGATTAGGATTTACAGTTAGTTCGGCATTGTCAACAGCTGTTCCACAATTTGCATTGGTAATTGTATACCGAATAGTAACAGTACCAACACCGCTTACACTTGCTGTAGTTGCAGCATCATTCACATTACCAAAAATTACATCGGATGTGCCTGTTGATGCGAACTTGCTCCATACGCCTACACCATTAGTTCCACTACCACTGATATTAAATACAGTAGGACCGCTTGGTTTTGTTTGACACAAAGCCTGATCATCACCTGCATTTGCTGTTGGATTTGCATTCACAGTTAACACTACATCGTTATCAGCTGTACCGCAACTTGGAGTTGCATTGCTTGTTGATGTTAAGCGTAGTGTAACAGTGCCAATTCCTGTAACAGTGATACTTCCGTTCAGTGCAGTGTTGACTGCAATGTTCGAGTTCGCTGTTCCGGTTGATCCAACTTGTGCCCATGAATGTGTACCATTGGTTACACTTCCTGCTAACGTAAAGGATGTGTTTCCTCCTGCACCTTGACACTTGGTTTGATCAGGACCTGCATTTGCTGTTGGATTTGCATTTACTGTTAATACCACATCGTTATCAGCTGTACCACAACTCGGTATTGCATTGCTTGTTGATGTTAAGCGTAATGTAACTGTACCAATTCCCGTAACAGTTATATTTCCATTCAATGCAGTGTTCGCTGCTATATTTGAATTTGCTGTTCCGGTTGAACCAACCTGCGCCCATGAATGTGTACCATTTGTTACACTTCCTGCTAATGTAAAGGATGTGTTTCCTCCCTCGCCCTGACACTTGGTTTGATCCGGACCTGCATCAGCTGTTGGATTTGCATTCACTGCTAATACAACATCATTGGTTGCTGTTCCGCAACTTGGTGTAGCATTACTGGTGGATGTTAAGCGTAAAGTAACTGTACCAATTCCCGTAATAGTGATGTTTCCATTCAAAGCAGTGTTTGCTGCAATGTTAGAGTTTGCTGTGCCGGTTGATCCAACCTGTGCCCATGAATGTGTACCATTGGTTACACTTCCTGCCAAGGTAAAGGATGTGTTTCCTCCCTCGCCCTGACACTTGGTTTCATCCGGACCTGCATTAGAAGTTGGATTTGCATTTACTGTTAACACTACATCATTCTCAGCAGTACCACAACTTGGCGTTGCATTGCTGGTTGATGTTAAGCGTAGTGTAACAGTACCAATTCCGGTAACAGTTATACTTCCATTCAATGCAGTGTTTGCTGCAATGTTAGAGTTTGCTGTGCCGGTTGATCCAACCTGCGCCCATGAATGTGTACCATTGGTTACACTTCCTGCCAAGGTAAAGGATGTATTTCCACCCTCGCCTTGACACTTAGTTTGATCTGGACCTGCATTAGCAGTTGGATTTGCATTTACAACCAATGTGGCTGTACAGTTATCAGTTGATTGCACACCGTTCTGTGTTGTAACCAAAGTAAGCGTGTATGTACCGGGAGTATTGGATGTTACAGTTACACATTGTGTATTGGTAGCACTTAATGTTGCACCTGCCGGTGCAATACTCCAACTGTATACTGCCATACCGGCTGGTCCACAAAACTGTTGCGATGTACCGCCTGCGCAAATTGATTGTGATTGCGGAGCAATTACACATGGTGGTGGCGGAATAAGGATGTCTGCACCTTTTAATTGGTTATCTCTGTCGCCCAAAGAAATTGTGTGTTGTGAATCATAAGGTGCATTACCTAAATAGAGATCGCTTACTTTAAAGTGGTAAGGTCCACCATTAATGTTAGATGCACCTTTGCCTATACCATAGAATAACTGATCGGCGATATGTCCACCAATTTTCACCAGAACAGAAAAACTACCTGGAGCAGTTGGACCTGTCCATGATAATTCATAGTGAGCATACACATCACCGTTATCGTCGCCATACCCTGTCATCACAAGATTAGCCGCACTAACTGTTGCGTTAGACTGGATGGTTATTCTTCTTCCATCTGACCCTGTGGGTGAAAAATTATTATCCCAATCCTCAATTCTTGCTTTTACATTCGAATTGGAAGATACATTGGGTGTACCAGGTGATGGTACTGCATATGAACTTGAAGGAACCGCATTTGAATATACAAGTGGTGCAGCATCAAGTGTTCCGCAGATCAAAAAAACGGGATCATTATTCTGTCCTGTCTGGCTACAATTATCAATATTCAAATAACAGTTCGGATCAATTGCATTTGACGTGCTTATAGCTTTACCACCTAAAGCACCAGCGGCATTATTCCAACCTGTAACAAAATCGTAAGCATTAATAGACCCTTTTGTTGCGAGATGCTTAAAAGTGAGTTTGTATTTCCCGGTAGGATCTGTTGGAATATCCAAAAGGAAAAGTCGTTGCAGCGTACTTTGCCCTTCGTAAAAAGTAGAATTGCTTGATTGAACAATTGAACCGATCCACACTACCGTTCCCTGTGTGTTATTCTTATTAGATGATTGAGACCAGTGAACGGTTTGGCTTTTTACCATTGTTGTTATAGGTAGCAACAAGAAAGAAAGCAGTAAGATTTTAATTGCAGCCGCATATCTTTTAACCCGGGAAACGGGGGAATTAAAACAAGCGCTGCAAAGGCTTAAAGAACTACTCATAAAAATCAGTTTAATAGTTAAAGAATAATTAATCCTGATTTTTCCTGAAAGGATATGGGCGTTGGAACTTTTCACGCACAGCACGTCTTAAATAATCATGAGCTAAAACAGCCGACTGTTTAAAGCAAATGAATTAACCAAACTGTAAAGGATATTAGAAAGGAGGAGGAATTGGAAATAAAGACAGGGATTTTTGTAACCACTGTTACAACCGGCTTTACAAGAATAAAGGATCTGAAATAAACAGTTTTGGTTAACAGAGAGGCTGTGTAAAGACACAATACATCCCCTCATCACCGATGATAGTTAAATTCGGTTGATGCATATAACATCACAAAATAGAATTGAGAATAAACGTAACTATCGTGTTTACTTTTCCATTGGAATAAGCATTATAAACTTATAAGAAAACGACAACTGGTTTCCGGACACTGGAAATGATGTACCTGAATAAGCAGGCTTTTAGAATAAAGAGGTTTAGAAAGGTAGGGTTAACAGCGAGGGAGGATTAAGGTTTGGTGTTTAGGAGGAATGCGGAGTAAATTGAAAATGTTCCAACGCATATTGAAATTAAAAAACTGTTCAACCAAATGCAAGTAAAATGACAAATATTTTAATCAATCATCTGTCAATTGCATCACTAACTGAAAAAGTTTAAAATAAAAATCAAAATACCGTCAACATAAAACGCTCCGAATATCGGAGCGTTTTATTCGTTACTGAAGAATTATTTTTTGCCACCAACTCTTCCCCTTCTGTTGCAGCTGAATGTAATAAACGCCTGAAGAAAGCTTGTTCAACTGAACAGGAATATTATTTGTTTCGGAAATCGTATTTCTGGTAATTGTTTGTTGAGATATAATACTTCCGCTGTTATCAATGATCCTCAGTTCAAATTTCCCTTTTAACTTACCTGTGATGATGAGGTTTGAATAACCATTGCTTGGGTTAGGACCAAATTGCAATTTCATTTCATCGTTCTGAATTTCACGTACTGCTGTTATTACTTCATTTGTTATTGTAATGTCAGCACTGTTCGTAACGATTGGCAAATTGTAATCGAAATAAATACTTGCTTTATTTTTAATTACATCATTCGTTACTACCGTATTTCTCGGTTTGATACGGAAGGCAATAAAGCCGATACTTCGTGTAAGGTTTGTTGTACTGTCGGGCAGTTTAATATCATTGAATACCCATTGAAGTTTATTTCCTTCTTTTATTGTAAGGCTGTATTTATGACTGCTGCCGATCATTTCAAATGAACTCCAATCAAGTTTATTTTCCAATGTATCCATCAACCGAACAGTGAATGCCGTATCGTTACCGGTATTTTGAAAACGAATGACGTAATTAATATACCCACCATCCTGAATAGTTTTTAACGGCATGCGTCCTGCAAAACTTTCCTGTTTATCATTCGGATCATAAGAACCTTGCACAAGTTGCCTTAAACTACTTGTATCATTTAAAGGAGTGAGATCACCTGCAACCGGCAATATGATGGCTTTAAACTTTAGTGTATCAGAGTTGTTAAGAGCAGGCGGTGCTGCCAGTTGCAATTCAATACCAATAGCTATTGAATCAAGTGGTTTCAAGTTGGTATAATTCCATGTAATAGTATCTGCAACAACGGAAGCAGGTAATGGTAAACTAAATGAATAAGCTGAGCGACTGTCTTTGATCAATTTCACTGTTCCGTTTGCAATGGTTGTAGTGCCGATGTTTTTATAATTCAACACATACTGTGCTTTAAAACCAGGACGTGCCGGTGATACGGGAAGAAGATGAACAATCAAATCCTGATAGTTTGCAAGCGGCTGAACTGCAAAGCCGAATGAATCTGTATTGAGATAAGAATTAAAAGTACTGTTACGGGAAGAAGGTACAACTGTATAATAGGGATTATAAAGCTGCACAGTTGTAACATAATTACCTGTATCAACAGGAATTTCAAATAAGCCGTTGTAAGGTAAAGCCGACATAATTTCTACATCCTGCTTTTTAGTTTTGATTAAAGCATTATTGAATACTTTTTCCGTTGCATCTTTAACACCGTTAGAATTTTCGTCTAAAAATAAATTCCCTTTAATATAGTTTGCAGCGCCAAGTTTAATTAACATGCCCTGGTACTGAACAGAAGATGCTACGAGAACAAACTCTTCATCCTTGGTTTGGAAAAATGAAAAACCCCCTTCAAATTCATTGCTTTGAAAAATTTTCTTTGCAAGCATATTTCCATCACTTGAGACGTTAAGGATAAAAGTTCGAACATAAGCGCCGGCAATTCCTCCAAAATCTCCATCTCTTGATGAAGTATGACCAGTAATTAGAATTGAACCTGTAAGCGACCTGCTTATATCAAGGGCTTCTTCAAAACCTGGACCTCCATATACTTTTGACCAAATCAGCTCGCCCGACGGTTTTACTTTTATCAACCATATATTCGAAGTGATCCATGTACTATCTAAGCCTAATTTGTTGCTTTCTTCAAACCCTGTAGCATAAATGTTACCAGAGCCATCTAATGTAAGGCTATTAAATCTTGCAATCATTCCATTCCCGATAGAACTATAGCCACCATAATTTTTTTGCCAGATTATATTTCCACTACTATCTGTTTTAAATAACCAACCGCCTCTTACACCACCATTAGTTGCTAAATCTCCATCAGTTGATTGCGATGAACCACAAAAAACAAACTCGTGATTTAAGGTTTCGATAACAGAGCGACCAATCTCAATACTTGAACCACCAAAACATTTCTGCCAAAGGAGGTTACCAGATTCATCTATTCGCATCACCAGTAAATCATAAGATCCGTGGTTACCCGTTACATTCCCATCATTCGAAGTTGTTGTTCCAGTTACTAAATAACCTCCTGAATTACATTTGATAATTGTATAACCTAAGTCTTCCCCAGATCCACCATATTCTTTTTGCCATAATACCGATCCGCTACTTGAAAGTTTTACAATAAGAACTTGTTTATTCCCATCTGATGGAGATCCTGTAAATCCAGCCGCAATATATCCACCATCACCTGCTTGCACAACCGAACAAAAAGCTTTTGGAACGGTCGGGTTTGGTAACACCGTTTTCCAAATAATATTACCACCACTATCCGTTTTTATAAGCATAGCGTTTCCACTAATACGTTTATAATTTATATCATAGTCAAAATAAAATCTACCCTCCATTGAATCTAAACCTGCCAAAATAAATCCACCATCTTTGGTTGGTTTCCCTTCATAAAACAAAGTGGATCCTGTTGAAGTAAAGTGCTTGTTCAAGCTAATACCGGGAAATTGAGCGTTGCAGATAAGACTGAGTAAAATAAAAGACGTTGTTAGCAGGGTTTTGATTTTCATACGTTGATAAAGTGTTTTCGCTAAAATAATCATAAAAGCCAATAACATTCCACAAAAAAATCCCTCCGCATGCGGAGGGATTTCTATTTCAATCAACTTAATGTAATTAAGCACTCACTTTTCCTTTCACCTTCGCAATTACCTCTTCGGCAACGTTGTTTGGTGCAGGTGCATAGTGACTGAACTCCATAGTTGAAGTTGCACGACCGCTGGATAATGAACGTAACTGTGTTACATAACCAAACATTTCACTTAAAGGAACTTTGGCTCTGATCACCTGTGCATTACCTTTTGTATCCATACCTTCCAGCATACCACGACGACGGTTCAAATCACCCGTAACGTCACCCATGTACTGATCAGGTGTTACAACTTCTACTTTCATGATTGGTTCAAGCAAGGTTGGTTTTGCTTTGCGTCCTGCTTCACGGAAACCGCTTTTCGCACACAATTCAAAACTCATTGCATCAGAATCCACATCATGGTAGCTACCATCGAACACACGCACTTTCATATCTACCATTGGGTAGTTAGCCAATACACCATTGCTCATTGAAGTTTCAAAACCTTTGATGATGGCAGGAACAAATTCTTTTGGAATTGATCCACCAAACAAATCATTTACAAACTGGTATGATTTGCCCGGGTTTTCTTTCAACCACTCTTCATCAGCAGGTCCGATTTCAAAAATGATATCGGCGAACTTACCACGACCACCCGATTGTTTCTTCAACACTTCACGGTGTTCAACTTTTTGTTTGAACGCTTCTTTATAAGCCACCATCGGTGCACCCTGGTTTACTTCTACTTTAAACTCACGACGCATACGATCAACGATGATCTCAAGGTGCAATTCACCCATACCGCTCAATACAGTCTGACCAGTTTCTTCGTCAGTCTTTACACGCAGTGTTGGATCTTCTTCCACCAATTTAGAAATCGCTAAGCCCATTTTATCAACGTCGGCTTGTGCTTTTGGTTCAACCGCCAAAGAGATCACAGGCTCAGGAATGAACATGTTCTCTAATGTGATCGGATGATTTTCATCGCACAATGTATCACCGGTTTTGATCTCTTTAAAACCTACCGCTGCACCAATATCACCTGCTTCAATAAAATCAACAGGGTTTTGTTTGTTTGCAAACATTTTCATGATACGGCTGATACGCTCTTTCTTACCGCTTCTTACGTTCAACACATAAGAACCGGCATCAAGATGACCAGAGTAAACCCGGAAGAACGCTAAACGACCTACGAAAGGATCGGTCATGATCTTAAATGCCAACGCAGCAAATGGTTGTTTCGCATCTGGCTGACGGGTCATTTCTTCACCTGTATCAGGATCAGTTCCTTTAATTGCTTCCACATCTAAAGGAGAAGGCAGGTAACGGCAAACAGCATCCAATGCAGTTTGTACACCTTTATTCTTAAATGAAGAACCGCACATCATTGGTACAATTGAAAGGTCAATTGTTGCCTTGCGTACAGCTTCGTGAATTTCATCTTCCGTAATGCTGTCTGGATTGTCGAAGAATTTCTCCATCAACTTATCATCATATTCAGCAACTGCTTCTACAAGCTGAGCTCTCCAGTCTTTTGCTTCTTCCAACATATCAGCAGGAATTTCGATCTCATCGAAAGTCATTCCTTCTGTTTCCATATGCCAGATGATACCTTTCATCTTGATAAGATCCACCACACCTTTAAAATCATCTTCTGCACCAATTGGCAACTGAAGAGGAACGGCTTTTGATCCCAACATTTCACGCACCTGCTTAACAACGTTTAAGAAGTCAGCACCACTGCGATCCATTTTATTTACGAAACCGATACGTGGTACGTTGTAACGGTTAGCCTGGCGCCATACAGTTTCAGATTGTGGTTCCACACCATCAACCGCACTGAACAAAGCGATCAAACCATCCAATACACGCATTGAACGTTCTACCTCTACAGTAAAATCCACGTGACCGGGAGTATCGATAATGTTGAAAGAATACTTTTTAGTATCTGGAGTTTGCTTACCTAACACTGTAGGGAAGTTCCACTGGCAGCTTACAGCAGCTGAAGTGATGGTGATACCTCTTTCTTTTTCCTGCTCCATCCAATCGGTTGTAGCTGCACCATCGTGCACCTCACCAATACGGTGAATCATACCGGTATAGCGAAGGATACGCTCAGTAGTTGTGGTCTTGCCGGCATCAATATGAGCCGCAATACCAAAGTTTCTCTGAAATTTTAAGTCTGCCATGACTGTTTTAATTTGAATGTTTATCGTTTAAAAAATCTTGAATAATGTTTGTGATCGTCTTCGTAATTCTGTGCATCCACATCGGCGTCGCACTCTTTTACTCTATGAATTCTATTGAACTGTTATCTCCTGTTTGGAGATAGGCTGCCCGCAGGTAACATCCTTTTCAGGATGGGGGCTGATATGTAATAATTATACTCTCATACGATGCCAATCAATTTCGAACCTCCTATCCTCTGTTCAATTGCACCTTTGGTTGGAAACTTTGGCGGCCGCAAAAGTAAGGATTTTTCCTTTTCGAAATGCATTTAGCCGTAAAAGCCGCACATGCTGGGTTTTCAGCATTCAGGTGCATTTTCAGCTTAGCGCCTTGCCTCCTGGAACCCTTTGCATGAAACCTGAAAACCCCGGCAACTACCTTTTCCATAAACGGTCAAAATCATGCAAACGATTGCCCCGGTCTTTACATCTCAAATGCAGTTTACTTTGTACGAAACAATTCAAAACCAATGAATAAAGTTAGAATCCTGATCGCATTACTCGGCTTTTCAGGTGCAGTAGCAGCGCAAAGCTCAAGAGACACAATGCGCCCCGTACGCACAGAAATGATCTCTCCTATTCACAAAACCAGCTTCAACAACAATGGCCAATGCCCCGAACGCAAGCAAGGCGGCAACCCCCGCATGATAAATGGCTACCTGGCATTTGATGGTTCAATGGATGGCAACCGCCAGGTAGATCCGCAAATTGCAGTTGGCGGCGGTTATGTGTTGCACGGTACCAACAACGGATTGGTTATCTACAATAAAAAAGGTGAATACCAGCAAGGCATCTCGCAGAAATGCTTCAATAATGGAATTGACCCTAAGCTTTTCTTCGATGCACATAACCAGGTATTTGGTTTCGATCTTTGGGTGTATTGGGATTCGGCCAAAATAAAACCGGTAAACGTTTCTGTTTCTGAAACCAGCGACCCCCGTGCTGCCTGGAACACTTACCCTGTTCCAGCACCTAAAGGTGTTGATGGCGGTGGAATTGGTTACAGCCGCAAATGGATCGGCTATTCATTTCCCGGTGGTGAAGAGCGGACTTTTGTTTTGAAAATGGCTGATGCAAAATCGGGAAGGCCAGCAACTGTGTATCATTTCAATGGTAGTCTTGGCCATCCGGTTTACGGACAAGATGCAACAGATGATATCTATTTCTTCGAAATTGATCGTGATAAGTTTGTGATCCGTCGAGTAACTGAAGCTGCTGATGGCACACCTATCTGTATTTTGGTCAGCAATAAACCACATAATCTGAAATATGTTGGTGGCCCACCACAATCACCACAATTCAATACACAACAAAAAGTTTCTTCAGGCGATCGCAATCCAAAAAATCTTGTGTTGCAAAGTGGCAGCATTTGGTTTTCACAAGCTGTTAATTGCGAAGGACGTTCTGCTGTGCAGTGGCACCAGGTAAATGCAGCTGACGGAAGTATTCAGCAAACAGGTTTAATTAAAAGTGATACCACAAACTATATTCAAACAACACTTGCAGTAAATAAAAACAAAGATGTACTCATTGGTTTCCAGGAAGCAAATGCAAATATGTTTGTGAGTCCACGTTTTGCTTATCGCAAAGCAACTGATGCAGCAGGCAGCATTCGTGAAATAATTCGTGTGGGCGAAGGAACAGGTGCAGCCGATGGTGTTGCCTGGGGCGATTACAGTGGCAGTGTTGTTGATGGCGATAACCAACTCGATCTGTGGACCATACAAAGCAGGGCAAATGAAAAAGGCCGTGGTGAAACAGTTATTGTTCAATTGCCCGCAAAGAAGATCAGGCAAAAAGCAAAAAAGAACAAGAAGAAATAAGTGATGAAGTGATAGCGACGCTTTAAATATTTTCCGCTCGTCTCAAAGAAAGTGCTGATATAAAAATTGCGCAATGATCGCTAAACATTAGCGATCATTGCGCAATACCTTTAAGAACTAAAACAGGTTCTATTTCTTAACTTATTTTTTCTTCAACAATAATTTTGCATTTGTCCACTCACTGGATGCGTTTACAAAAGCCAGGATCTTTTCAAAGTTTTGCAGTGGTTCATAACTACTCAGGTAATGCTTCATGATTTTTACAGAAACAGTTTGTCCGTTGCTGGTTGCTTCTGTAATAAAATATCCCGTTTCATTTTGAACTTTTGAATTAAGAGCGGCAACCCCTTCAGCAGTATACCCTTCCGGAATTGCAATCTCTAAATGATATTCAATACTTCTCGCAAATGGCATGTATACATCAAGCGCCCGTTTCTTCTGCTCTTCTTTAATTACAAGAGGTGTTCCCTGTATCTTCCCGATCTCAACAATAATATTATTCCCGGCCTTTTTAACCAACCCACCTAACTGAAAATTTGAACTGTACACAAAATCAGGCGCTGTATGGCGTATGCCCGGATTGTCAATTCGATAGTCCTGTAACTCTGTTACCTCCTGCTCAAACCAATCTTTTGCTTCTTTTAAAAAAGCATCTTTTTGTTTTTTCTTCGCCTCTGCAAAAGCGTTTCTAAGTTCATTAATATACTTTTTTCCACTTTTTGAATTTGCTATTTCATCGAGCAAAAGTTGTTTCTGCTTAAATACTTTACTCTCGTAATCCATGATATCCTCATAAGTTACAAGTTTGGTTTGCTCGTCAAGTTTATAATGTCCTTTTAATGTGGTATTTCTCTTTACACTTAATGATGTTTGTCCTGCTGTGAATGATATTTGTAGTTTTTCAATTCGGGCATTATCTGCCGACTTACTTGTTGCTACGTTTGGTCCGGGTGCAACTTCTGTAAGATTGGCCACTTTTGCAGGACCTACCATAGCCGGGTGGTCGAATGTGAAACTTTTCGTGTTTTTTGCACCCTCTGCACTTGCTGGTGCGGTAAACGGGACTTCAAAAATCGAGGTCATTGAAAAATACTTATTCGTTCCCGGCAAATATGCAATCGCTCCCAAGTCACTTCCGTTCATTGCTTCATTCATTCGAAATCCAGTGCGATCTTCATAGATCATGATAGCAGGATCAAGATCCGCTGCCTTCAGTAAGGCGAACATCGAAAATGGGAAACCATCGAACCGCTTTGAGCCAAGATTCATTTTAGATTCCAAATCATCAATATGAAACCGCATAAACCAATAAAACCGGGCTGTATAATACAAATGAGCAGCCTTTTCATCCCTGCTCATTGTTTTATAATCAATACCCATTTGCTTGGCATAAATTTTCGCCAATCCCTCCATTGAAGTGTATTCCATTTTATTAGCTCGTATCCAGTAGCCATTATAGTATTGCATTGAAAACTCACGTGACTTTTCTTCTAATGCGTTTTGACTATTGACAATCTTTGTTATTTCGCCGGGCCTGCTTATACCCAATGATGCACTCCCGATTCCTTTATACCCCTGTGAAATATTCATCCGTATAAATGGCAATTGTCTTGTTGCCGAAACCCAAAGGCTTGTTTCAAAAGGGGGCATGTCATCCTTTTGCACATCGATTACGATATCACTTTCTGCGCTTTTTTTAATTGCAATCTCAGGTGCCCCATTATAGCTACGGTATTCAACGGCAAATTTTTTCCCAAGCTGACTATGGAAAGAGTAGCTTAAAACAGGTGCATTATCAAACAAAAGCAATGTGTAAACTTTCGTTGCAAAATCATTAGTTGTGTTTTGAGCAGTAGCAAAGAAGTAATCGAGAATATCGCCGGGTTGCAGATCAGGGATGGCAAGCTTTGCCTGCTTTTCATTGGCTGCATCTTTTGTAAGCACCACTTCGTCAGCATTAATTTCCTTTACGGTACCATCCGCTTTAATAATACGCACACCTAAATAAGTGCTTGTTTTATCAGAAGTATAGAAGCCGCTTCGTTTTTCAAACTGGGTAAAGCTGAGTTCGGAATATTCTGTTACTGCATTTTTATCATTCAGTTTTACAATTTCCCTCACGATTTCTGTAAGACTTTGTTTATGTTTTGTACCAAACCCTAATCCGTAAAACGCAACAGACGATTTACTGTCTGCAGTTAATTCTGTGTGATGTGCAATGATAATTTTTGATGCATTCGCATACTTCTGCGGGATATCTCTCACTTTAAACTTGGGGTTTTCCCACGCCCAAACTGATTTACGCATATCTTCTGATTCTTTTCGATAGGCGATTGTTTCTTTCGACTGAGCGAAAGATGAAAAATAAGCAAAACACAATACTGCTGAGAAAATAAATTGTTTCACGATGGTTATTTTTTAGAGGTAAGTACTACTTGCTGGTCATAAAAATCTGTCAGCTGCTTAATGTCTTTGTTCCACTGCATAAAATTATCGGGAACAATTTCCGTATTGTTAATGATGATCTCATTACGATAGTTGAGCTTCCCTGCTTCGCTTGTATAAGCAGCATAAAAACTATAACCAGGCTGCTTAATATTTATCTTTTGAGGTAACTCTGAGACAACCTTGTCTGAAGGGAGTACTAACTCAATTTCAAATATTAGATTATTCTTAAACTGCAACCAGTAAGGCAACGTGCGTTTATCTGTATCAATTTTAAAGTCTTTAAAGTTTACCCTGTTATCAATGCTCAGGTAAGCATCTTTATCAAATACCGATACTGCATTTTTCCACAATACATCATATTCAATTTTGAGATCATTGTTGTAGTCAGTAAGGTTTGTGATCTTCAAATTACTTATTTCGAAACCGCTCTCACCCTCCGCCAGGAACTGCTTCAACGCATTTTCCTGTTTATCCTGTTTAATGTCTGTAAGAGCATTTAATAACCATTCTTTATTCTCACCTTTCCAAATGTGTGTTATATGACCTTTCAGGTTATTGCCATCAATTACCAGCTTTCTGTTTTCTGTTGAAGTATTCTGTAAGTGACTGGCAACGGGTACCTTCTCTAACAAATATTGATTACCATTCTCAATAAGTGTTTGACGGCCTTGAATCCGTTCCGCCGTTTCTCCAAAACCAATATACTTTTCTGTTGCATCTAAAAAAACCGGTTTGCCGTTTTTCATCCATGCACAGATCATATGATTATCTACCGAAAGAGAAGGTGTGCTGTAATCGTAAGCAATATGCTTTGTGCCTATCCAGCACCTACGTGCATCTAATTTTAGTGATCGCAACATAACCGTAAGTAAATTAGCCATGCCTTTACAATCACCATATTTTTTTCGTAACACTTCTTGTGCTTTTTCAGGTTTAAACCCTGCTATCCCATTTTCAAAAGCGATGTAACGGATATTGTCCTGCACCCATTGAAATATCTTTTTTACTTTCTCTTCGTCATTACTGATTCCTTTTACGATCTCTTCTGCTTTTTCTTTTACGATTTTTTCGTCATCACCAATTGTCTTTACAAGATTTTGATACCAATCGTACTGTTCTTTTACTGTTTTAAAATAAGTGTAAGAAACATCTTTCGGTTGAGCCGATTTAGAAAGCACAAGGATATGAGGAGCATAATAAGTTAAGCCGGGTGCAGATAACTCCTGTTTGAATTTCGGAATATCATTCATAGAAAAAGTATAAACAGTTTCACCGCCTTCCTGCGATACAGATTTGCGGATGTTGTACTTACCGAAATGATATTCTTTTATATCAAGACTAACCCAGGCAGGTACATACAGTTTAATTTCCTGCTCATTAATGACATGACCTTCCGTAAAAAAAATATTCGTAAAATACCTCGGGTCCTTGATTGTCTTTTTGATCGTTACTTCCGATTTGCTGCCAATCTTGGAAACAGGTAATGTAAAGTAACAAACCTGTTCATCGGAGTAGAAGATACCATCACGATTGTAATACTCATAACCTGGCACAATACCATGTCGTTTCGATCCATCAACACGTATATCAACATCATCCATTGTTTCTATACTATTGAAGAGCTCAACAACCGGCACATCAGTTCGGTATTTATTGCAAGTGAAAGTGCGGCTATGCTCCTCTTTTACAACTACAGGGTTTTCGGCTGTGCCTTTCACAAATCTGAATGAGCGTACCGATTTTACAATGGAAATATTCTCGTCGTCTTTTTCCTGAGCTGCAACAGATAGTTGAATCAAAAGAAATGCCGTTAGGCACAAAATGGCGTTTTTCATATTATAAGGAGTAATGAGTGAAATTTGGAAAAATGTTTTGATTTGGGTATTACGGCATATTTAAACTGCTGTAAAATACATGGATCAGGGGTTATTGTGGTTTAAAATTCACGTTGGTTTCATTACAAATATATTCCCGGAAGACAAATAAAAAAAGAGAGTGTGAAAATTGAGTGGTTCCACTTAGCGCTGTTATTGGGGTAGTTGCGGTTACACCACAAAAAAATCCCTCCGTAAAACGAAGGGATTCCTGAATATGATCTTGTTGAAGATTAAGCTCTAAAGTGAGCGAAAGCCTTGTTGGCTTCAGCCATACGGTGTGTATCTTCTTTCTTTTTGAAAGCACCACCTTCACCTTTGCTTGCACTTACAATTTCGTTTGCTAATTTATCAGCCATACTGCGACCGTTACGCTCACGGCTATAACGAACCAGCCATTTGATACTGAGAGAAATCTTTCTGTCAGCACGAACCTCTGCAGGGATCTGGAATGTAGCACCACCAATACGACGGCTACGTACTTCAACAGCAGGAGTTACATTAGCAACTGCCTTCTTCCAGATTTCATAACCGTCTTCTCCGGTTGTTTTTGCAACTTTATCAATTGCATCGTAGAAGATAGTAAAAGCAGTGCTTTTCTTACCTTGCCACATTAAATTATTTACAAAACGGGTCACCAATGTGTCGTTAAACCTTGGATCTGGTGCCAGCGCTATTTTTTTAGGTTTCGTCTTCCTCATTGTATATAAGAATTACTTAGTCAGATTATTTTTTAGCTTTTTCCTTCTTCGTACCGTACTTAGAACGGCTCTTCTTGCGGTCTTTTACACCGGCAGTATCGAGCGAACCACGAACGATATGGTAACGTACACCTGGCAAATCCTTCACACGACCGCCACGCACCAATACAATTGAGTGCTCCTGCAGGTTGTGACCTTCACCGGGGATGTAGGCAATCACCTCAATTTTATTGGTTAAACGCACTTTCGCAACCTTACGCAAAGCCGAGTTTGGCTTTTTAGGCGTGGTTGTGTACACACGTGTACATACACCTCTGCGAAACGGGCAGCTATCCAGCGCACGGGATTTGCTTTTCGCCCTAATGATTTCTCTTCCTTTTCTTACTAATTGTTGAATTGTAGGCATTCCTTACCTTATTATTTTTCGGACGGCAAAGGTAGGTGTCCTCATTTAAAGTACAAAAAACTTTCACAGATTTCTATTCACATATGTGTAAAAAACTAAAATTCCCTGAAAGGCATTATTCCCCTTAGTTTTTGCGTTAATAGTAAAAACCAAAGAATCTGAGCGAAATTCCAGCCCTGTTTTCTATAAAATACTGAAAATGAAAGCTATATTTGTTAATAGCACGGCTATAACAACCAATATCTCGTTTTTCGTTCAGAAAAGACTGACTTAATATGACAAAACTGAGTGCTGACACAACACCACCACTATTAAGAAAAACCTGCAAAGTCCTGACCCTGACTGTAATTGCATGTTTTTTTTCGACTTCGTTATGGAGTCAACTCTCCACAGCTTTTAAGGCAGCCCCTACCAGTGGCTGCGCCCCCTTACTAGTAAATTTTACGGATGAATCAACCGGCGGAGCAACAGGCTGGCGCTGGGACCTCGGCAACGGAACTATTTCAACCCAGCAAAATCCATCTACCACTTACTTAACTCCAGGCCTCTATACAGTAAAACTTATAATCACCAATGCTACCGGTAAAGACTCGCTGGTAAAAACAAACTACATCAATGTTTTGCAGCCTCCCCAGGTTGCATTTACCACTTCCACGAGTTCAGTAGGCTGTTTTCCGCTTAGAGTTCAATTTGTAGACAATTCAGTTTCTACATCTGGCGGAACCATTACCTCCTGGGAATGGGACTTCGGCGATGGTACTACAAGTACAGCCCAGAACCCGTACCATGTTTATTACAACACAGGTAATTATAACGTAGCATTGAAAGTGACCAATAGCAGTGGCTGTTTTACATTATTGGTGAAGCCTTCGTTCATAAGAGCATCAAATGGTGTAAAAGCTGACTTTAGTGCCAGTGCTCCTGTAAATTGTAAACCACCTGAAGCAATCACGTTTACAAATCTCACTACAGGTCCGGGAACAGTTACCTATAAATGGGACTTTGGCGATGGTGGTAATTCAACAGTTACCAATCCTTTACATACTTATACAACAGCCGGCACCTATAATGTCCGGTTAATTGCAGAAAGTGATCAGGGCTGTATCGACACCATTACAAAAAACAATCAGTTGAGTATTGGCAACTTTAATTCTAATTTCAGTTTCAGAGATAGCGTGTGTATCGGCGATACCGTGAAGTTTACCAATCAATCGATACCAGTTCCAAATTCAGCGACCTGGTATTTTGGCGATGGCACATCGTCCATTACGGCCAACCCGATCAAGATCTTCAGTACAACCGGTGCCTATACCGTTAAGCTGGTTAATAATTATGGGGCCTGCGTTGACTCTTCAACGAAAACGATCAACGTTATCAGCAACCCTGTTCCAAACATAGTTGTCAACGATTCCATTTCCTGTCGTGCACCTTTTACTGTGAATTTTTCGAACACTACTCCCGGTGCAAAACAATGGCTTTGGGATTTTGGAGATGGCGCCATTTCCACACAACAAAACCCCTCTCACACTTATTCTACAGAAGGAAATTATACAGTTAAACTGACCGTGCAACTTTCTGCCGGTTGTACAGGTTCAATTACAAAAACAAATTTCATCAGGGTTCAGAAACCTATTGTATCAATCGTTGGAATGCCAACAGGTGGTTGTTTCCCGTATATCTTTAGTCCTATTCCCTCTGTAATATCAGCCGACTCTGTTGCAACTTGGTTGTGGGATTTTGGCGATGGCGGTACATCAACACAGCAATTCCCAAGTCATACTTATCCGGGTCAAGGCAGTTACACCATTCGCCTAACTGTAACAACAAGAAGAGGCTGTACTGAAACGATCACTTATGTTGACGGTGTAAAGACGGGAACAAAGCCAACAGCCAATTTTTCTGCTTTACCGCTTATAAGTTGTGCAGGACAGCCCATCAATTTTACTGATCTTAGCACCGGTATGCCTGATGCCTGGCGGTGGGATTTTGGCGATAATAAAACAAGTACCAATCAAAATCCAACTCATGCTTATGACACAGCAGGCTTCATCACTGTGCGATTGATTGCTTTTAAAAATGGTTGCCCTGATTCTGTAACTAAAACAAGTTACCTGCAAATACTTCCACCTGTTTCCAAATTTGGAATAGTGTATGATTGTAACACCACATCTACTGTTGCGTTTTCTGACAGTTCAGTAGGAGCAGTAACACGTCTCTGGAGTTTCGGGGACGGTAATACATCAACAGCAATTAACCCAACTTATACTTATGCTGCACCCGGCGTGTACACTGTTACATTAAGTGTTTCCAACGGAAGTTGTACCGATACATCGCAACGGGTAGTTAATTTTCTGAACTTCAATCCAACGATTGTAACAGATCAGAACGCAAAATGTAAATTCCAATCATTTAGTTTTTCTGCAGGCAATGTAACACCGGCTAACATCACATCATGGTCGTGGGACCTAGGTGATGGAACAACAAGCAACTCAGCATCCTTCAATCATTTCTACACTGCTGTAGGTAGTTACACAGTTAAACTTGTTATTACGGATATAAACGGTTGTAAAGACAGCACAACAAAAGTGTTGAATGTGTATGGAGCAACTCCATCCTTCACAGCACTTCCAAATCCGCAATGCGTAGGTCAATCAGTAACGTTTACAAGTACGTCTGTGACCGACGGAATACATCCCATCACAAATTACTTATGGAAATTTGGCGACGGCAACAGTTTGAATGGGAACAATGCAACAGTGCAACACAGTTTTACTACAGCATCAACTTATTTTCCAAAGCTGATTGTAACAGATTCTTATGGTTGTACCGACAGTACCTTAACAAGTACAATACTCGACATCTTTGAATCGAAACTTGGTTTTTACGCTGTTGATTCGTTGTCGTGTCCCAATGGCAATGTTCAATTTGTAAATACTTCAACCGGTAGCAACTTAAGTTACACCTGGGATTTTGGTGATGGTAATACCTCAACTGCTGCAAATCCTGCACATAGTTATGCCGCAACAGGTACCTATACGGTAAAGCTGATAGGACGTGAAGCAATCGGTTGTGTCGATTCCGTTATCAAAACAAATTATATTACTGTTGACGTTCCTCAAGCAAACTTCATTGCAAGCGATACATTCACAATTTGTCCTCCACTCCAAGTGCAGTTTACGAACACATCAACATTTTATAAAACAGCTCTCTGGGATTTTGGTGATGGCAATACATCAACTGCAGCAAATCCATCTTACTCTTACGCTATACCCAATGATTACATTGTAACATTAACAGTAACTTCAGCAGGTGGTTGTACAAGTACAAAGCAAATGACCATTCGTGTATTATCAAATACAATTGGTAACCTGAGTTACAATCCAATAACAGGTTGTTTCCCGATGCAGGTAAATTTTGCTGTTACCGCAAATAATAATGTAAAATATTTATGGGATTTTGGTGATGGCAATACACTGTTTACAACCGATTCAACTGTCGGTTTCAATTACCAATATCCCGGCTTTTATGTTCCGAAAGTAATTCTGCAGGACACACAGGGTTGTTTAACACCATTGATCGGTACTGACACCATAAAGATATTCGGATCGAAACCTGATTTTGGTTTTGACAAAAAAGTTTTGTGCGATAATGGTACTGTTCAGTTCCGTGATTCATCTGTTACAGCAGACATTGTCAGCAGCTATGTATGGAATTTTGGTGATGGAAATACAAGTGGCTTGCGTAACCCATCGCATGGATATACAAACACAGGTGTGTATGATGTAACACTCACGATCAACACTGTAAATGGTTGCAGTAACAGCATTACCAAACCTCAACTGATAAAGGTTGTACCAACCCCGCAATTGAGTATCACTGGAACTACTGTTTATTGTAGCCCCGCAACTGTCAATCTAAACGGCAATCTCATTAATCCTGATACATCATCTATACAATGGACCTGGAAAGTTGATAACCGAATTGTGAACACAAAGAATCTTTCAAGCTTCTCTATTCCTGCTGCAGGAACCTATACAGCATGGCTCATTGCAACAAACAGCAGTGGCTGTACAGACAGTACATCAACAACCATCACCGTTAATCAAACGCCAACCATCGATGCAGGTAAAGACACCACTGTTTGTATTGGCAGCAGCTTTGTGTTAACACCATCCGGTGCAACATCTTATTTATGGTCTCCCGGAACTGATCTGAATTGTACCAATTGTACCAATCCTGTTTCTACTCCGCAAAATAATATCCGTTATTATGTAACTGGCACTTCCGCTGGTTGCAGTACCACCGATTCTGTTTTCATTCGTGTGAAAAAACCATTTGCCGTTACCGTTAGTGCAAATGATACATTGTGTTTAGGTGAAAGCATTCGCCTGCAGGCAAGCGGCGCAGAATTATATAACTGGTCACCTGCAACAGGTTTAAGCAGCAGTACCGTAAACAATCCTTTGGCAACACCAACGACAACTACCACTTATACTGTAATTGGTTCCGACAGTAGTGGCTGCTTTACGGATACAAAATCTGTTACTGTTTATGTCTACAACTATCCAACCATCAATGCAGGTAACGATACAGTGATCATGGCAGGAACAACAGCACAATTATTGGCAATAGGTTCACCGGATGTCATTTCGTACAGCTGGTCACCTTCAAGCACTCTGACTTGTACAACTTGTACAAACCCGGTTGCAAATCCAAAAAACAATACAACATACAAAGTTGAAGTAAGCAATATTGCAGGTTGTACATCCTTTGATGAAGTAACTGTTCTGGTTGGATGTTTAGCAGGTCGTATTTACATTCCGAATGCTTTCACACCAAATAATGATGGAAAGAA
Organism: Lacibacter sp. H375; assembly: GCF_037892425.1. Classification (NCBI taxonomy): domain Bacteria; kingdom Pseudomonadati; phylum Bacteroidota; class Chitinophagia; order Chitinophagales; family Chitinophagaceae; genus Lacibacter; species Lacibacter aquaticus. The sequence continues at coordinate 4,653,273 of NZ_JBBKTT010000001.1, forward strand.
TGATCGCTTCTTTGTGATTGGTGATGGTGTTGACAAGATCAAACGCATCATTGTGTACGACCGTTGGGGTAAGCCAGTCTATTCAAAAGAAAACATACAGGGTAATAATCCTGCGTTTGGTTGGGATGGAATGCTCAATGGTTATGAACAACAACCGGGCATGTACAGCTATATTGCAGAAGTGGTTTGTGGTGATGGTGCTGTATTTAAAATGCAGGGAACCATTACACTCATTCGATAATATTTTTTTTTGATAAATTATATTGATAGTTGTGGTTAACACAGCTATTTTTTTATTGCATAAGAAGAACGAAAACTCTAATTTGGAGGAAAGCAAAAAAGCATGAAAAGCAAATGGTTTGTTGCAGCAACATTTTTACTTCTGTTAAATAATTATTCTGCTGCACAGCAAAAACCGAATATCATTTACATTATGACAGATGATCTGGGTTATGCAGATCTCAGTTGTTATGGACGCAAGGATTATCAAACTCCACATCTCGATAAACTTGCTGCACAGGGAATGAAGTTTACACAAGCTTATGCAGCGGCTCCTGTTTGCACGCCCACCCGCACAGCATTTATGACAGGTCGTTATCCTGCACGCACTTCTATTGGTTTGCTGGAACCCTGGGTGCCTTCAACACGTGACAACAGCATTGGTTTAAACGCAGCAGATCATTCAGTGGCGGCATTGGTAAAAAAAGCTGGTTATGAAACAGCACTCATTGGTAAATGGCATTTGGGTGTTGGGCCATCTTTTTCTCCGCTTGATAATGGGTTTGATTATTTCTACGGCATCTACACGGGTGCAGCTGATTATATTTCGCACAAAGGCGATGGAGGAAAAAATGATCTATACGAGAACAGAACTCCTGTTTATACAAAAGGATATACAACTGAATTACTTGGCGCAAAAACAATTTCATTCTTAAAACAATCGCACAATAAACCATTCTTTCTAAGTCTGCAGTTTACGGCGCCGCATTGGCCATGGCAGGGACCAAACGATCCTGCGTTGCCTGATACCGTTCCCATGAGTGCAAAACTTATGCAATCAATGGGAACGCCTGAAGTATATAAAGCGATGATGAAAAGTTTGGATGACCAGGTTGGAGTAATCATGAAAACATTGGAAGAAACAGGATTATCTACAAATACAATTGTGATCTTCACCAGTGATAACGGTGGTGAAAAATTTTCTGATATGGGACCCTATGCAAAAATGAAAATGACTGTATGGGAAGGTGGTGTGCGGGTTCCTGCATTTGTGCGCTGGCCCGGAAAAATTAAAGCGAATACTGTATCGCATCAACAGGTGATCACCATGGATTGGACAGCGACCATTCTTGCTGCTGCCGGTGCAAAAGCAAATGAAAAATATACACTTGATGGTATTGATCTTCTTCCGTTTCTTACAGGAAAGCAACAAGTGTTACCAAGAACATTTTACTGGCGCATCTTTCAACGTCGCAACCAACACGCCATACTTGATCATAATTGGAAATACATTGTTGATGAAACCGGTGAACATCTGTTTGATCTGTCGGTTGATGAAGGAGAACGCAACAATCTTGTTACAACCAAACCTGTAAAAGCAGAAGAGCTAAAGAAAAAATATAAAAGTTGGGAGCAATCGGTGTTAACTCCGCTACCATTGCAATGATTTTTTTTCAGTTGGTGAAAACTCATAACCGAAGGACGCTTCTTTCATTTGTATACCAACAATGGTAAAAAACTCGGCAGCAAATAAAGTTTAACTGAGCCATTGATAAAATAATGAGAATACAATTGTCCCCATTGCTATAACATAAGAACCATTACATATTTTCTTTTCTGCTTGAAATTCTTTTTCGACAGATTCGCCATATAAAAACAGATATTCTATTGGTTGCATATGAGCTGGGGCAAATCCCTTAAATCTTTTGTGCTTCAAGTCAAGATGCATATGTGTTCCAATCTTAACCAAAAGCGAAACGATAATTGTTAGTTTTAGTACTATCTCCATTACATTGTTCTACTTTTCACGTTTACGAAATATATTGCAATTTCAGTTTACGGTATTGTATAAAATATGATCAAACGATTGCACAAAAAGAATCAACAGAATGCAAGCTGAAAAATACGGATACAACCAGTACGCCGTTGATACACTTCTTTTAATTAAACATATTTTTTTAATGAACTAAAGCTAAACTTGTTTCTTGATTTTAAAATTCATGTTATAGCACGATGTAAAATAAAAAAGCGGCTCTTCTCAAAGCCGCTCTACTGTTTTCATTGCAGGTTTATATTTTGAATAACCATTCGTGTATGTCTGCTGCTCTTCCTTCACGGATATCTGTTAAACGACGTTTCACTTCAGGAGAGATCGTCCATTTATCTGTATCAAACTTCATTACATTGTCTTTGTAACACAATTCTTTGATCATAGAAATAGTTGCTGCGGTACCTGTACCAAACACTTCTTTTAATGTGCCGTTGTTGTAAGCATCCACTACTTCATGAATACTGATGGGCCTTTCTTCAACAGTTAAACCCATGTCTTTCAGAATTGCGATCACACTGTCTCTTGTAACACCGGCTAGAATGGTGCCTTCATCAAGATTTGGAGTAATGGCTGTATTACCAATGATCACAAAACCATTCATCATACCAAATTCCTGCAGGTATTTGTGTTCAACAGCATCGGTCCACAATACCTGGTCGTATCCTTTTTTCTTTGCTTCATTTGTTGGGTACATCGATGAACCATAGTTACCGGCTGCTTTTGCAAAGCCAACACCACCGGGTACTGCACGAACAAATTGTTCTTCCACATAGATCTTCATCGGCACTGCATAGTAAGGACCGGTTGGACAAAGAATGATCACGAACTTATACTTATCACTCGGCTTCACACCAATTACATCATCATTTGCAAACATGAATGGACGGATGTACAATGAATGATCTTTCTTCATCGGTATCCAATCCTTATCCACTTCAATGAGCTTACGCATGCCTTCTATAAAAATTTCTTCGGGCACAGCAGGCATCTGCATACGTTCTGCTGATTTATTGAAACGATTATAATTATCGTACGGACGGAAAATATAAGCTTCACCATTTTCATGACGAAAAGCTTTGATTCCTTCGAAAATACTTTGACCGTAATGCATGGCTGCATTAGCAGGAGAAATGGTAATCGGCTGATAAGGTTTGATCTCTACATTCTTCCACTCACCATCTTCATAATCGGCAACCAGCATATGATCAGTAAAATGTTTACCAAAAGGAACATTACCCAGATCGAGGCTGCTCAGTTTACTTGTTTCAGATTTTGTAATTAATATTTCCATAGCACCAATCATAACTCGTTATTTTTGTGATGCAAAGAAACGAAAAAAATAAACAAGGGTTTTACTGCTTATCAACTATGTCGTTTGAAAACATTCAACTTACTGACGATCAATTAGCCGAACTCTACGGCAAACAACTCGTAATTGTTGAAAAAGGAGACAATACAATAAAACCTGAAACCAAAACAGCCAAACCTGCTGTGGCCGCTGAGCCAGTTGCAACAACGGCTGCTTTGCAAGGCATTACAGGTAAAAACAAAAAGCAGTTTGTGTGGCTGGTTGAAGAACATTATTTCCCTTATCTCAATGATGCCGACTTCCAATTCCTGGGCGATGTATTGACCGCCTGCAAAATGAATATGGAAGATATTGCCTTGGTGAATGTGGCCAATAACCGTAACCATTTCGATGAACTGGTGCAACAATTGCGGCCAAAGTTCATCATTGCGTCGGGTGTGCAGGTTGATGCCTTGCCCATTCAATCAGCCGATTATCGTGTGCAGGAACAACAGGGTTATTTGTTATGTTGCACTGAAACATTGGAAGCCATTCGTACCGATAAAAGCAAAAAATCAAAACTATGGCTGGCATTGAAACAAATGCTGGGCCTTTAAACCTTTTATGCAACAACTCATTTTCGCCAGCGGTAACAGGCACAAAGCCGAAGAAATTGAAGCCGCTCTTCCTGAAGGTTTCCGCATTCTCACCATGAAAGATGCAGGGGTTGATGAAGAAATTCCTGAGCCATTTGATACTCTTGAAGAAAATTCAAAACACAAAGCACAGTTCTTAGCAGAGCGTTTGCAACAGGATTGTTTTGCCGAAGACACGGGGCTTGAAGTGGAAGCGCTCAATGGTGAACCGGGCGTACGTTCGGCCCGTTATGCAGGCGAAAGAAAAGATTTTTCTGCCAATACTGATAAGCTTCTGGCTAAAATGCAGGGCAAGGAAAATCGCAAAGCCCGTTTCCGTACTGTTTTTTCGCTTATCCTTGATGGTAAGCTTTACCAGTTTGAAGGAATCTGTAACGGCACGATTTTAGAAAATAAAGCAGGAACAGGGGGATTTGGATACGACCCTGTATTTTTACCCGACGGAAGCAGCAAAGCTTTCGCCGAAATGACGATGGAGGAAAAGAACAAATACAGTCACCGTAAAAAAGGGCTCGACCTGATGATCGATTTCCTCAAAAAAAGTTAAGGAGAAACCAAGATGCAAAGCAACCAAATGATTCCTGATACCGACTTAATTAGTGGATGCATTTCCGGCGACCGTCGCATGCAGAAAGCTCTGTACGATAAATATGCCGGTAAAATGTACGCCGTTTGCCTCCGCTACATGGGCAATGCCGATGATGCACAGGATATATTACAGGAAGGATTTGTGAAGATCTTTAAAAACCTGGAACGTTTCAGAGGCGAAGGATCATTTGAAGGATGGGTACGACGCATTTTTGTAAATACCGCTATTGAACAGATCCGTAAAAAGAAAACAGACTTATCATTAACAGAGAAAGAAGAAAGTATTGAATACAAATCCGTTTCGGCGATTGAAAACATCAACGAAAAGGATTTGCTCAGGATCATTAAAGACTTATCACCCGGCTACAGAAGCGTGTTTAACCTTTATGTAGTGGAAGGATACAGTCACAAAGAAATAGGCGAACTGTTGGGCATCAGCGAAGGCACCAGCAAATCGCAATTGGCAAGAGCAAGAATGATCTTGCAAGATAAAATTAAACGCTGAGCTGAATAAATCATGAACGACTCCACTCTTCAACAATTACTTCTGCAAACAGAAGTTGCCCCGCCGGAAATGGTTTGGGAGAAGATTGCTGTTGATCTTGATGAACTGGAAGCAGATAAACCATTGCAACAACAGGTGCTGCAATTGGAAGAGGAAGCCCCTTCATTTATTTGGGAACAATTACAACCTGCATTAGATGATCTCTCGATCCAACAAAAAATAAACTCCGTTGAAGAAATTGTTCCTGCAAGTGCATGGGAGCAAATTGAACTACAGTTGAACATTGAACAGAACGATGCATACATCGCTGCAACGTTGCAATCAACTGAAGTAACTCCTCCTGCAACTGCATGGAGCTTCATTGAACAATCATTGGAAGAAAGCGGAGCGAAAGTAATTTCAATCAATAGAAATTCTCCAAAACGTTTTTATCGCATGGCTGCAGCTGCAGCTGTTGTTGGTATTCTTGCATGGGGTGGTTACCGTTTGCTGAATAATAATTCAACTGACCCCACAGCGCCAATAAGTATAGCCGCAAACCCTGTGGATGATACTCCAGCTACAACTCCTTCAACTGTTTCACCTGATACAAATATTACAACTGCTGAAGAACCTGCAGTTGCAACAACAAGCCGTAAGCAGATCAAAGAACGCATCAAACAGAAATTAGCGTCTCCTGATGCATTGGCATATACCGAAACCCCTGATCACAGTCTTGAAAATAATGTTGCTTACCAGGGCATACATCATAAACAAGCTGAAACAAAAAAGGAGACAAGTGGTTTTTCTGAAAGTCAATACTTCATGGTGTTGAATGATAATGGTGAGTTGGTTCGTGTGTCGAAAAAGATCAGTAACCTTAAATGTGCAGGTACAGCAACTGTTGATGCAGCTACAGCTTTTCAATCGAAAGATTGTAATGAACAGATCAAAGTATGGCGTGAAAAAATGGCGATGGCTGCTGCTATCTCTGCTTCTGCCGGCGATATTGATCTGAATGCATTAATCAACAGTACGGATCAGCAATAAACATGTATCAAGCTTTCATGTCACGCATCAAACTAACTTTACCGGAACAGTTTACGTTCACCGCCACTATTCCCATTCGAATTACCGATCTCAACTATGGCAACCATGTTGGTAATGATGCGGTACTTTCCATTATACACGAAGCAAGAATGCAGTTCCTCTCCCATCATGGATTTGCGGAACTGAATTGTGGCGGTGTTGGTTTAATTATGAGTGATGTGGGAATTGAATTCAAAAACGAAATCTTCTACGGTGATATTTTATCGGTGAATATTGCTGCTGTAAATTTTACGTCCGTTGGCTTCGATCTCTACTACCAAATTCTGAATAAAGAAAAACTGATAACTGCACTTGCAAAAACCGGGATGGTTTGTTACGATTACGATAAGAAAAAGATTGCACATGTGCCTGTTGAAGTCAGGGAGAAATTGGGGAATAGTTAATAAGCAACAGGCAAAAACGAAGCTTCACAGTTTTACTTCATCAACTTTATTTCATTGAGCAGCAAAGCAGCATAGTTACTGTTTAATTGCACCAGCTCATTATACTTCTGCACAGCATCCTGCTTTTTATTTTGCTTTACATGGCAAAGTCCGATGTAGTAGATAGTCGTTTCAAAACCTGGCTTCAGTGTATTAGCTTTATTAAGATGACCCATTGCTTCTTCGTACTTGTTCAATGAAAAAAGTGAGAAGCCTAATTCAGAATATGAAAGATAATTCTGCTCTTCAAAGCCGATTGCTTTCTGCAGGTAAGGAACAGCTTCACTGAATTTTCCAAGATCGTTATAACACCAGCCAATGCGGTAATGAATTTTCTTTTCAGTGCTATCTAATGAAAGTGCTTTCAGAAAATCTGCCAATGCAGCAGCGGTATTCTTCTTTGCATCTTTATACAAATCGCCTCTTGCAATGTAAACCTTCTCGTAATTGGCATTGAGCTTTATTACCTGGTTAAAATCAACCAACGCTTCTTCTACCCTGCCTAATTTGTACTTCGCAAATCCAACTTCATAGAGTGAACGAAAACCCGTTGGTTCTAATTTTACAGCCTGTTGAAGAATTGGTAAAGCAATATTATATTGTCCCAGCTCATTGTAACACCAGCCCAACTCATAATGAGCAGCTGCTAAGGATGGCTTTTGTTCAATTGCTTTTTTGAAAAGTGGAATGGCCTCTGTGCATTTTCCATCACGACGAAGCTGACGACCGGCCTGGTAATTCTCCTCGGCATTATCTGCCTGTGCAGAAGCCGCCATGAAGCCAACTAAAGTAATGATGAGTATAAAGAGTTTCCTGCACATTGGTTCTGTATTCAATCACAATAATAACGGAAGCAGCCGAAAGATCGATCAACTGTTCCAGATCTTCCAGCTTTCTTCGGCCTGTATCACCAACATATCTCCCCCGTTTTTGATCGTTGCTCCACGCTCTTCGGCTGATTGCAGAAAAGCTGTTTTTGCAGGGTTGTAAACCAGATCGTAACAGAGATGATGATTGGTAATGTATTGATACGGTAATGATGGTTTATCATGCACATTCGGTTGCATACCAAGGGGTGTAGTGTTGATAACTAACTGGTATTGCTGCATAACTGCTTCATCAAGGTCTTCGTAACGGAACATATCATCAGCATTCTTTCGGGAAACATACTTGTAACCGATACCGAGTTGCTTCAATACCCATACTACTGCTTTAGCTGCACCACCTGTTCCCAACACCAATGCCTGTTGATGATGTGGTCGTAAGAACGGTTCAATTGATTGTCTGAAACCCAGCACATCAGTATTATAACCGGTGAGTTCCCCATCTTTTATTTTGATACAATTACAGGCACCAATCTCCTTCACTGCTGCTGATTGATGATGCAGAAAAGGCAATACCTCTTCTTTGTATGGAATGGTGACATTGATACCTTCCAGTCCGACCACATCCTTCAACAACTGTGAAAACTGATCTATCGAAGAGATGGGATACAATTCATAATTGCAATTGCTGATTCCTTCTTCTGCAAACTTCTCCGTGAAATATTTTTTTGAAAACGAATGACTCAACGGGTATCCTATCAAACCAAACTGACGCATTATGCTTTCTGTTTATCGAGGAACATATGGAAGGTGTCACCACGTAAACCTAGTCTCATTGTTTCAAGAGGAATTACTTCTGACGGAGCAATATTCCCCAGGTTCACATTATGACCAACCAATTCAATAAAGTACAATTGTTGTGCTTTTTGGGGCGCTTCCCAAATAATCTTTTCTTCGGGTATCTGTGTAAGAATTTCCTGCACCAGCCCTTCACGCACTTCACCGCTGCCACGATAGATACCCACATTACCTGCTTCACGTGCTTCCGCAATTACATAAGTAGAACCGGCTTCCAGTTCGGCTCGCATCAGTTCAATCCATTTATAAGGTGGAATGATGTGAGCTGCATCTTTACTACCCACTTCGCTCAACACAGTTCCGTGCTTGGTGAGTTTTTCAATATAACCGCATTTTTCTGCGTGTGGAATTTCAATGGAGCCATCACTCACTTCCATGTATGTAACGCCATATTCTTTACAAACACTGATATAATCGTCAAACTGGTTACGGATCAGGAAAGCTTCAAATAAAGTACCACCAAAGTAAACGGGTATATTATGTGAGGCGTAAACATCAAGCTTTGCACGCAGGTTAGGTGTAACGAATGAGGTGCCAAAACCAAGTTTCACAATATCTACATGTGGCTCAGCAATACTCATAAAGTTCTTAGCTTCTTCAACACTCAGCCCCTTATCCATCACCATAGTAATGCCGTGGTTGCGGGGTTTCTTATTACGCTCAGGAATCTGTGTAAGGTTAAAATTCATCGACATACTTTTTTTGATCGACGGCAAAAATAGGGAAGCAGCAGCAACCTGCAATTACAGATTTACTGACAGTGGTCAAGTCAATGATTGACTTTAAATTGAACGGGAACGTTTGTAACGGGCAATTATGTCTACAACCTGTGGATGTTGCATCAGTTTAGGTTGTATTTCGATGAGTTTTTTAATAAGCTTCGGAGACTTGGCCATGGCATATTCGAGCTGTGTGATCGCTTGCTTGGTTTTGCCCTGTGCAAAGAATATAGCTGCCCGGTAAAAGATAAATACCGGTTTGCTGCCGGTTGCTTCGTAAGCAGCAAGGGCATACTCATCGGCTGTATCAAGCAGATCAGCTTTGAGCATGCATTCAAGTATGGCGCTCCAGCCTTTTACATTTTTTGGTCTTGATTTGATGACATTGGCATAATGCTCAATGGCGGTTTTATATTCTCCTATTTCAACCAACGCCATACCCATTGCAAGATTATACTCGGGTTGAGTACGATGGATACGTAATGCCTGTTGCAATTGTTTGATGCCGCTTTCGTATTGGGCTTCGTTAATGTAAGTGCAGGCAATTTTATAGTAAAGCTTACTATCCTCAGGATTCATGTGTGAAGCCTTGCGGTAGTGGAACCTTGCCTGTGCGTATTGGCCCATACGGTCGTAGCAATAACCAATTGCTTCATGAATCACTTCTTCAGGCCTGCTGAGTTCAAGTACTTTCTCCAGCATTTCAATGGCATCCTTGTATTTGCGCAGGCGGATATATGCATCGCCGATATTGCGATAAGCATAATCGAACTTCTCATCAATGGTGATACAATACATGTATGCATCAATGGATTTCTCGTATAATTTCAATCCTTGGTAAGCAGCGCCGAGGTTAAACCAAGCCAGCTCACTATAAGGATTGTCGTTGATGATATTTAGGTGAAGTTTGATGGATTCTTCATTTCGACCGGTGAAATCAGTCCAGAAGCATATCTTATAAAGTGCTTCTTCATTGGTGGGCTCCTCTTCAAGGATCAATTTCAGGCAATCGAACACCTTTTCAAATTCCTCATAGTCGTCGTACACATCCGCAAGTTCAAATAAGAGTTCCAGTCGTTCTTCCCCGTTAAATAGGAGCAAGCCCTCTTCAAGTAACTCTACAGCCTTCTCTTGCTGATCCAATGCCAGGTAAGCATCGGTGCGAAGAATAAAGAGGTTGATGTCATTATGATCTAGCAGTTCAGCCTGGTCAAGTACTTCAAGAGCTGCCTTGTATTGGCGGGTAGCCAGAAGTAAATCAGCTTTTTTCACCAGCAGCACCGAAGAATAAGGATAGATCTCAATGCCGAGTTCGGCTGCCTGTAATGCTTGGGGATAGTCTTCCTTATCATCAAAATGATCCACTAGTTTTTCAAAACTTTCTTCTTCCAGGAATGATTGTGAACGCCCGTTTTTCAGATTCTCAAAAAGACGGAGCAATTCCCTGATCTCTTCTTTGTCGTTTCTGGAGGGGTTTTGTTTCATGTAGTTGCGGGGTGGGTTACTGTAATTTACCTTCTATTTCATAAAATTTACACTAGCCATGTAACATTTAGTTATCAACACACGTTAATATAATTGTAATTTTGTGATAAGTGGCTTGACAGTTCCCTTTAATAATCTTTAAATTTGTAAGCAAATGACAACCAAAACAACATATCGCCAAAACTTTCTGCGGAACAGTTTACTGATTATGAGCTGTTTTGCTGTTTTCTATTCTGCTTCTTCTGCCACATTTTACAGTGGTGGTGGAAAGAAAAAGGATAACAAATCAACGCTTACCTCGCTTAATCTGAAAAACAACCCGCTCAGCCTTCAAAACGGATTCCGTTTCAAAAGTGGCTTCAATTTCTCAACCAGCAATAACAACAACCTCACAATGAGAGGTAACAGCATTACCTTCCAGAAAGGAAATAACCTGTATGTGTTGCCGGTAAAACAGAAAGTGGTCTTCAGCAAGTTTAAAGCTCCGCAAAAGGAAATCAAATAAATTAAAAACCCCGATGATGAATCGGGGTTTTCTTTTATCCTTAATTCTTCCGAATATCTTTGATCTCTTTATAGGTCATTTCACGATACCCTGTTTTTGGAGTGTCGAACATTGCAGCAGGCACCGGATCAAAACTCACTTTATCTGCAATACAGGTTACTTTCATTTTACCTAACTCAGATTCATACTCCAATGGGAAGCCCGGCAGGTTCTTAAACTGTGCACCATAATCCTTATTCTGGAACACAAGATCAGTTGTGTAATAAACTCTGAACGTACTGCCATCTTTCAACTTGGCAATTGCCAATTTACAGTTGTAACCAAGGATCTTCTTTGTTTCAGACATATATTCGAACTGGATGCCGGCATATTTTCCATTACGGTCTTCGTAATCGTCTTTGGTCATGCGGATCAATATCTTCTGCTCGCCATATTCGTTCATCACCACTGCATTGCCTTGTCTTGAATCGTGCAGGGTGATTGTTTTTCCCAATACGCTCGATAACTCTGTGCGGGTATTGATACCCTTAAAATAGATCTTCTGTGTAGCACCATCTAACAGGTCTGCAGCTTTTGTTTCGTTGTTACCGGTATTCACTACAATATTGTAGGTTACAGTTCCCTCACCATACACCTGCTGAGCACGTAAAGCAGCGAATGGAGCCATCAACAATAAGAATAGAGCCGTTCCAAGTAAATTCTTCATTTTTTGTGTTTGTTCGATACAGGTTAAAGATATAAAAATAGTATACCAAGTTGCACGTCTGGAAAACAAAAAACCCCGACGCTTCGGCCGGGGTTCTATAGCTTTTGTTAAGATTATTTTTTGCCACCAGGCTTTTTCATATCCTGCACTTTCTGGTTGGTTTGCTGTATCTGCTCAAGTCGCTCCTGCCATTTCGATTTACTTACAGGTTTCTTCTTATTCTCCTGCAATTTGGCATGTATCTTCTCTTCATTGATAATAAACTTCTGGATCACAAACTGCAAGCCCAGTGTTACTATGTTTGATACAGTATAATACCATGTTAACGCCGAAGGAAGACTGTTAAAGATGAACAACAACATGATTGGAAAGAAATAGATCATGTACTTCATCACCGGGTTGTCCTGTGTTGGTGTCATCTGCATATTGTACACAGAGATCAATAAACTCGTGATGGTTGCCGTAATAGTAAACAAGCTCACATGATCACCATAGAACGGTATGTTGAATGGTAATGTGGCAATCGTATCATAAGACGAAAGATCTTTCGCCCAGAGGAAGCTTTCCCCACGCAAACCAATATTGGCATTAAAGAAGCTGTACAATGCAAAGAAGATAGGAATCTGCAACAATGCGGGAATACATCCACCTAATGGATTTACGCCGGCCTGACGGAACAATTTCATTTGCTCCATACTCATAGCCTGTTGATCACTGCCATGTTTCTTTTTCAACTCATCAATTTCCGGACGCAACACTTTCATTTTTGCACCACTTAAATAACTTGAATAAGTAAGCGGAGAAATGATCAAACGAATAAAGAAGGTGAGCAAAAGAATTACAATACCCATGCTGGCGATATTCCTGTCGAAGAAATCGAACACAGGCATTACCACAAAACGGTTGATATACTTTACAAACGCAAAGATGCCGTAACCAAGCTGCACATGACTTTCGAGTTTATTACCAATTGCTTTGAGTGTATGAAAATCGTTCGGTCCATAATACAACTGCATTGGAACAGTTCCTTGTGATGCACCTGCAAGATTAAAACGTAATACTGATTTCACATCCATCACCTTTTGCAATGAATCATCTTTTTCTTCAGGCACGGCCCAAGTTGATTCACCATAAGCAAATGTTGAACCTGCAATGATCGATGTATTAAAGAACTGTTGTTTTACACCAATCCATTTTGTTTTATCGCCAAACTTTTTTGTATCGCCTGTACCAGCCGCTTCAAAATCATAGTCACCTTCCTCGTTATAACCAAGATTACTTTGTCCTTTTTCATATTTGAGATCTTTCTCCTGTTGCTTGGCGGTGATATCCCAGTTAAGATTAAGAATGCCTTGTGTTAAGAGTTTATCAGCGCCATTCAATTTCACATTCCAATCAATGAGGTAATTGTTATTCTTAATTGTATAAACGTGTTCAATTGATTTTCCTGCAGAGTCAGCTACACGAAACGTGATGGTTTGCCCATCAGCAGTTTTAGTGATACCTGCATTTGTAAAGTTCAATTGAGAAGTGAGCGCTGCTTTGTTATCGCCGGTATTCACAGAATAGATCAATTGGTGAGCTTCGCCACCCAATACCACCTGTTTACCATCGTAACGTTTGAAGTTCTTTAATTCAACTGTTTTAGGATAACCGCCTTTGTTGGTAAAGCTCACCTTCATCAATTCATTTTCTACAACTGTCAGTTGCTCTGAAAGTGCTGGTTGAAATTCACCCGCTGCCTGGGCAGTTTGTGCAGAATCAAATTTCGATGTCGCCGTTTTCAGGGTAGTTGTATCAACCAACTTGCGCTTAGCTGCTTCCACTTTCGCTAAAGAATCAGCTGTTTTTTGTTTTTCGGCTTCAAGGGCACCTTGCTGACGTTGGGTAAAGAAGATATAACCAAACAACAGCACCATCATCGCAGCAAAGCCAATAATCGTATTCCGGTCAAAATTCATCTGAGTATTTATTTTGGAGCGGCAAAGGTAGGCATTTGAGGGCAAGTACGAGGGACGAAGTGAGAAGTGCGAAAAGAAGAATCAAGGCACAAGGTTCAAGCTGTAAAATCCAATATCCAGGCTCCCAAATCCAAATAGTTCCATACACATGGTTAGGTTCTTCCCTGGGCCTTGGATTTTGTGAATTGGATTTTCTTTCCCCCTCTTTACCATTTCTTTTACAATAACTACATTTACCGCTCGTTTCTATTTTGCTTTAATCACGTTGCTGTTCCCGCTTTAACCAACCAAACTTTAAAAACCATTTAATTATGAGTCAACAGGCTACGCCCATGTACGCCGGGGAAGCATATGTGCCCACCCAAACAGATGAACTGCTTTGGTGGTTAGCTACCGCAGAGAAAGAACTGATCAAAGATTGTGTGGTTGACCGCAACCGCTATCGCATTGTTGGTATGAGCGTTCTTGCCACCTGGATTTTTGCCACACTTGCCTGGACCTATTTCTTTTCAACCGTTATCGACAATGTGTTTCTGTATGTCGGAAGTGGTGTGTTCATGGGTTTTGTGATCCTTAGTATCGACCGGGCTTTGATCAAGGGCATCAATCAATTCAATAAACGAAAGATCACTCCTCTCCTTTTTCGTGGGTTACTGGCATTAACCATCGGCACCTTTATGGCACAACCTGCCATTCTTTACATGTTTGATAAAGAAATAAAAATGCAGGTATCGCTTGATAATGAAAAACGAAAACTCACCAAGCGAACAGAACTTGATCTATTATACAAAAACCGTAAGGATGAATTGCAAAAGGAAAAGACAGGTTTACAAAAAGATCTGGCCGTAAAGTATGCCGAGGTAAATAATGCCCGTGAAAAATTTATAGCTGAAACGGATGGTAGCGGTGGCAGCGGGAAAGTAGGTATACAGGATATTGCCATTGCCAAGCGTAACGAATACCAAAAACTGGATGAAGAATACAAAGCGTTGCAAACACAACAGCAGCAACGCATTGGTGCCATTGATGAAGAACTGAATGGTATGGAAACAACGATAAAAAAACAGGAAGCAGATTTCTTGAATTACCTCAACACCGGTTTCTTAACCCGCATTGAAGCAATGAATAATCTGCTGAAAGAAAACGATGCTTTACAGTTTCGTTATTATCTTATTCTCATTATCCTGATGTTGATTGAATTGATGCCGGTGATTGCAAAAACTTTATTGCCGGTTGGCGTGTACGATGAAAAAGTAAAACAACGTGAAGCATTGGAAAAACAAATGGCCGAAGAAAGCGTGGATTATGAACGTGATATGAAACGTCTTTATAATAAGCTATCCATGCAACAGGATACGGAAACAATGGAAGAATTTTTCCGCATGCAGAAAGATGAACAGAAAACAAAACTCAATCATTTTGGTAAAGACTGGAAACGGAACGATGAAAATGTACAGGGGTTCTGGGAAAAGATAAAACAGCAGATGATTGGCAGACCGGAGAATTAATATTTAGCCGGCAGTAATTAGTTATAAGTAAAAAAGTGAAGACTGATTGGTCTTCACTTTTTATTTTTCAGTTTAAATTTTCGATTTGCAGTTATATCATTTCACTTTCCAGCAATGGATTCTTAATGGACTGTTGCTTCTCAGAATAATCTTTTGCTGCTTTAATAAAGTGTACGAATAAAGGGGCAGGGCTTTCAACCGTGCTTTTTAATTCAGGATGATATTGCACACCAATAAAGAATGGGTGCTTGGGATTTTCTATGATCTCCACTAAACCTGTTTCCGGGTTTTTACCGCTAGGGATCATACCCGCCTGTTCAAATGCTTCCATGTATTTATTGTTGAACTCGTAGCGATGCCGATGACGTTCGTTAATATGTAAACTTCCGTAAATTTTTTCAGCTAAAGAGCCTTCTTTAATATCGCATGGATAAGATCCCAAACGCATAGTACCACCTTTGCTGGTGATCTTCTTCTGTTCTTCCATCATATCAATTACCGGGTCAGGCGTTTCAGCATTCATTTCAAACGAATGTGCATCTTTTAAGCCTAATACGTTTCTTGCAAATTCAACACAAGCCATTTGCATACCTAAACAAATACCAAAGAAAGGCAATCCGTTTTCACGTGCATATTTAATTGCAGTGATCTTTCCTTCTATACCACGGTTACCAAAACCAGGGGCAACCAACAAACCATCAAGACCTGTTAACTTCTCGGCAACATTTTGGTCAGTGATGAATTCACTGTGCACATTCACCACATTCACTTTACATTCATTCATGGCACCTGCATGAATAAAGCTTTCAAGGATTGATTTGTATGCATCCTGCAGTTCAATATATTTCCCAATCAAGCCAATGTTTACCTGGCTCTTTGGATACTTTAATTTATCAAGAAACTTCTTCCAGTTTTCTAAATCCGGTTCAGGGAAAATAGTTACGCCAAGTTTACGCAAACAGATCACATCTAATTTTTCCTTCAACATAAACAGCGGAACTTCATAAATGGTAGAAGCATCGCTTGCTTCAATTACCGCTTCCGGTTTTACATTACAGAACAAAGCGATCTTACGACGGATTTCTGTACTCAACGGTCGCTCCGTACGGCAAACAATAATATCAGGATGCACACCTTCCTGGCTCAGCATACGAACACTGTGCTGGGTAGGTTTTGTTTTTAATTCTTTTGCTGCTTTTAAATAAGGAATGAGTGTTAAATGAATCACGAGACAATCTTCTTCCGGCAATTCCCATTGAATTTGACGAACAGCTTCCACAAAAGGTAATGATTCAATGTCACCCACCGTTCCACCAATTTCAGTGATCACAATATCATACTTGGAATCTTTACCCAGCAATAACATGCGGCGTTTGATCTCATCTGTTATATGCGGAACTACCTGTACGGTTTTTCCGAGATAAGCACCTTCACGTTCTTTATTGATGACTGTTTGATAAATACGCCCGGTTGTAACGTTATTCGCCTGTGTAGTATGAATATTTAAATAACGCTCATAGTGCCCAAGATCGAGATCAGTTTCTGCACCATCTTCTGTTACAAAACATTCGCCATGTTCGTAAGGGTTAAGTGTGCCGGGATCTACGTTGATGTAAGGGTCGAATTTCTGGATGGTTACTTTGAACCCACGGGACTGTAACAATTTGGCCAACGATGCGGCAATAATTCCTTTACCCAATGATGATGTAACGCCACCGGTTACAAAAATGAACTTGGCCATAAAATTAATTTACGAGTTTAGAGACCTACCGTAATGTAAAATGGAAATAAATAAATAGTGGAGGTCATGCAAACCTACGATGATTTTTTTGATTGAAAAAATCGGTTGGCTGGGTGTGGAAAAACTATTTGAAAAAACAAAACCTGCAACTTATTTCAGCTTATCTGAGGACGGGAAAAACTGATTTTGTATATTAGCTTGATACATTGATATGAAAGCTACCCTCCTTTCCCTATTTCTATTGACGATTGCTCTTTCTCTTTCAGCGCAAAGGAATATCCAAAAAGCCTTTAATCCTGAAGAATTTTCAACAGCGATCATTAAACTTACTGTTCCAAAATCACCAAAGTTAGTGTCACTGTCATTTTCAGGCATGGATGTGTATGATAAACGTAATGATTCTTCATTTGCGGGATTTTATAAAACGAAACATTCACGCACCAAGTCATTTGTCACTATTCTGAAAACAGAAGAAGCTACATCTACCTCTGTTTACTCATTTCTTGAACCGCAAATATCATTTGATCGTCAATCGAATTACCGACTGGTGCTTTTAATACGAAAACTTTGGTTATCAAAGGAGATAGAGAACACCGAAGCAAGAGATCATAATATTATGATGCAAAAAGCATTGCTACCCGGTATAATTACATGTTTTGAATTTTATGCAAAACAAGGTGAGCAACTTACTCCATTGTTGAGATACGATACAACGATTCTTCATCACAATCCTAACCTGGCACTGATAGATGAGGAGTTACTTCAAACTACTTTGACTTCAGCTATTGATAAGCTTTCGAAAACTAACTACCGACAAAAAATGGAAACCGGAAGAACCTATTCTTGGTTACAGGTAGATAGTTTCTCCACAACAACAAGTCGTATTGAAATTTTGCATACAGCGTCTTTTAAAAAAGGCGTATATCTAACTTACGATGATTTCAAAAACAACAGGCCATCCATAGGGGATTTTGAAATAAAAAAAACTGAATTTGCTCACACGTTGTTTGTCAAAGATGAACAAGGAAATCAATACCCTACTCGCAAAATTTGGGGATTTTCAGACGGTGAAAATCTTTTCATTAAAAGCGCAGACATTTTTTTCAAGCTGGAAAACTTCAATAATAATTTTTACTGCTGGGCTTCGAAAAATGTAAGTATGGTTACAACAGTCTCATTCGGAGATCTCATTGCGTTAGGCTTCATATCCGCTGCCACAGGTGCTACTGGAGGTAAAGCGGGAAGAAAAACAAAGGCTGCTCTTTTCTTAAAGCTTTACCAACTTGATCTTGAAACCGGGCATTTATACTAAGCTATTTCCCAATACTCTCGTAACTCGTTTTTATACCTTTTATAAGTGATGAACTAAACCCGCTGTGTTCCATTTCATTAAGTCCGGCAATGGTACAGCCACGTGGCGTAGTTACTTTATCGATCTCTGCTTCTGGATGCGATCCTTTTTGTATCAATAATTCAGCAGCTCCATTTACAGTTTGTGCAGCAATAAGTGTCGCTGTTTTTGCATCGAATCCAATTTCAATACCGCCTTGTATGCTTGCACGGATATAACGCAACGCATATGCAATTCCACAGGCACCAAGTACTGTTGCGGCATCCATCAGTTTTTCATCGATGAGTGCAACACGACCAAGTTGAGAAAAAAGATCATGCACATAATCAAGTTGTTCCTGCACAGTATTTATTGAACTGATACAGGTCATGCTTTCCTGGATTGAAATAGCGGTATTCGGCATTGCACGAATAACAGGCATATTTGTTCCCACCCACTCCTGCATATCTTTTATGCCAACGCCGGTAATTACACTTACCAACACATGTCTTGTCGAGTTCAGTTCTTCCTTCATCTCCAGCAACACATCTTTTATCTGGAAAGGTTTTACTGCCAGTATAACGAGGTCGGCATAACGTGCAGCTTCTTTGTTATCGCTGGAAACCAACACGCCCTTACTTTCAATATCGTTCAGGGTTTTAATATTCCGCTTGGTAATAATAATATGGCTGGGCAAACAAAATCCACTTTTTATCAGTCCTTCTGCAATGGCAACACCTAGGTTTCCTCCACCAATAATGGCAATCTTTTTATTCATGACTCAATTTTTTTGCTAATAAAATGCCGCAGCGATTTTCACTGCGGCATGCTTTCGTTACAATACTAAAATTAAGATTAATTATTTCAACGTAACAATTTTCATTTAAATGATCACAATGCAGTTAACGCATGTTCGCTTTCATGACCAGCTAAAAGATTTTCAATTGCTGTGTCATACTTTTCTTTCCAGCTTAACACGGTTCCCCACTCCATTCCATCAACTTCAACACTTCCGTTGGTAACAACACCAAGCTCAGCGTAGGGATGATTATTCAATACTTTTTTGAAAGCTGCTACTTGCTCTTCTTTCACAGTTACCACTACACGGCTTTGTGATTCACCAAACCAGAATGCATCTTTACGGATATTACTGTCTGATGCAACCACATCAAACCCAAGATTATTATTGAATGACGATTCCAGTAAGGTTGTAAATAAGCCACCTTCACTTACATCATGTGCCGAGACAATTATTTTTTGTTTGATGAGCGATGCAATTGTTTGTTGTAACACGAACTCTTCTTCCAGATCAAAATGAGGTGCCGGGCTGAATTCAACTGAATGAAGTTTGTGCAAGTATTCACTTGAGCCAAGATCATCTGTTGATTTTCCTATAAGAAAGATCACGTCGCCTTCTGTTTTAAAATCAAGCGTCATCTTATCATTGATGTTCTCTAATAATCCCACCATACCAATTGTTGGTGTTGGATAAACTGCACCATCCGGGCTTTGATTATAGAAACTTACATTACCACCAGTAACAGGCGTATCAAACTTTTTACATGCTTCACCCATTCCTTTAATGGCATGCACAAATTGATAATACACTTGCGGATCGTAAGGATTACCAAAGTTGAGACAGTTAGTGATGCCCAATGGCAAACCACCACTGCAAACAATATTTCGTGCAGCTTCGCTTACTGCGATCATTGCACCTTTATAAGGATCTGCAAAAACATATTTACTGTTGCAATCAGTTGTTACAGCTAAACCTTTGGTTGTTCCTTTTACATGAACAACGGCGGCATCGGTTGGTGCATTAGTGCTTGAGTTGCCTGTACCCACCATACTATCGTACTGATGATAAACAGTACGCTTGCTGGCAATGTTTGGGATTTGAATGATCTGTTCAGCAACAGCTTTCAGATCATCCGGCACTTCGATACTTTTAGCATCAAAGGCTTTAATTTTTTCGAAATAAGCAGGTTCTGCATATTCTCTTGTGTATTGTGGTGCACCTCCGCCCAATACTAACTCATAAGCAGGTAGCTCTGCTTCCAGCTCACCATGCATATAAAATTTCAA
Source organism: Lacibacter sp. H375 (assembly GCF_037892425.1). Lineage (NCBI taxonomy): Bacteria > Pseudomonadati > Bacteroidota > Chitinophagia > Chitinophagales > Chitinophagaceae > Lacibacter > Lacibacter aquaticus. Next base: position 4,673,593 of record NZ_JBBKTT010000001.1, read on the forward strand.
CAATCCATCGGTTGTTACTTCACCAATTTCAGAGCAAGGCAAGTCCCACTTTTCAAATACATCTAATACGGCCTGTTCTTTTCCTTTTTCTACCACCATCAACATACGCTCCTGGCTTTCGCTCAGCAACAGTTCCCATGTCTTCATATTTTGTTGACGAGTTGGAACTTTATCTAAATCAATGCGCATGCCTACTTCACCTTTTGCACTCATTTCAGCAGTTGAACAAATAATACCGGCTGCACCCATATCCTGCATACCAACAACTGCACCTGTTTGTATTACTTCCAAACAAGCTTCCAACAATTTCTTTTCCTGAAATGGATCACCAACCTGCACTGCTGGTAATTCTTCGGCACTTTCTGCTGTAATATCAGCACTTGCAAAACTTGCACCGCCAATACCATCTTTACCTGTTGCGCTACCTACAAAGAAAACCGGGTTGCCTTCGCCAAGTGCTGTTGCCGAAACAGTTTCACCAGCTTTTACAATACCCACACTCATGGCGTTCACGAGTGGGTTAGTATGATAACAATCTTCAAAATAAATTTCACCACCAACTGTTGGCACACCAAAACAGTTACCGTAATGACCGATACCGTGTACAATACCACCTAACAAGTGCTGGGTTTTTGCTTCTTTCAGATTACCGAAACGCAGTGAGTTAAGTGCGGCAATTGGTCTTGCGCCCATGGTAAATATATCACGGTGAATACCACCAACACCCGTTGCAGCACCTTGAAATGGTTCAATGGCTGACGGGTGATTGTGACTCTCGATTTTAAATACAACACCAAGGTTATCGCCAATATCCATCAGCCCGGCATTCTCTTCGCCAGCCTTAACTAACATACGTCCGCCTTCACGGGGTAATGTTTTCAACCATTTAATAGAGTTCTTATAACTGCAATGCTCACTCCACATACCACTGAAGGCGCAGAGTTCATTGAAGTTGGGCGTACGGCCGAGTTTCTTTTTAATTAATTCGAATTCTTCTTCGGTTAAACGAAGCTGCTGTGCGGTTTTTGCTGTTATTTCCATGATGTGTAAGAAAGCGCAAAAGTACAAATGCAGGGTCAACAGTTTGACTGTATGAAAAGAAATATTTTAATTTGCTCCCAATTACATGACATATTTACTGTTTGCTGTATACCTCGTTCTGTTCAGCTGGCTAATAACCAGGGTAAAATTTATTCAACATTCGGGGTTAACTAACTACTGGCTTATTGGATTATTTGTACTGAAAGTTGCTGCAGGCGTAGCTTATGGTTGGTATTATACCACTATACCTAATTACGAACTGTCAGCAGACACATGGAAATTCTTTTTTGATTCGAAAAGCGATACTGCCCTCCTCTTCCAAGACCCCGTTCGGTATTTCACAGGCATTTTTGATAATCCATACAACAGAGACTATCGTCACATTTTCTCCAGTGTAGACTCTTATTGGAATGATCTGAAGCATACATATATGGTAAAGATCGTTTCGCTGTTTAATGTATTCAGCGGATCGAGATATTATGTGAATGTTATCTTCTATTCATTCATCACTTTCTTTGGACCAATTGCATTTATACGTGTAATGAATGATGTGTTCCCCGATCGTAAACTACTCATCACCTGCGGCACATTTCTTTTCCCCTCCTTTTTATTCTGGTCATCCGGTATTCATAAAGATGGGCTCATCTTCACTTACATGTCATTAATCGTGTTTGTTGTTTATTTCGGGATAAAGAAAAACAAATTGGGCGTCAAAGAACTGTTGTTCGTTGGTTTATTGTTAATGCTGATATTTCCTGTTCGAAACCATGTTGTACTTGCCGCCCTACCCGGTTTATTTGCGTGGTGGTTGGCTGAGAAATTTTTCAAACGAAAATGGATCGCTTTTGTAGGCGTAACTGTAATTGGCACTGCAGCCTTTTTTTCAGCAAAGTATATTCATCCCAAACTTGATCTGCCAATATCCATTGTTCTACGCAATAAAGACTTCATTAGGCTAGGAGGAAATTCATTTTTACCCCAAAGAAAACTTGAACCAACTTTTACCGGCTTTGTGCAAAATGCACCACAAGCGTTAAACCATACATTGGTACGACCATACGTTACAGAATTTTTATCGCCGCTTTATCTTGCTAGTGCATTGGAAATATTATGTATCTGGATATTAGTGTCTGTCTGGTTTTTCCGGTTCACCGATAATCCTTACAAGCATTCTGTTGTTCAGTTTCTTTTTCTAGTATCGATGGTCTTGTTACTGCTAACCGGCTATATCGTTCCGCAGTTGGGCGCCATTGTTCGTTACCGTGCTATTTTCTTTCCGTTTATTCTTGTTCCTATTATCGCCACCATTGAATGGAGGCAAAACAAATTACAATAAAATACATGTGATGTTTTTCCACACTAACTAACGTTATAATTGGGGAAATAGCGTAAATTTTTTAGATTAAAAACAATTTCAATCGTAAATTAGCAGCGCAAATAGCAATATTTATTGTTTTTCTAAACTTATTCAAAGCGGTAACACATGTCATTGTCAAAACTTGAGTACATCTGGCTCGATGGTTACAAACCAACTCAAAGCCTTCGCAGCAAAACAAAAATTGAAAAAGACTTCAGTGGTAAATTGGAAGATTGTCCAATGTGGAGTTTCGATGGTTCTTCTACTGAACAAGCCTTGGGCGGTTCATCTGATTGCTTGTTAAAACCTGTATATATTATACCAGATCCTCAGCGCAAAAATGGCTTCCTCGTGATGTGCGAAGTATTGAATGCTGATGGTACTGCACACGTATCGAATGGTCGTGCATTAATTGAAGATGATGATAATGATTTCTGGTTTGGTTTTGAACAGGAATATTTCCTTTGGAATCCTGAAACAAACAAACCCCTTGGTTTTCCTTCTGGTGGCTACCCTGCTCCCCAAGGTCCTTACTATTGCTCAGTTGGTGCTAACAATGCATACGGTCGTGATATCATTGAAGAACATTTAGATGCTTGCTTAGAAGCAGGTTTGAATGTTGAAGGTATCAATGCTGAAGTAGCAGCAGGTCAGTGGGAATTTCAAATTTTCGCTAAAGGTGCAAAAGAAGCAGGTGATCAAATCTGGCTTGGCCGTTACCTTCTCGAAAGAATTGGTGAAAAATATGGTGTTTCTATCAACTGGCATTGTAAACCTCTTGGTGAATTGGATTGGAACGGTAGCGGTATGCACGCCAACTTCTCCAATACATTATTACGTACTGCAGGCAGCAAAGAAATCTTCGACAAAGTTTGTGAAGCGTTCCGTCCTGTAGTAAAAGAACATATTGATGTTTACGGTGCTGATAACCATTTACGTTTAACAGGTAAGCACGAAACTGCAAGCATTCATGATTTCAGTTATGGTGTTTCCGATCGTGGTGCTTCTATCCGTATTCCTGTTGTAGTTCCTAAGTGGGGCTGGAAAGGTTATCTCGAAGATCGCCGTCCAAACTCTGCTGCAGATCCTTACAAAGTAGCTGCTCGCATTATCAAAACAGTAAAATCTGTAAAAGCATAATTACTGAATGGAATTTTCAAAATCCCCCTTTGTAAAAAAGGGGGATTTTTTTTCTCCATTACTTCCCGTTAAAATACCTGAAATTCGCAACGCAAACTGATTGTATTATTTTCAACCGATTGTTGCCATTGTGCTGATCAAATTATTAAATACACTTTATGTCATTACGTTACCAGGCCATTAAAAATTTATCGACACAGGAGAACATTGAAGTCGGCTCTCCTGCAAAGATCACTGCCATTTTTTGTCAGAATGTTTTTACGATTAAAACAGCACGTGAGTATTTGAGCGATGAAGCATACAAAAGTCTTGTATCATCCATCAAAGGAAATAAAAAGATCGACCGCACCAATGCCAACCAGATCGCAGCTGGTATTCGCCAATGGGCTGAAAGCAAAGGAGTTACACATTACACGCATTGGTTTCAACCACTAACAGGATCAACAGCAGAAAAACATGATTCGTTCTTTACATTAAAAGGTGATGGTACTGCTATTGAGGAATTTGATGGAGGTGCACTTATTCAGCAAGAGCCTGATGCATCATCATTCCCAAGTGGTGGTATCCGTGCAACATTTGAAGCACGTGGTTATACAGCATGGGATCCCTCCTCGCCTGCATTCATTATGGAGATCGGCAATGGTAAAACATTATGCATCCCAACACTCTTTGTTTCCTACACAGGTGAGTTACTTGATTATAAAGGACCGGTATTAAAAGCGTTGGAAGCAGTAAACAAAGCAGCAGTTGACGTTTGCTACTATTTCGATAAAAACATAACCAAGGTTACCCCAACTCTGGGTTGGGAACAGGAATATTTTGTGGTGGATGAAGCATTGTACAATGCACGCCCTGATCTGTTGCTGAGTGGACGTACAGTATTTGGTCATCAATCAGCAAAAGGTCAGCAGCTGGAAGATCATTACTTTGGCTCTATACCAGAACGCATTTATGCATTCATGCGTGATTTCGAAAATGAATCATACAAACTTGGTATTCCTTTACGCACACGTCATAATGAAGTTGCACCTGCACAATTTGAGTGTGCACCAATATTTGAAGAAGTAGCAGTTGCAATTGATCATAATTCATTATTGATGGATGTGATGGATCGTGTTGCTCGCCGTCATAAACTTCGTGTGTTGTTACATGAAAAACCGTTTGCCGGTATTAACGGAAGTGGTAAGCACAACAACTGGAGCATGGCGACTGACACTGGTGTAAACTTATTGGCGCCTGGTAAAACACCAAAAACCAATTTGATGTTCCTCACCTTCTTTATAAATGTAGTTCGGGCTGTAGATCAGTATGCTGATATTTTACGTGCTTCTATTGCAGGTGCAGGTAACGATCATCGTTTAGGTGCAAACGAAGCACCCCCTGCTATCATTTCCGTTTTTGTAGGTAAATACTTAACGGAAGTATTAGATGCAGTTGAGAAACGTGTTACTACAAAATTTGATGAACAGGATGAAGCTATTCTTAAACTTGATCTGCATAAAAGTATTCCTGAGTTGATGCTGGATAATACAGATCGTAACCGTACATCTCCTTTTGCCTTTACCGGTAATAAGTTTGAGTTCCGTGCTGTTGGTTCAAGTGCCAACTGTTCAAATGCAATGACGGTGCTCAATGCAATTATGGCGCAAACATTAACTGAGTTCAAAGAAGAAGTTGATACGCTTATTGACAAAGGTGAGAAAAAAGAAATTGCCATCATGCATGTATTGCAACGCTATGTGAGTGAAAGCAAGAAAGTATTGTTTGAAGGTGATGGCTATAGCGAAGCATGGGCAAAAGAAGCTGAGAAGCGTGGACTACCAAATGTAAAAACAACGCCATACGCATTGGATGCGATGATAACCAAGAAAGCAAAAGAGTTGTTTGAAAATACCGGCGTTTACACACATGCAGAACTGGAAGCACGTCATGAAATTGAATTGGAAAAATACATTAAGCAAGTGCAGATCGAAGGACGTGTTATGGGTGAGCTTTGTACCAGCCATGTATTACCAGCTGCTGTGAAATACCAGAATGTATTGATCACAAACATCAAAGGTTTAAAGGATATTGGTATCAACAAAGAGTCTTATGCAAATCAATTGCAGATACTTGAAAAAATCTCGTTACATATCAACAAATGCAGCGACCTGGTTGAGCAAATGATCGAAGCACGTAAAAAAGCAAACGTAATTGAAGACACAAGAGCAAAAGCCATTGCTTATTGTGATGATGTGAAAGGCAAGTTCTTTGATGAGATACGTTACCACGTAGATAAACTTGAACTGCTGGTAGATGATGCCAGTTGGTACTTGCCGAAATACAGAGAGTTGTTGTTCCTGCGTTAAGCTACTTACTATGTCAATTATACAAAGGCCTGCAGATTGTTGCAGGTCTTTTTTTAATTCATAAACAAATTCAACCCAAAAGAAAAGTCCCACTTCTCAGCGGGACTTTTCTTCATTTCATTTTGAAACTTTCCAAAAACTTCGTTGTGAAATTTCCTTTCCGGAAATTTTCATCGAGCATTAATTGCTGATGGAATGGAATGGTTGTTTTTACCCCTTCAATCACATACTCGCTTAATGCACGGCTCATGGTATTGATGGCTTCCTCACGAGTACGGGCAACCGCAATAATTTTTGCGATCATTGAATCGTAGTAAGGAGGAATCACATAACCAGCATACACATGCGAGTCGATACGGATACCATGTCCACCGGGTTGGTGTAATGTGGTGATCTTACCAGGTGAAGGACGAAAATCGTTGTATGGATCTTCGGCATTAATGCGGCACTCAATAGCATGCATCTGCGGTTCATAATTTTCACCGCTGATCTTTTCGCCCTGTGCGATCAATATCTGTTCTTTGATAAGATCAAAGTTTGTTACTTCTTCTGTTACACAATGCTCTACCTGGATACGTGTGTTCATTTCCATGAAATAGAAATTGCGATGCTTATCAACCAGGAACTCGATTGTACCCACACTTTCGTAACCAATAGCTGCTGCCGCTTTACAAGCTGCATCACCCATTGCTTTACGTAACTCAGGCGTCATAAACGGTGAAGGTGATTCTTCCACCAGCTTCTGATGACGACGTTGAATAGAACAGTCACGTTCACTTAAATGACAAACAGTTCCGTAGCGATCACCGGCAACCTGTATTTCAATATGCCGTGGTTCTTCTACAAATTTTTCCATGTAGATACCATCGTTCTTAAACGAAGCGCCGGCTTCCTGTTTTGCTGTATCGTAGTTGCGTTCTAATTCTTCTTCATTCCAAACAACACGCATTCCTTTACCACCACCGCCTGCTGTTGCTTTTAAAATAACGGGATAACCAACCTGTTTTGCAATTTCTTTTGCTTGTGCAGCACTTTCTAATAAACCACCACCACCGGGAACAACAGGCACACCTGCTTTGATCATGGTTTCTTTTGCTGTGATCTTATCACCCATTGAACGGATCTGATCTGGAGTTGGACCAATGAACTTAATTCCATTCTGTCCGCATATCTCAGCAAACTTTGCATTCTCTGCTAAAAAACCATAACCCGGGTGAATAGCATCTGCATTGGTAATCTCTGCTGCAGCAATAATGTTTGGTACGTTGAGGTAAGATTCCGCACCTGCAGGTTTACCAATACAAACTGCTTCATCAGCAAATTTTACATGTAAGCTTTCACGATCGGCCGTTGAATAAACAGCAACCGTTTTAATGCCCATTTCACGACAAGTGCGAATGATACGCAATGCAATCTCACCACGATTGGCAATTAATATCTTTTTAAACATGGAGACAATTTGAAGATTTGAAAATTGAATAATTTAAAAATGAACGGCAACCTGAAAATTGAAGATGCATTTGCATTTTCAATTTTTCAAATTAACTCATTTTCAAATCAGCTCGGATCTACCAGGAACAAAGGCTGATCGTATTCCACAGGCGATTGATCTTCTACCAGTATCTTCACGATCTTGCCCTTCACTTCACTTTCAATTTCATTGAAAAGTTTCATGGCTTCAATAATACACACCACTTTACCCGGTGTCACTTCCGATCCTACTTCTACAAATAAAGGTTTATCGGGTGAGGGTTTGCGGTAGAATGTACCGATCATCGGGCTCTTAATGGTGATGTACTTGCTGGTATCGTCAGCTTTAGTTGCAGCTGGTGGAGCTGCGGAACCAGCAGCGGGTAATGCAGCAGGTGCAGGAGCCGGAGCAAATGCTTGCTGAGGGGCTTGTTGAAACTGACCTGAAATAAGTGTTTGCTGAATGATTTCTTCTTTTTGTTTTATTGTAACCTTAAAGTCTTTTTCTTCGATGGTGAGTTCACTGAGGTTGGATTTGTTGACCAGTTTAATCAATTCCTGAATTTGCTTAAAATCCATGATCGTGAGGTTTAAAATGTTAAATAATAACGGGCGGCTAAGATAAGGGAATTAGATTCGAAATTTCCCAGTTTCATTAAAATTTGAGGTAAAATGAGTGATTTTCGGGCAAAAATGGCCAAAAATCAAACAAAAACGGGCAGTTTTAAAACTGCCCGTTTCGAATATGGTAATTAAAATCTTACTCCTTCACTCTCTCCACATAATCACCTGTTTTGGTGTTAATCCGGATCAACTCGCCTTCGTTTACAAAAAGCGGAACCATTACAGTAGCACCTGTTTCAATGGTTGCAGCTTTTAATGTACGGGTGGCGGTGTCACCTTTCATACCAGGTTCGCTATAAGTTACAAGCATCACAATTTTATCGGGCAATTCCACCGTCATCGGCAATTCGGTTTCGGTATTGAGAAGTACTGAAACTTCAGCTCCATCTTTTAAGAACTGGGGCGCATCGATCAAGGCTTCCTGAACAACGATCTGCTCAAACGTTTCATTGTTCATGAAGTTATAGCCTGTGTCATCTTTATAAAGGAACTGGAAATCTTTACGTTCAACACGCACGGGATAAATGGTTTCACCACTGTTCCAGGTTATTTCTACAGAGCGTGCATTGTCTACGCCTTTCAGCTTTGCCCACACTTTGGCTGCAGCACGGGCAGTCTTGTTTTCGCCAAATTCCACAATCTTGTATAAGCTGCCGTCAACTTTAATAATCATACCACGGCTGATGTCGGAAGTAGTTGCCATAAAAACGCTTTGAATAGTAATTTAAGGCTGCAAATATAAGGCAACTGCCTTCAAATTACCGATAGGTTTTTCAGCACGGCGGCAACTCCTGAAACTGTCAAAGAATATGGTTAACAACCCTTGCAGTATCTTGCATACATGAAGAACTTCTTTTTACTGCTGATCGGCTTTTTTATGGTTGGTTGTATGTATGCAGCAAACGATACTATTCCGGCGCATCTGAAAAATCTGAAACTTCCCGATTTCAAATTGCTGTTGCCTGATAGTGCTACTAATTTTTACACGGAGCAGTTGAATTCTAAAAAGACAACCATTCTCATCAGTTTCAGCCCCGAGTGCGACCATTGTAAGCAACAAACAAAAGAGATCATAGAAAACATCAAAGAGTTTAAAGATGTGCAGATCGTAATGGCCACTACTCTGCCGTTTGAAATGATGAAGGCTTTTCATGCAGAATATAAGATCGGTTCATTTAAGAATATTATCATGGGTCGGGATGTGTTGTATTTTTTCCCGAAGTATTTCCTGAATCATTACCTGCCGCTGGTTGCCATCTATAATAAAAAAGGAGAATTACTGCATTATGCCGATGGAGGTTTGCTCACATCTGAACTCATCCGTTTGGTGAAAGAATAAAAAAGCGAATCACTTTTGAAAATGATTCGCCTCTTTGATAATAAGGTTGAATGATTGCGGGTTAACGTATCAGCATTTTTCTTTTTCTTTCTGACCAGGTAATGCCAAAAAGTTAAACGTTGTTGTTTTAGTTTTTGTTTTGATGATGATCACTCCATTCTTGCCTTTTGTTCCATAAAGCTTTTCTGCACTTTCTCCTTTTAATACATTGATGCTTTCAATATTTTCAGGATCCATCTTTCCAACTTCTTCATACTTTGTTTCTTTCCCATCAACAATGTAAAGAATGTCTTCAGCATTTGTACCATTTCCAAATCCAATACCAATGTTTGGTTTTTTAGTTGTGGTAGTTGTAGAACCAGTTGCATAACCAACAACCCGTTCTTCTTTTAGTGTAGCAGTAGGAGAAGTTAATTTTACTGTTCCTGTAACTGGTTTGCCCTCAACAGTTGTAGCTGTTTTTGTTCCATAACCCACAACTGTTACTTCTTTTAAAGGTGATGTAGGTGAGGTCGCACTTAGTTTACCCGGAACACTTACTGTAGCCGGACTCCCAGCTGTTGTTGCAACTGAAACTTTTACCGGAACATCTGGTGCCGGTGGTGGAGGGGGTGGAATTTTGCCATACTTCTTTTCGTAAACAGCTTCATTCTTGTCCCAATCGGTAAGTTTTAATGCTTCAACAATGTTCTTCTTTTTATCTTTTACAATAACAATACACTCGCCCATGTTGTCGGCAATCGTAACGTAATATCCTTTATCATTAATCGTTACAAATTCATGTGTTGGCGTTGTAGGAGCTACTACAATTTCAACAGGTACATCAGGCACTGTAGTTGTTACGTTATATTTTTTTTGTACTGCTTCACGTTGTTCTTTAATATCAAGATCGTACGTTTCAACTGTTCCATCTTTCAAACGGATCTGAATGGTCTTTTTCCCATTATCCTTTTTTACATCAACTGACTCAATATCGTTTGATTTAATTACAACCGGAGGTGCAGGTGGAGCTGGCGCAAGTTTATCAAGCTTACCATATTTCTTCTCAAAGGCAGCTTTTTCTTTTTCATCGTTCAGGTTATAGGTTTCAGTAGTACCATTCTTCAAAGTAATGGTGATCGTTTTCTGTCCATTGTTTTTATTTACGTTGACGTTTTCAATGTCGTTTGCAGGAACAGTATCGTTCAGCAAAACATTTTGTTGTGCATAATCGTTACGTTCGTCTTTTTGCCTTACTTCTCTGAAGGCAAGCAACAGCACTGCAACAAGCGGCAGCACAAATAAGAAACGGATGATCTGCACCCGAGCAGATTTGATTTGATTCATCATGATGATTCGGTTTTTAAGTGATGAGAAATTAAAATTCGGCGCAATACTGTAATTGGTGTTACCAACAACTTTCAACAACAGGTATTGGTATTGTTTTTTATCAACCCCATCCTGCAATACTTTTTCGTCGGCAATAAATTCAAGGTTCTGGCGAATAGATTTACGAATGAACCATGCTGCAGGATGAAACCACAACAGCATACATAATAATTCTGCCAGCAGAATATCAATACTGTGTTTCTGTTTGATGTGAACAAACTCGTGACGGATGATCTCCTGTAATTCAGTTTCGGTATGCAACTTGCGATTGATATAAATTCCATTGTTAAATGAGAAGGGAACGATTTGCGCATTCACATCAAACAATTTTACATCGCCTTCATTGAGTAATGTTGCATTTGTTTTAATACGATGCAAACTGAATAGCTGAATCAGTATCCTGATACCCATGATCAACATACCTGTTACAAGTATGGCTATTGAAACAGTCCATTGGTTCCATTCAAAACCCGGGCTGCTGAGTTGAAGATTATAGACAGGTACAAGTTGTACAAACTGTGCTTCATCCAATTCATGCCTGAAAAGGAAATCAGTAATATTCATGAAAGGTATAACGAAGCATAGCAGGCTATAACCAACAAGGTACCAGCGGTTCCAGTTATAAAATGTCAGGCGTCGTAATACCAATTGGTAAAACAGGTACACAACCGCAAGTGCGATGGATACTTTCAGCAGATATTCAATAAGAAAAGGCATCTTGATTTGAAAATTTGAAAATTTGAAAATTGAACATCAGCAACTAATCACTGATCATTCATTACTCATCACTTCTTCCCTTCAATCATCTCCACAATTTCTTTCAACTCTTTTGGCGATAGTTTTTTTTGCTCCACAAAAAAGTTCACCAGTTCTTTGTAAGAGTTTTCGAAGTACTCCTTTACAAATCCATTCATAAATTTCTTTTTATACTCTTCTTCTGTAATAGCCGGTTTATATAAATAGGCATTACCAACCAGCCTGCTGGTAAGGTATCCTTTCTTCTCAAGATTTTTAATAGTAGACGCAAGCGTAGTATAAGGAATATCAATATCCAGGTTATCGAGAAAGGATTTCACATTTCCTTCGCCATTGCGCCAAACCGCCTGCATGGCTTCCTCTTCCTGCTGTGTGAGTTTTTCGAGCATATCTACGAATTTTTCGTAAAGCTACGGTTTTTTCGTAGACCTCCAAATTTATTTTCAACTGTTTTGTTAACTGATTGACAAAACAAGGCCGGCCAAATAATTGACCGGCCTTGCTTAAATTCTCACCGTATCCAAACTTTCACAACAACTGATCAATATCAGTAATGGCAAGGTTGGAAACAGCCTTCTTATTTTTCACACATTTCTTTCAGGTTACGTAACCCGTCTTCAAATTGTGCATTGAGTTGTTTAGTGATTGACGGACCCATCAACCGTGCAACAGGAAAAGGAAATGCACCGCTGTTGCGCCATACAACTTTTGTTCCTCCATCTACTTCGGTAAAATCCCATGCATCAATTGCCTGCGATTTAAATGGTTTTAAAAATACCAGATCGAAATTGATGGCTTTGCTTGGTACGGTTGAACGAACAGTTAAACTACCCTCGCCCACTTTTTTCCCGTTCCAGTAATACTTATGTCCCACGTGCATGGGCTCACCGGTAATGGTTGTTTGCGCATCGGGGTCAGTTTTTGCCCAAGGATTCCAATCACGGTAATGATGAAGATCAGCAATTTTGTTATACACTTCTGCCGTTGGCCTGCTAATGACCGTTGATTTTTCAACAAGGTATTTACCGGGCAATACAGCTGCAACCAGTAAAACAAGAGCAATGATGCCCAGGATAACATAGACAATGATCATATTGGGTTGTTTTTGGTTTTATTAAAGATAGTAATTCCTGTTTTGACATTTCGCCGTTCCTCCAATACCTTTGCCGCATTAAAAATTTTTCATTCTTAATTTAAATTGATTGATCCATGAAAGTTACTGTTGTAGGTGCTGGTGCCGTGGGTGCAACCTGTGCTGATAATATTGCCCGTAAAGAATTGTGCTCTGAACTTGTGTTGCTTGATATCAAAGAAGGCGTTGCTGAAGGTAAGGCCCAGGATATGATGCAAACTGCTACCCTGCTTGGTTTTGATACCAAGATCGTGGGCAGCACGAACGATTACAGCAAAACCGCAAACAGTGACGTAGTAGTGATCACTTCAGGTTTACCACGTAAGCCCGGCATGACACGTGAAGAATTGATTGGTGTAAATGCAGGCATTGTAAAATCTGTTTGCGAAAACATTTTGAAATTTTCTCCCAATGCCATCATCATCATCATCAGTAACCCAATGGATACGATGACATACCTGGCATTAACTTCAACCGGTTTACCAAAGAACCGCATCATTGGTATGGGTGGCACGCTCGACAGCAGCCGCTTTAAATATCAACTGAGCCAACATTTGGGTTGCTCTCCTTCTGATTTGAATGCAGTAGTTGTTGGTGGACATGGCGACACAACCATGATACCTTTGATGCGCATGGCAACCTGGAACAGCGTGCCCGTAACAAAATTCTTAAGTGCAGAACAACAAGAGAAGATCATTAAAGACACAATGGTTGGTGGTGCTACACTTACAGCATTGATCGGTACATCTGCATGGTATGCACCGGGTGCTGCAGGAGCTGCATTGGTTGAAAGCATTCTGCGTGATGAAAAGAAACTCTTTACCTGCTGTGTTGCTTTGGAAGGTGAATATGGACAGAAAGATATTTGCTTAGGCGTTCCTGTTACAATTGGCCGTAACGGTTGGGAAAAAATTCTCGACTTTGAATTGAATGCTGATGAGCAAGCTCTCTTTAATAAAAGTGCAGATGCAGTAAGAAATATGAATGATGTTTTGAAAACATTATAATTAATAAAAATATCTTAACGTAAAGCCGTCCCGAAAGACTGTAAGTATTACAGAATTTCGGGACTTTTTTATATAATCTACAGAAAACACTGTATTTGCATATACCAATGCTTTTAACTTCACTTTTTAATAGGTATATTTATACGCACTAACCATCCTGTGAAAATCACTCCTTTTTCCAATCTCTCCTGTTATTAACCTACACGCTAACAATTTGCACTATTGGCGCAACTTAAATTTTGGTTATGAGAACTCCACATGCTTTTTGGTTAACTCTGATTTTGATTTTGCTGCATACAGCAACGGTTCTTGCACAACAACCGCCCCAATTACATAATCCAAAAATTGATCTTAACATAAGCCCGGGGCACAACCCCTCTATTAATCCGCAAACTAATCACGGTATTAATCCCAAGATGAACAGCAACATAAATCCAATTTTAAATAATGAGATTAATCCGGTAGAAAATAAAACGATCAACCCAAAAGTAAACCCATCCATTAACCCCTTAAAGAATCAACTGCTCAGCCCGTTAATGTATAAACATCTATACCCAACAAGCGGTTCGTGGAAAGGACTGTATATCTATAATGAAAAAGATAACTTGATCGGATACATTACAAGGCCATCACGAGATGTGTTAATTTGTTTTGATGTAAAAGGAGTATGGACATGTTACTACGTACTTACTCCGCAAGGAACCTATAACCATTTTGATATGGATGGTAATTGGACGGGAGACTATATCTGCTCCGATTCAAATGCAGGATTCAATGTGTTTAACAAAGAAGGCGAATGGACGGGAAAACATATTAAATAAGCAACTACAACTATACAAGACGTTCCTTAATTGCTTTGCTCACAGCTTCTGTAGCAGAGTGTACCTGAAGCTTCTCATAAATTTTTTTGATATAAGATCTGATCGTTTCAAATGCATAACCTGTTTCATCAGCAATCATTTTATAACTGTTGCCTTTGCATAAGAGCGAAAGGATCACTTTTTCCTTCTCGTTGAAATTATAAATATTCGCTGCAGGTGATTGTTGCATTGAGTTCACCACCATTTTGGCAATAGACGGACTCATGGGTGCACCACCATCTAACACTTCTTTGATGGAAGGAATTAATTTCTCCGAAACATTTTTCTTTAACAGGTAACCTGAAGCACCTGCACATATCGCATCAAAGACATGAGTACTGTCGTCAAAAACGGTAAGCATAATGATTTGTACTTCTTTGTTGAAGGAACGGATGACTTTTACTGCTTCAATACCTGTCCGGCCAGGCATATCAATATCCATTAAAATAACATCGGGAATACTTTCCTTCACCTGCTGTTCAGCCTGCATGCAATTATCATGAGCAGAAATCACTACAAACTCATCTGTAAGTTGAAGCAATTCCTCGAGCCCTTTGCGTAAACCGTTGTTGTCCTCAAATATGATGATTTTTTTTACCATCTGTTTCACAAGTTAATAAAGTAAGAATGATTCCTTAACCCCAATTCAGGTGATGGGTAAGAACAGTTCAATAGTTGTACCATCACCTCTTGCTGTTTTTATCTTTAGCTCTCCGCCCAGTTCTTTCGCACGAGATTGCATATTGTGCAATCCATTCCCCGAAATCTTTTTTATATCTGCAAACCCGTTACCATTGTCCTTTACTGACAAATGCAGTTTGTGATCGGGCTTTATTGACAATACAATCAACAGTCTTTTACAGTTGCTGTATTTCACTGCATTGTTCACTGCTTCTTTAAATATTAGAAAAATATTCTTACGGTAAGTAACATCAAGTTTACGGCTCATTATATTTTCATCGGCATCAAAAGCCAGTTCAATACCTCTTGCTTCACACAACTCAGCAGCATACTCTTTCATGCGAACCAGCATACTTTCAAGCGAATCGTTTGTGGGATTGATCGCCCAAACAATATCACTCATACTTTCCATTGTTTGTTGTGCCGAATCTTTAATGCGTGTGAGATACCCTTCTATACTTTTTTGATCATCCCCTTTATTAAGTGCCACCTTACTCAGCACATTAATTGTTGTGAGAGCAGAACCAATATCATCGTGCAGATCTCTTGAAATACGATGTCTTAATCGCTCAACCTCCAGTTTTTTATTTAACTGGTAACGATATATGCCATAAACAATAGCTGTAACTGCCAATAAACATAATAACCTGAACCACCATGTTTGCCAAAAGAACGGATCAACAGTGAATGAGAATACAGCTTCCTGCAACGACGTTGCACCCGCATGACTTTTCGCTCT
This sequence comes from Lacibacter sp. H375, assembly GCF_037892425.1. Lineage (NCBI taxonomy): Bacteria > Pseudomonadati > Bacteroidota > Chitinophagia > Chitinophagales > Chitinophagaceae > Lacibacter > Lacibacter aquaticus. Next base: position 4,689,455 of record NZ_JBBKTT010000001.1, read on the forward strand.
TAGCCGGAAACGATAATTTTTCGGGGGAAGATTTTGATAACTTAACGAGTTAATGTTAACAGCCTCTTCCCATTCGTTATTATAACCTTCTAACATGTACTCATACTTGTTCAACGACGGCAAAGAAAACTGTAGTGCGGAAAAATTAAATACTATTTGCCTCACAGGTGAAGCGAATGACACTTGACTATTGTCCCTGAAAATGCTATCAGTATATAACTTGTCATTCACTTTTAGTGACGATAAGACCAAAGGAAATTTTGGTTGAGCTGGCTTAGCTCCATTTTTTAGAAATAGTAAGCCGCCGCCAACTCCCACCAGTAATTCTTTCCTTTGCTGATCATAAGCCGTATAATGAGGAATGATCTCATCCGACGAGAAGGAAGAAAAACTAAACATCTCCTCTCGTGAAAAAGGAGGCAGCACTTTCATGGAATAAGTATTGATAGCGCTGATATGTTTGCCCGACATCACCCACAACAATGAATCGCCATAACTAAGTGCATAAATATTATTACTCACCAAGCCATCTTTCATGCTGAGGCGTGTAAAGAATTCGTTTACCGGCTGGCCTTTATTTGAGTAGTACAATCCTCCAGAATGTGTTGCAACCCATATTCTGCCTGAAGCATCCTGTGCAAAATCATGCACAAGGTTAAGATCAGTATAATCAGGCGCATCACTTGTTTCGCTGTATAATGTAACCTTAGTTGTGAGCAGATCATATTTATAAATACCGTGGCTGAATGTACCTATCCAAACACAATGATTTATTGTATCAGAAAAAAGAGCAGTACTTGCAACAATACCTTTGAAGCGAATCGAGTCATTACCGGGTATGATGTACTTCTTCAGCGATGCATCATAATAATAAAGTTTGCCATGAAAACTTGAGAACCAGTAATTCCCTTTTTCATCCTGCACCATATCCCGGAAACTTATTCCTGCTCCTGCTGATGGTGTCGGAAAAATTTCAAACTTGTTTGTTTGTTCGTTTAGCGCATACACTGCATTTTTTGTGAGCAACCATATCTTTCCTGTACGGTCGGCGCAAACATTGTAACACCTGTCGAGTCGTTCCCCTTTATCGTCAACGGTAATTTTTTGAATAGCTCCTGTTTTACGGGTAATAATAAACACCGCAGTACTATCCGAGCTCGCAACAAAATAGCGGTCATTTTTTTTATCATGATACACCCCGCCCATTGGATTATTGCTTACCTGGTATGTAACATTAATCAACGGAAGAAAAGAAGACTGTTGATTCTTGCGATCGAATTTTACAATGCCGTTGTTTGATGCGATCCAACTGATGCCGGTTGAATCATGATAGATGGTTTGCACCGATCCTTCTGCAAGTGACGAAGATAATTGGGCAATATGTTTTTGCAAAAAAGCATTCGTTGTTTTCGTATCGATAAACAACATTCCATTTTCTGTACCAAGCCAGATGTAGTGATCAGCAGGTGTGGAAAAAAATCTCGAAGGATAAGGAAGCTCGCTTGGTTGCAATTGTTTGTATTCATTCAATCGTTCGTCATAACAGAAAAGTTTTTCCTGGGCAGCTGTTAAATATACTTTCCTGTTTTGCTGATCATAAACAAGATCTATAAAATCGCCATAATAACCTGTGCCAACCAATGTATACTTTCCGCTCTGTTTATTAAAACTGAATAACCCCAATGTTGTGCCAAGCCAAAATTCATTCTCATTCTTCGCAACAATTTTTATTACTGAAGCATAGCGGTTGTAATATTGCGGCAGCAAGGTATTCACTGCAACTCGCCAGGGATAGTGACGTAGCTTTTGTGTTTTGTTATTGTATACAGATAAGCCACGCCCATCAGGTGCCATCCAAACTTCATTGCTCTGATCAACATAACAACTCCACACATTTGGATTGAGAAGAAATGTTGATGAGTCTGTTCCTCTCGCATAAAACGTGAACCACTGTTTTGTAACAGGATCGTAACGGTTCAATCCATTTGCAGTGGCCACCCATATCTTTCCATTATTATCTTCAGCAAGATCATTGATCACTTCATTTGATAATTCATTTACACGTGGATAAAAAACAGTGAAGTTGTAACCATTGTAACGGTTAAGTCCGTTACGTGTGCCCACCCATAAATAACCTGTTTTATCCTTTAAAAAACAGGTAACCCTGTTATCGGACAAGCCATCTTTTTCAGTAAGTGTTTCGTAAAACGGCTGTTGCTGTGCACGTAAGGTAAGCACAGGAAAGAAACAGAGAGAAAGCAACAGGTATTTACCCATTTGCTAAAAATACAAATCTCTGCGGGAGTATGGTAGTAGTTGGCGTATGATCAACGTAATTCCTTAGCCCATGCCTGTGCTGTTGCTGCAATGGCTTCCACATCCTGCAACATCATGCATTTGAAATGTTTTTTGGGACATTTATCTCTGCCAATTTTTGAACAGGGGCGGCAACTAAGTTTTTCTACTTCAAACTTTGTAGTAAGTACAGGCGCATTACCATAATAAGGAGCAACACCCAACAACGGCATGGTGTTTCCCCAAACAGCAATAACAGGTTTCTTTAATGCAGCAGCAATATGCATCAATCCTGTATCATGCGAGATTACAAGCTTGGCTTTCCGCACAAGATCAGCACTTTCATTAATAGAAAATTTGCCGCTGGCATTGTAAATCTTGATCGGATCAATAGCAGCAATAGCATCCCCTGCTGTTTTATCATCAGGTCCGCCCAGTAGTACAATGGGATGATGTAAGGAAGCACAGAGCTTCTGCAATTTTTCAACCGGCAATCGTTTCGTAAAATGAGCCGCACCAATAACGATGGCTACATAACCAAGCGAATGTGAATGTGGCAGATCGCCTTGTTTTATTTCTTCATCCTTCGGAATAAAATAATCCATTCCCTTGCCATCGTTCTTTACGCCAAATGATTTGACAGTTTCAAAATTCCGATCAACAATATGCACGTCGGGCATCAGGTTGATCTTGAAATTTGTAAGCAGGAACTTTTGAATGTTCAGTTTATTGAAGGAGAATGCTTTTACTTTCAGTGTACGTTTAATTCGCAGTGTACGCAGGTTATGATGAAGGTCGATGATGTAATCATACTTTTCTTCCTTCAGTTCATGCATTAACAGATCCCAATCGTTGTTGAGATAATAGAATTTATCCACGTACGGATTGCCCGCAATTACTTTGTGAAAACTGAATTTGGTGAGGTAATGCACTTCTGCATCGGGCACCTGTTGTTTTAAACAACGTACAACGGGTGTTGTAAATACAATATCACCAATGGAGCTGAAACGGATGACCAGGAATTTCATATTGTAAAGTTCATAGTTAATGGATAATGGTTCATGGATGCCTTTAACTATTAACTATCAACCATGAACTATCAGCTTAAGGTAGCATTTCTTCGCCTTCAATATAATTAAGATCCTTGTGAAATGTCTCCTGTGTAAAATAAGCTGCCACTAAAGTGATCGCCATCACAATTACACCAGTAGTGATTCCACTTTTTGTTAAACCCCATCCCCAGTTTTTCTGAAACAGATTGAGGAACATCAGATTGATCAGTGGCAGTGCACCACGCACCATATTCGGAATAGTTGTAGCAGCTGTTGCACGCAGATTTGTACCAAACTGCTCTGCACCCATTGTTACAAAAATTGCCCAGAAGCCTGTGCTGAAACCAAGCCATGCACAAATGGAATACATTGCTACGTCACTGTTATTGAGTGGAGAAAAGAATAACACTAAACCAATAATGGTGAAGCCATAAAATAGGTACAATGCTTTCTTCCTGCTTTTGAAATACTGACTTACAAGACCAATTAATATATCGCCTGTTGCAATTGCAGCATAGGCAAACATAATTGCACGACCACTATCTATTTTTGAGGCGCCATAAAATTCGTTGGCAAAACGGTTACTGAGATTTACAAGCACACCGATCACATACCATGTTGGCAAGCCAATTAAAATGGCAAGCATGTATTTTCTGAACCGGGAAGCATTATTAAAGAACATCAACACATTACCACGGCTTACATTGGTTTGCTTTAGTTCCTTGAACATACCACTTTCGGCAACACTTACACGAAGCAACAACAAACCGATACCTAAGCCTCCGCCTATTTTATAGCATAACCGCCAATCTTGTGTGTATTGAAATGTGAAGTAGGCAAACACGGCTCCAAACAAACCAATGCCTGCAACTAACGATGTGCCGACACCACGTTTATTCTTTGGAAGTAATTCGCTAACCAATGTTATCCCTGCACCAAGTTCGCCAGCTAAACCAAGACCTGCAACAAAACGGGCATATGCATATTGATCTACTGTTTGCACAAAACCAGTTACAAAATTTGCAATGGAGTATAAAAGAATAGAACCGAAGAGTACACTCAGCCGTCCTTTCTTATCACCTAAGGTGCCCCATAAAATTCCACCAATGAGTAAACCAACCATTTGCCAGTTGATGATCCTGGTACTGGCAGCGATCATAGCAGCAGTATCAGTTTTATCAATGCCAATACCAACAATACTTGGTTCACGCACAATTGTGAACAACAACAGATCATAAATATCAACGAAGTAACCCAAGGCTGCTACAACTACAGCAAGGGAAAAAATTGAATGCTCTTTTTGGTTGGTCATAAGCAAGAAATATCAATCGTTTTTTGGCTTCGGCTTCTCCGCTTTTTTACCGAAGAAAAACTTCCAGAATACAGGAGCCGTTGTTACAGCAATGATGATGATCACGATCAACTCAAGTTTATCTTTCAGTTCAATGCCAAATTGATTTTTCACCCATATCTGCAAAAAGTGTCCGGCAAAGATCATACTCACCACCCATGCTACACATCCTATTACGTTATAAAAAACAAACTTCTTGCGATCCATACCTACAATACCTGCTACAATGGGTGCAAAGGTGCGGATGAACGGAAGAAACCTTGCAAACACAATAGCACCACCGCCATGCTTGTCATAAAAATCATGCGCTTCATGCAGGTAACGTTGTTTAAAGAGAAAATTATCTTTCCAGTTATACATGGCAGGACCAACCTTGCGACCTGTCCAGTAACCAACAAGATTTCCTAATATACCAGCTGTGGAAATAAGAGCGCAGAGTACCAATAGCTCAAACCATTCGTTCTGCACACCTCCAAGCCCAACAACTTTTAAAAATTCACGTGCAAGATTGCTGCTGTAAATACCTGCAACGAATAATAAACTGTCGCCCGGTAAAAAGAACCCGAACAACAAACCTGTTTCAGCAAAAATGATGAAAAGCAATAACCACAACCCACCATATTTAATATAGAACATTGGGTTAAGAATATCTTTCCAGGTGAAATTTTTGTACAATTCAATTGTCATCCCCTCTTTCAAATCAGCAACCGCAAATTTCTTTGCTTCATATTCCTTACCAGCAAACGTAACAGAGTCCGTTGCATTAATGGTAAGCGTAATGGTCCCGTCTTTTGTGGTTGCATATTCTACACCATCAACCGTAAATTTATCGGCTGGTGCTTCATATTGATTGAACACACGCACATTCACTTGATTCTGTGCAGAGAGCTTTGTAGTTGCAAGTGTTGCAATAAATAACATCAATACCTTGATCAAACTTTTGTTCATTTTCGATTTATCCTTTTTATAGTTGTCCTGTTCGTTTATTAAGATCAGGCAGTGTGTGAATGATCGTGATGGCCGTGATCATGATGATGCCCATGTCCATCGTGTAACTCCCCTTCCCATTTGCTTACAACAGATGTAGCCAATGCATTACCAACAACATTGGTTGCACTGCGGAACATATCGCAGAAGTGATCGATGGGAAGAATAAGTGCTACGCCTTCGGGCGGAATATTAAACATGGCGCATGTTGCCAACACCACCACCAACGATGCACGTGGGACACCGGCAATGCCTTTACTGGTAAGCATTAACACAAGTAACATCACAAGCTGTGTACCGAGGTCGAGATGTATACCATACGCCTGTGCTATAGCCAAACTTGCAAACGTCATATACATCATACTGCCATCGAGGTTAAATGAATAACCAAGCGGCAATACAAATGCAACAATTTTATCCTTGCAACCAAAACGCTCCAGTTCTTCTGTGAGTTTTGGAAATACTGCTTCACTGCTGGTTGTACTAAACGCAATAAGTAATGGCCCGCCAATACGTCGCAATAACGTTTTCATGCGGTGTGGACCAAGAATTAAAAATCCAACTCCTATTAAAATAAGCCACAGAATTGCAATCCCTAACAAGAAGTATAAAAAGTAAATAAGATAAAACTGGAAAATGCCCAATCCTTTTGCAGCTACAACAGCTGCCAATGCACCGAATACACCTATAGGCGCAAAATTCATGACATAATTCACCATCTTTAAAATGATGTGTGATGCAACATCAAGCGCTTTTATCAATGGTTTTGTATAATCACCAATAGCTGCAGCTGCCACACCAAAGAAAATTGAGAAAACAACGATCTGTAAAATCTCATTTGATGCCATCGCTTCAAACAAACTCCTGGGAATAATATGCTCAACAAAATTCTGTATTGAAAAGGTTGATGTTTTTGTCATCAGGTCTTTTACACCTTCAGTATCGGCCTGGCTGAGATCGATATATGCACCCGGCTTAAATACATTCACCAATAACATCCCCAATAATAAAGAAGCGAGTGATGCAGTAATAAACCAAAGCAAGGCTTTGCCACCTACTCTGCCAACCGCTTTCAGATCTCCGAGTTTAGCAATACCTACCACCAATGTAGCAAACACAAGTGGTGCAATGATCATTTGCACAAGACGGATAAAAATACTGCTGAGCAGTTTGATGTTCTTTGAAAAACTTTGTATTGTTTCGGTCGAAGCACTTACATGAACAATATATCCAACCAGGATACCCAAGGCCATTGCCACAAGGATATATATAGTTAAACGATTTCCCTTACCCATGCTTTATAATTATGTGCCGCAATATACGGCTTTCGGGTTGCACAGAAGCGCCGCTAAACCGTTAATAAATCTTTTGATGGTTATTTACAATAAATCTCTATTTTTCCAGCTTATTACTGTTAGTACATTAAAATCTATAACCAATCAAGTATGAGTTTATTTGCAAAGAAACCATTAGATCAAATGCTTGCCCAAGCCGAAGGAAAAGGCTTGAAACGTACCCTGGGAGCAGGTAATTTGGTGGCGCTGGGTATTGGTGCCATCATTGGAGCAGGGCTGTTTGTTCGTACAGCTGCAGCTGCAGGACAGGCTGCCGGTCCGGCCGTTACACTTTCATTTGTTGTGGCAGCAATAGGTTGTGCGTTTGCCGGTTTATGTTATGCTGAATTTGCTGCAATGATTCCCATTGCAGGTAGTGCATATGCATACAGTTACACTACCATGGGCGAATTAATTGCCTGGATTATTGGTTGGGCATTGATCATGGAATATGCTCTTGGTGCTGCAACTGTATCCATAGCCTGGAGTGAATACCTGAATAATTTATTGGGAGGATCGATACCGTATGAATGGTGCCACTCCCCTTTTGAAGCTTTACATAAAGTGACAGGCGATGCGGTCAATCAAATTGTTGCTGTTATGCCGGATGCGGCGAAATCAGTTAAAGATGGTGTGCTTGTTTTGAGTGAGCGGCAATTTGAAGCTCTACCAGCCAACCTTGCTCAAACAGTAGAAGTAACGAAAGGTATTATGAATGCCCCTGCATTGATCATCCTTTTATTACTCACGCTTTTATTAATAAAAGGATCGCAGGAATCGGCTTTTGTAAATATGATCATTGTATTTGTAAAGGTGGCGATCGTTTTATTATTCATTGGATTTGGCTGGCAGTTCATTAAGCCTGAAAATCATACCCCTTATATGATCCCTGAAGGAACGTTAGGTCACGAAGGCTTCTTCAAATGGGGATGGGGCGGTGTATTAGGTGGTGCTGCTATTGTGTTCTTTGCATTTATTGGTTTTGATGCTGTAAGTACTGCCGCACAAGAAGCTAAAAATCCGAAAAGAGACATGCCGATTGGTATCCTTGGATCGCTGGTTGTGTGTACCATCTTATACATTTTATTTGGACACGTACTTACCGGTGTTGCTAATTACACCGAGTTTAATACAGCCGGTAAAGAAGCATCGGTTGCCTATGCTATTCAAACCTATATGAAAGGATATGAGTGGCTTGGAACCAGTGTTACAGTTGCAATTCTTGCAGGTTTCTCTTCTGTTATCCTGGTAATGTTGATGGGCCAAAGCCGTATCTTCTATACTATGAGTAATGATGGATTGATACCAAAAGCATTTGGCGAATTGCATCCAAAATACAGAACACCATATAAGGCTAACTGGATCTTATTCATTTTTGTAGGCCTATTTGCTGCCTTCGTTCCGGGTAGTGTAGCCGGTGACTTAACAAGCTTCGGAACTCTGTTTGCATTTGTGCTTGTAAGTATTGGTGTTTGGATATTAAGGGTAAAATCACCGAACATTGAACGTCCGTTTAAAGCTCCTCTTGTACCAGTTGTTTCTACATTAGGCGCTCTTATCTGTACAGGTATGATCGTAGCGCTTGATGCACAAACACTGAAAGTGGCATTTGGCTGGATGGCTGTTGGTTTAGTTGTGTACTTTTTGTACAGCCGCCACCACAGTAAACTCAAAAACTTTAGTGAGATACTACCACACGCTTCTGATTTTGAGCGTAACAAAAAAGATTAATCAATTTTTTATTTTGTAAAAACGCCCCGCTAATAAGCGGGGCGTTTTTTGTTTACATGCATTACACTAAATTTGCGCCCTAATCAATAAACAAATGGGACGGATTTTTGAAGTTAGAAAGAGTACCATGTTTGCCCGTTGGGACCGCATGGCCAAACAGTTTACCCGTATTGGTAAAGAAATTGTGATTGCCGTGAAAGCAGGTGGCCCCGACCCCGGAACAAATGCTGCCCTCCGTCGTTGCTTTCAAAATGCCCGTAGTGTGGGTATGCCGAAGGACCGTGTGGAAGCTGCTATTAAAAGAGCGCAAGGCAAAGAACTCATTAACTACGATGAAATTTTGTATGAAGGTTATGCACCGCATGGTGTAGCCATTCTTGTTGAAACAGCAACCGACAACCATGTGCGTACAGTAGCGAATGTAAAAAGTCATTTCAATAAAGGCGGTGGCACATTGGGTAACAGCGGATCAGTATCGTTCCAGTTTAAGAAGATGGGTGTGTTTAAATTAAAACCTGAAGGTTTGAATGCAGAAGATATGGAACTGGAGCTGATCGATTTTGGTTTGGAAGAATTGGGGGAAGGCACCGGTGAAAATGGTGAAGATGTATTGGTAGTTCGTTGTGCATTTGCCGATTTTGGTAACATGCAAAAAGCATTGGAAGATAAAGGCATTACACCATTAAGTGCAGAACTTGAATGGATCCCGACTACTACTGTTCCTGTTACTGATGAACAGGCTGAAGATATCAGTAAATTAATTGAACGCCTTGAGCAGGATGATGATGTGCAGAAGGTGTTTCATAATATGGGATAAACTAAAAGGCTCCGGAATTCCGGAGCCTTTTAGTTTAAGATTTTATTTTGCCTTCTATACTTCCGTCCATTTCTTTACCGGTAACAGCACCTACTACCATTTTGAATAAGGAAACTATTTTACCATCTTTTGTATCCCAATAATAACCATCTTCCGGAATCACTTTAAGAATTGTAAGGTTAGGATCATCAGGATCTTTAAACCAAATTTTGGCAGGAGCTGACCATAATTCTTTCGCCATTGCAGCATCCTGTATTATTTCGGCGGTACCGTAAAGACTGAGGTATTCCATGCTGCCTTTATTAGAGTAAAATAGCTGTACCCTGCTGTCTTTGTCAATGTCATGATTCTTGTCGCTATCCTTATGACTAAAAAACCAGATGGTTCCATCATCATCCACTTTTTGTCTCGACATTGGTCTCGCCTTTAATGGCAAACTGGTAAGATCTGTTGTTAATAATCCAATATCTGCATCATCTACCATTTGCTTAATTTTTTTACTTGCTTCAACCTGTTGAAGATCTTTTATCTCACTTCCCATAAAATAAATTTTGTTGAGTAATCTTAATATCTCAAAGGTTCAAACGCTATGCCGAAAAACGTTCAAATAATTAAGAAAAATCTGGGAAAACATTACACATTATTACATTAGTGAAGTTCATTCCGAAGATGAATAGTGCAAGTATTGACCAAAATGGTGAAAAGATTTGATGAATGTTTATTTCTTGCGGGATTATTGATGAAACTACTTTCATTAATATTATTAATCACAACCCACAACTGCCCGCATCATTGCTTTTGCTTTTTCGCTGTATTGCCTACCTGGTTCGTTCCGGTATTGTGTATTGATCCGTTGAAATGTTTGCTGTGTGCTTCTTTGCGTAACAAGTTGCCTGTTTAAACAGCTAATTTTTTCCTGTTGCTTTTGCCTGCTGCTTGCCGGGGTTTGCTCACCCATCTCATTTAATCTTTGCTCTGCCCTACATAGCTTCAGTTCGGTTTCATAGATCAACGTTTGTATTGCATCATCATAATTCATAAGATCCGCCTGCGCCTTTTGCGTACGAATGTTTTGCATGCTGTTGCCAATTCTTGCTTCCTGCATGTTTTCTTCTTGCCTGTTCAATGATTGCTTCTGGTAATTGAGCAAAACTGTTTTCTTACTCTGGCAAGCCGGAGATTGTTCGGGCTTTCCTTCTTCTCTTGTAATTTTCTCCCGCTGACGTTGAATGCTTTGCCGCATTTTCTGCACCTGCTCATCTTCAAATACTTTAAAACGGGAAGGATCAAAACATACATTTACTTCCTCAAGCGAAAGTATTTTTGAATCGATACCTGCACTTGTCATTTGCATAATGATGAACAAGCCTTTATCGGAATACTGGTAGCCAACCGCCATACTACCCAGAAACTTTTTAGGCTGCATCAACACTTCATCCGGTAATTGTTTGCCAAAGAGATACCACTCCGTTGGTTTTCCATCAACCTTATACAATTGTGCTTTTATTTTACCATCGCAATAATCTCTTCGTTCTGCTTTTTTGCGCAAAGGTGCATTGCCGCCTGTACTTACAAACTCATATTGGTACGTTGCACTGTTTGATGTTTGTACCCAATGTTCAATTGTATTTTTCTTTTTGTTGTTGCGATAATTGTAAACATTTCCTTTTAGTCCGATGACACTGAAAACAAAGTTTGGATCATCCTGTTTAATATCGCAAGCTGCATCGGTCCCAGGCTTAAGCGGTGTGTATCCTATAATACCTGTTCTTGTATCAAGATAAACACAGGTAACCCCGGTGCCTCTTCCTGTTACTGATTTTACTTTCATCAGTTTGTCAAAACAAATTTTTTGACCTGTTGGCGAAATTGTTTCAGGCATAGAACGTCCCTCCAATACATCAGCCCGTACAACCGAACGCAAATAAGCAGCATGCGGACCACTGCCGAATGCTGTATCACGACGTGGAGGTTGTGCATAAACACTTACGAAACACAAAAGCAAAAAGGCAGAAAAGGTCAGTTTCATTTTCATCGGCTTATTCATTACAAGATATAGTTTGTTAACGTGTCCATACCACATGTCTGATCGTTCTTTGATCTCCTTGAAAACGATAAACGTATTGTGAACCTGAAGGAGGATCAGCCCATGCATACCAAACACCGCCATGCCCACTTGAAACAGTAAACCTGTCTAAATTCCAATCATCACTTGAAAGATCGCTTCCAAAACTTACTGTGATCATAAAATTTCTGATGTCTTGCTTTCTTACAGCTCTGTTCAATTCCAAATGAACAGTTTGAGAAGTATGATCGGCCCAACGTGCACCATTGTTTACATTGCTAAACACCTGCGAACTTCCATCGGTATACGCAATGGTGATACTTACATTATCATTACCGCCACGCAAATCATCACCACCTGTTTCAAATGTTGCATACAAATGTCTCACAGATCCTTCTGCTTCTCCTTCAGGAAAATTGGGAATATCTCTTGGTGGTGCATGACCTCCATCGTACCTGTTATTTACAAAATAAGTACGCCATGCATAACCTGTTTCCACTTCAAAAAAACATTGCCCCAATCTGTCGGGTACCAACGTGCGAAGAACATTGCCACTATTGGGATTGTAAACAAAAAACTTTACATCTTCTGCATGACCATTAATATCGGATCCATAACGACCAAGTGCATATCCAATTCCAAGCACCACATGTCTTCCTCCATCAACATTATCTTTTCCACGAACACCACCTGCAAATAATCCTAATGGTTTAAAATTTCCTGCATCAATTGCATCTCTGAATTCTTTCAGTCTTCCGCTTCCTGTATTTTCAATTCCCCAGCGAAATAATTCACCACCTCTTGTGTTGTATGAAACCTCAAGATCTGTCCAGCTGCTGTTTACATCCCAGATAGCATGATTCTGCCGTTGATAAATATAAGATTGCAACGGAGTTCTGTTAGCAGGCATATAAGTTTGCAATGGAATGGGGATATTGTGTCTGAAATAATCCATCGCCGTATAAACCATTCCTCCACATAATCCACCCCAGCGTATAATATCTTCTCCCCTGAATCCATTGGTGAAACGAAATGCGTGTGTTTCGGGAACAAATCTTGTAACACGTCTTCCATCATTCGTCCATTTAAGTAAATGCCATTTTTGTTCGACAGTATTATTTGTCCTGTTGAAAGCAACAACAGCATTTTCTTTATTACGTCTTTCATGAAGATGGAGATAGACGTTGGTTTTATTTTGAATATTATAAAAACCATCCGGTGTATCAAACAACTTCCACAGTTGCTTATCAGTTCCATCAGCAGGCTCCATCACCGGCACAAGATTGTGGGTAAGAAACAACCCGCTTTCTGATTGTATTTTATAATAACCATCACCAGCAGGAATAAATTTCCACCATTGCTGATTGGGTTTATCAAGATAAGAGTTCAAAAAAACAGGTGAATGGCTTGCAGGAAATTCATCACGAATGGTGAGATAACGATAATCCCGTGCCGAACGAATAAGAAATGCACCATTCTGGATGAATATTTCATCGGCAGTTGCGAGCCTTCCGTTGAATGTAGCTGTTGGTTGCTGGGCTACGTAAACAGGTTCATCTTTTTTAGGTGTTTTTGTAAACAGCTCTGATGGATTGGGTTTCACCGGTTTCTTGCTGTCAAAATATTTTCCATCCACATCAAAACCAATCGTCCATTTATCACTGCTGAAAAAAGCACCATACATCATTTTGATCTGTGGTGTATCACTTGCTTTCTTCACTTTAAACGTGAGATGATTGCCCTCTTGCTTTACCATTCCACTTTGCTTCAACGTCTGCAGCATACGGTCTGCTTCAGTAGGTGTTTTTTGCGCATTTGCTGCAACAGTCAGGCAAACAAATAACAGCAAATAACAGATCTGCTTCATAATTGTAATTTGTTTACTGTTTAATAAATTCAACACGCCTGTTCTTTGCTTTTCCTTCAGCTGTTGTATTTGCCGCAACAGGTACAGATGCTCCTTTACCTTCTGTTGAAATACGATCTTCATCAATACCAAAATTATTGATGAGATAACTGCTTACAGCCTCTGCCCTGCGTTTAGATAAAGAAAGATTATCAGCAGGTTTACCATCACCATCTGTATGACCAACGATCTTTATTTTCAACGTTGGATTACTTTTCAATGCTTCACCTATCTGGTTGATAATAACAAATGATTCTTTTTTGATGATGTCTTTATTAACATCAAACAGAATTTCATTGGTTGATGCTTTTCCTTTTTCCAACAGATCTTTTACCAATAAACTTCTTGCATCAACATCGCCTGATGCAATACGAAGGTTGCTCACAAACATTCCAATTTCAGAAGCAGGTATTACGGTTCCATTACAGAGATAAAATGTATTCCGCAGATCAGTTGTTAGTGCAGTTGGCAGATCAATGATCTTTGTTTTATCGAGATACACACGCACTCTTGCTTTGTTTACGGCAATGCTTACATGCAGAATTTTATTTGTGTATGACAGAATGGGAAAATCATTCTTTGTTCCGGTAGGATCTTTAAAGCCGTACTCGATCAGCTTCTCATTCGCATCACTGTAATGCCAGATGGTGGTGTAAAATTTATCACGGTAAAACAGATCTTCTTTCAGAATATTCTTTACCGGTGTAAACCCAAATTGAATGAATGGTGTGTTACGTTCGCCCTGTTTCATTAAAAAAAGATCAAACTCAATGGTACAGTTCTCAGGTAGTGGTTTGTTCAAAACAGGATGCACTACTGAACCATGTGCTATTTCTAACCACTTACCATCTTTCCCATCAATTGTTGATATACGGCCACTGCCGTTTGTATTCCATTTTGCAGGAAAATCACCTTCAGCATCTTTTTCAAAACGATCTTCAAATAATACTCTGCCACCAGGAATAAAATCGGAGAATGATTTGCTTCCTGCAGGACTTGTTGTATCACCTTTTGCTGATGAACTTTTTTTATCGGTGGTTTTCTCATCCTTTTTTGTGGTGCCTTTTTTAATTCCTTCTTCGGTTTTATCAAGACCCTTGTCAATAGCTTCATCCACTTTCCTGTTTACACGGTCATTTACTTTTCGTTTAACACGGTCGCCAAGTGTTTGGCTTGTTGCAGAAGTTGAAGCAAATAAGAGCAGAAACAAGAATGATAAAATAGGTACTGCAGTTGATCCGTTTTTCATTGTTTACAATTTGCAGTAAAGTTGAAAAACAAGTTGTTACCTGTCAATTACCTTTTTGTGTAAGGAGGTTTACTAGTCGATTTTTACGATCTTATGTTGCAGTGCTTTTGCTACAGCTTCGGTGCCGCAGCTTACATGAAGTTTACTGTAGATGTTACGGAGATGTTTCTTTACAGTATCGACAACGATATTGCTTTTTGCAGCGATCATTTTATATGAATTTCCCTGCACCAGCATTTCAAGTATTTCTTTTTCACGATCGCTTAAATTGAATGGGTCGCCTGTTGGAAGATTTTGTTTGCGGAAATGCTGAAAAACTTTTTGCGCAACAAACGGACTCATGGGCGCACCACCCTGCATTACTTCCAACAGCGATTGTATGAGTTGAACAGGAGAAGTATTCTTTAATAAATAGCCATCAGCTCCGGCACAAATGGAATCAAAAATGCGGTTGTCATCATCAAACACCGTATGCATCACAACTTTCACATGAGGGAATTTTTGTTTGATCTGTCGCACTCCTTCAATACCGCTCATGCCCGGCATATCAATATCCATCACCACCAGGTCGGCACCACTATCCGCCACATGCTCAACTGCCTGCATACAATCTGCAAACGAGCCAACCACCGTAAAGTTTACCTCGTCATTTAATAAAATTTCGAGCGACTGTCGCAGGCGGGCATTATCCTCAAATATCAACAAACTATTTGCCATAGTGCAAATTATAAATCAACACGCAAAACAACAACTACTCATTCGGGTACTACCCAATTGGCATATTCAAAGTAACTGACGTCCCTTTGCCGGGATGAGATTCTATTGAAAGCGAAGCTTTTAACAATGCGGCTCTTTGCTGCATATTCCTTAACCCGTTTCCTTCTTTTACTTCATTCATATCAAAACCGGTGCCATCGTCTTTCACCAATACACTCATATTATTAGGTTTGATCTCTACTTCCACTTTCGCATTGGATGCTTTTGAATATTTAACGAGGTTGTTCACCGCTTCTTTAAAGATCAAGTACAGATCACGACGTTGATCCATTTCCAGTTTCACTTCTGATGAATCATCAGGAAAATTCATTTCATAGCTGATGTTCTTCCCATCCATCATATCAGCCGCATAACGTTTCATCCGCACAAAAAGATTATTCAGTTCATCATACCGTGGATTAATGTTCCAGACAATATCGCTAAGGCTTTCGCTTACGTGTTGTATGTCATCTGCTGCTTTGCTTAAATATTCTTTTGCTTTATCCGGATCAGCAGCATTTCTTCTTGCCAGTTCAGTTAAGATGTTGATATTACTGAGCGACGCACCAATATCATCATGCAGGTTTCTTGAAATAGAATTACGCATATCCTGCAAATGCACCTGCTCTTCAAGTTTTTTCTTTATCTGAAACCGATTAAACAATACAACCGCAAGGATTAGTAATAATAATGCTCCAGCAATTAAACCATTACGTAATTGTTTTTGTGCGTGTATCTGTTTTACCTGCAGTTGCTTTTCCTGTTGTGCAAGTTTCAATTGTTGTTGATTGTTTTTTGCTACCAGCAATTGCTTTTCTAACTCTTTATCTTTTTCTTTCAACCGAAGGTCCTGCAGTTCCTGTTGTTGCATGAGCAAACTGATCTCATTCTCCTTTTGTTTTGCCAGAGATAGATTGCCGATGATCTCGGCCTTTTGTTTCTCAATTTCTAACTGACGAATACGTTGCTCGGTTTTCAACCGTTCAATTTCCAGATCCTTTTTTTCTGTTTCATACTTTGTTTCAATGTCAGCTATTTTACTGTTTGTTTCTATCGATACAAGACTATCACGGTAAAGAATATGTTTTTTATAATCGTCCAGTGCTTTTGCATAATCTTTATGATTGTTGAAAAAGGCTGAGCGGAAATAATAGCCATCACGTATGTTAGCACGTGAGTTTACACGTTGTGCAAGGTTAATTGCTTTATTATAAAATGACACAGCACCGGCACTGTCGTTAACCTCTTTTGAACTGGAAAGAATGGCGGCGGAAATATATCTTCGTGACAACATAATATTATCACCAGTCTGTTCAAGAATTGCAATGGCTTTTTTTTCATACTCCAATGCTTCATTATTTTTTCGCTGCCTGTTCATTAATAATACCATGCTGGTGTAAGCATGTGCCAATTTGTTTTTCGAACCGCTTAACCCTGCATACTTTAAACCCAACTCACCATAATGTTGTGCCTGCTGAAAAGAATCAGCAAAGAGATATATCTGTGAAAGATTATTATAGCTTGTTGCCAGCTCTTCGTAATTACCGATTTTTTCACGAATCATTACCGCCCTTTTAGAAGTTCGTATTGCATCCTGTTTTTTCCCCAGTTCATAATATAAACCTGCAATATTATTCAGTGTTAATGCAATGCCATCATCATCATCCAGTCTCTCATACAATGTAAGGGCCTTTGTTTGCCAAAGCATTTGCTTTTCAAAATCACCCATTTCCATATACGCCTGCCCCATGCTGTTGTACACCGAAGCTGTATTGGATGATTGTTCATTTTCATAGCCCGATTTCAATGATTTTTCATACAGCACAACGGCCTCTTCATGTTTTGAAAAATAACTTGCATGCAAACCCATTTGGTGATAAACGGCAGCCAGCAGTGGGCCATCGTTTAATTGCAGTGCAATCTTTAACGACAAGGAATCATAATGAAGCACTTCACGGTTCTCTGATTTTTTAAAAAGCAGTTCTGCATTTTTTAAGACTGCATACGCTTCTCCTCTTTCAAATTTTAATTTCCGGCTTTGCGCTACTGCAGTTGCATTTATTTTCAAAGCAGAATCAATACGGCCAACGGATGCAAGCTCATCGGCCTGTGCAATTACTGCGTAAATAGAAAGTGTATCGTTTGCTTTATTCTTTTGGGCATAAAGTCCCCCGACATGCAAGCATAAAAAAGAAAACAGCAGGTAAAGGTGCAGATTGCGACGGTGCATAAATTGCCTGTTAGAAGCTGTAAGTTAAAACATTGGCATCGCAGTTCATAGTACCGCTTTGGGTACTTTGTTTTCGTAAATTTGCAATATGCAAGAGGCAATCAACAGGCTGGTTTTATTTGATGGTGTTTGTAACTTCTGTAATTTCTGGATAAAGTTTGCCTTGAAAAGAGACAAGCAAGAGAAATTGACCTTTGGTTCGCTGCAAGGAGAAACTGCTCAGCAACTGTTGCCAAAATTCGGTATTGATCCCACAATTATTACGTCTGTCATTTTTATTGAAGATGGCATTGCTTACCGTGAATCGACTGCCGCATTGAAAGTGTGCAGACATTTAGATGGCGGCTGGAAATTATTATATGCGCTCATCATCATTCCCGCATTCATCAGGGATGGTATTTATAAATGGATCGGCAAGAACCGTTATAAATGGTTTGGCAAACAGGAAAGCTGCATGCTGCCGACGCCTGAACAGCGTAAAAGGTTTGTTGATTAAGAAGAAGCCGTATCGAAATTTACGACACGGCCTCTTCTTTTTGATGACGTTCATAGAAGCAACTCTCAAAGAACCTTTGCTACTTTTGAGACAGGTTTTAAAACTCTTTGATGGTTTTACAATGCATAAGTTTTATTTTATTCCAATGATCTTACCTGTTTTTATTGCACCATTAATGCTCACCTTGTAAAATATTGTTCCATTGAATTTTAATCCAGTGTTGGGCACAGTGATTTGTTCATAAGCTTTTACCTGCTGCTCAAGCATATAAATTTTTGCCCCGGTCGTGGTAAAATATTCAATGGTCATTTTTCCTGCCATTGGCGATTGAACTCTTAAGCTGAATGTTCCCTGGTGAGGGTTGGGAAACGCTCCCACTTCAAATCGATCAGTTAACTGATTACTTTCAATTCGAACAATAGGCACTTCATTGCCTGGAGTTGCAGACTGTTTTATACCAGCTCCAATCACAATTACACTATTGGCACCTACAGCCTGTGTTGGCAACGCTGCATCGCTGGCACCTGGCTGATTATCATAAATGATCTTGCCATTGTTCTTGTTATAGATCTTCATTCTTATCTTATCAACGCCTGTTCCATCCAGTTGTCCATCAACAACAGTCATTGTAAATGCAACACCACTTTGGCCACCAATTATTTTACCGGTGCCTTTGAACTGCGCCATTGAATTGTTGATAGCGAGGTATTCAAAATTCAACGCATTGAATTCAAATGAGCCTACTTTAAATTCAAACTGTGTTTCACCTTTTGGATAAGTTGAATTTTTGAAATAGTTCATGGTAAATCCATAACTAGCCTTTCCTGTTGCAGATGGATCTGTTTGCAAAGCACCTGCCGGTGAATTGAAATAACCGCCGCCATAAGTATGACCACCATTTGGATCATAAATCACAACGATGGCTTCAAGATCACCAGCTGTGTTTGTAGATGTAGTTAATCCTGTTTGATCTGTAATATTCATTTGCAGTTTGTACACGCCAGGCGCTGTGAATTTATAACTACCGGTAATTTTTCCATTCTTATTACCCGAAGGTTCTAATACCATTGCCTTTGCACTAATTGCATCATCGATCAGCCATTTCGCCGTATGTTTATTTCCTGGCTTATCCCAGAATTCTCCTTCAAAGTTTACTGTAGAACCAACAATGAATGGTTGACCGCTGTGAGGTTTCTTGATGTCGTGCGGCACTTTTACTTCAATGATCTTTGATGCAATATTTCCTGATGGATCAGTTGCCGTAATTGTTACTGTATATGTTCGTCCGCTTCCGGCAGCTGATCTTTCAGCTCTTAATTTTAAGTTGGAAACATATTGACCGGCTGCGCCCGCAACATTATCCAACACAATATAATCGGGATCAGTATCACCATCGCCCACACCATTGATTGGTTCACTACTTGTAACAGTTACCGTGGTTGTAACAGCACAATTATCTGTAGCTGTATAATTGATCATTACATCACGCATTGTATGATTTGGCGGAGACAGAACATAAGTACTTGCAGTTTCACCAGTGATAACAGGTGGTTGATTATCTACAACTGTTATCGTTTGTGTGCAGGTACTCGAATTACCATCTGAATCCGTTGCAGTCCATACAATACTGGTAACGCCAATGGGAAATACATTTTCCGGAGGGAATGGACTATGCCCAATAGTTATTGTTCCGGCACAATTATCGGTTGCCGTAGCGCTGCCAATCGCTGTACTTGTGAGTACTGCTGAACATTGACCGGATGATGTATTAACGGAAACATTAGATGGACATACGATTGAAGGGGCTTGCTTGTCAGCAACCGTAATTGTAAAGCTGCAAGGTTGCCCGCTTCCTTCGGCCAATGAATACGTAACAGTTGTAACTCCTTTGCTGAAATTTTTATCGCTCACACTCCCAGTGCCTTGCTCTATTATGTTCCCATTGAATTCTATTTTATAATTAACTGTTGTTGGAACATCTGATGGAGTTAATATCGGGTCAATATTATTTACCGTTGCATAGCATTGATTCAGATTTGTATTTTGTTGTTGATTGCCCGGACAACTTAATCGAACAGCGCTTCCATCATATGCTGCCAATACTCCATAAGGGAGACCAAATTGAGAATTTGGTGGTACAATCAAAAGTCTGCCGACTGCATAAATTTTTTTGTTGTGTATGGCTATGCTATAAATTGTAGAAAAGAAATTCAAATCAGTAATAACCGATCCTCCATTTCCAAAACTATTATCATACGAGCCATCCGTATTATATCTGCAAAGAGCAAACCGATCTGGAGCATCCCAGGAAGAACCAGCAACTATAATTCTCCCATCTGGCTGAATGGACAAGGTTTCACCCTCAACCGGCGGGAAAGCTAATACTGTTATAAAAGTATTGTCAATGGTTCCGTCAGTATTAATTCTGTAAGGATTACCATTGGGCAGAATGACAATCTTTCCATTTGCATCAAATGCAAATGCCTTGTGACCAGTATTCATTTGAAAATCAATTCTACCGTCATCTGAAAAACCTGTATTGATACTTCCATTATCATTATAACTGATAAGAAAACCTAAACTTGAAGGCGTACCAGGTATCTGGGAGTTTACTATTACAAATATTTTCCCATCATTCCTTACTCCAATTTCTATTCCTTGCCTGATATAGTCATTATCAAACGGTTCTATAAACACATTACTACCGCCATTGAACGAGCCGTCGGACGTGCCATCGCTATTGAAACGGGCAACTACGAATGTGGTTGTTGAATAACCTGAGAAAGATGCTGATCCTGTAACAACCAGCCTGTTTTGTGCATCTATGGTTATTGCATTTAAAGAAACACTGATAGGCAAAACATCAATTACAGTAACACCTGCAACTCCAAAATCCTGATCAGGACTTCCATCTGAATTATATTGATAGATCGAACCATTATTACCGGCAACCACAATTTTTCCTGTAGCCGTTATAGCAACATCATTGGGAAAATATGAAACATCAAGCCTTCCATTTACACCAAAACCATTGTCCGGTATTCCATTGGTTGTAAATCGAAGAATCCCTTTTTGGTATCCGTCCAAAACAACAATTTTTCCATCTCCAGGTTGCACAGCTACTTTTGAAAAATAGGATGCCGCTGGTTGGGTTGAAATACCAAAAACTGCAAAATTTTTATCAAGGCTTCCGGGCTGAGCAAATGCAAGCATACCTGAAAGCAAACAACTAATGATTAAGATATTTCTCATAAAAACAGTTTATACAGATGAATAATGGTTTGAATTATCAATTAATTTTCACAAGCTTCAGTTCTTTGTGATCTTTTCCTTGTGATATCCGTACGAAATAGATGCCTTGCCTATATGAATTGCCAATATCAATTACTGATCCTGCGTTCAGATTATTTTTTGTTTCAATCAACTTTCCTGTTGCATCATATACCTGCAACATGATCTGTTCATTCCTGTTACTGCTGTTAATGATCAGCTTAAATTGATTGACGCTGGGGTTAGGGAATACACTCACATCAAATCCTGCATTAGCTATTTGAGTTTCAACTGCAACACCAGAGCTTAATCTGCCCGGCTGAACATTTGAATTATTCTGGATAAAAATGATACTGTTTGCTCCAACAGCTTGTGTTGGCGATGCAGCATCACTTGCGCCCGGTTGATTATCGTAATACACATAACCCGTATTTCTGTTATATACTTTCATTCTTATTTTGTCAACCCCGGTTCCATCCAATGCTCCATCTGTCGCAGTCATGATAAATCCAATTCCACTTTGCCCGCCAATAATTTTTCCGGTGCCTTTGAACTGTGCTTTGGCATTTGAAATAGCGAGGTAATCAAAATTCAATGCATTGAATTCAAAGTCACCAACCTTAAAGTCAAACTGTGTTTCGCCTTTCGGGAATGAACCATTTTTATAATTCACTGTAAAGCCATATGTAGCGGCCCCTTCTGCAGATGGATTTTTCACCAATGCTCCGGGAGGAGAAGCAAAAGAACCTCCACCATAGGTATATCCTCCATTTGGATCATACACAACTATTATGGCATCAAGATTTTCATTGGTATTACTATAACTGGTTACTCCATTTTGATCAGTAACATTCATCCGTAATTTGTAAACACCTGCAGCTGTAAATCTATAAGAACCAGCTACTGTTCCGTTATTCATGCCTGATGGTTCAGTTACATTACCGCTAACCGTTTTATCATCAATCAACCATTTTGCTGTATGTGTTTTGCCAGGCACATCCCAGAATTCTCCTGTTAGATTAACTGTTGTACCAATTTTTACCGAAGCACCACTTGCAGGTGTAATGATATTATGTGAAACAATAACATCAGTAGTAGCTGTGCTGGCATTACCTGCAGCGTCTGTACATGTAACAGTGATGGTGTAGATTCGTTTAATACCTTTTTTAGGAATTTCTGCCCTGAGATTAACGGTGTTATTACCTGTGATCTCCCAATCAGGACCAATATTATCACCGGCAAACTCACCAGCTTTTATAGCAACTGCTGTAATTCTGCAAGAACTGCCCGGACAATTATCTGTTGAAGTAGTGCTTACTGTTACACTTTTCATTTTACGATCAGATGGCCATATGGCTTGCGGTGTTGGTACTACAGCAGTTATAGTTGGCGGAATATTATCAACCACAATAACTGTAGCTGTACAAGTAGAAGTATTATTATTATTATCAGTTACAGTTAATGTAACAGTGTTGTTCCCTTTATTGCTGCAATTGAAAGCTGTTTTATCAAGAGCATAGCTTTTGATTCCGCATGCATCAGCAGATCCGTCATCAATCTGTGAAGGAGTGATACTGGCATTTCCGGTTGCATCCAGGTAAATAGTTATGTTCTTACATTTTGCAACAGGTGGCACATTATCTACAACAGTAACAGTTGTTGTGCAGGTAGAAGAATTTCCATGAATATCCGTTACAGTTAATGTTACTGTATTGGTTGATGGATCACTACAACTGAAACTTGTTTTACTTAATGTCATGGATTGTATGCCGCAACCATCAGTAGAACCATTGTCAACCTGGGCTGCGGTGAGTGTGCCATTTCCTGATGCATCAAGCTGCACCGTAATATTTTTGCATTTTGCAACAGGAGGATCCTGATCTGAAACAGTTATATCAAAAGAACAGGTTTGAGTGGTGATATCTGTATAAGTATAAGTAACTTTTGTTGTTCCCTTTTGAAATTGTTTGCCAGCCACACCGCCTGCACCTTGTACAACAGCGCCATTATATTCAAGCTTATGTTGAACATTTGCATACAAGGTACTGGAAGACATAATTGCATTGATACCATTTACTGTTGCATAACACTTTCCTGCATCTACATTGTATGGATTCTGTGGTGAAGGACATGTCATACGAACATCGCTGCCATCATGAGCAATGATCGTTCCGTAGGCAAAAGTGTTAACGATATATCCTGATATATATAATCTCCTGTTGCGGTAGATGGCATCAAGTGGATAGCCATCCAGGTTCAGATCGGTAGTTACATAGCCATTTGTGCCGAATGATTGATCTGAAGTACCGTCAGTTTTAAACCGGCCCACTTTAAAAACTGTATTGCCCCCAATTGCAATAATTTTATTGTCGGGCTGCATAATTAATTTCGTGGGTGAAAAATCGGCTGAAAAACTTAGGTCTGGACTGCCGTCGGCATTGAGACGTTTGATGACAGTGTTATCCAAATAAATGATCTCAGAATTTCCATCAGTGTGTAAAGACCGAACAACAGCATTCGTTTTTATATAAGGAAAACTCGTTTCCATAGATCCATTTTCCCTGAACTTGGAAATGAAAGAACCCTGTTCTTCATTATAAAAGCCATCTTCCCATAAAATAATGTTGTTATTAGCATCGGTTGCAACTTTCTCTCCTGAATAATTATAGCTTGAATTTTCAACCAATACTCTAAATCCAACATTGTTAAAAGTCTCATCAAAGCTTCCATCACTCAACAGCCTGGCAATATATGTACGGTTTCTGTCTGAAGCTGTATTACCTCTTACAAAACCTGTAACAACGATTCTGTTATTTTTGTCAACAGTAATGTCGTTCAGTCTTACAGCAAAATAACCAAAGACCGATAGCTCTGCAAGTATCCCACCACCTGTTCCATCTGCATTAAATATCCAAACTCTATTTAGAGCAACAGGACTGTTACCAAGAACCTGTGCGCTTTCAGTAGCAACAATTTTTCCATCAGTCATTACGGCAAAGGATGTGAAGTATTGATGAACTTCATCGCTCGAGAAGAATCTCCGTTTGCCATTTGTTCCATAAGTAAGATCAGGAGTACCATTGGCATTATATCTACGGAATATACTGAACGTATAGGACTCAGTAGCTCCGTTTTCATAATTACGTACTGCCAACTCATGATCTGTGACAAGGAACTGTCCATTTGCTAAAGACAGTATGTTTTCAAACCTTGACCTGCTTTCAGTAGAAACTGAAATCCCAAAGCTTCCAAATGATTGATCTAAAGCGCCTGGCTGTGCACTTACTGTTAAACAATAAAAAGTAATAGCTGAAGTGAGTAAATGTTTTATTCTCATAATGTAACTTTTGGTCTATATAAAAAATACTCTTTATCGTTTTATTTCGTCTAACATCCACCAGTCGCCTTGTCTTATAAAGCTCCATTTTGCAAGGAACAGCTTGCTGTGATCCATCGTCTCAATTCCGTTGATGGTTTCTTTTACATGATATTTGATCACTGCGCAAAACATATCTGGTTTGTTATTTTTCCCCGGCTGCACATCCACAATGGCTAACTCTTTTACTATAGGAGTTATGATCCTTGATCCGGCTGTTTCCCCTCTTTCTATCTCAGCTTTGATCTTTTCAAAACAGGAAAGCGAGCATTGCCTTTTCAAAGACTCCATATCCCCCCCTGCTTTTGATTTAAACAGCAGGTAAAAAATGATTCGTGCATGTTCAGCCATACTTCCATGATCCCATATCTTATCTTTTTGCACAAGATGGCTAAGTCTTGCACCGGCAATTGATATCTTCAAACTTGTCCAGGATATTTTCATTTGCTTCTGAAAATAGAAATGATATTATAGAAAATGACCGGCAGAGGATTTTCGGCAGCTTTGTTTTCATTTTCGGAAAATTAGCGGAAGAAAGATTTATTCTATTTTATACTGTGAATGGCAGACCTGTGGCTTTGAACGGTTGTTCTCCGGCTATAAAAGGCTGATGAAATCAAAAAGGATAAATGGCAGTATACATTTTTTAAAACAAGGAACTAACTTTAAGGATATGATGCGAAGGCTGATCATTTCATTTCTTTCTGTCATTGTTGTACTCAGCAGTTTTTGCCAATCTTATGACGAAAATGATTTTACCCGTTATACCAAACTCGACGGGCTATCTCATAATAGTGTTACGGGTATTGTGCAGGATTCATCTGGCTATATCTGGATAAGTACAAAAAAGGGACTTAACCGTTTCGATGGTCGGTCTTTCAGTAATTTTTTCAAAATATCTGAGAACCTTCCGTTGCCTGAAAATGATATTCTTTATTTAACAAGACAGCAAAATGAAATAATAGGATCAACAGCTGTAGGCGCATTTTCTTACAATACCATCACACGAAAGATTAGGTCCTTTACTGTTCCAGCCGATTCAAATATCTTCTTCTGGTCGAACCAGGTTTGGCATACATTGAAAGACAAGGCTGGCAATTATGTACTTTCAACAAAAACCGGGCTATATGTTTTTAACGAAGCTGGTAAACTCGTGTCCCGTTACGATCATTTTACTCCGCAGGATGCAGGCCTCAAAGAATTGTGGTTTGGCAACTGGCTTGCGCCACTAAGCGATGGCAGAATATTCCAGGAAAATAACCTGGCTGGATCATTTTATAATTACAAAACAAAAACAATAGAGGCCCATTCTTTTAACAATCATTCCAATCTCCGAAGATTGCTTAATTCTAAAATTGATGAAGAACGGATTTCTTTTTATGGCGGTAATGATCAATTGATAACTCCAGCGCCTGAAAAGGATGCGCTGGAATTCTATAATCTTGTTAATGGGCAGTATGCATCATACTCCATTCCAAAGCATGTTATTCCTGATCTTGATTGGTACAGCAGATTATTTTTTATTAACGACAGTGTAGCAGCTCTTACAAGTAAAGTTGGTGGATTTTATCTGCTTCAATTTTCAACAGCAAACAACTATTGGTATTGCAATAGTGAGAAACTTTTTCCCGGCAAATATTGTACATCTGTTTTTTCTGATAGAAGCAACCGCTTATGGGTAGGCACCAATGATGGGTTATATAAACAAAATATCAGGAACTCATTTTTCACTAATGAAGATTTGTCTCAGCAACTTCCTTCTATCGTAAACACCGGCATACAAAGCATTTTTATTTCACAACATAAAATATATGCAGGTTTAAGAAATGAAGGTGGATTATTGATCTTAAATGATCAAAGCAAAAAGATTGAACAGGTTATTGATCTTTCAAAGTATGGCCCCGGAAGCAACAGTTTGAATTTTATTTTTCATTTTAGTAACGACACATTATGGTTGGGAACTGCAAAAGGCATTCTTTGGTTCAATAAAAAAAATAATTCGCACGGGCAGCTGGATGTACCTGGTCAGCCTGCCTGGTTCTATAACACTAAAACAAGAAGCTTTCTTAAAGATTCGGAAGGGGATATTTGGCTATCGTTTGGGATATTGAACAGTCTGGTATTATTCAAGCGTTCAGAACGCCGCTTTTATGATTACTCCAAGAGCCCATTGTTGAAGATCACATTTTGTTTTAGCATGGAAGAAGATAAAAACAGGAATGTTTGGATTGCAGGTGATGGTCTTTGTCGCTGGAACCGCAAAAAAAAATCAATTGACACGCTGATACCCTATCCAACGGTAATAAAAACAGTAACAAACTACATGCGGTTGCTTGACTGTGACAATGAAAATAATTTATGGCTTGCATCATATGATAATGAGATCATTCAATACAATTGTAATGAGAACAAAATGTATCTGAGGGTTGCTGAAAACAGTATGATCGATGGCCATTCAGTAACCAGCTCCGACATTATTAATGACCATATCTGGCTGGGAATGGCCAACGGTATCTCTGCATTTAATATAAAAGATCATTCAATAAAGCAATTCAATTATTCCGACGGCTTGCCTTCTGCGGTTGTAACATCGCCGAGAAATGGAAGTTTCTATGATGCAGATCGAAATCGCTTCTATTTCGGTGCAGGTCAATATTTAATTTCATTTGTTCCTGATGCACGGGTTTCGGAAAAAGCAATTCCTTTTTTTTCTGTAGAGGTAATGGGAGAAAATCAAACTCAAAGCAACAAAACTGTACTACCGTATTCAAAGAATAATGTTGAGCTTACCTTAAATGCAATCAATTTTACCGATCCCGAAGAAAATCGTTTTGCTTATCGGTTTCTAAGTGAGAAGAATGAGATCTGGAATGAATTAAATACAAAAAATGTTGTTGTACTAGGTAAGTTACCACCTGGCTCTCATCGGATAGAAGTGAAAATGTACTCAGTTAACAACCGCTGGCCTGCGCAAACCCAAACCATTCACTTGCAGATAAAACCACCATTCTGGAGATCACCTTACTTTCTGCTTCCTGCGTTGGCAGCTTTGTTATGGCTGGTTGTTTTCATGTATCGTAAGCGGGTGAAACAAATTAACCGGCAGGCAAATATTGACAAACAACTTACTCAAACTGAAATGAAGGCGCTGCATGCACAAATGAATCCTCATTTTATTTTTAATTGTTTGAACAGTATCCGTGAAATGATATTGAATAATGAAAACGAGCAGGCTTCTCTTTACCTTAGCAAGTTTGCAAGGCTTATACGTATTACATTAAATCATTCATCAAAACAATTCGTGAGCTTAAAGGATACGGTAGATTATTTAGAAAGATATATTGAAATGGAAAGCATCAGAAATAACCAGTTTACTTATAAAATAGATGTAGCAAAAGACCTGAATACCGATGACATCATGGTTCCTCCTATGCTTATTCAGCCTTTTATTGAAAATGCCATCTGGCACGGTTCTGCACAAAAAAAGAATATCACCATAGCAATAAGGTTTAAGCAAGAGGGAAATCATTTGATCTGTATTGTTGAAGATGATGGTATTGGAATTGAAGAATCATTAAAAAGAAAAAGAGACATTACACATGAGCCCTCAATAGGAATTGATAATATTAAGCAACGTATTGAACTTCTCAATGAAAAATACAACCTGCAGTGTACTCTGGAGATTGTGGACAAACTAACTTTATCACAGGCAAACGAAACGGGAACACTTGTTACACTTCATTTGCCTATTAAAACAAATGACAATCTATGGACTTAAAAGCAGTTTTAATAGATGACGAGCCACGTGGCATCAGTTCACTGCAAAAATTACTGCAGATCAATTGTCCTGATGTAACGGTAAGTGGCAGTTTTACTGATGCCAACGAAGCTATTGAACATATCAAAAATCTGAATCCCGATCTTATTTTTCTTGATATTGCCATGCCTGTGAAAAGCGGCTTTGAATTACTAAAGGAATTAAAAGGCGCAAACTTTGAAGTAATTTTTGTTACAGCACATAACCATTTTATGGTTGAAGCTTTTCATTTCAGTGCTATTGACTATTTACTAAAACCAGTTGAAGATAATTTATTGATTGATGCTGTTGAAAGAGCAAAACGGAGAATTGCAGAAAAAACAGGAAACAAAAACATTGAGACATTTCTACATAATCTCACGCAAAAACAATCGCCTCAAAAAATGAGGCTCTGCATACCCTCACTAAAAGGTTTCCAGGTAATTGAGCTTGATGACATTTTGTATGCAGAATCATCAGGCAACTATACCAATCTTTATTTTTTAAACAGCAAAATGGTCTGCACATCAAAACCCATGCATGAATATGAGAAACTGTTGGAGGATGCAGGGTTTGTACGTGTACATAAATCAGTGCTTGTAAACCTGAAGCACATTAAAGAATATGTACGTGGCGAAGGCGGATCAGTTATTCTCTCCAATGGACATGAATTGGAAGTTGCCAGGAGAAAAAAGGATCTGCTGATTGAGAAAATGAAAGAGTATTATAAATTTTAATCCGCTATTTCAAATTCTCCTTTCATATAAAACACACATTCGCCACCCATCATTACACGTTCTGCGCTTTTCTGTTCGCAAATAATATCACCACCACGCTTGCTCAATTGTTTTGCAACCATTTTTTTCTTATCCAGTTTTTCACTCCAGAAAGGAATCAATTGTGAATGTGCGGAACCAGTTACAGGATCTTCATCAATACCTGCAGATGGTGCAAAGAATCGTGAAACAAAATCAACCTTATCTCCTTTAGCAGTAAGAATTACCATTTCGCCGGTCTTCTTCAAAGCAGTAAAATCAGGTTTGGCGTTGATCACTTCTTCTTCTGTTGCCACTTCGATCAGCAGATCACGGTATCTATAAGCACCCAGTATTTCTTTAACGCCCAGAATTTCAGCAATGCC
The DNA here is from genome assembly GCF_037892425.1 of Lacibacter sp. H375. Lineage (NCBI taxonomy): Bacteria > Pseudomonadati > Bacteroidota > Chitinophagia > Chitinophagales > Chitinophagaceae > Lacibacter > Lacibacter aquaticus. Next base: position 4,719,307 of record NZ_JBBKTT010000001.1, read on the forward strand.
TTCGGGGTAATCATTAATACGTTCAGGCTTCCAGGAAGGAAAATCCATTTCGTAGTTCTTACCATTTTTCTCTACAGTTAGCAACCCGCTCTTTGAACTGAATGTTACAGATGGTTTTGTATAACCAAGCTTTGTGTATAATATAAAGGCGCTTGCCAGTGTAGCGTGACCGCATAAATTAATTTCAAGCTCCGGAGTAAACCAACGGATGTCATAATCTGCTCCGTCTTTTTGTGACGGCACAAAGAATACTGTTTCAGCAAGATTATTTTCCATCGCCAACTTCTGCATCAATTCATCATCGATCCATTTTTGTAATGGAACAACAGCAGCAGGGTTTCCTTTGAACAACGTTGACGTGAATGCGTCAACCTGGTATAAATCCAATTTCATATATTTTTTTTGTGGTATGCAAATTAGCAAAGTATCCCTGACATAAATATGTGATTTTAGAGCAACGGTGTGAAAGGATTCTTAATAAAATCGTGGCAAAGCCAACCTATACCGAACAACAATTATCCGGAATACAACAATGAACACAATTGAAATGACCGTTGCAAACGGACTGAACATATCAACCTTCAACAACAGGAGATAAATTATTCCACCTAAAATAGAAACCGAAGCATAGATCTCTTTCCGAAATACAAGCGGTACATTGTTGAGTAACACATCCCTTATTACACCACCAAACGATCCCGTAATAGTGCCTAACGCAACACAAATGCCCGGACTAAATTGCAATTGCAATCCTTTCTCCACACCAATGAGTGTAAAAAGGCCCAGACCAAATGCATCAAATAAAAATAAGGTGCTTGTAAAACGTTTGAGATAGTTTCCAAAAAACATAGTACCAATAGCTGCAACAATAATTAAAATTGTTGTTGTTCCATTCTGTAACCAGCCCACAGGTGTGTCACCAATCAACACATCACGTAATGTTCCACCACCAATTGCTGTTACAAATGAAAGAATTATGACACCAAACGGATCAAGTTTTTTCTCCATTGCAGAGAAAGCACCTGAAACAGCGAATGCAAACGTACCGAGTATGTCGATGATGGAAAGGAAGGGCATGTGGTGAATAGTTAATTAAAAATAGGCAATTGACAACAGGCAATAAGCAAGAAAAACAAGAGGCCTTCTTAATATTTGTCGGGATTGTTAAGCATGTGATTCAAGAGTTTTCCAACTTGATTACTCAAATCACACAAATTATCATACTTATCTTGAGAAATATATTGACAGGCCAATGCAAATTCAAGCCAGCCCTCCGTTTCTGAATTTTCCATATCTGAATCCGACACCTTGGCAACGAAATGCGCAGGATATATTTTCTTTCGATAGGCTTCTCGTAAACAAATACAAACGCTGCGTGATGAGCGTCTGATCTGATCGGTAAGAGAATATGTTTCCTCTTTTGGAAATGATTTGGTCAGATGAAAAATCTGCATAGCAAGGGAAAAAGCAAGCTTATACACTTTGGTATCCTTCACAGTTTTAGCAGCCATGTCATTGATATTTGGTTACAAACTACTTCAACATTGATCATTGCCAATTGACGATTGCCTTTTGCCTATTCCCAACTTACTCCCTCATCATTTCCTGCAATACCGTCATGATCTCTTCTACATTGGGTTTACTGAAGTAATCACCGTCGCTACCGTAGCCCGGACGATGTGCCTTACCGGTGATGGTACGTGGAGCTACATCAAGATATTTATAACCGCCTTGTTCTTCCATTACTTTATTGAACATATAAGCTGCTGCACCTCCGGGTACATCTTCATCAATGAAAGCGATGCGATTTGTTTTCTTTAATGATTCAAGAATAACATGACTTACATCAAAAGGCAGGAGTGTTTGCACATCAATAATTTCACAACTGATACCAAAACGTTCCAGCTGTTGTGCTGCATCATCAATAATGCGGAGAATGGAACCGTATGATACAATTGTAATATCTGTTCCTTGTCTCACCACTTCCGGTACACCCATCGGCACAGTGAATGACGAAAGATTAGAAGGCATTTTTTCTTTTAATCGATAACCATTCAAACATTCGATCACTAAACCCGGTTCATTACTTTGCAACAATGTATTGTACATACCCGCCGCCTGCACCATGTTGCGTGGCACACATACATACATTCCACGAAGGCTGTTAATGATCATACCCATTGGTGAACCGCTGTGCCAGATGCCTTCCAAACGATGACCTCTTGAACGAACGATCAACGGTGCACTTTGCCTGCCTGCCGTGCGGTATTGTAAGGTTGCCACATCATCAGTGAGTGGTTGCAAGCCATATACTAAATAATCGAGGTATTGAATTTCTGCAATTGGACGAAGACCACGCATTGCCAGACCGATGCCTTGTCCCATGATGGTCAACTCACGAATGCCTGTATCAAAAATGCGGTTCTCGCCATGTTTTGTTTGTAAGCCGGCAAAGCCCTGGTTCACATCACCAATAAAACCAAGATCCTCACCAAACGCAACTGCCTTTGGATTGATGGAAAATAATTGATCGAAATAGCGGTTTAGAATTTCATACCCATTCAATAAGGAAGCATCAGCCGCATATTCTGCTTTTACCTCAGCAACTTTCATGGCACTCGCTGCACCTTCATGATACAAATGCGAACTGAAGAGTATTTCGTTTTCCTTCTGCAACTTTTTATAAAGTTCATTTGCAACAGAAGGAACTCCTGCCATAGAAATTCCTTTATACAAGGCACTCATCACATCACGACGGTTAGGCTCACGAAGTTTTTTCAATTCACTGATCACCATTTCAACTTCTTCTTTGTTGGAAGATAATGCAGCTGCCTGTTGCAATGCAGCAACCACTTCGGTAACCTGTTCTTTGATAGGCAATTCAAATTCCTTCCACGCTTCATTCTTTTCGTTGCGAGCAAATTCCTTTGTCTCACGCTCAATGGCGCTTAGTTGATCTTCATCCGCCAAATTATTTTCAATGATCCACTCTTTGAATTTCTTAATACAATCCCACTCACGCTCCCATTGTAAACGATCAGTTGTTTTGTAACGTTCATGACTACCCGAAGTTGAATGACCTTGTGGTTGTGTTACTTCTTCCACATGAAACAATGCAGGTGTATGTGTTGCACGTATCTTTTCTATACCTGCTTCAAACACTTCGCACATGCCGGCATAATCCCATGCCTTCACTTTATAAATTTCAATACCTGTGGTACCATCTTTTTTCTGAAACCCTTTCAAGGCTTCCGAAATAGAACCTTTGGTTGTCTGGTATTTTTTAGGAACAGAAATGCCATAACCATCATCCCAGATAAACACTGCTAAAGGAATCTGTTGCACCGCAGCTGCATTGATGGTTTCCCAGAAATGTCCCTCGCTTGTTGATGCATCGCCAATAGTAGCAAAGCAAACCTCATTGCCTTTATTTGAAAGTTGTGTGAACTGTTTCAACACATCTGAATGACGGAATAATTTTGATGCTAAGGCCAAACCAACCGAACGTGGCATTTGTGCTGCTGTCGGCGCCATGCCTGAAGTAAGATTTTTTCTGTTCACCAGGTCAACCACATGACCATTTGCATCTACAAATTCAGATGCAAAGTGAGAATTCATCTGGCGACCTGCACTGTGTGGATCATGAGCAGTATCCGGATCAGCATAAAGCTGAGCGAAGAATTCTTTTAACGTTGCCACACCTGTAGCAAACGCAAAGGTTTGGTCACGGTAATAACCACTGTAAAAATCGCCCGGCTGGAAAAACTTGGCCATTGCAAGCTGCGGCACTTCCTTACCATCGCCAAAAATGCCAAACTTGGCCTTGCCTGTAAGCACTTCTTTACGGCCAAGAAGGCTGGCTTCACGACTGAGGCAGGCGATGCGGTAATCCTGTAACACTTCCCGCTGAAAATGCTCAAAAGAGAGCTGCTGGAGTTGCAAGGTTTCGTTAGTGGTTGATTCCATGCGGCAAAAATAAATGATTTGCTCCCACGTTAACACTTGTAAGCCGATTTGGTGAAAACAACCCGTTTACTGTGAAAAACCGTGAGGAAGGTAAAATTCGGCCTCAATCTATGAAAATTCCGGGCCAATTGCCACTAATAAAATTTTGTGAAAGGCAACCATACGGGGTTATGAACTGTCTGTACTAATACTTACTTTTACAACTCTAATAAAAGCATTTATGAAATGAACCCTAAAAATTATCGTGTTAATTATCCAGGACGATGATAATTTTTAAGGCGAATAACATCTGACCAATAAAAAATATAAAAATAAACTGATGAAAAAACATGTTATTACCATTTGTGCCGGTTTACTTTTGGGCTTTGCAGGCATAGCTCAAAACCACGATGGGCACAACCACAGCACTGCTACCCCCCCCGCCACTCCTGCTCCAAAACCAGAAACCATTAAACTTTCTGAAACAACATTTGATTTTGGAAAGATCCCACAAGGGAAACCTGTAACACACTTGTTTACAGTTGAAAATATAGGTAAAGATTCATTGAAGATCGATAACGTACAAGCATCCTGCGGTTGTACCACTCCTGAGTGGAGTAAGGCAGCTGTTGCAGCTGGTGGCAAAACAACCATTAAGGTTGGTTACAATGCTGCTGCTGAAGGTGTGTTCGATAAAACGATCACTATATATTATAATAACGGAGAAGTAAAAGTGATGAACATTAAAGGAACAGTTTGGAAAACCCCTGACCAATCGGCTCCAACAAACCAGGCATTAAATATCTTTAAACAATAAAAATAAAATCAGTATACGATGAAACAGTTCATGATCGCCTTTGTAGCACTATTTGTTTTCACTGCCTTGAATGCACAATCAAAAAAACCAGCTGACCTCGTTAAGTTTACAAGTGAAACTGTTGACCTTGGTAAAGCCAAATTAAACAGTCCGGTTACAGCAACATTTACATTCACCAATAACAGTAAAGAAGATGTGGTGATCGAAACTGTAACTCCAGGTTGCGGTTGCACTAAATCTGATTACACAAAAGAACCCATTAAACCGGGTAAAAGTGGTACTATCACTGCTACGTATAATGCGGCAACGCCAGGCAAATTCTCAAAGCAAGTAAGAGTAAAATTGCTGGGGGTTGATCAGGAGCAGGTTCTTACCATTTTAGGTAATGTTGAACAATAAATAAACCATCTCCATTTATAACGAGCCTCCGGATTTTTCGGAGGCTTTTTTGTTTTCAATACTAATAATTGTAAGTACCAACCCTATCTTTGCCCGCATGTTAGAAATCAGTAAACGTGGCGAACAAATGCCGCCCTCGCCTATCAGGAAATTAGTTCCTTTTGCAGAAGCTGCAAAGAAGAAAGGCATCAAAGTGTTCCATTTAAATATTGGCCAGCCCGATATTGAAACGCCCCCTGCTATTCTTGATGCTGTGCGTAATACCGATATTAAAGTGCTTGAATACAGCCACAGCGCCGGTAACGAAAGCTATCGCCGCAAACTGGTACAGTATTATAAAAAAGTGGGTATTGATGTGAATTACGACCAGATCATGATCACCACAGGCGGTAGCGAAGCCATTATGTTTGGCTTTCTTACCTGTTTAAATCCCGGTGATGAAGTGATCGTACCTGAACCGTTTTATGCAAACTACAATGGATTTGCATGTGCAGCGGGAGTAAATGTTGTACCTATTACTTCAACAATAGAAACAGGTTTTGCATTACCTCCTATAGAAGATTTTGAAAAAGTAATTACAGCAAAAACAAAGGGCATCATCATCTGCAGTCCGAATAATCCAACCGGCTATTTATACAGCAAAGAAGAAATGTATAAGCTGAAAGACCTTTGTTTGAAATATAACCTCTACCTCTTCAGTGATGAAGCTTACCGTGAATTTTGTTATGATGGTGAATATGTAAGTGCCTTACATGTTGAAGGACTTGAACAGCACGTAGTGTTGATGGATACCATCAGTAAACGATACAGTGCTTGCGGAGCAAGACTTGGCGCATTGGTTACAAAGAATAAAGCGGTGTATGATGCTGCTATGAAATTTGCTCAGGCAAGGTTGAGCCCGCCCGGTTTGGCACAGATTATGGGTGAAGCTGCGATCGATCTGCCCGAAACTTATTTTGAAGCGCCAAAAGCTGAATACCTCTCCCGCAGAAATCTATTGGTGAAACGACTGAATGCGATGCCTGGTGTGGTTTGCCCCAACCCCGGCGGTGCGTTCTATGCTATGGCTAAATTGCCCATTGACGATAGTGATAAATTCTGTCAGTGGTTGCTTGAATCATTTTCTTACAATGGCCAAACTTTGATGCTGGCACCTGCAACAGGGTTTTATGGCACACCCGGACTTGGAAAACAGGAAGTGAGGCTGGCCTATGTGCTCAATCTTACGGCATTGGACCAAGCGATGGATTGCTTGGAAGAAGCCTTGAAAGTTTATCCCGGAAGAACGAATTAGAAATCACGTGAGTGATGAATGGTGAGTGGTGAGTAGTCACAAACGCATACAACACCCTTCTATAAAGTTTATAACGAAAAAGTCCTCCAGTTGGAGGACTTTTCTATTAGTACCGGAGAGCAGACTTGAACTGCCGACCTTCGGGTTATGAATCCGATGCTCTAACCAGCTGAGCTACCCCGGCTAATGGGCGGCAAAGATAAAGGTTTCCTGTTTTTGAGCCAACCAATTTCAAAAGCATTTTTTGATTTAGCCTTGTGTTCTTAAAAAGGCTGTATAGATCTGAGAGAGCAGATAACTTTTGAGCGCTTTTAATACGGGGTAAGGTACCTTATGTGTGGAAGTATCCTGCGAGTACCTATAAGCTAATTTTTAAATTGCGGGGATTGGGCCGCTATTCAAAAAGTGGCAAAAATGCTCAAAAGTGGCAAAAAGCGGTAAAAACGGCCATTCGGTTTTTGTGCTTTAAGCAGGTTTTCTATTTTGTGTACATGGCAAAACAAATTGGAGTATTCCGGATAACAGGAACTATTGACCGTATTTGCTTTTACTGCATGGACGGTGTGTATTATGCAAGGGAGAAGAGTTCACTATCCGCTGAACGGGTGAAACATGATCCTGCGTTTGCAGAGACGATGCGGCATGCTAATCAGATGGGGAATGCGTCGAAGATTGCTTCTGCCATTTACCGGCAGATTGTGCCGCAACATGAACGAAGCAGAGACAAATTCAGAGAGGTTGTGAGTATGGTGAAGCGGGAGTTGGCCGCAGATGAACACAAATGAACGCAGATTATTAAAAGTTATGAATTACAAGAATAAATACGAATGAATTATATGCTATTCCTGCAATGATTTTTTTACGTTTAGATGGGAATGCAGAAGCTCTATTTTTTTGCAGTGTTTTTCTTCTTCCCGTTGTGAGGTTTGTTTTTTATGTGTTTTTGCTGCAGGTATAGCTGGTTCACTGCATCAATAAAAAGTAAACTGTGTTCATAAAAGAAAATGCGGTTGTGCCTGTCAATGCCTTTATCCACTTCCTCCATCTGATCACTTGAGAGTATACCAACAGTAAGTAACCATAGTTCATTCTTAATACCCTCGGCAGAATAGAAGCGAATGAAATCGTTGACAATTTTCCAGAGTTGTTTTTTTGTTGGATTTTCAGTGAGCAGTTGTTTGTAATCCCGATGGATTTCAGGAAGTGTACTCATGTAATAATTTTTTTGTAACAATGTTGATTATAACCGGCGGGAAGAACAGGCGGCGGAAAAGTTTCTTTCAGGTTTGACTAAATACTACTCTAATAATTCTACGATACCCTTCACTTTAGGCAGCAGGTAAAGCAAGTCGGCTTCTGTTGCTTTGTAGTCGGCTTTATAGCGTGCATCGATGTATGCTTTTTGCAACAGGCTGAAGAAATATTTTTGTTGTTCGGTTGTACGTGGGAGCCTATCTCTTATTTGATACGATACCAGTTCTGCCAAGCGTAAGAGCCGGTCGATGCTATGTGTATTGGCGTGGTATCCTGTATTTACTTTCACCAATGTAATGAGGGTTTGCTCCGCACATTGGTGCAACATAAATGCAGCCATGCTGTATTGCTTACGTGCTACAAACAATTCTGCACCTACCAAAAATTCCTTCGCCCTGTTTTTACCAGCTATCTGGTTCTTTTCGATTTCTACTTCATCAACAGGTTTAACGACGATTGGAACTGATGCTTCTGTGATGACGCCATTGTTGTGCCACCTAACGGCTTTTTGCCATACCTGCATAGCGAACGTATGGCCTTGCTTTAACCACTCGTGAAAACTATTGGTTGACAACACCCACACCGAACCTGTACCCAAATGGCGGCAGTTGGCTTCAATTTTATCCTGCCAATCCTGTAAAGTTTTGTTTCCGAGATTGCTTATGAGAATGAGTAAAAAGAGGTCGCCAATGTGTTGTGAGGTAGGTGTGCTGTATTGAAAAATGCTTTCGCTTCTCCGACGGTGCCGGGATGCTCCGAGCAGAAAGATCATGTCGGGATTTGCTGATTGCAGAATCGCATTTACCCAATAGGTTTGTTGCAGTTCAATGGATTCTTTGCAGTGATGGTAGATGGTGAAGGCTGACATGGATGCTTTGTTTATTGAAGGTTAAGGGAATGTTGTGCCAGCACAACTATTCGTTCTTTTGTCTTGACACAAAAGAACCAAAAAGTCAAGCCGAAACATATTACCCCCATGTTTCGGCAACCGCCCTGATTAAACGTCATTGCTACTGTAGTTAAATGCAATTGTACGTACACTATCACTTCATGTGTACTAGGTTGACTAATAATTGGCATTACTTTTTTCTTCTTGTTATTTGTGTTTGATTTGATTTTTGCTGTTTGGGTTTTGGATGTTTGTTTTTTGCAATGACTAAAAGGCCTTGTTTGGTGAGTGGCGTGATTACTTCTTTTTGAAAGGATTTGGATTGCTGTTTGAATACTGAAATAAAGGGACCTGCGTCGTGCATTTGGGAAACGAGTTGTGCCATGGCAAGTGTGGGCAATAGATAAAAACAATCTGTATCCGGACAATTGACAAAGAAGGGAAGAATACCCGCTTCTGAACGGAGTTGTTTATTTTGATGTGGGATGTGCATGGACAAGCGCTGATGATCGGGATATTTTTTGACCTCAAACTTTGGATGTACTATTTCCGGTGAAACGGTGATAGGAATGGTTTCACGGAGGCGTGGTTTATCTTTGAGATATTTAAGCCAGTATAAATGCGAGTAATAAACCTGCGACTGAGAGCATAACAGTGGCCAGGATTGCTTCCACAGTTGAAACAGTTTATGATAATGCTCCCAATGCCATACATGGCCATGCCACTCTATTTCTTTTTCCAGTTTCTCCACTTCTTTCAACATCTCTAAACAAAGCCTGTTGAGCAATTTCTGGTTATCGGAAAAGTAATGTTCATTTTTTGCATCAACAGTTTCAGCAAACGAACGAAAACTCTTTGCTTTATGACCAGCCTTTACCGGTTCAGCCAAACAGGGCATCAGAATGGGTGGTGTACGCCTGCTTGAAAAACTCAGAATGAGGTAGCAGACCAACTGATCTTTACCGGAATGAAGCTGTGGTTGTTGCAAAAGATCTTCTGTGACTGCAGGGCTGCTGTTAAGCCCGTATATTTTTTTGTGTGGTGGAAGTGTTACTATTTCCGGCCCAAGTTTATAATCATTAAATGCAAATGCTTTTTTGTTTGCCAGTGCAGTAGCTGCCCAACCACCGGGAGTGAATTGCTTAAAATAGGTATTGCTTTTAAAAATGGCAACATCTCTGAGTGCCCGGTAACTGTGGAGGCATAAGGTTTCGACAGGCTGGTTACAGGAGCAGCTTACGGCAAGCTTATCCGGCTCTACTTCTATTCGTAACAGATACTGCTGATCCTGGAAACTGTTGATAAGGGTTAGTTGTTTGCCCCGAAATGATTTAAACTGCAAATGCGGACTGTACCATGTTGTTTTGCGGAGCAGTTTTGCATCAAGCTGGGCTTCGAGTTCTCCCATTTCGATGCTGTAATCGTTACAGGATAAATGAATGGTAAAGGGTTGCAATGCATTGCGAGTGTTTGGTTGCTGTTGCATATCCAGATGTTTTTTATTGTGTTGCAAGAAGGGCGGGGAATAAACAGGTTTTTCAAAAGAACATGGTGGCTGTCTGGCTTCGAGTAATGGGAGTATTGTGATGACAAAAGAAGGAACTGCAGAAGTGGTAACCTACCAGCGGGGGTTGTGTTTTACAAATGGTGATTTGTATTTTACCTATTGGAAGAGCAGAGCTTTTTGTTGCGTGTTGGCAGGATTGTTAGGTGAGAATCAAAGCTTGCTTTACAAGCGATTTTTCTTGTCACTTTTGCTTGTCCAAAAGTAACCAAAAGACAGCCGAAACATATTACCCCCATGTTTCGGCAGCAGCCCTGATTTAGCTAAGTACTACTGTAATGAAGAACATTTGTACATGCACGAACATCCTATATTCATCACCCTCATTAAATGCTTCCAGCTAACTGTTTCTGTTACCTGTTCTTATAAAAAGAAAAAATAATTAATTACTTTAGCAGAATGACAGAAAAAACAATACACGAAGGAAGAAATGTAAAACGCATCCGTGAGATATTGGGTATTAAGCAGGATGCATTAGCAATGGAATTAGGATTGAGCCAACAGGCGGTGAGTGCATTGGAGCAGAAGGAAGCGTTGGATAAAGAGATGATTGAAAAAATTGCTAAGGTTTTGAAAATACCTGCTGAAGCAATTAAAAGTTTTTCGGATGAGACTGCGATAAATATAATATCAAACACGTTCAATGATAATGCGATTAACATGAACTATCAATGCACTTTTAATCCATTAGAGAAAATGGTTGAGCTTTATGACGCATTGTTAAAAAGTGAGAGAGAAAAAATTGCATTGCTTGAAAAGATGTTAGATAAGAAATAAGAATCAATGGAAATTCCGAAAAGCCTTTGCATTTGTTTGCAAGGGCTTTTTTAATTTCAAAATTTTTGTATCTTGACTTTCCTGACTTACTAACTGCTGACGCTATGAGGAATATGATATTGTCTGCGTTTTTGGATTGCTACGCTTGTTGATTTTTTCAGGAAAATTATTGGGAATAAAAAAAGCGACTTGCGCCGCTTTGAATGTTTTCACAACGGAATAATCCTTATTGTGATTTGCTTCACAGTAAAAATAATGATAAAACTGAACGAACCAAACTAAATATTAATTATGAAAATTATTTACGGATTAGATTTAGGGGTTGCTTCTATTGGATGGGCTGCTATTCGCATTAATGATGATAATAACTACAAAATTTTGGGGATGGGAAGCAGGATAATACCTTATTCCGATAAAGAAGGTGACGAATTTGGCAAGGGCGTTGGAGAAAGCGTAAACCAGCAGCGTACAAAAGACCGAACCGCAAGGAAGGGTCTCGACCGTTACCAATTGCGCAGAACTTTATTAAATCAAGAACTCAAGAACAACAATCTGCTTCCCGACAGGTCCTTATTTGATTTGTCAGCGTTGCAGCTATTTGGATTACGAAGCAAAGCTAGTACTGAAAAAATAAGTTTGCCTGAATTAGGCAGGTTGCTTTTACACCTTAATCAAAGAAGGGGTTATAAACACGGTTCAGAAGATGAGGATGCAGATAAAAAACAAAGAGACTGGGTCGAAACCATCAACAGCAGATATTATCAAATAAAAGGGAAACAAACTATTGGTCAGTTCTTCTTCCAAGAGTTGAAAGATCATCAGCAGAATAACAAGTACTATCGTATAAAAGAGCAAATATTTCCAAGAGATGCTTACATTGAAGAATTCAATACAATATGGAATAGGCAGCAAAAGGAATATCCAACTCAGTTATCTGAAGTACTGAAATTGAAATTAAGAGATCATATTATTTATTATCAACGTCCGCTAAAATCTCAGAAAGGGTTGGTTTCAGTATGCGAATTTGAAGGCTTTCTGACTAAACACAATGATGGCAAAACCGAAAAAGAAATTTTTGTTGGCCCAAAAGTTACACCTAGAAGTTCCCCTTTGTTTCAAATTTCAAAAATTTGGGAGAGCATCAATGCTATCACAATAAAAAGAATAACAGCAGACGGCAAAAAGCATCCAACAGTTGATATATCGCCTTTCAAAGAAAAAATATTCGAGCACTTAAATACAAACAGTATTCTGTCTGAAGCAGAATTGTTTCAGATATTAGGAATCAGCAAAAAAGATGGTTATTATTCGGACAAGAATGTAAGAAAGAAAGGCATCCAAGGCAACCTCACATTGGCAGCCATCTTAAAGGCACTGGATGGTTATGATAAGAAAAACCAAATAATTAGATTTGAATTAAAAATCGAATCCGGGAATCATCTTAATAAAAGTACCGGAGAAATCATTTCCATAGAGCAGGTTTCAGCAACATGCGAAAAGGAACCCTTGTTCCAACTTTGGCATACTTGTTATTCCCTCAAAGAAAAAGAAGAAAAGATAAGGGCTTTGAAAAAGCGATTCTATCTTCCCGATGAGTATGCTAGGGCTTTAGCCGGGATAGATTTCTCAGCAGGAAGTTTCAGTAATAAATCAGCAAAAGCCATTCGGAAAATTTTACCAGGTCTGATGAAAGGGCATGCATATTCTACCGCCATGGAAATAGTTGGGTATAACCATTCTTTTTCTGAAACAGCACAGGAGAGAGCAAATAAAGTGTTGCAGGACAAACTTTTTTTGCTACCAAAGAATGCTTTACGGCAGCCAATCGTGGAAAAAATTCTCAACCAGATGATTAACGTTGTTAACTCGATGATGGAAGAATATCCAAGACCAGATGAAGTAAGAGTTGAGCTGGCCAGGGAATTAAAGCAAAGCAAGGAGGAAAGAAATGACTATTTTAATGCCATTAATCAACGAACAAAACAAAGTGAAAAGATTGCTGAGCGATTGCAAAATGAATATCAAATAAAAGCCACTAGGAAAAATATTGAAAAATGGCGGCTTTGGCACGAAGTAAACGGGAGATGTCTTTACTGCAACACACCAATTACAGTAGAGCAATTTTTAAAAGGAATAGAAAGTGACGTAGAACATGTCATTCCTAAGGCTGTGTTCTTCGATGACTCTTTTGCCAATAAAACCATAGCACATATCCGTTGTAACAGTGCGAAAAGAGATATGACTGCTTTTGATTTTATGAATACAAAAGGAGGTGAAACTCTTAACAACTACCTCCAAACGATTAACGACCTATATAAAAATGATCGAGCGGATAAAGCCAAAACTGACGAAGGCTCTCATTGTCTTACAGGAAAAATCAGCAAAAGTAAATTCGACCGTTTACAATGGCGAAAAGAAGACATTCCACAGGATTTTGTAAACCGTCAGTTGCAGGAATCAAGATACATAGCCCGTAAAGCCAAACAAATATTAAATAAGGTTTGTGTAGAAGTAAATAGCACCAGCGGCAACATCACTGAAACTTTGCGTAGGCTTTGGGGCTGGGGTGAAATTTTACAAAATCTTGCCCTTCCTCGATTCAGGAAACAGGGTCTTACGGAAGAAATAACGATTGGTTTTAATGGGAATAGCATAACCAAAGAAATCATTCCTGGCTGGAGTAAAAGAGATGACCACCGCCATCATGCTATTGATGCATTGGCTGTAGCTTGTACACAGCAAGGATTTATACAAAGGTTGAACACATTAAATGCAGAGCATACCCGAAACGAAATGTATGCGGTAGTGAGTGGCAACAACTACTCCGAGAAATTAACCCTATTAGAAAAATATCTTGTGTCAAAAAGACCATTTACAACCGCACAGGTTCAGGGTATTGTAGAAGAAATTTTAATATCCTATAAAGCGGGGAAAAAAGTAGCTACCCTTGCTAAGCGGAAAATAAAAAAGAATGGAAAGAAAGAAGTGGTGCAGGAAGGTATTATTGTGCCACGTGGTGCCTTAAGCGAGCAAAGCGTTTATGGCAAAATAAAAACGCTTGCCAAAGACTTTAAAAAGAATGAGACTATAAAATATCCGGCAAAATATCTTTTTGAAAATCCACAACTGATCTTCAAAGCCAAAATAAAAATTCTTGTGGAAGAAAGGTTAAGTCAGCACGATGGTGATGTGAAAAAAGCTTTGGCTTCGCTAAAAAAACAACCCATATTTTTAGATAGTGAAAATAAAGTCGAACTAAAATTTGGAACATGTTTTTCAGAAGAAGCTGTTATTAAATATCCCATTACTGCCATTACTGCTAAAGATGTGGATTATATTATAGACGAAAAAGTAAAAGAGTTGGTAAGGGAAAGATTATTACAACATAATAACAAAGAGAAAGAAGCATTCAAGGAAGTTTTATGGTTTGATGAAGAAATGCAAATCCCAATTTTATCCGTTCGCTGTTTTACAGGGTTAAAAGCAGTTGAGCCCGTTAAAAGAGATGAAATGGGAAAAGAAATTGGTTTTGTACTTACAAAGAACAATCATCACATTGCTTTGTATAAAAATGAAGAAGGCGAACTGATTGAACTACCGGTTACATTTTGGCATGCCGTTGAACGAAAATCACTTTTTATTCACCATTTCACAAGAGAAGAAAGGGATCAGGCACAGGAGAATACTATCATTAAAAAACCAGATTTGGTTTGGGATAAAATTGAATCATTGTCAGATAATAAATTTTCAGAATCTTTCTTGCAAAAATTGCCTTTACCCAAATGGCAATTCGTATCTTCTATTCAACGCAATGAAATGTTTGTGATTGGCCTGAAAGAAGAAGAATTGAATGATGCTATTAAAGCAAATGATTATAAACTTATCAATCAAAATTTATTCAGAGTTAACGCCATTGCAAATAAAAATTATCAATTCAGGCTTCACACTGAAACTAAAGTGGATGATAAATACAATGGGGTGAAAAATGAAATGCTTTCCAAAACTATGGGCAAGCTCATTATTATTCAAAGTATTGATGCGTGGAAACAAAGAAACCCCATTAAAGTAAGAGTAAATAATTTAGGGAAGATTGTGAAAGTAGGGTAACGCTTTAAGATATTTGAATAATAAAACGAAATGTCATCCGTTATATCATAGCAAACCCAAATCCTATGATCAAGCGGACCCTTTATTTCGGTAGCCCCGCCTACCTGAAAACCACCAATGAGCAACTGATTATTGAGTTGCCTGATACAGGTGAAATTAAACAGGCACCCATCGAGGATATCGGCATCCTGATCCTCGACCACCAGCAAATTACCATTACACAGGCATTGATGGCCAAGCTTTTGGCTAATAATACAGCTTTGGTTACCTGCGACCAGACCCACCACCCTACCGGCCTGTTACTGAATTTAGACGGCAACAGTTTGCAGAGCCAAAAGCACCAGGCCCAGCTTGAAGCAACCGTGCCCTTAAAGAAACAATTGTGGCAGCAGACTGTGACAGCCAAAATAGCTAACCAAGCTGCCCTATTGCAACTGGAACGAGAGGAAGCTGGGTATTTACGCCAGCTTTCCAAAGATGTGAAGAGCGGAGACTCAGATAACAGCGAAGCCATTGCAGCTGCTTATTACTGGAAACGGGTGTTTCCTGCTTTCCTTGAGTTTCGGCGGGAACGATACGGCCCCGCTCCCAATCAATTACTCAATTATGGATATTCGATTCTAAGAGCATTAGTGGCGAGAAGTTTAGTGGCAAGCGGCATGCTGCCCACCTTTGGTATTCACCATCGTAATCAATACAACAGTTACTGCTTAGCCGATGATATGATGGAACCGTACCGGCCTTATGTTGACAAGGTAGTTTGTGACATCATCCGCATGAACGGGAAGTTTTTGGACATGACACCGAAGATGAAACAGGCTTTGCTTGCAATACCGGCAATGGATGTGGTGATTGACGGACAGAAGAGTCCGCTGATGAATGCGGTGCAGCGCACGACGGCGAGTCTGGCGAAGTGTTTTGAGGGGAAGACGAGGAAGTTGTTATACCCGGAGCTTTAGTTTTTTGTGACCCACCCCCTACCCCTCCAGGGAGGGGACTCCTTCTAAGGAGCAGTTGTAAATTTTTACAATCATTTCGTTTCAATAAGACCAATTGATTCAAATAATAACCAATGTATGAACGCTTTAATGCTTACCGCATCATGTGGGTTCTAGTATTTTTTGACCTGCCTACTGAAACCAAGAAGGAACGGAAAATTTATGCCCGTTTCCGAAAGGATATACTGGCCGACGGGTTCAGTATGTTTCAGTTCAGCATTTACCTGCGGCATTGCCCCAGTAAAGAAAATGCGGACGTACATATAAAACGGGTGAAAAAACTATTGCCTGAGAAGGGGCATGTAGGCATTATGTGTATTACGGACAAACAGTTTGGTATGATGGAAATTTTCAGGGGGCATGAACTGGTGGAGAGCCCTGATACGGTGCAACAACTGGAACTTTTTTAAATGAAACAGGATGAAAAAAACGGGGCGAAACTCCATTTTTTTCATCCTGAAAAGTGGCTTAAATCCTTACCCATAAAGGCTTTCAGCAAAAACGGTTGTTAAAGAACTAAGCTACTTAATAATTTGAAAGCAAATCACAACGAACTGACCAAAGCAGCAAGCAAGGATAAAGTTGTTAAAGAACTAAGCTACTTAATAATTTGAAAGCAAATCACAACGCAACGGGTAAAAGGCTGTAACGTCAACCGGTTGTTAAAGAACTAAGCTACTTAATAATTTGAAAGCAAATCACAACTACCCGTTCATTCACAAATAAAAATAAATAGTTGTTAAAGAACTAAGCTACTTAATAATTTGAAAGCAAATCACAACATTGGTACGAAATTGAAGCAATGGCCAAAGGTTGTTAAAGAACTAAGCTACTTAATAATTTGAAAGCAAATCACAACCGTTAGATACTGATGGCGCTTACAGGCTAGTTGTTAAAGAACTAAGCTACTTAATAATTTGAAAGCAAATCACAACACACAGCAGGCGGCGGAAGCACAGCGGTGAGTTGTTAAAGAACTAAGCTACTTAATAATTTGAAAGCAAATCACAACTTTACCACTTACTACCTATAAACCATTTGCGTTGTTAAAGAACTAAGCTACTTAATAATTTGAAAGCAAATCACAACAGCAGCGTATTAACATATTTAGAAGATATAGTTGTTAAAGAACTAAGCTACTTAATAATTTGAAAGCAAATCACAACAAAGAGCCAACAACACTTTTTTCAAAATGTGTTGTTAAAGAACTAAGCTACTTAATAATTTGAAAGCAAATCACAACTACATCAACAATACGCTAGAATGGGTGGGGTTGTTAAAGAACTAAGCTACTTAATAATTTGAAAGCAAATCACAACAGCATTCCTTCCCTGTTTGATCTTTTGGAGTTGTTAAAGAACTAAGCTACTTAATAATTTGAAAGCAAATCACAACTCTGCACTGGAATGGTTTGATGAATGCGATGTTGTTAAAGAACTAAGCTACTTAATAATTTGAAAGCAAATCACAACATGTGCCCGATATGGGGCTGAGCGATTTTTGTTGTTAAAGAACTAAGCTACTTAATAATTTGAAAGCAAATCACAACAGCAATGGAAAAACAGTTAAAGGATCTGATGTTGTTAAAGAACTAAGCTACTTAATAATTTGAAAGCAAATCACAACAAAGTATCTTGAAAGTGTTAATGCAGTAGCGTTGTTAAAGAACTAAGCTACTTAATAATTTGAAAGCAAATCACAACTGATGGAGAGTGCATTACTCACTCTAAAGCGTTGTTAAAGAACTAAGCTACTTAATAATTTGAAAGCAAATCACAACTGGAAATTACACAGGTATCATATCACAAGGGTTGTTAAAGAACTAAGCTACTTAATAATTTGAAAGCAAATCACAACAAGATCCAGCATGTAGATGGCATGCGTGGCGTTGTTAAAGAACTAAGCTACTTAATAATTTGAAAGCAAATCACAACTGCATGCAGGTACAGAGGTTATTGGTGATCGTTGTTAAAGAACTAAGCTACTTAATAATTTGAAAGCAAATCACAACTTTAATTGCGTTAAGGTTACAGGCTCGCTGGTTGTTAAAGAACTAAGCTACTTAATAATTTGAAAGCAAATCACAACGCTGCATGCCTTTACCTACAGAAATGCGGCGTTGTTAAAGAACTAAGCTACTTAATAATTTGAAAGCAAATCACAACCGACTTCTTATTTCCCGAAACGGATGAACAGTTGTTAAAGAACTAAGCTACTTAATAATTTGAAAGCAAATCACAACTGCATAGGTTGTATCTCCTTCATCTACCGGTTGTTAAAGAACTAAGCTACTTAATAATTTGAAAGCAAATCACAACATTTCGCTGTTGGCAGCAGTAGAGTCGGGGTTGTTAAAGAACTAAGCTACTTAATAATTTGAAAGCAAATCACAACAGTATAGGGCATTGCTGAAACAACAGCAAGGTTGTTAAAGAACTAAGCTACTTAATAATTTGAAAGCAAATCACAACGTTTACATCACTCAAATGAAAATAGCGCCAGTTGTTAAAGAACTAAGCTACTTAATAATTTGAAAGCAAATCACAACAAGCGTTGCCAATCAATGTGTCGTTTGCTTGTTGTTAAAGAACTAAGCTACTTAATAATTTGAAAGCAAATAACAACAGCACTGGCGGTTTATTAAATTATCATGATGTTGTTAAAGAACTAAGCTACTTAATAATTTGAAAGCAAATCACAACCGCATGAGGTTAAGCGGTTCAAGCAAAACGTTGTTAAAGAACTAAGCTACTTAATAATTTGAAAGCAAATCACAACTGAAGCGCCTTGCAATCCTATTTGCATGGAGTTGTTAAAGAACTAAGCTACTTAATAATTTACTTCATTATTTGTTATCGTGAGTTTTTTGATTCAGTGTCCTTCGCTTCGCTACGGTTGAAAGCAAATCACAACATTAGCGAACGACGGACCAACAGAAGTGATATTGTTAAGGAAGTAAGCTACCTAATAATTTAATCCGCATTCGTCTTTAATTTATGACCTTAGTGCCCTTCGCTCCGCTATGGTTGGAAACAAATCATAACATGCATGCTGATGCAAACAGACATCTTATCATTGTTAAAGAAGTAAATGAGTTAAGCCCTGCTTATACATTTGCTGACTGATATGTTTCCGCAAAGCTGCCAACAATGTTTGACAGCATAATATCCACTTCTTTTTCGTTAGTTCTTCTCAGAAGGTATTGCCAGCCTTGTATTTATTGAAACGGGTGTTCCGAAATCAGGTGTTCCGTCTTTGTTCCACGAAAATTTTTGTGTACGGGGACTGCGATAATTGCCACAACCCTGACCGGGTTGATTATTGGCATGATACAAAATCCAGTCTTCAGTACCATCCGGTGATTTGAAAAATGAATTATGCCCGGGTGCATACACTCTGTTTTGAGGGCTTTGCTGAAATACCGGCTGTTCATTTTTTTTCCAGGAAGAAGCATTCATAATATCACTGTTTGCAGAAGCTGTTAACATACCCAGTGCATAAAAATCAGTCCAGCAACCACTCGCCGAATAGATGAGATATAATTTGCCTTTGTTTTTAAGTATTTGAGGTCCTTCATTCACATTTACATGTGGCACATCATTGGGATCATTTAAGTCGCCATGTGTTTCCCATGCAAGCTCCGGACTTGAAAGTTTTGTACGAGCCCCTTCAACCGTCCATGGATTACTCATAGCAGCAATATAAATATTCTGTTGCCCATTGGTATCTCCATCCCATCCCGACCACAACAAAAACAATTTACCGTTATGATCATATACTGTTCCATCGATCGACCATTTATCATCGGGCGTGGTGAGCTTTCCTTTCATTTTCCACTGACCATTCAATGGATCGGGTGAAGAATTTTCCAGCACCCACAAGCGATGGTCAACATTGCGGCCACTGTCTGCAGCAAAATAGATGTACCATTTATCCCTGAGATAATGAATTTCAGGAGCCCATATTTCTTTTGAATACAAACCGGTGTCGGGTGGCATAAACACCACTTTTTTTTCGGCTGTTGCCAAGTCAGCGATACTTTTTGTTTTCCAAATTGTGATATTGGTGCCGGTTGTGTTTGTATAGTAATAGTAACCATCTTTATAAATACACCAGGGATCAGCTCCTGCAGGTAATAACGGATTTGTAAATGTTATCTCTTGCGCTATTTTTTTTTCGGCGCAGGAGATAATCATCAAAAATGAAAGTGTAATCAACCAGAATTCTTTTTTCATAATGCCGTTATTGCCCTTTACTACAATTGATAAATTATATGCTTCGTTTATTCACCTGCCGGACTGTTGACAGAAAGTCCAATGGTAACGGGTACACCAAATTGAGGTACGCCTTCTGCATTCCATGTAAAAGACTGCATGCGAATATTTCTTTTGTCAGAACAACCATCGCCACTGTTAGAGTTGGCATGATAAAGAATCCAGTTTTCTTTTCCGTCAGGAGAAGTAAAAAATGAATTATGCCCGGGACCAAAAGCTCTGTTGGCCACACTTTTTGAAAAAACAGGTTGCTGTTGTTTAATCCAGTCGGCAGCAGTGAGCGGATTGCCGCCGTCTTTTAATGTGAGCATACCTAAGGAATAATCATCCGTCCAGCAACCACTGGCAGAGTAGACAATAAACAGTTTTCCATTTTTATTTTTCAACATTTGCGGGCCTTCGTTTACAGGGCCGCCGTTTACTTCCCAATTCAGTTCTGGTTTTGTGAGCATCACGGTTGGCGTTTCAAGTGTCCATGGGTTTGCCATTTTTGCGATATAAATATTCTGATTCTGCAATGAAAGATTCGGACGGCCACTCCACATGAAATAACGGTTTCCATTATGCTCCAGTATGGAACCATCAATTGCCCAGAAATCCGCATCGCCGGAAAAAATCCGTCCTTTATCAATCCAGTTACCGGTAGTTGGATCTGTGTTACTGTTTTCTAACACCCATGTACGTTGTGTAGCATCGGGCCCCGATCCTGCTGTGTAATAGATATACCATTTCCCATCCAGATAATGTAATTCAGGTGCCCATACATTGGCAGCATTGGATGCCCCCGGTGCCGGTGAAAAAACAGTTGTGACTGAAGCACTGTTCAGCTTCGTCATGAATTTTGTTTTCCAGATAGCGATGCGGTTGCCCAGGGTATGCGTGTAGTAATAAAAACTATCTTTTTGTGTAACCCACGGGTCGGCCCCGGTAATGAGCGGATTGGTAAATGTTTTTGCAGCCGGAATTTGCGGTGTGGGTGTACCGGTATTCTTCTTTCCACAATTGGAAAGAAAGAAAAACATTGTGATACTGACAATATAAACCCAATTATTTTTTTGTGCGAACAACATTGTGATGTTTCATTTGGCAACTCCCTTCCCCTCTCCAAAAGGAGAAGGGTTATGAGTTGATAATTATAACTAAAACTACTGCTGTATGACTAAACCATGCTGACTATTTTTTTGTAAGCTCTTTGATTAAATCTATTTCAGCCTGACGGTATGGAGTACCATTACTTCTGAACACATCATGAAACCACAAATCGGGTTCTGCATAATATTTTTTATCCCAGCTATCCCAAGGATAAATGGTTTGCGATTTACCATCTACCAACCCCCAATTAAAAGCAGCTACTTTATATTTTTTTGCAACAGGTAATGATGTTTCAAAAAAACTGCCGTTTCCACGTGACATGTATTCAGTGCAAAGGATCGGTCGTTCATACTTCCCCAGCCAATTGATGCAACGTTCAAAATCTTCTGCTTTACCATAATTATGAAATGAGATAATATCAGATTCTTCGATCATCAATTTTTCGATGGGTCGTAAACTGTCATGTACCGACCAGTTACCAGCCCAAATACCAGCCGTGATTGGCTGAGCAGGATTTGCCATACGGGTCCATACAAATACTTTCTTTAAGAGTGTATGCACCAGTTCTACTTTATTGTATGGTTCAAAGCGCCCGTAACTGCTGTTGTTGGTATTATCAGGCTCGTTCCATACATCCCACCCCATCACACGTTTATCCTTATTAAATGTTGTAACAATATCTGTTACATATTTTTGGAGACGGGGATGTTGCCTTGTATCTTTCAGCGCATCAGCACCCGGGCTCTGCACCCAACCTGAATTGTGAAGAAATGGTGCAGGTTCATGCTGTTTACCAGCGTGAGGAAACGGATCCCAACACGAATCAAACAAAACAAACAGCGGCTTTATTTTATACCTGTTGGCAATCCGCAAAAACAATTCGATTCGTTTTTTAAATCCCTGCGGATCCTGCTTGTAAGCAAGATCATGTAAGAATACACGCATCGTGTTCATGCCGATGGCCGCGGCCCATTTTAATTCTTTTGCAATGGTGGCGGTATCAAATGTTTCTGCCTGCCACATCTCCAACTGATTAATGGCATTGCTTGGTAAAAAATTTGCTCCCACAAACCAGGGCTGTTTACTATACCAGGTGTTTGCCTGTTTTTTCGTCCAAATATTTCGTTGCGTGTTTTTATTCTGCGCATTGGAATAAAAAACAAACATGATCAACAGTAAACACAAACTGTTTTTTACATATTTCATTACTCTTATTTATTCATTTTAAAAAAGCATCTGTCTACTCAAAAAGAAAATACTGGTGACAGCTAATTTCGGCCAGCAGTATTTTCTGAAATCACCAATTCGGGTTTTGAATCAGGTTGGGATTAATATCAATTTCTATTTGCGGGATTGGCATAAACTTGTTTCTGCCAATCACAAAATTATTAAACTCGGGGTCTCTTGCTTTCAGCTCAGCCAGTTTTGCAGCGTCATCAAAATATCCCCAGCGTGCCAAATCGTTCCAGCGAACAGATTCTCCTGTTAACTCCATTACACGTTCATGTTCTAACTGCTTTTGAAATTGCACCTGATTTAAACCGGGCATAGCTACAGAAAGTTTACGCATACCGGCACGCTCACGTACCCTGTCTACAAACGCATAAGCATCGTTGGTACGGTTTACTGCATTTAACGCTTCTGCATACATTAATAACACGTCAGCAAAACGGATAACACGAAAATTAATGGGGCTGTTAAAAATTTCAAACTGATTAATACGGAAGTAATCATCGAGGTATTTACGATACCAAACACGATTGCGGATATCGTTATTGTAATTTTTTGATGTGAAAGTTGATCCATATACCAATGTAAAATCCGGTCCACGTTCATCAGTTGAATCGTAAAGAGCAGTTGCTGCAAGTCTTGGATCACGACCACCTGCTGCAGTTGTTTCTTTCAAAAACTCGTGTACCACCCACCTGTTCATGTTGGCATCATTAAAGCCATGACCGGGAGGTGCAAAGAACGGAGCACGACTTGTTCCAACGTTTGAAGTTGGTCCGTCTTCTCCACTATTCTCAGGACGCATTTTGAACTGGATTTCAAAAACAGACTCTTTGTTATTTTCAGTTGTGTGTTTGAAGTTATCGCCATAAACGGGAACAAGATCGTACAGTGATTGACCGGCACCTGTAACAAGCCATGCAAATGCATCAATCGCCGGTTGATATTTTTTTTGCTGTAACAATGCTTTCCCTAACAATGCATAGGCTGCACCTTTTGTAGCACGCCCGATTTCGTTACCCGTATAAGATGGCGGTAAGGATGCAGCTGCTTCTGTAAGATCTTTTTCAATTTGTGCCCACACCTGTGCCTGCGGAACCTGCGAAGGTTTATCACTTGGCAGAGAAGGTTGCAAAATCAGCGGAATATTTCCCCAAATGGTAACAAGATTAAAATAGTATAATGCCCTGATAAATTTTGCTTCTCCTAAAATGCGGTCTTTCAATGCCTGATCCATTGTAATGCCCGGTACACGTGCCAACACCTGGTTGGCCCGGTAAACGCCTCTCCAATGGTGCCACCATGTATCATAATTTACTTCAAAACTGTATTGCGTAATATTTAAACCGCCTACACTTCTTAATTCATTCCACGGACTTGTTGAGTATCCGTCATCAGAACGAATGTCCATATAAAATGGTGTCCATCTTGAATGTGGTGCACCATTGCGGTAAAAATTACCATACACGGCATTAATGCCTAACAATGCATCGTTGGATGTTTGCCAAAAATTGGATTCATCAGAAACATTCGGATTCGGAATGTCGAGTTGCGTTGACTTTTTACAGGAATAAAAGGTTGTTAACAACAATCCTGCAAACAAGTAGTGAATATATTTTTTCATTTCAATTGTGTTGTGATGATTCAAAAATTAAAAGCCAAAATTGATGCCTGCAGAAAGAATACGTAACGCAGGATACTGGCCATTATCTAATCCACGTTCGAAAATATTTACACCTGTAATATCAGGATCGAGACCTGTGTACTTTGTAAGTGTAAGCAGGTTTTGTCCGCTGATATACACTCTTGCAGAAGTAAAACCTATGCGGCCGAGTGCATCCTTTGGAATCGTATAACCTAATTCAATATTCCGCAAGCGCAGATAGGAACCATCTTCTAACCAACGGTCTGTTTGCGGCAACACGTTAAACTGTATGCCTTGATCGGGCGCACCAATGGCAGCACGTGGCATGTTGGTATTAGTATTTTGCGGAGACCATGGACTCGCATCTTTCCGGAAGTTTGTATTCTGATCCATCCGATCGATCTGGTAACGGGGACGGTTATACAATTTGTTACCAACTACTGCATACAACTGAATGTTTAATGTGAAATTTTTATACGATGCGTTGAACAATGCACCTGTTTCAAATTTAGCCCAGGGGCTGCCCGCATAAATTCTGTCTTTATCTGTATTCAGTACACCGTCGCCATCAGCATCAACATAACGGATATCACCGGGTTTTGCCCACGGCTGAATGCGATCGCCGTTTTTATTTACATAAGCATCAATTTCTGCCTGGCTTTGAAAAAGACCATTTGTCTTTAACACATACCACTCTCCAATTGAACGGCCAAGTTGTGTCCGGGCATCGCCGAGTTGTGTATATTTCGTTGTTGTATCACCAAAACTTGTGACTGTATTTTTTATGGTGGTGAAATTGAGTGTTACATCCCATTTAAAATTCTTTGTTGCATCTCCTCTGTATGTAGCGGAAAATTCAAAGCCGGTATTTTTTAAGGAAGCTGCATTTACAGGAGGATTACCTCCTGCATTACCTGTAGTAAGGCTGATGGGAAGATCAATCAGCACATCATTTGTTTTCGCAATAAAATATTCTGCTGTTATTAAAATGCGGTTATTGAGCAAAGCGGCATCCAACCCAAAGTTTGTTGTTTTCTTGGTTTCCCAACGAAGATTTGCATTGGCAAGCTGTGTATTAATTGCGCCTAACTGCTCCACTTCGTTTGGTCCGAATACTGCAACCGGGAAAGGATTGATACGTCCGTAATACTGCCATGGACGTAAAAATTCGCTGTTACCCAATGAACCATATGATGCACGTAATTTTAAATCACTGATCCAGTCGCTTTTAAAAAACGACTCTCTGCTGATACGCCATGCAACAGAAGCAGATGGAAAATTACCCCAACGATTGGATGGCCCGAATAAGGAACTGCCATCTCTGCGAAACGTAATACTTGCAAGGTAACGATCTGTATATCCGTAATTCACACGACCCAGAAAACCAACATTGTTCCATTTGTCAGTTAAACTGGTGGTATTAGGATTTTGTCCTTGTATAAGATTTGTGAAAATGTAGTTTCCATTTGCATCAGGAACAAATCCTGATTTTTGCCCGGTTAAAATTTCATTGGTGAATGTTTGATTACTGAAACCGGCAACTGCACTTACTTTATGATTGCCGAAGTTGTGATCAAAATTCAAGGTGTGTTCGTATAAGAAGGAACGGAAGTTGCCCCTGCTTTCATCGGCCGTAGCAATGGGTGATGGTGTTCCCTGCCGTATGGTACCCGGCCTGCGAAAACCCTTAAAACGATCGAAACTTGTTTCTCCACCTAAATTGAATTTATAAGTGAGCCAATCAGTAATTTGAAAGTCAGTAAAAATATTTCCACGAATCTTTAAGCTGTAACTGTTGTTTTGTTGCAAACTCTGCAAAGCAGGTACGTTGGCAGCCAATGTATTCACATAAGAATTATTCAACCCAATGCCCCATCCTTCAGGATTGGTGGCAGATCCGTAACGTGCGATATCTTTTAACGGCACAACAGGGATCATAGTGATCATATCAACAAATGGATTGGTAAAAATATCGGATGCAATGGGATCATTCTGTGTGTAAGAAATCAACATATTCTCTCCAAAACTGAAACGGCCACGTTTACCAGTTGTATTGATCCGTAAACCTGCACGTTCAAATACGTTATCAATAACAGGACCAGTGTTTTTAAAATAGTTACCAGAAATGTAATAGTTGGCAGTTTTACTACCTGCAGAAACTGCAAGGTTATATTCCTGGATATTACCGGTACGCATAAATTCATTCTGCCAATCGGTATTAACAGCCGGATTGAAATCGTTGGTTAAAATAGTCGGCACCGGTACATTTCCATTTGCAAATAATTGCTGTGCCATTGCACGGTACTGGTTATTATCCATCATATCCCAACGTTTATAAATTTGCTGCACGCCCGTTTTAATGCTGCCGTTAATTTGCATGGGGCCTTCTTTACCTCGTTTGGTAGTGATGATGATAACACCATTTGCAGCACGACTTCCATAAATGGCTGCTGCAGATGCATCCTTCAATATTTGAATGGATTCTATATCATTTGGATTAAAGTCGGGTGTTGCATCACTGTACATTCCATCAATAATATACAAGGGATTATTGTTTGCAAATGTTCCGGCACCACGTATATCAATTTTTGCTCCTGCACCAGGTGCTCCGCTGTTACGTACAGTAACTCCGGTTGCCAGACCCTGAATTGATTCAGCAACGGTTGATGCAACATTTCGATTCGCCTGCGATGGATTAATGACAGCAACGGCACCTGTTAAATCTTTTTTACGTACCGATTGGTAACCAATCACCACAATATCGTTCATGGTGGTTTCTGCTACTTCCAACGTCGCAACAATTTCTGCACCGGATGCAATCACTTCTTTTGTTTTATAGCCAACAAACGAAATGATGAGTGTACTTCCTGCAGGAGCATTCATGCTGAACCTTCCGTTTATTCCTGTAGTTGCCGTTGTTTTTGTGCCTTTCACTACAATAGTGGCTCCCGGCAGAGGTTCGCCTGCGGCTGTACTAACGCTGCCTGTAATTACCTGTTGGGCAAAACCCTGTAAGCAAAGCAACAGTGCTGCTACAATGTTTAAACCGAACTTACAAAGCCTTCTTTTCTGTTTCATGTTATGCAGTTTTGGTTATTTGATGTATTAAAAAATGGTGAGAATGAAAAAGCGAAACGCTTCGCCTGCTGATTGTTTTAAGTAACGCTGCAGCGGAAACAGATGCGGGTGCATCGCAAAAATGAAATGTTGGTATAAAGCGTTTAAAATTCAAAGCAATCGATTTAGCAGGCAATTCGTTCGGTAAATTTTGAACTATTATTTTTCGCAACCAACCTGATTTGTATCAAAAAAATATCATTCTGTCTCATTTTATCGATTCAACTACTTTTCATGTTTCCAGTTGTTCTGTCCTTTCATTACCTTTTCAACACAGTATATTTGTTTACTGAAATTGCCAGATCCATCATTGGTACATGAAAAAAAACATTGCTTTAATTGTCTTGTTGCAGATGCTTGTTGTTTATTCAGCAACATGCCAGCCTTATTATTTTCGCAATTACCAGGTAGAAAACGGTCTTTCCAATAATACTGTTTTCAGTTGTGTACAGGATCAGCAGGGATTTGTATGGATGGGCAGTAAAGATGGATTAAACCGGTTTGATGGATATATATTTAAAGTGTTCAGAAATATACCGGGTGACTCAATGAGTATTGGGGACAATTTTATCCGAAGCCTGTATATCGATGCAAAAAACAACTTATATGCTGGTACACGTATTGGTTTGTATAAGTATAATGCTTTGCTAGAAAATTTTACACTGGTATACAAAACCACACAGGAAATAAGAGACATTGAAAAAGATCATGAAGGAAATCTCTGGATCATTTCAGGACAAACGCTGATCAGGTTTCATGAAACATCAAAGGCAGCACAGGTGTACAAGCCTGATGGCTATTTTGCTGCTACTTCAGTTTGTCTTGATTCGGCACGCACAATCTGGGTGTCAACCTCGACCGGTATGCTTCAGCAGTACAATCACAAAAAAAACAGATTTACCGGTTTTAATTTGTTTACACCATCACAATCCTCTTCATCAAAATGGATTGAGAAAATACAGGCCACTGCGTTTAACAGCATACTGATCGGCACATCCAATTACGGTGTTAAACAATTTCATCTTTCTGATTACTCTACTAAAGACCTGATAACATATAACCCCGATAAAACAGAAATATTTGCCAGAGATTTTGTACAACATACGGCCTCTGAAATATGGATGGCTACCGAATCGGGCATTTTTATTTACAATACAAACACCGGAAAGTACAGTAATCTTAAGAAACAATACAACAACCCCTATTCCATTTCAGATAATGCAGTTTACAGTTTAACTACTGATGAGGAAGGCGGTATTTGGGCGGGCACTTATTTTGGCGGCATTAATTATTACCCAAAACAATACACACTGTTTGAAAAATACTTTCCTGATTACAGCAGCACATCGATCAGCGGAAATGCAGTAAGAGAAATTTGTGAAGATAAATTTGGAAATTTATGGATTGGTACAGAAGATGCTGGTTTGAATAAACTAAATAAGGCCACTGGTTTGTTTACACAATACAAACCAACCGGAAACAGAACAGGTATTTCTTATCCTAATATTCATGGATTACTTGCAAGAGATGAGCAGCTTTGGGTTGGAACATTTGAACATGGTTTAAATATTATGAACATTCGCACGGGAAACGTGATTAAACAATATCCCGAAACGAATAGCCCCGGCGTACTCAAAAGCAATTTTATCGTTACGTTATTGCAAACAAAGAAAGGCAATACTTTTGCCGGTACCCGACAAGGTATTTACCTGTTTGACGAGAAAATGAATTCTTTCCGCAACAGCACGGCCGTGCCGGAAAACAGTTTTGTGCACTCCTTGCTGGAGGATAAAGCATCCGTACTCTGGATCGGAACAATGGGAAACGGTCTTTTTTTTTATGATCAGCAAACAGATAAAACCGGCAATTTTATTCACCATGCAGATAAGAAAAAAAGCATCCCCAACAATTCTGTAACAACAATGTTTGAAGACAGTGACGGTACGTTATGGATCGGCACTGAAGGTGCCGGTTTATGCAAATTTAATCGGGCTGACAGCAGCTTTGATCCATACCCTTCAAAGGAAGGTTTACCAGCCAACACTGTTTATAAAATTCTGGAAGACGGACGGAAGAATTTATGGATCACAACTTCCAAAGGATTAGTATGCTTTAACCTTTTATCAAACAAACAAACAGTTTATACCACGGCTAACGGATTACTGAGCGATCAGTTTAATTATAACTCCGGTTATAAAGATGCATCAGGTCGTATGTACTTCGGATGTGTAAAAGGGTTAATCAGTTTTAACCCCGATGCATTCATTGCAAATACATTTTTACCTCCTTTGTTCATCACTGCTATTAATGTAAACAACAAAGAGTTACCGGTTGGTGGTGAATCAGCATTACATCAATCCATTCTGCAAACAAACCGGATTACACTATCGCATCAGCAGTCATCGTTCAGTATTGACTTTGCTGCACTTAGTTTCACAGCACCTGAAATGTCGGAATACCAATACCTGATGGAGGGGCTTGATCAAAACTGGACCTACCTGAAAACAAACCGAAAAGTTTATTTCACCAACCTGGCAGCGGGCACGTATGTATTTCGTGTAAAGGCCAGTAACAGCAGTGGCATCTGGAACGAACAGGAAACCCGGTTGATCATCAACATAACTCCACCATGGTGGGCGAGTACCGCAGCATATATCAGTTATACCCTTCTTATCGTTTTACTGGCAGTTTATATTTTCAGAAATTATCATGAACGTATTGCTGAAAAGAACAGACGTAAAATTGAATCCCTTGAACATGAAAAGGAAAAAGAAATCTATCAATCAAAAATTGATTTTTTTACAAATATTGCGCATGAAATAAGAACGCCACTTACATTGATCAAAGCCCCACTGGAGAAGGTGGTTGAGAAAGCAGGCGACAGTCATGAATTTGGAACCCATTTAAAAATTATGGAAACCAATACTGAACGTTTAATTGAATTAACGAACCAGTTACTGGATTTCAGAAGGATTGAAACCAATCACTATCAATTAAATTTTGTTCGTGTTTCAATTAACGAATTACTCCTTGAACGTTTTACCAGTTTTAAGCCAATTGCTGAACAGAAAAAAATAAAACTAAGCCTGCAAATGCCGGATTCACCGGTGTATGCAGTTGTTGATACCGATTCGATCCATAAAATTCTCAATAATTTATTTTACAATGCGCTTAGCTATGGAAAACGAAAAGCCACGGTTAAGTTGTCACAAACTGAAGAAAACAATCGAAGTTATTTCAGCATCGAATTCAGCAATGATGGCCATTTGGTTCCTGATGATATGCGGGAAAAAATCTTTGAACCGTTTTACCGGCTCAAAGAAACAAGTTTAAAACCTGGCAGCGGTATTGGTTTGGCTTTATCCCGCTCGCTTGCCGAATTACAGAACGGCGGGCTATTTTTTCAGGAACACGAGAAAGGCGAAAACAGCTTTGTTTTGCGTCTTCCCATAAACGGAAACGAGATAAACCCGGGCTCATGAAACTTCATGTGTATGCAAAGAATAACGAACCGAAATAAATAAGTTTATATTGAATCATGACAAAGACAACTATTTTACTGGTAGATGATAATGATGACATTCTTGAATTTCTTCGTGCTGATCTCGGAGAAAGCTACCATATTCTTCAGGCGCACAATGGACAGGAGGCACTTGATATTCTGTCAACAGAAAGCGTGCAATTAGTTGTGAGTGATGTGATGATGCCTGTAATGGATGGTTTTGAACTATGCCGGCAAATCAAATCCAACTTTGAGAGCAGCCATATTGCCGTGATTTTATTGACCGCTAAAAACACTTTACAATCAAAAATTGAAGGACTTGAGCTGGGAGCTGATGCCTATATTGATAAACCTTTTTCACCCAAACACCTACAGGTACAAATTTCGAACCTGCTGGTGAATAAAAATAAGATTAAAGAATACTTTTCAAAATCGCCGCTGGTGCATATGCATTCGCTTGCTTACACAAAAGCTGATGAACAATTTTTGGAAGAATTAAATAACGCCATTACGCTTCACATGAACGACAGCAAGCTGGACGTGGAGCATTTAGCCGGCTATATGAATATGAGTCGCCCCACACTCTATCGGAAAATCAAGGCCGTTTCTGATTTAACACCGAATGAATTAATTAATCTTGCCCGATTGAAACGTGCTGCAAAATTATTTGCCGAAGGAAACACCCGGATAAATGAAATAGCCGAGCTGGTTGGTTACACATCGCCTTTGCATTTTACACGAAATTTTCAAAAGCAATTTGGCATGTTGCCTTCCGATTATCTGAGAGCGAAACAGGGAGACTAAACCCTATCAAATTGAAATGACGTATCATTCCTGTTAGCTACCCCGTCATCTTTCATTCCTGTTTACATCCAGCTCATTTATTTGTTCCTTATACTCATAGGGCAGTAACATATTTTTAAGCATCCAGTCCATATTCATCAACCTGCTGATCTTATACAACGGTACTACAGGTGAAAGCAGAGAAAATTCCCGGAACTGCAACAACTCCTTTACTCTATTCGGCACCATTAACTTTTGTGCTTCTATCAACACTTTAAACCGCATAGAACCAAGGTGCATTTTATATTGCTTAAAAAGATCAGCTGTGTATTCACTCTTCTTTAGATCGGCTATTATATGGGCTTTACGAACTGGTTGCCATTCAATATAAGTTGGTGGCAGTTCTTTCAAACCCATTCTTGTACCCACACGGAAGAATACATTGTATACTTCTTCTTTTTCTTCATCACTTAATTTTTCTTCGAGAAGTTCAAACGATGCAATGGAATAATGGATCAACATAAACAGCACATCACGATACGCCCAGTCGGGTATTTTATAACCACGGCTTTGCTCTACTGCTGCATGAATATGGTGCATCGTATCGATTGCCTTATTTGCATCGTCCATTGATGAAAAAACGATCTTTCTTGCATAGGAAACCGTTGAGAAAAGCCTACCCAATGGATCGGAAGGTAATTTGCCGGTGTAGTACAGCCAGTCTACAGCTTTATTTAGCGCAAACTCAGCCGAAGCACCTGCGAAAATGAACAGCACCGTATCGCTCTTGCCCCAGATCTTGCGCACAACTGAGTTATTATCAACAAACATTTTCATACACTTTGATTTCTATTTAGTTAACTATCAATGCTTACTGCTCACTCTTTTCAGTCAATAATATACTGTTCAATTAAACAGCATTCCCCCTACTCTGCAAACAAAAAATAATTCTTCAAGATCATTTGTTCAGTTCACAAATATACATTTACTTTGTATTTCAAAGTGCTTTTTAAAATTAAACTTTTCTGTATGACCTACAAACTAAATATTGGAAATATCATCAGCTGGATCTTTGGCGTAATTGTTTTTGCAATCGGGATTGTGAATACATTTTGGGGAAACGATACTGCTTTCGGAATTTTTATTCTACTTATCTCCCTCGTTTATTTTTTACCCGTTAATGAACTTCTCAAGAAGCTTACTGGTTACACTATTCCGAAAATGGGACTAATAAAAACAGGTCTTGCATTTTTTGTTATCTGGGCATCTTTAGGCGTGGGCGAATTGTTCGATAAGATTGAAATGATGATGAAATCTCTTTAATTAAACCATTATGATGCAAATAAAACTTTCAACACAGTACATTACAAGTTGGATATTAGGTCTGCTCGTTTTTACAATAGGACTACTAAATCTTATACTGATACATCCTGTTCCGGGAATTGTAGGCTTGGTTTTGTCGTTGCTTTTTGTCCCTCCGGTAAATGATTTTTTGAAGAACAAATTGGGTTTCACCATTCCATTTGCAGTAAAAATTGTTCTGGCTCTTTTTATTTTCTGGTTCACCCTTGGCATTAGTGATCTTGGGGATGTGATTGATGGATGGCTCCGGTAAAAAATATTACAGCCGACTTGGTAAATACCTGCTTTACCTCTTCAACAACATTAATACGGAACCTGCCAACGTTAGCAGCAGCACCATCTTGCGATAATGCATATCCCTTATTCTCTCTGTTAAGCGGATACCAAGGAAAAAACCAAGCACCAATGCGGGCAGTAATACAAGATCGGTTTGCAGTGTTTGTACATTTATGTTCTTCCAATAAAACACCTGGAATGGAAGTTTAAATAAATTCATCACTAAAAATATCCATGCAGCTGTACCAATAAAATCATTCTTTGGTAAACGCATAGCAAGAAAGTAGAGATTAGCAAACGCACCAGCAAGATTGCCGATCATGGTGGTAAAGCCTGCAGCTAATCCTGTTCCGGTAGCAAATAATGGATGCTGTGGTACCGCTGTTGATTTGCGAAATTCCATCCTTAACACAATGGCAATGGTAATAACGATGATAACCGCCATTACTTTTCGAAATACGATCTCATCCATATCCTTTCCTAAAAACACACCCAGCAAAATACCAATGATCATCCATGGAATCAACTTCCAAAAATGTTTCCATTGTGCATGTCGGTTGTAATACGACACCGCCCCAATATCTGCAAAGCATAAAAGGGGCAAAACGATACCGGTTGATGATTTCCCTCCAAAAACAAGGGCCATGATTGTAACTGCTAACATATCAACACCTTTCAACCCGCCTTTAGCTAACCCAATAGCAAAAGCAGCCAATAGAATAAATGCCCAGTATGAAAGTGAATACAATGAGAGTATATCCATGAACTGTAAAGAAAAAGAAAAAACATCTATTGATGGCTTTTTAGTTGCACTAAAGCAAGATAAAAATGACAGTTCACATAACAATTTGCTAACGTCTTCTTCATGTAGCAATAACAATTTGGAAACACTGCACCTTCATATTTGCGGCAACAAAACTTACCATTATGCTTCGTTCATTATCACTGGCATCTGTTGCTGTTGCGGGCCTGTTGCTTACAGCCTGCGACAAAAGCGAGAACAAAAAATTTTACAACAACGACATTGAATTCGCCAACAAATCAGTAAACCCAGCACTTGCATTTACAATGCCGGGGTTTAACAATGTGGGCATTTATACACTTATCAGCAGTGACGATGTGTTACCGAACTCTCCCGGATTTATTTATGGAGCACAGCCCGATGGTGCAGGATTATTAAAAGATCCTAACAGTGATGGTTATGTGCTCATCACTAATCATGAGATCATCAGATCTGTATCAAGAGTTTTTCTCGACAAAACATTAAAGCCTACAAAAGGTGAATACATTGTTGATGCAATTGGTGGTGTATGGCGTTTATGCTCTGCAACAATGGCCACACCGCAGGAACATGGTTTTGGGCCTTTGTTTTTAACTGCAGGTGAAAGCGGACAGGAAAGTATGGTACATGGTATACATCCAGGAAGTCTTGTTGGTGACAAAGCACGTACTGATCGTGTATTACCTGCACTTGGCAAAGCAAGTATGGAAAATGCGGTACCACTTACCAAGATTGCCTATCCCGGCAAAACAGTGATCATGATTGGTGAAGATCAAAGTTATAGCAGCAGCCATCTTAGTGCAGGTCAGTTAGCAATGTACATGAGTAACACCGTAGGTGATTTAAATAATGGCAGCTTCTTCGCATTGAAACGTAAAGATGGAAACCAGGTTGAGCTTGATATGACTGTTGGCAATTCATATGACGTAGAATTTGTTGAAATACCAAATGCAAAAAACATCAGCGGTGCACAAATTAATACACAGGCAAATGCTTTAGGTGCCATCCGTTTTTCAAGGGTTGAAGATGTTGATTATGGCAAAGGCAATCCATCAAATAACCGTGATATCTATTTTGTAGCAACAGGGCAATCTCCTGATGGTGAAACAAATCAACCGGGTTATACCATGTGGGGACGTTTGTACAAATTAACTATGCAAGCCGGCGATCCTACAAAAGGTAAACTGGAAGTATTGGTTGATGGCGATCTCACTCCGGGCACAGGCATTATTAATCCAGATAACGTATGCGCTACAGAAAACTATGTTTACATTCAGGAAGATGGTGATTCTTATTACCCCGGCGCTAAACATGATTCCTATGTTTGGCAGTACGATATCAAAACCAAGCAAAACAAAGCGTTCCTGAACATGAAGCATAACAGAACAGATGCAGCATGGAACAGCAAATACAATACTGTCAACAATAATCGCTTTGGTAGCTGGGAATGGGGTGCAATGTGGGATATCTCTGATATCATTGGTGTACCTGGAACATTCCTTGCAAACATTCATCCGCACACATGGCAGGAAAATAAATTTTTTAACCCGGATGGAAGTGGATTGAACTTAAACCGTGAAGGCGGACAAACAATTATTCTCCGCAACGTACCAAGATAATTACACCAGGGGAAACATCGGGAACTTCTGTTTATTCAGGAGTTCCCTTTCTTATTTTGACTAAGGTTTCAAAAAATGAAAACGAATTCATTAGGATTTACACTTTTTATTGCAGGCTTCTTTACAACGTTCCAATTCTGTAACAAATCTGCTCCTATTATAAATGTTGTAAAAGATGATGTTGTAAAAGAAATTGAACTACTGCAACTGTTCATTAAGGACAGTTTGCAACCAGTTGCTGCAAACAGCAACAATAGTTCATTGCTACAGGCTCAATTTTCCAAAGCAAGAAATACTTACAAACAAGTTGAATGGGCCGTAGAATATTTTATGCCTACAACTGCAAGATTTGTAAACGGGCCAGCATTAGATGAATTGGAAATTGAAGAGAATACTGCTTTCGAGCCGGAAGGCTTCCAGGTGATAGAAGAATTGATCTGTCCTTCCTTCCATACAAGTAACCGTGCCGAACTTGTACGCCAATGCAAAATTTTGCAAAGTACTTGTGAACGTATGAAAAAGCATTTCAGCGCCATCAACTTTACAGAAGCACAGGTGATGGATGCATTACGTTTAGAAATTCATCGAATTACAGCTTTAGGTATTACAGGTTTTGATAACCCGATTGCTTTGAATGGAATTGAAGAAGCAGTTTGGAGTCTAAAATCTGTCGATCATTATTTCAAACTCTTTCAAAGAATAGTCGTACATAATAATGAAAAAGTAACTACTACCCTAAGAATACAACTAAACGATGCAATTGATTTTTGCCAACAACAAAATAATTTCGAAACATTTAACCGTGCCGTGTTCATCACGAAACATCTAAATCCTATCAGCATTTCATTATATAACTTTCAGATAGAAGCAAAAATCCCTTTCATTAATGATGGGCGACATTTCCGAAGTAACGCACCTACCCTGTTTGCAACCAACGGTTTTGATGTAAATACATTTATTCCTTCCCCAGAATATAAAAGCAACAGCGATAAAGTAAAATTAGGAGAGCGATTGTTTTATGATCCTGTTCTTTCGATCAATAATAAACGTAATTGTGGAAGCTGCCATTCGCCTGAAAAAGGTTTTACGGATGGGCTTGTTACAAGCGTATCGCTCAATGGAGGTTTTATTAAACGAAATGCCGCATCACTCAACTATGCTTCTTTACAACATGGTCAGTTTTGGGATATGCGCAGGCCCGATCTTGAATCGCAAACGGCTGATGTAATTTCGAATAAAGATGAAATGCATGGTTCACTAAAAGATGCAGCTTTAAAATTGCAGCAGCAACTAACGTATAAGGAATTATTTACAAAAGCATTCAAGTCAACTGATTCAATTAAAGCATGGCAAATACAGAATGCATTGGCCAGCTATATCCGTTCACTGGCAGTTTTCAATTCACGTTTCGACCTCTATATGAATGGAGATGCAAGTCAGTTGAATAAAGATGAGATCAGTGGTATGAATCTTTTTTTAGGTAAAGCAAAATGCGGCACCTGTCATTTTCTCCCATTGTTTAATGGAACCGTTCCACCTTCATTCACAAAAACAGAAAGCGAAGTACTGGGTACACCATCACAGGCATCGGGTAAAATAATCGATTCAGACAAAGGACGTTTTAATCAGCATCAAATGCCGCAACTATTCCGTTCATTTAAAACCGCAACGGTTCGTAACATTTCACTTACTGCACCTTACATGCACAATGGCGTTTATAGTACGTTAGAAGAAGTTGTTGAATTTTATAATAAAGGAGGTGGCGCAGGAATGGGACTCGAGGTTAACAATCAAACTCTGCCCGCAGACCCATTAAATTTAAGCAGGCAGGAAAAAACACAACTAATCGCTTTCATGCAATCGCTTACAGATATGAAGAAGTAAAATATTTCCTTCAGCAGAGAAGTGATCACTTTATTTCTTCATCTATCCTCACATCACCCTCTTCCTCTTTCGACTTGTGAAAATCTTCATTCACCTGGTGCTCAAATTCTTCTTCATCTTTCATATTCCTGCGAATCAGGAAAACAACTAATGCGATCAATAAAAGTCCTACTCCTATAATAATGGGCCAATTCATAAAAATGGTTTATTTAAAGTTGAGAACTTTTTTGCAGGTTTTTATGAATTTTGTATTAAGTTTTGGCCAACCCTGAAATTAAACTTATTACCCCTAAACAGCCAGGTTCGTATGCCCGGCTCCGTAAATGTGTGAATGATATAAGCTTTAATTGCAAGCTTATAACGGTACCAAATCAGAATTTAGCCATCTTTACTACTCCGTATGGCTTGGCATAATTTGTGTCAACAATCATTTACGGGTTCTCCTGATCATCGTCCTTTGAAAAAGCCACACCTATCCTCTTCCTACAAAAACAAAACTGTCCTCTTGCAAATGTTTGCATGGGATGGCGAACAAACGCTCTTGCCATAACATCGTAAACAAAATTGTTCAATTTGCATTAACCTGCAAAGGGAGAAGTCAGCTTTTCCCACCACTAACATTCTTAGACACATGAAACGCATTTCAAGAGACAAAATCTCTACTCTTTTACAGGTACTACTGGTTATTTTTCTTTTTGGCTACACTGCAGTTAAAGGAAATCCCGAATCAAAAGAAAACACGATTGCTCATTCTGCCTCAACTTTTAACGGAGATGTGGAATTAAATGCCCAAATGATCGATTTGTGGGAACAACATGTTGCCTGGAACAGGAACGTGATGTTGTGCATTGTGGACGAATTACCGGGAACAACAGAAGCAATTGAAAGATTACAGCAAAACAAAATTGAAATAGGCAATGCCATTAAACCGTATTATGGAGATGTGGCCGGTGATAAATTAGCAGAACTATTGCAAGAACATGTAGCGATTTCTGTTGAAGTAATGAAATTTGCCAAAGAGGGAATGACAACTGAACTTCAGGAAGCAAATGATCGCTGGTATGTAAATGCTGATGCTATTGCTTCATTTCTTGCCAACATTAACAGCTACTGGTCAACAGACAAAATACAGTTGATCATTAAAGATCAGTTACGATTTACAACAACACAGGCTATTTGCCGGATTAATAAAGACTATCCCGCCGATATTATTGCGTACGACAAAGCTCACGCAGAAGTTCTGCTGATGGCCGAAATTTTTGCCAACGGTATTGCCAAACAATTTCCTGAAAAAATGAATCCTGTTGCTGATGTATTGATGATCAATCAATAAATAATATGGCTATACTAAAAGCTGCAGGTAAACTAAAAACGATCGCCAGCAGACAAACAGTTCTTGTAAGTGAAAAAGCGATTGCAAATACGAAAAATGCTGGTAACTTCTTAACCGACATTGCAGATGTCTTTCTTTTTGTAGGACGCATTGTAAGGGAAACTTTTACAGGTGGTTTTGAATTTAGAGAATTTCTCCGCCAGTGTTACCAGATCGGTTACAAATCATTACCATTGATATCTATTACAGGAGCCATTATGGGTCTTGTGTTAACTATACAATCAAGACCAGTGCTGGTAGATTTTGGTGCAGTTACATTGTTACCCAGTATGGTTAGTCTTTCACTTATCAGGGAAATGGGCCCTGTAATTACCGCTCTTATTTGTGCAGGAAAAATCAGTTCGGGCATGGGCGCCGAACTTGGTTCAATGAAAGTAACAGAGCAAATAGATGCAATGGAAGTATCGTCAATAAATCCGGTTAAATATTTGTTAGTTACAAGAGTTTTGGCGGCAACTATCATGATTCCCTTGCTAACCATTTATGCCGATGCATGTGGAATTGCCGGTAGTTGGGCAGGTGCCAACATTAAAGGCGATGTATCACTCGTGTTGTTTTTTTCGCAGGCGTTTGCACCGGTTGAAATGATTGATGTGTTGCCGGCTGTGATCAAAACTTTTTTCTTTGGTGCGGTTATTGGATTAGTTGGTTGTTATAAAGGATATAATGCAGGCACTGGTACACAGAGTGTAGGAGTTGCTGCAACATCGGCTGTTGTAATGGCTTCGTTGCTTGTATTTATTGTAGATATGATTGCTGTACAAATTACTGATCTTATTACCTCATGAAAAATGTAGCAGAACAGGAAACAACAGAAACACTGCTCACATCAAGAGTCGAAAATCCTGTTATTGATATCAGGCAGCTGAAAAAATCTTTCGGTAGCCAGGAGATTTTGAAAGACGTAACGCTTCAACTTGGTTCCGGTGAAAACCTGGTAGTATTGGGAAAATCAGGTTCTGGCAAATCTGTATTAATAAAGTGTTTGGTAGGATTATTAAAGCCTGACAGTGGCATCATTACAATACTTGAACAGGATGTAACAAGTTTGCAACGAAAGGAGTTAAATCAACTACGGCAAAAGATCGGCTTTCTTTTTCAGAGCGGTGCGTTGTATGATTCGATGACGGTAAAACAGAACATTGAATTCCCGTTAAGAAGAATAAAAAAAGGATTAACTGAAAATGAGATTGCAGCTAAAGTGCATGAAGTATTGGAAAATGTAGACTTAGTAGATGCATTGAACAAAATGCCATCAGCACTTTCCGGGGGTATGCGCAAACGTATCAGCCTTGCAAGAACGATTGTGGTAGATCCATTGATCATGTTATATGATGAGCCCACCACCGGACTTGACCCGATCACATCAGATGAGATCAGCACTCTTATCAACGATGTTCAGAAAAAATACAAAACATCATCTATCATCATCACACATGATATCAAGTGTGCTTTGCTTACTGCTAACCGGATGATCATGTTGAAAGATGGGGCTGTGTATAAAGAAGGAAAACCGGAAGAGTTTAAGCAATCAACCGATGAATTCATTCAATCATTTTCTTTTCAATAAAAAGAAATACAATTTATTATGGACACAACATCTCAATCATATAAAATAAAACTCGGCCTATTTATACTCGGCAGTCTTCTGTTGTTTGCAGTTGTACTGTTTGTGATAGGAAAGAAGAACAATATGTTCACGCCTGTGTTTACTTTATCAGCCGCATTTAATAATGTAAGTGGGTTGCAGGTTGGTAATAATATCCGCTTTTCGGGTATTACAATTGGCACGGTTGATGATATTACAATCGTTAACGACTCCATTGTGAAGGTGAAGATGGTGCTTAAGAACAGTGTAAAAAAATTTATTAAAGCAGATAGTAAAGCCATCATTGCCTCCGATGGAATTATTGGCGATAAGTTAGTGATCATTTCACAAGGAAGTGGTGAATCGCCAATTGTAAAGGAAGGTCAGCTGCTTGAATCAGAAGAACCAATAGAAACAGCAGACGTTATTGCGAGTTTACAAGTATCAGCTGCCAATGCAGAAATTATTACCGAACAACTTGCAGAGGTAATGATCAAAGTAAACAATGGCAATGGTACATTGGGACGATTGATACAGGATCCTACTATTGCCAATAACCTGAGCCAGACGATGCAGAATATGAAAACAAGCAGCCAGGGGTTAAGTGAAAATATGGAAGCTGCGAAAGAAAGCTTTCTGTTGAAAGGTTATTTCAACAGGAAGAAAAAAGCAGCAGCGAAAAAAGCTGCTGATAAAAAAGCTGCCGAGGAAAAAGCCGCTGAACAAAAAAAGAAAGGATAAGTAAGTACGAGGATATGAATGTGTGAATCTTACAATACTATCAAGTAATGGTATAAAATAAACAGGCAAAATAAAATCATTTTTGCAGTCGCCCGGCGCAACAAAAAAAAGTTAGTATTAAACATAAATTTTTATTGCCATCTGGCAGCTATTTATAAAAAATATCTTTAACCACCTTATAAGAGAACTAAAAAGTTAATCAGTTTATTCATCAAAAAAAATCAACATGAAAAAGTTCGTTTATTTATTTTCAGCTATTGCATTGGTGGGCAGTGTTACCCTGCTCAGTTGCAATAACAGCACAGAAGATGGCACTACAGATAATGACAACAAAGACACAGTTGTTATCGAGGAAAAGAAAGAAACAACCGTGCGAGTAGCTACTACAGAAGAATGGGCAGCCTTTAAAGCCGATGCAGAAGAAAAAATTGAAGCAAATGAAAAACGTATTGCTGAATTACGAGTGAAATTGAAAAAGCCGGGAAAAGTATTAGACAAGATTTATGAAGAACGTATTGAAGCACTCCAGGAACGCAATAGAAATTTGCGATTAAAAATTACAAACTACGAAACAAATAAAACTGATTGGGATAAATTTAAAGAAGAGTTTAATCATGATATGGATGAACTTGGAAAAGCAATCGGTGATATTTTTACAGACAATAAATAATTTAGATCGGGTCAACAGAGGTGGATAAGCGGGATACATGTCCCGCTTTTTTTATGCGCAATAACAAATCACTTGTTTATGTGTGAATGTTATAACGTATACGTCTTGTTATGTAACGCTTCACAAAAAGTACAAGTTTAACTTTGTATAACAATAATCATACAACATGAAAAAAATAACTTTGCTGTGTTCGCTACTCGTTCTTGCAAACATAGTATTTACGCAAACCATTGATAAAAAATGGAACATCGGCATACATGGCGGTGCAAGTCAATATAGAGGTGATCTTGGAAGTGACTTTTATAAAACTGACATGGCCTTCTATGGCTTCGGAGGGTTATCATTATCTCGCTACCTTGGTTCACATCTCGACATCAATCTTACAGCTACCAAAGGAAAGATTGGTTTCAATCGCCCATCAGGTCGATTTCTAAGTGATGTTAGTACTGCAACAGTCAACTTACGGTTTCATTTACTTAATGCAAACGTTCCTGTTCGTCCATACGTATTTGGAGGATTCGGTGCAATTGTGTTTGATAGAGGTCTGGAGATCACACAGCAGAATCTGGATTTTGCAACACCTTCAACTGGTGCAGGTATCAACTTTCGTTTAGGGCCAACTGTAAATTTAAACATACAGGAAACGTTTTTATTTTCTAACAGAGATAGAAGAGATGGTGTTAATGCCGGGGATAACAACGACAAATATTTGTTTCACTCTGCTGGCTTAACGTTCAACTTCGGCAAGAAAAAAGATGCTGATAATGATGGCATAGCCGACAGGTTAGATAAATGTGCCAACACACCTGCTATGGTTGCTGTTGATAAAGATGGCTGCCCGGTTGATACTGATGCCGATGGCGTAGCCAACTATCTTGATAACTGTCCTGACATTGCAGGTACTGTTGCATTAAACGGTTGTCCTGATAAAGATGCAGATGGTATTACTGATGCAGATGATCGTTGTCCGGAAGTAGCAGGAACTGCAGCTTTAAAAGGCTGTCCTGATACCGATGGAGATGGTATTGTTGACATAGACGATAAATGTCCTGATACAAAAACAGGTTATAAAGTAAACGAAACAGGTTGCGCAATTGATAACGATAAAGACGGAATTGTAAATGAAGAAGATCGTTGCCCTGATGCTGCAGGACCAGCAAGTTTAAAAGGTTGTCCTGACACAGATGGAGATGGTGTAGCTGATATTGACGATCGTTGTCCGGCAGCAAAAGGTACAATTGCCAATAAAGGTTGTCCTGAAATTGCCCCTGAAGTAATTCAGAAAATTACAAGCATTGCCAGCAAGATATTTTTTGAAACAAACAGCGACGTGTTAAAAGTTGCTTCCACTACAGAGCTTGATGAACTGGCAACTATTCTTCGCACTTACGAAAACTCTATTCTTACTATTGAAGGTCATACTGATAGTAAAGGAACTGATGAATATAATATGACGCTTTCGCAAAAAAGAGCAAATGCAGTAAGAGCGTATCTCATTGAAAAGGGTATTGCAGAAAGTCGTTTAAAAGCTATAGGCTTTGGAGAAACAACGCCAATTGCAGATAATAACACTGCTGCTGGCCGTGCAAAAAACCGAAGAGTTGAATTGAAGACATCTTATTAATATTTTAT
The DNA here is from genome assembly GCF_037892425.1 of Lacibacter sp. H375. Classification (NCBI taxonomy): domain Bacteria; kingdom Pseudomonadati; phylum Bacteroidota; class Chitinophagia; order Chitinophagales; family Chitinophagaceae; genus Lacibacter; species Lacibacter aquaticus. The sequence continues at coordinate 4,762,940 of NZ_JBBKTT010000001.1, forward strand.
GGCGTAGCTTTTGGTTTATAGGTTTAATTTATGGGGCTGTTTTCACAGCCCCATAATTTTTTGCAGGTGTGAATCATATAACTATATACTGCAAGCTTATAACTAACACTGTTACTTGTTAATCAACTTTACAAGAGGAGGAAATTGCTTATCCCAATCAAGATACAATCGCATACAACTATGCTTATAGTCAGCACGGATTCCACCAGGATACTCTCCAAGCATTTATTATTAACTGCATTTAAAGAAGCTTTCGATACTGTGCATTATTTAACCCAAAGAAAGTTAAAACAACAATGAACAATCTCATACATACTCCCTCTCCCACCTCGGTTGATCAATTAACATCATTGGGAAATGATTTGCAAATAATGAGTGGAACTAAGCAATTACCCGAAATTCTGTTTATCACTTCCTATCCGCCCCGTGAGTGCGGCATTGCTACCTATTCACAAGATCTTGTAAAAGCACTGGAGAATAAATTTGAAGACTCGTTTAAATTCAGCATTTGTGCGCTTGAATCAAATACTGAAACACCTGTTTACACAGAACCTATAAAATATGTGTTGAATACCGAGGACGCTGAAGCCTTTTTAAGATTAGGTGAAAGTATTGAAGCTGACAAGGCAGTAAAAATGATATTGATCCAGCATGAGTTTGGCTTTTTTCAACAACACGAAGCGGCATTCCTCCGCTTTCTGCAGTCGCTGAGTAAACCATTTGCAATCGTGTTTCATACAGTACTACCGCTGCCGGGCAAAGAACTATTGCAGCAAGTGCAACAAATCGCTGCGCTAGCAGCCTCGGTAATTGTTATGACCAAGTCATCAAAAAAGATTCTGTTAGGTGATTATCATCTTCCGCTGAAAAAAATAACGGTGATACCACATGGCACACACCTTGTATTACATGAACATAAAGCAACACTTAAACAGAAATATAATTTAACAGGCCGTACCATTCTTTCAACCTTTGGCTTACTCAGCTCAGGCAAAAATATTGAAACTACTTTACGTGCATTACCATCCATTGTGCAACAACACCCTGCCGTATTATTTTTAATCATTGGAAAAACACATCCATCCATTGCAAAAAAAGAGGGTGAATCTTACAGAGAAATGCTGCAATCAATGGTGCAGGAATTGAAACTTAATGATCATGTAAAGTTTATTAATTCATTCCTTCCTTTACCCCTTTTACTTGAATACCTTCAACTAACCGACATTTATCTTTTTACATCAAAGGATCGTAACCAGGCAGTGAGCGGAACGTTTTCTTATGCCATTAGTTGTGGTTGCCCTGTTATCTCCACTCCTATCCCACATGCAAGAGAAGTGCTGAAACACGATGCGGGCATCATTATAGATTTTGAACAGCCTGATCAGCTAGCTAAAGAAGTAAATAGTTTATTAAATAATGAAACATTGAGAAATGCCATCGGATCAAACGGACTACACCGTATGGCGTTTACTGCATGGGAAAATGCAGCCATTGCTCATGCAACGTTGTTTAAAAAACTTGTTGATGATCATGTGCCGCTGCGTTACGTTGTGCCACCTGTTCATCTTGGTCATTTAAAAAAGATGACAACTGAATTTGGGATCATCCAGTTTTCAAAGATCAACCACCCGGATCTTGAATCAGGCTATACAGTAGATGATAATGCCCGGGCGTTAATTTCCATGTGCCAGCATTTTGATTTAACCAGAGACAAAGCCGATATCAATTACATCAATATCTATTTACGCTTTATTGGTTATTGTCAGCAGGCTGATGGAAGTTTCCTTAACTATGTAAATACAGAAAAAAAATTCACTGCTCAGAATTACGAAACTAATCTTGATGATGCCAACGGAAGATCTATTTGGGCGTTGGGCTATTTAATATCATTACGTCCGTTGTTACCGGTACAACTTACCAGTATGGCAAATCATATTTTTCAAAAAGCAATGCCGTACCTGCGCACTTTACATTCGAGCCGTGCTATGGGCTTTATCGTTAAAGGATTGTATTACCGTCAACTTAAAATAAAGCTCACGGAAAACATTCTGTTGATTACCGAAATGGGCAACAGGTTGCTGCAAATGTACCGGCATGAACAGGAAGAAGAATGGTGCTGGTATGAAAGCTACCTAACCTATGCCAATAGTGTGTTACCTGAAGCAATGCTTTGTGCATGGATTGCAACCGGCGATGACATATATAAAGAAACAGCAGTTACATCATTTGACTTTCTGCTAAGTAAATTATTTGGCAAAGAAAAGATCAGAGTAATTTCTAATCAAACATGGATGCATAAAGGAAAAGAAATACTACTTCAAAAGAATGGCGGCGAACAACCTATTGATGTGGCTTATACCATTCTTGCACTAACTAAATTCTACGAAGTATTCAAGAAACAGGCTTACCGGGATAAAATTGATATTGCCTTTAACTGGTTTCTTGGAGCAAATCATTTACAACAGGTTATTTATAATCCTTGTACTGGTGGTTGCTACGATGGTGTTGAAGAGCATTCTGTGAATCTGAACCAGGGAGCAGAGTCAACTGTGAGTTACCTGATGGCCCGCTTAACAATCGAAAAATTGCACCGAAACAAGTTGCGGACGCAATTGCAGAAAAAACATCTTACACATTACAATCTGTGAATGATACAACAAAATGGACCAATGATGTAAGACATCTTCCTCTAAAGGAGACGACCTTTAATCATATTAATAAAACAACAAGTATATGAGTACAGGAAAAATTGTATCAGCCGTTTTGGCTGGTGTAGCAGTAGGTGCAGTGTTAGGAATTTTATTCGCACCAGATAAAGGATCTGCCACCAGAAATGCCATTGCCAAAGGAAGTAAAGATTTAGTAGATGGTTTGGGAGACAAGGCCAACGAATTTATGGGCAGTATTACGGAAAAATTTGAATCGGCTAAAGACGAAGCTCAACGCTTGGCTGAAAAAGGAAAACATAAAGCAGAACAACTGCATGCTACTATTCAGCCCAGACAAAACTCATAAATACAAACGCATAAACAGGGAAGCGCTAATGATTGTGATGAACGGCATTACCTGAAACATGAAATTACATACAATGGAACAAACAGATGGCATCGTAAAAGTTTTGCTTACGCAAGTGGAGGAATATGGTAAAACAAGTTTTGAACTCACCAAACTCAAAGCTGTACAGAAGCTTATTCCTGTAGCAACTGCTTTTACCGGCAACCTGTTTGTGTTGTTAGCGCTTTACCTGTTTATATTTATGCTTAACATTGGTATTGCCATGTGGCTGGGTGAGCTACTCGGCAAACCATACCTGGGCTTTATATATGTATCTGCCTTTTATTTACTGACAGGAATTATTCTTCATTTTACAGCCACCAAATTTTTACGTAACCCGGTGGGTCGTTTTATTATTAAGCAAACACTCAACCCGGATAAATCGTGAGCATTATTATAACAGAAGCAGATCTTATAGATGCTATAGAGAAGGCGGAACAAAAGCGAAAAAAAGACGCTGCGATTGTGGTGGAAGAATTTAACGAGGCACTACTTAGTCTGAAACCGGTAAATGTGTTGAAGAATATCTTTACCGAGATTACTTCATCAGGCGAGTTGAAAGATAATCTTGTGAATACCTCAGCAGGCATGGCAGCAGGCTATGCTGCTAAAATGCTTGTTGCAGGAAAATCGCCGGGCTTAGTACGGAAAATTGCAGGTAATGCCGTATTGTTTGGCATCAGCAATGTAGTATCAAGAAACCCCGAAACAATCAAACTCATCGGCAACACCATACTGTTGTTTGGCAAGCAGCTATTGAAGAAAAAACAACAGCCGGACCTTGTTGACCGGCAACCGGATCATGAATCAGTTTCTTAAACTGCCGTTTTATGTAAAAGCTTTTTTTGTACTGGCGGGAGTATACATACTTGTAAGTATACTTTCCATTGCAGCCAACCTCATTGTTCCCATTTTATTTGCCGGCATCATTGCAGTTCTCCTTAGTCCGGCAGTTCAATTCCTGGTTAAGCGACGCATTAACCGTGCAGTTGCAATTACCATCATACTGTTTATTGTTTTACTTCTGTTTGCTTCACTCATGTTATTGCTGTCTACACAGGCAACACATTTAAAAGATGCCTTTCCCCAACTGCTCAATAAGTTCAACGAATTTTCAACCAGCGCCATTACCTGGGTTTCAACCGCATTCAATATTAAAGTAGAAAAAATTACCAACTGGATTGCCCAATCAAAGGACGAACTACTTAACGGCAGCAATGCATTGATTGGTTTTACGCTGACCAATATGGGTAATGGGTTAACAATGATCTTCTTAATACCGGTGTATATTTTTATGATCCTGTTTTACCAGCCTCATTTATTACAGTTTATACGTAAGGCTACCGGTAACGCCAATCATGAACAAACAACCGAGCTTTTAAGCGAAACAAAAACCATTATTCAGCATTACCTCGTTGGCCTTTTCTTTGAATTTCTTATTGTTGCCGCTTTAAACATTATCGGCTTGTTTGCTTTGGGTATTAATTATGCATTACTTCTGGGAATTACAGGAGCTTTACTCAACATCATCCCGTATATCGGGGGCTTAATTGCATTGATCTTGTTCATGATCATTGCATTGGTGACAAAAGAGCCGATGTACGTAATTTATGTGGCTGTTCTGTATAGCTTCATTCAGTTTGTTGATAACAACTTCATCGTTCCAAGAATAATCGGCGCCAAAGTAAAATTGAATGCATTGGTGTCGTTAATGGGTGTTATTGCAGGCGCTGCATTATGGGGTATCTCGGGTATGTTCCTTTCCATTCCCTTAATTGCGATACTGAAACTTGTATTTGACCGTATCGAATCATTAAAGCCTTACGGGTTTCTATTGGGCGAAAGTAACAGCGCAAAAATAATTCAACTCAAAAAAAAGTGACCTTATTTAGTACTCAACAGGAACCTGTGAATATTATAAATATTATTCATAAAGCTGTAACAAATAAGGTGCTTCAAATTGTAACCTTTGTATTGTAAATTCAATACTCCAAACTATACTTCAATTGTTCGATTGTGTTAGATGAAGACCTCCATTTCCTTTGAGAAATAATCTATTCTTCATCTTAATCATTTAACACATGAAAACTTTTTTACTCTCTTTTGCCTTGGCATTTACGTTTGTCATTGGCAGTAAAAGCACCTCCGCACAATGTACAGTTTCAGACATCTTTGTGCAAAACATTTCAGTTGTTGGCGGAACAGCCACCAGTTGCACTGTTAAGTTTGATGTTACGTTTAACATCGCAGACAATAACGGCAACAAATTTATTTTCATTCATGCGTGGCTACAAGAGGACTATCCCAATTATTTCAAATGTGAGAACGGGCAAAGTACGCTCGGCGGATCCGTTGCAGCACCAAAATTTTCCGACCTTGCGAAAGCATTTATTAACATTGGCCTCGATAATACAGGAGAATCACCTGTTGTGCTAACATCGTATCCACCAGATGGTTCAGTAAGCCTTACAACAATAGACAGGGCCAGTAAAGTTGTATTAGCTGACGGATCAGCAAACATAACATTGTACGGTGTTGTTGCCACTTCACCTGTAGCTTGCACCACACCTGTAGTAATTGTTGCAGATCTCTGGTCGAGCCAGGCAGCTTCTGCACAAAGAGCACATTGTGTTAACTGCGGCATTCGTTCTTCTGCGGGATTTTTATCAGCTTTTGGTTTTGTAAATTGCTTTGCTAATTCTTACACTGGTTCTCTTACAAATAATACTTCAACTGCCATTAGCGGATATTACCGGGTTTATGCAGACGTTAATGGTGATGGTTACTTTACCGTTGGTACAGATACCTTGATACAAAGCAGCACAAACTTTACCCTTGCAGGTTCAGGAAGCATTGCTTTAACCGGTGCCGTGCCGGTAGAAAATAGTTCGCAAAGTTTATTTGTGCTTGTAACACAAACAACGGGAGCTGCTACCAATGCTTCAAGATTGTTTTTATTCCCCGCAACAGTTTGTGGACCTCTGCCGGTAACTTTTCTTTCGTTTGATGTTAACCGCATCAACAGAACGGATGTATTGGTTAAATGGGAAACTGCAACAGAAGAAAATAACAGAGGTTTCGTGTTGCAACGCAAAACAGGCAACGGTGCATGGCAACAAGTTGCATTTATTCCTTCGAAAGCTATTGGAGGCAACAGCAGTTCAACAACGAGCTATTCATTTACAGATATGAATAACAGCAAAGGGCTTACGCAGTACCGTATTCAACAAATAGATTTTGATGGAAAAACCAATATAAGCGGCACAAGGGTTGTTCGTGGTGAAGGGCAGGACGACAAAATGATCATTTACCCTAACCCTAGTACAAATGGCCGTGTGATGATTGTATTCAGTGAAAACAAATTGGTGCGTGATATCATACTGGTTGATATGTACGGGAAGCTTGTAAAACAATGGAGAGGAGTTGAAGACAATAGCCTTGAAATTGACAAGCTCACAAGTGGTATGTATTTGCTTAAAGTTATCAGCAGGGAAAGTGGAGAACAAACAAGCACCAAAATTGTCGTTTCAAATTATTAAGAACAGGTATTAACAATTACTGTTTCTTAATTAAAAAGGGCTCTTTCATCAAGAGCCCTTTTTTATATGCATTGAAAGCATGTTGAATGTAGAAAACCATAGTTCAACAATTAAATTTCTTCGAGCATGTTTCTGCGTACGCCTTTAAGCTGTTTAAAGTACGAAGGTGTGAAACCGGTAACTTTTCTGAACTGGGATGAAAGATGAGCAACACTGCTGTAATGCATGAGGTAAGCAATCTCAGTAAGGTTTAGTTCATTATAAAGAAGTAATTCCTTCACCCGTTCAATTTTGTGTGAGATGATGAATTTTTCGATTGTTGTGCCCTGAACTTCAGAAAAGAGATTAGCCATGTAAGTGTAGTCGTGGTTTAGCTTTTCACTTAAATAAACCGAGAAGTTAACAACCACCGGCTTATCCTCATAGTGAACCATTTCAACAATTAAATTTTTAATGCGTTGAATAAGCACATGTTTTTTATCATCTATCAAATCGAGTCCATAATTCATAAGTCTTTTCTTCAATTCATCGTGCAACTCACTTGTTAGCGGGGTGTTTATTTCCACTTCACCTAATTCCACCGATGTGTATTCAATTCCAAGTTTGGATAACTCCTCCTTCACAATCATTTTGCAACGGATGCAAACCATGTTTTTTATGTACAGCTTCATATGTATTTTCTTAGTTAATAATTACTGTTACAAATACATATAGCGGGCCATTTGCGCAGACGCCGATTTAGCCTAAAAAAAAAACGGCCCAGTTTTTGACAAAGGGCAGTTTTTGTGGATTTTGTTGACGGAATGCTACATAAGTGTGAATTTTATAAAATTTTCATGCAAAGTCGTAATCCTGTCAGGCTGTAAATTTTGAAATTCTTCTTATACTCTATAAACAAACAACGAAGAGCTCCTGATCAGAAGTTCTTCGTTGTTGCCATTAGTTCTACGTAATATATTTAGTCTTTATAAATATAATTTGCCGGGAATGTTACATGAAGTGCGTAACCTTTACCTGGCGAAGAAATGACATCTGCTGTACCCTGATAAAGAGCTGCCCTGCTCCTGATATTTATAATTCCTACTCCTAACGATTTAACATTTGCAACAGCGCCAACGCCATCATCTGTGATCAGGAGGTCTAGTAAGTTATCTTTCATCACCAGATCAATTGTAGCGTGCTTGGCTTTGGCGTGTTTAAGAATATTACTCAACTGCTCCTGTACGATTCTGAAAATCGTTAATTGCAATTTTTTACCAAGTGTTTCTGAAAGTGATGGATCGTAATGAAAAGAAAAATCAACCGGGTGTACGTCTGAAAGATCGTTTACCAAATTTTGAATGTTATCAATCAAGCCAATTTCGTGCATACCAGGCACAACAAGCATTTTGGAAATGCGGCGTACTTCGTCAATTACGTTTGTAATTAATCCACAGGATCTATCAAGATAGATATCCCGTTTTGAGGCTGATTTTTTGGCCATCTGAATGTATAATTTGGCTACAGCTAACAATTGATTGAGATTATCGTGCAGCTCTCTTCCAATTTCAGCACGTTCGGTTTCCTGGGCAGAAATAACGGCGCTTGTAATTTCCCGATGCCTGATGATTCTCTCGTCTTTTAATTTATCTTCCAGTTCCATCATCTCCGTAACATCGGCCTGGATAGAAAAAAACTGTTCAGCATTTCCCTGTCCATTTAACAACGCCTGTCCTTCAATATGTACCCAGTATTTATGTCCTGTTTTGGTATAATTGATGAGCTTACAATCGAAAGGCTGCTTGCTCTTTATTTTTTCGTTCATATAAGCAACGGCTGCAGGATCGGTTGCTTCTCCTTGCAGAAAATGGCCGGGTATTTTGCCCATCACTTCTTCTGCCTCATAACCGGTAATGCTGGTAAACGCATCATTTACCCAGGTAATGTGTTGATCAGCATCGGTAATAATTACTGCATTAATTGTTTGCTTTGCTATAAGCGATAATTTCTGTTCGCTTGCAAGTAATTGTTGTTCCGAATTTTTCCGTGCTGTAATATCCTGCGTTGCACCAATCATGCTGATTGCTACTTGCTGATCATTATAAAAAATATGTCCGCAGTCGTGAACAAAAGCATAGCTACCATCTATTTTTCGCAGGCGATAATCATCCTCCCATTTCTCCTCTGTTCCGGTATGAAGTATGTTTTGTAAGCGAGTTAAGAGTCGTTCTTTATCATCAGGATGTATACGACTCTCCCAATAGCTTTGCGGAATAAGAGCATTGATAACGGGGTAACCAAACACACGTTTATGTCCGCCATCGATCCAGAACAATTGTTTTGCCTGCAGATCCCACTCCCATAAACAATCATTGGTTACTTCTGTTACGAAAAGGTAGAGATCACGTAAAATTTTTACTTTCTTATCGGGATTAGCAGGCTGGTTGCTGCATGTAAAAGAAACTGATAAAATGTTTCCTGTTACATAAATAACTCCCTGGAACCAAGCTCCCATTTCAGCCCAGTATTCATCAAATTGGAAAGGTTCTTCTAATTGAAATGCTTTATCATAATTCGCATAAAATTCAACGGGCAATAAGCCTGCAAATTTTTTCCAGAAATTTTGCCCAATGATTTCAGTGGCTTCTACCCGCAGGAGTTGAGCTGCAGCATTGTTCCATTCAATGACATTCCATTTTTGATCAACCGCAAAAAAACCATTGGCACTTATTTCCTTAATGGTAGGCATCTCAACACGGCTACTTCCATTCATATGTGTAGTTGGGTTGTTTAGGAGGGAGCTATTGATCATGTTGTTATATAGATGATAATGAGATCAGCATCAACTTGAAAAACAAGGGGCAATTTCAACAATTACTCATACCCGCTTTTAATGATCGTGAGAATCATTTTAAACCTTCCATTGGGCCTGATGAAATTTGACATATGTGCAGGTATAATGATACCTTCTCCTGATTGCAACAAATTAGAAACACCATTGATTACGATATCAGCTTTACCTTCAATGATCTGTGCAAACGTATCGAAAGGTGAAGTTTTTTCGGTTAACCCCTCCCCACTATCGAACGACATTACACTGATGTTACCTGACGATTTTCTTAGGATTGTCTTAATCACCACTGAATTAGGAATGTATTCAATGATCTCAACAATAATATGCGCCAACGATTTTTCAAGTTCTCCCGTATCTATCTGTCCGTTATGCTCATTCTTATCCATGTGTTTCTTTTGATTGGTTATACGTTAATGCGGCTTAATTAAACAAATAGTAAATGCAAAGTTCCTTCTACAAATCTGTACGGTCGTTATAAACAGAAGAACTATCCTTACATGATTCATACCCGCAATAAAAGAAAAATATGTACCGGATAAGAGAGAAGTCCCTGCTGGAGGGCAACAGGGACTTGACCATAACTTCCAATGGAAGTTGAGTATGGATTATCTGTATATTAAGGAAGATTAAAACTAGTTGATAAGCCGCCGCTATTCTTATAAACTCCTGTAACGCCATTATATAATTCACACATTCATCAGCTATCAGCTTTACAGCTTGGCTCCAGGTAGTATTTTGTACACCTTGGGATGTACATGCATTTCTTTCTCGTACTCAGTAATTGTATGCAGCACTTTCAGCTTTTCATTGATCAAAACTCTTAACGATTTATCGAAACCTTTTCGCTCCGCCTCCTGCAAGGCAAGTTCGTATTGGGTAATGGCAGATTCAAAACGACCGGTATTTTCTTCCTTTAAAGCAGCTTTGTATAACGAAACAGCATTTCCTTTCTTTTTGCCGGTAAGATGTTTTACAAGGAAGATCACAATTGCCGCCGGTATAATTAATAGAAAAATATAGTAGCTACTCATATGAGATGTTTACATTTTTAACTGAAAAAGCAGACAACAATCATCGTGTGAATCATCAGGTAACTGAAGATTATTGCCTACCCAGAAACCAGAAGATTTTGTTACAAAGTTTAGGTATATAAGCGGATGGGGTTTTACAAATGGCTGTGAATTTGTTACATCATTCACACGTCTTCCAGCATATTTCTTCGCTTATCTTTCATTTGTTTAAAGTAAGAGGGGGTAAGTCCGGTGACTTTTTTAAACTGTGCCGATAGGTGAGCTACACTGCTGTAATGCATGAGGTAAGCAATTTCCGTGAGGCTTAGTTCATCATATACCAGCAGTTCCTTTACCCGTTCTATCTTATGAGAGATGATGAATTTTTCGATTGTTGTTCCCTGCACCTCAGAGAAAAGGTTAGCCATGTAAGTGTAATCATGATTTAGTTTTTCACTTAAATGAACGGAAAAATTAACCGAAAGAGGCTCATCGGTGTAGTGAACCATTTCCACAATAACGTTTTTAATACGCTGGATGAGTACACTTTTTTTATCGTCCATCAACTCAAGTCCAAACTTCAGGAGCTCTATTTTCAATTGATCGTGCAGCTCGGTTGTAAACGGGCTGATGATATCAACTTCCCCTAATTCAACAATTGCATGCTCAATTCCAAGTTTGGCTAATTCATCCTTTACAACCATTTTACAACGGATGCAAACCATATTTTTAACGTAGATCTTCATATGCCCATGCTTAATTAGTTATCACCACTTCGCCTGTAATCTCACCGGGCTGGTTACAAAGGATATATAGCTATTCTTTTAAAGGTAGACCTAATTTGTTTCTGATACGCAGAATGGTTTAACTGATTTCGGTCATGTTTGGTAATACACTGCAAATGTGTGAATGATATAAATTTATATTACTATCATGTAATGATACAGAACCGGAAATGCTGCAACTTTAAACTATTACAAAAACACTATATTATGTCGTTGGTTACCATTGTTATTGTTCTGATCGTTGTGGGAGTTCTCTTGTGGCTGATAAACGCCTATATCCCTATGGATCGCAAGATTAAAAACATTCTGAATATTGTAGTAGTAATTGGCGTGGTCATCTGGTTGTTGAAAGCGTTTGGTGTGCTTGGATCTGTAGGCAACGTCAATGTTTAATCAACAGAAGCACTTTGCTTCTGTTTCATATTTACTTACTCCAAATATTTTGAATGTAAGGAATGAAAAATACTTTTAAGTTTTCACTTTTACTGTTAGTCTTTTTAATCACTACCCTGCTTATAGCCGGGTTTCTTTTTTTATACAGCGATAAAGCACCCGTACATAAAAACGAATCCGGTTCAGAATACCACCTAAGAACGAAATAGTATACTTTTTATAAAGCTTAATGAAGTATCAAGAGAGGATTTAAAAAAACACCGTTAAGATTAACGGTGTTTTTTATTTTGCCCTCATCAACCTTTAGTGATGTTTAAACTGGTAGAATACACCAATCTGGAAACCTCTATTGTTTGATTTTACAGCAGTAATATCTTCATCATTAATGTTTGTGAGTCCCAAATTGTACCTGGCATCAACTCCAAAACCAGAAGGCACATGAATGTAACCCAGCCCGAGACCTAAAGCAAAATCAATGGGTTTAAGATTAGGTTTAATATCTGTTTTGGTAGTCCCGTTATCGGACTTTGCCGTTAAAAGAAATCCAAGTTGTGGGCCAGCTTCAACCCTGAAGCCATTATCAAACATATATTGCAACAAAACCGGAACGTTCAGGTAATTGAGATTGAGCTTTGTTTCTGTACCACCTGTCTCGTATTTAGCTCCCTGTGACGAGAAAAGCAATTCAGGCTGCACCGCAAAATTATCAGTAACATGTATATGCCCAAGCAGGCCCGCATGCAATCCCGCTTTCATATCATATTTTACATCATTACTATTCTTAATGTTGTAGAGATTTAATCCTGCCTTAATACCAATATTTACATGTTGCGCCTGTACTGTTGTAGCAAATACAATTGCAACTAATACCGCCTTTAACTGAAGTTTCATATACTGTTTTTATTATTTAAAAATTATAAAGCCAGTTAATGCAAATTGCCATTGCTGTTCACCATTAAACCCGAGGCAACACAATTTTGCTGGAAACTGATTGTAGACGAAGATGAGATTATCCTATATAACAATCATTACATAGTTATTCCTTACCCTTATATAATTCACAGTTTGCTGACTGAACTAACCTCTCCTGTTTATGGTAACAGGAATATTTTACGGTCAGGATCGGAACAATTTCCAAAGTCTGTCTTTTACTTTTTCAGCATTCGGTAACATAGCAGCTTCAAGTACCATGTTCATAGGCACTGCAGGAAGATTAAGAGCGCCTAATACTTCTACAGGCGTATCAAGCCATTGAAAACAATTGTAGGTAATCCGATATGCTAATGCTTCGGCAAAAGAATTATTCTGCTGTTCTTCTGTAAGCACTAAACACTTCCCATGCTTTTTTACAGTAGAGAAAATTAATTCTTCATCGAGTGGATATAATGTACGCAGATCAATAATTTCTACCGCACCATCAAACTGTTTGGCAGCTGCCATTGCCCAATACACACCCATGCCATAAGTGATTATGCAGCAACTTTCTCCTTCATCAATCAACTCGTCATCGGCTTCTGCAACTATTCTCCCTTTTCCCAATGGAATAATATAGTCGCTGGATGGTTCAACAGTTTTTGCTTCCTCCGTGCCGGGCACTTTGCTCCAGTACAAACCTTTGTGTTCTAACATCACCACCGGATTAGGATCGAGAAATGCTGCTTTTATTAATCCCTTCATATCAGCAGCAGTTGATGGATACACAACTTTAATTCCTTTAATGCTGAGTAAAGTTGACTCCACACTGCCACTATGATAAGGACCTCCACCACCATATGCACCAATCGGCACACGTATCAAGGTTTGCACAGGAAATTTTCCGCAGCTTAGGTACGATGATTTGGAAATCTCTGTTACCAATTGATTTAAGCCGGGATAAATATAATCTGCAAACTGTACTTCAACAATCGGCTTTGCTCCCACTGCACTCATGCCTACAGTTGAACCAATAATATATGCTTCCTGTATAGCTGTGTTAAACACACGATGATCACCAAACTGTTCTGCAAGAGTAGCTGCTTCACGAAACACACCGCCTAATCTTCTGCCTACATCCTGTCCGTATAACAATGCTTCCGGATATTCTTCCATCACTTCACGAATTGCAAACAAAGCTGCATCCACCATCATGATCTTTTCTTTACCAATCGGTGAACGTTCACCTTTTTCTTCTGTTACAGCAGTTGGTACAAATACATGATCAGTTACAGTTGATGGATCAGGTTCGGCCGCAGCCACCGCTTTTTCAAAATCAGCAGTAACTGTTTGCTTTGCTTCTTCAAATAATTGTTGCAGCTCACTTTCATTTATTCCAAACTCCAAACAAAGTTGTTTCAATTTCGGAAACGGATCATCTTTATAATGTTGATCAAGATCTTCTTTGCTTCTGTAAAATTCTTTACGCACACCACTTGTATGATGATTCAGCAATGGCACATACGCCTGCACCAGGTAAGGTTGCTGATGAGTACGCACATGATCAACTACATGTTGCATGGTTTCATATGCTTCGTTGAAATCGCTGCCATCGCAACGTATACGATGCATACCCGGAAACCCGCCAGCATATTCATACGCATCCATTGCTCTTGCTTCTTCCGCACTCACACTGATGCCCCAGTTATTATCCTGCACTAAATAAATGACCGGTAATTTTTTCAGCACTGCAAATTGAAATGCTTCACTCACTTCTCCTTCTGTAATACTTGCATCGCCTAAGGAGCAAACAACAACAGGCAATTGTCCGTCACTTGTTTTTATGAATTGATCTGATTTGATCTGTTGAAGATATTTCAGCCCCTGTGCCACGCCGGTAGTAGGAATTACCTGCATGCCTGTTGCACTGCTCTGATGGATGATGTTTGGCTTATCTGTTCCCCTGTAATTGGGATGGGAGTAATATTCCCTTCCGCCTGTAAACGGGTCATTTGCTTTAGCAAGTAATTGCAGCATTAATTCATACGGCTCAAAACCAAGACCAAGCAACATACTTTCATCTCGATAGTATGGACTCACCCAATCGGCAGGAGTTAAATGAAAAGCAGTTGCCAGTTGAATAGCCTCATGCCCACGTGAAGTTGAGTGAACGTATTTACAAATGGAACGATTGCTCTCATAGGTTTCTGCCATTTGTTGCGCATAACTCATGAGTTTATAAGCCTTCCGCAAAGTTTCAAGATTCATCATGCCAAGCAATTGAGCTGCAAAATAAAGGAACTGTAACAAAAAAGCCATTCCGTATAAGGAATGGCTCAATTATAATTCAAGAGCTGGTTATTTAATTTCTACTTCAAGCAGGCTGTCATCTTCAATAAATCCTTCCAATATATCACCTACCACACATTCACCAACACCAACCGGTGTTCCGGTGAAGATCAAATCACCAATATTGAGTGAAAAGAATTGCGATACGTATGCAACGATCTGGTCGAACGTAAAGATCATCTGGCTGCTGTTTGCCTGCTGCACCATTTCTTTGTTTTTGTATAAACAGAAATTGATGTTACCGAGGTTCATACCAGGCTTGATGTCGATAAACTTACCAACAGCTGCAGAATTATCCCATGCTTTGGAAATTTCCCAAGGCAATCCTTTTTCTTTCAGTTGTTGTTGCAGATCACGGGCTGTAAAATCAATGCCGATGGTGTAAGCATTATAGTATTTGGAAGCATGACGTTCCTGAATGTATTTCCCGTTTTTTGAAACACGTAGCACCAGCTCGGCCTCGTAGTGAAGTTCGTTGGTGAATTCGGGGTAATAGAAAGGCATGTGCGGTTGAAGGAATGCACTTTTCGGCTTGAGAAAGATCACAGGCTCATCCGGCACATCATTGCCCAGTTCTTTGGCATGTTCAACGTAGTTACGCCCTACGCAAAAGATTTTCATCGGTTCGATGGTTTTGGTTCAGAATCAGGTGAATGAAAGGTCTTTAAAAGGACAGGGGATTTTAATGATACAGGACAGTATCAACAGAAATGTTAGCGAAGATAGTATTTGAAACTTGAAAATTAAAGTGTTATCTCAATTTTGTTTGCATGGTTCATGGTGCGTTCAATCCCGGTGAGTACAAAGCTTTCAATTACTTCTAAGGTTGCTTCGATCTTCTTTTTTACAATGGGCATTTCAGCATCACTCCATTTACCCAAAACAAAATCAACCTGCTTCCCTTTCGGATAATCGTTTCCAATACCAAACCTCAGCCGAGGGTAGGCTGTTGTTTGTAATGTTTCCTGGATACTCTTGAGGCCATTATGGCCTGCATCGCTCCCACCTGGTCTTAACCTTATCTTATTTAATGGCAGCGCCAGTTCATCAACAATCACCAGCACATGCTCAACAGCAATTTTTTCTTTATCCATCCAATACTTAACGGCCTTGCCGCTTAAATTCATATAAGTAGATGGCTCAATGCATACCAAGTTTTTTCCTTTCAGTTTTATTTCAGCAACTGCTGCCAGCCGATCTACTTTAAATGTTGCATTATGTTTTGAAGCCAATGCCTCCACCACATCAAAACCTATGTTATGACGGGTGTGCGCATACTCGGCACCGATATTTCCTAAACCAACGATCAAAAATTTCATGTATTCACTTTAATTGATTTTGGCCACATAGCATGTCCATAATCGTTTTCGGTTTGTATGTTTAGTTTATGGCATTTCGTGTTCGCAAATATCAATAAAGTTCACTTTACTAAAACAAAAATCCCCCTCGTAAAAGGGGGATTCTATAGTTAACAACTTGCTCTTATTTTTTAGGAGCAGCTGCTTCTTCCTGTTTCAACTGACGTGTTAACACGATAGATGCAATAGGAATACGTGGAGAGTTCAATACTTCCATGTTATCTGCTTTTACATCTTCAACACGGATGTTACCATTCAATTCAAGCGGAGTAAGATCCACTTCAATAGCTTCCTTCAAATACTTCGGATAAGCTTTGATCTTAAGTGATTTGATTTTGGTAATTAATTTACCGCCATCTTTCACACCTTTCGCAGCACCAGTAAATTTCAAAGGAATAGTAGCAATAACTTTTTTGTCGTCTACCAATTCTAGCAAATCAACGTGTGCTAATTTGTCGCTCACTTTGTCAAACTGCAGATCTTTCAGAATAGTTCTGTAGCTCTTGCCATCAATGTTTATTTCAGCAACCTGGAAATCGGGAGTGTAAACCAAAGTTTTAAATGCTTTGGCAGGAGCGTAGAAATTAATTTCTTCAGAGCCTCCATAAATTACACCAGGCACCATTTCCTGAGAGCGAAGTTGACGGGCGGCTTTCTTCCCGTTTTCGGTCCTCAAGTGACCCTCGATAGTAATTGTCTTCATTGTTTATCTAATTTAAAAAATTACGTTTTTGTGGTTTACTTATCCCTGCGTTGTGCATGCATAAATAAACTGGTGATACTCTTGTTTTCAAAAGCGTTGCGAAGTGCCACGCCAAATAATTCGGCCACACTCAACACCTTGATCTTTTTACTCTCTTTTTGGAGTGGGATCGTATCACAAACCACCAACTCTTCTAATACACTGTTCTCAATGTTTTCGTAAGCTTTGCCACTCAACACCGGATGTGTAATAAGTGCTCTTACACTTCTTGCACCTTTTTCTTTTAAAAGAGCTGCTGCTTTTGCCAGCGTTCCTCCCGTGTCACAGATATCATCGATCAATACCACGTCTCTGTCTGTAACATCACCAATTACCACCATGCTTGCTATCTCATTTGCACGCTTGCGATGTTTGTCGCAAATCACCATTTCGGCTTCAAAATAGCTGGCCACTTCCCTTATCCTGTTGGCACTTCCTACGTCGGGGGCCGCAAAGGTAAGGTTTTCGAGCTTCAAACTCTCAATATAAGGGATAAAAATAGACGATGATTCCAGGTGATCAACAGGTATATCAAAATACCCCTGGATCTGTGCTGCGTGAAGATCCATGGTTATGACCCTGTCGGCGCCGGCCGCTTCTAACATGTTGGCAACAAGCTTGGAGCCGATGGCTACACGAGGTTTGTCTTTTCTGTCTTGGCGGGCATAGCCGTAATAAGGAATAACCGGAATTACTTTATAGGCCGATGCTCGTTTAGCCGCATCGATCATGAGCAATAATTCCAAAATGTTCTCAGCGGGTGAAAATGTGCTCTGCACCAGAAAAACAATATCGCCTCGTATGCTTTCCTGGAACATTGGCTGAAGTTCGCCGTCGCTGAATTTTTGTGTAAGACTTTGACCTAAAGGAATGCCGAATTTGGCTGCAATTTTCTCGGCCAGGTACTTCGATGCTGTGCCGGAAAATATCTTGGCAGAAGGGTTCATTGAACTATAGTTTGTAAAGGGGTGAAATGTGCGGCGAAGATAAGTGCTTCAATGCAACTTTGAGGGAAACAGTTGATATGGCTTTATCCACATAAAAAAGTCCCGCTTGTGACGGGACTCGTGGGCGGTTGTCCAACTTTTGAAAAATTTTAAAAGCTCCGCCCGGTTTCTTTTGCTACAGTTTATAACAATAGCGTTAATTAATTTGTGCCAATGTAATCAGCTTCTGTTCCTTATCAGTTGCAGGTTTCGTTTCTGCCTGTTGCTGCAGATTGTTACCAGATTTTACTACCTGCACCCCCATCGACATAACGAAGATGGCAGAAAATAAAAGGTTACCCACAATGATAAAAAGGATAAGAGATGACCGCAATTGGGTTCCAGATGATTTAGGGTCGAGGTGCATACAATAATGGTTTATTCGGATGATTGGATAAGTGAATTTAAGATGTTAAATTGGAACATGCAAGACACCAAAACTACCATTAAGCAATGGGCAACCGACGACAGACCCCGGGAAAAGCTCTTAATGAAGGGCGCAGATGCTCTTAGTAACTCAGAATTAATTGCCATTTTAATTGGCTCCGGCACTTCAAAAAAATCAGCAGTAGATGTGGCTAAAGAACTGCTAACCAGATCAAAAGATGACATTAATGAATTGGCTAAATTAAGCCTGAAAGATTTGATGAAGACCAACGGCATTGGAGAGGCCAGAGCTGTAACAATAGCTGCGGCATTGGAGCTTGGACGGAGGCGACAGGCCGTAGAATCACTGAAAAAAAGCGTAAAAACAAGTGGCGATATTGCACAGTTTTTCCAGGCACAATTGAAGGATAAATTGCACGAAGTGTTTGCAGTGGCCTACCTCAACCGGGCAAATAAGATCAATCATATGGAAGTGATCAGTGAAGGTGGTATAACCGGTACTGTTGCTGACCCACGCATCATTTTAAAGAAGGCGCTGGAATATAATGCAGTGAATATTGTTCTTTGCCATAACCATCCGAGTGGAAGTTTAAAACCAAGCCGGGCCGATGAAATGTTGACTAAGAAAATTAAAGATGCTGCGGTGATACTGGACATGAATGTGATCGATCACATCATTGTGAGTGAAGATGGATATTTCAGTTTTGCAGATGAAGGCATATTGTAATATCATTATAAAAAGAAAGCCTGTCTTCGCAAGACAGGCTTCTGTATAAATGAACCTCTGAGATTAAAACGGAAGATCGTCTGAATCGCCACCAATTGGAGCTTCATTCATTGGTGCTGAAGGTGCACTGTATCCACCGCCCTGTGGTTGATAGCCACCACCAGAACCTTCACTTACACGGCTTCCCAATAATTGAATGCTGAGCACACGCAATGATAATGATGCGCCGCTTTTTCCATCCTGTGTTTGATATGTGCGCACTTCAGGTGCACCTTCAACATATACCTGTGTTCCTTTCTTCAAATAAGGGGCAATACCTGTACGATCGCTCCAGTAAGCACAATCAACCCAAATGGTTTTTTCACGCTGAGCGCCGGTACTGTCTTTGTATTTTTCTGTGTGAGCAACGGTGAAGTTCATCACATTCTTTCCATTCACTGTGTTTGATACACAATCCTTTCCCAGATTTCCGATTACCTGTAACTTGATCATAATGTAATTTTTAGTACTGAATAAATTATTGTAGAGCGGGCAAAGTAGGAATTTTTTTAGGATAAGTGAAAACATGTGTTGAGATTTTCCCAACACATCAGCACACACAGATCTTACCCATAACACAGCTCAACTTTCAGTATCCTTTAAAACCGGGCTTTTCCCGTAATTTTGCATCTTGCTTTTTTTTAAAGCAGTAACAGAAATTAATTTGATCATGAGCCGTAAAGGAAAAGTTTTAGTAGCAATGAGTGGCGGTATTGACAGTACCGTTACGGCTCTCATGTTACATCATGAGGGTTATGAAGTGGTGGGTATTACCATGAAAACATGGGATTATGCCAGTAGCGGAACAGGTACCAAAGGAAAGAAGGAAACCGGCTGTTGCAACCTCGATAGTTTTAATGATGCACGGGCAGCTGCAGTGCAGCATGGCTTCCCACATTATATTTTAGATATACGTGAAGAGTTTGGTGATTTTGTGATCGAGAATTTTGTGGATGAATACCTGAATGGCCGCACACCCAACCCCTGTGTGTTGTGCAATACACATATCAAGTGGCGGGCACTCCTGAAAAGAGCTGACGCCATGAACTGTGATTTTATTGCAACCGGGCATTATGCAAAAGTGCATCAACATGATAATGGCCGTTACTTCATCAGCAAAGGTGTGGATGAAACAAAAGATCAGAGTTATGTATTATGGGGGTTACAACAGGATCTGCTGCAACGCACTCTGCTTCCGTTAGGTGGTTATCGTAAAACAGAGATCAGGCAAATGGCCCTGGACTATGGCTATCCTGAACTGGCGAAAAAAGCAGAGAGCTACGAGATATGTTTTGTGCCCGATAATGATTACCGTGGCTTTTTAAAACGCCGTGTAGATGGACTGGAAGAAAGAGTGAATGGCGGAAATTTTGTTGATAAAAGCGGTAAGGTACTGGGGCAGCACAAAGGATATCCGTTCTATACCATTGGTCAACGCAAAGGATTGGATATTACATTTGGGAAGCCCGTGTTTGTAACCGAGATCCTTCCGGAAACCAACACCGTTGTTTTAGGTGATGAGGAAGATCTCAACAAACAGGAAATGCAGGTGGGCAAGATCAATTTGCTGAAATATGATACCATTACTCCCGGCATGGAAGCCATTACCAAGATCCGATATAAGGATAAAGGCACGCTATCAAACCTTTACCCAAATGCTGATGGCACTGTTAACGTTCAGTTTTATGAGGAGGCTAAAGGCATTGCACCCGGCCAAAGTGCTGTGTTTTATGAAGGCGATGAGGTAATTGGTGGAGGCATTATTATGCGGAAACCCATCATTTAAAACAATGATTTCAAAACATATACGTTATAAGGTACGCTTTGCGTGCCTTTTTTATGCAGCATTGATCCGTGATTTTGACTCTTAAGAGCATGCGAAACCCGAAATCATTAACTAACTTTAATTTATGAAATTCAAAGGAATTCCTGCCGTCCTCTTACGTAAAACAGCCTTGCTTTCCTGCTGCCTTTTTTTCCTGTTGAGTAGCTGTAAACGCACCGAAACACTTGAATCGCTTACACTTGATGAACTTGTTCCACTGCAAGTTGGCAAATACATTACTTATCGATTGGACTCTTTGGTTTTTACCAATACAGGTAAAACAACGGAAATACACCGCTATCGTGTTAAGCATGCCATCGAGCGTAAAGGTGTAGATAATCAAAACCGGCCCACCTGGATAGTTACAACCTATATCACAGATTCGTTGGGAACCGGGCCATGGGTAGCCAATGGCACTTATACTATAACACCGGTCGATAAAAAATTAGAGGTAACCGAAAATAACTTACGTGTAATTAAACTCAACTTGCCCTCAATTGAAGGTTTTACCTGGAAAGGAAATTCATATTTGCCGAACCGCCCTTACAACCCTGAGTTCCCTATCAGCATTGATGCAAATATGAGTTTATGGGAATTTCAATTTGAAACAGTAAACGGAAACGAAACAATTGGCGGCAATCAATTGACTGATGTAACGACTGTTTTTCACATTGATGAATCCGAAAATGTACCCATCGTTACAGATACCTCTTTTGCTTCACGTGAATTATCTGTTGAGAAGTATGCAAAAAATGTAGGCCTTGTATTTCGTGAATTTCAACTTTGGGAAAATCAACCACGCCCAAGAACAACCGGCACTCCACCAAATGTGATCACCACGTATGATCCCGTGCGTATTGGCTTTGGTGTAAAGATGTGGATGATCGATAAGAACTAAATTTCAGTCTTAAAAATTCATGAAAAGCACATGTTATTTGTTGGTCGTTTTTTTCATACTGTTTACAGCAGTTGAAAGTAACGGTCAGCGAACCAAGCATGTTATTTTTCTTACTGATAAAAACGAAACAACTTTCTCCCTCTCCCAGCCTTCTGCTTATTTATCTGCAAGAGCTATAGCAAGAAGAACAAAATATAGTATTGCTGTTGACAGCACAGATCTGCCTGTTGTTGAAAAATATGTTGACAGTATTCGTTTAGCAGGGAGCGTTACGATCCTTGGCCGGTTACGTTGGATGAATGCGGTGATCATTCAAACAAGTGATGCAGCCGCATTAAATAAGATCAATACATTCCCTTTTGTGAAGAAGAGAGATAGTATTGCTTACCGAAAAGTGAACGCAAGACTTATCAGCAACAAATCATACAACATCATTCCCTACTCTTTCACAAATCTACGAGTG
The DNA here is from genome assembly GCF_037892425.1 of Lacibacter sp. H375. Taxonomy (NCBI): domain Bacteria; kingdom Pseudomonadati; phylum Bacteroidota; class Chitinophagia; order Chitinophagales; family Chitinophagaceae; genus Lacibacter; species Lacibacter aquaticus. The sequence goes on from NZ_JBBKTT010000001.1 coordinate 4,785,240, forward strand.
CAACAACCGTTTGCTGATTCATTGAATTATGGAAATACAGCTTCACAAATAAAAATCCATTACGGAGAGTTTCTGCATAACATCGGCGCACGAGGACATAACATGCAGATCGCATTTTTAGATGGAGGATATTTCGGTTATCTCAGCAATCCATTCTTCGATAGTGTACGCATTCAAAACCGCATACTCGCCACTCGAGATTTTGTATTGAATGAAGCCAGTGTGAATGAAGATGATGCACATGGCATGGCCTGTTTTTCCATTGTCGCAGGGAATATACCGGGAAGTTATGTTGGCTCCGCTCCTAATGCATCGTTCTATTTACTACGTACAGAAGATGTAGGTAGTGAACAATTGATTGAAGAATACAACTGGGGATCAGGTGCTGAGTATGCTGACAGCGCCGGTGTTGATGTCATTTCTTCTTCAGTTGGTTACAGCACCTTTGATGACCCTGCTTATAATCATACCTATGCTGATATGAATGGTAATACAACTATTGTAAGCCGGTACGCAGATCTTGCTGCAAAAAAAGGAATGCTGGTTGTGAACAGTGCGGGCAATGAAGGTAACAAGCCATGGAAATATATTGTGGCACCTGCTGATGCCGATAGTGTATTAAGTGTTGGTGCCGTAAACAGTACAGGAATAATTGGTGGTTTCTCAAGTTTTGGACCAACCAGTGACGGACAAATAAAACCTGATGTTGTTTCTGTGGGGCAGGGAACATTTCTTTCAACTTCAGGCGGAACAGTCGGTACCAGTAGTGGCACATCTTTTTCAGGACCAAACATGGCAGGGCTTGCAACTTGTTTGTGGCAACTGTTTCCTGAATTCAACAGTTATAAGATCATTGAAACTTTAAGAAAAAGCGCTGACCGGTATACAGCACCGCATGAACAATATGGCTACGGTTTACCTGATATGAAAAAAGCAACAGGAATAATTTTAGCTGAACTTTCAAACATGAGTGCATCCATTACAAATTGCACGGTCAATCTGCAATGGAACAGCAAGGATATTTCAACCATGCAATACATTGTACAGCGAAAATTGCCGGGTGAATCCAGTTATAATAACATTCAAACCGTTGCAGCAAAAGGCTCAACATTCTCTGCACAGAATTATCAATACAATGATTTGGTAACTGTGGCGGGAACTATTGATTACAGGATAGTAGAAGTAATTGATACAAGTATTTCAGGTTATCGTGCTTATGCTATTGATTCTTTCTCTGTAATTGCAGGTAGTGGATGTAACACCACTAACATCAATGATCCATCCATCATCAATAAAAAAATACAGTTGTTTCCAAATCCTGTTGCTGAAAATTCGCTTCAATTGAAATTTACAGAACAAAGCAATGGACGATTTATATTGACTGTTTATAATACTACCGGTCAATTACTTCTAACAGAACAATACAATAAACCAAACGGAATGGTTACACATTCCTTCTCACTTAATAGCCTGGCAAAAGGCAATTACTTATTAGTTGTAATGAAAGATGGACAACGGTATGCAGTAGAGGAATTTGTGAAGCAATAACAGCTATTTCTTTAATAATGCAGCAAACATAGTATCAGCCTTAACTGAATAACCTTTGATTACTTCCTGTTTTACTAACTTCAATTTCAAATCTTCCTGCATCCACACAACGCTATCTTCATTTTCTCTCTTAAATACTGAACAGGTAATGTATAAAAAATACCCCCTCGGTTTTAGTTGTCCAACTGTATTGGAAATGATATTCCTCTGTAAGATGCTGTATGTTTCAATGGATGATGTTTGAAAAAAAGATAATTGCTCAGGCGTACGTCCCCAGGTACCTGAACCACTGCAGGGAACATCGGCGATGATGAGATCGAATAATGAGTGATGAGTGATGAATGATGAGTTTGAAAGATCCGCAACGAAACTTTTGTAGTTTCTAATCCCTGCCTCTTGAAAACGTTTTTTTAAATTGATGAGAATAGTTTCACGTACATCGCTTACTGTTAAATCAATATCACCCAGAATATCTTTTGCCATGATGGATTTCCCACCGCTGGCTGCACAACAATCCCAAACGTTCCATTTTTGATTTTCGATTTCAGATTTCAGATTTCCAAGAAACTCTCCTACCCTTTGCGAACTGTAATCCTGCACTACTGAATCTTTATTCAGCATGACAACATCTTCGATCTTTGTTGCATTTGGTAATGCAACTGTATTCTCCCCGATCAACTGAAAAGAAATGTCTGCTGCTTTCAATTGATGAAGTACCGTTTCTTTTCGTCCGGGTCGTATTCGTAAAAACAAATCCGGCTGTTGCAGATGACTAAATGCAAATTCATCCACATCAATTCCGTCACTCAACTCATTGGCAAATGGAAAAACAGAAGGAGCATCAACAACACTATTCAACAGTTCTGTTTTCTTTTCTCTGCTTGTTTCAATTATATCATTCCACTCCGGTTTTAAATGCTGCAGCAGTTCGTTTGAAGTTCTGCTGCTGAGAAATAATCCGGCTAATATTCTTTCTTCCATGGAAATTTCCGGTAAAGACTTCCCCAAACGGAAATAAGAATAACAAAGCTGTGTGATCTGTTTCCTGTCTTTACTCCCAAACTTTTTATTAGCAGCAAATTGTTTTTTAAGATGCGATGCAAAAGGTTCGGCACCGTTATAAGCCGTAATAATCTCTTTAGCAGAATTGATATATGAATAGTAACGGCTCATGGCTGCAAAGAAAAGAAGTTATTGATAAACAGGAAGACAAGATTCGATAATTCCCTCACCCCTTCAGGGAGGAGAATAAAAAAAGTCCCGCTACAAAGCGGGACTCATTATGCAAGTAACCGTTAGAAGTTACGAGGTGTTTTATACTTCTAACAAAGTCTTCACCGGATCTTTTCCGAACAATAACAGTTCAGGGTTTTCCAGCAATTCCTTTACACGAACTAAAAAGCTCACACTCTCTCTTCCATCTATAATTCTGTGATCATAACTTAATGCCAGGTACATCATTGGGCGAACCACCACTTGTCCGTTCACTGCCATTGGTCGCTCCTGAATTTTATGCATTCCTAAGATAGCACTTTGCGGCAAATTAATAATGGGTGTACTCATCAAACTTCCGAACACACCACCATTGGTGATGGTGAATGTACCGCCGGTAAGTTCTTCCATCGTTAATTTATTATCTCTTGCTTTACCAGCTAATTCAACTACTTTCTTTTCTACATCAGCCATGCTCATGCTTTCAACATTGCGCATTACAGGCACCGTTAAACCACGTGGCGTAGAAACAGCAATTGAAATATCTGCATAATCATGATAAATAATTTCTTCAGCATCAATGGATGCATTCACTGCAGGCCATTCGCTTAATGCAATGGCACAAGCTTTTCCAAAGAAACTCATGAAGCCCAGATTCACACCATGTAATTCTTTGAATTTGTCTTTGTACTTCGTACGGATCTCCATGATGCGAGTCATATCCACTTCATTAAAAGTGGTGAGCATTGCAGTGGTGTTCTTACTTTCCACCAAACGACGGCTGATGGTTTTACGCAGGTTGCTCATTTTTTCTTTCCGCACATTACGGCTAAACAACTCTGCACCTTTGAATGCCTGCTTACCGGGATTGGAGATGGCCTGTAACACATCATCCTTTAATATCTTACCACCGGTACCAGATGCTTTGATTGTTTGAGGATCAACTTTTTTATCAGCAATGATTGCTGCTGCAACGGGTGTTGCTTTTATATCGTTTGCAACTGCTGTTACAGGAGCTGTTGATTTTGTTTCTTCTTTCTTTGGGGCTTTTGCTGCTGCAGGTGCTTCAGAAACTGCCGCTCCTTCAGGTTTAGCTGCTGTTTCATCTATCTGACAAACAACATCACCAATATTGAGCGTATCACCTTCCTTTGCACCATGTTTCAGGATACCTGCTTTTTCGGCATTGATCTCAAAGGTTGCTTTTTCACTTTCCAGTTCAGCGATCACTTCATCACGCTCTACCCATGCTCCATCGGGCTTGGTCCATTTTAATAATGAAACTTCACTTATCGATTCACCTACAGTAGGAACTTTTATATCAATCATATCAATTCGTTGGTTGAGAGTGTTGCAAATTTCGGGGAAAAACAGATAGAAAAATAAGAAAATACCTACAGTAGCAGTAATAAAAAAACAACCCCTCACATAAGGGGCTATGTTATTACGATAGTTAGCAGATTTATTGCAAAACGATCTTCTGCTGCCAAACTTTGCCCTTTTGTTTTAGCACAACGTAATAAACTCCGGCGCCTAGGCGATTCAGATAAAGGGGAATTAGCTGGGTATCCTGATTACTTATTCTTTCAAGAGTTTGTGTTTGATAAATCCTTCCATACAAATCAACTACGGTATACTCAAACTTACCTGTAAGTTTTCCACTCAATTTTACATAAAAATTGCCGTTTGAAGGATTAGGCAAAGTGACAAGTTTCATTTCATCATTTGACAAATTACGAACACTCGTTATGATAGCTGTTGATACAACGGTTGTAGTTCTATTTGTTTCAACCGGCAAATTATAATCGAAATAAATTGAAGCTTTGTTTTGAAAATATTCGCCAGAAGTAAGATTGTTTTTTGCTTTTATGCGGAACGCAATATAACCTTGACTCAAAAGTTCGTTCACATTGCTGTCAGGAAGGCTTATATTGGGAAAAGTCCAGCTGATCTTATTCCCATCAACAACGGTCATTTTGTAGGAATGACTGGCACCTATCATTTGCAAACTGTTCCAGTTTAGTTTTGTATCAAGTGTGTCTGTAATACGAACGGTGAAAGCGGTATCTGTTCCTGTATTCTGAAAACGGATGAGGTACTGAATATCTTCGCCTATTGCAACTTTTGCTAACGGAATTTTCCCTGCTACATTTTCCTGTTTATCATTCGGATCGTAAGAACCAACCACAACCTGGGCAAGCCTTGCAGTATCATCCAAAGGTGTAAGATCGGTACCAATTCCTGTTGCAGGAACTATAGCGGCAGCATAACGTAATGTATCACCGTTGTTTACTGTTGGAGGTACGGCTAACTTCAATTCAATATTAATCGTGTATTCATCAAATGGTTTGAAAGCACCAAACGACCAAAGCAAGCTATCACCAGTAACTAAACCCACTGCAGGAATTGAAGAAACCAACGTTACTCTCGCATCCTTTATTAATATGACGCCTCCGTTGGGAATTGTATCAGTTCCACTGTTCCGAAACGTAAGCTTATACTTTGCGTTAAAGCCGGGCCGTGCAGGTGTAACAGGTATTAAACTGATGCCTAAATCACGTTTGCCTGCAACGGGCTGCAATGCAAAATGAACGGTATCGTTCTGGAATAAAGTTGTGAAAATTGTTTGCTTCACTGCCGGCACTGACACATAATAATCATTGTTAAGCCTTACTGTTGTTGTATAGTTGCCGGTATCAACATCATTCCTGAACCATCCATTGGTAGCCACACTGCTCCGACTGTAATTTGTCTTTTCTGATGTAACAAGAAACTTGTTGGCATAAGGTTCATTAGTATCTTTTTTGTTGTTTTTGTTGAGATCGTAATAAACAGAGCCTGTGATATTGCTGATTTGACCGAGTTTGCCAAAGGAACCAATCTCAATTGTGTTGTCAATAGCTCCAAACACAAACTCCTTTTCATTGATCGTATCAATTGCGATAATAGCTTTATCAGGATAGATTGCTCTCCATTCTTCAGCCCCTTTCTTATCAATTTTGAGAATATGACTGACATAACCATAAATGTTAACTGAATCAGCAATTTCCGTATTCCCCAAAAGCATAAGAGTGGAATCGCTTTTTATTAACCCACGATAGAAAAGGTCATCTCCACCATCACTCAACTTATAAACTTTGTTATCAATGATTTGACCCGTGTCATTTATAATAAGTTTCCACGCTACTCTTTGAGTTGTATCATTATTAACTCCAATTAAATCTCCATCTGCAGAATTAGTCGAACCTAATACCAAGAGATTTATGTTTGGCAACTGTTTAACAGAATATCCATAATCATCTTTACCTCCTCCGAATCTTTTCCTCCATTTTAGATTACCTGCATTGTCAATTTTCAATAATACTAAATCACTAGGAATAACATCAACGGCGCAGTTGCCTTTAACCTCTCCAAAACTATTCATGCTTACGAATCCGTCTTGCACTCTTATTATACTTGTGCTATTATTAATTGTGGCGTAATTAATTCCAATAAAATAGTTTTTATTCCATAAAAATTGACCTGAACTACCTAGCTTAACAACAACATTAAATAAGGAGTCTTTATTTCCTAAAGATGGATTGCAAGTATCAACTATATTAATATTTCTTGTGCCGTTTATTATATACCCTCCATCCCCACCGAGTATGATATCAATACCCCAATCTGAAATTACTGAGTCATGTATAAGAGTTTGCCACTCTAACTGTCCACTAGAACTTAGTTTTATAACTGGTGTTTTATCAGAAGAATCAATCGAAAAGGGCCCCGTGGCAACAAGGCCGCCATCAGGGGTTGCACAAATAGATGGATAAAAGTCTTCGCTACGCACACCTAGTCTTACTTTCCATAAGACCCGCCCATCTGCATTTGCTTTTATAATGAATCCATCCAGATTGGAGACAGATTCGGTGTTGATGGAACCGCTGATGGCAAACGAACCATCTGCAAGTCTTATAACATTATAAACATAATCATACGTTGATTCAGGAAACACTTCGCCAACCAATCGATCCCACACCACTCCCGGCTCACCTCCAAATCCCATACTATCAGTACCGGTAACTCTTGCATTAAAAAAAGGTTTGCTTTGAGTGGCTCTTTTAACCTGCTTACCCGTTCTGCCAAAGAACGGGTGTTGTTGCGCCTGAACGACAAAGAAAGAAATACAAAAAAAGAAAAGAAGAAATGGTTGCTTTTTCAGGGGTATCATATTGAGTGTTTTGGATAGTGCAACAAAATAATACTTTAAAGACATGTAAGCAAAGCATGGTTATAACTGTGCGTTTAATAACCATAACAGTGCAAAAGAAAAGCCCGTAACGGATGTTACGGGCTTAACATGATCTCTTTTATATTTTTAAATTCCAAATGCCGTATCAATGATCTCTGCCTGCTCCTGCTGGTGAACTTTGTTAAAACCTGTTGCAGTTGAAGCTGATGCTGAACGACTGATAACACCATAGTTAATTTCTTTCAGGTTCATTTGCAGGAACGAAGCAGCACCCATGTTTAGCGGCTCTTCCTGTATCCAGAACCAGGTTGCCTTGCTGTACTTATTATACAACGCCGTTAACTGTTGTACAGGCAGTGGATAGATTTGTTCAAGACGAACAATAGCAACATCAGTACGGTTATCTTTTGCTTTGCGTTCAGCAAGATCAAAATACATTTTACCACTGCAGAAAAATACTTTCTTCACTTGCGCTGCATCCGGACTTGTTGGATCATCAATCACTTCTTTAAAACCACCACTTAAAAATTCTTCTTTCAGTGAATAACTTCCTGCATGACGCAGATTTGCTTTTGGCGAAAAGTTGATCAATGGTTTACGGAAACTCCATGCCAACTGACGACGCAACGCATGGAATAAGTTAGATGCAGTAGTAATATTTGTTACCACCATATTCAACTCCGCACACATTTGCAGGAAACGTTCCATTCTTGCACTGCTATGTTCAGGGCCTTGTCCTTCGTATCCATGTGGTAACAACATGGTAACGCCATTCATACGGTTCCACTTTTGTTCTCCGGCAGCAATAAACTGATCGATCATGGTTTGTGCACCATTACAGAAATCACCAAACTGTGCTTCCCATAATACCAATGCATTAGGATTAGCCATTGCATAACCATATTCAAAACCAAGCACACCATATTCACTCAACAAAGAATTGTAAATACGGAAATGACCGGCAGCTCCTTCAATATGTGCAAGACGGTTATATGCTTTATCAGTTACTTCATCACGCAACACAGCATGACGATGAGAGAATGTACCACGACGAACATCCTGTCCGCTCATACGCACATCGTTTCCATCAATCATCAAACTTGCATAAGCCATCAGTTCACCGGTTGCCCAATCAACTTTCTTTTCGTCGTTGTATAATTTTATTTTATCCTGAATAATCTTTTCAACTTTCTTCAATGGCTTAAAATCATCGGGCCATTTCATGATCGATGCAAATATTTTATCAAAGTTAGCTTCGCTGATTGCTGTTACAGGTGATTGAAAGAAATCTTCTGCTGTTGCACGACGTAAACTTTTCCATGCAAGTTCCGGTGCCTGGTAATGATAAGGAAGTGGATTTTGTTTTACATCATCGAGGCGTTCCTGCAGATCGCTCCAGAATTTCTTTTCCATTTCCTGTGCTAATGCTTTTGCATCAGGTTCACCATTCTCCAATAAATAGTTGGTGTAAACTTCCCGTGGATTCGGATGCTTCTCGATCAGCGCATACAAATGCGGTTGTGTAAACTTCGGATCATCACCTTCGTTATGTCCATGTTTACGATAGCACACCATATCAATAAATACATCACTGTTAAATTCCTGACGGTAACGTGTGGCAATCTCCACAACTTTCACAACAGCTTCTGCATCATCACCATTTACATGAAAAACGGGAGCCTGTACCATTGATGCCAATGATGTGCAATAATCAGCACTACGAGCATCATTAAAGTCTGTTGTAAAACCGATTTGGTTATTGATCACAAAGTGCATGGTACCGCCGGTATAATAACCTTTGAGGTAACTCATCTGCAATACTTCATACACCACACCCTGCCCAGCAACCGATGCATCACCATGAATAAGAATAGGAAGTATTTTATCGAAATCACTCTTGTACATGATATCGGCCTTTGCACGGCTGAAACCTACCACAACAGGATCAACAGCCTCAAGATGCGAAGGGTTCGGCATCAATTTCAGGTGAACAGTTTTACCATCTAATGTTTCCACTTCACTACCATAACCCATATGGTATTTCACATCACCACTACCCATCGTTTGATCCATCTTGGCAGTGCCTTCAAACTCACTGAATATTTGTTCATAGGTTTTACCCATGATATTTGCCAACACATTCAAACGACCACGATGCGCCATACCAATCACTACTTCATGCACATCGTTATTGGCAGCTGTATTAATGATGGCATCTAACGCTGCAATAGTTGTTTCACCACCTTCAAGTGAAAAACGTTTTTGGCCAATGTATTTTGTATGAAGAAATTTTTCAAACATTACACCCTGGTTCAGCTTTTCCAACACACGTTTGCGTTTGTTTAACGGCAGGGGTTGATGAAATTCTTTTTCAAATGCATTAGTAAGGAAATCAACTTTCTTTTGATCGCTTATATATTTGAATTCAACACCCACATGCGATGCATAGCATTTCTCCATGTACTGCTGAATATTGCGAAGTGTTGTTTTACCAAGGCCGATCAACTGACCTGCATAAAATTCTTTATCAAGATCAGCTTCGCTGAAACCATAAAACGCCAGTTCAATATTTGCCCCACGATCTTTCCTCTTACGGATAGGATTTGTTTTTGCCAACAAATGACCTTTATTGCGATAACCAAGGATCATGCGGTAAGCCATGATCTCACGCATCCAATCGATACCCGCCGGAGCGGCTGCCGCCGAGCCATTTAAAGCAGGAGTTGTTCCGTTTGCAGCCCCACTGCTTACAGCAAAATCAAATCCTTCAAAAAATCGCTTCATATCGGGATCAACAGTGCTGGGGTCTTTTATAAAATCGGAATACAAGCTTTCGATATACTGAGGATGAGAGGCAGTGATGTATTGAAAATCTTTCATATTGGAGGTTGATGATCGTAACTTCTTAAAAAGGAGCACAAATATCGGTTGTTTTCATCAAAGCCGGATAAGAGAGTCGACTTGATTTTGTCAATTTTCCTCTAATTCACAGGCATTTAGAACGAACAAATGTTAATCAAGGACCTTGTCTAAGCCTTGCTCATTTGTTTTGGTCAATTTGCTTTTACATGGGAACGTTTGCGTAAATAATCTGGCTTATTGCTCAATACAATGGAGCTTTATCCACAATTTGGGATTGCTGAAGGTTGAAACCAGCGTTTATGGGCAAAAAATCTATTGGTCGTTCGCTGAAATTTGAATTTTTCCCCTACCTTTGCCGTCCGAAAAAATAAGATATGGCAAATCATAAGGCTACCAAAAAAGATGTTCGTCAGAGTGCAACCCGCAGAGATCGCAACCGTTATTACGGCAAAACTACCCGTAATGCCATCCGTGATCTGCAGGCGATCGCTACCGGAAAAGAAGCAGGTGAGCAATTACCGGCTGTTGCTTCCATGATCGACAAATTGGCGAAGCGTGGCGTTATTCACAAGAACAAAGCTGCTAACTTAAAGAGCAAGCTGACGAAGAAAGTGAATGCGTTAGCAAAGTAAACTTCCTCTACCGAAAGATATTTTAAACCCGTCTGTACTAGACGGGTTTTTTTATTGAGTTCATACCTGCATTTACCCGATTACATAAAAACCAGCTGTTTTCTGTACTACCTTACTTTATTTGCTGTTGCAGGCAAGTCCTGTTCGTTAATTTTATTGAATCGCCAAATATTACAATATGAGAAAATTGTTCGTTGCATTATCAGTATTCAGCCTGTTCAACAGCTTTGCCCAACTTCCCGTTACACGTTATGAGACATCGAAAGGTAAAGAAAGTGTAACCTATTATGAAGCGATCGATGCATGGAAAAAAATCGATAAAGCATCTCCAATTGTTTCAATGATGACGATGGGGCCAACTGATGCCAACGAGCCTTTGCATTTAGTGTTGGTAAGTGCCGATGGAACATTTAAACCCTTACAATGGCAGCAGAAGAACAAAGTAGTGATCCTGATCAACAATGGCATCCATCCTGGTGAGCCCGATGGTATTGATGCAAGTATTTCACTGGTGAAAGATATTGTTACAAAGAAACGCTCATTGCCAACCAACGTTGTGCTGGCAATTATTCCTGTATATAATATTGGCGGCAGTTTGAACCGCAGTGCCTTTTATAGAGTAAGCCAGGATGGCCCAACAGAAAAAGGTTTTCGTGGCAACTCACAAAATTTCGATCTGAACCGTGATTTTATTAAGAACGATTCGAAAGAAGCAAGAAGTTTTGCACAGATTTTTCATTTGGTGCAGCCCGATATTTTTATTGACAACCATGTAAGCAATGGTGCCGATTATCAACATGTGATGACACTGCTTACATCGCAACACAACAAACTCGGTGGAAAGCTTGGTGAATACCTTAACCAAACATTTGAACCCGCCATTTACAAAAGCATGAAAGCAAAAGGTTATGACCTTCTCCCCTATGTAAATAATTTTGGCGATAGCCCTGAAACAGGATGGAATGCTTATTGGGATGGCCCACGTTACAGCAGTGGTTATGCATCGCTCTGGAATACTTTTTCATTTGTGCCTGAAACGCATATGCTCAAACCCTATCCTCAACGTGTGGAAGCAACCTATCAATTGATGGTGAGTATGATGGAATTTGCCACTACAAATCAAACAACCATCAAGCAATTGCGTGAGCAACAGCAAAAAGAACAATTAACACAACAACAATTCCCTGTTGGTTTTACTTTAGACAGAAGTCGTTTTTCTGAAATACTTTATAAAGGATACGAGGCAGGTCGCAAGCCTAGCAATGTATCAGGTCTGCCACGTTTGTATTACGACCGTAATAAACCATTTGAAAAGCAAATCAAGTTTTACAATTTCTTCAACCCAAAAACGATGATTGATAAGCCAACCGCTTATGTCATCCCGCAAGGCTGGTGGAAGGTGATCGATCTGTTGCAGATTAACAAAGTGAAGATGCGCCAGTTTAAAAAAGATACAAGTATTGAAGTGGAAGTTTATCGTATTGATGAATATAAAACTGCTCCCCGTCCGTATGAAGGTCATCACTTAAATTCAGACGTAAAGACAAGTAAAACTGTGCAGCAAATGAAATTCCGTAAAGGTGATTGGTATATACAGATGAATCAGAAAGCCAATCGTTTCATCATGGAAGTGTTAGAACCAACCGGAGATGACAGCTATTTTGCCTGGAACTTTTTTGATGGTATCCTCGGACAAAAAGAAGGTTACAGCAGTTATGTGTTTGAAGAAACAGCCGAAGAATTTTTGAAACAAAACCCTGCAGTAAAACAAAAACTTGAAGAACGCAGAGCAAATGATACTGCTTTTGCCAAAAGTGGCAGTGCCCAACTGAATTTTGTGTATCAAAATTCTCCTTATTTTGAACCAGTGTATTTGCGTTACCCTGTGTATAGAATAAAGTAATAATTTCACCCTATTAAATAAATCAACTTATGCGATTGCTCTATTGTTTTTTATTGTTCAGCTTGCCGTTCTTTATTTCATCAGCAACTGTAAAACAAAAGAAGAAGGTGCTTGTGTTTGCTAAGACTGCCGGCTTCCGCCATGCATCAATTCCAAAAGGAAAAGACGCATTGTTACTGATGGGAAAGCAAAACAACTTTCTTGTTGACACAACTGAAGATGCTTCTTACTTTACTGAAGAAACACTGAAAAAATATGATGTGGTTATTTTCCTGAGTACAACCGGCGACATCTTAAACAATGAACAGCAAGCTGCATTCGAAAACTTTATCCGTTCAGGAAAAGGGTTTGTGGGCATACATGCTGCTGCGGATACAGAATACCAATGGCCCTGGTATAACAAATTGGTAGGCGCTTATTTTTTGAGCCATCCAAAACAACAGAAAGCAAAACTTACCATAACTGATCACAAACATGCTTCCACTAAACATTTACCACACGTGTGGGAACGTTTCGACGAATGGTACAATTACAAGAGTAGAAATAATGATGTAAAAGTTTTAATGACCATTGACGAAAAAAGTTATGAAGGTGGAAAAGAAGGTGCTTTTCATCCAATGGCCTGGTATCATTCATTTGATGGCGGCCGTGCTTTTTATACTGCATTGGGCCATACTGATGAATCGTATAAAGAAGAAAACTTTTTGAAGCATTTGCTAGGTGGAATTAAGTATGCAATGGGTCGCAAATAATATTCTCCCATTTTTTCAATAATAATTGAGGCCGCTGTAAAGCGGCCTCAATTATTATACACTGATATTGCAGCTACGATTACCCCTTCGGCTTTATCGTAATCACTGGCCCGTATTTTATTTTTGAAAACAATGCATAACTGAGCATCAGAAAGGCCATACCGTTACGGGCTTTATTACTTTCAGATACATCAATATCCACCAATCCTAACTGATAACCTGTTTGTAGCATCATTCGTTTACCAAGCCATGCACCTGCAGATGCAGTAGCGCCTGCGTCATAGGTTTTAATATCACCATAAATAGGTCGACCGGTTTGTTTTGATGAAAGCAGGAAGGATGCGTAGCCACCACCTCCAACAAAGAATCGTTTGCGTGCACCAATATAAAACTGGTATTGAACAGGAATGCTGAGGTATTGCAGATCAACATTGCTGATATCATCTTTTCCATCGCCGTTTATATCGCCGGCTGCAACATTCACACCTCCTTTAAAATAAGAGGCATTGATCTGCAACCTGCTTTTGGGTAACTCCCGTGCATACCCGATACTGAAAGCGTAGCCGGGTCTTGCCTGTGCAGTGTAACGATCACCCAGATTTGTATTAGTTGTTTGCGACATGGATCCGCCAGCACTGAGCGTTAAAAGATTTGGAGCAGGTGGAAGTGTATCCGGGCTTTCGCCATTGATATCATCAAACTTCATAAAATAATCACGGCTTGCCCGCAATGTATCCTTTTTCTGCGTTATCTTTTTTTGGGGCGTGCTTTGTGCAATGGCAGCACCTGAAATTAGCAAGAGAATAACTGTGATTAGTTGTTTCATGGCAGAACTGTTTTTGGTTTTAGTTTGATTAGTAGCTTTTTTGACAAATAGATTTGCCTCATTCCATCGTGAAACAAAGAAAACAATGATGATGAATACTTACTGCATACGGATTAGTTTACGGTGCAGCGTATTGAGTTAAAGGGAAGAAAACGTATGAATTATACAACTCTTACTGTTTTGTGTATAATACCTGCCTGCTGCAAATTCATGACCTTACCGCAAAAACAACATGCCTCCAGATACGATCCAATCAACTGAAGACCCCCGCAAAAATGAATTGCCCAAATTAACACCACACATCATTGTTGAAATTGTTGAATATATACCTGGTTCTGTTGTAAGCAAGACAGTGATTAAAAAATCAGGTGGAGATGTAACGGCTACTTCAGTAGATGAAGGTGAAGAGTTCTGTGAAACGATCATGGAGTTTGACATCTATGTGCAGGTGATTGACGGCAAAGCTGAAGTAACGATCGATAAAGAACGAATCAAATTAAATCTGGGCGAAGGTATTATTCTGCCTGCAAATGTTGTGCATTGTTTTCATGCAAGTGAACAGTTTAAAATGATCACAACAATGATCAATAACAATCAGCAGGAAGTAAGCGCTGCGGCATAAAACTCTATTTGAAAAGCTAAGCGATGATTGCTATGCCTGATTTACTCATCTTACTTGGGCTTCAGATGAAAATATATTCACTGCTCATTATTCCTTCATCCACATCACCGAATTCTCTTCACCAAATTCATTCGGCTCTCTTAATTCATTTGAAGGATCAACGATCCATTTACCATCAACAACAAATTTATACACATGCTTGCCGGGCAACAGGTGTTGTTCAATTACCCACTCATCTCCTTCCCTGTGCATGGCAAATGAACCAGGCGACCATTCATTAAAACTGCCTGCAAGACAAATACGTTTTGCATTCGCATAGCCTTTTAAACGGAATGTATGATTCGGCGACAGGATCAATGTTTCATTCGGTTTCTCTTTACCTGTTAGTGCATCAACAGGCTTTCTTCCATCTACTTCAAACGTATATTCATAATTACCATGCCCCAACACATAAGGAAATACCCAGCCGCTATCCGTCTTGCGCATTTCCAATTCATAATTGCGCCATTGATTAAACGAACCCATGAGCATCACTTTCTTTGCATTGAGATTTCCTTTTAAAAAGAAAACATGTGGCCTGCCGATACAGATCACCGAATTGGTTTCGCCAAACTCATTAGGATATTGTTCAGTATTTGCAGGATCAGCAAACCAGTTTCCATCTGCAATAAAACGATAAGTATGTGTGCCTTCAGCTAAATAAACCTGTTTGACCCAGCCCTGCCCTTGGCGTTCCATCTTCAGGTCATTCTCTTCCCAGTTATTAAAACTACCTGCAACATTCACTTTTTTTGCATTAGAATAGCCTGCCAATGTAAATACATAGTTTGTTTTGTAGTACACTGAATTATCATTCCCTTCCCCATCGTTTTCAACCAAGGTATTATCCTTATCAATCGTCCATTTATCATCTACAATAAATTTATAGTAATGCTTGCCTGGGCCGAGTTTCACTATTGCGATCCAGCCACTGTCAACCTTCTGCATAGCCAATGCATCAGGATTCCAGTTATTGAATGTTCCTGCCAGCATTACTTTTCCTGCATTGGGATTGCCTTTACAGAAAAAAGTAACCAACGAATCTTTTACAGCAAACGGATATTTTTTTACAAAACGGTTTACGCCGTACAGTGGTTCTTTGTTAGCATAGCCATAACCGTTATTAAAATGTTTTTGCGCCAGCAGAATTTTTTCAACAGGGTCGGTCAGCTTATCGGCGGCTAACATATTCTTGCTCAACACCAGCATTTCACCATTATTTAAATTGATATCCCATCCCAGTTTCAACAATGAATCGGGGCGGTTGTTTTTAAAAAATGTTTTGAGATCGAGCTCCTGTAAACTGTATTGTAAAACAAATGCGTCCAGTTCTTCTGCAGGAATATTTTTGCTGAGTGTAATGTAGATGTGCCCCTTCTTTACCACAAATGCCTTAATGGGCGGTTGTGCATTGGCGTTATTGCCTATCAATAACAGCAGTAACAAGGGCAGTACCAGCTTCCTCAAACCAGTGAATAAAGATATGTTACGCATCATTTCCATATATACATCTTACGCTTTACAAAGTTAAACCCAATTTTGTGCATGGAGAGAAAATCGAAACCAAGCATGCCATCTAAACACCTGTCGTAGGCAAAACACATTTTCGCCAGGTTTGTTACAAGCACCGGCATACTTGTAATATCACGATCACCCATTTTGAGGTTACTCATATCGCCATACAAGGCATCCACTTTTTTATTACCTGCACCATTCAACACCATGCGTTTTGTGATCACCACATTGTCCAATACATTTTCAGACAAACGGCTATCGATCACATTCGATTCAGCTCCTGTATCAACAAGAAAGGTCAATTTTTTGTTCCCCACTTTTCCATAGGTAAGTATTTTATTCTGCATGATATCGATCGGGAATACAGAATAGGTGGATGTATCTGCAAGCAGCTGATGTTGATAATTCTTTCCATCTTTTTTTGTGATATGGTGCAGATGAATTTCGCTGTTCTCATAATCAATGATCATCTCAAACTGTTTGAACAATTGCACACCCAGTAACCCGAATATTTTTATCCCCTTGCTGTTTTCGATATGACCGAGATTGATACGATCAGCTTCCACTTTAAAATAATTCACTGATCCAAAAGACAATTTCTTCACCATCGTATGTCCATATCCCGCCACAGAACCTGTTATACCTCCGCCCTCTTCACCGCCGTAATGTTCTGTTACAGGATAATCTCTGAAATAAGTCATGTTAAGAATTAAACCCGGCGCACCCGTATCTAGTATAAAACTTCCTTCAATGGCATCGGCCTTTGCTTTAATAAGTATAAGATTTCCTGCACGGCTGAAGGGAAGAATAAAATCAGCACTGTCTGTTGTAACGACGGGATCACGTTCGAATGGGTTGGCAGCAGCGGTTTTTTGTTGTGCACTGCCATAGCCCAGCACTGCTTTCGACGAGTATTTACCGGCAACTTCCTGTGCCTTGCTGTTAGCTACAGTTAATAACATAACTGCGGCAACCAATAGCTTTACCGGTGATAATGATGACATAAGGTTTATACAAAACAAAAATAGCAATGTGGACTTTTATTTTACTACCAGCAAACAACTGCTGTAACCACTCGCCTATTTTAACATTATACGTTCACTGCCAAAGAAAGGTTACGGAAAACGTATTTGTATTTTCTTATGAATGATTATCTTAATGCATGATCTCACTTAAAACCTTTCGTGAACTTGCACTTTCATTTGAAGAAGTAACTGAGCAACCACATTTTGAAAAAGCATCGTTCCGTGTAAAGAAGAAAATCTTTGTTACACTTGATGAAGTTAAGAGCATTGCCTGCGTAAAATTTTCTGCAACTGATCAATCGGTTTATTGTCTCATTGATGCAACGTTAATCTGGCCAGTACCAAATAAATGGGGCAAACAGGGATGGACACTCATAAACCTAAAAAAAATAAAAAAGGAATTGCTGAAAGATGCGCTTACATCAGCTTATTGCAGTGTGGCACCAATAGCATTAGCTGCGTTGTACCAAAAATGAAAAATCCCCCGCAATACGGAGGACTTCCATTAACCCAAAAACATCTTAAATCGTTCACGTTCTCAAATGGGTATATAAATAGATTACACAAAAAGGGTTTTCAAACAATCGCTTTCAATGGTCGGAGTGCGTTTTTTCGGAATGGATCTAAAAACGGAGCCGACGCAAAGGTAAAGCGCCGGCTCATGTGGCAGGAACTGAATGAGTCGCTTCCATGCCTTAAAAAGTTCAGTTTTATTATTTATAACATTTTCTGTGAAATCTTATTCCTTGATGAGGTTTCCAGAACCTGCCAGCTTCGATTTAATGTCGGGCGGGTTGCCATAATAATGGATATCACCTCCTCCGGCTACACGCACATCCAGTTTCATGCTGGCAAATAACCACACATTGCCCGAACCTGCAATACTGATCTTTGCATTCTCGGCTTTCAGGTCTTTCATCATCACATCGCCACTGCCGGCCACATCAATATCAAGGTCACGGGTGTTGCCAAAACCTTCGGCCTTACCGCTGCCTGAAATATTTACGTCAACCTGTGGTGCATCCACCTCCTGCAGTTTAATATCACCGCTGCCTGCAATGCTTACCTTGATCTTTTCGGTAGACGTAATTTTTGTTTCAGCCACCATATTTCCACTACCGGCAAGGCTTACACTTTTATATCTGGGTGATTTCACATACACTTTAATGTCCTGGGATGGCCGGATATTCATACCGCTTTTTGTGCGGATTCGGAGTACCCCGTTCTCAACGTTGGTTTGTATATATTTCATCAGGTTTTCATCGGCCTCGATCCTGATCTCGTTTTCATCGGCCTGGCTAAAAAACACATCGAATGATCCCGACGCTTTTACGGCATTAAAGCTCCCTTCATTTCGGGTACTTGTTATGATGTTGCCGTTACC
The DNA here is from genome assembly GCF_037892425.1 of Lacibacter sp. H375. NCBI lineage: Bacteria > Pseudomonadati > Bacteroidota > Chitinophagia > Chitinophagales > Chitinophagaceae > Lacibacter > Lacibacter aquaticus. Next base: position 4,803,794 of record NZ_JBBKTT010000001.1, read on the forward strand.
TTTCACCCGCCTGGTAGTGCAGGAACTGAGCACGAAGCCTGAAATAAGGAGAAGAACGGCTCCGTAGAAAAATTTTGTACGCATGTTGTTTTTTGGTTTAATGGTATGATAAGAATCTGCACAATGAGACGCATGCCTTCCGTTACCGGTTACAATTGTTGATCACTATACACTTAAAAAGGGTTAAAGCCGGAGCCTGACAAATGTAAAACAAAAGATATGGATGAAAAAAATGAAACGAACGGATGTTTTCCCCATGAAGGTGTTCATCTCTTTCGGGGCATGAGGGCTTTTTTATTACCTTCGCCGCACAATGACAGAAAAGATTCTCATCCTCGATTTTGGCTCACAATATACCCAACTGATAGCCCGTGCAGTGCGTGAAGCAAATGTGTACTGCGAAATTGTTCCTTATCACAAACCGGTAGTAAAAGACGAATTCCTGAAAGGCATCATTCTTTCCGGCAGTCCTTTCTCTGTAAACGATGCCAATGCGCCGATGGTGGATGTGGAATTGTTGACCAAATCGCTCCCGGTTTTAGGCATTTGTTACGGGGCACAGTTAACAGCCAAACAGCTTGGCGGACGTGTAGAGAAAAGTGAAAAGCGTGAATATGGCCGTGCCATCCTCAGCAAAAAAGAATCAGATGTTTTGTTCAACGGTGTAAGCGATACATCGCAGGTGTGGATGAGCCATGCAGATACTATTCTTGAATTACCAAAGGGTTTCGAGATCATGGCAGTTACCGAATCTATTCCTGTAGCAGCATTTCGTGCAAACGGAACGTACGATCATCCATTATATGGGTTACAGTTTCATCCGGAAGTGTATCATTCAACTGAAGGTAAAAAGATCCTCAAAAACTTTTTGATGGATATCTGCGGTTGCAAAGGCGAATGGACACCTGCTTCTTTTGTAAATGAAACAGTAGACGCCTTAAAGAAACAGATCGGCAACCGTAAAGTGATCATGGCATTGAGCGGCGGTGTTGATTCAACCGTTGCAGCAACGCTTATCCATAGAGCAATCGGTAAAAACCTCTTCGGCATTTTTGTAGATAACGGCGTGTTACGTAAAGATGAATTTCAACAGGTACTCGACACATACGGCACTATTGGTTTAAATGTAAAAGGTGTTGATGCACGTGAGCATTTTTATACCAAGCTTGCCGGCAAAAGCAATCCTGAAGAAAAAAGAAAAATTATTGGCGGCACGTTCATTGAAGTGTTCGACCGTGAAGCACATACCATTGAAGGTGTGGAATTACTCGGGCAAGGAACGATCTATCCCGATGTAATTGAAAGCGTGAGTGTGCATGGTCCATCGGTAACAATCAAATCGCATCATAACGTTGGTGGATTACCTGATACCATGAAACTTGAACTGGTAGAACCACTCCGTTATTTATTTAAAGATGAAGTAAGAAGAGTTGGTGCTGAGTTGGGTATTCCTGCTGATCTCCTGAACCGTCACCCTTTCCCCGGTCCTGGTTTAGCGATACGTATTTTAGGAGAAGTAACAGAAGAGAAAGTTGACCTGTTACAACGTGCTGACGCCATCTTCATCAATGGTTTGAAAGAACATAAGCTCTACGATAAAGTGTGGCAGGCAGGTGCTATCCTGTTACCTGTGCAAAGTGTGGGTGTAATGGGTGATGAACGTACTTATGAATTTACATTGGCGTTAAGAGCAGTTACTTCTGTTGATGGTATGACGGCCGACTGGGCACATCTGCCATATGAATTTCTGGCACATATTTCGAATGAGATCATCAACAAAGTAAGAGGCATTAACCGGGTGGTGTATGATATCAGCAGCAAGCCACCTGCAACCATTGAATGGGAATAATCATCTCTCTTGCAACCAACAATATGAAAAAACTTTTTTTTGCAATTGTTTTGATTGCCACAGCTGTTGCGGTTAACGCACAGGATGCAACAAAAAAGTACCGTGTAGGTATTTTCGCCAGCCTTTTTTTAGATTCATCGTTTGCAGGCAGCACCTATAAATTCACCAACCAGATGCCGAGGCATATATTGCCCGGGCTTGATTTTGTGCAAGGTGCATTGCTGGCTGTTGATTCACTCAGTAACAGCAATAAGAATCTTGAAGTAACAGTGTATGATCTGCGTTCTGCTGATCAAAGTATTACTGCACTTCGTTCAAAAAATATTTTTGATTCGTTAGACCTGATGATCGGTTCTGTTACCGGAACAGATTATCGTTCATTGGCAGATCTTGCATTGATGAAAAACATTCCGTTTGTATCAGCTACTTTTCCAAATGATGGTGGTGTAACAAATAATCCTTTCACACTTATTGTTAACTCAACACTGCCTGTGCATTGTGAAGCGATTTATAATTTTATCATGCGCAATAGTCCAACTGCAAACCTTGTTTATGTGCGCCGCAAAGGACAACAGGAAGATCGTCTTGCATCTTATTTCAATGTGTTTAACAAAAGTGCAAGTGGCGGACAGCTATTAAAATGGAAGACCGTTGTATTAAGTGATGAATTCAGCCCGGCTGTTCTCACTGCAAATCTCGACAGTACCAAAAATAATTTTATCATCTGCGGATCATTAGATGAAGTGTTTGGGATGAAACTTGTGAATGCAGCTAACAGTGTTCGCAAAACCTATGACATGGAATTAATGGGTATGCCCACCTGGGATGGCATGAAAGATCTTACAAAACCTGAGTATAAAGATTTACCGATTTATCACACGTCAACTTTTTTTAATACCGGTACGACCGCTTATTCAAGCTTCACTAAAAAATTTACTGATCTTACCTATGGCCGTCCGTCGGATGTTGCTTATAAAGGATATGAACTCAGCTGGCATTTCATTAATCTTTTATTGAAGTATGATCATGAATTGATGCAGCATATCAATGAACGTACCTTCCGTTTGTTTACGGAGTATGATTTCAAACCAATACTGAATAACAACAACGGTCGTCCTGACTATTTTGAGAACAAACGTATTTATATTCTGAAGCGGAGTAATAATTTAGTTTCAAGAATGAATTAAGGCGCTGAATATAGACTTTCCACACACAGATTCACCCGACAATTTCAACTTTGTAATCAGAAACATTTTTCTGCTTTGATTGTTATGGTCTGATGCCTCACAAGAAAAAGCATTTGCCACAAAAGATCTGTATTGTTTGTAATCGACCTTTTACGTGGAGAAAGAAATGGGAAAAGGTTTGGGATGACGTAAAATATTGCAGCGATCGTTGTCGTACTACCAGACCGAAAAAAGAAACGAATAAATAAAAAAGCCGATTGCTTTCGCAACCGGCTTTTAGTTTACTGAAGATTACTCTTACCCTTTTTATCAGTCTCTCGAAATCTTAACCAATTTCACAACGTTGCGGTTGGTACCCTGCATCACTTCTGCAAAGTAAGTTCCTTGTGTATACTTGCTTCCAAGTTCAATTACCTGGCCTGCATATAAATTCTGTTGCACTTCTATCAACCGGCCATTGATATCCACAACTTTCACGGTAAACTTCTCCTGCATGTTATTGCTTTGCAATTGCAGACGGAAGGTTGAGAGTGATGGGTTGCCGAGAACTTTGACGGCAAACTCCTGCGGTGCAAGAACGACTCTGGGATCTGTAGGATTTGGCCCTTCAATTCTGATTGCAGGTCCGAAATTAGCGCCATTAATCTGTATGTTACCACCTGTGAGAACCATCGGAACTGTTTTGGAAACAATCCAGTTACTTGAGTACAACAGAGTTCCACCTTCGTATAAAGTAACACCAATGGAATCTTTATTTCCTGGCTCACCAAGATCCGCCATATCAACACGTAAGTCAAGATTACCGCCCAACGAAACCGGATACAATGGATCTGTAATGTCTCTCAAATTGGCTTTAGAAAGGAATTGTGCTTTCCTGTTCACAGTTGTTCCACCTACGCCCAGTGAAGTCATTGAGTTTGTTTTGATTTGATATGTGCGTATTACACCTGCCACATTTCTACGGAAGATAATATTGACGCTGCCCTGTAGATTTGTGCCTCTTTTATTATATTTCACATTCAACCCAAAGTTGGTTTTAAAACCACTTGTGGACGCATATGTGCCAGATGATTGTGTTGGCTTAATGAATCCACCGCCCACAACAAAATCTCCGAGCGGTTTGTAAACGGTAACGACTGTATTGTCCTCCTGATCATCACGTAAATAATATCCGTTGTCGACAACAATACCAACTGTAAACTGTTGTGCGTCGCTCGATCCTATATTGAAACTAACAGGCGCTGACACTGTACCAACTTTTGGATCAGCAGCATTGATTAATGAAGGCGTTAACCAACCTGTAAGATCAGTATTTGCATCACGGTTTACAAATTTCACTCTTGCATTTCGAATATCACCTGCATAGGCGTCATAAGCAGGGTCGCCGATTGCAGCTGAGATATCAATAACAGAAGCTTGTAACAGCACCGTTGCAGTAGAAGTGCTGGTATTTGGTGTTGCCTGGAACATTAAACCGGTATAATTTACCCGTGCATCTTCTTTTGTAATCGATAATGAGGTTGTAGGCTGTAGATTACCTATACTAAAATTCAGATCCGGGTTATTAATCACGGCAGTAACAGTTTTTAGTCCCGGTGACATTTGTCCTGTTGGTGAAGTACCATAAGGAGTAGGTTCAACCAATGGTTGATTTGTCAATATGGCAACAAGGTCAGAACCTGAAACTGTAAATGTTGCTGTTCCGATCTCTTGGGTTCCTACTTTAAACGTTGCTGATTGCGCAGCTTGTGGGCCTCCAGTTACTAGAGGCGCTCCACCAACAATTCTTGCGGTATAGGTTACAAGATCACTATACTGTTTTGATGTTGGCGATACGTTTACTGATGAAGTAACCGCAAGTGTTGTTATGACACCTGTGGAATTTTGAACATAATTGATGATGTAATTATTGCCACCGTTTCCATCATTGATTACAAGACCACTTGCCGTCATTGTTTTACCTGTACCAGCAAGCGGATTATTATACACTTCAATTGGTTGAGTACTTACAACGTCGCCGTTTTGTAATGAAGGGAATGTTGGTATTGCTACTGCAGATGTATTTCCATCATAGACTTTTGTATTTGTAACAGCTGTTACTGTAATTGGTCTGCTTGTTATTACACCAGTAGCAGGCGATGCTACAAGGTTGATATCATAGTTTGCTGTTACATCTACATTCGCCCCATCTTTAATTGTGACAACAGAAACATTGAGAACATGTGTGTTACCAACATTTCTATTATCATAGACTTGGATGACAGTATTTACTGCATCTCCAGCTGCCAGTGTGCTCACCGTTGGTGTCTCATC